>NZ_CP176395.1:3422500-8741851 GCF_046244365.1 Paenibacillus litoralis | reverse complement strand
AAACGTTTCACTCCTTCATCTTGCACTAACGGGAAAGGCATGGGAATTGTCGTTTCAAGGACGCATTTTGTCGATCAATCCACATTAATCAGAGAATTCTTTATGAGATATTAGGGATTATTGGAGTTTGTTCACAAGGTTATCCACAAGTTGTTGATAAAATTGCGGGGATCAGTTGGCTATCCACAATCAAAAGTAATATAAATATAGCAGACGAAAGTCTTATTTTCAACGGAATTATTGGGATTATCCACAAATTCAATAACTTGTGTACAGGTTTTATGCACAGTACTACATATTGTGAGCAAGATGTCGATAGATCGACAAAATTCATCATTTTCCGAAAAAATTATGCACATGTGGATAGTTGAAAATCCGATTTTTGAGGGCTGTGGATGAAATCCGTTTTCGTTCCTCTATATCCACATGTGGACTGTTCTGAGAATAGGTCTGGTGATGGCCACGGAGGCTGCCGGATCCTTCCTTCTATATATAAAAAGAGGGAGAGCTGAAGGGAAGTTGACATTTGTCTCGCATAATGGTTTAATGAATAAAGGTGTTTTTTCAAGAAGTCATTCGGGGAGGTGCAAGGGATGAAACCGACATACAAACCAAATGTACGAAAACATAAAAAGGTTCACGGATTCCGCAAGCGGATGAGCACGAAAAACGGCCGTAAAGTGCTGCAAGCTCGTCGCCTTAAAGGCAGAAAAGTACTTTCCGCTTAAGCTTAAGACCACTGCGAAGTGGTCTTTTCTTTTCGTTCGGGCGAAAGCCGGCCTTTTCCTTGATTGGAATGAAGGGTATGAAAAGGGGGCTGTATTGTGCATTATAATGAAATGAGACCTTTGGTGGCTTGGGGCGTTTGCTGTGCATAGAGAATATCGATTAGCGAAAAGAGAAGATTTCAACCACGTGTACCGGCGGGGAAAGTCGGTGGCCAATCAGCAGTTCGTGCTCTACGCGATGGCCCAGCCGAAGCAGGAGCATTTCCGGCTCGGGGTTTCGGTAAGCAAGAAGATCGGAAACGCGGTCGTACGCAACCGGTTACGGCGAATGATGAAGGAAATCATCCGTTTGCACATTCCCGAAATCAGCGGAGGTTTCGATTTCATTATTATTGCTCGCAAGCCTGCTGCGGATCTTGAGTATGCACAGATGGAGAAGAGCATCCTGCATGTATTGAAGAGGGCCAATTTAAGAGGTAACGGCCGAGCGGCGGAACGTCAAGCCGAAACGCGATCGCGCGGATGAATCATCCGGAGAAGACGCTGCGCCTAAGGGAGTGCATGCGGCCAGTCTCGGGATGTTTTTTTATATAAATTAATGCTATATTTGTTTTTATAGGAAATGATCCGTCACTGCGCCCGTTCGCCGTACAAGCAGTCCTGTTTGGCATGGAGAGAGGCTGTCGGTCACAACAGCATAAATAGGAGGATTTTATTTTGAGTCGTCGTTTGTTACCCGCCATTTCGTTAGCGTTTACGTTCATGCTGCTGGCCGGCTGCGGCACGAATCCGTCGAAGATCGCCGAAAGCGGCCAACGCTCCGGTTTCTGGGACACTTACTTCGTGGGACCGATTTCGGATGTCCTGGACTGGTTCGCCGAGCTGCTATGGAACGAGTACGGTTTGTCCATTCTCGTCGTTACGATTATTATCCGGCTGATCATTCTGCCGCTGACGCTCAAGCAATACCGCAGCTCGAAGCAAATGCAAGCGATTCAACCCGAGCTGAAGAAGATGAAGGAGAAGTACAAGGACGATCCGAAGAAACAACAGGAAGAGACGATGAAGCTGTTTCAGAAGAACGGCGTCAACCCTCTAGCCGGATGTTTTCCACTGATTGTTCAAATGCCGATCCTGATCGGACTTTACCAAGCGATTATGCGTAACCCCGACATTAGCGGTCACACGTTCCTGTGGCTGGAGCTCGGACAGAAAGATCCTTACTTCATTCTGCCGACGATTGCGGCCATTACGACTTACCTGCAGCAGAAGATGATGTCTTCGCAAATGAATTCGCAAATGCAGGCGTTGTTCATCATTTTCCCGGTACTGATTTTCGTCATGTCGATGCAGTTCGCTTCGGCACTGCCGCTGTACTGGATTTATAGCAACACGTTTACGATTGTCCAATCTTATTTTATTTACCATCGTCCTTCTAAGGCTCTCGAAGCAGCGAAGGAAAGTCGTCCATCTAAATCATAGGGGTGGCCTGTCCAAATGAAAAAGATTGTGGTATCGGCAAAATCGGTTGATGAAGCGGTCAAGCAAGGCTTAGCGCAGCTAAACGTAACGGGGGACCGGGTGAACGTGTCCGTTTTGGAGCAGCCCTCCAAAGGATTGTTCGGCCTGATTGGCTCCAAGGAAGCGAAAGTGGAGCTTGAAGTGATTCCGGATCCGATTGAAGAAACCATAACATTTTTACAGGATGTTTTTCGGACGATGGACCTTAAGGTGCGCGTCGAAAAACAATCGGACAAGGATGGCGTTTTGTTGAATTTGACGGGAAGCGAGCTAGGCATTCTGATCGGACGAAGAGGGCAGACGCTCGATGCGCTGCAATATTTGACGAATATTGTCGCCAACCGCTTCTCTTCTTCGCATGTTAGAATCGTTCTGGACGCCGAGCAATTTCGGGAGCGCCGGAAACAAACGCTTGAACAACTGGCCGAGCGTCTGGCTACCCGAGTGATCCGTTCCAAAAAAGAAGTGGTTCTCGAGCCGATGTCGCCGCAGGAGCGTAAAGTGATCCATTCGCATTTGCAAGATCATCCTTCCGTTAAGACCCATAGCAAAGGCGAGGAACCGAATCGCCGCGTTGTCATCGCGCTTCGTTGAGAGAAGCCGATTAACGTCCAGTTTTGTACAGGTTAACAGACATGATACCGAACGATAGAGCGCGCAATGACTTCAAGCAGTAACGCGAGGTCATTGCTTTTTTTGATAAGGATGGCTTTTTGAAAAGAAAGCATAACCTCTGCCGAGTGTCCCATTTCTGGGTTAAACGTCCGGTATCAACGAGCTTCATGGCGTTTATCCTTGGCATTGGGGAAAGCCGCAAAGTATAAGCAGTATGGAGTGTGGAAGATGATTCATGACACAATCGCCGCTATTTCGACCCCTACCGGGGAGGGGGGCATCGCCATCATTCGAGTGAGCGGGCCGGAAGCGATTCAAGCGGTAGAACGTATTTTCGATTCGAAGCAAAAGCTGTCCGAGGTGCAGACGCACACGGTTCATTATGGCTATATCCGCGATGCCGAGACGAACGAACGGCTGGAGGAAGCGTTAGTCACGGTTATGCGCGCTCCGCGTTCGTTTACGATGGAGGATGTGGTCGAGATCGGCTGCCACGGCGGCTTCGTTTCGGTGCGCAAGGTGCTTGAGCTGCTCCTCGCGAGCGGGGCGCGGCTTGCGGAACCGGGCGAGTTCACGAAGCGGGCTTATTTAAACGGCCGCATCGATTTGTCGCAAGCCGAAGCGGTCATCGATCTCATTCGGGCCAAATCGGACCGTGCTTTCAAAATCGCGCTTAAACAGGTCGAGGGCTCTTTGTCCAAGCGAATCAAAGCGCTGCGGTTCCAGCTGGTGGAGCTGATGGCGCACATCGAAGTCAATATCGATTATCCCGAGCACGATGTGGAAGAGCTGACAAATGCATATATTAAAGATAAATGCCATGCGGCGGTTGCGGAAGTAGACGATCTGCTGAAGGCGGCCGGCCAAGGGAAAATGCTGCGGGAAGGCATTGTAACGGCGATCGTCGGACGCCCGAATGTCGGAAAATCATCGTTGCTCAATGCACTGACGCAAGAAAATAAAGCGATCGTAACGGATATTCCGGGTACGACGCGCGACGTTATCGAGGAATTTGTCACCATTAACGGGATTCCGCTTAAGCTGCTCGATACGGCGGGCATTCGCGAGACGAGCGACGTAGTCGAACGGATCGGCGTCGAACGCTCGAAGCATGCTTTATCGGAAGCGGATCTCATACTGCTGGTCTTGAATCATAATGAGAGCTTGCACGAGGATGACCTTAAACTGCTCGAAGAGCTTCATGACCGTCAGTTGATCGTCATCGTCAACAAGACGGACTTGGATCGGCGGCTTGACCTGGATCGGCTCGCAGGCTTCGTACCTTCGGACCGCATCGTCATGATGTCGGTACAGGAGGAGGAAGGGCTGAACGAGCTTGAGAAGGCGATCAGCACGATCTTTTTCGAAGGCAAGCTGGAAGCGAATGATCTCACGTATGTGAGCAACGTCAGACATATTCATCTATTGCATAAAGCTAAAGCATCTTTGGTCGAGGCCATTCAGGCTTCGGAACAGTTTACGCCGATCGATATGGTGCAGATTGATGTCCGGGCCGCTTGGGAAGAGCTTGGCGAAATAATCGGCGATTCGATCGGGGAGTCGTTAATCGATCAAATTTTCTCGCAATTTTGTTTAGGAAAATAAGCATTGGCGGAACAAGGCCTACAGATGCATTGGAATTCACTTTCCTGCGGAGGGAAGGGTTTAGGAGGGAGATTTATGAGTTACACGGCTGGCGAATATGATGTCATTGTGATCGGGGCTGGGCATGCAGGCTGCGAAGCTGCGCTTGCTTCGGCACGAATGGGCTGCAACACGCTGCTGCTGACGATTAACTTGGATATGGTTGCTTTCATGCCTTGCAATCCGTCAATCGGAGGACCGGCTAAAGGTCATGTTGTTCGAGAAATCGACGCGCTTGGCGGCGAAATGGGCCGCAATATCGATAAAACGTACATTCAGCTTCGCATGCTGAATACCGGCAAAGGACCGGCTGTTCACGCTCTGCGGGCGCAAGCCGACAAGTTCCTGTATCAGCATATGATGAAGGAAACGATTGAGAAAACCGAACATTTGACGCTGCGGCAAGGGATGGTCGAAGAACTGATTATCGAAGACGGCCAGTGCAAGGGGGTCGTTTCGAAGACAGGAGCCCGTTATCTTGCAAAAGCGGTAGTCCTGACGACGGGAACGTACTTGCGGGGGAAAGTCATTATGGGCGAGCTTATGTACGAAAGCGGTCCGAACAATCAGCAGCCTTCCGTTAAGCTATCCGAAAATCTCCGTCAGCTTGGTCTTGAGCTCGTTCGCTTCAAAACGGGGACGCCTCCGCGCGTTCACAAAGAATCAATCGATTTCAGCAAAACGGAAATACAACCGGGTGACGAAAATCCGAAGTTCTTTTCCTATGACACGACGGATCCGGTACCGAACCAGCTGCCATGCTGGCTGACCTATACCTCGGAGGAAACGCATAAAATCATTAATGATAATTTGCACCGGGCGCCAATGTTTTCTGGGGCGATTGAGGGGACGGGACCGCGGTATTGTCCATCGATCGAGGATAAAATCGTTCGTTTCAGCGATAAGCCTAAGCATCAAATCTTTCTCGAACCGGAAGGCCGTAATACTTCTGAATATTATGTGCAAGGTCTTTCCACGAGTATGCCAGAGGATGTGCAGTTGAGTATTTTACGCTCGATCCCGGGACTTGAGAAGGTTGAAATGATGCGTACCGGCTATGCGATCGAATATGATGCGGTCGTACCCACGCAGCTCAAGCCTTCGCTTGAAACGAAGTTGATTCAAGGGCTGTTTACAGCCGGGCAAATCAACGGAACCTCGGGTTACGAGGAAGCCGCAGGACAAGGGGTTATGGCGGGCATTAATGCCGCTCGTAAGGTGCAAGGGAAAGAGGCGGTTATCCTGGACCGTTCCGAGGGATACATTGGCGTTCTCATCGACGACCTGGTGACCAAAGGAACGAGCGAGCCTTATCGGTTGCTTACGTCCCGTGCCGAGTATCGTTTGCTGCTTCGCCACGATAATGCCGATCTTCGTCTAACGCCGATCGGCTATGACATCGGTTTGATTAAAGAAGACCGTTATCAGCGCTTCAGCAGCAAGAAGCAAACGGTGGAGCAGGAGATCGAACGATTGAAGACGACAAAGATCGGTCCGGAGCCGCATGTCCAGCAAATTTTGGAGGAAGCAGGCACCGTAATACTGAATAATCGCGTCGATATTTTGTCGCTGCTTCGTCGTCCTGAAGTCACGTATGCCCATATTGAGCGGATGTCACCGTCACCATATGTGTTAACGGACGAAATGAAAGAGCAAGTTGAGATCCAGATCAAGTATACGGGATATATCGAGAAACAATTAGCGCAAGTCGAGCGTCTGAAAAAGATGGAGAAGAAACGGATTCCCGAGGATATCGTATATACCGATGTACACGGTCTTGCCAATGAAGCCAAGCAAAGGCTTACGCAAATCCGTCCGATCTCGATCGGGCAAGCGTCCCGTATATCCGGCGTTACGCCTGCGGACATTTCGATTCTGCTCGTTTATTTGGAACATTACAATCAAGTCGTTGCGGCACGAGGGTAGGGAATATGGATCAAGTGGTTTTGGATTTTCAAAAGAGACTATCTCAGCATGGGATCACGCTTACGGAACAACAGTTCGTACAATTTGAGCAATACTTCCGTGAGCTTGTGCTGTGGAATGAAAAGATGAATTTAACGGGGATTACGGAGCGGGAGCAGGTGTATGTGAAGCATTTTTACGACTCGCTGTCTCTCGCTTTCTTCGTCGACCTGACGAAAGCGGAAACGCTCGCCGATATCGGAACCGGAGCCGGATTTCCAAGCATTCCGTTGAAAATCGCTTTTCCGCATTTGCGTGTAACGTTGGTCGATTCTTTGAATAAGCGCATCCAGTTTTTGTCGCATGTTTGTGACACGCTGGGATTAACGGACGTGGCATGCGTTCATGGACGCGCGGAAGATCTGGCGCGAAAGGAGGAATATCGCGATCAGTTCGATGTAGTTACTGCGAGGGCGGTAGCCCGGTTGGCTGCACTGAATGAACTTTGCTTGCCTTTCGTCCGCAAGGATGGCGTATTCGTCTCTATGAAGGGATCGGATCCTCAGGAAGAGGTGCGGGAAGCCGGACTAAGCTTAAGAGAGCTTAGAGGGAAGCTCGTTCAAGTCCATCAATTCGAATTGCCTATTGAACAAGCGCAGCGGCATTTAATTGTCATTCGCAAGACAACGACGACACCTGCCAAATATCCGCGAAAAGCAGGCACACCATTGAAATCACCTCTTGTTTAACGCATCTGTTCATCAGTCTGTTTCACGTGGAACATTTTCAATAACGGATGCAGGAATAACTCTAATTTTGTTGAATTAATAGAGTAAGTGTTGTTGATAGAGTAGGGGAGCTCCATTCGGAGTTCCAGCATCTCTGTCTTTTCTTCACGTAAAAAAATAGAATTGAACTTCATTTTGCTAGAATGAGAGAGTTAAAGTTAATGGCATCGGCTTCACTTATGTTGATGAATAAGTACCGGTACCTGTAGTCAGACGATTTTTCATGTTAAGGTGGTTATGCATCGATATGAAGGAGCAAATCTCGAAAATTTTTGGCTTTGTGGAGCGAAGCGCCAACGAAGAAATTAAAAACTTGCCGGTCGGCGACATTGC
Organism: Paenibacillus litoralis; assembly: GCF_046244365.1. Lineage (NCBI taxonomy): Bacteria > Bacillati > Bacillota > Bacilli > Caryophanales > Paenibacillaceae > Paenibacillus > Paenibacillus litoralis. Next base: position 8,734,317 of record NZ_CP176395.1, on the reverse strand, counting down.
TCCGAGCCCTTATCAACCGAGAACCATTTTTGATGAAGAACGAATCGACGAACTGTGCCAAACGATTAAAACGCACGGCGTGATTCAACCGATTGTCGTTCGTGCGCGAAGCGGGAAGTATGAGATTATTGCAGGCGAACGCCGATGGCGAGCAGTACGAAAGCTGGGGTATGAAACGATCCCGGCGATTGTACGGGAATTTAACGATTCTCAAGCAGCTTCCATTGCATTAATTGAAAACCTGCAGCGTGAAGGCTTAACGGCTATTGAAGAAGCCTTGGCTTACCAACAGCTCATGGAACTGCACCAGCTCACGCAAGAGAGTTTGGCTCAGCGGCTGGGCAAAAGCCAATCGACGATCGCGAACAAAATACGGCTTATCCAGCTTGGAGAGCCTGTCAAAAATGCGCTGATGGATCGTAAAATAACGGAACGCCATGCGCGTGCGCTTCTTTCGCTCGATTCGGCAGACCTGGAGGAAAAAGTGCTCCAGGAAATTGTGGCGAAGGATCTTAATGTCAAACAAACGGAAGCCAGGGTGGCTTTCTATAAAGAAGCGGAAAAGCTGAAGAAACGCAAACGCGTCTCCTTTTCAAAAGATATCCGGCTAGCCGTAAATACGATTCGTCAATCGGTTGAGATGATTACAAGCTCTGGCATGAATATCAAATCCGATGAAAAAAATTACGAAGATCGCCTTGAAATTATCATAACGATACCTAAAAATAAATAAGAAGTGAATACCTGTTGAAATTGCGACCGCAATGTACATTTGATGTTACATAATAGGCAGGTTTTTCTAAATATTTTCTATTCTAGCAACGTGCAAAAACTCTCAAAGATGGTATAATAAAAGAGCTATTTCACAAATGCATAAGCAGCAACTTCTGACGAATTGCTCCGTAAGGAGCTTTTCTTGAGTAAAGGCTCTTTTTTTGGCTCGGTAGGGCTTTCCTCCGGATCGTACAATGTCGAATTTCGTCTGCATCTGATACATACCTGCGGTATTGGTTGTTCGTCATTTTTGGCTCCGATTTCTTATAAGTTAGACGGGGCACTATTTTCATTTGAGGTGAAAGGTTTTGTCTAAAATCATTGCGGTCGCAAACCAAAAGGGTGGAGTAGGAAAAACGACAACCTCTGTCAATCTGGGTGCGTCTCTTGCTCAACTGGGAAAGAGAGTTCTGTTGGTCGATATCGATCCGCAAGGAAACACAACAAGCGGTATTGGCGTAAACAAAGCAGATGTCGTCAATTGTATATACGATGTTATTATTAATGATGTGCATCCTAAAGATGCGATGATGGATACGAATCTTCCGAATTTAAAAATCATTCCGGCTACCATTCAATTGGCTGGCGCGGAGATCGAACTTGTTCCTACGATCTCTCGTGAAGTTCGTTTGAAGAAGTCCTTGCACTTAGTGAAGCATATGTTCGATTACATTTTAATCGATTGTCCGCCATCGCTTGGCATTTTAACGATCAATTCCTTAACGGCGGCAGACTCGGTTATCATTCCGATTCAATGCGAGTACTACGCTTTGGAAGGCTTGAGCCAGTTGTTGAATACCGTTCGTCTCGTTCAGAAACATTTGAACACGACTTTGCAAATCGAAGGCGTACTGTTGACAATGTTTGATGCCCGAACGAATCTTGGCATTCAAGTCATCGAAGAAGTGAAAAAGTATTTTCAAAACAAAGTGTATCAAACCATTATCCCACGTAACGTAAGATTAAGCGAAGCGCCAAGCCACGGTCAGTCGATTATTACGTATGATCCCCGTTCAAAAGGTGCGGAAGTTTATCTTGAGCTAGCAAAGGAAGTGGTTTCCTATGAATAAACGGTTAGGACGCGGTTTGGATGCATTAATTCCCTCGCTTAACATTAGCGAGGACGAGAAAGTGATTGAAATCCCTTTGGCTCAGCTTCGCGCCAATCCGTATCAGCCACGTAAAACATTCAATGACGAAAGCATTAACGAACTCGCTGCATCGATTAAGGAACACGGCGTCATTCAGCCGATTATTGTAAGAACGGTCCTTAAAGGCTATGAAATCATTGCGGGGGAAAGACGCTTTCGCGCTTCGCAAATAAGCGGAAAAACATCGATTCCTGCCGTGGTGAAAAAGTTTTCCGATCAGCAAGTGATGGAAATCGCACTGATAGAAAACGTGCAGCGTGAAGATTTAAATGCGATGGAATTGGCTGTCGCTTATCAGTCGTTAATGGATTCCTTCTCCCTAACGCAGGAAGAATTGTCTTTGAAGGTAGGGAAGAGCAGGTCGCACGTCGCTAACTTTTTACGGCTGCTTCACCTTCCGGAGGAAGTTAAACAGCATGTTTCACGTGGAACAATCTCTATGGGGCATGCACGTGCACTCGTCGGAATCAAGAACAATAAAGTGCTGCTGGAGCTTGCCAATCAAACCATTCAGTATCAGTGGAGCGTACGCGAGCTGGAAGAAGCGATCAAAAAGCATGAAGAAACCGCAGGGAAACCGGCTAAAAATAGCAAGACCAAAAAGAAGGCGGATCCTTACATCGATCAATTGGAAGAAAGCTTGCGCGGCATGTACCGGACAACGGTCAAAATCAAGCACAGCAACAATAAAGGTAAAATTGAATTGATGTATTATTCCAAGGATGATTTGGAACGATTGCTCGAGCTTCTCCAGGGTAAAATATCGTAAGAACATATCGAAGCATACCGAACCTTTCCTTGTAGAGGCGGTATGCTTTGTTGTTGAAAAAGAGAGGTGAAAAACGTGAGCGTGTACTATTTCGATCATGCTGCGTCTTCTTGGCCTAAGCCGAAAGAGGTCGTAGAAGCGATGAGTGCGTGCGTCCTGGAATATGCGGCCAACCCTGGTAGAGGGAGCCATCAAATGGCTGTAAAGGCAAGCCGCACGTTGTTCGAAACACGTAAGCATTTGGCAAAGCTTTTTCGGGTAGCAAATCCTAATGACATCAGCTTCAGCTTGAATACGACGGAGGCGTTGAATTTAGCGATTAAAGGGTTCGTTAAAGAAAACGATCATGTCATTTGCACCACCTTGGAGCATAACTCCATACGCCGGCCATTGGAATATTTACGCAGAACCAAAAATATTTCGATTACCTACATTCAAGCAGACAGGGAAGGTAAGATCGATCTAACCGAGGTGGAAAGGGCTTTTCGACCGAACACAACGTTATTCGCCTGCAGCCATAGCTCCAATCTGCTCGGCACGATCATACCCATTGAGGAAATCGCCGGCATATGCCAAACGAACGGTGTGAGGTTGCTTGTAGACGCTGCACAGACAGCCGGAACGGTACCGATTGACGTTCAGGCGATCGGCATCGATATGTTGGCTTTTCCAGGGCATAAAGGTCTTCTAGGACCGCAGGGGACAGGAGGGTTGTATATTCATCCCGACATCGAATTGGAGCCCCTTATGCACGGAGGGACAGGCAGTCAGTCGGAGGCTATCGACCAGCCCTCCGTTCGGCCGGACCGTTATGAATCGGGAACGCAAAATACGCCCGGTATCGCGGGGCTGAACGAGGGAGTAAAGTTTATTTTGCGGGAAACGGTCGAACGGATCCATCATAAGGAGTGGCTGCTTACACAGCGTATTATGGAGGGTATGCTGGGAATCGCTGGAGTCGAACTTCTTGGACCAAAACTTGGGGAAAATAAAACAGGCATCGTATCGTTCCGTTTGAACGGTATAGATGCTTCTGAGCTCGCGTTTATTCTAGATCAGTCGTTCCAAATCGCGGTACGGGCCGGCTATCATTGTACGCCGCTCGGCCACGAAACGGCAGGGACTATGGAAACAGGAGCGGTGCGTGCCAGCGTTGGGTATTTTACAACGGAGCAAGAGGCGGACCATTTGATTCATGCGATCGGCGAGATTGCCAAACATTACGCATAACGTTGGAAGGAAGACAGACAGAGATGGAACTTCAGGGGAGCGAGCTGCAAGCCGTATTGCTGGCGTTAGTAGCGCTGACAGGCATTTTGTTGATTAGTCAAATTTGGTTATGGTTCCGTGTGGGTCGGATGAAAAAGAGGTATGCCGCTATGATGAACGGCACGCCGGTGGGCGATCTGGAGGATATCCTCATTATTGTCCAGAGCCAGCTAAATGAATTGAAGCTAAGGGATGACGAGCAAGGCAAAAAAATGAAGGAAATCGTTAGCAGGTTAAATGCGATGAAAGGCAATATGGGATTTACGCGATACAATGCTTTTGCACAGCAGGGCAGCGATTTGAGCTTCTCTCTGGCACTTCTTGATGAGGAGCAGAACGGGGTGGTGCTGACGGGCATACATAGCCGCGAAGAGTCGTATTTATATGCGAAACCAGTGGAAAAAGGACAGTCGTCGTACTCACTGTCCCCGGAAGAAAAACTTGTTATTGACCAAGTCGCGTTACGGAAGCATTCGTAGAAAAGGATGCAATCCGTTTGGTGCTTAGCAAAGAGATGTAGATGGATTTGGCGATGACTTCGGCCATGTTCATAACAAGGCTGAGACGCGTATTTTGCAGAACGAAATATTCCATAAATCCGCCGACATTTACAATGCCTGTCATATGTATGTCGCCTACAGGAGGAAGCTCTTTATTGACTCCGGCGCCCGGCTTAAGAGGTCCTGATGCTAACTGGATGCAGCCAACGCTGGAAAGCTGGCCCAGGCAGGCGTCAATGCCTACAAGATAAGGGAGCGTGTATTGCTCTTGAATAGAGGCTAACGTCTCCTTTAAATTCATGGCATGAACGGGTTCGTCAAGCGTCCCGAACAGTTGAATGTCAGAAAAATTGTATTTCTTCAATCGGCTTCCGACAAGCGGTCCCAGTGCATCCCCGGTTGAACGATCCGTGCCGATACATACGAAAACGATCGGTTGGCAAGAGGGTACGAGTTCAAAATAAGCGCTCAGCTGCTTGGAAAGCAGTTGACTGGTGTACTGCTCCGTGTGGTGAAGCTTTAAAGGCTCGGGCGGCATCTGAAACAGTTGCGGATCGAGAGATAGTTCCATCGTATTCCCCCAGGCGATAGAAGATGGCAAAGCGGCTTCTTCAACGTTACAATAAGGATGAGACTTTGTTTGGTACTTTTGAAACCTTCCTTACACTAGCTAGTATATGAAGGTGAAACTATATTTATACATATTCAGTAGAAAATAGAGGGCGGGCACGGATTCGACCACAGGGGGGGATAAACAGATGGAGGATGTCATGTTGATTGCATTCGACTCCACCCAGCAGGCGCTGCGGACGGAGATGCTGCTGGAATATGCCGACATCGAAATCGATATCCGTCCGACTCCGAAGCAAGTCACCGCAGGCTGCGCGCTTTCTATCGAATTTCCCGGGGAAAGCTTGGAGCAGGTCAAGCATATTATCAAGAGTGAGCATGTTGAGGTGCGAGGGATCTTTGTTAAAGACGGGGAGCGCTATGACGAGATAGAGCTGTAATTTCTAATGTGGTGAAGGCCAGGCGTTAAGGAGAAGGAGCGATCTATTTTGCCGGAAAACAACGAGAGCGTAATGGCTAAAATCACGGATGCCGCAGACGATACGAAATCCATTCTGGAAGAAACGGTCGCTTATTTTACAGATCCTGCAATTTGGGTTAGTTTTATCATTATCGTCGTGAAAATCATCGTGATTTTCATTGCCGGACGAATTGTCAGCCGAGTGACCAATAAAGCGATCGAACATATGATCCGCGAGCGCGAACAATCGCCTCTTAAGTTCGATCAACGTCGAACTAAGACGATAGGGAAGCTGATTGGCAATGTAATCGGCTATGCAACCAATTTTATTTTGCTGCTGCTTATTCTGAATCAGTTGGGCTTTAATCTGGCACCGCTGCTTGCAGGGGCGGGAGTATTGGGCTTAGCGATCGGCTTCGGGGCGCAGAGCTTGGTAAAGGATGTCATAACCGGATTTTTCATTATTTTCGAAGATCAATTCGGAGTAGGGGATGTTATTCAAACCGGCAATTTCAAGGGCACCGTCGAGGAAATCGGGCTGCGCGTGACACGAATTCGCAACTGGACGGGCGAGGTGCACATCATTCCGAACGGCTCGATACGCGACGTAACGAACTTCTCCATTTACAATTCCGTAGCGGTGATCGATATTTCGGTAGCTTATGAAGCGGACGTTGATAAAGCGCTCGATTTGATGCGCGAAACGGCTAAGCAGCTGTACGAAACGAATGAGAACATCGTCAAGGAGCCGGAGGTGCTGGGCGTTCAAAATATCGGCAATTCCGATGTCGTACTGCGGATGACGGCGGAGTGCAAACCGAACATGCAGGGGCCCGTATCGCGTGTGATTAAAGCGGAGCTTCGTAAAGTATTTGAATGGAACGAAATTGGAATTCCGTATCCGAAAATCGTCAATTTGACACGGATCGAGAAAGCGGAGTGAACCTATGGAACGCAAGCAGTACGAGCTGGGCGATGTCGTCCAGATGAAAAAGCCGCATCCGTGCGGAATGAATGAAATGGAAATTATCAGGATGGGCATGGATATTCGTATTCGCTGTGTCGGCTGTAAGCACAGTGTACTCGTCCCGCGGGCGAAGTTCGAAAGCAAGCTTAAAAAGGTGCTGCGTTCAAATGGAGCTGCCTCTAAATCGGAGGATACGGGACAGCAGCAATAAATTTCAAAAAACAGTTGCAATACTAAAATAACCTGTGATACAATACTCCTTGTCTCACCTCGAACGGAAAGGTACCCAAGAGGCCCAAGGGGGCTGACTCGAAATCAGCTAGGCGGTGCGAGCCGTGCGTGGGTTCGAATCCCACCCTTTCCGCCATACATACAAACAGAGCGACTCTGATATAGAGTCGCTTTTTTTATTGTTTTCCAAGGCCAAGCATTGCCCTCCGTGTCCCACTCGCGAGGGTATTTTTGTATGCGGATGAATGTCCCCTAGGTGAGCGCATGGCAGGACATCCGGACGGCCTTGCAGAGCCGATCTGTACGAGGGGCTGGGCTGCTAAAGCAAGCGACGCTGAGCGGCGGAGAAAAGGGCGTAGAAGGCGGTTGAGGAAACGAGCTAGACTGGCGAAGAGCGACAACCATACAGGCAGATATGCGTGCACAGGGTTTTAGAAAGTACATTCCTCGATGAGGCTCTCCACCTACGGTAAACGCGCAAGGCTGCTAGTAGACATGAATCCAGTTGGGGAAAGGCTCACGAAGCGCGTTGGGGTGGGAAGAGTTCGAAATGCGGCAGAGAGGGAACAATCAATCGGCTAGGGCACCCGTTGTCCGAAACGGCTTTCCCTAAAAGAAGAGGTCAAAATCGCAACGGAGAGACGCTGCAAGCGGCGGGTTTGTGGGATGGAGGTACTTTGGTACATTGAGCACATAAAGGCATATAACGGCTTTCAGGACGGCCTATACGTGTCTGCAGGGCTTAACGGAGCCGCCGCAGCGTTCATAGCTAGTGGGGGAAGAAATGTAACGGGGAGAGGCAAATGACTGCATATGAAGCGACAGAATCAAAAGGGAATCGAGGGAAATCGGTTCTCTATGTACAGGAGAAGGCGGAGTAATCGCGACGTTAGGAAAGGCGGAGAAAATGGATGGCAAGATGTATCCGGCGGAGGCAGCAGTATGCGGGTTCAAATGTTCGAGAGTATCTTAGATTGATTTTACGGGAGAGAGTAGTGAAAGACTGGCCGAGTAGGCGGCTTTTATTATTTGAATCGTTTGTGGATAAGTTGAATGAATAGAGACTAATTCGACCTGTGCATAACTTACGGCGTAGGGAAAACACAGACTTATGGAAAGTTATCAACATGTGGATAACGGCGTGGATAAAAAAGCGGAGAGGAAGTTGGGGATAATCTTGCGAACGAGATGAATACCGATGGCTGATGGTTGGAATGAGGGAAGGCGAATGCTTCCGGTAAGGAAGAAAAGCAACTGCCGTCTATAGTTGGAAGAGGCAGCCCCAAAATCAAAAACCTCCAAGGCATCGCACCTTGAAGGTTCTCGAAAGCAGCTATTTGCTATAGCGCCGGGTTCTGTACCGGTTGACATACCAGTCGACGGCATAGCCCAGCAGTCCCCAGGAGACGATCGTCAAGAAGTATACGAAATACAAATTGACATCGCGGATGTCGACGAAAATGGGGACGAACCATAGCGGAACGCTGAACGAAAACAGCAGCATGCTTTTCGGGTCGAGTCCCATATAGTGGACCAGACAAAGCGCTGCGCCGATTATCGTAAAGACGATCGTAAATTTCCTCATCCGCATCTCATCCTTATATTAGGAATGTCTGGTCTTGGTCGTCCATTTCCGGTTATGGTTGGTTGTGTTCGGAAAGGCATCGCCCGCTTCCAACGTAACGGTCTTGGGATTTTGGATGCCCATGTGAAAATCGTTTTCGCCGATTTCGATGTAGTCGCCGCTCTTCGGCACGGACTCGCCAGGCCGGAATTCGGTTCTTTCACCCATTGCACTCACCTCCGATATCGGATAGTATGGGCGAATTGCAGGGAAGGCATGTAAGGGCGGCAGCAGTCAATTTGAGGGAATAGAAGGGGATTCGGGGCGTTTGGTTGTAACGAGGAAGCGAATCTGTTATAGTATTGTGGTGCGAGTTTTTTTGGAATACCAAACCAAAGCATCCTCGCTCCTTGCTCCTCCGTAATCGGAAGGGGCCGTTTAGACCAAAAGGAGGTGAAACAACCATGCGCAAATACGAAATAATGTATATTATTCGTACTGACATCGAGGCTGAAGCCGTTCAGTCCACCATCGAGAAGTTTCAAGGCATCATCACGAACGGTGGCGAAGTAACAAAAAGCGATGTAATGGGCAAGCGCCGTCTTGCGTATGAGATCAACAAGCTCCGTGACGGGCACTATGTTCTCGTCCACTTCAACGGTACGCCGGAAGTCGTAGCTGAGCTTGAGCGCGTAATGAAGATTTCCGATGAAATCATTCGTTACCTGATCGTTAAAGACGTAGCGTAAGACAAGCTTTTTGTTAGTTTCGATCGCTCGGAGGGGATTACTTTGTTGAACCGTGTTATTCTGATCGGCAGACTGACGCGTGATCCGGAGCTGCGGTACACACCGGCCGGTGTGGCGGTAACTCAATTTACGTTAGCAGTTGACAGGCCGTTCTCGAACCAGCAGAAGGAGCGCGAAGCGGATTTTATTCCTGTCGTCGTTTGGCGGCAGCAGGCGGAGCACTGCGCAAACTATTTGCGTAAGGGACGTCTTGCAGCAGTGGAAGGCCGTATGCAAGTGCGCAACTATGACAACAACGAAGGACGCAAGGTATATGTGACGGAAGTCGTTGCCGACAACGTTCGTTTCTTGGAATCGGCTAACAGCCAAGGCCAAGGCGGCGGAGGCGGTATGGCGCGGGATGAATTTGCGCCGCCGGCACCGGGTCAGAACCAGAACCGTTCCTTCGGGGGAGCACGCAACAATCAAGATCCTTTTTCTGACGATGGAAAACCGATCGATATTTCTGACGATGATTTGCCATTCTAATCGAGAAAGGACTGAAACGAGATGGTCTTCAAACAAAGAGATGGCGGCGAAGATCGCGGCGACCGCAAGTTTTCGAAAAAAGGCGGACGCAACAAACGCCGTAAGGTTTGTTACTTCACTGTTAACAAAATCCAACACATTGACTATAAAGACATCGATACGCTCCGTAAGTTCATCAGCGAGCGCGGCAAAATTTTGCCACGCCGTGTAACGGGAACTTCCGCGAAGTATCAACGCATGCTGACGATCGCTATCAAGCGTTCGCGTCAAATCGCGCTTTTGCCTTACACAACCGAGTAGTAGTCGGAAACCGGCAGCAGGGGAAACCTTGCTGCTTTTTTATTTTGGCAGAACCGGTACTTAGCGGGGATGGACGGAGCGACGGAGGGCACTATCACAGATCGGCCCGGTTTATGGTATAATCTAGCTATTAAGCGGCTGATACAGCAAAAGTCTGCGTACAGCGGCCGGCCTGCCGCATTGCCGGCCATCGGCAATGTCTCGAATTTGGATAAGACGGGTTATACTCTGGCTTAGGGAGATGGATGATTCGCAGTGAACCGGGACTCGAAAGGTTTAATCCCAACAATCGTTTGGTGCATGATTTACGTGTTGCTGATGCTGTCGTTTTTTACGCCGCTTAACGGCATAACGAGCAGCTTTCTGATGGTTCCGCCGCTTGTTTTGTATATGTGGCTTGATGGGAAGAAATTCACCTTCGCTTATGTGGTCGTACTTCTCTTGCTCTATATCCTGACAGGCAAAACAGGGCTGTTCCTCATAATGGTGTCGCTGTTCTTCCTTGTGGCCGTTATCGTCATGGGGCAGCTGTACAAAAAGAAATGGGCGGCTAGAGGCGTCATTATGGCAGGTGCTTTGACGCTGCTGGGCGAAATGGTGCTTATTTTGCTCATCGCCTCGCTGTTCGGGGCTAACCCGATCGGCGCCTATAAAGACATGCTGGGCGATACGATGACGTCGATGAGCGATCTGCTGAACGGCATTGTGCCGAAGGATATGCAGGATCTTCTCGTGCGCATGATGGTGCAGATGATTCCGCTTTTCATGATTACGACTTCCGCTTACTTCGCTTTCGTGACGCATGCGATAACCAGATGGCGTTTGAAAAGTATGGGCCTTTATTTGCCCGGGCTGCCGCCTCTGCGCGAGTGGAGAGTGCCGCGGTCGATCGTTCTGTACTATGCGATTACGATCGTACTCGATTTTTTCATGGACATTCAGTCGGATTCGATTCTGGTGATGATCGTTCTGAACTTGTATCCGCTGCTTACCTTCGCATTCGTGATTCAGTCTCTTTCGTTCTTGTCGTTCGTTGCCTATCAGAAGGGCTGGGGGAAATGGCTGCCGATCGTCGCCGTAGTGGTCATGGTCGTGCTGTATCCGGTTTTGCCGGTATTCGTTACGCTGTTTAGCCTGCTGGGGCTGCTGGATGCCATATTTCCGCTGCGCAGCCGGTTCACGAACAAGAGCTAGCAAGGAAAGAGGAGCGAAGCCGTTATGCCCAGATTTCTTTTAAAACGTTGGCACGGTATGCATATGGTCTGGACCTTCGTTTTTGTTGCGGCGCTAATCATCGTTTTGTTCGTGTATAACTGGATTGTTGCGGTAGCTGCTCTATTAATAAGCGGCTTCCTTGGCTATTACACGCTTAAAGCGGAAAAGGCGTTTCAAAAGGATTTGAATCAATATATCGGGACCGTCTCCCAGCGGGTAAAAAAAGTCGGAATCTCCGTCGTCAACGATCTGCCGATCGGGATTGTCCTGTATACCGAGGAGAAAACGATCGAATGGCATAACGCCTTCGTGACGACGATGCTCGGCAAGGAGTCCGTGATCGGCGAACCGCTGTACGATATTTTGCCGGCATTGAAGAACCGCAAGGAGAAGGAAACGAAGTTCGACGTCAAAATCGGGCGGCTGCTGTACCAGGTCATCGTCAAGCCGGAGGAACGGCAGTTGTATTTCCGCGACGTAACGGCCTATGACGAGCTTCTTCGCCGGTATCAGGAAGAGAAGATCGCCATCGGCATCGTCATGATGGATAATTTGGACGAGGCGACCCAAGGAATGGACGACCAGAGCCGGAGCATTCTGCTTGCCAAGGTGACGGGCGAAATCAACGAGTGGGCACAGCGCCACAACTTGTATTTGCGCAGAACGGCGTCCGACCGCTATCTGATTATGATGAATCAGAAGGCGCTGCAGCAGCTGGAGCAAACCCGTTTTGAAATATTGGATGAAGTGCGGGAATGCGTGATCGAGCAGAAGGTCCCGTTCACGCTCAGCATCGGAATCGCGGCCGGCTTTGACAGCTTGGTCGAACTCGGACAGATGGCTCAAACGAGCTTGGATATGGCGCTAGGACGCGGCGGCGATCAAGTGGCGGTCAAAATCGGACAGCGCATCTCGTTCTACGGCGGACGGACGAATGCGGTGGAGAAACGAACGCGCGTTCGCGCCAGGGTGATTTCCCATGCTCTCCGCGATCTGATCAAGGAAAGCGACAAGGTCATCATCATGGGGCACAAAATGCCCGACATGGATGCGATCGGCGCGGCCATCGGCGTGCTTAAGGCGGTACAGGTCAGCAATAAGGAAGGCTACATCGTGCTTGAGGGAATCAACCCGTCCATTCAGAAGCTGATGGACGTCATACGCGAGGACGAGAAGCTGATCCGCTGGTTCGTGACCCCGGAGCAGGCGCTGCAGATCACAACCCCGCGCACGCTGGCTGTCGTTGTCGATACGCACAAATCGTCTATGGTTGCCGAGCCGAGACTGCTTCAGCAGACGCCGCGCAAGGTCGTTGTGGATCATCACCGGAGGGGCGAGGAGTTTATCGGCGATGCCATGCTCGTCTACATGGAGCCATACGCTTCGTCTACATGCGAGCTGGTGACGGAGCTGCTGCAGTATTTCAGCGAGCGCTTAACGATGGATATTTTGGAGGCAACGGCGCTTCTGGCGGGGATTACGGTGGATACCAAAAGCTTCAGCCTGCGAACAGGAGCCCGAACGTTCGAGGCGGCGTCTTTCCTGCGGCGAAGCGGGGCCGATTCGGCGCTCATTCAGCGGCTGCTGAAGGAAGATCTTACCGCGTTCGTGAACAAAGCGGAAATCATCAAGCACGCCGAAATCCTGAATCAGCACATCGCACTTGCGGTGGCGGAGCCGAATCGCAAATATTCTCAGTTGCTGATTGCGCAGGTAGCTGATACTCTTTTGAATATGACGGATATTATGGCTTCCTTCGTTATCAGCGAGCGGCCGGACGGCCTGATCGCCATTAGCGCCAGATCGCTCGGGCAAATCAACGTTCAGCTAGTGATGGAACGGCTCGGGGGCGGCGGGCATTTAACGAATGCCGCGACGCAGCTGGAAGGCACGCTGGAGGATGCGGAGAAGCGTTTGAAGAAAGTACTGGAACAGATGGATGAAGAGGAGGGGCTTTTCGAATGAAAGTCATTTTGCTGAAGGATGTTAAAGGACAAGGAAAAAAGGGCGAGATCAAAGAAGTTTCGGAGGGTTACGCGGTTAATTTCCTAATTAAGCAGAACCTGGCGGTGGCCGCATCCGATTCCAATAAGAAAGTGCTCGACCAGCAGAAGCAGTCCGAGCAGAAACGCAAGGAAAACGAGAAGAAGCAAGCGGAGGAGCTGGCCGCTAAGCTCGGCGAAATGATTCTGACGATGAAGGGCAAGGGCGGCGAAAACGGCCGGCTGTTCGGCTCCATCACGACGAAGCAGATTGCCGAAGAGCTCGAGAAGCAGCATAAAATCGCTATCGATAAACGCAAAATGGTGCTGGAGGATCCGATTCGCACGCTTGGCGTCACCCAAGTTCCGATCAAACTGTACCCGGAAGTGACGGCTAAGCTCAGAGTACAAGTAACGGAGGAGTAAAGGAATGAACGCGGAGCAACTGCTGGATGGGCGCGTTCTCCCGCAAAACGTAGAGGCCGAATGCGCGGTGCTCGGGGCGATTTTGCTGGACAGCGACTCGCTCATTACGGCGATGGAGCGCGTTCGTCCGGAAGACTTTTATCGAACCCCGCATCAATTTATATATGAAAGCATGATTGAAGTCGCCGAGTCGAACGATCCGGTCGATCTGATCACCGTTACCGCAAGGCTGCAGGATAAGCAGCAGCTGGAGGAAGTAGGCGGGGTCAGCTACTTGACCCAGCTTGCCAATGCGGTGCCGACCGCGTCGAATATCGACTATTACGCGGCGATCGTCGAAGAGAAGTCGATGCTGCGCAGGCTTATTCGCACCGCTACGCAGATTGCCAGCGACGGCTACGCAACGGGGGACGACGTCGGGCTGCTGCTAGGCGATGCGGAGCGCAAGATTTTGGAAATCTCGCAGCGGCGCACCGGTACAGGCTTCGTCGCAATCCGCGACGTGCTGATGGAAGTATTCGATAAGATCGAATACTTATCCCAGCAAAAAGGCATGTCCACGGGTGTGGCGAGCGGCTTCCGCGATCTCGACAAAATGACATCGGGCTTTCAGCGTTCCGACTTGATAATCGTGGCGGCGCGTCCTTCCGTCGGTAAAACCGCGTTCTCGCTGAACATCGCGCAGAACGCAGGCGTCCGCGGCAAAGAGACGGTCGCCATCTTCAGTCTCGAGATGGGCGCCGCACAGCTCGTTCAGCGGATGATCTGCGCGGAAGCGAATGTCGACGCGAATGCGATGCGGACCGGCGATTTAAAGCCGGACGATTGGGAAAAGCTAACGATGGCGATAGGGGCGCTTTCCGAGGCCAACATTTATATCGATGATTCCGCGTCCATTACGGTGGCGGACATTCGAGCCAAGTGCCGCCGATTGAAGCAGGAGAAGGGGCTCGGCATGATTCTGATCGATTACCTTCAACTGATCGCAGGACGGGGCAAGGGCGACAACCGGCAGCAGGAAGTATCCGAGATCTCGCGTACGCTCAAGCAGATCGCGCGTGAGCTGAACGTGCCGGTCATCGCGTTGTCGCAGCTTAGCCGGGGCGTCGAGCAGCGGCAGGACAAGCGTCCGATGATGTCCGACTTGCGGGAATCGGGCTCGATCGAGCAAGATGCCGACATCGTGGCGTTCTTGTACCGGGACGATTACTATGACAAAGAGACCGAGAAGAAAAATATCATCGAAATCATTATCGCCAAACAGCGGAACGGGCCTGTAGGCACCGTAGAGCTGGCGTTCTTGAAGCAGTACAACAAGTTCGTCAGTCTCGATCGCACGCATCAGGAGCAGGGCAGGGGCGCTTAGCGGCCCGATGTCCATAACTGTCGGGTAATAGAGCTCTCGGGCAAGATAAGCCGGGAAGCCTATTGTACGGAATTGCTATTATCTATATTGTAGTTCCAATGAAATAATGTTTAAATTCCCGAACAATCCTACACCCCCGTGTATGATTGTTCGTTTTTATTGACTTTCGAAGATCTGGCTGATACACTGAAATTGCTGTGTGAAAACAGCGGAACAGCAAAACTCGGGTGCATGAAGTGCTCGCAAAGGGGTTGTGCGTATGTCAACCGTAGTAGTTGTCGGTACCCAATGGGGCGACGAGGGAAAAGGCAAAATCACCGACTTTTTGGCTGAAACGGCAGAAGTGGTGGCGCGTTATCAAGGCGGAAACAACGCCGGACACACGATTTTGATCGAAGACAAAAAATATAAGCTGCACCTGATCCCGTCGGGGATTTTCTATAAAGATAAGCTGTGCGTCATCGGCAACGGTCTTGTCATCAATCCGGCGGCTCTTATCGAAGAAATCAATTACATTCACGAGAACGGTTTTACGACGACGAATTTGCGGATCAGCGACCGCGCGCATGTCATTATGCCGTATCACATTTTGCTCGACGGGCTTGAAGAAGACCGCAAGGGCGACAGCAAGATCGGCACGACACGCAAAGGGATCGGCCCTTGCTACGTCGATAAGGCGGCCCGCAACGGCATTCGCATCGCCGACCTGCTGGACGCATCGGAATTCGAGAGCAAGCTGCGCCGCCTCGTTGCGGAGAAGAACGAGCTGATCGAGAAGGTTTACGGCGCGGAGCCGCTCGATGAGGAAGCGATTTTGAAAGAATACTTAGGCTATGCGGAAGTAATCCGTCCGTATGTTACCGATACGTCGGTCGTTCTGAACGACCTGATCGACGACAACAAGCGCGTATTGTTCGAGGGCGCCCAAGGCGTCATGCTCGATATCGACCAAGGTACTTACCCGTTCGTGACCTCGTCCAATCCGACGGCAGGCGGCGTGTGTAACGGCGCAGGTATCGGACCGACGAAAATCCATCAAATTATCGGCGTGGCTAAAGCCTATACAACACGCGTAGGCGACGGCCCGTTCCCGACCGAGCTGAACAACGAAGTCGGCGACCGGATCCGCGAGGTAGGCAACGAGTACGGGACGACGACAGGCAGAGCTCGCCGCGTAGGCTGGTTTGACAGCGTTGTGGTGCGTCACGCTCGCAGAGTGAGCGGCATTACCGGTTTGTCTCTCAACTCGCTGGACGTCCTTACCGGACTCGAGACGGTCAAAATTTGCACCGGCTACAAGTACCGCGGGGACATTATTCAGCACTACCCGGCTAACCTCAACATGCTGGCCGAATGCGAAGCCATTTACGAAGAGCTTCCGGGCTGGTCCGAGGACATTTCCGGCGTACGGAAGCTGGAAGACTTGCCGGCGACAACCCGCCGCTACGTAGAGCGCGTTTCCGAGCTGACAGGCATCCCGATCGCCATTTTCTCAGTCGGACGCAACCGCGAGCAAACGAATCTCGTCGCTCCGATTTACGGATAAGCGAGCGAGCCATTCCTTTCGTTTTTCTCTCTTCCTTCTATATAGGGCTTCGGAGATTATCTCCGGGGCTCCTTTTTTTGTTTGCGTGGTTTGCGTTGTTATTCGTCCCCGTATGGAAATGGAGGAAATGCCGTCATTTCACCGGTTATTTTGCCAAATCAGCGTTAAAGCGCGCCTATTCCGTCAATACTGGTAAGCATATTGTTCTCGCGATGCGTTTCCTCCAGAAACGCTAAGCTTATGCTTCCGAAGTACGTTTCTGAAAGAAACGCTTAAATAACGACGAATAGACGGCAGAGGTGGAGAAAGCGTGATTAAATGGCTGAACTGGTTGAGTAAATGGATCGTCGTGACGGTGCTGGTTTCCGTACTGACGGTATATGTCACTTGGATGACCGTACATTTATATGTAGAAAAGCTGCTGGGACAGTTCCCGCTCAGCGCCAATATGAAGAAGCTGCAATTTTCGGATCTATGGGGACAGATGATCGACGACTGGAGCGGGAAGGAGCCGGTCGCGGACGGTAAAGGCGATAAAGGCGACGGAGCGGGCGCTAAGGGTGGCTCGGCAGGTGCCGTAAGCAACGGTACAGGTCAAACGGCGGGTAAGGGCGATTCGCCCGTTAACGGGCAGCCGTCATCCAGCACGGGAGGATCGTCTACGGGGGCGAACGGGGCTAGCAGCAGTACAGGGAAAGACGCCGGCACAAGCGGAAGCGGTGCCACCGGAGCAGGGAGCGGCACCGGTACGAACGGTACGCAGCAGGAGCGCGTTCCGGACAACGCGTTGCCGGTGTTCGGGCAAGCAACCGAATCGGGCAGCGACGCTTTGGACAAAAAGAAACTGGTCATGACCGCCGATCAATTCAATCAGAAGCGGGAGCTGCTGTCGGACGCCGATAAAATGAGAATATTTACGCTCTTGCTCACGCGGCTGCCGGAAACGGAGCTTCAGCGGTTCTCGCAAATGGTGGAGGACGGCATTTCGTCGAATGATATCAATGAGCTGGATACGTCCATTCAGAAATATTTGAAGCCGGGCGAGTACGACGAGCTTATGGACATATTAAAGAAATATTGAGGCGCCCGAAAGGGCATTGCGATTTTAACGGCCGAATCAGGCCGTTTTTTTGTGTGCAAATCCACCGGAATAGCCGGGTTCATGAATTGTTCAATTTTTGTTCAGAACCGGTAAAAAGAACGGCCTCTTAGGTGCCGAAAGCCTTTACCCTTGGCCGATAAGGCTTAAGATTCAGGACCTGCGCACTGCTTGTCCTCCCGGATTATGTCGATATACGACCCCCTTCATATTCATGAAGTGCGGGAAAAAAGGTTGAAAACTCGAACAAGGCTGTGGTAAAGTAAAAAAAACGTCTAATCGTGTAAGGGAAAGTAAGCCAACTGCTATGGTGGTAATTGCTTCGCTTGCATACCTTCCGACAGGGAAGAAATCGGAATATAGGCATTTTGTTATGGTAAAAAAAGGCTATCAATTCGGTTTAGTACTGTGCGACAGCATCAAGAAATTCAACAGGATGCATAGGGAAGCCGCTGGTTGCAGCGGCAGTTTTTATTGGCAAAAACATCGATATCGTCTCATTAGAATGGCATATTCTTACGAAAAATAAGGTAAAAGGAGATCGTCATGACCGTTTTCAAGAATGAAAATTGGATCAAGAAAAAGCTTGCGACTGCTAAGCGGGCTGTTTCGGGCATTCAATTGCAACGCTTGACAGGCAGGATGAAGTCGATGTTCGGCAAAGTCGACCCGATTCTGAACGAACGGGAAGCCGAGTCCGACACAAAGGTTGAAAGCAAAGCAGGAGCAAGCAAGCTTCCGCTGGCTAAGGGACGCATACAGACGACCATGAGCTCGATTCGCCAATCCGTTTGGCCGAAGGAGCTGTACGCGAAGGTTCGCCTTTATAGAATGCAGCTGGCTACGGGAGCAGGAGCGCTCGGTATTGCGGCGGTTGTCACACTGGGCGGCAGCCAGTACGTGAAGATGAATACGACCGAGGTTTTCCACGTCTATTTGGAAGGGCAAGAAGTCGGTATCGTCAGCGATCCGCAGGTGGTAGATGATTTCAAACTTGCCAAAGTCAAGGAAATTGAACAGAAATACCCAGATGTGCATATGGTGCTCAATACCGATGAGGTTACCTTAAAAAGTGAAAAGGCTTACAAGGCGGAGAGCGACAATGACGGTACGCTGACGAAACTTTCGGGCATGATTAAATCCCATGCGGTAGGGGTGCAGCTCCTCATCGAAGGTAAGCCGATCGGGATTTTGAAGGATTCGGATACGGCGGAAGCCTTGTTCGATCAAATCAAAAGCAAATACACCTCCGACAAACCGAAGGACGCCGGGAAAGTAAAGGTGCTTGCTGCGGCGGCTCCTAAGGAGCTTCAGGCGGGAGAGTCGGAAGTCCAGAAAATTGAATTTGTCCAGAAGGTTGAGCTGAAGCCGATCGATATCGAGCCGAATGCCGTTCAGGAAGCGAAGGATCTGGTGCAGAAGCTGGAGACCGGCGATGTTCAGCCGACGAAATATACGGTGGAGAAAGGAGACTGCGTCTCCTGCATCGCCAAGAAATTCAATATTTCCAAGCAGGTTATCTACAAAAACAATCCTTGGATCGCAGACGATATGATCAAGGTCGGGCAGCAGCTCGATCTGACGATGCTCCAACCGACCTTGTCGGTTCGGACGGTGGAGAAGGTCGTGGAGAACCAAGAGATTCAATATGAGACGGAATACGTGCAGGATGATACGGTGCGTGCGGGAATCACGCAGACGATCAGCTCCGGCAAGAACGGTCTCAAGAAGGTTACCTTTAACGTAACGAAAGTGAACGGGCTGATGATGGCGGAAGAACTGCTGAATGAGGAGATCATCCAGGAGCCGGTCAAAGCGAAGGTTCGCAAAGGCACGAAGGTCATTAAAGGCGAAGGAACAGGCAAGTTTGCATGGCCTGTGCTTTCATCGAGCCTCTCGAGCGGCTTCGGCAACCGGTGGGGCGCGTTCCATAAAGGCGTCGACCTGACTTCCGGCAACAAGAGCATTCTTGCATCGGATAACGGGAAAGTCGTTTACGCCGGGTTCAAGTCCGATTACGGCAATCATATTATTATCGACCATCTGAACGGCTACAGAACGCTTTACGGTCACTTAAGCAAGATCGACACAAGCGTCGGCAAAATCGTCGAGAAGGGCGAGAAGATCGGCACGATGGGCAGCACGGGCGATTCGACCGGCGTACATCTTCACTTCGAGGTTCAGAAGGGGACGACACCGGAAAATCCGCTTAAGTATCTAAACCGCTAATCGCAATCATCTATCCTACCCAGAGCAGGGGACGACCATCGTCTCCTGCTCTTTTCATGTTTTCGCTTGGCTGTGTGCTCATCGTCACGTTAAATGCTGCCGGTACCGGCAGGTCTTTAGCTGATGAGTAAGCGCTACGCCTATTATTTCATGTTTTCTTGGCAGAAGGATGGCGTTTATTTGATCCATACCCCCATGACGAAGCCAGCCCTTGCTAAGCCGTGCGATAGGCCCGGTTCGGACAAGCCGCGAAGCTTGCAGGGCTGTTTTGTGTTAGAATAGATAGAAAGAAGACGAAGGGCGGTGGCCTTATGTACGGGAAAATTTTAGTGGTGGACGACGAACGGCCGATTGCGGACATTTTGAAATTTAATCTGGAGAAGGAAGGCTACCAGGTCGTCTGCGCGTACGACGGAGGAGAAGCGGTGGAGCTCGCATTCAGCGAGGACCCCGATCTAATATTGCTCGACTTGATGCTGCCGGTGAAGAACGGCATGGATGTTTGCCGGGAAGTGCGGGCAAAGCGCAACACGCCGATCATCATGCTGACGGCCAAAGACTCGGAGATCGACAAGGTGCTCGGGCTCGAAATGGGGGCTGACGACTACGTCACCAAGCCGTTCGGGACGCGCGAGCTGCTGGCCCGCGTGAAAGCGCATTTGCGCCGTCAGACGCAAGCGCAGACCCAGGCCAACCAACCGGAGGCGGAGGGCGCTCCTGCGCCGCAAGGGCTGCGTATCCATAAGCTGCTTATCGACAGCGACATGTACGTCGTCTATAAGGACGGCGCGCTGCTGGATTTGACGCACCGGGAGTTCGAGCTCATTTACTATATGGCCCGCAACAACGGCAAGGTCATGACCCGCGAGCATCTGCTTCAAGCGGTATGGGGCTACGACTATTACGGCGATGTCCGTACGGTCGATGTGACGATCCGCCGGTTGCGCGAGAAAATCGAAGACGATCCGAGTAAGCCGGAATACATCACAACGCGCAGAGGGCTCGGCTATATGATGCGGAACCCGAAACAGGGCGGCGCTTTTGCATGAGAGGCTTTCGTTTTATCCGGACCATACAAGTCAAATTCATCCTGATCTACGTGCTGCTTATCTTGTTTGCGATGCAATTGATCGGCATCTATTTTGTCCGGACGACGGAAAGCTCCTTTATGGGCACGTTCACCGACTCGCTGAATAAACAGGCGCTGCTGCTGGCGGACTACGTGGAACCCAAATTGTCCGTCAACCAGGACAGCAAGAAGACGGGCGAGGATTCGATCACCGAGTTTCTGCTGGAATGGAACCGCGTCAGCAACTGGGATATTCAAATCATCGATGCGAGCGGCATCGTCATCGCGACGTCGCAGCCGAATTCGAAAGAGATCGTCGGGCAGAAAAATACGCGGCTCGTCGTCAGCCGGGCTTTGCAGAACATCAGAGACAAAGATAACGAGCAGGTGTTTCTCGATGGGGACGGCTTCCGGAAGAAGGCGATCGCCAAGCCGGTGACGAGCGATACGAAAGTCATCGGAGCGGTGTACGTTGTCGCGTCGATGGAGGAGATATACAGCACGTCGAACCGGATTAACCGCATTTTTCTGTCGGGGACGCTGATCTCGATTGCGATGACGGCGCTGCTCGGCGTTATTTTATCGCATACGATTACAAGCCCGATCAAGGAAATTACGAAGCAGGTCACCTCGGTAGCGGAAGGCAATTTCAATCAAAAGGTGAAGGTGTTCAGCTACGACGAGATCGGCCAGCTCAGCTTCGCGTTTAATTACATGACGAATCGGCTGAAGGAAGCGCTGCTGGTCAACGAGGAGGAGAAGGAGAAGCTCTCCTCGATCCTGTCGAACATGAGCGACGGCGTAGTGGCCGCGGACGAATTGGATAACGTCATCCTGATCAACCAGCAGGCGAAGCAGATGCTTCAGCTTGAAGAAAGCGCGGCGCTTGGGGGCAACTTGTACAAGGTGCTGCGGCTCGACAAGGAAGTGGCGATGAGCCGTATCCACGGAGAGCAGAAGGGGACGCCGATCATGATCGAGCTCACGCAGGCGGCGGAGGAGGAAAACCGTAAAATCCGTGTCACCTTTACCCCGATTCACCGGCGCGAGCTGGGCGTGATGGGTACGATCGTCGTGCTTCACGACGTAACGGAGCAGGAGGAGCTGGAGCTGGCGCGGCGCGAGTTCGTGGCGAACGTATCCCATGAGCTGCGGACGCCGCTTACGACGATCAAGAGCTATCTGGAAGCGCTTGAGGACGGCGCAATCGAGGAGACGGCGTTGGCGCACCGTTTTATCGGCGTGACGCGCAGCGAGACGGAACGGATGATTCGGCTCGTTACGGACCTTCTTCACCTGTCGCGGCTGGATTCGAAGCAGGCGATATTGGCGAAGTCGTGGACGAGTGTCGGCGAAATGCTGGAAGAGGTGGCCGACCGGTTTTCATTCCAGCTGCAGCAGCGGCGGATCGAGATCGCCATGAACGTGGAGGACGAGATCGGGGAAGTGCTGCTGGATCGGGACAAAATCGACCAAGTGCTGGACAATCTCGTGTCCAACGCAATCAAATATACCGGGGACGGCGGGAACATTTCGATATCCGCCCGGCTTGTCGATCCGGAGACGGTGGAAGTAGCGGTCAAGGATAACGGAATCGGGATCCCGAAGAAAGATCTGGACCGTATTTTCGAACGGTTTTACCGGGTGGATAAAGCAAGATCGCGAAATATGGGCGGCACGGGTCTAGGCCTGTCGATTGCCCGGGAAATTATAAAGGCGCACGGCGGTACGATTTTTCTGGAATCGGAATATAACCACGGCACGAAGGTAACCTTTACGCTGCCTTATGTAAGGGAGGAGGAAACGGCCTAATGGATAAGTTCAAATCGATCCTCCTTACCTTGCTCGTTGCGACGAGTCTCCTTCAGAGCTATTTCCTTGCTTACGGGACGCCGAAGTTCGAGTCGATCACGCAGACGGATTATTTGGAAACGCAGCTTAACGGCACGCAGGCAGAGCTGTCCGATCTGCTGTACCCGGACGAAATCGTTCTGCATTTCGGGAAGAAGAGCCATACGGTGCTGCCTTTCAATCATCAATTTTACGAGCGGATCTACAACGACTTGCTGAAGAGGCGGACGTTTGACGGGCTGCGCAAGACGAATCTGATCACGGCGGGCATCAATCTCGACGATATCCGGAACAATCAGATCGGGTTCGAGGTACGGTTCAAGGACGCGGTACCGCTCAATATTTTGCAGACGATGCTGCGCATCAACGAGGATTTGCCGACCGACAACGACTACATTACGAAGATTTGGATCTACATCAAGGATAATAAAGAAGACGTCAAAACGTACTTCTTCACGGAAACCGGAACGACCGTTTATGAAGTCGTAAAGGCCGATGTTCTGGCCAAGGATGTGGAGAAGGCGGTAGGGTTCGGGGAATATTTGACGAAATACCACTCCGACAACGGCGATTATTATTTGCCGGATCAGCCGGTCGCCATGGCCAAAATCCGGATGCCGTACACGCAGTTTACGGCCGACCAGCTCAAGCGCAGCTTGTTCGTCGACCCGGGGCTGACGCGTTTCCTGCAGGAGCGGGACGGCTCGCAAATCTACACGGATAGCAAAAAAGGATTGCAGATCAGGCCGGATCAGCGATGGTTCAGCTATTCGGATCCGATATTTACGCCGGCCGAGAGCCGGTCCGACGTCAAGGGCAATCTGCTGTCCGGCATTCAGTTCGTCAACCAGCACGGCGGCTGGAACAGCGCATACATGCTCAGCAAAATTACGCCGAAGCAGTCGTTTGGACCGCAGACGTTCGTATTCAGACAATACGTGGACAATGTCCCGGTCATCAATACGAAACAGGACACGTTCGGCTATATCAAGGTTGTGCTCCAGAAGGGCGTTCTGTCGGGCTACGAGCGTTCGACGGTTATTCCGGATCTTAAAGGGGCGACGCGAAAGGAAGCCTCGCTGCCGGGCGGCAAGGAGCTTGACGAGCTTGTGAACGCCTATCCGCGCAGGGTTATGGCGGTGTCGATTTTCCCGGCGTACCAGGCGGTCGTTACGGATCAGTTTGTGGACTTGATTCCGCGCTGGGCGGTTGAGCTGCGGGACGGTACGTTCGAGTTTTTGGCGGAACGATGAAGCGGGGGTGAACGGATGGATTGGGGACGGGCGAAGACGATTTTGATCGTATCGTTCTTGTTTCTGAATGTGCTGCTCGGCTATCAGCTGTGGGTCACGCGCTTTAGCCAGACATATTCGGAAACCGATACGGCCAGCATTATCGAGGAGACGAACAAGCTGCTCGCGATCAAGAACATCCGGGTGCTTGCCGACGTACCTAAAGATACGCCGAAGCTCGGGCAAATTACGGTGAAGCTGCCTGAGAAATACCGAGACGCCAAGAAGGTTACGCTCCAGCAGCCGATCAAATACGTCAACCTCATCAGCCGAAGCGGGCTGAAAGAAGTCATTGCGAAGCTCCCGGTTGAGAACGCTACTGCGTACAAGCTCGATACGGCGCTGAGCCGCGACGACGAGTATGTTTTCTACCAGATGATGACCGATATGCCGCTCTTTGACGCGACGCTCCATCTGTATGGACAAAAAGGCGAAATCAACGGTTTTAAACAGACGAAGGTTGAAGTACAATCAGGAGGAGAGCACAAAGAGCAGAAGGTTATTTCGGCTTATACGGCGATTCGCAGCCTGGCGGAAAACTTGCCGGAAGGCTCCGTCATCGCGGACGTGCGGCTTGGGTATCATGGGCAGCAGTTCGATTCGGAGACGCAAGTGCTGCTGCCGACTTGGCGCGTCGTGCTTGCCGAAGGAGGACCGTATTACGTCCAGGCGTTCAACGGCGAGCTGGAACGGCCTCAGGAGCAGCGGAAGTAAGTCCGGTGAGGATTCATCTATTGGATCGCCGGTTAAGCATATATGGCAGCATGACAGACAGCATGGACGCAAGGGCAGAGGGAGCAGGAATATGGGGTTACGATTCAGTATTTTATCAAGCGGATCTACGGGTAACGCGACGGTCGTGACGAACGAGGAAACGAACATTCTCGTCGATGCCGGCTTCAGCGCGAAGAAGATCGACGAGCTGCTGCAGGAGCGCGGTATGTGCGGCAACGACTTGGATGCGATTGTGGTGACGCATGAGCACGCCGATCATATTAAAGGACTTGGCGCGGTTGCGCGCAAGTTCGACCTTCCCATCTACGCGAACGAGAAAACGTGGGCGGAGCTGGACCGGCAAATCGGCGAAATCGCCGAAGCCAACAGGCGGGTGCTCGATACGGGCGGGCTGCTTGAGATCGGCACGATGCAGATCGAATCGTTCGGCATTTCGCACGATGCGGCGGAGCCAGTCGGGTACTGCTTTCACGAAGGGGATCAGAAGCTGAGCCTCGCTACCGATCTGGGCTATATGAGCGGCAAGGTCAAAGAGAAAATCAAAGATTCGGACGTACTCGTACTCGAATCCAATCACGATATCGAAATGCTGCGCATGGGCAAATACCCGTGGAACATCAAACGGCGCATCCTCAGCGATGTCGGCCACTTGTCCAATGAAGCGGCAGGCGAAGGCCTGTGCGAAATTCTTTCGTCGAAGACGAAGCGGGTATATTTGGCGCATTTGAGCCGCGATCATAACATGATGGACTTGGCGCGGTTAACGGTTGGCAATATTCTCGAAGAACAGCGGATCACGGAAGATCAAGTGAGGTTGATGGATACGTTTTTCGACCGGCCTACTGCTTGGGATAAATTGGGTCAGGATTGATGGCGTCGAGCTGCACGAGCTTGTTTTCGAGTTCGGTATGGGTGAGCTGACCCTTCTCGATCAACAGCTCTAACAGGGCGCTGATAAGCAGTGTCTGGCGGTAGTGCTGTTCTTTCATGTCGGCCAGTTTGCCGATTAAATCAACCTGCTCCAAATGATTAAAGATACGATTCATCCCGATTCTCCTTTTCTAGGAAACTATGATTTTTGTCTTCCTTTTGTGTTACTATTGTAGTCAAGCGTTAGCGAAAACATTCCGATTATTTTAAATCAAACAACCGATAGGTTACGATAGAAGCCGGGTTCACCGGTTAGGGCTGACGATCCGTCAGAGGGGAGAGGGATGGATTGAGCTTTTTTCACGACGATTTTTATTCCACGAAGATGTCCAAATGGGGACAGCGGGGTTGGAACCGGCAGCCTCAGAACAACGGAGGGATCGTTTGGATAGCGGTCATTTCCGCGGTATTGGGGGCGCTGCTCTGCTTCGGGCTCGTTATGCTCGTCCGTCCGTCCGCTTCCAGCGGGCACGATCAGGTGGTGGTAGCGGCCGATAAGGTGAAGCCTGCAGTGGTCAGCGTGCTCAGCACCATGAAGGATGCGAAGCAGGATAAAACGATGGGCACGGGACTCGGCTCCGGCATCATTTTTCAGAAAACCGGGGGCAAGGCGCGTATCGCCACAAACTTCCACGTCATAGACGGAGGCACTTCGTTCGAAATTGTTCTCCCCGACGGCAAGCATAAGAAAGCGACCGTACTCGGCAAAGATATGTACACGGACTTGGCGGTGCTGGAAACCGACTCGGAAGATATCACCAGCATAGCCGAATTCGGCAATTCGGATCTCCTGAAGGCAGGCCAGACGGCGATTGCGATCGGCAATCCTCTGGGCCTCGACTTCTCGCAAACGGTAACGACCGGAGTCATCAGCCGGCCTAAGAGTAACATTCCGGTGTCGCTTGGGCAGAACGGCGAGCTGGATTGGGAAATCGACGTCATTCAGACGGATGCGGCCATTAACCAAGGCAACAGCGGGGGTCCTTTGGTCGGGCTGGACGGCAAAGTCATCGGCATCAACAGCCTGAAAATCGCCTCCACCGGCGTCGAGGGGCTCGGATTCGCGATTCCGATCAACCAGGCGAAGCCGATTCTTGATGCGCTTATTCAAGACAGCAAAATCAAGCGTCCGGCGATGGGCATTACGCTGGAAGATTTACAATCGTACCAAAGCGGTCTGGAAGTACTAAAATTGCCCGAGAATGTGAAAACTGGAGTTATCGTGCTTGATGCAACGGGTCCTGCCAAAGAAGCGGGGCTGAAGACGAGCGACGTGATCGTCGAGCTCGACGGCAAGCCGGTCAATTCCGCTCTGGCGCTGCGCAAATATTTATACAACGAGAAAAAAATCGGCGATAAACTGTCTATCACATACTACCGCGCCGGGAAAAAGGCCTCCGCTACGCTGACGCTAGCCGAGCTGTAGCGGCCGCGATCACTCAAATTGGGGGATACAAATGTTTGTCGTTTGCAAAGACCATCTCGAGCTGGCGATCGACCGGTTCGTCGATGAATACGAAGATGCGCCGGATCTGATCGACCTGCAGGAGACGCGTTTCGCCGAATGGGCGCCGCCATCCTGCTGCGAAGAGCACGGCTGCGATCAGCTGGGCCGATTTCTGGTCGTGTAAAAGTGGGGGAGCGAGAGCTCTCCTTTTTTGTTGTTGAAGGGATCGAAGCGGGTAAGGGAGAGGGCAAAGGCAACGAAATGCAATGTTCCACGTGGAAATAATGTTAAATAAGGGAGTTTTACGCATATGAACATCCAAATTATCGCGGTCGGCAAGCTGAAAGAAAAGTTTATGGCCGACGGCATTAACGAATATTTGAAGCGGATGGGGCCGTACGCCAAGGTACAGGTCGTCGAGGTTCCGGATGAGAAAGCGCCGGAAACGATGAGCGAGGCTGAGGAGGAGCAAGTCAAGCATCGCGAAGGCGAGCGTATTCTCGCGCACATCAAGGCGGAGACCCACGTCATCGCCCTGGCGATCGACGGCAGCCTCTGGTCGTCCGAGGAGCTGGCGCAGCAGATCGACCGCCTCGGCACGTACGGTCGAAGCCAGCTGGCCTTCGTCATCGGCGGCTCCAACGGCCTCTCCGCCGCCGTACTGAAGCGGGCCGACCAGAAGCTGTCGTTCGGGCGGCTGACGTATCCGCATCAGCTGATGCGGCTTGTTTTGGCCGAGCAGGTGTATCGGGCGTTTAAGATTAATAGGCGGGAACCGTACCATAAATAACGCTAAGTTTTTTTGGTGGAGATCGAGTGAGATTGCTTGAGGGGCATCGAATTCTGGTGCACATGCTCGCAAATTTCAATTCAGCCATACACGCTCCTCTAGAGCTTTTGTGATGTCTCCGTTTAGATGGGCCACTTCGAGGCAATTATCCGTACCACCACCCACCTTTTGAGTGGGGAAATCGGGCTACAAATGGTGTCAAAATTGTCGGTACTGTCACGTTGGAGGAATTGACGCAACTGACGCTTACTAAGCCTAGATTGTGAGGGTGAATCTTGATGTGGGCTACTGCTAAATAGGAGAACACGTAAAGTGCGTGATGCAATTAAAGGGTCGGGCAGCTCACCGAAGAGGTGGGTCTGTACCGGCCCTTGTTCTGTCTGTGGGACACTGGGTCCTACAACCGTATGAGGCAGGGACATTTTTTCCTAGAGAAAGTCAGGACGCAGATCACATCCCATAAAACCTATCTCCAGGTACAATTTTGATTAGCGCTCGGTAGAACCGTTCGTAAAGAAAAAGGAGGAGATTCAATGTCCAATGCAACTGTAGATTTACCACGAATTCAGGCATATTGATTATGGGGGTGATAAAAAGTTTATCCTCCCGGTTCATTTGACTCCGAGATATCTGGTACTATGTAGGACTTCGAATCAAGTTATGCAATATTTCATCACAACTAAGGAGTGATTCATATGGTTAGTCCGGCAGTATTGGCGGACCGCATTCGTTTTGCCGGCCTGGGGTGCTTCATCGGCGGGTTGTTAATAGTAGTGATTTCGAACATCGAATCGCTACTGGAGGTACCTCCCATTATCGTAGATTTAATAGCTATCTCGATGAATCTGGGTCTAGCATGCGGGCCGCTTGGTGTACTCGCGCTTAGTGCCAGCTGGAGTGGCAGGACGAGGCGGGTCGGGTACATCGGCACATCGATTACCCTACTGGGGATTTGTTCTTATCTGGCAGCTATCTTGTCAAAATACTTCGTAGGACATGAGGTCGAATTCTTTTATCCCATTGGAGCGTTCCTGCTTGGAGTCGGTATGCTAACGCTGGGAATTACGGCGTTCGTTGCGCAATGGCTGAAGGGATGGCGTCGGATGGCACCGCTTTTCGTTGGGTTGTACTACGTTGTGATGATTCCGCTTCAAATCGTCTTCTTTATTATTCCTAACGGGGAACCTTCGCCAATACTTCTCGAGCTCTGGAGCGTCACATGGATTTTGCTAGGATATGCCCTCTGGTCAAGTAGGACGCCCCTGAAATAAAATTCTTGCTTATTAAAGGTTCCCTTCTGGGAACCTTGTCTTCATTGAAGCGAAGGCCGCTTCTTGCCGACCGCGCTTCAATGTCTTAGTGTTTTACCTCATATAAAATTCAGGTACCGGTCAGAAGCCGGGGCACACCATCATCTGTAAGAAACTAACCAATTTCTGCATAATTGTGGTAAAATAGAGAGGCGGCAATTGCCGCTAAGGAAATGCAGCTTTCAGGAGGGGAGCGGTAAACGTTGGTGAGATCAGGGCTGCAAACAGAAAGCAAACCTTTGCTGCGGCTGCGGCTGCTCTGGCTGCTGGCCGGCCTTTTCGCTGTAGCCGTAATGATCTATAATTACCCCGATTTCGTAGCACTTCTTTATCAACCTTGTATCGATATGACGAAAGTAGGTTGCAACTACCTACAGCTTCATGCGGACCACCTTCCTGCGCTTGAGCGTTACGGCTTTTCGCTGCAAGGGTATGCCCTTTATGCGCTAATTTGCGATGTCGTCATGACAACCATCTATATAGGGACAGGACTTCTCATATTTTGGCGCGCATCAACAGAGCGCATGGGTTTGTTCGTCTCCCTAATTCTCGTGATCTTCGGCGCGTTCGGCATGTCCGATGTTCATCTGGTGAAAGATCTCCCGCCGCCATTAAATCTGATTGAAATCCTTTTCTTATTTCTGCAATGGCCCTCACTCGGAATTTTTTTCTACACCTTTCCTGATGGGCGATTCGTTCCGCGTTGGTCCTGGATGTTAACCTTTCTTTTCATCATTCAAATTGCATTCTTTATGCTTCCGTATCCTTATAATATTGACAATTGGCCGCCGCTGCTTGGTTTATTGGAACTTTTCGTCGTCTATGGCAGCGCAGCAGCCACGCAATTTTATCGTTATTTCGCTGTTGCTTCCCCTCAGGAGCGGCAGCAAATTAAATGGTTGGCATTCGGATTTTCCATCTCGTTGACATCCCTCACCATTATACACTTGCTTCCTTTGATGATCTCAGATTTAAATCAACCAGACTCCTTCTATCAGCTTCTAGGTCCGATCTTGTTCACGTTTTACTATCTTTCTATCGCGCTTGGCGTCTGTGTCGCCTTGCTCCGTTTCCGGCTTTGGGATATCGATATCGTCATTAATCGCACCGTTGTATATACGTCGGTATCGGTATGTATATTGGCCTTGTATATGCTGGTTGTTTTTGGAGCAAGCATTCTTTTGCACATTAAAAATGAGTGGGTATTATCTGCGCTGGCAACCGCTATGGTTGCTGTGATCATTCAGCCGTTGCGCAACCGACTGCAGCAAGGGGTCAACCGTCTCATGTTCGGGGATCGAATTGACCCCTATCGGGCACTTTCCGTTCTGGGACGGCGTCTGGAGGAGTCTTTGCCTGCGGACAGCTTGCTTCCTACTATTGTAAAAAGTGTCGCTCATGCGCTGAAGCTTCCTTATGTCTCGATTATCTGGAATAGGAAACAGACATCTCATGGTGACGAAAATACGCTAGTAGCGGCTTACTATGGCAATGCTATTGATGAAAGCTCAGCTCTTAGGCTCCCGCTAATTCACCAAGGAGAGCAGGTCGGCGAGTTAATTCTTTCTCCGCGCCAGCGGGGTGAAGAACTGACATCTGCCGATCTGAGACTCGTTCGGGACCTTACCCCCCAAATCGGCATTGCGGTTTACTCGGCGCGCTTGACAGCCGACTTGAAGAAAATGACGGTAGACCTGCAGAATTCAAGGGAACGACTTGTCGCCACGCGCGAAGAGGAGCGGCGTCGCTTACGCCGGGATTTGCATGATGGATTAGGCCCACAGCTATCCAGTCAGACATTTACCTTATCCGCGATCAAAAAGCTGCTGCGGCACGATCCCGGCACTGCGGAACAACTGTTAACAGACGCAATCACGCATGCCCAGCAGGCGATTGTCGATATTCGGCGCTTAGTCTATGCACTCCGTCCGCCTTCCCTCGACGATTTGGGCTTGATTGCGGCCCTGCAGGAGCAAATGAAACATTACAATGCGAGCGGTGTGGTCATGACGCTTGACGCGCCGGATTCGCTTCCTATGTTACCAGCAGCGATCGAAATCGCTTGCTACCGAATTGTCCAGGAGGCGCTGACGAACGTCGTACGGCATGCTCATGCCACCTCTGCCAATGTTCGGCTTCTATTGGAGTCAACACTTACTCTGGAAATATCGGACAATGGTCATGGATTGGCGCCCGGGATCCGCGGCGGCATCGGATTCCATTCGATGCGTGAGCGCGCGGAGGAGCTGGGAGGAACCTTTCTCATCGAAAACTTGCCAAAAATGGGTATGCGGGTAGGTGCATATTTCCCCCTAGTTACCAAAGGATATGGGGATGCTCCAACGGCAAGGAAAGGAGCTGACGTCTCATGAATCGCATCCGCGTTCTCATTGTAGACGATCACCCTGTTTTCCGTTATGGATTACGAGCACTTTTATTAGCGGAAGCGAAAATGGTGGAGGTCGTGGGAGAAGCCACCTCGGGCGACGAAGCAATCGTCTTAGCGGCGCATTGTCATCCTGATGTAATCTTGATGGATATCAACTTGCCGGAAATCAATGGCATTGAAGCAACGCGCCGAATCTTGGCTGCATTGCCTGGTATCAGCATTTTAATGCTCACGATGTTTGACGATGATGATTCTGTATTTTCCGCCATGAGGGCAGGTGCCCGCGGCTATTTGCTCAAAGGAGCCGAAGGTGATGAAGCCATTCGGGCCATTACAGCCGTGAGCAAGGGCGAAGCCATTTTCAGCCCGAGCATCGCGAACCGAATCATCGGTTTCTTCGGGGCGACTCAGAAGCGGCGACAATTCGAAACCGCACCCCTCTTTCCCGAGTTGACAGACCGCGAGAGAGAAGTGCTGACCTTGATTGCGCAAGGTTATTCCAACCCGGCAATCTCAGAACGGCTCGTCCTAAGTCCCAAAACGGTAAGAAACCATGTTTCCACAATTTTTAGCAAATTACAGGTTGCCGGCCGAGCAGAGGCTATTATTTTAGCTCGGGAGGGAGGCCTAGCGAAGGGGATAGAGCGGCAGTTTTGATGCAGTAAGCAGACCTTTCCCTTCGCAGATTGTTGGACCGGGGCTGCGATGACCATTCTTGAGAAGAAAAAAACAAGAGTACCAACCCAGTGAGAAGGCACCCAATCGGGTGCCTTAAAATTTTGCGAAATAGATGATACGCTGAACCGTACCATAAGTAGGGCGAAATTATATCGGTGACACTAATGAGACAAATGTTTGCCAACAAGACGTAGGAATTTACGACTTGTTGTCGAAATTACACTTTATTACTCGTTTTCTGTCTTAATTCCGGAGGGTACCCCGATGATTACTGCAACAAAGATGCATATTCCTCATGAACGGCATACTTTGGTTATTCGCTCGGATTTGATTCGGCTGCTAGATGAGGGCATGGATGCGAAGCTGACGTTCGTATTCGCTCCATCCGGCTATGGGAAAACGACGGCGTTAAGCGAATGGGCCAGACAAAGAGAGAATCCTGTTGCTTGGGTATCACTCGGCAAGCAGGACGACGATTGGATTACATTCTGGAACGTGGTCATCGCTTCGATCCAGAATCGAGTCGAAGGTTTTGGCCGGACTGTTTGGCCACTGCTGGCTCAGGGGTCTTCTGCGTCTTCCGCATCGATGGAGCCGGCAATGACTGCGCTGCTGAACGAGTTGAATCGACTGCCAGGTGAGCTGGTCATCATGTTTGACGATTATCACCTGGTGACGATGCCAGCCATCCAGAAGTCGATGAGCTACTTGCTCGAATACCTTCCCGACCATATTCATTTATATATCGCAAGCCGCAATGACCTTTCCTTCCCGACAACAAGATTGTTGGCGAAAGGTGAGATGCGACGGATTACAATCGAACAATTGCGGTTCCGATCGGAGGAAGTATCTGATTTCTTCCAAGAGACGACGGAATTGAAGCTGTCGGCGGAACAACTCAATATATTGTACAACCAAACCGAAGGCTGGATTGGCGGCTTGCGTCTGGCGGCTATCTCCCTGAAACGGAGCGGCAATGTGGCTGAAATGATCCGTCAATTCAGTGGTCAGCAGCAGCTCATATCTGATTACTTGCTGGAGGAAGTCATTCGCGATCTGCCGGAGGCGATGCGCGATTTTTTGCTGCAAACCTCCGTGTTAAGCCAGATGAATTACGCCTTGTGCGAGGCGGTGACCGGCCAGTCGGGAGGCCAACAACAGCTGGAACAATTGGAACAGCTTCAGCTATTCATTATTCCGTTGGACGATCAACGCAGCTGGTATCGCTATCACCATCTGCTGTCTGATTTTCTACAGTCGATGCTCACTCGAACAGAGCCTGAACTGTGGGTTCAGACTAACGCGCGAGCCGCGCAATGGCTCGAAAATAATGGCTTTGTCGAAGAAGCGGCAGAGCACTATTTGGCAGGGCGGCAGTATGATGACGCCGTTCGCCTGATCGAGAGTCATCTGCATGAATTTCTGATTGGCAGCAAAAACGTCGTCGTTGCTCGCTGGGTGATGAAAGTGCCTGAACAATACGTATCGAGTAGGCCATTCCTTGAGCTTTTTTATTTGTATGCGATGGTTAGTGTTCGGCGGTTTAGCAGCATTCCGGATCGAGCGGAGCGGCTTCGGATCCGTTTCGAAGCGATGAAGGATCATATGGACGATGACGTGTGGTGCGCGACGATGGGAGAAATCTATTATATCTGCGCTGCTGCTGCCTATGTATCCAAAGACCTTGCCAGCACAGCTGAATATTTTATCCGCGGTGATAAGTCTGCACCTAAGCACAGCTTGTTTATTGAAGGCGGTAACAATAGACATTATTCCGTAGAAGAGTTTGATGACCATCTGTGCTACATTAACGACTATCATGGCGCGGCACAATTTTTCACCAGGATGACGAGTCATTGGCGGGATCACGTGAACCATCCGTATGCGACGCCGATGTATGCGTCATACGCCAAGCTATTGTGCGAGTGGAATCGGTTAGAGGAAGCGGAAGTTTGGATCAACCGTATGAACCGCGCGGACGGACTCGCGCCGGTTCCTCGCAATATGTATCAACTGGATGTGGCTGCTTCGAGGATTCAACAAGCGAAGGGGAACTCGCTAAAAGCCGCGGCGCTGCTAGAACAACTTAAGATGAAGATCGATTCACCGGACTATGAAATCTTCCTACGCAAAATCGAAGCGGAACAGGCCAGCCTGGCGGTGCGTCAAGGCGACTTGGCGTCTGCTCAGCGATGGTTGAAGCAATGTGGGATGTCGCACTCGGACGAAGCAACGCTGGACCAAGTGCCCGAACAGCTGGCGCTCGTTCGCGTGCTTGCCGCATGCGGACAATGCGAACCGGCGCTATCTCTCGCAGAGCGGCTGTATCATCTGTTGACGAAGGAAGACCGCTTGCGCGACCGGGTTCACGTTCTGATATTGCAAAGCATGGCGTTGTATCTCGATGGTCGGACGGAGCAGGTGCTGACGAAGCTGGATACCGCACTGCGTATTGCGAAACCGCAAGGATTCATCCGCAGCTTCGTGGACGAAGGAACGGCGATGGCGGAGCTGTTGTCTATTTATGTGCAGTCGTATGGAGACAAGGGTGGGGGATCGACAGATGTGTCCGATTATGCGAGTCTCGTACTAGATGCGTTCAACGTCCATCATACACTTCCACGAATGAAGATTCGATGTTTTGGGCGGTTTCGTGCAGAGACAGAGGACGGCGCTGCGATCAAGTGGCGGACATCCAAAACCGAGGAATTGATGGCCTTTCTTATTCACCATCGCGGCGAGGTGGTGAGCCGGGAGCGCATTCTCGATTCCTTGTGGCGAGAAGTGCAAGTTGATCGGGCAGGGGCCCAGTTTAATACGACGACTCACTATTTGCGAAAAGCTGTAAGTCAAATGGGACTTGACGGTATCGTTCAGCATGTGGAAGGCGGTTACCGAATCGATATGACCCGATTGGACCTTGATATCGAGGGGTGGGATCGGTTGCTGGCCGTTGGAGCTCAAATCGATGACATTGCATTGCGTGACTACGCCGGGGAGCTTGTTCAATTTTACGGACAGGGCTATTTGGCGGGCACTCCGTACGAGTGGGCAGAGCCGACGCGAGTTCGCCTGGGAAGCGAGTACGTCGCGATGTTGCTTCGCCTCCATGATCGTGAGGAGAAGGAAGGGCATTATCAAGCCGCTGCGGAGCTGCTGCGGGAGGCGCTTGCGCATGATCCGCTGAACGAGCACATTCATGAACAGCTTATTCGTTTGCTTGTTTTGGCAGATGACCGTATTTCTGCGATCAAGCAATACGAGGCGCTAAGGATGATGCTGTTAACTGAATTCGGGATTGAGCCCAAGGACACGATGGGGACAATGCTGGATTTTGGCGGATAGGAACAATACGAATACCTGATGAAGCGATCGAATTGTTTAGGTTTTGTTTAGACTGGCTGTGATATGGTGAAGAAAATTGCTTTGACACTCACAACAGGAGGAATGAATTCGATGAAAAAAAGAATCATAAGTTTCTCAATAGCGGCTCTATTGGGATTAAATGCTGTCTTCAGCTTTCCCGCTGACGCGGCAGCGAAGACTTCTGCCGACTTTACCGACCTGAAGGATCTGGATGCGGCAACGAAAGCCAGGTTCGACGCCATGATTAGCGCTGGGATTTTCGATGGCGTCAGCGATACGACGTTCGGGCTCAAAGATGAGATGAACCGCGCCCAGTTCGCAAAGGTTGCGGCATTGATTACGGGTATTGAAGTCAATAAAGATCTGAAGACGTCCAGTTTCGGCGACGTCAAGGTGGATGATGCCGCCAACGGTTATGCGCTGCCCTTCATTGAAGCACTCAAAACTGCCGGCGTTACGGATGGCTATGGCGAAGGTACATACAATCCGGCCGGTAAAGTAACCAAAGAGCAGCTGGCCACGTTCTTGGTCCGAGTGTTAGGCAAGGACGCGGAAGCAAAAGCGAAGACTGGCAACGATAGTACGGTATCCAACTGGGCGCAGGGTTATGTTGCTTGGGCGTTGCAACAAAAAATATTGACAAATGGCGCGGACGGAAAGTTCGGCGGCCAAGCCAGCGCAACGCGCGATCTGCTCCTTACAAGCGCATACGAAGCCAAAGCACAGTACGTTTCTCCCGGGAAAGTGTCTATCGCGGAAGCGAAGCCAGTAGGCGTGAAGAAGATCAATGTGACCTTTAATAAGCCCATCGACACAACGAAGGCTGGTCTATCCATCACAAAGGCCGAAGGTGCACAAGTCGACTGGGCTGCTGATAAAAGAAGCGCTACTTTGACCTTTGCGAAAAATTTGGAGGAAGGAAGTTACGTCGTTACCTTATCCGGCCTTGATGCCGCGGTTGTTGACAAAACAACCGCCACCGTGACTGTAATTGCCGAGACAGTCACCAAGATTGAATTTACCTCTGCGTCCAACACGGTTGCCAGCTCGAAAGCGGTCGTTATCCCGTTTAAGGCTACCAATCAGTATGGCGAAATGGTTCAAGATATTTCCAAATTCGAAGTCAGCGCTTCGGTTCCTGTTTCTATTGACCTTAAAGGGATGGCTGTCATAGCGGATACCTCGTTAAAGTCAAAAGATGAACGAATTTCCATCTACGTGATACATCCGGCCAGTGGAGTTCAAGCTTCTAAAAATTATACGATTGAAGCACCTGAGGTTGTGCCGCCGGTAGTCAGTACGCCGAGCGTGGTTAAGACACCAACAGCTAGTGTATCGAGCGGAGCTGTAACGGTAGGCACGAGTGTATATTTGATTGACGCAACGCAGGGGGCAACGATCTACTACACGACGGATGGCAACGCGCCAAGCACCAGCAGCACGGTGTACAGCTCACCAATCACGATAACGAATGCAATGACGATCAAGGCAATTGCAGTAAAAAGCGGCATGGTGAACAGCGAAGTCATGTCAGTGTCGTACACGATTATACAAGAACAAGTAGCAACCCCTACGGCTAACCCTTCGAGCGGAGCTGTAGCGGCAGGCACGAGTGTATCGCTGCTCAACGCGACGGAAGGGGCAACGATCTACTATACGACGGATAACAGCGATCCAAGCCCAACGAACGGCACGATATACAGCTCACCAATCACGATAACGAATGCAATGACGATCAAGGCAATTGCAGTAAAAAGCGGCATGGTGAACAGCGAAGTCATGTCAGTGTCGTACACGATTATACAAGAACAAGTAGCAACCCCTACGGCTAACCCTTCGAGCGGAGCTGTAGCGGCAGGCACGAGTGTATCGCTGCTCAACGCGACGGAAGGGGCAACGATCTACTATACGACGGATAACAGCAACCCAAGCCCAACGAACGGCACGATATACAGCTCACCAATCACGATAACGAATGCAATGACGATCAAGGCAATTGCAGTAAAAAGCGGCATGGCGAACAGCGAAGTCATGTCAGTGTCGTACACGATTACACAAGAACAAGTAGCAACCCCTACGGCTAACCCTTCGAGCGGAGCTGTAGCGGCAGGCACGAGTGTATCGCTGCTCAACGCGACGGAAGGGGCAACGATCTACTATACGACGGATAACAGCGACCCAAGCCCAACGAACGGCACGATATACAGCTCCCCAATCACGATAACGAATGCAATGACGATCAAGGCAATTGCAGTAAAAAGCGGCATGGCGAACAGCGAAGTCATGTCAGTGTCGTACACGATTACACAAGAACAAGTAGCAACCCCTACGGCAAATCAGACTGACTCGAACGGCAGTGTCCTGGTTACGTTGAGCACAACGCCGTCCGATGCTATGATCTACTACACGACGGACGGTATTCATGATCCGATGACTAATCCGCAGACTGACCCGTACACCGTTACGTACAACGGACCCTTTTATGTCGAGACCGGTTCTACGATCAAAGCGATCGCAGTGAAAAACGGCATGGCCAATAGCAACATCATGACACAGCAAATTACGGTCGTTCCCACGCCGGTCTTGTCTGCAAACAGCCTGGCATATATCGGCGAATCGAACACCCCTGGGAGAAGTCTTCTGAAGTTGACGTTCAGCAAGGACGTGGACCCAACTTCAGCAGCGAATGGAACCTATATTGTGTGGATACAGAGCGGCATGAACATCGAACCGGTGACTATTCACTCGGCGGCTTGGGGAGGCGTTGGTCATGAGAACGAAGTTACGCTAGAGGTTGACAGTCTGGCGAGTACAGCCGCCCCAGGCACTTATGTGAGCGTCCAGGTGGACAACGTCCAAACCACTGACTTGAGCGAAACGATTGAAAGCGGTCATAATAATACCGGTTACACGGTATAGGAACCAGGCTGATTCTATTTTGATTCATAAGCGAAGGCACCCGGTGGGGTGCCTTCGTTTTATCCTCGGCATAGGAAGCACGTTCCATTCGCAAGTCTGACAAAGGAAAAATCCGACCCGAAGGTCACCGTCCCGGACAAGCCTGAAGCACGGGATACGTTCCCACGGGTACGATCGTTCAACCCCGGCTACCGATACATACACCTCTAAAAGAAAAGAGGTCAACCAGTAAAAACTGGCTGACCTCATAATACGACGGGTACGATAGTTGAACAAAGCGAGAGGGCCATCCCGTAAAGGATGGCCCTAAAACTTGCCGTTACAGACAGCGCGGAGAACCGTACCATAAGTGACGGCGAAATTTTTGGGATTCGGAATTAAAAATTTTGACTCTCGGATATTCGTGGAGTATTAGCAATTTTCCTTGGAGTGTGGTGGGCATCATAAGTCTAGTCAGCATCACGAATCACCTTATATTCTATGTCCTTCGCAAGTAATCATGCCCGTAGAGGCACCGTGTTAAACCGCAAACGATCAAGGAGTATGTATATCACAAGACTAATTGAATAGCCCTTCTGTAAAATATGCAGAAGGGCTATTCCAATTTTTTGAACTTTGAGTGGTTCACCTTGTAAATAAAAAATACAGTAACGAAATTTCTGTAAAAGAGAATATTGACAAAGCAAATGAGTTGTTTTATTCGATGAAGATTTCGAAGATCGAGAAAAAGATTTTTTAAAGGACATCAAAATTGCTTTGGAGTTGCCCAAAAAAAAGGATAGACGCCGGAAGATAAGTCGCTTAAATGATGAGTTGAATGGCTATGCAACTCGAGTCTTCGATACCTTAACAAAAGCATCAAAAATATACGCCACGGAAACGAAAGTTAAAGATCTAAAAAAGTTAGCTGAACTCATTGATTCTCAGAAAAGAATAGAATCTTAACAAAAAAATCCTTCATCAGGCTGAGAACATTCATGATGCAATTAAGTCATTAAATGAAGGATTAAAATCCTTAGAACTGGTGGATGAATTTTCGCT
The DNA here is from genome assembly GCF_046244365.1 of Paenibacillus litoralis. NCBI lineage: Bacteria > Bacillati > Bacillota > Bacilli > Caryophanales > Paenibacillaceae > Paenibacillus > Paenibacillus litoralis. The sequence continues at coordinate 8,694,805 of NZ_CP176395.1, read as the reverse complement.
TCGAAGAGAGGACGAATCCCAGAATGATTTTATCGAGAAAGCCTTTAGAGCTCTATATAACGAAAAGAAGCCACAAAATGCAGAAGAAAAAGGTATACTCCGAGTAAGCATAAGACCTCGATAATTACATAAAGAAAGCTTTCAGATTCAAGCCGTTCAGCACGATTTCTTTCGTCTGGCGGCCTTTATGTTTTGTAAAGGGCTTGTGGAACGGATGAAAAAATTTAGCCGTTATAGCGTGTAAGCTGAATCGTATCACAAGTAGGGCGAATTTTTTTGCCAGCTACATGCGGACGGAATTTAATTGCTAGGCCAATCGATTACTTTTTTTCGGCCAATGTCGAAATCGCCCCCACTCTGCCGTCTTATTGTTGAGTGCGCATAAGAGAGAGATTATTTTGGAAAAAGGGAATAGCAAAACAAGAAGCGGCTGGATTCTGCTCCTCAGTTCAATCGCAGCGTTTATGGTCGTACTGGATAGAGATTGGGGTTACGCCCCGGGCCGCCATTCTACCTCCTAACCTGCTTAACCACAATGCTCCAGTACAATTTCTCTGATGGTTTTTCCGGACTTTATTTTGCATGAGCAAGTTTCAAGTTAGGGTGTTTCTCCATCGCATCGGCACTAATGATGATGAGGTTATCAAACGTTTTCACTATTTCAGTGGAAGTGCAGTTCTACTCCTTTTCTAGGGTATAATACTAGTATAGAAACTTGAGTATTGGCTGGTTCTTGAAGAAGGAGATCGTATGACGTTTGAACAATTGCAGTTGATTCCCCCTATTATTAAAGCAATAGCTAAGGAAAATTATTCGCAGCCCACGCCTATTCAAGAGCAGGCAATTCCCCCGGTGCTGGCGGGCCGTGACTTGTTTGGCTGCGCCCAGACAGGGACCGGCAAGACAGCGGCCTTCTTGCTGCCGATCATCCAACTGCTGAGTACACAGCAGGGTCGCCCGAAAGGTAAGCGCGTTATACGCTCACTGATCCTGACGCCTACGCGTGAGTTGGCTATTCAGATTTCCGACAATGCCAAATCTTACGGATGTTTCACGAATGTGCGCTGCGGCGTGATCGTGGGTGGTGTCACGCAGAGGGCTCAGGAGCAGTTGTTGGAGCAAGGCACGGACATTCTGATTGCAACACCGGGACGGTTGATCGACCTGATGAACCAAGGGTTCGTTGACCTGCGTCACGTGCAGATTCTGGTGTTGGACGAAGCCGATCGGATGCTTGATATGGGATTCATTCATGATATGAAGCGAATTATTGCCAAGCTACCCTCTAAGCGGCAGACGTTATTCTTCTCTGCGACTATGCCGTCTGAGATCACATCTTTGGTTAACACTTTGCTGAAGAATCCGGTGAAAATTGAGATTACTCCTGTTTCCTCAACGGCGGAGCGGATTAAGCAGGTCCTCTATTATGTGGACAAGCCGAATAAACTGTCGCTGTTGATCGATCTGCTACAGGATAAGTCGATCGCGAGCGCTATCGTGTTCACCCGTACGAAGCACGGTGCGGACCGGGTAGTGCGAGGCTTGACGAAAGTGAAGATTACTGCGCAAGCGATTCATGGCGACAAGTCCCAGAATGCCCGACAAGAGGCGCTGAATAACTTCAAAAGCGGTGCGACACGCTTGCTGGTGGCGACAGACATTGCGGCACGAGGCATCGACATTGAGGAACTATCGCACGTTATTAACTTTAATTTGCCAAATATAGCGGAGACTTACGTACATCGGATCGGCCGTACTGGGCGTGCGGGCTTAAGTGGGATCGCGATTTCGTTCTGCGAGAATGAGGAGATTCCTTATCTGAAGGAAATCGAGAAGTTGACGAAGCAGAGAATCCCAGTGATTACCGATCATCCTTACCCGATGACAATTACGAAGCCGGAACCGGCGACGGTCGTGGTGGACCGAGTCAAAGTCAACAGTGCGCCATCCAAGGACGATGCTCGCGGACATAGCGGCGAGGCTGGCCGCCGCCACGGACGGCGATCCAATGCTGGAAAGTAAGCCGGTTAAAGTTTTTAGAGCATTTAAGTTTTTAATCGTGGGGCTTACTCTTACTGACAATCCCATGGTTCTTAAGACACGGTTTTTGCCGCCTAACCCGAAGAAACTCGAGAAGAGCATGGAAGAGGGAACGAAGGGGTAAGGGGACATCGCATCAACATTTATTCATCACAGAGAAGGCACCCAATCGGGTGCTTTTCTATTGTAGTATTAGAACAAATCTCTTTTGCAAGGTGTGGTTAAATGGTATGGAAGCCGGAAAAATTTAAGATACTTGGAGACTTTTTAAAATCTCGTCGAGAACGGTCTTTATTGCTACCAATGGAACGCAGGGGAATTCAGGAATCAGAGGGGATACAAATGGATTGAGGTTGGTTGTAAACGGTGTTACGCTAACAATGGCAAACGTAAAACTTATGTTGCAAGACATCTAATGATAATAATCACTATTTCAGTTATAAAGAAAGGGTAATACGATGATAAAAGTTGAACGCTTATCCTTCTCGTTTCCGCAAAAAGAACTATATAACAACATTTCATTTACGTTAGAAGAAGATCAACATTGCGCTTTTATTGGAACAAGCGGCAGTGGGAAAAGTACATTGATTGATATACTGATGGACCCGGAAAGATATCTTTTCAATGGCAAATTAGAAATGGACCCCGATTGCACAATTGGATATGTAAGTCAGTTCTCAGAACTAGACAACACTAAAGAAAAAACAGTGTTTGAATATATAGGAGAACGATTTATAAAGATTCAAAATGAAATTCAATCGATTTGCACGGAAATGGAAACTTCATCGGATATAGAACCGTTATTGGAAAAGTATCAATTCGCTTTAGACGCATTTGATGCAATGGGCGGGGATGATTTTGAAAGCAACATTCATAAGCAGCTAAATCTAGCAAACCTCATGAAGCGAAGAGATCATAAGGTATCCGACCTGAGCGGCGGGGAATTCAAGCTTATTCAAGTGATGAAGGAAATGCTTAATCGTCCCGACTTCATGATTATGGACGAACCGGATGTATTTTTAGACTTCGAAAACCTAAACGCGCTTAAAAAACTGATTAATTCCTACAAAGGAATGCTGCTGGTTGTTACGCACAACCGATATTTATTGAATCATTGCTTTAACAAAATTATACACCTTGAAAATAGGGAGATCCAAGAGTTCGATGGGCGGTATATGGAGTATAACTTCTCCTTACTTCAGACAAAAATCGAGTTGCAAGAACTCGCAGTCGCCGAACATGAAGAGAGTGAAAGAAACGAGAAAATCATCAATAATCTAAGGACTATTGCAACTTATAATGCAGATGCCTCTAGAGGTAGAGCGTTAAAAGCTAGAGTTAGTTTTCAAGAGAGGTTGGAAGCGCGTAGAATTAAAGCGCCCTTCGTTGAGATTAAGCAACCGAATATCCGTTTCGGTATGGATAATGAAATGGAAGACGCCATTGTTGTAAAGGTCCATGATTATAGCGTTGCTTTTGACGAGCTGCTTTTAGACAAGGTTAACTTTGAGATAAAAACGACGGATAAAGTGGCCATTATCGGTCCAAACGGTACCGGAAAAACGACTTTACTTCGAGAAATCTTTTGCAATAATCATGATTCAATTGAAATAAATGCCGACGCTAAAGTGGCTTATTTATCTCAGCTTCAAGGTGAAATGCTAAATGATTCTAATACAATATTAGAAGAATTCATTGATGTGGGATTTAACACTTATGATGAGGTCAGATTGTATCTTTCAAACTATGGTTTTGAAGGAGAAATCGTTAGTCAGAAGATCAAATCTTTATCTGGCGGAGAAAAAAACATCCTTCAATTGGCTAAAGTTTCTGCCAGTAGAGCAAACGTATTGCTTCTTGATGAACCGACAAGTCATTTAGACACCTATACACAAATCGCGTTGGAAAGAGCCATTGAAGACTATAAAGGTGCGATTCTCATGATTTCCCATGATTTCTATTCCGTTGTAAACGGTATGGATTATGTTTTAATCATTGAGGATAAGACGATCAGAAAAATGAGTATGCGAAAATTTAGACAGATGATTTATACTAGTCATTTTGATAAAGACTATTTAGAAATGGAACAAAAGAAAAAGGCAGTTGAAATGAAAATACAATTGGCTTTAAAAGATACTGATTTTGAACTTGCAAAAGGATTGGTTGATGAGCTAGAAAAGCTGATTAAGTTACTTTAGATTACAACCTTCTAAAAAGACACTGAGGAATAGAACCTCAGTGTCTTTTGGTTACGGGGGAGGAAGTATCTGCGAGGCCAGGGTGGTATAATTACTCCAGAGTGTTGGAGCGAGAAAGGTGATAGCCATGAGCGTAATACGGTTGGAGAACGTCACGAAGAAGTATGAAGAGTCCATGATCTTTCGCGACATTTATTTTCGAGTTATGCAAGGGGAACGTATTGGCCTAATCGGACGGAACGGCGCCGGCAAGTCGACGGTATTTAAGCTCATCATGGGCAAGGAAGAGCCGACGTCCGGCAGAGTAGAAATAGATCCTCAGGTGCAAATCGGATATTTCTCGCAATTCTCGGAACTCAGCGGAGGCTTGTCCGTTCAACAAGAACTAGAAGCTTGCTTCGAGCAGGTTGCCCTTACTGAACGAGAGCTGCAAGAGGTCGGAGATAAACTGGGTGCGGTTACCGACGAAAGCGAGATGAATGCGCTGCTAGCAAGGCAAGCGGAGTTATTCGAGCAGATGGATCATCTCGATGGCTGGAACGTGTCCGTCGAGATTAATACGGTGCTTACGAAGTTAGGGTTTAATGACAGATCCCGCAATCAGCCAATCGATGAGTTGTCCGGGGGATGGCGTAACCGTGCGGCGCTCGCGAAGATGCTAATCGAGCTGCCTGATGTCGTTCTGCTCGACGAGCCGACGAACTACTTGGATATGGAAGGGATCGCATGGCTGGAGCAGTGGCTGTACCGATTCAAGGGAGCCATGATTCTGGTATCGCATGACCGGCAATTTATCGACAAGGTTGTCACGCGCACGATTGAGATCGAGAACTATCATTTTCAGGAATACGAAGGCAACTACACTGATTACGTCCGTAAGAAGAAGATGCGCAAGAAGGAGCTGGACCGCCAGTTCGAGTGGGAGGAAGAGCTGCTGCTCATGGAATCCGAGGCGATCGACGATCGCGCGAACCGGAATTCCGGTTCCAAGGACCGTCGATCGCGTAAGCTGGCGGATAACAAGAAGCGGATAGAGCCGCATCCCGTTAACGTGCTGATTACCGATATCTACGAGAGGTTGCGCTTCCCGGACAAACTATGCGAAGTGAAGAAGATCGGGCAGACATACGAGGGCAGGCAGATCTTCGAGAATGTTAGCTTCGATATTCAGAAGGAAGATCGCTTGGTCATCGTGGGACCGAACGGAAGTGGAAAGTCCACGCTCATTAAGGCACTTACCGGGCAGGAGAAGCCGGAATCTGGGGAAGTTGTCTGGGAGAAAGGCGTCAAATACGCCTACTTCAACCGGATGTGGGAGGAGCTCGATCCTAAGGATACCGTCAGCCACGCGGTGAATACGTATGGATTGGGACTGGATGCTCCGCGCAAAAAGGTGAACAAATTCCTAGCTATGCTGCAATTCTCGGAGGCGGATCTGAGCAAGACGATCGGCAATCTGTCCGGCGGGCAGAAAGCTCGGGTGGCGCTGGCTAAGTGTCTACTCTCGGGTGCGGCCGTTATAATTTTGGACGAGCCGACCAACCATCTGGACCTCACGAGCATACAAGTTATGGAGCAAGCTCTGATCCATTTTCCCGGCGCGGTCATTACGGTAAGCCATGATCGCTTCTTTATCGATAAGATCGGGACCAAGATGCTGACCTTCGATCCGGTAACGGGAGTGACCGAACAGAGCTTGTAAGAGAGAAGCCCCACCTTAACAGCCGTAACTGAGTTGTACGGGAATGATGACTTTCTTGTTAATAAGTCTCTGGCTTAAACCTTGCCGTTTAAGCTTTGATGCTAGACGGTAGCAAGCAGGTAACATAATAAGCTATGCAGAGAAAGCATTCGACAGAGTGCCTTCATTTTCGCTCTATAGATGTTACGGTGAACCATACCATAAGTGACGGCGAAAAATTATGTTTACTGGTATAGAGTTTGTAAAGTTCCCCCTAAAAATGCAAGTAGCCAAAACAGTAAGCACTTTACGCTCTGATCTGGGGGATATATTATGGTTGGAGGAGGGCGGAGGGGAAAATAGTTACTTTAGCTCCACGTTTTTACTTCTCGTCAGCCTGATATTATTGATTGAGATGACCGAGGACAGTGTGTTACAGACGGTAGTGAATACCGTCTGTTTTATGGTTGAAAGGACGGTCTTTGTGTGGCAAAAAAGAAAATAGTGAAAAGAATCAACAAGATTCTCCTGACTGCGACAGGCGGAATTGCACTTATTTTGGGTGGTTTGGTGGGTTTTGTTTATTTCTTCATACTTGAAAAGCCTGCTGAACCGGAAACATGGGCTGCTGCGGAGCGCTATATCTGGAATAAAATCAAGTTTGACCAGGATGCACAAGTTATTTCTGCCGATGGTTCGGAATACTATTTACTTGCCAATAAGGGAGCAGCTGCTGAAGATAAATTGATCATTTACTTTTCTGGGGGCGGTGTGGCTTGGGATGCGGTGACTGCCGCGCAGCCGATCAGTCTGAGTAATGTAGTGAAGAACGGTGAGATCAAATATTACTTTCCGAACATTCCATTCTTTAAAGTAAGTACGCTTGGCGGCCTGTTGAAAAATAATAACCCTGACAATCCGTTCAAGGATTGGAATATTGTATATATCCCTTATTCTACTGGTGATCTGCATATCGGGAATGCATCCAAGGAATATACGGACGCCAAAGGCAAGCCGTTTACAATGCGTTACAACGGTCAAGCCAATACGCGCGCAGCATTGGAATGGATTGCAAACCATTTCGCTGCGCCGGAAAAGATCCTCATTGCGGGAGAAAGCGCCGGAGGATTCGGAGCTGCTTTCTGGGCGCCTGAGATTGCGAAACGCTACCCGGATGCCCGCATTTATCAATATTCGGACGGCTCCTACTTAAATGCCGACCGCTGGCCGGATATTATCGATAACGAATGGAAGGCCAACTTTGCAGCAACTTTTGGTTATGAAGCCCACGGCGATTTGATTTCATCCGTATTCGCGGCGAACCGCAAGCTGCTCCCGGACAACGCGGTACTTTTGCAGTCCAATACGCTTTATGATGAGCTGCTGTTCGACTTTGAAAAGGATCTGAATGATGACGTTTCGGACGATGGCGAATATGTGCATCGCTGGTCGGCCCGCATGCTACAATCTGCGGGAGAGCTAACTGAAGTATTGCCAGGCTACTATTATTACATCACTGATTACGGTCTTAACGAGAAGACGGGCAGGACACCACATACACTCTCCCCATTAAATCATTTCTACAAAGCCGAACAGGACGGGGTGAAGCTGATGAAGTGGCTGGACGATGCCGTGAATAAGGATGAATATTACTCCGTGGGGCGGCATTTTGTAAAGTAAAGAGGGCTGACGATGTTAGTCCAGCGTTCTTCTTCTTCTTCATGAGGGTCATATGTCGCGCCGACAAGAATCGCATGACTTCCCCGCATCAGTTGATGCGGGTGTTTCTGCTGAGGAAGCGTTTTTCGGGCGATTAGATTATAATCGGGGGAACAGTGCCATAAGTTACGGCGAAGGTTTCTTGAAAATATTGCCTGTAGTTAACGAGAGGAGTAAAATGGTAGAAATATAGCATTTTGTAAAGGGCTGACGAAAATTGGCGAAAAAGGTGTTCTATGCTTCGAAAGTGAACGTACACGCACATATTTTTGCGTTGGATCTTGACGATATAATACATAAACATATTCCTAGAGTTATCAATGAAGCCCCAAGCCTAAAATAGGTTCATTTAACTGGAAAATTACTGATGTGAAGCAATTCTCTTATACTGACGATGAAGTCTTTATTATGACGCTTATATCGGTGCGGTGGAGCGGGGAGAACGAAATTTTACCATTGATACACTTGAGAAAATGCATACAGCGCTTCAAGTACAGCCAGAAGAATTATTTCGGAGTAATGGTCCTGAAAGCAAGGAAGAAGCAATAAGGCAGCAGGCGACAGACGAATTTATTGCCATGATTAGCAATTTGAAAAGTGATCAAATCGAAGTAATAAAACGAATTAACAGAGAGCTAGTACAAGCGTTTAAGTAATCCTAACAATTGGCAAAAAAATAAAAATCACCGTTCTCATTTATGGGAAGGGTGATTTTTTTAATAGCGTTGGGTTCTGACACCATTTCCTTGCTGGGGTTATAACAAGTGGGCGTTAAATTAACGGGTAGTTTAGTGCAACAAATGCCTCATTCAAACCGTGTACATTATGTGGGAAAAGTGATACATATTATTACGCGAAAGGAGGCCGACATTGAAACTGGTATACAAGCTTATAGTAGCAATGTTAGGACTGTATCTTATTTATGAAGGTTACTCGACTTATACTTTTACTGCTAGAAGTCCCGACGGTAGTATGGGAATTTATAAGTTTGTTCACCTCTTCATTCCAGCGACAGACTTTCACTTACATGCATATGGAATCTCCTTTTTCTTAGCAGGGGTTTTAATCACATTAACTCCTTTTATTCGTATAAAACGAAAAAGCGAAAAAGGATAAATTGAACTACGATGGGTACATGGGCGGATGATTTAAGGTTGAAGCGGCAGCCTCGATAGGTTTGGCGAATCAAAGTCCCAAAGTGGATATGACCATATGCGCCATATCCACCTGAGGCTGGCGGTCACAGCTAAATTTCTGAACGAAAGCCTCAGTACAGATTATACCAGTTGTGGTAAACTACTGTTCAGATTGCATTTTGCTGCTTCAATCCAAAGCGGAGTGCAGGTCCGTTTCATTTCAAACTGAGCTATGCCTATTGATCGTTCTATTAACAGGAGGAGTATTTATGTACATCGTATCTTGTCCAAAACCGCTGTCTGATGGCCAAAACCAAGCACTTACGAAGGAAGACGCCACTGTTTATCCACCGGGCTACCTGCGGTTTTTGCGGCGATTCGGCGCAGGGACTTACAGAGGGTGGTTGAATGTCCAGTTTCCGGATACGGAGGTGCTTAAACCTTTTGCCGAGTACGGGTTATGGGAGCATGACGAAGACAGCCCCATTACTGAGCAACAGATCGGCGAGTGTATCGTTATTGGTACAACGGTGGACGGTGATTTTCTGGTAGTGCATCCCCAGACGGCTGGGCTGCTCTGGCTACCTCGGCATGCGGAGCACGTAAAGGCGATTTCCCTGCAGGCACGGGAGCAGGAAGACGAAGGGATGTACGCCTTAGTGCTGGACGAAATATATCGTCAGGTGTATGGAATCAGTCAAGAGGAGGCCGTCTATTATGAACCGTGGACGGGCACTCGGAGCCATCTCTTTTTGCGTTTGCCACAAGGGCAGGACCAGCTTTCGCTGCCCGATCTTGCCGGAATGTGCCAAGCGAATTTTCCACCGGATTTGTCCATTGAGACCCAATATGCTTGCTTCCTGTTCTACCGGCAACTAGGTGGCTATGTACGATTGAATTATGCCTACCAGCAAGAGGTGGCCGTCTTCTATGAACAGGATGCACAACAGGCGTTTGCCGTTATGGAGCAGTGGCTCTTGTCGAAAGGGTGCGAAGCGATTTCAGAAAATAACAGATGATCTGGGTGCTCCTTAAGTGTGGGAGAGGGTTCTGACAAGAAGCATGGCGCCCCAGCGAGAGACTACCTGGATTGACAGATGCCTTTGATCCATGAGCAAACAAGGCGATTTAGCTTCCTGCTCGGCGTCGATTCCACCACACGGGAACGCAAAGGTTTTGGGGCTGTCCATGAAAAGCATGAAACCATCATAATATGTTTGTTCGATATTCATTAGAAATTATGAAAATACGACTCAAGTAGAACGGATTCCTGCAAACGCGTTTGTTACTAACTGCTCCACATAGGGTTCGTCCAACGTATCGCCTGTCACAAGCAAACGATAGAAAATCGGCCCGTAAATGAGATCAATGCATATGTCAATGTCGAGGCCTTTTTTCAGTTCCCCGAGTTCAATCCCCTTCTCCAAAAGACTCCTTGCCTCAAGTCGGCGGGGACGGAAAAATCGAGTTCGATAGGCCTCCGCCAATCCTGAATCAAACTGTCCTTCGCCTAATAACTCCGTAATGATGGTCCCCTCCCGACTTATCAAAAACCGGGTTAAATTCGTGGCGTGAATTAGAATATCATTAAATGCTGAACCCGTATCAGGCACGGGCAATCTGGCCGTGGCGGCATACAGGAAACCATCCATGACTACGGCAGCCTTGTTGGGCCACCATTTATAAATCGTGGCTTTGCTAACTTGGGCGCGATCGGCAATTTTATCGACCGTGACGGCCTGAAATCCATTTTCTAGCAGCAAATCATAAGATGCGGAAAGGATAGACTTTTGCGCTTCTACATTACGCGGCCTGCCTCTTTTGCCATTCATCGTAATCGCCACCTTTCTTCCATACATATTTTGAGCTTTAAAAATAAACAATACGTTCAGTATACCAATCACAAATAAAAAATAAAGTTATGATCATCTATTTACAAAACTATACGTTCAGTATATTATTTGGTTATCAATTTAATAAACTATACATTCAGTATTTAAATTAAAAAGAAGGAACTGATGATGTGCAGAAAGCCGCATGGAATTCCCGTTGCCGTGCAGGCATGAAGGTACTCGCCGTGGTGGAAAATCAAATTTCTATATTGGGAGTTGCTTAAAATGACCGTCTTAGAAAAACAAACAATCGAGAAAAATATCCCGACATGGTTAACCATACTTCTGGCTACCGCATGCGGTATCATTGTAGCCAATCTTTACTATGCGCAGCCCTTGGTTGGGTTAATCAGTTCTTCCATCGGGCTGTCCGCAAACAGTTCCGGCTTTATCGTGACGTTAACGCAGATTGGTTACGTGGTCGGCTTGCTATTTATCGTACCTATGGGGGATATTGTTGAAAATCGAAGGCTGATCGTCGTATCTTTGCTTCTCACAGCGGTTGCCCTTGCAATCACGGCAGTGTCGAAACAAGCTGTGCTGTTCTTAGCCGCCTCGTTTGGAATCGGATTAGGGTCGGTTGCTGCGCAAGTACTCGTGCCTTTTGCGTCATACCTTGCATCCGAATCTTCACGCGGTCGTGTTGTCGGTAATGTCATGAGTGGTTTGTTGCTTGGAATCATGCTCTCGCGTCCTTTGTCGAGCCTTCTAGCTGACTTCTTGGGCTGGCATGCAGTATTCGCTTTGTCTGCCACAGCCGTTATTATTTTGGCTATTGTACTGTTAAAGGTGTTGCCTGCAAGAAAGCCTTCGACAGACACACACTATACAGCCCTACTCAGTTCGATGTGGCATTTGCTGCGAACAACCCCGATCTTACGCCGTCGGGCTGCATATCATGCATGTGTGTTTGCGACTTTTAGCTTGTTTTGGACAACAGCTCCGTTACTCTTATCCAGCCCTGCCTTTCATTTTTCCCAGAAAAACATTGCGTTGTTCGCGCTTGTCGGAGTAGCGGGTGCAGCAGCTGCGCCTGTGGCTGGACGATTGGCCGACCGCGGCTGGACTAAACCCGCAACGGGGATTGCACTCGCCACGGTCGTCATTTCTATGTTGTTGCCGCTTATAATCCGTACTGGTTCATCCGCCGGAATAGCTATTCTCGTCGTTTCAGCCATATTATTGGACGCCGGTGTATCCGTAAATCTTGTGCTTGGACAACGCGCGCTCTTCACGCTGAGTCCGGAAATTCGCAGTCGCCTGAACGGGCTTTTTATGGCTATTTTCTTTTTTGGCGGTGCCATCGGATCCGCAATTGGGGGATGGATATACGCCACAGGAGGATGGAGTGCCGCGTTATGGATCGGAATGGCTTTCCCGATCGCTGCCATGCTTTATTTTGCCACTGAAAAGAAGCGGGTTTGACGTTTTAGCAGTCGGGAGACGCCTGGATGCGCTCCAACGCGCAAGGTAGTTGACCTATTTCGTAATGTGAGCAAAATAAGAGAGAGCAAGAAGGATTAGTGGGCGCGACAATAGAAAAGTTGAGATTGACCCTAATTTTTACATGTGAGAAAATAATGGGAATTTTAAAATGGAGGGAAAGCAATGTATGAGCAATATTTTCCAATTCATTCCTATTAGTCAACTTGCAGATAAGTTTCCGGAAGGATCTTGGTGGGCGAAGTTTTACCAGGATTTCAGTGACGAGCAACTTGCCGCTTATTATGAAGGGGATTTGACGCTGCCTTCTCTCAATCTGGATTGGGAAAAGCCTTTTCCGCAACAAAAAGAGGTAATCATCATTTTTATTGATGGAAATTTTACTGTAGACAATCTCTATAATAAAGAAACAGATGGCGCCATAGGGCTTATGGTGACCGGTAATTTGAGTGCGAAAAATATAGCTGTAGGCGGTCAGGAAATTTATGTTTTGGGCAATCTGATGATTGAGGAAATATTGTGCGGCTCCTACAATCATGGGGAAACGATTGTTAAAGGTGATCTCAGCGCTGCGGTTTTAGCTCAGGATGACGAGTACAGTTTCAAAGTAGGCGGGCAGAAATCGATCGCATGCTTAGTAAATGTGTGGGAGGGGGACGGCGTATTTCAGGAGCTTCCGGTGGATATTCATGAGGTGTTGATCGATGAAGTTTTTCTGGATATGGAAGAGGAGGATGCCGACTTTTCTTTTGGCACGCTGGTGACCGTTATTGAAGAAGGGCGTTCCGCATTAAAAAAATTAAATGAATCCCCCACGAGAAAGAAAGCTGTTCATTTATATTTTACCCATAACACGATCAATGAGGAAAATATATTGAGGTTGACTCAGTGTATTTTAATGGCCAATGACAAGCCATCTTTTGATTTTCAGGAGCAAGGCGTATTTTTCAAAGTTCAGCAGGAGCATATTGATGCTGACGGGGATCAACGGGATCTCAGCGTTTATATGAAAAATAACCGGTATCACTATTATATTTGGCTGGAGCAAGACCATTCCGTCGGTTTGTTGAGGAGAACCGTAGATGAAGGGGCAGAGTGGGAGGACATTACAGGAGAGTCTCAGGAACAGCTAGCGGAGATTAGCGATTGCTGGACTATGTTGCTGACCTGCGCTAATATGGCCGAGCTTTATTTACGAGACATTGAGGTACAGTATGTGCAAGACATTTTGCAGCACCCTGTAATTCAGGAATTATATTCGGAAGAGGAGGAGGAGGAGGACGGGTTCTGGGACGGCTCAAAATTTTACAGCTTCCGTCAAGCGCATACGGACGAGGACGGAGACTACCGACATGCTAGAATTGAAATCCAGACTCCCGATGGAGCGTATTATTTTTATACACTGGACAATGGAACTTATGTTTCCCGGCATTATCAGCCGCCCAATCAATATGGCAAGCAGGACATGTCCTATTTGGACCTTAGGCGCTGGGAGGCATCAGAGCGGTATTTTGCAAGATTCAAACAATTTATTGCTCAGAAGATAGAGGCAGGCGTAGATAGTTAGATTTATGCCGATTATTGCGAAAAAAGGGTTATGGTCAAAGAAAACAAAGCATCTGTTTAAAAACAAGTGTCTGATGACGTTTAGTTCTTGAACCGCGAACATTAGTTCACTTAACAGTTGATTCAGGTCGAACTGATGTTCTAACATATGGATGATACCCCTTCTGTATGGCAGCGTGTGATTTCGACACCCTCGCGTTACCAAACGAAGCGGTTTTTTTTATTTAGCAGAATTGCAAGATGCATGCTCTGAGATGTGAGCCCTGTCATCAAGGGGGCCATGCATGGCATGGACTAATTTCTGCACTTGCCGAGTGACTTGATATGGTATAGAAGAAAGGATGATAGAAATGCCAAATGATAACCAAGCTCGTCCTCCTGCCGGTTCTGTCAGAGAAACTGGTCGTTATCCCATCGACCTGACAGGTCCTCGCAGTCACACTCTTGTCATTCAGCCCGGTGTGGGCAGTCTATCCATTGGACCGTCGCAATTGGGGAAGAAGGCAGACCTTCACGTCGCGCCTGATGCGCACATCGATTGGACCGTATTCGATGCCTTTGCCACGCCGGCGGGCTCGCCCTGGCCGCGATTTCTGCATTATACAGGCAGTGACGCAGGCTTCTTTGACTGGGCGCAGAAACGTCCCATTGAAGAGATGACGTGGGCTCCGATCCTGTCTGCAGACACGGTGGCGGACGCCAGCCAGTCCAATTTGCATGGCTTGCATATCGAGTTGGACCAGTCCGGGGGGCCTCTGAGCCTGAAGCTTCCGAAGCGGCATTTCCGCCTGAGTGTGTCCGGTGATCTATCACGCTTCTCGGCCACTGGCGATATGCCATCTTCTCTGACACTAGCGCCACGCACCAGCCGACGCAAGAATGATACTCCTTTCTTGCTGCCCGACCTGGGTGAGTTGCACCAGGTGACGAGCCTGACGCTACAGAACGCGCCGCTGGGACAGCCCATCTCGCTGGAGTGTCTAAACCGGTTTCCAAACCTTAATTCACTGAGTTTGTGGGGGAACTTCTGCGACGTGGACTTGTTGGCTCGTCATGCCCGGTTAACGAATCTGGAGCTGCGCTTCATGCCTGATCTGGGGGACTTGCCGCCCTTGAACGCGTGGCCGTTGCTTGACAGATTTATCGCCTACAATGTGGAAGAGACCGCGGGCAAGCGCCTAAAGCAGCAAATGAAAACACGTGCTAAAACCCGCCCGTGGACCGGCCATGCTTCAGTGAGCCAATTGCGAAAGCCTGAGTGGTGGACGACCGAGTTCGGCCGCCCGTTCTCGTCCTGGCCTAAACGTCTGGCCAAGCTGGCTAACGAAGCTTACAACGTTGCACAGGCAACCTTGGCCCAGGCCCGCAGCTTTGCCGATGCCGAGGCAGCCATTACCGCTTTCACCGTGCGCTTCAATACCCTCAAAGGCATCGAAACCACCGAACGAGAAGACCTTGGCGAAGCGGTATGGCAACTTAGCCAGTCTGACCACCTGATTGGCCAGCCTATAACAGAGGAGATGGCTCAAAGCTGGTTCGAAGCAGCGCGCGATTACTGAATGAAATGAGAAAATGAACGGGATTCAGTTCTCGCAAAATGAAATAAGAATCCATAAGAACATCAACGAAGGAGCATGCCGCGGCTGCTACTTTCGTAATTTTCACCGTTAGACGAAATGGTAAACTCATTTGGGCGAAACCAAAGGGGCAGGAAAATAAAAAAACACTAAGAATCAACTTAGTGTTTTTCGTTATACAAAGGAAAGCCTCAATTGCCCTCAAGAATCCACTTGCTTAGCTCTTTGTCAAAGGTTCGAGGTTCTTCAAACATCGGATTGTGACCACTATGCTCAAAGATCACTTTTTTCACGTGCTCATAGGTTTCATCAACAGAATTCCAAAGTGAAACAGGCGCTACCAAATAATCATACCTGCCTAAACCGATAAATACTGGTTTGTTGAAGTTAGCTAGTGATTGTATAAGATTCAATTCTCCGAATGCTTCTCCCCACAGATGATCGATAATGGGCATATTCGTATATACATCTTCCCACATGTAAGCTGCGTCAAATGTATAGTCATAAAAGCTTTGGGCTCCCATCCGAATACACATGTGAACGAATCGTCGTTCAGGATCTTTCTGAATGTCGCTTTCTAACAAAGCAATATCCATCTCGAACTGTCTTTTTCTCTCTGGACTTGCCGTCTCGTTAAAAAATGCAAAGCTTTGACGCTGTCTTTCCTCGCTATTTGTAGGTGCTGAATTCAATAAGGCAACTTTTTGGACATGGTTGGGATATTTTTTAGCATATTCCAAAGCCATGAAAGCATGTCCTGAATGCCCTAATAGGATGAAATTTGTTAAGTTAAGATCCTGCCTTGCCGTCTCTATATCATCTAACACTTTGTCCAATCTATAATCTTCGGGTTGCAGAGTTCGGGGCGGCTTCACAAATCCTCTATGATCAAGGAAAATAAACTGGAATGTATCATATAAATCTTCTGAGAATAGTTGAGGATAATAAACACTGCTGCCTATCACCAAAATAGGTTTCCCAGTTCCTTTTACACTATAATTCAGTTTAAATCCATCGCTATTTATATTTTGGTATTTATTCATTGTAATCGTCCTCTTTTCTTTTTTATTCTACACATCACTCCTTCCTTTCACGGACTCCATTACATTCTCCATGGAACGTTCTAACATTCCGATCACCTCAAATATTGTGGCTTGTAATAAATATTATGTTAGCATACTTTTCATTGTTAATCGATTACCGTGTTTAGACAAAATCAAGCGGTCGAGTCATGGAAACGTATGGTTCCTGCCGTAGCAGATCGTGCTTTACAGAGGTGCAAGGCGGAGATACTGACTGCCATATACGAAAAGGATTTACTAAAGTGCTCGTTTAGATGCAGACCTGGCAGGGGGCAGCACAAAAGAGCCCGGTGCGTAAATCCGCACGCCGGGCTCTTTGGGGGTTCGGGCCACCGGTTGGATGGCCCCTCTACCCGGAGTCGGGGGCTAGCCGCCCCCTCGCTGCTACCCAAATATAGGCGGGCCACCGGATCTTAAAATGCTACTGGTTGATCGTTCCATACCATTGACTGATCGAAAGGACATCCACTTGATTGCGGGATAACTCCAGGTAGTCCAGGAATGCCTGAAAATCATCCGTATGGAGGATGATTGAATCTGTACCCGTATCTTCAATACGGTGAAGCAAGAAAATAACGGTGGTTCCATTCTCTGCTGCAAAACGGATGGCCTCCTGATAGTCGGAAGGAGCAATGTCGTTCACCAGTTCAATGGTTTTTAAACGGTAAGGGTTAATCGGCGAATCAATTTCGAAATTGGGCGTAGTCGTTCGCGCAAATCGGCTGTATCGACTGGCAATGTTCACAACGGTATCGTTGTAATCTCCGTAAGGATACGCAATAAAATCTGCAGCTCGCGTCATCTGGTGGCGCATCAAGAACGCTTTGGCGGTGCTGAATTCAAGGGCAACCTGTTCTTCGGTCAGCGTGGACAAGCGCGAGTGGCTGGCCGTATGGTTGAAGATGTCCCAACCTTGGGCATACATCTCTTTCAATTGAGCAGACGTCGAATAGTTTTTCGTGCCGACAAGTTTGCTGACGATGCCTAAATTGCCGACAAATCCTTTTTTGTTCATCATCGGAACAGCTTTTGTATATACGGATGACCATCCATCGTCAAACTGAATAACAACTCTCCCTCTTCCTTTATAATCGCGATAAAGTGCGTCGAATACAACGCTTACGGGGAGGTCACCTTTTTGGGTTATAGAAACTTGCAGTGTAGTCATGATGTGCTCAAACGATTCATCGCCGACGGCAGTGAAATCATCAATCGGGATGACCACTTCATTCCAGCCGGGGACAAGCTTCCATCGTGTATGCGGATATTGCATATAGGAGCTCATTTTGGATGTGGAGGATAATCGAACCTCAATTTTTGACAATTTCTCAATATCCTCGACATATAACCGCAGCATCAGATTACGGGCCTTGCTCAGATCCAGTGCAAGATTCTGAAGCCGTGCTCCGGTCGTAGTATGTTTGTCATCCGTGAAAAGAGCGACAGACGACGGACCCTCAACAACCCTGTTTGGGTCGGTCGTTTGCGACACTGTGCCGTACCAGCCGGTCGCTTGTGAGAAATCAGTAATTAAAGTAGACGGTGAAGCCTTGACCGCTGACTTGGAGTTGGGGGGTGTGGTCGGACCATACAAGGCGCGATACAGGATAACTGCCGTTTCCGCGCGAGTCACTGTGGCCTTGGGCCGAAATGTGCCATCCTCGTAGCCTGTAATCAGTCCCCCGATTGCGGCCCGGGCAACATCGGCCAATACATGCGGAGAGACGTCCGAATGATCGCGAAACTTACTGGAAAATGTTGAAGGGTCTGCCTCATATTTATAACCCAGCGCTCTGACAAGAGCTGCAGCTACATCTTCTCGTGCTGCGGGGGCCGTCGGATTAAAATAGACATCCCCTGCTGCCGTGCTGTAGCCAGGCAAATAATCTTTGGCCGATTCAATCGCTGCATAGGACCAGCTATCCGCCGTCACATCCGTGAATGTCGGAGTGGAGGCCGATGGATTCAAATAAAAAGTTTTGGCAAGCAGAGCGGCGAATTCTTCACGTGAAACCGGATTATCGGGTTTGAAGACGTTTCCTTCATAACCGCTGATTATGCCTGCTCGCTCCATTTCCTCAATTTCGTTTACAGCCCAAAAGGTTTGGGCTACATCGTGAAACGTCGAGGACGCCTCGGACTTTTCCGTAACCAATCCAGAGAAAACCAGGATAAGGGCAAGCGTGCTAATCAACCATTTACGCATAAATAAACTCCTTTCTACTAATAAAAGGAATTATAGCATTCACTTAACAGGCTTTAAAGAAATATTTGACAGGGGAAGCTGATCTTCTCGGAGACTAGGCGTTTCACGAATTCGACTTGAGACCGGGAGGGCATTGGCACTTTTTCATCAGAGATAGATAATTTAAATGTAGGAATTCATAGAATGATGTAGGATAGCGCTTACAATATAATAAAATACCAGTACCTGCTTCATCATGATGTGGGTTTTGCAGCTTATCCCAAATAACAGCTTAGAACAGCAGAGGGAAGTGGAAACTGCAATGAAAAACAAAGAATTGAAGAGGGGTCTCGAAGCGCGTCATATTCAAATGATTGCTTTGGGCGGTACGATCGGTGTTGGATTATTTATGGGTTCGGCAAGCACAATAAAATGGACAGGCCCATCCGTTATGCTTGCGTATGCGATTGTAGGGATTTTTATCTTCTTCATCATGCGCGCAATGGGGGAAATGCAGTACGTAGAGCCGAGCACGGGGTCCTTTGCGACCTTTGGCCATAAGTACATTCATCCTTTGGCGGGTTATGCGACGGCTTGGAGCAACTGGTTCCAATGGGTTATTGTCGGGATGGCGGAAATCATTGCCGTCGGGACGTATATGAAGTACTGGTTTCCGGATTTACCCGCCTGGATACCAGGTATTATCGCAATGGCGATTCTCGGTGCAGCCAACCTATTCTCCGTTAAATCATTTGGTGAATTTGAGTTTTGGTTCGCTATGATTAAAATCGTTACCATCATACTGATGATTGTTGCAGGGATTGGTCTGATTTTCTTTGGGATCGGTAACGGCGGGAACGCGATCGGATTCTCTAACTTGTGGCAGCATGGGGGCTTCTTTACCGGTGGCTGGAAAGGCTTTTTCTTTGCTCTCTCGCTGGTAATCGGGGCTTATCAAGGCGTCGAACTTATCGGGATTACAGCGGGCGAGGCAAAAAATCCCCAAAAAACGTTAACGAGTGCGACTCAAAGTATTATTTGGCGTATTTTGATCTTCTATATTGGCGCGATTTTTGTAATTGTAACCGTTTACCCTTGGAATCAATTGCAAGCAATCGGCAGTCCGTTCGTTGCCACGTTTGCGAAAATCGGTATTACCGCAGCGGCGGGGTTCATCAACTTTGTCGTCATCACATCCGCCATGTCAGGTTGTAATAGCGGGATATATAGCGCAGGACGCATGCTGTATACATTAGGAGTAAATGGACAGGCACCGAAAGTATTTACCAAACTATCCCATAACGGCGTGCCCCTGCTGGGAACGATTGGTGTGCTCGTCGGATTGGGGATTGGCGTGATTTTAAGCTATATGGCGCCGGAAAATCTGTTTGTGCATGTGTACAGCGCCAGCGTACTTCCCGGTATGGTACCGTGGTTTGTTATTCTAATCAGTCAAATCAAATTCAGAAAAATAAAGGGGACTGAATTGGATAATCATCCGTTCAAAATGCCCCTTGCCCCAGTGACAAACTATGTAACCATTGCCTTTTTACTTATGGTACTGGTCGGTATGTGGATTAATGAGGATACACGCATCTCCCTTATTACAGGAATTGTTTTCATAGGTATTGTTGTGATTAGTTTTTACGCTTTCGGAGTCGGCAAGGCTGTTCCCATTCAAAAGGGAAACTCCGATTGAAGAAATCGCCAAAAGGACAAAACATCCCGTTCCTCTGAGTGGAATGGGATGTTCGTTTTTATATACGCCGGGTTGATAGGACACCCCGAAATCGGACCGATGACATAGGGGTTTATCATATCCAAAACGTGAACGTTTATATTGAACCATTTTTGGTATAATACTTGGTAGATAAAGAGAATTTCCGTTTTTAAAAAAATAGTGAGAGAAAACGAGGGATGGAAATGTCGTATATCGTTGATTTTAAAAATGTGTCTACGGTAGGTTTAGAGTCTTCGCCTGTAGCAGAAACGCTTGCTGGTTTACGTGCTAATGAAGCCCGTTACTTTATGAACAAGTACAAACATGAATTTACGGTTGAACCAGCTAGCGAAAGTCAAGAGAGCCTTGATTATGTGAACCGCATTTTGAAAGAAGAACGTGATATTGCGTTTGCGGCCAAACCTTTAGAAACGTCGCGTTTTCAAGTGGAAAATATCCAATTTACCTACGTCTTTTATGAGGATGGTCTTGGGATCAATGTCATGTATACGGTTGATGACCCTAAGAAGCGGGCCGTTGGTTTTAAGCTTTCTGAGGGGATGGAGGTACCAAAGGAGTTAGAAGGGAAGTTTAAGTTTGCTAGGCAGAAGTCTAAACTAGCTGGAACCATTCGGGGCTCGTTCTTTGTAATTAAAGGGCAATATTAAAGTAAGCCAAAGCGCAACTGGAGGAATCCAGCCATTGCGGTCTTAGTTGTCTACGCTGGGATCAGTGTGAAAGATATAAGTCTCTATTCCGTTCGGCGGAATAGGGGCTTTATCTGTTTGCCTGCCCCGCAAGCTAAGCTTCGAATTCGTGTTCAAGGGTTTTTATTACGTGTAGCCGCTGTTTAAAAGGCACGTTTTGGTGCTTTTTCAGCGGTTTTTTCATGATCGTTCGGACTCTCTCGAGCTGGGATTGCGCAGCATCCTTCAATTCCTCAGTCAGTACCGTCGAATTGCAGCACGATTAGATGGATCAGTTTTTGTTACGGCATTTGCTGGACAGACTAAAACTGACCCGATAAATTTATCCAAAATTAGGTTATGGACCAATTGACTTAACAAACCCCTCATGATATATTGTGCATACACAACATACACAATTTGATGAGGAGGTACGGTATGCTGGCGTTAGACATTCGAAATTTATATAAGAAATACCCAAATTTTCAGTTAAAGGACGTTTCGTTTCAACTGGAAAAGGGCTATATTATGGGTTTTATCGGTGCCAACGGCGCAGGAAAAACAACCACCATAAAATCGATCTTGAAAATGATTCATATCGATAGCGGCGAGGTGCATATTTTGGGCAAAAACATCGCCGAACACGAAATCAAATTGAAGCAAGAAATCGGCTGCGCATTTGGCGGCATCGATTTCTATACTCGCAGTAAGATGAAGACGTTGACAGATGTAATTAAGAAGTTCTACAAGAATTGGGATGATGAAACCTATTACAACTATCTGAGAAGATTCAAATTGGATGAAAACAAAAAAATCGCCGAATTGTCGGCGGGAATGAAAGTGAAGTACAATTTGGCGATTGCCCTGTCCCATGGCGCGAAGCTTCTCGTCCTCGATGAACCGACAAGCGGACTCGATCCGGCCGCAAGAGACGATCTGTTGGATATTTTTCAAGAGCTCGTAGTTGATGGCGAAATCAGCATTCTTTTCTCTACTCACATTACATCCGACTTGGAAAAATGCGCTGATTTTATTACCTTTATCGAGAAAGGGCAAATCATCGCCAGTTCTGAGAAAAACGAATTTATGGAGTCCTATCGCTTACTGAGTGGTAACGAAAGCCAGCTAAACCGGGTGAAAGAGCAGTTGATTGCCTACAAAATGAATTCATTCGGCTTTACGGGATTGATCCATTCCAGAGACTTCGACCCCTCTTCCGATATTAAAGCAACTACGCCGAGTCTCGAGGAAATCATGATTTATTTCGCGAAAAAGGAGGATATGTATGGTTAACTTGGTGATGAAGGATTTGAAATTAGGGCTAAATCCTTTGTTCTTCGCGTTTCCTTTAGTAATAGGCGCCTTAATGCTTGTTCCCGGTTGGCTCTATTTTCTTGTCCCTCTGTATTTTTGTTGGATAACGATACCGAACACGTTTGCCGGATTTAAAACACAGAACGATTTGATGTTTACCGCGATGATGCCCGTAACCAAAAAAGACATGGTGAAAGCAAGGGTAACCGTTATTGTCATCCTGGAATTATTGCATGTTGTAATTGCAATGATCTATGGCATGATCACGATTCGCTTATACCCGCATCTGCCCTACTATTTCTTCGCACCGCACATGGGTTTTTGGGGGCTCTGTTTTGTCATGCTCGCGATCTTCAATATGGTATTCATATCCATGTATTACAAGACAGCCTATAAGTATGGCGGGGCGACGACCGCATCCATTACGGCCGCTATGCTTTTTGCCGGGGTTGCACAATGGCTCGGAATTCAGAATTCTTTTGTCTCTGACACTTTCAATGGTACCGGGGCCCACAATACGGCGCTTCAAATATCCATTCTGATCGCAGGAATCGTGATATTTATTGCATTCACCATGATTGCTTATTGGATTGGGGTTAAACGCTTCCTAAAAGTGGAAATCATATGAACGTATCGATCTCGAGCACATCTGAAAAACCGATTTATCAGCAGCTTTTCGAACAAATCAGCGCCCAAATTCTGAAAGGCGAGTTAGAAAGCGGCTATTGTTTACCGCCCATTCGACAAGCAGCCCTGGAGCTTCGTGTTAGTGTCATCACCGTAAAGAAAGCTTGGGAAGAGCTCGAACGAAGCGGTTTGATAAATACAGTAACAGGTAAAGGGTGTTTTGTAGCCGAGTTCTCGTCAGATGAGATGCTGCGAATGCGCAACGAAATGATTCTGAAGCAAATGGAAAGCGACACATCATACTACAAATCCTTTGGCCTCACCCTAGATGAAGTTATTGAACTGCTGAAAAAGATTTATTAACAGCCTCTCTATACCGTTCGGTCGGTGGCATAGGATGGCTCTAAATCTTGCCGTTACAGACGGCACGGAGAAACGTACCATAAGTGACGGTGAAAAATTTGGTGTCGGCAATGGCGGGGGAATGCTGTGGAATAAGTGTTTGAAGGCCTCTAAGGCAACAGGTTTTTGGGGTCTTTCTTCTGAGCAGAATCGACACTAAGACTACCATTTATAAACCAACCCAGTACCAAAACAAGTAAGGCGAGTATAAATTCAATCCAAAAAACCGTCTGCAGACCGACAACCATGCTTTGTGTCTTCTCATGCATCGCAGTGGGATCGGGCGAATGGTGAAGATAACGATTGGCTCCGGATGACATGATGCCGACGAACAAGGCGATGCCCATTCCTCCAGCAATCTGTTGGAGCGTATTGTAGATGGCGGTGCCATGGGGGACCAGATGACGCGGAAGTTGATTCAATCCTGTTGTCTGAGCCGGCATGACGACGAACGATATGCCTAAGAATAAGAGGATATGATTGAATAGAACGTAACCTTGCGCAGTATCACTGTCGATGCCGGCAAATTGCCATAACGATATGGCGATCAAGAGCAATCCGGGCACTATGACGAATCTCGGCCCGAATTTGTCGAATAATTTTCCCGTCACCGGCATCATCATTGCGTTTAAAATGCAGCCTGGCATCAGAAGTAGACCTGTCGCGAATGCTGTCAACTGCATCACATTCTGCATATAGATCGGCAGCAATGTCGTGGTGGCGAATAGAACCATCATCAGGACTGCTACCAATACCGCAACCAAAGAAAAAGCGGGATGCCGGAATACGGAAAGATCAATCAAAGGCTCTTTGATCTTGAGCTGCCGCCATACAAGCAAGAGCAAGAAGAGGCTGCCTATGGCAATCAAACTGTAGCCCTCTGGATCAGTCCAGACATTTGTTCGGCTGAAGCCGTAGATGACGCAGCCGAAACCGATGGTTGACATCACAATGGATAGAAGATCGACCCTTGGCTTGGTCAGTTCCGTTACATTTTTCAAGTAGATGAATGCATAAATAATCGAAAACAGGGCGACGGGAATCACCATGTAGAACAGCCATCGCCAGTGAAAGGTATCGATGATCAACCCCGACAAAGCCGGCCCGATGACAGGGGCGACCATAATGACCAGCCCCATGAGACCCATGGCGGCACCCCGGCGTTCCGGAGGATAGAGGGCAAGAATCGTATTCATCATCAACGGGATCAATAATCCTGTCCCGCAAGCCTGAACGACCCTGCCCGTCAGCAAGATTCCGAATCCAGGGGAACCTGCACACAAACAGGTGCCGGCTAAAAATAACGCCATCGCAGACATAAACATCTGGCGAGTCGTGAACCATTGCTGCAGCAATGCGGTCACCGGCACCAGTACGCCGATCACTAGCATATAACCCGTCGATAACCATTGTATGGTCGAAGCAGCAGCGTTGAATTCCCGCATCAATCCAGGAAATGCATTGGTAAGTAAATTCTCGTTAAGAAACGCAACAAATGCACCGATGAGTAGCGCGGTTAACATCGGCCCTCTCTTGATTCCACTTGCCTCTTGAACCCGTTTGTTCATTTTCTACCTCCCGAATGTTCATTGCGTTCCATCCGTTGCTTGTATATCCAAAATCCCCCCGATCGACCTGAAGGCCGGTCAACTCTGCAAGGCTAATCAATCGAAAAGCCGACTTTTCGTAGTGCCTTGACACCGATTCGCCAGCCTGTCGTGCAGGTTATCCTACACCATCACTTTCTAACAAGGAATAAAAATTATCGCGGTCTTCATCATCGAATTTGCCAATCGTTCGTACCCTGACAAATTCATGTCCACCATACATGTCTATTTCCTCGCCATTCCTATTGTAGAGCGCGATCATATTGCCATCCCGATTCAACTCCATGTACCCGTAACATTTTGCTTCAGGCACTTCACCGTAAAGGAGCATAAATCTGATTTTGTCCACTCTGTTCATGCAGCTCCTCCTTTTCTGTCTTTTCGGAATGGCCTTGCCTTCATTGCGTTCTGTCCTTTGTGTGTATATTCCTATCTCCCCATCGCTCTGAAGAAAATTTTACGTGAAACCGGATGAATTGGAAAAAGTGATATTGCTCCTCATACTCGGAATTTCATTCCTATTTCGAAAGCATAAGGGGGGATCCCCGCTATGTCGTTCAATTGCACATTATCTCTTGACGAGATGAGGTTTGGGGATTATGATAACGTGCCGGTCAAACTCTACAAGGTAAATCAATAAAAAAAGGCCGACTTTTCGAAGTGCCTCGGCACCGAGAGCATTCCGGTATGGGCTAGCATGCTATGAACGAGCGGTAAAGTAGAGAGTGGAAGTAATAGTTGAGGTGAAGGACGTTTTGTTGGCTTAAAATTAAAAGCAATCGGACAAGCCAGATGGCAGTATCCGATTGCTTTGTTCTTAAACTTACGTCCTTCGGTTGGGGAACGGCTTGTTCAGGTCGGAACTTTGCTGTTCCTTCCTCTATTCGGGCATGTTTATAAAGGCTTTGTCCCACACGCCATAAAAAATACCATCATGGCATGAGCTTCGGGAGAACTAACAAAATTGTCATAGGATTTATTTAGTTCCTCAAATTCGTATTGGGTAATAGTTCCATTCTTATAGAATCCAGAAAAACGGTTTATATCAAATTGTCGTTTGAATCCCTCGATACTATGTAAATCGCTATGTTGGACGATTGCCTCCATATCCACGTCTGTAAAGCCTGAATTGGATAATATCCGTGGCAAGCTTCTTCCAATATGTCTGTTCCCTCCTTTTGAAGCTTGTAGTTGTGACAGTTTTTTCAATATCGACGGCAATACGACTAGTTCAGGTTGAATAGCACCAAATACTCCATCATCGATATCAATAATAATGAGCTTTCCGCCCGGTTTTAAGACACGGCTAATTTCTTCTGCAGCTTGCAAGGGGTCATGTAGATGAAGAAATATTAATCGTGCAATAACAAAGTCATAATGATTGTCGGGTAATTCCGTATTATAAACCGATGCTTTAATAAAGGTAAGTCTTGATTCAGGGATATGACTTAGCATCTGCTTAGCCTTTTCAAGCAGGACATCATCCACATCCAATGCGGTAATTTGACTCTTTGGTAATGCCGCCAGTAGTTTTTCAGTAACAAATCCAGGGCCACTTCCAACTTCCAATACCTTCATCCCATCTTCTAGTCCAAACCACTTCAGGGTGCGGTATTCTTTTTCCCAACCCATCGACGCTTGTTCTTTTAAGCGTAAGGATTCTGCTTCTGCCCCAATACTAACATTTTGGAAGTTATATGTTGATTTGCGTTCTTCCAATTACATTCCCTCCAGTCTGATTATAAGTTAAATCAACCCCGCAAGACGATGAATCCCCTGCTCAATCGATGCTTCATCTACTTTTGCAAACCCCAATACCCATCCCTTTCGTTTGCTTTCCAAACAATACGGTCCAAGAGGGTACACACGTATTCCCTTTTGAAGGGCTAACGATGTCACGGCTTCTTCGTCGTACGACTCCTCAGCTTCAAGTAACATATGCAATCCCGTTTCTACTCCGCTTAGTGTGAAACGCTCCCCCAAACCGCTAGCCATAATAGCTTTTGTCATGGCTTCGTGTCTTCGTCGGTACACATTTCTGACTCTTCTCATATGGCGCATAAAATGCCCATTCTTGATGAAGTGGGTTAGGGTTAGCTGATCCATAATCGGAAGATGACGGTAAGTCAGCTCCTGTACTCTGGCTAGTTGAGCAATTGCCTCGACGGATCCAACGATTGCCGAAATACGAATGCCTGGGGCAATCATTTTAGAAAAACTCATGAGGTACAAGGTGTTATTAGGTTCCTGGCTAATCAGCGTTGGGAGCGGCTCCCCGCGATAGCGGAATTCGCTATCATAATCGTCCTCAATGATCCAAAATTGCTCCTGAACGGCCTTATGCAGCAATTGTTGCCTGCGAGGTTCGGACATAACGACCCCGACCGCGCACTGGTGCGAAGGGGTCACAAAGGTCAGTTTGGAATGCGGGTGAATACGCTCAACCACAAGACCATACTCATCAACGGGGACGGAGACCACATTCATACGCCGATACTTCAGGGCCATCCAGGAAGCTGGGAAACCGGGATCTTCTACAGAAACGGTGTCCCCATCAGATAAAAGCGATTGTGCGATTAAGTCAATGCTGTGCTGAGCTCCTGAGGTCAACAGTATCTGATTGGTTTGGACATGGATACCTCGTTCAAGTGATAAATAACGCTGAATTTCCTCGCATAATGGCGTAAAACCATAGGGATTACCGTAAGCCCAGCTTGATAAATCCATTGCAGCGGATGCGTGGAGAAACGATTGTCGCCAGTTCTTTTGAAATTGATCATCCAAATAGGGTTCATGGGGACTAAAATCAATATCCACTTCTCGATGTTCTTTGCCTCTGAACCAGTCATGCAATTGATCAACCGCCGAGTTCAACAAGGGAAGCGAAGGGGGGATGGGGCCATATGTGATCGTTTCCTTCGTTGAGCCGGTGACTTGATTCCATTCGCTAACTCGCGTTCCTCCTCGACGAGATGTAACCGTATAGCCTCGACTTAGCAATTCCTCATAGACGATCTGTATAGTTGAGCGAGAGACGCCTATCAGGTGAGCGAGTTCACGGGAAGGAATCAGCAATTCTCCCGGTGGCCAAATTCCGCTTTTA
Source organism: Paenibacillus litoralis (assembly GCF_046244365.1). Taxonomy (NCBI): domain Bacteria; kingdom Bacillati; phylum Bacillota; class Bacilli; order Caryophanales; family Paenibacillaceae; genus Paenibacillus; species Paenibacillus litoralis. The sequence continues at coordinate 8,666,827 of NZ_CP176395.1, read as the reverse complement.
ATATTATAAATCGCTTGATCAAGCAATTGCATCCAGATCGGTCTTTTATCTTTACGATTTACTTTCATCATTGCGCACACCTCCAATAGAAGCTCCAACCCTATACTATTAATTATGGATTGTTCATAACTGATATGTTTGGATGTGTAAACACAATCCATTGACTGATATACTACCGTAATAACGCTGGTATTGGCAATCTGGCCGTTGTTGCACTCTAGAAGAATAACGGAGTTAAGACAATTGGAGTGGACGAATATCTTATGAGTGAAGGAGAGATTTTGAAATGGATTCGGTTCGTTACAAGATCAGGGAATGCCAGGATCAGGAGAAAATTGAAAGTTTCCTTCACCATGCGAGAATTGGATATCTCGGGTTGGCTGATGGGAATCTGCCCTATGTTGTACCGCTCAATTACGTATGGACGGAGGGGAAGCTCTATTTTCATGGAGCTGGAGATGGAAGACGTAATCAGGTCATGAAGGATAATCCGGAGGTATGTTTTACGGTATGTGAGGAATACGGAACCATTACGGATCCGGTACCTGCCAAAACGGATACGGCTTATATGAGCGTAATGATATTTGGACAAGCGGAACCGATCACAGATCTGGATGAAGCCACCCATGTACTTCAGGAAATGATCAATAAATATGTACCCGGTTACTATAACCGCCCCTTGTCCAAACAGCATGTGGAAAAGTATAGGTCGGCCGTATTCGGCGGGCCGGTTCAAGTTTGCCGGGTAATTCCGCACCATATGACGGCAAAGGAAAGTCCTATTGAAGCAGAAAAAATGTATAGAACGGGCATGAATGCCGGACGAGAAGGGAGCATGACTGGTCATTGACTTAAATCAAGTGATGAAGCTTGAAGGCAAATATGTGTCCAGCAGTTATTCCACCAGCCCGCAAGGCAGCGGAGGCTATCTCCCAAACGTATAGTTTCAATAAAGACGGTACGTTTTTTGACAACAAATTCGTAGGGCATACGACCGACGGTTCGGGTAGCGGAGATCAATTATACCGAATCCGGAATGAGTCGGCCCAAACCGTCCATGTAAACAGTTTAAAAGTGACGCTGCAACTGACCGATGCCAGCGCACAGGCTACAAGCGGACTGGCGCCCAAGGTGAAGGACGAGTTGAAACCGGGTGAAAGCGTGGAAAAAATGTCGGTCATATTGCTGCCAGCGGATCGTTTTGAAACCAGTAAAGATTTCGAGCTTGGCTTCGGCCCGCTAAACAATCTTGAAGGCAAGGACGTGTTTCAAAACGAGTGGCTTGGATTTTATGTTTGGAGGGATTTATAATAGCGATCCCATACCCAAAGGCAGGGCGCCGAGAGATCGGCTGCCTGCCTTTATTTCTATCTCTCCTGCATATCCCTGACGCATCGATGGCTGCAGCGAAGGTTGGCTGGTATACTCAGGTCATGAAGCTGGTCCATGGGAAAGAAGGGGTACCTGAATGCAACTGGAATTACAACCAAGTGAATATAAAGTGACTGCCGAAGGCATAACGGTAGTGCTACTGCCCAAGGAGTTCGCTCTTTTGCAATTTCTCTACCGCAACGCAGGTCGCACATTCACCCGGGAACAGCTACTGGATAAAGTATGGCCGCTGGAATACCCGGTTGAGCGGACGGTGGATGACCATATATACAGGCTGCGTAAGAAGCTGGACCCTTTTGCAGGCCTGGAGTTTAAGGCGGTTCGGGGAGTTGGCTATAGCCTGGCTGTACAGAACCCAAAAAACGCTGGGGAAGCGAACCCCTCCACCCAGGACCAGGAACTGCATGAGACTATGCGGGATGTATTCGAGAAATACCAGCAATACGGCCAGGGCCGCTCGATGCTGACTCTCGCACGCCAACAGGATGTGCTTGGATATGAGCTGGACCCGTTCTATTCCGTCTATGTGCGTTTTGTGCAAGGAGATCTGGAATGGCTGCTAAATACGGGCGAGGTTCCACTGAAAGAACGCTTCTATTCGCTGCTGTTGTTCTACATTTTCACGGGGAACCCTAAGCAGAAGCTGGCACTTTGCGAGCAAGTGCTTGAGAAGAAGCTGTTGTCACCCGCGCAGCACAGAGAAATGGAGATTCTGAACATTCTTGATTTTTATACGCTGGCAGGACAGCCTGATAAAGCGCTAGAACGCTTGAAGGTGAGCCACACCGTGATCGCCGAACCGAAATATGAGAATTTCATCCCCCAAACGGCCATTACGGAGATGTTTGTGCACCTGGTTGCAGGGGCGGAGGAGCACGAGCTGGAGAAGATGGCGGAAGCTATTGAAACCGGGATTTTGGCCACCAAGCCTTTTCTGCGTGAGATCGGCAGCTACAAGGTAGTTAAGGGACTTTGGGCGTTGCGGCGTCAGGCATGGCGCGAAGCGGAGAATCTCCTGGACGAGGGGCTCCAAGTCATGGAAAGGTCCGGTTTTGTGCCGATGCGGCTGTATGCCCTGCACCGGATTAATCATTATTGCAGCATATTTCCTCCGAAGAAAGAATTGCAGCAAAAATACACAGCTATTTTTGAAGAAATACAGGAGCGGATTGGCCTCAAAAAGCTGTTAGGGCCGCTGGAAGCTATAATGCTGAACGAGCTGGGCCCTTTCTGATCATGCTCTGATCATTCTCTGACATTTCTCAGCTACAGTACTATCATGCCCTATCGATCTTACTGTGATTTGGAGGAATGAGTAATGACAGCTTCGCAACGCGCAGGAGCAAGCCTGCTTCGTAACAAAGTATACATGCGCATATATAGCGCCTATACCGCAGCAACCTTTGGCGATTGGTTCGATACATTGGCTATCCAGGTGCTTGTAGGGTATCGCTGGCAGGCCGGTCCGCTGATGCTGGCCCTGATTCCGGTCGCCAACGCCCTTCCCAGTATCCTGCTCGGTTCGGTTGCAGGTGTCGCTGCCGACCGGTTGAACAAGTTGAAGCTGATGCGTATTTGCGATCTGCTCACGGCAGTCCTGACTTTGCTGGTGTTATTGGCTCCGAATATGTTCTGGCTGCTTCCTTTGCTTATGCTGCGTGCGGCTATCTCTACGTTAAATGTGCCCGCACAGCAGTCGTTGACACGCAACATAGTCAGGGAGGATCAGCTGCTTCAGGCTACCTCGCTCAACGGAATCGTGAACCAGGGATCCAAAATCGCCGGCCCTTTATTAGGCGGGTTCGCTTTGTCCCTCCTATCGCCGCAGTGGTGCATTTTGATGTGCGCCTGCTTCAGGGCGGGCTCTTATTTGCTGCTGCTTACCGTCAAGAATGCAGAAGCGGGAGGAGGCAGGAATGCGGGGGAGGGGGAGCATCTATCCGTGCCTGCGACTGAGCAAAGGGTTCCTCTGCGTACCTTGTGGAAAGAAGGCTGGAGCTTCATCCTGCACAGCCGACTGCTGCTCATCACCATGCTGTTCGGGTTAACCGGGACACTCGCAATCCAGATGATCGACTTCCAGTTCACCAGCCTCTTCCGGGCGGTTGCGCCGGATCAGGAATCTTTGCTTGGCTGGATGGTGGCGGCATCTGGTGCTGGTGCCATACTCATCATTGTAGCGATGAACAAAATGAAAAACGCAACGGGTTACGGCTGGAAGTTTGGAAGCGGTTATGCGCTGATCGGCGTATCCGTTGGGGGGCTAGGACTGCTCCCCAACGGGGTTTCCGCGCTTCCCGTACTGGTACTGGGGTTCGTGCTGGGCATCGGCAACGGTATGTTCATGGTCACCTTCAACTATTGTCTGCAAAAAGAAACGCCTCCGCATATGACCGGTCGCGTGTTCGGGATTCAGAGCACAGTCCTGGGGATTGTGATGATTGGAGCACCGCTGCTTGGGGGACTTCTGGTACAAGTCACCGGTCCTGCTCGTACCTTCCTGAATTTCGGCATTGTGATTACCGTGATCGGCCTACTGGGCATTTTATTCGGAAGGGTGCTGTGGCCGGCGTCAAAAGTTTTGAACAGCGGCAGCTCTATGCCCGCCTAAACTTCGGCAATTCCCCTTCCCGTTGTTGAAGCTCTGCAATCGAATTATAGCTGCCCTGTATGTTGATTATTCGGAATGGCAAACAACACGGTTGTTCCTTCATTGGGCGAACTAATAATAGACAAGCCTTGTCCGTACAATTGCATCAATCGCCGATTCGTATTGGAAAGTCCGATGCCGCCCTTCCCCTTCATGGTCGGACTCAGCAGTTGAATCACTTTTTCGTGTTCCATGCCCTTGCCATTATCCTTTACTTCAATAAGCGTGAAGCTTTCTTGACGAGTAACCCGAATATGAACCGTACCGCCTTTGTTCCGGCTAAGGAGGCCGTGCTTGACGGCATTTTCAACCAGCGGCTGGATCGTAAGAGGGGGAAGAAGCAAGCTGGTATCGGATTCAACTTCCCATACGACGGACAACCTGTCCTCAAACCGCTCTTGTTCGATGTACAAATAGGCTTCGGCAAGCTGCAATTCATGGGATAGCTCTACCAGTTGCCCCGTATTCAGAAAATCAAAGCTAATCCGCAAAAAGGACGCAAAAGCATCGCCCAGCTTACGCATCTTCTCCGTATCGATATCGCTCAACGCCATAATGGAATTGAGCGTGTTGAATAGAAAATGAGGATGAATTTGCGCCTGCAGATAGGCGGCCTCCATGCGTAAACGTTCATTTATGGATTGCTTCATCGTAGTCAACGCCCGGATTCGGTATTTGAGTTCCAGAGCGTCTACTGGCTTGGTCACATAATCGCTCGCTCCCGACAAGAATCCGGTATAGATGTCGGCAGGCTGGCTGCGCGCGGTCAACAGCAGAACCGGGAGCTCGGATATGGAGTAATGCTCCCTCACTCTCTGCGTTAATTCGTAGCCGGACATATGCGGCATCATGACATCGGCAATCAGCAGATCCCATTGCTGGGTGCCGAGCAATTCCAACACTTCGCGAGCGGAATGAACGGTTGTGACGGTATACGGCTCCGTCGAAAGGATTCCAACGAGCACATTCAGATTGACGGGGTCGTCATCGACGGCAAGAATGTTCACCTTCTCATCGTTCAGAAGCGGCGGGATCAGTACGGAGGCCGCCAATTCGCCGAACGCGGTATCCGGAAAGATTAACCCGGCGGTCCCATTTTCAGTTCCGTCCGTTATCTGGTGAAGATGAAGCGGGCGTTGCGACAATGGGAGATTCGATACGTTAGCTAACGGAAGTCCAAAGCTGAAGACGGAGCCCTTCCCCAGCTCGGAGCGAACGGTCAGTTCGCCTCCATGCAGCTCTACCAGCTGCTTGCAAATGCTTAAGCCAAGTCCGATTCCTCTCCCATCGCTTACCCCATAAGCCCCTTGCTCATAAGGGAGAAAAACTCGCGTTTGCGTTTCCTCATTCATGCCCACACCGGTGTCGGAAACATGGATGACGGCACGTCCGTCCCGAGTCTCCGCAGAAACGGAGATGGTTCCTTCTTCCGTGTATTTAAGGGCGTTATGCAATAAGTTATACAGAATTTGCACAAGTCTCTTTTCGTCAGCCATTACCGGCGGCATCGATTCCGCAATATCCATGCTTAGTTGAATAGGTTTGCTATCTATCATAAATCTTAGCATAGCGATTATGCCGGGAACGATCGATTGAACCTGCAAGGGCTCTTGCTGCAGCTCAATGCGCTGCTCCTGGAGACGCGCAACATCGAGAAGATCGCCAAGCATATGCGACATGCGTCGGCTTATTGTGACAAGCAGCTCCATGTCCTTAACGCTTTTCTCGTTCATTTTCTCCTTCTCTTTGGTTACAACGGTCTGAGCGATGTTCATAATGCCGTGCAGCGGCGTTCGAAGTTCGTGCGACGTATTGGCGAGAAATTGGTCCTTGAGCTTATCGGCCCTCTGCAGTTGTTCGTTTAGCTTGGTGTTTTCCTTGGAATGACGGAAGTATTTCTTAAACCAATATGTGGAGAAGCCTATCAAAGCCGCAATGATATCGATCGGATAATAAACGGTGGTCACGTCTATACCAGACTCCACTATGCTCCATAACAAGTTGGATATTATGCCTGCGGCGGTAAGCAGCAAGAAGACGACATCCTTGTCGGCCTGCTTCTTGAAGATCATTGTCCCGACTAAATAAATGAACCAAGCGAACGGAATCAAATAGAGGGTAAGAAATATTTTTAAATCGATCACGCCGTTTGCGAATGAAGCGGGTGCGGCCAGCAAGAGCCCCGATAGGGAAACAAGTACCGCCGTGTACACCCGTAGCCATACATTTCGTGGAGGCGACGATGCGAACCTTCTGTATAACAGAAGAATAAAAAGGTTCTGCCACAGGAGGAGAATCAATCTGATCTTTATCGCCCATGTATAATTGATCGGCAGCCATAACAAGAGGACGTTGTCATGACCGATCAAAACCGCTATGCCGACCGTCATCGTTAACAGCCCCATAACCAGCAAAGCCCGTTCTTGACGATTGAATAAGTATAGGATAAAGGCATACAACCCATGAAGCAGCAAAATAATAAACGTTACCAGTTGAAAACCGATAGAGTACCAGCGCGCGTAGTCGATTGCCGCCTGAGAGCCAAAGCGAATGGAGCGTAGGAGACCGCCGTTGTAAGGATCGTCGAAGTTGGCTGCCCGAATAAGCAGTTCAATCTCCGTTGTCCCTTCTGCAGAGTAGGAAGCTGTATAAGACACGTTATGGGGTGTATATTCATTAGCGTTCGTGGCAGGCTTGCCGATACCGCCAGTGACAACCCCGTTTATTTCCACTTCCGATGAAGCCTGAATGCCTTGAAGCCAGAATGTGACCGGGTGCTTCAGCGGATCGATTAGAATGCGCAGCCGGTACGTCCCATACCCGTACGAGGACCCCGAATCCTTCATCAGTACGCTTCCCCAATCCCCCGGAACCTGAATATGGCGGTATTGGTTTTCCTTCGGCTGCATATCCCGACGGGAAAGGAATTCATCAGGGTAGAATTGCCATTGACCGTCCAGAAAGAATGAGGGAGACTTATCCAAGTCCAAACCGCGCATGTCGAATACGCCGCTGACCGCTCGAGGGGATCCCGATGTAGAAAACGTTTCGGACCACGCCAGCCGCAGGCAGAGGAGCAAGCCGAGAAATAATATAATTATGACTAAATTTATTAGGGCGGTTTTATTTTTTATTGGCATCATCATGCAAAGTAGATTCGACTTAAATCGCGTTATTCCTTTATTCGTTGCTCCTCTAAGTTTACAAAAAATAACCCGAACTACGCCTAAAAATTTCGCGGCAAAATGTTACGATTTTACTTGCACCTTACGTAACGTAAGGTTTTATAATAAAGCTACCGGTACTTAGCTAGCGTCAAAGAGCGGAGATGGTTATGAAGAGACTTTGGAAGGTCGGGGAGCTCGCCAAACTGACGGGGCTTACCGTACGAACCTTGCGCTTTTACGATCAAATCGGCTTGTTCTCTCCGTCCGGCCAGACGGAGTCCGGCCACAGGTTGTACAGCGAATGGGATTTGTCGCGCTTGCACCAGATTTTATCGCTTAAGGAGCTGGGCTTATCTCTGGAGGAGATTAAGTCGGTCTTGGCCGGCGGGCAAATCAGTCCGCTTGAGATCGTCAACCTGCAGATAGGCCGAGTCAAGGAGCAGATCAGGATGCAGCAGAAGTTATTGGAGCAGCTCGGACACGTGTCCAAGCTTATGCAGGGGAAGGCGCAAGTGACGGTTGAAGATTTTACCGAACTCCTGCAAGCGATGAAAATGGGGTTCGAGAAGCCCGTCATTGAGCGGCAAATGAGTTGGGTGCGACATTTGGACTTGTTGGGAGACTTTCTGGCCGATGAGAGCGGAACACCGAAACCTAAGGAGGAAAATCAATGAACGAACGATTCGTCAAGCATGCCACCTTCGTCGTCGAGCGGACCTATGCCGCTGCGCCGGAGCGGGTTTATCACGCCTGGGCCGACCCGATTGCCAAAGCCAAGTGGTTCTCGAAGGCCGACATCTTCGAATTCCGGGTCGGCGGGCGCGAGTACAGCAGCGGCGGGCCGCCGGAAGGGCCGGTCTTTACCTTCGATGCCAGCTACCAGGAGCTCGTTCCAGAGCAGCGCATTGTCTATACGTATACCCTGGATTCGGACGGCACGCGCATCTCCGTCTCGATCACAACGGTCGAACTTATCGCGGTGGAGGGCGGCACGAAGCTGATCTTCACGGAGCAGGGCGCGTTCTTTGACGGACACGACACGCCGGAAATACGGGAACATGGCACGAATGAACTGCTGGATGCGCTGGGCAAGGCGGTAGAGGGGAGGTAGGAGCATGACAGCCGCAACGGGTGAAAATGAAATTATCACTTCACGCGAGTTCGATATCCCGCGGGAGCTCGTGTTTCAAGCCTGGACAACCCCCGATTTGTTAGCCCGGTGGTGGGGGCCGCAAGGCTTCACGAATACGTTTCACGAGTTTGATATAAGGCCGGGAGGCACGTGGCGGTTCACCATGCACGGACCGAATGGCGTGGATTACCCCAACCATATCGTTTTTGCCGAAATCGTGCCGCAGGAGCGGATCGTGCTTGATCATCTATTCGACCACGAGTTTCGGGTAACGGCTACCTTCGAGAACCTGGACGGCCGTACCAGGGTCATCTTTCGTCAGCAATTCAAGAATGCGGCGGACTTCGAACAAGCCAAGACGTACTGCGTTGAAGCGAATGAGCAGAACTTCGACCGGATGGGCGAGGTGCTGGCGGGATTGGTCTCCTAGGTTGGCACCTCGAAAAACCGACCCCAAAGCCAAAACGGTTGTGCAGATATAGCTCCTGCACAACCGTTTTTTCACAACCATAAAGGACTGCGAAAGCATGCGTAGTCCTCCGGGAATCACCTGCGTCCGCTTCCTGCTACTCTAAAATAACGTTATGCCATACTCCTCGATTTTCCGGTATAAAGTCGTTCTTCCGATCCTCAGTTGTCCTGCAGCTTTGCTAAGGTTCCATCCCGACGCCTTCAGCGCTTTCTTGATCGCCATAATTTCCGCGTCAATCAAAGTCAGTTGACGATCTTCGCCGGATTCCGCCTTCATAACCTCACTTTCTTCGAACGACAAATGCTCCGCGTCAATCGGCTGTTCGCCGGCCAGGAATACCGCTTGCATAAGAATGCCGTTAAGCTCTCTGATGTTGCCCGGCCAACTGTAGGCCAACAGCTTATTCTGCGCGGCTTCCGTCAGCGGCGGGCACGGCGAAGTATGCTTCCGTAGCAGATGAACGGCTACCGTCAAAATATCGCTTCTCTCCCGCAAAGCCGGCAGCGTAATGTGTATGCCCTTCAGCCGGTAATACAGATCGGCGCGGAATCGGCCGGCCTGCACCTCCGCAGCGAGGTTCTTATTCGTTGCCGCGATGACTCTTATATCAATCGTTTTGCTTTTCGTGCTGCCCACCGGGGTAATAATGCTTTCCTGAAGCACCCTTAATAAAGCAGCCTGCGCGCGAAGAGGCATATCGCCTATCTCGTCCAGAAAAATAGTGCCTTTGTGCGCGGCTTCGAATTTTCCGGCATTTCCGTCCTTGTTCGCCCCGGTGAAGGCCCCGCGAGCGTACCCGAACAATTCGCTCTCGATCAGGCTGTCCGGAATGGCGCTGCAATTCAGTGCGATGAACGGCTCGGCGGACCGGGCGCTTGCGGTATGAATCGATTGTGCGAACAATTCCTTCCCCACGCCGCTTTCACCCAGTAGTAAGACGGGAAAGTCGGTCGCTGCCGCCTTCTGGGCCAGCTCCTTCTTCTGCAGGATCACCGGACAGGTACCGACGATATCCTTGAACGAATACAAGCGAGGCGCGTTTGCCGCCTGCTTCCGAATGGAGACGGATTGCCACAGCTTCTGATGTTCATTATGAATCGTTTCGACCGAAAATCCCTCGAGCTTCGTAAGCTCCTTGCCGATTGCGTCGCTTCCGACCATACGGATCGCCGCATGGTTGGCGCGAAGGATGCGGTTATCCCGACTAAGGGAGATTAGCGGCAACGGATGATTTTGCGAGCGGTGGTCGAGCTCCCTTAGGGTAACGAGATGCTCCTTTTTGGACTCCTCCAGCAGCATTTTGTTCTGCAGGGATAGGGCGGCCATACAAGCGAGCGTGAACGTATAGGCGTGGTAATGCTCCTGCTTGCCGCTAATATTGATGACGCCGATCAGCTCTCCTGTCGAATTGAAGACGGGGGCGGAGGCGCAGGTCAAGAAGTGGTTGGAGCTAAAATAATGCTCTTCGGCATGCACGCGTACGGGCTTCTTCTCCGTGAGAGTGACCCCGATTGCATTCGTGCCCTTTCTTCTCTCGGCCCAATTGGCGCCTACTTGCAGCTGAACCGCTACCGCCCGCCGGGAGAAATCCGGATCGCCGGACGTGTGAATGATGGTGCCCTCCGAATCGATCAACAGCGCCATCTGGCCGGATTGTTTGATGCCGGCATGCATGTGTTCAAAAATTTGCTCCGCGTAATGTATAGTTTGCTCATTCTGCTTTAGTAGAGGTTGAATACGGCTTCCGCTTAAGATGTCATCGTCAATGGGGTCAGTCGGCTTTAAACCAAAATCGTGACAGCGCTTCCAAGAAGATGCCGCCGCTTCTGATAGAAAGTTATGTTCCACTGATAGCAAAATATACACCTCCCAATCGGTATCCTAATCCGATCATACCATAGTTGTTTTACTAATGGAGAGCTGCAAGAAAGAATGTTCCGAAATGGAACACTTCGCTTGTATCAGAGTGAAACAGCATAGATATCGTACTTATGTAAAAGGCTGATTTGACGGTATTCCATCCGTTGGCACGGTTCTTGCTTATCTATATACCGTAATCCATTTTAAGGAGGCTGAGCGAAATGATTTATGCACAACCTGGACAAAACGGATCAAAGGTTACGTTTGCAAAACGGTACGAAAACTTTATCGGAGGACAGTGGGTTGCGCCTGTTAAGGGCCAATACTTCGACAATCCGTCGCCTGTAAATAACCGCGTATTTTGCGAGGTTCCGCGTTCCACCTCAGAGGATATCGAGCTGGCTTTGGATGCGGCGCATGCTGCGAAGGACGCGTGGGGCCGCACGCCGGTTGCAGAGCGTGCCGTCATTTTGAATAAAATCGCCGACCGAATGGAAGCGAACTTGGAAATGCTGGCGGTTGCGGAAACCTGGGATAACGGCAAGCCGGTTCGGGAAACGCTCGCAGCCGACCTGCCGCTGGCGATCGATCATTTCCGCTACTTTGCAGGATGCATTCGTGCCCAAGAGGGCTCTCTCAGCCAGCTGGACGACAATATGGTGGCTTATCATTTTAATGAGCCGCTGGGCGTCGTCGGGCAAATTATACCGTGGAATTTTCCGCTGCTAATGGCCACCTGGAAGCTGGCTCCCGCGCTTGCCGCCGGAAATGCGGTCGTCCTGAAGCCCGCCGAGCAAACGCCGGCATCCATATTGGTGCTGATGGAGCTCATTCAAGATTTGCTGCCGCCGGGCGTCATCAATATCGTCAACGGCTTCGGACTGGAAGCCGGCAAGCCGCTTGCCTCGAGCAGCCGGATTTCCAAAATCGCCTTTACCGGCGAGACGACGACGGGCCGCTTGATTATGCAATATGCGTCGCAAAATCTGATACCGGTCACCTTGGAGCTGGGCGGCAAGTCGCCGAACCTTTTCTTCGAGGATGTGATCGCGCGCGATGACGCCTTCTTCAATAAAGCGCTCGAAGGCTTTGCGATGTTCGCCCTCAACCAGGGGGAAGTCTGTACATGCCCGTCCCGCGCGTTAATTCAGGAATCGATTTATGATCAATTTATGGAACGGGCCTTGAAGCGGGTCTCCGCGATCAAGCAGGGCAACCCTCTCGATACGGAAACGATGATCGGAGCCCAGGCTTCTACCGAACAGGTCGAGAAAATTATGAGCTACATCAGCATCGGTGCACAGGAAGGCGCAGAGTGTCTGATTGGCGGAAATAGAGCGGCGCTGGAAGGGGATATTTCGGACGGCTATTATATCCAGCCTACGGTTCTAAAGGGACATAACAAGATGAGAATTTTCCAGGAGGAGATTTTCGGACCGGTCGTCGCCGTTACGACGTTCAAGGATCAGGAGGAAGCGCTGGCAATCGCCAATGACACGCTCTATGGGCTTGGCTCCGGCTTATGGACGCGCGATATGAACACGGCTTACCGGATGGGGCGCGGCATACAAGCAGGGCGGGTATGGACGAACTGCTACCATGCTTATCCCGCTCATGCGGCCTTCGGCGGCTATAAGACTTCGGGCATCGGCCGCGAAAATCACAAAATGATGCTCGCGCACTACCAGCAAACGAAAAATTTGCTCGTCAGCTACAGTCCAGATGCCCTGGGCTTCTTCTAAACGAGACGAACGATGACGACGGAAGTGCGCAAGGTTGTCGCTACCGATGCCGCTCTTGAGTTGATCGAGACCGTAAAGGCCAAGTTTGGCCCTGTCATGTTCCATCAATCCGGCGGCTGCTGTGACGGCAGCTCTCCGATGTGTTACGCGCAAGGGGAGTTTCTGATCGGCGACAGCGACGTATGGCTGGGGGACATAGGCGGCGCACCCTTTTATATGAGCAAGGCTCAATACGATTATTGGAAATATACGCAGCTTATCATCGACGTGGTGCCCGGCAGAGGCGGGATGTTCTCGCTTGAGGGACCGGAGGGCCGGCGTTTTCTGACTCGCTCGAGAATGTTTACGGATGAGGAGAGGCGTGTGCTGGGTCTTTAAGTTTTATTTACAATGTGCAAAAACCCTGCTTTCTTCTTTGACGAAGAGAGCAGGGTTTATTTTGTTCCAATGAGCGCTACAAAGGCAAATCGCGTCTCCGGAACAGTACGATGGCCAGGCCGAACGAAACGAATCCGATGGCGGTCAAAATGATGAAAGGTGCAGCCAGATCCGCACTGCCGTTTACAATGTCGCCGGGCTTATATAAGGAAAAGATGGTGAGGTTTCGAACCCACTCGATCTTTTCGCTGAACTTGCCGATCAGATCCAAGCTGAAGAACGCGAACGTAATCAATCCGGAAATGCCGATCGCCTTCTTCTCGTCATTGGACAGAGCGGACACCAGGAAGGCGATGCCGCCGACGGCAAAGAAGAGCAAGAACGCCGCTGCATTCATCTGAAGAAACGCCGAGGGATCGAATGCATAGTCATCGCCCAGAAACCATGCGCTTCCGGCGAACCCGGCTGCGGTCGTGACCGCTAGGATCAGGAAGAGGCCGGACGCCAGAACGGCGGCCTGCGTGAAAGCGACTTTCCCTCTTGTCGTCGGGGTGGACAACAAGTAGGCCATCGAGCCTTGGTCCACCAATTTGGCCATTAGCTGAGTCGCCAACTGGACGCAGACGATCGCGAGGATCAGAACGAGAATCAATCCGTAGTATTCCCCCGAAATGAATGCTTCGGCACTATCGAAGCCGTTAAGGCTGAAAGCTCTCCCGACTCCTGCCGGCATGGATTGGACCAGCTCGTCGATGGCTTTAGCGTTTTTGGCGATACCGGGGTATAGCCAGAACATGAGAAGGATATAGAACGCAGACCCGAAGGCGTAGTTCATGAAGCCTTTCATATTCACTTTCATCATCTGTTTGTATAAGGTGACATTCATTTCATCGTCCCCTTCCGGTCATAATAGTTCATGAAGATATCTTCCAGGTTCTGGGTAAAAATATCGATATTGCGCACCTTGTATTTGGCCGTCTCTTCTACGAACTTATCGTAATTGCCCTGAACGGCGACCCTCACCCGATTCCCGTCCTGCGATTCGACCAGCAAACCGGCATGCAGGAAGGCTTGCGCCGCGGCCCGATCCTCGAAAGTGACTTCAAACAGCTTCCGCTGCATGGACTGCAGCTCGTGAATGTCCTTAACGGCAATGATGACGCCGTCCTTGATAATCGCCGCCCGGTCGCAGGTTCGCTCGATTTCGGGAAAGCTGTGCGACGACATGAGGAACGTCTTCCCCCGGGCCTTTTCCTCCAGTACGATCTCAATAAACACCTTCTGCATAAGCGGGTCGAGCCCTGATGTCGGTTCATCCAAAATCAGCACATCGGGATCATGCATGAACGCCGCCACGATCCCTACTTTTTGCTTCATGCCTTTGGACATTTTGCGGATAGGCGTATGAACGTCGAATTGCAGCCGATCGATCAAGCGGGCCCGCTTGGACAGGTCTTTCATTCCCTGCATGTCGGCCATGAAATCGAGGAACGTCTTGCCCGTCATCCCTTCGATAAACGATATTTCTCCCGGCAGGTACCCGATGCAGGCTTGCATGCTTCCTTGATCCTTCCAGGTATCCAGCCCGTTCACGGTTACGGAACCTTTGTCCGGCTTCATGAAGCCCATAATATGCCGGATCGTCGTAGACTTGCCCGCCCCGTTCGGTCCCAAAAAACCGAAAACCTCGCCTTTCTGAACCGAAAAGGATACGTCGAAAATTCCTTTCCCGTTCGAAAATGTCTTCGTCAAATGTTGAACGGTTAACATCAAGGCACCTCCAGAAATGAAGAAATGAAATATTTTTATTAATATATTTCATATGTTATACTATGCTTGATTAGTCGTCTCGTCAATAATTTTATGAAATATTTTTATAATTAAATTTCATAAGTTATATCATATCTATGAAGTTAGGGTGAAGGTGATGAACGGTTTTGAGAAAAGGGCCCAGCTGATTAAAGAGAAAATTATGAAAACCACCTTGGACATCCTGCGAACATCGGGGCCCAAAAGGATTCGGATCGCCGATATTTCCAAGGCGGCTAACGTTTCGCAAGTGACGATCTATAATTATTTCGGAAGCAAAGAGGTTCTGCTCCGCGAAGTGTTTATCAACTACACGGACAATGCCATCCGCGATTTCGAGGAATATATGAACGGAGACCATACGCTTAAGGAAAAAATCGAGTATATCCTCTTTCGGGAGAAAGAACAGTATAGGGAGTTCCCACCCGGTTTAATCAAAGAGTTATTGATCGATGACCATGAACTTACCCGTTATATCGAAGGGCAGTATAAGGAGAAAGCGATCCCTTTGACCGTTCGGATCATAGAGGAAGGGAAAATCAGCGGCGAGATATCGGAAGACGTCTCCATCGAGACCGTTTTGGCGTTTATTCAACTGTATATGAATCAGTATGAAACGCTATTGGAAATGGCCGAACAAAGCCGGGATATGGACAAATTTCTCGAAGGCATGGTCCATATGTTCTTTTACGGCGTTTGCGGTAAAGCGTAATCCGGTGTAAACAAAAAAGAAGCGTGCGGACCGCAGCCGGATCGCACGCTTCTATTTGTCATCTCTATTCCTAGGCTTCGAGCCGGGCAATCTCCTTGCGTACGATCGGCGCGACTCTCGTGCCGAGCAGCTCGATCGCGCGCATCACTTCAAGATGCGGCATGGTGCCGACGTTCACGTGCAAGAAGAAGCGGGTGACTCCCAAATTTTTGCGCAGCAGCAAAATCTTCTCCGCGACGAATTCGGGATCGCCGACATAGAGAGCGCCCCGAAGGCTGCGCGCGGCATCGAAAGCATCGCGGCTGTAAGCCGGCCAGCCCCGCTCGCGCCCTATGACGTTCATTTGGGCCTGCGTCGAAGGGAAAAATAAATCGGCGGCCTGCTCGGTGGTTTCACCGACGAAACCGTGCGAATGCGTCGCAATCTGCAGCTTGTCGGGATCGTGTCCGGCCTGCGCGGCGGCCTGCTTATAGAGAGCGACAAGCGGAGCGAACCGCTCGGGCATGCCGCCGATAATGGCGAATGCGATCGGCAGGCCCAGCATGCCGGCCCGGACAGCCGACTCCGGATTCCCGCCGCTTGCAATCCACACCGGCAGCGGGGTCTGAACGGAGCGGGGATAAACCCCAAGGTTATCGATGGCGGGACGATGGCCGCCGCGCCAGCTTACTTTCTCGGAAGACCGGATCGCAAGGAGCAGCTCCAGCTTCTCTTCGAACAATTCGTCATAATCGTCCAGGCTGTAGCCGAATAGCGGAAACGATTCAATGAACGAACCGCGGCCCGCCATAATTTCGGCCCGGCCGTTCGAAATGCCGTCCAGGGTGGAGAACGCTTGATACACGCGAACCGGGTCGTCCGAGGACAGCACGGTAACGGCGCTGGTAAGCCTAATGCGCTTCGTCATGGAAGCCGCAGCCGCTAGTACGACGGCGGGCGAGGTGCCTGCATAGTCGGCTCGGTGATGCTCGCCGATTCCATACACGTCGAGACCGACCTGGTCGGCCAGCACAATCTCCTCGACCGCATGGCGCAGCCGCTCGGCATGGCTGATGACCTTCCCCGTTACCGGGTCGGGCGTCGCCTCCAAAAACGTACTGATTCCTATTTCCATGTTTGTTGTTTGTTCGGCCATTGCTGATCCCCCTCCTTCGTTACTTCTAGTTTACTCATTTTTATATGGTTTCTCAAATATAGTAAGCTATTGATAACAACAACATCCAGCCCCGACTTCTTAACCGAAGCCGGGGCTGGATGTTCAATGCTAACGCTATATTTTGTTGCGTTCCGCCATATAGCATGCGGCTCCTAGAATCAATCCGATCCCTACAAGCAGAGCGCCGACCCATGGGAGCGCGGTTATGGCTAAATGCGTAATGACCCATCCGCCTATGAAGGCTCCGGCTGCATTTCCTAGATTACCGGCTGAATGGCTGGATGTAGAGGCAAGTGCCGGCGCGCTCTTAGCCAGGCTCATAATTCGTACCTGCAGACCCGGCATCACCGCAAAGGAAGCGGCGCCCCATAGGAAAATGGTCAATACGGCAGTTACTGGATTGTGCACAGTAAAGGTAAAGAGGGTAAGGATAACGCATATCGCCAAATATAGTCCCAGAATGGAAGGCATCAGCTTCCAGTCTGCAAGCTTCCCGCCAACGATATTGCCGATTGTTACGCCGCAGCCGAACAAGACCAGGATCCAAGTTACACTATGTTCGGCGAACCCGGTCACTTGCACGAGAAGCGGAGCAATATAAGTAAATACGGCAAACAATCCGGCGTTGCCCAGAGCTCCGATTAGCAAGTATAGGAGCAGCTTAGGCCGGATCAGAGCGCTAATCTGCTGGGCTATGCCGGCCGGTTTGTCTTGCCGGATATGCGGAATGAAGATAAGTATGCCGATCAGCGCCACGACCCCCATGACGGCAATCGCGGCGAATGAAGCACGCCACCCCATATGTTGTCCTATAAACGTCCCCAGAGGAACACCGACGATATTCGCAATGGTTAAACCGGCCATCATAATGGACACGGCCCCGGCACGTTTATTTGGGCGTACGAGAGTGGCGGCGATGACCGCCCCAACGCCAAAAAATGTCCCGTGAGTCAATGCCGTAATGATGCGGGCCCCCATCAAGACGGCGTAATTCGGAGCGAACACGGAGATTCCATTGCCTAGAATAAATAGAACCATAAGCAGACATAGCAGTCTCTTCTGCGGGATGCGCTGGGTGAGAATCGTCAGTATGGGAGCGCCGACGGCTACCCCAAGAGCGTACATCGTAATAAGCTGCCCTGCGGTTGAAATGCTGACATGCAAATCATCGGCCACATTGGGCAGAAGGCCCATGATGACAAATTCAGTCATGCCGATTGCAAAAGCGCCTACCGTAAGAGACAGGATGGAGATGGGAAACGCTTCTTTGGTTGCTTGGTTCCTCTTGATGCTTTGAGTTACACTCATGCTGCAGATGTCAACCTTTCCTCACACGCTAAGATTCGAAATGTAGGTTAATAATAAAAGACGAACCTCGACAACACAATGAAGCATCTTGGTTTTTCTCTTTCAAAATGTTATATATCTTGCTCTAGGTTTGAGCGGCTTCTCCGGATAGCGGTATAATGGAACGGGTTCCTATTCGTCGTTTTATCCAGTAAACAGCGGGAAAAGGTGATGCTGATGGGGACAATAAGAATGGAAACATCCCCTACATTAGTTTATATAGGCAAGATTAGCGGAAATCCCAAATGGAGCTTTCCGAGTCACGCGCATGAAGATTTGAGCGAAATGATTTATATTTCGAATGGAGAGGGCATGATTAAGATCGATGGGCGGCCGTATGCCGTCCAACAAGGAGATTTGCTAATATATAACCAAGGGATTCTGCATGAAGAGTGCTCGTCGGCCATATGTCCGTTGGACATGTACTATTGCGGGGTAGCTAACGTTAAAATAGCGGGGATAAGCGGTCGCCGTATCATTCCGGAAGGTGCGACGCCGTATATAAAAACTAAGCAATATGCGGATAAAATCAGCGGGATTTTCTCTTTCATGTATGAAGAATCCGTCGTGCAAGGCAAAGGCCATACGCTCATTTGCGAGAGCTTGCTTATTGCATTGATTACGTTGATCCAACGAATGGTTCAGCCGGATCTAGGGGTAAGCAGAAAAGACCCGAACGCGTTGGCTGTTCAGATCAAGGAGTATTTGGACCAGAATTATTTAAGACATGTTACCTTAAAGGACATGGCCGATAACTTTCACAGGAATGCTTATTATCTCTCGCATGTATTTAAGAAAAAGTACAATGATTCGCCCATTAACTATATGTTATATAGACGTATGGGTGAGGCCAAACGCCTTTTGGTTAACACGGATATGAAAGTGGGGGAAGTTGCTACCTTTTTGGGCTATGAGAACGCGAATTATTTTACCATTCTTTTCACAAGAACGATGGGGGAATCGCCCACGCAATTTAAAAGGAACGAGAAAAGAGAACGAGTGGACTTGTTTGAATCGTAAGCGTAAGGATACGGGAAAAACATTCTAAACGAAACCGCCGTTCACAGCCGGTGGCGAATTTTGTCGAATTATAATATTTCCCTCTTGAAACGACGGCGCCGAATGTGTACCATTACAAGAAGTAAATTCATATGACTCATATAATTTTGGGGATACGGCCCATAAGTTTCTACCGGATGACCATCGTAAATTGTCCGACTATGAGTGAGAGCGCGCGTGTCTCGGAATCCGTTTCCCCGCACCGGGGGAGAAGGGTCGTATCGCGTACACCATAAGGGATAAAGTCCCGGGGACAAGCTTCACTTGAGAGAAACCGCTCAAGGAGTTTGTCCTTTTTGCTTATGCAGAGAAGGAGCGGCAGAACATGAAAGTACTCGAGGAACGCATACGGCAAGAGGGATTGATTTTGTCGGATAAGGTGCTGAAGGTGGATTCGTTTTTGAACCATCAGGTGGATACGCGGCTGGCGATGGAAATCGGGCGGGAATTCGGCCGCATTTTCGAGGGCAAGCCCGTTACCAAAGTGTTGACGATCGAGGCGAGCGGCATTCAGTTCGCGATGGCCACGGGGATTGCGCTGGATATCCCTTTCGTCTATGCCAAGAAAAAGAAAGCCGTCACGCTCTCCGAGCAGGTGTATTCGGCTCCCGTACATTCCTTTACCCGCCAAGAGACTTACCAAGTCAGCATTTCTCAAAAATATTTGGGGCCGAACGATAAAGTGCTGATCGTGGACGATTTCCTCGCTACCGGCGCAGCGCTCGTAGG
Organism: Paenibacillus litoralis; assembly: GCF_046244365.1. Lineage (NCBI taxonomy): Bacteria > Bacillati > Bacillota > Bacilli > Caryophanales > Paenibacillaceae > Paenibacillus > Paenibacillus litoralis. Next base: position 8,647,222 of record NZ_CP176395.1, on the reverse strand, counting down.
GCTGGTCAATATCGTGAAGGAAGCGGGAGCGGAGCTTGTGGGCGTAGGCTGCGTCATCGAGAAAAGCTTTCAGGAAGGCCGCGGCTTACTGGAGGAAATGGGGGTTCGCGTCCATTCCTTGGCCCGGATCGCCTCGATGTCGCCCGGCGAAATTCACTTCGTAGAAGACGCGAGCGCCGTTCCTCAGCTCAAGGAGAACGTATAGGATGCTAAGCAAACAACGGGTTTTTACGTTAGGCTTCCAGCACGTGCTGGCGATGTATGCGGGTGCGGTCATCGTACCGCTGATCGTCGGGGGAGCGCTCAAGCTGAGCGAAGCGCAGATGGCGTACCTGATTGCGGCCGATTTGTTTACGTGCGGACTCGCCACGATCCTGCAAGTGTGGGGCGGCAAATATTTCGGCAGCAGGCTGCCTGTCATTCTGGGATGTACGTTCACGGCGGTCGGTCCGATTATCGCGATTGCCACCGCATCGAATTTGGCGACGGCTTACGGAGCCATCATTTTGTCCGGGTTATTCGTCGTTCTGGCAGCGCCTTTGTACGGTAAAATATTGAAGTTTTTCCCGACCATCGTAACTGGCTCCGTCGTAACGATCATCGGGCTGTCCCTGATTCCCGTCGCAATGAACAATGCGGCAGGCGGTCAAGGCAGCGCGGATTTCGGCGAGCCGCGCAATTTGCTGCTCGCATTCGGCACGCTTATCGTGATATTGGCCGTTAACCGGCTGGCCAAAGGATTTTTGCGCGCCATCTCCGTCCTCGTCGGACTGGCCGCCGGAACGCTGGCCGGGTATTTCATGGACATCGTTCATTTCTCTTCCGTTGCCGACGCTTCATGGGTTAGCGTTGCGCAGCCTTTCTATTTCGGCACTCCCGCAATCAGCGTAACGGCCGTCATTACGATGATTATCGTCAATTTGGTCAGTATGGTGGAATCCACCGGCGTTTACTTTGCGGTCGGGAAGGCGACGGATCAGAAGGTCGAACAGAAGCAGATCGTGAACGGTCTGCGTTCGGAAGGCGTCGCGATCATGCTGGGCGGCATTTTCAACGCATTTCCCTATACGGCGTTCTCCCAAAATGTCGGATTGATCTCGCTGACTCGCGTGAAATCGCGGGATGTCATTTTTGCCGCCGGCGGCATTATGGTCATACTGGGCTTGCTGCCGAAGCTGGCAGCCTTGACTACCGTCATCCCTAACGCCGTGCTTGGCGGCGCTATGATCGTCATGTTCGGTTCGGTTGCGGCCTCCGGCATCTCGATTCTATCCGAAGTCGATCTGCGCAAGGATGACAATCTGTTGATCGCCGCGTGCAGCATCGCTGTGGGCCTGGGTTCGGCCACGCTGCCGCAAATGTTCGACCAGCTGCCGGATTTCGCCAAAATGCTTCTGCAAAACGGCATCGTATCCGGCTCGTTGACCGCCATCCTGATGAACCTATTGCTATCCAAACAAAACGATGACGTGCGGCATACTGCCCGCGAGGGCGGCTAGCTCTCGTGAAAAAGAAGACCCGCTTAGCCCTTCATAAGGCTAATGCGGGTTTTCTCTTATTTGATCAAGCTCGCCATGTTCCATGTCAGCTGCCGGATTTTCCAACCGATCTTGCCCGTCAAAATGATATTCAGCCCCCATTGCCGCGTCCATACCATTCCTCTCTGCGGCCCCAGTCCGATACAAAAGAAATCCATATAGCTTTTATGAGAAGGCGCGGCGACTCCCTGCAAATCCGCGGCTATGACCTTGCCCAGTCTGGCGGCTTGGGCGGTTGCTTCTTTGCACGTCATCCGGTCGGCTTGACCGCTGACCGGATCTACGATGCGAGCGCAGTCCCCGATACTGTATATGCCGGAAGTGCCTGCTACGCGATAGGAGGCATCCACGACAAGCTGCCCTTCCGACGTTACCGGTAGACCGAGGCTTGGCAGCATGGGATTCGGCAGCAGGCCGAGCGTCCAAACGCATAGACCGACCGGAAGAATGCGGCCGCCGGACAAGGTCAGCCTGCCTTCCTGCTCGTGCAGAGCCTTTTGCCCATGCAGGACGGTCACGCCGCAGTCCGTCAATGCGCGTTCCAGCTTGCGTCCCATCTTGGACGGGCCTTCCGGGAACAGCGCATGCTGCGAGTTCAGAAGATATATTTTCACGGCTTTCGGATCAAGGCCGAGACTTTTGGCTTCTTTGCGCATGGCATAGGCTAGCTCCGCGGAGGTCTCCATCCCGCTGATCCCCGCGCCGGCGACAGCTAGAGTGAGCAATTGCTGCCGCTTTTCCGGACGCTTTTCTTGAACCGCTTGCCGCAGGTTGTCGCGCCAAGTCCGGCGGATAGCCGCCGCCGCCTCCAGGCCGGTCAGAGCGATTCCGCCCTGTTTAGGATCCGTATGGCGAATAATACTGCCTACCGCCAAGACAAGAATGTCATAGCGCAAGGCCGACTGCTCGCCTTCCTCGTTCCGGTACAGCAGATTCCGTTCGGTTCCTTCTATTGCCGTTACCGTACCACGGACAAGTTGAACGCCTTCGGGAAAGAGGCTCGCCAACGGAAGGGCGATATCCGTTTCTTGCGCCGCCGGCTTAAACATCAACACCTTGCGAAGATGATGGGGCTCTTTATCGATCAAAATCAAGCGAAGGGATTTTCCGTTCGCGGTTTCCCCCAAAGAAGTCCGAATGGCCTTGACGGCGTTGATTCCGGCATAGCCGCCTCCGACGACAATACATGTTAATGCGTTCACAGTAACCATCTCCTTGTTGCGATCTGTACATACAAGACGGGGAGAGAAGAGATTCTGTGACATAAGACGGAGACTGCCTTTTCTACACATCTGTTCGCTTCCAGTGCCGTTTACATCATATAGAAACTGAGGTAATCTATTGGTACTGGAAGGCGGCGATATCATTGAGCTTCGTACGGACCATGCTGCGCCAATTTTTTTCCTATAAACTTCTGAGCGGCCTATTTCTGTTTAGTATATTCGTCGAGGTCGCTTATGCGGTGGCAGCTCCTTTGAGCTTGAAATACTTGGTGGACGAGGCTTTCACGCCCAAAGACTTTCAAGTGTTTATCATCATTTTGAGTATTTTGCTCGGCGGCGGATTATTCAATATTTTTGCAAGCGCGCTTGGCGATTATACGCTAAGCAAGCTAAGCGGAGAAGTCATCCGGAAGCTGAGGACGGAGCTGTTTGCCCATCTGCAGCTGCAGTCGTTTCCCTTCTACCAGCGCTACAGAGTCGGCGATCTGGTTACGCGTTTCGCGGGCGACATGGCTTCCATGGAGAGAGTGATTCGCATGTCGTTTCCCTCTTTTCTGAAGGAGACGCTGGGCGTTTTGCTTGGCCTATCTATGCTGTTTGCCATCGAGTGGAAGCTCACGCTTGCCGTCCTGGCAGGCTCCGCGTTGATGCTTGTAGGACCCAGGCTGCTTCAAGGCCGCGCGGAAACCGCCAATGTGAATTTTAAAGAAGCCCAGGAGCGCTTCTCCAATACGATCGACGAGATGGTCAAGGGGCACAAAACCATAAAAGGCTTGAATCAGCAGACGAGGTTCAGAGAGCGGGCCCGCAAGCAGATTCACGAACTGTTTACTTTCGGGATGAAGCTGCACATGACGAACTCCTTGATGGAGAGACTGCCATTAACGGCATTGCTGATCCTGAACGGCGTCATGATCGGCTTCGGGGGCTATTTGATTTTCCAAGACGAAATGACGGTCGGCGGCTTTATGGCTTTCTTTACTTTGTTCATGAGCGTCGGTCAGGCAGGCTCCAATCTATCGTTCCTGATTCCCGGCCTCATAGAATCCGGCGTCAGCTTCAGGCGCGTTGGAGAAATATTCGAGCAGCGGCCCGACGTTCCGCAAGCGGCTGACGCCATCGAGCTTCCGTCCTCCATTCATTCGATCAGCATGGAGCGGGTCACCTTCGGATATACCGAGCAAGCCGATCAACTGCGCGATGTTACCCTGCACATGAAGGCCGGCAGCTATGTGGCTTTCGTAGGACCAAGCGGCTCCGGCAAAAGCACGGCGCTGCATCTGCTGTCCCGTTTCTACGACCCCAAGCAAGGGGCGGTATCCATAGACGGGTACGATCTGCGCAACGTAAGCGAGGCTTCTTTACGAAAGCTGTCTACGATGGTGACGCAGGATACGTTTCTTTTTAACGCAACGATCCGCGACAATTTGCTGCTGGACAGCGATGAGGCTGCGGACGCGGATATGGTGGAGGCGGCGAAGCGGGCGAACGTTCATGATGTCATCGCTAGCTGGCCGGCGGGATACGATACCTGGGTGCACCATGAAGGAGGATCGCTCTCGGGCGGCGAACGCCAGCGGCTGGCGATTGCAAGAGCGCTGCTGAGAAAACCTAAGCTGCTGCTGCTCGACGAAGTGACTTCTGCACTGGATCCCGTCACGGAGGCTGAAATCAACCAATTGATTCAGCAGCTTCGTCAGCATCAAACGATTATTTCCGTGACCCATCGGTTAGCCTCGGTCGTGAATGCCGATAAAATCCTTGTGTTCAAGGAAGGCCGAATCGTGGAATCCGGCACTCACCAAGAGCTTCTTCGACAAAATGGGCTGTACGGCAGTCTGTGGGAGAAGCAGCACGGGTTCCATCTGTCCCAGGACGGGCTTCATGCCACCGTGGAGGTCGACCGGCTTGCGAAGCTGCCCTTTTTCGGCGGCATCGAGCTTCCGCTGCTTCAGGATATTGCCACCCTGTTTGCAACGGAAACTTGCCATGCCGGCGAAGCGGTTGTTCGCGAGGGAGAGGAAGGAAACAAGTTTTATATCATTGTCCGCGGCAAGTTTGAAGTGCTGAAGCGACTGCCGGAGGGCGAGGAGAAGCGGGTTGCCGTTCTGCAGGACGGCGATCACTTCGGTGAGATCGCTCTGCTCAAGGACATCCCTCGGACCGCTACGGTGAGGGCGACGGGTCCTTCGGTCCTATTGTCCATGAGGCGAGAGCAATTCCGTCAACTCACATCCGAGTTTCCGCAAATCCTTGTCACGTTGGAACAAACGCTTCAGAAGCGAATTTGACGTCTCTGGGAGAGAGGCAGGGGAGAACGAATGACGACGCTATGTACACGCTGTACGAGTGATGAGGATTTGGCCAAGGTCAGCTTATTTGTTCTTGAAAACAAACACGACCTCCATCTTTCCTTTACAACCATAGACACGATTAGTCTGCTGTATTCGTATATGACGCAAGGCCATTTGCTGCAAATCACGGATGCCGATAACCGGGTTGTTGGCGTGCTGGCTTATTACCAGGGGACTCCGGACCAGGAATTCAAGGATAAAGAGATCGCTTTTGCGGATATGGCTATTTCTGACCGGTCGTATAGAGGGACGCGGCTCTTTCTTAAAGGGCTTCAGTTCTGGGTAAGCCAGGTCGAAAAGGAGCATCCGGAAGTGCAGGAATTGAGATTGGCCGCATTGTCGGAAAATACCTATCTATGTAAATTGTACGCCAAATTTACTCAGGAGAGCTATGATCGGGACGGGGGAATTGGAAAAGAAACGGTGTTTTGTGTCAAAATTCACACAATAAAGACTACCCTAAAAAACTTCATCAAGGTATAATTAGGACAAAGGATACATATTTTTCTATTTGGAATAGGAGGCGTAAAAAATGATCCCACCACTCGGATTTGGCAACAAACCTAAAAAGGGCAGCGGCTTCGGACTTATCGTGAAAGACAACGAGTCCCTTAGAGCACAGGCGTAACGAATGTTTTTTGAGTTTCGGCCTTGCACGCTAGAAATGGACTATGATGCGTATATCAAGTTTCTGCTCCGGCATCACGACGAACTGAATTTACCGTATAAGTTCGCCATGAAACTAAGCTTTCTCGGCAGCCCGTTACTATTAGGTAAGGCTGTGCTCGCAATCAGCGAAGAGCCATACGAGATTGTCGGCGCGGCAGGCTTCGTATACGGGACAGGCGCTAACGACTACGAGGATACGCATATATGTCAAGTAGAAGTAGCGTTCATTCGGAAGGAATACCGGAGAACATCCTTGTTTATACGCGGCTTGCGGGCACTCCTCGATGAGATGAAGGCGGGGAACCCGGATGTCGAGAAGATCCAGTTCTGGACTTCAGCATCTGCCGATAAGGAGGAACTGGGGACGCTTCTCTCTAAGATTAGCGCATTACCCGGTTCAACCAAATCGATTGTGAACAGGTTGTCGTTTTACACGATTTCTTTTCATGAACTGGAATCCTATTGTCATCGGTTTAAAACGATATCAAGCGATAGAAGAAACGAGGTCCGTTTCTACTAGACACTTATTAGACTGCCGAGAGGGTTCGGCGGTCTTTTTCAATTTATCGGTGTATCCTCGCCTTACGAAAAATTATATATTGCCTGTTGTCTTTTGAAGGAACGGAGGTTATACTACACATTAGGAAGTGATTGATCAATAACCTCGAAGAAGCTGCATAAAGTGAGGATGTCATGGAGAAAAAAAACGGCAAGGCCGGCATTAAGCCGGACGAACAAACAGCGGTAAACCGTAAGGAGCAGATCGTAGAGGCGGCGGTTGTCGTTTTTGCGGAACATGGATACTACAGGGCGACAACGGCGCAGGTTGCCGAGAGGGTAGGGATTTCCCAGCCTTATATTTTTAAGGTATTCATGAACAAAGAGGAATTGTTCGTAGCCTCTCTGGAGCGGGCCTTCGACCGGATAATCCGCTCTTTTACGGGGATACAAGCGCCTGCGGAAGAACTGCTCAAGGAGATGATCCAAGCGTATGAACGGCTGATGGAAACGCACCCCAATGAGATCATTTTACAGGTGCAGGCATTCGGCATTCGGGATGAAGCGATCCGGACGGCAATGCAAACCGGCATGCGAAACGTAACGAGCCTCGTGGAACGGAAATTTACGGAAGCCGGAATGGCCCATACCGAAGTTCTTGTAAGTACGTTTATGGCCAATGGAATGCTGTGCAACATTGCCACCGTACTTGGTATGCCGGAATTGAAGCCTAAGCATCCGGAAGAAGAGTAGATCGGTAAGCGAAATCTAGGGGCGAAGTCCGCCCTTAGATACGAAAAGAAGATTTTCTTTTTTTATTTATCAGCTAGTTAGTGATTGATCAATAACTTACTAATCGGAGGGGTAGACCATGTTAAAAAAAGCGATTGTATTAGGTGCCACCGGAGGAACGGGAACGGCCATTATTACGGAGCTGCTGAAGAGAGGGTTGGATACGATCGCCTTCGGGCGGTCCCTTCGAAAGCTTGAACAGCTTGCGGATGATCTGGGAAACCCAGCCAACCTCACGCTAAGAGCAGGAGACGTGTTCAACGAGAACGATGTCTACTCGGCGGCTCAAGGCGCGGATGTTATTTTTCACTGTGCATCGGTTCCTTACAACGAAATGAGCGCCAAGCTCCTCCCGATGGGAGAAGCGGTGATGCAAGCGGCCCATCGACTGGAAACAAGAATAGTAGCCGTAGACGGCATCTACCCTTATGGCAGAAGGGTGTCGGATACCCCGGTTGACGAGGAGCATCCGAAGAACCCGCATACCCGTAAAGGGAAAGTGAAACTTGCGTTCGAGCGTATGTTTTTAAGTCCGCGCTGGAACCGGTCAAAAGGGCTCATCGTGCGCTTGCCGGACTATTACGGGCCTTCCGCAACGAAAGCTTCGTATTTGGGCTCGACCTTGGAGGCGATCGCAGCCGGGCGGCCTGCGATGTTCATCGGCAATATGCGCGTTCCCCGCGAATACGTGTACCTGCCCGATGCGGCAGTCATGATCGTCGAGCTGGCGGGCCGGGAGGAGGCTTACGGGCAAAACTGGAATATCCCGGGGCGGGGCGTCATTGCCGGGCGGGATATTGTCCGAATCGCGCAGCAAGCGAGCGGCAAGACCAAACCGGTTGTGCCTGTCGGTAAAATAGGATTGTCGCTTCTGGGCGCAGTTGTCCCGGTCATGAAAGAGATCGTCGAAATGCTGTATTTAACCGAAGAGCCCGTGGTCTTAAGCGGCAAGAAATATGAGCGTTTAGTCGGTCCCATACCGGCTACTTCATTCGAAGAAGGCATTACAGCGACGATTCGGTCGATCCGAAACCGGCAAGCTCATTCAGGCCAACAGTGACGTTCTTCCGGTATTGTTCCATCATCAGGCGGATGACATGCATTCCGCTCAGGGAACCGGCTTTCGCCGCCGATGCAGGAGAAAGACGCCATTCCTTCGCAAGGGGAGAAATGGCGTCTTCGTATTAAAAATCGAAATTGTCCGGATCCGGGCCGACCCGGTGATTCCGGTTCAAACCGTCGATTCGTTCCATATCCTCCGGGGCGAGCTCGAAATCAAAGACCGAGGCGTTCTCGACGATCCGGTGTTCCTTCGTGGACTTGGGGATCGTGACGACGCCATGCTGAAGGTCCCAGCGGATAATGATTTGAGCGACCGACTTGCCGTATTTTGCCGCGATTTCCTTTAAGACGGGGTTATCCAGCAGTTGCCCCTGCATAAGCGGCGACCAGGCTTCCAGCTGAATTCCTTGCTCTTTGCAGAATTGCCGCAGCTTGCTTTGCGATAAATAAGGATGGAATTCCACTTGATTCACCATAGGCATGATTTCGGCGTCCTTCATCAGGTCCTCCAGATGATGGATCTGAAAATTGCTAACCCCGATGGCTTTGACACGCCCGTTTTTGTACAAGGACTCTAACGCTCTCCACGCCTCTTTATATTTCCCGCTTACGGGCCAATGAATGAGATACAGATCAAGCGCGTCCAAGCCCAGCTTCGTTAGGCTGGTTTCGTAGGCGGCGAGCGTCGACTCGTAACCCAGATCCGCATTCCATACTTTCGAGGTAACGAAAAGGTCGTCTCTGGCAACCGGGAACTCCTGCAAGCTCTCCCGGATAGCTTGTCCCACGCTTCTTTCATTCGCGTAAATGGCGGCTGTGTCGATGCTGCGATAGCCGTGCCTTACGGCCGTTTTGACCGCATGCACCAGATCGGAGCCTTCCTCTACTTGAAATACGCCCATTCCCAGCCAAGGCATGGATATGCCGTTGCGCAACGTTGTAGTGTCTTGTAAATGTTGTGGTGTCATGTGAGGTAGTGCCTCCTGTATGTTTATTTGAACAATGCTCGGTAACGGGTGTTCAATCATAGACGGGCTCGGCTTTGACGGGAGCCCGGTTTTCTTTCTCTAGGGAGCGGCCTTTGGCAGTCAATAGGACGGCCCCGACAACCATCAATGCGCCTACCCAGGTGGTATGAATCAGTCCGATCGTGTCCGCCACTACGCCGCCCAAATACGCGCCTATGGCAATACCCGCATTGAATGCGGCAATATTGGCGGCGGAGGCGGTGTCCTTCGCTTTGGGCGCAAACCGTTCCGCAAGCATGACGACATACACCTGCAAGCCCGGGACGTTCATGAAGGCGAGCAAGCCCATCAAGAAGATGGTGACCAAAGCGGCGGCTTTATACGGCGCGGTAAAGGCCAGAAGGAGAAGCACGACCGCTTGAAACGCAAACATATAGAATAGAGCTTGAACCGGTTTGCGGTTGGCCGCTTTGCCTCCGATGACGTTGCCGATCGCGATGGCGATGCCGTATAAGAGCAGAATGACGGCTACCGCGCTTTCGCTGAATCCGGTTATGTCGTGAAGCAGCGGGGATAAATAAGTGAAGACGACAAAAGTCCCGCCATACCCCAATGCCGTAATGGCAAAAGCAAGCAGCAATCGGCCGTTCGCGACAAGCTTCAGCTGATCGCTGAGTCGGGTAGCCGCCCCTTTGCGCAGTCCCGCCGGAATCATGAGCAGGTTGGCGATGAGAGCCAGGATACCGACCGCGACGATGGCGACAAAGGCGGCGCGCCACCCCAATTGTTGGCCGATGAAGGTACCGAGCGGCACTCCCGTGACGGTGGCTACCGTAAGCCCGGAGAACATGATGGCGATGGCGCTCGCCCTGCGGTTCTCGGGTACCAAATCGGCGGCGATGGTGGAACCGATGGACATAAATACGCCGTGCGCAAGCGCCGAGATGACGCGGGCAATCAGCAGCAGAACAACTCCGTCCGCAGCGGCGGCGAGGCTGTTACCCGCAATAAAGACAAGCATGATCCCTATGAGCAGCGCTTTACGGGACATGGCGGAGGTCAAAGACGTTAAGACAGGAGCGCCGAACGTTACCCCTAACGCATACAGAGTAACGGTCAATCCGGCTGCCGTAACGGATATATGAAGGTCTTCAGCGATAAGTGGAAGAAGCCCTACACTGATAAACTCGGTTGTTCCGATCGCAAAGGCGCTTATCGCTAATGCCAGAAGCGCCAGCGTACTTCTTTTTTTCGTAGCTGCTGCCATTCGTTCCACTCCTACAGATTGGTTTTACCGGCCGGTAGATGCTATTATGAGGTATTCGAGCATTCATGAATAGTACGTACTTATAAGTGCTATAGGAACCTTTAAGTACCGTAAGCACTTTGAAGTTCCTACAAAGAAGCAAGCGGTTAGGGAGGGAACGGATCGATGATAACCAAGAAGAAATACAACATTTCGGTGGAGGCGACGCTGGAGGTGATCGGGGGCAAGTGGAAATGCGTCATTCTCTGTCATTTGACCCACGGGAAGAAGCGGACCAGCGATTTGAAACGGGTGCTTACCGGCATTACACAGAAAATGTTAACGCAGCAGCTTAGGGAACTGGAGCAGGACGGAATCGTGAACCGGATCATTTATAATCAGGTGCCGCCGAAAGTGGAGTATGAGCTGAGCGAGTACGGATGGAGCTTGAAGCCGATCCTGGATTCCTTATGCGTCTGGGGCGAGTCCCATATCATTAAGGAATACGGCGATAAATTTTCCGTCTTAGAGGATAACGGATTGAATAACTGAGGGCAGGCTGGTGACGAGAATCCGAAGCCAAGGAAGGAATCCCTAAGAACTGGCTAACTTCTCCCCTTGTTTTAACAAAACAATTCTGGGACAATACTAATCAGATTGTGAGTTCGGCTAGTCGGCGAAATCGGCTTTCATTTATCGTTTTTGAAAAGAGGGTAACGAATGAATAAGGCATCCATTTATGGATTAACATTAGAGCAACTGACCGCATGGCTTGCGGAACGCGGGCATAAAAAATCCCGGGCTTTGCAAGTTTGGGATTGGCTGTACAGGAAGCGGGTAACCGATTTCTCGGAGATCACCGATGTCAACAAAGCATGCATGGAGCTGCTCGCCGAGCATTTTGTCGTTCAAACGCTAAGCGAGCATGTCAGGCAGGAGTCGGCGGACGGCACGATGAAGTTCTTGTTTACGCTGAAGGACGGCAACCTGATTGAGACGGTGTTGATGAAGCATAAATACGGGCTTTCGGTTTGCGTCACGACGCAGGTTGGCTGCAACATCGGGTGCAGCTTTTGCGCGAGCGGGCTTTTGGCCAAAAGCCGGGATCTGTCCAGCGGCGAGATCGTCGAGCAGATTATGAAGGTTCAGCAGCACTTGGATCAAGCGCAGCAGGACCTTAAGGTGAGCCACATTGTGGTGATGGGAATCGGCGAGCCGTTCGACAATTTCAAGAACCTGATCGACTTTCTGCAGATCGTTGTCGACCACAAAGGGCTGGCCATCGGGCCGAGACATATCACCGTTTCGACGAGCGGCCTCGCCGATAAAATCAGGGCATTCGCCGATACGAACCTGCGGGTAAACTTGGCGATCTCGCTGCATGCGCCTAACGACGAGCTTCGGACGCGGATCATGAAAATCAACCGTGCCATCCCGATCGAAAAGCTGATGCAGGCGATCGATTACTATTTGGCCAAAACGAATCAGCGGATTACGCTGGAATATATTTTGCTCAAGGATGTCAACGACCGCCGGGAGCATGCGCTTGAGCTGGCGGAGCTCGTCGGCGATCGAAGGCAGCTCGCGAATGTGAATCTCATTCCTTACAATCCGGTGGATGAGCACAGCCAATATCAAAGAAGCGAGAAAGAATCGGTGCGTGCCTTCTATGACACGCTTAAGAAGCAAGGAGTTAGCTGCAGCGTACGGTTAGAGCACGGGACGGACATCGATGCCGCCTGCGGACAGTTAAGAAGCAAGCAAATCAAGGAAGCGGAAGACCAGGGTCGTATTGCGGCAGGGTGAGGACATAGGATTGATGGGGCGTATCCATTCAGGTGGGTACGCTTTTTGCAGTGTTTCAGAAAGTATATTCCTCGAGGAGGCTCTCCACCTACGGTAAACTCCAGCGTCATAAGACGCCGGCAGTCGTTTATCCTTGTATCCGTCTCGCGTAACGCGCGTCGGCCTGTAAGTGACAAAAATGTCACTCCGCTTCATGCTGCTTCAGGAGTAGGGTACAGTTCGTCGAATTGTTCCACGCGAAACAAAAAATGGAACGGCCAGCTTTTTGCCTACTCGGCAGCGGCAAGGATGGATCCTCGGCAAGACTACGCAAATCTCGCAGGGTCCGGTAACGGGGACGAACAAACGGCCGGTTTCCTCCAATAAGGGGATACCGGCCGTTCTTCTTTAAGCTTTGACGTAGTCGAGCAAAATTTTCTTCAAGATGGCCAGCTGACGCTCCGGCTCCAGATCCGATTCGAGCAAAAGGATGTTTTTTTGCAGAGAGAGCTTTCTGGCAAAGAGGCCGAACGTATTGACCAGCGTCGTTAAAATCTCATTGACGGGAAGATCGGAGCGGAGCGAGCCGTCCTGCATGCCGTCTTGAATGATTCTGGCGTACTCGCGCGAAATTTTGCGGTTCAGGGCATTGAAATCCGCCATATCCTCAAGCGGTTCAAGGGAATGCGCCGCATAGCTGTCGAAATCCTCCATAAATTTCGTGTTTCCGCCGTGATGGTCTTCAAGCCGCGAAATAAAGAAGTCGAACAGTCTATCCAGTTTGTCCAAACAGGATAAGGGCATGTCGGCAATCGTTTGAAAGCCGTCGAGCATCGGTTCAAGCATGCCGGTCGCGACGGCTACGATCAGTTTTTCTTTTTTGGGAAAATACCGGAATACGGTAGCCACGCCGATATTGGCATCCTTGGCGATATCCTGCATCGTCGTTTTTTCGATTCCCTTTTGGACAAACACGCGCTCCGCGGATGCGAGAATCAGCGACAGCCGCTGCTGCTTGCCGTCGGCGCGTTCTTTTTCGTATCTGGCTTTCGGATCCATGAGCGTTGATCCTTTCGTCCGCTAAGTCGGCATTAGAATTATGAGTATTATAGCGCCCGCCTATTCCTTCCGCAAGGAGGAAATTGAGTTTCACAGACTGTAATGATATAATAAATCTTGTGGTGATAGTGATACTATCATGACGCCGATAGCAAGGTGTTTCCGACGAGTCAACCAATCAGACGATAGCAAAGGGGACCTGATTATGGCACGCTTAAATGGGAAAGTCGCAATCGTTACGGGTGCGGGAAGCGGCATGGGACGCGAAGAAGCGATCCTGTTAGCGAAAGAAGGGGCCGCCGTAGCGGCGACCGATATTAATCTAGCCGCGGTACAAGCGGTTGTAAGGGAAATAGAGGCAAGCGGGGGACAAGCTTCTGCGTTCGCGCACAATGTCGCCTCCGAAGATGGTTGGGTAACGGTTGTGAGCGATACGATCCGTACGTACGGCAAGGTGGACATATTGGTTAACAACGCGGGCGTTTCGCTGGCTGCCGGCTTGCTGGAAACGACGATCGAGCAGTGGAATAAAGTGATGAACATTAACCTGACGAGCACCTTCCTCGGAATGAAGCACGTCATTCCGCATATGCAGGCTAACGGCGGCGGCTCGATCATCAATATTTCGTCGATCGCCGGATTGACCGGCAGCAGCGGCGCCGGGGCCTATACGGCCTCCAAAGGCGGCGTGCGTATGCTCTCCAAAGCGGCGGCCGTCGATTTCGGCAAGGACCATATCCGGGTCAATTCGGTACATCCGGGCTTTATCGAAACGCCGATGAGCGCCGAATTTGTCAATAACGAACAGATGCTGGGGTGGTTCCTGTCCCAGACCGCTCTGCCGAGAGTCGGACGGGCATCCGAGGTGGCGGAAGCGGTTCTGTTCCTCGCATCCGACGAATCGGCATATATAACGGGCGTGGAGTTGCCGGTAGACGGCGGCGTCACCGCGAAATAAAGGAGTTCTCCTCTAAAGAGGCTATCTCGAAAACCATGAAAATGGCGGAGGGATTGCCTCTTCATACTATTTAGGCCATCCGGGAGATTTTCTGGTTGGCCTTCTTTACGATTCGTGTATCATCTTTGCTGCAAAAATATGATCTTCTTGGATGAAGTAACTGGGAAAACTCCATTTATTTTGGCCAGTTTGATCTGCAGCTTGGAGCCAACTGGATTTTCTCCATCTTATTCCGCATGTTACCTCCACAAATGGGTGAATTCTCAGAATGAACGGTAAGTTTTCCAGTTAGATGACGTTACGAAGCCCGTAGGAACAAGAAGTAACAGCATGTTTTCCAGTTAAAAGATCATGCGAATACGCACGAATAGTGCGTGTTTCAGAACCGAATCAAGTGACCAAAACGTTCTTCGGACGGCGTCCGAAAACGATCTGCACGTCAACCGAGCATGGGCACGATATGTTCCGCCAGTATATCGAAGGGCTCGAGAAGATCATTCGGATGGCGCAGGCCGGCGGATCGAAAAAAAGCAAGGAATAGCCCGGTTCGTGTATGGGGTGGGTTTTGCAGCCGAAGCAGTTTTCACGGGGAGCGTTTTCCGGGTTAGCTGCTTTTTTGGATTCGTGCGTCGGTTGGAAACAGAAGCAGTATAATGGCGGTAGCAGGATCGCAACAGGAGAGATAAGATGAAATCGATAATATAACACTAACGTTATAGATGTCTGGATATCGAAATATAACACAGAAACGTTATAAAAAATAATGTATGAAATAACAAAAACGTTATAATAGCGAAATGAAAAAAACACAAATGTTATAAGTGGACAAAGGAGGAGGCTGACAAATGGAGCCCTTTACGCTGCGGGTCATCGAAGTCATCAAGAGCATACCGGAAGGATACGTCATGACCTACGGACAGATCGCAAGGCAGGCAGGGAGCCCGCGGGCAGCGAGGCAGGTGGTTCGCATTCTGCACGCCTTAAGCGGCATACACAAACTGCCGTGGCACAGAGTAGTCAATGCCAAGGGCGAGATTGCGATCCAGAACGAGGAATCCCGGTTTTTGCAAATGATGTATTTGGAACAGGAGGGCGTTACCGTTGTAAACGGCCGTGTCGAGCTGGAAAGCTTCCGGTTCGCGCCGCATCCCGATTGACCGGTTTGGCAAATACCCGCATCTTCTTCCCTCCTACCCGCGTCTGGCATGGCCCGATAGACGCAATAGCAAGAAAACGGAATAAGTCGGCCGCCGATGGAATAGGATTTGTGTAGCTCGTCAGAGCGTCCAATCGGAGGAGGGACTTGAATGAACAACTCTCACAAAAAGTACTTAGCCGAGTTTATCGGAACGTTCGTACTGGTGCTATTCGGCTGCGGCAGCGCGGCTACGGCCGGAGGGGATCTCGGCAATCTGGGCATCGCTTTTGCGTTCGGCTTGTCGATTGTGGCGATGGCCTATGTGATCGGTCCGATTTCCGGGTGTCACATTAACCCCGCCGTCTCCTTTGCCATGCTCCTAAACGGGAAGCTGTCGGCCAAAGATTTTGCGTACTATGTCGTGTCGCAGGTCGCAGGAGCGCTTGCCGGCGCAGCCTTATTGTATGCGATCATCGATTCGACCGGTCATGCGGTAAAAAATCTGGGCCAGAACGGGTTCGGCGAAGGATACGGCATCGGCATCCCTCTTTTGGCGGCGCTGATCGTCGAAATCGTACTGACCTTCGTATTTGTGTTTACGATTCTTGGCGTAACTTCGAGCGAAGCGAACGGCAGGGTAGCCGGTCTGGTCATCGGGCTTACGCTTGCTTTCGTTCACATTCTCGGCATCGCCTTGACGGGAACGTCCGTTAACCCGGCTAGAAGCTTGGGGCCTGCCGTTTGGCTCGGGGGCAAAGCTTTTACGCAGGTATGGGTATTCCTGGCGGCCCCGCTGCTTGGGGCGGCGCTGGCCTCGGTCGCGCACAAGGGGCTGAAACGCCAGTAAGCGCAAGTAACGGCGTCAAGCGGCTGCCGCAGCAAATGGCTGCGGCGGTTTTTTGGCGTTTCATCGAAGTTTAACGTTTAAAATCTAAAGTTTAAACGTTAAACTTTGAACTTTGAACGTTAAAGTTCCGCAATAAGCTTCAACGTTTAAACTTCAAACTTTATTTGCGGCTGATCGAACTGGAAAAATATGAGCAATGGCCGCAGACCCTCTCAGACCGGCGAATAGGTCCGAACTAGTATAATAAAGATTTTCAGGTTGAGGAGAGGGGACTGGACTTGGCTAAAAACGACGTCGTTACCACTGCCATCACTCTATCCATCGATAGCGGCAGCAGTCATATTAAGGCGATCTATGACCGGCTGGACTGCAGCTTTATTTTTCCGAATGTGGTGGCTCAGCCGTTCGGAGAGCTGTTTTTCTTGACGGAGCAGGGCGAGCCTTTGGATTTCCTTGATGTGCAGATCACGTCTTCCGCAATCGAAAGCGACCAGTACCGGCACGTTTACGTCGGCAATTTGGCGATCGGCAACGAAGGGATCGTTCATGAAATCGTTGGCGATAAAGCCGTGCAAAAAAAGGCCCAGCGCCCCGAGACTATGGTCACGCTCCTTACGGCAGCCGCCTATGCCATCGCTAAGAAGCATGAAGACGTGATCAAACAAGGGAAAACGCGGATCAAGGCTCAGGTAAACCTGGGGACGGGACTGCCCATCAGCGAGGTCGCCAAATTCCGCAGCGAATTCGCGCATAAAATAACGCACGGCGTTCACGCCGTCACATTCGTGACCACCCCCGTATTTAAAGGCGTAACGGTGGATATGGAGTTTGCGCTGCCCACGGACATCGGCATTGACGATGTGTCCGGCGTTTACGATATAGAAGCGACTTCAAAGTCTCACCTGTCCCACAAAGGATTTGGGATTGCCGATATAGGCGGCGTCGATATGGACATCGCTTTTTTTAAACCGGGACTGGACCTGGATCAGCGCCACTCCACCGGGGCTAAAATTTATCTCAACAATGCGCTGGAAAGCATTCGCAACGAGATTAACGGCCAGGGCGAGGAACTCATCTCCAGCACGGCCGAGCTGACGCTGATGCTGGTCAACAAGGAATATGAAATTTATTCGGAAGGCAAGGTCGTGTTCGACATGACCGCCTTAGTGAACCGGCACATGCGCATTTTAGCGGAGAAGGTGCTGAAATACGCCCGCAATTCTTGGAAGCACGTCCGCTACGCAGGCGAATTCTGGTTTATCGGCGGAGGGGCGATCGTTCTGCAGCCGTGGATCGAGAAGCTGAATGCCGAGCTAGGGCTGCCGATACGCTTCGATAACGCCGAGTACAGCCAATTCCGCAATGTGCGGGGCACCTTCCTGCTGCTCGATCACGCCTTGAAGCATGCGGACGAGTCGGCAGCCGGCGCTGCGGCCGAAGCGGATGAGGGAACCATAGCCGATGGCGGGAGCGGGTCTGCTTGAAAAAGCGAAGATCGACCGTTTACGTAAGGCCTGGCAAGGATGTGACCCTCTATATTCCGTCGGACACGCCGCCCGAGGTCATCGAATATTTGAACCGTCTGAAAAGGGACGGTATGTTCAGCCATGGAATCATGGAAATCGTTTCCGGATATGTGCTCTCCAAGCAGACGGCTGCGGCTGCAGCGGAGTTCTTTATGGAAGAAGAGCTCTCGCCTTCGGACGAGAGCTTCGGCCCGTATGTGCCGGACGAGCGTGACGATGCTGCCTATGCAGCGGAGCAAGAAGAGCCTGCCGACTCGC
Source organism: Paenibacillus litoralis (assembly GCF_046244365.1). Classification (NCBI taxonomy): domain Bacteria; kingdom Bacillati; phylum Bacillota; class Bacilli; order Caryophanales; family Paenibacillaceae; genus Paenibacillus; species Paenibacillus litoralis. The sequence continues at coordinate 8,629,301 of NZ_CP176395.1, read as the reverse complement.
GGCAGGCGGCAAAGCCGGTTCTTAGCGAGGAGCCGAAGAGCTTCAGCCTGACCCAAATTTTCCGGCAGGCGAAGCAAAACTCGGGAAAGCTGTACCATACATCGGAGAAAGCAAGCAATGTACAGAGCGAACTCCCATAAATCGGATGAAGGGGGACTTTGGATGGCTGGCGGACAAGCTAGTGAAAGTACACGCAATTTTACGATTTCGAACGAAATCTTTCATCAACCCGGATTGGATATTTACGCGCAAATGACATACATCGTCCTGAAATGCTATTCCTCGGAGTCGCATTTACCGCAAGTAGCCGATATTTCAAGGCTCGGCCGGATGAACGACAAACAGACGATGAAGGGATTGCAGACTCTGGTGGAGATCAAGCTGCTCCCGGTCAAGGTGTTCCGCCAGATGATCGGCGATTTCCAAGACGATCGGCTGTCCTGGGCTGCAAAAGGCTTGCTTACGTTCTGCAAGGAGCACCCGGATACGAATATCCAACAGCTGCTGGAGCTGTCGAGCGAATCGGGCGAGGATGAGCACAGCATACGGAAGGCGCTTAAGGAGCTGAGCCAATTCGGGTACTTGGAAGACTACCCCGAATGGAGTAAACTAGCGAATTAAGAGGCCCCATTTGGCAATGGCGGATGTCGGGGCTCCACCGTGCTTCACGGTTGGTTTTCCGCATATGCCTATGGCAAAGGGGGGTTACCGGTGGGCAATGGTTTAGCCATACTTGTTTTTGCAGCGGTCGCCTTCATAGCGGTATATTTCGATCTGAGAAAGAAACGAAGAAGGCAAAACCGGGCCTCCTCTCACGATAACAACTACAACGATTCCGATTCGGGCTCGAACGGCGAGAGCGGCGGAGACAGCGGAGACGGTGGAGGCGGCGGGGGAGACTAGTGCAGGTTTACCGAATGGCATATGGAAAAACCCCTTTCGTCTCAATAATGAAGAGGCGAAAGGGGTTTTTGCGTACAGCCGGGCGGGCTCTAACAGGCTAGCCCTCTTTTATGACTTCGGCGATCATTCGGTAGGACTGTAAGCGGGCTTGGTGGTCATAAATTTGACCGGCTACGATCCATTCATCCGCTTCGGTTTGCTGAAGCAGCGTCTGCAGCCGTTCGCGAATCGTCGCTTTGCTCCCGGCAATGGAGAATCGCAGCGTATTTTGGACATAGGCCTTTTCCTGCGGCGTCCACAGCGTCTCCATACTGTCGACCGGAGGATTTAACATGCCTGTGCGGCCGCGAACGATGTTCAGAAACTGCTGCTGCTGGGAAGTCGCCAGCTTACGAGCTTCCTCGTCGGTCTCAGCCGCAATGATGTTAATGCCGACCATGGCATGCGGCTTCTCCAGCACCTCCGACGGGCGGAAGCTCTTGCGGTACAAATCGAGCGCGGGAAGCAAATAATCCGGCGCGAAATGGCTGGCGAAGGCGAACGGAAGACCGAGCTGGCCGGCCAGCTGAGCGCTGAACCCGCTTGAGCCGAGCAGCCAGATCGGGATGTTCAGCCCTTCGCCGGGAATGGCGCGAACGCCGGGTACCCCGGCATACTGCGACGGATTCAGGTAACCGCGAAGCTCGGCGAGCTGCTCGGGAAAATCGCTGCCGTCGCTTCCCAGGCCGCGGCGCAGGGCGCGGGCGGCAGCCTGATCGGAGCCGGGCGCTCTGCCCAGCCCGAGATCGATGCGGCCCGGATACAAAGACTCCAGCGTCCCGAATTGCTCGGCTATAACGAGCGGGGCGTGGTTGGGCAGCATGATCCCCCCGGAGCCGACGCGGATGCTTTTGGTTCCGGCCGCTATATGGCTGATGACCAAAGACGTGGCCGAGCTCGCGATTCCCGGCATATTGTGATGCTCGGCGAGCCAGTATCGCTTATAACCCCACTCCTCGGCGTGGCGTGCCAAATCGAGGGAGCGGCGGAAGGAATCCGCAGGCGTGCCGCCGACAATGACGGGAGCCAGATCGAGGATCGAGATCGGGATCTCGCTTATTTTTTTGGTTTCTGTATGTGCAGGTTGGGTTTCGCTCATCGTCATGGTAGCCTCCTGACAGAGTATAGGGTTCTTTCTACACGGTATGCCTTCTATATTTCCAAAAAAACAGCAGCGACATGTGCGGCGTCCGGCGCGGACCAGTACGCCCTTGTAGTTATTATTAGGTATTATATAAAAATAAACAAGTACTCATCTTTTAGTAAGATAGTATATTTTTTATACCTAAAATGGAAAGGCAATGCAAGTGGCGGTTCACGGCGTCACGCAGATGAATGGGGTACCCGATCGGGTGTCCTTATTTTTAATGTATTCTTTATACTTTTTTTAGTTTGGTGTGCTATGTTCGAATAAGACAGGCAAGGAGAGGGGAGAAAAATCGCAATGAGAGAGAAGAAGCTGCAATGGCTCATGGCCGTGTCCGTTATATCTTGTCTGGCCTGGGTGGGGGGACTGGCATGGACGCTTCAGCATTATTGGAGCGATCCCGCCCCGATGGAGAAAGCGACAGCCGCAGCGGCGTCGCCCGCACCTGAGCCCGTGCCTGCGCCAGAAGCGGAAGACGGAAGCTTCCGCATACTCGCTCTCGGCGATTCGCTGACGAGGGGAACCGGCGATCCGGACGGAAAAGGCTACGTCGGCTATGCGCTCGATCGGCTCAAGGAGAAGGAAAAGCAAGAAATTGTCGTGGACAATTTCGGCGTAAACGGACAAACTTCTCCGCAATTGGCGGAGCTCCTGCAGAAGAACGAGGTCCAGGCCAAAGTGAAAGCCGCGGACGTCATCCTGGTCAGCATCGGAGGGAACGACCTGTTCCGCGGCGGTCAAACGCTGGCGGATTTGGATGCGGCCAAGATTAAAGAGATCGAGGATGCCTATATGAGCAAGCTTCATGCGATCCTTAAGCAGCTCCGAAGCGGCAACGAGAGCGCCAAAATTTTACTGATCGGCTTATACAACCCGTTCATCGACTTGAAGGATACCGCCGCCGCGACGACCAAAATCGTGAGAGACTGGAACTATAAAGCGTCGGAGGCCGCAGCCCAATATCCGCTGACCGTCGCGGTGCCGACCTTCGATTTGTTTCAGCTGAAGATTCAGGACTACTTGGCGAGAGACTTGTTTCATCCGAACGCAGCCGGATACCGCCTCATCGGGGATAGGGTAGCGGCGCTAATAACAGGGTAGGGGGTGAGCTTATGAGCGAAGTTACATTATCCGTGCAAGGGCTGCGAAAAGTGATCGGCAAGCGCGAAATCATTCACGGCCTTGATTTTGAACTGAAGCGCGGCGAGGTATTCGGGTTTCTGGGGCCCAACGGCGCCGGGAAAACGACGACTATCCGCATGCTGGTGGGCCTCATTAAACCTACGGCGGGCACCATACGCGTATGCGGCTTCGATATCGGCAAGCAGTTTCCGGAGGCGATGAGCCAGCTTGGCTGTATCGTGGAAAACCCCGAGCTCTACTCGTATTTAAGCGGCTGGAGCAATTTGCAATATTTTGCCCGGATGATGGACGGGGTTGACGAAGCGCGCATAACGGAAGTCGTCCGGCTGGTGGGGCTGAGCGCCAGAATTCACGATAAGGTGAAAACGTACTCGCTGGGCATGCGTCAGAGGCTGGGTATCGCGCAAGCGCTGCTGGGAAGACCGAAGGTGCTCATTCTGGATGAGCCGACCAACGGACTCGACCCGTCCGGGATACGCGAAATGCGGGAGTTCATCCGATATCTGGCGGACCAGGAAGGGCTAAGCGTGCTGGTATCGAGTCACTTGCTTAGCGAAATTCAGCTGATGTGCGACCGGGTGGCCATCATTTCCAAGGGGCGGGTCGTCCGCGTGGACACGGTGCAGAGCTTGCTGATGCAGCAGGAAAGGGTGAGCTGGCGGCTGACTCCGTTCCCGAAGGGGGTGCAGATGCTGCAGGAGCTTTCGGGCGCGGCGCACATGGAGGGGGAGCTTGTGATCACCCCGTACGTCGAGCGGGAGGTCGGAAGATGGAATCAAGCGCTGGTGGAAGCGGGCGTGACCGTGACGGAAATGAGCCGCAAGCTGCCTTCCCTCGAGGATCTGTTCATCGAGCTGACGGGAGGGCAAAGCATTGATTAACCTGATCTATAACGAGATGGTGAAGCTGACCGGGAAGAAAAGGCTGCTGGTCGTATCGCTGATTATCGGGATCCTGATCTCCTTGTTCACGTACGCGCAGTATCGCCAGGCGGAAGAAACCCTTAGGCGCATGGGAAGCGTCGATTGGCGCATCGCCCTGGAACAGCGGATTTCGGGCTGGGAGAGCCGGCTGAACAGCAGCCGCACAACGGAAGAGTCGCGCAAGGAGCTGGAGATCCGCATCGCGCAGCAGCAGTACTATTTGGACTACGATGTCAATCCGTCCGAGCCGGGTGCGCCTACCTTCGTCAGAGGCTTCGTGAAGAACGGCATCAGCCTGCTGCTGCCTTTGATGGTGATGGTCATCGCGGCCGATTTGGTATCCTCGGAACACGGCGCGGGAACGATGAAGGTGCTGCTGACGCGGCCCGTACGGCGCTGGCGAATTTTACTGAGCAAATATTTGGCGCTGCTCTTATCCGTGTCGTTGATCATTACTTTGTTCGGGATGCTGTCGGCGCTTATTTCCGGGGCGGTGTTCGGCTTTCAGGGCTGGACGGCGCCGGTGCTTACCGGCTTTGCCGTAAACGAGGGGCAGCTGGACGCTTCAGGCGTGCATATGGTGCCTCAGTGGCAGTTCATTGTGATGGAGCTCGGCCTGGCGTGGTTCGTATCGCTCGTGGTGGCGACGATTACGTTCATGCTTTCGGTCCTTGTCCGCAGCACGGCGGCGGTCATGGGGATCATGCTGGCCTGCCTCATCGCGGGTACGATTCTCAAAACGATGGTCGCCTCCTGGGAGTCCGCCAAGTTCCTGTTCATGGTGAACCTGGAGCTGATCGATTATCTTCAGGATGCGGCTCCGCCGATCGAGGGCATGTCGCTTGGTTTTTCGCTGCTGGTGCTGCTCATTTGGGGCGCCGCGGCGCTGGCGGTTTCCTTCGTCTCGTTTACGAGGCGCGATGTGTATTAGGCTGCGGGAGAGCAGCCCAAAGACGCTTCATCTCCTTGGGGGATGAGGCGTTTTTTGCCGCCGGACGCTTGCTTGATCGGATGCGGAAAGGAGAGCGTTTACAAATACGTATCCTCCTGCATGAAAAAAGATTGACGACAGACATGTATCGTTATAATATTTACTTAAATAATATTTATTGCGATAAATAAATGGACGATGCGAGGTAACCCATGAATCTTGTAGAGTACTGCGTTAAGATCGGCGAGCTGCTTCGGGTCATCGATACGAAGCATGCCAAGATCGTCAATCAGCATTATTCGCCCCATAATCTAACCGGGCCTTCGATCAACATTCTGATGCTGCTCAATCGCGAGGGCGCCATGCGGGTAGGCGATATAGCCGCGGCATTGAACATGGTGGACAGTAATGTTTCCTCCATCTGCTCGAGGCTAGAGAACATGGATTTAATCGAACGCGTGCGGCTCAAGGACGACCAGCGGGTGGTAAAAATTCAGCTGACCGCGACGGCGCAGGACAAAATGAAGGATATTTTGGGCAACGTCAACGACTTCCAGCAGCTATTCGTAAAAAATGCGACGCAGCAGGATTTGGAGGCCATTTTACTCGGTTTGACCAAGCTTGAGCATCTTCTGGACAATGTGCTTAAGGAGAAAACGGAGTAATTTTTTTTTATTATCCGCGTACATAGGCCGCTTTCAACATTTAACCAAGTAAACACATGTGAATGATTGTGTATTGCCTACTGGACAGCTAGTGGCATTGCGTACGGCGTTTAACCATCAAACTATTTTATTGGGAGGCTTGGGTATGAAGAGAAAATTCGTTTTACTGGCCGTATGGCTGCTGGCAATCGCGGTGATCGTTGGCGCCTGCAGCTCGGCTCCGGCGACGGAGGAATCGAAAGGCACCGCGGCTTCGAAAGAGGGCGGCAACCTGATCGTGGCGATCAAGGACGATCCCAAAACGTTCAACCCGCTTTACGCGGGGGACCGCATGTCGCTGACGATTGGCAAGACGCTGTTCTCTCCGTTCTTCAGCATCAACGACGGCAAAAAGACGTTCGTGCTAGCCGAGAGCCTAAAGGCGTCGGCCGACCTCACGAAATATACGCTGAAGCTGCGCAGCGGCCTCACCTGGCATGACGGCCAGAAGCTGACGGCAGATGACGTCGTGTTTACGTTCAACAGCTTGCTTGACGAGAAGCAGCACAGCTATTTCCGCAGCTTGTTCGTTCTGGGCGGCAAGCCGATTCAAGTGAACAATATCGACGAGCTGACGGTCGATTTCGTGCTTCCGCAGGCGACGGCGGCCTTCGAGGGGGCGCTCGTGCAAATTTTCCCGATTCCGAAGCATATTTTCGAGGGAGAGGCGGACATCGAAAAAAGCCCCAAAAACAATAAACCGGTCGGCTCCGGGCCGTTCAAGTTCAAGGAATACCGCCCGGGCGAATATGTGGCGGTGGAGCGTTCCGATTCTTATTTTGCCGGCAAAGCCAAGCTCGACGCCATTACGTACCGTGTGGCCAAGGACAGCAACGCGGCGGTGCTCGCCCTGCAGAACGGCGAAATCAACATGATGCTCATCGAGCCGCAGGATCACAACAAAGTGAAGGACACCGGAAAAGCGGACATCGTCATGTTTCCTTCCGGCGGCGTCACCACCATGGTGTTCAACGTCAACATCGACGTCATGAAGAAGAAGGAAGTGCGTCAAGCGATCGCACACGCGCTCGATAAGAAGGAGCTCATCACGACGGGCTTTTCGTCGGTTGATTTTGCGGAGCCTGCGGCGTCTATCTTCTCCCCCGACACCTTGTATCAGAAGAAGGATCTGAAGTCTTACGATTATAACCAAGCAAAAGCGAAAGAGCTGCTGAAGGCGGCGGGAGCGGAGGGGCTGAAAATCCGCTTCGCTTACTACAACGCAAGCAAGCCCGAGGCGAACATGGCTCTGTACATTCAGCAGAAGCTGAAAGAAATCGGCGTACAGGTCGAGCTCATTCCTTTGGACGGAGCGGCCCTCGGCAAGAAGGCGCTGAACAAGGACAACACCGATTACGACATGTCCTTCGGCGGCTACAGCATGGGCTTCGAGCCGGACGCTTACAAAGCGCTCTATTTGAGCGACGCAGCCTATAACTACTCGCACTATAAGAACCCCGAGTTCGACAAGCTGTGGACGCAAGCGGCCGTGGAAACCGATGCGGCGAAACGCGCCGAGCTGTACAAGAAGATTCAGGAGCTGTCGGCCGACGAAGTCACTACGTATCCGATTGCGTACGGAAAGTCGATCATCGCGGTCGATAAGCGATTTGGCGGCTTGGAGGATGCGGTAGCGAAGCAGGTCGTGCTGTTCGATGACTTCACCAAAATTTATTTGAAGCCGTAACGATAACAACGGGTGGGCGAACAGCGCCGTCCAGGGGGAGTACCAGTTGAAAAAATACCTTTTGCGCCGCCTGCTTCAGCTCGTTCCGCTGCTGCTGTTTATTTCCGTCGTTTCCTTCGCGCTCATCCGGCTTGCCCCCGGCGATCCGGTCCTGTCGTTCGTGACGCCGAACATGAGCCCCGACGACGTCGAGCGCATCCGGGTGAGCATGGGGCTGGATCAGCCCGTGTACTTGCAATACGTATATTGGCTGCAAAACGTGCTGACCGGCAATTTCGGATATTCGCTGAACAACCACCGGCCGGTGCTGACGCTTATTACGGAACGGCTTCCGGCGACTATCGGCCTGATGGGCTCGGCTTTCGTACTGTCGCTAGCGATCGCGATCGTCTTCGGGCTGATCTCGGCCTTGAACAAAAACAAGATGATCGACCGGGTGCTCAGTCTGCTTTCGTACATCGGCATTTCGCTGCCGGGTCTCTGGTTCGCGATGATCCTGATTTACTTGTTCTCCGTCAAGCTTCACTGGCTGCCCAGCATGGGGATGCGCACGATCGGCGTCCATTCGGTATGGGATATCGTCAAGCACGGCATTATGCCTTGTCTGGTGCTGAGCATCACGCACATCTCGGTGTTCATGCGCTATATCCGATCAAGTACGATCAGCCAACTGGAGGAGGACTACGTGCAAATCCAGTACGCCTACGGCTCGACGCGGCTGACGGTGCTGTTCCGTCACGTGCTTCGCAACGTGCTGCTGCCGGTTATTACGATATTGGGCTTGTCGCTTCCCGAAATCATAACGGGGGCGTTCATCGTCGAAAGCATCTTCTCGTGGCCGGGAATGGGCTCGCTCGGCATTAACGCCGTATTCGGGCTCGATTACCCGATGATCATGGGCATTACGATGATGTCCTCGTTCCTGCTTATTTTCGGCAATTTGCTTGCCGACCTGCTGTACGGCGTGGCCGATCCCAGAATCAAGGCGATGAGGTGAGAGCGAGATGAACCGGATGAGATGGCGTCTTCTGAAGGCGCAGCTGCTTGAACAAAAATCGGCTCTCGCCGCCCTGATCGTTCTGGGCCTCTATACGCTGGCTGCAGTATTCGCCTTTCTGGTACCGCACGATCCGAATGCGATCAACCTGACGGAGCGCCTTCTGCCGCCGAGCGCGGAGCATTGGTTCGGCACGGACGACAACGGGCGCGATTATTTGGCTCGCGCGCTGTATGGCGGCAGAGTATCGCTCAGCGTCGGCATTCTGGCGATGATCGTGTCGGTCGTGATCGGTACGGCGGTAGGAACGGTCAGCGGGTATTTCGGAGGCAGGACGGACAGCGCCCTTATGCGCAGCGTCGACATTTGCCTATCGATCCCGTCGTTCTTCCTAATGCTGATTCTTAACGCTTACTTGAAGCCGAGCATACCCACGATCATCCTGATCATCGGGCTGCTGAGCTGGATGTACATTTCGCGAATCGTACGGGCCGAGACGATCTCGGTCAAAGAGCGGGAATACGTGCTGTATGCCCGGGTATCCGGCCAGAGCACATTCCGCATCATTACGCGCCACATCATCCCGAGCATCGTACCGACGATTATCGTGGCGGCGACGATCAACATCGCTGGGGTCATCATGATGGAATCGGCGCTCAGCTTCCTCGGCCTCGGCGTAAGGCCGCCGTATTCGTCCTGGGGGAGCATGCTGAACAACGCCAAGGGCTACATCGGCGAGAATCCGACGCTCGCCTTGTTCCCGGGGCTGCTTATTTTGACGACCGTGCTTTGCTTTAATTATTTGGGCGACGTGTTCCGCGCCGCATTCGAGCCGAAGGTAAACCGGCGATAATTCTGAAAGAGCGGAGTGAGGCGCATGGAAAGCTTATTGTCTGTTCGTGATTTGCGTACCTCGTTCTTTACCCGCGAGGGCGAGGTGCAGGCCGTCCGCGGCGTCAGCTTCTCGGTCGGCGAGGGCGAGATGGTCGGCATCGTCGGGGAGTCGGGCAGCGGCAAAAGCGTGACGGCCAAATCGCTCATCCGTCTGATTCCGCCGACCGGGCGCATTGTCGGCGGCGAGGTTCTGCTGTGCGGGGCGGATATGCTCGGCCTGCCGGAAGAGAAGCTCCGGTCGATACGGGGGAACCGGGTGGCGATGATTTTCCAGGACCCGATGACCTCGCTCAACCCGGTGCTTAAGGTAGGCGCTCAGCTGATCGAGGTCATCCGGCGCCATCAGAAGCTCGGCAAGGCGGCTGCGCGCAAACGGGCGGTGGAGCTTCTGCGGGAGGTGGGCATCCCATCCCCGGAGACGCGAATCGACCAGTATCCGCATGAATTCAGCGGGGGCATGCGGCAGCGCGTCATGATCGCGATGGCGCTGTCCTGCAAGCCGGAGCTGCTGATCGCCGACGAGCCGACGACCGCGCTCGACGTGACGATCCAGGCGCAAATTCTCTCGCTGATGAAGGACTTGTGCCGGACAACCCGCACGTCCGTACTCTTGATTACGCACGACCTCGGCGTCGTGGCGCAGGTGTGTACGCGCGTCATCGTTATGTACGGCGGGCTTGTGATGGAGGAGGGCGCGGTGGCGGATATTTTCGAATCTCCTCAGCATCCGTATACGCAAGGCCTGCTGCGCTCGATTCCGAAGACGGCGGACGGGAGGCGGGAGCGTCTCGTTCCGATCGACGGCACGCCGCCCAATTTGCTGCATCCGCCGCAGGGCTGTCCCTTTATGGAGCGCTGTCCGCATGCGATGCAGCAGTGCCATCAGCTGCCGCCCTATGCGGAAGCGAAGCCCGGGCACCGTTCTTTGTGCTGGCTGACGAAGGGCGTGGGGGGCGGGCAGCCAGCGGCATCCCGCGACGCATCCGCCAAGCCCGGCCAGTCCGGCGGAAAGGGGGAATCGGCATGAGCGTCAATCCGCGTACGGCCTCTGATGCGGAGAAAAAGCAGGGCAAGGACGTATTGATCGATGTCCGCGGGCTGAAAAAGCATTTTCCGGTGGCCAAGTCACTCTTCGGCAGAACGACGAAGGTGTTGAAGGCGGTTGACGGCGTCAGCTTCCGGATTCACCGCGGCGAGACGTTCGGGCTCGTCGGGGAATCGGGCTGCGGCAAATCGACAACCGGCCGCAGCATGATCCGGCAGTACGATGTTACGGCTGGGGAGATCGACTACGAAGGCCGCAACATCGCCGCGATGAACGAGAAGCAGCTGATGCCTTACCGGAAAAAAATTCAGGCGATCTTTCAAGACCCGTATTCGTCGCTTAACCCTGGGATGAACGTCCTGCAGCTGATCGGCGAGCCGATGGAAATCCACAGCGGCTACAGCCGCGCGGAGCGCCGTGACAGAGTGCTTGACCTTCTGGAGAAGGTCGGCCTGAAGCGGGAGCATGCGGACCGGTACCCTCACGAGTTTAGCGGCGGCCAGCGGCAGCGGATCAGCATCGCGCGCTCGCTTGCGGCAAATCCGGAATTCGTGCTGTGCGACGAGCCGATATCCGCGCTCGACGTGTCGGTACAGGCGCAGGTGGTCAACATGCTGGAGGATCTTCAGGACGAGCTCGGTTTGACCTACTTGTTTATCGCCCATGATCTGTCGATGGTCAGACATATATCCGACCGGATCGGCGTGATGTACCTGGGCAAGCTCGTAGAGGTCGCATCCAGCGAGGAATTGTACAGGCGTCCGGCGCATCCCTATACCGAGGCGCTTTTGGCCGCCATCCCGGTGCCCGACCCGAAAGTCTCGTTCGCCGACCGGTGGCTGCTGCAGGGCGATCTGCCCAGTCCGATCGACAATGCGTCCGGCTGTAAATTTCGCACCCGCTGCCCGTTCGCCACGGTGCGTTGCGGGGTGGAAGAGCCGGTCCTGCGGGAAGTGGCGCCCGGCCATTCCGTCGCCTGCCACCTCCACGGCGAAGCAGCCGCTAACTATAGCTTGGATGAAAAGAGGATAAATGGATGAGTATCCGTGCGAAGCTTTCCCAAAATACGGCGATTTTGCTTGAACGCGCGCGCCGGTTCGGCATTGCGGACGAAGTTCTGCTCGCCGGCGTTTCCTCGGGTGACACCGGACCCTTGCAGGCGGCAGCCGCTCAATATTATAGCTACGACGAATTTTATACGTATGCGGAGACGCACGGGGAGCAGCTTGCGGATGCGATCCGAAGCGGCTACCGGATGAAGTTCAATACGCCGGGCGGCGTGCAGCTGTGGCTGAAGGAACGGCTTGGCTTGGAAGCGGGAGCCGATTTCCAAACGCCCGTTACCGGCAAAGTCGAGGGCTTGCTGCTTTCGAACGCGCAGGCGGACCTGCTAAGGGAGACGCTGGCGGTGAACTGGGTCATGCTCGAAGCGGAAGCCGGCGGCGAAGCGGCGGAGCGGAAGGACGGCGATCAAGCCGCCGCTCCGCCAAGCATCCAATCCGGGAGCGGCCTGCGGGCGGTGACCCTGATCATTGGTTCGCTGTATGAGGCCCATTGACGTGATCCTTGCGCCACAAGGCTGGGGTGTTTACATGTCGCCCGACCCCTTGTGAAGGCTGGAGCTATATACGAGAAAAGACCGTGGGACCCGCTGCAGCGGGTCCTACGGTCTTTCTAATATCTCTTTACAGCAAGAGCGGGACTTGGATACCCCGCCGGCGGACTGGCTGGGTAGTGGCAGCAGTGCCGGCATCGGGTCGGACGAAGCGAGCGGGATAGCGGATTTTCGAGTGCTTATTACTCGGTTAGTGGTCTCGTTCGGAGCGATACCGGATTTCGAGGGCGTTATCTGGTCATTTCCGGCAAGGGATCGATCCAAGTAATGGCATAAGACCGCGAAAATCCGCTATTCAGCCAGATGGGCCCGATTGACTGTAAATAACGCCGCGAAAATCCGTTATGACCGACGCAAGCCGGTAGGATATGTACGGCATACGGCTCCCAGCGCACGCTAGGGTGCACCAAAAAACCGCCCTACAGCGGCTTACTCTTCTCCAGCGCATGCTTCAAACGGTCGATGAACAGCCTGGAGGCGATGGAGAAGTGCTTTTCCTCCGAGCGAAGCCATCCTAGATAAATCGGCTTCTGATCGGCCGGCTGCTCCAGCGGAATCGTCACCATATCGCCCTTGGGGTAAGACGGAAGGCCGATAAACGAAAAGTCGAGTCCGATCGTCGCAGCCGAGCCTTCGCTGACGACCTTGCGGATGGTGTCCGTATTGTTGGTGGAGAACAGCACGTTGATCGTCCCGTACCGGGCTTGCACATCCTCCATGTACGCTTTGACCGTTTCGTCTTTATACAGGACAAGCGGAAGTGCGGCCAGGTCGGCATGGCTGATCGACGTACGGAAGGCGAGCGGGGAGTGGCGGCAGACGGCGACGACCATTTTCGCTTCCATCAGCTTGCCGAACGTGAGCCCCTTTAAATCGCGGACATACTCTCCATTCACCACGGTTAACCCGAGGTCCACCCTGTTATGCCGAATGTGATCCAATATTTCGGCCGTGCCTTCCTCAATGATTTCCAAGGCGATGCCGGGATAGTCTTTCTTGAATTCCATGATGGCGTCGACGGCTAGCGATAAGGGCCCCGGAATGGTAGCCATCGCCAAATGGCCCGATTGAGCGCCGGCATAATCGACGGCTTCGTTCTTGAGCTCGCGAACCTTGCTTACGATGTCGAATGCGATCCGGATAATCCTCTGGCCCTCGGCTGTCGGCACGGAGCCCGTTCGGGAGCGCGTAAACAGAACGATGCCGAGCTCCGCCTCCAGGCTGGAAACGGCTTGGCTGACGGCGGAGAGCGTAATATGCGAATTTTGCGCGGCGCCGGTTAAAGAACCCGTTTTGGCCACCTCGACGATACATTCCAGCTGCTCCAGATACATGCGAAATTCCTCCCTGGTCCGTTCGGTAGCCCGCCGTTAGCGATGGCAGGCTTGAATGATTCTCACTATAGCGCTTGTCGGGCGCCCGGGCAAGCTGAACATCGACTTCCCGAAAAGGCAGCCGAAAGAGGCCCTCTTCCGCAGAAGAGAGCCTCCGTTCCGGCATGCTATTTATTTAAACGATGCGTAGCCTTGATCCGCCATTACGACGCTTCCGGTTATGGCTTCGGCTTCCTCCAGAGAAACCAGGTATACCGTTTTGGCAACCGCCTCCGGCTTCGTCAGCTCGCCGCCCATCACTTTTGCGCGCATGCTGTCCAGCATGCCGGCATCCTTATACCCTTGAATGATCGGGGTGTCTACGGCCCCCGGCGCAATCGCAACGACCCGGATGCCGTATGGCGCCAGCTCGAGAGCGGCCGACTTGGACATCATGATAACGGCGCCCTTCGTCGCGTGATAAGCGAATGTTCCCGGCGAGGCCAGGAATCCGAACACGGATGTCGTATTGATGATAACTCCGTTTATGCCGAGCTCCTTCATTTTACGGCCCGCCGCAATAATGCCATAGGCTACGCCGTGCTGGTTGACGTTGATCGTACGGTGGTAGAGATCCATGTTTTGGTCCAGAACGGGACCGGCTCCGCCGATGCCGGCGTTGTTAAACATGACGTCGATGCGTCCGTAAGCGGCGGCCGCCTGCTCCACTAGGGCTTCCACGCTTTCCTGCTTGGATACGTCGACTTGGACGAAGAGGGCTTCTCCTCCTTCTTGCTTGATCCGTTCCACCGTTTCCCGGCCGCCCGCTTCATTGTAATCCGCAACGACGACCCGGTCTCCTTTTCGCGCGAACAGCAAGCTCGCTTCCCTGCCGATTCCGCTTGCTCCGCCTGTAATGACCGCTACGCGTGTAGTTGTAGTCATGACCATTCCTCCTATGAGTGCGTTCTTCTAAATATGCTGCCGACAAAAATGGAGCGGATCCCTTTTCATGTCCGTTCGTCATGCTTCTCCGTGTCCACACCTTGATTATAGGAAGGGATAATGGTTAAGTAAATTTAAGTATTCTTAATCATAGTTAAGTATAACTAAACTGTCGCGCGGGAACGCCTCTCCTTTTTTTTCATTAGGAAATCATGCAAAAATGTCATTTCGCAACGCTTTTATAACAATAATTTTATATCTTGCCTTGCATAAAGTTGACTCGACCCGAAGATTTGAAAAAAATATAAATGTATGCGCTAACATGAAAAAATTTACTTTGTAGTTTTGGGTGTGAAGGATTAGAATAAATAAAGTCAGAAGTCGATGGGCCTTGGATCGTTTCTTTTTATTGTGTGAAAATGTTCACAAAAAAGTTTCAGCGCTGGCAATTACTAGAACTGGATCGAGAAAAGACGGTACAAGGGGATCGCTTCCAAAGGTAACGAAATTAGACACATAGGCATGCAAAGGAGGATTTTCCATGTCAGAAACATTGACGCAACAACCGCCCGCACCAACCACAGCAGTGGCTGCTCGCGGAGAGCTTGACGTGCTTGATCAACTGATGAGGCCCGAGATTCAAAAATCGCTTACCGAGCTGGTCGAGAATTTGCCGAAGCTGGCTGAACTGGTAACGCTGCTGACCAAAGCATACGACGTGGCGGCAACGGTAGCGAACGATCGCGTACTGATCGAGGATTTGAAGGGCGGCTTGGACGAATTCGTGAAGCCGATCCAAGAGAAAGCCAAAGGCATTGCAGCTGCAGCGGTAGAAGCAAGCGACCGCGCCGCTCAATCCGAAAGCGCGACTATCGGCTTGTTCGGCATTCTCAAAATGCTGAAGGATCCGCAAGTTCAAAGCATGCTTCGTTTCTCGCAAGCATTCTTGACCGTACTCGCAGAGAACAAAAAGCAAGGTTAATCCGGCACGAAGTGTCCACTTGAATGGAGGATCAGCATGGCTAAGCAAATTTTAATCATTGGCGGCGGATATGGCGGTTTGTTGACCGCCCTTACGGCGCGTAAATATTTGACGGATGAGGAAGCGGCGATTACGGTCGTCAACCGTACGCCATCTCACCAAATCGTCACCGAGCTTCATCGTCTGGCCGTCGGCGGCTTGAACGAGAAAAATGTAGCGCTCCCTCTGGACAAGCTGCTGCGCGGCAAAAACATCGATCTCAAAATCGATACGGTAGACAGCATCCAATTGGAGCAAAAAACGGTTCAGCTGAGCGGCGGGCTGATGCTGAGCTATGACTCGCTGATCGTAGCCTTGGGCAGCGAAACGGCGTTCTTCGGCATTCCGGGCTTGGAAGAAAACAGCTTCACGCTGAAATCGGTAGACGACGCGAACAAAATCCGCGCGCATGTCGAAGCCCGTCTTGCTGCGTACAGCCAATCGAAGAACAAAGCGGATACAACGTTCGTTATCGGCGGCGGCGGACTTTCCGGTATCGAGCTGATCGGGGAAATGGTCGACACGCTTCCTCAAGTTTGCCTTTCCAAAGGCGTGGACTTCAACGATATTTCGCTCTACTGCGTGGAAGCGGGCCCGAACATTTTGACCGGCTTTGCTCCCGATCTGATCGAACGCGCAAAAGCAAGCCTGGAGAAACGCGGCGTGAAGCTGTTGACAGGCGTTGCCGTTACGGAAGTTCAAGGGACGAACGTTATGCTGAAGGACGGCACGACGATCGAAACGAATACACTTGTTTGGACGGGCGGTGTAACCGGCAATACGGTCGTAGCAAACTGCGGCATCGAAGTAAACCGCGGACGCGCGACGGTTACGCCTACGCTGCAATCGACTTCGCATCCGGAAGTATTCCTGGCCGGCGACAGCGCGGTTGTCATGAGTCCGGAAGGCCGTCCATACCCGCCAAGCGCGCAAATCGCATGGCAAATGGGCGAAACGGTCGGATACAACCTGTTCGCAGCCGAGAAGGGCTTGCCGATGAAAGAATTCAAGCCTGTATTCTCCGGAACGCTTGCAAGCTTGGGCCGTAAAGATGCGATCGGCACGATCGGCGGCAGCCAGCTGAAGCTGAAAGGTACGCCGGCGTCCCTGATGAAAGAGGCAAGCAACGTGCGTTACTTGTCCCACATCAACGGACTTTTCTCCCTGGTTCACTAAAATATCTATATTCAAGAGCTGTCTCCGGATCCGGATGGATTTGGGGGCGGCTCTTTTGTTTGATAGCTCCACGGATTCGGGCTCCGCAAATCACCCATATTGGCGGATGTTGCGCAAACGTACAATCCTTTCCACGCAAGCTTCATATAACGTACCTAGAGGTGGTTGCTTTGTACAAAAAAAGGTACGCTAGCGCGAACATCCGGGGGAAGCTGCGCGTCTGCCGGTATTTGTCCGCCCAAAGGGCGCTGAAACGGCATGTTCCTCATACCGTGTCGCTGACCAAGTCCAATCTCCAGCGCATGGCCGGTTTCTACCGGTCGCTGTACATCAAGCCTGATGTTGGCTCGTTGGGGATCGGCGTGCATAAGCTGAACCGGAGGACAAGCGGCTACGAGCTCCTGTCCACCCGGAATCGCCATCAGCTTAGGCGAAACTTCGGTACGTTAACCGGCCTTTACCGGCACTTGAAAGCCAATCGTCACGGCAGGCTGATCGTCCAGCGAGCTATCCGGCTTGATTCCGTGAACGGCCGTCCCTATGACTTGCGTGCGATGGTGCAGCGCAAGCGCGGCGGCTCGTGGACCTGTACCGGATTAATGGCAAAGATCGGCGCCAGGAATAAGATCGTGACCAACTATTATCAAGGCGGCAAGATCGTAATGCTGCCAAGTCTGCTTAAGCAAAAAGGGTTTTCCGCAGCGCGTCGGCGTGCTTCTACCGCATATTTGACCGAGAGGGCGCTGAAGGTTGCGCGTTTGTTAAGCTCGAAGCGGGCGGGCATGCATGAGATGGGCATCGATTTTGCCTATGATCGCCAAGGGCGTTTATGGATACTCGAGGTTAATTCCAACCATCCGCAATATCACCCGCTCAAGAAGCTGGACCGCAAAGCATACGATCGGATGGCGGCATATGCGCGAGGCTACGGCAGATACGACAATGGCCGGTAAAGGCTCGCTGCCGGATTGCCGCAGGACAGCCTCCCCTCCTGAGCGGTATTGCGGATCGCGGTTGGGGCTTACTGCGCAAGGGGGCGAATTACCGGCGCCGGTCCGTCGGCCGTCGGTCGCCCCATACGAGATATAGCGGCAGTACGTCGATGACGGCTTCCGGGTCGACGGCGTAGACCGCATCCTTCAACGATTGTTCCTCCAGACGGTAAATGGTCATTTGCATCGTATGAACGATCGTCCCGTCTCCGTTCTCCCTTCGTGCAAGCGTAGTCGGATCTCTTCCGGTAGCCTGCCTGAGGGTCTCGCCGATTTCGTCGCCAAGGCAGCTGCGAATTCGCATCACCCGGGTTAAAGTCGTTCTGTGCGGCATCAGATTGATCTCCAAGAACATGATGACCAGCAAAATGGCGAAGGCGATAGCCGAACGCATCACTTCGATCCGGTTTGCGGCTGCCTCCGGAAGACGCCTAATGACGGCGGGGCGCTGTGTATACGGCCGTGCACTCGGGGGCCAGGCCGTTTCCAATAATGGTCTCATTCGTGTTTCCTCCTCACCGGTTGGTTTAGAAGCACCATGATGCGACTGATAGTAACGGCTTAGCTTTCCGGGGCCGCTTCTTTAGCGTTCGGCTCGCCTCGGGTGGAACGGGAAAATTTGAACAAGGGATCGAAAAGTCGATAGATCAGCTTCGTTTCCTTCGTCAGCAGCGGTCCGAGAATCGCCAGTATGAGTACATACAGCGCGGCAAAAGGCTGAATGAGCGGCAGCAGGCCGCCGGCTTTGGCCAAATTGGCCATGATGATCGAAAATTCGCCGCGAGACACGATCGTCATGCCGATATTTACAGACGCTTTCGGAGAGAGGCCGGCGCTGCGTCCCGCCCACATGCCTGCGGCGAAATTGCCGATCAGCGTAAGCACGACCGCTCCCAAGGACAGCCATACCGCACCTCCGAGGGAGAGCGGATCGATCGTAAGACCGAAGCTGAAGAAGAAGACGGCTCCGAAAAAATCGCGAAACGGCAAAATGAGATGCTCGATTCGTTTCATATGGGCCGTCTCCGCCAGCACCAGGCCGACGAGCAGCGCTCCGATCGCTTCCGCTACGTGGATCGTTTCGGAGAAGCCCGCGATCGTGAAGAGCAAGGCGAAAATGACGAGCAGGAACAGCTCATTCGACCGGATATTCAGCATGCGGTTGAGCAGGGGCACGCACTTGCGGCCTACGACCAGTACAAGCAGCATGAACCCTAGCGCGACAAGCGCGGATAACAATACGCCTCCGAGCGAAGACGAGCCGCTGAGCACCAGGCCGGAAACGATGGAGATATAGATGGCCAGGAACACGTCCTCGAACATGATGATGCCGAGAATCATTTCCGTTTCGGGATTGGCCGTCCGTTTCAAATCCACGAGCACCTTCGCAACGATGGCGCTTGAGGAGATCGTCGTAATACCGGCTACGATTAGCACTTCCAGCAGTGGAAGGCCTGCGAGCCAGCCGAACAGCAAGCCGAGCGTAAAGTTGATCAGAATATAGATCGTTCCGCCGATGGCGATCGAACGGCCCGATTTGACCAGCCGCCCGACGGAAAACTCCAAGCCCAAATAGAACAGCAGAAACAGGATGCCGATCCGGCCTAGAAATTCGATGAATGGGGCGCTTTCGATGAACCGCAAGTCGAAGTGTCCCCACGCGATCGAATGCGGCCCTACAGCCATGCCGATCAGAATATAGAACGGGATAACCGAGAAGCGGAGCTTAGCCGACAGGAGGCCGGCGAGCGCAAGAAGAGCGATCGCCAGACCGATCTCAAAAACGAGGTCGTTCATATTACCCGCCTCCGTTCATGAGAAGGTGTTTGAACGCTTTCTGCTGCCGTCTGTCTCCTGCGACGATCAGCGTCGTTTCGGCGGCGAGCGTGGTAGTCGGACCGGGATTGATTTGGTTCTGGCGCTTCTCCGCTACGGCGATGATCGTGGCTCCCGTACGTCCTCGTACGTCGAGCTCCCCGATGGTCTTGCCGACGAAGAACGTGCCTTCTTCGATCCGGTACCATTCGATGACAAGCTCGTCGAGCACGACCTCAATCGTTTCCAGAGCCTTCGGTTTATAAGCCATACCGCCGATAATACCGGCGACAAGCCTAGCCTCGTCGTCATCGAGCGTAATCATGGAAATCATCTCGTCCTGGTCGTCCTGATCGAAATGGTAGCACTCCCGGCGTCCATCATCATGGACGATCAGGACCAGTTTATCTCCGGCACGCGTGGTCATCTGAAACTTTCGGCCAATGCCGGGCAGATCGGTTTCGCGAATGTTCATCTGGTTGCCTCCTCTTGCGAGCGCTCCCCCGATTCGCAATCATGTCCCCGTATTCCCTCCTAGCAGCTTGCTTTCATGAAAATAAGCAATTGATTTTCTAAAATAGGCAGCGGCAAACAGATCCGCGGCATGCCGTTTTTTGAAGGCAAGCTTTCGGAGTATGGTGAACGAACGGTACGAGTAATGAAATACGGTCAACACAAAGAAACCGGAGAAACGCGGCGTTTTTTTGAAAATGCGGGAAAGGATATCATCCTTCGCTGGTTGTTTCATTGCTGGACAAACGTCAGGCATCAAGATGCCGATGGCATGTAACCTTGTTTGTTTTCATAAATAAGCAGACGGATAGCAAGATTTAGTCGGAGGGTAACGCGGAAACTACACATAGAGGGACGTAAATTTGATGGGCGACAATCGCAAACGGGTCAAGCGGCGGGCGATCAGAGGACAAAAGGCGATGCGGGTGGCGGGCAAAATACGTAAAGAAGCGGCTTTCCAGGAAAGGAAAAGAAGCAAGGAAGCGGATAAAAGCATGGCCAGACGGATACCTTCGGAAGCGGAACCTTGCTTGCGGACAAGCCATTTGACGTTGGATTCCATTCCTTGCGCAAACGCGGTGCGGGCCGTTTCGCTGCCAACCTGCGACTCCAAGCTTGGGGTAGGCATCGTGAATACCATCAGTACGGCAATTAAAATCGTAGATAAATAACGAAAATAAGAGATAATTTGAGATATCATGGACTTTCACCTCCAATTCCACTCATAATAACGTAATTATAACATAAATCGGCTGTTTTCTCAAACCTTTCTGCTTGCAAATGAGCCCGATTGGAAAGGGAACCTGCTGATTCTTGCCGCCGAATGTGGTATTCTTGTACGAGAATGATCCACTCAACCTTAAGCTTAAGCAGGTGAAATGAGCATTATGAGCGTGACCGATTTATTGTCTTCCTTAACGGAAGAAAGGCTTAGGGAATTATTGGAACAGTACCGGTCGTTGGGGCCGTTCCCCGGCATTTTGCTCACCTTTATGAAATCGTTCGTGCCGCCGCTGCCCACGATCGTTATCGTCGGGGTTAACGCAGCCGTGTACGGCTTATGGCTCGGTTTCTTATATTCTTGGATCGGCATGGTTGCCGGCTGCATGGCCACGTTCCTGATCGTCAGGAAAATTGCCGGACATCCTTATCTGGAGCGCTGGGCGCAGAAGCCCAAAGTAAAGAAGAGCATGACATGGGTGCGCCGGAATGCGTTCAGCTACGTGTTTCTGCTCAGCATTTTTCCCGTGGGGCCGTTCGTTGTCATCAACATGGCTGCCGGGGTTGCGCGCATGCGGATTCGTTCGTTTCTGATCGCCGTCTTGTTCGGCAAAGCGATTATGGTCTTCTCGGTCTCTTATATCGGGCACGATCTGGAGCGGTTTATCCGGAATCCTGTCGAGATCGTCTATGTGGTGCTGTTCATCGGCATTTCGCTTTTGATCAGCAAGCAGATCGAGGCACGTTTTACAAGATCGGGGCATGTCGCGGACGAGCCTTCGGCAAACCTTACTGAGCGGGATCGGCCGCAGTAGGCAAAGAGGGGCGGGGCGATTGAGGCCCGTGCCGTTTTGGTATATGATGATAGAGGAATTTCAAAGGGGAACGCCGGATTGCCGCTGTGCGCCGTGCCTATACCCGTTTGCAAGAGCAGTGCGGAGAACGCGATCCGGCTTACGGATAACGGCCGCGCCAAATCATAACATAAAGCGAGAGGAATGCCATGAATCCTAAAGAGTTGAACTATTCCATGCCCCCTGAGTGGGCCAAACATACACGCACGTTCATTTCGTGGCCGGTACAAGCGTCGATGGTTTATCCGGACGACTATGAAGCCGTTTCGCAAGGCTATGCTCAAATCGCTCTCGCCATCGCCGAGTTCGAGCCGGTAACGGTCATCGTCAACCCCGAAGATATCGACCGGGTGAAGGCGCTGGTGGACGCCCCGAATGTGGAGCTTCTCCCGATTCCTCACAACGATGCGTGGTTCCGCGACAACGGTCCGACGTTCGTGGTGAACGAAGCGGGCGACGTAGCGGGCGTGAACTGGCGTTTCAACGCGTGGGGAGGCAAGTATGCCCCATGGGATCTGGACGATCAGGTGGCGCCGCAGATTTTGGAGCGGTACGGCATAAAGCGTTTTGACGCGCCTTTGGTCATGGAGGGCGGATCGCTGCACGTTGACGGCGAAGGGACGCTGCTTACGACCGAGGAATGCTTGCTCAACCCGAACCGGAATCCGGAGATGACGAGAGAGCAGATCGAAGAGCATCTGAAGACCTACCTGAATATAAGCAAAGTCATCTGGCTGAACAAAGGCTTGAGCGGCGACGAGACGGACGGCCA
This sequence comes from Paenibacillus litoralis, assembly GCF_046244365.1. Lineage (NCBI taxonomy): Bacteria > Bacillati > Bacillota > Bacilli > Caryophanales > Paenibacillaceae > Paenibacillus > Paenibacillus litoralis. Next base: position 8,607,152 of record NZ_CP176395.1, on the reverse strand, counting down.
TGTGGACAACATTGCCTGCTTCGCGGCTCCCGGGAAGGTCATCATGCAGGTTTGCGACGATCCGGAAGACGACAACTATGCGATCACGCAGGAGAACCTTCGCATTTTGAACGAGGCGACGGACGCGCAGGGCCGCAAACTTGAAGTCATTCCGATCCAGCAGCCGCCGTATGCCAGCTACGAGGACAACCGGCTGACGCTGAGCTATTTGAATTTTTATTTCGTGAACGACGGGATCATTTTACCGGTGTTCGGGGGTCCGGCGGAGGAAACCGACCGGTTAGCCGAGAAGGTGCTTAGCGAAGCGTTTCCGGGCAGACGGATCCGTACGGTGGACGGGATGGCGATCATCCGCGAGGGCGGCAACGTACACTGCACGACGCAGCAGATGGCTGCAGGCAATTAATACGGAAAAGAGGGGACAACATTGCGTAATGTAAAAGTGGCGGCGACGCAGATGAGCTGCTCGGCCAACATCGATGAGAATATAAGCAAAGCCGACGCGTTAGTCCGCAAGGCGGCTGCGCAAGGCGCGCAAATTATCCAGCTGCAGGAGCTGTTCGAAACGCCGTATTTTTGTCAGAAGGAAAAATCCGATTACTATGTATATGCGACGGAATTGGAGCATAATAAAGCGGTGAACCATTTCCGTAAAGTCGCCAAGGAGCTCCAGGTCGTACTGCCGATCAGCTTCTACGAGAAAAAAAATTACGCCCGGTACAATTCGCTTGCGGTTATCGATGCGAACGGAGAAGTGCTTGGGAAATACCGTAAAAGCCATATTCCCGACGGACCGGGCTACGAGGAGAAGTTCTATTTCAATCCGGGCGATACCGGCTTCAAAGTATGGAACACCCGCTATGGCAAAATCGGCGTAGGCGTATGCTGGGATCAATGGTACCCGGAAGCCGCGCGCTGTATGGCGCTCATGGGTGCCGAGCTGCTGTTCTACCCGACGGCGATCGGCTCGGAGCCGCAGGACGGTTCGATCGATTCGAAGGATCACTGGCAGATGTGCATGCTCGGTCATGCCGCATCGAACTTGATGCCCGTCATCGCCTCGAATCGCGTTGGCGTGGAAGAGGACGAAGACTCCAGCATTACCTTCTACGGCTCGTCGTTCATTGCCGGACCTCAGGGCAATAAGGTAGCCGAGGCGGGACGCGGGGACGAGACGGTGCTCGTCGCCGAATTCGACCTGGATCTGCTGGAGAAGCAGCGGATCGAATGGGGCATTTTCCGCGACCGGCGCCCTGATTTGTATAAGGCGATCGCTTCCTACGACGGCGATCTGCAGGTGTAGAAGCTTGCTCTATTCATAATAATCGACGTTCTGCCGCAGACGCGGCAGAACGAAACATTTATTTGGAGAAGCAGGGTATAGGAGGGCTCGACTGCGGATACAATAACAGAAGGTTTTTGATTCGTTCTTACCCGGCCGTGTGGCCGCATAGGTCAAAAGAATTAATCGGAGAACGCTTGCTTTTTGAAAATACGTATGTTATATTTAAATCGAATAAAAATAATCGTAACCTAATTCACATAATGTAAAGGGTTATCATTAGAACGATGGAACCTTTTCCAATATGTGAATTTTTATTTTTCTTGAAGAATAAAAAGCTCAACATGTTACATTTAAACTTTGGAGGTAATACCATGCAAACAGGTACAGTAAAATGGTTTAACGCAGAAAAAGGATTTGGCTTTATCGAAGTTGAAGGCGGAAACGACGTATTCGTTCACTTCAGCGCAATCGTAGGCGACGGCTTCAAATCGCTGGACGAAGGCCAACGCGTTGAATTCAACGTAGTTCAAGGCAACCGTGGACCACAAGCCGAGAACGTTGTAAAGCTGTAAGCTTCAGCTTTATAAAAGAACTGCCCTTAACGTGAGTTGAGGGCAGTTTTCTTTTTTGCAGGCATCCGTTTCGGGAATCGGCAACATACTCCGAACGGGCTTCACGGCAAACGTCATTTTGCGGGTCATTCATGGCTACGGAAGGCAAGCCGTTTAGGCTTGATGGAATCCAAGGAGGCGTTACTTGTGTACTATCGCAAAAAATCAACTGAGATCGTTCCCGAGGAAAGTACAGCCGTATGGTTATGCTCGAACGATGGCTGCAACATGTGGATGCGGGATAATTTTTCTTTCAAGCAAATCCCAAATTGCCCGCAATGCCACACGCCGATGGTCAGCGGTACCAAAATGCTGCCCAATATCGTCAACTCGAACGACAATATGAAGCAACCGAAGATTCGGACTTAATTCAGGCGCGCAGTAGACCGCCGGGATTATTTCCGCGGCCTGCGGGCGAAGACGGCGGTCGAACATTACTCGTCCGATCCCATAAATTCGTCGAGGCTGCGGTCCGCTTTGCTCTGGTTGCACTCGTTGCAGGCACAGACGCAATTGACGGGAGTCGTATGGCCGCCTTTGGCGCGAGGCAAAATATGGTCGATCGTATCGCCGTATTCTCCGCAAAAATGGCAGGTGTACTGGTCCCGGTTCAAAATGTACCGCCGGAATTTCTTATTGCTGTATATACGGCGAATCGTATGCGGATTGACGACGACGGCGGCATGCTCCCTTACGAGCGTCACGGCTGTTTCCAAATCCGTTTCCTGCTGCCAGCCGCGGCCTTTGTCCGTTCTGCCCCGCATTCGGATAATACCATTGCGGGTTAAGCGGAGGACGGAGGCGTCGGGACCTTCCGGCTTTGGCGGGGGTGCAGGCAGCGGCCGCTTGATCCGGATTTTGGGCGGCCCTGGGGGAGCGGTATCCAGCGCGATTTCCAGCGGCAGGGCCTGGGCCGGAGCTGCAGCGGGAATGGCGTCGGATGGTTCGCGGTCAGGTAAAGCTGCCGTCTGCCCGGTTCCTTTGCGGCATGACCGGCATGTCCCCCGGCGGGACAGCTTGCCCGACCGTCTGCCCGTTCTGCGCAAATAATGGGAAAGCGGCTTGAGCTCTTGGCACAGCACGCATCGTTTATGATTGGTTTCGTCGATTGCCCGTTCCTGCGGAGCGGTTTGCGGCTCCTGGTCCAACTCGTCCACCTCAAGCTTTCGTCTCCGGTATGGCCGGAAGTCTCTTCCCCTCTATTGTACACGGATAGCAGGGACTTTCACACATCGGACGAAAAATGCTTGCTCGTAAAGGGGGGAGGAGTGATCCTGAATGCCCGTTATGACCGGCCCAGCCGGGATTTCGCACAGGGATCGATCATTGATCGGGAAGGCAATATATACGTGCGGCACGGGGCAGAGGCATCTTCAACCCAAAAGGTAAAATAAACGGATTTTGGGGGCGGTATAATGAAACGGCTGCCGAAAGAATTGCGAGCTCGGCGGATTATAGGAGGCGTTATTCGAATCGTTCCAGCCTATGTGCGGGACATGTTTTCGGATAAGTGCCTCCTAATCCGCTAATGCTCATTGCCGCTCGATCGTTCGTATAACTCCTCGAGAGTCTGTTATTTAAGACAGAAACAGGCGTCATGCCTGTGTTGCCGATTATCCCGCACGTTTAGTCCAAACCCCGCTTCCGCAAAACGAAGCCTCCAATCCGCTAACAAGGCGGTGGAGGCTTTATTCGTTCTTCTTTGGCTGTTATGCGGCGGAAGTTATGGCTTACGGCTATGAAGCCTGTTATGTGGTACGAGGTTGCCATAGACGCCTTAGCCGCGTCCGGTATCGTTTAAGGCAGCTTAACGGCTTTGACTTCGTAGACGCTGCTTTTAGAGCTAAGCACGAAGTCCGGCTTACCGTGCTCGCGTTCTTTTCGGTGGCCTTCGAGATGCGGCTCGCTTAGCTCCCATTCCTTCCAGCGTTCCTCGGACTCCCAGCGGATCATGACGACGATCTCTTCTTCGCCTTTTCTTGCTTTCTTCACGAGAACGCTCAGGTCGACGAAGCCCGGAGCCTTTTCCACGGCGGCTTCTTGGCTGAAACGGCTTGCTACGGTACCGGAAAACCCTTCTTTGACGATAATGGTCAGCATTTCGATATACATGGTCAGCGCTCCTACTAGAAAAAGGATGAATGCTACCATTTTAATGAATAATGATAATCATTGTCAATTGAAGCGGAGGGCACCAATGGTAGGAGAGGAATGCGAGTACAAGCTGAAGGTAGAAAAGCGCAGTTGCTCCACGTGGAACAACTTGATGGAGCCTGAACGGCTCCGTTTACATTCCGTTTAAAAAAGTCGGTTATAGTAGCTGATAGAGCATGACAATACGAATGGAGTTGATCGCGCTTGATAAAGCTTTTCCGGTTTTTAAAGCCGTACCGGTGGGCGGTGGCGTTAGTGTTGGGGCTAGTTTTGCTCCAATCGCTGTCGGAGCTGTATTTGCCCACGCTAATGGCGGACATCGTGGATACGGGGGTTATTAAAGAAGACCTGCCGTACATTTGGAAAATCGGCGGTTTTATGCTGCTTGTCGCTGCCGCAGGTACGGTCTTTTCGGTTTTGGCCAGCTATGTTTCGTCGAAAGTTTCCGCCGGCTTCGGCAAAATCGTCCGCAACAAAATATTCACGCACGTCGAGCATTTTTCGCTGCAGGAATTCGATAAAATCGGAACGGCCTCGCTCATCACCAGGACGACGAACGACGTGACGCAGGTGCAGCAGGTGCTCGTGATGATGCTGCGGATGATGGTCATGGCACCGATGATGTGCATTGGCGGCATTATTATGGCCGTCTCGAAGGACGCCAAGCTGTCGCTGGTTCTCGTTGTCGTCATTCCCGTGCTTGTTGCTGCGATCGTCGGGGTGGCGCTGAAGGGCGTTCCCTTGTTCAAAATCATGCAGGTAAAGCTCGATAAGCTGAATCTTGTGCTTCGCGAAGCGCTTACCGGCATCCGTGTTATCCGGTCATTCAACCGGATCGATCATGAGAAGAAACGGTTCGACGAAGCGAACGCCGACTTGACGGATACGGCGATCAAGGTAAATAAAATCATGGGCACCTTGATGCCCTTGATGATGCTGATTATGAACTTCGCTTCGATCGCGATCATCTGGTACGGCGGTCTGCGCATTAGCGGCGAGCATATGCAGGTTGGGGATTTGATGGCCTTCCTCCAGTATGCGATGCAGATCATGTTCTCGCTCATCATGGTGTCGATGATGTTCGTTATGGTGCCGCGGGCCTCCGCGTCTGCAGTCCGGATCAACGAGGTGCTGAACATGGCGCCGGACATCAAGGATCCCAAGCAGGCTAAGCGGGCCGACGGGAAGAAAGGCTACATCGAGTTTCGCGACGTAACGTTCAGCTATCCGGGAGCGGAAGCGCCGGCCATATCGGGCATTACGTTCAGCGCGAACCCCGGCGAGACTACGGCGATTATCGGCGGCACCGGCTCGGGCAAGTCGACGCTGATCAGCCTCATTCCGCGATTTTACGATGTGAACGGCGGTTCCATCTTGATTGACGGGGTGGATGTGCGGGAACTGTCGCAGGAGCATCTTCGGAGCAAAATCGGACTCGTTCCGCAGAAGGCGGTTTTGTTCACCGGTACGATTACAGACAACATTAGGTACGGCAAAGAGGATGCTACCGATGAGGAGGTGCGTCACGCGGCGGCCGTCGCTCAAGCGTCCGAGTTTATCGGGGAAATGAAGGAAGGGTTCGATTCTGCCATCGCCCAAGGGGGCGCGAACGTGTCGGGCGGACAGAAGCAGCGGCTTTCCATTGCGCGGGCTTTGGTCAGAAGGCCGGAAATTTATTTGTTTGACGACAGCTTCTCGGCGCTCGATTTCAAGACGGACGCGAAACTGCGCGCGGCCCTTAAGGCGGAGACTTTGGACTCAACCGTGCTCATCGTCGCTCAGCGCGTCAGCACGGTAATGGGTGCGGACCGGATCATCGTGCTGGACGAAGGACAGATCGCAGGTATCGGCACCCACCGGGAGCTGATGGAAGGCTGCGGCGTATACCGGGAAATCGTCTATTCCCAGCTGTCAGAGGAGGAAATCGCATGAGCGAACATCGCAAAGGGCCGAAACAAGAAGATGGACCGGGCCGAGGAGGGCCTATGCCGGGAATGCCTTTCGGGCGGGGACCGGGAGGTATGGCCATGGGCATGCCGGGACAGAAGGCCAAAGACTTCAAGGGCTCGCTCAAGCGGCTGATCGGGTATTTGAAGCCGCATCGCTATCAGCTGTTTGCCGTATTTTTGACGGCTATTCTAAGCACGGTGTTCGTTATCCTCAGCCCTAAGATTATGGGAAAGGCCACAACCAAGCTGTTCGAAGGCATTATGGCGAAGGCTCAAGGGGTGCCGGGGGCGGAGATCGACTTCAGCTATATATGGCAAATCGTTTTGTTCTTGGGCGGGTTGTATATTTTGAGCGCGCTGTTCGGCTATGTGCAGCAATATTTGATGGCCGGCGTCGCGCAGCGGACGGTTTATGATTTGCGCAAGGAAGTGAACGCTAAAATCGCCCGTTTGCCGCTCTCGTATTTCGATTCCCGAACGCACGGGGAAATCTTAAGCCGGGCGGTAAACGACGTCGACAATATCGGCAGCACGCTTCAGCAGAGCTTAACCCAGCTCATCACATCCGTGGTAACCCTCATCGGCGTCATCGTCATGATGCTGACCATTAGCCCGCTGATGACGCTTATTCTCATCCTCACGCTGCCGCTTAGCTTTCTCGTCATCAAGGCGATCGCGAAGCGGTCGCAGAAGCATTTTATGGGGCAGCAGAAGCATCTGGGGCGGCTTAACGGGCATGTCGAGGAAATGTACACCGGCCACAAGATCGTTAAAGCGTTCGGTCATGAGCAGAAATCGGTCGACACCTTCAACGGCATTAACGAGGAGCTGTATCATTCCAGCTGGAGGGCGCAGTATATTTCCGGTATTATTATGCCGCTGATGGGCTTTATCAATAATATCGGCTATGTGCTCATTTGCGTGGTCGGGGGCTTGCTGGTGACGAAGAAGGCGATCGATATCGGGGACATTCAAGCGTTCATCCAGTATGCGCGGCAGTTCTCGATGCCGATTACCCAAACGGCCAACATCGCCAATATCATTCAGTCGACGCTAGCCTCCGCGGAGCGGGTGTTCGAGCTGTTGGACGAGAAGGAAGAGGTAACGGAGGCCAAGGAAGCGAAGACGCTCAAGTCGCCGAAGGGCGAGGTCCGTTTCCGCGACGTCCGGTTCGGGTACAAGGAGGATGCCATGCTGATCGAAGCTATGAACATCGACGTGCAGCCGGGTCAAACGATCGCCATCGTAGGCCCGACCGGAGCGGGCAAAACGACGCTGATCAACCTGCTGATGCGCTTCTACGAAATCGGCGGAGGCAGCATCACAATCGACGGCGTCGATATCCGGGACATGAAGCGCGGCAATCTGCGCAGCTTGTTCGGCATGGTGCTGCAGGATACGTGGTTGTTCAACGGCACGATCCGCGACAACATCGGCTACGGCCGAACAGACGCGACGGAAGAAGACATCGTGCAGGCGGCCAAAGCGGCCCATGCCGATCATTTTATCCGGACGCTGCCGGAAGGGTACGACACGGTGCTGAACGAGGAGGCATCCAACATCTCGCAGGGGCAAAAGCAGCTGCTGACGATCGCTCGCGCGATTCTGGCCGATCCGGCTATCCTCATTCTCGACGAAGCGACGAGCAGCGTCGATACGCGGACGGAAATATACATCCAGAAGGCGATGAACGATATGATGCAGGGCAGAACGAGCTTCGTCATCGCGCACCGGCTCTCGACGATCCGCGACGCCGATCTCATACTCGTCATGAATCACGGCACCGTCATCGAGAAGGGGACGCACGAAGAACTGTTGGCGAAGGGCGGCTTCTACGCCGACCTGTACAACAGCCAGTTTACGGGCGGCGGCTTGCGGCAAGAGGTTGGCTAGGGTGCTCGCTTGCAGCGCGGGTCTGCTCCCGGCTTTTGGGCAGGGAGCAGGGGCTGGCGTGTCATAGGGGACGAAGAGTCCGAGAGTCGTACGGGAATTGGCAGGGAGAAGAGTCCGAGCGCGAAGAAGGACTTTGGCAGAGAGCAGGGCCCGAGTGCGAAGGAGAGCCTTGGCTCGGATCAGGGTTCGAGAGACAAGCGGAAATTGGCAGGAGAAGAGCCTGTGAGTCAAGCTGGGCAGGAAAAGGGCGACAAAGAAAACGGCGTGCGAAGCGCCGTGTAATTGACGCAAGTAGGAGACGATGACGTCACCTGCTTGCGTTTTTTTGGTGTATAAACGAAAAGTCGAGGGGGTTCCGGCGTTCGTCTCTCGCTAAGTCGAAAGGGTCGCGCAGAGCAGGCGAGAGTCGGGGAACAGGAGAAGACAGGGCATTCCGCCGATCCGGGTAGGCGGGAACGAAATAGAAGCCTTTGACGTCGTCTAAACGGCGGAAAACGGGGGAATGGAACGAAATAGGAGTCTTCAGAGTCGTCTAATCGACGCGTTAACCGCGATCTGGGGAGATGGCAACGAAATAGGAGTCTCCAGCGTCGTCTAAACGGAGGAAAACGGGGGAATGGAACGAAATAGGAGTCTCTAGCGTCGTCTATATCGGCGTTGGAGATCGCCGTGACTGCCGAGCCCATTGGGCGCCCCGCCGTGACTGGCCCTGCAACCCGCTGCACCGCACCGCGATTGCCTTCCGCAACCCGCCGCCCCGCACCGTGACTGGCCGCACGCAGCTCACCAGCCCGCCGTGAACAGCCGAATCGAGGCCCTGCCCCGAGATACCGGCACTCCCGGCACTCCCAGCACGAGCACTCCCAGTACGGCTCAGTCTGCTTGAAGCACCGTCTGCGTAAACCGGATCCACTCGCGCGCGGCAAGCGGGACGTAGCGGTCTTTGCGCCAGATCATGGCCGGATGCCAAGGGATGACCGGATCGGCGAGCGGGACGATCCGGATCCTTGCAGGATTGAGCTCGGCGCATATGAGCTCCGGTAGCAGGGCGATGCCGAGGCCGACGGCCGCCATTTCGCCGATAAAGTCCCACTGGGAGCTTTTGTACAGCACGTTCGGCTCGTAGCCGGACCGCTCGCACTCGGCGATAATGCGGTCATGCAGGGCGAAATCCTCGCTGAAAAGCAGGAACGGCTCGTCCTTTAACTCGCGCAAAGAGGCCTGCTGCCGCTCTGCCAGCGGGTGCGAAGGATGAACGACGAGCATCAGCTTCTGCTTGGCGATCGGATAATAATCGAAGATGTCTTCATGGGTCGGCAGCAGCACGACGCCGATATCAAGCTCGCCCGACTCGACGTCGGCTTCCACTTTTTTGGCGCCGTATTCGTACAGCTGCAGCGCAATCCCCGGGTAGCGGCTGCGGAATTGCCCGAGCACGCTCGGGAAAAAGCTGGCGCCGACCATCGGCGGAAGGCCGATACGGATGCGGCCTTTACGGAACCCCGTCAGATCGTCCATATGAGACGTCATCTGCCCGAACGAGGCTACCATCGCTTGCGCCTCCGGGAGAAGCATGCTGCCGGCATCGGTCAACGCCACCTGCTTGCCGATACGCTCGAACAGCACGATCCCCATCTCCTCTTCGAGATTGCGGATCATTTTGCTGATCGTTGGCTGGGTGACGTATAGCGACTGCGCTGCTTTCGTAAAGCTTCTATGCCTAGCCACCTCTACGAAATATTGCAAATGGCGGATATCCATCTCGTTGGCCCCCGATGCATAGACAATTGGAATGAACAACATTCAATTTATGTATTTTACCTATTGAATTGTATCATATACACTTTGGTTTATTGAAGGTTCAGGCTTCAGGATGCGCCGTAGAGCAGAAGGGGGAGTGGATTGCCGTGAAATTCGGGTGGAAAACCGTGCCGCAGGTCGTGCTACTCATGCTGTTCTCGATACTGATGAACAAGTTGTCCGCTCTGCTGCATCTACCGCTTCCCGGAAGCATACTCGGCATGATCGTCCTTTATGCGCTGCTCGAGACCAAAGTCGTACAACTATCCTGGATCGAGTCGGGTGCAGCTTGGCTGCTTGCGGAGCTGCTGCTCTTTTTCATCCCGCCTTCCGTCGGCTTGATCGCGTACCGCAGCCTGCTGCTGCATGAGGGGTTGCGTATTTTGCTGGTGATCGTCCTCGGGACGGTGATTGTTATGGTTTGTACGGGAGCGGTCGCGGAGCGGATGGCCAATCGAAGGGGAGGGAACAGCCGATGATGACCGCATGTTTGGCTTTTGCGGCAACGATAGCGATCTATATGATGGCCAAAAGGCTATACCTCGCTAAGCCGATCCTGCTGTTTTCGCCGCTGATCATAACGCCGGCGCTGCTTGTCGCGGTTTTGCTCTGGACGCGAACGTCTTACGAATCCTACGCATCCGGCGCTCACTTCTTGTCGGATATGCTTCAGCCGGCGACCATTGCGTTTGCCGTGCCATTAATTAAGCATTCGGCTCTGCTTCGGAAGCACGCTGGAGAGATTGTGGCCGGAGTGCTTGCGGGGTCGGCGGCGGCAATCGTTTCCGGCGTTTGGCTGGCGGATCTGCTTCATCTGGAAACGCCGCTTGCTTACAGCCTCGTTCCGCGTTCCGTAACGACGCCTATTGCGATGGACGTGTCGCAAACGATCGGCGGCATTCCGGCGATGACGGCCGTGTTCGTCATGATGACGGGCTTGCTTGGGGCTATGATCGGCCCGCTTGTCATCCGGCTGTGCCATATCCGGAGCGACGTAGCCAAAGGGGTGCTGCTCGGCACGAGCGCGCATGGTGCCGGGACGTCGAAGGCGTTCGAGATCGGCTCCGTGTCCGGGGCAATCTCGAGCGTTTCCATGATCGTGGCTGCGGTCGCCGCTCTGATCGCCGTGCCATGGGTACTGTCTCTGATGGGTACGCTATAGGGGGAAGGTCAGGGCTTCGGAAATTCCAGCAGCAAAATGACGATCGACGACAGGAGGATCGAGGTGAGGGCCACAAGCGAAATCAGCATGCGCACGCCGGCCTTCGTATGCACGAACCAGTGGCTCCGCTGGCGGATGATGCGCACGATCCGGTTGTCGCGAAGAGTGAGCAGCCGATAGAGCAGCCATGCGGCGGCAAGGGCGATCAACGCGATGATGATGGCCACGGCATATTTTGCCGCCCAATCGTGGATAAGCTCCCACTTGGTTCCGAGCATCGCGCCGCCCCCTACGAAGACGACCACCCAGAACAATGCGCCGGTATAGCAGTATAGAGCGAAGGTACGGAATTTAATGTTCAGAACGCCGGATAAATATCCGGTAAAATGCCGGACGCCGGGAATGAAGAATGCGAAAAACAGCAGCTTGCTGCCGTATTTCTCGAACCATTTCGACGTCTTTTCCAGCTTCCGGGGACTTAATAGAAAGCGGTGGCCGTATTTCTCGAAAAAAGGATAGCCGAGCTTATGACCGATTACATAAGTTACGGTCATCCCCAGCGAAGTGCCGAGCCAGGCGAGCGCCAGACTGAGGATCAGGCTCATTTGTCCGTTGTAGACAAGGAAACCGGAATACCCCATTACCAGCTCGCCGGGAAAGGGCAGCGCGATATACTCCAAGAGCAGTCCGAAGAAAAGAACGCCGTAGCCGTACTGCTCGAACCAATGCGTAATCATCTCCATGTCAATGTTCCCCTCTTTCGGATTTAGCCGCCATATACCGGCGGACGAGAAACCATGCCAGTCCCGCCGTCAGCATCGCTGCGGCGATCAGGATCACATTCCTGTTCAAATGCAGGAAAATCCGGCTCCACCGGTCTCCGAGAACGTAGCCTAGACCCGTAAATAATAAAACCCAGCCTATAGCTCCTGGCAGGGCATAGGAAATAAAGTGACGGAAGGTCCACCTGCTCATGCCTGCCGCATAGGCGGTCATGTGCCGGACGCCCGGAATGAAATAACCGAGCGGAATCGCGAGCTTGCCGATTTTCTCGAACCAGCCCGACATCCGCCGATGCCGTTCCGGCGTGAAGCCGACGAAGCGGCCCCACCGCTCGATTAGCGGAAGACCGCATTTGGCGCCGATCCAGTAGCTGATCGACGTTCCGCACATACTGCCCAAGAAAGCGGTCAGAGCGACCGCGAAATAGGATAACTGTTCTTTATATGCCAAGTAGCCGGCAAACGCCATGAGCAATTCGTCAGGTACCGGCAGCCCGACAACGCCGAGCGCCTGAAGCAAAAACAAACAAGGATAACCGAATTCGACCAACCATTGCGCTACGACTTCCTGCGCCATTGCGACTGCCACCTCTTTTCCACGCCTTTTCAGTGTACGCCTCGAAAGTCATGTCACGTAGTGGGAAAGGTCATTGTTTCGGTCATGCCTTACGGCGTGACTACGGTCACAGTTTCCGCTTACATTGCTATGACCGGCAAAAGAAAAGGTTGCAAGAAGCTCGGTAATTTGTTATTTTTCTCCTGACATTCCATGTTTGACGATCGGTTGGATTTCGCTGGGGAAAGGTAGGGGCAAATGGAGGAAACGGGAAAGGGTAACGCGATAATCGGCAAGCTATTGATCGGCGCAGGGCTCGTTTTCTTCGCATTGACGCTCGTTCCGGCTTACCGGAATACGGCAACCTATATCGGGAACGATTGGCTTCCCGCGCTTATCGCCGCCGTTACGCTGATTTTGCTTATCGCTTTGTCGCATGTGCTTACGAAATATGTGCCGGATTGGCTGTATATAGGCTTGCTTGTCGTTCTGGCAGCAGGCGTACGGATCGTATGGGTTATGACGATCGATACGCAGCCGGTATCGGACTTTCTGGATATGCACACGGCTGCCGTTCAGGCGGCAAACGGGGACATCTCGTTCGGGGGAAACGAGTATTTCTCGCGCTGGGTGTACCAGCTCGGGTTTACGATGTACCAGGCGCTTATCGTCAACCTGTTCGGCGATTCTTTACTGGTACTGAAGGCTTTTAATATCGCGTTTAGCGTCGGAACCGCCATTGTGGTTTACGCCGCGGCTGCGCAAGCGTTCAACCGTTTTAGCGGGAGGGCGGCATCGCTGCTCTATGCGCTGTACGTTCCGAATATTATCATGTGCTCGGTGCTGACCAACCAGCATATTTCGACGTTTTTCTTCTTTCTCGGGCTGTACTTAATCGTCCGCAAGGGACTCGCTAACAAGACGGGGTGGCTGTTCATCGGACTATGCTTCGGCGTGGCCAATCTGATGCGTCCGCTGGGGAGCTTTTTCCTGATCGGCTTGCTTGCGTATGTCGTTCTGTTCAAGCTGTTTCCCTGGCATAAAGGAAGGAGCCTGGGCGCCGCAAGCCGGACGCTTGGCGTCATCGCGGTGTATATGCTTGTACAGCAAATCGCCAGCTACTCGCTGATTCAAGCCGGTGTGACGACGCTCCCGCTGTCGAGCCAGGAGCCGTATTGGAAGTTCATGGTCGGCCTCAATCAAGAGACGACGGGCGGATGGTCGTACGATGACGACCAGTACGTGATCAAATATGCGCTAGGTGAGGAACGAAACGCCGCAGAACTGGCGCTCCTGAAGGAGAGGATGGCCGACAAGGGACAGGTGGTAAGCCTGTTCGCCGATAAGTTCGCCTTCCTGTGGGGAAGAGAAGATTCGGCGCCCACTTGGAGCATGTGGGAGATCGAGCGGCCTTATTTGAAGGAGCAGTTGATCAAGGGGGAACGGGTCCTCATGTTCTTCCTGCTCGCGTCCGGGCTTATCGCAATGGCGGCGCTCTTATTCGCGAAGACCGGAGAAACGAAGGCGCAGCTCTTTCTCCTGCTGCTGCTCGGCTATGCCTCGCTGCATATCGTGATCGAAATTCAGACGAGGTACCGGTTCGATATCATGCCGTGCGTGTTTATTTTGCAGAGCTACGGCGTGTATGCTGTATTTATGCGTATGAAAGCGGTCCTGCCGGGACGGCAATCCGGCGCTGGCTGAGGCAAGGCAATCACCGGCTTCCGAGATCGAAGGGGATCACCTCGCTAGGGTTTACCCCGTACTTTTCCTTAAAGGCTTGCGCAAAATGGCTCGGATTCGCGTAGCCTACCGCGCACGCAGCCTCGCCTACATTCAGCTGCTCCTGCTCCAGGAGCAGCTTGGCCTGCTCGAGACGTTTCTCCCGCAGCAGGCCGTATACCGTTGTGCCGAACACCTTTTTGAAGCCGGCCTTCAGCTTATAGTCGTTGAGTCCGGCCATTTTGGAAAGCTGCTTTAGCGATGGCGGGCATTCCATATGCTCGAGAAGGATGTCTTTGGCGTGATAAAGCTTTTCCACGTCGCTTTTGCGCAGGGCGAACGATGCGGCTAAGCTGGGCTGCATAAACATATGCTCATGCACGTTGATGGCGACCAACTCGATGCATTTGCTTTCTAAGTACATCTTCCGCATGGTTTGCTTGTTCCATCGCTCCAGCATTTGCCGGATCGTAAGCTGAGAGGAGGCGTCGATGCCGTCTCGAGTGGCGAGGAAGCTTCCGTTTTTGCCGAGCAAGCGTTGAACATGTTCCATTTTATCCGTATCTTCGTTTCGCATATAGTCGAGAAAGATGTCGGCATTCATGCTGATTTCGATGAACAGAACGCGTTCGCTCCGTCCGGAAAACCCGCTTTCATCGATCGATTGCGTGAAGGCAAGATGGCACAGATCATGCGAGAGCCCGAGCCGCGTTCCAGGCGTGGGCATATGGCCGATTCCGCTTTTGATATAGGCGATGTCATCGGCGTTCGTGTCAGACTCAGCCGTATCAGGGGAAACCGGACGTAAACGAAAGTCCGCCACGATGATTTCCATCCCTGGCCGCAACTTAACGCGTTGTACGGTACCTTTGCCGAGCTTCTCGGGAAGCGTTACCCGGTCGACATATCCGTCGGGTTCGGGCGCCAGCTTCAGATGCGCAAAAAAAATTTCCAAACAAGCTGTGAAATTCGTCGTACGACCCCATGCTCTCCATCTTTGCGAAGCGGCCACCTTCCAAAACACATGAACTTGCCCTGATGCCATTTACCGGAACGGACGACTGCCGCGGGGCAGGTTACGCACTTGAATCGGAAGTCATCCGTTAAAGCCTATCCGTGTTGAGAATGGATTTCAATGAGCAGTTGTTCTTATTGTAAGGGATGGTCGGGCGAGATGGCAATGCGCTCCCCTCGGATGGCCGCTGGATATGTCAGCAGGCGCGCGATCGGTTACAGGAACGTAAGCCGTTCCTCTGCGGGTGTTCGCGGTCGAGCCTTCGGCGCTTTATCGAAATAGCCGATGGATAGAATGCCGGCTATCTTCTCTCCGGGTTCCACGCCCGCCATGCGGCGAAACGGCGGCATGTACAGAAGCGATCCGGTATTCCACAGCATCCCCAGCCCCTTTTCCCAGCCTAGCAATTGAAAGTTCTGAATGAGGCAGGCGACTGCCGCGAAATCTTCTTCCCATATGTCGGGGCGGGGGTCTTCCTTCATAACGACCAATAAGTAAGCGGGCACGTCAAGCGTTGACCGCTTAAATTTCTCCTTTTGCTCCGGCGCCATCCCGTTTAATTCCCCGTTTTTTTCATAGAGTTCGAACAATCCGTCTACCAATCGCCCTTTTCCTTCGCCATCCGCATAGATGAAACGCCAAGGCTCGCGCAGTCCGTGATTGGGGGCCCATACCGCGTCGTTCAGCAGCTCGGTTATCAACTCCCGTGGAACCGGGTCCTTTCGAAACGTATGGATGGACCGTCTCTCCCGGATTGTAAGGGCAATAGTCATGCTGGATTCCTCCCGCTACTGTTTTTTGGTCTGGAACGCTTGCAGGACGTCGTCAATGGCGTTGCGGTTTGCAAGAAGCGACATGCCGACGCTGAACCATTCTATTCCGTCCATGAAATAAACCCGCTTGTTTTGGACAGCCTTTAAATTTTTCCATACGGCGCTTTCCTGCAGCTCCTGATATTTCTTTTGCGCTTCTTTGTCGTTGCTGTCGTCCAACTGTAAAATAATATGGTCGGGGTTATACTCGGGAAGCTTCTCCAGCGAAATCGAGACGCTCAATTCATTTTTCGGAAAGCCGCTAACGGGCTTCAGGTCCAGCTCCTTATGGAGAAACGCGCCCCTGGACTGATTTTCTCCGTAAACGACCAGCTCCTTAGACATGACCATCATATACATGACCGTATCGTTCCCGGCCGCTTCGTGCAGCTTCCGCTTGGCGTCGGCGGTTTGCTTTTCGTAGTCGGCGATCGCTTTGTCCGCTATATCTTTCTTATCCAGCGCTTCCCCGATATCCCGGAGTTCGTCCCGCCAATCTTCACGTTCGGGGAGAAGCACGGTAGGCGCGATTTTGGAAAGCTGATCGTATACCTTATCGGCCCACCAGACCGGCGCGATAATCAAATCGGGTGCGGCGCTCAAGATAGCTTCAAAATTAGGCGTTTCCCCGATCCCCATTTTGAGGGTGTTCTTGAAAGGGGTTTTCAGGTAGGAAGGGAAATCCTGATGATAATTTTGGATAGCTACGGGCGTTACGCCTAGCGCGGAGAGAAATTCCGGGTAGACGACGGACAAGCCGATGACGCGTTTGGGCGACGAGGGAACCTGGATATCTCCTTTAAGACTTTTGACGGTCCGCGTCGGCCCGGGCGTTTCCTTCTTGACGCTTTCGGCGCCCGATCCATTTCCTTCGGAACCGGTTCCGCATGCAGTAGCGAGCAGCAAAAGCGAAACGAGAAACAAGGTCAATGTATTTCGTAAATACGGCTTCATGTAGGATGTCCTCCATTCTGTTATTCACTGAGAAAGATTATCAATTAAAGGCGGTGTCGGTCAGCCCCCGGAGGGATTATTTTAGCTGTTTGGGGGACGGAAAATGCGGGCTGACAGCGCGGGGCGTTGTAGTGTATAGTAATACCCGATATGCCCGCATACCGGGCCGCGGTTCGCAAACTCCCGCGTTATCAAAACTAGGAGGAATTCAATCATGTTCAACGTTATGTGGGGCGTGCTGTTTGCCCTCGTCAATTTCTCGCTTTTCCTGGCCTGCTACCGGATGTTCGGGAAAAGCGGGCTATATGCGTGGGTAGGGATAGCGACGCTGCTTGCCAACATTCAGGTGACGAAGACGATCGAGATGGCCGGCCTTGTGATGACGCTGGGCAATACGATGTACGGCACCATTTTTCTCACGAGCGATCTGCTGAACGAGAAGTACGGCGAGAAAGAAGCCAAAAAGGCGGTCTGGTTCGGCTTCTTCGCTCTCATTATGTCGACGATCATCATGCAGATGGCGCTGGTATTCAAGCCTCAGGAGGCGGATTTCGCGCAGTCTTCGCTGGAAACCATTTTCGGGATGATGCCGCGGCTTGCGCTGGGCAGTTTGGCGGCCTACTTCGTCAGCCAGTTCCTGGATGTCAAAATTTATACGCTGCTCAAAAAGCTGTTCCCGAAGCCGAATCAGCTATGGATACGAAACAACGGCAGCACCGGCGTGAGCCAGCTTGTCGATACGCTTATTTTTTGCACGATCGCCTTTGCCGGGGATGCCAATTACCCGCTGGACATTTGGCTGCAAATCGCGCTGACGACGTATTTGATCAAGTTTGTCGTTTCGGTGGCGTCGACACCGTTTCTGTATATCGCGAGAAGCTTCAAGTTCCGTCCGGAGGAGCCGGCTGCCGGTACGGGCGGGGCGTCCAAATAAGAAGAGAGACTGCCTGCGGGGAACCGGGTGCAGTCTCTTTAAGGCTGGGTGAGAATCCGATGAAAAAACATGTGCTATATATCGAGGACGACCGCGAAATCGGGACATGGGTGAACGATTTTTTGCTCGAACGGGGCTATGACGTGAACTGGCTGACCTCCGGCGAAAAGGCGATGGCCCATATGGACGGCTGCGATCTGGTTGTGCTGGACGTTATGCTGCCGGGGTTGGACGGTTTTTCGGTCGGACAACGGCTCAAAAAAGAGTTTCCCCAAACGCCGATCCTGATGCTTTCGGCCCGGACGTCGATCGAGGACAAGCTGCAAGGGCTGTATTTTGCCGACGATTACGTGACGAAGCCGTTTCATCCCGATGAGCTGGCCGCTCGCGTGGAGGTGCTGCTGCGAAGATTCGAGAAGCTGTCGCCGGCGCTGATAGCGCTCCACCATCTCCGCGTGTACCCGGAGGAGAACCGGATCGTCGATTCGCGGACGGAGGAGGAGATCGTGCTGACGGGGAAGCAGTTTCATATTTTCTCGTTCATGCTGCGCCATCCGAATCAGATTATGACCAAAGAGCAGATCTACGAAGCGGTCTGGGGAGAGCCTTATCTCGAAGGGGATAAAACGCTGATGGTCCATATCCGCCATCTTCGCGAAAAGCTCGAGCGCGATCCGGGTAATCCGGAGGTCGTCGAGACGATACGCGGTATCGGGTACAGGGTGAAGCTATGAAATTCCGGCATTCGCTGCTCGCCCGCTATCTGCTGATTATTTTGTCGGCTCTGCTGCTGTGGCCGTTCGTGTTTCCGGTAGCCACAATTCTGTATTACTCGCCTGAGCTTGCCGCAGCGCTAGGTAAACAGGACCGGGAAGAAAATTCGTACGGAAGCGCCTCGGACGTGGAGAAGCTGTGGCATCGCGAGGCGGAAGGCCTGAAGGATGCGCCGTCAGCCGCCATTGACGAGAAGCTGCGCGCCCTCAAGGAGCGGTACCCGGAGGCCAGCCTGTTCTGGGTGGATGGGAGCGGGCGAACCAGACTTGCACTGCCGGAGCAGCCGGAGCTTCCTGCACAGTGGACGGCTGCCGACAGCATCGCGTTCATGAAAAAGGGCTATGGCGGCGACCCCTTTACCGTAGTCGCCTTTATTGGGCAAGATCCCCGGCAGGGCTTCATGGCCGTCCGGCTCCCGCGGGAGCTCTTTAAAGGGCAGCGTGCGGAGTTCAACAGCATGTACTTCGTGTCGATCGTCGGGGCCATGTTCGTACTGTTTATTTTCGTGTCGTGGCTATTTTTTTACCGGATCCGCAAGCGGCTGGTTCGTCTCCAGGAGGCGATGACGAGCACGGACGACACCGGCATCCCGCTGCCGCTCGCCGTAAGCAAGAAGGACGAGATCGGGCAGCTGGAGGGGGCGTTCAACCGGATGGTGAGCGAGCTGCTGTCAAGCCGAACCCGAGAAGCGGAAGAGGAGAAGCTGCGCAAGCAGCTGATCGCCAATCTGTCCCACGATCTGCGCACTCCGCTGACGATGATTCGCGGGCACGCCTATTCGCTGGGACAGGAGCCGATATCCGATAAAGGGAAGGCTTCGGTTGCGCTGATTGCCGACAAAACCGATTATTTGGGCCAACTGATCGAGAATCTGTTATCGTACACGCTGCTTTCAGCGGGGAAATACCCGCTGGACCGCAAACAAACGGACGTCTTCCGCCTCATTCGAGCTTCGGCTGCAGGCTGGTACCCCGTATTTGAGAAGGAAGGCTTCGAGGTAGACGTCGACTTGCCGGAGGAAGGGGAGCTGCTCTGGAGCGTCGATCCCGCATGGTTTACGCGGATACTGGATAATCTGTTCCAGAACGTCGTCCGGCATGCCCGGACAGGGCGTTATATCGGCATCCGAACGGAAGCTAAGGAAGGGCGGACGGCTATCGTGATCGCCGACAAGGGGCCGGGTATGCATGCCGTCTCGGAAGGCAAGGGAGCCGGAATCGGCCTGACGATCGTTTCGATGATGGTGAAGGACATGCAGCTGCAGTGGGAAATCGTCAATGCGCCGGAAGGCGTTGCCATTACCCTGTATCCCAAAAATTAAACGGAATTTAAACAAAACGGTACCCTCGTTTTAACCTCGCCCCGTTACGATTAGTGACGGGGTGATTAGCGATGAATGATTGGGTTATTGAAACGAGAGGATTAACGAAGGAATACCGGGTGCGCAAGGCTGTGGACAATGTCAACCTGCAAATCCGCAAAGGCGATATATACGGCTTCCTAGGGCCGAACGGTGCGGGCAAAACGACGACGATCCGCATGCTGCTCGGACTGATCCGTCCGTCGAACGGCACGATCCGGATGTTCGGCAAAGAACTGAAGAAGGAAAAGCTGGCCATTCTCCGCAAGGTCGGCTCGCTTGTGGAATATCCGTCTTACTACGGACACTTGACCGCAATCGAAAACCTGGAGGCGATTCGCCGCATCCTGGATGTGCCCAAATCGCGCATCGATGAAGTGCTGGCCGTCGTTCGGCTGACGAAGGAAGCGAAGCGGCCGGTCAAAGGCTATTCCCTCGGGATGAAGCAGCGGCTCGGCATCGCGGCGGCGCTGCTCGGCAATCCGGAGCTGCTCGTTCTGGACGAGCCGACCAACGGACTCGATCCGGCCGGCATTCTGGAAATCCGCGAGCTGATCAAGCAAATGCCGAAAGAGCACGGGATTACCGTACTGGTGTCCAGCCATTTGCTGAGCGAAGTCGAACAAATGGCTACCCGTGTCGGCATTATCCATAACGGTACGATGATTTTCGAGGATACGATCGAAGCGCTGCGGAAGCGCGCGAACAGCAAAATCCGCATCGCCGTATCCGAGCCCGACAAGGCGCTGCGGATCGCGGCGGCCAGCGGCTGCTTTGCCGTCCGGCAGGACGATGTGCTGCTGCTCGACAGCATGCATGACGATCAAGTGGCCGGCATTGTCGAGAATCTCGTCCATGCCCGCCACTCGGTTTACCGGGTGGAGGAGATCAAGCAGTCGCTCGAAGATCTGTTCCTCGAGCTGGTCGGAGGAGGGAACAGTCTATGATCGCGCGGGTGCTGGCGGCGGATTTGCTCAAAATTCGCCGGAAGATGATTTGGGGGCTCGCGTTTCTCGGGCCGTTCGGGGTAGTTGCGCTGCAAGCGGTCAATTTCGGCTTGCGCTACGATTACTTGACGAAGCAATATGCAGCCGACCTGTGGAAAGGGCTGCTCGGAAATATACAGTTTCTAGCGGTACCCTCGCTGCTGCTTGGCATTACGATCGTGACTTCGATGATCGCCGGCGTCGAGCATCACATGAACGCATGGAAGCAGTTGCTTGCGCTTCCGGTGTCCCGCAAAACCGTCTTCGCCGGGAAGTTCTTGTTAAGCCTGCTGCTGCTGCTCGTATCGTGCTCGCTGCTAGCCGGCGGTACGATGCTCCTCGGCTGGGCGCTCGGCTTCGGGACGGATTTCCCGTACGGCGAGCTTGCAAAAACGAGCTTTTTGCCGCTTATTGCCTCGATGCCGGTGCTGGCTCTGCAGCTCTGGCTGTCCGTTACGATGCGGAATCAAGCAATTCCGCTGACCGTTGGCATACTCGGCACGGTACTGACCTTGTTTGCCCCGGCGCTGCCCGATTGGCTGCTCTGGAAATGGCCGCTGCTGCAAGGCGAGAATACGGATGATTTCGTACGGCTTGGCGCCGGCATCGGCTTGGCGTTGCTGGCTGCGGGGCTCGCCGATTTTACGCGAAGGGACGTGAAGTAGCATGGGAACCTTCGTAAGGGTACTCCGTTCGGAATGGCTGAAATTGCGCAAGTCGAACATATGGCTGCTTATTTTTGTCAGCCCTCTGCTGGCTTCGTTGATAGGGTTCGCTGCCCGAATGGAAGCGGAGGCGGGCAAAGGGGGAGATTGGCTGCTCTTGTTCAGCTATATGGGCGTTACGCATGCGCTGCTGTTTCTGCCTTTGCTGACCGGTATTTTCGCTGCGTTTATTTGCCGCTACGAGCATGGGGGAGGCGGCTGGAAGCAAGTGCTTGCGCTGCCGGTTTCGCGGACGCAGCTGTTCGTGGCGAAGCTGACGCTCGTCGTCATGCTGCTGGCGGTTACGCAGCTCCTCTTCGGCGCCGGCCTGCTGGCCGTAGGCTCACTCAAAGGAATCGAGAGCGCCGTGCCGTGGGAACTATTGCTGAAGGGCATGCTCGGCGGCTTGGTCGCGACGCTGCCGCTGGCGGCGCTGCAGTTGACCGTTTCGGTTGCGTGGGCGAGCTTCGCCGCACCGCTGGCATTGAACGTGATTTTCACGCTGCCGAACATACTCGTCGCCAACTCGACCACATACGGGCCGTACTACCCTTGGGCGCAGCCGATGCTTGCCATGCTGCCTTCCTCGGAGGACAGCTTCGGCGCATTCAACGTCTCATTCGAGACGCTTCTCTTCGTCATCTGCGGCAGCTTTGCGCTGTTCTTCGTTTCCGGACTGACGTATTTCCAGAGGAAAGAGATTTAGGCGCCTGACTGCAGAAACAACGGAATAACCATCCAACAGAGCCCTAGCACCATTTTGAACAAGACGGGATCACCAGGAAGCCAAAAACCGGAGGTAGCGGATTTTCAGGGCGTTATGCCCCCCGAAATGAAGGCTGACCGAAAATTAACGGATTACAAAGGTCTTATTAGGGCGTTTTGCATAAGCTGGCGGGCAGAAGTAGCGGAATAGTTCCCTTGAAATCCGTTATTTCCCGCATCGCTTGTATAAAATGTACAATTAAGCCCCGAAAGTCCGCTATTTCCACTGGAACATCTTCGAGCTTGCACCGACTGTTCGTTCGTTATTCCATCGCAGTAAAAAGCCGTTACCCTTCATGGTGTAACGGCTTTTTTTTGGAATGCTAGGTGATATCTGACTATGCTTGATAATGTGCGGTGCCCAGCGTGTCGTCTTACGTAAGAAGATCCCATAGCTGTTTGCCGATCAGGACCGTAGTCACGATAAGAAAAAGCGGTTTAACGTAGGCGGAGCCCTTACGGATGGCTACTTGGGATCCGGTCAGTGCCCCGGCAATCATCGCGATGCCCATTGGGATGCCATAATGCCAGTTGACCGCCCCCAAATAGAAGAAGGTAGCGAGGCTTCCGAAATTGCTTCCCAGATTAAGCACTTTGGACGCGCCTGACGCGCGGACGAAATCAAAGCCGGCGAACAGAAACATAAAAATAAGAAATGAACCTGTGCCGGGACCGAAAAAGCCGTCGTAAAAGCCGATGACCGCCGTCCCCGCCGTCACGGCAGCGAGAGCGGCCGTCGTCAGCTTCTTGTTCCGGGCGTCCGCACCCCAGTTTTTTTTGAGAAACGTATACACCGTCATCACGATAAGCAGCACGATAACCATCGGCTTCAGAAAGGCCGACGGAATGAAGTGTACCGTATAGGCGCCTAGCACCGAGCCGATCAGCGCCAGAGGGAATAAGCCGGCCGCGAGACGTCCGTCCACTTTGCCGGATACGAAGAACGAGATCGAGCTAGTGAGGGAAGACATGGTGGCGGACAGCTTGTTCGTGCCGAGCGCGATGCTTGGCGGAAGGCCCGTCAGCAGCAGGGCAGGGAGCGAAATGAGCCCGCCTCCTCCGACGGCGGAATCGATAAAAGCCGCGACAAAACCGGCGATGATTAGAAATAGTAGGATTAGCGGCTCTGGTTGGTCCATGATGCGATCTCTCCCGGCAGGTAGTTTGGGTTATCCCAGCAATCAGTATAGCGGAAAAGCGGCTGTCCCACTATAGGGCAGAGAGGAATCGAGGGGAGGAAATATCTATCAGTTCCTGCCGGCTGCAATAAAAAACGCCCGTTACGCAGCGTGTGCGAACGGGCGAAACGGTATATCCTAGGTTTTAGGTAATCAAGCGTTACCAGGTTAATTCCTCGTCGTTTACAGTCCGAAGGATGCTTCCGTCCGGGTTGATATGCAGCCTGAGACGCTCTCCGGCGAGCGACAGGTACGTCACGGCGGCACCGGCTTCGAACTGCGGCGGGCGGCTTGCCAGAAGGTCTGCAAGCAGGTAAAGCGTATCTTTGGGGCCGTCTGAAGCATTTGACGCTGACAAGGCGGACTCCTCCGCATGATGTTGGAGCAGCTCCTCCGCCTCTTGTTTGCCGATGGCTTCGAGCACGACGCCGTTATCCCGCCCGTGGAGCGTCATGGCGATCCCGGTATTGTCTATGCTTGCGACAGGCTTGCGGCTCAAGTGGACGGCTAAATAGGAGGAGCCGATGTCCCCGACCCACAGCCGGTCGCTGACGGACCAGACGCCGTGAGGCAAAAAGCCGACGACGGTCGGATCGGCGTCTTCCGGCAAAGGGTATAAAGCCGCCGCAACGCTGCGCTGGAGTAGCACCTCGCTGTGCCGGCTTGCCTGGCGGGCGCCTCCGGGCTGGTAGCCCTTGCCGGGATGGAAGAAAAACGCTTGATTCGCCGTGCCTCCCGCGCGCGCCGGGAACGTGACGTCCCAGCGGTGCTGCTCGTTTAGATATTCCTCTGCATATTCGAGCACGCCGCCAACCGCGTAATTCGCGGTACGGTATATGTATTGATACAGGGGAGCGGAGGCGCTGCCCGGGGGCTGCGGCAGCAGCGACTTCCATTCTGCCGGTTCACCGCTTTTGGCCAGCAGCACCGTTTCCGGCGATACCCGGTAGGTGAACAGCCCCACGCCTTCCAGCCGCGCGATATCGGCCGGAAACCCGAAATCGCCGAATTGCACGTAATCGAACAGCGCGTTCCGGTCGGACGGCGTATCATGCGGCAGGACGCGGGAATGAGGACCGATCCAGGCGCCTTGCAAATAGCAGCGGGCGCGGTAGTCCCACAGCCACGCGAGCATTCCCTCCGTAATCCGCTTGGCTTCCGGATCCCGGCTTACCTCCCATGAGCATGTGAACGCTTGTACCCAGTGCCAGAACCAGGGGAGCGCCCCATATTCGTGAAACCCGTTCGCGGCAACGTGACTGCGGATGGCTTCCAGATTGCGCACGGCATCGGCATGCAGATCGGCATCGCCGAAATAGACGGCTAGCATCAGCTGCAAATTGCAGCGTTTGGCATCGTGGTGATGGAACTGTACGGGCCCTTCCGCATAAAGCTTGCTGCGATACACATGAGACAGCGCCTCGTGGAGCTCTTGCGCAAGGGCATCGGAAAGAATGTTCTTATAGTTAATGGCGAACAAGGCGAGCAGGTTGCCGACCAGCTCTACAGGCAGCGGGTGCGGCGGAGCATTGTCGGGATCGCCGCCGAGCGCCAGCGGCCAATGGCCGTACAGCGGGGCCTCCGGGTTCCGCTGCTGCAGGCGGAGCAGGCGAAGGAGCGTCGTTTCCGCCAGCTCGCGGGCTTGGAGGCGCCCGGCATGCAGGCGCACATCCTCGCGGCACGATGCGAGGTACAGATGCAGCGCGTAGTAAAGATTGTCGCGCATATCTCCGTGAAACCATAAGCCGCTTGGCAGGAAAGGCAGTCTCCATGCGGCGTTGGCCGCTTTCTCGATCACTTCGGTTCGTCTTGCTTCGAATGCGGGCATAGTTCATACCTCCAAGTTATATAGATAGGGTCATGCATGTTCTCGGCATCTATCGGAGCATCCGAAGGACCGCCCGTTCGTACCATTTCCACGGGACGACGGCTTTTGCGAGCCGCAGCATCCGGGAGCCCCGGCCAAGCGGGTAACGCAGCTTAGGGGAGCGGGCAAGGGCGATTTCGACGATCGCATCCGCAACTTCCCGGGGATCGGGGGCCGTCTCCGCGGTCCGGCGGGAATAGGCCAAGATGCGGTCAAGCTTGGCGCGGTAAGGCGAGTCATGCGGCCGGTTGATTTGCGCGAAGCCCTTGGCCCAGATGGCGGTACGGTATGCCCCCGGCTCGACGAGGACGACCTTGACGCCAAAATCCGCCGTTTCGAGGCGAAGCGATTCGCTGAAGCCTTCGACGGCGAATTTGGACGCGGCGTAGGGCGCATAGCCGGGCAAGCCCGCGAGTCCGCTGACGCTGCTGACGTTTACGATCGTCCCATGCTTTTGTTCCCTCATATGAGGAAGCACCGCTTGGGTCATCGCGACCAGACCGAAAAAATTGGTTTCGAACTGTCTGCGCCATTCGGCTATCGGCACTTCCTCCGCAAAGCCCCCAAGGGCGAAGCCGGCATTGTTGACGAGGACATCGATTCTCCCGAATCGGGAAAAGACCGTCGCGGCGACGTGCAAGACTCCTGCATGATCGGTTACGTCAAGCGGGAGGCATTCGATCCGCCCGGCAACGCCTGCGCGTTCGGCTTCCTCCATGAGCGCCGCTTCGCGTCCGGGCTCGCGAACGGTCGCGATCACCCGAAAGCCTTCCTTCGCTAAGGCAGTCGCAGTCAGCAAGCCGAAGCCGCTGGACGCGCCGGTAACGATGGCGACCGGGAGCGGGGAAGAGACCCCGTTCATAGGCATTTCTCCTTATTCATCGAGTGGTAGAGAGCAAAATAGGCTGTATGTACCGTTACAGTTTCTTTTTGCGCATTAGCGGCACGCCGAGGCCGTTCGCGATTCCGGCCAAGAACCGCCAGCCGAGGCGCCGGTAAAGCGGCAAATGCCGGGTATAGACGGCACTGTACTCCATTTGCGCGACGGCTCCGCGGTTTCGCTTGAACTGCGCGGCTCCGGAGCTTTCGTTCAGCATGCGGCCGCTTTCGGCGGCGCTTCGAACGAGCAGGGCCGAGAGCATGCGGTACAAGCCGGTCTCGACGGGCAGCTTCGTATCGTACCCGAATACCGGAGTCGTCATGACGCCGTTCCGGTGAAAGTACCCGAGCACGGCATCGATGCGCCCCGACTCCGAATGGCGGAGAGCCGTCACCTGCAGGATGCGCCGGTCAAGCGCCAGACGGAAGAAATTTTCGGTCAATTGCGGG
This sequence comes from Paenibacillus litoralis, assembly GCF_046244365.1. Lineage (NCBI taxonomy): Bacteria > Bacillati > Bacillota > Bacilli > Caryophanales > Paenibacillaceae > Paenibacillus > Paenibacillus litoralis. The sequence continues at coordinate 8,580,560 of NZ_CP176395.1, read as the reverse complement.
TTGTCCGCCGAATATTTGCCTAAGTATAAGTCATTATACAGCTCCCGCATGCGCGGGATGTCCCCATGCGAAAGCTCCTCCGCAGGAACGGCGGCGTAGCCGTTTTTGGCGAGCAGCGCATAGTCCCGCTTGAGCAGCCAGCGCGCTTTTGACGGAAGGCAGGCCGGATCCAGCATATATACCTGGCGGCTTGCGACAGGTGTATAGTTCAGTCTTCGGAATATCGCGGGAAGCGCTTTGTCGGTGCAGCCGTTAACCGAACGGAACACGATGGCATGTCCGGGGAAAGCCGATGTCAGGTAATGCGTCGCCGCTGCGAGCTGCTTGTCCGAAAGGGCGGGGTACAGGTTGGTGGACAGCAGCCAGTTGTTCACATGGACGACCCGGTTAATCCGGCACGCTTTCAGGAACAGGCCGGCGGCCGCGATAACCGGCTTTAGCGCAGCTTCCAGCAAAGGAGCGTTCAGCATGACGAGCTCCTGCTTCGCATACGTAACGTAATGCGTGTAAGGCGAACATACATACGTATTTTCGTATTCGCGCTCGTTCACGCTTACCGGCAGCACGATATCGTCCACCAGCAGCACGCGATAGGACGTATCCGCATTGGCGATAAAAGCGTTCGGCCCCTGCTTGACAAGCGGCTCCAAATATCGCCGTGCGTATTCGCCGTCCTCCGTTTCCGGCCATGGCAGGCTGCCGATCGTATGTTTGTCATACAGCGCGATGAAAGGCTTCAAGCGCAAATCTCCTTTCCACCCTGCGGAGCTTGGCAGGACCGGGCGTATGCTCGTACTTGCCGAAGCGGATAGCCGGGGGGATGCATGCCATTTGCCGAAACAGCGACTCGAGGGAACGTGCGACGGATCTTTGCGCTTGCTCCTTCTCCGCGTTGTCGGCGAGCAAAAAGACGTCGATCCGGTCGGGCGCAAGCTGGACGATCCGGTACTGTTTCACCTCGGGAGCGGCAGCAATAACCGCGCGTGTCAGAAAATCCGGAAAAACGGGCGTAAGCTGTCCCGGTTTGGCTGACGACGGCGCATAGACCATGTCGTCGCACCTGCCTTCGATGCGCTCGATTGCCGTAAACGGGGAGCCGCAAGGGCAGGGCGCAGCCGCCTCCGTTAAAATGTCGTTCAGCCGGTATCGCACGATCGGCTGAGCGCTGCGCGAAAAGTCGGTAATGACCGGCACGAACTTGCGCAGCTTCTCATCCAAATATTCCTTCTGGATGACTACGATATCCTCGTTTAAATGCAGCGTGCCATGCGGGCAGGTGGAGGCGAGAAAGCCTTCCGTGCACTGGTAAATCTGGTGGGCGATTTGGCCGAAGGCTTCCTCGATATACCTCTTATCCAGCGGGTCCAGCGTTTCGGCGACGGAAACGATTTTGAGCGGATCGATGTCAAGCCGTCCCTCGCGCTTCGCGTCCGCCAAAAACCGGAGTACCGAAGGGGGAGCGACGAGCAGCGTAGGCTTGAAGCCGTTCAGTCTGTCGACGTGTGCGTCGAGCGGGTCAAGCAGGTCATAGAAGGCAAACCGGAGCCGTCCGCTGTTCACGCTGCCGTATAAATTACTGTTCGCCCGCAGGAAGAAGGCGATACGTTCCCGGTGCAGCAGCGATCGCGGCAGCACCTTGGCCGTCACGCTGCCGACCCAGGCGAATCGCTCCCGCGCGCTCACGAGGAAGAGGCCGCGGTTGCCCGACGTTCCCGAAGAAAGGCCGATCGTCACGCCGCCGATCGTCGGGCTGAAATCGCGGCTGCTCTCCGCCTTCAGCGCAATGCGGAACGCTTCGTCTTTGCGAATGCCGAGCGTGTTCAATGTGTCGAACCGCTCCATCATCAGCGTCTTGTCAATCATCGGCAGACGCTCCCATTCCGAAAGAGGCGTCTGCCCCCAGCGTTCGCGGTAGAAAGGAGAACGGCTGCGGACGAACGTTAGATGCCGCATCACTTTTTTGCGCTGCCAGGCCGCGAGCCTTTCCCGGCTCATGAAGCGAAACCGGTATTTGGCGCGAAGATAATGCCATAAAATCATCAGCTTGCCGATCATAACGGGCCACCTCCTGCCGCGTAAGCTTCCAAGGCTTCGCTGCAATGCGACGGCACGATGCGCAATTGCGGGTGACGCTCATGGAGCAGACGCAGGCGGCCGAAGGTGTCCCGGAATTCGCTGCGGCTTGCCATAATCAGGCCTGCGAGCGGGTGTGGCGGACGGTTCTCCCGGTATGCTTTGCTCGACCAGACGGCATCGGCGCACAGCAAATAATCGTGGCGCTCCGTTGCGAGAAGGATGCCGATCTGCCCGTGGGCATGGCCCGGCAAATCGACGGCGACTATGCTGCCGTCCCCGAACACGTCGAGCCCCCTGTCGAACGGGTAGCCGTCCGGCAGCCGTACGGTTTGCCGCTCGTCGAACGGCTGCGAGCGCCGCTCGAAATCCGGCGGCAGCAGCCCCGGAAGGAAAGCGGCTCTAACGGCGGAGAACCCCCGGCGGCCTTTGACCGCATCGTAAGCCTTCTGCAGGTAGTGAAACGCCGCATTCGGGAAATCCTGCAAGCCGCCGAGGTGATCGGCGTGGAAATGGGACAGGACGATGTGCCTGACATCGGCCGGCTGTATGCCAAGCGCAAGCAAACGGCTCGCCGCGCTCTCCTCCGGCTTGAAGAAGACGGGCGTAACGCGCGCGTATAGCGAATAAGGAAAGGCTGCCGTTTCCGCAAAAAAGCGTTCCGAGTAGCCGGTATCGAACAAGACGGGTCCGAGCTCCGGGTGCTGGATGCAGGCGAAGCCGGCGGGAAACCGGCATGACCGGAGCGATCCGCCGCGCAGGGTCAGCCTTTCGCTATGCGTGCAATAGCCTGCGGTTAGAAGCCGTAAGGTAACCGGTATGCGCTTCATGTGGGATCTAACTGCTCCTTTCGTGCGTATGTCTGGCGACTGCAGGGCTCCGTATAGGGAGCTATGCTTTACGCGTGCTTCGCCACCAATCGGCAAAGGCATCTATTCCTTCGGCAATGCTAACCTTCGGCTCGTAGCCGAGCTCCCGCTTGGCGGCGGCGATGTCGAGCGTTTGGCTTTTGGCGAGCACGCCGACGGTGTAGCGGGTCAGCAGCGGCTCCCGGCCGGAGCCCTTCAGCCGGGCGGCAAGCTCCATCAAGCCGGCCAGCGCATATGCGGCCCGATACGGGATCGGCTTCGCGCGCAGGGGCTGCCCGAGCTTCCCGAACAGCCGCTGAAGGACCTCGATCAAGGAGACGGACTCCCCATTCGTAATATTGTAGGCTTTGCCTAATGCGGATTCGGGAGCGGATACGCATAAAAGCAGCGCATCCACCGCATTGTCGACGTAGGTAAGATCGAGCACCGCTTTCCCTCCGCCGATCAGCGGAACGCGACCGCGCTCGTTCGCCTCCAGCAGCCTAGGGAGAATCGTCCGGTCACCGGGGCCGAATAGAGCACGCGGCCGTAAAGTAATCGCTGCCAGTCCGAGCTTCCGGAAGCGCTCAATTTCCCGTTCGGCCAGAAGCTTGGTCGCTGCGTACGGATTAACCGGCTTTGCGGGAAGCGCGGCGTCCTCGGCGATTGCCAGCCGGTCGGTAAAATCGAAATAGATGCTTGGCGTCGATACATAGATAAGCCGATTCACAGCATGCTTCATGCAGCCGGCGGCGATGTGCCGCGTGCCGAGCACATTGCTTTCGTAAAAGTCGGCGTAACGTCCCCAAGGCGAAGAAAGCGCCCCGCTGTGAAATACATAGTCTTGATCCCGGCAAGCGCGGATAACGGCATCCTCATCCTGTAAATCGAGCGGCTGGAAGCGTATGCCTTGCTTGGCCAGAAGGGCGCCCTCCGCTTTGTTGCGGCCGGCTGCCGTGACTTCCCAGCCCATGCCGGCCAGACGCCTGGCGAGCGCGCCGCCGAGGAAGCCGGTTGCGCCGGTTACGAGTGCTTTCATTGGTCAATCCCCATTCCATTCGATATCCATCGTGGATGCGCTCAGCATGGTAACGCCTTGTTTCCGGCTTTCCCGCCAAGTCGACCATAGCGTTCGAAACTGTTCCAGAAAAGGAAGCGGGTCGCTCAGACGGAGCACGACATCGCTGGCTTGGCCGAATGTCCGCGCCCATTCCCCCAGCCTTCTCCGCGAACGGACCGATGCAAGCCCATAGCTCAGCATCGCAAGGCCGATCATGGAGCGGCTGTCTTGCTGCGGTACGATCGCTTCGCCGCCGTTTAGGCGTGTCTGCCGCAGCTCAACGTCTGTTGCAGGGTCAGGGCCGGTCTGCATAAACGCCCGGTCGAGCCGATCCCTGGCCCGGAACAGATGGATGCCGCTTGTGGCGCGGGGATTGCATTCCAGCGGCCAGATGCCGCCATCGCCATCGACGATAAAGTCGAAAGCGATTTGCCCGGTAAAACGGGCTTGCCGCACGAACCTTTCGACCCAATCGGCGACCGCAGGCATATCGAGGGGCCGGAAGCTGATGCATGCGCCGCGCCCCGCCGTGAAATCGGCCCCGTAGGCGGCATGAGCGGCGACGGCGCCTTCCCGGGCGACGCTGTAGGTGCAAACTTGCCGGCCGCCCACGAACTGCTGTGCGACCCAAGGGCGGGCGGCCGAGACGTCAAGCCTGCCGGCGAGCGCCTGCCAGCCCTGCTTCCGCAAATCGCCGGCTTCCAGCACGATGACGTTCGCAGCGAACCGCGAATACACGGGCTTCAGCACCAGCGGGAGCAAACGCTCCTGCGGGCGGCCGTCCGCCGCATACCTGTTTACGCCCAAGCCGCTGTCTTTTGCCTCCGCTTCGGCGGCTTGCAGGAGCGCTTCCAGCTCGTGCCGTCCGGTAAGCAGCCGTGTCCGCGGTACCGTAAAGCCCCACTCGGCCGTTTGCCGGATGAACGCCCATTTGGAATGCAGCGCGCGCAGCTTCTCGATGGGCTCGGCAAAAACGCGGCAATAGGCGCTCAGCCGATCCAGTCCCTGCGAAACATAGAAAATTTCCTCGCACATCGGAATAAGCAGGTCGACGCGCTCTTTCCTGACGATGCGTTCCAGCGCTTCGATATAAGCGGCGGGCTCCCGATTCGGAGGCGGTACCGCGTAGCTGGCCGCCGTATGCTTGGAAGCGCCGGCCAAGTTGTTCGGCATGCTGTCCGCAACGATGACGCGATGGCCGGCTGAGGCAAGCTGCCGCGCCAGGTCGAGCGTAACCGGCGCTCTGCCTCCGGTAAGCAGTACGGTTCGGGCATCAGTAGTCAAAAATAAGCCCTCCTACGGATACGCCGGCGGACGTGCCGAGCAGCATCACCCGGTCGCCTCGGCCTATTCGCCCTTGCTTGGCCGCTTCGTGGAGTCCCATCGGAATCGAGGCGGCAATCGTGTTGCCGTACTCGGGCGTTATATACATCAGTTGCTCTTCCGCAATGCCCAATTTTCGGCTCAGCAGCCGCATCGCCATAGCGCTGCCCTGATGCGGAATGACCAGCTTGATGTCGGCCATCCGGCAGCCGGCTTGCTCCAGCAGCGAGCCGGTGAAGCCGGGAAGTATTTTGGAAGCCAGCTTAAAAATCGCGTGCCCGTCCATATGGAAAAGAAAGTCCTGTTTGTTGTCCTCGCGAAACGAGCGCGCGGGCAGCTTGCTGCCGCCGCCCCGGATTTCGGACATGTGAGCGCCCTTGCTGACCGTATGGAGGGCGGCATGGACGATTCGGGAGCGGTCCTCTTCGCCGCTGCGTTCGATGACGACCGCCGCCGCGCCGTCGCCGAAGAGGGCGGCGCTTTCCTTGTCGTTCCAGTTCAGCCCGCGCGATGCGATTTCCGTAGCCACGAGAACGATGCGGCGATAGCGCCCGGCATGGACGAGATAGGACATCGTGTCGAGCCCGACGACGAAGCTGAGACAGGTGGAATTGATATCGAAGGCCGGCGTGCCGGACTCGCTTTCTCCGAGGGCTTTCTGGATGAGCGCGGCCGTGCACGGAATCGGCTGCTCCATGGTGCCGCTGGTGCAGACGAGACAATCGATGTCCGCGAACGCAAGCCCGGCGTCGTTCAAAGCATTCTTTACCGCATAAGCGCCCATTTGAGCGGCGGTTTCATCTTCTGCGAAGTAGCGGACGGCTACGTCCGATTTGCGCAGCACCCAGCCGGGGGCGGTGCCGATCATCCGGTCGACCTCGTCCGCAGTTATTTGTCGTTTCGGCAAGTAAATGCCGGTTCCGATGATTTTGACGTTTCTTGTCGTTTGCATGAGGGTTCCTCCTGGGCAACTATCCCCACGGGAAGCATGGCTTCCAGGTTGAGCCCTTGCGGCCTCTGCCGATCGGGATTGTTTGCCTATTTTCCATTGTAAAGGAAAAAGCGCTTTCGACCAGTACGAAATTTTTCTAGTACCGGGCCGGCTGCGCCGGTCGCTTGAGGAACGTCTGCGTAAACGGTAAGATAAGGGGAGCTGCCCGCGGTTTGCTGTGCCGGCGATTTCGGCTCATGAAGAGGCGACGGGTGAAGACTGCCTAGTGTAAAGGAGCGATCGCTGATGATCATCGATATTTATCAGGATACGGTATGTCCGTGGTGCCGGATTGGCAAGCAAAATCTGCAGGAAGCACTGAAGGAGTGGCAAGGGGAGCCGGTGGAGATTCGTTACCACGCGTTTCAGCTCGATCCGGGCACGCCGGTGGAAGGCCTGCCTTTCCGCGAAACGATGACGAAGAAGTTCGGCGCGGCTGGCTCGGACATAAACCGGATATTCGGTCAAGTAGAGCAAGCAGGTAAAGCGGCGGGAGTGAACTTCGATTTCTCTAAGGTGGAATACATGCCGAACACGCTGCTTTCGCATCAACTGTATAATCTGGTGCCGGAGGAGAAGCAGGCGGAGCTCGTGGAGGCCATTTATCAGGCGTATTTCGAGGACGGACGGGATATCGGCGATATAAATGTACTGCTCGAGATCGGCGAATCGTTCGGACTTGATAAAGAATCGGCTAGACAACAGCTTGAAAGCAAAGAGAAGCTGCCTAGGGTGGAGAAGGATCTGGCGTTCGCCAAAGAAGTCGGGATTACCGGCGTGCCGTTCTTTATTTTGAACAATAAGTTTGCGCTAAGCGGCGCACAGCCGCCCAATGTCTTCGCGCAAGCGCTGGAGAAAGCGAAACAGGGATAAGGCAGTAACGGATCTGCACGAAGGACAGGGCGGAATGACCGTCTTGTCCTTTTTTTGTCACGAACATTTACGGATAATAGCTTGGAAATCATTCGTGATTTTTAGTATAATGATTACTTGTCGACATGGATCGACATTGAACGCCAATTTGCGACAGGTTGCAATCAAAATAGCAAAAGCAGGTTGACGAATCCATAGTTATCCGATAGGATTTAAAGAAGAAAAGTCAAGAGGGGAGTTTTTACTATGAAAAAAGTACTATTACTGGTTGTCGCATTCGTCCTCGTCCTTGCGGGCTGCGGTTCAAGCGGCAAAGAGAAAGATAACGCAAGCAGCCCTTCGCCGAGCGCAGGCGGTTCCGCCGCTCCGCAATCGGACAAGAAGGTCGTGCTCGTACTGCCGGAGAAAATCGGCGTCAACCCGTTCTTCCAGCTGATGGATGAAGGCGTCAAGAAGGCGGGCAAGGAGTTTAACGTCAAAACGAAAACGATCGAATCGACCGATCCGAACGCATTCGAGCAAAACCTGCGCGCGGCGATTGCGGATAAATACGATCTGATCATTACGGCGACCTTCCAAGCGGAAGACGCCCTGAAGAAGCTGGCTGCCGAAAATCCGAAGCAAGCGTTCACGATCATCGATACGGTCGTCGACCTGCCGAACGTTCGCAGCGTATCGTTCCGCGAATATGAGTCTTCTTACTTGCTAGGCGCACTTGCCGGCCTGTCGACCAAGAAAAACACCGTCGGCATGGTAGCGGCGGCGGATATTCCGCTCATTAAGAAATGGACGGTTCCTTTCGAGCAAGGCTTGAAGGCAACGAATCCGAACGCGAAGTTCCTCCTCAACTACGTAGGCGGTTTCACTGATCCGGTGAAAGCGAAGGAGCTGGCCCTTCTGCAATTCGGACAAGGCGCAGACTTCATCATCGGCGCATCGGCTGCGGGAGATTTCGGCGTGTTCGAGGCGGCCAAGGAGAAAAACTTCTTCACGTCCGGCCAAGATATGGACCATACGAGCAAAGATCCGGACCACATCGTCATGTCCCAAATCAAAAGCACGGACGTTGCGGCTTACGAGACGATCAAGGAATTCGTCAAAGGGACATATAAACCGGGTGCGATCGACTACGGCTTGAAGGAAAAGGGCGTAGGCCTGCCGTTCGTCACGCATGAAACGGCAACGAAGCTGAACCCGTTCATCAGCCAAGAGACGATCAACAAGGTGAAGGAACTGAACGACCAGATCGTTTCGGGCAAGCTGGTTCTGCAAAACCCGCTCGCTCAAAAGTAATCTGTATCGCAGATACACAAACCGGCTGCCGCCGTTGCGGCAGTCGGTTTCCTCATTCTCAAACCATGCGGAGGGGAACCGGCCATGCTGCTGCAGATGGAGCAAATAACGAAAACGTACGGAGAACTGACCGCCAACAAGGCGGTCGATTTTACGCTGAGGGAAGGCGAAGTGCACGCGATCGTCGGGGAGAACGGCGCCGGCAAAACGACGCTTATGCGCATTCTGTACGGGATGGAGCAGCCGACGTCGGGCGCGATCCGGATTCGCGGCAAGGAAGTGGCGTTCGGCACGCCGCGCGAGGCCATCGCGAGCGGAATCGGCATGGTGCATCAGCACTTTATGCTGTTTCCGAGCTTCACCGTGGCGGAGAACGTCGTGATCGGCTCCGAGCCGGTCAAGGGCGCTTGGTTCGACCGGCGCAAAGCGGTGGAGCGGGTCAACGAGCTTAGCCGAACTTACGGCATACCGGTCGAGCCGAACCGAAAGGCTGGGGATTGTTCGCTCGGGGCGCAGCAGCGGGTGGAAATCCTGAAGGTGCTGCATCAGGGCGCGGACATGATCGTGCTGGACGAGCCCACAGCGGTGTTGACGCCGCTGGAGGTCAAGGAGCTGCTGGCGGCGATCCGCCGTTTGGCCGGACAAGGGAAGAGCATTATTTTGATTACGCACAAGCTGCATGAGGTCATGGAGGTCGCCGACCGGATCACGGTGCTTCGCGGCGGACAGGTGACCGGGGTACTCGACAAGACGGAAACGAATGTGGAGGAGCTGTCCCGTCTCATGGTCGGCCGCGAGCTGGCGGCATGGAATAAAAGCAGGCAGGATAGGGGTTCGGCCGCGCTGCGGGTCGGCAAGCTAACCGTGCGGGGAGAGAAAGGGAATCCGGTTGTCGGCGACGTCAGCTTTGAGGTGGCGCAGGGAGAGATCGTCGGCATCGCCGGCGTATCCGGCAACGGGCAAACCGAGCTCATTCAGAGCCTATGCGGCCTTCGCCGGGCCGATGAAGGAAGCGTTGCGCTGAACGGCGTCGACGTTACGAACCGGCTGCCCGGGGCGATCCGCGAGGCGGGGCTCGCCCACATCCCGGAGGACCGCTACCAGTGGGGGACGGCCAAAGACCGGACGCTCGTGGAGAACGGACTGATGGGCCATCAGCGCAAACTTAGCCGATCGGGCGTGCTGGAGAAGAAACGCATGCAAAGCGTAGTTGCGGGATGGATCGAGAAATTCAGCGTCAAAACGGCTTCCGTTCAGGAAAAAGCGCAAAATTTGTCCGGCGGCAACCTGCAAAAGCTGATCGTGGCGAGGGAGCTGGCGCAAGAAACGCCGTTCCTGATCGCGGCGGAGCCGACGCGGGGAGTCGATATCGGGGCGATGGAGTTCATCCATAAGCAGCTGCTCGATAAGAGGGCCGCGGGGGGAGCGATTTTGCTCGTCTCGTCCGAGCTTTCCGAAGTAATGAAACTGTCCGACCGTATTCTCGTCATGTACGAAGGACGTATTGCCGGTGAGCTTGACGGTCATGAGGCGACCGAAGAAGCCATCAGTCTGCTCATGGCTGGAGGGAATAGAAAGCATGAATAAGCGCAAAGAATGGGCCTCATCGCTGCTGCATCCCGTCATGGCGCTCTTGTTCGGTCTGCTGGTGGGCGCGGTCGCCGTGCTGCTGGTCGGGGCGTCGGTCGGCGAAACGTACGCCGAAATGTGGAAGGGCGCGTTCGGCAGCTTCTACTACGTAACGAACACGCTGACGCGCGCGACTCCGATCATGCTGATCGCACTGGGGCTGTCCATGGCGTTTCGCGCGGGCTTTTTCAATATGGGAGCGGAGGGCCAAATGGTGCTGGGCGCCGTATCCGCCGCTTTAACGGCTCTGTATATGCCGGGTCCGGGCTGGCTTAAGCTGATTGCGGCGATCCTCGCAGGAGTTGCGGCAGGCGGCTTATGGGCGGCATTCGCAGGCTGGCTGGACGCCAAGTACAAAATTAATTTGCTCATTTCGACCCTGCTGCTAAACTACGTAGCGATTTATTTTGCCGGCTATCTGGTGGCGAAGCCGTTTAAGGATTCGAGCGGCTCGGCCGCGCTGGCGCAAACCCCGATGATCGAGAAGGGGGCGTGGCTGCCGAAGCTGTTTAGCGGTTCCAGCCTGCATGCGGGCTTCCTGTTCGCGGCGGTGGCCGTCGTCTTGTTGTTCTGGATCGTACGGAGAACCGTCTTCGGCTACAATCTGACGATGACGGGGAGCAACGGCCAGTTTGCCTCTTACGGCGGCGTTCGCCGCGTCCCGGTCATGCTTGCGGGCATGCTGATCAGCGGCGGCCTTGCCGGATTAGCCGGTACGGTCGAGGTGCTCGGCATGCAGTACCGCTACCTGGACGGCGCGCTTGTGACGCCGGGGTACGCCTGGTCGGGCCTGATGGCGGCGCTGCTCGCCAATTCCAACCCGATCGGCGCGGGATTGGCGTCCATTTTGCTGGCCGCCTTGCAGACGGGAGCGATGGGCGTGGAGCGGAACACGGAGGTCCCGCTGGAGATCGCCAGCGTTATTCAGGCCGTCATCGTCGTTTTCGTATCGGCCAAATTCGGTTATTCGTTCATCAAACGGAGGAAAGCGAGGAACGACCGTGGATCAGCTGTTTGATATCGCGCTGTTTAATTCGACCATCCGGATGGTGACGCCGATTTTGCTGGCTGCTCTTGGCGGCGCGCTATGCGCCAGAGCCGGCGTGTTTAACGTAGGCCTGGAGGGCATGGTGCTGGTCGGGGCATTCTCGGGGATACTCGGCAATTATTTGACGGGCAATGTGGCGTTCGCCGTGCTTTTTGCCGTGCTGTGCGTCATGGTATTTTCGCTTCTGTTCGGCTACGTCAGCATCCATCTGCAGGCGAATCCGATCGTCGTCGGGATTTCGCTGAACTTTTTGGCGCTCGGCTTGACGACCTTCTGCTTAAGGGCCATTTTTCATGTAAAAGGCACGTATTACGATAAGAACATGGTCGGACTGCCCAAATGGGACATTCCGCTCATTCAGGATATCCCGTGGCTCGGGGGCGTTCTGTCAGGACATTCTCCGCTCGTTTATTTGACGTTCGTCATCGTGCTGGGACTGCATTTGTTCCTGTTCAAGACGATTGCCGGATTCCGGCTGCTGGCGGTGGGCGAGAACGGCATCGCGGCCAAAAGCATGGGCATCGGTATCCGCCGCTATCAGTACGGCGCGATTCTGGCTTGCGGCGCGCTATGCGGACTTGCGGGCGCTCAGCTGTCGCTGGGTCAGGTGACGATGTTCTCCGAGGGGATGACGTCGGGGCGCGGCTTCATTGCCCTCGTCGCGATGATGCTCGGCCAGTCGAGTCCGGTCGGTACGATGGGAGCGAGCCTCTTGTTCGGCTTCATGGATGCCATCAGTATCCGGTTGCAGGGGTTATCGATTCCGACGCAGTTTACGATGATGATTCCTTACGTCGTAACGCTCGCTTCGCTATTCTTCTTTAAAGACAAGGGCTACTTGGCCGAAGCGCAAAAAACGAGCGGCAGCTCGCGCTAAAGGATACGCTGGCGAAGCGGCCGGCAAGGTAAGGTAGGGTAGGGTAGGGCAAGGCAGGGCAGGGCAGGACAAGGCAAGGCAAGGCAAGGCAGGGCAGGGCAGGGCATGGCAAGGCAGGGCATGGCAAGGCAAGGCAGGGCAGGGCAGGGCAGGGCAGGGCAAGGCAAGGCAAGGCAGGGCAAGGCAAGGCAGGGCAAGGCAGGGCAAGGCAGGGCAAGGCAAGGCAAGGCAGGGCAAGGCAGGGCAAGGCAGGGCAAGGCAAGGCAGGCAAGGCAGGGCAAGGCAAGGCAGGGCAAGGCAGGGCAAGGCAAGGCAGGCAAGGCAGGGCAAGGCAAGGCAAGGCAAGGCAAGGTGCGCTCCTGTCTGGCGGATGGACGGAGAGGGACGAGCTGCAGTCGCAGTAGCAGCATATGCGGGTGCTGTAATGAGTCCTTCTCCGGAGGCCGGTGAGGGACGAATTAGAAGACGTTAGAGACTGCTAATCTCCTGAAAATGGTGGAAACGTGCAGATTAGGCGACGCTAAAGGCTCTTAATTGCATGGAATTGGCGGGAAAGCGGTTGGATGTGGGTATTAAGAGACGTTGAAGACTGCTAATTCTCTGCAAACGGCAAAACGTGCGGATTAGGCGACGCTAAAGGCTCCTAATTGCATGGAATCGTCGGCGGAAAACCGCCTGTTTGCGGAAAATAACCTAGCGGCAATGAACGTTTCAGTCATCCGAAAACGGAAGGAAAAGGAGAACGAAATCGATGTACTTACCGATTTTACAAATACATTCCGAAGATATGCCCGCTTATGCGATCGTATGCGGGGACCCGCGTCGCGCGCAGGCGATTGCGGCCAAGCTGAGCGACGCTAAGGAGCTTGCATTCGCCAGGGAGTACCGCACTTTCGTCGGCGAGTACGACGGCGTGCGTATTGCCGTCGTTAGCCATGGCGTCGGTTCGCCGGGAGCGGCGGTCTGCTTCGAGGAGCTGATCCGCGCCGGCGTGAAGACGCTGATTCGCGTCGGGACGGCCGGCTCGTACCATGAGGACATTCCGTCCGGCAGCCTCGTCATCAGCACGGCGGCTGCGCGAGAGGAAGGGCTGACGCGCCAGCTGGTGCCGGTCGGCTTCCCGGCGGTGGCGGACGGCGCGGTTGTGGATGCGCTCGCGCAAGCGGCGTCAGACGCGTCAGGCGTCGTGCGCAAAGGGATTACCGTTTGCTACGACGTGTTTTTTGCGGGCGTGGAAGAGCTGCCGCATAAGAAATACAAGAAGGCCGGCGTACTGGCCGTCGAGATGGAAATTGCGGCGCTGTACGTCGTCGCATCGTTGCGGGGCGCCCGCGCGGGCGCGATTGTAGCGATCGACGGCTTCGCCGACAGCGATTTGGCGGCGGAGTACGATCCGCATACGGATGTCGTCACGCAGGCGGTCGAGCGCGAGATCGATATCGCGCTGCGGGCGTTGACCGATCTCGCAAAGCGGGACGCAGCGCAGTAACGGCAGCCCGGCCATTGCCGGACGGCGAAAAGACCTCCAATCCCCTTCAGCCAAGGGATGGAGGTCTTTTTTCTGTGCGAAGCTGCGGAATATAGGCTTGAGCTAGTTGTCCTTCCGGGATAGGGGGCTCGTTTCCATGGCAGTGGTGCCGCGACGAACAAGATATCGAGGGGAGATAGGTACCGTTCACGACCCGATGGTTCGGTTTCTCAGGAGTATCGTCTCTGCTGCAGGCATAAGCAACATACTTACCAAATGGAAAAACTCCAGCTAAAAACGCCGCGTTTATTGATTTATAGCAATCTTAATGGAAAAACTCCAGTTATTTAGGTTATAAATACCGTTTATGCGCAAGTTAAGGTCGAATTAGATGGAGAAATTCCAGTTCATTACTGATCAATTTTTTAAAAGCAAAAATTACTGGAATCATTCCATTTAGTGTTTCATTCGTTCAACGTGCGGATCCGCGGAGGAGCAGCGAGAAAGTAAACCAATGGCGATATTCGCAACTAGTACGGCGAACGAAACCGGAGGTTCCTCGAAAAATTCGCTTAACCATTTCGGCATCTGCGTCACATAGTGGAGGCAAACGTAGTTATCTAAGCTACCGGGTACCATAGTTACCTTAGCAGCTGCGGCTGCGAGGTTACCGTGGCCTCGGATTGTTCGAAAGGTCGGGCCAGAAAAGCTGAAGAAGCAGGCCGCGGACGTCATCGTTACCGTCGGCGGAGGCGGAAGTTCGCCGCCTGCGCCCTGGCAAGACCCTATCCCCTATCCCCCCTCGCGGCTCCTATGCCGGTCGAAGAAAGACAGCACCCATTCGCACCAGTCAATGTGGGTTTTAGCCATGGCGATCGCCTTCCGGATCAAAATATATCTGCCGAAGTTTTTCGAATCGACCTCCTCCAAGCTTTCACCGCTCTCCAGCTTTACTTGATTGAGCAGGCTATCGTAATAAACCAGCTTGTCGCGGTGATGGGCGGCTTTCGCTTCGAACAGATGCCGCAGGGTATCCATATCGCTGACCATCCACATGGCGTAGGCTTTTAGATTGATTTCGTCGCGCGTCGTAGGCGGCTCGTCGGCCGGCTCCGGCACCCATTCGATCAGCGCTTCCCGGCCTTTGTCCGTAAGGGAGTATACTTTTTTGTCCGGCTTGTCGGACTGCTCGATTTTGATGTGCTCGACGTAGCCTTCCTTGTCCAGCTTGGCCAGCAGCGGATAAATCTGGCTGTGCTTGGCTTGCCAGAACGGCTGGAGCTTCAGCATCAGATCATATCCCGAGTAGGAGCCCCGGGAAAGCATGCAAAGAAGTCCGAATGAAAGTGTATTCAATGTAAAATCCTCCATATGTATACTTTGACATCTAATAAGAATGGCAGTATGCTAGGTTGCGTGCTATAAGTATATGTAAATTCATACATATGAGCAAATGCGCGATGCAGAAATCCGAACGCGTTTCAACATAAAAGGGGGATGAGCTATGAAGCCGGATGAGCAGCAGCAAACCATACGATTTTGGCCGGTCATGATCGCTATTTTTTTCGGAACCTTCCTTGCCGTTCTGGCGAACACGACGGTCAATGTAGCGATTCCCATGCTCATGGACCATTTTGAAAGTCCTCTCAGCACCATTCAATGGACGATGACGGGCTTTATGCTGATGACGGGGACGGTGGCCCCTCTGGTAGGTTATTTCGGCGACCGGTTCAGTTATAAAAGGCTGTATGTTTTTGCGCTGATCGGCTTTACGCTTTTTTCGGGCTTGTGCGCCTTTGCGTGGGATGCCCGATCCTTGATCGTATTCCGTATGCTTCAAGGTTCGTTCAGCGGGCTGGTAATGCCTGCGACGATGACGATCATTTATCAGGTTATCCCGCGGGAAAGGCAACCATTCGCGATGAGCCTCTGGTCGCTTTCGGCCATGCTGGCTCCGGCGATCGGACCTACCTTGAGCGGATGGCTCATCGAGACGTTCAACTGGCAGTGGCTGTTCCTGATGAACGTGCCGATCGGAATCGTCGCGATCCTTATCGTCTTGTGGCTTGTGCCTTATTATAAATTGAACGTGCCGAAATCGTTCGACGCTTTCGGGCTTGTTACGGTCGTCGTAGGCAGTCTTTCGCTGCTCGTCGCCTTCAGCGAAGGGCATAACTGGGGATGGACGTCCGCTCGGCTGCTTGGTTTGGCCGGATTCGGACTGCTGGCGCTCGTTGTGTTCATCCGGCGCCAGCTTCGGATCGAGCAGCCCCTGCTGCAGCTGCGCGTTCTGCACAACGCGCGTTATTCGACAAGCCTGGTGCTCAGCAGCATCATAACGGTCGGCCTGTACGCAGGCAGCTTTCTGACTCCGCTGTTCCTGCAAACGATTCAGCATGCGTCGCCTCTTGAGGCCGGGCTGATTTTGCTGCCGTCCTCGATGGTCATGGCGATCATGATGCCGATAACGGGCAAGCTATACGTAAAGGTCGGTCCGTTCTGGCTTATCCTGGCGGGCGTTGCGCTAATTGCCTTAGGCACATACGAAATGGGACGACTCACGGTTGACGTGTCCCACGGCTATGTCATGTTCTGGATGTCGGTCCGCAACATCGGCATTTCGCTTTCGACGATGCCTGCAAGCAATGCGGGCATGATGAGTGTACCTCGGACACTGTCCGGGCAAGCCTCGTCCATCAACAACTGGGTTCGGCAAGTTATCGCTTCGTTCTCAATCGGCTTGTTCTCTTCGATGCTTGCATCCAGAATGGCTACGCATAGCGCGGAGCTTGCCGCATCAGGAGGCAGCCAGCCCGTCATTGCGCTTCAATCCTTTACGCTTGGAGTGAACGATGTGTATATGCTGGCGACCGTTATTATGATTCTATGCATCCCTCTCGTTTTCCTTCTGCGCAGGAATGCCGGCGGTGCGGCGGCTGGACAGCAAAAGACCGCATAAGGAACATTGATCGTTTTCATAACGGATCGGAATTTCACAAACCGGAGCCGGCCCTTTATAGTTGAAGCTGTAAACGATGCTAGCCACGCATGCATGCAGCCATATCAGCTGTAAAGGAGACCTTCATCATGAAACGGATACCGGACAACCGGCTCCACCGAACTATTTTTTCTCAGCCTGCAGCTTCCTTGAAAGGTCCGCAGACGGCGCCGTCGCGGAAAACGGCTTGGAGCCGCATTCCTACAAACGGCATTACGCTTGGGCTTGCGTTAACGGTCGGTCTGGCCGTCATCGCCAAGCTGCTGGCTTCCCTGCCTTATTTGACGATAATGGGCCAACTGGTACTGGCTATTGTATTGGGTATGGTTTGGCGGGCTTCCGTCGGCGTACCTGTAAAAGCGGCACCCGGCATCGCGTTTTCCAGCAAAAAGCTTTTGCGCCTCGGCATCATTTTACTCGGCATGCGGCTTAACTGGAGCGACATCGCCGGGGCGGGTCCGAAGGCGGCAGCGATCGCCGCAATCAACATCGCTTTTGCGCTGGGGGTCGTTTATCTGCTTGCGCGCTTGCTGGGCGTTGATTCACGTCTGGGCATGCTGACGGCATGCGGGACCGCGATTTGCGGAGCGGCGGCGGTAGTCGCCGTATCGCCTCAATTGAAGGCGACGGATGAGGAAACGGCCGTCGCGGCCGCCACGATCGCCGTGCTGGGGACGATGTTTACGCTTGCCTACACGTTCCTATACCCGGTGCTCGGCTTGTCGCCTTACGGGTACGGGGTGTTTGCCGGGGGGACGCTGCATGAAATCGCTCATGCGATTGCGGCTGCCGCTCCGGGAGGAGGCGAGGCGGTCGATACCGCAGTCGTCGTGAAGCTGACGAGGGTGGCCATGCTTGTCCCGGTTGCCGTGTTGATAGGTGTTTGGGCGCAGCGGAAGGAACGGAGAAAGCGGGTTGCGCTATCCGCGGACGGCCATTCCTCCTCTTCGGAAGAACATGCCGCCGAGCGCAGCGGATTTCTCCGCTCGCTCCCGATCCCTTGGTTTATTTTCGGTTTTTTGGCGGTGAGCGGGCTGCATTCGCTCGATGTGGTGCCGCAGCGCGCAGCCGATCTGATCGTTGTGGCGGCCTATATGCTTATTGCGTCGGCTATGGCCGGTCTGGGTTTGAATGTCGATGCGGCGGCGTTTCGCAGACTGGGTGCAAGACCGTTCGCAGCCTCTTTAATCGGCTCACTGCTGCTAGCGGGTCTCGGTTATGTGCTCGTGCTGGCGTTCGGCATGGCTTAAGGTTGAATGCCTTCCTGCGGCCATAGCCGGTTAACGTACTATGGGGAAGGGGTATCCTTCGGTTTGAAAACGGCACACTGCGGCATCAGAGCACGGCAAGAGGGGTCACGACATAGCCGTCACTTTGCGCACGATGGAACGGATGAGCTGTTCTAATGATAGCCCGGCAAAGCAAAAGCGGAGCGGTTCCTCAATGGGGAGCGGCTCCGCTTCGGCGTGAGCAGAGATATTCGCGGGGGTGTGTAAGAGAGACGCGCATGCTATACTAAAGCAAAGCCACCCTCACGATAACGGAGGAAAGAAGCATGCTGTTCGTATGGATCGCTTTATGGCTGATCGGCGTCGTGCTGCTCCTGTCGGATCCGCGCAAAAGCTCGATCCGGTGGTTGAGCGCGGTAGCGTTCTGCGGCGGATCCGGTGCGCTCTCGGCGGTGATCGGCGATTCGATATTGCCCTACGCAATCGAACAAGGCGCTAACGCCACCGTGCAAAAGCTGCTGGACGGCTTGCGAATCTTATCTTCGCTGATGCAATACTACGGCATGCCATATTCATTCGCCTTGTTTGCCCTATGCTACAATACGCCTGCCGCAGCCCGGCCGTGGATGGGCTATTCGGTTCCGGCTCTGCTCCTTCCGATCGCGGCCATGCTCCTGTTCGTCAAGCCGATTCATCCGGTCAGCTACCCGGTCGCGGCGCTTTGGGCGCTTCCTTACGTAGCGGCGGGCTCGCTGCTCGTAATGTTCAAGCGGGAGCCGACGCGTTCGCTGCGCCGCAATCATATGCTCGTCATTCTGATCGTCGTACCGACCGTCGTCTTCTGCGCCGTCATGAATTACGTGCTGCCGCTTCTCGGTTTCCGGGAAATGTGGCGCTATAACACGTGGATTATCGCGTACGCAGTGCTTTTGTTTCTGGTTGCCATTTTCAAATACGGCTTCATGGGCATTCAATTCCTGATCGAGAAAAAACGTCTGGACGTGACGATCCGGGCCATTACCTCGGGTACGTCGATCCTTAATCATGCCATCAAGAACGACGTGGGCAAAATGAAGCTGTTCTCCGAAAAAATCGCGGCTTACGCATCGGAAACGAACCAGACGGAGCTGGCGGCGGATATTAAGGTGATCCAGAACGCGTCCCGGCATATTCAAGAGATGATCTCGCGCGTTCACGAGCAGACGCAGGATTTGGCCCTCTCCATCGGCCTTCACCGGCCTGCGGAGATGATCCGCGAGCTGCTTGAGCAGTTGGAGCCGTATATACGCCATTTGGAAGTCAGGACCGAGCTGAAGGACGAGGTCGAGCTTTCGCTTGACCGCGCGCAGATCGCGGAAACGATCAATAATCTGATCATGAACGCGGCCGAAGCCATGCCGAAGGACGGGTCGCTGCTGCTGCGCCTGTATGAAACCAAAAAGCACGCCGTCATCGAAGTGCGGGACACCGGTCCCGGCATTGACAAGCGGCATCAGAAGCAGGTATTGGAGCCTTTCTATTCGACAAAAGGCGGCGGGGGGCGGCTCAATTTCGGCCTCGGGCTCGCCTATTGCTATAATGTCATGAACAAACACGGCGGCAAGCTGGAAATCGACAGCGAGCCGGGGAGGGGAACGGCGGTTTCTCTCTATTTCACCAAGAGAAGGAGAGGGTCGCATGGAACCCGTACGGGTGCTGATCGTCGAGGATGATCCGGATTGGCTGCGCGGACTCGCCGCCTATTTGGCGAAGGAGCCGGATATTGCAGTCGTTGCGCAAGCCAGTACGGCTGAAGATGCGCTTGCGGCCATTCGCGGGCATGAGCCCGACATCGTGCTGATGGACATTATGCTGGCCAGCAGCATGGAGGGGATTTGGCTGACGGAGGAAGTATGCCGAACGTGCACGGCCAAAGTGATCATGCTCAGCTCGCTGCGAGAGAACGACGTCGTGTTCAGCGCCTTCCAGGCTGGCGCGACGGACTATGTCGTAAAATCGGATTTCGCCGAAATTCCGGCGTCGATCCGCGGCGCCTATCTGAACCGCTCTTCGATACACGCATCGGTCGCCGAGCAAATGCGCGAGGAATTTAAGCGGCTGAAGCAGTTTGAGCGGCAAGTGCAGGTCAAAGAGGTGCGCGACAAAATTACGCCGGCGGAGCTGCAAGTATTGGAGATGATCGACCGCGGTTATACGCAGACGGACATAGCCAACAAGCTCGTCCTTTCCATCCGCACCATCAAGGTGCATGTCGGTAACGTCCTCAAGAAGCTTGGCGGCGGCAGCAGCAAGGACGCGGCGAAGAAAGCCCGCGACATGGGTTTTTTCGACGAGAAAGATAAATAGAGGGAAGCTCCGGTCTCGCGACGCGGAGCTTTTTTCGTGCTGGTGACGAGCCGGTAGCCCGTGGCCGTAGCTGCAGCCGGTAGCTCGCAGCCAGTAGCCCGTGGCCGGTAGCCCGTAGTGCGCAGCCATAGCCCGAGCCCGAGCTTAGCGGTACGCATTTTCTAGCCAGTGACGTCCAGCGCCGACCAGGGCTACTGGCGACCGTGAGTTAGAAGACGCAAACGTCTCTTATTTCTTGGAATAATCCGTTTTCGGGTAATATAGAAGACCCCAAAGGCTCTTAAACTTATGAAAGTAACCGATTTTCAGTGATTATGACGAATTAGGGGTCTTTTGCGTCGTTTAATTTTCAAAAAATGGACTGTCGGGCGGATTTAGCAGTCTTTCACGTCGTCTATAAAATCAACCTGGGTGACGGGAGGCATAAGGCGATCCTTCGAGCGATCCTTGAAACGATGCGAAGTTTACATACGGATGTCTGGTCAAAAATAATCTTCTGGTTATAATGGTTTTACATGCAATAAGCAAGATGGAAGCAGGGGGAGGAAAGCCGGTGGAGCAATTAACTTTGCTGCTTATTGAGCGGATGGGCATCCTGCTATTGATTACGTTCATCCTTACGCGAATCCCTCAGTTTCGGTATTTGCTTGACCGGCGGCTGGACTGGCGAACGGGGATTACGTTTTCCCTATTCTTCGGCTTGATTAGTATCGCAGGTACCTACGCAGGGGTAGTTACGACGGAGAACGGATTCGATTCCTCCTTTCTTGCGGTTTCCCTGCAGCCTTATGAGGCAATGGCGGATTCCGCGCTGATCGGCGTAATGATGGCGGGTCTGCTCGGAGGGGTTGCCGTCGGAACGGGCGCAGGCCTAATTTCCGGTATTCACGCTTACTGGCTGGGCGGCCTCACAGGTACCGCCGATGCGTTCTCTACGCCGATCATAGGGCTTCTTGCAGGGCTGGTGGCTCGTTTTTTCGCGGAAGAAAGAGTGATTGCCCCGGTGAAGGCTTTATTTATCAGCCTCTTCGCGCCGATTCTGCAGATGGGCGTCATTCTCATCGTCAACGAATCATCGTCTTCCGCGATTCGCGCGGTCGACTTGATAGGGATTCCGATGGTGGCGGCCAACAGTATCGGCGTCGGTATTTTCGTCGCCATGATTCTGGCTGCCATGAAGGAAGAAGAGAGGGCGGCGGCATCGGAGACGCAGCGGGCGCTTCACATTGCGGAGATGGCGCTACCCTATTTGAAACGGGGCTTGACCTTCGAGACGGCCGAAGCGACAGCCAATATTTTACGCCGGGAGCTTGGCGCCGCAGCTGTAGCCGTAACGGATACGGAAAAAATCTTAGCTTACGTGGGGCTTGGCACGACGCGGCACGTTCAAGGCGAGCTCATGGTTACGGAGCTGTCCCGGCTGGCCATTCAAACCGGCGACATTCAAATCGCCGCCAAGAAAGAGCAAATTCAACCGCATCACCCCGCCATCGGCGCAGCCATCATCGTGCCGTTCCGAAGCGGCGGACAAGTTGCCGGGCTCATGAAACTGTACTACCCGAGCGTACGTCAGATCCGCCCGGTGGAGGAGGCTTTTGCCAAAGGGCTGAGCAAACTGATTTCCAATCAGCTGGATATCGCGATGGCCGAGCAGCTGAGGAGCTTGATGAAGGATGCGGAACTAAAGGCGCTGCAGGCGCAAATCAATCCGCACTTTTTGTTCAATACGCTGAATGCCATCGTCACGTTGATTCGCGTCAAGCCGGAAGAAGCCAGGCGAGTCACGGTACAGCTAGGGAATTACATGCGGATGAACTTAACGATGACCCAATCGCCGCTCGTCCCGCTGTACAAGGAACTCGAGCATTTGCAAACCTACCTTGGTATCGTCAACATTCGGTTTGAGGATCAGCTGTATGTCGATTGCCAATGCGAACCCGGATTGGAGGGCGCTGTCATCCCGCCGTCCACGCTTCAGCCTCTGGTGGAGAACTGTATTCATCACGGTTTTAAGGGGAGGACGGACAGAGGCGAGATTCACGTTTTGCTGCGGCGGAGAGAGAACGGGGTTCATATCGCAGTCAGCGATAACGGGAACGGATTTCCGATCAGCCTATTGGAAACATTAGGGCAAACGCCGGTAACAGGCAGCGAAAGTACAGGTTTAGGGATCTATAACGTCAATCGCCGGTTGACCAGCCTGCTTGGGCCGGAGGCAGGCTTGATATTCACCAATCCTCCGGGCGGGGGTGCCCGCATGGAGTGTACGATCCCTTATCCAGACGAAAGGTGTGAAGCTGCGAATGAAGGTTATGATTGCCGAGGATGAAAGGTTGGCGCGCGAAGAGCTCATTTACTTGCTGTCTCAGGAGCGGGATGTCGAGCTTCTTCCGGCCGCAACGAACGGTGTGGAGCTGCTCGAGCTGGCGGATGCGCACAAGCCGGATGCAATCTTTCTGGATATCCATATGCCGGGGCTGGATGGGGTGCAGGCTGCGAAGAGTCTGATGAACCTCGATCCGAGACCCTTTATTGTCTTTGCAACGGCTTACGAGCAATACGCCGTAGAAGCGTTCAAGCTTGAAGCGGCCGATTATTTGTTGAAGCCGTATGACGAGGAGCGTCTTCGACAAACCCTGCAACGGATCCGCAAAATGCGGGCAGCACCTGGCGATACCGTGAAGCCGTCCGTTTATGCAGCGGTGCCCGCGCAAGCGCCTGCCATCAAAACCTCCTTATTTGCAAACAAACCGAAATTATTGGTAGATGACGGCAGCCGCATGGTCGTTGTCGATCCGGCGAGAATCGGCTATGCCGTTAAAGAAGAGAAACTGACGCTGATTCATCTGGAGGGCGGGCAGACGCATACGACGAGACAGACGCTTCAAGAGCTGGAGGAAAAGCTGATCGGGCATTCTTTTTTTCGAACCCATCGCAGCTATCTGGTCAACCTCGACTTCATCGACGAAATCGAGCCTTGGTTTAACGGTGCTTATAACGTCATCCTGAAGGACGCCAAGCGCAGCCGGATTCCTTTGTCGCGGGTGGCGGCCAAGGGGCTGATCAAACGGCTGGAAGGCAAGTAGACAAGCCTGAACGGCGGTTCGGGCTTGTTTTTTTGAGATTGAGGAACGATTTATGACATTTCGCGCCGAGAATCGCATGGAATCGGAGCACTCGTGCTACTATAATTAAGCGCTTACAAAGTGGTGCTATCGAAATGGATTAGATCGTTTAGGAGGGAAATGATGAAGGAACAATCCGGGCAGACTCCTTACAGCGACATCGTGAAATCTGAATTATTCCAGAGGCTGATGGCAAAGAAAAAGCGGTTTATTTTACCGATGGCTATTTTCTTCTTGGTGTTTTATTTCATCCTTCCGATTATGACTTCGTACACGAAGGTGCTGAATGAGAATGCAATAGGCTCGATTACATGGGCGTGGGTGTTTGCTTTTGCGCAGTTCGTCATGACCTGGGTGCTATGCTCGTTATATTCGCGTAAAGCGGCCGAGTTCGATGCGTTGTCGGAGCAAATTAAGGCGGAATCGAAACCAAGCGAACGAAAGGCGGGATAATCGATGAACACGGCATTTCTATTATTTCTGGCCATCGTAGCGGGGACGCTTGTCATCACGTATTATGCGGCTAGGAAGACGAAAACGGCCAGCGAGTTCTATACGGCCGGAGGCGGCTTGACCGGCTGGCAGAACGGGCTTGCCATCGCCGGCGATTATATGTCTGCGGCTTCCTTCTTGGGAATAGCCGGGATGGTGGCGCTCTATGGTTTTGACGGGTTCTTCTACAGCATCGGCTTTCTTGTCGCTTATCTCGTCGTGCTCTATTTGATTGCCGAGCCGCTGCGCAATTTGGGTAAATATACGATGGCGGATATGATCGCGGCACGGTTCGACGACAAGAAGGTGCGGGGGGTCGCCGCGCTGAATTCGATTACGATCTCGATCTTCTATATGATCGCCCAATTGGTCGGAGCGGGAGCGCTGATCAAGCTGCTCCTCGGACTGGACTATACGACCTCCGTACTGATCGTCGGCCTCCTTATGACGGTTTATGTGGTGTTCGGCGGGATGACGGCGACGAGCTGGGTGCAAATTATTAAATGCGTCCTGCTGCTGGCGGGTACATTCATCATTTCTTTGATCGTATTCGCTAAATTCGATTTCAATATCTTTCATATGTTCGAGCAGATGCGTACCGCAACGCCCCTCAAGGAAGCGTTCCTGAATCCGGGGAACAAGTTCAAGAACGGGCTGGATACGATATCGCTCAATCTGGCGCTTGTTTTAGGCACGGCGGGGCTTCCGCATATCCTCATTCGTTTCTTTACCGTGAAAGATGCCCAAACCGCCAGAAAGTCGGTTGTTGTCGCGACATGGATTATCGGGCTGTTTTATGTGATGACGGTGTTCCTAGGTTTTGGAGCGGCTGCATTCGTCGGCAACGATGTCATCATAAATGCGAATGCGGCAGGCAATATGGCGGCACCTCTTCTTGCCAAAACGCTCGGCGGGGACTTCCTGTTCGCATTCGTTTCGGCTGTGGCCTTTGCAACGATTCTTGCCGTAGTTGCAGGCCTCGTCTTATCCGCAGCTTCGGCATTCGCCCATGATTTCTACGGCCACATCGTCCGTAAGGGGAAGGCGTCGGAGAAGGAGCAGGTTCGGTCCGCGAAGCTGGCATCCGTCGGCGTGGCGCTCATTTCCATTGTGCTGGCGCTGTTCGCCCAGAAGATGAACGTAGCTTTCCTGGTTGCGCTGGCATTCGCCGTTGCGGCAAGCGCCAATCTGCCGGTGCTCGTGTTCACCGTGTTTTGGCGGCGCTTCAATACGGCTGGAGCCGTGACAGGCATGCTTGTCGGCTTGATCGGCGCTTTGGCGCTGGTCATGATCAGCCCGAACGTATGGGATCCGGTGGCCGGCAAGGCGATTTTCGTGGGTACGCCGCTCATTTCCCTTACCAACCCGGGCATTATATCCATCCCGCTAGGGTTTGCAGGAGCCTTCGTCGGCACCTTGCTCTCCACCAAACGGGATGATAAGAAGTACGATGAAATCATGGTGAGAGCCAATACGGGAATGCAGGAAGTACATTGATTCGGGAATTATGAGGTTTGGGGCATGCTTCGACTGCTGAATTCACAGAAAAAGAAGCTTCCATTGCCACTTTGATAGTGGTTTTGGAGGCTTCTTTGTTTGTCTTTATGGGACGGGCACATTCGGTTCCGCTCATATAACGACAGCCTTTTTCGTTCTATATAAGTTGAACCAATGAATGGGGAGTCCATTTCATTCCGAAAGGGATTGCCTTGCCGCTTCAAACATCTTGTTTTGCGTTTCTCTCATTGGATGGGCCTTCGGAAGGGAGAAACGCAAAGCCAAAACTCGCTGCAAGGCAATTCCCTTTCTCCATTTCATTCTGTCTCCCTTATCTATTAGTTCAACTTATATAGCCAGATTATTTCCGAACGGTAAACTCCTGCCAATGCGACGTTCATGGATGTATCTTTCACTTGAATCGTTTTGACGATCCGATAACGTCCTTCCTCGAGATCGGGAAGGTGAACGGAATGCACATATAGAGTCCCCGGCTTAACATAAATGGCTATCGCATCAAAGAGTGCATCGAATGTTATTTTCCGCCATTTGCCCGTGTCCAATTTTTCGATCTGATAATATTTCCCTGTCACTAGGGTGGTAGACCCCGCATTTTTGACCGTCATAATCAATTCATCGCCTGGTTTGTATTCGCTACTGCCGATGAACAGTCCGGCGTTTAAGGTCAGCTCGGGGCTGCTTTGCTTCGGGTCTTTCGGGACGACGATCGTCCTTGTTGCCGTATCCTCTACCGTTCCATCCTCTCCCAGCAGCTCGGCGCTTACCACATAGATAGAGTCATCCTCATCCGGTAAACGTTCGGGAAACAAGTTCAATTTCCAGAGCGCATTCTTTGTCAGTGTACGTTCCTTCAGAAGAGCCGTTCGCTGGAAGTCCGTACCGCGCTTCGTCAGCTGAAGACGCATTTTCAAATGTGCGGGGGGAGCTTGATCGACCCGAACCTGAAGCTCCGTCCCCGGATGGTGAACAGGGAGTACCGTGAACCGGATGGAGCCCTCCCCAGCCGTTTCATTCGTTTCTTTTTGAGGTAAATGGCTAAAAGGGTCTTCGTTTCCGCTGCTCTTACGGAACCATTTGCCCGTAGGTTCGCCATACTCGGAAGGCTTCAGCTGCGGCACTTCGGGTTGTTCCGGCTCGTTTGGCGGGGGAGCAGGCTTAGACGGGTCACCGACCGCGGAGGGCCGGAAGGAAGGAATCGGCACGGAACGGCCGCTCCTGTCGGATGCATCGTATGCAGGTTCATTAGCGAAGCCCGAAGTAAGAATCAAGGCGAGTAGGATGACGATGGAAATATTCAAGGCAATAGCCTCCTGTTCATCAATGCCTGCCTTCCATTTCGACGCTGAGCTGCTTCAGAAGATGGTTGCTCTCGGTATAGGTTATCGCTGCCGCTCCATCGGGAAACGCCACACGAATCCGGAACTGTTCGTTGCCGTCCTGGGCGGAGAGCCGCTCCGCCTCATGGCCTCCTTGCTCGCCTGCCTTCGTTATATAAGGAAGCATCCCCTGAACATCCGTACCGGCATACCGATCCCGAAGCTGAGCGGTCCACTGCTGCGCGTCCCAAGAAGGGGCGTTTACGGTTGCTTCGCCCCCTCGCATCGCGTCCAGCAGCCGTTTGACCATTTCCCCGTCCGCTTCCTGAAGCGCGGCAGCCAGCAGCACGTAGAGGCGCTCCTTCTTGAAGAAACCGTTCTGGGCGTTCTTATCCTGTAGAAAGCGGAACATCTCTTCTTTCTGCAGATTGTTGGCAAACCAGTAGTAGTGGAAATCGTTCGGATTGACCTGATTGGTTTTCGGGATCAGGAACGAGCCGTCCGGAGATACCCGGTAAACCTGCCAAGGCTCGAAGCGCGCCGGATGCTGCAGCAGAAATACGCTGCTTCCGTCTCCCGATACGGTCATGACCACGGACAAGGGCTCCCGCTGCTTCCGGCCTGAGGGCAGGGTGCCGACCACGCCATGCCTGCTGGAGTAGTAGAAGGAGCCGTCATCGCTTTGCTCTCGTTTGAGGCGGTAGTAGAACGTATCTTTCACTAAAGTAGGCACAATTCTGTGCTGGGTCGAATTTTGGCCGAGCCTCGTAATCACGTCTTGATCTACATTCCATCGGATTTGGCCGAAGCCGCGTATTTCGTCGGGCCCATCTCCGTCAGACAAGTCGGGCAGAGAGATCTCTAAGCGATACGATTGCTGATCCCAGATATAAGAAGTATACTGCTGATCCGATGCATAGAAAGCGTCCGAAAATCCGTTGCCGAACGAAATCCCCGTCCGGCTTTGTTTGACTCCCCAATCCAGAGCCTGCAAATGGTAGCCCGAAGCGAAAGCGATGCCGAGCAGCGGGAGAACGGGCAGGAGCATATAGCCGCCTGTCATGCCCAGCCTAGATTCTTTCGCGACAGGAACGGGAGTCGGCGGAAGCGCAGCCCGGTCTTTTTTCAGCAGCATGGCTAAACGGCTCATGAGCTCCCGAATCAGCGCCGATCCGACGGCACTGTAGAACAGCATGACAAAGAAATAGCGGTACGGCTCGGCAGCGGTATTCATGAAGCTTACACAAAGGGTAAGCACGGCGGCTAACAAGGCGAGCCCTAACAGCCGCGTGAAGTAAAGCCGAAAGATGCCGGGCGAACGGGAGATCGCTTCTCCTAGCCCGATGTCCAGCAGCACGATGATATAGGGTGTCAAGGAATAGAAGAACAATAGGAGCAGCAGCAGAAAACCTAACGGCCCCAAAGCGGCCGCCGCCAGCATAGCTATCCCGGTTATTAAAGCATAAATCAAAGTCCAGCCAAGCATCCGGTTGAAATAGTAACATCCGCAGCTCCACAGGGAGACGGACTTGTTATGCAGCAAGCCGTTCATGCCTCCTAAATACATGCCCCGTATGAAGCTGAGAACGACCGCAGCCAGAAGGGAGCCGATAACCGTCCAAACCATGTTCGCCCCGGAAGAAGCCTGCAGAAAGGTGAGCGGCGTCTTGACGTCCTGGATGGAAGGCATCCATAACGGAATCGTCATATGGAAGGAAAAGCTGTCCGCCGATTGCCCGACCGGCGCCGCGAACGGGTAAACGGAAAAGCCGGCGTACACGCCAATCCCGATCAGCGCCGACAAGAAAACGTCCGCAACCATGGCAAGCGCGACTAGTTTGATAAACCGTCCCATTTTCGCCCCCTAATCGATCATATTTTTCCTTATGTATTGGACGCCGGCCCTCCCCAAAAAGTTGCTTTGGCGGCTATAAACGGATATTCGGAAATCACCCGTTTTCTTAAAGCGAACGGTTTCCCACTCGTAGTGATAAACGCCGAGAGCATGGGGGAAGACCCAAGAGTACTATATATGAAAAAAAGGCGAGGGGATGAAGGTGCGCAGATTACGATTGTCGGCGCTCAGCCCGTTAGACCCGGCGACTTATCAGGAACGCTTGAATAAATGCGAGACGGAACTGGCCGTCAAGCGCACGGAGCTCATGAAATGCAGAGGGGAGTTGAAAGCCTGCAGGGAGGCCGCACGTCTTAAAGCCGACCAAAACCGGCTGCGTAAGGCGCAGCTTGCCCAGCTGGAAGCCGAGCTCGCGCGGACGGAGGCGCAAATTAATTTGTGCCGCGAGGAACTCGAGCTGTGCGTGTTCGAGCTGTCGAAATGCAAATCGGATGTGATCGCATGCCGAATGTCGCTTTCTTAAACCGGCTGGCGAGAATCGGAAAGGAGGAGTCGGCGCGTTCGAAGTGGAGCCGCCGAACACCCGGGACTGTTACGCCAATCGGCAAAAAGGATCGGTTAAGCAAATGCCTGAGAAGGCTTGCAACTCTTCCGGAGCGTACGGCAAGCTGCAGGCGTTCCGTCGAGGCGTGCGGAAGAAAGCTCAAGAAGCTCGATGCGCAGGCGCTGCAGCTCGATACGCAGCTGACGGATCTGCGTACGGCGCTTGCCAAATCGCAGACGATATTGGCGGAATGCACAAAGGATTTGGCGACTTGCAAGCTGGCGCTGCTTAAATGCAAGGGCGATCTGGCTCGCTGCCGTCCCGCTTTGTAAGCTTGCCGAGCCCTGTAGTACTAGAAAAAGTTAGTACTTATGCATTCCGAGGCAATCCGTAAAATGGAAGATAAGACCTGGTCCTTATATCGCTGACGGCTAGCGCCCGGAGTTAGGGCATACCGAAGCGAAGGATCTCGAGGAGGCTTATCGATGAACGACTTGGTTCGGAAGCATTGGACATCGCTGCTCGGTGCGCTTTTTATCATCAGTGCATTCGTGTATTTGTTTAAATTTACGTTCGATCAATACTGGTTCACGGAAGAACTGAAAATCGGGTTGGGGCTTATTGTAGGTGCCGGACTTGCCGCCCTCGGCATGAAGCTGGCGATCGGGCGCGCCCGGCTGGCGGGCGAGATTGTATGCGGCTTGGGATCGGCGATCGTGTACGCGACGTTTACGTTTGCCGGTATTTATGATGCGCTGTGGGATGCCATGACGGTGTTTTTGTGCATGATGGCGGTAACGGTGCTGCTTGCCTGGGCTGCATACCGGTTTGGGCTTCGCACGCTGATTAATATCGTGCTCTTAGGCTCGCTTGTTGCCCCGTTGGTGCTGCGCTCGGAGAGCGATCAGGTATTTACGCTGTTCCTGTATCTGCTCGTTTTGAATACGGCCTTCTTCTTCCTGAGTATCCGCCAGAGCTGGACGGAGCTTCGGCTGCTGGCGTTTGCCGGAACGTGGCTGCTGTATGTCGTCTACTACGTGCATTTTGAGCCGGATGTGAGCCGGATCTGGAGCATGCCGTTCCGCTACGCAACCGCCGCTTATGTATTCTACCTGCTAGGCTTCGTGCTGTCGTCCTGGCGGGGCGGCAAGAAGTTCGATGGGCTTAACTTGTATCTCGGCTTCGCGAATGCCGTTATATACGGCTTATGGACAGTTGCGCTGCTGGACGGATACCTGCCGTTTGCTTACCCGCTCGCGGTTATGGGGCTGTCTTATGTGGCGCTAGCGTATGTCGTCTATCGGGTAACCCGAGACGCATACAGCATGCCGGTGCTGACCAAATCGTTCGGCGGCTTGTTCCTGCTGCTGCTGGCCGGCTCGCAGATTGGCAAAGGGCTGGAGATCAAGCCGCTGCTCAGCGTTTATTTCTGGGGGCTGGTCGCGGTGCTGCTCATAGCGGCCGGTCAAAAAAAGCGGATCGACGCCCTCAAGCTGGCTTCCGTCCTCGTTTGGTTCTTCGTGGGCTGTTATTGGATGGTCGTGACATGGGATACGCCTCGCGGAGAATGGTTCGGTGTGTATATTCCCTTTTTGAACTGGGGGGCCATGGCTTGGGCGGTGCTTGCCGGACTAGGCTTCTATTTCGCCACGAAGGTGAAAATGAGCGGCGGCGGCTGGAACAACCCGCTGCTTGCGAATCTGTACGCGGTGCTGAGCCATTTGATCGTCGGGGGACTGCTGACGGTGCAGGTTTCCAACGTGTTCGAAGAGTATCGCGTGGACCGGGTATTCGATTTGGCGCTTACGTTATCGGTGACTTGGGGTATTTATGCACTTCTGCTGTTTTTGTGGGGAGCTTACAGCAAGCAGAGGGTGTTTCGGGTGTTCGGTTCGGCGGTGTTGATTCTGATGGCGGCCAAAACGCTGCTCTTCGACCTGGCCGGAGAGGACACGATTTACAAGGTCATCGTGCTGTTCGCGCTCGGCGTCATTTCCTTGGCGATTACGTATATCAACAGCAGATGGATGAGCAAGCAGCCGCAGGCGGGATATTTCGTCGGGGGAGCGGCTGAAGCGGAGGCGCAGGAGGACATGAATGCGGAACCGTTCAAAGAGCAGCCCGAGCTTTCCAAAGCGCGGAGGGCGCTGATCGAGGAAGAGGAGGCCGCCAGGAAGGCGGATAGCTAGGGGAGTATTTTGGGTTTGGTCGTGCACCAATAAAAACAAAGGCCGTACCGCAGAGAAGTCTTTCTCCGCGGTACGGCCTTTATAAAATACGCTACAGCTTGAACCGGTGAGCCGCCTGCTGCAGCTCCAGAGCCATGCCGCTTATCGCTTTGGAGGCCGATTCGACCTCTTCCATCGCGGCGAGCTGTTCCTCCGTGAAGCCGGAAATCGTCTGCGCAGCAGAGGCCGATTCGCCGGCCATTTTACGCATATCCTGCAGCGAAGCGGCGACCTGCTGAGCGCTGGCCGACATTTGTTCCGAAGCGGCGGAGGCTTCCTGAATATGCTCGACGACCTGCTTCGTCGCTAGGAGAATATGCTCGAAAGCAATCCCCGAATTCGTTACGGACTCTACGCCGGTGTTGACCTCCTGATCGCTCCGGGCCATCTCCTTGACGGCGAAAGAGATATTGTCCTGTATCACGGCGATCAGCTCGGCCACCTGCTGGGCGGATTGGCTCGAACGCTCGGCCAGCTTCCGGACCTCCGTCGCGACGACTGCGAATCCTTTGCCGGACTCGCCTGCCCGAGCCGCTTCGATCGCGGCGTTAAGCGCCAGCAGGTTAGTCTGGTCGGCGATTTCCGTTATGGCCTGCACGATATCGCCGATTTGATGCGAGCGGTCGTCGAGCAGGCGAATGACGCCGGCCAGATCGTTTACCGTCGTGCGCAGCGCATCCATTTGACGGATGGACAGCTTGATCTGCTGCTGTCCTTGCTCCGCTTCGCGAGCCGTACTTTCCGATACCTCGAGAGCGGATGAGGACGTCTCCGCTATACGCTGAATGCCTGCCGCCATTTCTTCCATGGCATTGGCGCTTTCCTCTACATTCGACGCCTGCGTATGCGTGGCGGCGGAAATGTCGTGAATGGAGGAAGCGATCTGATTCGACGCTTGCGTGATTTCTTGGATGGAGGCGGACAAGCGGGCCGTTCTGCCGGAAACCTGATCGGAGCTTCCGCCGATTTGGTTCACGAGCTGCCGGAGGCTGCCGCGCATTTGCCCGAACATGCCGGCAAGCCGGCCAATTTCGTCATTGTTGCGAATGCGGAGCTCCGTCTCGGTCAAGTCGCCATCCGCGATGCGGCGGGTCTCTGCGGTTACCCGGACCAACGGGCGGGCGATATGTCTGGCGAACAGCAGCGAGAACAGAAACCCGACTGCCACGCAGGCTGCGAGCGTAAGAATAATCACCTTGAAAATATGCGTTTGTCCGGCGTTGTAATCGATCATGTAGGAGCCTGCGGCAATGACCCACTCCCACTCGGCAAAGTAGGCGCCGTAAACGACTTTCATCTCTTCCGTCTCGGAATTGGGGAGCGGCCACTTGTAGTAAGTGAAGCCGCCTCCGTCATGCACGGCGTGGTCGATGATCTCTTGAATGTAGTATGTACCGTCCGACGACTTCTTGTCCCATATGTTCTGTCCTTCGAGAAGCGGGTGCGCGAGAAGAACGCCTTTCTGGTCGAGCACGTAGAAGTAGCCGTTAGGTCCGAGATCGATGTTGGCGTTGATCGGACGTTTGCCGTCCTGTTTTGGCCCGAGCAGCAGGGATTTGACCCGTTCTTGCGCGTCTTCCTCCTTCATCGTCCCATTGCGGACCGATTCGGTGAACGAGTTTGCCAGCTCGACGGCAAATTGGACGTTATTGCGGATGTTTTTCTCGATTAAGGCGTCGGACTCCTTCTTTGAAGCGTCGTAGCTGACCGTACCGACGACGAGAATCGGAACGATTAATAGAAACAAGCAAGCGGCAAGCAGCTTAAAGCGAATCGTATTGGTAAAGCGGAATGACCGTAATGTACTCATAGGCATGTCCTCCTGCGGCAGCTGCAAATGATGAAGATTGGAGTATATCGAATACGTTATACGCGTTTTGCTTATTATAATGGAAAAACCTTCTAGCTAAGTCGGGGTATTACGAACTTTGTGTGAATTTGTCGCAAACGGCCTTGCTCGGGGTTCGGGGTTCGGGACGGCTTGTGGTAAAATGTTCGTAAAGTGACGAAAGGAAGGCGGCGGAGTCACGGGCCGCTTGGCATAAAGAGGGGGATTCGGGTGATACGGATCGGACTAGCCGGGTGGGGAGACCACGCGGATTTATATACGGACGGCTCGTCAAGCCGGGACAAGCTGAAAACGTATGCCGGTCATTTTCCGGTCGTCGAGGTGGACAGTTCGTTCTATGCCGTACAGCCTGTCCGCAATGCGGAGAAGTGGGTCGCGGAGACGCCCGCCCGGTTCGGCTTCGTATTCAAGGCGTATCAAGGGATGACGGGGCATTTGCGGGGAGCGCAGCCCACCCATCCGTTCGAGAGCAAGGAAGCGATGTTCCAAGCGTTCTGCGAATCGATTCAGCCGGTCGTTGCGGCGGGGAAACTTAAAGCGGTACTGTTTCAATTCCCGCCCTGGTTCGATTGCACCCGCGAGCATGTGAACGAGCTGCGCGAGGCGAAGATGCTGATGGAAGGATTGCCGGTAGCGCTAGAGTTTCGCAACCGGACTTGGTTCACGCCGGACATGGAAGGCAGAACGCTTTCCTTTATGGAGCGCGAAGGCTGGATTCACAGCATTTGCGACGAGCCCCAGGCCGGAATCGGATCCATTCCGACGGTATTGCAGGCGACGGACAAGAAGCTTACGATCGTGCGGTTTCACGGCCGGAACGAAAGCGGCTGGAATAGCGACGGGCGGGAGCGGCATAGCTGGCGCGAGGTCCGGTACTTGTACCGCTACAGCGAGCGGGAGCTTCTGGAGTGGAAGGAAAGGCTGGAGCGGCTGCAGGAGCAAACCGGGGAAATAAACGTTATTTTCAACAATAATTCCGGGGGAGACGCGGCCGCCAATGCCAAACAGCTGATGGCGATGCTCGGGATCGGCGACGAGGAACTCGGACCTAGGCAGCTGGACTTGTTCTGACAAGGAACGACAGCGCTTTCCATTCCGCTTGTCCTACTGTAGAATGAGAATAATCGATAACGCCCGAGGTGAGACGGGATGCGGCGAAGCAGGCTTGCGGCAAAAATGGTTTTTCTGGCATTGGTGCTGATTTGGTGCGTGCCTATACAGACGATGGCGGCGGATCGGATCGTCGTCTCGATAGACGGTCATTCGTTGGACTTCGACGTGCAGCCCGTTCTGATCGACGGAACGACGCTTGTACAGGTACGGCCCATTATGGAGAAGCTCGGCCTCGACATCGGCTGGGACGGGGATTCCCAAACGGTCAGCGGATCGTGGAGAGGGAGCCCTCTTTTTCAATTGACCGTGGGGAACAGGACGGCTTTAATCGACGGCGTGGCCAAGCAGCTCGAGATTGCGCCCCGTCTGATCGACGGCTATACGTTCGTGCCGCTGCGGCTGATCGGGGAGGCGACCGGACGGGTCGTCGTATGGAGCGGTCTGCAGCAGGCCGTGTACATCTATACCCCTCTGTCGGCATACATACGCGAGCAGCTGCTCGACAAGACAAAGCTCAAATACGAAGGCGAAACGCTCGGGAACGGCGTATGGAACGGGCAAGGGAAGCTGTACGCGGACGGCGTAAAGCTGTATGACGGCGAACTGAAGAACGGCCGGCTGAACGGATACGGCTTTTTGTACCGGGTAAAGGACGGCTCCCTCTTGTATGCCGGGAACTTTGCGGATAACGCGCCGGAAGGCGAAGGCGTTCGCTATTTGCAGGACGGTTCGAAATATACGGGAGCGTTTGCCGGCGGCAGGCAATCCGGAAGCGGCAGCCTGCTGGATGGGGACGGTTCCCTTCTGTTTCAAGGAAAGTGGAAGGACGACCTGAAGAACGGGGAAGGGGCTACCTACCGCAAAGGGAGAGTCATCGAGCAAGGCGTATATGTGGACGGCAGGCTGTGGGAGGGCCGAAGCGTCCGCACTACGTTCAAGAACGGAGACAGTGCGGTGGATGTATACGAGAAGGGAGTCCCGGCGAAAAGGGAGATGACCGACATATCGGGCAGCCTCGTATTTGCCGGCAAGGACGTGCCGGATACCCAAGACCGCGAGCTTCAATATGCCAGCGAGACGCAAAGGGTGACGTTTTATTTTCCCGCCTATTGGAGAGGTAAGATTGAAGTAACGGAGAAGGAAAGACAAATTACCGTTTCCTATAAAGCGCCTTCCGGCGAACGGGGGATGCTGGCCGAGGTTTATGTTTACACCGAAGATGAGCTAAGGCAATGGGGGGGCGAGGAGGAAATTCCTTATTCTTTGCTCGGATCGGCGAACGGGCGGTACTATTTCTATACGACGGCAAGCGAAAACCCGTTCGGATACGAAGCGGGGAGTGCCGACTCGGAGGCGTTTTTCAGGCTGCAGTTCGGGGTTCCTTACGTGATCGATCACATTCGATTTAACGAGACGGTACAGCATACTGCGCCATTGCGGCCGTATGAACTGCTATAATAGCTTTGCAGTTGCACCGCGATCTTCTTCGGAAGACGCGGTTTTTTTGCTTTTTCGGGTCCGCTTCATGGTTCGACTCTTTTGCCAATAAACACACATTAAACAAAAATGTATAATATATATACAAGTGTGTAAATTGAATGTATAATAAGCTCATAAAAGACGGATAAAGCTCTCCGCGCAGCGGATCGCGCCGTGTCAAAGACGGTTAGGCGAGAGATGCAGAAACGGATGAAGCTGGCCATAGCACAAATGCTGTGCGTTATGTATAAAATAATACACTATTGTAAAACGTGATGAGCACATCATGGAGGTCGACCCACATGGAAATGGTTATGCGCAATATGTTTCAATCGCTCGCCAAAAGCCGTTCGGCTAACAAAATGGCCAAAAAATACGGACTTCGGTTTGGCGCGGGCCGCTTCGTGGCGGGGGAAACGATTCAGAAAGCGATCGATGCGGTACGCGAGCTGAACCGTGAAGGCAAGGTAGTCACGCTTGACCACCTGGGCGAGTTTGTATTTACCGAAGAGGAAGCGAACGAATCCGCCGACATGTGCTTGAGGACGCTGGATGCGATTCATCAGGCAGGCGTTACTTCGAACCTCTCGCTCAAAATGACGTCGCTCGGGCTCGATATCAGCCGCGAGCTTTGCATGAACAACATGCGCCGCATTTTGGATCGGGCCAAGCAATACGGCAACTTTGTGCGGATCGATATGGAGGATTTCGCGCACTGTCAAATCTCGTTCGATATTCTTCGCGAGCTGCGCCGGGAATACGATAATGTCGGGATCGTCGTTCAAGCTTATTTGTACAGAACGATGCAGGATATCAACGATCTGAAAGACATGCGTCTTAACCTCCGCTTGGTGAAGGGAGCCTACAAGGAATCCCCCGAAGTAGCGTTCCCGGAGAAAAAGGACGTCGACGCCAATTTCCGTGCCATCATTAAACAACATTTGCTGGACGGCAATTATGCGGCGATCGCCACCCATGACGAAACGGTCATTACAGATATGAAGGCGTTCATCAAGGAAAAAGGCATTTCGAACGATCAATTCGAATTCCAAATGCTGTTCGGGATCTGCGTCGATTTGCAGAAGCGTCTTGTAGACGAGGGTTACCGCGTGCGGGTTTATGTGCCTTACGGCATCGATTGGTTCGGCTATTTCATGCGCAGACTGGCCGAACGGCCGGCTAACGTATGGTTCGTGCTCAAAAACATGTTTAAATAATCAATCGTTCCTTTTCGATTCAAAAATACGCTTAAAGGGGAGACTCCCATGACACAATTGAAAACGACTATCGCGCCTTTCGTAACCGAACCGTTCACGAACTTCAACCTGCCGGAAAACAAGCAAGCGATGGAAACGGCGCTGGCTAAAGTAAAAAGCGAGCTGGGCAAAGATTACCCGCTGCACATCGGTTCGGAGAAAATCGTGACCGAGGACAAAATCGTGTCGATCAACCCGGGAAATATCGACCAAACGATCGGTACCGTCAGCAAAGCGAGCAAAGAACTGGCTGAGAAAGCGATGCAAACCGCAGTGGCGACATTCGAGACGTGGAAAAAGGTTCCTGCGCGCGAACGCGCGGAATTCCTGTTCGAGGCCGCTAAACGGATGCGCGAGCGCAAACACGAGTTTTCTGCATGGATGGTATTCGAAGCCGGTAAAAACTATGCGGAAGCGGACGCCGATACGGCGGAAGCGATCGATTTCATGGAGTATTATGCCCGTGAAATGATTCGCTTAAGCGAGACGTCGATTCATCAGCCGCTAGTGAAGCTGGAAGGCGAGGACAACCGTCTTACGTATATCCCGCTTGGCGTCGGCGTGGTGATTCCGCCTTGGAACTTCCCGCTTGCGATCTGCGTCGGCATGACGACTGCGGCTATCGTGTCCGGCAATACGGTCGTGCTGAAGCCGGCTTCGACAACACCGGTTATCGCGCACAAGTTCGTCGAGCTGATGGAAGAAATCGGCTTGCCGGACGGCGTATTGAACTTCATTCCGGGAAGCGGCGCGGAAGTGGGCGACTACTTGACGCTGCACCCCAAAACGCGTTTTATCAGCTTTACGGGCTCGAAGGAAGTCGGCCTGCATATCAACCGTCTTGCGGCGCAAACGTCGGAAGGGCAAATTTGGATCAAACGTCTCGTAGCGGAAATGGGCGGTAAAGACGGCATCGTCGTGGACGAAACGGCGGACTTGGATGCGGCTGCTTCGGCGATCGTCGCTTCGGCCTTCGGCTTCCAAGGGCAGAAG
Source organism: Paenibacillus litoralis (assembly GCF_046244365.1). Taxonomy (NCBI): domain Bacteria; kingdom Bacillati; phylum Bacillota; class Bacilli; order Caryophanales; family Paenibacillaceae; genus Paenibacillus; species Paenibacillus litoralis. Next base: position 8,542,736 of record NZ_CP176395.1, on the reverse strand, counting down.
TGTTCCGCCGGCTCCCGTGCCATTATCGTCGAGTCGGTCTACGACGAAGTGGTCGAAAAGGTTGCCGCGCTGGCTAGCAAGCTGGTTGTCGGCCTGCCGGAGCAAAACTATCCGATCGGACCTGTCGTCGACAAAACGTCGTACGAACGCATTCTGAACTACATCGAGATCGGCAAAACGGAAGGCCGTTTGCTCGTAGGCGGAGGCAAAGCGGAAGGCAACGGCTACTATATTCAGCCGACTGTCATCGCCGATGTGGACGGGAAAGCGCGCATTATGCAGGAAGAAATTTTCGGGCCGGTGCTTGCGATCGCCAAAGCGAAGGACTGGAAGCAAGCGATCGACATGTTTAACGATACCGAGTTCGGTTTGACGGGCGCCTTCTTCTCTGCGGTTGAAGAGCGGATCGAAGAAGCGCTGGAGACCGTGCATTGCGGTAACTTGTACATTAACCGCAAATGTACGGGCGCGCTTGTCGGCGTGCATCCGTTCGGCGGATTCAACATGTCGGGCACCGATTCGAAAGCGGGCGGCCATGACTACCTGCTCCTCTTTACGCAGGCTAAGCTGACTTCGCGCAAATTGTAATTTTCTTACAGGGGACTGTCCCAACAGGTCTTAAATGGCTGTGGGGCGGTCCTTTTTTCTTTGCGTGGAATATGGATTCGTTCAGGCAAATTGCGACTATATTGTCTGAGAAAGAATCTTTCGGGGACAAGTCTTATGCATGATGTTTGAAATATTATTTCATAAAAATATAAAATATTGATTTTAAAATTTCACAACTTGTATAATGAGGGTATATAACGATTTTTAGGGTCCCGTCATCGGGATAACTGAAATGAGGCAATACTGCGTTTCAGCGAGAGATAGAATAGGACGCAAACGTAGATACGGAAGGGAGACAACATGAAGGAACTGGCGGAACGAATCGCAGCCATGAGCTTGCGGCAAAAAATCGGACAAATGATACAAGCGGGCTTTGAAGGTTTGGAGCCGAATGAGTCGATTACGGAGCTGATCGAGAAGCACCACCTGGGCGGCGTCATCCTGTTTGCCCGCAACATCGGATCGCTAGATCAGGTGGCGTCCTTAAACGAGCGGCTGCAGAAATCGGCCGTCCATGCGGGCACGCTGCCGCTTTGGATCTCCATCGACCAGGAGGGAGGCATGGTGGCCCGCATCACGGAGGGTGTGGCGCTGATGCCCGGCAATATGGCGATTGCCGCGGGCGGCTCGGCGGATTCGGCGTACCGCTCCGCATACGTTTCGGGACGGGAGCTGAGGGCTCTGGGCATTAACTTGAACTTCGCTCCGGTGCTCGATGTGAACGTCAACCCGGACAATCCGGTTATCGGAGTCCGCTCATTCGGAGAATCTCCGGAAGAAGTCGGCCGTTTCGGCATAGCGGCGATCCGCGGCTATCAGGAAGCGGATGTGGTTGCTACGGCGAAGCATTTTCCGGGGCACGGGGACACGAATGTCGATTCCCATCTGGACCTGCCGACCATCACGCATAGCAGGGAGCGAATCGAGCAAGTCGAGCTTGCGCCGTTCCGCCGTGCGATCGCGGGAGGCGTCGATGCGATCATGTCGTCGCATATTTACTTTCCGGCATTCGAATCGCAGAAGCTGCCTGCTACGTTGTCGCATGCCGTACTTACCGGCCTGCTCCGGCAGGAGCTCGGCTACGAAGGTGTCATCATGACGGACTGTATGGAGATGCAGGCGATCTCCGACCATTACGGTACGGTTCGGGCTGCAGTAATGGCCGTTGAAGCGGGGGCCGATACCGTTCTGATCAGCCATCGGTTCGATCTGCAGGCGGGAGCGATCGAAGCGCTCGTGGAAGCGGTGGAATCCGGACGCATTAGTGAAGCGCGTATCGACGAATCGGTCATGCGGCTGCTTGCGCTGAAGCAAAAACGCGGCTTGCTTGCGGGCGGCCCGCCATCGGACGGCAAGGACGGTTACTTGCCGTTTGCGCAGATCGGCAGCGCCGAGCACCGCGAGGTTGCTCGCCGCATCAGCGAAGCCAGCATCACGCTTGTCAAAGACGAGCAAGGACTGCTTCCGCTGGCTGCGGTAAAGACGCTCGTCATCAGCTTCGAAGCGGCTGTGTCCTCCTTCGTCGACGAGGCGATCGCGATCAAGACGACGCTCGGCAATGCGCTTTCGGTTGAAGGGGTTGACGCCGAGGAAGTTGTCATCCCGGTTGCCGAAGCGTCGAGCCGCCTGGCGAATACGCTTGAACGTGCCCAGTCGCCCGAGTACGCACAGATTGTCATCGGTACCTACAACGCATCGCTGAACCCTGCGCAAGCCGAGCTGGTTCAAGCCGTGCATGCTCTCGGCAAAAAGCTCGTCGTCGTCGCATTGCGGATTCCTTACGATTTGCGCCGGTTCCCGGACGTTTCCACGTATTTGGCTGCCTACGAGTCGAGGCCCCTGGCGCTGCAAAGCGCCGCCAAGGTGTTGACCGGCAAGATTGCGGCAGAGGGGAAGCTCCCTGTAACGTTGTAAGCAGGGGCGAAGAGGGGGGCCGCCTGTTCGTAACCGCGGACGTGATACGGCGGCGGAAATGATAGCCGTCTATGGCTATGGCCGCCGCCAGTCAACTCGCCCGGATTATCTCGGCGATATAGCCGAAACTGGCTGGATCGCCGGGATTAAGAGCCCCTGGAGACTGCTAATTTCCTCGATTAACCGGAAACGAGGGAATTAGGCGACGCAAAAGACTCTTATCTCCGGCGAAATAGCCGAAACTTGCTGGATCGCCGGGATTAAGAGCCCCTAGAGGCCGCTAATTCCCTCGATTAACTGAAACAAGGGAATTAGGCGACGTCAGGGGCTTCTAATACAGAGAAAACTGTCTAAAAGGGTTGAGGCGCTCTGTTCCGAGACTGCAATCAACGGACAGTTTTCCATAATGAACGAATAAACCTCCGAATCCGCTATCATGTGTAAGCGGATTGGAGGTTTATTTGTCAATCATGTAGAACCGATTTCCATAGGAAGTCAACATGCCTTGTAGCGGGCGCCCTCTGTTGCAATAACGGATTTTCGAGGCGCTAAAAGATCGATTCCGCAGAAGATGGGGATATTAGCGGACTGAGAGGGCCTTATACAAGATATTGCCGCCTGCATAGGGCTGAACGAATACAAATAACGCCGCGAAAATCCGTTAAGCCTCGCTCATGCAGAGAACACTTCAAAATAGCGCCTCTAAAATCCGCTAAGTTTCACTCATCCAGAGCCTCATATATCCGTTATTCCGGCTGCTTGCCGCCGCTCCTACAAGCTTCTTACCCCAAGCCGTACTCCCGCATTTTGTTATAGAGCGTCGCCCGGGAAATGCCGAGCAGCTTGGCTGCGGCGCTTTTATTGCCGTATGTTTTGCGCAGCGCTTCCTCGATCATGGCCGCTTCCTGCTCCTCGGACACGCGGGCTTTCAGAAGCATGTCCGTGCCCGCATCTTCGACCGCGTCTTCGCCGGTATCGGCGAGCATTTCCTTTGGCACGTCTTCGAGACGGACCGTTCCGTTGTCCTGCTGCAGCAGGACGAAACGCTCGGCCACTTGCTGCAGCTCGCGTACGTTGCCCGGCCAGTCATAGTTCATAAGCGCCGACATAACCGGCGTATCCAGCCTTGGCAGCGGCTTCTGGTATTTGGCGCTGAATTGCCGCAGGAAAAACTGAACAAGCTGCGGGATGTCTTCCGTACGCTCGCGGAGCGGCGGAATCGTAATGCTGACGGCGCTTAATTTGTAGTAGAGCGAGCTTTTGAAAATGCCCTGCTTCCATTTGTCATATAAGACGGGTGCCGCAGAGGCGATAATCCGGGCGTTTACCCGAATAGGCTCAGGGAAGCCGGGGCGGGTGAAGGAGCCCTGCTCGATCGTTTGCAGCAGCTTTACCTGAAGCTCTGCGGGCAGCTCGTCGATTTCGTCAATGAACAAGGTGCCGCCGCCGGCTTGCTCCAGCTTGCCGGGTCTCGCTTCCGGCTCGGCGCCGGTAAAGGCGCCGCTCTGGTAGCCGAACAGCTCGGTCTCCAGAATGCCGGCAGGGAACGCTCCACAATTGACGGAGAGGAACGGCCCGTTCTGCCTGGCGCTGGCATCGTGTACGGCCTGGGCGAGCAGCTCGTTCTCCGAGCCATGCTCCCCGATAAGCAGCACCGCGCTGTCAGTGGAGGCGACCTTAAGCGCCTGCTTGATCGCCGGCTGCATGCCGTCCACGCTCATGAACAGGTCGACCGGGCGCTCATGTTCAAGCCATAAGGGAGCCTCGTACAGCTCCTTATTCAAGCGGACAACCCGCGTAATGTCGTGCTCGGTGGCGATGCCGCCGATAATTTCATTCGCTTCGACAATCGGCGAGGCGTTAATAAGCACGTGCTTGTCCGCCGTCGGCTGGTGGTACACCTGCCGGACCGTGCGCCCTTCGTCCAAAATCCGGTAGAGCATGATCGATTCCGCTTCGAAATGCTCGCCGATCGTTTGTCCGACGATCTGCTCGCGCTTGATATCGTACGTCTGCTCCGCCGCCGTGTTCCAGCAGAGCACCTTGCCGAATTTGTCCACGGCTGTAACCGCATCGCCGACCGTCTCCGCAAGCGTCATGAAATAGGCCCACAGCTGTTTGTGTTCCTTGATCAGCCGCGGAGCCAGTTCGGCGGCGGTGACGATGCCGTCCCAGCCGCCGCCCGCTTCGCGGCGGATCAGCAGAGGCCGGGCCCAGTCGGGGTCAGCGGACGACAGCTCTTCCGCGGTTAAGACGGAGGAGGGGGCGATCGCGGCTTTTTCCAAGGCTTCGATCACCGGTCGTTGACCGGCCTCCTCCGCTGCCGCGGCAAATTCGTTTGCGGTAAGCACGTAAGGCGGATCGCTTTCGATGACGACGTACGGCTCGGCTTTATGCTGTTTGGAAGCCTCCGCACCCGAGAGCTTAGGGGAAACGGAGACGTAGGAACGAATTAGGGGAAGATGACCGAACCGGAGCATAGACGTTTCCTTTCGTAGCAGGTATGCGCGTTTTTCAACGATTATACCATAATTAGCGGACCTTAATGACGCGGTTACTCGTCTTGATCCGTCAAAATATAGGGGCCGTCGGCCGTAATCGCAACCGTGTGCTCATACTGGCAGGACAAGCCTCCGTCGATCGTGCGGGCCGTCCAGCCGTCGGCGTCGATCTGCGTACCGTACGCCCCGGTGTTGATCATCGGTTCGATCGTGATGACCATGCCTTCCTTAAGCCGAAGTCCGCGTCCCGGAGGGCCGTAGTGGGGAACATGAGGGTCCTCGTGAATCGTCTGCCCGATCGCATGCCCGGTAAAATCGCGCACCACCGAATACCCGCGTTCTTCCGCGAACGACTGGATTGCATGCGAAATATCGCCGATTCGGTTGCCCGGTCTCGCTTGCGCGATTCCCCGGTACAGCGCCTCTTTGGTCGTGGCCATCAGGTTTTCCGCTTCCTTGGAGACGGTTCCGACCGCGTAGCACCAAGCCGAGTCGGCCAGCCAGCCGTTCAGGTTGACGACCATGTCGATTTTGACGATATCGCCGTTCTGCAGAGGCTCGCGCTTCGGAAAGCCATGGCAGATGACATCGTTAATGGAAGCGCACGTAGCGTATTCGTAGCCCCGGTAGCCGATTTGCTCCGGCGTAGCGCCGTGGCTGCGCATGTAGGATTCGGCGAATTGGTCGATTTCCCAGGTCGTTACGCCTGGTTTGATCATCCGGCGGATTTCTTTATGAATGTCGGCGAGAATTTGGCCGGCTTGCTTCATGCGAGCGATTTGCTCTTTTGTTTTAATGGTAACCAAAGCGGGCCCTCCTTTAATCGTACAGATGTCATGGTTTGGGTTTACGGCGCCCCGTTGGGCGCCCTGTATGCCCCTATAGTATCAATATAAGCGGATGAAGGCAAAAGGGAACCGATCTTTTTCCGTAAAACGGGCATTCGCCCATAAACTTCGGGCGGATGTCACATATACTGTTGATGAAATCGCCCACACGCCGGAAAGCGATGCGGGCCAAATACCGGATAAAGGGGATTAAAAATATGTATATGTATAGACAAATACCATCTAATTATTACTGGGTGGTGCCGGGCACGACCGAAGACGGACGCATATTCGGCGGGCTATTTCCCGGCGGCGGTATGTTCCCCGGCGGAAGCCCGGGCATGCCGGGCGGACCCGGATTTCCCGGCGGCGGCCCAGGGATGCCAGGCGGACCCGGATTTCCCGGCGGCGGCCCAGGGATGCCGGGCGGACCGGGATTCCCCGGCGGCGGCCCAGGGATGCCGGGCGGACCGGGATTCCCCGGCGGCGGCCCAGGGATGCCGGGCGGACCCGGATTCCCCGGCGGAGGCCCGGGCATGCCGGGCGGACCGGGCCAAGCGGGAATGCCGCAATCGCCGCCGCCCAATATTACGCCGACGAAACCGGTAAAGTCTCAGGGCCCTAGCGCGTTTGCCGTAAGTCCCGGCTCGATCCGGCCATGTACGTTCCGTTTCGTCTACATTTGGCAGCGTAACGGAGATCAATATTGGGCCTTCCTGACGAATGTCAGTCATCGTTCGGCTTCGGGCTTCCGCTGGAACGGCTTCTGGTGGCAATATTTCGGCGTCGATCTCCGTCAAATTGACGAATTCCAATGCTATTGATTCGAACGAGAAAGGGTTAGGTTCAAGGGCGCTTGCTTGGTTAAACCGAGCGGGCGTCTTTTTTTCTACGGAAGGTTTTGCTAAAATGGTCAGAAGCGCAGCTATGCGGAGGGTACCCTCTCAAGCCGGAGCCGTTCGGCCGGAGGCGGTCATGTCTCCGATGGTGTTTGGTTGAGAATGTGCGGGCCCGAGGCGATAGCAGCGAAGCAAAGTAGCTGGGAAGTAGAATTGCACACGTTTACATAAAGACAGAAAGCCCCTTAAAGGAGATGTATGAAGCCATGCTTCTAGGCATTGATATCGGCACGACGAACAGCAAGGCCGGGTTGTATACGGAAGACGGGAAGGCGGTTGCGATCGAAAGCCGCAGAACGGTGACCCACACGCACAGTGACGGGTATGCCTACTACGATCCGGAGGAAATGTGGGAAAGCATCGCTTCTGCAATCCGGACGGTACTCCTGCAGGCCGGAGAGCCTCGGGTTGCGGCAATAGGCATTACAAGCATGGCGGAGAGCGGACTTCTTGTCGACCGGGAAACCGGACAAGCCCGGTCCCCGTTCATGCCTTGGTTCGATACGTGCTCGCAGGCGCAAGCCGACCGGATCGGGCAAGAGTCGGATCCGTTCGATTTATTTCAGCAAACGGGGCTTCGCAACAGCTTCAAAATGGGGCTCGCCAAGCTGCTGTGGATTCGCGACCGGTTTCCGGAGGCGCTGAAGGGTCCGGTCACGTGGCTTTCGGCGTCCAGCTACATCGCGTACAGGCTTTCTGGCAGCATGGCGATCGACTATTCGCTGGCGGCGCGGACATTGGCGTTCCGCATCGACCAAAAGAGCTGGAACCAAGAATGGCTCGCCCATTTCGGACTGGACGAATCGCTCTTTCCCCAGGCGCTGCCGAGCGGTGCTAGGGCAGGGGACGTCACGGCTGCGGCAGCCGCTGCAACAGGACTTGCGCAGGGGACGCCGGTAGCGGTTGCCGGCCATGATCACGTCATCGCAGCCCTTGCCGTCGGCTCGATCGAGCCGGGCGTCGTTTACGACTCGATGGGGACGGCGGAGACGCTAGTCGGTACGCTGGAGGAGCGGCCGCTGACCCGTAAGCAGTTTGATTCCGGGTTGTCCTACGGCTGCTATGTCGTGCCGAACCGCCATTTCTGGATGGGCGGCAATTCCGCCTCAGGAGGTTCCGTCGAATGGCTGCGGGCCCAATTCGGCGAGGAACCGATGAGCTACGAGCAGCTGATCAGGCTGCTTGACGCCGTAAAACCGGGTCCTACCGGTATTCTTTATTATCCATACTTGTCGGGCAGCGGAGCCCCGTCACCCAACCCGCGCGCCAAGGCGGCGTTCATCGGCTTCACCGGCAAGCAGGGCAAGGGCGAGCTGATCAAGGCGGTGCTGGAAGGGACCGCGTACCAGCTGCAGTTAATCCGCAGCTCCGCGGAAGAGATTGCCGGCAGTCCGATCGACAAGCTGCTCGTCGTAGGCGGCGGAACGCGCAACCGGCAATGGCTGCAGGTGAAGGCCGACGTGCTGAACTGCGCGCTGGAGGTGCCGCCGATCGAAGAGGCGACGCTGCTCGGGGCTGCCATGGCCGCAGGCATCGGCTGCGGCGTCTACGGGTCGCCGGACGAAGCGGTGAAGGCGGTTCGCACGTCCGGTTCCTCCCGTATCGATGCGGACGGAGAGCGCCACGAGGCTTACCGCAAGCTGTACGAAACCGGCTATGTGCCGTTGCTTGCGGCGCTGGGTCAGTTTTACCGTCAATAGCATAGTTGTCCTCGACACCGCCGCAGGCTGACTGCGGCGGTTTTTATTTTTTTCTATAGCGAGCAGGGATTTGACCGGCAAACGCGAATTACAAACATATGTTCTTATAAAATACCGTTTTGGAGGAGAGCTTATGTCAAACAAAGAGCAGCTGGTTCAATCGATGGAGAAGTGGATCGCTTTTGCGGAATCGCTGCACGGGATGGACGAGCGCACATGGACGACGCCGATCGGGGAGGGCAAGTGGGCGCCGCGGGATATCGTCAGCCACATGATGCTGTGGGACCGGTATTATATGGAGACCGCCGTTGCCAGAGCGCGTAACGGGGAGCCGCTGACGCTCGCGAATCTGGATTTCGAACAATTTAACAGGGAAGCGGCTGCGTACGGCACAACCAAGAGCCGAAACGAGCTGCTGGAAGAAGCAACCGAGGTTCGTCGGGCAATCGTCGGTCACTTGAGAGCCATTCCGGAGGAGCAGTATGGTACGGCTTATGCCGCGGTCGACTGCAAATTCGTCGTGATCGAATATATCGCCGACTTCGCCTGGCATGACGAGCATCATATGCAGCAGATTGCATCCCTCGCGGTTGTTAACAAGCCGTAGTCCTGCAAAATCAAGAAACCCGGCTGACCGTCAGCCGGGTTCTTTTTTGAAGACGCTCGCCTGCTTTGGCCAAGGCGGGGGCCGGAAACCGGGCTATTGCGCCGTTTTGTCGTGCCCTTCTTTCGTGACGGCGCCTACCGGATTCGTCGTGCTTTTGGCTTGATCGATCGTATCGTTGACGAATGCCATATCCTGATTTTTCGGCTTCATATTGCGAGTGCCTTCGTAGTTTCCTTCATGCGTGCGGTTTTCCATGTTGACGGCCTCCTTTTGAGATAGTGACAACCATTTCTAACATGTGCCAAATCGGCCGTTTTTATAAAATCCCGATTTTCGGTAACCTCCGGTTCCAGAAGATGCTAAAAGGCGGTACTCTCGGAAGCGCAAAAAAGCCTCCATCGCCGCGGAGGAACCGCAGGTTGGAGACAGAGATATGCCGGCGTGATTAGTCTTAGGGGAGATGAACCGTTTTGATATGGTGCATATTCCAATAGAACGTCTCGCCGTTAGCCGTAACGAGCTCGAGCTGCAGGTCCTCGAAGCTTTTGAGAAGCCCGATTTTGCGAGGATGTTCATCCATGTCTAGAACGACGAATTTCCCTTCCAGCTTCTTGATTTGCTGCTCGAACGTCCGGGCTAGCGTAATATTGGAAGGTTTGACCGGGAAATACTCCTGATTGAGCGAGTAAGGAGTCATGTCCTGCTGATACGGGATCAAATATTTCAAATGGTTCATGGAAATGAAAACCGTATGATAAACGGGCGAGTAGAACACGAAATAGTCGTTCATGATGCCTGTCAAGTAACCATGAATCGAGTGACCGCCGGATGTGTATATTTCCAGAAAAAGCCCTTTGGCGTTAACGAGCATTTTGCGGTAGGAAATGGGCTCCGCATGGTTCTCGATCGGCTGCTCGGGCAGTTCGGAAATCGTGAGATCGGTCGTGCTCAGCTTCACGCTTTGGATATGCACGAGTGGGATGTACAAATAGTGGAACCCGTCGTGAATGACCATAATGTCGCTGCCAAGGTCGATTAGCAACCCGGTAATCACGCCTTTCCCGGATATGTTCACGTCGATATGCTTACCTAGGAAATTTCGAATGCCATTCAATATCGGCTGCCTCCCTTCCGGATAGTCAATGGAAAAGCGTAGTCCAGCCTTACAAGCCAAGCAGTCTTGCGAAAAGTCATACACTTACCCCGACAGGGACGCCGGAGGCAGAAGCCGCCGGCGCATCTGACAGGAGAGAAGAAATTTTTTGACGGGGCGGTAAGACAGCACGGCTGCGATCTTGAATGAATATCGATGCCGCAACCGCCATACCTCCGCCGCTACTGAGAGCAAGGACAGTCAAGAAGCATAGCAGGCTGGTCGAAACGTATAACCGAACGCCGGAGCCTTTGGCTAAGCGGATGAGCTTCCAAGCCGACCACCGGGCCATGCCGGTGTTTTCAAGCCCGCCGACGTGACGATCGCCGCTGCAAGAGGGATGGCCGTCCCCGAAGCGATTCCTGCATGGCGGCTTAGGACTGCCGGCGGGACGATACCGGCCGCGGGAAGCGATGCGGCTAGGAATGCGGTCGGTATCGGCTCGGTTGCGCTGCGGGACCGTCATAGGAATACGAATCCCGGCAGGGCGACCGTAAAGCCGGCGAAGAAGTTGCTGATCAAGCATTGGAGCTCGCTTTGTGACGGAAAGGAAGGTTGGAGGAATCGGGTGCTTCGTTCGTTTCGACGAATTCGGCTGGCGGGTTCGTTTGAGGTTTAAGCAGCATATAGAGCATGAAGCCTGCGAGAATCGAAATGAGATACGGCAGCAGTATCATAGGTTATCCCTCCCTTATCGGTGCATAGAGAACGGGAAGGGTTACTTGGCGCGAACGTTCGCCCGGACTTTAGCCGTGCTTTTGCCGGCAACGCGCGTTCTGGCTTGCTTACGCCCGCCGTAAGTGGTGCGCGTACGTCCGCTGTAAACGTTGCGTCTGCGTCCGCGGCGTTCGCTGCGTTCGCTGCGCTCGTCGCTACGGCCGCTGCGGTCGTAGTCTCTCGTGTTGCCGCGGCGGTTTCTGCCGGACTTGTCGTTTTTGCCGCCGGACTTGTTTTTGTTTTTGTCGTTCTTGTCATTCTTGTCATTCTTGTCGTTCTTGTCGTTTTTGTTGTTCGCGTTGGCGTTGCCGTTACCGTCGTTTTTGTCGTTATTGCCGGTATAGAGCGAGATGGATTTGACGTGGTAAGTCGGGATGCGGATGATGTCTTTGTTGACGACGACGATCATATAATCTTCATTGGCGTCGGTCAGTACGCCTTCGATTTTCTCAGGGCCGCCGCGGTTGATCGTGACGACGTTCGGGCGCAGTTTTTCGAGAACTTCGGAAAATTTGCTGGCATGCACATATTCAGGGCTGCTGCTGTACGTGATTTTGCTGTTGGCATTGCCATTGTTGTTGCCGTTTTGACCGTTTTGGCCGCCGATGACTTCATTGAAGCTCTTGATGTGTTTCAGGTTGAAGTAGCAAATGCCGTTGCCTTCGCCGGTATCCAGAACCAGAAAGTCGTTCTTGACGTCTATCAATTTCCCCCAGACTGCGTCGTGCCCTCCTCTGTTCACTTTAAACTCTTTGCCTACCATGGACTTCAGATAGCTGTGTCCTGCCATTTGATTGTTCCCCTTTCGGTTATCATTGGTGGTGCTTTGTACTTTATATATACGTATCCCTTATTTAAGAGGTACTAGCCAAACAACTAGATTCTCGGAAATTCCACCTTTATCTATCAGTGTTTCGCGGAGTACTGCTAGTGTAGACAAGGCTTTTGGGTTGCCGTCCGCAACGTGGTAAAATACAGTTGACGCGAAGCCGCTTCTATAAGAATAGAAAAGGTGCTGCGAAAACGGTGCGCGACGTTAGTAGAATGGAAGTGCCGCAAGCCGAGAAGGAATGTTACTAGGATTCGGGAGGAGCGATCGAGGGATGAAATTCAGCGAGTTTTCGTACCGGAGGCCGGATATGGCCAAGCTGGAGGAACAATTCAATGCATGGTTAAGCAAGCTGGAGCAGGCGGAGACGGCGGAGACGCAGATGGAAGCGCTGGCGGCGATCAACAAGCTGCGGGGCGAATACCGGACGATGGCGTCTATCGCCGGTGTCCGTCATACGGTCGATACGAACGATCCGTTCTATAAGGCGGAGCAAGAATTCGACGATGAGGCGCAGCCTGTCGTGCAAGGCATGACGACGCGGTTGTACGAAGTGCTTGTCCGTTCGCCGTTCCGCCGGGATCTGGAAGCCAAATGGGGAACGCAGCTGTTCAGCCTTGCCGACTTGGCGCTGCGTACGTTCTCGCCTGAGGTGATGGCGGAGCTGCAGCAGGAGAATAAGCTGTCCAGCGACTATACGAGACTGATTGCTTCGGCCAAAATCCCGTTCCAGGGCGAGGAAAGAACGCTTTCGCAGCTCGTGCCGTTCATGCAATCGTCCGACCGCGAGGTACGCAGGCAGGCGGGAGAGGCGAGATACGGCTTTTTCCGCGAGCATGAGGAAGAGCTGGACGGCATCTACGATCAACTGGTCAAGGTGCGTACGTCGATCGCCCGGAAGCTGGGTTACCGCAATTTTGTCGAGCTCGGCTACGCCAGGATGGAGAGAATCGGCTACGATGCGGCTAAGGTGGCCAACTTCCGCGACCAGGTGAAGGTGCACATCGTGCCGGTAGCTTCCAAGCTGAAGGAGCGGCAGCGCGCAAGAATCGGCGTAGACCGGATCCGTTATTACGACGACAAGTACGTGTTCGCGAGCGGCAACGCCAAACCGAAGGGGGATCTCGATTGGATCGTCGATCGGGCGACACGGATGTATGACGAAATGTCGCCGGAGACATCCTCGTTCTTCCGCTATATGCAAGAGCATGAGCTGATGGATCTCGCCAGCAAAAAAGGAAAAGCGGGCGGCGGTTACTGCACGTATTTCCCGGATTACCGTTCGCCGTATATTTTCGCGAATTTCAACGGAACGACAGGGGATGTAGACGTCCTGACGCACGAAATCGGCCATGCGTTCCAAATGTATTTGAGCCGCGACTTCGAGGTGCCGGAATATTACGGACCGACGCTGGAGGCCTGCGAGATTCACTCGATGAGCATGGAATTTTTCGCGTGGCCGTGGGCGGAGCTGTTCTTTAAGGAGGATGCGGACAAATACCGGTTTACCCATTTGAGCGATGCGCTGTTGTTCATTCCGTACGGGGTATCCGTCGATGAATTCCAGCACTTCGTCTATGAGAACCCGGAAGTGACGCCGGCCGAACGGAAGCAAGCATGGCGGGATATCGAGCGCAAGTATTTGCCTCACCGCGATTACGAGGACAACGATTATTTGGAGCGCGGCGGCTTTTGGCACCAGCAAGGGCATATTTTCAGCGCGCCGTTCTACTATATCGACTATACGCTGGCGCAAATTTGCGCGCTCCAGTTCTGGAAGCGGGCGGCTGAGGACCGGCAGGCGGCATGGGCCGACTACCTTCACCTGTGCAAGCTGGGCGGCAGTAAGCCGTTTACGGAGCTGGCCAAGGAAGCGGGGCTGCGCTCGCCGTTCGAGGACGGCTGCGTGGAATCGGTGATCGGACACATCGAGCGGAGTCTTGGCGCAATCGACGACACGAAGCTGTAGGCTGTTCGTTCATGCAGCGCAGGCGGTCGCCTACGTTACAGTGCCGTCTTCATACGTTGGATACTCTCCGTAGGGATTCGGCGCAAGAGTGACGGCGTATGCACGTCCTGCGATTGGACATCGGGCGGCGGAAATGAGAAGATAGATGCGGGTGATCGCACACAATGATGAGAATCAATAAATATATAAGCGAGACGGGCGTATGCTCCCGCCGCGAGGCGGACAAATGGGTCGAGGAAGGCAAAGTGACGATAAACGGCGTCCGCGCCGGACTCGGCAGCCAAGTGGCGGAAGGCGACGACGTGAGGGTAAACGGCAAGCCGATCGGGAACAAAACCAAGCACGTGTACATCGCGTTAAATAAGCCGGTCGGCATTACGTGTACGACGGAGCAGCATATTAAAGGGAATATCGTAGACTTCGTAGGCCACACGGAGCGCATCTTCCCGATCGGGCGGCTGGATAAGGATTCGGAAGGGCTTATTCTGCTCACGAACAATGGGGATATCGTCAACGAGATCTTACGCTCCGAGAACAATCATGAGAAAGAGTACATCGTTACCGTCGACCGGCCGCTTACCGCCGCTTTTCTGGATGGGATGGCGAACGGCGTCCGAATTTTGGGCGAGGTGACGAAGCGTTGTAAGGTTACCCAGACGGGCGAACGGGTATTCCGGATCGTACTGACACAGGGACTGAACAGGCAAATCCGCCGCATGTGCGCAGCATTCGGGTACAACGTGCGCCGCCTGCAGCGGGTCAGAATTATCAATGTTAAGCTGGGCGCTCTAAAGATCGGGCAATGGCGCGACTTATCCGAAGCGGAGCTGAAAGGCTTGCTGCCGGAGCGGTTCGGGCGCAGCTGATCCCGCGTCAAAAAGCCGAACGCAAGGTTACTCCTTGTCGATCGGCTTTTTGATATGATCTTCGTACGTGTCGATGAACAGTTTTCCGTTCGTACCTATGACGGCGTAGCAAATGTCCGTAACGCGCAGATTCCGCTTACCCAGCTCCCGTGTCAGCCATTCCTCGCCCTTTCGGGGATGCTGGGCCACATTTTCCTCGATGACGGTTCCGTCCATGATCAGTTCCACCGGAAAGCGCTCTTTGCCCGGCGTCCGGATCGCCAGGTCTTTGCGAATGACTTGCCGGTATTCCGGCTTCTTGAGCACGGAAAACCTTCCGTTCAGCTCCAATACGGCATACTCCACTTCTTCCAGGTTGAAAATATCTTTTTCCCGCAGCTCCTGACTCAGCGTATCCAGAGTAAGCTTAAGCTTACGCAGATTTTGCTCCAGTATCTTGCCGTTCTCGATCACGATCGTCGGCTTGCCCGATATCCATTTGCGGGCCGACCGGCTTTTCAGGGAGAGGTGGGAGAGCGAATAGGCGATCGCGCTGAATAGAAGGAGGCAAAGCAGCAAGCGCCACATGTGAAATGCGGTATTGAAGGCGAGGTTTGCGGCAATGGCGCCCAGCGTGATCGTCACGACGAAGTCGTGGAAGGTCATTTGAGCAACGGTCTGCTTGCCGAGTAAACGTGCAATGGCCAAAATCAATACGAAAGCGGCAATAGTTCGGAGAACGATTTCCCAAAAGGTGCCCATGAATCCTCCTTTAACGCTGGCATTAGCGGATTTGACGGTTGCCTCTAGTATGATTTGGCAGAAACAAACTATACATGCATCATGGCGGGATAAAAAAAAGCAAGCCGCCTCTGCGACTTGCTTGTTTCCGTCAATCGGATTCGACCCAATCGCGGCGAAGGGCGAAAATATCGCGCAGCTCGGCGGTGGACAGCTCGGTAATCCAGTTCTCGCCGCTGCCGACGATTTGTTGGCTCAGGCTTTGTTTGCGTTCGATCATTTCGTCGATGCGTTCCTCCAGCGTGCCCAGCGTCACGAATTTATGCACCTGCACATGCCGGGTCTGTCCGATCCGGAATGCGCGGTCCGTTGCTTGATTCTCGACGGCGGGGTTCCACCAGCGGTCGAAGTGGAAAACATGGTTGGCGGCCGTCAAGTTTAGGCCGGTTCCCCCGGCTTTCAGGGAAAGCACGAACACGCCATAGTCCGCCGCCGGAGCGTCGTTCGCGTTCGCCGGTACGTTCGGTGAAGCGGAAGCTGCGGCCTGACCGCTCTGAAACTCCTCGATCATCCGGTCGCGGGACGCTTTTGGCGTACCGCCGTGCAGAAAGAGCACCGGTTCCTTCAACTCCTCCGCAAGCACCGATTGGAGCATGTGGCCGGTTTCCACGAATTGCGTGAAAATGAGACACTTGTCGCCTTCCTGACGCAGCTCGCTCACCATATCGATGACTCGTTCCAGCTTGTTGGAGCGCTCGCGCCAATTGGCGCGGGTTCCTTCCTTGAGCAGCATCGCCGGATGATTGCACACCTGCTTCAGCTTCGTCAGGGCCGTCAGGATGAGTCCGCGCCGTTCCATGGCGGAAGAGCGGTCGATGCGTGAGAACATATCCTGGATGTAGTTTTCGTACAACGAAGCCTGCTCCGGCGTTAGCGAAACGAATGATTTGCTTTCGTATTTATCCGGCAGATCGAGCTGTATAGCCGGATCCTTCTTGACCCGGCGAAGCATAAACGGGCGAATCAGCTGCTGCACTTTCGCGATGGCCGCGGTATCCTTCGATTTCTCGATCTGCAGCGCATACCGTGCGGAAAACTCCCGCAGCGTCCCGAGGTAGCCGGGATTGAGAAAGTCCATGATCGACCACAGCTCGGTCAGCCGGTTTTCGATCGGCGTCCCGGTCAGAGCGATGCGATGGTAGCCGTCCAGCTTGCGCACGGCGGCAGCTTGCTTGGTATAGGCGTTCTTGATGTTCTGCGCTTCATCTAGACAGATCGAGTTCCAGGATGTCTGAGTCAGCTCCTGCTCGTCGAGATGCGCAAGCGTATAAGACGTCATAACCAGATCGGCCTGCATAACGGCTTGGGTAAAAGCGTCTCCCTTGAGCCGATTAGGACCGTAATGCAAATGCACCTGCAGCTCGGGGGCGAAACGCTGCAGCTCCTTTTGCCAGTTGCCGAGCACGGAGGTCGGGCAAATGAGCAGAGACGGCTGTGCTTCGCCGTCCTGCAAGCTGGAGCTGGCGGCAAGGCGCTCGTGTTTTATGGCGAGCAGATACGTAATCCATTGGATCGTCTTGCCAAGGCCCATATCGTCGGCCAGGCAGCCGCCGAGTCCGAAGCGCCGCAGAAACATCATCCAAGAAACGCCGTCCAGCTGATAAGGCCGCAGCTCGCCGCGAAACTGCGCGGGCGGGACGATGCGAGGAATTGACGATTGCTCTTTCAACTGGTCGATCAGCCGCAGCAGATGGCCGTTCAGCTCGACCTCCATCTCCAGCCGTTCTCCGCTATCTTCGTCGAAGCGGGGATCGCCCGCGTCTTGGGCGGCCTGCTCGGCGTCCGCCGTTCCAAGCAAATGCAGCTCGAGGACGTCGCGCAGCGACAGTCCCTTCTTCTTCTTCACTTTCTTGATCGCTTGTTCGATCTGTGCAAGCTGGCGCGGATCAAGCTGAATCCAGCGGCCGCGGAAGCGGACAAGCTTGCGTTTCTCTTCGATCAGCTGAATGAACTCGGCTTCGGTCAGCTCCATGTCCCCGACGGCGAGCCGCCAGTCGAACTGCATCAGCTGGCCGATGCCGAACATCGATTCGCCGGCAGCGCCGGCCGGCGATTTGATCTTGGCGCGCAGCCGCGGCTTGAGCTGGCTGACGCGCTCCCACCAGGCGGGCAGGAACACCGTACTGCCCGCTTCCGCGAGCCGCAGGCTGCCATGCGCCAGAAACTCCCACGCTTCGTCGTGGGAGATTTCCTCGCGCATCCGCCCGGGCTCGCCGGGCTCGCGCAGCCAGGGCAGGATGTGCAGCCAGCGCTGCACATCCTTGCCTACGCGGGCGATGTCGTCCTGCCAGTCTTCCGGCAGGCTGACATCGCCCGTAGGCATGCCCTGCGGGCTGCACGCGAGCAGCACAGCCGCGTTGCGGCGGTCCTGCAGGAGAACCTGCAGGCGCCATTCGCGGCCTTCCTCCGGCTCGACAAGCTGCAGGCAGGTGCGGAACGGGCTGGAATCCCGTTTCCAGCCGATCGCGACCAGCCAATCCTCTTCGTCGAGCCACAGGCCGCTCGCGAGGCTGCCTTCGCGGAGCTGCGGATGCGCCTGCTCCAGACGCGCCAGCGCATCGCGGAAGGCTGGCTGCTTGCGGGCCCATTCCGTCAGGAGCGTATTCATCCACTCCTTCGCTACCGTCCCCTCTGCCGAGCCGTCGTCGTCCGGCAGGTCGAGCTTCCAGCCGATCGCGCCTTTTTTCCACTTTTCGAAATCGGGCATGCAGCGGCCTTCCTCCAGCGCTTGACGGACAGCCGGAGCCAGCTTGCGCAGCGCCTCCAGCTCGGGGCTCCAGCGGAAGGAAGCGTGCTGAAGCTGCACCGTCTCGCAGAAATAGTCGAGAGCGAGGGAGGCTGGAAGGATGACCCCTTCTTTATTGAGATGCTCGGCCGTATCGATGAACGTCCCGTAGAACGATTCCTCGTGCCAAGCGAAGAGCTGATGCTTGAATTCGAGCGGGTCGACCGAGCTGTGCGGGCTGCGTGCTCCCCACAGGAACAGCGCGCCCGAAGGCAGCCAAGAGCAAGTGACGGTAACGGCGGACGATGCGATCATGTGAGCCACTTCCCTTTCTTCAGTTCCTCTTGGAAGGCGCGCAGCCGCGAATATTTGACGGCCAGCTGCTGGAGATAGTCCTCCCAGCGGTCCAGCCTCTTCAGTTTCTTATAGATGGCATGAAGCTTGCGGAGCAGCTTCACGGCGGTCTTGTAGGAGGTGCGGTTCTTCTCCAAAATCGAACGCTCGACCGCTTGGTGATAGAGAGGCAGCAGCAGCGCCGTGTCCTCGTTCTCCACCGTCTTCAGATCGATCGCGTTCAGCCGGTTCGGCAGCACGCCGAGCGACAGCTGCAAATCGACCCACTGCTTCACCCGTCCGGAATGCATCAAATACCCGGCGTAGAACGGATAGCTCCGCGGGAGCAGGGACAGCATGACGCGCACCCATTCTTCGTCCGATGCCAAATGCGGCGCCGCCGCTTGCCAAAACCCGCAAATCATGACGAATTCGTCCTGCCGCGCCTTGGCGGTTTCCGGGAGCATCCAGCGCAGCCACGTCACGAGCCTGTTCCATGCCTCGCCGTTCGCCAAATGCTGCAGCACGACGCGGAAGTCGCCGACCTTCTTGGCGTGCAGGGCTTCGAGCCGGCGCATCGCCTGTTCGTCGTCGCCCGCCATCAGATCGAAATGCGCAAGCGCGAGCAGCAAAATATCCTTGCGGCGGGGCGTCGAACCGGATCGGCTGAGCAGGCCGGTAAGCCGGGTGCGTTCCTCGCGGACGCCGGTTCCGTCAACGGCGGTATCGTCGAACCAGCGCCACCAGAGCAGACGGTACACGTCCAGCCAGTCGATCGGTCCGGCTTTGCCGGTCAGCATCGTTTCCGCCGCGAATGCGACCGTTTCCTTCCAATGCTTCGGATACGCGGTCCGGATGGGCGACGGATCGTTTATTGCAAGCAGCTCGGCCAGCGTCCCGCGGCAGCGCTCCGATACGGTGGCGCTGCCGACGCCGACGTAATAAGAAAGATACGTCGATTGGCTATCCTCGTGAAGCTGCTCCACCTTGCGGAGCACGAACAGCAGCACGTGCAGGGAGTAGAGGATCTTCAAACGCGGATCCCAACCCTCGGCCAGCTTCTCCAGCGAAGGGACGGCCATGTCGTAAAATTCCTCGACTGCTTGCGGGCTATTTAGCGAATAGCCGTAGAAGCGCTGCTCGAAGAAACGGTGCCATTCTCCCGGACCGCTCCCCGGCTCGACGGCCGGCGGACGTTCTTGTTCCTTCCGTGCTTTGGCGGCGGCCGTTTTGCTGTTGCGCGCGCGTGTTTGTATGGCGAGCTGCATCTGACGGAGCAGAAGCTCAGGCCGGCCGTGCGGCTCGTAAGCTTGAAAGAAGACTGCCGCGATGTGCTGGCACCAGCCGTCGGCCGGGCATTCGCAGGTACTTCGCGCAAACGAATCCAGATCGATGGTTACGCGGTAGGATTCCGCCGCGCGTACGCGGGCGCGCAGCTCCGTGCCGCCTTCCAGCTCCAGCTCCTTGACCCGGCCCTTATGATAATAAAGCCAGCCCCGTTCCAAAATGCCCGGGTCAAAGCGCGACCGGATTTCATCGGCCATGTAGGTGATTCGGTTTGCGGGAAGCTTTAGCTTGAGCATCGGTCGTTTCGCTCCTCCCAGGATGAACGGACAGCCCGCCTTGCAAGGGGCGCGGAGCCGTTAATCGCGTATGATAAGGCCGGTTGGCCGGCCATTCCGAAATATACACGAACGTAAAAAGGCTATCCTTACATAATACCAGATTTGGGATTGTTTTGCCTATCGCAGTGAAGCGCCCTTGAAGAAATGCGGCGGCCGCCCGAATCCCTCGATACGGATCTCTCGTCACGACCCGGGACGTTTCGACTTCCGGCGTCGAATCTAGTAAGAAACGATAGTGTTCAACCCCCGGTTATGCTAAAATTATAGCTAGAAAAGCCCATATTCTGGGCCGTTTTCCATGCGGGGAACGCCAATTGACCGGACGGGGAAATTTACTAGATAGACGAATAGATCAGCAACGCGCGATTCGGAAGGGGAGAACGAAGCACGATGAAACGAAGCGAGATGAAACTGGAACGGTTTTCGGCCAGAAGGACGGCCGGCGCCATGGCTGCGATGCTGGCGTTATCGCCGGCAGCAGGGGCGGTACAGGCTTCGGCCGCGGAGGTTACGAATACATTTGGTCCGGGTACGATTATTTCCGCCAAGGGCAAGACGCCGCTGGAAATATCGCTCGATACGTATTTCTATGATTCCTCAAACCGGCCGTTCGCCTACAGCCTGTTCGATGACGCCGGAAATCTTCTAACTTCGGATTGGCTGGGCATATCGACTACGGTAACCGGAAGCGCGTATTTGTATGTGAAACCGGACGTAAATCCGGGCGTGCGGCCGGGGCAGTATCGGATTATGGGGAAAACGAGCGTAAGCGAAGCGACCTATTCCGAGTTTTTCTCCGTGAAGACGGCGGCTTCACCAGTTAAAGTAAACGATGTGCCTGAGTACAATGTGCGAAGCGGCGCCGCTCTGTCCATTCCTTTGGACGGGGTTTTCGCGGACGAGGACGACGAATATATAACCCCGTATATTTCTAGCGTTAGCGGGTACGGCTCGGCAGGGGTCATCTCGTCCTACTCTATGAGCAGCAGCGATTCTCATATCGGGCTTCCCAGATTGAACGTAAGCCTGTGGGATGGGGTTTCCGGCACCGCAACCGTTACGTTAGGGGCGAGGGACAACGATTATCGCGGGGATACTCCTTTCGGATCGACGGAAGCCGCCTCCGCCGAGGTTAAGATCGTCGTAACGGCTAACCAGGAGCCGGTGCGAACGGATGCGGTATTTCCCGATTTGATCGTCGATTCCTTCGGATTCGCGATGCCGCTCGATATGAGCGACTACTTCACCGATTTCGATATCGGCCCGGGTCAGAATCAAGGCGATAAACTTAGCTATAGGCTTGAACTAGGGGAGAACGGCGACAAGGCAACGATCGACTACAACGAAGAGAAACATATGCTGTACATTGAGCCGAAGAAAGCCGCTTCATCTATTCCAGTAACCGTAAGAGCGTGGGACGACAGAGGCGTTTATGCTCCGGATATTACGTTCAACCTGACGATCGAACCGAGCATCGGTTTAGGCGGCGAGGGCGTTCCGATTAAAGGCAAGGGCGAAGTGCTGGAATTCCATATCGTACCTGAGACGGGCGACAGCGTGACGGCCAACGTCTACCTGGGAACCTCCGCGGTAGCCAAAGGGCAGGTCGGCCCGAGCCCATATGCAACCTATGAAATAACCAAGGATAACGAAACGGGCTGGTGGCCTGACTATATAACACTCCCTGCAGAAATTCCCGACGGCGAATACCTGCTCTACACGCTTGGCGAAGACGGCAAGGTGAACAGCATATCCGAAGCCTTCCTGATTGCGGATCTCGTAGCGCTGCTCGAGCGCCTCGATCAGTACGAGACCGGCGTTGAAGGTGAATTGATCAAAGACGGCCTAATCCGGATCAACGATATTGCGAAATTCGGCAATTTGCCGCTGTCCGACAAAGACATAACGAAGGACGGCGTCTACGATCGCAGGGATATGCGATACTTGCTTCCCTGGATCGGATACCCAGCTAACTATGATCCCGAAGGAGAAGGCGAAGGACCTGCCGGGGTCTAAACAAAATGCTGCGGCCGCGCAAACCGGCCTTTCGGCGGCCAACCATTGCGTTGGCCGCTTTTTGTTCAAGACGAGGAGGGGAACGCTATGACGGTTCCAACTTATGCGGCGATCAAGAAGCTTTTGCAGGAACGGGATTTCGCTGGGGCGGAACGGTCCGCCGGAGCGCTTCTGCGGGAATTTCCGCTTGATGCCCAGTGCTGGGTGTTTCTCGGCGAGGCACTGCTTCACCGGGGATACGGCGGGATGGCGGGACTTGCGTTCGATCGGGCCAGGCTGCTTGACCCTCACGCCGCGTGGACCGATGACGCCAAGGCCGCTGTCGGCCAAGCGCCTGCCGGCGATATGCGCATCGATATCGAGGTGCTGCTGGATGTGCCGCGGGTGACGGTGGCCGCCGCGATTTTGGCGAAGGATGAGATCCGCTGCATCGAGCGGTGCTTGAACAGTCTACAGGGGGCGGTAGACGAAATCGTAGTCGTCGATTGCGGTTCGACGGACGGGACGCGTGAAGCGGTTGCCTCGTTTCCCGGCGCAAAGCTCGTTTCGTTCGATTGGTGCGACGATTTTGCCGCGGCTCGGAACGCCGGATTGCCTCATATCGAGAGCGACTGGGTGATATGGGTGGATGCGGATGAATCGCTATGGCAGGAGGATGCCGCAAATATTCGTACGGCTGCCGGTCTGTTTGACCGGATTGAGCAAGCCGTCATAGTGAGCGCAGGCATACGGGAGCGGATAAACGGCACCGAGACGCTTATGTACAACAAAAGCCGCATGTTCCCGATGAACCGGGGACTTCGCTATCGGGGCCGCGTGCACGAGCAGATCGGCGGAGGGGATGATGCGGACTCGCTTATGGCGATTCGCAAGCCGTTACTGATCCGTTTTGACCACGACGGTTACGAGCCGTCCGTTATGCAGCGGAAAAACAAGCTCGCCCGCAATATTCGTCTTCTTGAAATGATGCTCCGGGAGGAGCCGGATAACCCGGCGTGGCTGTTTTTTTACGGCAGAGAGATTCTGGCTTCGGGAGAAAGGGAGAAAGGCCTGACGTCGCTGCGGGCAGCCGAGGAGAAAGCGGCGAATGCCGCTTCCTTTAGCCGGCTCGTCGAGGTTCGCCTTCTGCTGGCATCGGTTCATCTGCAAGCGGGGGAGCTGGAAGCGGCGGAGGAGGCGTGCCGACGAGCGCTCGAAGACAGCCCGGATTTCCCGGATGCGCTGGTGATGCTGGCGCAAATCGAACTGAAGCAGGCGTACCGGCAAATCCGGCTGGCGGAATCCCGTCTGCGCAGGGCGAAGGAAATATTTCCTTCTTACCGGGGAGCTGTGGAGGCCAGCTCGGATAGTGCGGGCTGGCAAGCGGATTATTTGCTTGCCGAGGCGGCGCGTTTCGCCGGCAAGCCAGCACAGGCTAAGGCGCTTTACGAGAGAGTGCTGGCCGGCAGGCCGGACGAGGAACAAGTCCACAAACGGCTTGCCCGCATCGAGGAGCAGCGTCTGCTGCTGAATGGCGTCCCGGTCAGGCACCCGGAGGCGTAAGCTTCGTCAAATGAAAATCCCGGCCGAGTCAGCGACCCGATCGGGATTTTTTGAATAGACGCGTCATAGGAATAGGCTGTAGGCTGGAAACCTGAGGACCTGAAAGCTATTGGGCCGACGGCTTCCTTTTTGGAATGCTGAGGGTATTCCATTCGCTGCTGCGGATCAGCTTAGCCGCATACACGATTTGCCCGACATGGTAGCCGTAATGGCTCACTTGCCGCTGAATCGCCTGCATGACCGAATGCGGCTCGCCGCGAATCGTTACCGTGCGAAGTACGTCGGCTTCCGTCAATTCTTCTAGGGTAGACAGGACGAGCGCCCAGCCTTCCTCCCACAGCCGAAGGAGCTCCGCGAGACCCGGCAGCTCTCCTTCAAACTCCTCGTCCCGCTGCCGCGTCGGCTTCTCGCCGTCGGTCGTCAAGAAATCGGTCCATCTCGACAACATGTTCCCGTGCATATGCTTGACGATGACGGCAATGCTGTTGGCTTCGGGATCCGGCTTATAATTGATTCCCGCATCGTCCAACTGGGCCATTGCTTTGTCACCTAGCTTTTTGATGCCTTGAAAATCGTTCAGAACTTGCTGCAAGTAGAGATCGGCAAATGTCGGTTGTCCGTTTGTAGGCATGGTATGCGCTCCTTTGCTTTCATCGATTTATCGCGTACATGCAAGAAAAACCATTGACTCCAAATAGGCTCAAGCGTAAAATAAAAACCGTTTATCCGGAATTCATCCTATGACTATGAAAAGGAACATGCCTCTATGGTCGTCCGCTCGATCGTTTTATGTCTCTATCTGGCTCTGCTGTACGGGTTGTCGCATCAAATGGATGAGCTCCGCATGGTTTTTTATCCGACCCTCGGGGCGTTCGGGTTTTTGTTTCTTTCCCGCCCGCTCAAGGACATGGTCAAAATCGTCGCAGGCGCCGTCGTCGCCGTTACGATAGGGAACGCCTTATATGCGCTGTCCCCCGGCATGCTGTCTTTTTTCATAACGGCTCTTATGGCGGTCATCTTCATTCAGAAGCTGCGCATTAACGCGGCTCCGATCGTGGCGGTGTCTTTCGTGCCTTTTTTCGCTCATCCGGCCGACGTGCTGACGGTCCCGCTTTCCGTACTCGGCTCCTTGTCCGGGCTGATGCTGACCATGGCCATAGCCGTGCGCGCAGAAATTTTCGTGCGGCTGTTCGTTCAACTTGTTGTACAGTGGAAGCGGAATCCGTTCAAGCCCAAAAGCGGCAGTGTGGAATCGTCCAAATAACGCTCGATCGGCCTTCCTTGTTATGCGCCGTAAACCATGCAGTGAAACTCCGCCGTGCCCGTCGGCGTTCCGCGTTCGTAGGTGTCGGTTATGCGGAAGCCGGCTTTCTCGTACACCTTGCGCGCGCGGTCGTTCCAGACCAGCACTTCCAGATCGATCTCGTGATCCGGCGTCCGCCTTTTCGCTTCCGCGACGATCTCTTGCACGAAGGCCAAGCCGCGGCCTTGCCCGCACCGGTCGGGACGCAGCCCCAATCCCAGCCGGGTAACGCCGACTAGAGGGAAAAACTGCGCAAACCCGATCAGCTCTCCTCCCTCATCGTCGACAGACGCATATTGCGCCTTCCGGATTTCCGGATCGGCGAACTCTTTGCCTCCCGCGACCATCATCTCCCAAGGCTCCCACGCATAAATATCGTAGGGCGGCTCGTAACGCCAGCCGCAAATGGCGAGGCCGTCCGCTTCGTTCATCTCGCGAATCCGGCATTTCATCGGAACGCCTCCTTAAACCGAATATATAGCCCAGTTAAACCCATTATAGCGCAAATCCACTAGCCATTACCGCTCTCCTCCGACAATTTCCTCGATGAATTAGGAACTTCTTTACGCCATGTTCGTATAAAAGGTCATACTTGATGCACGGGAGGGAATGCCGTTATGGCACGTTTGGAGTACCGGGTTTTGGATGAGGGTGAGCAATTTCCCTTGTTGTATGAATATGACCGTATCGGTCTAGGCGAAATCGCGCTGCGCTTTTCTTGCGATTATTTCGTGAAGGAGCAGCAGGTATACGAGAAAACGTCATGCTCGATGGAGAAACGCGAGTTGTATGTCATCTATGTCAAAAAGGCGGAAGAGGAGCACGCTTACGAGGCCGTTCAAGTACAGCGCCCGGATTGGCGCGGGGTCCGCGTGGAAATCCGCAAATTTACGGACGAGGCGATCCATTATCCCGTATTGGACATCCGCGATTTTGAAGACGAACGGGAGGCGCTGCTGCAGCTGAACAGCCACTACGTTTATGCGGACGGGAAGGAATGGGAGAAATCGTCTACGGAAATTGACGAGGACCGCAAGCGGTATGCCGTGTATGTGCGGGAGGTGGGAGCGAATGGATGAGCGTAATGAAGGGAAACGGGCGGCAGCCGGAACCGGGATGAACAAAACGAAGCTGCTGGCCGCGATGTTCTTGACGACCGCGCTTACGGTCGGCTCCGTAGGCTGTACGAACAACAAAAACAGATGCTACGACGACAATAAAGACGGTTACTGCGACGATGACGGCAGCTATGCGGGAGGCAGCTCCGGTTCATCCGGCGGCCGCTACTATTATGTCCGCGGCAGCAAGCCTTCGGGCACGGTAGTCGGCGGGAACGGCGTAACGTCCAGCGGTACCGGGACGGGCTCGAGCGGCAGCTCGACCTCGGGTTCGGGCAGCTCGGTGACCACCTCGCCGGGTTCCGGCAGCTTCACGACGAAGGGCGGGAGCTCGAACAGCGTTTCATCCGGTTCGAAGGGCGGCATAGGCAGCTCTAGCGGCTCTAGCAGCAGCTAAGGCAGGCAATAAGCTCTATGGCAGGAAACCGGTTGAAGGAGGGAAAGCATGAATTACACGCAGCGGCGTGCGCAGCTATATAAGGGCATTCGCGACAAAGGCATTTTTACATGGGATTATATGTATGACGAAGAGTATGCGCTCGCCGACGTGCATCGTGTATCCGCAGGGAAGCTGAAGGTGATGTCCGAAGCGGCCGAGCGGCTGGGCGAGGTATTTCAGCGCGCCGTAGAGGTCGTTCGCCAGGCCGATGACGAGCTGCTGCTGGGGCTTGGCGTTCCGGAGCAGGCGCTCGCTGCGGTCAGACTGACCGTACAGCCGGAATGGCCGACGGTGATCGGCAGGTTCGATCTGGCGTGCACGAAGGATGGCGTCAAAATGCTCGAATTCAACAGCGACACGCCGACCGGCATCGTGGAAGCTTACTATGTGAACGGCGAGGTGTGCCGCTACTACGGCCTCAGCGATCCGAACGAAGGCATGGACGATCACTTGCGCAGAGCGCTGAGGGAAGCGGTCGACGCCTACGGCAGGGAAGGATACGCCACCGACCGCGTCGTGTTCAGCGCGCTGGACTGGCACGAGGAGGATGCGTCGACGACCCGTTACTTGCTTGAGCGGTACGGCCTTCCGGCTTCGTTCGTGCCTCTTTCGGAGCTGCGCGTCTTCGAGGACCGTCTTCATGTGCTCATGGAGGACGGCCGTCACGAGCCGATCGATGTGCTGTACCGGCTGCATGCGATCGAGAAGCTTGCGGAGGACGCGGATACCGACGGATACCCGACAGGGGCTCACGCGCTCGATTTGATTGCGAGGGGGAGACTGGCGACGATCAATCCGCCGTCGGCTTTTCTGGCGCAGACGAAATCGCTGCAGGCGCTCATTTGGACGCTGCACGAGGACCGGGAATTTTTCACCGAGGCGGAGCATCGCGCAATCGAACGATACATGCTTCCTACTTATTTGGAGAACCGGTTTGAAGGCAAAGCCGCTTATGTAAGCAAACCGATTTTGGGCCGCGAAGGCGGCGGCGTGACGTTGTTCGGTCCGGATGGCGAGACGATCGCCAGGGACGGCGAAGAATTTTATTGGGAGCAGCCGATGGTGTACCAGCAGCTGGTCGAACTGGAAACGCTGCGCGTGGAAACGGTTTCCGGTCCGTATGAAGGCAAGCTGCTATGGGGGCAGTTTCTCATAGGCGGCAAGCCGTCCGCCGTGGTCGCCCGCGTCGGCGGCGCGATTACAGGCAATTTGTCATGTTATGTGCCGGTTTCCGTGGAAGGGTAGCGTGCCTATCCTTTTTCGCGTCGCCGTCTGGATAGGAAAACGATTAGAGGAGGATATAGGGCTATGCAATGGGATAACATTTTGAACTTTCTTACCTATTTGGGGGTGACGGTGCCGCTGCTCGGCTTCGGCTTCTTTATGTTTATGGTGACGACCCCGTACAAGGAATTTCAAATCATCCGCGAAGGCGCGAACGGTGCGGATCAACAGAAGGCGATGGCGGCCAAAGCGGTGGCCAACGATCTGGGCGGTAAAATTATCGGGCTTGCGCTGGTGCTCGCTTCGGCCGTGTACCATTCGCTCGGTATTGTGGATCTGATCATTTGGGGCCTGCTCGGCACGGCATTTCAGGTGATCGTGTTCTATTTGTTCGAGCTTGTTACGCCGTTTAAAGTTGTGAAGGAAATTCCGGCCGGTAACGTTTCGGTCGGCATTTTCACGTCCAGGCTGAGCATTGCGACAGGCCTTCTGATGGCGGCGCTGATCAGCTACTAGCCGCAGGAACGTAGGGGTGGCAAGCAATGGCATTTGCGGTTTATGACCAAGAAGCGTCAGGCAGGAGCAAATCCGCCTCGGCGCTTTTTTATTTCGCGATCAAATATACGCCTACCAGAATAACGCCCATCCCCGCCCATTGCGTCGGCGTAACGACTTCCCGGAAGACAAGCCATGCGGCGAGCATGCCGAGCACGTAAGCCGTGCTTTGCAGCGGGTATGCGACGCTTAGCGGCATTCGGGTCAGGACGGCAAACCAGAGGATCGTAGCGACTCCGTACAGAATCAGTCCGCTTATAATCGGGAACGAGGTTGCGATTTTTTGCAACTGGAAGCCGCCGGCTTTTTGCAAGCCCCACTTAAACAGAATTTGACCGGTCACGAGTAATCCGATATTGGCGCACAGCATCAGCATGCTAACGGTTTTGTTCATACCGTACGTCTCCTCTCTTGGGCAGCTTGGCTGCGTTATTGGCGTACTTCTCTTGAGCCTGCGGCAAGAACTCTTCGTTACAGACGAGCCTAATCTGGAAAATGTTTTATGTTTATTTCTTAAGTTTTCGAACGATTTGGCCGCTTGATTCGTATTATTCGCGAGATAACCAAAAGGAGTGGAAAGCGGATGAAAAAAATAGCTAAGCAAACCGCAATGGCCGTATTGCTGACGGCGGCTATGACGATGCCTTACGCAGGCGGGAGTGCGAGCCTGGCTTCAGCAGCGGAAATGTCCGTTTCGGAGCGAATCGCGATTCGCGATGCCGTCGAGAAGGCGGGCGGGGTTGTGGAATGGGACGGACAAACCGGAACGGTTACTGCGACGTATGGAAATAGTATGCTGGTCTTAACGATAGGAAGCGCACAGGCGGTCTTAAACGGGAAGGGGATTTCGTTGGGAGAGCCGATTGAAATCGTGAACGAGAAAACGGTCGTTCCTGCCGCGTTGCTTCAGCAGCTGCAGGCTGGACGAGCAGGGGGCGATACGCTGAAAACAAGAGCTCATAGCGAGGCAGTGGCTAAGGCAGCCACTTTTATCGCAAAGCTTGCGGCCGGGAGCTTTACCGAGGCCTACTCGGCGTTAGGGGCGAATCTGAAGGCGGCTTTACCCGGTCCGGTGCTGGAGCAGATTTGGAAAGCGGCGGAGCAGCAGGCGGGACCGCTCGGCGAACGCCTTTCAGTTGCCTATGAAGGGAACGGCGTCCATCATAATGTAACTTTCCTCTATCAGGGAACGAGCATCCCCGTCGAGGTAGCGATCCGTTTTGATAAAACGGGCCTTATCGACGATTTCAGCTTTGCCCCTGCACAGCCGCCGTCCGCTTACATGAAGCCGTCGTATGACGATGCCGCGAAATATAGGGAGCAAGAGGTGGCGGTAGGCGAAGGTCCTTTCGCTTTACCGGGGACGCTTACGATGCCGGCCGGCGAAGGTCCTTTTCCCGCTGTCGTGCTTGTGCATGGGTCGGGTCCGCATGACAGGGATTCATCCATAGGCGGGGCCAAGCCTTTCCGCGACTTGGCGGTCGGTTTAGCCGGCGAAGGCATTGCCGTTCTGCGCTACGAGAAAATAACGAAAGAGCATAACCTGAAGTTCGCGCTCGATCCGAAGCCGACGCTGCAGCGGGAAACCGTTGACGACGCCCTGAAGGCGGTGAAGTTGCTGAAGGGGACGAAGGGAGTCGATCCGTCCCGAATATTTATTGCGGGTCATAGCCAGGGCGGGATGGCGGTTCCCAAAATGATCGAGCTCGATACGGCGGGGACCATTGCCGGAGCGGCCATATTGGCCGGCCCGAGCATGCGCTATTCGGATACGCTCATCGATCAGCAGGAGCTGCTTGTGAAGCGGATGAAAGAGCTGGGTCTTCCTACCGGGCAGGTAGAACAGTCTGCCGCGTTTTGGACCGGGATCGCCCAGATGATTAACGATCCGCAGAACACGGTTGAACGCATGCCGGCCGCGTTTCCGCTACCTCAGCCGTACTGGTGGTTCGAGCAAAAAGGCTACTCGCCTGCCGAATCGGCAAAGAGCCAAAGCCGTCCGCTGTTCATTGCGCAAGGAGAGAACGATTGGCAGGTATCGATGAAGCAGTTCGACGGCTGGAAGCAGGCGCTGCAAGGCCGTAAAGACGTTCAACTGAAATCGTATCCGAAGGTGAACCATCTGCTGACGGAATACGACGGGGTGTCGGTCGGCGCCGAATATGGGCAGAGCGCCAACGTTTCTAAGGAAATCGTTACGGATCTGGCTAAGTGGGTAAACGGCGGCTATCGAAATTAAGCGTTGAGCGGCCAGTTGGGTTGAAGGCTCCCTGGAACACGTAAAGTACCGGGAACAAAGCCTTTTTAGCTCGCAAGTAAACGCGAAGAAAGCGGCATTCTCATCGTGAGATTGCCGCTTTTGCATTTGTAGGAATAGGTTTCTTTATGCTTTCGGAACAATAGGCAAATAGATCTCGATAAGCGCATGCTCATGATCGGCAACGGGCTCGGGATAGTATTCGAAGTCCGCGCCGACAGCCGGATCGATCTCGTAGCCCGATTGCGGGAGCCACTCGTCGTAGACGTACCGGAACGCTTTGTGCAATTCGGAGAGCGGCATGCGCCGGGTAAAGACGGCATAAGTCGCTGCAGGAACCGAGCGCCCGAACAATCCTTCCGGGATGTCCTCCAGACTGCTGACCTGGGCCGCCGCGATGTAATGATAGTGCGGGAGCGGTGCGCCCTGCGGCCATGCGAAGCCGCGGGTGTAGTCTTCGAATCCGTAGCAGGCGTGCTCGTTTACCCGGTTGCGAATGTCCTGGGCGCGGGCCTGGAAATCCATCCATGCCTCCTCGATGGCTGCAAACCCGGTATCGGTGTACTTGTCCACGCCCACTAGCAAGAAAGCATCTTTCTTCATGAATATAGGCTTGATCGGCTCCAAGGCTATCCCTCCGCATATCATTTCCTTATTTCACCATTATAAGCGAACGTACGTTCCTTGTAAATGGCAAGAGCGTGAAGAGGGGAGGATAGCTTCTGCTGCTATTGCCCGATTTTGACGTCGAATCCGACCTCGAACATCCGCTTCCACGGCAGGAAGACGTTCTCCACCGTAAGCGTTCCTTCCCGCACGGCGCCGATCTTCTCGGCGGCAAAGGTGTTCAGCTTGTCGGTCAAAATGCGGTAAAGCTCTTCGCGGACATGGTACAGGTTGTAGTAGCTGGCGCCCAGTGCCGGAAGCACCTCGCGAACCGTTTCCTGGCGAATGATCGACATGTAGCCCCAGTCCTCGATCAGGCGTTTGTAGTAGTAAGCCCGGCTTACCGCATGAGCCTTGGCTTTGTCCGCTTCTTCGGCATGGCGCTCGTAATAGGAAACGACGATCAAGTGCGAAATGACGGTACCCAGCGTATTGCCCGACGTATTCCAGCCGGCGTAAGCCGTCAATTGATCGAGCAAGCCGAGCTTGCCGAGCAGGTTCAGCAGCACGACGTCGGAGCCGTTGCAGATGGCGACGTCGCCCAGTCCCACGAGCTTGCCCTTGCGCAAATAATGCTTGATCGCTTCGCTGAATTCCCGGTAGTGGATCTCCGAGAAGTAAGCCCGGCTTCGATTGGCGAACGGGCCTTGCTCGGACATGAGCCGCTGCTCCGCGGGAGGGGCGTTGACCATCAGCACGACGTCGGTTTCGACGGAATTGTCGGCCATGACAGCTCCTGCCGCAGTCAAATGCGACTTGATGCTTTCCTGCAGGCTGCGGTCCTCGTATTTAGGCTTCATGAGCGGGCCGGTCGTCGACGAATAGCGGACGAATACTTCCGGTATATATTGTTTGACCTCGCAGAACACTTTCGTGAATAGGATGCAGCCGATTTCGTCGGCTCCCGGGTAAATCATGATCCGGTCAAACAGATTGGCTTCCTGTACGCTTACGATCAGCGCGCGCTGTTCTTTAGGGGAAAAGCCGTACTGCGAATTGTCGTCGAGCGGAATGATCAGGTTATCGATCACGCCTTCTTCCATCAGAGCGATGACATAGCGGTTTACTTTGGCATTCACCGCGCGGCGGCTGACGAAATCGTTCAGGACGTCCTCCGGAATATGGCGGATAAGCGCGTCCAGCTCGGCTTGATCTTCCCCGGCCAGTTCCCCCCGCTCTGCCTTGTCGGTCAGCCAGCCGTATTTAAAGATGTCGGAGCCGTAATCGGCGTAATAATCCGGTTCTTCCTCGCTCGTGCTCATGCTCGGCACGCGCATGATGAGATTGAACGCATGGATGCGGATGCCGGGGTATTGCGCTTTGATCGCGCGAAGGAGATCGAGCCGCTCCACGCATTCCTCGAACGTAAGGGCATGCAGGCGGGAAGGGACGATCCCTCCGTAGATCAGCATATCGATCGAAGCGATCAAATAATCCGCGCCGGTTACGGCGTTCCGCAGCCATGCATGCAGGGCGGGAACGTCAGCCGGCTTTTTTTTGTCGCCAAGCAGGGCGGTGTCCGGAACGCTCAGCTGAAGGTCGGTCATATCGGCCAAGTGCTGCGGATACTGCAAGTTGCAAGGTCTTTCGTCAAGAGGCAGGTATACGATCTGGGTCATGGTGTAGGCTCCTTTAACGGTATGATTGTCGGTTTGTAAAAAAATGCGTGTATGCGGAACTTCGGCTCGGCTGCTTCCGGGCTAGGAATCGACGCCGGGCTGCTTGAGCGGAGCGACCGTCGAGCCTTCGAGCAGCCGGCTGATCAGCCTGACCTGCTCATAGGGAGCATGCGGGTTGGCGATCCGCCATAGCATTCTGTCTGCAGCGCGATGGCCGCATTCTTTGATCAAGAAGGCCGGGCGCGTGACGTCGGACGGCAGCGGCGAAACGGCCAAACTGACGAGCGAGCAGTCCGCCGGAATGCGCTGTTGTAACGTGCCGTAGGCGTAATACAGCCAAGACAAGTCGAGATCGCTGGCGCAGATCAGGGCTGTCGGCAGCATGCGTTGGCGCTTGTCGAGAAACAGGGCCGTGAGCTCTTCGGCATGGACGTTTCCGAGCAGCAGATGATCGTCCGGGTTGACGCCGAGTCCCGCTTGCCCCATCGCTTCGACGAACGCTTGCCAGCGGAGCCTGTAGCCGCGGGTTTGCGTGACGTTCCCGATGTACATGATGCGTTTGTGGCCGTTCGCCAGCAAATGATTCACAGCCAGCACCGTCGTATCGTATACGTCCCAAACGATGCTGTCGATCGGGGCGCCGGGCGGCGGGAAGTTGAGCAGGATACGCGGCATGGGCAGCTCAAGCAGCTTTTTCTCGGCAAGAAGCGGCGTGTTCGGCGTCATGAAGATGCCGTCCGCATAAGAAAGGTCGTGCTGCTCCATCCAAGCGGCGAATTGCTGGTCGGTCTGCACGCTGTCCGGCAGAAACAGCATGGTCGCGGTGTGGCCGACTTCGGCCAGCCTTTCCTGCAGTCCCTGCAGCAGCAGGTGGTGAATATACGATTGCTTGAGCTGCTCCGTCGGTACGATAAACAGAAAGCGGTAAGGCTTTCCGGCATATAACGGCACCCCCTCAAGCGAGGCGGCTTGTTTCTGTTCTTTGGTATAGTACCCGCGTTTGGCCGCATGCTCGCGCACGACCCGGCGCGTCTCCTCGGACATTCCGGGCAGCCCTCTCAGCGCTTTGGAGACGGTATGCGCCGTCAGCCCGAGCTCCTCCGCCAAATCATCCAGCTTAATCGTTTTTTTTCGCGGCATGGCCGGTCTCCTTATTTACGGTATGGATTTTTCATAAACGTAAGTAAAGTAAAAGTTAATAAAAACGTAACTAAAACTAAACTAGAAGCATTGATTAACTCATTATAAAATGATGGTAAATTGGATGTCAATGTAGGGGTTGTCGAATCTTATCAAGAAGTATCGTTCGTTTATTTACCAAGGATAAGCGCCCTTCGGTCTACTTTGGTGCCAGACGTTTACCGAGAAATCGAACAATCAGCGGAGTTTATACTTTCTGAGATTTGAAACAAAAACGTAACTTGACGGAACAAATGAAGGTTGAAGGGATGGAGACGGATGAAGCGGGAACGGAAGAGCGATGTGGTGATTATCGGAGGGGGAACGGGCGGTTGCGCCGCAGCGTTAGCTGCAGCGAGATTGGGCAAGACGGTCGTGATGACCGAAGAAACCGATTGGATCGGCGGGCAGCTGACCAGTCAAGCGGTGCCGCCCGACGAGCACAGATGGATCGAGCAATTCGGCTGTACGCGTACTTACCGGCAATTCCGCGACGGCGTGCGCGATTTCTACAGGCGCACAATGCCGCTTACGCCGGAAGCGCGCGCCAACCGGAACCTGAATCCCGGCAACGGGAACGTCAGCCGCTTATGCCACGAGCCGCGTACCGCCTTAGCCGTACTGCAGGATATGCTGGCGCCCTATGTGCATAGCGGCAAGCTTGTCGTGCTGCTCAACTGCGTACCGGTTGCTGCGGAGACCGACGGCGATCGCGTCCGTTCCGTTACGGTTCGCCATACCGATACCGGCGGCGAGACGGTACTGACGGCGCCTTATTTTTTGGACGCGACCGAATGCGGCGACTTGCTCCCGATGACGGGCACGGAATATGTAACGGGTTCCGAATCGCAGCGGGAAACCGGCGAGCCGCACGCGTTGACGGGAGATGCCGATCCTACCGATATGCAGGCGATTACGCACTGTTTTGCCATGGATTATATCGAAGGTGAAGACCACACGATCGAAAAGCCGCGGGACTATGCGTTCTGGCGCGATTACCAGGCCGATTTTTGGCCGGGCAAGCAGTTGGGCATGCTTGTTCCGCACTATATTACGCTGGAGCCGACGCTCTACTCGATTATGCCGCAGCAAGGCGTTCCTGATCTGTGGCGGTACCGGCGCATTATCGACAAATCGAACTTCGCTCCGGGCACTTATGCCAGCGATATTACGCTAGTTAACTGGATTATGCACGATTACTGGCTCGGCCCGGTCATCGACGTCAGTGAAGAGGAGCGGCAGCGTCACCTGGAAGGGGCGAGACAGCTAAGCCTTTCGTTCTTCTATTGGATGCAGACGGAAGCGCCCCGGCCGGACGGCAAGCTCGGTTACCCGGGCTTAAGGCTGCGCAAAGACGTAGTCGGCACGGAGGACGGGCTGGCAAAGGCGGCATACATCCGCGAATCTCGCCGGATCCGTGCCGAGTTCACGGTGCTGGAGCAGCATATTACGGCGCCTTGCCGCGGCGACCAAGGCGCGATGCCGTTCGCGGATACGATCGGCATCGGCTGCTATCGGATGGACTTGCATCCGAGCACCGGCATGCAGTCGTATATCGACAGCTCGACCTACCCGTTCCAAATTCCGCTCGGCAGCTTAATCCCGGTACGGATGAACAACCTGCTGCCGGCTTGCAAAAATATCGGGACGACCCATCTGACGAACGGATGCTACCGGCTTCATCCGGTGGAATGGAACATCGGGGAAGCAGCCGGCTATCTGGCCGTGTTCTGCATGCTTAATCAAGTAGAGCCCCGCCAGGTGCGCAACGATGCGACTTTGCTTGCCGACTTCCAGCGGCTGCTCGCCGCCGAGGGCGTCGAGCTGCACTGGCCGGTTATTCAAGCGGTATAACTGGCTAAGATCCAAATAGGGGACGGAAAAAGACCTCCCGGACATGAGTCCGGAAGGTCTTTTTCGCGACATATAAGTATGTACTCGGATAAGGCAATACTTATACTTTCGCTTGCTTTTACTTATTTCGCGTCCGTGGTCAACTGATTGTAAAGATCGTCCCACATCACGCGGCGGGCCGAAACGTACCGCTTCGCGTAATACGAATCGGACAATTTCGTTTTGATGACGCCGTCTCCGGTTGCGGAATGAGCGAAAATGCCATCCCCGAGGTAGACGCCGACATGGGAAATCCCTTTGCCGTCGGTGTTAAAGAACACCAGATCTCCTGCGCGGAGATCCTTCTTGTCGACCCAGAAGCCCTCCGTGTTTTGGGACTTCGAGCTGTGAGGCAGATCGATGTTGAACTTGGCGAACAAATAGCTGGTAAAGCCGGAGCAGTCAAAGCCCTTTTCCGACATCCCCGCATATTTGTAAGGGGTTCCAATCAATTCGTCCACTGCTTCGTTCAGCGGGGTTTCCGCAGAGACGCTGCTTGCCATGAAGCTCAGAAACATGACGATACTAACGACAAATACGACAGCTTTCTTCAAAACGAAACTCCTTCCGTTGCCTACGAGGTTAGCTGAGGGTTCGGTTGAAGGTACCCTATGATCCCTTGCTTTCGAGATCAATTCACCCAGTATTGGTTCCCCCGTTTCCCGATCAGGGAATTCGGCATCTTTCCTTTTTTTTCTTGCCGACGTTATGAATTCGCTATCCGGGATGAAAATCCTGCCGGTTTCTTAAGTTTTCTTTAAAAAAACATCATCTTTTTTAAAAATAACCGAGAATTTTGTCGAACGGCCGGATAAAGCCGAATACTCGGCAGCGTTTGACAAAATAGCAGCGTTCGATTATCTTAATGTTAAGATAATTCAATCGCGCTGGTCGATCGGAGGGAAGAAGCAATGGCACATGTCGACGAGGGGAAGGACGAATCGCTCGAGCTGTATATAGTGCTGTCCCGGGCGCACATTTGGGCGGAAGCCCATTCAACCCGTCATATTCGCAGGCACGGTCTTAATCCGACGGAATTCGGCGTGCTTGAACTGGTTTATCATAAAGGACCGCAGCCGCTTCAGCAGATCGGAGAGAAAATATTAATTTCGAGCGGAAACATCACGTATGTGGTCGATAAGCTCGTGAGAAAGAAGCTGTTGAATCGGGTTCCTTATCCGAATGACCGTCGCGTCATTTATGCGGAGCTGACGGACAATGGCCGTAAGCTCATACAAGAGCTGTTTCCGTCGCATACGGAGGCGATCCGGCAAGCGGTAAGCGGGCTAAACCCGGAAGAGAAGAAGCAAGCGGTGCGGCTGCTCAAGAAGCTGGGCAAAGCGGCACAGGAGACTTACAAGTAGCTTACTGGTGCCCGCCGCAACGTCATTATCTTAATTTTGAGATTTTTTGACTGGCAACATAAACGAGGCTTTCCTGCGGGATAAGCGGACGTATTGGACAACCTAATCAAAGGAGGAATTTAAAATGGGAGTAACGATTTACGGAACGGAGCAGCAGGGGAGAGGGCAGTTCGGCCAAAACGGAGAAATCAGCGAGCGCAAGCCGATCGCGTTCCCTCGCGAAGAGGGGGCCGTAAAGCGCGTAGGACCGCTGTTTTACTGGGCGTGGGCTAAGGCGAACGAAACGTTCGAAATCCCTCCCCATCCGCATTCGGGGTTCGAAATCGTTTCGTACGTGCTCAAAGGTACGGGGGTGCACAGCGATTCCCTCGGGAACTCGCAGCAGGTTTCCGCCGGAGGCGCGCAAGTGATGCAGGCGGGCAGCGGCGTGCATCACGCCGAGAAGCTGGAGAAGGATGCGGAGCTGTTCCAGATTTGGTTCGAGCCGAATCTCGTTGAGGCGAATAAGCTGGAGCCGACCTACCGTCAATTCGAGCACGAGCAGTTTCCGGCGCGTAATGAGGATGGCGTTAAGGTGAAAACGATCATCGGCGAAGGCGCCCCGGTCTCGCTGATTACGGCGCCGATCATGCTCGATGTGACGCTGGATCCGGGGAGCATGCACAGGTACGAGGTGCCTAAGGGCCGGGCCGTCGCACTGCTCGTCGTCGAGGGCGAAGGCGGCGTACAGGAGCAGTCGGGGCTGCGGGCCGAGCCTTTGCAATACGCAGACTTCGCGGTCTTGACCGCTGCGAATGCGGAATCTTCATTCCGCTTTGAGGCAAGCGGAAGCGCGTCGCTGCGGTTCGTGTCGATCGAAGTGCCGCTTGAGGTCAACTATTTTCTATACCGTAAATAAACCCGGCTGCATGCTGAAAAAACCTCCAAGCCCGCATTCATTCTCGGCGGTTTGGAGGTTTTATTCATTCTTTGCGCTTGCGGTCACGGGGATCGTTCAATAGTCGCTTTTCTCCACGTACAGCCGATGCTGGGAGGTGATTCCCCACAGATCGAACAGCGTCTGTACGAACCTATAAACCTGGTACAGGATGAGCGCCCATAGTCCGGCCCACATGAGCGATGCGAAGACGACGATGCTGGAGATGAGCAAAGTGATGAGAAACAATACAAGGGCTACGCCGATCATTAGGAGAAAGGAGCGGAACAGGGTGCCGAGCGACGCTCCCATCGGGCGCTCCTCGGCCCGGCCAAGCTGGAGGAAGACGAACAAAAGATGAATCAAAGCGCCGTACAGAAAGGCGGCGACTCCATACGGCAGCAGTTCCTTCAGAATCCCTTCATAGCTGCCGCCGTGCGCCACGATGCCTTTGACCTTCGGAAGGAGCAAAGCAAGAGGACCGAGCGTCAGCGCTATGCGCAGCGTATAGTAGCCGATAAACGGCAAGCCAAGCTTCTTGATCCCTTTAAAAAAACGGTAGCCGGCATTTTCTTCAGGTCGGGCGATCGAATAGTAGACGGCGGCGTTCAGCAGAGGCGTAAGCGCCATGCGGGCAATAAGCAGACCGAGCAGCAGCCAAAGGTAGGAGTGGGCGATGTCCGTTTTGAGCAGCTGAAATTGCCCCTCCGCATAGAACAGCTGAACCTGCGACTCCGAAATCGTCTTGCCCGGGTACCGGTGCAGAAGGGGCAGCACGACGGAACGGGCGAGGGAGAAGAGCGCGAAGCCCCAAGCGAACCGGTAAACAAACATCGTCAGCAGGACGAACGGCTGCCGCCACGCCTCCGTCCAGCCTTCCTTCACGTATCGAATCATCCGATTCACCTCACCAGGCGACCCATCCGAACAAGGTCTCCAATATTTTGTCGACGCCGATGTTCCAGCGCGCGTTCCATTTCGGATCGACTTCCGCTTTCATAAAGTTGTTCATGTGTTTGTTCTCGAGAATAAGGTTGCGGTCGGGGTCGATCATGACCCAGTCGACCGGCGCGCTGTGGCTGAGCTTATACAGCGTTTCGGTGCCGTCGCTGTTCCACGTCTTGTCGAGCTTCGTGCCGTCGCTAAAATGGAAGCGGATCGGCACGGCGTCATGCTGCGCGCCCCGCTTGCGGATCAGCACTTCGCTCTCGTAGACGGTTTGCCCTTGCTGCTCGGCTTTGCGGGTACGGATGCTCTCCACGGAATAGTCGATCATCATGCCGCCGTAGACGTATTGATTGAAGAAGTCGTCCCACTTGCGTTTGGTGACGTCTTCAACTGTTTTCTGAAAATCCTGCGTCGACGGATGTTTGAATTTCCATCGGCTGAAGTAAGTACGCATGATTTTGTTCATCGTGCTCGCCCCGACTTCCTTCTCCATTGCGCTCAGCACCAGCTTGGAACGGGTGTAGACATTATCGGCGTACTGGCCGTGCGGGCCGTAGTCCCATGCATTTTTCTTCAGCGGAGCGGGGGCCGTCATATAGCTGCCTTCGAGCGGCAGGTTCGATCTTACGCCGTATTCCTTTTCCATCAGCTTGTCTTCGGCGTAGGAAGTGAAGCCTTCGTCCAGCCAAGCTTCCTCGAACTCGTTGGAGGCGACCATGCCGTAGAAGAACTGATGACCGATTTCATGAACGACGACGCGCTCGAGCTCCAGATCCGGCTTGGCGTCGGAGGCTCCCCAGGCGGTGATCAAGTTCGGATATTCCATGCCCCCCGCGCCGTTTCCGCCTTCCGGAGGCACGACGATCGAAAGGGTCGAGTACGGATAAGTGCCGTACCATTCGCTATAGCGGGAGAGCGCTTTTTTGGCCGCCAGCATGTAACGGTTTTTGTAGGGCTCGTGCTTCGGATCGAGATACAGCTTAATTCTCACGCCGGGCAGGTCGGGGCTCGAGAAAGGCTCCTCGTAATATTTGAAGTTCGGGGAAGCCGCCCAGGCAAAGTCATGCACGTCGTCGGCATAGAACGAATACGTTTTGTAGCCCTTATCTTCAGTGGCCGGTTTGGTCGGAAAGCCGGTTGCGGCGACCATGAAAGCGGAAGGGACCTTAAGCTTGACGTCAAAAATGCCGAAGTTCGCGTAAAACTCCGAATTGCCGTGATACTGATGAATGTTCCAGCCTTCTTCCTCGCGTCCTCGCGTGCCGGCAGGCTCATAGACGGCCACCTTGGGGAACCATTGGCCGATCATATAGAAATCGTTGTCGGCATAGCCCATTCGGGCATATACATAAGGAAGGTCGACGGTGTACTTCATCGTTAGCGTCACCTTCTGTCCAGGGCCGACGGTTTGCGGCAGCTCCAGCTTCATCAGGGTGCGGTCGTTCGGGTTGCCGTCGTCGGGCTGTACGTAGCTGATGCGGGATAGTAAGTCCATGCCTTGCTGATTGATGATCGACTGGATGCTCATGGAGCCGATCGTGTCGCCTCTCATTTCGGTGTCGCGCAGCTTGCCCCCCGATTCGCGGTTGAAGGTTGTTTTTTTGGATTCGAAGGCATTCGGATACAGGTGAAAATAAAGCTCGCTAACCGGCTTTTTTCCTGGATTTTCCCAGGTGACGGTTTGCGCTCCGAGCAGCGTTTTGGTGTCGGGCTGCAGGGCGGCGGACAGGTGGTATTCGACGATGCGGTTGCTGAGCGGCGTTTCTGTCTTTTTCTCCGGGGTTTTCGGCGGCTCAAGCGGGATGGCGTTCCCTCCGTTAGGCTCGTTCAGGGAGGTTACCGCTATGGGTTGTCCCGTCTGTTTCGGAAACAGCAGGGCGTGCACGGTTAGCGTCAGGCCGCAAACGAGCAGAACCGCGGCGATCCACAGGACGGATCGGTTTGCTGGAAATGGTTTCATACGATTATTCACCCCGTTGACAAGCATCTACAGCATGTATATGTTTGCATTGGGACAAATATTAGCTAAAATAGAGAAAAAAGTGGACAATGCTTTTTGGGGCGTCACATATCTCGAAAATGGACGGTGGGAACGATGGAAGGACAAGACAAAGGGAAAAAGCTTCCCGCTTTGAATATCGTCAGCAGCAAAGTGAATCATAAAGGATTCGGCGCCGGGGCGATCGATCTTAGCAACGTTTCGGGCATCATTATCGACGGCGGCGAAGCGTATTTAGACGAAGGCACGCTTCATGCGAAGAGCAAGATCGAGAAGGGCATCAAGTTTTCGCCCAACAAGGAAGACGTACCGAACGG
Organism: Paenibacillus litoralis; assembly: GCF_046244365.1. NCBI lineage: Bacteria > Bacillati > Bacillota > Bacilli > Caryophanales > Paenibacillaceae > Paenibacillus > Paenibacillus litoralis. The sequence continues at coordinate 8,501,327 of NZ_CP176395.1, read as the reverse complement.
ACGCAAATGCTGGATCGTTTGGGTGGCGGTCGACCGGACGGAGGAAGGCGCTTATTATGCGGGGCTGGCGGCATGTGAAATGCTGATCGACTCGGAGGCACGGCGCGGCTGGAAAATTCTTGCCGATCACGTAAACCGGATGGATAAGGCGATGAAACGCCAAATCCTTGTGGAAGGGCTTGACGACGCGGAGAAGGCGGCGCTCAAGCAGGCGCTGACCGGACACAATGCCGAATGGTGGGCGCGCTCGGAAGCGGCTCAGCAGGCTCTGTAAAGGTTGGAAGTCCCTATCGTCGGCTATGCACGGACCTGGCGCATACGCACTCTGCAGCAGGCCGCTCTTCGAGCTCAACCGAAAACGATAAGCGAACAAAAGGCTCCCCGACCAGGGAGCCTTTTGCGTGTGCGCGTACTTATTCCGTTTGAACGTGGGCCGGCAGCGGCATGTTCTTACTATTTAATGAAGGAGCATGAGGAATTACCGTTCGGCCAGTTGGAACACTTCGATTTTGCGAATCCGGTTTTTCTCGCGCTCTTTAACGACGAAGACGAGATCCCCGAACTCGAATTTTTGTCCGACCTTCAAGTCGGGCGCTTTGCTGTACAGCCATCCGCCGATCGAATCGATGTCTTCGCTGTCTAGGTCGGCATTGAGCAAATCGTTCACTTCGCTCAGCATGGCCATACCGTCTACAACCAACCGATCGTCGAGCTGCTCGATTTCCTTCCGCTCGTTAGCATCGAACTCGTCGCGGATTTCTCCCACGATTTCCTCCAGAATGTCCTCGATCGTTACGAGACCGGCCGTTCCGCCGTATTCGTCGACCAAGATCGCAATATGGACCTGTTCGTGCTGAAGCTGTTTGAGCAGCTGCTTAACCGGCGTCACATCAGGCACCATGATGGCGGGCTGCAGGATGGATTGGAGGTCGAAGTCCGCATTGTTGTCGTATCTCAGAAAAAACTGCTTCGTATTAATGTAGCCTGCGATATTGTCCTTGCTTCCGGTAACGACGGGGAAACGGGTGTACTGCTCCTGCTTGATGATCGCGAGGTTCTGCTCAAGCGTGTTTTCCGTATACAAGCAGACCATATCCGTACGCGGTATCATGATTTCCCGGGCCAGCAGCTCGTCGAATGCGAAAATCCGGCTCACATATCCGTACTCCGTTGTATTGATTTTACCGCTCTCAAGGCTCTCCGATAAAATGATCCGGATTTCCTCCTCGGAGTGGGCTTCCTCGCTTTCTTTGGCCGGCTTCAGACCGAAAGCTTTGATCAAGGCGTTTGCGGAGCCGTTCAGCACCCATATAAAAGGATACATGATTTTATAGAAAATCATAATGGGCCTGGCCGTCAAAAAGCTGATCGCTTCCGCTTTCTGAATAGCCAGCGTCTTGGGCGCCAGCTCGCCGAGTACAACGTGAAGATAGGTAATACTAATGAAAGCAATGATGAAGGACAAGAAGCTGCCGATGTCATCGCTTAATCCCAAAGTCGCAAACAGCGGATGAAGAATTTTCTCGACCGTCGGTTCCCCGAGCCAGCCCAAGCCGAGAGCGGTGATCGTAATACCCAGCTGGCAGGCGGACAAATACCCGTCCAAATTGCTTGTTACCTTCTGAACGGCGATCGCGTTCTTGCGGCCCTCCATGACGAGCTGGTCAACCCGGCTGGAGCGAAGCCGAATGATGGCAAATTCCGTAGCGACGAAAAAAGCGGTCAATACGATAAGAAATGCAACTAGCACTAAATTTAAAGCCATAACAACCTTCCCTCTGTGTGAAGCGTATTTTCTTTTGATAAGTTCATATGAACTCATTATAAGACCTTAATAATTGAGCTGCAATGTTCGATATGGGTCGAATATGTGCTCATTTGCTCGTATGGCGCCGTTTTGCAAATCTCAGAAAGCCAAGGCTCCGCGGATTGGTCGATTTCTTGGCAAACGCACGGTCTTCCAGGAGAAAGACGGCTGGCGGGATCTTGTTATCGTTGCTTCTGCGTCAAACGAGCTTGGCTTCTGTAAGATTCTCCTTTGACAACGGCCTGCTCCGGTTTTATGATAAGTTCAAAAGAACTTGTATGTGCAAGAGGTGGTACGGTTGGAGACCTTTACGTTAACCCGGCGAGAAGCCGCTTCGTTATTGCTAGCTTTGCAGGGCAAGCATGAGTTGGCGCCGCTTGCCGTATTGCAGGAAGCTTGGATCCGCACCCATAAGGGCGACATGGCCAAAGGGGGTTCCCTGCTCGCTTTCCTGTCGACGGCACTTCCGCCTGTATTTGAGAAAATGATCAAGCAGCAGCGCGTTGACGGCTTTTCCCTATCGGAAATCGTTTCGCTCGGCAATCAAATCGAATATACGAACTTCTCGATTACGTCGGTTCAGAACTGGGTGAAACGGGACTTCAAAGAATTTTTGGGATCCCCGAAAGCCGGCAAAAAATATTCGATCGAGCAGGCGGCCATGCTGTTTATCGTCGAAGATCTCAAATCCAACTTGGATTTCGAATCGATCCGCAAGATGTTCCATATCATTTTCCGGAGCCCGGAAGACGATACCGACGATCTGATGCTTCCGGTCCAATTGTTCTGGACGTATTCCTCGCTATTCGAAGAATTGGACGAGAACAACGATCAGCTGCTGGACGTTCGCGGTCATGACAAGGGCAGCTTGCGCAATCACGATATCCTCATGGAGCAGATGATCCGGCAAAAAACCGATGCGTATGTCGATGCCATGTCGGCATTGCCTTCCGACCAAAAAGAGGCGCTGCGCAACATGCTCGTTATCGCGCTTGTCAGCGTGCAAACCTCGTTCTTCAATTCACTTGCGCGCCGCTATTTGAACGCTACCTTGTTTCTTCACACGCTGCGTTAGTCAGATCGGCAAAGGAAAACCCCGGCTCAGACGCTTATACCGTCTGAGCCGGGGTTTTCTTAAGTTTAGTGTATCGGAAAGTATATCCTCGGATACGGCTCTCCACCTACGGTAAACGCCAGCGTCAAAAGACGCCGGTAGGCGTTTATCCTTACAGGGATGGACCGATCCCGCTTGGCTGCTGGATGCGCGCCGCTTCCTTGGAGGCTTTGGTTTGGAACACGGGGATGGACAGCAGGCTGGCCAGCGTAATCGCGATTAAGGTGTAAAACAAGCCGCCTTTCAGATCGTCCAACGAGAGTATGGTTACCAGCATTAGGCATCGCGTCACGCAGAGCAGAACTTCCCGCCAAACAAGGAACGTCGCCTGACGTCCCGGGGTGTAGTGCCGGATACAACGGAACTGCTGCGCGTTCCACACCGTGCCGAAGAAAAACATGCCGAGCGTGGTGAGCAGATTAGAGGCGATCAGCACCGGTTTCAGCGGGAACATGGCCATCAGGAACCCGGCCGACAGAAGCGATACGCCGATCCACAGGAAGGTGTTTTCGCTCCATTTGATCCGTTTGTACATAAGCAGTCCCAGCAGGGAGGAAATGGTATACAGTGCGTTAAGCAAGGCAATCAAGAGCTTGCTTTGCGTTACGGTGAAGGTGAACAGCAGAGCGAACAGGTTTTGGAATTGCAGAAAAATGCCGGCTACCAAAATCGCCAATACGAGCCATTTCGAGCCGGGCTCCCAGAATACGCGGCTTGCTTTCATCTGCAGCCAGAACCCGCCTTCGGCAATGCTTGCGGCCGGCAGCGATAGGCGCGGCATGAGGGAGGAATAGGCCAGCATGACGATAAGGAAGGCGAACATCATCGTAAACGAGCCCCCGTAGCCGAACCATTCGATGACCTGCGCGGATAGTATCGGTACGAGCATAGACAGCGTCTGCGAGATGATGCTCGCCGTAGCGAAATAGACCGCAACATCGTTGCCTTTGCCGAAGAAGGCGATACTCAAGTTCTGAGCCGATGCGAAGAAGCCCCACATAAAGCCGACCGGCAGGCCGATTAGCGCTATCCAGATCAGACGATTGTCCAGCGTCAGGTAAGTGAGCAGGAGGAAGGCGATCGCTCCGCAGCCTGCCGATAGCGCGAGGAGCAGCCGAATCGTATACCGCCAAAGCAAATTGGCTCCGAGCGCATAAGATATGCCCCAGCAGGTGAACAAAACCAAGTTGTACCAGGATACTTCGAAAATGCTCTTGTTCGCTTCCCATATGTACAAGTTAACGAAAATGCCGATATAGATGAAAATAATCGCCGAAACGAAGTTCATGATCAACATTTTGCGAAGCTCTGGCGACAAGGGGTTCACCCGTTTCTTAAAATATATGAATTTATATGTTTCACACGATAAGCGCTTATATTTCTCCGGTAAACGCACGGCGTCATAAGACGCCGGCAGGCGTTTATCCTTGTAGTTGGTAGGGCTATCAAGACATCATTATAGCACAGCTGCGATTGGCCGTATGCCGGGATTTTCCTGCTGTAGAAAGGGCGGTAAAGCAAGGAAAACAGCCCAATCCCTTGATCATTCTGTTAATGCCCTAAGGCCCGGACAGGAAATGCCGGGCCTTTCTCCAGACAATAGCAAGGGTGAGTTTTCCTTATGCGGCTACGGGTTTGCTTGCGGGCAGCGAACCTGGAGTCCGCCTTGCGCGTTGCCTACCAGAAATAGCCTCCGCCGCCTGCTCCGGGTCCTGGATACGGTCCAGGTTGCGGGTATTGTCCGGGTCCCGGATAACCGACCGGTCCGGCTGCGTAAGGGTCAAAGCCCGGTCCCTGTCCGGCATACGGGCCGCAACCTCCTATGCCGCAGCCGCCGCCAAACCCGCCGCCCCAGGCGCCCAGCGTGCCGATGGCGAGCAGATCGAATAGGACGAGGGGGATAATCGCGCTTGTTCTTACTTTATTATCGTCGTGCGCTTTGAGGACAAGCCGATTGCCGCTCAGGCGGACGAGTTTGCCGGAAACGGTCGATCCGTCTTTTCTGACGGCATAAATGTGTTTTCCGATCATCTGGTTTACCGTTCGTTTGTCGATTCGTTGATTCATTCGGTTCCACCCCCTTTCGCTAACGGATGGTACATACCGAGCTCGGGTAGCGTGCTGGCTGGAGTCGTGCAAGTAGTGAATCTTTACACCCCTATAGTATGGGGATATCCGGCTATGGCTTGGATGAATGTACGCTGCGGCCAAAATGTGCGTTTATATCCGATCCGATCGTCTATCCGGAAAGCTCCTTGCCATACGGAGGTTTTTGCTTATGGGCGGATGGGTTGGGGGCAAATATCCGATCATAAACCCGCGCAGCGCCATACACTAAAAACTCCCCGGGTAGAACCAACCAGTTTCTCGGAAAATCGGCCGGTCGAACAGCCCCGCCGGCAAATGTGGCGATTCTGTGTCAGTAGTTGTGAAGCGTTCTGAGGTCGATGTATACTAGGTGAAGTATATTGAAGCAATATACTAGGACAGCAAAAAAGCAGACCTCGCGTCTGCTTTTTTGCGTTCTTGCAGCGGAAACTTCTACGCCGTTTCTTCGTTCAAACGCGCCATGATGCGGCGTTTGCGGTATAGCATTTTGCCCGCCTCCGCAACGTCCTGCAGCGTGCCTTTATTTAGGAAGGCGCCGAACAGCATGCCGGCGATCGGCACCATCTGGAACAGCTTTTTCCAGCCGAAATTGTCTCTATATGTCGCCACAACCTCACGCCAGCCTTGCAGCTGCGCGAATGCTTGATGCTGCTTTTGTTCGCTGTCGAATGAAGCCAGCTTCTCCAGAATCGCCCGTTTTCCGACAATATCCGAGGAAGCGAATTGGAGACAAAGGACGACGAACATCCGTTCCTTCTGATCCTTCGGGTTATAGCCATAGCACAGCGCGATTTCCTGGAGCACCTTCAGCGATAGACCGAGCAGCGCCGGGATGTCGATCGCCAGTGTAAAAATACCGCCGATTCCCGTGGTGGCCCCTTGCACGGCGGCAAGCTTCGCGCGCGCCCCGGCAAACTCGTCGGCTCCGGCGTCCATGACGGACAGGGGCAGCCTGGACGCTTCCTCGACCGTATCTACGCGCTGCACCCCCGCAGCTTGTGCGCTCCGGCTGCTCAGTTCCTGGAGCACGGTCCGCTCGGAAATTAAATATTGCCCGCCCGTCTGGACATAGCTGCCGACCTCGTCGATCGCCTGACCGATTTTGTCCTGCAGAAATTTCGGTGTCACCTTGTCCAGAAGCATGAACGGCAAACGGCCGAGCTTTTCCCAAAACCACAAATCCTTTTGGTCTCGCTCCCACGCTTCAACCGCTTGCAGCTCCTTCTGCAAGGCTTCCCGTGTCTCCGGCAATGCCGCCGATTGAAGATTGTCCATCCGGCTCATCCTCTCTGAATTGTCCTTAAGCATAATACGCGCTTCGGGGAGGAAGGATTCGTTTTCTATTTAGCGGTTGAACTTCAAAGGGAATAGTGGAAACCACAATAGACGCCAAAGAGGACCGCCCTTTTTAATGAAAGAAGGGACAATCCTCTCGATGCCGATAGGTTGCATGATTACGCGACGAGTTCCGTCACTCATTCCACCAACGCTTCAGATCGTTCCACCACGACTTCTTCTGCTTGCCTCCGTCCGGCGGCTCCGGCTGGCTGCCCGTCTTCGATTCGGCGCAATATTCCGTCGGCTCCGTGCCGGTAACGAACGTTTCCAGGCGGGAGTTCGGGCAGGCGTCGTTGGCCAGCTTCCCGGTGACCGGGTCGATATACGTATTGGTTACGCCGTCGGGCATCGGGAACAGCTTCGGCGGGATCGCCTCGAGCGTCCGTTCCGTAAATTCCGCGAATATCGGAGCCGCCTTGTACTGCTCGAGCGTACTGATGTTGCGGTCGCGGTCGTAGCCGACCCATACCGCGGTCGACAGCTCGGGCGTAAAGCCGACCATCCAAGCGTCGCTGTCCGTCGTCCCGGACTTGCCGGCCACCGGCCGCTTCATGACGTCGGAAACGCGGAAGCCTGTCCCGCCTTCCTCGAAGACGCTCTCCATCAGGCCGGTCAGCACGTACGTGTAGGCCGGAGCGGATACGCGCTGCTCGCTCGGCGACGTCTGAATGAGCAGGCGGCCGCGCGAATCCTCGATGCGCAGAATGGCGGTCGGCTCGACGCGGATGCCCTGATTGGCGATCGTCCCGAAAGCGGAAGCCATCTCGAACGGACTGACCGGCGACGTGCCGAGCGCAAGGGATGGAACCGCTTCGAGCGGGCTAGTGATGCCCATTTTGCGCGCCATCTCGATCACCTTGTCCGGCCCGACGTCCATCAGCGTATGCACGGCATAAATGTTGTCCGATTTCGAAATGGCCGTCCGCATATCGATTTCGCCGAAGAACTTGTTGCCGAAGTTGTTGGGCGTATACGTCTGCCTGTTGTTGTCGTACGGGAAGGAGGTCGGCTCGCTTTTATACCGGGAAACCGGCGTGAACCCATTCTGCAGGGCGGCTAAATAAACGATCGCCTTGAAGGCCGAGCCGGGCTGACGGCTGTTCGCGAACACGCGGTTGAACTGGTTCTCGTTATAATTTTTGCCGCCGACCATCGCCTTGATATATCCGTTGCGCGGATCGATCGCTACCAGCGCGGCCTGCAGCCCGCTCGTATTGTCGAGCTGCTTGGCGATCGCTTCTTCGGCAGCCTTCTGCGCATTCAGATCGAGTGTCGTGAAAATCTTGATGCCGCCGGAATCGAACGTTTTCTCGTCGATATCGTATTTCTGCGTAACAAGCGTGCGGATGTAATCGCGAAAATAGGGCGCCTCCGTAGGCTGTTCCGTTTTGCGCGGGACGATGGTCAGCTGCTCGGCATAAGCCGCATTCGCTTGCGCCGACGTTATGTCGCCGTAGCCGGCCATCGCGTCCAAAATGATTTTTTGCCGCTGCTTCGCGTTGTCCATGTCCAAATACGGCGAATAATACTTCGGCCCCTTCGGTACGCCTGCCAACAGAGCGGCCTCCGCCAGATCGAGATCTTTGGCGTCTTTGCCGTAAAACATTTGGGCTGCCGCTTGCACGCCGTAAGTGGAATGGCCGAAGTAAATCTGATTGACATACTGCTCCAATATCTGATCCTTGCTCAGCTGCATTTCGAGCTGGACGGCAAACATCAGCTCTTTGAATTTACGGGACCAAGTCCGGTCGTGGTTCAAATACAGGTTGCGCGCAAGCTGCTGCGTGATCGTGCTGGCTCCTTGCTCCTTCGACAGCGTCTTGAGGTTGGTCACCGCAGCGCGCGCCATCCCTTTCGGATCGAAGCCGACATGCTCGTAGAACCGGTGGTCCTCCACCGCAAGAATCGCCTTCAAAAAGTTTGACGACACGTCCTTGAGAGCGATGACCTGGCGGTTTTCCCCGCCGTTCATGGCGCCGATGAGTTTGCCCTGCGCATCATAGATCTGCGACGTTTGACTGACGCTTACCGCAGGCAGCGCCTGGGAGCGAAGGTACAGCAGTCCCAGCAGGATGCCGAACCCGCCGATGACAAAGCAGGAGAATAGAAAGGAAAATGCGGATTTCCATTTACCGCGGGGACGGCGTGAGCCTTTTGTTCCGTTTCCGCCGTTTCCTCCGCTTCTTGATGCGTTAGCGTTAGCGGTACCGCTGCCGTTCGCTTGCCGCTTGGCTCTCGGTTCGTCTTTGGTAGCCATGGGACTGCCTCCTCTCCGCTGATTGCTCGTCACTATGCGGGTTTTGTCTTTATGTTTTATGGTTTCGGGGCTCCCCCGCACGTTAGTCGGAATACGCTGCACTGGAGTTCGTCGCATTGTGGGGTTCTTTACCAGTATGGAAACGGAGCTGCGCGGCTATACCGCATGTTCGTCCAAAATAGTAAATATTTTGTGAAGAGGCTTGGCGATATTGCTTTTTTGACGTGATTTACTATAATACAAATGGTGGTTTCCTATTTGATTTCGGATAGCCGGTGTGAAGAGGCAACGAGCAAGCATGACGGTTCTGCGGCATAACGGCCATCGGCCAATCCCGGCCGCGGACAACAAATACATTGGAAAACGAGGTGCGGACGATGGAATTGTGGTACACGGAGAAACAAACGGAAACGTTCGGCATTACGGCGAAAATTCGCCAAACGCTGGTGACGGAGAAAACGGATTTCCAGGATCTTGCGATGATCGAAACGGAAGAGTTCGGGCGGATGCTCGTGCTTGACGGCATGGTCATGACGACGGTAAAAGACGAGTTCGTTTATCACGAGATGGTGGCCCACCCTGCGCTTGTTACGCACCCGAACCCGGAATACGTTCTTGTGGTCGGCGGCGGCGACGGCGGCGTGATCCGCGAAGTGCTGAAGCATCCTAAAGTGAAAAAAGCGGTTCTTGTCGAAATCGACGGTAAAGTGATCGAGTATTCCAAGAAATTTTTGCCGGAAATTGCCGGCGAGCTGGATAACCCGCGCGTGGAAGTCATCGTTAACGACGGTTACATGCACATTCACGACCATAAAAATACGTATGACGTCATCATGGTCGATTCGACCGAGCCGGTAGGCCCAGCCGTGGAGCTGTTCTCCAAAGGGTTCTATCAAGGCATTTACGAAGCGCTTAAAGAAGACGGTATTTTCGTTGCGCAAACCGACAACCCGTGGTTCAAGGCGGACTTGATCCAAACCGTGAACCGCGACGTAAAAGAAATTTTCCCGATCGTACGCGTTTATGTGGCGAACATCCCGACTTACCCAAGCGGCCTGTGGACGTTCACGATGGGCAGCAAAACGCATGATCCGCTGCAAGTGGACGAAGCATCCATTCCGGAGCTCGAAACGAAATACTACACGCCGGAGCTGCATAAAGCGGCATTCGCGCTCCCGCGCTTTGTACGTAACCTGGTCAAGTAAGCGATATTTCCCATTACCCAAAAAGCGCCTGTCGCTGCTTATCGAAGCAGCGACAGGCGCTTTTTCCGTCGGCCAGAGCGTTCAGCCAACTTGCATGCCTTTTAGCGGTGAATGCGGCGGAATGCGCTTGGCGTGACGCCTTCCTCCCGTTTGAACAGCTTGATAAAATAGCTGGCATGCTCATACCCGACATGCTGCGCGACTTCTTTGACGTCCATCGCCATTTGGGCAAGCAGCAGCTCCTTCGCCTTGCTTAAGCGGAATTTGTTGATATATTCGAACGGTCGCATGCCGAGCGTCTGCTGGAACAAGTGGCAGGTATATTGGGGTGACAATTGCAGCCGGGATGCGATCATTTCAAGCGATATCGGCTGCCGGAAGTTCTTCTCGATATAGCTGAGCACGGGAAATAGCTGCTCGTAATGCTGCCGTTTCGTCCGGACCTCGAGCGGGGAGGCGTAAGTGTGAAGATCGAGCAGCATCTGATACATGAGGCTGGAGCATTCGAAACCGGTGAGCGACGTATGCGCGTCCAGCAGCGAGAGGGCGGCGTGCATTTTTTTGAGAATCGTGTCGGGATGCGACACATAGAGCGTTTGCGAATGCGTAAAACTCAAGGAAGCAAGCAGCTCTTTGGCCATGCTTCCGTTGAACGACACCCACATGACCTCCCAGGGCTCTTTGGTCGCGTAATACTCGTGGCGCTCGTGCGGAATAAGCAGCATGCCTTGGCCTTTGGATAGGCCGGCGGTCATGTGATCGGTATGCAGGACGCCTTCGCCGCCCAGCGTCTGAATCCATTGGTAATCCGGAAAGCCGGTTTCCCGGAGCATTCGCTCCTGGTTGTACCAGCCGCCGACGCTGGTCACGAACAACGGGAGCTTGCGCTCGGCGCCGGTCAACAGCGGGAAGGTGTTACGGTTCATTTGCTTCTCCTTGCCTGGCATTTCTTTTGAAATATCGGAAAGTATATCCTATGCTGATGGTTCGACTTCTCGGTAAACGCGCCGTCAAAAGACGGCGAAGCCGTTTTTCCTTGCTATGTATTATAGCATGTCCCTTGGAGCGGGTGGCAGGATTTCAGCGGAATTCATTGAAAAGCGGCAAGTCTTCCGCTACACTTGAAACCATTCAAGGGGCGGCCGGATGACGGAAGCCGGGTAAGAGGAAGGCGGTTAACGGTAATGACAGACAAACGGCAGGTAGAGCTTCTCATCGTAAGCGAGAGCGGAGGCGAACGGATCGAGCAGAGGGTGAAGGCGGACCGTTACGATAAAGCCGGGAGCGTTTTTTTGCGCTATAACGAAAAGGAAAGCGAACTCGGTCGAACGGTCACGACGGTCAAGATTGACCATAAGCAAATCCGGATCATTCGGCATGGCGATACGCGCTCGGAGCAAACGTTCGTGATGTCGGAACGGCTTCGCGGCTATTACGAGACCGCGCAAGGCATGATGGAGCTGCATACGGAGACGGAGCGGCTGCAGGTGGATCTGGATGGAACGCCGGCGAGCGTGAAATGGAGCTACGATCTATACGTGAGCGGCGACCATGCCGGCCGTTATAAGCTTACGATGACGCTTTTCGAAGCGTAAGAGCGGCCAGAAATCCGGCGAAACCGGAAAAACCGGCCTCGGACTTATCCGGCGCTCGGTTTAAAGGGACGATTTTACGCTTCGGTAGGCGTTTAGCTCTCCCGTGTCGGACGAGAGACGTTTGGACGTCATTCGCGACGCGTTTCGCCGTATGATCGACTTTATTTTGCGCGGCGTCAGCTTGCGGTTGGCGGACAAGAGCAGGGCGACGACGCCCGATACGTGCGATGTGGCCATCGAGGTGCCGCTTAATTCCTGGTACTCGCCGCGGAGCCAGGTCGACACGATCTTTTCGCCGGGCGCGTAGATGTCGATATATTTGCTTTTATTGCTGAAGGATGCGATCTGGCTTTTTTTGTTCGTAGCGCCGACGGACAGCGTATGCGGGAACCGGGCCGGATAATCGATGCGGGACGTGCGGCCGTCGTTGCCGGAGGACGCCACGATGATCATGCCGGAATAATAAGCGGTACGTACGGCGTCTTCGAGCGCACGGCTGTGGTGCTTCATGCCGAAGCTCATATTGACGACATCGATCCGATTGCGCAAGCACCAGTAGATCCCGTATATAATGTCGGAAACGTAAGCCGTTCCGTCCTCGTCAAAAGCTTTGACCGGGTGGATGGACGCTTGCGGGGCGACGCCGGTAATGCCGTTCTGGGCGTAAGCGGCGATCGTGCCGGCGATATGTGTGCCATGGCCGTTATCGTCAACGGGCAAGGAATGCCGGTTGATGAGGTTGATGCCATTCTCGACGGCATGCTGGAGATCGGGGTGATTGTAGTCGATGCCGGTGTCGATAACGGCTACGCGGACACGGTTACCGGTTGTCCGGCTCCAGGTTTGAGGAGCTTTGATATGGCTGACTCCCCATGGAATATAAGGGCTGTCGCCCGACGGCTTGATCGTGGCCGACCGTCTGATATCGGGCAAGCCATGCACAGCCGCTTCCTTGCGATCCCATTCGATGCCGGCGACGGCGGGGAAAGCAGCGCCTGTTTCGGCGCATGGGAGCGGACAAGAAAAAGCGTGAATCATCGCAAGCGGCCGTACGTACGCCAAGCGGGGGAGGTCGGGGATGAGCTTCTCGCGCAGCCTCAGCCAACGGGTGAAATCATCGCGGGACTTGAACCGGATGATGGCTCTGCGGTCGGAATCGTTCGGGACCTGGATCTCCTCATGAAGCGTTTGGAACAGGCGGGCGTCACTCACGGGAATTTCCCCCTTGCCGCAATGATTTCAATTATGGAGTTATCATATGTACAGGTCGCCGAACTGGATTGAGATGGGAGCCTGCATGAAAATAATTAGACGCCGGGCCGTGTCAACGGGCTATTTTCCACATAGGATGGTTTTGAGGGTTGAATTCGGAACTCTTGCTACTGGGACGAGGTGGTGAGTGGCCGATCACCATCAACAAGGATACAGTCACGAAGCGGAGGCGATCATGGCCTTCGCTTATTTTTGTCCGTCTTCCGGCACTCCCTTGTCCCGGGTTCGAGAGCCAGTTGCATTTTTGTATAAAATAGGGTTTACTAGAGGATGAACTAGCGAAAGCTTGATACGAACGATAACGGTGGCGGACGGCATACGCTTGGTATTCCGCGCCGCTGCCTGTAGTGAATAGGGAAGGGACGTGAACCGATTGAGTAGCGAATACACGCTCAAAATTCCTGCAACGCAAGCCAAGGAACTTCCGATGGTCGACCTTGCGTTCGAGGTGCTGAAGGCTGCCAACACGCCGTTTTATTACCGCGACCTGATGATGGAAATCGCAAAAATCAAAGGTTTTTCCGATGACCAAGTGATGCAGGTTATTGCGCAGCTGTACACGGAGATTAATGTGGATGGCAGATTTGCTTGCGTAGGCAGCAACCTATGGGGACTCAAACGTTGGTATCCGGTTGATAATAAATCCGACGAGATGGGCAGCGCGAAGCGTCCGCGAATCATCAACGACGAAGACGACGATCTCGACGAAGAGGATTACACCGAAGAGGAAGAAACCTATACAGCCGACGAAGAGGACTTCGACGCTTTCGATACGGAGCGCGACGACGTCGGCGAAGAGGAAGAAGAGGAAGACGACCTGTTCGGCGAAGAGGTCGAAGAAGAAGCCGAAGAGATCGACGAAGAGATCGATGCGATCGAAGAAGGCGAAGAAGAGGAAGACGACTTCGACGACGAGGATGGCGACGACGACGAAGAAGACGGCAAAAAGTAAGGGGCGGTTTTTACCGCCTTTTCTTTAAAGTCTCATAAATGATTGTTCGACTTCTCGGTAAACGTCTGGCGCCATAGGACGCTGAAAGGCGTTTATCCCTGTTTCAGGGCTCCCCGCAAAGGAATAGGAACAGGCTTCGAAGGCCGCGAGTCAATTGTGGGGTTATTTTTCTGTCAGTGCGTTTCAAGATCTCGGGATGGCAGCGGGCGACGGGGAATTGCCGAGTCCAGCTTTGCCGGTTCGCTCGACTTGACAGCGTAACTCGTACAGAGTAAACTATTGCATGGGCTAAACGTGCAACGGTTCATAATAGCGATAACGTTGAAAGTGCCCCGTGACTCACGGGTGTCACTTTTTTCTATTTTTTCGGGGGGTACCATAATGACCAAGTACATCTTTGTGACAGGCGGTGTCGTTTCCTCGCTCGGCAAGGGGATAACGGCGGCATCGCTTGGACGGCTGCTTAAAAACAGGGGACTCAAGGTGACGATTCAGAAATTCGATCCTTACATTAACGTGGACCCGGGGACGATGAGTCCTTATCAGCATGGCGAAGTGTTCGTAACGGACGACGGCGCGGAGACCGATCTTGACCTCGGCCATTACGAACGTTTCATCGATATCAATTTGACGAAGAACAGCAACGTCACGACCGGCAAAATTTATTCTTCCGTCATTACCAAAGAACGCCGCGGCGAATATTTGGGCGGAACGGTACAGGTCATTCCTCACATTACGAACGAAATTAAGGACCGCGTGTTCCGCGCAGGCCGCGAAGCGCAGTCCGATGTGGTCATTACCGAGATCGGCGGTACGGTCGGCGATATCGAGAGCTTGCCGTTCCTGGAGGCTATCCGTCAAATCAAGAGCGATATCGGGCGCGACAACGTCATGTATATTCACGTGACGCTTATTCCTTATATTAAAGCGGCGGGCGAAGTCAAAACGAAGCCGACCCAGCATAGCGTCAAGGAGCTGCGCAGCATCGGCATTCAACCGAATGTCATCGTCTGCCGTTCGGAGCATCCGTTGTCCGAAGATCTGAAACGTAAAATGGCGCTTTTCTGCGACATCGACCCGAACGCAGTGGTGGAGTGTCTGGACGCCGAAACGTTGTACGACGTTCCGCTTGCGCTGCGCGAGCAGGGGCTTGATGATATCGTTGTCAATCATTTGAAGCTGACGACCAACCCGCCCGATATGACGGGCTGGGAGAGCATGGTGCAGCGGATCAAGCAGCTTCAGCACAAAACCGAAATTGCCATCGTGGGCAAGTACGTGGCGCTTCACGACGCTTATTTGAGCATTGTCGAGGCCTTGTCGCATGCGGGCTTCGCGAGCAATACCGAGGTAAACATCCGCTGGGTGAACGCCGAGGATATTTATGAGAATAATGTGGACGAGCTGCTTGGCGGCGTACAAGGCATTCTCGTGCCGGGGGGCTTCGGCGATCGCGGAATCGAAGGCAAAATCATGGCGATCCGCTATGCCCGCGAGCAAAAAATTCCGTTCTTCGGCATTTGCCTCGGCATGCAGGTAGCCGTCATCGAATATGCGCGCAACGTAGTTCGGCTTGAGGGTGCGAACAGTTCGGAGATCAACCCGACGACGCCATATCCGATCATCGACCTGCTCCCCGAGCAGAAAGATATCGAGGATTTGGGCGGCACGATGCGTTTGGGCCTTTACCCTTGCAAAATCGGGGAAGGAACGCTTGCCATGCAGTGCTAC
The DNA here is from genome assembly GCF_046244365.1 of Paenibacillus litoralis. Taxonomy (NCBI): domain Bacteria; kingdom Bacillati; phylum Bacillota; class Bacilli; order Caryophanales; family Paenibacillaceae; genus Paenibacillus; species Paenibacillus litoralis. The sequence goes on along the minus strand of NZ_CP176395.1, from coordinate 8,485,947 downwards.
GAGGACGAGCTCGTGTACGAGCGTCATCGTCACCGGTACGAGTTCAACAACGAGTACCGCGAAGCTATCGAGGCGGCCGGCCTGAAAATTACCGGAACGTCTCCGGATGGCCGTCTCGTCGAAATCATCGAGATGCCGGAGCATCCGTGGTTCCTGGCCGTACAATTCCATCCGGAATTTACGTCCCGTCCGAACCGTCCGCAGCCGCTGTTCCGCGAATTCGTGAAAGCAGCGCTTCTGCAGCAGCAATAACCGTTCTATATCCCTTTTCAGCCGTTTCGAAACAGCAAATTACCGCTTGCTGTTCCGGAGCGGCTGTTTCGATTTCCGGTCATTGCTCACTTTTTTGTAAAACTCTTCAATTTCTTTTTGCGGCCGAGAAGGATTCTCGTTTTTTTTAGCGAAACTATATACTCAATGTGGATGGGCCGACAAGTCAGCCATTCCGTTCGAGGAGGGTATACGTTTTGGTTAAGAAAAAAATACTGATCGTTGACGACCAGAATGGCATCCGGGTATTGCTGATGGAAGTGTTTGGATCCGAAGGCTACCGGACGTTTCAAGCATCAAACGGGAAACTCGCACTCGAAATTGTAAAGACGGAGACGCCCGACCTGGTTTTGCTGGACATGAAAATCCCGGGGATGGACGGTCTCGACATCTTGAAGCACATCAAGAGAATCAACCCAGCGATCAAAGTAATCATGATGACCGCCTATGGAGAGCTCGATATGATCCGGGAAGCGACCGAGCTGGGGGCGCTGATGCATTTTACGAAGCCGTTCGATATCGACGAAATGCGGATTGCCGTAAACAACCAGTTGAACAGCCCTTCTCCGGGTTACGCCGTATGATCCTTGCAAAAGGATCATTTTTATTTGTTTATCAGTCTCAAGTCTCGTGAAGGTGCGGCCGCCGCATGGGAATGCGGGTCATGGAAGCTTGGTTATCATTTAACGGGACATGTGTTATAATACATCAGACGAAAACAAAGAGCGTATGCATTTCTGTAATTTCGAAAAGCTCGTAAACCGAAACTACAGCTACAGGACGAGACACGGATGATCGCCGTTCAATCGCGCGTCGAAGGAGTCTGCAGGACCGTTGCTTACGCAAAACCTTAAGGAGGACGTTTTATGCCACTCGTTTCAATGAACGAATTTTTGCCAAAGGCGAAAGCCAACAAATTTGCGGTCGGTCAATTCAATATGAACAATCTGGAATTCGCACAGGCCATTACCCAGGCGGCGAAAGAGCTGAACTCCCCGTTTATTTTTGGAGTAAGCGAAGGCGCGCTGAAGTATATGGGCATTGAATATACAGTAGCGATCGCGGAAGCGGCGGCTAAGCAAAGCGGCCTTCCGATTGCGCTTCATCTCGACCACGGCAGCACGTTTGAAGTGGCTATGAAATGTATCCGCGCAGGCTTCAGTTCGGTTATGTTCGACGGGTCTCATCATTCCTTCGAGGACAACATTCGTTTGACGAAAGAAGTCGTGAAGGCGGCGCGTGCAATGGGCGTTTCCGTCGAGGGCGAGCTCGGAACGATCGGCGGCGTTGAGGACGACATCAGCGTTGACGAAGAGAATGCAAATTTGGCTAAGCCGGAGGAAGCGATTCGTTTCTATGAAGAAACGGGCGTTGACTGTTTGGCGATCGCAGTAGGAACGGCGCACGGCATGTATGCCGGCGAACCGAACATCCATTTCGACATTATCGAGAAAGTGTCGAGCGCGATTCCGGTTCCGGTTGTGCTTCACGGCGGTTCGGGCGTACCGGACGAAATGATCCGCAAATCGATTCTTGCAGGCGTGGGCAAAATCAACGTCAACACGGAAAATCAAGTTGCCTGCACGGAAGCGATCCGCGAAGCGCTCGCTAAAGACGCGAAAGTATACGATCCCCGCAAATACCTCACGCCAGCCCGTCAAGCGATGGTCGAGGTCGTCAAATCCAAAATCGAATTGTTCGGAAGCGCAAACCAAGCGTAATTTCAAAATGTACGGAGACGTCGTCTTATAGGAAGACGTCTGGCATATAATCAAAGGGAAGGCATTGCCGTCAAAAGCAATGCTCTTCCTTTGATTATTTTTCCATGGAGATGCCGGCACTTTAAGTGAAGGCCGCTATAAGGCATATCTTTAGTAGGGTTTAAGCAAATTTCAGTCCGCGGCCGCCCGAAGGACGTGTCGGATAAACGTTTTGGCGCGCCCTTCGGAGTTTTTCGCTGCGTTTACTTAACGGATGAGACGTGCTAGTTTGCTAGGTTGTTGGCGGCTGCATCTCGATCCTTGATAGACGGCTGCAGGCCGGCACTGCGGTGCCTGCCGAAGACTGGAGAACATGCAGATGCAGTAGGGGGATTCGTAGTGTGAGTGAGAAGTTGATGATAGCAGGAGGAAGACCGCTGCGGGGCACGGTTCCGATCAGCGGCGCCAAAAATAGCGCAATTGCGCTGATTCCTGCGGCTATATTGGCGGAGTCGCCCGTCATTCTGGATAATTTGCCGGAGCTTAGCGACGTAAACATTTATACCGAGCTGCTTACGGAGCTTGGAGCGGTTATTGAACGTCAAGGCGATCAAATGAAAATCGATCCTACCTCGCTTCGGCCGATTGCGATGCCTAACGGCAACGTAAAGAAGCTGAGAGCGTCATACTATATGATGGGTGCGCTGCTGGGCCGGTTCGGCGAAGCGGTCATCGGTCTGCCGGGCGGCTGCAACTTTGAACCGCGGCCGATCGATCAGCACATCAAAGGCTTTGAAGCGCTGGGTGCGGAAGTGAGCAACGAATACGGCGCTATCCATATTCGCGCCAAGAGGCTCCAAGGAGCCAAAATTTATTTGGACGTCGTCAGCGTAGGCGCGACGATTAATATTATGCTTGCGGCCTCTCGTGCCAAAGGCGCTACGATCATTGAAAATGCGGCCAAAGAGCCTGAAATAATTGATGTCGCCACGCTTCTTAACGCAATGGGGGCCAAAATCAAAGGCGCCGGAACGGAAACGATTCGGATCGAGGGAGTCGATTCGCTTCACGGCTGCCGCCATTCCATCATTCCGGATCGCATTCAAGCGGCTACTTATATGATTGCGGCTGCCGCAACGCGGGGAGACGTTGTCGTAGACAACGTGATTCCGAAGCATCTCGAGGCGGTTACCGCCAAGCTTCAGGAAATGGGCGTTCATATTTACGAAATGGACGAATCGATTCGCGTCGTAGGACAGCCGGAGTACGAAAGCGTCGATGTGAAAGCGCTCGTATACCCCGGATTCGCAACCGACATCCAGTCTCCGATGACCAGCCTGCTTACGCAAGCGAGAGGGATCAGCATGATGACGGATTACGTCTACAGCAACCGTTACAAGCACGTTCCCGAGCTTCTTAGGATGGGGGCGCGCATCAAGCTGGAAGGGCGCTCGGCTATTATCGAAGGCTCGCAGTTGTCAGCCGCCAAAGTAACGGCAACCGATTTGCGTGCGGGAGCGGCGCTTGTCGTGGCCGGCTTGACGGTCCCGAATGGCGTGACTGAAGTGAACGGCGTGGAATATATCGATCGCGGCTACGACTTTTTGGTCGATCATCTGTCGCGTCTGGGTGCGGAGATTTGGCGAGAGAAGCTGTAGTGGAGCGCATTTCGCCAATATCGTGGAAGAATAGATTCGTAACGAATAGGCAATGCTAGAGAGGAAATTGCAAGAAAGTTCCCCTTTTTTCCCTGAAGATGCTGCTTCTTCCCCTTCCTCGGGCTTATCCAACATTTCTCGTTTCTGAATAAGCGGCTTTTTTACTTATGTACACCGATAGGAAAGAAATAAATCGTCATAAAAACAAATGGATAGGTGTGGTGGTAAACGCAATGGACCTGCACTTGGCTGAGCTCGAAGCGCTCAAGCTTAACGAACTTTACAAATTGGCCAAAACTCATCAAATTACGAATTACAGCCAGATGAAGAAAAAAGAACTTATTTTTGCCATTCTACGGGCTCAAGCGGAAAAAGGCGGCTTGATGTTTATGGAGGGCATCCTGGACATCCTGCAGGAGGGCTTCGGATTTTTGCGTCCGATCAACTACCTCCCTAGCGCCGAGGACATTTATATTTCCGCCTCGCAAATTCGTAAATTCGATCTGCGCTCGGGCGACCGCGTATCGGGCAAATGCCGCCCGCCTAAAGAGAACGAGCGGTATTTCGGATTGCTGCATGTAGAGGCCGTAAACGGCGAAAAGCCGGAGACGGCATCGGAGCGGCTTCATTTTCCTGCGCTCACGCCGCTTTATCCGCAGAAGAAGATCGTTTTGGAGACGTCTCCAAACGTACTGTCCACCCGTGTGATGGACCTGCTGGCTCCTGTCGGCTTGGGCCAACGCGGTTTGATCGTGGCTCCTCCGAAGGCAGGGAAGACGCTGCTGCTTAAAGAAATAGCGAACAGCATTTCGACCAACTATCCGGAAATCGAGCTGTTTGTTCTGCTTATTGACGAGCGGCCGGAGGAAGTGACGGATATGCAGCGTTCGGTCAAGGGCGAAGTCGTCGCTTCGACATTCGATGAGCTTCCGGAGAATCATATTAAAGTGGCGGAGCTTGTGCTTGAGAGGGCGCAGCGGCTTGTCGAGCATAAGAAGGATGTCGTCATTTTGCTGGACAGCATCACGCGGCTTGCGCGCGCGTACAACCTCGTCGTACCTCCATCCGGACGCACGCTCTCGGGCGGTATCGATCCGGGCGCGTTCCATCGGCCGAAACGGTTTTTCGGCGCGGCGCGGAACATCGAAGAAGGCGGAAGCCTGACGATTTTGGCTACGGCTCTTGTGGAGACGGGCTCGCGGATGGATGACGTCATTTATGAAGAATTTAAAGGTACGGGCAATCTTGAGCTGCATCTTGACCGTAAACTGGCGGAGAAGCGCATATTCCCGGCTATCGACATCCGCAGATCGGGCACGCGCCGCGAAGAGATGCTGCTGACCAAAGAAGAGCTCGAAAAAATTTGGGCGGTCCGCAAAAATATGCAGGATTCGCACGATTTTACCGAGGCTTTCATCAAGAAGCTGGGTGACTCCAAAACGAACATCGAGTTCCTCGAAACGCTCGATGCGAAGAGCGGGGCAACCATGAACAAAAAGGTCAAAAACTCAGCTTCGTAATACAAAGGGGAAAGAACCATGCATCTGGTTTATGCAGACAAAGACGGCAACGTGTTCGATCATCCGGACCATGTGGCGCTTGGACGCAACGGGGACATGATCGTCGAAGTGATGGAGGACGAGCTGATTCCGCTTCCGGAGGGAGCGACGCTCGTCAGCCTGCCGTACACGCGCCCGGTTTATATGGATGCCCGCACTGGGGATATGAAGCCGTTTCCCGGCGACTATTCGGCGGTCGGGGCCTTAATGCCGCAAGGCTATACGCGGCTTTTGCTTCCGGGCTACGTCAAGTCGGACAAAACGCAGCGTCTCCCCTTGTTCGGGTATTCGGCGGTCGTTTGGAAGAACGACGGCTTCTATGTCGCCGCCCGTTTGACTGACGATCCGCACCGCTGGGATCCGACCAATTGCGATGTGAACCAGCTGGAGCTGCAGGTCGAAGAAATTGCCCGCAAATATCCGGAGAACCGGCTGTACAAGCATCTCACGAAGTGTGCGCTTGAATATGAATGCTTGACGGCGTCCAACACCTTCTTGAACCGGTGGGAAGGGGCGGTGCCCGTCTCCTATTCGTGCAATGCCGGCTGTTTCGGCTGTATTTCCGAGCAACCGGACGACAGCGGCTTCGTTGCGCCGCAGACCCGAATGAATTTTAAGCCTACCGTGGACGAGATTGTCGAAGTGATGCTGGAGCATCTGAAGACGCCTGAAAGTATCATTAGCTTCGGCCAAGGCTGCGAGGGAGAGCCTTCCACCCAGGCCGTACTTATCATCGAAGCCATCAAGCGGGTTCGTGCTCAGACCGATATGGGCTTTATCAATATCAATACGAATGCCGGCTTGACCGACCATATTCGGGGCATTGTCGACGCGGGGCTTAATTTGATGCGCGTCAGCACGATCAGCGCGCTCGACGACCACTACACCGCCTATTACAGGCCTCGTGCCTATACGCTCAAGAACGTGGAGAAATCGCTCCGCTATGCGGCGGATAAAGGCGTCGTGACTTCGATCAACTACTTGATCTTTCCGGGCGTTACCGACCGGGAGGAAGAAGTCGAGGCGATGATCGACTTTGCCCGGCGCACGGGACTCAAGCTTATTCAGATGAGGAATCTGAATATCGATCCCGAAGCGTATTTGGAGCTGATTCCGAAGGCGAAAGGCGAGCTGCTCGGGATGAATCAGATGATCGATATTTTCCGGGAAGAGCTGCCCGACGTCATTATCGGTTCCTATACGCATGTCCCGGCAGAACTTTCCGGCCGCCGCGGCTGAAAATGAAGTTGCAACGGTTTCTTCGTTCGTGGTATACTCGCTTTACTGTGTCAATTTACTCTGGGCTGCTAACAAAGGCTCAGGGCGGAAAGAGGTGAAAGACATGAAAGCAGGAGTTCATCCGAACTACCACGTTACCAACGTTACTTGCGCTTGCGGCAATACGTTTGAATCCGGTTCGATCAAGCAAAATCTGCGCGTTGAGATTTGCTCGAATTGCCACCCGTTCTTTACAGGGAAGCAGAAATTTATCGATGCCGGCGGACGTGTCGACAAGTTCAAGAAAAAATACGGTATCTAAGCAAGAACGGATTAAACCAACCTCTTCGGGTCATCCTATGACCAAAGGAGGTTGTTTTTTTTATGGAAATTTCTATGCTCGGCAGGCGCAGCCGTATGCTTGCAGCCGCCGCAATCCTCGCTCTCGCCTTGATCGGCTGCGGGACGAACAACGGTCAAACGAAGACGAACTCTTACCAGAACGACGGCTTGCTCGGGACCACTCAGGCGAACCCGAACAACCCGGCGAATCCTCAATATCCTCACACCTATTCGGCGGATACGCAGCTTATCAAAAGCACGCTTCAGCAAATCCCGGGCATTCGTTCGTCGAGCATCATTCTGAACGGTCCGAACGCCTATGTGAATTTGGATCTGACGGACGATACTCCTCTTGAAGAGGCCATGCGCATCAAGAACGAAGCGCAGACGAAGGTCGGCCAAATGATGCCCCGCTATAATGTGAAGGTATCTACGAACAAATCGCGGATGCTGAATGGCGGAAAATAGGCACGGCTGCCAATGGCTGGACCGTTGTTGCTATTTGACGGGCAATCGGCTATACTTAGTTTTGCCGCGCTAGACGGGGAGGTAGCGGTGCCCTGTAACCTGCAATCCGCTGTAGCGGGGTTGAATTCCTGTTAGAGGTCCTGTCGATGTAGGGTCTGACGTTTACACGTGGTGTTGACGGCCGGGTCCTCCGCAATGGATGCTCATGAACCTGGTCAGGTCCGGAAGGAAGCAGCCATAAGTGAGACGTTTCATGTGCCGGAGGGCAGCCTAGCCAGAGCTAACGATAAGCGTTCCGCCTGGATCGCAGCGATCAATATCAGGTGCGCGGCATTATATATTTGCAACTAGACGATGAAACATTCCGAATCAAGACAACTTCTTGATTGGAATGTTTTTGTTTGTTTTGGAAGGAAAATGCAAAGAAAGGGAGAAGTAAGTACATAACAGACTAGACGGCCGATGAAAAACCAGTTTGAAGTAGGAAAGTGGGGGGACTTGTTTTTGAATACGCCGCAATCGTTTCGAATAGAACTTTCGATTGAAGAGATACGCGCCCATATTCAGAGAAGCAACGCCAATCGAGCCCTGCTTTTGGTCGACTCCAATCAGTCCATCGTCTTATGCCACTCGGGTTTGGCTGCAGCCATAGGAAAATCGGTCGTAGGAGAAACGCTTGCGCAAGCGTTTAACCTGAATGAACCGATTACCCGGCTCTACGAGGATTATGTAAAGGCTTCCATTTCCGGAGAGGTGTCCAAGCTCCGTTTGCTGATTTTCGGCCGGGTACAGGAAAGCGTCTACGAAATATATCGGCACTATGCATCGGATTTGGAAGAGTGGATGTATATTCTTAGCGTGAAAGAGCTGCTTGGCAGTCATGAACGTACGCTGCTTCAGTGTTTCGCGGGATCCCTCATGAAGGACGTCAATCTCGGCGTGCTGCTGATCGACGCGGATTTTTCGTTGATCGACATTAGCGATATGGCGTGCCGCGTGCTCGGTCTTGTCAAAAGCTCAATCGTCAATACGCCGATGGAGCGCATATTCGCCTCCGTGCCGCATGAGCATCGGCTAGTGCAGCCATCCTTGCTGGAAGGTGTCATCGTACGCAATCACGCCGTTTCTTGGACGAATAACCAAGAGCGTTTCGAGCTGCTGCTTGATTCCAACTTGCTGAAGGACAGCGCAGGCCATACGGTAGGCGCATACGTCATCTTTAAGGATGTCACGAATTTGCGCTCGCTCGAAGAGCAGGTTCAGCGAAGCGACAGGCTGGCCATGATCGGTCAGATCGCCGCCGGCACCGCCCATGAAATCCGGAATCCGCTCACTTCCATTAAAGGCTTTTTGCAGGTGCTCAAAAACACGTTTGTGGAAAGCGGCATGGAGAAGGAGCAGAGCTACACCGATATTATGCTGATGGAAATAAACCGGATCAACGAATTGGTCAGCGAGTTCCTGCTGCTGGGCAAGCGGAAAAACGTCAGCTTCGACAGAGTGTCGGTAACCGCGGTTATGCGGGAAATGCTGCCGATTATTAACAATGAAGCGATCTTGCATGGCGTTTCCGTCCAGTACGAGCATGCGGAGGATGCGCCTCAAGTCATTGCGGACCGGGAGCTGCTGAAGCAGGTGTTTCTGAACATTTGCAAGAACGGCATCGAGGCCATGCAGGAGGGTGGAACGCTTTCCATTTCCGAGAAAGTCGTTCTGGACGAGCGCAAGGTGCATGTCGACGTTCATGATTCCGGACCGGGTATCCCCAACTTTGTCATCGACAAAATATTCGATCCTTTCTTTACGACGAAGGAAGACGGAACCGGCCTGGGGCTGTCCGTATGCCAACGCATCATCCACGACATGGGCGGCAGCATTCGCGTTTCCTCGAAAGGATTCGGTACAACCTTCACCGTTTGCATCCCGATCCCATAGGAACGCTCCGCCGGCATTCCCTCCATTTCCTTGACAGGCCGTGTATAGTATAATGGATGTGAATGCTTTGAAAAACGAAATGTGGAGAAGGACCCAATGGCGCATATTGCATTGTATCGGTCTTGGCGACCGCAAGCTTTCGGCGATATGGTTGGACAGGCGCATATTACTCGTACGCTGCAAAATTCCTTGAAAGAAGGAAGACTGACGCACGCATACTTGTTCTGCGGCCCCCGCGGTACCGGTAAAACAAGCGCCGCCAAAATTTTGGCGAAAGCGGTCAACTGCGAGCGCGGTCCTGCCGAAGAGCCCTGTAACGAATGTTCGGCATGCCGGCGCATTACGGAAGGCGCGCTGGTCGATGTTCAAGAGATCGATGCCGCTTCTAACCGCGGCGTCGAAGAAATTCGCGATATTCGCGACAAAGTGAAATATGCACCGACCGAGGTGCGTCACAAAGTATATATTATCGACGAAGTCCATATGCTGACCACGGAAGCGTTTAACGCGCTGCTCAAAACGCTGGAGGAGCCGCCGGCGCACGTCATGTTCATCCTGGCTACAACGGAGCCGCACAAGCTCCCGGCCACGATCATTTCGCGCTGCCAGCGCTACGACTTCCGGCGCGTTCCGCTGGAGGAGCAGGTCGGACGGCTTGCGCACGTTTGCCGGGAAGAGGGAATCGAGACCGAGAAGGAAGCGCTGCAGTACATCGCGCGTTTATCCGAGGGCGGCATGCGGGATGCGCTTAGTCTGATGGACCAGATGATCTCCTTCTCCGGCAGGCAGATTACGTACGACAGCGTCATCTCGATGACGGGCGGCATCTCCCATGATCAATTCCGGCAATTGGCTGCCATGGTCAAGGACGGCGATGTTGGCCAGGCGCTGGGTGTGGTCGGCGGGTTAATGGAAGAAGGCAAAAGCGCCGATCGCTGCATCGAGAGCCTGCTGCACTATTTCCGAGACATGCTGATGATCAAGCTGATGCCGGGCGGGCAAGCGGTGACCGACCGGATCATCGACGTAGAGCCGTTCGCCCAGCTTGGCAAAGGGTATGCGAATGAGCGGATTTTCGGTATCATCGATACGCTTAACCGCTATCAGGTCGAAATGAAATATTCCGCCCAGCCGCAAACGCTGCTGGAAGTGGCCGTCATGAAGATATGCACGTCGCCATTCTCCCCGGCGGCGGAGCAAGGCGCCGCCGCGACCGCGCCGTCCGCGTCCAACCAGGACATGGAGCTTCTGAAGAATCGGATTGCCCAGCTTGAGCAGCAGCTGCAGCGCCTCATTCAGACAGGAGCGGCTCCTGCTGCGGGCTCGCCTGCCCCTAGAGGGCAGGATGCGCCAAGAACGCAAGCGTCGCCGGCGATCAAGCGGTCGACGGTCAAGCTGGATCCTTATTTGGCGGGCAAGGATTCGCAGGACTTCAAGCAGGTGCTGATGAAGTGGAGCCAAGTGCTGTCGCAGGTGAAAGAAATGAAAATATCCGTTCATGCTTGGCTTGTAAACGGAGAGCCGGTATCCTTTCATCAGGATAACGTGCTGCTTGCCTTCAAGAGTCCGCTCCATCGCGAAACGACCGAGAAGCCGGCGAACAAGCAGTTGATCGAGCAGGTGATGAGCGGCGTATTCGGGCAGCCGACGGCATTTGTAACGGTGATGCAGAAGGAATGGCAGGATGCGGAGTCGACGCCGCAGCAGCCGGCTGAAGAAATGCGTCTGGAGCCGGAAGAGCCCGGGGTCTACAAGGAAGAATGGATTAATCAGGCTATTCATATGTTTGGCGAGGACCTGGTCAAAATAAAAGATCAATAAAAGGAGACGAACCCTATGAACAACATGAACCAAATGATGAAGCAAGTGAAAAAAATGCAGGAACAAATGATGAAAGCGCAGGAAGAGCTCGGCACCAAGACGGTCGAAGGCACCGCTGGCGGCGGCGTAGTAACGGTTGTAGCCAACGGCCACAAAAAAATCACGAGCATCGTCATTAAGCCGGAAGCGGTGGATCCGGACGATGTCGACATGCTGCAGGACCTTGTTCTGACCGCCGTCAACGATGCGCTTAATCAGGCTGAAGAGCTTGCCAACAAAGATATGGGCAAATATACGGGCGGAATGAAAATTCCGGGTCTGTTCTAGAGGAACGGCACCGCAACGTCCATTATAGTGCGTGTTTAAAAAGGCCACTTTTCAGAACCGAGAAGGTTGGATGAATCTGAGTAAATCCCCCGCAAAGTGAAGCTAATCTTCGTAGCGTATTCCGATTACTTTACGGGGAGCCCCGAGGAACGAGGACACGGAGCGTAGGCAAAACCTACGTGAGTACCTACAAGCTTTCCGGAGGAAAGCTGCTTCGGAAGCATACGCTTTACCGGATGAATTCAAGATTCGATGTCGAATAACCCACAGTTTTGCTTCGTTATCAAAAGGGGCTTTTTAAAACAACCTCTAAAAGAAGGAGCAATCGGATTGTATTACCCTGAACCTATTGCGAAATTAATCGACGCGTTCGGCAAGCTGCCCGGAGTCGGTCCGAAAACGGCGGGACGTCTCGCTTTTCACGTTTTGCGGATGAAAGAAGAGCAGGTCGTCGATTTTGCCAAAGCGTTGGTTAATGTCAAACGCAATCTTCACTATTGCTCGGTATGCTGCAACATTACGGATGTCGATCCTTGCCGGGTTTGTGCGGATAAAGGCAGGGATGCATCGATCATATGCGTTGTCCAGGAGCCCAAGGACTTGGTAGCCATGGAGCGTACGAAAGAGTTCCGCGGTTATTATCACGTGCTGCATGGCGCCATCTCGCCTATGGAGGGCATCGGCCCGGACGAGATCTATATTGCGGAGCTTCTTAAGAGGCTTAGCGATGAGCAGGTGCAGGAGCTTATTTTGGCGACAAACCCGAATATCGAGGGCGAAGCGACGGCGATGTATTTATCCAGGCTCGTGAAGCCGTTCGGGCTTAAGGTAACGCGGATCGCACACGGGCTGCCGGTCGGCGGCGACTTGGAGTATGCGGATGAAGTGACGCTTACCAAAGCTCTTGAGGGCAGGCGCGAACTGAGTTGACAGAATGGGAAAAGAGTTTTTGCGGTTTGCCGCAGAAGCTCTTTTTTTTAATTTTATGGCCTTCGGCGAAACGCTTGGTTCTAAAACCGGGAAAACCGTCTTATACGTATAATAGACTGCTTACTTTCACTATACGGGAGGGGTATGGAATGGGTCTGTTGTTTAAGAGGCAACCGGATCGCGAAGAAGAGGACAAGCAATTGCTGGTTAAGGAAATACGCAAAGCGCAGCTGGAATGGCTGGCCGCCCATATGAGACTTGACTGGGTTGTCGAGCACGACGAAATCGATTATGCCGTCTATGCAATGGAAGCTGCCGAGAAAAAATACGAAATGCTGCTTCGCCAAGCCAAAAAGCTAAACTGGGAAAAAGCGCCGTTTTCGGTCCATGAACCGATTGATTCGTCTGTACCCTTCCTTCGGACGTATCACTTTTAGCGTCAACGAACTGGCTATCCGGTTTTGAACATAGAAGTTTTCAAGTTATGGAGGGGGTACTATGCATTCGATCTGGTGGATGGTCTTTATCGTTTCGCTGTCTCTGCTGGTTCTGCTGCTGCTGAGAAGCAGACTTTCCATGCAGTGGCTGGTTTATGCGGGGCTTAATGTCGTGATTGCCGGGCTATTGCTGTACATGGTGGACTGGGCGGGTAGCTCTTCGCAATTCCACATCCCGATTAACGTGCCGACCCTTGCGGTGGTTGCGATTCTGGGGGTTCCCGGACTGGTTCTTCTGGCGGCAGTAAAGCTTGTCGTCGTTTAGCATGCAGAGGCGATCGCGGTGTAAATTTTTTCAAACATAAAAAAGCTTGCAATCGGCAGGCGGTATGTGATACATTACTTCTTGCCGCTTCTGAGGCGGACAAGTAACAGAGCAATCGCAAGAAGCCGTAAGGCCGCTGCCGCAAGGCGACGAACGAACGGTCGAAAAAAAGTGCTTGCAATGTGAAAGTCGAATGTGTTATAGTATAAAAGTCGCTTTTGAGGCGATAGACAAGCTAGCTTACTTAGAAAGCTTGACTCTAACCAACGAAATTGTCCTTTGAAAACTGAACAATGAGCGAATAAAGCCAGCAAAACAAAGCAACAAATCGCATGAGCAAGTCAATATCGAAATAAAACGAAGCCTCGGCTTCAACTTTTATGGAGAGTTTGATCCTGGCTCAGGACGAACGCTGGCGGCGTGCCTAATACATGCAAGTCGAGCGGATCTTTCCTTCGGGAAAGGTTAGCGGCGGACGGGTGAGTAACACGTAGGCAACCTGCCTGTAAGACCGGGATAACTCACGGAAACGTGTGCTAAGACCGGATAGTTGGTTTCTCCACCTGGAGAGATCAGGAAAGACGGCGCAAGCTGTCACTTACAGATGGGCCTGCGGCGCATTAGCTAGTTGGTGAGGTAACGGCTCACCAAGGCGACGATGCGTAGCCGACCTGAGAGGGTGAACGGCCACACTGGGACTGAGACACGGCCCAGACTCCTACGGGAGGCAGCAGTAGGGAATCTTCGGCAATGGACGAAAGTCTGACCGAGCAACGCCGCGTGAGTGATGAAGGTTTTCGGATCGTAAAACTCTGTTGCCAGGGAAGAAGGGTGAGGAGAGTAACTGCTCTTCATTTGACGGTACCTGAGAAGAAAGCCCCGGCTAACTACGTGCCAGCAGCCGCGGTAATACGTAGGGGGCAAGCGTTGTCCGGAATTATTGGGCGTAAAGCGCGCGCAGGCGGTTGTTTAAGTCTGATGTTTAAACCCAGGGCTCAACCTTGGGTCGCATTGGAAACTGGGCAACTGGAGTGTAGGAGAGGAAAGTGGAATTCCACGTGTAGCGGTGAAATGCGTAGAGATGTGGAGGAACACCAGTGGCGAAGGCGACTTTCTGGCCTATAACTGACGCTGAGGCGCGAAAGCGTGGGGAGCAAACAGGATTAGATACCCTGGTAGTCCACGCCGTAAACGATGCATGCTAGGTGTTAGGGGTTTCGATACCCTTGGTGCCGAAGTAAACACATTAAGCATGCCGCCTGGGGAGTACGCTCGCAAGAGTGAAACTCAAAGGAATTGACGGGGACCCGCACAAGCAGTGGAGTATGTGGTTTAATTCGAAGCAACGCGAAGAACCTTACCAGGTCTTGACATCTGGATGCAAGCGTTAGAGATAGCGCCCTCCTTCGGGACATCCAAGACAGGTGGTGCATGGTTGTCGTCAGCTCGTGTCGTGAGATGTTGGGTTAAGTCCCGCAACGAGCGCAACCCTTGATCTTAGTTGCCAGCATTAAGTTGGGCACTCTAGGATGACTGCCGGTGACAAACCGGAGGAAGGTGGGGATGACGTCAAATCATCATGCCCCTTATGACCTGGGCTACACACGTACTACAATGGCCGGTACAACGGGCTGCGAAACCGCGAGGTGGAGCGAATCCTAAAAAGCCGGTCTCAGTTCGGATTGCAGGCTGCAACTCGCCTGCATGAAGTCGGAATTGCTAGTAATCGCGGATCAGCATGCCGCGGTGAATACGTTCCCGGGTCTTGTACACACCGCCCGTCACACCACGAGAGTTTACAACACCCGAAGTCGGTGAGGTAACCGCAAGGAGCCAGCCGCCGAAGGTGGGGTAGATGATTGGGGTGAAGTCGTAACAAGGTAGCCGTATCGGAAGGTGCGGCTGGATCACCTCCTTTCTATGGAGATCATGACGGCTGTAGGCCGTCGGATCAATAAGCTGGTTTTACTCGCTCATGTTCAGTTTTGAAAGGGCAATGCTCTTTCTTTGGTAAACGCAAATCGTTTGGTGACGATGGCGGAGGGGAACCACGCGTACCCATCCCGAACACGACCGTTAAGCCCTCCAGCGCCAAGGGTACTTGATCCGCAGGGATCTGGGAGAGTAGGACGTTGCCAAGCGAGCCCACTATTGTGGGCTTTTTTCGGGCCCTTAGCTCAGCTGGTTAGAGCGCACCCCTGATAAGGGTGAGGTCGGTGGTTCGAGTCCACTAGGGCCCACCATACTGTACCCCAAAAAGTGAAGATGGCCTTCGAAGGTAATTCCGTCCGTGACGAACGGATGTGAGGAAACGCGTCTAAACCTACCGTTAAGGGCGGTCATGCATCCTTGTGTTGCATCGATCAAGGTTTATACATTACTTTTCGGGGAGCCCCGGAACTGATTAAGGGAATATGGGGCCATAGCTCAGCTGGGAGAGCGCCTGCCTTGCAAGCAGGAGGTCAGCGGTTCGATCCCGCTTGGCTCCACCAAATAGACTCCAGAAAGTGGTTGAAAAAACCACTTGCAAAGAGTCGAAGAGATGTGTTACATTAGACCTCGCCGCTTTTGAGGCGGTGACGTTTGTTCCTTGAAAACTAGATAGCGAAGCAATGCAAAACATCCTTAGTTTTTTTGTAGCGATCTCGAGAGAGATCATTGGTTAAGCTACTAAGAGCACACGGAGGATGCCTAGGCGCTAGGAGCCGATGAAGGACGTGGCGAACAACGAAATGCCTCGGGGAGCCGTAAGCAGGCGTCGATCCGGGGATGTCCGAATGGGGGAACCCGCACGTGGTAATGCGCGTGTACTCATCACTGAATACATAGGTGATGTAGAGGCATACCCAGGGAACTGAAACATCTAAGTACCTGGAGGAAAAGAAAACAATAGTGATTCCGTCAGTAGCGGCGAGCGAACGCGGATTAGCCCAAACCAAGGAGCTTGCTCCTTGGGGTTGTGGGACGTCAACATGGGAAAAGTTCGTTAGGTGAAGCGGTCTGGAAAGGCTCGCCATAGCAGGTAACAGCCCTGTAGCTCAAAACGAACGTATCCCTAGACGGATCCCGAGTAGTGCGGGGCACGTGAAACCCCGTATGAATCCGGCAGGACCATCTGCCAAGGCTAAATACTCCCTAGCGACCGATAGCGAAGCAGTACCGTGAGGGAAAGGTGAAAAGAACCGCGGGAGCGGAGTGAAATAGAACCTGAAACCGTGTGCTTACAAGAAGTCAGAGCCCGTTAATGGGTGATGGCGTGCCTTTTGTAGAATGAACCGGCGAGTTACGTTCACGTGCAAGGTTAAGCTGAAGAGGCGGAGCCGCAGCGAAAGCGAGTCTGAATAGGGCGAATGAGTACGTGGTCGTAGACCCGAAACCGTGTGATCTACCCCTGTCCAGGGTGAAGGTGCGGTAACACGCACTGGAGGCCCGAACCCACGAATGTTGAAAAATTCGGGGATGAGGTGGGGGTAGCGGAGAAATTCCAATCGAACTCGGAGATAGCTGGTTCTCCCCGAAATAGCTTTAGGGCTAGCCTCGGAATGAGAGTAGTGGAGGTAAAGCACTGATTGGGTGCGGGGCCCGCCAAGGGTTACCAAGTCCAGTCAAACTCTGAATGCCACATACTTCTGTCCGGGAGTCAGACAGTGAGTGCTAAGATCCATTGTCAAGAGGGAAACAGCCCAGACCATCAGCTAAGGTCCCCAAGTGTGTGTTAAGTGGGAAAGGATGTGGAGTTGCAAAGACAACCAGGATGTTGGCTTAGAAGCAGCCACCATTTAAAGAGTGCGTAATAGCTCACTGGTCGAGTGACTCTGCGCCGAAAATGTAACGGGGCTAAACACGCCACCGAAGCTATGGCTACAGCAGCAATGTTGTTGGGTAGGGGAGCGTTGTGTATAGGTTGAAGGTCGATCGTAAGGACGGCTGGACAGTACACAAGTGAGAATGCCGGTATGAGTAACGAAAAGACAAGTGAGAATCTTGTCCGCCGAAAGCCTAAGGGTTCCTGAGGAAGGCTCGTCCGCTCAGGGTAAGTCGGGACCTAAGGCGAGGCCGAAAGGCGTAGTCGAAGGACAACAGGTTGATATTCCTGTACCACCGTAGCCGTTTGAACGACGGGGTGACGCAGAAGGGCAAGGACGCAGACGGATGGAAGTGTCTGTCCAAGCAGTGAGGCTGATGTGTAGGCAAATCCGCACATCGTGAAGGCTGGGCTGTGATGGGGAGGGAAATTTCGAAAGTACCGAAGGTCTTGTACTCATGCTGCCAAGAAAAGCCTCTAGTGAGGCGAAGGTGCCCGTACCGCAAACCGACACAGGTAGGCGAGCAGAGCATGCTAAGGCGCGCGGAAGAACTCTCGTTAAGGAACTCGGCAAAATGACCCCGTAACTTCGGGAGAAGGGGTGCCTCGGTAGGGTGAATAGCCCGAGGGGGCCGCAGTGAAAAGGCCCAAGCGACTGTTTAGCAAAAACACAGGTCTGTGCGAAGCCGCAAGGCGAAGTATACGGGCTGACGCCTGCCCGGTGCTGGAAGGTTAAGGGGAGCGGTTAGGGGTAACCCGAAGCTGTGAACCGAAGCCCCAGTAAACGGCGGCCGTAACTATAACGGTCCTAAGGTAGCGAAATTCCTTGTCAGGTAAATTCTGACCCGCACGAATGGCGTAACGACTTGGGCGCTGTCTCAACGAGAGATCCGGTGAAATTTTAATACCTGTGAAGATGCAGGTTACCCGCGACAAGACGGAAAGACCCCATGGAGCTTTACTGCAGCTTGATATTGGACTTGGGTACGATCTGTACAGGATAGGTGGGAGCCTTTGAAGCATGAGCGCCAGCTTGTGTGGAGGCGACGTTGGGATACCACCCTGATCGTATCTAGGTTCTAACCTACTCCCGTGATCCGGGAGAGGGACCGTGTCAGGCGGGCAGTTTGACTGGGGCGGTCGCCTCCTAAAGCGTAACGGAGGCGCCCCAAGGTTCCCTCAGAATGGTTGGAAATCATTCGAAGAGTGCAAAGGCATAAGGGAGCTTGACTGCGAGACAGACAAGTCGAGCAGGGACGAAAGTCGGGCTTAGTGATCCGGTGGTACCGAATGGAAGGGCCATCGCTCAACGGATAAAAGCTACCCTGGGGATAACAGGCTTATCTCCCCCAAGAGTCCACATCGACGGGGAGGTTTGGCACCTCGATGTCGGCTCATCGCATCCTGGGGCTGAAGTAGGTCCCAAGGGTTGGGCTGTTCGCCCATTAAAGCGGTACGCGAGCTGGGTTCAGAACGTCGTGAGACAGTTCGGTCCCTATCTGTCGCGGGCGCAGGAAATTTGAGAGGAGCTGTCCTTAGTACGAGAGGACCGGGATGGACGTACCGCTGGTGTACCAGTTGTTCCGCCAGGAGCATCGCTGGGTAGCCAAGTACGGACGGGATAAGCGCTGAAAGCATCTAAGCGTGAAGCCCCCCTCAAGATGAGATTTCCCAGTATGTAAGACCCCTTGAAGACGACGAGGTAGATAGGTTCGAGGTGGAAGTGCAGCAATGCATGCAGCTGACGAATACTAATCGGTCGAGGGCTTATCCAACATCTTTACATCGACAGGTGTAAGGACTACGAAGGAACAAGGATGAATGCAGAACTTCGCATCTAGTTTTCAGGGAGTAAACCCCCTGTATATGGGCAACATGTTTGGTGACGATGGCGGAGGGGAACCACGCGTACCCATCCCGAACACGACCGTTAAGCCCTCCAGCGCCGATTGTACTTGATCCGCAGGGATCTGGGAGAGTAGGACGTTGCCAAGCAGCTCGCAGCACCTTCACTGGTTATCCAGTGAAGGTGCTGCTTTTTTTGTTGCGAAGAAAGCCGGTGAAGAGTGTTCAAGAGTCGTTTACAGACGCTCTCAGTTACGGGGTAGGCCATTTGAAGGTGGGCAAGGATGCCGTATAAGGAAATAAGGAAACGTCAACAATAAATACCGGTACCCTCTTGGCAAACGGGAAAAAAGTGTTATAATAAAGTTAAAGTCAAAGAAAGTCAAAGTCAACTTACTTCTTAGGAGGATAGTGAATGCGCAATGTTTCGGAGATTATCGAACATTACTTGAAGCAAACGTTACTGCAAAGTCCGAATGGCGTCATTGAAATCCAAAGAAATGATTTGGCCGAACGCTTTCAATGCGTCCCTTCGCAAATTAATTATGTGATCAGCACACGCTTTACGATCGAGAAAGGCTACCTTGTAGAGAGCAAGCGCGGAGGCGGCGGTTACGTTCGCATTCAGAAAGTCGAGCTCAGCTCCCAAGGAACCATTTTGGATCATATTTCGCGTACAGTCGGCAATCACATAGATCAGACGACTGCAGAAGGGTTGATTTATCAGCTGCTGGAAGGCGGATTCATCACAAACCGGGAAGCCAATTTGTTTAATGCGGCAATCTCAAGAGAGGTTCTCGTTTTTAAATTGCCATTCCGGGACGAAATTCGCGCCACGATTTTGAAAGCGATGCTGATTGCTCTGCTTAGCCGCTAACACCGCATACGTTAAGCGTCATGAGGAAGGATATTGAGAGGTACTCATGAGTAAGACGGCGAGGCAAGCTGTGCAATCATCGGCTTTATCAGATAGGAGGCTGATCGTATGAATTGTCAGGAATGCGGGAAGAAGCCGGCGACGCTTCATTTTACGAAGATCGTCAATGGCGAGAAAACCGAATTCCATATTTGCGAATCATGCGCGCGCGAGAAGGGCGAGCTGATTCCTGGAACGGCGGGCGGCTTTTCGATTCATAACCTGCTTTCGGGGCTGCTTGAATTCGGTCCTACAACCGGGTCAATCGGAGCTAAAATGCAGACGCTGCGCTGCGAGCAATGCGGGCTAACCTATACCCAGTTCAGCAAACTCGGGCGTTTTGGCTGCAGTTCTTGCTATCGGCATTTCGGGGATCGGCTGGATCCGCTGTTTAAACGCGTACACGGCAATACGGTTCACGTTGGAAAAGTACCCAAACGTACCGGTGGCCTCATAAAATATAAAAGGGAGCTCGAGCAGCTGAAGCGTGAGCTCTCCGAGCACATCGAGCGGGAGGAGTTCGAGAACGCGGCGGGCGTTCGAGACCAAATTCGCGATCTAGAGAAGAAGCTGGCAGGCTTGTAAAGGAGGCGATCGAGATGGCGCTGGAGCGCTTTGTCAACGAGGCATCAAGTGACTGGATGAGAAGCGGAGGGCCGGATGGCGATATCGTTATCAGCAGCCGGGTTCGGATCGCTCGCAATTTGCAAAGCTATCCGTTTCCGATGTTAGCGACGAACCAACAGTCCCAGGAAGTGCTCGATCAAGCGGAATGCGTAGCAAATAGCAAAGATTTGCAAGCGATTGACGATTTTACGTTCATTCCTCTTTCGGATGTGAACGAAGTCGAGAAGAAGGTGCTCGTCGAGAAGCATTTGATCAGCCCAGCGCTCGCTAACGAATCCCGGAACGGCGCCGTGATGCTGAGCGGGAACGAATCGATTAGCATTATGATCAACGAAGAAGATCATTTGCGTATTCAATGCCTGCGTGCCGGATTTCAAATCCAGGAAGCGTGGGAGTTCGCGAATCAGATCGATGACGTGTTTGAAACCCAGTGGGGATATGCGTTCGACGAAAACCGCGGTTATTTAACTAGCTGTCCGACGAATGTCGGAACGGGGATACGGGCATCGGTCATGATTCATTTGCCTGCTTTGGTCGTTACCCAGCAAATTAATCGCATTTTATCGGCCGTCACCCAGGTGGGGCTTGCCGTGAGAGGTCTTTACGGAGAAGGCAGCGAAGCGATCGGCAATTTGTTTCAAATTTCGAATCAGATTACGCTGGGTCAGTCTGAAGAAGAAATTATCGAAAACCTGCACAGCGTCGTAAGGCAAATCATCGAGCACGAACGCGCGGCTCGGAGCAAGCTTCTGTCGGAATCCGGGCAACGGCTTGCGGACAGAGTTTACCGTTCCTACGGCATTTTAACCCATGCCATGATTATGGACTCCAAGGAGGCGGCACAGCGGCTATCGGACGTTAGACTCGGGCTCGATCTCGGCATACTGAAGAATGGATCGGCTCAAGCCTTAAACGAGCTGCTGGTCATGACGCAGCCAGGTTTTTTACAGCAATATGCAGGAAAAAAGCTTACGCCTGAAGAAAGAGATATTCGAAGAGCCGAATTGATTCGTCGGCAGCTTGCCAGACAGAGCTCCTAGACGTTCTCATGAAGAGGCAGGCTGGCTTATTAACCCACGTATAACGTAAACGGAGGTGCGAAGCATGATGTTTGGCAGATTTACGGAAAGAGCGCAGAAAGTGTTGGCCCTTGCCCAAGAAGAAGCGGTACGACTCGGCCATAATAATATCGGAACCGAGCACATTTTGCTTGGCTTGATCCGGGAAGGCGAAGGCATTGCCGCCAAGGCGCTTATTGCGCTGGGACTGGGCCTCGAGAAAATTCAAGACGAAGTAGAAGCGCTCATTGGTCGCGGCCAGGAGCAGCCGACGAATATCGCTTATACGCCTAGAGCTAAGAAAGTCATCGAGCTCTCGATGGATGAAGCGCGCAAGCTTGGACATACGTACGTAGGCACGGAGCATATTTTACTCGGTCTCATTCGCGAAGGCGAAGGGGTTGCCGCCCGCGTGCTGAACAATCTGGGCGTATCCCTTAATAAAGCACGCCAGCAAGTGCTGCAGCTGCTAGGCAGCAGCGAAGCCGTATCGACTAACCATGGTACGTCTACGAATGCCAGCACGCCGACGCTGGACGGTTTGGCAAGAGACTTGACGGCTTATGCCCGAGAAGGCAATCTGGATCCGGTTATCGGCCGCAGCAAGGAAATCGAGCGTGTCATTCAAGTGCTAAGCCGCCGTACCAAGAACAATCCGGTGCTGATCGGCGAGCCGGGCGTCGGGAAAACGGCAATTGCCGAAGGCCTGGCGCAGCGCATCGTCAACAACGAAATACCCGAAACGCTGCGCGATAAACGGGTTATGACTTTGGATATGGGCTCTGTCGTTGCCGGTACCAAATACCGCGGCGAATTCGAGGACCGTCTGAAAAAAATTATGGACGAAATTCGTCAAGCAGGGAACATCATTCTGTTTATCGATGAACTGCATACGCTGATCGGTGCAGGCGGCGCAGAAGGCGCGATTGATGCGTCGAACATTCTGAAGCCATCTCTGGCGCGCGGTGAGCTGCAGTGCATCGGAGCGACTACGCTTGACGAGTATCGCAAATATATCGAGAAAGATGCCGCTCTGGAGCGCCGGTTCCAACCGATCACCGTAGATCAGCCGACACCGGAGGAAGCGATCCAAATTTTGCACGGATTGCGTGACCGTTATGAGGCGCATCACCGCGTAAAAATTACCGATGAAGCGATTGTGCAGGCGGTAAAATTGTCCGATCGTTATATTACGGACAGGTTCCTGCCGGATAAAGCGATCGACCTGATTGACGAGGCGGGCTCGAAAGTAAGGCTTCACTCGTACACCGTACCACCGAATTTGAAGCAGCTCGAAAGTAAGCTGGAGGATGTCCGTAAGGAGAAGGACGCCGCCGTGCAGAGCCAAGAGTTTGAGAAAGCCGCTTCCTTGCGCGACACCGAGCAGAAGCTGCGGGAAGAGCTGGATCTTACGAAGAACGAATGGAAAGAGAAGCAAGGCCGCACCGATTCTCAAGTGACGCCGGAGGATATTGCGCAGGTCGTCGCGAGCTGGACCGGTATCCCGGTAAGCAAGCTGGCGGAGGAAGAAACCGAACGTCTGCTCAAAATGGAGTCGATCCTGCACGACCGCGTTATCGGTCAGGAAGAGGCTGTCAAAGCGGTTAGCCGGGCGATCCGCCGCGCAAGGGCTGGACTCAAAGATCCGAAGCGGCCGATGGGTTCGTTCATTTTCCTCGGACCTACAGGCGTCGGAAAAACGGAGCTGGCGCGCGCTCTAGCCGAATCGATGTTCGGCGACGAGAATGCCGTTATCCGTATCGACATGTCGGAGTATATGGAAAAGCACTCGACTTCCCGTTTGGTCGGGGCGCCTCCAGGCTACGTCGGCTATGAAGAAGGCGGGCAATTGACGGAGAAAGTGCGCCGCAAGCCATACTCGGTCGTATTGCTCGACGAGATCGAGAAGGCGCATCCGGAGGTGTTCAACATCCTACTGCAGGTGCTCGAGGACGGCAGATTGACCGATTCCAAAGGCCGGACCGTCGACTTCCGCAATACGCTGATCATCATGACGTCGAACGTCGGCGCGGATATGATCAAGAAGAATGCGACGCTAGGCTTTACGGCCGGCAACGACACCGCTAAGGATTACAACAATATGAAAGACCGCGTCATGGGCGAGCTGAAAAAGAGCTTCCGTCCGGAGTTCCTCAACCGGATCGACGAGATTATCGTGTTCCACTCGCTGGACGAGAAGCATATCGCCGAGATCGTTACGCTCATGGCGGAAGAGCTTCGCAAGCGGCTTAAAGAGCATGAAGTCGACTTCCTGTTGACCGATAGCGCCAAAGCATTCCTTGCGAAGGAAGGCTTCGACCCGACCTACGGCGCGCGTCCTCTGCGCAGAGCGATCCAGAAGCATATCGAGGATCGTTTGTCCGAGGAGCTGCTGAAGGGGAATATCGAGAAGGGCGATCATCTGACGATCGATGAGCGCGAAGGCGAACTGGTCGTTTTGCGAAATGAACCTGCCGTAACGCAGCCCTAAAAATACAAGTAAGGAAAGCATTTTGCGGAATCGTATCGATTCCGCAAAATGCTTTTTCATTTGATAGAATGATTCTGAGATGAAGCTCGCAAAAATAGGAAATGAAAGGGGTTTTCACCCCTTGTGCAAAATGGTACAATTTTGAGTGACATATCGGAACGGACCGATGGTGACCAAGACAGGGGATTGCAATGGCTAAACCAAAAACGAAATTCAGCTGCCAGGAGTGCGGCTTCGAATCGCCGAAATGGTTGGGCAAATGCCCCAGCTGCCAGGCGTGGAATAGTATGGTCGAAGAAGTGGAAACCGTAGTAAAGACGCAAGGCTTCCAATCTTCGCATCTTCGAACGCAAGAAAAGGCGACTTCGATCATAGATATAGAAAGTGCGCGCGAACCGCGCATATTGACGAACAACCAAGAGTTGAACCGGGTGCTCGGTGGCGGAATCGTGCCGGGTTCTCTTATCCTCGTAGGCGGCGATCCGGGAATCGGGAAATCGACGCTTCTGCTGCAGACATCGTTTGCTTTAACGGAAAAGCAGCTGAAGGTGCTTTACATATCCGGGGAGGAATCATCCCGGCAGATCAAGCTTCGGGCGGACCGATTGGAAGTTACGTCCGAACAATTGTTCGTGCTATGCGAAACGAATGTGGAGCTCATTATGGAGTCGATCGAGCAGCTAAAGCCGGACTTCGTCGTCATCGATTCGATTCAGACGGTATATCATCCGGCAATCGCATCGGCACCGGGCAGCGTTTCGCAGGTTCGGGAATGCACGTCCCATTTTATGCGTATAGCTAAGATGAAGGGTATCGCTACGGTACTAGTCGGACATGTTACGAAAGAAGGGGCGATCGCAGGTCCGCGGCTGCTTGAGCATATGGTGGACTGCGTGCTTTATTTTGAAGGAGAGCGGCATCATTCGTACCGGCTCCTGCGGGCGGTGAAAAACCGTTTCGGTTCGACCAACGAAATCGGCATTTTTGAAATGCTCGAATCGGGATTGGTGGAAGTGAATAACCCTTCGGAGTTATTCCTCTCGGAACGGCCCATCGGGGTGTCGGGTTCAACCGTTGTCGCCAGCATGGAAGGGACGCGGCCGGTACTCGTGGAACTGCAAGCGCTTGTTTCGCCTACGAATTTTCCGACGCCAAGAAGAATGTCGACCGGTGTCGATCACAACCGGCTATCCCTTATTATTGCGGTGCTTGAGAAGCGGATGGGCATGTTTTTGCAAAATCAGGATGCGTTTCTGAATGTGGCGGGCGGCGTGAAGCTGGACGAACCGGCAGTCGACTTGGCGATTGCGGTCAGCATTGCGTCGAGCTTTCGCGATAAACCGACCGAGCCTTATGACGTCGTGTTCGGCGAGATCGGCCTGACCGGGGAAGTGCGCGGGGTGTCCCGCGTAGATCAGCGTGTGAAAGAAGCGCAGAAGCTTGGCTTCAAAAGAGTCATTTTGCCGGCTAAAAGCTTAAAGGGCTGGACGCAGCCCGAAGGCATCGAAATCGTTGGCGTGAATACGGTGACGGAAGCGCTCGCGCAGGCGCTGCGCTAACTTGAAGATAAAGGGGGGTCAATGATGGAAAAAAAAGAAGATGTCATGAGCCTGCTCCTGCAAATGGTAGCGCCTGGCACCATGTTCAGGGACGGTCTGGAAAACGTGCTGCGCGCCAAGACGGGCGGTCTAATTGTAGTCGGCTATAGTCCGGAAGTGATGGAAATCGTCGATGGCGGCTTCTCGATCAATTGCGATTTTTCGCCGAACTATTTGTACGAGCTAGCCAAAATGGACGGAGCGATCATCCTCAGCGAGGATTTGAGGCGGATCCTGTACGCCAATACGCAGCTGATTCCCGATTCGTCGATCTCCTCGATCGAAACCGGTATTCGTCACCGGACGGCGGAACGCGTAGCGAAGCAAACGGGGAAGCTGGTCGTATCCATTTCCCAGCGGCGCAACGTCATTACGCTTTATCAAGGCAATCTGCGTTACGCGCTTAAGGATATAGGCGTTATTCTGACCAAAGCCAATCAGGCGATACAAACGCTCGAAAAATATAAATCGGTTCTCGATCAAACGCTGACGAATCTGGGAGCATCGGAGTTTGAGGAGCTTGTGACGCTTCACGATGTGACGAACGCGCTGCAGCGCATCGGCATGGTACTGAAAATACGTGCGGAGATCCGGAAATATATTAATGAACTCGGTACGGAAGGCCGTTTGATCAGCATGCAGCTTGATGAACTTGTGGCTGGAACGGAACAGGAAGAATTGTTCCTCATCAAAGACTACTGCAAAGACCTGATCGATGAAAAGGTGAAGGAAATTCGCGCGGGACTCCGGAAGCTCGGTCCGGAAGAAGTGCTTGATCATCACCATATCGCCCGCCTGCTTGGGTTCATGCATTCGAACGCGGTGCTCGAGGAGCCCGTATCGCCGCGCGGCTTCCGTATGCTTAGCAAGATTCCTCGTCTCCCGTCCATCATTATTGCCAATTTGGTGGAGCGCTTCGAGTGTCTTCCCCATGTGATGATGGCGACTATCGAGGAATTGGACGAAGTGGACGGGATCGGAGAAGTGCGCGCCCGTACGATTAAGGAAGGGCTGAAGCGCATTCAGGACCAGGTCCTGATTGACAGACATATCTAAATTGCATACAATCATGTGGTTAGGGTAAAGTTAACACTGAGGTGGACGACGAATGTTGAAGAAGTCTGTTCCCAACATATTTACAGTAGCCAATCTGTTTATGGGGATCATTGCCATCATACTTGTTTTTAACGACACACCGGCGTTTGATGGTATAGATAATGCAAACCTTGCAGCCATCATGGTCATCGTGGCCATGTTGATGGACGGAATTGACGGGCGTGTAGCCCGTGCGCTTAATGTGACAAGCGAGTTCGGCAAGGAACTCGATTCGTTATCGGACGTGATCTCCTTTGGAGTAGCGCCGGCGTTTATTATGTATGTCGTGGCGTTTAGCGATCTCAATCCGGCAACGGCTTGGATTACGACGGCGATTTTTCCGATTTGCGGCGCTTTGCGGCTGGCTCGGTTCAACGTCGTTCAAAGTACGCCCGGATATTTCATCGGCCTGCCGATCCCTGCAGCAGGCGGTATCCTATGTACGCTGGCTTTGTTCCATCAAGAGCTTAACTCGTATTTCTTGGTTGCGAGCACTTTGTTTCTGTCCTATTTAATGGTCAGCAAGGTGAAATATCCAAGCTTCAAGAAGGTGGCGCTTCCCAAAATCGCCGTATGGATATTGATGCTCATCGTGGTTGCGGCGGTCGTCGTCGTGATCATGTACCCGCATTACTTGACGCGGATGGTGTTCGTACCGCTTGTCATTTATGCGTTGTGGGGGACGTTCCAAGGCTTGAAACGGAAACGGTAATGCGGCGGTTCGCCCGTTACGGCCATAGCTCGAAAATAAAAAGCATTTATTTTCCCTTAATCGGAGAAAATAAATGCTTTTTTTTTGTTTGTATGCAGAGCGGCTATGACAGGTTGAATAAGCCCAGTGTAGAGCATTTTTTGGATTCGCTTTCGACGATCTGCTCCAGGTTGACGTCAAGCAAGTTACATAGAGAAGCCATGTAAAACAAATTTTTACCCAGCTCGCTGCCGACGACTTCGCGGCAATGTTCGCACAAACCGCCTTCTACATGGGTTTCGAGCTGCTGTTTGGCTTCCTCAAGCGACATATCCGGCGTGTATTCCTGCTTGGCAGCATGAACGGCAATACAGCCGCATTCCGTAATCGCTTTGGTTACGGCCCGATTCGCAGCCGCATTAGACTGCTGAAACTTGGACAGCACATCCAGCAAACTGCGGTGACGGAGCAACAGGTCGGATACTTGCTCTTGGAATTGATGTAACGTCATCGTGCTCAATCCATTCACCTCATATCGTCGATTCGATTTTCTAAACGTTTTCGCAGAAAACGACAACGGAAGCATGCATCTGCTTTCTACAGCAGGAGGATTCGGAAGCAATCCCCTCTAGAACCATTATATAGGAGTAAGCTTGGCAATTCAATTTCAGTCCGTTTAGCTTGGAACGATTTGGTTCATACTGATAACGATTCGTATTCTATCAATCACATTCAGGGGGTGACGCAAATGACCAAAAGATGGCTGCAATTACTCGCGGCAGTTGTAGGCGGCATTATGGGGTATCATTCGCTGGAATCAATCGGGGAACCGTTCGTTCAGTGGGTAACATCGATCTTTGGCATAAGCGAAGTACAAGTCCAACCATATTGGATGATGGGGGTTGGCATGCTTGTTTTTTATGCGGCGGCGGTTTGGATCGGCGAATATGGGATGAGGCTGGTCCGCAAAGGAGAAGAGTCGGTAGCGCGCGTGCCGTTTGCCGAATTGGTTTTAGGCTTGCTCGGCTTGATCGTAGGACTCCTCATTTCGGTGCTGCTTTTTCCTTCGCTTGAGAAAATTGCTGCGGGCGGCTCGATGATTCCGGTACTCGTAACGTTTGCGCTAGGGATTCTAGGGTTTCGCTTCGGATATACGAAAAAGGATGAGATTACGGCATTCATATCCTTGATTCGAGTCGGCAAGGAGCAGGAAACCGGTAAGAAAAGGCCGGAGGAACACAAAATATTGGATACGAGCGTCATAATCGACGGCCGGATCGCCGATATTTGCAAAACCGGATTTATCGAGGGGACGCTGGTCATTCCGGAGTTCGTGCTGGAGGAGCTGCAGCATATCGCCGATTCCTCCGATTTGCTGAAACGCAACCGCGGGCGCCGGGGACTCGACATTCTTAACAAAATTCAAAAAGAGCTGGAAGTCAAAGTGCTTATCTACGAAGGAGATTTCGAAGAGATTTCCGAGGTGGACAGCAAGCTGGTTCGGTTGGCCAAGGTGCTCGGCGGGAAAGTCATCACGAACGATTTCAATCTCAACAAGGTATGCGAGCTTCAAGGTGTGCCGGTGCTGAATATCAATGATTTGGCCAATGCCGTAAAGCCGGTCGTACTGCCCGGAGAGGAAATTTTCGTTCAGGTGATCAAGGACGGCAAGGAGTACGGTCAAGGCGTGGCGTATTTGGATGACGGAACGATGATCGTCGTCGAAGGCGGACGCGATTATATCGGATCGACGATGGAAGTCATGGTAACCAGCGTCCTGCAGACGTCGGCCGGGAGAATGATCTTCGCCAAGCCGAAACTGTTGGAAAAAGCGCAGTAAAACGTTTATGATAGGTAGGGAAGCTTGACCTAAACGTTTTACGGGAGAGTAGCGATGGGGAAACTTGGCGTCGTCGTCGTAGCGGCGGGTAAAGGCACGCGCATGCGTACGGCAGAAAGCAAGCAATACTTAGTCATCGAAGGCAAAACCATTCTAGCGCACACCCTGGAAACGTTCCAGCACCTGCCCGAAGTGGACGAGATCGTCATCGTTTCGGGGCAAGGGGAAGAAGAAAGGTGCTGGGACGATGTTCGGCGGCATGATATAACGAAAGTAAGCCGCGTAGTGAGCGGCGGCAAAGAGCGTCAGCATTCCGTCTACAACGGGTTGCTTGCGCTCTCGGCGGATGTCGATGATGTGCTCGTCCATGATGCGGTTCGTCCGTTCGTGGAGCCGGAGCACATTTTGGCATGCTGGCGCAAAGCCGGCGAAGCCGGGGCCGCCGTGCTGGCGGTGCCGGTGAAAGACACGATCAAAGTCGTGGGCGAAGCCGGCATCATCACGTCTACGCCGGACCGGCGCAGCTTGTGGGCGATTCAAACCCCGCAAGCTTTTCGTCTGTCTGCGCTTCTTCGGGCGCACCGGGAAGCGGAAGCGGCAGGCTTTATCGGGACTGACGATGCCATGCTGGTCGAACGAAGCGGCATGCAGGTGTCCGTAGTGGAGGGAAGCTACGACAATATCAAGATCACGACACCGGAGGATTTGCCGCTTGCGGAGTGGCTTTTGCATAAACGGAGAGGAGCTCGTTCCACATGATTCGGGTAGGACAAGGATTTGACGTTCATCAACTGGTAGAAGGCCGCAAATGCATCATCGGCGGCGTAGAGATTCCGTTTGAGAAAGGCCTGCTCGGCCATTCCGACGCGGATGTGCTGCTGCATACGATCAGCGACGCCGTGCTGGGCGCGCTGGCGCTCGGGGACATCGGCAAGCATTTTCCCGATACGGACCCGGCTTTTAAGGATGCCGACAGCCTCAAGCTGCTCGTGCACATATGGGGATTGATCAAGGAGAGGGGCTACCGGCTCGGGAACGTCGACGCGACGATTATTGCCCAGAAGCCGAAGATGGCGCCGCATATTCCGGCGATGGTCGAGATTATCGCCAAGGCGCTGGAGGCGGATGCCTCGCAGGTCAACGTCAAGGCCACAACCACGGAGTGGCTTGGCTTTACCGGCCGCGGGGAAGGTATAGCTGCTCAAGCGGTCGTTTGCCTTGTGAAAGCCGAATAGACATGCGCGGTCGGCCGACAGAAATGCGGTTATAGGAACGCGAAAAATGTGCTATGATGATAGGATAACCGAAATTCGGGAAGCAGAATCGACTTACAAATTAGGGGGGGACGACGGATGACGCAGGAAGTTCGCGTAAGATACGCTCCGAGTCCGACGGGGCATCTTCATATCGGCGGTGCAAGAACGGCGTTGTTTAACTATTTGTTCGCGCGGCATCATAACGGCAAATTTATTATCCGGATCGAAGATACGGACGTGAAGCGGAATGTGGAAGGCGGAGAAGACAATCAGCTGACCTATTTGCGCTGGCTAGGCATAGAGTGGGATGAAAGCGTGGATGTCGGCGGGGCATATGGGCCTTACCGGCAAATGGAGCGGCTCGATATTTACCGTACTTATTGGGAGAAGCTGATCGGCAGCGGATATGCCTACAAGTGCTACTGCACCGAGGAAGAGCTGGAGCAGGAGCGCGAGGAGCAAACCTCAAGAGGCGAAATGCCGCGTTATTCCGGCAAGCACCGGGATCTGACCGAGGAGCAGCGTCAAGCGTTCGAAGCGGAGGGACGCGTGCCGAGCATTCGTTTCCGCGTACCGGAAGGCCGTACGTACACGTTCGACGATATGGTAAGAGGCGAGATCTCGATCGAGTCCGAAGTAAGCGGAGATTTCGTAATCGTGAAAAAGGACGGTATTCCGACCTATAACTTCGCTGTCGTTATCGATGATCACCTGATGAAGATTACGCACATTTTGCGCGGGGAAGAACATATTTCCAATACGCCCCGTCAACTGATGATCTATGAAGCGCTCGGCATGGAACCGCCGAGGTTCGGTCATATGACGCTTATCGTGAACGAGCAGCGCAAGAAGCTGAGCAAACGCGACGAATCGATCATTCAATTCATCGAGCAATATGTTGAGCTTGGATTTTTGCCGGAAGCTTTGTTCAATTTCATCGCATTGCTCGGCTGGTCGCCTGAAGGAGAGAATGAGCTTTTCTCCAGGGAAGAGCTGATCGAGAAGTTCGACTTCAACCGATTGTCCAAAAGCCCGGCGTTTTTCGATACGAACAAGCTGAACTGGGTAAACAACCAATACATGAAAACCGTTGAGCTGCCGCGCTTGATCGAACTATGCGTGCCTTACTTGCAAAAAGCCGGCTTCCTCCCGCAAACGCTGGACGACAGCCAGCGCGAATGGGCGGCGTCGCTCGTGGCGCTTTATCAAGAGAAGCTGACGTACGGGTCGGAAATCGCCGGCATGGCCGAGCTGTTCTTCCGCGATGACGTCACCTTCGAAGGGGAAGCGAAGGAACTGCTCGCAGAGCCGCATGTGCCGGCAGTGCTGGGCGCATTCCTGCAGCAGGTGGAGCAGTCGGCGGACTTTGCTCCCGAGACGATCGGCGCGATGCTGAAGCAGGTGCAGAAGGATACGGGCTTCAAGGGCAAGCAGCTGTTCATGCCTACCCGCGTGGCGCTGACCGGACAAATGCACGGGCCCGACTTGAACAAAACGATTTCTCTGCTGGGCAAAGAAAAAGTAGCCGGTCGTCTGCGGAACTTATTGTCATAACGCCGGTGAAGTTATATACTGTGAATGAATAATCATTGCGTTGATCAGGAGAGTACAAGCAAGATCGGGATTCCAGAGAGGATATTCGGACGCTATCCGGCGCCCGGCTGAGAAATATCCATTCCGTCTGCTAGGAAATGCACCTGTGAGCAGCAAGGTCGAACGCCATCCGCACGAGCGGAAGCGTCGCATTCTGGCGGTAACGGCAGAGAGCGTGCAAGTAGACATTGCCGGGTAGCCCCGATATAGGCTATACGAGCAGCGGCCGTAATACCGGCTGCCAAGCAGAGTGGGACCGCGTGACATAAGCGCCTCTGCAGCATGACTTTCATGCTGCGGGGGCTTTTTATATTTTCCCGAAATGCGCTATAAAGAGAGATTGATGTTGGGGGATTCCGATCATTGGGAGGATGGTGAAGCGCCATGTTTCGCACTATGAAGTCCGACGTACGGGCGGTATTCGATAACGACCCGGCGGCGCGCAGTGTATTTGAGGTTGTCTTTACGTATTCCGGCTTGCACGCGATCTGGTTTCACCGGATCGCCCATTGGTTTTATCGGAGCAAGTGGTATACGATTGCCAGAATCATTTCGCAGACCAGCCGTTTTATTACCGGCATTGAAATCCACCCCGGCGCCAGAATCGGCAAACGTCTCTTCATCGACCATGGCATGGGGGTTGTCATCGGGGAAACGTGCGAAATCGGCGACGATGTCGTCATGTATCACGGCGTTACACTCGGCGGGACAGGGAAGGAAAAAGGGAAAAGGCACCCGACGGTAGGCAAT
This sequence comes from Paenibacillus litoralis, assembly GCF_046244365.1. Taxonomy (NCBI): domain Bacteria; kingdom Bacillati; phylum Bacillota; class Bacilli; order Caryophanales; family Paenibacillaceae; genus Paenibacillus; species Paenibacillus litoralis. The sequence continues at coordinate 8,453,392 of NZ_CP176395.1, read as the reverse complement.
AACGTGGTGATTTCCGCAGGCGCAAAAGTACTAGGTTCGTTTACGGTTGGCGATAATTCCCGTATAGGGGCCAATGCTATCGTCCTGAACGAAGTGCCGCCGAACAGCACGGTCGTTTGCCCCAAAGCGCGAGTCGTCAAAATGGACGGCGTTCGCGTCGATAAGCTCGATCACGCCAACGTTCCGGATCCGGTCGTGGATATCATGCGGCATATGCAGCAGCAGATCGACGAACTGAAAGAAGCTTGGATGCAAGAGAAAACGCTAGTGAACGGACTGAAAGCATCTCTCGAGCAGGAGCGGGACCGCTATGCCGCGCTGCAAGGGAAGCAAAAGCAGGAGCGGGCCGGCGGCTTGCAGCCCGCGTTAGATGAAGCCAAATAGATTCGAAGCGAGTCCAATTGGAGGGAATAAACCGTGTCATTGAAAGTGTATAACACGATTTCGCGCGCGAAAGAGGTATTCGTCCCCCTTACGCCGGGAAAAGTAAGCATGTATGTGTGCGGCCCTACCGTATATGATTATATTCATATCGGAAATGCGCGTCCGCTTATCTTCTTCGACGTCGTGCGCCGCTATTTGCAGGTGTCGGGCTACGAAGTCAAGTACGTCGTCAACTTCACGGATGTGGACGACAAGCTGATCCGCAAAGCGGAGCAGACGGGTAGCACGGTGCCCGAGGTGGCGGAAAGGTTCATTCAAGCCTTTTTTGACAATACGCATGCTCTTGGCATTAAGGACGCCATTCATCCCCGCGTGACGGAGAACATCGAGGAGATCGTGGCATTCGTGCAAGCCCTCGTGAACGAGGGTTTTGCCTACGAAAGCGGAGGGGACGTATACTTCCGTACCTCCAAGTTTCCGGATTACGGCAAAGTATCGCATCAGAATCTTGAGGAGCTGCAGTTCGGCATTCGCGTAGAGGTCGGCGATCTGAAAGAAAATCCGCAGGATTTCGTGCTTTGGAAAAGCGCCAAGCCCGGCGAAATTTTTTGGTCAAGTCCATGGGGAGACGGGCGTCCGGGCTGGCACATCGAGTGCTCGGCCATGGTTCGCAAGTATTTGGGCGAAACGATCGACATCCACGGCGGCGGCCAAGACTTGCAATTTCCGCATCATGAGTGCGAAGTGGCCCAAACCGAATCGCTTACGGGCAAGCCGATGGCGAACTACTGGATGCACAACGCCTACCTCAATATCAACAATGAAAAAATGTCCAAATCGCTTGCCAACGGGCTGACGGTCAAAGACATTTTGACGAGAACGACGCCGCAGGCGGTACGGTTTCTCATGCTGTCCACGCATTACCGCAATCCGCTTAATTTCAGCGACGATTCGATCAAGCAGGCGGAAAGCGGAATCGAACGTTTGGCGAACAGCGTAGCCAATGTCAAACACCGTCTGCAAAGCGCCGGGACGGACGGGGCGGACGCCGAATTGGCAAAAGCCGTAGCAGATATCGATGCTTATTTCCGGCAGAAGCTGGATGACGATTTCAACACGCCCGATGCGATTACGGCGATGTTCGAGCTGGCGGGCGAGGCCAACCGCTATTTGCAGCATCCGATCGTAACAAAGGCTTCGCTGGAGCTGGTCTTGGCGCAGTTTGAAGCGATCGACGGCGTACTGGGCATTTTGCCGAAGCAGGAAGAGGCGCTGCTGGACGAGGACGTCGAACGGTTGATCGCCGAGCGGAACGAAGCCCGCAAACAGAAAAATTGGGCCCGCGCGGACGAGATCCGCAACCTGCTTACGGAGCAGGGGATCTTGCTCGAAGATACGCCGCAAGGCTTGCGCTGGCGCAGAAAGTAGCGGGCGATGGAAATTAACGCTTTTTCGTTTCCGCCGTCCAAAACGCCGAATCTGCTTCATCCCTTAGTTCTCGCTTATATAGGCGATGCTGTCTATGAAGCATTCGTACGGGAATATGTCGTGTCGCTGCCGAATCATAGGCCGAACCACATGCATCGGCTGGCGACGCGATTCGTTTCGGCCGTAGGCCAAGCCAAATCGCTGGAGGCCCTGATGGACGGGCTGTCCCAGGAAGAGCTGGATGTGGTTCTGCGCGGCCGCAATGCGAAATCGGGCTCCGTCCCGAAGAATGCCGACGTGCTCGTTTACAGGCACAGTACCGCATTCGAATGTTTGATAGGATATCTCTATTACTCAAAACGATTTGAACGGCTGCAAGAATTGCTGCGCATCGCCGTGGACGTACATGCGGCGGATGCCGGAAAATAGATTTGCGTTTCCGCGTCATCGGCTTGCCATCAGGAGGATAAAGCTATGGAAGAAGAAATGATCGCCGGGAAGCATTCCGTACTGGAAGCGCTTCGGTCCGGCCGCACGATCAATAAAATATGGATCGCCGAAAATGCGCAAAAGCACAACTCACTGCCCGTTCTGGCGGAGGCCAAAGCAGCCGGCGTTATCGTGCAGACGGCGGACAAGCGCAAGCTCGACCAGATGGCTGAAGGCGTGCAGCACCAGGGCGTTGTCGCTCAAGTTGCCGCCTATGCGTATGCCGAGGTCGATGACTTGATCGCCCGGGCCAAGGCCAAAGGCGAACAGCCGTTTTTGCTGCTGCTCGATGAGATCGAGGATCCGCACAATTTGGGGTCGATATTGCGTACGGCCGAATGTACGGGCGTGCACGGCATTATCATTCCAAAACGCAGAGCCGTCGGGTTAACCGCTACCGTGTCCAAGACGTCGGCAGGAGCCGTCGAATACGTTCCGGTCGCTAGAGTAACGAACCTGGCCCAAACGATTGAAGACTTGAAGGAGCAAGGCGTCTGGATTGCGGGAGCGGACGTGGGTACCGAGCAGGAGCTGTACCGCAACGATTTTACCATTCCCATCGCCATCGTTATCGGCAATGAAGGCCGGGGAATCGGACGTTTGATCAAGCAAAAATGCGATTTCCTAGTCAAGCTGCCGATGTTCGGCCAATTGAACTCGCTCAACGCCTCGGTTGCCGCATCTGTCTTCATGTATGAAGTCGTTCGCCAGCGCCATGCGAAACGTTAACCTGTAACCGGATGGAAGAAGTTTTGATTGTGGACGGATACAACATCATCGGGGCTTGGCCGGACCTGCAGAGGATGAAGGATCTCGACCTGGAAGAAGCACGGGATAAGCTGATCGGACTGCTATCGGATTATCAGGCGTTCTCCGGGATGCGGGTAATCGTCGTGTTTGACGCCCATCAGGTGCCCGGTCTTGGCGGTAAATACACGCAGCACAAGCTTAAGGTTATGTATACGAAAGAAAAAGAGACGGCCGATGAGTTGATCGAGCGGCTCGTGAACGAGTGGATGGCCCGCCGAAGGCGTATTTACGTGGCGACCTCGGATATGACCGAGCAGAACGTCATCTTCGGAAAGGGCGCACTCCGCGTTCCGGCCAGAGAGCTTCTTGTGAAAGTAAACGAAAGCCGCAAGGAAGTGCGCCGGTCCATCGACAGCGGACGTCAGACCCGCAAAAACTCGGTCGACGATTATTTAAGCGAGGAAGCGAAGTCGATTCTCGAAAAATGGCGCAGGGGCAAGTGATTTTGGCAATTTCCAGCTAGTTGACTATAATCGAAATGCTCATGTATACTTAATTGTAAGTTTGTTGCAGATTTCCAAGTACGCCGTAAGCTCGGTGGCGAAGCGCTTTTTGGAGCGGTCGCCCTTAACGCCAATGCAGAGACCACGATGCCGTCAAGCGATCGGACTTCGATATCGGCGGTGCCTTCGGTAACAAACATTGCGTGTTCAAAAAGCGGAAGGATCAGCCCCCATTAGGCTGGGCGTTTTTTGAACCACACAAATAAGCGAAGGTCGACAGTTGTTAGCCTTATAGGCCGGGCCGGAGGGATTTTTTGTGAGTGTCAACCTCAAAGATCTGAGCATGCATGAGTTCGAGCACAAATCCGACGAAGACAATGTCGAGGCGGTCCGTCACGGCAGTGCGGAAGCACTGGAGTTTCTTATCAACAAATACAAAAATTTCGTAAGGGCGAAGGCTCGCTCTTATTTTTTAATCGGCGCCGACCGGGAAGATATCGTGCAGGAAGGCATGATCGGCTTATACAAGTCGATCCGCGATTTTCGCGGGGACAAGCTGGCTTCTTTTAAAGCGTTTGCGGAGCTGTGCATCACTCGTCAGATCATTACCGCGATCAAGACGGCTACCCGGCAGAAGCATATCCCGCTCAATTCCTACGTGTCGTTGGACAAGCCTATTTACGACGAGGATTCCGATCGTACGCTGCTGGACGTGATTTGCGGATCCCGTGTGTCCGATCCCGAAGAGCTGATTATCAACCAGGAAGAATTCAGCGGTTTGGAAGACAAGATGGGAGAGCTGCTCAGCGATCTGGAACGGCGCGTGCTGATGTTGTATTTGGACGGCAGATCCTATCAAGAGATTGCCGTAGATTTAGACCGTCATGTGAAATCGATCGACAATGCGCTTCAGCGCGTCAAGCGAAAGCTGGAACGTTATCTGGAAGTAAGAGATCTACAGTAAACAGCCGCCCTATTCCAGTGAAGCAGGGGGCTGTTTGCATTTACGGAAGTTTTGGCTGGAAAGGTTTGGGATGCGCGGCTGTTGGCGATACTAGTGGGAGGTTTCGCGGGACACCGGGTGATGTTGTCTTTCTTGACACGCATAGTTGATTATGATAAAGTAGTTCAGGTAGCCCTAAATTGTCGCGCCTTTCCCGGGACAATTAGGGTTCTTTAATCGAGGTTGTCTTGGGAGGTGTAAACATGCGGGTAATCATTACGCTGGCATGCACGGATTGCAAACAACGCAACTATGCGTCCAATAAGAACAAGCGGAACAACCCTGACCGCATGGAGAAGAAGAAGTATTGCAAGTTTTGCAATGGACAAACCCTTCATCGCGAAACACGGTAATAGCCGGAGGTGTAGCTGTGACGTTTCTGGGTAAAATGAAGCAAGGATTCGGCTCCACATTTTCATTCTTCGCCGACTGCTGGTCGGAATTGAAGAAAGTAAAGTGGCCCAGCCGCAAAGAACTGGTCAGTTACACGATCGTCGTCCTGGTCACGGTTATCTTTGTTACGATTTACTTCTCTGTCCTTGACCTGATTATCTCCTATCTCGTTCGGCTATTCACCGAATAAGCGGGAACGAAAGGTGAGAATATGGAAAAAAGATGGTATGTCGTGCATACCTATTCCGGGTATGAAAACAAGGTAAAAGCGAACTTGGAGAAGCGTGTTGAATCCATGAACATGCAGGACAAAATTTTTCGCGTGCTCGTTCCGATGGAAGAAGAGATCGTGGACAAGGACGGGAAAAAGAAAACCGTGATGCGTAAGGTGTATCCGGGATATGTTCTCGTAGAAATGGTGCAAACCGACGATTCGTGGTATGTGGTGCGCAATACACCAGGCGTTACCGGTTTTGTCGGATCCACTGGGTCCGGGTCAAAGCCGACTCCGCTACTGCCTGAAGAAGTCGAAGCGATTCTGAAGCATATGGGCATGGAAGAGCCTAAGCCGAAGATCGATTTCGAGCTGAAGGAAACCGTTCGTGTCAAAGTAGGTCCATTTGCTAATTTTGTCGGCTCTGTCGAAGAGATTATTGCGGACAAAAGCAAGCTTAAGGTGCATGTTAACATGTTTGGTAGGGAAACCCCGCTCGAGCTTGAATACACGCAAGTGGAAAAGCTGTAAGGCTGATCAAGCGGGAAGGGAAAGGTCCCGTCAACAGAGACTACACGCAAGGAGGTGTTACGCATGGCAAAAAAGGTCATTAAAATGGTCAAATTGCAAATCCCAGCAGGGAAAGCTAACCCAGCTCCTCCGGTAGGTCCGGCGCTCGGTCAAGCAGGCGTGAACATTATGGCATTCTGTAAAGAATTCAATGCGCGCACTGCTGATCAAGCTGGATTGATTATTCCGGTTGTAATTACGGTGTTCGAGGATCGTTCGTTCACATTCGAAACGAAAACGCCTCCGGCTGCCGTCTTGCTTCGTGTTGCTGCCGGTATCGAAAAAGGATCGGGCGAACCGAACAAGAAGAAAGTCGCTACGGTGAAACGCGATAAAGTTCGCGAAATCGCTGAGCAAAAAATGCCTGACCTCAATGCAGCATCCGTGGAAGCGGCTATGCTCATGATCGAAGGTACAGCACGCAGCATGGGTATCACAATCGCTGACTAATCCAAATGCAACTTCCCGAAATGACGTGTCATTTCTTTTGGATGTACGGCCTTATGGCCATATGTGGGAGGATTATCCGCTATCACCACAAAGGAGGAACTGCAAATGCCGAAACACGGTAAGAAATATGCCGAGGCTTTGAAGCAAGTTGACCAAACTTCGCTGTTTGAGCCTGCTGATGCGGTTGCACTCGTCAAAAAAGTAGCAACTGCTAAATTCGATGAAACCGTTGAAGTCGCTGTTCGTTTGGGCGTTGACCCTAAGAAACAAGACCAAGCGGTACGTGGCGTAGTTGTACTGCCTCACGGAACAGGTAAAACCAAACGCGTGCTCGTTTTCGCAAAAGGCGAAAAAGTGAAGGAAGCGGAAGCTGCCGGCGCGGACTATGTTGGCGATCAAGACCTGATCACCAAGATCCAACAAGGCTGGTTCGAGTTTGACGTTTGCGTAGCAACGCCAGACATGATGAGCGAAGTTGGTAAATTGGGTCGTATCCTGGGCGGTAAAGGCTTGATGCCGAACCCGAAAGCAGGTACCGTTACGTTTGACGTAGCGAAAGCGGTCCAAGAAATTAAAGCCGGTAAAATCGAGTACCGTCTCGATAAAGCCGGACAAATCTTGGCTCCAATCGGAAAAGTTTCGTTTGACGAGCAAAAGCTTGCTGAAAACCTGCGTGCTCTTGTTGAAGCGCTGGTTCGTGCTAAGCCTGCTGCAGCTAAAGGTGTATACCTGAAAAGTGCTGCTGTATCGTCGACGATGGGTCCGGGCGTGAAGCTGAGCCTGCAATCGTTTAGATAATCCGCCGTTCTTTGCCATTTGACTTTATGGGCAGAGACGTGTTACGCTAAGCGATGTTAAAAATGAATATGCTTGCCGTAGACAGTAGGTGCTCGCAAGAGCTTAATCTCCTACCGAGGTGTGTGATATAGATTCGTGAATAGAATCATCATGCCTTCGCTTTGTCTGCGAAGGCTTTTCTATTTGTCGCGAATGCGCCGAGGTGCAGCCTTTTCAGTCAGACGGAATTAGCAAGTGAGTTTGAAAATTCGCGTGAACTTGCGTTCGCGCCGGTTTAGGAGGTGTAACGATGGCAAATGCGAAGATTCTTGGAGAAAAATCGCAGCTCGTTTCCGAAGTGACAACGAAACTGCGTGAAAGCTCTTGTACGGTCGTAGCGGACTATCGTGGACTAACTGTTTCTCAAGTGACGGAATTGCGCAAACAACTTCGTCAAGCAGGTGTTGAGTTTCAAGTAGTTAAGAACACGTTGGTACGCCGTGCAACGGCGGAAGCCGAACTTACCGATCTCGATCAATATTTGACGGGCCCGACAGCGATTGCGTTCAGCAAAGACGATGCGGTAGCGCCGGCTAAAATCTTGTCCGATTTCGCGAAAAAGAACGACAAACTGTCCGTGAAAGCGGGCGTTGTCGAAGGCAAAGTCGTAGATCAAAGTCAAATCAAGGCACTGGCAGAACTTCCTTCCCGCGAAGGTCTCCTGTCCATGTTGCTCAGCGTGCTTCAAGCGCCTATGCGCAACTTCGCCCTTGCGGTTAAAGCCGTATCGGAAAAGCAAGAAGCGTAAACGTAACGAACGAACTTACGAAAATTTATTAATGATAATGGAGGTTTAACCATGAGCAGAGAGCAAATCATTGAAGCGATCAAAGGTATGACCGTACTTGAACTGAATGACCTGGTTAAAGCAATCGAGGAAGAATTCGGCGTAACAGCAGCAGCTCCGGTTGCAGTTGTTGGCGGCGGCGCAGCAGCAGCTGTTGAAGAAGAGCAAACGGAATTCGACGTAATCCTGATGAACGCAGGCGCATCGAAAATCAACGTTATCAAAGTCGTTCGCGAAATCACAGGTCTTGGCCTGAAAGAAGCAAAAGACTTGGTTGACGGCGCACCTAAACCAGTCAAAGAGAAAGTTTCCAAAGAAGATGCGGAAGCTATCAAAGCTAAACTTACTGAAGCAGGCGCTACAGTAGATGTGAAGTAATTGACGCAGCGTCGACCCCTTGAAGCTTTGCTTTCAGGGGGTCGTTTTGCATTTTTAGAATATAAGATTTAAAAACGTTTATATGTTCCGGGGCTCCCCGCAAAGTAATAGGAATATGCTTCGGAGGCTGGCTTCACTTTGTGGGGATATTTTTGGGAGGGAAGCGTTTTGAGTGAGCACTACTATTCCGCAAAGCCAACGGTCGGCCACGAGATTCATACATTCGAAGAGAAGTTGAGAGGACAAACGTTTATTTTCCAAACGGACGCCGGCGTATTTTCGAAGAAAGGCATCGATTTCGGAAGCAGGCTTCTGATTGAAACGATGGAAATCTCGAGCGGTCATCAAGTGCTGGATGTGGGATGCGGGTATGGACCGATCGGTCTTTGTGCGGCGGTGCTGGCGAAGCCGGGGATGGTGACGCTGCTCGACGTCAATGAACGGGCGCTCGGTTTGGCCAAGGAAAATGCGGGTCGTAACGGAATCGGCAATGTGACCGTTATGCAAAGCGATGCATTAGCCGGGGTGGCCGGACGCAAGTTCGATCGCATTTTGACCAATCCGCCCATACGGGCCGGCAAAGAAGTGGTTCACCGTATTTTCGAACAAGCGGCCGAAGCGTTGACGCCGGGAGGACAGCTATGGGTCGTCATCCAGAAGAAGCAAGGCGCGCCTTCCGCTTTTGCAAAGCTGGAGCAATTGTTTGACGGCCATGTGGCCGAGATGAGCAAAGAGAAAGGCTATCGCATTTTTCGAGCTGAAAAGTTGACTTGACATTTTGAATATGGTATTATTATAAAATGTCAGTATTAGGATGGGTCAATTGTCTTTAGTTGATTAAAATGTCAAGTCTTTTTTCGGAGGGGTGCATAAAATTTTGACATTTGACGTATAATGTTAAAATTTTAGGTAAATCTACTGGGTAGAAGATATTGGCATTTTTGCTGCCAGAAAGACACGGATCCGTTCGATTCGGCCGGACTCGGTGCGTGAAATTGGAAGGCTTCGAAAGGGGCTTTTCTTGTTTTTTTAGTAGACTTGAGGGGTGAATCTAAGTTGGCGGGACATCTTGTTCAATTTGGTCGACGTAAACGTAGAACTTATGCACGTATTAATGAGGTGTTGGACGTTCCAAACCTGATCGAGATTCAGCAAAGCTCGTATCAGTGGTTTTTGGATGACGGACTTCGCGAGATGTTTCAAGATATTTCCCCGATTCAGGACTTTACGGGCAATTTGGTGCTGGAGTTTATCGACTACAGCCTCGGAGAACCGAAATATACGGTTGACGACGCCAAGGAACGCGATGTCACGTATGCTGCGCCACTCCGGGTTAAAGTTCGCTTGCTGAATAAGGAAACGGGAGAAGTCAAGGAACAGGAAGTGTTTATGGGCGATTTTCCGCTCATGACCGAGACGGGCACTTTTATTATTAACGGTGCGGAACGTGTCATCGTCAGTCAGCTCGTTCGCTCTCCCAGCGTCTACTTCAGCACGAAAGTCGATAAGAACGGCAAGAAAACATTTACCGCTACCGTAATTCCGAATCGTGGCGCATGGCTCGAGCTGGAGACGGATGCGAAAGATATCATATATGTGCGGATCGACCGGACGCGGAAAATTCCAGTGACGGTTTTGCTTCGCGCACTCGGCTTCGGTACGGATGCCGAGATTTTGGATTTGCTCGGCGATGACGAGTATATTCGCAATACGTTGGACAAGGACAACACCGATTCGACGGAGAAAGCGCTGATCGAGATTTACGAGCGTCTTCGTCCGGGCGAGCCGCCGACGCTTGATAACGCCAAGAGTCTCTTGGTGGCGCGGTTCTTCGACCCGAAACGGTATGACTTGGCTAACGTCGGACGTTACAAAATCAACAAAAAGCTGCATATCAAAAACCGCCTTTTCAACCAGCGTCTGGCGGAAACGCTCGTCGATCCGGAAACGGGTGAAATCGTGGCGGAATCCGGACAAATGCTGGATCGCCGTTTGCTTGACGAAGTGCTCCCGTTCCTTGAAAAGGGTGTGGGTCTCGGCGAATACGGCGTTCAAAGCGGTTTGACGGAATCCGACCGTTTCGAAATGCAGTGCATTCAAGTGTACTCGCCTGTTGAAGAGGGCAAAGTCATTAAAGTCATCTCCAACGGCATGATCGACAAGTCGGTCAAGAACATTACACCGGGCGACATCATTTCGTCCATCAACTACTTCATCAACTTGCTGCACGGCATCGGCAGCACGGACGATATCGACCATCTTGGTAACCGTCGTCTTCGTTCGGTTGGCGAGCTGCTTCAAAATCAGTTCCGTATCGGCTTGTCCCGTATGGAGCGCGTAGTTCGCGAACGGATGTCGATTCAAGACGCGAACGTCATCACGCCGCAAGCGCTGATCAACATTCGACCGGTTATCGCGTCGATTAAAGAGTTTTTCGGAAGCTCCCAGTTGTCGCAGTTTATGGACCAAACGAACCCGCTTGCCGAGCTTACGCACAAACGTCGTTTGTCCGCTCTCGGACCCGGCGGTTTGACGCGGGAACGCGCCGGCTTTGAAGTTCGTGACGTCCATCACTCCCACTATGGCCGGATGTGTCCGATCGAGACGCCGGAGGGTCCGAACATCGGACTGATCAACTCCTTGTCTACGTTCGCCCGCATCAACGAATACGGGTTTATTGAAGCACCGTACCGCTGGGTGGATCCGAAGACGGGTAAAGTAACCGAGCAGATCGCTTACCTTACTGCGGACGAGGAAGATAACTACGTCATCGCACAAGCGAACGCGGATTTGACCGCAGAGGGAACATTCGCTAACGATTCGGTTATCGTGCGTTACAAGGATGATATTTTGACGCTCCCTAGAGAGCGCGTTGACTATATGGACGTTTCCCCTAAACAGGTTGTATCGGTTGCGACGGCGCTCATTCCGTTTCTGGAGAATGATGACTCCAACCGCGCCCTGATGGGATCGAACATGCAGCGTCAAGCCGTTCCTCTTCTTATTCCGAAGTCGCCTTTGGTAGGAACGGGGATGGAGCATAAGTCCGCTAAGGACTCCGGTGTTTGTATTGTTTCCAAAGTTGACGGCGTTGTTGAGCGTGTGTCGGCTAACGAAATTTGGGTGCGGCGCCAAGAAATGATTAACGGCAAACTCGTTAACGGCGACTTGGTTAAACACAAGCTGCATAAATTCATGCGTTCCAACCAAGGAACATGCATCAACCAGCGTCCGATCTGCCGCCGCGGCGAGAAAATCAAAGTAGGCGACATCTTGGCGGACGGACCGTCCACGGAGCTTGGCGAGTTGGCGCTTGGGCGCAACGTCGTCGTCGGCTTTATGACGTGGGAAGGGTATAACTACGAGGATGCGATCTTGTTAAGCGAGAAGCTTGTCAAAGAGGACGTCTACACGTCGATTCATATTGAAGAGTATGAATCGGAAGCGCGCGATACGAAGCTTGGACCGGAAGAGATTACACGCGATATTCCGAACGTAGGGGAAGACGCGCTCAAAAATCTCGACGAACGCGGCATCATTCGCGTTGGTGCGGAAATCGCAGCCGGCGACATCCTCGTGGGTAAAGTTACGCCTAAAGGGGTAACGGAGCTGACGGCCGAGGAAAGATTGCTCCATGCGATCTTCGGTGAGAAAGCGCGCGAAGTTCGCGATACATCGCTTCGCGTACCGCATGGTACGGACGGGATCGTCGTTGACGTGAAAGTGTTTACCCGGGAGAACGGAGACGAGCTGCCGCCGGGCGTAAACCAATTGGTTCGCGTCTACATCGCGCAAAAGCGGAAAATTTCCGAAGGCGATAAAATGGCCGGCCGTCACGGTAACAAAGGGGTTATCGCCCGTATTTTGCCGGAAGAGGATATGCCGTTCCTGCCGGACGGTACGCCGGTCGAAGTCGTTCTTAACCCGCTGGGGGTTCCTTCGCGGATGAACATCGGGCAGGCGTTCGAGGTCCATCTGGGCATGGCCGCGAAAGCGCTCGGTATCCATACGGCAACGCCTGTCTTTGACGGCGCGCGTGAGGATGACGTTTTCGATACGATGGTGGAAGCCGGCATGCAGCGCAGCGGTAAGACGAAGCTGTACGACGGTCGTACCGGGGAAATGTTCGAACGTGAAGTTACCGTCGGCGTCATGTACATGATCAAGCTGGCGCACATGGTTGACGATAAAATCCATGCCCGTTCCACGGGACCATACTCGCTCGTTACGCAGCAGCCGCTCGGCGGTAAGGCGCAGTTCGGCGGACAGCGCTTCGGGGAGATGGAAGTTTGGGCGCTTGAGGCATACGGTGCCGCGTATACGCTCCAGGAAATTTTGACCGTCAAGTCGGACGATGTCGTAGGACGCGTGAAAACGTACGAATCGATCGTCAAGGGCGAGAATGTTCCTGAACCGGGCGTACCGGAGTCGTTCAAGGTATTGATTAAAGAGCTTCAAAGCTTGGGTATGGACGTGAAGATCCTTTCCGAGAACGAGGAAGAGATCGAAATGAAAGAAATGGATGAAGATGACGATACCGCAAGCGATAAGCTGAACCTGAATCTGGAAGGCTCGGAAATGGGTGCGGAATAATAAGGCGGCGGCAGCTGAAAAGCTGCCCGTCCGCGTATGCGGACAATACGGTTTTACAGCAAAGTAATACAATCTAAAGGAGGGTTGCTCCTTGATCGACGTTAATAACTTTGAGTATATGAAGATCGGTTTGGCCTCGCCCGAGAAGATCCGCTCGTGGTCGCGCGGGGAAGTAAAGAAGCCGGAAACGATCAACTACCGTACGCTGAAGCCTGAGAAAGAAGGGCTTTTCTGCGAGAAAATTTTCGGGCCTACGAAGGACTGGGAATGTCATTGCGGCAAATACAAGCGTGTCCGCTATAAAGGCGTTGTCTGCGATCGCTGCGGCGTCGAAGTAACCCGTCAAAAAGTGCGCCGTGAGCGTATGGGCCATATCGAATTGGCTGCGCCTGTTTCGCATATTTGGTATTTCAAAGGAATTCCGAGCCGCATGGGTCTTGCTCTCGATATGTCGCCGCGCTCCTTGGAGGAAGTTATCTACTTCGCATCCTACGTTGTAACGGATCCAGGGGATACGCCGCTTGAGAAGAAGCAGCTTCTTTCGGAGAAGGAATACCGCAGTTACCGCGAGAAGTACGGCTATGCGTTCCAAGCCGGCATGGGTGCGGAAGCAGTCAAAAAGCTGCTTCAAGACATCGATTCCGACAAAGAGGTCGATTCCCTCAAGGAAGAACTGAAAACCGCGCAAGGGCAGCGTCGTAACCGCGCCATTAAACGGCTTGAAGTTCTGGAAGCATTCCGTAATTCCAAAAATATGCCGGAGTGGATGGTGCTGGACGTACTGCCCGTTATTCCTCCGGAGCTTCGTCCGATGGTTCAATTGGACGGCGGCCGTTTTGCCACCTCCGACTTGAACGATTTGTACCGCCGCGTAATCAACCGGAACAACCGTCTGAAGCGTCTTCTTGATCTGGGCGCACCTGACATTATCGTACAGAACGAGAAACGGATGCTTCAGGAAGCGGTTGACGCCTTGATCGACAACGGCCGCCGCGGCCGTCCGGTAACAGGTCCGGGTAACCGTCCGCTTAAATCTTTGAGCCACATGCTTAAAGGGAAGCAAGGGCGTTTCCGTCAAAACTTGCTCGGTAAGCGGGTCGACTATTCCGGCCGTTCCGTTATCGTTGTAGGACCAAGCTTGAAAATGTATCAATGCGGCCTTCCTAAGGAAATGGCGCTTGAGCTCTTCAAGCCGTTCGTCATGAAGGAACTCGTCAATAAAGGTCTTGCCCATAATATCAAGAGCGCGAAACGTAAAGTGGAGCGCATTAGCCCGGAAGTATGGGACGTGCTTGAGGAAGTCATTAAAGAGCACCCGGTTCTTCTGAACCGTGCCCCCACGCTTCACAGACTCGGGATTCAGGCGTTCGAGCCGATTCTCGTCGAAGGTCGTGCGATCAAGCTGCATCCGCTCGTTTGTACGGCGTACAACGCCGACTTTGACGGTGACCAAATGGCCGTTCACGTTCCGCTTTCCGCGGAAGCGCAAGCGGAAGCTCGCCTGCTGATGCTGGCTGCGGGCAACATTTTGAACCCGAAAGACGGCAAGCCGGTCGTAACGCCTTCTCAAGATATGGTTCTCGGTTGTTTCTACTTGACCATGTCCAATCAGGAAGCGATCGGAACGGGCTCGATTCTGAGCTCCGTGCATGACGCGTTCTCGATGTATCACCGTGGCATGGGCTCGCTGCACTCTGTCGTAGCTATCCCGGCCAAGGCGCTCAATAAAACAAGCTTTACCGAAAAGCAGCAAAACGCGATGCTGATTACGACGATCGGGAAAATCATCTTCAACCAAGTATTCCCTCCCGATTTCCCGTATATCAACGAGTCGACGAAGTTGAATTTGCTGACCGGTATTCCCGACGATTACTTTGTATTCGAGAAGGGCGCGAATATTCGCGAGCGCATTGCGAATTTCCCTGACAAAGTGGCGGTAGGTAAAGAATACCTCGGTACGATCATCGCGGAATGTTTCCGCCGTTACAAAACGACGCAAACGTCAATGATCTTGGACCGCATCAAGGAAACCGGATTTACGTATTCGACCCGAGCGGGCATTACGATTGCCGTTTCCGACGTTACGGTTCCGGACGAGAAGAACGTCGTTCTTCGCGAATCCGAAGAGAAGGTCCGTGTGGTTACAAACCATTACCGCCGCGGCTTGATCACGGATGACGAGCGTTATGACCGCGTCATCGAAATTTGGGGTGCAGCGAAGGATGTCATTACGGACATTCTGATGAAATCCTTGAATAAATTCAATTCCATCAACATGATGGTGGAATCCAAAGCGCGGGGTAACAAATCGCAAATTACGCAGCTTGGCGGGATGCGCGGACTCATGGCGACACCGACAGGCCGGATTTACGAATTGCCGATCAAATCGAACTTCCGTGAAGGCCTGACTGTCTTGGAATACTTCATCTCCACGCACGGTGCCCGTAAAGGTCTTGCGGATACGGCGCTGCGTACAGCGGACTCGGGTTACTTGACCCGCCGTCTTGTTGACGTTGCTCAGGACGTAATCGTTCGTGAGGAAGACTGCGGAACGGATAAAGGCATCATTGTCAGCCAAATCCGCGACGGTAAAGAGGTCATTGAAGACCTGTACGACCGTATCGAGGGTCGTTATTCCTTCGAAGTCATCAAACACCCGGTAACGGGCGAAGTCATCGTAAGCCGCAACGAGCTGATCAATGCCAATATCGCGGACAAAATCATCGGCGCAGGCATCGACCGCGTACAGATTCGTTCCGTGCTCAGCTGCCGTACGCGCCATGGCGTGTGCAACCGCTGCTACGGACGTAACCTGGCGACCGGCCAGCACGTGGAAATCGGCGAAGCGGTCGGCATTATCGCGGCGCAATCGATCGGGGAGCCGGGAACCCAGCTCACGATGCGTACGTTCCATACCGGCGGTGTTGCCGGAGATGACATCACGCAAGGTTTGCCGCGTATCCAGGAGCTTTTCGAAGCGCGTAATCCGAAAGGGCAAGCGACGATTTCCGAGCTCGACGGCACGGTAGTCGAAATTCGCGAAGCCAAGGACCGCCGCGAAATCGAAGTGCAAGGCGAAGCGGAATCCAAAGTGTACACCGTTACTTTCGGTTCGCGTATTCGCGTTACGAAGGGTCAAGTCATCGAAGCAGGCGACGAACTCACCGACGGTTCGATCGACCCTAAGGAAATGCTGCGCATCAAAGGGATCCGCGGCGTGCAGAACTATATTTTGCAAGAAGTTCAGCGCGTTTACCGGAACCAGGGCGTAGAAATCAACGACAAGCACATCGAAGTCATGATTCGTCAGATGCTGCGTAAAATCCGGATTATCGATGCCGGAGATACGACGCTTCTCCCGGGTGCATTCGTCGATCTGCACGAATATGAAGCGGCTAACCGCGATGCGCTGTTTGCCGGCAAAGAGCCTGCCGTTGCCAAGCCGATCTTGCTTGGTATCACGAAAGCCTCGCTGGAAACGGACTCCTTCTTGTCCGCAGCTTCCTTCCAAGAGACGACGCGCGTCCTTACGGATGCCGCGATCAAAGGGAAGGTCGACCAACTACTCGGCCTGAAAGAGAACGTCATTATCGGGAAGCTGATTCCAGCCGGTACCGGTATGGCGCGCTATCGCAATATCCGCGTGCTCGATCCGAACGAGCCGGAAGTTATCGAAGAAGAAGGAACCGAGCTGGCGGCCGATACGCAAGCTGACGGCGAGGTAGCGGTAGAAGTATAAGCTAAGCAAGGCCGATAAGTTTTTTTGCTTAGGAACGATCAAAAATGCCGTGCCGGGGATGAACCTATTTTTGGGACGTTCTTGACACGGCATTTTTGAAATGATAATATAACGAAGTGTGCCGAAAAGGATATTTGACGTTCTGTCCTTTGGAGGATGTTTTATGTCTTATGAGAGAGTGAAACAGGCCGGCAAACTATGCATAGGCACGAAGCAATCCACTAAGCTGGTGGAGCTTGGCAAGGCTAACGAGGTTTTTGTTGCTAAGGATGCAGATCCGAGAATGACAAATAAGATGGTGAATCTCTGCAAGAAGATGGGCGTGAAAGTTACCTACGTCGATACGATGAAGCTGCTTGGCAAATCATGCGGAATCGAAGTTGGTGCGGCCGTGGTTGCAGTGGTGAATGAATAATGATTAACAATGTTTTTGTCTGCGAGTGAACAAGCTGGTGCGATCCTGCAGTTGCTAGGGAATTCGGTAGGCAGAAACATTTCCTTTGTTCGTTTGCGAATCGCCTGGATCTGTGGGCTTGCAATTCAGTTGTTCATTTGGGAAGGAGGTGGCGACATGCCAACAATCAATCAGCTAGTACGCAAAGGCCGTGAGGCGAAAGTGACGAAATCCAAGTCTCCTGCACTTCAGAAGGGCTTCAACGCCCTGAAACGTGAGGAAACCGATTTGAGCGCTCCGCAAAAACGCGGCGTCTGCACTCGTGTAGGCACGATGACTCCGAAGAAACCGAACTCGGCTCTTCGTAAATATGCGCGTGTTCGTTTGACGAACCGTGTAGAGGTTACGGCTTACATTCCGGGTATCGGACATAACCTGCAAGAGCACAGCGTCGTTCTCGTACGCGGCGGCCGGGTAAAAGATTTGCCAGGGGTACGTTATCATATCGTTCGCGGCGCGCTGGATACGGCTGGGGTTAACAACCGTAAACAAGCTCGTTCCAAATACGGTACGAAACGTCCGAAAGTGAAGAAGTAATGCGAAACTCAATATGGATGAATAATTGGAGAAAGGGGGATAACTATGCCACGTAAAGGTCCCGTAACTCGTAGAGACGTGTTGCCAGATCCGATCTATAACAGCAAGTTGGTTACTCGTTTAATCAACCGCATTATGATCGATGGTAAACGCGGGGTAGCACAAACAATTCTTTATGATGCATTTAACGTAATCCGCGAACGCACTGGAAAAGACCCAATGGAAGTGTTCGAACAGGCTATCAAGAACATCATGCCTGTCCTTGAGGTGAAAGCGCGTCGTGTAGGTGGAGCGAACTATCAAGTGCCAATCGAAGTGAAGCCGGAGCGCCGGACATCGCTTGGATTGCGTTGGTTGGTCAACTACTCCCGCCACCGCGGTGAGAAAACAATGGAAGACAGACTGGCTTCCGAAATCATCGATGCTAGCAACAACACAGGCGCATCGGTTAAGAAACGCGAAGATACGCACAAAATGGCTGAAGCGAACAAAGCGTTTGCTCACTACCGTTGGTAGGATTAAGCCGACTACAATAGGAAGAAAGGAGACATGCACATGGCAAGGGAGTTCTCCTTGAAAGATACACGGAATATCGGGATCATGGCGCATATTGACGCTGGTAAGACGACCACGACCGAACGTATCTTGTTCTATACCGGACGTACTCACAAGATCGGCGAAGTGCACGAAGGTGCAGCGACGATGGACTGGATGGAACAAGAGCAGGAGCGCGGAATCACGATTACGTCCGCCGCTACTACGGCTCAATGGAAAGGTCACCGCATCAATATTATCGACACCCCGGGGCACGTTGACTTCACCGTTGAAGTTGAACGTTCCCTCCGCGTACTCGATGGAGCTGTAGGTGTATTCAGCGCGAAAGAAGGCGTTGAGCCTCAATCCGAAACCGTTTGGAGACAAGCGGACCGTTACGGCGTACCTCGTATTGCGTATGTCAACAAGATGGATATCATCGGAGCCGATTTCCTCAACGTTATCGATTCCATGCGTGACAGACTGCAAGCGAATGCCGTAGCAATCCAGCTTCCAATCGGTGCAGAAAATGATTTTACGGGGATCATCGACATTGTCGAAGAAAAAGCCCACATGTTCAAAGACGATCTTGGTAAGGAAGTCGACATTGTCGAAGTACCAGCATCGCATAAGGACAAAGTGGCTGAGCTTCGCTTGGAGCTGATCGAGAAGGTTGCCGAGCTTGACGAAGAATTGACGATGAAATACCTCGAGGGTGAAGAAATCACTATCGAGGAATTGAAACGCGCTCTTCGTAAAGGCGTCTGCGAAGTGAAAATCTTCCCAGTCGTTTGCGGTTCTTCTTACCGTAATAAAGGCGTTCAAATGATGATCGACGCTGTCGTTGATTATCTTCCGTCGCCGGTTGACGTTCCTGATATCAAAGGTACTTTGGAAGATGGAACAGAAGAGATTCGCAAATCTGCCGATGATCAACCGTTTGCCGCTTTGGCATTCAAAATCATGACAGATCCGTTTGTCGGTAAATTGACATTCTTCCGCGTATACTCGGGCGTTCTTCAATCGGGTTCGTACGTTCTGAATGCAACTAAAGGCAAACGCGAGCGTATCGGCCGTATTCTTCAAATGCATGCGAACAGCCGTCAAGAAATCTCCGAAGTCTATTCGGGCGATATCGCGTCTGCCGTAGGCTTGAAGGATACAGGAACAGGCGACACGCTTTGCGACGAGAAGCATCCGATTATCTTGGAATCGATGAACTTCCCTGATCCGGTAATCGAGATTGCGATCGAGCCAAAAACAAAAGTCGACCAAGACAAAATGGGGATTGCCATCTCCAAATTGACTGAGGAAGACCCAACGCTTAGAGCACATACCGACGAAGAAACGGGTCAAACCATTCTTGCTGGTATGGGCGAACTCCACTTGGAAATCATCGTAGACCGTATGCGTCGCGAATTCAAAGTGGAAACGAACGTTGGTAAACCGCAAGTTGCTTACCGTGAAACATTCCGTTCTTCCGCGAAAGTGGAAGGAAAGTTTGTCCGCCAATCCGGTGGTCGCGGTCAATACGGACACGTATGGGTCGAGTTCGAGCCTCTCGAGGCAGGATCTGGCTTTGTGTTCGAAAGCAAAGTTGTCGGCGGTTCCGTACCTCGTGAGTACATCGCTCCTGCTCAAGCCGGTATTGAAGAGTCCATGAAGAACGGCGTTATTGCCGGCTTCCCGCTCGTTGATATCAAAGCTACGATCTTTGACGGATCGTACCATGATGTTGACTCCAGCGAAATGGCGTTCAAAATCGCGGGTTCGATGGCGCTTAAAGCAGCTAAGGAGAAATGTAATCCTGTTCTGCTTGAGCCAATCATGAAGGTAGAAGTAACAGTGCCAGAAGAGTACATGGGCGATGTAATGGGTATGCTGAACTCCCGCCGCGGTCGTATCGAAGGTATGGATACACGCTCGGGCGCGCAAATTATCCGTGCTAAGGTGCCTTTGTCCGAAATGTTCGGTTATTCGACCGTTCTTCGTTCCGGTACGCAAGGTCGCGGCGTGTTCTCGATGGAACTCTCCCACTATGAAGAAGTGCCTAAGTCTATCGCGGAAGAAATTATCGCGAAGCACAAAGGCGCATAAAATAATAATTGTCCCTATTGAGGAGGTAGTTTAACAATGGCAAAAGCGAAATTTGAACGCAATAAGCCGCACGTTAACATCGGTACTATCGGTCACGTTGACCATGGTAAAACAACGCTGACAGCGGCTATCACAACAGTATTGTCCAAAAAATACGGCGGTGCGGCTGTAGCTTTCGACCAAATCGACAAAGCTCCAGAAGAGCGCGAGCGCGGTATCACAATCTCCACAGCTCACGTTGAATACGAAACACCTAACCGTCACTACGCTCACGTTGACTGCCCAGGCCACGCCGACTATGTTAAAAACATGATCACCGGCGCAGCTCAAATGGACGGCGCGATCCTGGTTGTATCCGCAGCTGACGGCCCAATGCCGCAAACTCGCGAGCACATCCTGCTCTCCCGTCAAGTAGGCGTACCTTACATCGTCGTATTCATGAACAAATGCGACATGGTAGAAGACGAAGAGTTGCTTGAGCTGGTTGAAATGGAAATTCGCGACTTGCTGTCCGAGTACGAATTCCCAGGCGACGATACTCCAATCGTTCGCGGTTCCGCTCGTGAAGCTCTGCAAAACCCAGATGGCGAGTGGGCTCAAAAGATCGTTGAGCTGTTCGAGCAAATCGACACTTACATCCCAACTCCAGAGCGTCAAACTGACAAACCTTTCCTTATGCCTGTCGAGGACGTATTCTCGATCACTGGCCGTGGTACGGTTGCTACAGGTCGCGTAGAGCGCGGTGCTGTTAAAGTCGGCGACGAGATCGAAATCGTTGGTCTTGCTGAAGAAACTAAAAAATGCATCGTAACAGGCGTAGAAATGTTCCGCAAATTGCTTGACTCCGCTCAAGCTGGCGACAACATCGGCGCACTGCTTCGTGGCGTTGACCGTAACCAAATCGAGCGTGGACAAGTTTTGGCTAAGCCAAACTCCGTTAAACCACACACGAACTTCTCGGCTCAAATCTACGTTCTGACTAAAGAAGAGGGTGGACGTCACAAGCCTTTTTTCACAGGCTACCGTCCTCAATTCTACTTCCGTACAACTGACGTAACTGGCGTTATCACTCTGCCAGAAGGTACGGAAATGGTTATGCCAGGCGACAACATCACGGTTTCTGTTGAACTGATCGCTCCAATCGCGATCGAAGAAGGTACTCGCTTCGCGATCCGCGAAGGCGGCCGTACAGTAGGCGCTGGCGCTGTAGCAACAATCACTAAGTAATACGACAATGAAGCGAAAGCTTCATGTTGAGCCCTTACCGGATCTTTCCGGTGAGGGCTTTTTAATTAGAGCTTGCATTTTATTTTCATTTTTTATATAATAGTGAGCGTTGGTCTGTGACGTTGCGATGATGTGAGAGGTTGCTGATACACCCGGCCCCTTTGCCATGGGAGGTTATCGGAGAATTTTCACGGAGTATGTCCGATACAAAATTGGGCGATAGAAGGAGGGGACTCAAATGGCAAAACAAAAGATTCGTATCCGTTTAAAGGCATACGATCACAGAATTCTTGACCAGTCCGCAGAGAAAATCGTGGAGACGGCGAAACGTTCCGGTGCAGGTGTGTCCGGTCCGATTCCGCTTCCGACTGAGAAGCAAATCATTACGATTCTGCGTGCGGTGCACAAGTACAAGGATTCGCGGGAGCAATTCGAAATGCGCACACATAAGCGTTTGATCGACATTGTCAACCCGACACCACAAACCGTTGACGCGCTTATGCGTTTGGATTTGCCGTCCGGCGTGGACATTGAGATCAAACTTTAATATCGGAGTACACACGTAAAGGAAAAGAGGTGTCAACATGACAAAGGGTATCTTAGGCAAAAAGCTGGGCATGACTCAGGTGTTTACGCCAGATGGTAACGTAGTTCCGGTAACCGTAATCCAAGCAGGTCCTTGCGTGGTTCTGCAGAAGAAAGATTCCGAGAACGACGGCTACGAAGCCATTCAAATCGGCTACAGCGACAAGAAAGAAAAGAATGCGACGAAACCGGAAATCGGTCACGCTAAAAAAGCGGGCGCCGCTCCTAAGCGCTACATTAAAGAAATTCGTGGTGTTGAGTTGACAGCATACGAGGTTGGCCAAGAAATCAAAGCTGATCTGTTTGCAGAAGGCGAATTCGTTGATGTAACGGGTATTTCCAAAGGTAAAGGCTTCACAGGTACGATCAAAAGATGGGGTCAATCGCGCGGTCCTATGGCGCACGGTTCCCGTTATCACCGTGGTCCGGGTTCGATGGGCTCGATCCAAGCAAACCGTGTACCAAAAGGCAAGCACTTGCCAGGACATATGGGTAACGAAACGGTAACATTGCAAAACCTGCAAGTCGTTAAAGTCGATGCAGAACGTAACGTGCTTCTCGTTAAAGGTTCCATTCCGGGCCCTAAAAACAGCTTCGTTACCGTGAAGTCGACTGTTAAAAAGTAAGAAAGCCGGAAAGGAGGATTTCACATGCCAAAAGTAGCAGTATACAACGTGAGCGGTGCACAAGTTGGGGAAATCGAATTGTCCGATGCAGTATTCGGAATCGAGCCGAACAAACATGTGCTGCATGATGCGGTTGTCATGCAACAGGCTTCCCTTCGTCAAGGAACACATGACACCAAGGGACGTTCTGAAGTTCGTGGCGGCGGTCGTAAGCCGTGGAAACAAAAAGGAACAGGTCGTGCTCGTCAAGGAAGCATTCGCGCGCCTCAATGGAAAGGCGGCGGTATCGTTTTCGGACCGACACCTCGCAGCTATGCTTATAAACTGCCGAGAAAAGTTCGTCGTCTGGCGATCAAATCGGCGCTGTCTTCGAAAGTAATTGCGAATGAAATCATCGTTCTTGATCAGCTGGCAATGGCGCAGCCGAAAACGAAAGAATTCGCGAATATCCTTAACAACCTGAAGGTTGAGCGCAAAGCGCTTGTAGTCGCTTCGCAATTCGACGACAACGTGGCTTTGTCTGCACGCAACATCCCAGGCGTGAAATTCGTTAGCGCAGAAGGCATCAACGTTCTTGATGTTCTCGTGCACGACAAATTGATCATTACGAAGGATGCCGTTCAGAAGGTAGAGGAGGTGCTTGCGTAATGAAAAATCCTCGTGATATTATCAAGCGCCCGCTGATTACGGAGCGCTCCAGCGACTTGATGGCTAACAAGAAATACGTTTTCGAAGTTGACATTCGTGCCAACAAAACCGAAATCAAGCAGGCGATCGAGCAAATTTTCAAAGTGAAAGTGACTACGGTCAACACATTGAGAATGCCTGCTAAACCTAAACGCTACGGTCGTCATTCCGGCTATACGTCCGAATGGAAAAAAGCGATTGTTAGCTTGAGCGCGGAAAGCAAAGAACTTGAGTTCTTTGAATCGGTGTAACAAGACTTCTGTGAAGTAAGGAGGGAAACGACGTGCCAGTAAAAAAGTATAAACCAACCTCGCCGGCAAGACGTGCGATGTCCGTTTCGACATTTGAAGAAATCACGACATCCACACCGGAGAAATCGTTGCTTGCGCCGCTTAGCAAGAATGCAGGCCGTAACAACCAAGGTAAAATTACGGTCCGTCATCAAGGCGGCGGACATAAGCGTAAATACCGGATTATCGACTTCAAACGTACTAAAGATGGAATACCAGGACGCGTTGCTACGATCGAATACGATCCAAACCGCTCTGCAAACATCGCTCTGATCAACTACGCCGATGGAGAGAAACGCTACATCATCGCTCCAAAAGGTCTGAAGGTGGACGACGTGATTACGTCCGGACCGGCTTCCGACATCAAAATCGGCAACGCGCTTCCGCTCGAGAACATCCCGGTCGGTACCGTTATCCACAACATCGAATTGAAGCCTGGCAAAGGCGGACAATTGGTGCGTGCGGCAGGAACGGAAGCACAGCTTCTTGGTAAAGAAGAAGAGTATGTGACGATCCGCTTGTCCTCCGGCGAAATGCGTAAAATCTTGAAAACTTGCCGCGCGACTGTAGGCTCTGTTGGTAACGAAGACCACGAGCTCGTCAAAATCGGTAAAGCAGGCCGTTCCCGTTGGCTCGGCAAGCGTCCTGAAGTGCGCGGGGTAGTAATGAACCCTGTCGATCACCCACACGGTGGTGGTGAAGGCCGTGCGCCAATCGGACGTAAGTCGCCGATGTCTCCATGGGGCAAACCGACCTTGGGCTTCAAAACGCGCAAGAAGAAAAAAGCATCGAATAAGTACATTGTTCGTCGTCGTACGAAATAATTTACGATATTGCGTAAGGTTCGATGAAGGGAGGATTTATCCATGGGTCGCAGCTTGAAAAAAGGGCCGTTTATCGACGGTTACCTGATGAAAAAGGTCGAAGTGATGAACGAGGCTAGCAAGAAGGTCGTCATCAAAACGTGGTCCCGTCGTTCTACGATTTTCCCACAATTCGTTGGGCATACATTCGGTGTATACGACGGCAAAAAACACGTTCCGGTATATGTGACGGAAGACATGGTTGGTCACAAGCTCGGTGAGTTCGCGCCAACCCGTTCCTACAAAGGTCACACGGACGACGATAAGAAAACCGGCAAGCGCTAAAAACGGCGCTGCCTCTGAAATGTTCGAGAGGAGGTACTACTATGCAAGCAACTGCTAATGCAAGATATATCCGGATCGCTCCTCGGAAGGTTCAATTGGTTATCGATCTGATTCGCGGTAAGCAAGTTGGCGAAGCGATCGCAATCCTGCGCCATACGCCTAAAGCAGCATCTCCGGTTCTGGAGAAAGTGCTGAACGCGGCTATTGCCAATGCGGAGCACAACCATTCGCTCGATCCGAGCAAACTGGTGATCACGCAAGCATTCGTGAATCACGGACCGGTCATGAAACGGTTTCAACAACGTGCGATGGGCCGCGCAAGCGCCATTCGCAAACGGACTAGCCACATTACGTTAGTGGTATCTGAAAAATAAGGAGGGATAACGTGTGGGTCAAAAAGTAAGTCCGATTGGACTACGGGTTGGTATTATTCGCGACTGGGAATCCAAATGGTACGCGGAGAAGGAATACGGCACGCTGTTGCTTGAAGACGTCAAGATTCGTGAATACTTGAAGGGTAAACTCAAGGATTCCGCAGTTTCCCGTTTTGAAATTGAACGTGCGGCTAACCGTGTTAACGTCACGATTCACACCGCTAAGCCAGGTATGGTAATCGGTAAAGGCGGCGCGGAAGTGGAAGTTATTCGCGCTTACCTGACGAAGCTTACCGGCAAAAAAGTTCATATCAACATCACCGAGATCAAAACTCCGGACCTGGATGCGATTCTCGTTGCAGAAAGCATTGCACAACAATTGGAGCGTCGCGTATCTTTCCGCCGCGCCATGAAACAAGCGATCCAACGTACGATGCGTATGGGTGCTAAAGGTATCAAGGTTTCCACTAGCGGCCGTCTTGGCGGCGCTGAGATCGCTCGTACGGAAGGTTACAGCGAGGGTACGGTACCTCTGCACACCCTGCGTGCGGACATCGACTACGGAACCGCTGAAGCACACACGACATACGGCCGTATCGGCGTTAAAGTATGGATTTATCGTGGAGAAGTTCTTCCTACTGCGAAGAAGAAAGCTGCTCCGGAAGGAGGAAAATAATCATGTTGGTACCTAAGCGTGTGAAACACCGGAAAGAACATCGCGGCAACATGAAAGGTCGCGCCAAAGGCGGCACGGAAGTGGCGTTTGGCGAATTTGGCCTTCAAGCGATGGAGCCGGCATGGGTAACGAACCGTCAAATCGAAGCCGCTCGTATTGCTATGACTCGTTATATCAAACGGGGCGGTAAAGTATGGATCAAAATTTTCCCTTCCAAGCCGATTACGCAAAAGCCGCTTGAAGTACGGATGGGTAGCGGTAAAGGTAACGTTGAGAAGTGGGTTTCCGTCGTGAAGCCAGGCAAAATTCTGTTCGAATTGGCCGGCGTAAGCGAAGAAATCGCGCGTGAAGCAATGCGTCTTGCCGCTCACAAGCTGCCGATCAAGACGAAATTTGTGAAACGCGAAGAACTGGGTGGTGAAGCAAATGAAGGCTAGTGATATTCGTAATTTGACCACTGCTGAGATCGAAGTAAAAATTTCCGGATTTAAAGAAGAACTCTTTAACCTCCGTTTTCAACTGGCTACCGGCCAACTGGATAACCCTACTCGCATTCGTGACGTGCGTAAAGAGATTGCTCGTGCCAAAACGATTTTGCGTGAAAGAGAACTGGGGATCGGTTAATTAACCAGAAACCTAGAGAGGAGGATGTACCATGAGCGAACGCAATGAACGCAGAGTACAAATCGGCAAAGTCGTTAGCGACAAAATGGATAAAACGATCGTAGTTGCCGTTGAAACGTACAAAAAGCATGACTTGTACCACAAACGGATCAAATACACGAAAAAGTTCAAGGCGCATGACGAGAACAACCAAGCGAAAATCGGGGACACCGTAAAAATTATGGAGACTCGCCCGCTGTCGAAAGATAAGCGTTGGAGATTGGTTGAAGTCGTAGAAGTTGCGGTAATTGTATAAAAAAATCGACTCGGAACAAGTAGTTTTTGAAGGGAGGGTATTCGAATGATTCAACCTCTTACACGGTTACAAGTAGCTGACAACTCTGGCGCGAAGCAACTGATGTGCATTCGTGTCCTTGGTGGTACTGGACGTCGGGTGGGTCATATCGGCGATTTGATCATCTGCTCCGTTAAAGAAGCAACACCAGGCGGCGTTGTCAAAAAAGGTGACGTAGTAAAAGCAGTTATCGTTCGTACGAAGAGCGGTGCTCGCCGTAAAGACGGTTCGTACATCACGTTCGACGAAAATGCGGCAGTTATCGTTAAAGACGACAAAAGCCCGCGCGGCACGCGTATTTTCGGGCCAGTGGCACGCGAACTTCGCGATAGAGATTTTATGAAAATCGTTTCTCTGGCTCCGGAAGTTATCTAATTCCGTAAGAGTCATGGGTTACTCAGGTTTAGGAGGTGTAATCGAACATGCCGAAAACAGGTAAGAAGCTGGAGTCCCACAACAATAAGCTTCATGTTAAAAAAGACGACACGGTATTCGTTATTACCGGTAAAGATAAAGGTAAAAAAGGCCGCGTTATCGCCGCTTATCCACGTGAAAACCGCGTTCTCATCGAAGGCGTAAACATGGTGAAGAAGCACGCGAAGCCAACGCAGCAAAACCCGCAAGGCGGAATCCTTACGCAAGAGGCGCCAATTCACGTCTCCAACGTAATGCTGATCGATCCGAAGAGCGGACAACCGACTCGCGTCGGGTACAAGGTGCTCGAGAACGGTAAAAAAGTGCGGGTTGCCAAGAAATCTGGCGAAGTAATCGACTAATCGTTAGCTGGAAAGGAGGTACGTGAAACATGGCAGCAAGAATGAAGGATCGTTACCTGAACGATATTACACCTGCTTTGATGCAGAAGTTTACCTATACAAGCGTCATGCAAGTTCCAAAAATCGAGAAGGTCGTCATCAACATGGGTGTTGGCGAAGCGACGAGCAACTCGAAAATTTTGGACAATGCGGTTGAAGATCTCCGTCTGATCTCCGGTCAAAAACCGGTTATTACACGGGCTAAAAAATCCATCGCGGGCTTCAAGCTTCGTGAAGGAATGCCAATTGGCGTGAAAGTGACACTGCGCGGCGAGCGCATGTACCACTTCCTCGACAAGCTGTTCAACGTAACGCTTCCGCGCGTCCGCGACTTCCGTGGCGTATCGGCTAAGGCGTTCGATGGCCGCGGTAACTATACGCTTGGCTTGAAAGAGCAATTGATCTTCCCGGAAATCGAGTATGACAAAGTGGACAAAGTCCGCGGTATGGACATTGTTATTGTCACTACGGCTAAATCGGACGAAGAATCGCGCGAATTGCTGGCTCAACTGGGCATGCCGTTCGTGAAGTAAATCGTAAAGAACTTTACGGAGGTGGAAAAATAAGTGGCAAAAACTTCGATGATCGTCAAGCAACAGCGCAAACCGAAGTTTAAGGTGCAAGCCTATACGCGCTGCGAACGTTGTGGACGTCCGCATTCCGTTTTGCGCAAATTTAAAATTTGCAGAATATGTTTCCGTGAATTAGCATACAAAGGCCAGATCCCTGGCGTTCGTAAAGCAAGCTGGTAATGACTTATAGTTCGGGAAGGAGGTTCGCAATATGGTTATGTCAGATCCGATTGCAGATATGTTAACTCGTATTCGCAACGCAAATATCGTTCGTCACGAAACCGTAGAAATTCCGGCTTCCAAGATCAAGAGGGAGATCGCGGAAATCCTGAAAAAGGAAGGTTTCATCCGTGACGCCGAATATGTTCAAGACAACAAGCACGGGATCATCCGTTTGTTCTTGAAATACGGTCCTAACAATGAACGTGTAATCACGGGATTGAAACGGATCAGCAAGCCGGGACTTCGCGTGTACACGAAGTCGATGGAAGTACCGCGCGTTCTGGGCGGACTCGGCTTAGCGATCATCTCGACGTCGAAAGGCGTTATGACAGACAAAGAAGCTCGTCAGTCGAAATCCGGCGGCGAAGTCGTCTGCTACGTTTGGTAATGAACTAGATAGCGATTGGAGGTGTAAGCATGTCTCGTATTGGACGCAAACCCATTACTGTACCTGGCGGCGTTAACGTTACTTTGGACAATACGGTTATCACCGTAAAAGGACCAAAAGGGACGCTATCCCGTGAGCTGCATAAAGATATGAAAGTTACTGTTGAAGAAAACGTGATTTCGGTAGAACGCCCGTCCGACAACAAACTGCACCGTTCCCTTCACGGAACGACTCGCAGCGTCGTGGCCAACATGGTTAGCGGCGTAACGGAAGGCTTCTCCAAAACGTTGGAACTCGTTGGTGTAGGTTACCGTGCGAACAAAAGTGGAGAGAAGCTGGTTTTGAACGTCGGCTACTCGCACCCAGTTGAAATTCAACCGGAAACAGGCATCGAATTCGAAGTACCAACCAACACTCGTATTATCATTAAAGGTATCGATAAAGAGCGCGTAGGCGCAACTGCTGCACAAGTTCGTGCCGTACGTGAACCAGAGCCGTATAAAGGCAAAGGGATCAAGTATGAAGGCGAACGCATTCTTCGTAAAGAAGGTAAAGCAGGCAAGAAGAAGTAAGAACGGCCTAGCGGCTTAAAGTAAGCGGAAAGGAGTGAATTTCCCAATGATTACTAAAGGCGATAAAAACAAATCGCGTCTGAAAAGACATCTTCGGGTACGTAAGAAAATCAACGGCACGACAGTTCGCCCACGGTTGAACGTATTTCGTTCCTCGAAACATATGTACGCTCAAATCATCGACGATGTGAAAGGCGTAACGATCGCTGCAGCATCGACGCAGGATAAAGAGCTTCAAGAAGCGGTGAAAAACGGCGGAAACGTTGAGGCAGCTCGTCAAGTTGGCGCTTTGATCGCAAAACGTGCGAAAGAAAGCGGCATTGAGCATGTTGTTTTCGACCGCGGAGGTTACCTGTACCATGGACGTATTCAAGCTTTGGCTGACGCTGCGCGTGAAGCAGGACTTGAATTCTAACCGTAACTTTCAATGATAAGGAGGTAAAAAACTTGCGTGTAGATCCGAATACGTTAGATCTTAAAGATAAAACCGTACACATCAACCGTGTAGCGAAAGTCGTAAAGGGCGGACGCCGGTTTAGCTTCAGCGCACTCGTTGTCGTCGGAGACGGAAACGGTTGGGTAGGCGCCGGTATCGGTAAAGCTGGCGAAGTCGGCGATGCCATCAAGAAGGGTATCGAAGATGCGAAGAAAAACCTGATCCACATTCCGATCGTTGGCACTACAATCCCGCATTTGGTTACTGGTAAGTTTGGCGCAGGCCGCGTGCTTCTGAAGCCGGCTTCCCAAGGTACCGGAGTTATCGCGGGCGGTCCTGTTCGTGCAGTTCTTGAACTTGCAGGCATCGGTGATATTCTGACAAAATCGTTAGGCTCTTCGAACTCCATCAACATGGTAAATGCTACGTTGGAAGGCTTGCAACGCTTGAAAAAAGCGGATGAAGTGGCCAAACTTCGCGGTAAAACTGTTGAAGAGCTCTTGGGTTAGGAGGGGAAAAGAATGGCTAACCAATTACAGATTACCCTCAAACGCAGCTTGATCGGCCGTCCGGAAACGCAACGCGTAACAGTGAAAACGTTGGGTCTGTCCAAGTTGCATCAATCGGTTACTCACCAAGATAACGCGGCTATCCGCGGTATGGTGAACAAAGTAAGTCATCTGGTTGAAGTAAAAGAAGTATAAACCTGAATAAGGTTTCGAATAACAAAAAACGCTAAGGAGGTGCACAACGATGAAACTACATGAGTTAGCTCCAGCTCCTGGTTCCCGTCAAACCCGTAAACGTATCGGTCGCGGTATCGGTAGCGGTACTGGCAAAACGGCCGGTAAAGGTCACAAAGGTCAAAACGCTCGTTCGGGTGGCGGCGTTCGTCCTGGCTTTGAGGGTGGTCAAAACCCTTTGTACCGTCGTCTGCCTAAGCGCGGATTCAACAACATCTCCCGCAAGGAGTACGCGATTGTTAACATCGAGGAACTGAATAAATTCGCAGCTGGTACTGAAGTAACTCCAGAATTGCTTATGGAGTCCGGTATCGTAAAAAGTCCGAAGAGCGGCATTAAAGTTCTCGGAAACGGAGAAGTTACTGTTAAATTGACAGTGAAGGCGAATAAGTTCTCTCAATCTGCGGTAGATAAAATCAAGGCTGCCGGCGGTCAAACCGAGGTGATTTGATGTTTAGAACGATCTCTAACATCATGAAAGTAGACGATCTGCGTAAGCGTATCATGTTTACGCTTCTCGTTCTGATCGTCTACCGGATTGGTGCTTTTATCCCGGTGCCTAACATCGACTCCCAATTCCTGAAGGCTATCGACCAGCAATCCAATGATGTGTTCGGTCTACTGAATACATTCTCGGGTGGTGCGTTGTTCCAATTCTCCATCTTCGCGATGGGGATCACGCCGTATATTACGGCTTCGATCATCGTACAGCTGCTATCGATGGATGTCATTCCAAGGTTTGCGCAATGGGCTAAGGAAGGCGAAGTCGGAAGAAAGAAGTTGGCGCAAATCACGAGATACGGCACGATCGTGCTCGGCCTTATTCAAGGCTACGGCGTATCGATCGGCTTCAACAATTACTACGGTTCACTTGTCATCAACCCGTCGTTCGCGACATATACGTTGATTGCGATCGTATTGACCGCAGGTGTTGCGTTTCTCATGTGGTTGGGTGAACAAATTACCGAGAATGGTATCGGGAACGGGATCTCAATCATCATTTTTGCGGCGATTGTCGCCGGATTCCCATCGGCAGGAAAACAGATTTATCAAAAGCTGTTTGTCGATGCAGGCGATGCGTTGTTTTTAAACATTATTCTCGCCGTGTTGATCGTCGTAGCGATTATCCTGATTATCGCCGGCACTATCTATGTACAACAAGGTGTACGGAAGATTCCTGTCCAGTATGCTAAGCGTGTTGTTGGACGTAAGATGTACGGTGGTCAATCAACGCACATTCCGATGAAAGTCAATGCAGCAGGTGTTATTCCGGTTATCTTCGCGATGTCCCTGCTCGTTTTCCCGGCGACTATCGCCCAGTTCTGGAGCGGTAACGTTGTGGCTGACTGGATCATTAGACATTTCAGCCTAACGAGTAATTCGCCACTCGCGATTGTGCTTTATATCCTTCTGATTATCGGATTTACTTACTTCTACACATTCGTGCAGATCAATCCGATGCAGATGGCCGATCAAATGAAGAAGAACGGCGGCTATATTCCGGGCATCCGTCCGGGTAAAACAACGGCCATGTATTTGACTCGCGTGATGACGCGCATTACGCTTTCCGGTGCGTTATTCTTGGCTGCCATATCGATTCTGCCAATGATATTTACCAAGCTAGCCGATTTGCCAAACTCCGTACAAATCGGAGGCACATCGCTGTTAATCGTCATCGGCGTCGGTTTGGAGACGATGAAGCAGATCGAAAGCCAATTGATCAAACGTCACTACAAAGGGTTTATCAATAAATAGACGGCAGCTTCTGCTTTTTCATAACAGCGACAGCTGCTCGTTTGTTTGTATGCTTGAACGGGTGATGTACGGGGAGGTAAAGCAAGGTGAATATCCTGTTTATGGGCCCTCCGGGAGCCGGTAAGGGCACGCAGGCTGAACGGATTGTCAGTGAATTCGGAATTCCGCATATCTCGACGGGCGATGCGTTCCGGCTCGCAATGAGTCAAGGAACACCGCTTGGCGTGGAAGCGAAAAAATATGTCGATCAAGGACTGCTTGTGCCGGACGAAATCACGAACGGCATCGTACGCGAAAGGCTTCAACAGCCGGACGCCGAAAAAGGCTTCCTGCTCGATGGCTTTCCCCGCACGATCGCTCAAGCCGAAGCGCTTGATGAGATGCTGCGGGCTATGGGCAGAAGCATCGATCATGTGATCAACCTCGCGGTTGACCGCGATAAGCTGCTTGCCCGATTGACCGGACGCAGAATTTGCAAATCGTGTGGCGCAACGTACCATGTCATCTTCAATCCGTCCAAGACGGAAGGCGTGTGCGACCGTTGTTCCGGCGAATTGTATCAACGTTCCGACGATACCGAAGAAAAAGTCGGTACTCGGCTCGATGAATATTTGAACAAAACCGCTCCGCTGCTTGCGTATTACGAGAAGCAGGGCATTTTGCGTCAAGTGGACGGCGAGCAAGAGATCGACAATGTTTCCAAGGACATTCAAACGTTGCTGCGAGGTCAAGCGTAATGATCATTTGTAAGACCGACAGCGAATTGAAGCTTATGCGGGAAGCCGGTCGGATTGTTGCGGAAACGCACAAGACGCTTGAAAAAGCAATCGTGCCGGGAATCACAACAAGAGAACTTGATGCGATCGCCGAAGCGTTTATTCGTAGTCAGGATGCAATCCCGTCTTTCAAAGGTCTCTATGGTTTTCCAGCCAGTATTTGTGCTTCCATTAACGAACAATTGGTTCACGGTATACCAGGCGACCGGAAATTAAACGAAGGCGACATCATCAGCATTGATATTGGCGCACAGTATCAGGGCTATCACGGCGACTCGGCATGGACCTATCCGGTCGGTACGATTTCGGATACGGCAAGGAAGCTTTTGGAGGTTTCCGAACGCTCTTTGTACACAGGTCTTGAAGAGGCAAAGTCAGGTGTTCGTCTGTATGCAATCTCGCACGCGATCCAAAAATGCATTGAGAACGAAGGGTTTTCCGTTGTTCGCGAATACGCGGGACACGGTATCGGCAAACAATTGCACGAAGATCCGCAGATTCCGAATTACGGGTTACCGAATCACGGACCGCGGCTGAAATCGGGCATGGTTTTGGCAATAGAGCCAATGGTCAACGCCGGTCAGCGCTATGTCAAGACGCTGCAGGACAACTGGACGGTCGTAACGGTGGACGGATCGATATGCGCGCATTTCGAGCATACGATTGCGATCACCGATGACGGTTACGAAATTCTGACGAAGCCGGGAACGTAGGGGATGAATGCCGTGATTGAACGAAACCAAGCTCAGCTCGGACAAATCGTCAAAGTACTGCGCGGCAGAGATACAGAAAAGGTTGCCGTCATTGTCGGCATTGTGGACGAACGTTTTGTTCTTCTGGCCGACGGCGACAAGCGGAAATTTGACCAGCCGAAACGAAAAAACCTGCTGCATCTTCAATTGCAAAATGTGATCAGTCGTGAAGTTGTGGAAAGTTTAAAAGAAACCGGTCGTGTGACCAACGGCAAATTAAGGTACGCAGTCAATAAATTTGTCGAAAATGAGCAAGCAGAAGCACTGGAGAAAGGAGAATAACCATGGCCAAAGAAGATGTGATTGAAGTCGAAGGAACGGTTATCGAACCGCTTCCGAACGCAATGTTTAAGGTTGAGCTCGAGAACGGACACAGAATACTGGCGCATGTATCCGGAAAGATCCGCATGCACTTCATTCGGATTTTGCCGGGCGACAAAGTGACCGTGGAGCTTTCCCCGTACGACCTGACTCGAGGCCGGATCACGTATCGTTTCAAATAGATCGGATCCGATAAAGTTTAGAACGGTAATTTGGGCTTTCTGCGATGAGCTTACAGCTTAAGGATTCGATTCAAGCTTTGTTAAGCAAAGCTTTGCGGATGCTTACGATGCGAGCTTTGCCGCGTAAAGCTTAGCGGAATCTTACGAAGCGAGCTTTGCATCGCAAAGCTTAGCCAATGCTTACGAAGCAAGCTTTGCTAGGCAAAGCTTTTAGGAGGTAACAACAATGAAGGTGAGACCGTCGGTTAAACCGATTTGTGAGAAATGCAAGGTAATCAAGCGCAAAGGCAACGTAATGGTCATTTGCGAAAATCCTAAGCATAAACAAAAACAAGGGTAAGGAGGTGCATCTTACAAGATGGCTCGTATAGCTGGAGTAGACTTACCGCGTGACAAGCGTGTAGAAATCGCTTTGACGTACATTTTCGGCATCGGTAAAACAACGTCGCAAAACATTCTTGCTACAACTGGCGTTAACGCAAACACTCGCGTTCGCGATCTGACAGAAGACGAAGTAAGCAAACTTCGTGAACAGATCGACAAAAACGTTAAGGTGGAAGGCGACCTTCGTCGTGAAATCGCGCTGAACATCAAGCGCCTGATCGAAATCGGTTCCTACCGTGGAATTCGTCACCGTCGTGGCCTGCCTGTTCGCGGTCAACGTACGAAAACGAATGCACGTACTCGCAAAGGTCCGCGTCGTACCGTAGCGAACAAGAAGAAATAATAAGGGGGGATAAAGCAAATGGCAAAACCGAAAAAAGTCGTCCGTACCAAGCGTCGTGACCGTAAAAATATTGAGACTGGAGTAGCGCACATCCGCTCCACATTCAACAATACGATCGTTACCATTACGGATCCGCACGGCAACGCCATCTCCTGGGCAAGCTCGGGTAACCTTGGCTTCAAGGGATCCAAGAAAAGCACGCCTTTCGCGGCGCAAATGGCAGCAGAAACTGCAGCTAAAGCAGCGATGGAGCATGGTATGAAAACTGTCGAAGTCATGGTTAAAGGTCCTGGCGCAGGCCGTGAAGCGGCAATCCGCTCCCTGCAGGCTGCTGGTCTTGAAGTGAACCTGATTAAAGACGTAACTCCAGTCCCGCATAATGGCTGCCGCCCACCAAAACGTCGTCGTGTCTAATTCAGGATCGCTCGGTGGTATAAATATCCTCAACATGTGAATAATGTGTGGGAGGATAGGCATACTACTAGTTTTGGATAACAAGGGAATCCAGAGGAAGCGACGTTCGAAGGAGGGTTAATTTCATGATCGAGATTGAAAAGCCTAAAATAGAGACCGTATCGATAAGCGAGGAAGGCACATACGGCAAATTTGTCGTAGAACCGCTGGAACGCGGCTACGGCACAACGCTCGGGAACTCGCTGCGGCGGATCCTCCTTTCGTCTTTGCCTGGAGCGGCTGTAAACTCCGTGCAAATCGTTGGAGTACTGCATGAGTTTTCTACGGTACCAGGTGTTGTCGAGGATGTAACGGAAATCATCCTTAACCTCAAAGGGTTATCGTTGAAAATTCATTCCGACGAAGATAAAGTGCTGGAAATTGATGCGGAGGGCGAAGGGCATGTTCTTGCCGGAGACATTCGCGCAGACAGCGACGTGGAGATTCTGAATCCGGATCTTCACATTGCTACGCTAGCACCGGACGCGCGTTTGCAAATGCGCATTCTGGCTAGCCGCGGGCGCGGTTATGTACAAGCCGACAAAAACAAAAAAGACGATCAGCCGATCGGCGTTATTCCGATTGATTCGATCTACACCCCGATCACCCGCGTTAATTATTCGGTAGAAAATACCCGCGTTGGCCAAGTGACCAACTACGATAAATTAACTCTCGAAGTATGGACCGACGGGAGCATTCGTCCGGAAGAAGCGGTAAGTTTGGGCGCTAAAATCTTGACTGAACATCTTATGTTGTTCGTCGGATTAACGGACGAAGCTCGCGATGCGGAGATCATGGTCGAGAAAGAAGAAGACAAGAAAGAGAAAGTATTGGAAATGACCATCGAAGAGCTGGATCTTTCCGTACGTTCTTATAACTGTCTGAAACGTGCCGGCATTAACACGGTTCAAGAGCTGATCACGAAAACCGAAGAGGACATGATGAAGGTCCGAAACTTGGGCCGCAAATCCCTTGAGGAAGTTCAAGAGAAGCTTGAAGAACTCGGATTGGGTCTTCGCGTAGAAGATTGATCCGCAACGAATACAGAAGGAGGGAACAACATGGCATACCAAAAGCTTGGTCGCGATTCCAGCGCACGTAAAGCATTGTTCCGTGATCTGGTAACCGACTTGTTCATACAGGAACGCATTCAAACGACCGAAGCGAAAGCAAAGGAGCTCCGCCCCATTGCCGAGAAGCTGATTACGCTGGCTAAACGCGGCGATCTGGCTGCTCGTCGTCAAGTAGCTTCGTTCGTACGTCGCGAGCCTGCAAACGGCGAACAGGATGCAATCCAGAAGCTGTTTTCGGAGCTTGCTACCCGTTATTCCGAGCGTCAAGGCGGATACACTCGCATTTTGAAGCTGGGACCTCGTCGCGGGGACGCAGCGCCTATGGTGTATATAGAGCTTGTCGATCGTGCGTAAATGACGGATGGGAAAGGGTGGACAGAATCATTTGATTCTGGTGAAGCCCTTTTTTTGTAGGTTTGGGAGAAGCGTTATCATGCGTAATGTCAAGCTAAACGTCAGCTACGAAGGAACGTTATATTCCGGGTTTCAAACACAGCCGCATCGCAATACGATTCAGGATAAGCTAGAAGAGGCCGTTGCCTCGCTTACCGGTGAAACGGTTAAGATTATCGGATCCGGTCGTACCGATGCCGGCGTTCACGCCAGAGCGCAGATCGTTAATTTCGAAATTTCTTCGAAAATACCGATCGAGCGCTGGTGCCTGGCGATGAACTCCAGGCTGCCCGAGGATATCGTCGTTTATGCCGCGGAGGAAGCACGGTTCGATTTCCACGCTAGAAGGTCGGCTAAACGGAAGACCTATCGGTATTCGATCCGTTATGGACGTCATCCCGATTTGTTTACGCGCCGTACGACTTTCCACCATCACGCTCCTTTAAACACGGATCTGATGCGTCAGGCGCTTGCCATGCTGGAAGGCGAACATGACTTTACTTCGTTCTGTTCGATCCGTTCGTCGGTAGAGTCACACGTGCGGACCATTTTCGAAACCCGGCTGGAAACAGTCGTTGACGAACGTAGCGTAGATGGTCAAGCAGGTGTGATTCACATGTACATTACCGGCAACGGTTTTCTGTACAATATGGTTCGCATCATTGTCGGGACGCTGATCGAAATAGGCGAAGGAAAGCGAAGCCAGAACGACATGCAGCATATTTTGGATGCCAAAGATCGTAATACGGCGGGTCCGACGGCCGAGCCTCATGGGCTTATGCTATGGGATGTCGTGTACTGACGAAATCCTTAAAATGTTTATGTCTAGGCCTTGCGAATATCTTCGCTATATAGTATGATTATAGTTGGTTTTCATTACTGGCTATCCCACAGCCCCGAGTGTGAAACCATGTTGCGATGTAAATGATTTGGGTATTTATAACCCGTTAAATGCAAGACAAGGTAAAACACAAACGTAGTGAACCGAGTGTTCGCTTGGTTTAGGAGGATTAACGCTAATGAGTACCACATATATGGCCAAACCGCTTGAAATTGAGCGTAAATGGTTCGTTATTGATGCTGCCGGCAAAACGCTTGGTCGTTTGGCGAGCGAAGCGGCAAGCATTATCCGCGGTAAGCACAAGCCGCAGTTTACGCCGCACGTTGACACTGGCGACTTCGTTATCGTCATCAACGCAAGCAAAATTGTTCTGACAGGTAAGAAGCTTCAAAACAAGAAGTACTACACGCACTCCATGTACTCGGGCGGTTTGAAAGTAACTGTTGCTCAAGACATGCTGGCTAACAAGCCTGAACGTATGCTCGAGCTTGCCATTCACGGTATGCTGCCGAAAACGCGTCTTGGTAACAGCATGAAGTTGAAATTGAAAGTCTATGCTGGTGCCGAGCATCCGCATCAAGCACAACAACCTGAAGTTTGGGAACTTCGCGGATAATAAAGGGAGGACAGTTTCATGGCTCAAGTTCAATACTATGGAACGGGTCGTCGTAAACATTCGGTAGCGCGCGTGCGCCTTGTACCGGGTGAAGGACGAATCGTCATCAATAAGCGTGACCTGAACGAATACTTCGGTCACGAAACATTGAAGCTGATCGTAAAACAACCGCTCACGCTGACTGAAACGACTGACAAATACGACGTTTTGGTTATCGCACACGGTGGCGGTACTACAGGACAAGCTGGAGCAATCCGTCACGGCATTTCCCGTGCGCTGCTCAAAGCCGACCCTGAGTTCCGCGGATCGCTGAAGAAAGCCGGCTTCCTGACTCGTGACCCACGTATGAAGGAACGTAAGAAATACGGCTTGAAAGCAGCTCGTCGCGCACCTCAATTCTCCAAACGTTAATTTTTGGAGCGACTTTTATACGTTCAACACAAGGCCTTCTCTGTCTGCGGACAGAGGAGGCTTTTTTGCATTTCAATACACCGCGACAATAAGACGCAAACGTCTAAATGAGGCCGCATCATGCGATTGCATATTGCATTTTATGCAAATAGCGGCAACCTTTGCAGGGTTTAATTAATTGTGAACAGAAGTCGGAGAGAAAGATTCCATTTACCTTGCTGGGTGAGGTAGCGAATACGGCTAAACAAACGTAGTAACGCTTTCCAATAGTCCGTGCACCACCTAGGGAACAGCCCAATAAAATGAGGATATCGGGCTTTCATCCATTATAAGAAAAAGATTGACTTTTTATAGCGAACATTTATAATTGTGCTATAAATGTTAAATCGCATCGTAATAGTCGGAATTAATGGTTTTGGCAAAATGATGAGGAGGAACGTGTATGAATTTGTTCGAAAAAGAAGCGCTTATCGCGCAGGCCAGCGTCGATTTGGAGCACGAAACGCCGGAAGCGATTATTCAATGGGCCATTGAGCGGTTTCCTAATATAACGTTTGCATGCAGCTTTGGAGCCGAAGATGTCGTACTGGTTGATATGGTTCAGAAAATCAGTCCGAAAACGGATATTTTTTACTTGGACACCGATTTTCACTTCAAGGAAACTTACGAAACCAGAGACCGTTTGGAGCAAAACTACGGTTTGAAATTCGTACAAGTGAAGCCGGTGATTACGCCCGAGGAGCAAGCTGAGAAGCACGGAGAAGCATTGTGGAAATCCGATCCCACCCAATGCTGCAATATTCGTAAAGTAGAGCCGTTAACGCGAATTTTGGGCAATTACGAGGCATGGATAACGGGTATTCGCCGCGATCAGGCTCCGACTAGGGCCAATGCCAAAAAAATCGAGTACGACACGAAATTCGGTCTTGTAAAATTTAACCCGATTGCAAGCTGGACGTCGGAAGACGTGTGGGCATATATCCGGGCCAACAATATTTTTTACAATCCGTTACATGATATGGATTACCCGAGCATTGGTTGCGAGCACTGCACAAGACAAGTGAAGGCCGGTGAAGATCCGCGCGCGGGTCGTTGGGCGGGCTTTGAGAAAACGGAATGCGGATTGCATAAGTAAGCGTGCGTAATGACAGCACTTGCACCCGTTCAAGCGGGGATTCATTTCGGGAGGGACGATTATGGGAGAAACGATACAGGCGCATGGAGGCAAGCTGGTCAATCGGCTGGTCGAAGGAGAGGCAAGGGAGCAGCTTCTGGAGAAAGCGAAGCAGCTGACTCAAATTCCGGTAAACAGCTGGGCGATTTCCGATCTTGATCTTATTGCGGTCGGCGCATTTTCGCCGTTGACAGGGTTTATGGATGAAGCGGATTACCAGTCGGTTGTTCAACGTATGCGTCTTGCGGACGGCCAAGTATGGAGCATTCCGATCACACTCGGCGTAGAGAAAGAAGAGGCGTCGCGTATTCGGGTCGGCGAGCAAATCGCTTTGGTTGGAGAGTCCGATCGCGTAGTTTATGCTATTCTCGATGTTACAAGCGTATATGAGGCCGATCAGAAGCATGAGGCCATTCAAGTATATAAAACGGATAGCGAAGAGCATCCGGGGGTTCAGAAGCTTTATACGAAGCCATCCACATACGTTGGCGGTTCCGTGCAGGTTCTGAATCGTCCGCAGCCGGAGAAGTTCGGCGAGTTTTATTTTGATCCGTCCGAAACGCGCCGTATTTTTGCCGAGAAGGGCTGGAAAACGGTTGTGGGCTTCCAAACGCGTAATCCGGTTCATCGGGCGCATGAATATATTCAAAAGAGCGCGATGGAAATAGTGGACGCTCTATTCTTAAATCCGCTTGTCGGGGAAACGAAGTCGGACGATATTTCGGCTGACGTACGCATGAAAAGCTACTTGGTGCTCCTGGAAAATTACTATCCTAAGGATCGCGCCTTCCTGGGTGTTTTCCCGGCTGCCATGCGTTATGCAGGGCCAAGAGAAGCGATCTTTCACGCGCTAGTCAGGAAAAACTACGGATGCACCCACTTTATCGTCGGACGCGATCACGCAGGCGTAGGCGATTATTACGGCACATACGAGGCGCAGGAAATATTCCGCAATTTCACGGCTGAAGAGCTCGACATTACGCCGCTATTTTTCGAGCACAGCTTTTTCTGTACGAAGTGCGGCAATATGGCCTCCAGCAAAACTTGCCCGCATGACAAAGCGGACCATCTCCACTTATCGGGCACGAAAGTGCGTGCGCTTCTGCGCGACGGTATTTGCCCGCCAAGAGAATTTACGCGGCCCGAGGTTGCGGAGGTTCTGATCGAAGGTATGAGCGAGCAGCTCGTATCGGCGGACAAAGAGGCGTAAGCAACTTGTCATATTTGTCCACCCTGTCCCATAAGATGTAAAGACTCTTATGGGTGGGGTGGTTTTTTAATGCGGAAATTTCCTAGACATATCGTTGTGTGGATGAACTATCACGGTGTGTTAAAAATGGTTTCGACCGCCGTCCTTGTACTAATGATCGGTTTTATTTTCTCGTACGAGCTCCCCTCGACGAAAACATGGACGTATTGGACCATGCCGCTCTCCGGTAAGGTGATTGCGTTGGATGCCGGCCACGGAGGGCCGGACGGCGGAGCTGAAAGCAGCCCGAAAGGGATTATCGAGAAGGATGTGAATCTTGCGATTTCCCTTTATTTGCGCGATTATTTGCAGCAGGCAGGGGCCCTCGTCGTGATGACGCGCGAGCAGGATAACGATTTGGCAAGTCCGGATACGAAGGGATTGAGCCGCCGCAAAACGGAAGATCTGCAGAAACGCGTGGAGTTTATCCGTAAGCAAAAGTCCGATTTGATGATCAGCATCCATCTGAACAGCTATCCGTCCTCCAAATGGAGCGGAGCGCAGACCTTCTTCTATCCCTCGCATAAAGACAACTTCACACTCGCCAATTTAATTCAGAACGAGCTTAAGCATAATCTTGAGAATACGGATAGGGTTTCGAAGCAGGTTGATACGGTATTTTTGCTAAAATCGCTACAGATTCCCGCTGCTTTGGTGGAAGTAGGATTCTTGTCAAATCCCGAGGAATCCCGGCTCATGGCGCAGGAGGGGTATCAGAAGAAGGTGGCGGCATCAATCTACCAAGGCATATTGAGGTATTATTCGGGCGAGAAGTCGGAAGGTAAGAGCGACGCTGTCGGCTCCGGACAAAAAGGATAGCCTCCTGTACACGGTATGCTCAAATCGTGCTTAGAACAGGCTGCATGTAAGCGGAACTCAGTTATGGTATAATAATCGGTGTACAATACGTCCAATTCCGAGGTGTAACGATGGTAACGAAAGATCAGGTTCTGGAGGCCGTTGGCCATATATACGATCCCGAATATAAAAAAACGGTGACCGAACTCGGGTTCGTGCGCGATGTTATGGTGAAAGAAGGACATGTCGCCTTAACGTTAGTGCTTTCCGTAAATGACGAGGTATTGAAAGGACAATACCGTCAAGATGTTCAAGAGGCTTTGAAAGGTCTCGGCATTCAAGACGTTCATATTCGCTTTCGCGAAATTTCCGACCACGAGCGCGCTGAAATAGCCAAAAAAGCCGGACAAGGAGCGGGTGCACCCGCACCCAAGCAAGCGACTCCTCCGTCAGAGCTGCGCTCGCCCAACGTATCGTCGCTGCTTTCGCCGGATTCCGGCGTCCAATTTATTGCCATAGCGAGCGGCAAAGGCGGCGTCGGCAAATCGACGGTAACCGTCAACGTAGCTGCTGCTTTAGCGCGTAAAGGAAAGCG
Source organism: Paenibacillus litoralis (assembly GCF_046244365.1). Classification (NCBI taxonomy): domain Bacteria; kingdom Bacillati; phylum Bacillota; class Bacilli; order Caryophanales; family Paenibacillaceae; genus Paenibacillus; species Paenibacillus litoralis. Next base: position 8,410,817 of record NZ_CP176395.1, on the reverse strand, counting down.
CGTAGGCATCATTGATGCGGATATTTACGGATTCAGCGTGCCGGATATGATGGGGATCGAAACCCGTCCGGAAATGGCGGATAATAAAATCATTCCGGTTGAGCGGTTCGGCGTGAAAGTCATCTCGATGGGCTTCTTCGTCGAGGACAACGCACCGATTATTTGGCGGGGCCCGATGCTTGGCAAAATGCTGCGCAATTTCTTCGCTGAAGTGCAGTGGGGCGAGCTGGATTACATGCTTCTCGATCTGCCGCCGGGGACAGGGGACGTAGCACTTGATGTCCATCAAATGATTCCGCAAAGCAAAGAAATTATAGTGACCACGCCGCATGCGACAGCTGCGTTCGTAGCCGCTCGCGCAGGCGCTATGGCCGTTCATACGAAGCATGACATTTTGGGTATCGTGGAAAATATGTCTTACTACGAAAATCAATCCGGCGAGAAGGACTATGTGTTCGGACGCGGGGGCGGCGCCAAGCTTGCCGATGAGCTGCATACCGAACTCCTGGCGCAAATTCCGCTTCGCGCACCGGATAATCATATTGCGGAGCCGGATTTTTCCCCTTCCGTATACAGCGCCGAACATCCTACAGGGCAAATTTATCTGGATGTCGCCGACAAAATTATCGCGAAGCTTGGTTAACTCGGCTTGCTTACTTATGCAAAAAGGACTGGGGGAGCCCAGTCCTTTTCTTATGCCGTTATTGCTCTTGCTTGTCCTGGGATGAAGAATCCTGCTTCTTATCCTTCTCTTTGGACTTTTCATCGCTCTTCCCCTTGCTTTTCCCCTTCTCGTCGGACGACTTGGCTTTCATATCCTCTTCGCTCGGCTTCATTTCGTCTTGCGCCACTTTTTTGAACAATTCCATCAGCTGGGCTTTGAACAAAGGGCTTTTCAGCGATTCCTCCATCACCGTCATAACCTGCTGACGATACTGCGGGCTCTTCATGACGGACAAAAGCATTTTTTCGTAATCCGTTGAATTCATGAGCTCCAGCATCGATTTCTGATATTCAGGATCCTTCATTAAATCCTTGTGAAGATCTTTATTCGATTTCTGAATCGCTTTGGCGAAGTCTCCGGCGAATTTTGGGTCGGTCATCGTTTTCTCGATCAATTTACTGTTGCTCGGATCTGTCAGGACATCCTTGACGGCTGTCTGGATTTGGACGCCTTCGCCGGATGAAAGCAGTTTGGCGGTCTTGTCTTTATTTTTTTCGCTGGCTTCTTTAATCGCTTTTTGTCCGTCTTCGGTCTTGAGCACATCCAGCACCATTGACTTAGTATCCTTATAGCTCTGCGTTTGGCTTTGGCCCCCGGAACCGGAACCGCATGACACTAAGAGCAAGCATGCAAGAAGGACGGGTATAAGGCGGATCCATTTGGCGCTCATCGTCAGGCGTACTCCCTTCTAAACAGGTCGTGTGCTTTTATTATGTCTGTCAGGCGTTGATTTATGACCGTGCCAAATAGCTTTTTATTGTGAACGTTGGTACAATGTACTAGGGCTATTTTTGCCTAAAATGCAAGAAGTGCCGCCATGAAACAACTAGTAAAAGGAGAACGGAACGTGACGCTTAAAAAATGGGGCTATCTGTTTTGGACGACGCTTGCTTGGGGCTCGGTAATTGCCGTCGCGGCAAGTATTTTTCTTGTTATGCTGTTCGATGATTTCAGCTTTCTGGAAATGACGGAGCCGGGCTTCAACTGGCAAACACTCATTTTTGCTTTATTGGGCGGCGCTTTAATCAGCACGGTAAGCCAGACCGGCTTTTTCGCATATTTGACCGTGCGGTATATTGCGGTAGGCATCATTCGCAGCAAATGGGTTTGGGAAGGACTGCAGTTATTTCTTGTTGCGGACGCACTGTTCTTAACGGCTTATTTAAGCTATACAACCTTCGCTGAAGAAGGGACAAGCTGGGTTCCTTACATTTGGCTGCCGCTCATTTTGCTTGCGGTTTCTTTAATCGTGTCCTATTGGAAAATGAAGCGCACGAACAAAAACGCCTTCATTCCGACCTTGTTTTTCATGGTAGTCGTTACTTTGATCGAAATGCTGCCTGTCCTTCGATACGATAGCGTGGCGGCCAATATTTATATGATGGGCACGTTGATTGTTTGCAATACATGGCAAATCATGATTCTTCATAAGCTCGTGGGCAACAAAAAAGAGCTGGCTTAGCAGCTCAAGATTGTTTCAAGGTCGGGTCGTCGACCGGTTTTTTGGTTACCTGGGCCTGCTTCATCAGCTCGGATACGGTAACGAATTCGTAGCCCTCAGCGCGCAGTTTATCAATAATGACCGGCAAGGCTTCATGCGTTTGTTTAACCGAATCGCTTGCATGCAGCAGCACGATATCGCCTGGATGCGCTTTGCTTACTACGCGTTCAATGATGTTTTCTGTTCCGGGATTTTTCCAGTCGAGCGAATCCGTATCCCATTGGACGACCGTGTAATTCAATTCATTGGCAATGCGGAGGACACGTTTGTCGAAATCGCCATTAGGCAAACGGAGGAGACTTGGTTCTTGTTTGGTTACATCGGACAAAATACGGTGAGCGGTTGTGAGCTGCTTACGAATCTCCTCATCGCTCAGGCTGCTGTAATTGACGTGCTTGTGGCCGTGGCTGCCGATTTCATATCCATGCTTCACGATATCGCCGACAATTTCTTGATGCGATTGCGACCAAGGGGACGATAGGAAGAACGTGGCTTTCTTTACGTTTTTCTTATCGAGCACATCGATAATCGGCTTGGTTCGCAATTCGCCCCAGCTAATATCGAACGTAAGGGCGATCAGTTTTTTCTCGGTTTGGACGCTGTATAAGGCACTTGGGTCGTTTTGCGTGAAAACCGAAACGTGATCTCTTTCCGCATAAATGATTGCTGCCGCAAATAACAGGGCGACGACGACGATCAAGTATTGCTTCAGTCTTTTTCCGTTTACCACATAAAAATAATTCACGATTGTTGCCTCCTCTGTTTTTCGCGCCGGACAAGCGCCGGCAGGCTTGGAATGCTTGTTTACTACCAAGTCTATGCTCGTACGATTAACTTATGTCTTGTACCGAATATTTTGGAAAGGAGTTGAGGTTATTGGGATTGAGCGTGTGGTATGCTCATTTGCGAAGCATGAAACGGGAAATCATCGTTTCCTTCATCATCTTTGCCATAGGCATGTACTTGGGCTACTCCAAACAGTTTCCCTCCATCGTTGAGGGTCAGATGAGCAACATGAAGGGAATTGCGGAAGCCATTCAGAATATGAAATATCCTCAGCTTTGGATGTTCGTTTTCATTTTCGTCAACAATGTCGTTCTCTCGCTGCTGGTTATGTATCTGGGTGCTTTTTTTGCGATCGCGCCCGTATATTTTCTAATCATGAACGGCTTGGTTTTGGGATATTTGGCTTCCACTCAAGTTAATGCCGATAATTGGTTTCTATTCGTGAAGGGCATCGTTCCCCATGGCATCATTGAAATTCCTGTGGTTATAATCGCTTGCGCTTACGGCATAAGGTTCGGTACGATCGCGACAGAATCGCTTATAAGCTTCCCTTTTGCCCAGAGAAGAGCGAGAGCAGCCGCTAAGCTAGTCGGTTTCATGAAGGTGACCATACCGTTTATGCTTGTTCTTGCATCATCTTTGCTCCTGGCGGCCATAATTGAAAGCACGATTTCGTATTGGCTAATCCGTTAAATTTTTACAAACCGACATTCATAAATTTCCAAAAATGTGAGCATAACAGTAAGGCGAAATGTTTTCGGTGCTAAGAAGTCGTATCGGGGACGTTCTTTACATGTGTGCGCTGGAGGGAGATTTAAGGATGATCGGTTTTTTGTTTAATGATCGGGAATGCAGGGAGTTGGACTACGTACTGCGCAAAGAGTTGGAAGAAATGCTATTCGACCTGAACGATCAAAGAATGGATCATGACACTAAAACAGCGATCGAAACCCGGTACAAAGTTATTTTTCGCATGTATGCCAGATTAGCATCACCGCGTGATATTTCCCGCTATGCGCGAAATAAGGTGCACCGTTAGCCGAAAGCCATCATTTGGATTGATGATTTAAAGAAATAAATGAAAAGTGTTGACACGAATGATGTTAATATGCTAAATTAGTCTTCCCTGATCAAGCTTGTCTTGTTAGGGGCAGATGATAAAGGGAATGAAAGAAACTAACTTCAAAAAAAGTTGTTGCATTCCGGATTGAAACTGTGGTATATTATAAAAGTCGCCGTTAAGCGCGGTGACGTAAGTAAGGAATTCGAAATTGTCCTTTGAAAACTGAACAATGAGCGAATAAAGCCAGCAAAACAAAGCAACAAATCGCATGAGCAAGTCAATATCGAAATAAAACGAAGCCTCGGCTTCAACTTTTATGGAGAGTTTGATCCTGGCTCAGGACGAACGCTGGCGGCGTGCCTAATACATGCAAGTCGAGCGGATCTTTCCTTCGGGAAAGGTTAGCGGCGGACGGGTGAGTAACACGTAGGCAACCTGCCTGTAAGACCGGGATAACTCACGGAAACGTGTGCTAAGACCGGATAGTTGGTTTCTCCACCTGGAGAGATCAGGAAAGACGGTGCAAGCTGTCACTTACAGATGGGCCTGCGGCGCATTAGCTAGTTGGTGAGGTAACGGCTCACCAAGGCGACGATGCGTAGCCGACCTGAGAGGGTGAACGGCCACACTGGGACTGAGACACGGCCCAGACTCCTACGGGAGGCAGCAGTAGGGAATCTTCGGCAATGGACGAAAGTCTGACCGAGCAACGCCGCGTGAGTGATGAAGGTTTTCGGATCGTAAAACTCTGTTGCCAGGGAAGAAGGGTGAGGAGAGTAACTGCTCTTCATTTGACGGTACCTGAGAAGAAAGCCCCGGCTAACTACGTGCCAGCAGCCGCGGTAATACGTAGGGGGCAAGCGTTGTCCGGAATTATTGGGCGTAAAGCGCGCGCAGGCGGTTGTTTAAGTCTGATGTTTAAACCCAGGGCTCAACCTTGGGTCGCATTGGAAACTGGGCAACTGGAGTGTAGGAGAGGAAAGTGGAATTCCACGTGTAGCGGTGAAATGCGTAGAGATGTGGAGGAACACCAGTGGCGAAGGCGACTTTCTGGCCTATAACTGACGCTGAGGCGCGAAAGCGTGGGGAGCAAACAGGATTAGATACCCTGGTAGTCCACGCCGTAAACGATGCATGCTAGGTGTTAGGGGTTTCGATACCCTTGGTGCCGAAGTAAACACATTAAGCATGCCGCCTGGGGAGTACGCTCGCAAGAGTGAAACTCAAAGGAATTGACGGGGACCCGCACAAGCAGTGGAGTATGTGGTTTAATTCGAAGCAACGCGAAGAACCTTACCAGGTCTTGACATCTGGATGCAAGCGTTAGAGATAGCGCCCTCCTTCGGGACATCCAAGACAGGTGGTGCATGGTTGTCGTCAGCTCGTGTCGTGAGATGTTGGGTTAAGTCCCGCAACGAGCGCAACCCTTGATCTTAGTTGCCAGCATTAAGTTGGGCACTCTAGGATGACTGCCGGTGACAAACCGGAGGAAGGTGGGGATGACGTCAAATCATCATGCCCCTTATGACCTGGGCTACACACGTACTACAATGGCCGGTACAACGGGCTGCGAAACCGCGAGGTGGAGCGAATCCTAAAAAGCCGGTCTCAGTTCGGATTGCAGGCTGCAACTCGCCTGCATGAAGTCGGAATTGCTAGTAATCGCGGATCAGCATGCCGCGGTGAATACGTTCCCGGGTCTTGTACACACCGCCCGTCACACCACGAGAGTTTACAACACCCGAAGTCGGTGAGGTAACCGCAAGGAGCCAGCCGCCGAAGGTGGGGTAGATGATTGGGGTGAAGTCGTAACAAGGTAGCCGTATCGGAAGGTGCGGCTGGATCACCTCCTTTCTATGGAGATCATGATGGCTGTAGGCTGTCGGATCAATAAGCTGGTTTTACTCGCTCATGTTCAGTTTTGAAAGGGCAATGCTCTTTCTTTGGTAAACGCAAATCGTTTGGTGACGATGGCGGAGGGGAACCACGCGTACCCATCCCGAACACGACCGTTAAGCCCTCCAGCGCCAAGGGTACTTGATCCGCAGGGATCTGGGAGAGTAGGACGTTGCCAAGCGAGCCCACTATTGTGGGCTTTTTTCGAGACCTCGGCGAGCGTATGCTTCGTTGATGACTCGGTATCCCGGTAAACGCCTTTTACCCAGTCGGGTAAGGAAACGTTTATCCTTGGGCCCTTAGCTCAGCTGGTTAGAGCGCACCCCTGATAAGGGTGAGGTCGGTGGTTCGAGTCCACTAGGGCCCACCAATTACCTTTTATAAAGTGATCGTTTGGGGCTCCCCGGAAAGTACTCGGAATAAGCTTCGAAGGATAACGTCACTTTGTGGGGAATTTGGGGCCATAGCTCAGCTGGGAGAGCGCCTGCCTTGCAAGCAGGAGGTCAGCGGTTCGATCCCGCTTGGCTCCACCAAACAGACTCCAGAAAATGGTTAAAAAAACCACTTGCAAAGAGTCGAAGAGATGTGTTACATTAGATCTCGCCGCTTTTGAGGCGGTAAGAGATAATGAACGTTTGTTCCTTGAAAACTAGATAGCGAAGCAATGCAAAACATCCTTAGTTTTTTGTAGCGATCTCGAGAGAGATCATTGGTTAAGCTACTAAGAGCACACGGAGGATGCCTAGGCGCTAGGAGCCGATGAAGGACGTGGCGAACAACGAAATGCCTCGGGGAGCCGTAAGCAGGCGTCGATCCGGGGATGTCCGAATGGGGGAACCCGCACGTGGTAATGCGCGTGTACTCATCACTGAATACATAGGTGATGTAGAGGCATACCCAGGGAACTGAAACATCTAAGTACCTGGAGGAAAAGAAAACAATAGTGATTCCGTCAGTAGCGGCGAGCGAACGCGGATTAGCCCAAACCAAGGAGCTTGCTCCTTGGGGTTGTGGGACGTCAACATGGGAAAAGTTCGTTAGGTGAAGCGGTCTGGAAAGGCTCGCCATAGCAGGTAACAGCCCTGTAGCTCAAAACGAACGTATCCCTAGACGGATCCCGAGTAGTGCGGGGCACGTGAAACCCCGTATGAATCCGGCAGGACCATCTGCCAAGGCTAAATACTCCCTAGCGACCGATAGCGAAGCAGTACCGTGAGGGAAAGGTGAAAAGAACCGCGGGAGCGGAGTGAAATAGAACCTGAAACCGTGTGCTTACAAGAAGTCAGAGCCCGTTAATGGGTGATGGCGTGCCTTTTGTAGAATGAACCGGCGAGTTACGTTCACGTGCAAGGTTAAGCTGAAGAGGCGGAGCCGCAGCGAAAGCGAGTCTGAATAGGGCGAATGAGTGCGTGGTCGTAGACCCGAAACCGTGTGATCTACCCCTGTCCAGGGTGAAGGTGCGGTAACACGCACTGGAGGCCCGAACCCACGAATGTTGAAAAATTCGGGGATGAGGTGGGGGTAGCGGAGAAATTCCAATCGAACTCGGAGATAGCTGGTTCTCCCCGAAATAGCTTTAGGGCTAGCCTCGGAATGAGAGTAGTGGAGGTAAAGCACTGATTGGGTGCGGGGCCCGCCAAGGGTTACCAAGTCCAGTCAAACTCTGAATGCCACATACTTCTGTCCGGGAGTCAGACAGTGAGTGCTAAGATCCATTGTCAAGAGGGAAACAGCCCAGACCATCAGCTAAGGTCCCCAAGTGTGTGTTAAGTGGGAAAGGATGTGGAGTTGCAAAGACAACCAGGATGTTGGCTTAGAAGCAGCCACCATTTAAAGAGTGCGTAATAGCTCACTGGTCGAGTGACTCTGCGCCGAAAATGTAACGGGGCTAAACACGCCACCGAAGCTATGGCTACAGCAGCAATGTTGTTGGGTAGGGGAGCGTTGTGTATAGGTTGAAGGTCGATCGTAAGGACGGCTGGACAGTACACAAGTGAGAATGCCGGTATGAGTAACGAAAAGACAAGTGAGAATCTTGTCCGCCGAAAGCCTAAGGGTTCCTGAGGAAGGCTCGTCCGCTCAGGGTAAGTCGGGACCTAAGGCGAGGCCGAAAGGCGTAGTCGAAGGACAACAGGTTGATATTCCTGTACCACCGTAGCCGTTTGAACGACGGGGTGACGCAGAAGGGCAAGGACGCAGACGGATGGAAGTGTCTGTCCAAGCAGTGAGGCTGATGTGTAGGCAAATCCGCACATCGTGAAGGCTGGGCTGTGATGGGGAGGGAAATTTCGAAAGTACCGAAGGTCTTGTACTCATGCTGCCAAGAAAAGCCTCTAGTGAGGCGAAGGTGCCCGTACCGCAAACCGACACAGGTAGGCGAGCAGAGCATGCTAAGGCGCGCGGAAGAACTCTCGTTAAGGAACTCGGCAAAATGACCCCGTAACTTCGGGAGAAGGGGTGCCTCGGTAGGGTGAATAGCCCGAGGGGGCCGCAGTGAAAAGGCCCAAGCGACTGTTTAGCAAAAACACAGGTCTGTGCGAAGCCGCAAGGCGAAGTATACGGGCTGACGCCTGCCCGGTGCTGGAAGGTTAAGGGGAGCGGTTAGGGGTAACCCGAAGCTGTGAACCGAAGCCCCAGTAAACGGCGGCCGTAACTATAACGGTCCTAAGGTAGCGAAATTCCTTGTCAGGTAAATTCTGACCCGCACGAATGGCGTAACGACTTGGGCGCTGTCTCAACGAGAGATCCGGTGAAATTTTAATACCTGTGAAGATGCAGGTTACCCGCGACAAGACGGAAAGACCCCATGGAGCTTTACTGCAGCTTGATATTGGACTTGGGTACGATCTGTACAGGATAGGTGGGAGCCTTGGAAGCATGAGCGCCAGCTTGTGTGGAGGCGACGTTGGGATACCACCCTGATCGTATCTAGGTTCTAACCTACTCCCGTGATCCGGGAGAGGGACCGTGTCAGGCGGGCAGTTTGACTGGGGCGGTCGCCTCCTAAAGCGTAACGGAGGCGCCCCAAGGTTCCCTCAGAATGGTTGGAAATCATTCGAAGAGTGCAAAGGCATAAGGGAGCTTGACTGCGAGACAGACAAGTCGAGCAGGGACGAAAGTCGGGCTTAGTGATCCGGTGGTACCGAATGGAAGGGCCATCGCTCAACGGATAAAAGCTACCCTGGGGATAACAGGCTTATCTCCCCCAAGAGTCCACATCGACGGGGAGGTTTGGCACCTCGATGTCGGCTCATCGCATCCTGGGGCTGAAGTAGGTCCCAAGGGTTGGGCTGTTCGCCCATTAAAGCGGTACGCGAGCTGGGTTCAGAACGTCGTGAGACAGTTCGGTCCCTATCTGTCGCGGGCGCAGGAAATTTGAGAGGAGCTGTCCTTAGTACGAGAGGACCGGGATGGACGTACCGCTGGTGTACCAGTTGTTCCGCCAGGAGCATCGCTGGGTAGCCAAGTACGGACGGGATAAGCGCTGAAAGCATCTAAGCGTGAAGCCCCCCTCAAGATGAGATTTCCCAGTATGTAAGACCCCTTGAAGACGACGAGGTAGATAGGTTCGAGGTGGAAGTGCAGCAATGCATGCAGCTGACGAATACTAATCGGTCGAGGGCTTATCCAACATCTTTACATCGACAGGTGTAAGGACTACAAAAGGAACAAGGATGAATGCAGAACTTCGCATCTAGTTTTCAGGGAGTAAACCCCCTGTATATGGGCAACATGTTTGGTGACGATGGCGGAGGGGAACCACGCGTACCCATCCCGAACACGACCGTTAAGCCCTCCAGCGCCGATTGTACTTGATCCGCAGGGATCTGGGAGAGTAGGACGTTGCCAAGCAAACGCAATAGTAGGACTGGCTCTTGCTATTGCGACAATATTCCCTGATAGCTCAGTTGGTAGAGCACTCGACTGTTAATCGAGTTGTCACAGGTTCGAGTCCTGTTCGGGGAGCCATATGCTTCCATAGCTCAGTAGGTAGAGTGCATCCATGGTAAGGATGAGGTCACCGGTTCGATTCCGGTTGGAAGCTCCAGCAATTCCGGCCCGTTGGTCAAGGGGTTAAGACACCTCCCTTTCACGGAGGTAACAGGGGTTCGAATCCCCTACGGGTCACCATTTTTTAAGGGCGCTTAGCTCAGCTGGGAGAGCATCTGCCTTACAAGCAGAGGGTCGGCGGTTCGATCCCGTCAGCGCCCACCATAATTTAAATAGGTACGAGCCGTTGTAGCTCAACTGGTAGAGCAACTGACTTGTAATCAGTAGGTTGGGGGTTCAAGTCCTCTCGACGGCACCATGTTCTATTGGGGATTAGCCAAGCGGTAAGGCAACGGACTTTGACTCCGTCATGCCCAGGTTCAAATCCTGGATCCTCAGCCATTTTATGAGGCATTAGCTCAGTTGGTAGAGCACCTGACTTTTAATCAGGGTGTCGTAGGTTCGAGTCCTACATGCCTCACCAGTTTTATGCGCGTATGGCGGAATTGGCAGACGCACCAGACTTAGGATCTGGCGGGCGACCGTGGGGGTTCAAGTCCCTCTACGCGCACCATACATAAACGTAAGCCTTCATGAAGCAAATGCGGATTGAAGGCTTTTTTGTTTGGTTTCAATACTTAATCCTTTTGTCGATAATACTTTTCCATGGATTAACGCTATATCTTATATGCCAACCGCCATTCAACTGGAGACGTAAGCTCTTGGGTGGTGGATTTTGTCATGTACGGAATAGTGAAAGTTTGAAGGAGTGTCGAGGGGCTGTCTGATGTACACAACAGGCGAGACCGTAGCGTACGAAGGCTGCTATTTACTTATTACAGCGGTAGAACTCTCTGTATAAGGGTAGAATGAGCTTACAGTGGTTATGGAGGCATTCTGCGCCGTTACAGGCCCTCCATAACGCCGTAGTACGAGACTGCTCTCTATATGGGAGCTAAAATATAAGCGGGGTGGAATGTCGTCTTTGATCAAGCTCACAATACAGACGAACAAAGGCAGCTTCTATAGAAGGGATGTGATCGTTTTCCGGTGAGTGGTGTTAGTTGAAGATGTATAACCGTTAGAACATGTCCATGCATTTTCAGGTAATGGGTGAAGAGAAGAACGCGGAACACGATTGCGAAGTAAAAACATTTTCAGAGATCAAAACGCTAAACGAGGATCCCAGGAAGGGGCGACTGCTTAGCTCGCCATAGCGGCAATAGCGGCCCTCCAGGCGCTCTCATCCGCTAAGAGGCTGCTTTCCCCTGCTGTTTAGCACTCGATGTGGTAAATGGGCCTTTTGCTGCCCTAATAAGCTGCAGGCTATTGATTCTTTTGTGTGTAATGTACGTAAGCTGATAACGCTTTACGTCGACATAGGTAATAGGAGTAAGGCCCTTCTGTTAAGCAAGGGATCCTAAGCAGCCAGGTTAGCAGGTATTAAGGCTCTACACGCTCCTTGCGAGCTATCCGGATGAAGGATGATGTCGAAGGCTTCCGTCGGTGAGCAGAGGAATGAGGCTTGTACTTAGATCGTTTCGCAGATTAGCTGGGGCTCGGTATGTGCTTCCCCGATTTTTAGAGTCGATTGAGCACTTAGACTTCGTATTACCCCTCCCTAGTCAATCGTGATTTATTAGTAAAATCGCAAGCAGAACAAGGCCTGAACGCCTGTAAATCTGGCATTTATAATTTTTTTTTAATTTTTTTAGAAAAACAGTTGCAATTCATTTTAATATTTGTTATATTATTTCTTGTCGCCGCTGAGGCAAGCATAAGAAACGAACTTCGAAAGAAGCAATGACAACTGCATCAAATCAGCGTCGAGTCAATGAAAAGCTTCACCACCAACATGCGGACGTGGCTCAGCGGTAGAGCATCGCCTTGCCAAGGCGAGGGTCGCGGGTTCGATTCCCGTCGTCCGCTCCATAAATAATTTTGCTTCGGCAAAGTTTACAACTTCATGAATTGCGCCCTTAGCTCAGCTGGATAGAGCGTTTGACTACGAATCAAAAGGTCGGGAGTTCGAATCTCTCAGGGCGCGCCATTCATTTTCGGGACGTAGCTCAGCTTGGTAGAGCACCTGGTTTGGGACCAGGGGGTCGCATGTTCAAATCGTGTCGTCCCGACCATATTTTTAAGCGGGTGTAGTTCAATGGTAGAACTCCAGCCTTCCAAGCTGGTAGCGTGGGTTCGATTCCCATCACCCGCTCCATAAGAGCAAATAACGAAGCCTTCTGCATAGAAGGCTTTTTTTGTTGTTTTCATAAGTTGTTTAGAAAAAAATGATTGCCCAAAAAGTTTTAGCAATGCGCTACGCAAAAGCGATAATTGTGATAAAATAAAGGAATGTGACAAAATGGTTAAATCATCAGGATGAGGCTTACCAGACAGAAAGGATAGGTACTTATGTCAGAAGCTAGAAGCTCCTTGTCGAACGATTCGTCGAAGCAGTTGCTGCGCCGCGACGTTCGCTTTCTCACGAGCATTTTGGGGGAAGTGCTGGTTCATCAAGGCGGTACTGAATTACTGGATATCGTTGAGCAAATCAGGGAAATGAGCAAGTCGATGCGGGCTCAATTTACGCCGGAGCTATACGATCGCTTTAAGAGTACGATCGGATCGCTTGCCCCGGATAAGCGTAAGAAAGTCATTCGCGCATTCGCCATCTTCTTTCAACTTGTCAATATTGCCGAACAAAACCATAGGATTCGTCGTAAACGCGACTACGAGAGAACGGCAGGCGAATCGATCCAGCCGGGGTCGATCGAGAGCGTTGTGAAGGAGCTCAGCCTGAAAGGGACCGGAGCCGACGAAGTGAACGATATCCTGCAAAAAATTTCGCTTGAGCTGGTCATGACGGCGCATCCTACGGAAGCAACCCGCCGTGCGGTGCTCGACATTCATCAGCGTATCGCGCGCGAAGTGCTGGAGCTCGACAATCCGATGCTGACGAACCGGGAGAGGGATCAGCTTCGCGAAACGCTGCTAGGCGAAGTGCTGACGCTGTGGCAAACCGACGAGCTGCGGGAACGCAAGCCAACCGTTATCGACGAAGTCAAAAACGGCATGTATTATTTCGACGAGACGTTGTTCGAGGTACTTCCGGAAGTATACGGAGAGCTGGAGCGCTGCTTGAATAAATATTATCCAGACGCCTCGTGGCATGTGCCGTCTTTCCTTCGTTTCGGTTCATGGATCGGCGGAGACCGCGACGGCAATCCTTCGGTTACTTCCCGAGTTACTTGGGAAACGCTTGGCATGCACCGCGCGCTCGCGCTTCGGAAATACGATGACGCTCTCCGCGGTTTAATGGCTCACCTCAGCTTCAGCAACAGCATCGCTGCGGTTTCGGGCGAGCTGTACGATTCGATCAAGCGGGATAGCGAACGGCTCGAATTGAAACCGGAGGAGCTCTGGCGCAATGACCGGGAAACGTACCGCATCAAAATCAAATACATGCTGGAAAAGCTTCGCAATATCGGTCAACCGCAGCCTCAACCGGCGAAACAAGACCGCTACAACAGCTCCAAAGAACTGCTCGAGGATTTGCAAATCATCGACCGCAGCCTGAGAGGTCATTACGCGGACTATATAAGCGACAAATATGTCCGTAAGCTGATTCGTCAAGTCGAGCTGTTCGGCTTCCATATGGCCGCTCTGGACGTCAGACAGCACAGCAAAGAGCATGAAAATGCGATGACCGAAATTTTGCAGAAGATGGGCGTTTCGGATAACTACGCGGAGCTTTCCGAACAGGAGAAGACCGCGCTGCTTACATCCGTGCTCAACGATCCGCGTCCGATTACTTCGCAATATTTGGAGTATACCGAGTCGACCGAAGAATGCTTGAACGTATACCGGACGATCCGCAAAGCGCAAGAAGAGTTCGGGCGCGGCTGTATCAACAGTTATTTGATCAGCATGACCCAGGACTCCAGCGACCTGCTTGAAGTGATGGTATTCAGCAAGGAAGTCGGCTTGTACCGCCGCGAACGCAGCGGGCAAGTGATCTGTACGCTGCAGCCTGTTCCGTTGTTCGAGACGATCGACGACTTGCATGCCGCTCCGGATATTATGCGCACTTTGTTCGCGATCCCCGCATACCGCGACAGCTTGAAAGGGCTGAGCGAACTGCAGGAAATCATGCTCGGCTATTCGGACAGCAACAAGGACGGCGGCGTGCTTACCGCGAACTGGGAGCTGCGTGTAGCGCTCAAGTGCATCACGGAGGCGGCTAACGAATTCGGCGTGAAGCTGAAGTTTTTCCACGGGCGCGGCGGAGCGCTCGGACGCGGCGGAATGCCGCTCAACCGGAGCATTCTGGCGCAGCCTGCCGACACGGTCGGCGGCGGCATCAAAATCACCGAGCAGGGCGAGGTTCTGTCGCAGCGCTATGCGATCAAGGAGATTGCTTATCGCAGTCTGGAACAGGCGACTTGGGCGCTGATTACGGCATCCACAATGGCCAAGAACCCGCAGAGCGACGTTTCGGAAGACAAGTGGGAGAAAATCATGCTCGGCATCTCGGAGCAGGCCCAGAACAAGTATCAGGATCTCATTTTCCGCGATCCGGATTTCTACGGGTTCTTTAAAGAAACGACGCCGCTGCCTGAAATCGGAGAGCTGAACATCGGCTCGCGTCCGTCGAAGCGTAAGAATGGCGACCGTTTTGAAGATTTGCGCGCGATTCCTTGGGTATTCGCTTGGACGCAGACGCGGTATTTGCTGCCGGCATGGTATGCTGCAGGAACCGGTCTTCAGAGCTTCTTGCAGAACAATCCGGACAATATGAAGCAGCTTCAGCAGATGTACGCCAAATGGCCGTTTTTCCGCTCGACGATCGACAACCTGCAGATGGCGCTCGCCAAAGCGGATTTGACGATCGCGAACGAATATGGCAGTATGGTCAAAAACCAGGATGTCGCCACGCGTATCTTCACGCTTATCAAAGAAGAGTACGAGTTGACGTCCAATCTGATTCTCGAAATTACGGGCCAAAAGGATATTTTGGACAATGTGCCGATTCTGCAGGAATCGATTCGTCTCCGCAATCCGTACGTCGATCCGCTAAGTTACATGCAGGTAGGCTTGCTTACGGAGCTTCGTGAGCTTAGAGAACGCGGAGAAGACGATAACGGTCTGCTGCGCGAGGTGCTGCTGACGATCAACGGAATCGCAGCGGGGCTTCGGAACACGGGCTGATCCGTTTTCGGATAGGATTCGCAGCAGCAACAACGGACGGATGGAACAAATTGAAACGCGAGAGCAACCGCTTCGTATACTAGTTTTAACGGGACGGTTGACGGCGTAATTTGAATGATTGAACAGGAGTCGGCGACCTTACTAGTGAGGCTGTCCGGCTCTTTCTTCCATGTGGAGGGCAGGAGGAATGGGCAAGTAACGCTTGGCGGCTATCGCGCTTGTCGTGATCGGGGCGTCCGGATTCGGGCTCATCTCGCCCCTCGTCAAAATGGCGCTTGCCGGCGGCTGGAATGAGCTCGACGTTAGCGTCAGCCAGATCACGATGGGATCTGTGCTCCTGTGGTGCATGTTGGCGGTGACTCCCCAGGCGCGCAGAAGCCCGTTTAAGGGGCCTTGGCTGAAGCCGGCGGGCATTGGGGTGCTGGGGTTTGCGAAGCAGGTCATAGCGGCCGGAAAGAAATTCGTCAAACGTACATTTTTTGTTTACAATAGAGAAAAAGCGTTTGGCTGACGAGGCCGGCGTTTAGTTGAGAAAACCGACGATATGGAAGCAAAATAGCACGCTGTCGGGTAGGGGAAACCTGGGCTGGAGGAGATTCAGTGAACTATGTGGAGACGCGGCTTGCCAAACTGTCGCGAAACGGCGATCGCAGGGCGTTTGCCGAATTGGTCGACATGTATAAAGACAAGCTGTACCATTTGGCTTACCGGATGTTAAGCCAGGCGCATGAGGCGGAAGACATCGTGCAGGAAACATTTTTGCGCGTATATACGAACTTGGAGCGTTACGACGAGAACCAGAAGTTTTCGACGTGGATATACCGGATTGCTACGAACCTATGCATAGACCGGCTGCGCAAGCGGAAAGCCAATTATTCGCTGGATGCCGAAATGCCGGACGGCGAAGGTTCCGACTGGTACTCGCTGCTGCCTAGCGATGAAGCGACGCCGGAGAGCGAGCTCATTTTGTCCGAGACGCAGCACAACATCCGTAAAGCGATCGATTCGCTGCCGGAAAAATATAAATCCGTCGTCATTCTCCGGTATTTGCACGATATGTCGCTGCAGGAGATCGGGGATGTCTTGGATATGCCCGTCACCACGGTCAAAACGAGGGTTCACCGAGGCAGAGAGTTCCTTAGGAAAAAGCTGGAGAACGAGTACGGCGGCAAAAATTTATGAAACATATCCGAAACTCATCCGTATGGTATATCAATAAACAATCAGAATGGTGGCAGAAAGGAGCAGCTGACCGATGAATTGCAAAGAAGCGCTCCCCTTGATGCACGACTATTTGGACGGCGATCTTACAGGATCGAAAGCTACGGAGCTCAAACGGCATCTGCTGGCTTGTCCCGCTTGCCGGGAGCGGTTCCAGCAATTGGAGAAGACGGAAGCGCTCGTTAAGACGCTGCCGCGCAGTTATGCGTCCGACGAGTTAACCGCCCGGATCATATCCTCGCTGCCCCAGCCGAAGCGCCGCAAGATATGGACGCATTGGGTGAAGCGGCATCCGGCTATTTCGGTCGCTTCCGTATTTTTGCTGGTTATGCTGAGCAGCTTCGCGACGCTCTGGAACCAGGATACGGATATGATCGTCAAAGGACCGGATCTGGAGGATGTCGTCATTAAAGGGGATACCGTATACGTCCCGGCCGGTCATTCGGTGAACGGGGATCTGTTAGTGCAGCGCGGGAAAGTCCAAGTGGAAGGCGAAGTCAAAGGCAACCTGATCGTCATTGACGGAACCTACAATCTGGCTTCGACCGCTCACATTGCCGGTAAAATCAAGCCGGTTGACCAAACGCTCGAGTGGGTATGGTACAAAGTGAACGAATGGGTTTCGCTCGTGGCGAAATAGCCATAGACAAACTCCGACGGGTTAGTACCTCAAGCTCATTTTCTGAAAACCTCCCTTGGAATCGTTGAAAGGGGAGGTTTTTTATTTAAAATATGGTATGATCTAAGGTAAGGCATATACTAAGAATAACCCGCTAGTCCAAAAACGGAAGAGGCGGGCCTACATACATTGCGGGAAGCCCCGAAACGTATACGAAAGAAAGAGACAGGCTTTACTGGGGGACTTAGAATGGACTATTTGACCGAGCTGTCGTTTAAAGATTCCATTAAAGAAATCATCGACGTTCTGATTGTAAGCTATGTAATTTATAAGCTGCTTATGCTGCTGCGCGGCACGAGGGCGATCCAACTGCTCAAAGGCATTTTCGTCGTCGTCGTGACATGGGCGCTCAGCATTACGTTCCATTTGAACACCCTGCAGTGGATGATGACGCAAATGTTCAACATCGGACTGATCGCGCTTATTATCATTTTCCAGCCGGAGCTGAGACGCGCGCTTGAGCAGCTCGGAAGAGGTAAGCTGTTCAGCCGTTCGACGGCCGAGGAAGACCAGGAAGTGAACAAGCGGATCGGCGAAATTATGAAAACCGTCGCAAACCTATCCAAAAGGCGGATCGGCGCGCTGATCGTATTCGAGCGGGAAACCGGCTTGAACGAATATATCGAATCGGGAATCCCGGTAGGCTCGGAAATTACGTCGGAGCTGTTGATCAACATTTTCATACCGAATACGCCGCTGCATGACGGAGCGGTCATTATCCGGCAAAACCGGCTGATGGCGGCCGGCTGTTATTTGCCGCTGTCCGAGAACCCTTTTATCAGCAAGGAGCTTGGTACGCGTCACCGCGCCGCTATCGGCATGAGCGAAGTGTCGGATGCGATCTCCGTCGTCGTCTCGGAAGAAACCGGGCAAGTGTCGCTTGCCATCAACGGTATGATCGTGCGCGACATTAAAGAGGAATCGCTGATCTCCAAGCTGCACTCGGAGCTGAAGCCGAAAGTGAAAGAGAAGACGTCGTTCACCTTCTGGAAAGGGAAGGGGGACAAGCATCATGGATAAATGGCTGCGCAACAACAATGTCGTCAAAGGGATTGCTTTGGTTATCGGCATTTTGCTGTGGGTGGTCGTCCACATGGACGTGCAGACGCCATCGAGCGGCAGCTCCGGGTCGGCGCTCCGCAATCAAACGATCAGCAATGTAAGCATCGTCGCGAAATATGATCAGGAGCTATATTTTTTGCGTTCCATACAGCCTGCGGAAATAACCGTTGTAATAAGCGGCAGATCGGATGCGGTACGCAAGGTCGATACGGCCAAAATCCGCGTCGAGCTCGATTTGACCCAGGTGAAGAGCGGCGTACATTCGCTTCCCGTTAAAGTGACCGGAGTGCCGAGCACGGTAACGGCCGAAGCGACGCCGTCCTTCGTCAGAGCGGAGCTGGAAGAGAAGCAGGAGAAGCAGGTTCCGGTTACGATTAATGTGACGGGTACGCCTGCGGAGGGCTATAAAGCGGGACAGCCGGTCATCAAGCCGACTCGCGTGCAGGTAACCGTGCCGGAGAGCCAGATCAATGCGGTGGAAACGGCCCGCGGCGAGGTCAGCGTCGATAAGGCGACATCAGCGGTAACCAAGCAGGTGAAGCTCGTCGCTTACGACAAGAACGGCAAGCCGATCGAAGGCGTAATCAACCCTCAGGTCGTCGACGTGGAAGTGCCGATCACGAGTCCTTTCAAAACGATGCCGCTTCAGGTTAAGTTCGTCGGCCGTCCTGCTGCAGGCTTCAGCGTGGCGTCGATTACGAAACCGGAGCAAGTCACCGTTTTTGGACCTCAGGATATACTGGATAAGATGGAGTTCTATGACGGGCTGCAAATTGACCTGAACGGACTCAAGGAAGACAAGGTGCTGACGGTCGATGTGCCGCTCAAAAAGGGCGTAACCCGGGTCGACCCGGCCAAGGCGGAAATACGAATTAGCGTTGTGCCGTCCGCAACGAAGGTTGTGGAGAAGGTGCCTGTCACGCTAATCGGACAAAGCGAGGGCTATACCGCCAAGCTGATTGCGCCGGAAGGCAGCCAACTGACTGTTACCGTGGAGGGCGCTCCGGCGCTGCTGGATAAACTGAAGCCGCAGGACATTCAGGCGGTCGTCGACGTGACGAATGCCGCATCCGGTACGCAGGAGCTGCCGATCACCTTGAATATGCCGCCATTTATTATGCGGGCTGCACAGCAGCCGGAGCTGAAGGCGGTTGTGGAAATTACGGCGAATCAGCCGTCCAAACCGGTAACGGGGGGCGAGTCGACAGAGACGCCGTCCGTCCCTCCGGCAGGGGGGAGCGGGTCTCCGACGCCAAATCCTTCCGCTAATGCGGGCTCGGCTTCGCCGACGCCGGCGAAGCCTGCGAACAGCAGCACGGGGGCGTCCGGAAGTCCGGCCGGGGGAGACGGCAAGAAAACCAACTAAAATAAGAGATATTCGGGGGAGTATATCAAATGGGGAAATATTTTGGAACAGACGGCGTTCGCGGTGTCGCTAATCAGGAGTTGACACCGGAGCTTGCCTATAAAATCGGACGCTGCGGCGGCTACGTGCTAACGGGTCAGGCCAAGCAGCCGAAGGTCGTTATCGGACGGGATACGCGCATTTCCGGACCGATGCTGGAGGCTTCGCTGATTGCGGGGCTTCTCTCGATCGGCGCAGACGTTATTCGTCTCGGCGTCGTGTCCACGCCCGCAGTCGCTTATTTGACGCGGAAGCTGGGCGCCGATGCAGGCGTTATGATTTCGGCGTCGCATAACCCTGTGCAGGACAATGGAATTAAGTTTTTCGGCGGCGACGGCTTCAAGCTGCTGGATGACAAGGAACTCGAAATCGAGCGTCTACTGGATGCCGAGTTGGACGAACTGCCGCGCCCGGTAGGCGGAGATCTTGGTGCGCTTGTCGACGATTCGGAGCTGAAATGGCAGTACGCCGAGTTTTTGAAAACGACGGTAGCCACTCCGTTCGCAGGTTTGAAAATCGTGCTCGACTGCGCTCATGGCGCTGCATACGAGCTTGCGCCTCGCGTATTCCGCGAGCTCGGCGCCGAAGTGGTGACGATCGGCGCAGAGCCGAACGGACGCAACATCAACGACCATTGCGGCTCGACGCATCCGGAAGCGCTGCGTGACGAAGTGCTGAAGCATAAGGCCGACCTAGGCTTGTCGTTTGACGGGGACGCCGACCGCCTTATTGCAATCGATGAGACGGGCGAGGAAGTGGACGGCGATTTCGTGCTGACCATCTGCGGAGATGCCATGAATAAGCAAGGCAAACTCAACCACGGCACCGTAGTCACGACCGTGATGAGCAACCTGGGCTTTTTTAAAGCGGCCAAGGAGCTTGGGCTGAACACCGCACAAACGGCTGTAGGCGACCGTTATGTCATGGAAGAAATGCGCAAGGGCGGCTTCAATCTTGGCGGCGAGCAGTCCGGCCATATCATTTTCCTCGATTACAGCACGTCCGGCGACGGCATTCTGTCCGGGCTGCAGCTCGTCGATACGGTCATCCGCTCCGGTAAGAAACTGAGCGAACTGCGCAAGCTGATGCGTAAGTTTCCTCAGGTGCTCGTCAATGTCCGCGTTGCCGACAAAAGCACTTGGAAAGAAAATAAGGCGATTGCCGAAGCGACCCGGTTGGTGGAAGAAGAGCTAGGCGACAATGGCCGCGTGCTCGTGAGACCTTCGGGAACGGAGTCGTTAATCCGCGTCATGGCCGAAGGGCCGGAGAAGGATCAGGTCGAGCGGTGCGTACGTTCCATCGCCGACGTTATTGAACGGGAGCTTAGCTAGGCAGCTTCGCATATTGCGGTTCTAAATCCTCCGATGTCGAAATCGGGGGATTTTGGCATGAGACGAAGTCGGGGCTTGTCCGCAAAAGCTGTCGCAAAAAACCTGTTGCGCATTCGAGCTAAAATGAATATGATTGAATATGACTCAAAATGGAAAGGTGGACAGCGGTTTTAGCAACGTAAGCGCCAGAGCTCGAGCGGAACGGAAACGGCTTGAGCTGACGAGGTGAAGGTGTTCGAATTTATTCGGCGGGGGCCTTCCGGTACACCATCAGTGCCGTAAGTTGGGGGGCAAAAAACCGGGCGACCGGTCGGACAAGATCCCAGCATGTGATGAACCAGCAGGTAATTCAATAGCGAAGAAGCGTCTTTTACGATGCCTCAGGGAGTAAACACTCTGATTGAGGGTTGGATTGCTGCGCCTATGCGACTTGTCTCATGCAGGGGAGGAGAAGCAATAGACGAGGGACGTTCTTTTTCAAAAAAGGCATGCAGATGCCTTTGGTTTGCTATTGTCTATTCCTTGACTGGATTCCTTGAAAATCGTCGCGGACGAATATATCGGAGGTAATCACAATGTGTGGTATTGTTGGCTATGTTGGTAAACGGGATTCCCAGGACATTTTGATCGATGGGCTGAAAAAGCTTGAATATCGCGGGTACGACTCCGCCGGCATCGCCGTGCACACGGCAAACGGACTCGAGGTCAAGAAAGCGAAGGGACGCCTCGCCGTTCTCGAGTCGCAGCTTAGCGGCACTCCGCTGCGCGGAACGATCGGAATCGGACATACGCGCTGGGCGACGCACGGCAAGCCGTCGGACGTCAATTCGCATCCGCATACGGATAATTCGCAGAAATTTTCTGTCGTGCATAACGGCATTATTGAAAATTATATCGCATTAAAAGAGGAATTGATCGAGCAAGGGGTGCAGTTCGTATCGGAAACGGACACGGAGGTCATTTCGCACCTCATTGCAAGTTTGTATGAAGGCGACATTGTGAAGGCGGTTCAGAAGGCCGTCAAGCGGATGAACGGAGCGTTTGCGCTTGGCGTGTTGACCGAGTATGAGCCGAATAAGCTTGTGGCCGTCCGGCTGGCCAGCCCGCTTATTATTGGCGTGGGGCAAGAAGAGAATTTCATCGGCTCGGATATTCCGGCGATTCTGGAGCATACGCGCAACGTCTATATTCTGAACGACGGCGAAATGGCCGCGCTGACGCAGGACGGCGTCGAGCTGATGACGATCGAGGGCAACTTCATTTCCCGCGAAATGTTTCATGTCGATTGGGACATCGTGACGGCGGAGAAGGCCGGCTTCGATCATTTCATGCTCAAGGAAATTCATGAGCAGCCGAAAGCATATCGCGACACGATGGGCAGTCGGATCTCGGCTGAGGGCGACCGCGTCGAGCTGAAGGAAATCGGCATGAGCGCCGAGCAAATCCGCGGCATTCGCAACATTCATATCGTCGCCTGCGGCACCGCGTTCCATGCGGGCATGATCGGCAAGTCGGTGATCGAGAAGCTGGCGCGCATCCCGGTAGAAACGGACGTCGCGTCGGAGTACAGGTACCGGTCCCCGATCATAACGAGCGACACGCTGGCGATCGTAGTCAGCCAATCCGGCGAAACGGCCGATACGCTGGCTGCGCTGCGCGAAGCTAAACGTTGCGGGGCGCGCGTTGTCGCCATCACGAACGTGGTCGGCAGCTCCGTCGCCCGCGAGGCGGACGATGTCATCGTCACCTGGGCGGGGCCGGAAATCGCCGTCGCCTCGACGAAGGCGTACACATCGCAGCTGATCGCGTTTTATCTGCTTGGCTTGCACCTCGCGCAAACGCTCGGTACGATGGAAGCGGCCGATATCGCGCAAACGATCGCCGCGCTTAAGGCGCTGCCGGAGCAGGTGGAAAGCATGTTGCAGCAAAAGGATGCGATCAAGCAAATCGCCGAGGATATCGCGGGTCATGACGACTTGTTCTTCATTGGACGCGGTTTGGACTATGCGGTCGCATTGGAAGGCTCGCTGAAGCTGAAGGAGATTTCGTATATTCACTCCGAGGCTTATGCAGCCGGAGAGCTGAAGCACGGTACCCTGGCGCTTATCGAGGAAGGCATTCCGGTCATTGCTTTGGCGACGCAGGATGCGCTGTTCGAGAAAACCGTGAGCAATATCAAGGAAGTGAAGGCGCGCGGCGCGCACGTGCTTGGTCTTGCGAACGAAGGCGACCACGAGCTTGCGAAGGCGGTCGACCAAGTGTTCTCCATTCCGCGCACGCTCCCGCTGCTGACACCGGCGCTGTCGGTCGTCCCGCTGCAGCTGCTTGCCTACTACGCCTCGCTTGCTAGAGGCAATGATGTCGATAAGCCGAGGAATTTGGCGAAGAGCGTGACGGTGGAGTAGGGTTGGTGATATATCAAAAATATATGTCCAGTGACATTAAAGTTGGTAAGTTTACAACATAGTTGGTAAATGAACATTAAAGTTAGTAAATGAACATTAAAGTTGGTAATCGAATGGCCTCAACAAGAAAAGTCCCGATAATATCAGAACTGATATTTCGGGACTTTTCTAATTTATTAGCCTGCAAAAGGAGTGTGTTTTTTTGAAATACATTGGGTCAAATATTCGAAAGTTACGAAAACTGAATAATCTTAATCAAGTAGAGTTTTCAAGTTACATAGGTATTTCTCAGGGGAATCTAAGTGAGATTGAGCAAGGCAATTGCAATCCATCTCTCGATACATTAATGGCTATAAAAAAGAAATTTAAATGTAGTATTGATGATTTAGTTTCCGATGCTGAAAATAATTTGGGATATTCTTTATTATCAGAAGAGGAAGTGTTATTGCTTAAATTATATAAATCATTAGCTCAATTTGATCGCAAAGAAGTATTAGAGATAATTAAGCTAAAGATCGAGTTGAGGAAAATGGAAAAATGACTATTAGATGACGAATATCTTTTGAAGTAACAAATGAAGTCTTGAAGTAAACAATAAAGTTTTGAAGTAATTAGGCGATCACTCTACTGAATGAACGCTTTTTTTTAGCTGCGTGGAGTAGGTGATCATGCTGACATGAACGAATCTTTGTTAGGCAGGTTTGTAATATGATGGCCACCCTGGCGATTCAACTACTATGAAAGAACGGATTAACTTTCGCTCTCTGTGGTGCTGCGCTTTATGCAGCATGGATGGCTAACGGGTACAATAGATCAATAAATACAAGACGGCAGCCGACCAGAACGACCGCCTGCCGTTTCTCAACTAACGGGCAGTTTAGTGTAGTTAACCTCCCTCCTAGAAGCACGCGGCAATGCTCAGGGCCGAAGGGCGTTGCCTTTTAGGCAGAGCGTTCAGCAGCAGAATAAACAAAGGGCACCACGAATATGCTCATCACATAGACGGGATTGTTGTAATATTCGGGATCGAACATACCCATCAACAAGGAGGCGCTCTACGTAAAGAGTCCGGCATTCCATATTAAGCTGTCGAAGCCCACGACTACCGGTAGGACTACCGTTTTCCTTGATCGCATAGCGAGAACAAATTCCTCGCAAACATGTATTGGAGGGCCTGCCAGAAGTAATGTACAATCGGATCGAGATAAAGATTTCCTTATATTGGGGGTTGATTGCTGATGAGATACAGCTATTGTCCAAAATGCGGGGGTTCTCTGCGACTTAACGAGAACAAGAGGCTCGTCTGCAGCGCGTGCGGATTTGTGTTTTACCAGAATCCATCGGCGAGCGTAGCTATGATTCTCATCCGGAACGGCAAGGTGCTGCTAGGCCGAAAGCAGGGACGCTACAGTGGGCAATGGTGTGTGCCCTGCGGTTTTGTGGAGTGGGGAGAGGATGTGTATGAGGCAGCAAAGCGTGAAATGTTGGAGGAGACGGGGCTACGCATAGAGCTTACCTCTCTCTATACCGTCACTTCCCTTTATGGCGAGCCGTACGTAGGCACTGAATGGTATAATCCAGAGCAGCAGAGCGTCATGATCTGGTTTCTGGCCAAAGAGACCGGCGGCGAGCTTCGTGCGGGAGATGACATCGACCAAGTAGGTTATTTCTCTTACGAGGAGCTCCCCCGAATCGCTTTTCCCGCACATGAAATCGTGATTCGCAAATTGCTGGAGGAGCAGCTCATAAGCTAGCCGCAACAGATCATCTAAACACATACCGATATTGATCTCATTTACGCGCCAAGGTTTTACGACGGGTACGATAGCACCATGATACAGGCTGCCAGCATCATCGGTAGCCTTTCGCTTAAGTAACGGGCAGGATAGCGTTGTCCGAAGAAAATAAAGTGTTAGACTCGGAAATGTAGACTGAGAACGGAATTAAGGCATCGCGCAGTTTAGCCAACAATCAGTTCCAGTTATTGACTTTGTTAATCTGCTAACGTATAATAAGGGAAATTTTATATCCAAATGAAATGCTTTGATGGAGAAAAGTAATTCAATACCTCTTTACAGGGAAGAAACGCCGGAGATTGAGAGCGTTTCTAAGGATCAGGTTGAATGAAGTTCGCTCCGGAGCAGTCCCTTGAAACCACTTACGGTAAGTAGAGGGTACCGGTTAAACCGTTATTTTATTAAAGTGAGAACAATCTTTATCAAAAGAATGTTCTAATTAGGGTGGTACCACGGCTCCTCGTCCCTTCGGATGAGGGGCTTTTTGTTGTTCAACGACTTCTATTGCGCGTTCGCCCTTGTTAAAATACAATCCAAAATTTTGGCTCGGTAGCTCAGTTGGTAGAGCATAGGACTGAAAATCCTAGTGTCGGCGGTTCGATTCCGTCCCGAGCCACCATATCCAAAAAACTAAGGCTCGGTAGCTCAGTTGGTAGAGCATAGGACTGAAAATCCTAGTGTCGGCGGTTCGATTCCGTCCCGAGCCACCATATCCAAAAACTAAGGCTCGGTAGCTCAGTTGGTAGAGCATAGGACTGAAAATCCTAGTGTCGGCGGTTCGATTCCGTCGCGAGCCACCATATCCAAAAACTAAGGCTCGGTAGCTCAGTTGGTAGAGCATAGGACTGAAAATCCTAGTGTCGGCGGTTCGATTCCGTCGCGAGCCACCATATCCAAAAAACTAAGGCTCGGTAGCTCAGTTGGTAGAGCATAGGACTGAAAATCCTAGTGTCGGCGGTTCGATTCCGCCCCGAGCCACCATATCCAAAAAACTAAGGCTCGGTAGCTCAATTGGTAGAAGATAAACTTTTGATCGTTGATGAACGTATCGTTATTTAAGCTATCGGATAACGATAGTTGAGGAGCTTGCAGCTATGCATCTCCTCTTTTTCATTGAAGTAACGGGCAGTAATCGATTATCGATCAAGGATACATATTTTCCCTAATTGTGACCAGACTAAGCAAAAAATGGTCAGGTGAAAAATTATGAAAAGTAGGTTAGGCTTAGTCACTGTTATACTTATTGGATGTTTTTTATCTTTTGAACCAGGAGCTTTCGCACACCCAGACCCAAGGTTAGAAGTAACCGAAAATGCATTGATACAACAATTAAGACCCGTAATTATCTCATCACTGAAGGAAATATTTAATGAAGAATACACTCAATTTAACTGTGAAAAAATACTCTCTATCAACGAGCGTGTGACCTTTAATAAAAATAAAGAAAAATCAAGACCAGTTGATGCAATACATGGTGCACAGTATTTTGAAATTAAGATTGCTTTGTGTAGACCAGATGGACACACTGTGGAGATGGATTTAAGGAACGACACCGCATATGCCCAATATTATCTTGTCGGATATAAAATTCATTAAGAACTATCAGCGATTGATCGTGCCCGTTAGTTCAAAGAACCAGGGAGTAGTTTGCCGCGAGCAAACTGCTCCTTGTTTTATTAGCTGTTGAGCAGACTTAGTTGACCTACAAGGGTTTACAACTCAAAAGTTTCCGATGGATCTGCGTTGCGCAGAGAATTTTTCTTTGAAATTCGGCTAATTTAACCAAAAAATGAAATGAGGCTAAGTAATGAAAATAATTCTCTTATCTATCATGATCTTGACCGCTAATATCTCACCAAAAATGCCATTGCTAAGGGGTGAAGATGTTACATCCATGGAGATTGTTCGAAACATGCCTGGAGAACAAGGGCATATGTATATAAATGCCGATGAATCAGGAAAAGCCACAATTTCAAAAGTGATGGGGTGGATCAACGCTTCAGAACCTGTCGATGGGCTAGCGGAGTTTGGAAAGCGCACAATTCTTTTAAAGGTACGAATGAACGACCGAAGGTTGATTACAGTTTCACAAGCGTATAAATGGGTTCATGGAACATTGGTCGATGGGAGAGGCTATTCACAAGCTTTCCCTATAAAAGGTGAAATCGTAATAAGGAATGGTTCAAACCTGATTCGCACAAAATCAACAGAACTTTATGATTGGCTTAAATAAGCCGTAAACATAACAACGTGTATAGGCTGCCGAAAAACACCTTTGCTTAACTAACGGACCTAACGGGCAGAATAACGCAACTATCCATTCCCTTGAGTCGCATGTATGTTAGCGGTATTTAGTTTATACGTGTTAGGAACAAACAGTACATTTGCTTCGTCTATTAGATAATAATTTACATTTGAAGAGGAGAGGACGAATTGAAGAAACATTATATTGCTGGTGTGTTGTGTGGTGCCTTCTTAATGGCAACAACTTCTGTATTTGCTTCAAGTGTAATTGAAGCAACAATCTTTCCAAGTAAAGTTACTTTTTTTCTAGCTAACGGGCTCTCCAAAGAAGTACAACTACAGGAAAGTGAGGAGGTGCTTAACTATAATAACAAGGCATATGTACCTCTTCGTTTATTCGCTGAGGGCAGTGGTGCTCTTGTAGAATACACACAAGCCTCTCCTGAGACGGATAACAAACATAAAATAGATGTTCACTATGTTGATGAAGAGGCTCTTTCAGAGCAAACTTCAAATGCAGATGGTAATAAGCCGCTTGAAGACTCAAGGGAACTGCAGCTACAAGATATGCTTGTTTTAATTCTACTTCCACATATGCAGGAGAAACTTACTAGGGTATACGCAGATGTAACTACAGTACCACCAGTTATTCATCCGGATTATGTAAATGTGAAGAGCATTGGAAGGGTAGCTGCTTTTCGTGGTTTTGATTTTTTAATCACATTAGATGCTCAGCCCATAGTCGGTCCTCATATCCCTGTCGGCGAAGATGTACTTACATATCGGATCTCGTCGGCAGGAGTTGAGCTTAAAAATTTTGAACATCTTAGAGGCCCCGATAAGGATGATTTCCTCCCCAATTATCAAAATCTTTTGAAGTAACGGGCACGATAGTTCAACAATATAGCGACAGTCTAGGACTTTATTTTCTCGTCCAAGTCTGTCGCTGTTTCGATTTTTGGGGGCAGTCTAATACTATTTTCCAGTAAGCTGACGATTTTCCTGTTCTCAAAGCCCGTAATATCAAGCCTTCCTGTCTAAAACTTTATCAAACAGCTACTCACCAAGGACCGTCCGTGATTTTCGGACGGTTTTTCTTTAGAACAATACGCTGATCTATGGCTGCTAAACACCCTTCCAATCGGATGAAACCGCATCCTAGCGCGCCAAAGCAATTCACGGTCAAAGAGCCGTTGAAGCTACTACTCGCTTATCTGCTCAAGACGATTACGAGTCAGGGATGCAACGCCGTGAAGTCCATGCTGGCCCAATGTGCGCGCGGAGTCGAGAACCTACATGCCAAGGTATATCCAAAGTGGCGAATAATAAGAGTTGACAACGAATCGCTTGATTGCTAAGTTATAATTGTATTGATAATATGGTCTAACCATTATACATATTTTATTGTAGGCGTGATGTTCCCGCCACCATTCATTCGTTAGAGCTTTACGATGGTTAAGATCAGTATTAAGCGAAAATGATAGCGCTTCCAAAATGATTTCACCTGGAGCAGAGGGGGTGGAGAGTTCTAAGCAACAAGAATGAAATGTCCAACGTGGTTGTGATTACAAACATGAAGCAATGGAATGGTGAAGGATCAAACTAGGGTCTCAGGAAGGGATGGAACTATGAGAAAAAGTTGTCTTTTGCTGATTTTCGTTCTTTTTGCAGGGCTTATGCCCTTTTCGCCTGCCGGATCGACTGCCCATGCGGCCGAGTGGGCGGGGAGCGTGGGATATCTAAACAATGACAGCGCTCCTCTAAGCGGTTCGTTGGCCAATTTTGGCTATTCGGGCAGTGCGTACTTTGATTACTTCAACCGGAGTATCGGGATCGACCTCGGGGAATCCCGTACCTTCAACGAGATTAGACTTCATGACGAGAATAGCACCAACCGTGTAAATTCTAGCGCTAATATTTCCGTCTACATAAGCAACGACAACGTTACATACACCCAATTAAGCGGATGGAGCTTTTGGAAAGCAGGCCAAGCGATCGTCCTTCAGGATTTCTCAGTGAGTGCGCGCTTTGTTAAAGTACACTCCCATTTTACCGATGCAGGACCTTCGGGGACTTGGCTGACTCAGTCCAATTTGCAGCACATGCTTGAAGTACGTCAAGTCATGCCGCGATCGCCCTCAATTCCGGGGACGATCGGTTATGTCAATCAAGACCTCAACCCCGCAACTATGCCGATAGGCAACTGGGGAACCGTTGTTGCAGCAGCATTGGATTATAATTATCGAAGCCTAGGTATCGATCTTGGCTCCTCTCAACCATTCAATACAATTGAATTGGTGGAGAATCAAGGACCTTCACGTGTAGAAAAAACCGATTTATCGGTTTACGTAAGCAATGACAACCAAAGCTACACGAAAGTCTCGGATTGGAGGTTTCTCAAGCTGAATAACCGGATCATCCTTTATAACATGAACGCATCAGGACGTTATATTAAAGTTCATAACCATTTTGACGATACTTCGTTTACCTTTTCCAATACGAATTTACAAAACATGATCTATGTATCGAACCGATCGGTAGGCGAATGGACGGCGTCTGGCGGAGGGACATGGCTGTATAAAAAATCCGTTCAGGTATCCAACGCCGGTACGTCCCCGTTGTTAGACCGATCGGTGTATATTGCCAAATCGGCATTGGGTACAGCTGCATTACAGGCTGCCGGCAAGCTGCAACGGGACTTCAGGGACGTTCGGTTTGCCGATGAAGCGAACCATGAGCTGGCTTATTACATGGACGATAACGGTTTTTATGTCAACATCCCGACGCTGGAACCAGGCCTTTCCACGGTTTACTTTTACTACGGCAATGCATCTGCGGAGTTTGTCGGTGCCGGACAGGAAGGTCTTCAAGTGGAGTATGGGAATAAAACTTTGATGGAGCATTCAACTCCTGAGTTTAGGGATAATGTAAAACCCGAGAAGTTAGCCAACGGGGACATCCTGATGGTCGCCAACAGGGTAAGCTCAACAACCAGCGGCATTTATGCCAAATATTCCTCGGACGGCGGACGTACGTGGACAGCCCAAACTCAGATCGTGAATTTGAACGATGCGGGCCGAGATGAGCCGGCAAGCTTGTTCGTCGACCCTGCGACCGGGAAAGTAGTCTTATTCTTCTACTCGTATTATGGATACACAACGACCAATTGCTTGACGGCAGGAAACGCATGCCGCAACGATTTATACTATACCGTATCGATGGATCATGGACGCACTTTTGCGCAACCGGTGAAAATAAACACAGGAACGCTTGAGTATAATGGAGCCACATATCCAATCAATTACAATGTCACATATACGAATCCGATTGAACTTGTTAACGGAGACTGGATCTTTCCTTTTGTCTACGTGAAGGCTCCAGATGGTTCTTTTGCGGTAAGCGTGCTGATTTCAACGGATCAAGGCGTCACATGGACCAAAAGTGTGAGCCAGCTGGCCGTAGGTTCAAGCGGAAGCGAAGCGGGACTGTCGGAACCGTCGATCGTGCAGTTGGCAGATGGATCGCTAAGAATGTATATGCGTCAGCAGGTTCCCGGCAAGGTCAAGCTGGCGCAAAGTACATCAACGGATAACGGCAGAACCTGGTCGGTTCCGACTGATGCTCCCGTGTTTTCATCCAATACGATGTCGGTCCTGAAGCGTCATAGCAATCACGATATTTTGCTGCTGTGGCCGGGGAACAACTCCTTCGGGGGAACCAGTTATTTGCGTAATCCGCTGACGCTCGCTTACAGCCAAGATGAAACCAACTCCTGGAGGGCTATGCGGGATCTGTTGGGAAGAACACGTCTGTCTCAATCCGCTGTAAACCCTGCCAAACAAGTGGCGACCCAACCGTCTTTGGTTGAGGTGGACCCGGATACTTATTTGTTCGGCTGGTGGGGATCGAATTGGTCAACGGCAACCACCCTGTTGGTCGAAGACTTTAACCGTTACTTGTACCGATCGCATGGCGTTTTCGACGATTTTGAATACTCTGAATTGAAAAATGACTATTGGTGGGAATTAGGAGGTTCGATTTCAACCAGTACCAATCAATCCAAAAGCGGAGCCAGCTCATTGAGATTGCTCGACAATAATACAACCAGTCTGACTGCAGGCAGCCGATTGTTTCCGGGAATCCGAAAAGGGACGGTCAAATTCAGCCTATATGCGTCTAATCTGAGTGATTTGTTTAGCTTTTCCTTGCGTGAGCCGTATTCTTATGTTCATAATGCGCCGGGAACGGTATTCCAGTTCATGCTGGAAGCGGACGGTTCCTTAAGAGTGTACAATCGTGCGGGGAATCGAGTGGAGCTTCCGGTACAGACCGATATTACAACCGGAACCTGGCATGATATTGAACTCCAATTCGATGTGGCGGCCAAGCTAATCGGCGTTTGGGTGGATGGCGCCTTTAAAGGGAATGTAGAAAATTATTTGGATGGCAATCTAATCACGCATTTCAACATAGCTTCAGCGAGTACCGCAGGAACGGGAACCGACGTATATATCGACAACTTAATGATTCAGGACACGGAAGCCGGATTGCCTATAGCAGGAGCGGTCGGGGGTGAACAATGGGCAGATTTTACGGCACCAAGTACTATAGCGGCCATCAGTCCTGCCGAATCGAACGGCTCTGGCGGTTGGTACTCCAGAGATGTGACGGTAACTCTTGCTACCTATGATAACGTTCCGGGGGTAATCAGAACGGAATACCGGATCAACGGAGGGGTATGGTCAGCATACGACCAAGCGTTCACCCTGACAGCTGATGGCATGAATAAGGTAGAGTATCGCAGTATGGACAGTGCCGGGAATGTGGAGGACGTGAAAGAAACGACAATCCGAGTGGACAAGACAGCCCCAATATTATCGTTAACGTTAGATGTCACTAGCATTAAAGCACCGAATCATAAGTTAGTTCCCATTCGTGCAACATTGAATTATAGTGATGGACTTTCTGGGATTGACTCCGTTGTGTTACGTTCAATTACCAGTAATGAACCTGAGAATGGCTTAGGGGACGGGGATCAGCCGAATGATATTCAAGACGCTTTATATGGTACGGACGATACGTCTTTCAGCGTGCGTGCGGAGAGGTCGGGCAAGGGCCAAGGACGTGTTTATACGATCATTTATGCCGCTATCGATAAAGCAGGGAATGAAACAACCGCTTCTGCAACAGTAACCATTCCTCATGATGGCTCAGGTGAATAGAGTTTGGTACGGATGAGGTTGAAGAGGCGGTAGAAAGGCCTAAGAGGGCATGGGGAAGGAGCGGAGAAGCGTCAGCGTCCGCCTTTGAAATCGTCTTCCAACTGCGACAAAATATAATTCAAGGAATAAGATTTCAACAGCGGTCGGGCCCTTCCCCATGCCCTCCCACACGCCAAACTGAACTCATTCGCCAAAGGACCTGAGGCAGAGCCTCAGGTTTTTCTTAAAATTAATGTGAGTTAAAATGGTTTTGATCATCAGACGTTGGTGAGGATTTACATAGCCTTGAAGTGCCAGTTCGAGATCTTCCTTTTTCCGCTTGAGGGTGCGTCGAGCGAAGCTCGCTAGTTTTTCGGGATCATCTTCACCATCTGCAATGGCACGAAGCATGTCTCGCGAAGAAACACCCATAATGTCCGAGACAACGGAACCAAGCTTAATGTTCGCCCCTTCTAACACCTTCTGAATACGATTGTGCTGCCTGGATCTCTCTTCAATGATGCTGCGGCGATACCGAACAAGCTCTCGAAGTTCTCGTTGATTTCGGTTGGGAATGAAGCTTGCTTTAAGTAATCCATGACAGAGAAGCTTAGCAATCCATTCCGAATCCTTGACATCTGTTTTACGTCCAGGCAATGCCTTCATATGCTGGGCATTTACAACTAAAAACTTAATCCCTTCCGCTTCAAGCAGATTGACGATGGGCTTCCAAAACACTCCTGTGCTTTCCATTGCAACGTGAGAACATTCGTGTTGTTTAATCCAATCGATTAGTTGTAAGAGATGCGCCGTTTTCGTTGAGAACGTTTGGATCTCCTTTCCCGTAGACGTTAGAATGCATGCAGTAATATTATCCTTGTGAGTATCCACACCGCATGCTCGTTCAATGACAACTTCCATCCTGAATACGCCCTCTCTACGGCTCATTAGGTAAGAGGCTGGTGCAACAATCAGAGCAGGATTAATCTCCCATGAGTGCTTCCCAAAAGGGAGCGACAATCTGTGATGCACCGTGATCGTTGGAGTCAGACTAACGGATGGACTCTAAGGCAACATAGCTTATCGACCTTCCTCTCCCAGCCGTAGTACCAGTATTGAGGATTCTGCATCCCATTTTCATCATCTTTGGTGCGGCGCTTGCGCTGCATGTGTGGCTAACGGGCACGATAGCTGAATACAAAAAACCAAAAAGTCGGTAATCCTGGGAAGAGGAAAACCGACCTTTATTTTGGTGAAAACTGTCTTAGCGGCTGGCGGTACCCCTAATATTCGTTTGCTTGGCATCTCACGCCTCGAACGGATAGACAAGCCCCCACTGGGCTCTAATTCGATCCAGCGTCTCGGCGATCGCGATCGATTCGTCGAGCGTTATCCAGGCGTTTTCCTTCCTTCCTGCCCGCAGGTCTTCATGTACGGCCGAAAATTCATATCCGAATCCTTCCCCGATCCGATCATCCTTGCATTCATCCTTAAGCTGGTTCCCTACGATCAATCTGGCTTCTCTAGGGGACCAGAACCGCGGAACTTCAATATGTCCTTTGCTTCCGATGATGCGAACCTCTTGAGGGGTCGAACTCGAGACGGAAGAGTAGAGTGAAGCCATCTGTCCGTTTTCATATTCCAGCAAACATGCCATTCGGGCATCTACTCCGGTAGAAGCGTAGCGGGAACGGCTGAGTACCTCGACGGGCTTGGCTCCGAAAATCATCGAGGCGTAGGAGACTGCGTAAACGCCGACATCGAGCAGGCTGCCTCCGGCCGTATGTGGATTGAACAGACGCGATTGCGGGTTCTCCGTGGCCGAAAATCCGAAATCCGCCGTCAAATAATGCACATCTCCTATAGCGCCGTCCGAAACCCACTGAATGACCCTGCGCGTCACTGGGAAAAATCGGGTCCACATCGCTTCCATTAGATACGTTCCGGTCTCTCTCGCCTTCCCGACCATCGTCCGAACTTGCGCGGCGTTCGGAGCCATCGGTTTCTCGCATAACACCGGCTTCCCTAATTCCAACGCCAAACAAGCATGTTCCATGTGAAGATGGTGAGGCGTGGCGACATAGACCGCATCCACTTCTGGATCCCGGATCATCGTTTCGCAGTCGGTGTAAGCCTTTGCCCCGTAGGGCAGCGCCAACTGCTCCGCATTAGTGTCCGTGCGAGAAAATACTGCGGCTAATTTAGCATCCCTCATCTCCTTGAAGTCGTTCATGACCCGCCTCGTAATTCCCCCTGCCCCGATAAAACCCCATTTGATCACTGATGTCATGAGCTCACTCCGTTCTTCGCATGATCTGCCGAACCTCGGGTCTCGGCATCATGTATAATTTACCATGCCCCCATCGAAGAGGCTATCACCAACTGGACGCCGTTTCCTCCGGAAACGTGGATTGGCGCCGAGGAGATTTCTTTGATTCGGCCGCGGACGTACAGTTCCGCGTATTGTTCCACGAAATAAGGCGCGATCAATCCGATCTGCGTGGTAAAATCGAAGCAAAATGATTTACGTGTCGTGGGGTGAAAATTTTGAATTATTTTACTCCTAAAAAGGTGGGTGTACAGTGAAAAAAGAAATCTCTAAAAGCGAAGTAATGGAACTATTTCTCCAAGCGTGTCCATCTTATAAAAAACAGTGGGATGAATA
Source organism: Paenibacillus litoralis (assembly GCF_046244365.1). Classification (NCBI taxonomy): domain Bacteria; kingdom Bacillati; phylum Bacillota; class Bacilli; order Caryophanales; family Paenibacillaceae; genus Paenibacillus; species Paenibacillus litoralis. The sequence continues at coordinate 8,375,640 of NZ_CP176395.1, read as the reverse complement.
TGTTCAGGAAAATTATAAGAGTGGAGATGAACAGTTACTATATATAGATTTAGCTGATTTTGCTACTTATGTTGTTGATTTGTATAAACAAAATGAGTTAAGTGAGTTTCCATCTGTGTTTGATGTAATTGAATTATTGCATACAAGTGGCGACGATTTTGTTAAAGAGGCTGCGTCAATTGGATTATTGGAAGATTTGCAAAATAGATTACTAAGTAATGAAATAAATACGAATGTCTTTAATCAATATTTAAAACAAGAATCATTAAAATGGTGGAATCACCTTAATGATTTTTGGGATGGCAAAACCAAATATGTTGGTGGTCCAGAGAAGTAAGTGATTTTATAAGGAAAGCCTTATTATTAGAGCTTATTATTAAATTGCTCGGCGGATAAGGGTGGGGCGTTCCCAAGTTTATTGAGCTAACGGAGAACTAGAGTGTGGACGAGTATATTAATTTTTTGAAGTAACAGATTAGGTAGATTGTTTTGTTTATTTGGATAAGATGTTTATTAATGAATACAAAAGAAGGTGTGAAAGCGAATATGCATACGAAGAAACCAGTTAAATTGGATGATCTTGTTGGTGAGATCGAAATGCAAATAGATGATACTTTTACATTTATAAATATTACAACAAGTGAAGTTATTACATTAACGAGAGAAGAATATAGTGCTGCAGAAGATGGAAAGCCACTTGATAAGTTCCCTGAATGGCAAAGGGAGAACATTGAAAGAGCAATAAGGATTATTGAAGATGAAGACGGGGTTTACGTTGATTTTACGTTAAAAAACGACTTCAATGAATATGAAATCATAAAGGATTTTATTGGGACTTTAGAAGATGGAGATATCCGAGAAGATTTGTATGAAGCTATTCAAGGAAGAGGTGCATTCCGAAGATTTAAAGATGGGATTATTGAACATGGTGTCGATAAACAATGGTATAAATACAAAGAAACTAAGATAAAGGATTTTGTAATTGAATGGTGCAAGAATCATGATATTGAAATCCAGGCATAAAATACGTCCCATTTCCAACACATTATTTGAATAATATACATGGGTTACGCTAACGGGCAGTTAACGCAACTTTCCAAACACTAGTAACGTTAAACTCTCGATTGTTGTCTTTATCCGATATGGGAAGCGTATCGCCGGATTTGGCGCGACTAGCAAGGCGACCGCTGCGTTCGCTGCACGACGAGATTCGCGACATGTTCGCATAAGGCTTAGCTGGTTCGGTGAACTGGCCAAGGCCATCCATTAAAAAACCACGCTGAGTACCTCATGCGAGATGCCTCAGCGTGGTTACGAGCCCGGAAGCTGGTTCGCGATCGGTTAGTCTTGCGGTCGATTGCCTGGCTCCAGGCCGGATGACGATACCGTCATCACTGGTTTTACAGTAAGATCGTTATGTACTCGAATCTGGCACGATAAGCGGATGTTCGATTCCACAATGCCTTTGGCCTGAAGAAGAGCGGCCTCCGCTTCACCAACCGGACCGGCGTCTCCATCCACCACTTCGACCCGGCACGTCGTGCATTTGGCGTTGCCGCCGCAGCGGTGCAATATGTCTACCCCGTTATCCTCCAGGGCAAGCACAAGTTTAGTACCTTCTGCAACTTCATAGGAGCCTCTTCCTTCAATTTGAATCGTCGGCATCTTGGACTTCTCCCCATTCCTAATTTGGTAGCTGCGCAATCAATGGCTTATCATGTGCAATATCACTAATCATACTATCCAAAATCGCGATCTGTAAACAACCGAACGCGTCACTAGTTAACCTTTGGCATGCATAAGGAGATCAAGCTTTGCTACTTCATCACGGTTGCGTAATAGCGGCATCGGATAAAATCGAGGGAGTTCAATAGCAACAAGAAGGCAGTCGATTATCGATCGGTTGCTTTTTTCGTTATACTAACGGGCAGTTATGCGCAACTTCCAGGGAATGTAAACGTTTAAATAACGTAAGGAACGGCAATTAGAGCCGAAGAGAAACTTGCACACCCAGGCAATAGAAGCTATCCGCTGCAGAAAAGGTTGATGAGGCAATCCAAAGACTTATTGAGCAACAAGGCAAGTTAAACTTCAATAGCTTTTCCACAGAGTCGGGCGTCTCTAAAGCCTACCTTTATAACCATTCGGAGATTCGCGAACGAATAGAAACGCTGCGCAATCAGCAAGAAGGCATGTCCTCTGCTAAACAAACGTGGAATGACTGAAACAAGCAAGAGCGTTCTCATCGCTGCTAAAAACAAGCGGATATAAGAACTCCAAACTGAAAACAAACAACTGGAGGATGAGTTCGGGACATGAAGGAAAGACCGGCTAAACCGAACGTTTCGCCGTTGTAACCGATGGAGGAGGCAGACAATTCATGGGAGGAACGAATGTATGGGATGCGGAGTGGGAAGTTAACGAAGAGCAGGCGCGGACGCTGATCGGCAGACAATTCCCTCAGCTGTCATCGAAGCAAGTGAAGCGATTGGGCTGGGGCTGGGACAATACGGTTTTTCTCATCGGTGACGAGTACGTGTTCCGGTTTCCAAGAAGAACGATTGCAGTTGGCTCGATTCGTATGGAAGGGAAGCTGCTGCCGATGCTGGAGGCATATATGACCATCCCCTATCCGAAACCGTTGTTTTATGGCGAAGCAAGTGACGAATACCCGGCACCATTTCTTGGCTATGCCTACGTGCCAGGAGATTTCCCAATCGGTTTGACGGAAGAACGCCGGGCTTTATCGGCAGAGACGCTGGCGAAATTTTTGCGGAGATTGCATGAGTTTCCGGTGCAGGCGGCGCTGAAGTGCGGAGTTCAGCAAGATCATCGAAGCTTGACGGACATAGCATCGCGCAAAGTGAAATTGGCGGGCTTTCTATCGAAGGTGGTTGAACACTTGTCGCCGGAGGAGTCCGGTGTGATCGAAGCGTATATTAGCAGGTTACAAACGGACCGTGTCGAGGCGGTGAATGCAATGCTACATGGCGATCTTCATTTCAAAAATATGCTTGTGAATGAGAAAGGGATCGTTTCCGGCATCATTGATTGGGGCGATCTGAGCGTAGGCCATCCGGCTTGCGATTTGAGCGTTGCTTACAGCTTTTTACCACCTTACGCTCGCGGCGTGTTTTTCGAAACGTACGGAGGAGCGGACGAGGAAACGAAGCTGCTGGCGCGGCTGATCGCGGTATACATCCCCGTACTGATCTTAATGCAAGCGGTCGATGACGGGAATGAAGCGATTGCGGCAGAGGCGAAATCCAACATCATGCGGGCACTGTCGGATTAGGCTCATTATTTCGTTGCGGCTATGGGGCTATGGCTATCGGCACCATTTTGTCGTTTAAAAGCCGTGATAAGGTACGATTCGCCTTCTCTGATGCCGCTTTATGTTAAGGAACACGAATTTCAACAACAGAGTAAGTCATTGAGCTAGCGGGTACGATAGTGCAAATAACAGGGAGTAGATCGCCGCGGCAGCTGCCCGCTGTTCCCCGTTGAAGTAACGGGCAGGATAGTTCAAATGAAGGTGGTCAGCCTTTTCTATTTTATAACAGGATTTTGACGAATCATCTTAATGAAGTTCATAGTGGAAGCAGATAATGGTTCATTATTGCGGGTACAAATGGCAATTGTATTGGTTAGATGAATCCCTTCTACATAAACTCGGCATAACTCTCCACGTCTTACATATTCACGCACAACCAAAGAAGAAACGAAATTGGCACCATAGCCTGCAATAACAGCTGTGATAGCTTCATGCAACCCATTGAATTGCAAAGAGATTATGGGTGTCGAAGTATTGTAGGTGCGACATAAAGATAACAATCTCTCTCGTGTTGAACTTCCTTCCTCACGCATAACGAAGGGTTCCTTCATCATGTCAATTAGTGAAACACGTTGATTCGCATATCGATGATTAGGTGAAACGACGAACCATAACTCGTCCTGAAAAAGTTCCTCTGTCTGAATCGTATCTGAATACTCCTCTGGTATCCCCCCATAAATGGCTATATCCACATCTACATTTAATAGTTTTTTAAAAGCTTCTTTTGAATTCGTAGTTGTAATTATCATTTCGACTTGTTCGAATTGTTGTTTGAATTTTGCTATCCAGGTAGGGATCAGAAAATGAGCAGGTAAATACGTCGCGGCTAAACGGATACACCCGTTTGAGCCTTTTCGGTAATCCTGAGTGTATTGTTCAATTTGTTGTTCTACAGCAAAAAGTCGCTTAGCAAGTAAAGCAATTTCTTCACCTGCATCTGTTAAAGCAATACCTCTTCCTTGGGGCTTGAGTAGCGTTAGGAGTAGCTCTTTTTCAAATTTTTTAATCTGTGAAGTTATGGCTGGTTGGCTAATATTGAGTAATTCTGAAGCACGAGTCACACTTCCGGTACTGGCGATCACATGAAACAAGCGTAAGGCATGTAGGTTCATTTCGATTCTCCTATTCATTAACTCATATATTATTTGTATGCATTTATCATAAAGATATATTATGTTTATAATTATATCTCGGTTACACTGGTAATAGAAGTTAACAATGAAGAGGAGAAGTGATCTATATGAGTCAAACAAATGTCTGGGATAAGGTTGACCAGTATATAACGGAGCGCCTAATTCAGAATGATGCTATTCTCGAAAAAGTGTTATCCACAAATCAAAAAGCAGGATTACCAGCTTATGATGTCTCACCCACGCAAGGAAAATTTTTAAACTTGCTTATACAAATGCAAAGATCAAATCGTATCCTGGAGATCGGTACATTGGGAGGATACAGTACAATCTGGATGGCACGAGCACTGCCTGCTGAGGGGAAGATAGTCACGTTGGAACTTGATCCACATCATGCACAGGTGGCAGCAGCTAATCTCTGCCTGGCTGAAGTGCAAGATAAGGTAGAGCTTAGAGTAGGGGATGCTTTAGAGCAACTAGCGCAGATGAGTAACGAAGGAATTGAGTCTTTTGATTTTATATTTATTGATGCTGACAAGCCGAATAATCCCAATTATTTGAAATGGGCTCTTCACTTTTCCCATCCTGGAACTGTTATTATTGGAGATAATGTCATTCGCGAAGGCGAAGTTATTAATGAAAACAGTCAAGATCCACGTGTACAAGGTGTAAGGGCGTTTTATGATCTTTTGGCAGATGAGGATAGAATTGCAGCCACTGCAATTCAAACAGTTGGAAGTAAAGGATATGATGGGTTCGTTTTTGGTTTTGTTACTTGCTGAGTTATAAAGAATCTCTCGCAAAATTAAATTATTAAGTTTACGACCTGCATCTTTAGACTTCCGAAGAATGGAACAATGATATGTTACGCTAACGGCGAACGTTAGTTGAGGAGCTTGCAGCGATGCATCTCCTTTTTTTCATTGAAGTAACTGGCAGTATAGCTTCAACAAATTGGACAATATTGGGGCCGATTAAGGTAAAATTATAAGGGAATTTTTCCAATTTAACTTTACGGAGGTTAAAATGCTATACCTTATAGGAGGCGCTTCCAGAAGTGGCAAAACAACAACTGCGAAAAGAATTTTAAATGAAACAAACATTCCGTATTTTTCTTTAGATTATTTAATGATGGGAATTGCGAATGGTATTCCAGAACTCGGAGTTCATCCAACTGAGGGTGACTTTATTACAGGACAACGGTTATGGAAAGTAATAAACCCTTTAATGACGGCCATGGTTGAGAACCAAATAGATTATACCATTGAAGGTGTACAGTTAATTCCAAACTACGTATCACAATTTGAACAGACATACCCTGGGAAAGTAATGTCCTGTTTTATAGGTATGGCGGAAATAAATGTCGAGAGCGTAGAAGAAATGAAATTCCATTCCAGCAAAACAGAAAATGATGGTTTCAAAGAACTTAGCCATGCTGAAGCAATGGCTGAACTAGTGAGGATTAAAACAGACAGCATTCGAATAATGGAGGAATGCGAAAAACATAATCTTAAATATTTTGAGAGCTCTTTTCATTTCGAAAAGACTTTGGACACGATTGTATCTTACTTTTTAAGAAAGTAGCGATCAATTATAGTTAAGCTCTACCGGGCACTGTTAGTTGTGTAAATGTAATAAGAATGAAATCTAATTTACATATGGCTTTAATGAATCAAGCCTATAATAAAAAACGACCCCCTTTAAAATATATAAAATTAAGGCCCACAGCCCGTTGCTGTGGGTCACTTTTTTGGTTATTGAAGTAAAGGGCAGCGTAATAGCTACTTTTATATACACACCCAAGCTTATCAGAAAATTCACTTTGATGTAGAGGCAAACGTAGACCTGTTTGCAACATCGTCCTGACACCAAATATTTGCAATCCAGACATTGCCATTAAGTAATAGGATATGCTAAAATTAATAAATGATTTTAGTTACCTTAATCAAAGCGAGATTGGTGGTTTCATGAGCAAACAAAAACTTAAACTCGGAGTTCCTGATCAAGAGGGACAATTGTCTATTATGTTTACACGTGGAGGACCGCGTACCGGTGCTGGACGTAAAGGAATCGGGGAGACAAGGAAGGTCTCCTTAACCCTCACGAAAGAAATGTGGGACGAGCTTGATAAACGCTGTACGGTCTCACGTCTCACCAGATCTGAAATATTACGCGACATGATTGAATCTTATTTGGCGACTAATTGAGGGGCGGGTGAAGTCAGTGCTGGTTAAGTTAAAGCAACAGTCTTTACATAACGCATTGCAGCATGTAGCAGCTGGCTTATCGGCAAGACCTCTCATACCCGTCCTTGCGGGGATAAAAGTACAAGCTAACAAATATGGATTAACACTGACTGCCAGTAATACATCTATGGCACTGAAATATATGATACCTATGGATGGCGATGTTTTAACTGTTGAAAGGTCTGGGGATGTCGTCATCCATGCACGCTACTTTATGGATATTATTCGGACTCTCCCAGAGGATGTTGTTACTCTTGAAGAAGTTGAAAACAGGAATATTTGCATTCAATCAGGTAGATCTGTTTATCGGCTTTCTACAATAAATTCTGAAGAATTCCCAGATATGGACCCTATTGATAACAAAGCTTGGTTCTGTATAGATAACGATTGTTTTAAGAAAATGGTGAAACAAGTATCTTTTGCAGCCTCTTCTTCAGAGTCAAGAATGGTCTTGACGGGCGTTTTGTTCCAAACAGACGGGGCCAGTCTTAGACTCGTGGCAACCGATGGTATACGCTTTGCGTCTCGTACTTCGAACACGAACACTACAATATCAGATATGTTCCCTCCCGCAGTTATTCCAGCAAAATATTTATTTGAATACTCCAAAATGATTACCAACGTATCCGGGGTGACGGAGGTTACGCTCGGGGAACATATCATCCGGTTCACTACGGACAACTTCACGATGCAATCATCACTGATTAATGGGACGTATCCTGCTGTCGATAAATTAAAGCCTGATGGCGGTAGTTCAGAAATAACTTTAAGTACTTCTCATTTTCTTGATGCCGTTGAACGAGTTTCCTTGCTTTCCGGGGATACAAACGTTGTCGGTCTCCGAATATCGCAGTCAGGTGCTGAGTTATTTGCTAGAGACGCTGATATTGGTGATGTCACGGAAGTGGTCACATTTGAAGAGACATTTTTGGAACCAATGATCATATCCTTCAACGGCAAGTATATGAGGGACATTATGCGCGTTATTGACAGCAAGCATGTACAGCTCAGATTCACAAGTAAAGAAAAGCCCATCATCGTTCAGCCGGTTGACAGTCATGACGGTTTTTACATCATTTCGCCGGTTAGGACCCCTTTTTAGATGGGTTCTCGTCTAATGCATTTGCTTATTGCCGACCTTGTAGCAACGGAATTAAATATCATTGATAGAGGTCGTATTTTATTAGGTTCTATTGCTCCAGATGGTGATGAAATTAAGAGTGAGACACACTTCAAAGGAGCTAGATATTCGTTTTCAGACGGTGCTCCAACTGAGTATGGGCGGTTTATTTCTAAATACCATCAGCTGTTTTCAGATTCCTTTTATGTCGGATATTTAACTCACTTGGTGGCTGACGATATGTGGGCAACGTTTATGTATTACAGCGGATTAAAAGAAAGATTAAGAAGTGAACCAAATTTCTATAGATAGTTACACCAAGACTTTTATTTGTGTAATGCTAAGTTAGCTGAGAAATACGTATCGGATGGTCTAATTGAAGCTTTGAGGTTTTGTGATTATGTACCCATATTAGATGAGATAGATAGAGAATCTGTTTTGCGAATAAGACATGCGGCCATCGAAGATTTTAATTACCCATTAGAAAATATTAGTAAACCCCTTTCCATTGTTACATTGGAGGGGATTATTGCATACATTGAACGTGCTGCACGTAGGTCCATAGATGTTTGCTATCCTTGGTTAAATCAGATTTTAGATGTTAACTGTAAAGCTAGATATCAAGTTAATGAATCTAAAAACATAGTTGATAGTGGTAGAATGCGGGTTAGTCATACCGCCAGCTCAACTCTAGCTGCAGAATTACGTGTAGCTCGTTACGCTAACGGGTACAAGAGTTGAATAAGTCACCGCGACGGCAGCGGCTTGAATGATCGACTGCCTATGTTTCATTTTCCACTAATTTATCCCCATCCCCTAACATCATTTATGTCTGATGTGCCGGTGATATAGCTTACTCGAATTATTGGGCATTTGACCTGCGATTGATTAAGCGTAACCTCCGTTAGATGATGTCATTCGTGATTTACTGATGGACGATATTATTGCGGATATGAAATTAAAATTTGGGATCCGTGTAGATTCAGCACTGCCAGTAGGTTGGAATCATGGAAATGTCTGTTGGCTTATGATGTCCGACCAAGGAGAGCTTTTTGTTAAAGTGCACGATAAAATACGGAATAAACGAACAATCGAAGGGACACGTCAAGCATTAAAATTTCAAAATCAGATGTACACTGAAGGGATCCCATGTCAGCCTGTAATGTCCTACAAGGGCGAATGTATTTATTCGACGGCAAGGGATGTTGAATACACCATAACTGGAGCAAGCCAGGGAAGACATATTCAGGCTGGACAAGCGAATTCTTCCCAGATGTTCACGCTAGGGAAAGCAACCAGGCATATGCATAAATGGATGAACACCAACTTACCACAACTTGAATCTCTCCATTGGGAATTACCTTCAAAAGAAAGTATGTATAGAAGACTCCAGACAAACCTTATGGAAACATCGTTTGCCGAACATAAACGGTATGCTGAAGCTATTGAATGTCAGATGAATATTTTAAATCTTATTGATCTTAATGATCTATTTGCCTGTACTCATGGATGGGCGCATTGGGATATGCATATCGATAATTTATTGTTTGATGATGAGCAAATAGTCGATATTATTGATTTTGATCGAATCAGTTACGTATACACCGACTTCGACATATCAAGAGCATTGCTTTCCTGTACGCTTACATCTAATGGTTTTCCATCAGAAAACGTAAAGGCTTATGTCGAGGGTTATTCGGAACACGAAATTATAACGGCTAAACGATTAGTAAGATCTCTAAAATTAACGTGGTACAAAGAATGCAAATGGATACATGCAAAGTATAGGAACAACCGACCTATGAGCCGGTTTGTAGAAGAATTGATTTGGATTGGGGATAATTGGGCGAAATTGGACGAATATGTTGAAGATATTCTATTAAGCTAACGGGTACGATAGCTCAACAAATACATGACGGCAGCCGGCCAAAACGATCGGCTGCCGTTTCTCAACGAACGGGCAGGATAACGTGGAAATCCAAGGTTTCACCTGATACTATGGAAATATATCGAAAGCTCATGCCAAGCTATAATCATGAGCTTCTTTTTATTTGCTCCTTAAATGGAACGCGAATTTATTTCTAATACGAAAAGTGAACCTTTTTGACAACTAGCGTGTAGATAGAGTGAAAAACAAGAAAGGAGGAAGCAACATGCATCAAAAAATAGCCCGAAAGCGTGCAGAGGAGGTTTTTAATGACTACTCTACATACGTATATCGGGTAGCCCTTCTATTGACCAGGTCAGCATCATTGGCAGATGATGTGACGCAAGAAACCTTTCTAAAGGTATTCAAAAAAATTCACACCTATGATCCTATGAAACCAATGCAGCCCTGGATTTACCGTATTACGGTCAATACTACTCGCAATTTGTTACGAAAACAAAGATGGTTATCATTCGTCGGATTCACCCCCGATGTGCAATGTGAAAGTGCATCAGTTGAAGGTTCGATTATTCAGGCTGCTGAAAATGAAGAACTATTAAAGGAAGTTAACCGGCTGCCTCTGAAGGGCAGAGAAGTCATTGTTCTTCATTTTTATGTTGGGTTGAAGTTGACCGAAATCGCTGAAACGCTTCAAATTCCTTTAGGAACATGTAAGTCACGGCTTAACGCGGCACTTAAAATATTGCGTATACAGCTTCCTGGTAACGAAATGTTTTCGATTTCAGAAGGAGGAGAATTAGTATGACAAAAGAGTCCGATTTGGGAAAAGCTTTGAAAGATAGCGTTAATTCAGTGCAATCTTCCGTTACGTTTGATCGTGTTTGGCAGCTTCATCCGACTCGGTCAAAGAGGCCCATCCGAAGCACACGTAAAGCCTGGATGGCAGGCATCGCCGCCATGATTATGTTTAGTTTAATGCTCAGCCCTGCGGTTAGAGCCTCAATAAGCAACCTTATTGATACCAAAATTATTAAAAATAGCTCGCAGGCTATGGTATATGAAGGCTGGGTTAGCTCAAGAAAATGGGATACTTCAACTACTTATGCAACTCTTCAGGATGCTGAGAAGGCATTGGGGACAAAACTTCCGTTTCCACAGCAATTTCTAAGCAGTGAGGCGGGGGCGATTAACCGGGAAATGAGCGTTACAACTGAAAAAGGGAACATAGTAGGGTATTATTATTCGTTAAGAACAAAGGAGCGCATGTTATCAGTAACGGCTAACTATAAGTCCGAAACCGACCCACGATTTAACGTGGAATCGACGGAGGCCGTTGTTAATAAAACAGTGGATATAAACGGAATCCCAACCCACCTTATCGCCGTAAAGGAGTTTGACGGGTATTGGATTTATATGGAAAATGGCGATTGGAAAATCGTAATCCAAGGGATTGCTCAAGGTACTGATGATGGCAAGCTCCCGGCACCACACTTCACAGAAGATGAAGCGATGAACATTGCGCGGTCAGTCAAATGGTAAGTTCAGTCCTCATAGTTAACCGGAAATCTTGTTCCCCTTAGTTGGTTTCAAACTACTGATTAAGCTAACGGGTACGATAGTGCAAATATCAGGGTGCAGATCACTGCGGCGACTGCTCCCTGTTTCTGTTGAAGTAACGGGCAGTTATCTTAAATAAAATCTATGTGGTAAAATAAAGAAAAACTTGAGGTGGGTGCAAAATGGAAAGAATGACATTGGCAAATGAGATATATAAAACAGCACATTTGACGGGAAGTTTTAAGTTAAGGTCGGGAAAGGTGTCCAATGATTATTTTGATAAATACTTGTTTGAATCCAACCCAATCTTACTAAAGGAAATTGCAGAACATTTATCTCGACTAATCCCTGAAGGCACTGAAGTTTTGGCTGGTCTTGAGATGGGCGGAATACCTATTGCAACAGCTTTATCCCTAAAAACAGGCATTCCAGTTGCTTTTGTAAGAAAAAAGGCTAAAGAATATGGAACTTGTAAACTGGCTGAAGGTATAGAAATTCAGGGCAAAAATGTTTGTATCATCGAGGATGTTGTGACAACAGGAGGACAAATATTATTAAGTAATCAAGATTTGAAAGACTGTGGTGCAATTGTAAATAATGTCTTAAGCGTTATCGAACGTGAACAACAAGGTCGAGATAATCTTGAGGATGCGGGACTAACATTTTTGTCTTTGTTTAAAATGGAAGAACTAATTAATGCGAGTCTTGCTTTAAACTAACGGGAACGAGAGCGAAGTGATGGTCAAATCCATTGCTTTTTCTGTGTTTTATTTTGGCAGCTCAACAAACTGGCAGCGTAGTGAAACTTCGTGATATTAAATAATATGATTCTTTGGACTAGACTGGAGGAAGGCGATTTGTCAGATTCAGACAGAGCTCTTTTGAACCAATATAGTGAACAATCCAAACAGCTTGTAAATGCAGTATCGGGTTTGTCAGCAGAACAATTGGATTTCTGCCGATCACCAGGGAAATGGTCTATCCGTCAACTTGTTCATCACATTGTTGATTGTGAACTTAACTACTTCCAAACGCATCGTATTGCGCTCTCCAATACGGGTCACAGGTTTATTTTTGACGGTGGCTTTGATCCAGACATATGGGCTGACTCCATGAAATATTCCCAACGATCGATTGAGCTTGAACTGCGACTATTTGAATTGATAAGAGAATATATTGTTTATCTGTATCAGACATTGTCAGCCCCGTTAGATAGGGTTGTATCTATGGAAAATGGGTCAGTTGTCGTACGCGATGAAATGAATTGGGATGTATCACACGCAGATCATCACATTAACCAAATTCTCGAGACTCGACGTGTTCATAACATTTAACTCTTTTTTTTAAAGTGGGTTATGATGACTCAACTAACGGGTACAAGAGTTTAATACATACATGACGGCAGCCGGCCAGAACGATCGGCTGCCGTTTCTCAAGGGCAGGTTAGTTTAAGATCGTATGCGGTAAATCGTATCAATGTAAGGGCAACGTTTTTTATTAAGTTTGGGAGGATTTCCTCACGCCTGCACTATACCGTTGTACACAAAAAGGCCCCAAAGTGGCAAGGGGCCTTAGTCTTGTCTATACGTATACAGCTTTTTGGAACCAAACGTGCCTTCTTCGTAGGTATCAGAAGTTTTCTAAAACAATTTTACCAATAGACCGTCCGTTTTCCAACTTCTCATGTGCTAAACGCAGGTTAGCTGCATTAATGGGTTCTAGTCGTTCATTTAGTGTTGTTTTTAATTTTCCATCATCGATTAAGTCCGCCAGGCTATTCAGCAATTCGTGTTGTTTTATCATGTCTTCGGTATGAAACAAGGGCCGTGTAAACATGAACTCCCATACAAACGTTACACTTTTAGAAAACAGCAAGTCCATTTTCAAGCTTCCTGCCCAGGTAGCCTTATCCGTAGGAACGATACAGCAAATTTTACCTTGGGGGGTAATAGCCTCCGACATATTCGCTAGATGTTGTACAGTATCGTTCAAGCAGAAAATATAATCTACGGAATCGATACCAAATTCTTTGAGCTGAGGTTGGAAAGGGTTGTTGTGGTTTATTATAAAATCCGCACCAAATCTTTTGGCCCAATGAGTTGACTCCGGACGCGAAGCAGTACCGATGACAGTCAAACCTGCTAATTTGGCAAGTTGCACGGCAATCGATCCTACTCCTCCAGCTGCGCCGATAATAAGTATACTTTTGTTTTCATTTGTGTTTAGGCTAATTCCTAAACGATCAAATAGGCCCTCCCATGCAGTTATCGAGGTAAGCGGTAATGCGGCTGCTGCTGCGAAATCCAAACTTCTTGGCATTTTTCCTACAATTCGTTCATCAACCAAGTGAAATTCGCTATTTGTGCCTGGACGAGCCACGCTACCCGCATAATAGATCTTGTCCCCTGGTTTAAACAATTGACAGTCAGGACCAACTTGTTCTACGATTCCAGCAGCATCCCAACCAAAAATTTTCGGTAATTCGGCTTCGTAGTTATGTTGCTCGCGAACGCCTACGTCTGCAGGGTTGACAGAGATCGCTTTTACATTTACAAGCAAATCACGGCCTGTAGGTTCCGGTTTATCCAAATGCAGATCAATAAGGCTTTCAGGATCAGATATTGGGAGGTATCGGTATGCACCGATTGCTTTCATTTTTTGGCGAGTATTCATAGGTATCCCATCCTCTCGATTAGCAAATGTTGTACAGATAGCATTGTATATCAGTTAGATTACTTTAAGTAAGTACGCATATTTTTATGGTATAGTATTAAAAATCAAACCTTTGGGAGGATAAGCTGATGGGAGACCGTAGAAACAAATATGGAATGCGTCCAGATATGCAAGCGTGTCCGGTTGAAACAACGTTGGATGTTATTGGCGGAAAGTGGAAGGGGATCATTCTCTATCAGCTCCTGGACGGAACGAAAAGATTCAATGAATTCAGACGCCTCAATCCAGGAATTACGCAGTTTATGCTCACATTGCAGTTAAGAGAGCTTGAACGGGATGGTATCATTCATCGAGAAATATATAAAGAGGTTCCGCCAAGAGTGGAATACTCCCTTACAGATTTCGGAAGGACTGTGGAACCGGTGATCATGTCTATGAAAGCATGGGGGGAGTCTTATAAAGTGCGGCTTGATGAAAATCACACGATACAAGTGGAGGATAGTTAAAGGCAAGTTGGGTAACAAGCCAGGCGGCGGGTGCAAGGCGAAGTAATAGGAAATAGTTCCGTTTACGGTGAACCGTATCATCTAGCAAATTGGATCATTACGCTAACGGGTACGATTGTTCAGTAACACCATCATGAAGCTGCCAGAGCGATCTTGGTAGCTTCATTAAGCTAGGTAGGTGGAGATAATGCGCTATAAATTAGTAGCCTTAGATTTGATTTGGACGGTACCCTGCTAAACAGTCAAAGCGTGGTGTCAACAAAACACATTGAAGCCGTCAGAAATGCGCAAGATGCTGGGGTTATCGTTGTAATTGCAACAGGACGATATTACATGCAAGCTGAACGAATCATGAAAACACTGGATTTTGACGGAATCTTAGTGTCAAACGATGGGGCTGCGACAATTAAGAATAAGACAAAAGAAATCATACATGAGCATTCTTTTTCTGTCGAAGATATTTCGCCGTTAATCACTTACTGCCGCCAACATGAAATCCATTTTTCTTTGACCACAGCTTTCAATCATTACGTAGAGTTTATGAGCCCTTACCAGATCGACAAATGCAAACAATATGAGATTCAGTACTCAACACATAATGACGTGTTAGAACTGAAAGAGCCTGTAATGAAACTGACCATTGATGATGAGAAGCGAATTAATGGATGGCAAGATATCGTCTTACCGTCACACATCAAATTAAGAGCCAACGCCGAGTTTTTCAAAGAATACGTCCATCATCAGACTAGTAAGACCAATGGACTGAGAAAAGTGCTTGAATCTTACGGAATTGATCCATCCGAAATTATTGCTATCGGTGATTTTTACAACGACTTGGACATGATTGAATACGCTGGCTTAGGAGTCGCAATGGGCAATGCGCCTGACGATGTCAAAGAGAAAGCCAATGATGTGACGCTTTCAAACGATGAAGATGGAGTATATTATGCGTTAGAAAAGCACTTAAGGTGGTAGGTCGCTAAATTAACGGGTACAAGAGCTCAATACATATATGACGGCAGCCGGCCAGAACGATCGGCTGCCGTTTCTCAACTAACGGGCAGAATTGCGCAATAAAAAATACTTGCTGTAATTTCAATTTTCAGACTATAATAGATGTAATTATTTGGTATGTGTTACTGGCGTAAACGTGGAGACCCACGAGGGAGCACATATTCATAAAGCCGTGCGCCTGGGCAGAGGTAAGGGGAGATATCCCCTTGCCTCTTTTAATTTAAGGAGGCTTATGGAGATGAATGTATCCTATCAGTTTGATCGTTTTGATCAAGAACAAATGAAATCTGAAATTAAGAGATTAACAGCGAATGTCGGCAGTCACTCGGAAGCACTAGTACGTTTATTTTTCGAAAACGGTCTATATGGTGCAAAGAACGTTCTTGACGTAGGGTGTGGCACTGGAACGATGATCGAGTTATTCTCTAAGTATTTACCCGATATTTCCATTATTGGAATAGATAACAGTGTTAAAATCCTAGAAGCAGCACAAAGTAAGTTCTTGGGGAATGAGGGCATTAAATTCGTTCATGCCATTGCAAACAGTCTGCCGTTTAGTGACAATACATTTGACTTTATATATACTCGCCTTGTTTTAATGCACAATCCTAGGCCGCAAGAAATCATTAAAGAAATGACAAGGGTGTGCAAGCCGGGTGGGGTAGTTTGTGTAGTGGAAATTGATGATGGTACCCAAGTTTTCCATCCGTTTGGTTTGGAACTTTCTAAACTGATTAATGCACATATCGAATACGCACGTATTAATGGCACAGACCGTACAATTGGCAGGAAGCTCTATTCTTATTTTGTTTCCGAGAACCTGCAGGATGTTAAAGTGATCATTCAAACAAGCGACTATATCATGAAAAATAGAGAGGACGAGGAGATGCCTATATTAATTAAATTAGCATTAGGAAACGATAATGCAAAGCGCCTTGTAACGACTGGATTGCTCTCAGAAGAAGAACGAGTGGAGATTGTGGATAGTATTATTCCCACATTTTGTCGCTACCCTCACCGTTATGATTCATGTTCATTTATGTATTCTTTCGGGAAAAAACAGTGTTAAAAATTTTGTATGGAAGGCTAGGTGTCGCCTGTGGAAAGTATATTACGTCACTACGTAGCCACAATGATTTACCGATTGGAGAAAGCCATTCTGAACGCCCCCGATGATTACCCGAATTTGGAGATTGGCAAGGGAGTTCGAAAACCAATCGTTATATTATCCCATATTTCCTTCGTGCTTACATGTGCTCACTCCGTGTTCCACCATTACGATCAAATTGAAGAACTGGAGATAGGAACATGGGAAGAAGAAATCAACCGGTTTTATAAGATTGTAGGAATACTTGATAAGGCAATAGCGATGGGTTTGCCAGATAGGGAAAAAATAGCGGAAAAGTTATTGCAAGGTCCATTATCCGATGTTATGACACATATCGGCCAGCTTGCGCTGCTAAGAAGAATGGCGGACGCTCCAATTCATAAGGAAAACTTTTTTGAAGCAAATATTACAGCTCAGGATCATGCAAGTTGATTTACGATATTGCAAGAACGCTTTGCAGGCGGGCTCCTTTTGCTTTAATGAGAACCAAGAAAGGATGACTGGAGTGAGAATAAAATATAGAGTGGCATCTATGCAAGATGAAGAGGAATTGTTTGAATTGGCTGCAAAACTTGCGACAAGTTTTAAACTTAATAAAGGGGATTTTTCGAGAACTTATCAAGAAATCTTGAGTAATACAAATGCTGATTTACTTATTGCAGAATCGGAATCAATAATAATTGGATATGTATTGGCATTTCATCACTCAACTTTTTACGCTAATGGTTTAATAAGTTACGTCGAAGAGATATTTGTTTTAGCTGAATATAGGGGGATGAAAATCGGATTGACCTTTGGAAAGAGATCTACGGTTTAATGCATATCTTTAGAAAACAGGATCGTAATTTTATTTTAATTGGATTCCCAATACCTGAAATTGTCGGGCAAGGGAATTCGATTATTCACTGGATCGCTTTGGAACTTTCTCAATTAACAAAAAGGGCAAAGAAAATAAAGGGATTTAGACATGAAAACGATTATTACTTTTCTAGAGATCGATTAAATGAACTAAATTCAAAAAAGAGAATCAAGTATCTTCGCACTGAAAATTGGAGCAGAGAGGCTATTCTAAGTAGAGGTAGCTTAAACAAAAAAATTCAGCAAGATAAAGTGTTCTTACTGGGTGCAGGAGCTTTAGGCTCGGCTATAGGGGAATTACTTTCGCGTACTGGAGTATCTCATCTTACTATTTGTGATGGGGATAAAATAAAGATTGGCAACTTATCTAGGCACATGCTTGGTTTAGGCGAATTGAACCAAAATAAAGCAACTGCCCTATCTCGAAAACTGATTAATAATAACTTACATATTAGCTCAAGTTCATTCACAAGCTCATTTCCCGATTTAAGTGATGATGAAATTGATTATCTTGAAGAACATGACGTTATTATTGATACAACGGGTAGCGATGCAGTAATAGATTACTTATATTCGTTTGACTGGACTGTTCCCAAGAGATTTGTATCTATATCTCTTGGGTTCGGCGCGAGAAGAATGTTTATTTTACTATCCAATAAAAATCCCTTCCCAAAAAAGGATTTTTTTGAATTTCTGCAACCCTGGATTAGACTTGAAAAATCGGAGAACCAAAACGTTGTTTTTCCTAGAGAAGGGATCGGGTGCTATCATCCATTGTTTCCAGCTCGTCTTGATGACATATGGACAATGGCAGGATTAGCGGTTAAAGAATTGGAATCTTGGTGGCCGAATAATCTGGGGCCAAGTATATTCGCAGTTTATGAACAACAACAATTGAATGGGTTGCCGGCAGGAGTTTTATTGAAACAACGAGAGGAGTTCTAGATGCTGTTACACAGATATCGAAACCCTGAACGGGGACTCGAAGTTGAATTTGACGAAACGATATTGAATGAAATGCTTAAAGAATGTTCTTCTTACGGAAAATATGAAACAGGTGGAATTCTTGCTGGGTACTATGATGACTCATTAAAGAAAGCAGTTATTGTTGGAGGTAGTATTGCCCCGGAAGATTCCAGGCATATGCGAGCTAGATTCCATCGTGGGATTAAAGGACTCAAAAGTTGGCTTAAAGAAAAATGGGATGAAGAAAAAGCCTATTATCTTGGAGAGTGGCATTTCCACCCGTTTTCTTCAAGTGAAATGAGTCCAGTGGATATTAACCAAATGCAAGAAATATCTAAAGATAAATCCTATCATTGCCCAGAGCCGATTTTATTTATTATTGGAGGCGATCCTAATAATACTTACTCCGTTAGCATTACTGTTTTTAGAAGTAATGGTGGGCCGGTCCAACTTACAGAGCATAGCATAGAGTACTTGTAAATCTGATTTTCGCATTCTGACCAAACTTTTTTGTCATATACAGGTACAAACTTTATTGTAATTGTTAATTTCTACTGGATTCACTGCAACCAACTTTATTGTAACTCATGAACAAACGTATTTTTAGGAAAAGCCTTGATATGACTGGATTTATAGAAACCAACTTTAATGTCACTGAACATAATTGTTAAAAGAAAATAAAGTATTAGACTGGGAAAATAAAGTTATAGACTGAGAAAATAAAGTATTAGACTACTTGGTGTTTCGGCATTGCTCACAAGTACACGACATCAAGAAGCTCAAACCCCGTAATTCTTTAATTACGGGGTATTTTTGTATTTTGGAGCTGATATGTGTAGTTAATACTCTTAGAACATTTTCTGTTCATAATAAGGAATATCAGCCGGAGGATATCGAACTCGATCGTAGGGCTGCATGCCGGTGCGATTTCCCTGTTAGTCCGAGATACAGTTCCTTTGAACCTAATGTTTCAAGACCTGCCTTGCACCTTTTAATAGGTATAATTTCATAATCCGCAGTTTGGAGTGAGTGACCAAGAGGAAGCTCTAAACAATAAACGGGCAGTAACATGCCTTAGTTTGTTGTTTGGCTTTCTCTTTTTTTGCATGGGTAATGAGCCGCTCTATACAGAAGAGATGAGGTGCGAACATTGAAAGTAACCAACTTACGAATTTGCGTTTTGTTGGTTTTTTGTCTGGGATTGTGGTTATTTCCTACAGGTGCTTGGGCTCATACGGATAATAGCGTAGGCTTTTCTAAAATTATTGCGGATGCGGAATCCGAAATCATGCATTATGAGCTTTATATCGAGTATCTCGCGCTTAGCAGCATGGTGGATTTGGAGGTCCAACCGAACAGCTAATGCGCTAGTTCGGCGTCCAAGCTGTGTCCTCCCACTTTTAACTGCAAGGGCATTGAAGGTCGCCCCTGCGATTTTTATTTACAACAACTATCCACCCGTGTATAATTATTCCAATTTGAAAATGAATAGTAGGGGGATCGTATGTTTGCATTTAACCGCAAGTTCCACAGCGCGGATGCCATTCGGGTACCGCTGAAGGTCACACCGCTTTGGGCAGGGTTGTACCTGCTGCTCACAGTGGTTATTGCACTGACGCCCTCGTTGCAGATTCTGGCGATTGCCGCCTTCATTCAAGCCGTGCAGGCTACGTTAGCCATCGCCGGGGGGATGGCGCCGCTGCTCATCCCGGCGCTGACCATGTTTTCCTTGATGCTTTTACAATTGCTCCTGACACCACTGCGGCAGTTTATCCATTTGCGTTTGCAGATGAAGTTGCGTGGGACGCTGCGTGTGGCGTATCTGGAGAAATTAAACCGCTTGGAGTATGTTCACATCGAATCCCCCGCGGTGTGGGACATCATCGGTCGGCTGACCTTGAATTTCCAGAAAAACAACGTCTACATGGAAGAAAAGTTCAGCGAGATGTTCGAGCAGAGCGGGCGGCTGCTGCAAATTATCATCAATGTGTTCAGCGTGGTCGCCGTCTTATCCTTGCAGATCTGGTGGTTGGGGCTTGTGATGGTGGTCATTGCCGTGCCTATGTTGTTTTTGTCCTATAGGCTGGGCGAGCGCAGTTACGACAACAGTCAATCCTGGAAGAAATACTCCCGGGCCAGCGGTAACATGGGCGAGGTATTGTTACATCGGCAATACACCGCGGAGCGCTTCCTATTCAACTTCTCGCCCCAGGTGAACGCGAAATGGGCGCAAAATTATGCGTTCATCCGCCGGCAGATGATTCGGCTGGCAGTGAAGAAGACTTCGATCATAAAGCTGGGCGGTATCGGCAGCGCTCTCATGGCGATTATTTTGATCTTGCTCATGGCCTATCTGGTCACCCGAGGCAGCTTCGGCGTAGCGACATTTATTCCGCTGGTGCCAGCATTGTTCAATTTAAGCAACACCCTTTCCCGTGATCTATCCTCTTCCTTGCATTCCCTTGCCGAAACGCAGCGCTTCTTTGTGGACTTAACGAAGTTCTCCCTGCTCTCAGAGCTGAATATGACGGAATCAGCCGACGATCTGGATCCGGGTGCATTCCGCACATTGGAATTTCACAATGTCCGCTTCCGCTATCCCGGCACGGAGCAATATGTGCTCAACGGCGTGAATTTGACAATCGAACAAGGGCGACATTACGCCTTTGTCGGGGCCAACGGGGCGGGGAAAACGACCATCACCAAGCTGATTATGGGTCTGTATACCGATTATGAAGGGGAAATCCTGCTCAATGGCATCGAGTTACGCGCCATCCCGCCAGCTAGAAGGAGGCAGATGTTCGCAGCGGTGTTTCAGGACTTCGCTCGCTATGAAATCCCCTTTGCGGACAACATCCGCCTGGGGAAGCCCGATGCGACAGAGGCAGAGCTGGCGGAGGTCATCCGCCTGATTGGGCTGTCGGATGTGGTGGACAGGCTCCCGGGCGGGATCCACACCCCTCTGGGGAAGCTCAAGCAGGGCGGCATGGAGCTATCCGGCGGCGAATGGCAGCGCATTGCCATGGCTCGCGCGGCGCTTAGCCCAGCGCAATTGAAGATTTTAGACGAGCCGACGGCTGCTCTGGACCCCATCAGCGAGAGCCGTGTCTACGAGCAGTTCGACCGAATTATCAAGGATGCCACCACCCTATTCATCAGCCATCGCCTTGGTTCTACCCAGCTGGCTGATGTGATTTTCGTCTTGGAAAACGGAAAAGTCACCGAAGCCGGCAGCCATGACGAGCTGATGGCGAACCGAGCGAGCTATCACGCCATGTATGACAGCCAAAGGAGCTGGTACATATGAAAAACGGATGGAAAGACGTCAAATATCTTCTAATGGCTGTGCGGGAGGTCGTATCCGCTCTTCCGTGGCATATGACGGCACTGTTCGCGCTGCTTCTGCTGGCTGAGGGGGCGATCACCGGGCTATTTGCCAAGGTATTGCAGAACTTCTTCGACACCCTCACGGCACAGGCGGGCGTGCCCGACGGCTTTCGCCCCATCCTGTTAGCCGGCTTGCTTTTGGGCGGGATGGTGCTACTGACCCATGCCCTCAATGGCTTGCACGACATCCTGTTTACCATCGTTCGCACCAAGTCGGCAGGTACGCTGACAGAGAAACTGAATCTCAAGACCGGGCGGCTCAACCCGATTTGCTTTGACGATCCGGCCTCTCTGGTGGCCATTGAGAAAACCGGGTTTGCCACTTGGCGCATGTTCGCAACCTTCTTTACCTTCATGAACGCCCTGTTTCTGTACCTGACGAACTTCATCATCATGGGGCGGTATCTGTTCCTGCTGGACCCGATTCTCTGCATCATGCCCATTGTGGTGTTTATTCCCATCATCCTAACCCAGATAGCGCGCACGACTGCATTCTCAAAGCTGGAGGACGCCGCCGCGCCCATTCGGCGGGAGACGAATTATTATCAGGACTGTGTGGGGCGGAGAGAACTGTTCAAGGAAACCCGGGTATTGCATGCCTTTGGGTATTTCAAAGGCCTGTATACCGCCGCACTAGATATGTTGAGCCGTGAAACGTGGCGGGCGGAGCGGAAAGGGGCTTGGCTGGACCTGATCAGCAAGGCCCTGTCCCTGGCCGGCTTCGGACTGGTTCTATATTTACTGGTGCGCGCCGCGGCGACGGGCGTCATCTCCATTGGGGCCTTCGCGGCGGTGTTTGCGGCCATCAATACGATGTTCTCCATGATGGAAAACCTGGTCCTGCAGGAGATCGGTTGGATTTCCCGCGAGTTCGGCTATGTGCGCAACTACTTTGCCTTTATGAACCTGCCGGAACGTAGAGGGGACAACACGCCACTGTCGCTCGACCGGGAAATCCAACTGGAAAACGTCAGTTTCCGCTATCCGGGAAAGGAACACGACTCCCTGCGAAATATTAGCCTGACCATACCGGCGGGGCAAACCATCGCCGTGCTGGGGGAAAACGGATCCGGCAAATCAACGCTGGTGAAAATGCTGCTGGGCATTTATCTACCCCAGTCCGGCACGGTGAGCTATGACGGGCGGGATATTGCCATGGTCTCTTGCGCCGGGCTGACCCATAAAACCTCCGCTGTGTTTCAGGATTATATGCGCTATAAGGTCACGCTAAAGGACAATATCGCCATCAGCGACCTGACGCATGCCCAGCGAGACAGCGGGTATAGTGAGGAAATCAACAGCCTGCTCCGCCATACCACGGATGACCCGGTGTCCGTGCAAGCGACCGAGCTATTGGCACAGATGGAGATCGACTGCCAAGATACCCGTTATCCCAACGGGATTGTCACGCTGCTGGACCGGGAATTCGGCGGCATCGACCTGTCCGGCGGGCAGTGGCAGAAGGTGGCCATCGCCCGCGGCCTGTTCCGGCGGCACCACTTGATCGCCCTAGACGAACCCACAGCGGCGATTGACCCCATCGAGGAGAGCCGCCTGTACCGCCAATTCATGGAAATTTCCCGCGGGGTGACCTCCGTCATCGTCACCCACCGCCTCGGATCGGCGCGGATTGCAGAGCGGATTATCGTGCTGGATAAAGGCGAAATTGTGCAGACAGGCACCCATGACGAACTGCTTGGCGTGCCTGGGAAGTATAGTGAGATGTGGAAGGCCCAGGCGCAGTATTACCGGTGAAGATAAATGGTAAAGAGCGACCGCGGTACGTTATGCGTACTGCCGAAGCTGCAATGTGACGGAAAATTTCGCGTACAGCGGTGGACAGGCGGTGGACGATGGAGAGGCATAAGCGAGAGTTGGCTAATCTGAATCGGGTGCTCGTTTGCGCAGAGGAGTAATCTGAATAGCGCAATGCTTCTCATCAGTTATACGTATAATTGCCTCGTGCTATCATTAGAATAGAGTAACTACTCAGGATCGAACGGTAATGAGAAGCCCGGGATAATGAGAAGTTGTTTGTAAAGGACCGCAGTTTTAGCGAGAAAGAGGCTGTAAAATTCTTTGTGTAAACTCTCAAACCTTTTAAAATAAGAGTTACAAGGAAAGGTTGGGAGAACACATGGGATTATGGTCTAAGGAACAGCTACGGCAATTTATTAAGGAGAACAAGCTTGTAACGGCACAAGATGCCCAAAATGCGCTGAAGGAGCTCTTCGCTGAGACGCTGCAGGAGATGTTGGAAGCGGAGCTCGATACGCATTTAGGGTACGAGAAGCACGACGTCCAGAACAAACAGACCACCAACAGCAGAAACGGCAAAAGCAAGAAAACGATCATCAGCGAATACGGGGAACATGAAATCGAAGTTCCACGGGACCGTCAAGGCGAGTTCGAGCCGGTTGTGGTGAAGAAGCACCAATCGACTGTAACGGGCATTGAGGATCAGATTGTTGCCATGTACGCCAAGGGAGTCAGCACGAGAGATATTCAGGATCACCTCGAGCAGTTGTACGGCGCCCAAGTGTCGCCTACGATGATTTCCAATGTCACCAATAAACTCGTTCCCCTCATTAAAGAATGGCAGAGCCGCCCCTTGCAAAGCGTGTACGCTGTGGTCTTCTTGGATGCCATTCATTTCAAAGTGAAGCAGGACGGGCACATCGTAAATAAGGCTTCTTACATGGTTATCGGTATTGATCTGGATGGAAACAAGGACGTCCTCGGTATGTGGATCGGCGAGAATGAGTCCTCTAAATTCTGGCTCGGCGTTCTGAATGATCTGAAGAACCGCGGCGTACAAGACATCTTGATCACTTGTGTCGACAACCTGACCGGTTTTTCCCAAGCCATAGCAGCCTCTTATCCCAAGACTGAAATCCAGAAGTGCATCATTCACCAGATCCGGAACTCGACCCGCTATGTGTCCTACAAGGATCTCAAGAAGGTAACGGCTGCCTTGAAGCCTATTTACAAAGCAGCAACGGAAGAAGCGGCTTTGCTGGAACTTGACCAATTTGAAGAGGCCTGGGGTAGCAAGTATCCTTTGATCATCCGTTCCTGGCGATCGAACTGGGATGAATTGGCCACCTTTTTCAAGTATCCGCCTGAGCTTCGAAAGCTCATCTACACCACTAATATGATTGAGAGCTACCATCGCCAGCTTCGTAAGGTCACGAAAGGGAAAAGCATTTTCCCAACAGACGAAGCTCTGCTCAAAATGCTCTATCTAGCCACAATGGATGTCGTACGTAAATGGACGGGACGCGTTCAAAATTGGGGGCAAATTCTGCTCCAGCTCTCGGTCTTCTTTCCCGACCGCATCGGCCAATTTTTACGCTAAAATTTTTTTCTCCCCTCGGGGAGAAAGCTTTTTAAGAGAGTTTACACAAAGATCTTGACAGACCCGCGAGAAACCTGCAAATCAACTTCTCATTATGTTCCCACTTACTTGCCTAAACTTTTTAGCCAGTTCATTAATCCTGCATTGTTTTGCCACTCGGGAAACGACTTGAACAGTTATCTTAAGATAAAAGGTGAAACAATAGTTTCCCATTACTAAGACACAAAAAGTCCCGCAGCCTACCTCGTGATTGCGGGACTTTTGTTAGAAGAAAAAAACATTAAGGATGCATCAGCAATAGTCTAAGACTTTATTTTTCAAGCCCTTGTACCCTAGATGTTATTTTCTAAAAGTTAGTCTAAAACTTATTTTTCAAAAGCTGACGATTTTCTAGCTCAAAAACTGCGTCAAATCAACAACTCCAGTCTAATACTTTATTTTCTTCTGACAATAATTGAATGTGTTAAATATTGTTGGTAACTAAACAATAAACTTTGTAACTGATCAATATTATTTGTAATTGACCAATAAAGTGTGTAACTGATTCATTACAATAAGTGTTCTTCGGAAATGTTTAAAGGGTTGATAACTACATTGCGAGTCCCGGTGACTATTAATTAGTCATCGGGACTTTTTTTAAAGGAGAGAAATAATGTTAGTTTCTGTTGGAGACCGTATAAGATTTATAAGAAAAACACAAATCGATTAAATCAAATCGAGTTTTCTGGCTTAATTGGTTTATCTCAGGCGACATTAAGTGAGTTGGAGCAAGACAAGTACAACCCATCCTTTGAAACGTTGTTAGCTATACATAATGCGTTTAAAACTGATTTAGGTTGGCTACCGGATCTACACGGCTGGTCATAATATTTAATAGATCTCTGTTCCAAAGTATAACATTGTTCGATAATGCCAATTCAGTCGCAGATGAACTGGTCGCGAGAAGGCCCTTAAACTTCGCAATGTAAGCCGATAATTGATAAGCCGCCAGGATAAATAGCATGCTGCTCCCAGCAGCCATATCCAAGATACTATAGTTAAAATATCCGGCGAAAAACCGGAAGGAGCCGTATTTGAAGCGGAATCCGATCCGCTAGTTTCCGTTGACGTTACCGCCGATAAAGGCATATTTGCAACAGATGGACCGGTATTGGGCGTAAACTGATCGACGATGTTTGGTAGCGTTAGCACAGCGACGGCTTGTGGCAGTTGCCATGCTACAGGAAGAGCTAGGCGTAGCAGGTTGATAGGAACGCTTGATCGTCGTATTCGTCAGAACCGTTCGAAACATCCAATCGTCAATCTTGGATAGCGAAGCGCCGCCCGCACGGCGCTTTTGGACATCTCGTTCAACGACAAATAGGCAAGCGACAGAAGCGTTCAACTGATCGCCCAAAAAAACGGAAGATACGATATCAGCAGCCTGTTGAACCAGTTCGTGCGCATGTCTTCCCTCGTTCCATATTGCTACTCATTTGCCTTCGTGTGCCTCGCGGATTTTGATTTCATACTGTCTGAATATTTCGTCGCCGTTGTAGTTTTGCATGATTTCCTTGCGGTATTCCGGCCAGTTTCTCCCCGACTTGTCCGTAAACAGCATGCGCACCTGCAGCTCGTTCTGCTTGTCGCGCATCGTTTCGACGCTTACGCCTAGCGGCGGCGTCAGCGTGGTTCCGACGCCTTCATGCACGGGAATGCCGGCAATCGTCCGGGCAATCGTCTCGTCCCTTGCCGTCATCCGCGGATCGATCACCTTCAGGCCCAAAACTTGAGGGGAAATCGGGGTAAAAAAGCCCCATATATCGAGAAATCGGCCCTGCTTGACGATATCGTTCTCGATCCCGGACGGGATCAGCGTAATCGTATTGCCCTGACGCGTGTAATGTTTACCCTCCAGCCCGTAATGGGTGAGCAAAAATCCTTCCTCCCCGCATAACCAGTCCAAAATCTCGGCAAGCCGCTTCAGTTTATCCGGATTCAGGCCGGCGGCATTATTCGAGAATACGAACGGAGAGCCCGGCATAACAGCGGCCTGCAGCGGTTCATGTCCGAACGGATTGAAAGGGACCCAGTTCGCATGCGGATCGATGGCTTTGCTGCGGGTCTGGAGGCTGTTCGGATTGGAATCGTAGGCAAAGTCCGCCGTAGTCCCCAGCACAACGCCGACCTTGCCGCGAACGGCTTTATCGACGACATCATTTCGTTTGTTCAAAAACCAATCCGGCTCCACCACGCCCGCATTCATCACTTTCAAGATGTCGTCCACGACATGGCCGACTCGTTCGTCCATCTGCATAATGACGAGTTTTTTTCCGTCATAATATGCCGGATACAATAGCCCGTTTTTGACATATTCCGGCCAATCCGTGGACAAGCTCGAACCGCCGCCAGAGGCGGTAAAGCCGTACGTATCGTTTTTTCCGTTTCCATCCGGGTCGCCGAAGGTGAGTACATGAAGCGTTCGTACATAGGCATCGTAAGTATCGGGAATCGGAAGTCCGAGACGGTCCAGCCAGTCTTTGCGGATATAGTAAGCTCTATTCGACTGTTTGTCGTAGGGGATCGGCGCGCGCATGAATTTGTTGTGGAACTGGTATTGGCGCAGCTCTTCTGTATTCATCCAATATTTGAAATAATTCGGCATCGTGCTTGGCGAAACGAACAGCGTCATGTCCGCAAGAGCGTTGTCAAGCGCATAGGACGCGCCTCCGTCCGAACCGAGGCCAAGCCACATGTCGGGCGGATCGTTTGCGGCAAGCAAAGCTTGCAGTCGAGTATTATAGTCCCCCTCAGCCGTTGCCGTCACTTGCAATCTGACGCCGAACTTCGTTTCGATCGCCTGTTTGACGAAATCGAGCGAAGGCGCAGGCAGAGAATCGGAATCAGGTCTGCTCACGAAGATATGCAAAGACATCCGTTCACCGGGATTCGACTGTAGCGGAACGTCTTCACGCCTGACAAAGAGATCAAGTTTCATCAAGAATGCTGCCGCTATACCGCCTAGAATCGCCGTTGAGGCGATTGATACGATCATTACCCGCTTCACTTTTACTCCTCCGTCCTGGGCCGATTAACAAAAAGAATTCGTTTTC
Organism: Paenibacillus litoralis; assembly: GCF_046244365.1. Taxonomy (NCBI): domain Bacteria; kingdom Bacillati; phylum Bacillota; class Bacilli; order Caryophanales; family Paenibacillaceae; genus Paenibacillus; species Paenibacillus litoralis. The sequence goes on along the minus strand of NZ_CP176395.1, from coordinate 8,347,403 downwards.
ATCGTCTATGTTAATACGATTCGCCGCGAAATGAAATAGAGATTACTTTTGAATCGGGTCTTGCCATTTCGCCTTGAATTTCATTATGATGCAAAGAAGAGGAACCCGGAAGGAGACGCTTATGTGGAAAAATTGGTTTTATCGGATGTTGCTTTCGTATTTGCCTGTTTTTTCGTCATCAGCTCGTCCCTTTTGTTGGTCGCCTATTTAACCATTAGCGAAATGTCGAAAAACCCCGCTTAATAAAAGCGAACGAGGTGCTATCCCAGCATGCCAAGCAATAGATCGACATCGCGCGCGCCAGCCTTGACGAATACCTCGTTCAGCAAATTCAAGAAAACGAGCATCTGAAACGTTTTTTTACGTCAGACGATCCGCAAACCCTGATAAATATCGGAGGCGTCATATGCACAAGAAGTGGTTTCACCGATTGCTACTTTCTTACCTGCCGATCATATTCGTGGTCAGTCTCAGTTTATTGCTGATGACGTATCTGACTTTAAGCGAGATGTCCAAAAAATCCGCGCTGCGGGCGAATGAAATGCTTTCACGGGACATTATGCAGTCCGTCGAGGTTTCGCTGCGCGGCATCGATTCGATGCTGAGCAAGGCCATTACGGATAACGGCCCGATAAAGCGATTATTCGAACCGCTTCCCGCCGGGCAAAGGCAATATGTTGATTATCAGGCCGCTGTCGCCCTGAGCGATCTTGCTGCCGGCAATCCGATGATCCATTCGCTCTATGTATACAGGCTGGAAGATAATACGATTATTACGCCCTCGACATCTGTTGGATTGGCTGACTTCGGCGACAGGGAGTTTATCGGACAGCAGGTTACGAACTTTGCACCTTTTAAGTGGACGGGGCGAAGGGAATACCAAAAGGAAACCGGAGACCGGCCTGCGGATGTCGTTACTCTGGTTAAATTCGCCAAGCTATCAGATAAAAGCCTCATTGTCGTTAACGTGGATACAGCCAGTCTGAATAAGCACATGCGCATCATGTCGAGCTTATCGCTTAATTTCCTCGATTTAGTCGATCAGGAGGGAAACCTGATCGCATCGCGGGATTTGGCGAATGGAACGAATGCCGGCACGCCCCACCCCTCGGGCAAACAATGGTCGAGCGTTCGCTCCGATTATACCGAATGGTCGCTACGCAGCGGTGTGTATCAAGCCAGTATTGCCGAATGGGTATCCTCTCTGTTCTATCTATGGATTGCCATCGGTTTTCTTGTCGTAACGCTTTGTATCGTATGGCTTGTCTACGCCACCAGACGCAATTATAAACCGATTCGAAACTTCGCCGATAAAGTTGCCGATTATTCCGTGCAACAAGGAGATCAAGTCACTCATACGGACAAATTGGACGAATTCCAATATATCGAAACGGTGTTCGAACAATTGCTGGACCGTTCCAGCTTGCTGCAGGAGCAAAACAAGGAAAATCTCGATTATCGTAAGCTTCATGTTTTTCTTAATATGATCGAGGGCGCCGCGAGCAGCCGAAGGGATGGTTGGGAGTCCGAACTGAGGCAGTTAGGGTTTCACGGTACATATCCGGGTTTTTTGGCCGTAGTTGTAGAAATAGATCGTTACGCAGATTTCGTCGCACGCTATAACAGCCGGGACCAATATTTGCTGAAGCAAGCGCTGCGGACCGTCGTGATGGAAATTAGCGAGAGCAGCCCTTTCCTCGTTTGGCCGGAATGGGTAAGCCGGCATCAACTGGCCGCCCTTTATTTTTATCAGGATGCCGGGGGCTCCGAACAGGACGAGAACGTTATACAGTTGTGTGAACAGCTGCGCACTTGGGTAGAGCAAAATTTGTCCTTTACCGTCACCGTCGGCATCGGAAATAGAATCACACACATCGAGGACACCTCGGAAACGTATAAAAACGCTCTTCAGGCTCTGCATTACAAATCATCTCTAGGCATGAACCGGCTAATCATACCAAGCGATTTGACGTTGAAGCCGCAAGGCGAAATTTTCATGCAGCTGCATATCATTCGCGCCATCTGCCAATCCTTCCGTGCCGGGGACAGCGATTGGGAGGGACGATTCCATGAGCTTTGCGACACGCTCGACTCCTGTATGTTCGCTCATGAGGATTTGCTCAGTCTGCTGAATTACCTGCTCTATCACATGCATAAGGAGATGCTGGAATTGCCGGAGGAGCAGCACGGAATTTGGGAATCCGACACCTATCCGAAGCTGCAAATGATCTTGGAGCAGGAGGAAACCGCAGCGGAGATTTATGCCGGGATTTTCCGGGTAATGCTGGAAGCCTCCGCGCAAATTCGCGGGATTCGCGAAAGCAAAAACAGTTATCAACTGATTCGCAATGCGAAACAGTATATCGAAGAGCATTTTGTAAATCCCGACTTGTCCTTGTCTCATCTGAGCGATGAATTCGGCTTGAATGCCAGCTATCTGAGCAGATTGTTCAAGGAAGCGTTCGGCGTGAATTTCGTCGATTATTTGACCCGGATAAGAATCGATAAAGCGGAGGAGCTGCTGCAAAATACCGGGACAGCCGTCCAAGATGTTGCGGTCGCTGTCGGCTATACGAATGCCCGGACATTCATCCGCGTGTTCAAAAAGCTCAAGGGATCCACCCCCGGGAATTTTCGCAATGAAGAAATGTAACGACCGGCCTGAATCGTTCCGACATGTGCCAAAAGCGCTTGCGGAGCCGATTCAGGCTGTTTTTATCGGGCGATTGCAAATATTGGCCATCAGAAAAAAAACGGTCATTTACGCTGCGAAGGCAGCATGATACCTTAAGTCACGAAACCGGCGTTTGGCTGGAACGAGGAAGGAGGTATCGCTTGCCGTCTAAACGGCGAGCTCGCCAGAGCATAACATTTTCGAAAATATGAGCAAGCATTTCAAGGAGGGGCAGATTTGAAAATCAACAATTGGAAAGCTATAGGGGTATCGCTTTTTTGTCTGGCCACCTCGCTGTCGCTGATTGGCTGCAGCGGTAAAAACGAACAGTCGCCTTCCGCAAGCCCGCTTGCGGCGAAAAATTCTCCGGCCGCCGCAGAGCCTAAGGTTTATGCGGAGAACGGGCTGCCGAAGGATGAAAAAGTGACGCTGAAGGTCGGCTTTTTCGAAGGCGGTATGGGCAGGGAATATTTCGATTACGCGATTGACACGTTCAAGAAAAAATTTCCTAATGTCGACTTTGCCGTTACCTATTCGCCGGAGATGACGAAAATCATTACAACCAAAGTGTCGGCCAATAACGATAACGATATGTTCGATATGTTCTCCACCGCTACGGATGCCCTATCGCTCGTAAAAGCGGGCAAGCTGGAGCCGCAGGATGACGTTTGGGCCCGGAAAGCATACGACGGCAACGGGAAAACCTTGAAGGAATTGTCCCTGGACGGCCAATTCGCCTCGGCGCCGCGTTTTCTCGGGAAATCGTACGCCGTACCGATCGTTTCCTCCGGCGGCGGGTTATTCTTCGACAAAGTCTTGTTCGAACAGCATGGCTGGAATCAAAACCCGAAAACCTGGAAGGAATTCGTCGAATTATGCGAAGCCATCAAAGCGAAGGGAATCATTCCGATTACGTATCCCGGCAAGTTCCCCGGCTACCTTACGAATGGCTTTGGGGATTATAAGCTGTTCGAACTCGCCAACTTGAAAGGGAATTTAAATAAGGTCGAGGACAACTTCAGAAATTATACGCAATCACTATATATGTCACCTGAAAGCGTCGAGCTCTGGAGCCGCATTTATGAGCTTGGCAAGAAGGGATTTTTCCCCGAGGGCGTTGCCGCGCTGAACCATACCCAATCGCAAATGCAGGTGCTTCAGCATCAAGCCGCCATGGTTTCTACAGGCGTTTGGGTACAGAACGAAATGAAAGATTCGACGCCGCAAAATTTCAAATGGGGATTTATGTCGGTGCCGATGGGCAACAGTCCGGACGATACGATCTGGGTCAGAAATACGACCAGCGAGGGCTTTTTCATCTGGGCGGCCAAGCCGGAGCTAACCAAGAAATGGGCGAAAGAATTCAGCGTATGGCTGTGGAATTTGGATATCCAGGGGGCCATTGCGGAGAAGGGCGGACAGCTGCCGATTCGCAAGGATTATTCGGATGACCAGACTCGCGCCGGCAAGCTTCAGGATGCTCCTAGAGCATTGCTGGATTATATGAAACGCAATAAGGTTCGTATCGAAAGCGAATTCCGCGCTACGAATTTGACCGACCCCGCTGCCGCCCAAGCGAAAAAGGTGATGAGCGACGCGGCCTCGGAAATTGCCTCCGGCAAGCAGGATCCTCTACCGAAGCTGAAGGAAGCGGATGAATTGTTGAAGAAAGCAATCGAAGCACAGACCAAATAGACGGCGACCTGTGGAGGAGGTTTAGGGCCCCGGGGCTTCGAGTTTCGGACTTAAGCGGATGTTCCGCTCTTCTTTCTCCGATCCTCGGACGCTCCATGCTCCCTCCTCCCGCCGGTTTTGAAAGGAGCGCTGCCGTTGAGCCAGCATGAACCTGCCGCAGCCGTACGAAGACCCGCTCGACATGGGTGGCTGCAAAAAAGGTTGACCCGCGCGCAAACACAAAAAAATATTTTTCTGCTTGTAGCGATTGCGCCTGCTTTCGGAGGTTATTTGCTGTTTACGCTGTATCCTAACCTTCTGTCCGTCTACTATTCGCTGCTGGATTGGGACGGCATTTCACCGGCGAAATTCGTAGGACTGAGCAACTATACGGCGATGCTCCAGGATAAATACGTCTGGCGCTCGCTGCTGCATAATTTGCTTTACATGGCGATCGTTCCGTTACTCGTCATCTTCATTTCCTTGCTGCTGGCGTATATCTTGACAAGCAAAGCATACAAAGGCTCCTCTTTGTTCAAACTGTTGTTCTTCTTTCCCAATGTTCTGTCTACCGTAGTCATCGCCTTGCTATGGGCGTTCGTCTACGATGGCAGCATCGGCATTCTTAACGCTTTGCTGAGGCTTATCGGGATCGATGTCGGCAATTTTTACTGGCTTGGCGACGTCCGCACGGCGATATGGGCTGTAATTCCGCCTTATGTGTGGGGAGGGATCGGCTTATATGTGATCATTTTCGTCAATGCCATGACGACGATTCCGAAATCGCTCTATGAGTCCGCTGTTTTGGAGGGGGCCTCTCATCTTACCCGGCTCGTGCGGATTACGATCCCGCTAATTATGCCGATCATCCGCGTCGGGGCTTTGTTTCTCGTTCTCGGTTCGCTCAAGGGCTTCGAGCATGTGCTGATTTTGACAAACGGAGGGCCAGCAGGCTCGACGGATGTGATCGGCCTGTATATGTTTAACCTCGCCTTCGGCAAAGATTATCACAATTACGGTTATGCTTCGGCGGTAGGCATGTTCCTGTTCGTTATTCTCGTAGCCGCCAAGCTGCTGATGGACAAAGCGATGCCGAACAAGTCTGTCGAATATTAACTTGCAGCGCGAAAGGGCAGGTAGCTTGCATGAAAGAAAAACGCACTTGGGTTGACGGCTTATGGTGGATCATTTTGCTGGCCTGGTCCGTCACCATTCTTTTCCCGCTGGTATGGGTACTGTACGAATCATTGAAAACGAACCGTGATTTTTTTCAAGACGTATGGGCGCTTCCCGATAAGCTTCAGTGGCTCAATTATTCACGGGCCTGGTCCAAATACGGGATCGGATCATCGATGATCAATACGTTGTACTACGTAGGAGCAAGCTTGCTGATCGGTCTCTTCCTGACGACCATTAACGCCTACGCGCTGACGCGCATGCAATTTAAAGGCCGAAAGCTGCTTTGGGCCATCATCATGCTCTCCTTGTTTCTGCCTGGTATTAATGCTTTGATTCCGCAGTATGTGCTGATGCGAGATTTGCATTTGACCAACAGCTTGACGGGACTCGTCATTCTCGACAGTCTTGGCGAAAGCGTATTTTATTTGCTGCTGCTTGGAGGCTTTATGCAGTCGCTTCCCAAGGAGCTTGAGGAGAGCGCTTTCATGGATGGCGCAACCCTTTTCCAAGTGTTTTGGCGCATTATCGTGCCGTTATCGATGCCGGGTGTGATGACGGTCGCCATATTCAAGTTTCTCGGGTTGTACAACAACTTCCTCGGCCCTTTTATATACTTGAGCGATCCTAAGAAATATACGATCGGCGTCAGCATGTATGCGGCCAATCAGATGATGCAGTATACGGCCGATTGGGTCACCCTGTTTGCGGGCGTCGTCATTGCGATGATCCCTTCTATCGCCATGTTCGTTTTCTTCCAGAGGTGGATTGTCGAGGGCGCTACACTCGGGGCCGTAAAGGGCTGAATTTGTGACGGCTCCCGAAGGAGGCGGTTGCCGAAGCAGAGAGAAGACAGGCTTTCTGAGCGTGAACAAATTCATGAGAAAAGGAAGTGTCCATGAGCGTGCGAAAAGCAATGAAGCTTATGAAAAGCAGTCTTGTCCTTTATCTTTTGCTTCTCAGTTTGCTTGTAAGTGGGATGCCTAGCGTTACTTCGCCTGTCGCCCATGCCTCAGGAACGAGCCCTATCGTTTACAAATTCACTCACATCGGCTTTCCCGGACAGCCGACACAGCCAGGCTGGAGCCTGGTAGGTTTAACGACGACTTACCCTGTCCTGGGCTATCAGTTTTACGGAGCGGCGATCGGCACCGAAAATATCGGCATGTCGCGCGACTTCTTGTTCGATGTCCCCGAAGATGGAACGTATTTGATCAAATTCAAAGGCTTCCTTGCCGGATCGGGAGCGATCGCGGAGCTGCAAATCGACGGCAAAGCGATTGGCGCCTACGACTTCTACGGCGCGACCGCCGGCTATGGCCCGACGACCCCGATTCGATACGCCGCTTTAACAGCAGGCACGCACACGTTGACGCTGAAAACGATTGGCAAGCAAGCGGCGTCGGCCCAATACCGGATGACGCCGAGCGAGTTTATACTGGAGCCGGTTTCGGCCATGCCGTCATTGGCGGGCGTGGCGCTTGCCGCCGGGCAGCCGGACATCTTCCTCGGCTCCCAAGTGCAATTAGCCGTCCACGGCCAAACGAATAACGGCGTTGCGACGGATCTTCCCGGAGCGCAAATTCAGTATGCCAGCGATAACGAAGCGGTCGCCCTCGTCGATTCCAATAGCGGCATACTGACCGCCGCCGGAGCAGGTGCCGCTTCCGTAACGGCAAATGTTTATTATAACGGCGCCCACTTTACCGCGGTATTGCCAATCAATGTGCGGATTCCGACAATGACTTACAAGTTCACGCACATCGGCTTTCCCGGCCAACCGACACAGCCAGGCTGGAGTCTGGTAGGTTTGCCGACAACGTATCCTACGCTTGGCTACCAATATTACGGAGCGGCGATCGGTACCGAAGGTGTCGGCATGTCGCGCGACTTCCGGTTCGATGTCCCCGCAGACGGAACGTATTTGCTTAGATTCAAAGGCTTCCTGGCCGGGTCGGGAGCGATCGCGGAGCTGCAAATCGACGGCAAAGCGATGGGTACTTACGACTTCTACGGCGCAACCGCTGGCTATGGCCCAACGGCCACGATTCGATACACCGCTTTAACGGCAGGCACGCACACGCTGACGCTGACAACGATTGGCAAGCAAGCGGCATCGGCCCAATACCGGATGACGCCGAGCGAATTTATTATGGAGCATACCCCTGTCTTGCCTGCATTGGATAACGTTGCATTCACTGCCACGCCGCCCGAGCTTTACGTCGGCTCCAAGTTTAAGCTCCCGGTTATCGGGATGACGCAAGCCGGCGTTCGGTTTGAATTGGCGCAGGATAATGTTCAATATTCAAGCAGCGACGAGAATGTCGTCACAGTCGATCATACCGGAATGCTGACGGCGTCCGGACTAGGAACGGCTACCGTAACGGCCGACGTCTATTTGAACGGCGTCAGCCGCTCGGCCTCCTTGCCGGTCAGTGTGACCGAAGTCGTAAACGGGAAAACCCGCAGCACGATCTATACAGCCGATAAAATCGCCGCAGCCCGCAGCAATATTGACAACTACGCTTGGGCGGCCGATTTGAAAGACGATGCCGTCGCCAGAGCGAACAGCTATTTGACGAAAGGGCTTAATGCTCTTTGGGAACTGGTGCCGCCGCAAAGTCTGCCCCGCAGCTATAGCGTAAACGAGGCTCTCGGAAGCCCGGTCACCGGGAAAGAAATCGATAAATTCGGTTCCACCCCGTATAGGATCGATCCGCTTAACGATCCCTGGAAAATAACCGACCCGAGCAGCGGCTACAAATTCCCGACAAATGATTTCGGCGCTTTTTACCGCAGCGGACTCGATCAGCATGGCGTCTTTGATCCGGCCAAAGCGGACCGCAGCCTGCTCGTCAACACGCTTTATCCGGAAAAAGGCCCGACTTGGGGAGTGGATGACGGCACAGGCTGGGTAGATGAAAACGGTAAATACTTTACGTTTATCGCCTACTATATCCATTGGGGAATTTGGGCCGATAACGGTCCCGGAGGTTTTAAAGGATTTATTCCTAAGGCGCTGGATGCGTTCCGGGACGCCTATCTGTATACGGGGGATATGACCTATGCCCGTGCAGGCACCGTTTTGCTGGATCGCATAGCCGATATTTATCCGAGCCTGGATACGTCGGTTTACAACAGAAGCATTTACCAGAATGCCGACGGCTTTACCCGCTTGGGCAAAGCCACGGGGTCCATTTGGGAAACCATGCTCGTCAAGCATTTCCTTTATGCTTACGACGCTTTCTATCCGGTAATGAACGATTCGGCGCTCCTCTCGTTTCTGGGAGCGAAATCAGAGGCATATGATCTCGGACCGCTGAAATTCAGCGCAAGCGGCATTCGCCGCAACATTGAGGATGGCATCGTCAAACAGATTTATCCCGGTGTGCAATCCTCCCGCATAAGGGGGAATCCCGGATTTCATCAAAGCGCGCTGGCGCTGGCGGCTGTCGTCTACGACAAATTTCCGGAAACGAAGGAATGGCTGGATTTCGACTTCCAGTCCGGCGGCTTCCAAACGAACCCGTTTCGGGTTACCGGGGGTAACATCGGCTCGACGATGGTGAACGATGTAGACCGCGACGGCAACGGCAACGAGGCCGCCCCTCTCTATAACTCGTTATGGCTAACGAACTATCTCGAGCTGGCGAATATCCTTGACGGCTACGACTTGTATCCGAGCGCCGACCTTTACCAGAATGTAAAGTTCCGAAACATGTTTTCAGGCGTCTACCAATGGATACAAAGCGAGGCTTTCACCCCGGCAATAGGCGATTCGGGAAGTACGGGAAAACCGATCATCTTCTTCTCGATGCCGACGATGATCGAAGCTTTCAAACACTATCAAGACCCCGAATACGCGCAATTGATTCATTTCTTGAACGGGTTTAGCACGGATGGCTTGTACGGCGACATTTTTATGAGTGATCCCGAGCAAATTGCCGATGATATTGATGCGGTTATTGCGCAATACGGTCCTTTGAATTTAAAAAGCACAAATATGACCGGTACCGGGTTCGCCGCGCTCAGGGACGGCAAAGGCGAAGGCTTCAATAGCGACACGCTGCGCAATGTCTGGATGTATTACGGGAATAACAGCTTCCACGGCCACCGGGACACGCTGCAAATCGGGCTGCACGCCTTCAACCTAGACCTGACGCCGGATTTGGGCTATCCCGAGACAACCGAATCGGCGGATACCCACAACTATCAATGGGTACGCAATACGATTTCCCATAATACGGTTGTCGTCGATAAGGCGAAGCAGCAGATTCAATGGGTCGGCGATCCGCAGCATTTTGACGATAGCGAGCAAGTGAAGCTGATCGACGTGGATGCGCCCGATCCGTATCTGCAAACCGAACTGTACAAACGGACAACGGCGATGATCAAGGTTGACGACGCCAATTCTTACACGGTGGACTTCTTCCGGATTAAGGGCGGCAACGACCATCATTTCAGCTTCCATGCGGCCGAGGGGCCGGTGACTTCAGATGGCTTGACCCTCGTTTCCCAAAAGGACGGAAGCGGTAACTATATCGGCTCCTATGCCGGCGAGAATGTCGAGTATGGAAAACGGGCGCCGGGCGACAGCGTCGATGGCCCCAACTATATGGGCTCCGGCTTCCACTATTTGAAAAATGTCGATCGGGATACGGCTCCGGCCGAGCAATTCAGCGTGGATTGGGATGTTACGGATACATGGAATATCAACCAGCCGCTGCGGGACGTTCATCTCCGCTTGACTATGCTCGGACAGGTCGACGATGTGGCGCTGGCGGACGGAAGCCCGTCGCAAAGAGTGCCGAACAATCCGAAAAGCTTCCGTTATGTAGTCGCCCATCGCAGCGGCAGCAATCTGGATTCGCTGTTCACTTCGATCATCGAGCCGTACGAAACGCAAAGATACGTGCAAACGATCGAGCCGGTAACGGTAACCGTGTATGGTACACCGGCGACTGGCAATGATGTGAAGGCGGTAAAAGTTGTTTTGACGAACGGCAGAACCGACTACATCGTCAGCGCACTCGATCCGTCCGTGCTTTATACCGTGGATGGGAAATTCCAGTTCCAGGGGGCGTTCGGTGTCTACTCGGAGCAAAATGGCGAGCCTGTCTACAGCTATCTCAATGAAGGCACGCTGATCGGACCGGCCGGACTACCGCTCATCAACGCCGATATGGCGCAATTGACAGGCACCGTTGCCGATTTTACGCAGAAGCTGTCCATGAGCAACGATATCACGGTCAATTTGAATTTACAGGGGATTGAAAGCGGCGAGCTGATCGGAAGATATGTGTATATCGAAAATGACGGCGAGCGGAATGCGGTATATAAAATCCACGGCATTACGCCGGCCGGAACAAATCAATATAAGCTCGATTTGGGAAGTACGACGCTCATCCGACGTTATGTGGACAATCATGACTTCGGCAAGGGGTATGTGTATGACATTGCTCCCGGGGCCGCTTTCCGCATCCCGCTGGCTTACGAAAAGGCGGTTGCGCCTGCCCTGACAAATAAAGCACCCGTCGCTCAAAATATGACGGTGTCGACCTTGAAAAAAACGGCGGTAGGCGGTACTTTATCAGCTGCGGACGGCGATGAAGACCAATTGACTTACAGGATCGTGCAGAACGGGACTATAGGTACGGCGGTAATAACGAACCCTTCGACAGGTTCCTTCATTTACACGCCCAGACCCGGAAAAACGGGCAGCGATACTTTTACTTTTCAGGCTTTTGACGGCCAGGATTACTCCAATATCGCATCGGTATCTATAACAATAAATCCAAAAAAACCAAAAAAACAATAAAGGGGACTTCAGCCGAACGTGTTTTAGGCCGCAACTGCGATTTGCTCGAGTCCGATTTGTCAAAGGCAATCGCCTACCGGAGAGTTGAAGCTGGCGTTCACCGCGAGTTTAGAGCCGCTACTACGAAACCAATAGTGTGACGGTACAGCCCTTAGCCGTACCGTCTTTTCTTTGTCACCTATTGTTCAAATAAATGAACTTCGCTACAATGAATATTATATATTATATATAATAGAATTATTATTTATAGGACCGTTGGTTAGCGGTATTAAACATACGCGGAGGTAACTATGTTGTATCCCGGCTATGCACCAAATGAACATATTAAACCGCTGAGTCTCGTACGGAACGATTCGAGAATCGGTTTCGAAGCCAGCAATCATTACTTTTATATGGAATCTCATGGAAAAGTTATCAACTGCTTGCATGTGCGCAAAAGGATAGAGGAACGCAAATTATAAGCCCAAGGATAAACGCGCCTGTCCTCTAAGGACAGGCGCGTTTACCGGTGAAAGTTCAGACCCCAATAACGTGACATATAATTTTTATCTTTCATGGGGCTATTTTTCCCAAGCACGTTATTGCTAACGGGTACGTTAGTATGGAGCTGCCGCAAGGGCAGCTCTTTTTGATTCTCATTGAAGTATCAGGCAGTTTAGCTTAATGGTTGAGTCATTTTTATAACTTCGATTACCTGGTTCAAAGAGGAAGAGTTTGACTAATATCGAATAACTAATCCATGACTAATGAAGGAGGATACACATTGTTAATTGCGTTTGTCGGTGATACTCATGGAAGAGTGTTGCATACCTTAGCGATTCTAAGTGAATGGCAAATACGTACAAAACGGAAGCTTGATCTGATTATCCAGGTTGGTGACTTAGGAGCATATCCTGAACCAAGTGAAGAAGTTAGGAACGAAAAGTATGTACGACAAGATCCAGCTGAATTAGATTTTAGTCGTTTTTTAATGGCTGAAGAAATGTTAGAAAAGAGCATTCGTTACATTCGGAGAAAATATCTTAATCGTATTTATTTTATCCGTGGCAATCATGAAGACTTCGACTGGCTTAATTCCAAAAGGCTACAAGCTGAGCAGGGCATTGTTAATATTGATCCGTTTGATTTGTACTATTACGTAACCGACGGCACCATTATGAATGAAGATAATTTAAAAATAGCTTTTCTAGGTGGGATACAAACATTAACACAGCAACCAAAATCAATTGATCCTGTCGCTTACGAAAAACTTATTCAAATCCCCCCTGGTGAAATTGATATCTTAATTACGCATGATGCACCATTTGGAATTGGTACAAACTATCATGGTCAAACACAAGGCTCGACATTAATTTCAGATTTAATTGGAGCAATAAAGCCCAAATATGTTATTGCGGGTCACTATCATCATATGAATGGTCCTAGAACTTTCGGCAGCACGACATATCTAGGACTTAATGTATTGGTCGATCTTAGAGATGATGGTGAACTCAGGAGAGTCCGACCTGGCAGTATTGCGGTGTTGGATACTGAAAAGAATAGCCTCAATTTTGTAACTGACGATTGGCTATCGAGTATTGATAAGGATTTCGATTTCATCTGCCATACGGAAGAGTTAATAAAAAGGGACAATTAGAGTGAAATCGATTGTCTTTTTTTATTGTCTCTTTTAAGAAAGTTTGACTAATGGAAATTTTTAAATGGAAGTTCCTTTCGTCTGTCTTCGTCTGTTGTACTAACGGGCACGCTAACTCAATAATCGCTTAAGGCGGGGCTGCCGGCAAGGATATCGGCAGCCTCGCTGCGCATCGACGGTCTTTCGATCGTAACCGTCAAGCCGATGCGCGGCAAAGCGTTCCAGACAGTAAAGGAATTGATTTCGATGTTTGAAAATATGGCTTGCGCTGCTGATGCGCAGAAAGTGAGGAACTGCCTATGACGATGCGTTCAGAAGCGGAGCATTGGAACGAGGTGTTTGCCGGTCTGAAGCTCGGCAAGCCACAAGCGGATTTTTGGCTGGAAAAATACGAACCGAGGCTGGCATCGCCCCAAAATGGACCGGTCATTGATCTTGGCTGCAGATATGGCTGCGACTCTATGTTTTTAACGGAACGAGGTTATCGGGTCATCGCCTGCGACTTCTCCTCGGAAGCGTTGGCGATTATACGCGAATACGTGCCTGGCGCGGAAACGAAGCTGTTCGATATGACGTGCGGATTGCCGTTTCCGGATGGCAGCGCGAGGGCGGTTGTCGCGGATTTGTCGCTGCATTATTTTCGCTGGGACGATACTGTTTCTATCGTTAGCGAAATCGCTAGAGTTGTCGGCACCGGCGGATTGCTGTTGGCCCGCTTGAATTCCACGCGCGATGTTCATTACGGCGCTGGTCAGGGCATCCAAGTGGAACCCCGTTATTACGAGCATGAGGGACGGCGGAAACGTTTTTTTGACGAAGCAGATTTGCAGCGGTTGTTTGCCGGATGGGCGATCGACGTACTGACGGAAACGAACATGCAGCGCTACGGGAAGCCGAAAATTTGCTGGGAGCTGGCGGCTTGTGTCCGCTGATGTCAGCTTCGGGAAGAGGAGACGATGCTAACGCGTAGGAAAGCATAATATTCAACCAGAACGAGGCTGCCGATATACGCCGGCAGCCTCGTTGCGCTAACGGGTAGATTAACTCAATAAAACAGATAATATTTTACAAAAAATACATACTGACATCAAAAAATGAAGTTAAAATGGAATAAAGGAGATTGAAATACAATTATGGTTTATTTAACATTTTTGGAAGGGGAAATGGGTGTGCCGCAAAATGAAGAAACTATGGTAGAGAAAAGAGTGCGCGACATTACAGGAATGACATGTCTTTACGTCCCTGTGAGTAACGTCTACGAGTCCGTGAAATGGTATCAGAAAAATTTAGGATGCCAACCGTCAAACATCCATCCTGTTGAGCCCGGGATGGAAATGGCGATTTTGAGATTTCTCGATGCTGAAGGTCTCCCTCAGGACGCTGCTACAGGGTCGATTCCTGCTTTGTTCCTAAGAGAATCAGGGGCAGAAGGTGGTCGTCTCGGATTTACAGGAACATGGGAAATCGGTGAACGACATGCAGTGGGTTGTTTCGTCACTCCTCATATCCAAGAACTTTTCGAACGTTTTAAAGAAAACGGAGTTAACATTATAGGCGAGCGGGTAACTTGCGGTCCAAATGTAACGTTCGCTGACCCCGACGGAAACACGTGGGAAATATGGCAACCCTAATTATTCCGCTAACGGGAAACGTTAGTTCAACAAAACAGCAGCAGTCAAGGACTTTATTTTCACGTCCATGACTGCTGCTGTTCCGTTTCTAGGGGTCAGTCTAATACTCATTTTTCAGAGCCTGACGGTTTTGCAATTCGAAACACCGCACGAATTCAATACATCCAGTCTAATACTTTATTTTTTCAAGACAATAATCCCGCAAGCTGTTCATTGTTCCGATAGACCTCTTGCTCGATCGGGCAGGAGGAGATAGGAAAAGGCAGCTAAAGGCCCACGGCTTCGTAAAAAAGACTATCGCTTCAGCAGCTTTACGCTGCTTGGCGATAGTCTTTTTTGTTTGGATTTAGCGCTTCCGTGCTGCCACGGCTACTCCAATAGGAAGCCTTTGAAATCCGCTTTAGCGGATGCTCCTGTGAATACTTCCAGCTTGTACAGGCCTAAATCCAACTGACCGAGGATCGTTTCCGCATCCGTTAACCGGTGGATCGCGCCGTTTAGACGGACATAGGTATCCGGCGAGCTTCCTTTGTATGCCTTCAATGTTAGCTTACGCTTGGCGTCAACGAACACCCACGCCGACATGATGATCATGTCCGCCGTATCCGGCTTCGTATAATCGACGTAAACCTTGAAGCTGTCCGTCGGCTCGTCGGGCATCGACAGCCAGTCCTCCGGCACGCTATCTTTGATTTTTTGACTGGAATAGTCGATTTTGGTGTAGCCGTCGGCGACGATCGTACGAGGACACAAGCGGGAAAAAAGCACATCCGCTTCGTACTGGTGGCCAATGTCTCCAAAATGCAGCCGATCCGAAATGATGTGTCGGGTGCTGACTGAGGAGTAGAGCAGAAATCTTTCCGTGTAGCGGTTCATATCGATGAGCTGCAGGCCATATTTCCCCGCCAGCTCCCTCTTCACTTCATTGGCTACGGAATCGATATGCTCGCTCGTCCTCAACGGGTACGAATCGGCGTATTTCGTCAGTACGCCCGGCTCTACGGACGCTTGGGTGGTCAGCAGGAACGGCTGAATATTTTTGGAGTAACACCAGTGAATGATTTGTTCGATAAAGCCCTTGAATCCGTCCCTATATTCTTTTTCGCTAGCGTAGTGCAGCCGGTCGTTGATGCCGAATCCGATGCCGATCATTCGAGTATCGTGATAAGCGGAAGCTTCGCCAAACTGCTCCTCTATAACGGTTACGGCCCATCTTGCCGTTTGCCCGCTAAAGCCGGCGTTATAGATGCGCAATTCCTCATTGTTTGCAGCCCGCCGAAGCAGCTCCTCCAATTTCATCGAAAAAGCGTTTGGCGATCGGTTGTCCGCTCCCACGGTGTTGGCCGTCCAATCGGTCGTATTCGCGCCGTCGAACGTACTGTCTCCGAAAAAAGCAACCGGGAACTTGTTTCCCTTCAACCACTCCGTCCATGCATCGTTAAACGTCAGTGTTTTTTGCGGTATTCGCGTTTCATTTGGCCCAGTAGCAGGAATCGTATGCAATGTCCGCACCTCCTAAACTAACATATTCTTCATGGAGCGGGGGAATCCTTTCAAACAAAATAGGACAATCAAAGCCGCTTGACGGAGCTTGTGCGGCCAAGTAGCGGTATTTCATGCGGAGGCGTAGCAAACTAATGGATTGGCCTTTTTATCCTTTCTAATAACCCAATATGTTGTAGGTTTTACAACATCTTCGCGCGAAATGAGTCCTTCGTCCCCCTCTTGTTGCAGATTATGCAACATTATCAGCGGAAAAGGGGCGACTGGTCCGGATAAGGGGCAAAATTGTTGCATTTTCTGCAACAACAGGTAGCTTTGGACGTGTAAAAGGCTAATTATGTTGTACATTGTACAACAAGCCGCAATGTTATCCGGCTAGCCCCGCCTCCGTTAGAACGTAAAAATACCGCAGGAGCGGGTCAAGACTCCGGCGGTATCGGGATTTAGCGTTTCATGTTGCTGCTGTGGCCCGGGGACAGCTTGGCTGACGGGTCGATGTATACTTTGGCGTTGTTGATGGCGGTAGGTGCTTCGCCGAACCCGACGGCGATCAGCTTTAGCTTGCCGGGATAGGTCGTGATGTCACCGGCCGCGAAAATGCCCGGAATGTTCGTCTCCATTCTGGAGTCGACGACGATGGAGCCGTTGTCGATCTCGAGTCCCCATTCGGCGATCGGGCCGATTGAGGAGACGAAGCCGAAGTTCACGATCAGCGAGTCGCAGTCGAGCTCGCGGGTTTCGCCCGTTTTGCTGTGCGTAATCGATACTTTGCTGATGAGGTCATCGCCGTGCAGCTTCTCGATATCGACAGGCGTGACGACGGCGACGCTCGAGTTCATCAGGTTCTCGACGCTATGCTCATGCGCCCGGAATTTGTCCCGGCGGTGGATCAGCGTCACCTGCTCGGCGACAGGCTCGAGCATGAGCGCCCAGTCAACGGCGGAATCGCCGCCGCCGCTGACGACGACCTTTTGCCCGGCGAATGCAGTCAAGTCGTTTACGAAATAGTGAAGGTTTTTCTTCTCGAATTGCGCGGCTTCGGGCAGCTCCAACCTTCTTGGTTCAAAGGCTCCGACCCCGGCGGTGATAATGACGGCACGGCTGTAATGCGTGCCTTTATCGGTAACGATCTCGAAATGCCGCTCGGCAACCTTGATCACCTGCTGCACCTTTTCCTCGAGGCACACTTGTACGGGAAAGTGCTCCATCTGCTCCTTCAGGTTGTTGACGAGCTGCTGGGCCGTTACTTTAGGGAAGCCGGCCACGTCGTAAATGTACTTCTCCGGGTATAATGCGGCAAGCTGGCCGCCGAGCTGCGGCATGCTTTCGATGATTTTGGCGCTGGCTTGACGCATGCCCGCATAGAAAGCGGCAAACATTCCGGCAGGACCCCCGCCGATAATCGTAATATCCACAAATTCATTCTGCTGTTCTGGATTCACTTTCCCGCACTCCTCACACGATGTCGTTTTATCGTCTATTTATCACATTATGCGGAAAAGTGCAACTTGAGTCAATATGGAAATGATATTTTGTTACTAGATTTGTAGGATAACCTTACATGGATTGTTAGTTTAAGAGGGGTCTGCTGTGCCGGTACCGAGCTTCAGGCTGCTGGTAACGCTTGAACTCGGCTGATTGGTGTCAGGTTTAAACTCCGGTAGAACAACATAAGATCCCCGCGATAAATCATGAAGGGAGGCCGTCCGCTGAAAATAGGGAGAGTATACTCGAAAAATGCAGTAGTAGGCTAGAAGAAAGTTGCGGATTGGCAGTGGTTTTAAGCTAACGTGCAGGATGTGGTAGGTTAGGTTCTTAATGAAACGGAAACCGCATAGCGGCAATGAACATTTCAATCATACCGCAGCGTGGCTATGATTGAGCTTTAACGAAACGATGCCGCAACAAAAACAGCGACGATCCAGGACATTAGTTTCTCGTCCTTTACCGTCGCTGTTTTCTATTGGACCAGGCTAAAGCTTATATCCGAAGGCTGCCGATTATGAGCGGGCAGAGGCCTGCGGTTAAACCGCAGCGGCCGTATCGTGCTTTTCGCATTCTGCCGAGCAGTAGCCGCCGGACATCGTCTCGCATTCGTCGCAGATCAGATGCTGATGGTGGCAGGTGTCGTCTTTGCAGTTGATATACCGTTCGGTGGGCTTGCCGCAGTGATGGCATTCGCCGACGACAATATGCTCGTCGGTCTGATTGATCCGCACCGAGATGCGTTCGTCGAATACGTAGCAGTTTCCGTCAAAGCCTCTGCCCTGCACCTCGGGGTCTTTGCCGTACGTCACGATCCCGCCATCCAGCTGGAATACGTCCTTAAAGCCTTGATCCCGCAGAACCGCCGTCAGCATTTCGCAGCGGATGCCGCCTGTGCAGTAAGTCAGAATCGGCTTATCCTTGTGCTCGGCCATATTCTCCTGAATCCAGGACGGAAACTCGCGGAAAGCATCCAAGTCAGGCTTGATCGCATTGCGGAAGTGGCCGAGGTCATATTCGTAATCGCTTCTTCCGTCGAGAACGATGACGTCTTCTCTCTGCAAGTAGTCGTAGAACTCCTTCGGCTGCAGCCGCTTCCCGCCGTCGGTGACGGGATTAAGCTTCTTGTGGTAGCGCAGCGTAACCAGCTCTTGCTTGTAACGGACGAAAAGCTTCTTGAACGCGTGGCTTTCGCTTTCGTCGATCTTAAAGACGAGGTCGGCGAACAGCGGATGCTTGCGCATTTCGGCCATATAGCGTTCGGTTTGCTCGACCGTGCCGGACAAGGTGCCGTTAATGCCTTCGTCGGCGATCAGAATGCGGCCTTTGATGCCAAGCTCCTTGCAATATTCGAGATGTTCGGCTGCAAAGACCTCGGCTTCGGGAACCGGGACATATTTATAGTACAGTAAGATTCGATATGGGTTCATAGGGGATATACACCTTTCCGTTTAGGGTTGAAACAAAGAATAGCGGAAGGAAAGGGAACCTTTCTCTTCCGCAGCATGCTTAAGGGTAATGCCGCAAAAGATTGTTGGCGGCAGTAGCCGGATCTTTTCGAGTGATTTCGATACTTCTAATTGTAGACGTATTTGCTTACTTAGTCAATATTTTGGTATATAAAGTATATTTAGAGATGCCGTTGCCAGCCGGACAAACAAGCCGTGAAAAGACGAGGGCGCCCTTCAGGCCTTGGTTCAGACCTTGGGGGCAGCCTCGTCATCTTGTGCCGTATAAGCTTAAAGCGGAATCGACCGTTGTTAGGCGGTCAGCGAAACGGAGAACGTGCTCAGGGCGTCGACATAGCTTTACAAGTCTCCATGGTTTTGTAGGCATCCGGGAAGTCGCATCGTGTGGCATTGTCCGAACTTTAGCCCTTAACGCTTCCCATAACGATACCGCTAATGAAAAAACGCTGAAGGAACGGGTACACGAGGAGGACCGGCAATGCGCCCAGAAAGAGCTGGGCGGCTCGGAACGTTTTATTGGAGAGTTCCTTGATCAGCTTCTGATCGTTCACCGACATGGCGGCCAGATCCTCTTGGATGACGGCGGTCTGCAGGTAGCTCTGAAGCGGGTATTTGACAGGCGTGTTCATGTAGATGATGCCGTCGAACCAAGCGTTCCAATGCCCGACGATCGAGAACAGCGTAAGCGTCGCAAGCGCGGGAAGGGAAAGCGGAACGAAAATTTTCCATAGAATCGTGAAATGTCCGGCTCCGTCGATAAAGGCCGATTCCTCCAGCTCCCGCGGAAGACCCCGGAAGAAATTAAGCATTAGCACGACGCTGAATACCGGAACCGCATTGGGGATAATGAGCGCCCAGATGGAATTAAGCAGACCCGTGCTCTGAATGACCATATAGGTCGGGATGAGCCCGCCGCCGAACAGGATGGTAATGAAGAAGAGCCAGACGTATACGGTACGGAGCTTGAAAGCTTTGATTTCTTTCGACAGCGGATAAGCGCAAAGCACGATCAGCAAGAGATTCAGGGAGGTGCCGAGCAGCACCCTCTTCACGGAGATGAGCAGCGAGTCCAGAAACTGATCCTTCTGCAGCACGTATTGATAGGCCTTCGTGTTGAACTCCACCGGCCACAGCTTAACCGCTCCCGCCCCCGCCGCCGTGCTGGAGCTAAGGGAGATCGCCAGCATATGGACGAGCGGAAGCAAGCATAGAAGAGAGAGGACGGCTAATGCCGTATAATTTAGCGCAACGAACGCCTTTCTTGACACAGTCGGTTTTTCGACCATACGATTCCCCTCCTTTCTCCTCAGAAGATGCGGTATTTAGCGAAACGGTAAGCCAGCCAATAGGACAAGCTGACGAGCACCAAAGAAACGACCGATTTAAACAATCCGACGGTGGCGGCCATGCTGTACTGCAGCTGAACGAGGCCCATGCGGTATACCATCGTGTCGATAATATCGCCGGTCTCATATACTTGAGGGCTGTACAGGATGAACACCTGCTCGAAGCCCGCATTCAGCACATTGCCGAGGCTTAGCGTCATGAGCAGGAAAATGATCGGCCGCATACCGGGAAGCGAAACGTGCCACGTTTGCCGCCAACGGTTCGCGCCGTCCATAGTTGCCGCCTCGTATTGGGACGGATCGATGCCGGTCAAGGCGGCCAAATAGACGATCGTGCTGAAGCCGAATTCCTTCCATTCGTTGGAGACGACCAGCACGTACCGGAACCAGCTTTTGTCGCCGAGGAAATAGATCGGTTCGATGCCCAGCGCAGACAGGATGTGATTGACGATTCCTTGGGAAGGCGAGAGAATATCGATCAGGATGCCGCCGGCAATGACCCAGGATAAGAAATGGGGCAGGTAAATCATCGTTTGCACGGACCGCTTGAACGATTTGATCCGCACTTCATTTATGAGCAAAGCCATCGTGATGGGCACAAGGAGGCCGGCTGCAATTTTCATTGTGGAAATGGCGAGCGTGTTCCGCAATACGACCAAGGTATCGGGGAGACTGAACATATATTTGAAATTGTCGAGCCCTACCCATTCCGATCCGCGAATTCCCATCGTAGGGATGTAATTTTGGAAAGCCATGGCTATGCCGACCATAGGGCCATAATGATACAGGAGAACAAGGAATAATCCCGGCCAAATCATGAGGTGCAGCGGCATCTCCATCTTGAAGGTTTTCAGCATAACCAGATCCTCCGATTCAAAGGGAAAGGGAGACTAAGCTCCCTTTCGTCATTTGTTCTTATACCAGTCGTTCACTTCTTTCGTAATCTCGTCGCCGCCAAGCTTCTTCCAGTCGCTTACGAATTGATCGAACAGATCGATGGATTCGCCAAGTACGATTTTGGTGAACACTTCAAGCTCCGTCTTCTGGAGGTTCGCGTTCTTCTGGACCATGGCTGGCGTGGGAGGAGCTGTAAACAAGTTCGGCATAAACTGATTGTTCTTGATGTACTGGTTGACGATGCTCCCCGAGCCGCCGATTTCGCTGCGCGAAGCCCAGCCCCATAAGCTCTTGTCGCCTTCCTTGTACTTCTGGATATAGTCGTATTCCTGCCGTTCTTCCGGCGTCAGCTTGGCCAGTTGATCGGCGTCCGGCTTTTTGCCGCTTTTCAGAATCGGCTCCAAATGCGTGTAAATTTCCGCGTTTTTGAACGATTTGTACATTTTGACCGGGGAATTCATCCAGTAGGAGATGCTGCCGTCGGCGTTGAATTTTTTGAACAGATCGTCCGATGTATTCAAATAGAACAATTTGATCCATTCGTCCGCCATTTTCAAGACGGCTTCCGGATTTTTGGTGCCCTTCTTGACGACCCAGAACCCGTAGAACGTATTGAGCGGATGCTGCAAAAGCGCAGGCTGCGAGTCGGCCGACGGAGCGGGATAAGGTTTCCATACGGCGTCTTTGGTCAAACCGGCCAACGGGGCGATGCCCGCGGTCAAGCTGCTGTACATCATGCCTACCTTGCCGCTGCCTATGTCCTCGTTCACTTTAGCCGAGTTTTTCACGCCGAATTCCTTATCCAGCTGCGCGTTCTTATACATCTCTTGAAGCTTGGCGAGGGCGGCTTTCATCTCCGGAAGAACGCTGCCGTAAGCGAGCTGTCCGTTCTTGTCTTTTACCCAGATTCCTCTGTACGCATGGTAAGCGTTAAGGAAGCCTGCGGCGAGGCCGAAATCTTTATCCAGCGCCAAACCGAAGGTGTCGTTCTTGCCGTTCCCGTCCGGATCTTTGGTGGTGAAGGCGTCCGAGATGGCGAGAACGTCCTGCATCGTTTTGGGCTCCGGGAGATTAAGCTTCTTCATCCAATCGTCGCGGACCCATAGCAAGGGCACCGATTCTTTGGCGACCCCTGTGAAAGGGATCCCCATGAGCTTGCCTTTAATGGTAGCGGCGTCTACAACATCCTTACCGGCTTGCTCGACTACCTGCCTGACGTTCTCCGGGGCCTGCTGTTTATATACGTTCGTCATATCCTCGATAAGATTGGCTTTCTCCAGCTGAACCAGTTGGGTGGCCGTGGCCAAGAAAAAGTTCGGTATGTCGCCGGAAGCGATCAACAAGTTCGTCTTCTGCTCTAGCTCGGCGGAAGGCACCTCCCACAGCGTTTTGACCGAAATGCCGAGCGTGTCCTTCAAATGGCGCGTCCAAGGATTGTTGTTCATATCGTCGCCGGGACCGAACTTGGTGGAAGAGCCGTAGGTGAAGTTCACGGATGTCAGCTCGATGGGCGGATCGTATTTGCCGGAAGTCGTCTTGACTGCCGCCGATTCTTTGGGTTGAACCGATGCAGCGGGTTCGTTTTCTTTAGCGGAGCTGCAGGCGGACAGGACCGTTGCAGCGAACAGCATCGAAGCTGCGGCTGCCATGCTTGTGCGTTTCATTGGATTGACACCCTCCTCGTTTCGTATAGAGATGCACATGTGAACCGCTTACATTTTGGCCGATTGCGCCTCCTTCCGTCCTGTCTTCGTGTTCGTCGTGCTGTGGCTTTACCTTAACGGAACGGCGGAGGGGCGAACAGCTTCAATTTCTCCGAATAGAAGCCGGAATGGGGGAATGTGTAAACCGGAATAGATTCGGAGAAAGTGAATATTCCGGGTCGCTGACCGCTTACAGACGCTGTGCTACAATGGGGAGGAGACTTAAGAAAAAGGCTGGTGCTGCTCCGTGTTGAAACCGCTTCCTTTTACATTCGGTAAAAATACGCTGTTCTTTAAGCTGCTGACCGGCTTTATTTGCGTCATCGTACTCGTGCTCTCGTTCCATTTGTTCTCCTACTCCTTCTTCAACCGCAATATCCAGCGGGAGATTATCAATAACAATCAGCAGAACCTGAACAACACCGTAGAACGGTATGAAAATCATATTCGGATGATCCAAGGGGCGGTTGTTCGGCTTTATTTTGACGAGAAGGTCATCGTGCTAAACGACCTCGGGATGAGCAAATACTTCGATACGGTGAACCGGGTCGTCGACGAAGTGAAGAACATCTTGTCCAACGATCAAATGTATTTGAACAATATTCTTTTGCATTTTCATAATCCCTCACTTCTGATCGACAAGAACGGCCCGAGCGACGCGACGCAATTTTTCACCAAAAACTACAGCAGTCCGAGCTACGATTATTCATTTTGGAGGAAGCAGTTCCAGGAGTCTTACCAGCTCAAGGTGTTTAAGGAAGCCGTATTCATGGACAACTACAGCAATCGGAGCGTCGCCTCCTTAATTCCCATTGTACTGAAAAACGATATTTACAGTGAGCTTTATATTACGGCTCTGCTCGAGCCCGAGAAAATGTACCTCGCCTACCGCAACTCCAATCAGAATCAGTTCTATATGTTCGACGCCTTGAACCAGCAGGTGTTCGGGTCAGGCTCCGAAGCCGTTCCAGCCGAAATTCTGGGCCGGCTTACCGGCAGCGAATCCTATATCAAGCAGAATAACCAGCTTTATTTCTATAAGAAAGGGGCGCTTACGGGGCTTACCTATCTAACGGTCGTTCCGCTTGAGAATATTACGAAGCAGGTGTCGCGGCTCAATTTCATTCTGATTATGGTGCTTGCGGGTGCGCTTCTGCTCAGCGTCCTGATCTCCATTATCATGAGCCTGAAATTCAACACGCCGGTTCAGCAGATGATCGCCGCCATTCGCCGGTTCAACCCGAACAACCATTGGAAGAGCAAGATCGAGGAATACAACTTCATTTATGAAGAAATCAAAAGCATCATCAAAACGAATCAGGAAATCAACGTGGACCTGGACCGGAAGCGGTCGCAGCTTCGTCAGCTGGATTACATGTATAAGCTCAAAAATATTTACAGCAAGCCGGCGGAAGGACAGGAGACGAACAATAAGCCGTTCTATCTCGTTCTGTTTCATTTGACGATGACCCGCGAATTCCGCGAGCTGTCCAGTTTGGAGCAGGACGGGGCCGTGTCCTATATCCACGAATTCATCGGGGCGGCGCTGGCGGGCCGCTTTCCGGATTCGGTGACGCTGCAAACGGAGAAGGATCATATCCTCACGTTGATATTTGCCGAAGAGCAGCAGCTGGAGGAGCTTGCGGATGCGATTAACCAGCTCAAGCAGGCCTTCGACGACGAGAGGAAGCCTATCAGCGTTACGATCGCTTACAGCCCGGTGCTGCGGTCGTCAACCGCATTCAATGCCGCTTACGAGCAAACGCTCGAAATGGCCAAACGGCGCAAGCTGAGGAGCGAGACGCAAACGATCACGGAGCTTTTGCCTGAGCCGCATACGGCCGGATTCACTTCAGCCCAAGAACAGGAGTTCCTGACGTATATTCAGGCGGGCAATGCGGTTTCCGCGCACCGGATCCTTGCCAGAATGCTTGCGCAGATGGAGAAAGCGGACGCTTCCGCCCATCAATACATGGAGCTCGCCAAAGAAGTCGTGGGCAAGGTGCTGAAGCACATGATCGCGGTGAACCTGGACATCAGCTCGGTTTTCGATCTGAGCTCGCCCTATCAGCGCATTCAGGAGTGCACAGGCACGGATCACTTTGCGGAATTTTTCGAGTGGCTTCTGACGGAGGCCGTCCAGCTGCTGGCGGAGCAAAAAGAAGGGCAGCATCCGATCAAGCATTTTATGCTGGAATACATTCATACGCATTATAACGAGGATCTTTCGCTTGAAATGGTGGCGGATAAGCTGAATATGTCGGCCAACTACTTTTCTTCGTACTTTAAGGATAAAACGGGCGTCAACTTCTCCGACTATTTGACCGAGCTGCGCATTCTGAAGGCGAAGTATCTGCTCTTGTATTCGGATCAAAGAATTCAGGACATCGCCGAGCAAGTCGGCTATTTGAACGCCAATTCGTTTACGCGCATGTTCAAAAAGGTAACGGGCATTACGCCCGGCGAGTACAAGAGGGTTCACCTCGTTGCCGAGAAGGGGTAGCGGGGAGCCGGTCAGGGGATTATGGAGGAGGAGAAGGCAAAACGTTGAACACGCCGGCATTTGGCTGAGGCATCATCCGCTGGTTTTTCAGGGAAAACGGAAGCGGGCGGAAAAGAGGAAAGCTTAGGGAAGCGCACATCCGAAGCGGAGGTGGGCGCTTTACGTTATTTAAATAAAAATAGAGGCTTGACATTGCTGCGCAAATCATATATCTTTAATTCAAGATACTCAAATCCAAAACATTGACGCTTGATTAAGGGAGGGATATTCGCGGTCGATCGAGTATATTCCGGATACGTTCGGCGTTTAGGTTCAAAATAGCAGGAGAGGATCGGCGAAAGCGCCGTTTATCCTTGGAGGTGCAGCCAAATGCAAACGAAATTAGACGATGCGCAAGGGGAATCCTTGAAACTGTTCGTCGTCCTGTCCAAAGCGTACAGAGCGGTCATGGACCGAGCCGTTAAAGACATGAAGCAATACGGCTTGTCGCCGTCCGAATTTACGATACTCGAGGTGCTGTACACGAAGGGGAAGATCCCTCTGCAGCAAATTGGGGAGAAGATTCTGATTACGAGCGGCAGCATTACGTATAATATCGATAAGCTCGAGAAAAAGCGGCTGTTGAAGCGGGTCCCTTGCCTAGAAGACAGACGGGTGATCTATGCGGAGATAACGCCGGAAGGAAGCGCGTTTTTCGATCGTATTTTTCCCGATCATGCGCAAACGATTCACAGCCTGACGAAGACTCTCGCCCCGGAAGAAAAGCAAGCCGCCATCGAGCTGCTCAAAAAGCTGGGTAAGGGCGCGGAAGAGCAGCAGCCATAGCAATGGCTTTTCTGTCGCCATATATCTTAAATGAAAGATAATTTAAACTAAGATAATAGTCGGGCAACGACTCGAATGCACACCGGCAGGTAAGGGCAACTTAAAAAAACTTATAAGCGATCATAAGGAGGCATTTTACATGACTATGCAAACGGCAGGCATTCATCATATTACGGCTTTTGCAAGCGATCCGCAGGCGAACGTCGATTTCTATGCAGGGGTTCTCGGTCTTCGTCTTGTCAAAAAAACGATCAATTTCGACGCTCCCGAAGTGTACCACTTGTACTTTGGCGACGGGGCTGGAAGTCCCGGAACGATCATTACCTTCTTCCCGTGGCCGGAATCGCGCAAAGGACGCATCGGGGGAGGCCAAGTGGGCATCACGACTTATGTCATCCCGCAGGGCTCGATGGCGTTCTGGCAAAATCGCTTGGAAGGCTTCGGCATTGCAACGGCGAAAACGAGCCGCTTTTCCGAGGATTACCTTCAGTTTACGGATAACGAAGGACTGCGCCTCGAGCTCGTCGAACGCGCGGAGGGACCGAACAGCAGCTGGTCGTTCGGCGGCATAACGCCCGACCAAGCGATCAAAGGCTTCGGCGGTGCCGTACTGTTCAGCGTGAACCCGCAAAAAACGATCGAAGTGCTGGAGCAAGTGCTCGGCTTGGCAAAAATAGCGGAAAACGGCGAGTATGCGCGCCTCCAAGCCGCAGGCGACATCGGCAACCTCATCGACGTGCCGCTGGCAGCAATGGGCTGGGGCGGCGGCGGCGCAGGCACCGTTCACCATATCGCTTGGCGCGCCAAAGATTTTGCCGAGCATGCGGATTGGCAGAGCGCCGTTTCGCAGTACGGCTATCAGCCTACGCAAATTATCGACCGGCAATATTTCAATGCGATTTACTTCCGCGAGAGCGGCGGCATTCTGTTCGAGATCGCGACGGATCCTCCGGGCTTCGCGAATGACGAGCCGGCGGAATCGCTCGGCGAGAAATTGATGCTGCCGGAATGGTTCGAGCCGAACCGTGCCGAGATCGAAGCCAATTTGCGGCCGATTGAAGTGAGAGTATTGGAGGGGAATCGGAAATGAAGCATATTTTCAAAGAGAGCGGCCGTCCGGACACACCGACCTTAGTCTTATTCCACGGTACCGGAGGAACGGAGCACGACCTGCTGCCGCTTGCCGAGCTGATTTCCCCGGAATCCGCCGTGCTTAGCGTACGCGGCAACGTGCTGGAGAACGGGATGCCCCGTTTCTTCAGAAGACTGGCGGAAGGCGTATTCGACGAGGAGGATTTGATTTTCCGCACGAAGGAAGTGAACGATTTCCTCGATCAGGCAGCCGCCGAATACGGCTTCGACCGCAGCAACGTCGTGGCCGTCGGGTATTCCAACGGGGCCAATATTGCAGGCAGCTTGCTGTTCCATTACAAGAACGCTTTGAAGGGAGCGATTCTTCATCATCCGATGGTGCCAAGGCGGGGAATAGCGGTTCCGGATTTGTCCGGCACCCCGATTTTCATCGGTGCGGGAGAGAACGACCCGATCTGTTCCGCTCGGGAAACCGAGGAGCTTCAAGGACTTCTAAGCGGAGCCGGGGCCTCGGTGGCGGTGCACTGGGAACGCCACGGGCACCAACTGACTGCAACGGAAGTACAGGCAGCAGCTGCGTGGTATCGGGAGCATTTGGCGTAACCGTTCCGCGTGGGTATCGACAGGAAAGATCACATGAACAGGAGAATGCTCATGATCACGATAGATCCGGCCGCTCAAAATGAGCGGGACAACTATAAGCTGCTGATCGGGAGCGTCGTCCCGAGGCCGATCGCGCTCGTTACGACGCTTACGAAGGACGGCGTTCTGAATGCGGCGCCGTTCAGTTACTTTTCCATTGTGTCGGCTTCGCCCCCTTTGCTTTCGGTGTCCGTCCAGCGGAAGCAAGGCGCGATGAAGGATACGGCTAGAAACGCGATCGAGGCCGGAGCGTTCGTCATTCATATCACGGACGAATCGATCGTCGAGAGGGTAAATGAAACGGCCGCCGCTCTGCCTCCCGACGAGAGCGAGGTAACAAGGGCGGGCTTTACGCCGGTTGCCAGCGAAGCGATAGCCGTACCCGGCCTGAAGGAAGCCAAAATCCGCATGGAATGCGTGCTGGAGCAGGCGATTCCGCTTGGCGGCTCCGGTAGCGGGCCCGCTTGCGATTTGCTGATCGGACGCGTCGTTCGCTTCCATCTGGCCGAGGACGTTTATGAAGACGGGCATATCGATCCC
The DNA here is from genome assembly GCF_046244365.1 of Paenibacillus litoralis. NCBI lineage: Bacteria > Bacillati > Bacillota > Bacilli > Caryophanales > Paenibacillaceae > Paenibacillus > Paenibacillus litoralis. The sequence continues at coordinate 8,318,789 of NZ_CP176395.1, read as the reverse complement.
GTCGCGCTAAACCCGGTCAGCCGCATGGCCGGCAGCACGTACGCCAAGCTGGGTGCGATGTTTGCGATAGAGCGTCCGGTGTGAACCCGTGCGCGAAAAGAAGCGGGATAATAAAAAAAAGAGAAACCGGCAAATAGCGCACTATCGTTCCGTCCAACGGAATAGAAGGAGTAACCAGCCCCCTTTAACTCTTTTTGCATAGAGCCGGGCAGCCTTTTTTGCCTTAGGCGAGGGGCGTGAAAGACGGAAACTGTAAAGCGAACGGCTTCTACAAGCGCTGCTCCAGTACCTCCATCCACATTTACGGACGTGCCCGCGACATAGGAGGCTGCGTCCAATGCTAGAAAAACTATGACTCGGGTAGCTTCCTCGGTATCTCCAATCCGGCCGGGGGGAATCGCGTGCATGGGATTCAGCAGTGCGCAAAGTTTGTATGGGTTTCTCGGCGCTAAACCCTATTAACCTATTTTCATGCATCTCAAATCAAAGCCTCCACTCCGCATCGTGCGGCTTGGAGGCTTTTTGGCCGTTCGGGGAGTGCTTTAGTTGCCCGCTTGAAGGCTGGCACGCACAAAATGCCCGATATTCGCGATCGCCTGCTGCGCTTCGGGCAGCATATAGGCAAGGAGTTGGAATACACTCCACATGTGCTCCCAAACCTCGAGAGTTACCTCTACCCCTGCCGCTTCGGCTTTGGCGGCCAGCCTCGTAGCATCGCTCAGCAGCACCTCTTGATCCCCTGCTTGAATCAAAAGCGCAGGCAGGCCGCTCAAATCCATCTTGAGCGGCGACAGAATAGCCGGGGGCTCCCCTTGCCAGTCGCCTAAATAAGCAGCCAATATCGCTTGATTGCCCTCCAGGCTGCCGGTCGGATCGAGCGCAGCGCGGCTCCGGTACGATTCGCCGTCCAAATGCGCCAGATCAGCGTGGGGAGACAGCAGGAAGGCCCCTGCAGGCAGTTCTTCTCCGGCATCCCGCAGAGAGAGCAGCGTCATGAACGCAAGGCTTCCCCCGACGGAATCGCCTCCGAGGACGAGATTGCGGGCGGCATAACCGTTTGCCAGCAGCCAGCGGTAGGCGTTCAAGCAGTCTGCGTTAGCGGCGGGGTACGGATGCTCCGGGGCCAGCCGGTATTCGAACGTAAGTACTTCTACGCCGCTTGCCTTCGCTATTCTTCCGGCAAGCTCCCGGTAAAACGCGCAAGTACCCGAGACGAAGCCGCCGCCGTGAAAATAAAGAACCGCTTTCCTGCCGTCCTCCGGCCGGCGTTCTTCGATGCTGATCCATTCTCCGCGTAAAGCCCCGATAGCCGTCTGTTTTACCGTCATATCGGGAGGAAGCGCAGGCAGCTTGGCAGCCGCTTCAGTCATTTCCCGCCTTATTTGCTCCACCGTTTTCCCTGCGTGATTACTCGTGCTTCTTAAATAACCCTTGATCGCCGCCAACTGTTCGGCATTCGTTCGTTCCATATCGGGTACCTCCTACACTGTGGATACGCATAGGGTAAATCCTGTAGTAAGGTACAAGGTCAAGCTAAGATTCCATATGGAGCTCGCGCAGCACGTCTTTTATTTCGGGATGCTTGCTTGCAGCCTGAAGATTTGCCTTTAAGCCCGCCAGCATCGCTTTCGTCCGCTCCAGCTTGTCGATCTCGGCGTCGATGGAGCCGACCTTCCGCTCGATGACGGCGATGAAATCGGGAATGCCGATGCTTCCGCTTGCCGACTTAGCCAGTGCCTTCCGGATTTCCTTCAGCGTGAAGCCGCACAGCTTGGCGTTCTTGATGAACGCAATGCGGTTCAGCACCTCCTCCGAATAGACGCGGTAACCGGCCTCGGATCGAGCCGGGGCTGGAAGAAGTCCGTGATTTTCGTAGTACCGCAGCGTTTCGGCGTTTACGTTCGCCATTTTCGCAATCTCCCCCCGCAAATAGCCGGTCACAGCATACGCTCCTCTCGCCGTACAGTCTAGCAACATTTTACCAAATTTGACGGAGAAAATCGTTCCAAGCAAGCATTCCCTTGCGGCGGTGCGGATATCGGCTCTATACTGAATCAAGCTGAAGGAAGGGGGGGGAAGGGGATGCGGTTCCATAACGTTCGAAGTAGCCGGGTGGGGGACTGATTACCTCATTTTGAAAGGCGGACGAATAAAATGGATCTACACTCCTATAAGGAGTTTTACGATAAGATCGGGCGGCTGAACGGTTGGGACTTCAGTAAGCTGAACGTTAGAACCGAAGGCGCCGCATGGGATTTTTACGAAGAAGTCGCGGGCAAGTGCAAACCGTCGGACTTGCTGCTCGATATCGGCACCGGCGGGGGCGAAAAGCTGCTGCAGATCGCGGATGCGGCGCTGCTTGCGGTAGGCGTCGACCTTTCGTCCTCCATGGTGGATACGGCAAAAACGAATCTGGAACGGCTCGGCAAACGCCATGTGCGCTTCATGCAAATGGATGCCGGGAGGCTTGAGTTCCCTGCGCATTTTTTCAACGTGGCGTGCGCGCGGCATTGCGGCTTTGATGCGAAGGAGACGGCCAGAGTGCTGGCGGAGGATGGCGTATTCCTGACGCAGCAAGTGAGCGAGCGGGATAAATGGAATATGAAGCAAGCGTTCGGAAGAGGCCAACACGGGATCGCCGAGCCGGGCACTCTGCTGAAGCAAAACGTGACGGCGCTGCGGGAGGCGGGCTTCGCCGACATCAAGTCCTTTGTCTACGATGCGGCGGTTTACTATGAAAGCTGCGAGGATCTGATCTTCCTCCTGACGCATACCCCGATCGTTCCCGGCTTTGGGGAGGACCCGGACGACTTCGAAACGCTCCAGACCTTTGTTGCTGACAACCAGACGGATCAAGGCATTCGGACGAACGAGGAACGCTTCATGATTATCGCTACCAAATAAACGGTTATCCAAGCTCCGGCACAAGCGGCCGGGGCTGTTTTTGTATGGAACAGCCTATCCGTTACTTAAGCGTTAGGGGAACCTATGCGGAGGTATTTTTGAGAGCGGGCGGGGGGTGGTTGGAGTGATGCGATCGGGATAGCGGATTGGCCCGGTTATTTGCTCGCTCGGAGCGATAGCGGATTTCGGGGGCGTTATGATGCCGTTCCGTCTGCCGGTCTGGTGCCTGGCGGTTGAATAAGAACTTCCAAATCCGTTATTCCGTTTCATTTGGCCGTTAGATCGTAAATAGCGCCTCGAAAATCCGCAATGTCTCTTTTTTTGGTATAATGGAAACAAGAACCCCTGTTCGGTCTGGTTTATAAAGGAGAGCTTATGTCCCATACGGTAGCGATCTCGGTGAGAACCTTAGTTGAATATGCGTTTCGCGGCGGCAGCATCGAGTCGGGCTTTCGGACGGCTCAAGCGCTGACCGAAGGCACGAAAGCCCATTTGAAGGTGCAGAAGCATTATGGCGAGACGGATCAGAAGGAAGTGTTCCTGCGAACGGAAATCGATGCGGGCGGCATGCTATTTGCGATCGAAGGAAGATGCGACGGGCTGCTGTTCGAGGGCGAGGACGTCACCGTGGACGAAATCAAGTCGACCTCCGGCGACTTGTCTTATATCGAGGAGGACACATACCCCGTTCACTGGGCGCAAGCCAAATGCTACGCCTACATGTACGCCAAAGCGCACGAGCGAAGCCGGATGCGCGTGCAGCTCACCTATGTGCAGGTGGACACGGAGGAGCAGAAGCGCTTCGCAGAGGACGTATCGTTCGAGGAGCTCGAGCGGTTCGTGCTCCGGGTTGCGGAAATCTATGCCCCGTATGCGCAGCTCAAGCATGAGCACGAGCAAAAACGGACGGCAAGCATCAAGGCGCTGCCTTTTCCGTTCGATTCGTATCGCGAAGGCCAGCGTAAATTCGCGGGCACGGTTTACAAATCGATTGCGGACGGACGCAAGCTGTTTGCCAAAGCGCCGACCGGCACGGGGAAGACGATATCGACCCTTTTTCCCGCCGTAAAGGCGATGGGGGAAGAGCTGATCCAGCAGCTCTTCTATCTTACGGCCAAAACGATCGTCAGAACCGCGGCGGAAGAGGCATTCGCGCTGCTTCGTTCCAAAGGTCTTCACGTGCATACCGTTACGCTGACGGCCAAGGAAAAGGTTTGCTTTCAAGAGGAAATGCGCTGCGCGAAGGAGCATTGCCCATTCGCGGACGGTTACTATGACCGGATTAACGGGGCGCTGCTCGATATGCTGGCGAATGAAACGATTATGACGAGGCCCGTCATCGAGAGCTATGCGCGCAAGCATACCGTCTGTCCGTTCGAATTCGCCCTCGATGCCGCGTATGCGGCGGATGCGGTCATTTGCGATTACAACTACGCATTCGATCCACGCGTAAGCTTGAAGCGGCTGTTCGAGGAGCGTAAGCGCCGGACCGCCTTGCTGATCGATGAAGCTCACAATCTGGTGGACCGGGCGCGGGAGATGTATTCGAGCGAGCTGGACAAGTCCGCTTTTCTGGCGGTTCAGCGCGAGTACAAATCCGTTCAGTCGGCTCTTCATGAGGAGGCGAAAAAGATCAATAAGCATTTGATCGACTTGCGAAAGCAGGCGGGAAGCCGCCAAGCGACCGCAACGCCGGAGCGGCCCGACGAGCTGATCACGCTGCTGGAGGCGTTCGCGGCTCAAGCGGAGCGCTATCTTTCGGCGATCCCGCAGGCAGCGGGAACGGATAGCCAGCAGTTGCTGGACACGTATTTTGCCGCCCAGAGCTTCATCCGCATCGCCAAGCTGTACGACGAACGGTATGTGACCTATACGGAGGATACGAGGGACGGCTTCCGGATCAAGCTGATGTGCCTCGACCCATCCCATCTGCTGAAGCAAATGGGCAAAGGTTACCGGTCGCAGGTGTTTTTCTCCGCTACTTTGTCCCCTCTCGGCTATTTCATGGACATGCTGGGAGGAGAAAAGGAAGACGATTACTCGGTGTCCATTCCGTCTCCGTTCTCGGGCGATCAGCTGAACGTAGAGCTTGTCCCGTTATCGACGCGCTACCAGGACCGGGACCGGACCAAGGGGCCGATCGCGCTCCACATCCTGCGTGCCGTCACGGCAAAGCCCGGGAATTATTTCACCTTCTTCCCTTCCTATGACTATATGAACAGCGTCTACGAGCAATTCATGAGTCTGGAGGGAGCGGAGAACGTCGATACGATCGTGCAGCAGACGGCGATGCCGGAGGAGGAGCGGGAGAGCTTCCTGCAGCGGTTTCAGGCGGGGAACGACAAACCGCTTGTCGGCTTCGCCGTAATGGGCGGTATTTTCTCCGAGGGGATCGACTTGGTCGGCGACCGGCTGACCGGCGTTGCCGTCGTGGGCGTCGGCTTGCCCCAGCTATGCTTGGAGCGAAATCTGACGGACCGCGGTACGCTTTTGCTGATCGACGACCGGTATTTGAAATACCCTTACAACCGTCTGCTCCCTGCCGAGTGGCAGCATTATGAGGTAGTGAATCGTCTTAATAACTGACAAGCTTGACGCCCAAGGCGCCGGCAAGCCCTTTGGCGCCTGCGTCCATCACTTGATCGTGATTCCAGACGAACATGGGCCTCAGAACCGGTGCCAACCGATCCATCCACTTCTTGTTCGTATTGACCTGCCAAATATATCGGATATGCGTGATCCGGCCTTCCTGCGTCAGCTGCCAGACGCCTCTGCCCTCAAGCTCGCCGTGTGCGCGGATTTCCATCGCATGCGGCTCTTCTCGTCTGACGACCTCCGCTACGAAAGCCAATTGATAGGGAAGCTTCGTACGGAATACATATCGGTACCGGTCGCCGATTTTGTTCGGATCGCCGCTCTCGTAGACCCGATCCGAGCTGACGCCGGGCCACCAGTCGCCATATGTGAATGAGCTGATCAATCCCCAAGCCTTGTCGATATCCGTTTCCAGTTTCCAGTTGGTTTCGAAATTGTACTTGAACGTCTGCATGAACGACTCTCCTAATTCTCGACTTGTTTCATCAAACACCCCCATCATAATCGATCAAGTTTAAGAATCGTTAAAATGCACTCTGCAAACGAAGCTGCGGGATTGGAGCGTGCGGGATGAAAAGCGTACTATTCGTTGGAAGACGAATAATTGGCGACAATGCTGCTTGCATTCCTTAGCCGGTTGGTGGCATACGTAGAGGGAGATTTTCTGCTTTGAGGAAGGGAAGGAGAAAAATGCATGCTGTAAAAGGTTGACGACGGAATATTTTTTTATTATAGTGTTCACATACCTATACGGGTATATGTATAAATGGTTAACCGGCAGGGAGAAACAAGGACGACTAAGGAAATCCTAGTCCCGAAACGAAAATTCTTAGAAACGATTAAGGATTTTCCATGTAGGTGTGTATTTTTTTTGCAAACTTATATACCCCATAGGGTATATGGTCGGGGGTTTCGTCCCTTTTCGGTTCGGCGCAATTGCCTAGGTTGGCTTGTAGAGAACATGAATCCAGTCTTAGGTAGGAGGATGGCCAAATGAGTGCCAAATCATTTAGTGAACTATTGCCGCAGCAAGCGCTCGATCGCATCGGCAGAAACGACCCGGTGACGATACTGGACGTACGCGAGCAGGAAGAGTGGGAGTCCGGGCATATTCCCGGCGCCAAGCATATTCCCCTTGGGCAAATCGCCCGCGCGCTTAACGAGCTTGACCCGAAGGCGGAAACGATCGTCGTATGCCGCAGCGGCAACCGAAGCGGAATGGCCTGCGAATATTTGGCTCCGCTTGGGTACCGCGTAAGCAATATGGCCGGAGGGATGTCGAGCTGGCCGGGCAAGGTAGATTACGGGAAGTAACGGCAGACACGATATATGGGGAGGAAGGATAGGATGAACACTTTACAGGCGGATCGGACATTGGCGTGCGAGGGACAAGCATGTCCGCTTCCGGTCGTTCGCACCAAAAAAACGATGGACGAGATGCATCCCGGTCAAGTATTGGAGATTCGAGCGACGGATAAAGGATCGGTAGCGGATTTGAAAAGCTGGGCAAACCGGACCGGACATCAGTATGTGGGGCTAAAAGAAGAGGGCGGCCTCTACCGTCACTTTATCCGCAAAGCGGAAGCATCCGAGACGAAGGCCGAGCTGAATTTCCCGCATACGATTGCCAATGACAACCTGCAAAAGAAACTGGCATCAGGCGAGAAGCTTCGGCTGATCGATGTCCGGGAGCCTGCCGAGTACGCCTTCGGCCATATTGCCGGAGCGGAATCCATCCCTCTCGGAGAGCTGGAAGGAAAGCTGGCGGAGCTCGATCCGCAACTCACTTATTATGTCGTATGTCGTACCGGGAACCGAAGCGACGAGGCCTGCCGGCTCATGGATGAGAAGGGCTTCACAAGCGTTATCAATGTAACGCCCGGTATGTCGCAATGGAACCATGGAGCGGTTGAGGAATAGGTTTCCCTTTCTCAGGCCGTTTACCCGCAAAGGAGGAAAACAACCGTGTCAACGATACCGCTCATTACCGCAGAAACGCTGCACGCTAGAATGAACGACGGCAAAGACGTTTGGATTTTGGACGTTCGCAATACGGAGGAGTATGCCGGTTGGAAAATAGATGGGAAGACGGTCCGATCGATCAACATCCCTTATTTTGATTTTCTGGAAGAGGATGAAGCCAGCTTCAAGGATCTGCCGCGCGAGGAAGAGATGACCGTCGTTTGCGCCAAGGGCGGATCGGCGATGTTCGTTGCCGAACTGCTCGCGGAGAAAGGCTTCAAGTCCTCCGTGCTCGATGGAGGGATGCTGGCGTGGAGCCAATTTTACCATGCTGCGACTGTTGCCCGGGATGAACGGGTGGAGCTGCTGCAAATCAATCGTCTGTCCAAGGGCTGCTTGTCCTATGCCGTCATCTCGGAAGGAAAGGCGATGATCGTCGACCCGAGCCGCCAAATCGAATTCTACATGGCGCTCGCCGAGCAGCGCGGCTTCAAGATCGAGCATATCGTCGATTCTCACTTGCATGCCGATCATATATCGGGCGGCCCGGAATTGGCTTCCGCGACCGGGGCGACTTACTACATTTCGTCCGGTGAAGCGCAAGGGACGCATTTGCCGTTCGAGCCTCTCGAGAATCATGGCACGATCCGGTTCGGTCAAGCGGAGGTCGAGGTACTGGCCATTCCTACTCCCGGCCATACGCCCGGTTCCACGTCGTTTCTTCTGAACAACAAGCTGTTGATGTCGGGGGACACGATCTTCGTCGGCGGTTTGGGGCGTCCCGATCTTGGCGGAAAAGCGAAGGAATGGGCGGAGGATCTGTACCACACCGTTTTCACCAAAATAGACGCCTTGTCCGACGATGTTAAGGTGCTGCCGGCCCATTATGCGGATGCATCGGAAATCGGCGCTGACGGAATCGTCGGGGCTGCGCTCGGCCAAATCCGCCAAAACAACGAGATAATGCAGAACGCGGACCGGGACATATTCATCGAGCAGGCAGCGGACGCCGCTTCATCGGAGAAGCCGCCGAACTTCGAAGAGATTGTTGCGATCAACCGCGGCGAGCTTCGGGTAGAGCCGGAACGCGCGGCGGAGCTCGAAATCGGACCGAACCGTTGTGCGATTCACCATCACTGATCAAGAGTAAGAGGAGGGAAATGATATGGCTAACCTGATTGTGGACGCCAAAGGACTCGCTTGCCCGATGCCGATCGTCAAAGCGAAGAAAGGGATCGACTCGCTCGAGCCGGGACAGCTCATGGAGCTGCAGACGACGGATAAAGGGTCCATGAACGATTTTCAGGCATGGGTGAAACAAACGAAGCATGAGCTGGTCGAGGCGAAGGAAGCGGACGGCGTGTTTACGTTTATCGTCAGGAAAGGGTCTTAAATTTTTTTTGGTTCATTCAATACCCATGCGGGTATATGTATCAAACGATAAAAAGGTGGCGTACATGGAGAACAAACAGAAGACGACAATCGTGCTGTTTAGCGGGGATCTGGACAAAGCGATCGCGGCATTCATCATAGCCAACGGAGCGGCCGCTTACGATCATGAAGTAACGATCTTCTTTACCTTTTGGGGATTGAACGCGCTTCGCAAGGACGAACCGGTTCCCGTTAAAAAGGGCTGGCTGGAAGGCATGTTCGCCAAAATGATGCCGAGGGGCGCGAACAAGCTGGGACTCTCCAAAATGCAATTCGGCGGTATGGGTCCCAAGATGATCAAGCATGTGATGAAAAAGCATAACGCGCTTACGCTTCCGCAGCTCATCGAGCTGGCGCAGGAGCAGGGCGTGAAATTAGTAGCCTGCACGATGACGATGGATTTGCTGGGGCTGCAGCAGGAGGAGTTGCTGGACGGCATCGAATACGCAGGGGTTGCTGCCTATTTGGGCGACGCGGCGGATGCCAAGGTGAATTTATTCATCTAGCTCAACCGCACGCCTTCCTGTTGTGTCCGACCGCCGTATCGGCAATAATATACCTATACCGGTATTCGTGAAAGGAAGGCTTGCATGAACTACGATGACGATGTGAAGAAGAGATTAAAGCGCATGGAAGGCCAAATACGAGGCGTTCTGAAGATGATGGAGGAAGGTCAAGACTGCAAGGACGTGGTCAGTCAAATTTCCGCGGTCCGCAGCGCGGCCGATAAGGCGATCGCCTACATTGTCGCCGTTAACCTGGAGCAATGCATTCTCGAAGAGAAGGAAGCCGGCCGGGATTCCAGCAAGGTCGTCAAGCAAGCGGTCGAGCTGCTGGTGAAAAGCCGCTAGAAAAGAGGTTCATGATGAATACCGTCATTACTATAATCGTCCTGGGGCTCGTAATCTGGCTGCTGTATTCGCGATTTGCCGGAGTGAAGGACTTGAAAAACCTGACGGCCGATCGATTCGCACAGGAGCTGCAATCGAACCGCAATCGCGTCCTGATTGACGTCAGGGAGCAGATGGAAGTGAAGCAGGGCATGATTCCGGGGGCGATCAACGTTCCGCTGTCCCAGATAAAAGGAAGAATGGCGGACATCCCGCGGGATCAAAGCATTTATTTGTACTGCCGGAGCGGGATGAGGAGCAAGCAGGCGGCCAAAATCCTCCGCAAGAACGGCTATCAAGAGCTATCGCATTTGCAGGGCGGCATCATGTCCTGGCAGGGGAAAATGACGAAATAACCGATACCGAACAATCATTGGCGCTCCGGCGTTAATGATTGTTTTTTTATATTCCTGAATTTTCTCCGGTGTTCTCCTGAACGTTCCCGGATAGGAGCGGCAATGGTCTCTTTATATACTTTATGTATCGGAACGTTTTGGGAGGGAGAACAATAGACAGCCAAGTCAGCAACATCAGAGCGGCGAAGATGGAAACGCCGAGGCGCAAGACGAGCGGTTTCCGAAAGTTAATTTCTCAATATCAGCTGGTATTGATGTCCGTCCCTTTCGTGGGCGTGTTGATCGTATTCGGCTACTTGCCCTTATGGGGCTGGATTATGGCGTTCCAGAAATACTCCATACCGAAAGGTATTTTTGGAAGCCCTTTCGTAGGCTTCGCTCAGTTCGCCGAGCTGTTCAAGGACGATCAGTTTTACAACGCCCTGCGCAATACGTTGGCGATGAGCGTGATGAGCCTGGTGTCCGGCTTCGTATGCGCGATTCTGCTCGCACTGCTTCTGAATGAAGTCCGGTTTACCTTATTTAAGCGGACGGTTCAGACGATCGCCTACATTCCGCATTTCGTATCGTGGGTCGTGATTTCCAACATTATGATTTTCCTGCTTTCCCCCGATTACGGTCCGCTCAACGAGCTGCTGCAGTCCTTGGGCGTGATCAAGGAGCCGATTTATTTCCTGTCCAAGGAAAAATGGTTCTGGGTGATCCATACGTTGGCCAGCTTATGGAAGGAGCTCGGGTGGAGCACGATCATTTATTTGGCGGTGCTTTCCGGGGTCAATCCCGAATTGTACGAAGCGGCGGATGTCGACGGAGCGGGCCGGTTTAAGAAAATGCTGTATATTTCGTTCCCCTCCTTGCTGCCAACCGCGACCATGCTGCTCATTCTGGCCGTCGGGCATCTGATCTCGACCGGATACGAATCCCAGATGCTGCTCGGCAACTCCTTGGTCATCGAATATTCGAAGGTACTCGATCTGTATGCGCTCGATTATGCGCTTAAGCTGGGGGATTATTCTTACGGCGTGGCGATCAGCATGTTCAAATCGATGGTCAGCATCATTCTGGTGCTCGGCGTCAATCAGCTGGCCAAAAGACTGGGGCAGTCCCATGTTCTGTAAGCTGCGGGTAAGGGGGGGACACACGATGAGAGAAAAATTAACCTGGGGCGGCGCTTCCTTTCACGCGATCAATTTTGTGGCGCTGTCGCTATTGGCGGCGGCCACGCTGTATCCGTTCTTGAATCTGCTGGCCATCTCGCTCAATCAATCGATCGATACGGTAAAGGGAGGCATTTATCTGCTTCCCCGGAAGTTCACGTTCGACAATTACGTTCTTATTTTTCAGAACCAGCGGCTGTTTTCTTCGGTCAGTCTTTCGGTAGCCCGAACGCTGATCGGGACAGGGCTGTCGCTGATTGCCACGATCATGGTGTCCTATGCGCTCAGCCGGAGAGAGTACGTGCTCCGCAAAACGCTGAATACGATCATCGTCGTCAGCATGTACGTCAACGGGGGACTGATTCCTTATTATTTGCTCATCAAGAATCTGGGACTGACGAACACTTTCCTTGTCTACATCATTCCCGGCTTGATCGGCGCCTTCAACGTAATGATCATGCGCAGCTTCTTCGACGAGCTTCCCAAGGGGCTTATCGAATCGGCCAGACTGGAGGGCGCGAGCGAGTTTCAAGTGCTGTCCCGGGTCGTGGTGCCGATCAGCTTGCCGGTTATCGCGACGATCTCGCTGTTCGTTTCCGTCGGCCACTGGAACGCGTGGATGGACAACTTCTTGTTCAATACGAGAGAGAGCTTGTCCTTGCTGCAATATGAGCTTATGAAAATACTGATGCAGTCTACCGATCAGATTAGCGCCGGCAATATGGATTCGATCGATCCGGAGATGATGCGGATGACGACGCCGGAGTCGATTCGTGCGACGATGACGATTGTGGTAACCGTACCGATTCTGCTCGTATACCCGTTCATGCAGAAATACTTTATCAAAGGCATGACGCTCGGCGCCGTTAAAGAATAGCGATTTTACGATATCTACCGGAAATTCCGGATGATATAATACAAGAGACGAAAGGGTGGGACTATGAAAAAAACAGTCGCTTACTTTCTGAGCGCCTCGCTGGCCGTTACGGCGCTGGCCGGCTGCAGCAGCGGAGACAAGACTAAGGAAACCGATACGAAGTCAGGAGGGGCCAGCACAAGCCCGAGTTCGAGCGTAAGCCCGAGCCCGACGGCCAAAGCGCCGACGAATATCCAATTCGGCAACCTGTATCCGAACCTGGATCTGAACAATCCGGTGATGGCGGAGCTGCAAAAACGCACGAACACGAAGTTCGATGCCGTTACCGTAACCGGGGACCGCAACCAGAAGTTCGATCTGTGGCTTGCCTCAGGCGACTATCCGGCGGATATGCTCGTGCTGAAACCGGATTACGTGGAAAAATATAAGGATGCCGGGGCCATCCTTCAGCTGGATGAGCTGATCGAGAAGCACGGCAAAAACATTAAAGAGAAATACGGCAAATATTTCGATCTGCTGAGGGGCAATGACGGCCACATCTATTCCTTGTTCGTGCCGAAGCTGGCAACGGAGCCTTCGCCTTTGCTTCAAGCGAATTTCGGCGTGCGGTATGACGTGCTTAAGGAATCCGGCTATCCGGAAATTAAAACATTCGATCAGCTGTTTGAGGTTTTGCAAGCGTTTTACAAGAAGCATCCGGAGATCGACGGCAAGCAAATCATCCCGTTCACCGGCTTTAACTATAACGGGAACGGGGGCGAAAATTTATCGGGCCCGTCCTCTGAAGGATCCGGAATTATTAATGAAGGCGGATATAAAGTCGGTCCCGACAACAGCTTGCAGAACCTTTACCGTACCGAAGAAATGAAGAAGTATTATCAGTTCCTGAACAAAATGTACAATGCCGGCATGCTGGACAAAGAGTTTTTCACGCTCAAGCCGGAAGCGGCGGTCAAGAAAATTACGGAAAACCGGGTCTTGGCGGGCTTCTTCCCGTCTTGGTGGGCTCAGCCTGAGGTAGAGAAGGTCATGCGGGCTTCGGGCGATGTCGACCATCTGTTCGGGTATTTCCCAATCACGTTCGACAGCAGCGCACCGAATAATTCCTTCACTTCTACTTTGACTCGTTCGAACTGGAACTGGGTCATCTCGAAGAAAACCAAAAATCCGGAGGAAGTCATCAAGCTGCTCGATTATATTTTCTCGGATGAAGGACAAATCTTGATCAACTGGGGTATTCAAGGCAAGCACTTCGAGGTGAAGGACGGCAAACGGACGGTTAACGCCGAATTCGATAAGAACAAAGCGTCCAACCCGGATCTGATCTGGAAGGAAATCGCTTCTCCTTTCTACGGAACGTCGCTCTATCTCGACCACGGCACGAGACTTGCAGATGGCGACTACGCTACGCCGACTACGAAGGAATCCGTGAAGAAAGGCTATGACGCAAGAACGAATGAAGTATTGAAGGCATACGGCAAAGAAGTGTGGTCCGATTTCCTGCCGAAAATTAAGCTCAAAGAAGGAACGCTTGGCGAACTATCCGGAGACATGAAGGCGGAAGCCGCGAAAATTACGGAGCGGGCTAAGCAGCTGTGGCTGAAGGAATCGCCGAAAATCATTTTCAGCAAAAACGAAGAAGAGTTCAACAAGCAGTGGGAGTCTTTCCAAGCGCAGCTGGTTAAAGAAGACATTAAGAAAGTCGAAGAGGCATATACCGCGCTCTGGAAAGAAAATATCAAGAAGAACGAGAAATATTTCAAGTAACCGGTAAGCTTCCAAGCGAATAACGGAAAGGGGGGAAACGGGATGAATATACGCAGCAAGCTCTTTATTACGAACGGAGCGGTTGTCGTTATTTTGATCGTTTCCCTTATTTTCGTCATGGAAAGCTACGCGCGCAAATCGATTCTCGTCATGCTGAAGGAAAACGCGGCGCACTCGTTGTCCCAATTGGCGGAGAACGTGGACAATATGCTGAAGTCGTACGAGGAAATTTCCGACTACGTCTACATGGACGATGTGCTTCAGCTCCGGCTTCAGAAAAAATTCGAAACGTACGCCGAAGCGCATAACGATTATTTCGAATTCGTTAGGCCGCAGGTATTCGCGATCCAGTCGTCCAAGGAAATGCTGGATATCAACTTCTATACGGACAATCCGACGTTTCACGTCGGAAACATTAGGCCGCTGACCGACATGAACGGAATCGCCGAGGCAAGCGCTTGTCCGCCGGACGGATCGAACCGGGATTCGATGCGGCGATGGAGCGTCCTACCCGAGAGCGGAGGACAGGGCCAGCTGCGTCTGACGCAAAGGCTTAACCATTTGACGGCAGGCTCCTGCCTGTTTATGCAGATCGATCTGAATGCAGGGAAGCTGCACAATCTGATTATGAAGGAGAGCGAGAAAAACCGTTTTCTAATCGTCATGCCGGACGGCGTTCCCGTATTGGACAGCATGACGGGAGGGCGGATGCCGGTGGAGGCCGACCGCGACTGGTATTATAGCGAGCTGCCGGAAACGCCCGGCGTTCATATCGTGAAGCACGACAACAAGGAATACTTGCTGACCGTGCAGCAATTGGATTCGCGCAGCAGCATTAGAGGGATTCGGGTCGCATCCTTGATTCCCCTTAATGAACTGGAAGCCCGTTCGAAGACGCTGCTTACAACTTCCATTATTTTTTGCTTCTTGACGCTCATTGTGTTTATGATCGTTAATTTTTTCGTTTCCGGGCGAATTACCCGCAGGCTTCGGCAATTATCGGCCAGAATGCGGCAGACCGATATGGACCGGCTGCAGCCGATCGAGCGCGTCAAGGGAAGCGATGAAGTCAGCAGTCTCAGCCATGTGTTCAATGGCATGGTGGTCCGGATGCAGCGGCTGATCCGCGAGGTGTACGAATCGGAGCTCGTCGCCAAGGAGCTGCAGCTGAAGACCAAGGAAGCCGAGCTGTACGCGCTGCAAACGCAAATCAACCCGCATTATTTGTACAACACGCTGAACGCGATCCGGGGCAACCTGCTGGAAAAGGGCGACCGGGCCAATGCGGAAATCGTCAGCCTGCTGGCGAAGTCGTTCCGTCAGGTGCTGGGAAAGAGTGGGCGGATGGTCTCGCTGGAGGAGGAAATTAACGTAGTCGAGACGTATTTGAAAATTCAGGCTTTCCGCTACTCCGACAGGCTTTCTTACCGTATCGAAGTGCCGGAATCGTTCCGGGAGCTGCAAATTCCGAAGCTGTCTTTGCAGACGCTGATCGAGAACGCGATCGTGCACGGGCTTGAGCGGAACGAAGCGGCAACCTTGGTGACGGTGTCGGCCGAAAGGGCCGACGAGCATACGCTGCGGCTAAGCGTAGCGGACAACGGACCGGGCATGACGCCCGAGCGTCTGGCCGAGGTACGCCAAAGGCTAGAGGATGCCTCGCAGCCTTCGGGCCAGCAGCATATCGGTCTGCTTAACGTCCATCAGCGGCTGCAAAGCTTCGGACCTAAGTACGGCGTCCTTCTCGAAAGCGAATCGGGAGGAGGCGCCAGCGCCCATTTGCACATTCCGTATTCGACATCTTCATACAGAAAGGAGGGCTCCGCATGAATAAAGTATTGCTTGTCGACGACGAACCCGGAGCATTGAAATCGGTTAAATATTTGGTGGATTGGGAACAAACCGGGTTTGTCATTGCGGGAGAGGCCTCGAACGGCAAGCAGGCGCTCGATCTGCTTCGCGAACAGTCTTTTGCGCTGGTTATTACGGATATCCGGATGCCGGTCATGGACGGAATCGAATTGATTGCGGCGATACGCGAGTTTTCGGATATTGCGGTCGCCATCATGAGCGGCTATGAGGATTTCGGCAACGCCAAGGCGGCCATGAAGTACGGAGTGAAGGATTATCTGCTGAAGCCGGCGGAATCCGAGGAGCTAGAGCATCTGCTTCGTCAAGTGAGGCAGGAGCTGGAACGGAAGAACGGCGACGTTCAAACGCGTCACGAAAGCACTGCCGATGCCGTCGACTTTGTGAAGCGCTGGGTGAAGGAGCATTATGCCGAGCAGGTCAGCATGAAGAGCATTGCCGCCTCTCTCTACATGAATGCGGCCTATTTGGGCAGCTTGTTCAAAACCCAGACCGGTGTCGGCTTCAATGAATATGTGCTTCGCGTCAGGATGGAGAAGGCCAAGGAAATGCTGGAGAGAACCGACATGAAGGTGTATGAAGTCGCATCGAGCGTCGGCTATAACGATATGGATTGGTTTTACGAGAAATTTAAGCAGTATACCGGCGTCAATCCCGGGGATTACCGCAATAAGTCCATGATCTCGTAAGAGAGCGGAGCGAACTCCCGCCGTAAGCTTGACCGTTAGTATCGAAGGAATGCCGGGTGACGGATCGGATCGGGTACGCATAAGCCCGTCTTGAGCAGTGAGATGCGTGTATCGACTATTGGGAGGTTGTCCGATGAGAAGGATAGGGAAAGGCTGCCGGGGGCTGCTATGCTTCATCCTGGCGTTTGTTTCGATTTCTTTGCAATCGCTTACAATCAATTCGGTTTCGCATGCTTCTGAGGATCCGCAGCCGGCATTGACCGGCTCCGCGGTGCTGCCCGGCACGATAGGGCGAGTAAATGGCGATTCGAATCCGTTAACAGGCGTCTTGAGCGCCTTCGGGACGACGGGAAGCTTCTCGCTGGACAGCGGCTTGAACAGCATCGGAGCGGACCTGGGCTCCATGCAGGCGTTCAATACAATTGAACTTTATGCAGCGAACAATAAGAGCCGGGTGGAGAAAGCCGATTTGTCGCTTTATATAAGTCCGGATAATGTTTCGTATACGAAGGTTGCGGATTGGGATTTTCGGAAGCTGGGCAATACGCTTATCCTATACAATATTTCGGCATCGGCGCGCTACGTGAAGGTACACAGCCATTTTGACGATACGAATGCCGAATTCGGCGGCTCCAATCTGCAAAGCATGCTTAAGGTTTCGAACGAACCTCCCGGACGCTGGACGGCTAACGGGGGAAGCGGCTGGTTGTACCGCAAGCCGGTGACGGTATCGAACCCGAATAACCAAACGATCTACGACCGCGCCGTCTATCTCGGCAAAGCTTCTCTTGGCGTGTCCGCCTTGATTGCGGCAGGCAAAATGCAGGCCGACTATCGCGACGTCCGGTTTGCCGGTGCTGACGGCAAAGAGCTGCCTTATTACATGGACGGCAGTGGTTTTTATGTACGCATTCCCGACATGCAGGCATTAGCCTCCAAGACGATATACCTCTATTACGGCAATCCGTCGGCAGCGTTCGTCGGCGGCGGCCAGGAAGCGCTTCAGGTCGAGTACGGCAACAAAACGCTGGTCAACCAGGGGACGTCGACGTTCGGCGCTAACATCAAGCCGGTTCGGCTCAAGGACGGAACCTTAATGCTGATGGCCCAAACGGATAAAACGACGGGCATTTACGCAAGGTTTTCGTCGGATGACGGACGAACCTGGACGGCTCCGGAACCGCTGATCTCGCCGGGCGGCCGCGCCGGGGTTTCGCTCGACAGCCCCGGAGGGGCCTATGTCGATCCTGCGACGGGAGAAGTGCACGTTCTCTTTTACTCCTACTATTACTTCGGCGTATGGGACGGGGTGAACAGCTGCCTCAACCCTTCCGTCTGCCGCAGCGACATGTTCTACGTGAAATCGACCGGTTTTAGCGGCCATAAGCCTGTGTTCGGAACGCCCGTCCCGATATCCGGCATGGTATCTTCCCTGGGCAATCCGGTCAACTACGCGGTTACCTACACGAACCCGATTCGATTGAGCACGGGGCGCCTTGCCGTTACGTTCGGTTTCGTGCTCGGCAATGACGGCACATTCGGAGCCGGCGTCGCTTACTCGGACGATAACGGGGCTACCTGGACGAAAAGCGCATCCGATCTGACAATCGCCTCGAGCGGCGGAGAAGGGGGCGTCTCGGAAACGGCGATGGTCGAGCTCGCGGACGGCACGGTCAAAATATTCGCGCGCCAGCAAAGGGGAGACAATACCGTGCTGGGCGTAAGCGTGTCGACCGATCACGGGGCTACCTGGTCGCCGATCCAGGATAGCGATATTTTAAGCTCGAATACGTTTCCGGCCATGAGCCGCGCTTCGGACGGCAATATTTTGCTCAACTGGTCGGGGCATAATGCCATGGGCGCAAGCAGCTATTACCGGAACAATCTGACGGTGGCCTATAGCGACGACGAGACGCTCACCTGGAAAGGCTATCGCGATGTGTTCGGCCGAACGAGGCTTTCTGCGCCGGGCTGGTATTCGAATGCCGATAGGCTCGCCGCGGTGGAATCGGATAAGGTTCCCGCCGGCGACGATGCGTATCTGTTCTCCTGGTCCGGGGGCGGCGTGACCGGCTCGCTTCGCGTGGAGGACTTCTCCCGGTTTTTGTACCGCAGTCACGGGGCGCTTGACGATTTTGAATACGAGAAGAGCGGGACGGTCAACGGCAGCGGCGTGGCAAACGATTATTGGTGGCAAACGACGAGCGCCGGAAGCGTTGCGACGAGCGGGACGCAAGCCAAGCAGGGGGGAAGGTCGCTCCGTATTTACGATAACCTCGACAACACCGCCATTACGGCTGCTTCGCGGCTCTTTCCCGGCACGAGCAAAGGGAGCGTCCGCTTTTCCTTATATGGCCAAAGCTTCGGGAATAGTCTCTATATGTCTTTGCAGGAAGGCTTCTCGAATCATTGGAACGCGGCGGGTACTGCCTTTACGCTTCAGGTGGCGCCTGACGGGGCGTTGAAGTATTCGAGCGCGTCTATGCCGTATAACCGGCGGGCGGGCTTTCTGACCGACGATACGAGTCCCGCCTCCGGCAATTTGGTGGATTTCGGGAATACCGGACTGTTCGCATTTGACTATAAAAGCCGCAGCCTGGGCCTCGATTTAGGCCGAGTGGAGCGCTTGAAGCAAATCAAGCTTTTCGACAACGATGCAAGCAACCGGATAGCCGCAAGCAACCTGTCGGTCTATGTAAGCAATACGAACCAAGGTGATTGGCTGCCCGTTACTGGCTGGACGGTCTCGAAATCGAACGGAACCATTACGATCGGCGGGCTTTCCGTCAATACGCGGTATGTGAAGGTTCATCAGAACTTTGCGGATACTTCCTATACCTTCGTGAACGGCATGCAGGATATGATCGATGCGGAGACGGCGGAGCCTTCAAGACTGACCGGCTTTCTGATCGACGATGTTAATCCGGCTGCAGGGAATCTCAGCAATTTTGGCTATACCGGCGCATTTGGCTTCGACTATAAGAAGCGGAGCATCGGAACCGATCTCGGGGGCGTGGAGACGGTTAAGGAGATCAAGCTGTGGGATACGGACAGTACGAGCCGCCTTACGTCAAGCGACTTGTCCGTGTATGTGAGCGATAAGAACGCGGGTGATTGGGTGCCGGTGAGCGGCTGGACCTTCGGCAAGACGGACGGAACGATCACGATAGGCGGTTTGTCCGTGCAGGCGAGATACGTGAAGGTCCACCAGAACTATAACGACACAAGCTTTACGTTCAGCAATGAAACGCAGGATATAATGACGGTCAAGACGCTGGAGCATGGCCAAACGACGGGGTTCCTGACCAACGATACAAGCCCGGCCACCGGAAATTTGAGCGGCTTCGGCTATACCGGCCTTTTCGGCTTCGATTACAAAGACCGCAGCATCGGCGTCGATCTGGGCAAGACGGAAACGATCAATGAAATCAAGCTGCACGACAACGACTCCGCAACCCGTTTGACGGCGAGCGATTTAACCGTTTACGCGAGCCAGACGAATACAGGCGATTGGGTGCCGGTAACGGGCTGGACGTATGCCAAATCGAACGGTACGATCACCATCGGCGGCATGTCCGTGAACGCCCGGTACGTGAAGGTTCACCAAAGCTTCCCGGATACGAGTTTTACATTCGTCAACGAAACGAAGAACCTGATGACGGTCAAAACGCTGCTGTTGGCTAGCAGTTCGTTCCAAAGCCTGCCTACGGCCACGACGCTTCCGCTCCAGCAGTGGAACGAGATTCGGGTGGAGTTCGATCTGGATACGTCTTCGGCCGGCGTCTATGTGAACGGCGCCTATAAAGGGCAAATTCCGGCAGCTCATCCGGGGCCGATCGTGACGCATTTCATGCTTTCCTCCGGCGCAGGGTCAGGGACGGATGTCTACATGGACGAATTTATGCTTCAGGACATGTCGGTCAGCCTTCCTGCCGCCGGCGCTGTGGGCGCGGAAGAAGCGGGCTCATAGCCGCCAAGGCGCTTCAAATGAAAAACGCCAGCCATCTAGCCGATAAGGCTGGATGACTGGCGTTCGTATGGGTTAGACCGGCTTAAGCCAGCTCTGCAACTTTGTGCTGCATGGTTCCCGTTTGCATGTAGTTCGTGTGCCACGAAAGCGCCTTTTCCAGAACGTGAGGCGTTTGTCCGCCTCTGGTAAGAGCTTCTTCGTAGTATGCACGAAGTTGTTCTTTGTACAGAGGGTGAACGCAGTTCTCGATAATGAGCAATGCACGCTCTCTTGGGGCCAATCCGCGGAGATCCGCATAGCCTTGCTCCGTAACGACGACTTGGACGTCATGCTCCGTATGATCGACGTGAGATACCATAGGGACGATACTCGAAATAGCGCCGTCCTTCGCGATCGATTTCGTTACGAAAATCGAAATCCGGGAATTCCGGGCAAAGTCGCCTGAACCGCCGATACCGTTCATCATATGCGTACCGGAGACATGAGTTGAGTTCACGTTTCCGTAAATGTCGAATTCGAGCGCGGTGTTGATCGCGATCAATCCCATACGGCGAATAACCTCTGGGTGGTTGGAAATTTCTTGCGGACGCATAATCAGCTTATCGCGGTACTGCTCCAGGTTGTTGAACACTTTCTGCATCATCGGAGCCGAAAGCGTAATGGAACAGCAGGAAGCGAATTTCACTTTGCCGGCGTCCATCAACTCGAACACGGCATCCTGAAGAACTTCCGAATATACGGTCAAATCATGAAACTCGGAATTTACCATTCCGGACAAGACCGCATTGGCTACGGAACCGATACCGGATTGAAGAGGGGCGAGGCTGTTCGTTAAACGTCCTGCTTCCACTTCTTTGCGAAGGAAAGTGGTCAGATGCTGGGCGATGATGTTCGTCTCTTCGTCCGGCTCAAAAATCGTGGACGGGGAATCTTCCTGGTTGGTGAAGACGATTCCGCGAATGCGATCCAAGTCGACCTTGATGCCTACATCGCCGATCCGGCTTTGCGGGTTCAGTACGGGAACCGGCTCGCGTTCTCCTTGCTTGCCTGGCGCGTACAGATCGTGAACGCCTTCCAGAAGCGGAGATTGCGCTGTATTGATTTCAACAATGATGGACTTCGCGCTTTGCGCGAACGCCAGGTTGTTTCCTGTCGATGTCGTCGGAATAATCATGCCGTCTTCGGTGATGGCAATGGCTTCCAAGATCGCGAAATCGATAGCGGGAAGCGTTCCGGCGCGCAGCATTTCGGACGTATGGGAAAGATGCTGGTCATAGAAGTAGAATTCGCCCTTATTGATTTTCTTGCGCATGGTAGCATCGGCTTGGAAAGGCAGACGTTTGTTGATCATACCTACCTCGGCGAACAGCCTGTCGGTGTCGCCGCCAAGCGAAGCGCCCGTAAACAGGTTTACTTTAAGGGGGTCGGTCTTCGCACGCTCAACGAGCGCAAGCGGAACGGCTTTCGCATCTCCCGCGCGGGTAAAACCGCTAAGTCCGAGTGTCATTCCGTCTTGAATCCAGGACGCTGCTTCTTCTGCAGAGACTACCCGGCTATGAAGGTTCTCATTACGAATACGGCTGTAAACGCTCTCCATTGAACTCTACTCCCGTTTTTATGACTTTTTTACAATCCATTTGTTAAGCTTTGGAATCATTTACAAAATGTTTAGAATTAGGATACAGACTTTTAGGATCATTTTAATCCATGTGCTTTTCTAAAGAGAAATTTTCGGATGAAATGGGCAAAAAAACGGATGAAAGCTTATTTTTTGGGCATGAAGAAGAGAAAACCGTCAAAAACCAAGCAATTTGCGAAAATAGCTGGTATAGGTTTGGCTAACGGTAATTTTCGTCTTGTTCCTCATAATCAACACTAGGGTCGAGTGGGTGTCGGGATAAATTTCTTTGATGTGATTAATGTTGACAATGAATGAACGGTGGCAGCGGACAAAATAATCTTTCGGCAGCAAAAAATCGAATTCGTTCAGCGTGTATTTATGGGTGCCGGTAACGCGTTCGCTGACGACTTTCGTTTTGCGGTCGCTTGCCTCCAAGTACATGACTTCCGGAAAAGGAAGCGGGATCCATCCGTCGTTGTACCGGATCGTGATGACCGCCTTGCCGTTCGTCAGTGTGGGGAAAATAGCGGATACGGAGCCTTGGAGCTTGCCGTCGCGCATGAGCGGAGCGGCCATGCCGTAATAAGGAACGCCGAAAATGTCGCGATCGATGAATTCGGCTACTTTTTGTTTGGTGGCCAGAGCTTTGTAAGTAATGGTGCCCTCTTTGACGGGATCGCCTACTTTGATTTTGAGGTCGATTCGTTTACTGGGGCGGTAGTACTTGTATGTATGCAAATCCGATACGGCAATGGACGCTTCATCTGAAAACAACTCGCCAATCGTCTCCAAAAGGGATTCCATTGAAAATTCCATTCCTTGCACCTCTTAACGTGTAGCTCTTGACCTTATTATATAATAAACTTGCAGCGAATTTTTTAATAAATTGTGAAAATGCGTTTACGATTTGTATCAAATGTCAAATTATGTATCCTCTGCTGCTTGTTGCATGCTCGGCAAAGACCAGGCATCAAAGACGCGGTATGGCGGTTATTTTTGATTTATCAGAAAGTAATCTCGGTAAATCCTTGTTATCTGGTATTCCCCGGAAGGCGCGCATAAATGCCGCTTCAGCAAAAAAACGCCATGCCGGGCCGGCTTTGACGGCTTTTGGCTTTTTTCCCGCAAGGAAAGCGGCATTCGGTAAAATCATCGGATATTGGCGGCGGGTCTTGGTTTATAATGAGACTATAGACGGATTAGTCGGCGGAATGCCAACCTATTAATAGAATCGGAAAGCAAACGAACGGAAGGATAGTAAGCGATGCGCGAGAACGAACACTTTTTTGTTCGCAAGATGAAGGAAACGGGCATTGCGCTCAACTCGGTGCAGAAGCAGGCGGTGCTTCATACCGAAGGGCCTTTGCTGCTGCTAGCCTCCCCCGGGTCGGGCAAAACGAGCACGATCATTATGAGAATCGGCTATCTGCTAGAAGAGAAGGGCGTCGATCCGAAGCGAATCAAAGCCGTTACGTTCAGCCGGGCGTCGGCCCAGGACATGAAGGAGCGGTTTGAGCGCTTTTTCCCGGGTCGTCCGGGAGGCGGGGCGAACTTTTCGACGATTCACAGCTTGGCCTTCGACATCATGCGGGAGCATTTTCGCCGGACGGGAACGGCATACCGGATTATTGAAGGCGACATCGACACGGAAGAGGACGGGGAGTCCGATCCCGGCGCGCTGCCTTTGCACAAGAAGCTGATTTTGCGCGACTTATATAAAAGGGTTGCCGGGGAAACGATTACCGACGATCAGATGGACGAGTTGACCTCTTATGTCAGCTTTGTCAAAAACAAAGGGCTTCCTCCGGACAGATGGTCCGAGGTGAAGTGCGACGTGCCGCAGGCCGAGCGATTGCTGAAGGAGTACGAGACGTTCAAGCGGTCGGGCGCGGACAAGCTGCTGGTCGATTACGACGATATGCTTACCGTTGCCAACGAAGCGCTTGCCAAGGATGCGGAGCTGAAGCGGCGTTACCAGCGCCGGTACGACTATGTGCTGACGGACGAAAGCCAGGATACGTCGCTCGTACAGCATGCGATTATCGCGAAGCTGGTGGAGGCGCACGGCAATTTATGCGTGGTCGCGGACGACGATCAGAGCATCTATACGTGGCGGGCCGCGGAGCCGCAGTACCTGCTCGATTTCAAGAAAACATATCCTTCGGCCGCGATTTTGAAAATGGAGCAAAACTACCGGTCGTCGAAGAACGTGGTGGAGGTCGCAAACCGTTTCATTAAGCGCAACAAAAACAGGTACGACAAAAACATGTTTACCGAGAATCCCCGGCACAAGCCGATCGTTCTGCAAACCCTGACGGATTATAACGGACAGGCCGGCTATTTGGTCGGGCAGTTGTCCGGGCTGGACAATCTCCGGGAAGCTGCCGTGCTGTACCGGAACAATTCGTCCTCCATCTCGCTGATGAACGCGTTCGACCGTGCCGGCATTCCCTTCTACATGAAGGACGGAGACAACCGTTTCTTCTCCCATTGGGTCGTGGAGGACATCCTGAATTTCATGCGGATGACGTATACGGACAAACGTTCCGACATTCTCGAAAAAATCCATACGAAGTGCAGCGGCTACATTACGAAAAAGCAGATGGCCGCGCTCAAGGAAATCGATAACGGGGAATCCGTATTCGACAACTTGCTGCGCTACGTTCCGCTGCAGGATTACCAGGTCAAGCTGCTGCCGGAAGTGAAGGAAGCTTTCGAGCAGTTGAAAGGCGCTGCGCCTCTACACGTCATTCGCACCGTGCGCCTGAAGCTCGGCTACGAGAAAGCGATTGAGAAGATGTGCGAGCGGTTCGGCTTTCGCAAGGAGTATTTGATCGGCATCATGAACACGCTGGAGGAGATTGCGGACGGTCTCGCGGCGATGGAGGATTTCGCGAATAGGCTGAATCATCTGGCGTCGGCCTTGAAAACATCCCGGTTCAACAAACAAGCGAATGCCGTCACGCTTTCTACCTTCCACAGCGCCAAGGGCCTCGAGTTCGAGCGCGTGTTTATGATCGACCTGATCGACGGCATCATCCCGTCGAGCGAGGATATCAAGAAGCTGGAGGACGGCAACAGGGACGATATGGAGGAGGCGGTCCGCCTTTTCTATGTCGGCATGACGCGGGCTAAAACGCACTTGGAGCTGCTGGCATACGGCACGAGGGACGGCGTTAAAGTAAGGGAATCTCGGTTTATGACCAATGTTCGTCACATCCAAGATCCTCCGAAGCCGGCTGCTGCCGGTCAAGGCTCCGGGAAACGGGTAGAGGACGCCAAGCTATCCTCATACAAGCCCAAAGGCGGCAGCACCGCGGCGCCTCGCGTGTCGAAGGCTGCGAAGCCGAAGGCGGCGTACAATCCGAACGCGATCAAGCACCGTTCGCGGCTGACCCCGCGGACGGCCATCACCCATCGGGCGTTCGGCCGGGGGGAAGTGGAGAAGCTCGAAGGCGACTTTATCCATATCCGGTTTAAGACGGGCATGAAGGTTCTCTCTATAGAAGCATGCGTGGAGCTGGGGCTGTTGGAGCCGGCTGCGGATGCCTAACCGGTCGGCCGGCTGCGCGCGCAGCCGGCCTTTACAATTTCTTCACGTCCAATTGATCTTCCGCTAATAGTCGGGCGTTAAGCTTTTACTAGGCGCAACATCAATGTCATACACCACGAGAGCTTTTTATGCAGCCGGAGTAACCGGCAGTGCGTATTCGGAACGGGCGGCACCCATGATCGGGTCGGCCGGGAAGAGAAAGACGTTCTTTCGATTGCAGCAAGCTTGCGGCAGAGAGCGTCGGACAATTGAATAATGTTTTGGGTGGAGACGATGAGAAAACCCCAAAAGGAAAGCGGCGGTTTCCGTACAAACGGGACGGCGCCTTTGACTTTTGGTTAATCTATCGTCTTTTTGCATTGCCGCCGGATTTCGCATCGTGAGTGTGAATGGAAAGTTAAGGAGGAATACGTTTTGGAACAGGCACATGCCCGGCAAATGCCGGCAGTGACGGTCAGAAAAAGACGAAGTGCGGTAATTAGGGCGCTCCGCAAGCATTGGCAGCTCTATTTGCTGATTGCGCCCGTCCTTGTCTATTTTCTCGTTTTTCACTATTGGCCGATGTACGGGGTTCAGATCGCCTTCAAAAATTTTATCGCCACCAAGGGCATTTGGGGGAGCCCCTGGGTCGGCTTCAAGCATTTTAACCGGTTCTTCGAGAGCTATTTCTTTTGGCGGCTCATCCGGAACACGCTGGGGATCAGCTTGTACGAGCTGGCCGTAGGCTTTCCTGTGCCGATTATTTTGGCGCTGATGATTAACGAGGTGCGTCTGAAGGGCTACCGCAAGTTCGTACAGACGGTGACGTACGCGCCGCATTTCTTGTCGACCGTTGTCGTCGTCGGCATGGTGATGATGTTCCTGTCGCCGAACAGCGGCCTCGTCAATGTGGCGATCAAAGCGCTCGGCGGCGAGCCGATTCCGTTCATGACGCAGCCCGAATGGTTCAAAACCGTTTACGTATTGTCTGGCGTTTGGCAGCAAATGGGCTGGAGCTCGATCATTTACCTGGCTGCGCTTGCCGGCATCGACCCCCAGCTTCACGAAGCGGCCAGGGTGGACGGCGCATCCCGGCTGCAGCGCATCTGGCACGTTAATTTGCCGGGGATTCGTCCGACCATCGTCATTTTGCTCATTCTGAATATCGGGACACTGATGGGCGTCGGCTTCGAGAAGGTGTTTCTGATGCAGAACTCGCTGAACAACGAAAGCTCGGACGTCATCTCGACGTATGTGTACCGGAGCGGTATTTTGGGCGCGCAGTACAGCTTTTCCGCCGCGGTGGGGCTGTTTAACTCGTTGGTCAATTTCATTCTGCTGCTGACGGTCAACCGGATCGCCAAAAAAGTCAATCAAGTAAGCCTGTGGTAAGGAGGAATCCCATGGAAACCCGAAGCTTGGGGGACAAATGGTTCGACGGCGTGAATATCGCGCTGCTCGCCGTTGTCTCGCTTATCGTGCTATATCCGCTTGTGTTCGTTCTGAGCGCGTCCGTCAGCAACCCCGCGCACGTTCTGAACGGGGACATGTGGCTGCTGCCCATGGATTTGACCTGGAAGGGCTACAGCAAAGTGCTGGACAACAAGGAGCTGCTGAACAGCTACGGCAATACGATTTTCTATACCGCTGCGGGGACGGCGATCAACCTCGTCATGACCATTATGGCGGCGTACCCGCTCTCCAAACGCGATTTTGCAGGACGCAATGCCATGATGGGACTGATGGTGTTTACGATGTTTTTCGGCGGGGGGCTCGTTCCGAGCTATATGCTCGTGAAACAGCTCGGCATGCTGAATACGTTCTGGGCGCTCATTATCCCAAGTGCTGTTTCCATCTGGAACATCATCATCATGAGAACGTTCTTCCAGTCGAGCATCCCGAACGAGATTCAGGAGGCGGCGGCCATCGACGGCTGCTCCGATTGGAAAATCCTCTGGCGGGTCGTGCTGCCGCTGTCGATGCCGATCATGGCGGTAATGGTGCTGTTCTACAGCGTCGGCCATTGGAACGCGTACTTTAATGCGCTTATTTATTTGACGGATCGGAGCGCTTATCCGCTTCAGCTGATTTTGCGCGAGATTCTGATTCAAGGGCAGATGGAGGAAATGGTCAGCATCGGCGACAGCTCGCACGCCCAAACGATCATGGACGAGGAACTGGTCAAATACGCCGTCGTCGTCGTCGCGAATTTGCCGATTCTGGTGCTGTATCCGCTGCTGCAAAAGTATTTCGTCAAGGGTGTAATGATAGGGGCTATAAAGGGCTGAGACCCTATTAGCATATAAGGCTTCATGCCTATTAGGCTTCACAGCATTAGGGCGTCATACCAATCGTAGGAGGAATCAACCCCATGAGATTCAAGCAATTGACCGCACTATCCGTAAGCTCCGTTATGGCCATCAGTCTGCTCGCGGCCTGCGGGAACACGAAGGATTCGGATACAGCTTCCACGGGAGCGCAGGACCAAACGCCGCAATACCTGAATGCGAGCGGCATGCCGATCGCGAAGGAGCCGCTGGAGCTGACGTTCTTTACCGGTCTTGCGGCGACGAACGGCAGCAACAAGTTCGAGGACAGGCTCGTATGGAGCGAATACGCGAAGAAGTCGAATATCAAGGTCAACTTCCAATTCGTACCGTTCGAAAGCCTGACGGAAAAACGGAATTTGGCGCTGGCTAACGGCGACTATCCGGATGCGTTCTATTCCGCACGGGTGCCTGCAGCCGATCTGATGAAGTATGGCAGTCAAGGCGTTTTCCTGAAGCTGAACGATTACTTGGATAAGTACGCGCCGAATCTCAAGAAACTGATGGACAAGTACCCGGACCTGCGCAAAGCGCTGACGATGCCGGACGGCAACATCTATTCCTTCCCGTCTTTCTACAACCCGGAATTTCTGCCGATGCTGATCGGGACGCCGCTCTGGGTGAAGAAGGATTGGCTGGACAAGCTGGGCATGAAGGAGCCTCAGACGACGGAGGAGCTGTACAACTACTTGAAGGCCGTGAAAACGACCGATCTGAACGGGAACGGACAGGCGGACGAAATTCCGTACAGCGGAACGGGCATCGGGCCTCTGATGGATCAAATCATGGGAGCCTGGGGCGTCGGCACGCGCGGACTCGGCCATAAATATGTCGACGTCGATCCGAAAACGAACGAGCTGCGTTTTTACCGGTTGAGCGATAATTTCAAAGGCGTCCTGCAGTATGTCCGGAAGCTTTATGCGGAAGGGCTGATCGACAAGGACGTGTTCACGCAGAACGGCAACGCGCTGTACGCCAAAGGCGGCAAGGGAGTGCTCGGTGCGACCATCAACCCGAATCCCAAAACGCAATTCAACGGCGAAGGATACTTCGGCCTGGGCGCTTTAAAAGGGCCGAACGGCGATCAGCTGTATACGCACATCAAAGTGCCGATGGTATGGCCGGGCGCATTCGTCATCACGGACAAAAATAAAAATCCGGAAGCGACGATCCGCTGGATGGACAACTTCTACGGCGACGAAGGCGCGCAGTTCTACTTTATGGGCGTAGAAGGCGTCAGCTATAACAAAACGGCGGACGGCAAGCTCGAATACATCGACGAAATCAAGAAAAATCCGGGCGGCCTGACGATGGACCAAGCGCTGACGAAGTACGTGACCTGGATGGGCGGAAGCTACCCGGGCTACGTGCAGGAGAAGTATTTCAAAGGATCGGAGACGCTGCCGGAATCGGTCGAAGCGGGCAAAAAAGCGCAGCCTCACGCGATCAAAGAGCTGTGGTACAACTTCAACTTCACGGAAGAAGAGTCCGAGTTCATGAAAACGAAGGGCAGCGACATCCACACCTACATCGGCGAGATGGAAGCGAAGTTCATTACGGGCGCGGCATCGCTGGACGACTGGGATAAATACGTGAATACGGTCAAGAACATGGGCGTTGCCGAGTACCTGAAGGTGTACAAAGCGGCATACGACCGGTACAGCAAGAGCAAGTAAGGGCGAGAGCGCCGCGCATCGTCGCGAACGCGGCAGATTGGAAAGGCCGGGCAGAAGGGATTTTCTGTTTGGTCTTTTCTTTTGGAAGAAGGCAGTATGCCGGGAATTACCTTTCGGCGACGATTAGGATTATAATGAAAGGGAGAAGTGCGAAACCGAGTAAAGCGAGGGAATGCGAATGAGCGAATATCAGCTGGCCACGTTTGCGGGCGGATGCTTTTGGTGTATGGTTACTCCATTCGAGGAATGGCCGGGTATCGTGAAGGTCGTTTCCGGATATACGGGCGGACACGTGCCGAATCCGACGTACGAGGAAGTTTGCTCCGATGCGACGGGACATACCGAAGCCGTGCAAATTACGTTTGATCCTTCGAAAATCACATATGAAAAGCTCCTGAGCGTGTTCTGGCAGCAAATCGATCCGACGGATGCGGGCGGCCAATTTCATGACCGGGGCTCGTCCTACCGGACGGCGATTTTCGTCCACAATGAGGAGCAGCGTCAAGCCGCAGAAGCTTCCAAACGGGAGCTTGCCGAAAGCGGGCGTTTCGAGCGTCCGATCGTCACGCCGATTGAGACGGCTCCCGATTTTTATGCCGCCGAAGAGTATCACCAGGACTACCACAAGAAGAACCCGCTGCGTTACAAAATGTACCGGAAAGGCTCGGGAAGAGACGCGTTCCTGAAGCAGACGTGGAACACCGATAAGGATAAAGCTGCGCTGCGTCAAAGGCTGACGCCGCTCCAGTTCGAGGTGACCCAGAACAGCGCGACGGAGCCGCCTTTCCGCAACGAGTTTTGGGATAATCACAGGGAAGGCCTGTATGTGGACATCGTCTCTGGGGAGCCGTTGTTCAGCTCACATGATAAATTCGATTCGGGCTGCGGCTGGCCGAGCTTCACGAAGCCGCTCGAGGATGGGATTATTAAGGAAGAGGCGGACTACACCCATTCGATGATCCGTACGGAAGTGCGCAGCCGCACGGCCGACTCGCATTTGGGCCATGTGTTTAACGACGGTCCCGGGGAGACGGGGCTGCGCTATTGCATCAACTCCGCATCGCTGCGGTTTATTCCGAAGGAAGAGCTGGAGAAGGAAGGGTACGGCGCATATTTGGGATTGTTCAAGTAAGAATCGCTGAACAGTGATTATGGAGTGCATAACAAAAACGAGCGTCCTTCGGGATCGCTCGTTTTTGTTTGCGCCTAACGGGCGTTGCTGCGCGGCGGGCTATTGGGTTTTGGCTTGCAGCAGCTCGACAAGCTGCTGCCCGGCATTCATGCCGCCGCCGAAGCCGCCACGGCCGCTGCCGTTTGGCCCGCCACGGCCGTTTGGCCCGGCCTGGCCGTTCTGCTCGGCTTGGCCGTTTTGTGGGGCCTGGCCGTTCTGTGTGGCCTGGCCGTTCTGTGTGGCCTGGCCGTTCTGTGTGGCTTGGCCGTTTTGTGTGGTCTGGCCGTTTTGTGTGGCTTGGCCGTTCTGCCCGCCGCCCTGCCGGCCTTGGCCGTTTTCGCCGCCCTGTCTGCCTTGCCCGCCTTGAAAGCCTTGGCTCATCCGCTCTTGCATTTTCGCTTCGTTGTCTTCCAAATATTTTTTCTGATCGGCCGTCAGCTTTTCGGCGAGCTTGGTCTTGTTATCGGCGGACAGCTCGTTGGCCGACAGGCTTTCCTGCACGATCGGCAGCAATTGCGCCGCTTGATCCTTCGTAATCGCAAGGCCTTCCGCTTTGTCCATCGCCACCAGCGATTGGAAAGTCAGGTTCATCTGCATCAGGCTTGGGTTCATCGCCGGCCGCTCGCCCCCTTGCCGCTGCTGACCCTGCTGCTCCTGATTCGCGTTCGCTCCGGGACTTGCGCTCGCTTGAGCGGCGGCGCCATCCGTCGTCGGCTTCGCTCCGCAGCCCGTCAACAACACGGCGATGAGAGCCGCCGCTCCGACCACTTGTTTCGTATTCATATGTACCGTCTCCTCCCAAATGATGCTGCTCAGGCTGGAAGGTTCATTCACCGTCCGACCATCCCCCGTATCGGGAACATGGACTCATTATAAGAAGAAAACATTAAAGCAAACTTAACGGGAGGTTAGAAAACGCATAAGAAGAAGGGAAGGAAACCGGAGATGCTGTACAAAATGCAACATTTTCACCATATTCCGGATTTCAACGCACGGATGTTGTACAAAATGCAGCATTTTTGACGTTTAGGCGGCCATAACGAGCTTTCTACGCGGGATTGTTGTATAAAATGCAGCATCGTTTAGCCAGAAGCGGTTTTGAACACCGAAATGCTGCAAAAAATGCAACATGCTGCGCGCTACCGAGCGTCTTCCCGTTCTAGGCGTTCTTTAATACGTTGTCCCCGTCCGCCGGCCGCGCTCTTTAGCTGGAGCCTCGAGCCCCGAGCCCCAAGCCCCGAGCTCCAAGCTCCAAGCCTGTCCGCCGTTCATGCAAACGGACCGCGGTCCCGGAAGCGCTGCGGTGCGACGCCCTCGATCTTTTTGAATATGCGGCTGAAGTAGAAGGGATCCGGGTACCCGACGTCGCGGGCGATTTCTTGGACGCTTTTGGCGGTGTTGTGGAGAAGATGCTTGGCGCGCTGGACGCGAAGCTGCTGGACATAATGGTGAATGGAAGTGCCGGCGTATCGTTTGAACACTTGGCACAAGTATTCGTATTTCCGGTCGGTGGCGGACTCCAGTCTCTCTTTCGATATTTCGGCCACGTAGGAATTGTTCAGATGGTTGACTAGGTTGCGGAAGGTGATGTATGAAATCGGGAACGTCGTATCGAGATGGCTCCGCTCCAGAAAGTCGTCGGCGATCAGCCGCAGCATTTCGGCAAGCAGCAGAGTAGCGTGAAAACGGAAATACCCCTGCGGCCGGTTCATCGTTTCTACAAGGCTTTCGAACAGGCCGAGCAGCTTGTACCGCTGTTGGATGCGATAGTGGCGGGGAATGATCAACTGGTCCTCATGGCGGATATCTACCGTGCGCAGCTCGGTTCGTTCGGCATGGACAATATTAAGTTCGGCCGCCCGATTTAGGGCGAATTCATCCAGGCCGGGCTCGCATGAAAACTGCACCCAATAAAACTTCCCCTGGATGCCGCCCGTCTTCCACCCCGCATGCGTTTCCCACGGCTTCAGCAGCACGGCTTCCCCGGTCTGCAGCGTCAGCTGCGACTCGCCGGCTTGCAAATACACCGTGCCTTCGGCTGCGATAATGAGCTCGTAATACGGATTATAGTGGTCGCTCAGAAAGCCTTCCGCATTCGCATCGAACAGATCGGCCCACTTCACATCGAGCACGGATAAACGCGACAAGGAATAGTGCATGGGATGACTGCCTCCAATGTTTTTTCTCCAAAAAAAGAAGTCTTGTTCATGGCGCGAGGGGTTATGCCGTTCCTATAATCGAATCAGGTTGATTATATCACAATTAATGGAGGCTTCCGCATGGGCATCAGCATATTGAACGAGCAGGACTATTATCGGATCGTGTACGGTGGATGGCTGGGCAAAAATATAGGAGGAACGCTAGGCGCACCGGTAGAAGGGAAAAAGGAGCTGCTCGAGCTGACCTTCTATCCGGAGCTGCCTGACGGCCCTTTGGAAAATGACGACCTGGATCTGCAGCTCGTGTGGCTGCATGCGCTGGAGCAATACGGCCCTGGCTTGACGTCCCGCGAGCTTGGGAAGGAGTGGGTAGAGCATGTCTTCTTCCCGTTCGACGAATACGGCTACGCGCTGACCAATCTGCGGAGAGGCCTCATTCCGCCGGTAGCCGGCTCGTTCAACAATCCGTTCACGGATTGCATGGGCTCGCCGATTCGCTCCGAAATATGGGCGATGGTTGCTCCCGGAGCGCCGGAGCGGGCGGCGTACTACGCGTATCAGGACGCGATCGTCGACCATGCCGGGGGAGAGGGCGTATACGGCGAAATGTTTTTCGCCGCCATCGAGAGCGCGGTGTTCTTCGAAACGGACCGCGACCGTCTGATCGATATCGGGCTGCGCTATATCCCCGCCGAATGCCGGACGGCCAAAGCGCTGCGCGATCTGATCCGCTGGCATCGGGAGGGCAAAGGCTGGATCGAAGCGCGTTCGCTCATCCTCGAGCATCATGGCAGGGACAACTTCACCGACGCGCCGCAAAATATAGCGTTCACGATACTGGGCTGGCTGTACGGCGAAGATTTCGAGGATGCGATTCTGAAAGCGGTCAATTGCGGCTACGATACCGACTGTACGGCTGCGACGCTGGCGGCGATACTTGGGATGATTCTCGGACCGGAAGGGCTGCCGGACAAGTGGGTGAAGCCGGTAGGCGACCGCGTCGTCGTCAGTCCGCCGATCAAAGGCTTCCCGGCCCCCCGGAACCTTGACGAGCTGACGCGCCGTACCATCCGCATGGGCAAGCAGGTTTTGGCGGCGTGGGACACGGACATCGTCGTGCTTCCCGGCCAGCCGACGTCCTGGAGCGAACGCGGAGCCCAAGAGCATGCGGTTCGGGAGCTCTGGGGGCGCACGGCGACGGCTAATCTCTATTTGCTGCCGCAAGGAACCATGCGGGAGGCGGATGTTGAGCTTACGATCGAGTATGGCGCAGATGGGCCGGCCATCGGAACGAACGGGCAAAAGAGCCTGCAGATCAAGCTGACCAACCGCTCGAAGGTTCCGCTTGCGGGTGCGCTTTCGCTCGATTTGCCCGAGGGCTGGGAAGGCTCGCTGCCGCTGGAGGT
Organism: Paenibacillus litoralis; assembly: GCF_046244365.1. Lineage (NCBI taxonomy): Bacteria > Bacillati > Bacillota > Bacilli > Caryophanales > Paenibacillaceae > Paenibacillus > Paenibacillus litoralis. The sequence goes on along the minus strand of NZ_CP176395.1, from coordinate 8,284,430 downwards.
CAATCTCCAGCCAGGAGAATCGGCGGATTGGGAGGCAGAGGTGCGCTCGTCCGCGGCGCCGGCGGCTTACCACGAGCTTGCGCTCTGCTGGACGCGCCTGCACGACGGATCGGTATGGTCCGTAGAGAAGGTGGCGTTCACGCTGGTCGGTGCCTCCCGATGGACGGTTTGGGGGCCGGATGAGAGTCAAGGCCAAGGCCGAGGCGTTGAGGCTTGCTTCCCGGGTAACCGTCTGGAGTGGGAGAGGGCGCTGCATACGTCGCAAGAGGGGATACACCGGGCGGAAACTTATATGTTCGCGCCTTCGGAGCGCAATATCCGCTTGATTGCGGCGGCGAACGGGCCGGTGAAGCTGAAGCTGAACGGAGAAGTCGTAATCGACTGCAAGGAGACGCTGGAGTTTATGCCTGCTTATCACAGGGCGCACGGCCAGCAGTTGACGGAGCTGAAGCTGGCAGCCGGTACGCACAAGGTAGAGGTGGAGGCTTACGGCACGGCCGATTCGCTGCACGTATACGTGCTGCCGGTAGCGCAGCGGCATACGGAAATGCCGGGGCCGTTCTACTACTACACAGACATTCTGTTCGGCCCAAGAAGTTAACGTGCCGGCTTGAACAAAAGAATGACCGTCCAGGAGAGCGGCGTTGCCGCTTTCCTGAACGGTCTTTTTACAATTCTAGTCCCTGTAGGGGGATAGAGCCTCTAAACACGGCGAGTCCCGCTCACGGTTATGCGAGAATATGCCCGCCATCCACGTGCAGTACGGTGCCGGTCACAAACCGGTTCTGCATAAGGTAGAGTACGCCTTGCGCGACGTCATCGGCTCTTCCCACCCGTTTTACGGGAAGCTTGCCCGCAACGGCGGCGTAAAAATCGTTTCGCGCCTCTTCCGGCATGCCGCTTCGCGACGGCGTATCGATAATGCCGGGTGAAACGACGTTGACCCGAATCGGAGCAAGCTCTAAAGCCAAGGTTTGAGCGAGGCTCGCGACGGCCGCATTGACGGCCCCGAGTATCGAAGAGCCGATCGCGGGCTTATAGGCGACAACGCCGGAGAACAAGGTGATGGAACCGTCCGAGGATAAGTGATGAGCGCCGTATTTGGCCGCATAATATTGTCCCCAAAATTTATTTTCGAACAACCGGCGAGCCTTGGCCGTATCCGTTTGGAGGAACGGGCCTCCTGACGTTTCCGCCGCGCTTACAACCAGATGATCGAACGGGCCGATCCTATCGAAGAATGCTCGCACCTGCTCCTCCTGCGTCATATCCAGGGTGCGGTACGAAGCGGAGAGGCCATCCTCCAGCGCTTTGCGCAGCTTTTCCTCGGAACGGCTGGCAATGATCACCTCGGCTCCAAGCGCCGCCGCTTGTTTTGCCGTTTCCAGGCCGATTCCCGAGCTTCCGCCGATGACGACTATTTTTTGACCGTTTAACATAGGGATTCCTCCTGATGTCGAGTAGTGGTGGTTTGTAGGCCTAGTGTAGACCTATTAGTTCCATTAGGGAAGTAGTGATATTATTTTCATGTAGTTTCATAAAAGTTACTATTGTGCAGCTACGCCAAAAAGACCGTCTTCAGCCAGCGGCCGACTACGGTCTTTTCACTTCGTTCTTGTTGCGTTACAGAGTAAGCCCGAACCGTTTGAGCTCGATAAAGATGGCTTCGAGCTGTCTTCCTTTTTCCGTTATGACGTATTCTACGCGCGGAGGGACTTCGGGATAGACCGTCCGTTCGACCAGTCCATGCTCCTCAAGCTCTCTTAGGCGGAGTGACAACGTTTTGGGGCTAATGCCATCCATCGATTTCAGCAGTTCGCTGAACCGCATCGTGCCGCCGATCAGCAGGTCGCGAATGATAAGGAATGTCCATTTGGTTCCGATCACATCGATCGTTTTGGCTATCGGGCAAGGCTGGCCGGGCGTTCCCTTATTCAGCGCGAGGGGTTCCGATTCACCCATGGGAGCATCATCCTTTGAGAAATAGTTATGTTACCGTAAGTATATAACATAACGATCGTTTGGGTAACGATGCGAAAACACGCCGATGAAGGGGATCGTCATCTGCGCCGAGCGGCGTTAGAAGCGCCCGGACCGGAAAATCGCATAAAACATCCACAAGAACAAGACCGAAGCAATGCCGAACCCGATCTCGATCACGGGATTCCGCCAAAGCTCGTTGTTTTCGTTACCGAGCGAGGAGCCGATCATAAGACCGACCATGATGATGCTGAACGATAGCAAAATGATGCTGAACGACAAACGGTTGCTGACCTTGTCCAGCTTTCTCATGACCGCATCCAAATCGGGGGCCGTAACTTCCAGGCCGATTTTGCCCTTGCGGAGAAGCGCCAGCAATTCGCTCAGCCGCATCGGAATGTCCGAAGCGAGATCCAAATAATCGGGGATGCTTTGCAGCCATTTTTTCAGCGCTTCGCGGGGGTCCAGCCGCTTGAACAGCAGCCGTCTCCCGAAGGGCTCCGCCACGGCAAAAACGCTAAAGGAAGAATCGAGCGCCGTCACGACGCCTTCCAGCGTCAGCAGCGCCTTGCCGAGCAGCGTCAGCTCCGCCGAAATGCGGATCCGGTGGCGAAACGCCAGTGCGAACAGATCGTTCACCGCCTCGCCGAGACTGATCTGGCTGAGCGGCACCTTGTAGTATTTCTCGCGGACCTTGTCCACGTCTTTCCGCAGCGCCCGCATATCGACTTCCTCGGGGATCATCCCCATGTTGAATACCGCGCGGATCACGCCGTTCGTGCTTTGGTTGCGAAGCGCGATGACGAGCGAGGCGACATGCATTTTCATATCCGGAGACAGCTGCCCGACCATGCCGAAGTCGAGCAGCATCAAGCTGCCGTCGGGCTGGACCAGCACATTGCCGGGATGGGGGTCGCCGTGGAAGAAGCCCGCCACCAGGATCTGATGGAAGAGGGCCGTCGTAAATCGCTCGGCAATCTGCTCAAGGTTATGGCCTTCTTCTTGGAGGCGATCCTTGTCGGACAGCTTGATGCCTTCCGCGAATTCCATGGTCAACACGCGTTTGGTCGTATAGCTCCAGTTGACCTTCGGGACGCGAATATGGGGTAGCTGCCGGCATTGCTGAGCGAATTTCTCCGCATTTCGCGCTTCGGCGCCGTAATTCAGCTCTTCCTTGAGCGCCTTCGCAATTTCGTCGATCACGTCGCGAAGCCGGTACTGCCGGGCCCATTCCATCCGGCTTTCCATCAGGCGGGACAGCTCCGCCAGTATATCGAGATCGGTATCCATCACGCTCTCGATGCCGGGACGCTGCACCTTGACGGCTACGATGTCGCCGCTATGCAGAACGGCCCGGTACACCTGGCCGATCGATGCCGACGCCAAAGGCTTCTCGCCGAACTCGGCGAACAACTCGTCGACTTCCGCGCCGAGCTCGGCCTCGATAATGTCCACGGCTTCCGTATACGAGAAAGCGGGGACACTGTCCTGCAACCTTTCCAGCTCGGCGATAATATCGCCCGGGATAAGGTCGGGACGCGTGCTGGCAATTTGTCCGAGCTTGACGAATGTTGGACCCAGCTCTTCCAGCAGCATCCGAATCCGTGTACCGAGCGACTGGTGATGCCGTTCCGCCTTAGGCCCCACCTTCAGGAAAGGAAAGCTCTCTTGAAACCCGAGCTCTCTGGCGATATAGCCGAAGCCGTTGCGGACGAAGGCGACCGCGATTTCCCTGTACCGCTTCAAATGGCGGAGCTTCCTGCCTACTTGCCACATACGCTTCCTCCTCGCCGCGGAGTTCGGTCAACCGGATATGGGTAACCGGATCGTGAAACGGATTCGACCAAACCGGATTCGATTAGATTTGGTAATCGGACTCGTCAAACCGGACTCGGCCGATCAGATATGGGTAATCGGATTCGTCAAACTGGATTCGGTCGATTAGATATGGGTAACCGGATGGAACCGGCAGTCAGCCTTCCGCGTTTTACGATTCCAGAGATTGCGGACTTTCCGGAAGCTCGAGGCTTCTCTGGTTCTCTCCCTCAGGATTGCTTCTCTTCTCGAGCGCTTCCAGACGGCGTTCAAGCCGCTCGATATCTTCCCGCGTAGCGACCTTCCAATCGCGCAATGTTGCTTGAACCCGGTCGCGAACCATCGTTTCCACCTTATTCCGGGCTTCCTCTCCCTTGGCCATCAGCTCGCTGATGTAAGCCGGGGACTCCTTCTTCGTCATTTCTCCTTTTTTCACGAGCTCGTCGACCAGTTTCTCAACCTGCTCCTTGCTCGCCGCCGCTATGCCGAATCCGAGCGATACCGCTTTGTCGATCATATCCCTCATTTTTGCCACTCTCCTTAAGGTTCTTCTTGTTAGGTAGTTTTCAATGGAAAACCGTTCCTTATGCATTTGACGTGAAAATGCGCGCCGGGGAGAGCGGGTAAGTGCGAAGAAATGATGAAAAGGCCCTCTGGGAGCAGTGTCAGCCGCTTCCCGGCAGGGCTTGTTTCAAAAAAAAGGGTTCACCATATATGTGAACGTGTCGGAGTCTTCGTATTTATGCGGTTTTGGCTTCTCGTCTGATCTGAAGCGCAATCTTTCATGGCTGTAAGAGATGCTGCTTTTATGTCCGTATGCGGCAGAAAGCCATAGGTGTTTTGCTGTAGACGGCTTGCGGCGAAGCGGCTTCGCGTTTAGCCTGCTGTCGGCGGTATGATGGTGATGGATTGGGTGAGATAGCTGGAATAGCTGGAATAGCAGTCTAGGAGACGATAGTGAAGCAAAGTTCACTATTACTGAGCGTAAGTTCACTAAATATCTCGGAAAACATGCTGTGGGAGGCAATAGTGAAGCGAAGTTCACTATTAGTGAACTTGCGGGCCGAATAGCGACGTCTGGTTCACTATTTATGGGAAAAGCCCGTTATAGCTTCCAAATAGTGAATCTTGCTTCACTATTAGTGAACTTGGGTTCACTAGCCCAAGGATGGGTTGCCACGTTCTTGTCGGGACGACGAATTCCTGCTCCTTGACTTGGTGAGATAGCTGGAATAGCAGGCTAGGAGATGATAGTGAAGCAAAGTTCACTATTACTGAGCGTAAGTTCACTATATATCTTGGAAAATAGGCTGTAGGAGGCAATAGTGAAGCGAAGTTCACTATTAGTGAACTTGCGGGCCGAATAGCGACGTCTGGTTCACTATTTATGGGAAAAGCCCGTTATAGCTTCCAAATAGTGAATCTTGCTTCACTATTAGTGAACTTGGGTTCACTAACCCAAGGATGAGTTGCCACGTTCTTGTCGGGACAATGAATTCCTGCATACTAAAATAGTCGTTCTCCACTCCTACCTAACCAGAGGTTAGCTAACCCCGCGTTTCGCCGCTCAGCCCGCTTGTTCCGCGGCGGAAATGCGGCTGTCCAGGTTTTGGCGCTTGATGAGCAAGGCGGCTGCGATGAGCATGAGGCCGTTGATAATAAACACCCATTTGATCGGAATCCAGCCGCCGAGGACGCCGCCGATCATCGGGCCGAGCATCGTGGCAAGCTGGGTGGCCGATTGATTGAGGCTGAATGCGCGCCCGCGAAAGCCGCTGTCCGTCACCCTTACGATCATGGCGTTCAGGGCCGGATATACTCCGGCGAAGAACAAGCCGTATACGAAGCGAAGCAAGCCGAATTCGACGTAATGCCCGACGAAAAACTGCAGCAGGTTGCCGATCCCGCCGCCCAGCATGCCGATAAACAGCACCTTGGAGAAGCCGATCCGGCTGCCGATTTTGCCCCATTGCGGAGCCGCAAGCAAGGTGGCGATGCCCGTCGCCGAGAAAATAATGCCCGATTTCAAGGACGCTTCGCCTTGTGTCACGCCGAGCTTCAATACATAGACGGTAAGCAGCGGCTCGAGAATCATGACGGAAAACGTTCCGAGCGCGACGAGGCCCAGCAGCGTGATGAACGTCCGGTTCGCCAGCGCCTGCCTCAGATCGTCTCGGACGGAGGAACGGACGGCCGAACGGTTAAAATTATGCTCGTGAGCGAATAAGGTCGCAATCAGCGCAGCCACCAGCACCACGCCGCCGGAGAAGAGGAAGGCTTCCCGGTTGCCGAACAGATGGCTGACGACGCCCCCCACCACAGGGCCGATGATACCGCCGGTGGCGCCGGCTGTGGCCATGATGCCCAGCGCATATCCGGATTTTTCCTCTGGCGTATTGGTGGCGATCAGGGCGATGGCCGCAGGCACATAGCCGGCGAGCAGACCTTGAAACACACGCAGCAGCAGAAACAAATAAGGGTCGTGGATGAAGTAGGTCAGACCGTACAAGACCGCCAAACTAAAGCCGGAGCGGATCAGCATCGGCTTGCGTCCGTATTTGTCGGCCAAAGAACCCCAATAGGGGGAGATGAGCGCGCTGGACAGAAACGTAATGCCGAAGGCGAAGCCGGACCACATTTCGAGGTGGCTGCTTACGCCGAGTTCCGTATGCAGGAAAATCGGGATGAACGGGATCGAGATCGAGTAGGCCGTACTGCAAAAAAATACGCCTGTCCATAATACGAACAGATTCCGTTTCCATGAAAATTCCACGTGATGTCACATCCTTCGGTTGCCTCTAAAACATAAGCATACACCATTTTAACGAACGACAGGAAACCGCCGGCTCCCCGAATACGCCATGAGGTGGAAGGAATCGTCCATTTTTACGGATTTTTCAATATTGTCAATCTTTTTCGCCGTATTATCATAGACAAAGCGGATGTCCATACGGTATGCTAAGAATTTGTAAATACATGTTCGGCAGGGTTCCCATGTCCTAGCAGGCAATGAAAGACTAGCTATGCAATTAGAAGATAGAGAGATAGAAAACCAAGGGAGCCCCGGGACCGGATCGAGGGAGTGGAGTCATGCAAACGAAACTGCAGCTTAAGGCCAAACGCTTCGCGCCATTGCTCTGGATGCTTGTTTTTCCGGTGCTGGGGTGGATGTATGCGTTCGTCAACAAGCCGGGCGAGAAGGTTTACAATCTCGTGACCGATTTGGATCGCGCCATCCCGTTTCTGAAAATTTTCGCTTTGCCGTATTCGATTTGGATTTTTTACATCTATGTTTGTCTCGTCTATTTTTTTCTAAAAGACCCGGCGGTATACGCCAAAAGCTTAAAAACTTACGTTTTGTGCGCGCTGACCTGTTACATGATTTATCTTGTCTTTCAGACGACCGTACCCCGGCCGATGCTGGAAGGAACGGATCCCGTCACCCGATTGATGGCCTATATCTATGACCGGGATCAGCCGTTCAACTGTTTCCCAAGCATCCATTGCTTCTCCAGTTATATGGTAATGAAGGCTCTTTATACAAGCAATTTCCGCAACAAATGGAATCAGACGCTCATTTACGGCATGTCCACTTTGATCATTCTTTCGACCTTGTTCGTCAAGCAGCATGTCATTCTGGATGTGGTGGCGGCAATCGCGCTGGTGGAAGTCGTCTACCGTCTTCTGTCGCGCGCGAGCAGAGTGGCGAATCCGGCGGGAGCCGGCGTCTCCCGGCATCATTCGGGTTAACGGCATCTGATAAACGCCAAAAGGACGGTCTCAAAAGAGTATCGGTGAATGCGCGAGTTCCGAATAACATGCAGCAACGCCTCCAAAACCACTTCACAAGTGGGGATGGAGGCGTTTTTTTTGGCAGGGAATTCATATCGGAGCGGGGCAGCCTCTTTGCTTTGCAGCAGCGGACGAAGCGCCGCCTAAGGCAGCGCTTTGCCTCTTGCGCTGACGTAAAGGGAGTACCACTCCTCGCGGGTAAGCGTCAGCTTGAGGGCATCCCCGCAAGCCCGGATGCGCTCAGGGTTGGCCGTGCCGATAACGGGCTGGATGCCGGCCGGATGAGTCATCAGCCAGGATAAGAGGATTGCCTCCGTCGACGTCTGCTTCCGCTCGGCCATCTCCCGTACAAGCTTGGCGGTGGCAGCGACGGATTCCGGTTGCCCTTCGGGATTGCGCGAGTACAGCCCCCGGGCAAGCGGGCTCCACGCTTGAAGCTGGATGTTCTCTAGCATGCAGTGCTCCAGCGTGCCTTCCGGAAATACATTGTCTCTAGCCGCGTCTTGATTGACATGGACGCCGGTTTGCAGCCAGCCGTGCCGGGCCAGGCTCATTTCCAGCTGGTTGACGATCAGCGGTTCATCCGAATAAGCCTGCAGCAGCTTGATTTGTCCCGCGCTCATATTCGAAACGCCGAATGCCCGCACCTTGCCGGAAGCTTTCAGGGCTTGAAAGGCGCGGCCGACTTCCTCTGGATCCATTAGCGGATCCGGGCGATGAAGCAGCAGAACGTCAAGGTATCCGGTACCCAGCCTGTCCAAAATGCCGTCGACGCTGTCCAGGAGGTGCGCTTCCGAGAAATCGTACCGTCCGGGTAGCCCCGCTGAAGGATCGGCCGGGCGGATGCCGCATTTGGATTGGATAAGGATGCGCTCCCGCAGCTCCGGGCGTTCTTGCAGCACGCGGCCGAACACCTTCTCCGCTTTGCCGTACGCGTAAATGTCCGCATGATCGAACATGTTGATCCCGATAGACAGCGCGGCCTCGACGGCTTCATGGGCTTGCCGGACATGCTCCTGGGCAATCGGCTCCCGGTTCCAGCCTCCCCCTAGTCCCATACAGCCTAACACTAGGCGGCTTACGGGCAATCCTCTGCGTTCAAGCGGAATCGCTTTCATGATTTTCCCTCCGTATCGTCAAAGTTTCATAGGTGACTGGCGATTCCCATTAGTATACTTGAGGCCGATTTTTTTGGCTATCCATACAAGGCGAGATTGCAAATATTGAACCGGAAGGCGATTGGCAATAAAATGAAAGGAATCACACCGGCGAGCGGCGCTAAGCCTGTTTCAGCTATTCGAGAAAGGAAGCCTCCGAATTATGTCCAAAGCCGACAACATGCTTTCTATCCTATGGCTGCTGAAAACGGAAAAACGAATGACGGGCAAGCAGCTGGCGGATGCGCTCGAAATCAATATTCGCACCGTATACCGGTATATCGACGCGCTGTGCGCCAGCGGCGTCCCGATCGTTTCGGACGCCGGGCATAACGGCGGGTACAGCCTCCTGGGGACGTTTATGGAAGCTCCGCTTTTTTTCGATATGAACGAACAGAAGGCGCTCGTTCATGCCGCTATTTTCGCACAGGAATCGGGGTATCCGTTCGGCGATGCGCTCGCGCAGGCTATTGCCAAGCTAAAGATGTACACCAATCAGGAGCAGCTGGAGCGCATTAACCGGCATGCCGCCGGCTTTGACGTTATCGGTCCGCCTCCTGACGGCTCCGAGGCGCCGATTCTGCAGGAGCTGGAAGCTGCCGTCGCAGACAGCCATACGATCGGGATCGACTATCAAAAAGGATACGGGGCGCAGACGTTCGAACGCCGTATAGACCCGTATGGCATTGTCCTCTGGAAGGGCAAATGGTATGTCGTCGGCCATTGTCATCTGCGGCTCGATATCCGTAGCTTTCGTGTAGACCGGATTCGCCGGTTAACCCGTACCGATTCGGTTTTTGAGCGCCCGGCCGGGTTCTCGGCCCGTCAGGTTTTTATGGCCAATATTATACCCGAAACGGATAAGCCGGATCAGCTCGTCACAATGCGCATCCGAGGCAAGCGGCAGGCGATCGACGACCTATGCGGGCATTGGCTGTTCGGCCAGCTGCTGCAGGAACGGGATGCGGAGTCGGCCGTATTTAAGCTTGAGAAAAATATGATGCTCCATTACGTGCCTCATCTTCTCATGACGTACAGGCAATCCATTCAGGTGCTCGAGCCGGACGCGCTTAAGGAACGGCTTGTGGCTGCCGCCGCAGATTTGCTAACCCACTACAAAAACATGCAGCTTAGCTGACCGCTTTTGTCAGCCCACCCGGGTACGCCGACCGATTATGGGTTTTATTTGTATGAGGTCAATCGGTGAGCGCGCGAAAAAAACGGTTCCTTCCGGAGCCGTTTTTTTGAAAATGACGGTATGGATATCCTCAGCCGGTTGTCCGCTTTCTAAGAAAAGGCACGGCGCCAAAGACACCGTTTCGACCCCGCCTTGCCGTCACCGAGAGGCGCCGCCCCAAAGAGTCAACCTTGTCCGGGAGCGGATTCGCCGCTTTGCGGATTCTTTTTGCGGTACGATTCGCCCCACTCCTTCATAAGTAAAATGATCGGGACGAGCGTCCGGCCGAATTCGGTCAACGAATATTCCACCTTCGGCGGCACTTCATGATACACTTCACGATGAACGATGCCGTCCTCCTCCAATTCCCTCAGTTGGAGCGTAAGCATGCGCTGGGTGATGGACGGGCATATCCGGCGCAGCTCGTTGAACCGTTTGCAGCCGCCGATCAGGTAATAGAGCAGCAGCCCCTTCCACTTGCCTCCGATAACATCGAGCGTATATTCCACCGGACAGCCGCTGTCGTCGGGACAAGTTCCATATCCGCTTTTGCGATCTCTCACCGTACCTGCCTCCTTCGTCGCTATAAGAATACGGTATATTTAGTGATACTACCGTACATCATTGTGCGTACTTACATCCATACATTATATCATCTATAATCGGATCATGACTATTCGTACAGCGAGAAAAGGCTGGTAAGCAGAGCCGCGGCATCAACTTAAAAAGCGGAAAGATTGAGCGGAGTGCGGGTCGCTCGGCTAGTTTTGGAAACCTTATTGGAAACAGGACATAAGGAGGATGCTATCATGGCGGAAACATTTCGGGCGCTCGTCGTTCATCAGGAGGAAGAAAGGATTCACTCCGCGATCGAGCGGCTTGCGCAGAACGACTTGCCAGAGGGCGATGTAACGATCCGCGTGCAATATTCCAGCATCAATTATAAGGATGCGCTTGCGTTATCGCCGGAAGGACGAGTCGTCAAAAAATACCCGATCGTACCGGGAATCGATCTGGCGGGCACCGTTGTGGCCTCGCAGGATCCCCGTTACAAGGAAGGCGACGAAGTCCTCGTCACCGGATTTGAGCTCGGTATATCACATCACGGGGGCTTCAGCGAATATGCACGCGTGCCTGGGGATTGGATAGTGCCCGTTCCGGATGGGCTCTCGGCAAAGGAGGCGATGGCGCTGGGTACGGCCGGGCTGACGGCGGCGTTGTCGATTCATCGGCTGGAGCAGAACGGACTTCGGCCGGACCAAGGTCCGGTTCTAGTCACGGGGGCGACGGGCGGGGTAGGAAGCTTGGCGGTATCCATGCTGGCAGGGCTTGGCTACGAGGTGGCGGCGAGCACCGGAAAGTCTAGCGAGCACGATTATTTGCGGAGTCTTGGGGCGAAAACGATTATAGACCGCGCCGAGCTTGCGCCGGAGAAGCTGCGCCCGCTCGATAAGCAGCGGTGGGCGGCGGCCGTGGACCCGGTGGGCGGGCGGCAGCTTGCTTACGTACTGAGTGCGACGTCCTATGGCGGCTCCGTTGCCGTTAGCGGCTTGACCGGAGGCGGCGATGTGCCGACATCGGTGTATCCGTTCATTTTGCGGGGAGTGAATCTGCTCGGCATCGATTCGGTGTATTGCCCGCGAGAAACGCGTCTGATCTTATGGGCGCGTATGGCGAGCGAGCTGAAGCCTAAACAGCTGTCGGCATCCATTAGCCGGGAAATCGCGCTGGAGGAGCTGCCGCAAGCGGCGTCCCGGCTCCTCCAAGGAACCGGGACGGGAAGGACGATCGTTCGGCTTTAATCCGCGGCTTTACCGGATTCTCCGCCGAAGTGCGCCTCGAAGTGGCGTCCCCAGTGGGGGCGGCTGCCGTCGGCGTCGACAAAGCCGTATTCGTCGCTGAGCTGCCAGGTGCTGAGCGCTTTGCCGGCCTTGGCGGCGATATTCGGATCGGCCGCAAGGGAGGCTACGGCTTGCCCGACGTAAGCCGGCGTTTCGGAAGCGATAAAATGCGGATCGATCGCCGCCCCTTCGCGCCAGTTGAGCTCCGTCACGCCGAAATGGTCGAGCATCGCTTCCGACCGGAGAAAGCCGGGGGTCAGCGACAGCGCCGTCACGCCATGCGGCCGAAGCTCCTCCGCCATCGCTTCGGCCAGATGGATGGCGGATACTTTGGCGAGGCTGTAATACAGATTGCCGCGATATTTATAATCGACACCGTCGGTGATTTCGATGATGAGGCCGCTTTTGTTCGCAATCATCAGCGGCGCTCCGTGATAGCTTGTCAGGATATGGGCATGGACGGCTTGCTTCTGCATTTGGAGACCGTCTTGCAGCGATTGCTCCCAGAACGGCTTGCCCCAAGTGCATAACGGATCTCCTCCCCATATGTCGTTGACCAGCAGATCGAGGCGGCCGTTTTGCTCCCGCTTGACGCGCTCGAACAAGGAAACGACGTCCTCCTCGATCGTATGGTCGACCCTGACGGCGATACCCGTGCCGCCCTTCGCGTTAACGAGCTCTGCCGTTTCTTCGATCGTCTCCGTCCGTTTCATGGGAGAGGCCTGTCCCCGCACGCTGCGGCCCGTCACGTATACCGTCGCTCCCGCCGCACCCAACGCAGCGGCTATGCCGCGTCCCGCGCCGCGTGTTGCCCCGGCTACAACGGCGACTTTACCTTGCAAATCGATCATGTCCTTTGCCTCCGTTCTATTGGTTGCGAATGATTCTTCTTTATTGTAGCCTTAGAAAGACGACATCCTCTGTCATATATAAAGAGCGGGAACGAATGAATTTTCATAGGGATATATAAATATAACGGAAACGGCGAGGGAATTGTCCATGGATATTCGCATTATGAAAGCGTGCGTAACGCTTGCCCGCCGGCAAACGGTCGAAGCGGGCGAAGAGCCGTTCGCCGCGATGATCGTCAAGGACGGCAAAGTGGTGGCGGAGGGCGTCAACGAAATGGCGGGTCTCCTCGATCCGACGGCGCATGCCGAAATGCAAGCGATCCGCAAAGCTTGCGAAGCGCTCGGAACCGTCTCGCTGGAAGGCTGCGAGCTGTATACGAGCTGTGAACCATGTCCGATGTGTCTCGGGGCTATTTACTGGGCGCGGCCCGATGCGGTTTATTATGCATGCACGATCCAAGAGGCGGCCGAGTACGGGTTCGACGATACTTTTATGTACAAGGAATTGGCGCTGCCGATCGAGCGGCGGGATATTAGCATGAAGCGTGTTCTTCCCGAAGGGTACAAGCAGCCTTTTGAAGCGTGGATGGAAAGATTCGGCTCCAAAAGCGATTTGTGAAATGTTATAAATGCTATGTTTGTGTTATTAAATATTACATATAATATTAAATTTAAGGGTTATGGTCTTTAATTATGTTATGTATTCTAACAAAACTCATTGAAATTGCGGAATAATTCTGTATAATGAGAATATAGTGTTAGAAACCATGACACAAAATCAAAGGTGAGGGTGACTGAACAATGAACATCGCGTTGATTGCTCATGATGTGAAGAAAGAGGAACTCGTCAATTTCGTCATTGCGTACAGCGGCTTGTTTGACGGACATACGATTTTTGCGACGGGAACGACGGGGACCCGGATCATCGAGGAAGCGAAGCTCAAGGTCAGTAAGCTGAAATCGGGCCCTCTTGGCGGCGATCAGCAAATCGGCGCGCTCGTGGCTCAAAATGAAATCGACGCAGTCATTTTCCTGCGCGATCCTCTTTCCGCTTTGGCGCATGAACCGGACATCACGGCACTGCTGAGATTATGCGATGTGCAGTGCGTCCCGGTGGCGACCAACATCGCGACTGCCGAGCTGCTGGTCAAATCGCTGGAACGAGGAGATTTTGCTTGGCGTGAAGTCATCCATAAATATAAATCTTATAAAAGAAGCGGCACGGAGGGTTAACGAATGCTGCAAATCATGAAACGAGCTTATCCGCACCCATACAGATGGCGGATAAGCTCGTATTTGTTTGCGAATGTATTGACATCCCCGCGAACTAAAAGGAATAGGCTTCGATGAGCGCGTTACTTTGTGGGGGAAAGCGAAGTTTATTCGTTGGACAGCTTCAGCTTGTCGAACAGCTTGAAGAGCAAGCTGAGCACGATGGCGACGACGGTAGCGAGCGCCATTCCTTTCATCGAAAAGTTGCCCCAAGCGAATGTCGTGCCGCTCAGTCCGATTACAAGGACGACGGATGTCAAAATCATGTTGGACGGCTTCGAGTAGTCGACCTTCGACTCGACGAGAATCCGGATGCCGGAAACCCCGATAACCCCGAACAGCAGGAGAGAGACGCCGCCCATTACCGGTGCGGGAATCGCTTGAATCAGAGCGGCAAGCTTGCCGAAAAACGACAGGATAATGGCGATAACAGCTGCACCGCCGATTACCCAGGTGGAGTATACCCGCGTGATAGCCAGTACGCCGATGTTCTCGCCGTACGTCGTATTCGGAGTCGAGCCGACAAAGCCGGACAGGATGGTGGAAATCCCGTTGCCGAGCAGCGATTTGTCGAGTCCCGGATCCTTGGACAAGTCTTTGCCTACGATATTGCTCGTCACGAGCAAGTGGCCGATATGCTCTACAATGACCACGAGCGCGGCAGGGGCGATGATCGCGATGGCCGACCAGTCGAAGGTAGGCGTGTAGAAGGTTGGCATCGACAACATGTCGGCAGTTTTAACCCCGTCGAATTTAACCATGCCGAGAGATGCGGCTAATGCGTAGCCGACTACGATTCCGATCAGAATCGGGATGATTTTGAGAAAGCCGCGCAGCAGCACGTTGCCGAGAATGACGACGCCAAGCGTGGTGAGCGAAACGGCGATCGTTTTGCCGTCGATGGACCAGTCCGCAGCGCCTGCAGGCTTGATCAGGCCCGCCATTTCGGCAGCGACCGGAATGAGCTCGAGCCCGATAATCGCGACGATCGCACCCATTGCCGCGGGCGGAAACACAACGTCGATCCAGCTCGTCCCAATCCACTTCACCAAGAGTCCCACCAGCGTAAAGATGATCCCTACTACGATGAACGCCCCAAGTGCCGCCTCATAACTCTTCGTCCCGAGCACCACAAAGACAGGCGACAGGAAAGCGAAGCTGGAGCCCAGGTAGGCCGGAATTTTTCCCTTGCAGATAAAGATGTAAAGCAGCGTTCCGATCCCGTTCATGAGCAGAATGGTGGCCGGGTCAACCTTGAATAAAATCGGTACAAGCACGGTTGAGCCGAACATCGCAAACAGATGCTGCAGGCTGAGCAGCGCGCTCTTAAACGGAGCGGGACGCTCGTTAACTTGAATGACTCGTGACACGAATCGGTTCCTCCTCGATTAAACGTTTTCATCTTCGACAAAAAACGAGCATTTTTGCTCCATGCCATATATTATCAGAAATTATCCGTTTGAACAGCTATTTTTTCACAAAATGGTAACAAATATGAGGAGGGTTGCGCGGACGGCGCGAAATGTAGCGGGAAGCCTAAAACTAAGGCGAAAAGGGCAAGCTTGAAGCGGCAAAAATGCCGGTTCGGGCTTTTTATTTTGTGAAAATATATTGCGCATTACTTTTACATATGGTATGTATTAATTATGAATTATGACGTACTAAATAAAGCAATGATCCATCATTATTAATGGTGCGCCAAGGGGGAAATGACATGAAGTGGGTTATGCCGTTCGAAGCAGGAAATGCAAAGATGAAGGAAACGCTTGGTGGCAAGGGGGCGAATCTTGCCGAAATGACAAGAGCCGGTCTTCCCGTACCTCCGGGATTCACGGTAACGACGGACGCTTGCCGTGCCTTCTATGCGGCTGGAAAGACGATGCCGGACGGCTTGCTTGACGACATTCGCGAGCACATGAGGGAGCTGGAAGCGAAGAAGAAGGAAACCTTCGGCAATCCGGAGAGGCCGCTTCTCGTATCGGTACGTTCCGGCTCGGTTTCCTCGATGCCCGGCATGATGGATACGATCCTCAACCTTGGCTTGAACGATGCGACCGTTCAAGGTCTGGCGCGCCAGACCGGCGACGAACGATTCGCTTACGATTGCTACCGGCGCCTCGTTCAAATGTTCGGCAACGTTGTTTTTAATGTGGAAAGCCACATGTTCGAGCATGCGCTTAAGCGTTATAAAAATGACCGGGGCTACGGCGAGGACGGGCAAATGACCGCGGAAGACTGGAAGCTGATGCTTGAGCAGTACAAGGCGATCATGGAACGGCAAGCCGGCAAAGTGTTCCCGCAAAATGTATATGAGCAATTGGCTCTCGCGGTCGACGCGGTGTTCCGTTCCTGGAACAACCAGCGGGCGATCGTATACCGCAACCTCTACAACATCCCGGAAGCGCAAGGGACGGCAGTCAACGTCCAGTCGATGGTATTCGGGAACCGCGGCGACGACAGCGGTACAGGCGTCGTGTTTACACGCAATCCGTCTACCGGCGAAGCGGTGCTGTTCGGCGAATATTTAACCAAGGCGCAGGGCGAAGACGTGGTGGCCGGCGTTCGTACGCCGCTTGCGGTAGCGCTGCTGCAGCAGGAAATGCCGGTCGTTTACGAACAGCTGCTGGAAACGGCACAGCGTCTCGAGCGCCATTACCAGGATATGCAGGATATCGAGTTCACGGTGGAGAAGGGGACGCTGTACATTTTGCAAACCCGCAACGGCAAAAGGACGGCCAAAGCGGCTGTTCGCATCGCCGTACAGCTTGAGCAGGAAGGGCTTATTTCGAAGGAAGAGGCGCTTCAGCGGATCGAAATGGAGCATCTGAACCAGCTTTTGCACCGCGCGATCGACGGGGAAGATACGCTCGATGTGATTGCGACAGGGCTTCCGGCTTCGCCGGGCGCGGCGTCGGGCATGGCGGTGTTCGATGCGGATACGGCCGAGGCATGGGGGCGTTCGGGCAAAAAGGTCATCCTCGTGACGGAAGAAACGTCGCCGGAAGACATTCACGGCGTGATCGCCGCGGAAGGCGTCGTCACGAGCCGCGGCGGTATGACAAGCCATGCTGCTGTAGTCGCGAGAGGTATGGGCAAGCCGTGCATTTGCGGCTGCGAGAAGCTGCGCATCGATGAAGAAGAGCGCGTATTCGTGGTAGACGGCGTCCGGATTGCCGAAGGCGATTCGATCTCGATCGACGGTGCGACCGGCCGGCTTATCCGCGGCACGGTGAAGCTTCGCGAGCCCGAGATCGACGGGGATTTGTCGCAGCTCCTCCTGTGGGCCGACGAAGTTCGTACGCTCGGCGTACAGGCGAACGCCGACAATCCGGAGGATGCGGAGAAGGCGCGGCAATTCGGCGCGGAAGGCATCGGCTTGTGCCGGACCGAGCATATGTTCATGTCGCAGGATCGGCTGCCGGTCGTGCAGGAGATGATATTGGCGGATAGCGAGGCGGACCGCCGCAGCGCGCTTGCCCGGCTGCTGCCGATGCAGCGGGCCGATTTTGACGGCATGCTGCGCGCGATGGAGGGCTTGCCGGTGACGATCCGTCTGCTTGACCCGCCGCTGCACGAGTTTTTGCCGAATTTGGAGGAGCTGCTGCTTCGCCACCAGGCGCTCGTGCTGGGCGGCAAAACGGGCGCGGCTGCCGAAGGCGGCCCGGACGCGGACGGCGAGCGGAAACAATTGGAGCAGCTGATCCGCAAAGTGCGCCAGCTGCACGAAGCGAATCCGATGCTCGGCCATCGCGGCTGCCGGCTCGGCATCGTATTCCCGGAAATTTACGAGATGCAGGTCGAGGCGATTTTGCTCGCTGCGGCCGATTGCAAGCGCGACGGCGTCGACGTGCGTCCGGACATCATGGTGCCGCTGGTCGGCCATGTCAACGAGCTGAAGCTCATGCGCGAGATGATCGAGCGTGTCGCTGGGCGGGTGCAGGAGGAAGCGGGGGCGGCTGTGCCGTTCCGGATCGGCACGATGATCGAGGTGCCGCGCGCCGCGCTGACGGCGAAGGATATCGCGCAATACGCGGACTTCTTCTCGTTCGGCACGAACGACCTGACGCAGATGACGTTCGGCTACAGCCGCGACGATGCGGAAGGGAAGTTCCTTACGCATTATGTCGACACGAAGCTGCTGCCGGCCAACCCGTTCGAGGTGCTCGACGAAGACGGCGTCGGCCAGCTGATCGATTTGGCGGTGAGCAAAGGCAGAGCGGCTAACCCGGCGCTGAAGACGGGCGTCTGCGGCGAGCACGGCGGCAACAAGCAGTCCATCTTGTTCTGCCGCGCAACGGGCGTCGACTACGTGAGCTGCTCGCCATACCGCGTACCGCTCGCGCGCATTGCCGCCGCTCAGGCGGAGCTCGTCGTACGCGCCCGCGAAGCGAAGGCGGCTCCGGAAGCGGCCGCCGCAAGCGAAGCGCCGCAAACCGGCGAGAAGGCGTACGGCATGGCTTTAAGATAAGAAAGGAATCCCCTCGGCCAAGCGGTCGAGGGGATTTTTGCGGAAATGCGCCGATTTAGACGACGCCAAGGGCTTCTATTTGGCCGGAAACTGGCGGAAACCGCCGTTATGAGCCGATAGAAGACGTTAGAGGCTCTTAATTTCGCGGAAAATTGGAAATGTGCCGATTTAGACGACGCCAAAGGCTTCTATTTGCCGCTGGAAACTGTCGAAAATCGCCGGTGTGAGCCGAATAGAAGACGCTGAAGGCTCTTAATTTCGCGGAAAATCGGAAATGTGCCGATTTAGACGCCGCCAAAGGCTTCTATTTGGCCGGAAACTGGCGGAAACCGCCGGTGTGAGCCGAATAGAAGACGTTAGAGGCTCTTAATTTCGCGGAAAAGCGGCCATGTGCCGATTTAGACGACGCCAAAGGCTTCTATTTGGTTGGAAACAGGCGGAAACCGCCGGTGCGAGCCGAATAGTGCCCGCTAGAGATGCGGACTTTAGCATAAGGGGCGGGCAAGGCGCGAAGTGGGAGGCGGCGGAAGATGCCGACCAAATACACGGCGCACATTCTCGTGTGGTATGCGCTGAATATTTTTACCGAGCAGATTTATTACTGAGATGACGAAAAAACGGTTGTCATTTACGAGCAGGAAGCCGAAAAGCTGCATACGATATCGTCGGCCTGGGAAAAGTAAGGTTTACGGATATATGGAGCCGCGTCGCTTGCGAGGAAAGCCGGATGGCCGTCTTTTTTTACGCCGGATTTTCATGATGTCGAGCTGACGTGCCGCACCCATGAGGAAGACGACACGCTGTTCGTTAACCCGATGGAATCTAGCGAGCTGCCGCGCCTGTGGGCGTACCTGATTATCGCCGAAACGCAAAAAAATCCCGCTTGCCCATACCGGGTGAGGCGGGATTTTTTACGTCGAAAAGCAGGCAAAGCTAGGGTTTCGTTCGTTTTTGCGAAGGGTTCTGCTGCACGGGCTTTTGTTGTCCCCGGTACGGCTCGGCATCGAACCGCTGCCGCTCGGTCCGCTCGATCTGGACGATTTGTCCGTCATGAACGACGATCTGCACAATGCCGTAGGCGAGTCCGTTCAAGCTTTCCTTGACGCGGTTCAGCCAAAGCTCGTCGAGCTCAAACGATTTTGACATCTTCATTCCCTCCCGTTCTTCCGGTGGCATTCGCGATAGCGAGACTTGCTTAGCCGGTTAGATGGTCCAATCCAGCCATTCCGTATTCCGCTTCCGGATATATTTCAGCCAATTGCCGGTACGCTCCAGCAGCTGATCGGTATGATCGATCGTGGAAAACGTATGATTCGCCTGCAAAATGACTTCTTTATCGCATTGCCCCTGGCTGCGGAGCCAAAACAGCTTCTCATACAGGAAGCAGTAGTCGACCGGAATAACCTCGTCGCCCGTCCCATGGACAAGCAGTACGTCGCCGGTAAACTTCCTGGTCTGCTCAAGCGGATGGTGGCGGGATAACGAGGCGAAAAAGTCGGGCGTGAACGCATAGCCCGAATGATCGGCACGGCCGATCTGCTTCGCTTCTTCGTAAACGCGTTTGCCGGTTACCCGCACGATGTCGCTAAGCGGATGGGCTACGGCTGCCCAAAGCACGAGTGTTTTGACGCGTTTATCCTGTGCGGCCGTCAGCAGCGCTACGGCTCCTCCGAGACTGTGGCCGAGCAGCACGACGCGGCTCGGGTCGACGCAGTCGATCGAGAGCCCGTAATCCAGGGCGCTGCGCGTTTGCTCGATCAAGCTGTCGAGCCCGCCTTCGCCGTACTCGCCTTCGCTTTCGCCGCAGCCCTCGTAATCGAAACGGAGCACCATATAGCCCTGCGCGCTGAACGAACGTGCCGCTTTCACGAAGAGCCGGTCGACGCCGATCCGGTTGCCGATGAAGCCGTGACAAATGATGACAAGAGGATGGCGGGTAGGCCGGGCGGTTTCGTTTTCTGCGTTGTTCGTCGGATAATGCAGCGTCCCGGCTAAGGAGCCGTTCGCGGTTCGGATTGAAATGGTGTGTTCCATGGGGGTATCTCCTCTCGATGATTCGGGCTTGCGATTACGGCGTCGTTTGGCCGCATGGTCGGTTCCGGGCAGCGGTTGCGCGGCTGGTACCGGAGGTTGGCTGTCTTTTTCTGTAGTTATCTGTAGTTGCAGCCGGTTGCCGGTTGGTAGTTGCGTATACGAAAAATCGAATCCGTTTAAATATGAACCGGCTGCGGGTCGTTCTTAAGCGTGTTTTCCAGCGGGAACGAGTCGTTGCCGCGGAAGGCGTAAGCCCTGTGCAGCAGGACGAATACGGCTGTATTCGGCTGCAGCGGCCCGAGCTCGACAGGGCGGTAAGCGAACAGCTTCGTATCGTCCACCTTCGCTTCGATCAGCCACTGGCTGCCGCGGAACAGACAGTTCTCGACCACGCCTAGTCTGGCCGCCGATTTCAAAGGCACTTCCTTGGCCGTGCCGATTTCGATCCACTCCGGCCGGACGAACGCTTCGGCGTCGGGCGGCGTTTCTTCAAAGCCCTTCCAACGCGACAACCCTTCGATCCGGATCGATTCTCCGATAAAGCTGGCGACAAAAGGCGTGTGCGGCTTCGTGTACATATCGACCGGGGAGCCTTGCTGCTCCAGTCTGCCCTTCTGCAGGATCAGCATTTCATCCGCCACTTCAACCGCTTCTTCCTGGTCGTGCGTGACGAAAATCGTCGTAATGCCGAGACGGTCGATCATCTCGCGCAGCCATCCGCGCAGCTCCCTGCGAACCTTGGCATCCATTGCGGCAAAAGGCTCGTCGAGCAGCAGCAGCTTCGGCTCCGGCGCGAGGGCGCGGGCGAAGGCGACACGCTGCTTTTGGCCCCCGGATAATTGATGGGGGAAGCGGGCCGCCAATTCGGACAGCCCGATGAGCGCAAGCAGCTCGTTTATGCGATTGTCGATGTATGACTTGCTATTGCGGCGAATCGCTTCCGGGAGCTGCTTCATTTTGGTCTGCAGGCCGAAGGCGATGTTCTCATAAACCGTCATGTGCTGAAAAAGCGCATATTGCTGAAAAACGAAGCCGATTTCCCGTTCCTGAGGCGAGAGGCGGTTGACCTTGCGGCCCCCGAAAAAAAGCTCTCCCGAATCGGGCTCTTCCAAGCCTGCCAGCATGCGTAAAATCGTCGTTTTCCCGCCGCCGCTCGGACCGAGCAGGCCGACGAGCTTACCTTCGCCGATCTCAAAGCTGACCCCGTCTACCGCCTGAAAGCTGCCGAACTTTTTCGACAGCTGCCGGACCGCGATTTGCATGGCCGGATTCCTCCTTGGATGGATTTGGTTGATAAAACCAATGGGGCGTTGCCCCTACGATACCGTTTGCTGAAACCGGGCTTCGTTCGCCGCGGCTTGCCGCCGCATATTCCATTCCATCAAGCTTTTGACGGCCAGCGTAAGCGCTGCGAGCAGTACTAACAGCGAGGCGATGGCGAAGGAAGCGGCGAATTGGTACTCGTTGTACAAAATTTGAATATGCAGCGGAATCGTGTTCGTCCATCCGCGAATATGTCCCGATACGACGGAAACGGCTCCGAATTCGCCCATGGCGCGGGCATTGCTGAGGATGACGCCGTAGAGCAGTCCCCATTTGATATTCGGCAGCGTAACCTTCCAGAAAATGCGCCAGCCTCTGGCGCCGAGCGTCACGGCCGCCTCTTCCTCTTCCGCTCCTTGCGCCTGCATGAGAGGGATCAGCTCGCGGGCGACGAAAGGGAAGGTGACGAACGTAGTAGCGAGCACGATGCCGGGAAGCGCGAAAATGATTTTAATGTCATGGTCGAAGAGCCAAGGCCCGAACAAACCGTGCGCTCCAAACAGGAGAACGAAGATAAGGCCGGAAATGACCGGTGAAACGGCGACCGGGAGGTCGATAAGCGTAATCAGAAGCTGTTTGCCGCGAAAACGGAACTTCGTAATCGCCCAAGCGGCCGATACGCCGAACAGCGCGTTGAGCGGTACGGACAAAACGGCCGTAAGGAGCGTCAAGCGAATGGCGGCGCGGGCATCGGGTTCGTTCAGAGCCGCAAAATACACTTGAATGCCTTTGCGGAACGCCTCGGTAAAGATGGAAACGAGCGGGAGTATCAGCATCAGGCCGAGAAACAAGAACGTGATGCCGATAAGCAGCCACCTGACCCATCGGGACTCCGTCCGGTGCACGGACGGTTTCGGGGCGAGCGAAATGGAAGCGGCCGGTACCGATCCTGCCATGTAATCAGTTCCTTTCTATGCGATGGGCCGAAACCGGTTGGCCCGCCGTTGGACGATATTGATTGCAAGAAGCAGCACGAACGAGATCAGGAGCATGACGGCGGCGATGGCCGTAGCGCCGCCGTAATTGTACTGTTCCAGCTTAGTCATAATGAGCAAAGGGGCGATTTCCGTCTTCATCGGCATGTTGCCGGAAATAAAGACGACCGAGCCGTATTCGCCGAGCGAACGGGCGAACGCCAATGTGAAGCCGGTCAGCAGCGCAGGTGTAAGCTCCGGTAAAATGACGCGACGGAACGTCCGCCAGCGGGAAGCGCCCAGAGAAGCGGCAGCGTCCTCGACTTCCGACGACAGCTGCTCGATGACCGGCTGCACCGTGCGGACGACGAACGGGATGCCGATGAAAGTCAGCGCCAGCACGATCCCGATCGGATGGTAGGCAACCTTGATGCCGAACGGTTCGAGCAGCTTCCCGATCCAGCCGTTCTGCGAATAGATCGTCGTAAGCGCAATGCCGGCTACCGCCGTAGGCAAAGCGAACGGCAGGTCGACGATAGCGTCGACGAACCGTTTGCCGGGAAAAGAATATCGGACGAGCACCCAAGCGACAATGAGTCCGAAAATAACGTTTGCGACAGCTGCGCCTGCGGAGGCGGCGAAGCTTAGCTTATAAGCGGCGAGTACCCTGGCATCCGTAACGGTTTCCCAAAACGAGCTCCAACCGAGTCCGGACGCTTTAAGAAACAATAGCGATAGCGGAAGCAGCACGAGCAGACACATATACGTTACGGTGAAGCCCATCGTTAATCCGAAGCCCGGGAGGATACTTCGTTCCTTCCATCGAAACGACATTCGTAATCAAGCTCCTCGGCCGTTAAGGCTTATAAATTTGGTCGAACGTGCCGCCGTCGGCAAAGTGCTTCTTGTGAACCGCTTGCCAGCCGCCGAACGGCTCGTCATTAATAGTGAACAGGTTCAGCTTAGGGAAGCTGCCGGCGTATTTTTCGTTGATCGGGCGGTAGTAGTTTTTGGCGGCGATTTGCTGTCCTTCGTCCGAATACAAGTATTCGAGGTAGGCATTCGCGACTTCGCGCGTCCCTTTCTTGTCGACGATCTTGTCGACTACCGACACGGGAGGCTCAGCCAGAACGCTGACGGATGGAACGATGATTTCATATTTGTCTTTGCCAAGCTCGTTGATGGACAGATAAGCTTCGTTCTCCCATGCGATCAGCACGTCGCCGATACCGCGCTGCACGAAAGTGTTCGTAGCGTCGCGGGCGCCGGAATCGAGTACGGGCACGTTTTTGAACAGCTTGGTGACGAAATCTTTCGCTTTTGCTTCATCCTTGCCATATTTCTGGTAAGCATAGCCCCATGCGGCAACGTAGTTCCACCGGGCGCCGCCGGATGTTTTCGGGTTCGGGGTGATGACCGACACGCCGGATTTGACCAGATCGTCCCAATCTTTGATGCCCTTCGGATTTCCTTTTTTGACGAGGAAAACGATGGTGGACGTGTACGGGGAGCTGTTGTTTTTCAAACGTTTTTGCCAGTCGGCATTGATCAAGCCCTTGGTTTGGATTTCGTCGATGTCGTATGCGAGCGCCAGGGTCACGACGTCGGCTTCGAGACCGTCGATGACCGCCCGGCCTTGCTTGCCGGAGCCGCCGTGCGATTGCTTGAACGTAACGGTTTGGCCGGTTTTGTCCTTCCAATATTTTGCGAAGGCCGTGTTATAGGATTGGTAGAGTTCGCGAGTAGGGTCATAAGAAACGTTGAGCAGCTCGACCGGCGGCTTCGGTGCCGTCGAAGCGGCTGGGGAGGCGGAACCGGACGGCTTCGCGGATGGATCGGCGGAGCCTGCGGCTTGCTTCGTGCCGCCGGAGTTGCCGGAGCCGCAAGCGGTGAGAACAAGAAGGAAAGCAAGGAAAGCGAACAGGAAACTGCTGCGCAAGGATAATGCTGGCTTTGCGGTTTTGTTTGATCTGACCGACATTGGAAATACCCCTTTCGAATCTGTATAAGATTTGAAGGCTCGAAATGAGCCGAATGCTTTCCGGAAGATCGAACGCGCGCCGGATGAAAACGGCGAATGAGGATCAACCTTGCTGCTGCAAATCGGTCCTTACAAGGGGACTTGCAAGCGGAAAGCGACGGGTCTCCGGTGGTCCGGTCGACAAAATGCATAATTCCTATAAACTAACTATGAATTAAAATGATCATATCATCGCAGGGAAATCGTGTCAACGAATTTTATCGCAGGCTTGACCCTAAATCATGGGAATTTTGGACGGTGCCAGCCAGCGGCGTTACAAGCCCAAAATTCCTTCAAAACCAAAGATACGGCAAAACGAAGCCGGGTTTGTTACAATAAGCTTATCGAAAGGGACGGTGATGGAGGCGTGGAGCGATTCGTCGACGGCGCAGAGGTTTTACCGCTTGGCGATCGGGCGGCGGTCGTAAGGTTCGGCCGAAAATTGGACGAGGATACCCATCGGAAGGTTCGCGCATTCGATGCTCTCGTCAAAAAACAGCCGTTTCCGGGACTGATCGAAACGGTCCCGTCGTTTGCGGCGGTCGCGGTCTTTTATGATGCGCGTCAAACGGCCGGGGCATGGAGAAGGCCGAACGGGATGCGCCGCATAGGGGAGGAGGGTCGGATTGGCGAAAATGAGATGGCGAGCCCGCCCGAAAACATCGGCACAGAATCCCGCGATTCGGATCGGGCGGACGGAAGCCGCTGTTCGGATGCCCGGGGGGCGCACCAGTCCCCGTTCGCGGTCGTCCGCAGCTTTCTTGAAGCGCTGCTCGAATGCGGTGAGGAAGCGGAGGCGGTATTGCCCCGCACCGTCGAAATTCCCGTCCGATACGGCGCCGGCTGCGGGCCGGATCTGGAGGCGGTGGCGCGGTATAACGGGCTTACCGAAGAGACTGTGATCGAGCTGCATACGCAAGCCGAGTATACGGTTTATATGCTTGGGTTTGCTCCGGGCTTTCCTTATTTGGGCGGATTGCCGGAGCGGCTCGCGACGCCGAGGCTGGAGACGCCGCGCTTGGCGGTCCCCGCCGGGTCGGTCGGCATCGGGGGAGGCCAAACCGGCGTTTACACGCTCGAAAGTCCCGGCGGCTGGCAGTTGATCGGGCGTACGCCAGTTTCTTTATTCCGGCCGGATCGGAATCCGCCCGCTTTGCTGGACGCGGGCGATAAGGTGAGGTTTCGGCCGGTCGGGGATGCGGAGTACGAGCGGCTCGCTCAATTGGAGGAAAGGCTAGGGCAGGAGAGGACGCTAAAAGCCAAGGAGGGCGGAACGGCGCTCGGGCAATCGGCGAGTGCCGACCCGGCGGACATGCCGACAGCGCCTAAGGATGACCGGCCGGTATCGTCCGTTGCTCGTAAGGAAGGGATATGCACGACAAATGACGGGGAACGATTGGAGCGGCATGACAGCGGGCAGACGGTCCAGCCGCCGGCTTTCGGGTCCAAGTCGGGGGCGATCGACCCGGAGGAGCCGGTATCACGCTTGGCGGGGGGTGCACAGCGGGCGATCCGCGTGCTGAAGGCGGGGCTGTTCACGACGGTGCAGGACTTGGGCCGCACGGGCTCGCAGCGCTATGGCGTCCCCTGCGGCGGCGCCGTGGACACGTTTGCGCTTCGTACCGCGAACGTGCTCGTCGGCAACGACGCGGGAGCGGCTGCGCTTGAAATTACGCTTAACGGACCGGAGCTTGCGTTCGAGGCCGATACGCTGATCGCCGTGTGCGGCGGCGATATGTCGCCTACGCTAGGCGGCCGCCCGGTGCCTGCGTGGCGGCCCGTGCTCGTGCGCCGCGGCGCCGTGCTGCGCTTCGGCGCGTGCGGCGCCGGCTGCCGCGGCTACTTGGCCGCGGCCGGCGGCATTGCCGTGCCGGCTGCGCTCGGCAGCCGCAGCACGTACGTGCGCGCCGCGCTTGGCGGCCTCGCAGGCCGCGCGCTGCGAAGGGGAGACGAGCTCCCGCTCGGCACCCCTTCGGCAGCAGCGCGTCGGCTGCTCGGCCGCTTGCGCGTAGCGCACGCGCCCGCGGCGGGGCCGCGCGAAGCTGACGAAGCCGGCGAACCGCTGTTCACAGCGGTGCCGTGGTACGTCAGCGCGGACGCGCTGCCCGCCTACCGCCGCGAGCCGGCGCTCCGGTTCGTCCGCGGCTGCGAATACGGGCGGTTCGACGCCGCCAGCCAGGCGGCTTTCGAATCCGCCGCATTCGCGGTCACGCCGCAGTCCGACCGGATGGGCTGCCGGCTCGACGGCCCGCGGCTTGCGCTCGGCGAGCCGTTCGAGCTGCTGTCGGAGGCCGTGACCTTCGGCACGGTACAGGTGCCTCCGAGCGGCCGGCCGATCGTGCTTATGGCCGATCGGCAGACGACCGGAGGTTATCCGCGCATCGCGCAGATTGCGGCGGTCGATCTGCCTGTGCTGGCTCAGGTACGGCCCGGCGAAGCGATTTCTTTTCAAGAAATTTCGCTTGAGGAAGCGGAGGAACTCCTGCTGCGCCAGGAGTCGCAATTGGAGCTGCTCCAAAGCTCGATTAGCTTGAAGCTGGCGGAATACCGATAACGGCCTGCTATGGTTCTAAGCCGGTAAGCCGCAGTTTTGCCGATACCGGTTGTCCGTTGGTGATCATTATTGACAATAAGAACATGTGTTCGCTATAATTTCTATAATTATACAAATGGTAGCCTCGCCAGAGCCGGGCATAGGAGTGGAGGAGGGAAATATGAATACGTCGATCAAACGGGATTTGCTCGAAAGCTACGACCGCAACGCTTCGCTTCGGGACCGGAGCGTCCTGGAGAAATGGAAGATAGACGAAATGAACATGTTTCTGTCGTATGTGGGGGAAGAGAAGCGGCCAAGCTTGTTGGATTTCGGCGCCGGAGCGGGGCATTCTGGCAAGTTTTTTCAAGAGCGGGGTCTGGATGTAACATGCGCCGATCTCTCGCCGGAAATGGTGAAGGCCTGCGCGAATAAAGGGCTTAAAGCCCGCGTATCGGACTTCTACTCGCCCGGCTTTGAAAAAGGAGCGTTCGATGCCGTCTGGGCGATGAACAGCTTGCTGCACGTCCCGAAAGCCGATCTGTTGACCGTGCTTCGCGGCATAAGCCGGATCTTGAAGGAGGACGGCCTTTTCTATATGGGCGTGTACGGCGGATCGAACAGCGAGGGCGTATGGGAAGCCGACACTTACGAGCCGAAGCGATTCTTCGCTTTCTACGAAACGGAAGCCTTGAAGGCGAAGGTCGGCGAAGTGTTCGATGTGGTGCGGGCAGACATTGTACCGATCGAAGGGACAGGCCCGGACTTTCAGTCGTTTGTGCTGAGGAAACGCGGGAGTCTATCGTAAACGACTTTGAACGGGGTGCATTCCTTAAGCTGTGACAGAAGGAGAACGGACGATGACACAAGCTGCGGTAACGATCGATATGAACGGCGACATGGGCGAAAGCTATGGCGCTTACGAAATGGGGAACGATGCCGCGCTGCTGGCTGTCGTTTCGTCGGCGAATATCGCGTGCGGCTTTCACGCGGGCGATCCGTCGACCATGCGGCGGACCGTGGCGGAAGCGCTGGGACGCG
Organism: Paenibacillus litoralis; assembly: GCF_046244365.1. NCBI lineage: Bacteria > Bacillati > Bacillota > Bacilli > Caryophanales > Paenibacillaceae > Paenibacillus > Paenibacillus litoralis. The sequence goes on along the minus strand of NZ_CP176395.1, from coordinate 8,256,212 downwards.
GCGTGGCTGTCGGCGCGCACCCGGGACTGCCCGATCTCGTCGGCTTCGGACGGCGGGAGATGGCGGTTTCGCCGGAGGATGCGTATGCGCTGACCGTGTACCAGATCGGCGCGCTGAACGCCTTCGTCAGTGCAGAGGGTGTGCGCCTTGCGCATGTCAAGCCGCACGGCGCTTTATATAATATGGCGGCGAAGGATGCGGCGCTGGCCGAAGCCATAGCCGAGGCGGTGTATAGAGTCGATCCGTCGCTCATTTTATTCGGGCTTGCCGGCAGCGAGCTGATTCGCGCCGGAACGAAGCTGGGGCTTCGTACGGCAAGCGAAGTGTTCGCCGACCGGACCTACCAGGCCGACGGGTCGCTAACGCCGCGCAGCAAGCCGAATGCGTTTCTGCATGACGCCGGCGAAGCTGCGGAACGGGTCGTGCGCATGGTTCGCGAAGGCGTCGTCCGCTCGCAGCAAGGCGTCGACGTTCCGCTTGCGGCGGATACGGTTTGCATCCATGGCGACGGTGCGCAGGCGCTCGCGTTTGCGCGGCTTGTCCGGGAACGGCTGGAGGCCGCAAGCGTGACGGTGCAGGCGATCGGACGGGGCTGATGGCGGAGGTTTGCCGCAGGAAGGCCATCATCGCAGGTCGGAGGGACGAATGGTGACGGTTACTTTACATCGGGCCGAAGAGTCCGATTGGCCGGCATCGGGATTAGATTGCTGGCAGAGACTCGCTTCCCGGCCGGTGCCGGAATGGTGATCGATGTGCTGGCGGCGAATCCGCAAGGGTACCGGTTCTGGGAACGCGCCGGGTTTCAGCCTTATTGCACCACGATGAAATGGAAACCAAACCAATAGAGACAGCGAGGCGGACGATAGAGATGGCAAAAGTATTGGTTACCGGCTTCGAGCCGTTCGGCGGAGAAGCGACGAACGCCGCATGGGAAGCGGTCAAGCAGCTTGCGGGGAGTCAGCCTGAAGGTATGGAGGTAGCCGTCGCGCAGCTGCCGACCGTATTCGGTCGGTCCGTCGAGGCGCTAAAGCAGGCTGTTCGCGATGCGCAGCCGGATGTGGTGATTAGTGTAGGACAAGCGGCCGGCCGCAAAGAAATAACGCCGGAGCGGGTGGCGATCAACGTAGACGATGCGCGCATCCCGGATAATGCCGGACATGCGCCCATCGACAAGCCGATTGTCCCGGAGGGGCCGGCCGCTTATTGGTCGACGCTGCCGATTAAGGCAATCGTCCGGGATATCCGCGAAGCCGGTATCGCGGCGGCCGTGTCGAATACGGCGGGAACGTACGTTTGCAACCATCTGTTCTACGGGTTGGCGCATCTGCTTGCAACGGAATATCCGCAAATACGCGGCGGCTTTATTCATGTTCCGTTAATCCCCGAACAGGCCGAGGGCCGGCCGGATATGCCAAGCATGCCGCTGGGCAGTATTGTACAAGGGCTGGCAATCGCCATTTCGACCTCCGTTCGCGTCGAACGGGATATCGAGGAAGAGGGCGGGCGTATAAGCTGACACAGGGTAGTGCTTGCTGCCCCGTGAGTAGCTCCCGGGCGAAGCGGAGCGGGGCGAAATGTGTTTGGTTGGGTTCAAGCATAACGCCGACCAGGCCGCCGTTCTGCCTTGCGTGCGCTGCAAGAAGCCCGTATGGAAAGCTCGGGTTGCTTCGGCCATGTTCTATTTTTTGGCATAATTCCATTCTCAAAAGTTGAAGGAGACGGGCCATGATCATCTCGCTAATAGCGGCGGTCGCGCAGAACCATGTCATCGGCATGGATGCGGCGATCCCATGGAAGATACCGGGCGAACAGAAGCGGTTCAAGGGTTTGACGATGGGCAAGCCGGTTATTATGGGCAGAAAGACGTTCGAGTCGATAGGCAAACCGCTGCCCGGAAGGAAGACCGTCATCGTATCGGGAAGAGGGCGGATCGAGGCCGAAGGCTGTACGACAGTAGCATCGCTGGAAGATGCATATGAGTTGTTGAAAGAAGAGGAGGAGGTGTTTATCGCGGGCGGCGGGGAGATTTACCGGTTAGCCCTGCCTCATGCCGATAAAATATACCTCACGCTTATCGACCGGGAAATCGAGGGGAATATTACGTTTCCCGAATTCGACAAGGACCGGTTTGCGGTTACGTATGAAGAGCGCGTAGCGGCCTCGATTCCGTATACGTATTTTACCTACGAGAGGAAGAACGGAGCATAACCACGTAGTTGATTAGAGGCTATCCCCAAAGAATGGGGGGTCCGCACCGTAATGACCTTATTCCACTTTCGGCGGGAATAGCAGCTTTGATGAAAATCCAACTCTGGAATCGTCGTGCGGCGAAAATATACTTTTTGAATCGTTAAAAAAATCCCTTCTCGTCGGCAAACTCCATCTTGTGGGACAGATTTGGCAGACAAGAAGGGAAACGCGATATCGGATGGAGAGCGTCGTCAAGTTACGAGGCGGTTTCAGCCGATTAAGATCCTGCAACGTTCTTTTTCGGCAATCCGGCTCTCTTGAGACTTTTGCGTCACCTGAATCGCATTGTATGCCGGGGGACGGGAGCAAACGGAAACGTCAGCCGCCCCTCCAACGTAATGCCGCAGCTTAACCGTTTCAGGTTAAACCAGCTTCGTCATACAGCCTCCTTTGACTTCTATGACGGTCCCGCCGGCTTCGAGCCAGATCGAAGCATAGGAAGGATTAGTAACGAAATCCATCGCAGCCGAAAATTGAAGGCGCTTAAAGCCTTTCAAATATTCCACGATTTCCATGTTCGTCGCGTACCAAATATCGTCACGCCCGCCGGCCGCCTCGCAAAAGCTCTCGATGAGCTCCCAGTTATTGTCCTGGTCGAACTCGTAGCTGTGTCCCCATACATACATCATATAGAGATGCTGCCTTGCCTTCAGCTGTTTGAACGTCTCCGTCAGCTCCAGCAGATTCCTATTATGATGGCATGTCGGGTTCCACTCCATGAAATCGTCCGGCATGCGGAAGTCGCCGTGGCTATTGACCGTTCTGGCGTATTCGATGCCGAGATACGGAAGGATCTCCTTGATCTCCCGGTTGAAGGAGCCGTTCGGGTAAGAAAAACCTCTGACGGGATAATTCGCGACGCGCTCCAGCGCCTTGCGGTCTTCCGAAATCTCCGCGACGAGTTGTTCCCTTGCGCATCTTGCTATAGTCGGATGAGCAACCGTGTGTGCGGCAATTTCATGCCCACGGTAAAGCTCCGCCGCTTCCTCCAGCGATAAGCGATCGTTCCCCCCGGCCAAGCCCGAGTTGAGATGGAAAGTCCCTTTAATCCCATGCTCGTTAAAAATCCGGACAAGCCTTCTATCGGCTGCCCTTCCGTCATCATAGCTTGCGGTCAGCACTTTATGCTTCCCTTCGGGAAATGTCAGCAACACGTTCGTCATATGATCCTCCTCGATTTGAGAGCGCGAGCGACAGCAAAATAAGCGTCAGCCCTTGCCCGTATAGCGTCGGGTAGCACGGAATTTCATCGTAGGCCGCAACGCTCGGCATAACCGGCGTCCCTCCGGATACGCCTTGAACCGTCCCGTCCGAACCGATTTGCGCCATTACGCCCTTCAGCGCCCGATCTATCCCTTCCTTATAGGTATCGTCCAGCCAGCCGAGCTTGATCCCGGCCAGCCATCCTGCGGCAATCCCCGCGCTTCCGGACGTTTCCGGATAAAATCCCGGCAGGTCCATCACCGTAGCCCACATGCCGTCGGCGCCCTGATAACGCAGCAGTCCCTTCGCGAGCTTCCGGTATCGATCGGCGATTTCGTCTGAAGCCGGAAGCAGAGAAGCGATTTCCCCGGCAATCCAAGGGCAGGCCAGCACGACCCATGCATTGGCTCGCGTCCAGCGGGCCGCGGACATATGATTCCGCTCCGCGCAATTCCAGCCGTGGAACAACACCCCGGTTTGCGGATCCTGAAGCAAGCGCAGATGGACAAGCAGTTGGAACTCCGCCTCCTTAGCATATTTGCACTCGCCGGTCAGCTTCGCAAGTCGGGCCAAAAAAAGCACCGCCATAAACAAAGTGTCCGCCCATACTTGCTCGGGAAAGCTCGCATTTTCCGTAACCGTATGCTCGAAGGCGCCTTCCCGCGTGCGCGGCGCTTCCGTCAGCATCCAATCGCCGATCTGCAGCGCCTTCTCCAAATACCAGCCATCCCCCGTAAGCCGGTAAAGCTCCGGAAAAATCGCGTATGGCGCCATAGAATTGATGACTTTCGCCTGCTCGCTCAAATGCTTATTGCGTTCCACCCATTCCCGCAAATAGCCGATCGCTTCTTGCTTTCCCGCCAGCTCGGCGTAAGCGAGAATCGAGACGACTCCTACGCCCGGCACCCAGTCCCAGCTGTCCATGTTCATGCCCCAGTCGGTTGCGGCTCCATCGATCATTCGACGATAAACGCGTTCAGCAGATGTCGCAAGTTCGTTATTTCCGTTCATATACCCAATCCCCTCCAAGCTTCTTTTCTATCATACTCCTTATAATGTAACGGATAAGAACCCTGGCGACTTGGCCGTTTGTTCGGCGTTTATGGGGATTTTTCCAGAATATGATGCCGGCTAACGAACCCATTGTGATAAAATATCGTTACTGACCGTCATTCGGTATGGAAGGAGGCAGAATGAAATGGGTTCACGCGGCATTTCCTCCGGCTATCAATTGGACGCCGTAACGAATCGTTTTTTAGACGATTTTCCCGTCCATTGCCATTTTCGAAAAGGCATGATCGGCCAAAGCGAAATGCATGCTCACCGGGGCTACGAGCTATACTTTTGTCTGGAGGGTAATGGCAAACTCTTGGTCGGGGATCGCGTATACTCCCTGCTCCCAGGCGCCTTCGCTATCATGAAGCCGCACGTCCTTCACTTGCCCCGCGTCATCGGGACGAAGCCATTGCACCGTGTCGTGCTGTCGATTGACGAGCGGTACGCGCTGGCCGCTTTCGACAACGCGCCCGGAATCGGCAATTGTGTGCGTGCCCTGCTTACGGAGCCGCAGTCTCCTTCCTCCTACTGGCTGTTACCGGCGGCAAAGGCGGAGGCGATCCGAGATGTTTTGCTTCGACTAACCCGGGAAATCTCCGAAAAACCGCTCTATTACGAAGCGGCTATTCACCATCTGCTTGCCGAATTGTTCGTTGCGCTCGTGCGGGAGCAGCTTAGTCCCCCAGCCGCAGACGAAGCGGACAATGTAACGTTTCATCTGGCGCAGCGCATTTTGCAGTATTTGGCCGCGCATTATGCCGAATCGATCGAGGTCAGCCGCCTGCACGAACGGTTCAACGTCTCCCGGTCACATATGTACGATCATTTTAAACAAGCTACCGGTCATTCCTTGAACCGTTATTTGACGATCTACCGGATCAATCAGGCCAAACGGCTGCTCCTGGACACACTGCTTTCCGTAACCGAGATCGCTTCCACAGTCGGATTCGTCGATCTCTCGCATTTCTTCCATACGTTCAAATCGGAAACCGGCCGTACACCGAACACATACCGCAAAGGGACTGGAAAAATAATGCCGCCTAAATCCTAGTGTTGGACTTAAGGCTTCAGTGTCAAGCAAAAGCTGCTCCTCGAAATTATTACCGCCGATCAGCGAATTGTCCTGACCGACCATAACTCCGTCGACATACAGCCGAAGGCTTGCATCGATCAGTTCCAGTGTCCAGTTAACTTTGCTATAAATCCTACCTCGTGAGGAAGGAAATCTATAATCGTCTGTTTAAGTTGAGCTTGCTGCTCCGTTGTCATCCGCTCACGTCGCCCCAGGGTGGGGTGAATTCCTATCCTTATACTCTCAAGTTGCGAAGGCTGTTTAGTGTTAGGGGGGTGCGAAGGCGGCTTGTGAAGGTTCTTTAGTGAGGTCTGTTTGTAAGGACTCGCAAAAAAAGAGGCTATTCCTCCGCCACTTTCATGGCTTTGGAGACAGCCCCTTTTCTATTCCGCCGCTTCCCGCAGCGCATCCATGCCGATGCGATCGATAAATTTGGCGAACTTCTCTTTTTTCTTCCCGTGGGCTTGGAAATGGCGGATCAGTCCAAGCACGGCCGCGATGAGACCGGCTTCCGGGACGCCGGTCGCCAACGGACGGCCGAGGGTAGGTTTTAAGCTTTTGGCTTCGCCGCCGATGTAAATATCGAAGGTATCGCGCATTTTGACGATCCCGATATCTTTCAGCAGCGGTTCGCCGGTGGCCAAGGCACAGCCGGAGTAGCCGATTTTCAGCGGGCTTGGCGTTTCGTGGCCGGCAATGGCTTCGTCCAGCTGTCTTGCAATGGGTAGGCCGGCGTCTTCTTCGCCCTTGCAGAAGTTGCACGTAATCAAGCTTTTCGTATAAAAGCCCGCCGGATGAACTTGAAGCCCGGCAGTTTCCAATGCCGATTTGGCGGCTTCCGCGCTTTCTTCCTCCATCTCTACGTAGAGCTGCTTGAAGGTGGTCATCTCCACCTTGCCTTCCTTGCCGATCACAGAGCCGATAAGGGCTAGCTGCTCCGGCCGGAACAGGGTTCCGCCGACCTCGAAGCCGGGAGTTACCGCAAATTTGATTTTCCCCATGACAAAAGGTTTCTCCTCTCTCACTCCAGCACCGCTAAAGCCTGCAGGAGTTGCTGCTTACGGCACCTTCACGACGTACGGAACGGTAAACACCTTTCCGTTATGCTGAAACTGCGCCCAGATTTTGTAGACGCCGCTCTTCGGGAACGTCGTCATGAATTTGGCGTCGGGACCTGTCGCTTTTTCCTCCATAGGATGAACGTGCAGGTACTGCTCCGCGTCCTCCGTCAAGATTACGACGTGACCGACGGCTCCGAGGTACTGCTCGAGATTGTTGATCGGCGCTTTCGTCTTGTCATCCTTGACCGTAAACGTAAGCGTGGCTTCTTTGGAGGCTTGCAGCTTGCCGGTGGCGAGCGTCACTTCTTTGCCGTCGACGGACTTCGTCAGCTGGCTGTCCGGCTGCACAGGGATTTGCTTCGCCGCATCGCCGTCGACTTTGATCCATTCGCTTTTGGTCATCGCGCTGCCGCCGGTTGGAATGAAGTCCGCAAACAGCTTATATTCGCCGCCTGCCGGGAATTGCGTCGTCACATCGAATTGGCCGTTTCCTTTATACTCCGGATGGAGGTGGGAGAAGTAGGACAAATCTTTGCTTACCGCAATCAAATGAAGCTTCTTTTCGTGATTGATATCGAAATTTTGGAGCGGCTTCCCTGCCGTATCCTGAATTTCCACGGATAACCGGACATCCTGCTTCGCCTTCGGCGTTTTTTCGCTGCCAGTTTTCCACAAGGCCTTGACGTCTGAGGAAGATAGCGCTGCGGAGCTGGAGCCGGCGTCGGAGGAGCCCGATCCGTGGTCGCCGTGTCCTGCCGGAGCGGCGCTTTGTACGCCGCCGTGCACGCTGTGATCTTCTTTTTTGCCGCATGCCGACAGCAGCGCTGCCGCTGCAAGCAAGACGATTGCCGTACGATTCATGAAATCTACCACCTTCGTTTTCTCGAGTATGTTACGGTTTGGCCCGCTGCAGGCGGAGGGCGTTAAGCACGACGGATACCGAGCTGAGCGCCATTGCGGCTCCGGCAACCCAAGGAGCCAGGAGGCCGATGGCGGCGATCGGAATGCCAAGCGTGTTGTAGCCGAGCGCCCAAAACAAGTTTTGCCTAATATTGGCCATTGTCATACGGCTCATGGCAATAGCGTCGGCAATGCTGTTCAAATCGCCACGCATCAGCGTCACGTCGGCAGCCTCCATGGCTACGTCCGTACCGGTCCCGATCGCCATGCCCACATCCGCAACCGCAAGGGCAGGGGCATCGTTAATGCCGTCGCCGACCATCGCTACCTTGCCGCCTTGCTTCTGCAGTTTGCGCACTTCCTCCGCTTTGCCTTCCGGCAATACCTCTGCTAATACATGCTCGATACCGACTTGGCGGGCTATCGCTTTTGCCGTCCGTTCGTTGTCGCCGGTAATCATGATGACGCGGATGCCGAGCCCTTTGAGCCGGGCCACCGCTTCGCCGGACGTTTCCTTAACCGTGTCCGCCGCTGCGACGAGGCCGGCGTACTCGCGGTCTACGGCGATCAGCATGGCGGTTTTGCCGGCCTGCTCCAGCTGTTCCATCTGTTCGAAGGCATGATCGGCAACGACGTTGTACGACGCCAGCAGCTTCCTTGTGCCGGCCAGCACCTCTCTCCCTTCGACGAAGGCGCGGATGCCGAACCCCGGGATGGCCTCGAACGATTCGGCTGCGGGAATAGAGATCCCTTTCTGTACGATGCCGGAGACGATGGCTTCGGCAAGCGGATGCTCGGAGCTTTTCTCTGCAGCGCCTACAAGCCGGAGAAAGGAGGATTCGTCCATGCCGGCCGTTATGACGTCCGTAAGCTCGGGTTTGCCTTTCGTTACGGTACCGGTTTTATCCAGAACGATCGTATCGACGCGGTGAGCGGATTCCAGGTGCTCTCCGCCTTTGAACAAGACGCCCAGCTCGGCTGCGCGGCCGGAGCCCGCCATGATAGACGTCGGGGTTGCCAAACCTAGCGCACAAGGGCAGGCGATGACAAGCACGGCGATGGCTTTCTCCAGGGCGCCGGCGAAGGAGCCCGGATCGACTGCAAAGTACCAGACGAGGAAGGTGATAACGGCGATGCCGACTACGATCGGTACGAAAATGCCGGAAATGACGTCGGCTACCCGCTGGATCGGCGCTTTGGAGCCTTGCGCTTCCTCCACGACTTTAATGATTTGCGCGAGTGCGGTTTCTTTGCCTACTTTAGTGGCTCTTATCCGGAGCGCGCCGTTCTTGTTGATCGTTGCGCCGATAACGGCATCGCCGGCGCTTTTGGCCACAGGAATGCTTTCGCCCGTCAGCATAGACTCGTCGACCGAGGATACGCCCTCGATGACTTCGCCGTCGACCGGTACTTTGTCGCCCGGCTTCACCAGAACGACATCCCCAGTCATGACTTGCTCGACCGGAACGGTCATCTCCTCGCCGTTTCTAACGACCAGCGCGGTTTTCGCCTGCAGGCCCATCAGCGTTTTGATCGCTTCCGACGTTCTTCCTTTCGCCAGCGATTCAAATAACTTTCCGGTCAGTACAAGGGTAATCAGCACTGCGCTCGTTTCGAAATACATAGCCGGCGCGTGGTGGCCGGGATGCGCATTGAAGGCCCAATCAATCGTAAGATACAAGCTATAGAAATAAGCCGCCGATGTTCCGAGCGAAACCAGGACATCCATGTTGGCGCTGCGGTTGCGCAGCGCTTTGTAGGCGCCGACGTAAAAATGCCAGCCGATTACGAATTGAACGGGCGTTGCCAGAGCAAGCTGAAACCAAGGATTCATAAACAGTTCGGGGATCCATATCCACGATGTGAAGGAGAAGTGGCTCACCATCGACCAGAGCAAGGGGAGAGAAAGCAGAGCTGACGCCAGCAGCGTCTTCTTTTGACGGGACAGTTCCATTTGCCGCTTAACCGCAGGATCCGCTTGCTCTTGCTTGAGCTCCGCTTTATAACCGAGCTGCTCCACTTTCTTCTGCATATCGGCGATCGATACGGCATCCGGGTTATAGGCGACGCGGGCGGTTTCAAGCGCGAAATTCACGTTCGCTTCCGCTACGCCTTCGATTTTGTTCAAACCTTTTTCTATGCGATTGGCGCAGGCTGCACAGGTCATTCCTGTAATTTGCAGGGAGGCCAGTTCCGTTTCTTTGGGAGCTGCCGTTTCCATAAGGTTCACCTCATTGGGGGATGGGATAGGCGACGAGCGGGCGGGACCCGCTCGTTGCATTACACAACTTCGTAGCCTTGATCTTCGATAGCCGCTTTGACGGCTTCAAGTGTGAGAGAAGCTTCGTCATAATCGACGGTGACCGATCCGGCTGCAAGGTCCACTTTGCCGGCCGCTCCGATTTCCTTCATCGCTTTCTCAATAGCATTCACGCAGTGTCCGCAGGACATGCCTTCAACCTGTAGCGTTACGTTCGTCATTGTTCATTTCTCCTTTGCGGGGATGCTCGGTTTGGTTTGCCCCGTTGAATGTAGTATACCCCCCTACCGTATATTAAGTCAAGCGGTTTTTAGTATACCCCCGTACCCTATTTTAAAAACAAATAAAAACGCCGGACGATAGTTCCGGCGTTCCTTTGACTCTACCTTATTTCATGAGCTTATTCATTGTAGTAATGAGCTCCGTGATGACGGCATGATCGCCTTCCTGAATGCGCTCCACCACGCAGCTTTTCATATGGTTCTCCAGCAGCAGCTTCCCGACGCCGTTCAAAGCGGCTTGAATGGATGCGATCTGGTTCAAAACGTCATCGCAATACGTGTCTTTCTCAATTAGCCCTTTCACTCCGCGAATTTGGCCTTCGATCCGGTTTAGGCGGCTGATCAAATTCGTTTTCGTTTTATCGGAATGATGGCTTTTGCGCTCCGACGTATCGCAATGCGGCGTCAGGTTGTCGTTATGTGCATCTTGCATCCGGCCAAACCCCCTTTACCCGTCCATTATACTATGGAGCCAATAAGGAGCAAAAGAGGGCCGGCGTGCATTCTGCCGGGCATGAGCGGAAGCCTTTAATGGCCGATGGCCTTATCGATCGGCGTGGCGGCTCCGCCCCAAGCCTTTTGCGCGGTCCACGGCATCGGTTCGCCCTGCCAGAAAGGTGTGTCCGGGCTTAAGCCGAGAGGCAAAAAGACGGTTGCGCACAAGTACAGGCTGCCCGTCGAAATATACGTCTCGCCAAGCTCCGGCTGATGGCCGCATAAGCCGATGCGGAGCCAGCCGTTCTCGTCGAACGTGCCCGGCGCCTCGATCGTCCGCCGGATTACGGCGGTCAAAGCGCAGCGCACCTGAGCGGGATGAAGCTCGGCGTCGAGCTCCTGGCGAAGCGCCGATTGCGCCAGCGATTGGAAGGCGCCGAACCGGTACGCGAGCGAGCGGCCCCACACGGGGAACGTGCCTTCCGGAGAAATCGAGCGCTCCTGCACGGTCGCATACCGGCGGGCGCGGGCGGCGACGCGCTCTTGCAGGCCGGCCCAGTCGTGGTATTCGCCGGCTACTTGAGCGACGATGTCTAAGAGCATCGGCTGGATGACGAAGCTGTTGTAGTAATCGGCATGGTAATTAGGGCCGTCTCCGTACATGCCGTCGCCAAGGTACCATTGCTCGTGCTGCTTCAGGGCAAAATCGACACGCATCGGATCCCAGTCCTCGCCCATTTTGCGCAGTGCGGTCTCGATCATCGCGGCGAATAGCAGCCAATTGTTAAAATGGGGCTTGCGCGTCCGCGTTTGCTTGAGGGCGTCGGCCAAATTCCTTTGTACGCGCGGCTCCAGCTTGTCCCATAGTTCTACGGGCGCGCGCAAAATCGCGTGAGACAGAAAAGCCGCGTCCACGATCGGCTGATAACCGGCAGAGAAGTTAAGAAAATCCGGCGATGACGGATCCGTTCCGGCATCGATCGCCGACCGCGCCAGCTCGGCGAAGCGGACGCGCAGCTCTTCCTCCTCCGCATCGGCAGGGCTCGACTGCAGCCATGGAGCGACTCCCGCAAGGAGGCGGCCCAAAGCTTCGAGATGCGTGTACATCGGCCTGTCTTCCACTTTGCCTTCCACCGGCATAGTCGCTTTAAGCTTCCTTGCCGCGAGCGCGGCAAGCACCGGTTCGGCGATTTTCGTCATAACGCTAACCCAGTAGCGGCGGTCGTTTAGTTCGGCTCGTTCCATTTTCCATTCTCCTCTTCGTCCTGACTTAAATCTCTTATCCGAGTTAGAGTTATCGGTAACGCCGTAAGGAAACCGAAGCCCGGCATATCAGCCGCCGCATCCGGTTTGGGGCGCCGCTGTGTGAGCGGTCGCCGCCAAGCTTTTTCTATTATAAGAAGAACGTCATCTGCGCCAAGTCGCCCAGCAAAGCCCTGCCGTGTCCGTGCGGAACGTTTCGATGTTGCCGTTGTCGGCCAGCGTAACGTACACCGTACGGCCGTCCGGTCCGCCGAACGTCAGGTTCGAGCAGCTTTTGCCGTGCAGTTCGATTTCGCGCAGCACGTTCCCGTTCGGAGCGACGATTGCCACCGTGCCTTTGCCGTAGCGCGTGACATACAGATTGCCGGTCACGTCGCAGCGCATGCCGTCCATGCCGAAATCGGGAAACTCGATGAGCAGCCTCTTGTTGCTGACCGTTCTCTCCGGAGACAGATCGTAGGCCCAAATGCGCCGCTGTACCGTTTCGTTCACGTAAAGCGTCTGCCCGTCGGGACTTACTTCTATGCCGTTGGTCGTTCCCATGCCTGCTTCGAGCAGAGTCACTTCTCCGTTCGGCGCAATGCGCCATAGTTGGCCTGTCGACTCCGCCCAGTTCGGATCGCTTGCAAAGACGTAGTCGTCGGCGGAAATGGCAATATCGTTCGGCTGATTCATCGTCGGCTCGTGAGCATGAACGGAAATCGCTTTTGTTTGCATATCGACCCGCAGCACGTTGTGGTTCACATAGTCGGCAATCAGCATGTCGCCCGCGCTGTCAAAGCGGATGCCGTTGCCTACGCTGCCGTCCGGCAATTCGATGAATATGCTGCATTTCCCTTTGGGCGTTACTTTGCCGATCGTGTGCTGGCGTTCGTAATTGACCGCATATACATTGCCTTCGCTGTCGACGGCGGGACCTTCGATCCCTTGCGTAAAGCCGTTGGGTTCGGTAAAGACGCTGCTTGTAAAAAGCGTTTCGCTCATGGTTCGGGCGGCTCCTCTCACTGGTACGTTACGGCCGGCTTCGCTTGTCAAAGTCCGGATCCGAAAACGAAAATGTCGGTTGCTTGCATCGGAACGATTATACCACGGAAACAGGGGGCCGGGACGCGCAATTTCCGGCAGCCGGCGCGTGGAGAGCCTCGTCAATAGTGATCGGAGTCACGTCCTTGTGACGAAAGTCATAGTGACCTTACATGACAGGTAATGACAGGCATATGACGGCGTTCACTACCAAAGATAACCGGTTTCCGCCATAGTAGAGGAACATCTTGGTAATAGGACTAAAGGAGGATTTATATATGCGAATATTCCGTAAATGGTTCCATTCCGTTCGTACCCGGCTCGTGATTTGGTTTCTCATAGCCGGACTGGTGCCGATGGTTGCCGGTACGACGATTATGTACACCGTGACGGCGGAGGACCAGCTGAAGAGCGAAGCGTCCGTATATCAAAATATGAACGAAAATACGGCCGGCGACATGGTCGAATGGATCGACCAGCGAATGAACGAGCTGATGCTCGCGTCCAAGGACGAATCGCTGCGAACGAACGATCAGGCAGCTCAGGTTAAATTGCTGACCACGATCAAGGGCTTGACGCCCGTCAGCAGCGCCATGGTCTTCATCGACCCGGCCGGGACGATTAAGGCGCATACGAGCGCGGACCGCATCGGAACGTCGCTGGCCGACCGGGAATACTTTCAGCGTGCGATGAAAGGCGAGGCCAACGTCTCCGACATTCTCGTATCGAAGAATACGGGCAAGCCTTCGATCGCGCTGGCGATGCCGGTCATGGACGCCGCAGGCAAGCAGCCGATCGGGGTTCTCTCGAATACGATCGAGTTCGACGCGTTCGTTCAGCACTTTTTCAAAAATCTCGTTATCGCCAAAGGCTCCGGATCGCCGATCATGATCGATCATAAAGGTGTCATTCAATATGCCAAGCAAGCGGAATGGATCGGCAAAACGCCAGCCGAGGCCAATATGCCTGCCGGTCTGCGAACGCTGCTGCAGAAGGAAAAGCTCGGGGAAAGCTTAGAAGACTATGCGTCGTCGGAAGGCTCGCAGTATCTTTTGACATTTTCGCCGGTTGCGGATACCGGATACCGGCTGTATTTCGATATTCCAATAGACGTCGTGCTCGTGTCCCAGCATAAGGCGGAGAAGCTGCTCTTCACGACCATCATCGTTTCGGCCGTGGCAACGCTGCTCATCGCATTCCTGATCGCAAGCGGCATCGCCAGGCCGATCGGCAAAATCGCCAGGCAGGTCAAACGTATCGCCGCGGGAGATTTGACGGTGGACGAGCTGCGGATCAATAAGAAGGACGAAGTGGGCGGCCTTGCTGCCGACATCGACTCGATGACGGCCGCGCTAAAGCGCGTAATCGTCCATGTAAGCGAAAGCTCGAAGCAGGTGACGGAAACGGCGGAGCGTCTAAGCGCGGGGGCGGAGCAAACGAGCGTGGCTTCCGACCAGATCGTGCAGGTCATCGAGGAAGTGGCGGCCGGCGCGGAAACCGGACTGCAAGGGGCCGAGCAGAGCGCGGCGGCGATGGAGCAAATGGCGATCGGCGTTCAGCGGATCGCGGAGTCTTCGGCGACGGCCGTAGAAATGGCGGGCAGCGCCGGAGTAAGCGCGAAAGCCGGCGGCGAAGCGCTGCAAGCGGCAGCCGTGCAGGTGGAAAGCATTCGCAAATCGGTAGACGGCAGCGCGCTGCTGATCGAGCAGCTCGGCACGCGCTCCGCCGAGATCGAGCATATTGTCGAGGTACTGACGCATGTCGCTTCGCAGACGAATATTTTGGCGCTCAATGCCAGCATAGAAGCGGCGAGGGCCGGCGAGCACGGCAAGGGCTTTGCCGTCGTCGCCGGAGAGGTGAAGAAGCTGGCCGAGCAGTCGAGGGAGTCGGCCGAGCAAATCGCGGAGATGATCGGCGGCATTCGCGAATCGATCGGACATGTCGTCGTTTCGATGAAGGACGGCGTGCTCGAAGTTTCGAAAGGAACGCAAGCGATGAACGAGGCTGGCGGCGTATTTCGCGGGATCGTCGATGCCGTGGGGCAGGTTGCCGATCAAATTCAGGAAATATCGGCTTCGGCGGAGCAAATCTCTGCCGGCACTCAGCAGGTGAGCGCTTCGATGGGTGAGATGGTCGGCATCTCCAAAGCGTCCGCCGAAGGATCCCAGAGCATCGTCGCGGCGTCCGAGGAGCAGACCGCTTCGATCGAGCAAATTCGCGCGGCGGCGGACGAGCTGCACCGGATGGCGCAAGGCTTGCAGGATCAGCTGACGTCTTTTAAGCTCTCCTAAAGAGGATGTTGCGGAGAATACCCATTTTGTATTGTAATCTTTTTCCCAGTGCGCTAATATGGTCTCGGGAGCAGAACGAACGGACAAAATGCATGGCAAGCGCGGTTCCAATTCCGTTTCCAATCATTCCACTAGGGGAAGGATGTACGCACATGAAACTCGGTCTAAGCTCATACAGCTTATCTAGAGCAATTAACGCAGGAGAGATGACGATTCTCGATGCGATTCAATGGATTGCAGACAACGGAGGAGAGCATGTAGAGATCGTTCCGATCGGCTTCGATCTGACGGACAATCTGCAGCTCGCCGAACAAATCCGCAAAAAAGCGGGCGATGTCGGCATCGACGTTTCCAACTATGCGATCGGCGCCAATTTCCTTACCGAAGATGCGGAAGCCTACAAAGCGGAAATCGAACGCGTCAAAAAGCAGGTCGACGTTGCGAATGCGCTCGGCGTCAAGCTGATGCGGCATGACGTCGCTAACCGCAAAGATTTGTCCATCAGACAGTTTCTTAGCGAGCTCGAGCTGCTGGCCGCCGCTTGTCGTGAAGTAGCCGACTATGCGTCGCAATACGGCATTACGACGAGCGTAGAAAACCATGGCTATTTCATTCAGTATTCGGACCGCGTACAAGCACTTGTCGAGGCGGTAGGTCGCCCGAACTTCAAGACGACTCTGGATATCGGCAACTTCCTGTGCGCCGACGAAAACCCGACCTGCGCCGTGAAGAAAAACTTGCCGTACGCTTCGATCGTACATATTAAGGATTTCTATGTGCGTCCGTCGTACCGCAATCCGGGAGCCGGTTGGTTCCAGTCGACGGGCGGGCAATACCTGCGCGGCGCGATTACGGGACAAGGCGACATCGATATGTGGGAAGTGCTGCGCATCGTGAAGCACTCCGGCTATGACGGCTATTTGTCGCTGGAATTCGAAGGCATGGAAGAATGCAAACAGGGCTCCAGGATCGGCTTGGACAACATCCGCCGCATTTGGGACGAAGTATAATAAAAAACTCCCCGCAATGTGACGAGAAGCTTCGCTGCTTTTTACGGCGCCTTGGCGGGGATCCCCGGTAAAGCGATAATATCTTATTCATGGCAGGAGGATAATAGAAATGGCATTGTCGAATAAAATCGGTATCATGGTAGACAGCCTGCGCATGCCGCTGCGGGAAGGCTTGAAGCGTTCCAAGGAGCTTGGCGCTGACGGCGTGCAGATTTATGCGGTATCCGGCGAAATGGATCCGGCAAACCTGTCGGCATCGGCCCGTAAAGAGCTTCGCAGCTATATCGAATCGCTGGGCCTCGAAATTTCCGCGCTTTGCGGCGATCTCGGCGGCCACGGCTTCCAGGATAAAACGGTCAACGCGGAGAAAATCGAGAAATCGAAGCGCATTCTCGACCTGGCGGTCGAGCTTGGCACGAACGTCGTGACTACGCATATCGGCGTCGTTCCGAGCGACAAGAACGGCGAAGTATACGAGTCGATGCAGAAGGCTTGCGTAGAGCTGGCTGATTATGCGACAAGCCTGGACGCTTATTTTGCAATCGAAACCGGACCCGAAACGTCGGCCCACCTCAAAAGCTTCCTCGACACGCTCGGCTCGAAGGGCGTATCGGTTAACTTCGACCCAGCCAACATGGTCATGGTAACGGGCGATGATCCGGTGCAAGGCGTGTATACGCTGAAGGATTACATCGTGCATACGCACGTGAAGGACGGCGTTCGCTTTGCGGAAGTCGATCCGCGTGAAGTGTACGGTGCGCTCGGCTACGAGAAAATGAGCCATGAGAAGCTGGCCCAGATGGTGACGGACGGCAACATTTTCAAGGAAACGCCGCTCGGCGAAGGCAAAGTGAACTTTGAGGGCTATTTCAAAGCGCTTCAGGATATCGGCTTCAAAGGGTACCTGACGATCGAACGCGAAGTCGGCCTGAATCCGGAAGAAGACATTTTGAAGGCGGTACGTTTTATCCAGCAGTTTAAATAGGCTAGAACAGGAGCGCATGGCCGGTTGACGGCTGTGCGCTTTTTTGATGCCGTTCCATGCGAATGGAGAATGGTTTCTCATAGTCCGTTTGTCCAAAATATGGTACGATTTTAGGCAGCGTCTCATGAGAGGGGATTTCATAGAATGAAACAATGGATTCGGGTTTTACTGGCTTTCGCGCTGCTTGCGGCGGCTGTGCCCGGTTGGGTAGGGGAAGGAAGCGCAAACGCGCAATCCGCGGGTATCGAAGATCCGGTTTTGGAGCAGGCGATCCGCAAGCAGCTTGGCATCGAAGACAGGGAACTGGCTTCGAAAGACTTGTTGAAGCTGACATCGCTATATCCGCAGGAAAAAGAGAAAATCAAAAGCCTGAAAGGGCTCGAGCAAGCGTCGAATTTACAGAAGCTTTATTTGCCGGGCAATGAAATAAGCGATATTAAACCGCTTGAAAACTTGATAAGCCTAAATTTTTTGGCGCTCGACGGAAACGAGATCGAGGACATTTGCCCGATCAGTCATTTATATCGAATAACCAAGCTCGTCATTTCCGAAAATAAGATTCAAAATATCGATTGCTTGTCGCAATTGTACGGACTTACCGATCTGCTTGCAGGCCACAATCAAATCTCTGATATTGCAGCGCTTGCTAATCTTCCGCTAAAGTGGCTGATTTTGGAGAATAATCTGGTGACGGATTTGACTCCTCTGGAGTGGCATCGCCAGCTAGAACATCTGTACATAACGGGGAATCGGGTAGAAGAATTGGGGCCGCTCCTTGCCGTGCCCGGGCTTAAAGGCGCTTATGTGGATCGAAATCCGCTTAACGCAGGCGCCCCTTCCGTCTTGCTTAAGTTAGAGAAGCAGGGAGTAAATGTAAATGGAACCAAGGTTGTAGAAAAAACGGCGGGAATTCCGGTATATTTTGAAGGCAAAAAAATGACGCTGGACGCTGATCCCGTCATTGTAGAGGGAAGCACGCTTGTGCCTTTCCGCTCGCTGTTCGAAGCGTTCGGTCTATCGGTCGGCTGGGACGATGCCGCGAAGACGGTAACGGGGAGCAAGGAAAGCATCCGCCTGCAGCTGCAGATCGGCAGGGCAACCGCCGAGGTCAACGGAAGCAGCCGGCAGCTGGCTGCCGCTCCGCAGCTAATCGGCGACTACACGTATGTGCCGCTCCGCTTCGTAGGGGAAGCTCTTGGCTATGAGGTCGTATGGGACAACGCGGAAAAAGCGGTTCGTCTATACGCTTCGAGGCAGCAAGTCGTTGCGCCGGACCAGAAGGCGGAATTCGAGGCCGGCCATGTATGGAAGGTCGAAGCTTCCCCCGAAACCCATTCACTGACTTTGAAAAATGATCCTGGCGATAGTGAATTATACTACTTCCGTATTGACAAAAAATCCGCGCAGAAGGAGCTCGGCCTGAAAGACGATCAAATGACGCTTCAGCATATTGCAGAGTTGACGGGAGCAGGAGCAAGCGAGGAAGTGGTTGAGGTGGAAGCGCCTCAGGATATTGTCGTCAACGGACTAAAAGGCATCCGTCAGAGGCACCTGTTGTCAATAAACGAGACGATTGCTATAGAAATATTCGACACGATACTAGAAAGCGGGAATGACTACTATCGGTTGTTTTTAACGGTCTTTGCAGGGGGTGGAGCATCCGACACGATGGTCCGCGAATATGAAAGCATCGTTTCCAGCTTCCGGGCGACTAAGTCGACGGAGGAACGATTCGCTGCCAAGTTCGGCGGCATGAAAGCCGAAGAGCGGATTTCCGATGCGGTTCGTTTTTACAAGGAATTGGGGTTTTTCGGAGATAAGCCGTCAAGCGCGGATGAAGCGGAGAAGGCGGCTATCGAACGCTATAAGAAGGAATACGAAGGTAAGGAATGGGATCCGTTCGACCCGAACAGCGGTTATAGCCGCTTTGCCGATTTGTACGTGCTGGAGGCCGATTCCGCTAGGGTATGGATGATGGATACGGAGAACGATACAGGCGAAGGCAACGCCGTTTATGAGACGGCGATCAAGCAGTGGGCGGCCATTTCGCGCGGCTCCTTTACCCCTACTGAAATTAAAGAGACCTGGCGCTCGGAGGACGGTCCGGCGATTGTCGAGTTTATGCTGAACGGAAAGAAGCGCAAGCTGTATCCCGCGTATAGGGGCGATTTTATGGATATCGGCATCATCGAGGACATCAATGCCATGATTGCGGATACCGGATACCGGTTTGCAGTCGTCAGCGTCGATCAAACGGCTTTTATTACCGTACTCACGGATAAAGAACGCAAGACTATTGAGGTAGCGCGTATGCTGCCGTTCGATTTGCTTGCGGAATAGGATTGAACGCGAATCCGCGCGCCAGTTGTGACGCTTTGATGGCTGCGCGGAATCGGATTTGCTTTTCTGCTACAATATAGGCAGACCTAAGTGCAAAGGAGTGAACTGCTATGTCCATGACCTCAGCCATGGTGATCGGCTTTGTCGCTATCGTCATCATCTGCGGGATAACCATATGGGTAACGAATAAGGCCTATTCCAAGAAGTGGGATCAGGATGATCGCGATTAACCTTGTCCGGAAGGATGAGGCCGGCAAAGGAAAGGTTCTGTCCGATTCGGCTCGGACATTGGGCTTGCAAGTAATTCGAAAGGCGGTGTACATATGCAAATGGAGCCTCTGAACCGGCTTGACGGCAAGGCGCTGTTCGTTTGGCGCTGGTCGGGCGCGTTGACGACGCTCATATCGCTAGCGATAGTAGTCGCTCTTATCGTGCTGACTATCCGGTTTGATTGGCCGGTTTGGATTTCGGTCGCCGCGGGGCTGCTCACCGCCCTGGAGGGGCTGTTGGTCATCCTGCTTGTACCCCGGCTGCGACTGAATCGTTGGCGCTATGAAATACGCGAGCAGGAAATCGATTTGCTGCGGGGCATCGTAGTGCGCAAACGGACGGTTATCCCCATGGTCCGTGTTCAGCATGTCGATACGCAGCAAGGGCCGCTTATGCGCAAGTACGGCTTATCTTCCGTAACGTTCTCGACGGCGGCGGGCCAGCATGAGATTCCGGCACTGGCGAACGAGGAAGCGGATCGGGTGCGGATCCAGATAGCGGAGCTGGCGAGGGTTAACGATGAAGACGTCTAGCGGCCGCAGGCTGCACCCCTTATCCGTTGCGCTCGTATCCTTTAAGTTCGTGAAAGATGCAATCATCCCCGTTATCGTTCTGATCGTGACGAACGGAGCGAGAGCGGATGCGCATACGCTATGGAAGGTCGGGCCTCCCGTCGTCGTGTTCGTTGCCGCGCTCGTTTCCGGTCTGCTTCACTGGCTCATGTTCCGTTACGAAGTGACGGACGGGCAGCTAAAGGTGTGGCATGGCGCCATCGTGCGCAAAAAACAGTTTATTCCGCTGGAACGAATTCAGACCGTTGATTTAACGGAAGGCTTGCTGCACCGCATGTTCGGCGTCGTCCGCTTGCAGGTGCAAACCGCCGGCGGCAAAAAGCCGGAAGCGGTGTTTGCCGCCGTTACCCGTGCAGAAGCGGCGGAGCTGCAGCGCTTGCTGCGCCCGTCGGCTGCTTCGGAGGCGGCGGAAACGGCGGAAGGCGACGGGGAGACGGCTTCCGACTTCTCGACAACGGTGCCTATCGGTGAGGAACAAGACCACAACGGAACCGGGCTTGCGCAGTCAGCGCCGTCTGTTCAACAGGCGGAGATCAAGAAGCGGGGCGGGGCCGTACAAGCGGGGATTCCCGCCACATCGCGCTCCTACACGATTTCGTTTCGCCGGCTGTTGTTAGCCGGAACGACGGGCGGCAGCATAGGCGTTGCGGTGTCTCTGATCGGCGCGGCTTGGTCCCAGCTTGACGATTTGTTTCCGAACGTCAAGGTGTACCGCTTTATCGCAGACAACTTTCAGCTGGGCTTATTGCCCGTCCTTATTGCGGCCGTGTTCCTGTTTGCCTGGCTTATTGCGGTCGTCTCTTCGCTGCTGAAGTTTACCGGCTTCACGGTAACGCGTACGGACGATGAGGTGACGATCTTCCGGGGGCTACTGGAACGGAAGCAGGTAAAGCTGGCATTGTCCCGTATTCAAGCGATCCGCATCGTCGAGGAAGTCGTCTGGCAGCCGTTCGGTCTTGCCGCCATTCACGTGGAAAGCGCAGGATACGGCAAGCAGAAGGGTGAGTCCACGCTGCTATTCCCGCTGCTTCACCGGCATGAGCTGGAGACGTTCCTGCGGGAAATCGCTCCCGCCTTTGCCGAAGCGGCAAGCGTCCGGCTGCAGCCGCTGCCTGCCGCTTCGCGGCCGGGCTACATGCTGAGGCTCCCGCTCTTTTTTGCTGCGGTCACGGCGGCCGTTTCCTACTTTACGCTATGGGGGCTGCTCGGCATTCCCGTATGTCTGCTGCTGGTTCTGAATGGCGCGATCAGCCACAAGGACGGAGGCTGGCAGGCCGGAGAGCGGCTGCTGAAGCTCCGTTTTCGCCGGTTGGCGCGGACTACGGTCATCGCCGAGCGAGCCCGCATTCAATCATGCGATATTGAGCAAAATCCGCTTCAGTTTCGCCGCGGCCTGTCCGCTTTCCAGTTCGTGGTTGCATCCGGCATGGCGGGAGCGGCATTTACGCTTCGGGGGATGCGCCTGGAGGACGCGTACGCGCTGACAGATTGGTTTCGGAAACGAAAAAGGAGCAGCCCGGATTCGGGGAACGAACCGGCCGGGAGCTAAGGAGAGTCCGCGATGAATCCGATCGGACAAACCGGCCACCGCCCGTGGCCGCTGCCAGGCAGGCCCTGGGTCATGAAACAAACCTGGCGCGATCTTCTGTTCGCGCATTGGCCGCTGCCTCCCGCAAGCTTGCAGCCGCTCCTCCCGAACGGCCTGGAGCTGGATCTGCGGGACGGCCAAGCGTGGATCAGCGTCGTGCCGTTCCATATGACGGGCATCCGACTCCGCTGGCTTCCCCCTTTGCCGGGGACGAGCCGCTTTATCGAGTTGAATGTGCGGACCTATGTAAAGGCGGGCGGGAAAGCGGGCGTTTACTTTTTTAGCCTCGATGCGAATCACCGGCTTGCCGTAAAGGCGGCGCGCGCCGTTTATCATCTGCCCTACCGGTTCGCAGACATGAACATAGTCCGCGAAGGCGAGTCGTTCCGCTACGGCAGCGTAAGGCGGGAGCCGCATCCGTCTAACGGCGGAGCAAGCTTCGAAGGGGCGTACCGGCCCGTGTCCGAGCCTTATGAGGCGGAACGCGGTTCGCTTGAACATTGGCTAACCGAGCGGTATTGCTTGTTCAGCGCGGATCCGCACGGAGGACTTCACATCGGCCACATTCATCACCTGCCGTGGATGCTGCAGCGCGCGGAGGCGGATATCCGGCGAAACACGATGACGGAGCCGCTCGGAGTCGGCTTGCCCGGCGCCCCTGCGCTGCTTACCTATACGGCTAGGCTGGACGTGCTCGTCTGGCCGCTTTCCCCGATCCGATAATCCGCAGCATGAAGCGCCCTTTCGGCGTCCGTGCTGCGGATTTTTTGTGACCGCAGATGCCGGAATCGCCGGCCGCGCGCTTGGTTTTCGTTGACGAAAAGAAGACGCAGGCGTTAATTTGTTTTGAAGCTTGCGGCTAAAATTTGCTACAATGATGGGAAGCGCCTAGGACCCACAAAGAAGGTCGAGTACATGCAGGACTATGTGCGATGCAGGGTAACGAAGGGAGAGACCGGATGCATGAAGAGCGCACTCGTGCTTGGAGGAACTAGATTTTTCGGCAAAAAGCTGGTGGAACGGCTGATCGCCGGCGGGACGGACGTCACCATTTTGACGAGAGGGCTGACGCCGGACTCCTTCGGGGATGCCGTGAAGCGGGTTCATGCGGACCGCACCGATGCGGAGGCGCTGAGAAGGGCGCTCGGGGATGGGTCTTACGATGTCGTGTACGACAACATCTGCTATACGCCGCTGGAGGCGGAGCAAGCAGCCGAGCTGTTCGCCGGCCGTACGAGCTTCTATATCGTCACCTCGTCGCTTAGCGTATATCCTTATGGCGAGCCGCGCAAGCAGGAGAGCTATTTCGATCCTTATACATACCGGCTTCCGGAGCCGTATCCGCTCAAACCGGATTACGCCGAAGGCAAACGGCTTGTCGAGGCTGTGCTTTATCAGAAAGCGCCGTTTCCGGTCGCGGCGGTTCGTTTTCCGATCGTGCTCGGACCGGACGACTATACGAGACGGCTGCATTTTCATGTGGAGCATGTGCTTGGCGGCCTGCCGATCGGGATTCCGAATCCGGATGCGCAGCTGTCGTTCATTCGCTCCGACGAAGCGGCGGCGTTCCTCGAATGGCTGGGGCATTCGGGCTTGTCCGGTCCCGTCAACGCTTGCTCGCGAGGGGAAATTTCTCCGGGCCGGATCGTTGCGGAAATCGAAAAAGCGACAGGCAAACGAGCTATCGTCATGCCGCAAACCGAGCAGGAGCATAAATCGCCGTTCGGCGTCCCGGACGCTTGGTATATGGATACGGCCAAGGCGGAAGAGGCCGGCTTCGATTTCGAGCGGCTGGACGACTGGATGCCGGCGCTGATCCGCGAGCTTGCGGGCGGCAAGTAAACGGGCAAACGATAAAGCCATTCCGTATGGCGCTTGTCTCATGCACGGTTAAGGAGCCTTCGGGAGGCAAACAATACCAACATACCGCAAATAAAAGAAAGAAGGGATCGACGATATGCTGGACCCACGATTAACGAAATTGGCCGACGTGCTCGTCAACTATTCGACACGCGTTCAGCCGGGCGAACATGTGCTGATCGAGGCGACCGGAATCGAGCCGCCGCTAGTGAACGAATTGATTAAGGCCGTTCATCAGGCGGGAGGCTTCCCGCATGTGAAGCTGCGCGACCCCTCCGTCATTCGACAGCTGCTGATGGGAGCAACCGAAGAGCAGATCCGCGTTTGGATGGAAAACGACCTTGTCGAGATGCAAAACATGCAGGCGTACATCGCGGTGCGCGGCGGCAATAACATTTATGAGCATTCGGACGTGCCTTCCGAGCGCCGCAAGCTGTATTCGTCGATCTACCAGCAAGAAGTTCATTTCAACACCCGCGTCAACAAAACGAAGTGGGTTGTGCTTCGCTATCCGAGCCCTTCCATGGCGCAGCTCGCGCGGATGAGCACGGAAGCGTTCGAGCAGTTTTATTTCGACGTCTGCACGCTCGACTACGGCAAAATGTCGAAGGCGATGGATCCGCTCAAAGCGCTTATGGACAAAACCGATCAGGTGCGCATCGTCGGCCCCGGCACCGATTTGACGTTCTCGATCAAAGGGATCGGCGCGATCAAATGCCCGGGCGGCTGCAACATTCCGGACGGCGAAGTGTACACCGCTCCGGTTCGCGATTCGGTTAACGGCACGCTTTCGTATAACGCGCCGACGCCTTACGAGGGCTTCACGCATGAGAACGTGAAACTGGAGTTCGTGAACGGCAAGATCGTGAAAGCGACCTCGAACGATACGGAGCGGATCAACCGGGTGCTCGATACGGATGAGGGAGCCCGCTATATCGGCGAGTTTGCGATCGGCGTCAACCCATTCATC
The DNA here is from genome assembly GCF_046244365.1 of Paenibacillus litoralis. Taxonomy (NCBI): domain Bacteria; kingdom Bacillati; phylum Bacillota; class Bacilli; order Caryophanales; family Paenibacillaceae; genus Paenibacillus; species Paenibacillus litoralis. The sequence goes on along the minus strand of NZ_CP176395.1, from coordinate 8,231,522 downwards.
CGGGAGCCGATGCAGGACATTTTGTTCGACGAGAAGATCGACGGCAGCTTTCACTTTACGCCGGGCAACAGCTACGAGGATGCGTTTAACGGCAACCGCTCGGCGGTTCACTGGGATATGGTTTGCATCCAGCGCCCCGAATACGGCGGCGGGGAAATGTGGTTCGACGGCAGGCTGATCCGCAAGGACGGACGGTTCGTTATACCGGAGCTCGAGCAGCTGAATCCGGAAAATTTGAAGTAAGGGGAATACGGGAAAATGAGCATTTTGCAGGAGCTGGAGTTTCGCGGGTTGATCAATCAGGTGACGGACCGCGAAGGATTGGAGCAAAAATTGAACACGGAGCGGGTAGCGCTCTATACGGGCTTCGACCCGACGGCGGACAGCCTGCATATCGGAAACCTGCTGCCGATCCTGTGCCTCAGGCGGTTTCAGCTGGCGGGGCACACGTCGATTGCGCTCGTAGGCGGCGCGACGGGACTTATCGGCGATCCGAGCGGCAGAAGCACGGAGCGGTCCTTGAACACGGCCGATACCGTCGGTGAATGGACGAATAAAATCAAAGCGCAGCTGGAGCGCTTTCTGGATTTCGAAACCGGCGACAATCCGGCGAAAATCGTCAACAACTACGATTGGATTTCGCCTGTCAGCCTGATCGAGTTTTTGCGGGACGTAGGGAAAAACTTCACGGTCAATTACATGCTGGCCAAGGATTCGGTCGATTCGCGGCTGAGCAGCGGCATTTCGTTCACCGAATTCAGCTACATGCTGCTTCAGGCGTTCGACTTCATGAAGCTGAACGAAACGCAGGGATGCGCGCTTCAGGTGGGCGGAAGCGATCAATGGGGCAACATTACGGCGGGCATGGAGCTGATCGGACGGACCTCGGGCAACAAGGCGTTCGGCCTGACGATTCCTCTTGTCACCAAAAGCGACGGCACGAAGTTCGGCAAAACGGCATCCGGCGCGATCTGGCTCGATGCGGAAAAAACGTCGCCGTATCAGTTCTACCAGTTCTGGGTGAACACCGACGATCAGGACGTCATCAAGCTGCTGAAGTATTACACGTTCCTGGACCGGGAGGAAATCGCCCGCCTCGAAACGGCATTGCGCGAGCAGCCGGAGAAGCGCGAGGCGCAGCGCGTGCTGGCCAAGGAAGTGACCGAGCTCGTGCACGGCAAGGAGGCGCTGGAGAGCGCGATCAACATCACGCGCGCTCTGTTCGACGGCAACGTGCGGGAGCTGACGGAGGCCGAAATCGCCGAGGCGTTCAAGGACGTGCCGTCGACTACGATCGAGGACGAGCAGCTTGGGCTTCTCGATCTTCTCGTTGCCGTGAAGGCGGCTCCATCCAAGCGCCAAGCGCGGCAGGACGTGGAGAGCGGCGCAGTATCCGTTAACGGCGAGCGCACGACGGAGCTGGAGAAGAAGATCGGCGAATTCGACAGGCTAGCCGGGAAATACCTGGTCATCCGTCGCGGTAAGAAAAATTACTTCCTCGTCAAGCTCGGGTAACCGTAACGCGATGGTTTCGTGATGCTGCGGCCCTTGCATCGCCTCTAAACATTTCGCGACCGACCGGCTTTTGCGGCGTATTACTAAGCAAAAGGAGGCGGTCGCGATGTTCTACGGAGGCAGGGTAAGGCCTAGCAAGGCGGCGTCGCTGATGGGCATGATTGTCGGCAGCGTTTTCGTCATTCTTGGAGTGACGACGGTCATTCCGATTTTCGGGTGGTTCGGTTTTTTGTGGACGTTTATCGCGGTAGCGATTGCCGGTTACCATGCGTTTAACTTTTTCTCGCGGAGCGGAGCCGCGGCTTGGGAGTTCGACGTTCGGACGCGGGGCGGTCGGAACGGATCGTCCGGCAGGCTGAGCAGGGGCGGCGGGTACGCCGGACAGCCGATGCGAACGGGACACAGCGTTCGAACCGGACAGAGCGTCAGTGCCGGCAAGTCTTCTCTTGCCAGCCCGGCGGCGGACGATTTCGAGAGCAAGCTGCGCAAGCTGGACGGATTGCGCCGCGACGGTCTTATAACAGAGGAAGAGTTCGCGGCCAAGCGCAAAGAGCTGATGGAACAGAAGTGGTAAGCGGTGCAAATGCATTTGTAAAGCCGCGGGGGCAGATGCTCCCGCGGTTTTTTTAGCTGGTAATGAGTGTATGGCCCCGGTAGCAAACGTTCGAATGACTCGGCCAACGCGCGCGAAAATGGAAATAGCGGACTTTCGAGTGCTTATCGGTTCGGGAACTTGTTCGCTCGGGGGGATAGCGGGTTTGTGGGGCGTTATTCCGCCATATCCGGCATAGGTCCGCAGCCATGCAGCCTAATAAGACCGCGAAAATCCGCTATACTGTATGAGTTGCCCGATTGTCTACGGATAACGCCTCGAAAATCCGTTATGACGGCACGATGCTATAATCCCGGCTCAATTTCACCCCCCCATTCTCTCACGATGTACAAACGTACGGGTGCGTACGGCAAAAAGGACTGTCCAACGATTTAATGGACGGTCTTTCTTTATGTGCAAAAAAAGTGAACGAATGTACAACTTGCAGTGCAAAAAGAACGATTTATCCTCCAAAGCTTTCAATGGGCAACCACGATATGATAACGGTATCAACGAGAAATGAAAACGGTTACGAATTGGCGGTTCGCAAGGTTTCGGGGGTTTGATTACACCAATTTACTTAAAAGGAGTTTGAGACGAACATGTTCAACGCAAAGAGCAAAAAGCGGTCTATACTTGGCTCGGCACTGGTATTGCTGTCCACGGCGGTATTGTCGGCATGCGGCGGCGGAGATGGAGGCGGGACCGGGACGGGCTCGGCATCTCCTTCAGGTTCGAACAGTCCTTCGGCCAGCTCGTCGGCTGCGCCGAAGCCGAAGGAGGATCCGGCCTCGATCAAGGGTGAAGTCGTCTGGCAGTATGCGAACACGACATGGCCGGAGCAGGAGTTGAAAAACCTGATCGCCGACTTCAACAAGACGTATCCGAACGTCACGGTGAAGACGGTGCTGGGCCCGCTGGAACCGATGATCGCCGCCGGCAATCCGCCTAACGTCGCGACGAACAACCGGCTGGAGGCCAACTGGATCATGGACGGGATGTTCGAGGAGCTGACGCCCTACATCAAGAAAGATCCGGATTACAAGCCCGAGAGCCTGTTCCACAAAGTCCTGTATGAAATCCCGCAGTTCGAGAAAGGGCAGTACGGCATACCGATGTTCTCCAATCCGACCTATGCGCTCGTCATTAACAATAAGATCATGAACCAATACGGCGAGAAATCGATTCCGAAGCTGCAGGGGATGAAGGACACCGACGAGTTTTTCAAAAAGTTCTGGGTCATGAAAAACGGCCAGTATGAAATGACCGGCGACAATCCGCTCTTCTACTACGGCAATTTGTCCGGCTTGTTCTTCGTATCGTATTTGAACGGCGCCGACCCGTCCACCTTCTGGAATCCGGAGACGAAGAAGGTTAACTTCAACGATCCGAAAATCGTCGATGCAATTGACTGGATGGCCAAATTCAACCGCGAAACGATCAACCAGCAAGCCTATACGCAGCTCAAGAGCGAGCTTCCGAAAAACACGCATCCGTTCCTGGCCGAAAAACAGGCGATGGCCATCTTGACGTCCAGCAATCTGAAGGATTTCCGCAAGGCGAAGCCGGATCTCGATCTGACCGTCCTGCCGGCTCCGCAAAGCAGTCTCTGGAACGGCGGGTCGAACTTGGCGATCCTGAAGGCGGGCAAAGACAAAGATGCCGCTTGGGCGTTCATCAAATGGATGTCGTCGACCGAGCAAGGCTCGGAATCGCTTTATAACCGGCTTGGACTGCTGTCGCCGATGAAATCGAGCAAGTTTCTGGAAGACAAGAGCAAGAACGATCCCGATCTGAAATTATTCCTCGATATCAACGCGCAAGCGGCGAAGTGGATTCCGCAATTCCCGGTCGCCTACGACACCGAGTACAAAAAACTGTTCCCGGATCTCATTGCGGGCAAAATCACGGCGAAAGAGCTGATGGACCAAGTCAACAAGGAAGTGCAAAAACGAATCGACGATTTCTATGCGAGCAAGAAAAAGTGATGATGCAGCGAAACGGTTTCGGACTATCCGAAGCCGTTCATTCGCCTTTCGGCGGCCGCTTCTGCCGTCGAAATTGCGCAGGAAATGTCGAAAACGGAACGACCCGGGAACCCGCCCGCTCTTGACGTCCCGGTACCGCCACGAAACCGCACAATCAATTTGCTTGATCCAAAACCAAGGAGGAATGGGCGAATGGAGAAAAGGCACGAAAGCGAAACGGAACGGGATGTGCAGGTATTATCGGATACGCATGGCGATAGCCGCGAAGATCAGGGCGGGTACGACCTGGAGCGGATCGTGCAGCAGCGGATGACACGCCGGCGGCTGCTGGCTTCGATCGGGGTTATGGGGGCGGCGGCGGTCGCATACGGCTCGGGATTCGGAACGGCTAGCGCGAAAGGGAGCGTGACCGAAGCGGTATACGGGGACGAAGCGAGCGACGGGAAGCAGGGGCACGAGAAAAAGCCGAAGCCGCCAAAGCCGCCCAAACCGCCGAAGGGGGATAAAAACAAGGGCGATTTCGTCAAGACGACGATCACCGAGCTCAGGACGGCGGCGACGGCGGATGCGGATGTCATTTACTATGTGACCGATCCGGGACAGGAAGGACATTTTTACTACGATGCCGCAGACACGGCGACGCCCGACAATAAGGGGACGGTGCTTGTCTCTTCGGCGGCGGGCGCGTTTCGGTTCAAGCGCATTGTGGAAGGCGATTTTTACAGCGTCAAGTGGTTCGGCGCCAAGGGGGACGGCGCGACCGACGATCTGGACGTCATCCGGGCGGCAATCCTCGCCGTGTTCAATTTGGGCGGCGGGACGCTCTATTTTCCTCCCGGAACGTACATCGTATCACCGTCGCTGCAGACCCGCCACATCCCGCTCAAAAGCAACGTCAATTTACAGGGAGCAGGCTCCTCTTCCGTTATTAAGGTCAAGGACAATGCCGGCGATTACTGGACGATTTTCGGCGATTTCCAGACGTGGCCTAACGTCAAGAACGTCAAAATCCGCGGGCTGAAGTTCGACCAGAATCCGCAGAACAACCTGACCTGCAACATCGACTTAAGCCGGACGGATACGTACTATTGGGCGCAGTTTTGCATCAGCCTGTTCGATTACGACAATATCGCCGTCGAGGACTGCCTGTTCGATCCGATTTGCGGCATGAACACCGTCATCATGAACAATGCGAATTCCAAGAACGCGGTCGTGAACAATTGCACCTTCAATTTCGTGGCGGCCAAGGGCGCTCCGAATTACGACAATTCGGCCGTCTACATGAACGGACGGAAGCATACCGTGACGAACTGCAAGTTTTACGCGGCGCCGGGACAAACGGCGTTCGGTGCAATCGAAACGCACACGGGGCAAAGCGTCGTATCCGGCAACGTATCCGACGGCTACATAACTGGGGTGCATATTCAGGCAAGCGAAACGAGCGGGGATCACGCCGACATCACGGTGTCGGGCAATACCTTCACGAACGCCGTCCATGCGATTCAACTGTGGACCTACAAGCAGCACTCGATCAAGAACGTGACGATAACCGGCAACACGGTCAGCATCGTCAACGCGGATAAAAAGAGGACGATGATGGTCGGTATAGGCGCTTATCCGGGCTTCCTGCCCGCCGACTATACGGGGACCTTCGAGAACGTCACCATAACCGGCAACACGATTTTATTCCAGGAGGAGTTCGTCAAGCGCGATCTGCTCGAAGGGTTTTGCTACGGCATCGGCTTCGTCCGCGAAACCGACGTCAAGAACGTCGTCATTAGCGGCAACATTATCAAAAATTCGCCGATGGCGGCGATCCATATCGGCAACACGAAGAAAGTCGGCACGATGGCGAATTTGCAAATCACCGGCAACGTGATCGTCAATGCGGCCCATTATCCGGCAGCCAATGAGGCGTACAAAGCGGCGATTTTGCTTCGCTCGACTGTCGTCGGCGCAAGGATCGCGGGAAATATGATCACGGACACGTACGATACGGCCCGCGGCCTGTACTCGATCCGGCTGAACGCGGCGGACGGCGTGTTCACCGACGTCGAGGTGTCGGGCAACCACATCGCCTCCAAGCAGGGAGGCCTGTGGCTCGATTTGAACGCGGCGGTCAAGACGGATGCGGCCGAGAAATATTTGAAGTACACGGATACGTTCCTGGACGATCCGCTGCTTGCGGCGGGAACGACCTATCAGGCCGGCACGATCGTGCTCGTCGTCAAGACGGGCGCGAACGGGGGAAAGGCCCCGGTCGGCTATAAAGTGCTGACGGGCGGCACCTTCGGGACGCTCGGAGGCGTGACGGCGACGGGCCGGATCTCTTCTTCCGTCGTAACCGTTAACGATGCTTCGCAGCTGAAAGTCGGTCAGTGGATCCTTATCCAGTCGGGCAATCAGGAACGCCGCATCGTCCGCATAGCGGGCAACGAGCTGCGGGTCAATGCGGCGCTAGCCGCGGATGTGCTCGCGCCAAGCGCCGTGTCCTATTTGCCTCCGTCGTATTTGCCGTTCGGCCAGCCCGGCAAGCTTCCTTCACAGCCGGATACGAGCGGCTCTACGGTAGAGCAGCTGGAAGCGGAGCTGAACCGCTTGAAGCAGGCGCTTAGAAATTTCGGCTTGATGGCGTAACGGAGCCAACGAGCCAACATTACATGACGAGAAGGGGCAAACCGTTATGGCAGGGGTATCGCTTCGGCATTTACACAAGAGCTACAGCAAGAACGGTCCGCTTGTCGTGAAGGACGTGAGCCTCGAGATCGAGGACGGCGAGTTTATGGTATTCGTCGGTCCGTCCGGCTGCGGCAAGTCGACCACGCTTCGCATGGTTGCGGGGCTGGAGCGGGTCAGCCAAGGGGAGATCTATATCGGCGACGAGCTGGTGAACAACCTCCCCCCTAAGAAACGGGATATCGCGATGGTATTTCAAAATTATGCGCTGTATCCGAATATGAGCGTATTCGAAAATATGGCGTTCGGCCTGCGGCTGCGCAAAACGGAGAAGCATCTGATCGATTCGTCGGTGAAGCAGAACGCGCGGACACTGGAAATCGAGCATTTGCTGGGGCGCAAGCCGCGGCAGCTATCCGGCGGCCAGCGTCAACGGGTCGCCTTGGGACGGGCGATCGTCCGCCATCCCAAAGTGTTTCTTATGGATGAGCCGCTATCCAATTTGGACGCCCGGCTGCGCGTGCAAATGCGCACGGAGATCGTCGAGCTGCACCGCCGACTGGAGACGACGATGATTTACGTCACGCACGACCAGACGGAGGCGATGACGATGGGCTCCCGCATTTGCATCATGAAGGACGGCATCATCCAGCAGGTGGGCGTGCCGGAAGAGGTGTACATGAAGCCGGCCAATATGTTCGTCGCCAATTTCATCGGATCGCCGCCGATCAATTTCCTCGAGGGCCGTCTCCGCTTGAACAAGGACGGCGGGCTGCTGTTCGATACGCCCCGTTATGCGGTCCCGGTTACGCCCGAGAAGAGCAGGCTGCTGCTGGAGCAGGGCTATTTGGACAAAACGGTCGTTCTCGGCATCCGAGCGGAGTATGTCCACAAGTCGGCGGATGTGCGGGAACCTGGCCTGCAGGCGGAAACGCCTATTGTCGGCATCGTCTATTTCAGCGAGCTCGTGGGGGCGGACCGGTACATCCACGTTAAGGTAGGCGACGATAAGATCGTCATGCGCGCCGCGGCGTACGATCGGATCGCCGACGGCACGAAGCTGGAGCTGACGCTGAGCCCGCCGTTCATGCTCTTTTTTAACCGGGATACACAGCAGGTTATTGCCTAAACCGCAAGAGGTGGAGAGGATTTCCGATGGGAACGAAGACTGTGACTGTAACCGTTACGAAGCTTGCGGCCGCCTTATTGCTGCTGCTTGCACCCGCAGGCGGCATGCTCTCGGGCGGAATCGTCGAGGGGGAGGGCCGCGTCAAGACGGCGATGCCGGCGGTCGAGCAATTGGCTGAACCCTATGCGTCGCTTTATTCGCAGAAGCTTCTAGCCTGGAGCAAGGAAGGCTGGAAGGACGCGGCTGCGGATGCAGGCAACTGGCCGGCGGAACGCTACGCCAGTGCGTCCGAAGGCGTCGTCACAGGCGGCGTTAAAGGAAGGACGGGCGTCGTCCAGTTTAAGCAAGCGAAGCAGTGGGCCGAGTACGAAATCGACGTGGCGCAAGACGGGTTGTACGATATCGAGCTTACGGCTCTGCCGCTGGAAGGATCGTCGAGTCCGGTGCAGATCGGGATACGGGTCGACGGGGAGCTGCCGTTCGCCGAGGCGAAAAGCGTACAGCTGGCGCGCAAGTGGAAGGACTCGGCTTATCCGCCCAAGCTTAATGAGCACGGCGACCAGATTCGGCCGTCGCAGGAGGAAGTGACGGAATGGTCCAGCCGCCGGCTGACCGATGCCAAAATGTCGGATCCCGAGCCGCTTCGCTGGAAGCTGTCCAAAGGGAAGCACAGGCTTCGTCTGGAATCGGTCCTCGAGCCGGTCGCGCTGGCGGAAATCGCGGTCAAGGCGCCTCAGTCCTTACCGGACTACGAGCAGGCTGCCGCAGCGTGGAAGCCGCTTCCGAACGGAGCCGACTCCGATTGGAGGCTGACGGTCGAAGCGGAAGCGATGAGCGCCAAATCCGATCCTTCCGTTCAAGTGCAGGCGAGCAACGATAATCTTGCAAGCCCGCATTCGAACGGCAAGCAGCTTTTCAACACGATGGGAGGCATACGCTGGAGCCGGGGAGGCCAGTCGGCGGAATGGTCGTTCGACGTTCCGAAGGATGGGATCTACTATATTCATTTCAAATATTTGCAGAACTTTACGAAGGACGCCGTCAGCTTCCGCGAAATCCGCATCGACGGTCAAGTGCCGTTCCGCGAGCTGAAATCGTACCCGTTCCCTTATTCGCGGAGCTGGAATGTCGAAGCGCTTAAGGACGAGGAGGGCAAGCCGTTTGCCCTGTACCTTCATCAAGGCACGCACCGGCTGGAACTGACGGCCGATCCTTCGCCGACGACGCCGGTTCGCGAATCGCTGCAGGCGATCGTGGACGGCTACCAGGAAATCAACCGTCAGGTCGCCATGGTCACCGGCGTCAAAAACCGCAGCATGGTCGACCAGAACCGGGACTGGAATCTGGCCGAAACGATGCCGGACGCCATAACGAGGCTGAATGAGCTGGCGGACGGGCTGCAGCGCCAGGTCGAGAGGCTGCAAGCGCTTTACGGCAGTTCGCTGCAGGGCGCGGACGGACTTCGCTCCGTCATCTACGATCTGCGCAAAATGGCGGAGGAGCCGGATTTGCTCTCGAAGCGTCCGCCGGAGATGCATGCGCAGAACCTTGAGAAAATGACGATGTTTATCGATTCGCTCGGCCGCCAGCCGCTCACGCTCGACCGGATTTACGTGACGGCATCGCCCGGGCAGCCGGAGAAGCCTCCGGGGACTTTCGCCGTCGTTCAGGATTTGGTTGTCAATTTCTTCCGCACCTTCTCGCCGAATTATCATTATTACGGCAGGCGGGATCCGGACGGCATCGACGTTTGGGTAAGCAGAGGGCGGGATTACGTGTCGCTCATGCAGCAGCTGGCCGACGAATCGTTTACGGCAAAGACCGGCATTAAGGTCAACGTGAACTTGATGCCGAACCCCGGACAGCTCCTGCTTAGCAATTCGTCAGGCCGCGAGCCGGATGTCGCGCTCGGCATCGCGGAAGGGGCGCCGGTCGATTTCGCGATGCGGAACGCGCTTGTGCCGCTCAGCGACTTTCCCGACTACAAGGAGGTCGCAGGACGCTTTCAACCGGGGACGCTCATTCCGTTCACGTTTGACGGCGGCGTGTACGCGCTCCCCGAGACGGTCGCCTTGAACGTACTGTTTTACCGGACGGACGTGCTGCAGAGCATAGGGCTAAAGCCGCCGGATACGTGGGACGACATGTACAAGATGCTGCCGACGCTGCAGCAGAAGGGCCTCGGCTTCTATTTATCCAAGCTCAACTATGCCCCGCTCTTCATGCAAAACGGAGCATCCTTCTACGCGGAGGACGGAGCGAAATCCGCTTTGAGCTCCCGCGAGGGCTTCAACGCATTTAAGCAATGGACGGAGCTGTTTACGGTTTACGGATTCCCGAGCGAGGTTTCGAGCTTCTACATGCACTTTCGCAGCGGAGATATGCCGATCGGCATCGCCGACTACAACACCTATATGCAGCTGCTCGTGGCCGCTCCGGAGCTAGCCGGATCGTGGGAAATCGCCCCCATTCCGGGGACCGGGCAGAAGGACGGCAGCGTCGTGCGCTGGTCGGGCGGCAATCTGTCGTCAGGCATGATCTTCAAGTCGTCCGAGAGGCGGGAGGATGCCTGGTCATTCCTGAAATGGTGGACTTCGGCGGATACGCAAGCGCGCTTCGGCAACGAGATCGAGCTGCTGAACGGCGTGGAATTCCGCTGGAATACGGCCAATGTGGAAGCGTTCAAGAGGCTTCCGTGGCCGGAGAAGGACGCGGGCACGATTCTTTCGCAGTGGAAATGGTATAAGGAAATGCCTAACGTGCCGGGAGGCTATTTTACACCGAGAGAGCTGACGTTCGCTTGGACCCGGACGGTGCTGCAAAATCAAAATTACCGTGAAATGCTGGAGAAGGCGGTGTTCCAGATCGACAGCGAGCTGAAGCGCAAGCAGCGCGAGTTCGGGTTCGTCGACGAGAACGGCCAAGCGGTACGCAAGCTGAAGGTGCCGGATCTGAAGGAGCCCTGGGAAGGAGGCGGCGCGCATGGCGAATCCAAGTAGCGGAGCGGGTGCCACGGCGGCTTCCGCCCCAGTCAAGTCTTCAAGAGCAGCCGTTACGTTCAAGGAGAAGCTTCAGACGGCCGCTGCGGATATGAAAAAGACATGGGTGTCGTATTTGTTCGTGTCGCCGTTCTTCCTGTTGTTCGCACTGTTCATTGCCCTGCCGACAGGAGCGGCGATCATGCTGTCCTTTACGAGCTTCAACGCCATCGAGCCGCCGAAATTCATCGGCCTGCTCAATTATCAGGCGTTGTTTACGCAGGATCTCGTGTTCTGGCAGTATGCGCTGCCGAACACGTTTCTGTTCGCGGTCATCGTCGGGCCCGTCGGCTATGTGCTGTCGTTTGCGCTCGCTTGGCTAATCGCCCAGCTGCCGTCCCGCGTCCGGTCGTTCTATACGCTTGCGATCTATGCGCCCTCCATGACGGCCGGCATTGCGATGTCCGTCGTCTGGCTCATTTTTTTCAGCGGAGACCGGCTCGGGTATTTGAACAACTTCCTGCTCGATATCGGCTACATCAACGAGCCGAAGCTGTGGACGATTCTGCCCCAATACATTATGAAAATCATGATAATCGTCTCACTCTGGGCGAGTATGGGCGTCGGTTTTCTTGCCATGCTGGCCGGCATTCAGAATGTGGACCGCCAATTGTACGAAGCGGGCCGGATCGACGGGATTCGTTCCCGGCTGCAGGAAATTTGGTATATCACCATACCGGCGATGAAGCCGCAAATGCTGTTCGGCGCCGTCATGGCGGTCGTCGGCACGCTGAAGGCGGGCTCGATCAGCGTGGAGCTGACCGGCTCCAACCCGTCGCCCAACTATGCGGGGCACTTAATGATCAACCATATCGACGATTTCGGCTTTATCCGCTTTGAAATGGGGTACGCTTCCGCGATTTCGGTCGTCCTGCTCGTCATCATTTATTTGTCCAGCAAGCTGTGCTGGAAGCTGTTCGGCTCGAAGGGGGAATAACGCATGGACATATTACGGTTCCGCAGACGCAGCCGATTGAACGGAACGACGCCGTTCCAGTGGGTGCTGACCGCCTTGCTGACGCTGCTTGCCGTCTTCATGCTTCTGCCGATGGTGTACTTGTTCAATCATGCGCTGAAGCCGTATCACGAGCTGTTTCTGTATCCGCCTACGTTCCTGGCGCGGCAGCCGACGCTCGATAACTTTTACGACTTGCTGGTGGTGACCAAAACGGCGGTCGTGCCGGTCAGCCGGTACGTGTTCAACGGCGTGATCGTCGCGGCGGCGACGATCGCGATCGGCACGCTCATCAGCGCGTTATGCGCTTACGCCTTGTCCAAGCACCGGTTCATCGGCAAGAAGCAGATGTTTTCCCTGATCATCGTTTCGCTGATGTTCGCGCCGGAAACGGTGCAAATTCCGCGTTATTACGTCATCAGCAAGCTGGGGATCATCAATACGTATTGGGCGCATATTTTGCCCGTCATCGCCTTGCCCGTCATCGTTTTCCTGTTCAAGCAGTTCATCGACCTGCTGCCGGACGAATTGATGGAAGCGGCAAGAATGGAAGGCGCGAACGAGTTCACCGTATTCGCGCGGATCATATTGCCGCTGTGCATGCCTGCGGTGGCGACCGCCAGCATTCTCATCTTTCAGTCCAGCTGGGGCAATATGGAATCGTCATCGCTCTATATCGAGGACGAAACGATGAAGACGCTGCCCTTCTTCGTCAGCACGCTGACCGGCGGCCTTGCCAACAGTGTAGCCCGCCAAGGGGTGGCGGCGGCGGCCAGTTTGCTTATGTTCTTGCCGAGCTTCGTTCTGTTCCTGCTTCTCCAGCGGAAGGTCATTTCGACGATGGCGCACTCGGGGCTGAAATGACCGGCGGGAGGCCATTCCAGGAAAGGGGAAGAGCGATGAAAAGGTTCATAAGACGAAGCCTGGTCCTGCTGGCGCTGACGATTGCGGCCTTCGGCCCGTGGAGCGGGAAGAGCGCTCATGCGGAGGTGCCCTACGGCACATTTATTTATGACCTGAACGGAAGGGAAATTCCGGTGCAGCCGGCGTACGTGCCGGAGACGTTCTTTCACGGCGGCTTGAAAAATCCGGAGGATCTGTTTATCGATGCGAAGGATGAGCTCTACATCGCCGACACGGGGAACAACCGGATCGTTCAGTTGAACGGTCGGGGCGATACGATTCGCGTCATCCAGCCTGAGGGCGAGGGTAAGCTGAACGAGCCGAACGGGTTGTTCGTACGGCCGGACGGGACGATTTATGTGGCGGATACGAAAAATGAGCGCATAGCCGTATTCGACGCGAAAGGAACGTTCGTGCGCGCGTTCAAGCGGCCGCAATCGGCGATCCTGCCGAAAAATTTCACCTATCAACCGACCAAGCTGGCCGTCGACGAACGAGGCCATATGTATGTAGCTACGAAGAACGGCTATCAAGGGCTGCTGCTGCTCGATCCGGACGGCGGCTTCGAAGGATTTTTCGGCTCCAATAAGGTCGATTTCACGATGTCCGATGCGCTGAAACGGATGTTCTTCACCAAGGAGCAGAAGCAGAAGGAACTTCTCAAGCTGCCAGGCACCGTTTCGAACGTGGCTGCGGGACCGAACGGCTTGCTGTACACCACTTCGATCCAAGTGCCCAAGGGGCAGATCAAGAAGCTGAACTACGAAGGAAAGGATTTGCTCGGGGAGAAAAATTACGGCGTCACCAAGCTGCTCACCGGCCAGCAAAAGCAGTTCACCGACGTCGTCGTGGACGCGCTCGGCAACATCACGGCGGTCGATGCGCAGTTCGGTCTGCTGTTTCAATACAATGCGATAGGAGATTTGATGTTTGCATTCGGCTATAAAGACGAGGGCTACCAGAAGCTCGGGCTGTTCAAATACCCGTCGGCTCTTGCGATCGACTCGGCCGGCAAGCTGTTCGTGCTGGACCGGACGGCGAGCATCGTCCAGACGTTCAAGCGAACCGAATTCGGAACGCTCGTGCAGAAGGCTACGGATCTGCACATTCAAGGCCATTATGAGGAGAGCGCGGGGCCATGGCGTGAAGTTCTGCATATGAACAGCAAATATTTTCGGGCGCATCTCGGCCTTGCGAAGGCGTACTACAAAGAAGGCGACTACAAACGGGCGATGAAGGAGTTCCGCGAAGGCGGGGATACGAAGGGCTACTCCGACGCGTTCTGGCAGGTGCGTCTCGCGTGGATGCAGAAGCATTTTTCGGCGCTTGCGCTGCTCGCGGCCATTCTGCTTCTCGCCTATGTCGCCTTAAGAAAGTTGAAGAAAACGATTGCCGGGAGGAAGGACGATGGAAGCGTTGAACCCGCAGCCTGAACCGCAAGACCGCACCAAACCGTCAACCCGCATTCGGCGCGGCCGATTTCCCGGCACGCTCCTGCCGTTTCGCTCGGCTTCTTTTTGGGCCCGGCTTGCGCAGGACGTCCGTTTTCAGCTCAAGCAATCGTTCAGGGTGCTGAAGCATCCTTTTGAGGTGTTCTGGGAAATTCGCTATTCCGGCGACGGAAGCATGGTGGCGGCGATCCTGCTGCTTGCAGCCGCTTATGTCGTTTTGCTGTTATCGAAGCTCGCCACCGCCTATTTATTCAACCCCTCCGGAGTGGAGAACGTCAGCCTGCTGACGCTGATGCTTCAGTACTTGCTGCCATGGCTTACCTGGGTGGTCGCCAACTACATGATCGGCTCCATCATGAAGGGGCAGGGGAAATGGACGGAGGTGTTCGTCGGCAGCGCTTATGCGCTTATGCCGTTCCTTGTCATCTCGCTGCCGCTGGCGGTTCTGTCGAACGTGCTGACCTTGAACGAACGTGTCGTTTACGATTTCGGCAATACGGTTATGATCGGCTGGACCCTTATTCTTTTTTTTATCATGGCCAAGGAGATTCACAACTACGAGATCGGCGAAACGGCGCTGAACGTCGTTTTGTCGGTGCTTTTCATCTTCGCGATCTGGATTTTGCTGTTCATTCTCGCGGGGCTTACGTTCCAGCTGTACGATTTCCTCGTACAGGTCGTCAGGGAGGTGTCCTATCGTGGCGGTTAAACGCGTTTTGACGCTGCTGCTCGTTCTCGCGGCGCTGGCCGGCGCCGTTTATGTCCTATTGCAAGGGGATAAGCTCGCCATGAAGCCGGTATCCCGTCAAGCGGCTACGGCCCCCGCCGTCATCAACCCCGCGTCCGTACAACGGATCGAGTACAAGGCGGACAGTTACAGGAAAGTAGCCGAGGACGGCAGGCTGGAGTTGCTTGTAAACGATGCGGGACATATACGCGTACGGGATAAACAAGGCGATTTTGTCTGGAACAGCGATCCGGACACCGGCCTCGAGCCGGATTTGAAGGGACTCTGGAAAAGCAACGCGGATTCCCCGTTCCTGGTCGAATATGTGGATGCGTCCAAGCAAAGCACAGGCTTGCAGTTCAATACGGCCAACCTGAACGACGCCAAAACGAAAACGACCGTGGCCGGGACCGAGGGAGGGGCGGAGCTGACGTTCGACCTGCAAACGCTGGGTATCCGGTTCAAGACCGAGGTGCGTTTGAAAAACGGCTATTTGGAAGTGTCGGTTCCATCCGGCTCGATCGTCGAAAGCGCAGGCAAGGAGGTCGTCTCCGTCTGGCCGTTCCCGTTCTTCGGGGCCGTTCAGAAGCAGGCGGTTCAGGAGGGCTACATGCTTGTGCCGCTGCAGATGGGCGCCATCGTTCCGATGAAGGATGAGCACCAGCTGCTGTCGCGCGTCTCGGCCAAAATATTCGGCAACGACCGGGCGATACCGGGGCAGCCGGGCACCTATACGATTTTCCCGGCGTTCGGCATGAAGCGGGACTCGCATTCGTACCTTGCCGTCATCGAGGAAGGGGAATATACGTCATCGGTCCATGCGACGCCGTCCGGCCTCTACACGTCGTTCCACTGGATTGCGCCGCAATTCGTATACCGGAACGCGTATTTTCGCCAAACGAGCAAGCTGGGCGCCGGTTACAAGACGGTGGAGAAGGACAGGTCCACGGAGAACAGGCGCATCCGGTATTATTTCCAATCCGGCGGTCAAGCCGATTACGCCGGTATGGCGGCCGATTACCGCGGCTATTTGAAGGAGACGCAGGGCATGCGGCAAATCCAATCGGACGCTAAAGGACTGCCGCTGTATTTGACTTTGTACGGAGGGGCTCAGGAGAGCGGGCTGTTCGCCCCGAACTTCGTTTCCGCTACGACGTTCGGGCAGGCGTCATCCGTCCTGAAGGGCCTGCACGAAGCGGGGGTGGGGCCCATCAACGTGATGTATACCGGATGGGCTAAGGGCGGGGACCGCAACGTGATGCCCGACGTTCCGCCCGCGGAGAAAGAGCTCGGCGGCGACAAGGGGCTTGCTGCGTTAGCCCGCGAAGCACAAGCGAACGGCGACCGCGTCTTTTTGCAGGCGGACTATACCAGCTCGCGGCTGAACGGCAGCTTCGTGCCCTCTCGCGATTCCCTGAAGGACATCAACGGCAAGGTGCAGTCCGGCAAGACCATGGGCGAAACCGAATATGTCAATTCGGCGTCGGTAGCGCTGCGGCTGTTCGAGGATAACGTTAGCAAATACGAAGCGCTCGGAATCGACGGCATGTACTTTAGAGGGTTCGGCAGCGTCTACTCGAATTTCCGCGCCTCCGATCCGGCTACCCGCGCCCAGGCGGCCGAAGATTACCGGAAGCTGCTCAAGCTGGCCAAAGACCGGCTTGGGGCTGCGGGAGCGGCGGAGGGCAACAGCTACATCGTCGGCAGCCTGGATTTTATCCAGCAGCTGCCGATGGATCCGAGCTACGATCTCGTTGCCACGAAGGCCGTCCCGTTTCTGCCGATCGCGATTCACGGCATGGTCGACTATTCGGGCATGTGGGGCAATCTGCGGGATTCGGGCAAGACGGACTGGCTGCGATCGATCGAATACGGCGCCGTGCCCCAATATTTATTGACGTACGAGGATTCGTCCGAGCTGCGCAAGACGGCGGGCAGCTTTATTTACAGCAGCAAGTTCGCGGAATGGAAGGATTCCCTCGCGGCGGAGTATCGACGCTGGAACGAAGCGCTCGGACCGGTACGCGGGACGTTCATTTCGGGCCATCGCGAGCTGGCCGAAGGCGTTTACGAAACCCGCTACGCGAACGGCACTGCGATCGTCGTCAACTACAACGAAACGGCTTATACGCGAAACGGCTTGACCGTAAAGCCGCTCGATTTTGCCGTCACCGGGAAGGAGGGATAAGATGGCGCTTTTACCATCCTTGCGCAAAAGAAGATCGCGCCTGTCGATCGAGACGCAGCAGGCGATTTCCGGCTACCTGTTTCTCGTTCCCTGGCTGATCGGCCTCGGGGTGTTCGTCTTGTTCCCGCTCGGCTTTTCGCTGTATATGAGCTTTCAGAAGGTACGGTTTACCGGTGACGGGATGAAGTTCGAATTCAAGGGCTGGGAGAATTACTCCTACGCCTTCCTGTCCGACAATACGTTCGTCGCCGCGCTTGCCGGCATTATGAAAAACACGCTGCTCGTCATTCCGATTATCGTGCTGTTCTCGCTGTTCGTGGCGATTCTGCTGAATATGAAGTTCAAGGGGCGCATGGCGTTTCGGGCCGTTTTTTTCCTTCCGGTCATTTTCAGCACCGGACAGGTGCTCTCGGAAATATTCAACCAGAAGGCGGGCAGCCTCGACATGCTGAACAAATACGATATTGCCGGCTTCGTTTCGGCGAACGTGCCGACCTTCTGGGCCGACCCGATCTTGACCGTGCTGAATTTGTTCGTCGTCATTTTATGGTACTCCGGGGTGCAGATTCTGCTATACCTGGCCGGTCTGCAAACGATCGGCACGAGCGTTTACGAAGCTTCGCTTATCGACGGGGCGACGCCTTGGGAAATGTTCTGGAAAATCACGCTGCCGGCGCTGACGCCCTTCATCCTGCTGAACGTCGTCTATACGATCGTCGACATGTTTACGGTGCCGCTGCTTAATCCGGTGCTGAACATGATCGTCACCAACATGTCGGTGCCTACGCTCGGATACGGGTATGCCAGCGCGCAGGGGTGGATCTATTTTACGATCGTGTTCCTCGTTCTGCTTGCCGTGCTCGGCTTGTCCCGCAAATTTGTCCATTACTCGGGGGAAAGGTAGGCGAGCTCCATGCTGGGTATGAACTGGCTCGAAAAAGCGCACATGCTGCTGTTCGGCGACCGGGAGCGCAAAGGAATCATTGCGCTGCTCATTTTGTATCTCGTGCTGATCGACATCGCCTTCATGTATTTGACGCCGTTCCTGTACATGCTTTCGACGATGTTCAAGACGACCGCCGACCTGCTCGATCCGACGGTTAAATGGATTCCGACCGCATTCGAATGGGATAACCTGAAGCTTGCTTGGCAGGGGCTGAAGTTTCCCGACGCCCTCGGAAACAGCCTCGTCATCGCCGGATGCTCGGCGGTCGGGCAGGTGGTTTTCTGCTCTATTGCCGGCTATTCGTTCGCGAGGCTGAAGTTTCCGGGCAAAAACTTGTTGTTCGCGCTGCTCGTCTTCAGCTTTCTTATTCCGCCGCAGACGCTGATCATCCCGCTCTACGTGCTGTTCAAAAATTTAGGGCTGCTCGGCACGCAATGGGGCGTCATTTTGCCGGCTATGCTCGGACACGGCATTAGGGGAGCGTTGTTCGTCATCATTTTCCGGCAGTTTTTCATGACGCTGCCCAGAGAGCTGGAGGATGCGGCGCTGATCGACGGTGCCGGACCGTTCCGGGTATACTGGCGCGTAATGATTCCGCTTGCGAGGCCCGCCATTCTGGTCGTCTTCCTGTTTTCCTTCGTCTGGCACTGGAACGAGACATTCGTGACCGGCATGATGCTCGGAGGGAAAGATTTGCCTCTATCGCTCAGCCTGTTTCAATTGAACAAGGTGCTGTCCGGGCTGTATCCGGATGCCGAGGCCGGCTTCGACTTGAACGAAACGATTCGGATGGCGGCGAGCTTTCTCATCATCATGCCGCCGCTGCTCGTCTATATGATCGCCCAGCGCTGGTTCGTGGAAGGCGTGGAACGGACGGGACTGGTGGAGTGAGCAGGCGGATAAGAGCGTTAACGGCATGAACGAATGATGACGCTGACGATTAACGTTAAGAAAGGTGAGAAGGATAAATGAACGCTTCGAAGCGTAAGGTGAGATTTGCCGTCGTCGGCTGCGGAGGCATTGCCCAAAGCCATTTTACCGGGATCGAGCGGGCGCCGGAGGCCGAGCTGGCCGCGGTGTGCGATATGAACGGACGCCGGGCGGAGGAGTTCGGAGCGGCATACGGCGTCAACGCATATACCGATTACCGGCAGCTGCTGGCCGATCCGACGATCGACGTCGTCTGCCTGTGCACGCCGAGCGGGATGCATGCGGAGCAGACCGTCCAGGCGGCGGAGGCGGGCAAGCATATCGTATGCGAAAAGCCGATGGCGATTACGCTGCCGGACGCCGACCGGATGGTCGAAGCCTGCGACGTTATGGGCGTCAAGCTGGCGACGATTTTTCCCCGGCGCATGTCGCCTGCGTCGCAGTTCGTCAAGCGGCTGCTGGACGAAGAGCGTCTCGGCAAGCTCAGCTTATGCTCGGGCTACGTGAAATTTTACCGCGACCAGGCGTATTACAACAGCGCCGGCTGGCGCGGGACATGGGCGATGGACGGCGGCGGGGCCATGATGAATCAGGGCATTCATACGATCGACCTGCTTCAATGGCTGGCCGGACCGGTCGCCGCTTTGACGGGCTATGCCCGCAACGTGCTGAGGGACATCGAGGTCGAGGATACCGCCGTCGTGTCGCTCCAGTATAAGAGCGGTGCGCTGGGCAGCATTGAGGCGACGACGACGGCTTACAAGCAGCCGGAGCACCGGATTTTGCTGCAAGGCGAGAAGGGGACGGTCGAGCTGACCGGCGACCGCATTACGGCGCTGGAGCTGATCGGGGAGACGATGGATATTCCGGTCTTCCCGGCATTCGAGGTCATTCCCGACGGCCATGCGGCGCAAATCCGCGATATGGCGCTGGCGGTGCTCGAGGACAGGCGTCCGGTCGTCAGCGGGGAGGACGGCAAGCATTCGCTCGAAATCATACTGGGAACGTATGAATCCCAGCGGAGCTTCCGGGAAATCCGGTTTCTGTAAGACAAACAGGGTATGCCGTGAGCGGCATGCCCTGTTTGTTCCGCTTGCTCTGTAAGCCGTGTCGACGGCAGACGTACCAGCGGCAATTCCGATATTCGGAATATAACGTAAATGTTATGATTCCGTCGGCTGCATCGTAATCCGCGTATAGGTCGCAGACAGCATTCGCGCGTACTCCGACGGCGTCATGCCGGTCGTTTTCTTGAAATGGCGCGAGAAATAGTGGACGCTGCTGTAGCCGAGCAGCTCCGAAATTTCCGTCAGGTTGTAAATGTCTTCGCGGATGTACATTTTGGCGCGGTCGATTTTTAGCTGGTTAACGTATTCCATGACGCCGCAGCCGACCCGTTTTTTGAACATGATGCTAATCTGCGTCCGTCCGATGGCGAAGTGATCGCAAAGCTGATCGAGCGTCAGGTTGTCGCCGAGATGCTCGTTCATGTAGGCAATGATTTTATCCGCCGCTCCGGTTTCGGGTTTCTCCCTAACGACGGGCGCTTGCCTGCTTTTTTGTCCGTCGTGTCCGCTGCGGATCAGCTGAATGATAAGCGTTTCAAGATGATTCTTGAACAGCTGCTCGCTGCCGAAGGGAGCCCCCTCGCGCGGATACAAAATACGGCCGCTGCCGGTCGGGCTCGGACTGAAGGCGTTCCAGCCCTCCTGTATCAGCTGAGCGAGCACCGCGCGCTCTCCGGGGCCAAGATGGAACAGCTTATTTTGCAGGAAGTAGGACATCGGCTCGGATTCGCACTCGAAGGTGACGATGAAGACGTTCGGCGACACTTTGCCGTTGCTCTTCGGGCTGTGAAACTCGTCCGGCTCGTGAAAGAGCAGGTCGCCCTGCTTCAGGTTGAAGTGGCCGCAGTCCGTATCGATTTCAATTTCGCCCTTGTCGACGTAATAAATTTCCCAAAAATCGTGTTTCTCGCCGGCGTACCTGTAGTTTTTGGACAGCTCGAAATAGTAGCAGGAGATCAGCTTGCGGATATGAATGTCCTCGTGAATCTCATAGCGCGGGAATCGCATGGCACGGCATCGCCCTCTCTGTAGAAAACGTTGTCGTTTCTTCATTCCACACGAAAGGTGAAAATTCCTGTATGTTTTGGCAGGCAAACGGAAAACGAAGCATAATGCAAAATTTACGAACGATTGTACAAAAGAATGTGCAAAAAAGACGTTTAGTCGTCTAAAGATCGGGTTCTGCATCCACGTTATGATTACGTTACAACCGCACATGACGCAAAGAAACGGAGGGCGTAACCGATGGAGATCGGCGTCATCAATATTTTGAAAAACAACGGCAGCTGCTTCGAACATGTCAGCCAGTTCGGCTTGAACGTGTGCCAGTTGACGGGATGGGATCCCGCGCTGTGCACGACGGAAATTGCGGACAATGTCGTACGCGAATCGCACAAGCACGGCGTGCGTATTTGCGCGCTGTGGGGCTGGGTAGCCGGGCCGGGCAAATGGAATTTCACCGAGGGACCGGTCACGCTTGGACTTGTGCCGGAGCAGTACCGGGAGGAACGGGTAAAGACGCTCAAGGGCTGGGCGGACTTCGCCGAACGGATCGGCGCGCCTGCAGTCGTTACGCATTGCGGCTTCATCCCGGAGAACATGACCGATCCGGCTTATGAGGGCGTCGTTCAGGCGATCCGCGAGGTCGCCGCATACTGCGAAAGCAAGGGGCTCGGGTTCTGGTTCGAAACGGGCCAGGAGACTCCGGTCGTCCTGCTGCGCACGATCGAGCGGGTAGGGACATCCAACCTCGGCATCAATCTCGATCCGGCCAATCTGATTTTATACGGCAAAGGAAACCCGATCGATGCGCTCGATGTCATCGGACCGTACGTGCGGAACGTCCATGTGAAGGACGGGCTTTATCCGACGAACGGGGAGCTGCTCGGCAAGGAAGTGCTGGTAGGTACGGGCAAGGTGCGGTTTCCCGAGTTTTTGGCGAAGCTCCGCGACATCGGCTACGACGGGGAGCTGATCATAGAGCGGGAAATATCCGGCGACGAGCAGGCGCGCGACATCCGCACGACGATCGAGAACTTAAATAAGTGGCTGGCCTGAGCGCCGGGGAGGAGTATCGAGGATGAATCTGTTCACGACGATCAAGGGCTCCATGATGGAAGGCTATTTTCCGGCAGGCTGGGATTTGGCCAAAATCGATGCCTGCGCCTCGCTGGCGCCGCAAGAGGCGCTGAAACGGGAGCCGCATTGGAACGAAGGCTTCGAACCGGTGCCGTGCGCAAGCTTGGAGCAGTTCGATACGTACATGGGCCACGAAATCGCGCTGCTGATCAAGCGGACGCGGGAGCGGGGCGAGAAGCTCGCACTTATTTTGCCGGTGGGACCGATGGGGATGTACAAGTGGACGGTGTTTTTCTTGAAGGAATGGGGAGTAAGCGCTTCCCATGTGTACGGCTTCAACATGGACGAATGGAGCGACGCCGATGGCAATACGCTGCCGCCGTCGAATCCGGGCGCGTTCCAGTACGCGATGGAGAACAGCTTCTACGGGCCGCTCGGCGGCTTGACGGTGCCGGAAAGCCAAAGGAATTTCGCCACGAAGGAAAATTTGCCGGCGTATGCGGACAAAATCGCCGCGCTCCGCAGCGAAGGCGCCAAGCTCGCCGTCGTTTACGGCATCGGACGGGTTTTCCACATCGCGTTCTGGGAGCCCCATTTTGCCGGCGAGTACGATACGGAAGCCGAGTGGCGGGCGGATACGCACCGGATCGCCGCGAAGCTGCATCCGCTCACGATCGAGCAGAACGCCATCACAAGCTTTAAAAGCCGGACGACGCTCGTGCCTTGCTATGCCAATACGATCGGACCAGGCTTGTTCCTGCAGGCGGACTATGCGATAGGGGGGGCCGACGGCGCGCTGGGGCGGGGTATGATGTGGCAGGGGATGTCGCTGCTGACGACGCTCAAATACGGGCCGAATCCGTGGGTGCCGTCGAGCTACATGCCGACGATTCCCGGCAAGTTGTATTTCTTGAACGAGCTGGCGGGGCCGCTGCAGCCCGAGCTGAACTAAGGAGCGAGAATATGAACATTTTGGCGGTAGGAGCGCATCCCGACGACATCGAAATATCTTGCGCCGGCACGCTTTCCAAGCTGAAGCAGGCCGGACATCATATCGTGCTGTGCCATGCCTGCAAGGGAGACAAGGGGCATTACCGGATCGAACCGGAGGAGCTGACGGAAATACGCCGCATCGAGGCCCGTGAGGCAGGCGCCGTTATCGGAAGCGAAGTCGTATCGCTCGGCTTCGGGGACGGCGAGCTGATTGCGGAAAATCAGGAGAACCGGATGATGTTCATCGATCTCGTTCGTTACGCGAAGCCCGATATCGTCATCACCCATGCGCCGAATGATTACATGCCGGATCATATTGCCGTCAGTCAGCTCGTTTTTCACGCGACGTTCTTCGCGACGCTGCCTTGGTTTCGCACGAAGCATCCGGCTGCGGACAAGGTGCCGGGCTTGTACTACATGGACAATTTATCCGGACTAGGCTTCGAGCCGACATTCTTCGTCGACGTGACCGACCATCTCGATACGAAGCTGGAAATGCTCCGCAAGCATCAGAGCCAGCTAGTCTGGCTGAAGGAGCACGACAACGTCGACATCGTCGATTTCGTCACGACGCTCGGCAAGACGAGAGGCATCCAAGCGGGCTGCACGTATGCGGAGGGATTTGTTCAGCATCTTGTCTGGACGCGTCCGAACGCCGTCCGGTTTCCGGTATAACTAGGCAAGCTCTAGGGGGACGGCGTTATTCGAACGACTCGTTCCTCGCAGAAGGCGTTCGAGCGGGGTAGCTGCTCTGCCTGGTAGGTACGAAGCTTAAAAGGATCATGAAGAGGATTACCTATAGTTAGGAGAGAAACATATGCTGAAAGTCGGTTTGGTTGGTCTCGGCTTTATGGGACGCGCCCATCTGAAAAGCTACGAGCGGCTGGTGGAGGAAGGGTTTCCGATTCAAGTAACGTCGATATGCGATGCGGATGAGAAAAAATTCCGCGGCATCTTTATCGAGGGCAACATTCAGACGGCGGCGAGCGGCTTCGATCTGTCCGGCTATAAGCATTATCACGATTATGACCGGATGTTGGCGGAGGAAGAATTCGACTACGTTGATATCGCCATGCCGAGTCATCTCCACGCGGAGATGACCGTGAAGGCGCTCGACAGGGGCTTTCACGTCCTCTGCGAGAAGCCGATGGCGCTCAGCTCGGCGGAGGGTCGCCTGATGGTCGATGCCGCACAGCGTAACGGCAAAAAGCTGATGATCGCCCAAGTGCTGCGGTTCTGGCCGGAGTACGAGTACTTAAAGGAAACGGTGGAAAGCGGACGGTACGGGCAGGTGCTGTCGGCTCACTTCTTCCGCGGCGGCAATCCGCCGCAGTGGACGCATAACGACTGGATGGTCCGCAAAGAAACGAGCGGCGGCGGTTTGTTCGACCTGCATATCCATGATGTCGATATGGTAAACTGGCTATTCGGCAAACCGCAATCCGTCTCGACGTTCGCGCGCGACGTGCTGCCCGGCAGCTCGTTCGACATCATCTCGACCAACTACGCGTATCCGGACAAAAAGGTCGTCAGCTCGCAATGCGACCGGACGCTGCAGGGCGAGTTCGGCTTCGAGATGTCGTTCCGCGTCAATTTTGAGGGCGGCAACCTCGTGTACGAGAAGCGGACGCTGCGCGACAATCCGAAGGAGGGCAAAGGCTTCGTGCCCGAATTGCCGGAGGAGCCCGGTTATTACCGCGAAATCAAATATTTCGCGGAGGCGATAGCGGGCGGCCGTCCCTTGGATCGCGCGCTGCCCGAGGATACGCTGACGTCGCTCGTCATTGCCGAGGCGGAAGCCCGTTCGGCCGGCGCAGGCGGAGCGGTCGTGGATATCGCGTAAGTTTGAGTTCGCGCAGCGTATCGCTGCTGCTGTAAAGGCCGTCTCACAAGCCGCGAATGATGGCGAGGGACGGCCTTTTTGCTAGGGAAAGGGTGATGCTGCAGCCGAAATCGTGAGCCTCACGGCCAAATAGTCCCTTCTGGTTCACTAAATCTCGGGGAGGCGAGACTGCGGCCGAAATAGTGAACCCGGGTTCACTATTAGTGAATCTGGCTTCACTATACGGGGTGGAAAATGTGCATCGACGGCAAATAGTGAAGAAAAGTTCACTATTAGTGAACCTCACGGCTAAATAGTCCCTTCAAGTTCACTAAATGCCCTTGAGGGTGGGATTTTAGGGCATTTAGTGAAGAAAGGTTCACTATTAGTGAACTCAGGTTCACTCGGACGCAGAGCGCCGCTCACGCTGGTCAACCCAAGTTCACTCAGACGCAGAGTGCCTCCCACACTGGTCAACCCAGGTTCACTCGGATCCCACAGTTGAACCCGTCTAGGCTTGCTTCTTGCCGAAATTGAGCCTGAGCTGAACGGTTACATCGTTCTGGGTATCCAGCATGACCGTGTGAGGGTTTTTCATGCCGAAGTCGTGGAATGTAACCACCGTGCTGCCTTCCATTTTGAAAGCGCCTTGGGTATAAAGCGCCTCGCTCGCAAAGGTGACGTCCTTCGATATGCCTTTAATCGTAAGCGTGCCTTTCATAGTGAAGGGGGCTTTCGACCCTTCCTTCCATTCCTTCGGGAAATTTTCGAACGATTTGACGGTGAAGGTCGCCTCGGGATTCGCCGACGCGTTTAAATATTCCGCCCCTTTGATATGCCCGTCCCGCTGCGAATTGCCCGACTGAAGGGCATTGATGTCGACCGCGCCTTTTCCGCTCATTTTGTTAAGATCCGACGTGTCGATCAGCCAGCTTCCTTGGACCGATCCTCCCTCGAAGTTGACGGTTTCCTTGGAAGTGGTGACGGAAAAATATACTTTCGAATCCGGTTGAATGCTCCATTGACCGTTTAGCTTACTCGCCTCTACGACTGCCGCACCGGCTTGTACAGGGGCATCCGCGGGAATGACCTCCTGAATCGTAACGTGATTCCCCGCGAAGTAATCGTAAGCGCCATAGGCGCCGCCTGCCAATACAACTAGAGTTCCTAAGGAAATTACCGCTTTTTTGATGTTCATGATTCGTCCTCCTTATGGGTTGTGGTGGAATAGGTGAAGTGGAACGCTGACTTTCGCAGCCTTGATCTCGGCACCCCTCCTTTTTGAAATACACTACGACATGTAGTGCTCGTGGCTAAAAAAAATTACAGGAGCTCGCCGATCAGCATGACCGATAACGCCGCGACCACCTGCAAAGAAAGCATCATCCTCTTGACGGGCAGCCGGAATGGCGGCTTGGCCTGAGGATCGATCAGATACTGGATTCTATAGTTAATGGAGGACTCGGCGAAGGACGCATAGGTGAACGGATAACGCTTCGTCTGCTTTCTCCGCAGCAGCTTCAATAGGGCGCTGCCGAGGCTCTCCGCAGATCCCATCGCTTCGATGGCATACGAATCCGCCAAAACTTCCCTCGCAGCCGTATATTGCTTCTGGCTCCATTTAAGAATAGGCACGTACCACAAGACGGACGAACATAAGGACATGATGAATGTTTTGAGCGGATCCCTGTGTTTCATATGGTAAATTTCGTGCTGAATCAGCGCCTCAAGCTCGCCGGAATCAAGCAGCTGCAATAGACCGGTGGACAGTACGATTCGCGGGCGGATAAACCCCATCGTAAGGGCAATCGGGTCCGGATGGGATACGACCAGAATGCC
Source organism: Paenibacillus litoralis (assembly GCF_046244365.1). Taxonomy (NCBI): domain Bacteria; kingdom Bacillati; phylum Bacillota; class Bacilli; order Caryophanales; family Paenibacillaceae; genus Paenibacillus; species Paenibacillus litoralis. The sequence goes on along the minus strand of NZ_CP176395.1, from coordinate 8,204,684 downwards.
GTTCCTTCCGTCGAGGTAAGCGTCGTTCAAGTCGGCGGTAAGCTCGACGTTCTTGAGAGACGACAGCTTCTTATAGGTGCGTCCGGATAGATACAGTTGTTTGCCGATGAACCAGGCGGCCAGTACCGGCGTAGATACGGCCAAGAAATCCAGCATATAGGCCATCCACGGCAAACCGAGCTTTTGCATCCAGCTCGTGCATTGCTGAAAAAGGTTATACACGGAAATGCCGGACAGCGTTTCGGTGACGTACATGCCCATTTGAGCGAGAATAAACAGAGAAATAAACGCACTCGAGAAAAACAGAACCTTCGATCTCCGTTTCCACATCTTCTATCTTCCTTCTTTGAGCGCTTTTATTTTTTGTTCCAGCTTTTCAAGCAAACCGGGATCGGCTTCATCCAAGCCGTCGAGCATGTGATTGACGACTAAGGGCCCGAAATCCTCGACCAGGTTGTGGGAGATTTCTTTGGACTGGTTCTCCAGAAAGCGTTCCTTCGAATCCACCGTGCGGTAAATGGAGGTTCTCCCGATCATGGTTTTGGTTAGTACTCCCTTATCCATTAGCCGGTTCATGACCGTCATCACGGTGTTGAAGTTGAGATCTTTGTTTTTCTCCAGCTTTACCTGAACATCCTTAATGGACAGATCGGGACAGGACCAAAGGATTTCCATGATTTGAGCTTCAAGCGGCCCGAAAAAAAGTTCCAAGCCTCTCTGGTTGAAATTGAACTTTTTCTTCATTCCGGCACACACCTTTCACTACGAATTGTAGTGTAAGAGGGGTGGGAAGTCAACCCTGCCGGGCAGCTTTCCCACATCATAAGAAACATTCCTGAACGTTAGCTTAAACGAACCTTAAAATAACATTAAATATGACAAATGGAAAAGAATGACGAATCGAATATGGATGGTTTCATCCCGCCGTTTCGATGTCCGCTAGCCATTCATGGATTTAGCCGATAAATCGAGTACCCGCCTTCCGCCTCGATCTTCTCGAAATGGGCGTCGAGGTACGCTTTGACCTTGCCGTCGTCGTCATAGATGAAGCCTTTTAACGGGACGAAATATTTGGCGCCTTGACGTTTAAAGGTTTGAAGCTCTTCGATCGGCTTGCCAGGGAGCGTATTCGTCACCCGCCACCCGTTCCGGTTGCTCGCGTTAAGCAGAGAGGGGTCGTCCGTGCCGACTACGATCAGATCGTCTATATTCGTCAATTGCTGGACGACGGCAGCCTGATGAATAAGCTCGGCCTGCTGTTTGTGCATGGAGGGGATGGCAGTCTGAAGACCGGCCCAACAGGCCGCAGACGCAATGACGAGCGAAGCCGCCATGCCAATCCGGGCTTTGCCCAGCACATGAAGGAAGCGGGCCCCTAGTAGCGCGACGAGCGGGCACAGGAAAATGAGATAGTAGTTGAACTTGATGACGGCTACGACCGTCAGCGCCTCCAGGATCATGGCGATCGCCCACAGTCCCAAGGGATAATGCTTCCTCCAATGCAAAGATGCCAGTCCAGCGGCGAACAATGCGATCCCCCAGACGGTAAAAGCCTCCGGCAGCTCCTTTCGGAAAAAGTCGAGCCCTCCCTTCGTATAGAAAGCATGCAGGAAATTCGGGATGACATGTTTGCTTGCGATGCCGCTTACGAACGTATATTCGGAAATGGAGGCGAGCCAGACGAAATACAAATACGGGGGCAGCAAGGATAGGAGGGCGAAGCCCCACAGCTTCCAGCTCCACAAGGAGCGCAATTTGTACTTGGCGACAGCCATGCCGATCATCGGCAGTCCGACGAAGACGGTCGGAACCTTCTGGGAAATCGCCAACGCCGTGAATACGGCGGCAAGGAGAAGCACCCACAGCCGATCCTCTTTGATCCAGCGCGAGAAGAAGTAGAAGCATCCGGTGAAAAAGAACAAGGCCGCCGATTCGGGCATAATGGCCCGCGAATACAGAAGAGTCAGCGGCAGCGAGCCGTACAGCACGATCGCAATCCACGCCGCGGGCTTGGCGAAATAGTGGCGGGCGATCAGGTAAACGAACACAGCCGATCCCGTAAAAAACAGCACCGGGACGATTCGCGCCAGCTCGTAATGAAAGCCGAACAGCTTGTATAGGATGGCGATCAGGAACGTCGTAATTTGCAATTCCAGCTGAACGTAATTGGGCTGCGGCCCTTCGTAGTGCATTTGCGGGTAGAACGGGTTAAAACGATTTTCGACGAAATTGCGGGCCATCGCTTCGGTATCCGATTGCCGCCACGAATCGTATTCGTAAGGCGAAGCGCCAAGGTACGGCAGCCGGAGCAGCAGCAGCAACAGCAGCAAAAAGACGGCGACACGATGCTCTTTCCATTTTTCGGCCATGAAGCTCACTCCCTACCGGTGCAGAATGAGAACGCCCGAGATGATCAAGGCGATTCCGCAAATTTTGGGAAGCGTAATCGGCTCGTTGAACAGAAAGGAAGATAACAGCACGACGTTGATATAGCCGAGGCTCACCATCGGATAGGCAAGGCTCAGCTGCGAGCCGGTCAGCACCTTGATCCAGGTAACGAAGCTTACGCCGAACAGCAGAACCCCGACGATCATTTCCGGCGTACGGAAAACCCTGATCAGCTCAGGCAAAAGGAGGCTCGGGGCAAGGTCGAGCTTGCCGATTTTGTCGGCCCCGATCTTGAGCGTGACTTGTCCAAGCGAGCCGAGCAAGACGGAAAAGACGAGCAGCACGATATTATTCATGATCAATCCCTCGATTTCCGGCAGAAGGCTCGGCGTCGCGGACGGTCCGGAGTAGGCGGATATAGCCGCGTACGGTTTTGTAAATGTTCATTTTGCTGTGCCCCTGCTTGAGATGGTAATCCAGAATGAGCGGATATTCCCCGGCTTTCACGCCGAGCCTACTGAATTTCGCGATGATTTCCGCCATGCAGGCGAAGCCCGCCGTCGTAACGAGCTTTCCGCCGTAAGCGGCCATCGCCTTTTGGACGTAGCCGATCCGGTAGCAGCGGTATCCGCTGGAATAATCGGTCACGCCGGCAATCGGGAAGAACAGCTTGAAGAAGACCGCCGCCCCGCGGCTGCACAGCTTTCTTGCGGCGGAAACCCCCTTTTCCTTGCCACCTGCCGTGAACCGGGAAGCGATGACGAGATCGAGGTCTTTTGTTTTTAATTGACGCACCAGGCCGGGAATGAACCGGGGATGATGCGTATTGTCCCCGTCTATCGTCACCAGCACATCGTCCGGTCCGTATTGCTCCGACACGAAGGCGAACAGCGTATCGATCGCGGCGCCGAGTCCTCTGTTCCGGTCATGGCTTCTGTAGGTGATAAAAGCATGCGCAGCGGCATATTTGTGCAAAACCGCTTCCGTCAGGTCCGTGCTTCCGTCGTTTACGACACAAACGTGAAGCTGCTCGCCAAGCTGCGCCTTAAGCGCGACAAGCTTATCCAGCAGGCGCGGTAAAGCCGGATATTCGTTATACACCGGAACGCCTACGACGACTTTATAGGTCATGCCCATCACTCCAGCACCCGACTTGGCCCAAAAGCGGACAAAAGAAAAAGCTTCCCGTGTATGAAACACCAGAAGCTTTATTCCTAATATATGCTTGGCTATTCGGATCAGAACCGCTTGTTCGCCGCTATTCCCGGGAGCGGTTCGTCATTTGCTGCCAAACGGAGCCGCTTGCCGCTTCTCCGCCTTCGATCCGCTCGATCGCCATGTTGATCTGCATGCGCACCTCGAATTCGGGGTCGTCCTTCGCTTGATGAAGCGCGTTCAGCGCCGTGTCGTCGCCCGTCTCGAACAGGTACCGGGCGGCGCGCCAGCGGACGAGCTTGTTCGGGTCGCGCAGCGCCTCGCTCATCGGGCCGATGGCGGCCGGATCGCCGAGATCCGACAGCGTATCGCCGGCCGTGCGCCGCACCGCTACGGCGCTGTCCTTCAGCGCCCGGAACAAATGCGGGAGCGTCTCCGGCTCCTTGATGTCGCCGAGATACACGACGGCGAGCCGGCGCACCGACATTTGCGCGTCGCTGAGTGCCCGCGCGAGCAGCGGAACCGCCGCTATGGTCGGCGTAAGGCGCTGGAGCGCGGCATAGCGCTTGCGCCAATCGCCGTCCTCCAGCGCCGCTTCCAGCTCGGCCAGCTCAGCGGCTTCGCTGCGCTGCTCTCCCGCGTCGCCGGCGTCGGCTTGCGCCGCCGCCGCGAGCGCGTCCAGCCGCTCGGCGTCATAGGCGGCGTCCAGCTCGCGGACGACTTCGTCGAGCACGTCCGCAAGCTCGCCGTAGCGTACGCCCTGCTCTACGAGCTTCCGCTCATAGAGCAGGTTGGGGGATGCGGCGCCCGCCTTCACCGCCGTTTGCGCGAAGCGCTCGGGCAGCGCCGCGCGCCGTTCCTCGCCGGCGCTCTGCACGCGAACCTGCATCGGGATGCCGCGGAACATTTGCACGAGGACGTTCACCTCGCCCCAGCCTGCGGGAGGGACGTTCTCGGGGGTTGCTGCTCCTTGCGAAGCCGGTTGCCCGCTGCCGCTTTCGCCGGCAGCGGCGCCCGCAGGTTTGCCGCCGTCGGCCCCGGCCCCGGCTTCGCCGAGCACCTCCCGCGCGGCGCCCAATATCGCCTGCCAGTCCCCCTTGGGGTGACGGTCGAGCGCGATAAAATCGGCCGTCTGAAACAGGCCGGTTACACCCGGTATTTCCAGCAGCCGCTGTACGTAAGCGGGGGCTTGCTGCGCGTTGTCCGGCGCGTACGTGAGCCGGACGCCCGGATTCAATTTTTCGTCCATATTCAGCTTCATCGAGTTCGGACTTGGCGTCGGTTCGATGGAAACGATTTTCATCGGGAAGCACTCCTTCGCTCGTCATGTAAGTACTGCTATCTTACCATTCCGCACCGCAAAACCCAAGGCGCTGCGCAAACAGGTAAAACGCCAGGGCGATCATGCTCTAGCGTTTTTTTTTGTGTTGGAAACTATGAAAATAGTTGCGTAATCGTCCAGTTAGAATCCGGAATCTCTTAATATACTAAATTAGATTTGATAGATGGGAGGTAAGCATCCTATGGCTAAAATAAAGCCCGCATCAAAAAGAACGCCCGTATCCAGAAAGAAAGATGTCGCCAGAATGAAACCCGCAGCCAGATTGAACTCGAAATCGAAAGCGAGAATAAAAGGATCGTGGGACAGCTTCCAAGTAAGCGGAGTTATCGGGGGGACGTCCAATTTTACGCTTAATGCAGATTTTACTTCCACCAGGCAGCAAATTGCCGTCATTGTCCCCTGTGGCGAAAAGCTTGTTCTCAAGAGGACCAGATTTTGCTTTGGTGACGCTAAAAATCGTTTCGTTGTGGCGGTACTGGGCGGCAACAGATTTCAATCCGCTTCCAGCTGTGCCGAAGAGAAGCCGAATTTCGTTCTATTCGAGAATACCGGCACAGAAGATACAACGGTATTATTGGTTTTTGCTGTTCATAACGCAAGCACGACGACTTCCACCGTTTTCCAATCGGACGGGTGGCAGGCTAATTTCGAGATTGACTAACCGTCCCAAACCGCTGTATCAAGACGACAGCTTGCTTGCCGTCTCATGAAGAAGGACGCCTGGAACCCAGGCGTCCTTGTTTATTCAAGCTTTCTTACGAAGCGCCCTGCCGAACACGATGAGAATCGGCGAGAGCAGGATGGCGGCGACGACGAGGGATGCCCGGATCGAATGACGGCTGCCGACCCAGCCGACCAGAGGACCGCCTGCCGTTTGGCCGAGCGCATCCGATTGGCTCATCATCGACAGAACGGTGGCGCGCACCTTGCTTTCGATATTCAGGTTCAGCCACGTGTCGAAAAGCGGTCCGCTAAGGGCGCCGATCACCCCCAGCAAGAGGACGGAGCCGATCGCCCAGGCGAAGTTCGGCGAGAAGGCGAAGCAAACGACCGCCGCGATACGGGCGCCGGTCAGAATCAGCATGCCGGCGAACACGATCCGCTCGTTCCCCATATCCAACCGTTTTTCCGCAAGATGCACGGCCAGCATGCTGAGCAGCGTCGTTACTACGGCAATGATGCCGAACCAGAGCGCCATCGAGAACGCAACCTGCTGCGGAAAGCCGATGCCGGAGATCAGATGCGCTTGCCATAGCCGATCGTAGCCTTCGGACGCCGCTCCGCTGAATACCGTTACGACGAGAATCATAAGCAGCACGGGCTGACGGCGAACGGCGCGCATGCCGGACAGCCAAGTCGTCTTCAGGCTTAGCCAGCGGGAAGTGCCTTCCGTACGTTCCAAGGGAACGAACCGGGTTTCCTTCATATAGAAAAGGAGGAAAAAGCCAAGTCCCGCATACATCGCTCCGCCGATCACATAAGGCAGGTTGGGCGCTAGAGTGGATAAGCCGACGCTAAGCGCAATGCCGAGCAGGACGGCAAGCAAGGAGAGGCTCTTGGCCCGCATGAAAAGGCTGCCCGCGTTCTCTTCGCCCACTTCGTCCACAATCCAGGCCGTGTCGGCTCCGCTGACGAACGTATGGCCTAAGCCATAAAAAAATTGCGCAATCAGCACCCAAACGAATAAGGAAATCATCGGGCTGATCGCTTCGAGCCCAAGCACGCTGCCCTCCAGCATGAAGCCGAAGCCGAGAATGAACATTCCCGTAACGACAGATCGGCGTCGTCCGTACGTATCGGCGACCACGCCCGTAATGCCTTCAAAAACGAGCACGGTGAGCTCGAGAACGGCTCCGACGAGCAGCAGCTGAAAAGGATTTAAGCCAAGCGTTGCGACGTAGTATACCGAATAGGTCGTAAACATCGTCGATCCGGCAAGAGAAGCGACGAATCTCATGATCAGAAAAAGCTGTGACGCGCGAAATATCATGGAAGTGGATCCACCTTTTTCCGGCAGCTTGCACGTCACGTTTTATGCTGTATCGGCAGGTACCGCGCGGAGGCGTATACCCCGTATAGCGAAATGGCAAATGCGAACGTGCTCTACCGTTTTTTTTGTTTTCCGGTTATTGGGATAGAGAGACGTTGGCGGGTTTTTAGCATGATACATGCACCTCCGAAAGTAAGTGCTCTCATTATAACACCCGGCGCTAGAGGGAAAAGGGAGATTTTTCAACTATACTTAAATTTTCGGCGGAACCTAGTTTGACAGAGGAGTTATTTCCGTTTTGGCCGCGCATCCTGTAGAATAGGTAGATCATGTACGATAAGGGAGACCGAAACGATAATGTCAAAAACTTTTGACCAATTAGGAATTCGCGCCGAGTTAGTCCGTCAACTGCAGGCAGCCGGTATTACGGAGGCTACGCCGGTTCAAGTCGAATCGATACCGCTGATCGCGGAAGGCCACGACTTGATTGCCGAGGCGCAGACAGGAACGGGCAAGACGCTTGCTTTCGTACTGCCGATGCTGGAGAAAATAAATCCGGACTCCCCGCATGTGCAGGGCCTTGTGCTTAGTCCTACACGCGAGCTGGCCATTCAAATTACCGAGGAACTGGAGAAGCTGGCGCCTGTCGTAAAAGTGAACGTTCTTGCCGTATACGGCGGACAAGATGTAGAACGGCAGCTGCGCAAGCTGCAGGGCGATGTGCATCTGATCGTAGCTACGCCGGGGCGGTTGCTCGATCATTTGCGCAGGGAGTCGGTACAGCTGCACAAAGTATCGATGCTGGTGCTGGACGAAGCCGATCAGATGCTTCATATGGGCTTCTTGAACGATGTGGAAGCGATTCTTTCCCAAACGCCGTACCGGAAGCAGACGATGCTGTTCTCCGCGACGATGCCGGTGCAGGTGCGCGATTTGGCGCAGCAAATCCTGCGGCAGCCGCGCGAGGTTCGTGTCCGGCCCGTTAAGCAGGTAACGCTTAAAGAGATCGAACAGCAGGTCGTGCTGACGACCGATCGGGCCAAGCAGGATACGCTTTGCAAGGCGATTGACGAAACGAGTCCGTATTTGGCGATGATCTTTTGCCGGACCAAACGGCGGGCGAGTACGCTTAATCAGGAGCTGCAGGAACGCGGGTACGCCTCAGACGAGCTGCACGGCGATCTGTCCCAGGCGAAGCGGGAACAAGTCATGAAACGGTTCAGGGATGCCAAAATCCAGCTGCTTGTCGCGACGGATATCGCCGCGAGAGGGCTGGACGTCGAAGGCGTCACGCATGTCTTCAACTATGACATCCCGCATGACGGCGAAAGCTACATTCACCGGATCGGCAGAACCGGGCGCGCCGGGCAGAAGGGTGTGGCAATTACATTTGCCTCGCCTCGCGATCAGATCTACTTGGATCTGATCGAAAAGGCGATTAAGATGACGCTTCCGAAAGGGAAGCTTAGTACGGCCTCGTCTGAAGACGCAGGTACGGGACGCGCGGCTGGCGGACGGCGCGGCGGCGAGCACGAACGCGGCGAAGCCGGCGGTAAGCCGCGCGGAAGCCGCAGCGGCGAGGGCCGTGCGGCAGGCGGACGCGGGCGCAGCGAAGGCGGCCGCGGACGGGGCGGAGCCGGCGGCGGTCGTCGCGGCGAAGCTGGCGCAGCAGAGCCGCGGTTCGGGCGCGGCGAAGGCGGGCGCGAACGCAGCGCAGCCGGAGCTAGCCGGGGCGGAGCCGGTGGCGTGCGCCGCAGCGAAGCGGGCGCGGCAGAGCCGCGGTTCGGGCGCAGCGAAGGCGGCCGCGATCATGGCGCAGCCGGAGCTGGCCGAGGCGGAGCCGGCGGTGTGCGCCGCAGCGAAGCTGGCGCGGCAGAGCCGCGGTTCGGGCGCGGCGAAGGCGGGCGCGAACGCAGCGCAGCCGGAGCTAGCCGGGGCGGAGCCGGCGGTGTGCGCCGCAGCGAAGCTGGCGCAGCAGAGCCGCGGTTCGGGCGCGGCGAAGGCGGGCGCGAACGCAGCGCAGCCGGAGCTGGCCGAGGCGGAGCCGGCGGTGTGCGCCGCAGCGAAGCTGGCGCGGCAGAGCCGCGGTTCGGGCGCAGCGAAGGCGGGCGCGATCGTGGCGCAGCCGGAGCTGGCCGTGGCGGAGCCGGCGGCGCGCGCCGCAGCGAAGCTGGCGCGGCAGAGCCGCGGTTCGGGCGCAGCGAAGGCGGGCGCGATCGTGGCGCAGCCGGAGCTGGCCGTGGCGGAGCCGGCGGTGTGCCACGCGGCGGCAAGCCGCGCGGCTCTAGCGCGGGCGACGGCCGCGGGCCGAAACGCGGCGACGCGCCTCGCGGCCGGGGCAAGCGGTAGCCGAGCGCAGGCGGTAGAAAGCGGGTACCTTTTTCAGCTTCGGCTGAAGGGAACCCGCTTTTTTTATTGCGCATTATCAACGCTACCGTCGGCCGGCACCTTGACCTAACCGTATATAACGGATTTTTGAGGCGTCCAATCCTGAGTTCGTCGCCAACGTATTCAACGATTATCGCAATCCTGCGGACTCGCCTCCCGGAAAGTGTCGAAATTTTGAAACATTTTTGGCTGAAGGCCGTATAAACAGGTAGCAACTGTAAATATCCTTCAAAAGAAGCCGACTTGCGAATATAACAAATGTGTTATGATTGACGCAATTACAAATCTTTGAGGGATAACCCCAAGTCTGATGCCATACGTTCAAGCCATTTAGAAAACGAGGGGGATGCTTGATGCTGACGGTATTCTGGAGCTGCCTGCTATTCGGCGTGTTGTTCGCCATCGTGACTGTGGTGTTGGGCGATTTGCTCAGCGGCGCGGTTGACGGGCTGCTTGATTTTCTTTCGATCGATATTTTACAGCCGATGGTTGTGGCGGGCTTCGTTACCGCTTTTGGCGGAGCCGGCATCATGCTTACCAAGTATACGGGCTTCGGCACCGTCCCGGTGCTGGTACTCGCGATACTCGCCGCCGCGGTTATCGCGCTGGCGGTGTACTACGGCTATGTAAGGCCTATGCGCAATTCGGAGACGTCGACCGCTTTTTCCATGAAAAGGCTGTCCGGCAGAATCGGAGAGGTGACGGTGCCGATCCCCGCCCAAGGCTATGGAGAAGTGCTTATGTCTACAGGCGCCGGGCATACGAACCAAATTGCCGCAAGCTTCGAGAACATCGCCATTCAGGCGGGAGCGAAAGTGGTCGTTGTAGAAGTGAAAGACGACACGCTGTACGTTTCCCGCTTTGAACAATAAACCGCAGAGGAGTTGGAAAGATGCCAGAAGAATTGATGATTCCCGCAATTGTAGTTGGTGTCATTGTTGTACTCGGTCTCGCGTTTTGGGCTCGTTACAAGACGGTTGGACCTGAGGAAGCGATGATCGTAACGGGATCGTTTCTCGGCAACAGAAATGTAACCGAAGACTTGGAAGATAACGGTCGCAAAATTAAAATCGTACGAGGCGGCGGCGGGTTCATCTGGCCGATTTTCCAACAGGCTGAATTTTTATCGCTCTTGTCGCACAAGCTGGACGTCTCCACGCCGGAAGTATATACGGAGCAAGGCGTTCCGGTTATCGCCGACGGGGTGGCCATCATCAAGATCGGCGGTTCCGTCGAAGACGTCGCTACTGCGGCCGAGCAGTTCCTAGGTAAGCCGATCGATGCGCTCAAAAGCGAAGCGCAAGAAGTGCTCGAAGGCCATTTGCGTGCCATTCTCGGCTCGATGACGGTCGAAGAGGTTTACCGTAACCGCGATAAGTTCGCTCAAGAAGTACAGGGCGTAGCGGCTAAAGATTTGAAAAAAATGGGGCTGCAAATCGTTTCGTTCACCATTAAAGATGTACGCGACAAACAAGGGTATTTGGATGCGCTCGGTAAACCGCGTATTGCGATCGTCAAGCGCGATGCCGAAATCGCCCAAGCGGAAGCGGTTCGTGACGCCCGGATCCAGAAGGCGCGCGCCGAAGAAGAGGGGAAGAAGGCGGAGCTGCTCCGCGACACGAACATCGCCGAAGCGGAGAAGGAACGCGAAATCAAGGTAGCGGCATTTAAGAAGGATCAGGACACGGCGAAAGCGGAAGCCGACCAAGCCTACTTTATCCAAGAGGCTCGGGCGAAGCAAACGGCCGTCGAGGAGCAGATGAAGGTCGAGCTTGTCCGTAAGGAGCGCGAAATCGACCTGCAGCAGAAAGAGATTTTGATTCGCGAGAAGCAATACGACGCGGATGTGAAGAAGAAAGCGGAAGCCGACCGCTATTCCGTGGAACAGGCGGCGGAAGCAGATAAGGCGAAACGGATGCGTGAAGCGGACGCCATGCAATACCGCATTGAGGCCGAAGCCAGAGCGAATGCCGAGCAAAAGCGGCTTGAAGGTCTTGCGATCGCCGATGCCGAGCGTGCCAAAGGTACCGCTGAGGCTGATGTCATACGACTGCGTGGTTTGGCCGAAGCGGAAGCGAAGGAGAAGCTGGCCGAAGCGTTCCAGAAGTTTGGCGAGGCGGCCGTTCTCGATATCATCGTCAAAATGCTGCCTGAGCTGGCAGGCAAAATCGCTGCGCCAATCGGTAACATCGACAAGCTGACGGTCGTCGATACGGGCAACGGCGAAGGTGCCGCACGTGTGAGCAATTACGTTACCCAACTGATGGCCACTGCGCCGGAAATGCTTAAGAGCGTATCGGGCATTGACGTCGAGCAGCTCGTCAAGGGATTGGTTAACCGCTCTGGTGCAATCGCGCCTAAGCTCGCGGGAGAAGAGTTGCCTGCGGCAGGAAGCTTGGCTGAAATCGTAACGCCGAAACAAGAGTAATCGACCCTTATATTTACAAGCGCCATTATTCTATAATAGAAGGAATAAAGAGAACCCGCCTCCTAACCGGAGCGCGGGTTTTGTCTGTTGTCTGCAGTTCATGTATTAAACCTGTATTTATATCAGGTTCTGGTTTAAAAGTTTATTATTATGAACCAGGTTCAATGGATTGAATTTTTGGAGAGAACTATGTACAATTATATTCTGATAGGGTGATGAGGAACAGGGAGGGGGAGTCCGGCCGCTACTGACGGTTGCAACAACCGTAGTTTTATTCGGGCACAAGTAGTTTTCGGAAAATCATGTCAGTCTTTAGGGAGGGGAACCATCAGATGTATCGGAAAGCGAAGCGCTTTACAATTGCCCTGCTTATATTATGTATGATGACGATTGGTTTGTCGCCTGCCTATGCGGCGGAAACTTCTGCCAGCAGCGACAGTAAAGGTCACTGGGCGGAAACGCAGCTGCAAGCCTGGCTGCAAAAAGGGTACATTCAAGGCTACGAAGATGGAAGTCTTCGTCCGGACGATTCGATTCGCCGCGGCGAATTAATGGCACTTATCAATCGCGTTTTTCAATTGAAAGAATCGGCTGCGATCGATTTTACGGATTTGCCGAGCAGCCATTGGGCGCATGCGGAAGCAGTAAAGGCGGTTAAAGCCGGCTACATCGACGGCTATGACGATCGTACCATTCGCGTGGAGGCGAAAGTCAGCAGACAGGAGCTCGCCGTTATGGTCGCGAAGCTGCTGAAGCTGGAATCCACATCGGATCATTTGTCCGCCACCTTTACGGATGGCGCATCCATTCCAACATGGAGCCGCGCAGCCATATCCGCACTTGCATCGCTTAAAGTAATTGACGGCTATGCGGATCGCACCTTTAAAGCCGAAGGCGCTGTCACTCGTGCGGAAGCGGTAGTGCTATTGGATCGCGCGCAAAGCTTGGACGGGACGGGCTCCGTTACCGGCAACGTCTATGGCAAAGCGGGAGTATATGGTCCTAAAGAAGGCGTAGCTGCGATTTCGGGAAATGTAAGCGTTACAGTTCCTGGGGTTACGCTCCAAAATATGAAAATCGACGGAGACCTGACGCTGGGCGAAGGAATCGGCGAAGGCGAAGTTTTCCTGAAGAACGTGACCGTTACCGGCAAGACGTTCGTAAACGGCGGCGGCGAGAACAGCGTTCACTTCGAGAACTCCGTTCTGGTCAAAATCATTGTCAATAAGAAAACCGGCGTAGTCCGCATTGTAGCTAGCGGCTTGTCGGCCATTCAAGATATCGAAATCGAGTCTCCTGCCAAAATCGAGGCGGACGGCCTGACGGGAAAAGGCATCGGCAGCGTCGTTCTGAGCGACAAACTGCCGAAGGGCAGCCAAGTTACACTGGCGGGAACGTTTGAGTCCGTTACGGTTATGACGCAAAGTCTGGTTGTCAATATTCCAAAAGGCTTCGTGGCTGGGCTGACGATCGGAAGTCAAGCTACCGGAGGGAAATTTACAGTCGGCAAGGACGCTTCGGTGGTTTCCCTCGTGCTGCATGCTGCGGCTTCGGTTTTCGGGCAAGGAGAAATCAAGTCGGCTGTAGTTAACTCCGCAGGTGTAGAGTTCGACAGAAAGCCGAATACGATAACGATCGGCGGCGGCATCGACGGTAACGTGAAAGTCAAAATCGGCGGCGTCGAGAGCGCGCTTGCTTCAGTGGCTACGCCTGTGCCCCCTGTTTCAGGCGGGGGATCTGGCGATGGCGGATCAACCACACCTCCGGTAACGCCTCCGACCGGTGCAATTCCTCAGGTTTACCTGACGGCGGAAGGTTCGGTAACCCAAAGCGTATATACGTACCATCAACGCCTTGCTACGGTTGGCGACTCCGTATATGCGGTAAGCAATATGGATGCGACTCTGTACTTGGTGCCTAGCGGAACGAACAAATCGAAGGCCGTTCTAGAGCTTGCTGTTTCGCAAAATAAAGGTCTGGCGTTGGCGGCAAAAGCGAACACGAAAGTGCAGTTCAATACAGCAAATCTTGCTGTTGGCGATTATCAGCTGTTTGGCGTAAGTTCAGGCGCTATGATCAGCGATTATGCGCCTGAACAAGAGCTTCGTCTGAGCGCGACGGCTGAAACTCCGCTCAAGCAGAACTCTATTTCCGTATACAGCAATACCCATGTAGTAGACATCGGTTTCAACAAAGCGATATTCAATGGGCTCGGCAGCTTGGAAAAGCTGAAGCAATCCGTAACGGAAGCCTCTTATGCGCCAAGCGTGACGCAGGCGACCTATTGGCTGACTGCAGGCGATTCCATTGAAATACGCGATAACGTATTGCGCATTACTTTTGCTCAACCTGTCACGGGCCCAATGAATATCAAAATTCCTGCGGGAGCGCTTAAAGACGCCTCCCATGCACCGCTTCTCAACGATACTTTTGTCGGCGTGGATTTCGGAGCGGTATTGACCGTCCTGTCGCAAAGCCCTCTGAAGGCGGGGAGCAATCTGACCGTTCAATCCGACAAAGAGGCTCTCGTTTTCTTATTGCCGGGAGGAACTAGCGGAACGATGGCCGATTTCAACAAGCTGGTCGCGGAAGGCAAAGGGAAGTCGGTTACGATCAGCGCGAATCAACAAGCTTCGATTTCTACGGCGGGTCTTGCTGCGGGAAGATATACGCTGGTTGCTTGGGGCGGATCGTCCCATTCGATCGTGCTTGAATAATTGCATTTCACCGGAACTGTCTTCGTTAATCGCTAACGAATCTTCCCGGTAAGAACGGACAAACCTCCAAAACCACTTCGAGGAGTGGAATTGGAGGTTTGTTTTTTACCTGGCAGTTGGCCTCCGGCATCCAATCAATCCAGATCCAGCAAGCCTCTTTGCAAATAGCCTTCCAGCGCTTTCGTTACATCATATATCGTGTGTGACGAGTCTAAGTTTTCGTAAGTATGTTCACACTCGCTTTTATAAGCCATTTCTTCTTCGTAATGCGACATATAGCGTTCGATCATTTCTTCGGTATCTCCGCGCTGGCGCTGCCGGCTAATAATGGTTTCCGGACTTGCATAGATGAAGAAGCGTTTTACTTTGTCTCCGTAAACCTTTTTAACGATATCGGTGCCGGTGCTGTTCAGGATCAGATAAATACAGCCTTTCTTTTGAAACTGCTTTTCAATGTCGGCGCTCTTGATACCATACAAATGTCCGTCTATTTCGATAACCTCGACAAACTGATTGTCAGCCTGGTCCTTAAGAAACTGCGCTGGAGTTATGAAGAAGTAGTCGACTCCATCGGCTTCGGTCGGTCGGCGTTCCCTTGTCGTATAAGAAAGAACTTGTTTCATGTTCAGCGTGGAACCGGCCATTTCGGCGATCGTTTTGCGTCCGGCACCGTTCGGACCGGTGAATACGATAATGATTTCCTTATCCTTAAGTTCATACATAGCCCCATCCTCCAATCGTGTTTCTTCTACTATATAGTATAGATGGATCGGGCTTCTGATACCAGTCGTTTACAGAACATTCGCGCAATTGTTTGTACAAGCGTTCCATGCGTCTACTCGCGAGGCCTTTCCGGCGTGCCGAATATGCGGTTCGCGATTGTGTTGAATTCGCCCACATGTCCCGTTAAGGAATGGCCGGACCAGCTTTCCTGCGCCAGGGCGTTCATTTTATTGACGAAGTCCCGATTGGCCGAAATGTATACGTCATGAACGGCAGGCTGGCCTAAGCGCACGGTTGATGCGATTTTTTGCTTGAATTCGTGGGTCAGATCGTTATGGTCTTCTACGGTATAGAAATTGTTCACGCCGTTGGTCAAGTCTTTAGGATCCATATAGGAGCCGCCGGAATGAGGGTTGTATCGGCCAAGCGAAGTCCCCGAATTGTTAAGCTCCTTGCGTGCGTTGCGTCCGTACGTATTGTTGCCGGTATTGTCGATCAGAATGGCGACGTATGCATTGTTGTCGGTCAGCATAACGATGGAGCTGCCTACGCCGTTCAAGGCGCCGACTTGATCCGACAGCTTCTGGCTGTAAGCAAGCTGGGTGTTGCCGTGCAGAATCGTTCCTTCCTGCTGGGGCGAACCGTATGCTTTCGGACCGCTCGTGTCCGGGTAAACGTCTTTATGAGCGCCATATCGGATGCCTGTCCGGTTTTCCCGGTACTTATCCTTCGGCCCGTACTCGCCGCACCCGCCGCACAACAGGAGAATGGCGGACAGCATGCCGATGGACAGCAGTCGTCCCGTTCGTTTCATCATGAATGACCTCCTTTTTCACAGGCTAGGTTTACAAAATGATCTCATTACATAGCATTTATGTTTTGGCGTAAAATATGCTGGGCGCGGGTTAGAAAATGGTGAATAAAACCCCCGTTTTTAGGAAACCTACAGAAGGAAGAAGATGCATAACGACGCGGTTTTAGAACAATTTGTGAACTTTCCCAGGAAGATTGACAAAAGAGTGCACCGAATTTATAGTTAATAAAGTGATTAGGTTCATTGACATGTACGATCGTCGATGTAATCTATAAAATCGCCTGTTTTGGCGCGGTTTTATAGTCGCCGGAGGTACGCCGATACGATCGTTTTGTGTAAGCAAAATGGCTTCAAAAACCAAAGCAGCTTCATGGGCGTCTGACGGTTTATTACACACAAGTGGGGTTGATAATTGATGAGTCGATGGAAATTTGTATGGCGTCTGATGCCCCTATTCGCGGTGCTGGCGTTAGTACTGACAGGCTGCGGTGATCCGACGCTGTCAACGCTTGACCCGAAAGGACCAGTAGCGGACGAGCAGCGGAACCTGATGATGATCAGCTTCGGCATTATGCTCTTCGTTCTTGCCGCTGTATTTTTGATTTATATTTACGTCATTATTCGTTTCCGCCAGCGGAAAGGACAAACCGGTATTCCGAAACAGGTTGAAGGCAGCCATGTTCTCGAAATTATCTGGACTGTCGTTCCGATTATTTTGCTGGTCATTTTGGCGGTTCCGACCGTGTATTACACCTTTAAGCATTCTCAAGATTACACGCAGGATAAAGATTCCCTTCATGTGAAAGTAACGGGTCATCAGTTCTGGTGGCAGTTCGAATATCCGGATCAAGGCATTAACACTGCTCAAGATTTGTATATTCCGGTGGGCAAGAAAGTCGCGTTCGAGCTTACGACCGCTGACGTCAACCACTCGTTCTGGGTTCCGTCCCTGGGCGGTAAAATCGATACGAACCCTGGCGAAAAGAACGTAAACGTTCTTTATCTTCAAGCGGATGAGCCGGGCGAATATAAAGGGAAATGCGCCGAGCTTTGCGGAGCGTCGCACGCATTGATGGACTTCAAAGTCGTAGCGGTTTCAGAGGCTGAGTTCAATCAGTGGGTAAGCAAGATGACAGCTCCGAAAACGGTTTCTGCCGATGCGGCTAAAGGCGAGCAAGTGTTTAAAGATAACTGCTTATCTTGTCACGCCGTTAATGCTGCAGGTGCAGGTCTTGGACCGAACCTGAACGGATTTGCGAATCGGACTCGCGTAGCGGGCTTCCTGCCGCATGACGATCAGTCGCTCAAAGATTGGATCAACGATCCGCAAGCTGTGAAACCGGGCTCCAAAATGCCTGCAGTAGGCTTGAACGAAGCGCAAGTAAACGACGTTGTGAAATACTTAAACTCGCTCAAGTAGCTCGATTCCGTACGGACGATACTTACGAAGCGGTTTTGTAACAACAAAGCTTTAGCTTAAGATGTCAGTTTTCTTATGAAAACTGGGTTGATGCTTACGAGCAAGCTTTGCGTAAGCAAAACTTTTAGGAGGTTACCAAGTTGGCCCACGCACATACGGTGAAAAGGTATACTGGCTTGATGGATTGGCTTACAACCGTCGACCACAAAAAAATAGGTATCCTTTATTTTCTCGCCGGCGGCTTTTTCTTCCTGGCCGGCGGGATTGAAGCGATCCTGATTCGGATTCAGCTGATGTACCCGGATTTACACATCTTCGTAGGCGGTACGTTTAACCAACTGCTTACGATGCACGGAACGACAATGATTTTCTTGGCAGCGATGCCGCTTTTGTTCGGGTTTATGAACGCGATCGTGCCGCTTCAAATCGGTGCGCGCGACGTAGCATTCCCTTTCGTTAACTCGTTAGGCTTCTGGCTGTTCTTCTTCGGCGGTTTGCTGCTTAACCTGAGCTGGTTCATGGGCGGCGCTCCGGACGCAGGCTGGACCGCTTACGCTCCGCTTTCTTCCGATACGTACAGCGGACGCGGCGTTGACTTTTATGTAGTCGGCTTGCAGATTGCGGGTATCGGTACGCTGATCGGCGGTATTAACTTCCTTGTTACGATCATCAACATGCGCGCGCCAGGCATGACGTTCATGCGTATGCCGCTGTTTACCTGGACGGCGTTCATTACGTCCGCTCTCATTCTGTTCGCTTTCCCGGCGATCACCGTCGGCTTGGTCGAGCTGATGTTTGACCGGTTGTTCAACGGTAACTTCTTCGAAGTCGGACAGGGCGGTAACACGGTTCTATGGCAGCATCTGTTCTGGATCTTCGGTCACCCCGAAGTGTACATTTTGATTTTGCCGGCATTTGGTATCATTTCCGAAGTTGTAAGTACGTTCTCCAAAAAAGTATTGTTCGGTTACAGCTCGATGGTATTCGCGACAGTCGTAATCGGATTTCTCGGCTTCATGGTTTGGGCGCATCATATGTTTGCGACAGGCCTCGGTCCGGTAGCCAACTCCATCTTCGGGGTTGCGACAATGGCGATCGCCGTTCCGACCGGCGTCAAAATTTTCAACTGGCTGTTCACGATGTGGGGCGGACATATCCGCTTTACCGTAGCTAACCTGTGGGCGCTCGGCTTTATTCCGACGTTCGTAATGGGCGGCGTTACAGGCGTTATGCTTGCGGTTCCGGCAGCTGACTTCCAGTATACCGACTCCTACTTCGTCGTAGCGCATTTCCACTATGTAATTGTAGGCGGCTTGATTTTCGGTATCTTCTCCGGTCTTTACTACTGGTGGCCGAAAATTACGGGCCGATTGCTCAGCGAAGCAGTTGGTAAAGTGCATTTCTGGTTCTTCTTTATCGGATTCCATCTGACGTTCTTCCCGCAGCATTTCCTTGGCTTGATCGGAATGCCGCGCCGCGTATTTACGTATTTGCCGAATCAAGGCCTCGATACGATGAACTTTATCAGTACGATCGGCGCATTCTCGATGGGCGTAGGTACGATAGCTTTCTTGTACAACATGATTATTACTGGAATGAAACGCAAAGATGCAGTAAGCGATCCTTGGGACGCTCGTACGCTGGAGTGGGCGATTCCATCCCCGGCACCGGAATACAACTTTAAACAAACGCCGCTTGTCCGCGGTCTCGATCCGCTCTGGAAAGAGAAAATGGCCGGCAACAAAGAAATGACGCCAGCCGAACCGCTTGGTCCGATTCACATGCCGTCCGGCTCCATCTTGCCGTTCTTTATGTCGCTCGGATTGTTTATCGCAGGCTTCGGGTTCATGTACGGCAAGCATACGTTCGAAACAGCATTCTTTAATACGCTGTTCAATAATTACATCATTGCAGGCTGCGGTCTCGCCATTACTCTGATTTGCATGCTGCTTCGTTCGGTTTACGACGATCACGGCTGGCATATCGAAGTGGAAGAGCTTGAAGAGAAAGGGGTTAAAGCATAATGGCTAATGCACATCATGCAGCCGGCGCATTGCCGGCCGAGCCTGAAAAGGCGACCCTTGAAGGGAAAAATAAACTGCTCGGCTTCTGGCTCTTCTTAGGCGGAGAAACGGTTCTGTTCGGTACGTTGTTCGCAACGTACCTGGCGCTTCGCCACGGTACGGCCGGAGGATTGTCCGGCGAGCACTTGTTCAAGCTTGAAACGGTAGCATGGTCCACCTTCATCTTGTTGACCAGCTCCTTGACCAGCGTTTTCGCTATGATCGCCATGCACAAAAACCAGTTCAAAGCGATGCTTGGCTGGCTGGCGGTTACCGTATTGTTCGGACTTTCCTTCTTAGGTTTGGAAATTTACGAATTTGTCGAATATGTACATGAAGGGCATACCTTCTCGGCTAGCGCCTTCGCAACATCGTTCTATACGCTTGTCGGCTTCCACGGAGCCCACGTTGCATTCGGTATTTTGTGGATCACACTGCTTATCCTGCAAGGCATGAAAAAAGGATTAACGGTCGTTACCGCGCCGAAGTTTTACGTGGCGAGTCTTTATTGGCACTTTATCGACGTCGTGTGGGTCTTCATCTTCACCGTCGTCTACCTGATGGGAAAGGTGGGTTAAGCTGATGAGTTCTGAACATCATGCTTCGTCGCCAGGCAAACCTCACCGTGTAGAGGGCCCTAAAAACCACTACTTGGCGTATATCATTTCGATTCTGCTTACCATGTTCGCTTTTGCGGCGGTCATTTACGGCGGATTGGACAAAACGTTCCTGGTTATTTTCCTTATTGTACTCGGGCTTGTCCAAGCCGTGTTCCAATTGGCTGTCTGGATGCATATGAAAGAGCGCGGACATACGTTCCCGATCGTTGGGTTGGCATTCGGTTTTGTTATTGCAATAACGGCGGTAATCGCCGCTCTATATTGGGTTTGGTGGTAAGGTCGATCTGTCGGAGGCGGTTTGCTTGCAATGCCGCCTCTTTTGTTTTGTGTAAGTAAAGAAGTATGGCAAGGACAGGAGGGTAACCGATGCATAATCATTTGGAGATGCATGGGGCAAGTCCGAGCTTCTCTGATTTGTGGAGTCCGGGCGTTCTGCTCATCACACTGCTTGTCGGTTATGTTTATTTTTACTTTACGGGTCCGGGGAGACACCGCTTTGCCGGATCGGAGCCTGTTGCGATAGGGAAAAAGCTGCTGTTCGTAACGGCCTTGGCACTGTTTTATATTGCGCAGGGTACGCCGCTGAGTTATTACGGCCATGCCCATTTGTTCAGCGCGCACATGCTGCAGCAGTCCATTCTGTATTTGGTTATGCCGCCGCTGGTTTATATGTCCATTCCGGGGTGGATGCTGAATCCGCTGCTGGACCGTAAATGGATGCGCAAATGGGTGTACCCGTTTACGCAGCCTTTGTTCTCGGTGCTTTTGTTTAATCTGCTATTCTCGATGTACCATATCCCGCTTATTTTCAATGCGGTTGCGCAACATCCTGTCTATCACTTGGGATATCATTTCATCCTGATTGCGGCTGCCTTCCATATGTGGTTCCCTGTTTTCAACAATGCTACCAGCTGGAAGCGAATGTCCGATCTGCAGACGCTTGCCTATATTTTTGCGAACGGCGTTCTGTTGACACCGGCCTGCGCGTTGATCATTTTCGCCAAAGATTTGTTGTATGAGCCGTACATTGGCGCGCCGCTTATCATTGAAGCGCTGCCTCCTTTGGACGATCAGCAGCTTGGCGGAACGATCATGAAAATTATTCAAGAAATCGTATACGGCTTCGCACTCGCCTACATCTTTTTCCGCTGGTTCCGTATGGAACGCAGCAAGGACGAGCCGATCGAGCCGAATTCCCAGGACACGATGCTGCGGACGTCTAACGGGGGAAACCTGAACGGCGCTTAAGCTAATTCTTACAGTGATGATGATTGAAAATGATTCCGGGCTCCCGCAAAGTATTGCACATAGATCAAGGTGCTACTGATTGTGCTTAGCGGGAGCATTAACGGTTTGAACCAATATGCGAAACGAACGGGTGATTGGAACGATGCTGCCATTACTATGTACAAGCTTAATAGTCATTAGCGCGACGTTTGTCGGATTTGGCTGGGCGCAGATTATCAAAGGCAACCGGGAGACGCACCAGAAGCTGATGCTGATCGGGGCGGTGTGCGCCCTCGCGTTCTTCATTCTTTACGTGTGCCGGACGATATTCGTCGGGAATACGTCCTTTTCGGAAGAAGCGCCGATTTGGATCCGGGATGCTTACTTCATTTTCTTAATCTTTCATATTTTGCTCGCCACGGTTTCCGGCATTTTCGGTATCGTGACCATCCTGCACGCATTCAACAAACGTTTCGCCAAGCATAAGAAAATCGGCCGCTGGACGGCTATCATGTGGTTATTGACGGCACCGACCGGCGTGCTTGTGTACCTGCTGCTGTATGTGTTCTATCCGGGCGGGGAAACGAAGCCGGTAATCGATGTACTTATGGGCGGATAGGGAAACGTAAACCAAATAGCAAGCTGCGAAGAACCGAAGCTGTAACCAGCTTTCGGTTTTTTTTTAATTTATCAGAGAGTATATCGTGGAAGTCGCTCTAAATCTCGGTAAACGCGCTTGTCCCTAAAAGGACGGCGAAGCCGTTTATCCTTGTTTTATTGCAAAATATGGTTGCAAAATGCACGCGGGGTGATTATACTGTGAATATAGATATACACAGTAGACACAGTAAGCACAGTAAGCACAGCGCTCTGTCAGGGATCGAGGAGGATGAGGGTGACGATGACCTTTTGGCGTAACGTTAGATGGCTTCTTCGCGGGGAATTGAGGAGAATCGGATTCGGCTTCCTATGGACGATGATTATGATGGTGTACTTCGCCTTCTTTGGAGGCACGATGCTGTTCCGCTACATCGGAAGCGCCGAGCATAAGGAATACGTGTTTACGAACGTGATGATAGACTTCATCTTTCTAACCAGCGTCGGAATGATGGGGTTCGCCTTTTCGAAGGACTATCTCAAGTACTGGAAGAACAATCGGCTAAGCAGCAAAATGAAGTACTACAAAAGCTTACCGATCAGCTCGGAAGAAATCGTCGTTTGCCGGCAGCTTACGCTGTTCATCACCACGGTCTTCAGCGGTCTCGTCTTCTTTATCAGTCTTTACCTGATGACCGATTATGTCCGAACGGCTTTCGAGCCGTTGGAATATGTCGCCTTCGCATTGGCTTGGACGGGGTATTCGTTGATCCTAGCAAGCTTCTTCCTATATGTGGAACTCGGGTACAAAGAGAAGATCTATTTTATCATCAGCTGTTCAAGCATCTTGCTGTATATGGGAGTACCGGTGCTGCTCTGGCTGCTCGACGCTCATGCCGTGCAAAGCTCGATTCGGGTCGTGAAAGAAACGGGCTTCGTGCTTCCTGCAATCACGCTCCTACTCGGTGCCGCAAGCCAACTGCTGTTGAAAAAGTTCGCGGTGACGAAGCTGAATCGGAGAAACTTAACATGAATGGCAAGGTGGTGTGGCCGTGAAAATACCGATCGATGTTTCGGCAGACCGCGCAGAGCCTATGTACCACCAGATCGAGGAACAGCTTAGGGCGCTTATCTTAAGCGGACAACTGGCTGAAGGACTGCTGCTTCCCTCGATTCGCGAGTTTGCCGCAGACTTGTCGTGCAGCGTCATTACGATTCGGCGGGTGTATCAGGATCTGGAGCAGGAGGGTTTTTTGCGGACGAGACAGGGGACGGGAACGTTCGTTGCGAAAGTCGACGTGACGGAAAGGGAACGTTACCGGCGGGATGCCGTATACGAGGCGCTGAAGGCAGCGGTTGAAGTCGGTCAGCGTATTCACTGTTCGGCGGATGAAATGCGAGACATGCTGGAGGAGCTTCTGCGCGAATACGGGAAAGAGGGGAGCGATCGGGATGGAGACGGTCATTAAATTTCAGGACATCGAGAAGCTGGTAGACGGCAAGTTCCGGCTGGGTCCGATCAGCATGGAAATTGAGCGGGGATACGTGGTGGCGGTTGTCGGCCCGAACGGTTCGGGCAAAAGCACGATGTTCCGCATGCTCATGCACATGCTTCAGCCGGATCGCGGGTCACTTAGCGTGCTGCAGCAGCACTACCCGCAGGATGCGGTCAGCATGAAGCAGAAAATCGGCTATGTGCCGGAGTTCAGCGACTTTGGCGGCGTTGCCAAAACGATCGGGCAGCTGATCGAATTCGTC
This sequence comes from Paenibacillus litoralis, assembly GCF_046244365.1. Taxonomy (NCBI): domain Bacteria; kingdom Bacillati; phylum Bacillota; class Bacilli; order Caryophanales; family Paenibacillaceae; genus Paenibacillus; species Paenibacillus litoralis. Next base: position 8,181,054 of record NZ_CP176395.1, on the reverse strand, counting down.
TCCTATTGGTATCCGGGCTGGGACGAACGCCGCTGCCGGGAGCTGATCGCGAAGTTTGAGCTGGATCCGGGGATGAAGCTGTCCGCCCTATCCAAGGGCATGCAGCGGAAGCTTTCGCTGACGCTGGCGCTCGCCCCGAATCCGGAGCTGCTGCTGCTCGACGAGCCTTCTTCCGGTCTCGACCCGTTCGCCTGGCGCCAAATGATCGATGAGCTGACGCAGTTTATGCGCGGCGGCGATCGGACGGTTGTCATTGCGACTCACATCATGGATGAAGTGCGCAGGCTTGCCGATTATGTCGCCTTCATGTATAAGGGGAAGCTAATCGGTTTTCATGAGAAAGATGCGCTGCTCGATACATGGAAAATGATATGGGTCGATCGGATGCCGGATAATCCGGGCCGTTTGCCCGGCGTGACGGAAGCGCACGATCAGCCGGCAAGATTGATTTCGTACGAGCCCGACCTAACCGAGGCGGCGCTTGCTAAACAAGGAATTTCGGTAATTCGTATGCAGTCGCTCGAGCTGGACGAAATATTCGTACAACTGCAGCGGATGCAAACGATCGGAACGAAAAGTTCTTAATAACGAGGGGAGCGGACGACGATGTACGCATTGCAATTGCACGAAGTGACGAAGCATTACGGGGACAAAACGGCGGTTAACGCCATCAACATACAGGTGAAGCAGGGAGAAATTTACGGGCTGCTCGGCGCGAACGGAGCCGGCAAAACGACGACGATGCGGATGGTGCTCGGTCTCATTTATCCGGACGGGGGACGCATTGAATGGCAAGGAAAGCCCTACACCGATCAGCTTCGCAGTCTAATGGGCTATTTGCCGGAGGAGCGCGGTCTTTATCCGAAAGTGAAGGTAAGCGATCAAATCCTGTACTTGGCCGAACTGCGGGGCATGAACCGCAAAAAGGCGGATCAGCGGCTGAAAGAGTGGCTGGAGCGTTTTGAAGTGCCGGAATACTACAGCAAGCGGGTCGAAGAGCTTTCGAAGGGCAATCAGCAAAAGATTCAGTTTATCGCGGCGGCAATTCACGATCCCGAAATCATGATTCTCGACGAGGCGTTCAGCGGACTCGATCCGGTTAACGTGGAGCTGCTGAAAAGCACGGTCAAAGCGCTTCGCGACGAAGGCAAAACGATCCTTTTCTCCAGCCATAGGATGGACCATGTGGAAGAGCTGTGCGAGAACATCAGCATTTTGCATCGTTCGAACACCGTGCTGCAAGGGAAAATCAAGGACTTGAAGCGCAAGTTTCCCCGCGAGCGGGTGCTGCTGGAGGCGGAGCAGGACATTAACGGTCTGGAGCAAATTCCGGGCGTACGCTCGGTATCCCGGCACGCCAACGGCTACGAGCTTCATATCGAGCATGAGACGGCTGCGCAGGACGCGCTCAAGGCGGCGATGTACCAAGCGACGGTTACCCGTTTTCAAATCATGGAGCCCACGCTTAACGAAATTTTCATTAGAACGGTAGGTGGCCAAGTATGAACAGCATGTGGACGGTCGTAAAATTCACGTTTTGGACACGGTTTAAGGCGAAGTCGACGATTATCTCGAATCTTATATTCGCCGTTCTGCTTACGGTTATGATCAATTTGCCTTATATCATCTCGCAATTTTCCTCCGACGAGCCGTCGAAGATCGGCGTGTTCGACGATCAGCAAGGCGTCTCCGTTAAGCTGGAAGAATACTTCAAGAAGCAAGAAAAACCCGATGTGACTGTCATCCGTCTCAAGGATCAAGGCGGCAAAGAGGCGAACGAGAAATTCGCCAAGGATCAGATTAAAGACGGGCAAATCGAGGGCTATGTCGAATTCGCCGAAGAGGCGGGCAAAGGCTTCCCCAAAATCGTTTATAAATCCGAGGATTCCATCGGCTCCGGCATGAAGAGCGACCTGCAAACGGCGCTGAGCAGCGTCAAAACGGAAATGGCCGTGCGGGACGCGAACCTGAGCCAGGACGTTCTGAATAAGCTTTTCAGCCCTGTCGCGATCGAGTCCGTACAAATTTCCACAACAGGAGATTCCGTCGGCCAAGGCAAATCGGAATCGCAGATGGCGCTTGCATTCGGACTCGTTTATGCGCTGCTGTTCATGCTCTACATCGGCGTAATCGGCTACGGCAACATGGTGGCGACGGAAATTACGGCCGAAAAAAGCTCTCGCGTCATGGAAGTGCTCATTTCCAGCGTATCGCCGCTTAAGCAAATGTTCGGTAAAATTATCGGCGTCTGCATGCTCGGCTTGACATCGATCGTCCTTTACATCGTGGTCGGGGGAGCGAACCTCGTGCTGCCGCATAACCGCGAGCTGCTCGACAAGCTGAACCTGAATTTGAACGATCTGCCGATCGGGCTGCTGTTCTATTTCATTCTCTTCTATTTGACCGGGTACTTCATCTATGCAACGATCTTCGCGGCGGTCGGCTCGCTCGTCAGCCGTACGGAAGAGGTCGGTCAAGCGATCATGCCGGTTACCTTCGTCATCATTGCTGCGTTCATGATATCGATGTACGGCCTGCAGGACCCGAATGCGACGTTCGTCGTCGTCATGTCGTTCATTCCGTTCTTCTCGCCGCTGCTAATGTTCCTGCGTATCGGCATGAGTGATCCGGCCGTTTGGGAAATTTGGCTGAGCATCGGCATCCTGTTCGCCTCGATCCTCGGGATGGGCTGGCTGGCTGCGAAAATTTACCGCACCGGCGTGCTCATGTACGGCAAGCGTCCTTCGTTTAAGGAGCTTCGCAAGGCGATGAAGGCTTTTAAGGTGTAGGAGATTGGGTTTTCGGTTTGTGAGTGAGTTATGGATAGCTCTGAGAAAGCAATTTGGTGTCGATTTAAATTGGCTTCTTGGCGAATAAGAGTTAAAATATGAATGCATGTTTATGGATGCAAGTTCATGGCCCTTGACAGGGACATGAACTTGCATTGTTTTATAATAGGTACATGATAGAGGTGACCCTGCGTGAAAGATCAGAATTATTCGAAAAACCAACCTTATGAAGACTTCCGATCCGATTCCCCAAATGTTCTGCGGGACTCTCGACTACCTGTTTTAATCTGGGTCATTTTGATTTATTTTTCTGTATTGTCCTCCCAGATACCCGTGTTCCCCATATTGTTCGAATTTATTATTTTTACTTGTCTCATTCTGATCCACATTTTGTTGCATTGGTATGCCGGGTCCATCGTCGATAGAAGGCCTTGGATCTATTTTGTGACGCAAGGATTCATCGGTTGGGGCTGTGCGTTACTCATGCCAAAGAATTACTCTCTCATCTTTGTAAGTTTATTAATGGTCTTGGTCGGGCAAAGTATTGGTGTATATTCCCAACGGTTCAAGGTGCTTTTGCTCTGTACCCTTTATTGTGCTTTGTTTTCTTTTTCACTGGTTTGGCCCGGGACGAGCGAGGATTTGTCAACAACATTGCCAGCGCTCATCTTCATGATGGTTTTCGTAATCGGCTATGCTACTCTGTTCTATAAACAGGTTCGTGTTAAATTGCGGACCCAGTTGTTTTTGCGTGAATTGGAACGAGCGCACAGGAAAGTGGAGGATCTAACCATTGCCAACGAACGTCAAAGAATGGCCCGTGATTTACATGATACCTTGGCACAAGGGCTGGCAGGTCTCATCATGCAGCTTGATGCCGTGGATGCGCATCTAGAGAACGATAATATGCATCGCGCTCACGAGATTGTTCAGCTGTCGAAAGCCCAAGCAAAGCGCACGCTTTCAGAGGCGAGAAGCGCTATTGACGACTTGCGTTCGTATTCCGCAGAGGTTATAGAAATTTCTAAAGCGGTGCAGGATGAGGCTGAACATTTCGCACATGCGACAGGGATTCATATTTCCACACAGTTATCGATACCCCATTCGGTGCCGAAGTTGATCTTCGAACATAGCTTACACATCGTACGAGAATGCTTGGCAAATATAGCAAAATACGCCAACGCGACGAACGTAGAAGTCGTGGTTGCAGCACGAGAAAACGTAATCGAGCTACGAATTACGGATGACGGAATAGGGTTCGATACCAAGCTGATCGGGAAACAATCCGGTAGCTATGGTTTAATTGGCCTATATGAACGAGCCAGAATTATTGGAGGGGATATCCAAATCGAAAGCGGAAAGCAAGGAACAAAAGTTTCTGTTCGCATTCCATTACAACAGGAGGACACCATCTTATGACAATTAAGATTCTTTTAGTGGATGACCACCTAGTCGTTCGTGAGGGACTTAAGCTGATCCTGGAAACGAATCAAAGGTACGAGGTAGTCGCAGAAGCATCCAACGGTGTGGAAGCGGTCCGACTGGTGGAGGCATACAAGCCGGACATTATCCTATTGGATTTGAACATGCCTGAGATGGGCGGCTTAGATACCATGACAGCGCTCAAAGCTAAAGGACTCGATATTCCGGTCATTATTTTGACTACCTATAACGAGGATGAAATGATGATCGGAGGACTGGCGTTAGGTGCCAAAGGGTATTTGCTCAAGGATACGGGAAGGGAGATGATATTTCGCTCGATTGATGCAGCGATGAGGGGGGAGACGTTGCTACTTCCGGAAATCACCGAGAAAGTATTCGGTAACAAGACGCCAATACAGGCGAAAGAGTCATCCTCGGCGAAGATGTCTCTTACAGACAAAGAATTGATCGTGCTTCAAGCGATTGCCCGTGGGTCTCGAAGCAAAGAGATCGGCTTCGATATGGGAATATCCGAACGGACAGTAAAGGCCCATTTAACCAATATTTATAATAAATTGGGAGTTGATTCGAGATCGCAGGCCGTCGCCGTGGCGGTGGAGCGTGGAATCCTGCATTTATAATCGGAAATTTCATAGATTTGCCCGATCGTACATTAGGGGGTTGCCCTTTTGTACGATTTTTTATTTTTCTCCTCAGCTTATGATGGGTGTATGAATAAAAGAGGAGTGAGTGTTAGATGGCAGAAAAGCTTTATAAACTTGGAAGATGGTGCGCCAAAAATCGAGGGAAGACCCTATTATCCTGGGTACTTATCTTGGGTATAATCGTCACGTTAGGCGTGTCTTTTAATGGTGAGAAATCAACAACAATGTCTATACCGGGAACGGAATCGCAAAAAGCTAATGATCTGTTGTCGAAAGAGTTTTCATCCGGAAATAATGAACCAAAGGGTGGAACCGTTCAAGTCGTTTTCAAAGCACCCGAAGGAAAAACGCTTGAAGATGAAAAAATGAAAGAGGCCGTCATGTCCTTTATCGAGGCCTCCAAAAAAGATAAAGAAATCATTGCAGCCATGGACCCCTATACGCTGGGAACCCTAAGTCAGGATAAACGGATCGGTTACGCCAACTTGACTTATGGTGTTGTCGCAAACGATGTTCCACAAGAATCAAAAGATCAAGTCTTGACCAATATTAATATCACTAAAGATGCAGGAATTCAGACGGAGTTAAGTGGAACCGTCCAACTTAGTGCCAGTCATGGCGGTGCTAGTGTTGAATTAATTGGTATGCTGGTTGCCTTTATGATCCTAGTCATCACATTTATGTCCATGCTTATGGCAGGAATCCCGATACTAATAGCCGGTGTTGGTGTCATTGCAGGAATAATGCTCATCAATTTCGGATCAGGTTTCATTTCCATGGGTAGTTCCTCAACTGCATTATCGACGATGTTAGGTCTTGCTGTAGGGATTGACTATGCACTGCTCATTATTTCCAGGGTTCGGCAGGAAGCGAGCAAACGATCAGACACAACGGAAACGATAGCTATTGCTACTGCTACTGCAGGAAGTGCCGTTATTTTTGCCGGTCTGACCGTCATTATTGCACTTGTAGGCTTAGCTGTGGTTAACATTCCGTTTCTTACCGAGATGGGGATCGCCGCTGCATTAACGGTCCTTATGGCGATGGCTGTTTCCATTACACTTTTACCCGCACTTCTTTCCTTGATGGGTAAGCGTATCATTCCGAAAAGAAGAAAAGCGGCAGCAAAGCAGCGAACTTCGAATGTTTTTGGCTCTTGGGGACGTTTTGTTTCGCGATTTCCAGCGCCCGTCATTTTGGTAACTCTTCTCTTAATCGGCTCTATGTGTTATCCAGTGCTGCACATGAAAACCGGACTTCCCGATAATGGGACAAGGTCCGTCGAAACGACCGAAAGAAGAGCTTACGATCTCATGGCTGAAGGATTTGGGCCAGGAGTTAACGGCCCTTTTACAGTCGTAGTGAATGCTTCCGACAGCGAAACAACAAAGCAGGTTGCTTCCGTCGTTAGGGAAGAAATCAGCAAACTGGACGGCGTTGTAAGTGTATCACAGCCATTCTTCAATCAATCGAAGAATGTATCGATCCAAACATTAATGCCAAGTGACGGGCCGTTAGCAGATCAAACTCTAGAGCTCGTTAAATCGGTTAGAAAACATAATTCGGAAATTGAGGAGAAGTACCAAGCAGACATTATGCTTACAGGTGTTGCCGTTATGAATATGGATATAACGGATAGTTTAAATAACGCTTTGCCCATTTTCATCGCAACTATTGTAGGGTTCGGTTTGATTATCCTTGCTATTGTGTTTCGCTCTATTCTGGTTCCCATAAAGGCGATAATTGGTTTTCTGTTTACGATCTTCTCTTCTCTCGGTGCTGTTGTGCTTGTTTTCCAAGACGGTTATTTAAGCGATTTATTTGGTATAACGAACGTAGGGCCGCTTTTGAATTTCCTTCCTATACTGGTCGTAGGGATCGTATTCGGACTAGCCATGGATTACCAAGTTTTCTTAGTATCTCGAATGCGGGAAGACTACAGTCACAGCGGTGATGCTAAGAAATCGGTTATTTCCGGTATGGAACATAATGGTCTAGTCGTAACGCTTGCGGCACTTATCATGATTTCTGTATTTTGCGGCTTTATCTTTATGGATGAACCAATCATTCAATCCTTGGGTCTAGCCCTTACGGCTGCGGTATTCATTGATGCGTTTATCGTTAGAATGACGTTAGTACCTGCTGTAATGGCTCTAATGGGAAAATCGGCGTGGTACATTCCAAAATGGCTGGACCGCTTGTTACCGAAGGTAGATATTGAGGGTGAAAGCATGGTTTCCAATAAAGGCGATCAGAAGGCAAGTTAGCTTTTACGGTCTAACCATCATGGTGAAAAACATTGGGCTGCCGAAATACCAACACGGCAGCCTTGTTTTAACAGTTCGATGTGAAATTACAAAGTCAATTAAAGTAGTGAGAGAATAGTGGTAAAACAAAAAACGAAGAAAAGCTTCTTATTTGTAATCATCCTTTTGGTAACGTTAATAAGTTCATTAGGCTTTCTGGCCACTTTTATGGGTGCCTCAACAATCAGGCATGATAATAAAATCAAGGGAAATGACATCCGAGTTGCTGCTGTTGGGGATAACATAACTTACGGATTTGGGGTTGTTAACTGGTATAAGAAAAATTATCCCATCACATTACAGAACATGCTTGGCATCGGATATAATGTGAAAAATTTCGGTTATAGCGGCAGAACTGCGATGACTACAGGTGATAATCCGTATGTTGATGAGAAAATTTATCAGAAGAGTTTAAACTACTTACCGAATATTGTTGTCATTATGTTTGGAACTAACGATTCAAAAGTACAAAATTGGAAAAGTAAAGAGGAGTTTAAAGAACAATATCGGAAACTTCTGCTATCCTATACTCAGTTAGAATCAAAACCCGTTGTCTATCTCTGTACACCCGCTACTCCCTATTATGTAAATGGCAAAACGGAAGGCCCTATGAAATTCAATATACAGAAGGATAAGGTAGATGAAGTCGTTGAAGCTGGCAAGGAATTGGCTGAAGAGCTTGATTTAATAGTAATAGATATTAATGAAGTAACGAAGAACCATCGACAATGGTTTATCAAAGATGGAATCCATCCAAATGCAGACGGAGCAAAAGCAATTGCAAATGCGGTATATGATGCCATCGCTAAAGGCTAAACATAGGGCACATGCTGAAGAAGGCTGCCGTCATGGGAACGGCGGCCTTTCTTTGTTGATGCGGGAATGGATCCTGCGCCGATGCGTTAAGTTTCGAACAGGATGCGTCCTGTCTGCGATAAATCGTAGCCTTGGATAGGCCGGAGCTCGTTATGGAACGATTCGGATTGTAAAATGGTCTTCACCTGTTCTATCCACTCCAGGTTCCCCGGCTTCTTTATCATCACAAGGTCGTATCGTTCTTGAATAAGCGGAATGAAATCCACGCCGGAGACCATGTGCACGGCTTTTTCTATACCCACCCCGATATCGGCTTCGCCTGTGGCAACTTTGCCCGCGACGCCCATGTGATTCGACTCTTCCTGCTCATAGCCGGTCAGTTGTTGACAGGCTATGCCGTGAAGGCGGAGCTGTTCATCGAGTAAAACGCGGGCGCCGGAGCCCTTCTCGCGGTTGACCAGCCGGAGACCGGGCTTCTTGAGATCGGCCCAGCCGTATATTTGCTTTGGATTTCCTTGTTTCACGTACAGACCGGCCGATCGCGAAACAAGATTGACAACGAGATAGGAAAAACCGGTCAGTATTTTTCGGATATAGGGGAGATTGTAATCACCCGTGTCACCGTCCAGCAGATGGGTACTGACAATATCGGATTCCCCTTTATACATAGAAATCAGGCTGTCCAGACTTCCTACGTAAGAACGAAGCGGCCTGAAATGAGAAACCGTCTTCTCTATATGTTTGGCCAAAATGTCAAGGCTGACATCCTGCCCGGTTATGACAAGCGATTGTTTGGAAGAAGGGTTCTCGTGAAATTGGTGCTGTACGGGAGAGACCGACAAATCCGCGCCGGGTGCATAGGACCAACCGCCCTTGGTTCGAGCTTTATAGGCTTCGAGATCCGATGCATCCACGCGCATTTGTTTGCCGACGCGATAAGCGGGCAGTTCGCCTTTTTTAATAAGATCGTAAACCGTTAGTTTGGATATTTTGAGAATCCGGGAAATTTCCTCGGTTGTATATGAAATGTCGATTGTCATAGCCGTCCTCCAAAGATGTTGTTCGGAAAACATCGCGAATCTGTTCGTCCATTGATCTTGCTGATTCATTTTAGTTTATCATATGTTGCCGGATGAAAGACTTCAATCCGGATTATTTACTATTTAAACAGGATTATATATAATGGAAAAGCATTAAACCATTCTATTTATAATCAAATAGATGTATTTATATAGTTGGAGGGGAAGAAATGTTCAGTGCTCGCAGGTTTAGTTATCTTTCATTAAGTTTTGTTATTGCTTCGGTGATCTTCACAGGATGTGCCAGTCAAAAGGAACAACCGGTTAGCAGCACGACTCCTTCGCAAGCCGCCTCGGCCGTGCAAACCCCGGCTGAAAAAGTCGAGCTCACCATTTCGGCGGCAGCCAGCTTAACCGATGCGTTAAAAGAGATTCAAACCAATTACGAAAATAAAAACAAACAGGTCAAACTAACCTTTAACTTCGGTGCCTCCGGCGCGCTTCAACAGCAAATCGAGCAAGGAGCTCCGGCGGACTTGTTCCTATCGGCAGCAGCCAAAAATATGAAAGCCTTAGTCGATAAGCAACTGATCGATGGTGCGCAGCAAAAGAATTTGTTAATCAACGAATTGGTTGTCGTGGTGCCGGCAAGCGGCAAAGCAGCCGTTCAAAAGATGGAAGACTTATCAAGCGAAAGCATTAAGCATCTTGCAGTCGGCGAGCCTCAAACCGTTCCTGCCGGCAGCTATGCCAAAGAAGCTTTGACTAACGCTAAGCTATGGGACTCGCTTCAAGCCAAAACGGTGCAAGGAAAAGACGTGCGTCAAGTCCTTACCTATGTGGAGTCCGGGAATGCGGAGGCCGGTTTTGTTTATAAGACCGATGCGCTGACTTCCAAAAATGTCAAAATCGCTTTCAGCGTCGATTCAAAAACGTACACGCCCATCGAGTATCCTGCGGGTATTGTAAAAGCAACAAAACATAGCAAGGAATCCGCAGACTTTTACGCTTATCTCCAAACCAAAGAAGCCCAAGACGTCTTTGTCAAATTCGGCTTCACGATACCCAAGCAATGATCGGACGGATTGACTGGACGGAATTCACTTATCCGATCGTGCTCTCGCTAAAGGTTGCAGCCGTTTCCAGCGTGTTTGTCCTTATGATAGGCGGCTTATCCGCATGGAGAATGTCAAGGAAGAGCTTTCGCGGAAAGACATTGGTAGAAACGGCGTTTCTGCTTCCTTTGGTGCTGCCGCCTACGGTCGTGGGCTTCATTCTTCTTGTCCTGCTAGGCAAAAAGAGTTGGATCGGGTACCTGATGGATACGTTATTCAACCGGCTAATCATCTTTACATGGGGGGCTGCTGTGATCGCTTCGATCGTGGTGGCTTTTCCTTTGGTATATCAAACGATGAAAACGGGCTTCGCCTCGGTCGACAAAGATTTGGAGGATGCGGGAAGATCCATGGGAGCAAACGAGTGGCAAGTTCTGCGATATATAACCATGCCTTTGGCATGGCGCTCCGTTACGACCGCTTACATTCTTGGTTTTGCTCGAGCGCTGGGGGAATTCGGCGCAACACTCATGATTGCGGGCAACATCCCTCACAAAACGCAGACTTTGCCTACCGCCATTTATATTGCTGTCGAATCCGGAGACCAGACCCTTGCGTGGTATTGGGCGGGAACCATTATTTTGATCTCGTTCGGCTTGCTGTTGTTCGCCAACCGTAAAGCCGACAAAAACTGAGCGTACCCGTTTAAAAGTCCGGCAGGGCTTTTTCTTTTTGCCTTATTTCCAGGCTTCGTCCGTAAGGCATGTCCCCGCACATCCTGCTATAATGACTACAAGGAACCGCTCGTAAACAAGCGGCCGATCCGGACCGGATAACGGGAGCGATGATGAGAAGATGAAACCGATCCGAATACTGATAGCGGATGACGAGAAGGAAATTCGGGATTTATTGATAACTTACCTGCAAAGGGAAACCTATAAGGTCGACGCGGCGGCGGACGGAGAGGAAGCCCTGCGTTTGTTCGAGCTGAATCGCTACAGCTTGGTCATCTTGGATCTGATGATGCCGAGAATCGACGGTATAGAGGTGTGCAGAAGAATGCGGAGTACGTCCAACGTTCCCATCCTGATGCTGACGGCCAAGGATCAAGAGATGGATAAAATCATTGGCCTCAGCATCGGGGCCGACGATTATATGACGAAGCCGTTTAGCATACACGAGCTGGTGGCGAGAATCAAAGCGCATATGAGGCGGTTTTATGTATTAAGCAGCGACCGGGCCGCCCCAGAGGAAACGCGCATCCTGTTCCGCAACCTGCAGATCGATAGGAAAACCTACACGGCAACGAAGGCCGGAGAACAGATCGCTTTAACCGCCAAAGAATTTGAGCTGCTTGCTTTTTTTGCTTCGCATCCGGGGCAGGTGTTCACCAAGACTCAAATTTTCCGCCAAGTATGGGACAGCGATTATATAGAAGACGACAATACGGTGATGGTTCATATCCGCAAGCTCAGAATGAAAATAGAGGACGACGCCTCCAATCCGAAAATGATTCAGACCGTTTGGGGAATCGGGTATAAGTTCGTAGGTGATAAAGATGAAGATTGATAAAATCGTTCTGTATCTTGCCTTGCAGTTTCTGGCGGTAACGGGTCTTGTGATCCTGGATATGACGAATCAGCCCCCGGGAATCGTTCGCGGGGTTCTTTTCGCTGCGCTTTTCATCCTGTCCGGCATGCTGCTGCTGATCAGGCTCCGGTTCTTGTCCAAAGTAAAGGGCATGGTTGAAGCGCTAAACCGCGCCGTTCGCGGAAATGTAAATACCCGATTGTTGGCCAAGGGCGATCCCGCATTTGATGAGGTTATTTTCTCGATTAACGAACTGATCGAACAGCTGGACAAGCTGGGCGTGCGAACGATTAAGTCGGAAGCCGCAAGAAAGAGCTTGCTCACGAACATTTCCCACGATATCCGAACGCCGCTCACCTCGATTATCGGATATGCCGACGCCCTGAAGGACGATATCGCCGCTTCGCCGGAGCTGAAACGGGAGTATGTCGAGATTATTTCCAGAAAAGCCGGCGCTTTAAAGGAACTGATCGAGGAAATTTTCCATTTGGCCAAGCTGGATGCCGACGAAGCGCCGATGAAGCCGGAGGCGGTGGATTTTGCGGAAATCGCTAGGGAATCGGTCATTGCCTTCCTGCCTGAGCTGCAAATGGCCGGGATGGAGCTGCAAGTAAGCATTCCGGAAGGAAGCTGCATGGTTCTGGCCGACCGCCTTAGCATGCTGCGAATCGTAAATAACTTAATGAAAAACGCCGTACAGTACGGAGCGGAGGGCAAGGCTGCAGGCATTGAGCTTACGGAGTACAATGCGGAGTACGAGCTCTGCGTGTGGGACAAAGGAGCGGGGATCGCCGCCGAGGATTTGCCCCGCATTTTCGAAAGGATGTACCGCACGGACCGGTCCAGAAGCTCCGGCCATGGAGGCAGCGGTCTGGGACTCGCGATAGCCAAAGCGCTAGTTGAAAAAAACGGCGGGGTCCTTTTGGCGGAGAGCGAGCCGGGCCGGAAAACGGCCTTTCGCTTTTCGATTCCTAAACGGAGCCGGCACAGCGGCAATTAAGAAACAATTAAGAACTCGTTAAGAGGCATTTAAATTCGCCTCCCTATCATAGTAACCAGGAGCCGAGCAAGAGAATCGGGCAAAAAGGGAGGTGCAGCATGAGCACGACCATTATAAAAACCACAGGGGTAACCAAAGCGTACGGCGAGCAGAAAGCCGTGGACAATCTCGAGATGACGGTGAAGCAGGGGCAAATATACGGGTTTCTCGGACAGAACGGCGCGGGCAAAACGACGACGATCCGCATGCTGCTCGGACTGATCAAGCCGACCCATGGGCAAATCGAGCTATTCGGCGAAAGCCTGCAGGCCAAGCAAAAAGAAATTTTGAGAAGGATCGGATCGGTTGTCGAGTTTTCGGGGTTTTATGAAAATTTGACGGCTAGGGAAAATCTGCTCATCAATGCAAAGCTGATGGGCGTTCATAAACGCAATGCCATGGAAGAAGCGCTGGAAATCGTAGGCCTTCAGGATGAAACGAGCAAGCTGGTCGGCAAATATTCCTTGGGTATGAAACAACGGCTCGGAATCGCCAGGGCCATTCTTCACCATCCGGAGCTGCTCATCTTGGATGAGCCGACCAACGGCTTGGATCCGATCGGCATCAAGGAAATACGGAAGCTCATCAAGTCGCTGGCCGTTGAACGAAACATCACGATCTTGATTTCCAGCCATATTTTAACCGAAGTCGAGCAGTTGGCCGATCATATCGGGGTGATTCACAAGGGTAAGCTGCTTGAGGAAATCTCCTTCGACGAGCTGAGGAAAAGAAACCGCAAGTACTTGGAATTCCAAGTGTCGAATGACAATAAAGCGGCTATGCTTCTGGAACGGCATTTTCAGATTACCGATTACGAGGTGCATGGCGAAGGAAACATCCGCGTGTATTCCCACATCGGCGAGCAGGGCAAGCTGAACAAGCTGCTCGTGGAGCATGGCATCGAGGTTATGAAGCTGACGACGAGCGAAGACAGACTCGAGGATTATTTTATTCGATTGATAGGGGGCGGGACGATTGGTTAGCTTGGTTTATACGGAGCTGCTGAAGCTGAAGCGGGCGAAAATGTTTCTAGTCAGCGTGGTCGGTGCGGCTGCCGCCCCCATCATGATGTTCATCGGGTTCTTAAATATGCGTAAAGATAAACCCGAAACCCCGATCACGTTCGAGCTTTCCTTCTACAACACCAATCTGTACGTTCTGCTGCTGATCGGCACGCTTTTATATGGAATCATTACGGCGTATTTGTTTAACCGCGAGTATGCGGAGGACACGCTCAAAAATTTGTTAACCATCCCGGTGTCGAGAATCAGCCTGTTGATCAGCAAATGGATCATGCTGTTTTTGTGGATCGTGGTATTGACGCTGGTCGCTTGGGGACTGACGCTCCTGCTGGGGCTTATCGGACGGTTCGAAGGACTGGACGCCTCGGTCATAACGGGCTCGTTGAAGCAATATATCGTGGGCGCAGCCTTTATTTTCCTTCTATCGACGCCAACCGTCTTCATTACCTTGCTGTTCAAAAATTATGTCCCTACCATCATTTTTACGGCGATTGTCACGATGGGCAATGTCGCGCTCGCAGAACAGGATTATCAGGGATTGTTTCCTTGGTCTGCCGTACATGTCATTGCGAGCGGCGAATTCGCCCCGGCATATCCGGCCCTCTATTCGTATGCGGCGATTCTGCTGACTTCGATTGCCGGATTCCTTGCGACGATCATTTACTTTAAGCGGACGGACGTCCATTGAAGCGCATCAAGTAGTCAACCTCCGGGAGCGTGAAAGCAGTGAGTTTATGGGAAGCATTTGTTGCGGTCGTGTTGGGCTTTGTCGAAGGCCTTACCGAGTTTGCTCCGGTTTCTTCCACCGGGCATATGATTGTCGTCGACGATTTTTTGTTCCAAACGAAAAATATGTTCTCGCCTGAAGCGGCCAATACGTTTAAGATCGTCATTCAGCTCGGCTCCATTCTGGCTGTCGTCGTGCTGATGCGGGACCGGTTCCTGAACCTGCTGGGATTGAGCAAAACGGCAGGGGAGGAAGCACGCGGCTCGCGTCTAAAACTTTCGCAGGTTCTGGTCGGGCTTCTTCCCTTCGGCGTACTCGGCTTCCTGTTTGAGGATTATATCGACCGATACCTGTTCTCTACCGAGAACGTCGTGATCGGCCTTGTCCTCGGGGCCTTGCTGATGCTCGCGGCGGAGTGGCTCCGGCCGCGCCGTCCGAAGACGGAGACGGTCGACCGGATGACGCATAAGCAAGCGCTAATTATCGGGCTTGTGCAATGCTTGGCTATGTGGCCGGGGTTCTCCCGTTCCGGCTCCACCATTTCCGGCGGGATCCTGACGGGGATGAGCCATCGCGCGGCCGCCGATTTCACTTTCATTATGGCGGTTCCGATCATGGCGGGCGCAAGCTTCATCTCGCTCTTGAAGAGCTGGGATTCGATCACCGGCGATGTGATCCCCTTCTTCATCGTCGGTTTCATCAGCGCATTCGTATTCGCGCTTCTTTCGATCCGCTTCTTCTTGAAGCTGATTAACCGCATTAAGCTTGTTCCATTCGCTCTTTACCGGTTGGCGCTCGCCGCTTTGATTTATTTTGTGTTGCTATAGCTGCGCTAGAAGGAAAAATAGGATTCGGAGCAAGCGATTAAAGCGGAACGCTCGAGCATACATGCCTTTCTCTGCAGAGGCGATTCACGCCTCAAATCGTTAGCGAGATCAAGCAAAGCGGCTTCGGCAAGGGTTTTGCGTTCCAGTCCCCAAGCGCTGCCTTTGGATCGGACGCAATGGACGGCTTCGGCGACGGAAAGTCCCTTAAGCTGCATGTATACGTTAGCCCAGCGGACAAGATCGAAGTGCCTTTGCGGGCAGAGCAAGGCATAGGCTCCCCAGCCGAAGCTGTTCCCGCTCGTTATTTTGAGCAGTCCGCAGCAGTAGCCGGAGCCGTCGGCGGAATCGATCGGCCTGAAGCTTTCCCGATCGAACCGGTATAGCTCAACGGCTCCGATACGGTAATGCGCTAAATGCAAGTCGTACGAAACGGGTAAATCCTCTATCCTTAATGCCATTAGATACACGCACCCTTCATCATGAATGACTCGAATGATCGCCTTTGTCCAAAAGTCCGTAGAGTAGGAATCCGCTGCTCTCGGGCTTTTTTTGCAGCTTAGCGGAAGCGCCGGCCCGGATTCTCTCTCCGTTATTGCTAGGAATCTTACGCCGAATCGGCGCCGAAGTAAAATCGGCGGAAGGGGATGGCCGCGCTTTTTTGGACAATTCCATTGATGAAAGCGGGTTCAACGGGCTCTTTCGATTCGGCGCGGCAGAAATGCTCCGTCTATCCTTCTTTATCCCTACTTTACCTATATTAAGAGACTCCCGGGATTAGAAATCCTTTAATCAGGCAATCCTACTACTATATGAAAACGGAAATAGTAGAGGAGGAGTCAGTCAAGATGCTGCCTGAAAGCTATCAAGTGCTCGATAGGCTTTGTTTGCCCCATGGGTTGTATATGGCCAGTCCGTCGGAGGATTACCGGTATATTTGGATACGGGATTGCGTCTATATGTCTTTGCCATTTGTCGATAAACCGGGGGACCGCTACGAGAAAGCCTATGACCGGTTGTTCGAGCTGTTCAAGGAATACGAATGGAAGCTTGACATCGCCTGCCTGCAAAGGCCGAACATGGAATGGGAGTATGTTCACGCGCGTTATTCCCGGGACGAGGTGAAGGAAATTCACGATCAGAGCTGGGGGCATGTCCAGCACGACATGATCGGCGCCTTCCTGTACGGGGTCGGCCTTGGCGTAGAGAACGGCAAAAACGTGATCAAAGACCAAAGAAGCCTGGACATCGTTCAAAAGCTAGTCGGCTACCTGCAATCGGTCGAATATTGGCAGGATGCCGATAACGGCATGTGGGAAGAGGAGCGGGAGATTCATGCCTCCTCGGTCGGCGCTTGCGTAGCCGGGCTAAAGGCGGTGTCTTCACTCGTCGACCTGCCGGAGGGCATGATCGAGCAAGGGCTACGGACACTCCTGCGGCTTTATCCGCGGGAGAGCGGGAACAAAGCGGCCGATTTGGCTCAGCTCAGTCTGGTTTACCCGTACCGATTGTTCACGGGACTGTTAGGGGAAGTCGTCGTTGCACGGGTGGAGGAGCAGCTGCTTCGCAGCCGGGGGGTTATCCGCTATGCGGGCGACAGCTACTACAGCACGCTGGAGGACGAATATGGACGCGGCCGTTCCCGCGATTTCTATATCGGCTCGGAAGCCGAGTGGACGTTCGGTCTGCCCTGGCTGGCGCTCTGCCATATGGAGCTCGGCAATTTCGGGAAGGCCTACGAATATGTGAGAAGGACCGAGGAAGTGATGGTTGAGCCGGGCATGCTGCCGGAGCTGTATTACGGCGGCACCGACATTCCCAACCGGAACACCCCGCTCGGTTGGAGCAGCGCGATGTACATTTTGGCGAAGGAAGCGTTCCTGAAGCGGTACCGGGAACATCGAGACCTGGCGTAAGCCGGGTCTTTCCTTTTTTTGCGGGAGAATAATCATCGTTCTCCGTCTCGCACCTTCTGTTCGTTCGTTATCCCGTCGGAGTCATTTACGAAAAATAAAGATTATTCTACAAAATAAGTGGGTTTCCGGCACGACCGTTCGCCAAAATTATCACAGCGCATGGATTAGACTATAGCATATGCAAAACTAATAGAGACTGGTAGGAGGAAATCTAGCATTGGATGTAAACATCATACTGCAGCTGGCCGAAGAGGGATTGACGCACAAGCAGATTGCCGAAAGGCTGGGCATCACCATCGGTAAATTGAATTATCAATTGACGAAGCACCGCAAAGCGTCGGAGACAAGCAGCCCGCAAGCGGAAGAGGAAGGCTTTGGCCCCTTCGATGACCTTGCCGCTTTGGAGCAGCATCACGGCGCAGCCGACCGGTTGACGGCGCTGCCGAGAGATCCGGAATGTCTGTATGCCTGCTGGGAGATCACCGACGGGAGAAAGCGGATGACGGAGGAGCATTTTCATTGCGGCTGGGGAGAGCTTCCCAAATATTTGCGCGTCTACGATGTGAGCTATATTCACTTCAATGGGGATAACGCCAATCGGCATTGGCTGATCGCCGTCAATCAGGAAGCGAGCAATTGGTTTGTCAAAGGGCTTGCGTCAGGCTGCGATTATATCGTGGATTACGGCACGACGGCATTGGACGGCAGGTTTATTACACTGCTTCGTTCGAACCCGGTCCGTATCCCGCCGTCAGGGGCAGCCGGATGGCAGTCGCCCCGAAGCGCGGTAGTGGATATGTCCGCCGAACTGCCGGAACCGCCTTGGCAGCGTTCTTTTACAGGCTACACGCTATCCTCTTCAACCTAATATAACGATAGGAAGGAACATCAACGTGACCAAAGGATATCTCTCTCTTGTCCTGCATGCCCATCTGCCTTTCGTGCATCATCCCGAAAGCGAGAGCTATATGGAGGAACGGTGGTTGTTCGAAGCCATTACCGAAACGTACATCCCTCTGCTGGACGTATTCGAGGGGCTGATCCGCGACGCCGTCGATTTTCGCGTGACGATGTCATTGACGCCGTCCTTGCTGTCCATGCTGGGCAGCCCCTTGCTGCAAACAAGGTATATCCGACATATGGACAACCTGATTATGCTGGCGGACAAAGAGTGCGAGCGCACGAAAGAGGACGAAGCATTCGCTCCTCTGGCCGCGATGTACGCCGAGCATTTTACACATATCCGATCGCAATTTATTCATAGATACGGCGGCAACTTAATAAACGGGTTCCGGGCGCTGCAGGATTCCGGCCATCTCGAGCTCATCACGTCCTCCGCGACGCATGCTTTCCTTCCCTACGTCCGAACGGAGCAAGCGCTTCGTGCACAAATCGAGAACGCGGTCAGGCTGCATACGGCTGTTCTGGGCAAAAGACCGCGCGGCATCTGGCTGCCGGAATGCGGCTTTCAGGAGGGCTTGGACCGTATCCTGAGCGAATACGGCCTGCAGTTTTTCTTCACGGATACGCATAGCCTGCTGCATGCCGATCCGCAGCCGCAGTACGGCGTATTCGGCCCGGTCGTCACGCCGAGCGGCGTTGCGGCCTTCGCGAGGGATCAAGAAACGTCGAAGCAGGTTTGGAGCTCGCAGGAGGGGTATCCGGGCGACTACGATTACCGGGAATATTACCGGGATATCGGCTACGACCTTGAGTATGACTATATCAAGCCTTATTTGCACGAGTCCGGCATCCGGCTGAATACAGGGATGAAGTATTACCGGATTACCGGCAAAGACGGCCATAAGGAACCGTATCATCCGGCTTGGGCCAAGGAGAAGGCGGCTTCGCACGCAGGAAATTTCATGTTCTGCCGCGAGAAGCAGGCAGAGCATCTATTCGCTCAATCGGGCCGCAAACCGATCATCGTCGCCTCGTACGACGCCGAATTGTTCGGGCATTGGTGGTACGAGGGGCCGATGTGGATCGACTATCTGTGCCGCAAAATCCATCACGATCAGCAAACGATCCGAATGATTACGCCTGCGGATTATTTGCTGGAATACCCGGAGAACCAGCAGTGCCGGCTTTCCTTCTCGAGCTGGGGGAGGGCGGGTTACGGCGAAGTGTGGCTGGGACAGGACAACGAGTGGGTTTACAGGCATCTTCACCGGATGGAGGATCAGATGATCGAGCTGGCGGGCCGCTTCGCGGACGCCTCCGGCCTGCAGGAGCGGGCTTTGAATCAAGCGGCTCGGGAACTGATGCTCGCGCAAAGCAGCGATTGGGCGTTCATTATGGATAACCGGACGACGGTGGAATACGCGATTAAGCGGATCAAGAGCCATATTTCCCGCTTTCTCAAGATTTGCCGCGATCTTCGAAGCGATTCGCTCGATGAGAAATGGCTGGCGGAAGCGGAGCGCCGCGACGCGATATTCCCGGATGCCGATTACCGCATTTACATGCCGGAGCGGGCGAAGGAATTGGCGAACGTTCATGCGCCGGAGCAAGGAAGCGGCCTTCGCGTCCTGATGCTCACGTGGGAATTCCCGCCGATGACGGTGGGGGGATTGTCCCGCCACGTGTACGATTTGTCGCGCAAGCTGGTTATGCAGGGAACCGAAGTTCATGTGATCACTTCGCATGTGGACGGTTATCCGGCATACGAGATCAATCAAGGCGTTCACGTCCATCGCGTCAAGACGTATCAGGCGCAAGAACTGCAATTTATGGAATGGATTTTTCAATTGAACTTGGCGATGGCGGATTACGGGAAGGATCTGCTGGCCAACTACGGTCCCTTCGACCTTATTCACGCGCATGATTGGCTCGTCGGGCACGCAGCCAAAATGCTGAAATCATATACGGAGCTTCCGCTCGTCGCGACGATTCATGCAACGGAGCATGGTCGCAATCGCGGGCTCCATACCGAGCTGCAGCGTTCCATTCATCATCTGGAATGGCAGTTGACGTACGAAGCATGGCGAGTTATCGTATGCAGCCACTATATGGAGGAGGAGGTTAAGGGTCTATTCCAACTGCCGGGCGATAAGATCGACATGGTTCCCAACGGGGTGGATCTGCAGCTGATCCGGGTCGGCGAAAAAGATGCGGGCGTAAGAGAGCGCTTTGCATTGCCGCATGAAAAAATCGTTTTTTTCGTTGGACGTCTTGTGCATGAGAAGGGCGTTCATACGCTGCTTGCCAGTATACCCGAGGTAATATCCCAGTTTCCGGATGCGAAATTTGTCATCGGAGGCAAAGGGCCTTTGCTGGATGAGCTGAAACAAAGGGTCCAGGAAATGAAGGTCGATTCCAAGGTCGCATTCACCGGCTTTATCGACGACGAAACGAGAAACCAGCTGCTGGGCTTAGCGTCCGCGGCGGTATTTCCCAGCTTGTACGAGCCTTTTGGCATCGTCGCACTGGAGGCTATGGCGCTCGGAGCGCCGGTTATTGTTTCGGATGTGGGAGGTCTCGGCGAGATCGTCAGCCACGGGGAAGACGGATACAAGGTCATACCGGGAGATGTGCCGTCCTTGGTGCTCCACATCGTCAAGATGCTGAAGGAAGAAGACGCAGCAGGCGCTATGGCCGAGAGAGCCTTGCATAAAGTGGAAGCCCGGTACGACTGGGAAGCGATCGCGAGTCAGACGCTGGATACTTATCGTCAAGTCGCTCATAAGAAGATAAACGCCCTTGGCTACCGTGAAGCTGCGGCTACGCGCTAATGCAATCCGATATCATAAATAGGGGGAATAAACGACTATGAAAGCAGTCATTATGGCCGGAGGCAAAGGAACCCGTTTACGCCCGCTTACCAGCAATACGCCCAAACCGATGGTGCCGCTTCTGGACCGGCCCGTCATGGAATATACGATCGAGCTGCTGAAGAAGCACGGCATTACGGAAATCGCCGTAACCGTGCAGTACTTGCCGGAGGTCATCCGGCAATATTTCGGAGACGGATCCGATTTTGGAGTGAAGCTGCATTATTTCGAGGAGAACAGCCCTTTGGGGACGGCGGGAAGCGTGAAGAACGCGGAAGCGTTTCTGGATGAAACCTTCATCGTCATCAGCGGCGATGCATTGACGGATTTCGATTTATCGGAGGCGATCGCCTACCACGAGCGCAATCAAGCGGTTGCCACGCTGGTGCTGACCACGGTCGAGAACCCTCTCGAATTCGGAGTCGTCATGACGAATGATTCGGGCGAAATTATTCGCTTTCTGGAGAAGCCGAGTTGGGGCGAAGTGTTCAGCGATACGGTAAATACGGGCATCTATATTTTGGAGACGGAAATTTTCAAGTATTTCGACCATGGGAAGGAGTTCGATTTCAGCAAGGATCTGTTCCCGATTCTGATGCGCAACCAAAGGCCGTTATACGGCTACGTGGCGGAAGGCTACTGGTCGGACATCGGCAATCTGGTGCAATACCGCCAAACCCAGTTCGATATGCTGGACGGCAAAGTAGAGGTAACGATCACGGGAGCGCAGTTGGACGGCGGGGTATGGGTCGGCTACAATGCCAAAATCGATCCTGACGTTACGGTAAGCGGGCCTTGTTTTATCGGGAACAACTGCGTCGTGGAAAATGGCGTGAAAATCAAGCCCTACACAGTTGTCGGAGCCGGATCCGTGCTGAGCGGGAGACGCGTAACCCTGGAGCGGACGGTGCTGTGGAGCAACAACTACATCGAGCAAGGTGTCGAAATGAAAGGAGGCACATGCTGCCACAACGTGGTGACTCGCCTAGGCGCCATCGTCCGGGAAGGGGCCGTTATCGGCGATAACTGCACCATCGGCATCAAAAGCGTCGTACAGCCGGGAATCAAGGTATTTCCGAATAAGGCGGTGGAGGCTCATACGACGCTCAACCATTCCTTGATCTGGGGCGAAAAGAACGTGCTGAATCTGTTCGGCCAATTCGGCGTCAAGGGAACGTGCGGCATCGACATGACCACAAGCTTTGCGAACAAGCTTGCGATGGCTTACGCGACGACGGTTGCCGCCGGGACGACCGTAGGCATTGGCCATGACTCCTCCCGCTTCGCGTCGATTATAGCGGGCTCCTTCGCTTCGGGCCTGCATGCGTCCGGCGTTCATACGTACGATTTCGGCACGGGGGTATCCGCCGTAACGAGATATGCCGTACATCGCCTCGACTGCAAAGGCGGCATTCATGTGAGGATGCTGGAGGACGGAACCGAGGATCAGCTGGTTATCGAATTTCTGGATGAAGACGGCCTCCCGATCAGCAAAGGCATGGAACGCAAGATCGAGAACGCGCACGCCCAGGAGGAGTTCCGGTTGATCAAACCGGACCTTGCAGGCAGCAAAAAAATATGCCCGCAAGCAGGCACGCTGTATAGCGAGCAGCTGGTCGATATGGCCAAAGGCGATTACGAGCGGTATACGATCGTGCTTGAATTTGACAACCGGAATATGAACGCGGTCATTGCCGGACTGCTAAAAGGCCTGAACTGCAAGGTCATCCAGCTTAACCGCATGACCTCGTCTCCGGCGGAGCTGGGCAAATGGGTTCGTTCGGCCAACGCCGATTTCGGGATACGCTTGGATGCCAACGGGCAGAACATGGTACTGGTAACGGATGAAGGAGAAGTGGTGACGGACGAGCTGCTGTCGATCCTCCAAATCATGATCCAAATCCGGAACAAGCAGGATGAGACGCTGTACGTGCCCGTTCATGTGCCGAATATCGTGGAGGAGCTCGCGGGGCAGTATAACCGTCAGGTCATCCATACGAAAGCCGACATGCGTTCCATTATGGAAGGATGCGAGCATCAAGGCTTCCATGTGTACGGCGATGCCATTTATACGTTTGTATCCATTATGCAGATGATCGCGGACGAGGGGATGGCGCTGTCCCGGCTGCTGGCCACGATACCGAGCTTCGCGCTGCTCAAGGAGAAGGTGGCTTGCCCGTGGACGGAGAAGGGCAAAGTCATGAGGCTACTCATGGAGGAAACGAAGGAGAAGCAAGTGGAGCTGATCGACGGCATCAAAATATTCCACGATGGCGGCTGGACGTTGATTTTGCCCGATAACGAGGAGCCTGTGTTCCGGGTGTTCGCCAACGCGGCTAGCCAGCAGGCGGCCCGGGAATTGGCCGTAACCTACACCCAGAAAATTCAGGATTACCGGAAACGGTACTGCCCGTAAACGCGTAAGCTTATATGAAAAGCCTTGCTTGGCTCCATGGACATGGCGCCCTAGCAAGGCTTTTTTGTCATTGTCCCGTCTATACCCGAGGGTTTCATGTCGCGCGCAATCGACACGTTCCGGGGCAATGCGCGCTTAGCCATGCGAAGGATGTCGGACTCGCTCAGAATTTGCTCAGTGGCCGACGGTATAATAGGTTGTTAGTACTAGAGTTGATTAATTCAAGCGAGGTGAAGCCTGTTTTTTGATGTTCGCTCACGCTTAGGTGGGCTATCAAACGCTGAAAGAAAAGAGGGAGTATCCTGTGAACGCACCGCAACAGATTAGGTTGGTAGGAAAGCGGGATTTGAAGCGAAGAACGGCGCTGCTGCTATCGTTTCTGCTTGTGCTCGAAATGATCGTATCCATTTTCGCTCCTGCAGCCGCGCGCGTTAAAGACGCATCGGCGGAACCTGCGCCTGCGCCGAAGTACATTACGTTTCTATATGAAGATTTTATAAAGGCCGCATCGCGGATCAGATTCAACAACAATGCTTCCGTCACGCCTGACGGGCGCCTGAGGTTGACCCCGGCCAGAAACAACCAAGCCGGATCCGTGTTCAATAAAGAACGCGTATCGCTGAGCGCGAGCAAATCGTTCAGCACGTACTTTGCGTTCCAGACCAGCGGTCATGACTTGGGTCAGGGGGGAGCGGACGGAATCGTCTTTACGCTGCAGACCAATTCCAACAGCGCGGGAACGCTGGGAGGCGGCATCGGCTATGACGGTATTCGGGACAGCCTCGGCATCGAGTTCGATACCTATAACAACGGCACGGTATACGGCGAAACGAGCGCCAATCATATCGGCATTCATATGGACGGCACCGTCAACCACAGAAACCGGAACAAGGACGGCAGCACCAAAGCCTATGCAGACATAGACCCAAGCCGGTTCAATTTCAAAAATCCGAACAAGCAGTTCTACGTTTGGATCGATTATAACGGAAACAACGGCAAGCTCGAAGTGTTCCTGAACGACAGCAGCACAAGACCGGGCAGTCCGGTTCTGGTGCAGAACAATGTCGATCTCGGCAAAATTTTGACGGCGGAGGACGTCTATGCGGGCTTTACTTCCGCAACGGGCGGCTCGTATGAAAACCATGACATTCTGAAATGGTATTTTACGAACAAATACGATCCGATCGATGTGAACTGCGGCTGCTACAAGGAAGCGCCGAGCTTGATCAACGCCAAAACATCGATTGCGGAATCCGTGTACAGACCCGGCGAGACGGTGTACTTCACCGATTTCGGCTTGAGCGATTCGGTTGGCAACCCGGGAACAGGCATCGCCCTTCAGATCAGCAACGAGACGAACGTCAAGTTCCTGAACGAGAATGACGAATGGAAGCCTTATCCGGGCGCTCCGTCGGTCACGACGAATACATACGGATCGACAGGGTTTTATTTTATGCCTAGCGATCCGAACGGAGCTTCGCCGCGATTCCGCGTATCTACGGAGTTCGGCGCTTATGAAGATATCAAAATCGGACTGCCTCCGCAGGTGGCGACCGATAGCGTAACCCCGATCTATACGGCGCCCGGCTCGAAGATGAAGGCATCCGCCGTAGCCGATATCCGGAGTACGGGCGACGAATCGGTCATCGATTGGGGAATCGAATATCGCAAGAAGAGCGTAGGCAGCGCGCCGGAAGACAAGTGGACCGCGCAGCGGGCCGAGCCTTACGTGATCGATACGCCAGGCAAATACCCGGTCACGCTGGAAGGTCTCGACGAAGACACCTACTACGAAGCGAGAGCCTATGCCAAAAACACCGGCGGCATCCGCTACGGGGAAGCGAAGACGTTTGCCGTGCAAATGCCGATGCAGCCCAGCGACGTTACGTACGATAGAATCGGACCGGCTTATTTGTTCGTGGACGACGAGCGGTCGGTTACGCTGATCGGACAAAATCTTACCATGCTGCTCAAGAGAATGCCGGTTACCGATTTGAAGGTTACCGTCAGCGGGAACGGCCAGACATATGAGGTTCCCCGTGAAAGCTTGAAGCTCCTCAGTCCGACGAATATGAAAATCGAGCTGCCGAAGCGGGCGGACGGCAGTCCTCTGCCGCTAGGCGCTTACGATCTGACGATCGGCCATGCCTTTTTTAGCGGTAAGACCTTCACCGGCGCGTTCCTGATTACGGACGATGCCGCCTATCGATCGAGAAATTACGACGAAATCGTCGTGGAGAACAAATCGGAGAAAGTGGATCCGAACAAGGTCGACATTACTTTACGCGGTCCTTTCGTCGAATACGGTTCTCAGAAGGACGTATACCACTTGAAGGATACGAACGCGATCGTCACCCTTAACGATAATTTGCTGTTTAAAGGAACGTCGCTTGTCGTGGACAAGACCAATCCTAACAAAGAAACGATCAAGGGGAACGGAAGACTGTACGTTAACGGCAAGGGCGTCGTGCCGGTTATGACCACGTATACGATTTTTGAAGGCGAGTTCGAATTCAATCCCGACAACTTTTCGTTCGATCTCTCGAACGTGACGGATGCCTTCGACTATATCGGCATGAATATGCCCGTCGTCGTAAAGTCGTTTACGTTTATTCCCGGCGGTATCCGCGTTACGGGCGATATGGAAGTCGAGTTCGGCGTCGGCTCCGCGAAGATCAACGGGAAAGCCAAAATCGACGCGCTCGAATTCAAAAAGAACCGCATCGATCTGGACGCGGACTTCTCCATCGGCGCGGATTTCAAATCCGGCCCTCTGGAAAGCTCGGAGCTTCGCTTCGGGATCGACACGAGGGTTCCCGAATTCAGTGCGGGCGCTTCGGCGGAGCTGAAGAAGGCCAAAATCGGCTTTGACATCGATTTGACGATCAAGAAGGCGAGACTGGATGCGATCAGCTTCGCCGTGAAGAAGAAAATGAAGCTCGGCTCGACCGGCGCCCAATTGACCAAAATTGGCGGCGGCGTGAGCAATATGGCCGGCAAGAGAGAAGCGCCGCTTACGTTCTCCGTGCTTGGCGCCTTGTCGGACTACGTGACGCCTCCGATCGGCGGCGAGAACATGCTGAACGCCAACGATCTGAAGATCGATCTGTCGGCCAACCATTTCGGAGCTTCCGGCTCGCTGGCCATCTATAAGATCAAAGCGGCCGATCTGGAGACGTTCGTCGTCTTCAACCCTACCGGCTATCAAGGCTTCAACAAAGCCGGGTTCCGGATGGGGGCGAAGGTCAACATCCTGGATGTCATTATCGGAGAAGTACTGGTAAAATATTTCCAAGGCGCTTCCTTTACGGGATACGCGAAAGCGGCCGTCCAGGTGCCGAGAAATATCAAGCTGATCGGCGGCACCCGGTTGGCATCGGCGGAAGTCGGCGTATACGAGAAAGATATGAGAGCCGGCTTGTCCGTTATCGGAATCGGCTTCAAGCTTGCCTACGCTTTTAAAACCAAAGCGACCGACTTCGACGTCGATGTGGCGAGCACAGTGAAAAATATAGGCAAAGCCGTAATCAATACCGGCAAAAAAATCGTTAACGGCGTCAAGAAATTTTTCGGCAGTTTATTCGGAACCGCTCCTACCAAGAAAGGCGTCATGATTCTCAGCGCGGACGCCGGCGGCAAGGCGGCGAAGCCGGAAATCATCGGACAGAAGCTGTTCGAAACGGAGAACGTCAAGGCGACGGCCGGCGGCCTCATGATTCCGGGCGTTCTGACCACACAGCTGCTCGAGACGAATCCGTTCGTGAGCAAATCCGGATCGACCGTCCGTCATGCCTTTAAGGTAGACGCTCCATACAAAGCGGTTATCGTTCTGAAGTACGCGAATTCGGACGTTCGTCTCATGAAGCCTGACGGCACGCTTGCCGAGCTTCGTTTAAACAATCGGGCGAATGCGGTTTATGACCAGGCCGCAGGCTCGCTGATTGCGGAAATCGATTTGAATGCCGCAGGCGAATGGACGCTTGAAGCGGATGACACCTTATCGGTGGAGATCCATAAGTCGCTCTACCGCAATCCCGGCATGACTTTCGCTGAAGTTGCCGGAAACGTGCCGTCTGCCGGGCGCAAAGCTTATGTTCCATTAACGTTCGCGGAGCGCGGCACGTATCTTGTCGAGATCGAAGGAGCGAATGCGGAAGCTGCGCTGCTCAAAGCGGACGGAAGACCGTACGCGGTCGAAGCGAACGAGCAGGAAGCCGCTTGGAATACCTATTTGGACGCCGACAACGGCAAGCTGTATATATTGGCCGAGGTCGCGGAAACCGGCACCTGGCTGGCGGACGCCGGCGCGAGCGCCAAGATATCCTTATACAGAATACAGTCCGGCGTCGCCATGTCGAAAGTGAAAGCATGGAGAGAGGCCCCCGAGTTCGCTACGGCGGCTGACTTTAACGGGCTTTCCGGCGTGCAGGCGCTGCTTGAGATCGAATCGGCTTCCGCCGAAACGAAGCTGTACAAGCCGGACGGCAGCCTGTATCCGCTAGTGTTCGATTCTTCGGCGGCCGGCTGGAATGCCGTGTTCGATGAAAGCCGCGGCGTTATCACCGCACTGATCGACATTAATGCAGACGGCACGTGGCTCGTGAAGTCTAACGATTTTACGAATGTGTCGGCCCTTATTCTCGATCAGTTCGTCTCGATGGCGGAATTGAACGCAGAAGGCGTCAAGTACGAGTATTCTTTGGTGATGAACGAGAAGGGGAAATTCCTGTACGACATCGCCGGAGGAGACGCTTCTACGGAAATTACGGATGCGGCCGGCAACGCCGTTCCGATCGTTTATGAGGAGAACCGCCCGGATCGCAACGCGATTCTGGATACGGTCAATCATTCGCTTAAAGTAACGGTAAATGTTCCGGGTGCCGGGACCTGGACGATCAAGACGATCGGCGCCGTTACGATCGACCAGTACAAGGTGAACCCGGTACCGGAGGTTAGCGTGCTGCAAGCCGCGCCTCAAGCCGCGATGAACAGCTACGAAGTGTCGTGGCGCGTCGACAATCCGAAGCCGGACACGAAGGTCAGTCTGATCATGACCGAAAATCCTGCGGAGGCTGCAGGTCAAGTCATCGCCGCCGATTTGCCGGCATCCGGCATCAAAGCCGTAACGCTTCCGGAAGGCAACCTGCCGGGCAGCTACTACTTGGCGGTTGTGGCGGACAGCGATACGTTCGGTCCCGTTTTCAAGATCATGGACAGTCCTGTAGAATTGAAAGCCGCAAGCATGCTGCAGTCGCCGACGGACGTACAAGTCGTCTCGACGGGCAACGGCGAGATCGCGCTGCGGTTCAAAGACAGCGAATCGGCCAAAGCGACCGCTTACCGGGTACTGTTAGCCGATGAGCAAGGGAAAGTGGACTACAACGGCACGGTATTCGATGTCAGTCCTAAGCAAGGGGAAACGCAGGAAGCGATCTTGTCCGGATTGAAGACGAATGAGACGTATCATTTGAGCGTGATGGCTCTTCAGCAAACGGAGACGGGCGGCCTCGTTAGCGCTCCTTCCGGAGCCGTAACCGTTCATTTGCCGGATCCTAATCCTGCGGGTCTGTCGCTTGCGCTGAACACGCACGGTCAGACGGCGGTTGAGCATTCGTATTACCCGTACTATGTGAAGGACGAGGAGCTTGCCGGATTAACCGAGCAAGAGAAGGAACTGCTCAAGGACAAGCTCACGGTAACGGCTGCCAATCGCGTGACCATCGAGGTCGGCAGCGATCAGGCGGCTCAGGTCGAGTTGTTCGTCAACGGCAAATCCGCGGGCGTGAAAGCAGCGACTGCGCAGCAAGCCGCCTCGTTCGAGCTGAACGGCTTGAACGAACGGGACTATACGGTCTCGGCGGAAGCCGTCAACGAGCGCGGCGACAGAAGCTTTCATGAGCAGAAAATGGTCGTGGATCGTACGGCCCCTTATCTGTACCTGAAGTCGCCGATTAACGGGGAAGTGCTCGGCGATAACCGGGTGAAGCTGGAGGGAGCCTCGGAGGCGGGCGTTCGCTTGACCGTTAACGGAATAGCGGTGCCGGTCGACCGGAACGGAAAGTTCGACTATTATGTGCAATTCCCGCAGAACGGTAAAATGCCGATTGTCCTCGTCGCCAAGGACGAGGCAGGCAATACTACGGAGCACCGCCTGGAAGTATTGAGAAGCGCGGAAGCCCGCAGCACCGGAGGCCCTGCGGATCTTGCGGCCTTCGCCGTAGATGAAGGCGTTCTGACGTCGCCGTTCGCTCCGGAAGGGCAGGATTACTATACGTCCGTCGATGCCGGCGTGAAGAAGCTGCGCGTATGGGCATTGCCGGCCGACCTGAACGCAACCGTCACCTTGAACGGAACGGCGTTGGACGGTGACCGTTCGGCGCTGATTGATGTCGTTGACGGTGCGGTCGTCACGGCGGTCGTGAAGGCCGGCGGCGCCGAGAAGGCTTACCGTCTCCATATCGCTACGGAGTCGGGACTTGCCGCTCTGAAGGATCTTAAAGTGAACGGGCTGCCGGAAGAGGTGTCCGATCCATCGGACTTGGGACTGAGCGCGAAATTCAACAGCACGAGAACCGCTTATGAAGTGAATGTCCCGAACGGCGTTACGACGGCAAGCGTCACGCCTACTTCTGCCGCAGAGGGCTCGCTGATCCGGGTTAACGGCACAGAGACAGCAAGCGCGCATGCTTCCGCTTCTTTGCCTCTGAGCGTAGGCGACAACACCTTTACGGTGCAGGTTATTTCTCCTGACGAAGCTCGCAAAGCCGAAGGGCAGCGCGATTGGAGCAAAGCGGCGTCCTATGCGGTCCATGTTAATAGGGAAGCAAGCGGGAACGCGGATTTGCGGAGTCTGGAGCTGGAAGGCGCTCCGATGACGCCGGGAACATTCCGAGCGGATGTGCTCGACTATCAAGCGACCGTTCCGTTCGATGTGACGAAAATTTCCCTGAACGCCGTCTCGGCGGATTCGCATGCTGTCATACAGCTGAACGGCGAACCGCTCCATGCGTCAGGCAAGGCAGCGCTTGAGCTGGCTGCAGGCGCAAACCGGTTCAAGCTTGCGGTGAAAGCGCAAAACGGGGACGAGCAAACGTATACGCTGACTGTCTTCCGGCAGCAGCAGATGCGTACGGAGCTAAGCCTGAAGGATTTATCGTTGAACAATGAGATGGTCTTCACGAAGCCGTTCGATCCGTGGGTGCGCAACTATACCGCCAGAAATCTGACGTATGCCAGAATTCTTACGGTCTATGCAGTACCGGCCGTTCCAGGTACGCTTGTGACGGTAAACGGCAAGCCGATTGACGATAAGAGCGGTGCTGTCGTCGATCTTAATCCGGGCAGCAATACCGTACTCGTAAGGCTGGAATCGCCGGATCGCGCCGAATCCAACGTCTACGCGATCGGCATTACGCGGGTGGTGCAGGACACGTCGGGGCAGGAGCCGCAAACGCCTAATCCGGGCGCGGCTACGACCACAACGATTCCGTCGTTCAGCATCGGCGTGAACGAGAGCACGAATCGTACGGCGGCGGTCGCTACGAAAACGACGAATAACGGATCGAGCCTCCTGCATGTCGCATTCGTGCCGGATCAGCTGGAGAAGGCGCTCGACAGTCAAACGTCCAATCCGGTTATTACGATCTCGATCGACGAGCGTTATGACAAGATCGTTAGCGAGCTGACAGGAAGCTTGCTGAGGAAGATGGCGCAGAAGGAAGCCGTGCTGGTTATCCAAACCAGCCAAGGCAGCTATACGCTTCCTGCGTCGGCCATCCGCACGAAGGATATGGAAAGCCGATTCGGCTTGAATACCGCGCCTGATGCGATCAAAGTCTTGGTGGAGCTGACGCCTTCGGCGGAATCGATTCGCCAAGCGATCGAGGGCAGCGCAGCGTCTGCAGGCGCCGCTATCGTCGGCACGCCGGTCGATTTCAACGTAACCTTTACGTACCAAGGCCGTACGCTCGATTCCGGCCGTTACGAGCAGTATGTCGAAAGGGCGCTTCCGCTGCCTGAAGGCATCGATCCGAAACGGATCACGACGGGCGTCCGCTATCAAGAGGACGGCAGCTTGTATCATGTGCCGACCTACGTAACGCAAATCAAAGGCAAGTATTGGGCTGTCATGAAAAGCTTCACGAACAGCACATACTCGCTTATCGAGAACAGCAAAACATTTGCCGACATCGAGGGGCATTGGGCTCAAAAGGCTGTTGAAGACCTCGCCTCCCGGTTGGTCGTCAACGGCAAAAGCGACGACCGCTTCGAGCCGAACGACAAGGTGACAAGAGCCGAATTTACGGCGATCGTCATCCGTTCGCTGGGCTTGGCGCCGGAGGCCGCGGCATCGGCGTACATCGATGTGCAGGCCGCAGACTGGTTCGCTTCGTTCGTGGCCACGGCCAAAACGTACGGGCTGATTTCCGGGTATGAAGACGGCACGTTCCGTCCGGATCAGACGATCTCGCGGGCGGAAGCTACAGTCATTCTGAGCAAAGCCTGGGAGCTCGCCGGACAGCAGCCGTCGAAGGAGGAAGAAGCTGCTTCCGCGTTGAGCGGAGTAAGCGACAAATCCGAAGTTCCTGCTTGGGCGAAGCCGTCGATCGGTTCCGCAATCCGGCTGGGCCTTCTGCAAGGCTATGAGGATGGCAGCGTGCAATCGCAGCGCTCCATTACGAGGGCCGAAACGGCCACACTGCTTCGCAATCTCTTGCTGAAATCGGAATTGATTCAGCCGTAGATCGTTCATTGCCGACAAACCGTTCCGCACCCGATCAGGGTCCGGAGCGGTTTTTTGGTATGGGGAGATGCCGGCGGGCGAGAAACTGGGGAACGGGGATCGGGGGGGGCGAATAAGAGCCCCTGGAGGCTTCTAATTGGGGCGAAACGGCGGAAATGGCGCAAATAGAAGACGCTTGAGGCTCTTATTCGCTCCGAAACCGGCGGAACGGGGATCGCGCAGCGGAATAAGAGCCCCTGGAGGCTTCTAATTGGGGCGAAACGGCGGAAATGGCGCGATTAGAAGACGTTTGAGGCTCTTATTCGCTCCGAACCCTGCGGCGGAAAACGTTGGTAGTCGAGTGCTGCACGGTCGGGATTGCAGGAAATCGCCCCGCGCTTCATAATAGGGACAACGTTACTTCCGAGGAGGAGATTTGCATGATGTACGATGTCGTCGCCCTTGGCGAATATTTGATCGACTTTTTGCCGGCGGGCAGGTCGGAGGCGGGACAGCCGCTGTTCGAACGGAACCCGGGAGGAGCGCCGGTCAACGTGCTGGCCGCGCTCGCTAAGCTGGAGAAGAAAACCGCGTTTATCGGTAAGGTCGGCAAAGATCCGTTCGGCGAGTATTTGCGCGATGTGCTCCTAGAGCAAGGAATCGATGCGAGCGGGCTCGTATTCGCTCCTCGCGCGCATACCACGATGGCATTCGTCCAATTGGACGAGCAGGGAGAGCGCTCCTTCCACTTTTGCCGGCAGCCGGGAGCCGATCAAGAGCTGAGCGGGGAAGAAATCGATAAGCGTCTCCTGGAAAAGACGGCGATTTTCCACTTCGGTTCGATATCGATGACAGCGGATCCTTCGTATACCGCAACTTTGCAGGCGGTCCGGCATGCGAAAGCAAGCGGCGCCGTTATTTCGTACGACCCGAACCTCAGGCCGGCATTGTGGGAAGACGAAGCGCATGCGCGCAGAACGATCGAAGAAGGGTTTCTTTACGCCGATCTGGTTAAAATTTCGCAGGAGGAGCTGCTCTTCCTATCGGGCACCGGCGACCTGGAGGCTGGTTCCAAGCAATTGGCGGAACGGTTCCCGGCGCTGAAGCTGCTCCTCGTGACGCTTGGGTCTGAGGGGACCTTTTATTACCGTGGAACGGGAGCTTCCGGCCATGTCCCTGCATTCGAGGTGCGCACGGTCGACACGACGGGTGCGGGAGACGGCTTTTTCGGGGCGTTCCTGTATCGGGCTGCGGAGAGCGGCAAAGCTCTTGAAGCATGGGAGAAGCCGGAGCTCGAAGAAGCGGTCGCTTTTGCAAATGCTGCGGGGGCGCTGGCTACGACCCGAAAAGGGGCGATTCCCTCGATGGCGACGAAGGAGGAAATTACCCGCTTGATGGAAGGAATCTAAGGGGTTTCATGAATCGCGCAAGAAAGCTGCAGCCGCTCCCGTAAAGGAGGTCTGCAGCTTTTTTGTGCTGGAACCGATTCGTTCTCCACGCTGCTTGCGGTTTCACCCCGCCATTCACGCGTTTATCCCCAGGTATACTGCTTTTGTATCCTTGCGGATAATTCCGCCGCGGTTTCTTCAGCGGTATGGTATAGGGAGAAATCATTTTGCGTATGAGGTGAGTAGGAGATGCAAGCAAATCCGGTTCAATCGAAGGAACGGAACGTCGTGATCGACATCCTGAGGGGAGTGGCGCTTCTAGGGATCTTATTGATGAATTTGCCCGGTTTTTTTAGCCCGGCCTGGTTGTACAGCGTATACGGCATACCTGTAGAGCGCACAACTGCCGATAAAGCGGGCGACCTGATGATCAAACTGTTTGCGGAGGGAAAGTTTTTTACCGTCTTTTCCTTTTTATTCGGACTAGGGTTCTATTTGTTTATGAGCAGGGCGGAAGCCAAGGGGCTGAATTATAACCGGCTCTACTTCAGAAGAATAGCGGCGCTTGCCGTTTTCGGCGTCGTTCATTTTCTTTTCGGGTTTAGCGGAGACATTTTGCATTTGTACGCGTTCTCCGGAATGTTTTTGATGCTGTTCTACAAAAGAAAAAGCAAAACGATCGTTACCTGGATCATCAGTCTGGTGTTCGTTTGGGTCGGCTTGTTCGGCCTTGCCTTTATCTCGACGCCAGAACAAGCGCAGGAGCTTGCTCTCGAGGGACAAAAGCTGATTCCGGTCGTGGGCGATATCTACGAGCATTTGACGTATGCGAAGTGGATCAGCTACCAGCTGAACATGGTCGTCCCTGCCGTGACTCCGTTCGAGCCCATTTTCGCGCTGGCGGTGCTGGCTATGTTTCTGATCGGCGTTTACTGCGGGAAACAAAATTGGCTGGGCAACCTTACCGCTAACAAACGCTCGATCCGCAAGCTGTGGATCGTCAGCCTATGCATCAATGTCCCTTTCATGTCGGTCCTGGCTCTCATTCTGACCAAACGGATCGATTTCGGCTTTCGCCATGATTCGGTTGCTACCGTATTCGTCCAGCTAAGCGGGATTACCATGAGTATTTTGTATATATCTTCATTCCTGCTGCTCATGATGAATCCCAAATGGATCGTTCGTCTTCGGCCGATCGGCTATGTCGGGCAAATGGCGCTCACGAATTATATAGGCCAAACGGTCGTCTGTCTCGTGCTCGTTGTCGGCTTTCACCTCAAAGGACTAGGAGGCATACAGGCCATTCTGCTCTGTTTCCTGATTTATGCATGCCAAGTCTTGATCAGCACCCTATGGATGCGCAAGTTCCGATTCGGTCCGCTTGAATGGGTATGGCGTTCGTTTACGTATTTGGCCTTCCAACCGATGTCCGGGAAACCGGCCGGTTCTTCAAACAGCAGCCGTTTGGAAACGTAGCCCGTTAATTCGTTAAAAGCAGTCGGAGCAGTTCCTTGCGGTTGCGTATCTGCAATTTTTCATATACGGAACGAAGGTGTTTCTTGACGGTAACCTCCGATACGAAAATGCGGGATGCGATCTCCAGGTTCGACAAGCCTTGCAGCGTAAGGGCTACGATTTCTTTCTCCCTGTTCGTAAGGGCTGCCGTTATTTCCGATTTGCCGGGTGCGGCCGGCGCCGGTATTTCCGGTTCCGTTTCGGGCA
The DNA here is from genome assembly GCF_046244365.1 of Paenibacillus litoralis. NCBI lineage: Bacteria > Bacillati > Bacillota > Bacilli > Caryophanales > Paenibacillaceae > Paenibacillus > Paenibacillus litoralis. Next base: position 8,145,843 of record NZ_CP176395.1, on the reverse strand, counting down.
TCGGAAGGGGCGTTTCCTTCATTCCGGTATTCTGCAGCAGCCGGTTAAGCAAACCATCCAGTTTATCTCCGCGGGTGTCGAGCACGAACGTCGAGGTAGGCGTTACATCGTCGTAATAGTAATGCTTGACGCCCGCAACTTCCGCAAACCCCATATTTAGATGCGATTTGACGTACACCGGGTGAGGTGGAGGAGATGCGATCAATATACCGTCGGACACCATAAGGGTAAATAACAGATTTAAGGCCTCCATCGCAAGGGAAGGGTCCCCCGAATCGGAAATATCGATGAGCCGAATGAACCATCCCGCCTTGCGCCCGGAGGGAACGTCCAATTCCATATATTCCGCGGGAGAAAGGCTCTTTAGATAGGGCGACGCCAGCGGATCTTCCAGCAGATAAGGTAAGGTAGCCGAATGAATGGGAATGATGGCCGCTATACCGGCAACCTCGCCTTCCGTTGTACGCAAAAGTTTGACGATCTCTTCTTTCATTTGGAGATAGGATCGCAGAGGCAGTTCGTTCAGCTTGCACAGATCCATAAGAACGTCCATCTTCAGCTCGAGCGTTTCGCCCGTTGCAGGATCGGTTTCGGTTTTTTGGATCGGCCTGGCTTCGGCATAACGTTTGTGAATATAGCGTTCGGCGTCCTCTATGTTACCCGCGTTCAAGGGCTCCCAGAATACATGCCCCTTGACGGAGGGGGAAACGAGCCAGCGGATGGTGGCGTTGCCGATATAGGAAAACAACTCGCCCATCTCCCATACCGCGCTGCCGTCCCGCGGAACCTGCAAGATACGCGATACATAGAAAGAGGCGCAGCGCGTAAGCAAATGGCGGTAATGCGATGGCAGCCGGCTTTTAAGCAATTTGATCGTCGCTTCCCTCATTAGATCGTGCAGCGCCCAGCCGCGCGCCGCTTTGCGGACGAACGACAGCCGGCACAGCTGGCTAAAGCGTTCTTGCGGAATCGTCTCGCCGTTGATGGAAGACAGGGACTCGTAATCGAACTGGCGCAGGGTGGAGGCCACTTCCACCAGTTGGCGAAGCTGAGGATCCGGTACTTCGCGAAGCCATAGCTCCACCAAATGATCGAACCAGTCGCCGCCGCTGCCTGTTGCCCAATCATCGTTGTCGAAATCGGTCGCAACCGCTAGAGATAGCGCAAGCGGATGGCCTTTGGATTTGGACCATAAGCTTTCCTGTTTGTGCGCCGATTCGATTCCGCAACTTCGCAAATACGCAAACGCTTGACGGCGATCGAACGGAACGAGCGGAAAACGCTCGACTCTCTCCCTCCAGGCCGGTGAAAGCTGCCATTTCCCTTTAAGCGGAGTGCGGCCCGCTATGACGACCAGGATACGCTCGGGAAGCCACTGGATCAGATGCTCCATCAGCCATGGATCGAGATCGTCCATTTCCTCGTAGGTATCGAAAGCGATCGTAACCGGAGCCGTCTGCGCTGCGGTTTGCAATGCCGTCAGGCACGGTTCGGCCAGATTCGATGCATCGGCCGCAGGCGCATCCTTTCTGCCGCATTGCTGCAGCAGCTTCTTGCAAAGCTCATCGGCGGTATGATGGAAATCGCGGCTATCCAGATAAAGAAACAGGGCGCCGCCGTGTTGGACGGACATTCTGCGGAAGGCGTCGATCAGGGTGCTTTTGCCCAAGCCGCCTGTCCCGTACACGTTCCACACGTTTTTGCCGCATAAAGCTTCTCCGTTCAGAAAACGAAGATAACGCTCCAGCTGGCCTTCCCGTCCGACCAGAAAGTCGTCTTCCCGCTGCTGTATGCGGCTCAGTTGATCGTCCATGCAGCCCATGTCTCCCCGATTTCCAATTTTATGCATATGCTCTAAGTATACTATTAATGCTCCGCTCGGGTAATACCGGAGGAATCGGAATAGTAAAAGCCTCGCGCCGCGTTTAGCGGTTGCGAGGCTTTGGTTCTTTTACATCGGGGTCATTCGATGGCCGGCTGTCCGGGAAGCCAGATCCGGAACACGCTGCCTTTGCCTCCCGAGCTTTCCACCTTGATCGATCCGTTATGCAGGTCGACGATCGATTTCGTGATGGCAAGCCCGAGACCCGATCCTCCGTGCTTGCGGGCGCGGGAGGAATCGACGCGATAGAAGCGTTCGAACAGATGCGGCAGATGCTCCTCCGGGATGCCGGAGCCGTTGTCCTTCACGGATAAGGCGACGCCGTTCCCGCTGCGGTCGAGCGAAACTTCGACGATCCCGCTGATCGGGTCCGTATGCTGTACGGCGTTATGGAACAGGTTAAGAATGACTTGTTTGATTTTGTCCTGATTGAAAGGAATGTTTACGTCCGGCGCTATCTTGAACCGCACCTTCCGGTCTCCGGCCAGCAGCCGGAGCTGCGGCTCCATGTCGACGATGACGGAATCGAGAGATTCGACCTTCATATGGAACGTCGGACTGCGGTCCAACTTGGCCAGAAGCAGCAAATCCTGAACCAGCTTGTTGATGCGTTCGGACTCGCCGTACATGCTTTTTAAAGCTTTCTCCAGCTGCTCCGGATGCGAGGCGGCTCCGCGAAGAAGCACTTCCAGGAAGCCGTGAATGGAGGTCAGCGGCGTCCGAAGCTCATGGGAAGCGTCCGCAATGAACCGGCGCATATGCTCCATCGCTTCCTTCTCGGCCTCGAAGGACGATTGCAAGCGTTCGAGCATGCCGTTGAACGAAACCGACAAGCGGTCGACCTCCGTCTGTCCCTGATCAGGGGGAAGCCGTTCGTCCAACTTGCCTGCGTCGATGCTTCCCACTTTGTCCACGATATTGGAAAGAGGGACGAGCGTCCGCTTCAGTATCGGCAGGAACAACAGCAAGCCTCCTACCAAGGCAAGGATGGAGAGGGAAACGAAAATAAGCATCTGCTGAAGCAGCACGTCTCGGAGCGGTCCCGTCGGGGTGCTAACCTGCACGACGCCGATCATGTGGCCGCGCGGACCGATCGGCTCCAGAACGACGAGAAGCTCCGTGCCTTGCTCGTTCTTAACCGTCCGGAAGTTCGGCTTCTTGGTATCCTGCTTGAGCGCATTAGTATACACCTCGCTGGAAAGCCTCGGGATGCTCCCCGCTTTGGTATCTTCGGCAATAACGGTAAAGTCCCCGTCCCGGATTATCGCAAGCGACCAGTCGGGGAAGATGAAGCGGGACGGCCCCTCCTCCCTGGGCGAGGTATTCGGCCTCCCGTTTTGCGAGAACATGTCGAGCCGAAGCGTCCGGATCTGGTTCTGGATCGTCTCCGCCCGGTTTCGGTACAAGAAGGAATGCATGATCACGTATTGAAAGGCTCCGATCAGCAGCAGCAGCCCCAGCAGAATAAGTAAGGACCGGGAAAGCAGCTGATAGCGAAGGGAACGGGGGACCGACAGTCGCCGGACAAGCCGGTTTAAAGCCTGTCTGGCCGCATTCATGTCAAATCCATCCTGTAGCCGGAGCCCCTGAGCGTACGAATCAGCTTATGTTCTTTGTCGTTTAATTTATCCCGCAGCGAACGGATATACACCTCGACGATATTTTCCTCCCCGCCGAAGTCATAGCCCCATACTTTATCCAAAATCATCGCTTTACTGAGCACCAGCCCGTGATTAATCACTAGAAACTTAAGCAGTTCGTATTCCGTAGGCGAAAGCTCGAGCACGCGGCTGTCGTATACGATTTCTTTGCGGCGGTCGTCGACGCGAAACGCGCCCATCACAACTTCGCCGAGCAGGTTTGGAAAATGGTTGCGGATTCGCGCGTGAATGCGGGCGAGCAGCTCTTCGAAGCTGAACGGCTTGACCATATAGTCGTCGGCGCCCAGCGTCAATCCTTTGACGCGATCCTCCACTTCTTCTTTCGCCGTCAGCATAATCACCGCGATATTCCCCGATTTTTTGAGCATGCGGCATACTTCGAAGCCGTCCATGCCCGGCATCATCACATCCAGAATGGCGATATGCGGCTGAAATTGCTTGGCTAGCATAATGCCGGACATGCCGTCCTGTGCAGTGGCCACCTCAAAGCCTTCGTTCTGCAAGCCAAGCTCCAGAAACTGCAGAATCGTAGGCTCATCGTCAACAAGCAGTATTTTTACACCTTTTAGCTGGCGCAAGCGGATCACCTCGACGTTATTGTATACCTTTTTAAGGTTCGTATAAAAGACTTCTCCATCATTATCCGCCATCCACCTAAAAAGGGCCTGAGCGCAAGCTGAAAAATAGCTGAGTGCGGCCATTCTTTATTCCGGCAAGAAGAAGCGGGCAACCTTTCGCCGGGTGCTGCGCGGAAATCATTCAGCGAATACTCAGCCTGCGTTCAAGACGGGTTCAGGTAGCGGGCGCATACTGGAAAAGCAGCCGGAGAGGAGCACGGAGCAATGACGGCTCTAAGGCGGCGCAACAACGTGCTTATGCGCTTCGAAGGGAAATGAAGGAGGGAAATGCACATGACCGATTGGATAGTGGGATGGCCCACATGGGAAATGATTCGAACGCTTGGCATTACGTCGTACGTGCTGCTCTGCATCGGCATTTGTTTGGGCATTGCGCACAGCATGCCGATATTTCGCGGAAAGACGCGGGCGAACTTGTACCGGCTTCATACCGGAGCTACCATCGGGGGGACCGTGATCGGGCTGCTGCATGGCGCAGTTACCGTGATCGACGCGTATTTGCCGTATTCCTGGAGCGGCGTGCTGATTCCGTTCGCTGCAGGCAACCGCCCGTTCCTGAGCGGCCTCGGAACGCTTGCAGCGTACGGCTTGCTGATCGTTATTTTCACATCCGATATCCGAAGCAAGCTCGGCAGAAGAACATGGCGTCTTATTCACATGCTCTCCTACCCCATATGGATCATGGCTCTGCTGCACGGCCTGCTGCTCGGTTCGGACAGCGGCACCGCCCCGATTCGCGTCTTATACATCGTCTCGGCGGGAGCGATTCTATCGGTTACCTTGCTGCGCATCTTCATGCGGCCTGCAGGGCAAGCTTCGGCGCTTCGCTCCAAAGGCCACGCGGGACGGTAGCCTGCGTCCTCTCAAAGGGGAACGCTTTCAGCAAACATTCAGCCGGCATTAATGTTTAACTCAGATTGCGCCTTCATAATGAGGGCATGGTTTGTATACGAACGTTACTGGAGAGCTATCAAATTAACGGGAGGTGCTTCCCATGAAAAAGGACAAATGGCTAAAATGGCAAATCGGCGCCGTCGGCGCGCTCGCGATCGGGCTGCTCTTTCAGCAGGTGAAGGGGAGCGCCGCTTTTGCCAAGGCGCATGAACAAACGCTAGCGGCCAAAAGCAAACAGGCCGATACCGAGTCGAGCGGGGAGCTCGCGCTGGGGGACGGCTTCGACAAACGTGCGGCGGACGGCGGTCAAACGGGCATCGGCGCGCCTCCGCGCGGCAATCAGGGGACGGAACGGGCGAACGGACCGCGGGCCCGGATGCCGGGCAATAGCGGCGGCGGTCAAGGACAGTCCGGCGATACGCAATTGACGCAGCCGAACGGCACCCAGCCGAATACGCAATCGCAGAGCGGAAGAACGCAGACGAGAACCGGCCGTTCGTAACCGGATTGCGGATAAGGAGGGGCTGCCATGACGGAAACGGCTGCAGGAGGAGTAAGCGTTCTTCATCAGTTCGGCTTTCGAGCGATGAACACGGACATCGACATCAGCTTCGTTTGCGCCGAGGAAGATGTCCGAAGTCTGGACATGCGGGCGCGCGGCTGGTTTCAGAACGTCGAGACGGCGTTTAGCCGGTTCTGGCCCGGCAGCGAGCTATGCCGCTTGAATCGGTCCGCAGGAAGGCGGGCGCTCGTCTCGGAAAATATGCTCGAGGTGCTGCTCCTGGCGGAAAAATACCGCGAAGAGACGGCCGGCGCGTTCAATCCTTTTCTGCTGACCGCACTGCGGAATGCGGGTTATGATGTATCGTTCGAATATATGGGCGGGACGAAGCCGCAAAGTCTGGAAGCGCCTGCCCGGCCGCTTGCGAATGCCGCGCATCCGATCGAGTTTGACGCCGGCATGAAGGCCGTCCGGCTGTCGCCGGGTACGGAGGCGGATTTGGGCGGAATCGCCAAAAGCTGGGCGGTCAAGCGTCTTGCCCATTGGATGCAGCATCAGCGAAAGCTGAAGCAGGGCATGGTGAACGCGGGAGGCGATCTCACGGTTTGGGATCACCGGAAGCGGAGCAGCCAGCCTTGGCTTGTGGGCGTCGAGCATCCCTGGAGGCCGGAATCGGATGCTGGCGTGCTTGCCATGGCGAACGGAGCCGCGGCTACCTCCAGCAAGCTCGGCAGGCGCTGGCTGACGGAACGCGGACCGATGCATCATTTGATCGATCCTCGCACGCTGCTTCCGAGCGAGAGCGATACGGTTCAGTGCACGGTGGCAGGTCCCGACGTCACGGCTTGCGAGGCTTGGGCCAAAGCGCTCTGCATTCTAGGCAGCGAAGAGGGGCTTCCGCGATTTCGGGAGAAGGCGCCGGCGTATGAGGCGCTTCTGTTTACCGACCGGAAGCAAACGATTTTCGCGGGGACGGGCGGATCGCCGGTTTGCGAATGGCGGGGGATTGCATTTGACCGCGTATACGGTACGGACTCATGAAGCGCAGCATCGGGAGGAGACGCCCTTATGATCGAATGGATGACAGCTCTGTCTACTTGGGATAGCATTCGGGCATTCGGCGTCATTTCTTATGTGCTGTTTTCTTTTGCCGTTTGCGTCGGCATTATGTGCGGCATCCCCGTATGGAACGAACCTGCGAAACGGTCTTTGTTATGCGTGCATAGGGGCGCATCCGCCGCGGGAGCGGCCATCGGGCTGTTGTACGGCGCAGCGGCGGCAGCCGGCGGGTCTCCCTCTTCATGGGAAGAGGCGCTGATTCCGTTTGCCGCCAAGAACGAACCTTTCGTAACCGGGCTGGGCATGCTGGCCTCTTACGGCATGATTGTTATCCTTTTCAGTACGGATATTCGCGGGAAAATGGGAAAGCGGGCATGGCGGACGGCACATTTGCTTCCGTATCCGATTTGGGTCATGACGCTCGTGCACGGATTTAGCGCCGTTGCCGACAGCGGCTCGCATCACATTCGGTTTTTGTACATGTTCTCGGCCGTCTCGGTTTTATCGGTTACGATGCTCCGGCTCTCGATTCACCCGGCTTCGCATAAAACCGTGACGAAACAAAGGAGGTCGATCCGCCGGCAAGATTGACGCAGGCCGGAAGGCAAAGCAAGACCGCAGCAATCGGAGCACGAGACATACCATTGTTCAGGCAAAGTCGGAAAGGAGAGCACAAATGGTGCGGAAGATCGGTAAGAAATGGTGGACAATATCGCTGGTTGTGGTCGTTTGCGCCGCAGCTACATACGGGTACCTGGAATACAAGCCCGCCAAAGCGGCTTCGAAACAGACGGAAACGGTGGAGACGATCAAAAAAGGCTCGATTCGCGTGAGCGTTTCGGGAACGTCCCAGCTGGAAGCCAAGGACGTGCAAAATATTACGGCTTCGGCGGACGGCACGATCAAAACGATGAAGCTGACCCGCAGCCTGTCGGTCAAGAAGGGGGATCTGCTGTTCGAAATCTCCAACCCGACGCTGGAAACGGCGCTGCAGGAATCCCAGGTTACGCTCGGGCAGTACGAGGACGACTTGAGCGACTTGCTCGCCCAGCAAAATCATATGAGCATCGCTGCAACGGCGAACGGAAAGCTGACGCTGTCCGGCAATATCGCGGCAGGCTCCAATGTGCAGAAAGGCGCGCAAATCGGAACGGTTTCCGATTCGTCGACGTTTACCGCGAAGGTTCCTTTCCTGTTAGAGGATGCCGTGCAGTTGCATAAGGGGGATACCCTGGAGGTGGCGATCGACGGCTACATGCTGACGAAGAGCGCTACCGTACAATCGGTAGGGAGCGATCCGCGGCCGGATACGAAAGGCAATAAAATGCTGGACGTAGACATCTCGCTCTCAAACGACGGTACTTTGACTTCAGGGCTGAAATTGAACGCCACGGCCGCCATCGGCGGACGCAGCGTCGAATCGAAGGAAAAAGGCACGCTGGATTACGCCAAGGTGGAGCCGATCTTGGCCGAGGCCGGCGGTACGATCAAGCAGCTGAACGCCAAAAGCGGCAGCACCGTCCGCAAAGGCGATGTCATTGCGGTTCTCGGAAACGATACGCTCCCGACCCAAATCAAGAACAAGCAGTCGCAAATCGAGCGGCAGAAGCTTACGGTTGCGGACAACCAGCAGAAAGTGGACGCCTTGAAGGTAACGGCACCGTTCGACGGCGTATTTTCTTCCGACTTTGCCAACCAGAAAGCGAACGTGCTCAACAACTATCCGGTAGGAGCCAAGGTGGCCTCCGGCACGCAGTTCGGGGCAGTGGCAAGCCTGGATACGATGCAGCTGCCGATTCAGGTCGACGAGCTCGACTTGCCGAACATTAAGGCGGGAATGAAGGCGTCGGTGAAAGTGGATGCTCTCTCCGGAAGATCGCTCGAAGGCGAAGTCGGACAGGTGTCGACAGTCGGTACGACGACGAACGGCGTTACCAATTACCAAGCGGTGGTGCTCGTGAAGAACGCCGATCCGAACAGCGCGCTTAAGGTCGGGATGACGGCGACAGGCGAAATTTTGATCCAAAACAAAACGGATATTATTACGATTCCGCTCGATGCGATGCAGCAGGCGCAAGGAAAACGTTTCGTGAAGCTCAAAAAAGCCGACGGAACAGTCGAAGAGCAGCATGAAATCAAAGTGGGCATTCGCAGCAAAACGGCGATCGAGGTAACCGAAGGACTCAAGGAAGGCGATCAGGTTGTCATTCCTGTCCGGCAATCGACGAATTTGAGCCAAACGGACGCGGAGCGTTTGCGCCAGCAGTTTATCAACAGCGGCGGATTCCAAGGCGGTCAAGGCGGCGCAAACTTCGGCGGTGCGGGAGGCGCAGGAGGCGGAACGGGAGCCGTGCAAATACAAAGGGACAACGTTGGCGGAGCAGCAGGGGGAGCTGGCGGCCAAGGAGCAAGAAACGGTGGCCAAGGCGGCGGTACCGGTGGAGCAGGTGGCGGCGGAGCCGGCCGTTAAGGATTGGGAAGGAGAGGATCCTTATGGACATGATCGTCTTGCAGGACGTCAAAAAAATATACTACCGGGGAAGCGAAGAGCTGCCGATTCTGAAAGGCATCTCCTTGAACGTAGCCAAGGGAGATTTCGTCGGCATCGTCGGCCCCAGCGGCTCCGGCAAATCGACGCTGATGAACATGATCGGGCTACTGGACGTCCCGACCACCGGCACGTATACGCTGGACGGCGTAGAAACCGAGCGGATGAAGGAAGATCAGCTCGCGGAGCTCAGAAACAAGAAGATCGGATTTATTTTTCAGCAGTTTAATTTGCTGCCGCGGCTGACCGCCGTGGAGAATGTCGAGCTGCCGCTGATCTATTCCGGCATGCCGAAGAAAATGCGGCGGGAAAAAGCGCTCGCCATGCTGGAATCGCTCGGCATGGGCGGGCGCGGAGGCCATAAGCCGAGCGAGCTTTCCGGCGGCCAGCAGCAGCGCGTTGCGATCGCCAGGGCGCTGGCGGGCTCGCCTTCCCTGCTTCTCGCCGACGAGCCGACGGGCGCGCTCGATACGAAAACCGGAGCCGAGGTGATGGAGCTCATGCTGCAGCTGAACGAGGCGGGCAACACGATCGTGCTGATTACCCACGATCTGCACATTGCGGCCAATGCCCGGCGCGTCATCTCGATTCGTGACGGCAATATCGTCAGCGACGAACGCCATTCGCCGGCGCCTGCCCCCGCTCCCGCTTCGTCCAGGCAAGAGGTGGTGATCGCGTGAACGTGCTAGAGCTATTCGGCATGGCGATGCGAACGGTCATCTCCAACCCGATGCGGACGATTCTTACGATGCTGGGCGTTATTATCGGGGTAGCGTCCGTCATTACGCTGGTCGCGATCGGACAAGGGACGTCCGCTCAGATCGAGAAGCAGTATGAAAGTCTCGGAACGAACCTGATCGTCGTCAACCTGCTCGGCAACGGACGCGCCCAGCAGCTCGATTACAACGAGCTGATGCAGATCGAGCAGCTGCCGGAGTTTGCCGCTTTCGCGCCGACGATCAACAAAGCGGGCGCGAACGTCAAATACGACCGCACCAAGAAGACGTATACGGTCATCGGCACGAACGACCGGTACTTGGACGTCATGAAGGCGGAGATGGAAACGGGCCGCTTCATTACGCCGGCCGACGTGGAGAACCGCAGCCAAGTGGCGATAGTCGGCAGTACCGTAGCCCAGGATTTATTCGGGTCGCTCAACCCGGTCGGCGAAGAAATCAATATCGACGGCGTCGTGTACACCATCGTCGGCAAGACGAAAACCAAAGGCTCGAATTCGACGGGAACGTCCGTCGACAACTCGATTTTTCTGCCCTTGATCAGCGCGCAGCGCGACTTTAAGCTTGGCAGCATTCGTACGCTCAATATCGAAGCGGCCGACAAGGACAATATTGCCGCAGCCCAGGCGACGATCGAAGCGTACTTGACGACGAAGTTCAAGAGCAGCGACGGCTACCGGGTCGTCAATCAGGATGAGCTGATGAACGCGCGGAAGGAAGCGTCAAGCTCCTTGACCAATCAATTGATCAGCGTAGCCTGCATATCGCTGCTTGTCGGCGGCATCGGGATCATGAACATCATGATGGTTACGGTCAGCGAACGGACGAGGGAAATCGGCATCCGCAAATCGATCGGCGCCAAGCGCAGGAATATCCTGATTCAGTTTCTAGTGGAAGCGTCGGTGATCAGCGGACTCGGCGGGCTGATCGGCTTGCTGGGCGGTATCGCGCTAGCGTTCGCCTGGCCTCATTTCAACCCGAGCCAAACGACCAAAATCTCGTTGGATGTCGGGCTATACGCCTTCCTGTTCTCGGTGCTTGTCGGTGTCATATTCGGCTTGTATCCGGCGAACAAGGCTTCCAAGCTGCGTCCGATCGATGCGCTTCGCACCGATTGAGACGGGGTTGCCGGGCTTCTATTTCTTTGGGTAACCGTTTCGGAGTTCCATGCAAAGGCGGAGGAAGAGGAACACGTTTCGGAGCTTCCCTTCCCTTTGCGGGCTCATGTAGCGGCAGGCTTGCCGCTTACGAAGTAACTTTTCCTGCGAAAAGTTTGAGGAGGATACATCAGTGGTAAAAAGACGAACTTTATTCATTCGACTATCCGTTGCCATGACGCTGCTCGCTTCCACCGCGGCTCCGCTTGCCACGCCGGCGGTATTTGCCGGGAAGGAAGGCGTGTTCGTGTCGAGCGACATTTATTTTACGCTGGACAACGTGGCGTTGTCGCCGGGCGCCGACGATCAAACCGTACGGTTCGGCATCGAGCTGGTCAACGGCTCGCAGTCGACGTTCGATTATAACGGCTACGGCGTGCGTCTCGTCGATACGAACGGAAACAGCTACTCCGCGCAGCTGACCGAGCGGTCGCAAGCGCGCGTTTCGGCGGGAAGCTCCTCCAAATACAAATATATCGCTTCCATACCGAAGAACATCGCGCCGGATCAGCTGAAGGTCGACATTTTCGCATGGGATTCCAGCCAAGCTTCCTACATGCGCGATCTAGGCATGCTGTCTGTGGCGGCCGTCCCGGTCGATCAGTCGCAAAAAGGGCAGATCGTCGTAAATTTGCAGGATGTGAACGCATCGCAGCCTGACGACGCGATCGTTTCCTTCGAGCTGGCGAACGGGTATAAGGCGTTTGTTAACGGGAGCTGGTATTTGTACGCGAACGTGATCGCGGAAAATCTCAGCTCCAGCAGCCTCAAGCTGCCGAGCGAGCTGTCGTTCGACATGAAGGATACGGAGGGGCTGACGTATGCTTTGTCGTCGGTGACGGGCGCGGACAAAACGCTGCTGCCGCACCAGCGCAGCATGCTCGTGCTGCAGCTCCCGCTCGGGGACGGAACGGCGAACGAGCCGCTTTTGCTGGAGCTGATCAAGAAGGCCGGCACAGCGGCCTCGGGCACCGGTGGGAACGGTTCTTCCCAGACCGGCAGCAGCGGAACGGGCGCTGCCGGCGGATCCTCGTCTGCCTCGACGGCGGCATCCGCCGATACGGATGCGGAAGTGCTCGGGACGATGAATTTGTCCGGCTCCATGAAGCAAACGAAGGCGGGCGACACGATCGCTTACCCGAGCGTCGGCGGCAGCGCGTTGTCGATGGTGACGGAGCGGTTTACGGTCGTTCCGATGTCGGAAGGCACGCAGGTGACGGGCATCTTCACGCTGAAGAACGAAACGGCCGGCGTACTCCCGGTGCCGAGCATAAGCGCGGGCTACCAGATATCCCAAAGCACTCTGTCCGCAGCCGCCGCCGACAACGCGGCCGGATCGCATCCGGCGTATTTGGCCGGCGGGGAAAGCACGACCTACTCGTTTACCGGTACGCTGCCTAAAGGCGTAGACGCATCGAGCATCCAGTTCGTCGTATGGGAGAAGGCGTCGGCCACGGCCTCGCTGCCGGTCAACGTAACCGAGGTTCCATCCGGAACCGGCTCCTCCGGCTCATCGTCCGACGGTGTGTACACATCCGTAGGGCGGCTTGCTTTTAAAGTGAACTCGACCTACCGGCTGTTGACCGAAACGGGAGACGACGTCGTCATGAGCGAGATCGAGGTGCGGAACAACGACAGCAAAGTGGTTACCTTGCCTGCGGCAAACGCCTTGTACGGCGGTCTGCATATCGGTTCTTACGATGCGTCCGGCAAAGCGATTTATCTGCAAAGCTCGCCCCTGCTGAATCCGGGGCAGGCTACGACGGTTTACGTGTATACGAAAATTCCTTACGATACTGCGCTGTCCTCCGGCGGCTCTGTCTACCTCGGCGCGAACGATACCAAAACGACTCCGGCGGCGAAGACGGAGTGGATCGAGCTTCCGTTCAGCGCTAAGCTGTCCGGGCCGGCGGAGGCAAGCTTAAGCGGCGAATGGATGATCAACAAGGCCGGCCAGCTGTCGACAGGCAAGGTTGTGGAAAGCAAAATTTACGACGTCGGCACGCAAAAAATGATGGCGGTCCGCATTTTGCAAACGAACAAAGCGACCCGCAACGGCTCCGTCGTTCCTTATGCAGGCTATGCGGCCGATGCCAACGGCAACGTTTGGACGCTTAAGGCTACGGAAGATACAACCAAGCTCGCCAAGGAAGGCCAAGAGCTGACGACTTTGTGGACGACGCTTCCTGCCGGCGTAAGCACGGATGGCTGGAACATGGTGTTCGGCTCCAAAATCGACGCCGATACGTTCACGAACCCGCAAAGCTATGCGTTCGCCGTTTCTCCGGAAACGGGTACGGCCGGCGGACAAATCAGCAAGGCGTCGCTCTATCCGTACGCGATTACGCTGCAGAACGCGAAGCTGCTGTTGAACGCCAACGCTACATACGAGCTGTCCTTCGACTACACGCAGGAAGGGCAGAGCGGGATCAACGGCGCAACCAAGAACCGTTCGATTCAGCTCGTGCTGCAGGACAACAACAATACGGCCGTCAAAACATGGGAGTATGCGCTGGAGAAACCGCAGACGACCGGCACGGGCACGTTGGCGGCGCTGGAAAGCGGCCAGACGAACAAAATGTCCGTGGCGCTTAATGCGATTCCCGATCTGTCTGCGCTAATCAACGGTCCGAAACTCGCCGTCTATGAGAAGTTCGAAGGCGGAACCCGGCTGATCGGCAAGATCTCTTTGTCTTTGTACTAGACGGGAGACTCGGTTAGTCTGGCTGTATTTAGACGATACAAGTCAGTCGGCATAGATGGCTGGCGGTATGTACGGTTCAAAGTGAATCTCGCGTCTGATTATGCAGAAATAACGGGTTTTCGAGGCGTTATAAGATCGGTTTGGCGGACGAAAGAGCACTTAGCGGACTTTGAGGGTCTTATCGGGGTCAAATCCCTCGTTCATGGGCTGGGACCACCGGAATAACGCCCTCAAAATCCGTTAAGCTTCTTTCGTTCGATGCACGTTTCGTCATAACGCCTCCGAAATCCCTTATTATCTTCATATTGGGTCGTTTAACCGGCCCAAGCAAAAAGACTGCCCCAGGTGTAACAGCCTGCCGGGCAGTCTTTTCGTTTTTTCGGGATATAGTGTTATTTTTTCTTCCGGTACTCGTTCATCTTCGTTTCCATCTGCTGCAATGCGGCTTCCGGCGAAATGACCCCCTTCACCGCCTTGTATATTTCCAGTCCGGCGATTCCCCGCAGCGCCCGAAAGTCGTCGGAGAAGAAGACGGCGGGCGTCTTCTCGGCGATCTCCACGAAAAACCGGCGCGTCTGCTGGCCCGCGTAAAAAGGCTGGGGCTCATCGTACATCGGATCGCCGTAAGCTTCCTTCAGGACGGGTAACATGTCCGTTTGCCGGTACATGTTGGTAACCCAGCTGGAAAATATCGGACTGCAGCAGTAAGCCAGCCTTACCGCCATATTGCGGCTTGGCAGAAGTGACTTCATCCTCCACCTCCGCACGAAAAAACGGTTCTCGTCAAGCGTGCCATCTACATAGGAGCGGCGCCTGGACGTTCTGCCGAGCATTCCGCCTGAGGCTGCAAGACTTGCTAATATTGTAGTTGAACTTCTTTCTATTGGGTAGCCGGGGCGGAGGCGAGTGGACGGCGCTCGCCGTTATTCTATATAATGGGGACAATGGTTGTAGTAGAGGCGGTGTAAGCTTGGATAAAACGGTGCAGGATCAATGCGACGATTCGTGCGGAGGCTCGGCGGACGCGGTCGAGGTCAGAGGCAAAATGATCGCCGACGACACGGCCGGCGGCTTGGCGGAACTGTTCAAGGCGCTCGGCGACCCGACCCGCGTCAAGATCATTTATGCGCTGCTGCAAAAGGAGCTGTGCGTGCATGATCTGTCCGTCGTGCTGGAGATGGGGCAATCGGCGGTATCGCACCAGCTTCGGTATTTGCGCAATTTGCGTATCGTCAAACGGCGGAAAGCAGGGAAGACGGTATACTATTCGCTCGATGACGGCCATATCGAACAAATCTTCGTGCAGACGCTCCAGCATTTAAAGCATGAATAAAGATGGTTGCCGGTGGGAACGTTTAGGATGGAAGGCGATGAAAGGGTAAGCGGTACGCTGCGGCGTGCCGCTTTTTGGCATGTATCGGGGAAATAAATACATGAATATTTGTTCATGTATGATTGACAAAATTTGCGTATGAGGCATATGATGGAGCAAACGTATGAATATATAATCATATATAAGGAGCGGCTCAAAATGGCTTCTAAACCTTCTCAAGGCAGCGATTCCGCCGCCAAGCACAAGCATACTCCTAGTCATGCAAAAGAAGGCGGGCCTAACCGCGGCTCGACTTGCGGTCATGATCACGAGCATAGCCATGCTCATGGCTGCAGCGAAGAGCACGACGCCGGCCAACGCGAACATAGTCACGGCTCGACATGTAATCATAGCCACGATCACGGTCACAGCCATGGCAACAGCAGTGATGATCATAACCATAACCATGCCGATCATAGCCATACTCATGCCTATAGTCATAATGGGGAGCGCGAAAATCGCCTCGTTTCGGCGCAGGACTCCTGCTGCGGGCCGCATAGTCATCCGCATGTTCATGACGCAGGGGAAGAACGGAGTCATCATAAGGAAAAGCCCGCTTGCGGATGCTGCGATCATGACGCTGGCAGACATGCGGCATCTGACGACGTTGCATGTGCGGCGGAGAACGGCATAGCCCTGCCCGGCTTGGCGGGGGCCGGCGGAGCTGAAGGTACCGTCAGCGTGTTCCGCATCGACGGCATGGATTGCGCCGATTGCGCACGCGGGCTGGAGAAGCGCGTCGGCGCGCTGGGCGGCGTTGCGCGGGTAACCGTCAATTTCGGCGCCGCCAAAATGACGGTGGAGCACGGCGGCAAAGCGGCCGAGGCGATCGTCCAAACGGTGAAGCAGGCCGGTTACGCAGCGTATGAGCAAAAGGGCAGAAACGTTCCCGCTGCGGATCGCGAAGCGTCGTTCTGGCGCAAAAACCGGAAAGCGGCCGGAACCGCGATTGCAGGAGCGCTGTTTGCGGCGGGCTGGCTGCTGGCGCTGACCGGAGCGGGTCCGGATGCATTGCCGAACATCCTGTATGCGGCGGCAATCGTCGCCGGCGGTTACCGGATCGCGAAGAGCGGTCTATACGGGCTGAAGTCGGGCACGATCGGCATGGATCTGCTGATGACGATTGCCGCGATAGGAGCGGCCGCGATCGGCGAATGGGCGGAGGGCGCTGCGGTCGTCGCCTTGTTCTCGCTCGGCGAGACGCTGGAGGCGCTCACGATGGACCGGACGCGCCGGTCGATTCGCGGCCTCATGGAGCTTGCGCCGAATGAAGCCCGCATACGCAGGGGCGAACGGGAGTCGAGCATGTCCGTCGACGACATCGTCGTAGGCGACGTCATGATCGTTAAGCCTGGCGAGAAGCTGGCCATGGACGGTACGGTCGTCAGCGGGCGTTCCGCGGTAAACGAAGCGCCGATCACGGGAGAATCGCTGCCCGTCGAGAAAGGCGCGGGTGACGCCGTTTTCGCGGGAACGATCAACGAATACGGCGCGCTTGAGGTGGAAGTGACGAAGCTTGCGAACGACAACACGCTGGCTCGTATCGTGCACATGGTGGAGGAGGCGCAGGCGCAAAAGGCGCCGTCGCAGCGGTTCGTAGACCGATTCGCCAAAATATACACGCCGGCGGTCATCGCCATCGCGGCGGTCATCGCAATCATTCCTCCTCTGCTGCTCGGCGGATCGTTCCAGGATTGGTTTTACAAAGCGCTCATGATGCTGGTCGTATCCTGTCCTTGCGCGCTCGTCATTTCCACCCCGGTTACGATCGTATCGGCGATCGGCCGGGCGGCTAGAACCGGCATTCTGATCAAAGGCGGAGCGCATTTGGAACGGCTTGGCGCGATTTCCGCCATTGCCTTCGATAAGACCGGAACGCTAACGGAGGGCAAACCGCAGGTAACGGGCATCTATCCCTTGCACGATCAAGCGGAAGGAGAGCTCCTGGCGCTGGCGGCAGCGGTAGAGCGGTACTCGGAGCATCCGCTGGCGAAGGCGATCGTGCGAAAAGCGCTGGAGGAGGGGCTGAATGTGCCGGGGAGCGGCGAATTCCGCGCCGTGCCGGGAGACGGGGCGGTCGCGCTCGTCGGCGGAAGGACGTATCGGATCGGCAATCCGCGCTGGGTCCGGCAGGAGCTCGGACTTTCGCCGGACTATGAGGCCGAACGGATCGCGGCGCTTCAGGATGCCGGTCAAACCGTCATGCTGCTGGCGTCGGAAGAACGAGCGGAAGCGCTGCTGGCCGTTGCCGACACGGTGCGGGCGAACAGCGCGGAGACGATCGGCCGGCTGCGTGAAGCGGGCATCGGACGCATCGTCATGCTGACCGGCGATAATGCGGGTACGGCGCGCAATGTGGCCGGGCAGCTCGGCGGCATCGACTACCGGGCGGAGCTGCTGCCGCAGGATAAAGTGACGGCGATCCGCGAGCTGCTGGAGCGGCATAACGGAGTGGCGATGGTCGGCGACGGGGTCAACGATACGCCGGCTCTCGCTTCGGCAACCGTCGGCATCGCCATGGGCGCGGCCGGGACGGACACGGCCCTCGAGACGGCGGATGTGGCGCTTATGGGCGACGATCTCGGCAAGCTCCCCGAAGCCGTAAGCATGAGCAGGAAGGCGCTGCGCGTGATCAAGCAGAACATCGCCTTCTCGCTGCTCGTCAAGGCCGTTTTCCTGGCGCTGATCGCCTTGGGGCATTCGTCGCTATGGCTGGCCGTGCTGGCCGACACCGGAAGCTCGCTGCTCGTCATCGCGAACGGGATGCGCTTGCTGCGCGCACCGAAGTAAAGGGCGATCGTCCGGAATTCCCTCCGGCTAGCCGATCGATTTCTGCAAGAAAGAGAAGAGGCAGCCCCCGCTAACGAGCAATCGTTCGCGGAGGCTGCCTTTCTTACTTGCTTAACCGATCAGCGGCATCGGAACCTCTATGCGGTGAACGCCGCGAGGTTTGTAGCCGAGGCTGCCGCTAAGCCCGCATACATCCGCAAGCAGATACAGGATGGACAGCCACATTTCGCTGCCCTGCAGCCCCGGCGCTTCCGTATGCTCGAGCGGGAAGCTGAAGCCTTCCCCGGGAACCCAGCGCGACAATATGCGGTCAATCTGGCCAGCCGCCCATTGCTCGATTTCAGGCCGGCGGTAGTCGGTCTGCTTTAGGCAGAGCCACAGAGGGTGGATGACGTCGAGCACATTGCAGGCGTTGCCCAGATCCGGCCGGAAGAAGGCGGCGTTGCGGGTGTGCGCTAGCACCGTATCGATTGTCATTTGCGGATAAGGCAGCGGGACGCCGAATTGCGCGTAGGTGGCGCGCGTCAGACGATAGAAGCCGTTGACAGGCTGCAGCCACTGCTCCTTCGCAGTCGGCTTGCCCCAAAGGCCGGTATACCGGTCGGCATGCAGGAGCAGCCATCCGAACAAGGCGTCAGGCGCCTGCTGCGACCCGAACTGCTTGCGGTTGAAGTACAGGCCTGTCGCGTAGGCGTCGATCCAGTCGCCGCAGCCCCAGGCATTCGTTTCCCATGGCAGCTGCTCCAGCTGACGGTACAGCGCCTCCGCCGGCATCTCCTCGATAACCCGAATCGGATGGAGGAACGCTGCGCCAAGCGTCTCAAGCGCATAGCCGACCGCCAATATATGATAACGTGACAGGTGGTCCGACATTCGCGCCGGATCGTTCGTCCGCTCATCCGGCAGCTTCCAGGGATCCGGCAGCAGTCCGGTGGCCGGATCCTGGAAGCCCTGCAGCCGCGCGACGAGCTCTTCGCGGCTGAAGCCCGGCGGCAGCTGGCCGAACATCGCGGCGAGCTCGACCGCATCGCACCATGCCCGAACGGTACGTTCGGAGTCCGGGCGGTTGCGGTAATGCAGCTCGCCGCCTTCGTCCGCGAGGCAGCGCGCCAGAAGCGCCGGCAGCTGCGCAGCGTCCTCCGCGCCGAACTCGCGCAGCCGCTCGGCGAGCGCCGCTCGCTCGCTTGAGGCCGTGTCGGCGCTCGCCCGCACCGCCGCATCGCGGCCTGCGCTCGCCTGAGCGGCTGCGCCCGCCTCGCCTGCCGCCGCCGCCGCGCACCGCCCGCCGAGCTTCTCGCTTGCCGCTGCCGCCACGCTCTGCCCGCTGCGCTCCTCGCCCGCCGCCGCCGCCGAGCTCCGCCCACCGAGCTCCTCACTCGCCGCCGCCACGCTCTGCCCGCTGCGCTCCTCGCTCGCCGCCACGCCGTCCAGCCGGCTGCGGAGAAGCCGCGCCGGATTGCCGCCGACGATGCTGTAGGGCGGCACGTCCTTCGTGACGACCGCGCCTCCGGCGATGATGCTGTGCGCGCCGACGGTTACGCCGTCGACGATGACCGCATTCGCACCGATCCATACGTCGTCGCCGATGCGAATGCCGACATGCGTGCACGGCTGCCGGAAGATCGGCCTTTCGATCTCGGCGTAGCCGTGATTGAAGCCGAATATGCTGACGTGCGTGCCGATACGCACGCCGTCGCCGAGCGTAACCAGGCCGGCCAGCGCGGCGAACGGATTCAGCGTGCAATCGGCGCCCATCTCGATGCGGGGGCCCCGCACCGTAGCGTTCGCCGCAATGTAGCTGCGGTCGCCCATCCGCAGCCGGTCGGCATAAACATGCGCATTCGGCGAAACGAAACAGCCCGTGCCGAAGACGGCGTCGCTCTTGGAAGCGAGGAAAGACTGCCATTCCGCTTGCTCCGCTTTTTGCGCCTCGGTCATGGCCAGCCATGGCATATGGTCGATCCGGTCGTTCAGCCAAGCTTGCTCGCGGTTTTCTTTGGATATCATCAAGGTCACCGTCCCGACTTTAATTTTTCTGTGACTGCATTATGCAAACCTCAGCCGAGGCAGGCATCGAAGATTCCCAAAATAACGGATTTTCGAGTCTTTACTTTCCTGAGTACAGTATGGGAAAGTATTTTAACGGTTTTTGAAGGCGCTATCCCAGCCTCCACAGCTCGTTAATGATGGAATTCGCCGGAATAAGCACTCCGAAATCCGCTAATGCTCGCCATTTTGGTATTAGGCAGCCGATAACGCCTCCAAAGTCCGCTATTGCAAAGGTCGGTACCAGTCGATCAGCCGCCTTCGTTTGAGGGTTACCGCAGTTGGTGAACTGCCGCAGTTAGCGGGCCATCGGCAGTCGATCAGCCGCCTTCGTTAGTGGGTTACCGCAGTTGGTGAACCGCCGCAAGTTAGCGGGACCTCGCAACCGATCAGCCGCCTTCGTTTGAGGGTTACCGCAGTTGGTGAACCGCCGCAGTTAGCGGGCCCTCGCAGTCGATAGGCTGCCGAAGCCAGTCGGTCACCTCAGCCGATCAGCAATCTCAGTTAGTGGGTAAGCGGCTGCCGGGAATCAAGCAAAAAGGGATAGCTTGATCAACTGCGGTGACGCATCGCCTTTGTCTAGCAGCATGCTTTCCGGTGCTCCCGCTTCCGATACCCGAAGTGTACCACTCCCCATGCGATATCAGGAATGGCAAAAACAGCACCGCGATTTGTCAAAAACGCTCCACCGTTTGGTATACTACTCTTAACGTTTCTAGCTGAAAGGAAAAGGCGGGTTGTTAAAAATGACTACAGCGTTCGATAAGTCCGGCCGGCCCGGCTATGCGGTTTTTCATTTGCTTTGGGCGGCCGCCAAGCCGACGTTCCCGGGCTGGACGGATTGCAGGCGCAACGTTCGGGCGCACAGCTTCTACTACATCCACGAGGGAAGAGGCACCTTTGTAACGCAAGCCGGCGTCTTCGAGGTGGAAGGAGGAACGGCCGTTTATTTGAAGCCGGGTCTGGAGATGGAAATGTTCACGGATGCCGAAAGGCCGCTGCAAATGACGATGATCGTCACCGATCTGCTGGCCGTCCGGCGGGAAGCCGAGGGCTGGGAAATGCCGGGACGGACGGAGGAGCTTGCTTTGCCTTTTTTGCGCAGATGCTCCATCGATGAAGACAAGCGATTGTCGGCCATGTTCCGGACCGTCGTGAAGGAATGGGTGCCCGGTCCCGACAGCGGCGGTTTAGCCGTGCAGCGTAACATGCTCGAGCTGCTCGACGCGCTGCTTCTCTATGCCGGAAACGGGCAAGAGAACGGTGCCCCGCCGGCTGCCTTCGACGCCGTAAAAACATACCTGGAGCGGCACTACAACGAGGACATCAAACTGCATCAGCTGGCGCGCCGGCACGGCATTTCCGGCTCGTATATCCGTAAGCTGTTCGGCGAGAGGCTGGGCATCACGCCGAAGGGCTATTTGAGCCGCATCCGCAACGAGCATGCCTGCCGGTATTTGCAGCATACGAATGCTCCGATGAAGGAAATCGCGTCATCCTGCGGGTATCCGGACGAATACCATTTCAGTAAAACGTTCAAGCAAACGAACGGCATGTCCCCGACCGAGTTTCGCGCAAGAAGCCGTTAAATCATTCCGGGCCGCCCATGACGGCGAACCGTGGTATAATAGAGCGGCGAAGCTTACCTTATACACAAGAGGGATGAACAATCGTGAGAAGAACAGCCTTTATGAAACTGCTGCTGCAGCTGACGGCCGCCGTTATTTTGATAACGCTTTCAACCGGTACCCTCGTTTACCGTTACGTCAACCAGACGCTGAAGGAGGAAGTGTTCCAAGCGAACACCGAGCTGCTCGGGCAAACCAAAAACATGATCGAGCTTTTTCTGCGCGAAACCGAGCAAATGGCATTGTCCCTTGCGATCAATAAGGATGTGCAGCGGGCGGTCTGGCTGCCATGGGATCAGAGGGAAAGCTACGATTTTATGCAGAATGTCAATGTCTTGTTCGGGGACAAGCTGGTATCCTCGAGCTACATTCATTCCATTTACTTGTACAACGTCAAGAACGGCAAAAGCATTTCGAACGGCGGCGTCGATGTGCTGGCCGGCTCCCGCTTTGAGGATGAGGTTCGCGGGTTCCTGGATAGTAAGGCGCCGAATAGGTGGCTCGATACGAGAACCGTCGGCAGCGTTACCGGCAAGCAGGAGAATTTGATCAGCTTCTTGATGAGCGTCCCGATCAACGAATACCCGAAGTCTGGCGCGCTGCTTCTGAACATCAAGGAGGATCTGCTGTACGATGCGGTCGTTAACATCAACAACAGCAAGCTGGGCAATGTGGCGGTGCTGAACAAGGACGGACAGGTGCTTTCCTATAAGGACAAAAGCATGCTGTTCAACCGTTTTGAGCCGGCCGAGGACCACAGGATGGACGAAAGCAAATCGGGCTACATGATCGTCGATATGGCCGGGGTCTCCACGTTCGTTTCGTATATTACGTCCGATTTCAACGGCTGGCGCTACGTGACGCTGAATCCGGCCAGCGAGGTATTCCAGAAATCGAGCGTCGTCCTCAAGATGACGCTGACCGTTTCCGGCATTTGCCTCGCCGTCGGGCTCCTTCTCGTCTCTATCGTTTCGGGCCGCCATTATACGCCGATCCGCCGCATGCTTCGGGCTGTGGAGGGGCAGTTCGGCAAGCTTCCGCCGCCGTCCGGGCAGCGGGACGAATTCAGCTACATCGCCGATTCTTTTCGTTTTCTGGTCGGGCAGAACGAGGAATTCCAGGAACGGTTCCGGCAAAATGAAATGGTGCTCAAAAACCATTTTCTGCTCAGCCTGCTCATCGGCCAGCAGAAGGACACGCACGATATCGTGCGGCAGATGCAGTATTACGGCTTGAACGTCGATCCGGAGCGCTTCGTCGTCCTGGTGCTGCGGCACAAGGGTCTCGCTTTTCGCGAAACGGCGGCGGTTGCGGACGGTACGGCCGAGGAAGGCTATTCGCAGGAGACGTTCGCGCGCGGCCGGGACGAGGAAATGGAACGTGAAGAAAATCTGCTCAGCTACGGCATCATGACCTTGTGCGAAGAAATCGTCAGCCGGTTCGGCAAGGGGGTCGTCGTCGGCCGCATTCAGCGCTTCGACACGGCAATCGTGCTCAACGTGCCTGAGCGGATCGGCGACGGCGGCCTCGATACGGCGATCGGTTTTGCGAAGGAAGCGGCCGTGCACATTCGCGACGCGATTGAAGAACAGTTCGGCTTGCAGGCTACGATCGGAGTCGGCGGCTTTTACGACCGGGCGCCCGATATTTCCGTATCGTTCAGCGAAGCGATGGAAATGCTGCTCCTAGAGCGCGTCGCCGGACCGGGCAGCGTCATTTCGTATGCGGATATGATGGGAGGACCGTTCAGCCGCAAAAGCTTTCTCGCCTATAAGAGCCAATCGGACAAGCTGATCCAGGAGCTGAAGGCGGGCTCTCTCGAAAACGCCAAGGCGGTCAAAAACCGGCTGATCGCCGAGCTGCAGGGAGAAGAAGAACTGAGCTTTCCTTACAAAAACATGGTGCTGACGCAAATCGTGCACAGCCTCGTTACCGTCATTTTGGAAATCAACGGCCAGATCGAGGACGTCTACGCGCCCGGATACAATATTTATAACGAGTTCGGCAAGCTCGACTCGCTGCAAGTGATGAGCGGCTGGTTCGACGACGTGCTGGAGAAGACGCACGCGTATATTCAGAGCAAGCGGGAGAACAAGAACGCCGATCTGATCCGGAAAATCATCGAGTACGTCCGCGGTCATTTTGCCGAGCCGCTCACGCTGCAGACGATCGCCGACCATGTTTATATGAACGGCAATTACGTATCGAAGCTGTTTAAGGAAGAGACGGGACAGTCGTTTCACGAGCTGCTGACCGATGTCCGCGTCAAGAGCGCATGCGGCATGCTGCGCGGCACCGACCGCGGCATTAACGAAATAGCCGAGCTGTGCGGCTTCGGACAGAAGCAGAATTTGATCCGCACGTTCAAAAAGCAGCTGGGGATGACCCCGACGGAGTACCGCAACAACAGTGTGATCGATCGTTTGGAGCAATAGGCATCGTATCGTGAAACGGCAGAGAGATTGTCCGGCTGATGCCCGTGAAGGCTCAAGAAATAACCGAAAGGGGAAAGCATATATGATCAATGCCTATGCGGAAGGTTTGCAAAACGTGATGCGAATGAACGCCGATGTGCAGGCGGCAGGTCCGATGCAGGCTTACATGAAGCATCAGTTTCGATTTCTCGGCATCCCGTCGCCGAAGCGGAAAGAGCTGATCCGCGGTTATGCGGCCGAGTGCGGGTGGCCGGAGGGCGATGAACTGTGCGACGCGGTGATTGCGCTTTGGGAGCTTCCGGAGCGGGAGTACCACTATTTGGCGCTCGATTTGCTCGCCAAAAAAGCGAAAAAGCTTCGCAAGCAGGATATCGGTCTGCTGGAAACGCTCGTAACCGATAAATCATGGTGGGATACGGTCGATGCGATCGCCTCGATTCTAGTAGGGAGCCTGTTCGAGGCCTATCCCGAACTGATCGTCCCTTATATCGACAAGTGGCTGTCGTCAGGAAACATGTGGCTGCAGAGGACGGCGATTCTTTTTCAGCTGAAGTACAAAAAGAAGACGGACGTGCCGCTGTTGTTCCGGTGCATCGAAACCGGCTTCGGCTCGCGCGAATTTTTTATCCAGAAGGCGATCGGCTGGGCGCTGCGCGAATACGCCAAAACCGATCCCGCCGCGGTCATCGCGTTCGCGGAGGCACAGCCGCTCGCTGCATTAAGCCGCCGCGAAGCGCTCAAGGGAATACTTAAGCAGGCGAAAGGGTAATGTCGTGAAATGCCGCCCGTTCCTATATAATGGAATCAGGAATCATTTTCATTCATAGAGGTGAGCGGCAATGGGGAAACAGTTTTCGGCAATACTTCCGGAGCATGAGGCTTTTATCAAGAAGCAGCATATGTTTTTCGTCGGGTCGGCGCCGCTGAAGGCGGACGGCCATGTCAATCTTTCGCCGAAAGGTCATGACGTGCTTCGTATTTTTTCGCCGTCCGAGGTCGCTTACTTGGATTTGACCGGCAGCGGCAACGAAACGAGCGCGCATGTCGAGGAGAACGGGCGCGTGACGTTTATGTTTTGCGCGTTCGAGGGTCCGCCGATGATTATGCGGCTGTACGGAACGGGACGCGTCGTCCTGCCGGGTACGCCCGAATGGGAGGAACGCATCCTGCATTTCGAGCTGCTTCCCGGCGCGCGGCAGCTGATCGTAGCCGACATCCATATGGTGCAAACGTCGTGCGGCTATGCGGTGCCGTTCTTTTCGTATACGGGCGAACGGGAGACGCTTAAGAAATGGGCGGAACATAAAGGCGAAGACGGCATGCGCGACTATCATCGCGAGAAAAATTCGTATACGCTGGATGGGCAAATGACGCCGATCGGCAAGCGATTATCGGAAGCGGAATGAGCGCTGGATCGGCGATCGTAAATAAAGGCGAGCATGACTTCGGTCGGCTCGTCTTTTTGACGGTTCAGAAAGGATATTTCCGCTGATTGTTCATCGTCTCGGCAAACGTACGGCATCATATAACGGTTAGGGCGCGTAAGCCGGTTGTCCTTGCTTGCTCGGGAAACTTAAGTATAAAGATTCTTTCAATATATTTCAGCGGCATGCCGAGGTAAGCTCTTAAAGAATACAAGAACGGAAGGGGTGTGGCGGATCGATGAGAACCGAGTTGCAACTAACTATGCCTGCAGGGGGAGACGCCGTTTGACGAATTGCCATCCTTTTGCCGGCCGCAGGGGGTAAAGAAGATGATGAATTTGAAGAGGATGGTACGCGGTCTGGAAGCGGACGCCGCAGCTAGGGAAGCCGTTCGGCTCTGGGAGCACGATTCCGGAACGCTGGCGTTTTGGCGGGCAAGCACGAATTTTGTTTATGGGATTAAAAACCGGGGGGAGACGTATTTTTTACGTTTTTCCCATGAAGAAGATAACGATGCCGGTCAAATCGAGGCGGAGCTCGAATTTATGCAGCACCTGCGGAACGACGGCTATGCTGCCGTGAAGCCTGTTGCCTCAAACCGCGGCGAGCTGATCGAACAGGTTCCGACGGCTCACGGCATTTACTATGCGGTAGCGTTCGAGGAAGCAAAAGGGATAAGGCTGGACCGCTGCAAGCTGGCCGCGGCCGATTATGGACGGTGGGGGGTGTCGCTGGCGTCGCTGCACCGATCGTCCATGACGTTCGAGCCGAAAGGAGCGGGACGCGGCAGCTGGAAGGATGCGATGGCTTTCATAAGCAGCGTATTGCGGCAGCACCCGAATGAAACGGACGCGATCGCCGAGTGGGTCCGGTTGAACGACCGTTTGGAAAAGCTGCCTCAAACACCCGGGCAATACGGCCATATTCATTACGATTTCGAGCGGGATAACGTTTTCCTGGATGAAGCGACGGGGGAATTCACCGCCATCGATTTTGACGATGCGATGGTTCACTGGTTTGCCATGGACGTCGTATCGACGCTGAGGGACATTGCCGACTCCGGACAGGAAGAAGCCGACTCGGCCGCCGAAGCATTTTTGGAAGGCTATCGCAGCGTTAAGGAGCTAGAAGAGGGGCAGTTGGCGCTAGCTCCGTATTTTGAGCGGTTCTCCGGCTTGTACGGATTTGCACGTGTTCTGCATGCTCTGGAGGACAGCGATGGCGTGCC
Organism: Paenibacillus litoralis; assembly: GCF_046244365.1. Taxonomy (NCBI): domain Bacteria; kingdom Bacillati; phylum Bacillota; class Bacilli; order Caryophanales; family Paenibacillaceae; genus Paenibacillus; species Paenibacillus litoralis. Next base: position 8,119,138 of record NZ_CP176395.1, on the reverse strand, counting down.
GGATGCGCCGCCGTGGTACGAAGGCTTAAGGACGAAGCTGCTCCGTTCGCTGGAGAAGGACAGGGAGGGATTTCGCCGGCGGGCAACGCAGTGAGACACGGTTCGCCGCACTGTCTGAGCCAGCATATTTTTCGGGAGACGAGCAATCCAGGGGCGCCCGAAATGGAGGTGTATCCCCCGGGAGATACGGCAGCGGAAGATTACCGGCGCGAGTTTCAGCTCCAAGCTCATCGATTTTCACTGATGGGACGATCAGCCCTCTTACCGAAATAAAGGATTTTCGAGGCGTTAAAAAGACCGTCTCGCGAGTGACGGAGCATATAGCGGACTATGAGGGTCTTATCCGAGGCGAATTCCGCATAGACGTGCTGGAAGGGTCGGAATAACGCCCTCAAAATCCGCAAAGCCCCTCTGTCCCGGCATCGGCTCCATCATAACGCCCTCAAAATCCGCAAAGCCCCTCTGTCCCGGCATCGGCTCCATCATAACGCCCCCAAAGTCCGCTATTTCCGAGCCTATATGCCGGTTTGAAAGGCCGTTGCGTTGCACAACCGAATCCTCGTTCATGACCAGCCTCCTTTGCCTGTTAGTATGCTCCGGCGCACCCAAAATAAAAGAAAACGGCATCGGCTGGACTGCTCCAGCGATGCCGTTTTTCATTATTGATGCTTACGCTTGCTTGGCTGCTTCGATTTCGATCGAAATTTTCACTTCGTCGCCGATCAATACGCCGCCGGTTTCAAGCACAGCGTTGTACGTGAGGCCGTAGTCGCTCCGTTTGAGGCTGCCCGTTGCGCTGAAGCCCGCTTTTTCGTTGCCCCAAGGATCTTTGCCTGCGCCTTCGAACGAAACGGAGAACGTTTCGGAGCGCGTAACGCCGTGTAGCGAAACATCGCCGGTAACGTCGTATTCGCCGTTTCCGGATTTCTCGATCGAAGTCGCAACGAACGTCAGCTTCGGATATTTTTCGATTTCGAAGAAATCGGCGGAACGCAGATGCGCGTCGCGGTCGCTGTTCTTCGTATCGATGCTGTTCAAGTCGATGTCAAAGCGGATGGAGGCGGACGTCAGATCGCTAGGGTCAGCTTCGATTTGTGCTTCGAATGCATGGAACGTGCCTTTTACTTTGGCGATCATCATGTGCTTAACGGAGAAATCAAGACTGCTGTGCGTAGGATCGACTGCCCATTTCGTGTTTGCCATTGGAAACTACCTCCCATTATTAACTTACTTTATATAACTAACTAACTTATTCGTATAATACATATTCTATTCGAGCCCCTATTTTTTGTCAATCGTTATTTTTGTAAATGACATAAGGCGGTATCTCCACCCCAAAACCGGCCGTTTCTCCGCATTTGATGCCAATCCGAGAAAATGATACCTGGCTGAAATCCGATAATGAAACCGTTTTCCGATTCCGAATCTTGTCGGTCGTTCCCGCCCTTCGTATGCTGAAAATACGCTTTAGATATGGCGGTTTACGGTATCTGTCAGCTGGGATCGACTGCTTGCCGGCATGCTGAAGCGTTTCCAAAACGGCGGAATAGCCGGTATCGCGACACATGCGCAAGTTGAAAAAGGGGGCTCGACACGATGGCTTTCGGCAAGGTTTGGCAGTACGTCCGCGCAAATCGTTACCTGTATTTGATGCTGCTGCCTGCGCTCGTTTTTTATGCGGTCTTTCATTATTACCCGATGTACGGGGCGATCATCGCGTTCAAGGATTTTAATATTACGAAAGGTATTTTGGGCAGCCCGTGGGTCGGGACGAAGCATTTTACGTATTTGTTCGAGCTCGATAAGTTTTGGTCGGTGTTCTGGAATACGGTCGTCATCAGCTTTTACCGGCTCGTCTTCGGCTTTCCGGCTCCGATCGTCGTAGCGCTTCTGCTGCACGAGATCATGAATCGGGTGTTCAAACGGACGGTGCAGACCGTCATCTACCTGCCGCACTTCATTTCATGGGTCATTCTTGGCGGTTTACTAGTGAATCTGCTGTCCACGGACGGCGGCGTCGTCAATAAGGTGATCGAATCGCTGGGGGGAAGCCCGGTCGGGTTTCTGAGCGACGACAGCCATTTTCGCAGCACGCTGGTCTGGTCGATGATCTGGAAGGAGTTCGGCTGGAACACGATCATTTATATGGCAGCGCTTGCAGGCGTCAATCCGCAGCTGTACGAGGCGGCCGTCATGGACGGCGCCAACCGGTGGCACCGCATCTGGCACATTACGCTTCCGTGTATCCGCAGCACGATCGTCATCCTGCTGCTGCTCCGTATCGGAAGCATGATGGAGGCCGGCTTCGAGCAAATTTTCGTCTTGTACCATACGGGCGTGTACAGTGTTTCGGATATTATCGACACTTACGTTTACCGGATCGGTTTGACCGAAGGACGCTTCAGTCTGGCTGCGGCTGTCGGATTATTCAAATCGGCGATCAATTTCGTGCTGCTCATCGTAGCCAACAAGCTGGCTCGCATGATGGGCGAGCAGGGCGTTTATTAACGGGATTAACCCGGCAAAAGGGGGATATACGATGCACAAAACGAGCTTGGGAGGCGCTGCCTTTCAGACGCTGAACTATACGCTGCTTGCGCTCGTGACGCTAACGACGCTGTACCCGTTCTGGGATTCGCTGATCGTTTCGATTACACCGCTGAAGGAAAGCATGGCGACGAACATTCATCTATTCCCGAAAACCATCACGTTCGAGGCCTACCGCCATCTGTTCAAAATGGACGAATTGTGGTCGTCGTACCGGGTCAGCATTTTCGTGACGGTCGTCGGGACGGCGGTCAGCATGCTGCTTACGATACTTGCCGCCTATGCCCTATCGAAACGCCATCTGAAGGGCACGCGAACCATCATGTTTTTGATCGTGTTCACGATGCTTTTTAACGGCGGTCTCATCCCGACTTACATGGCCGTCAAGCAAGTCGGGTTGATGAACTCGGTCTGGGCGCTGATCATCCCGATGGCTTTGAACACGTATAACCTGATCATTATGCGCAACTTTTTTCTCGGCATGCCGGAGAGCTTGGAGGAGGCGGCCAAAATGGACGGCTGCACCGACGTCGGCATTTTGTTCCGGATCGTCATTCCGCTGTCGATGCCGGCGATCGCGACGATCAGCTTGTTTTATGCGGTGGCGCGGTGGAACGAGTTTTTCGCGGCGGTTATGTACATCACAGACAAGGACGCCTGGCCGATGCAGTTATTCCTGCGCTCGATGCTTGTCGAGAACGCGGCCAGCTACCAGGGCGGCTCGGACAGCCCGTTCCTGCTCGGCCAGTCGATCAAAATGGCGACGATCATGGTCGCAACGATTCCGGTCATGCTTATTTACCCGTTCTTTCAGCGTTTCTTTTCGCAGGGCGTCATGCTGGGCGCCGTAAAGGAGTAACCGGAGTATCGGCTGCGTTTTCGTTTCGAAAACGCGTTGCGATATAATAACAAAAGGGAGGTTTCTCACTTGAACAAAGTTAAGAAATCAGCGGCGCTGCTTCTGAGCGCATCCATGGCATTTACGCTAGTATCGGCGTGCGGGAAGGCGAAGGAGGGCGCATCGGCGGATTCCAAGCAAGGCCAGACGGACGAAAAGCCTTATAAGCTCGTCTTCATGACGACCGGCGACCAGGCGGCTGCCAACCTGAAAGGAAATGACCGCATCATCGCCGAAATCAATAAGAGGCTCGGCATCGAGCTCGTTCTGAAGATCGTTCCCGAAGGCTCTTACGATAAAGTCAACGTGGCCATGGCGACGGGCGACTATCCGGATGTCCTGACGATCAACTATCCGACGAACTCGCTTAGCCAATGGATTAACGAAGGCATCGTCGTGCCGATCAACGATTATTTGAAGGATATGCCGACGGTGAAGAAGAAGCTGGAGAGCAGCCTGTCCTGGACGGCGGTGAACGGCAAATATTACGGTTATCCGTTTATTGAGGAACGCTCGAACATGAACATCGTATACCGGGCCGACTGGCTGGAGAAGCTGGGCCTCAAGCCGCCGCAGACGCTCGACGAGTTTTACGAGACACTGAAAGCGATTGCTACGAAGGATCCTGACGGCAACGGCAAGAACGATACGTTCGGACTGACATCGGCGAAGAGCGGGTCCAATGTGCCGACCTTCGATTTCATCTTCTACGCGAACGGCATGCCGAACGGGGACTGGGCGCTCGACGAGAAGGGCTCCGTCATTCCGAAATTCGAGCATCCCGCCTTCAAAAGAGGGATGACATACCTGAAAAAGCTGTGGGACGAAAAGCTGATCGAGCCGGAGTACATGCTCAACGATACGCAGATGAAGGAGCAGAAGTTCTATCAGGGCAAGGTCGGCTTTATGGATGCGGCATTATTCCGCCACGTCAACAGGCTGGAAACGAGCCTTCAGAAGGTGAATCCGAGCGGGAAGCTGGGTTTTACGGCGCCGCCGGCCGGTCAGGATGGCAAACGCGGGATGAGCGCGACGCCGAAATCAGGCCTATTCACCGCCATTACGAAGGGCTCCAAAAACCCGGAAAAGGCGGCCAAGTTCATCGAATTCATGCTGTCCAAGGAAGGCCGCGAGCTGCTCGAGCTCGGCTTCGAAGGTGTTCACTATACGAAGCAGGGCGACAAAATCACGTATAACGAAGAAGAGCGCGCGAAGGACAGCTTCGCCTCTAACGGCTGGGCGCATCCGCTTGCCTGGGGCAGCGTCGTTTGGCCGCTTACCGAGAACTATTTGCCGCAAACCGAGCCGCAGGCCGACCGGGCGAAAGATTCGGTGCGCCTGGCGACGGAGAACATGAAGCCTAACCTCGTTAACGTGACGACCAAGGCGGAAACGGAATTCAATGGGGTCGTGAACGAGCTGTACTACCAATATTTTACGAACATGATGATCGGAAAAATGGACGTCGACACCGGCATTGCCGAGCTGGGCAAAAAATGGCGCGAGCAGGGCGGCAGTAAAATTCTCGAGGAAGTCAACGCCGCCTACAAAGAGAAAAAATAACCGTCCGCGAGCGCTTGGACGCAGTGAGGGAGCAAGGTTGGCGGAGCCGGTCGATGGGGATCGACGCACGCACCGCTAGGATGCGCGGCGGTTTCAAAAAACCATAACAAAGGGTAAATCAGGCCGGATTGCGCTATAGCGTCCGGCCGTTCCCTGTGCGCAGGACGAAGCGATCGGCGCTAGCGGACGGCGTTGTGCCGTACTAAATGAATAACGGAGGCGGTTTTCATGGGAGAAGCAAGAACGAAACGACCGAATATCGTATTTATTTTATCCGACGATCAGGGCGCTTGGGCGATGGGCTGCGCAGGCAACGCCGAAGTAAAGACGCCGAATCTGGACCGGCTGGCGGCTAGGGGCGTCCGGTTTGACAACTTCTTCTGCACGTCTCCGGTATGCTCACCGGCGCGGGCTTCGCTGTTTACCGGCCGCATTCCGTCGCAGCACGGCGTGCATGATTGGATTCGCGCGGGCAGCGTGGGGCCGGACGCGATCGAATATTTGGCCGGCCAGCCGGCTTATACGGAGGTGCTGGCGGACAACGGCTACGTCTGCGGCCTGAGCGGCAAATGGCATCTCGGCGACAGCGTCAAGCCGCAGAAGGGATTCACGCACTGGTTCGTGCATCAAACCGGCGGCAGCCCGTACTACAACGCCCCGATGATCCGGGACGGGAGGCTGTATAATGAGCCGGCTTACGTGACCGACGTCATCACCGACGACGCTCTGGCTTTTCTCGACCGGCAGGCGGACGCGGGGGAAGGACGCCCGTTCTATTTGAGCGTCCATTATACCGCACCGCACAGCCCTTGGCTGAACGGCAACCATCCGCAGGAGGTTCTCGATCTGTACGCCGACTGTCCGGGCGAGTCGTGCCCGCTCGATACGCCGAGGCACCCATGGCTGATCAAGACGGCGCCGGGCGAGGATAAGCCGCTTGAGAACATGCGCGGCTATTATGCGTCGATAACGGCGATGGACGCGAATATCGGCCGCATCCTCGACAAGCTGGAGGTGCAAGGCTTGACGGACGACACGCTGGTCGTGTTTATGGGCGACAACGGCTTTAATTTCGGCCATCACGGGGTGTTCGGCAAAGGGAACGGGACCTTCCCGCAAAACATGTACGATACGTCCGTCAAAGTGCCGGCCATTTTCAGCCAGCCGGGGCGCATTCCGCAGGGCGCCGTGTCGGAGACGATGGCGAGCGGCTACGACTTTATGCCGACGCTGCTCGCTTATGCCGGGCTGTCTAGTCCGGCTGCCGACGGCTTGCCGGGACGCAGCTTCCTGCCGCAGCTCTTGGGCGAAGCATCCGCCGAACGGGAGAACGTCGTCATCTACGACGAGTACGGCCCGGTGCGAATGATCCGCAGCAAGGAATGGAAATACGTTCACCGGTATCCGTATGGGCCGCATGAGCTGTACCATTTGGCCGGCGACCCGGACGAGGCGGCGAATCTGATCGACGCGCCGGAGCACCGCGAAACGCGGGAAGCGATGAAAGCGCAGCTGGAACAATGGTTCGTGCGCTATGTCGACCCGGCGGTCGACGGCGTCCGCGAGCCGGTCAGCGGCTACGGCCAGCTCGCGGAAGCGGGCGTACGCGGGAACGGCAGGAAGGCGTACCAGGAGCTGGAGTAAAGCCTGGAGGGTTTTCGCGAGCCGGTTAGCGCTGCGGACAGCTCGCGGAAGCAGGTGGGCAGGCGTGTGCGGAAACGGCAGGAAGGCGTACCGGGAGCCGGAGATTAAGCTCAATAAACACAAGTAGACTAGCATCGCAGGATGCGATGCAGAGCCTCAAAACCGCTTATACCGGTTTTGGGGCTTTTTTAACGGATGAAGGGATGGAGCGAGCGTCAAATCATTCGCTGCCAACAAGCAGAGGGATCAAGTGTTGCAGATTTTACAACATTTCGGAGCAGATCGGCTGGTATTGGGGAGTGATGTTGTATTTTTTACAACAATTTAGGCCGGATATGACCGTTTTAGGCCCGTTTTCGTCCAATATCCTGCATTTTGTACAACATTTAATCGATAGGCTGCCGAAATCCGGGAAAATGCTGCATTTAGTGCAACATGCGGATATCATAGACAAGGAAGATCACTCGCTTTTTCGTCCGCTCTAACCCTTTCTATAGTATAATAATCAGGCAATGTTTTACATTTGAGGAGTCGGGAGGATTCGATTTGACGTCCGTGACGAATGTTACTTGGAAGCCGATGGGGATAGGCCGGATGCTGGATTACAGCTTCCAGTTTTACCGGCGCCATTTCGTTAAGCTTTTTTTGCTTGCACTCGCGTTTTACGGCCCGTTCTACATCCTGCAGCAGCTGTTGCTGCCGGACGCCATGGCGGGGAATTCTTTTATTTTGCAATCATTCTTGGAGGGTGTTAGGGACGGAGCGGGGCTCGACGCCGGCGTGTTTGAAAATCGTCTACTCGACTATGAAACGGATGCAAGCGTCCAGATCGGTAAAATCGTTCTATTTGCGATTATTTCCATATTGTTTGTCGTCGCAATCATTCCGATCGCCATTGCCTCCGTTGTGATTTATGTTCACCGCGTTTTGAACGGGCAAGGGGAGCCCTCCATCGGCGACACGATAAAGCAGGCGTTCCGCCGTTTTTGGCCGCTAGTCGGCAGCAATCTGCTGTTCGGGCTCATTCTGATCGCGATTTCGATCGGAGCTATGATCGCCATTATGGCTGTAACGATGACGGTAACGCTCGTAGTCGGGGCGGCGGGCTTTGCGGGCGGAAGCGTCGGCATCGGCGGCGGGATTTTTATCGCGATCATGATTTTTGGGGCGATGCTGGGTCTGGTGATCTTGACCGCCTTCTTCATCATCCGCTTGATGTATTATTTGCCTCTGGCGGCGCTGGAGAACGAGTCGATCGGATTCGGCCGGAGCTGGGGATTGACGCGCAAAAGCTTCTGGCGGCTGTTCGGGACCATGTTTGTCATGTATCTGATTATTTATATCATAACGATCATTCTAAGCATGCTGTTCGGGGTCGTTCTGCTGCTTGTCGCACCGGCTTGGGTATCGCAAGCGGCGCTGATGCTGGTGAACACGGTGCTTGCGCCGCTTATGGTCGTGCTGTATGCGGTGAGCTATTTCGACCTGCGGGTACGCAGCGAAGGCTTCGGACTGGAGGCCATGATTCGTCAAACGGTAGGCACCGGTACCGAGCAGGGAGAACCCGTCTACGGGGTGCTTGGATCGCGAGCGCAGACAGGCTACGGGCAAAAGGTGTACGGCATTCAGCCGGATCACGCTCCTTCCGCAGCTCCAAGCAGACAAGATGAAGGTGCGGCGCAGGAAGAGCTTGCGGACACGGCTACGAAGAATACCGAGGCCGGGCTTGAGCCTAGGCAGCCGAAAACGGCCGAAAGTCAGACCGAAGCGGGCGCTGCCGACTCTGCAGCCGGGAGCGAGAGCTCCGAGGCGCAGGACAATGGGGGAAACAAGGCGGGCGAGGCAGGAGCGGGCCCGAAAAAGGATGAGCAGGGATGAGCGTGCCTGACGATAAGGAGCGTCTCCGCGACATTTTAGAGAGAGACGAGTACCGGGCATACGATCAGAGCGGCGGCGGAACGAGCCTGTGGGAGCTGTTCGGGCGGTGGCTTAAGAAGCTGTTTGACTTCTTCCCTTCGCTTCATGTATCCGACGGTGCGGGTTCGGCAATTGCGTACGCCTTGGCTGTCGTCGTATTCGGACTGCTCGTTTGGGCGATCTACTGGTTCTCCAAGCAGCTCGTCAGGCAAGGAGCCTTCCGGCCCAAGCCGATGCTCACCGACGAGGAGCTTACCTGGTCCCATCGCGACTATTTGCAAAAGGCGGAGACGCTCAAAGCGGAAGGCGCTTGGCGCGAAGGCGTGCGCTACGTGTTTTTGGCGCTGCTCTTCTACATGCAGGAGCGAAGCTGGATCGCTGTCGAGAAGTGGAAGACGAACTGGGAGTATGGCGAGGAGCTCCAGCGGAGCCGCGAGGGGCTGGTGCCGTTATTTCGGGGCAGCGCGAAGCTGTTCGACCGGGTCTGGTACGGCAAGGAGCCGATCGATGAGGCGGGCTTGACCGCTTTTTACGAGCAGGTGCGGGAAACCGTCGGGGAAACGGAGGCGAGCCGCCATGAGCAAACGAACTAACGCTTATATCGGCTTGGCGGTCAGCGTCGCGCTTTTTATCGGCTTCGGGTATTTCATCTATAAGCCGGAGGCTCCCAATATGGCGCCTTATCTGTCGTTCTCGGCGGATTTGGACGGAACGAAGGCATTCGCCGAGCTGCTGCGGGAGAAAGAACAGACGGTCAAAACTTGGGAGCTCCCGATGAAAAGACTGCCGTCCGGCGGCGGCGAAGCGCTTCTGATCATACAGCCTTCCCAGCTTGCGGACGAAGAGCTGAAGGCGTTAGGAAGCTGGATGGCGCAAGGCAACGACGTGGTGCTGTTTACCTCGCTGCCTCCGGCATGGGCCGGTTTTCAGCCGAACACAGGCAAGACAAGCGATGAAGCAGGCGGCATGGCCGAAGGGCGAACGCAAGGTGCCGGGAAGACTGGCGGCGAGGAAGGCGGGACAGTCGCTGCGGCGAATGGTTCGGTGCCCGTGCCTTCTCCTTCAGCGGACCGGAAGGCGTATGCCGAGCTGCGCCAGCTCCGCAAGACCGGCACGGCTGCAGGGGCCGAGCCGCTGGAAGCGGTCGTCCATTCGGCGCGTCGCCTCGAGAAGGCGTCCGGCGTCGAGACGCTGCTCGAAGACGAGCTCGGGGCTGTGGGGGCGCGGCAGACGATCGGTGACGGATCGCTGACGATCGTGCTGGCGCCGAACTGGCTGTTGAACAGCGAGGTGCTGGAGCATAAGCAATTTGAGCTGGTCTGGCCGCTGTTCGAACGCCGGTGGGATACGCTCTGGATCGACGAATACCACCATGGCATCCAGACAAAGCCCGGGCTGCTCGCCGCCTACCCGGAATGGCTGCTCGCGGCGGGCGCGCAGCTTGCGCTGGCGCTCGCCCTATGGCTGTGGATGCGCGCGAAGCGCATCGGGCCCGTCCACGCTCCGCGGGCGTGGACGGTGCGGCGCGGCGACGAGACGCTGCTCGCCGTCGCCGGCTGGTACGAGCGGCGCAAGCTCCGCTCGGAAGCGCTGGCGCACAGCGCGGAGCGGCTGCGCCAGCTGCTCTGGCAGCGCTGGGGCGTTGCGCCCGGCGCTGCTCCGCAAGAGGCGGCAAGCGCCGCCCGCATCCACTGGGATGCGGACCGGGCGAGCCGCCTCGAGCGGCTCCTGCACCTGGCGCAGCCGGTGCAGGGGAATGGCGCCGCGCGGCCCGAAGGGCGCGGCGGGACCGTGAGCGCGCGCGAGTTTACGGCGCGCATGCGGGAGTACGGCGAATGTATCGCCGATTTGGAGAAGGAGTGATTCGCTTTGCATAACGTGCTGCAATCGATGGAACGGCATTTGCTCGGCCAAGGGCCGAATCTGCGCCTGCTGGTGACGGCGCTGCTGGCCGGCGGCCATGTGCTGCTCGAGGGGGTGCCGGGCCTCGGCAAAACCCGAATGGCGCGGACGCTGGCGGGTTTGTCGGGCGGCGATTTCCGGCGCATTCAGTTTACGCCGGACCTGATGCCTAGCGATATTACCGGGAGCGTTATTTTTCAAATGCGCGACAACGAATTCCAGACGGTGAAGGGTCCCGTCTTTACGAATGTGCTGCTGGCCGACGAAATCAACCGGTCCGGGCCCAAAACGCAAGCCGCTCTGCTCGAAGCGATGGAAGAGCGGCAAGTGACGATCCAAGGAACGACTTATCCGCTGCCGGACCCGTTCTTCGTCATCGCAACGCAAAACCCGGTCGAATACGAAGGCACCTATCCGCTGCCGGAGGCGCAGCTCGACCGCTTTCTGTTCAAGCTGGTGCTGGAATATCCGGATGAAGCGAGCGAGCGGAATATCCTGAAGCAGCATCGCTCTTACAGGGAACAGAGGGAAGAAACGCTGCAGCCGTTGCTGACTCCCGAAACGCTGCGCGAGAAGCAGCGGCAGCTCGCGGACGTCGTCGTAGAGGATTCGGTTCTCGCTTACATAACGGCTATCGTCAGGCGAACGAGGGAGTCGCGGAAGGTGCAGCTCGGGGCCTCGCCGCGGGCCGGCATTGCGGTGCTGATGGCGAGCAAGGCGTGGGCGCTGCTTGACGGCAGAACGTATGTGACGCCGGACGATGTGAAGCTCGTGGCGCGTCCCGCTCTGCGGCACCGCATTCTGCTGTCGGCGCAGGCGGAATTGGAGGGCGGAACAAGTGACGTCATCATCCAAGAAGCGCTTGCCTCTGCGCAAGTACCTCGCTGACCGGTTCATCCGCCGGTTCGCGCTGCCGACGTCCCGGCTCGTATGGCTTGCCGCGGCAGGAGCTCCGGTAACGGCAGCCGTGAGCTTGCTTGAGGCGTCTGCAGGCCGCTTTGCGTTCCTCATTTGGAACGGGCTTCTACTGTTGTTTGCCGCGGTCGATTTCTTGCTGCTTCCGCGTAACCGCGTGTTTCGCGCGGATCGGATTGCGCCGGAGCAAGCCGATATCGGCAAGCCGTTCGACGTGACGGTAACGATTCATGCGGATATTCCGCAATCGCTTCGCGTATCGTTTACCGACGACTTGCCGGTGAGCTTCGGGCAGGCGACGGTTCACGCCGAAATGAACGGCCGCAGCCTGATGCTGACGTACGCGACAACGGGCGCGGAACGCGGCCGGTATAAGCTTCATCACGCTTTTTTGCTGTATTCCGGCGGTTTGGGGCTCGTCCGCAAGTTCATACGGCTCGAATGCCCGGGCGAGGTGAATATCTACCCCGATTTGTCGCAGGTGCGGGGAATTCTTCAATCGACTCCTTCCATGCTCTTGCTGGAGGGACGAAAAATATTCAAAAAGCTGAGCAGCGGCTCCGATTTCGATTCGATTCGCGATTACGTGCAGGGAGACGATCCGCGTACGGTCAACTGGCGGGCCACGGCGCGAACGGGCAAGCTGATGACAAGCGTGCTGCGTCCGGAGAAAGGCAAAACCGTGACGCTGCTGATCGATTGCGGACGGATGATGGGGATCGAGCTGGACGGACAGACGAAGCTGGACCGGACGCTCGAGGCGGCGCTCGCGCTTGCGGCGGTTGCGTTAAAGCAAGGGGATCAAGTCGCCTTGCTTGCCTTCGCCGCGGGCTTGAAGGTGTACGTGCCGCCGGACAAAGGAATCGCCCACTTAAACCGGCTCGTCGAAGCCTCTTACGATTTGCAAAGCGAATTCGTGGAATCGAATTACGGCATGGCGCTGGCTTACTTGCTCCGGGTACAGAAGAAGCGTTCGTTCGTCGCGGTTTTTTCGGATATGGAAAACTATTTGTATCATCAGGACCTGGCCGCCTACGCGCATAAGCTGAGGCGGAGCCATATGCTGCTCCTGCTGTCGATGCAGGATCCTCTGCTGCACCGCTGGGCGCATGCGGAGGCAGTGAACGCCCGCACGGCTTTCGCCCAGAGCGTAGCGCACAAATTCGGCCGCGACCGCAGCCAATATGCGCATGAAATGGCGCTTAACGGGATTCAGGTGCTGGATGTGCCGGCCGACCAGTATACGCTAAGCGCGGTCAACCATTACCTCGATCTGAAGGCGAAGGATGCGTGGTAGCGCTAGGGGGAGGGAGCGATTCTGCTTGGTTATCTTGTTCTTCGGCTCCGTGCGCAGCTCCCAGCGCGCGGTGGGGCGACATGTGTTGGCAGTCGACCTCGGCTCCGTCATGAAGCCTTTCCGGCGATCAGCCCGTGTTTTCTCTTTCGGCCGCCCGGGCCGAGCGGATTCCGTAGGCGTAGTAGGCGGCCAGCAGCAGCAGAGTGGCTCCTGCGACGGCGTACTTGACTTCGAGGGACAGCACGGAAGGCGTGATGTAGCCTTCGATGATTCCTGCGATCACAAAAAGCGGAATAGTGCCGATCAGTAGCTGAGCGGATTGCTTGGCCGCCTGCAGGAACTCGTATTTGCGGGAGTAGCGCGTCGGCACGATCATCCGGTAAGCCATATAGAAACCGGCTCCGCCGGCGATAAAGATCGCCGTCAGCTCGATGACGCCGTGGGGCAGGATGTACGCCCAGAATACGTAGCTTTTGCCGGAGTGCATGAATACCGCGGCCAGCGCACCGATAAGCAGTCCGTTATACAGCATCAGGTAGACGGTGCCGACGCCGAGCGTGATCCCGCTTACGAAGGCGAGGACGGCCACACGAATATTGTTGGTCATAATCTCCGTCGAAACGACGGGGCTGTGAATGTCTCCGCGCGGCAGCTCGGTTTTGGCCGGGTCGATGCTGTCGGCCATGCCTGCAGGAAGAACGGCATACGCATTGGCCGGATCCTGCCAAACCGCTATGTAGCCGGATAAGCCTCCTACCGCAAACAGAACGAGTGCCAGTATAATGAACAGGCGCCGCTCGCGAACGAGCCCGATGAGATGGCGTCCGAAAAAATGCCGCAGCTGGGCCGAGCTTTTATTGCTCTCCTGGTACATCGCGTGGTGCGCTCGGGAGACAAGATGGTTCAAGTATTGCGTCGTTTCGTCGTTAGGCCGGTAGGTGCGGAGCGCGGCCAGATGGGACGAAGCGGATTTATACAAGGCGGTTAGCCGGTCCACGTCTTCAGCGGCGATGCGGCCTTTTCGCTTTCCGAAGCGGGCGAGCAATTGCTCCAGCTCCGACCAAAGCGGTTTATGCTGTCTGGTGAATGCGCCGAGATCCATCGGAAGCCTCCTTTTGCTGGCGTGTTGTCAGGCCGCTGCGCCAAGATTGGGCGCGAGGTTTCTGTTAGGCCACGGTTATCGAATGTTGCGGTTAGCGTGTCTCCTGGCACAACGACGCATGGGATCGGTTGACTTTCTTCCTTATGCTACCATAATTTCGAATCGGTGAGGAGATTTCATGAACGCCCCCTTTGAAAAACAATTTACGGTCGTCACGCCGGAACGGGTGGAGCTGCAGCTTCAAACGGCTGGGATCGGGACGCGTGCCATCGCCCATTTCCTCGACAACGTGCTGCTGGCGGCTTTGAACGGGCTGCTGCTCCTGCTGCTCGCCTTCGGTTCCGAATGGATCGGCAGCTCGCTTGCCTCGTGGGCGAACGATTATGCGCTGGCTTTCTTGATCCTTTTTTTCGTCCTGTTAAATGTCGGGTACTATGTCGGACTGGAGCATTACAACGGGGGACAAACGCTCGGCAAAAAATGGATCGGCATCCGCGTCGTCCAGGAAAACGGACAATCGGCCACGTTTCTTTCGGTGCTGATCCGCAATTTTTTCCGGCTGCTCGACATGCTGCCTTCCCTGTATTTCCTCGGTACGGTGGTGATGATTTTCAGCAAACGCGACAAGCGGATCGGCGATATGGCAGCCGGAACGATCGTGGTCGTGGAGCAGCAGCGCGATCGCCTGAAGCGAAGGCGCGTCGTCGACAGGTCGCTGGAGGCATGGCTCCCGTCGCTGCCGCATGCGGCGCTGTCCGAAACGGACAGACAGCTTGTCGGGCACGACGATTGGCTGCTTTTGTCGGCGTATATCGAGCGGTTGCCGGATTTGACCTCGCATAGGGCGGTGGAGCTTGGGGCGCCGATCGCCCGGCATTTCCGAACCAAACTGGGGCTGGCCGATTTGCATATGCTCGAGCATGATCAGGTTTATCTCGTCTGGCTGTATAGGCAGCTCCGGGAAGAGTGGGAAGTGTAAATTATTTTTTTCTTCCTTTTCGTTTTCTTGTCACAAACGGGCGCCTTCCTTCGTTATACCTGCGCAAGAATCAAAAACAGGATAACGAAGGAGAGATCGAGATGAAACAAAGAGTGAACTTTTATCAAGTGGCGCCAGAGGTATATCAAATCATGAGTCAGTTCGGAACGTATACCCGGACGACGGGTTTTTCGGACACGCTGATCGAGCTGGTCAAAATACGCGCCTCCCAGATCAACAGCTGCGCTTACTGCCTCGACATGCATACGAAGGACGCGCGGGCTTACGGGGAAACCGAGCAGCGCATTTATTTGCTGTCCGCATGGCGCGAGTCGCCGTTCTATACCGATGAGGAGAGAGCCGCTTTGGCGCTTACCGAGGCGGTTACGCTCATCTCGGCGAACGGAGTGCCGGACGAGGTGTACGAGGAAGCGCGGAAGCATTTTGACGAGAAGCAGTATGTCGATCTGGTCATGATGATCGTGGCCATCAACGGGTGGAACCGGTTTTCGATCGCCGTGAACAACGTGCCGGGAAGCTATAAGTCGCTGGTGAAAAAATAAACCGCAGCATATTCCGTATCAGGTTACGACGAGGCTGTCTCAAAAGTCATGAAAATGGCGGTGGGACGGCCTTTTTCGTTGAACGAGCCCCGCAAAGCACCCCACGACAGTGCGACATACAGCCACTCAACAGCTACCCAATAGCGATTCACAAACAACGGCTCAACAGCTGCCTCTCAGCTCCATAACTAGCAGCCCAACAACCGCTCGACAGCCGTCCAACAGCTACCCAATAGCCTCTCAGCTCCACAACTAGCCGCCCAACCTGCCCCGCAAACAACCGCCGAACTGTCGCCCTACCAGTTCCACAAAACTTCGCAGCAGCGGCCCAACAGCCGTCAAAAAAGTGGCTAAATAAGCCCCCAAACTCGCTGCCTCCCAACTCCACAACTAGCCGCCCCACCTACCCCGCAACCAACCGCCGAACTGGCGCCCTACCATCTCCACAAACGCCCAACCAACCCCGTAACCAACCGCAGAACAACCGCTCTACCACCTCCACAACTAGCCACCCCAACCAGCTCCACAAAAGTCGCCCAACCAGCCCCGCAAACAACCGCCGTACGGCCACCCAACCAGCTCCACAACTAGTCGCAACAGCCGCCATCCCAGCTCCACAACTAAGTTCGCCTAACCATCTCCCGTAAAAAACCGCCAAAACAACTCCTCCCCCGCAAACTGGGCGTCATGACCGTTTAGTGAACTCAAGTTCACTAATACTGAACCTAACTTCACTATCCGGGCTCAAAAACGCCCCCCATTGGAAATAGTGAAGAAAACTTCACTAATAGTGAACCTCACGGCCAAATAGTCCCATTTGCTTCACTATCCGCTTGAAAAAGGGGGAATGGTGCGGAAATAGTGAACCTGCGTTCACTAATAGTGAACGCAGGTTCACTCGGGAGCATGATCGTACACTTTCCCTTTCATTTAGTGGGCTTAAAGGAAATCACCGCCCGCAAACAAGGGGACCTTCAAAACATAATGGTTGTTCCACCGCTTTCCCGAAAATGTATGGAGCTCCCTCCGCTAACGATGCGGAAATCATCCCAGCTTGACCCCGAAGCCGGCCGTCTCAACATGGAAAATGTAAACGGATTGTAACCCCGGGCAGACCGAACGACTTTATAATGGAAACATATCGCACCGGGAGGGATATTGATGAAAAGATCTTTTAAAATGTTCACGCTGTCGATTGCGGGCAGCTGCCTAATCGTTTCGGGGACGCAGCTGTCCTTCGCGGAAGGCTCTCAACAAACGGACGCTATTCCGTATAACGTAACGGCGGTTCCGATATCCGCAATCGTTCAGCAGGACGAGGTGCAGGTCTCGGCCAAAACGGTCAACGAAAAAACGGACGAGGTTTCCGTCGACGCTAGCATTCCGGTTATCGCCGGATTGAAGGATAAGAAGTACGAGGCTGAGCTGAACGACATTCTCGAGCGTCACGCGATGAAGGATGTGGAAGGCATCAAGCGGCAGGCGAAGGCCGACGCCGTCAAAGCGAAGGAAGCGGGGCTTCCCGTACGCCCGTATGAACTGAAAATCAGCTATGAGGTAAAAGCAACCGGCGGTGCGGCCGATGCCGGTATGTTTTCTTTGAAGGTGACGACTTATACATACACGGGCGGCGCGAACGGCATGCCTCGAATCGATACTTACAATGTCGCCAATCGCACGGAAGCCAAAAGAATCGAGCTCAGCGGCTTGTTCGGCGCCGATTATAAGAAAACGATCGATTACGAAATCGGGAAAGAGATTGCCAAAAAACCGGAAAGTTATTTCCAAGACGGCTTTAAAGGGATCTCCGAAACCCAGTCCTTTTATATCGAAAAGGGCAGCGCCGTTATCGTATTCGGCAAATACGAGATCGCCCCCGGTTCCTCAGGGACTCCGGAGTTTCGCATGCCGATTCCGGCCTCCGCTGCGAACGAAGGAGCCGTCAGCGTGACAAGCAAGACAGTCAAAGAAGAGACTTCCCAGTATATCGCGGATTTGAACATTCCGGTGGTATCCGGGCTCAAGGACAAGCGTTACGAGGAGCAGCTCAACGATATTTTGGAGCGCAATGCGATGACGGGCCTGGACGAGCTCAAAAAACAGGCGGAGGAAGACGCAGCCGCGGCTAAGGAAAGCGGCTACGAATTCCGTCCTTACTCGCTGACGATCGGCTACGAAGTGAACGCAGGCGGAGGCTCAGCGGACAATGGAAAATTTTCGCTCGCGGTGAACAGCTACGTCTATACAGGCGGCGCACACGGCATGCCGGCCATGAGCACATACAACGTGCAGAACGATGCGGAAGCGGCGCGGATCACGCTCGGCGATCTGCTCGGCAGCGGCTATAAAGCGCTTGTCGACGATCGCGTCAAACAGGAAATGGCCCAGCATCCGGACGATTATTTTGCCAACGATTTCGCCGGCATTGACGAAGCTCAATTGTTCTATATCGAAGACGGCGAAGCGGTCGTCGTGTTCTCGCCTTACGAAATCGCGCCTTATGCGGCAGGCTTTCCCGAGTTCCGGTTTCCGCTGGCCGGCGGAGGCGCCGGGAGTACGGATGCGGCGCTGAAGCCGGCCAAGGTTGCCGTAAACGGCAAAGAGCTGGGTGCGGAAGACGGCGCCTTCTATCCGGAGCAATCGGGCAAAGCGCTGGTGCCGCTGCGGGTGATCGCCGAGGCGCTCGGCTACGAGCTGACGTGGAACGACGAGCAGAAAGCCGTCGAGCTGTCGAAGGGCGCCCAATGGACGACCGTT
Organism: Paenibacillus litoralis; assembly: GCF_046244365.1. Lineage (NCBI taxonomy): Bacteria > Bacillati > Bacillota > Bacilli > Caryophanales > Paenibacillaceae > Paenibacillus > Paenibacillus litoralis. The sequence continues at coordinate 8,101,054 of NZ_CP176395.1, read as the reverse complement.
CGCGTAGACAAGGATGAGTATGCGTACAATAAAATGGCGCCGATCGCCCTGGGGGCAGCGCCGGTAATACGTGAGGACGGCAGGATGTTCGTGCCGGTTGCGTTCTTCTCCGACATTCTGAAGGCCGATGTAAAAGTCGGCGCGGATTCGATCGCCATTCAGGCTGCCGGACCAGCTGCTTCGAATACGCAGCCTTAAACGCGCAGACATGGTGTAATCCCGTTATAGTTTACCCGTCCTCAAAAAGAAGAAGCCGTCAAACCGCTTACAAAGCGGGTTTGACGGCTTTATTCTTGCTTTCGAACAGACGGGCGAAACGCTACTTGATAACGGAAATCTGGGCTGGCAGCACTTCGATCCGCATCCGTTCGGGTCTTGCGAGCTCGCCGTCCATATGTGCGACATGGGGTCGTGACGACTCGATCTCGATGGCACGCCCGGATAGGAAGGTGACGGCCGGATGCCCGACATGCTTGCCGGAATATACGAGCGGGAACAGCAAAAGCAGCTTCAGCCTGCTAATGCCGCTGACGATGCAGACTTCCGCTAGGCCGTCATCGGGCTTTGCGGCCGGGTTGATCATCATCCCTCCGCCGTAATGCGGAATGTTGCAGACGGCGATCAGCCAGACGCGGGATTTCTCCGTAGTCCGGCCGTCCACCAGCAGCCGCATGTCGCACGGGCGGTAAGTCAGAAGGACGCGTACAAGCGCCAGAACGTAAGCAAGCTTGCCGAGGCGAAGCCGGTTGAGCAGTTTCTTATAGCCGGCCTCGTTCGTTTCCAGCGCCACCTGGCCGTCCAAGCCCGTGCCGATCGAATTGGCGGCAACCCGGCCTTCCATGAGCAGCAAATCGATCGGGATAACGGAAGTTCCGGCCAAAATAAGCTCAAGCGCGGCTAGCGGCTCCTGCGGTAGTCCGTGACCGCGGGCGAAGTCGTTGCCCGAGCCGGCGGGGATGTATCCGAACCGCCAAGCCGCGTCTGCAGCCGCGGCTGGGTCTGCGCCGCCGGAGCGGGCAGCTCCCCATAGCCCGTTCACGATCTCGTGAACGGTGCCGTCGCCGCCGACGGCAATCACAGCCGCGGGCCGGACGGTTCGCAGCAGCTCGCCGGCCAGCGCTCCGGCAGTCCCCGCGCCGGTCGTAAACCGAACGGCATGGCCGATGCTTCGCTGCCGCAGCACCCGTTCAATTTCTTTCCATACTTTCTTCCCGCGCCCGTTCCCGGATACGGGATTGACGATAAAAACAATCATCCGCCCAGCCGCTCCCACTATATGCTAGTCATTATTCGATTACTCAAGGCTATATGTAGTTCGAGCCTCCCGGCAAAAATCCTGCATGCCGCTCGCCTCTCTATTTAGTCTCATGCGGATTCGGCTCCCATGGCCGCTTGGCGCCGAACGTCTCGGCCAGTCGCTTGCTCTCCGCCCGGCGCTGCCGGCGCGCTTCCGCACGAGCGGGAGCCGATTCGTGAAGCAGCTTCTCCTCCTCGGTTTGCGGCATCGCCTTCGGAACGTCGGTCGGCCGCCCGTCTTTCCCGAGCGCGACATAGGTAAGGAACGATGTGGCGCAAACGATGCGCTCGCCGGTCAGCAAATTTTCGCCGATGACTTTGACGAACACCTCCATGGACGTTTTGTTCGTCCACGTAACGACCGCCTCCAGAAAAACTTCGTGTCCGACGCGGATAGGATGCAGGAAATCGATCGAATCCGTCGATGCGGTCACGATCGGCAGCCCCGCATGGCGCATGGCTGCGCGTGCGGCGACGTCGTCGATATAGGACATCAGCTTGCCTCCGAAAAGCGTCCCGTGATTGTTCGTATCCGGCGGCAGCACGTAGCTGGAATTGACGGAACGCGAATCGCTTACCCATTTCATTGCGGTCATTTTAGAAGCACCTCGCTGGTGGTTTGATCGTTTCTTTTGCTATGTACGATTCCCGGCCGAATGCGCCGTATACTTCCCGTTGTTCCCATCGGCGCGGGGAAATATGGCAAAGGTTGACTCCTTCGCCGGATTGGGGCACTATTATTAGTAAAGTACTAGAATTGAGAAGCTCCCCGGCAGGAACGACACCCGGGCGAACGGGATCAGATAAAGGGGTAATGCCAGTGGCTACGCATACGGACCAGACGGTACACGAAATCTTGCAAAGTATGGTCAAGAAAGGGTGGCGCATTACGGAGCAGCGAAGAACGCTCGCAACGCTGTTTGCGCATGCGGACGGTTATCTGTCTCCCCGCGACGTATATGACCACATGACCAAAAAATATCCCGGCATGAGCTTCGACACCGTTTACCGCAATTTACGGCTGCTGTCGGAGATGGGCGTGCTGGAGCAGTTTTATTTGAACGACGGGCTGAAATTCAAAGCGCGCTGCCAATCGCACCACCATCATCACCTGATCTGCCTATCCTGCGAAAAGACGTATACGTTCGAGTTCTGCCCGATGCCTTCCGTTCCGGAGCTGCCGGCTTCCTTTGACATCGTTTCCCATCGCTTTGAAATATTCGGCTATTGCTCCGATTGCAAGCAGAGCAGAAAGCAGGAGAACGAGGACGAAACGCAAGGCGAATAACCCTAAGGCAAGCCGTCCGCGGCGTTGTCAAAAGACGTGCGCTATGCAATACTAGCCTCATTAGATCAACTATAGCACAGACATAGGGCGGAACGCCCAACCATCTGGAGGGAGAATACCATGCCTGAATCAAGCGTAAAGCTGTTTACGAATGCGAATGTGTATACGCCGGACGGCGTTTTTGAAGGAGCGAGCCTGCTGGTGCGGGACGGCATGATCGAATCGATCATCCCGGCTGCGCTTGCCGGTTCGGCCGATACGGAAGGAGCGGAGATCATCGATGTAGGGGGCGCGAATCTGGTGCCCGGCTTCGTCGACGTTCACGTTCACGGCGGCGGAGGGTTCGACGTGATGTCCTCGCGTCCCGGCAAGCCGATGCTTGACGGCATGAGCTTATTTCATGCCAAGCACGGCACTACCGCTTTCCTGGCAACGACGCTCACGGCCAGCAAGGAAGATATCGACGCGGCTTTGCAAAGCCTTGCGCAGGAGCTCGAGGCAGGGACTTCCGGCGCCGATGCGGTAGGCATCCATCTGGAAGGACCGTTTATCAATCCGGTCCGCTGCGGTGCGCAGAACCCGGCTCATATCCGCGAAGCGACAGTCGAAGAAATGAAGAAATATATGGACGATTCCGGACACTCGATTCGTCTCATGACGATTGCGCCTGAGTTTGCAGGCAACCTCGAAACGATCGCTTATGCAACGCAGAACGGCGTTACCGCTTCGATCGGGCATTCCGACGGCAAAATCGCAGACATCCGCGAAGCGGTCGCAAAAGGCGCAAGCCATGTGACCCATATGTTCAACGGGATGAGCCCGATGCATCACCGTGAGCCGGGAGTGGCGGGTTCGGCGCTGCTTATGGACGAGCTGGCGGTCGAATTGATCGTCGACGGCATTCATATGACACCGGATATCGTTTCGCTCGTATATAAAACGAAGCCTGCCGACAAAATCGTGCTCATCACGGACGCGATCGAAGCGACCGGCTGTCCGGACGGCGACTATTTCCTTGGCGAACTGCCGATTATCGTGAAGGATAACAAGGCGACGCTGCGCGACGGCGGCAGCCTGGCGGGAAGCACGCTGACGATGGACCGCGCGCTGCGCAACACGATCGCATTCACAGGCTTATCCCTGGAAAGCGTACTGCCGGGTCTTACGCTCAATCCCGCGCGCCAAGTCGGCATCGACGACCGCAAAGGCTCGATCGAAGCGGGAAAAGACGCAGACCTTGTCATCCTAGACGCAGACCTTAACGTGAAAGCGACCTACGTAAGAGGGAGAAACGTGTTTCAGGCGTAACTCCGAGAGTCGGCGCTTGTACGCATCGGTAAAGCGCACCGGACGGACGGAAAAGTCCCGGTGCGCTTTTTGCTGAGTTTTCAAATACCCGGCCTTTTCGGAGCGGCTAATCCTGTTTTTAAACGCGTACTTTGATAAATTTTTGCAGGTGCACCAAGGAAAATAAAGAAAGACGGCGAACACATGAAATGCCGGGATTATCGCCATCTTAACGGTAAGTTGTTTTCCCGCGCAATCCTTCATGCAAGTCGACACTTTAGGGGCGGCGAACCGCTGCCTATCGGTCATATCATGGGGTCTGGGGGCCAATCCATTGAGCAAATCTCTATACTGCATCACCGCATCCGTGCTCGCTCTTTTGGCGGTATTTGCATCATTCCGCGACGACGAACATGATTATGACCTGGTCATATACGGCGGCGGTCCGCAAGCCGTTTCGACTGCGCTTGCCGCTAAACGGACGAACAAGCCGGTAAAAATCTTGATGGTCGTTCCCGAGCGGGCGCTCGGATCGATTTTGACGCTGGGCAAGCAAAATTTGTTCGACGTTAACTATTACAAGCCGAAATCGCTGCCGCGCGGCGTTAAGCCTAGCTACGAAGGCTCGCAGGCCGGAACGTTTTATTATTTTATGCAGGATGTGACCGCCGTCTTTCCTCCGGACCGGTTCGAGACTTATTTGGCCGAGAAGCTTAGCGCTCACAAGAACATCGAGGTCGCCTATGAAACCGACATTACGGAGGTCAAAATAAGGCCGGCCGCCGCAGACGCTGCGAAGGGGAAGCCCAAAAAGGCGGTAACCGCTCTATCGAACGAGGCCCGGCCGACGGCTGCAGGGAGCGCTCCCGTCCACGCGGGGGGCGGGGGAGACGATGCGTTCGAAATCGAATCGGTCGTTACGCGGCCGCTGGTCAAAGGGGAAAAAGGCTACTACCGGTTCAGCAGTACGGCGAAGGAACGTGAGGTGCGGGCGCCTCTGTTCGTGGACGCTTCCGAGACCGGAAGGCTTGTGCGGTTTACCGGCGAGCATGTCGGTACCGTAGGACGGGAGGATCAGAACCCGGATGGCGCGCAAATGGCGGCCACCCTGATGTTCAAGCTGAAGGGGCTGGATGCCAAGAAGGCGGTTATCGATCCGAAGCTGCAGGGGAAGGCTTTGACGTACAAAGGCTCCTTCCAGCTGTGGGCGGGGCACGAAATGCGCAGCAATCCCGTCATCCTCGCGTACGATGCGGCGTCTCCTTTCTTTCGCATCAAGCCTTACAATGCGGGCGAAGACGGATATTCCGGCAAAGGCGAAGCGGGTTCGACGGAGATGGAATTCTGGATGAACATGCTGCTCGTCTATAACGTGGATGCCCGCAAAACGATTCGTGATGCGGATGCGAGCGGGGGCAGCTATCCTTCGGGCGGCGGGTTGGATCCGGAAGTTGCGCGCGAAATGGCGCTGAAGGAGCTCAAAAAGCCGGCATTCATCCAAATGCTGCGAAGCATGAACGGGCTGGAAAATGCGGAGCTTGTGATGAAGGACGGGGAACCGGTGGCCGGAGAAATGCTGTATATCCGCGAAAGCGTCCATACGGCGAATGTGGCGGATCCGGCGACGCGCACCTACCGTTTTGCCCTCGATAAGAACGGCGTGACGGGAAACGACGAGCCGTATTATGAGAGCCGGATCGGCCTAGGGTATTATCATTTTGACTCCAACTCGTATAAAAAGGGCGAGCAGCTTTCCAATCCGCTTGGCAAAGAGCCGTGGTACGTCCCTTATGACGTGCTGCGCTCGCCCAAGCTGACGAATGTGCTCATTCCGGGCTATGCGGCCAATATGGACTCTTTCGCCTGGACGGCGATGCGCGTGTATCCGAATTTGATCATGCTGGGCGATGCGGCTGGGACGGCGGCGGCGCTTTCGCTGGAACGGAAGTTTTCGGTCGATAAGCCGACTCCCGCGCAAATGAAGCTGCTTCAGCAGCAGTTGAAGGTACAGCAGGTAATTTTGGATAAATAAGGTTTGTATTCCACAGCAGGGTAAATGCAATAAAAAAAGGATGAGAAAATTCTTATTGAATTCTTAGAAACCGGCTTAAGCCGTTGATTGGACACGCTTTCAGGGCGATGTGGTAAATGTGGGCATTTTTTCTCGTGATATAGTGGGTTTCAGGCAATGGCCTAACTACTGAAACCCAAGGAGGAACTATCCCATCATGATCAACATCAAAAGACGCCTTGTGCAAAGTATGGCCACTATCGGCCTCAGTGTCACTCTTGCCGTTACCGGCACGCTGGCTCTGGCGCCTCAATCGGCACACGCCGCTACCGCTTCCGCTCAATCGCTGGGCGACAAGCTTATCAGCTACGGCGACAATTATTTGGGCAGACCCTACAAATTCGGCGCCTCTACGTCGACGACGGCTTCATTCGATTGCTCTTCGTTCACGCAGCACGTATTCAAGCATTTCGGCATCAGCCTGCCGCGCACTTCAAGCCAGCAATCGAAGGTCGGCAAGTACGTTCCGAAAAGCCAGCTTCGCAAAGGGGACCTCGTGTTCTTCTCTACGGCAGGCTCCAAAGGCAAAGTCGCGCATGTCGGCATTTATGCGGGCAACGGCAAGTTTTTGAATACGTACGGCAACCCGCAGGGCGTTACATTCTCCAACATCAACAGCAGCTGGTGGAAAAGCCACTATATCACAGCCCGCCGCGTTTACTGATTCGGGACAAGCATAGGAACGCATCGGGAATTCGAAAAGTCCGGACCTTCAACGGTTTCGGGCTTTTTTTTAAGAATTTATAGGTTTCACACGATAAGCGCTTATATTTCACCGGTAAACGCACGGCGTCATAAGACGCCGGCAGGCGTTTATCCTTGGTCGTTTTCGCAAGATAAAGGGTTAATTTCATGACGGTTCATATTTTTGGACGCCGCGGCTCAAACTATTCGAAAACCTTCCGCAAAGGGCCAGACGCATGCGGGGCAGCTCATTAATGCCGGTAAACAGCTGAGCGACGGAGGAAATCGGAGATGAGCGGTAGGGGACGCAGGCGATGAGCGAAAACATATTAATCGTGGACGATGAACAAGAAACCAGATGGCTGCTGGAGCAGGAGCTTGCGCATGACGGGTATGCCGTGGGAAGCGCCGCTACGGGGCGCGAAGGGCTGGATCAGGCGCTGTCCGGCTCGTGGGATCTTATCTTGCTGGACGTCATCCTGCCGGAGCTGAGCGGGATGGAGGTGCTCCGCAGGCTGCGGGCAGCCGGAAAGGGTATGCCGATCATTATGGTTTCGGGCCGGTCGGCTACGCCGGATAAGGTCGCCGCGCTTGACCAGGGAGCTAACGATTACATCACGAAGCCTTTTGCCATCGAGGAGCTGCTTGCGCGTATACGAGCCTGCCTGCGGCATGCGAGAGCGTCGTATCGGGAGGAGCCTGACCCGCACCCGCATGTGCTGCAAATCGATAAGCTGGAGGTGGATACGAAGGCGAGGACCGTCGTGCGTTGCGGGCAGCCGATCGACTTGACGCCGAAGGAGTTCGATCTGCTCGTGTACATGCTGGAGAGGGCTGGCGAGGTGATTCGCCGGGAAGAGCTTATCCAGCAAGTCTGGGGTTATGACTTTGTAGGGGATACGAACATTACGGACGTCTACATCGGTTATTTGCGCAAAAAAATCGATCAAAACTTCCGCCCTTCGCTTATTCATACGGTCCGGGGAGTCGGCTACTGCCTGCGGATCAGCTCGGAAGAGGACGGTTCGGACGCGTGAAGGAGCCCGCCGCACGGATGAAAAGGAGACGGTCAAGCCTTGCTAGCTGGGAGGCGGGCCGTCTTTGCGCATGGATTGACATACCCTATGGGGGTATGTTAGGATGAGGATAAAGGGAGTGAGGCAAATGGACGAAATCATTAAAGCAGAGCTGGACGCTTCGAACGACTCCTGCTGTTCCGCAGACGATAACGGCCGCAAGAGCCACCATTCCGAGCAAACGAAAATGACGCTTGTCTCAAGGCTCAACCGCATCGAAGGGCAAATTCGCGGCGTGAAGGGCATGATCGAGAAGGATACGTATTGTGACGACGTGCTGAATCAGATCAGCGCTATCCAGGCGGCCTTGAACGGCGTCGGGAAGCTGCTGCTGGAAGGCCACATGAGGAGCTGCGTGATCGAACGCATTCAAGAAGGGGACCATGCGGTCATTGACGAGCTGCTGAAGACGGTAAACAAGCTACTGAAATAAAGAAACGGCGCATAGCTTAGTATGGAACGGTATGCGGTATTGGCTTACCCAAACATTTCTCCTAGCGAGGAAGGAGCATGACGGATGAAAGAGATCACGTTGAAGGTCGAGGGCATGTCCTGCGGCCATTGCGTCAGCGCCGTGGAAGGTGCGGTTAAGCAGGCAGGGGCGGAAGGAAAAGTCGATCTGGCTAGCAAAACGGTGACGGTCAAATTCCATGACGGCGCCGTTTCGGTTGATGCCATCAAGTCGGCCATTGAAGACCAAGGATACGATGTCGTCAAATAGGCGCGGCAATGCCGCGCTTTGGCGGCATTTTTTTTGTGGAAAGAGTGAGACTAGCCGGCGGCATTCGTACCGTTAACCAGGCAGGGGATTGGGGAGGAGGAAGCGGCAGTGGGGAACCGCCATGCGACGGTTTCGATTACCGGCATGACTTGCGCGGCTTGCGCCGCACGCATCGAGAAGAGCTTAAACAAGCTTGAAGGAGTGGAGGCGGCGGTTAACTTGGCGCTCGAGAGAGCGTCGGTTTCTTACGATCCGTCGAGGGCCGACTGGCCGCAAATCGAACGGAAAATCGAGCAGCTCGGCTATGGGACGGTTAGGGACAGCGCGGACTTTACGATTACCGGCATGACTTGCGCCGCCTGCGCCGTTCGCATCGAGAAGGGCTTGGGGCGATTGCCGGGAGTCAGCGCCGTGAGCGTAAATCTGGCGCTGGAAACGGCGCATGTCGAGTACGCGGGAGCGCTGGTCACTCCGGCGCAGCTCGCGGACAAAGTGAGCCAGATCGGCTATAAAGCCGCAATCAAGCAGGATATCGGAGCATCTGCGGAGGCGGAGCGCCGTAAGGCGGAGCTGGCTTGGCAGCGCTTCTCTTTTATGATTTCGGCTCTGCTTACGCTGCCCCTGCTGTGGGCGATGACCGGTCATTTTGCGTTCGCTTCGGGCATATGGACGCCGGCGTTCCTGCTGGACCCGGCCTTTCAGCTCATTTTGGCCACCCCCGTTCAATTTGTGGTAGGCGGACGCTTCTATATCGCCGCTTTCAAGGCGCTTCGCGGCGGCGGCGCGAACATGGATGTGCTTGTGGCGCTAGGCACCTCGGCCGCTTACGGCTACAGCGTCGTGCAGATGCTTCTGTCGGGAGGGAGAGGCCAGCATGGCGTACCGCTGTATTTTGAGACAAGCGCCGTGCTTATTACGCTGATCGTTCTCGGAAAGTGGCTGGAAGCGTTGGCCAAGGGCCGGACGACCGATGCGATCAAGAAGCTGATGAATTTGCAGGCGAAGTCCGCTATCGTGCTCAGAGACGGAAAGGAAGCGGTCGTACCCGCCGAGGCGGTCATGCGGGGCGATACGGTTATCGTCAAGCCGGGTTCGACGATTCCGGTGGACGGCGTAGTTTTGCGGGGGCTGTCGGCGGTCGATGAAGCCATGCTTACGGGGGAAAGCATGCCCATCGGCAAAGGGCCGGGCGATCTTGTAACCGGCGCTACGCTGAACAAGAACGGGGCGCTGACGATACGGGCGACGAAGGTCGGCAAGGAGACGAGGCTGGCTCAGATCATTCGCGTCGTCGAAGAAGCGCAAAGCTCCAAGGCCCCGATACAACGGATTGCCGATCGGATCTCCGGCATATTCGTTCCGGTCGTGATTCTTATCGCCGCGTTGACTTTCGCGGTGTGGTACTGGTGGGCGGACCCGGGCGATTTTGCGGGCGCGCTTGAGAAGTTGATCGCGGTTCTCGTGATTGCCTGTCCGTGCTCGCTCGGGTTGGCGACGCCGACCTCCATCATGGCCGGCTCGGGCCGGGCTGCGGAGCTCGGCATCCTGTTCAAGGGAGGAGAGCAGCTGGAATCCGCCCACCGGATCGACGCCGTTCTGCTCGATAAGACCGGCACCGTTACGGAAGGGAAGCCGGCCTTGACTGATATCGTCGCGGTGATGCAGGACGAAGAGCGGTTCCTGCAGCTTGTCGGAGCGGCCGAAAAAAGCTCCGAGCACCCGCTGGCCGAAGCCATTGCCGCAGGCATCGCCGAACGGGGCGTCGCCCTGCCCGAAGCGTCGGCATTCGAAGCGGTACCCGGCTGCGGGATACGCGCCGTCGTCGACGGACAAGCGGTGCTGGTGGGGACAGGCCGGCTGATGGACATGCACGGGGTCGCCGTCCGGCACGTAGCGGCCCGCATCGCGGAGCTGGAGGAAGCCGGCAAAACGGTCGTGCTGGCGGCCGTCAACGGCAAGTTTGCCGGTCTTCTGGCCGTTGCGGACACGATGAAGCGTACGTCGCGCCAGGCGGTGTCCAGACTGCGCAAGCAGGGGCTCCGTGTCGTCCTGCTGACCGGCGACAACTACCGGACTGCGCAAACGATCGCTAGGCAAGCGGGAATCGCGGAGGTCGCGGCGGATGTGCTGCCGGAAGGCAAAGCCGAGATGGTGCGGAGCCTTCAGGCCAAGGGGCTGAAGGTAGCGATGGTGGGCGACGGCATCAACGATGCCCCCGCGCTGGCCACGGCCGATATCGGCATGGCGATGGGAACGGGCACCGATGTCGCGATGGAGGTGGCGGACATTACGCTGATGCGGGGCGATCTGAACGGCATAGCCGACGCGATCGCATTGAGCCGGCGGACGATGGGCAATATCCGGCAAAATTTGTTCTGGGCCCTTGCCTACAACTCGCTGGGCATTCCGATAGCGGCAGCGGGCTTGCTTGCCCCTTGGGTAGCGGGAGCGGCAATGGCGCTAAGCTCGGTGTCGGTCGTCTTGAACGCGCTGCGCCTGCAACGGGCGAACCCCGACTAACGGATCAACTTGGCCTTGCAAGGCTTCGAAAAGAAAGGAATCGTACCGACTTCTATGCTGAGCCGAATGATCAAATATGCGGCCATGCTGCTCTATGCCGGCATGGTCATCCTTGCGGTTCTTTACAGGGACGAGCTGCGGGTATGGATTCAGGAAGGCGCCCGCCCGCCTGTGTTCGTGATGCTCGCCGTCGCAACCCTCGTTGCGATGCTGCCCGTTCCGGTTATCCCTTACGGCGTCGTCAGCGGCCTTATGGCAGCCAAGTACGGTCTTCCCGTCGGCATTGCCCTGAGCTGGGCAGGCTCCACCCTGGCGGCGCTCCTCATGCTGCTTCTCGTGCGCGGAATGGGTGCGGACAAGGGTCGCTTGCTGCTCGCCAAATATAAGGGCATCGACAGATTCACGTCGTTCATCGAGCGGCATCCCTTTGTCTCCATCATGCTTTCGAGAATGATTCCGGTGCTGCCTGCCCAAGCTATAAATATATACGCTGCGGTCATCCGAATTCCGTTTTGGTCGTTCGCGCTTGCGTCGGGAATCGGCAAATTGCCGCTCATGGCTCTATACGCAATCGCCGGGTTCGAGCTTCTTGGCTCGACAGCTTGACTTTATTTACGAAAAATACATAAAATAATCGAGTGTGCAATTTCGACAATGTGCAACACTCGGGAGGCGTAACGTGACACTTCTTGTCATAATTGTAATTTTAGCCCTGTTGTTCGATTTCATTAACGGGTTTCACGATACCGCAAACGCCATTGCGACGTCGGTTTCCACCAAAGCGATGAATCCCCGTTTCGCCGTGTTTTACGCAGCAGTGCTCAATTTCGTGGGGGCCATAACGTTCGAGGGCGTCGCCAAAAACATCGGCGGCAGCATTGCGGATCCTTTCAAAATCGAGCACGGTCTGGAAATCGTGATCGCCACGCTTATTTCGGCGATTGCCTGGAATCTGCTTACCTGGTACTTCGGGATTCCTTCGTCTTCCTCCCATACGCTGATCGGTTCGCTTGCTGGAGCGGTTATTGCGGGTGCGGGCTGGGGCGGTTTGAACTGGGCCGGGTTCAACAAAATCATCATCATTCTGATTCTGTCGCCGGTGATCGCTTTTATTGTCGGTTACATCTTCATGAATCTCGTCAAGGGAATCGTCAGGCTGCTTGGCAACGGTTCTCCGAGCAAATTCAATCGGACGTTCAGAACCATGCAAATCGTCTCCGCGGGGCTTCAAGCTTTCTCCCATGGTACGAACGACGCTCAGAAGGCGATGGGGATTATCGTATTCGCGCTTGTGGCGCAGGGCCAGATGACCGAGATGCACGTTCCGCTGTGGGTTAAGCTGGCGGCAGCGACGGCAATGGGGCTTGGAACATCGGTAGGGGGATGGAAAATCATCAAAACGGTCGGCCGTAAAATTTTCAAAATCGAGCCGATGAACGGTTTCACATCCGACATTACCGCATTCTCCGTCCTGCAGACGGCCACGGCCTTCGGCATGCCGCTCTCCACGACGCATGTCATTACCTCCTCGATTATTGGAACAGGTACGGCGCTCAGACCGAAGTCGGTCAACTGGAGCGTGGTCGGCCGGATGGTGATGACGTGGGCGATCACGATTCCGATCTCGATGGCGTTGTCCTTCGTTATTTTCAAGATCTTGTTTGCGATACTGTAGCGCAGGCACGATCGGCCTTACTTACAAAAAGCAAGCCGCCTTTTTTAGATACCGGCAAGGTATTGCGGAAAAGCGGTTTTTATTTTGCCTAAAAGCCCCGGAAAACAGAAAAAGCCTCCTGCGAGGAGGCTCGTGCCGTATAAGTTGAGAAGCGGATCCGTTACGGCTTGAGGATCGTAATCGAGCCGATCAGGGGCAGAGGTTTCACCTGGCCGTTCGCCGCATTGATGATACCGATGATCATGAGGATGAAGATGAACAGGTTGGCGAACGGCAGCAAAATCCAACCGATGAACGGGATGATGGTCAGAACGACGTTCGCAATCAAGTAGCCCAGAAAAATAAGCAATCCTTGATTGGCGTGATACATGGCGAATTTCGAATCCTTTGCTGCGAGAAGCGGAATGAAAAATAAAATGTAGGCAAGAATAGCCATCCCTTTGTTCTTCTGTACATCGGATGGTTCCGGAGTTTGCAAGTTCGGCTCCAACATGAACACCTCGCTCAAAATTTTTTACCTCTATGATGCCGTTATACTCGTATACTATGTTTCCTGTTCACAAATATGACACACCTTCTATTGAATTGTCAATCTGTGGATAACCCTCTCGAATATCCGCGCAGAAATTATTATTTTCTAATTAAAGGTAATTGTGATACAATATGAGACGACATCTAACGGTTATAAGAACTAGAGTAAGCACAGATAGATAGAAAGCGGACATACATAACAAGCATATATGCCGGGTGCAACGGCATTGTGATCCCGATAAGCGCTTGAGAGGAGTCAGGCCATGAATCGCGCGGCTACGACCGACAAGCCTGATCAGTTCGTTTTGCTCCTGCTGCTCGTTCACTTGCTGGCAGGTTGGGCTGTCGTCTCGATTTACAATGGAGTGCGGTACCTGCTGCCGGGAACGATCATTGTCATCGCCGGCGCTGTGCTTATGGTTACATGCAGCGCCTGGTGGCGCCGGACTAGCGTCCATCACCGGTATTTTCTTTTTATCGGGCTGCTTTGCTGCGAGCCGCTCTGGTGGCATATGGATTTTTCCTACACCGTGCTGATTGTGCATGCGTTGACCATTATCGTCATTTCCGCGCTTTACCTGCAGCCTCTCCTCATTTGGGCGGTGGCTGGCTGTTATAGTATCGGATTTTTGCTGCTCGGCAGAAATGTAATCGCTTTACAGCAAGAGACTTCCTCCCAGATGGTGCTGCTTTTTCTGGAGCTGTTCATCGTGGCGGGCCTACATATGATATGTTACATTTACAGGGAAAATATGCTGCTCATCCGCAAGCTGGAACGGGAGCAAAATTTCGAGCGGCTCGGCCAGCAGCAGCATTTGGCCACGATCGGGCAAATCGCCGCCTCCATCGCCCATGATATCCGCAATCCGCTGACGTCCATCCAAGGCTTCGTTCAACTGATTGAGAAAAACGAGCGAAGAGGCAGCTATCAGGAGTATTACCATATTATCCGAACGGAAATTGCGCGTATCGACAAGCTGCTTCGGGAAGTGCTGATGCTCTCCAAGTCGCATACGATTGCGGACTCGATTCAGAACGTTCATCTGGGGGAGTCGCTGCAGCGCTTGGTGTTGCTGATGCAGCCCGACGCCATCAAGTGGAACATTCAAATCCGGCTCCACCTGCAGAAGGAGCTCATCGTGTCGGGATCCGAGGAAAAGCTGCAGCAAGTTTTTCTGAACGTGCTACGCAACGCTTTCGAGGCGGTGCAGGAGAACGGCAATATCGATATTTTGCTGTACGAGGATGACAATCAGGCGATCATTCGCATTCGCGATACGGGACCGGGTATTCCGGAGGATAAGCTGGATTATTTGTTCACGCCGTTCTACACGACGAAAGAAGAGGGGACGGGGCTTGGACTGTCGATCTGCCAGTCCATCATCAAAGCGCATGACGGGGCGATTTCGGTGCGCAATTTGCCGGATCACGGCGCCGAGTTTACGATCAATATTCCGAGAGTATCCAGCATCGAGGTCAAAAATTACGCAGCCAGCTCATAATCGGGCATGAATGGCTGCGTTTTTTATCATGTCAGAAAGGAAATTGCTTAATCAGCGCCGGCTTTGATCCGGCCTTTGACGGAGCGGGCGTATTCGGAGGGGCTCATGCCGCTCGCTTTTTTGAACGCTTTGGAAAAATAGTGCACGCTGCTGAAGCCCAGCATCGAGGCGATTTCCGTCATGTTGTAGGATTCCTCGCGGATGAGCTCCTTGGACCGTTTGATCTTCATTCTTGCGAAATATTCCATGACGGTATGGCCCATGCTCTTTTTGAACAGATCCTTGAGCCGGGTTTTGGAAATGTGCAGCGCATCGCCGATTTCGGCCAGCGAGACATTCGTGTCCAGACGTTCTTCCATGTAACGGATCACGTTTCGGATCAGCTCGGCGTTGTCCTTCTCCCGCGGGGCGGAGGAAAGCGGCTCGGTCGTTTCCGTGAAGCTGTCCCTGCGCAGCAGCTGGATCAGGAACATTTCCAAATAAAGCTTGATGAGCTGCTCGCTGCCTATCGGAGCGTCGCTGCGACGCGATTGTTCCAGAGGGTAGCGAAAAGGAAACTGGAAAGAAGCCATGCCTTCTTTGACGATTTGGGCGAGCAAATTGCGTTCCTCGTCGGCGAGTGCAATCACTTGGTTCTCAAAATGACGCATCGCGGCCGATTTGCAGTCGAACGTGATGACGATCAGGTTGGGCGCTTTTCCCCGGTAGGCATAGAAGCTGTGAAATTCGTTCGGCTTATGAAAGATGATCGTGCCCTGCTTGAGCAGATGGCGGGTCGTTTCCGCCAAAAATTCGACCTCGCCCTTGTCTACGTAAATGATCTCCCAAAAATCGTGCTGCTCGCCCGGGAACACGTAGTTTTTGCCGAATTCGAAATAGTACATCGTGATAAGGTTTTGAATGACGATCGTTTGTTTCAAGCGCGTCCGCTGGTAGTTCATCTGGCCTGCCATTTAGGGTTCCCCTCGCATGGTTGCGTCTGATTCGTATAGCCTTGGCTCTATCATACATCGGGACAAGCATTCGGAAAAGAAACAAATTGGTTTTCGGCGGGACAAAAAGAACAAAAAAAGCGGCTTTCAGGACAAAGAAAAGCAAGCGCTCTCCTACTATACTGAAGGTGATCAACAAGGGACCGTAAGGGGAGGCTAACGTCTTGAAAATAGGAGTAATTGGATACGGCGCGCGTATTCGCGGCGTCATTGGCGAAGTGCAAAAGGTGGAGCCGGGCATCCGGGTGGCAGCCATTGTAGACGTAAATCCGGAGAAGCGGCAAAACGTTGAACAAGAAAGTCCCGGTGTGCGCGCATTCGAGACGCCGGAGGATATGCTGAACGGCATGGAGCTGGACGGCGTTATGATCGGCACGCGCTGCTCCTTGCATACGACGATGGCGCTTAAGGTGCTGCCGAGCGGTCTGCCGCTGTTTCTGGAGAAGCCGGTAGCGACGACGATGAAGGATGTGCTGCGTCTTAAGGAAGGCTATGAAGCTTCCGGCAACCGCAAGGTGGTCGTATCGTTTCCGCTGCGTGTCACATCGCTCGTCCAACTCGTGAAGGAGATCGTGGATTCCGGAAAGATCGGAACGATCGAGCATGTGCAGGCCGTAAACAACGTGCCGTACGGAAGCGTTTACTATCAGAACTGGTATCGCGACGAGAACGAAACCGGCGGCTTGTTCCTGCAGAAGGCGACGCATGATTTCGATTACATCAACTACGTGCTCGGTACGAAACCGGAAACCGTCGCCGCGATGATGTCGAAGCAGATTTTCAAAGGCACGAAGCCGGCGGGGCTGAAATGCGTGGATTGCGACGAAAACCGGACATGTAAGGAAAGCACCGCCTTCCGGACGGACGGCTTGAAGGAAGCTTGGCCGTTCTGCTGCTATGCGGAGGATACGGGCAATGAGGACTCGGGCAGCGCGCTGATTCGTTACGAATCGGGCATGCACGTGTCGTACTCGCAAAATTTCTTCGCCAGGAACAAGGCTGCAGCTCGCGGGGCGCGGTTCCTCGGCTATAAAGGAACGGTCGAGTTCGACTTCTACACGGGCATGGTCAAGGTGTTCATGCACCATACGCCGCGCGTGGAAACCTACGAGATAAGCGGGGATGAAGGGCATTTTGGCGGCGACACGCTGCTTGCGAAGAACTTCGTCGACTTGATGCAAGGCGGTACCCAGTCGGTATCGACGCTCGACGACGGTCTGTTAAGCGCCCTTCTCTGTCTGAAAGCGAAGCAGTCGGCCGTTACCGGCACGTTCCAGCAGATTTCTTGGGAATAAAAAGAAAATCATGGGGTTAAGCTATATCCATTCCATCTTGGCGCGTACGAAGGCGTGCATGGTTTCATGCAGCGATCGGCGCCGGCTTGTACAGAAAGGATTCGGTGTGGATGCACTTAGCCCCTATTTTTTTTCAATTCGCCGAGAGCAAAGCCGCTTATCAGGCGATGGATACGCTGCACGAGCTTGGATTCCGAGCCAATTGGATCGATCATGCGCATCCGGAGCATAGACCGACTTTGCAGGTGTATATCGAGAACAACGATTTGACGTCGGCGCTGGAAATTACCCAGGCGTTCGGCGGGCAGCTGCTGGAGACGTCAGACAGCGGCAGCGAGTCGCAGGCCTAT
Organism: Paenibacillus litoralis; assembly: GCF_046244365.1. Taxonomy (NCBI): domain Bacteria; kingdom Bacillati; phylum Bacillota; class Bacilli; order Caryophanales; family Paenibacillaceae; genus Paenibacillus; species Paenibacillus litoralis. The sequence goes on along the minus strand of NZ_CP176395.1, from coordinate 8,083,766 downwards.
ACGTCGGCTTACGGGCTGAACGGCATCCCGATTCCCGCGCATGTGGTTACGGAAGATTTGCCGGAAGGATATATGTCATCGGCAGACGGCGGCCCGTACCAGGGCACGACGTCGGATAACAGCGACGATCAGCCGTTCGACCCGTCGGATGACGATTACAGCCAATTTTCGGCGGGCATTCATTTGTAAGGCGATGATGGACAAGATAAAGGACGATCCGCGTGGAAGTGGCGGTCGTTCTTTTTCGTTTTATCAGAAAGTATATCGTGGAAGTCGCTCTAAATCTCGGTAAACGCGCTTGTCCCTAAAAGGACGGCGAAGCCGTTTATCCTTGTTTACTAGGGTTCGAGACGGGACTGAAGCATAGGAAGTTTAGCGCGTTTCTGTTTAACCTCATGTTCTTCCCTTGGCGTATTGCGGCTTCGCCGGTCGTCCCGATTCATGATTCCATTGAATGGCCGGTCTTGTGGGACTATAATGAGAGCAGGGCGTGGATGCCGAATGAACGGTTTGCTTTGCGTATGGTTTCGTCGGATTTTTTACTGCGATGGCGATGAAGCTTGCTTTGCGGAAGGCAAGGGAGGTGCTTGAAATGGATGAACGCGAACTGCTGGTGCTGGGGCTCTTAAAGTCGCAAAGCCAGCACGGCTACCAGATCAATGAATTTATCGAGAAAAATCTCGGACGCGTTTCGGATATGAAAAAGGCGACGGCTTATGCCATTCTGAAACGGTTAAATAAAGCGGGTTATGTGGACGTTTCCCACGAGCAGGAGGGAAATAGGCCGCCTCGTCAAGTATATGCGATTACTCCGCTGGGCGAGAAGAAGTTCGACGAGCTGCTGCGGTTCTCGCTTACGAACCATGATCAAGTGACGCCTGCCGGCGACATCGGCTTGATGTTCCTCGATCATTTGCCTAAGACGGAAGTGACGGCATGTCTGCGGCAGAGGCTGGACAAGCTGGAGGAACTGCTCAAATGGTTCGAGGCTTCCCCCGCGCACGGCCACGGAATCGGCGTCGATCTGTCGAACCGGCACCGGATTGCGCTGCTGCGATGCGACCGCGATTGGCTGATTCAGGCGATCAAGGACATCGAGGAAGAGCGCTAAAGGGACAACCGTGCCGGTTGCAAACGGGCATAAGGCCGAACGGCGGAGCCGCTTGAGCGGCGGCGCATCCATTTCATTAAGCGAAAAGGATTTGAATCATGAACCTATTATCGATTGAATCGATTTCCAAAAGCTACGGGGAAAAAATATTGTTCGACAACGCTTCCTTCGGCATCGACGAGCATGACAAAATCGGCGTCATCGGCGTGAACGGGACAGGCAAGTCGACCTTCCTGAAAGTAATCGCCGGTCTAGAGCCGCCGGACAGCGGGACGGTGTCCAAAGGAAATCGCGTTACCGTCCGTTATTTGCCGCAAAACCCGCAATTTCTCGAGGGCGCAACGGTGCTGGAGCAGCTCTATCAGGGGGATTCTCCGGTCATTCGGACGATTCGCGCCTACGAGGAGACGATGGCGGCGATCGAACGCGAGCCGGCGGACGAGAAGCTTCAGCAGAAGCTTCTTCAGCTGAGCGCGCAGATGGATGCCCATGACGCCTGGCAGTTCGAGAGCGACGCCAAAACGATTCTCGGCAAGCTCGGCATCGACCGCTTCGATGCGAAAATCGAAAGCCTGTCCGGCGGGCAGCGGAAACGGGTGGCGCTTGCAGAAGCGCTCATTCACCCCTCGGATCTGCTTATTCTCGACGAGCCGACGAACCATATCGACAACGATACGGTCGATTGGCTGGAGCAATTTCTGAATAAACGGCGCGGCGCTTTGCTGATGATTACGCATGACCGCTACTTCCTGGATCGCGTGGCGAACCGGATGCTGGAGCTGGACCGCGGAAAGCTGTACCCGTATACGGCGAACTACAGCCGTTTTCTCGAGCTGAAAGTGGAGCGCGAGGAGCGCGAGCACGCTTCGGAGAAAAAGCGGCAAAACCTGTTTCGGAACGAGCTCGCATGGATTCGCCGCGGCGCGAAGGCGCGTTCGACGAAGCAGAAGGCGCGCATCGAGCGCTTCGAGAAGCTGCAGGACGCGGCCCCGGAAGCTCGCGGCGAGCAGTTCGACATCTCCGTCGGCGCTACGAGATTGGGCAAAAAAGTGCTCGAGATCGAGCATCTGCGCAAAAGCTATGAGGGTCGCACGCTCATCCGCGACTTCAGCTACATCACGCAGCGCGACGACCGCGTCGGCATTATCGGGCCGAACGGCAGCGGCAAGTCGACGCTGCTGAACATGATTGCCGGCCGTATTGCGCCGGACGGCGGCGCGATCGACATCGGGCAGACGGTGAACATCGGCTATTTTTCGCAAGAGGCCGTAGAGATGGACCCGAATCAGCGGGTAATCGAATATATCAAGGAAGCGGCTGAAGTCGTCCGGACGGCGGAAGGAGAAGCCATATCCGCTTCGCAAATGCTGGAGCGGTTCCTGTTCACCGGCACGATGCAGTGGACGCCGATCGCCAAGCTGTCGGGCGGGGAGCGCCGGAGGCTGTATTTGCTCCGCGTGCTGATGGGGGCGCCTAACGTGCTGCTGCTCGACGAGCCCACGAACGATCTGGACATTCAGACTCTGACTGTTCTTGAGGATTATTTGGACGACTTTCCGGGTGCCGTCATCGTGGTCTCCCATGACCGGTATTTCCTCGACCGGACGGTGGAGAAGCTGCTGGCCTTCGAGGGAGACGGCGTTATTTCCCACCATGTCGGCAACTACACGGAGTACCGGGAGTTTGCCGCCAAGCAGGCTGCCGCGCCAAGCGATAGCGGCAAGAAGGCGGCTCAGCCCGCCGCTGCCAAGGGCGACGCGGCTCCGGCCGAGCCGCGCAAGGAGCGCGCGCTGCGTTTCACGTACAGCGAGCAGAAGGAGTACGAGCAGATTGACGAGCTCATCGCGGCGACGGAAGCGCGCCTGCAGGCCATCGGCGAGGAGATGAACGCGGCGGGCAGCGATTCGGCGTCATTGCAGAAGCTCGTTGCCGAGCAGCAGGAGCAGGAAGCGCGGCTCGACCATCTGCTCGAGCGCTGGACGTATTTGAACGAGCTGGCCGAGCAGATCGCCGGCCAGAAGAAGTAAGCTTTGCGCTGGGGAGCGTGAGCGGTGAGCGGGCAGGTTCTGCACAGCGCTTCCGTGAGAGGGAGCGGCAGGGATGCAGCTACGGATGCGGCAAGGGAAACGGTCGGTTGTACCGTTTCTCTTGCCGTTTTTGGTATGGCGGGGATGGCTGTTGAGGAAGGGGAGTAGGCGGCAGGGGAGGACAAAGGTTTCTACACACAAAAAGATCCGTAGTTAATCTACAGAGCAAAAAGTTAGTCCAGAAAGTAGTTGGGGGCTGAAGCGAAGGTCCGCAGTTAGTGTAGGGAGTAAATGTCGGGGCAGAGAAAGAGTAAATGCGGTTCGTTGTTCACTCAGAAGGCGTGACTGGGGCAATTAGTGAATACAGCTTCACTATTAGTGAACCAAAATTCACTAATTCAATTGATTTCCGCGCTTAGGAGCGGATAGTGAATCAAGCTTCACTATTAGTGAACGTGAGCGTCAAAATAGTCCTGTATGGTTCACTATGAGCTGGAAAGTGGGGTGTCGAGAAAAGAATAGTGAAGTTTGCCTCATTATCAGTGAACTTAGGTTCACTATTTCATTTGGCAGTCGGCAAAATAGTAAATCTTCGCAACAAGGTTGGCCATAGAATTGGAACGTGCGCAGCGCGCGGCGGGGCGATACGTGTTGGCTGTCAACCACAGAGCAGCGGGGACGGGGAGCGGACAGCCAGACAGCGGAGATATCGTTGCCAGGAAGGTTACCGGTAAACCGTTGTTAGAACCTTTATCTATCCGATTCGTAAACTTAAGCTCCGTGGCTGCTTCCTTGCCGATTAAAACGGAAGCCGAAGCTTGTAAGCTTCGGCTTTGCCTTGCCAAACCAATCATCGTTCCGCGTACGCGCCGCGTAATTCAGCCGCGCTTTTGCCTGCCGTGTAGCCGGTGACGAACGCCGCTGTGATGTTGTAGCCTCCGGTATATCCGTGTATATCGAGAATTTCGCCGCAGAAGAACAGGCCGGCCGTCAGCTTCGAATGCATCGTGCTCGGGTCGATTTCCTTCAGATTGACGCCGCCGCCCGTGACGAACGCTTCTTCGATGGAAAGCGTGCCGTTTACATCGACCGGGAATGCTTTCATGAGCTTCGAGAGCTCCGTCCACGGCTGCTTCGGAATGTTGTCGAAGGTGACGTCTCCTGAAATCCCGGCCTTGTCGAGCAGAAGCGGGATCAGCCGCTCCGGCAGCAAGCCTTTCAGCACGTTGCGCACGGCTTTCTTTGACTCGTTCTTGGCTAGTGAAAGCGACTCCGCATAGAGCTCGTCGGCACGCTTATCCGGGAACAGGTCGATCGTCAACCGAACGGCGGCGGCGCCGGATTGCTTGAGCGCCTTCACGACGAACTGGCTGCAGCGCAGTGCCGTCGGTCCGGATATGCCGAAATGGGTAAACAAAAGGTCGCCTTCATGCTCGATTACTTTTTTGGACTTGGCATTCCAAACGGACAGCGTAATGTCGCGCAAACTGAGTCCCTGCAGCTCCTTGCTGCGAATCCAGGGTTCGCGGGAAGTTAGCGGCACCTCGGTCGGATACAGTTCGGTGATCGAATGGCCGCCTGCTTCCGCCCATGCATAGCCGTCGCCGGTAGAGCCGGTGTGCGGGACGGACTTGCCTCCGGTCGCGAGTATGACGGCTGTGCAAGGGATCGTTTCGCCGGAGCGAAGCCGAACTCCTTTTACGATCCCGTCTCCGTAGATTACCTCTGCGACGGGGGTGTTGACGCGCATGCGCACGCCAAGACCGCGCGCCTTGCCGACAAGCGCGTCCACGACCGTTTTGGCGCGATCGGAAACGGGGAACATGCGTCCGCGGTCTTCTTCTTTCAGCTTAATGCCGAGATCTTCGAAGAATCGGATTATATCCCGGTTGCTGAACGTTGCCAATGCGCTGTGCAGAAACCGGCCATTGCCGGGTATATGCTTGATAAGCTCGTCTATTTCTTTGGCGTTGGTCACGTTACAGCGTCCCCCGCCTGAGATACCGAGTTTCCTCCCGAGTTTGTCTCCTTTGTCGATCAGCAGCACCTCCGCGCCGCGTTCCGCGGCAGCGATGCTTGCCATCAGCCCGGAGGGTCCTCCGCCGATTACGATAACATCTGTGTTCAAATGTACTTGCTCCTTACCGGTTATGTTTCGTTACCGTCATTCTAGCGTACCGGGGGCGGGAAGTAAAATGAGAGACATAGTCGCTATCCTCACAAACGCAGAGCGTTCGTTATTGTGCCGGATCCTATGTCCGCCACGAATTATCGCGACGCGTGTAGGCTGTTGATTCGGTTACCTTTCGATTCCGCAATCCGTGCCAACGCAAACGCATGCGGTTGTTTTTTCCTGCTGCATTTCGATTCCGCCAACCCTCGAGCAACGCTTGCGATTGTTGATCCGGCTAAATTTCAATCCCGTTAAACCGCGCAAAAGCGATCGTCGTAAGCCATGCCAGCTCCGACTGCGTCAGCTCGCGTTTATAGGCTTTTTCGGCCCATGTATAGTCGCTGACTACCCCTTTGCGGTATAAGCCGTCCAGCGCGTCGCCGAGCATTTTCCACTGCCAATCGTTCTCGAAAACCATCATTTCCTCCTCCATCTGATCGTAGTGCATCAATTCGTGCCAATCGATTAGGCGAACCAGCTTGATCGAATAATCGGGATCGGTGGCATAACCGCATACCTGCAGCATTTCTGCCTGCAAATGCGGCGATCGGGCGGTCCTCACACGGTCGTAACGGCTCCAGGCGAACAACAGATCCTGATCCATAAAACATTCTTCTATGGAATCGTAGGCCCGAAAGTGGGCCTGGACACCGTCGACGCGCATGCCGTCGTAAACCTCCCACGTCTTCGCGCTGACGTTGCGACCGCGCCAATAATCGCTCGGCAGCCCGATCCCGACTTTATAGCCGATGAGATTGTTCCACGGATGCAGGGTGCAGCCGGTTTCCAGCATGGCCTGCGCAATCCGGACGGACGGGAAGATCGGAGAGTTTTTGTGTCTCAAATGGACCGCAATCGGCGCGACTGCAGCGATAAACTCTTCTCGTGTCATGGCGTGTCTCCCCCTAACCCCGGCGGCCGTATGACCTTGTTCTGCATCTGGCCGGCGGCCGCGGCGATAAGGAAGGCATTCGCAAAGGCGAGTCCGTATACCCGCCAATCCGCTGCATGCGCGCCGACGGCCAATTGGGCCATAACTAGCACGATAAAGGCTACAGCTACAGCGTACAGATCGGTAGGCAGCCGGCTCGCAACCCGGTCCATCAAGCCTTTCGTATATTGAACAATAAAAAAGGTAAGCAAAGAAGCTCCTCCCATGGCGGAGAGAGCTTCCCACGTAAACAGGCGGGTCTCCATCAGCCATTCACCACTTTCAGCAGAAATCCAGCTACAGCAAGCGCGAAACCCGCCGCGCTGATGGCGATCCCGATCAGCCATCGCTGCGCTTGTTTCATTGCGGCTATTTCTTCGCGCAGCTCATCGAGACGGCGGTGCGACGCCTTTGTGCTCAATAGCGCCTCTTGGGCGGTTTCGCGAGTGCTGTTCATAATATCCAATTTCGTTTCGACCCGGGTTATCCGTTGAAACATTTCGTTCTTTTCGTCCGGCATCCCAGCACCTCCAATAAAAATACCTCCGATCGGCTCGGAGCCTCGGATCACCTTTCCTCTCCACTAGCTATTCGGCTTGCTCTCTGTCATACGATGCGCCGGAACCGTAAGAGGGGGGCGCACGGTTACCGAAGGATAAATATGCTTTCCAACTCCTCAATGGAGCATAATGCTCCTAGCGGATACGGGTTCGCGGTTCGTTCCCGCTGATCGCTCCTTGCGGCTTTGCAGATCGTCGCGACGCCGCACCGGCTGCCGACCGGTGTCCGTTTCGGCCCCCGTATCCCGATAACGGGCTGTATGGCACTAGAAAGCGCGTGCGGCAGGGTCAAGCGTTTATGCGTCACCCGCCATTATCAATGAACGTTTTCAGTGGTAGCGGCTTTTTTCTTGATGGATGGGGACTTTCATCACTTGCCAATAGCCAAAACACTGAATTTATTCTATAATTTATGAGGAATGCATGTCCCGTACGTCTATATTACAGAAAATAATCAGCACAAGCAACTGTATTTATAGATTTTTTTCTGCGATAATAAAAATAGTAAGCAAACGCTATTCCTCATGCATGACGTCTTCGCACAGCCGCACACGCTCCGGAAGCCGGCCATCGTGGGAACGCAAAGAACGCCGCAACACGTTATCCTTGGGAGGTAGGTCGGATTGAACTCGATCGGAAAGCGGATCAAGCATCTTAGAACGACAAAAGGTTTGTCGATGGCGGAGCTGGAGGACGAGATCGGCTCCTCCCGAGGCAGCGTCAATCAATGGGAGAAGGAACGGAGTATTCCCGGCGGCAATTCGATCGTTGCGCTATCGGAGTTTTTCCAGGTGCCGACGGATTGGATTTTGAAAGGAACGGGCGAAGCGCTGGATGAGTACGGGCAGGCTGAAGGCGATTTTGCCGGCGCAGGCAGAGCTCTCTCCCTGCGGCTCCATGCGACGCAATCGCTCAAAGAGCTATTCAATGAGGCGCAATCGCTGCCTGAGGATGAGATCGAGCTTTTGAAAACGATGGCCATGAAGCTCGCCAAGGTGCATACGTATGACAAAATAGCCACCGCCCGCGAAGACCGCCGCATAGTTAAAGAAACGTCTGCCGCCGGCAAGTACGGTACCGGAGGTCTGGCCGACGCCGCCTTGTCGAATGCGGATATGGTGCCGATTTGGGGTGAAGCGGCAGCGGGAGAACCGATTGAGGCGATCCGCATGTTCGAGGGATACCTCGGCGTTCCCGAGGAGTACAAAAGGTGTTTTGCCGTTCGCGTAAAGGGGCGCAGTATGGTCGGCGCCGGCATTACGGACAGCGGATATGCGATCATCCGCCAGCAGGACATGGTGAACAACAACGAAATCGCGCTCGTCATGGTGGAGAACCGGGCCACGATCAAAAGGTTCAAGCTGTCAAAGGAGCATGCCACGCTCGTTTCGGAGAATGAGGAATTCGAGCCGATGGTGTACCATCGCAGCCAGCAGATGCAGATCGTCGGCAAGGTGGTTCATTTTATTTCGGCCAAGGAAGCGGTTATCGCCGAGCCTTAATCTTAATCCGAACAACGAACGAAGCTTTGAGATGCCCCGGGGTTGCCCCGGCCGGCGTTTCGAAGCTTTTTTTACGTTGCCTATGCGCCGGACTTAATCTTTTGTTAATTATTCTTTAATCTTTTCTACCGTTTCTCCTAAGCGAAATTTCATTTGTTGAAGGTAAAGTGGTTACGAAAGGATGTGGACAGATGCATCAGATCATGGAATGGATATCGTCCCTCGCCTCCTATATGGTGGAACATTGGGGAACGGCCGGGATATTTGCAGGCATGCTGCTGGAAAGCGCCTGCATACCGATACCGAGCGAGGTGATCATGCTGGTTGGGGGATTTTACGCGGCCGAGGGCACGCTCGATTTCTGGCAGGTTTTTGCCGCAGGCACGGCAGGCAACGTGGCGGGCTCTATACTCGTCTATTATATCGGCGCTTCAGGGGCGCGAAAGGTTTTGGAGCGTTATGGGAAATACGTGCTGATTCATTCGAAGCACATCGCGAAAGCGGACGCCTGGTTTGCCCGTTACGGCGGGAAGGCGGCATTTTTCGGCCGTTTGCTGCCTGTCGTTCGGACGTTCATTTCGCTGCCTGCCGGCATTTGTAAAATGAATATTTCCCGGTTCGTTCTATATACGCTGCTTGGTTGCTTGACGTGGAATTTGGCGTTAACGTATTTGGGATTCCAGCTTCACGAGCAATGGCAGGTCGTCGAAACGTTTATGCATCCGTTCAGCTATGCGGTGGCAGGTCTGGTACTGGTTTATGCCTGCTGGCTGCTATTGCGCAAAATTCGCGGCGAGAAAATTCATAGGTAAGGAGTACCGATTATGATGTCGATTACCAGCTTTGATTATTCGCTTTTCCAGTCGGTTAACGATTTAGCCGGGCGCTTTCCCGTCCTTGACGCCGTTATGCGGTTTCTAGCGCAGGACGCGGAATATTTCTTTTACTTGGGGGTTGTGCTCTATTGGTTCACCAGATCGGAGACCAACCGGAAAATGGTCGTACAAGCCGGCATGTCGGCATGCTCCGCATTTGGCATCGGTATGCTGCTTAGCCATCTGTTTTACCGTGACAGACCTTTTGTCGCCCATCATGTGCAGCAACTGATCGATCACGCTGCCAATGCCTCGCTCCCGAGCGATCATGCGATCGGCTCCTTCGTCATTGCCGCGTCGATATGGCTGTACCGCAAGAGGGACGGATCGGTTTGGCTGCTGCTTGCGGCTTGTATCGCGTTTTCGAGGATATGGACAGGCGTTCATTATCCGCTGGATGTGGCGGCTGGAGCGGGAATCGGCGTTCTAGCGGCAGTCGGGGCGCATGGTTTATTCGTTAAATCCGGACTGCTGCGCAAGTGGATGACGGCGGGAATCGCGTTTTACGAGCGTGCGGAGCGAAGGGTTTGGCCAAGCCGAACGAGTTAAGATTTATTTAATAGTTGATTTATAGGCGTTTTATTTTTGGCGTGTACGATAGGCATGTAAGGGAAATCATTCGAATAAGGAGGCAAAACATGAAGAAGAAATGGGTAACGCTGGGCAGCGCCATCGGCATCAGCAGCATCGTGATGGTGACGGCGGGCATGTCGGTAATGGCTGGAACGTCGGGGTACGACACGTATAAATCGGCGCTTAAGACGACGAAAGCGGCGAAAAGCGTCAGCGTCCAAGCGGAAGCGGTCGTGCAGGATAACGGCGTTGTGCTGACCAGCGCGAACGGCAGCTTTAAAGCAAGTTTGGACAACAAGACAGGAAGCGGTACGGTCGATGTAACGAGCGGAGGAGCCGGACAAAAGCTCAGCTTCTATAAGCAGGAGAGCGGAACGGTGCTGAAGTCGGCCGACAGCGACGTCTATTACGTCCGTCAGGACGAGCAGGATAAGCAGGACAAGCGCAAAAAAGCCAAGGAGCCGATCGACCAAGCGATTCCGCAGCAGGTGGAAACGGTCATTGACGCGCTTGTCGGCAACCTGAAGGATTATGTGGCGGTTGACGCGAAAGCCGACGGATCGAAGGAAGTTTCCGTCGAGTTGACCAATGCGCAGCTTCCGGCAGTCGTGAATGCGATCGCGCCGATCGCCATTAAGAACGCGGTAAAAGAACATCATGACGGCGGCAAGGAAGAGGCGGTCGACAATAAGGGCGAACTCCCGTTCAACAAAGACTTTCTTGGGCAGGAGCCGCAGCTGAGCCAAGACATCAAGATCGATAAAGTATCGCTAAAAGCAGTCATCGACGCATCGAACTATATTACGCATCAAGAAGCGGATCTTACCGTATCCGGAAAAGACGAAGCCGGCACGCCGCATGTCGTGACCTTTCATGTAAACGCCGATCTCTCGGACTACAACAGCACGACGCCGGACCAGATCGATCTGACAGGCAAGCAAGTGCAAACGATCAAAAACGATCATAAGTGGAAACGCGAAAATTAATAGCGTTCAGGCAAGCGAACAGGCAGATAGGGCGCAATGGCTGCTCTATCTGTTTTTTCAAAAATGGAAGAGAGGACGGGATCCCGATGACGCCGACAGCTATTTTGAACATGAAGCAAGTAACGAAGATATACGGCAACGGAAGGGGAATACGGGACATCAGTCTCGAGCTTCGCGCCGGTGACGTATACGGGCTGCTCGGACCGAACGGGGCCGGCAAAACGACGATTTTAAAGCTCATGACCGGACTGATCCGGGCCAAAACAGGCTCGGTCGCCTTATTCGGCAACGATATCGCGGAGCATTACGAGCAAGCGATGCGGCCCGTCGGCTGCATGATCGAATCGGCAGATTTTCACGATTTTCTGAATGCGTCCCAATACTTGCGGATGATCGCTCGTTATTATCCCCACATTACGGAGAAGAAAATGGACGAAACGCTGGAGCTGGTCGGGCTGCTCGCGGTTCGTAAAGATAAAATCAGGCAGTACTCGACGGGCATGAAGCAAAAATTGGCGCTGGCCGCCGCCGTTCTGCCGGAGCCGGAGCTCGTCATTTTGGATGAGCCGACGAACGGGCTGGATATCGAGGGAACCGTGATTTTCCGCAAGCTGGTCAAACGGCTGGCGGAGGAGAGAGGCACATCCTTCCTCATTTCGAGCCATATGATCCATGAGCTGGAGCAGCTGTGCAACCGGGTCGGCATCGTGTTTGAGGGGCGTTTACGGAAGGAAGGGAACGTTTCCGAACTGCTGCAGCACAATCAGTCTCTGGAATCGTTCTACATCGCCGAGCTGCAACAAGCAAGGGAGGGAATCGAGAGTGCGTAGCTTCCAAGCCGGTTTAATAAATGAGCTGTTGCTGCTGATGTACCGCAAAAAGATGATTGCGTTTCTGATCATTTCCGCATGCATCCCGGTTATTTTAGCCTTGTCGCTTCATGCCTTGCAGCCGATATTGGGATTGGTGGCCGTCAGTCAATCGTTCCCCGTTCAAATGCTCGGCATGTATACGGCGTTTTGGATTCCGCTTTTTATTTTTGTGACGGCGGCGGATCTGTTTCCGAACGAAACGGCTTCCCGTACCTTAAAGCTGGCTCTGCTGAGGCCGATTACGCGGTTCCGGGTTTATGCGGCCAAGACGGCGGCGCTCGTAATCGGCATCGGCGTTCTGCTAGCGGTTCTTGGGGCGGTTACGCTCGTTTGCGGCTTGTTTGCGGGAGCGGCCGGCAGCGGAAGCGATTGGCTCGGAACGGGTAAAGCCTATTTGGCGGCCTTCTTCGCCATGTCGGCGCTTGCTTCGGTGTTCGTCTTCTTCTCGCAGTTTTTCAAAAGCGCGGGCAGCGCGATCATCGGCTCGATCGTGTTGTATGGAGCGGCAAAGCTGGCTCCCTTTTTCGCAGGCTCCGTTTCGGTTTTCTCGCCGGCCTCGTATACGGATTGGCATCTGCTGTGGCTGAGTCCGGTCGTTTCGGGCAGCAAGCTGGCGGTTACTTCGCTTTTGCTGGCGTCGGGCTGCATCTTGTTTTTGTCCCTCGGATATTCTATGTTTGATAGAAAAGAAGCTTAGCTCAACAACGGAGGGGGAGCCTGATGTCGATACGGGTAAGACTGCTGCTCTCCTATGCGGCCATGCTTGTAGTGCCTGTCGTTCTCATGGTGATCACCGCTCTGCTGCTGGTTATCGTTTTCCGGGGCGATGTGCAGGACCTTCGCGGCGTAAAAGGCCAAGCGTCCAGTCAATTTGAATCGTGGCATGACGAGCGGTGGATCAAGGATATTCGGCGTACGGCCGCAGGCGACCCCGGACGCTTCGCGCAAACGGAGTACTTGGCGGAGCTCGACCAAGAGCTTGCACCAAATGAGGCGGGCTTTATCGTGCGGAAAGGCGGGAACCTCACGCATATATCCGGTTCGATCGACGAGCCGGAGCTGATCGGCCGGCTGCCAGCCTTTAAACATACCGGCTATAAAGAGGAAGAGTCCGCCGTCCGGATCGGCAATCGGATTTACGCATTCACGCAGGTCGACTTTCTGTTTCCGGATCAAACGCCGGGCAGCGTGTTTCTGGTTACGACGATAAGCCCTTTTGCGAATTTTGCCCAAAAGTTTTTTCCGATCCTCTTTCTCGCGCTCCTAATCATTCTGGTGCTGACGCATACCGTTCTTACTTATTTCATGTCGAGAAGCATCATTCGGCCCTTGCAATCGCTCAAGCATGCCGTGAAACAGATCAAGGAAGGGAATCTCGACTTTCGGGTGGCGGCCACCGGCAAGGATGAAATCGGTCAGCTCGCCGTCGCTTTCGAGGAAATGCGGGCCCAGCTGAAGCTGTCGATCGAGACGCAGCTGCAGTACGAGGAGAACCGCAAAGAGCTGGTGACGAACATCTCCCACGATCTGAAGACGCCGATCACCGCGATTAAAGGATATGTAGAAGGCATTCAGGACGGAATCGCCGATACGCCGGAAAAAATGAAAAAATACGTCAGCACCATTTATGCCAAATCGGAAGAAATGGACCGTCTGATCGACGAGCTGTTTTTATACTCGAAGCTGGACTTGAAGAGGCTGCCGTTTGCATTCGAGCGCGTCGACATCACCGATTTTTTGCAGGATTGCTCGGAGGACTTAAGGTTCGATCTGGAGAAAAAGGGGTTCCGGTTCCGCTCCGACATCGCGCTGCCGCCGGGAACGTGGGTTTCGCTGGACCGCGACAAAATCATTCGCGTCATTCATAATATCATCCGCAATTGCGTGAACTATATGGATAAGCCGGATAAACGAATCGACTTGCACGCCGAGGTATCGGGCGACGGCGGCGTTCGGATACGAATAACCGATAACGGCCAGGGAATCGAAGCGGAGTCGCTTCCTCACATATTCGACCGGTTTTACCGGGCGGAACAGTCGCGCAACTCCGATACGGGCGGCAGCGGGCTGGGGCTGGCCATCGCCAAGCAGATCGTCGAGGGACATGGGGGCGAGATCCGGGCGGAGAGCGCGGAAGGCGTAGGCACCTCTATTTTTATCACATTAAAGGTACTATCATCTACAGGCAAAGAGCGGTGAAAACGATGAAATCCATTCTGGTGATTGAGGATGAGCAAAGCATAGCGGAGCTGGAGAGAGACTACCTGGAAATCGGCGGTTTCCGCGCGGATATCGCCTCGAACGGGGAGCAGGGGCTGCAGATGGGGCTGCACGGGGAGTACGACCTGATCATTCTGGACTTGATGCTTCCCAAAATAAACGGCTTCGAGCTGTGCCGGCAAATTCGCGAGAAGCGCGACATTCCGATCTTGATGGTCACCGCAAAGAAAGAGGACATCGACATGATCCGCGGACTCGGTCTCGGTGCGGACGATTATATTACGAAGCCGTTCAGCCCCGGCGCGCTGGTCGCCAGAGTCAAGGCTCATCTGGCCCGCTATGATCGGCTCGTCGGCAGGAAAACCCCTGCAGCGCAGCTTCGGATTCGCGGACTGGTGATCGATACGGAGACGCGCATGGTATTCGTGCATGAGCAGGAAGTGTCGCTGACGACCAAAGAATTCGACCTGCTTGCCTATCTCGCTTCGAATCCGAACCGGGTGTTCAGCAAAGATCAGCTTTTTGAGAAGCTTTGGGGCATGGATGCGATCGGAGATACGTCCACCGTGACCGTGCACATCCGAAAGCTGCGGGAGAAGATCGAAATGAACGCGGACAACGCGCAGTATATCGAGACGATCTGGGGGGCGGGCTACCGTTTCAGGGCTTGAGCAGTATGGGTACGGGTACGGTATATCGGGACGTCGTCCATAAGACTACTCTCTCTTGCATTTGGCAGGAGGGGGAAGTCTTTTTTTGTTCCGCCCGCTAACACTGACACAGTGCTGTCAGCGTTAGCCCCTTAAAATAAGCTTGTGAAAGAGAGTAAACGATGGATTGAGGAGGATTTTGAACCTTATGGTACAACAAAAAAGCAAGCTGGGATACGTTATCGCCGGGCTTCTGCTCGGGATTTTCGTTGCGGCGATCGACAATACGATCGTGGCGACCGCAATGGGGACGATCGTTTCGGATCTCGGCGGTCTCGACAAATTCGTGTGGGTAACATCCGCGTACCTCGTAACGGAGATGGCGGCGATGCCGATATTCGGCAAGCTGTCCGACATGTACGGACGTAAACGGTTTTTCGTGCTGGGCATTGCTTTGTTCCTGCTGGGGTCGATTTTGTGCGGTACGGCCAACAGCATCGTAGAGCTGAGTATTTACCGAGCAATTCAAGGAATAGGCGGCGGAGCCTTGGTGCCGATCGCATTCACGGTGATGTTCGATGTCATTCCGCCGGAGAAAAGGGGCGGCATGGGCGGCTTGTTCGGAGCGGTGTTCGGTACCTCCAGCCTATTCGGGCCTCTGCTCGGCGCATACATTACGGACTATATCGACTGGCGCTGGATTTTCTACATCAATCTGCCGATCGGCTTGATTGCGCTGGCGTTCATTCTGCTCTTCTATCATGAATCGATGGAGCATTCCAAGCAGCGCATCGATTGGTGGGGCGCGGCGACGCTCGTCGGCTCGATCGTCTGCCTGATGTTCGCGCTCGAGCTCGGCGGACAGGAATACGCTTGGGATTCCGCTGTCATTCTCGGTTTGTTTGCGGCGGCGGCTGTTCTTCTTATCGTGTTCCTGGTCGTCGAAACGAAGGCGGAGGAGCCGATCATCTCTTTCGCGATGTTCAAGGAAAGGCTCTTTGCGGCCAGCACGGTAACCGGGCTGCTGTACGGTGCGGCTTTCATCACCTTCGCCATGTATATCCCGATCTATATTCAAGGGGTAACGGGAGGGTCGGCGACGAACTCCGGACTTATTCTGCTGCCGATGACGCTCGGCTCCGTAGCTGCCGCGCAGGTAGGCGGTATGCTCGCAACGAAGACCTCGTACCGGAACATCATGATATTTTCCGCCGTCGTGTTTATACTGGGCACGTTCCTGCTCGGCACGATTACGCCCGATACGTCCAAATGGATGCTGACCGTCTACATGATCGCGGCAGGGTTCGGCGTAGGCTTCTCGTTCTCGGTGCTCGGCATGGCCGGCATCCATCATTTCGATATGCGCCAAAGGGGCTCGGCGAATTCGACGATGGCTTTCGTCCGTTCGCTTGGCATGACGGTCGGACTTACGGTATTCGGCATCTTGCAGCGGAACCTGTTGACGGGCAAGCTGGGCGACGCGTTCGGCGAAGCGGGCGGTTCGTTCGGGGATACCCGGGAGCTGCTTTCTCCGGAGAAGCGCGCCGCCATACCGGCGGATGTCATGGATAAGATCGTCGACTCGCTCTCATCGTCCATCTCCACCATGTTTTTGTGGGCGCTGATTCCTGCAGGACTGGCCTTGGCAGCGGTGTTGTTCATGGGGAATGCCCGTCTCATCATCCCGGCCAAGGGAGAGAAAGAACAGGCGTCTAAAGCGCAAGTCGAATGGAACGGAGGACACTAGCTTTTTCTGATGCAGCAGCCTGACCGCAACGGTTAGGCTATTTTGGCATGCCGCAGGAACGTCGGCGCGGGGAGCGGGTTAAGGCAGACGTCGGAAGGAGCATTCGGACCTGGTAAGACGAACGTTAAAATAATGGTTGACTTTCCCTCCGCATAATCGCATAATTAACATACTATTATGTATGTAATGTATGTAAAGTTAGCTGTCATCATTCGTATCGAGGGAGGTTTTCCTATGACATACAAATCGATTATTATCGGAACCGGTCCGGCCGGACTCACTGCGGCTATTTACCTGGCCCGCGCCAACCTGAAGCCGCTTATTATCGAAGGTCCCGAACCGGGCGGGCAGTTGACGACGACGACCGAGGTCGAGAACTTCCCCGGATTTCCCGAGGGTATCCTGGGTCCGGAGCTGATGGACAATATGCGCAAGCAGGCCGAGCGCTTCGGCGCGGAGTTCCGTACCGGCTGGGTGAACAAAGCGGATTTGTCGCAGCGTCCGTTCAAGCTGTCCGTGGAGGGTATCGGTGAATTGACCGCCGAAACGATCGTGATTTCGACCGGCGCTTCGGCTAAATATTTGGGTATTCCCGGGGAGAAGGACAACGTGGGTCGGGGCGTCAGCACATGCGCGACCTGTGACGGATTCTTCTTCCGCGGCAAGAAGATCATCGTGGTCGGAGGCGGCGATTCGGCGATGGAGGAAGCGAGCTTCTTGTCGCGCTTCGGATCGGAGGTGCGTCTTGTGCATCGCCGCAGCGAAATGCGGGCGTCCAAAATCATGCAGGACCGCGCCCGCGGGAACGGCAAAATCGTTTGGAGCCTCGACCGTACGCCGCTGGAAGTGGTAGCGGGGGAGAAGGGCGTAACGGGCTTGAAGGTGCGCAACAACGAGACGGGCTCCGAGGAGCTGCTGGAGGCGGACGGTATTTTCGTAGCGATCGGACATACGCCGAACACCAAGTTTCTGGACGGACAGATCGAAACCGACGAGCTCGGGTATATTACGGTTAAACCGGGCACCTCGGAAACGAATATTCCCGGCGTGTTCGCGTGCGGCGACGTGCAGGATCACAAATACCGGCAGGCAATTACGGCTGCGGGCAGCGGCTGCATGGCGGCTCTCGATTGCGAAAAATATTTGGAGCATGCGGAGCTGCATGTTCAACAAGCGTAATTGGGTACATTCGGTTAGGAGGCATTATGTCACATATACAAAATAACGGCGCAGCCCCGGGTAGCGGCTCGAATCGCCGGAACGTCACGATCGCGCTGATGGTCGCTACGTTCCTCACGGCGATCGAAGGCACGATCGTCAGCACGGCGATGCCGACGATCGTCAGCGAGCTGCACGGCTTGGAGCGGATGAATTGGGTATTCGCCGTCTATCTGCTCACCTCGGCCGTAACGACGCCGATTTTCGGCAAGCTGGCCGATTTGTTCGGGCGGAAGGTCATTTTCACGGTCGGGACGGTGCTGTTTCTCCTCGGATCGACCCTTTGCGGCTTTGCTCAAAATATGGATCAGCTGATCTGGTTTCGGGCGCTGCAAGGAATCGGGGCAGGGGCCATTATGCCCGTAACCTTTACGATTATCGGGGATCTGTATCCGGTGGAGCAGCGCGCCAGGGTTCAGGGAATTATCGGGATGATTTGGGGCGTTGCCGGTGTCGTCGGGCCGCTCGTCGGCGGATTTTTCGTCGAGGTGCTGTCCTGGCACTGGATTTTCTTTATCAACATTCCGTTCGGGCTTCTCTCGATGGTGCTGGTAGCGGCGTCTTTGAAGGAATCGTTCGAACGCAGCCGCAAAAAAATCGACTATGCCGGCGCAGCGACCTTTACGATCGGCATGGTCGCGCTGCTTTACGCCCTGCAGAAAGGCAGCGAAACGCATAGCTGGGCATCGGGCTCGATGCTGCTGCTTTATGCGGCGGCAGCCGTTTTTCTTGCGCTATTCTTGTTCATTGAGACAAAAGCGGCCGAGCCGATGCTTCCGCTTAAGCTGTTCCGGATTCGCGACATTACCGTCGCGAGCATCGTCAGCTTTTTGTCGAGCATGGTGATGATCGGCATTATGGTATACATTCCGATGTGGATTCAAGGTGTGCTCGGCTATGGGGCCACGTATGCGGGCTTTGCGATAACGCCGATGACGATCACCTGGACGGTCGGCGCTTTCCTGAGCGGCAAGCTGCTTGTCAAGAAAGGCACTCGCTACAGCGCCATCCTTGGGCTCGCCATTCTGATAGCCGGGTCGTTGTGGCTCTCGCTGCTCGATATATCGGCTTCGCAGTTTGTTTTCTACGTCATTACAGGTGTGTACGGCATCAGCTTCGGCATCGTCGTGACCGTATTCACCGTTACCGCGCAATCCGCGGTAGACTGGACGATGCGCGGCGTTTCGACCGCTTCGATCACGCTGTTCCGTACGCTCGGGCAGACGTTCGGCGTAGCGGTTTACGGAACCTACTTCAATGAACGGCTGGCGTCCGAACTGGCGGAAAGGCAAGTCGAATCCGGCGGCATGAGGCTGGAAGACATCAACCGGCTCATTAATCCGGAGACGGCGGCACAGCTGCCGGAAGGCGCCAAGCAAGCGCTGAGGGAAGTGCTCGTTTCCGGCATGCACGGCGTATTCCTGCTGCTTGCCGCAATCTCGGTCGTCGCATTCGCCGGGGCGTTCCTGCTGCCCAAACGGCAGGCTGGCGCAATGGCCGCTAACGTGCCGGCCAAAGCCAGCGGCGAATAGGCGAATAAACCTAGCCCCGCCGCTCCGCCGCTCTTGCGGCAGCGGAGCTTATGCATAAAAGGTTTTGGCTCAGGGGAAGCTTGAATTGCTGCAAGGCCATTATATTTTGAGGGAGTGTATCCGAACATGTACGACATCGCCATTATCGGAGCCGGACCGGCAGGGTCCAGCGCAGCTATTTTCACGGCTAAGGCAGGTAAGAAGACTCTCGTTATCGACAACGACAAAAGCGTCACTAAGCGCGCATGGGTTGAAAACCATTACGGCGTGAAGGAAATTTCCGGACCGGATCTCGTTGCCATCGGCAGAGAGCAAGCGACCAAGTTTGGGGCGGAGTACGTAGAGGACAAGGCTACCGGCATCGCCAAGGGCGATAACGGCTTCACCGTTTCCACCGAGAACGGCTCCTACGAAGCGAAGCATGTTATTATCGCAACGGGCATGCTGGTCGATTTGGCGGAAGCTTCCGGCGTTGAAGTGATTCCGGGGACGGAGCCGCGCGTCGCGAAAATTTTGAAGGCCGACGCAACAGGCCAAACGAACGTAAGCGGCATTTGGGCTGCCGGTACGTGTGCAGGCGTCAGCATGCATACGATCGTCACGGCCGGCGACGGCGCGAAGGTGGCCATCAACGTCATCAGCGAGCTGAACGGCGCGCGTTATGTCGATCACGACGTGTTGAAGGCGTAAGGGATAGCTGCAGGCTGCCGGAAGATTCCGGCAGCTTTTTTTAAATCGCGAAGCATGCCCCTGCCTTGCTGCAGCTGGGCGGGCAGGAAGCCGAATCAGGCAGCCTATGAAACGCGAGCGATGTTGCACAAAATGCAGCATTTTTTCTTAATTTCCTGCTAAGAGCAGGCTCATGTTGCACAAAATGCAGCATTTTTCCGTTGGACTGGTCAAATCCGGCCTTCCATATAGAAAAATGTTGTAAAAATTGCAGCATCGATTAGCCGGACATCGTTTTGGAGGCCGAAATGCTGCAAAACATACAACATGATGCGCGTGCTGTTTAGCGTTTATGGCCGCGTGTCGTTTGAAGATGAAATCGAAATAACCGAGTTTGTGCGAAAGAACCGGGTTAAGCTGCTTGCCGCCGGAGGTTTTTATTTGCGATTTAGCCGGAAATAAGCCGAAATTAACCAAATCCATCCCGTTGCTTGAAAGTTTTCAATGTTCTCTCCGGTTTTCTTCCTACTGCGAACGAAGGATGCGAATTTGACTTTTTTTTCACATTGGGCTACACTTTAATTGCGCTTAATTTCCGATTGTAGAAATCGGAAAGCGGGGGAACCACTTTTCTGGGGCGAATCGATTTGCAGGTTGAATCGTAGGGAACCATCTTTCCCGAGTCCGTCAGCTAACCTCGTCAGCAGGGGATGGGTCAAATCCGATCTTTATTAGTTGCTGCACGTTTTGACCCGTGAATAGGGTCTTTTTGCGTTTTTCTGGACCTCCCGGCTTGCTCAAGCGCGTTCATGTTTCGTTCGCGTTTGCAGCAGGACCGGGATTTTTTTGTTTACGGAAATCGTTTCGCATTTCGCCATTCATCGGGAGGGATAGGGCGCTTAGCCCCCATCGGACTCGGACGGAAGCTCCTGCAGCTTCAGGCTTGCAACATGCCGCCGCCAGTCCCGGGGATCACATATAAACATGCAACACAACCTAAGGAGGAATATGCCATGCCACAACCAAAGTACATTACCGATATCGAGAAAATCACATCGATACCCGAGAAGGAACGGGCCCGGCTCAAGCAAATTACCGAAAAGTTTGTGTTTCGCGTCAACGATTACTACTTGAATCTGATCGACTGGAACGACCCGAACGATCCGATCCGCAAGCTTGTCATCCCGAACGAAGGCGAGCTCGAGGAATACGGGCGCTGGGACGCCTCGGACGAGGACACCAATTATGTCGTGCCGGGCTGCCAGCACAAATACCGTTCGACCGCCCTGCTGATCGTTTCGGAGGTATGCGGCTCCTACTGCCGGTACTGCTTCCGCAAGCGGCTGTTCCGCAACGACGTCAAAGAGGCGATGTCCGACGTCGAACCGGGTCTCGCTTATATCGCCGAAAATCCGGAAATCAACAACGTGCTGCTCACAGGCGGCGACAGCCTGATTCTTGCAACGCCGAAGCTGCGCATGATTTTGGAGCGCCTTCGCGAAATTCCTCATGTGAAAATCATCCGTTTGGGCTCCAAAATTCCGGTCTTTAACCCGATGCGCATTTACGAGGACGAAGAGCTTCTCGAAACGATCCGGATGTACTCTACGCCCGAGAAGCGGATTTATGTGATGGCGCATATCAACCATCCCCGCGAGATCACGCCCGAAGCGCAGAAAGGATTCCAAGCGCTCCATGAAGCGGGCGCGATCGTCGTTAATCAAACGCCGGTGCTCAAAGGAATCAACGACGATCCCGAGGTGCTTGGCGAGCTTCTTAACCGGCTGTCCTGGGCGGGCGTCACGCCATACTATTTTTTCATCAATCGTCCGGTGGCGGGCAATCGGGACTTCGTCCTTCCTTTGCACGAAGTGTACCGAATCGTAGAAGGAGCCAAGGCGAGAACGTCGGGACTCGGTAAGCGGGTACGACTGTCCATGAGCCACACATCCGGGAAAATCGAAATTTTAGCGATCGAAAACGGAAAAGCTTACTTGAAATATCACCAGTCGCGCGACGGCCATTACGGCAAATTTATGACGCTGGATTGCCCGGACGATGCGTCCTGGTTCGATGACCTGCCGGGCAACGAGCGGCACTGGATCAAGCCTGTCAAAAAAACGAACCGCGTCGTTTCGGTCAACGAACTGCCCGATATGCCGCAAAAGCGTGTAACCACGCGATAGTGATTTGCAAAGAAACTGCCTAGCGCATGCGCTAGGCGGTTTTTTCGTGGTGGCAAAACGCTCATTTTAGAAGACGTGGAGGACTCTTATTTTGCGCTTTTGACTGGTTTTTTCGGAATAAGACGTAGTGTACTGCAGTTCCGCTTGGCTATGAAATCGAAAGTGAATGCGGCAAATCACGCATCTACGTTCTGTCTGGACAAGGACAGCGGTGTTCATGGCAATGAATACCGGCTGGAAGACCGGTAGGGAACCAAGGCGTAACAGAAAGCAGGAAAGGTGAGAAGAGGGGACGGGTATGGGGTGGAAGAGCGACAGCGGCCGCCTTTGAAATCGTGTTATTACCGTAAAACCAATTCAATGAAACACGATTTCAAGAGCGGCTGGAATCCCATACCCGTCCCCTCTCCCACGCGCAGACGTAAGGCTTCGCACAAAAAGGACCGACAGGGTGAACTTTCCTGAAGGTTTTTCTTAAATCTCAGAGTATATCCTCCGCTAATTGTTCGATTTCTCGGTAACGTCTGGCTTTAAAGACGCCGCAATGCGTTTATTCTTGTATCCCTATCTGCGCGAAGCAGCATGAAATGATACCAGCAGCGAATATGGCTTGTAAAGTATTCCAATCGCGAGAAAACGACGTGTGAGACGGCTATTCGCCATTGTATCGCTTTCATCGGGCCGAAAGTTCGTTTTTCATGCGCTGGGAGCTCTTTTGCTTCATCTTTCGCGATAATAACGATAATCGTAGGAAATAAGAGATATTCAGTGATAATGGGAGATTTTATGGTTTGAGGGGGATAGGGCAATCCCGCGCGGGGCCGGCGCGCCGAATTTCGGCATCGGCGTTGCTTTACAGGTCGTAGAGCAGGGAGTAAGATACGATTCATGATTTACTTATACAGTTTCCAAATTCTGATTCGCTGAATTTCCGCAAGGAAAACGGGGGAACCAATCGCGGCACGCGAACCGGTGTGAGAGCCGGGCATGCGCCGCACGGGGTGAATCGTTCCGCAGGGCGCCATGGAGCGCTGCGGGACGTAGGGCGACTCTCACCGCCCGAATCCGTCAGCTAACCTCGCAAGCGTTGTTTGGCACACGAAGCGGAGAAAGTCCGCAGACGTGCTTTTGGAGAGAGGATGATGAAGCTTTGTGATCGCCTAAACGGCCACAGGGATTCCATCCCTGTGGTTTTGTATTGTCTTATACCGTAAGGAAAGACGCTGAGTCCCCGGAATACCGGGGAGCGGGGGAACCGACGCGCCTTAATGGCGCATGGGGTGAATCCTCTATAAGTTATGCGAATGCCATAACGATAGAGGTAGGGCGACTCTCACGCCCGAATCCGGCAGCTAACCTCGTAAGCGTATTGAGAGAGGCAACCTGAATCGTGACGGGTGCGGTTATTTCGCCGTGCTTGCTAGAAGCCACGAGAAGAGTCCTCTTCAACCGGGCTTCTTTTTGCTGTGCGGAATTGTGAAAGACGTTTTCAGGAGTTCGGCAGAAGCGGGTTTGCCAGCCCGGAATGCGCTTTGACTGACAGCACCGTTATTGGGAGTACAGGTTGCCCTCTCTTGCATGAACGAGAGGAGAACGGGAATGGAACGGGAAATCGAATATTGTCTCGTCGCTGCGCCCAACAAAGCCGGCGAAAGCTTGATCAGGCTGCTGGAAGTGAAGGGAATCCCCTATGCGGCGCTGGTAAATAACGAGACGGAAGAAGCCAGAATGCGGCGAATCGGCGTTAAGCGAATCTGCACGGTCGATACGAATGCGATTGATACGTGGCAAGTGCCGGATTGGCCGATCGGCAAAGTTTTTTTGTTTGAACAAAGCTTGCCCTTGTGCTGCCGGTATATTCAGGTTTGCCGGAGCTGGACGTCGAAGCCGATTTACGTGATCACGCAAAGCCCGAATCCGCGGGCCATCTATAAAGGGCTGGGCGCTGACTATGTCATCTACAGCCGGCAAGAGGAAATGTCGTTCTTGATGCGGTAGCGATGCCGCCAAACGGTTGGAAGGAAGAAGGAGGGGCAAGCATGCTCGATCTGGTCATGATTTTGACGTTGGCAGGTACGTTCCTGTTGTTCTACGGGTTTCTCGCCTGGTGCGGCCGGGTAGTCGATGAAACGGGAGGCGATGGCCGGTGATACTCGTGTACGTGTTTACGGTATTCCTGTTTGTATATCTTATCTATGCGTTAATTAACCCGGAGAAATTTTAACGCCGTCAAGCATCGCTTCACTTTTTGGGGAACAACCGGGGCTCCTCGGAAGTAATCGGAATAAGCTTCGAAGCTTCGCTTCACTTTTTGGGGAATGAAAGAGGAGGAATCGCAATGGGAGTACTGCAAATAGCGGCGGTGATCGTCATTCTGCTGCTGCTGGTTAAGCCGATGGGCACCTATTTGTTTCACGTATTTTCAAATGAACCGAATCGCACGGACAAGGTTTTCGGGCCGTTCGAGAATGTCATATTCAAGATCGTCGGACTAAAAAACCGCGGCGGCATGTCGTGGAAAACGTACGCGGTCAGCTTTATTTTGACGAATATCGTCTTAGTCGCGATCAGCTATATCATTCTTCGGCTGCAAAACGGATTGCCGCTTAATCCGAACGGGATCGGCAATATGGAGCCGTCTCTCATCTTCAACACGGTCATCAGCTTTATGACGAATACGAATCTGCAGCACTATAGCGGCGAATCAGGTGTATCGTATTTCTCGCAAATGGCCGTTATGACGATGATGATGTTCACCTCGGCGGCTACGGGCTTTTCCGTTGCGATTGCCTTTGTCCGCGGGATAACGAGCAGAGGGAAGACGGTCGGCAACTTTTTTGAAGACTTCATTAAAGCCCATACACGCGTATTCTTCCCGCTGGCGATCGTCGTTACGCTAGTTCTCGTCGCACTAAAGGTGCCGCAAACGCTGCAGCCGAATTTGACCGTTACGACGCTGGAGGGCGAGACGCAGACGATCGCGATCGGACCTGTCGCTTCGCTGGAATCGATCAAGCATTTGGGGACGAACGGCGGCGGCTTTTTTGGGGCTAACTCAGCGCATCCGTTCGAAAATCCGAGCCCGTTAACCAACGTGATCGAAATGCTCTCGATGTGGATGCTGCCTGCCGCTCTTCCTTACACGTACGGGCTGTTTGCCCGCAACAAGAAGCAGGGCTGGGTCGTGTTTTCCGCGATGATGTTCTTGTTCCTCTCGTTCCTATCGCTTGTGTACTATGCGGAAAGCCAAGGGAATCCGGTGTTGAACGCACTCGGTATCGATGCGTCTCAGGGCAGCATGGAGGGGAAGGAAGTCCGCTTCGGCATCGCCCAATCCGCCCTGTTCACGGCTGTAACGACGGCGGCGACGACCGGCACGGTCAATAACATGCACGACACGCTGACCCCGCTCGGAGGGCTTGTGCCGATGGCCGAAATGATGCTCAACTGCGTTTTCGGCGGCAAAGGCGTCGGGCTTGTGAATATGCTGATGTACGCCATACTCGGCGTGTTTTTGGCGGGGCTGATGGTCGGCCGGACACCGGAATTTCTCGGGCGCAAAATCGAGGCGCGCGAAATGAAGCTGATCGCCATCGCCATTCTGGCGCATCCTTTCATTATTTTGGCTCCGACGGCGCTGGCTTTCATGACCGACCTCGGCAAAGGCGCGATTACGAATTCAGGCTTTCACGGCATCTCTCAGGTGCTCTACGAATATACGTCTTCAGCCGCCAATAACGGTTCGGGCTTCGAAGGGCTGGCGGACAATACGAAGTTCTGGAACATTTCGACGGGGCTTGTGATGCTGTTCGGCCGATACGTCTCGATGATCGCCCTGCTGGCAGTCGCCGGCTCGATGGTCAAGAAGCAATGGGTGCCGGAAACGGTCGGGACGTTTCGCACGGATAACAAGCTGTTCACGGGCATTCTGATCGGGACTGTCCTCATTATCGGGGCGCTGACGTTCCTGCCTGTGCTGGTGCTGGGGCCTATCGCCGAACATCTGACGCTCCGTTAACCGAAGCCGTCCGGGTGAGCGTGCTCCGCGTCTAATTTTGAATAGCCCGCCAATCTATAATGAGGTGAACTGTAATGAATACGAAACGCAAAAGGCTGCTGACGCCGGGAATCGTCAAGCGGGCCGTTATCGATAGCTTTACGAAGCTGAATCCTGCCGCGATGATGAAAAATCCGGTCATGTTCGTCGTGGAAGTCGGGACGCTGATCGTGCTGATCATGACGCTGTTCCCGTCAGCCTTCGATGCCGAAGGCAATGTCGGCTTCAATCTGTCCGTCTTTTTGATTCTGCTGTTTACCCTGTTGTTCGCGAACTTCGCCGAAGCGCTGGCTGAGGGACGGGGCAAGGCCCAGGCCGACTCGCTGAAGCAGTCGAAAAAGGAGATTTCCGCCAATAAGGCGGTCGGAGACGGCGTTAAGGTCGTTGCCTCCACCGAGCTGCGCAAAGGCGATATCGTCATCGTCTCCCAAGGAGAGATGATCCCGGGAGACGGCGAAGTCATCGAGGGGCTCGCTTCGGTCGACGAATCGGCGATAACCGGTGAATCAGCGCCGGTGATCAAGGAAGCGGGCGGCGATTTCAGCTCGGTTACCGGAGGAACGCGCGTCGTCAGCGACCGGATCAAGGTCCGGATTACGAGCGATCCGGGCGAATCGTTCATCGACCGGATGATCGCCCTCGTCGAAGGCGCCAAACGGCAGAAGACGCCGAACGAAATCGCGCTGAACACGCTGCTGATCAGTCTGACGATCATCTTCCTGATCGTGGTGGTGACGCTCGGACCGATCGCTTCTTATGTGCAAGTCGATCTGGAAGTGCCTGTGCTTATCGCGCTGCTGGTGTGCTTGATTCCTACCACGATCGGCGGTTTGCTGTCGGCGATCGGGATTGCCGGGATGGACCGGGTGACGCAATTCAACGTGCTGGCGATGTCCGGGAAAGCGGTCGAAGCTGCAGGCGATATCAACACGATGATCCTGGATAAGACGGGGACGATCACGTATGGAAACCGGATGGCCAGCGAGTTCAAAGCCGTGGGCGGCGAGGAACTGAGCGTGCTGGCGGCTTGGGCGGCGATCGGCTCGGTCAAGGACGAAACGCCGGAGGGCCGGTCGGTGCTGGAGCTGATGAAAAAGCAAAGCTTGAGCTACGACGACGGGCTCGCTGCAGGAGCCGAGTTCATCGAATTCAAGGCGGAAACGCGAATGAGCGGCGTCGATCTGAAGGACGGGCGCAGGGTCCGCAAGGGCGCGGTCGACGCGGTGCGCAAATGGGTGCTCGCCCAAGGCGGCACGGTTCCGGCCGATCTGGAGGCGAAGGGAAACGCGATTGCCTCGCTTGGCGGAACGCCTCTGGCGGTGGCGGTCGACGATCGTATTTTCGGCCTCATCTATTTGAAGGATACGGTTAAGCCCGGTATGCGGGAACGGTTCGAGGAGCTTCGCCGAATGGGAATCCGAACGATCATGTGTACCGGCGACAATCCGCTGACGGCTGCAACGATCG
This sequence comes from Paenibacillus litoralis, assembly GCF_046244365.1. NCBI lineage: Bacteria > Bacillati > Bacillota > Bacilli > Caryophanales > Paenibacillaceae > Paenibacillus > Paenibacillus litoralis. The sequence continues at coordinate 8,056,410 of NZ_CP176395.1, read as the reverse complement.
CGAAGGAAGCGGGCGTCGACGACTTTATCGCCGAGAGCAAGCCGGAGGACAAAATCGCGGTCATCCGCCGCGAGCAAGCCGAAGGCAAGCTGGTCGCGATGACCGGCGACGGCACGAACGACGCGCCGGCGCTGGCGCAAGCCGACGTGGGTCTGGCGATGAACAGCGGGACGGTAGCGGCGAAGGAAGCGGCGAACATGGTCGATCTCGATTCCGACCCGTCCAAAATCATCGAGGTGGTCGCGATCGGCAAGCAGCTGCTCATGACGCGCGGCGCTTTGACGACATTCAGCATCGCGAACGATATCGCCAAATATTTTGCCATTATTCCCGCGATGTTTATGCTGGCGATTCCGGAGATGGATGTGCTGAACGTGATGGGACTCGGCTCCCCGATGTCGGCGATCTTGTCGGCGCTCGTGTTCAACGCGGTTATCATCCCGCTGCTCATTCCGCTGGCGATGAAAGGCGTCGCCTATAAGCCGATGAGCTCCACCAAGCTGCTCGGCCGAAATCTGTTCATTTATGGTCTTGGCGGCGTTGTGGCGCCTTTTATCGGCATCAAGCTGATCGATCTGGTCGTTCATTTGTGGGTATAAAACATATAGACAAAGAAGCTTTTCGAGAGGGATGAAAAAGGAATGAAAAACATGGAAGCAGCGGAACGGGCGCCGGTTCAGTCGGTAGGCGCGTATCTGTTTACCCTTATTCGCATCGGCGTGTTGTTTGTTTTGCTGGCGGGGATCGTATATCCGCTTGTGACGACAGGGATCGCCCAAGCGCTCATGCCGAATCAAGCTGGCGGGAGTCTTGTTAAGAACGGAAGCGGAGAGACGGTGGGTTCCGAGCTGATCGGACAAACGTTTAGCGACCCTAAGTATTTTCAAGGACGCGTATCCAGCATCGCTTACAAGGCGGATGCTTCGGGCTCGAACAACTATGCGCCGTCCAATCCGGATTTGTTGAAGCGGACGCAGGAGTCGATCGAGGCATGGAAGGCCGCCAATCCGGACGTACCGGCCGACAGCCTGCCGATTGCGCTCGTGACCAACTCGGGCTCCGGACTCGATCCGCATATTACGCCGGAATCGGCTGCCGTTCAGATTTCGCGCATTAGCAAGCTGACCGGCATTCCTGCCGCACAGCTGGAGAAATTGGTGAGCGATCATACGGAGGGACGCGATCTCGGCATTTTCGGAGAGAAGCGGGTGAACGTTCTGAACATCAATATCGCCCTGCAAGGTTTACTGAAAAAATAGGAGCGAGTATGCCGCCTTGTCTGTCTCTATGCAGGCAGGGCCTGCGTGCGTTAGGAGGGGGAGCGGATGGAAACGTTCAGAAGGAGGACGCCGGAGGAAATTTTGCTGTCGATCTCCAAGCTGCATCAGGGCCGGCTCAAAGTGTATATCGGCGCCGTCAGCGGCTCGGGCAAGACGTACCATATGCTGCGCGAAGGCTGCCAATTGAAGTCGCAGGGGATCGACGTCGTCATATGCGCCGTATCGACGATGCGCAGGCCGGAGACGGTGGAGCAGCTAGGGGATCTGGAGCGCATTCCGAGCGTTCACTGGCTGAAGGACGGCTCCGAGAAAAAGGATTTGAACCTGGAGGCGCTGGTGGAGCGGAATCCGGAAGTGGTGCTGGTAGACGGGCTTGCGCACCGCAACCGCACTGGCGCGCGATTTCAGACGCGGCTCGAAGATATCCGCTTCCTCCTTAGCAAAGGTATCAGCGTCATTGCGACGGTCAACGTCTATGAGCTGGAGGGCGCCACGGAAATGGCCCAGAAGCTGACCGGCATTTCCGTCGAAGAGACGGTTCCGGCCGATACGCTGGAGCTGGCGGACGAGGTGAGGCTGATCGACGCCACGCCGGAAACCATCCTGAAGAGGCTGGCGGAGGGGCATCTGCGCAGCGCGGCCGGCGCTTCCGTCCTGAAGCGCGGCAACATCGGGAAGCTGCGCGAGCTTGCGCTGCGGCTCGTCGCGGAGGACGTCAACGATTCGCTGGAAAAGCACCGGGAGGAGGAAGGCTTGATCGGTCCCTCCGGTGCGGCGGAGCGCATTCTCGTTTCGGCGCAATACCATTGGAACGGCTCCATCTATATACGCAGGGGCCAGCAGATCGCCAAGCGGTTGAGCGGGGAGCTGCTCGTCGTGACGTTTGTCCGGCCGGGCAAGCGGCTCTCCAAAGAAGCGGAAACGTTCAAGCGGGCCGTCAAAAAGCTGGCCCTGAAGGTCGAAGCCGCGTTCGAGGAGCTGCCCTTGCCCGGAAGGCGGCGGCTTCCCGGTATTTTAGTCGATTACGCGGTGAGGCATAACGTGACGAGGATCGTGCTCGGGCATTCCAAGCAAAGCCGGTGGCAGGAGTTATGGCAAGGCTCGATCGGAAGCGGAATTCTCCGCAAAACCAAGAACGTCGACGTCTATTTCGTCGCCGACCGGGCGGAACGGGAGGGCGAACGCATTTTACCGGCAAAGTCGGCAGCAGGCGCCCCGAACGACGCTTACCGGCGATTGAGCGATCAGGAGGTAAACGACCGCATCGCCGGCATTCGCAGAGGACGGTTTAAGGTTTATATCGGAGCGGCGCCGGGCGTCGGCAAAACATACGCCATGCTGCGCGAAGGCAACGATCTGCTCAAGAAAGGGATCGACGTCGTCATAGGTCTGCTTGAGACGCATGGACGCAAGGAAACGAAGGAGCAGGAGGGCTTGCTTGAGACTATCCCCCGAGCCGTCATCGACTATCGCGGAACGAAGCTGGAGGAGATGGACGTTCCGCGGATACTCCGCCGCAACCCCGAGGTTGTGCTGGTCGACGAGCTGGCGCACACGAACGTGCCCGGCAGCGCCAACCAAAAAAGGTATGAGGATATCGAAAAACTGTTGAATGCGGGAATTTCGGTCATCTCCACAATGAATGTGCAGCATCTCGAAAGCCTGAACGATGCAGTGGAACAGATTACCGGCGTGCGCGTGCGCGAAACCGTGCCGGATCATATGCTGCGGCTCGCCGACGAGGTGGAGTTGATCGACGTAGCGCCCAAATCGCTGCAGCAGCGCATGCGCGAGGGTAAAATTTATGCGGCCGATAAAGTGGAGCAGGCGCTCGGCCATTTTTTCCGAACGGGCAATTTGATCGCGCTGCGCGAGCTTGCGCTCAGGGAAATCGCCGATGACGTCGACGAGCGGTTGGAATCGTGGGAACGCAGCGGTTCTTTGAGAGGTCCCTGGCGCAGGAGGGAGTCGATCTTCGTCGGCGTTACAACGAGCTCGAATGCGGAGCGTCTTATCCGGAGAGGGTTTCGCATCGCCCACCGGCTGAAGGCGGATTGGACGGTAACCTATGTACACGATAATACGGCGGTTCCGGAGGAGCTGCAGAAGAGAATCGAAGCGCTAAAAGAGCTGACCTCGCGGTTGGGCGGCGGATTCGAGCTGTCGGCCGCGCGGAGCCGTAAGCAGATCCCGCATATTTTGCTGGACCAAGCCAATTCGCATCAAGCGACCCAAATCATCGTCGGTCAGTCGAATCGATCCATTTGGGAAAAAGTGCGGGGGAAATCGGTCGCGGGTACGCTCCTGCACCATGGCAGGCATATGGACGTACTCGTCGTCGCCGATTTCGACCCCCTCATGCTCAAAGTTGAATCATAGCGTTTACGGATTCGGACTGACGAAATTTTTGACATGGCTGATATGGAAATGCTGTCGTTGCTGATCCGTGGTAACAAACTCCAAGGTATGATCTTCTATCTTTTCCAATGTTCCCAGCCGGTTTGATTTCAATCCGAAATCGAGCATGACGACCTTGCCTTCGAAGGTTTGGAGCTGAGCTTCGAACGAGTCGGCATACGATTGCGGCTGTGCGGACGCGGCGTTGGTTTCGGAGATTTTCTTGTCAACGGCAAGCATGCCGCCCTCATAAGGACTCAACCATTTAATATGGAATATAGGAATCAGCAGCGTCTGATGAACCGGGGAATAGAAAACGATATAATCGTTTTTGATATGCAGGATATGGCCGTAGACCGATTGCCTCTCCGCCAGGCACAGCTCCGTAAGCTTTCCTTGCGCTTCCTGAACGATCTTAGCAAAGCTCAGCGTTTCCCCGTTGCGGGCTTTTTTCTGCGGAGGTGCCGCATAGTCCGTATTTTTCTTAGGGCTGACTTCCAGATTCTGAATGTGCGTGAGCGGAATATACAAATATTTGGTGTCCTCGTAAATAACGAGCACATCCGGCCCGCAATCGATCAGCATGCCGGCGCGTCTGCGGTCACCGGACAGTTCGATGATGATATCTTTCCCTAAATAAGATTTAAAGGTATGCATAGGAATCCTCCTGCCAATATGATGATTTACGTGAGTTTAATAGGAGTCGTAAGCGGATCAGTAAAGCCAATCCACCCAGAAGGCCAAGCAAACGAGCGTAAACACTACGGATGCCGGTATCGCGATAATCGTAACTTTTACATAATCCTTCCAAGCCACTTTGACATGATGCTGGCGGAGGATATGCAGCCAAATCAGCGAGGCGAGCGTACCGATCGGCAGCAGCAAGGAACCGACATCGCTTCCGATAACGCTGGCCAGGTAGGCGATTTTGAGCGTCAGCGGATCCAGATGCATGGAGGTTAGCGTCAGGGTGCCGATCATTAAAGCCGGATGGTTGTTAAAGAAGATGGACATGACCGACAGCAGTCCGCCCATCATCAAGCTGGCATTGAGCAAATCGCCGTGGATCATCGGCTGTATAACGCGAACGAGCCACTCGGTTAATCCGATATTGTTCAGGCCGTAAATGATCACGTACATGCCGAATGCGAATACGAGTATGTGCCACGGCGTTTTCTTCAGCATGTCGACCGGCGTAACCTTCAAGTAATACCAGCGCCATAGCAGCAAAACCGCCGAACCGAATACGGCAACGATTTCAATGGGTATGTGTAAATAGGAAGCGACGAACAAACTCACGCGGATGGAGAAGACGAATAAGAGCAAGTTGCGCATGAACTTGTCGCGGTTTTCCGGAAGAAAAATCGATTGGCTTGCCTGCGGCCCGAGCGGATGCTTACCGGGTCCTTGGAACGGGATGCCTCTGGCCGGCGGCTGCAGCTTGCGCGGCAATTGCTTGTAGAAGCACAGGAACAACAGAAATACCAGGAAAATAAGGCCGAGCGTCGCCGGAACGAACATCATGAGCGTATGCATGTAGAGGTCCATGCCGACGATTTTGAGCGCGATCAGATTTACGATATTGCTGACCCCGATCGGAGCGCTGGACGCTGTAGCGACTAAGGCGCCGGATAATAGGTAGGGAATTTTTTGGTGGTTTTTGAGGCCGAGGTTTTTAAGAAGGATCAGCAGAATCGGCGTCGTAATCAGAATGCTTCCGTCATTGTTGAAAAACAGCGTCATGAGAAAACAGATTAGATTGACGTACCAGAACAACCGGATGCCGTCACCTTTCGCCCTGGCGGCAAGCCCTTCGGCGGCCCATACGAAAAAACCGAAGCTTTCCAGCACGATCGCCATGACGATGGTCGCCATAATGGTAATGGCTGCGCCTCCTATCGTTTCCCCGATTGTTCCCAGATCCGCAATCGTTACGCTTCCGCTTGCAAGCACAAGGAGCGCGCCGACCGTGGCGGGTATCGCTTCATTAATCCCTCTCGGACGCCATAGGACGAGAACCATTGTTAATAGAAATGCCAGAACGGTCAAAGATACCATGGAGGAGGATATGTTCATCATGTCACCCTTTTTCCTTTAAGAGGTTGTTCAAAAAGCCGCCTTATGTTCACGGAATGTATCGAGAAGATGTTTCGACGCTAATAAGCCGACTTTTTGAACACGTACTTTAAGACTCTATTTCACTTTCCGTTGCAAACCTTGCGGTGCAGATTGACTTTACCCGCGATCGGAACCGGGAATCTTCGATTCCGCTCTCCCATGCAATCGCGGGCGGCAGACGTCGCAATGGCCGATACCATGACTGACAGTGTCCCCCCTTCTTTTGAGCCCGTCTATGTCGGCTTCTGCGTTCATGGTTAAACCGTGTGACTCATCTAGTGTTTTCGTCTACCTACCAACTATCATTGATAGATAGTGATACCTTATGTATACGTAGCCTGCTAACGGTTTGCTCTCCTCTTAACGCCTGCCGGGCAGCAAATTCCACTCTAGTTGATAGATACGAATCTATCGTTTTGCTCCGCGCCGCCTAAGTGTGATACAAAGAGAAGAAGAACATGGAAAACGAAGGGGGAGGGCAAAATGCCGGATAGCATTTCGCTCGGGCCGCTGCAGCTTCAGTGGAGCTTGTTGAGCATGCTGCTGTCGGTGTGGGCGGGCTATGCCTTAGTCAGCTTGCGCTTGAAGCGGGAGGATCGTTTGACGGATCAAAGGAATGGAGGACTCGTGAACGGCGCAAGCGCGGGCGGCAGCGTAGAGCCGGAGGGGGCTGCGTCTGAAGACGGCGATGAAGAAGGCTTCCGGGGCCGGCCGATCCGCAGCGGGCTGATGAACATTTTGGCGAACGGGCTGTTTGTCGTGCTCTTGTTCTGGAAGTTCGGCTTCCTGCTGCAAACGCCCGCGATCATCTGGGAGCAGCCGCTAGGCCTGCTCATTTATTGGAGCTCTGCGGATATGGTGGCGCTTGGAGTGGTGGCGGCCGGCGTGCTTGTCCTTGCGCAGCTGCGAAGAGCGGGCATCGCCGTGCAGACGGCGGTCGATGCGGCTGCATTCGGCGTTCTTGCGTCGTATGCCGTCAGGCAAGCGGCGCTTTGGAGCGGCGGCAAACCGACAGATCTGCCTTGGGCGATCGCCGCGGAGCCTTCGCTTACCGGCGTTCACCCGATTGGCGCGTATACGCTGCTGCTATCCCTCGTGCTGGGCCTATGGCTGTGGAACAAGCGCGATGCTCTCGGCAGCGGCACGTATATTCGCGACGTATGTACGTTCGGAGGACTTGGTTTGCTTGCGCTGTCGCTGCTCGAGGAGCCTTCCAAGGGACCCGTCTTCCTGCTCACCGCCGAGCAGTGGGGATATGCGGCACTGGTGCTTGTCGGTAATTACGCCTCCCGTTTGCTTGCGTTGATACAATTTCCCTCCATGCGGCATACTAAGGCGAGCGGGGCGGAAGCCTACACTACCGCAAAGGAGCAAGAACCGATGGCACAGAACGATTCCAAAGCGCAAATCAAGCAGGAGCGGCAAAACGAAGCGGAACGCAACCATGGCGGAGATGCAGCCGATTCGATACAGACGGATAAAAAACTGAACGGGCCGAATCGCCCGTCAACCTGATCGGGGGCTTGTTTTCGATGAATAACGAACAGACGGGCAAGCAGCCCGAGCGTCATGAAACCGAATCGGGAGAACCCGTTGAGAAGGCCGTCACGAACGACCGTTCCGAGCTCGATCCGTTTGAAATCGAATTTCTGCCGGAATTCCGTCAAAACCGGGGGCCGGAGGAGCCGTTCGTCAACGAGCACGGCGTTGTGATCGGGGATCACGATTACGAATCGCCGAACTCGCCGCTGGAGCAGTGGACGGAGCAAACCGATCCTTCCGTCATGGCGGGCGACGAATGGGTGCATCCGTTTAAGGATGTCGGATTTCAAACGGACGAAAATCGCGATTATTTCGAACGGGGCATCGCGCCGCAAACCGGTAACTTCATGCATCCGGACAAAAATTCCGCCTATGATTTGGCGACGGAGCAGGTGGCGGACGAAGCGGACGACGAACGTTCCGCCGACTGATCGGAGGCGCCATTCGATCAGGTATCGAATGGAGGCCGCTTGTCCGCACCCGGATGCAAAAAACGGCTGATCGAAGATACGGTATGCTTTGCATTCACTTGCCTGCCATGTATAATAAAAAAGGTAAGCAACTTTTCCAAAGTGGAAAAAGAGGAGTGAATGGAATATGTCGATGTCTTTTGAATCATATATGCGCGACATGGTTCAGCCGATGCGCGACGATCTTACCCGTATCGGGGTAACCGAGCTGCGTACGCCTGAAGAAGTCGTCGAACAGTTGGTAAGCGCTAAAGGAACGGCGCTTCTCGTAATCAACTCCGTTTGCGGCTGTGCCGCCGGACAATGCCGTCCGGGCGTTGCCAAAGCGCTGCAAAACGATGTGAAGCCGGACCATCTGTTCACCGTGTTCGCAGGCCAGGACAAGGAAGCGACAGCGAAAGCGCGCGAATATTTGGCGCCGTATCCGCCGTCTTCCCCGTCTATCGCGCTGTTCAAGGACGGCGAGCTGGTGCATTTCATCCAGCGTCACCAGATCGAAGACCGCTCCGCTGACATGATCGCTGCCGATCTGACGGGTGCGTTCGAGGAGTTCTGCAAGTAAGATCTGCGACTGCGGCATAGCCGCAGTCTTTTTTCTGCGTCTAAACGACAACCCCTCCGGTTCCGCCGTTGATAACGGCGAAGCCGGAGGGGTTGTTTTTATCGAGTGCTTTTGCGGTATTGCATGGGGGAAATCCCGGCGCTCGATTTGAAATAGCGGGAGAAGTTCGAAATCTCGTCGAAGCCGAGCGTTTCGGCAATTTCTTTGACGCTCATATCCGCCGTGGCGAGAAGCATCTTGGCCCTCTCGATTTTTAGTTGGCGATGCATATGGATGGGGGACGTGCCGAACAGCTCCTTGAACCGGGCGCTCACGTAGGTGTCGTTAAGATGAAGCTCTCTGGCTATTTCTTTCAGTGTCAGCTTCGAGCCGGTATGCCGGATCATGCTGCACAAGACGCCTAGAAAGGGGGCCGTGACGGGTGAACGGATGACGGCGGCTTCATGGCCAAGAGCGCTGTCGAGCAAAATGGACAGTACCTCCAGACATTTGGCTTTCCGGTAAATTGCGGCGGTTATGGAATGAAGCCGGTTGAACGTATTCATCAGTTGGCCGAACGCTAGCTCGAACGGCTCGCTCTGGCTTAGGGGAAACACGAGAGGAATATCGAATAAGGACAGCACATCGATGTAATTCTCGATTCTGTATGTGAAATGCCACCAAAGGAACACCGTTTCGTCATCCGTATCCTTAAATTGATCATGCTCCAAATGGGGAGGAATGAAAATAACCGTGCCGGGACGAAGGACGTAGGTACGGCCGCCGACACGGAGCTTGGCGGTTCCTTGTTTGATATAGGTCATCATATAGTAGGACTTCAATACCCGGTTGAAAATGCCGATTTCCCGGCGGGTATGCACATCGAACGTGATGACGTCGATATCCGCATGCTCCAGCAAAAACAGAATGGATTCATTCATAGGAAACGTCGACTCCTCCAACCGGGTAGGGCGAGGTCGTACGATCCGTACGCCTTGGCAGCCTAGCTACAGAATACCATAAGCGATGCCGGAGCGGGAATAATCCAGGGCTGTCTTTGCGCAGGCTAGGATTGGATCGTATAACGATACTCGGGCATGATGCTTACTTGTTCCAATTCCGCCGTCAGTACGTCGGTTAGATCGGGCCGAGGCTCCATATAAATGTCCGCATCCTTGCTCAGAGGCGAAATATGCAGGACGAGTTCCCCTTCCAGGATGTCGGGCATAAAGCGTTTTAAGCCTATCACCCACTCCGTTCCGTCATAAAAATGATCCGCAATCCGCTGTCCGTTCAAAAACAGGCTTGCGGCATCACCGACGTATCGAATGCAAAGAAACAGATCGTTTACGCCGTCCATGCTCCCTTTCGGAATGGCGACGGACCACTGGGAAGTTTCGTTTGCTTGACGGAAAACGGATGCTAACCGTGTCCGGACTTCGATTTCTTTCTTGGCAGCCGCTATCGTGAAGAGCGAGAAGATGCCGTCCCGCTCGGCCTGCAGCAGCTCGCCATCCGCCTTCAAATCATGCTCCGCCGGGGGAAACACCGAGAACGACAGCTTCTCTTCATCGGTTGCAAACAGCTGCAGCCGGTCTTGCTCGAACAGGATGTTGGCCGGCGATACGACTATCCGCTGTTGTCCCCAAGCTTCGCCTTTCCAAAGGCGCAGCGATTGCTGCTCGGTCAAGGTGATCAGCTGGATCGTTGTCCCTTGCGCCCCCCTGACACGGATCGGCACATACGGGTCCGGCTGCAGGCCTGTCATGCAGACGGTTCCGCATTCGGTATTTACCTGCGCGCCTAAAGCGTTTATCGATTGAACGGTTCCCGCATCGAAAGCGAACTCCGGGTCGATCCCTTCCGGAGCGAACAAGAAATAGGACGTGACCCCTTCATACTCCAGCTTACAGATCGGTTGTACCGTAGCGTACTTTAAGACGATCCCCCCGGCCAGCCTCAGATTGAACGGCAAAAGGAAATAAGCCCCCTTCGGAACGGTCATCGGTTTCTGAGGAAACCGCAGCGTTTCCTGCTCCAATTCGATCTCGAACCGGAGGTTTTCCAGCCTTTTCATAGCCGACCGGCGAACATAGTTATTGATAAACAGAAATCCGCTGTTATCTAGTGTGCGAATCGCATATTTCAGCGTGTCCGAATCGTCGAAGCTGCCGGGATATTGCTCGGGAAGCACCGAGATCATAGGCGCCAGAAGGTCCCCGAATTCCGCCGCAAATAGGGTCAATCGTTTCAAGGCATGATAGGAGGGCTTAATCGTCCCGAATTCGCCGATCGGCGCTTGGAAGTCATAGGAAAGGACCGGATAGTCGTTCGGATACCCCGTTTCTTTCGATTCGTTCATCGTCGTGAGTTGCCCGATTGGGTGTGTGCCTCCATGAAACATATAATACCCGAGCAGCGTACAGCCGTTGCCCAGCTGCAGTAACGATAAGGAAGCCACGTCTTCAGGCGTTATAACCGGTCTGCGATGATACGTAACCTGGTTTCCCCCGCCCATTTCGCACGTGAAGTAGGGGTACCGTTCAATGTTCGGATCATCCTTCCCCATGGACTCGAGCCCCGGCTCGAACAGATCGTTCCCGATATTCGAATCGTTTCGAACATGACGAAAAAAATAGTTGACGCTAGGCTCCAGCTCGCCGGTATGCTGCGTCCAAGGCGCCTCCGGATATCCCCCGAAAACGGGAATAAGCTCATCTAGGGGAATGGCCGCATCCCCCCATCCCGTAGCGGTATAAATCGGCACGTCAAACCCCGTTTCCACTGCCATTCGCTTGAGCGTTCGAATATGCTCCATATCGCCGTAAAACTCGTTCTCGATTTGGACGCCGACGACGGGGCCGCCATCTTTATACAGCAGCCCGGTTAACTGGCTATAGATTTGACCGTAAAATTGACGCGCATAGCGCAAATACGCCGGATCGTTCGTCCGCACCTCGCATTTGCCGTAAATCCAATCCGGAAAGCCGCCGTTCCGGCATTCTCCATGACTCCAAGGACCGATTCTCGGGTAAAAAAACAAACCGTGTTTTCCGCAAAGTTCGGCAAACCGTCTTACATCATGATTGCCCGTCCAGCTATAGCTTCCTTCTATTCCTTCGTGATGGATCCAGAATATATAAGAGGCGACGATTCGAATGTTGGCGGCCTTCATTTTAAGAAGGGATTCTTCCCAATACGCTCTGGGGTATCTGGAAAAATGAAACTCGCCCATCGTGAAGAGAACCGGTTTTCCGTTCACGGTCAAATATCGGCTGTTTGCTTTGATTTCAACGCCCTGCGGATTTGTTCCGCTCATATGGAGATGATCGTGAAGAACTTCATTTTTGACGGTTGCTGCGGAAATTCGGTAAATAAGAGGTTCGTTATCTTTTATCGAAGCGGTCATCGTATATCCTCCTGATTGGGGTAGCTCCTACTGGATAGAAGCGCTTTCATTCCATATCATCGACCATTATAAGGTCCGCGGCAGACTCAAACTATGCGTTCCATTCAATAAAATGTTCACAAATTCAATAGGTTCGCGGAATAACGGTGAGTGAACGGCATCTTCGAATAGGGGAGGGCTAACGGGTCCGTATTGAATTAGTGAACACTTTGTTGAATTGGATGCCTATTTTCAAGCCGTTTATGGACTTTATAATGGTCGAGGGTCAAATGAAAGCGCTCTATTCAGCCACGACTGCCCAAAATCCGGTTGGAAGGGAATGGTTTTAGGAATGAGTCGAGTTCGAGCTTTGCGTTTCTTGTCTATGTGGTTGTCTTTGTTGATGGTGTTATCGGTCTTTCCGTTTTCTCCCGGGAAGCTGTACGCGAATCCGCTGCCGGCTTCGCTTAACGGCGGCTTCGAGCAGGTTTCCGGCGGGAAGCCTGTAGGCTGGTCGGTGATCAGCGGGACGGTGACGTCCTCCACGTACGTCGTGCGCAGCGGCGCTTACAGCGTCGAGCTGAAGGATCCGAGCAGTACCGCGTCCGTCGGTCTGCGGAGCCAGAAGTTCCCGGTTACGGTCGGCAGGGATTACGAGGCTTCGGCGTATTCTTACAATACGGAGGGCGGCTCCGTCCTGTATTTGGAGTTTTGGGACGCGAATAATACGCTCATTCTTTTCCCGATTACCAGCAATACGTCGTTAAACCAGTGGAAGCCGCTCTCGATCCGGCAAAAGGCGCCGACAGGAGCCGTAACGGCGAGCCTGCGGGTGTATACGGGGCTTGCGAACATCGGCACCGCCTATTTTGACGACGCCCAGTTCGGCGAACTCCCTCCGGACCCGAGTCCGAATTTGAATAACGGCTCGTTCGAGCAAACGGAAAACGGAGGGGCCGGTCATTGGCGCGAGGTTGACGGCGTCGCGGAAATATCCGGCGCGAAAGCGTACGACGGAGCCCGCAGCGTGAAAATAACGAACGCGGAAGGCCAATCGGCAGGACTGCGCAGCCATCTCATTCCGGTACTGCCCGGCACGGAGTACACGTCCAGCGTATTCGCCTTCGCGAGCTCCGGGGCGGCAGAGCTGAAGATGGAGTTTTGGAATGCGGACAAAACCGTTCTTTCATCGGTGTACCAAACGGGCGTATCCGGTAACGCTTGGGAGTCCGTAACGCTTAAGGGCGTTACCCCTGCACAGACCGCTTATATCAGTCTGCGGCTCGGCACGGCTCCGTCCACGGGAGGCACCGTATATTTCGATAACGCGACATTCAGAAGGACAGGTGTAGCTTTGAACAGCAAAACGCGAACGACGCTGTACAGCACGGGCAAGGTTGCCGCCGCCCGCCAGAACGTGCAGCAGCTGCAATGGGCGAAAAGCCTGAAGGACGCGGCGGTTATAAACGCCGATAAATATTTGGCCAAAGGCATGGAATTTCTATGGAATGCGGTTCCCGGACAAACGCTTCCCCGCAGCTATGCCGTCAATCAGAAGTTCGGCAGTCCGGTTAGCGGCACCGCAATCGACGCATTCGGCAATTATCCTTACCGGGCCGATCTGATGAACGATCCGTGGAAAATCGTCGATCCGAGCGCCAAAGACGCAAACGGCAATTACTACCGCTATCCGACCAACGATTTCGGAGCCTATTACCGCAGCGGTCTGGACGAACACGGCGTATTCCAGCCGAAGCTTGCGGACCGGAGTCTGCTCGTGAACACGCTCTACCCCGAGAAGGGGCCTACATGGGGAGTCGACGACGGCTCCGGCTGGGTGGACGATCAAGGCCGCCGGTATACGTTTATCGCCTACTACGTCCACTGGTTCTCTTGGTACAAGGAAAATTCGCTGATTCAGCAGGCGCTTAACGCGTTCCGCGACGCTTATTTGTATACGGGGGACATCAAGTATGCCCGCGCCGGCACGATTTTGCTCGACCGGGTGGCGGACGTGTATCCGGATATGGACGTAAGCAAGTACGACATCAACGTTTATTTGAATTCATGGGGCAAATCGAAGGGGAACGGCAAGGTGCTGGGCGGCATTTGGGAAACCGAACTCGTGAAATCGTTCATCAGCGCGTACGACGCCTTCTTCCCGGCGATGGACGACCCGGAAATCATCCAGTTTCTGAGCGCGAAGTCGGCGCAGTTCCGGATGACGAATACGAAGAGCGCCGGAGCGGACATCCGCCGGAATATCGAAGACGGCATTATCAAGCAGGTGTTCCCGGCGGTCGGGAAGACGCAAATACTCGGGAATGACGGCATGCACCAAAGCGCTCTGGCGATGGCCGCCGTCGTTTACGATACGATGCCCGACACGAAGGAGTGGCTGGACTTTATTTTTGAGTCCGGCGAAGTCCTTTCCAATCCTACCCGCTTGACAGGCGGAAACATTCTGAACTCGCTCGTATCGGACGTCGACCGGGACGGGAACGGCAACGAGAGCGCACCGGGCTACAATGTGTTATGGCTGCAAACTCACCGGATGACGGCCGATATTTTGGACGGCTACGATCTTTATCCGGAGGCCGATCTTTACCGCAATGTGAAGTTTCAGAAAATGTTTTCGGCCATGAATCCGCTTCTGCTCAGCGAGAAGTATACGGCAAACATCGGAGATACGGGCAAAACGGGGAATCCGTTCCTTATTTACCGCATGACGGACGTCATCAAGGCATTTGAGGAATACGGCGATCCGATTTATGCGCAGCTTGCCTATTTTATGAACAACAATACGACGGACGGTATCCATACGGATGTATTCTCCCAAAATCCGGGCGTGATCGCGGACCGCATTGAAGCGGCCATAGAGGAGCACGGTCTGCTCGACATGGAGACCGACAACCGGAGCGGCTACGGATTTGCCGCGCTGCGGGACGGCGAAAGCCCGGATGTCGACTACGGAACGAGACTCGGCTTCGGCGGCATGAACGTGCACGAGCAGAGCGTGCCGACAAAATTTTTCGAGGAGTCCGGCGCCGTCCAGCTGGAGGCGGCGCAAACCGGAGCGACGCTTGCCTTCGATTTCATCGTACCGAACACGGACGAGTATGATCTGGATTTGCTCCCCGTCAAAGCGCCGACCTTCGGCAAGTACCGGATTTCCATCGACGGGCAGCCCGTTAAGGAGCTGGACTTCTACGGAACGGATCTGAACCGGTACGAGTCGATAGCCCGGCTTAACCTTGCGCAGGGAACGCACCGGATTTCCTTCGAGGGCATCGGAAAGCATCCTTCATCCGGCGGCTTCAAAATGGCCGTTCGCGTCTTGAACCTGCTGAACGCAGCGGCGCGCGCCGAGCGGGATGCGCAGGCCGGCGGGAAGAACACGCTTCGGGACGTGTGGATGTTCTATGGACGCAACTCGAGCCATGGCCACCGGGATACGTTAAACATCGGCATGCATGCGTTCGGCCTCGATTTGTCGCCGGACCTCGGATATCCCAAATTTTCCGATACGATCGATATGCACCGGGAGCAGTGGGTCGTCAATACGATCAGCCATAATACGGTTGTCGTGGATAAGCTGAAGCAAAGTCAGAACGAAGGGGCGGCAGAGCCCAAGCATTTTGACGATACGGATCTGGTCAAGCTCATCGACGTGGAAGCGCCCAACGTATATCCGCAGACAACGCTCTATAAGCGGACTACCGCGATGATCAAGGCGGACGGCGAGAACTCCTATGCCGTGGATTTGTTCCGGGTCAAAGGAGGAACGGATCATTATTTCAGCTTCCACGGCGCGGAAGGAACGGTTACGACCGAAGGACTGAATCTGACCCGTCAGGAAGCGGGAACGTATGCAGGAGCCGACGTGCCTTTTGGGACGAGAGTCGACGATAAGGACGGGGTTCCGTACAAGGGCAGCGGGTTCCATTACCTGAAAAATGTGGAGCGCGATGCGTCGCCGTCGGAGGCGTTCAGCGTCGATTGGAACGTGAAGGATACGTGGAACGTGTACGGCCAAGGCAGCGGAGCCGCGACGGATGTCCATCTCCGGCTAACGATGCTGGGCGGCGTGAACGACGTGGCGCTTGCGGACGGCGTACCGCCGGACAATAAGGCGGGCAACCCCAAGGAGCTCCGCTATCTGGTCGCTCACCGCAGCGGCACAGGCTTGGATAGCATCTTTACTTCGATCATCGAGCCGTACAAGGGACAACGCTTTATCAGCTCCATTACGCCGCTTGTCGTCAAGCATAACGGCCAAACCGTCGCCGACAGCGAGGCTCGTGCGGTAAGCGTGACGCTCACGAACGGCAGAACCGATACGATCGTGAACAGCTTGGATTCGGGCAAAGCCTACACGGTTGAACTTCCTGGTTCCGCAATCGCTCTGGCGTTTAAAGGCTTCCTCGGCGTTTATTCGGTGCAGGAGGACGGACGGGTAAGCACTTATGTACACGATGGCTCTTATATCGGGAAGAGCGGCGAAGTCCTGCAGGACCGCACGGGAGCCGTAACGGGGACGGTCGCGGACTTCACGAAGGAGCTGTCGCAGCAGAACGAGATTATCGTCGATGCTCCCGGGCTTTCCGGTTCCCCGGCCGATTTGATCGGGAAGAGCATCATCATTCAAAATGACCGCGTCCGCAATGCGGCGTACCTCATCAAGGGGGTATCCGTCTTGAACGGAAGTCGCTTGAAGCTCGACATCGGGGATATTACGCTGATCCGATCCTATAAGGATTCGAAAGATTTCAGCAAAGGATATGTATACGATATAGCCGAGAGCGCCGCTTTTCGGATTCCGTTGACGTATACCGCAAGCCAGGAGGCTCAGCCGCCGGCGGAAGCGACCTTCTCGGCGGATATAACGGCACCGACCAACACCGACGTCACCGTAACAATCGGCTATCCGGCCGCTGTGACGTCGAAAGAATACAAGCTTGGCGCGGGCGGCGAATGGACCGCTTACGCGGCTCCCGTCGTCGTTTCCGTTAACGACGCGGTGTATGCAAGAAGTACGGACGCGGCAGGCCGCGTGTCCAATATAAGCAGCTATGCGGTGAACAACATCGACAAGATACCGCCGACGACAACGGACAACGCGCCGCAGGAATGGGTCGGTCAGGAAACGACCGTCGTGTTGAGTCCGACGGATGAAGGCTTGGGCGTGGCGAACACCTTCTATACCGTGAACGGCGGCGCGCCGCAATCCGGTACCTCCGTCGTGCTAACCGCAGAGGGAACACACACGCTGACTTATTGGAGCGTAGACAAGGCAGGCAACAGGGAGGCGGATCGTACGGCTATCGTGAAGATCGACAAGCCGGCCGCGGTGCGACTGCTGGACAGCAGCGGAAATCCGCTCAGCGGAGGCGTAGTGACCTATTATGACGGGGGATGGAAAGATTTTGGCGTGACGGACGAAAACGGCCGAGCATCCAAGCCTTTGGCGAACAAAAGCTACACCTTCCGCATGACCTATGAGGGAACCCAACTGGATAAGGTGCAGCATACGGGAACGAACCCGGAGGTCGTATTTCAGACGGTAAAAGCGAAGGTACAGCTGAAGGACAGCATGGGAAATCCGCTGGATCACGGCAGCGCGGCTTATTATGCGAATGGCTGGAAAACATTTGGGGATACAACCGGCGGAGAGGCCGTCAAGGAGCTGCTGCCCGGCAACTATCCGTTCAGCATCGCGTATGAAGGCGCGCATCAGCAGAAAACACAGCATATCGGAACGGATTCGGCCGTTGTTTTCCAGACGGTAAAAGCCAAGGTACAGCTGAAGGACAGCCTGGGAAATCCGCTGAATAGCGGCAGCGTTGCGTTCTATGCGGGAGGCTGGAAGACGTTCGGACTTACAACCGGCGGAGAGGCCGTAAAGGAGCTGCTGCCCGGCAACTATCCGTTCAGCATTACGTATGAAGGCGGGATCCAGCAGAAAGTGCAGCAGATCGGAACGGACCCTGTGGTCGTATTCCAGACGGTGAAGGCCATTGTACAGCTGAAGGACAGCGAGGGAAATCCGCTGAACAACGGGAACGCCTCGTATTATGCGGGTAGCTGGAGGACGATCGGCCTTACAGCCGGCGGAGAGATCGGCAAGGAGCTGCTGCCTGTCTCGTATACGTTCAGTATGACCTATGGAGGAGTGCGGAAGGAACTTTTGAATAACATCGCAACCAGCCCGACGGTCGTATTCCAGTTGCCTTAACGAAGGGATTGAGGAGAAGCCGCTAAACTGGCGCGCCCCGTGCTTCGGCCGTTTGCGGCCCTTATGCTGCGGGGGCGCGCCTCTTCTTGAAAAAGTATACACAATTTAGAATCAGTTGCATATTTTCATCCTCCCGGCCAACTTATAATGAAAATAGATAAACGATGTAAGCGCTTCAGTTGTATGAAACGTGCGGCTTGAAGGCAGAAGGGAGTATGATATGCAGATTGACAAGTCGAACGTTCTCGTTACACCGAACCTCACGAAGCGGTCCGTTAACGGAGGATTTTTCAGGACGCTGTACCGGTACCGATGGTTGTATATGTTGGCCCTTCCGGGAATGGTCTACTATCTGATCTTTCACTACGGTCCGATGGTCGGATTGGTAATCGCATTCAAGGATTACAACCTGATGAAGGGGATTTGGGGGAGCCCGTGGGTCGGATTCGACAATTTCCGGACGATTTGGAATACGCCCGACTTTCCCATTCTGATGAAGAACACGATTCTTCTGAGCCTATACCGGATCGTGTTCAACATGTTTCCGGATATTATCCTGGCGCTGATGCTTAACGAGATTCGGGTAAAATGGTTCAAGCGGGTCGTTCAAACGATTACGTACGGTCCGCATTTTCTTTCATGGATCATCGTCTACGGGCTCGTGTTCTCCTTCTTCGCTCCGGGTGCGGGCTTTGTGACGACATTCTTTCGCGATATGGGCTGGGGAGAGATCGATGTTCTGACCAACGCGGACACGTTCCGTCCGATGCTCCTCCTAACGGATATTTGGAAAAATACCGGTTTCGGAGCCATCATCTATTTGGCCGCACTGTCCGCGATCAATCCGGAGCTGTACGAGGCCGCCGTAGTCGACGGCGCGAGCCGCTGGCGGCAATTGTGGCACATTACGCTGCCCGGTATCCGCGAAGTGTTCGTCCTGCTGATGATTTTCCGCATCGGGGCTATTCTTGACGCAGGCTTCGATCAGGTTTATATCTTTTTGAATGCACGCGTTTACGAGGTGGGAGACATTCTGGATACCTGGATCTTCCGAAGGGGCATCGAGAATTTGGATTTCAGCGTGCCTGCGGCAATGGGCGTGTTCAAGTCGGTCATCGGACTCGTGCTTGTACTGGGCGCCAATAAATTGGCCAAAAAAATCGGGAATTCCGGTATATGGTAATGGAGGGTGACATCGATGTCTTTCGTGCTTAAGAAGAAAGCGTCCGATCGAGCGATCGACGGCTTCCTGTATGTAATCCTCTCCTTATTTTGTCTGGCAACGCTGTTTCCGCTGTATTTCGTCTTCATCATGTCGGTCACGCCTTATACCGAGGTGATGCGAAACGGGGGCTTCGTCCTTATTCCGAGCGAGCTCACGCTGGAGGCGTTCAAAACCATTTTCAGCAGTGCGACCGTCCCGCGTGCGCTTCAAATTACGATTTATATTACGGTGGCCGGCACGGCGATGAATTTGGCGGTCACGACGGCGCTCGCCTATGCGCTCTCCAAAAAATATTTGCCGGGGAGAAGCGTCATGCTGCTCATGATCGTGTTCACCATGCTGTTTTCCGGCGGCATCATTCCCGGCTATATGGTCGTCAAAGGGCTCGGGCTGATCAATACGCTGTGGGCGCTCATGATTCCGGGGCTTGTCTCTACCTTCAATCTGCTGATTATGAAAACCTATTTCGAAGGGCTGCCTCCCGAACTCGAAGATGCGGCTAAAGTAGACGGCTGCGGGGATTTGTCGACGCTTGTGCGCATCGTACTGCCCTTATCGCTGCCGATCATGGCGACGCTGGCTCTATTTTTCGCCGTCGGGCATTGGAATACGTATTTCTCCGGGATCATGTATTTGCACGAGCGAACACTCTATCCTCTTCAGGTGGTGCTGCGCAATATGATCGTAACGCCGAGCGTCAGCCAGGAGCTTGCGGTTCCCGCGACGCAGATGGAGAGTCTGCCTCCGGAAACGATCAAGATGGCGGTTGTCGTCGTCGCTACCGTACCCGTGCTGATTCTGTATCCGTTCCTGCAAAAATATTTCATGAAGGGGGTGTTGCTCGGCTCGATCAAAGGGTAATGCGTATCGCTATTCGGTGAACTACTGATGAAAACACGGGAGGGTCTAAACATGAAAATAAGAAGCTCATGGTCATGGATGTCGGTTTTGCTTTTGACGGCGGTAGCGGCTTCGGCGTGCGGCACTAAAACGGATACGGGCACTACGGCATCGTCAGCGCCGTCCGTCAAGCCGTCCGAGGCAGCCAAGAAAGAGAAAGTTTCGCTTACCTGGTTCGTTAACGCTCCTAATAATGCGCAGCTGCCTTCGGCCGACAAGGACTTCGTCAAGCAGGCGATCGAATCGAAGTTCAACGTGGATTTGAAGCTGATTTATATGGCGACGGGTCCGGACTATACGAGCAAGCTGAATACGATGATCGCTTCCGGCGATATTCCCGACGTATTCTACTCGGACGGCTTGGAGTCGGTGAAATATATTAAGGACGGCGTTGCCCGCGATTTGACGGGGCTCGTAACGCCTGCGGCCATGCCGAACTATTTCAAATATTGGGTGAAAGAGGACGAAGTCAAACGGTATCAAGCGCTGGGCGTATTCAAGCGCGCGCCGATCCCTTTCCCGAAGACGATGGCTCGTTCTTACTATGTAAGGAAAGACTGGCTGGACAAATTGAATTTAAAAATGCCGGAGACGTATGAGGACATGGTTGCCGTTATGAAGGCATTTACGGAGAAGGATCCTGACGGGAACGGCAAAAACGACACCTACGGGTTTTCGGCATCCGGAAACGGCGCCTCCTTGTCTCAGGACTTCCCGGAAATTATAAAGAACGGCCTGGTCGGCGACTTTATGCTGGACGGCAATCAATTTGTCGATGTTCGTACCGATCTGCGGATGCAGAAAGTGCTGGACGATATCCGCAAAGTCATGGATATGAAAATTATCGACCCGGATTGGCTGCTGAACAAGGGCAGTCAGCATCTGGAGAAGGCGCAGCAGGGCAAGGTGGGCATCGTGCTTGCCAACGGTCTCGACTATGCCTATGACAACAATGCGAACGGACTTCAAGTCAAGACGAAAGCGGTGACCGGCGATCAGAAGGCGGATTGGCAGCCGTTCCATATCGCGGCCAAGACAGGCGTTTGGTACGAGCCGCTGCCGCTTAATCCGTTCTTGCTCAGCTCCAAGTCGTCGGACGAGAAAGCCAAACGCTCGATCGAGATCCTCGACTGGCTCGCGAGCGAAGAAGGCTTCCTGCTGGCCAAGTACGGCAAGGAAGGCGTTCACTACAAACGGAGCGGCAATAAAATCGAACCGATTGCAGACGCCTATAAGAAAGACATCACCGACAACGGGAACTTCTTGACCATCTACAGCTGGTTCGTGCAGAGCGAAGCGAAGCAGCTTGGACTCGATGTCATCGACCCGAATATGACGGAACGGGATAAAGCGATTGCCGCTAAAATTTTATCCTATAAATTGATTCCGTCGTACGGCACGAGTCTTGTCGTGAAAGAGGGGATGGACCTCGCTTCGCTGCGCAAGAAGATGAGCGAATACCATGTCGAGATTTTGTTCAAGGAGAAGGACGCTTCGAAATGGCCGCAAATGCGCCAGGAGCTGATGGACAAATTCGGCGGGAAAGCGATCTTCGATTACTACGCCGAGCAGGTTTCAAGCGCTTTCGGGAAACCGATCACATTCCGGAATAATTGATCTGCCATCTAAGGCTGTCCGCATCGCGGACAGCTTTTCCGAAGTCTCGGAACGTATATCCTCCGCCGATTGTTCGACTTCTCGGTAAACGCGCCGCCAAAAGCATATGCTTCCGATGCCGTTTTCTTCGAAAACGTGTAGACGAAGCCGTTTATCCTTGTCAAGTGATATAATGATTCGTAACTGCCTTATCGATTCGACGGGGAAAGGATCTGCCAGCATGAGGATGATAAAAAAGCCGAGCTTTGTCGGCATCAGTAAAAAGCTGTTCGTCCTTACCTTCATTTCGGTCGTCGGCGTCGTTACGGTCATCAGCTTTTTCGGTTACCAAAGAGTATTCGAGCCGATTCGCGAGAACAACGAGAAAGCGCTTCAATCGTCGGTTGTCGAAGTTGAAAACTACTTGAAAACGTTTATGAACAATATTCAATCCCAATTGCTGTTTCTGTCCAATCCGGTGATCTATGAGAAGAACGATTATCAGTCGCTTATGGAGAATATGGTCAGTCTGCATCAGGAGGAGATCGAAGGGGTTTACCTCGTAGAGGACGGGCAAATATTGAGAAGCGTTCCTTTTGCTTATCAATTTTTCATACCGGGCCAGCAAGTAGAGAGATTATTTAAGCAAACGGAGAAAACCGGCTTTTGGTGGAGTCCGCCCTATCAAGTGTCGGAAAGAAAGTCGCTCTCGGTAGCGAAGCGGATCAACGAGCGCCGGATGATCGTCATCGATCTGAATCTGCGTGCTTTAGCGGGACCTTTAATCGTACAGAAAAGGGATCAAAACATATTTTTGTTCACGGACAAGAGCGAATTCATTACTTCCAATATGAAACAAGGCGATTATGAAACGATTATGGAGCATCGGCAGATGGTTGACGAGCTGCAGGAGCTTGTTTCGATAAGCCGGTCCCCGTTCGATGAGATCCATACGTCGAAAGCGGCGTACAAAGTATTAAGAAGCGAGCAAAACCGCTGGAACTGGGTCGTTCTATCCGTTGTGAAGGAAGAGGAAGCCTATCCGCTTATTTCGCTGCTGAAGCGGCAGCTGTGGTTCGTGCTGGCGATGGCCGTCTTTTTATCCGCCATTGTTTCGATTTGGATCGCCAAATATATTCAGAAGCCGGTTAGCGTGATCATTAAGCAGATGAAGGCGGGGTCCAGGGGAGATCTGCATGCCCGGGTATCGCTGAAACGAAACGATGAATTCTCGCTTATAACCGACGGCTTCAACCGGATGATGGACAACATTCAACTGCTGTTCGAAGACCTGAAGCTTGCGGAAGAGAAGAAGCGCCATCATGAGCTGAAGGTGCTGCAGTCGCAAATCCATCCTCATTTTCTGAATAACACGCTGAACGCGATATACTGCCTGGACGAAGCGGGACGGGCTTCCGAAATGGTGACGATGATTCATTCCTTAATGGGCATGCTGCAGTATTCGATCGATAAAGTAGGCGATATCGTCACGCTCGAGGAGGAGCTGCGGCATGTGGAGCATTACGTGCGCTTGATGAAGCTGCGTTACGGGGAGACGTTCGAGGTCGATATCGTCGTGCCGGAGCAGCTGCTAGCCGTGCCGATTCCAAAGCTGACGATTATTACCTTGGTGGAAAACAGCATTTTTTACGGTCTGCGGAAGCGGGAAGTGAATCATATCATCGTGTCGGGATCGCCCGAGCCCGATACGGCAGCGGTAATCGAAGTTTCCGATACGGGTCCGGGCATGGAGCCGGAAAAATTGGAGAGGTTTCTTTCGGGAGTGCAGTCCCATTCCTCCGCCAAAGGATTGAATAATTTGGGCCTGCGCAATATCCAGGAGCGTATCCAGCTTTATTTCGGATCCGAATACGGACTTCGATTCCAGAACGAGCCGGGCGGAGGCTTGGCGGTTTCCGTTCGGCTTCCGGGTCCGGCAGCGGAAATCGATCAAACCTTATTTTCGAACAGGGGGGAGCGCTCCCATGCTTAGGCTGCTGATCGTAGACGACGAGCTCTGGGTACGTGAACGGTTTTCCGAACGAATCGACTGGGAATCGATCGGTATCCGTCTGATCGGCGCGGCGTCCGATGCGGAGGAAGCTATCCAGCTGATGGAGAGCGAGAGGCCGCATTTGCTTCTAACCGACATTACGATGCCGGGCATGAACGGTTTGGAACTTGCCGCATACGTCCGGGAGAGGTGGCCGAAGGTTAAGATTATTATTCTTACGGCTTACGGCGAATTTGCTTTTGCCCAGCGCGCCATCTCGATAGGCGTAACGGATTACTTGATGAAAATGGCGAAATCGCCCGAGCATATTTTGGCCTCGGTTAGGCTTGCCGCACAGGAGCTTCGCAAAGAAATAGACGTGGATTGGCATCAGGATTGGAAGGAACGCAAACGGTGGGCGGAACGCGTTCTCGGAGAGTCCGGAGAAGCGGAGCGGACGGAATATCCTCCGGCAGTCGCCGAGCTGCTGCTGCAAAAGCGCTCTCCGTCATGTGCGATCGTAGCCTATGGCTGGGATGTATACCGGACGTTCGGCGGCCATGCTGCGGATGACCGCTCCCGCCAGCTTCAGGCGGAAGCGGGGATGGCGATTGAGAGCCGGCTCGCGCAGGAAATGCGCGATCGCGCCATAACCGGTTCGGAAAAGCATAAGGCCGTCGTCATTCCTTATAAGGAAAACCGTCTGTTTGTCATTATCGGCATGTCCGCTCACGCGGCCATACAATCGGAGCTGCTGTCGATCGCCAAGGCCGGCTTGGATTTGCTTCGATCGATTGCGGGACCCCATTGCTTTACGCATTACGGAAGCGGCTTGACCGATTCGCAGCAATGCACGGAGCAGCTGCGGGCTTTGAGGGACGGATTATCGGGTTATTTCTATAAAGACAGCCCCTATATAACGGAAACCGGAGCCGCTTCGTTCCAGCGGGTAGATCCGGTGACGAGCCGCAAATGGCTTGCGGATGCGGTCAAATCGCTCGAGCAGGGCATGATCGATCCTCTGCGCAGAGCGGTCGCGGACATGACGAATAAAGCGGAGCCGTCTTATTATCCGCCGGATCTTCTCCGCATCTCCCAAAAGCTGCTCGATCCCGCTCTGGTCGTTCTGCCTCCGGCTGTCGCGGCTAAGCTGGGCGCGATCCCATATATCGAGCGAATGGAGGATTTCAAGGAGTGGTGGGACGAGATGCTTCAACATTTGAACCAAGCGATCGGCGAACAAGGGCTGTTCAAAATGCGCAAAGAAGTGCAGACCATGTGCCGGATCATCCGCGAACGGTATACCGAGGATTTGCAGGTAACCGAATTGGCGCAGCACGTATTGCTACATCCTTCATATGCCGGCCAGTTGTTCAAGCAGGAGACCGGGGAACACGTTTCCGATTATTTGAACCGCATCCGGATCAAGAAGGCGGAGGAGCTGCTCGGCCATACGACGATGAAGATATATGAGGTTTCGCAGGCGGTCGGCATTTCGGACTACCGGTATTTTTGCAGACTGTTTAAAAGCGTAACAGGATCGACCCCGACACAGTATAAAAAAGCAGCCCAATAAAGGTAGAGGCAGGCTGCTGTATCCGCGATAAACCCGGCTTTGCTGCTTATGCAGCGGAACCGGGTTTTTTATTATTAGTAAACCAGAATGACATTTCACTGTGTGGAGAACTACTGAAAGCGTGCTTTGCACACTCCAAAACGGGATAGAGTGAAAGGAATTCAAACCAGGCTGATAGGAAATAAACCAGAAAAGGTGAAGGGGGTTTTGGATAATTATGTCGAAAAAGATCGAATGCAGTCGAATGAGATGAAAAATTATACCGATAACTCAGAATCCTGATTTATTAAACATCAGAATCAAATCACAAATCGACAATTAAGCTTAAAAACACCACAGAGACACATGCGGAAGGGCTGATGTTTCATTAGAGACAACATATAGACAATGGAACATATGTTCTTGAAAGCGGTTTAATTACTGGAAGATCAATAGTTCTTTAGAATTTTTGTGTAAAAATTCGCCGTTGACATCGCTTCCAATAGACCTATATAATTAAAAAACAAACCAGAAACAAATTAGAAACTCATATGTTATACGAATAATTTATCCCATAAACTTAGTTCGAAACCAGAAAGAGGTTGTGCATAATGAGAGCTGTAATTGGTCGCAATGGCGCGGCTGAATTGACCGATCTTCCGATTCCTGGAGTTCGCGCTCAATTCGTGAAAGTAAAAACGGATTATTCGGCTGTCAGCGTCGGAACCGAACTGATGATGATTCGCAACACGGGCAATACTTCAAATGATGCCCCGTTGGGATACAGTGCGACAGGTATTGTAGTCGAAGTCGGCGAAGGGGTTACTCATGTGTCGCCGGGTCAACGAGTAGCCTGCTACGGCGTACCCGCTCACCGCGAATACTTGCTTCTGCCGAAGTATCTTGTAGCGCCGGTGCCCGATGGCGTTCGGCCGGAAGAAGCGGCTTTCGTCGGAATAGGGGCCATTGCCATACATGCGCTTCGACAAGCCGATCTTCGTTTTGGCGAAACGGTTATCGTAGCCGGGCTTGGAATCTTGGGACAGATGATCGCCCGTATCGCGCATGCCGCATGCTATCGGGTTATCGGTCTTGAACTGATGGAAGAGCGCTGCCAAATGCTTGAAGCGATCGGCGCGACGGCTTGCCGCAACGAGGAAGAGCTGAAGCGGGCGATTCAAGCGGATCCTTCCTGCAAAGGCGCCGATGCCGTTCTGCTCTGCGCAAGCAACCGGAAGCACAGCATGATCGACCAAGGTCTTCACTGGCTTCGCGATCGCGGACGCGTCGTTATCGTAGGCGATACCGGTACGGAATTCGATCGCGACCTGCTGTTCGTCAAAGAAGCCAGCGTTCATATTTCACGCGCAGGCGGCCCGGGCCGTTATGAGTCTTCCTACGAGCAGGAAGGCGTCGACTACCCGGTCGGTTACGTGCGCTGGACGGAGGGCCGCAATATGAGCGAGTTTTTGCGGCTGCTGGAAGGCAAGCGAATCGATGTAACGCCGCTAATTACGAACGAGTGCGTGCTTGACCGTCTGCCGACGATGTATAAGAGCTTGGCGGAGGCGCCGCAGCAATCGATGGGAATCGTCGTACGTTACGCTTAGAAAAGCCGCCATGCCCGACATCAAGAGTGTAACTGAAAAATTATGGAGGTGAAGAGACGATGCAAGCGAACGGGACGGCGGCTTCCGAGACGCCCGTGATCCAATTTCCTAAAAAAAGCGCTTGGAAAACGTTTCTCCGGTACAAATGGCTTTACTTATTGATGGTTCCGGGGATTCTCTATTACATCATTTATCAATACGTTCCGATGTTCGGCCTGATTATCGCGTTCAAGAAGTATAACCTGATGAAGGGCATGTGGGGGAGCGAGTGGGTCGGATTCGAAAATTTCCGTACCATTTTCAACTCGCCGGACTTTCCGCTTCTGATCAGGAACACCGTCTTGATCAGTTTTTACCGGATCGTGTTCAACATGCTGCCGGACGTCATGCTGGCGCTCATCTTGAACGAAATACGGTCGCAATGGTTTAAGAAGATCGTTCAAACGATTACGTACGGTCCTTACTTCTTATCGTGGATCATCGTGTACGGTCTTGTCTTCTCCTTCTTTGCGCCTGGCGCGGGGCTGATCACCACTTGGTTCCGGGATATGGGCTGGGGGCAGCTCGATGTATTGACCAATTCGGATTACTTCCGGTCGTTGATTATTACGACGGACATCTGGAAAAGTACCGGATATGGAGCCATCATTTATTTGGCTGCACTTTCTACGATTAACGGCGAGCTATACGAGGCTGCTGTCGTCGACGGGGCAGGGCGTTGGCGCCAGTTGTGGCATATTACGCTCCCAGGTATTCGCGAAGTATTCATTCTATTGTTAATTTTGCGAATCGGGCATATTATGGATGCCGGCTTCGAGCAAATCTACATTTTCCTGAATGCCAGGGTACTCGATGTAGGCGACATTCTCGACACCTGGATTTTCCGGCGCGGTATCGAGCAGATGGAGTTCAGCGTCCCGGCTGCGATGGGCGTATTCAAATCAGTCATCGGTCTTGTCCTCGTCTTAGGCGCGAACAAGCTGTCCAAAAAAGTCGGCGGGTCCGGCATCTGGTAAAGGAGGCATCGCCAAAATGTCAATCGCATTAAAGAAAACCAAATCGGATCGCGTTGTCGATGCCGTCCTGTATACAGGCCTGACACTGTTCTGTTTGGCGACATTATTTCCGCTTTATTTCGTTATCGTCATGTCGTTAACCCCATATACCGAGGTGCTGAAAAACGGGGGCTTCGTCGTATGGCCGACTTCGGTCACCTTCGACGCCTTCAAGACGATCTTCTCCAGCAACACGGTGCCTAAGGCGCTGCAGGTTACTGTTTTCATCACGGTAGTAGGCACGGCGCTCAATCTGGCTATTACGACGATGCTTGCTTACCCGCTGTCCAAAAGATTTTTGCCGGGACGTAACATCGTCCTGATGGGAATCGTATTCACGATGCTGTTCTCGGGCGGTCTAATCCCGACTTATATGACGGTCAAAGCAACGGGATTGATGAACACGCTCTGGGCGCTTATCATTCCGGGGCTCGTATCATCCTTTAACTTGTTGATTATGAAGACCTACTTCGAGGGCTTGCCTAGCGAAGTCGAGGAAGCGGCGAAAGTGGATGGCTGCGGCGATATCGGAACGATGATCCGGATCGTGCTTCCGCTCTCTATGCCGATCATGGCGACGCTCGGGTTATTCTACGGGGTCAGCCACTGGAATGCCTATTTCGGCGGGATCATGTATTTGAGCGACCGCACGCTTTATCCGCTTCAGGTCGTGCTGCGAAACATGATTCAATCGCCTGCCGTCAGTCAAGAACTAGCGGTGTCACAGTCTACACTTAACGCGCTGCCGCCGGAGACGATCAAGATGGCGACCGTCGTAGTAGCTACCATTCCTGTCCTTATCATATACCCGTTCCTTCAAAAGTATTTTGTGAAAGGCATGCTGCTGGGCGCCATTAAAGGCTAAAGCCCGGCAGCGGCTTTACCGCAAGGCGAAATAGCTTCGGTTTATTCTACTTGGGGGTGATGACGGCCGGGCGGGAAGCATCCGGATCGGCAGCGATCAAAGTTCGAAGGTGGAAGTTCCGTTTACCAAACGTTTTGACTTGTAGCTCTCTCAGTAAGTTGTTATTCTCAATTATGCGAAACGAATAGGGAGGTCATTTTTTTGAAAACGTTCTCGAAGGTAACATCCGTATTGCTGGCTTCGTCCCTCGTGCTTGCCGCATGCGGCGGAAAAGAAGAAAAACCGGCTACATCCCCGGCTCCGTCCGGCGGCGCTGCAAGCGGATCGCCTAGCGCGGCTGCTAAAGAAAAGCTGACATTGGACTGGATGGTAATCGCAGACGCAACGTCCCAGCTGCCATCGGCGGATAAAGATTTTGTGAAGAAAGCGATTGAATCGAAATTTAACGTTGAAATGAAATTGACATACTTGCCGATGGGTACCGATTACCAAACGAAACTGAACACGCTGATCGCATCGGGCCAAATTCCGGACGTGTTCTATTCACAAGGCGTAGATGCCAATAAGTACATTACGGACGGCGCTGCCCGTGACATGACCGGTATCGTAACGCCTGCCAAAATGCCTAACTATTTCAAATATTGGGTAACGGAAGCCAACCTCAAAACCTATCAAGTGCAAGGTAAATTCATGCGTGCCCCTGTGCCGTATGAAACCGATCTGTACCGTACGTTCTACATCCGCCAAGACTGGCTTGATAAGCTCGGCTTGAAGATGCCGACCAACTATGATGAACTCATCGAAGTCATGAAAGCTTTCACATTCAAAGATCCGGACGGCAACGGCAAGAACGATACGTACGGCTTCACGGCTGCAGGCGGCGGCGCTAACGTTTCGATGGACTTCCCTGAGTTCCTCAAAAACGGTTTTATCGGCGATACGTATGTGAAAGACGATAAATTTATCGACGTTCGTACCGATATCGGCATGACCAATGTATTGAACGATATCAAGAAGACGATCGACTTGGGCGTTGTTGATCCGGACTGGTTCCTGAACAAAGCTGGACAGCAATACGACAAGGCGGCACAAGGCAAAGCCGGTATCGTCGTAGGTCAAGGCAAAGAAATTGCGTTCGACAACAATGCCGCAGGTCTGCAAGTGAAATCGAAGCAAGCCGGTCAAACTAACGCTAACTGGCAGCCTTTCCACCCTTGGGAGAAAACCGGTACTTGGGTAGAAACGATTCCAGGCAACCCGTTCCTGCTTAGCTCGAAATCGTCCGACGCTAAAATTCAACGCTCGATCGAAATTCTTGATTGGCTCGCCAGCGAAGAAGGCTTCCTGATGACCCGTTACGGCCAAGAAGGAACCCACTACAAAAAAGACGGCAAGAAAATCGAAGTCAACAAGGATGCGTATAAGAAAGACATTACCGACAACGGCAACTTCCTGGAAATTTACGGCTGGTTCACACCGCGTAAACCGGAAGTATTCGGACTTAACATCATCGATCCGAACATCACCGATCGCGACAAGAAAATCGTTGAGAAAATCCGTTCTTACAAAATCAATCCTTCGGTCGGAACTGCTCTGACCGTTAAAGAAGGCATGGATATCGGCGCATTGCGTAAACAGATGAGCGTGTTCCATACGCAAATCTTGTTTAAAGAGAAAGACGCTTCCAAATGGGGCGAGTACCGTCAAGAAGTGATGAATAAATACGGCGGTAAAGCGATCTTCGAAAACTATGCTGCGCTTACTTCGGCGGCACAAGGCAAAACCATCACGTTCAAATCGGAAAACTAATCGAAATCGCGTTCTGATTTCACAGTACGAAACGAGGGAAAGGCCAATCGTAGCATTGGCCTTTCTTCCATACTATGCACGATAAACTAGAGAGTTTTTTTGCGGTAGAGAGATAGGTATGCAGGATCGGTAGGAGTGAAAATGATGTCGCGGGAGAACCATCCTGTCAGACTTACATATGGTCTGCAAGTTCGTAGGTATGGCCGTGTGGATGCTTTCTCGCTAATACGAATCGGAGGGCTTTCTACATGCGTTTACAAGGAAAACGGGTGCTGATTACCGGAAGCGCCAGAGGTATTGGGCAAGGGATTGCCGAGAAATTCGTGCTGGAGGGAGCAAGCGTCGTTCTGCTCGACTTCCGCGCCGATCAGCTTGAGGAGTCGGCAAGTACGATCCGCAGAGCCGCCAACGAGCTGGGAAAAACGGCTCAAGTGTCGACGGTCGTTTGCGATTTGAGCGATCCGGAGCAGGTAGAGCAGGCGGCGCAAGCCGCGTGGGACTGCTGGGACGGCATCGATATTTTGATAAACAATGCGGGAATCGCGACGCGCGAATCGTTCGTCGACATTCCGTTATCGCGTTGGCAGAAGATTATCGATGTCAATCTGAACGCGACGTTCCAGCTGAGCCAATGGATGGCAAAGCGGATGATCGCGAACGTGATTCGCGGCTCTATCGTGAATATGGCCTCGAAGAACGGTCTGGCCGGCAGCGCCGTGCTTGCCCACTATAACGCCTCCAAAGGCGGAGTCGTGCTGCTGACGCAATCGATGGCCGCCGATTTAGCCGGGAACGGCATCCGCGTCAATGCGGTGGCACCGGGCTTCATCGATACGCCGCTCGACCGCGAGCTGAAGGAAAAGTCCGCTGAAACGCTGAATCTGACCGAGCGAACGCCGATGCGCAGACTCGGGACGATCGAGGAAGTGGCGAATGCCTTCCTGTTCTTGGCTTCCGACGAGGCTTCCTATATTACCGGCACGACGATTGTCGTCGACGGCGGTCACCTGGCCAATGCAAGCGATCTGTAATCTCAATAGAGAGAAAACTCACCCAAGGAGGACTTACGAACATGGCGGAGCAAGAAAAGAAGTCTGAAACAAACGGCGAGGAGCAGCTGCGCGGGGAGAAGTTTTTTAACGATCCGGGCTTTTGGGGCTTCATTCACCGTTCTTTTACTAAATCGATGGGCTATACGGACGGCGATCTGAAGAAGCCGGTAATCGGTATTGCCAACACGTTCAGCGAGCTGAACAAATGCCATTCCCATTTTCGCGAGCTGACCGAATACGTCAAGCGCGGCGTTTGGCAGGCGGGCGGCTTGCCGATGGAGTTTCCTACGATTTCGATCGGCGAACCGTATGTAAAGCCGACGACGATGCTGCTTCGCAACCTTATGGCGATGGACACGGAGGAAATGATCAAGGGTCACCAGATCGACGGCGTCGTCTTGATCGGCGGCTGCGACAAAACGGTTCCGGCACAGCTGATGGCTGCGATCAGCGCCAACATTCCGGCAATTGTCCTGACGGGCGGGCCGATGCTGAACGGCAGAATGAACGGCCGTTCGCTCGGTGCTTGCACGGATTGCTACGGATTCACGCTTGAGCATAAAGCGGGCAACATTTCGGACGAGCAGCTTTCCGATGCGGAGAACTCGGTTTGCCGCAGCGACGGCCACTGCCAGGTTATGGGCACGGCGAGCACGATGGCGGCGATCGCCGAAGCGCTCGGCATGGCTCTTCCGGGCTGCGCCGCAATCCCCGCGCCGGATTCCCGCCGCCGTCATATGTCGGAAGCAACGGGCATTCAGATCGTCGAGCTCGTGCGCCGCAACATTCGTCCGCGCGACATCATCACGCCGGCGTCGCTCGACAACGCGATTCGCGTGACGATGGCATGCGCGGGCTCGACCAACGCGATCATTCACTTGGTGGCGATGGCGGGACGTCTCGGTTACAAGCTGCCGCTGGAGCGTTTTGACGAAATCAGCGCAACGACACCGTTTATCCTCAACGTTCGTCCGTCCGGCAAGTACCAGATGGAAGAGTTCTTCGAGGCGGGCGGCGTGCCCGCTCTGATGAAGGAACTGGAGCCGATGCTGAACGGCGATTGCCTGACCGTCACCGGTCAAACCGTCCGGGAAAATTTGAAGGACGTTACGATTCCGAGCCGCGAGCTCATTGCTCCGCTCGACCGGCCGCTAGGTTCGCAAGGCGGTATCGCGGTATTGCGCGGAAACCTTGCCCCTAACGGCGCGCTGATCAAGCAAACGGCCGTATCCGAGCATCTCAAGAAGCACCGCGGCCGCGCCGTCGTGTTCAACTCGCCGCAGGATTTGATCGATCGCGTAGACGATCCTAACCTGGACGTTGACGAAAGCTGCGTGCTCGTTCTGAAGAACGCAGGACCGAAGGGCGCTCCGGCGATGCCGGAAATCGGGCAAATTCCGATTCCGAAGAAGCTTTTGCTGAAAGGCGTCCGCGATATGGTGCGGATTTCCGACGCTCGGATCAGCGGTACCTCATACGGCGCCCTGATCGTGCACACCGCGCCGGAAGCGGCGGTAGGCGGACCTCTGGCACTCGTCGAGGACGGAGACGAAATCGAGCTTGATATCGATGCGCGCAAGCTGGAGCTGTACGTCGACGACGAAACGCTCCGCCGGCGCAAAGAAAAGTGGCAGGCACCGGCTCCTGCGTATGACCGCGGGTACGGACTGCTGTTCCTGGAGCGTGTTCTCCAAGCAGACGAGGGCTGCGACTTCGACTTCCTCCAGCCGCCGGAGATTCGCAATAAAAAATAAGCAACGACACCAACTTAACCCCCTTACGAAAAGGAGCTGTTGAACGATGTTTCTTGATGGAAATAAGGGAAAGCCGAATGCTGCGAACGTGAATAATGAGGGCAATGGCAAGGCGAATGAAGCCGTTAGCAGAAGGAAAGTGCTGAAGACGCTAGGGCTGGGCGGCGCCATGCTGGCCGGCAGCGCGTTCGGCTCCCAGCTCGCTTTTGCGGATAGCCCGCAATCGTCGAACGGCAACGGGGGGAATCAAGTACTGCAGGTCGCGAATGTGGCTGAATTAACCGCCCTTCCGGCCGGGCAGCTCAAAGACGGGTTGCTAATTCACGTTGCAGGTTTTGCCGCCAGCGGCGATGGTGGCGGTAAGCTTGTTCGCTACGTAGCGGACAGCCAAAAAGCAGGAAACGGCGGAACGGTTCATCAACCGGCAAGCGGTAAGGGACGTTTTGAAGTCGTGCACAACGGCGTAGCGGATTTTCGCTGGTTCGGTGTGTTCGGCACGACTCCGAATGCGGACGCCGCGCTGAACGCAATGGTTAACGATTTGTCGATCCATCGTGTGGAAGCGCACTCGGATTTGAACTTCGTGAAGCGCAACGTGTTCCACCGCAGCGATATCGAAGTGGATTTCATGGGACATATGGTCACGACGATCGGAGCCGAATTGAACACTATCGACAATCCGTTCGGCGCGGTTATGTTCTTCCAAGGCACGCTGACCGGCGTAACGCAGAAGGTTACGTTGTCGGAGGACGTTATCGAGTACTCGGACATTTTTGAAGTAGCTGACTCGTCCATCTTCAGCGTAGGCAGCTGGTGGCATGCGCAAATCAAAAACAACCCGGCCGGCGGCCAGCAAAAAGAGCTGGATTATCTGGTTAAGGTTACCGAGATTTTCGATAAAACGCATATCCGCTTGAACTATAAGTCCGGTTGGCTGCTGGCCAAAGGCCGTGAAATCACGTATAAGCAAGTGAACCCGGCATTTCGCTGTAACGTAAGAAACATGCGCTTTACCGGCATTCCGGTGTCGGTCAACGGCACAAGCCTGAGACCTTACCCGACCTGGGATCAGGAAGGAACGAACCCCGTTGCTTACGAATTTGCGGTTGAATGCGATGCTTCCGGCATCCAAGCGACGGCTGTATTCTGGCCGGTCGTTATGCGCCGCTACTGCACGCACTATGTAACGGAACGCTGCCAGCTGATGAACCCGGAGGAGCGCGATTGGGGCGGTACGGGCTACCTGACGCAGCAGATCAACGTGCTATACGGACACGTGCGGGATTGTAACACGAGCAACGCCCGTCACTTGAACGACTTCACGTGCGCGGCGTACTGTATGGTCGAGAACTGCCACGGCGACGGCGACGAGTACGGTCCGTATGTAACGCATGGCCAGTACGAGCATGACATTACGTATATCGGGAACTCGGGCTTGCTGTCGTTCGCGAACAGCGGCACGACATGGGGCGATAGCGCGAAGCGGATCACGGTCAAGAAGCACATTGCTTCGCGGATCGTGGCAATGAAACGAATCACGGATTTGACGCTGGAAGACTGTCATGCCGTAGTAACGTACACGAAGCCGGGTACGAAGATGGCGAACTCGGGATCGATCTGGGTCAACATGGACGGATTGGTTATGAGAAACTGTACGGCGCAAGAAATGGTGACGATCTCGAAAGGTTCGTCCCGCGGCAAAAAAGTAAACATCATCGACACCTGTTCCTTCGGCATGCTGAAGGGCTATGAGATTGCCCGTCCGATTCGTACAGGCACGACGCAGGTCGGCTATACGCCAAGCAACGGAGAACTGACGATTATCAACAGCGAGTTCTTCAACGTGGAAGACGTCAACCTCGGCTCGATCAACAAGCTGACACTGATCAACACTTGGTTCAAAGGCTTGCCGGGCACGGGCGGCACGGTAAAGGTCGGTACCCGCGAAGTCACCATGCAGGGCGGAGGCCTCGTCGATTGCTGCTTCCTGTTCACCGGCGCTTGGGATAAAGTAGGGGACGTTAACAATGCGAAGGGCAAGATCGACCAATGGATTACGGTCGACGGAGGCGCTTCGTTCAGCGGCACGAATCCGGACAAAGCATTCCTGAAAAGCGTTGCTACGGACAATGTGATTACTTGGACTTTCGGAAACGTTACCAGTACGGCTGGCACCTCGGATACGGCTCATTTCCATATCGAAGGCGGCACGCACAAGCTGAAGGCGATTCGTTCCAATTTTAAAGGCGGCAAATACGTTACTTCTAACGGCGGATTTGGCAACAGCAATTATTTATTCATGACATCCTGCATCGAGGAAGGCGTCGACCGCTCCTCGCTTCCGGCGGAAACCGCCACGATCAAGCATAGCGAGGGCAACCTAACGATTTAATCGGCAGATTGATAGCCCCAAGGTACGACAACTGTTAGGAGTGTGTATTTACATCTGCCTGGCCGGTAGGTGTAAATGCATACACGATCCCTTTTGCAAAAAGGAGCAGATGACGATGTTTCATGATAAAAGCAAGGAAAAGCTTGACGTTCTGAAGGACTCCGGCTTGAAGGACAATGAATCCAGCAGCGACAAGGAGAATGTCAGCAGAAGAACGATGCTGAAAACGCTTGGCATCGGCGGCGCAATGCTCGCGGGTAGCGCAATCGCTTCGCAGCTCGCATTTGCCGATAGCCCGCAATCTAACGGCAACGGGCGTGATAAAGTGTTGCAGGTTGCGAACGTGGCTGAACTTCTAAAGCTTCCCCGCGGTTTGTTCAAGGATGGTTTGCATGTTTATGTAAACGGCTACTACCAAAGCGGCGACGGAGGCGGCAAGCTTGTACGTTGGGTGGAAGCTAGTTCTAAACCTGATAACGGCGGGACGGTGCATGACCCGTATAGTCTCGGAGATGCCAGATGGGTGCAAAGTGCGAACAATTCCGAAATGCGTTTTGTCGACGGCGGCTATATCGGTCGTTTCGAAGTGGTGCATAACGGCGTTGCAGACTTCCGTTGGTTCGGCATTTTTGATGCAACGAAGAACGCAGATGCCGCGCTGGACGCGATGGTAAACGATTTGTCGATCCATCGTGTGGAAGCGCACTCCAACTTGAACTTCGTGAAGCGGAACGTATTCCACCGCAGTGATATTGAAGTGGATTTCCACGGTCATATGGTCACGACGATCGGAGCCGAATTGAATACTATCGACAATCCGTTCGGCGCGGTTATGTTCTTCCAAGGCACGCTGACCGGCCTAACGCAGAAGGTTACGTTGTCGGAGGACGTTATCGAGTACTCGGACATTTTTGAAGTAGCCGACTCGTCCATCTTCAGCGTAGGCAGCTGGTGGCACGCGCAAATCAAAAACAACCCGGCCGGCGGTCAGCAAAAAGAGCTGGACTACCTGGTCAAGGTTACCGAGATTTTCGACAAAACCCATATCCGCTTGAACTATAAATCCGGCTGGCTGCTGGCTAAAGGCCGCGAAATCACGTATAAGCAAGTGAACCCGGCATTTCGCTGTAACGTAAGAAACATGGGCTTTACCGGCATTCCGGTGTCGGTCAACGGCACAAGCCTGAGACCTTACCCGACCTGGGATCAGGAAGGAACGAATCCTGTTGCTTATGAATTTGCGGTTGAATGTGATGCATCAGGCATCCAAGCGACGGCGGTATTTTGGCCGGTCGTTATGCGCCGCTACTGCACGCACTATGTAACGGAACGCTGCCAGCTGATGAACCCGGAGGAGCGCGACTGGGGCGGTACGGGTTACCTGACTCAGCAGATCAACGTACTTTACGGGCATGTTAGGGACTGCAATACGAGCAACGCCCGTCACTTGAACGACTTCACGTGCGCGGCGTACTGTATGGTCGAGAACTGCCACGGCGACGGCGACGAGTACGGTCCGTATGTTACGCATGGCCAGTACGAGCATGACATTACGTATATCGGGAACTCGGGCTTACTGTCGTTCGCGAACAGCGGCACGACATGGGGCGATAGCGCGAAGCGGATCACGGTCAAGAAGCACATTGCTTCGCGGATCGTGGCAATGAAACGAATCACGGATTTGACGCTGGAAGACTGCCATGCCGTAGTAACGTACACGAAGCCGGGCACGAAGATGGCGAACTCGGGATCGATCTGGGTCAACATGGACGGATTGGTTATGAGAAACTGTACGGCGCAGGAAATGGTGACGATCTCGAAAGGTTCGTCCCGCGGCAAAAAAGTAAACATCATCGACACCTGTTCCTTCGGCATGCTGAAGGGCTATGAGATTGCCCGTCCGATCCGTTCAGGCACGACGCAGGTCGGCTATACGCCAAGCAACGGGGAACTGACGATTATCAACAGCGAATTCTTCAACGTGGAAGACGTCAACCTCGGATCGATCAACAAGCTGACGCTGATCAACACTTGGTTCAAAGGCTTGCCCGGCACGGGCGGTACGGTCAAAGTCGGTACTCGCGAAGTAATCATGCGGGGCGGCGGCCTCGTCGATTGCTGTTTCTTGTTCACCGGTGCATGGGACAAGAACGGCGACGTCAACAATGCGAAAAACAAAATCGACCAATGGATCACGGTTGAAGGCGGTGCGTCGTTCAGCGGCACCAATCCGGAGAAGGCTTTCCTGAAAAGCGTGGCTGCGGACAATGTGATTACATGGAACTTCGGAGAGCTTACGAGCTCTACGGCGGATGCGGCAACGTCGCATTTCCATATCGAAGGCGGTACGCATAAAGCGAGGATTCAAGGATCACGCTTTATCGGCGGTAAATACACCGTTAAAAATAGCGGATCGGGCAACAGCAACTATTTCAGCTTGACCTCTTGCATCGAGGAAGGCGTCGATCGTTCCTCCTTGCCGGCCGAAACCGCAACGATTAAACACAGCACAGGCAACTTAACGATCGCACTAACCTAAGCGGCTTTACGGTATACTAGTACTCATACACCCTATCAATTTTTTAACGATTCAGAAAGTATATCTCGATGATTGTTCATCGTTCGGCAAACGCACGGCGTCAAAGGACGCCGTTAAGCGTTTATCTTGGTTAAAGAAACGAGCTGTTAAACCATGTTTCCAAACAACGAAGGCACGAAGGAACATATGGACGATCTTCAGCTGCAGGGCGTCCCGCAAGGCCGCCGGTTGCTGCAGGCCGCGAGTGTGAAGGAGCTGCTGGCGCTCTCGGCGAACCTGCTGCAGGACGGCTTGCTAGTCCAGGTAGGCGGTTATTTCGAGAGCGGCGACGGCGGCGCGAAGCTGGTGCGCTGGGCGGCGGACAGCCGGAAGCCCGATAACGGCGGTACGGTTCACGATCCGGCATCCGCAGGAGCGGGCGCTGACGCGAACGGCCGGTGGGAAGCGGTGCATAACGGCGTGGCGGATTTTCGCTGGTTCGGGATCTTCGGTGCGGCCGTTCCTGCGGACGATGCGATGGACGCGATGGCGGACGATCTTACGATTCGCCGGATCGAAGCCCATACGGACCTGAACTTCGTGCGCCGGCATACGTTTCATCGCAGCAATCTGGAATTCGATTTTCACGGACATACGGTTACGACGGAAGGTATCGCCTTAAATACGAGGGATAACCCGTTCGGAGCCGTTATCTTCTTTCAAGGGACGGAGACCGGCGATACGCAAACGCTACGGTTGAGCACAGATCTTGCGGAGCTGGCGGATGTACTCGAGGTCGCCGATTCCTCTGCCTTTCAAGTGGAGGATTGGTGGATCGCCCGGATCGCGAACCGCCCGGAGGGCAAGGCGCAGCGCGAGCTGGACTATCTCTTGAAGGTGACGGAAATCGTCGATGCCACACATGTTCGGGTCAACTATAAGCTGGGCTGGACGATCGAGGCGGGACGCGAAATCACCTACAAGAAAATGAATCCGGTCGAGCGCTGTAGTGTCCGGAATATGAAATTCAAAGGCGTACCGGTGCCCCCGAGTACTTCAACCAGCGTCCGGCCGTTTGAAACGTGGGACCAGATCGGTTCGAACCCGATCGCGTACGAGTTTGCGGTTAGCTGCGACGTTTCCGGAATCCATGCGATTCATGTGTTTTGGCCGGTCATTCAGCGCCGGTACTGCACCTACTTCGTGACGGAACGCTGCGAGCTGATCAATCCGGTGGAGCGCGACTGGGGCGGAACCGGTTATTTGACCCAGCAGCTCAATGTGCTGTACGGGCATATTCGGGATTGCAACGCGAGCAACGCCCGCCATCTGAACGATTTCACTTGCGCGGCCTACTGTATGGTCGAGAACTGCCACAGCGACGGAGACGATTACGGTCCGTTCGTGACGCACGGCCAGTTCGAGCACGACCTGACGTTCGTCGGCAACTCCGGTCTGCTGTCTTTCGCCAACAGCGGCACCCACTGGGGTGACAGCGCAAAGCGGATTAAGGTTCAGAAGCATACGGCTTGCTGGGTCGTCGCGCACAAGAAGCTGACCGATCTGACGCTTGAGGACGTTCATGTTTTCGTCAAGGAAGGGAATCCGTATTCCGGGGCTATATGGGCAAATGCGGACGGGCTGCAAATGAAAGGCTGCACCGCGCAAAAAACGGTGACGCTCTCGCAAAGCTCGGCCCGTTCCGTCAGAAGGAATGTGCTGGACAACTGCACGTTCGGCACGGTGAACGACATAGAAATAGCCAGACCGGCAGCAAATACGGATGTCGGCTACCGGCCCGTTGCGTCGGAAGTCGTGATGCAGAACTGCAGATTCAATGCCGTCGATCGGGTGAGCATCGGCAGCATCGACCGTCTCGTCTTGATCAACAGCTGGTTCGAAGGCGCTTCGCAGGAAGCTGGCAGCTTGCAAGTGAAAAGCAAAGAAATTTTCATGCAAGGCGGCGGCCTCCGCAATTGCGGAATCGTGCTGGCGGGAGCTTGGGACGCGGAAGCGGCGGGTAAGCGGCAGCAATCCGTCACGATCGGCGGCGGGGCTCAGTTTAGCGGTACGAATGCCGAGAAGGCGTTCTTGAAAAGCGCGGAGCCGGACAACAAGGTAACTTGGAGCTTCGGAGATGTTACCAGCACCGCGGGAGATGAAGACACCGCGCATTTTCATATAGCCGGAGGCAAACATCGAGTAAAGGCGGTCGGGTCGCGGTTTATCGGCGGCAAATACGAGGTTGCGGGCGGCGGGTTCGGCGAAGATGGCCGGTATTTATTCATGGCCTCCTGTATCGAAGAAAGCGTCGATCGTTCGTCGCTGCCGAAGGAATCCGGCATGATCAAGCATAGCGAAGGCAACTTGACGTTTAAGTAGTCGTTCTGAACCGCTGCGGGACATCTTACCCTCTTAAGCGGGCTCTATTGACATTAGATGGCAGACGGTTGCTATAATAACATTTAACGGCATGCGGAGCAGCATTTTCCGCTATGCAAACGATTCGGCCTATAGCATGAAGAATGAGGTCTTAAAATGGACAAACGGAATAGTCGCAAAACATCCCGAACACGGCTCGGCGATCTCGTCAGCCTGCTGCGGGAAGAGATTTTGATGGGAAAACGAACGGCCGGCGAATACTTGCCCTCCGAAAAAGCGTTCGCAGAGCAATATAACCTGAGCAACCAGTCGGTTCGCAAGGGACTCGACGTATTGGTCTCGGAAGGGCTGATCGAGAAAATTCCTCGAGTCGGGACGAAAGTGGTGGGACAGCCCGAAGGGTCGTTCGTCACCGTGAAGCTTGGCTTCCACACTTCCGTTACCGGTGAAGCGGACATTTTAAGGCTGTTGTCCCTGTTCCATAAAGAGAATCCGCATATCCGGGTGCAGGCCGTGCCGTTGTCGGGATATAGCTACTCCTATATTCACAACTATTTGACCGGCGGCATTCTGGACGTCGTGATGATGAACTACACGAATTTTCAGGAATTTCTTGAGATCGATAACGGCGATTTGCTGGAACCTACGCAGCGGAATCCGGCTACGTATCCTTTTCTGTCGGATGCGTTTATGGCGAAGGACGGGCGGCAGCTCGTGCAGCCGTTCATATTCTCGCCGCTTATTCTTTGCTATAACCGGAGTCATTTTCAGGAGGCCAATCTGCCTGAGCCGGAT
The DNA here is from genome assembly GCF_046244365.1 of Paenibacillus litoralis. NCBI lineage: Bacteria > Bacillati > Bacillota > Bacilli > Caryophanales > Paenibacillaceae > Paenibacillus > Paenibacillus litoralis. The sequence goes on along the minus strand of NZ_CP176395.1, from coordinate 8,014,938 downwards.
AGCAGCTGGCAGTGGCAGGATCTGATCGAGAACGCCGGCAAGCTGGCGATTCCGAACGAACGGCTCGGCTTCCATTGCGATCTGTACTCGCCGAACCGCTGGCCGCTTCTGCTGCTTCAGGCGGGCGCCAAGTTCGAGCGGAACGCCGACGGCAGAATCAGGCTGTCCGGCACGCCGATGATGGATGCTCTCCGGTACAGCAAAGAAATGAAGCATAGCATTCCGTACTTGTCGGAAGGCGTGACGACCGGCGAATCCGAGCGACTGCTCGCCAAAGGCAAAGTATCGATGATTATGACCAGTTATTTTTATTTGAATTATCTGCTCGGCGAAGAGCTTCCTTTTGATATCGCGCCGGTCCCTCATCTTGGCACGCCGCTTACGCTGCTCTTGAATACGGGGTTAGCCGTGTATCGTCATTCGCAAGTGAAGGATGCGGCCGTCAAGCTGGTCGAGTTCCTGACCTCCTACCAGTCCCAGCTGTTTATCCGGCAGCAGACGTACAGCTTGCCGGCTCGCAAGCTGGCGGCGGAGTGGGTCGGTGAGGAGCAGCGCTACAGGCCGTCCCGGTTCTCGCTGTTCCGCGAGACGATGCCTTGCTTCCGGTATTTCACGGACCTTGGGATCAACGCGACGGAGCTGGCCGAGCTGAACCAGGAGCTGAAGCTGTATTGGGCGGGCCTCGAGAACGAGGAGACGCTAAGTTTGCAAATCGAGGAACGGGTGGCGGACAGCGCCGTCTAGCTGAAGGTACATTATACGGATTGCGGAGATACTGTCCCTGGAGCCATGAGTCGTGGCCCGGGGACGGTCTTTTTTGTAGCGGAACGAGAGTACGTTATTTCCGGCAAAACGCCAGTGTATGATTCAAAATGAGGCGAATAACGTACTGCAGTTCCGCTTGGCTATGAAATCGAGAGTGGATGCGGCAAATCACGCATCTACGTTCCGTCTGGATAAGAACATCCGTGTTCATGGCAATGAATACCGGCTGGAAGACCGGTAGGTAACCAAGACCAAGACGTAACAGAAAGCAGGGAAGGTGAGAAGAGGAGGCGGGTATGGGGTGGAAGAGTGGCTGGAATCCCATACCCGTCCCCCTCTCCCACGCGCAGACGTAAATCGTACATCAAGGACGCCTCAAGGTGTTTTTCATATCCTCGGTTGCGGCTCTCCACCTACGGTAAACGCCAGCGTCAAAAGACGCCGGTAGGCGTTTATCCTTGCCAAGTCGGAACGATAGATCTACCCCGCAAACGCGGTTGTTCGACAAAGTGCTCGCGTAGTCGTTTTTGCCCGAAAAGGCGTAGGGCGGCTAGTGCCGTCACCGGAGGCCGGAGTGGAGTTGTTTTATTTTCCTTGTACGGATAAAAGCGGTATAATCAAGGGAGAAACGATTGCACGCAAAAGAGGTGGAGAGACGATGAGCTTACAGCAGGACATTATCAACCGGCTTGGAGTCAAGCCGGAAATCGATGCGGATGCGGAAATTCGCAAGCGGATTGACTTCTTGAAGGAATATGTGCTCAAATCCGGAACGAGCGGGCTGCTCATCGCCATTAGCGGCGGCATCGACAGCGCAGTGGCGACCGGACTTTGCAAAAAAGCGACCGACGAGCTGACGGCGGAAACCGGCAAGGAGTACATCACGCTCGGCGTTTTCCAGCCTTACGGGGAGCAGGTCGATATTTCCGACAGCTACGCGGTGGCTGAAGCCTTCAAGCTGGACAAGAAGGTGGAAACGAACATCGAGGAAGCGGTTAACGAAACGGTGCTCGAATCCGAATTCGCACTAAAGTCGATCGGGATCCACAAGCATTTGAGCCGCGGAGGCAAAGGCAACGTGAAAGCCCGCACCCGTATGGTCGTCCAGTATGCGCTCGCGTTCGAGCTTAATTTGCTAGTCGTCGGAACGGATCATGCTTCGGAAGCGATCACCGGATTTTTCACGAAATACGGAGACGGCGCCGTCGACATTACCCCGCTCAGTTCGCTTAATAAGCGGCAAGTACGCCAGCTGGCTTCTCATCTAGGCGTTCCGCAAAGCGTGCTCGACAAAGCCCCGACCGCCGGCCTGTGGGACGGGCAAACGGATGAGAACGAGCTCGGCATTACCTACGGCGATAACAGCAGCTATCTGGAAGGCAAGGAGATCGATCCGGCTGCCAAAGAAAAGCTCGAGAAGCAGTACTTGAAAACCGAGCATAAGCGCTCACCGATTCCGGGCATCTAAGCCAAATCGAACTCATCATGCGGCATTAAAGAGCTTAACAATCGCGGCGGCGAAGGCCGACCTATTGGAGGGGAACCGAATGGAGCAATCATTCAGCGCAATCATGGACCGGCTGATAGCCGAACAAACGACGGTAACGATCGGCGCGGGCGAGAACGAATTGATCGGCATGATCGTAGCTTTCGACCGGAGCGCACAAGTGTTTACTTACGCGGAACGCAGCGGGCAAGTCAAACACCTGATACCTCTTGCATCGGTTCGCAGCATCGGCATCGAAGAATCGGCGGCGGGTACCCTGTCCGGCTACCTGGAATTGTTCAAGCGTTAAGCATAGTAGAGGAAACCGTTTTGACGGCCTGCAGCCGTTGGAACGGTTTTTTTGTGCGCGCGGAGGAAGACGAACGAGGCGTGCCCCGTTCTCGGTAAAAAACTTTTAATAAGCAACTTGACATAAGTAAGTTTTATAAGGTAATATACTTACAATTAGTAAGTTATAAAATATAGGTTAGGGGTGATCGTATGGTGAAGCAAAGCTTGTTTTTTACGTTGATGAGGGTCGTGGTCGGCATTATATTTCTTGCTCATGGTATCGATAAGCTGGAAAGCGGGCTGGACAATATTTCAAGCTGGTTCGGAAGCGTCGGGCTGCCGCCTTTCTTGGCCTTTTTGGTCGCTTATGTGGAGATGCTGGGCGGAGCGGCATTGATCGTCGGGCTAGGCTCGCGCTGGGCTGCAATTGCCTTTGCCGTCATTATGGTTGGGGCGATCGTGACGGTCAAACTGCCTGCAGGCCTTCTGGGCGACGGTAAATCGGCGGGCTATGAGATCGATCTTGCCTTGCTGACGGCCTCTCTCTATATAGCTGCAAATCCTAGGCTGGGATACGGTCTTGGTCAGCTATTCGACAACGGAGGGAAAGCGTAACGCCGTTGCTCGTTTGAGCACAACGCGCTGCCCCGGTGCAAATTGCGTCCGAATCGGGTACACTGGTGATAAATCCGCCTGATCCGTCAAACGGCCGGCACCCTAGAGAAATTCGGGAGGTAGCCAAAGCCGGGATAAGGCCGGTCACTTTACTATCGGGAATGATTGCGTTGATTATCGGAGTAGGCATCGATTTGCTGAATATTGACCGTGTAGGCAGGCTGCTGCGGCAAGCCTCAGGGGAACGCTTTATCGAACGGGTGCTGACGCCCGGGGAGAGGGAGCTGCTCGAAAAACGGCTCGGCGTCTCCATCCCGGAGGCGATGGCCGCTTGGCATGAAGCAAGCTCGGCCGGACAAGCCGCTGCGCCTAGAACGGGACGGCTCACGGAGTTTGTAGCCGGGCGGTTCGCCGCGAAGGAAGCCGTCGTTAAAGCGCTTGGCTGCGGAGTTGGAAAGGCCGTCGGCTTTCAAGATATCGAGGTGCTGCCGGACGCTCTGGGCAAACCGGAAGTGCGGCTTTCGGCTGCCGCCTCTGAGCGGCTTGCATTCGGCGCGGGATTCCGCATACATCTCAGCATTACGCACAGCAGGGATACGGCCGGCGCCTATGCGGTGGCGGAGCGGATCGATTAACGGTTCCGGAAGGAAGCGGGGCGGCGAATCGTGCTTGCCGCATAACGGGCTGCCGGAAGGGACATGCTAGGAACGGGCTGGAACGATAAGGATACCCGTTCTCTGGAGGTGATCCCGCTTGGAGCAATCGGAGCGCACCGGCAGCTCGGTTCCGCATCTGCCGGATTGGGATTGGTTTTTGGACTGCTTGCGGCAAGAGGATATGACTGCACCTGAGCAAAGCGTCTCTTCACATGGGCATGCGCAGGAAGGCGAGTCGCTGGACTGGGTAACGTATACTTAGAAACCGGATAAGCCAAAAAGGCAAACACCCGCATCGCCGTTTCCGGCGATGCGGGTGTTTGCCTTTTTGCGGGGCGATTACTTTTTGGCAGCTAGCCAATCGGCAAGGGCGTTGATTTCCTCGTCCTTCAGTTTTCCTTTGAATGCCATCATGCCGCCGCCGCCGTTCGAAATTTGATTGACGATTTTGTCCTTGGATAGCTTCGTGCCCACCTTGGAAATATCGGTGTTCGGACCCATTTTCCCTTGCAGATTATCGCCGTGGCAGCTGATGCAATTTTGCTTGTAGACCGCTTGCGCATCGACTGTGCCCGCAGACCCGCCCGGGGAAGGGGATGGACTTCCCGTTATTCCGGCCGTCGCGCCCGGAGACGGCGAAGGGCTCTTGGCCGGTTCGCTTTTCTTGCCGCAGCCGCTGGCCATAATAGCGCATAGCAGCAACGCGACGAGCATCGCTTTAGACTTGTTGTTCATGCTGCGTTTCCTCCTTGAGTGACCGCCCTGGAGCGGCTTTCATCGCCTTGAGCGGAAAGGATTCCGCCTTCATGGTTAGCATAACCATCGCCGCGACGCTCATTCATCGGAAGTGTTTGCAGCAATCCGCAAGAAGAGACCGGTATGATTTACTTATTTTTTGGCTGCAAGCCATTCTGCAAGAGAGCTAATCTCGTCGTCTTTTAGTTTCCCTTTAAAGCCGGGCATTTTACTGCCGCCGTTCAAGATTTGCTCGGCAATTTTGTCCTTGGACAGGCTGGCGCCGATTTTCTGCAGATTCGGCCCGCTTTTGCCGCTCAGATCGACTCCATGGCAGCCCGTGCAGCTTTGTTTAAACAAAGCTTGCGCCGCTTCGGCAGGATCTGCTTTAGGAGTGGCGCTGGCGGACGGCTGGACCTCCGGCGCCTTCGTTGCCGGCTGAGCGGTCGGTGCCGTACTTGGCGACGGGGCGGCCGTTGACGCTGCGGTTGCCGCAGGCGAAGCCGAGGGCGCGGCCGGTTTGGCGCTTGCGGAAGGCTGTGCGGATGCGCTGGCAGAAGGCGCTGACGAAGCCGCCGCCGACGGGGACGCCGATGGCGACGAGCTCGCCGTAGGGGAGCTGCCGGATGAAGCGGGCGTTACAGACGCCGTCGGCTTGGCGCTCGGGGAGAGCGTTGCTGCCGGAGCGGCACCGTTTTCTTTGCCGCCGCATGCGGTCAGCGCTGCGATTAAAGCTGCGGAAACAAGGGCAAGAGCCATTTTTCTCATATACAACCGCACCTCCACTTGGTAAACCATAGAGAGGCGAGCGATGTTCGCCCTGCCATGGTAGTACGTATCGTATTCTCGGTGCAAGGCCAAAATCCTTCTATTCCGACCAGCAAACAAATAAAATAGGCTATCGCATCTGCCTCAAAGGGGCAGTGGAATAGCCTGTTTATTTGTTTCGTTATTGTTTAACCGATGCTGATCCGCGCGCCATCCGTCCCAGCAGCCAACCGCACGCGACGAGACTGGCTCCACCGAACAAGCCGAGCACCTCCACGGAAAATCCGATGTACAACGATCCGACGATCGCGCTTAGAGCAAACAGCCATAACCCCAAATAAATGAACGTCCGTCCGGCGAATACGCCTAGCTGTACATAGAAGAAAGACAGCAGGAGGGAACGGAACAGTTCGCGAAAATAGGGGTCGACGGCATTCAGCCGTTCCAACAGCACGACGGCGGCGGCCAGGATGAGCGCGGGAAGCAGGTTGACGAGACCTGAGGCAGCGCCCTGATCCCCTTCCGCTTGAGCTTTGTTTCCTAACGCGCTGCGTATCAAAATGCCGATGCTGAGCAGAACGGCAAGGCCTAGTAAAGCAACGTCGAGCCAAGAGGGGAATTTCCATTTTCCGATGATTGCGGTAATCGAGACGATCATCCACTCCGCCCCCCATACGGCGAAAAGCGGCAGCCAAGGCTTGGCTATATGTATGTAAGCGTGCGCGGCTTGTTGCCGCGTTATATTCGTTTTCGGCATTCCATCACCTATTCTCCGGGCCTGATAGGCGCGACACGGTATTTTTTGGCATACTCCCGCGGCGACAGCCCTTCTATTTTTTTGAACATGCGGCTGAAATAAAATTCGTCGGTATAGCCGACGCTGTTTGCGATCGACTTGAGCCGATAGTCGGAAAGAACGAGCAGCTCCTTGGCGCGGTCGACGCGCAAGTGAGTCAAGTAGTCGATCGGGGTGTAGCCGATAACCTTCTTGAACAGGCGGGAATAATGGCTGACGCTAAGGCCGGCCATGCTGGCGAGTCCCTCCAGCGTAAGCGGTTCGCGGTAATTCGTCGTCATATAATCCTGCGTCGATTCGATGGCGGCTGTGGCGTCGCCGGCGATTTTCTGCGCACGAAAATCCTGGACGAGCGCGAGCAGCAGCTCATGCAGCAAAATATTGCGCCGCATCGCGGTCATATGACCCCTGCGCTTCCAAAGAATGACGAGCTGCTCCATCATATAAATGAGTTGAGGCGGATTTTGTACCGTGTACATGCCGGCCAGCGGAAACGGGCTTTCGGCTGCGCTGCGGGAAATCCATTGTTCCTTCTCCTCGTAAGTTTCCGTATAATGAAAACGGAGCAGGTAGTATTCCAGCGGGTTATCGGAATCCGTGCGCCGCTCTACGACGGTTCCCGGAGTAAAGAAAAAAATTTTGCCCGGCTCTGCGGGATAATTCGTGCCGTCGATTGCGAACGACCCTTTGCCTTTAATGATAAGCCAGAACGAAGGGTGGCGGATCGTGCGAAGCGGCTGGTACCAGTCCGGACCGCATTTTTGATGGCCGATCAGCAGGATCGAGAACACCAATTTATTCAGCTTGGCGGCTAATTCGCCGGGCGTCAGCATGGGACAAGCCTCCTCCCGCGCGACTGCGGGTCTTTCGGAATACTTCCCCATTATAACACAGCCGGCCGCTGCTTGCTCCCGCCTTTGGATGCAGGACAGGGGACGCTTCATAGGCGGGAGCATGGAGATGCGGGTGAATAGAGGGACGGAAGAAACGGACTGCATGGGAAGATGGATATGGAAGAGATGAATGTAAGAGATAAATGATGAACGTAAGAGATGAATGTAAGAGATAGACGGAAGCGATAAACAGAAGAGTTAAACGTAAGAGTTGAACGGAAGAGATAAACAGAAGAGATAAACAGAAGAGATAAACAGAAGAGATAAACAGAAGAGATAAACAGAAGAGATAAACAGAAGAGATAAACAGAAGAGATAAATAGAAGAGATAGACGGAAACGGTATAGTCGGACGTCAAAAAGAGGGATAAGGGCCCTGACAGCGAGTGCGGAGAGAAGCGGCGGAAGGTTCGCCAATTGCCATAACTTGAAGAGGAGAACAACATGGAGAGCCAGGATCTGAAAATATTTTATGCAAATGGTTTACTTGCTTGGTATAAAGCGAATAAACGCGAACTACCGTGGAGAAGAAGCAAAAATCCGTACTACATTTGGGTGTCGGAGGTGATGCTGCAGCAGACGCGCGTGGACACGGTCATTCCGTATTACCACCGGTTTCTGGAGAAATTTCCGACAGTCGAAGCGCTGGCCGAGGCCCCCGAGGAAACCGTTCTGAAGGCTTGGGAAGGGCTGGGCTATTATTCGCGGGCCCGGAATTTGCAAGCGGCGGTGCGGGAAGTGCACGAGCAGTATGGCGGCGTCGTTCCCGCGGTGAAGGACGAGATCACCTCTCTGAAGGGCGTCGGACCTTACACGGCGGGCGCTGTGCTCAGCATCGCTTACAATAAGCCGGAGCCTGCGGTCGACGGGAATGTGATGCGGGTGCTGTCGCGCTTTTTCGTACTGGAGGATGACATCGCGAAGCCATCGACCCGGATCAAAATCGAGCGCCTGGCGCAGGAGCTTATCCCCGAAGGGGAGGCTAGCGACTTCAATCAGGCGCTTATGGAGCTGGGCGCGACGGTTTGTACGCCGCGCTCGCCGCACTGCTTGACCTGCCCGGTCATGGAGCGCTGCGGCGCTCGTCTTGAGGGCAGGGAAGCAGAGCTGCCGATTAAGACCAAGGCGAAGCCGCCGCGGCCGGAGGCCCGGGCGGTTGCCTTGGTCGAAGGCAGCGGGCCGCACGCGGGCAAGCTGCTCGTGCGTCAGCGTCCCGAAGACGGGCTGCTCGCCCGGATGTGGGAGCTGCCGCACGTGGCGCTCGCGCAGGGCAAGCCCGGCGGAGCGGCCGCGGCGGCAGGAGAGCTCGCCGCGACGCTGCAGGCACAAGCTGCTGCCGGCGGGGCCGCAGCTGTGGCGGGCGCCCATGCAGCGAGCATGTCTGCGCTGCGGGCGGAGCTTGCGGCGTCGGACGGCGTCGACGTCCTCCCGGCGGAGTGGCTGCGCGATGCGGAGCATACGTTCAGCCATATCCGCTGGAACTTGGCCGTCTACCGCTGCCGCTTGAACGAGCAGGCGGCGGGCATGGCTGCCCTGCCGCCGAATTACCGCTGGCTCCATCCGGACGAGATGGAGCAGTATGCATTCCCGAACGTCTTCCTGCGCATTCTCGCGGACTGGTGGGAGCTGTAGCGGCTGCCTCGGGTCGGGTGCCCCGAAGGAAGAGCCCCCAACGTCGTTTAAATCGTCCATTTCACGCAGAAATGGGGAAATAGACGACGTTAGGGTCTCGTAAAGGGGGCGTTTGGCCCGTCTGGGGCGGGCTGCCCCTGGAATAGAAGCCCCCAACGTCGTCTAAATCGTCCATTTCACGCAGAAATGGGAAATTAGACGACGTTAGGGGCTCGTAAAGGGGGCGTTTGGCCCGTCTGGGGCGGGTTGCCCCCGAAATAGAAGCCCCCAACGTCGTCTAAATCATCCATTTCACGCGGAAATGGGAAATTAGACGACGTTGGGGTCTCGTAAATCAATCCTTCATGAAATCATGAAGGATTTTTTGTGTAGAAAACAATAAAAATTAATGATAAAGTAATAAATAACAATAAAAAGTAAGAGGTGTCTGGATGAGCGACGGCGAGCAGCGATACGGTGACGAACGCAGGGAACTGATAATGGCGCAGCTTCATGAGCAGGGCAGGGTACAGGTGAAGGCGCTGGCCGAGCGGTTTAAAGTGACGGAGGATGCCATCCGCAAGGATTTGCGAGCGCTGGAAAGCGCCGGCATGCTGAGCAAAACGTACGGCGGCGCCGTCCTGTCCGACAAAGTGTCGGCGTTCGTCCCGTACCGGGACCGCGGCGAGCCGGAGCGCAAGCGCCCGCTCGCTCGGGCGGCGGCGGCCCTGATCGAGGAAGGGGACACCGTTTTCGTCGAGTCGTCCAGCTATACGAACCTGCTGCTGCAGGAGATCAAGCCCCAGCTGAACGTGACGGTCGTAACGAACAGCATATACGGGCTAGCCGATTTGGTTCGCAAAGTAAATCTCGTCCATGTCGGGGGAGCCGTTCATCCCGAAGATGAAGCGTGCTACGGACCGTTCGCGCTGCAAACCCTTGCGCAAATGAACTTCGACAAATGCTTCCTGAAGCCGGCCGCGATTTCGGCGGAAGGGCAGGTGACGACAGGCTTGCAGGAAAGCCTGGCGATCAAGCAGGCGGCTATGCGGCAGTCGAACCATACTGTTATTTTGCTTGACGCAGCGGATTGGAGCCGCCGCGACCGCTACAACGTCTGTACGCTGGGAGACATAGGAACGGTCGTCTCGAATACGCAGGACGAAGCGGCGCTGCGCTTGCTCGAAGCAAGCAAAACCCGGTTCGTTCCGGGATCGTAATCTTATCCGGATCGGCGAAACGCAATGGAACGAAGGGGGCATTTTAAATGAGACTTGTATGCATCGAATGCGGACGAACGTATTCGGCTGCCGAAAATCGGTATGCTTGCGATTGCGGCGACATGCTGGAAATTGTGCACGACTATGGCGCGATGGACGGGGAGAAGCTGAAGCGGCTGTTCGACAAACGGTTGAGCGAACGGATGACGCTTCATTCGGGAGGCGTATGGCGGTACAAGGAGCTGATCGCTCCGGTGCTGCCGGAACCGTTCGTGACGACGAAATACGAAGGGAATACAGGATTGTATGAAACAGAAGCGTTGAACCGCTACGCGGGAGTCCGGTCGTGCCGGTTCAAGGCGCAGAGTGAAAATCCGAGCGGGTCGTTCAAGGACAACGGGATGACCGTCGCCGTTTCATACGGCCGTTCGCTCGGTTATGACCGCTTCGTCTGCAGCTCGACGGGCAATACGTCGTCCTCTTTGGCGATGTATGCGGCGCTTGCCGGGATGACCTCGCTCGTACTGATGCCGGACCGCAACATTTCGCTGAATAAGGTGCTTCAGACGCTGGCATACGGCGCTCGCGTCGTATCGTTTCCCGGGACGTACGACGACGGCATAGCCTTTTTGAAGCAGTCTGCGGAAGAGCTAGGCTTGTATGTATGCAATTCGATCAATCCTTGGCGAATCGAAGGCCAGAAGAGCATCGTCTACGAGACGGCGCAGAACATGGGCTGGACGCTTCCCGACTGGATCGTCGTTCCCGGCGGCGCGCTTAGCAACGCGACGGCGCTCGGCAAAGGGCTCCGCGATCTGTTTACGCTGGGGCTCATCGACAAGCTGCCTCGGGTCGCGATCGTACAGGCGGACGGGGCGAGCCCGTTTCACCGGATGATCGAGTTGGGCGGCCGCAATTTCGTCCCGGATCCGGCGCCGTATACGCGCGCCACCGCCATGAATATCGGCAATCCGCCAAGCTGGCGCAAAGCGCTCCGAGGAACGGTCGAATACACGAACGGCGTGACGGTATCCGTGTCGGACGAAGATATTTTTAACGCCAAGGCGCTGATCGACAGAAGCGGGATCGGCTGCGAGCCGGCTTCCGCCGCGACGCTGGCCGGCTTACGGAAGTTAACCGCGCTTAAGATTGTGGATTCCGACGAGACCGCCGTGTGCATCTTGACGGGGAACGTGCTCAAGGATACCGATGCGATTCGCGACTATCATCTAGGCGATTCGGCAGAAGCGGCTTACCCGAACCGGATTCGTCAGACCGGCTTGAGCGAGCGGGAGCTTCGCGGGCTTCTTGAGGAACATCTTTAACGCAACGAATGGTGAATGCCCCTAACCTCGCAAGCAGCATAAAGAAGCCTCCGGCATCCCGGGTGAACGCGGGACCGGAGGCTTCTTTGCGAATCTTCTTTACATAAAGTAAGGCGCCTGCTTGGGCGGCTGGTTCTGCTGCTGCATGTACCCGGCTCCCTGCTGTCCTTGCTGCCGACCGCCGGACTGCCCTTGAACGAAGCCGTGCTGGGACGAGTGCTGCGGCGAGAAGGTCGGCTGCATGTGCTGCCCGTAGGACTGGGCGATCTGCATTTGTCCGGGCACTTGTTGCTCGGACTGCCCTTGCTGCGGCGAGAAGGCCGGCTGCATGTGCTGCCCGTAGGACTGGGCGACCTGCATTTGTCCGGACACTTGTTGCTCGGACCGCCCTTGCTGCGGCGAGAAGGCCGGCTGCATGTGCTGCCCGAATCGTCCAGCCTGTCCAGCTTGCATTTGCCCCGACTGCCCCTGCTGCGCAAAAGCGGACTGCATGTATCCGCCCGGCTGTTCGTTTGGCGCGCTCATGCGCCGGCTGACCAGCTGCTCCGTTTGCTGCTCCGTTTGCTTATATTGCTGCAGCTGCTTGTCGATTTCCTGACGCAGCGCGGGCGACGCCGTGTTGTACATGTTTTGCCGCTTCATAAAATCGTAAAGCTCTCCTTGCAGCTTGAGCGTGCCGTTCAGCAGCTGCGTGAACGTTTGGCGGACGATCGGGCAATTCGACTCGGTCACCGCCGTTGCGTACTCGCGGGTAGACCTTTTCAAATCGGCTAAAATGGTGTACAACATGTCTTTTTCCGGAATGAGGCCAGCGGATTGCTGCTGTTGTTGCTGCTGCTGCGATTGTTGGTACAAGGGTATCCCTCCTGAAAGAGTTTGTCTGACGGGAATGAAAGGGACCTATTGCAGCTGAGGCTGAGTAGGCGCCATCTGGCGGTGCTGGTCCAGCAGGTGCATCAGCGTTTGGTAGTGCTGCGTGTGCGTTTGCAGCATCTGTCCGCAAAATTGGAGGGTTGCCGCATTTAGCGTCGTGGCCGAAGCGGCATAGCATTGCTTGATCAGCAAATCCTCATTTGACATACAGTCTGCGACATACTCCAACTCCTTGGCCGTTAGCGGTTGCGCATGCATAATCTTGTCTTCCTCCCTTCTATTTTCCGCAAAGTAGTATGCCCGGTTGCCCTGCCGATATGTAACATCCCCTGGTGCGGGAAGAGCTGTAAACGAATGGAATAGGGGGTTGCGCGGCGGTATATAATACATTCAACTTTGGCGTAAAAGGGGTTTGCACATTGAATCTTAGCACGGGTTTTTTGTTATGGCCGGACACCTTGCCGCATGTGCCGGTTTATCCGCCGCTGGAGGAGGACACGGAGTGCGAAACGCTTGTAATCGGCAGCGGAGAGGCGGGGGCGCTATGCGCCTTTGGCTTAACCGAGGCAGGCGTAAAAACGATAGTCGTCGATAAACGGCATATAGGATTCGGCAGCACGAGAGCCAATACCGGTCTTATCCAATATGCGAACGATAAAGAGCTGACCTCATGCATACGAACCTTCGGACAAGATAAGGGCATTCGCTTTTACCGTTGCTGCCAGCGCGCTGTCGGCGAGGTCGGGGACATATGCGGCAAGTTATCGATCGATCCCGAGTATGTCAGGAGGGACAGCCTCTACTTCGCTTCATGCCCGGAAGACGCGGTCCGGCTTCAAGAAGAATACGAGGTTCTCATCGCGAACGGCTTCCCCGTCGAATACTTGTCGCCGGAGCGGATCAGCGACAGGTTCTCCTTCCGCAAAGCCGGTGCGATCTATTCCCGAGGCGACGCGGAGGTTAACCCGTATAAGCTGGCGGTTTCCCTGATCGATGCGGCGGTTCGGCGCGGAGCCCGGGCATACGTAAATACGGAAATCGTCAACCGCCGCGAAGAGGGCGGCCGGCTTGTTTTTGTTACCAAGGGCAATCGGCGGATCGTTGCGAACAATGCCGTATTTGCGACGGGCTACGAAACGCAGCAGATCAAAAGAAATCCGAACGCCGTGCTGTCCAGTTCTTTTGGAATCGCGACCCAGCGGCTGGACACCTTCGAGGGCTGGCACAACCGGTGCTTGCTCTGGGAAACGGCGCGTCCTTATCTGTACATTCGCACGACCCCGGACAACCGGATAGTCGCCGGTGGATTTGACGAAGATGTGATCGCTCCGAAAGAACGCGATGCCATGCTTGAACGCAAACGCGATCTGCTTGTGAAGGCGCTGCAGGAGCTGTTTCCGAGGATTCCCGAGCTTAAGGCTGAGTACTACTGGTCTGCGACATTCGGCAGTACGCATGACGGCTATCCGCTGATCGGGATGCAGGAAGACTTCCCCGGCTGTTACTTTGCGCTAGGCTACGGGGGCAACGGAACGGCTTACAGCACGATCGCGGCTTCGGTCATTACCGGTTTGATTACGAAGGGACATCATCCGGACGCGGACCTGTTTCGGTTCGAACGGGATAAGTATGCGACTGCAACCGTTTAAAGCCGTTAAAGATTAATATTGTCAAAAGGTAGCCCCGACAAGCGCTTTCGCTTAAAGGGGTTTTTCCCGCTGGATAAATTACCGTATTCTGCATCAAACTAAGGCAACCAAGTCAGAGGCTTTGGAAGTAAAATCCGATGTTTGCATAAAGGGAGAGGGGGAAGGGGATGGGGTTGTTCAGGCTGCTTAAACGAAAGCTTTTCGGGGGAGCAAAGTCCGGCGAATCGGCTCGGCACAAGCCGGAAAGCCGGCAGGATTCAAAGAAGGACGAAGCTGTTGCCGCCGCCTCAGACCTGTCCTCCGAACGGCCCCGACCGGACTCCGGGGAGAAGAACGAAGAGGCCGGCAGAACGCCTGCCAGCCGCATCCTGCAGAAGATCCGCGATGCAATGGGCGGATCTGACGATTTTCTGTATCACGAGTTCATGGTTGGCGGCAGGGTGCCTTGCGCAACGGTTTCGATCGAACACATGATCGACGATTCGACATACCGCATGGAAATATTGGAGCCGCTGCTCGTTCCGGGCTTTGTCCGTACTCCGGAGGAAATATTCAGGCAGGTGGCGGAGCGGGGGCAATTGCCTGTTGCCGTAACCGTCGCAGACGAATCGGCCAAGGTAATCGATGCGATTCTGGAGGGACAAGTTGCGTTTTTCGTCGATGGCGAAGAACGGGTTATGCTGTTTCCGATCCGGCAGGTGGAGAAAAGGCAAATATTCGAGGCGCTGAACGAAAGCGTCATCCGTGGTCCGAAGGAAGCGTTTGTCGAAGACATCGCGACCAATTTGACGATGATTCGCCGCAAAATCAAGACCCCGGCTCTTCAAGTGAAGCGGCTCACGTTCGGGCGTTTGACCCGTACGGCCGTCGTTGTCGTTTACATCGATACGGTGTGCAAACCGGAGCTTGTGGCAGAAGTGAAGCACCGGATGTCCCGAATCGATATTGACGGCGTCTTAAGCGCGAACTACATCGAGGAGTACATCGAGGACAATCCGTACTCCCCGTTCCCTCAAGTCATCTTTACGGAAAGACCGGATAGCCTGGCTGCCGCTTTACTGGAAGGCAGAGTCGGCATTATCGCCGACGGCTCGCCGAATCCGATCATCGTTCCGGCAACGTTCCCGATGATGATGCAGTCGGCAGAAGACTATTATCAGAGGTACATTGCAACGACGTGGATTCGCTGGATACGGTTTCTGTTCCTGATCGTATCGCTGCTGCTCCCTTCCTTATACATTGCGGTTACGACGTTTCATCCGGAGATGATGCCCCCCTTGCTGCTTACGACGGTCGCCGCCTCGCGCGAGAATGTGCCGTTTCCGGCTATCGTGGAGGCGCTTATCATGGAAATATCCTTCGAAGGGCTGCGGGAAGCCGGGCTGCGCATACCCAAAACGATCGGGCAGACCATCTCGATTATCGGCGCGCTCATTATCGGGCAAGCGGCCGTGCAGGCGGGGCTTGTTTCAACGCCGATGGTCATCGTCGTGTCGATAACGGGGGTAGCCTCGTTTATTATCCCGCATTACGAGCTCGGGCTGTCGTTCCGTCTGCTGCGTTTTCCGGTCATGCTGCTTGCCACCACGTTCGGACTCTTCGGAATTATCATTGCCGTCTTTCTCATCTATTTGCATCTCGTCACCCTTCGTTCCTTCGGTACTCCGTATATGGCGCCCATCGCGCCTCTTGACCGCAGGGACCTGAAAGACGTCTTTGTTCGGGTGCCATGGTGGAAGATGATGATCAGACCGCACCTGTTCGGCACGAAAAACCGGCAACGGCTCGTTCCGTCCGGCAGACCGATCAGCGGAGAGGAGGAGGATTGAGGTGCAAACCGGCGCGCGGCAATGGGCCGTTTGCTTTCTTCTGTTCGCCCTTGTTCCGCTTCTGAGCGGCTGCTGGTCCAGAGTGGAAATTAACGACCGCTCGATCGTCACCGGGGTTTTTATCGATAAAGGCAGCGAACCGGGGATGCTGGAGCTGACGCTGGCTTTTCCGCTGCCGAACCGGATCTCGTCCAGTATGCAGTCAGGCTCGCAAAGCTCCGGAAATCCGTATGCCACGGTAACGAAGCAAGGCGAGAACTTCGCGATCGCGCTTCGCAAAATACAGTCCGACTTGACGCGGCGCATCGCATGGGGACATACGCGAATCATCGTCATCGGCCGCGAGCTGGCGGAAGAGGGCATACGGCCGCTTTTGGAGTTTGTCGCCCGGCAGCCCTCCTTTCAGCTCAAAACCTTCGTCATGGTTGCCCCCGGCAAAGCGCGGGAGATTACGCAATTGACGCCGGTCTTCGAGCGCTCTCCATACGAGGTGCTCCGGGAATTCGGGGCCCAGCCTGCGCTGATCGATACGAATGTCCGCGATTTTCTGACGGCGCTGGACGACGAGCCGGATATGTATACGAATTTGCTTACGTTCGGCGAAAATAAAATGGTCAGCGAAAAAGGCAAAACGAGCGGGTGGGCAGGCACGTACGGGTCAGCCGTTTTCCGGGAAGGACGCATGGTCGGAACGCTTGATGTTGACGAAACGAGAGCGCTGTTCTGGATGGACGGCGGGATGCGGAGCGCGGCCATTACCGTTCGGATGCCGGATAACGGAAAGCTGATCAGCGTGCTGTTCGTCCCGGAAAAGCCGGATATTTTAGTCAAGCTGGAAAATGGCGGCATCGTTTATGAGATTATCGTCCGGGCCGTGGGGGATGTCATTTCTTCGGAGTCCAATTTGGATCTGGTCGATCCGGCTAGTCTGGAGCTTATTCAGAAGCGGTTTAATGCTCAGCTGGAAGCGTATATCCGCAAGGGATTGTCCCGAACGCAGCAGCTTCGCTCCGACGTGCTGCAGCTCGGGAAATATGTCGACTGGCGTTATCCCAAAAAATGGAAACAAATCAGCGAGGACTGGCGAGACGTTTATAAAAATGAAGTGAGCTTTCGGGTGCGTGCGGATCTGCAGATTACAAGGCTCGGCAAAGAAACGAACCCGCTTTGGGTAAAACTGAAGCCTGGGGAATAGCCGATCCGGGCGGATAGAAGTGGAGGAACGAGATGGTTACGGTTATCCTGTTCGGCATCGTTGCCTTGTACGAGGGCTTGTTTCTGCATAAGCGGAACCGCAAGCCGAAAACCTATGTCAAGGTGTTTGCCGTCATGTTTGTTTGTTTCTCGTACCACTTCATGCTGGAGTGGTTCAAAAAGCTGCCCAGCCCGAATTTGCTGGTCGAATGGGTGATTGGGCCGATCGTAAGGCTGTTTTCCTGAATCTCGAACGAGAGGAGGCGTTCCCATGGAGCGTATTTCGCAGGCCCAGGTCATTCGGCTGTTTACGATTTATTTGTTTTCGTCGCCGGTAGGCTTTCTGATCGCACCGCTTACGGAATTAGGCGGTTTTCAAGGCTGGATGGGACTGGTTATAGGCTCGGCGGGGGCGCTTCTGGCCGCCTATTTCGGGATCGTGCTGGGACGGATCGAGCCTGCGGGCCAATGGCTGAAGTTCGGCAGCAGAATCGTCGGCAAGTGGGTGCACATTCCGGTTTTGATTCTATTCAGTTTTTTTGCCATACACCTGTGCGCGATCGCCGTCCGGAAATACGTCGATTTTTTCACCTCGATTTACATGCCGGATACGCCTTCGTGGGTGCTGGCGCTCATTATCGGGCTTTGCGCCGCTCTAGCGGTTCGTTCCGGGCTGGAGGCGATCGCGCGCTTTGCGGAAACCATCTTTCTCCTCACGATTGTGCTCGGCGTCGCCATCCCGTTCTTCGTCGGCAAAGAACTGCAAACCGATATGGCGATTGCTTTCGTTACGCACTACGATTTCAAGCGGATCCTTGATTCGAGCGTCTTTACGTTTCCGTGGTTCGGGGAAATGTTCTATATCGTAGTGCTCATGGCGAATGTGAAAGAGCCGCAAAAGACGATGCGTTCCATGACGATAGCCTGGCTGTTCACGATGATGTTCGTGCTAATGACCTGGCTGTTCTGCATGATGCTGTTCGGCCCGAAGCTGAACGCCCATTTAACCTACCCCGTGCTGGAAATGCTGCGGTTTATCCGCATCGGCGATTTCCTGGAGAACGTCGATCCGCTGCTCGTATCTTGGTGGACGATGAGCGTGCTGGTCAAAGCAAGCCTGCTGCTGTACGTGTCGACGCTCGGCGTTTCGCATATCGTCAATGTACGCGACTACCGGCCGTTATCCTTTTCGATAGGGATCTTCATGACGGCGCTTTCGATGGGAATCGCGACGAATTACGGGGAATTGGAACATTTCTTGAACTCTCCGTCCTGGACGACTTATATTTACTTTATGGAATTGCTCCCGGTCTTGTATTTGCTCGTCTATTGGCTGCGCGGCAAAAAGCTTTCGCCAGGCTGAGCCGTATTAGCGTCCGGAATGGAAACGGCTGCGTAACTTATTCGCTCGCGCAGCGTACATATTCGGGTAGATACGGCAGGTGCGGCTCGTACTAGCGGAGCTTCCGTCTACACCGTTTTCCGGAGAGGGGTTTATATGTCAATCGTCGAGGTTTCGATCAATCGGGCCGGATATCCGGGCCGCGAGGGCGTCATAAACGATATTCATTTTACTATTGAAGCGGGGCAATTAATCGGACTAATCGGTCCTAACGGAGCGGGGAAAAGCACCACGATCAAAGCCATTCTCGGGCTGCTTCCCGACGTTGCGGGAACAATCGGCTTTACCGATCCCAGCGGAAGGGTCGCCTATATTCCCGAGCATCCGGTTCTATACGACACGTTGACATTGTGGGAGCACCTGGAGCTGGCGGCTTCCGCTCTGGAGATGGAGACTGCGGAATTCGAAGAAAGAGGCATGATGCTTCTGAAGCAGTTTCGGCTGACCGCAGTCAAGCACCACCTCCCTTCCTCGTTCTCCAAAGGAATGCAGCAGAAGATGATGCTCATTATCGGTTTCCTGCAGAAGCCGGATCTGTACATTATCGACGAGCCGTTCATCGGGCTGGACCCGAAGGCGACGAAAGATTTCATGAACATGCTGCACGAGGAGAGGAAGCGCGGCGCCGGCGTTCTCATGTCGACGCATGTGCTGGATACCGCGGAAAGGCTATGCGACGCGTTCGTCCTGCTTGCTGACGGGCAGCTCGTGGCATCGGGCGATCTGGAGGCGATTCGGGAGCAATGCGGGATGCCGGGCGAATCGTTGTTCGACTGCTTCCATTCCCTGCTGGAGCTTGCCGAGCCGCCTACGGATGGGGGCGATGGAGGACGATGATAACCGTCGGAAAGCTTTTTTGGCGGCGGGTGCGGGAGGACTGGGCGTTCCAGTGGAGCGTATGGCGGCTGGCTGTGGATTGGGTCGTCGCGCTGTATGTCGTCATTCCGGCGCTGCTGTTTGGAGGCTATCATGTTTACTTATGGTGGAAGCAAGCGCCCGGTTGGTTCGACTACATTCCTTATGCTGCGGTAGCAGTCATACTGTACGGGTGGACGAGGGTAGGCACGATCCGTTATTTCGTTCAGGAGGCGGACCAGCTCGTGATTCTGCATACGGCATGGCTCCGAAGGCTGATGCTGCAGGGCGTTCGGTATTCGATCGCCTTTCAGGCGGTAACGGCGGCCGCTGTCCTCGTCTTCCTCTTCCCGCTGCTGCATCGCTCGCACGGCTTGTCGTGGACGGATACGCTCGTGCTGTACCTTCTGCTCGTCTTGTTCAAAATGACCGCGAGTATGCTGCGTCAAGCGGTGTCGATTCGTTTCGCCGGCTTCGGGCGATTTCTTGCTTCCGCAGCGCTGCTCGCAGCCGAAGCCGCTTCGTTCCTGGCGGTAGTGCTTGCCCTTCGCTCGAACGCGCTGATCGGCGCGGCGGCTTGCGTCGTGCTGCTTGCGGCATTCCCGTGGCTGCTTCGCCTCCGGCTGGCGCGGAAGGGCGCATTCCATCATGATGTCGAGCGGGAACGGACGGAACGAATGAAGTACGCCGCCATTATGCTGGGGCAGATCATTCAGAAAAAATCGCGCATCGCCCGCAAACGTCCTCTCCTGTTCCGGTCGTCCAACCGGCTGTTTCGTTCGCGGACTCAGGTTAACGGATTGACGGAGCTTGCGGTGAAATCATTCTTTCGCAGCAAAGCGAATATGAAAGTGTACATCCAGCTGGCCGTAATCAGCTGCGGCGGCATAGTGGCGATACCGGCGGCAGGTAAGTGGATGCTCTGGTTCGGCTCCGGCTTGCTGCTGACCTATTACACGAAGCTGTACGTCAGGGACGTTGGCGCCGAGCCCTTTTTGAAGCTTTTCCGGTGGCAGGACCACGCCGTATGGGAAGCGCGCAAGAAAGCGGTCTTCCTGATTATGCTGCCCGGTTTTTTATTGATCGGCGCGGTGCTTGGTACCGTCGTCTACCCTTGGTGGGGGGCTTTATGGATGACTCCCATTTCCGCCGCGGTCGGTTATGCCGTTGCCGAGACCGTCGGAGCATGGGGGAAGTAGCAGCTGCATATAGGTAATAAATCATGCTTTCGTCAATTGGCGGAGGCATGATTTTTTTATTTTGACGGCTATTTTCGGATGGAACGTCAGGAAGTGTACGGAAGGTGCGTTATATAGGTAGTTGAACCAGAATATGACATACTTAACGGCTGTATGGAAAGAGCGATATGGGCTGCGTATGGGGGAAAGAAGCCGGACGGCGCTAGGACGAAAGGAAAGGCCGTTCGGCGTCGGAAATGGAAGAAGGGATGGAGCCGGGAATGGGAGCGCTGAAGGAATGGAAGAGGACGGCGGTACGCAGGAAGGCGGATGGAGGCGATGAGGAAAAAGCCGCATTTAAAAGCATGCTGTGGAGTACCCGGTTTACGATTTTGACCACAGTTGTCGTTACGATTGCCGGCTTAATGTTGGCAGGCTTGATAGGCATGATGGCATTGGCCGCTTATTATACCATTTCCGGCAAGAGCGCGGAATTCGACCGGCTGACGGCGACGCTGGTCGAAACGCACGAAACCGGGCTGCGCGTAGAGAATGTCAGCACCGGGGCAGCGTCTTTGACCCCTTGGCTTACGCAGCGGACCACGTTAAAGCTTTACCGTCAGGTTGGCTATTGGGATGCCGTGGCAGGGGAGGTTCATGCATCCAAAAGCTTGTTCGGCGACTTGCACTATGAGCTGAGGCTCTCCTCTCCTCATATGAACGCTGCGAAAACGTTCGCTTTCGTCGCTCCGAACGAGCTGCACGGCAAGGGCTCCGCCTCGATCGCGCCTAACGACAGCGTGCGGGTATGGGAGCAGTTGAGCCATATCGGAGACGGTTACGTGGCCGAGATGGCGTTCTCCACCCGCAGCGGGATGGAGCCCGGGCAGCTGCAGCAGAGGCTGAACGGGGTGAATGTCCGGTTGTTGAACATGCCCGTGTACGCGGGGGAATTGAAGGAGATCACCAAGCTTTCCTCCTATTCCAGCTCCGGGAGCGATTACTGGCTGCCGCACTTGAACCTGCGGCCTCTCAAAATCTATTATCAAAGTGGTAGTTCCTTCTCGAAATGGTTCGGCGACGAGGCCTTGCTGCAGCAATCCTTAGACCAGATGTTAATCGATCTCGAGTGGCTTACAGGCGGAGCCTCGTATGAAGGGAAGGAAACCGACAAGCAGCGGCTGGCGTATTTGCGGAATAACGGCGTTATCGTGTACGGAGGGGTCGTAACCGGGCCGGTACGGGAGCTGGAGAAGCTGCGCGAAGACCGTGAATTTCATCATTTTCAGCTGGGGCGCATCGAAGTGTGGAACTGGCAGGATTAGACGGAAGTATTGGGAAATATTACTATGCAATTTCTAATCCTATTTAATCTGTTCTTAAGTTTGGTTTAATCTCGGCGGGGTATCCTTTCTATGTACAATTCGTTACATAGGAGGAGTGATTCGATGAAACGTTCGCACAAAATGATCGCCGCAGGTATTGCCCTCACGCTTGCCCTTGGGGGAGGGGCCGCCTATGCGGCGTCCGACAGCACATCCGCACCGTCTTCAGCCGATCAGCAGCAGAGCGCGAAGCAAGGGAAAGGCGAAGTCAGGGGCAAATTCGCAGCTGAGAAAGGCGTCAAAATCGGCGTCCAGCTGAAGCAGCATCTCAGCATCGCCGCCGATGCGCTCGGCATAGAAGAAAGTGCGCTTCGCACGGAGCTGGAAGCGGGCAAATCGCTGGCTGACGTAGCGCAGGAGAAAGGCGTTGCCGTCGATACCGTTATCGCCGCTCTGACGAAGGAGCTGAACGCCAAAATCGACAAAACGGTCGAGGCCGGCAAGCTGACCGCCGAGCAAGCGGCGACCGCCAAAGAAAAGGCGGCTGCACAAGCGAAGCAAGCCGTCGAGCAGAAAGGGCTGCCGGGCTTCGGCGAAGGCGGTCGCGGCCACGGCAAGCCGGGCGGCGAGAAATTCGGCTTTGTTGCGGTAGGGGGCAAAGGCGCTTCCCTCGATAAAGCGGCTGAAGTGCTCGGCCTTTCCGTCGAGGATCTGAAAAAAGAGCTGAAGGCGGATAAATCGCTTGCGGACGTGGCCAAGGAGAAAGGGATTGCCGTCGATACGCTGACAGCCGCTCTCATCGAGGAGCGGAACGCCGGCATCGACAAAACGGTGGAGGCCGGCAAGCTGACGGCAGAGCAAGCTGTGACCGTTAAGGAGAAAATCGCCGAGCAGGTTAAGCAAGCCGTTGAACAAAAAGGCCTCAAGGGCATCGAAGGCGATCACGGCCGCGGCTTTGGCCCGGGCCCCGGCAAGATGGGAGGCGCGCTGGGTATTCATGCCCCTCTCGACAAAGTCGCCGAAATCGTCGGCTTGTCGGTTGACGATTTGAAGAAGGAGCTGGAAGGCGGCAAATCGATCGCTGATATCGCGCAGGAGAAAGGCATTTCGAAGGACCAGCTGATCGCGAAGCTGCAGGAGCTGACGAAGCCGGCGCTCGAGAAGTTCGTCGACCAGAAGGGCGGCTTCAAGGTAGAGATGAAGAAGAAAATCGAAACGAAGCGGCAAGTGGAGACGCAGGGGTAATGGTGCCTGCTGTTTGAGACCGGCCGAGAGGCGGGTCGAAATTGCCGATAGGAGCGACGATAGGGAAAAGAACCGGCTTTCAGAGCGGTTCTTTTTATTTCTCTCCGGCAGCCTGCCCTTTACCTTTCCCTTGGGTTAAGGTTTACAATAGAGGGGATGGAGGGATTACGGTGAAAATTAAAGAAATGGCCCGGAAGCTTAACGTAACGCCGCGGGCGATCCGTTTGTACGAGGCCAAAGGATTGATTCGCCCCGTTAAAGATTCGCATAATCAATATCGCATCTTCAGCGATACGGACGCATGGCGGCTCCAAACGATCGCGGCGCTGCGCGAGATCGGCGTGCCGCTGGACGATATACGCGGCATGCTGGAGCGGATCGATCAAGGCGACAAAGACGAAGTCGGCCATTACTTGGACATGCAGCGCAGCCTGCTGTTCGCGCAGTGGGCGGAGCTCAAGCAGATGATCGGCACGATCGATTCGATGATGGAGCGAATCCGGCGCCAGGATAAGCTGGACGTAAGCGACATGTATACGCTGGCGGACGGTGCCAAGCGACTGCGCAGCGCGAGAACCGGCTGGTCCGACCGATGGGGCTTCGACAGGCTGGCGGAAACGTACGATGCGGAGCTGAACGGATCGTTCGGCGAGGAGAATACGGCGGGCGTCTATGTCGGCTATTACGAAGCGGCGCTGGACCGGGTCGCGGAGCTGGTCGCCCCCCGGCAGGGCGAGGCTGGGCTTGATATCGGCGCCGGAACGGGCAACCTGGCGGCCAAGCTGGCTGCGGCGGGAGCGGCGATGGTCGGCGTCGACCAGTCGCGGGAAATGCTGAAGAGGTGTGCGGGCAAGGTGCCGGGCCTCGAGACCAAAATCGGCAATTTTCTGGCGCTGCCGTGCTTCGACCAGCAGTTCGATTTCGTCGTAACGAGCTTTGCGTTTCATCACTTGACCGATGAACAGCAGCCGTTGGCGCTGGAGGAAATGAACCGCGTGCTGAAGCGCGGAGGGAGGCTGTGCATCGCCGATTGGATGGCCGATGACAAGGCGCACCGCGCGGAGCTGCTTGCGGCGCTGCGGGAGAACGGTCTCGCGCCCGGCGTCCAGCATGCGGCGGAGGAAGTGTACGCGCTGCGCCCTGCGCTGCTGGGCTGGCTGCGCCGGAACGGCTTCGCTGCAAGCGATGTCGCCGTTAACGGGAGTGCGCTGCGCGTCGTGTTGGCGGTGAAGGAGTAGCGCCGGCAACCGGTTAGGCCCTCCCTCCTGCAGCGCTGCAACGAATGGAGATTGCAGGGGGTGGATACGAGTGCCGGAAGACTAGTCTTCGTGCGCATCCCCTCCATTAGGAGCAAGTAACATTGGGCAATCGCATAGCAAGCCAAAAAATGACGGGCTTCGGTGCCGTCATTTTTGGCGTCTATGCGATTGTCATTCCACGACAGGAAGCGTAAGCCGCACGGTCGTCCCTATATGCTTTTCGCTGAAGACGGTTATGCCGTAAGGATCGCCGAACGTCAGTTTGATGCGCTGGTTCACATTTTTGATGCCGATGTGATCGCCGGGCTCGCTGTAGTCGTGCTGTAGCGCGGAATTGATTTGCTCCGTACGCTCAGGGTCGATTCCGACGCCGTCGTCGGTTATCTCGAACAAGATAAGCTCGTCCTGCACGCATCCGGAAATACGGACGGTTCCTTTTCCTTGTCTCGGTTTCATACCGTGATAGACGGCGTTTTCCACGAGCGGCTGCAGAGTGATTTTCGGTATTTTGCACGCATGGATAGCCTCGTCGATCTCCCATACGACAGAAAAGCTGTTTTTGTAACGAATCAATAAAATTTCGATGTAATGCTGAACGTGCTCAAGCTCCGCCTTGATGGGAATCAAAGTCATGGGCGTTTCGAGAGACAGCCTCATAAGTCTGGACAGGGAAGAGATCATTTCCGATACTTTGTTATCGCCGCCTGTCAGCCGGATGGCATTCCAGTTGATCGTTTCCAGCGTATTGTACAGAAAATGCGGGCTGATTTGGGACTGCAGGGCAACGTTCTGCGCTTGCTTCAATAAAGCGAGCCGCTTGCGCAGCTCCTGCTCCAGCTCCAGGCGCATGCCATGCGACCGGGCGATCGCCGCCGCCACTTGCCGGATTTCATTCAGGTGAGGCTCCTGCTTCTCCAGCTCGACATATGTCCACTTATCGGGATTTTCGACGATTGAAATGATTTTGCGGATCGGCTGGAACACTTTCGTCGCGATCAGCCAGGCAAGAAGAAGCGCGACAGCCAGCCCGGCGGCGAATATGAGCAGCAAATAATTGCGCAGGTACGAATCCTTCTCCTGGTATAGCTGAAGAGGAAGGACGGAAATGATTTTCCAATCATTATACTGAGAGCTCAAGTAGGTGACCGATTCGGTCCTCCCGTTCATATTTTTTTGGACGGGCTTCCCTTCGGTCTCCTCGAGCAGATCTTTCAAAGGGCCGATATCCGACATGGGACGGTTCAAGAGAGAAGAATCTCTATTGTAAAGTACGGTGCCGTCCTTATCGATAATGTAGATGTCCTCGAGAACGTTGTCGCTTACATTATTGATAAATTTGCCGAGCCGCTCCGTATCGATGTTGACGACGACAACCCCCTGTTTGTCCTTTTTATCCGGAGGAGTCATGTAGAAGAGTGAGATGAAGTGCTGGAGCGAATGTTCTCCGGTGTATTGCCTTGCCGATCTTGAAGCGACCCAATATCGGGTAGCGATGGCAATTCATAACGACAAAGTCTTTGTTTTTGCAGGGGATAAAATTAAAGTGTACCGGATCGTTGACACCGCTTTGCATTTCAAGCTCGAAATCACGCGTAAATATGAAGGGTTTGTGCAGTCCTGCCGCATCATTAACGGAAGGCTCTACGCCTGCAACTGGGGCTTGGGAAGATTGACAGATTCGATATTGTGAATGGCGTGCCGTCTAACGAAACGCAATTCAGCGTTGGAGCGCTAGGGAATGCGACGATCGCGTCCAACGGATCGATACACTACCTCATCACATGGACGGCTACCGATAATATTACGCGGCTCGATATAGACGAATACGGGAACGTGTACGGCAGGGGAACATTCACGATTCCCGGGGTTTACCTCCCCCGCTACGCGAATATAACCAATGGAGTGATGACGGTAGGCGGGTACAGCACGATTTTTTCAAAGACCGTCGCTCTGGATATATCATCCGGCACGCCTGTGAAAATCGGCGAATACATCAACATGCCTAGTCATATAAGAGTAGGGGATTATCTCATCGGAGGCGCAGCCGATCAGTCTACGCCGGAGTATAACAGCATGTACTGGAAGTTAGTCAACGGTATACGGTTTCCTGATGGGGCAAGACGGCAAAACGGCTGGCGGTCATCCCGGGCGACTCGCAAATGGGGCAGGAGATCGTCTGCTACTCTACCAATGCGATGAAGAAAGGCATACAGATACCGGTAGATGCAGAAGATTATACGTTCACCGACACGATCCGTTATACGAACATTAAGGATTACTCGGCAGGCGAGGTAATTGCCCGATTCAAAAATTTCAGCCCGAATAGTCTAGGGTGGCTAAAGGTCAACATTTCGTATGCGATCATAAACAATCAGAACGTACCCGGTCAAACGGCTGCGCGAGAATCCGTTTATCAAGCCTTCAAGCACTCCACAGGTAATTGGCAAATGTCGCTGCCGAGGGTCGATGTGGTGCAAAGCAGGGATCTGGCGGTGACGCTCGATGTGTCCGGTCCTGACGCCTATGTTTCCGTAAGCGGAGCGCTGACCAACGCTCTAATCAATATGTCGATACAATTCGATCTGACGGATAAACATATAGGCTCGTTTTATTTTGTGTAGATTGTAGTGCTGTATGGTGGCGGTCTGATCACATGCGTACTGGAGGAAGGATGAAGTGTAGTGGAAATTGGCGTCATTAATACGCTCGCGAACGGCGGCGATTGCTTCGGGCATGTAAGCCGGTTCGGGCTTCATGTTTGCCAGTTGGTTAGTTGGGATACCGGTTTGACTACGCAGGAGGTGGCTGAACAGGTCGTACGCGAGGCGAAAGCGGCGGATGTACGGGTATGCGCCATGTGGGCGGGGGTGCCCGGACCGGCTGAATGGAATTTCACCGAGGGACCGGTTACGTTAGGCTTTGTACCGGAAGCATACCGGGATGCGAGGATAGACGCGCTCAAGAGTACAACGACATAAAAATCCCAAAAAAGAACCTTGATATATCAAGGTTCTTTTTCATTTGGGGAGAACTTCTTGTCGTTTTTTTCATGACATGAAAATCCCGCTATAACGTACGAGCGACATGAGCGTTTCGCACCAGAGGTGCTTATTTAGATGGAAGCATCGCCTTCGCGCATGCTGCTCTCCGGACTCGCTGCGTGCATTTTGCGAAATTCGCCGGGCGTTACCCCGGTAAATCGTTTGAACATGCGGATAAACGAGTTGACGTTCTGATAGCCCACATTTGTAGCGATTTCTACGATTTTATGATCGACATGGCAAAGCATTTCTTTGGCTTTTCTCACACGGAGGTCGTTTAAACAGTCGCTGATGTTTAGGCCGGTTTTGTCTTTGAAATAGGTGGATAAATAGTTGGCGGTAATGTTCAGATGCTCGGACAGCATGTCCAACGAGATATCCGTATTGTAGTGATTCTCTAGATAATGAAAAACGTAGCTAATAATCGGATCGCGATTTTCCGAGGCTTTTTTTAAACCATGTACTGCCGACTGAAGCAGGTTCTCGAACCATTTTTCAAATTGCCGATAGGAGTAAAAGCCTTTGATCTGTTTATAGACAAGCTCAGGGGCTTCGCATTCATTCAAAAGCCTGCCGTTCACCTTCATGATGATCCGATTCAATAGATCCGCCGTTTCCAAAGCGAAAGTCGCTACCGTCTCGGCGGTTTCCTGGTTTTTCTCCATCTGCTCCAGTATGCGTTTCATCCATAAAAAGGCGGCTTCTTCGCTGCCGGAAGTCAATTTGGCCTCCAGCTCATGCTCCTGCAGCCCCGTAAACGCGAATTTCGGCTGCTTAGCCGGACTTCTGTCGATGATTTGGATTTCGTCATTCAGTACGCGCATGCCGATCCTGATCTGTACCTGCTCATACGCTTTCGTAAAGTGGGAAGAGTCCGGATAGATGTCGCTCAAGGCGATGGTCGGAATACAGGATGTACGGTCGGCCTCAAAAGGCCTTATGATTTGTTCAAGCGTATCCGCAACATCGGCTTCATCCGGATTGACGGATACAACGGACAAAATCCGATCTTTCTCCGTCTGAAAGGTAACCGTTTCTTTATGGTTTTGCGTAAGCGTTAAATCGATATACTCCCGAAAGAAATAGAGCTCCTTATTCGTACCGTCTTGCAGCCGGGCCTCTGGCTCTTCTTTAAACCTGAAACGGAACAGGATAAAAACGAATGGCTTGTCCGTCTCGGCCAAGTCGCCGAAATCATGCGCATTCATATAGATTTCTTTGATCCGGTTCGTGAAAGCGTAGGTGCGCAGCAGCGAATTTTTTTTGACTAAATCGTTATTAATGTTCTCGTTCGATTCGAGGATTTGACCGATTTTGCTGCTGAGCAGATCGAATTCCTGAATACGGCTGTGCAGCGGCTTAACCCGGTTAAGCTGCAGCACGGACCGGATCATTTTTTGAATCGGGTTATTGAACCGAATGGTAAACAGGACGGATGCCCCGATACTGATTGCAACCGATACGATAAGCAGGATGACAAGAACGCTATTCAACTTCAGCAGCTGCGATGAGATGCTTTTGGCCGGGATGATGTTCACGTACGTAAAACCGGTTTCCGGACCTTTTTGATAGAAAAAGTAGTCGGTTCCGCGCTTCGTCCATCGTTCCCCCCACTCGAAAGATACGGGGATATCCGTTCTTCCGTTCAAAGCGGAGGAATAAATCAGCTGCCCGTCTGCGTCCAGTATATAGAACGTTCTATTGATGGAAGCATGAAGCGACTGGAAAAGCCGGTCGGCATCCAGCATCGCAATCATATACATATCGTCGACGAATTTGGATTTGACGATGAGCGGCAGAAGCGTTCCTTTCGAATGGTTTGCCTGCAAAGCGACCTCGACAAACGGCGCGGAAGGCAGCATGCGGCTGTTGTAGGATTCCTCGAATTGCCGCTTCCAATATTCGGGCGGATAGCGGTCGCTTTTGTAAAACTTCGCAAACATCGTTTCCGCCTTGTTCGTTCCTTCCTTCTCCAATACCATGTCATTCCGCTTGAAGTAAAGGATGATGTTGTCCAAAAATAGAAACGGATTCGATACCGAGGCCTGCAGCTCTGCGCGCACGGCGCTCATCATGACATAATCGGTCCGTTCCGTCATTTTTCTGAGAGCGCTTACCTTATCGTTGATATAAAAATTCAGCAAAGTCGTTGAAACAAATTTGAATTGCTTTTCGTAACCGGCAACGGCCGTCTCCAAATTCGCATCGTTATACTTGATGATTTCATCGTAGATTTTGTTTTTTAGAATGAAGGAAGAAAAGAAGGCAAACGATACCAGCAAACCGATAATCGTCAGGAAACTGATCAGCAGCATGGTAAATAGCGATTTCGATTTCCACATCGGTACAATTTTCTTCATCATAAATGCGGCCCCCAATTTGTCGGCATACAAAGTCTTCGTTCTCCGAGCCCCGTTTATAAAACAATCCTAACATCGTTATACCAAGCCAACAATATTCATTTTCTTTGAAACGTCTTCATCCACTCCGTTTTTGGTGAGAACGCCGATGCGCAGGTAGAGATGTCAATATCTTTAGGAGACCGTGTCTGTTACGCTGAGGCTGCTTGAGCTAACCCGTAAGGGAAAGGAGGAGGAGCTTTGGGAGGCAAAGGTAACAATGGGGGTCTGGGCTTGGCATCAACAACGGGCGTATCAGCTGCGGCAAACCGATCCGGTTTAAGGCGGCATTGGCGGCGAAGCAAATATTTGTGGCTTTTATTTTTTCCGTGTTTGGTGTATTATCTGGTTTTTAAATACGCTCCCATGTTCGGGCTTGTCGTTTCGTTTAAAGATTTCAACGTGTTTAAGGGGATTTGGGCAAGCGAGTGGGTCGGCTTTAAGTACTATTCTATGTTTTTTGAGAACCTCGATTTTTTTAAGCTGATTCGAAACACGTTTTTGCTCGGCATTTACAAGCTGCTGTTCGGATTTTCGGCACCGATCGCTTTTGCGCTGCTGCTTAATGAGGTCAAGCATGCGTTCTTTAAACGGTTCGTACAAACCGTCAGCTATTTGCCGCATTTTATATCCAACGTAGTTGTGGCCAGCATGGTGATTATGTTCTTGTCGCCTACCGGAGGGATTGTAAACCGGTTCATCAGCGTTTTCGGATTCCAGCCGGTCAACTTTATGATGGATAAAGAACTGTTCCGCGCCATATACGTCATCTCGGATATTTGGCAGCACATGGGCTGGTCGGCGATCATTTATTTGGCAGCGCTCACAACGATCGATCCGCAGCAGTACGAGGCCGCCGAGCTTGACGGCGCCAATCGCTGGGGCAGGCTGCTCCATGTGACGCTTCCCGGAATTGCGCCGGCGATCGTCATCATGTTCATTCTGGATGTCGGGCATATACTCGATATCGGCTTTGAGAAAGTATTCCTGCTCTACAACCCGGCCACATACGAAACGGCCGATATTATGAGCACTTACGTTTATCGGATCGGACTTGTCCAAGGCAATTACAGCTACGCTGCCGCCATCGACTTGTTTACGAGCATCATTAGCTTTGTTTTTGTATTCTCCGCCAATTATTTGAGCCGTAAAGCCGGGGAAAGCAGTTTGTGGTAAAGGCGCCGGCCGCTGCGAAAACGCAGGTTTTGAAATCATGACGATCGGGAGGTTCTTGTGGCGAAAAAGATAACATGGTTCTCCGTCCTCAATTCGATGATTATGCTGGCCGTCATTGCGGCTACGTTATATCCGTTCGTTTACATGGCCGCCGTATCGCTGAGCGACAATATACATGTCATGAAGAACGATGTGATGTTATGGCCCAAAGGGCTGAATGTCGAGACGTATAAGGCCGTGTTCCGCAACGGCGACATTTGGACGGCATACCGCAACACGATTGTTTATACGGCGCTGGGCACTTGCTTATCGCTGCTTGTGACCTCCATGGGCGCCTACGCCTTATCCCGCAAAGACATGAGCTTGCACAAAACGTTTACGTTTCTTGTCGTATTCACGATGTTTTTCGGCGGCGGCATGATCCCGACCTTTCTGGTTGTGAAATCGCTTCACCTGATGGATACGATTTGGGCCATGCTGCTGCCCGGCGCGGTCAGCAGCTGGAATCTGATCATGATGCGCACGTTTTTTAGCGGGATTCCCAAAGAACTGGAAGAATCGGGGCGCATGGACGGCTTAACGGACATCGGTATTTTTTTCCGTATTGCGGTCCCGCTTTCTCAAGCGGCGTTCGCCACGATCGGATTATTTTATGCGGTGGGGATTTGGAACAATTTTATGCTGCCGCTCATGTATTTGCGAAATCCGGACTTATTCCCGCTTCAAGTTATCTTAAGAAATATTGTACTGGCTGGAAGCGCTTCGGATCTATCGAATGCGGACAATCTCGTTATGGAAGATTCCTTGAAGTTTGCCACGATTATGGTATCGACGCTTCCGATCCTCCTTGTGTATCCGTTCCTGCAAAAGTACTTTGTCAAGGGAGCTTTGATAGGAGCTGTAAAAGGATAGCGAAAATTTGACGCAGGAGATGAGCAACTCATGAAGAAGACGATATCGCTGCTAATGGTTTCCATAATGGCCGTTCTGCTGATTGCCGGATGCAGCAGCGAACCGAAACAAGTTCCAAAAGGCGATGAGAACGGAGAACAATCCGGAGCGGTCCGGAAGATTGACAAGAAATTCACGATGCTGACCTCATCGAATCCGACGTTCCCCTACAAGAAAGAATGGCCGATTTGGAAATGGATCGAGGAAAAAACCGGTGTGACCTTCGATGTCACGCTTCCTTCCGGCACCTTGAACGATACGATCAGCTTGACGATGGCATCGGGAAGTTTGCCCGATCTGATCTTCATGAGCTCAACTTTGGCCAATAAGTACGGGGAACAAGGAGCGCTTGCGAATATACTTGACTACGTCGATTCGATGCCGAATTTCAAGAAATGGATCGAAAGCTATCCGGAAATGGCAAAGCGAGCAATAAGCGCGGACGGCAAAATGTATATACTCCCTAATCAGGGGTTCGGAGAAACGAACCGGAATATTTGGTTGTACCGCAAGGACATATTCGACAAGCATGGGCTGAAGGCACCCGACGACTACGAAGAATTGTATGCCGTTATGAAGAAGCTTAAGGAGCTTTACCCGGATACGTATCCGTTCGCTTTCGACCGCGGGCAAACGCTGGATATTTTGACGAATATGTCGGCGAATTTTGAAACCTTTAACGGCATGTACTATGATTTTGACAAGAAAGAGTGGAAATACGGCCCGATCGAAGACAGCTTCAAAACGCTTATCGAATACATGAACCGATTCTACAAGGAAGGGCTTATTCCGCCGGACTGGATGACAATGCAGACGAAGCAGTGGCAGGATTTGATTTCGACTAACA
This sequence comes from Paenibacillus litoralis, assembly GCF_046244365.1. Lineage (NCBI taxonomy): Bacteria > Bacillati > Bacillota > Bacilli > Caryophanales > Paenibacillaceae > Paenibacillus > Paenibacillus litoralis. Next base: position 7,982,555 of record NZ_CP176395.1, on the reverse strand, counting down.
AAGCGTTCATTACCGCCGATTATATTGGACGAATCGATTTGTTCAACCCGTCGATGCGTAAGGACAATCCGCAATTCAATCTGGATTTCATGGCCCCACCTGCGGGAACGCCGGGCGGCAAGCGGCAAAATCCGAACCTTCAAGTGGTTGACGACGGTTTGACTGTCGCTTCGACGTCCAAAAACATCAAAGATGTCATGAAATACATGGATTTCTTTTATTCGGAGGAAGCCCGTGAAATGAGCAGCTGGGGAAAAGAAGGGGAAACGTTCACGGTTGAGAACGGCAAGAAAAAATTTGTGCCCGGTTTCACGTCCGTACCGGACCTCCGTGCCAAAACCGGGATGGCTACGAACGGCACTTACACATGGATCGATTACGATGCGCATATTTCCTTATTCTCCTCCCAATTGCAAAACGCGTACACGGAAGCACGCAAGTATGATATGCCCTTGCAGCCGCGGCCGGCTTTCAACGCGAAGGAGAACGAGGTTTTGTCATTGACGGGCGAGGCGATCAAGAAGCATCTGCAAGAGAACGTGGCGAAATTCGTTATGGGCGATCGCAGCTTGAGCGAGTGGGATAAGTTCGTAACCGAGATCAAAGGGCTTGGCTTGCAAAAGATGGTCGATGTTTATAAAGAAGCTTATCAACGCGGGGAAGAGGTGCAGCTCAAATGAGGGCCATCATGGTCATGTTTGATTCCTTGAACCGGCATATGCTTCCCCCATATGGCTGCGAGGATATTCATGCTCCTCATTTTGCCCGCCTTGCAAGGAAGACCGTGACGTTCGACAACAGTTATTCGGCAAGCCTCCCTTGTATGCCTGCGAGAAGGGAGCTCCATACGGGAAGATATAATTTTCTTCACCGAAGCTGGGGGCCGCTCGAGCCGTTCGACGATTCGATGCCGCAGCTTTTGCAAAATGCCGGCGTTTATACGCATCTGATCAGCGATCATTACCACTACTGGGAAGATGGCGGGGCCACCTACCATAATCGGTATAACAGCTGGGAAATCGTCCGGGGACAGGAAGGGGATCCGTGGAAAGGCGAGGTGCTGGACCCCGCCTATCCTGTACAAGCGATTGGCGTTAATGCCAATACGCATGTCAAGCATGTCCGGCAGGATTGGATCAACCGCAAGCATACGCAGAAGCCGGGCAGTCATCCTCAATTGAAAACGTTCGAGCTGGGACTTGATTTTATCCGGTGCAATCATAAAGAGGATCAATGGTTTTTGCAGGTCGAAACATTCGATCCGCACGAGCCTTTCCACTCTCCGGAACCCTATAAAAGGTATTATGAGCACGATTACGACGGACCGCATTTCGATTGGCCCGCTTACAGGAAAGTGCAGGAAACGTCCGAACAAGCCGAACACTGCAAGCTGGAGTATTCGGCATTAGTCACCATGTGCGACGAGCAATTGGGGAAAGTGCTGGACTTGATGGATGAGTACGATCTATGGGAAGATACGATGCTTATTGTCAACACGGATCACGGTTTTTTGTTGGGCGAACATGATTGGTGGGGAAAGGTCGTGCAGCCGTTCTATAACGAGGTCGTCCACACGCCGCTGTTTATTTGGGACCCTCGCAGCAAGAGGGCGGGAGTACGATGCGACTGCCTGGTGCAGACGATTGATTTGGCGCCGACCTTGCTGGATTTTTTCGGGCTGGATATTCCCGGCGACATGCAGGGGAAATCGCTGAAGGAGGCGGTTGCAGACAACAAGACTGTACGCGAAGCCTGTCTGTTCGGCGTGTTCGGCGGACACGTCAATTGCACCGACGGCCGGTATGTCTATATGAGACAGCCTGCGCAGCCTTTCAATGAAGACTTGTATGAATACACATTAATGCCGACTCATATGAAAGCGCCTTTTCGAACGGATGAGCTGCGATCGGCAAAGCTTGTTTCCCCGTTGTCTTTTACGAAGGGGTGTCCCGTATTGAAAGTGAAATCCGGAGGGTTTGTCCCTCGGACCGGCTACGAGCACTTGTTCACCGGCAACTTGCTGTTCGATTTGCAAGACGATCCCGGACAGGCTAACCCGTTGCAAAATCGAGCTCTTGAGGAAAGAATGATCGCCATATTGATCCGGCTTATGCGAGAGAGCGATGCGCCGGAGGAGCAGTTTGCCCGACTGGGTCTATAAGCGCTAGGTTAGAAAAAATTCATTTTATGGCATCATAAAGGGGTTTGCACATATGTGGATAGCATACGCTTCAGCAGCGGCCATTTGTTTCGGACTGCGGGGCATCTTGTACCAATGGACCTCGCAAAAACCGCTCGACCGGAGCCTGATGCTGTTCGGCGTTTACTTATTCGGAACAATCGTCTCCTTGACGGCAACGTCGATCACCGGCCAGCCATGGACGGAAGGCGCGCTGATGGGACTTGTTATGGGCTTGTTTTCCTACATTTCGAACGCCTCGATGTACAAAGGCTTCGCTGTCGGCAAAACATCGCTCGTTGCCATTATTACGGCGTTGCCGGCCGTTGTCGTCATTGTAGGGGCATACGTCTTATGGCAGGAGAAGCTTAACTTCGGCCAAATCATTGCCTTCGTCGTCATTTTGGGCGGGATTGTTATGATCCGCTATTCCAACGAACTGTCGTTCTCCAATCTGAACGGCGTGCAATGGGCGATCATCGCAATGCTCGGTTTTGCCGTTACCGACTTGTCCTCAAAGCAAGCGACGATCTGGAACGGGTTTACTTTTCCGACACTGACGCTTATGTACGGGACGGGAACGGCTATGTTCTTCTCAACCTGGCTGCGCAGCGTCTTGAAGGCTAGGCCGGCAAAGGCGTTGTCCGTTGCCGGCCGTTCATTCCAATTGGCGGCCGCCGAAGCGGCCGTCTCCAAGCTGGCAGGTACGGATGACGAAGAGAAAACGGCGGTCCTGCCTGCCGTGGAGGATGACCTGTGGCCATACGGAAAAACGGTGGTTTGGGGTATGGTTGTCGGAATAACCAACATATCCGGGATGGTTTTGCTTATGCCCGCTTTCAAGTATGGCGTAACCGGTCTCGTTTCGGCAATTAGCGCTATGAGCGTCGTGCTCATCCTGCTTTATGCGCGGCTTATTCTCCGCGATCCCTTCAGCCGCATGGAAACGGCAGGGGCGCTGTTGACGCTCGCCGGAATCGTCGTGCTCAGACTGCTTGGATGACGGCGATCCGTTTTGGTTTGAACGGAATGTTGGGGACATAGGGAAATCTTGATTTCAGCAGAGACGAAAATAATAGAGGAAGTTGCTTTTTGTACAATAATGGAGGACGTAATAGGTCTACTATAAAGCAATTAATGAAATCGTATGCGAAAAAAAATTTCCAGCTTTTCGAATGAGTCGCTCCCCATAGTCTTAAATCGGAGCTTAGTTTGACGGGGCACTGGACTTGAATTAAATTTAGCGAAATTGAGTGATTAGCATGAAGGGTTACAAACTTGTGCTACCTCCTTGGATTTCTGCGGAAACTGGCAGCGAGATCAATGTCTACTTTGATATCCTGATCACGGGCGATCAGGTTATTCCAGGGTCAGGTTCTTATCGTTAAAAGGGTCAAGTTCTTGTTGCGGACGAACGACAAGAACTTGACCCTTTTGTCGAAGTAAAGTGAAGGTGGCTAACCTAACGGGCAGTGTATTTGAATTTGTGAGATTGAGCGGGCTTTCTCGTGATGAGGATGCTCCTTTTTATTTTGAGTCATTAGTCCAAGCATTTCTCCCTATTATCGAATCCAATATAAATAACGAGAGTTGGGAGGCGATATTATTGGGCTGTTCTTGTCACAAAAAACACGGAGGCAGTTCAACGGCTAAAACGAGTTGTTTCTGCGAAAAGCAGAACCCTTCTGCGGTTAAATCAAGCTGCTCCTGCAAAAGAAAAAGCACAGTAAAGAGGGCATGTACATGCCAAAATAGAGCGCGCTTTGCTTATCTTGCTCGATCTGTAGATCGTTACTTTGCCTTATTTGTGAAAGGAAATAAGGTTTATTCAGTGCGTATCCCCAAGAAGAACTTTATCGGGCTTCGCAAGGAGGGGCATCCAGTTCTTACAAAGATTGATCCAACGAGGTTGCGCCGCTGCAGTTTCTATTAGATTTTGGAATGAAGGGTATCTAATATTACAATAAAAAGTGATCGGTTGCCTTTGTTGTATAATTGTATCTTTCTTGATTGTCGGGATTTTCATGTCGCTAATGAGTATATTTTCTTGTCGTTGTACTTCAAGCGATGGGTCGATTTTGCCGTCCGTATCGGGGCGCCGGCGATCATTACGCATTGCGGCTTCATACCGGAAAACATGACTGATCCCGCTTATCCGGCGGTCGTAGAGGCGATCCGGGAGGTTGCCGAATATTGTGATAGGCTTGGCATCGGGTTCTGGTTCGAAACCGGGCAGGAAACGCCTATTGTTCTGCTCCGCACGATCGAGCGGGTCGGGACATCGAACCTTGGCATTAATCTGGATCCTGCCAATTTGATTTTGTACGGGAAAGGCAATCCGATTGATGCACTTGATGTTATCGGCGGTTATGTCCGTAACGTCCATGTCAAAGACGGCTTTTATCCTACGAACGGAAATGCTCTTGGACGCGAGGTCCGTACGGGACTCGGGAAAGTGAACTTTCCGTTATTGATCAGGCTGCTTAAGGAAAGAGGCTTCAGCGGAGAACTCATAATCGAGCGGGAAGTGCACGGCGAGGAGCAGGAGCGGGACATCCGGCAGACGGTGGACGATTTGAAAAGCTGGCTTGAGGTTTGAGACATCGCTTTTTATGATGCTTGTCTTACGATGGAGTCGTGTATGTGCTTCGTCCGGTGTGCGGCGAAGGGCAAACCGGCTCCATTACATTTTATGAGAACAAAGGAGAGATAAGGTGAAAACGAAAGTCGGTTTTATCGGCATGGGTGAAATTGCCCGCGCTCATTGATCAAGGTTGGGCAATGCCGGGCGTCGAGACTACCGCCATTTACGATATCGATAAGGACAAAACGCAGGAGGCGGCCGTCTCATTCGGGGCAAAGGGCTTCGAAAGCACGATGGAGCTGCTTGATAGCGGTATCGACGCGCTGTTCGTCTGCTCCCCGCAGTTCGCGCGCGACGATACGGAAATCGAAGCGGTATCCCGCGGTATTCACGTTCTTGTGGAGAAGCCACTCGGGCTGGACTTGGAGCAGGTTATCCGGAAGGAAAAGCTGGTACGGGAAAGCGGGGTTATCCATTCATCGGGCTACTGCCTCCGCTATTTGGATACGGTGCAGAAGGCAAAGCGCTACTTAGAGGATAAGCAGACGGACATGGCGCTAGCCTATCGATTCGGCGGCGCTCATGTGCCGGCATGGTGGCGGCGGGTGGAGTTGTCCGGCGATCAACTTGTCGACCAGACGACGCATCAGATCGATCTGATCCGCTATTTGGCAGGCGAGATCGACGAAGTGTTCGCCCAATTCGACATCCGGGCGATCCGGCAGGACGATTCTGCGGCTACGATCTATGATGTCGGGACGGTCGCGCTGCGGCTGGAAGGCGGTGCCGTCGGAAATGTCAGCAATACGTGCACGCTGCCGCAAGTGGTACGCTCCGAGGTAGAGATCACGGGACGGAACTTTTATGTCCAGTTGAACGGCAACAGCCTGCGGATCGTGGACGATCGGCAGGACGTGACGGAGTTGTCCCGCATGGATTTCTACATGGAGCAGGACCGTAGGTTCATCGACGCGGTGCAGAGCCGCTCTCAGGAAATGGTGCTTGGCAGCTACACGGATGCGCTGGAAACGCTCGCCGTCACGCTGGCAGCGAATGAGTCCGCGGCAGTTCGCAAGCCGCTCAAGCGTATTGCGGGAACCTGCCTGTTCGAATAGAATGTCTGGGATCGATTCGTTTATCGCCTGCGATCCGCCGCAAACACGATGAGACCGATCAATAAGCAGATCATCGAAGCCGCCCATAATACGCCGTATCCCGCGATGAGCAGCGAGTTGTTTTCGGAGGCCATTCCGTCTTGGCTGCGGTCCGGCGACAGAATGCCTAGGAAGCCGGCTGCCGCGAAGCTGAACAGCAGCAGGTGCGTGAGTATCCAGGCAAAGGCGGTTTTTTTGTGAATGAACCAGAGGCCGATGACTACGGCAAAGGCAACCGCCATGACGATTCCGAATCCGAATTTAAGCAGCGGGAGTACTTCTTCTTCCATTGGCATAAGAGAGGGCCCCTTTCCTGATTGATCCCAATAATTGGCCTGGGCTTGTCTACTAGACGAGAAGGAAAGGGAAAAGTTGCATTTTCGCTTTTTTTGGAGGCTTTGCCGGCATTAACGGAAAGCTGGAATCAGGCATCCTCATAAAAAAAGGGATTGAGCTTCACCTTAGGTCAACGCTTACGATAAAGTTGTCATTTACGACAACACGAAAGCGAGGATTTCCATTATGCCATCCCACGAAGAGATTTATGCCCGCCATGCCGAGGGGTACGAGAAGCTGATAGACGGGGCCGACTGCGAAGGCAATATCCTTGCGCAGCTTCAGGATATTTGTCCGGCTGAGGGGCTGGATGTCGTCGATCTGGGGGCGGGAACAGGACGCTTTGCGCGTCTGTTGGCCCCTGTCGCGAAGTCGGTGACCGCCGTCGACCGTTCTCCGGCGATGCTGGCCGTGACCGAAGCCCGGCTAAGAGCAAGCGGTCTGAACAACTGGCGCACCGTGACCGGCGATCACCGGTCGCTGCCGCTTCCCGACCGGAGCGCCGATCTGATCGTTTCCGGATGGAGCGTCTGCTATATCGCCAATTCGGACGTATCCGGCTGGCGGGACCATTTGGCCCAAACGATCGCCGAAATCAAGCGGGTGCTCCGCCCGAACGGCACGATCGTGCTGTTTGAGACGCTTGGCACCGGAACGGAAACGCCGCAGGCGCCGGACATCTTGCGCGGCTACTACGATGCGCTCAAGCGCGAATACGGTTTTTCCCATACGTGGATCCGTACGGACTACCAGTTTGAAGACGGCAAGGAAGCGGAGGAGCTGACGCGATTCTTTTTTGGAAACGCGCTGGCGGATCGCGTAGCGGCAGGGGAGTTCCGCAAAGCCGGATTCGTGCCCGAATGGGCGGGCGTATGGTGGCTGCGGATGTGGGCGTAGTAGTAGGCTGTATTGGTGGGGGATAGGGGGTAAGGATAGGGGAGAGGCAGAGGTAAAGGCAAAGACAAAGGCAAAGACAAAGGCAAAGGCAAAGGCAAAGGCAAAGGCAAAAGCAGAAAATGATAAGCTATACCTGGCTATCTACGAATATCCCACTCAGATACGCCACATAGTGAACACGGGTTCATTATTAGTGAATCAAAGTTCACTATTTGCCCCGTGTTAAGGCCTTTTTTGCTGCATAGTGAACCAAACGTCACTAAATCTCTTAAGCCCCAAAATTGGAATGGAGTCATCACAGTGAAATGAATTACACTAGTGATGAGGGGGATGAGTCCTATGAAGAGTACAACCATCTACGATGAAATGCGAATCAAGGTAGCTCAGGAAGCTCTTGGTGGAACCCGGGTTGCCTACTTAGCCCGCAAATACAGCGTTACTCCTAAAACCATTCACAACTGGGTGAAGTTTTACAAAGAAAGGTACGGAGATGAAGCCGTCCTTTCCGTTGAAGAGCGAATTTCGGACTCCAAGCGTGTTCAGGAGTTAGAAAATAAGTACGAGAAGGCCGTAAAGTTGCTCGGGGAAAAAGACTTAGAGATCGAAATTTTACGTGACCTCGTAAAAAAGACCAACCCCGCTTACAAGACAAAATCGAAATAGCCGACAAATATATAAAGCGGGGCTATCATGCAGCCATCGTGCTGCGCTTGGTCGGCGTGAATGAATCGACCTACTACTCCCGAAAGAAACGGCGTTCGGAGCAGCAGTACGGCTCTAAGATAAAGCCGGTTCCTGTAGGCCGCCCCTACTCCCAGTATTCCACAACGATCCATGGGCAAAAAGTCAGTGATGCCCAGATCGAAGAATGGCTGATGGAACTGGTGGAGGGCGAGGAACAGGGGTATGGCTACCGGAACCTAGCCCATGCTCTATACGTCCAGCGGGGACTCGTGGTGAACCATAAGAAGGCATACCGACTTTGTAAGAAGCTAGGCATCCTTCAGAAGCAGCGGCGCAAGAAGTTTAAACATCCACGGCGCCTACCTCAAAACCGGTTGGTGACAGGGCCGAATCAGCTATGGCAAATGGATATCAAATATGGGTATGTGGCTGGATATGACCGTTTCTTTTTTCTGTTTGACATCATTGATGTATTTGACCGCGCGATTGTCGGGTATCACCTCGGATCCAGCTGTGAGGCTAAAGACGTCTGTACAGCGGTGAAACGGGCCTTAGAGGACCGTATACAACCCGGCGAGAAGAAACCTGTCGTCCGGACGGATAACGGACCTCAATTCGTCAGTAATCGGTTTGGTGAGATGTGCCTAGAGGATGAGCAAGACCCACTGATCCATGAACGGATCCCGCCTAAAACGCCGAACATGAACGCATACATCGAATCGTTCCATAGCATCATTCAGCGGGATTTGTTCGCCAAAGAAGATTACAGCACCTTTGAAGAAGCATACGAATCCGTTCATCGATACCTCGATTTTTACAACCAGAGGCGCTTCCACGGCAGCTTAAAGCGAATGAGTCCTGCACAGTTCTACGAAGCTTGGAAGGCCAACAAGTTGCCTGCGATCAAGATAGCACTATGAAGCCTCTGTGAAGAAATGAGAAACTAAGAAAAACCAAGCAATTCACTGTAAGACTCCATAATTGAGGGGCCGATCCGAAATTGCCCTCAAGTTCACTAATAGTGAAGCTAGCTTCACTATGCTGCATATTGTTCCAATATGAAGGGGAGATAGTGAAGTTACGTTCACTAATAGTGAACCTTGCTTCACTAAGCTGCGCTAATCCCACGAGAGAAGAAGCGAAGTCGGCATTTCGCTCCCAACGGTGGGTCTAGGAAATCCTAAGATACTTTACATTCCACGGTGGGGAGAAGAAGCGAGGTTGGCATTACGCTCGCAACGGTGGGCCTAGGAAATCCTAAGATACTTTACATTCCACGGTGGGGAGAAGAAGCGAAGTCGGCATTACGCTCCCAACGGTGGGCCTAGGAAATCCTAAGATACTTTACATTCCACGGTGGGGAGAAGAAGCGAAGTCGGCATTACGCTCACAACGGTGGACCTAGGAAATACTAAGTTACTTTACATTCCACGGTGGGGAGAAGAAACGAAGTTGGCATTACGATCACAACGGTGAATCTAGGCATTACTAAGTTACTTTACATGCCGCGGTGGGGGAAGAATCGAAGGTTGGCATTACGTTCACAACGGTGGGCCTAGGTATTACTAAGTTGCTTTACATTCCACGGTGGGGTGAAGAATCGAAGTTGGCATTACGCTCCCAACGGTGGACCTAGCCATTACTAAGTTACTTTACATTCCATGGTAGGGAGAAGAAGCGAGGTTGGCATTACGCTCCCAACGTTGGATTCAGGTATATCTTTAGCTGCTCTTTGTATGCCACGACGGTGAAGAAACGGCGCCCGGGCTCAGGTTCACAACGGTGAACCTAATTATCACGGCAGTTACCTTATTACTCCATGGTGGGATATAGCCGTATGCTATCCCGGATTGGAGGGGGAAAAGGAGCTGCGTAGTTGCATTCCCCCTACCATGAATCCGGCTCCTCCACAGGAAGCTCGAAGAGGCAAGCAGAAAGCCCCGATACCGGCCGGTATCGGGGCTTTCTGCTTGCGCGGCATCGCTGCCGCTTATGGTTAGCAAAGTCAAAGCTTATTACTTAGCTGCTTCGTAGCGTTTGCCGACTTCCGCCCAGTTTACAACGTTCCAGAACGCTGCGATGTAGTCAGGGCGTTTGTTTTGGTATTTCAGGTAGTAGGCATGCTCCCAAACGTCCATCCCGAGGATCGGCGTGTTGCCTTCCATGATCGGGCTGTCTTGGTTAGGTGTGCTGCTTACGACAAGCTTGCCGCTTTTGTCAACGGACAACCATGCCCAGCCGCTGCCGAAACGTGTAGCGCCGGCTTTAGCGAAGTCTTCTTTGAATTTGGCGAATCCGCCAAGCTCGTTGTTGATTGCGTCTGCAAGCGCGCCAGTTGGCTCGCCGCCGCCGTTTGGTCCGATAACTTCCCAGAATAGGGAGTGGTTTGCATGGCCGCCGCCGTTGTTGCGGACTGCTGCACGAATGTTCTCAGGAACGGCGTTCAGGTCTGCGATCAGATCTTCGATCGACTTGGCTTGCAGGTCTGCATGCCCTTCCAGAGCGGCATTCAGGTTCGTCACGTATGCATTGTGGTGACGGTCGTGGTGAATCATCATCGTTTGTTCGTCGATGTGCGGCTCAAGCGCATTGTTCGAATACGGTAACGCAGGCAATTGGTGTGCCATGGTTCAAACCCTCCTAAATATGTATGGTGACTTCTCTATTATCCCGCAATTTCGATAATAAATCAACATGTATGTATCGAAAGTCGCCGCCAATTCGGTTAACGGCTTGAAACACGGGTGTTCGTCGCATTTTGGCATCTTCAAATGCCTTGTTTATTATGCTCCAGCTGCCAAATCGTTTATTCCTAATTTTTACGTCGTTTGCGTAAAGATTCCTTGTCCATTTGAAAAACGAAGATGGCAGGGGGAGCGGCATTTCGCTATAGTACCCCGTTCGTATTTGCTCCAATCCGCCTCCCTTTTCTATTCATCAGACGCCCCGATTGCACCTTCCTCATTCTCCAAACGAAAAACCGCCACCCCGCACAATAGCGGAGAGACGGTTATCGAGGGAGTCCGACTGGAACTCCTTATTAGAGGCAATGGTTTCATAACGCCGCTAAACCAGCGAAACCTTGACGCCCTTCGCACTGCTTTCGAGTGCGCCGAACACCATGGCGATGCTCTTCAGATTGTCTGTGCAATCCGTTTCCGCACGCCGTCCCGCTTGCCTTGCCGCGAACATTTCCTCCAAGCAGCCCGCGTGCCCTACCTCCCCCGGCCACGAAAGCGGAGCTTCGGTCCTGCGGGTTTCGCGGATCAACGAGGATTGCCCGCCGGACACGGGGATTTCGGCGTACGGAGGGGCGCTGCCGTCCCACATGGCGGTGCCGCCGCTTCCCGTTATGCGCCAAGCGGCCTCCCATGAGGTGGGGGCGCCTTCCGCGCACCACGAGCCCCGGTAGCTGAAGACGCTGCCGTCCGCAAACTCGAACAGGCAGACGGCGGCGGCGCTGCCTTGATACCAGGAGCCGGCCGGATTAAATTCGGCGCAATAGACGGAGACGGGATCGGAGCCGATCAGAAAACGCGCTTGATCGAACGTATGGATGGCCATGTCCAGCAGAAGCGGACTCGCCATCGCGTCGCGGAAGCCGCCGAAATGCGGGCCAAGGAAAAAATCGGCGCAAACCATACCCGGTTGTCCAATGGTTCCTTCTGCTAGAAGTCCCTTCAAGGCGCGAATTCCTTTGGTATACCTACGGTTCTGCATAACGGCGTACGTCCGGTCGCTGCGTTCGGCCGCAGCCGCTAACTCCCTGGCATCCCCGAGGGAAACGGCCATCGGTTTTTCGCTGAACACGTCGCAGCCGGCCTCGAGGGACGCGGTCACGATTTGCTTGCGCGCTTCCGGAATCGAAACGTCGAAGACGAGAGTGGCATTCGTTCCGCGAATCGCTTCCTGAACGTCGGTAAAGAAAGGGACATCCAGGCTGAACGCCTCGGAGAGCCGTTTGGCACTCTCTTCCTTAATATCGACGAGCGCGACGATCTCCGCATCTTGCCGCGCCAAGGCGGTCTTTACCCACGCGTGAGACATATTGCCGCAGCCGACAATGACGATTTTGTTCGTTTTCATGGTATGCTCCTACCCCGGCGCAGCTATCCAAACTGGCCCGCTGTCGTCTTTTTATGCGTCTTTCGGTTTGATCGTTTCGATCGGTACCGGCGCGTGGCCGTATTTCGGATACGGACGGGTCGACGGCGCAGCCCATTTCGCCGCATTGGCGATAACCCGCTGAATTTGCGTATTATAGTAAGTAGGGTGCGTTTCGTGACCCGGACGGAAGTAAAAGATTTTGCCCTGACCGCGGGAAAAGGTGCAGCCGCTGCGGAATACTTCGCCGCCTTCGAACCAGCTTACGAACACCAGCTCATCCGGCTGAGGGATGTCAAAATGCTCCCCGTACATTTCCTCTTCCGGCAGCTCGATATATTCGCCGATGCCTTCGGCGATTGGATGGCCGGGCGATACGACCCACAGCCGCTCTTTTTCGCGCGCCTCGCGCCATTTCAGGTCGCAGCCTGTACCCATCAGCTTTTTGAAAATTTTCGAGAAATGTCCGGAGTGAAGCACGACCAGCCCCATCCCGCGAAGCACTCTCTGATGAACGCGGTTGACGATTTCGTCGCTGACTTCGCCGTGCGCCATATGGCCCCACCAGATCAGCACGTCGGTATCGTTAAGCACTTCCTCGGTCAGCCCGTGCTCCGGTTCGTCAAGCGTCGCGGTGCGTACGGCGAAGCCGTCGGTCAAGCCGGATGCGATGACGGTATGAATGCCTTCCGGGTAAACCTCGCGAACGCGGTCGTGCACTTTCTCGTGGCGGTACTCGTTCCAAATCGTGACGCGTGTAACGTCTCCCATATCGGTCTCTCTCCTTAATTAGGGGCCTACGGCTCGCGGCGAAGCAAGTTTAGCTCGAATTCCGTATCCCGATTGTTTATAATTTTTGCTATAACCCAAGCATAGTACGCAAAGCCTTTCATAGATATGGCGATTTTTTGCGCAGTTGTATCCAATTTTGTTGTCATGCCGAGGAGGGAAGAAGCCGGTGGACAAAGAGATATACAATGAACAGGTTCAGTATCAGAATCCGATTTTATGCATCAAAATATGGCGGATCGAGTACGGAGGCAAGGCCAGCGAATGGGGAAGGCGATGGCATTACCATAAGGAGCTCGAGCTGTTGTACGTCGAACGCGGGACGATGGAGGTCATGATCGAGAACGAGGAGCCGTGCACGCTCCATGCGGGGGACGTTCTGCTGGTCGGCTCGTCGCAGCTGCACAACACGCGCAAAAAGACGGACGAGCCGGTATCCTATATCGTCCTGCAATTCGATTTGCAGCCGTATTTCGATCCGGCGATGATGGTGCACTACCGTTTTTTTGCCGAGCTTGAACAGCCGCTTAGTCGATTGAACTACATGTTCCGGCAGAATGCCGACGTTAACCGCGAGGTAGGCGGCATTATTATGGATATGCACGGGGAGATGAACGACCGTTCGCGCGGCTACGAGATCGCCGCCAGCATGCTGATGAAAAAAATATTGCTGCTGCTCGTGCGGAACGACCGGCAAGAACTGCTGCAGGAATACGACACCGAAGGAATGTCTGTGATCCGGCCGGTCATCGAACATGTCGACCGCCATTTGGAGACTCGAATATTGCTGGAGGATGTAAGCGGCCTCGCCAACATGAGTTATTCGTATTTTTCCCGTTATTTTAAGAAGGTGATGGGCATTTCCTTCATCGATTTCGTCAACGTCCGGCGGATCCGCAAGGCCGAGCGGCTGCTGCTGACGCAGGACTCTAGCATCAACCGCGTAGCGGAGCAGGTCGGCATCACGAACATGGCCCATTTCTACGAGCTGTTCCGCCGGTACAACGAATGCTCGCCCAAAGAATACGTGCGCAAGATGAGCGCAGCCATCCAGGTGACGTAAAGCCCGTCCCATGCCGGACAGGGACCGCCCTTCCGCACGTTTATTGATTGATCCGGCCTGGCTCCTGCCCGAGGACCCGTTGGAGCATGATGGCAGATACGTTCATACAAGCCGCAAAGCGTATATTCCGGCGAGGGCTTACCCGCTTATCCGGACTCGAGGGGAAGGTTGTCCGTGTCTTTTTTACGCAAGCTGTCCATACGTTCCCAACTGCTCATCCTGGCGGTATCGACGATCGGGGGCGTGCAGTTCGTTATATATCAGAAGCTGAACAGCTTCATCATCAACCAGAAAAACCTGATGGAAGGCATTCTCGACATCGTCATCTCCGGCGAGAACGGAACGTGGATCGATCTGCAAGACGTTCAAGGCGATTTTGCATTACGCGAATCTTCATTTTCGTGAAGATTTGTCGCTGCGAGGACTGGCGGAGAGCCACTTCATGAACCCGAGCTATATTAGCCAGCTGTTTCGTAAAGAAACGGGCGATACGTTCACCGGCTACATTGCCAAGCTCCGAATCGGCAGCGCCTGCGAGCTCCTTGACAAGGAGGAGCTTCCGGTGGGGGAGATCGCCGAGCGGTGCGGCTTCCACGACTATTTTTATTTTACCCGCCTGTTCAAGAAGGTGACCGGCCAAACGCCTACGCAGTACCGGAACAGGCCGTTGTGAGGATGGCGAAAAACAATACGATATGGTATTATGTATGCATAGCACTGGATACAATAAAAAAGAGACGTTACGTGCGCTAACACGTAACGACCCTCTGAACAACGAAGCTGTGGACACCCACGGCGCGCATAATTCAATGTGAATCAGCGAAAAGCCACCGGTCAGGGGTCCAACCTAATCACGGTGGTTTTTTCGCATGTTTTGCCGTCTTTTAAGCCATTTGAAAAGTTTCCTTAGACTGAAAAACAAGCTCAGTAAGGTAGCTATCCATTTCAGGCAGTCAAGCAGCGCCACAAGTATGACCAAGGCCATCACCTCCTTGCAAGAAGGCTGCGCCGTCGGTCACATCCACCGTCCGTTATTCGAATTTCATTATACCATGTCCGGGATATATGGGAAACTTTTACTCTTCTTATGGACTATTTAGCAGAAAGACCAACGGTACACGATGCCGCTATGGACAATCTTTATTAACCGGTCTGGACATTTTTTAGAAAACAGATGGACAACGTCAAGCCGACGCCGATCAACTGGGACATCTCCGCGATGCAGACACCGGCCAAGGATAAGCTTAGCGCGATCAAAGCGTATGAGGATCTGATCAAGGTGGCGCTCGGTAAAGACGACGCGGTCAAAATGTGGCAGGACATCGTCAAGGGCTACGACAGCAAAGGGCTGCAGGATGCGATTAAAGAAGACAACGAGCAACTGGCCAAAAAATAGGGTTCCCCTCATAAAGAACCGGCAGGACGGCGCTTTAACGAGGAATGAGCGGAAGACGGTTAGGGACAAAGGCGTAACAGGAAGCAGGAAAGGTGAGCAGTGGGAACGGGTACGGGGGGGAAGAACGGCTGAAATCCCACCCCCGTCCCTTCTCTGCGAAAGGGCTATCCCGCTTTGCCGAAACTCTGAAAGCGCTTAAATTTAAGCGTTTTCAGCCATTTTCGTTTAGTTTCTTAAATTTTTGTTAACTTTTTTACGATTTTGTGTCGGTTAAAGCAGGATTTCCTCGTTTTTTGTCGTATTTCTTAATTAAGACTTCTTTTAGACCACAACGGGGAGAGACCTAACATGCTTGTTCGTTCCTTTCAATTGTCGGATTATGTTGCCGTAACCCGTGTGCTGCAAAGCGTGCTTTCGGAAGAGTGCTACCGTGAAACGATCCGCGCGATCGCCAGACAGCTGTCTTGGGATAGCGAGCTTGTGCTAGTCGCGGAGGAAGAAGAAGAAATCGTAGGGGTCATTATCGGAACGATTGACAACAACAACGGGTATTACTACCGGATCGCCGTACACACCGACCACCAGCGTAAAGGAATCGGCAAAGCGATGATTCAATCGCTTAAGCAGCGGTTCGCCCAGCGGAATGTCAGGAAGATTTACATTACGGTGGACGAGCACAACGAACCGATTTTGCCGGTTTATGAATCGGCAGGTTACGTCCAGGCGGATTTCAACAAGCCGCTGAAGCAGCTTAGCATCGTGAACGGCTAGGAACGAGACAGATAAAGCATCCCGGACGCATCGAACGAAGTGCAGGAATCACGATGATGAATAGGGAAATCCGAGCATATCTTGCAAATCCATTGCAGATATGCTTTTCTTGTATGTAAAGAGCTAAAGGGCACGGTGACAACCGCATGAACTATACGATCAAAAGCTTCAAGCATGACGGCCGCCTGCACCGGGTATGGCTCCAAAATTGGCGCGTTCCCGCGAACGCCCTGCATCCCGATCACGCAGCGGAGGGGATGCTCGTGTTTGTCAACAGCCATACGCGCATTCGCGAAGCCGACGGCACAGAGTGGACAAGCAAAGTTCCCGGTGTGTCTTTTTTTATCCCCGGACAATGGTTCAATATCGTCGCCTTGCTGGAGCATAACGGTATCCGGTATTACTGCAACGTAGCTTCTCCGCCGTATGAGGCGGGTCAGGTGGTGACCTATATCGATTACGATCTGGATGTCATTCGGATGATGAACGGAGAGACGGTACTCGTGGACGAAGATGAGTACGAGCGGCATAAAGCGGTATACCACTACTCTCCGATGATCGAAGAGAAGGTGCAGGCAGGCCTATCGGGATTGCTCGGGCGATTGGAACGGCGCGCGGAGCCGTTTAACGACAAAAGGGTATACGCCTACTACGATATGTGGAGAAACAGAGGGAAGGAAGGGGAAAGGGATTGAAGGAAGTGACGATATACACGGACGGCGCTTGTTCGGGCAATCCCGGTCCCGGCGGCTGGGGCGCCATCTTGTTCTACGGCGAGCACCGCAAAGAAATGTCGGGCGGAGAGAAGGTTGCGACGAACAACCGAATGGAGCTGCAGGCGGTTATCGAATCGCTCCGCACGCTCAAGGAAGCCTGTTCGGTAAAGCTGTACAGCGATTCGGCTTACGTTGTGAACTGCTTTAAGCAAGGCTGGATGCGCAATTGGCTGCGCAACGGCTGGAAGAACAGCAAGGGCCAGCCCGTAGAGAATCAGGAGCTTTGGAAGCAGCTTAACGAGCTGATGGAAAAGCACCGCGTGGAGTATATTAAGGTAAAAGGCCACAGCGACAACGAGTTCAACAACCGCTGCGACGAGCTGGCCCGAGCGGCGATTAAACGGAACGGCTGATTACGGAAAAATGGCGGAGGTGAGCGTGATGGCTGCGGTGTCCGAACGGGGCGGCGAGATGGAGTGGCGGCGTTTGAAGGAAGATATCGCGGCGGCTGCGTCTTCGCTTGGCATCGACAAGGTGGGGTTTGCTTCGGCGGATCCCTTTTTGGCTCTTAAAGATATTCTGCTGCAGCACAGGGAAAAAGGGTTCGAATCCGGCTTCGAGGAGCCGGACATCGATAAGCGCGTTTATCCGGAGCTTAGCTTCGATAAGCCGCGTTCCATTATCTCGATTGCGATCGCTTATCCGTCCAAGCTGAACGATCCGCCGCGTTCGGAGCCGGGCGCTTACCGGGGCATCATTTCCCGTTCTTCCTGGGGGGAGGACTATCACCATGTGCTGCGGAACAGGCTGGCGCGGCTCGAAGCGTTCATCCGCGAACGCGTCCCGGGCGCACGTATGGAAAGCATGGTCGATACGGGGGCGCTCGTCGACCGCGCGGTGGCGGAGCGCGCAGGAATCGGCTGGAGCGGCAAAAACTGCGCGATCCTTACGCCCGAGTGGGGCTCCTGGGTGTACCTTGGCGAAATGATCACGAATATCCCTTTCCCTCCCGACGAGCCGGTAACGGAATCGTGCGGGACGTGCACGCGATGTATCGATGCTTGCCCGACGGGGGCGCTGGTCGGCCCCGGACAGCTGAATTCGAGCTTGTGCATTTCCTTCGTTACGCAGACGAAGGGCGTCGTCTCGGACGCAATGAAGGAGAAGATCGGCAACCGGCTATACGGCTGCGATACGTGCCAGATCGTTTGTCCGATCAACAAAGGGAAGAACTGGACGCACCAGCCCGAGCTGCAGCCGGACGCCGAGCTCGTCAAGCCGCTGCTAATCCCGCTCCTGACGCTCGGCAATAAGGAGTTCAAAGAGAAGTACGGACGAAGCGCATCGTCATGGCGCGGCAAAAAGCCGATTCAGCGCAATGCGATTATTGCTCTCGGCAACTTCAAAGACCGCTCCGCTTTGCCGATATTAATAGATATCGTCAAGAGCGATCCTCGACCGGAGATTCGTGCAACTGCAGCCTGGTCGATCGGCAAAATCGGAGGAGCGGATGCGGAGTCGGCCCTTCGTAAAGCGCTCGATACGGAGAAAGAGACGGTCGTACGGGAAGCGCTCGAGAAAGCGGCCGGCGTTAGCGCCGAAGAAAACCGCAGACAAGAGGAGGCAGCCGGAACGAGCGTAGACGGATAGCAGGGACGGGTTTTGGTTGGCCGGGTATGCGGCGGACCTTGCATCAAGCGGTAATGACTGGGGCTGGAAGGCACCTAGACGAGAAGGGTAGAAAAGCAAATCCAGCAAGGAGTGTAGCTGTGCGGTACATATCGCTTGATTCGGTCGAAACCGGACAATTTTTGGGGAGAACGATTTTTTCCAGCAACGGTGCAGTTCTGCTCGCGGAAGGCGTGCAGCTGACCGTGTACATGATTACTACGCTGCGCCGGATCGGCGTAACGATGATCTACATCAAAGACGAGCATTTCGCGGATGTTGAAATTGAAGATGTCGTGTCCGAAGAGAACAAACGGGCGGTCATGCAAAAAATAAACGAAACGATGCAAACGGTCCGTTCCGGGAAAGATTTTCAGACGCGCGGCGTCAGCATCAGCATCGACCGGCTGCTTGAAGATGTGCTGCAAAATAAAGAAGTGCTCGTTCAATTATCGGATATCCGGACGAAGGACAACGAGATGTACCTTCACGGGCTGAACGTCTGCACGATTGCAACCTTGATCGGCATTAACATGGGGCTGAATCAGAGCCAGCTGAAGGAGCTGGCCATCGGCGCTCTGCTCCACGATATCGGCAAGGTGGAGATGATTACGGACGACGAATCCAAGGATCCGAAGCTGCACCATACGTGGCGCGGCTTCGAACTGCTTAAGAGCAAGCGCGAGTTCAGCTTGCTGAGCGCCCATGTGGCCTTCCAGCATCACGAGCGCCCCGACGGTCAGGGGATTCCGCGGAAGCTGGATAAAGATCAAATCCACCAATACGCCAAGATCGTCAGCTGCGCGAACCGCTTCGACAACCTGCTGTTCGATCCCGAAACGGGCAAGCGTATGCTCCCGCACGAAGCCTGCGAGAGGATGATGGCGCTTTCGGGAATGGAGCTGGACCATGAGGTGCTCGTTCATTTTATGAGGATCATTTCGGTCTATCCGACAGGAACTTCGGTTCGTCTGTCTACCCGCGAAACAGGCGTCGTCGTCGGGCAGCACCGCGGGCTTCCCGGTCGTCCGGTCGTACGTGTGGTTAAGAAGGACGATGACAACAACCTGGAGGTCAAGGAAATCGACTTGGCCAAGCATACGACCGTCTTTATTGAAGGCGTACTTACATAGAGGCTTGTCCTTCGGCAGCTTTCTCAGCTCAGGAGATGTGGAGAATATCCCGAATGATCGGTTTGGCTCCGCCGACGAAAAATTCGACCGCCATAACCATTAGGATGAGTCCCATCAGGCGCATCAGCACGTTGTTGCCGGTTTCCCCGAGCACTCTGTACAGCATGGACGAATTGCGCAGCACGATGAAGGTGATTAAACAGATAAGAAGCATGGACAAGATCAGGATGGTTTTATTGACAATCGAACCGGCCTCCTCCATCAGTACGATGGCGTTCGTGATGGCGCCGGGGCCGCAAATAAGCGGTATCGCTAGCGGGGTAACGGAAATATCGCTGGCATACTTTTTAATTTCTTTCTCGGCGATCTTCGTCTTGGTCAGCCTTGCCTGCAGCATATCTTGTCCCATCAGAAAAAACATGACGCCGCCTACGATCTTGAGGCTGTTTACGGTAATGCCGAAGAACTGAAAGATGAGCTGGCCGGCAAAAGCGAACAGAACTAGCGTGATAAACGACACGGAGACGGCTTTCCGGGCGGTTTGATGCCTGATGTCCGGTTCCATATCGGCCGTCATGGTCATAAAGATCGGCATGACGTTAAGCGGGCTGAGCAGTGTGAAAAACGATGTAAGGCAGAGCAGCGCGAACGCTAGGCTGTCGTTCATTTTGTCCATCCTTCGGGTGTAGTTTCTTGATGCCATGTTATATTATGTGCGGCTGTCCGTATTTTGTCTACAGTTCGGGATGTGGCATTTGTCTGGAAAGTTCGGACATGATAAGATGAACGTGTACGAATCCGAACGAGATTCGAGATGAACTTTGTTGATAGAGGTGGACGGCAAATGTGGAACATCATTATTCCGATCGTCACGCTCATTGCGGGCGCGGCCGGCGGATTTTTCGCGGGAGTCTATTACTTGCGCAGACAGCTTGAGCGTATGCAGAACGACCCTCAAATGCTCCAGAAAATGGCCAAGCAAATGGGCTACAACATGAACAAACAGCAGATGAACAAAGCGCAGCAAATGATGAAGAAACAGAAATTCAAGTAATCGCGGCTATTCCGGCAAAAGCGGAGACGAAGCTTAGACGCTTTCGTACGCCGCTTTTCAATATCACTAGAACATACCGGTACTATCTATGGCGGAGTCTTTGATCGAGATTCCAGGGGCATCCGCCGACTCGAGGTGAACAGTCAAGGTGGCGGGCAACAAGGAGAAGGTTTTGGTCGCCGCGGCAGAGCTCTTTCATCTGAACGGGTTTCAGGCGACGGGACTGGAAGACATTTTGAGCCGTAGCGGCGTTTGCAAAAGCAATTTTTATTATCATTTCAAAAGCAAGGACGATCTCGGGCTGCAGGTTGTCGAACGCCAAATGGCGGATTTGATCGACACGATGATCGTGCCGACGCTTGATGCGGCCAAGCTGGACGTTCGCGAGCGGCTTAGGCTGTTCTTCCTGCATATGATCGACTATTGCGAGAAGCACGACTGCCGGCGGGGATGCCTGTTCGGCAATTTGGCCCTTGAGCTTGGCGAGCGGCATGAAAGCATGCGGGCGAAGGTCGGCGAGTTTTTCCATTACACGGAAAAGCGGATAACGTCCGTGCTGGCCGAAGCGGTTCGAGGCGGGCAGTTGTCGCTGAACGGCCTGGAGCCGGAGGAAGCGGCGGCCTCCATCGTAGCGCTGCTTCAGGGAAGCATCCTGCTGACAAAGGGATATACCAATAGCGAGCCGATGCGCCACAGTCTGAAAATGATGCTTCACTTTCTTGGCGCGCCCGAGCCTAGAGCGGAATATGCCGCTGCGGGCAAGGCGTTGTAGGAGTTATAGAGATCTAGAGTGGAGGTTGAAACCATGCCTGCGAAAGAATATCGCAATGAGAGAGTCGTAGAGAACCGGGCCAAGATCGAAGAGCATGTCAGGGAAATTTTGCGTTTGATCGGGGAAGACGTCGACCGCGAAGGGCTGCTCGAAACGCCGGCCCGGGTGACGCGCATGTACGAGGAAATTTTCAGCGGCTATGACGCGGATCCGCGCGAGGTGCTGGGCGTTACGTTCGACGAGAAGCACGAAGAGCTCGTCATCGTTAAGGATGTCGTTTATTACAGCCAATGCGAGCATCATATGGCGCCATTTTTCGGCAAGGTGCATATCGGATATATCCCTAGCGGCAAAATTGCCGGATTGAGCAAATTCGCCCGTCTCGTCGAAGCGGTAACCCGCAAGCTGCAGGTACAGGAGCGAATCACGTCCGAAATCGCGGATATTATGGACGATGTGCTGAAGCCCCATGGCATCATGGTCGTGGTGGAGGGCGAGCATTTGTGCATGTGCTCCCGGGGCGTAAAAAAGCCGGGCAGCAAAACCGTTACCTCGGCGGTGCGCGGTATTTTCCGTACGGATGCCGCGTCGCGCTCGGAGTTTCTGTCACTCATCAAAGAATAGGTTATCGGATTACAGGCTGCGCCGTAGAGCAAATCAGTTGCTTACGGCGCAGCCTTTTTTTTTGTTGGGAAATAAATCCAGTCACTCTTCTCCCTCTTTTTCTCCCTGAAAAAGCGCGTTTTTATGACGGTAGATAATGTTTTCGCATTTTTGTATACTAGATAAAAACCAATGATTCTATGGTGGAACATAGACGGGGAGCGAGCTTACGATGACCAGACCGGACCGTGGTACTTTTCACGCGAGAATGAAATCGATGATGGCGTCCATTCGTCAAGAAATTATGACAGGCAGCTATAAACCAGGAGATTTTTTGCCGTCGGAAACGACGCTGAGCGAGCAGTATCGGTTAAGCAAAAATTCCGTGAGGCAGGTGCTCGATCAACTGCTGGAGCAAGGGATGATCGTCAAAATCCCTCGCGTCGGCACGCAGGTAGCCGTGCAAATGGAGCAGGCATCCGTGCGTTTTGGCGTTTCCCCTTCCTTAATCCGGGAAACCGGCATGGAGGAGCTCCTCCGCCTGTTTCATGACCGCCATCCGCACATTCAAGTCGAGATCGTGGAGCTTCCTCAGGACGACGGCGGCATCGAAAGCCTCCTTCGCCTCGGGATGCTGGATGTATTTACCGTCAGCGACATAGATTCGATGCGTCTGCGGGAAACGGGCGCTCAGCAGCTGCTTGAAAAAACGGCGTGCAAGGAAGACGTCTATCCGTTCGTTCGCACCATGTTCGAAACGGACGAGGCGGGCATGCTTCTTGCCCAGCCGTTCGTTTATTCCCCGGTAATTGTGTGCTACAACGCCGCGCATTTGCGGGAGAAAAGGCTGTACGGTCCGGCTAACGGCTGGACGTGGGACGATTTGTCCGGGTTGCTGCGCCAGTTGAAGGCTCCGAGCCGATTCGGGATGTTTTTTCAGCTTTCTTCGATTCGGAGGTGGCCTGTCTTCATGCTGCAGAACGGAGTCCGCTTCGAAAGGGATTCTTCCGGGAAGCTGCTTCCGGAAAGACCCGGGGCGCTGTCCGGACTGCGCAAGCTGCGTGAGCTGGTTCACGAGGAAGGCATGTTTCCTCTGGCTATGGCGATGGGGGACTATTCGCCGGAGAAGCTGTTTATGCAGCAGAAGGTATCGGTCATTCTGACGACCTACTACAGGCTGAATGAACTGAAGGATGCGGAATTCGAATACGATATCGCCCAGCTTCCCCGTCTGGAGGGCGGAGAAACGCTGCTGCTGGCTACCGGCCTTGCCGTGAGCGCTCATTCCAAGCAGAAGGAGGCGGCGCTGTGCCTGGCTGACTTTCTTGCCTCCGACGCTGCCCAGACGCACATTCGCAAGCATACGTTCAGCTTGCCCGCCAGCAAGTGGGTTACCGAATACGAAAAGGTGGAACTCCCCCGCAAGCCGTCCCGTCTGGAGCTGCATAGGGAAATGACCCCGTATGTGGCGTCCTGCGACCGGATCAACCTGAGCGGGGAACAGCTGTTTCGGCTCGGGGAGTGCTTGCAGCTTTATTTTGCCGGGCTGGCGGATGAGGAGGAGCTGCTGCGGTTGTTTAACGAGGCTTTGCCGGATGAAGAGGGAGGGCAAGGGGCGGACGGACGACTGCTTCATCGGTAAGCGTCCGGAAAGCGACGGCTGAGAGGTATTCAAAAGGGATAGCGGATTTTGAAGGAGCTATTTTTGATAAATGAAGTAAAATGGAACGGAATCTGCACATTTAGGGGAAATAGCGGCCTGAAAAGGCGCTATGCTTTAAGGAGGAGGTTCTTCGTGACAAATAACGCCTCGAAAATCCGCTAACGCCAATGTAGCCCTTATTTCCGCATGATCCGATAGCTTCTTGGGGGCGTTATTTCAAGCAGATGACCGTTTTAGAAGCGGCGGTAATTTTGGGTTCGCTTCCCGGCCGGCGCAATACCCTTGCCCGGTACGAGTTCAATATTACCTCCCAAGATTATGCTGCCGAAGCATGAGCCGGCTAACGAGGGAAGGCTATCCGCTTGACCGGGTGCCATGGCCGAGTCTGGATACACCGTCTAACTGGAAAACCTCCAGTTGTTTCGTTCAAATGGCTTTAGAAAAGCATCTAACTAGAAAACCTCCAGTTATTTTATCGGTATCTTCGCGAAAAAGCCGATATGCAGCTTTATTAACGACATGTTTTCCAGTTAGTGGGGAAAACAATCCTCAAAATAGGGAAATGAACAGCATGTTTTCCAGTTAGCACAAGCTTGCTATTCGGTACTCCGAGAACGAGCTCGATCGATAGTCTGTGAAAAGATTAGCTCTCATCATGCGGCTGCATGTGGTCTGACCGAAGCCGTGCAACGCCGCAAGCGCGCAGGGGGAAAGGCGTATGATATAAATATGGATGTTATGCGAACCAGGTCGTCTAGTCGCAAAGGCTAGATCATAAACATCTGTATCTCTTTGAATCACATCTGAACTACAAAGTAATTCGGCGAGGATATGACGCATATCGTTGCTCGAATGAATTTTTCTATTCTGTTTTTTGAGCCGAGCGCAGCGCTCAGCGCGCGGTGAGGCAATAAGGTGTTGGCTGTCACCTAAAAAGGGGCTGTCCCAAAAGTCATTTTTGCCATTTTCACGTCCCACTTAGAGTGCTAAATTAACAAACAAATAAGCTTCCATCCCCACTTTGGCAGTGGTTTTGGAAGCTTATTTATTTAAATTTTGGGACTGGCCCATTCCGCTCTACCCTTTTGGAACAGCCCCTTCGTTCCTATTTTGGGACTGGTTGATTCGGTACCTTCTGGGACAGCGCCCTTTGGATGCGAAGCTGGGCGAAGCGAACGCGTTCCTATAAAACTACCTTACTTTAAAGGCGGACAGCCTTTCGTTAAGCTGCTCGGCCTGGTGAGCGAGCGATTGAGAGACGGATGCCGTCTCCTCCGTTGCGGCGGCGGCTTCCTCGCTGGAGGCGGCTATCGCCTCGACGGCCTGCAGCACCTGGCCGAACCGTGCCGTTTGCATGCCGCTCGCTTGCGAAATGCCGTTTACCTGCGAGGCGGTCTCGTTGACCTTCGTCACGATGTTGGAGAACTCGGTGCCGATCCGGTGCGACAGGGTAACGGCATGATCGACGGCGTTCACGCTCTCCCGGGTATTGTTCTGCATGACCCGGATAATGGAAGCGATCTGCTTCGTCGCCTCGCCGCTGCGTTCCGCCAGCTTGCGGACTTCGTCCGCGACGACGGCGAACCCTTTGCCTTGATCGCCGGCTCTGGCCGCTTCGATCGCGGCGTTCAATGCCAGCAAATTCGTCTGCTCGGCAATCTCGTCGATGACCTCGATGATGTCGCCGATTTGCTGCGAATCGTTCTGCAGCAGCGACATTTGCTCCGATACGCGTCCCATCGCTTCGACGGATGCATGGACATCGCTGCTTCCTTTTTCAGCGGTTTGTTTCGTCTGCCCGGATAAATCGACCGCATGCTCCGCATTTCGGCTAACGTCGTCGATAAGCGAAGAAAGCGCGCGGAAGGAATCGTTGATCGTTTGGGCGGAATCGGCTTGGTTGGTGCTGCCCCTGGCGATTTCATCCATCGTTGCGGATATTTGCTGGGAGGCGGCCGCCACATTTTGCGCGGAATCCCCGATATGGCCGATCAAGCCTTGCAAGCTGACGACCATCTCGTTGGTGTACAAGGCAAGCTGGCCGATCTCGTCCTTGCTGTGGTTTTTGAACCGGAGCGGTTCCATGCCCAAGTTGCCTCCGGCGACCTGCCGTACCTGATTGGTAATAACCGTAATCGGTGTGGCGATATGGCGGGAAAGAATATAAATAACGAAAACGCCTGCGGCAAGTGCAACAAGCATCGTAATCAGAACGGCTTTCAGAATACGATCCGCTCCCGAATTGAAATCCATCATATAGGAGCCGGCGCAAACGATCCAGCCCCAAGCCGGATCGACTTCAGAATACGTGATTTTTTGCGCTTCCTCTTCGGGATTGTTCGGCAGCGTCCAGTCGTAATAGATGAAGCCGCCGCCGTTAAGCCCTACCTTGATGATCTCCTGTGTAAAAAAACGTCCGTCGGCCGATTTATTCTCCCACATGTTTTTGCCTTCGGCGCTCGGATGGGCGAGCATGCCGCCCTTTTGATCCAGCACGAACATATAGCCGTTGGCGCCTACATCGATTTTGGGGTTGACGGGACGCGTATTGTCCTGCCGTTTGGAGCCTAGGAGCTTTTGCTTGACCTGTTCCTGCGCTTCCTCGAGCGAGATCTTTCCTTGCTTAACTTCCTTATCCAGGGCGCCGATCATTTCTACGGCCATACGGACGTTGTTTTTGAGGCCGGTGGCGCCGGCTTCATTAAGCTGCTCTTTGGCGTTGCTGTATCCGATATACCCGGTTATGAGCGCGGGGACGATCAGCAGAATGAGCGAGATGGCTACCAGCTTGACGCCGATATTCAGTTTCATGGTTGTTCTCCTTCCGGCGTTTACGAGCTGGTGGTACAGGGGGGGGGCTAAGCTTTGGTCTGTCCGTCAAAAAGTCTATAGGTTTGAAATGCCGCGGCTTCCGGCCGGCTTGCTGGCTGAGCCTCTACCGTTCGTGGCTCGGAGGTTTGCGTGTCTTCTTCATCGAAAAGGTTACTTGCGTTCCGTGGCTAACGACACCTAGCTCGTCCATCAGGCCGGCGATCAGAATCAGGCCTCTTCCACGCAGGCCGTCGTTGCGTTCCGTAAGTTCCGTCAAGGCCCGCAGGTCGATGTCGAAAGGACGGCTTTCCTGGCGGACGCAGATCTGGATGGTCGCCGCATGCGCCGTCCATTGAATTTCAAAATAACCGGTACGTTTCATAGCGCCGTGGTCATAGGCATTCGTGCACGCTTCCTCGGTCGCAAGCTGCAAGAACAACGTTTCTTCAGGGCTGAAACCTAGTTCCTCCGCTATGGTCCTCGTCATTTGCATGGCTGTCAGAATGTCATCGCAATCCCGTACCTCCAAGCATTTGTCCATGCTGACGACGCTGTTTTGCAAACAGGCCATGGCTGACCGCCCTCCGTTATGAATGAATGGGTTCGCGTTATTTTGCCGGCAAGGTCTGAATGTAGGCCACTGCGTCGTCAAGCTGCTTGAACAGCTTAATGAACGTGCCGAACTTCACGATGTTGAATATTTCGTATACCGTCGGTTCGATGCCCGTGATCACCAGTTGCTTCTGATGACGCCGGCCTTGGAGCACCGCATCGGCAACGACCCCAAGAGCGGAACTGTTTATATAAGCCACTTGGCGCAGGTCGAGCACGAGATGCGCCTCGTCGGAGTCGAGCAATTTCCATACGGCGAGCCGGAAATCGTCAATGTTTTTGAGCGTTATATCCTTGTCCCACCACAAAACCCGGATATTGTCGCGTTTGGTGATTACCATAATTAGCACCGCCTTTCAAAGAAAAATTCCGGCCAAAAGCTTACGCGTAGCACTCCTGAGGCAGCTCGTTTTCGCGAAGGGCGCGGTCGATGTCGAGCAGC
The DNA here is from genome assembly GCF_046244365.1 of Paenibacillus litoralis. Taxonomy (NCBI): domain Bacteria; kingdom Bacillati; phylum Bacillota; class Bacilli; order Caryophanales; family Paenibacillaceae; genus Paenibacillus; species Paenibacillus litoralis. Next base: position 7,955,124 of record NZ_CP176395.1, on the reverse strand, counting down.
ACGACGAACCGCTCGCCATTCTTGTAAATGCCGCTGATCATGCGGCTGTCGGCTTTCCCTGTGTGGCTGGGCGCAGCTTCGATCTCTTTGCTCGGCACCTTCAGCACTTCGGTGACTTGATCGATTAGAATGCCTACGTCCCGCCGGTTCGTTTCCACGACGATGATCCGCGATTCGTCGCTGTGATCCTCCGGGGGCAACCCGAAGCTGCGGCGAAGATCGAAGACGGGAAGAAGCGCTCCGCGCAGGTTGACGAGTCCAAGCATGTGGGAGGGAGCGTTCACCATTTTCGTAATCGGCGGCACTTTGATGATTTCCTTAACCTTGTGAATGTTCAGCGCATATTGCTCGTCCGCCAGCGTGAACGTCACGAGCTGCTGAAGCTCGGCATTCTTCGCAGCCTTCTCCTGCTGCTCCGCCACATGCGAAGCGAGCAGGGAGCCTTCTTCCTTCACGATCGCGCCGACATCGAAGATCAGGGCTACATTGCCGTCTCCAAGAATGGTCGAGCCGGATAGGTAGGGAACATCGCCGACGAACCGGCCGAGCGATTTGATTACGATTTCCTGATTGCCGACGGTTTTATCGACAACGAGGCATACCCGCTTGTCGGCGATGCCGACGACGACTACGAAGAGCCGCTTATTCGCATCGGCCGTATCGTCCTGCGCAAAGTTCATTTTGCGGTGCATGCGGATAAGCGGAAATACGGTACCGCGTATGATGCATACCTCCCGGCCCTGTATCGTCTTGATCTCATCTTGCTGCAGCCGGACGATTTCGATCACGTTGACGAGCGGAATCGCAAACGTACCTTCGCCGAGCTTCACGAGCAGCGAGCGAATGATAGCCAGTGTTAACGGCAGCTTGATCGTGATGACCGTACCCTCGCCGGGTGACGTATCGATGTCGATAATGCCGTTAAGCTTCTCGATGCGCGCGCGCACAATGTCCATGCCGACGCCGCGGCCGGACAAGTCCGTAATGGTCTCCGCCGTGGAAACGCCGGAATGGAAGATGAGAAAGACAAGCTCCTTGTCGGTCATCCGGCTTGCTTCCTCGGCGGTGATAAAGCCCTTGCGAATCGACGATTGCTTGACCTTCTCCGGGTCGATCCCGCGGCCGTCGTCCGCAATCGAAATGACGATCTGGTTTTCCTGATGAGCCGCTTTGAGCACGAGCTTGCCTCGTCTAGTCTTGCCTGCGCGTTCCCGCTCTTCCGGGCTTTCGAGTCCGTGGTCGGCCGCGTTGCGCAAAATATGAATGATCGGATCGCTGATTTCCTCGATCAAAGTGCGGTCGAGCTCGGTTTCTTTCCCTTCCATGACGAAATCGATCTCTTTGCCTACGAGCTGTGCCGCATCGCGAACGACCCGCGGAAACCGGTTGAACAGTTGTTCGATCGGCAGCATGCGCGTTTTCATCATGCCGTCCTGCAGATCGGAGATGACCCGGCCGAGATGGCTGCATATATCGTTCAGCACGCCGGCGTCCTCATGCTCCTTGAAATGCTCGTTAAACCGGCTTTGGAATTGCTGCAGCCGGGTATTGTCGATAATCAGCTCGCCGACGAAGTTAAGCAGCTTCTCCAGACGATCGACATCGACGCGAACCGTTTGGCTTACCTTCAGTTTGCCGTCGGTTTCCACGATTGCCTTCGGCAGTTCATCGGCAGTCTCTTCGCAATGAACCTCTGCAGGCTGCGCGTTCGGAACCGGCGAGCTGCCGCAGTAGCTGTCGAGATTATGACGGTTGATCGATTCGATATGGAAGGTGTCGATCTCGGAAATGCGGCTCATGCTTTGAATGAACGACTGCCGGTTGGCTTTGGTCGCAAAAATGAACACGAGGCTTCCTTGAAACGTTTGCTCGTCCTGTATCTCTTCCGTGCCTGGGTAGGAGACGACGACTTCCCCGAATTCCTTCAAATTATTGAAGATGAGCAGGGCGCGGGCCGATTTCATCACGGCGTCGCTCATCAGGCTGACATAGATGGCCATGACCTGAAAGTCGTCCTGGATGGCGCTCAGCACGACTTCTTTCTGGTAATCGTCGAAGCGGATGAGCGGGGAAGCGGGCCGCTCCGCTTCTTCGGCTTGTTCCTCTCCGGCAGGGGACGGTTCCCCGGGAGCACCGCCTCCTCCTCCTTTGGCTTGCTTGTATATAAGCGCGAGCCTGTCGGCCAACGGCTGAATGTTCTGTTCTCCAAGGGTTCCGTCGCAAATCGCTTGCTTCAATACTTTCATGTAGTCGATGGAATGAAACAAGGCGTCGATGATCGAAGCGCTGACCGCGAGCTCGCGGTTGCGGATCAGCTCGAATACGTTCTCGATGCTGTGCGTCAAATCCTTGAGCGGGTCGAAGCCCATGGCGGCTGCAGAGCCTTTAAGCGTATGGGCGGCACGGAAAATGTTCGATACGGTCTTCATGTCGGTGCAATCCTGCTCCAGCTTGAGCAGCCCCGTATCCAGCATTTGCAGCTGTTCGTCCAGCTCGTCTAAGAAAACGCCCATGTAAGCGGACGCGTAATAATCCATGAAACCCGCCTCCTCACTGATGAATGGTGTCGTCGTACAAAATCCGATCGAGCTTGAGCAGGCTGACCAGGTCCGATTCGGTCTTGCCTATGCCGGCTATGTAACGGTTGTCAAGACCGCCGATCCGTTCGGGCGGCGGCTGGATTTCTTGGAAGGAAGTGACCTGATACACTTGATCGACGACCAAGCCGACCATGGCCTCCTCATCGCTTACGATGACGATCCGGCTGGTTTTGGTGAATGGAATTTCCGGCAGTCCGAACCGCTTCCGCAAGCTTACGACAGGAGCGACCGTCCCCCGCAGGTTGATGACGCCGAGCAAATACGGCTTGCTGTTCGGGATTTCGGTTATTTGCTGCATTTTGATAATCTCGTGGATGTCTTGAATCCGAAAGGCGAATCTCTCCTTGGCGATGCCGATCTCCACGTACTGCCCTTGATTGACGTCTGCCATCCGTTTCACCCGTTCTCCGATTTGATTTGAAATGAGGATACCGTATCGCTCAGTTCCTCGGCCAGTCTGGCGAGCTCCTGCGAGGTGGAGGCCGTTTCCTCCGAAGCGGCGGCCGCTTCTTCGCTGGACGCGGCAATCAGCTCGACCGATTGCATCACGCTGCCGGATTGGGCGGACTGCTGCTCGCAGGCGGCGGCAATTTCGGCCATTTGTCCTGCCGTTCTGTTAATGCCGGCGACAAGCTGCCCGAAGGCAGAGCTGGTTTGCTCCGATAACGCAACGGCATCGTCAGCGGCGCGGACGCTCTCCAGCGTATTGGCCTGCATCGTTTGGATAATGGAGCCGATTTCTTTGGTCGCATTGCTGCTCCGCTCGGCCAGCTTGCGGACCTCGTCCGCCACGACGGCGAAGCCGCGGCCTTGATCGCCGGCTCTGGCCGCTTCGATCGCCGCATTGAGGGCAAGCAGGTTCGTTTGCTCGGAGATATCGTTTATCGCTTCGATAATGGCTCCGATCTTCTCGGAATCCTCCTGCAGCCTCGACATTTGCTCCGTTAACAGCCGCATTCCCTGAATCGAGCCCTGAACGATGGCTCCGCCTTGCTCCGCACTCTGGCGGGAAGCTTCCGACAGCTCGGCGACCGCGGTTGCGTGATGGGTTACCGTGGCGATTGCCCTGGAAAGCTCCTTGAACTGCTCGTTAATTGTCTGAGCCTCGTTTGCTTGGCTCGTCGCGCCGCCGGCAATTTCTTCGGTGCTCGCCGATATTTGCTGGGAAGCCGCCGCCAAGTTCTGCGAAGACAGCATGATTTTGCCGATCAGCTCGCGCAAATGCAGCACCATCCGGTTAACGGCGCTTCCTAGCTCGCCCAGCTCATCCTTTGAGCGGATCGAGGCGGTTTCCCGCAAATCGCCTTTGGCGACATTCACGAACAAGGCGACCAGCTGCTTGAGCGACCCGGAAATCAGTTGAGACATCACGAGGGCCAGCGCGAGCGCCACGGCTGTCGCAATTAGACTGAGCACGATGACGAACGTCCTGCCCGATTCGAAAAGGGCGACGGATCGCATGGTTACGCTATGGGCGTTGTTTTTATTGGATTGCATCAAGCTCCTGATCGATTCGGCGGCCGTTTTGAAGTGTTCGTGCGCTTCCGTCTGCAGGGCATTGCTAGTAGCGAAGTCATTGCCTTCGGCGACCTTAAGGATGGGGGGCAGCTTCAGTACGTAGGCGTCATAGCTTTTGGCAAACTGCTCGTAAAGCTTCTTGTCTTCGCTCGAGACCAGTACCTTCTCGAAAGCGGCGCGGGAGCTTTTGACCGCTTCCAGCGATTCGTTGATGCGTTCTAGAAACCGGGCTTTCTCTGTAGGGTTCGTTTCCAAAATATATTTAAGCAGCAGCCGCTGCACGTCGGATACATAGCCGTTCAGTTCGCCGAGCGAGCCTGCGCCGGGCATCCAGACGGCATCGATCTCGCGGTTCTCCGCACCCATGCCGGACATTTTCCATACGGCGATCCCGTTCGTGAGAAGCAGAAGAACGACAACGACCATAAAGCCGGCAATCATTTTCGTGCGAATGGTTACTTTCATAATCGATCTCCCTTCATTCCTTCGGGTTGTAAAAAGGCGTTCCGGCATTAGCGAAGCCGGAACGTAGAGACGGCATCGTTAAGCTCTTCCGCGAGCTGAGCCAGAGATTGAGAAGCGGAGGCCGTTTCTTCCGCCGCGGCAGCCGCTTCTTCGCTTGTCGCAGCGATCGCTTCGACGGAGCTGAGCACTTCCGACGATTGAGCCGATTGCTGTTCGCTGGCGGCGGCGATTTCATTTACTTGTGCCGCAGAGTCGTTTACTTGGCTCATGATCTGCTTCAGTGCGGCTTCGATCTGCTTCGAGAGCGAAACGGCAAGGGCGACCGCTTCGGCGCTGCTTCCCGTATTCGCTTGCATGCCTTTGATGATGGAGGCGATCTCCTTGGTCGCATTGCCGCTTCGTTCAGCCAGTTTGCGCACCTCGTCCGCGACAACGGCAAAGCCTTTGCCTTGCTCGCCGGCGCGCGCGGCTTCGATAGCTGCGTTAAGCGCAAGCAAATTCGTTTGATCCGCGATATCGTCGATCACCGAAATGATGGAGCCGATTTTGCCGGAATCGTCCTGCAGCAGCCCCATTTGCTTCTCGAGCGTGGCCATGGCCTGCATGGTCGAATCGATCGTCTTACCTCCGTCGATGGCGACATCCTTGGCTTGCATCGACGCGTCGGCAGCCGCTTCGGCGCTGAAGGCGACGGAATGGATCGCGGCGGACAACTCCTTGAACAGCTCGTTGACCGTTTGCGCGGAGTTCGATTGATTGCTGGCCCCGCTGGCGATTTCCTGGGTGCTTGCGGATATTTCCTCGGCTGCCGCGGCGACATTTTGCGAAGAGGAAAGCACGCGGCCGATCACCCTTTTAAGCGAATCGAGCATTTGGTTTGTGGAGTCGGCCAGCCGGCCCAGCTCGTCCTTGTTCCGCACCTCCACGTGCGCAATGGTTAAATTGCCTTTGGCGACCTCGCCGATGCTTTCCGTCACGAGCGCAAGCGGCTTTGTAATCGAGCGCGTAAGCAGGAAAGCGATTGCGAGTCCGAGCACGAGACCGCCTGCGATCATGATGATGCCCAGCGTCAAGCCGGACGTATAGGCTTTATGCGAATCCTCGCTCGATTGAGTGGCGCCGTCGTGATTGAGCTGGAGAAGCACATTCATGCCTTCGAACAAGCCTTGGAGCTTCCCGAGGCTCTGCTGATACATGGCAAACGCTTGATCACGGTCGTTTGTCCGGCTGATTTTAATCGTTTCTTCGTTAAGCGGCAAAAATTGCTTCCACGATGTGACGATCTTATTGAATTGTTTGCGGTCTTCGTCTAGAAGAATCGTTTTCTCGTAGTCGGACAGCGTTTTGTCAAGCTTGGCCAGTTGTCCGGTACGCTCTTTCTCGGCGGCGTCCATAGCGGCTTTGTCCGGAGATAAAATATGGGTCAAGGTGGCGCTAAGCACATATTCTTTTAAATAGCTGATAGAATTGATCGTTTCCACGCCGGGCATCCAGCTCCCCGTTATTTCCTGGGTTTCCCGGTTCATGCCCGACATTTTGTAAAGAGCGACCGAGCCTACCAAGCACATAATCAGCAGGATAGCGATGAAACCGGCGTACATTTTTTTGCCTACCGTTACTTTCATGAAGCACCCCATTTTCTTATTTTTCCCAGATACCATCATAAAGGGGATCATTTAGGATAATGTTAAACGCGTGTGAAGTTTGCATGTAAATCCCTCATACATTCTTGACAACATAGGACTATAGTCCTGTGAAATTCCTTTTTAAAAATCCCCCTTTAAAAGCGGATTTTTCCGTTATTGCTCCTCCTTTGTCGATATATCAATTGTGCATAAAGAACTGGGTAGAAAGTATCACCTTCGTTTCCTTAAATTCGTCTTATTTTAGAGGTCATCCTATAGGGAAAAGATTCCTATAGACAAGATGTTCCCGGGGGACGAAACGCCAAAAAACCGGCTTGCCTTGGCGGCAAACCGGTCGTCATAAAAATCCGGGCTTAAGCGCGTCGCTGCTGTTCGCCGGTCGAATACATTTTGGCCATCGCTTGGGTACGGTCGGTGACGCCAAGCTTTTCGTAGATTTTGGTGATATGGTTTTTGACCGTGTGGGCGCTTATAAACAGCTTTTGGGCGATCTGCAGATTGCTCATTCCCTTCATGACGAGAGCGAGCACTTCTTTCTCCCTCGGGGTAAGCGGATTGTCGTGAAAAAGCACCGGGGTCGGTTCCGGTTGAAGGCCGATGAACGAATGTGCGGGATTGGGCGGCTGCTCTTTGACGGAAACGGCCGGCAGACTCCGCTCCAGAATAACCTCTCCAAGGAGCGACAAGGCGATCAGGAAGGGTCGCTGCTGCTCCCAAGCTTCCTCGCTGACGAGGCCTACAGCCAGAACGCCGGTCACCTCGCCTCTGCAAATGAGAGGAAACTCGTACACGAAGCGGTTCCATTCGGTTTCGATCATGACGGGCGAACGGTAAGGAACCGGGGACGTCAGCTTTTTCGTAAAATGCTTTTTGGCTACGGTTTTGGCATACTTCTCGATATGCTCGGCGGCGAGTTTCTTCGAAACGACATGCGCCTGAGCGGCTTCTCCGGGCTGTTTGATCACGACGCAGGCGCACGTCCCCTGCACAAGCGATACGCTTACATCTACGAGCATGTGCAAAATGGTACGGATATCGTCGCCGTCCGCCATGGTTTGGGCGATTTCCAGCAGCAGCGAGAGACGCATCATTTGTTGGTTCTTGCTCTCTTCCAGAAGGCAAACATTCAGCTTGGCGGTGAATGCGTTTATCAGAAGACTGCCTATGGCCATGCCGTACTTCGGCAGCGTGCTTTCGGAGACGATTCCGCCGAACAGGATGCCCTTCAGCTTGTTGTTGATTTTGACCGGAAAACAGACAAGCTCCCTCGGCTGTACGCCGCGTTCCGTAAAAAAGTCCGTTCGCGGATCCCAGGCGATGTGCTCCCAGCGACGAACCGTTCCCGTAAGCCCGGCTTGGCCCAAAAATCCTTCACCAAGCGTAAATTCCCCTCCGTTCAGCTGTTCGTACAGGGAACCTCCGGTCGTTCCGGTAATGCGGAACCGTTCATCCTCCATATAATCGGCATACCCGGCAAAGTCGAGCTCGAGTATCCGCGTCATTCGCTCCATGAGCGAACTAGGCTGCAGGGCGGCGCGGTCGCTTAGGAGAAAATCGTTAATATCGTGAATATGTTCGTCGTACGTATTCATTAGAGAGGCTTGCTGGCGCAGAGTGGAAGCGATATCGGCCAGTTGGGCCAGCTTATCCAGCATGGCGAGCTTTTGGGTTTCGGACGTATCGGGAGTAAGCGCGACGGCTTCCCGGAGCTGATCGTTATCCGTGTAGCTATGTCCCAACGCACGCTCGATGAGCGCCCGGTTCTGCTTCTCGATGATGACGCCCGACCAAATGTAGGCTTCATTCACGTTGTTTACTTTCACCGGGGCGATAATGATTTTAAAGCCCGACTGTCTCTGGTAGACGATCGGTTTATTGATGTTGGAGACATCTTTCAAAATATGCGTGAGGGAATGCTGCTCGGGGAGCAGGAAGCGCTCCGCTAAAAGCTGCGTGACGAGCTGAGGCTCCGATCTGGCGGTAAGCGGGTTGCCGGCCGCGTCCGTAATGATCATCGTTAATCCGCAAACCTGCGAGTACGCGTCCTGCAAATGCTGTAGTTGTTTCAGAAGCCGCTGTTTCATCATTACATCCCACCCCGCTTGTGTCGTCTAAGTTGTAAAGCAATGTGAAAAGAGCTGAGTGGCCGATGTTCCCTATTAACCCTATATGATTTTATATCGGTCAAAGGTCGCGGTTTCATTAAGGATGTTTGCAATTTGGTCGGCTGAAAAGGGTGGTAATACTTTACAATGACGTTCGTAGGATGTATACTTGGATCATTAGTTTAAACTTTTAAACCAAACGGAGGCTATTATGAAAAAAATATTGGTTATTCAAGGAAATCCTTCATCCGATTCACTGGGTTCGGCACTCGCTTCCGCGTATGCGGACGGTGCGCGCGGCAGCGGGGCGGACGTTAGCGTTCTCGATTTGAGCCAGCTTTCGTTCAATCCGAATTTGGCCGGCGGCTACAAAAGGAGAACGGAGCTGGAGCCGGATTTGGTCAGGGCGCAGGAGCTGATCCGGGAGGCGGAGCATCTTGTATTCGTCTACCCGGTATGGTGGGGGACGATGCCGGCTCTGCTCAAGGGCTTTATCGACCGTGTTTTTTTGCCGGGCTTTGCTTTTAAATACCGGAAAGGCTCCATGTTGTGGGACAAATTGCTGAAGGGCAAAAGCGCCAGACTCATTGTGACGCTGGACACGCCGGTGTGGTATTATTACCTCGTGCAAGGGAAGCCCGGACATAACGCAATGAAGAAAACGACACTCGAGTTCTGCGGTGTGAAGCCTGTCCGCACGACGAACATCGGCCCTGTTCGCCAGTCGTCAGACGAGCGGCGAAGCGGCTATTTGACGCATATCCGCAAGCTCGGGGCGGCGATGGGCTAAGCGTCTGGACTAGGAGGCGAAGCGGGCGGATCTCGCATGTCGTTTGTTGACATTGGTAAGTGGTAAGTGGCAAGTGACAGGTGATAGGTGGCAAGAGGCAAGAGGCAAGAGGCAAGAGGCAAGAGGCAAGAGGCAAGAGGCAAGAGGCAAGAGGCAAGAGGCAAGAGGCAAGAGGCAAGAGGCAAGAGGCAAGAGGCAAGAGGCAAGAGGCAAGGGGCAAGTGACAAGTGACAAGTGACAAGTGACGAGTGACAAGTGACAAGTGACAAGTGACAAGTGACAGATAGTAAGTGAAGGAAAGGAGCGGGATTTTTTGAGCATTCCTGATGATAACGGTATGAATGCCGACTATGAGACATGTGAAGGGATGAGTCTGGAGCAATTCGAGCGAAGCATACCGTTGTTTCAAGCGCTCGGCGATCCGGTCAGGCAGAGAATCGTTTTGACGCTCGGGCGCTCGGGCCCGCTTAATGTGAAACAATTAACGGAGCAGTCCCATTTGTCGCGCCCGGCGATTTCACACCATCTCAAAATATTGCGCCAAGCCGGGCTCGTTTCCGTGAAAGAGATAGGAACCGTAAACCTATACACGCTGGAAATCGCGGATTTCGTTAACCAAATGAAGGGATTGCTGGCCGCGATCGAAGCGGAATGTACGCCAGGGACAGGAATGTAAAGATTGGATATCGTTCATCGGGGCGATTCCAAATGAAGGAGCTGCCGGTCGAGGGTGGGGAGGAGTCCGTACTAGCGACCGGTTGCAGTATAAAGAAGCGGTTAGACTAAAAAATTGGATAACTTAAGATTCCAAGTGGAAGGAATTGCTGATTGCGAGGCTGCGGAAAGCAACAGTGTTAGGGACTGATTGCGAAGAAGGCGGTCAGTGACGTAATAATTGGATATCGCTGCGGAATGCTTTACGCTGTGCGTCCGTTTCAGGTATACTAACGGTAACTGAGTTTCATGCAATGAAACGCGTGGCAGTTGCTCCCTGAAACAGTACCATGGGTAGGCATGCCGGAGAGGACGTTGGCACGGATGGAAGACACGAAATTGACGGTGCGGGCTGTAGAACGCGCCCTCGACATATTGCTTTGTTTCCGCGAAACGACGGATTTGAGCCTGACGGAAATCGCGGCTCGCGTCGATCTGCACAAGAGCACGGTTCACCGGTTGCTGGCTTCGCTTGAGAGCAAAGGCTTCGTTATTCGCAATACGGCAACGGAGCGGTATCGCCTCGGATTCCGTATCTGGGAGCTAAGCGCCAATATGTCGCAAAGCGGCGATCCGGAGGTGCTGCTCCTGCCGGAAATGGAGAGGCTGCGCGATCTGATCGGCGAAACCGTCAGCTTGTACGTGCGGGACGGTCTGGAACGCGTAAGGGTGCAAGCGGTGCAGAGCAATCAGGCGATCCGCCGCGTAGCTCCGGTCGGAGCGCGTCTGCCGCTGTACGTTGGCGCGTCGAGCAAGGTGCTGGTCGCGTTCGCCGAGCCGAACGTGGAAGCGCATGTGCTGCAGACGGCTGACTGGCCGACGTGGCTCGACCGGCAGTCGTACATCCAACAGCTGCGCGAGACGCGCGATCTCGGCTTCGCGACGAGCATCGAGGAGCGGGAGCCCGGCGCCGCTGCCGTTGCGGCGCCTATTTTCAACCACGCGCACAAGCTGGTCGCGGCTATCGCGGTTTCGGGGCCGGCCAACCGGCTGACGGCCGAAAAAATGCGGGAGCATGCCCCGCAGGTGGTGCAGTTCGCCTCCCGCATGGGCGCGATGCTGATGTAGGAGCGGTCCGCGCCGGCTTGCGCGGGGCGCTTGCCCCTGGCTGCTGCCTGGGCAAGGCGGCAGCGCAAACGGAGGGCGACGATACGCCCGACCGGTAGAAGCACTGGCCACGCGGTCGGAAATGGCCGATTGGTAGGAGCGCTGAGCTATGCAGTCGGTAATAGCCGACCGGTAGAAGCGCTGGGCTATGCAGTCGGAAATAGCCGACCGGTACAAGCGCTGGGCTATGCAGTCGGTAATAGCCGATCGGTAGAAGCGCTGAGCGTAAGATCGCCATCAGCCAGCCGTCTTTTTATGCAGCTCTAGGCGATAGTGAACCCAGGTTCACTATTTGTTACCCTAAGTTCAGTATTCGGCCTCAAAATAGCGAGAAACGACCAATAGTGAACCAAAGGTCGCTATTTTGCCGTGAAGTTCACTAATAGTGAAGCTAGGTTCACTATAGCCTCTAGAAGGCCGATATGGAGCGGAAATAATGAAGTTACCTTCACTAATAGTGAATTTAGGTTCACTATATTTACGATTTGTCATGGAATGAAGGTTTAAAACTAACTTTGCCAGTGATGCTGCTCACAGCGGTCTGCCCGTTGCCACCCGCATAACCCCGGCTATTCTCCAGTAACTATCCGGCACGACGAAGCTCAACACCACCTATATGCTCAACAAACTACGGAGCGATCATACACTACGCATATCTTTGCACCAACCTAGCAAATACATCTGTTCTCTGCGAGTCATCCCAGCACCCACACCACGCCTATCCACTCAGCAAACTGAACAATTCTTCGCCAGTCCCAGCACTACATAACGCATATCCACTCAACCAACTGAACAATTCTCCACCAGTCCCAGCACCACATACTGCATATCCACTGAGCAAACTGAACAGTTCTCCGTCAGTCCCAGCATCACACCATGCCTATCCACTTAGCAAACTGAACAGTTCTCCGTCAGTCCCAGCACCACACCACGCATATCGACTCAGCAAACTGAACAGTTCTCCGCCAGTCCCAGCACCCACACCACGCCTATCCACTGAGCAAACTGAATAATTCTCCGTCAGTCATCCCCGCCCGACGTCAGCTTATTAACTTAGCAAAGCACGACTCTTCTCCAGACATCATCCGAAGCAACGCAGCTCCTCGCCAAGCATCGACTAACCAGAATCTAACAAATCGCAGCGCACTGTGCATTTGTTTCCTCACATCCGCCTAACAGAACCACACTTGCCCCGCCAAGTATGCAGTCTACCGGGCACAAAGCAGCCTCTCTCCAAACATCAACTAAACAAGACACGATTTCTTCACCACGGGTACTGTACGGCTTCTCGTTGCACAACCTGTTCCGGGTGAACATAACGCCCTGTGCTGCGAAAAGGGCAAAATCAAAGGGAGCATGCAGCCGCATACTCCCCAAGGAAGTTAAGATTTTTGTATTTTCGCAGGATTGTTGATCTTGTAAGGTACGGGATGCTTGGTGAGCTTCTTCGCCGCGATCTTGGCTTCGAACGTAATCGTGTCGCCGACTTCCAGCTCCAGCTTTTTGAGCGTCGCGCTGTGGCTGGACCAGGCGGAGCCGATTGCGGTTTCAGGCTCGACGATGGCAACCTCTTCGTAGATGATCACTTCGTCATCCGTATCGGAGAAATGATTCGGAACCGTCGTAAATTCTTTAATGGTTGCGGTCATTTTGACCTTCTCTTCAGGGAGCTGCAGCTTTTGCGCTTTTTCCTTCTTGGCCTTGCCCTCAGACGGTTCTTCGGTCTTGGTCTTGGTTTTGGTCTTGGCTTGCTCGGCAGAAGGGGCCTCTGCCTCCGGCTGCGTCTCCGCGCCCTTAGGCTGCGGGCTTTCCGGCTTTCCGCTCTCAAGATTTGCGTCCTCGAGCGTTACGCCCTCGGACTTTGCTCCCTCATGCTCCGCGCCCTCAGCCTCCGCGCTATCCGCCTCTTCCGACGCAGCCGTAAGCTTCTGGCCGTAGTTGGCCGCCTGCATCTCCTTCAAGAAGGAGGGATGGATACAGTGGCGTTGTCCGTTTTCAAATTCAATGACTGCGGTAAAGGTATCGACATAACCGATAATGCTGCAGGCCAGGCTTTGGCCGCTCCTCTTGTAGAAAAACGCTTTTGTTTTGGAGGCTTTCTCGGAAAGCAAACCCCATTCCTTGCATTGGTCGATCTGGGCCGCCTCGTTCTCGAAGGCGATATACGTTGTAGGCTCGATGATGAAGGCATGTACCATAGCTTAGCCGCCTTTCTTGTTATTCATAACCGATTATCCTTTTTCTTTCCGGACTTATGCGTTAGGTTTACCCTTCCAATTGTACAGGAACGGCCGAAGGAAGCAAGTACGGGATCCAGGAAAACGCGAACGGTTAAGCGCGGCTTGCCTAATGCTTCGTTATAACCGTTTCGTACATGGCATAATCGTGCGGAGTGATGATACTATGGCATTATCTATGTTTAGGAGGCATGAGGTCCCGCATATCGGGCCGTTCATCGGCATGCGAACTTCCTGTCCGTCCTTACTGCGCAACCCGCATAAAAAGGAGGCTTGGCTAGCCGTGCTGTATCATTTTAGCGAAAATCCGGCTATTCCGGTTTTCGAGCCTAGAAAGCTCGACTATCGGCCCGACGAACCGGCGATGGTGTGGGCGATCGACGAGTTTCACGCGGCGCATTATTTTTTCCCTAGGGACTGTCCGAGAGTGTGCATCTGGCCAAAAGAGGATACCGCCGATCGCGACATCGAGCGTTTTTTCGGACATTCGTCGACCGATAGGGTCATTGCCGTTGAAACGGGGTGGCTTGCCCGCATCCGGGAAACCCGGCTTTACCGGTATTCCTTTAGCCCTAATGATTTTACCCTCTATAGCGCGGATGCCGGCTATTATACCAGCTTGCATAGCGTCGAACCCGTCAAGGTCGACCCTATGGGAGACCTCCTGTCCAAGCTCGGCGAGGAGGATATCGAGCTTCGGATCACCCCGTCGTTAATGCCGCTTCGGAATGCCATTCTTACCTCAACCGTCAATTTCTCTATGATTCGAATGAAGAATGCCAAACAATAAACGCCGATAGGGGGAAGGCCGGCAGCGAGTTGCTCTGCACGGCGATCATGACCTTTTTGGTTGACGGAACGAGAGAGGAGAGGGGCAGCAATATTCCCTATGGAGCGTTGAAAATGCAACTCGCTCTCGGTTTGTCTTATTTCCGTATTTCTTGCTCCGACCACAGCTCCCGGTACATGCTCTGCTTCGCCATTAATGCGTCGTGCGTTCCTCTTTCCGCAACGCCGCCTTCATGCAGCACCAGAATTTCGTCCGATCGCTGAGCGATTTCGAGGCGGTGCGTAATAAAAATAAACGTCGTCCCCTTCAGCTCCCGAAGCAGCCGATCGAGCAGCCGCCTTTCCGTTCCCTGATCAAGCGACGAGGTCGCTTCATCCATAAGAAGAATGGCAGGCTTGCGCAGCAGCGCACGCGCAATGCTGATCCGCTGCCGTTCTCCGCCTGACAGCTGCAACGCCTGTTCGCCGACGAGGGTGGACCACCCGTCCGGAAGGCTGGAAATCCACTCCTCCAGCTCTGCGATGCGGACGGCATCCCGAACCGCCTCCCTATCAGCTGTCTCGCTGCCGTAAACGATATTATCCAGGATCGTGCCGCTGCGCAGCATGACATCCTGCGTGACGCAAAGCACATGATGCCTGAACCAGCCCGTATCCAGCTGCGGTAGAGGTATGCCGTTCAAACGAATATCGCCGGAAACGGGCTCGCGCAGTCCGAGGAGCAGATCCGCGAGCGTCGATTTTCCCGATCCGCGGTGCCCTACGATGGACAGGACGGAACCGGGAGCCGCGCAAAAACTAATATTGTCCAGAGCCGCGCCGTTATCGTACCGGAACGAGAGCCGGCTCACCGCTAGAGCGACCGGGCCCTCCGGCATGACACCGCTATTTGCCGCTGCCGGGGGAAACGCGATATCCGACACCCGCTCGATCGACGGAATGATTTTCACGGCTGCCAGGGCCATTTCAATCAAGGAGACGCCGAAGGGCCGCAGCCACGTATAGATGGCGACAAAGGCCACGAGCGAGCCTACGGTCATCTTCCCGCCCAGCACGAACCATCCGCCTGCCGCATACATCAAGACTAGCGCACATGCGTTAAGCGCCCCGTTCAGCATCCGAACGCGGTGATCCGTTGCGACCGCTCGCCGGGTATGGTCCCACTCCTGTCGCAAGCATTCCTTTACGTTCCGCAGGGCCTGAGACTCTTGCCCCGCCGCTTTGATGAAGGCAGCGCCGGAAACAAGCTCGCGAACGGTCTCGGAGACCAGGGAATTGTGCCGAGCCGTATCGGCCGCTCGCCGCTTGACATGCCGGCCGAGCGTCGTCATGAGCAAAGCCTGTCCAACCCAGATCGCCAAAACGGCGGCCGCCAGCAGGGGCTGCAGCGCGAGCAGGAGTGCCGAACCGGCTGCAATGGTCACGACATGAAAAAGCATGAATCCGATGTGCCCGTTGACCATATCGGCAATCGAACGGGTATCGTCGAGAATGCGCGTTAGCAAATCGCCGGTCCGCCTGTCGCGCAGCGACTCTAAGGGCCGACGCTGGAGACCGTCAAACAGCTCCGCCCGGCCGCGTCCGGCAAGCCGGATCATGAACCGTCCCCATACGTTCTCCAGAACGATCATCATGCTTCCGGTAATCGGTGCGAGCACCATGCACACCGAGACGATGGCGAGCAAATGCCAATTGCGCTGGGGGAGCACGCTCTCCAAGACGTATTTGGACAAGAACGGGGGTACCATGTACAGAAGGCTGCCGATTACATTTTTCATAAGGATCAGAACCAGGTTTAGGCGGCGCGGCCACAAATGCTTCCTGGCGTAGGCGGCGACGGCTGCCCGGTTACCGGACGGCGAAGGCACGCTCATCGCGAGCACCTCCTTCCCATCCCGGCTGCGCCGCTGCCGAATCGTTCATGGCGCATTCCTGTCTCCACAATCGGGCGTACAAGCCGTGGCGGCGCAGGAGCTCTTCGTGCGTGCCTTCCTCGACCAGCTCGCCTTGATCCAGCACGAGAATGCGGTCGGCTAAAGCCGCTCCTTTTAAGCGGTGGGTGACGTTAATTCGCGTGATTCCGCTTGCGTGTGCGCCGAGCGTCTCATATACGCGAGCTTCGCTCTTTGGATCGAGCGCCGAGGTCGCCTCGTCGAGCAGCAGAATATCGGGATTTTTGAGCATCGTGCGCACAAGGCCGATGAGCTGACGCTGACCGCCGGATAGGCGTTCGCCATTCGCGCCGATATCGGAATCGTAGCCGGAAGGAAGCTTCGTTACGATATCGCCGGTTCCGAACGCTTCCATCCACATGTCCAGCGTCCCCCGGTCCGCGTCGGCAAGATAGGTGAGATTGCGGTACAGGCTGCCGCGGAACCAGATTCCTTCCTGCATGACGTAGCCGATGCGCGACCGAATATGCGACGCTTCGAGCTCGCGGAGGGGAACGCCGCCGATTCGGATATCGCCCGCCGACGGTTCCTGCAGCCGCAGCAGCAGCTTGAGCAGCGTGCTTTTGCCTGCTCCGCTCGGTCCTACGATCGCAACATGCTCGCCCGGCGCAATCGTAAACCGGAGATTGCGCAGCAAATCGCCGCGTTCTCCGGCAACATGCACGCCGTGGAAGGAAATAGGCTGCCTGCGGTATTCGGTCAGCCTGTGCAAGCCTTCCTGAGCTCCGGGTTCGGCCGGCAAATGCAAATAGTCCATAATTCCCCGTATGCGGACCTTGATGTCCGCGAAGCTCACATATAACCCGAAGAATGAGCGTACCGGCGCGTTAAGGGCCGGAATATAAGCGATAATGGCCACCAGCTGTCCGACGGTAGCTTGTCCGGTAATCATCTGCCAGCCGGCGAACAGAAAGACCAGTGCCGGAGCCAGCGAATCCGGAATGCGCGGAAACGTTCTGTACATGCTGTCGACGATATTTTCCTTGAACGTCAGGTCGGCCCATTTGTCTTGTTCGGCGGAGACGTCCTCGAACTCCTTGCGCTCATTTCCGTACAGCTTGATCTGTTTGACCGTATCCAGCTTTTCCAGCAGACTTTGCCGGAGGCGGGCGTCGTGAGCGACCAGCTGTTTGCGGGCGATCCCGCGTTTCCGGCCATAAATATGAATCGGGATAAACAGAAGCACGAAGGAGAGCAGCAGCACCCCGGCAAGCAGTCCGTTCCAGCGGAAAATGACGACCAGCGCCACGCCGGCGAGCAGGAGCTCTTGAGCAAAGCCGGGAAGCGCGGATAAGCCAAACTGCTGGATTACCCTCGTGTCCTGCGTGCATCTCTGCAGAAGCTCGCCTCTCGCCGTTTTCGTGAAAAAAAGCGAGGAGGTGCGGAGTACGGCCGCTAGCGTTTCTTCGGTCAGCGAGTAGGACAGCTTGATCATCGTCTTGGCCGACACGTAGGTTCGTACCGCCATGCACAACTCGGACAGCAGCAAGGCCCCTACCAGCAGAAGGGAGATTCCCGGCATGCCCTCTCCTCCGTGCAGCGCGATGGCGTCCATCAACCGTCCGATCAGCAGCGGCGCGGCCGCCCCGCACAGAGCGGCTGCAACGGTAAGCAGCGTGACGAGCAGAAAGGCGCCCTTGGAGCGGCCAAGCTGCCTCGCGAAAAAAACGATCCAATCTGGCATTTTTAACAACGGAGTCCATCCTCCCAAAAAATAGGTGGTAAAAGTGTTCTTATCGTAGCAGTCGACCTCCGTAAAGGGCAAACGGCAAAAACAAATGTTCGCCTTTTTGGATTGATTGAAGCGTTATTGGCCGGGAGCATTTTCTGAAAATGAGAACTTGCGTTTCCTCGTTCTTGCTCCCGGTTGCTTAGTCTTTTATTTTTTACCGAATCTAGCGGTCCGGATCCCTTGTTATGTTAAAAGCGCATGGTATGAACAAATGGTGATACAGTTCAGGAAGCACGTGGATTTCTTCTTGCGGGTGAACCCGGATAGGAGAGGATTAGTACGGTTAGAGCACAGAATGAGGTCGACTTCCAATCGCTTTTCAAAAGGAGATTCTAATCGGTGAGGAGGTCCTTGAATGTTCATTGTAAATGTCGAAGGTGCGGTTTACTACAGTGGAAAATGGTTGGTAATTAAGCGCAGCGCTAAAGAGGAACACGCAGGAGGAACTATTTCTCTTGTCGGCGGAAAAGCGGATAGCGAAGGAAATGCTACGGATATACGGATAGTGGAGTAAAGATATGGTAAAATGGGTGTATAACATGCCCCTTGATGGTCAAGGAGACCGACTTGGAATATTCTTAAGTCAATCGATGGAAAATTATACAAGGATATGGTGTGATGCGGATGACTGATTTTACATTGATTAAAAAGCTGTTTCATATTACGAAACGAAACGGGTTTAGTCATGAAGAGATACAAACCATAAAAAGTAATTTTGGTGAATTGCCCCAGGTGTTTATAGATTATTATTCGGAACTCGGTAAAGACGAGCGGCTGAATCATACGCAAGATAGTTTGATCAAACCCGAGCAACTCCAATACTTCAAACATAGCGAATATTTAATTTTTTATTGCGAGAATCAGCGTGTCTGTGTTTGGGGAATCCGTAAGAACGATTTATCCAGGTCCAATCCCCCTGTCTATATGAGTTACGATGAAAAGGTATGGAAAAAGGAATTTGAAACATTGACCGATTTTTTCCATGCGATGGCCTATTTGCAAACCGTATTCGCTCTTGAATACGGCTGTGAATCGTTCTATTCCATTGAACAAACCGACTTGGATTTTATTCGTGAAAATTTTAAAAATAAAGGTATTTCCTTTCGGCATTGGGTTGGCATCGAATTTTATGGGAATTACGATGACAGCATAATAACAGTGATGAAAAATGACGATAGTTTTGATTTGATCTATGCTTCAAGCGACAATGAACATTTTGATGAAATGGATCGGGTTCTTTCAAAAATGGGAGTAGTAATTTGAAATTTTCTATTTCAAGAAGGTAACAGACTGCCAGCAATCGGCAGCCTTTCGCTTAAGTAACGGGCAGTAATGCTGAACAACTTCCCTCGTTCAACCTACCCTGCAAAAGAATAAAAGTAAGGGGTTCATAAATATAAAATTATATTTTATTCATACACCATAATCCAATATTTTTCTCCTGGACCACCTTGTTCAACAACTTTCTTCCAACCATTATTCTCATAGAAACTCATTGCCTTTTTATTTTCAGATACACATTTCAATGTCAATGGTTTATTCATTTTCTCTATGGCAGCATTAAGTAACTTACTACCAATACCCTTACCTAAAAAATCAGGGTGAACAAATAAATTATGAATAAAATCATTTGGCAAGTACAAAGAGGCAAATCCCATGATATGAGTATCTTCTTCTGCTAAAATAATATACTCTCCTCTAGTGTGCGTATCAAAGTCTTCTAAAATCATTTCTTTTGCACTCATCCAATCAAAACTCTTACGACGTGATTCAAGATATATCTGTCTTAATTCAGGATAGTCTACTTCACTTGCTACTCTAATCTTCAAATTTCCACACTCTCTTTCTTTTTTGGAGTTCATAATAGTATATATCGTAATCTAATACACATGAGCATAAAAAACACAAGAATAAGGAGTTATTATTAAGAGGTGTGAAGTATATCCAGATGGGATTGGCATTCAACTAACGAGAACGAGAGCTCAATAATCAACTCGGAGGAGGCTGCCGGCATGGACCGGCAGCCTCGATGCGCAAAAGGGGTTGCGTCTCGTTAAAACCGGTGCAGCGGCTCGATGCGATAGGCCGACTTCTCGCCGGCCGCTCCTTGGTGCTCGCCGTGAATGACCCAGCCGTAAGACAGCGTGGAAGCCAGACGGTCGCGCTCCTCCGCACGGAGCTTGGCGGAGATCGACTCTTGTCCGGGCTCCAGCCCGAGCTCGGCTTCCTCGCCTAAGGCGAGCAGAATCCAGCTGGAGATGCCCCGCAGCGTGTTGAACTTGATCCGGTAGCCGTTGTAGACGGCGTCTTCGAAGGCGGTCGGGTCGCTGGCGGCCGATGCGGTCAATAGCTTGTAGTCGAACTGGAATCTGCTCTCGTCCTGAGGCAACTCGTCTGCATGGATGCGGCGGAGCAGCTCCTCCTTGGACCAACCGTATGCGTTTAGCGATTCCAGCATGAGGGCGTCCCACTGCGACAGCTTGATTGGATGTTTCTCGGAAGAAGACATGAATGATCGCTCCTTTTTATAGGCGTTGGCGAGTGTTTGAAGAAAGAGACTGCCCCGGTCAGCATCCGCGACGGTTGAGGCAGTCTCTTTTGATTGTCTTTTGAACTCTTTATTTTTTGCTTGCTTTGTAAGCGTTCAGGAACTCTTTGACTTTGCCGGCATCGGCTTTAAGCTCAAGGCCGGTTTTGACGATCGGGCTGACCGTCGATACGGCTTTGAATTTATTGTTTTTGTAGTAAGCGAGGAACTCGTCTTGATTGATGGAGTAGAGCACCGCTTTTCTCAGGTCGGCGCTTTTCGCCACTTCACGGTTTTTGGTGTTGAACAGCAGGTACGAGACGGCGTTGCTCGGGATGGTCTGCAGCGAGAGCTTGCTGTCGCCCTTGACGATGTCGAACTTCGTCTCCGACACGCCATAGTACAGGTGAATCTCACTGCTGCGCAGCGCGGATAGCGAGCTGTCGGCGTCTTTGATAAAGCGGACTTTAATGTTGTTAACCTTCGGCTCGTGTTTCGTGCCCGCCATGTAAGCCGGATTTTTAAGGAAGATCGCTTCGTAATCGTTTTTGTAAGACAGGATGTACGGACCGCTCGTGAACAGGGTGTTGTTGTATTTAGCGCCCTCGGTTACCGTGTTTTGATCGCCGTAAGGGATGTCTTTGTTCACGTCGAATTTGGCAACGTCATACGTGTTGATGCTCTGGACTTGCTTCTTGGACACGATGCCGGCCGATTGGTGAGCCAGGTAGTTCAGCACTTGCGGGAACGGCTTCGTCGTCGTCAGCTTCACGACTTGATAGTTGCCTTCTTTGCTGTTTGCTTGTTTCTTGTCGGAGACAAGACCGGAGATTTTGGCGCCCAACCCCTTCTCCAGACCGGCTTTAACCGTTTCGGAACTGCCGGATTGCTTGATCGATTCCAGAACAGCCGGATCGGTTACGAGCTCTGCGTTCTTGATGTGCTCATGCAGCGTGTACGTACGGTGGTTCGGTACCGAATTTTTGTCCTTCGCGCGAAGAAGAGAGAAGATGACATCGTCCGCGCCTACGCGCTCGCCCGTATCGACGGCCAGCTTATCCTTGATTTGAGCGAAGTTGATGTCGTCCCGCAGGATGAAGTAATAGTCGGAATTGCCTTCGGCTATTGCGAAGTTATACGACAGGGAGCCTTCGGCCGTCAGCTTGTCGTCATCCGTCAGGTTAAGCAAGCGTACGTACATGTTCGTGTTGATGATGTTGATCGAGCCGTCATTTCCTTTGATCGGGTCAAGCGAAGTCAAGGTCGGCTGCGTCGATTGCAGGATGATCGGGTCTTTCGCGCGCTTCGCGGCATCCTTGAAATCGAGCTCTTCCCATGGGAGGGAGCGGGATTTCGACAGCCGTACGGACTCCTTTTTCAGGACTTCCTGATTAAAAGCTTGCGATTTGACCGAAATGTACAGAGGCGCGATATACGCCTTGTCGAATACAAGCTTCTGCTCAAGCTGTTTGTACGTGTCTGTGAACTGCCCTTGCGTCTGCGTCGAAGCTTTGTCAATCAGTTCGTCGATCTCCGTGTCGGCCAAGATGCTGTAGTCGCCGCCGGTCTTGAACACCGAACGCACGGCGTAGTCCGGGTTGCCGGTTACGGTGGTCCAGCTCGACAGGGCGATGTCATAATTGCCTGCGTCCTGCTGCGCCTTGAACGTGCCATAGTCCGGCTGAATGTTCAGCTTGACGTTGAAGCCGTTCTTCGTCAGTTGATCGCGAATGATGTTAACGTCCGTCTCTCCGGAGCTCATGGCCAGCAGCTCGATATCGACCGGGTTGCTGTCGACCGCCGGCTGTCCCGAAGGCGCTTGCGATTGCGTCTTGTCGTCCTTAGTCGTCAAAGTGCACGCGCTCATCATAAGCGATGCGCCTAGGATCATGGGGATGAGCAATTTACTTTTTCTCTTCAATTTGATTCCCTCCTGATGAAAAAAATGATATATGAATGCACATTCATTCTTCGTCCCTGCATGTTTTGAAACGTAGAAGGTAGATCAAATATGAATGAGGATTCCGAATGTCTTGCCTCTTAGGGACGGCAGCCTTATTCCACCTTCGGATCGAGCGCGTCGCGGAGCCCGTCCCCCAGGAAGTTGAAGGAGAGGACCAGCGCGATGATAGCCAGACCCGGATAGATGGCCGTAAACGAATGCGTCTCCAGATACGCGCTGCCGACCTTTAGGATGTTGCCCCACTCCGGGATATGCGGCTCGACGCCGAGCCCGAGGTAGCTCAAGCTGCTGGTCGAGATCACCGCGCCGCCGATGGTCAACGTCGATTTGACGATCATCGGGGAGATGGCGTTCGGAACGATATGCTTGAACAGAATCGACAGATCGCCGGAGCCGAAAGCCCGTGCTGCCTGTACGTATTCGAGCGTAGAGACGAGCATGACGTTCGCCCTCATCGTCCGGGCGTAAGTGGGAATCGCACCGACGCTCAGCGCCAGAATAAGGTTCACCGTGTTGGCGCCGAATGCCGCGATGATCGCAATCGCAAGCAGAATGCCCGGAATGGCGTATAGGATGTCGAGCGCCCGCATGATGACGTTATCGGTCTGCCGGCCGTAATAACCGGAGATCGCACCCAGTAAGCCCCCGATCACGACCGGGATGAGCGTGGACAGGATGCCGACGAAAAGCGAAATCCGTGCGCCGAACACGATTCGGGAGAACAAGTCGCGGCCGAAATTGTCGGTGCCGAGTGGGTGAGCCAAGCTCGGATACTGCAGAATCGCACCGTAGTTGTTATCGACCGCCATTCCGTAATCGAACGTTAAGTAGCTGCACACGGCGATGGCCAGCAGCAAGCCGATAAAAAACAGGCCGAGCATCGAGGTGGAGCTTCTGGACAGGCGCTCGACGGCATTGCTAAGCTTTGAGCCTGACGAATACCCTTTGTCGCGCAGCTTGGCGATCAACAGGATGCCAAGGAACAGGGAGAACAGATTGCCCGATACGGAAGTAGCGAGCAGCACGACGGCGACGATCCACATCCGCTTGGGCAGGATCTTGTCTTCCGCGTGGCGGGCCACCAGCAGTAAGGCGATCAACTGGAGTACGGCCGCGACCAGGAGCAGCGACATTCCTGGCAGGAACGTATTGGCAACGTAAGGCTTGAATATGTTCAAGGCCGAGACGGCGAATACGAACACGGTCGTAAGCAGCGTATAGAAGGCCAGCGTATAGGCGGCGCTCTTCTTGCGCTTGACCAGCTGGAAAGCCGCAGTCCCGACGAAGATATTGGCGGTCAGCAAACTGAGCAGCAGCACGTAGCCTAGCCGGCGCGTGGCCCGCCGCAGCTCGCCGTTACGAAGCAGGTCCTTCCTGATAAGGGACATCACCGCTAGCTGCAGCAGCCCAAAAACCAGATAAGCGATGCAAGCGGTCAGGACGGCCGGCTTCAAGACCGCGTCGGACCAGTCGTAGCTGTTCAGCAGCAACAACAGTGCGATCCCGAGAGAAGCGACGAAGGAGAAGCCGGCTTGACTGTATTCCGGGCAACTGCTCAGCCGGAATCGGGCTTCATGTTTGGTAAGTTGAGTTATTTTCACGGTTGCCACCTGCTAATATTGTTTCATCTTTGAACGGATTCTTGGATCGAAAAACGCATACAGAATATCGATAACGACATTGACGATGGAGATTACGATCGCGGTGTATACGACGCCGCCCATAATAGCGGGGATGTCCGGGATAAACTGCTTGTCCACGATGAAACTCCCGATGCCGTTAATATTGAATACCTTCTCGGTAACGGCCGCTCCTCCGAGCATTCCGCCGAACTGAAGCCCGATGACCGTAATGATCGGGATCAGCGCGTTGCCTACCGCGTGCTTCCACAGGACCCGCCTGCGAGACAAACCTTTGGCTTTGGCGGTCGTAATATAATCCTCGTGGATGACCTCGAGCGTGGAGGAGCGGGTCATCCGCGCGACTGCGGCCGTTAACCCCGTGCCCAGAACGATAATAGGCATGATCATCGATACCCAGTTATGCGGATTATAGGTGGCGGGCAGCCATTGCAGCTTGATCGAGAAGTTCAGGATGAAGATCAAGCCTTGCCAGAAATTAGGGATCGACAAGCCGAGCAGGGCAATGAACATAAACGTATAGTCGAAAAACGAATTCGGCCGCGTCGCCGATACGATGCCGATCGGCAGGGCAATAAGCACCGCGACGATCGTGGATATGACCGTGAGCGTCATAGTCACGGGAAATTTATTAGCGATGGCTGTCGTAACGTCCTCATTGCCGGCAAACGACTTGCCGAGATCGAAAGTCAGGATGCCCTTCAGCGTATCCCAGAGCTGAACCAGATAAGGTTGATCCAGTCCATACAGCTTGTTGAAAGCGGCTATCTGCTCGGCGGTCGCGGTTTCCCCGAGGATATTGGCGGCCGGGTCCATCGGCGCTATATACAGGATGGTGAAGACCAGGAAGGCGACGCCGAAGATGACGAACACCGTCATGACCAGCCGCTCCAAGATGTACTTCAGATATGCATTGCCGTAGATCCCGATCAGCGCATACATCAGGATGCCCGGCAGGAAGGACACGGCCAGAAACGCCGGGTTATCGATCAACATCCGGAACGTCTCAGCAAACGTGACCGGAGTCTGGTGGCGCTGCTCCAGACGAGCTTCGACCTGCCGATGCAGAGCTTCCTTGAACTTCTCGGCGGTTATGCGTTCCGCTTCATGCTCCAGCTGCTTCCGATCCACGTGCTGGTTGAAAAAATGATGCTTCCGGGTCAACTGCTCCTTCGTTTCCGTTAAGATCCGGTCCCTGTAGCCGGACTCCAGCAGCTTGCGTTCCAGGCTTTGGCGAAGTTCCTGATGATCGTTCCTCTTGCGTCGATATAGGTAAACGATGCCGACGATAACAGTTACGGGTGCCCCTGCGAGCAGCAGCAGGAAGCGATAAGCCGGATGAAGTAACATTTTAGAGTAGATGTTCCCGAGTCGGTCAACGAGAGGGGAGTCTGTTGCGATCGTTTGCCCTATCAAGCTTGTACGCTCCCTTTCAGTAACTGGCATTCTTTTAATTTGTAATTTGCATTATTCCGATCGATATAGTAGATTTTATGATGAGGGTTGATAAAAGTCAACAACTCCCCAAAAAACGATGAAATTATATTTCACAAATCTACTACTTAGACGCAGGTGACTATATGGATACGTTATTGCAGGTGAACCAATTATCCGTCTCGTTTTATTCTCGTGATAAGGAAATCGAAGCCGTTCGGGGTGTGAGCTTCGAGGTGCGGAAGGGCGAGACGCTGGGGATCGTCGGAGAATCCGGCAGCGGCAAGAGCGTCACGGCGCGTACGATCATGCGTCTGATGCCTTCGCCGCCTTCTATGGTGAAGGGCGGAGAGGTTCTGTTCCAAGGCCAGAATTTGGCTTACAAAACCGATCTGGAGATGGAGCAGATCCGAGGACGCGATATCGGAATGATTTTTCAGGACCCGATGTCTTCGCTCAACCCGACCATGCGGATCGGCAAACAGATCGAGGAGAGTCTAATCAAGCACCGGAAGCTCTCCAAGCCGGAGGCGTACAGGGAAGCGATCGAGATGCTCCGGATGGTCGGCATCCCGAATAGCGAAGCCCGCTATATGCAGTATCCGCATGAATTTTCCGGCGGCATGCGTCAGAGGGTCATGATTGCCATCGCGCTCGCTTGCCGTCCCTCGTTGCTGATCGCCGACGAACCGACAACTTCGCTGGATGTGACCATACAGGCGCAGATCCTGCATCAGATGAAGGAGCTTCAGCTGAAGCTCGGCACCTCGATCATCCTCATTACGCACGATTTGGGCGTCGTAGCCGGCATGTGCGACCGCGTCGTCGTCATGAAGGAAGGCGAGATCGTCGAGACCGGTACGACGGATGAGATTTTCTCCGCGCCGAAGCATCCTTATACGAAGCGGCTGCTGAACGCGCTGCCCCGGTTGGACGAGAAGAAGAAGCCGAAGCCGACTTCGCTCATCGCGAGATCGGCCGAGAATCGTGCGCTGCTGGAAGTCCGGTCGCTAAAGCAATATTTCGACCTCGGGAAGGGGCAGATCGTTAAGGCGGTTAACGATATCAGCTTCGATATTCGGGCCGGCGAGACGCTTGGCGTCGTAGGCGAATCCGGGAGCGGCAAATCGACGACGGGGCGAGCGATTCTTCGTCTGAACGAACCGACCGGGGGAGAAGTACTCTTCAAGGGAATCCCGCTGAACCGGCTCAATCGCGGAGAAATGAAAACGATGCGGCGCCACATGCAGATGATTTTCCAAGATCCGTACGCTTCGCTTAACCCGCGCCTCCGCATCGTCGACATCATCGGCGAAGCGCTGGACGTGCACCGGATAGCAAGCGGGAAGCAGGCTCGGCTGAAGCGGGTCGAGGAGCTGCTCGACATGGTCGGGCTTAGCCCTGCTCATGCACTGCGGTACCCGCATGAATTCTCGGGAGGTCAACGCCAGCGGATCGGCATCGCCCGCACGCTTGCCATCGAGCCGGAATTTATCGTGTGCGACGAGCCGTTGTCGGCACTGGACGTCTCCATCCAGTCGCAGATCGTCAAGCTCCTGGAGGAGCTGCAGCAGCGACTGGGCCTCACCTATCTGTTTATCGCCCACGATCTGTCGATGGTCAAGCATATCAGCGACCGCGTGGCGGTTATGTACAAGGGCAAAATCGTGGAGCTGGCTGAGAGCGAGGAGCTGTACGAGAATCCTCAACATGCCTACACGAAGTCGCTGCTGGCGGCGATCCCGGTTCCCGACCCGAAGGTGGAATCGCGGAAGACGTTCACCGCTGACCAGGAGTCCTCGAAGGCGGATCCGTACGGCCTGGAACGCTCGAGCTTCGTAGAAGTGAAGAAGGGGCATTGGGTAGCTGTTGCCGAAGCATAGATTTAGGCGAGGGTTCGGGAGACCAAGGAGAGGGTACCTGCGGTCCAAGATGAGAGGGACGTTCTCATTTTTCTAATGAGGGATTCAGCTATCGCAGAACGTTAGCCCAGTAAACGATCGGTATTCCTCCAGCCGCAACAAAAGACCATTCGTGAGATGAAGCTCGCGAATGGTCTTTTTGTTGTTTTGCAAAGAACGCCTTCTATAGCACTATCAGCTTTCACTTCTCAGCGGCGCTGTCCAAGAAAAATTCCCCTCGGCGCAGCGTGTCGACAAACTGCTGCAGCCACTCGTAATATTTTTTCGCATGCCGGAGCTTATGCAGATCCTGAAGCGCAAGCTTCCGTTCCTCATCGGCTATATGCTCTTCAAGAATCAGCTCGGTTAACTCGGGGAGAGCCTGGTCGATCGCCTCCGTCATCACATCCACTTCGCGCTGCAGCTTATGCGAGAAGAAATTTTGAAACGCCAGAAAAAAATCGGCCTCCGCGGCGTACAGCTCTTTGCGCTCCTGCTTTTCGTCCAGCTTTTTGACCATCTGGGATTCAACGAGCGCTCTTACGGCGTAGCTCATATTGCTTTTGCTCATGTTCATCTGCGTTTTCATCTCGTCGAGCGTCATGGGCCGGTTCTCAAAGAACATGATGCCGTACAGCTGGCCTGACGAATGCGTGCCGCCGTATAAATCCATCGTTTCCGCTATGGCTTCGATCATATTGCTTCTGATGCGAAGCCGCCGTTCGGCGTTCTGACTTTCCTCGCTATGGGACATCGGACCGTTCCCTTCCCCCGTAACCGTTCCTAGGATTCGTTGTATATGTTCAATATATTTTGAATCATTCCCTTCTATTATAGCAAAAAGACCGTTAAGTTGGCGAATTATGCAGCGAAAACGGCCTTTACATAATCTTAATGCTCAGTTAACAGTCATTTGACACATGGAAAGCAAAACGAATGTACAATAAATTTTGTACAGAATATGAAATGTGGGAATAAACAGGAGGTATATTAGATAAATTAAACAATTTTTGAACAATAGTAACTACTACCTCAGCAAAGCCAAAAAGGAGAATAAACAGTGAAAATCAATTGGAAATGGAAATCGATGGCGGCCATGCTGGTCGTTACGGGCTTATTGGCAGGATGCGGCGCAGGGAAGCAAGAAGGAGGGGCAGCAGGCGGCGGCCAACCTAGTCCGACGTCCGCGGCTTCCGGCAAGCCGGCCGAAATCAACGTGTATACGGCGATGGAAGAGGAGCAGATCAAGACTTATTTAACTTCTTTCAAGTCTCAGAATCCGAATGTGAAGGTCAACATCGTCCGCGACTCGACAGGCATCATGACGGCGAAGCTGATTGCCGAGAAAGAGAATCCTCAAGCGGATGTCGTCTGGGGACTGGCTGCGACGAGCCTGCTTGCCATGGACGACCGGAACATGCTGGAGCCTTATGCCCCCAAAGGCGTAGAACGGGTACTGCCCGAGTTCAAGGATAAAGCGAATCCCCCGAAATGGGTGGGCATCGACATTTGGGAGACGGCGATCATCGTCAACAAGGCGGAGATGGACAAGCGCAAGCTGGCGGTTCCCCAAACTTACGAGGAGCTGGCGAAGCCGGAATACAAAGGCTTGATCGCCATGCCGCATCCGGCTTCCTCTGGAACGGGATATTTGACGGTAAACGCGCTCAACCAGCTTTACGGGAAAGAAAAGGCGTGGGCTTACATGGACAAGCTGCACGAAAATATGATGGTGTACACGCACTCCGGCTCTAAGCCCGCGAAGATGGCCGCCTCCGGCGAAGCGCCGATCGGCATTTCGTATGGGTACAGCGGCATTCTGGAGAAGAAAAAGGGAGCCCCGGTCGAGGTGATCTTCCCTAAAGAAGGCTCCGGCTGGGATATGGAAGCGAACGCGCTTGTGAAGAAGAAGGAAATCAAACCGGAAGCGAAATTGTTCCTCGATTGGGCGATCAGCGACGAGCCGATGAAGGAATACAACAAAAACTACGCGATCTTGAGCATCAAGCAGGAAGGCGGCCAAACGCCCGAGGGCTACAGTAAAGATCCGGTATCGCAGCTGGCGAAGCTCGATTTGTATCAAGCGGCTCGGGATCGCGACGCCGTGCTTGCGGAGTGGGAGAAGAAGTACGGGTCCAAGGCGGAGCCGAAAAAGTAAGCTCGTCTTCCGTCTTGGACGGGATGCCGAAGGCATCCTTCCCAGGTGAGGGAGCCGATGAGGATTTCAATAGAAAAAAAGGGGCATTAGCCATGAAGCCAGGCTATTTATCGCTGCGCAATCTCGCCAAGCAATACGGGAAGCAAACGGCGCTGCAGGACATTCATTTGGATATAGACAAGCATGAGTTCATTTGCCTCTTGGGGCCGAGCGGCTGCGGCAAAACGACGCTGCTCCGCATTCTGGCGGGACTGGAAAAGGCGGATCAGGGGCAGCTGGCCATTGCGGGCAAAGACATCACGGCCGTGCCGGCAGGGAAACGGAACTTCGGGATGATGTTTCAATCGTATGCCCTATTCCCCAATCTATCTGTCGGCGAGAACATCGCGTACGGGCTGCGAAACCGCTTGTCCAAGGCGCAAATCGCCGAGCGGGTGGAGGAGCTGCTCGGACTGGTGGAGCTGGACGAGCAGCGCCACAAGGTCCCTGCGCAGCTGTCGGGAGGCCAGCAGCAGCGGGTCGCGCTCGCGAGGGCGCTGGCGTTCTCGCCCGATTGTCTGCTGCTTGACGAGCCGTTATCCGCGCTCGATGCCAAGGTCCGCGTCAAGCTGCGGCGTGAAATTTGCCGTCTGCACCGGCAGTTCGGCATGACGACCATCATGGTGACGCACGATCAGGATGAAGCGCTGACGATGGCCGACCGCATCGTGGTTATGAACAAGTCGCGCATTGTTCAAGTCGGTACGCCGGAGGACGTGTATGAGAAGCCCGCAACGCCTTTCGTCGCCGATTTCATAGGAGCCGTCAACTTTATCGGGAGGGACGAGGACCGGCACGGCAGCGCTTCGCTAGCGATCCGTCCGGAGCATGTCCAGCTGGTGCGGGAAGGACATGGGCAGATGAAACAAGGTGTCGTACGGGAGCTGGAGTACCGGGGGACGCATTATCGCCTGGTTGCCGAGCTGCTGAGCGCACAGGATGCTCCGCTTCGGCAGTTCGTTACGATCGACGTGCCGGCGCATGCCATGGCGTCCTTAAACGTCGGAATGGACCGGAAAATTCTCTTCACGTTCCCGTCCGAGCGTATGATCCGGTTTGACCCGTCTGCCCGGCATGCGGTTGGCGTGTAAGGGGGGACGACGGCTATGGACATCCGGATCAAACGAATGAAGCCGAATGCCGGCTCCTGGAGCCGAAGCATGCTTATCGTCACGATGACGTTAGTGCTGCTGGCCGCGGTCCTTCTTCCGCTTGGAGAACTCGCGATGAAGGCGGTCACCGACCAAGACGGGCGATTTGTCGGACCGGCTCACTTCGTCCGCTATTTCTCGACGCCCGCTCTGGTTGCTTCGTTATGGAATTCCGTCAAGGTGTCTGCGCTTACTACGTTCATCGCCGTGACGCTCGGCTTCGGGTTTGCTTACGCGCTGGAGAGAAGCGGTATTCGCGGCAAATGGTTTTTCCGGTCCGTTGCGCTGCTGCCGTTGTTCGCGCCCTCCATGCTGCACGGACTGGCGCTGGTCTACTTGTTCGGCAATCAAGGGCTTGTTTCGACCGGCTTCTTCGGGCTGCTCCCCGAGCTTCGCATTCCGCTTTACGGACCGACAGGCATCGTGATTTCGGAAGTGTTATATACGTTTCCGCAAGCGTTCCTGATCCTGTCGGTTGCGCTAGCGAGCGCCGATTATCGGCTGTATGAAGCGGCGGAAACGCTCGGCGCTTCCCAATGGCGGACGTTCCGGACGGTAACCGTACCGAGCGTGAAGTTTGCGTTGATTAGCGCAATCTTCGTTTGTTTTGTCTTAACGTTTACCGATTTCGGAGCTCCGAAGGTCGTGGGAGGGCAGTACAACGTTCTTGCGACGGATTTGTACAAGCAGGTCATCGGTCAGCAAAATATGCAAATGGGTGCGGCCGTCGGCGTGCTGCTGCTCATCCCGGCCGTTATTTCCTTCGTTATCGACCGCATCTCCCAGCGCAAGCAGAGCGGGTGGCTGAGCGCGAAATCGACGCCTTACCGGATCGGGGAGAATGGGCGCAGAGATGCTTTCTTCTATCTGCTTTGCTCCATCGTGTCGGCGGTCATCCTCGGCATCCTGCTCGTCGCCGTTTACGGATCCTTGGTGAAAGTATGGCCTTATGACCTGTCGATCTCGTTCTCCCGCTACGAGGGATTATTCGAAGGAGCAGGGCCGTTCGCGAACAGCTTGATCATTGCGGCAGGCACTGCATGCTTCGGCACTTTGGTTACCTTTATGTTCGCGTATCTCATCGAGAAATCGCGAGGCTATACGGTTTTGCGCCATGCCGCTTATTTTCTGTCTATGCTGCCGCTTGCGCTGCCGGGACTGGTGCTGGGTCTGATTTACGTCTTCTTTTTTAACAACCCGAACCAGCCCTTGCATGGGATTTACGGAACCGTCTGGATCGTCATTTTGTGCAACATCGTGCATTTTTACTCGGTTTCCTTCCTGACGATGACTTCGTCGCTGAAGAAGCTGGACAGCGAGTTCGAGGCCGCCTCGGAATCGATGAACGTGCCTTGGTACCGGACGCTGCTTCGGGTAACCGTGCCGCTTTCGCTGCCGACGATTCTGGAAGTGTTCATTTACTTTTTCATCAACAGCATGGTGACGGTATCGGCGATTATTTTCTTGTATGCACCCGACCTGAAGCCGGCCGCGGTGGCGATCGTCAATATGGAGGATTCGGGCGATATCGCTCCGGCTGCAGCCATGTCTACGTTAATCATACTGACCAATCTGTTGGTTCGAACGGCCGTCATGGGGTTGTCCGGAAAGATGCGCAGAAGAACGGAAGGGCTTCTGGTCAGGAAAGACGGGTAGTAGTTCGTCAAACTAAGTGCGGGAGAGATCGGAATGCCGGATTTGATCGTCAACAAGCTGCGTTACCCGGTAAAAGGGATTTTATTCGACAAGGACGGGACGCTGCTGGATTTTATTAGTCTATGGGGCCACTGGAGCGAATCCGTGTACCGTCATTATGCGAGCCTGCTTCCCCGCGGAAACGAAAAGATCGCGCCTCTCCCCGAGCTGTGGGGAACGGTTCACGATGCTTCGGGCCGCGTCAGCGACTACAGCCGAAGCGGTCCGTTAGCGATGGGGTCGACGGGGGATCTGCTGGCGGTCCTAGCCTGGCAAGGATATCGCCTGGGGCTTCCTTGGGGGGAATCGATGCGTCTGGCACGGGAAAGCAAGCGTCTCGCCGATGAGGAGATGGAGCAGGTTCGTCCTGCTTATCCTTTGCCTGAATTGATACCGTTCTTAAGGCAATGCCATAACCAGGGCTTAAGCATGGGTATCGTAACGGCCGATGAAACGGCGGACGCGGCGAAGCATCTGGAATGGATGGGCATCCGCCCTTTTTTCAGAACGATTGTCGGCAACGACCGGGTGGAGCGGGGGAAGCCCTATCCGGACATGGTCGAGAAAGCTTGCCGAGAATTGGGCTTGAAGCCGGCCGAGGTGGCTGTAATCGGGGACACCAACGGCGATATGCAGATGGGGAATGCCGCAGGGGCTGCCGTAACGATAGGCATCGTCGGTGCGGAGGCGCTTAACGACGAGCGTTCGTTAAGCGATGCGATGGCGAAGGTGTCTGCGTACGCCCAGCTTCATTTGGAGGCGTTCGTGCATGAAGGTTGAAAGCGGCTTGGGATGGACGCTGCTGCTGCTTGCCATCCTGTTTGAATTAGCGGGCACCACTTCCATGAAGCTGTCCGCAGGCTTTACGAAATTATGGCCGTCCGTGCTGATGTTCGTTTTATACGGCTGCAGCTTTACCTTGCTTAACTTCGCGCTGTCCTATATGAAGATCGGTGTCGCTTACGCGATTTGGTCGGGCGTCGGCATCGTCCTGATTACGCTTGTCGGCTTTGTCCTGTTCAAAGAATCGATGAATCTGAATCAACTGCTCTGGGTGTCGCTGATCGTGATCGGCGTCGTCGGTCTTAAAATGAGCGGCAAAGTACAGTAAACGAAAGCTAGAGTTCATTTAAAATTCTATTCGAATAGAGGTGCAGGTTACGATGAGATCCACTCGCCAAACGATGTCCATCGCGCTCAGCATTACGCTCGCCCTTACGGCGATCATTCAGGCTATCCCGGGTAAACCGGCTACTGCCGCAGCTCAGACGGTTACGATGGATAAGCCCGCCTACGTGAACGGCCAGCCGGTTACCTTGTCCTACACGGGTGCTTCCCTGAAGGATTGGATCGGTCTCTACCCGGAAGGGGCCATTCCGAAGGGCAGCAACCCTTCCCTTACTTGGAGCTATACGAGCGCGGCGAGCCAGCCTGACGGCAAATTGAGCTTTACGAAGGCGCTCCCTGCCGGAAAATACGAAGCGTTGTACATGGAGAACGACGGATATAACATTTTCCAAAGAGTGCCTTTCTCCGTCATCACGCTGAGCCCTCCGACCGAGCTATCGTTTGCCGATACGGATGCGGATGCCGATCAGGTGGCAGGCGATGTGAAGATCAAGAGCCCCGCCGATCAATCCAATGTGACGAATTATACGCTGTACTGGGGCAATGACGCAGGCAAGCTGAACGGACAACCGGCCATTGCCGCTCTGCCGCCGACCGTAACCGGCGCGACGTACACGACCCATACGTTCCCGGCCGATACGGCCATTCCGAACGGTGCGACCAAGCTGCTGGCTTATTCGAACTCTGCCGCAGGCGAAACCGCAACGGGGGCTGAAACGGCGATCCCGGGCTTAACGGCGAAGAAGCCGAAGGTCAGCTTCGAAGTCGTTACGGACATGCACATAACCGGGAACAAGAACCATGCGCATAACAAAAACATTGAAGACGCGCTGAAGGATATGATCGCCTTGAATCCGGACAGCGACGGCCTCATGGCGGTCGGAGACAATACGGATAACGGCAGCGAAGCGGAATATTTGGAGCTGAGCCGAATTTTCAATCTGTATAAAAACGATCTGCCGGAAACGCATTTCGTGCAAGGCAACCACGACGTCCGCTGGGGCGACTGGAGCAAGTATTCGGACCTTTTCGCCAAATACACGAATATGAAGTCGAGCTATTACGATTTTTGGATCAAAGGGTATCATTTCATTTTCCTCGGGACCGAAAAGGGCCTGAAAGACTACTCGTACCTGTCCGAAACACAGCTGAAATGGCTTGACGCCAAGCTGTCGGAGAACGAATCCAAGGACAAGCCGGTCTTCATCTTCCATCACCAGCCTTTGAAAAATACGGTGGCGGGCGCAAACGACGGTTACCTTAAAAGCAATTATTGGTACGGCGTAAGGCAGGACAAGGAATTGAAAACGATTCTGGCCAAGCATCCCCAGTCCATCCTGTTCAGCGGCCACACGCACTGGGAGCTCGGAGCGAAAGATACGATGTACAACGCGAAATACGCAACGATGTTCAACGCGGCGGCGACTTCGTACCTTTGGACGGACAGCAACACGGAGAAAGCCGGCAGCCAAGGTTACTTTGTGGAAGTATACGACGATAAAGTGCTCGTAAAAGGAAGAGATTTTCAGAATGACCGCTGGATCGCAAACGCCCAATACGAGGTGAGCATTCCGGCGCAAATACCGGTTGTCGACCCGGCCACCGATCCGGACCTGAACTTGGGCAATCCGACTGTTCGTATGGTTAAAGAAACGTATCGTCCGGGCGAAGCGGTTCAAGTCGCTTACACCGGCTCGGTCAGAGAAGACTGGATCGGCATTTTCCCGGCCGGGACGGTGCTCGGCAAAAACGTTCCGGCTATCGCGAAGCTTAAAACGAACACCGTCAAACAGCATGACGGAACGATGACGTTCAGCGGCTTGAGTCTGGCGCCGGGCAAGTACGACGCGGTTTATGTCGGCGAAGCGGAATACAGAACGAATAACGACAATCTCGAGCTGGGCCGCGTGACGTTCGAAATCGCGGACAAGCTGGAAGCTCCGCAGGCATTGACGTTTACCGATACGGATACGAATGCGGGCAAGATTGGCGGCGACGTGACGATCACGCAGGCTACTTACGAAGGGAACATCGACCGGTATGCGCTGTTTTGGGGCGACGATAGCGGAAAGCTGTCCGGGCTTACGGAAATTGCTTCGGCTGCCAAAACAGGCGGGAATGTCGTCTACACGTTTCCTGCGGGTACGATGATTCCGGAAGGCGCGACCAAGCTGCTTGCGTATTCCCAAAGCTCGGGCAAAGAATCGGCTGCCTACGCCGAGGCCGCTCTGAACGATAAGATTGTCGTGGTGCCGCCGGTTACGCATCCGTTTGCAGTGGAGAGCGCATCTTTGGCAGCCGACACGGCGCATGTCGACGCGACCGTAACGGTTAAGCCGGCAGCCGACCGGAATACGGCCGTTGTCGTCTTCCAGCTGATGAAGGGAGATACGCCGGTCAGCATATCCGCCTACCGGGCGCAAATCCCTGCCGAGGGCGGTACGTTTAACGCGAAGTTCAACGTCAACCGCAAGGACGGCTATCAAGTTAACGTCTTGGTGCTATCCGATTTCAGCGCCGACTTGACGAATGCGGGTACGGTGCTTGCGGAGCCCGTAACGTTGAAATAACCGGGCTTGCGCAGCCTAGACCAATGAAGAAAGAGGAGATTTCCTTGGCGAGCAAGAAAAACGTCGTTTCCTTCGTGCTGGCGGCTTTGCTGCTTGCGTCCGTTCCGGTTTCGGCCGGGGCGGAGGCACCGCCGGCTTTGAAGC
Organism: Paenibacillus litoralis; assembly: GCF_046244365.1. Classification (NCBI taxonomy): domain Bacteria; kingdom Bacillati; phylum Bacillota; class Bacilli; order Caryophanales; family Paenibacillaceae; genus Paenibacillus; species Paenibacillus litoralis. The sequence continues at coordinate 7,919,119 of NZ_CP176395.1, read as the reverse complement.
TGGATGCTGCGGTGAAATATCCCGGAGATACCGTGAAGCTGTCCGGAACCTCGCCGTTCAACGAGGTTGTGGTGAAGATTGTCCGGCCGGACGGGACGGTCCTGTATATCGATGTCGTAAAAGCCGAAAAGGGGGCTTTTGCGGATGCCATTACGCTGCCTGCGGATGCGATGCCCGGGCCGTATACCGTGATTGCCGGTCAAGGCGGCACGGAGCAAACATTGTCCAGTCAATCGTTCACCGTCAAGAAAAAGGCAGACGGGGGAGGGGGCGGCAATCCGGGGGAGCCCGGGGATAACGGGGGCGATGACGGAGGTACCGGTAACCCGGGAGATTCAGGGAATAGCGGCTCGGGATCGGCCGGCGGCACGAACCCGCCCGCCGATTCAAGCTTGCCGGCGGTTTCCGTGAACGGAACGTCGATTACCGCAACCATTCCGCCATCGGTATTGTCCGTTTCGGAAGTGAACGAGGGCGGTAAGGCATTTACGAAAGTAGCCGTCGATCAGGCGGCGCTTTCCAAAGCCTTTCAAGCGTTGAAGGATCGTTCCGCCGAAGGGAAGAAGGATTTGATCGTTTCGATCTCGGCTCCCGGAAACGCAGGGACTAAGGTAGAGCTTCCGGCCGAATCGCTGAAGGCCGCCCAGGCTGCCGTACCGAACGCCATTGTCAGCATTCAATCGGGCAAATCGGCTGTCGAGCTGCCGGTCCGTTCCGTTTCCATTGCCCGGCTGGAGGCTTCGCTGAACGCCCCGGCTTCGGACATACGGGTAGTAGTGACTACGCAGTTCATGCAAGGCTTGTTCTCGGTGAAAGAACGCAGCGCGATGACTGCGGAAGGAATCGTCCCCTTGGCCGATCCGGTTGCTTTCGCCGTGACCGCTGCCGCAAACGGCAAGCAGGCGAGCTTGGAAAGCTTCGCGGACGGGGCTATCTACAAGAAAGTAACCGTGTCCTCCAAGATCGATCCCGGAAACTCGACGGTAGTAGCGGTCGATCCGATAACGAGGGAGCTTCGCTTCGTTCCTTCCGTCTTCCAAAGCACGGCTGACGGCGGAACGGTCGCTCTGATCAAGCATCGTACGAACGAAACGTACATGATCGTTTCATCCAGTCCGGCCTTCCAGGATGCTAACGGCCATTGGGCGCAGCAATCGATCGAGCATCTGGCTGCCAAACGAATCGTAAACGGCGCCGGCTTGAACGCCTTCGAACCGGAAGGCCATGTAACGAGAGCCGAATTTGCGGCATTGCTCGTAAGAGCTCTGGGCATCGGCGATTCCTCTAAGCCTGCCGTATTTTCGGACGTTCAGGCAGACGACTGGTTCGCGAAAGCGGTGCAGGCGGCTAGCGAGCTCGGGCTGGTTGACGGGATGCCGGATGGAACGTTCCAGCCCGGGGCTCAGGTTACGCGCGAGCAAATGGCCGTCATGATCGAACGGGCGATGGCTTTCGCTGACATGCGTCCGCAAGCGGAGCCTGCCGAGCTGGCACGCCGCTTTGACGATGCGGGAGAGATCGCCGGATGGGCGAAGGAGTCGATGGCGATGCTAGTTTCGGAGAAGCTGCTTGAAGGAGCGGTGGCAGACAAGCTTGCTCCCAAAGCAACGGCAACGCGCGCCGAAGCGGTGACGATCCTGGAACGCTTCCTTCGATACGGGAAGCTGATCAATCCGTAACGAACAAATAACCGCAAGCTTCTAGAAAGGTACTGTCCCTTAAGAAAATGGAGGAGACGGTACCTTTTTTCTATCTCATGAGGATATTGTCGGGAGCGGGTCTGCTGAAAAAGAATGTGCAGGACGGCGCTTTAATGAGGAATGAGCGGAAAGCCAGTCCCTTATTTCTTCCTTCGAACGGGTAAATCGCCGCATTACGGAACGAGAGAAGCTGTCGATTCATTGTGTAGGAAGCATGCCATTCTCACAATGTAAGTCAAAAAATGAAACCCTCATTTGGCATAGCGAACTTTGAGGACGTTATTTAAAGGGAAATAGATATATTTAAAGAAATAACGGATTTTGGAGGCGTTATCGGGTGAAAATGGATCATTATCGGTACATTTGGCGATAAATAACGATCCGAAAAGGCGCTATGATTCCGTTGCGGGATACTTGGCGGCAATTAAGGCCTCCAAAATCCGCTATCGAGGAGTGTTGCCTATTCTCCCCAATGAATCGACAGCTTCCGAGAGTTCGTTATTTTCGGCAAAACGCCTCAAGGTAAACGGAAACGTATCCTTGGGGCTTTTGCGTCTGTGTTGGAACGTAAGCGTCGCCTTAGAACGGAGTTAAAGTTTACTTACCCTGTCTAATACGTTCTTTCTTTCAGACGCCAATCATATGCGCGGCGATGTAACGCGCTACGCCGTCTTCGTCGTTGCTCTCGACGACCCGGTCCGCCATTTGCTTCAGTTTCTCCTGCGCATTGGCGACGGCAATCCGGGTTCCTGCCGCTTCGAATAGGCCGATATCGTTCAGATTGTCGCCGAACGCCGTAATATGAGCCGGGTCGACGTTCATATACCGCGCCCACAAGGCCGCCCCTTCGCGTTTATTCGCTTGCGGATGGCTGGCCTCAAGGAAATAATGGTTTTCGATGTAGTTGTCCTTCGTGTAATGAAGATGCAAACGGTCTCCGAACGTATCCTCGAGCTCCCGGCGCAGCGGCTCCAGCTCCTCTTGCAATCCTATATACGTTAGGCCGAGCGTCCGGAAGGAGTCCGGACAAGCCAGAGCGGCCACTTCCCGGAAGCGGGGATCGCCCGGGCGGCTGTCGTAAAACTGCTTCTCTCCCCGGCGAACGAGCGGCTCGTGCAGGACGCGTTCCGTATCCGTCTCGTCCAGCGCGAACAAATAGGGCGTAAGCCGCCGTTTTTTGCCCGTTTCGATAATGGCGTTCGATAGAGCCGGCTCCAGCCAAAACCCCTCCAGTACTTGCTTGCGGACCGGATCGAACAAGAGTGCCCCGTTATAGAGCACGATCGGGGCGTTCCAAGGAATGGCGGAAACGACGCTGGTCGAGCTCGTATAGCTTCTGGCGGTGGCGTAGCTCACCGGGATGCCCCGCCGTATGGCTGCGGTCACCGTTTGCACCGTGTAGGCGGAAAGCGTCGCGTCCGAACGCAGCAGCGTTCCGTCCAGATCGGTCAAAATAATCGTTGCGTTTGCGCTCATAGCCGTAAACAGCTCCTCTTCGTTAATGATCGATGACGGTAAGCTTCGTGCCGTCCGGTTCTTCGGAAGCGGATAAGGCTGCCGTGCCGCCGATAGGGAATGTGATTTGCGGCGTCGTATGGCCGAAGTCGACATCGGCGATGACGGGAATGCCGGACAATTCTTTTTTGCTGCGGATAATGGCCGCAAGCTTGTCCGGGGTCATGCGGGAGCCGATCTGGAAGCGGCCGATGACGATTCCTTTCACCCCGTCGAAGCTGGGCTGGTGGATGAGCGACTGAAGATCCCGGTCGAACGTTTCGGGGGATACGATATAGTCGTCTTCCAGAAATAGTACGGCTCCGTCGAGCGACGGCATGAATTCGGTGCCCTGCAGAAGATTGAGTGTACACAGGTTGCCGCCGATGATCGTACCGGCAGCCTCGCCGGGCTGGATGACCGTCCATCCGCCGTTCGGAATGAACGTTCGGGGGGCATCCGACCGGTACCACGGATCGTCGCTCCATGTGCTCGCCGGCCGGATTTCGAAGGGCGCTTCCTGCATAACGCAGCGGACGAAGCTTTCTCTTGTATAGGACAGTCCTTCCGGCATGGCGAAGCTCGAGAAGTTGGGCCCGGAATAGCTGACGAGTCCGGACTTGGCATACATTGCATTGCCGAGCGCCGTAATGTCCGAATATCCGCAGAACATTTTCGGATTGTCGCGGATCAGGTCATAGTCGAGGTGCCGGAGCAGCTGGTTGCTGTTCTCGCCGCCGAGAACGGCAAGAATGCCTTTGACGTTCGGATCGCGGAAGGCTTCGTGCAGGTCGGCGATACGGGCTTCGATCGGCGAGGAGTCGAAGGCGTCGCTGTCAGAGGCATGTTTGCCGAAAGAGACGCGCAAGCCGAGCTGTTCGAGTCGCTGCTTGGCGAGCGCGATATGTTCGGGGACGAGGCGCGACATGCTTTTGGACGGAGCGACGATACGGATTTCGTCCCAAGGCTTAAGCTTGGCGGGAATGGTCGCGGTCGTTTGGGCGGCTGCCGGCGCGCGGTAAGCGAATGCGCCGCCCGTCCGGTCCGCTTTGGCCCCGCTGACGAACGTTTGAACGGGGCCTTCCCAGCCGCTCTCCCGGCTTTCCGTATAGCTTCCGCTCGCATAACGTCCGATGACGGAACGCCAGAACGTCTGGGCGGGCGCATTCGCTTCCGTCTGCCTCACCTTCCACGTGCCGGGAAACCGGTCGAACAGCGCCGTCGCCAGCCGCTCGCCCAATCCTTTACGCCGATAATGTTTCATGACGAAAAATTCCGCTATCGAATGGAAGACCGCTTCGCCGCGCTCCTCTCCGATCTCGCGCACCATCGCGAAGCCCGCCCAATGGCCGTCCGCCTTGAGCAGGAAAGCGAACCGTCCCGGCTCCGTCCAATAATGATCCAAATAGCGGTAACCGTAAAGCCCGTGCGGATCGACGTTCAACGCGTCGTAATCGCTTGTGTCATACTGATACAGCTCCAGCAAATGCCGGAGAACGAGTTTGTGCTCGATCGTTGCTTGCTCGATGGCGTATTGCATTGCGTTACCTCCCATTTCCTGGCTGAGGCTTCGGCCGTTTTCAAGATGATACCATCTTTCCGTGCGATTTTGTGAAAAATAAAGGATTTTCCCGCAGCAGAGTGGAAACCTATTTCGAAAAAAAAAGATGCAGCGAGAGACCGGAGGGGACATGGCGATGGAAAGCTTCACGTTTCTGGGAAACGGCGATTCGATGGGGGTTCCCCGCGTGTACTGCGATTGCGGGGTGTGCGAGGAAGCCAGGTCGTCCGGCTTGAACGCGCGGCTTCGCTCCTCGGTCATGATTCATAGCGAGGGCGGCGAGCTGCTGCTCGATTGCGGACCCGATTGGGCTCGTCAAATGGAAGCGATCGGCTGCAAAACGATCGGTCATACGCTCGTGACGCATGCGCATTTCGATCATATAGGCGGGCTGCCGGAATGGGCGGATGCATGCCGCTGGCTAGGCGTCAAAGGAAATCTGTATGGGCCGGCGGAGGTGCTGCAAACGATCGGCTCGCAGTTTCCTTGGCTGGACAGACATTTTCATTTTCACGAGAATGACGGCGGCATGACGTTCGGGGGCTGGCGGATTATGCCGTGGAAGGTGTGCCACGGGAAGAACGGTTTTTCGTATGCGTACCGGTTCGAGAAGGACGGATATGCTTGGGCGTACTGCTCCGACGCGATCAATTTGCAAGGGGACGAGAAAACGCCGCTGAAAGGTCTCGATCTGCTGGTGCTGGGGACGAACTTTTACCGGGAGGAAGCGCCGGTGAGCACTCGTTCCGTCTACGACATGACCGAAGCGTTCGAATTGATCGCCGAGACGAAGCCGAAGCGGGTTATTCTGACGCATTTGTCGCACGGCGTCGATGTCCGGGAAGCCTATCCGCTGCCGGGGGGCGTGACATTAGCGCGGCGCGGAATGCGAGTTGAGCTTAAGTAAGAAATGGGCTTGTAAAATGAACCGCGTGTCATTATTATAAATGACATGTGGTTCATTTATTTTTTTCGCGAAGGAGTGGGACCGATGTCGCCCAAGGTTTCCGATGAGCATAAGGAGCAGCGCAAACGCCAAATTCTCGATGCGGCGGAGCGCGTTTTCATCCGTAAGGGCTACGAGCCTGCAACGCTAAAGGACATCGTGCAGGAAACCGACATGAGCCGCGGGTGGATCTACTTGTATTTTCAGACGAAGGAAGAGATTTTCGAGGCGCTCGCGGCCAGGATGGATGAGGAGAACGAGCGCGGCATGGAGGCGCTGCTGAAGGACTCGCAGACCGTCTGGGAGGCAATCGAAACGATGCTTTCCCGGCAAAAGGAAGACATGGCGGCGGCTTCGGGCGGTGCGGCGCCGGTTTATTACGAATACTTCATGACGGGCTGGCGCGACGAAAAAAGAAGAGGCCTGCTGAAGCGGCGGTACGGGGAATCGATAGCGGCCTTCGCCAAGCTTTTGCAAACCGGCGCCGATCGGGGAGAATTCGCCCCGCAGCTCCCGCTGGAGCTGATCGCTAAAATCGCCGCGTCGCACATCGAAGGCATTACGACGCATGCGCTTGCCGTAGGCCCCGAACAAGCGGAGGCGAACGGCCAAATCGATGCCTTGATCGCCTATATCCGGCAGCTGCTCGGCGTGAAGAACGCCTTATAGCGAACGATAAGAAAGCGGGGATCCCTATGCAATTGTTCAAGAACGCGGCGTTCACGAAGCTGTTTCTGGCAAACTTCGCTTCGCAGCTCGGCACGGTTGTCGGCAATATGGCATTTGCCTTCTATTTGCTGGATCGGTTCGGTTCCCAGCCTTATTATGCGACGGTGGCGGAGCTGATGTACTCGCTGCCGACGCTCGCGGTGTTCCTGTTCGTGGGCGTGCTGGCCGACCGCCTCGACCGCAAGCGGATCGCGGCGAACAGCGATTGGATACGAGCGGGCTTGACGCTGCTGCTCCTGCTGGCGGTTCATTGGAACTGGCTTGTGCCGGCATTTGTCGTGTTGTTTATCCGAAGCGCCGTATCCAAATTTTTTGCCCCGGCCGAAATGAGCTTGCTGCAGGGAATCATGAACGAGGAACAGTACGTGCAGGCGGCAGGCCTGAACCAGACGGTGATGGGGCTCTTCATGTTGTTCGGTATGGGGCTTGGGGCCGGCGCCTATCATTATTTCGGCATTGAAGGCGCGGTGACGATCGACGGCATCAGCTTTCTCGCATCCGGAGCGCTGATCGCGCTATGCCGCTTCGCTCCCGAAGTGAGGCAGCCCAATGGCAAGGTTCGCATACGCGATTTAAGCATGCGGCTGATCGTGGCGGATTTCAGGCAAGGGTTTACGTATATTCGCAAGCACAAGCTGCTGTTTGCCATTATCGCGGGCTTTTTCCTGTTCGGCATCGTGAACGGCGTGTTCGCGGTGCTCCCGATATTCACGATGAAGTACAAGCTTAGCCCCGAGCACTACCAAAGCTATTCGGCGCTGATAACGGTGTTTCTCGGCATCGGCTTCCTGCTCGGCAGCGCGGCGGGCGCTCCGCTGATCAAGCGGTTTACGAAGGTCCGCGTCTTGATCGCAGGACTGCTGCTGTCCGGCGCGCTTACTCTAGCGCTGGGCATGACGTCGAACGTCTGGCTGTATTTATCGCTCGTGCTCGCGGTTGGCGCCGTTCTGGCGCCGGTGAACGTCGTGCTCGGCGGCTGGATCCCCGAATTGGTCGAGGCAAGCAGCATGGGGCGTGTCAGCGCCTGGATCGAGCCGCTTATGATGATGGGGCAATCTTTGGCGCTCGGCTTGGTGGCCCTTGCTTTTCCAGCCGTCGTTTCGGTTACGATGCTCTATACGATTGTGGGCGTTTGCATCCTGGCTGCGGGAGGCTATTACTGGATCGCGCTGCCGGCATTAAGCCGCAAGCAAGAGGCGGTTGCCGGCGCTTAGCCTGCAGCGCCCTTATCCGAAAGCTGCGCTAAGCCTAAATTCCTGGGAAAAGGTACCTCCCGAGGCCGCCACGCAAAAAAGCTTTCTTGGCTGCGAAATTCTGATAGACTTAGGGAGAAAGCAGAACGGAGGGCAAGGAGAAGATCGGATGCGGGGATTGGCTATTTTGCTAGGGTTTCATTTGTTCGGACTGCTGCTGCAAAAAGGGCTTCATGTGCCGCTTCCGGCCAATGTGATCGGGCTTATCCTGTTTACGGCCGCGTTGTTTCTGAAGCTCGTCCGGCTGGAGTGGGTCGAGGAATCGGCTCAATTTTTACTTAAGCATATGATGCTGTTATTTGCGCCGGTCGTCGTCGGGACGATGGCGTTTATGCCTTTTATCCGCAGCAACTGGGTTGCGGTGGTCCTGAGCCTGATCGTCAGCGCGATGGTCGGCCTGATCGTAACGGGCGGCGTCGCCTCGATGATGCAGCGGCGGGAGCGCAGCGCCAAGGCGCCCGTCGAACGCGGGGAGGGACGGAGCTTATGAGCGTCACCGCCGCTTTGCGGGAGGCTGCCGCCCAGCCTCTGTTCGGCGTCGCCATAACCGTCCTGGCCTATGCGGCTGCGCAGCGGCTGCACCGCCGCTGGAAATGGCTGCACCCGCTGTTCGTCTGCGCCGGCGCACTCATTGCGCTGCTGCTCGCTCTGGATGTGCCGTACGAATCGTACCGCGAAGGCGGCGATCTGATCGCCTTCTTCTTGGGTCCGGCAACCGTAGCGCTCGGCGTTCCGCTATACAAGCAAGCCGAGCGCATCCGCCGTCACGCGGCCGCCGTGCTGACCGCCGTTACGGTCGGCTCGGTCAGCTCGATCGCCAGCGCGGGCTTTCTCGTCTGGCTGCTCGGCGGCACGCGGGAGCTGATGGCGACGATGATGCCGAAGTCGGCGACAAGCCCGATCGCGATCGAAATCGTGCGCCAAGCGGGAGGCATCCCGGAGCTGGGAGCCGTCCTTACGGTGCTGACCGGGCTGCTCGGCAGCATGATCGGCCCCGAGCTGCTGAGGCTGCTCGGCATTCGCGGCGAGCTTCCTATAGCCGTGGCGGTAGGCACGGCCGCGCACGGCATCGGTACGGCGCGGCTTATCCGCGAATCCGAGACGCAGGGAAGCTTCGGCGGACTGGCGATGGCGATCGCCGGGATCGTGACCGCGCTTGCTTTTATGCCGCTATACGGATGGCTGCATCCTTGAATGGGCCATTAGATACCCTAAGGATGCGGAAGACGAGGACGGCTTTTTAAGAGATTTTTTATGAAGGAGGCCTTGACTGAAGATGACAGGCCGGACAAACAATGAAACGTTCTCGCCGTATATGGCGTTTAACCGGGAAGACTGGGCCAAGCTGCGCGACCATACCCCGCTGAGTTTGACCGCGGAGGATATAGACAAGCTGCGGGGACTGAACGACGAGCTGTCGCTGGACGAGGTGCAGGATGTGTACCTTCCGCTGTCGCGGCTTTTGAACATGTACGTGAATGCGACGCAGGAGCTCCATGGGGCCGCACAGACGTTTCTCGGCAGCGAGGCGCAGAAGGTGCCCTACATAATCGGTATCGCGGGCAGCGTCGCGGTAGGCAAAAGCACGACGGCCCGCGTCCTGAAAGCGCTGTTGTCGCGATGGCCGAACCATCCGAAGGTCGATCTCGTCACGACCGACGGCTTCTTGTTCCCCAACCGCGTTCTGGAGGAGCGCGGCATCATGAAGCGCAAAGGGTTTCCCGAAAGCTACGACACGAAGCGTCTGCTCCGGTTTCTGGTCGATGTCAAGTCCGGCAAGCCGCAGGCTCGCTGTCCGATCTATTCGCATATGACTTACGATATTTTACCGGATGAAACGCAGGTCGTTGACCGTCCGGACGTGCTGATCGTCGAAGGGCTTAACGTTCTGCAAGGGCCGCGAATCGGGCAATTCGGTTCGGCGCCGCAGCTGTTTGTTTCCGATTTCTTCGACTTCTCGATCTATGTGGACGCGAGCGAGCAGCATATCGAGCGCTGGTATATCGAGCGTTTTCATGTCCTCCGCGAGACGGCGTTCCGCAAGCCCGATTCGTATTTCAAGCGGTACGCCGGGATGTCGAAGGAAGAAGGCGAAGAGATGGCCGCGACCATCTGGAAAGAAATTAACCTTGTTAATTTACGGGCGAACATCTTGCCGACGAAATACCGGGCCCACCTCATCCTGAAGAAACAGGCGGATCATTCCGTCGAATCGGTGCTGCTTAGAAAGCTGTAGGACGGCGGCGAAGACAGCTTTACCCGCTAGTATTGTAAAACGAGAAGGTTCTCGCTATTATAAAAGAGAGCCTTCTCGTTTTTTTTTGTGTTTGAAAATAGCCTCAGTTTTAGCGTGCTAATCATGTGAAACCGGTAAGCAGGTCGATGCGAAAAAGCGGATTTTCAAGTCGTTATTCGTTTTTAGCGAGTGTGCTGAATCGGAATAACGGATTTTGGAGGCTCTATATGATGGCGTATCGCATTGCGAATGAGGGGAAAGCCGCAATAGGCACCTGAAAGTCCTCTATCGGGAACAAAATGGCTAAATGCGCCCGAATAACGCCTTCCAAATCCGTTAAGCGGTTTTCCGGCAAAGTTGGATAGAGAGCTGCAGGATGGGGCTTTTTCAAAAGGGCACATCCGAACGTCAGGCTAGGAAAGGAGGAGAATGTCTTATGCCCAAGGTGACCGAAGAGCACAGGCATGCCAAAAGGCTGGAAATCTTGTCCGCCGCAGAGGGCGTATTGCTGCGCCAGGGCTATGAAGCGACGACGATGAAGGACATCGTAGAGGCTTCGGGCAAAAGTTTCGGCGGCGTTTATATGTACTACAAGAACAAGGAAGAGCTGTTTTACGACCTGCTGAAGCGCCGCTATGCGGAAATGGAGCCGGATTTCGCGCAGGCGGAGCGGCGTACGGCGTGGGAAGCGCTGGAGCTCTTTATGGAAGGGCAGCGGAAGCGCGCGGAGAAGGCGGCGGACGGACTCGCCCCGGTCATGTATGAATTTTTCATTGCCGGGCGCCGTGACGACAAGCGTAAGGCGCTGCAGGAGGAGAGGTATAAGGCGGTTCACGGAGCGGTTCGTAAGCTGCTTCAGCAGGGAATCGAGCGCGGCGAATTCGCGCCGAAGGAGCAGGCCGATACGGTCGCGCATGCGTTGGTCTCGTTTCTGGACGGCGTGTTTATGGAGGCCATCTTGAACGGTCATGAAAGGATAGGCTTGAGGGAGCAGTTCGGCTTTATGGTCCGGGTACTGGAGACGGCGCTGGGAAGGGAAAAGGCGGGCCGATGAGGGCGCCGGGAGAGGAAGGAACGATGGGCGAAGAAATCGCGGTTTTCAGAAGCGGCGAAGGCCGCGAGGCGTTTTTGCAGGCTTACGAGGAAACGATGAAGCTGTGGAGCGTTCCTTACGAGACGCTCGAGTGGCAGACCGATTACGGCCGCTGCCATGTGATCGCCAGCGGACCGGCCGAAGGCAAGACGGTCTTGCTGCTGCACGGCATGACGGGCAGCTCCGGCCTATGGTACGCTACGATCCCTGCTTTGCAAGCTTACCGTACGTACTGCGTTGACGTGCCCGGGGATTTCGGCCGAAGCACGGTGACCCGCCCGCTGCGGGATGCCGGCGATTGCGCGCACTGGATAGACCAACTGTTCGAGGCGGCCGGCGCGGACAGGGCCGCGCTGATCGGGCACTCGATGGGCGGCTGGCTGGCGGCGAATTATGCGCTCGCGAGACCCGAACGCGTGGAGCGGCTGGCGCTTCTGGCGCCGGTCGGCACGTTTCTGCCGATGCCCTTGCTCAAGATGCTGAGGCGCGTCTATCCGGCGCTGCTGCTTCCGAAGCCGAAGCGGATCGAGCGGGCATGGCAATGGTTTTGCGCAAAGGGAGGCGAGCTGCATCCGGTCGTCATGAAGCAAATCATCGAAGCGTACACGCACTGCCGGATACGCATGAAGGTTATTCCTCGCGTATTCCCGAAGGAGGCGTGGAACGGGCTGAAGACGCCCGTCTTGTTCCTGGCGGGGGCGGAGGAAGTGATCTACGATGCCGATAAAGCGGCTAAAGCCGCCGCGTCCGTTCTCCCTCATGTCCGGACCGTCATCGTGTCCCGTGCCGGGCACTGTCTGATCGCCGAGCAGGCGGAGCTGGTGAACGCGGAGCTCGCTGACTTTCTGGACGTAACGCGAAGAACGGAGAGCAGGTAAAAGAGCCTGCTCCCCGTTCTTTAAGCTCTACTCCTTCTTTACGCTCTACTCCACCATATATCACGTGAAGCAGCACAAATACTCGCTGTTCAGAAGCAAACATTCGTCTATATAGACAAGCGTGACTAAATAAGGCAACAAATTCGTCGCATTTGATCGGCGAAGGCGTGTAAAAAAGCCCGGCCCCGAAGCAGGAATCTGCTGCGGGGCCGGGCCGTGCTGCGCTCTGCCGTTAGGCGGATGCAGCTTATTTGTTTGCGATCATTTGACGCAGAACGGTTTGCAAGATGCCGTCGTTGCGGAAGTAGTCCACGTCGACCAAGCTGTCGAGGCGTACGACGACTTCGAACGTGAAGCTGGATCCGTCGGTGCGGGTAGCGGTGACGGTCACTTTTTGGCCTGGCTGCACGTCATTGCTGATGCCGGCGATGTCGAACGTTTCCGTTCCCGTAATGCCGAGCGATTTCCAGCTTTCGCCGTTAGCGAACTGCAGCGGCAGAACGCCCATGCCGACGAGGTTGGAGCGGTGAATACGCTCGAAGCTTTCCGCGATAACGGCTTTGACGCCAAGCAGGAACGTACCTTTCGCCGCCCAGTCGCGGGAGCTGCCTGTTCCGTACTCTTTGCCTGCGATAACGACAAGCGGCGTGCCTTGCTCTTGGTATTTCATCGATGCGTCGTAGATCGACATCACTTCGCCGGTAGGCAGGTATGTCGTTACGCCGCCTTCCGTTCCCGGTGCCACTTGGTTGCGGATCCGGATGTTTGCGAACGTACCGCGCATCATAACTTCGTGATGACCGCGACGGGAGCCGTACGAGTTGAAGTCTTCTCTCTTCACGCCGTGCTCGATCAGGTATTTACCGGCCGGGCTGTCGGCTTTGATATTGCCGGCAGGGGAGATATGGTCGGTCGTTACGGAGTCGCCCATAAGCGCAAGCGCTTTGGCTCCGTGTACTTCCGCGATATCGCCAACCGTCGTGCCGAGATCTTTGAAGAACGGAGGCTCTGCGATGTACGTGGACTTTTCGTCCCACTCGTACAGTTCGCCTTCCGGTACGTCGATCGCGTTCCAACGCTCGTTGGCGCGGAATACGTTCGCGTATTTTTCGCGGAACATGTCCGCATTCAGCGAGCTGCTCACGGCTTCGGAAACCTCTTGGTTGGAAGGCCAAATGTCCTTCAGGTATACCGGGTTGTTGCTGCCGTCGTAGCCGATCGGCTCTTTCGTCAGGTCGATGTCGACCGTTCCTGCCAGCGCGTAAGCGACGACAAGCGGCGGCGAAGCCAGGTAGTTGGCTTTAACTTGAGCATGAACGCGGCCTTCGAAGTTCCGGTTACCGGAAAGAACGGCTGCAACGGTCATGTCGTTGTCGGCGATCGCTTTGCTTACTTCGTCAGGCAACGGACCGGAGTTACCGATACAAGTTGCGCAGCCGTAGCCTGCAACGTGGAAGCCGAGCGCTTCAAGCGGCTCGATCAGGCCTGCTTTGGTGAGATATTCGGTAACGACAAGGGAGCCTGGAGTCAAGCTGCTCTTCACGTATGCCGGTTTTTGGAGTCCGAGCGCAACGGCTTTCTTCGCTACGAGACCTGCAGCGACCATAACGCTTGGGTTGGACGTATTCGTACAGCTTGTGATCGCCGCGATCACGACAGCGCCGTTCTTCATCGGAACGGATCCGTTCGCGTACTCGACTTGTACGGTTTCGGCGAGCTTCTCTTCGCTCAGGCCGTATCCGCCTTTGTCGATCGGGTTGCGGACGATCGTGTTGAACGATTCTTTCATCGCAGTCAGCTCTACACGGTCTTGCGGACGCTTCGGACCGGCCAAGCTTGGCACAACCGTAGACAAGTCGAGCTCGATCACGTCGGTGAAGATCGGATCGGCCGTTTCGTCGGTACGGAACATGCCTTGTGCTTTATAGTACGCTTCAACGAGCGCAACTTGCTCTTCTTCACGGCCGGTGCCGCGCAGGTAGTTCAGCGTTTCGCTGTCGACAGGGAAGAAGCCGATCGTAGCGCCGTATTCCGGAGCCATGTTGGCAACCGTCGCGCGGTCGGCCAGGCTGATGTTGCTGAGGCCGGAGCCGTAGAACTCGACGAATTTGCCGACAACGCCTTTTTTACGAAGAATTTGCGTAATCGTAAGCGCCAAGTCGGTAGCGGTCGAGCCTTCCGCCAGCTTGCCGGTCAGCTTGAAGCCGATAACTTCAGGCGCAACGAAGTAAAGCGGTTGTCCGAGCATGCCGGCTTCCGCCTCGATGCCGCCGACGCCCCAGCCTACAACGCCGAGACCGTTGATCATCGTCGTATGGGAGTCCGTACCCACTAGGGAATCCGGATACACTTCGGTTTCGCCGTCTGCGTTCTTCGTTGCAGCGACGGAAGCGAGGTACTCCAGGTTAACTTGGTGAACGATACCCGTTGACGGAGGAACCGCACGGAAGTTATCGAACGCCGTTTGCGCCCAGCGCAAGAAACGGTAACGCTCTTCGTTGCGCTCGAACTCGAGGTTGATGTTCGTTTCAAGCGCCGTTTTGGAGCCGAACGCATCGACCATTACGGAGTGGTCGATAACAAGGTCGACCGGTACGAGCGGGTTGATCCGCTTCGGATCTCCGCCTGTGCGTTTCATCGTTGCGCGCATCGCGGCGAGGTCGACGACAACCGGTACCCCGGTGAAGTCTTGCAATACGATACGTGCCGGAATAAATGGAATTTCTTTGTTATCGTCGCGTCCGGTCGCCCAGCCGGCGATTTGTTTGACATGTTCGTTTGTGATGGCTCTGCCGTCGAACTGGCGAACCGCTGCTTCAAGCAGTACTTTAATGGAAAAAGGGAGCTTGGAAATGTCACCGTGTCCTTTTTCTTCAAGACCTTGCAGGCTGTAGTAGACGTAATCTTTGCCGTTTACCGCCAGCGAGCTTTTAACCGAAAAATGGTCTTTCTTTGGCATCTCAATTGGCCTCCTTATGAAATGAAGTCATTTGAAATCGTTGCTGTTTCAACAGATGAAACTGAATTTCAAATTTCCATACTATAAGTATACCGTTTTACGGCTGTTCCGTAAACCCCCTTTTCACCTGCTGCGAAGGCGGTTTTTCGTCTGAAACCGGGCTGCGGCAAGCCTTTTGGAACGGTTCAGCGCTTGCGATCGGCGGCCTTCCATTTTACGGAGGCTTTGGGGGTCTGCACGCATCGGAGCATAGCTTCCCCTGAAGCGGAGTGAACTAAACATTTTTTGCGCCGCGGTTTCATATGGTTTAGAAATGATCAGGTCGCTTGCGCGGTCCTGCCTGTCATGCTGCCCAAACGCCAAGGAGGTGCCTTTTGTGAGCTGGAAAACGGTGCTTTACGATTATGTGCACAACCGGAGCCAAATGGAGCTTGATTATGCGGTTGCTCCCGTCCTGTCTCTGGTACGCGACGAAGCGTTTGCGGATAGGCTGAACCGCAGGGTAAGCCGGACGATGCTGCTGCATATGGAACGGAATTTGAAGCCGCTGCGCCATGAAACAAGGCTGAAGCTGCTGTCGCTGGAAGAAACCGAAGGAAATTTGTATGTCGATAT
Organism: Paenibacillus litoralis; assembly: GCF_046244365.1. Taxonomy (NCBI): domain Bacteria; kingdom Bacillati; phylum Bacillota; class Bacilli; order Caryophanales; family Paenibacillaceae; genus Paenibacillus; species Paenibacillus litoralis. Next base: position 7,903,655 of record NZ_CP176395.1, on the reverse strand, counting down.
CGCCATGAACCGGATGATGATTTACGAATGCAGAGGCAGACGGAGCCGCGAAGACCGTTCGGAACGCGAACGGATCAAGCTGTCGTTTCGGAACGGGCGCTGGATCATTGCGGAGGTCATCTCCCTGCAAACGGAGGATGACCGTTCGGGCAAGTGGTTGCAGGCAGACAAGGAGCTTGCGGATAACGGAGAGAGGCCGTGGGATTCGGGGGCAGGTCCGGGAGATTTCGCCAGGACCCGAACGGGAGATTCCTATTCGGATGTTTTTGGAGCGGAACCGGATGACTTGACGGTGGTGAAATCCACCCCGTTTATAAACAAACGTCAAGTGTACGCGCATTTGGAGGCGCAGGAGCGGCGTATGACGTACGACCGGGAAAAAGTCCGCCAATACGCGGACACATGGTGGAATGGAGCGAATCCGCAGTATGAGCATTTCGAGGTGGATTGCTCGAGCTTCGTATCGCAGTGCATCTTTGCAGGCGGAGCGCCAATGAACTATACTGGAAAAAGAGGTTTGGGGTGGTGGTACCGCGGCAAGTTCGGGTACCAGGAGCTGTGGAGCTACAGCTGGGCGGTCGCCAACTCGCTGGCCCGGTATTTGGGCTCCAAGAGCCGCGTCGGACTAAGCGCCGAAGCGGTCGATTCGCCGCGCGAGCTGGAGCTCGGGGACGTCGTCAGCTACAGCTGGGAGGGCGGTCCGTATCAGCACAGCACGATCGTAACGGCATTTGACGGCGAGGGCATGCCACTAGTAAACGCTCATACGGTTGACAGCCGCCACCGGTATTGGGATTATCGCGATTCCTACGCGTGGACCGAGCAAACCAAATACAGCTTTTATCATATTGCCGACAGGATGTGAGCGTACCCCGCCGCGTCAATCGCGCTATTTGCATAGAGAAAAATAACTATCGCCGGGCTTTCCGCCGGAAAGCCCTATAGGAGGAGCACCGATGACGAAGAAAATCCGGGTTGGACTAGTGTACGGGGGCAAATCGGGGGAGCATGACGTATCCCTGCAAACCGCGCTGGCCGTTATTAAGGCGTTTGACCATGCCAAATATGAAATTCATCCGTTCTATATTACGAAGCAGGGCGAATGGCGCCAAGGGCCTGCGCTCGCCGCGCCTGTTGCATCCAAAGCGGAACTGACGTTTGCATCGCTGCCGGATGGCGGCGACGGACAGACCGGAGAAGCTTCGCAGCATGCGATCTCGCCGATCTTCACCGCGGCAGGGGAGGAGGACGGCCGTCCTCTTGACGTCGTTTTTCCGCTGCTGCACGGCACGTACGGGGAAGACGGAACGATCCAGGGGCTGCTCGAAATGGCGGATATTCCGTACGTCGGTGCAGGCGTCCTAGCTTCGGCTGTGGGCATGGACAAAGTCATGATGAAGAAGCTGTTTGCGCAGGAAGGGCTGCCGCAGTGCTTGTTCCGCCATTTTACGCGCTCCCAATGGGAGACGAACCAGTCCTTCTATTTGATGGAAATTGAAACGGTACTCGGCTATCCGTGCTTCGTTAAGCCGGCCAACCTTGGATCGAGCGTCGGCATTTCGAAGGCGCGCAACCAGGAGGAGCTGCTGAGGGCCGTGGCGGAGGCGTTCCAATATGACCGGAAGGTTGTCGTGGAGGAGCTGATCGACGCGCGCGAAGTGGAAGTTAGCGTTCTCGGCAACGATCGGCCAGAGGCGTCCGTTCCCGGCGAGATCGTTTCGTCGAACGAGTTCTACGATTATAAAGCGAAGTACGTCGACGGCAAGTCGGCGATGATCATACCGGCCGAAATTCCGGATGAAACGAAGGAACGGCTGCGCGAGCTTGCCGTTCGCGCATTTGAAGCGATTGACGGATCCGGCTTGTCCCGCGTGGACTTTTTCCTCGACAAGGCGGACGGAAGCATCTACATCAATGAAATCAATACGATGCCTGGCTTCACGCCGTTCAGCATGTATCCGATGCTTTGGGCCGAATCCGGCAAGCCTTACGGCGAGCTGCTGAACGATCTGATCCGGCTTGCGCTGGAGCGCCATGAAGCAAAACGGAGCATCCGTTACAGCTTTGATGTCGAGTAAGGTTCGCGGCGCTAGGATTTCTTATCGCGCCGGAGCGCAGCGGGTTATTTTAGCGTGAATTGCGGTCTTGGAGGCTGCAAAAGCTTGTCTCGCGGCATAATTAATGGGTGATTTTATTTTAGCGGAGGTGTCAGGATGGGGTTTCAGACCGAATTCAATTCCGTTTGTAAATTCAAGTCCAAGCAGGAGCTGGACGATCTTCTTGAGTACGGCCGGGGCAAAATGGTCAAAAGCGGCTTCCGCGTATTCCCGACCGGCCAAAAGGTCATCGCGTATACGCCGGAAAACCAGGCGATCGCGATCGTACGGATCATCGCTTCGATCGCCGAGATCAACTTCCAGGGCGAGGAAGTGACGCAGGTCGAAATGGAGCTTGTGCGCAAGCTGACCGCCCAGGAAGCGGAAGTGCAGACGTCGCTTGCTCATGAAATGTTTTTCGGGGAGCATCAGAAATAATTTTTTTGCCGGTTTCGGTAAGACGATTAGGGGACGGCTGAGCCATATTTTCGTTCGGTACGGGGAATGTTACACGTTATGCAGAGTATAATGGCTTCGGCAGCCTTCTTTACGCCTCCGAAGCGGGAAATGGAGCCCTGTTCCGATGATCGTACGATTCGGCTATGTCGCGATGTCTACCGTCGTCCAGCATGCATCGCCTTCCAGAACGATGACGGCGACCCGGTTCGCCCAGCTGCCCGACCGGGAAGCGGCCATTCGCAAGCTTGAACGGATCGCCGCCGAAAATTTGCAAAATACGCTGCGTCTGCTGCGCCATAACCGGGCGCACGACATTCGCGTTTACCGCTTTTCGTCCAAGCTGATTCCTCTCTTCAGCCATGAGCTGCTGGCCGGCTGGGACCCGTTCCCGGTTCTGGCCGAAGATTTCGCCGCAATCGGCGAATACGTGAAGGAGAACGGCATGCGGACAAGCTTTCACCCGGATCATTTCACGGTGCTGAGCACGCCGCGTCCCGAAGTGCTGCGCAGCTCGGCGAAAGATTTGGACACGCATGTCCGCATGCTGGAAGCGATGGGGCTTGACGAGTCGGCGAAATGCAATATTCATATCGGCGGCTCCTACGGCGACAAGCCGACGTCGTTCGAACGGTTCTGCCGGCAGTTCGGGGACTTGGAGCCGCGGATTAAACGCCGGATGACGCTCGAGAACGACGATAAAACGTACACGGCGCTGGAAACGCTGACGGCCTGCGAACGGGTACGGATCCCTATGGTGCTGGATCTGCATCATCATACGGTCAATAACGAAGGGACATCGGCAGAGGAGCTATGGCCCCGAATCCGGCAAACGTGGCAGCAAGAAGCTAGCTCGGCGCCAGATGGCGAACAAGCGCCGCTCCCGCCGAAGATTCACGTCTCCAGTCCGAAGAACGAGAAGGATTTCCGGGCTCACGCCGAATACGTCGATGCGTCCCCGCTGCTGGCATTTCTGCAGGCGGTCGCTTGCGACACGCCGCGGCTCGATGTCATGCTGGAAGCCAAAATGAAGGACTCCGCGCTGTTTCGGCTCATGCGCGATTTGACCGGTATTCCCGGCGTCAAGCCGCTTGGAGCCGCTTCCGTTGAAATCGGCTGACGCCAAGGCCTTTTCGATTCATGAAAAACCGCTTTTCCCACTTGAAAAATGGGTAAAAATGGGGTACGTTGAAGGATAGAAAGCGCTTGTCCTTTTAACGTTATCCTATTTATTCTGCGTTTTTTTGGAGCGCCCGCCGAAGGGGCTGAACGGACCGTGCTGCCTATCGAGACTGTTCTGGTCAGCAGGGCTTCCTTCGCGAGGTTACTTTGTAGGAGAGGGGATCGGTTTAATCATGAGTCAATTGTTAGCCGGTAAAAATATTCTCGTCATGGGTGTGGCAAACGATCGCAGCATCGCATGGGCGATTGCTCAATCGCTTGCAGCCCAAGGCGCACGCCTTGCCTTTACATACGAAAGCGAACGGGTGGAGGAACGCGTCCGCAAGCTGGCGGAGACGCTTCCGGGGAGCTCGCTCGTTATTCCTTGCAACGTGACCGTCGACGAAGAAATCGACGCGCTCGCGGCAGCGCTCAAGGAGCAGTTCGGCGTCCTGCACGGCTACGTCCACAGCGTGGCATTCGCCAAAACCGAGGAGCTGGAAGGCTTGTACGTGGATACGTCCCGGGCAGGTTTTGCGCTTGCGCACGACATTAGCGCCTATTCGCTCGTCGCCGTCAGCCAGCGCGTTTATCCGCTCATGACCGAAGGCGGCAGCATCATGACGATGACTTACCTCGGCGCCGAACGCGCCATGAAAAACTACAACGTGATGGGCGTCGCCAAAGCCGCTCTCGAAGCGAGCGTTCGCTACTTGGCTAACGACCTTGGCCAGTACAACGTCCGCGTCAACGCGATTTCCGCAGGTCCGATCCGCACGCTCGCCGCAAAAGGGATCAAAGATTTCAACTCGATCTTGAGAACGGTCGAAGAGAAAGCGCCGCTGCGCCGGACGACCGAAACCGCCGAGGTCGGGGACACCGCGATGTTCCTGATGAGCCATCTGTCCCGAGGCATTACCGGCGAAGTCATTTATGTGGATAACGGCTATCATATCGTAGGCGTATAGACTTTAATCCCGCAGCAAGCGATCGCGCGCTGTAAACGAACCATCCGTAACAAGGGGGAACCCTTGCCCGGATGGTTTCGTCGTTTTGGATGATCGGCAAGAAGGCCCGGCGCAAACCGGTTTTCCGGCTTCGGCATGCATAGTCTTAATAAAGAGAAATCAAACTTCAAGCGACATTGCAGATAAGGGAGTAGAGCGGATTGGTTATCGGATTCATCGTTTTGTTTCTTATCGGTCTCGTTTCCGCCACGTTCGGAAGCATCGTCGGCCTCGGCGGAGGCATCATTATCGTTCCCGCCCTTACGCTGCTGGGACCGGCTCTGCTCGGCGAAACGATCTCAAGCCCCGTCGCTGTAGGGACTTCCCTCACGGTGCTGATCGTTACCGCGCTGGCCTCGACCGTTACTTACGTCAAGCAAGGCAAGGTCGATTTTCGCAGCGGCTGGCTCTATTTTGCGGCAAGCGGACCTGCGTCGATTCTCGGCGCTTCGTTTACGGGGGCGTTTAACGGATCGGGCTTTCAGCTCACGTTCGGCTTTTTTATGCTGTTTATGGCGGGCCTGATGGTGGCGCGGGATTACTTGAAGCCCGTCCATATCGATTGGCGCATCCAAAGGGTGCTCGTAGACGCCTCGGGTACGGAGCATCGTTACGGCTACAACATCATATCCGCACTGCTGGTTGGCGTAGGAGTCGGCCTTATATCCGGTTTGTTCGGCATAGGCGGAGGTTCGCTGTTCGTGCCGCTTATGGTGCTATTGTTCCGGTATCCGCCGCATGTGGCAACCGCGACTTCGATGTTCGTCATCTTCTTGTCCGCCATTCTGGGCAGCGCGACGCATGTCGCCTTGGGCGAGGTGGACTGGCTTGCCGTTGCGGCGCTCGCGCCGGGGGCTTGGTTCGGCGGCAAGCTGGGAGCGCGCATCGCCTCGCGTATGAGCGGCAAAGGGCTGCTTTGGCTGCTCCGCATCACGCTGTTCGTGCTGGCCGTCCGGATGATCGTTGCAGGACTGTAACGATTGGGAGAGACGGAGCGCGGTTGCTTGCCGTATTCCCCGATTTGTCACATGTCACGATCAATTTTGGTTGAAACGCCGTAGCAATTATAACGTAATATGACTATACTGAACTTGTACGGAAAAACGCTTTCGCAACGCTGGTTTCGGGCTTTTTCCGTAAAAGCGAAGGCCGCGGGTCGGACGATTTCGGGTCCTCCGGCGGTAAGTCAGAATGAAAGAGTGGATACCATTGACGACTGAAGGCAAATCGGCATATACAGTTAGCGGTAAAAGCTTTACGGCGGTTGCCATCAATACGGCGGCGAAAGCCGGAGAATGGATCAAAAGCAAGCTCGGCGATTACAATAACCTCGACTTGAAATATTCCAGCCACGATCTTGTAACGGAAGTGGACAAGGGCTCGGAAACGATGATCCGCAATTTGATCATGACGCATTTTCCGCACCATTCTTTCCTTGGAGAGGAAGGCGTCGAGGCGGGGCCGGAAGCTTCGGCGGAAGCGCTTAAGGAAGTGCGGGGAGACGAGTACTTATGGATCGTCGATCCTCTGGACGGCACGACGAATTTCGTGCACGGCTTTCCTTATTTTGCGGTGTCGATCGCTCTTGCGCACAATGGAGAAGTGATCGTCGGCGTGATTTACGACCCGATTCGCGACGAGCTATTCGTTGCGGAGAAGGGGAAGGGCGCTTATGTCAAAGGCAAACGGATGACCGTTTCGCAGGAGCTCAAGCTTGCGGACGGGCTGATCGCAACGGGCTTCCCGGTCGACCGGAAGGTGAATCTGCCTTGCAACTTGGCGGGCATTCAGGCGCTCGCTCCTAGAGTCCGCAACATACGTACGGCTGGAGCGGCCGCGCTGCATTTAGCTTACGTGGCGGCTGGCCGGTTGACCGGCTTCTGGGAAATCGGGCTCCATCCGTGGGATATTGCGGCAGGTTCATTGATGGTTCAGGAAGCGGGCGGGCACATTACGGATACGGCGGGACGTCCGTACTCGCTGGAAACGCGCCATGTGATCGCCACGAACGGCGCCATCCACGGCGAGCTCCAGGCGGTTCTTTCCGAAGCGAAGGCGACAGGTCTATAAAAGCACAGAGAAAGGCGTTCAATCCTTCGGATTGGCGTCTTTTTGCTATGTAGAGGGAACGAGGGACGGTCTTCGGTTCCGGAAGGCGGTTCGCAAATGGCGACCTGGCATCATGCCGGAACGTCTTCGGTTTTGTATCGTATTAATCTAGATAGCCACGGGTTGGAATAAAGCGTAGAAGAAAGCGGCAAAGGCGGATGGGGGAATGGGGTGCAACGTTTACGGCCGCTATACCGACATCCCCGCTCTTTGCCGCGCGCAAACGGATTTCGTATACCAAGGACGGCGAAGCCGTTGATCCTTGATTGATCAGAAAGTATATCGTGGAAGTCGCTCTAAATCTCGGTAAACGCGCTTGTCCCTAAAAGGACGGCGAAGCCGTTTATCCTTGGGTCATTAACCATATAGGGGATTAACGATTAAGGGGGTACAACGTCATGTCGAAACAACGCTACCGCTATGCGAATATGGGCGGTGTCGAGCGGATGAACACGCTGGGTGATATGCTGCAATGGCGCAAGGAACGGAAGGCGAAGCGGAAGGATTTGTCCTTCGTCGTGCCGCAGGCGCCAAGCGAAGAGATCGAACGCATGCTCGCTGCCGGGGACGAGCCGACCGTCACGTGGATCGGACATTCGACCTTTTTGATGCGGCTCGGCGGTCTATGGATCGCAACCGATCCGGTATGGGCGGAAAGCATGGGATTCATGAAACGGCTTGCGGCACCCGGCGTACCGCTGGAGAAGCTGCCGCCGATCGATGTCGTGCTGATCTCGCACGGCCATTACGATCATCTCGATTTTCCGACGCTTCGCCGGATTCGCGCCAAGGGGCAGCCGCTTGTGCTGGTGCCGCACGGTTTGGCCGGTAAAATGCGAAGGAAAGGATTCTCCCGCGTGCAGGAGCTCGCTTGGTGGGAGGACATGCAGGAAGGGAGCGTAACGTTTACGTTCGTGCCGGCTCAGCATTGGACGAGACGTACCCCTTGGGATACGAACTCCTCGCATTGGGGAGGCTGGGTTCTGCGGGATGGAAGCCGCACCGTCTATTTTGCGGGGGATAGCGGATATTTTGGCGGCTTCGCCCAAATTGGCGCGAAATATAAGCCGGATTACGTCCTGATGCCGATCGGCGCGTACGAGCCGGAATGGTTCATGAAGCTGCAGCACGTCAGTCCGGAAGAGGCGGTGCAGGCGTTCGTGGATACGGGAGGCCATTATATGATCCCGATGCATTACGGGGCGTTCCGGCTGGCCGACGATACGCCGAAGGAAGCCCTCAACCGGCTTTACACCGAGTGGGGGCGCCGCTTGCTCGATCCCGACAGGCTGCTCGAGCCGGTTCACGGAGGGACCGTTTGGTTGAAATAGAACATGCCGCTCACGATTCGTGGGCGGCATTTTTTTTGATAGAAGGCAACCCGAAACTTTGGGAAATAATGGGAAATGTATTGGGCGCTCTGTTTGCGCAGGCTGAATACTGCTCGCAGAACAGGAGTTTAGACGACGCTAAAGACGCTTAATCCGTCAGTTACCCCTGATCTTGTGAATATAGAAGTCTCTAGGGACTTCTAATTGGCTGTGTAGAGCGATTTTGGGGCGGATAGCCGGAATTAGAAGTCTTTGGCGTCTTCTAAATGTGCCCAAATGAGGGAAGGGGACCAATTAAGAGTCCCTAGGGACTCTTAGACGATCGGCATTACGGTGCCGGTGTGCCGGTGCCAAGCCAGAGCCGGAGCTATAGCTATAGCTAGAGGCCAGAGCCAGGCTAGAGCCAGAGCCAGGCCAGAGCCAGAGCCAGAGCCAGAGCCAGAGCCAGAGCCAGAGCCAGAGCCAGAGCCAGAGCCAGAGCCAGAGCCAGAGCCAGAGCCAGAGCCAGAGCCAGAGCCAGAGCCAGAGCCAGAGCCAGAGCCAGAGCCAGAGCCAGAGCCAGAGCCAGAGCCAGAGCCAGAGCTAGAGCCAGACCTAGAGCCGGTGTGGTATAAGGCATTTATTTATGGTTGTATATCCGAAGGTTTCATCCGTCAGACGTTCATCTAGCTTCTCTCAACTTCGCCCAGCTTGTCATCGCACGTTCTTCTTCCCGCTTATTTCTCTCGACATACATGGGCAACAGACGCTGTCGAAAGCTACTCGATTTCGGTTTCCAGCTCGGCGATTCGCCGCTCTACGTACTTCGTGTCCTTGAAGGCGTGGAACGTTTCCGCTTTCTCGACGATGACCGCCGCGTTGTATTCGGGAATGCCGGCAAACGGCTCGTAGACGCCCTTGGGCAGAAGGGCGTTGCCCTCCGGCCAATAGACGGCGATATTGCCTTCGCGGATCATATCGAATTTGGCTCGCCCGTAGAAGTAGCCGTGCCGGTTATAGGCGACGATGGCGTCGCCTTCGCGAATGCCGAGCGTGCGGGCGTCGTTCTTGTGAACGAGCACGTCGAACCGGTCTGCGGCGTTAAAAGGATCGGTGCTGCTGTACACCATCGAATTGAACTGCTTGCCCCTGCGCGTCGTGACGTAGAAATGCCCTTCCGGCTTCCGCAGCTCCGGCAGCTCGATCGGCAGCAGCCTGCCGCGGCCGTCGGAAGTCGGGCACGCGCCGCCCTCGCACAGATAGGCGTTGCCCCATTGGAAAACGTCGCCCTTTTGCCGCAAATGCTGCACGCCGTCGTAATAGGGAGCGGCTTTCGCGATTTCCTCGCGAATCGCCTGCGCGCTGGCCAGACTGTCCAGCGCTTTGTGCCCGGGCTTTACGCGCCCGGCGAGGTCGGCGTAGATGCTCCATTCGGCGCGGGCTTCCCCCATGCGCCTTCCCTCGATTTCGGGCGAGAAGTAGACCATCCGCTCCGTCGACGTCGACGTTCCGCCTCCCGGCTGCTCGTAGCGGGTCATCGCCGGCAGCACGACGACCGCCTCCTGAGCATCCGCCAGCGTGGAGGTGTTGAGGATGATGTCCTGATGGACGCGAATGTCGACCGATTCCAGGCAGCGTCCAATAAACGCAGGATCGGGCATCGTTTCGAGAAAGTTGCCGCCCGACGTATAGAACAGCTTCAGCTTCCGTTCGTGCTCTTCCGGCAGTACGGCATTCTCCAGCGTCACGCCGACGATATCGCCCTGCCAGCGGGGCAGGGGAAAGCCCCAAAGCCGCTCGATTCTGCGGATATCGTCTTCTTTGAAGTCGCCGCCGGGCAGGCTGAACGGGTCGGCGCCCATTTCGCCCGAGCCCTGCACGCCGCTGTGGCCGCGAATCGGCATGACCCCGCAATACTCGCGCCCGAGAAATCCGCGCAGCATCGCCAGATTGGCGACCTGCGAAATATTGTCGGTCCCGAAGCGGTGCTGTGTCAGTCCCATGCTCCAGACGAAAACGGCGGATTTCGCTCCGGCCAAAAGCTCCGCGAATTCGCGCATACGCGCCTTGGTCAGACCGGAGGATCGTTCCAGCAGGCTCCAATCCTGACTTCTGATGTGCGCTTCGATTGCCGCAAGCCCGGTCGTATGCGCTTCGACAAAGCGTCTGTCGATTGCCGATCCCCGCTGTTTGTCCTCCATGTCGAACCAGTGCTTCATGATGCCGTTCATAAAAGCGATATCGCCGCCGATGTTAACCTGGTAAAAGTCATCCGCGATCTTCGTGCCGAACAAGGCCGATTCCGGGATCGACGGCACCCAGTAGCTGTCCATCGAAGGTTCGTGATAGGGGTTGATGACGATAATTTTGGTGCCTTTGCGTTTGGCGGCATACATATATTTCGTGGAGACCGGCTGGTTATTGGCCGCGACGCTGCCCCAAAAAATGAGCACGTCGGTACCGATCCAATCCTTGTAGCTGCAGCTGGAAGCGCCGATGCCGAGCGAACGCTTCAGCGCGGTCTTGGAAGGCGAATGGCAGATACGGGACGCATTGTCGATATTGTTCGTCCCGAGAAGTCTCGCCACTTTGCCGGCCGCGTAATACGATTCGTTCGTGATGCCGCGCGCCGTCAAATAGAAGGCCAGCTGCTTCGGCCGGATGCGGCGTATTTTGTCCGCGACCAGATCGAGCGCTTCGTCCCAAGAGATGCGGCTAAAGCGCTCTTCTCCCTTTCGGCGGATGAGCGGATAGGGGATGCGCCCCAGCTTGCGCAGCTCGGAGCTGTCCATCTTGCGGAGCTCGCCGATATCGGCATGGAGTGTTTCCGGCGCGATCGCCGGCATCGTATTCAGGCGCAGCACGTTCAGCCGCGTCGTGCAGAGATGCGGGCCTTCAAGCGTCCGGTCGTACAAACCGGACACGCCGAGCGCGCAACCGTCGCAGACGCCCTGTGTCAAAATCCGGTAAGCGTACGGGAGGCTGTCGCGGTTTTCCCAGACCACCTTCATCGTATCGCGAATATGATGCGGCTTGATTTTGCCGAGACCGAAAGGAACCTTGCTCACCCACAAGCGCGGATCGGGGCGGGAGGGCAGCTTGATCGGCCCGCTATGTTTCGTGTTGCCCATTCGTAGCACCTCTTTCGTCTTTCGGGAGTATGGAATTAAAAAACGCCGCGATATGACGGTTTCACATGCTAACGTCATTTCACAGCGTTCGTCTCCGGCAGGTTCGCTGCCAAGCGCCAACGGCTTCTATGCTTTTTGCGTCTAGTGTCCTTTAACGGGGCCGGCTTCGTTCCCGCCGAATTTATGCGCAATGTCCTGATCGAATACGAAAACGGACATGCCGAAGTCTTTATCGATGTCGATATCGACGTACAGATCGAGGAATTTCGCGCCCAGCAGCTCCTCCAGCTCGACAGGCGGATGGTTGCGATACATGTCCTTCACCATTTGAGTGCGGGCCTGCCGTAAAATATGCTTGCCGTCGTCCGATGTCGAAATGAATTTCTCGACGGGCGACAAGTTACCGGATATTTCGCAGATCGCCCAGTTTTTGCAGAACGTCGTTCGGATTTCGCGGGGGCCTTTGCCCATATGCCGCTTGCGAAACGCCTTGACGATGTTGCTGAACTCGGCTTCCGTTTTGTTCATATCGTTCTCAACTCCGCCGGTTTATTCATTGTTTGCGCGTTCGTTTAACCGGTAACAGGTTGCGCTATTCCGTGTCAATCGAGTATCGCAAAGCTGTGCTGAAGCGTCCGTATTGGGCCGGCAATCCGAAAAAGAGATCGCCTTTATTGGTATGCGCGAGCGCCCGGCGTCATGTCCAAGGTTATTTTATGGCTGATTTATGCTAATCTTAACAAAGAAAGCGTATGCAGACAATGATTTTTCGCAGCAATCAAGGCGATAATTCGAACGGCGATAAACGGATGGGAGTGATGGAGGTGAGCGGTCCCTGCGTGTTTCAAGTAGTCGGGTACAAAAATACCGGCAAAACGACACTGATCTGCCGGTTGATCGAAGCGTTCAAAGCCGGCGGTTACCGAGTCGGTACGATTAAACATGACGGGCACGATTTCCGCATGGATACGCCGGGCACCGATACGTGGAAGCAAAGAGCGGCCGGTGCGGATATGGTGGCCATAACGTCGGCTTATCAAACGGCGATGATCCGCAGCGGTCCGGCGGAGCTGCAGGAGCTGATCGACCGGATGCGCGAGGCGGACGTTATTTTGGTTGAGGGCTTTAAGGCGGAGCATTATCCGAAAATCGTCCTGCTCAAAGAACCCGCGCATCTGGAGCTGCTGGATGCGGTTTCCCGTCCGCTTGCCGCCGTCTGTTGGTATGAGAGAGAGGATGCGGAAGGGGGCGCTACCATTGAACAGGCAAAGGTGCCGCGCTTCTTGATCGACGATGTTGACGGAATATCTCGCTTGCTGCTCGCTATCGTCCACACGAACGGACAACAGAGAGGGGAGCGGCGATGATTCACGGTATATTATTGGCCGGCGGGCGCAGTTCGCGGATGGGCACTGATAAGGCGCTGCTGCCTGTTGAAGGCAAACCGCTCATCCGGCATATTTGCGACAACCTGCTTGCCTTGTGCGCAGATGTCACCGTAGTTGTCGCGAGCCTGCAGGAGCGACGCTATGCGGATGTGCTCTCAGCCGACACGGACAGCCGGATCCGCTTTGCGGAAGACCGCTACCCGGGGAAAGGACCTCTTGCGGGCATTCACGCCGGCTTGTCGGCCATCCCGGAAGCCGGCTACGGCTTCATCATGGCATGCGATATGCCGCATGTGTCCGTCCCGTTATACCGGGAGATGGTCGAACGGCTGGACGGAAGCGTAGGCGCCGTCTTATGCGCGGGACAGCCTTTTCATGCTTTTTACCATAAGCGGGTCGCCCAAACGGCGGAAGCGTGCTTGCGTGATGACCGTTTGCGACTGCAAGCTTTTTATGCGGAGCTGCAAGCCGTATATGTAGAGCCGGACGGCAGCGGCTGCTTCGAGAATTGGAACGCGCCGGCCGACTATGAGGCGTATTTACGCAAGCTTCGCGGCGGCTAAAGGCGATTTAGCGCCGGTGTTAAGCGGAACGCATTTGCGTACGGTGTCCGGAGCATGTTCTCCCATAAAGTTCCTAGGAAGAATCGAAAGTGAAAGTAGACGTCTCGGGTAAGGCCACGTAGGAGGGATCTAAAGTGAAAGTAGCGTCTTTCGCAAACCCCCAATTGGGAGAATCGAAAGCGAAAGTAGACGTCTCGGGCAAACCCTCCTAAGTTAAAAACAATAGTGAAGCTGGGCTCACTATTACTGAACCTAAGTTCACTCCCTCTGTTCGTAGTGATTATCTCACGAATACTCGCTCATTCGCAGGATTTCACCATTCTTTGAAGCAGGCTTTCCGTAGAGGCAAGGACCTGACCCGTTGGGAGCATCATTTTGGGTATGCGGGAATAGAGGAAAGGCCTCAATCCCCAATCATTTCCGTTATGATGCACGTATACTCCACAATCGTCTTGGTGGTTTACCCTCCCAATTCTCAACGGGTCTTCGCCCTTACATTCCTTCGTTATACCTATCCAAGAGGTGGAGGCCGAAATGCTAGTGTAACGGGTCAGTGCCCTTTGTGAACCCACATTCGGTACTCCGTGCTTATGTGTTTTCCATCCTGCGAATGAGCCAAAATACGTACGCTAACCTTTGTGTTCCCATGCTACTTTCCTCTTGTGAAACATGTTGCCCAAGTGGGAGCCTCCTAGGCTGCAGCCTCTTGTACATCGTTCGCCCGAAAGGCTTCCCCTCGTTTTACCATACCTATCATGATCCGTGTTAGTTTACCGATCAGTTTAAAGACGGAGCGATGCTTTTTCATCTTCTTTTCTTTTACGTTTTGCTCGTGCCACCGTTTAAACTGCGGGTTATTTGTAATCAAGGACAAGGTTCCCAAATACAGATATTTGCGCAGCTGTCGCCTGCCTCGTTTTGAGATTCCTACTTTGCCTTCGTATTTCCCCGAGCTGTTATCCGTTAAGTTGAGACCCGCTTGGGAAAGGATCTGTTGTCCATGTGCATACTTGCTTATCTCTCCGCATCCGGCCAATAAAGCGGCTATGAACAGCGTGCTCAGCCCCTTTATGGTGCGAAGTAGGTTCACCACATCCGGTACCTGGGCAAGTAGGATGTCGAGCTCATGCTCCATCTCCTTTAGCCTTTCGGTTAACCGTTCATAGTCCTCTACAAGCCGCGCAATTTCTTTACGCGCTTCTTCACATCCAACCTTACTCCCAACAGAACTACGGGCTACAGCGAGGAGCCTGGCGGCCGTTTCTAGTCCTGTCTTCCCGCCTGCACGCTTCATGCCGCCTTCTTCCTTCCAGCCGGTAATCATCTGCTCAGCTGTCATCGGTGCGATATCTTCGGGCAGCGGGAAAGCCTTCAGCGTGGCGACTGACCGCGCAATCTCCCAGTCGGAAAATACCAGTCTGTACTCAGGAAAGTGAATATCCAGCCAGCGGTGAAGTCGGCCCTTCAAGCTTGTCAGTTGCTTGACCCAGTATTCGCGGTCGTTCATTACCATGCGCAACCGCCGATAGATGGCTGCGTGCCGATTGTAAGTGGTGTAATATCCACGGCTTACGGCATCGGCAATGACCAGCGCGTCTTTGATGTCGTTCTTGGATTGGCTGTTATCTCGGTTTTCCTTGTTACGTTTTGTGGTCAGGGGGTTAACGAGAACGACCTCATGGCCAAGGTCCATCAACCAATCGGCCAAGCTGAACCAATAATGTCCGGTCGGTTCAAGGCCGATGATGAGTGAGGAGAGGCCTTTCTGTTGTTGGAGTTGTCCGATCCATCGTAAAAGTTTCCCAAAGCCCTCTCCTTGATTCTCGAACGTGACAGGTCGGCCTATCTCTAATCCACGGTAAGTAACGGCACGAGCCACATGCCGCTCCTTGGCAATGTCGATACCGATAATGAGATGATTCGTAGAAATTCGTTCAATCCGTTGATTTTGTACGTCTCTTTGTTTAAACTTCATAGTAGAGCACCCTCCCATGTGGATCTGTTAGTCACTGCCCGTGACATGATCTACTATACAGAGGGTGCTCGTGCTTTACAAAGCCGATTTCTTAGCATCTACAGGAATGCTAAAGTTCCGGATAAAGGGAAGGCATAGAGGTTTAGTGAAGTAAAGTTCACTATTAGTGAAGGAAACGGCAAATTAGTGACGTCTAGTTCATTATTTGCTAGAAAAGCAGACGTTGGCGCCAAAATAGTGAAGTTTGATTCATTATTAGTGAACTTGGATTCACTATTTGGATTTATCCTTAGTTAAGTCCAAACATTATATGTTGTGCTACTCTTACTAGCATAGGTTTCCTTTATATGATCGCTCTGTTGCTCGGTTGCCCTGATAAATTAGCCGCAATTAGCCGATGAAGGGGATAGAAAACGAACTGCCGCGAACGGCGAACGACGACGCTTCAATAGCAAAACATGCCGTCTAGAGACGGCACGTTTCCACGTATCTTCCGTTATGCTTCCACTCTTCTGATACGTTTCCACGTATCCTCTGCTATGCTTCCTCTTATCTTCCGCCATGTTCACGCATGTCCTCCGGTTCAATTTCCGTCGCTCATGCTTGCGGGAAAGCAGCCAAATAGCGCCGGAATTCCTCCGCGTTCGAGACCGTTGCATCGGGCTCGAACGCGAAGACCGGGGACTGGACGACGTCCAGCCAGCGGACGCCGATGACCGTGACGCCTGCGCTGCGGCCGGCTGCGATGTCAGCGTCGCTGTCCCCGACGAAGACGGCTTCGTCTTGGCCGGCTCCTAGCATCGAGAGAGCCTTCAGAACGCCTTCCGGGGCAGGCTTCGGTTCCGTTACGTCATCACCCGTGATCGAGACGTCGAATAAGTCCGTCAGCTCCAGCAGCCTGAGGGAAATGTCGAGGCTTCTGCGCGCTTTGCCGGTCACGATGCCTAGCTTGATGCCGCTTGCTTTCAGCTGTTGGAGCAGCTCCGCGATTTCCCGGTGCGGCTTGACCATTTCCGTATGAAGCTCCTCGTAAGACGCGTAAAAATCCTCGATCGCTTGGTCGACGCCTTCCTTCTTCGCCAAATGGATGCGGATGATCCCGGCCTCCGACGGACCGAACATGGAGACGACCTCTTCATCCGAGACATGTCTCCCGTCATACTCCCGGAACAGCTTGCGAAAGCTTTCGAAGCAGAGTGGAAGCGTATCGGCCAGCGTCCCGTCAAAATCGAACAAAACGGCTTTAATTGTCATGTTGCGCCTCTTTTCGTCGTTTGGATTGGCGACTCCGTTCGCGGGAGCCGACTTGTTTCGAGCGAGGTCGAGCATTTCCCCGGAAATAATATTCCAAAATTTAGGGTTCGACGACCGTCATGCCAAGGTGGGCAAACCGAGGAATGACCAGCGCATCCCCATAAAAAGCGCATGGCAGGGCTACCTATATGGAGGGGAATGGCCGACTTCCTGATTATCAGGTCTTTCCCGCCACGTCTCGACGGTCAGCGCATAGATGTTGTGATCTTCCCAGATCCCGTTAATTTGCAAATACTTTTTGGCAAGCCTTTCGTATTCGAACGAATTCCGTTCCAGTGCGCCGATCGACGGCTTATTCCACGGCATCACGGCAGCCTGCACGCGGTGCAATCCGATCTCGCCGAATGCGAAGGAGACGGCCAGCCCGACGGCGGCTTTTCCGTAGCCTTTGCCGGTGAACGCCTTCCCCAGAAAATAACCGAGATTCGCGTTCTGAAAAGGTCCTCGCGCTACGCCGGTCAGCGCGATCCTTCCGACCAGCAGCTCCGTTTCGCCAGCGCCGAGAAACACGCCGAAGACGTATTCCGCATCGTTGCGTCTGCCTTGCTCGCTGCGTACAATTTGTTCCCGCTGGGTCTCCAGCGTATAGAAGCTTTCCGGCCGAAGCGGCTCGAAGGGTTGCAAAACGCCCTGTTTTCCTCCCGAAGCCGCCACATGCTTTCCGCATCGGCTTGGGTCAGGGGGCGTATACAGGTGGTTTCCGAAGGTCGTATCATCATGTCTCTCCTTGGTTGATAGGGAGGAAGAACCTTTTCACACGGACCGGATTCTGGCTCCCCCGTATACTAGGATTCGTTCTTTCGATAGACGTACCGGCGTATGATGCTGTGGCTTTTTTTCTTTCCCTGGAGTTTCTACTTCGGGATAGAGGCTTATAATTCCTCCTTATCGAGGCGAGTCGGAGCCCGAAAGCCGCGTGTCGAAAGCTAAAAGGCAGGGCCCCGTTTAGGGCACCTGCCTGTGTGCGCTGCTTTCATGAAGCGCGAATTATTTTGCGCCTTCACCGATAATGACGCCGATATGTCTGGCCGTATCGTATACCGTTTGCAGCGGCGTTTCTTTATAAATGCCGACTTCCGCGGTCAACGTATCCGTGTATCCGATTTCCTGCAGCGCTTCGCGAACCGCGGTCCAGTTGACGTCTCCCGACAACAGCGGAACGAAGCCGTTGCCGGTTCCGATGCCTGGGCGGAAGTCTTTGACGTGAACCTTGAAGATGCGCTCGCCCAAAATCCGGATCCACTGCTGAGGGAAGCCGTAAGCGAGAATATTGCCTGCGTCGAAATATACGCCGACATGCTTCGACCCGAAATGATCGACGTAATCTCTCATTTCAAGCGGGGAGAGGAGAAACTTGTTCCACACGTTCTCCACGCCGATGCGCACGTTGCGCTTCTCCGCCTCGCTAACGAGCAGCTCCAGCTCCGCGCGGCTGCGGTCGTAGCAGACGTCGTAAGACGTCTCCTCATTGACGGCACCCGGGACGACAAGCACCGTGTCGGCTCCGAGGATCTCGGCCAGCTCCAGCTGCTTAACGACAACGCGGCGTCCTTGTTCGCGTACGGCGGGATCGACTGCGGATAGCGGCGAACGCCACAGGAGCGAGGTCGAAATACTGCGCAGCTGCAGGCCGTTCTCCCGCGCCAGACGGCCGATCGCTTCGGCTTCGCTGGCCGTCGTGTCCATCGTCAATCCGACATCGCCCTCGGGATTGATGTTCAATTCAACCGCGTCGTAGCCGGCCTCGCGGCTGACGGCGAACAGCTGCTCTAGCGGCGTGCCTGCCGGAAAGCACCATTGGTTAACACCCTTTAGCATGTATGAAATCTCCCTTCATCCAATCGCATATCGTACTGTTCGAACGGTAAAACCGGGCGTCTTCGTTACGCGTGAGCTGCGGAGCCGGGGATGGAAACCGAGCGGTGTTGAGCGGCCGATTCGTTTACCGCCAAAGTCACTTCAAGCGTAGCGACCGCTTCGTCGTAGCTGCACAGCACAAGATCCTGCCGCTTCGTGCGCACCGCTTCTACGAATGCCCGGTTTTGCTCGAGATAGAAGTCCATTTTCGATTTGATCGTAATGTTCTGCTCATCGTCGATGATTCGCAACGTCGTGCCGTTTCCGTCGAGCTGCATATAGAAATCCCGTCCGAAAAATTCCACGTCGGCGCGTCCGAAATGATTGGCCAGAGACGTGTTGCTGAAGTTGCCTGCCGCGCCGGACTGCATCTTGAACGAGAAGACGCCGACATCGTATACCGTCGCTTCCGGATGCAGCTTCTGAATTTGACGCTGCTCGTGAATTGCGTGTACTTCCGCGAAATCGCCCGCCAAATAACGGATCAAATCCACCTGATGCGTGGATTGCTCGACCAGCTGGCCGCCGGACAGCTCCATTTTGCGCCACCAGGCAACGGGGGGCATGCCGCCGATCCGGTAGCCGAGCACCATGTCGATTTCCTTGCCGGCCAAATATTTTTTGGCGTGTTGAACGTTGTCCAAATAACGGAGACAGTAGCCGGAGCTGTTGATGATGCCGGCTTCGCGAATGACGCGGGCATTCGCTTTGGCTTCCTCCAAATTCAGCGTGACGGGCTTCTCCGAAAGCAGGTGAATACCGCGCTTGGCCGCTTCTTGCTCGATGCCGTTCCTGGCGAAAGGCGGCGTGCATATGTATAGCGCGTCGATTTGTCCGGAGTCGAGCAGCTGCTCTGCAGTTTCGTAAGCGGTTGCGCCGTAGGTCGTTGCGATCTGCTGCGCTCTTTCCGCATTAATGTCATGAACGGCCGTAATGACGGCCTGCTCGACTTTTTTCAGCGTGTTCAAATGGTATTCCGCAATGCCGCCTACTCCGATAAATCCTACTCTAACTTTTTCCACCCGTATTTCCTCCCTTGTCCTGTGCGGTTGAACCCGTACACGAACAGAATAGTCGATTCGGCCCGGTCTGTATTTAAGGAAATCGCTAGGCAATTTACGCAAAAAGCAACATCTGGTTTAAATTTTTATTTTATTGAATTAATAATTGACTAAAATTTTATTTTAAATTATGATTTCTATGACTTTAGCGGAATAGGGGGACCGATAGGAAGAGATCACGAATCTGCTTGTCGCGATTAGCGAATCTGATTAAAAGGAGAGAGTATCCTCATGCGTTTTAAACTGTTTGCAAGCGCTTTATCCAAACGTCGAGTCGTATCCGCTTTCCTCGCCGTATCTTTATGTGTTGCCCAGCTGGCGCCCGGCGTTATGGCGAACGGCAGCGATCCTATAGGCGCTTCTTCTGCAAACGCTTCCAGTCCGGTGAGCGACCGGCTGCTTGCGAAGAACGTTGCCGCTCAATCGATCGAGCTTGAGAATGCCGGTTCGGTGCAATTGGCGGAAGGCTATAAGGTCGAGCAGCATCTGAACGGCCATGTCATCAACAAATCGCTAAGCCAGGTCATGGTCGGCACCAAAAACGTCCGTTTTCAGTTCGACGGAGAGAATAAGGTATCAAAAAATGATCATCGACGGCCATACCCCGGTCGAAACGATGCGCGTCGGAATCCGCAAAAACATCAATGACATCACGGATTATTCGCAATTCAACCACTCGGCGATCTCGTTCAAATCGGCGGGCGGCTTCAAAATCGTGGACAAAAAAGCGAACAAAGAGCTGACGGCGGCTTCGAATGAGCTTGTAACTTTTACGGCAGCCGGAGGGCAAATGTCGGTGGCGGCCGGAGCAGAGATATACAGCACGGGGAATCGGCTCTATGTCGTGCCGAGCAGCGAGAACTCGCTGATTCAAGCGATGTCCTACACCCGGGCTCAGGGCAATCCGCTTTACCGCGGCGTGTTCGAGATTTCCTTGAACGCCGACGGCGCTACGATGAAGCTCGTAAACGAAGTGACCGTCGAGCAATATTTGTATCAGGTCGTGCCGAGCGAAATGCCTGCCAGCTTCGGGCTAGAAGCTTTGCGGGCGCAAGCGATCGCGGCGCGCACGTATGCGCTGACCGATTATTACAGCAACCGGTTCGCAGACCGCGGCTTCCATATCGACGACAGCACGCTAAGCCAGGTTTACAATAACAGTGCCGAAAATACGACCACCACGCAGGCGGTTAACGATACATCGGGCAAAATCATGAAAAGCGGCAATGATCTTGTCGATGCCCGCTTCTATTCGACCTCCGGCGGCTATGGCGCCTCGAAGCACGAGGTGTGGGCGGATACGGACGCGAACCAGATGTTCCCCGGTACGCCAATTCCTTACTTAGTCGCGAGAAGCTATACATACGATCCGAGTGACGAAACGAAAATTTTGGCGATCGACACGTCCGATGAAGCGCAATTAAATGCGTTTTATAAAAATTTGGCTTTGAAAAGCTATGACTCCGAATCCTTGTATTTCCGCTGGAAGGTCGGCTTGACCAAGACGGAATTGGAAAATACGATCAACGCCAACCTAAAGCCTCGTCAGGCTGCCGACCCGAGAGCCGTGCTGACGAAGAACGAGTACGGCGTATTTGAAAGCAAAGCGATACCGGCCGAAGGAATCGGCCAATTCAAAAATATGTACGTGACCAAGCGCGGTGCCGGCGGCAACGCGGTCGAGCTGGTCATCGAAGGCACTACCGGCACTTATAAAATTTTAAAAGAATACAACATCCGCTTTACGATTCGTCCTACCAAAACGTACACGCTGGGCAACGACGTGCTGGCTTACAGGGCAAAGGGAGGATCGTCGGATTACGACCCGGCCGGCAATTTGAAGAACCCTAGCATTCTGTATTCCGCTTTTTTTACGTTCGATATCGCAAAGGACGGAGCAGGTGTTCCGACCGGCGTTACGTTCTATGGCGGAGGCAACGGACACGGCGTTGGCATGAGCCAATACGGCGCTTCCATGCTAGGAGGGAAGGGCTGGACGTATAGCCAGATCCTGAACAGCTATTACGCCAATATGCGAATCGTGGATATGAACGAAACGGTATTGGCCGGTATTGCCGTAAGCGGTCCAGCTGAATTGCCAAAAGGCGGCCAAGCGCAAACGGTGGCAACGGCGGTTTATTCGGACGGCTCGGCATTTGTCGTTACCCCTGAGGTTACGTTCAGCTCCAGCAATACGGAGGTATTGCAAGTGAGCCCGGCTGGCGCGATCCAAGGTCTCAAAGCTGGCGTCGCGAACGTCATTGCGGCTTACCGCGGACAAACCGGAACCTTGACGGTACGCGTGACGCCGATCGTCGAATCCATCGAGCTTAACGGACTTAGCGCTGTTAAAGCCGGACAGGTTCAAACCGCTGTCGTAAATGCCGTTTATTCGGACGGCAGCCGTGTTGTAGTAACTGCGGGCATTACGTTCGACAGCAGCGACAAGAACGTTGCGACTGTGGATGCGAATGGAAAGGTTACCGCCTTAGCATCCGGCAGTACGGAAATTTCGGCAGCCTACCTTAACTACACAGCGCGTTACCTGCTTCAAGTATTGGAGCCGGACGTCGTGTTGACCGGCATTGCGATAAGCGGACCGACATCCATGGCGGCAGGCTCCGAGAGCCAAGTAGATGTTACGGCTACGTTCAGCAACAACTTGACTGCGAAGCAAATGACCGGCGTCGCGTTCACAAGCTCGGTTTCGAGTGTGGCAAGCGTATCGTCAAACGGTCTGGTGCGCGCTTTGCAAAGCGGCAGCACCGTTATCCAGGCGACTTACGAAGGTTTCACCGCTTCCTACGGTTTAAGCGTTCATGTAACGCAACAACCGCAGCCGGATCCGGCGCCTTCCGCTACGTCTCCGGTAACCGTACCGCCTGTGCCGGTAACGGTGACGGCGCTGTTAGAAGCAGGCAAGAACGGCAAAGCGGTCATCGATTCCGCGAAGGAAGGCAAGGTTTCCTTGCCGGTCAATGCGGGCGAACTGCTCGGAACCGGCGTTGCCGAAGTGAAATTCGCAGGCGTTACGCTGACGATTCCCGCTCAAGTTTTGACGCAGCTGCAAAAAGGAATGACGCAGGCAGGCCCGAACGCAACGATCGAGCTGGAAGCAAAACCGCTGGCTGAAGCCGCGGCCGCGCAACTGCTGACGGCCTCCGGACATCATCAAAATGCCGATATTACCGCGGCGGGCGACGTTTACGATTTCTCGCTTTCCGTTCGGGACGGCGATAAATCTTATCGCTTGGAGCAGTTCGGCGCTCCGGTGCAAGTAAACTTTAGCGTAAAAGACGGCGCGAACAAGATGCGCACAAGCGTATTTTATATCGCGGCGGACGGCTCCCTGGAGCGCATCGAAGGTACGTGGAGCGCGGACGGGAAGTCGCTCTCGGCGGATCTGAACCACTTCAGCCCGTATGCCGTGCTCGAAATCAACAAATCGTTTGACGATATGAAAAGCCACTGGGCAAGCACGGTCGTTTCCGATTTGGCGGCCAAAGCCGTCGTGCAGGGAATAACGGACCGTTTGTTCGCTCCGGAGCAGCTTGTGACGCGTGCGGAATTTTCCGCTATGCTGGCTCGCGGGCTCGGTCTGAAGGCGACGAAGTCCGGACCTTTCGGCGACGTGCCGCTTCAAGCTTGGTACGCGGATGCCGTTGCGGCCGCTTATGAAGCCGGCATCGTGCAAGGCACGAGCGGAACGTCCTTCTCGCCGGACGAGAAGCTGACCCGCGAGCAAATGGCCGTCATGCTGAAGCGCGCATGGGAGCGCCTGAACGGCCGATCGCTTCCATCCGGAAGCGGTGAAACGTTCCAAGACGAGAACGAGTTCAGCTCTTGGTCGAAAGCCGACGTGCTCAGCTTGAAGAAAGCCGGCCTGCTTCAAGGACGCGAAGGAAATACGTTCGCGCCGCAGGCGTTGGCTTCCCGTGCGGAGGTTGCGCAGGTCATTCATAGCTTGTTGAACAAGTAACGATAGAGTTAGTAGCGCCCCTCGTCGTCGGCCATTGGCTGCAGCGGGGGGCGTTTGGCGTGAAGGGTATCGTTGCGCTTGCAGCACGGCTGCTTTTAACGGCTGCACGGCGGGATCGATACATCGATACGA
This sequence comes from Paenibacillus litoralis, assembly GCF_046244365.1. Classification (NCBI taxonomy): domain Bacteria; kingdom Bacillati; phylum Bacillota; class Bacilli; order Caryophanales; family Paenibacillaceae; genus Paenibacillus; species Paenibacillus litoralis. Next base: position 7,880,116 of record NZ_CP176395.1, on the reverse strand, counting down.
ACAATCGGCTATCGTTTGGCAGGTCCGACTTGCATCCCTTACCGGACAATCGGATAATGAAAGGAACACGAAACATCCGAGATGGAATAGTGTATTCTATGCATTTCTGTGAAGGAGTGGTTGAAGCATGGATGTCAAACAAGCCGTTGTTACGCGCCGTAACGTGAAGGCGTTTAAGCCCGATCCGATCGGTCGCGAGCTGTTGAACGAATGGCTGGAAGCGGCCAGCTATGCGCCGAATCACAGGATGGCCGAACCGTGGGAAATTCTCGTTGTCGGTCCCGAAACGAGAGCGAAGCTGAACCATAAGGACGATTTCGGCGGAGCTCCGGTCGTGCTTGCGGTGCTTTCGACGCCGGCTATGACGCCGTTCGACCGCGACGAGCATGTGATGGCCGTATCCTGTTTCGTGCAGAACTTCATGCTGCTGGCGCATGAAGCCGGAGCGGCTACACGCTGGACGTCCTTCGGCGCCTCGCCGCGAAACCGCGAGATCATGGGCGTGCCGGAAGGCTGCGACGTGGTAGGCGTATTCGGCGTAGGCTATCCGGCGGACGTACCGGCCGTCAAGGAGAGGACGCCGATCGCGTCGAAGCTAAGGGAGCTGCCATAACCGCACAGCAGCCTAGCCCAGCCCAGCTGGAGCCGGAGCAATAGCTTGTAGCCAAAGCCAAAGTGCTTCTCTCCGTTTACGGAGGGAGGTCTCGCAGGCTGGAGCCCCGGCAAATCGAGCATAGTCTTACTAACTGAACGACCGCGCATCGCCCGTTACCGGGTGCATGCGCGGTCGTTTTGGTTTAACACGGGCAGGCTCTCGAATCCGTCATGCATCCGGCACTCCATCCGCAGCTAGCAGCTAGTCTGATCCGTTGCTTTTCATATGCAATCTTCTGCGCCATGCGGTAGGGGATAGCCCCTCGGATTCTTTGAACCATTGGGAGAACGAATGAAGCCGTTCGAAGCCGATCTGCTCGGCGATTTCCTGAATGTCTTTGCCGGTGGAGCTGAGCAGCCATTTCGCTTCGTTCATCCGGCACTGCTGCTGGTAGCGTTTCGGGCTCATTCCGTATATTTGCTCGAAAAGCCTGCGGAAGCCGGCCACCGTTAACCCTGCGAGCTCGGACAAGTCGGACATTTGAACGTTTTGCTGTAAATTTTCGCGAATATAGTCGGCGGCCTTCGTCACCGTCATGGCGTGCAGATCGGCTTGGGAATGCTCGAGCAAGAACAGCAGCATCATATGGGTCCATGCGGCGTAATTGCGAGGCGTGTCCTTGAGCGAAGAGGCTTTGATCCGAAGCCACTCCCGAAACAATCGTTCAAACCTTTCCTTGTCCAACCGGGATAAGGCCGCAATGCTGGGTTTGGCCCCGGATAGGTCGACAAGCTGCCCCAGCAGCTCCGCCGTATCTTCGGCATAGTCAAGCAGATGAATGACGCCGAAGCGCACGCTGGACACGGCGGCATAACGGTGCGGCAAATCAGGCGGAACGACGACGATGTGGCCGGTTTCCACGATTTTGCGTTCATTCCATTCAAAAAGCCCGCGACCTTCCAGCACGATGCTGATTTCAACGGTAGGATGATGATGGAACCCGTCGTCGAACCAGTCTTCGTCATACGTGCCGATCGAACTGCGAATAGTGAAAGAAGTCATCCGTCAACCTCCGTGCCAGTCGTTTCGTTTCTTATGAAACGGCTTGCCTGCAGCGAATTCCGCCTAAGCGAGTTGTCCAATGCGCTTGAGTGCGCGAGTTTTCGTCATCTTGCTTCCGTTGTTCAAGCTTACGGACAGCCGGCTGCCGCCAGCGATAGGGTCGTCCCGATCTGCGGGGCTCAGCGTCTTCGGAGTTGCGCAAAGCGCACCGTCCATATGGCGGATGTGGCGGTTATTCCTAGAAAGCCGCCGGAGAGCGTGGAAACGACAAGAATGCCTATGCCGTTGGCGCTATCCGTAAAAGCAAGCTTCAAGGCGATCGTGACGGCCGCAGCCGCGGCGGCAAGCAGCCAGAACATCCGCTTTTGCCGGCTGTCTGCCTTAGGGAACTCTCCGGCCATAGCCGGCTTCTTCCGCAGCAGCAGCGACGCCAGAAGGACGGTTTGCACGGCAAGTCCGATCAGCGAAAGCGAATGCTGTCCGATTTTATATAGAGGGATCCCCGCAAGCGTGTCCTTAAGGAGGGGGAGCCGCCCAACGAAAGCTCCGCCGCTATGCGTAAATCCGTCCAACAGCACATGCGAGTAAAAGCCCGCTGCCACCGACAGCACAAAGACGATCCATTTGCGGAGCGTATTCAGCTCCCACGGCGTAATCAGCTGTACGGCTCTGGCGTCCAGGCCGCAGCTTGACGGGAGATGCACGGCAAGCGGCATCCGGATGACGCGGTGGAACAGGAAGGCGAGCAGCGTGCAGAGCGGCAGCGCTTCCGCCAACAGTCCCGCATGCGTGTGCCCGATAGCTTGATACGGCTCAAGCGCGATGAAATATTCGAAATCGGGCGACATGCTCCCGAGCACGAGTCCCGTCATGCTGAAGGAAGCCGGTGCGGCAAGCTTAAGAGGGAAGGCATACAAGGGATGAGCAAACGTAAAGGGCAACGGTCAGTTCACATCCTTTTCCGCCTCGGTCAGATCGTTAAGGTCCTTAAGCAGCCATTCCTCCGAGCCGTCGCGCGACAAAAACCACGTATGCACGAAAGAAGGCAGCGGTTTGCGGATGCGGTCCTTGACCGCCAAAATGTTCGACATGCCGAAGGCTGGAGAGGCGTTGCGGATCAGCAGGGCGACCGGATAATCATGCGAGTAGGCGCTTATTTTCTGTTCCTTCCGTTCAATCCGCTTATTCAGCTCTTCGACGAGCACATCGAGCGTTTCCAAAGCGCAGGACGTTTCCTGAGAGCGGCCGAACAGCATTTTGGCCTCCTCGGAGCCGAAGAACAGATGCGTCACTTCCAGACCGAGCTTCTGCCGCTTCGCGTCCTGCAGCACGGCATCCGGTTTCTCCTGCTGGTACAGCAGACGCAGCTTGACCGGGTTGTTGCGGTTATATATGTTCACGAATATCGAAATGGCTTCTTTCTCCAGATGAAGCTTCTCTTCGTTCCGTCTTTTCATCGTATCGCCTCCAAGCTTGCGGAAGAGTAGGAGCGTCGGCGATAAGGCTAGGACCTCTAAGGGCCTCGTGACGATGGAAAACCTTGTTAGGCGCCGGTACTTACCATCGTACCATATCCCGGTGCGAAGCTGAATGTTTCGGATGAAAATAGGCTGCAGCACAAAGAAAAAACCGTACAGCCGCGCTCCAAGAGAACGGCCGTACGGTTTAACGTCTTTAGCCCGCAGGCTGCAAAATCCGATCGATCGTTTGCAATTCTTCGTCGGTAAAATGAGACTGCTGCAGCGCGGCGACATTTTCCTCGATCTGGCCGACCTTGCTGGCGCCGATCAAAGCGGTGGTGACGCGGCCGCCCCGCAGCACACACACGAGCGCCAGCTGCGCCAGACTTTGGCCGCGCTGCTGAGCCAGCTCGTTAAGCAGCCGCGCCTGGTTGATGCGTTCCTCGGTTACGTCGCTTTCCTTGAGGAAGACGCTCGAGCCCGCTGCCCGCGAATCGGCCGGAATGCCGTGCAGGTAACGGCTCGTAAGCAAGCCGCGCGCAAGAGGGCAATACGCGATCGAGCCGACGCCTTCCGTCTGCAAAACATCGAACAGCCCTTCCTCCGGACGGCGGTTGAGCATGGAGTAGTTCGGCTGATGAATCAGGCACGGCGTCCCGAGCCGCTTCAGGATGTCAACTGCTTGCTGCGTTTGCTCGGCACTATAATTGGACAGCCCGACATACAGTGCTTTCCCTTGACGGACGGCATGATCGAGCGCGCCCATCGTTTCTTCCAGCGGCGTTTCCGGATCGGGACGATGCGAGTAGAAAATGTCGACATAGTCGAGCCCCATCCGCTGCAGGCTTTGGTCGAGGCTGGACAGCAGGTTTTTGCGGGAGCCCCATTCCCCGTAAGGTCCCGCCCACATCCGGTAGCCGGCTTTGGTAGAGATGATCAGTTCGTCCCGGTACGGTTTCAGATCGTCTTTCAGGATGCGGCCGAAATTGATTTCCGCCGAACCCGGCGGCGGCCCGTAATTGTTCGCCAAGTCGAAATGCGTGATGCCGAGGTCGAACGCGCGGCGAATCATCGCCCGGCTGTTCTCGAAGCGGTCGCCGTCTCCATAGTTATGCCAGAGCCCAAGCGAAAGCGCGGGCAGCTTTACCCCGCTTTTGCCGCAGCGACGATATGTCATGGTGTCGTAACGTTGTTCGTTTGCCAAGTATCCCAACATGATTCCTCCTTCAAGATCGGTATTCATTTATTGTAGCATCGTCGGGCTTGTTTTCTATGGCAGCAGGTATTATTGTAATGGCATAATGTCTGATGATGATCGTCGGAGGAGGTGTGCGGGATGGAAAAGAAATTTGTCCGTATCGCGACTGCCGGCTCGGTAGACAGTACTGCATTGAGGCTGTTGTACTGGGGACAAGAGCAGTGCCGGCCCGAGCATACATGGGGTCCGGGGGTGAGGGACCATGTCAAACTGCATTTCATTCATGCCGGCCGTGGTGTCGTCAAATCCGGCGGCTTTACGCATCCCGTGGAGAAGGGTCAGGCGTTTATCGCGTTTCCGGACCGGGTCGTTTCTTATCAAGCGGATAGGGAGGAGCCTTGGGCGTATTCGTGGGTTGCTTTTGACGGGGAGCGGGCGGGGGAACTGCTGGAGCGCACGTCGCTTAGTCCGGAACGTCCGGTTTTTGGGATGGACGAGGAGACGATGCCGGCAATCGTGGAACGTTTAGCGTCGGCCTATGCGGAGGAGCGAAGCCGGGATTTGCGCATGATGAGCCTGATGTATCAGTTGCTGGCGGCGCTTGTGGATACGGTGCCCGGCTCCCGGGAGACGGACTCGGCGCTCAAGCCGAAGGGCGGCTACGTACAAAAGGGAGTTGCGTACATTCATGCCAGGTACAGCAATGAAATGACGGTTCAGCAAATTGCTGCGTATCTGGGGCTGGACAGAAAGTATGTGTCCGCGCTGTTCAAGGAAGCGCTGGGCGTCTCGCCACAGCAGTATTTGCTCCGCTACCGCATGCGCAAAGCGTGCGAGCTGATCGAAGGCGGACGACTGACGGTCGGTGAGGTCGCCCGCTCGGTAGGTTATCAGGACGCGCTCTTGTTTTCGCGCATGTTCAAGAAGGTGGTCGGTATGTCGCCGAGACACTATAGGGCGTAGGGGGATTACCGAACCGGGAACGGCATGACTGCGATCGGCCCCGGAAACCTTTCTCCGCCACTACACGTTTTCCACGGTTCCTGCGGCGAGCAGCTCCTCCATCGTGAAAAGGGCATGCAGCCTGAGCCCGGCCTCCGCCAATTTTTTTCTTCCTTCCGGGTTGCGTTCGATGACGCAAATGACATCCTCGACGATCGCCCCGGCTGCGCGCAAGTCGTTGGTGCTCAAGATGACTTGACCTCCGGTCGTCACGACGTCCTCGATGACGCAAACGCGCCGGCCTTCAACATCGAAGCCCTCAGCCAGCTTGCACGTTCCGTATTCCTTAGCCTTCTTCCGCACAAAAGCGGCCGGAACGCCGGACTCGAGCGATAGCGCTGTGGCGATCGGGATGCCTCCCATCTCCAGTCCCGCCAAAACCTCGGTGCCTGCAGGAATAAGCGCGCGAAGCCGCTCCGCTACTTGGCGAAGAACGGCGGGATTCGCCTCGAAACGGTATTTATCGAAATAGTTGTCCGACTGTTGTCCCGACCGAAGCGTAAAGGTGCCCGTCAGATGCGCGGTTTCGTATATGGCTTTGGCTAAGCTGTTCTTCATGATTGAATTCCTCCCGTTGGATAATGGCAATACGGATAAATCCCGTCTGCCCGGCACGTTACCTTGTCCTTAGAGGCCGGGCATCGGAAGGGCAGGGATGCGGATCAGGCCGTTGAGGAGCGACTCGGTTAGGCTAGGCGGATGCGGTTGGCGCTACAGTTTTTTGATGGTGGTTTCTTTAAGCGCTAGCTGTGCGTCTTGATCCCAGGCGGAGTGGATTTCGAAAGTGCCTTCCTCGAAGAACAGAGGGAAACGCCGTTTAAACCATGATTGCATCGGCAAATTCAGCGCTTCGTCGATGCGAACCCAGAGCAGCTCGCCCTCCGGCGGGTTCTGCAGCAGCTCGCCTTCATAAGCCCGTGCGACGTAATTGAACACCATGTACCGGTAATTCTTTTTCGGATCGACAAACTCGTCAAGCCCTTTGTAAACCAGATTCGAGACGCGTAATCCGGTTTCTTCCCAAACCTCGCGGGCGGCGCCTTCCGTCAAGCTTTCAGGAAAGTCCACTTTCCCGCCGGGGCCGATATAGCCGGGAAAACCGAGCCTGTTCGGCCTGTTGATCAGCAGAACCTTGTCCCCGTCTTGGACGAGACACATCGTGTACATGGCGACTTGGATTTGTTGCTGCGTTGCGGTGGACATGCGGCAGACCTCATTTCTTTTTCCCTATTATTGTAATATAAAATTGGTGTAAAGGGTTGCGCCAGCCGGTTTCGCGGTTTCGTATCACCCTGGCTCCGGCTGCAACTGCGAGCCATTTGCTTAAGAGACGTAAACGTCTCCTATTTGCGAGAATTTCTTGAGTTTTCCAAAATAGAAGACGCCGGTGTCTCTTATTTTGCCAGTATGGTCTGTTTTATCGCGATTTCACCGGATTAAGAGTCTCTCGCGTCGTCTAAATTCCTGCAAATCTGCGAAATGACCGATTTACGAGTCTTTCGCGTCGTCTGTTTTCGGCATCAGGTAGATTCGTATAGAGGGCACTCTTGAAAAAAGGGCCGCAAAGGGCCCTTCAACAATCGTTCGCGGTCAAGTTTCCAGCTCCAGAGCCCCGGTTGCGGCATCCTTCAGCACGATGCGGGCGCTCACTTCGTTGCCGTTCGCATCGGTCAGCTTGAGCTTGCTTGTCTTGCCTTTCTCGATCAGCGTGCGGACGGTGGCGTCGGTGAGCGTCTTGCCGAAGCTCGTCTTCCAGACGACGAACGAGCAGCCGTTCTTGTAATGGCTGCAGCCGTAGCCGCGGCGGCCCATAAAAATGCCGCCGCCGCAGCCGGGACGCGGGCACGCCGCGATGACCTGCGGTGCCGCCGGCGCTGGGGCGGCACCGGCTTCGCCGGCGGGCTGCCGCACGCGGCTCTGCGCAGCAGCCGCAGTGCTCGCGGCCGCGCCGCTGCGCGAAGCGCCTGCGCTGCCGCGCTGCGCCGCCGCGTAGCCGCCGCCGGCGCTCGCCCCGCCGCCTGCGCTGCGCGTGCCGCCGGCGGCTGCGCCTCGCGGCGCCCGCCCGCTAGCGGCGCGCTTGCCCGCGCCGCCTTCGTCTGCGGCGGCGCCGCTGCGGCTGCCGCGGCCGCGCTTCGCGGGCTGCTCGGCCGCCGCGAACGCCTGCTTCGCGGCAGGCGACTGCATGCGCACCTTGTCGACGATCAAGGCGGCGAATTTTTTCACCTTCTCCATGAAGGCGTCGTCGGCGGCTTGTCCGCGCGAAATATCGGTCAGGCGGCGCTCCCACTGACCGGTCATTTCCGGCGACGTCAGCAGCTCCACGCCTGCGCCGCGGATAAGCTCGATGGCTAAGCGCCCTTTGGCCGTAATGGTGATCCGCTTGCCCTGCATGACGATATAGCCGACGTTTTTCAGCCGCTCGATCGTTGCCGCACGCGTGGCGGGGGTGCCGAGGCCGGAGTCTTTCATCGCCTCACGCAGCTCGTCGTCCTCGACCTGCTTGCCCGCGCTTTCCATCGCCTTCAGAAGCGTGCCTTCCGTAAAAGGCTTGGGCGGCTGCGTTTCCTTTTCCTTCGCCTGCGCGTCCGAGCAGAGCACGGGCGATTCGGGATCGACGGAGAACGGCGCGTCCGTCTCGATTTCCGCGACGGCGTCCTTCTCGTCCTCGCCCGGCTTACCGCTTTTATCTTTGGCTTCGTCGCTCTCTTTCTTGCCCTTGGCGGCCGCATTTTTCTGATCCGGATAAACAACCTTCCAGCCCAGCGAGAGGAGCTGCTTGACGTTCGTTTTGAACGTTTCGCCTTCGACCTCGGTCAGCACCGTATGCATTTTATACTCCGCCGCCGGATAGAAATGCGACAAAAACCGCCGGACGACCAGGTCGTACACCTTTTGCTCGTCGGCCGACAGGCTGCCTGCCTTCTTGGCGGTCGGGAGGATGGCATGGTGATCCTCGACCTTGGAGGGGTTGCAGATGCTCTTGTTGTTCTTGTGGACGAACCGCTTCTCCGCGCCTTGTACGAGATCGTTGTACGAGGTGCCCCTTAACGCGTCCAGCGCGCGGTGCATGTCGCCGATGTTCTGGTCGTTGACGTAGTTGGAGTTCGTACGCGGGTACGAAATAACCTTGTGCTTCTCGTAAAGCGCTTGGGCGAGATCGAGCGTCTTTTTGGCGGAAAAGCCGTACTTGCCGTTCGCCTCCCGCTGCAGCAGCGTCAGATCGTACAGCTTCCACGGGTATTCCTTCGTGTCCTTAACCTCATAGCTGGCGATTTTGCCGGTTTTGCCCCACACCTTGGCGGCGATCGCTTCGGCCTTCTGCGGATCGGTTAACCGTTCGCCCTGCCACATGCCTTTGTAGCTCGCGGCCTGCTGATCGAAGCTTGCCTCAATATCGTAAAATTTTAACGACGTAAATTGCTCGATCAAAATTTGCCGGTCATATACGAGCGCAAGCACGGGGGTTTGTACCCGGCCTACCGACAGCAGCTCGTTATGCCGCGTCGTGAACGCGCGCGAGCCGTTCATGCCGATCAGCCAATCCGCTTCGCTCCGCGCCCGCGCGGCTTTCGTCAAATTTTCGTACGCGGCGCCGTCCTTCAAGCCCTCGAAGCCGCTGCGGATCGTCTCGGCCGTCAGGTCGGAAATCCACAGCCGCTTCACCGGCTGCCGCAAACGGAGATGCTGCTGGATATAGGCGAAAATAAGCTGGCCCTCGCGCCCGGCGTCGCAGGCGTTGACAAGGCTGTCGCATTCTTTGGCGAGCTCGGCGATGACGGCGAGCTGGTCTTTGGTCCTTGCGTTCGGAATCAGCTTGAATTGCTCCGGAATGATCGGCAGGTCGCCGAGGTTCCATTTTTTATATTTATCATCGTAGCGATCCGGCTCGGCCAAGCCGACCAAGTGTCCGATCGCCCAAGTAATGATATGATTTTGCCCGACGAGATGCGTCCGTTTGTTGGCCGCTTTCGGCTCGATGACGGCTGCGATTGTCCGTCCCATGTCGGGTTTTTCGGCGATGATCAACGTTTTCACGGGGTGATTCCTTTCGCTTGAAGATGGTGCTGCTTGTCCATATTGTACCACGAATGGGGGGAGAACGGGCCCGGAGTTGGCGCGGCGATGCTTCGGCTAGGTTTCACATCTCTCAAATATATGTTATGATTTACATATGCTTGGAGCGAAATGATAGAGCGGCAGGAGGCTCCTCTGTGATGTTTGTCACAGTGCGGGCGGCACAAACTTGCTAACCTATCATTATCAAACGAATGAGGTGATGACCGTGTTATATTCCAAAATCGTACTCGCATATGACGGCTCCGAAGCTTCGGACAAAGCGCTCGATACCGCTATCAAGCTGGCCAAGCTTAACCATTATTCGAAGTTGGACATCATTCACGTATTTAATGTTCCGACCTATGTCGTGGGCGATGTCATGTTCGTTCCTCCGATCAAAAACGAAGAAGATTACTACGGTTACTCCGAGCAGGCGATCACCAAGATTCAAGAGAAAATCAGCGATACCGACAATACGCACATCGAAGTCCGTCAGGGCAGCCCGGCGAAAACGATTTTGGCTTATGCCGAGGAAGCGAAAGCCGACCTCATCGTGATCGGCAGCAGAGGGCTGGGCAGCTTCGGCGAGTTCGTGCTCGGCAGCGTCAGCCACAATGTCGTGCAGCATGCGAAAATTCCGGTGCTCGTGATCAAATAATGACAGGGCAAACAGGTCGTTCTCCTAAGGAGCGGCCTGTTTTTATTCAAGTCGTGTTAGTCAAGGTGCACGCTGAGGCGCAGCATATCGTCACATTTCCGGAGGAATAGGAGTCCTAAACGCTCGCCAATCCCCGGCTTTTTTATGCCGAGGCAAAAACATGTTGATTAATCGTTAACCATGACATAATATTTTGGTTAACGTTTTTTTGTTCTATAACGAACCATTCATACGAATACATAGGAGGCATTCCTGAAGATGAACGAGCAATCATTGGCTATTCCTGCTTACGACTGGAACGAGCTTGCCGACAAGGCTCTGAGAGGCGAGCGGCTTACGGAAGAGGAGGCGCTGGCCGTGCTGGAGGCGGACGACGATGAGCTGCTGGCGGTTATGCAGGCGGCTTTTCGGGTGCGGAAGCATTTTTACGGCAAGAAGGTGAAGCTTAACCTGATTATCAACGCCAAAAGCGGATTATGTCCCGAGGATTGCGGCTACTGCTCGCAGTCGCTCGTCTCGACGGCTCCGGTCAGCAAGTATCCGCTGCTGGAGAAGGATACGCTGGTGGACGGCGCCCGCAAAGCGCTGGAGCTGAAGGTCGGGACGTACTGCATCGTAGCCAGCGGACGAGGTCCGACCAACAAGGAGCTCGATCAAGTAGTGGAAGCGGTAAAGGAAATCAAATCGACGATGCCGATGAAAATTTGCGCTTGTCTCGGCATATTGTCGGAGGATCAGGCGAGGCGTTTGAAGGAAGCGGGGGTAGACCGGTACAATCATAATTTGAATACGAGCGGAAGCCATTTTGCCTCCATTACGACGACGCATACGTACGAGGATCGGATAAGCACGGTGGAAAAAGCGAAAACCGCGGGCATGTCGCCCTGTTCCGGCTGCATCGTCGGCATGGGGGAGACGAACCGCGATATCGTCGACATCGCTTACTCGTTGCGCGAGCTGGATGCCGATTCGATACCGGTCAATTTCCTGAATCCGATTCCGGGAACGCCGCTGCAAGGACTGAAAGAGCTGAACCCGCGCAAATGCTTGAAGGTGCTGGCGCTGTTCCGTTTGATCTGTCCGTCCAAAGAAATCCGCGCGTCCGGCGGACGGGAGCTCAACCTGCGTTCGCTGCAGCCTCTTGCCTTGTATGCGGCGAACTCCGTGTTCGTCGGCGATTATTTGACGACCGAGGGGCAGGAAGCGACCTTGGACCATCGTATGATCGAGGATCTCGGTTTCGAGATCGAGCTCTGCGCTCTCTGATCGGACTGGCGCGGGCACTGCGTTTAGCGGATACGCGCCTGCACGACGGCCGTAACGTCTGCTTCGAGTGCCTGCTCAATTGGATATGCCCGTCCCGTTCTCTTGCATGCGAAGGGATGTGCGGGACGGCCCCTTTACTTCGAAACCGGCAGCTCCGACCATTTGTTGACGTTCTGCGGAGGCCGGAACGATTCCATACGCTCCAGCAGGTTGGCAGGCTCGCGCTCCAGCAGCAAAAGCCCGGCATGGGCGCTGTGGATGAAACCGGCGTCGACCGCGTGCGAGACGAAGCGGACCAGAGGAGCATAATATCCTTCGACATCCAGCAAGCCGACAGGCTTCGCGTGTATGCCCAGCTGCGACCAGCTTACCGCCTCAAAAAGCTCTTCAAGCGTACCGAATCCCCCCGGAAGCGCAACGAAGCCGTCCGCGAGCTCCTGCATTTTGGCTTTGCGCTCGTGCATCGAATCGACCTCGATCAGCTCGGTCAGCCGGGCATGCACCATTTCTCCGCGAAACAGGCCGCGCGGCATCACGCCGACCGCTTCCCCTCCGCCCGCCAAAACCGTATCCGCCAGACGTCCCATCAATCCGATTTTGGAACCTCCGTAAACGAGCTTGTATCCCTTTTCGACCAAAAGCTCCCCCAGCATGACCGCATACCGTTCATATTCCGTACTGTTCCCCGGGTTGGAGCCCGCATATACACATATCGTTTTCAAAGCTTTCATTCCTTTCATTTCTTGAGTAGGCACTAAATATAGTATACTAGGCTGCTTGTCGGCGCAACATATGGAATGAAAAAGGAGTTGCCTTTTTAGTGTAATTGTTATAAATTTAATTGTATACAATATAGTTACGAGTTATCAATCTTTCGCGGGGGGTGTCCGATATGAGCGTTTACCGTTTTTCGGCCAAAACGATCAAAGGGGAAGAGCAGCCGCTTGCCGGTTATGCCAATCAGGTTCTGTTGATCGTGAATACGGCGACCAAATGCGGCTTTGCGCCTCAATTTACCGGGCTTCAGAAGCTTCATGACACGTACAAGGATAAAGGCTTTTCGGTGCTCGGCTTTCCTTGCAATCAATTCCGTGATCAGGAGCCGGGCAGCAACGAGGATATACAGAGCGCATGCTCGCTCAATTTCGGCGTCAATTTCCCGCTGTTCGCCAAGGTGGATGTAAACGGTCCGAATACGCATCCGCTATATGATTATTTGAAGAAGCAGAAGGGTGGATTTTTGGTCAAAAGCATTAAATGGAACTTTACGAAGTTCCTGATCGACCGCGAAGGTCATGTCGTTAAACGGTATTCGCCGACGACCTCTCCGCAAAAAATCGAAGGCGACATCAAACGGTTGCTGCAGAACGGAGGGCATGCAGGGTGACCGTCGACGATCGGTTGAAGCTGGACAATCAGTTGTGCTTCGCGATATATGCCTGCTCGAGGGAAGTCACGAAGCTGTATCGTCCCATGCTGGATGAGCTTGGCGTTACGTATCCGCAGTACTTGGTGCTTCTGGTGTTGTGGGAGAAGGACGAGGTTACGGTTAAAGAGCTTGGGGACCGCCTATACTTGGACTCCGGTACGCTGACGCCGCTGCTTAAACGAATGGAGGCGGCGAAGCTCGTCGTCCGCAAACGTTCGGGGGACGACGAACGCAAGGTGATGATCAGCTTGACGGAGGAAGGGAAGGCGCTGCAGAGCCAGGCCTGCACCGTGCCGGAGCGTTTGGTCGAGCAGAGCGGGCTGTCGGTTGAGGCGTTTACCCGGCTGCTGCATGATTTTAAGGGCTTGCTCGCGCAGGTTCGGGGGAAATAAAGCGTGCGACAGTAGGCGGTGCTGAACGCGTCCGAATACCCCGGGGAAATAGAGCGTGCAACAGCAGCCGGGCGCTGAACACATCCGGTATATCCAAGGGAAATGGCGTAAAACTGCAAGGAAGGGCGCCGTGCAGCGAGGCCTAACCGCGACAAGCAAAAGAACGTTCGATGCCGGCATCGAACGTTCTTTTTGTTGAATGCTGAAAAATGGCGCGGCATCTATCGATTTACAGTCCGCTTGTTAATGTAGGGGGGGTACTCCGATAGGCATGCGCATACCAAGTTAGCGTTGATGGAGCCCTTCCGCGAGCCCTTTAACGGTATCCAGCGTTTCTTCCCAATTGGCGTCCGAATGCTCGTACATCGTCGGAGTGGAAAAACGGCTATGATGCAAGGACAATACGGATTGCCGTTCGTTATCGGTAATGCGGAAAGCGATGACCGAGTAGTTTTCCGGACTGTCAGGCATATTGGAAAATGCGCTCCAGTAGTCGTAGGAGAACGCTCGATGCTCATCGAACGCCAGCACATGTCCTTTGTCTTCGAATGCTTTGCCTTCCCACTCGAAGGAGAACGCGATCGGACTTCCTACGGTCCAATCCGTCCTGATGGTCACGCCCAGCCATTGCTTGATGAGTTCCGGTTGTGTGAGCACATGCCAGACCTCGGCACTCGTCGCGTTGATGTTCCTTTGTTTTTCGATCGATCGGTTATTGTCCATGCGGGTTCCCCTTTCATTTAGCGGTTGTGAAGCGGTTGATGGTTTTAGTGTAATGTAACATAAACCGAGTCGGAACATTTGTAAAAACGCGACAAGAGCCCAAAAATACGCGGTAAGCGGAAAAAATCGGTCTTTTGCAACCTTTCGGGGGCCTGGATGCATCTTGTTATGTAGAGAGTTAGAGGTGAACCGAATGAACCCGGCCGAGGAACGGGAATGGCTCGACCAGCTTCGCAGCGGACGCGGCTCCGCCTTGAGACAACTGATGGACAGTTACGGCAACGACATCTACCGGACCGCCTTCTTGCTGCTGAAGGACAGACATTTGGCCGAGGACATCAGTCAGGAAGCGTTCTTGGCCGCTTTTCGGAATATACGGCAGTTCAACGGCACAGGCTCGCTAAAAGGATGGCTGCTGCAAATTACGGTCAATCTATGCCGGGGCAAAATGAGAAGAGCATCCTGGAAGAGGCTGATCTTTCGGGAGATCGCCGATTACGAGCTGCCTAGCGCAGAGCCCGGCCCTGAGAAAGCGGCGGATGGCCTATCGTTAACGTACGCTATACGGCAACTGCCGTACAAATACAGGGAAGCGATCGTTCTTCACTATTATCAGGGGCTGTCGGTCAAGGAAATGGGCGGCGTTCTGGAAGAATCCGAGGGGACGGTCAAAAGCAAGCTCTCCCGCGGAAGAAAGCTGCTGAGGGCGAAATTGGAGGAAGGGGGCTGGAACGATGGGGACGGATTTTGAGAAGGATGCGCTGCGGGAACGGCTGGAGCGGGAGTTGTCGCAGACGGCGTTCCGTGAGGAACTGAAGCTTCGCGTGCTGCAGCGTGCCAAGAGATCATTCTGGGAGCGGGAGGTGCGCATCCCCGTTTCGGCAGCGGTTATCGTTTGTTTGCTTCTCTCTGCCGTGGTCGGTGTATGGGTGCAGCGGTCCGTTCACCATGCGCCCGTTCCGCCTTCCGCCGAGCGGGAGCGGGGGGATGGCGCGAATGGCTCCGCAGGACCGGAGGAACGAACCTTTGTCGTGCTGAACGGCGGCGTATATAACGCGAGATCGTTTGGGGAAGGAGGGAGAAAATGATCCGTATGAAGGTAAAGACGCTTGCTATCGGGAGCGTGGCGCTTGTGCTGCTGCTGATTGCGGTATATTCGGTTCTCCCCTCCGTCCTGATGCGAATGAAACAATACGACAGCGTGCTGACTTTCTTTTCGGGCAGCAAGGAGGCTCCCGATGCTTTGTATTGGGCGGCGGAAACGGCGGTGCCGAATCCGCAGGAGGAGGGGCGGGTCTTTATTTTTCCCGGTTCGGTAAACGTCTCGGGCGACGGCTTGCATACCCGGGAGCAGCTCGATTATGCGGAAAAGATGCTCATTCGCTTAATCGAAAAATACCCCGGCTACCGCCATATCGACATGGCCCGCTCGAAGCTGGCGCAAATTTATTTGGCCGAGAAAAAGCCGGATTCGGCGGAGCGCTTGTTTCAATTGCTGGCTGCGTCGGCCAAGGACGATTACAAAAGGAAAGAAGCGAAGGCATACGCCGATCTGCTCGCGTCCAGACGGCTTGACGATCGCGGCACTCCATCGGTCTCCGGTACGCTGTACATCGGGAACCGTCCTGCGGCGGACGCCTACGCGGTGCTTCGCCGCAAGTCCGACAACGGGTGGTACTCGTCTCCTTACGGACACTACCCGATGGCGATGACGAATGGCGACGGCGTTTTCCGGTTTAACGACGTTCCTCCCGGGGAGTATGAGATCGGCATCGGCGTGACGGATCGGGAGGTCGACGGTTATTTTTTGACGGAGCAGGGGGCAGCGGCCTCTTCGGTTGTCGTGACCGCCGGCAAGACGGTGTCCGTCGACATGCGTTTTGTGCCCAAGGTCGGCGTTTCGAGTCCGATGAATCATGAGACGGTGAGCGGGAAGGACGGGGACCGTATTCGTTTTGCGTGGGAGCCTTATCCCGGTGCGGCTAACTATAAGGTGAGCCTAACGGCGCTGGAGCGGGACAAAGAGGGCAAGACGCACGGAACGTTTACCGTACGGCTGGACGAAACGTGGAAGGAGCCTTGGGCGGAATATGCCATCGATACGCTCCGGACGTATCCGCGCGGCGTCGGCAAATCGGGAACGGCTGACAAGGTTTGGCTGGCTTCATCCGGTATTTTGGGGGCCGTCTATCCGGGCGGCGATTTTATCTGGTCCGTCGATGCTTTCGACACGGAAGGGCGAAGGATCAGCAGCTCCAGCGGTTACTATTTTTCGTTTGCGAGCGAGGTTCCGTTCTTCTCCATCGATGACGCGCAGCAGCTAAAAGGCGACAAGCTTGTGCTGGAGGGCGATTATCCCGGCGCTATACAGGCTTATGAGGGAGAGCAGGACAATCCGTACGCTTTGCGTGCGCTCGCCTTGCTGTGGATGAACGGCTGGACCTTCGAGGACAAAGGAGATAAAGCCAAAGCGCTGGCTTATTTGCAAAAGATCGCCGCTCCGGCCAAGTTCGATTACGAGCTTATGCAGACGATCTATGAATCGCTTGGCAACGCGAAGGAAGCGGAGCGAATCCGCGGGAAGCGGAAAGGGTTGTGAGTAAGGCAAGTTGTGTGCAGGCGATGAAGCTGATAGCTTCTTCTATCAATTAAGGGCGGCGAGCCAGGCGGATGAATGAGGAAGAAACTCGCCGAGAAAAGGTTACTCCGTTAACGTTAATCAGGTTTGAAAAAACCTCCAATCCCGCAGGCAAACGGTGTCTGGCGACAAGAGGGTTAAGGCCAGAGCCTCGATCCGTTTTGTCGTCATTGCGCACGTTCCGTTCCGTGGTTTGGAGGTTTTTATTCGATTAAGCAGGAAGCGCTTCGGCGGTTATGAAGTCCTGTCAGGCAGTCCGGGATCGGATGCGTTCAGCCGGCTTTATAGAGGCAGCAGCTTTACGGCATCGCGTGTTTTCAGCGATTCGATCATATCGAGCCAAGCCTGCGGCTTGTTCGGAAGCACGGCATAGTAGCGCGTCAAAAAGCGCACGATCAGCTCGGCCGGCACGCTGTCTTGCTCCTCATCGTAAGCGAGAAAGCCGAGGTCGAGGCCGGTTACGGCTTCGCCGTCATTGTTCCACGAAGGGTGCACGTAAGCCAGCTCCAGCCGGCGGTAGCCGAGATGGGACAGCACTTCGCGGCGGACGAACGGGTTCATCGCTTTGACACCGCCGAATTCGTATTCTTCTACGAGGTACGGATTATAAATTTCCGCAAACATGCCGGTCAGACGCGTGCCGTTCTCGGCTGCCAGCGCAACCAGCTCCTTATGCCGCTGCTTGGCGAGGAACGGCCCGACGCCGAGGCCTTCGCGCCCGATAATCGTAAAGTCCGTCATCGCGACTTCAAAATCCGCATAATACCGGTACTCGGTAGCGCCGACGACCTCTCCTTCGTGTACGGCGACGAACACGCGGATGCCGGGATCCTCCAGCGGCTCCTTCCAAAGCTCGTAAGCCAGAACCTCCACCGGCGGAAATACGGTTTTCATCATATCGTGCATTTTGCGAAACAGCGGATCGTTGATGCTGCTAATGCGAATATATTCCATGGGTATTGTTCCTCCTTGTTTGTCGTTTCGGGCAATGAATGGGCTCGGAGTAATGAGACCAATTAGTGAAACATGGCAGCTTAGGTGGCTGCTGCTTGTTGAGCCGATTAGCGGAATAGGTCGAGCTGTAGTGCTTATAGAGTAACGTTAAGTTGGTACTGGGACGTCTGCTGCTAGTTGGATTGTGGGCCTGGGCTCCACAAGTAGTTGATTAGCGGAACAGGTCGAGCTGTAGTGTTTATAGAGTAACGTTAAGTTGGTACTGGGACGTCTGCTGCTAGTTGGATTGTGGGCCTAGCTCCAAAACTAGCGCTGATTAGCAGAACAGGTCGAGCTGTAGTTTATAGAGTAACGTTAAGTTGGTGCTTGGACATCTGCTGCTAATTGGATTGTGGGCCTGGCTCCAAAAGTAGCGCTGATTAGTGGAACAGGTTAAGCTGTGGTGCTTATAGAGTAACGTTAAGTTTGTACTGGGACGTCTGCTGCCAGTTGGATCGCTGGCCTAGCTTCAAAAGTTGATGATTAGCAGAACAGGTCAAGTTGTAGTGCTTATAGAGTAACGTTAAGTTGGTACTGGGACGTCTGCTGCTAATTGGATCGCTGGCCTGACTCCAAAAGTAGCGCTGATTAGTGGAACAGGTCGAGTTGTAGTGCTTATAAAGTAACGTTAAGTTGCTACTGGGACGTCTGCTGCTAATTGGATTGTAGGCCTAGCTCCAAGAATTCTGATTAGTGAACGTAGCTTCACTATTAGTGAAGCTAAATTCACTATTTTACTTCCTGAAGAGCAAAGGGTGGCCGATAGTGAAGCAGACGTCGCTATTTGGCCGGCAAGTTCATTATTAGTGAACTTTGCTTCACTATTCATTATGTTGCTGGGATTCCAGCCTAAATAATGAACTTTGGTTCACTAATAGTGACGCTAGATTCACTATTTCGTGGCATTACCGCGCCATAAACGGGTTGCGCCACTCCATCAGCGCGGCATAGTTGCGCGATTCCTCGTCGTCGAGGTAGCCCTCGACGACGCCGAGCGGCGTTCGGCCGCAGCGAAGCAGGAACGTAATGACCGGATCCTTGAGCTCGCCGGCCGCTACCTTTTGTAAATACTGCTCTGCCGTCATCTGCTCCGCGACGCGGTGATAGCCCGACATCCGGCCGCCGCCAAGCAACCTCGCCAGTCTTCGCTCGATAACCAGCTCGTACATCGACTGCATAAGGTGCTTGCCCAGCCCCCATTTGCGGAAAGAAGGGCGCACGCTTATATCCACGATGTATAACGTATCACCATCCGGCCTGTGCGTTCGGATATACCCGTTGTCCGTGACGTCCGCCCATGCGTGGTTCGGGTCGCTGGGGTTGAAGTCGACGAGCAGCCCGGTAATCGAGCCCGCCAACGTGCCGTCTACCTCGACGCATAATGCGCCCTCCGGGAACAAACGGACATGGTTGCCCAATTGTTCCTTGTTCCACCAGAGCTCCGACGGGAAGGGAGGGGGGAAGCATTCACTTTGAATGCCGATTAGCTCGTCGAAATCGTTCTCCCGGTATCGGCGGACGACTGCTGGAGACGGCTTGCCGTCCGCACCGAACGCATAAAATGATTTGCGATACATCCGATTGCCTCCTCATCATGGAGCATGGAGCGTCCTGGAGCCTCCGCTAAAATGGTGCCGGACGGACTTGCTTGCCGCACTGCGCGCTGCTCCCAACGCATGGCGGGGCGACTCCTTAATGGAAGTAAGCCGTTTCCCACCGTAGAACGCGGGACGGACCCGCACATGCGGGAATTACTTCCAGTCCGTGTACAAGTCGGTGCGGCGGTCGCGCCAAGTCGTCACGGAGCCTTTAAGCCGAACCTCGTGAAGCAGGCTCAGGTCTACATCGGCGGTGACGATCATATCACCGTTGATCTCGCCTTCGACCATAATGCCGCGAGGCGGGAACGGAACGTCGTTCGGCGTAATGACCGCCGCTTGACCGTAGTTGCCGCGCATGAAGTCCACCGTCGGCAGCGAGCCGACCGTTCCGGTCGTCACGACGTAGATCTGGTTCTCGATCGTGCGTGCATGGCAGCAATAGCGGACGCGGTAAAAGCCATGGCGGTCGTCGGTGCACGACGGGCAAAAAATAACGTCTGCCCCTTTGGCGCGAGCCATTCGCACGATTTCCGGAAACTCGATATCGTAGCAGGTCAGCATGGCGATCGTGCCTTTATCCGTCTCGAACACCTCCAGGCCGTCTCCGGCGGACATGTTCCACTCCGTTACCTCGGTAGGGGTGATGTGCAGCTTGGCCTGCTCGGCTACACGACCGTCCGGGTAAAACAGATGTGCGACATTGTAGAGCCGGTCGCCCTTACGAATTACGTGCGTGCCTCCGATCAGATGCATGCCGGTTTTGCGCGCAAGACTAGTAAATAACGAGCGGTATCGCTCGGTGAAGTCGGGCAGTTCGTTAATGGTCAGGGCGTTGCCTTTGCCGTCGCCGATCGAAAGCAGCTGCGTCGTAAAAAACTCGGGGAACAAGACGAAGTCCGCCGCAAATTCTTCGGCCGTCTTTACGTAGTGCTCGACCTGTGCGGCAAATTCCTCGAAGGAAGAAATCGTATGCAAATGGTACTGAACCGCGGAAACGCGGAATTTGTTGTTGGTGTGACCCGTCATAATCGGTCATGCCCCCTTTCCTGAACCCATTGTATCAAAAGTTGCCGCCCGTGTTAAACGGAAGGCGGTCAGCCCCGCCGGCATGCGGCATGAAGAAAGGATTGGCGGTAACGCAAAAAAGGCAGCTCCCGAAGTAAAGCTTATCGGGACTGCCTTTTTTACTAACAAGCTTATTCCGTCGCTACCGATTGATCGGCTTGCAGGCCGACCGGCGCGATACGCACGAAGTTCGTCTCCAAGTTGTCGAGCAAGACTTGAATCTTCGCGGCTTCTTCCGCTTGGCCGGACGCGGCAAGCTCATCGCGGTAAGCGCCGAGCAGCTCGTTCAGGTCTTTGCGGCTTTGCTGGCCGATCGATTCTACTTTCACTTTCGCGCCTTTGGCGACACGACGCGCAATCGCCGCTTCGTCCATACCCATTTCCGGGTTCAGACGCTGGTAAATCACGCCGCCGGTCATCCCTGCGCAAATCCATGGGCCCGGGTCGCCGAGAACGACGGCACGGCCGTTCGTCATATATTCGAAAGCGAAGCCCTTCAGGTTCGCACGGCTGGCGATACCGCCAAGCTCATCCTGCAGCGGGGACGTAATTTCCCCGCCGAATACGACGTCTGCACCCGAGAACCGGATACATGCGCGCGTATCGGCATTGCCTTGGATAAGGAACAAGCCGCGCTGCGCACCGTAACCGAACGATTTACCTACGGAGCCGTTGAGGAACGCCTTGTTCTTGCCTGGCGATTTCAAGATGGCGACTTTACCGCCGTTCGCCATTTTGCCTACGCCGTCTTCCGCGCCGCCGTGAACGGTAATGTCCACGCCGCGTGCGTTGAAAGCCGCAAGGCCGTTGCCCGGTACGGAGCCGTCGACGAGCGACAGCTTAACCGGAGGCAGGCTTTCGAAGCTGCCGTCGAACCGGTCTCTGACGCGGTGGCTGGAGAAACGGCTTCCGAGAATGCGCGTTTCGGCGTCGATGCGGGACCATGTGCGTTCGACCGGCGCGTTGAACTCGAGCGCATCCGGGAACATCGCTTGGCCTTCCGCGCCTGCTGCGATACGGATATCCGAAGAAACTTCCGTTGCCGCAGCTTCCGCTTCGGCAGTCGCCTGCTCGCGGGAAACGAATTGCAGCGGAGCCGGACGCAGGATGTCGCTCAGGTCGACTTTATCCAGCTTCGCGATTTGCTCAAGCAGGTCGGAACGGCCGACAAGCTCTTGCAGGCTTTTGTAACCGAGCTGCGCGACGATTTCGCGCACTTCTTCGCCGATGCCGCCGAACAGACGGACCAGGCTGTCTACCGCCGTATCGAAGACGCGCGGCACGAAGCGGCGCAGCCCTTTTTCCTCGGCTTCTTCCATCGAGTCGATTTGCGTTGCGATCCCGACGTGACAGGTGTCGAGGTGACAGCCGCGGCATGTCGTACAGCCGACGGACTGCATCGCGATGCTGCCGAAGCCGCAGCGGTTCGCGCCCATCAGGACCATCTTCACGACGTCGGCGCCGGATTTCAGACCGCCGTCCGACCATAGCTCGACTTTGTGACGAAGACCTGCTTCAATCAGGGCAACGTGCGCAAGCTTCGTTCCGATCTCCGTCGGCAAGCCGACGTGCGTGATCGAGTGAATACGAGCCGCGCCCGTACCGCCGTCGAAGCCGGACAGCGTGATGACGTCAGCGCCTGCTTTGGCGACGCCGACCGCGATTGTGCCGATACCCGGCACGATCGGTATTTTGACGATGATTTTGGCTTTCCGGCCGCTTGCTTCCTTCAGCTCGGAAATGATTTGCGCCAAATCCTCGATCGAGTAAATGTCATGGTTGTTCGAAGGCGAGATCAGGTCGGAGCCGATCGTCGCGTTACGTGCTGCGGCGATTTTGGCCGTTACCTTGGAGCCCGGCAGATGACCGCCTTCGCCCGGCTTCGCGCCTTGACCGATTTTGATCTCCAAGAACGCAACCGCATTGGCCAGCTCGACGTTAACGCCGAAACGTCCGGATGCGACTTGCGCGCCGCGAGTACGTTTGTAGCGGCCGAGCATATCTTTGATCTCGCCGCCCTCGCCGTTCATCGTAACCATGTTCAGGCGCTCGCCGGCTTCGGCGTAGGCGCGGAACGCGGTTTCGTTCTGCGAACCGAACGACATCGACGAGATAAGCATCGGCAGATCGTGACCGCCGATCGAAATGTCGACTTCCGAAGGATCAAGCGGCTTGCGGCCTTCGGCCAGCGCCTTCTCGAAGTTGATGCCCGCGATATGGCGGATCGAAATCGGATTGCGCCCCTCTTCTTCGCGCAGCTTGTCACGATACTCGGTGTAAGGAGCGGCTCCTGAAGCGGCATCGCCGAGTGCTTTCCACATGCGCTGGAAGAAGCGGAAGTTTTTCGCCGCTTTGGCTTTCGGGTTAGCATAGTCGTTATAGCGGGCCTCGGCGTCGGCTTCCAGATCGGCAAATCCCGTTCCGGCTTTTTCGCTGCCTAAATAGTTAACGATATCAAGCACCTCGGCAAGCTCCGGCTTGAGGCCGATGGACGAGTAGAAGCGGGTGTATCCGCGCAGCTCGTGCGTACCGATGGTGGAAATGACTTTCTCCAGGCCTTTGCTCAGCGCCGTGAACACTTTGCGGGCGGCAGGAGCGCCGTTTTTCGCGGAAGCGGTGGCGAACAGAACGTAAGGCGAAAGGATGTCCGCGCCAAGACCGCAGGCGACGGCAATGTCGTGCAGATTGCGGATGGCGGCCGAGCGCAGCACGATCGAAGCGTGGCGGCGCAGGTTGTCGCCGTTGCCCAGCTTAACGCCGCGCAGCGCGATGTCGACTTTGGAAACCGCAAGATGCGGATCCATCCACAAGCGGTCGCCGCTGTGCGCTTCCGAATCGTCCAGCACAAGCAGCATCGCACCGTCTTGAACGGCTTGAACGGCTTGCTCGGCAAGAGCGTCGAGAGCTTCCTTGAGCGATCCGCCTTTGGCGAAGGTCAAGGACAAGGTGGCGACGGCTTTTTCGCCTAACCCGCGGAACCGTGCCAGCAGCTGCTCCAGCGACAGGTGATGAAGCTCTTTCTCGCTGTCTACGCCATTATCGCCTTCGAGAATGAGCGGGTAGAGCAGTTCGATAGGAGGGTTGCTGCCTACTTCGCCGTAAACGACCGGACGGGTTCCTACTACGACGCGGGTCGAGAAGTGTTCCATCTCGCGGTCGCGGTCGATCGCAGGGTTCGTGACGACAGCAACGCTCTCTTTAATGAAATCGGGAATATTGTTACGCTCCCAGTTCAAAGCGGCATGCGGGCTGTCGTGACCGAGCGAGCGAATCGGTTCGGCGCCTGTTTCGGCGGTCGATTCGATCATTTGAATGCCGTCGCGGTCCCAACCGAACGCGCTGTATACGGAATCGGTCACTTCCGGGGCTGCGTTCAGCGAAGCCTCGATACCGGTTTCGTTGTAGCCGAGATGCTTGCGCAGGCCCGTGTAATCGATTCTGGCACTGGAACGTTCATGCACCAGCGTTTGCACGCGGTTATAAGGAATAACCTGTACGTGTTCGCCCGGTGTCAGGACAACGCCGACTTTCTCGCCCGGCGCGATCGATTTCGGATCGGCAACCATTTCATCAGCCGTAATAACGCCTTGCTCCGAGGAGAAGTACAGGGACGTTTCGCTTTCGACCATCCATACGGGACGCAGTCCAAGCGCATCGACGGAAAAAATGCATTCGTTGCCGTAACGTGAGACGATACCTGCAGGTCCTTGTGCGTAATGTCCCCAAATTTGGCGGAAGTAAACGTACATATCCTGCAGCTCCGGACGGAACAGCTTCATTTCGTTGTGAATCGGCGGGAATACGACTTCCATCGCCTCGAACAGGCTCATGCCGAAACGGTGAATGAACGTCTCGATGACACGGTTCATGTCCTGCGAGTCGCTGCCGCCGTTTACAAGCGGAACGCCAATCATATCGGCTTCGTAACGCATTTTTTTGACAGTGTTGATTTCGCCGTTATGACCGAGCAGCGAGAACGGTTGGACACGGAAAAAGCTGGACAGCGTATTCGTGGAATACCGGTTATGACCGATTGTGACTTGAGCGGTAAAGAGCGGGTCGCGCGTATCGTTGAAATATTTCGGCAAAATGCTGGCAGCGCCAAGCACTTTGTAAGCGGCAGTTGTGTTGCTAAGGGATGCTACGTGCACGTTGAAACGGGCTTCGATGGCGACGTGCAGCTCATAGAGATGGTCGGCTGCAGGCGTTTCGGCTTTCTCGCAGATCGCGGCGATTTGCCAGAATACCGGCTCGTCGTTTCTGCCGTTCGGTCCGAGGACGCTGCTGTCCACCTGATTTTCTTGTTCAAAAACGATATTGATGTCGTATTGCTTGAACATGCCGCGGATTTCCGCTTGCATGTCGGCGGCGCTGATGTCCAGCTTGCGCGGTACGAAAATATGGCCGATCGAAAAACGCGCATCATAAGCGAGCTTGCCGTCAAGCCCCGCGTCCTGCAGACGTTTCTCCCATAGCGCACGTGGAATGTCCGTCAAAATACCGCAGCCGTCTCCTTCTCCTGCGATAAAACCCGAACGATGTTCCATCTTAACAAGTGCATCGATCGTTTTTTGGATGTTGTCGCGGGAAGGGTGGCCATTCTTCTCGATTATGCAAATAATCCCGCAGCTATCGTGTTCCGTTTCCAACAAATGTTGAAAGCGTCCTTCGTTGATCATCGCTTGGTTCATTGATGTCAGGTCAGTTTCCTGACCGTCACCTCCTATATAGTTATGAATAAAAATACACAATAATGTATAGCAGGCATCTTCGATGGTCATAATTGCGAGTGGAAGAGCTGCTGGTCGGCCACAACGGGAATCAGGACGGGAGGACTGGTTATCTACTCCCAAAGCAGGGATATCGAGGGAAAAATAATAAGCAAATACGGCGTTATGCTATGTTTCGACAAAAAGGTTAAAAGTACATATAGAATAGCATGAATTTTCTTTTCATACAATAGCGCACCGATCACTTTTCTTTATGAAAGCGCTACCTCCCTTGCATAATACTTGAATAATTATTTTATTGAGACAAATTAGAGTCGTCGGAAAGTGCAAAAAAAACGACAGTAAGTGCAAACTGTCGTCCTTGTATAACAAAATCGTTATAATGTTCGGGTTTTGTTCATTTCGCGGAAGGCGAGTTCAGCTGCTTGAACCGTCGCTTCCACATCCTCATCGGTATGCGCGATCGTCAGAAACCACGCTTCGTACTTGGAAGGGGCGAGGTTGACGCCTTGCTCGAGCATGAGCCGGAAAAATGCGGCGAACTGTTCGCCGTCCGTGTCCTGCGCTTCTTCATAGTTTGTAACCGGATGATCGCAAAAATGAGTGGAGAAGGAGCCGGCGATGCGATTGATCGTAAGCGGCACGCCATGCTTTGCCGCGGCCTCGCCGATGCCTGCTGCCAGTCTCGCCGCAAGCGCGTCAAGCTTGGCATAGGTGCCCGGCTCCGCGAGCGCCTGCAGGCAGGCGATGCCTGCGCTGATGGAAGCCGGGTTGCCGGCCATCGTTCCGGCTTGATAGGCCGGGCCGAGCGGGGCAACCTGCTCCATCACTTCCTTGCGGCCGCCGTATGCGCCGATCGGCAGCCCGCCGCCGATAATTTTGCCCAAGGCCGTCAGGTCCGGCTCTATATCCCGCAGGCTGCCCGTCAGCGGAAGACCTGCATATGTTTGCGCCGTCCCGTAGTGGAAACGGAAGCCGGTGATGACTTCGTCGTAAATGACTAACGCGCCATGCTCGCGGGTCATTCGGCACAGCCCCTCGAGAAAGCCGGGCTTGGGCATGACCATGCCGAAGTTGCCGACGATCGGCTCGACCATGACGGCGGCCGTTTCGTGACCCCAGCGCTCAAGTGCGGTTTGAAGCGCATCAAGATCGTTAAACGGCACGGTAATCACCTCGTGCGCGATCGTCGTCGGGATGCCGGCGCTGTCGGGGATCCCGAGCGTCGAAGGACCGGAACCCGCGGCGACAAGCACGAGATCCGAATGGCCGTGGTAGCAGCCGGCGAACTTAATAATTTTGCTGCGGCCCGTGAAGGCACGGGCGACGCGGATCGTCGTCATGACGGCTTCCGTGCCGGAATTGACGAAGCGCACCTTGTCGAGCGAAGGTATCGCTTCTTTGATCATGCGCGCAAACTCGATCTCAAGCTCGGTCGGGGTGCCGTACAACGTGCCGTTCTGGGCGGCGCGGCAAATCGCCTCGGTGACATGCGGGTGGGCATGTCCGAGAATAATCGGGCCGTACGCGGCCAAGTAGTCGATAAACCTGTTGCCGTCCTCGTCCCAGAAGTAGGCGCCTTGGCCGCGTTTCATAAAGACCGGCGCGCCGTCGCCGACCGCCTTGAAC
Organism: Paenibacillus litoralis; assembly: GCF_046244365.1. Lineage (NCBI taxonomy): Bacteria > Bacillati > Bacillota > Bacilli > Caryophanales > Paenibacillaceae > Paenibacillus > Paenibacillus litoralis. Next base: position 7,853,619 of record NZ_CP176395.1, on the reverse strand, counting down.
GAACGGGAAGGGCTGTTTACCCCGCCGACGATATGGGTTAGCGCTTGCTTGTACAATTGCTCGGATCGTGTCCGGTTCATCTTACCATTACCCCTTTCAACTCGAAAACTAAACAGGATCGTACACTAACATTCATTTTATCACAACATTTTACCACATATTAATGAAGGGATTTATTTGCACTACCGATTGTGCAAAAATGAACGTGTTGTCTATGCCGGTACAGGTAAACGGTAGGTATGGGCGAAAGAACGGAAGAACGGAAGAACGACTAACTGGATTTGATGCAGCTATTTTGGAGTAATCAGCGTGAAAACGGTTATTGAAATGGAAAACCTGCAGGTAGTTAACCGATTAGGGCTCCATTGCCCGCTGAATCTATTAATTAGCTGTAGGAAATCCAGTTAGCGGATGGGCAAGTCATGTAGGAGGTCGAAGAGTTGCAGGAAATCCAGTCGGGGGATGGGCGCGACATGTACGTGGACAAATAACTGTAGAAATTCCAGTTAGCGGTGGCGTGGAGCATAGCTCTTGCTGTTACCCGCAAGCTTCCGCTATAACAACAAAACGTTCCCCGGTTTCCCAGGGAACGTTATTTCTGTCACTCGGCTGTTTTGCCCGAGCTTGAAGGTTTGGCGGTCGGTGCCGCGGCCGCGCCGTTTTTGCTGCCTGCGGCTGCGCCGGTGCTTGTGCCGGTGGAGCCGGCTTTCCCGGCAGCGTTGACCTTGCCTTGCTGAGGCGTCGTTGCCGATTCGCCTTTGAATTTTTTCTGGATGTAGCTCTGCAGCTTCGCCGGGTTGACGCCGATGACTTCCGCGCCGCGCACTTGCTTCTCTTCCAGCAGCTCCTGCGGAGGCACCTGCAGGCCTTCGATGCCGGCCGCTTTGGCCTCGAAGCCGAGCGAACCCAGCTTCACCATATCCATGACGGACAAGTTCGTCTCGATGTACGGATCGATGCTTTGCAAAATTCGCGGAAGCTTGATTAGCGACGACGTCGTTTGCAGCCTCTCGGCGAGCGCCGTCATAAACTTGCGCTGGCGTTCCGTCCGGGCAAAATCGGATAGCGCGTCATGCCGGAAGCGAACGTACTGAAGCGCGGTTTTGCCGTCCATGTGCTGCAAGCCTTTTTTCAAGTTAATGTCGTAAACGTGATCGTCCGCGCTGTCCGTATATTTCATGTTCTTCTCGACGTCGATGTCGATGCCGCCGACCGCGTCGATAAGCGCGATGAATCCTTTGAAATCGGTGTAAACATAATATTGGATAGGGATGCCGAGCAGATCGCCTACGGTGCGCATGGCAAGCGTCGGTCCGTCGATGGCCAGAGCCGAGTTAATCCGGTCTTCGCCATGTCCGGGGATTTTCACGTAAGTATCCCGCAGGATCGAAATCAGGTGGGCCTTCTTCGTAACCGGATCGATGGAAGCGACCATGAGCGTATCCGACCTCGGCACTTCGCCCTCCTTTAATCCCCGCGAATCGCCGCCGAGCAGCAAGACGTTAACCCTCGATTTGCCTTCCCATACGGGGGGCGTATAGGCATCCGCCGTCCCGCCCTTAGCCGAAACGGATTGCGGTTTGACCGAATGGACGCGGGATTCCCCGGGATCTTTATGAATGCTGTTTGCGAAAGAATAAACGGAATATCCGTAATAGCCTACCGTGCCAAGAAGAGCTACCACCAGGGTAAGCATCGTCCATTTGAAAATCCTCACCGGCGCCGCCTCTCCTTTCGTCACCTCGTTTGATTGGATGCGTTAGCTGCTTCCGATAAGCGCCGAACGCGCTTTATGGAGAATCCGGTCACATTTTTGTGCCCGTCTTTCCGTAAAGGAAGGCATGATGTATCATAGGGAATGCAGCGCAGCACCTTTTATAATGTGCGTAAAAAGCTTGCATTCATTCCGGCAGAGGCCGGGCCAAACGTTGACATTTCGTCCGTGCCGTTATTTTCATTATAGATGGCGCCGCCTGTCGCGGGCAAGTTTTGTCGAATGCTGGAAAGGAATGCGGCTTCTTAACCATTAGACGATGAGGCGCGCTCGAAAGTTGCAAAGATTTGTCGTACGGGCATGTTTAGGCGATAGTGACCTTGAAGCTGCCCCTGTAAGAAAGGAGAAAGAACCATGCTTGCTATTGACGTTCATCAACTGCGCAAGCAGTTCAAAGTTCAGAAAAACCGCGAAGGCCTAAAAGGCGCGCTGCAGGATCTGTTCCGCCGCGAATACCGCGAGGTGACGGCGGTTAACGATATCAGCTTCCAAATTCCGCAAGGCGAAATTTGCGGCTATATCGGAGAGAACGGCGCCGGTAAATCGACTACGATCAAAATGCTCACCGGCATTCTCGTGCCGACGTCCGGCGAGCTGCGCGTAAACGGCTTCGTGCCGTACAAGGAACGGGAGGCGTTCGTGCGCGGAATCGGCGTCGTGTTCGGACAGCGGAGCCAGTTATGGTGGGACATCGGCGTTATCGAGTCGTTCCAGCTGCTGCGCAAAGTATACAGAGTCGGCTTGGACGATTACCGCAAGCGGCTCGACGAGCTTGTCGAAAGGCTTCAGCTAGCCGAGCTGCTGAACCGCCCGGTGCGGAAGCTGAGCCTTGGTCAGCGTATGCGCTGCGAGCTTGCGGCTTCGCTGCTGCACAACCCGTCCATTTTGTTTCTGGACGAGCCTACGATCGGTCTCGATATCGTCGTGAAGATGGAAATCCGCGAATTTCTGAAGTCGTTGAACGAGCGCTTCGGCACGACGATTTTGCTCACGACCCATGATTTGCAGGACATCGAAGCGCTGTGCTCGCGCGTCATCATGCTGGATGACGGCAAGATCATTTATGACGGCAGTCTGGACGAGCTGAAAAACCGGTGGGGCAAGGGAAAAGAGGTCGTGCTTCAGTTCACCGAACCGTTCCCGCTGGAGCGTCTGGCCGAGCTGACGGCAGGCTTGCCCGTCGTGTGGACGCAAACCGGCGAAGCGTCAGCGAAAGTTTGGGTCCCGGCCGATCAGGCGGGCATTTCGGAAGTGCTGGGCCGCGTCGTTACCAGTACGCCGATCGCCGACGTCAAAATCGTCGAAACGAACACGGACGACATCGTCCGCGAAATTTACAAATCCGGCTCCGTCGCCGATCTCTCGTCATTGAACCCCGGCGCGAATGCAGCCGCAGGACAGATCGAAGCGATGCCGGAAGAGGCGGTAGTTGCGCCTTCGTCTCCGGTGAACGACGGGTCAGCAGCATCTAACGGGGAAACCGCCAAGGAACGCGAGAAGCAAGGGAGCGGTGCTTCATGACGGGCGCATACATCGACCTCATCCGCATCCGGTTTCTCATGATGCTTGCGTACAGGCTGAATTATTACACCGGTATATTAATATATGTAGCGAATATCGGCGCTCAGTATTTTTTGTGGAAAGCGATTTACTCGGGAAGCGAAGCGATCGCCGGCATGAATATGGCGCAGATGACCACGTACGTTGCCGTTACATGGATGGCGAGGGCGTTTTATTTTAACAACCTGGACCGGGAAATATCGAATGAAATCAAGGACGGAAGCGTTGCTATCCAGTTTATCCGCCCATACAACTATTTAGTCGTCAAGATGATGCAGGGCATGGGGGAAGGGATGTTTCGTCTGCTCCTCTTCTCGACGCCGGGCATGATTATCGCTTCGCTGTTGTTCCCGGTGAAGCTGCCGACCGATCCTTACGTTTGGCTGACGTTTCTAGTCATGCTGCTGTTCAGTTTCCTGATCAATTCGCAAATCAATATTTTGACGGGGCTGTGCGCGTTTTTTATGGAAAATGCCGAGGGCATGATGCGTATGAAGAGGGTGGCGGTCGACCTGTTTTCCGGTCTGATCATCCCGATCAGCTTCTTCCCGCTATGGGCGGAAAGTATCCTCAAGGTGCTGCCCTTCCAAGCGATTTCGTATTTGCCGGGGGCCGTGTTCTCGGGTAAAGTAAGCGGCGTGAGCGCCGGCAGCGTGCTGGGCGTCCAGATGGTCTGGTTCGTCATCTTGCTCGTGCCGATTATCTGGATATGGCGGCGGGCGCGGTATCGCTTGTTCGTGCAAGGAGGGTGACCGGTATGTTTTATGCGACTTTGCTTATGGATTATTTGAAAAACTATATGAAGACGAGGCTGACGTACCGCTCCGACTTTTGGGTGGAAGTGATTTCGGACCTGCTGTTTCAAGGCGTAAACCTCTTCTTTATTCTAGTCGTGTTTCTGCATACCGATATGCTGGGCGGCTGGACGCAGGCGCAGGTGCTTTTCATTTACGGATTTTTTATGGTGCCTTACGGCGTTTTCGGCTGCTTCTTCAACCTGTGGGGCTTTGCCGAACGATATTTGGTCAAAGGCGAGATGGACCGCGTACTGACGCGCCCCGCGTACAATCTGGTGCAGCTGATGCTCGAAAATATGGATCCTGCATCGCTGATGGGTTCGGTGGCGGGGCTTGTCATCATGGGGGCGACATGGCCTTATCTCGGCGTCGATCTGAGCTGGTACGACCCGATTGTGTTCGTACTGCTGGTCGCGAGCTCGGTGCTTATTTACGGCGGGGTTTATGTGGGGCTGACGTCGATATCGTTTTTCGTCGATGCGCCTACCGGTATTTTGCCGCTGATTTGGAACATTCAGAACTACGGGCGTTACCCGGTCAACGTGTACAACAAAACGATGACGGTGCTGCTCACCTGGATACTGCCTTTTGCATTCGTCGGCTTCTATCCGGCGTCGTATTTTCTCGACAGGGCGAATTGGGGCGGAATGGCGCTGCTGACGCCGGTTGTCGGCATTGCGTTCTGTGCGGTCGGGTTGTCCGTCTGGAATTTCGGCGTACGTCGGTACCGCGGGGCTGGATCTTAGGAAAGGTTACGGGTAAAAGGGAAGGGCGGCGACGAGCCGCTCTTTTCTTCATTGCTTGGCATGGGGATTTTAGCGGAGATTGCCGGCCCCGCCTGATCGGCTTCTTGGTAATCGTCCTCCCGTCCCCATTCTCTTCCTCCGAGCGATTTGTTCATTTGCCCGCTGAACAGGTCGTTTAGCCCCTCGAAAATCCGTTATTACTGTTTAGGCCGCCGGCAGCAGCATCCGTCAGCGTTCCTTTTCCGTTCTTTGCGCGCCGTTCAGCATCACGAGCTGTTTCTGTAATGCGTATTCCTTCGGCGTCGCTCCGTAACGTTTTTTGAATACGCTGAAGAAGTAGGTTTCGTTGATCATGCCCACCTTCTCGACAACCTCATGGACGCTCAGATTGTGCTGGACGAGCAGCTCGGCTGCTTTGGCCAGCCTGGTTTCGGTAATCAACTCGGAAATCGAGATATTGGCGGCATCCTTGAACATTTTGCTCAGTCGTCTGGACGATAGTTTCATCGTGTCGGCGATTGAAGTCAAGCAAAGGGAAGGGAAGACCGACTTGAACAATTTCGGCGCCGTGTCCACCGATCATATCGGCGGCAACTACGATTGGCCCGACGGAGATTACCTGACAAGGGAACGCATCTTTCAGGACCATGTGAATTATATGATGGGACTGCTGTACTTTCTGTCCAAAGATGAAAGGGTGCCGGCACCTATTCGCGGAGAAGCCGGGCGGTGGGGGCTTCCCGCTGACGAATTTACCACAACCGCGAACTGGCCGCATCAACTGTATATTCGGGAAGCGCGTCGCATGATCGCGGATGTGGTGATGACGGAACATCATTGCCGGCATATTGCCGCTGTCGAAGATATCGTCGGATATGCGGCTTATACGATGGATTTCCATAACTGCCGAAGGCTTGTCATTGACGGCCGCTGCATCAACGAAGGAAACGTCGAAATTGCGCCGTATGGGCCTTATCCGATATCTTACCGTTCCATTATTCCGAAGGGGGAACAATGTCAAAATCTTCTCGTCCCCGTTTGCCTGTCAGCCTCTCATATCGCTTTCGGCTCGATCCGGATGGAACCCGTCTTTATGGTTTTGGGCCAATCGGCCGCTACAGCGGCAGCGCTTGCCTTGGAAGGCAATAAGGCTGTGCAGGATCTGGACTATTCTGTGCTGTGCGAACGGCTGCTCATGGACGGGCAAATTTTGCAGTGGAAACGTTGATCCGGGAAGGGACAAAACCAATGAAAAGCAAGTTGGCCGTTCAATTGTATACGCTTCGCGATGCGTGTCAAAACGATTTTCCGCAAGTGCTGCGGGAATTGAAGCGGATGGGGTGGGCCGGCGTTCAAATGGCCGGGTACCACGAGTACGACCCTGAGGAGCTGGCTGCCGTCGTCCGCGGCTTGGAGCTGCAAACGGCCGGACTGCATATTTCGTTTGGCAGGATTGAAGGCGATTTGGAAGAGGTCATGAAGGAAGCCCGGTTGTTCGGGACCCGAGACATCGTCTGTCCGTCCATTCCGGTAGCCTATCGCACGGAAGAAGGCTTCCGCTACGTCAAACAAACGTTGAATCAGGCTGCGGCGGCCATGGAGGAGCATGGACTCCGGCTCAGCTACCATAACCATGATTTTGAGTTTGAAATAAAGGCGGATGGCTGTAACGGACTGGAATACTTACTCAAGCCATCGGCGGAAAATCGCATTTTGGCTGAAATCGATGTTTACTGGATCAAAAAAGTCGGTCTAGACCCGGTATTATATATGAACCCGTATGCAAACCGTATGCCGCTTATCCACCTAAAAGATATGGCCGAAAATGAGGAGCCGGGATTCGCCGAGATCGGAACGGGTATGATCGATTTCAGACCTATTCTTCTTTGGGGGGAACGGAACGGAATCGAATGGTACGTCGTAGAGCAGGACGAATGCCGGCGCGATCCGATGGCATGCGTTCAAACAAGCTATACCAACCTTACGAATATGATTCGCGGTCTCTCGGCATCGTTTGAAGGGGGAGTTCGGTTATGATGACCAAACTGAGAATGGGCGTTATCGGGGGGGCAACATTTTCCGGGAGGCGCATGTCCGAACGCTTAGGAGTCACCCGGAGGTGGAACTGGTCGCATTGTGCGATACCGATCAAGAGAAAGCCGAAAAGACTGCCAAGGAATTCGGCATTCCAGCCTTCTATACCGATTACCGGGAGCTGCTGCAAAGGAATGACATCGACGCTGTCGATATTTGTACGCCGAACCTGTACCATTCGATTATTGCCATTGCCGCTTTACAAGCGGGGAAACACGTTTTTTGCGAAAAGCCCGATGCCGTGAACCCGGAGGAAGCGCAAAAAATGGCCGACGCTGCCAGCTCCAGCGGAAAAATATTGATGGTGATGAGAAATAACCGCTTTACGCCGGCCGCTCAATACCTCAAACGGTTTATCGGAGAAGGGCACATGGGAGACCTCTATACGGGCCGCTGCGGGTGGATTCGCAGACGCGGCATTCCGGGAAAAGGCGGCTGGTTCACAACCAAGGAGCTGTCCGGGGGCGGTCCGTTAATCGATTTGGGCGTCCATTTTATCGATCTTGCCGTATGGTTTATGGGCAATCCGAAACCGATCGCCGTATCCGGCGCCACTTATACGAAATTCGCCGATAATGAGCAATCCGATTCGGTTCACAGCGTCTACGGAGAGAGGAAAGAAAACGGCGTATTCGACGTGGAAGACCTGGCGACCGGGTTTATTCGTTTCGATAACGGCGCTTCTTTGCAAATCGAGTTCAGTTGGGCATCCAATATCGGAGAAGAAATGAATTTCGTGGAGCTTCGCGGCACGAAAGCGGGGTTTAGCCTGAAGAGAAATGAATTGCAGCTATTCTCGGAATCGGCGGGACAGCTGATCAATACGGTTCCCGTATTCAAGCCGAATGAATTGGCTGATCCGCACGGCGAGCACCTGAAGCATTTTATCGATTGCGTTAAACAGCGCGCGGAGCCGATTATTCGTCCCGAGCATGGCGTCGACACAATCAAAATATTGTCGGCGATTTACGAATCGGCCAAAACCGGAATGGAAGTCCGAATGTAAAGGAATTGTTTTATGTAATAAGAAAAGAGGCTTTCTCGCCGTTCGGCGATGGAAGCCTCTTTTCTTATTTGACAGCCGGTGCAACTTGTCCAATCCTAATAGAATCATTTCGAGAGCATAGATAAATGAAATGGAACTCGTGGTACGGTGACAATTTTGAAAGGTTCGCGGCCGGTTTTTGTCATGAAAATCGATGGGTAGGAGGTTGCCGGCGTTCTATAATGGATTCATAGAATCCAAAGAGGAGCGGGATGGACATGAAAGAAGAAAGAAGTTTAGTATTCAGTCAAATCGTAACGGCGGCTTGCTTCGGGAGTATTGCGCTGTTATGCGGTGCGGCTGTGGTCGTAGAAGCGATCAAGCGATATTTGATGTAGATATAGAGCTGCTTTTTGGCATGAAATGGATGATATAACGGTGACGATGATGTAAAATGGGGAGAAGACGCATAAAGCACGGAATGGGGACCAGCACGCCAAAGGGGGCTTCGTCCTATGAAGCGGGATAAGTTCTATGTCATCGGCCGATTGGCCACGACGATCGTTTCCGCCATTTTGTTCTGTGTTCTTCTGGCGGTCTATTATCAGGTGCAGACGCCCGAAAGGCAGGAAGGAACGGTATATTGGTCGTTTTCAAGCCTCATCATCCTGTATTTGATCTATTCGGGACCGGTATATGTCATCGGCGGCTTGCCTTACTCTTTCTTTGCGGATGCGATGGCCGATAAGATGAAGCATTTTCTTCTCGTTTTCGCCGTGAAGCTGCTGCTGTATGCGGGCGGCGGTTTCGCCATCGCTTTCCTGTTCGGCGCCATCATAGGCGGAAGCGGTGCAGCAGTTGAAGATATTGCCGGGTTTTCGCTGCTGGGCGTTATAGCGGCCCTGCTGTTCATGCATGTTTCGTTGCTGGCCGATTGGCTGGCACATCGCCTCAGGGTGGCGGCGCAGGCGCGTGATGGACATTAGTCGAACCTATGCACAAACGTTTATTATCGACCATGACCGTCATCATGAGCGGCAAATGGAAGTTTTCATAAAGGATTTTCAAGAGAAAGCCGGCAAATGATCACTCTCGCCAAGCACAAAGGAGATAACCATGACGAACGAACGCCTGCTTAGCCAACTATCTTTTATCGTAGAAATCGATAAGCTCAAAACGATCCTGCGCAAGTCGCTTATTATGGACGGCTCAAGGCTGGAGAACGATGCGGAGCATACGTGGCATTTAGCGATGATGGCCCTTATCCTGAACGAGCATGCGAATGATAAAAGCTTGGACATTCTCCGCGTGCTCAAAATGTTGCTCATCCACGACATCGTGGAAATCGACGCGGGCGATACGTTCGCTTATGACGTGAAGGGGAATGAGGACAAGGCGGAACGCGAAAACGCCGCGGCTGAACGAATTTTCGGATTGCTGCCTGCCGATCAGAAGGCGGAATGCCTTCTGCTCTGGCAAGAGTTCGAGGTGCGGCAAACATCCGAGGCAAAGTACGCCGCCGCGCTAGACCGGCTTCAGCCGCTGCTGCATAACTATCACACGCAAGGGTACAGCTGGAAGAAGCACGGCATCACGAGCGATATGGTGCTGGCTCGCAACAAGCACATCGCGTCAGGCTCCGAGGAGCTGTGGGCATTCGCGCAGGAATTGATTCAGAGCGCGGTAGCGAAGGGATATTTGGAAGCCTGATATCGGAGTCGGTGCACCTTGTGCATCGGCTTTTTTTGTTGTTATTTGAGAACATACGTTCGAAAATATGAACAAATCCGGATAACAAAAGCAGCGAATCGCGACAATTACTCGCCATCTTGCCCGTGATACAATGAGGACGAAACAGGGACACGCACAATTCCCGTACACGCGAAAAAGGATGGATGCATACCTGTTTTTCGAGGTTATGCGGATGCGGGGGGAGACGATTCATTTATGGAGGAAACGTCATGTCATACGCAGTATTTGCTGCAAATGAAATCGGGCAGGGGATTGTGGAAGGCGCCCAAACGTTCGGGCTTGGCGATCTTGCGGATTGTAAGCTCGATGCCTATAAGGCGATCGCGCTGATCGGTTCGGGATCCATCGAGAATGAAACGGTATTATCGAACGCCGTTCTGGATAAATTGTGGCATTATGTGAAAGCGGGCGGCACGTTGTATGCGGAAATGATAAGCGCTTTCGATTTTACGAGTTCCCGTCTGTTCGGCTGGAAGCAGGATTTCCCGGCAACGAGAAGGACATTCGAGAAGCTGAGAATCGGGGCTGCGAACGGAGGCTTACCGGAGGGAGCGCTTCTGGAATGGGACGGCGCTTATGCGGCCGGGTTTCCGATCGAGGTCGAGCGTTGGCTCGATATCGGCGTTTTTCATGAAACGCTTGTTGCAGCATCCAAAGACGAGGAGGATGGGCGTCCGGGGCTATTCGTCAAGAGCCATGGAAAGGGAACGGTCGTTTATGCCGCGTTTTCGCTGTTTTCCGGTCGTTCCCGCTGGACGCTTCGTCCATACGGACTGTGGGCGCAAGTCGTAAGCGCATTGTCTGCCCGCACTGGCATTCCTTTCCGGATGTGGGAGCGGGTTATCGCTCCAAGCGGAGGCACAGCACCGGAGCTAGCGGTCGCCGCAAGCGCGGAGTGGTTCGAGCAATCGGGCATGCTGGGGGCCGCGGACGGCTCGGAGGGCGTATTCGAGAACATTCACTCCGTGACGGCGGCGCTCTCGCGCGACCGAAGACCGGACTGCCATGCGCATACGGCATTGTTCTTTCATTTATACGGGCGATACACCGGCGAAGAGCGCTGGGAAAGCGTGTCGCGAAATCTGCTGAGCTATTTGTTCGAGAGCGGCTACCAGGACACCGATCCTGCTTCGCCTTCGTGCGGCTTTTTTAAGTGGTACGACTTTCCCGACGCAAAGCCGCATCAGCTGTTTACCGACGATAATGCGTGGGTATGCTTCGTGCTCTTGTATTTGTACCGCAAAACGGGGCTGGAAGCGTACCGCGCCAGAGGAATGGCGACGGCGGAGGCGCTGCTGGCCACGCAGAACGCTAACGGCCTGAGGCCGAACGTGCTGACGGGGGAGCAGCTCCGCGAGCGCGGAAGAAAACATGCGCAGACGCTCGAAGGCAGCATGAATCCGCATTTCGAGAGCATCGCGCATGCCGCCTTTATTCAAGCGTATCTCGTAACGGGCGAAAAAGCCTATGTGGAGGCGGCTCTGCGCGGATCCTTGCAGCTTTTGGCGAACCCGGACAAGCTTCAATTCATGTACAGCAAGACTTCCGGCATAAGCCGTCTGGTGCTGCCGCTCGGCTTCCTCAGCAAGCATGACCGGACGGGGGCGATCGCCAAAGGGCTGGAGGATTCGATCGCTTATTTGCTCGCCAACCAGCACTCGTCAGGAGCGGTCGAGGAGGCGGACAACCCGGATCCCGAGCGCTTCGGCAAGGAGGATACCGGCGTATTCTTATATAACGGGGAAGGGATCGCCGATCAGCTGTACACGAACAACTTTTTGCTTATGAATGCATGGGAAGCTTGGAAAGCGACGGGCAATCCGCGCTACGAAGCGCTGTACCGGTCATTGAGCGGCTATATGTGCCGGATTCAGATCGAGAGTCCGGATAAAAGGTTTCATGGGGGCTGGATGCGAGCCTTCGACTTGAACCGGAACGAATATTTCGGCAACAACGGGGATACGGGCTGGGGGCCCTACTGCATGGAGAGCGGCTGGACGAACGCGATTACTCCTGCGGGACTGCTGCTCAGTTTGTTGGATGAATCGGTATTTGAATAGACGTTCCGGCGATGAACCGCGTCCACAATTACGCCTATTCGCGCTGCGACAGGCTAGGGCCTTGGCACTGCTTTGGGAGAGGGCGTTTCTCGCATCCCTTCCTTGCAGGAGGCGGTTGCGGATGCGGATGAATGGCTCCATTAAAGGAAAGGGGAATTTCAATGATCAAGCATAGACAGGCGGATGTCGTCATTATCGGGGGAAGCACGGGTGGCTGCGCGGCCGCGCTGTCCGCCGCCAAGATGGGGAAAATCGTCATCATGACGGAGGAAACGGATTGGATCGGCGGCCAGTTGACCAGCCAAGCGGTGCCGCCCGACGAGCACCCTTGGATCGAGCGTTTCGGCTCAACGGCAAGCTACCGGGAATTCCGCAATAGGATCCGGGACTATTACAAAAATCATTTTCCCCTTACGGCGAAGGCACGGTCTACGCTGTACCTGAATCCCGGCAATGCGAATGTCAGCCGCATCTCCCATGAGCCGCGCGCCGCGCTAGCCGTGCTGCAGGATATGCTGGCGCCTTACGTGCATAGCGGAAAGCTGATCATCCTGACGAACTGCAAGGCGAAGGAAGCGGAGACGGAAGGGGACAATGTCCGTTCCGTTACCGTACGGCATGAGGCTACCGGGGAACGAACCGTGCTTACGGCGCCTTATTTCCTCGATGCGACGGACGAAGGCGACGTGCTTCCGATGGCCGGTGTGGAATATGTGACCGGCTCCGAGTCGATCGCGCAAACCGGCGAGCCCCACGCGCTGGCGGGAGAGGCCGATCCGACCGATATGCAGGCGATTACCTGGTGCTTTGCGGTGGATCATATCGAGGGCGAGGACTTTACGATCGCGAAGCCGGAGCAGTACGATTTTTGGCGGCAGTACAAGGCCGATTTTTGGCCCGATCGGCAGCTTAGCTGGAGCGGGCTCGTGCCGCATACGCTGGAGCCAGTGCGCTACAGCTTTTTTCCGGATGGCAAATCGTTCTCGCTGTGGAATTACCGCAGAGTGATTGATAGATCCAACTTTGTCGAGGGGACGTTCGCAAGCGACGCCACGATCGTAAACTGGCCGGCCAATGACTACTGGCTCGGTCCGATTATCGGCGTGACGCCCGAGGAAAGAGCCCGCCATTTGGAGAGCGCCAAGCTGCTCAGCTTGTCGCTGCTTTACTGGATGCAGACGGAGGCGCCGCGTCCGGACGGGAAAGCGGGCTACAAAGGGCTGCGGCTGCGCGGAGATATGGTCGGCACGGAGGATGGCTTGGCCAAGAGCCCGTATATTCGCGAATCCCGGAGAATTCGCGCGGAGCTGACGGTCGTGGAGCAGCACCTGAGTCCGGAGCTTCGTCCGAGCGGGCGTTCGGAGCGGTATCCGGATTCGGTCGGCGTCGGCTGCTACCGGATCGACCTGCATCCGAGCACGGCGTTGCGTACGTATGTCGACGTTTCCAGCCTGCCTTTCCATATTCCGCTCGGCAGTCTGCTGCCGGTTCGCGTCAACAATCTGCTGCCGGCGTGCAAAAACATCGGCACGACGCATATTACGAACGGCTGCTACCGGCTTCACCCGGTGGAGTGGAACATCGGGGAGGCGGCAGGCTTCCTGGCCGCTTTCTGCCTGGACCGCGGCTGCTCGCCCCGGGAAGTCCGGCATAGCGAGTCTCTGCTGCAAGACTTCCAGAAAGTATTGGCGGAAGCCGGCGTGGAAATGGATTGGCCGTCCATCCATTCGGTTTGACAGTAGGCAGTTCCGGACGCGGCGTCCGGGGCTGCTTTTTTTGCTTTTTGCAAGTTTACAAGTGCCGCGGCTCCCCGTTTAGTGATCGAATTAGGGTTTAAGGCGACATGTCGCTTTATGTGGGTATTGTATCTGAACTTGCATAGGGTTGAGGACTGGTGCGGCGTTGGCAGCTTAATTCTCCGTTGGTGCAATGTCGCGGTAAAATTTAAGTAAATGGGGGACGCTCCAACGGGCAGCGACCAATCGGATAAGGGGAGAGTAGAGTAGTGGTAGATAGAGGTAGTAGTAGAGGTAGAAGTAGAGGTAGAAGTAGAGGTAGAAGTAGAGGTAGAAGTAGAGGTAGGAGGGAGCGTTAGAGGTAGGGAGAGAGTAGAGTAGAGTAGAGTAGAGTAGAGTAGAGTAGAGGTGGAAGGGGCAATAGTGAACTTTGCTTCACTATTTATGAACCTAAATTCACTATTTTACCTCCAAATGACCACAAACCGTCTCCTAGTGAACTTCACGGTACTTATTTGCCGATGAGGTTCACTAATAGTGAAGCTAGATTCACTAAACCTGCTAAAGGCCTGGCTGCGAGGGGAAATAGTGAACTTGTGTTCATTATTAGTGAACTTTAGTTCACTAAGTCGGTCTGAAGAAGAGGAAACCACGTAAAACAGCCGTAGACCATAAGGTCTACGGCAATTTTAACGACGTGAGGAGCATTCGCTTGCGGCTTTTGGTGTGATGCCGCAGAAAACGGGCCCTTTCACGGCATCTTAACATAGTCGCAGACTGAAAGCTTCCGCGTCGATACGCCGTCCAGCAGGTAAGGCCGCAGTTCGCCGCGAGACTGAGAGGGGGAGACGATGCGCGGAAGCCGCAGACCGCCCTTCCTTCCGCGGCATCCCGGCGCAGCCGGACATCGTAGCGGGCGCTAGCCAGAGCCGCACTCGCACCATGCCGCGCCCAGCCCCGCCGCCGCGGTGCACGGCCTTGCAAGCTGCCGCGCTCGGCCCGCCGCCGCGCTGCACGGCCTTGCAGGCTGCGGCGCTCAGCCCGCCGCCGCGGTGCACGGCCTTGCAATCTGCCGCGCTCGGCCCGCCGCCGCGGTGCACGGCCTTGCAAGCTGCCGCGCTCGCCCCGCCGCGGTGCACGGCCTTGCAAGCCGCCGCGCTCGGCCCGCCGCCGCGCTGCACGGCCTTGCAATCTGCCGCGCTCGGCCCGCCGCCGCGCTGCACGGCCTTGCAGGCTGCCGCTTTGGCCCCGCCGCGCCGCTCGCCTTGTAATCTGCCGCGCCCGGCCCCGCCGCCGCGCCGCCGCGGAATTACCCGAGCTGCACGAGCTCGGTTTCCGTCTCGTAGCCGTCAGGCGGCTGGACGAGCAACTTGAGGCTGCGCGGAGCCTCGATGCGGAGCCGGATGCGGCGAGCGGGCTCGTCGAGCCTCCACGAGACGCTGATGCTTCCGCCGCCGGGGAGCGGAACGGCGCCGCGGGCCCACGTCAAGCCGGCCGGCTGAGGCTCGACGATTACCGTCGACCAGCCGGGATCGGCGCCGCGTACGCCCAGCGTATAAGCGCCGAGGAAATAGGCGGGGCCGGCGGACCAGGCATGGCAGTGGCTTCGCGTCGGCATGTTGGGGCGCGAGATCGGGTCGGGGTACATCTCCCAGCAGGCGGATGCGTCATGCTCGACCATTGTGCCGTAATGGGCTCGGATGTCCGCCAGCATGACGTCGAACCGGCCCAGCTTGATCAGCGCTTCATGGTAAAAGAACGACATGAACGGACTGCCGATCTGCACGAAGGAGGCCGGCGGCTCCGTCATATAGCGCTCGATGGTTTGGGCCCGCTCGCCATCCGCTATGCCGCATAGGCAAGCGACGACCTGCGTTTGCATGCTTGTGGTGGCGGAAGGCCGGCCGTCTTCGTGGACGCAGTCGATGTAAGCCTGCCGGCTTTCGTCCCATAAGCCGGCGTTGATCGCCTCGCGCAGACGATCGGCTGCAGCGATGTACCGCATGCCGGTATCGCCGTCACCGGCGGCAGCGGCAAGCTCGGCCGCATCGCGGAGCGCCTTCGTCATAAACATCGTTTGAGGAGTAACGATGCCTTCGCTAGGCTGCTCGAATGGAGCCCAATCGAGCAAGTTCCAGCCCCGCATATGCAGCAGACCCCGTTCGTCGAGCTTTTGCAAATAATGATCGAGCGTGTATTTCACATGCGGCCACATCTCTTCCGCAAATTTACGTTTTCCTTGGTACCGGTAATGCTCGAGGCAGGCGGTTACCCAGAAGAACGTCCAGTTCGGAATGACGCTGCTCCAGCCGCTGGGCACTTGGTCGGCAAATAACGGAGTCTGGAAGCTGGAACCGGGGACTAGCCGCAGGCACCGCTCTACAAGCTCGGCCGCACCGAACGTATAGTAGCCGACCAGCGCTTCGTTGCGCGCATCGCCGACCCAGAATGTTTGCTCGAACGCCGGGCAATCGACGAACGTGTCTTCCATGCATAAGCGGGTCGTATGCCGGCTCATTTGCCAAATATCGTTCAAAAGCGGATCGGAGCACTGGAACCGCCCGATTTCGGCGACCGGATAATTGCTCTGCAAAAGCTTAACCTCATAAAGCTTTACGGGCTTCTCCGCGCCGCGAACCGTAATCATCAGGTAGCGAAGCCCTCTGCGCACGAAGGAGGTATACGATTGCCTGCCCGAACGGCACGTATAGCGTAACGTGTTGTCGAGCTGATACGTATGCTGCACCCTGCCGTCCCGCATATATTCGAACCCGTACAGGTCGATGACCGTACCGGCGGCGGCTTCGAGCTCGAACGAGAGATAGCCGGACAGCTCGCGTCCGAAATCGACAATCATTTCCGTATCCCTGCCGGCGTAAAGCGGTAGGACAGACGGCTCGGCGTTTGCGATGACGAGATTTTGCAGGGCGTGCGGGACGGTCTGGGCGGACGTCGACGGCTTCCAGACGCAGGCGCCGAACGCGTCCTGAGCGTTGTAATGGGCGGCGGCCAGCGGCTTGACCCAGTCGATAAAATCGCTCAATCCGGTGGCATCGGATAATAAATGGGCCCGGACGAAGTCCGGATGATCCTTTTGCAGCCGTACCGGCTCCTGGTGATCGATATGCTCGGCGGTATCGAACGGACCGATCGTAACGAACGGCGTAGGCTGTCCTTTCCCGAGCGGGGATACGATTTCGATAGGCTCGTCGCTGTGGAAGCCGATATGAAAGGCATGGCCATGGCTCGTGCCGGTGACATCCATCATAAAGAAGTTGTCCCCTTGCTTCAGCTCGACGGCCAAGTAGCGCTCCGGCAGCTCGCCTGTAAACGCATCGTTTCCGTACCAGATGCCGTTTAGGCTGCAAGGTCCGAAAATGCGCCCGTCGTCGACGATCCCGACCGTTGCGCGGGCAGATTTGCTCACCCGGATTACCGTCGCCAAATATCCGCTAAACGATTGGTTATTCGCGTGATTGGAGCTTTCCGGAACGAATTGTACGCGCAAATCAAGCGCAGCGCAGAGAGACGCGGGCTTGACCGCGTTAACGGTCTCGACGCGTACGGGATAGAACGGCTCCTCCGTCAAATGAGGAATTCCGCGTTCGACCAGACGCACCCAAGGCTCCATGCCGACCGGACCGATAACGGCGGCGGCTTCCCAGCCGGCTTCATCGTTGCCGGAATCCGTCCAGCTATCGCCCCAAGCGCTGGCGTCGGTGATCTCGGTAAACGCGTGCTGGCAGGACATCCTGGAGGCATTCGGATCATGCCCGGCATGAATGGCCGTTTGCCACGTACTGTCGGTTGCCAGGACGGTCTCCTTGCGGCCGTCCCGCGAAACCGCTTCGATTTGCGCAACGAGTCCGCCTCGTCCGCGCAGATAATAGAACGTCGATAGCCCGAAATGCATGACGAGCACGGCGACCGTATTCGCTTCTCCCGGCTTCAGCAGATGGCCGATTTCGTATTCGTCGTAAGCGAGCTCGAACGGCCAAGACCGCACCGGTCCGCGCCCGACCTGTTTCCCGTTTACGAAAAGCGCGTAACGGGAATCGGCCGTTATTTTAAGGGTATAGCCTTCGATACCGTCATCTTCGTCAATCGTAAACGTTTTGCGAAAACAGCGCCATTCGTTCCTCGGGCTTTCTTCACCGCTTCCCCATATCCATTGCGCTTTCCAAGCCGCTAGTTCCGTCATTTTAGCCGAGCCTCCCGATCGATTGAATCAGGCACATCCGGTAACACCGGCCGCCTGTAGGTGGAATCAGGTCTATTGTAAGTCCGATTCATGGTTGTTTTTAGGGGTGATCCGGTTATAAAATAGGGGTGATTCGGACTTTGTTCTTGTGCTTCCTATACGGCATGGCGAATAACAATAGAGAGGGGGACGGTGCGGTTGAATGCAAAACGAATCGTCAAAACCGATGACGGAAGCAACTACTTAACGCCGGAGCTTCCGATTTTCGTCAATCGGGTACAGGAGTCGTTCGCACTGGAGCAGCATAACCATGCGTTTGTGGAAATCAACTACGTCAGCGAAGGAAACGGCTTTCAATATATCGAAGGCCGGACGATTCCCGTCGTCAAAGGCGATTTGTTCTATTTGCCCGTCGGCGCCTCACATGTATTTCGTCCCGTCTCGCCGCAAAAGGACCGCAACCGATTGATCGTATACAATTGTCTGCTGGGCGAGTCCTTCGTCCGGCAGCTTGAGGAGGCGTTCCCTCTGGGAAAGGATCTGTCGAGAATGCTGACTTCCGCCTACCCGGAGCAGCCTTGGCTGCATATCAAGGACAGGGACGGGGTGTTTCAGCGTCTGTTCGATTCGCTGCAGGAGGAATATACGCGCAAGCAGGCGGATTTCTATCCGATTCTTCAAGCGGAGACGGTGCGGCTGCTTGTCCATATACGCCGCTTTTGGCTTACGGCTTCTTCGTCGGGTCCGGCAGCGCTTACCGACGGCGCTTCGGCGCAGCCGGTTGAGGCGGCAACCGATCCGCTGGACCGGGCGATTGCGCTGATGCGAGCGAAGCTGGAGGAAACGTTCTCCGTGACGCAGCTGGCCGCGCACGCCGGCCTAAGCGAACGCCATTTCCGCCGCCGATTCGCGGAGCGGACGGGGATGGGCTACACGGACTACGTGCATAAAATGCGCGTGGAGGCGAGCTGCGAGCTGCTGCTGACGACAACGGACAAGGTCGCTTCGATCGCACAGCGGGTGGGCTATCAGGATATTAAATTTTTTAACCGGCTGTTCAAGAGCAAGACGGGCATGACGCCGCGGGAATTTCGCGGAGCGGCGCGGAAGCGGCAGAACGCTGCGCTTGATGCAAAGGGCGGCGTATGTTGATGGTATACGTTGTGTCCAAGCGAGACTTGCCGATTTGCGGCAGCTCATTGCGCTAGATAGAGGGGCGGCGTATGTTGATGGTATACGTTGTGTCCAAGCGAGACTTGCCGATTTGCGGCAGTCCGCCGAGGACCATACAAAGGGAGGCGTATGATAATGAATGAGGGTGTACAAATGGGGCGGGCAAGCCTTTCGGATTTGCGGCAGGCAAGCGGAGGGTTGATCCCCCCGGATTCTGCAGCCAACCTTGCTGATGGAGCCGCTGCTCCAGCTCGCGTATATTCGCTGCCGGAAGGCTACCGGCTCCGGTTGTTTCAGCCGGGCGACGAAACGCACTGGGCGCGCATCGAGACAGCCGCTGGCGAGTTCGCCGAAGAGCGGGCCGCGCTGCAGCATTTTGGCGGCGAATTCGGCGCTTATTCCCGAGATATGCAGGAGCGCTGCTTGTTTCTGGAGAACGCCGAAGGGACGCCGGTCGGCACGACGACTGCCTGGTATAAGTCGTTCGCGGGCGAAAGCTTCGGCCGCCTGCACTGGGTGGGCATCGTGCCGGAGGAGCAGGGGCGCAAGCTGGCGAAGCCGCTCGTTGCCGCCGCGCTCGAGCTGCTTGCCTTGAGACACCGGAAGGCCATGCTGACGACGCAGACGCCAAGCTGGAAGGCGATCGGGATGTACCTCGACTTCGGTTTCGTACCGCTGCTGGACGCCGCGAACCATGATGCGGCGGCATGGCGCTGGCTGGAGGAGAAGCTTGGCCGTTCCATCATGCCGCTGGCGGTGGGCGCAGACGATTTTTTACACGGCAATTGAGGCAAGGGTATTCAGGAAATGATCGCGAGCGACGAACGCAGCGTCCTATACCTTCCTATACGCTTCAAACACGCCGCCGCTTGCATCGTAGTAGGTTAGCTTGTCCGCCATGCCGTCGTCTCCGACGTCAAAAACGACTTTATCGTTCACATGCCCGGCAACGAAGGCCGGCTGATTGCGTATACGATCCGAGTGCAGACGCAGCGGATACGTGAACCAGTTGTCGTATTTGTCCGGCGATACATAGAGAAGGCCGTTCTCCTCTTTGATGAGGATGGACGAGCCTTTTTCAATTTCGTAGGTCCCCGCATACGACTCCGCCCGTACCGCCGCTTTAGACGGCTGAGGCCGGTGAACGGGAGGCGCTTCTTCGCCGAAGAGGATTTTCGCAATATCCGTACAGAACGCTTCCACGGGCATCATGTCCGTATTGCTTAATGCGATGATCGTCAGATCCTCCGCATCAAAACGGCAAAAATAATTGACGAAGCCGGCAATGTCGCCGAAATGCGCGATCCTTCTGCGCGTTTGGCCGCCGATGGAGATATCCGAAACATCCCAGCCGTACCCGCCGTAGCGCGGAAAATAGGGAGTGAACATGCTCTCGAGAGCATGCTGCCCAAGCAGACGGCCGTTCTCCTTAAGCGCGCGGTCCCAGCGGTACAAATCGCCGACAGTCGAATACATGCTCCATCCGCCGTAGGCGACCGACATATCGACATGGGGGGCATGGACGAATCGTTTGTCCAGATGGTAGCCCTGAGCACGCCGGATCGGCTGTAGGCCGTCGTCGAAGCCCGTATCGGACAGCCCGATTTTATCCAGCAGCTGCTCTTGGATATAGCGCTCGTAAGGGATCCCCGTGACGAACCCGATGATCCGCGCCAGCAAAACGTACTCCGAATTGGTGTAGGCCTGACGGGCTCCGGGCTCGAAGCGCAGCGGTTCGTTCTTGAATGTGTCGATCAAGCTCTCCACGGTATGCGGCAGACGCATCACGTGCCGAAAAAATCGGGGGACGCGGTGTAATTGGCCATGCCCGAGCTGTGCGTGAGGAGATGATGGATTGTGATGCGCTCTCCTTCGGGATAATCGGGAATGAACGTATCCAGCTTGTCATCCAGCCGGAGCTGCCCGGCCTCGACAAGCTTTAGGACGGCTGCCGCCGTAAAGCCTTTGGATAACGAGCCGATCCGAAAGCGCGTGTCCGCCGTATTCGGTATGCCGTGCTCCCGGCTGGCAAACCCGTAACCTTTCTGAAGCAGCACGGCGCCTTGATAAGCAAGCAAAAACGAGCCGTGCAAATAGCCGGCATCTGCATAATCGTTTACATAGGAAAGCGCGTCTTTCCATTTTTCCATGGCAGTTGCTCCTTTTTTTATGTTATTCGGCCAAATTCCCGCGTTATTCGGTTAATGCCGCCACCAGGGATCCGGTTTAACCGGGAAACATGCTCCCCTGCTTTCATACTACCCGCTAATGCCGCCGCAGAGCGGGGAATCTTTTGCTAAACGTAAAAATTCCGGCACAGCCGGGCTCAATCGGCGGGCAACGGCAAAAAAGGCCCGCCGGTCATGACCGGTCGAGCCTTTTGTGGCGGCGCTGCCTTCTTATTAAGCGCGCGTCGATTGAAAAAATTCGATCCATTCCCCGTCCGGGCCGTGGAAGAAAAAGTAACGGGAGCCGTTCGGCAGCGTCGTGATTTCTTGATCGATGAGCTTCACGTCCAGCGTTCGGATACGGGCGAACTCTTCCTCGACGTCATCGACGCGGAATGCGAGATGATGCACCTTGCCCTCCTGCGGCAAGCTCGGGTTATACCCTTCGATCAGCTCCAGCTCCGTTTCGCCCTGCTCGGCGAAGCCGAGGAAAGCAAGACGGATGACGCCGTTCGAATGCGGCACCGTTTCCTTGTGCGTCAGCCCGACGATTTCTTCATAAAACCGGATCGACGTCTCCAGACTTTGCACCATGACGCCGACATGCTCCAATCGGGTTCTAGCCATAAGCGGCACCTTCCTTCTCCTGAATTCATAAGCGGATTGCTAGTTCGATTGTAGACGAAACCCTGCGGCGCGTTCAACGGTTTCTTTGCTTTCCCGGCAACATTCCCGAACGGGTTCTCGAGTTCCTCCCGAACGAGCGTCTTCTTTTATCGGTTATATGGTTGACGATCGTGTCCGCTTTTTTTTGCCGGGCGTGCCGGTTACGGTATAATAGGGGGATGAAGGATTGGAGAGGATGACTGCTTGATGAGCGAGACGACAACCCCGGCCGAAACGCCCGAAGCCGATGAACGCAAGCTGCCGGCGCTCGGAGAGCCGGCTCCGGATTTCGAGCTTCCGGCTTCCACCGGGAAAAAAATAAAACTGAGCAAGCTGCGCGGCAAAAAAGTGGTGATTTACTTTTACCCGCAGGATATGACGCCGACCTGTACGCAGGAGTCCTGCGATTTCCGCGACTATAACGGCAAGCTGAAGAGGGCGGGCGCGGTCGTGCTCGGCATCAGCCCGGACGATCTGAAGCGGCACGGCAAATTTATCGAGAAATACGAGCTGCCGTTCCCGCTGCTGGCCGACACGGAGCTGGAAGCTTGCAAGCTGTACGGCGTCTGGACGCTCAAAAAGCTGTACGGCCGCGAATACATGGGCGTCGAGCGGTCGACGTTCCTGATTGACGCCGAAGGCAAGCTGGTACGGGAGTGGCGCAAAGTAAAAATCAAAGACCACGTGAACCAGGTGCTCGAAGCGGTGAAGGCGCTCGGCAAAACGGAGCAAGCGTAGGCGCCGTTTCGGAGAAACCGGACGATGCTTGTCCATACGCATTGGCAGTTCGAAAGGGTATATTCTCTGTTGGTTGAATCTGCACAAGCTGGCGGACCCGATTCCGATTTTCCCCACTATAAGCGTAAAACGCTCTCCACCCTTGGCTTGTTTGAAGCCAAGGTTTTTTTGCCGTCTTATCGTAAGTTATGACAGGCGCATCTTATTTTTGGCTATTGACGAACAAGCGGGCGGGGAGGTAACGTAGACAAAAAAGGAGGCAAGGACGAGTGAGCAATCAACCGAACTCTACTAATGCAAACGTGTGCAATGCGAATAGCGCATCCGGAATCATAGAAACGGAGTTTCTGGCCCGTTTGGATGAACACTGGGCGGCAATCGAGCGGAAAGTGCGGCGAATGGCCGGGCAGATCGGCGATAAATCGCCGCATGTCGCCAAGGACGGCGTTTACGATGACATGCGGGTCGATTGGTGGACGTCGGGCTTTTGGCCGGGCATGCTCTGGATCATGCACGACATGACCGGCGACGAGGCGTTCCGCCGGCAGGCCTGGGAATGGGATGCGCGTATCGAGCAGTGCATGGTGCGGGAGTCGAATTTGCATCATGACGTCGGCTTTCAGTTTTTGCCGACGGCCGTTCTGAAATATATGATTACCGGCGATGCCGACGGGAGACGAAGGGGCTTGCAGGCCGCGAGCTTCCTGGCGGGCCGGTTTAATATCGCGGGCCGGTTCCTGCGCGCTTGGAATCAGGACAAAACCGGCTGGGCGATCATCGACTCCAGCATGAATTTGTCGCTGCTGTTCTGGGCTGCGGCGGAAATCGCCGATCCTCGTTTCCGGCATATCGCTTGCGCCCACGCGGATACGGTGCTGGAGCATTTTATCCGCGAGGACGGCTCGGTGCGGCATATCGTCAGCTTCGATGCGGAGACCGGCGAGTTTCTGGAGGCGCTCGGCGGTCAAGGCTTCGGGCCGGATTCCGGCTGGAGCCGCGGTCAAGCTTGGGCGCTGAACGGCATGGCGAACACGTACCGGTATACGGGAGAGCCGCGGTATTTGAATGCCGCCAAGCGCGTCGCGCATTATTTCCTTGCCTCTCTCGAGCCGGACCATGTGCCGCTGTGGGATTTCCGCACGGGCGGTGATGCGGCGAGCGAACCGCGCGATACGTCGGCGGCATCCTGCGCGGCTTCCGGGCTGCTGGAGATGGCGAAGCTGGTACCCGGCACGGAGGCGGCCTTCTATCGCAACGCCGCGCTGCGCATACTCGCCTCGCTCACGGCGAACTACGCTTCGCTTGGCGAAGCGGGCGGGCAGGAGCTGCTGCGCGAGGGCACCGGCAATAAGCCGGCGGGCCAGAACGTCAATGTCGGCCTCATTTACGGCGACTACTATTACGTCGAAGCTTTCGCCAAACTGAAAGGCTGGAGCCGGACGGTTTTCTAAAGACGTCGACTACCGAAAAAGACGATCGCCGGAGCGCGGGCATGCGCTGCCGGAAGATCGTCTTTTTGGCGGTCCTCGATAAGATAGGTAAGGATTTTCTTGTCGATGCTCCTTGCTACGACAATTGACAATCTTTGGACGGGTGGCCTACTATGGGGCTTGAAGGAAGAAGGCGGCTGCGGAACGGATCGGGACAATAGATCGTTAAGGAGGTTAACGGCATGGAGTTATTCGGCAGGCAGTGGACACGGCGCGAGCTTGAAGCGCGGGTAGGGCGGCTGGAGCAAATCGGGGACTTGCAGAGGCTAAAGCGGCTGGAAGGAATGGAGGCGGATGTCGAGCTGATTCACGTACGTACCGGCGCGGGTCTGTCCTACTACGTGAATCCGATGAAGGGGCTGGATATTTCCCTCGCGGAGTTTGCGGGGGTTCCGATCAGCTGGCAGGCGGCGAACGGGGACGTTCATCCGGCCTATTACGACGATCGCGGGGCCGAATGGCTGCGTACGGCCTCGGGCGGACTGCTCATGACGTGCGGGCTGACGCAAGCAGGGGCGCCTAGCGAAGAGGGCGGGGAGAAGCTCGGTTTACACGGACGGGCTCACCATTCGCCGGCAAAGCAGGTTAGCGCCAGAGGCGAGTGGGCCGGCGACGAGTATGAAATGCGCGTGACCGGCACGGTGGAGGAAGCGTCGACCGCCGGCAGCCATCTGCGGCTGACGCGTGAAATTTCCAGCAAGCTTGGGGACAATCGCATCCGCATCCGGGACGTCGTCGAAAACGCCGGCTTTACGGCAGCCCCTCATATGATGATGTATCATTTCAATTTCGGTTACCCGCTGCTTGCGGAAGAAACGACTATCGAACTGCCCTCGGACGGATATACGATGCGCGATGCGGATGCGCGAGCCGAATCGTACGGGACGTGGCAGGCGCCGGATCCGGCTGCGCCCGAGGCGGTGCTGTTTCACCGCGTTGTTCGGGGCAGCCGGGTAACGGCGGCGATCCGCAATCCCCGCTTTCCGCTGGCGAACGGATCGGCTTCGCTGCCTCTCGAAGCCCGTCTTAGCTGGCATACGGCCAATCTGCCGCAGCTCGTGCAGTGGCACATGCCCGGAGCCGGCATGCATGTGCTCGGCATCGAGCCGGCGAATTGCCTGACGTTCGGAAGAGCGGCGGAGCGGGCTGCAGGCAGGCTTGTCACACTCGAGCCGGGGGAAGCCGTTACTTATGAGTTGGAGCTGGAGGTTAGGGTGCTCCCGGTAATTTGACAGAGGTTTGCCGTCGTGTCATAGTGTGATTAATTTGACACTAGATACGAGAAGGGTGGACGTGTAATGGATTTCGACAGCTATAACCAAGCGATGGCGAACAGCATGAAGGAACGGACGGGCAAAACGGTCGAGGAGTGGCTGGAGCTGTTGAAGGACGCTCCATTGCCGGAAAAGCCGAGCGAGAAGAAGAAATGGCTGAAGGAGCACTACGGGCTCGGACAAAACAGCGCGATGATGCTTCTCGGCCTTATAAGCGGGGTAAACGAGTACGCGGACGGGGACAAGCTGGTCGACGCTTTGTTCCAGAAGGAGAATGAGGAGCTGCGAATGTTGTATGACCGGGTGGCAAAGCACATTTCGGCCATCGGCAGTGATATCTCGATCCAGCCGCGCAAAACGTACATCCCGTTTTACCGCAAAAAACAATTTCTGATGATCAAACCGCATAAGGGCGTGCTTAATATCGGCCTGGCGCTTCCCGAGACATTGGAATACGCGCATCTCGATTCGGCTAAAGGGCTCGGCGGGAACGAGCGGATTACACGCAAAATCGTCGCAGAACCGAAGGGCGATCTGGACGATGCCGCGATGAGGCTGATCCGCGCGGCCTATGAATGTAACGGATAGAGCCCAGAAATCGGCGGCGGCTATTCGAAAGCAGGCATGCCGGCTTCCCTTTGCCGAGTGCAGTCGGGCTGTTATACGGCGCTGTAACTTGCGCCGTGGAAGATGCGCGTTTCGAAGAACGCTTCTACCCCCACGCGCAATCACGCAAGCAACAAAGGACCGTCCGGAGACAATTCCGGACGGTCCTTTTTCTCACTTACGCATCGTCGTCATCTTCAACGCCGTCTCGTAACGGGTGAAATGCACGTAATCCCCATGCATCCAGAGGAGGAGCGCGTCTTTAGTCCCGCTGCTTCGAGCCAAAACGTCTCCCGAGACGGGGGCTGCACCGGGTATGCTCCGGCGCAAAGGAACACAAGGACGTTTCCATGCGCAACGATAAAGTAAACCGGGACGCGCGTAACGTCACGATGAATTACGTCACGCCGACCGATGTGACGATCCGGTTTCAGGTGTATGCGAGCGAGGAGTAACGCCGTTGACGATCGGGAAAGGGATCCGGAGCTATAAGCAAGAAATGATCGATCATATTCAGGCGATGATCCGGATTCGCAGCGTAGCTTCCGCAAGCATGCCGGGCAAACCCTAAGGAGCTTCCGATGCGATGCAGTATAGAATACAGCAGAGCAAAAAAGCCCTCCGGCGCATTCACGCGCGAAGGGCTGTATGTAGTTAGTCTATTAAGCGATCTCTTCTTCAATGCGGGCGATTTTGAATGTGTGAACGTCGAGCCGCTTGGAGACATGGGCTTGAAATTCCAGGAATGAAGCGTTGTGTTCCGTGATGACCTCCGCGCTGGCGGCAGCCTGATCGAACGTTGCTTCCAGCTTCTTCTCGATGCGTTGTACATTTTCATCGATGCGTTGTACATGTTCATCGATGCGCTGCACGGTAGCGACAAGCTCGTTGTGGCCCGTTTCCAGTCTGTCCAATCTCGTTGTAACATCCTCTTTGAAGTCTTGCAACTCCCTCAGTACTTGCTTCAACAAGTCTTCCATGCAGATCCCCCTCAAAGTGAATCGACCGATATCTTATTATATTAGATACTCGGACGATTATCAATGGATAGAGGAAATTGATATTTATTGATATATATATTTGTGATCTAAATATTTCTATCCTTCCGGCACGGCCGGCAATCGGACCGTCACCGTCGTCCCCGTTCCTTCTTCGCTGGCGATGGCCAATGCTCCGCGATAGCGCTCCACGATTCGTTTGGCGATCGACAAGCCCAAGCCGGAGCCGCCTTGCTTGCGGGACCTTGCCTTATCGACGCGGTAAAAGCGATGCCCGACATAGGGAAGCTCGGCGGCCGGTATGCCGATTCCGCGATCGATAACATCGAGCTTCACCATCCCGTCGGCGATCGTTCCGTGTACCCCGATTTTTTTTTCGCGTTGCGAATATTTGACGGCGTTATCGATCAGAATGAGCAGAACCTGCTCGAGATGATGGGGCGCCATGGCGACAGCCGTTCCCTCCAAGCCGGACAAGGCGGTTTCAAAACGAAAATCGGGATGCAGAATCGACACGTTGCGGACCGTAGCCAGAATCGTTTGGCTCGGGTCCGAAGCTTCTTCCGCATCGGATAAGTCGATCGCTTCCGCGCGCGATAAATCGAGCAGCTCCTGAACGAGATGCTGCAGCCGTCTCGACTCCTGAAGCGATGCGTTCAAGGACTCCTCGAGAATGACCGGATCTTGCTTCCCCCACCGCTGGAGCAAAGAAAGATGTCCTTCAATAATGGAAATAGGCGTCCGAAGCTCATGGGAGGCGTCTTCGACGAATTGCTGCTGCCGAAGGAAAGCCTGCTCCAGCTGGTCCATCATGTCGTTGAACATGCTCGTCAACACCGACAGCTCGTCCCTATTTTCAACCACCTGAACGCGCTCCTGAAGCCCTCTTTGCTTGATGCTCCGCATCGTCTCCGCGAGCAGCCGCAGCGGTCTCAGAAACCAATCCGCCAGCATATAGCCGGCGGCTCCGCTGAGCACGACGGCCGCAACACCGCCTCCGAGCATGATGAAGAGCATCAACCGCGTCAGCTTCTCCGTCGATACGAGATGATTCGCGATTTCGATCGTTCCCGTAAACTGCTCTGTAGCCAAGGGGCTGCGGACGAGCAGCAAACGGTTTTCGTAATAATGAGTCGTGACGGTTTCCCGGCTCTCTACGGGTTTAGGATCGATCCAGTGCGCCGGCAGTCCGTGTTCGACCGTAAGGATTGGGGTTCCGCCGCGGTCAAGAACGCGGATGAGCTGGTAATTTTGACTGATGCGATCTAAATAGAAGCGGATACGGATCAGCTCGTCTCCCGTAAAGCTAGTGTTTTTCTCTTGGAAATACCCGAGAAGCTCGTTCATATTTTTGGTAATTGCGACTTCCTCCTGCTTATACAGCCAGCGATTGATCATCGCATATTGAACGACATTATAGAAGATGTACAACAAGACGAGCAGGCAGGAGGACCACAGGACGATTTTCCATTTGATCGGAAGCAGGAGCAAACGCTGTCTGATTGTGTTCATCTCATGACATAGCCGACGCCGCGAACCGTTTCAATGAAGCTGTCCTCGCCGGGCTCATCGATTTTGTTGCGCAAATACCGCACATAAACGTCTACAACGTTCGTTTCCGCTTCCGAATCGAAGCCCCATACATGCTCTATAATCTGCTCCCGCGACAATACGCGATTCTGGTTGTGCATGAATGTCAGCAGCAGCTCATATTCCCGTTTTGTCAGTTCGATCACGTCGTCACCTTTTTTCACCGTGCGGGAATCTTCGTCAACAGTCAGGCGGCTGCTCGTAAGCACCGAAGTTTTGTCCTCGCTAAGAGCCGTACGGCGCAGAATGACTCTTATCCGGGCAAGAAGCTCTTCGATGGCAAAAGGCTTCGCCATATAATCGTCGGCGCCGCTGTCCAGACCCGATACCCGGTCAATGACGCTGTCTCTGGCCGTCAGCATGATAATGGGCGTCTGTTTGTGATTCCGGATACGACGGCACACTTCAATGCCATTCAAACCGGGAAGCATGACGTCGAGAAGCACGATATCCCATTGCTCGTTCAGCGCAAGGTCAAGCCCTTGCTTGCCGTCGTGGGCAACCGTTACCGAGAAATCCGCATGCTGCAGCTCCAGCTCGATAAAACGGGCCAAATTCGTTTCGTCTTCAATCAGCAGTAGTCGTCTCATGTTCGATTCCCTCTGCGGTTATCGTGCCCTTTTGGCAGCTGGGCTATGCAAATCTCCCATCCTATCACAGCAAAAAGAGAAGCCGATGATAAAATCATGAGGATTCCGTGAGACAATTCTTACGGAATTCTTAGTAAAGCGATTTTGTCCAGGGAATGCCTAGTTTTTCATAGGAACAGGAAAGTAATAGAAAAAAATCTCGTGTTATAGTTGTCCCAGGCAACAGCAACACCTTAGCAACAACCCATTACGAGAAGGAGGAATTCATCCATGAACATCAGTATCGGAAAGACGTTGACTGCTGTAGGTTTAAGTCTTACGTTAATGCTTTCGGGGACAGCCGCACTCGGATCCACTTCCGCACATGCAGCTTCCGCCGTATCCGCAACTTCTAAAGCGAACTCTATTATTGCGACGGGGAAAGGGTTCCTGGGAGTGCCGTATAAATACGGAGCCCCTTCGGGCAGTACAAGCCGTTTCGACTGTTCGTCTTTCACCCAATATATTTTCGCCAAACAGGGAATCAAGCTTCCGCGTTCTTCCAAACAACAGTTGAGCGTCGGGAAATACGTGCCGCGCAGCCAGCTGCAGCCGGGCGATCTGGTTTTCTTCTACTCGCCGGTGCATCACGTAGGGGTTTACATCGGGAACGGCAAAATCATGCACACGTACGGCAAGCCCGGCGTGACGATTTCCAATTTGAACTCGGGCTGGTGGAACAGCCATTACACGACAGCCCGCCGCGTTATTAATTAGTAAGGAAGGACAAGCCTAGTCCGATAGATGCCAAAAAGAGAGCCCGCTTCTCAGCCATTATCGGCCGGGAGGCGGGATTTTTTTATAAAGCGTCAGACTCCCCGCATAGTAACGTATCACCTGTTCTCGCAGGAAATCTTGAAGCATGCCCGCTTTTGTCGGTAAGGGTAAATGCGTTTCTCTCTATCGCTCGTCGCGGACGGGATAAGCTTTCAAAGCCGTGAGTCACTTTGCAGGGTTATTTTATGTTCCGGGGGGCTGCGCATTGTAAATCGGCGTACGGACGGGTTATGATGGAACAAGCGGAAATGGAGAATAGTAAACGGTAAGGGTTCCGCCCACAAACCTACATAAGAAGAAGAGGGAAACAGCTATGGCAAAAAAGGCGATAACGATAAATGAGAGCAAGCTGGCATATACGGATCAGGGAAGCGGACTTCCCGTCGTCCTGCTGCACGGATTTTGCGGGAGCGGCGCTTACTGGGATCAAGTGGTTCCCACGCTGGCGCAGCATTACCGGGTCATTGTGCCGGATCAGCGGGGTCATGGCGAATCCGATGCGCCGGAGGATGTTTACACGATGGAAGTCCTGGCGGAAGACGTCGCACAGCTGCTGCGCACGCTGAAAATAGACAAAGCGGTGCTGCTTGGCCATTCGCTAGGCGGGTATGTGGCATTGGCGTTCGCGGAGCGCTATCCCAAGAAGCTGAAGGGCTTCGGGCTTATTCATTCGGCCGCATTCCCTGATGACGAGCAAGGCAAGACGAACCGGACCAAAAACATGAACCTGATTCGCGAAAAGGGACTCGATCCTTTCATTGAAGGACTCATTCCTAAATTGTTTGCGCCCGAGCACGTGGAGTCAATGCCCGAACAAGTTGAAAAGGCGCTTAAAATCGGCAAAGCGACCAAACGGGACGGCGCGATTCGCACGCTTGCCGGCATGCGGGTCAGACCGGATCGTACGGCTGTGCTGAAGGGAGCCAAGGTGCCCGTGCTGCTTGTAGCGGGGGAGAAGGATCAGATCGTGGCGCCCGACAAAACATTTAACGTCAATAAGCCCAACATGCATAAGTTTTTGCTGGAAGAGGCGGGCCATATGAGCATGTACGAAGCGCCGGAAATGCTGCTCGAAGCGATTCAGTTGTTCTTGAACGAGAAGGTGCAAGCATAAGTACCTCCGAGGTAGCGATGAAACCGTTGACGATAAATTCGGGAGGCTCCTGCTAAACATGAAGCGGAAGGAGCCCGGGGAGAGCGAGTGCCGTGTCGGCAAACAAGTGGCGGCAGTTTTACGGCGCGATTGCGGCGCTTTCGGAAATTCCGGATGATCAATGGGAGGCGTTCCGACAAACCGCTTCTCTTGCGGAATATCCGAAGGGCGGGCATTTCACAACGATCGGAGAGAAGACGGAGCGTGTCGGGTTTTGCGTGTCGGGACTGTTTCGGATGTACTATACGACGGTTGACGGCAAAGAGTTTAACAAGAGCTTCTGCGGATCCGGGGACTGGGTCGCCGCTTACAGCTCGGTGCTGCTCGGTGTTCCGTCGACGTTATCGGTGCAGGCGCTGGAAGACAGCGAGCTGATCGTATTCCGTCATCGCGACCTGCAGGCGTTTTACGAACGGCATATCTGCTGGGAACGGATCGGACGGAAGCTTGCCGAAGGGCTATTCGTCAAAAAAGAGGCCCGCGAACGCGAGATGCTGCTGGACGGCGCGGAGGAGCGGTATACGAGATTTTTGCGGGAATACGGCGCCTTGGCCGGACGGATCAGCCAGTATCATATCGCTTCTTATTTGGGGATTACGCCGATTTCGCTCAGCCGGATCAAAAACCGTCCCGCCTCCCACTAAATATTATCTTATGTTAATGAACGATCCCTCTTTCGTGCGGTACACTCGCTGCAAAGCGAATGTAACAGCCGAAGGGGATTTTTGGGTTGAAAAAAAGCGGACACACGGTACTGATTACGGGCGTCGCATCCGGTATCGGGCTTGCGCTTGCGGAGCAATTCGTCCGAAGCCGGAGCAAGGTCGTCATCGTAGGCAGGGATACCGAGAAGCTGGAGAGGGCGAAGCTTAAGCTGCCGGAGCTGCACGCCATTGCGTGCGATCTCGGCAGGGAGGAGGAGCTGGAGCGGTTGATCGGGCTAATCGGCGAAAAGTTTGCCGAAGTGAGCGTATTGATCAACAATGCGGGTATCCAGCACAACGGTCGGCTGCTGGACGATCCGGCGGACGGGGATCGCATCGCTGAGGAGACGAGGGTCAACCTGCTGGCTCCGATGACGCTGTGCGCGCGCTTGCTTCCGCTTTTGGCCAAGCGCCCGGAGGCTGCCGTCGTCAACGTGACTTCGGCGCTGGGGCTTGTCCCGAAGCCTTCCGCCCCGGTATACTGCGCAACCAAGGCGGGACTGCGGCTGTTTACCAAGGCGCTTCGGGCGCAGCTCGCAGGCACGCCGATCCGCGTATTCGAGCTGATGCCGCCGCTGGTGGACACGGCGATGACCGCAGGCCGGGGCTCGGGCAAAATGCCGCCGTCCGAGCTGGCCGCAGCCTTCATGCGCAGCTTCGAGCGCGACCGCTTGGAGGCGGCGATCGGCAAAGCGAGGCTGCTGCGGACGCTGAGCCGCCTGCTGCCCGGCATGGCCGAGCGGCTGATGCGGCGCGGCTGAGCGGGAGCAGGCGCTTGGCCGCTTGTTGGCCGGCATGGCCAAGCGGTTCGGCGCTATACGCCGAACAGCCTGGCGGTGCGGCGATGCACGCGGTGCAGCGCGCCGGCGGATCGGATGCGGCCTTTGGAAGCCATGGCAATCGCCTGGCGCAACGTCAGCAGCTGGTAACCGGCTGAGCCGCCGGCCCTCGGCCGGCCGATCCAGGTCGGCACGGCGCGGGCTTTGACGAGGCTGGCGCCGCCTTCGTGCTTGCGTACGGTGAGCTTGACGATGACGCCGCTCTTAGTATGAACGTTGTTCTGCAGCTTAGAGCCGATAAAGTTGCCCATGGAGTAAATAACATAGCGCTGCCGCATCCTGCCGCTCGAGTCCTTGACGGACTTCAACGCGTGGCGCTGCACGACATGCGGATGGGCGCCCAGCACGACGTCGGCGCCGAGCGCGAACAGTTTTTGCACAATGTTCTTTTGCCGGGCATTCGGCTCTAGCTGATACTCCGATCCGAAATGGACGCAGACGATCGTCACATCGGCCCGCTTGCGCATCCTCCGCAAATCGGCGGCGATTCTGTCGAAGCGGATTTTATTTACCGCCCAAAGCTTTTTCTTAGGTACGGGGAGGCTGTTCGTTCCTTTCGTATACGCCAAAATGCCGACGCGAACGCCCTTCACATTGAGAACGAGCAGCCTGCCGGCTTCCGCAGCGGTGCGAGCCGTGCCCGTATGCCCAAGTCCGGCGCGGTCGAGCACATCCAACGTCCGCATCAATCCGCGGATGCCATGGTCCATGCAATGGTTGTTGGCGGTAGTCAAGACGCCGAAGCCGAGCCGCTTGAGCGTACCGGCGAAGCTGTCCGGACAGTTGAAGCGAGGGAAGCTCGTTCTCGGATGGCGA
The DNA here is from genome assembly GCF_046244365.1 of Paenibacillus litoralis. Taxonomy (NCBI): domain Bacteria; kingdom Bacillati; phylum Bacillota; class Bacilli; order Caryophanales; family Paenibacillaceae; genus Paenibacillus; species Paenibacillus litoralis. The sequence continues at coordinate 7,820,293 of NZ_CP176395.1, read as the reverse complement.
GATTCCGTCGTACCGGGCACGCCTGACGCGTTGCAGCCAGCAAACGTCGTCTCGAGGTTGCCGATCGTCAGATCGGCTCCCCGGAGCAGCGGAGCGACTTTCGCGAACATGCCGTCAAAAGCGTGCCGGTTGCCGCCTCCGGCTCTTTTGGCTGCGGCTATGACGCTTTTTTTCATTAACAGGTCGCCGATAGCGGCTATCGTAATTTCCGTTGCCATAGCAGATGAATCCCTCCCGGTTTCCCGCACGCCGGACGCGGCAATCTAGACTGCCGGCGTCTTGTTTATGCGGACGAAGTACAGGATAGTGTATTCACCATAGCCGGGTGCAGCGCAGGCGGACGACCATAGCCGGCATCGTCAGCTTGAAGATTGGACGGCTGCCTCGTCGGTCGCCGCCGGCTTGCGGTGGCTGACGGTAAGGCCGAGACAGAACCAAGCGGCGGCAAAAATGACCGCGGCCGCAATGCCGAATGTCGCGATCAGCGTCGTCGCTTTCAGCACGATGCCGGATAATGCGGAGCCGACCAGAATGCCGCCGATCATCAGCGGACTGATCGCCCCGTTTGCGCGTCCGACGAACGCTTCGTCAACGAGCTTGATGAGCAGCATGCTAAGTACGATCTGCATGAATGCCATCATTACGCCTACCATAAGGCGCATGGCGGCGGTTAAGGCGATCCAGACGGAAAGCGCCTCGATGACGATAGAAACCGATAAGAAGACGATTCCTGCAAAAAGCACCAGTTTGGTATTCAGTCGTTCGGCGACTGCCGCCGCGGCCAATCCGCCGACGAGCATGCCGACGCCGGAGAGCGCATAAAACCATTGCAGCGATTCTTTGTCCAGCTGAAGCCGTTCCGTTACGATGTAGACGTCCAGCGGATGAATGAGCCCGATGCCGAGTCCGATCAGAGAGAAAGCGCCGGCGATCAGCAGCAGGTTGCGGTTGCGGCGAACATAGCGGTAGCCTTCTTTCATTTCCTCCCAAATGCGGCTGCCCGCAGGACGCTCCGGTTTGGACATTTTGGGCAGGAGCGTCTGGACGAGCGCCGATGCGGCGAATAGCACGAACAAGCAGAGCAGGGAGTACGTAATGCCCAGCCACGTATAGACGAGGGTGCCGATCATCGGTCCGATGATCATGAACATCGCCATCATGCTTTGGCTGAGGCCGACGGCGGCGGAAACCTGCGCTTCGGGGACGTATTTTTTGAAAATGATGACGGAGGACGGCTGCGAAATTTGGCTGACGATGGCCGATACGAGCGTTGCGGCAAAAACCGCCTGCCAATGGCCTCCGGCAATTAGCAGCATGATGACCCCGATCGAGGCGGCGCTTAGCATATCGCTGGTCATTAGCACCTTTTTCGGATTCCACCGGTCGGCAAGCGTACCGCCGAAGAAGGCGAAAAGGAAAATAGGGGCTTCCTCGAAGACCGTCAGCAGCGAAACGGCGATCGGATCGCTGCCCGTCTGCTCCATCACGTAGAACAGAAGCGCGATATTGCGAATCCAGATCGCGATTTGCTGCAGCAGATCGGCGGCGATGACGACGCGGAAGACGCGGTTTTGAAACAATTCCTTCATAGAGGACCTCCTAAAGTTAAGCATGGCGGTATCGGATAAGAGCTTGACACACTCGACAGTAGACGTTGCACGGGAAATGGCGTACCTTATGAATTTCAGCGACTGAACGTCCGGTCAGTTATTGGGCGTCAAAAGGATTGAACCGAGAGAGGAGTGGAGTCACGAATCGATTTTAGCCAGATACGGTATAGCGGGAGATATTGATCGTTTAACGAGCCGTTCTAAGCAAATAAACGTTAGTCGACTGCAAACACGTGTCGCCCCAGCGCGCGGTGCAGAGAAATAGCAGCTTGCCGAGTCGTTATTACCTAGTAAAAAGGCATGTCGGAGAGAATCGGACTTTGGAGGGCGCTATTCCGCCATTTACAATAACTATGGTAATCAAATTGCTCGGCTCAGTCCCCGCTGGGACGGCGGATGCCTTCCAGAAATACGTCGACGGCTTTTTTGTAGAGAGGACCCATTTTCTCGTAAGGAAGGTCGTAGAAAGCCACGCCGAGACCGCTCATGAGCGCGAACAGAATATACATCAAATCCTCGGCATCGTCCTCGCGAAATTCTCCGCTCTGCATGCCCTCGGTCAGCAGCTGCAGAAATATCGGGTAGTGCGACTTGGTGAGCGTTAACAGTTGTTCCATGATCGCCGGATCGGACGAACGGCTGCCCATAAATTCTTCGGCCGCCTTGAGCAGCGGATTCTGAAAATCTTCTACGTAATGCTGCGCAAGCCGGTACAGTTTATCGGTCGGCCTGGCCAAAGTAGGCTCGAGCGCCTTCCAGGTATTCAGCCATTCCTGCATATTCGCCTCGATCAGGTGGAGAAACAGCGTTTCCTTGCTTTTGAAATGATAGTAGATGCTCCCCTTGCTCATGCCGGTAGCCATGCGGATGTCTTCCATGGATGTAGCCGCGTACCCCTTCTGACAAAACAGCTCATTGGCTTTGGCGGCAATCAGTCGTTTGGAATGCTCGGCTTCTTCCTTGCGGCGTGGCATTGGGCAATCCTCCTCGATGTTGAACTGAACGTTCGGTCAGTTATAGCATATGCGATCCGGCAAGCAAAAGCAACAGAGAAGCTGTGACAAGGAGAGGCTAACCTAGAGACATACAGGTAATTGCGTATTGATCAAAGCGGCTCAAGCTAAGCGGAAACCATACAGGTAATTGCCTTGTTGACCAAAGCGACTCAAGCTAAGTGGAAAACATACAGGTAATTGCCGAATTGACCATAGCGACTCTAGTTAAGTGGAAACCATACAGGTAATTGCCGAATTGACCAAAACAGCTTCAACTAACTGGAAAACCTCCATCTAAATTCGAGGATATTTCTATATTTCGCCCGAAATCCAGAAATCAACTGTAGTTTTTACATGTACGGTTCACCGAAAACGGCATTTTGCTTGAATAAGCTGTAGGATTTACAGTAAGGTTACTCGAAAACGGCATCTGGTTGGAGCTCGCCGTATTCGACTCACACGCAACTCAGTGGAACTCGCGCCCTACACGGCACCAGTGGCACCCACGGTACTAGCGGTACCCACGGCACCAGCGGCACCAGCGGCACCAGCGGCACCAGCGGCACCAGCGGCACCAGCGGCACCAGCGGCACCAGCGGCACCAGCGGCACCAGCGGCACCAGCGGCACCAGCGGTACCCACGGCACCAGCGGCACCAGCGGCACCAGCGGCACCAGCGGCACCAGCGGCACCCACGGCACCAGCGGCACCCACGGCACCAGCGGCACTCACGGCACCAGCGGCACCATCGGCACCCACGGCACCATCGGCATCCACGGCACCAGCGGCACCTCGTAACCCCGGTACTCGCCTATACCCGCCTCACGCCTATTGCACAGCATCGCTCACGCATTCATCCCATCCATACGCAAAACAAACATCCCGTCTCGCTGTCGAAAGCGAACGGGATGTTTGGTTGCTGCCTAAACAGGGTAATGGTTGTACAACCGCAAGAGCGGCTCGGCTACTCGAGCAGCTCCGCCAGCTTGGCGTTATCGAGCTTCTTGATGACGGCGGTCAAAATCGTTGCGGCTTGATCGAAGTCCGTTTTGGACATGATCGCGTTGTGGCTGTGAATGTACCGCGTCGCGAAGCCGACATACAGGGTAGGCACGCCGATGCCGTGGACGTGGAAGCGTCCGCCGTCGGTGCCGCCGCCGGTCAAGGCGTCGACTTGATATTTGATGCCGAGCTCGGTTGCCGTATCCATGACGAGCTCGCGCAAGCCTTTATGCGCAATCATCGAGGCGTCCATGAGCGAGATGATAGGGCCGTCACCGACGTTGCAGGTGATCGGATTCGATTCGGAGCCCGGCGTGTCGTAGGCGAGCCCCACGTCCAGCGCGAACGCGATGTCCGGCTTCACCAGATTGGCCAGCGTGCCTGCGCCGCGAAGGCCGACTTCCTCCTGCACCGAAGCGCCGGAGAATACGACGTTCGGATGGGCTTCGTTTTCCAGCCGCTTCAGCACTTCCACGGCAAGCGCGCAGCCCGCACGGTTGTCGAGCGCTTTGCCTACCCATAGCTCGCCTTCGCGCATCGTGATGAAATCCGCGACCGGCACGATCATGTCGCCCGGACGAATGCCCATCTCGGCGGCTTCTTCCGCATTTTTGGCGCCTACGTCTATGTAGAGGTCCTTCAGCTGCATCACTTTGCCGCGCTCGTCGGCCGTCAGCGCATGCGGCGGCTTGGAGCCGATAATGCCGATATGGTCGCCTTTGCGCGTTTTGACTTTGACGCGGTGCGAAAGCATGTTATGCGGCCACCAGCCGCCAAGGCTTTGGAAACGAATAAAGCCTTTGGGCGTTACGGCCGTCACCATGAAGCCGACCTCGTCCAAATGGCCGGCAAGCAAAATGCGCGGTCCGTTCGCGTCGCCCGTTTTGCGTCCGACAATGCTGCCCAGACGGTCCGTCAGCACCTCTTCGGTAAGAGGCTCGATCAGCTTGCGCATATGGGCGCGAACTTCCTTTTCAAAGCCGGGTACGCCTTCCGCCTCGGAAAGCTCTTTCATCATCAATGTCATCGAATCCACGTCGAAATCGCTCCTTTTTATCAGGCTTTGTCAAAGGGAAATCGTTATCGTTCTAAGGCTGCGGCAGGTAAAAGGAACCGGTTGCAAGCCTCTTTTAACTATATAGCATTACGGGCGGGCATTCAAGAAGCGGAGGCATTTAATGTGTTTAATAATAAGCAATGTGTATAAAATTATACACGCATAACCCTGTCTACTAAACCGCCGGCATCTCCGGTTTTCGCTGTCATATGGACGTCTATTCTCCCATATACTCTATCAGATTGCCAGAAGAGAAGAGCATAACCTTCGGAGGGATGTCCGCATGATCAAAAACGCATTCGCTTTCGCCGGCATAGGAGCCGGGTTCTCGATTCGCAAATGGCTTGTTACGCTCTTGTGCGTCGGCTTGCTGCTTTCATGGTTCGGTTTCGGAAAACCGGTATATGCGGGAGGGGACGAGAAGGAAGGCAGCGAAGAATCGCTTGCCCGTATCTACGAGAAGCTTTCGACAGGCCGGAGGGTGGAGGCCGGTGCCGGCAACCGGGCGGCGTTCGTTCCCGAGGAGACTACCGTCTATTTGACGTTCGATGACGGACCTAGCGCGAACACGGCTAAGGTTCTTGATATATTGCGGGAGGAGGAGGTTCCTGCTACGTTCTTCGTGCTGGGGCAGATGGCCGAGCAGCAGCCCGATATGGTGAAGCGCATTTTGGAGGAAGGGCATGCCCTCGGCAATCATTCGTACAACCATGTGTACAAGGAGCTGTACGGCGATTTTCGCGTATTTTGGAAGCAGCTGCAGCAGACGGAGGACGCGCTGGAGCGAATTGCCGGCGTGCGGCCAACGCTCGTCCGAGCTCCGGGCGGGACGGCAACCAATTTCGATCCTTTCTATTTCTACTACTTGGACACGGCCGGCTACCAGGTGCATGACTGGAACGTAGACAGCGGCGATTCGAAGCGGACGGGCGTGCCCGCCGGCGAAATCGTGCGAACGGTCAAGGACAGTCCGATTCGCACGCAGACGGTCGTCCTGATGCATGACGGAACGGGGCATGCCGAAACGGCCAAGGCGCTGCCTGACATTATCCGTTATTACAAGGAAAAGGGAGTCAAGTTCGCCTCGCTCGACCCGGAGACGAAGCCCGTCCAGTTTTCGCTGTATAAGCCCAAATGGACTAGGGAAGTCAGCTATGGGCAGTTTGTAAAATCATCTGAAGAAGCGAACGTTTCGGCGGAGCGCAAACGCGCGGCGAACGAGGCGGTTCAAGAGCGGCAGAAGCGGGAAGAAGAAGCGGAGCTGAAGCATCAAGCGGAGGTCGCGGCGGAGGAAGCGGAGATGGCGCTGCGGGAGCTGGAGGCGCGCATGCCGCTGATCATCTCGACCGGGGACGGCGAGTGGAAGCTGGAGGGCGGCCAATACGCGTTCGACCGGGGCATGTTTGCCGTGCCGCTGAGCGGGTTGGCCGGTAAGCTGGGCGCTTCCTACACGGAAGATCGGCCCGGCAAGGCATTCGTCCGGTTAGGTCAGCGCGTGCTGGTCTACGATGCGGCGAAGCGGACGATTACCGAATACGGGGTTAACCGGAAGCCGTCCGTCCATACGCTTGCCGATGTACGGGAAGCGAACGGCGAGCTCTTCGTGCCGCTTCGCGCGACTGTCGAGCTGCTCGGCGGGCGGATCGCCGGCTACGAGCTTGGGCGGGAGTCGCGAACGGTTGCGGTTTGGGCCGGACGGGACGGACTAGGGCTTACGCTGCCCGGCGATCCGGAGCAAGCTTTCGCAGGGGCGCGGCTGAACGGAGCCGCCGGTTAAAGCTTGTTCGATGCTTAAAGGCTGAGTTTTGTTAAGCAGGCTTGCCGCGCGCATAGTCGACCCTATATACGATTCTCGCAACCGCGTGTGTAAAATCATAGAGAGATGGGAAAGCTTCCTAGTAATAGAGTTGAGACACGCTAGCATAGCGTGCTAGGAGGTTACCCGACATGCCACCGGGATCGAGCAATATACGTTTTGAGCAGCCGCAGGACGTGATCGAACGCGTCATAGCGAATGTGGAACGAGTGATGATCGGCAAAAGAGAGGCGATCGAGCAGGCGGTGATCGCCTTGCTCTGCGGCGGCCATTTGCTGCTGGAGGATGTGCCCGGCGTCGGCAAAACGATGCTTGTACGTGCTTTGGCGCGAACGGTCGACTGCGGCTTCAAGCGCATCCAATTTACTCCGGACCTGCTGCCGTCCGATGTGACGGGAGTAGCCGTCTACAACCGGCGCAGCGGGGAATTCGAATTCCGCCAGGGCCCATTGTTCGCCAACGTCGTGCTGGCCGACGAGCTGAACCGGACGTCGCCCAAGACGCAGGCGGCGCTGCTTGAGGCGATGGAGGAAAAGCATGTGACGGTAGACGGGACGACGTACCGGCTGCCGGAGCCGTTCATGCTGCTGGCGACGCAAAATCCGCTCGATTACGAGGGGACGTTCGGGCTGCCGGAAGCGCAGCTGGACCGCTTCCTGCTCCGCATTCGGATCGGCTATCCGGAGCCGGTGCAGGAGGCGGCCATGCTCGGCAGGCTGCAGGAGCGGCACCCGATCGAGCAGCTTCGTCCGGTCGTTCTCGCGGACGAGCTGCTCGATTTGCAGCGGCAGGTGCGGCATACGCATGTGGACGAATCGCTGCGCCACTATATCGTGCAGCTGACGACCGCGACGCGCGGGCATAAGGAAGTCGAGCTGGGAGCCAGCCCGCGCGCTTCGCTCGCGCTTATGCTGGCGGCGCAAGCGAAGGCGGTCGTCGGCGGCCGAAGCTTCGTCGTGCCCGACGATATTAAAGCGATGGCCGTGGCTGCGCTTTCCCACCGGCTCGTGCTGACGGGCGACGCCCGCATGACCGGCAAGAACGGCGAGCAGATCGTGCGTCAGATCGTCGCGCAGCAGCCCGTTCCCGCTCTGCGGAACGCGTCTAACGGTTAGGGGGCGGACGATCATGCGATGGGGATCCTTTGCCTTGATGGCCGCTCTCTGGGGCTGCGCCTTCGCCCTTGCCGCGACGCGGGGCGGATACAGCGCGTGGCTGCTCGTCTACAGCGTCGGCGCGCTGCTGCTGTATGCGATCGGCGTGCCGCTGCTCAGCTTGCGCGGTTTGCGCGCCGAACGGTCGATGTCGCAGTTCTGCGCGCTCGCCGGCGGCGACGTGCAAGTCACATTGCGGCTAGTCCAGCGCTCTTGGCTGCCGCTCGTTTGGCTGGTCGTCCGCGAGGAATGGCGCGCGGACGGCAGAACGGACGGCGTCCGCTTCAGCCGCGTCCTGTTTCCTTGGTTTCGCCGCCGGCTCACCTGCACGTATACGATGAAGCGGCTGAGCCGCGGCGTCTACCGGGCGCAGCCGGTGGAAGCGGTGACGGGCGATTTGTTCGGGCTGATTCATAAAAGGCGGCGCGCCGCTGCGGAGGAAACGCTGACCGTTTATCCGCGGCCGTACGACGTGCGCCGCTGGCGCGTTCGCGGCGACCGGGACGAGGAAGGCCGCATCGTGCTGTTCCCGCCGGCCGGCGATGCAAGGCTGAGCGGGACGGTGCGCGATTACGCGGAGGGCGATCCGCCGCGGCGCATCCACTGGAAAGCGACCGCGCGCAGCGGGGAGCTGAAAACGCGCGAGGAGGAGACTTCCCCATCCGAGTCGCTGATGGTTTATTTGGACGCGGCGGCGGAAAGAGGTGCGGGCGCTAAGCGGACGGAGCTGTTCGAGTCCGCCGTTCAGCTGGCGGCAGGTCTGCTGCGTTACGCAGCGGAGGCGCGCAGTGCGGCGGGTATCGTATGCCGCACCGGAAGCCGCGAGGTGTCGGCGCAGCTAAGGGCCGAAAACCTCGCTTGGGGCTATGCGCAGCTGGCCGCGCTCGAGCCCGCCGCCGGGAGGGGCGACTTCGCGGACGTCGTGCGGCGGCATGCCCGGACGCTGCCGCCGTCGTTTACCGTCGTCTGCGTAACGTCCGCCTTGAACGAAGGGCTGCTTGCCGCGGCGCAGGAGCTTCGCGCGAAGCGGCGCCGCGTGCAGGTGCTCTACGTGCACGCTCATGCGGCGCTTCCAAACGACGTCCGCCAATGGTGCGGACGATTCGAAAGCGCAGGCTGCGCGTTCACGCCGGTGACGTGCCTGCGCGGCGGCATGGAGGTGAACGCCTATGCGGCGGACGGAGCTTAAAGGAAGCGCCGCGGATCGCGCAGTCGGCACGGCGGCTGCGCGCGAAGCCGGAGTTCCCGGAACGGCCGGCCTCCCGGGCGAGCGGTCGTGGCTGCGCGAAGGCGCGACCGCGCTGCTGTTGTTTATGCTGCTGCGGGAATGGCTGCTGCCCATCGCCGAGCTGTCGGAAGCGAACGAGCAGCAGGTCATGGGTCCGCTGCTGACGGCCATCGGCTGCTTTTTGCTCGCGGACTGCCTGCGCCTGCACTGGCTACCGGGCGCCGTACTCAAGCTGCTGACCGCATGGTTCTGCGTGGGCTGGCTGTATGACGCGGCCGCCGTCGTTTCGTTCCGTTGGCCGGCCGATTATGCGGCCGTCTGCCTCCACGATATTGAGGCGGTGCTGCGCGGCGATCCGGGCGCGGTCGGCGGCGAAAACCGCACCCTGCTCTTCCTGATCGGCTGGGCGCTCCTCGCGGGCGTTATCCAGTCGGTATTTACGTACAAAAAGCAATCGCTCTGGTTTGTTTTCCTGACGCTCCTTTACTTGATCGGACTCCAGCTGTGGCCGGGACTCGATACGACAGGGGCGATCGTGAGGGCGCTGCTGTTCGGGCTCATGCTGATGGCGCTGCTGCAGCTCCCCCGTATCGAGCAAACGTTTGCGGCCAAAAGCGGAACGGCCGGATGGCCGTTCGGCTGGCTGGCGGTCGCAGCCATGCTTGTCTGCTTGTCTGCCGTCATCGGCATGACGGCGGCAGCCGCGCAGCCGCGGGAGGTGAAGCCGCTAAGCGAGGAGAGCTGGGAACGTTTGCTTGAACGGCTGAGCGCCGGGGCGGCGGGGGATGCTATCTCCACGCTAAGCGGTTCCGGAGCGCCGCTTGCCGCGAAGACGGGCTACGGCAACGACGACACGAAGCTGGGTCAGCCGCTGCGGACGGATGACGGCATCGTTTTCGTGGCGAGAACGACCCAACCGACCTATTGGCGGGGCGAATCCAAGAGCGTCTATACGGGGCAGGGCTGGATCGGTCTCGACGAGGAGACGGAGCTTCGGCCCTATCCAAACGCCGCGGGTCCGAAAACGGCGGCTAACTTTGCTTCCGAGGCTTCGGCGGCTTCCTTGACGCAAGGCACGGAGGGTAACGGCACTTTATCCGCCGCTGCGCAGACGAACGGCAGTCCGGCCGGAACGATCGTTCAAGAGGTTATGTTTAACCGGGGAAGCAAGGGCGACCAGCTGTTCGCCGGCGGCTTAATCGCCGGCGTCGAGCGGATGATTGCGGACAGCGGCAAGACCATTGCGGCTGACGCGCTCTATTGGAACGAGCGGTCGGGAAGATACGTGCTCCGTAACGGCGTCGATCCGCTGGCTTACTATAGAGTGGAAGCGATACCGGCCGTTTCGGATCCGCAGCGCCTGCGAGCCGAATCGGCGGAATACCCGGATCCTATTCGCGCGGCTTATTTACAGCTGCCGGACTCGCTGCCTAAGCGGGTAAGCGAGCTGGCCGCGTCGATAGCCGCGCGAGCCGGCAGCGTTTACGACAAGGCGGCCGCGATATCGGACTATTTGCAAACCCATTACGTTTACAGCTTGGAGAAGCCCCGCCTTCCGGCGGGCCGCGGCGATTTCGTCGACGCCTTCCTGTTCGAGCAGAAGGTCGGCTATTGCGACCATTTCTCGACAGCGATGGTCGTGATGCTGCGTTCGCTCGGCATACCGGCGCGCTGGGTGAAAGGCTATGCGCCCGGAGAACTGTCGCCGGCGGGCGATTCGCCTCTTCTGTACGGCAGCGCCGCGAGCGATCACCCGGATAGCCTGGCCATGACGGCGGTTTTTCCGGCCGACCAAACCGTTTACCAAACGACCGTACGCAATCGGAATGCCCATTCTTGGGTGGAGGTGTACTTTCCCGACAGCGGATGGGTGACGTTCGAGCCGACGCCCGGCTTTGCCGGCGCCGCTGCAGAGGAAAAAGACGCGGGCGGCGTGAAGCAAGTTTCCGATTCGACGGCGGCAAGCGGCGGCGAGCCACTCCCGTGGATCGAACGGCTGAAGGGACTCGGCGCCGGGTTTACAGGCCGATGGTCATGGGCAGCCGTATCCCAGCCTGCCGACGCGGGGGTCGGCTTCCTTCAAGCGCGTGCATGGCCGATTGCCGCAGGGCTGGCGCTGCTTGCACCGCTTCTGCTGCTTGTCTGGCTGCAGCGAAAGCGGCTTGGCTTATGGCTGCTGCTGCGCGGCCTCCGGCAGCGGGAGCCGGATCGCTTGCAGCGCGTGTACGATAAGCTTTGGCTGCGGTTGTTCCGCACGTTCGGCAGCCGGCGACCGCATGAAACGCTTCGCGAATATGCCTTGTCGCGCGTCGGCATCGGCGACGAGCGGCGCGAGGCGCTTATCGAGCTGACACGCCTGTACGAGGCGTTCCGCTACGATTCGAGGCTTGTCCGTACGCTGCCGAAGCCGCAAATCGCCGAGCTTTGGAGCAAGCTGCTAGTCGACCGTGCGGAGGAACGCAAGAAATCGCCATAACAAAATCGGGTTGCGGTTACCGTCCGCAGCCCGATTTTTCGTTATGAGCTTTTGCCGCTTCCGGATCGTTTGTTGCGAATAACCGCGACGACGAGAAGCAGCAGAGGGAGAAGCAAGCCGAATGTCGGCAAATATACCGGCAAAATATTTTGATTAAACATGGACAAGTAAGTGCTATTCGGAACGATCAAAATGGAGAGGGGGATAATGACGATACCCGCAGGGATCGCCAAAAACTTGTATTCCCGGAACCGGAACGTTTGCGCAATACCGAGTACGACCACATAAAGCAGAAGGGCCAGTCTGAAGAAGATCGTCAGAATCCAGATGACGGCCATGATCGCTTCGATCCGTTCCAAGAAGTTCCCTATACTGATTCTCCTTGCAATTTCATAGCTCGAGAAGCTGCTCCTTGCCACTTGGTCGGCGCCAAGCACCGCAGTAGCCTGCACGGTAATGATCGTTAAAACGATTCCGCCCATGAGCTCGCCTGTTAACATCGATTTCCCGGCATTCCCGATTCGGTTTACCGAAGGATAAACCATCAAGAAGACGACGGTTCCGAGAAATGGAAAGGTGAGAAAAGAAACCGTGGCCCTCAGCACGGGCAAGACCCCGTCCTCTAAAACGGGCAGCATGTTGACCGCCTTCATTTGCGGAGCTACGAGCATAATCAAGATGAGGCAAAGCAGGAAGATCCACGGAAAGAATAGTTCCGCGGCGCGGACCAGCGTTTCCAGCCCCAGCCTGACTCCCATTACGGCAACGGCCATAAAGATAATGTGAATGGCTTGGATCGGCGTTTCCCGCATGAATTGGGTCGACATGAAATCCCCGATGTTCCGCAACGTCAATGCCGAGCCGATAAGCGGATACGTGAGGAACAGCAAAAAAACCGTTTTTCCGAGCCATCGGCCCAAGATCGCCTCGCAATATTCGGCTAGGTTCATGTCCGAAAACCGTTTGCCGAGCGCGTTGTACAGCGGGATGACCAGCAAGCCGATGCAGACTGCTAGTATAGCGGCGATCCAAGCATCCTGTTTGGCTTTGGAGGCGAGAAGCGTAGGCGTGATCAGGATGGCGCTGCCGGCAATGAAAAACGTCACGATGATCGTAAATTGACGATTGCTGATTTTGCCCTTCTCCAGCATTTCAGGTTCCCCCCCCGCGGCGAAGCGCATTAACCCCAAGAAGCAATAGGGGCAGCAGTAATCCGAATGTCATATCGAATAAAGGCCAATAAGACGATGTAGCGTGATTGAAGTGTGTAATGTTCGGAGAGAACGCGGTGGCAAACACGGCAATCAGCATCGTTAGAGGCAAGGCAAGCATCCGGGAGTCTTTCAGCTTGAGTATTTGCGCAAGACCCATCTGGAGAATATAGGCGAATATCGAAGTTTTAATAAATACCGTTATGATCCACATGACGGCCATGATGGCTTCCAGCCTTTCGATAAAATGGCCGATGCTGATTTGTTTGGCGAGCGTATAGCTGGGATACATGTTTCTGGACGTATAATCGGCGCCGAGCACAAGAACGGATAAGGCGATGATGACGACGAGAACGATTCCGCCGAGCAGAGCACCCGATACGAAATATTTGCGAAGCTTCTCCGTTTTGTTGACATAAGGGAAAATCATCAAAAACCCAGTCAACTCTACATAGGGGTTGGTGGCGGCGAACAGGGATCCCCGCAGGATGGGCTTTATGCCGTCCTCGAAGATCGGCTGCAGTTGTTTGGCATCCGCCTGCGGAGCAAGAAACAGAACCATACCAATGAAAAGCAGCACGAACCAGGGAAGAAAGAATTCCCCGGCCCGGGCCACGGTTTCAAGCCCAAGACGCAGGCTCATGACAATAACGGCGAGAAACAAAATATGGACAGCGTCGATAGGGGTTTCCGGGATAATTTGGGTAGCCATAAAATCGCCGATAATTCTCACAAGTCCCACCGCGTTGTAGAAGATATAAACCAAAAAGAGGAGTGAGACGGCTGTTCCAATCCATCTCCCCAGTATTTTGGCGTTGTATTCGATCAGATTTAAACGAGGATGCTGGCGGCTTACCGTACCGATCAAATACACGATAAGCAGGCCGGCGAGCAATCCGACGAGGCCGGACATCCATGCGTCCTGCTTGGCCTCCGATGCGGGTATGGCCGGCAAAAGGAGGATCGAATCGCCAACGGTTATAAAAAAGACCAGTATGGTGAACTGACGGATGCTAATTTTACCGGTTTCCAACTATCGTCACTCCCTCCTTATTTCGAATCCCCCACTTGCCGGTTTCTCGCTATTCCAACATTTTCAGGAGAGAATCGCTAAGCGGTTTGTATAGGTAAACAATCAAATCGAGCGGGTTCGGAATGTCAATATGCAGGATGAGCGCAATGCTCAGCGCAGTTCCGGACAGAAGCATAACGGAAAACACGAATAGCTCCTTCTTCCATTTTTTCTTCCAAAGCGATGGTCCTTCGATTATGGCGATCGCAGCCGTTACGACGACGATTCCGGAAATGGCCCACATCGGATCCGCTCCTTTATTTCTTCATTTCTTCAATGAAGGAATTGCTTACCGTGCCGAGGCGGCGAATTTTGGTGTCCGCCTTCACGCTTACCGGAAGATTGACGAAATGGGCGTCCCAGTCCTTACCAATCTGCTTCCAAAGCTTAGGCTGCGCGCGATGGATAACTTGACCGAACCCGTATATATCCACTTTGTACTGCTTCTGCATTTTTTTGATCGCCGTTTTAATAAAGCCTTCCACCGTTTGATTCGCGAGTTTGGTCAGCTCGTCGATCGATTGTACCTTCGTCAGGTCGACATGGCAGGCGACTTCTCCGACATTCACTTCCATACGGACATTCAGATCGATAGCCGGTTTGCCGTCTTTGACTTTGCCTTTTACCTTCGTTTGGGACCGGATGACCTCGACCGACATCTGGCCTCCTTGCGGGCAGTTCAACATCCCGACCGTGCTTTTCACATGATCCGTCACATAGTTGTAGACTTTGCTTTCATCCTCGTTCAGCCATCCGATCAATTTGTCGCCGTTAAACACGGCCAGTCCGGAGTATCGGATACGGTCGACCGGATCGATCATTTCGACGTTTTGTCTTGTATTTCCCGTCTCCTCGTCCCTGCTTAGCTCGATGCCGGTCAAGATCGCTTGCTTGCCTTCGTCGGTCAAGTCGGCTATCAGCTCGTTCAAGGTCACCTTTCGCGTCGGCGCCCACGCTTTTTCCGACGTTTCCAGGGAGTTGAACAGGTTGATTGACGGTATTTTTTCCAGCGATGTCAAGACTTTCAGAACGTTCTCCGCTTGCGTATCCTTCGCCACGACAATGTAAAAGTCGTTGCGAAGTTCGTGGTCTCTGGACAAGAAATCGAGCGCGTCCGAGATGCCTTCTCTGGCAAGGGACTCGCCGATGACAAGAATTCGAACGTGCGAGGAGTAAATTTTTCTCGGACTTTCCTTCGTCATTCTGCGCAGCGCCTCGAATACGGAATTGCCCGTTGCGCTGTAAATGGTAACCGGGGAAAGGCTGCTGCTTCCTTTACGTGAAGCCGCTTCGCCGGGGTCTACGACTTGTACGGACAACCGGAATTGGCCGTCCGCTTTATCGATACCGTATCCGACGGCGATTCCGAGCGTATTCAATTCCCGGCGGTTCCAGCAGCCGGTGCTCTCTAGCAGCAGAGCGGCGAGAAGTAACGCTACTAACCATTTTCGCGGCATGTTTCAAACCTCTCTTTATTCTCTGGGATGCGGTTTCGTAGTCGGAGGATTTTGTTCGCGAATGATATTTTTCTGGCTGATCAGCCGCGGGCGCGAAAACAGGGCCCAGTGCGGGAGCCGAAAAAGCGAATCTTTGAGATCGGCGGTAACGATAGGGGCGAACGGACTCATATAAGGCACCCCGAAGGAACGCAGGCTGCACAAATGAAGAACCAGCGCGATAATCCCTACGATGATTCCGAAAATGCCGAATGAAGCGGCGAGTCCCATCAAGGGGAAACGCAGCATGCGAATCGATATGGACATATTGATGGACGGAAAGACGAAGTTCGATATCGCGGTAATCGATACGACAATGACCATGGCTGCCGATACGATGCCCGCCTCTACCGCTGCTTGACCGATGACCAGCGTCCCGACAATCGATACCGCTTGTCCGATCGTCCGGGGCATTCGGATGCCGGCCTCCCGCAATATTTCGAACGTGATTTCCATCATGAGCGCTTCGATAAAGGCGGGAAAAGGAACGCCTTCCCGCTGGGCGGCCAGACCGATGAGCAGCTGGGTCGGCAGCATTTCCTGATGAAACGTCGTGATGGCGATATACAGCGACGGACCTAGCAGGGCGATAAAGATGCCGATGAAACGAAGAATGCGGATAAGGCTGCTGATATCGGCACGCTGATAATAATCTTCCGCCGAATGGAAGAAGGAGATGAACAAGGCGGGGACGACGAGCACGAACGGTGTCCCGTCCACGACAATGACGACCTTCCCTTCCAGAAGCTCCGCGGCGATCACATCGGGGCGCTCGGTATTGTAGACGGTCGGGAACGGCGAAAAGGAATCGTCCTGGATCAGTTCCTCGATATAGCCGCTTTCCAGAATCGCGTCGATGTCGATCCGGTCCAGACGCGTGCGTACCTCTTGAACGACTTTATCGTTCGCGATGCCTTGGATGTACATGACGGCAACTTCCGTTTGCGTCACCCTTCCGATCTTCCTGCTCTCGAGCCATAAGCTTGGATCGGTTATTTTCCGGCGGATCAGTGCGGTATTGGTGCGCAGGCTTTCCGTAAAGCTTTCCCTCGGTCCGCGCACGACCGCTTCGTTGACGGGCTCCGATACGCTGCGGCTCTCATAGCCGCTCATCTGGATGACGAGGCCTTGAGCGTAGCCGTCCAACAAGAAAATGACATTGCCCGCCATTAGCGAAGTCAACAACGGGGCAAATTCCGACACATCCTGTACGTCGCTGACGGCAAGCACCGAATCCTTCAAAACATGGAGCAGGTTGTCCCCGGAGGCGATGGCTTTCTCAATTTCGTTCTTCGGCATGTCGAGCATGAGCGCTTCCATAATAAACTGATTGGCGGCGCTCGTATTTACGAGTCCCTCCGTATAGAAAATGGCCGCGTTGATCCGAGTTTCGTTTCCGATTTTGAATTGACGGATGATGATATCGTCGCTTTTGCCGATTTTTTCGTTAATATATTGAATGTTTTCGGTCAGGCTTGCATGCAGCGGGTGTTTCGGAACGGCTGCTTGTTGATTCCGGTTGGATCCGGGAGCGGCGGCAGGAGTCACTTTTTTTCTCGTAAATTTCATCGTCCATCCCTCGTCTGTTCGTGAACTAGCCATCATTATTTCCCGGGCGCCGGATTGTAAACTCCTGGGGTACCCGCTATCGCCTGTCGCCCCATGGAGCATGAGCATTTCGTAAAAGCGGTCAGTACCATGATTAACCAAATGCAGGCTCTGTAAACTTGCCTATCCGAAGCGTTCGGCCGGGAATGTTGAGGAATCCGCCCGGAGGTTGCGAACGACCCGGGACAATGGGGATTGAGGGGAAAATGGCCGCAACGGGGGAAGGGCGGTAACGTGGGTAAGGGGAAAACGGTGGTAAATGACGGGAAATGGGGGACAGGGTAAAGAATAAAAGGGGGGAATGGGCGGTAATTGTCGGTAACGTTAGTAAGGGGGAAGGGATGGAATTGACGGCAATGGGGAAAGAGCAGCAAATGACGGTAGTGTGAGTAAAGGGAAATAGCGGTAACTGACGGCAATGGGGGAGGCGGCGTATTGGGCGGGTGTAATGTCTCTGTTTTTCATTTTTGGGGGAGCGGAGACTACTCTGCTTTATTTCGATGTTTGTTTCCCGCCCGATAGCCGATTGTTTTTTGATGTCCGTCGTTTTGTCCGTTTTTCCTCCATTCTGGCATTGACATGCAGTTGCTCCTTAAGGCTGCCGAAGAGGAGATCGCCTTCCTTGACCGCTCCTGTACGGTTCTATATAATAATCTCTATTCATACAACCTGAAGGAAGTAGGTACGGAATCTGCGATGAACAAACCGAATGAAATCATTGTTGTGCTCGACTTCGGCGGCCAATACAACCAATTGATCGCCCGCCGCATTCGCGACCTCGGCGTTTACAGCGAACTGCTGCCGTTCAATACGCCGGTAGAGAAGCTGCGTGCTTTGCAGCCGAAAGGCATTGTATTTTCGGGAGGACCGTCGAGCGTGTACGAAGAGAACGCGCCTCACGTCGATCCGGCGGTCTATGAGCTGGGCGTGCCGATTTTCGGCATTTGCTACGGCATGCAGCTGATGGCTCACATGCTTAAAGGAAAAGTGCAGCGCGCGGGCAAGAGGGAGTATGGGAAAGCGGATGTCGAGTTCGTAGCGGGCGGTCCGCTCGTGCAAGGTCTCGAGAGCAAACAGACGGTATGGATGAGCCATGGCGACATGGTAGCCGAATTGCCGGAAGGCTTCATCGTCGACGCCAGCACGGAACACGCGCCGGTAGCCGGCATGCGCCACCCGGAGAAAAACATGTACGCGGTCCAATTCCACCCGGAAGTGCGCCACTCCGTATACGGCAACGAAATGATCCGCAATTTCCTGTACAACATTTGCGGATGCGAAGGCAACTGGAGCATGGAATCGTTCATCGAAGATACGATTCGCGATATCCGCGAGCAGGTGGGCAGCGAGAAAGTGCTGTGTGCGCTTAGCGGCGGCGTCGATTCTTCCGTAGTGGCGATGCTGATCCACAAAGCGATCGGCGATCAGCTGACATGCATGTTCATCGACCACGGTCTGCTGCGTAAAGGCGAAGCGGAAAGCGTCATGGAGACGTTCGTCGGCAAGTTCGATATGAAAGTAGTCAAGATCGACGCGCGTGATCGGTTCCTCGGCAAGCTGGCCGGCGTGGACGATCCGGAGCAAAAGCGTAAAATTATCGGCACGGAATTCATTCGCGTGTTCGAGGAAGAGTCGACGCAATTCGACGACTTCGCTTTCCTTGCGCAAGGCACGCTGTATACCGACATCGTCGAAAGCGGTACGGCCACGGCGCAAACGATCAAATCGCACCATAACGTGGGCGGCTTGCCGGAAGACATGAAGTTCAAGCTGGTCGAACCGCTTAAGGCGCTGTTTAAGGACGAAGTTCGCAAAGTCGGATCGGAATGCGGCTTGCCGGACGAAATCGTATGGCGTCAGCCGTTCCCGGGCCCGGGTCTCGCGATTCGCGTGCTTGGCGAAGTGACGGAAGACAAGCTGAAGATCGTGCGCGATTCCGACTGGATTCTGCGCGAGGAGATCGCCAAAGCCGGACTTGACCGCGAAATTTGGCAATATTTCACGGCGTTGCCGAATATGAAGAGTGTCGGCGTTATGGGCGATGCCCGTACGTATTCGTACACGGTCGGCATCCGTGCCGTTACCTCGATCGACGGCATGACCGCCGACTGGGCGCGCATTCCGTGGGACGTGCTGGAGAAAATTTCGGTGCGTATCGTCAACGAAGTGGAGAACGTCAACCGCATCGTCTACGACATCACCTCGAAGCCGCCTGCGACGATCGAGTGGGAGTAACGTTATAATGAGCCGTCCCTTGAGCTATTGCTGCTTAAGGGACGGCTTTTGTTTTTTGTGCGGGAGGTAGCGGGGGATTAGGGTATCCAAGCGCACCTAGCCTCAAGCAATCTCAGCTAACGCCGACTAACGCCGACTTACCTCAACTAATCTTAAGTTGTCTCAACTACCTCAACTACCTCAACTACCTCAACTACCTCAACTACCTCAACTACCTCAACTACCTCAACTACCTCAACTACCTCAACTACCTCAACTACCTCAACTACCTCAACTACCTCAACTACCTCAACTACCTCAACTACCTCAACTACCTCACTCTAAACTAATAACCTCGACCACAGCGTTTAACGCTGGGATGCGTCTCGCATAGAACAGCGGTTTTGAGCGATTTTCGCGGCCAAATGCGACTTAATGAACCAAAGTTCACTATTTATGAACCAAAGTTCACTATTTCAGCCTCTTGTACGGGCAATGCTCCGGATAGTGAACCAAACGACGCTAATAGTGAACTTCCGGGTAAAATAGCGACGTCTAGTTCACTAACGACTGCTGGGAGCACCAAATCCACAAAATAGTGAATTTAGGTTCAGTAATAGTGAACTTCTCTTCACTATGCGGGGAAATGGCTGATTGTAAGCAAACACTAACGTCAGTTTCCTCACAGTCTAGGGAGAATGTTCTGGATAAAGAAGCAAAAATGATGCGCCGATGCAGATGTAGATGACCAGAGGGGAACTAAGATAAAATTGTCTCACAAACTTTCATAAAGAGTAGCGGCATAGTAGTAAGCGGAAGATGAAATTAATTAGTCAGCAAGCAGAATCGGCATGCGGTACTCGGTGTTTCAAACGGTATACGGTACTCGGGGTCACAAACGGTATACGGTACTCGGGGTCACAAATGGCATGCGGTACTCGGGGTGTCAAACGGCATGCGGTACTCGGTGTGTCAAACGGCATGCGGTACTCGGAGTGTCAAACGGCATGCGGTACTCGGTGTGTCAAACGGCATGCGGTACTCAGTGTGACAAACGGCATCAGGTACTCGGTATGTCAAACGGCATACGTACTCGGTGTGTCAAACGGCATACGTACTCGGTGTGTCAAACGGCATGCGGTACTCGGTGTGTCAAACGGCATGCTGTACTTGGAGTGTCAAACGGCATGCGGTACTTGGTGTGTCAAACGGCATGCGGTTCTCGGTGTGTCAAACGGCATGCGGTACTCGGCGTGTCAAACGACAATATCGCCTCCCTTATCAGAATGTTCGGAATGAAAAGGGATACAAGTTATCGCAGGCAGCAAGTCTCCGAACATTGACCGAAAGAGTATCCGGTAATCGTTCGTGTTTTGTATTGACACGATTCGACAGTGCTCATAAAATGAAGGAAGGAAAACAAATTTTTCGTATAATCCCGGGAATCGGCCTGGGAGTCTCTACGAGGTCACCGCAAATGATCTGGCTACGAAAATGCGCATACGAATGTTCCGTAGAACCATGGCTATGGGATATTTTTTCTGCGCAGAGGGAGCCTAAGGTCAATATGCCTTAGGTTTTCTTGTTGTCCAAAACAAATTCAATTTTGTTTAGGGGGAAAGTAGCAGCAATGGATCGTTATTTCAAGTTAAAAGCGAACGGTACCAACGTAAGAACGGAAATTATGGCCGGCATCACGACCTTCATGACGATGGCCTACATCCTTGCGGTCAATCCGGACGTCCTTAGCGGTTTCGGGAAAACCGGCATGGATTGGTACGCGGTGTTCCTTGCAACGGCGCTTGCAGCGGGTATTTTTACGATCGCGATGGGACTCTTCGTCAATTTTCCGGTAGCGCTCGCTCCGGGTATGGGACTTAACGCTTACTTCGCGACGGTCATTTTGGCATCAGCCGCGACGGACAAGCCGATTACCTGGGAAATGGCGTTAACCGCGGTATTCATTTCGGGGATTATCTTCATCATTTTGACGGTGACCAAAGTGCGCCAAATGCTCTTGGTGGCGATTCCGGACAACTTGAAGCATGCGATTACGGTCGGGATCGGGCTTTTTATCACCATTATCGGATTGAAAAATAGCGGCCTTTTGACGGTCGGCGTGGAATACTCCGTAACCGATGTGAAGAAAGGCGTTTTTACAGATGTGCTCGGCTTTGAGACGGTCTTCCATATGGGAAGCCTCGAGAATCACAACGTTCAGTTGGCGCTGGTCGGTCTTATTCTCATCGCCATCTTGATGGTGCTGCGCGTGCGCGGCGCGATTTTGTTCGGTATTCTCGGCACGACGGTAGTCGCTTTGCTGCTCGGCTACGTTTCGTTCGACTCCATTAGCGCGGACAAAACCCCTTGGGTTCCGGATTTCAGCAAGCTGCAGTTTGCCGCATTCGACTTCGAAGGCGTCATGCATGCAGGCATCATTTCGATCATTGCGACGTTCACGTTCGTCGAGCTGTTCGACACGTTCGGTACGCTTGTCGGTACCGCAAACCGTGCGGGTCTGATGAAGAATCCGGAAGAAGGCAAGAAAAAAGTCGGCAAAGCGATGCTCGTTGACGCAATCGGCGTAGGCGGCGGCGCACTTGTCGGTACAAGTACGGTAACGGCTTACGTGGAAAGCTCCGCAGGCGTTGCGGAAGGCGGACGCACGGGACTCACCGCCGTTACGACGGGCGTATTTTTCCTGCTTGCCTTGTTCCTGGCTCCGGTCGTGGCGCTTATTCCGGGCTCCGCAACCGCAGCTGCCTTGATCATCGTCGGCGTTCTGATGATGCAGTCGGTCAAAGACATCGACTTCCAAGATTTTGTTGTCGCCATTCCGGCGTTCCTGACGATTACGATCATGCCTTTCACTTATAATATCGCGAACGGCATCTCGTTCGGTATCGTGACTTACGTCGTGCTGGCGACGGTTGCGAACCTCGGCAACAAAGGCAAGTACAAGGTTCACTGGCTGATGTGGGTGCTCGCCATCCTGATCGTTCTGCGCTATGCGCTGATCGGCAGCCAAGGCTAAAGGGGGTTGCGCGCCGCCTCGAGCGGCGTGCTGACTACGGGATCAACGGCGTTTCCGAGCGGGAGCTCGGGGATGCCGTTTTTTAATGTGCGCATGCTCAACAATCCCGTACTGAAAAATGCGTAGTTCAACAACGCCCATTGCGGCAAGAGAAAGCCAACTTCTGCTATAACCGGAAAAAGAAAGTGCTTACATCCCGATTTTATGAAAATGTACGGATTGTGGAACGAGTTTCTCGCTGAATTTTGGAAATAGTGTGACAAAAGCGAACTTTAAGGGCTTTATTCTTTTTTAATGTTCGGTTTTTCGGGTTGACAGCGCCTGTTGCGGTCGGGTAAACTAAAAGTGAAAGTTAACATGATAAGTCATGAATCGCATCTCGTATAAAATCGGGGATATGGCCCGAAAGTCTCTACCCAGAAACCATGAATTTTTGGACTACGAGTAAGCGAATGTATAGGGACGGCAGGCTACGCAGCTTGGCGCCCTTGTCTGTTTGTGCGGGCCGCATTGCGCGGACTGCGCCCGACAGCGCAAGCATTCGAGCCGCCTTGTTGTCCTTCGGACAGGTTTTAGGAGCCTGTCTCAAGGACTTTTTGTATTTTTGGAAATGATAGAAACTATGGGGTAATGACGGTTCTTGAACTACCTAATAAAAAGGAGCGTAAAACATGCCGGTTAGAGTGGGAGTCATCATGGGCAGCCAGTCGGATTGGGAAACGATGAAGCTTGCCTGCGGAGTACTGGATGAGCTGGACATTCCTTATGAGAAAAAGGTCGTTTCCGCGCACCGCACGCCTGATTTGATGTTCGAATATGCGGAGACGGCTATCGAGCGCGGGTTGCAGGTGATTATCGCGGGAGCGGGCGGAGCGGCTCACTTGCCGGGAATGGTAGCGGCTAAGACGGAGCTTCCGGTCATCGGCGTTCCGGTCAAATCTTCGAATCTGAACGGCATGGATTCGCTGCTCTCCATCGTGCAAATGCCGGGCGGTATTCCTGTAGCGACGGTAGCGATCGGTAATGCCGGAGCGACGAATGCGGGATTGCTTGCGGCGCAAATTTTGGGCGCCTTCGATAAGGACATTCAACAAAAGGTGCGCGAGCGCCGCGAACGAATCAAGCAGCAAGTTATCGAGAGCGGGTCGCTCGAGTAGGATGGCGGAACCGCCGAAGAGGCGGACTCGCCGTCGCAACCATTGAACATAGCTTATGAAAACTCGCTAAACGTAAGGAGACAAGCAGCATGCAGAACGAAATCGTTCGCGATGGAACGAAACGGTACGATCCTGCTTTGACGATTTTACCGGGCTCCACGATCGGGGTGCTCGGCGGCGGACAGCTCGGCAGAATGCTGGCGCTTGCCGGAAGCCATATGGGGTACCGGTTCGCGACGCTCGATCCGACGGACGACGCGCCGTGCGGGCAGGTGGCGAGCAAGCAGATCGTCGCCGGCTACGACGACGCCGAAGCGGCCCGCGAGCTTGCGCGGCTGTCCGACGTGATCACCTACGAATTCGAGAACGTCGACGCCGGCGTGGCGGCGATGCTCATGAACGAATCGTATGTGCCGCAGGGCAGCGAGCTGCTGTATACGACGCAGCACCGGCTTCGCGAGAAGCGGGCGATCGAGGCGGCGGGCGTCCAGGTGGCGCCGTACGAGGAGATCGCCAGCGCAGCGCAGCTGAAGGCTGCCGTAGCGCGATTCGGCACGCCTTGCGTGCTGAAGACGGCGACCGGCGGTTACGACGGCAAAGGCCAGTGGGTCATTCGCTCCGAAGCCGAGATCGAAGAGGCGTTTGAGACCTTGAACCGTGCGAAGACGGAGCTGGTGCTGGAGAAATTCATCCGCTTCGATCGGGAGCTGTCGGTGATCGCGGCGCGCAGCCCGCGCGGCGAGGTAAAGACGTTCCCGGTTGCGGAGAACATCCATGTCGATAATATTTTGCACCTGTCCATCGTGCCGGCGCGCGTGAACGAAGCAGTCCTTCGCAAAGCGGAGGAGCTTGCGGTTCGTATCGCGGAAGGGCTTGACGTGATCGGCCTGATCGCCGTCGAAATGTTTCTTACGACGGAAGGCGAGCTGTTCGTCAACGAGCTTGCGCCAAGGCCGCACAACTCCGGACACTACACGATGGAGGCGTGCCGCACGTCGCAGTTCGAGCAGCATGTTCGCGCGATATGCAATTTGCCGCTGGGCAGGACGGAGCTGCTGACGCCGGTCGTCATGGTCAACGTGCTCGGAGAGCATGTGCAGCCGCTGCTGGACCTGCTGGCCTCGCAAACGGAGGAGCCGGAGGGACTGGCCGTGAAGGTCCATCTCTACGGCAAGCATGAGGCGAAGCACAAAAGAAAGATGGGCCACGTCAACGTGCTGGCGGACGAAGCCCAGCATGCACTCGATTGGATCGACCGGACGGGCATTTGGCGGTCTTGAAGAAAGTTCATTATAATAATTATTAACAGCTTTATATATTCGAGGAGGTTCATCCATGATCGATCGTTACAGCAGGCCGGAAATGGCGGCCATTTGGACGGAGCAGAACAAATTCCAAGCGTGGCTTGAAGTGGAAATTCTTTCTTGCGAGGCTTGGTCGGAGCTGGGCATTATCCCTAAGGAAGACATAGCGCTGCTTAGAGAGAAAGCGACGTTCAACATTGACCGCATTTACGAAATCGAGCAGGAGACGCGCCACGACGTGATCGCGTTTACCCGCGCAGTATCCGAATCGCTTGGAGCGGAGCGCAAATGGGTCCACTACGGCTTGACTTCGACGGACGTCGTCGATACGGCGCTCGGTTATTTGCTGAAGCAGGCGAACGATATTTTGGACCGCGACATTAATAACTTTATCGCCATTCTGAAGGACAAAGCGATTGCCTACAAGCATACGCCGATGATGGGACGGACGCATGGCGTTCACGCCGAGCCGACGACCTTCGGACTGAAGATGGCGCTCTGGTACGAAGAAATGAAACGCAATCTGGAGCGGTTCCGTTTTGCGGCGGACGGCGTACAGTACGGCAAAATGTCCGGCGCGGTAGGCACGTACGCCAACATCGATCCGTTTATCGAGCAATATGTTTGCGGCAAGCTCGGCACCAAGTCGGCTCCAATCTCGACGCAAACGCTGCAGCGCGACCGTCACGCCGAATACATGGCGACGCTGGCGCTCGTGGCTACTTCGCTCGACAAATTCGCGACGGAAATCCGCGCCCTGCAGAAGAGCGAATTCCGCGAAGTCGAAGAGCCGTTCGCCAAGGGTCAAAAGGGCTCGTCGGCAATGCCGCACAAGCGCAACCCGATCGGCTGCGAAAGCATCAGCGGCTTGTCCCGCGTCATCCGCGGCCATATGATTTCCGCTTACGAGAACGTGACGCTCTGGCATGAGCGCGACATTTCGCACTCGTCGGTCGAGCGCGTTATTTTGCCGGATGCGACGATTTTGCTGAACTACATGCTGAATCGTCTCGGCAACATTATCAAGAACTTGACCGTGTTCCCTGAGAACATGAAGCGCAACATGAGAAGCACATACGACGTGCCGTTCTCCGGCCGCGTTCTGACGAAGCTGATCGATAAGGGCTTCAGCCGCGAGCAGGCGTACGACACCGTGCAGCCGAAAGCGATGCAGGCTTGGGAAGAGCAGCGCTCGTTCCGCGACATCGTCGAGAACGACAGCGTCATCCGCGAGCAGCTGAGCATGGATGAAATCGCCGATTGCTTCGATCCTAGCTGGCATCTGAAGCATGTCGACACGATTTTCGCACGTTTGGAACTGGCTTAGAGTTGTTTGAACCCGTCCCGTAAGGGATGATCGATTATGGGTTGAGATAACGACTTTTGAGGGCGTTATAATGAACGTTTTTTGACCGGAAATGGAAATAACGGACTTGCAGGGCGTTAACTAAGGACTGTATGGCTTAGGCGATAGGCTTCATGAGAAATAAGACCGTCGGAGTCCGCTATTCCATCTTTTGTCGTCGAAAAACGCTTCAATAACGCCTCCAAAGTCCGTTATCGCAGAAAGTTGTGGTTTTGGGGATTGTACTTGGGGCTCCCCGAAAAGTACTCGGAGTAAGCCCCGGACCGTCACGGGGATATTTTGTTAGGAGGTATTCACTTGTCAACGACCGCGATTTCGACAGCCGCTCCTTATGTGAAAGCGCCGCTTTTGTACAAAGGCAAGGTGCGCGAGCTATATGACCTCGGCGAGCATTTTCTGATCGTCGTGACCGACCGGATTTCCGCATTCGACTACGTGCTGGAGCCGGCTGTGCCTGACAAAGGCAACGTGCTCAATCAGCTCAGCCGCTTCTGGTTCGAGCAAACCGCGGCGATTCAGCCGAACCACGTGGTGCATACGGATGTGGAGAAGCTCGGAGACCTCGTCACCGCGCCGGAACTGCTGAAGGACCGTATCATGGTAACGAAAAAGGCGGAGCGCATCGATATCGAATGCGTCGTGCGCGGCTATATTACCGGCGGCGGATGGAGACAATACCAGAATACGGGTGAAGTGAACGGCATTAAGCTCCCCGAGGGCATGCGCAAAAACGAACGCTTCCCGCAGCCGATTTTCACGCCTGCCGCGAAGAACGACGTCGGCCACGACGAAGACATTTCGTTCGAACGGATGAAGGAGCTTGTCGGCGCGGATATCGCAGAAGCGCTGCAGGAGAAGAGCATCCGGCTGTACGAGTTCGCGCGCGATTACTGCGAGAAGAACGGCATCATTTTGGCGGATACGAAGTTCGAATTCGGCCTGATCGACGGGGAAATCATCCTCATCGACGAGATTTTCACCCCGGATTCCTCCCGCTTCTGGGCCAAGGAAAACTATGCGCTCGACATCGAGATCGACGGAATGGACAAGGAACCGGTACGCACGTACCTCGCGAATTCCGGCTGGGACAAGAACAGCGTGCCCGATCCGCTTCCGGCGGACGTGGTGGAAGCGACGTCGCTGCGCTACAGAGATATTTTGAACAGACTGTCGAAGTAAGCAAGTACGGTACAGACAGGCCAAAAATGCTGCGCAGGCTCGCGCTTGCGCTTCAGATATAGCTTCTGCTTGGCGAGAAAGATCGGTAACGCGGTTCTGCGGAACGCCATTTTATGCTGACGATGCACCATTTGCTTCGCAACACAAAGCTGACGATGCAGATTTTGCTTCGCAAAACTTTTAGGAGGTCATCCCTTAATGATCAAAGCAACCGTCTACGTAACGATTAAACAAAGCGTATTGGACGTTCAAGGAACTGCCGTGCAAGGCGCGCTTCACTCGATGGGCTTTCAGGAAGTGGACAAAGTCCGGGTAGGCAAATACATGGAATTGACGCTGAACACGACGGACCGCAGCGAAGCGGAAAAACGCGTACGCGCGATGTGCGAGAAGCTGCTGGCGAACACGGTTATCGAAGATTACCGCTTCGAACTGGAGGGTGCGTAATGAATTTCGCGGTACTGGTATTCCCGGGCTCGAACTGCGACCTGGATTGCTATAAGGCGGTAGAGGAAACGGTCGGCCAGAAGGTCGATTACGTATGGCACACGGAAACGGATTTGTCCAAATATGACTGCATTCTGGTACCCGGCGGATTTTCCTATGGGGATTACTTGCGCTGCGGAGCGATCGCGCGTTTTGCGCCGGTCATGAGCGCGCTGGTAGCGGCTGCAGAACAAGGCAAATTCATTCTCGGCATTTGCAACGGATTCCAAATTTTGCTCGAGGCCGGTCTTCTTCCGGGCGCGATGCTGCGTAACCAAACGCTCAAATTCCGCTGTCACAGCACGCTGCTGCGCGTGGAGAACAACAACAATCCGTTTACGGTAGATTACCAAGAGGGCGAAGTGATCGACATTCCGATCGCCCACGGCGAAGGCAACTACTACTGCGACGATGCGATGCTGGCCGAGCTTAAAGCGAATAACCAGATCGTCTTCCGTTACGCGGTGGACAATCCGAACGGATCGGTGGACGACATCGCGGGCATCAGCAACAAAGCGGGCAACGTGGTCGGCATGATGCCGCATCCGGAGCGAGCGGTGAACGAGCTGCTCGGTTCGGCGGACGGCAAGCGGATGTTTACATCAATATTGACGACCTGGAGGGAGAAACATGGCGCAGCAGTTAGCCGCTAAGGAACCGACGGCAGAACAGATTGCCGATCAAAAGATTTACAAGCAAATGGGCGTAACCGACGAGGAGTTCGCGAAGATTTGCGGTTTCCTCGGACGCAAGCCGAATTACGTCGAGATCGGCGTTTTCAGCGTTATGTGGTCGGAGCACTGCTCCTACAAAAACTCCAAGCCGGTGCTTCGCCGTTTCCCGACGAGCGGACCGCGCGTCCTGATGGGACCGGGAGAAGGCGCAGGGATCGTCGATATCGGCGACAACCAGGCTGTCGTGTTCAAAATCGAAAGTCATAACCACCCTTCGGCCGTTGAACCGTATCAAGGCGCGGCGACAGGCGTCGGCGGCATCATTCGCGATATTTTCTCGATGGGCGCTCGTCCGGTAGCGTCTTTGAACTCGCTTCGTTTCGGAAAGCTGACGAACGACCGGGTTAAATACTTGTTCGAAAACGTCGTTTCCGGTATTGCCGGATACGGCAACTGCATCGGGATTCCTACCGTCGGCGGCGAAATCATGTTCGACGAAAGCTATGAAGGAAACCCGCTCGTTAACGCCATGTGCGTCGGTATTATCGATCATGATAAAATTCAGCGCGGCGTTGCCCAAGGGATCGGCAACCCGGTATTCTACGTCGGCCCGGCAACGGGACGCGACGGCATTCACGGCGCGACCTTCGCATCCGAAGAAATCAGCGAAGAGTCCGAAGAAAGACGCTCGGCGGTTCAAGTGGGCGATCCGTTCATGGAGAAGCTCGTACTCGAAGCTTGCCTCGATCTGATCAACTCCGGCATCGTCGTCGGCATTCAAGATATGGGCGCAGCCGGTTTGACCTGCTCCAGCTCCGAAATGGCGAGCAAAGCGGGCAACGGCATCGAGCTATACCTCGATGAAGTGCCGCAGCGCGAAGAAGGCATGACGCCTTACGAAATGATGCTTTCGGAATCGCAGGAACGGATGCTGTTCGTCGTGAAACCCGAGCATGAAGAGCAAGCGAACGCGATTTTCGGCCGTTGGGGCCTAAAATGCTACAAAGTCGGCAAAGTGACGAACGACGGACGTCTTCGTCTTATCCATAAAGGCGAGGAAGTCGGCAACATGCCGGTAACGGCACTCGTCGACGAATGCCCGCAGTACAACAAGCCTTCCAAGGAGCCTGCTTACTATGCGGAGCAAGGCCAAATCGACACGACCCGCTATGCGGAAGTGACGGATTTGAACGCGGCTCTTGAGCAAGTGCTTGCTTCCCCTACGGTGGCGAGCAAGGAATGGGTTTACAACCAGTACGACTACATGGTTCGCACGAGCACGGTCGTTCGTCCGGGTTCGGACGCGGCAGTCGTACAGGTGCCGGGCACGCGCAAAGGACTCGCGATGACGACCGATTGCAACGGCCGGTACGTGTACCTCGATCCGGAAGTGGGCGGCAAGATCGCTCTGGCGGAAGCGGCGCGCAACGTCGTTTGCTCGGGCGCGGAGCCGCTCGCGATTACGGACAACCTGAACTTCGGCAGCCCGGAGAAGCCGGAAATTTTCTGGCAGCTCGAGAAAGCGGTCGACGGCATGTCCGAAGCTTGCCGCAAGCTGGATACGCCGGTTATCGGCGGCAATGTCAGCTTGTACAACGAGAACACCAAAGGCGCGATTTACCCGACGCCGGTTGTCGGCATGGTCGGTTTGGTAACGGATATCGACAACCATCTGACGACGCAAGGCTTCAAAAACGAAGGCGATGTCATCGTACTCCTCGGCGACACGAAAGCGGAGCTCGGCGGCAGCGAATTCCAATATATCGTTCATGGCGTTACCGAAGGACGTCCTCCGCAAATCGATCTGGACGTGGAAAAGGCGCTGCTTAGCACCGTTCTGGATGCGATCCGCAAAGGTCTCGTCGCTTCGGCGCACGACTTGTCCGAAGGGGGCCTCGCAGCGGCGCTGGCGGAATCGTGCATCAGCGGCAAAATCGGCGCAAGCGTCAACTTCGCAAGCGAGCTGCGCAGCGATTTCGCGCTGTTCAGCGAAAGCCAATCGCGCATTCTGCTCAGCGCATCCGCTGGCAATAAAGAAGCGCTGCTGGCGCTTCTGAGCGCGAACGGCGTGCCTGCGCAAGTACTCGGCACGGTCGGCGGCAGCGACCTCGGCATTCAAGTAAACGGGAAATCGGCGGTTCAGTCACCTGTAGCGAAACTAGAAAAGGTTTGGAAGGACGCGATTCCATGTCTCATGAAATCCTGATACCCGGCGGTTCGGGGTTAGCTTTCTGTTCCGAGTCTACGCGGCTGGCGGATACATCCAATCCTGAAGGGACGGTCGCTTCGGCGGCCGCTTCCTTGGGCGACGCTTCGCAAGCTGCGCAGGCGCAAACGAACGGCACATCGGTGCCGCTCTGGGCAGGCAGCTATTACAACGAAGGAATGGACAGCGACGTTTTCGACAAATTGAAAGAGGAGTGCGGCGTTTTTGGGGTGTTCGGTCATCCCGAGGCGTCCGCGCTCAGCTTTTTCGGCCTTCATGCGCTGCAGCACCGCGGCGAGGAGAGTGCGGGGATCTGCACGACGGACGGGAAAGATTTCTTTTACCACCGTGGCATGGGCCTTGTCAAAGAAGTGTTCGACAACGATAAAATTCAGTATTTGAAAGGCTCGACGGCGATCGGACATGTCCGTTACTCGACCTCTGGCGAGAGCAAGCTGCAGAACGCGCAACCTCTGGTGTTCAAATACCGCGGCGGCGATATCGCGATCGCAACGAACGGCAACCTTGTCAACGCGGCGGAAATTCGCCGGGAGCTGGAAGAGGAAGGCTCGATCTTCCAGACGACAAGCGATACGGAGGTCGTCATTCACCTGATCGCCCGTTCGAAGCGAGAGAACATCGAGGACGCCGTGAAGGATGCGCTGAAGCGCGTTGAAGGCGGGTTTGCATTCTTGATCATGGTGCAGAACAAGCTGTTCGTCGCCCAAGACAAGAACGCTTTGCGGCCGCTCGTTATCGGCAAGCTGGGCGACGCTTATACGTTCGCTTCCGAAACTTGCGCGTTCGAAACGATCGGGGCTACGTATCTTCGCGACATCAAGCCCGGCGAAATGCTTATTTTCGACAAGGACGGGATGCGGGAGGACCGCTTTGCCGAGATGGAACGCCGGGCGCTTTGCGCGATGGAGTTCATTTATTTTTCCCGACCCGACAGCGATCTGGATGAGATCAACATTCATATGGCGCGTAAACGGATGGGCCAGGAGCTCGCGAAGGAATCGTTCGTCGATGCGGACGTCATTACGGGCGTGCCGGATTCGAGTATTTCCGCGGCGATCGGCTTTGCCGAGCAAACGGGTATCCCGTACGAGATCGGGCTGATCAAGAACCGCTACACCGGCCGGACCTTCATCCAGCCGAGCCAAGAGCTACGCGAACGCGGCGTCAAAATGAAGCTGAGCGCCGTCCGCAAAGTAGTCGAGGGCAAACGTGTCGTCATGATCGACGACTCGATCGTGCGCGGTACGACTTCGCTCCGCATCGTCAACATGCTGCGCGAAGCGGGCGCTGCGGAGGTTCATGTGCGCATTACGTCGCCGCCGTACAAAAACCCTTGCTTCTACGGCATCGATACGCCGAGCCGCAAGGAGCTGATCGCCTCCAGCAAGACGGTGGAGGAAATCCGCAAGGCGATTAACGCCGATTCCTTGCACTTCCTGACGAAGGAAGGGCTGATGGAAGCGATCGGACGCACGAAGGACGAGTACAATACCGGCATGTGCATGGGCTGCTTCGACAACGACTACCCGACCAAGGTGTTCGACGAAGAAGAAGCGGGCTGCGGCTGCGGGTAAGCGCATGATGCGGCACAGCGGCCCATCATTTCGGCTGACCGGCGTATGAATCTGTACAGTAGTCGCTGCGAACACTGCGCGGTCGGAGACGCCCTAGTGATGACGGAGGGGCCGAAGCTGCTATGGCATTGAAGAATTCCTTGGGCTGATTGCTGATTCCCGGCAGTTGTATACTGCCGGAATCATGACTGCGGGAGGATTGGGCGATGGAGCAACGCAGAACGGTATCGACGGGTTCACCATGGGAGCCGCTTGTCGGCTACTCGCGGGCGATCCGCATTGGCAATCGGATCGAGGTCGCAGGTACGACCGCGATGAGAGACGGTAAGGTGATCGGCGGCAGCGACGCATACGAGCAAGCGAAAGAGGCGCTGACGATTATTCAAGAATCGCTGGCGCAGCTCGGCGCAACGATGGCGGACGTCGTTCGCACCCGGATGTATGTAACCGACATCTCGCGATGGGAAGAGATCGGCCGGGCGCATGGCGAGTTTTTCAAGGACGTGCGTCCCGTTGCGACGATGGTGGAAGTGAAGGCGCTCATCGACCCGGCGCTGCTGGTGGAAATCGAGGCCGAGGCAGTCATCGCGGAGACGGACGGCGGATAGGTCAGGGAAACTGTATGCTGATGGTTTGAAGCCAATAGCCTCGGTACCAGCAGAACGGATGCCAACCGCTTGAGCCAGGAGCACCGGATGGAGCCATAGTGACGAAATTAGCAGTCTTTAAAGACTTCTATTTTCGCAAAACGGCCATTTTCCGGGAAATAAGAGTCCCTAACGTCTTCTAAATGCCTGATTTGCTTGGATTTGAAACGATTTTTACGGAATAAGAGCCTTTAGAGGCTTCTAATTTCAGGGTTTTTCGTGATCCAAGAGAATTAGCAGACCCTAAAGACTTCTATTTTGTCCCTTGCGAGTGGATATCTCCGAGGCTTCGTTATTTTGATCAGCGGTTGCGCATTTTCTATCTTAGGCAGTCTTCGATTACCATGGGTTGCTGGGACGTTCGGTTTTAGGATGGGAATTTTTTTGGTGGACGACTATTTGGAGGAGTGTGGATTCGGTGTCAGAAGCGTACAAAAAGGCAGGCGTCGACATCGCGGCCGGCAACGAAGCGGTTGAGCGGATGAAAAAGCACGTGAAGCGGACGTTCCGTCCGGAGGTGCTGACTGAACTGGGCGGCTTCGGCGCTTTGTTCGGACTGAACAAAGACAAATACGAGGAGCCTGTTCTCGTATCCGGAACGGATGGCGTAGGAACAAAGCTGAAGCTTGCTTTTGCGATGGATAAGCACGATACGATCGGCATCGACGCCGTAGCGATGTGCGTCAATGACGTAGTCGTAGCGGGTGCGGAGCCGCTCTTTTTCCTCGATTACCTCGCGACGGGCAAAATCCTTCCCGAGAAAATCGAAGCGATCGTTGCAGGCATCTCGGAAGGCTGCGTACAGGCAGGCTGCGCCCTTATCGGCGGCGAAACGGCGGAAATGCCGGGCATGTACACGGATGGCGAATATGACATCGCCGGATTTACGGTAGGGATCGCGGATAAGAAAAAGCTTGTTGACGGATCGTCGATCGTCGTGGGCGACGTTGTGCTCGGACTCGCATCGAGCGGCGTACACAGCAACGGGTTCTCGCTCGTGCGCAAGCTTTTGCTGGAAGACAAAGGATACGCTCTGGACCAAACGATCGAAGAACTGGGCGGCAAGCTCGGCGACGTGCTGCTTACACCGACGCGCATCTACGTGAAGCAGGTGCTCGCGCTGCTGGAGCAGGTGCAGGTAAAAGGGATGGCGCATATTACAGGCGGCGGCTTCCTGGAGAACATTCCGCGCGTCCTGCCGGAGAATGTCAATGCGCATATCGAGTACGGCTCGTGGCCGATTTTGCCGATTTTCCAGTTGATGCAGCGTGACGGCGCGATCACCAACAACGATATGTTCCGTACGTTTAACATGGGCATCGGCATGGTGATTGTCGTTTCGGCTGAGCAAGCAAGCAAAGCGGAAGCTATTTTGAAAGAGCAAGGCGAAGCGGTATACCGCATCGGTACGATTACTCCCGGCGAGCGCGTCGTTACTTTTGCCGGAGCGGATGTGTAATGCGGGCGGGAGAGCAGAGAAACGGAGCGGAGCGGGTCGCAGATTCGTTCCGCATCGCCGTGTTCGCTTCCGGTACGGGGAGCAATTTTCAGGCGATCGTTGATGCGGTTGCCGCCAAAAAGCTCGACGTCACGATCGGACTACTCGTCTGCGACCGGCCTCAAGCGGCGGTCGTCGAGCGGGCGGAGAAGGCCGGCGTCGATACCTTCGCGTTCCGGCCTAAGGAATACGCTTCACGCGAAGCGTACGAGGCGGAGATCGTGCAGGAGCTGGAACGCCGCGGCATCGATCTGATCGTGCTCGCCGGCTACATGCGTATCCTCACGGAAACGCTTGTCGCGCCTTACTACGGCCGGATGATCAACATCCATCCGTCGCTGTTGCCATCGTTTCCCGGTATCCGGGCGATCGAGCAGGCATGGGAGCATGGCGTCAAAACGACCGGCGTAACGGTGCATTATGTCGACGGCGGCCTCGACAGCGGGCCGATTATCGCCCAGCGGCCTGTCGACATCCGCGAGGAAGACACGCTCGATTCGCTCGCAGCGGCGATACACGCCGTCGAGCACGAGCTGCTGCCGCACACGATCGGTTTGATCCGTGCCGGCCGCGTCAGCCTCGACGACCGCCGCGTGCGCATCGCCGGCGAGTAGCGGCGGATGCTTTGCGCTCAGCGGTTGTATCGTAAACCTGCCTAAATACTAGGCGGGTTGATGGTTTGGATGGTTAAAGGTTCGATAAATAGTTAGGTTTTGGTTTAGTGACAGGTAGTAGGTTTTGGTTTTGGTTTTAGTTTTGGTTTTTCATTGCGAGAGGGAGCTTCATGACGTAGTCGTGACGCGGTTCATGGCATGGCAGATGTAATGAGGCGTTGAAGTGGTGGATTCCTCTTTGGGCAGAACGTATAGGAAGAACGAGACCGTAAGCGTGTCTGAAACAAGCGGGATCGCATGAAAAGGCGATCTGCAGAAGACGAAAGCGACTGTACGGGAGCGGAAGCATCGAAGACGGCCCCGTACCTCATACGCAATGTTTCGGGGTCCCGGGGTGAAACGCCTGGGGGTCCCCCTTTTGGGAAAAGGGGGATTTAGGGGGATTCGGAATGCTTTAGGTTGGAACGCCTTTAAGTCGGAGCGCTTTTAGGTTTGGAACGCCTTTAAGTTGGAGCACTTTTAGGTTTGGAACGCCTTTAGGTTTGGAACGCTTAGGTTTAAGGTTTGAATCCGGAACGTTTTAAGGTTTGAATTGTAACGCCTTTAGTTTTGAAATCGAAAGTAAAGAGGAAAATCCCTCGGGGGATTTACTACATTTTGGGGGTACACGCATGAGCGACATTTATGAACTTTCGCTTCGTTACGGGATGAATCCGCATCAAAAGGATGCCAAGCTGTCGAATGGCGGCAAGCCATTGCCAATCAAAGTAGTCAACGGCGATCCCGGTTACATCAACCTGCTGGATGCGCTTAACGCTTTCCAGCTCGTACGCGAGCTTCGCAATGCGACCGGGCTGCCGGCAGCCGCGTCGTTCAAGCATGTAAGCCCTGCGGGCGCTGCGGTTTTTGCACCGCTTAACGACACGCTGAAGAAAGCCTATTTCGTAGAAGGCCTCGAGCTCTCGCCGCTGGCTACCGCTTACGCACGCGCTCGCGGAGCGGACCGGATGTCCTCGTTCGGCGATGCCGCCGCGCTTAGCGATACGGTTGACGCATCGACGGCGCAGCTGTTGAAGCGCGAGGTGTCCGACCTTGTCGTGGCGCCGGGGTATACCGATGAAGCGCTGGATATTTTGAAGGCGAAAAAAGGCGGCAAATACCTGATCCTCCAAATCGATCCGGATTATGTGCCGGACCCGCACGAAATGCGTCTGCTTTTCGGCCTGAAGCTGGAGCAGCAGCGCAACGACGCGGTACTAACCGAAGCTTCCTTCGAGCGGATCGCAACGAAGAACAAAGCGCTGACCGACGAAGCGAAACGTGACTTGCTCGTTGCGCTCATTACGCTCAAATATACGCAGTCCAACTCGATCTGCTACGCGCTTGACGGTCAAACGATCGGCATCGGCGCAGGGCAGCAATCCCGTATTCACTGCACGCGTCTCGCGGGCGACAAGGCCGACCGCTGGTTCCTGCGTCAGCATCCAATGGCGCTGGGCATGAAGTTCCGTCAAGGACTTGCACGCGCCGAGCAAAACAACGCGATCGACCTGTGGCTGGAAGAAGACGTGACACCGTTTGAGCAAGCGGCATGGGAGCAGTGCTTTGAAGAAGTGCCGCGCCGCCTGACTCGCGAAGAGAAACGCGAATGGCTGCAAGGGCTGCAAGGCGTTTCGTACGGCTCCGACGCGTTCCTGCCTTTCCGCGATAACCTTGACCGCGCGAGCCGCAGCGGGGTCAAATACGTTGTACAAGCAGGCAGCTCGATGCGCGACGAGGAAGTCGTGCAGGCGGCCGACGATTACGACATGGTTATGGTGTACTCGGGCGTTCGCTTGTTCCACCACTAGAAACGACGTGGGGTAGCCTCATTTTGCATAAGAAGCGAAAATGGCGGCTATTTCCGTATTCTAAGCTTGGATTTTATTCGGTTCTTCAAAAACCGGCCCTACCGGTTTCCCGACATCGCCGCGTGCGAATAACGAAAGGAAGATTCCTACCGTGACAACGACTACCAAATGGGACGCCATTGCCGAAGGCAACATCGCTTCCTTGAAACAGAACGTTTACCCGGGACGCGGGATCGTCATCGGCCTTACGCCGGACGGCACGCGGCTTATGCAAGTATATTGGATCATGGGACGCAGCGAGAACAGCCGCAATCGCATTTTTGTGGAAGAGGCGAACGGCTTCCTCCGCACGGAAGCACGCGATCCTGCCAAGCTGACCGATCCGTCGCTGATCATTTACTACCCTGTGCGCTATGAGGGACAAGCTCATATCGTCACCAACGGCGACCAAACGGATACGGTTTACGAAGCGCTCCAAGTCGGCGGTTCTTTCGAGCAAGCGCTGACGACGCGCACGTTCGAGCCGGACGCTCCAAACTACACGCCGCGTATTTCCGGGCTTGTTGATCTGAAGGACGAGAATTGCGCCTACAAGCTGTCGATTCTCAAAACGAACGCAGGCGATCCGTCGCAAACGCAGCGGTATTTTTACCACTACGAGCAGCCGATTGCGGGCTACGGTCATCTGATTCACACCTACGCGGGAGACGGCAATCCGCTTCCGTCGTTTAACGGGGAGCCGGCGCTGGTACCCTTGCAGGATGATATCGAGGCTACCGCGCGCTATTACTGGGATCTGCTCGACGGGGAGAACAAGGTTTCCCTGCTAGTCAAAACGATCCGCCGCGACAACGGACAAACCGAAATGAAAATCATCAACAAAGACTAGGAGGGCTCTCACTTGCGTATTTTGGTCATTGGCCGGGGCGGCCGCGAGCATGCGATCATATGGGCGCTATCGAAGAGCCCGAAGGCTAAAAAAATATACTGCGCGCCAGGCAACGGCGGGATCGCCGAGCTTGCGGAATGCGTGCCGATCCAGGAAAATCAGTTCGAGGAAATTAGCCAATTTGCCGTCGATTACGGCATTGACCTCGTCGTCATCGGCCCGGAAGACCCGCTCGCCGACGGTATCGTCGACTTTCTGGAAGCGAAGCAAATTCCGGTGTACGGCCCGCGCGGCAACGCTGCGATCATCGAGGGCAGCAAGGTGTTCACCAAGAACCTGATGAAAAAATACAGCATCCCGACTGCCGCATACGAAACATTCGAGCGTTACGAGGATGCGCTTGCCTACGTGCGCCAAATGGGCGCGCCGATCGTCATCAAAGCGGACGGACTGGCTGCCGGCAAAGGAGTCGTCGTCGCTCAAACGCTCGAAGAAGCGGAAAAAGCGCTGAAGGACATTATGGTGGACAAGGTGTTCGGCGAATCGAACGTTGTGGTCGAGGAGTTCTTGCAAGGCCAGGAAATGTCGCTCCTGTCGTTCGTCGACGGCAACGTCGTGCGTCCGATGGTTCCTTCGCAGGACCATAAGCCGGTGTTCGACAATGACAAAGGCCCGAATACTGGCGGTATGGGCACTTACTCGCCGGTGCCGCACATTCCGCAATCGGTTGTCGACGAGGCGATCCGCACGATCGTGAAGCCGACTGCCGAGGCGATGGTCAAGGAAGGACGTCCGTTCCGCGGCGTGCTGTATGCAGGCTTGATGCTGACGGAGCAAGGACCGAAAACGATCGAGTTCAACGCTCGCTTCGGCGATCCGGAGACGCAGGTGATTTTGCCGCGGCTCGAAACGGATCTGCTGGACATTTTCCTCGCTACGATCAACGGACGTCTTGAAGAAATGGACATCCAATGGAGCGATCAAGCGGCGGTTTGCGTCGTGCTTGCTTCGCCGGGCTACCCGGGTCCATACCCGAAAGGATTGCCGATCGAGGGCTTGCGCGATGTGAAGGATGCGATCGTGTTCCACGCCGGAACGTCGGACAAGGACGGCCAAATCGTGACAAACGGCGGACGCGTGCTCGGCGTCGTCGGACGCGGCAGCGGTATTGCCGAAGCGCGCGCACAGGCATATGCGGGCGCCGATATCATCCAATTCGAAGGCAAGCACAACCGTACGGACATCGCGAACAAAGCGCTTGTCTAGAGCGATGCAATAAGAAAAGACCGTTTCAGACAGAGGGATCTGTCGGAGACGGTCTTTTTTGCAGGCAGACGTCCGTACGTGTTGTATGTTGTACAACATTTTGGCGATCGGAGACCCGTCGAATGGCTGAATGCTGCATAAAATGCAGCATTTTTTGCTAAGAAGCGGCTCTTGAGGCTCATATTGCGGAAAATGTTGTATGTTTTACAACAAGTGGTTGCTGCGGGGACAGAAATATCGGAATATGTTGCAAATAATGCAGCATTCCCTTTCAACGCCGGCGTGTGGCAACCAGAGCAAGCGTGGAAACCAGAGTAAGCGTGTGGCAACCAGAGCAAGCGTGGGGGACCAAGATCAGTCAGGTTGACTTGGTTGCGGAGGCATCGTATGATGGAATTACGAATACACAGTAATGTAGTCGGAATTAAAAGCCGGCAGCATGAAAAGACTTCAAGGATCCCGGACGGCGGCGCGGGTGGAACGGGGTCTTTTTTCGATAGGTGTTGAAAATATGAATCTTAGAGCAGCCTTCACCGTTCAACCGCGGCTAACGGGACATCGACACGCTATTTTGAGCCAAGCAAAATGTGGAGCAGCGCGCCACGCTCGAACTGGAAAACCTCCCGTTAAAGCTGCAATTATTGCTTCGCGGATCGAAAAAAATAAGATTTAGATGGAGGAATTCCATTTCATTCCGCAGCATGAGAAGCCATAGGCTTAATAGATGGAGGTATTCCAGTTAGGTGGCCGGTGGCGAGAGCGGAGTCAGAAGACTAGTGTGTTTTACAGTTCCATTGGTCAAATAGGCGGCGTATGCAGGGTGCGTCGGTTGAGGCACGATGGTCAAGTAGGTGGTGTATGCAGTGTGCGTCGGTTGAGGCACGATGGTCAAGTAGGCGGTGTATGATGGCTGCGTCGGTTGAGGTACGATGGTCAAGTAGGTGGTGTATGCAGATGCGTCAGTGGAGGCACGATGGTCAAGTAGGCGGTGTATGCAGGTGCGTCGGATGAGGCACGATGGTCAAGCAGGCGGTGTATGCAGATGCGGCGGTTGAAGCGCGATGATCAAGTAGGCGGCGTATGCAGGGTGCGTCGGTTGAAGCGCGATGATCAAGTAGGCGGTGTATGCAGGGTGCGTCGGTTGAGGCACGATGGTCAAGCAGGCCAAGTTTGTCACACTCGGTGGGCCGCATTAATTACTCGCGTTTGTCACCCACATCATACGTTAATTTGGCCAAGTTCGTCAGATTAGGCACGTTTATCACGTTCTATATGTAAATCACTTATATCGCTCGTTATGCGAGGATTGAATAGTACGTTGCTTAGTACGCTCAGGGCTTATTGGGGTTAGTTTATTACTTCTTTTCGTTGCGGGAAGTGAGGGGGATGGAAAATGCGCGATAAAAAGTCTGGTCATACGGATCAAGAGGATACTCGCAGCGGTAGCGGACAGGTTGTGCAGCAGGAACAGCAGGAACAGCAGGAACAGAGAAGACATACTCTTCGCGCCTCGCGTATTTCGCGGAACGGCGCCAAGCGGGAAAGGTTGTCCTCGCTGATGGATAAGATAGGGGAGTTGGCCGGCCGTTTTGCCGAACGGGCCTCTCAACATGACCGCGAAGGGACGTTTCCCTACGAAAATATAGCCGATCTGCGGGAAGCCGGATATCTGGCTTTGACGGTTCCCTCCCGTTACGGGGGCATGGGAGCCTCCTTATATGAGCTCGTCGTTCTGCAAGAACGGCTTGCCCGCGGAGACGGGGCTACGGCTTTATCTCTCGGCTGGCATCTGACCGCGATTATGGAGCTGGACGTACGGAGGTCGTGGAAAGAGGATACGTTCGCCGAGCTGTGCAAGGATGTCGTGGAGGCCGGCAGCTTGGTGAACAAGCTCGCGACGGAGCCTGCGACAGGAAGTCCGGCACGCGGCGGCAGGCCGCAAACGACCGCCAAGCGAACGGAAGACGGCTGGCTGCTGAACGGCCGCAAAACGTTCGCGACGATGGGGACGGCGCTCGATTATTTGATCGTCTCGGCGGGGATCGAAGGGGAAGAGGGGATCGGCGAGTTCCTTCTTCGCAAGGATACTCCGGGGATATGCTTCGTACCGACTTGGGATACGCTGGGGATGCGGGGTACGCGCAGCGACGACCTCTATTTGGAGGACGTTCGGGTTCCGGAGGAAGCGCTGGTGCAACTGCTTAACAAGAAAACGGGCTATAAGTCGCTAGGGGGCTGGTATTTGCATATACCGGCTTGCTATCTGGGCATCGCGCAGGCGGCACGCGATTATGCCGTCGAATTCGCCGCTGCTTACAGCACGAATAGCACGAACGGGCCGATCCGACATTTGCCCAACGTGAGGCAGCTAGTCGGCCGCATCGATCTGGAGCTGCTGACGGCAAGGCATTTGGTGCATGCGGTGGCCAAAAGGTGGGATGCGGAGCCGGAAGCGAGGAACGAGCTGGGTACTGAGCTGGCAGCGGCGAAGCATGTCGCGACCAATACGGCGGTATCCGTCGTCGATATGGCGATGCGGGTCGTAGGCGGACACAGCTTGTTCCGTTCGTCGCCGCTTGAGCGGTATTACCGCGACGTCAGGGCGGGCTTGCACAATCCGCCGGCTGACGAGATTACGCTCGGCATGCTGGCGAACAAGGCTTTTGAAGCGTACGACGATTAGGGAACGGAGGAGGAGAGGCCAGCGATGAAACGACACTACGGCACGATCGTGATCGGAGCCGGCGCCATGGGGATGGCGGCGGGTTATTATTTAACGCAGCGAGGTGCCGATCCGCTACTGATCGACGCCTTCGATCCGCCGCATTCGGAAGGCAGCCATCATGGGGAATCGCGCATTATCCGGCACGCTTACAGTATGGATGATGCCTACGTTCCGCTCGCCCTGCGGGCGCAGCGGCTGTGGAACGAGCTGGAGCGGGATACCGGACGGCTGTTTACGAAGACGGGCGTGCTTCGCGTAGGGTCGGCGGGCTCCGCTTACCTGAGCGAGCAAGCGGCTGCGGCTGCGCGGTATAACGTTCCCATCGAGGCGTTATCCGCCGATGAGATGGCTCGGCGGTGGCCGGGCATCCGCGTGCCGGAAGGAATGGCCGGCCACTTCGAGCCGGAAGCGGGTGTACTCTCCCCGGAATCCTGCCTATGCGCATACCGGATGATGGCCGAGGTGCATGGCGCCGATCTGCTGATGAACACGAAGGTGCAAAACATTCGTATCGGCTCCCGCGATGCGACGGTCGTAACGGCGGCCGGCGAATTTACCGCGGAGCGCCTGATCGTCAGCGCCGGAGCATGGACGAACCGGCTGCTGGCCGGGCTGCGTCTACCGCTGCTTGTGCTGCGCAAAACGGTTGGATGGTTTCAGGCGGATGAAGCCTTGTTCCGCTCCGCTGCGTTTCCCGCTTTCATCATAAACGACGCCTCAGGCGACTATTACGGCTTTCCAAGCTTGAACGGGAGCGGCTTGAAAGTCGGGCGGCATGACGGAGGTCAACGGATCGCGCCGGACGCGCCGCAACTGCCGTTCGGTTTCTATGAAGAAGATGTGAAGGATCTTCGCCGTTTGCTGGAAGCCTATTTCCCGCAGGCGTCGGCGAGCAAGCTGCTGAAGGGTTCCGTCTGCAAATATACGATGACGCCGGACGAGCATTTTATCGTCGACAGCCACCCGGAGCATCCGCATGTTTGGATCGCCGCAGGCTTCTCCGGCCACGGCTTCAAATTTGCCAGCGCGATCGGCGAAATGCTCAGCCAGTTGGCCTGCGACGGGAAGTCCGAGCTGGACCGTTCCATTTTTGCCATGATGAGACCGGCTTTACGGAATGCATCCCAATCCTGAGCATCAAAAATTTGACAACCTGTCATAGCTTGACCGGCAAGTATGATATACTAAAGGGAGTAGTTCATTTCCGGAAAAGGTGGGTTGTTCATGGATATGCAGCAGCAATCGGCATAT
This sequence comes from Paenibacillus litoralis, assembly GCF_046244365.1. Classification (NCBI taxonomy): domain Bacteria; kingdom Bacillati; phylum Bacillota; class Bacilli; order Caryophanales; family Paenibacillaceae; genus Paenibacillus; species Paenibacillus litoralis. The sequence continues at coordinate 7,777,613 of NZ_CP176395.1, read as the reverse complement.
GGGGTATCACGGGAATACAACGCTTCGTTCCATAAGCTGATGCGTATGTTTACGCTATCGATTTTGATTTCGTTTATCGGTACGGTTGTAGGGACGCAAGTGCCTCCGGCGCTATTCCTGCCGCTCATCATTCTCGAGTTTGCGATGCTGATCGGCGCTTTCTTTATCCGACGCAACAAGAAGTCAATCGGCTACCTGTTCGTGTACGCATTTACGTTCCTAAGCGGGGTGACGATGTACCCGGTAATCGCCAAGTACGCATCGGTCGGCGGTGCCGGAATGGTGAACTCGGCCTTTATCGTCACGACCGTCATTTTCGCCGGCCTGACACTCTATGCTTACTTTTCCAAGCGGGACTTCAGCTTCCTTGGCGGCCTGCTCATGATCGGGTTGTTTACGCTTATCGGCTTCAGCCTCGTAGGATTGTTCGTCGGCGGCTTCAGCGGCCCGTTAGGTCTCGGGATCGCCGTTGTCGGGGTGCTCGTCTTCTCGGGCTACGTACTGTACGACATTTCGCAATACAAGCACGGCCTGCCGGACGAAGCGATTCCGCTCGCGGTGCTGAACCTGTACTTGAACTTTATCAACCTGTTCCTGTACATTCTGCGTCTGTTCGGCCTATCGCGGGACTGATCGCCATAGCTTAGCAAACAAAACAAAAGCCGGAGAACTTTAGAGTCCTCCGGCTTTTGTTTGTTTTATGGAGCTTCCAATCGGCACATAGCTCAAGCTCGTTATTTTCTTCCGGCGCCAAGCGGGCATCATGCTCTATCCCGATCCGCTTCGCCATACACCCTCGGCACCCGTTTGCTTATGCCGCACAGCACCTCGTAGCCGATCGTGCCGGTAAGCGCGGCGATTTCTTCGACCGGCACCTCGTCGCCGAACAGAACGACTTCGTCTCCGGCGGCAAGCTTCGGGACGTCGGTTACATCCGCCATCATCTGATCCATGCAGATGGTGCCGACGATTGGAGCTCTGCGTCCTTTGACCAGCACGGAGCCGATGTTGGAGAGGCTGCGCGGCAAGCCGTCCGCATACCCTACGGGAAGCACGGCAATGAGCGTTTCCCGTTCCGCCCGGTAAGTGCGGCCGTAGCTGACGGATTGACCGGCGGGAATCCATGTTAACGCCGCGATTTTCGTGCGGAGGTGCATGGCCTTCTTCAAATTCACAGCGACAACCGGCCGTTCGGCGCAAGGATTTACGCCATAGAGACCGATGCCGATTCGGACCATGTCCATATGCATGTGAGGAAAATGAATCGTCCCCGCCGTGTTGCAGCAATGGACGAGCGGGATGCGTATGCCGTTCGTTTCCAGATGGCGAACGATCTTCATGAAGCTTGCGAACTGCTCTTCCGTGAAGCGAGAAGCGGCGCGGTCGGCCTCCGCAAAATGCGTAAAGACGCCTTCCAGCTCGGCATGCGGCGATCCGGCGGCGATTGCCGCCAGCTCCAGCGCTTCTTGCGGCGCGCTCACGCCAAGCCGGGTCATGCCGGTGTCGATCTTCAAATGCACGCGAGCCTGCTTGCCGGAGCGTTCCGCGTGGCCGATGACGGCTTGCAGCGATTCGCGGGTAAATACCGTGACGGTGACGTCGTGCTCGACAGCCGCGGCAGCGAACTCGGGCGCCGTATAGCCCAATATGAGAATAGGCGCCGTGATTCCCGCTCTGCGCAGCTCGAACGCTTCGTCCGCGAAGGCGACGCCCAAATAGCCCGCCCCCGCCTGAAGAGCGGCGGCTGCCGTTTGTACGGCGCCGTGCCCGTAGCCGTCCGCCTTGACGACGGCCATCAGCAGGCTGCGTTCGCTCAGAAGCGCCTGAAATGCCCTGACGTTATGCCGGATCGCCTCCGGCGAAATATCGGCCCATGTATGGCGGTGACGGCTTTCGGGCTGCCCCTTGACAGCTCTATTTAGCGATTCGGCGATATGCATGGGAATTCTTCCTTTCCTGCCTCGAACAACTGATATCAGTATAAAAGCGTTAAACCGACATGGCATTATCAAAAATGGAGAAAAAATGGTTGTCGGGTTGTGAAAATAGACAAACTGATTGCGCATTCCCCCTATTATAATGGTTGTAGCGGGGTAGAGGCCAGCGATTGGGGCTGGCTTGTCAGCAGAACGTTTACGATGGAAAGGATGAGGACCGTGCTCAAATGCGGGATGGCAGAGGTGGACGTTACGCCACCCTTGAATAGCTCGATGCCGGGCTATTTCCGCGATCGCAAATCGACGGGCGTGCTTGACCCGTTATATGCGAAAGCGATTACAGTGGAAACGGAAGGGGCGGCAGCCGTGCTGGTCGCCATTGACGCCATCGACCTGCCGCGCCGCGTCGTGCTCGGGATCCGGGAACGCATCCATAGCGAAACGGGTATTCCGCAAGCGAACATCATGGTATCCGCGACGCATACGCATACCGGCCCGCCGGTCGTTACGAGCTCGCTGATGACCGCCGACGAGGCGTATTTGCAGCAGTTGACGGAGCGGGCGGCGGATGCCGCGATTCTCGCTTACCGGGGGAGTAAGGAGGCCCGAATCGGTTTTGGCTGCGGGTATGAAGCGGATATGGCGTTCAATCGGCGGTTCTGGATGAAGGACGGCACCGTTCGGATGAACCCCGGAATCGGCAATACGGACGCCGTAAGGCCGGAGGGGCCGATCGATCCGCAGGTGCTCGTCATTCGGATCGACGCGGTGGACGGCAGTTCGATCGGGGTTGTGACGAACTACGCCTGCCATACCGACACGGTCGGAGGCACGAGGTACAGCGCCGATTATCCGGGCGAGCTTAGTGCGTCTTTGAAGAGGTCGCTCGGCGGGCACGTCGTCAGCCTTTTCTTGATGGGGGCCAGCGGCAATATCAATCATATTGACGTTAGCGGCGGATGGCCCGTACAACCGGAGCATCACAAGGTAATGGGGCGTATCCTGGCAGGCGAGGTGCTGAAAACGCGGGAAAAGGCGCGGTTAGCCGATCGCGTCGAGCTTGGTGCAGCGCAAGCTTTTTTTCAGGTCGCGTACCGTAAGCCCTCCGAGGAAGAAGCGGAGGAGGCCCGGCGGCGCATCGGTTCCGAAACGGTAAACGAGGTCGAGAAGGCTTTTGCTTCCGAGCTGCTGCTTGCTTATGCTGAGGAGGAGATTTTCGCGGACATTGAAATGCAGGCGATCCAGCTGGGTCCGCTGGCTGTCGTAGGCTGCCCGGGCGAGTTGTTCGTCGAGCTGGGGCTGGCGATCAAGGCGGCGTCTCCTTTTGCGTATACGGCTGTCAACGAGCTCTGCAACGGCGCGGCTCCCGGCTATGTTTGCACCCGCGAGGCTTTCGAGAACGGCAGCTACGAGCCCCGCATAACGTCCAACAGCCGATTGCCGGCGGAAACCGGAGAGCTGTTCGTACGGCATGCCGAGGAGCTGCTGGGCAGGATTTACGCAAATCGGACCGAAACAAGCTGATCCGTCTGCTACATATTTTAAAACCGACAGGAGAGGGTGTTTGTATGGAAAATGAAACGGTCCGTTACGGACGGTTGAACGCCTGCACGTTCGATGAGGCGTTGTCGCTGTGGAATCGGGGATTCGCCGGCTATTATTCGGATATGACGAGGAGCATGGACCAGCTGCTTGCCAGCTTCGCTGCGACTGCCATTAAACCGGCCCTGTCGGTGGTAGCCTTCGTGGACGACGATCCGGCCGGTTTTGTCTTCATCGCTACGAAAGACGTGGACGGAAAGAAATGGGCGTGGAACGGGGGGACCGGCGTCGCGCCGGAATACCGGGGCAAAGGGATCGCCAAAACGCTGATGCGGGAAACGCAGCTCGTTTTGGCAGAGGAAGGCGTGGACCGGGCGATTCTGGAGGTCGTTTGCCGCAACGAGCACGCCATAAAAGCTTATGAAAGCGGAGGCTTTCGCAAAGCCGACCGCATCATTGGACTTATCCATACGGGAAGCCTAGGGGGCCTCGGTTCCTCTCCATCCGTTTCGAGTAGCCGTTTACAAGCGGAATACGGCAGAGCATCGGCAGCCGGCGCGCTTTCCTTTTACCGGGAAACGGCTGCTTGGGAATGTATGTGGCACAATATCAAGAACGGCGAATCGCTGATTGTTCGCGACGAATCCGGGGCCGCGGCGGCGTATGCTTTGTTTAGCCGCGTATTGGATAAACAGGGCAAACCGGAATCGATACATCTGTACCACTGTGAAGCGGCGCCCGACAGGGAAGACCGGGAGGCGCTGTTCGGCATGCTGCTAAGCGGCGTATTCGGCCCTCTCGACTTGACATGTACGCGAAGCACAGTCAATATGTCTACGGCTAACCCGGAGCCGATCGCCATGCTGCAGGCCGCGGGCTTCGAAACGCGCTATGAGCAATATTTGATGGTATTCGATCGTAACGGAGAATCTTAGGGCGGATATGACAATCAATCAATCAATCAAGCGAGGAGCGATGACAGGAAATGGAGCAGTTGAGAGAACGGGCGCAGCAGCTCGAAGAGACGCTTATCGCGCTGCGCAGGGAGATTCACCGCTTTCCGGAGCTGAGCTTTCATGAATACCGTACGTCCAGCCGGGTAACGGAGGAGCTGCGCAAGCTGGGACTGGAGGTGCAGAGCGGCGTAGGCGGATTCGGCGTCGTAGCGGAACTGCGCGGCCGTCATCCCGGCCCGGCGATCGCGTTCCGTGCGGATATGGACGCTTTGCCGATAACGGAGGAGACGGGGCTCGCGTTTGCGTCCGAGACTCCCGGCGTCATGCACGCGTGCGGACATGACGTCCATACGTCCGTTTTGCTCGGGGCGGCGATGCTGCTCGCGGAACGTCGCGACGACCTTCACGGAACGGTGCGCTTCCTGTTCCAATCGGCGGAAGAAATTCTCGCCGGCGCCAAAGCGATGATTCAGGAAGGCGTGATGGAGGGGATCGACGAAGTGTACGGGGTCCATAATCTGCCGAGTCTTCCCGCAGGCAAAATCGGCGTGAAGCCGGGCGTCGTCATGGGCTCGATCGACCGGATCGAAATCCGGGTGAACGGCAGGGGCGGGCATGGCGGCTATCCGGAGGCGTGCATCGACCCGATCGTCGCCGCATCCGCCGTCGTTATGGGTCTGCAGGCAGCCGTCAGCCGGGAAATTCCTAGCGCGGCCGGGGCGGTCATTACGATCGGCACGATTCAAGCCGGAACGGCCAACAACATCATCCCCGACTACGTGGAAATGACGGGTACCGTGCGCCATCTGGACGCCGAATGGCGCCGTACGATGCCCGAGCGAATATCCCGGATCGTCCGGGATATTTGCAGGGCGTACCGCTGCGAGGGTAGCGTCGCCTATATCGAGCAGGTGGCGCCCGTCGTGAACGACGAGGCGTGCGCCGCATACATAGGCGAAACCGCCGATTCGCTCGTCGGCAGGCTTAATCGCACGGCGCCGCCGCCGATGACGTACGGCGAAGATTTCGCCGAGTTTTTGGCCTTCGCCAAAGGCGGCTTCTTCTGGCTCGGCTCCGGCCCGCAGGAGCAGCCGGAGCTAGCTCCTGGCTTGCATAGCCCGCGCTTTAACCCGGACGAAAGCTGCATCGCGATCGGCGCGGCCATGTTCGCCGGGATTGCCTTGAAGCGGCTGTCGGGCAGGTAGCCCCTTCTATCGGAAAGACCGCTCACCTTCTCATTACCGAGACGGGAGCGGTCTTTTTTTGAATGACTTCAGTCGTTAGGCGGTTATCTTGCTTTATTTGGCAAGCGCCTGCTCGAACACCTCGTCTTCGAAGCGCTTGGCCATCCACGCGCATACGTCCCACAGGTCGGCAACCGGCTGCTTCGTGAACGGCAGCGTGTGCATATAGCCCGGAGGGCCGAATTCCGGCGTAAACGTCGCGAGCGGAACGCCCTTGGCGGCTTTCAGCCGCAGGATGCTCGACCACCAGCCTTCGTGAGCCGCCAGCTCAGCGGCGTATTCCGGCGCGGCCGGATGGGGGACCTGCGGTCCTTCCGCATAGCCTACGCGACCGTGAATATGCAGCGTGCGCTCGAACGCCAAGGCCAGATTGTCCGCCTGATCGCCGAGCAGCGATTCGCATACGCAGCACCAGTGGCTGAAGTCTGCGGTAATTTTTAGATCGGGAAATTCGCGCAGCAGCTTGGCTGTCGTCCATGGGGTGAACATCGCGCGCATCCGATGCGTTTCATGCCCTACGGGAATGCCGTACTCCCTCTCCAGCTCCAGAGCTTTGGAGAAGAACGCCGCTTGATCGGCGAACTCCATGGAGTCCTTCGCGCTATGCGAGGTGATCTGCACGGGTCTGAATTCGGCGCTTGCGTCTAACTGACGCTTGAACGAATCCGCATGATCGGGCCCTTGCGTGAACAACATCGCGATATAGTCGAGCTTATGCTCGGCCAAGAGAGCTTTGAACGCTTCTTTTTGATCCGGAGCCGGCAGCCCCGTCTCGATTCCATGATAGCCGGCAGCGGCTACCTGCTTGACCTGCTGCTCCAGCGTGCCTTCCATTCCCCACAGCGACTTGAACACCTTCAGTTCCATCGCGCCCGATTCCCCCTTTGTCGGCGTCCGCCTCTCCCACGAGACTTCCAAGCCGTATCTTCAAGCCCATTGTAAAAAAAGTTGGGGGCAGGAATCAATCGTTATTTTTTTTGATCATCTGCAGCTTGTCCCTATGCCGGTATACGTAGACGACGGCGACGGCAGCCACGACGAGCAGCGTTAGCGACAGCCAGTGGGTGCGTACGTAATCAAGCACTTCCTTCAAGAGGTTCACCTCTTTCCCGTTATGGCAAACGAAACCTATATAGGAAAAGGATTCCCGCAAGCGGCGGCGCTTATGTAAATCCGATGCAGGCTGTCGCATGATCCGAGAACAGCGAGGGATTACGTAGTTGGAGAAAAAAAATCGCCCGGCGCGGAGGCCGGACGGTCGTAAGCTTATGGTTCGTGGTTTTTCAAGCTCCAGGAGGTTGGCTCCTGATAGGCTTCCCAGACGGGATCCCCGGTTTTGAAATCGTACCAAAGCATGTGTCCCCGTTCGCCCTTCTCTAATATGAACCAGACAATTTTGTCCGAAACGTAGTCGTAGGGGGCGATGTACATCTCTTTGATGTTCTCGGGTTGAACGTTTTTCTCTTTGGCTTTGGCGAGAATCAGGTCTTTCGTTACGCCGTCCTTCGTAAAGGCGGAGCCGTACGATTTGATTTGTTTCTTCTCGAGCGTCAGCCAGACGATCTTTTCTTGTCCCTGCGCATCGAAGCCGGTTACCATCTTGAAGGTAGGGCCGCCTACGCGGATTTTTTGCTGCTCGCGGATTTCGCTCAGGAGCTTGTTGTCGAGCACATATTGTTTCGCTTCTTCATCGGAAGGCAGCAGGGCGGCTTTCACCGCTTGATCGTCCCGGCCGAAGCCATATAACAGTACAAAAACGGCGCCTACGGACAAGGCGACGATGGCAATCAGAATAAGTAGGGCTTTCCATTTCATTTATGCGGCCTCCCTCCCGATTTATTGTAGCAAAACGAGGTTGTCCCGACAAATGACGTATATGTGAACGCATATTCACATACGATAGGTTCATAGAGAAGCGACTGCCTGCTTGCGGGCTGACAACAGGGAAGGGGAGAGTAGGCGTTATGCCGATCCAATCAAGCCAATATAGCGATAGCCGGGCATTTTCCCGCCGCAGCAAAATAAAACGCAGATACGGACTGGCGCTTGCCGCCGTCTTCATGCTCTGCGGAGCCGCTTCCTTGAGCGGGTGCACAGGAGGCGGAGGAGACGCCGCCGCCGTCAGCAAGCCGGGCGCAAGCGAGCGGATTCCGGCCGGCGCATCGCCGCAAGGGACGTCCGAAGCGGGAGTGAAAGGGACGGCTCCGGCGGTCCAAGCCAAGCAGCCTTTCGCCGAGCCGCTTACCGGGCTGCCTGCCGAAGGCGAGCGGAAAGACCGTCCTGTGATGGTCATGGTCGAAAATTCGCCGCAGGCGCGGCCGCAATCCGGGCTGGACCAAGCCGATATCGTCTACGAGGTGCTCGCGGAGGGCGAGATTACGCGGTTTTTGGCCGTTTATCAGAGCCAGTCTCCCTCGGAGATCGGACCGGTGCGGAGCATACGCCCCTATTTCGTGGAGATCGGGGACGGTCTTGACGCGGTACTTGTGCACGCCGGCTGGAGCCAGGATGCGATCAATATGATCGCGAAGCGCAATCTCGCCCATTTTGACGAGGTGTATGGCGACGGGACCTACTATTGGCGCTCCGACGAGCGTAAAATGCCGCATAATCTGTACACCGGCATCGATAAAATACGGCGCGGCATCGCGAACAAGAAGCTGCGGAACGACTGGAACGGGCCGATATTGGCGTTTCTGGCTCCCGGCAAATCTGCTGCAGGGACGCCTGCTTCGCATGTCACGATTCCCTATTTGCGCGGCTATAACGTTTCCTACGATTATGACGCCGGAGCCGGCATCTACAAACGCTCGATGGAAGGAAAGCCCCATCTGGACGCAGCGACGCAGAAGCAGCTTACGGCCGACAACGTGCTGATTGTGGAAGCGAAGCATCAGGTGCTGGACAACGAGGGACGCCGGGACGTCGACGTGTTCGGTCCGGGCCATGGGGTTTTGCTGCAGAAGGGGAAGCGCCAGGATATCGTATGGGAGCGTAAAGGCGGGCTCATTCGCGCTTACGCGGATGGCGAGGAACAGCCGCTCGTGCCGGGACGGACGTGGGTGCAAATCGTCCCCGAGGGGACGAAACTCGACGTGAAATGACGGTACAGTCCTGAAGGAGACATAGCGGCGCGAAGTGAAGGTAATACATCCAGAAGGACAAAAATCGACAGTAAAATACCGGCGGGCTGCCGCGGCTTTTGGAGAAGCATGACCGGAATTGGATGAAATTGGCGAGCGGCGTCATCGGATTTTAACCTTTTTGTAATTTATTTTTAAGGTTTAGCTTGTATGATGGAGGAATCTATTCCTGAAGTCGCATAGAAAAGAGGGTTACCATGTCGCAAGCTACCCTGCCCATCTCGCCGCTTCCGCCCCGCGATAAGTCAAAGCGCCGGAAATGGTGGCTGATCGCGGCAGCCGTCCTATTCGTCATTCTCGCCGCAGCCGGCGGCTACACATACTATTTGTACGATAAAGCGAACGATGTCATCAAGCAGATCGGAACCCCGGAGAGTGTGCCCGATGATGCTTTGGCCCATACGAAACCGCTCTCCTTCCTGCTGCTCGGGGTCGATTACCGGAAGGAAACGGCCAGTATGAATTCCGACGTCATCATGGCGGTAACGGTCAACCCGGACCGCAAATCGGCCACGGTCGTCTCGCTGCCCCGCGATCTGCACATGAACCCGAAGGGGCTTCCCGAGCGGAAAGCGAATTATTATTTTCCTTATTTCTACAATCAGGATAAAAAGACGGCCTTCAGCGAAACGAAGAAGACGTTCAGCACGTTCTTCGGCTTCTCGTTCGATTATATGGCGACCATCGATTTCCACGCCTTCGAGCAGACGGTCGACGCCCTGGGCGGGCTGACGCTCGACGTCGATATGGATATGAGGTATGTCGACACGGAAGACGGCACCGATATTAACTTGAAAAAGGGCACGCAGCTGTTGAACGGCAAGCAGGCGCTTGATTTCGTCCGCTACCGCAAGTCGAACCGGAATACGGAAGAGTCGAGCGATATGGAGCGCAATATGCGCCAGCAGCAGGTCATCGACAAAACGATGGAAAAGCTGAAATCGTTCGGCGGCGTGCTGAAAATCGGGGAAATCATGCAGAAAGTCGGCGACGGCATCCAAACCGACATCCCGTCCGCGCAAATCCGCAGTCTTCTGCAAACGTATTTCAACATCAACCGCGAAAACATCCAGTTTATCCATCTGGAAGGTGATTGGATCAGTCCGTACATCGAAGTGACGGACGAGGATCTGGATAACGCCCGCGACGCGCTCAAGCAGCAGCTCGATCTGCCGACCGCGACACCGACTCCGAGCGGCAGCGCGGGGACGGGTTCGAACGGAACGGGCGGTACAGGCGGCGGGACCGCTACGCCGAAGCCGACCCCGACGCCGACGAAGAAGCCGTCGGTCGGCGGCAGCGTGTACGGGCGGTAGGCGGTTAAGACGCTGCAGAGTCGCGCCGTTAGAGCTATAAGCACGGCAGACCGGCATGTGGCAGGCAAGCGTATGCTGCAGGTGTATTTCTAACCAGTCGCTCCGGATGAACACTTGGAAACCTGCCCTAGATTGTCCGCAAACCGTTTTTCTTAATACTAAGCAAAACCGCTGGAGCGATGCTCGATTCAGCGGTTTTTTGTTCGTTCTGATAGCCCCACAAACCCTCAATTACGAAGAAGGTCAGGTATAAAGAGACGCTTCAACCCCTTAATAACTGGATGGGGAGAACATGGAGCACATGGAGCACATGGAACACACTGCGGATACTGCGAAAAACGAACTGTAAAACCTGCTGTTATTAGTTTCTATATGCGTGCTTGGCAATATGTAACTGTAAAACCTCCATTACAATCAACCGCTTCAGGGTTAAAATCGATCCGCTTTATGAAATAACTGTAGGATTTCCAGTTCGTTTGCCTCAATCCGTCGTTTGTGTGTAATTTAGCTGCAGGTTATACAGTTAGTCGGTTGGATTAGTCGGTTGGATTAGTCGTTTGGATTAGGCGTTTGGAGTAGGCGGTTTGGATTAGGCGTTTGGAGTAGGCGGTTGCATTAGTCGGTTGGATTAGTCGGTTGGATTAGTCGGTTGGAGTAGTCGGTTGGATTAGTCGGTTGGATTAGTCGGTTGGATTAGTCGGTTGGAGTAGGCGGTTGAATTAGTCGGTTGGATTAGTCGGTTGGAGTAGGCGGTTGGAGTAGGCGGTTGGATTAGTCGGTTGGATTAGTCGGTTGGAGTAGGTGGTTGGAGTAGGCGGTTGGATTAGTCGGTTGGATTAGTTCGGTTGGATTAGTCGGTTGGAGTAGTCTGTTGGATTAGGCGGTTGGAGTAGGCGGTTGGATTAGGCGGTTGGATTATTAGTCGGTTGGATTAGTCGGTTGGATTAGTCGGTTGGATTAGGCGGTAGGATTAGGCGTTTGGATTAGGCGTTTGGATTAGGCGTTTGGATTAGTCGCTTGGATTAGTCGCTTGGATTAGTCGTTTGGATTAGGTGGTTGATTAGTCGGTTGGATTAGTTCGGTTGGATTAGTCGTTTGGATTAGGCGGTTGGTTTGATCGATTGGTTTAATCGGTTGGTTTAATCGCTTGGTTTAAATCCTGAATGAGCTCGCGGCTAGAACGTCCTACTCGCATTTCAAAATGCGGGGAGCGGTTTTTTAGTCAATTTTGGATACCCTTTTGTGCGTTCTGTGCATTTTTTAAGCAGGGTTTCATCCCCTATGATGGATACAGAGATTTGCAGAATGGGTTGTTGCAGCAGGCGAACGGCTTCAATGATCCGGCGGCAAGACGAACATTCCGGAGGGCGCCGCGGAGAAGTTGCCGAAACCGGTGAAAGGGGGAGCAGCGTTACGAATTGCTTGGCTGAGTGATAGGCGGACGAACGGCCCAGAAGGACAAGCAGATCTATTCGGGCAAGTATCTCGGATTATTTGAAAGCGCTTTAACGGAAGTGTTAATGAGGCAATGCTTCCTGCATGATTAGCATCTACTACTCCGTCCAGGAGGGGACTGACATGTTCAAATCGCTGAATAAATTGTTTGCGATGCTTTTAGCCGTTTCCATGCTGCTGCTATCGACTGCCACTATCATACCAAATCCGGCATACGCGAACACGGAAGCAGGTTCGGAAGCCGGCGGGGAAGGTAATTTTGCTATGGACACCTATGATGCCCTTCGCTTGAAATGGTTCAACAAATTAACGGGGAACGATCAATACGATCCGAACGATTCCGATATGGCTGCGACGGCAGCCTCTGCGGCGGACAGAGTCAGCAACGCCGGGGGAACCGGGTATTGGGATTCCATGAACAAAACCGCAGGCCGTACTTCCTTATGGAGCGATTCGGCCAGCACGACGGAGTCGGCGCATGTTTCCGCATCGTACGTTCGTTTGAAAGCGATGGCGCTGGCCTATGCGATGAAGGGCTCGAGGCTGCACCGTAACGAAGCTTTGCGGGCCGATATTATCGGCGGCTTGGATTGGATGTACGCAAACCGTTACCACGAGAACCAGAAGGAGTACAAAAACTGGTGGGACTGGGAAATCGGGTCGCCGCAAAATTTAAACGATACGATCGTCCTGATGTACGAGGAGTTGACGCAAGAGCAAATCGGCGCTTACTTTCGCGGGATCGACCGGTTCGTGCCCGATCCGTCAAGGAGAACGAATCTTCCTTCGCTGAGAGAAACGGGAGCGAACCTGCTGGATAAAGCGCTGGTAGTCGCCATTCGCGGCATCGTCGCCAAGTCCGGGGAGAAGATCGTTCAGGCGAAAGAATCGCTCAGCCCGGTGTTCCTGTATGTGAACGACGGAGACGGTTTTTACGAGGACGGATCGTTTATCCAGCACGATTACGTGCCGTATAACGGAAGCTACGGTGCGGTGCTGATCAGCCGCATTCCGGATATGTTCTATTTATTGAGCGGCTCTCCATGGACGATATCGGATCCGAATGTAGGCAATGTGTACAAATGGGTGAAAGATTCGTTCCAGCCGCTTCTCTATAAAGGCGCGATGATGGACATGGTGAGGGGAAGGGCGATTTCGCGGCAAGGGTCCGGCGACCACGGCGCCGGCCGGGACATTATTCTGAGCTTGCTCCGTCTGGCGGAAGGGGCTCCGGCGGATCAGGCGCTTGCCATCAAGCGCATGGCCAAAGGATGGATCTTGTCCGACACGACGTATGCTAACTACGCCGGAAATTTGAATATTTTTGATATGATCCTCGTAAAAAAATTGTTGCAGGACGATACGATCCCGCCTGAGACCGAGCTGATCAAGCATCAGGTGTTCGCAGCGATGGATCGGGTCGTGCATCTGCGGCCGGACTTCGGATTCGGGATCAGCATGTCCTCCAAGCGAATTTCGAGCTTTGAGATGGGAACGGGCAGCGGAGCCGAGAATACGAAGGGCTGGCATACGGGGTACGGCATGACCTATTTATACAACGGCGATCTGACGCAGTTCAGCAAAGATTTCTGGCCGACAGTCAATATGCTCCGTCTGCCCGGTACGACCACGGATGGCTCCCAAGGCAGTCCTTTATCGTCGTGGCGCGCGTATTTGAGTCCGAAAACTTGGGTGGGCGGATCGTCCGTCGATGGGCTATACGGGGCGGCAGGCATGGAGTTTGATCTGGAGAACAGCACGCTTACGGGCAAAAAGTCATGGTTCTCCTTTGACGATGAAATCGTTGCTTTGGGGTCGGGCATAACGGGAAGCGACGGCCGAAAGACGGAAACGATCGTAGAAAACCGCATGTTGAACGACAGCGGCGATAATCGGTTGACGGTAAACGGGGAAATCAAACCGTACGGCGCCGGCTGGTCCGAATCGATGACGGATGTGAAGTGGGCGCATCTCGCCGGAGAGGCTGCGAATGCCGATATCGGGTACTATTTTCCCGAGCCAGCTTCTCTATCCGGTTTGCGCGAATCGAGATCCGGCACATGGAAGGATATCAATGTCAACGGGAGCACGAATCCGATTACCCGAAATTACATGAGCCTGGCGTTCGATCACGGAGCCAATCCGACGAACGGCGAGTATGCATACGTCCTGCTTCCCAATAAAGATGCGGACGCGACGGCAAGCTACAGCCGCCAGCCGGACGTGGACATTCTCAGCAACACGCCGGATGTTCATGCGGTCCGGGAAAACAAACTGGGCGTTACGGCGGCAAACTTCTGGAACGCGGGGACAATGGACTTCATCCGAACCTATCAGCCTGCATCCGTCATGGTGAAGGAAGAAGGGAAGGAATTGACGCTCTCCGTGTCCGATCCGACGCACCTACAGAGCAAGATTACGGTGGAACTGGGCAAAACCGGCGTATCCGTCATCAGCCAAGACGATACCGTTACGCTGACCCGCAAAGCGCCTTATATCCGGGTGGAAATCGATACGGCAGGCTCGATCGGGAAAACCCACACCATCAAACTGAAAATCAATCCGAATGCGCCGGAGCATCTGCCCGCCATCAATAAGCTTGAGGTGAACGCGGCGAGCGTCTTGTACCGCGGCGATCAGACGACCGTAACGATGGCGGTTTATAACCTCGGGGAGCGCACCCCTGGCGGCAAGCTTACGCTTGACGCTCCTGAAGGATGGACGGTTCAGCCTGCGAGCTTTAACGTCCCGTCGCTTGAACCGGGCGAGTACCGACTCTATACCGCGCAGCTGGACGTTCCCAAGGACGCGGAATATGCAAGCCACATGGTGACGGCCGCATTGAAGACCGCAACCGTAACGCAAAGCGCCGCTAAAAACATCGAAATCTCGCGGCGGAACGCGGCGTTAGGCAAACCGGCGTCTCAATCAAGCATCGCTTACGGGGGCGTCCCGGAGCGAGCCGTTGACGGCAATACGAACGGTTCCTATAGCGGGGGATCGGTTACCCATACGACGGAGAATGCGGTTCAGCCGTGGTGGCAGGTTGACTTGGGGAGCAGTCAGCCTATCGATGAGATCGGTATATGGAACCGGACCGACTGCTGCTCTAACCGGCTTAGCGACTACTATGTCTTCGTTTCCAATGAGCCGTTCGCAGGCGCTTCACTAGCCGAGACGCTCGAGCAACCCGGCGTTTGGGCGGCGCATCGGACGGAAACGGCAGGAAGAACGACGATTGTACCGGTCGGCCAGTCAGGCCGTTACGTCAGGATCCAGCTTCGAGGCACGAACGCGCTCAGCCTTGCCGAGGTCCAGGTTGTTCCTTCCGAGCAGCCATAGAGTAAGTTAAAAGCGTTCATAGAGGAGGCAAGTCAAGAATGAACAATAGGAAAAAAACGTATGCGGCCCTTGTATGTACGATCTCCTTACTCGCCGCGGCATTACCGTCCGTGACCGCCGCTCAAGACAATGAAACGGCATCGACGGTTACGGCGTCAACTTACGAAACGGCCTTGCCGGAAGCGCGTTCCCTTACGCCGGGCAATCCGGTACCGGCTGCTGCCGGGCTGCCTTCGCCGGAGCTGCTGCAGAACGATTTCAGCATTTTATATCGGGACCTGCAAGGGATGCCTTATTATTCGGGCGGGGGGGTAGCGGCCATCGGGAATGCGGCATTTAACGTTAACGTTCCCGATTATATCCCGACGGTCGCGGCATCCCGCTACGGAAAAGGGCGGATCGTAGCTGCGGGGAGTAAGGAATATTTCAGCCTGGCTCAAGCTTCCGGCGATGCCAAAAGCATGATTGCCCGAAATATTTTGTTATGGCTGACGGATGACTCGCACACGAATCAAGGCAAAGGCAACGATAAAACGAATCGCTACGAGGACGCACTGAAGGGAACGGGGAAAAAGATAAGAATCGTCACAACGTCGAGCACCTTTACGGCGGATCCCTCTTTACCTATCGAAGTGGTGAAATTGGACAGCTGGACTTCGGAAAATCTGAATCCGCAGAAATATGCGGTTGCTTACGTGGACAATTCGATGAAGGATTCGGATCTGGAGGCGCTGGATGCGTTTATACGACATGGCGGCGGCATTGTGGTTGCAGAAAATAGCAGCGGAATCGAGGGGATCACGCGGGACACGCCCGAGGAAATCGTTCTGCAAGTCGGCAACCTGCGAGGAGCCAGACTTAGCCGCGACTGGGCTGTTCAGAAGCTGCTGAACCGGGCAGGCCTGTCGCTAATGAACCGAAGCTCCGTTTCGAGTGTAGGCGAATCGGCTCTGCCGTACGACCGGGCGAACAGTCACCACATCATGACACGCCTCCAGCAGGGAAAAGCAGTTGAAGAAGGGACGCTATCCCTCGATCAAGTCGACATCGGTCCTGCAGACGGGACGGCGAGCAAGAAGCAGGAGCTGCTTTACACGCTGTTAAGCGAGACGCTCGAAACGATATCGGCCGAATCGCCGCTATACGACTGGGCGGACAGAGAGGCGCGCAACCTGCCGCAAGCCGTATTCCCGGTGACGAAACTGCAGCTTCCTTACACGAACGCTTTGCTTAACTTCCAGTTCAGTCACTTCACCCTAGACGCGTCCAACGAGAAATCGCCCTATGCGGATTCGTTTCCGGGGAGAGTGGCCGACGATGCGCAAACGGTAACGAACCGGGAAGTGGAAGTCGATTTTGATTTCCCCAATACGATGTATACGCATGCACTGCCGTCCAAAAACTGGATGAGTACCGGCCTGTATGCGCCTCCCGGCAAAGTCGTGACGATCGAGGTGCCGGAGGGGGTCGAGCATCTCACGGTGCAAATCGGCTCGCACGACGATGATCTTAGAAGCTCCAGCAAGTGGGGGCGCGTACCGCTTGTCGTCAATCACCAAAAGTTGACTCCAGGCATTCATCAAGTGAATAGTCCGTACGGCGGGTTGATTTACCTTATTCCTCTGAAGGCTCAAAAGGAATTCCGTGCAACCGTCAAGATCAGCGGGGCGATAGAAGCGCCTTATTACGTCCTGGGCAAAACGACCCCGGAGCAATGGGAAAGCATCCGCAATGCCCCGTATTCCGTTCCGTTTGCCGAGCTGCAGGGTGAGCGAATCGTGCTTACTGTTCCTTCGGATGTGATCCGCAATGTCACGGATCCGGAGGAACTGATGCGGACTTGGGACGGAATCTATGACAGCTATGACGAGCTGGCCGGTCTGGATCCGGAGCGGGCAATGCCGCATACCGCCCATAAGCTGAATCGGCGTTATGTGGCGGACGGACAAATATCCGCAGGGGCCTTACACGCAGGTTATCCGATTATGATGCCGTTCAGCTATGCGGCCAAATTGCTGGACGTGGATTATCTCCGTACTGGCGCCTGGGGATTCTGGCACGAGCTGGGACACGAATATCAACAAAGAACATGGACGTGGGGCGATGTCGGCGAAGTAACCGTCAATATATTTTCCCTCTATATTCAGGAGAAGTTCGGGAATGCTTCCGAATTGCTTAAAGTCGGGAAGGACGGCAAAAGCTACTACGACCGCGGGATTGAATTCGCAACGAGCGACGACCCGGCAAAAAAATACGGGAAAATCGACAACTACGACAGGCTAGTCATGTTCAAGCAGCTTCAGCTGGCGTACGGCTGGGATTTCTTTACCCGGATTTTCGAGGCTTACCGCGAGATGCCTCAGAATCAAATTCAAGGCACCGTCGATACGTTCGCGGTAGTCGCTTCCCGGACGGCCGGTGAAGATCTTGCCGAATTTTTCGGCAAATGGGCCATTGGGGTAACGGATAGCGGAAAAGCAAGAATTGCAGCCTTGCATTTACCGAAGCCGCAAACCGAGATCTGGACGTTGAAGGAGTAGGGCATTCAACCAAATGTATTCGCTGTCCTTCCGAACAAAACGGCTTTCTTTCAAGACTCCTATGCCAAATGCGCATAAGGAGTCTTTTGTTTGCAGCGGGATTTTTATCCTTTCAGGGAACCGGCGGTGATGCCCCCGGTAATTTTCTTTTGGAAGATCATGTACACGATGAGCACCGGTACCATCGAGGTGAGCAGGGAGGCGAACAGCGGCCCCCATTCGGTCCGGTACTGCATTTCGGCCTGCATGACGGCGATGGCGACCGGAATCGTATATTTCTCCGGGTCGCTGTTGATGATCAGCGCATAGATGTACTCGTTCCAAATGTTCAGCACCGTAATGATCGCGACGGAGTAAAGTCCGGGCGTGGCCAAAGGCAGCATGATGCGGAAGAAAATGCCGTAATGCGAAGCGCCGTCCATCGCGGCGGCTTCCTCCAGCTCGTTCGGTAGCGTCCGGAAAAAGCCGACGAGCACGAACACCCCGAACGGCACGGCCGTGATCGCGTAAACGAGCGTCAAGCCGATCAGCGAATTGGTCATGTGCAGATCGTCCATCAAGAAGAACAGGGGGATAATGCCGAGAAACGGCGGAATCATCATATAAGCCAGAAACGTGTAATACAGAACGCCGCTTCCCCGAAAGGCGTAGCGGGCGAGCACATAGGCGGTCGTCGCCGATAGCAGCACGCCGAGCGCGGTACTCCCGATCGTAACGACGATCGAATTGACGAAATAGCTGCCGAAATGGTATTTCTCGAACACGTACGTGAAGTTGTCCCAGAGCAGCGGCAGCTTCGGCAAATCCCACGGCTTGCCGAGAAAAAACTGCTGATTGTCCTTGAGTGCGCCGAATACCGTCCAAACGAGCGGATAGATGACGCAGACCGTCCAGAAGACAAGAGTGAAATAAAGAAAGAACCGTCCGAACGGATTCGTTGCGCTGCGTTTCTGCCTGTTCATCCGAGGTCTCGCGTTCGGACTCGCTACTTGTTGTTCCATGTTGACCGCCCTCCAAACCTGTAATTGCGAGCAGCCTCTCTCCGGCCTCCACCGCTAGGACAGCTCGATTGTTTCTCTCTTCATCAGCCGCTGCAGCGCCGCCGTCGTGATGAGCGCCAGCACGAGGATAAGCACGCCGATTGCTGCGCCATAGCTGAACTTGCCGTACTTGAAGGCGTTGTAATACAAGTAAGAGCCGAGCACCTGAGTGGCGTTGTCGGTTCCGCCTTCGAAGGTCATGATTTTCACGATGACGAACGACCCGCTGAGCGTCGTCATCGTGATCCAGAGCACGGATGTCTGCACCTGCTCCCACATGAGCGGCAGCGAAATGTGCCGGAA
This sequence comes from Paenibacillus litoralis, assembly GCF_046244365.1. Taxonomy (NCBI): domain Bacteria; kingdom Bacillati; phylum Bacillota; class Bacilli; order Caryophanales; family Paenibacillaceae; genus Paenibacillus; species Paenibacillus litoralis. Next base: position 7,758,795 of record NZ_CP176395.1, on the reverse strand, counting down.
CTGCTGCCACTGCGAAGCGCCGTCGATGTCCGCGGCCTCGTAGAGCGTGGAAGGAATCGCCAGAATGCCGGCAATGAGCAAAATGATCGAAAACCCCGTCCCGGCCCAAATCGACGGCGGAATTAAGGTGAAGATCGCCCATTTGCCGCCGAGCCAGGCGTAGTCGTACGGTTTGTCGGTAAAGAGCGAGATGAACGAGTTCAGAAAGCCGAGGTTCGGGTTGTAAATGTAGCGCCAGAGCACCCCGACGACGACCACGGACAGCACGTTCGGAATAAAGAAAACGCTTCTGTAAAAGTTCGCGCCTTTTACCCGGAAGCGGGTCAGCACGACCGCGAAGAAGAGCGACATGATCATGAAGCCGATGATTTTGCCGATCAGCAAAATATAGTCGTTGCGAATCGACTTCGGAATGATGGCGTCGTTCCACATTTCCTTGAAGTTGTCCAAGCCGATGTAATTGTAAGTTTCCGAGCCGCCCGACCAGTCGAAGAAGCTTAAGTAGATGCCCTTGAACATCGGATACAGCAAAAAGAGGGCATATAAGGCGAGCGTCGGCAAAATAAACGATGCGATAAACAAGCTGCGTTTGGTCCGGGCGACTCCCGTTCTTGCGTTAGCTTTCATACGAACCTCCGGTCCGTCCGGCTGGTCTCCCGCGCTCGAGCCGATGAAGGCTGGCCGTAAGGAGGGCCGACGTAGATAAAAAGTAGGAAAGATAACAAGGGAAACGGCGTTCCCTTATTATCTTTCGGGCAAAGCGGTTTACTTGGTTGCTTTGGCACGGATTTTATCGGCGGCGGCTTCCAGCCGGTCGCCCCATTCGGCAGGCGTGATTTTGCCTTCGGTCAGCGCGACGGTCGCGTCGTTCCGCACTTTTACGAGGTCCTCCGGAATGACGGTTTCCGGCGCGACGATCGTGTTCGGATTGCTGTAGTACTTGTTGGCTTCCTTCGAAAGCGCGTTGGCGTTCGTGTTGTCGAGGTTCGTTTTCACGTTCATGACGGCTTTGGACAGCTCCGCCCATTTCTTGGAGGCGTCTTCCGTAAAGATGTATTCGATGAATGCTTTGGCGGCTTCCGGGTTTTTCGCTTTCTTCGCGATGCCTACCGTTGCGGTTGTCGGGATGGCGACGTATTTGCCGCCTTTGTCTTGACCGATCGACGGGATGAAGCCGAATTCGAAGCCGGCCGGAATGTCCTTCGCCATCTCGTTCTCGACCCACAGGCCGTTCGGGATGAACGCCGCTTTATGCTGCAGCCACTGGGCTTGCGAGTCCGTATGGTTGAGCGCGACCGACGATTTGGCGATAAAGCCCTTGTCGCGCATCTCCACGATGCGGTTGAGCGCTTTGACGACCGGCTCGGATTTGAAAATGCCTTTCTCCAGGTCGTTGATCCGCGTAATGATCGAGCCGTCGTAGTTGTTCATCGCAACGGTCGTCGCGTCGAGCATCCCGCCGTTAATGTAGTACGGATATACGCCGGTATGCATGTAGACGTCCATGCCGCCGGCCGCTTTTATTTTGTCGCCTACGGCGAGAAAGCTCTGCCAGTCGGTCGGCGTTTCCCAGCCGTTCTTCTTGAACAGCGCCTTGTCGTAGAACGTGCCCCACGAGCCGAAAACGAGCGGGAGGGTAAAATATTTGCCTTTCGTATATTCTTCAGGCTTGGCGATCAGCAGATCGAGAATTTTTTTGCCCTCGACGTTCTTGGCATCCTTCAGGTAGTCGGTGAGGTCCATCAGCTGGCCGTCGAGATACATCGTGCGCGGGTTGGCGCCAGCGCCGTCGATGTAGACGAAGTCAGGCGGATTGCCTTGAATCCAGCGAGGCTTCGTTTGCTCGTTAATTTGCGGGCCGGCCGTTTCTTTGATTTTGAGGTCGGGGTATTTTTTCTGGAATTCGCCGATGATCTGCTTCCACCACTTGTCGCCGTAGCCGCCGACGAAATATTGGATCTCGAACTCGCCCGTCAGCTTCTTGCCGGTATCGGCCGGCTTCACGCTTTCCGCCGGTTTGGCGCTCTCGCTCGGCTTCGGGCTGTCGCTCGGCTTCGCGCTCGTCGCAGCCGGTTTCGGATCTCCGCCTCCGCAGCCTGCCAGCGACATCAGGGCAATGGCCGAAGCGACTCCGGCGGTCATCCATTGTTTCGTTCTTCTACTCATCGTAGAACCACCCTTCCCAAATTGGTTTCTCTCACTTCCCCCTCATCATAATTCGTTTATCGAAGCGCTTACATGGAATAATCTCCATGAAATCTTGAATAATGTATTTCATTTCGGACGCATGAAAGACGCGCGAAGAGACTTGTCGAAGTAGGTTGGAATTGGTTCTATTTTCCTATTTCCGTAGACCCATTATGTCGAACTATGTTAAAATCAGTTGGGAGAATATTCCGGTTACTTGCATGTTCCACCACTCAGGTGACAGCCACTTTTGATGAAAGGACGGAAGCAGCACTCATGAGAGCAGTCATCAAGACGGTCACGATTATTTATGCGATGGTATACCCCGTAATAATGCTTCAAGAAATCCCTAAAGGCACGATCGGCTTATTCGGCTACATGTTCATTACGATGAGCATTTATTTATGGAACCGGAACGGAGGAATCGTATCGGCGGTTTACGCGTCGGCCGTAATCGTTTTGCATTATATGATCACAGGAGGCTCGTTCTCTGCTGTTTTCACGGGATTGGTTATCTACTTCCTGCTCGGTATTGCGGGGGGCTGGTTCACGCAGACGGTCCGGATGAAGAACCGAGCGCTAGCTAGCGAGATCCGATCAAGCGCCGCAATCAAAGAGAAGCTTGCAGCCAACGAAATGTTCCTGTCCAACGCTATGCGGCTTGCGCGGCTGGGCCCTTGGACGATCGATTTGGAAGCGAATACATTGTCGCTAAGCGACGAGCATATGGAGATGATGGGCTACCGCAAAGGGGAGATCGATCAGCGCATGTCTCCCGAGCATTACATTCAGCGGCATGTGCATCCCGATGACGTTCATCTGGTCACGAATAAATACCGGCATGTGCTGCGGAATAACGGACCGGACTATACGGAGGAACTCGGCTACCGAATGCTGAAGAAGGACGGCTCCGTCCTCGAGGTGTACATCATGTATCACGGAGACCGCGAGGATCGCTCGAAGGTGTACGGCACGACGCAGGACGTTACGGCTATGCGCAAGACGGAGAAGGACCTGGTCGGAGCCTTCCAACAGCTGCAGGTGCTGAAAAACGCGCTGGACGAGTCGTTCCTCGTTACCATTACCGACACGAACGGAGCCATCCTTCATGTCAACGACCGTTTTTGCGAAGCCTCGGGCTACTCGAGAGAGCAGCTGCTGGGGAAGGATCACCGGATCCTGAATTCGGGCCATCACCCGTCGGACTTTTTCGCGAATATGTGGAGGACGATCGAGGAAGGGAACATGTGGCGCGACGAAATTCTCAACCGGACGAAGGACGGTTCGCTGCATTGGCTGGATACGACGATCGTTCCGTTGAAGGACGAAAGCGGGAATCAGCAGCAATACGTGGCAATCCGAAAGGACATCACAGCCCGCAAAACGGCCGAGGAGCAAATCGTTCATCTGGCTTATCACGATTCGTTAACCGGGCTGCCAAACCGGCTGCTGCTGTACGAAAGGCTGGGAGAGGTTGTCGCTTCGCCGCAATCGGGAAAGCAAGCTGCGCTCGTTCTCCTAGATCTGGACAATTTCAAAATGATTAACGATAGTTTGGGGCACTACATGGGAGATGAGCTTCTCAAAAGCTTTACCGAGAGACTAAGCCGCTTTACCCGGGAGGACGAGGTTATTTCAAGGATCGGCGGGGACGAATTTGTCGTATTGATCCCGCACTTCGCTTCCTTCGAAAAGCTGTACGCCCGGTGCAAGGAGATGAGCGAATCGATCAAAGAACCGTTTCAGCTTGGCGAGCATCTATTTTTCGTTACGGCGAGTATCGGAATCAGCTTATTCCCGAATCACGGAAGCACGGTGGAGGAGCTGGTCAAAGCGGCCGATCTTGCCATGTACCATGCCAAAGGGGAAGGGAAGGACGCCTTTTACTTTTTCCAGCCGGAGATGAACAGCAGGGTGACCGAGATGGTCAGCATCGAGCGGAATTTAAGAAAGGCGCTTCAAAACAATGAATTTTTTCTGCAGTATCAGCCGATTATCGAACTGGAAACGGGGGGTTTTTACGGAGTTGAATCATTAATCAGGTGGAATTCGCCCGAGCTGGGTATCGTTCCGCCCGTTAAATTTATTTCCCTGGCCGAGGACGCGGGGCTTTCGGGCGAAATTTTCGAGTGGGTGCTACGGACGGCTTGCCACCAGTATATGTCGTGGGAGCGCGAATGCGGGTATTCGTTTATCGTCAATGTGAACGTATCTCCGCGGCAGTTCAAGAAGGTCGGCTTTGCCGAGAGCGTGCTTCGCATTATTGAGGAAACGCGCATCCGTCCGCAGTGCGTCAATCTGGAAATTACGGAGGATGGGCTCCTCGAAAATCCGGACGAGAACGTCAACCGTCTCAACGTATTGAAGCAGGCAGGGGTGTCGATCTCGATCGACGATTTCGGGACCGGGTTCTCTTCGCTGCATCAACTGAAGACGCTGCCGATCGATAAGCTTAAGATCGACCGCGTGTTTCTCAAAGACGTTCATAAAAATGATAAAGATCAGGCACTCTTGCAATCCATTATCGCGCTTACCCATAACCTTGGTCTAACGGCTGTCGCCGAAGGCGTAGAAACGGCGGAGCAGCTAAGCTTGTTGAAGCAGATCGGCTGCGACTACGTGCAGGGCTTCTATATCAGCTATCCGCTTGACACCGAGCGATTGACCGAGCTGCTTCGGCTCCGTCAGGCACATCTCTGAGATCCGCCGTTCCCGCATATAACATTACCGGAAGGACGATTCGGCTGCGCTTTGCAGCCGGGTCGTTCTTTTTTTGGGGCATGAGGCAGCTTCTCCATCGGTAATTTTCAGGGGGGCGGCTGCTGTTTGAGCGATGTGGTCGGGGATAGCGGACTTTCGAGTGCATATGTTTTGTTCGAGCAATAGCGGATTTTCGAGTGCTTATATTACGGTAGTTTGTCACGTTCGAGCAATAGCGGATTTTGGGGGTGTTATTTCGCCATTTCCCTTAGAGGGCTGTTCCAAAACGGTCGAATAAGACCGCGAAAGTCCGCTATCCCGTCCGTTTTGTCCGCTTGGCCGAATATAACGCCTCGTAAATCCGCTAACATGACTGATGGACCCGTCAGTAAGGCAGCCGCAAGGCGGCCCTACTTGCCGCTCTTGCTGACCGCCACCTGCTGCAGCTGGTTGAGCGCTTCCGTCGGCGACATTTGACCGAGCAGTACCGCTTCGCCGAGCTTGCGAGTCGCGTCCATGACGGCAGGCCACGCTTCCTCGCGCAGCGGATAAAACTTGGCGACCTGGAGCTCGTCCATAAACGCCTTCATTTGCTTGCTCCGCGAAGATGCTTTATCGCCAACCGTTTTCGTCGCAGGGACAAAACCCTCCCGGGTTGTAAACTCCTCGTAGCGCGCATCGTCATAGAAGAAATCGAGAAACTTCGAGATCGCTTCCTTGTTCGTATGGTCGGTCTTGAACGACAGGAGCATATCGTGTACGCCGAACGAAATCGGCTTTTGCCCGTCCTTGACCGGGAGCGGCCCGACGCCGTATTTCAGCCCGGGAAACTCCCGCGGCACGACGGACGTGAAATAGTTACCGGATATCATCATCCCGAGCTTGCCGTTGCCGAGGATACGATGCTTTTCGTCGCGCGTCGTCACCGTCGGCTCCGGATCGGTCAGCCAGTTGTCGTACAGCTTTTTGAGAAAGGTGAGTCCTTCGATGTTTTCCGGCGAGTTGATCGCCCATTTGCCGTCCTTCATCCAACCGCCGCCCGCCCCGAAGAAAAAATACGATAAATACGCCTGGCTCTCGTTGTCCGTCAAGTCGACGCCGAAGCCGTCCGCTTTCTTCGTGTATTTGATCCGCTGCGCGGCGGTTTCCAGCTCCAGCCACGTTGCCGGCGGCTCGGTCAGCCCGGCTTCGTCGAAAATATCTTTGTTGTAGTACAAATTGCGTACGGAAGCGACGTACGGTATCGCATACTGCACCCCGTTCAGATTGTCCGTTTCCATGAAGAACGGGTACAGCTTCGCTTTCAGCTGCGGCGATAGCATGCCGTTCATATCGTTCAGCATGCCATCCTTCGTATATTGAATGTACGTGTTCACCGTGAGCAGATCGGGCGGCTGGTTTTTGCTGATCATCGAGTTGTACATCATTTCGAGAATGTCCCAGTTGATTACCTGAAGCTCGACGCGGATGTCCGGATACTGGCTTTCGAATTCCCGCACCAGCTTCTCCATATAAGGCTTCGTCGCCGTGCTGTATTCGGCTGCGACGAATTTGATCAGCGCTTTGTTGCCGGTGCCGCTCGGACTAGGCGCGGGGGCCGCGCCGCCGAAGCAAGCCGTCGTCAGCAGAGACAGCGGCAAGGTCAGCGTCAGCGTCAGCACAGGCGCGAAGCGGGCAGCGGCTCGGCGCGTTGAAGGTCGATGGCGATTCAAGCGGCATGTCTCCTTTCTTTTGTAGGGTAGGGGAGGATGGATATAAGAGACGGTAAAGGCTTCTAAATAGCCGGATTTACAAAAAAGCGAACAAATAGAAGACGCTGGAGACTTCTAATCAATATACAATCGGCAGGCTACTCCACGAACGGGAACAGCAGCTTCTGGTTTTCCGGCGCGTACATGTTCGCTTTCGTGATGACGATGGAGTCGATGCTGACTTTGGCGGGCGTTCTGTCGCCGTTGATGAGCTGCACCGCGGTTTTGACGCCTAAATAGCCGAGGTTAAAAGGCTTCTGCACGATTGTCGCGCGAATCGCGTTCTCCTCGAGCAGCATGATTTCGTAGATGGAGCTGTCGAAGCCGACCAGCTTCACCGTGTCCGTCATGTTTCGCTCCTTGAGCCACTTGGCGGCGCCAAGCGTTGCCGCTTCGTTCAGCGCGACGATGCCGTTCAAGTCCGGCATTGTCTCTAGCAGCTGCCGCGTAGCCTCGTACGCCCGTTCCTCGCTGCCCTCGCTGGAGAAGGTGCCGGCGTGTGCGAGCTGCGGATAGGCGGCAAGCGCCTTCAGCACGCCTTGCTCGCGATCGTCCGCATCGGCCGAGCCGCGGGCGGAGCCGATGACCGCTACCTTGCCGCGTCCTCCGATCGCAGCGCCAATCGCGTCCCCGGCCTTCCTGCCGGCTTCGACGTTGTCGTGGGCGATCAGGCTTTGCGCGCTCCCCATGCCCGAGTCGATCGCGACGAGCGGGATGCCCGCCTTGCGAATGCGCGCCGTAACCGGGGCGAGCTTCTCGTCGTCCGCTGCGGCAAGAACGATGGCCCGCGGTCTTTCCTCGATCGCCTTCTCCAGAATGCGGATCTGCTCGTCGGCTGCCGCCTCGGAGACGGGGCCGCGGATGTCCGTCTTGACGTCGAATTCCAGCGCTGCGGCTTTAACGCCTGCGCCGACGGTCTTCCAAAACTCCGTTAGAATGTCGTTCGTTTTGAGGACGACGATGATCGTGTCCCGCTTGGAGTCCGGGGGAGCCGCCGTTCCCGCCGGCTGCAGCGCATACCAGGCGAGCGCGCCGGCGGCTGCCAGCAGGACGGGCAGCAGCAGCTTTTTTTTGCCGATACGCATCCGTTTCAGGCTCCTTTCCGTGAGCGGCATATCTTCATAGCTTGCCGCAAAATAGTGGCTACTCGTTTACCGGGATAACGATCGTAACCGTCGTGCCGACGCCGGGCTCGCTCTCGAAAGCGATGCCGTAATCGTGGCCGAAGTACAGCTTGATCCGCTCGTTGACGTTGGCGATGCCGAGGCCTTTGGCGCCGGGGGAGCCGCTCAGCGGCCAGTTTTTCGCCTCCGCTCCCTCAGCGTTCGCACTGGCGGCGATCACCGGCCGCAGCAGCTGCGCGACCTTGTCCGGCATCATGCCCATGCCGTTGTCGGTCACCGTGAAGACGATGCGGTCGCCCTCGCGCCGCCCCGTAATCGTAAGGAGGCCGGCGTCCTCCATGTTTTTGATGCCGTGATAGATCGCATTCTCGACGAACGGCTGGAGGATGATTTTGATCGTCTTGCAGGGCATAATGTCCGGCGCGATATAGATCTGGTAGTCGAGCCGGTCCTTGTAGCGCATTTTCTGGATGAGCAGATAGTTCGTGATGTGGTCGATTTCGACGCGGATCGGCACCAGCTCGTCGTCCTTGTTGATGCTGGAGCGGAACAGCTTCGCGAGCGCAGACGTCATGAGCACGACCTCCTCATGCTTCTTGCCCTCGGCCATCCAGATGATCGAATCGAGCGTATTGTACAGAAAATGCGGATTGATCTGCGCCTGCAGCACCTTCAGCTCGTTCTTCCGCTTGCTCTCCTCCGTCGAAATGATGCGCTCCATCAGCTCCTTCGTCTGGCTCACCATGATGTTGAAGGCGCGGCTGAGCTGGCCGATCTCGTTCTCGTGCTCGATGTCGGCGCGAATGTTGAAGTTGCCGCGTTCCACCTGCTTCATATTTTCCTGCAGCTTCCGGATCGGCCGCGTCAGGCGAAGCGAGATTGCGATCGACAGCAGCAGCGTGATCGCGAGTCCGAACACGCCAAGCAGCAGGTAGGACAGCTGAAGGGTGTCCTTGTTGTCGAGCAGCTCGTTCGTGTAGGCGACGCCGACGATTTTCCAGCCAAAGTCGGTATCGAGCACCGAGTACATCCGTTCGCCGTCCCCGTCGCTGGCGGTGAAGCTGCTGTTGCTCGTCTTTTTGACCTGCTCGATCTGCTCGCTCTTGAGGTTGCTGTAAATGAGCTGCTGCTGCGGGTGGTAGACGATGTTGCCGTCCTTGTCCACGATGAACACGTAGCCCCGCTTGCCGGGCTGGATCTGTTTGCAAATTTCGTCGATGACGCTCAGGTTCAGGTCGACGAGAAAAATGCCTTCCCCGTTCAGTCCGTCCGCGCTCTTCAGCTCCCGGCTCAGCGAGACGACCCAGCGGTATTCGTTTTGGATAATATTCTGCACGTGGGCGGAGCTGATGACCGACTTGCCGCCTTCCTGCTTGGCGTTCCTGTACCAAGCCTGCTCCTCCAGCTTCGTATTCGGGTTCAGGCTCGTAATGCGGCGGTCCGAAACGAAACGGCCGTTGTAACCGAACACCATGATCGAGGCGATGTCCTTGCGCGTCAGCAGGATCGATTGGAACAAGTCCGAAATCCGCTTCTCGTATGGCCGCCGGTCGGCATCGCTAATGAAGCTGGAGTCCGAAATGTAATATTTCACGTCCTTATTGGTTAACGCCAATAGCGAAATATTTTCCATGTTGGTGATGTACGATTGAATGTTGACGTTGACCTGCTTGATCAGCTCGCCGATGTACGACGCGGAATTGCGTTTCACCGCATCGGTCGTGAGGGAGTAGTAGATGAGGCTCGTCAGCCCGAGCGAACAGAGGATGAGGGCGGAGAAGGCCACGAATATGCTGGACTGTATGCTTTTGAATTTGAAAAAGGGAAACGCGAGCTCGCGTCCGTATCTCATGCCGTCCTCCTCCGTTATGTCCAAAAGTCACCTGATGATCGCTGTACTTGCTAGATGCGGTATCGACATCGAATGTTGTCTCGTTTCGAACAATCTTCTCGCTCCCGATAAGCCGGCTTTCTGATTGCGCAGGTTTACGCCTTCTCCCGCAGCAGCTTGTCGCGGTATTCGGTGGGCGAGGCGCCGCAGTGCTTTTTGAACAACACGCTAAAATAATTCGGATCCGCATACCCGACCTGCGCCGCGATTTCGTAAGACTTGAGGGGCGTATGCTGGAGCAGCTCCTTGGCCTTGAGCATGCGGGTGCGCGTCACGTACTCGACGAACGTCTCGCCGGTGTGCTGCTTGAACACCGCGCAGAAATAGCTCGCGCTCATCCCGACGTGGCGGCACAGCTGCTGAAGCGACAGCTCCTCATCCTTGTAATGCTCGCCGATGTAGGCGGTCGCCTGCAGCAGCTGCAGCTTCGTGTAGTCGCTCCGCTGCTCGGACATGTAGCGCACCGCCTTGCCGCATACGTCCTTCAGCCAGCCTTCGAGCTCGTCCAGCGTTTTGAACCGGTAAATATCCGTCAGGGCAATCCCGTGCTCCGTGAAAAAAGCCAGCTCGTTGCCGCCCAGCTCCTGAATCGTATTCATGAGCGCGACGACTGCCTTCTGGATGTGCAAATAGCACGCCTCCAGCGGAAGCATCGACGTCTTCAGCTCGGCGAGCAGCTGCCCGATCAGCGCATGGACGTCCTGCAGCGTACCCGTCTTGATGCCGGAGGACAGCTTGCGGCTCCATTCGGTGCCGGCGCCCGGCTGAGCGGTATGCTTGCCCTCCATGTCGAGGATGCTGATGACGCGGTTCTTGCCGAGCAGGAACCGGTAATCGAGCGCGGCGACGGCGCTCCGGTACGACTGAGGCAGTTGCTCCGGTCCGGCGGCAGCCCGTCCGACGCCGGCCGTGACCGTGAAGCGGAGATACTTCTCGATGCTGTGGCGCACCTCTTCAGCTAGCGCGTAAGCGGTTTCGTAAAGCGCGTCGTCGGTCCGTCCGGCCAGCACGATAACCATCCGCTCCTCGCGCGTGCGGAAGGCGATGCCGCCGTCTTCGCCGAGCATTTCGCGCAGAACCTCCTGCAAAATGTTAAAGCCGGCAAAACGCAGCATCTCGATATCCGTATCCGTCGAGGCGGGCTGCCGCATCCCGAAATCGTCGATGTCCACGACGAGCGCCAGACAGCCGCCGGGCGCAAGCGCAGGCAGCCGGAAATACGAAAGCCGCTCGCGAATTTCCTCCTCCGGCAGAGCCGTCGTGACGAGCCGCTCGAGAAAGCGTTCCTTCAGCAGCGGCAAGCTCTCGTTCAACTGAAGCTGCAGCCGGGTTAAATCTTCGCGGTTGTGCGTTTCTTCGTCGAGCTCGAGCTTCAGCTTGTCCAGCAGCGTACGCAGCTCGTTTGCCGTAATCGGCTTCAGGATGAAGTCGTAGGCCTTCAGCCGCAGCGCTTGCTGGGCATAGTCGAAATCGTCGTGGCCGGTCAAAATGATCACCTTGATGAACGGGTACCGGCCTTGGATATGGCGGGTCAGCTCCAGCCCGTCCATCTGGGGCATGCAGATGTCGGACAGGACGATGTCCGGCTTGTCCCGCTCGATCGCCTCCAGCGCCTCGCGTCCGTTGGCGTAATCCCCGGTCAGCTTGAAGCCATGCTCGGCCCAGGAGATCCGTTCTTTAATGCCCTCGCGGACGATCGCTTCGTCGTCTACGACCATGATTTTGTACATTCGGCTCCGCCACCTCTATAGTCGGTTCGATAACATGTATGCGATTACATAAAAGGGTTGCTTTTAGAATCAAACCACTTCAATAGTCTGCTCCGATTCCGGTATCTGTCCAGCCCATCTGTCCAGCCCTCCGCCCCGAAGGGAGCGCAAGATGGCATGTGCCAAAGTACTAGGATAGGCTGTACGGTGGGCTATCGGTCCAAGTGGTTGCAACAGTAGGGGAATGGGCCGTGCAAAAGCCTTCGCCATGACGGGATTTCAAATGCAAAAAACCATAATTTATGGGAAAAACAGGCGGTTTTTGTGATTTGTATTTCTCATTATATAGGGATGCGAAGCGATTGCCTACCTGTTATTCATTGGAGTCTTATGCACAGGGGAAAAAAATCGCATCAAGTCCGCGGCGTGTTTTTACCTTGGCAAGGCGGCTTTTATCCAGTTCACCCAGCTTTCGCAGGCATTACGTAGCGGGTTGTGAACAATCCGTGGATAAGTTTTGTTGATTTGTGGATAAGTCAGATTGTCATGTGGACAACCCTGTGTATAAATAGCCGAATCCGCTCGATCATCCACAGGCGGCGAACGGCTCCCGAATGAATGAAAAGTGGGGATACCGCGGTTGGCGGAATGGTGGGCTCCTTCCGGTACCTCTGTCGTTTCTTCGAAGGATGCCAAGGATGCCCGCCATTCCTGCAGCCAATGGTTTCTGTTGTACATGGATGGCATAAGACGGCGCCCCAACAGCCGGGGTTACCGTCTTAAAGGGGTGGATTTGCCGGAGCGCCCGCTACCTTTTCTGCGCTTGCCGCCGCTTGAAGACGTCCGTCTGCGTTTCCGTCTGCGACGTCTCGGCAGTCCGGATTCGTCGTCGGCTTTGGCTGTTGCGGCCTTGCCGCCGAGACCGCCAAGGCCGCCTACGAGCAGCTTCAGCATCGGCGAAACCTGCTGAATGCCTTGAAACACCTTCTGCACTTTGCCGATCGTGCCGACGATGCCGTCGATGCCGCCGACCCGGTCGAGCAGCCCTTTGATCTGGTTCATGTTGAAGCCCGATCCGGAAGCGGCTTCCGCTACGTCCGCCAAAGCGCCGGGAGCTGAAGAACTGCCGGGTACCATCGCATGCGGGGAGAAGAGCGCAGGCGAGTTTGAAGGGAAGCCGCCGCCTGACGGACCGCCCTGGAAGCCTCCGGCAAAACCGTTGCCGAACGTGCCGCCGCTAGTATTGCCGCCGAAGAAGCCTCCGTTACCTTGAGGACGGACGTCAAACTGCTGCGGCTGCGGGTAGCCGAACAGATTATCGCCGCCGTAATACGGCTGCTGCTGTTGCTGTACGTATGCCTGCGGCGGATGGGCGTTCGTTTGCGGCTGCTGTTTTGGTGCCATGGGACTCACATCCTTTTTCCATTGTGTAAGCATGTATGAATTAGCTGTTCAAAGCCCGCGTGGAGAGAGCGCCGTGATGCTGCCGCGGTCCTCTGAGCAGGAGGCGCACGCATGCTTCTCTATCGCTTTCCGCTGCCGGAATGCCGCTTGGGAACAGCGGAAAGCAGCAAGCTTGATGCTTGACTTCACTTTGCGGGGTATTTTTAATATAATTTATGTGTTAGTCTATAGGTTGGATTGGACGCATGTCACGGTTATCGGGATTTTCGTGGAGATTTGGTTTAGCCCGCTAACGCATGAAAATTTCACAGTTATGCTTACGTAAAGCAGGGATTTGCTCCGCGCATGTCGAAATCATACAACCAAACAAAGGACGTACGGTCAGGGGTTGAGAAAAATGCAGCTTAAGAAGTTAAACGATAAAGCGATCGACCAATTGTTCGAATCCATATTGACGCTAAAGAGCGTCGAGGAATGCTACGTATTCTTCGACGACTTGTGCACCGTAAATGAAATTCAGTCGTTGTCCCAGCGTCTGGAGGTTGCGCGCATGCTCCGCAAGGGATGCACATACAACCAGATCGAAGCGGAAACCGGCGCCAGCACGGCGACGATCTCCCGGGTCAAACGCTGCTTGAACTACGGCAACGACGGCTACAAGCTCGCGCTTGAGCGATTGAACCGTTAGTCCCCGCCGAACGCAAGCGTCGGCTTGCCGCACCTGCGGAACCGCCACGACACACAACTGTCAAACGGATCCGAGCGACCTGCCGACGCAGCGCCGCTGTTGCAAGATCCGCATAATACGGCGAACCTTCCGGAATCCGGTCCCCGCCTGTCACGAAATCCTCCTCCGCCAGCCGGGGAAGGATTTTGTCGTTCAATTGACTTTCGACCTCTGTTTCGATAGCATGAAAAATATAGGTTTCCGGATTGCCGAACGAGCGATCCGCGATTTTGGCGCGTCGATTTCCGGCGCTTGTATTCCGTTACAGAACAGGAGCGTACCATGTCCGACCATTCGTCTTCGTCTACCTTCTTCGGCGTCCTCGTCATCAGCCACGGCTCGCGCAGCGCGGACTGGGTCAGGCTCGTCGACGAGGCCGTCGCCGCGGTGCGGGTGTCGGACGGCGTGCCCGTCTATGCCTCCTACCTGGAGCTCGTCGAAGGGCGGCTCATCCAGGACGGCATTACCGCGCTGGAGGAGCAGGGCGTCACGGACATTGCGGTCGTCCCGCTGTTCCTATCCTCGGGCAGCACCCATCTCGACGAAATCCGCTATGCATTAGGCTTGCAAGCGGAGCCGAAGCTCCCGACGGAGCTGGAGCTTTTCCGCGTCCATGCGCGGCTTCACTGGGGATGGCCGATCGACGACGATCCGGACACGGCCTCCTTGTTATATACGAACCTTGCTGCGCTATCGGTGAATCCTGCTTCCGAAACCGTAATCATTGTCGGTCACGGCAGCGAAGAACCGGGCTTTCATGAGAGATGGCAGCAAGGGCTGAGCCTGCTGGCCGAGCGTCTTCGCACGCTGGGCGGGTTCGGCGAGGTCACGACAGCGATGCTGCTGCCCGACCAAGTCAAGCGGCGGATGGAGCGGCTGCACAAAGAGAAGCCGAAAGATGCGGTCATTATCGCGCCTTTTTTTCTGAGCGAAGGATACTTTACGCGTCATGTCATACCGTCCCGGTTACAGGGATTCGATTACCGATATAACGGCAGGGCGCTGCTGCCTAGTCCGCTAGTCTCCCGGTGGATGGAGAAGCAGATTACGGCACTCTTGACATCGGCGGGCGCGCCCAATTACGAACGGACAGGTGATTAAGGAATGGCCAAACGAGCAAGACTGATATACAACCCGACCTCCGGGCGGGAGGAGATGAAAAGGCGGCTGCACGACATCCTGCAGCGGCTCGAACGCGGCGGGCTCGAAACGTCGACCCACGCGACCATCGGCGAAGGCGACGCCACGCTAGCGGCTGCCGACGCCGTCGAACGCGGCTTCGATCTCGTCATCGCCGCCGGAGGGGACGGCACGCTGTACGAGGTCATCAACGGTATGGCGGAGAAATCGCATCGTCCGCCGCTCGGCTTGCTGCCGCTCGGAACGACCAACGATTTTGCCCGCGCCATGGCCATTCCCCGCAACTGGGAAGCGGCTTGCGACCTCATCGTGAAGGGCTATACGCGCCCGATCGACCTCGGCAAAGTGAATCAGCGCTATTTTATCAACATTGCGGGCGGGGGCTCGCTTACCGAGCTGACCTACGAAGTGCCGAGCAAGCTGAAGACCGTTCTCGGCCAGCTGGCCTATTATATGAAGGGGCTCGAGAAGCTGCCACGCTTGCGGCCGATCGACCTGTACATCAAGTCCAAGGACCACGACCTGCACGAAGAGGTCATGATCTTCCTGATCGCGAACAGCAACTCCGTAGGCGGCTTCGAGAAGCTCGCACCCGACGCCAGCATCGACGACGGCTTGTTCGACGTCTTCATTTTGAAGAAGTGCAACCTCGTCGAGCTCATCCGCGTCGTCTCCGCTGCGCTGCGCGGCGAACATCTGAACGACCCGAACATCATACATTTTAAGACCGACCATATCCAGGTGACGTCGCCGGATTACGTCCAAATCAATCTCGACGGCGAGTTCGGCGGTACGCTGCCCTGCGTCTTCTCCGTGCTCCCGTCGCATCTCAACATTATCGTGGACGAGTCCGGCAACTCCACCTACCGCAGCAAAAATGGAGTGATCCGATGAATAAGCAGCATAGAGGGAATGGGCAAGGACAGGGACAAGAGCGAAAGCTGAATAGCCAAGGGCGACGTGCGGACAGCCGGGCTGGCGGAAACGCAGCAGGTTCCCGTCGAAGCGGTCAAGGCAAGACTGCTGCCGCAGCAGGTGCGCAGCGCGGAAGAAGCACTCAGGCGCCGGCAGCCGTCGCGGAAAGACCCGACCTGCCGGTCGAGAAGAACGGCGAGTATGTAGCGGACATTATCGGATTAGGTCATGACGGAGAAGGGGTAGGCCGTGTGAACGGCTTTACCCTTTTTGTACATGGAGCACTCCCCGGCGAGAAAGCCCGGGTTAAAGTGCTCAAGCTGAAGAAGCAGTTCGGCTACGCCAAGCTGCTCGAAATATTGGAAGCGAGCCCGGATCGCGTCGAGCCGCCTTGCACGATCTATAAGCAATGCGGCGGCTGTCAGCTGCAGCATCTGAGTTACGAGGCGCAGCTGCGAGTCAAAAGGCAGACCGTCGTGGATAGTCTGGAGCGGATTGGGAAGTTGGCGGTGGTGCCGGTAGCAGGCGTTGATTCGGAGGAGCCTACCGATCTTGCATCCGCACCTGAGCGTAGTGCGAGCCAAAATTCGGGCATCGTCGTACATCCGACGCTGGGCATGAAGGATCCGTGGCGGTACCGCAACAAGGCGCAAGTCCCGATCGGCCAAGAAGAAGGCGGCCTCATCGGCGGCTTCTACGCGCAGGGCAGCCACCGCATCGTCGATATGGATGCGTGTCTCATTCAGCACGAGCAGACCGACACCGTCGTCCGCGAAGTCAAGCGCATCGCGCATTCGCTCGGCATCACCGCGTACGACGAGGAGAGCCACCAAGGGCTGCTACGCCACGTCGTCGTCAAGATCGGCTTCCGCACCGGCGACATCATGGTCGTTCTGATCACGAACGGAAACCGCATCCCAAGCACGGAAGTGCTAATCGAACGCATTCGCGAAGCGATCCCGGCCGTACGCAGCATCTGCCATAACGTCAACACCCAGCGTACGAATGTCATTTTCGGCGACAAAACCCGCGTGTTGTGGGGCCAAGAGGTCATCCATGACTACATCGGCGACGTGCAATTCGCGATCTCCGCGCGCTCTTTCTACCAGGTGAACCCGGTCCAAACCGAGGTGCTTTACGGCAAAGCCCTCGAATACGCCGGCCTCACCGGCAGCGAAACGGTCATCGACGCCTATTGCGGCATCGGCACCATTTCGCTTTTCCTCGCGCGCCATGCGAGCCACGTCTACGGCGTCGAGATCGTCGCCGAAGCCATCGCCGACGCTCGCGCCAACGCGGAGCTGAACGGGCTTGGCAACGTGACCTTCGCCGTCGGCAAGGCCGAGGAAGTGATCCCGGCTTGGCGGGAGGAAGGGATTAAGCCGGACGTCGTCGTAGTCGACCCGCCGCGCAAAGGGTGCGACGAGGTGCTGTTGGAAACGCTGCTTGCTATGCAGCCGGAGAAGATCGTGTACGTCTCGTGTAACCCGGCGACGTTGGCGAGGGATTTAAGGGTGCTGGAGGATGGCGGGTATTCCACCGTCGAAGTTCAGCCGGTGGATATGTTTCCTTGGACGGTGCATGTGGAGTGCTGCTCACTGTTGGTCAGGAAAGACTGATAGTTGAGGTGTATTGGCGTATACAGCAATGGAGCGGGAGAAGTCCCGCTTCTTTTTTTACTATTTTTTCAAAAAAGAGCAGCTGTAGGCTGTAGCTTCTGTTGTACCCTCTACATTGTCGCTAGTGAAAAAGCTATTACTACTTTGCCAAAGTTAATGCTGAGCTCCACAAACGCTCTCACGTTTCAAAGAGAGAGTCCGAGAGCAAGTCTGCTTTCACGTTATTTGGAGCTCTTGTTAACCTTTTGGAACCGCCGTATGCGGACCCGCATGAGGACATAATAAATAATCGACTAATGATTGATTTTGGAGTGTGATTATAAATGGCGCGACAGCCTGATTTGAACGAAGTATTGAGCGGATTGTCCAAAGAAAAATTGATTCGTATTATCATCAAAATCGCCGAACGGGATGAAATGTTTAAAAACAGCCTCCTGTTGGAATACGTCAAAGCCGATTATTCTCAGCAGATTCGGTCATGCAAGAAGCTGATCGATTCTATTGTGAAAAAATATGTTGGACGAGAAGGCTTCATTTCCTATAGAGAAACTTATAGTTTTGCAAAGGATATGCTTGCCTTGCTGGAGAACACAAACGAAGCGCAGGATGAAACATTTGCACTGGAAATTTCCTTGCTGGTGCTGGAAGAGGGAGTAGCGGCGTTTCAGTATGCGGATGATTCGGATGGTAATATCGGCTGGCTGGTGGAAGAAGCTTTGGAGTGTATTCGGGAAATTGCCGGCAGCTTGGATCGACAGGATGTCCCTGCAAGGGAACGCTTTTTTAATCGGTTGTTGACGATGAGCAAAAGCGGGACGTTCGATGGTTGGGAGGATTTCCGAATTACATTGCTTGATATATGTGCCGAATTTGCGGATGCGGTAAACCTCAGAGAACAATTGAAGGCGTCGATTGACAACCAAATCGCTTCCACTGGCTATAACGAGCAACAAAAATATGCAAACGAATCGCTGCTCAAGATTTTATTCCAGCTCATCCAGAGCTACGAATCGAATGAGGAGGCAGAGCGGTTTGTGCAGAAGCATCTTCATTTCACTTTTTTCAGAGAGCGGGCAATTGAGAAGAGCATGGGAAGTAAGGATTACCGCCACGTTATCGAATTATCTGAAGAAGGAGAACGGCAGGACAAGCAGCTTCCCGGTCTAGTTGCCAAGTGGAAAAGAATGAGGTATGAAGCCTATAAAAACCTTTCTCTCAAGCAGGAGCAGGGGCTGCTGGCCAAAGAACTTTTGCTGGGCGGTGGTTATGGTTATTATCATGATTTGGAGTCTTTGTTTGATGGGGACAAAGAAAAGTTTTACCGGAGCATCATTGCAGAGCTGAAGAAGGCTGCAAATTGGAGCGCCCAAGAAGTCTATCTAAAGCTTATTTCGGACAAAAATGATTTGGAAGAAATGATGGCTTATGTAAAGGCCAACCCTTCGGCGATAGAAGAGTATGCTTTGCGATTAATAGCGGACTATCGGGCGGAAGTTGAACAGATCTACAGCAGTCATATCTATCACGCTGCTGAAGTATCTTCAAATCGAAAAGAGTATCAACGCGTATGCGCCATGCTTAAACGCTATAAACAGATTGCCGGCCAAGTGAGCCAGGGCGAAATTATCCATCGATTAGAGGCGCAATATAACAAGCGGCCTGCCTTTCTCGATGAACTGACGAGGCTTAAGTAAGGGGTCTACTGCGGCCTCTTTTTTTGGATCAATGTCTATTCTAAATAGCTTTCCATTTCCATACTTCTGCATATTTTATCATATAGAATGCTATAATGATAACAACAAGTAAGGGGATTTAGAGTTATAAAGATACATGGATCGTTCTGTAATTATTGGGATAAATGCAAGTGTATGGAGTAGTGTATATTAGATGGAAGTATGAAACAGAGGCAAGAAAATAATAGATGGTTAACACATGTGGAGTGCTGTGTGTCGCTCACTAGGAAGCAGCATATTTGAAAGGAGAAATAAACATGACAATCAGCAATAAAGAGGAGTTATCGCCGGAACAACGTGATGGACTACTCCAAACATTGAAAGCCCGTTTTGAGAAAAACATGAACCGCCATCAAGGTCTTGAATGGGCTAACGTACAAGCAAAGCTCGAAGCTCAGACTGAAAAACTGTGGTCGCTCCATGAAATGGAGAGAACCGGCGGCGAACCGGATGTTGTTGATCATGACAATAAGACGGGCGAATACATTTTTTGCGATTGTTCTGCGGAAAGTCCTAAAGGTCGCAGAAGTATTTGTTACGACCGGGAAGCGCTCGAGTCCAGGAAAGAACATAAACCGGAAACTAGCGCTATTGATATGGCAGCTGCCATGGGCATTGAGCTTTTAACGGAAGAACAATACCGCGAGCTGCAGAAACTTGGAAACTTCGATTTGAAAACGTCGAGCTGGGTGATAACACCCGCTAGTATTAGAAAACTCGGCGGGGCCCTCTTTTGCGATCGTCGCTACGACACTGTTTTCGTGTACCACAATGGAGCAGAATCCTACTATGGTGCAAGAGGGTTCCGCGGCTCGCTAAGGGTCTAAATACTGGCGGGAGCCGGCGATATAGGTGTCGAATGAAACAGGCAGCGGGAAGTATGGGCATAATCCAAGATGAAGCCTGAGTCGATTTTGAAGTTGGAGGTATTATATAAAATGATGCAACGATACCGCCCACTGCAACCGCCCGGACTTCAGCGCGGTGTGCTCACTACAGGCTTCAGCTATCGGGAATATGCGCCCAGCGTGAAACTGGCTGCGCATATTGCCTGTTATTGGACAATCGATTCCCATGCATCCGTAGTGAACCGGATCATACCTGACGGCTGTGTGGACATTATTATCGACCGATATTTCCCCTCTGTCCGGAAGGCCGCATTTATTGAAGGCTTGATGTCCCGGTATGAGGTAATGAGCCTTTCGGAGCCGCAATCTCTATTTGGCGTCCGTTTTTATCCGGAGATGGCGCAGCTCCTGCTAAAATGTCCAGTCGCCGCTATTAACGGTCATCGTGTCTTTCTGGAGGAAGTTTGGGGAGCCAAAGCGCTGGAGATGGTTGAAGGGATTCTGTCTGCATCAACCGAAAGGGATATGATCGACGCCGCAGAACGCACATTCCT
The DNA here is from genome assembly GCF_046244365.1 of Paenibacillus litoralis. Taxonomy (NCBI): domain Bacteria; kingdom Bacillati; phylum Bacillota; class Bacilli; order Caryophanales; family Paenibacillaceae; genus Paenibacillus; species Paenibacillus litoralis. The sequence goes on along the minus strand of NZ_CP176395.1, from coordinate 7,738,493 downwards.
TCGCTTGCTATCCAATAACGACGATCCCTCGGATCGGATGCTGCATGCTGGCATGCAGGTTCTGTATGCCAGCAAAGGGACTATTTCCATGTCGGCGCTGGCGGACAAGCTGAGTTTCAGCGAACGTCACATCAGGAGAACCTTCGACCGTGAGCTAGGTTTAAGCCCGAAGGAAATCGCAGGCATTGTCAAATTTCAAAACATGCTGCAGGAGCTGCACAGTAGCGCAACTTACAGTTTAACCTCTATTGCGATGAAATACGGCTATTATGATCAATCGCATTTCATTAAGAGCTTCAAGCGCTTTTACGGCTTATTGCCTACACAACTGTCGAAAACGGACTGAACAAGTCCGTTTTTTACTATTTATCCTTAGCGAAAAAAGCTATATTGTTCATGGAATCCAAGGAAGGGGGGCTTTCATGACAATATCCGCAAACCAAGCCGAGCAAAAGGAGGAGGGGATCAGCCGCATTATTCCCTGGCTCCTTTATGTGATCTTTTTTTCCGTTTTGAATGAAACGGTATTCAATGTGTCTACACCGAATATTTCGGAGCAGTTTCACTTGCTGTCCTCGCAGGTCAGTTGGGTCGTGACTATTTTTATTATCTTTTTTGGCATTGGTTCGATTATGTTCGGCAAGCTCAGTGATTTATATAGTCCGAAGCTTCTCATGACAATCGGAATCGCCGTGTACGCCGGGAGCTCCGTGCTCGGTTTTATGTTCCATTCTCATTACCCCGACGTGATTATATCTCGTGCCGTGCAGGGTTTAGGAGCTTCTGCCATACCGGCCATCAACAACACAATCATCACCCGTTATTTTACCGCCACTGGGCGCAAGAAAATGTTCGGTCTGGTTACGTCGGCATTCTCCTTCGGCGTTGCGGCGGGTCCGGTGCTGGGGGGATATATAACCGGAAGGCTGCACTGGGCTTATCTATTTCTGATCCCGGTTGTAACCTTGGCGGCGATTCCTTTCTTTATGAGATTTTTGCCTGAAGAGAGGCCGAGATCGGGAAGGTTCGACTTGCAAGGCGCTCTGCTTGTCTGTGTGACGATTACGTTCCTCATGCTTTTTTTGACTCAGTTGCATGCGATTTACCTTGTTGTTTGTCTTGCTTCGGGTGTTTGGCTTGCGATTCACAATCGGTCGCATGAGGCCCCTTTTGTCCAGACGGCGATTTTCAAAACCCAGATGTACGGCATCGGCTTAGTTATCGGCTTTCTAACGTTTAGTGCGATGATGACGATGATGTTTCTGGTGCCGCTCATGCTGTCCCAATTGTTCGATTTACGTTCTGAGTCCATCGGGCTGGTCATGTTTCCCGGCGCGATCTGTGCAGCGGTTTGCGGGAAATTTTCGGGCGATATCATCGTGATGAAGGGAGATCGTTATGTCACCTTCCTCGGCTTGGGGCTGACGGCGCTCGGCTTCTCCCTGATCTGGATTTTCATCGGTCAACCGTTCTGGTACATCGCGGTAGCGCTGGCGGTCATCAATATCGGGTACGCATTCACACAGACTTCGATTACTGAAAGTGTATCCTCGACGCTGCGCGAAGATCGGATTGGGATTGGCATGGGACTTTTCAGTTTAAGCCTGTTCATTGCACAGGCGCTCAGCACGGCGGCGGCAGCCAAACTATTGGATGTTTCCTTCCTCGATTTTGCGTTGCATCCGTTTGCGACAGGAAAACAATCTTATTTGTATGCGAATTTATCGCTGCTGCTTTTGGTAGTCATCGCATGTAGTTCGCTTTTGTACTTTGTATTCTCACGAAGAATGAAAAACAGGAGATGATAACAATGGGTATCAAGCTGGATTTGGTCGGCATTGTGACGAAGGATATGAAGAAGGCGCTAGATTTTTATCGTTTGCTCGGTCTCGAAATTCCGGAAAGTGCGAACAGCAATGTGCATGTAGATGTTCAGCAAGGCGGTTTCCGCCTAGCCTTCGATGCGCAGGAAGTCATTGCGGATGTGTACGGCGGCTGGGAGGAGCCTTCCGGACATCGAGTTGAGCTTGCCTTTCTGTGCGATAGCCGCGATGCGGTAGACGAGCTTTACGCGAGAATTACGGAGCATGGCCACTGCGGTCACCGCGAGCCCTGGGACGCCGTTTGGGGACAGCGATACGCTATCGTGAAAGACCCTGACGGCAACCTGATCAGTTTGTTCGCCTAAACGATTCATGGGTTGACGGAAATAAGAAAGAGGGGCGGCATACCCCTCTTATTTTATTTGGCCTAAAGCAGGTTATATTAACTCAACTTTCGCAGCTTGAAATTGGCAGATAAGCCTTGATGTAATTGGGCAAAGCTGAGATCCATTGTTGGACTTGACGCCGAATCAGAACCGAAAGTTTTTTCCCTGCTTGTGTGGCGACTTCATTGATCAAATCGAGCAGTTGTTTGCAAAGCAAGTGCCCAATCGAGCGTTCCAACTTCGTCGCACAACAAATAAAACAAACCGCCGAACGAGCGAGCGTCCGTGCTTTGCCGGTGCTGCTAGGCGAGCAGAATGTAACGCGAAAAGACAATGGTCGTGTGGCTCAACATCCGTTTGGAGAATGTGCCACATTTACCGAAGCAGTTAAAGAATCAGATGTTGAATCAGGCAGTATGAACAGCATCCTGCCCCTTCAACTGAACGCCTAATGATTTGACTCCGTTCTTGATTGAAATTTGATACTTCTCAATAGAAAAATTTGCAACTTATTGCATGTTTTAAGACTGTTGTTCTTGTGCCGCCAGGCGACCAACTACGCAGCGAAGCTGCAGATCGTATACTGGTAGTTTTTCCGAAAGCGCCTCTTATGCATCCTAGTTCGTTACAAGGGTTCTGAACCCCATTTGACCGGATCACCACGATCCTGGAGTGAAAAAAGCGTTTCCCGGCAAGGGAGAACGCTTTTTTCTTTGCAATGAACCGACGAACCAGCCATAAGGCTATGGACGAGGAGCGGTTGTGCCTCCGGGAAACAACTCATATTCCGTGATGCATTCGTACAAAGTTTCCGTCTGGCTTCGCTGGATAATGTCGATCAACCGCGTCACGGGAAGCTCTTTTTGAGTGCCGCTCATGAGCATGGTCGTCAGTTGGGGTACGCTAAATTTGACGAGCTCCGTGTATTCGTGACCGATCAGGCTGATTTCGCCGGGTACGTCGATTCCCAGGCGCTTCAAGCCTTGCAGGACCCCGAACTGGATGATGGTGTTTGTGCAATAGGCGGCCGTGTACCCGATATTCAACTCGTGCAGCCGGTTGCACAAGTCGTCCCCATCCTCATCCTTCCCGGCCTGGATCAACGATTTGTCCAGTTCAATGCCGGCATCTTGAAGTGCCGCCGTGTAGCCGGCCAACTCCTTTTTAATGATCAGCAAGCCGAGGCTGCCCGAGAAAAACGCGATTCTCCGGTGCCCGAGCTCGATCAGATGCTTGACCGCATCGTACGCCACTTTTTTGTAGTCGGACGTGACAACATGGATATCGGTCCGGTCCGTGCACACGTGATAGAGGTGGGGGACCTTCGTCTCCTCCAGGATGCTGATCACGGTGTCGTCCAGCACCCCCGAGACCAGAATGCCGGCCGTGTCCTTGCTTTTGGCCAACTCTTTCAACCGCCTGTGATCTTGAGGATTCGGCTTGATGCTCATGAAAACCAGTGAATAACCGAAACGAGCCGCCGTTTCTTCCGCGACCTTGAGTAGCTGGAAATAACGGGGGTCGTTCGAGTTTCGGCTGTAGAACACATAACAAATTTTAGGTATGACGTCCGAATCCTTGTATCCCATATCCTTGGCGACTTTCAAAATAAGCTGCCTTGTTTTCTCGGAAACCGTACAGTTCGGAGCGTTATTCAGCACGAGGGAGACGGCTGTGCGAGAGATGCCGACATGATCGGCAATGTCTTTTTGGGTAACCATACTTCAACCTTCCGTTCTTTATGAAAGATTAATAAACTTGTTTATGTTCCTTCTTTATTATCGGTGATGAGGGCGACAGAGTCAACGGCTGCCATAAAAAACGAGTGATATCAACGAACTCGCAGCACGGAATCGGAACGAAAAAGGAGGGGATAAAAAAATTATCGACTATTTTTCGACAGTGCTTTTCAAATAAATATAACATATGTTACTAACACTTCATAAGAAATCGATTACCGAATACATGTAAGCGCTTGTATTTGGGCATTTTTTACTATATTCTTGATTTGACCGACTTGTTTTGGTAGAAAAAATAAACTATGTTATGAAATCCATTGTTGAAATGCGTCGCAAGACGATTTCATATTAAACTCACATTTATGGAGGGGTTAACCGTGAACAAAAGGGACTTTTGGTGATGGTCACGATGCTAGCGCTTACACTGGCCGGCTGCTCGACATCCAAGGATGGCGACAAGCCGAGCGGTACGACGGGAACAGGCACGGGGGCAAGCCCAACGGCGCCGAAAAACGCGATCGGAATGAAAGGGAGGAAAATATGTTTAAATGTCGATGGATTAATACGTTTGTGTTTTCGTTTGCCGCTTTCATTGTTTTTCAATTATTGTCGATCGTCCACTCGCATTCAGCAATAGGGCAGTCGGAAAACAATTTGATTCTGAACACAGGATTTGAAGAAGTGAACAACGGGGCTCCCTCCCATTGGAAAGCTTATCAAGGATGGGGCAGTGCGAATGGACTGACGATTCAGGTAACGCCGGAAGCTGCGCGAACTGGGAACAATGGGGTTGTCATTCAGAACGATGTGAACTCGGGCGGACCATTTGTATCGCAAATTGTTCCGGTCGAAGAACTGGCTACATATGAATTTTCATACTGGATGAAGAGGGAGAGCATCCTAGGCCGGGGCCTTGGCATGAAGGTGGAATTTTATAACTCGGAAGTACCCGGGCTAGATTCTTGGGTGTTTGGGGTAAATGGACCTAAAATTGACAAAGCGTCTGATGGATGGGAGAAGTACAGTTACCGGGTTCAGATTCCATTAGGGACCAAAGTGGCCCAAGTCTATTTGCGGCTGTATGACGGAGGAAAAGTATATCTGGATGATGCGGCAGTAGAGATGATCGCACCGCGCCCGGAGATTTCGCTGACTACGAATCATATGTTCTATTATCCGGATATTGCTTCAGGTAAAGTCATTGTTGGAGTGCAACCTCGCAATGGAGTTTATGCTGACAAAACCGTACATTTACGCATCGTGAAGGAAGATGATGGTGAAGTATTGAAGGAATTTGCCGTAATAAATGCAACTTCCCGGCAGGAAATTACATTTGATCCGCGCATAATGCAACTAGAAGTACCGTATCGGATCGAGGCAGTGCTGGCGGGTCAGGGCGGTGTGGTATTGGAACAAGCCGAAGCCCCAATTTATAAATGGGAGCGCCCTGAAAATATGACGGTAGACGGAAAAATATTAGTTGATGGAGAACCTTTTTTTCCGGTTATTGCCTATCATGTAAACACGCCAGATTATCCATTTATGCATGAAATTGGCGTAAATACGGTACAAGGATTTAACACTGACAGTGAGGAAACGGTTCAACTCAGACTTGATGCCGCGCTAGCCAATGGATTGAAAGTGTTGTATCCGATTTATTACGATTCGGCTGACGGGCTGCGGCTCGATATCATTGAACGGCTCGTTACGAAATTCAAAGATCATCCGGCGCTGCTCGGTTGGATGCTGAAGGATGAACCGAGGAATAATGGCGCAGAACTGAGTGATCTGGTTGGTGGATACAAGCTTATACGTACGTTGGATCGAAAGAACCCGGTGTATATGGTTACAGATGACTTAACCGAGTATTACAATTACACGCGATCGACCGATATTGTGGCAATCGATCCTTATCCGTTGCCCGGGCATCCGATTACAATGGTAGGCAACAATGTACGGACGGCATATAGTGTTGCGCATGACGGCAAACCCGTATGGACGATCCTTCAGGCGTTCACGATTCCGAACAGCTATCCGTACTTGCCGAATATAACGGAAGTGCGCAACATGGCGTATCAAGCGATTCTTGCGGGTTCGAACGGGCTGGGGTACTATTCAGTCAATGATCCGGGCTGGAAAATGATCGGTTCGGAGCTGTGGCCAGGGCTGAAACAATTCAAGAGCGAGCTTGCTTTAGTCGATCAACTTATGAATATGGATAAAGCAGGCGGCCACCAGGAGAATGGCTTGAATTGGGGTTCTTGGAAGGATCAGAACGGAGAACTGTATGTTATTGTTCTTAATGAAACGAAGCAAACGCAATCCTTCTCTATCCCATTGGATATTTATGGTTACCGTTCTGAATTATTATTTGGCGGGCCTTCCTTCTCCGAAAATTCCATGCTGAATAAGTTGGAAGGTTCACTCGGTGTTTATGAAAGTCGAGTATACAAGATAACGTCTTATGCTGTTATGATGGAACAGGCAATGACTTTGCTGGAATCCGGTAAGACGCTGTCCGAACATCAGCATTGGTTGATGGAATTACAAGCAACGAGCAATCGTCTGGCTGTGATCGCGGAACAATTGGCAGTGGATAATCCTGATCTGCCTGAAGTGACGGCTATTGCGAGCAAAGCTTCCAGGCAACTGCTGAATTTGCAGGATTGGGTTGCGACACGTGGCTCGTCCGAGCAGGGAACCGAAGAGATGCTGTCTCTTGTCTCGCAAGTAACCAGTCTGATAAGCCATATAACAAACTCGTTCTCGGATATACGGATCCAGTTATCTCCACAAAAATGGGTGTTCGGCGAAACAGCCAACATCGATCTGGCTCTTGCCAATATTTCGGGAAAACATTTGCAACAAGCTAACCTGACCATCCGCTTGCCAGACTTTGCAGGAGGAACGGAAGAGATCGTTCAAAACCTTGGGAAATTAGAAAGCGGCGATACTTATCACTGGAACAAAACGATTACGCTTCCTATGATCGCTGAGCCGGGGGCTTACATGGTAAGCGCTGAATTGAGCTACAAGTTGGAAGGTGTTTCCCGGACTGCTTCCCAATCATTGGCGATAGAAGCTGCCCGCTTGTTGGAAGGAAAATTTGACAAGGCGAGCATGCTGGTCAACAAAGCTGGCACATATCCGATAGAGCTTAAACTGAAAAATCAGTCAGACACTCCGATTGAAGTTGAACTGAACGTAGCCGACAATGCTGATGTCGCATTGGAGTTGCCGGACTCTATCCAATTGGCAGCACATGCGGAACAGACGGTAAAAGGCAATATAGTGATAGCCCCGACGGTTAGCGAGGGTGATTATACGCTCGCCGTGCAACCAAAAGTGGGAGATACTTTGTACGCATTAATCGAGCTTCCGATAACTGTTAATTACAATATGATCCGTAACAACGGATTCGAGACGGACCTGTCGGTCGAATGGAACAACCGTTCCGGCATTTGGGACAATAGTGCAGCACACGGTGGTAATTATTCCGTTCGTCTGGATCCGGACAGCAGCAATACCTTTAATGTAGTCAACTCCAAAACGGCAATTCCCGTTACAAGCGGCAAAGTGTACACGCTGCGCGGATGGGTGAAGAATGAAGCAACACAGGGCACGGTGGCGATCGGCGTTAGGTTGATCAATGCCGCCGGCGGAACGGCGGGTTATTTGTGGCAATACGCAGAACCCGGCACGGATTGGACGCAAGCTGAACTGAATTTTGTTATCCCAGCAGATGTCAGATCGGTCGCCGTATATTTGCGGATGTATGAGGATGCGAACGGCAGCGCTTGGTTCGACGATCTCTATCTGGCCGAGAGCAAGATCACCGTCCCTTTATTTGCGCCTGGCTATCCGAAACTTGGCGTCAGAACGGCTACGACTGCGGATGTCAAGGTGCAAACCGACCGCGATGGTACCGTCTACTATGTTGTGCTGGATCCCGGAACTGCTGAGCCCAGCGCCATGCAAGTGAAGATGGGGCATAATGCGGCTGGTGAACCGTTGAGTGCTCAAAAGAGCGGGTCTGTGCCGATACAGGCAAATACAGAAGCGATGCTCACCCTTCAGCAACTGACAGCTTCAGCCAGCTTTGAAGTGTACCTTGTTGCGGAAGATGCAGGCGGGAGTTTGCAGTTATCGGCTGCTAGATTACCGGTGCCGGCTGCGAAACGCAATCTGATCGTCAACCCCGGATTTGAGCTGGAACTGTCGAATGGGTGGAACTATCGCGCCGGTGCATGGGACAGCGACGTAGCACAGAGCGGCAACTATTCTGTACGTCTGGACCCGGATAGCAGCAATACCTTTAACGTCGTCAACTCTAAAACGGCCATGGCTGTTACAAGCGGAAAAACGTATATGTTGCGCGGATGGGTGAAGAATGAAGCGACGCAAGGCACGGTAGCGGTAGGTTTAAGGTTGATCAATGCTTCCGGAGGAACAGTGGAATATATATGGAGAGAAGTGGAGCCTGGAACGGATTGGTCAGAATATGAATTGACTTTTACTGCCTCCACGGATGTCAGATCGGTGGCCGTATACCTGAAGCTGCATGAAGATGCGAACGCCAGTGCCTGGTTCGACGATTTGTACTTAGCTGAAGGTTAACGGAGTTACCCCTCAGCCCAGTCTTGCATATTAACTCACTTTCCCAAGAAAATGGCAACCGTCTGACCGAAATGAACTTTATGAATGCTGCGTTTCATTAAGAGTTTAACAAGAAAAGGGACTTCCAACAATGGAGGTCCCTTTATGTTGTTGTATCGGAGTTCGTAGATCGAACAGTGAATCAAGCTTCGAAAAACACCGCTTCGTTTGGTAAAGTGAGAGTGCGACCAATCACTACCACACAGAAGAGGTGTCCTCTATATGATAGACCAAAAGCAATCATTCGATCAACTACCAAAAGAAATGAAACCAGCATTCGAAGAACTGAAAATCGTAAAACACTTGAATGACGCAGGTTTTAAGAAAAAATTCGGCTTTACCTGTACTGTACTATTTCGCCTCATATTCGTTCTTTTGTTTCATCAGAAAAATTGGTTTCGACTGCTTGAGAGTGGGAAAGGGGAATCGTTCCCCGGCAAAGATGCCGTATATCGGTTTCTCAATCACAGTGCGTATCCGTGGCGACGTTTTCTGCAATCCCTCAGCATCAAAACCGTGCAGCGAGTCGAAAAACTAACTTCGGATAACCGGGAGACGGCGTTCATCTTTGACGATTCTATGTTTGAACGCAACCGGAGTAAGGCCGTCGAAATGCTGGCGCGATTCAAGGACCATGCGACCGGCTGTTACTATAAAGGATTTCGCATGCTCACTATGGGTTGGTCTGATGGGCACTCGTTTATCCCGATGGACTTTGCTCTCTTAGTTCCACAAAATCGGCTATTACCGCGATGACAGAGGAAATTGACAAGCGTACCCATGGCTACAAACGTCGTCAAGAAGCTCTTCGTTATGCCCCTCAAGTCATCACCGAGATGCTGGATCGCGCCATTCAAGCCGGCGCTTCAGCATCGTATGTTCTGATGGATAGCTGGTTTACACATGCTCCTTTGATACAAGCAGTGATCAGCCGTGGGCTACATGTGATCGGCATGGTAAAGAATGATAATAAGCGCTATCTCTTGAATGGACAGCGACTTTGCTTGAAGGAGCTGTATACGAAAGCAATGTGCGTGGAGGGTAAGAACAGCAACATCCTGCGCAAATACGGAATTGGCGCCGAGTATTCCGGTGACGGTTGTATTTGTCCGCCATCGTTCCAAGAAAAACGAATGGCTCGCCATTCTCTCGACCGATCTGGCTTTAACAGTCCAAGAGATCATCCGAATTTACCGGATACGCTGGGATATTGAAGTCTTCTTCAAGTGCACCAAATCGCTGCTGCGGCTTCAAAAAGAGTTTCAAGGCCGTTCATACGACTTGCTCATCAGCCACACGACAATTGTGTTCTCACGCTATATCCTGCTTGCCTGGCAGCACCGTCAGAGTACAGACCAGCGGTCTATTGGCGGACTGTTCTATTTGCTCTGCAATGAAGTCGGCACACTCGACTGGGCTGTTGCCTTGCAGCAACTGATCGATTTGATCAATGAAATCGCCACAAAGGTAGGAAAGAAAATCTCCAATTTGATTCAGCGTCAACTCCAGCAATGGATTGCCGGTTTGCCTAACTACATCAAGGCGTATTTGGCGATTTCAAGCTGCGAAAGTTGAGATATTAATTTATTCAATCTTGCATTCAATTCTTCTAAGGATCTCATGCTCCTTTTTCGGTTCAGTCTGTTTAGGTTGCTTTGAGCTTGCGGCTCTGAACGAGCGAGATTGTAGAGGGATATCATTTTCTCGTATTGTTGATATCAATTCGGTTAGCATAGACTCAATTCGATTAAGTTGTTGTTTGGTTTCATTATCCAAGACCATTTGCCCCTGCAATTTCTTAGGTGTATTATTCATGTTTCATTCTTTCTTTCATTTTTAAGCAGTTTCATTGTTTTGAAATTGAGTATGGTTGTAATTGTACAGAGCATGACTGTTATGATGGCTAGAGCAACAATAAGAATGTTCACGATGATCACCTCTGATCAAATTTTTTATCCCATGTGTTATACAGTACCATAAACGAATGAAATTTACAAATAATGTATTATAACATAGTAAAAGGGTATTTGCAATACGAGTTTTCTATTGTATGACCAAGGTTTTTAATCAAAAATGCTTTTATTTAGTAATCAACGATTAGCCTGAGATGGGATTTTATTGTCTCGACATCATTACAAATATATGGAACTAAAGTAGACTATAAGCAAGCTGGCTGTTGTAAAAAAACCACAATTGTTCTGTCATGAGGAGTGATCTTGTGATATCGGCATGGATCGGAAGCATTGCTTTTTTGGCAGTTGCCGTTTTGTACGTCTTGCTGGCTTTGGGTTTGCCCTTCGGAGAGTTTGCAATGGGCGGCAAATATAAAATCATGCCCAAACCGATGAGAGCGGCTTGCGCCATTTCAGTTCTTATTCAATTGGCTGCCATCCTGTTGATTCTGCAAGCGGGTAAGATCATTTCCATCGGAATTCTAGATCCCATTGCCAAAGGCGGATGTTATGTTTTTGCCGCATATTTGCTCTTAAATACAGTCATGAACGGTTTATCCAAAAGCAAAAAAGAGAAGCTTACGATGACGCCTTTATCTTTTATCACGGCGATTTGCTTTTTCGTCACTGCGTCGAATGGCTAGCATTAGCGAATAATGCCAAATCAAACAGCTGCGAACTGTAAGAAAGGGAGGAGAAATGGAATGGCATACGATATCGAGAATCCGATGGCGCCTCCGTGGCTGATGTACCCGCACATAAGCAGATACAGCATTGGCTGGCGAATGGGGTATGGCGAGCATTATGTCATGCATTTCGGAAAATGGTTTTCGGCGCTGACCCCCGAGGAGCGGGATACGTTTCGTCACATGTTCCCTGCCCCGAAAGGCTGGCTTGGCTGGTACGAAGAAGAGTATGCCGATGAAGATTGTTATGACGAAGATGGCGATCTTCTTTGGCATGCGGACGGTAAGCCCGCCTATTCCCTTGAATGGGTGCAGGACAATTTTCGGAAAGGCAGCAAAGACGAGTATTTATTTTTCTGGGGACATCAGCCAAGCCCCGACGGCGCTATTGCCAAAACATGCTTAAGCCAATGGTGGAAAGCGGAATTTGATATCGAGATCGATACCTACTGCTGTATGGAGCAATTCATGATGGCGGAGAAGGCCAGGCTTTTTGGCGACGGAGAGATGCTGGAGAACATTTTGAAGAGCGATAATCCGAAAGAAATAAAAGAGCTGGGCCGGAGCGTTAGCGGCTTTCATGAAGACCAATGGGCGAGTAAACGATACGCCGTCGTGCTAAACGGGAATTTCGCGAAGTTTTTTCAGAATGAACCCCTCATGCAATTTCTGCTGCAGACAGGTGATAAAGTATTAGTGGAGGCCAGTCCCTACGATACCATTTGGGGGATCGGCATGTCCGCAGATGATAAAGACATCAATAATCCTTTCGAATGGAAAGGCCAAAACTTGCTAGGCTTTGCCCTGATGGAAGTTCGGGACGAGCTCGATCGCATCTGTCAACATTACAGCAAGCTTAAGCTGCAAGAGCTGCACCGTGAATTCGGCTGATCCAAAGCCAAGGTTTTGATATAGACGATAGAATAGTCGATCATCCGTTTCCTTCCTATTCCTGTATTCATACCATAAAGGTAAACAGGGGAGGAACGAAGAATGTCAAGTACCGGTTCGCTTTGTGAGCGGTTCTCAAAGATTATCGGGGGTGAGGCCGGCTTTGCCGGCGGTAAGTGCGTCTCGACCATCAATCGAAATGAAATAAGAGCAACCATTTTGGGAAAAAGATTTCGAGTAACGTCTTCTTTTTCGTTCGAATCTTTCAATGAAAGAACCGGCAGAGCGCTATGTTTGGGCAGAGCGGCTTTCTTGGAGAAAGAAGTCAATCCATTCCTTACGGCCATTCGCAACCAAGGCATAAAAGTTACATCCGTCCGCAACGAATGGCTATTCGAGCGGCCCCGCTTGATTTATATCAATATTGAAACTGTGGAGAGACCTCTTGTTTTCGCAAGAAAAGTCAGGCGAGCGTTAGATGCTATCCATAAATAACAAACGAGCTCGGCGTCGCTTAGACACCGGGCTCGCTGTATGATCCGTGAGATCGCTGACTTCCTTTCGGCCGGCCGCGATCTCGCGGAAAAGGGACTCGGGTTCTCAGACGGACATCTTCAGTAAATGCGCTTCGAACCGGTCAAGATTTTGCTCGTTGGCTGGAGCGGCGAATTTCTTGATGGCCTCGAATTCTCTAGCGTTTTCGAAAAGCTGGCGCCAAGTCAGTCTGGTTTTGCCGCCAAGATCCTCGAAAGTTGCCGTGAGCTGAAAATAGGGTGCGCTAATATGCCGCAGCACGATCCGTTCAGGCCTAATTTCGACAAATTCGCTTTTGTTGGGATAATCGACTCCGTTCGGTCCGTGCATCACAAACTCCCATATCCCGCCCGGCCGTAAATCAAATTCGTGAAACGTGTTCGTAAACCCGTTCGGGCCCCACCACTGCGCCAAATGCTCGGGCTTTGTCCAGGCTTCGTAAACGAGAGCAGGGGATGCATTCATCACCCGTGTTGTTACCAATTCGTATTCTTCTTCTGCGCTGATCTCGTTGTTTGCCGCATGGTTTTCCGTCATGCCCGTTCCTCCTCTGCATGTTAAAGTAGGTTAGCTTCGTTATAACCGGTAACTACACTATAAAACATGACGTTACGTCATGTGCAAGTGTTGATATGCAGAAAAGGAGCACGAAGCCTATAAAGAAATTGCCGCCAATCTGCGGCTATAAAATCGAAAAGGTGTCTGAATCTTATTAAGGTTCAGACACCCTTTTTTGCGTGGAATTCAGTCTTCGTCAGATCAATGTACCGAGCTTATTTCGGTATGTAATCATAATTCTCATCATCAAAACAAACGAAGTAGATTTGATCAATCGTATCTTGCCCGGAAATCAAGGAATCCAAATAAAATACTACGGATTCAAGAGCGGTTTCAGCCGCGATCTGTTTGGGGAAACGGTAAATACCCGTGCTGATATTCGGGAAAGCAATGCTTTTGGCTTTGTTCTCCATGGCGAGCCGCAGTGAGTTCTTGTAGCAGCTCCTCAGTTTTTCAATTTCGTTGCTGTTTCCTCCGTTCCACACGGGACCGACGGTATGAATGATATAGGAAGCAGGCAGGCTGCCCGCTGATGTTATAACCGCTTCGCCGACTGCACAGCCACCCTGCCTCTCTCTGATTTTTACGCACTCTTCTAGGATTGTTTTGCCTCCGGCTTTATGAATAGCACCGTCCACGCCACCGCCGCCCAAAAGACTTGTGTTTGCGGCGTTGACAATAACATCGGCTGTAACTTTCGTAATATCCCCTTTCATTACGGAAAGGGTTGTCTGGTTAATCTTTATATAATCCGCCATATGTATCCTCCCATACCCAGCACGCCCAACCCGCCTACGAAGACAACTCCTCTTCCGCCGTATTCACCCCATACCGCTCCAACGCCTTCGTCGACGATTCCAGCATCCGTTTTTTCAAGTAATCGCCCTCGACGACCCGTACGCGCTTCCCGAGAAATCGGAGCTTGGATAGCAAATACTCGCATTCGTCCCCAAGCAAACAAACCCTGACTCTGTAAACGTCGTTCTCCGAATCGTACTCGACGTCTTTTTCGAAGCTGGAGAAGGCGTACAGGATGCGGGACAGTTCTGCATTGTACATGCGGACGACTTCGATGACGGCCTCGCTTTTGCGAGAGTTGAGCGTCCGGCCGATCCTTAGCAGGATGCTGTCGGCTTCCGATGATGGGAGGTACTCCTCCGCGACGGAAATCATGTTGGCCAGCCGGGTGCTCATGAACGCCCGATTTCGGAGGTGATACCATAACAGATACCATTCTCTCTTGACCATGGAGTATTCCAGCTTGTACGGCAGCCCGGAATGATCCTTGTTCACGCGCCCTCCCTTGAGCCTGTAGGTTAGCCGGATTCCGCTCTTGTTCATAATAAGCCGGCGTAAAACGCGCAGGAGCGGGTGGTAGACCTGTTTTTCCATGCTGGACGCTTTTTGGATGAGGTGGTCGGAGATATCCATCATCGGGTCCGGCTCGAGGATTGAGCGCAGCTTGTCTAACGTATCCGCCGTGAAAGCTTCGGCTGCCGCGGGTTGCGCCAGCATCGTTTTCAGCCACGCTCTTTCGTGCGAGGTGATCATGAACGTACCGGAACCTTCCAGGCGGGAGATGATCTGGTAGTTAAAAATTTTCTCAAACAGATTCATAGTAAGCCTGAATCTCCTTCCATTCGGCAATCATTTCCCGGCGTAAATGAGCGGGCTCGAGCACCTCGCAGCTGGAACCGAAGCTCCGCAGCCATGGCTTAATTTCAGTAGTCCCGTTAACGGTAATTTCATAGATAAAAGAACATTCGTCCTCGTCCACGATCTGTCCCCACTGTCCTTGCAGCAAAACCCGTTCCTTTACAAAGTTGGACTCGATCGAATCCGGATTGAAAAATCGGACCCGAACCTTCACCGTCCGGCCGGTGTCGATCAGCCAGCTATAGCGGATTTTTTCCTCCAGCTCGTTCGTCTTCTCCTCAAACAACGCCTCGTCCACGCGCTCATCTTCTTCGATCTGTGTCATCCCTTCCATCCGGTATTTCCGGATTCCTTCCCTGCCGTTCGAGAGCAAATACCATCTGCCATACTGGTGATCGTAGACGACCTTAAGCGGAAGCGTCGTTTCCCATTTGCCCTCCGTTTCCCGTTCGAATAGCGGGTTCGTATTTTGGGAGGCGTAGCTTTTGTCGGCTTTCGGCGAGAAATACAGGAACCGGACTTTACGGTGGTGCCGGATGGCGCTAAGCAGCGTGAACAAATGCGCCTCGTCCAAAATCCGCGAGTAATAGTGATACTTGTATAAAAACGGCTCGATGGCGTGCTTCTCCGCATGATTGCGCAGCAAATGCTTTTTCAAGCCGTCGCGCAGCAAATAGCCTTGTACGGAAGGGACCTGCGTGTTCGCCATAACATCCACAAAATCATACAAATCGACAAGCTCTTCATCCGTTAGTTGCCGGATCAGGTCGTTTTGGACCCGGTACCGGTAGGGGCGAGTAACGGACTCCCTTCGGATGACGCCGACCTCCTCCAAATATTTGAGATCCGACCGGATCGTCTTCTCATCGGGCTGGGGAAGGTCGATAGACAGACTGCTGCAGCAGATGTCCATAAGCTCCATGGCCGTCAGCGCTTGGTCGTTCATGGCACTGAGGAGCAGCGAGATTCGGTGGCTTTCGGATTCTTTGACGGATTTGGCGCGAAACAGGAACAGCAGCATCGGATCGGTAGAGTCGTAATAGCTGAGCCGGATCGTTTCGGCGAACTCTCTGCTCTGCTCCTGCGGCAAACGCCGGTACATCGAGCTCACGATTTCTTTGAGCCGGCGGATCGTTTTGTCGAAGGTGTGGACGGATATACCCAGTCGCTCCGCGAACTGCTGCCTGTTATAGGCGCCGCTTGTCAGCACGAGCATACGCAGAAATTGGATCTCCTTATCGAAACTCTCCTTGGCCATCGGAATTCCCCCGTTCGTCAAACAACCTTCTTTTCATTGTAGCAGGGGACGGACTGGATCGGAAAGGAAAGTTTCGTTGTAATCGTCATACTTTTGCCATGTTCACCGGCTCCGAAATAAGCGAAAATAAACACAGAAAGCCGACACGAAAGTGCCGGCGGGCCAAAGATCTTACTTTTTCCTTCCATATTGCCTGACGTATGGTCCAAGGCAACATCGAGGCCTAGCTCACGAAACCCTTTTTTGCACCCGTCAAACAGTCGTCCGACGGATTTGCCGAGCGTCTTCAGTTCCGCCTCAACCCGTTCGGTGTCGGCCTTGCTGAATCCTGCTCCGGACAGCGTTGGCTGGAGATACCCGATCTGCCCGCCTTGCTCATAGAGAGCGTCGAATGTCGGGTACTGGTTTTTCACCGAGTTGTGCTGGACTTGATAGCCGCTCTCGAGCTTGGTTATACGAAAAATATTGAAACCGCCCGACCCGCCTGTAGGCTTGAAGTAGACCTTTGAATGTTGAGAAAGCATCAGAGGAGACGAATTTTGCGGTGTATCAGGCCCTATGAACAGATTTATTCACATAAGAATGTCTGAAAAACAAAAATAACGGAAGCGCCAGAGACAGCCCGACTGTGAGTAGTGCCGCAAGACAAATCCATTTTTCTTTCCTCATGTTATATTTACGGGATTCGTTGAACATGAACAACACGAACACGATACACGAAATAAAGAAATCGACGGTGAAAAAAGTAGAGATCGCATTTGCGAATAAGAAATCGACGAATAGGTTGAGTTGTAGTCCATGCTCGCTCAGGAACTGGATCAAGAAATAATAGGGAAAGACCGTACCGACTACACCCAAGAGCAAGTACATCTTTTTCAAGTTACCGCCTCCTTATTATTGTATATATTTTCCTATAGGGTAGCATACGCAATGCCTGATCACAAAAAAACATTTGGTGAAAATTAACGGCTATAGCCGTAATCATTTTTAAGGGAGATGGATCATATGGCATATCAAACGATTAACGGCGTACGTGTCTGGGGGAAGCCCGACGAGGGGGCGCTTGCTCAAGCGAAAATGTGTGCGGAGACCGGCAACGTCGTGCAAACACTGCTCATGGCGGATCATCACAAAGGCTACAGCCAGCCGATCGGCGGTGTCGTCGTATACGACGGGCAAATCTCGCCATCGGGCGTGGGGTACGATATTGCGTGCGGGAATAAGGCCGTGCGAACCCATCTGCACGTGGAAGACGTAAAGCCTAGACTGGCAAAAATCATGGACGACATCGCACGTAAAATCTCATTCGGAGTGGGGCGCGTCAATAGCGAGAAAATTGATCATGACCTGTTCGACGATCCGGATTGGGACGTATACAAGGCGCTCGGCAACCAAGTGCACGATAAGCTGAAAACGCTGGCCCGCGATCAACTCGGCACGGTCGGCAGCGGGAACCATTTCGTCGATATCTTTGAAGAAGCGGGAACCGGCCGCGTGTGGGTCGGGAATCATTTTGGCAGCCGTGGCTTCGGGCATAAAACCGCGAGCGGTTTTATCAACCTTGCTGCCGGCAGAGAGTTTCTGGCTAACGCCCCCGGCGAGAAGATGGATCAGGCTCCTATACTGCTGGACTTGAGCAGCGAGCTCGGCGATATGTATTACCGTGCGATGAAGCTGGCAGGACGCTACGCCTATGCCGGACGGGATTATGTGATTCGAGAAGTGCTGTCGATACTGGGAACGGAAGCGGACTTTGAGGTGCATAACCATCATAACTATGCTTGGAAAGAGACCCATAACGGGAAAGAAGTCGTGGTAGTCCGTAAGGGGGCAACCCCGTCTGCACCGGGACAGATCGGCTTTATCGGCGGCAGCATGGGCGACATTTCCGTTATCGTGAGGGGAAAGGATACCGCGGAGAACCGCGATGCTTTCTACAGCACCGTTCACGGAGCGGGCCGCATCATGAGCCGGACGCAAGCGGCAGGCAAAATGAACTGGAAAACCCGCGCTCGTACCGGCGGGCAAATCTCCACGGAGCAAATGCTGAACGCCGTCCGCGACTTCGGCGTCGAGCTCCGCGGCGCAGGCACCGACGAGAGCCCGTTCGTTTACCGGAAGCTTCAAGAAGTACTGGATGCCCATGCCGAAACAATCGAGGTAATGCACGTTCTGAAACCAATCGGTGTCTGTATGGCGGGAGCGGATGAGTTTGATCCTTATAAGGATTGAGGGGGGAGTAAATTCAACTAAGTGTTTAGGAAGGGGGGGCGGGAACGTTGGAAAAGGATTTGTGAATGTTTGAGGAGCCGCACCGTCGAAGTTCAGCTAGTGGAGGTAGAAATGTTTCCGCATACGGTACATGTGGATTGCTGTGTGTTGTTGGTGAGGAATTATTATAGTAGTCGCATTTATCTATTCTGATTAACTCGAGCTCATAACAGCTTGAGTTTTTTATTTGGTGGAGCGATTTCTGATTGGCTTTTTGCACAGTTGTGACGGTCAATATGACTATCATGGAAGAAGGACACGTGTCATATTTTGGCGAATATAAATAATGTATAAAATTCTACCAATAAATCCCCGTTTCTAAATAGGACATGTGAACGATGCTAATCAATCTCCTATGACTAAAGACTGTACCAATGTACCAGATTTAATTAAAGAAAGGGATGAATAAGTTGTATTCCCTCTTTGATAAAATTGAACAAACTAAATATTTATCCGAAGGTAAGGCGGACATATATCGGCCGATTTGTCGTCTTTTGTTCCAGAAAACCGCACTAGAGTTTCAAGGTAGCATGTATACAGTTGCGGAAATTTTAGCTGAAATGAAACAACGGCCTGAATTTGAAGGTAGATTTATGAATCTTACGGAAAAGGAGCTTGATGATGCGCTGAAAAGCTTAGAAAAATGGGGGAATGTAATTGGCCATCAAGATACTTCAAAAGCAAAACGCATCGAAGAACTGAAAAATCGACGCTCGCTATATAGTATTACAGACATTACGATTGAGTTGGAACGTATGATTGCGGAGCTTCAAAATAGCCTTTTGTCTATTCGAGGCATAGAGTTTGAACGGCATATTCCTAACCGTATGATGGAGGAACTCGATAAGCTCAAAAATTGGGAAGAAAAGCAAACTCTCGACTTGCGGATTGTTTGGAAAGAGCTCATGGATCGGTTTAAATCGCTACAAACTGAATCTTCGAATTTTTTTGCCCAAATCAGTCGTTCTTCTTCCAATGAAGAACTAATGCGAACTGCCTCATTTTTAGCCTATAAAGAAAAATTTGTTCAAATGCTTCAAAATTTTGTCCTAGTTATTATGGATAAACAAGATAAAGTCCGGCAATATCTCCATGACATCCGGGATGATGCCATTCAACGCATTGTTGAATTCATCGTAACTAAAGAAGCAGAGAGGGATTTAACTGGTGACTTTTGTGCCGAAGAATCCCGATCAGCGCGGCTTTCAGAATGGCAAGGATTAAAAAGGTGGTTCATAGAGATCAATGGAAAAAAACCAGGTGTTCGCTTCTTAATTGATCAGGCCAAGAACACGATTGTTCGTGTCGTTAAAATTGCCGAGCAAATAACCGATCGCTACAACCATTTCAAAAGCCGCAAAAACGATTGTTTGCAACTCGCTAGACTATTTGCATGCGCAGGAACGATTGAAGAGTGCCATCGACTTTCAGCATATGTGTTTGGGGTGCAGCAAACATTTCATCTTTATACAATGCCAAAACGCTCGGATGACCATCATGATACAGCTTGGGAGTATGATCCACACGAGATTACCATAAACAAAAATAAGCCTGGGCGCCGGGAAGGGAAAATCAAACATGCACTCGATGAAAATCCACTCCGAGAGTATGAGCTTTTAAAGCAGCACCAAGAGCGGCAAATGATTATCCGTCGTTATTTTGACGAACTCTCAGCTGACGGGAAAATTATCATTGAAGAGTTGCCCGTCCTCCATCCGATTATTAGGAATACTTTGCTTGATCTTATAGGACAAGCGAGTGCTTCGAGCAAAAAGATTGCACGAACCGATGGTGGTGCTAAATTCCAAATGAAAGAGCGTTCAGAGCGTTGGGTACAGGTTCGTTTTAAGGACGGGACACTAACGATGAGGAACTTTGAATTTGAGCGAATCGGAGCTGGCAACGTATGAAAGAGATTATACCTTTTCAAGATTGCGTACGAGCATTATTTGATCGTTATTGGATACGTCAAGTGGATGATCCTGAAATGTTTTATGCTATTAAGAAACAGGAAAGCGATTTGGAAGCATATTTTCGTACTCAATTTCGGTATCATCTGATTGTTGACGGTACATTTGCAAAGCTCGAAAAAATTCCGTTCATTTCACGGCCTTCAATGGGCATTTTAGAGTTCGAAAGGGAGCAAAGTTATGTATTCTTCGCATGTTTGCTTGCTTACTTTGAAGATAAAGGTGAAGATCAACAATTTCTTCTCCAAGATGCGTGTGAAGCAATACTCAACTATGCACCTGAGGAAGCAGGAGTCATTAGCTGGGAGGATAGAAGCACGCGAAAGGCATTTGTGGAGGCACTTAAGTTTTGCCGAGATCAATACATAATCGAAGAAGTTCATCAGCAAATTGAAGGTTTTCGCGATCAAATCGATCACGAAGTATTGCTTCAGACCACGTCGATGTTTCGACGTGTTTTGACCCTGTATTTTAGCGATCTTTCCAAGCTCCAAACGATTGATGAGTTTGAAAGTGTGGTCCAAAAAGAAATCGAAGAAGTCACGACGCCAAAACAACGGATCATAAGAACTTGGTTTTTAGAATCTGCTCTTCGACATGAAGAACTTACACCAGAAGAGCGTGAAGCCTTGGAATGTGGATTCGAATCATGGCAAGCGGAAATTGAGAGCCAGTTCGATTTTATGCATGTTGAGCGGTATAAGTCCATGAGCGCGATCGTTCATAGTGAATATCAATATGGGCAGTATTACCCAGATGTTCGCAATAACCAAACAATGAATGCCGCCATTCAGTGGGCAACAGAGGTATTTGATCAGGTTAGGAGCGGCGAAATCATCCCTGATTTATACGGCCGAATTCGAATGCATGAGCGCGAAGCATTTCAAATATTTCTTACGGTGAAAGAAAAATTTCTTTTTGGATGGAACAAAGACTTCACACAAATAAAATCATCAGAAGCAGCGTGGAAGATGGTGCTTGAAATACTTGAACAATTTTCAATCGTCAAATTGATTGGAGACAAACAATTGTATTGTTATGATCTAGCGGGTCGAATTACAGGCGAATATCTGAAGGAGGCGGAGAAATAATGGCTGTCCATCGTTACCAGCCCAATCGTTTGGGACTCTTTAATTTCTGGTATCACACGGATTCAGTATTTGAGTTCGCTGATGGGAAATTGTTTGTTCGTGGCGCAAATGGTAGTGGGAAATCTGTAACGACAACGATGGCGGTCCCTATATTGCTAGACGGAGATAAAAGTCCAAGTCGTCTGGATCCGTTTGGCGGAAAAAGTCGATTAATGGTTGATTTATTGCTTGGTGAAAAAAATATCTCTCAAAAAGAGGAAGCAACGGGATACCTGTATTTTGAATTTAAAAAAGGCGACTCGTATTTGACGATTGGAATTGGGATGAATGGTAAACGCAAAGAACGGTCTATCGATTATTGGTATTTTGTAATTAATGACGGCAGGCGGGTCGGGCACGATTTCTTCTTATACTCTGAAGAAAATGTCAGAGGGGAGATTAAAAAATTCCCGCTCACAAAAAGACAGGCGGAGGAAGAAATTGGACGGGGCGGAGAATTTACAGCGAGCCAAGCACGTTATACCGAAATGGTAAATCAATATTTGTTCGGTTTTGATTCCGTCAAAACGTTTAAAGAGTTGATTCATATTTTGATTCAACTACGGAGTCCGAAACTTTCTCGAGATACTAAACCAACTGATGTATCCAATCTATTATCGGATTCGCTACCTGAACTTGCAGATGAGGATTTGTCGCCGATGATCCAGACGATCGGAACGATTGATGCTCATCAAGAGAAGCTCAAAAGACTGGAGCATTCACTTCGATACCTCCAGGCACTTCAGTCGGCCTATCAAACCTATAATGAACATCGGTTGTATGAGATTTCAAAAGAAAATATAGTGGTCGAAAAGCAACTTCATCGATCGATTCAAACGCTTGAGAATGATCAAAAGCAATTCGAGAAAAACGAAGATGAACATGCAGATTTACTAGAACTTCTGGCACGTCTTGAAACTGAAAAGCAAGCACTGGATGTGGAAGAGGAACACCTTAGAGGGCACAAAGTGTTTGGCCTTCGGAAGCAACAGGCCCAATATGAAGAGGAATTTGAACAAGTTGAAAAAAACATTAAGACGCTGGAGGATCAATACAATACCAAAAGTATGAAGCTCGACTCGGTAATTCGTGATCAAAAACAAAATGCCTACGAGAAAGAAAAGACAAAGAACGATATTACCGAAATTGCCGATGAGTTAACGGAACTTGCCAAACAAACGTTTTTTTCGGCGCACGACCAGTTCTTATCGCATTTGGAAAAGAACTCAGACGGAGAATTGGTCATTTTTCGAAGAAACTGGGAAGAAGAGTTACAAGCTTACCAAAAAGTCCTTTCTACAATTCGAAACTTAGTCCGAGAGGTTGAGACTTGCAGACTGCGCGAAAAGGATGCGGAAGAGGCAGTAGATCGCGCAGAACAGCAGTTAGAAGCCGTAAAGCAAAAGAGAATGGAACTGCAAAAAACTGCCGAACACGTTCGTGAGAATCTGGGTAGAGATTTGGAAATATGGCAAACTCATGCACAAGTCTTTGTGTTTGAAGAGAAATCCAAACAACAATTAATTGGTTTTTTTGTATCGTTTCTTTATGAGGAGATCGAGGAGGCATCGCGTGAAATAGAGTTCAGGTGTAGCGAGCAGAAGCAAATGCTAGAAAAACCGATCGTCCAAGAAATTGAAGGGCATCGGTTTGCGATTAAGCATGAGAACAGTCAGCAAGCGATTTGGAGAAAGCTAATCGAGGAACTTCAAAACCAACCTGAAATTGAACCTGCTTATTCTGGAGACGAACAATCCCGTCGCAACGCCCTGCGGGAAAAAGGCATTCTGTTTAGAAGCTTTTATGAAGCTGTTGATTTTCGACCTGAAGTGGACGAACAAACTCGGTCAAACATCGAGGCAGCCATTTTAAAATCAGGTCTTCTAACGGCCCTTTTGGTTTCAGAAGAAGATGAGGATCGCGTTTTTGAGATGCTTCCCATCGTCCGAACACAGCAGATCAAGACTCGAAATTTAACGCAGTATTTAGTAGCTATACCGAATGAGGCCTTGTCACAATCCAGAATTGAGAGCTTGCTTCAAGGAATATCCATTTCGAGATCTGATGATTCCTTCATTTTGCATACTGGAGAGTTTCAAAATGGTTTTATTCACGGCAGTGCTCCGATTCAAGAGGACCGGCTCATCGGAAAAACTGCGAGAGAAGTCATTCGAGCAAAGCGTATTTTGAGTTTGCAAGCCGAAATTCAATCTTCACAAAAGCGTGTTGAAGAGGCAGGAGACCGTGTATCGTTTCTTCAAAATCAAATGCGCCG
The DNA here is from genome assembly GCF_046244365.1 of Paenibacillus litoralis. Taxonomy (NCBI): domain Bacteria; kingdom Bacillati; phylum Bacillota; class Bacilli; order Caryophanales; family Paenibacillaceae; genus Paenibacillus; species Paenibacillus litoralis. The sequence goes on along the minus strand of NZ_CP176395.1, from coordinate 7,714,708 downwards.
ATTAAATGCCGATTTATTAAATTTTCCTTCTCTTGAGCCTATGAAAAAGGTGGAAAAGCAGCGCAGCAAATTGGACACGGAAGAAATAATGGCTAATGATCAAGTAGAGCAACAAGAGGCGAATCTTCAATCCTTGAAGAAAAAAAACCTACCGATCATCAATGAGTTTCTGTCAAAGTCTGCACCCTACCACCGTATTGAACGAACATCGGCTGCCTATCAGAATGCTCTCGACGAGCTTAGCGAGTACAGCAAGCAACTCGGCACCTTTTTTCATCTCATATCGCACCGAAAAATACTCACGGAAAAAGCGTATGATACTTCAAATAGGATCTACGATCTAGAGAATGAACTAGATGCCCTTCAAGAGCATAAGGTGGATGCATACCGAGATATTAAGACTAAAACAGCTAAGCTGGACACGATTTTGAATCTAATCTCAACTCAAGATGACGAGCAGAATATCTTGGTGCGTATTGGTGAAGTTGTCTTGAAGAAAAAGGAAAACGAGGCGGCTAGAGAGAAAGGGATTCAACGTAGAGCTGATCTACGGTCGGCTATTACAGGACTTAAAAATCAAATTGAAACTCAAGGTTCGGTCATCTTGGAACTAGAAGAACTCAAGCAAGCGTGGGAATCGTTATTTCAAGAGGAGAAAAGCTTTGGCTTTACTGATCCTCATTGGATGACGCGTGTGGCCGTTCACAACTTGGAATTGAAGCATAAGGAGTTAAAGGGCAGTGATGTACAGGGGGCATTGGATCGAGCGATCTACGATGCCGAACGTGAATTAATGGGCCAAGACATGAAGCAAATTCGGCATACGTTAAAGATTAGAAGTATGGGTAAGGGGAGAGAATGGGAACTGCTTCAACAGTGGACCGGTCGACAGTTCATCACGTTCATGCCTAGTTATATTGAGATAAAACCTATTCAGTTACTTGCAGAGTTGCAAGCAACCCGAGATGAGACGGCGCTCGCCATCCAAGAAAAAGAACGGGAATTGTATGAGAAAGTGTTAATCGATGACATCGGTTCGACTATCCGTGGGCTGATAGAAAAAGCGAAAGCATGGGAAGAGAAAGCTAATTATTTTCTCTCAAACATCGACACCACCGTTCGAATGCGGCTTAAGTGGAAACCCCTTCCTGCGAAAGAACAGGGAGAATTGTCGACGGATAAACTAGTCGAACTTCTTTCGAAGAACACCAAATGGCTGAATAACCATGACCTTGAGCGGATCGCGGAGCATTTCAAAACCAAGGTCGAGCAAGCACGAGCCATGGCGAAAGAGGACACGCGCTTTTCGTTAACTGTCAAAATGAAAGAACTACTAGATTATCGAAAGTGGTATCGATTTGTTTTGGAATATAAAAAAGATGGGCAAGCAGAATTTGATGAATTTACTATTAAAGTGTTTGAGGCCTTGAGTGGAGGAGAAAAAGGCATTTGTATGTACAGCCCACTATTTGCTGCAGCCGCTGCAAAATATGCACACGCGGCGCCCGATTCCCCTCGTTTGTTCTCGCTAGATGAGGCATTCGCGGGGATTGATCATGAAAATATTGAGAATATATTTGGGCTGATCTCTCAATTTGATTTTGACTATTTGATGAACTCCCAGATTCTTTGGGGAACATATGAAACTGTAAGAGAATTATCGATTGTGGAAATTCTACGAAGAGTGCATGAAAAGACACTAGCGCTAGGTCGATATTATTGGGATGGTGAAAATAAACACGATCTCTCCAATGGACATTTTATAGAGGAATATTTTTGGGGAAAACATTCTAGAGATTTTGCTGCAGCAACTTCAGAGCCGCCCCAGGTGTGACTAAAGAAAGCCATTAAATCTTTAGAGGAAGTGTTTTATGGAGTCTTCATTACAGGAACTGGTTCAGATCTTTCGAAATGAAAAAGGATTTAGTATTTTGTTTTCACTTTTTCGGGAGAAATACCGAAGTTACGGGAGAATTGGTAAGGGCACCAAAGTCATTCTTGTCAATCCATCACAATATGAACTGCAAACGTTAGAAGGTTTCTTCGGTGAAGTATACAGGAATGACGAACCAATCATGATTACCGCAGCAAAATTTGAGAGAGCTATTATGAAAACAAAGTATAAGGATTCATTTGAAGCTCACGATATGAATGATCTTTTACAAATATATTTTGGGGGTCAATTAACGTCCAGAAGCGAAGATAAACGCAATTTTGATAAAGAGAAGGAACAGTTCTTTCAAACTTTTTTGAGCCAAACTAAAATAGAAAGTCCGTTCTATAGATATGTTTCGTTCATAACAAACTATCTAAATGCACCATTTATTCATTTCATGTTTAAGAAGAACCCCAATTTACTTAGGCAATTACTTATTCTAATGAATAAACTTTTTGACCAGTTGCCTTTAAGTAACGATATCTTTTTGCCTATACTTGCCCATAAGCTTACAGATGATTTTCATGCTTTAGTTCCTAAGTCGGATGGCGGCAAGATGATGTTATTTGCATTACAAGTGTTAAATTGTTTGGACAAAGGAGCGGACATCATTTCAAACCCAGATGAAGAACAGATCAAAGATATTTTACATGGGTATCGCATCTTGTTCTGTCCGGAGTCCAATAAATTAGCTCATCGTTTGTGGATTTCAGAAAGTCAAAATGGCGAAAATTACAAAAATCAATTAATTCCTTTGGAAAATATTGGATCAGGTGCATTTGCAGAAGTACATAGAATTTTTGATCCGATTGCCAAAAGAGAAATGGCATGCAAAGTACTTTTTGAGAAATCGGTTTTTCTACAACGGTATGGAAAAGAAGGGGAGGATTACTTACTGCGATTTAAAAGAGAGGTTAGACTTTTACGAGAAAAGATATCTCATCATAACATAGTAGAAATTGACAAAGTACAGTTTGAACATGATCCTGTTTTGTTTACAATGCCATTGGCAGAGACTTCTTTAGAGAAATGGTTAGTGCTGAATCCTACCGTGTCAGAGGAAACAAAATTAAGTATATTTAAAGATATACTTTATGGCGTGGCTCATCTTCATGACTATAAAATCAGTCATCGGGATTTAGCTCCTCATAATATCTTGTTATTTCCCCAAAGTGACGGGAATAGATTGGCAAAGGTCGCTGATTTTGGTTTGGCCAAAGATCACCGAACGATTTCTTCAATCACAAGACATTCTAATATGTCGTATGGAAGAGAAGCGTTTACTGCCCCAGAGCAAAAGAAAAGCCTGAAAAATGCTGATGCTCTATCTGATATTTATTCGCTAGGGGCCTTACTTTATTTCCTGATTAGTGGTAAGTCACCGGAGCAAAGATTCACATCATTTATTAAATATCAGCCTATTGTTGGGAAAGCAATGGAGGAGGATCGTTCCAAGCGGTATCAAACCATTCAGGAATTAATGGAGGACTTAATTAATAGTTCAGCTCAAAGTAATTATTCATTTGGTAGTTTAAAGACTTATGAATTCAAAGATCTTCGCGTCGATGTGAATCATGTGTTAAAATGTCTGCCTGCAGTTCAAGTTGAACAGCCAGATCAAGTTCTTGGAAAGTTCATTAGACCTTTCTTATCTATTCCGACTGATGTTCTGACGGAATGCACAAAAAATGAAACGGTAATGATTCCTTTTATGCATATAGCAATAGAGAATATTTCTAGAGCGATAGATTGTAACGAAGAGGAGTGGAATCGCATTTCTATACTTATAAGTGGAATTTATAAAGGGGTACAAAATTTAGTACTTCAAATATACTCTTTAAATCTGTTATTAATAATTGCACTAGAAAAGAAGAATCCCTTAGCTCAAACTATACTTGTGGATACTATGAGCCCGTTGGTAAGTCAAGGAAAACTTTCGCAACAAATAGCAAATATAATTGAGAAGGAATTTTCAACTTATCACGATTTATTAATTAGTCTTTTGAAAGATACTCACTATCCATCCGATATACGTTTCGTTTTAAATGACTATTAAAGAACAAAAGAGCGAAAACAGTGTCCTTTATTACGGACTACTGAAGTGGGGACGTAACACAAATCACTCATGTTGAATGCTGTGTGTTGCTGGTTAGGGAGTATTGATTTGAAGCCACATTTACCTGATTTTAGTAGCCTGAAAGCCCGAACTTTTCCGAGTTCGGGCTTTTGTTTATACATCACATCCCGAACTGGCTCAAGGTGTTCAATCAGGCTTCTGTACAGCAAAAGGAAATGACGGCACGATCATTGGTAGGGTCGAGGCGTAGAGAAGGAGTCAAGAATCACTTCAAGCTGCGGATCAGCGAGTACTACATGTCCAAAGAAAAGGGAACCTTCAAGCTGCTTGATGAATCGCTGGCTCCTGAAGAATACGGAGTTGGCGTGAAGAAAGGCAATGAGGCACTGCTTCAAAAGCTGCAAAAAGCCCTTGACGAGATGAACCAAGACTGCGAAGCTGCTAAAATTTCGCAAAAGTGGTTTGGTGAAGATAAAGTATTGAAGTAAACGTAAGCGAATGAAGATAAGGCAAAATCGGATTTCCTTTTGGGAAATCCCGGTTTTGTTTTTGGGGGTATTTTTTGATGTCAGCTGATTCTTTCACTTCGATAGTCATCCCTATGCTGGAAGGGGCTCAAATGACGGTCCTTTTGTTTTTAATTGCCATTGTGGTGTCCATCCCGTTAGGTTTTGTCCTTACATTAGCGGTGAAAAGCAGTAACCGACCGATTGCGTGGCTGGCTCATACGTATATTTATATCATGCGCGGAACGCCGCTTTTGCTGCAATTGCTCGTGATTTGCTTTGGACTTCCCATGCTGCCGGGGGTCAGACAATTTTTGGTGCTGGACCGATTTACCGCTGCCTGTTTAGGTTTTACTCTGAACTATGCCGCTTTTTTTGCCGAAATTTTTAGAGGCGGTTTGCTTGCGATTGATAAAGGCCAATATGAGGCTTCGCAGGTGTTAGGTTTTAGCAAATGGCAGACCATGACCCGAATCATCCTGCCTCAAATGTTTCGAGTCGTCTTGCCTGCGGTATCCAATGAGTCGATTACGCTGATTAAAGATACTGCGCTGCTTTATGCTGTTGCCGTTCAGACGGCGGTCAATCGTGACTTCACCATTATGCCTTTCTTTTACGCGGGCATTATTTATTTGATCATGACACTTCTGCTAACGGTGTTTTTTAAATGGCTGGAGCGAAGATTTAAATTTGAATAAAAGGGATGGCGCGTGTGGCAATCATTGAAGTTGCTAACCTCAGTAAGTCATATGGCGTGTTGAGTGTGCTGAAGCAAATGACGTTTCAAGTGGAAAAGAAAGATGTTGTTGCAATCATTGGTCCTTCGGGTTCCGGCAAAAGTACGATGCTCCGAAGTCTTATTCAGCTTGAGCAGATTAATGGCGGCACGATTCACGTAGCAGGAGAGGTTTTGGTCAAAGATGGAATCTACGTCAAGCCCTCTGAAATCAAACGGATCACCAAGATGGGGATGGTGTTCCAACATTTTAATTTGTTTCCTCACCTTACGGTGAGAGAAAATTTGGAGCTGGCTCCGCGAATCGTTAAAGGTGAGCCGGTGGCGGGATTTCGCAAACGAAGCTTGGAATTATTGGAGAAGGTTGGACTCTCCGCGCGGGCATCGGATTATCCGGCAAAGCTTTCAGGGGGCCAGAAGCAGAGGGGCGCGATTGCCCGAGCACTCATGATGAATCCCGAAATCCTGTTGTTCGATGAACCTACCTCCGCCCTCGACCCTGAGTTGACGGGAGAGGTGATGCAGGTGATGAAGAACCTCGCAGAGGAACACATGACGATGATCGTCGTGACCCATGAAATGGGCTTCGCCAGAGAAGTCGCGAATCGGGTCATGTTTATCGATAAAGGGGAAATCGTTGAATCTGGTCCTCCGCAGCAGCTTTTTACAAATCCGAAGTTTGATCGGACGAAAGTTTTCTTGAATGTTGGTTTAGCACAGCAGTGATGGGGAGAAATACCAAATCCACAAAAACGAAAAGGAGCCTGCCAACGTTGGTAGGCTTTTTTTTGCGCGAAAGTGCCGGCGGGCCAAAGATCTTACTTCTTCCTTCCATATTGCTTGGTGTAGAACATAATGCGGCGATACATGCTTTTGTCCCTAAAATATTTCAACGGATAGAACTGGGGTCTCGTATTCACCTCGAGAATCCAGGCTCTTCCTTTTTTGTCCAAGGTAACGTCGAGGCCAAGCTCCCGAAATCCTTTTTTACGCCCGTTGAATAGCCGTCCGACCGATTTTCCGAGATTCTTCAGTTCCGCCTCAATCCGTACGATATCGCTATTGCCGAATCCTGCTCCGGACAACGTTTGCCGGAAATACCTCAGCTGGCCGCCTTGGTGATAGTTTGTCGCGACTTTAGCCGGCTTGCCTATTTTCGTGAAGATCGCCGTACTCTCTCAGACGCCTTTGTTCGTTTTTTGGACCATGACGCGGATGTCAAAAGGCTTTCCGTTCGTGGAAGCAATTTTAAATCGAATAATTAGCGCTCGAACCCACGCCTTCATCACTGGGTTACTTTTCGTTTACAAAATAATTCTTTAATAGTCTAACTTTAGCTTTACTATGTCTTGCTTCATTTGAAGCAAGTTGAAATAATTCATTTGAAATGTACTGATTTGTAAAGGTGCTTTTCTCAAAACAGCTTATACTAATGTAATTTAAATAAAATACCCAATATGTTACAATGATTTAAATAAAGGGGGGATGAATTTTGGCAGACTACTTTATTGATAAGTATCGGGATTCTAATGATCATTTCTCTGATGAACCTTTTGATATAGATCAAATTCGTGTTAACCTGAGAATGGTTTCAGTAATGCAGATTATAAACATGATTAAAGAGAGTTCTATAAATCTGTATCCAGATTTTCAAAGACATTATGTTTGGAAAGAACCAGAACGAAAATCTTTACTTATTGAGTCACTAATGCTTTTGTACCCTCTACCCATATTTTATGCTGCTGAAAATCAAAGTGCTGAATGGGAAATTGTAGATGGATTGCAGCGTTTATCAACTATATATGAATTTATTAATGATGGGTTTACTTTAAAAGGGCTACAATACTTATGGAAATGTGAAGGATATAGGTTTAATGAACTTCCTTTAAAATATAAGCAACGTATATATAATGCTAATCTTACATTTAATGTAATTGACTCACGGACACCAGTACAAGCAAAATTCGATTTGTTTAGAAGGCTTAATACTGGAGGGATACCTCTTAATTCCCAAGAGATAAGAAATTCAATAGCAAATAACAATGTTCGTAGATTTCTTGTAAATCTTGTGAATGATCCTAATTTTCAATACATAACTAATTATAGGGAAGACCCCCGAATGTTACTCCAAGAATTAGTCTTAAGATTCTGTGCATTTTATGATGCGTATGACCGGAATGATGGCACGATTTCCAGTTATAGAAGATTAGAAGAATTTTTAGACCAGTTTTTTGAGAAGTTGCTTAATATGCAGGAGAACGGTTTACATATTTACGAAACTGCTTTCAAAAAATCAATGCAGAATTCGAGGATCTTGTTTGAGAATCTGGCATTTCGACGTATACATCCGAATGAACTCGATACAACAAGGGCTCGAAATAAACCACTAAATAAAACCCTATTTACATCTCTGAGTGTTGAGCTAGCGTATTATGATATAGAAAGTGTAAGGAATGTAGGAAATACTGTATTAAGGAAACTCGCAGATACTTGTTATCAAAATATCGAATTTGCTCAAACCTTAAACAGATCTACTGCAAGCGTATCAAGTATTAATATACAATTTAAAACTATTCGCAGTATGTTAAAGGAGGTACTTTAATATGTTAAATTCAGTTAATATTGAGAATTTTAAATGTTTCATAGATAAAAAAATTAACTTAAAGCCAGTCACTGTTTTAGTAGGGGCTAACGGAAGTGGAAAGTCAAGTGTAGTTCAAGCCCTTTTATTAGCACGTGAAGCAATTGAACAAGAAAGAATATCTAGTGGAGTTGGACAAGAATTAGACATCTCAATAAACGGCCCTTTCATGTTACAGATGGGGCAAGCATCAAGTGTTTTTGCCAACCCTTCAATACCAAAAATAAAAGTAACATTAGAGGATACTAATGAAATCACAAAGGAATTCTCTTTTACTTTTGATGGAAGGGATGCATCACATTTATTAAAAGGCATGATCGGTTCCAGTAATGAAGATCATTTATCAGGAGAGTTTCAATATCTACATGCCGAAAGATTAGGCCCAAGAAAATCCTTGGATATGCCATCAAGTTCATGGATAGATATCGGATGTCAAGGTGAGTTCGTCTATCATTCTATATACTTAGCTGATACGATGAAGACTTTAGTACATGATGCTCTTAGACAAAATGAAAGTTCAACTAAGTTTTCTCATCAAGTAGAATCATGGATGCAGTTTTTGTTTCCGCATTTGAAGTTTCAATACGAAACTGTTAACGATTTAAATAAATTGACAATGAAGTTTAGTAATGCAGCAGCTGATACAAGGTATTGTTCTCCTCCCAACACTGGATTCGGAATCAGTTACACTTTACCGATAGTTACTGCAGGGTTAAAACTCTCTACTGGAACTAACCCTGTTCTTATTGTGGAGAACCCAGAAGCGCATTTACATCCTATGGGGCAGTCTAGGATAGGTCGATACTTGGCATTGCTATCTTTAGCAGGTGTACAAGTGATCGTTGAAACACATAGTGAACACGTCATTAATGGGATACGTATTTTTATGGCGCGTTCAGGTCGCGCAAAAGATCTAGGCATCCAATATTTTTCACAAGATGATGAGGGTATTCGTATTGAGTTACTGGAACTTAAGGAAAATGGGGAGTTAACTGATTGGCCAGTAGGTTTCTTTGATCAAGAACAAAATGATTTGAAGGAACTTATGTTCTTGAAAAGAGAGAAGGGGAGTGCAAGATGAGTCTCGTACTCTGTCTTCAAAATGACTCGTTTTTACTTGCAGGTGAACAGGAAGATTTACATAACAGATTAGAAATTATTCAAGAAGTCGCTGAACACGCAAAAATTGCTGGTGATCGTGTTTATTACAATCAAGATATCTACAACATTCAATTTGAGGGTGTCACACTTCTTTGTGATTGGCTATATGATACACAGACCAGCAGGATGCGTGATGAACAGCGGTTATTGAGTTTGATAATTAATACTTCTGAGGAAGTTGATAATAATGAACTTCAAACATTTTTAACAAAAATAGAAAGTTTCGAAGGTAGTCGTGAGTTTAGTTTCCTTTGTCTTTATAGAACAGATGAATCGTACTATTATATCTATGATCTTGAGGATCTACACGTAAGACGTAGAATTTATCTTTATGATGAAGATGATAAAATGGCTTTTTTAAATGCAGCAAGATTTTGTTTTCCTAACTTACATTTCCATGAGCATGTTGAAAAATCTTTAGATACTCTAAGCGCACCTCTTAGGGAGTATAATAGAGAAATAATACGTCATTTATCTGCTTTAAATGATCAGTTTCCCGGAATTTATAGAGAGTATAAGGGAAGACAATTAGGTGAAGTTTTAAAAGTATTCTCAACTACTTCAGAGATAGCATGTACGCTCGAAGGTGATAGTGACTCTGCCAAAAGACGGTTTTCGTTTGAGTTTACGAAAACTTCTGGAGGAAAAATAGTACTTGTTTGTGAGCCACATACCAAGCTAGAAGGGACTGGTAGTAGCGGAGATACTAAATACCGATTTGATCGTATTTATTTTTTCCAAGGTGAGCCTAGCATACATGATGGAAAAATATTAGTTGCACATATTGGTGAACATCTATAAAATTGAAATGATTTTTGAAATGATTTAAGTGATTCGGCTTTCCGCGACACATTGAAAATGAAATGCCTTCATTTTCATGAAATCGCTCAAACCCTTGCCATATAAGGCTTTACACCATGATTTTCCTTATCGCTCAAACCCTAAAAAATCACCAAAATCCCCGAATCCACGCCCCGTTGGCGGGGTTCATTTTCTATATATCTTCTTATGGCCTGATTGACTACTACAAATATTTTTTGAGCAGTGTACGATTTATAAGGATGCAGAGTATACTCCAAACCCTGAAGATACACTTAAGCAACATAATGTCATGTTTCACTTACTCTGGTCTATTACGTTAACCAAATCAATAATCTCTCGAATATCAGAGATATCTAATGCCTCCGCAATCTTCTCTATATGACTGAAGTTAATGTTTTCCCGTTTACCACTAGATAGCTCACTCAATGCAGCATGTCGCACATCTGCTAGCCGAGATAGCTCTCTAAGAGATATACTGTGTTTCTTCGTCAACTCATTTATCTTTACGATTACTTTCTTCGCCATTTGATCACCAACTGATTCATTATAGGATCTTGACTATACGCAATAACGTACCATATACTAATTTCAGTATTGGTACGTTATTGCGTATCGATTCAACATTTTATGAATCAGGATGGTGGAATCGTTGGGAGCGATATGGTCAACAAATATGAACAATTGGTTCTTGAAGAAGATATCCTCATCCAAAGAATTGCAACCTGTGAAGAATGCGTAAACGCGATCTTGGCGTATATTTTGAAGAATAGTCAGTCCATTCACTTGATCACTGCAGAGGATATCATAAACGCTGTTCATTTGATTGGAAAAGACCTGCAAACGGAGCTTCTGCATTTACGGCTTGAGAAGAGCATTCTAGCTGGGAAGATGGAATTAGAGCATCGTTTTCGTTAGTAACAAAAGGAAATCTGTCAACTCCTGTCGAATTCCAAAGAGCGGAAATTAACCGCTCTTTTTATTTTGCCTACTTACATAATTGGAAAAATCTCATATTAATACCGTAAATACTTACCTAACTTGGGGGTAGTACCATGGCGTTACCTATACAGCTGCAGGACATTTTTAAAATTAAACAAAAGTCCTATAAGATGGTCGTCATCCTGTCCTTATTAGAGGAGCAGGCTATTTCATCTAAGAATGAGGTATCCCTGCCTAGTGTTAGGGAGCGTTTTTTAGCTCACTATAGGAAGCGCGAGATGGAAGGAAAGACTGGTGACCAACCTCCGGGCAATTTAAAAAATTGGGAAAAGATATACGGTGGGCAGCTTAAGATGATTATGATGACACCGTTCCAAGTTCTTGAAAATATCCTTGAAATCAATTCTCCCAATCAAACGGTAGGGTTTAAGGACCAGCTATGGAGAGAAATGAACCCGATTGTCATTGAGGAACTTCGGTTATATGCACAGACTGAACTGAAAAATTATTATGCCAATCTCAAGTCGTCCGTTTCTTTGAGGACCTACATAGAACAAATTTTTACTCAATATAAGCAAGCTAAGCAGGAGCCTTTTGCTAAACATCCACTGGGGAAACTTGTCCGTCAAACTATTCCACAGGAAATAAAGAGCCTACCGTTCATTGATTCGAACCATAAAGTTCAGGGGTCTGTAGGAAAGGGCAATTGGGCTGACATTCCTTGGATAGCCATTTTGGACAAGCGAATTACAGAAACGACTCAGCGTGGGGAGTACATCGTCTATCTCTTTTCTGAAGATATGACCACTGTTTATTTGACACTTGCTCAAGGAGTAACCGTTCCTAAGCAAGATGGTAAACGAGCAGCATATGAGTACCTTAAGCGAAAAGTTCAGGAATTGCGCGGACTGCTTCCACTTGAGAATATGCAGAAGGATGAAAATATCTTTTTGACTTCTTCAAGTGGTTTGGGGCGGGACTATCAAGTTTCGACAATTGCTTATGTGAAGTATGAACACGATAACTTGCCGGATAACGAGCGGATGATTGAGGATCTACAAAATTTTGTAGAGAACTACAAGCTCTATACACGCACACTCGATGATCTCGTTTCCGAACTAAACCCGGATGATACGTCATCAATTGAAGAGGAGCAAGAGCCTGTGGACATGCGACCTGTTTCTGAAATCATCCAATCCATCAAATCCCACATCCAAAATAAAGGCTTCACCTACCCCGAACACCTGATCGAGAATTTCTACTTGTCGCTCAAAACAAAGCCTTTTGTCATTCTGGCCGGCATCTCGGGAACGGGGAAAACGAAGCTGGTCAAGCTGTTCGCAGACGCGCTCGGTGCGACGGAAGCAAACAAACAGTTTACGCTAATTCCGGTGCGTCCGGATTGGAGCGATCCCTCGGATCTGATCGGGTATAAGGATCTGTCGAATGTTTTTCGTCCAGGGAAGTTGACGGAGGTGCTTGTGGAGGCTTCCAAAAGGGAGAACAGCAGCAAGCCATTTTTCATTTGCTTGGATGAAATGAACTTGGCTCGAGTCGAGCATTATTTTAGCGATATGCTTAGTATTCTCGAAACGCAGCGGTGGGTCGATGGCCGGATAGAGACGGATACCGTGGTGCCTCAAGAGATATTGGGAACCGCCGCAGGTTTGGGATATAACAAAAGTGTAATTATTCCCGATAATGTGTTTATCATCGGTACGGTGAATATGGATGAGACGACGCATCCTTTTAGCAAAAAGGTGCTCGATCGCGCGAACACGCTCGAGTTTAACTATATCAACCTTCAGGATTATCCTGAACTGAATGCTGAAGCTGAGCCAGAGACATTGGGGCAGGTTCCTTCTTCGTTCTTGCGGGCGGATTATTTGAATCTGCAAGAGGCGTATGCGAATTATACAGAGATTAGTAAACGTACGACGGAGAAGTTGGTTAAGATTAACGATATTTTGGAGGAAATCCACTCCCACATCGGCTTCCGCGTGCGAGACGCGGTTTGTTTCTACATGATCTACAACCAGCGGTTCGGTTTGATGCCGGAGGAGCGGGCGTTTGATCTGCAGCTGCTGCAAAAGATTTTGCCGCGCATTCAAGGGAGCAGTCAGTCGGTGAAGCGGGTGTTGGTGGAACTGATGCTGATGTGCTTGGGCCTGAAGAAAAACGTTGAGGAACTGGTCAACGACGCGTCGGAGCTGTACAAGCCATGGCGGCGGTACGCGGACGCGCCTCAGGCGGTTTATCCGCAAAGCGCCCGCAAAATAGCGTATATGCTGCGGAGGTTGGAGGATGATGGATTCACCTCGTTCTGGATCTCTTAATTCGAGCGTCGAGCTGCTGCGTGTGGAGACGAATCTTTTTGACCTGTATGTGCAAGGCAAGCCGTTTCATCCGACTGTGGAGACGTTGCAACTGCATCGGAACGATACGCAGGATTGGGTGGAAGCGACGCTGGATGTGGTTTCGCACTCGCCGCTGCTGAAGATTGAGTCGGTGCAGGTGTACTCACCCGAGCAAGGGAAGCTGATTGACTCGCGGGCGGAAAAGGTGCTGCCGTGCTTTTATGAAACGCAGACGTACCAGTTGGTCATTGATAGCAAGCAGGACGGCAAGCTGGCGTTTCATCATGATAACGTGTATTTGCGTCAGGCGATTAAGCCGCTGGGCGGGCGCATTTTGTCGGGGATGCTGAATTTTCAGAATGAGGTCGGGTATACCGACTTGGACGTGCTGGTGAACGGGGAGACCGGGCTGCGGGTGCGGCTGGAGATTTTTCCGTCGAAGCTGGATTATAAGCGGGATTATGAGGCGATTTTGGCGGATGTGAATGAGCAGATTTACAATTTGTCGTTCGATTTTCTGCGCAAAACGTATCATTTGACCGGGCTCAAGGAGACGCAGAATCAGAGCTTGACGGAGTTTTTTGCGATTTTGCAGCATGTGTTCCGGCAGATGGTCGGCGCGGTCGAACGGATTCAGCATGCGCCGCATCATCGGCTCTATAAGGAGCAGCGCGTGATGGACAGTGCCAAGGTGAAGCGGGCGGGGAAGGAAAATGTGGCTTTCCTGGCGCGGAATCCGCATGTTTTGGTTCGGGATGCGAAGCATGGGGTCGTGCAGGTGAGGGAGGAGCGTTACCGGCCGACGAAGCTGATCGAGACGAAGCGGAAGCTGGATTATGACACGGGGGAGAATCGTTTTGTCCGCTGGATGCTGGAACGGGTGGATGGGAAGCTGAAGCAGGTTTTGGCGCATCTGGCGAAAAAGGAACGGAGACTTGATCCGCAGCTCGTTGAGAAGATTACGAGGATGCAGACCCAGCTACGCCGTTTGCTGCAGGTGGATTTTGTGCGGGATGCGGGGCCGATGCGGCAGATGTCGGTATCGCTTGTTTTGCAGATGGCGCCGGGCTACCGGGATGTGTACCGGACGTATTTGATGCTGCTGAAGGGGCTGGCGATTCAGAGCGATCTGTACCAGCTGTCGATGAAGGATTTGGCACAGCTCTACGAGTACTGGTGCTTCCTGAAAATCCATCACTTGCTGAGCCAGAAGTATAAGCTGGTCAAGCAGGATGTTATTCGGGTGGACCGTGGCGGACTTTTTGTCACGTTGGATAAGTCGGCTCAAAAGGCCAAGATGGTGTACGAAAACCCGCATAACGGCGAGCGTTTTACGCTCTATTACAACGCCCTTCTCAAAGATTCGCCTACGCTGTCCCAGAGGCCGGATAACGTGCTGACCTTGCGCAAGCAGGATGCGAATCAGCAGCAGCGGGTGTACAAGTATGTTTTTGACGCGAAGTACCGGCTCAATCCGGCGTATGAGGGGACGGCGTATCACGAGAAGTATGACGGGCTGCCGGGGCCGGAGGAGGACGACATCAACACGATGCACCGATACCGGGACGCGATCGTGTACCAGGCGGAGCAGACGAACGAGTATGAGCGGAGCATGTTCGGGGCGTATGTGCTTTTTCCGTATGGGGATGAGGAGCGGTATAAGCAGCATCGGTTCTATAAGAGCATTGAGCTGATCAATATTGGGGCGTTTCCTTTTTTGCCGAATGCGACGGGGCTGATGGAGAAGTTTTTGGATGAGCTGATTTTGGATAGTCCGGAGAAGGCGTTCGAGCGTTCGACGCGGCCTAGCGGGACGAGCGATTACTACGTGAACAAGCTCGGCGGCAAAAATGTGCTGATCGGCTCGCTCCGGGAGCGGTCGCAGTTGGAGCTGGCGAAGAAGCATCTTTTCTACCATATGCCTCTGGAGAATATTACGGATCACAAAGTGCTGACGCAGTTGGAGTACATCGCGATCTACCAGTCGAAAAATTTGTTCGAGGCCGGGCAGCAGGGCGTGTTCCTGTACGGCAAAATTGCGGATTGGCAGGTGCTGCGGCGCGGGCAAATTACGGATCGGCCGGCGAAGGCGGGGACGGAAAACCGGTTGTTCGTGAAGTTCACGATCGAGATGTGGGAGACGCGGAAGACGCCGATCCTGTCGGGCGGGCAAGGCGTGCGGACTTGTCTGTATGCGACGAAGTATATGTTCGACAGGGCGCTCGAAATCGCCGAGCTGAAGCTGGAGACGGACGAACAGCTGCGGGAATGGCGGGAGAAGCGGCGCCTGGGGCGCGTGAAGGTGGAGTTAGATCATGAGCACGTCGACGTGGCGAAGCGGGTGATTGGGATGAGGGTGGAGTAGGGGGGGGCGTATATTACGATGCTATTTTTGTGATATGATTTATTCATCGATTAGGATTGGTGGTGGCTGTAGTGGAAGAAGTTCGTACTAATGAGGACTTAATGGAACAGATTGCAAACATGAATAAAGACAATTCTGTCTGTCAGGTATATATTCCGGGTAAGGGGAAGTTTACGATCGTTCTGCAGGAGGAGGATCGGGATTCCATCGCTGCCGATGTTCGATCTAATCCGAATCTGAAGCAAATGATGAAAGAAAGCTTGGAAGCCTACCATGATGGACGATCCATGTCAACCTCTGAGCTGATGAAGTCCTTATCTCAGAAGGACTTTACAAAATGAAATCTTAAAAAGTTATATGGCCGGAACCTGTTGTTACAAAGCTCCGATCTCTTCGTAGCGAGCACTTCACGCTTGAGGAGACTTATGATTTTATCGTACAGCTTATACTTGAAACAGAAGAGCTACTTTTGAATCCGATTATCGGCCGCACTTATGTCGAGGAATATGGAGAGTATAAAGGGTATTCCCGTGTTGTGATTAGCAAGTTCAGAACGTACTATAGGACATTTGGAACTGACATTGTCGTTATGGCTGTATTGTTTCCAGGTGAATGTTAATAAGCTGCATCTGCCCGCAAAGAATTCATCTTTGCGGGTTTTCTATTTCCTTGAACTTATCGAAGGAGCCAGCACGTGAATAAGTAAAATAAATCCATGGTCGTAATACTTTCACCATGTTCGTGCGCTCCAAAAGATGGGATGATCATACACAAGAGGTCGCGAACGTCAACAACTGCGAATATTGCCTCAAACTCTTCAGGCTATTGCCATCCTTCCTTCTACAACAATCTATGGTGATCTAGGGTGGCAGCTTTCCTGAAGAAACCGATAACCAGGCTATCGCATCTCTTCCTTCTAAGATATCTATTCCGAATTAGAGATGCGAATTTCCTGGTTTCCATTAACAATAGAGAGGAGGCATCTAGGCTGTAATATTCCTTCCTTCGGCTTAAGAATGCGATATAGGGGATATTTCCATCCTAGAGTCTTTTTATGAAAACTGTCATTTATCTCAGAAGAAATAGAAAGCTCATTGTAAAGCCTGGGCAACATGTCCTTCCCACCAAATATATAGCAACGGCAATGAAAAATGTGGAGTACTTAGGTTTTACTTTTTCTAAAGAGCTAATGGAAATGGTTAAAACGATGTCCATTGAAGAGTTTGCGGCGTTATATCGTCAGCTTGTGACGGACCTGAAATCGCTCGTAGGAGCGAATGTCAGCTTCAACCCCATGTATCCCAATTTCCCCGAACAAGTTATGATGGCAAGCGAAGCGGAACTTTACATGAACGCTGTCCTTCACTACATCACGCTCGAGCTGCCCGAACATGCGGTTCTGGAGAGACTCCCCTTATTGGATCAGGATAATCTGCAAATCATTGATTTAGGAAGTGCGGAAGATTTCGATCAAACGATACGTAATCTCATTCAAGCCAAAGGGTCGATCTCCGAAACGGATAAGGAAGATATCGAATGGGTAATCGCAACGTATGAAGATCTTGATACCGTGCTGCCGAATGAGATTCCTTTGAAAGAAAATGTGGGTTTTGTAGTAAGTAGGCTCCTCAAATACGAAAAGGCAAACCTTAAACTCATCGGAAAATACATGAAGACGGCTACGGATGTACTGCGGTTGGCTGTCGCTTTGTCGGATGGGGATATCAGTCTTGCCACAAACACGAAATTCCGAAAATTCAAGCGCGTTGAGAGGCGGTTGCTCTTAGAACTGCTTGAACAATGCGGGAACCTTGTCGAGGATATGCTGCGTCATAAGCATCGGTGGATCCGTCTTGGTGAGATCTTACACCCTGCTGAATATAAGAACCGATTTTTCAATTGCAGAGAAGCGTTTGATGTTCTTCGAAACCATAGACCCTATGAAACGTTCGGCGGAAAGGTTGAGCAGGCGCTGCGCCATAAGAACTCGTTCCTGGCAGCGGAATTATTGAAAAATCGTGCGGGAGAGTTTGCTAGACGATTAGACCATTTGCTAAGAATCAATAAGGATTCCTCCCAAGTTGTGGTGATGTTCGGTGAGGCTGCTAAGCATGTTTCGACTCCAGTGTTATTGCAAGTAATGGCACATTTTAACCATAGGAACGAAAAGCATGAGTTACGGACGTTCTTTCCAAAAGGGAACCTAGCAAAAGCGGTAGCGATTAAGAACACTCTTCCCGATATTGAAGCCAAAGCCTGTGAAGGCATTGTACAAATATGCAGAAGTACGCTAATAAACCGATTCTCGGAGCTTCCTTCGTTAGGGGACGTCTATATCGACGAGAGATTGAGGCATTACTTGATGCCCTTCTCACAAAGGTCGGCGAGTAAGGCACTTCGTACCATCGTTCGAGGCAGCAAGCTTGAGATGCCCGAAGGGGACACGATCCGCTTTTTCTTATGGTGGAAAGAAGGGACTGTAAACGGTAAACATACCGGTAGAGCCGATATAGACTTATCTGCAGTTATGTATGATGAACACTGGCAATATGTCGAGCATATCTCGTACACGAATCTGCGTTCAGTGAAGTATAGAGCCGCTCACAGCGGGGATATTACATCGGCGCCACATGGAGCTTGTGAGTTTATAGATATTGATATTCCTTCCGTTGTTAACTATGGCGGGCGATATATTGTAGCTTCGCTACATTCGTTTACCGGGCAAGCTTATTGTAATCTGCCTGAATGTTTTGCTGGTTGGATGATGAGGAAGCGCCCCAATTCCGGAGAGACATTCGAGCCCTCGTCCGTGGTGGATAAAATAGATATGGCTGCGGACACCCAAATCGCTATTCCGGTCATTTTGGATTTGGCGGAGCGAACGATTATTTGGACGGACTTGGCGTTAAAAAGCCATCCTAACTATTACAACAATGTAGAAGGGAACCAGAGGGGGATGGTGCTGATGGGAAAAGCAATGACCTCATTAACGAAGCCTAACCTGTATGAGTTATTCATGCTTCATGCTGCTGCCAGAGGTCGATTAGTGGAAAGCGCCGACATGGCCCAAACGGTTTTTTCGCTTCATAAAGGAATTACGCCCTTTGACATCAGTAGAATCATGTCTGAATTCATTGCTTGATGGAGGCGGTTTTATACGGAGAGGGAACGTGAGTTTGGATTAAAGGCCGATTCCAAGAAAATGACCATCGCGTTCTAGAGATATCATAAAATCATAAGAAATGTACGGTTACCGTACAGGATACTGAATAAATGGACTTAGCCTCCAGCCCCCCAAGACGCCGCGGAGGGCTATTTGTTTTGGGGCCATTTTGTATGCAATGGTTTCGATTCGGATTGTATTGACAAAGGACTAGAAAATTCACTATGATCATAGTGTACAAATTTGCTATAACGTTTTAGCAAACCGAGTAAGGAGTTAATTAATGAGCGGAATTCGTGATATTGCCAAGCTGGCCAACGTATCGAACGGCACGGTATCGGCCGTCCTGAACGGCAAGGGAGACGCGCTGCGCATTGCGCCTGCTACCCAGGCGCGGGTTTGGGAAGCGGCCCGGGCGCTGAACTACCGTCCGAACATTCCTGCCAGGAGGCTTCGCACCGCCGATGACACCGGGGTTCCGGTCGTCGCCCTGTTCTGGACGTGGGACACACGCTCCTCGCTGATGGGACGTTTTCTCAAGGGAATCCAGAGCTCGTCTCTTTGTCAGGAGGGCGGGGTAGAGCTGCTCATTCAGCCTTATGCCTCCTCTTGTCTTGGGAAAGAAATGAGCTTGCTGCGCGGGACGCGGTTTAACGGCGCGATTATCGCCAACGCTACCGAGCTCGATTTGGCCTATTTAAGCCAGGTGAACCTGCCGCTGCCCATTGTGCTCTATCAACGAAGCCAGGAAGGGTATCGCTCCATTCAGGTCGATCATTACGCTTCCGGGCGTGAGGTGGCCGAATTGTTCCATGCCAAGGGATGCCGGCAAGTCGGCCTGATCACCCCCAATGTTTCCTCGCAAGCAATCTCGCTAAGACAAGCGGGCTTTGTGGAGACGGCGGAGCGGCTCGGCATGCAGGTAGCCGCGGAGCATCGGCTGTTGGACTCGTTCTCCGAGCAGGGGGGATACGAAGCCGCTGCCCGCTTGTCGGCCGGTCCGTCGCTGCCGGAAGCGTTATTCGTGCTTTGCGATCAGATGGCGATCGGCGCGCTTACGGCGTTCCGCGAACGGGGAATCCAGGTGCCCGGTCAAATCCAGATCGTCGGTTACGACGATTCCGAGAGCGCGGCCTTCGCCGTTCCTTCGCTCACAAGCGTCCATCTGCCGGTCGAGCGGATGGCGGCAGCCGCGATCAGGCTGCTCGCGAAGCTCATCGACCCCGGCCGCGAGCTTGCCGGCATCGAGACGTTCGCAACGCATATCGTGTACCGAAATTCTTGTCCGGAGGTTAAGAACCCATGACTACGAATCGTATCGCACCCGGCGTTTGGCCGACCATGATCACCCCGTTTACCGACTCGCTTCAGATCGACTATTCAGCGCTTGCGGCGCTTGTGGACTGGTACATCGCCAAAGGCGCAGACGGCCTGTTCGCGGTTTGCCAGTCCAGCGAAATGTTTTTTCTTGATGCCCGGGAGCGCGAAGCGCTCGCCGCATTCGTCGTGAAGCAGGCGGCAGGACGCGTGCCCGTCATCGCCTCCGGCCATGTCTCCGACTCTCTGGAGGAACAGCTTGAAGAGATTCGCCTTGTTTCCGATGCGGGGATCGACGCGTTCGTCCTGGTCACGAATCGTCTGGCCGCCGCGGAGGAATCCGACGACGTATGGATCGAGCGCGCGAGCATCATTTTGGACGCCTTTCCTCACATGAGCTTCGGTATGTATGAATGTCCGTATCCGTACAAAAGATTGCTGTCCGAGAAGCTGATCGATTGGTGCGCCGCTTCGGGACGCTTCTCGTTCCTCAAGGATACGTGCTGCGATCCCGCGATCTTGCAGGATCGGGTCCGCCGATGCGCCGGAAGCGGCCTGCAATTGTTTAACGCCAACTCGGCGACGCTTCTGCAAAGCCTCCGGCTAGGCTATGCCGGATTCAGCGGCGTGATGGGCAACTTCCATCCGGAGCTGTATGTCGAGCTTGTTCGGAATTGGCAAGCTTCGCCCGAGCAAGCGGAATCGCTGCAAAACTTCCTTGGTTTTTCGTCCGTACTGGAGACGCAAAATTATTCGCTCAACGCCAAATATTATTTGCAGTTGGAAGGTGTGCCGCTGCTCATCAATTCCCGCGCCAAACGCGGCGTCGTATTGACCGCGTCGCAGCGGCTTGAGGTCGAGCAATTCCGAAGCGTTTCGCAGGCATACTCGGAAGGGATCGTACAACGGGAGGCGTAGCATGACACATCGCGTATTTATTCTTGGAGAATTGAACGTGGACCTCATCCTGACCGGCGTTGATATTTTGCCGGAGTGGAACAAGGAGAAGCTGGCCGACACGTTCGAGCTGGCCATGGGCTCCTCCTCTGCGATCACGGCTTGCGTGCTTGCGGGGCTCGGCGCGGACGTCTCGTTTGTCGGCGTCGTCGGCGACGACGACTACGGCAGATTTATGATCGGGGCGCTGCGGCAGGCGGGGATCGACACCTCTTATGTGACCGTCGATCCCGCTATCCGCACCGGCGTCACGATCTCGATGTCGACGGCCAAGGACCGCGCCCTGCTGACCTATATGGGCTCGATCCGCAGTTTGGAGCTACGCCATATTCCGGAAGCTGCGTATACTCCCGGCAATCATATTCACTTTGGCTCTTACTTTCTGCAAGAAGGGATGCACGGGCACTGGCAGGATGTTTTCGCTAAAGCCAGGCGCGCCGGTGCGACCACTTCTTTCGATACCGGCTGGGATCCGAACGAAAACTGGCATGCCGATGCGATCGGTCGCCTGCTGCAGGCGACCGATCTGTTCATCCCCAGCCGTGCCGAGTTTGCCCGGATCTTCCCAGGATCGACGCTGGAGGAATCGGCGGCGCGGTTGCCTGCGGCACACGGGCGCGTGGCGGTCAAATGCGGCGGCGCCGGTGCCGTTCTCTTCGGCGCGGACGGCTCGCGCTTGGAGGGTGAGCCGTTTCGCGTCACCCCGGTCGACACGACCGGGGCAGGCGATTCGTTCAACGCCGGCTTAATCTACGGGTTCTTGTCGGGCATGAGCGATCCGGACATGCTGCGGTTCGCGAACGCCAGCGGGGCGCTGGCGACGCAGCGGATCGGCGGCGCCGGCAGCGTGCCGCGCTACGAGGACGTGCTCGCGTTTATCGCGAGCGCGGAAAAGGGCTGACGGTGATGCTCGCCAGCTTCGAATTCCACAGCGCGCCGGAGCGTTGATTGCATTCCAAATCAATAAGCGCATTCTTTCTGGCTATGCCTAAAGCCAATACCCTCATGTTGCTTTTCGCACCGCGCGCAGCTCCCAGCGCGCGGTGTTTCGCTGCATGACGGCGGTCGGCCGACCACATGCGGCTTCTATACCGAACCGAAGGCAGCGCTTATCATCAGCGTGGATGCCATAGAGAAGCCAAAAAGCGCAGCTGCTAGCAGCTACGCTTTTTTTGCATGCCTCTAGAGGTTGCCGATAATGGCGTCCTTCGCGTCCAGCAGAGCATCCAGACTAGGATCGAGCCTCAAGGGGATCCCTATGGTTCCTGCGCTATGTTTTAGTGCAAGTAAAGCTTTCAGGGAGCCGACCTCGATTCGTGCCGGCTTGTGGCCGAGCTTTTCCAGTAAATCTATTAGTTGTTTTACATATCGTTCGCGGCAGTCCGCTTTCTCTACTAGCTTCACGTCCATAATCATTTCGGTTTCCTGGCTGACCCAAAGACACAGGCGCGGATAATAACCCCGTGCTCCTTTTTCGCCTATCGCGATAGGGGCAAAATCGAAGTCGGACTCCCAGATTTCGTTGGATTTCTTCAAGTTTTTTTTTAGCTGACGGAGGCGAAGCTCGTCCGGATACGTATAGGGCTCGATATAGTCGCCCTCCGCATGCCAAGGCAGCCACTCGTCCCGCCACACCACGCCGTTCTCCATAACCTGGGGAACGCGATGCAGCCGCTTCTCCCGGATCCCGTTTTCGGTATCATCATGCTCGCTGTATAGCTCGTTATTCTCTCTAAAACGTTCCCCAACCTCGATCGTTTGCTCAAGCGCTGCCGTAAGGAACCTGACCTGCGGTCCGTTCAAGGTCCAAGCGATAAGTCCCGGTTCGTAGCTGCGGAATTGCGGCCATTCGTTGGCCCCTCGGAATTTATAGCCCAGCTCGCGAATGATGCTCAGATCTGCTTGATCCAGATTCCCGCGATCCTCGAGGCTCAGCGAGATGGCTTTCGTATTGAACAGAAGCTCATCGCGATCGTCGCTGAGTTGTCCGTCCATGATGTCGAACGTTTCTCTTAGAAAAAGTCCGGCCTTCTCGCCAAAGTATACGTTCAGGCCAAATTCCATCCCGCCTGCCCCTAATATGACGCAGTAGCCGGTCTCGCCGGTTTCCGGATCCGTTACGGCAAAGTAGTCATCGTTGGACATCCACTCCCAGCAGCCCAGCTTCTTGAACGCAATGGCAGCGTCAAACAATCGGCGCCATTCTTCATGCGTTGCTTCGTTTCGATCCATTTGAAGACAATCCCCCGTCGTTTGATTTAGATATAGACTATTATGTGGAAATGCATAGGAGAAAGCAAGATTGGCTAATGTCAATCGGACGCAGCGATAAGCTTTACTGGCAAGCCGAAAACGAGCGATTTCCGTTGCGGGGAACGAAAAAGACGGTCGGTAAGTTTTGGAGGGGCTTGTCAAATGCCCGATAACTTGTTTAGATGAAGGGA
Organism: Paenibacillus litoralis; assembly: GCF_046244365.1. Classification (NCBI taxonomy): domain Bacteria; kingdom Bacillati; phylum Bacillota; class Bacilli; order Caryophanales; family Paenibacillaceae; genus Paenibacillus; species Paenibacillus litoralis. Next base: position 7,691,287 of record NZ_CP176395.1, on the reverse strand, counting down.
GTGAAGAATAGGATCCGAGCATGAAAAGGCGACGGCCATAACCGGACCCGACTCGGCAATTCCAGCTTTACGCCCTTATTGAAGGCGTCCGCTGCTCACGTAGGAAGAGCGAAGGATGCTGGAGGACGCCGATGGCTGAAGCTGGTGCATTCAGCAGAGACAAGATGACGGGACAACATACCAAAAGGAGATCAGGCATGCCAACGATAATTGCAAAACCGTTTGATCAAGAGATGCAGCGAGTACTGGGCGAAATCACAACCGCCTACCATGCGGGGGAATTGAGCGCGAAGGAGCAGTCCGAATTACCGGAAAACATCTATATCATTGACGCTGAGGATACGATGGTCGGATACGGCGTCGTATGGGAATATGATAACGGGAATCAATTGATACAGAAGGCGGAGAAGGATTTTTTCAACCCGGATGAAAGGTATCTGGAGAAGGACTTCTACATCGATATCAAAAGCAAAAAAGATTTCGTCTTTATCGAAGCGCTGGATGTGCTGAAAAATTTTGAAAAGAAGGGGTATGCCGCATATTTCGTAAACTGGCTTAAAGCGAAATACCCCGGCAAAAAAATGTACGTTTACAGCTTGGATAAATCGCGGAATTTTTGGTATAAGCAAGATTTCGAGGCTTTGGGAAATACGGCATGGATGACTTTCCAATCATCCTGAACGATCGGTTGACCCGAAGGGGATTATGTGCTTACGCCAACGAATAAGGCACCGACTTTCCGCACCGCTCATATTGATACAAGCCAGGAACGAAGCCAGAATGAAGAGCAGAACCTAGCTCAGAACACCCCTAAAAAACAAACACCCCGACTCCGGTATAAACCGGGTCGGGGTGTTGGCGCAACACACTAAACCATGATTTTACAAATATCATTCGTAAACTCGACGGGATCCTGGAGCGGCAAGCCTTCGATGAGAAGCGCTTGGCTGTAGAGAAGGTTGGTATAGAGAGCCAGCTTCTCTTTGTCGCTCGCATGAGCTTCCTTCAAGGATTGGAAAACGGCATGGTTGACGTTGATTTCCAGCACCTTGGACGCTTTGACGTCTTGGCTGCCCGGCATGGCTTTCAAGATTTTTTCCATCTCGATGGTGACTTCTCCTTCGGTGGACAAGCAGACCGGATGGGATTTCAGCCGCTTGGACGCTTTGACGGATGTCACTTTGTCCGACAGAAGGCCTTTCATCGATTCGAAAAGGTCTTTGGTCTCGCTCTCTTCCGCATCGGTTTGTTTGTCTTCTGCGCTCGGCTCAATGCCCAGATCGCCGCTCGAAACGGATTTGAATTCTTTTTCCTGATAAGCCATGATCATCTTGATCGCGAATTCGTCGATATCGTCGGTGAAGTAAAGGATCTCATACCCTTTGTCGGCGACAAGCTCCGTTTGCGGAAGCTTCTCGATTCTTTCGATCGACTCTCCGGACGCATAGTAGATGTATTTCTGGTCTTCCGGCATTCTCGAAACGTACTCCTCCAGGGTGACCAGCTTCTTCTCTTTGGAGGAGGTGAACAGCAGCAGATCCTGCAGCGTTTCTTTGTTCGTGCCGTAGTCGCTGTATACGCCGTATTTCAGTTGTCTGCCGAACGCTTTATAGAACGTCTCGTACTTCTCTCTTTCGTTCTTGAGCAAGGTTTGCAGATTGTTTTTGATCGTGTTCTTGATGTTCTTGGCGATCAGCTTCAGCTGGCGGTCATGCTGCAACAGCTCCCTGGAGATGTTGAGCGACAGATCCTCGGAATCGACCATCCCTTTGACGAAGCTGAAATAGTCGGGCAGCAGATCCGCACACTTGTCCATAATCAGGACGCCATTGGAGTAGAGCTCCAAGCCTTTTTCGAATTCCTTCGTGTAATAATCGAACGGCGTGTTCTCCGGAATGAACAAAATAGCACGGTAAACGATCGAGCCCTCGGCGCTGATATGGATATGCTTGATCGGCTTGTCGAAGCCGTAGCGCTTCTCGGCATAGAAGTTCTCGTAGTCTTCCTGCTTCAGCTCGCTTTTATTTTTGCGCCAGATCGGAACCATGCTGTTGAGGACTTGCTCTTCTTTGATTTCCTCGAACTCGCCCTCGCTGTCTTCCTTCGGCTTGCTGCTGGTCACGTCCATTTTGATCGGGTAGCGGATGAAGTCGGAATATTTCTTAATGATCGCCTTCAGGCGGTATTCTTCCAAATATTCGTCGTAGCGGTCGTCTTCGGTGTTTTCTTTAATTTGCAAAATGATGTCGGTGCCCACGGTTTCTTTCTCGCATGGCACGATGCTGTAGCCGTCCGCGCCCTTGGATTCCCATTTGAACGCCTGCTCGCTGCCCAGCGGTTTGCTGATAACCGTAACGACGTCCGCGACCATGAAGGCCGAATAGAACCCGACCCCGAATTGACCGATGATATTGTGTCCGTCTTTGGCTTCGTTCTCTTTTTTGAACGCGAGAGAGCCGCTCTTGGCAATGATCCCGAGGTTGTTCTCGAGATCCTCTTCAGTCATCCCGATCCCCGTATCGGAGAGGGTCAACGTACGGTTTGCCTTGTCCGCAGTCAATTTAATGAAGTAATTATCTTTGTCGAACACGAGCTGATCGTCGGTCAGGGCTCTGTAGTAGATTTTGTCGATGGCGTCGCTGGCATTCGAGATCAGCTCTCTCAGAAAGATTTCTCTTTGCGTATAAATCGAGTTGATCATCATTTCCAGCAATCGTTTGGATTCCGCTTTAAACTGTTTCTTGGCCATGTAAGGGCTCCTTTCGATATCAAAAAGGTACAAGTTCTGACGGTAGCTCAGGTGTTAGCACTCATGGTTTTTGAGTGCTAAATTACTTTTTATATACCATATCCTAATTTTTGATGTCAATAGGAAATGGACAAGCGGCGCGTTTTTCGTTTGGCGGATAGGGAATTGCGACGGGAGGCGGCCTTTCTGCGTAGTATAATAGGTGAGAGAAATACGATTTTCTGCAATGGGGGATGAGCAGCAATGAACAAGTTGAAAATCGCTTTGGCTGGCGTTCTTATCGTCGTGCTTTTATCAGGCTGCAACTGGTTTACGAACGAGGCCGGCAACTTCAAAAGCGCAATGAAAGGCAGAGAGGCCATTATCCAAACCTACGACGAGGAGAGCAACATTATCGACCGGATCGAAGGGAAATCGATAGACATAGGCGCCAACAAAAGCTTCGAAATCAAGGACAGCGCAGGAGACACGGTTTCCAAGTCCGGCGTCATGAGCTTAACGGTCGGCGGCAAAACGATGATGCACGTCGGCAGCTCCCTGATTCTCGCGGAAAAAGGGCTTACGAACGTGTTCGAGGAGTATGCGAAAACAACCGATATTACGAGCCATGAGCGCTCGGTACCTTTCGTCAATCGCATGGTCAACGGCGTGAAAAACTTAACGACCGGGCAGAAGCTCCTCATTCTCATTCGTTCCCAAACCGGCAAGCCGCTTGCGACGTATGTCGGCAAAGACGTCTCGTACTTCACGACCGACATCGATAAAAGCACAGGGTTTATTATTGACGGCAAGTATTTGTTCGTATACCGCTGTGATTATACGGTTTATGATTTGGCACTATTAGATAAATAAATGTTATAAAAGGAATCCCGACCTCGGTTGGGATTTTTTTGTGCAGCCTTGCTGGAGAAACGTCTGGCAGATGGGGGAGTTTCTACAAAAGGGCTCGTTCACCTGAGGTGGAGCGGCTGATTGGCCTTGCTCTAGAAGGGGGGAGTCTGGAAAGTAGGTCGCGGTTGGCGAAACGTTTGGCGCGTGTGATACTGGCGGGCCGTTTAGACGACGTCAGAGACTCCTAAAATGCCGATTTACCCGAAAAGCCGAGGATTAGAAGACGCCAAAGACTTCTAATTGGCGCGAATCAGGCGGATTGGCTCGTTTGGGGGCGATTAGACGACGGTAGAGACTCCTAAAATGCCGATTTACCCGAAAAGCCGCGGATTAGAAGACGCCAAAGACTTCTAATTGGTGCGAAAGAGTCGAGTTGGCTCGTTTGGGGGAGATTAGACGACGTCAGAGACTCCTAAAATGCCGATTTACCCGAAGAGCAGCGGATTAGAAGACGCCAAAGACTTCTAATTGGTGTGAAAAAGGCGAGTTGGCTCGTTGGGGGAGTTTAGACGACGGTAGAGACTCCTAAAATGCCGATTTACCCGAAACCCCTCGGATTAGAAGACGCCAAAGACTTCTAATTGGGGCGAGTCAGGCGGGCGCGATTAGACGACGGTAAGACCCGACGTATGGGCGCGATTAGTCAACGCTCTTATCCACTTTGAATCAGAACAAACCACGGGCTCCAGCAGCAGCGTTTTTTCATGCTAAAACCCAGACGGAAATGGACCTAGCTGCGAGTACGCGGCTAGGTTTTTTGCTTTGCTTCAGCAACTGTTCTCCACCTTCGAGCTGCCTCCGGTTCTAGCCCGATCAAGCCCCTCTTTTCCCCCTCCAAGGATGAAAATGCGCATAACTGGTAATAATTTGATCATTGTCTATCCTGCCATTTTTGGCTAGGCCGGATGAACGGTACTACTGAAACAGGGCAGCATCTGATTCTTCGGAGGGGCTAATGGCTTACAATACGGAAAAACTTTGTCAAAAAGCGCGTGAACTTGCCTTACAGCACAACCCGGCCAAGGGGCGGACCCGGCCGACCTATATCGATACGCAATTTGCCGCAAATATCGAACAATTAAGAGCGTTCGTCGCGTCGCTGCAGGATCGTTCGGCGGGCTGCGCGCAGCCTGCGGAAGAATGGCTGCTGGATAACGCCGAATTTATCGAGGAGCAGGCGCTCGAGGTTAGAGAACGTTTGGCGAATCGTTCGCTTGTTCATTTGCCGCGGATTAGGGAGAACGGGAGCCTGCGCATTCAAGCGATAGGCGAGGATTATTTGGGGCAGGTCGACGGCGTGCTGCAGGAGGAATCCTTCGTTTCCTATATAAACGCCTACCAGGAAGTATCCGTCCTGACGCTTGCCGAGACGTGGTTCCTCCCGCTGATTCTTAGGGTGGTGCTGGTCGGAAAGCTGTCGGAAACGATGATGCGCGTTCGCGAGCGCCGCGAGGTTTGCATAGAGGTGGAACGGCTGCTCTCGCGGATCGAGCCGTCCCAGCTGACACAGGAAGCCGTCGGCGCCGAATTGGAAGCGGCGGGGCAGTCGGCTCCGCTATCCGGGCCGTGGATCGCGCATTTGATCGGTCACCTGAGGGAATGGGCCGACGATTCCGCAGCCGTGCGGGAGTGGCTCGCCTGCCAATTCGAGAATGGCTCGGAAGACCTCGATCGCATCGTATCCTACGAGCATCAGCTTCAGGCCGCTTATCAGGTGACGGCGGGGAATGCGATCACGAGCTTGCGCAAAAACGAGCGTCTCGACTGGAACGCGATGTTCGAAAGGATCAGCTTGCTGGATCGGACGCTGCGTCAGGAAGCGACGGGCGTGTACGCCCGGCTGGATTCGGGAAGCAGGAACGAACTTCTTTACCGCATAGAGGCAATGGCTCGCCGCATGCGCGTGCCCGAAAGCCTGGTCGCCGGTCAAGCGGTCGCACTCGCGCGGGAAGAGCAGAGCCGGCTCTCCGGAAACACCGGGAAGGGAGCCGGAACGGAGGCGGGTACGAACGACGGCGGTTCGAGCCCCCGACAAGGCGCCATCGCCGGCGAAAAAACGGCCAGCCTCGCTCAAGAGGCTGCATCCATTTCGCATCCGTCCATAACGGATGACATGCCCCGCTCGGCATTCGTCGCGTATTATGTATTCGAGCCGGACGGCATTCGAAAGTTGGTGCAGTCGCTGCGTCTATGCAGCAAGGTGCGGGATTTGCCGGAAACCGGCATTTCACGCAGGGCTTCCGGCGCTTATTTTGCCTCGCTCGCCGTGTTGTTTGCGCTCGTGCTGCTTGTCTCCGCCTTGTGGATCGGCGGCGGCCGCGCGATTACGCCCCTGGGTTGGGTTGCGGTTATAGCGGCGCTGGCCTTCCCGGTAAGCGAGTGGGTAGTGACCTGGCTTCACTACGGCATTGAGCGCGTATGCCGCCCAAGGCTTTTGCTGCGCTATGATTTCTCGGACGGGGTTCCGGAAGAAGCGGCCACGATGGTCGTCATTCCTGCGATCTGGTCTTCGCCCGAAGAAGTGGAGGAGCTTGCGGACCGTCTGGAGCTCCATTACTTGGCCAACCGCGATCCGAACATCCATTACGCCCTGCTGGGCGATAATACCGATGCCTCCGAGGAGAAGCTTCCCGAAGACGAGAAGCTGATGGCCTACGCGAAGGAAAAAATCGGCTCGCTAAACCGGATGTATGCCGGCCCAGACGGGACGACGTTTCATTTCTATCAGCGCCGCAGGCAGTGGAATGGCAGCGAAGGCGTATTTATGGGCTGGGAACGCAAACGCGGCAAACTGGTCGAATTCGTCGAGCTGCTGAAGGGCAGCACGGAAACGAGCTATGACGTTATGCTGGGCGATGAGAGCGTGCTGCCGCGCATCCGTTACATCATTACGCTGGACGCCGATACCCGTCTCCCGATGGGAAGCGCTCAAAGAATGATCGGCACGCTGCATTTGCCGTATAACCGGCCGCGTTTGAATGCCGCGCGAACCCGCGTCGTGGAAGGATACGGCGTGCTGCAGCCGCGGATCGGGATCAGGCACGAGTCGGCGATGAAGTCGCGGCTCGCTTATTACGGGTCGGAGCCGGGCTCGGATCCGTATGCGTTCGCCGCTTCCGATCCTTATCAGGATGCGCTGTCGCAGGGGATTTTTACGGGAAAAGGCATTTTCGACGTCGATGTGTTTGCCGCGCTGCTCTGCGAGCGGATCCCCGATAACACGGTGCTTAGCCACGATCTGCTGGAAGGCGGATTTTTGCGCGCCGCGCTGCTGTCGGACGTGGAACTGATCGATGATCATCCGTCTACCTATATCGCCTACCAAAAGCGCATGCATAGATGGGTGCGGGGGGACTGGCAGCTCCTTTGCTGGCTGTTCTCAAAAGTATGCGACCGCCGAGGGGCGCTAAGCCCGGTCGATCTGTCTTTTCTGACGCGCTGGCAGATCGTTGACAATTTGCGCCGCAGTCTGCTGCCGCCTGTTTCGTTCGTTTTGCTGCTGCTTGCCGTGACGGTGCTTCCGGGCTCCCCGGGCCGCTGGCTTGCCGCCGTGCTCGCCACGATGCTGCTGCCGTTGATCCGTCAGCTTTTCCTGCTGCGGCACGCGAGCCGGCATCCCCGCAGGCTGCTGGCTTCGGCCGGGCAAGTGCTGCTCGGCGTCTGGACGCTGCCTTTTCAAAGCGCGGTACTGCTCGATGCGATCGGGAGAACGCTGTACCGGCTGTATGTCAGCAAGCGGCGCCTGCTCGAATGGACCAGTTCCTCGCATATCGAGCGCGGCAATCGGGGACAACGCCAGCCGTCGATGATTGGCTTGAGCGGCGGTTTCGTTTTGATTGTTCTCTTTGCGCTTGCAGCGGCTATGCAGACCCAACCCTCCATTAGGGGGTTCGGCCTGGCGTTAGGGCTGTTTTGGGCGCTGGCGCCCCTTGCCGTCCGCTGGCTGGACAAGCCAGTGCCGGAGTACGAGCAGTCGCTCACGGCGGCGGAGCAGGAGCAATTGCGCGTGCTGGCGCAGCAAATCTGGTCGTTTTACGAGGATTATGCCGGATCTAAGGATAACTATTTGCCCCCGGACAACGTACAAATCGAGCCGCCGAAAGGGGTTGCGCACCGCACGTCGCCTACGAATATCGGCTTTTTGCTGACGGCGGCTCTGGCTGCCCGGGAGTTCGAATTTATCGATACGCCGGAGCTCGTGGAGCGCTTGGAGCGCACCGTCGCCACCGTGGAACGGTTGGACAAATGGAACGGTCATCTGTACAACTGGTACGATACCGTCAGCCTTCAAACCCTGCCGCCGGCGTACGTCTCCACGGTCGATTCCGGCAATTTTGTGGCGAGCTTGATGACGGTCAAGCAGGGGCTGGCGCGCTGGCTAGAAACGGATTTCGCGCTGGACAGGAAAACGAGTCTTACGGCTGCGGGAATAAACGGACGGCTTGACGTCGAGTTTGCCGTCGAGCTTGAGAAGATGATCCCCGGACAATCGCCCGAGAATGAAGGTAACCGGACCTCGCAGAGGAGGAAAACGGGTTTTTCGGAATCCCCGCTTATGCGCGGCTATCAACTGCTTGCTCGTCTTGAGCGTTTGATCGTGTCGACCGATTTTCGGCCGCTCTATGACGGTAAGGCGAAGCTCTTCACGCTGGGGTTTCATGCCGCTGCCGGCGAGCGCGACACGATTCTTTACGACTTGCTCGCTTCGGAGGCGAGACAAACCAGCTTTGTGGCGATCGCGCTGGGCCAAATCCCCGTATCCCACTGGCTGACGCTCGGCCGCACCGTGAAAAACCAAGGCGGTCACACGACGCTGGTCTCGTGGTCCGGAACGATGTTCGAATATATGATGCCGTGGCTGATCATGCGCACGTACCGCAACACCGTATGGGAAAGCACGTACCGCGGGGTCGTCAAAAGGCAAATCGGCTACGCCCGAGAACGCGGCGTTCCGTTCGGCATTTCGGAGTCGGGCTATTACGCATACGATTACGCGATGAATTACCAGTACCGGGCTTTCGGCGTGCCGGGCCTCGGCTTCAAGCGCGGACTCGAGGAGGATCTGGTGCTGTCGCCTTACGCGACGATTATGGCTCTCCCGTTTGCCGTTCGCGAAGGATTGCATGATTTGGGCCGGATGGAGGAGCTTGGCGCACGCGGCCGGTACGGGTTCTATGAGGCGATCGATTTTACGGCGCTAAGAATGCCGGAAGGCGAAACCTGCAAAGTAATCCGCAGCTTCATGGCGCATCACCAGGGGATGAGCCTGCTGACGATTGCCAATATGCTGCTGCCGGTGAAGATGTACGATCACTTTCATCGGGACAAAAGGGTGCAGGCGGCGGAGCTTCTGCTGATCGAGCGTGTTCCGCCGCGGGATTCCGTCATGAAGCGGGAGCTGACCGGAAAGGCGCGTATGACCAAGCCGGCGCCGTCCCGGACTGCCCCGCTGCGCGAATACGTTTCGGCGCATACGCCTGTGCCCGAGGTGAACGTCCATTCGAACGGGGCGTTCACGACCGTAACGACGAATAGCGGGAGCGGGTTCCTGCGGTACGAAGGCCTCGCAGTTTCGCGCTGGAGGGAAGATCCGGTCGCGGACCCTTGGGGAAGCTATATGTATATCCGGGATGTGGCGAACGACCGGATCTGGTCTCCGTCCTTCCAGCCGTGCCGCGTACCGTCCGCGGCGCAGCGTGTGCAGTTCTTGCAAGAGCGCACGACGTTCTTGCGCGAGGACGGAGAAGTGAAGACGACGCTCGACATTACGGTGTCGCCGGAATCGAACGCGGAGGTGCGGCGGCTGACGCTGTCCAACGCAGGGAGCGAGGCGCGGATCATCGAGGTGACGACGTTCCTCGAAATCGCGTTAGCGCCCCAGGACGCCGATAAAGCCCACCCGGCGTTCACCAAGCTGTTTATCGAAACGGAGTACGAGTCCGGCGCGGAATGTCTGCTTGCCCGCAAGCGTCCCCGCAATGCCGGCGAGAAAGCCGTTTGGGCGTTCCATACGTTATCGGTGGAAGGGGACGGCGAGCTGGGTCCAGCGGAATTCGAGACGGACCGGGCTCGTTTCATCGGCAGGGGGTACACGTTGTCGAAGCCTTGCGGGCTCGAGTCCAAGCTTGGCGGCACGGTAGGCTCCGTAGCCGATCCCGCGTTTATTATGCGGCGGCGATTGAGCATCCAGCCCGGAGCAAGCGTCAAGCTGATCGCCGTTACCGGCGTCGCGGAGACGAAGGAGCAGTCGGTCGAGACCGTCCGGCAGCTGGCGCAGGACGAACAGGCGGAGCGGACGTTTCAGCTGGCGTGGACCCGGAGTCAGATCGACCTGCAGCATCTTCACATCACAACCGCCGATTTGGCCGTTTTTCAGCTGCTTGCGGGACGCGTGCTGTACACGTCCCCGCTGCGGGAGGAGCGCAAAACCGGCATCGCCGCAAACGTCAAAGGGCAGCAAGGACTGTGGGCGCACGGCGTCTCCGGCGACCGGCCCGTCATCCTTGTACGGATCTCGGATACGGCAAATCTTCCGTTTGTCGCGAAGCTGCTCGCCAGCTATGAATATTTGCGCCATAACCGGCTGCTCTTCGATCTTGTCGTGATGAACGAGTCGGCGGGCGGGTATCAGCAGGATTTGCAGGATGCCCTCCGCCGAACGGCGGAGCAAATCGCGGGACGGCCGCAGCCGGGACAAGGCGGCGTGCACCTCGTAGCTGCCGCCCAGCTGCCGGAGGAGGATAAGGCGCTGTTGTTCGCAGTATCCCGCGTGGTGCTGCGGGCGGACGGCCCAAGCTTGAGGGCGCAGCTTAAAGGGGCGGGTCCCAGCCGCGAGCTTGCGGCCGGGGAACCGTTCCCGGTTACGGCTCCGCCGAACCGCTTCGCCGCCGTCCATGCGGCCGATCGGGGTGATACCCTGTTCGACAACGGCTGGGGGGGCTTCTCGCCGGACGGCAGGGAGTACCGGATCGTGTTGAAGAACGGCAGCTATTTGCCGGCCCCTTGGATTAACGTGATGGCCAATCCGAGCTTCGGCTGCTTGACGTCCGAGCTCTACACCGGCTATACCTGGTGGCGCAACAGCCGGGAGTGCAAGCTGACGCCGTGGTCGAACGATCCCGCACTGGACCCGCCGGGGGAAGTTTGCTACTTGCGCGATGAAGAAAGCGGCGAGTACTGGCAGACGGTACCGGAACGCATGCGGATGACCTCGTCCTATATGGCGTCCTACGGGCGCGGGTATACGCGTTATGAGCATGAAAGCCACGGCCTTCAGCAGGACATGACCGTGTTTGTTCCGCTGGACGATCCCGTCAAAATCATCCGGCTGCGGTTGAGCAATACGACGCCCGAGCGTCGCAAGCTGTCCATCACTTACTATGCCGAATGGGTACTGGGCGTGCACCGGGACGGGAACGCTTCGTACATCGTCACGGATTGGGATGACCGGAATGGCGTCCTTTTGGCTCGGAATGCTTATCAGGAGACGTTCCGGGATGCGACGGCCTTCTTGACCGTCAATCCGCAAAGAAATAGAGCGGCGGCGGATGAAGGGGATGTTCCGCCGGAGATGGCGGGAACGGCGGAGGCTGGCCATCGGGCGAACCCGATGGGAAGGGCGGAAGAAGGTACTTTGTCGGATGCCGCCGCTCCGTTTGCGGAACGAAGCTGGACGGGCGATCGCCTGGAGTTTCTCGGACGCGTCGGTACGCTCGAAGCGCCCGCGGCGATGAGCCGGCTGCAGCTGTCGGGATCTGCCGGAGCCTCGTACGACTCGTGCGGTGCGGTGCAGGCCAAGTTCACGGTCGAGCCGAATGAGGAGCTGACCGTTTACATTTTGCTCGGCTGCGGCGATTCCGGCGAATCGGCTGCCCGGTTAGCGGGTAAATACCGGGAAGCGCGCGCTTGCGAGCAGGCGCTCGAGGATATCGGCCGATTTTGGGACGGGGTGCTCGGCACGATTACCGTATCGACGCCTTGCCCGGAAATGGACGTAATGCTAAACAACTGGCTGCTGTATCAGACGTTGGCCTGCCGGATGTGGGCCCGTACCGCCTTCTATCAGGCGGGCGGCGCATACGGCTTCCGCGACCAGCTGCAGGACTCTCTGGCGCTGTTGCACAGCCGTCCCGAGCTGACGCGGGCGCAAATTTTGCTCCATGCGGCCCATCAGTACGAAGAAGGCGATGTGCAGCACTGGTGGCACGAGGAGACACATCGCGGCATCCGTACCCGTTTTTCGGACGACTTGCTGTGGCTGCCTTATGCCGTTGTCCGATATCTGGAGCATACCGAAGACGAAAGCGTGCTGGACGAAACCGTTCCGTTCCTTCATAGCGATCCGCTGGACGAAAAGGAGCATGAACGTTATGAGCCGACCGTCTTATCCGGAAGGAGCGGCACCGTTTTCGAGCATTGCGTGCGCGCGCTGGACCGCAGCTTGCGTTTTGGCGAGCATGGGCTGCCGCTGATCGGAATCGGCGACTGGAACGACGGGATGAGCCATATCGGCCCGGAAGGACGCGGCGAAAGCGTTTGGCTCGGCTGGTTCTTAGGCGACGTTCTGCGCGGATTCGCCGAGTTGTGCGAGCGCCGGGGCAAGCGGGACTTGGCCGACCGGTACCGGAGCGCCAGAGAGAAACTGACGGCTTCCCTCAACGAAAGCGGCTGGGATGGGCAGTGGTACCGGCGCGCCTTCACCGACGGCGGACGCTGGCTCGGCTCCGTCCGCAATGCGGAGTGCCGGATCGATGCCATCGCCCAGTCCTGGTCCGTCATCTCCGGGATGGCGCCGCCGGACAGAGCGCTGCAGGCCATGCGATCGTTCGATCGCGAGCTTGTGGACCGCAGTTTGTCCGTCGCGCATATATTGACACCGGCGTTCAACCGGACGGATCCGAGCCCCGGATACATTCAGGGGTATCCGCCCGGCATCCGGGAGAACGGGGGCCAATACACGCACGGCGTCATCTGGAGCATCGTCGCTTGGTGCGGACTTGGCAACGGAGACAAGGCGTTCGAGCTGTTCCATATGCTCAGCCCGATCATGCACGCGAGAACGCCTGCGGAGGTCCGGAAATATTTCGGCGAGCCTTATGTCATGGCGGCCGATATTTACACGGAGGAGCCGCATAAAGGACATGCCGGCTGGACCTGGTATACCGGCGCGTCCGGCTGGATGTATCAAGCGGGCATCGAGTGGATTCTCGGTTTGCGCCGCAGGGGCGACCGGTTGTTCATTCGCCCGTGCATCCCGAGCGAATGGCCGTCGTTCTCCGTCAGCTACCGGTTCGGGAGCGCGGAGTATCGCATCGACGTCCAAAATCCGTCGCGCAAGTCCGTCGGCCAAACCGCGCTGACGATCGACGGGCAGGAAATCGGCCTGAACGATCATCATGCGGAGGACGGCCCTTTCGTCCGATTGAGCGATGACGGTCAGGTGCATCATATCGTGCTTACGCTGTAGAACGATCGGAGGGCTATTCTTCCAGGCAATCATCATGCCTGGCGGGGTAGCCTTTTTCTTAGATTATAGAAAGTTAACATCCTTTACAGTGCTGGAGGTTAAGGATTTGAAAGGGCCGTCCAAATGATAAAGGCCCAACCAATCATCCTTGAGGACGGAGGTGGATGCAGGCGGAATTTTGACTAAAAAGGGCTGAGCGGCATGCCAGCAGTTTTACGGGTATCCAGGAAATTAGCAGTCCCTGGCGTCGTCTAAATCCCTCGAACAGGCTGGTTTCAGTCGGTTTCCACCAAAATAGAAGTCTTTCGTGTCGTCTAATCGAGCAACCTTTATCTGCGGATAGTGAAGCAGACGTCGCTATTTTGCCGTTTCGTTCACTAATAGAGGTTGTTTAAAAAGCCCCCTTTTGATAAGCAGAACAGTGGTTTATTCGACATCGAATCTTGCATTCATCCGGTAACGCGTATGCTTCCGAAGCAGCTTTCCTCCGGAAAGTTTGTAGGTACTCACGTAGGTTTTGCCTACGCTCCGTGTCCTCGTTCCTCGGGGCTCCCCGCAAAGTAATCGGAATAAGCTACGTAGATTAGCTTCACTTTGCGGGGGATTTACTCGGATTCATCCAACCTTCTCGGTTCTGAAAAGTGGTCTTTTTAAACACGCACTAATAGTGAAGCTAGATTCACTATCGCTCTAAAAGCGAGCATCTGCGAGAGGATTAGTGAACTTGGGTTCAGTAATAGTGAAGCAAACTTCACTATTCGGGCGTGCGAGCAACCTTTATCTGCGGATAGTGAAGCAGACGTCGCTATTTTGCCGTTTCGTTCACTAATAGTGAAGCTAGATTCACTATCGGCTTGCAGCGAGCGTCTGCGGAGAGGATTAGTGAACTTGGGTTCAGTAATAGTGAAGCAAAGTTCACTATTTGGGTGTAATCCGGCAATTTGGGTGTAGTCCGGCAATTTTTCCGGATATCCGGGAAATCAGCAGTCCTAGCGTCGTCTAAATGCCTCGAACAACCAGTCGGTTTTCAGCAAATAGAAGTCTTTCGCGTCGTCTAATCCGGCAATTTTCTGGATATCCGGGAAATCAGCAGCCCCTGACGTCGTCTAAATGCCTCGAACAGGCGAGGCAAGCTGGTTTCCAGCAAAATAGAAGTCTTTCGCGTCGTCTAATCCGGTAGTTTTTCGGATATTCGGACATTTAGCAGCCCCTGGCGTCGTCTAATGCCTCGAACATTCGGCGGGAAGCCGGTTTCCAGCAATAGCAAGGGTAGCTTCAAGTCAATTTACCGAAGAAGCCGGGTTGAAATTAATGGTAAAAAGCCCTTCTGCAAACCGTTGCAGAAGGGTTTTTTCTCGTTCTTCCATAGCCCCTTACATTTTCTTAACATCCCGTTTACAGTGCTTTAACCCTTGTCACTTGGCATCAAGTTAGACTAAGGCCGTGGTCATCAAGCGGTGACTCCGTAATCGGTTCTATCCCATCCGAATGATTCCAAAATGTCAGAAAGTATATCTCCGCTGATTGTTCCATTTCTCGGCAAACGCGCTCGTCTAAAAGACGGCGAAGCCGTTTATCCCCAGGAGGTTCCCTTATGAAAGTCGAGCTGCATTGCCATACGAAACGATCCGACGGTTCCTTTACCTTCGAGGAGGTGCTGGAATTAGCTTTGAAAGAAAAAATCAGCCATCTGGCGGTCACCAATCATGACACGACAGGCGGCCTAGCGGAAATGATGAGCCTGGGGAAGGAACGAGGCATCGAAATCATTCCCGGCATTGAAATATCGGCCTACGATTTCAAGCGGCAAACGAGGGTGCATATGCTCGGCTATTTTATCGAACCGGGGCATGCCGCGCTTGAAGCTTTATGCAGCCCGCTGCTGGTTAAACGCCACGAGGCCAGCTTGATCATGATCGATAAGCTGATCGAGGCGGGCTACTCGATCACCTTGGAGCAGGTCATGAAGCTTGCCGAAGGCGGCACAGGCATTTATAAGCAGCACATTATGCATGCGCTGATCAAGCAGGGCTACACGTCGACCATTTACGGCGAGCTGTACAAAAAGCTGTTTTCCCGCGGCCGGAACGGGGCGGAGCCGGGCATTGCCTATATGCCGTTGGAGTATGTGGAGGCAAGCGCCGCCATTGCGGCGATCCGGCAGGCCGGAGGAGTCCCCGTGCTTGCGCACCCCGGACAGTACGGCAATTTCGACGCCGTGCCGGAGCTGGTGGAGAGTGGTCTCCAGGGAATCGAAGCCTGGCACCCGCTGCATGGACCGGATGACGAAGTGAAGGCGCAGGAATATGGGCTGGAATACGATTTGGTCGTAACGGGCGGATCGGATTTTCACGGGTTCTATGGAGAGAAGTTTGTGACGCTGGGCAGCAAAAGCCCGGGTCTAGTCTGCGTGCATGATTTACTGAAACGCAAAGAAATCCGGATTGGAAATTCACTACGTTAAGGAGCTGTTACGTTATGCGCCCTATTCATCAGCCCGGAGCACACGCGAAGCTTTCACCGGAGCCCAGCATTCACGAAACCAGCCGAATGGAGGGCAGCTTCGCCGGAGAGTGGACCTCGATCGGGCCATTCAACCAGATCGTGGAAACGAAGATCGGCGATTATACCTATACGATGGACGACGTGACGATCAACTACAGCGAGATCGGGAAGTTTACTTCGATCGCGTCCCACGTTTGCATCAATCCCGTCAACCATCCGATGGATCGCGTCACGCAGCACCATATGACTTACCGCAGAGCGGCTTTCGGATTTGCGGAAACGGACGACGAGGATATTTTCAACTGGCGCCGCGGGAACCGGGTCACGATCGGCCACGATGTGTGGATCGGGCACGGAGCCATCGTGATGAAAGGCGTCAACGTGGGTACCGGAGCGGTCATCGGCTCGGGCTCGGTCGTAACGAAGGATGTAGAGCCCTATACGATTGTGGTGGGCGTTCCCGCCAAGCCGATCAGAACGAGGTTCCCCAAGGAAATCGTCGATAAGCTGCTGCAAATCGCCTGGTGGGACTGGCCGCGCGAGGTGTTGGAGGAACGTTTCTTCGAACTGAACGATATGGAACGCTTTATCGAAACATACAGCTGAGCGCGTTGGGAGGCGGACCGGCATGTCCGAAGAGATGGATATTATGGATCGCCTGATTGCGGACATTCAGTCAGGCAAGTACGAGGCCGACGATAAACTGCCGTCCGAGAACGAGCTTGCGGATCTGTACCGGGTTCCCCGGATCACGGCGCGGAAAGCGTACGAGCGGCTCCAGGAGCTCGGCTACATTTATTCCAAGCAAGGGAAAGGCAGCTTCGTCAAGGACCGGCACCAGCGCATTCCGTTAATGCTGTACGGCAACGAAAGCTTCAGCAAGAAGATGCTGCAGCTGGGCTACGACTGCCAGTCCAAAAATATGTTTTGCGAGCCGATCGAATACAACGACAAAATTTATCAGGCACTAGGCGCGGGAGAGAGGGAACGGGTCTTTAAAGTGGGCAGGCTGCGAATCATCGATTCCGTACCGATTGCCCTGCACATTTCGTATGTGGCGGAAGCGCTGTTTGAGGATATCGAACGGACCGGGAGAGCGATCACCTCGATGTTCGAGTTTTACAGGGACAGGGGCTATACGGAGCCTCGTTCCGCACAAACGCTGCTTAGCGTAACCTATCCTTCCAAGTTTGAACGGGACCTGTTCGCGTGCTCGAGCCTGATCCCGCTGTTAGTGCTGGAATCGGAGCTTGCGGATCATCGTACGGGAAAGACGCTGGAGTATTCGAGGATTTTGTACCGGGGAGATTTCTTCACTTATGTACTTTAACGCAATCTTAACATCCGCCCGATTGGCAACAAGATATAGTGGGTCTTGTTTCGGAAGGAATCGCACATAGACGCAAGGAGGTCCGGCATGAAACGCAAGCAAAGGACGGAAATTTTGATTAACGGTTCCGGCGCGGTCGCGGCCGCATTGGCGCAAGAAATCAAGGAACGGCATGAAGTGACGACGGTAGAGGAGCCGAATCACGGCTTGGTCATGGTCAAGGTAAGAGAAACCGCGCAGAAAAGCTTGTTCTACCTGGGCGAGGTGCTGGTCACGGAATGCAAGGTCCGGATCGGCGGACGGATCGGCGTAGGCATCTTGAAGGGCGACGAGCCGGAGCGCGCCTACGATCTGGCCGTTATTGACGCCGCCTACGAAGCCGGACTTAAGGAAACGGCGGCTTGGACGGAAGCGCTGCTGTCCGAAGCGGGCAGAATCGCGGAGGAGCGGAAAGCGTTCGCCGCAGGCGTGCTCAGGACCAAAGTCAATTTTGAAACGATGGACACGGACTGAAGGGAGCGGATTGGATGAAGCTGGATCTGGTTCACGATATACAGACTTCTTACCGGAAAGTGGTGGATGCCATGTCGAGGCCTGGCGTCATTGCGGATCTGGCCGAAGAGGCGGGCAAGCTCGGCAAGGATGCCGGCTGTTTTCCTTCGACGCTGCTGATCGCCATGATGCTGCTGGACACGGAGGTCTCCTTCAAGGTTATATCCGCCAAGGAGGCCGAAGTAACGCACCTGTTCAATCAGTTAACCTATGCCAGAGCGGCGGAAGCGGAGCAGGCGGATTATGTGTTTGTCCTGCAGGATGCGGCGTCGGACGATCTGCGGAGCGCGCTCGAAGGGGCCAAAATCGGGGATCTGCTCGATCCTCACCATTCGGCGACGGTCGTCGTCGAGTCGGAGTCGCTGACCGGAACGGGCGAAGACGCTTTGCGATTGACCGGACCCGGCATCGAAGACGCCTGCTTCGCTCAGGTGAACATGCAAGCGGACTGGGTGGAGATCCGCGCGGAGCGAAACGCCGAGTATCCGCTTGGCATCGATCTTCTCTTCGTCGATACGGACCATCGCCTCCTCTGCTTGCCGAGGACGACGCAGGTCTCGAAAGGGGAGGTTAAGTAAATGGGCTACGTAGCGGTAAAGGGCGGAACGTCCGCCATCGAGGAGTCGCTCAAGCGAATCCGGTACGAGAGAGTCAAGCACGGCGCGATCCTTGACATCGGGCAGATCGAAGGCGGCATGAGAGGCTTGATCGATCAGGTCATGTCGGAAAGCAGTCTGTACAGCGAAACGCTGGCGGCGATCGCCGTCAAGCAAGCGGAGGGCAATCCGGAGGAAGCGGTCTTTTTGCTCCGGGCGTACCGATCCACGCTGCCCCGGAAGCATTATTCGAGAACGGTCGTTTCCGAGGAGATGCTCGTGGAAAGAAGGATTTCCGCCAGCTTCAAGGATATTCCGGGCGGGCAAATTCTCGGCGCCTCAACGGATTACAGCCATCGGCTGCTCGATTTCGACTTGGTCGAAGAAACGGAAGCGGCGGTTATGGAATGGCTGCAGGAATTCGCACATGGAGACGGTGCGGAGCAGGACGGTCACGCTGCCTATACCGATAGCGATACCGAATTGGTCCGGCTGCCCAAAGTGCTCGATTATTTGCGCAGAGAAGGGCTCGTAGCCGATTGCCCGCTCGATGCCCGGGAACCGGACGATGTCACGAGACGGAGCCTGACGTTTCCGGCGAGCCGCAGCCAGAAGCTGCAAATTTTGACCAGAGGGCAGACGGGGGCGGTTACCTCGATGGCGTATGCGGTCATTCGCGGGTACGGAAATGTTCATCCTACCGTCGGAGAGCTGCGCGTCGGCCATCTGCCGATCTATATCGACAGCCCGCTGAAGCCGTCCGAGGACGAGGACGAAGCTTACTTTATCGGGGACGTCAAGGTAACGGAAGTGGAGATGCTCATTCCGGCAGCCGTCGAGAAGGAAAGAGGCAGGCAAGAGCTGGAGCTCGAGTTCGGCTACGGGCTTTGCTTCGGACAGAACGAGACGAAAGCCATCGCCATGAGCATTCTGGATAAAAGTTTGGAGAAGGGCGACCGCAGCCTGCCGACCCAGAACGAGGAGTTCGTGCTTTACCATATCGATTCGGTGGAATCGACGGGCTTCATTTCCCACTTGAAAATGCCGCACTACGTCACCTTCCAGTCGAAGCTGAACGACGTCCGCAAGACGAAGCAAGTCCAAACCTTGGAAGACCAAGAGGTGTAGCCGATGCAAATCCACTATAACTTTGCTTTTTTTGATGAAGGCTCCAAGAGGGAAATCCGGAGAGCGACCTTGAAAGCCATCGCGATTCCGGGCTATCAGGTCCCGTTCGCCTCAAGAGAAATGCCGATCGGGCGGGGATGGGGCACCGGCGGGCTTCAGCTCACGCTATCCCTGATCGGGAAGAACGACGTTCTCAAAGTGATTGACCAAGGCTCGGATGAATCCGTCAATGCGGTCAGCATCAAAAAACTGATCCGCAAAACGACCGGCGTCCAAACTGTTGACGAGACTTCGGAAGCGACCCTGATCCAATCGCGGCATCGCGTTCCCGAGGTTCCGCTCAAGCCGGGCCAAATTCTCGTTCTGCAGGTGCCGATGCCGGAGCCGCTGCGGATGCATGAATCGAGCGAGCTGGAGACGAAGAAGCTGCACGGGGAAAAAGATTACAGCGGAGCGTGGCTGACGCTGTTCGAGCAGATCATGAAATACCGGAATATGACGACCGGCGCCGATCACCCCGTCATGGTGCATGACCGGTACGTCATGGCTCCGAGCCCCATTCCGAAGTTCGACAATCCGAAGCTGCATAGCTCCGAGGCGTTGATTCTGCTCGGTGCGGGCCGGGAGAAAAAAATTTACGCGGTTCCTCCCTATACGAAGGTCGTATCCTTATCGTTCGAGGACGTCCCCTTCCGGGCGGAATCATTTCACGGCAAATCCTGCAAGCAATGCGGAGCCGTTGAGTCCTTCATGGACGAACTATTCGATCCGGATGCAGGCGTCACCTATTACCAGTGCAATGACACAAGCTACTGTTTAAGCCGAATGAATCAGAAGTCCTTATCAAGAGGTGGCGTATGATGGGGGAATTTGCAGCACCGATCCTAACTGTCCAAAATCTGAACAAGCGATTCGGAAACGGATGCGAGCGCTGCGGCAGCGAGGCCGACCGAAAGCTTGACAAAAATTACTGTCCGGCATGCGGCACCGTATACGCCTGTCAAAATCTATCGTTCGAGCTGTATCCCGGGGAAGTGCTGGGCATCGTAGGCGAAAGCGGCAGCGGCAAGTCGACGCTGATGCGGTGCATGTATTTCGATCAGGAAGCGACGAGCGGCGAAGCTTACCTTCAAGCCTACAAAGAGGGAGCGAGCAATATGTTCGCCGAGTCTCCCCAGCAAAAAAGATTTATCCGCAATCATCTGATGGGCAAGGTTTATCAGAATCCGGTTCTGGGACTGAGAATGGGGTTTACGTCCATCGGCAACATCGCCGAGAAGATGATCGCAGCCGGCAACCGGCATGTAGGGGCGATGGAAGCGCGGGGAACCGAGCTGCTCGAGCGGGTCCATATTCCCGTACACCGGATGAAGGAAGCGCCGAAAAACTTCTCCGGAGGCATGCAGCAGCGGGTGCAAATCGCCAAGGCGTTATCCAACAACCCGCCGATTCTGCTTCTGGACGAGGTGACGACAGGGCTCGATTTGTCGGTGCAAGCGAACGTTCTCGATTTGATCAAGCATTTGCAAAGGGAACTAAACATCAGCATGCTCCTTGTTTCGCATGATTTGGGCGTCATCCGCATGCTGGCGGACCGCACGATGGTGATGCTGGACGGCCGGGTGGTCGAGCAGGGCTTGACCGATCAAATTCTCGAAGATCCGCAGCATGCGTATACGCAGCAGCTCGTTCATTCCCTGCTCTAGTTCATCCATAGATGGAGGTGGCCTATGTATCTGATCACGAACGGACGAATTATAACGGAAGAGGCTATTCTGGAAGGCTTCGATCTTTTCATCAAAGGAGACCGGATCGCGCGGATCGCCTTTCGGGGAGCGATCATACCGGATGAACAGACGGAAATCATCGATGCGGCCGGCGGGTACGTTTCCCCGGGGTTCATCGATATTCATTCCGATTACATCGAGCATATGACGGCTCCGAGACCGACCTCTCTGATCGATTTTCGCCTGAGTCTGAGAGAAACCGAGAAGGAACTGATCTCCCACGGCATTACGACGATGTACCACTCGCTGTCGATTTTCAAATCCGTCGATTACAAGTACCGGCCGATCCGCGAGCCGGAGAATGTCAGGAAATTGATCGATTTGATCGATCAGACCCATACGAGCAAGCATCTGGTGCGCCACCGGTTTCACGCAAGATTCGAGATCGACAACATGGACGAGATCGACAATCTCAAGAGCTATATCGCCGAAAAGAAAGTTCACTTGATCTCGTTCATGGATCATACGCCGGGGCAAGGACAATACAGGGATCTGGAAGTGTACAAGAAAACCGTTAAGGGCTACCACGACTTATCGGACGAAGGCATCGACGAGATCATCGCGAACCATCAGATCAAGCCCAAATTGACCGAGGAAGGCATCCGCGAAATCGCCCGGCTGGCTATGGAAAATCAGATTGCCATTGCCTCCCATGACGACGATTCGCTCGAAAAGCTGGAGCTGGTGAAAAGCTTCGGCACCGTCATCAGCGAATTCCCGATTACCCTCGAGATTGCCAAGAAAGCCAAGGAAATGGGGATGTACACGGTAGCGGGCGCGCCGAATGTCATTTTGGGAGGTTCGCACAGCGGCAACCTGTCGGCGGCGGAAGCGGTCGATCACGGCAGCATCGACATTCTATGCAGCGATTATTATCCGGCCGCGATGCTGCACGCCGTCTTTTATTTGGCTAATCAATGCAAGAGAGACTTGGTCGACATGTTCAAGATGGTCTCCCTTCATCCGGCAAGAGCCGTCAATATGGATGGGGAAATCGGATCCATCCGCGAAGGGAAGAAAGCGGACCTTCTCATCATCGAGAAGATCGAACCCGATTTCCCGGTCATCACGGCCGTGTTCGTGGACGGCAAGCTGATTCAGAAAACCAATTACAGAATCTGAAAAAGGGGGGATACCGTGGAAAACATCCTGACGATCGAGCATTTGTCCAAATCGTTCACCCTGCATAACTTGAACAAACAGATCAAGGCGATCGACGATGTGAGCTTTTTCTTAAAGGAAGGCGAGTTTGTCGGCATTACCGGCAAAAGCGGCAGCGGCAAATCGACGGTGCTCCGATGTATCCATCGCACCTACTTGCCGCAAGCGGGCCATATTTGGTACCACTCCAAACGTTTCGGGACGATCGATCTGGCTCACGCATCCGAGCGGACGATCATCGATTTGCGCAAATACGAAATTGGCTACGTCTCGCAATTTTTGAATGTGATGCCCCGTACGACGGCGAGGGAGCTCGTCCGGCACGCGATTGTGGAGATGGGCCATGAGGCCGCGTTCGCCGAGCGCGAGACGGAGAGCATGCTGGATCATTTCGAATTGGACCGCAGCTTATGGGACAGCTACCCTGCTACCTTCTCCGGAGGGGAGAAGCTTCGATTGAACATCGCAAGAGCGATGGTGAAGCGTCCGAGACTGCTGCTGCTGGACGAACCGACGGCAAGCCTCGATCACGCTTCCAAGATCAAAGTGAAGATGCTGATCGAGCAGCTGATGAAGGAAGGAACGACGATGCTCGGCATCTTCCACGACCTGGCGTTCATGCAGAATTTGTGCAACCGGGAATATCAGATCCGGGACGGGCGGTTTGTCGTAGCGGCTGCCAAATAGCAGCTACACAAGAACTTAAAACTGCATTAACAGTGCGATGATAGTAGACCCGTATAGTGAACTTGTCTGGCCAAAACCGATTTGTCAATTCGAGAGGAGTTTAAAAATGAAGAAGGCGCTTGCCCTTGTCTGTTCCTTATCTCTTGCGGCGGTTGTTGCAGGCTGCGGTACGAAAGCAGCGGATTCCCAAGGAGCTTCCGCTCCCGTCAAAACGAAGGACACCATTACGATCGCCTGGTATCCGAACGAATCCGGCGCGGATTTGAAGGACGCCCGGGATGAAATCGGCAAAGTCATTGAGAAAACAATCGGCAAAAAAGTCGAGCACAAAACGACTACGGACTATATCATCGCAATCGAAGCAATCGCTAACGGAAATGCCGACTTGGCGTTTATGGGGCCTCAGGGCTACATCGAAGCGAATGCCAAAAATAAAAAGGTGCAGCCGCTCATCGTGCAAAGCGGCGAATCCGGCACCCTGGACGATGCCGTCTACTACAGCTGGCTCAACGTCAAAAAAGGAGAAGAAGGGGCTTATAAAAACGGCAGCGAATTTTCCATCGACAACATTGCCGGCAAGAAATTCTCCTTCGTTTCGAACAGCTCCACGTCCGGGTTCAAAGTGCCGTCTGCGGGAATCGTCAGCTATTTCAGCAAAAAGGATAAATACAAAAGCTTGACGCCGGATGATTTGCTTCAAGGCGGGAAAGACAAGTTTTTCTCCGAGGTGCTGTTCGGCGGCTCGCACCAGGGCGCAGCGGTCAACCTGCTGACGGGCAAAGCGGATGTCGCCGCGTTCTGCGACACCTGCGTAGCCAACTATGTGGAATTGGCGTCCGGAACCGCGAATAAGCCGGGGGCCGTGTATAAAGTAAAGCAAGGCGCAGCGGAACCGTTCAACACGCTGGTCGGGAAGGAATTTTCGCTGATTTCCGTAACGCCGGTGCTCAATTCGCCGTTTGCCGTCAATACGGGAACGATTAGCGCGGATGACACGAAGAAGCTGAAAGACGTCTTTACTTCCGATGAAGTGACCAAAAACGAGAAAATTCTCATTCCGAAGGATTCCAAAGCATCCGGATTGTTCAAGCAGAAGTCCGGCAAGGAGCACTTCCTTACGGTAGAAGACGCTTGGTTTAACCCCGTCAGAGAGCTGTCCAAGTAAGTGGAGCCGGCGCTTATTCGCAAATCAAACGATCGGGAGCTGCCCATGACGACGTTATTGGAATTCAAGAAGGTATGCAAGCAATACGGCCACGATACGAAGGCATTGTCGGATATTAGCTTCTCCGTGAAAGAAGGGGAGTTCGTTACGGTTATCGGACCGTCGGGAGCGGGAAAGTCGACTCTCCTTCGCTGCATTAACCGGATGATCGATGCGAGCAGCGGTGAAATTGTGTTTGACGGAGCCGATGTGCTCGGACTCGGCAAGAAAGAGCTTAAGAGGCTGCGGACGAGAATCGGCATGATTTTTCAACATTATAATCTGGTCAACCGGCTAAGCGTGATCGAGAACGTCCTGCACGGCCGGCTCGGCTACAAGTCCACGCTGGCGGGCGCTCTGGGCCTATACAGCGAGGACGAGAAACGGCAGGCGTACGGCCTGCTGCGCATATTGGGGCTGGAGGACCATATGTACAAACGGTGCGACCAGTTAAGCGGCGGCCAGAAGCAGCGGGTGGGCATTGCCAGAGCCTTGATCCAGGATCCCAAAATGCTGCTGTGCGACGAGCCGATCGCTTCCTTGGACCCGAACGCCTCCAAGGTCATTATGGAGCATCTCAAGAACATTTCGTCCTCCATGGGCATCACCGTCGTCATCAATCTGCATCAAGTAGACGTGGCGCTGAAATATTCGGACCGGATCATCGGCGTCAACAAGGGCAGAGTCGTATACGACGGAGCCCCCGACCGGATAACGGAAGCAACGCTCCAGAGCATTTACGGCTCCGAGGCGGGAGAAATCATCGGCAAGCAGGGAGGACAACATGCAGGGTGATTTCTTTGCGAAGAAAAGAAACCGCTCGCTCCTTTATGGCGCATTATTGATCTTGCTGACGCTGGCCGCCATGATCGTGACGGAATATGACGCGGTGAAAGGGCTGACGTCCATTCCGAAGGCGGCGGAGTGGGCCTTGTCCAACTTTTATCCGAACGAAAAAGCGATGAAGAAGCTTCCCGACATCGTGGATCAACTGATCGAGACGGTGTTGATGTCGATTGCGGCTACGACCGTGGCTGCCGTGTTCGCTCTTCTGTGCGCGATATTGGGCTCCAATACGACCGGGGTGAATCGGCTTTTCAGCGCCTTCAGCAGGGCGGTAGCCACCCTGTTCCGCAACATAGATGTCGCGGCGTGGTCGATGATTCTGCTTTTTTCCTTCGGCCAGAGCGTCATGACAGGTTATTTCGCGCTGTTTTTCGGATCGTTCGGCTTCTTGACCCGGGCCTTCATGGAATCGATCGACGAGGTGAGCAACAGTTCGGTGGAAGCGCTGAGAGCTACGGGCGCAAGCTATTTCTCGATTATTTTCCAATCGGTCATCCCTTCGAGCATTCCTCAGCTGCTGAGCTGGATCTTGTTCATGGTGGAAACGAACATCCGCCAAGCCACATTGATCGGCATCCTGACAGGGACCGGAATCGGCTTCTTGTTCAGTCTGTATTACAAAAGCTTGAATTATAGCTCCGCCAGTCTGGTCGTGATCGTCATCGTATGCGCCATCATGGTCATCGAATATATTTCAAATTATGTGAGAAGGGTGATCTTGTAATGGGATGGGAGGAATCGGTCGGCGCCGTCTATAAGAAAACCGGCAGTCCGGTCGAGCGGCATCGCGAAAGACCGCTTAAGGCGAAGCCTTTCAATAAGGCTTCCTTCGTTATCCAAGCGACGCTGGTCGCGCTAGCGGCGTTGACCGTGTACGGCTTCGCAACCTTCGACTATAAAGGCATCAACGTATTCGAGGGTATCATGTCTATGGCGGCTACGGTCAAAACGATGTTTTTGGAGCCGCATTTGCAGCATTTCACTTTCACCGAAGCGCTCAAACAAATTGTCGTTACGCTGGGACTTGCGTTCCTGACGACCTTATTCGGTTCGGTTGTCGCGCTTATTCTTGGGCTGTTGGCAGCCCGAAACTTATCCTCCCGTACGGCTTCAGTGATCATCAAAGGGCTGGTCGCTTTCATCCGGGCCGTTCCGACGGTGCTGTGGGTGCTCATCTTCGCGGTCGCCGCCGGGCTGGGCAGCGTAGCCGCCGTTATCGGCATGACCTTTCACTCCGTAGGTTATTTGATCAAGGCTTATTCCGAGTCTTTCGAAGAATTGGATAAGGGCGTTGTGGAAGCGCTGAAAGCAAGCGGCGCCAACTGGTGGCAGATCGTGTTCCAGGCGGTGATCCCTTCCTCCATCACGTATATCATCTCTTGGACGTTCATGCGGTTCGAGATCAACTTTGCCGTTGCCGTGGCCATGGGCGCTGCAGCCGGCGCAGGCGGGATCGGGTTCGATATGTTTATGGCAAGCGGATTTTACTATGATTTGCGGGAAGTCGGGGTCATTACCTACTTTATATTGGCTTTTGCCGTCGTGCTGGAGCTTGTAGCGGCCAGACTGAAAAGAAAGCTAAGGGCAAGCGCGTAACAGGCTTTAGCGGCGATAGCGGCGAACATATTCAGGCATAATGAGAAGCTCGAGTATTTTACTTGAGCTTTTTTGTGTACATCTTGTATCGGTTCCTGTATAGTTTCATCATGCAAGGGTAATGATTCAAGTCAAATGGATAAAACTAACGAGGTACGGGCAGTTCAACATACAAATCATTAACGGAGTGATCATTTGAGTAAAGCGAAAGGCAAAGGCGGAACGGGCAGAGGAACGGACAAAAAGGGCTGGAACCGATGGCAGGCCAGCGCCAACCGGGCAAGAAGCGCCCCCAAGCCGTATAAGAGCAAAGGCACCAAAAAAGAGGATGGCGCAGCGGGCGAGGGCGGCAGCAAAGGCGGTAAATCCGAGAAGTAGGTCCACGGCAATGATTTTGAAATATAACTAGCAGGAGATGAAGTCATTTGGAAAATCTAGAAGTGAAAAGCGAGCTGCCTCCTAATTATGAGCAGTTGAAAACATCCGCCAACCGGGCGTCCAATTGGAGAGAGCGTTTAGCCGCGGTCGAAGAGCTGGGCCAGTGGAAAAACAAGCAATCCATCGATATTTTGACGCATAGAATGAATAACGATGTCGTATACACCATCCAAGAGGCCGCTTACCGTACGCTCAAGGCATGGGGTGAGGAAGTTCCGGCGCCGCCGAAGGAAGACAACGACTTCTTGATTAAGGGCGTTACGAAAATCTTGATCCGAATCAAGAAAAGCTTGCCCAAGGACCATACGTACGAAGCGTTCAAAGAAAAGCTGAAAAAGATGAGACTCGATGTGTACGATGCGTACGAAGGGGCAAAGGGCGCCGACTTCGATCAATGGCTGGAAAGCAAGTGGGCATCCTTATCGATCAAGTAGGCCGAGCTGAGAGGCGATATTTTGACGGAGCCCAAGCAATTGGGCATGCAGTGTGTTATGATAATGAGAAAACATATTTAGGAGTGGTACTCTGAAAAAGCATCAAAAGCCTATGTCGTTCGAAGACCTGCTTAAAGATTTGCAAGGCCAAAAAACGGTTCAAGAAGATCAGCTTTCTTTAAACAAACTGTTTCACGAAGCGTTCATGAGCAAGTATTCAAGTTTTAAGAGCTTTGACGAGTTTTTGGAGAAGGGGAATTTTCAAGTAAAGACGCAAGAAGATATCCTTAACATCCCTGACGAGCTTTTTGACCGCCATGTCCAGAGAGAGACGAACTTCTCGAATTGGAAGTCCATGCTGGATCAAGCGAATATGGAATATGAAGCTAAATAACATACAGACGCAGCTAAGAACTCGGCCGGGTAACCGCACGGGTTCTTTGTTTCTTATGGGCGTTGTACTTATGGTTTTCGGACAAAAGGGAAAACTATTGCTAAAATTCGATTCGGCTTCAAGCCGTACGGCGCGCCCTTTTTGCATTGGCAGTTGACACTTTGAACTGTAACAAATATAATAACAGTAAGTGGACGGGAAGGGGGAGCAGAGGGTGAACAGCGAATTTACGATTGCGGTACACAGCTTGGTGTTTCTTGCTTATAGACCGGATCGTATGGCTACAAGCGATGTCATCGCCCACAATGTGAATACCCATCCGTCACGTTTGCGCAAGGTGATGAGCTGCTTGAAGAAGCAAGGCTTCGTCGTAACGAAGGAAGGCATTGGCGGCGGATTCATGCTGAACTGCAACCCGGATAAGGTGACGCTAGCCGAGATTTATGGCGCTACCTCCATCGGCTCGATCAAACCGGCATGGTGTTCCGGCAAAGGAGACGAGGGTTGCGTGGTGGCCTGCAATATGGCGGAGGTGATGGATCATATTTTCTGTGAAGCCGAACAACAGATGCTGGTCTATCTGCAGCGTACGACGATAACCAACGTGCTGGAGCGGGTACGGGACGCACAGCGGCAGAAGTAGCTTTTTATGGCCTAACTATCACTAAAATTAAAACAGTTATGCGTACAGCAAACTGAAGGAGAGGGTGAACGGGAATGAGTACGACAGCGTTGATACAAGAAGGCGATTGGGTTAGCGGGACTTCCCAGCAGGATGAGAAATTTATCGGATATGTGGAATCGATGAACCAGGGCGGCGGTTTGAAGGTTTGGGTGACGCAGTGCGACCGCGAGGAAGCGGTCGGGACGGTAACGGACGTGTCCTTGGCAAAGGTGAGAAAAATGCCGGACTATACGCCTTCGACTTCCGTCGAGCTGCAAAGTTTGATTGAGCTTGCGCTTGCTACGCATGATAAGGAATGGTTCGAATCGCTAAGCGCCAAGCTGACGGCTCTTGCTGCGGCGGCAGCCGACAAGGCTGACGAGACGCCGTACCGTTACACCCCTCGTTCTCGGCTGTTTCGAATAGCGGATTAACAAACATAACCCATTAAGGAGTGGAGTACAATGGCGATTATCAATACGACGGATGCCGAGTTTCAACAAACGGTGAAGGACGGCGTGGTGCTTGTGGATTTCTGGGCGCCTTGGTGCGGTCCCTGCAAAATGATCGCTCCGATCCTGGAGGAGCTGAGCGGCAAGGTAGGCGATACCGTAACGATTGCCAAAGTGAACGTGGACGATAATCCGGAAACGGCAAGCCAGTACGGCATTATGAGCATTCCGACGCTCAAGCTGTTCAAAGACGGCGTCGACGTTACGACGATCGTGGGCGTTCGCCCGCTGGCCGAGCTGGAAGCGACGGTTCGGCAGCATATGTAATGGGATGGTGTTTTGTATCGAGCAACAGTAACGCTACTATGAGGAGCCAGTCAAGCGCCTGCTGACTGGCTGTTGCTATTTTTTGGCCGAGGAGCAAGGTTGCAACCACTACTCATTTGGCATAGAGCGTTTCGGATTGGCCTGACCGGCTTCTCAACGCTGGCTGGAGGTTTATCTGCCCACATTTCGTTGTCAGTGAAGGAATGGATGTGAAAATTCACATCCAGTAGGGCCAAAACCCCGCAGGAGGGCCAACGGATGTGAATTTTCACATCCAATCGAGCCAACGAATGTACACCCTACCCCTCCCCAGCAGCTACCTTTTGCCGCCTGACATGTTTTTATACTCGCCGGGGTTGATGCCCTCGTATTTTTTGAAGAGGCGGCGGAACGTCAGGTCGTTGTCGAAGCCGACTTGCAGCGCGACTTCGCGGACGGTCAGGTCGTCGGCGAGCAGTGTTTTGGACAGCTCGATGCGGCGTTTGTTCAAATAGTCGACGAAATTGGTGCCGGTTTGGTTCTTGATAAAACGGCTCAAGTACGAGAGGGAGCTGCCGAATTGGTCGGCCAAGCTGGTCAGCGTCAGGTTGCGGTCGGTCAAATGCTCGTGAATGTAGGTCAACACCTCGTCCCGCAAATCGGTGTTTTTGCTCTCTTTTTTCCGAATGACGATCTCGCAGGCATGGCGGTACAACTCCTCGATAAAGCCCGTCATCTCGCTGTGCGTCTCCAGATGAAGGAACTCGTCCATGTGAAAAGCCTGCTGGTTGTCGATATTCAGATCCTCCAGCGCCTTAAGCGCGCACGCCGCCATGTTGAAGAACAAATTCCGCGCCGCTGCCGGCGGGAGCGAGGCGTTCGAGATATGCGTATCCACGATATCGCGGAACAGCTTGATCGCTTCGCCGTAATCGCCGACCCGAATGAAGTTGACGAGATGGTCTTCCTTCTCCGTCCGGTAATAGTAGGCAGGCAGGGTAAAGGCGTCCTCGATTTCCTCGTAGAAAATAACCGAACTGTTTCCCCGGATGAACCGGTAATCGAGCGCGGCGTTCGCTTCGCGGTACGAGCTGCGCAGCTCATCCAAGCCTTTGCAAGCTTTGCCGACACCGATCGCTTTGCAAACGATGCCGGCGTTTTTGAATGCGCATACAATTTCTTCAATGCTTGGGGTAATCTGTTCTTTATATGCCGAGCTGATGACGATGACTTTATGCTTCCCGCCTATATCGACAAAGTAGACGGCGTTTTTCTGCCCGGACAAGCGAACGATGATATCCTGCTGCACCGCTTCGGGGATCGTATGGCCGGCGTCGAGAATAAGGGATGCGCAGGTAAAAAAGCTGTTGTTGTACGTAATCTCCATCATTTCCATCGTCTCCAGCAGCTTGGAACCAGCCGGGACAGGTTTTCCTTCCAGCAGTTGAATGAACAACGAATTCCGCACAAGCGGCTTGTAAATTTCGATGTCTTCTTTTGTTTTGTTTTCATAGTCGAGCATAGCATGGAACGCTTTTTGCAAAAAGTTGAACTCGTTCGGCCGTTTGCTGGCGTTTGGCAAGTTCAGCAGCCGCGGACTGATTTCCTTCAGGATATTGGCAAGCGGCGTGTAGTTCCGAAGCGCGAGAATGTAGGAAAGCACGAGTCCGGCGAGCACCGACAATACGGTAATCCATAACGTGATCGTTTTGATTTGGTTCACTTTGGCCATCGCCGTGTTTAACGGGACTGCGGCGATATACGACCAGCCGTTAACCGTCGAGTCCGAGCGGATGACAATCAGATCGTCTCCGCCCGGCGCGGCCAAATTCGCAATGCGCCCTGCAGATAGAGACGGGTGCTGCGAGGTCAGGAAGGTTTTCATCGCCTCGTCGACGTTGACGCCCGTAATGAAGCGGCCGTCCTTGTCTATGATAGATAAGCTGCCGTTGTTCGTGATCGTACTTATATTCAGGCTGTCCTGCAGCGTATGCTCGTCGATAAAAGCGAGAAACGTTGCCTTGAAATCTTTGGCCACCATCGGTAGAGATTGAACGTAAGTGAGCAAGCTTCTCGATTGCTTGTAGGTCAGAACTTTAGCTGGATTGCGGATTTCGGCGAAGCTTCGCTCGGCCAGCAGATCGCTCCAGTAGTCGGCGGTCAGGCCGTCATAATAGAAAGCGTCTTCAAAGAAGGAGGCCAAATTATGCTTTCCCTGACTGGAGAGAATCAGGTCCTGCTCGCGAAAGAAGATCGCCAAATCGCTGATGAAGCCGTTGATGCCTTTGAGCGTCGTCAAGTCGTTCATATGATATTGAAACGCTAAAGGGTTAGCCGCCATGTAGTCGGCCGTAGTTCCCCGCATGTACATAATTTTTTGGACCCACTGCAATTCGGAAATATGCGCGGTCAGGACGTGCAGCGCCGCTATTTTGGCGTCGACGTTCTTGGCTGCGTCGTGTACGGCGTTCAAATACGTTTTCTCCGTCTGCGTCTTGACGATGTCGAAGGTCAAGGCGTAGATGATGACGCCCAGGATCATGAACGGAACCGTAAACACGATAATGTACGATACGAAAAACTTCGTAAAAACGGAGCTGCGGTTCCGGGGAAGCGCGGGCAGCTTGAACATAAATTCGATCTCTCCTTTCAGTCCGCAGGCATTCGTGATCATAACATAAAACATTTGCCTGCGAAAGTGGCTTTGCGGCGCAGCGGGCGGTATGTAAAAAGGTGATCTGTCCCGCAAAAATTGTATCTCGCGGACATGGGCTCGTCTGTGTATCAATAGAAGGAGCGGCGCAACGGTTGAATCTGTCTGCAAAAAACGACTAATCGCAGATGTAAAAAATGCGATGCCTTATCCCGATCTTGATCGTTGCTCCCGGGACGGGGGAGGCGGCATAGTGGAGGTACGTCGTTCCAACGCCGGGCCGCAGCGGCGGCAATGTCTGGTGAAGCAGCCCGGTCGATCGATTGGAAACGATTACAGCATAGTTAGGGGGATATCTATGAACAAACGTTTCAGCAGGGGGTTGTGCGCAGCGGCGGCGATGGCGTTTTTGATCGCGGGCTGCCAAAGTCAGGGGAATCAGGGGCAGCAATCGAGCGCGGCTCCATCGTCGAGCGGTCCTTCGGCGGCTCCGTCAGCGGACAACCAAAAGAAAGATTATACGCTTCCGCTCGTAAAGGACGGCTCGGTCACGCTGACGATCGGCTCGCAGGATAACGGCTACACACCGGCGAGCTATACGCAGAACCTGCCGATCTGGAAAGCGATTGAGGAGAAGACAGGCGTCAAAATCAAGTGGGACGTCGTTCCCGCAGCGCAGTATACTCAAACAATGAATGTGCGGCTTGCGTCGATGACCAACGTTCCCGATCTGTTTGTCGTGCCGGGCGACCCTGTCAAGTTCGGAACGGACGGCGTGCTTGAACCGCTGGAGAAGCTGATTGAAGAACATGCGCCGAATATGAGGAAGTTTTTCGCAGAGAATCCGGACATCTACAATTTGCTGAAAGCGCCGGACGGTCACATCTATTATGTATCCAGCGTCGTAACCGGAACAAACCTGTCCGACCCCGGCGGTTTTCTGATTCGCAAGGACTGGCTGGATAAGCTGAACCTGCAAGAGCCGAAGACGATCGATGACTGGTACAACGTGCTGAAGGCGATCAAGGACGGCGACCCGAACGGAAACGGCAAGAAGGACGAAATTCCGCTGGTGCTTGCGATTAAGACCATAGCCCAATTTTTTGGCGACGCATGGGGACTGCACCTTGTGTTCAGCAACGGATTTTGGCCGGACGACAAAGGGAAAATCCAGAGCGAATGGCTGGACCCAAGAGCAAAGGAAATGGTGGCGTGGCTGGGCAAGCTGTACAAGGAAGGGTTGCTCGACCCCGATTTCCTGACTTCGTCGGATGATCAACTGACAACGAAGGTTACGAAAGATGTCGCCGGAGCTACCCGCGCATTCGTCAACCGAATCGTGCAATACGACAAGAACGTCCAGGCGTCAGGCGTGAGCGGCGTCAACTGGATTGCGGTCAAGCCGCCGCAAGGTCCTAACGGCTACAAAGGCCATACGGAAAAATACGGACCGATCGACGGGTACTTCGGCATGAGCGCGAAATCGCAAAATAAGGAAACGGCAATCAAATGGCTGGATTACATGTATGCGAGCGAGGAAGGCAACCGCTTTACAACGTTTGGCATCGAGGGCAAGAGCTACGTCATGGAGAACGGAGAGCCGAAGTTTACCGACTATATTCTCAAAAACCCGGACGGCTTAAGCGCGATAAACGCTTTGCGCACGCTGGGAGCCGCGCCGCGGCTGCCGTGGATCCGCCACGACAAGGGGCCGTTGTCCAAGCAGCCGCCGCAAACGATCGCTCAGGAGCCGAAGCTGCAAAAGGCAGCCGAACAAATTTTGCCGACGATCATCGATCCGATCCCGTTTGATTATATTTCGATGACGCCGGAGGAAGCTAGCAAATTCAAGCCGCTTAATGCCGATTTCCAGTCAAAATTGGACGAGGGAATCGCCAAGTTTATTATCGGCAGCGACGATATCGAGAAGAACTGGGACAAATTCACAAAGGAACTGAAAGACCTGGGCATCGACGAGATCGTGAAGATCAGACAGGCGCAATACGACAGATACAAAAACAAAAACTAACGAGACGGGGAGCCTGAACGCAGCGTCAGAAGCAGGCTCCCCTTTCCAACAGGAGTGAGCGTTGTGACAGCCAAAGCACAATATGCGGCGCTGATTGAGGCGGACGGTAAAAAGAGACGGCTTCGCCGGCTGGGTATGCATATCAGGCGGGATATGTTTTTGCTGTTGCTGATCTCGCCGATTCTGATTTACTATATCGTTTTCCATTACTTGCCTATGTACGGGTTCATTATTGCATTCAAGGACTATTCGCCGGTCAAAGGAATATTGGGCAGCCCGTGGGTCGGACTGAAGTGGTTCGAGCAGTTTTTCAACTCCATCTATGCCGCCCGCGTAATCAAAAATACGGTGCTGCTCAGTCTCTACGGTCTGCTGTGGGGTTTTCCCGTCCCGATTCTGTTCGCCTTGCTGCTGAACGAGCTGAGGAACGGCCTGTTCAAAAGAATCGTGCAAACGACGAGTTATCTTCCGCATTTCATCTCTGTAGTCGTCATCGGCGGGATGATCATCAGCTTCCTGTCGCCGATCGAAGGCGTCGTCAATATCGTGCTGATGAAGCTCGGCTTCGCTCCAATCAATTTTCTGAGCATGCCGGACTGGTTCCGCACGATCTATATCGGCTCCGACGTGTGGCAGAGCTTCGGCTGGAATTCGATCATCTATCTGGCTGCGATCACATCAATCGACCCGTCGCTCTATGAAGCGGCCAAAATGGACGGTGCCAAGCGCTGGCAGCAAATCTGGTACATTACATTGCCGGGCATCCGTACAACGATCATGATTCTGCTCATTATGAATATGGGACATATCATGAACGTCGGCTTCGAAAAAATTATTCTGCTCTATAATCCTTCCACCTATGTCGTGTCGGATGTGATTTCCACCTTCGTCTACCGGAGGGGGCTTGAGGGGGCGGAATACGGCTTCGCCTCTGCGGTAGGATTGTTCAACTCGGCAGTTAATTTCGCATTGCTCATTGTGGTGAACCGCATTAGCAGAAAAACATCGGGTATCGCTTTATGGTAAGGAGAGAAGGTTTATGAAGCTACAGCGGTCATTCGGCGAGAAGGTATCGGATGCGGCGATCGTTTTATTCAATCTACTGGTAATCGTGGTTACTTTGTACCCGTTCCTTTACGTTGTCAGCATGTCGATCAGCGATCCGGTATATGCGATGCGGCAGGAGGTTTTCCTGTTTCCCAAAGGCTTCTCCACGGAAGCGTACAAAATCGTATTTGAAAATCCGGATATTTGGAAGTCCTACTATAATACAGTCTGGTACACAGTTGTAGGGACGACGATCAGCGTCACGTTAACCGCGATGGCTGGTTATGTCCTGTCGCGGAAAGGCTTTTTTGCAAGAACCCCGATCATGTTTTTTATCGCCTTCACGATGTTTTTCAGTGGGGGGCTCATTCCGACCTTCCTGATCGTGAACGGACTGGGGTTGTACGATACGCGCTGGGCCATTATTTTGCCGGGAGCTGTGGGTGCTTTCTATATCATTATGGCGCGCACCTTTTTCGAGGCGATTCCGGAAAGCTTGCAGGAATCGGCGAAAATCGACGGCGCAAACGAAATGCGAATTTTGGTCTCGATCATGCTGCCGCTGTCCAAGCCGATTCTTGCCGTTCTTGTGCTGTTTTATGCGGTAGGCTACTGGAACAGCTATTTTATGGCGTTAATTTATCTTACCAATGCCAAATTGCAGCCGCTTCAGCTATACCTGTACAAAATTTTGGTCAAGCAGGAGGCGTCGTTGATGGAGGGGATGACCGATCACTTTGAGAGAGCGCTGGTAGGCGCGCAAATCAAGTATGCCGCAATTATTGTAGCCATTTTGCCGATTATTTTTATTTACCCGTTCCTGCAGCGATTTTTTGTAAAAGGCGTCATGATCGGGGCTATAAAGGAATAGAGCGCTACGATGACAACACACGAATGATCATATTAT
Organism: Paenibacillus litoralis; assembly: GCF_046244365.1. Taxonomy (NCBI): domain Bacteria; kingdom Bacillati; phylum Bacillota; class Bacilli; order Caryophanales; family Paenibacillaceae; genus Paenibacillus; species Paenibacillus litoralis. The sequence continues at coordinate 7,655,465 of NZ_CP176395.1, read as the reverse complement.
GTGGCGGGAGGTTGTTAGGTTGAGCAAGCTTTTGGGGAAGAGAATCGGAATGGTAACGTTATTTGCCTTGATTATGGGCATCGTTGCGAATATTGGTGTTGGTAATGTTCAAAAAGTCAATGCGAATGGAAACACGTATTACGTTTCGCCGAACGGGAACGACACAAATGCCGGGACAGAAAGCGCACCGTGGAAAACACTCAAAAAAGCGGCTGCCACGCTGCAGGCCGGAGATACAGCGATATTCAACGACGGCGAATATATCAGCAACACTGCGATTACATTTGCCAACAACGGAACAGCAGGAGAGCCCATTACGATCAAGGCAAAGAACAAGCATATGGCTAAACTGTCGTTTACCGGCATGAATGCACTGAGTAAGATTACGTTGACCAATAAACAGTACATCACGATACGAGACTTTGAAATCAGCCAGCCTTCCAAAGGGACATCGAGTGCGGATATTTTCATCAACATCAATGATTGCGGCAATTGCACCATCGGCGGAAATTTTATACACAATGCGAGCGGAAAAGCAATACAAGGCTTGAAAGGCGATAATATCAAGATTATCAATAATACGATTTCTGACACGACCGCTACTGCCGTTGTTCTGGCAAACATGGATCGGCCGGTAATCGCCAACAATGAAATCAGTGAAACCAATAATGCGATATTGGTGGCCGGGGGGACTCGAAGCGCTCAAATTTACAATAACTATATCCACGCTGTTGCTGCCCCGATGACTCATGGGATCGTACTCGGAGGCAACTATCCCTCTTCGGTAGTATACGATCCGACTGCGACTGGATTCGAGGCTTATCATGCTGCGGCCTGGAATAATATTGTGGTTGCCGAATCGCCCGGCTTGATCGATTATGCGCTTGTATTCTCCGGAAGCACGAACAGCGGCTTTTATCATAATGTAGTCGTCGGTGCGAAGAATGGCGTGCGATACTTGAACGGCGGCAGCGGCGCATGGGTACCGAAGACTACGACTGCAAAGCTGTTCAATAATATTTTCAGCGGGTGCACGATGAAAGCGGAGTCTGTGACCAACGCGCCTATCGGGAATAGTGTAAGCGACTACAATCTGTATCACGACTGCGCGAATGCACCGGTTGAGCCTAATGGAATCAACGGCGATCCGAAATTTACTGATCGCTTGCATAATTGGCACTTGCAGGCGGACAGTCCTGCTCTGGACCGGGGAACCGCACTGAACGTCACCGGTTTTTATGGCGAGACAATAGACGTATCACTGGATTACAGCGGGAAAGTGAGGTCTACTCCGATTCCTATGGGCATTTACGCCGATACCAAGCCCGAGGTTCTATTTGTTGACGATTTTGAACAGGGGGCAAATGCTTGGAATACCGTCATGGGGAACTTAACGGTAGTTGCGGAAGGTTCCGGAAATCATGCGCTCACGCAAACCGATGCCTCTTCGGTCAGCGGAGTAGCAAGATCATGGGCCGGTTCGATGGACTGGGTGAGTTATCAGTTCGATGCAAAAATAAGATTCGATCAGTTCTATCGTAATACGAGTTGGTTGACTCTATATGCCAGATACGTGGATGCTAACAATTATTATCTGGTAGAAATCCAGGGCGATCCCGTCCAGGGGGGCTATATCGGACTTAAGAAGAAGGTAAACGGACTCGTAATCCCTCTTCAGGAGAAGACCGGGTGGTTTCCTTCTATCGGACAATGGATTGATATGCAATTGCTAGTCGACGGAACTGAAATTACATTTTATGTCGATGGCGAGAAGGTGCTTAGCGGAACGGATTATGAGCTGACACATGGTGCGATTGCCGCAGCAATCTATCAGACGAATGTCTATATCGATGACGTCAAGGTAACGAAACGAACGAAGCCTGCGGGGGGAGGACCGAATAACCCCGGTCAAGGGAACGAACCGGGAAGCACCTATTATGTTTCTCCGACAGGCTCCGACCTGAACCCGGGTTCCGAGTCCAAGCCCTGGAAGACGATGGCTAAGGCAGCAGAGACGGTTCAACGGGGAGACACCGTTATTTTTGAAGACGGCGTATATCAAGAAACACGAGTGGTTCAATTTGCCAGAGGCGGAACCGAGAATGAACGAATTGTGTTTAAAGCGCGCAATAAACATCAGGCGATCATTCAGTTTTACAATTTGCCGACAACGAAGCTTATGATCAGAGGAACGCCTTACATCACGCTGCAAGACTTTGACATCACTCAAAATATACGCGGAATCAATACAGGCGACATTCTGGTAAGCGTGAGAGAAGGCGCAGACCACGTTCAAATTATTGGCAATAAATTTAGCAAGGCATTTGAAGAAGGCGTTAAAGGTTACCTTATTCATGATCTTCTAGTAGAAGGCAATATCATCTCTGATATGACGCATGAAGCGGTCGATTTTGTCAATGTTCATTCCAGCATCGTTCGAAACAATGACATTTCCGAGATCGGACGTGTAGGCTTGCTCGCTAAAGGCGGGTCCAGCGATATTCAAATCTATAACAACACGATCCGCAATCGTATGGCGAATATGTTTCTCGGAGCTATTTATTTGGGCGGACAGACCGATTCCGTATCGACGTTTGATTCCAGTGTCAATGGATATGAAGCGTGGAACTTGGTGGCTTACAATAATACTATTATTGCCGAGGACGTCAACGGCGCTTCTACAATAGATAAAGGCATCATTTTTATGGGCACTAAAGATAGTGCAGCCTATAACAACATCATTTCAGGAGTCAATTATGGCGTTTATCTGGAGGTACCGGATAACATGATTCCGAATGTGAATTGGGCCTGGAGACCGGATAATGTGAACCCGGTTTTCATGAACAATATAATCGTGAATTCGTCCAAAGAAGCCGTAAAGCTGGCTGGAGCAAAGATGCCGATCAATTTGACGCGTGATTACAATCTGTATGATGGGAACGCCGGTTTGAATGGCAGCGGAGAGCTTCATGGCGTGTATGCGAATCCGCGTATAGCGAACTTGAACGACGGCGATTGGCATCTGAAAGAAGGCAGCCCTGCCATTGGCGCTGGTAAGGCAATCCCGGGATTTGTCCTGAAGACCGGGGAAACGATTGATATTTCGGCCGACTATGACGGTCTCTCCAGAGGAACGGTTTGGGATCAGGGGATTTACAGGCAGGGGACTTATGTCTCTGACAACCAGCCCCGTACAAATGAAACTTCCTTAACTTCCGCATCAAGCTCGATCCCGTCTGGAGAAACGTTTAAGGTTAGATACGGATTAAACAGTGTCGCCGAGCGGGTGTATGCCCAGGAGGTGATCTTAACTTACGATCCCGGATCAGTAGAATTTATTTCGGCGGTATCGGTCAAGCCAGGAGTAAGCTTGCTTACGACCTCGGTAAATCCGAATGGAACCGTTCAATTGATTTTGGCCAGCGCGGGTCCGGGTAATGAGATTACAGGACGAGGAGACATTGTAGAGCTTACGTTTAGGGCGAAGCATGTCTCGCAGACGACAGCAAGCGAGATCAAGATTATAGACGCTGCATTGGCAGACGATCAAGGCATTGAATATGCGGCTGCGTTATCTTCGGTGAATATTCAAGTTATAGCCGGTCTTCCCGGGGACATCAACCAGGATAATAAAGTAACCGTAGGCGATCTGGCGATTATAGCCGCAAATTACGGTAAAAATACGAGCAGTCCGGATTGGGAACAAGTGAAGCGGGCAGACCTCAATGGCGATGGCAAAATTGATATCGAAGATTTGACGATCATAGCTATGAAGATTAAGCGATAACAGAGAGAAAGGTCTTAAAGGAGGAGTTCTCCTCCTTTAAGGCTGAGTGGGGGGCGGGAAGATCATGCGTATATCGGTCATTCTTCTTCTAGTCATCATGTTATGCTTTTCGCGGCCATTTTCTGTGGCGGCTGACATTGGCAAAACTTCGGCTTTCCGATTGGAAGCAAGTCAAACGGTTAACGGACAATTTGTCGTAACCTTGAAGGTACTGGCTATTCATAATTTATATGGATTCGAGGCACGGTTGTCCTTTGATCCCGACAGGCTTGAATTTCTTGGTTATGAATCGAATAGGGACGGATTCTCCGTATCGCCGATTGTTAAAAAGGATGGAATCATCATCGCTCATACCCAAATAGGCGATGTATCTGGAGAAAGCGGCGATATTACGATCGGTGCCTTGACGTTCAAACTAAAGAAACACGGGGAAGCACGTGTGAAGTGGGACTCTATGAAGGTTGTTACCGATAAGCTGCAGAGTATGACAACTACAGTGGGGGAAAGTATTTCGGCGGGTAAAACTTTTGTGGATTTGATTGAACATTGGGCTAGAGATGATATCGAGAAGCTTGCATTCGAGAAAGTGATCGAGGGCATGGATGATGATCATTTCCTGCCGGATGCAACGGTTACGAGAGCGCAATTCACTGCAATGGTAGCAAGGGCATTGAAGCTGCATGAAGCTGCCGCACCAATTCCGTTTGCCGATGTGACGCCGGATTCGTGGTATCGGGGTATTGTAAGCAGCGCTTACGCTGCGGGACTGATTAAGGGGATGACGGAAAGCAGCTTCGCGCCAGAGAAAGAGATTACGCGGGAACAAGCAGCAACTATGATTATTCGGGCGGGAAAGTATGCTTCGGAGGGAGCGCTGAAGGAAGCGGATTCAGCGTATTCTCTGCCATTCGCAGATGCCGGCTCGATTAGCGAATGGGCGGTTAAGGACATTGCAACTGCCGTTCGTGTTGGAATTATAAATGGCAGAACCGCAGACACGTTCGCACCCCACGATCCGGCGACCCGAGCGGAAGCGGCTGTGATGGTAAAGCGATTGTTTTTTCAATGAAAGTTGATAAACGAGCCTGCCGGACGATTCCGGCGGGTTTTTCTTGTAGCTATAAATGAACAAATTCTCTTCCAGTAAACTGTGAAATCAAAACATTCGTTTGGTGACGGCCTACACCTGGAGCGGATTACGGCGACGAAATAAGCCTAGAAATCGAGCTTATTTCGTCGCAGCGGCTCCTTCTGGGGAATTTTTTCAACCGTTCAACCCTCTGCTTGGATGGGACGTGGACGTGAAGGGCTGACTGCCGCTTCCGCGGGTCCCTGTGACAAATCTCACAACCGCCTGCGAGGTCTTATGCTAGTGTAGGGACATAAAGCAGCAGGATCATGACAACGGGGGGGAGCGGTTTTGGAAGATCAGCCTTTGCTAAAGGTTGAGCAGCTTGCGCTGAAGAAGCAGACTATTTTTCGGCAAAGCCGCTTGCGGTACATATCCCGGTCGATGCTCGCGAGTATGTTTATCGGTTTTGGCGTCATCGTCGCGTTCAAAACGGGCAATTTTTTCTACCTGGAGCATTCGCCCTTGACGTATCCGATGGCGGCGCTCACGTTTGGTGCGGCGATCATTCTGATCTCGTATGGCGGCGGCGACCTTTTTACGGGGAACACCTTCTATTACAGCTTTGCCGCGCTGCGCAAGAAAATGAGCTGGCTCGACACGCTGAAGATGTGGGGAACGAGTTACATCGGCAACATTCTCGGCGCTGCGGTGTTCGCGTTCCTGATCTATACGACGGGATTATTCGACGATTCGTCTGTCAACGGATTTCTGCTCAGCGTCGTGGAGAAGAAAATGCATACGCCGGCTTCGGAGTTGTTTTTTCGGGCGATTTTGTGTAACTGGCTCGTCTGCCTGGCGTTTTTCGTGCCGATGTCCTTCAAGGAGGACGGCGCCAAAATGTTCGCGATGATGCTTTTCGTCTTCTGCTTCTTCATTTCCGGCTACGAGCATAGCATCGCCAACATGTGTACCTTCGCGATCGCGCTTGTGCTGAATCATCCGGGCACGATCTCCTTCGACGGCGTTATCCATAATCTGATACCGGTCACGCTGGGGAATTTGATCGGGGGCAGTGTATTGATGGGCTTTATGTATTATTATGTGAATAAACCTTTCATGAAAGAGATATAACCAACAGGAGGACAAGAGATATGAAAAAAACGAGAATTGCCGTCATCGGAACCGGAGCGGTCGGTTCGACTACCGCCTATACGCTGTTGCTGAGAAATCGCGCCGACGAGCTGGTGCTGATCGACGCGAACCATAAGAAGGCGGTCGGCGACGCGCTGGACATGAACCACGGCATGCCGTTCGTCGGCGGCTGCAAGTTGTGGGCGGGCACTTACGAGGATTGCCGCGAAGCGGATATTATCGTGATCGCCGCAGGTGCCGCGCAGAGGGAAGGGGAGTCGCGGATCGATCTGCTGAAGCGGAACGTATCGATCTTTGACAGCATCGTCAGCGAAGTGTTGAAGGTGAACGATCACGGCATTTTGCTGATCGCCTCCAACCCGGTAGACATTATGAGCTACTTTACATGGAAAAAGTCGGATTGGCCGGTTCATCGCGTCATTGGCTCCGGTACACTGCTGGACAGCGCGAGATTCCGCTATTTGATCGGCAAGCAGTTGAACATCGACCCGCGCAGCGTGCATGCCCATATCGTTGGGGAACACGGCGATTCCGAACTGCCGGTATGGAGCCACGCCAATGTGGCGGGCATGGAGCTGGAGCTTGACGAGGAGACGAAAACGGACATTTTCACAAACACGCGGGATGCCGCTTATGAAATTATTAGCGCTAAAGGCGCTACCTACTACGCGATCGCGCTGGCGCTCGACCGGATTTGCACGGCGATTTTGCGCGACGAGGGCGCCGTTCTCAACGTTTCGACGCTGCTCGACAACTATCACGGCATCTCGGACGTATACCTCGGCGTACCTTGCATTGTCGACCGCCAGGGCGTGAGAGAAGTGCTGAAGCTCGAGCTTTCCGAGAACGAGAAGGAGCTGCTGCACCGCTCGGCCGACAAGCTGAAAGGGCTGATCGGATCGATCTCGGTGTAAATTGAGGCGATAAAGGGAAAAGGCAGAACCGAATTTCGGATTCCGCCCCTTTATCGCCTTTTTCGTAGTATAATGCTCCTATCTACTTTTGGAGGATTTGGTATGACTTTAATTAAACAGCTGCAGCAGGACGATGAATTCGTAGGGTTTTATATCCTGAAGGAGCTGGCGGTCAAGCAAACGAACAACACGCCGCCCAAGGATTATTTCGATATTGTATTAGGGGATACCAGCGGGCAAATCTCGGCTAAATACTGGGACGCCTCGGCCACGGATAAGGAAACGTTTTTCCCGCTCGATCTGGTGAAGGTGCAGGGGATCGTCCAGTTATACAGGGAGAAGCTGCAGGTCAAAATCACGCGGATTCGCAAAGCGACGGATGCCGACGGAGTAAGCGTCACGGATTTTGTCCGGTCCGCTCCGGTTCAGCCGATCGATCTCGTTTATACCATTAAACAAGCGATGGAGAGCATTGCTGATCAGGAAATCAAGCAGATCGTCGCGTTCTGCGTGGCTAAAGTGGATGAGAAGCTAATGCACGTTCCCGCGGCGAAGACGCATCATCATGCGTATTTTGCCGGGCTTGCCTATCATATCGTCCGGATGCTGGAGCTAGGGGAATTCGTATGCAAGCAGCGGCCTTTCCTGAATGCGGATATGGTTAAGGCAGGCATTATTCTTCATGACATCGCGAAGCCGGAAGAGATGATCTCGCAGCTCGGCATCGTCGCCGATTACAGCGTGCAGGGCAAGCTGATCGGGCATATCGCCATGGCTTCGAACTGGATCACGGAAGCGGCGATACGCAGCGGGATCGATCTTGAATCCCCGAAGGTGCTCGGCTTGCAGCATCTGGTGCTGTCCCATCACAACCTAGGCGAATGGGGAAGTCCCGTCCAGCCGCAAACGGCCGAAGCGGTCGCGCTGCATCACATCGATGCGATCGACGCCAAGCTGCAAATGGTGGAGGATGCGCTCGACACGACGCCGGAGACGGACGAATGGACCCCGATGATCCGGGGGCTGGAGAACAAGGCGATTTATAAGATGAAGGTTTGAGGGGATTGTTGAAATACCTTTCGCGTATTTGACACTTTCCCCTTTCAATGCTATTGTTACATGTAAATAGGCATTCCGCAGTTTATGCGGGGTGCCTTGCTCTATTTTTAAGCGGTTTTGACATTTAATGTTACCGAACAGGGGAGTGCTGCGTATGGAATGAGGAGGAATCGGCTAAGCTCGATGGAAAGACTACTATACGAAGGAGACGATGCATGTGATTCAAGTGAAAGAGTTTGTCGATACCGATAATTCCTATGCGGAGAATAAGGCGAACGAGTTTTTGGCCGGCCTGAGCGAGGAGCAAGTTATTAATATTTGCTACGGCTCCGTCGTGAAGGCGACCCCGATGCGCACGGAGCATCAAAGAAGCACGATTCTGATCGTCTATCGAACCGGTAAACCAACGGATAAATAACGAACTCCAAGCTTTGGACTGAAAAAGTATGAGGCGAAGCCGTCGCCTGTAAAGGGAAGGCCGCCCGCTGTGTGGTGAAAATAATATGAAAACGGATACGGACAAGTACAAAACTTTTTTTCTAGGCATATCTGCTTGCGCTACGGTGGGAATCGTAGTACTAGCGATATACCTAATCATCAAATAGGAACAGACCGCTCAAATTAGGAGGTTTATTTCCGATGAAACGAAACGTGCCTGCCGCTGTAACGCTTGTTCATAAAACAATCTACAATGAGCCATAGTTAGAAAAGGAGGGGGAGGCATGCGGATGCCTTCTCCTTCTTTATTTCATGTACTTGTGGGGAGTGTGGGATTCTCTCGAGCGTGCGAAAAAGGAACGGGTCGTCTGATTGAAGAAAGACAGCCGTTCCTTTAAAAGGACAATCCGTTATGAAAGTAATACAGCGATCAGCGCCGCAAGTGCGGGGAGCCCCTGCACGATGAGAATGGACTTCTTGGCCGTTGCGCCGCCATAGATTGCGGCAATGATTACGCAGGCCAGGAAAAACAATTGAATCTGGCGCCCGAACATAGCGTCGGGGTGGAGCAGGCCCCAAGCCAAACCGGCAGCCAAAAAGCCGTTATAGAGCCCTTGGTTGGCGGCTAGTGATTTGGACTCCTCGGCAAACCGTTCGGTTAGCCCGAAAGATTTCCTGGCTCTCGGCGTGGTCCACAGAAACATTTCCAGGACTAAAATATAAACATGTTCAATTGCGACAAGCGCTACCAGTACCATACTTGCGAGCATCATCGTGAACGCCCCTTTTCCGTAGTTATTTCGGGATCCTGTAGATAGGAAGACAGTATGCAAACCATATACATATGTCATTAATAGATAATCATAACTGCACTACCGAAAACATTTGAATTGCAAACAATTTAATTTTGTGTAATCAAATATATCATGCCATCGGTCTTATTGTCCATGCATGAAATTGTTTCCTTTGCAAATACTGTAAGCAAAATACAGCATGCAAAGGGCGGTAATCATCATGTGCGAACGTTTTACGCTAGAAACCGAAGTGAACGAGCTGGTGGAGCAGTTTCAGATTGACAAGGTGCTGTCTTATCGGAAGAACGAAGATATGAGGCCGGTAAACTCGGTGTTCGCCATCATCAACAAGGACCGCGAGCGTTTGCTGGACGAATTCCGCTGGGGACTGATGCCCTTCTGGGCGTCGGATGCCATACGTGCGGACGGAGACTCGATCGGCGAGAAACCGATCTACGACAAGATGATCCGCAAGCAGCGCTGCGTCATCCCATGCAGCGGCTTTTACGGCAAAAATCAAGAAGAAGGCGGTAAAGCCAAGGTCAAGGAAGAGCCTTGCTTTACGAAAGAGGAAGGCAAGGCGTTCGGCCTCGCCGGGTTGTACGAGATTTGGAAAAGCCCGTCGGGCGAGGAGTTTCGCGCATGTACGCTGCTGACGTACCCGGACCGGAGGGACTCGTCGGGCCAGCGGATGCCGGTCGTGCTGCGGGAGAGCGACGTGGAAAAATGGCTCGATCCGACGCTTACCGATAAAGATTACGTCCAATCGCTCATGAAGCCGGTGAACCTGGAGCAGTTCGTGCCGCAGATGCGGAGAGTGATGGTTCACTAGGCGGGAAGGGACGAGGAAAAGGGTAACCGATAAGGGATGTGCCCGGAGCATAAAAGCTTTCGGAGCATCCCTTTTTTGCTTGAAATTCAGATCCTCTAAACGACGAATCAAAAGCCGCCACTTGATAAGGCTTGCATGTATCGGCCGCGAGTCACCCTTCGGGTGTAGAATGTTGTATGTTTTACAGCATATGTGCGCCCAAAGGTCTTCCTGTGAGGCTGATGTTGCACATTATGCAGCATATTGGCTCATTCAGAGAGCGCATAAGCCGTTTATGCGATTTTTGTTGTATTTCGTACAGCATTCATCCGTAGTGACAACAATACGCAGGGAAATGCTGGCTGGCAGAAGAGATAAGAGAAAGAGCCGTGAATTAGAACCATGGCTGTTCGATCCGGCACTCTCTTTCAAGCAACGGGTAGTTGACTGCCGCAGCAGCACTCGGTACGCTTGGAGGATAGTCCGGATCGTAACGAAGGGAGCTCGCTAAACATGACTACGCAGAAGAAAACCTTGCAGGTGACCGCAGAATGGCTCGGCGGCAAGCGGTTTGAAGCCAAGGGACCGAGCGGATATCCCGTTCGAATGGACTCGGATGTGCAGAATGGAGGCGAGGGCTCCGGCAACAGCCCGTTAGAATTGGTCGTAATGGGGCTGGTCGGCTGTATGGGCATAGGGGTCGTCAAGCTTCTGGAGAAAATGCGACAGCCGCTGGATGGGCTCGACGTGAAGGCGGAAGCGATCCGTTCGGATGACCTGCCGCACGCCGTAACGGAAATTCGCCTGACGTTTCATGTTAAGGGCGAAGTATCGCTTTCCCGACTCTGGCATGCCATTCAGCTGGAGCAGGAGCAGTATTGCCCGGTCGCGGCTTCGCTTAAGGCGGTCATCGTTCCGCTTGTGACGCTTAATGGAGGCGAAGTGCAGTCTTCCGGACAGCTGGCGTCAGGGGACGAAATCCGTTGAACAATAAGAGTCAGTGGGGCAGCGCGTCGTCCGTGAAAAGGCCGATTACGGCTGAAGTACATACCGCATGGCGCGGTGTAGGAGCTTGCCTCCAGTCGGGACGGGAGTCCGTGGCAGGATGCCGTCTAAATCAAGCGAAGCGGCCTGCCCGATTCTCAAACAGGCGATCGGAGGGAAGGTCGAAAGGAAAATTTTGATCGAAGGCAAGCAGGAATCGCTTCCTTTTTGTGGAATAGATAAAGGGAACATATGTTTTCTTTTGGCGTCTATATACGATTAGGAGGAAAATGAGCATGTCTGAGTGGACGACTGGGGTAGTGAATTTGCGGAGAACCGATATTTCAGGTTCGCAATTTCAGGAAGTGAATGCGGAGCGGCTCCATTTCGACGATGTGAATCTAGCCGGAACGCGGATCAACAACGCAAATCTGCGGGAGCTGGCGCTTAATGACGTCAATATGACCGGCGCCCAAATAACGAATGGAAACTTGAGCGATATCCTCCTGGAAAACATCCAATTCACCGGCGCGCGGTTCCGCAACATCGGTTGGCCGATGGAAGGCGAAGACGCCAATTACGATCCGGAACAAAACTACAAGCCGGTCACGTTCGAAAACTGCAAATTGAGAAACAGCCGGCTATCGAACTGCGATTTATCCAATATAGCCATTTCGGATTGCGATATAACCGGGTTGACGATTAATGGGATCGCAATTGACGAGCTGCTCAACAGTCTAAAAAAGTAACAGCATTCGGATTCCGATCGACTCCGGAGGCTGCATACGCAATCGAATGGGAACCAGAATAGCAAAAGATAAGAAATCCCGATCAGGACGAAGTGGTAGAATAGAGTTATCAGGAGCCCGCCGCCGAATGACCGCTTTCCAAGCGTAGCAGGCAGATGCGGAGCGTCCCCAAAATCCAACGTTGAGGTGAGCCGTTATGGGAGTGCAAGCAGCTAAAATTTTTGTTAATTTGCCGGTTAAAGATCTGAATAAATCGGTCGAGTTTTTCACGAAAATAGGGTTTGAATTTAACGCCCAATTTACCGACGAGAATGCGACATGCATGATAGTCGGGGAAAATATTTTCGTCATGCTGCTGGTCGAGGAATTCTTTAAAAAGTTTACGAAAAAGGAAATCTCGGATGCGACCCAAAGTACGGAGGTTATCGTGTCGCTCTCTGCCGATAGCAGAGAAAGTGTCGACGAGCTAGTCAATAAGGCTCTTGATGCCGGCGGAAAGCCTTCCAACGATCCGAAAGACCACGGCTTTATGTACGAATGGGGCTTTCAGGATATAGACGGACATCTTTGGGAATTTAGCTATATGGATGAAAGTGCATTCCCTCAGCAGTAATAGTTGTCTTGCATACAGCCGTTATCCAACGTTCAGCCACTCAATCGTTCGTAACCGTTTCGCGGCAGAGCGGCGAGCGTGATAACGGAAATCGTTATTTACGGAGAAATAGCGGATTTCCGAGGCGTTATGATGAAGCGGTTCCCGAACGAATGGAGCTTAACGGATTTGCAAGGCGCTATTCCGATGGTTTGGAACTACGGCGGAACGAATTGTCCGGAATAAGGCCCTCATAGTCCGCTAAGCGCTCAGAAGCTTCCTAGATCGAGTATTTAACGCCTCGAGAATCCGCTATTCCTTCTAGCCTGCCGATCAAAAAATGCGGGGCAATTAGCCCGCGTTCTCCGCATTCGCACAAATAAGCCTCCGATCCGCTTCGCACAGCGGTTCAGAGGCTTATTTGTTCTAGTATACTCACTTCGATGACCAAGCTTCTGCCGGCGGACGGCGAATGGTTGACGCCCGTATCGCCTCACCGCGCGCTGGGAGCTGCGCGGTGTAGAACGCGAGGGGCGCAGGCAAAAGTCCTCTAACCGCACCAGCTGCCCTATTTGAACCAGCCCTTCTCTTTAAAATGCTTGACAGCCTCGATCCGGTTGCTGACGTCAAGCTTGTCGAGAATGACGGAGATGTAATTGCGGACCGTCCCTGTCGTCAAAAAAAGCTGGCTGGCGATATCCTTCGTATTTTTGCCGTCGGCCATCAGCGTCAGCACTTCGTTCTCGCGATCCGTTAACGGGTTCTCTTGGCCGTAAGCCTCGTCCACCAGCTCCGACGCATAGATGCGTCTGCCCGCCATCACGCTTCGAATGGTGTTCGCGAGCTCCTCGCTCGGGCTGTCCTTCAGCATATACCCGTAGACGCCGGCCTTGACCGCGCGTCCGAAATAGCCGGAGCGGGCGAAGGTGGTAAGGATGATGACCTTGCATCCGCTGCCCTTCAATTCCTCGGCGGCTTCGAGGCCGCTTTTGCCCGGCATTTCGATGTCCATCACGCAAATATCCGGTTTATGCAGGTGGACCAGCTTGATGACATCCTCGCCGTTATCCGCTTTTCCTACGACCGAAATATCCTCTTCGAGGTCGAGCAGAGCGGCAAGAGCGCCAAGAAGCATTTTCTGATCCTCGGCAATGACAATGCGAATCATACGTCCGTCTCCTCCTTTTCCCGCTGCCTAAAGACATTCGGCACCTTAATTACAATCGTCGTTCCCTTCTCCGAAAGGATGCCGAGACTGCCGTTCACGAATTCGAGCCGCTCGGTCATGCCTCTTAGCCCGTTTCCTCTGTAGCGCCCCGAGGCGTTCTCCATGCCGATCCCGTTATCCCACACTTTCACGGCGAGCTCGGTCGGCGACGGTTCGATGGCGATCGAGCAGGAGCTGGCGCAGCTGTGCTTGACGATATTGGTTACCGCTTCTTTCACGCACATGCCCACTACATTTTCGGCGATCAGGGAAGTGTTCGTCAGCTTCGGGTCGCCCTCCAGATGAAAGTCGATCTCGGCAACCTTCAAAATTTGCTGGACGCGAAAGATTTCGTCTTCGAGCTTCGTACCGCGCATCTGCGTAACCATTTCCCGGACTTCCTTCAATGCGGTTCTGGCCGTTTGGCGGATATCGTCGATTTCGGCTTGGGCTTGCTTCGGATTCTTGTTCATTAATTTACCCACCAGATCGCTTTTCAGGCCGATTAAGGAGAGCTTCTGACCGAGCGTATCGTGCAAATCGCGGGCGATGCGCTGCCGTTCTTCCAGCTTGACGAGCTCCGAAATCCGTTTGTTCGCATCCTCCAGCTGCTCCTGCAGCTTATCTTCTTTATTCTTGTTATACGTCCGGACCGGCAGAAGAATGACCGCGACCAGGCTGAGAAAGACGAACGGCAGTTGGGAAATAATCGTTTTGTTCAGCGTGACTAAGCCGTAATTGATGGCGACGAAGATACTGATGAGATGGATGGAGTATAGCGTAAAGAAAGCGATCCGATTTTTGAGATTGCCGATAAAAAAAGCCAAGAATAGAGAAAAATAAACGTAGCCGAACAGAAAGTTCATGGCGATCGATATCGCGATCTGAACGCTCGTCCAGAAATAGACAAGCCATCCTTTGGATACAAAGGACAGCACGTAGCAAGCAAAGAACCCGATAACCATCGCGACGCCGGAGGCCACTTGGTAAGGGGAAGAATTATGAAAGATGAAGTAGAAAGGGAGGATGTAAAAGACGATCCATACAAAAGGGCTAAGTCCGGTATTTTTGCGGGACAGCTGATTCCAGTTCTGCAAGGTCCGTCCGCCCCCTTTCCTCCACCTGCTGATCGAATTCCGATAAAACTTGACGGATACCGTTATAGTAGCATAAACGGCGGGGCGAGTGTTACTCGCCTTGGAAGCCGGGCCTGCCGCTAACGGCGGGAGTCTTTACGGTTTCCGCTTTGGCGTTCTTCTTGAGGAGCTTCACGTCTCTAAAGCTTACGAACCGCTTGCCATGTTCGTCCCACAACCGGTAACGAAGGGCCTTCAGGCTGGTGCCGAGTGTAATGGTCGTTGCTTTTTGCAGAGGCGGCGTCGAATCATGCGCCTTAGCCAAATGATAATTGGGAACCTTCGGGCTCAAATGGTGAACGTGATGGAACCCGATATTGCCCGTGATCCATTGGATCGGCTTCGGAAGCTGGTAATACGAGCTGCCTTCTACGGCAGCCTGCACGTAAGTCCAATCCTCTTCGTTCTCGAAGTAGGAGTCTTCGAATTGAT
Organism: Paenibacillus litoralis; assembly: GCF_046244365.1. Taxonomy (NCBI): domain Bacteria; kingdom Bacillati; phylum Bacillota; class Bacilli; order Caryophanales; family Paenibacillaceae; genus Paenibacillus; species Paenibacillus litoralis. The sequence continues at coordinate 7,640,338 of NZ_CP176395.1, read as the reverse complement.
GCTGCACATAGAACAGCCAGATTCCCGCCGAGCCGGAAATAAGGAAGATCGGCGCTTGGATCAGGAGGAAAGCTTGCCATCCGATCGCCCAGCATAACAGCGTATACAGGGCGACGATCGCCAAGTTGGTTATATACGTGTTGATCCGTTCATTCCGCCGTGCGCCTTTGCGGTTAAACCGGTATTCGATCAGAAAGACGGCGATCGGGCCGATTCCGAACATGACAAGCGGATTGCGGTAAATCCGGTAAGCGATTCGGCGCCACAGGGGAGAAGCGGCATACTCCTCAATGGTAAGGAGCCACATGTCTCCGGTGCCCCTTTTGTCGAGATTACTGCTCGTCGCATGATGGATGGAATGGCTGTGTTTCCACTGCATATAGGGAACAAGCGTAAGAACGCCAGTAATCGTGCCTAGAATATGATTGGCCATCCGGCTCTTGAAGAACGATTGATGGCAGCAGTCATGGAACAGGATAAACGTTCGGATCATAAAGCCCGAAGCGGCGATCGCAATCGGAAGAGTAAGCCAGTATGACACGGAAAGGCTCAAATATGCCGCATACCATAGAAGCAACAAAGGACCTATCGTATTGATGATCTGTCTGATGCTCGCCTTTGTTTCGGTTTTTTCATAGGGTGCGACGGCTTTTTTTAGTTTGGCCAGATTGGAATCCGTCATGTCATGTACTCCTCCTCGAGTTGACGCTCGGCAAACGCATCACTGTGTGTCTTCATTGTAAAGAAGAGAGGGGCTTGGGATAAGTCATAAACGTCAAGTCGCGGGTATGACAAATGTCATATGTTTTGGCGTATGGACCGGCAAACCAAAGATTATCCATTGTGGAATATGGATTATATATAGTGCATAGGATGAAGCATGGGCACGCCAATCACCAATCGATGGAATGGGGAACCTGCATGACGAAGGAGACGGTAACGAAGCAGACGATCATCGGGAACAAAAACATTAGCGAAGACATCGTGGATTTGATCAAGCAGCAAATTTTGAGCGGCGAGCTGAACCCCGGCAACCGCATCGTGGAGACGAAGCTCGCCAAGGAGCTCGGCATCAGCCAGACGCCGGTCCGCGAAGCGATTCGCCAGCTGTCTGGCGAGGGCATCATTACGATCGTCACGAACAAGGGGCCGATGGTACGCGACTTTCATATGAAGGACGTGTTCGAAATTTATTCGCTTCGCGCCGTGCTGGAAGGGTTTGCGATCAGACTGGCGACGTCGAACGCTACGGAAGAAGACATCGAGCATCTTCAGACGTTTCATGAAGAGATGAAAGCCAAGCTGCATGACGATTCGATTCCGTCGCTCCTTCAGGAGTCGCTCTATATTCATCAAACGATCATCCGCTTGTCGGAGCATGAACGGCTGAATGCCATGTACAAATCGATTTCGTTTCAGATCGTGCTGGTCAACCGGATTTTGGGCAAAAAATCGACGAAAGCCAAGGAGGTCGAGCAGCATGGGGAGCTGATCGAAGCGCTCGTCAAACGCGATCCGGACGAAGCCGAGCTGGTGATGCGCCGACATATTCACCGCTCGTACCGGGAGTTTGCCGAGCTGAAGGCGGTAGACAGCATTGCGTTTAAGGAAGCGACGTGGCTGTAAGGAAATGCTGCGGGAAATGGGAGAGTGAGCCGAATGATGCATAATTCGCTCTTGATTCGGGAGCGCCTGATACAAACGAACAACAGCGAGCTTCATCGAAGCAGAAGAAATCCGCACCGCTTCATCCGCAAGTTGAACCGGGCGGCGGGGTTGGCCCCGGGCGAGCTGGAGCTGGCCGGCAGCTGGAGCGTCACATTTGAAAGCGGTTACCCGGGGCTGGAAGAGGCGGCCGACGACCTGCGCGACTATTTGGCGCAAGGCGGAATCGCTGCGGACGAACCGGCTGACGGGCAGGTGATTCTCCGCATCGACGGAAGCATCCCGGCAGGCGGCTTCCGCCGGACGGTAGAAGCGACAAGCGTCCGAATCGATGCGTCCGATATGCGCGGCATCTGGGCAGGCGTCGTCTACACCGAGCGGGAGCTGGCCGTACGCGGCGAGCCGGTGCTGCTCGAGGGAGAGCTGCTCAGGCAGCCTGCCTGGAGAATGCAAATCAGCCAAGCGCCGTTCGGCTCGAATTATTTGGTGCCGGACCTGACGCCGGACTATTTGGGGGACGATGCGTTCCGTTTGCTCGCCCATTACGGGGTGAACGGCATGACGATTTACGGCGACTGGCTGCTCTACGTGAAAAGCGAGACGTACCCGGAGCTGAACTGTCCGGAATACGAGCAAAATATCGCCGTTCTGCGGGATGCCGCGGAGCGGGCGATGAAATACGGCGTCCAGCTGTACTACGTGCCCGTCAGTCCGAAGCTGGCTCACGATCATCCGCTGTTCCTCCGCGTGCCGGAAGCAAGAGGCGCGAGGATTCATCCGGGGCTCAAGAAGGACGCCAAGCCGATTCATAATCTGTGCTCGTCGCATGACGAGACCCTTGCGTTCCATGGCGAGGTGATGGCGAACTTGTTCAAGGAAGTGCCGCAGCTGGGCGGTCTCGGTCTGATCATCGGAGGCGAGTCGTATTACCACTGTTTCATGCGCCCGGACAGAAGGGGACTGCCCGACGGACAGAGGACGAACTGCCCGCGGTGCGCAGCCTACACGGCGGAGCAAGCGGTCAACGGGCTGCTGAAGGCGACTGCGGAAGCGGTCAAACGGCATCATCCGCATGCGCCGGTCATGGCGTGGCCGTACAGCGCCTTCATCTGGTCGGGCGATCCGGCGCAGCTTGGACTGCTGGAGGAGATGGATGAGCGGGTCGCGCTGCTGAATACGATCGACAAGGATCAATGGGCGCAGAAGGAAGGCTACCGCAAGCTCATTTGGGATTACAGCATCGATTACACCGGACCTGCCGACAATCTCTTGAAGCAGGCGGAGATTCTGAACCGGCGGGGGATGGAGCTGTTCGTCAAGACGGAAACCGCGCTCGGCCTCGAGTGCATTCAATATCCTTACTTTCCGAGCCTCGGCAGGCTGGCGGACAAATGGCGGAACGTCGCCTCGATGAAGCCGTCCGGGGTGCTGCAGTCGTGGATGTTTTACGGCATGTGGGGCTCGCGGGCGGAGGAGCTCGGCTGGTGGTCCGCCTGGCGGCCGGATAAGCCGACCGAGGAGGTGATCGCCGCTATTGCAACGCGCGACTTCGGCGATATCGGCCCGCAAATGGTTCGGGTATGGGAGCGATTCAGCGAAGCGGCTTCGCGGTTTCCTTACATTCCGACGTATTTTACGGGGCCGGAGTTTATCGGGCCGGCACATCCGCTCTTCTTTGGCGGCGAAGCGGAGAAGCGAGAGGAATTTCAAGCGCTGCTCTACTATTTGCAGGAGAATGAGGAGACGTTCTCCAAGACGGTCGTCGAAGTCCGGCATTCGCTTGTCATGGAGGAGATTCCGTATAGCCGCATTCGCGGCGTCCTGAAGGCCGACGATGAAGAAGCGTATTTCACGGTGTTCATGAACGAGTTCCGGCAGGCGCTGTCCGCTTCGAAGGAAGCCGTTTACATTTTAGCCGGCATCCCGGAGCCCGCCGATCCGAACGTTCGCGCCGCGCTAGCGGAGGAGCAGCAGCTGTGCGAGCTTATTTACCGCACTTTTCTGTCGACCGTAAACGCCTTTACCTTTCTATCCCATAAAGAGACCGGAGATACGGCAGGCATGCTGCAGGTCGCCGAATCCGAGATCGGCAACGCCAGAGCGGCGCGGCGGCTGTTCGAGCAATCGCCGTGGCTTGACCTCTCCTTGCGGGTGGACGGCAAATACCCGTCAAGCCTGCGCATGATCGATGCGAAAATCGCGATTATGGAGGAAGAAAGGGAGCGCCAGCGATAGGGGAATCCCGGCAGCCTTGGGAAGTGCGCGGAGCAACGGCGTCATGGGAGACGCGCCTTAGCCGTTAGGGGGACGGCGGGAGCCTCGCTCCACCAAGCGCGGGGGATTTAACTATAAGATCGTGTTCAAAAGCCGGCTTATCAGCGCCGAGAAAATTTCGCTTCTCGATCATATTCGTGATCATAAGGCGGCTTTTTGAACAACTTCTATAACCATCATGAGGCAAAGGGGGAATAAAGGGGCGAAGGAAGGGATGATCTGCTGAAGGTGACTTTTTGAACTGCTTCTAGAAAAAAGATTCCCGCCCGATTCCGACGCGGCACCCGTATCCTGCGAAGCGGCAACTTCTCAGGGGGATCGCATTTCGAAACCGGTATGACGGGAATCCGGCGAGCACGTAACGAACGACCGCTATGCTCTTGGTAATATTTTGAAATAAAACGAACGCGAAGTCAACCCCCATTTCCTTATCCGGTTCACCCGTATAAACGCTTGATCGTAAGCCAGGAAAGAGGAGGAGTTGTATAAATGAAACGTGGATGGATGATCATGATCGCCTTCGTGCTGGTGCTGCTGCCGGTGCTGTCGGCTTGTTCGAAAACGGCGGAGGAGCCGAAAACGAGCGCGAGCCCTTCCGCTTCCGCCTCGGCGGATCCGAAAGCGAGCGCAAGCCCTGCGGCTTCCGCTTCGGCTGCTCCGGCAAACGCGAATAAGTATAACCCGCCGATTACGCTCACCACAGTCGGCAAGGTGCTGCCTACGGTCAAATACGCGGCAGGCGACTCGGTGGACAACAATCCGTGGACACGCGCCTACGAGAGCGAATACGGCATTAAAGTGAAATACAATTGGACCGTCGATCCGACCCAATGGGAGCAAAAAACGAACCTGATGATCGCTTCCGGCGACATTCCGGATTTCTTCATGGCAAGCGGGGTTCAGTTCAAGCAGCTGGTTGAAGCGGGCCTGCTCGCGGACATGACGGACGCTTACGCGAAAGCGCCGGACAGCGTGAAGAAGGTGCTGACCGAAGGCGGCGACCAGCCGTTGAAATCCGCAACCGTGAACGGCAAGCTGATGGCGATACCGTGGACCGGGGTGCCGAAGGAAGGCTCACAGATGATCTGGGTGCGGACGGATTGGCTGAAGAAGCTGAACCTGCCCGAGCCCAAAACGATGGACGACGTGCTGAAAATCAGCGCGGCTTTCACCGCGCAGGATCCGGACGGCAACAGCAAGAACGATACGTTCGGACTTGCGCTGGACAAAGATTTTACCATATTGACGGGCTTCGTGAACGGATTTGGCGCGTACCGGGACATCTGGCTGAAGGACGCCTCCGGGAAGCTCGTGTACAGCACGATCCAGCCGGCGATGAAGACGGCGCTGCAGAAGCTCCAGGAGATGGCGAAGCAGGGGCAGATCGACCCCGAATTCGGAACGAAGGCGTTCGCCAAAGTGGCGGAATCGATCGTCGCGGGTAAAATCGGCATGATGTACAACTCGCCGTACAGCGGCTTGTACCCGCTGCAATCCGGCAAAGACAAGGATCCGACGATGGAATGGAAGGCGTTCCCGATCGTGTCGGCGAACGGCCAGCAAGCCAAAAATCAGACGGATCTCGGCGTCGTCGGCTACTGGGTCGTAAAGAAGGGCGTCAAGCAGCCCGAGGCGCTGTTCAAAATGATCGATTTCTGGATCAAAACGTTCTATGACAACAAAGACGACGACATCTACAAAAAATACGTCAACGACGGCAATGTGGAAATTTGGCAGATGAACGCCATCGCTGTCTACAAAGCGTTCAAGAACGCCGACCAGAAGATCAAGGTGACCAAAGCGCTCGAGACGAAGGATACGTCCCAGCTGACCGGCGACGACAAGGGCGTATACAACAACATTACGAAATTCCTGGCCGGCGACAACAGCTCGTGGGGCTGGAACTCGATCTTCGGCAAGGACGGCTCGATGGGCGTCACCGATACGTACCGTCAAAACAACCAGTACATCGCCAACGAATTCATCACCTCGCCGCTTCCGGCGCAGGTCGAGAAGGGGCCGGCGCTCGACAAGATGAAGAACGAGCTCTTTACCAAAATCATTCTCGGCACGGCGTCGATCGACCAGTTCGATAAATTCGTCGAAGACTGGAAGAAGAACGGCGGCGATGAAATCACCAAAGAAGTGAACGATTGGTACGCCAAAAACAAATAACGAGCCGAGGGCGGAAGGGGAGAAGCGCCGCTTTTCCCCTCCAATCTCTTGCCGCCGATCGGAAGGGGTGTTCCTCGTGAGAAGGAGAGCGGTGGCCAATCTCCCGCTGCATCTGATGCTGCTGCCGGCGGTCATCATCGTATTGATTTACAGCTACGGCCCGATGTTCGGGATCGTAATCGCGTTTCAGAAGTACGTGCCCGTCAAAGGCTTTTTCGATTCGCAGTGGATCGGCCTGAAAAACTTCAAGTACGTCTTCGGCCTGCCGGATACGCTCGAGGTGCTGTGGAATACGGTGTTTATCGCCTGGATGAAAATCGTCGCGGGCCTCACGGTGCCGGTTCTGGTCGCGCTGATGCTGAACGAAGTGAGCAAAACGTTCATCAAGCGGGGCGTTCAGACGCTTATTTATTTGCCGCACTTTTTGTCCTGGGTCATTCTCGGCGGCGTGCTGATCGATATTTTATCCCCGTCGCAGGGCATCTTCAACGCGTTTCTCGGATGGTTCGGCATCAAGCCGATTTATTTTCTCGGGGACAACAACTGGTTTCCTTACGTGCTGGTGGGCTCGAACGAATGGAAGGAATTCGGCTTCAGCACGATCGTCTATTTGGCCGCGCTGACGAGCATCAATCCTACGCTGTACGAGGCGGCCGTCGTGGACGGGGCCGGGAGGCTGCGCCAAACATGGCACATTACGCTGCCGGGTATGCGCCCGATCATCGTGCTGATGGCTACGCTAAGTCTGGGGAGCATTCTCAACGCCGGCTTCGAGCAGGTGTTTAATTTATACAGTCCGCAGGTGTACGAAAGCGGCGATATTATCGACACGTACGTGTACCGGATGGGGCTGATAGCCGCCCAATACGGTCCGGCGACGGCGATCGGGCTGCTGAAATCGGTCGTGTCGCTCTTCTTCATCTCGACGGCGTACTTCTTGGCGTACCGCTTGGCCAATTACCGGATCTTCTAACGATTAAGGAGAGAGGGGGAGAACGGTGAGCCATACCGCTTCCTTATCGCGAAAATTGTTTAGCGTATGCAATTATACGTTATTGATTGTGCTGGCGGTCGCCTGCGTGCTGCCGCTCATTCATGTCCTCGCCATATCGTTCAGCTCCAACGCGGCGGCGACGGCTGGCGACGTGAAGCTGTGGCCCGTCCAGTTCAACACGAAGTCGTACGAGTTCGTGCTGAGCACCGGCAAGTTTATGGATGCGTTCTTCATTTCCGTCAAACGGGTCGCGCTCGGAACGGTCGTCAACATGGCGTTCACGATTTTGACGGCGTATCCGCTCGCCAAGGAGTCGAGCCGGTTTCGGCCGCGGACGTGGTACGCCTGGTTTTTCGTGCTGACGATTCTGTTCGGCGGCGGCTTGATTCCGTGGTATATGATCATCCGCGCGACAGGTCTGCTCGATACGATATGGGCGCTCGTCCTTCCCGGGGCGGTGCCGGTATTCAGCGTCATTCTGCTGCTGAATTTCTTCCGCGGCATTCCGAAGGAGCTGGAGGAAGCGGCTTTTATCGACGGCGCCGGGCATATGTCGACCTTGCTGCGGATCATCGTTCCGCTATCCGTGCCCGCGCTGGCCACGATCATGCTCTTCACCGTCGTAGGCCACTGGAACGCGTGGTTCGACGGCCTCATCTTGATGAACTCGCCGGCCCATTATCCGCTGCAAAGCTATTTGCAGACGGTCGTCATTCAGAAGGATTTTACGGCGCTCGGCGAGGAGGAGCTGAAGAACATGAAGCTCATTTCGGACAGGACGATCAAGGCGGCGGAAATTATATTGGGCGCGCTGCCGGTGCTGGTCGTCTATCCGTTCCTGCAAAAATATTTTATGAAGGGCATCGTACTGGGGAGCGTGAAGGAGTAAGGGCTGTATGGTTGTAAAGAAGGATAGGAATCAGAATCGAAGCGGTCGGCTAGCCTTCAAGCAGCTCGAGCCGGAGCCCTTTTGCAGCAAAGGACGATTATGACCAAAGGAGTGGATAGCGATGCGATCGCTCATCGAGAAGAGTAAATTCATCGGCTTGGACAGCTGCGCCTGGTTTTACAGCGGAGCCGAAACGCCGGTTCTGAAGGAAAGCGCGGATGCCGTTCAGCGGTACTTACAGTATCGGACGCTCGGGCCCGGCGGCAGGGACAATAACGCGCTGATCGAAGCGTCATGCAAAGCGAATGTCGCCCGGCTGCTCGGCGGGAGTCCCGACCGCATCGCGTTTTTGTCCAACAGCTCGGAAATCATTTCGGCCATCGCGGGATCGGTCGATTTCCGGCCCGGCGACAATGTGGTCATTCATACGCTGGAGTTTCCGTCCGGCGTGCTTCCTTGGCTGCTGCTGAAGGAAAAGGGCGTTTCGGTGCGCGTTGTCCGCCACAACCGGTGGGAGATCGCGCCGGATGACATTATGGCGGAAGTGGACGGCCGGACGCGCATCGTCATGACCAGCCATGTCAGTTATTTCTCCGGCGCCCGGCTCGATTACAAGAGCCTGTACGCCCGGCTGAAGCAGACCGGCGCGCTGCTGCTCCTGGACGCGACGCAATCGCTCGGCGTCGTTCCCGTCGATATGAACGAGGCCGATTTCGTCGTCTGCAGCTCGTACAAATGGCTGATGGGGATGCACGGCGCCGGCATTCTCGCCGTCAATCCGCAGCGGACCTCGGCGTTGACGCCGAAGTCCGTCGGGTGGCGGGCGACGGCGGACATGTTCGACGCGAACCGTTTCGAATCGTTCGAATTCCTGCCGGACGCCCGGCGCTTCGAGACGGGGTATCCGAGCTACATGACGCTGTACGCCTTGGAGGCTTCGACGAAGCTGATTCTGGATACCGGAGCGGACCGGATCGCGGAGCATATTCTCGGACTCGGCGGGGAATTGATCGAAGGGCTGCAGCGGCTCGGCTACGACATCATGACCCCGGTGGATCCGGAAAGACGCGCAGGGAACATTTGCATCGTATCGGATCGGGGAGAAGAGCTTGCCGCCGAGCTGCGCGAGCAAAACATTTATGTGTGGGGCGGCGACGGCCGGTTCCGGGCATCGATTCACTTGTTCAACGACAGCGCCGATCTCGCCCGGCTGCTTGCCGCGCTGCCGCCTGCTGCGCAAGCACTTGGCGGGGAGGCGGCGGAGTGAGCGCGTTTGATGGGGCGGGCGTAGAACGAGCAGTGCGCAAAAAAGAGATGGGGAAGCGCTGGAAATTGGAGTTAAGAGGAAGGAGAAGCTGCGAACATGACGGACGTTAAACCTTGGTATAAAACCAGTTTTCGCAGGCACTTGCTCGACATGCATATCCCGGACTGGCATCCGGATTTTCTCGCCAAGCTCGATTCCGGGCGCTACCTGGCGCTGTTGGAGCAGGCGCATGTCGACACGGCGATGGTATACACCGGCTCTTGTCTCGGCATTTGCTACTGGCCGACGCCTTACGGTCACATGCACGCCGGTCTGCAGGGGCGGGATTTCATCGGCGAGATGGTCGAGGGCTGTCGGGAGAAGGGCATCCACGTCATCCTCTACTATAATTTTTGGTCGAAATGGGCGTATGACACGCATCCGGAGTGGCGGTTCGTCTCCGCCAAAGGAGAAGGAACGGCCGACTATCTGTGGCAGCCGGGACGATACGGGGTATGCTGCCTGAATTCGCCATACCGGGATTTCCTTATCCGGCAGGTGGAGGATTTAGCTTCCCGGTATGATGCGCAAGGCGTATGGATCGATATGATCCATTGGCCGTACTCGGTTTGCTACTGCGGGCATTGCCGCAAGCGGTATCTCGCAGAAGCCGGAGAGGAGCTGCCGAAACGGGTCGATTGGCACGATCCGGCATGGATTCGGCTGCAGCGAGCCCGGGAGCGTTGGATCGCCGAATTTGCCGAAGCGATTACGGCCGCCGTCAAACGGATCCGGCCGGATATGTCGGTCGGCCATCAATGCGCCTCCTGGACGGTCGGCTGGCAGAACGGGCTGACGAACGCTTTTTTTCGCCAGACGGATTATACGAGCGGCGATTTCTACGGCGATGCGCTGTTTCAGTCGTTTACCTGCAAGGCGCTCTATCACTTGACGGAAAACAAGCCGTTCGAATTCATGACGTCGCGCAGTCCGGACTTGACCCATCACACGACGATGAAATCGCCGGAGCTGCTCCGGGCTCATGCATACGCCGCGCTCTCCAATCACAGCGCCTTCCTTGTGATCGACGCGATCGATCCCGCCGGCACGATGGACGCAAGCGTGTACGAGACGATCGGCGAATTATACCGGGAGCTTGCGCCATATGCGGCATATTTCCGGCCGGACGCCGCATCGTGCCAGGATGTCGCCATCTACATGAACTTCGAATCCGAGATCGATCTTGCCGATAACGGCAAGCCCGTCATGGAGACTTCCATTGAGAAGAAATTTATCAAGAGCGCGATGAACGCCGCCCGGGCGCTCATCGAACACCATATCCCTTACGGCGTGATTACGCGCAAAAATATAGCCGAGCTGTCGCGGTATCAGGTGCTCGTGCTGCCCGATCTGGCCATGATGGACGACGAGGAGGCGGAGGCGGTCCGGCAGTTCGTCCATGCAGGAGGAAGCCTGTACGCGAGCAAGCGCAGCTCCTTGATCGATAAAGAAGGAACGCGCCGGGGTGATTTTATGCTCGCGGACGTCTATGGCGTGAATGCGCTGGGCGAGACGGAAGAGACGGTCACTTATGCCGCTCCCGTGCATGCCGCGGAGCGGGACGGCCGATTTTTGCGTTATTCCGCGCAAACGCCGCTTACGCTGCTCGGAACGCAAATGAAGGTGGAGGCGCTGCCGGACAGCAAGGTCATAGCGCGGTTAAGCTTGCCGTATACGCATCCGGACGATGCGTCCAAATGCGCGTCGGCCATCAGCAACCCGCCCGGGACGGAAACCGGCTGCGCTGCGATCGTCGAGCACCGCTACGGCGCGGGCAGATGTTTATATGCCGCCGGCAGCGTGGAGGGCATGGATTCCGACGAGCATCGCGGCATTTTTGCCCGGCTCATCCGGTCGCTCGCGGCGCAGCCGTTCGGCTTCGAAGCGGAGGCGCCCAAAGCGGTGGAGCTGACGCTGTTTCATGATGCGGACGAGGGACGATACTTGCTTCATCTGCTGAACTTCCAGAAGGAGCTGCCTAACATTCCCGTCCATCGTATCCCGGTTAGGGTGCGCATGAACGGCAAGACGCCGCTTGAGGTGCGGCTTGCTTCGCCGGAGCTGCCGCTGGCTTTCGCCATCGACGGAGACTTCGTCCGGTTCGAGGTGCCGAAGCTGGAGACGTATGCGCTATGCGTCGTCCGCTATGCGTAAGCATGGCTGGTACGGCTCGGCTCTGCGATACGGCGATATTAAAAATAACTTCACATGCCATTGATACTGCGATAATAAATCGGCTCTATTCTAATTATGTAAGCCAAAGAGTAGAGAAGAGGGTGCTTGTGAACAGTTATCCCGTTATTGCGTCCATCACGGAAGGGCATCAAGTTGCTAAGGCGCTAACGAGCAGAGTCCGCAGGGTCAATCTGATGACTGGAACAATCACGAACTTGAAGCAAATCATCGAGCAGCTGCATGCTTCCGGGAAACAGGCTTTCGTCCATGTCGAAATGGTGGGCGGTTTCGGGAGAGATGCTTCGGCCATTCAATATTTGGCTGAGGAATTTAAGGCGGACGGCATCATTACGACCAAGAGCAACGTTGTAGCAGCCGCCAAGCAGGCCGGAATAGCGAGCATCCAGCGCATTTTCGCGATCGATTCGGCAGCCATGGAGACAGCCATTCGCATGATCAAGACATGCGATCCCGACGAAGTGGAACTCATGCCGGGACTGATGCCGAGAGTCATTCAAGAGATGAAGCAGAAAATCAAACAGCCCCTCATTGTGGGCGGATTAATAAGGCATGACGAGGAGATCAGGCAGGCTCTCGAGAACGGCGCGGATTATGTTTCGACAGGCGACGCGAAATTTTGGTGATGAAACTACAATCGAATAGATTCCTTGGGTGGAGACGATGAGAAAACCCAGTGGTACGTAAATCAACATTCTTTTATGCAAAGGAGTGATTTCTGCTACTGGTTTTTTTGTGCTGAAAAATGGTTATTACTTAGGATCGAAAACTTGATTCTCCAGCAGGACTCATAAGCATCTAACAGGAAAACATGCTGTTCATTTTGTTCATAGCCGCTTCGTAGGTTCATTTAACTGGAAAACATGTTGTACATTTTGAGAAAACCCCCATCTGCGCAGGATTCGAGCGGAATTAGATGGAGAAAATCCAGTTCATTCAAAACCGCAGATCAAACAAGTTAACTTAGATGTAATTTTTCCAGTTACTTGATCGGTGGAGAGCATGGTTTTGCAGCAAATGGTGGTTCAACCCATGTGTAGGATGCTGATTTGACGGGATTTGTACGATTAAGGTACCCAAGTAGTAACTGAAATGCGGCTATCAATCAACAAGGAGAACGCACATGGAAGATTTAACATCCTTTGACGCTTACTGCTTTGATTTGGATGGAACGATTTTTGTGGGCAATGCACTTTTGCCGGACGTCAAACATACGGTTTCGGAGCTGCGCAGAAGGCGTAAAAAAATCATGTTCCTGACGAATACGTCGGTCCAAACGCGCCTTGACTGCCAGAGGCGGCTCGAGGGGCTGGAGCTCCCGTGCGACGTGGAGGAAATCATTACGGCTCTGTACGTTTGCGGAATGTATTTTCGGGAGCATGCCCCGGGTGCCGCAGTTCTTATGCTCGGCGAACCGGCTATGGAAGAAGAGCTGCGGCATTTTGACGTTCGGATCACCGAAGATCCGCTGCTGGCTACGCATGTGCTGGTCGGAATGGACCGGACGTTTTCCTATGACAAGCTGAATCTCGGCATGAGGGCGATTCGCCGCGGAGCGAAGCTGGTCGCAGCGAACCCGGATCCGGTTTGCCCCGCCCCGGACGGCGTCATACCGGATACCTGGTCATTGGTCAGAGCGCTTGAGGCGGCCAGCCAATCCGAAGCGCATATGGTAGTCGGGAAACCGTCCGTTTACTATGCCGACAAAGCGCTCCAAAGACTCGGGATCCCGAGCGACAGATGCCTGATGGTCGGGGACCGGCTGGAAACGGATATCCTCCTCGGGTTGAATAGCGGGATGAGAACGGCTCTCGTGCTGACCGGCATTGCCTCAAGCGGCGACATAGACAAAGCGAATATCGCACCCGATTATGTCATTGCCACATTAGGTGAAATCATCGAAAAAAGGGAAGGGTGAAAACGTCATGCGATTGGTTCTAATGGGAGATTTTCATTATTCGCGGATGGAGAACGGCACCGAAGAGATGCTGGAGGCGAGAGAACAAGCTTATGCCGTCATGCTCGACGCCTTTTTGGAGCTGGATGCGGATCTCCATATTTCCCTGGGGGATCTTACGCATGAGGGATACCCGGAAGAGTTCGGGTATGTGTTTGATCGGATCCGCGGCAGCGGGCGTGAATTTATCCATGTGCTGGGCAACCATGACGCGTATTCGATTCCCAAAGCCGATATTTTGGCGATTACCGGGCAGCAGCGCTTTCGGGCTATTCATACGGAGGAGGCTAGTCTACTCTTCCTCGATACGACCAAGGAAATGAACCGGGCCGACTGGGGAGGGGAAATGGACGCCGTGCAGCTGGAGTGGCTGCAAACCGAGCTCGACCGATCGGGAGACAAACCGGTATTTGTTTTCGCCCATCATCCCGTTTACGGCACGACGGCGCGTTCGACCATGGAGAAATTGTCGATCGATCCGCAACTCGATGTGAAGGCCGTGCTGCATACAAAGAAAGGCCCCGGATTCTTTTTCTGCGGCCATAATCATGTGAATTCGATCGTCCGTCAGGACGGATGGCATTACATTCAAACGGCCGCCTGTCTGGATATTCCCGCTTACCGCACGATTGAGCTCAAGGACGGCAAGGTTGCAATCGGCCTCGCAACCATAGAAGAGGCGAATCTTACGGATCATATCGCACGTTTTCATAAGGAAATGCCGGGCTTCGCTCCTACCCGGGAGGCATACGGCGAAGATGCGGACCTGCGGTTATCGGTTGAAATCGTCGAATCCGTCAAGTAGAAAGAACAGTACGCGAAAGCGGAGGTGAGATCGTTTGGCGCAAATCAAGTTGAACCATATCGAGAAACGCTTTGGGCATGAGACTGTCGTAAACGATTTGAACTTGACGATCCAAGACGGGTCGTTTACGGTTCTGGTCGGTCCTTCGGGCTGCGGAAAATCGACGACTCTGCGGATGATAGCCGGTCTAGAGCGGCAAACCGGAGGGGAAATTTGGATCGGCGACCGCTGCGTCAACAACGTGGAGCCCGGCAAACGCGGCGTGGCGATGGTGTTTCAGAATTATGCGCTGTATCCGATGATGACGGTCAAAGAAAACATCGAATTCGGACTGAAAAACCGCAAGGTTCCGAAGCCGGAAAGGGAGAGGCTGATTAACGAAATTACGGAAATCGTCGGCCTCTCGGCATACTTGAACAAAAAGCCGCAGGCGCTATCCGGCGGACAGCGGCAGCGGGTGGCGCTCGCAAGAGCGATGGTCAAAAGTCCTGCGGTATTCCTGATGGACGAACCGTTATCGAATCTGGACGCGAAGCTGAGAAACCAGATGAGGACCGAGCTGATTCAGCTGCACAAACGTCTGGGAGCGACGTTCGTTTTCGTCACGCACGATCAGGTGGAAGCGATGTCGATGGGCGATCAGATCATCATTATGGATAAGGGCCGCATCCAGCAGGCGGACAGTCCGATGAACATCTATAACGATCCGGCCAATCTGTTTACCGCCCAATTTATCGGTACGCCTGCGATGAACGTCTTCAAACGCTCCGACTTGGTAGGATTGAGCAATAGAATGGGCGACGAGCGCGTTCACGTCGGCTTCAGACCGGAGAAAGCGGCGATTTCCCCTGAAATCAAGCCGGACTGCCTGCATATTCCGGCCACCATTATTACCCGGGAAACGCTCGGCGCGGAAATTATTTATCAATTGGCGACTAAAGCCGGCACGCTTTATGTCAAAAGCTTTCTCAAGCCGCTCGAACAAGCGTCCGACGTCCACGTGTCGGTGCACTGCTCCGATCTGTATTATTTCGACGGCAGCGGACGGCGCATTCGGGAAGCGGGAGAGGACAGGGCTCTCGGATTGGTTGCGGGAGGTATGCTTTGATGCCTTTGTGGTACAGGCTTCGCCCTTATGTCATGGTAGCGCCTGCGATCGTCATCTTTTCGATCTTTTTCATCTATCCGATCTTCTACATGATCTATTTGAGCTTGCACGAATGGGATTTTATTAGCCCGGTTAAGGATTTCGTCGGCCTCGGCAACTTTGCGGAGCTTTTCGACAACAGAGAATTTCTGCAGGTGCTCGGCAATTCGCTTAACTACACGCTGCTGACGGTTTCTCTGACGATTGTCATCTCGCTGTTTCTTGCCCTATGGCTGAACCGGAAGGGACTCTTCTACGGATTTGTCCAGGGAGCGATCTTTAGCCCGCACATTATTTCGCTGGTTTCGGTATCGCTCGTATGGATGTGGCTGATGGATCCTCAATTCGGATTGCTGAATTGGATCCTTGAGCTGCTTGGACTGCCGAAGCTGGAATGGCTGAGCAGCCCGAAGAGCTCGCTCCTTTCGCTGGTGGTCGTTGCCGTGTGGAAAGGAATCGGGTTCAATGCGCTCGTCTTCATAGCCGGCCTGCAAAGCATTCCGAAGGATATGTACGAGGCTGCGGAATTGGACGAGTCCGGCAGATGGAGAACGCTGTACCGGATTACGCTGCCGATGCTGTCTCCCACTTTGTTTTTCCTGGTCATCATCAACATGATCGGATCGTTTCAGGTGTTCGAGACCATTGCGATCATGACGCAAGGCGGCCCGGTCAACTCGACGAATACGCTCGTCTTCTATATTTACGAGTACGGCTTCAAATTTTTCAAGATCGGCTACGCTTCGGCGGCGGGCGTCGTGCTGCTGGCGGTTGTCGGACTGCTTACGCTGTTTTATTTCAAATTGTTAAGCAGGAAGATCCATTACCGGTAAGAAAGCGGATGCTCACGATGTCGGTTTTGCTAAAGCGGAGCTCTTAGGACGGTGGAACATGCCAATCGCTAAACCTGTTATGAAAACCTTGAATATACTCGGGATGATCATTTTGGTCGCCGTGTTCGCCATTCCTTTCGTGTGGATGATCTCTACATCGTTCAAGTCCTACACGGAAACGGTCATCTTTCCGCCCAAGTGGATTCCGGACGTCATCCGCTGGGAAAATTTCGCGAAGGCCTGGAATTCCGGTCCCTTCTTGAAATATTTCGTCAACAGCGTCTTGGTCTCCGTAGGGATTCTCGTCCTGCAGTTTACGACGATCATCTTCGCGGCGTATGCCTTCGCCAGATACCGCTTCAAGGGGGACCGGCTTTTGTTCGGCGTAACGATGGTCACCTTGATGATTCCCGGCCAGCTGATCTTCCTCCCCGTCTATTTGCTCATGAGCAAGTGGGGGATGCTCAACACGCTCTTCGCCTTGATTCTTCCTTTCTCCTCGAGCGCGTTCGGCATCTTTCTGCTCAGGCAGTCGTTCAAACAGGTTCAGGAGGAGCTGCTGGAAGCGGCGAGATTGGACGATGCCAGCGAGTGGACCATCATCCGCAAAATTATGGTGCCGATGGCCCGGCCTACCCTGGTGACCTTCGCTTTGTTCAGCTTTATCGCACATTGGAACGACTATTTCTGGCCGCTTGTCATGACGACCACCGACGTGGCAAGAACGCTGCCGATCGGGATTGCCAAGATTCGGGAAGTGGACGGGGGAAGCGCTTGGCATATTTTGATGGCCGGCAATCTGATTCTCGTCATTCCGATATTGATCGTTTTCTTCCTTGCCCAGCGCCAAATTATTAAAGCGTTCGTTTATTCGGGTGTTAAATAATTAACCTAGTGGAGGGTTTATGATGATGATGAAAAAGTCCGTATTGACCGTTTTGGCGGCATCCGTCGCCGTATCGCTGACCGCTTGCGGAGCCGGCTCCAAGCAGGCCGACGTGAGTCCTTCCTCAAGCGCGAACAATGCCGCAGGCGGCGAGAAGAAGAAAGTCGAGATCAATTACTGGTATTCCTGGGGAGACAAGATCGGCGAAAACAACGAAAATCTCGTCAAAAAGTTCAACGAATCGCAGGACGAAGTCGTCGTGAAAGCCCACTTCCAAGGCTCGTACGACGAACAGCATTCCAAAGCCCAGGCAGCCTTCGCGGCAGGCAATGCGCCGGAGGTTTGGCAGAACGAGATCGCATCCATCGGGGTGTTCGCCAAAGCCGGAATGACCGAGGACCTGACTCCTTTCGTTAAAAAAGACAACCTCGATATGAACGATTTCATTCCCGGTCTGATGGGCAATTCTTATGTCGACAACAAGCTGTACGGGCTGCCGTATCTGCGCAGTACGCCTTTGCTGTACCTGAACAGGACGCTCCTGAAGGAAGCGGGGCTCGATCCGGCAGGACCTAAGAACTGGAAGGAATTCGAGGAATACGCCCGCAAGCTGACCGTGCCGGACAAGCGCGTCGGCATCACGATGCCGGTCGACATTTGGTACTATGAGGCGTTCGTTGCGCAAAGCGGCGGCAAAATGATCAGCGACGACGGCAAAAAAGCGGAATTTAATTCCCCGGCGGGCATCGAACCGGTCACGTTCTGGCTTAAGCTCAAACAAGAAGGCATTATGAAAATCCCGACTACGGACGATGCCGGCAACTTGGCCAAAATCGATTTTCAAAATCAGCGTTCGGCGATGCTGTTCTCTTCAACGGCCGATTTGACCAAGCAAATGCTCGTGGCCAAGGAATCCGGATTCGAATTGGGCACGACCTATATGCCTGCCAACAAGAGCTACGGCGTGCCGACCGGCGGGGCGAATCTGGTCATGTCGGCCAAGCTGCCGAAGGAGAAGCAGGAAGCCGCGTGGAAGTTCATCAAGTGGATGACGTCCAAAGAGCAAACGATCTATGCGAGCTCCTTTACGGGTTACTTGCCGAGCCGCGTTTCGGCGGTAAACAGCGATGAAATGAAGAAGTTGTATGCGGAGAAGCCGTTGTTTAAAGTGGCGGTGGATCAGCTGGAGTATGCAAGGCCGCGTCCGATGCTGAAGGCTTATCCCGAGATCGCCAAAAACATTAAGGACCAGATCGCCCGCGCCGTTGCCGATTCTTCGGTAACCGCCGAGAAGGCGATCGCGGAAGCCGGCGAGAAATCGGACAAGCTTTTGAGCAAATAACGTGCGCTTCAACAGGCAAGACGAAGGTGTTCGCACCCCGTCTTGCTTTTTGGCGTTACGTCAAATCCCGGTTGTCACGGCATGCCTCCCGCTGTAAGATAAAGGGACAGTACGGCAGCCCGGCAAAACAAAATGTATGCGCTTCAATTTCTGCATCGGCATCGGGAGGGTTGGAACATGAAGGCAGTCAAACGGTTGTCCTATAAACAGAAATTGCTGGCCTTCTCGCTCCTTATGGGTATTGTGCCCGTCCTTATTCTGGGGGGCGTATCCCTCAAGCTATTCTCTAGCACGCTGCAGGAGGAAGTCGACCTGCATCAGCAAAGCATCCTCAGGCATTTCCAGACCCAGCTCGACACGTATATCACCCGTCTCGATCAGCTGTCCGTTTCGCTGGCCTCCAACTCGCTCGTTCAGAAAGTCGTCGAGGTAGGCGTTTCAATGGATGCGATCGGCAGCTCGGTTCAGTTTATTAACGAAATCCAGAATGTGGTCACGAACTCCGATATTCCAATCGACATTTCGCTCATTCTAACGCAGTACGACTCCGTCTACTCGCACCGGACCGGACTCATGCGGCAAATCGACTACCCGACGAGCGAGCTGCTCAAGCTGCAGTGGACAGGCAGCAACACGTTCTACAAAATCGCTCCGAATACGTTCCAGGGTCAAAGCGATCTGTGGATCGTCCGCCCCGTTCCGCTTAACACCTCTTCGCCCAGAGGCATTCTGGTGCTGCAGCTGAATATGGCGCGGCTCATGGAGATGGTCGAACGGACGTTGTCGCCGCTTAACCGCAGCTTGCTCGTCTTCGACGATCTGGGCCGGCTGGTCGCCAGCGGACAGATGCGGGAGAATGACGGCAGCGGCGACTTGAAGGAAACGATCGTTCCTCTCCTGGGCAAAATGAAAGAGCTCCCGAGCCGCATTGAGCAGAACAGCGAAGCCTACTTGCTGACTTCCATAAAGTCGTCGTCCAACGGATGGACGTATGTGGCGGTCTCTTCCGCGCAGGAGCTGTCGGCGAAGTCCGATCAGATCGAGAAGGTTTCGTGGGCGCTTGTACTCGGCATTTGTCTCGTTTGGGGCGCAGCGGCTGTTTTCGGCTCCAAAAGGCTGTTCAACCCGCTGCAGAGCTTGGCCGTCAAATTCTCGAACAAAGACGACAAGCATCAGGAGTCCGATATCATTACGGCGCTCGACCGGACGATGCAGGATATGCGAAAGACGAACGAGCGGCTGATGCTGCGGATTAACGAGCAGATGCCGATTTTGAAGGAGCACGCGCTGCTTCACTTGATCCGCGGCGAGCTATCCAGCGACAACGACGTCAGCGGCGGCTGGAAGGCCTATGTGGAGCCTTTGCAGGGCGACTGGTTCTGCGTCGGCGTCGTGGAGATCGACCAAATGCTCGAGTTGAAGCAGACATACAGGGAAAGCGATCTTTCGCTGATTATGTATGCCCTGCGGAAGCTGATCGAGGAGATCGGCGAAGCCTACCGTCCCGTACTCGGGGTTTCGACCAAGCAGGGGCAGGTTGCGTTCCTGATGGGCCTGGATTCGCCGGGCCCGGAGGCGGAGGAGCTTGTCAGGCAGTTTGCGAGAAGCATCAACGAGCAGGTAAAGCAGTTTTTCGCTTACACCGTGTCCGTTGCGCTCGCCGAGCCCCGCGAGGGCTATGAAAATATTCACGTTTCGTATAAGGAAGCGCAATCGTTCATGATATACCGGCTGGCTATGGGGCCATCCGCCTTGCTGCTGCCGGAGCAAATCCGCAGCACGATGCATCCGTCTCTCCGCCAATTGATCAAAATGGAACGGGCGGTCGTCTCCGGTATCTCCCAAGGCCACTATGAGCAGGCCAGCGCGGGCACTAAGGAGCTCGTTCAGGAAGCGGCCAAATCGCTGCACAGCTCGGAAGCGATCGCAGGATTGTTCGTGCATCTGATCGGCGAGCTCGAAACGTCGTTCCAAGATTACGGCGTCGACCTTAGCGAGGTGATCGGCCGCGACGCGCTGCCGCAAATGTACGGCTTGAACCGGATGGAGCAGCTGCCGGTCTGGATGGACGAACGGATCATCGAGCCGGTCAGACGCCATATGGAGCAGCTCCAGGTTCCGAAGCGCAAAAAATCGGTACAGGTCGCGCTCGCTCTTGTGCAGGAACAAATCGAGAGCGATTTGTCGCTCCAGCAAATTGCGGATGAGCTGCAAATTCCCCGTCCTACGCTCAGCAAGTGGTTCAAGGAAGAGACCGGAGAAGATTTCCGCGAGCATCTTATCCGCGTTAGGATGGATAAGGCGAAGGAATGGCTGCTGCATGCGGACATGCCGATCAAAGAAATTTCCGACCGGCTCCGCTATACCTCGGTTCCGAATTTCACAAGAATTTTCAAGCAGTCCACCGGCATGACGCCCGGGGCGTACCGCAGCCGGACTCGCGGCGACGGCGAACCAAATGAATACTAAGCGAAAGAACGGCCGCCTTTATGGACGCGATCGCTTCAACGCCCCCCCACAAGACCGCCGGACAACCTGTTCCGGCGGTTTATCCGTTATTACGGGCAAGTCTAGCGCCATTCTTATGGGTTTCCGGTGCCGTTCTTGTTTCGTTCCAACCCTTATCAATTCGTTCCCGGGGGATTTACCAAGTGACAATTGCGGTGTGCGGCGCGCCGTGACATGATGAGTTTGCCGGCGGAGCAGGCGGGCCGGAATAACGATTGGCGGAGGAGATTTATGAAAAAGATACAGCTAATGAGAAGCGGGGTTGCGGTATCGCTGGTTGCATCCGTTCTGTTAAGCGCTTGCGGCGCGAAGGAAGCGGAGAAGCCGAAGGCAAGCGAGGGGACCAAGGCGAATGCGAGCGCAAGCCCGTCTGCGGCAGCCAAAAAAGAGAAAATCGAGCTGAACTGGTTTATCAACGCACCGGCTAATACGAACCTGCCGGACGCGAGCAAAGATTTCGTTCTTCAGGCGATTCAGCAGAAATTCAACGTGGATTTGAAGGTCAGCTACATGGCGGAAGGCGTCGATTACAATACGAAGCTGAACGCGCTGCTCGCGTCGACGCCTCCCGATATGTGGGCGGATAAGAACGCCGACGGCGGCAATAAGTACGCGGTTGACGGATTGCTTGCGGATATGACGAAATTCATTTCGCCGGCCACGATGCCGAACTACTTCAAGTATTGGACGACGGAAGACGAAGTGAAGCGTTACCAGATCCAGGGCGGGTTTTACCGGACGCCGATTCCATACGTGAAGCAGACGTACCGGACTTATTACATTCGCAAGGACTGGCTGGATAAGCTGAATCTGAAAATGCCGACGACCTACGACGAATATGTCAATGTTTTGAAGGCGTTTACATTTAACGATCCGGACGGCAACGGCAAAGCGGATACGTACGGCTTCACGACTGCGGGATCCGGCGCTAACCTCGGCTGGGAATGGCCGGAGCTGCCGAAGAACGGGCTGAAATTCCCGTCTTACATCGAGAACGAGAAGTTCGTCGACGGGACGATGACGCCGAACATGCAGGCGGTTCTGGACGACGTAACCAAGCTGATCGACATGAAGGTCGTCGATCCCGATTGGTATTTGAACAAAGCGCCGCAGCATGTGGAGAAAGCGATTCAGGGCAAAGCCGGCGTCGTCATGGGCGCGACCAAGGATTTCGCGTTCGACAACGTGTCGACCAGCATTCAGTTCCGCACGAAGCAGATTAACCCGAAGGCCGACTGGGAGCCGTTCACGATGGTCGGCAGCACGCCGCTGATCAACAAGGCGGGCCCGAGCAATCCGTTCCTGTTTCCGAAGACGGTGGCGGAGAAAAACCCGGCGAAGATCAGCCGTACGATCGAGATTCTCGACTGGCTCGCTTCCGAGGAAGGGTATCTGTTAACGCACTTCGGGCAAGCAGGCAAGCATTATACGCTTGAAGGCAAGACGATCAAGCCGAACGGCGAAGCGTATGCGAACGACATCGTGAAGCAGGGCGACTTCCTGAAGGTATGGTCCTTCTTCACCCAAGCGGTTCTGCAGCCGGAGGTGTACGGGTTGACGGTGGTCGATCAGAAGGAAACGGACCGCGACCGGGAGATCGTGAAGTTCCTGGCCGCGCAGCCGACGAACAAATATATCGGAACGTCGCTGGTGCCGCCGCAAGGGTTTGATCTGGCCGGCTTCCGCAAAAGACAGAACGAGCTGTTCTCCAAGGCGATCTTCGAGGACAAATCCGGCAAAAACTGGCCGGCCTACCGCGAGGAGCTGCTCACCAAATACAAGGGCAGCGAGCTGCTGGACAAATATACCGCCGATCTGAAAGCAGCCGGCGTCGTGAAGTAAGGGCAAACGGCCCCCGCAAGGAACGGACGCATGGCATTCCGCGGACCTGACTTCGGGGGCGTCGTTTTGGGAAGGAGACTACTACCTATGACGGAACTGACGGTAAAACGGCCAGCCGCTCCGGTACCGGCCGCGCCGACCGCCTTTCGGCGGGTGTGCAAATCGATGCTGCGCAAGAAATGGCTGTATGCGATGATGCTGCCGGGGCTCGCCTACTATTTTATTTTTCACTATTTGCCGATGGGCGGCATTCTGATCGCATTCAAGAACTACAACCTGTTCAAGGGGATCTGGGACAGCCCGTGGGTCGGCTTGGACAACTTTCGGGTATTGTTTCAATCGCATGATTTCCCGGTCATTATGAAAAATACGCTGCTGATCAGCTTGTACCGGCTGCTGTTCAATATGCTGCCCGACGTGATGCTGGCGCTCATGCTGAACGAAATCCGCGTCGGCTGGTTCAAGCGGCTCGTTCAAACGATTACGTACGGTCCGCACTTCTTGTCCTGGATTATCGTATACGGGCTGGTATTCTCGTTTCTGGCTCCCGGGTCCGGACTCATTACGAATTTCTTTCGCGATATGGGCTGGGGCACGCCGGAGTTTCTGACGAACTCGGATTACTTCAGGCCGCTGCTGATCGTGACCGATCTGTGGAAAAACACCGGCTTCGGCGCCATCATCTATTTGGCCGCTCTCGCTTCCATCAACCCCGAGCTGTACGAGGCCGCAATCGTCGACGGCGCAGGCCGCTGGCGGCGCATTTGGCACATAACGCTGCCGGGTATACGCGAGGTGTTCGTGCTGCTGCTGATCTTGAGGCTGGGGCATATTTTGGACGCGGGCTTCGATCAGGTGTACATCTTCTTGAACGCCCGGGTGTACGACGTGGGGGACATCATCGATACGTGGGTGTTCCGGCGCGGCTTGGAAAACCTCGAATTCAGCATTGCGGCGGCTACCGGCCTGTTCAAGTCGATCATCGGCCTGGTGCTGGTGGTCGGCGCCAACAGGCTCGCGAAAAAGGTCGGCGGCTCCGGCATCTGGTAACGGCCGCGTCTGCCGACGCTCAAGGAAAGCAGGGTGAAAATCGAACATGAATCACTTGAATTTGAACAAAACGCCGTCGGACCGCATCGTGGACACCGCCATGTACGTCGTGCTTTCGCTGTTCGCGTTATCGACGCTTTTCCCGCTTTATTACGTCATCATCGTCTCGATCACCCCGTTCTCGGAGGTGCTGCGAAACGGCGGCTTCATCGTGTGGCCGAGCGAAATAACGTGGTCCGCCTACAAGGAAATATTCGGCAGCGCGCGCATTCCGGACGCTCTGAAGGTGACGATGTTCGTCACCGTCGTCGCCACATGCCTGAACTTGCTGGTGACGCTGCTGCTCGCCTATCCGCTGTCGAAGAAGCATCTGGAGGGCCGGAATTACGTGCTGCTCGCCATCGTCTTCACGATGCTGTTCAGCGGCGGGATCATTCCGACTTATTTGGTCGTGCGGGGCATCGGCTTATACAACACCGTCTGGGCGATGATCATCCCCGGCATGGTGAGCACGTTTAACCTGTTGATCATGAAAACATACTTCGAAAATTTACCCGACGAAGTGGAGGAAGCCGCCAAGGTGGACGGCTGCGGGGACATCCGTACGCTGGTCAGCATCGTGCTTCCGCTGTCGTTGCCGATCGTGGCGACAATCGGGTTGTTTTACGGCGTCGGGCATTGGAACGAATATTTTAAAGGCATCATGTACTTGACCGACAAGAAGCTGGAGCCGCTGCAGGTTGTCCTCCGCAATATGATTCAGACGCCTAACGTTTCGAGCGAGCTGCAGCTGGGGTCCGTGCAAAATTTGGATCCTTTGCCGCCGGAGACGATCAAGATGGCGACTGTGACCGTGGCAATTTTGCCGGTGGTCATCGTTTATCCGTTTCTGCAAAAGTATTTCATCCGGGGCATGCTCCTCGGCGCAATCAAAGGGTGAACATCATGTTTACGCATCTTGCCTTACCTTCGTTATACACACGTTAAGGAGGGTTATACTTGCGAAAATGGCTCATTTGCATGCTGGTTCTGGCGCTAGGCATACCAGGCGGCTTGATGCGGCAGGAAGCCGCGTCCGCCAAGGGCGGGGAGCAGCAGGAAACGTCGGGAACAACGGAGGCGCCTATTACGATGTACAGCAATAAATGGAAGGTCATTCCGAAGGCGGCGGCCGCGCCGGCAATCGACGGTACGCTGAGCGACGGCGCTTGGAGCGGCTCGGCGGTGCTCGATGACTTTAGAACGCCGTTCTATAACGAACCGGTGGCGGACGGCCCGTCATACAAAGTAACGTACGACGAGTCGAATCTGTACATCGGCGGCACTTTCGGATCCGAAGAGAAAGCGATTTTGGAAAAAGTCGAGTTTCTCGTCAGCCCGCAGTCGGCGGGGGAGCTTCATTACGTGGTGACGGTTCCGGTAACCTCTTTGGCTACGCCGTCGATAACGGATTACAACGTAGGACGCGAGATCGTCAAAGAAAATCCGCAGCGGGTGCAGGTGGACACGTTCACGTACCGAACGTCGGAGCTTGCGGGCAAAACGTCGGTGGAGGTTGCCGTACCGCTGTCGGCTTTCTCTGCGGGAGGAGCCGTGCAGCCCGGAACCGAATGGCGCATGAACGTCGTGCATGTGCATCATCTGAACACGAAGCCGATGCTGTCCTGGGTGCCGATTCGCACGTCCACGTTCTGGGACACCGGCAATACCCCTATTTTCAAAGTAAACGCGGTGGATGAAGGCCGCCTGGGAAGCGTGTTTTTTGAGCGACCGCCTGCCGGACAGCCGTGGACGCCGGAGGAAGCCGATTTTCAGTACAAAAGCTTTACGTCCAAGGAGCTGTCGTTCAACCGGCAGAACGTCGTCAATCCCGCGAAAACGAAGTTTGCGCTCAAGTGGAAAACGCCGAGCGGAGACTGGCAAGCGCTCGATCAAGTGTCGCATGTCAAAGCGGGCAGCCGCAGCGTGCTGACGTTCGAGCATCCAGGCGCGCTGGAATACGGGATGATGGAGCTGCAGGTTCTGGCTTATCGGGAAGATAAGCCGAATGACGCTTTTTTTACCATTATGACGTTTGACCGCGACGACATGATTCGGGCCGGACTTCATTTGGCCAACGCAACGGCGCCGGCCGGGACGAAAACCGAGGTGGCTCCCGCCCCGGCTTCCGCGGAAGTGCTCAAGCTGCTGGACCTCGTTCCGGACAAGGTCGGCTTCCGCTTTACGGGGCTGCCCGAAATGCCGGAGCTTCATCCCGAGCTGCTGTACACGCTGACGGCCGACAAGAAAAGCATGATCGCAACGAAAACCGGAACCGTCTATCCGAATGCGCAGTACCCCGAGACGCATACGGCTACAGCCGTCAATGCAAAGGGCGAGACGCTGGAGTATCCGTACTACGAGGATGCGGACGGCAAGCAATATTTTCTGTCCGGACAGCTGTGGTATTTGCAGAAGGAATATACGCTCGCCGAAACCGAGCGCATCGCCAAAACCGATCCGCTCGGCGCGGCTCGTCTCTTGTACCGGTTCGCTCAGGTGTATGAGGGGTACGTACCGACGACGGACTACATTTGGCGCAACTACCCGATAAATATAACGGCGGGTCCGCCGTTCAACTATTGGGGAGGCATGTGGTACCGCTGGTCCGTGGCGGATCTGTACAATTTGAAGCCGCTGATGAACGCTTTGCAATCGGTCAAGAAGACGAATGCCTTGCAGGTGCTCAGCCAGGAAGTCGGCGCTGACGTGGAGAAGCTGCTGACCGAGCGAATGGTCGCTCCGTCAGTGGAATACGTGCTCAGCTATCCGAAGACGCTCGGCAACATGAACTATACGCAGTGGCTGGGACTGATCGCCGCAGGCAAGGCTGTCGATGAGCCGGATTACATTCATACGGCCGTCGAATGGATGCGGGATTACGTGGAAACGCAGTTCCTGTCGGACGGCTATTGGAAGGAAGTCGCGCCGTCGTACCACGTGCAGTCGACGGGCGGGCTCGAGACAGCGGTCAAGGCGGTGGAGGGCTACAGCGATCCGGCCGGCTACGAGTCGCCCCGCACCGGCATCAGGTATGACGAGCTGAATTTCTCGAAGGATTATCCGCTGATCCGCAAGTCGCTGGACAACAACAACATACTGGTTTATCCGAACGGAAGCTTGCTGCCGATCCAGGATTCTTGGGCTTCGGACAAAGCCGCCTCGCCCCGGCTCGACGTGGGCTCGATGCTCATGCCGGCAGCCGGAATCGGCAGGCTTTCGTCCGGCACGGGAACGGCGCAGTCTCAGCTGTATTTACAGTTCCAGCCGAAATACGGCCACAACCATTACGATCCGCTTCAGCTGAATCTGTTCGCGGAAGGGCAGGAGCTGCTGCCCGATCTTGGCTACACGTATACGAAATACAGGGCGTTCACGCTTTCCACGATGGGGCATAACACGGTCGTCGTCGACGGCAAGGATGCGATAGTGGACGCCGTCTCCAAACATGGAGGAAGCGTCGAAACGTTCGCACCGGCGGGACCCGTCCAGGTGATGCGCGCCGACCAGGAGAACGCCTATCCGGAGACGGAGCAGTACAGCCGGGAGCCGTGGCATATTTCGTTCCCGGGCTCGGAGAGCGGTCAAGGCTACGTGCTAGATTTGTTCCGGGTGTCGGGAGGCAGCCGCCACGAATATACGCTGCAGGGCGACGCCAACCGGGATGCGGTCTTCCAAACGGACTTGGCGCTCGACCCGTACGGCCCGTATTTGCTGCCGCCGGGCACCCGGGTGCAGGAGCCGGAGCAGTTCAACGAGACGGGAAGCGCCGAAGGAAACTATTACGGCTACATTTTCGTGAAGGACGTTAAGAAAGCGCAGCTGCAGGACGACCGGTACGACGTGACGCTGGTGACGTCGACCGCGGGTACGGAGCAGGCCAAAATGAAAATCACCGGCTTGCTGGAGCCTGGCGAGAACGAGCTGTATTTGGCCCGTTCCCCGTCCATACGCGCTACGCGGCTGTCCGGCAAGAGCAAGGACACGAACGACGAAGCGGTGAAATACGACATGCCGAAGCTCGTGCTGAGACGCGAGGGCGCCGACCTGAAAAGCACGTTCGTGACGGCTATGGAGCCTTATAAAGGAACGGGGCCCAAAATCGAGTCGGTCGACCGGCTTCAGCCTTCGTCCGCGCCGGAGGGAGCCGTAGCGGTGAAAGTGACCTACGGCAACACGACGGATATCATTTTGAGCGCTCCGGAAGGATCGGTCTCGCCGCTCATCGTAGACGATATGACGCTGCGCGGGCAGATGGGCTTCATCCGTCTTGTAGACGGCGTCGTGCAATCGATGGCGCTGATTGCGGGGACCGAGCTTTCCAAAGGAAATAAAACGGTAATCGGCGGCGGCCCTGTAACCGGAACCGTTGCGGCAACGAAGCGGATCATGAACGGCGATCCGTATGACGGCATTGTCGCAGGCACGCCGATCGGGGAATCGGAGGCGGCCGCCCTCCGCGGCAAATATGTCGTCCTGACCCATCCGGACGGGACTACGAACGGGTATTTGATCGGGGATATCGTGACGGAGCCGGCAACCGGCCAAACGGTTATCGTCTTCGCCGAATACGACCCGGGCTTCGAGATTCACGCGGACGGTACGTCGCGAATGAATTATTATCCGATGAAAGCATGGACCGGCCCGCATACGTTCCGCATCGATAACGTAAGCCTTTACGATGCGAATCCGCTTCAGTCCGTCACCCTGCAGGCGCAGAAGCGCAGCTTGCTGAAGGGCGAGAAGGCGTCCGTGCAGGTTAGAGGCTTGCTGCGGGACGGCAGCTTCGCACCGGCGTGGGCTACGAACATTGCTTATGCGAGCAGCGATCCGTCGGTGCTGACGGTCGATTCGGCGGGTAGCGTCACGGCGGCGGGCGACGGAACGGCAACGATTACGGCAGCGGTCGAATGGAACGGCGTAACGAGGACGGCAAGCCTGCTCTTCTCGTCCCAGCACCGGACGTTCGCGGCGTCGAGCTTCGTCGATCTGCCGGTCTCGGAGCAAACCGTCGGCACTTTATACGTCGCCGGCTCCAACACCGTACAGGTGGAAGCCAATCAGGCAGGCGAGCGAATCGCGTTCGATTTCATTGCGCCTGCCGCCGAGACGTACGATATCGCGCTCCGGCCGTTTCAGGCAGCCAGCTACGGTATTTATGACATTCTGCTTGACGGGAATCCGCTGACCACATTCAATTTCTACGGCAGCGCGGGCGCAGGGGCGGCGATCCAACAGCTCGGTACCGCCGCCCTGTCCGCCGGCAAGCATACGCTGACGTTCGTCAACAGCGGCAAAGATCCGAAATCGACGAACTATAAGTTCGGGGTCAGGGAGCTCGAGATCAAAACGCATCTGTCCGCGCCTCCTTCGCTCTCGGGCGGCGTCATCCATCCGGGCGGGCCGTTCACGGCGAGCTTCGCGGACGATGCGGCTTGGCGGGCCGCGATTACCGGCGTGACGGTGGACGGAATGCCGCTCGCTTCCGGGCAATATTCGGTTTCGCCCGGAGCCGTTGCGATTGCGGTCGGCGCCGTAACGGGAATCGGGCCGAGACGGATCGCCGTTCATGCGGAGGGCTACCGGCACGGGGAAGCGGAGGTTGAGTCGCTTCCGGCTTCCGCTCTGGCCGGGTTGACGGCGGACGCCGGCACGTTAAGTCCGCCGTTCTCGCCCGGAGTATTCGATTACGCCGTCATGGTCGGGAACGAAACGGCATCGATCGGCGTAACGGCTGCGACGTATTTGCCCGATTCCGTCATGACGGCGGGCGGCCGGTCTTACGGCAGCGCCGCGCAGATGACGGTGCCGCTGCAGGTCGGCGCCAATCCGCTGACGATCGGCGTTACGGCCTCGAACGGGGAAACGACGCCATACACGTTGACCTTGTACCGAAGCGAACGCGACGAGACGCCGACCGGAACGGTAACCGGCAGCGTGTATGTCGCCGGCAGCGGGCCTGTAGCGGGCGCAACCGTTAAGCTAGCCGGTTATGCGACCGGCTCCGTAACGACGGATGCGGCGGGGGCGTTCCTCATGCCGCATGCGCCGATCGGCACGCAGCGCGTAGTCGTCGCGAAGCCGGGCTACACGAGAGCGATTTCGGATGCGTTTACGCTCACGGTAGGCCAGAGCGTCTATGTGCCGCTGGTCATGACGGACACCGTAGCGCCCGAGCTTAACGTGCCCCGGCCTTACGTGCTGAGGGGTCAGCCCGTCGAGGCTTCCAGCGTAGAGCCGGCAAGGCTCTACCTCGTGCCGGAAGGAACGGCTGCGAACGCCGCCGCGTTGGAAGCGGCTGCGGCAGGCCCGAACGGTTCGGCAGCGGATGCTGCGGCCGATACGGTCGTATCGCTCGCAACCGAGGGCTTCGCGCTCGGGAAATACAGGTTGTATGCGCGGGATCTCGCAGGCAATCTCACGCCGGCGCCTGTTCCGGTAACGGTTATCGAGGCGGGAGCCGGTACGGTCGACGATAATCATCCGGCTTTGGCGTACGCCGGAACCTGGCAAACGGCCGCCGGCTCCTACGTCGGCGGGCAAATGCAGCTGGGCAGGGACATAGGCGCTTCCGTTACGATTCCGTTCTACGGCTCCCGGGCCAAATGGATCGGCGCCCGCAACGCCGTTTACGGCAAAGCGGACGTCTATGTAGACGGCGTGTTCGCCGCCAAAGTCGATCTGTACAACGCGACGCTGCAGACGAAGCAGGAGCTGTTCGATACGGGTCAGCTGCAGCCGGGTGTCCATGTGATGAAAATTGTCGCGACCGGGGAAAAGAATGCGGCGGCTAACGGCATCTTCATTACGCTCGATGCGCTTCAGGTGACCGATCTCGGTCTTGTCCCGCCGGTGCTTTCGTCCGTCACGGCCGGTCCGATTGCGGCTGGAATGCCGGTTGCGGCGACAAGCTCCGAGAACGGCTCGCTGTATCTGGTGCCGGCAGCAACGGCGGCAACAAAGTCTGCGCTTGAGCAGGCCGTCGTCACGGTGAACGGAGCCGTGTATGGCCTGAAGGCATTACATGCGTCAGCGGGCGTTCCGGTATCGTTCGATACCGCGGGTTTGGCGCCGGGCCTGTATAAAGCGTATGCGGTAGGCCAGACCGGCGCGGTGTCTGCGGGCTCCGCCCCGATAGCGGTTTTGGGCACGGCGCCCGCCGCGATCGACAATGCGAGTCCGCTCGCTTCCTATAGCGGAAGCTGGATGACGGTGTCGGATACCCGGATGCACGGGGGCACCGAGCATGTCGGGACGGCGGCAAACTCGACCGTGGAAATTCCGTTCTACGGTACGCAGGCCGTCATTTACGGCACCAGGGCCTCGAACGGCGCGCTCGCCGACATATACGTGGATGGCGTTCTTCGTACCACGTACGATTACTATTACGGCGGCACCGGTCTGATCAAGCAGCAAATCTGGGATACGGGGACGCTGCCGCTCGGCGTGCATACGATCAAGATCGTCGACAGGGGCGAGAAAAACCCGTTGTCCAAAAACATTTGGATCCGGTTTGACGTCCTGCAAACGGCGGTGTAACCGCCGCTAGGAGCCGTAAGACCGCATCTCCGGCAAGGAGGGCGGTCTTTGGTGCGAATGGCCGATCCGGATCGCAAATCGCCGCTGATTCGTTCCCTTTCCCGGCAAACGCGGTTCACCTTTAAAGACGGCGCCTCCCCGTATATTCCGTTGGGCGCCGGAAGGATTTTAGCGTTCCGGTATCGAACCTTTCCTTAAAGAACGCAGGCTTACCGCCAATACGGAAAGACTTGCAGGCTAAAGGAGACGATACGATGAACGACCGCCAATTGAAGCCCGAGGTGCGCGCTTACTTGGAGCGCATCGGCTATAGCGGCCCGCTGGACGGAAGCGCGGCGGCGCTAGCCGAGCTGCAGGAAAGCCATTTGCACGCGGTGCCGTACGAGAACCTGGATATTCTAAACCGCATTCCGCTGTCGCTGGAAATTCCCTCGCTGCACGATAAGATCGTCGTACGCGGGCGCGGAGGCTATTGCTTCGAGCTGAACGCCTTGTTCGGCTGGCTGCTGCGCGAGCTCGGCTACCCGGTCACGGACTTGTTCGCCCGTTTCTGGCGCGACGAGCCGAACGCACCGCCGAAGCGCCGCCATCAAGTGCTGAAGGTCGAAGCCGAAGGCGCCTTCTACTTGTGCGATGTGGGCGTGGGGGGAATCGTGCCTCGCAGGCCGATTCAGATGGTTGAGCTGCTGGAGCATGAGCAAGGCGAAGAGCGCTACCGCTTGGAGCGGGATGCGTATTTCGGCTGGATGCTGTGCGAGCTGAAGCACGGGGAGTGGAGCAAGCTCTACTCGTTCACCGAGGAGCCGCAGCTGCCGAAGGATTATACGATGGCTTCCTTTTGGTGCGAACATGCGCCGGATTCCATTTTCACGCAGATGAAAATGGTCGCCATCCGCACGCGGGAAGGACGCAATACGATCGCAGGCGAGGAGTTCCGCATTTTTACGAAGGAAGGCGTTCGCGCGTTCACCCCGCAGTCGGAAGAGGAATATAAAGAAGCCCTGCGTGTGCATTTCGGAATTGTGATTTAGCTTGTTGTTACCGCCTGGGGCCGTTGGCACGGGCCGATTATTTTCCTTTAGCGATGACAAGGCTGCTATTTGTTTTAAGAGACAACCAGATGCTGCATTGCATGTAAAAAAGCTTGCCAAAAGGTCGAATTCACCTTTGGCAAGCTTTTTGCCCGCAAATTTCAGATGCCCGTTACCGCGACCAAAGCCGAGCGAGGTATGCTGTCGCCGGACCGGTGAGGCCATAGGCTGGATGGATGGGATTTGTCTTTACTGGCGTCGCCCGGATGAAGGACGGAAATGAACAATGTCTGCTCGTTCGGTGTAAACGTCGGGGCTGCCAGTGCCGCCTCGACGGGAGCCGATGCGAATTGCGAGACAGATTCATCCTCCTGCTCCAGCGGCAGCACGTATATGCCGTTGTTTTGGAAGGAGCGGAAGCTTCCTTTGCTAAGCTTATCGGAAGCGATATTCGTTGCCATCCAAAGCTTGCCGCTTCGATCGAAGGAGATCGCCCCCGGCGAGCTAAAACCGCTTTGACGCCCGCCCGCGGCTGCTAGCTCGAAATCGAACTCGGCTGCGCCTAAGTCGCCGTTTTTCTCAATAACCCGTAATAGATGTCCGTGAATGTTGCCGTGCGAAGCGTTATTCGTGAAAGCGACGAATAAGCTTTGATCCGCCGGATGAAGCGCCAAATCACCCAAACTGTCCAGCGGCGTAGCGCCGAGGATAAGAGCGGCTTCTGTGGCATAGGTAAGGATGTCCGATTGTTCGGCGAGCAGGTCCCGCAGTTGTTCTTTCGTATAGCGAATTTGGCGCGGAAGCTGGTGCGCGGGCTGCTCCAGAAGCTGTTTTGCCGCTTCAGCAGTCAGCTCGATCCACTTCCCGTTCTCGAGATCGGCGGCCCAGAGCGTTCCGTCCGTCAACAGCGCCGAATTGCTTTTGCCCTGGTCCGGGTCGAATTTCCCCTTGCTTACATACTTATACAGACAAGCGTCCCTCATTACATCGCCCATGTAGACGACGACACGTCCGTCTTCGCTTAATCCCATTGCCGCACCGGAATGATGCAGACGGCCAAGCGCCGTATGCTTGCGCAATAAGGCTTTAGGATCGGCGGGATCGATTTCCGCCACCCAGCCGTAATGCTCGTGAACGAGCCCCGTGCTGCTGCATGTTTCGTCATAGCTTCCTTCGCATGCAAGAACGGTTCCCCACAACGTCTTCCCACCCGATCGGTTGGCGAAGGTTCCCTGCACGATGGTTGCGTGATGCACCGATTTCGTTCCCTTAACGGGACCGGTCAGCTCGAAAGGCTCGAGCCCGGTAATCCGTCTGGCGTAAGCCGATGTCTTATCCATTCGCCAAACGCCGGCAGTATCCCGGTACACCTCCAAAACCGATCCCCCTTGATGATACAGGAACGCTTTCGTTTGATCGATCGAGTAGACGCCATTATCTCTAGCGCCATGCACCCAGACCGGATGGGACGATTCGTGGTTGACGTATAGCAAGCCGTGCACGCTGGAGCCCTCAATCGGAAGAAAGACGGCCGAAGCGTTGTTGTAGCCGAATGTATCGCCTTTCTCGTTGATTGGGTCGCCATATGCTGCAATGACGTCATACTTGAAGCCGCTGGGCAGATTCAGTTCGTCATTGGACGAAGGTTTGACGAGTATGCCTTTTCCAGTGACCGGAGCGGTAGCCGTGTCGAAAAAACGCTCGGCGGCATGTGCGGTGCCGTCGTTAATCAGTACGGAAAGGCCGGATGAGGCGGCCGCCAAGGTGGCTGCGCTTGAACCGAGATACGCCAGAAACTTGCGGCGGGACAGTTGTTTCGAGCTCATTGTATCCTCCTAAGAGAGCGTTATATTTAGTAGATTAACATAAAGTTCCATTTACCACTAGAAGTGCATGCTCAAAAAGCCGACTTACCAGCACCGAGAAGGTTGGATGAAACGGAACTTATTAAACAACCTCTAGAAGGGGTATAAAAGAAGAAGTATGTTTATATTTGTAGTATTTCATATAAAGTTTAAGGATTGTTTAAAAATATTGTCGATTTTCGCGGATTTCGTTGACTGATTCTAGTAATATTCGATATGGTTAATAGAGCGATAGTTATTTTATGGAAAAAAATTGGCGGAGATGAAAGAGATGCTGGAGATACGCGAAGCAAGGGATGTTGATGAGGCTTTTCTATTTAACCTGTACGCCGAAACGCGGGCAAACGAAATGAGCGCTTGGGGCTGGGGGGCCGCAGAAGCGGAACCGTTTCTCCGTATGCAGTTTACCGTGCAGCAGCAATCCTATCGCCTGCAATATCCCGGCGCAGAACATCGGCTGTTGCTTCTGCAAGGAAACCCCGCCGGCCAGTACCGGGTATTCAACGGAAAAGACGTAATCGTTCTGGTCGATATCGCTTTGATGCCGGAGTACCGTAATCGCGGGATTGGCACAGAGCTGCTTCGTGGTTTACAGGAGCGGGCCCGTAAAGAACGGAAAACGGTTCGGCTAAGCGTGGAACAATCGAATCCCGCCAGTAAGCTTTACCAGCGACTGGGATTTATGACTAGAGAGCATCGCGATCCGTATTCGATCATGGTGTGGCATGACGATCAGGATCAACCGGGATAGGAGTACTTTAAACAAAATTTAAACTAAACGAAGTAAACTATTAAAAGCATAAATGACTCGAAAGGAATGTGGAAGTATGGCAGAACCGTTTGTGGGAGAAATACGCATGTTCGCAGGTGATTATCCGCCTTACGGATGGGCGCTTTGCAATGGACAAGAACTTAACATTTCTGGAAACGATGTCTTGTTTAGTCTGCTTGGAACGATGTACGGCGGCAACGGACAAACGACATTCGCTCTACCGAATTTGATGGGCAGAATTCCGATTGACCAGGGGAAAAACCATGAATCCGGCACTACCTTTCTGCTTGGCCAGAGTGGGGGCGCAGAGAATGTTACGTTGACAGTAAGCGAGCTTCCTGCTCATACCCATCCCGCTAAAGCGCATACGGAAGCCGGGGATACGACCAGTCCGGAGAATGCTGTTTGGGCGTCCACCTCGATAGATCCTTACGGCAGCGATCCGGCAAATGTCACGATGAGTCCGCAATCGAACTTACCGTCAGGCGGGAGTATGCCTCACGACAATATGATGAGATTCGTTGTAGTAAGCTATATCATCGCTTTGGAAGGCATATATCCGACTCAATCGTAATAGACAAATAGTTGCAAAGAAAGGGTGAAGCAGTTTGGAACCGTTCTTGGGTGAAATACGTTTATTTGCGTTTGGATTTACTCCGAGGGGGTGGCTCCCGTGTGAAGGCCAAATTCTTTCGATACAGGCAAATACCGCGCTCTTCTCGTTGCTTGGAGTTACCTACGGCGGCAATGGCGTTACTAATTTTGGATTGCCGAATTTGCAGGGGCGCGTACCGCTGCATGTAGGAGCCTCCCGTTCACTGGGAACTAGAGGAGGAGAAGAAAGGCATACGCTTACGACCGTCGAAATCCCCGCCCATACTCACACGGCACGGGCCAGCACAAGCACCGCGAACGATGCCGACCCGGCAGGGAAGGCTTGGGCGGCGCTTCCCGTATCCGGCTATATGAGAAATGCCGCTCCAAATACTGTCATGAATCCACAGGCCGTTGCTTCAACCGGAGGCAGTCAACCGCATAACAATATGCAGCCGTATACCGTATTGAACTTTTGTATTGCGATAACAGGAATTTATCCGACAAGAAACTAGAAGGGGGAATAAGTATGGCAGATCCATACACTGGAGAAATTCGTATATTTGCAGGCAATTATGCTCCAAATGGCTGGGCATTCTGCAACGGGCAACTGATGCCTGTTTCTAACTACCCCGCATTATTTTCAGTACTTGGAACTCGATACGGCGGCAACGGGACAACAAATTTTGCTCTTCCCAATATGATGGGGTGCGTCCCCATGCATCAAGGGGCTGGACAGGGACTTACGCCTAGAATCGTAGGTGCAGCAGGCGGTTCCGACAGTGTGACTTTGATTACGAACGAGATGCCGCTGCATTCCCATCAAGTGAAGGCGGCAAGCAAATCTGCCCAAAGCAGCCCGGCTAATGCCGTTTGGTCCAAAACGGCCGGCCGCCGCGGGACTCCCGCGTACGTTAACGAACCGCCAAATGTCAACATGCACGCGGAGGCAATTGGGGCGGCAGGAGGCAGTCAGCCCCACAATAACATGCAGCCTTACCTTGCTTTGCATTTTATTATTTGCATTGACGGCATTTACCCACCGAGACAATAAACCTCCAGAATAAGGGGCGATTGCTGAAATCTATCTTTCGGGGAGAAATTATGAGAAACACGTGGAGAAGTGCCTTAGGGCAACTGGCGGAACGGATGATTGGGACGTTACCGATTTCTTCGGTCAGATGGGCAATAGCCGGGGTGCTGGCAGGATTGTTGTTTGCAGCGTTGCCGGGGGGACAAGCCCTGGCGGCGGATTTCTTTGTCAATTCAAATTTCGATAGTGCCGATAAAACTCCCGGCGACGGCAAATGCGAGGATAATTCGAATAAATGTACGCTAAGGGCGGCTATTATGGAGGCGAATAAGACTCCCGGGCCTCATACGATCATTCTTCCAACCGATACATACACGCTATCGCTTGGGGGAGCGTCGGAAGATATGGCTGCCACCGGAGATCTCGACATTCTCAGCAGCATCACGATCATCGGCAATAACGGAAATCCGGACGGAGATCCCAGAAGCACGATCATTCAGGCCGGCAGTTCCCGGGGAGTCGGGATCGACCGGGTTTTTGACATCAATCCTGACCTTTCCTTAAACATTGACGTGGCGATCAAATCGGTCTGGATCAGGTACGGAAAGCTAACCGGAGCCGCCGTCTACGGAGGGGCGGGCATTGCCGCCGATCCGGGCAACCGTAGCTTCACGCTCTACAATACGATCGTCAGCGAAAACGACAACGGATCGGGGGACGGTGGCGGGGGCCTGCTGCTATCGGGTAAGTCCGGGGCGACGATCAAAGTCGAGAAAAGCGTCATCGAGAAAAACGTTTCCGAAAAACGAGGCGGCGGACTGTATATAGACGGAGATGCGTCCTTCGAGATGATCTCGTCGACGATCGACGACAATCAGTCGAGAACGGCATATGGCGGTGGCATCGCTTCAGTAGGAATTGGCTCCCGTAAAATTGCGGGCAGCACCATCTCGGCGAATATCGCGAATCTTGGCGGAGGAGGGATTCACACTGGTTCGCCACTGACACTGGAGAACTCTACCGCTAGCGGAAACAAGAGTGCCCGTAACGGAGGTGGCTTGTATTTGGAGTCGGCGCTTGCGAATGCCAACGTCATTCGAAACGCAACCATCTACAACAACGTGTCGAGTACGTCATTTGCAGGCATATACAACGGGGGAGGCATTTACGTCGCTTACGGGGCGAATCCTGCCTTATACAATACAATCGTAGCCGGCAATACAAATAGTTCCTTGCTAAGTGATATTGAAGGAAGTATGAATGCCGGAACCAGTCAAAATAATTTGATCGGAACATCACTCGCTTCCGGAGGGTTGAACGGAGGCACAAACGGCAACCAGGTCGGAGTATCCGACCCGAAGCTTGGACCGCTTGCCGACAACGGCGGTCCGACGAAAACCCATGCGCTGCTGTTCGGCAGCCCGGCGATCGAAGCAGGCAATTCCGCTTTGGCGCCCGGCGGCGGTTATGATCAACGCGGGACGGGGTTCGTCAGGCTTGCGGATTCCGCAGACGCGGATACGACAAAGACAATCGATATCGGCGCCTATGAAGCACATCCGACGATTTCGGACATCCCGGATCAAACGATGGATAGCGGCAGCACGGCAGCAGTCAATTTCCGCGTTGGCGATGCAAGTTCGGGGACTCTAACGGTAGTCGCGACAGCAAACGATCCATCAATCGTGCCGTCGGCCAATATGCAGGTTGCAGGGACGGGAGAAGCCCGGACGTTAAGCATAACGCCGGCTGCCGGCAAAAGTGGAACGGTTACCGTTACCGTAACGGTTTCCAGTACGGTGGGCGGCAAGGTGCTAACGATGTCGGATACGTTTCAGTTGACAATCGTCCCTAAACCGGATCTGGGAATTGCCAAATCGCATACGGGTAATTTCCGTGCAGGACAAACCGGAGCGGTTTATACCCTGCAGGTGACGAACAAAGGGGCGGCCGCAACGAGCGGGACGGTTACCGTTAATGAGACGATTCCTGCCGGGTTAACGGCGGTCTCCATGAGCGGAACCGGGTGGACCTGTACGCTTGCAAGTACAAGCTGTTCCCGTTCGGATGGATTAAGTCCGGGAGCAAGCTACCCGCCTATTACGGTAACAGTGGATGTGGCACCAAATGCGCCATCTAGCTTAACCAATGCGGCTGCCGTTTCCGGTGGCGGGGATACGAACAGCGCAAACAATACGGCTACGGACCCTACAACGATCGATAAGAATGCGACAGAGACAACGATCGCTATTTCTTCCAGTTCGCCCGTTTATGGACAGATGGTGACGCTCACCGCATCGGTTACCGTGCTGCCGCCGGGAACGGGAACTCCCGCGGGTACCGTAACGTTTAAAGACGGCGCAAGCGAGCTCGGTACAGCGACCGTCGACGGAAGCGGCAAAGCGACGCTTGCTGTGACGACGCTTGCTGTCGGTGCGCACTGGATAACCGGGCACTACAGCGGGGAAGCGGACAAAGCGGCAAGCGATTCATCGGCACAAAGTTTGACTGTCGGCAAGGCTTCGACCACGGCATCGGTATCGAGTTCACCGAGCCCGAGCCAATACGGCGAATCGGTCACGTTCACGGCGACCGTATCTACAGCAGCTCCGGGAAGCGGAGTGCCGACAGGCACGGTGAAGTTTATGAACGGCGGGGTGGAGCTCGGGTCGGGAACACTGAACGGCAGCGGCGTCGCAACATTCGCGACATCGGCCTTGGAAGTCGGGACGTACAACGTGACGGTGGTCTATGGAAGCGATGGGAATTTCATCGGCAGCGCATCGTTGCAGCTTTCGCACACGGTTAATAAGGCGGTAACGACGACAGCTGTGACGAGTTCGGTCAACCCGAGCCAATACGGAGAGTCCGTCACATTCACGGCTACGGTATCGGCAGCTGCTCCGGGCAGCGGAACGCCGACCGGTACGGTGAAGTTTATGGACGGCACGACGGAGCTCGGGACGGGGACACTGAGCGGCAGCGGCAGCGGAGTCGCGACGTTCACGACATCGTCCTTGGCGGTTGGTACTCACAATGTGACGGTGAAGTACGCGGGCGATAGCCATTTCGCGTCAAGCACATCGTCGCCGGTTGCACAGACAGTCAATGAGGCAGCGACAACGGTAGCGGTAACGAGTTTGGCGAACCCGAGCAAGTACGGCGAGCCGGTGACGCTCTCGGCGACTGTGGGAGCAGTAGCCCCTGGAAGCGGAACGCCGACGGGCACCGTGACGTTCAAGGATGGCGTGACGGTGTTGGGCACGGCAACGCTGAATAGCGGCGTTACGACGTTCACAACTTCGTCCTTGGGAGTCGGCTCACACAGCGTGACAGCGGAATACGCGGGTGATGGCCGTTTCGCATTAAGCACATCGGGCGTACATGCGCAGACGGTCAATCCGGCGGTAACGTCCGTAACGCTCGCGAGCTCGCTGAATCCGAGCGGCAGCGGCGAGTCGGTCAGCTTTACGGCCACGGTAATGGCGGCAACGCAAGGCAGCGAAGCGCCGACAGCTACGGTGAAATTCAAGGAAGGAACGACCGTGTTAGGAGTAGTGGCATTGAATGCGGGCGGTACAGCGACTTTGTCCATTTCTACTCTAAGCGTTGGCGCACATAACATAA
This sequence comes from Paenibacillus litoralis, assembly GCF_046244365.1. Classification (NCBI taxonomy): domain Bacteria; kingdom Bacillati; phylum Bacillota; class Bacilli; order Caryophanales; family Paenibacillaceae; genus Paenibacillus; species Paenibacillus litoralis. Next base: position 7,599,972 of record NZ_CP176395.1, on the reverse strand, counting down.
CCGCCGTATATAGCGGAGACCCGAACTATGCGGATGCCGCATCGAGTGCACTCGCGCAGACGGTAAACAAAGGTTCGACGACAACGACCGTAATAACCACGCCGAACCCGAGCAAGTACGGCGAGCCGGTGACGATTACGGCGACCGTATCGGGAATTTCACCGGCACCAGGTACGCCGACAGGCAGTGTAACATTCAAAGACGGAACGACCGTCTTAGGAATAGGTACGTTGGGCGGAAGCGGTACAGCCTCGCTCACGACCTCGGCACTACAAGTCGGTGCGAACAATCTGACCGCGGTATACGCCGGCAACAACGATTTCACCAGCAGCACGTCGGTTGCGCATAAGCAGACAGTGGAAGCGGCAGCGACCGCGACGATTGTGTCGAGCTCCTTGAGCTCGACGGTAAGCGGCCAGTCCGTTACGTTCACGGCGACCGTATCTGCAGCAGCTCCGGGAAGCGGAGTGCCGACAGGCACGGTGAAGTTTATGAACGGCGGGGCGGAGCTTGGTTCGGGAACGCTTAATGGCAGCGGTGTCGCGACATTCGCGACATCGGCGCTGGAAGTCGGGACGCATAGCGTAACGGCGGTGTACGGGGCCGATGCAAACTATTCCGGCAGCGCGTCAGCGGCATCGGCATCCGTTACAGTCAATAAAGCCGGTACGGCAGCATCGCTGGCAAGCTCGAAGCCAACTAGCGTTTACGGAGAGTCCGTCACATTCACGGCTACGGTATCGGCAACAGCTCCGGGCAGCGGAACGCCGACCGGTACGGTGAAGTTTATGGACGGCACGACGGAGCTCGGGACGGGGACGCTGAGCGGCAGCGGCGTCGCGACGTTCACGACATCGTCCTTGGCGGTTGGTACTCACAATGTGACGGTGAAGTACGCGGGCGATAGCCATTTCGCGTCAAGCACATCGTCGCCGGTTACGCAGACAGTCAATGAGGCAGCGACAACAGCTACGGTAACGAGTTCGGCAAACCCGAGCAAGTACGGCGAGCCGGTGACGCTCACGGCGACTGTGGGAGCAGTAGCCCCTGGAAGCGGAACGCCGACGGGCACCGTGACGTTCAAGGATGGCGCAACGTTGCTGGGCATGGCAACGCTGAATAACGGCGTTGCGACGTTCACGACTTCGTCCTTGGGAGTCGGCGCACATAGCGTGACAGCGGAATACGCGGGTGATGGCCGTTTCGCATTAAGCACATCGAGCGTACATGCGCAGACGGTCAATCCGGCGGTAACGTCCGTAACGCTCGCGAGCTCGCTGAATCCGAGCGGCAGCGGCGAGTCGGTCGCTTTCACGGCGACAGTGACGGGGGTAACGCAAGGAAGCGCTGCGCCGGCGGGCACCGTAACGTTCAAGGATGGTGCGACGGTGTTGGGCACGGAGCTGGTGGACGGAAGCGGCACAGCGACTTTGTCTGTAACGACGCTGAGCGCAGGTGTACACAGCATAAGCGCGGTATATAGCGGAGATGGCAACTACGTCACAAGCGCATCGGGCACACTCGCGCAGACGGTAAACAAAGGCGCAACGACAACGACCGTAATAACCACGCCGAACCCGAGCGAGTACGGCGAGCCGGTAACGATCACAGCGACCGTATCGGGCATTTCGCCGGCACCGGGTACGCCGACAGGCACGGTAACGTTCAAAAACGGAACGACCGACTTAGGCACGGGTACGTTGGACGGAAGTGGCACAGCCTCGCTCACGACCTCCGCACTGCAATTCGGTGCGAACAGTCTGACCGCGGTATATGCCGGGGACAATGATTTCACCGGCAGCACATCGGCTGCGCATACGCAGACGGTGGAAGCGGCAGCGACCGCAACAGCTGTGACGAGCTCCTTGAGTTCGACGGTAAGCGGCCAGTCCGTCACATTCACGGCGACCGTAACGGTAGCAGCTCCGGGAAGCGGAGTGCCGACAGGCACGGTGAAGTTTATGAACGGTACGAAGGAGCTTGGTTCGGGGACGTTGAACGGCAGCGGTGTTGCAACGTTCACGACCTCCGCGCTGGAAGTCGGGACGCATAGCGTAACGGCGGTGTACGGGGCCGATGCAAACTATTCCGGTAGCTCGTCTGCGGCATCGGCATCCGTTACAGTCAATAAAGCCGGTACGGCAGCATCACTGGCGAGCTCGAAGTCAACTAGCGTTTACGGAGAGTCCGTCATGTTCACGACGACGGTATCGGCAGCGGCTCCGGGCAGCGGAACGCCGACGGGTACGGTGAAGTTAATGGACGGTGCAGCGGAGCTTGGGACGGGGACGCTCAACGGCAGCGGAGTCGCGACGTTCACGACATCGTCCTTGGCGGTTGGGGCCCACAGCGTGACGGTGGAGTACGCAGGCGACAGCCATTTCACGCCAAGCACATCGTCGCCGGTTGCGCAGACAGTCAATGAGGCAGCGACAACAGCTACGGTAACGAGTTCGGCAAACCCGAGCAAGTACGGCGAGCCGGTGACGCTCTCAGCGACTGTGGGAGCAGTAGCCCCTGGAAGCGGAACGCCGACGGGCACCGTGACGTTCAAGGATGGCGTGACGGTGTTGGGCATGGCAACGCTGAATAACGGCGTTGCGACGTTCACGACTTCGTCCTTGGGAGTAGGTACGCATAGTGTGACGGCGGTGTACGCTAGCGACGGCAATTATACCTCCGTCATCTCCGGTGCGTATACGCAGACGGTCGATCCGGCCGTAACGTCGGTAACGCTCGCCAGCTCTTCCAATCCGAGCGGCAACGCAGAACCGGTCGCTTTCACGGCGACGGTGACGGGGGCAACGCAAGGAAGCGCTGTGCCGGCGGGCACCGTGACGTTCAAGGATGGTGCGACGGTGTTGGGCACGGAGCCGGTGGACGGAAGCGGCACAGCGACTTTGTCCGTAACGACGCTGAGCGCAGGTGTACACAGCATAAGCGCGGTATATAGCGGAGATGGCAACTACGTCACAAGCGCATCGGGCGCACTCGCGCAGACGGTAAACAAAGGCGCAACGACGACGACGGTAACAACCTCGTCAAACCCGAGCAAGTACGGCGAGCCGGTGACGATCACGGCGACCGTATCGGGCATTTCGCCGGCACCGGGTACGCCGACAGGGACGGTAACGTTCAAAGACGGTGCGACCGACTTAGGCACGGGTGCGTTGGACGGAAACGGCACAGCCTCGCTCACGATTTCCGCACTACATGTCGGTGCTAACAGTCTGACCGTGGTATACGCCGGGGACAACGATTTCACCGGCAGCACATCGGCTGCGCATACACAGACGGTGGAAGCGGCAGCGACCGCAACAGCCATGACGAGCTCCTTGAGTTCGACGGTAAGCGGCCAGTCCGTTACATTCACGGCGACCGTAACGGTAGCAGCTCCGGGAAGCGGAGTGCCGACGGGCACGGTGAAGTTTATGAACGGTACGAAGGAGCTTGGTTCGGGGACGTTGAACGGCAGCGGTGTTGCAACGTTCGTGACCTCCGCGCTGGAAGTCGGCACGCATAGCGTAACGGCGGTGTACGGGGCCGATGCAAACTATTCCGGCAGCTCGTCTGCGGCATCGGCATCCGTTACAGTCAATAAAGCCGGTACGGCAGCATCGCTGGCAAGCTCGAAGTCAACTAGCGCTTACGGTGAGTCCATTACGTTCACGGCGACCGTAGAGGCGATAGCTCCGGGCAGCGGAATACCGGCGGGCACGGTGACGTTCAAAGACGGAACCGTTGCCTTGGGAACGGGGACGTTGAACGCGATCGGCGTTTCGACGTTCACGACTTCCTCCTTAGGAGTAGGCGCGCATAGCGTGACGGCGGAATACGGCGGTGACGGGAATTTCACCGCGGCTGCGTCGGGCATGCTTGCGCAGACGGTCAATCAAGCCGAAACGACAATTTCGCTGGCAGGCTCGGTAACGACAGCCGTTTATGGTAAAGAAATCGTGCTGACTGCTTCCGTTACGGCTACGACTCCCGAGAGCGGGATCCTAATCGGTGAAGTTGTGCTTACAGAAAACGGAACGGTCATTGGCGCAAAGAGCAGCGTGAACGGCAGCGGGCAAGCCATTTTTACTATATCGTCGCTGCCGATCGGTCAGCACTCGATTATTGCCCAGTTTGACGGCGGGGATTCCTTTAAGGGAAGCGTTTCTCCTGCATTCGTCATAACGATCGTTCAGCATACGACATCGGTCTCGTTGAAAAGCTCGGCAGTTTCCGATGCCGTATACGGTCAGCCGATAATCTTAACTGCCAAGGTGGATTCAGATGATACGCCTACAGGAGAGATTATGATTACAAATGGTGTTTCGAATCTGGGGACCACTAGTTTGAACGATGACGGTGAGGCAGTTTTCGCCCTAGAATCCTTGCTTCCGGGAACGTATACCTTCATAGCGGAATATTCCGGCGATTCTAGCAACTTTGCAAGCACATCATCGCCTTTGCTCCTCCGGGTCGGCAAAGCGAAGACGGAAACTTCTATGCAAACCGTAACACAGGTTGCCTATGGAGAACCTTTCATAGTAACGGCATCGGTGAAAGTAATCGCTCCGGGTGCAGGTATACCTAGCGGATCGATTGAATTGTCGAGCGACAAGGGACCTCTCGGCACCTTGCAGATGGACGGGGCAGGCAATGCTTCTGTTACGATCGAGCATTTGCCTCTCGGCACGTACACGATTACAGCTGAATACATGGGCGGGCTGTTGTTTGAAGGAAACGCCTCGAGCGAAACGGTATACGTGTATGACCCATTATCAGCATTGTTATTGGACTCGACAGCTTATACTTTAACCGTTGACGAAACTCATGAAACGGTTGCAACGGCCGTTTACGGATCGACGGAGCGGCGGAACGTAACACAGCTGTCCATGTATTCGTCTTCCAATCCAGCCGTCGCGACAGTCGACTTGGGCGGTGTTGTGAAAGCCGTAGGGGAAGGGAATACTGAAATTACGGTACAATTCGGAGGCATGACAGCGAAGGTTAAGATTACGGTTGTTAAAAAGCCAAACAACAATGCCGCTCTCTCCAAGCTTACGTTATCGGAAGGCAGTTTGGCGTTCGATCCGAATAAACCGCATTATGACATCATAGTCGGCGTTAACGTCAGAAATCTGCAGATAAAGGCTGAAGCCGCGGAGACGCTGGCCTCGGTCAAAATCGGAAACCTGGAATCGAGCATGGGGGCTGCGGCCGCCGAATTGCTTCTGGATGCCGGGAAAAACGATCCGATTCGAATTGTCGTAACGGCGCCTGACAGGAAAACCGTTCGTGAATACGTATTGACCATAACCAGAGAGCGGGATAATGGCAACGGCAACGGCAACGGCAACGGCAATGGTAACGGCAATAGCAACACAGGAAACGGCAATGGTAACGGCAATAGCAACACAGGAAACGGAAGCGGTAACGGCAGTAATAACGACAACGGAGGAAAAGACGGCGAAGCTCCGGACATCAACTGGATTGTTCCATCAGCCAATTCGACGATCGGTTTGACGCTTATCGGCGTAACCGTAAGTCAATCCGACGGAACACAGACTGTTAAAGTTTCCGAGGAAGATTTGGCGAAGCAGTTAAAAGAAACCCGAGCGCCTCAGATATACATCGTACCTGTTCCTGCAGGAAACGCTCGGGTAGAGCTTAGTGCCTCCATAGTCGGGAAGATCGGGTCGAACAACCCGAATAACAGGATTGGGTTACAGGTGAAAGGCGCCGGCTTTGAGCTTCCGCTAAAGCTGTCCGTTCCGCAAGCGATCGCCAGCTTGCTCGGCATTCCGGTTGAACAAGCGGAAAGAGCGAGCCTGTCGATTGAGATTAAGGAGAAAAAGGATGCCGTTGTACCAAACGCCGTAGTGAAACCCGTCCAAATATCCATGAGTGTTTCCGCTCAAGGCAAAACGGTGGACTTTAATCATTTCAACGGCAACTACTACAAGCTGGCTTTCGAGCTCCCGGATTCCGTCGATCCGAATGAGGCGGTCGGCGTGGCGGTAGGTGAGGATGGCAAGGTGTACCCCGTCCCATCGGAAGTAAAAGAGGTGGATGGCAAGAAGGTGGTTGTCTTGCATGCGGATCGTAACGGGACGTTCGCCGTTGTGAAGCATACCGCCAAATTTATGGACATTGAGGACTCTTGGGCGAGAGCCATCATTCAACGAATGGCTAATAAAATGGCTGTCGCAGGTTATCCCGATAATAGCTTCCGCCCGGCGGGTAACGTGACGCGTGCCGAGTTTTCCGCAATACTCGCAAGAGCGCTCGGAATGCAAGCGGACGCTTCTCCAACGAACCTCGGATTCACCGATGTCGGCAAGGACAACTGGTTTGCTGGATATGTCCGTGCGATGGTGAGCGCCGGAATCATATCCGGCTACGAGGATGGGACGTTCCGCGGGGATAAGCAGATCACTCGCGAAGAAGCGACGATTCTTCTAAGCAGGGCCATGGCGTACGTGAAATCCGGAAGTAGTCCAAGAAATAACGGCGATCAGCCGAAAGACGTTTTTACGGACAAGGATCAAATCGGCAGCTTCGCCCAAGATGCGATTGTTGAGGCCAGCCGGAACGGTTTGATCGATGGCTACGAGGATGGTTCGTTCCGTCCACACGGGTTCGCGAACCGTGCGGAAACCGTTACGATGATGAGCAATTTACTGGATTATCTTGGTTTCGATCGTACGTAAAGCCGTTAAGTCAGGGGAGAAATCCTCTGACTTTTTTCTTCCCCCAAAAAGCCCTTGAGCTTCCCGTACGGTAAGGCCAAGGGCTTATGGAATATCCCGATGCTTCCAGGAAGCGAAGAATTTAGGTTTTTTCCGTTTACGGTGATGTTCTTTCATACGATCCAGATAGTTCGGACCAATTTTCATCATAGCCTGTGACCCGAAGGGTCAATGAATATTTATCCTTATATCAGCTCCAGTTCCTGCCACTCGCTCACGGCTGCGATCGCGAGGAGACGCCGAGCTTTCTGTAAATGCGTGATAAGTAAACCTTAACGGTGCCTTCCGTAAGCTTTAGTTCCTAGGCAATTTGTTTGTTTGCTGCCCCCTTCTTGATCAAATGTATAATTTGAAGCCCGCGAGGGCTTAACGGTTCGATCATAGCGGATGCAGAGGTTCGAAGGGAGAGGAAATGCAATCGCCGCCCTTTTGCGAATGTATATTCGCATTTCGATTGTGGCATACCGGAGCACGTTTGGAGGGGCATTTTTGTCCCGCTGCCGAAATAGGTTACAATAGGAGAGTGTTGATTCATTGGTAACAAGGTTGGCGAAGGGTAGGAGGGCGATTACCGGATCAATCTGGGCCTAACGGATATAAAAGGTTAAAGATTTTCAGAGAAATAGCGGATTTTTATGGTGTTATTTTTATCGAAACGTCTAAAATGGACGGATAGCTGCATATTTGAAGACAAATAACGACCGAAAAAATCCGTTATATCTGTTCTCAAGCTTGTAGAACCCCAGTCAATCGACAGCCTCAATAGAAGAGCAAACTAAAATGTACAAGGAGACTCAAACATGACTACTTTTGAACAGAAATTAGAGCAATATGCCGAGCTGATCGTCAAAGTGGGCGTCAACGTTCAGCAAGGGCAGCAGGTGTATGTGACCGGCTCGATCGAAATGGCTCCTCTTGTGCGTCTTGTGGCAGGCAAATCGTATGAGGCGGGCGCGAGCAACGTCCACGTAGACTGGACGGACGAAGGGCTGTCGCGCTTGAAGTATGAGAAAGCGGCGGACGAAATCTTCACGCAGTTCCCGGAATGGGAAGCGGCCAAACGAAATTCGTTCGTCGACGCAGGCGCGGCGTTCATCGCCATCGTATCCCCGAACCCGGACTTGCTCAAGGGCATCGATCCACAGCGGATCGGCAATTTTCAGAAGGCATCCGGCCAAGCGCTCGAGAAATACCGGAGAGCGGTTCAATCCGACAAAGTGAGCTGGACGGTCGTCGCGGCTTCGACGAAAGGCTGGGCGACGAAGGTATTCCCGCAGGACAGCGAGGAAAGCGCCGTAGAAAAGCTGTGGACCGCCATTTTCGAATCGGTTCGCCTCAATACGGACAATCCGGTTCAAGCATGGGAGCAGCATAACGCGACACTACATAAGAAAGTCGACATTTTGAACGGCAAGCATTTCCACAAGCTTCATTACACGGCTCCAGGTACGGACCTGACGATCGAACTGCCGGAGAAGCACCTCTGGGTAGGGGCGGGAAGCACGAACGTCAACGATGTTCCGTTCATGGCGAACATGCCGACGGAGGAAGTGTTCACGGTTCCTTTCCGGAACGGGGTCAACGGCTATGTGTCCAGCACGAAGCCGCTCAGCTACGGAGGCAACATCATCGACAACTTCCGGATTACGTTCGAAAACGGACGCATCGTAAAGGTGGAGGCCGAGCAGGGGCAAGAAATTTTGCAGCGTCTTGTCGATACGGACGAAGGCTCGCATTATTTGGGCGAGGTTGCGCTCGTGCCGCACGAGTCCCCGATTTCGCAGTCGAACATCTTGTTCTACAATACGCTGTTTGACGAAAATGCCTCGAACCATCTGGCGATCGGCAGCGGCTACGCGTTCAACGTGGAAGGCGGCAAAACGATGTCGCCCGAGGAGCTCGTAGAGAACGGCGTCAACAGCAGCATCACGCACGTCGACTTCATGATCGGCTCCGCCGAAATGGATATCGACGGCATTCATAAGGACGGCTCGTCCGAACCGGTATTCCGCAAAGGGAACTGGGCGATCTGAACCGAACGAAAAGCGGGTACGCTTGCGCTTCATGCGCAGGGTATCCGCCTTTTTTTGCTGCAGCGTCAAAACCGGTCGTTATCGGCTTCTGAGAGTCTTCTGGGGGCAAATAAAGCATGATGAGAGCATGGAATGATGCGTCATCCGGCCCCGCTCATCCGTCATCCTTTCATGATCCGCTCCACGCTTTTGATTTTTACTTTGACATGGCAGGAAATTTTCATCTCCGCATATCGGCGGCCCCAGTCAAGCTTTGTCCATCGGCCGTAGCTCATCTTATTGCGAACGTAGTGGCCTATGCCGATGCTGTCGACCCGGTGCGATTGCACAAGCTTGATCACCTTATGGGCCTCCCTTTCGATTTGTTCGGCAATCGCTTGCTCGAACTGCAGCTGCGTTTGTTTAGCGCCGGGACTTGCGCCTACGGGAAAATCCCCGATTTCTCCTGCAACCGTTATCGACACATCAGCCCGAAAATGCTCGGGGTCGTCGAGATTGACTGTGACTTTACGGCGATTGTCGATATTGCCGAGACTCACGAAGTCGCCGCTTGGGAGCGTTAACCTCAGCTCGCCCCGCGACAGCTTTCCGTTAAGCAAGTAGAGGAAGGACGCCTGCTCGGGATTCAGCTTGGCCATATACCTGTCCTCGTCGAACAAAGCGACGCCGTCGATAATGAGCTCGTCTTTGCCAAGCTTGATGATCGGGGCTATAGCGTCCATCCCGTCATCGTACATATCCCGTCTGAACGAACAAATGTTGGTCTCCGGAAGATCGGTCGTTTCGAACTCTTTTTTGAGCAGCCTTGTAATGTACTGCCCGGCATCCGGATATTCCTTGAACGAATGGCCGATGACCTCCTGCGCCGTTCCGGCAACGATAATGACCTTGACACGGGCGCCTACCGTAGGGGTGTTGCTCAGATTCAGCAGCATGTCGTCGATGCCCTGCTTGGCGAAATCGATGCCGAAAAGCACATTGCGGATTTGCCCCATTTCGAGAATGTCGTCCGTTTTGCGCGTAAAGGCGAACATCGCGTCTCTCGTGCTTTTGGCGGTTGCGGTAAGGACTTGATTTTTTTTGGCGTCTGAAATTTTGGGGACAAAAATAGTCGCCTGAAGCTTCCGATGGCCGTTTTCTCCGCTCACCGCATCATACCCGATCGTATTGACCAGTCCGATTTTGCCGATAACGCGCTGGTCGGCCGTGCACCCCGTCAGGAGAAAAAGCACGCCGACTATGCTTACGGACAAGCGATACCGTTTGTTCATGCTTTCACCTGCTTCTTTCGGAGGACGAGCAGAGCGATCAACAGCAGGGGCAGCCCGAAGCTGATCAGCGTTTCGATATTCGACAGCAGCGACAGCCAGTCGAGAACCTCCCGCATGATGGAGGGGATGAAAGAGACCGCTAAGCTGGCTACGGCAATGCCGATCGCGAGCACATTCGGTTTTTGGCCGGGAAGCATTCTGCGAAGCGTCTCTTGAGCCGCCCAATAGTACATGACGATGGTGATCAGCGTTTTGGGGAAAAAGAAGCTGAACAGCAAAATATCCACTCTCTCCAAGAACGGGGACTGGAGGTAGCCGAATAAATAAATGGTCGGGTAGGACAAGGAAAGCACCTGATGCAAACTAAAGAAACCGAAGGAGATGAACGAGACGGACGTGTAGATGAAAGTCGTGATGAGATTGCCTGCAAAAAAAGCTCTGAACAGCTTTTGTTTCCGATCGACATAAGGGAAAAAAAACATGCACAGCTCGTAGCCAAGAAAGGCGCTATAAATTTGGAGACTTCTTTGGAACGTGTCGTGGCCGCCCTTGAAAATAAACGGGGTAAGCCGGATCAGATCGATTTCGAAGAGATTGAACATCCATAGCAACACCGTCCAAATGGAAAGAAAGAAAAAAAGGCTCCCCGCTTTGACGATGCTGTAAATTCCTTTGGACAGCAGATGCACGCTTAGGGCGATGATGAACAGCAGCAGCAGCGTGGTGGACGTCTTCGGCAGCGAGGTGCTTTTGAGCATCATGACGTACTGCTTGGCCACTATTGCGCCCAGTACGGCCCAGAACGCCGCCAATACCGAGTAAACGGGGAACAGCAGCTTTTGCGGCAGGCGCTCCTCCAGAATGACGAAGATCGACTGCCCCTTGCCGAGACGGTAAACCCCGTAAATCAGCAGCAAATTCGCCATCACGATGAAGGAAAAGAGCGGCACGCATATCCAGCCGTTCGTCCCGTAGCCTTCGGCAGCCAGCCGCGGCAGCGAGAAGATGATCACGCCGGATTGGATCATGTAGATAAAAATGGTGAGCTGCATCGTATTCAGCTTTTCCTTCATCGGCTTTTCTGTCCTCCCTGCTTTTCTCCCTCCTCGCTTTGGGCTGAGGATGGCGGCGGTTTACGGCTGCCGGCTAACCGGTAAGGGCCGCGAATAAGCGTTTCCTTCCACGCTTTGCGGTTCATCGGGGCCACCGGATACATGTAGGGCGATCCCAAATTCGTTAAACCGCACAAATGGCTGACGAGGAACGTCAACGCGAAAATAATGCCGAAATTGCCGAGCAGACCGGCAAGCAAAATGAACGAGAAGCGGGTCGTGCGGATGGCACCCGCCATCATATAGCTGGGCACGACGAACGAAGCGATGGCGGAAGCCGCCACCGTGATGACCAGAATGTTGCTCGTGAAGCCGGCGGAAACCGCGGCTTGTCCGATCACGATCCCACCGACGATGCCGATCGTCTGGCCGATCTTATTGGGCAATCGCGCCCCGGCTTCCCGCAGCAGCTCGATCGTAATTTCCAGCATCAGCGCTTCGTACAGGGGTGGAAAGGGGACTTGGCTTCTTGATTTGGTTAAGATCGTTAAGAACTCGTCCGGCAGCATTTCATAATGGAACGTGCTTGTCGCCACATAGAGCGCCGTCGACATCAAGGTAACGATCAAGGCGGCATAACGCATCATGCGGGTAGCGGTCGCCAAAACCCATCGTTGCCCGTAATCGTCCCGGGATTGAAAAAATTCAAAAAAACCGGAGGGTGCGCAAAAAGCGGAAGGACTGCCGTCGAGCATGCCGACGATTTTGCCTTCCAGCAGCTTGGCAGCCGCTACATCAGGCCGCTCGGTCGTAATAAACTGAGGGAAGACCGAATGCGGATGATCGTCGATCACTTGAATCAGCATGTTCGTATCTTGAATGCCGTCGATGGTCACGGAGGTTACACGCTTGACCAGTTCGCCCAGAAGTTCTCCGTTGGCGATTCCGTCTAAGTACACGATGTACCCGGCCGTCTTCGAGATCCGGCCGACTTCAAACCGCATGACTTTCAAAGAGGATGTTTTGATGCGCCTGCGCAGCAGCGATAAATTCGTATCGAGGGTTTCCACGAACGCCTCATGCGGGCCGCTCATGACGGACTCGGTTTTGGAATCTTGAATGCTGCGATGCTCGGGCCCGAACAGGTCGACTGCGAACGCTTCGCCCAGATGGAAGATGGCGGCGTGGCCTTCCACGATCTTGGCGACAATTTCTTTAGGCGCATTAAGCTTCTCGTAGGGAGGGCGCTGCAAATGAGCGCTTGCCTCGTCCGCGGCGAGCTCTGTAAACGGGAGAATCACATCGGCCGCCAGTTTTTTGGCGTCTGTCAGCGTCCCCAAGTAAACGAGCCTTACGCCGTTTTCCGGAAACGCCCGTTCCTTCAAATCGACGCAATGCTCGAACGATTGCAGGACATGCTCGATAACGGATCTTTCCGGTATACAATCCAAAGGCGGCACCATCTTCATCGTTGGATAATATTTCATCAGTCCATAGGTTCCCCGGAACGGTTCGCTTTATCCCGCGCCGCGGCGGAAGGAGCGGATTCGCATATTCATAAAAAGAGCCTCCAAACCCGCTGTTCAAGCGGTGTTGGAGGCATTTTCTGCGATAGGAAACACTTGATGAGCATTTTGAAACGTTATATACCTGATGGGGGAACAGCCGGTTTTGCCATTCTTACGATATGACCGCCACGCGTACGACCAGATTGTCGCCGTACGGGTATCCGGTTGCGTGGAAGCAGAGCAGCCCGGATTCGGAGTCATGGGTAAACTTCAGTTCTTCGCCGTTGTCCAGCCAGCGTACGCTCCGGACGTTCCGATGCACACCTGCGAAAGATTTCGGTCCGGTGCCGCCTTCGCCGGTCGTGACATTCGCATGGCCGTCGATGGAAAGGCGGTGGATGAACAAGTAGGTCGAGCCGTCTTCCGTCTCCAGCGCGAAGTTGTCGCCCTGGCCTCTGATAGGGCTCGGCTTGCCTTCATAAACGGGTTTGCCGTGAAGCGCAAGCCAATCGCCGATCACTTCCAGCAAGGCTTGCTGCATGAGCGGGATGCCGCCTTCGGCGGTAGGTCCCACGTTGAGCAAGTAGTTGGAGCCCACTTTGCGGCAGGCGCAAAGATGCTCGATCAGCTCGCCCGTCGATTTATAATTGAAATCGCGGTTGCCGATGCCCCAGTGGCGGTTCATCGTTTGGCACATTTCCGAGGAAATGTATTTGCTCATACCGTCCCGTTTCATCGGCGAAGGGCGTCCTTGCTCGAACGTGACGCTGTCGATTTCCGGATGGCCGAGCTCTCCACGGTGATCCAGTCCTGTATTGTTGATAATCATCGCATCCGGCTGCAGCCGGCGAATCGAGCCGTAGAGCTCGTCCAGCTTCCAATCCGCATCCGGCTTGCTCCAGTTGCCGTCGAACCATAAGCCGCCGATCGGGCCGTAATGGGTGCAGAGCACTTCGACGGAAGCGCGCAAATATTCCAAATACGCATCGAAATTCTCGTTGAAGCTCGGCTGGTACCAATCCAGCGTCGTGTGATAGAAGAAGGGGGTAACGCCGGCCTTCCTGCAGCCGTCGACGAACTCGGCGACAAGATCGCGCTTGGCGGCGCTGTGCGGCGCGTCGAAATCGGATAAGCCTCTCGTATCGTACAGCGAGAACCCGTCATGATGCCGCGTGGTGAGCACGACATAATTCATGCCGGCGCGTTTGGCTGTCATGGCGATCTTCTCTGCGTCGAAATGGCCGGCTGTGAACGTATCCTTCAGCTTGGCATACTCGTTCATCGGTATGTTCTGGATGTGCTGGGCCCATTCGCCTTGTCCCAACTGAGAGTATAGGCCCCAGTGAATGAACATGCCGAACGCCTGCTTCTCGAACCTCGCTATTCTCGGTTCCGGAATCGGAATCGCCATCGTGGAATACCTCCTGTTATCGGTCGTTAAAGAAGAAGTACCGGGATGAACGACCGCTCATCCGGTGCTCTTTTTGTTCAACGCGTAATGCTTATTTTCCTTTTTTCTTGTTGTCGGAAATAGCCGTCGTTCGCTTCCTGGTAAGCCAGGAAGGTGAAAATCCCGACACTCGTTCTTGGAACGGTTCCTGGGAGAAGGCGGCCTAGCGGCAGATGACGGCTATGCAAGCTCTTTGCCTCGTTAAAGGATGGTTTGGCTAGTAACCATTCTTTACCGTTCGATCCCCTTCGGAATCGGTATAATGGGGATATAAAGCTAGAAGCAAGGGGAAGGGAAATCATGTTGAGCAAAGAAAAAGAAACGCGTCTGAGCAAGTTCATGACGAAGCTGCTGCGTCACACGCCTGAGGACTACGGCCTCGTTCTGGAGCCATCGGACGGATCGTGCACGCTTGATGAATTGTTAGACGTGATTCGTTCGCAGCCCAAGTGGTCTTGGGTAACGAGCGGGGACATCGAACAGACGGTGCTCCGCTGCGAGAAGCAGCGGTTTGAAATAAAGGAGCGGCGAATTCGCGCCAGATACGGGCACAGTCACGACAAAGTGAAATACGAGCCGGGCAATCCTCCCGCCGTTCTATATCATGGGACGAACGTTCAGGCGGCGCCCTCGATTTTGCGGGAGGGGATACGCTCGATGGGCCGGCAATACGTTCATCTATCCGAAGGAACGGGCTTTGCCGAGCTTGCCGGGAGCAGAAGAGGGGAATTGGTTATTCTGGCCGTCGATACGCGCAAGGCGCAAGGGCACGGAGTGACATTCTATTACGCAGGGAATGAAGTGTGGCTGGCGGATTTCGTTCCGTCATCCTGCTGCGGGATCTGTTCGAATGAAGGAAAGGAGAATGATGAGCATGAATAAACAAATCATCGATATCGGCGTGAATCTGACGCATCGTTCGTTTCAGCACGATCGCGACCAAGTCGTGGCGCATGCGGAGGCGGAAGGCGTGTGGCCGCTCGTCCTTACGGGAACGCATATGCGCAACAGTGAGGAGGGCGCCCGTTATGCAGGCAGGTTCCCCGGCAAGCTGTATACGACGGCGGGCATCCACCCGCATGACGCGAAGAGCTGCGATGCAGGGACGATTCCAAGGCTGCGCGAGCTTGCGAAGCTGCCTCAAGTAGTGGCGATCGGCGAGTGCGGTCTCGATTACAACCGCGATTTTTCGCCCCGTGACGTGCAGCGCCAATGGTTTGAGGAACAAGTTCGGCTCGCGTGCGAGCTGGACATGCCGCTGTTCCTGCACGAGCGGGACGCTTTTGGGGATTTCAAAGCGGTGCTGGGTAAGCATCGGGATCGTTTGGGGCGGGCGGTGGTGCACTGCTTTACCGGCAGTGAAACGGAGCTTCGCGCGTACGTGGACATGGGGCTGTACATCGGCATTACCGGTTGGATTTGCGACGAACGGCGCGGCAGCCACCTTCGCCGGCTCGTGCGGCTGATTCCTTCGGATAGGCTCATGGTAGAGACGGACGCCCCGTTTCTGACGCCGCGCGACCTGCCGAACAAGCCGGCTGACGGGCGTAATGAGCCGGCATTCCTGCCGCATATCGTCAGAACGATTGCCCGGTGCCTAGACAAAAGCTTTGACGAAGTGGCGGAGTCGACGACGAGAACGGCGAGGACGTTCTTCGGTATTTAAGGGGCGCGGCTGCATGGCGCAGCGTCGGAACAGCCGGATAGGGGCGAGCCAGCGGAAGCGAATCCCGCAGGGCAGCATGGCGGGCACGGGAGCAGCCGATGGTGGAGTGGAGGGACGGAGCGGACAAAAAGGGCGAGCCAGCGGAATCTGTTCCGTGGAGCGTCGAACAACATGTTGGTGACACGGACTGCGGGAAACGATTGTTATAACCAATCTTTCCGCTCCGGAGCGATTGACCGGCCGTGGCGGCACCGCTATGATAAAAGTACTTAAAGGAAAGGAGGCCGACGACGATGACCGCACGTATTTTGATGTCGAACAGCATGCCGCCAATTGCACACGAACGTTCATCGCTCATCGGCCTCTACGGAGAAACATGATAGAGGAGGATTATTTCCCGTACCCGGGAAATGATCCGTTTCTTAGCCGAATCAAGAGAGCCGTGGACGATGCGTCTACGGTCTTTTTGTTATATCAGGAATACGCCGATGTGAGCCGCGATCCAGACCCGGCAGGGAGAGGGAGTTCGGCAATCGATGATTTCTGCCGGGATGCTGGGCGTTTCTCTGGAGATCCCCTTCCCTTTTGCCGGTTTTCCGCAAGGAGGAAAGTAGAATAAGCAAAATAGTGAATGCAGATTCACTAATAATGAACATAAATTCACTATTCAGGCTTGAAGTGAAGCTCATCGGGAAGATAGTGAAGCAAACTTCACTATTAGTGAACGTCACGGGAAAATAGCGACCGATGGTTCACTATTGAGGCTTTTGAGGGAGAAACAGGGAGAATAGTGAATTTTGCTTCACTATTAGTGAACCTGGGTTCATTAAGCTGAGGAAGGTTGCAATAAAGGGCCGACTAGCGGGTTAAGAGACAATCTTGCCTCTGGCTGCCCAAGTTTAGAGTTACCCAAGTTTGCAGTTTAACCAATTTCAGGGTTATCAAGTTCGGAGTTACCTAAGTTCAGGGTTACCTAAGTTACTGCCCGAGTTTGGAGTTACCTAAAATCGGAGTTGCTTGCGCTCAGAGTTAGCCAAGTTCGGACCTGAATTCGGAGCTACCGAAGTTCGGAGTTACCAATTTAGTAGGATGGCCGAGTTTGGAGTTACCTAAAATTCGGGTTGCCCAAGTTCAGAGTTAGCCAAGTACGGACCTGATTCGGAGTTGCCCGAGTTCAGAGTTACCCAAGTTCGGAGTTATCAAGTCGCAGTTACTGCCCGAGTCTGGAGTTACCTAAATCGGAGTTGCCTAAGTTCAGAGTCAGCCAAGTTCGTAGTTACTCAAGTACGCAGTACCCCAGTGTGAGGTTACCTGAGTTTCTAGTAGTTTGCAGTAGTTAATCAGTTACCCAAGTTCAAAGAAGCGCAGCAGTGTGTCTTGCATACATCGCATAGCGTGAACGTTACAAACCAACAGAAAGGGTTTTACCAATATGGAAACAATCATAAACGAAGCCTATTACAGGCAAGTACGGCTTCCGGCCGGGCTACTGCACGTGTACGCCGGACCGTCTTTATACGAAGCACTCGACTATAAGGTGTTCGAGATGGCTAACAACAATTTGCAAATACCGAACCAGCGGTATATGAGCTACACCCCGGACGTTCATGTCGGCATCGGTACGTGCATCGGCACGACGGCGGTATGGGAAGCGCGGGGCGGGTATGTGTCCCCGTCGATCGTGGGCAGCGACATCGGCTGCGGGATGCGTGTTCATCTGACCAATATGCACCGCGACGAGCTGAAAGAGGTGAAGCTGCGCCGCAAGCTGGTGAAAGCGATCGAGCGGAATATGCCGGTAGAGGAGCATGCGCGGGGGCATTTTTCGGATATCCGTCTGGAGCATGTCATCACGAAGGGCCTGCACGGGCTGCCCAAAAAATACGTCCCCGACCATTTCACGCCGCGAAAGGCGACTTCGCTCACGCATGTGGAGCACAGCAAGTTTTATTTCGATCACGAAGCGCTCGACCGCTTGCCGGCTAATGTCTGGCACCGGTCTCACAGACAGCTCGGCACGTTAGGGAACGGGAATCATTTCGTGGAAATCCAGGCGGTCGAGATTGCGGAGGAGAACCGGGAAGTCGCAGAGGCGTGGGGGCTTTTTGACGGACAGGTCATTGTGATGATTCACTCCGGGTCGCGCGCCTGGGGAGGGGCGGTCAGCCAGCACTGCAGCACCGATATGGCCAAAACGATGCGCGCCGCCGGGCTCGGCACCGCCGACCCGAGGCTGGTGTTCGCTCCCTTGGACCATCCGTCCGCGCAAACCTATGTGAACCTGATGTATTCCGCTCTGAACTATGCGGTCGTCAATCGGCATTTGATCGCATATGCCGTGCGCGAGGCCGGGCAGGAGGTGTTCGGCTCGAAGTTTCAGATGACGACTCTGTACGATCTGATGCACAACTACGCATGGGAGGAAAAGCACGAAGGCGTTTCCTGCTTCGTCCACCGCAAAGGAGCTACGCGTTCGCTTCCGGCGGGGCATCCGGACAATCCTGCGCCTTACATGGCGACAGGCCATCCGGCTCTTATACCGGGTTCGATGGGGACGGCTTCTTACTTAATGGTCGGCCGGCCGGAAGGGGCAAGCAACTATCATTCGATTTGTCACGGCGCCGGCCGCATACGTTCGAGAAGCGCGACCAAGCGGCTTATTACCGTAGACGAGTTTGCATCGTCGCTGCGTGTGGGGACGGAAGACGAAATCGTCGTCAACCAGCGGTCGCTCGAAACGATTGTGGACGAATCGCCTCAAGCCTATAAAGATGTGGATCAAATCATAGAAAGCGTAGTCGGGGCGGGTCTGGCGGAAGTCGTAGCCAAATGCAAGCCGCTGGCGACCGTAAAAGGAGCATAACCATGAGCGAAAGAACAAGGAAGATTAACCCTATCAAACAAATGACAAAGGGCAGGTTTGCGGCCATCAAGCTTGCGGCTTCCCCTAATAAACAGCTGTCTTTGTACGAGGACTATGCCTACGTCATTCAGGAGATCCAGATGCTGCTTTCCGTCAAGTACGGGAAGGAGTTTCAGATGTATGCCAGCGACGACGGCAACGAAGAATATTGGACCATGCTGGAGCAGGATATCCGCACGAATGACGGAGAGGTGGAGGTGGTCATGCGCATTTTCGACCAAGTCGAGTCCCGGGCGTTCGCTTACGATACGGAAGGCGGGGAAGCGGGACACCGCATTTTTCCGTCGGTTCGCAATAATGTGTTTGCTTATCCCGCCTGGGGAGTGGCGCTTGCCCGGGTGCCGGTTTTTCGGAACCATGGCATATTTGCCGAGGATTTCGTGTTTGCCGTGGACGACGAGGCGTTATTGCGGTTTTTGAGTTTCTCCCGGGAACGCCTCCGCGAGCAAGACAGGCGCAGCGTGACTATCTATACGGACAGCCGCCATGGGATCGAGACGGAGCTGGTGCCGATGACGCGCATGGTGGAACGGGAAGAAGTGATCATGAACGCCGACTTGAAAAAAGAAATATTTCGCTCCATCGACCAGTTTTTTACGGAGGATCGCGGCTTCTTTCAAACTTACGGTATTCCGTATAAGCGGGGGATATTGCTGTACGGCAAGCCCGGGAACGGCAAAACGACGCTCGTCAAATCGATAGCGGGCAGCGTCAAGGCGCCGGTGGCGTACTGGCAAATTACCGAGTACACGTGCAGCGAATCGATTCAGGAGGTATTTCAGTCCGCGGTGAAGAAGGCGCCGATGATTCTGGTAATCGAGGATATCGACTCCATGCCGGTGCAGGTCCGGTCCTATTTTCTGAATATGCTGGACGGCGCGACGTCGAAGGAAGGCATTTTTCTGATCGGTACGACGAACTATCCGGAGAAAATCGACCCGGCACTGATGAATCGGGCGGGCCGCTTCGACCGGGCTTACGAGATTAAGCTGCCGACTGCGGAGCTAAGACTGGCATACTTGGAGCGAAAAAAGCTTCAGGATTTGCTGGAGGATGGCGGGCTGAGGGACGCCGTGAAGATGACGGACGGGTTCACGTTCGCGCAGCTGAACGAGCTGTACGTGTCGGCGGCACTGGAGTGGCACGAGGAGCGGCGTGTCGGCTTGGCCGCGATCGTCCGGAACATGAAGACGGAGCATGATAAAGGCCGCACGCATCAGTGGCTGAAAGAGGCATCGGAACCGCGGGTCGGCTTTCTCTCGGCGGAGCTCGGGTAGTGAAGCATTTATAGCAATATTGGAATGACTATGGAAAAGAATCGTTGTAACCCATAGGAAAATAATATCGGGTAGACTTGTATAATAGCAATCGAAAAGAAACTTAGCTGCCGCTTCATGCTATAATAGGCTTATGTAAATTGTGTATTTTAACCACCAAGGAGGTTATGTAATGGGAACAGGTAATCCGGTAACGATAACAGTAGAAACAATCGTTCATTGTCCCGTCGAAAGCGTATGGAAATATTGGACGGAACCGAAGCATATCACACAATGGAGTAAGGCTTCCGATGACTGGCACACGCCATACGCCGAGAATGATCTAAAGGCCGGCGGTAAATTCGTCTCAAGAATGGAAGCAAAAGACGGCAGCTTTGGATTTGATTTTGGCGGAGTATACGACGAGGTGAGCATTAACGAGAGTATCTCCTATACGATCGCCGACGGTAGAAAGAGACCAACGCTGCCGAGATGCAGCAAGCCGGGTGGCAGGCGATTTTGGACAATTTCAAAAAATATGTGGAAACGGCTAAAGAAGATTAAGAAACTTTCGCAGCCTTAGAAGCGCATGCCGACATCGGCATGCGCTTTGCTGAAGCAGTGATTAAACAGGAGTTGTATTGATCCGAGAATCCGCGCGGATTCAACACATCGAGTCTATTAATTTATTTTCAAAAGACAACGAGATTCCGCATATTTTTGCGGGAAAATAGAATCCGGCGTATAGGGCGTGGCAACTCTTGGAGAGTTGTCATGCTTTTTTTGTTTAGTTGAGAGGTTTTGGCGCTTCCCCCGGTAAAGTAGGCTAAGGGAGCGGCATTGCTGCGTGGAGTATGGTATGCGGCGTTCACGGTTAGAGGGGTTGCCGGGCGTGGAGCACGGTGTGCGGCGTTCGCGGTATAGAGGGGTTGACGGGGGTGGAGCACGGTGTACGGCGTTCACGGTATAGAGGGAGTGCCGGGCGTGGAGCACTTTTTTGGCGGAGAGGGGCCGGCGCGTACCATGAAGCGCTCGGTTTTTCGAAGTTTAAGAGCCCCAAAGGACTCTTAATTCAAGCATTTTCCGGAAATCGGGGAAATTAGAAGCCTCCAAAGACTCTTGATAAGCCAAAAGATCGGGTTTTACCGGGTTTTGATCGGTTTAGCAGTCCCTAGGGGCTCTTATTTATCCAAGCATCTATAAATATTGAACAATAGAAGTCTCTGACATCGTCTAATCAGCAGCTTCAAGCGAAGCTTTGCCGAATGACAGTTACCGCAATTACAGGAAGCCGCAATGGCCCCACAAAATGCAGCGAGAGCCGTTTTTCTCATGGAAGTGGTCGTAATTTGGCGCTAATGTTCATACAATCGTTGAAGGACTCGGAAGGGAAACGGGTCCGGCAGGCGGAAGGGGTAAGAGCATGCGCAAATACGCTGCCGGAGCGGCGATGCGACGAAATGTTGCGAAACATTTGCCCGCCGATAGCCGTTATGTAAGGTAAGGAAGAAACACCAAAACTATTTTGTTCGAGAGGGATACGATGACTGCTGCAGCTGTAACCGAAGCTTATGTGGATTCGCTCGCTTTGAACGCCGCCGCCATGAAGAACGGACGGGATTTGGCCAAAAAGAACAGCTTCCCGAAGCTGTGCCGGTCTGAGGACGAGACGCTCCTGTTCGGCGAGTGTAAAGGCAGCGGGAAAGAGCCGTACCGGTGCTCCGTCGATTTCGTGAAGCCGGAGAGCCCGGTGTTTCGTTGCTCGTGTCCGAGCCGTCAGTTCCCGTGCAAGCACATTTTGGGATTGCTGTATGCCTATGCGGGCGGCAGCTCCTTTCATACGGAGGACATCCCCGAAGATATTGCGGGGAAACGGGACAAGGCCGAGAAGCGGGAGGAAAAGAAGAAGGAAGCGGCTGCCGCATCCGCAGACGACGACGCGCCGCCGGTCGCTAAGAAGACGAACAAGTCCGCGCTGACCAAAAAAATCGCCGCGCAGCTGGAGGGCATCGAGCTGCTCGACAAGCTGCTCCGTCAAATCGTTCAGACGGGGCTCGGCGGCATCGACGCAAAAACGGCGCGCATGCTCGAAGAGCAGGCCAAGCAGCTCGGCAATCATTATGTGCCGGGCGTACAGTCCGCTTTTCGCGAGTTTCTGCTGCTGTTTCAGGGAGAAGGCGAGCGCGAGCCGGTTTATACGGACGCCGTAGACAAGCTGACCGCTCTGCAGACGCTTGCCAAGCGCGGGCGGGACTATTTGACGGTCAAGAAGGAAAACCCGGAGACGCCGATGGCGACCGACACGGCTATCGAGGAGCGGCTCGGCCATGCCTGGCAGCTGTCCGAGCTGCGCGACAGCGGGCTTGGCCTGCGGGATGCCAAGCTGCTGCAGCTAGCCTTCCGCTCCTACGGAGACGATGCCCGGGGCGAGTATGTGGATGAGGGCTTCTGGGTGGAGCTGGCGTCCGGCAAAGTGTACGCCAACCGGAACTACCGGCCGTACCGGGCGGTCAAGCATATGAAGGAAGAGGACACGTTCCAGCTTGTCGCGCAAACGAAGGAGCTGCTCTACTACCCCGGTGACGCGAATCCAAGGGCGCGCTGGGAGGAGGCGACCTTTCGGGAGCCGGACAGCCAAGACTTTGCCGCGGTTCGCGGATATGCCCGGCGATCTTATCCGGAAGCCGTGAAGCTCGTAAAGAACCAGCTGAAGCATCCTCTGGCGGATAAGCATCCGGTCGTCCTGCTGCATGTGAAGGAGATCGTAAAGCTGGATGAAGCCTATGCGCTGGAAGACGAGCGGGGGAACAGAATCTCGCTCGGCGACATTAGCCGCTTGCAGCATCCGACCGTTCAACTGCTGCCGCTGCTCAAGCGGGAGCACTTCCGCGATCAGGTCATGCTGGTCATGTTCGAGCACGACCTGGGGAGCGGCCGGCTTATGGCGCAGCCGCTTACGCTGATCACCGGGCAGGAACGAATCCGGCTGCTGTACTAGTTAAGACATTTTGGCGCGTCGAGGCATCTGAAATAGGCATGGAAGTTGTTTCAGGCGTGCCGATAACTTGACCATCGATACGTTTTAAAGGAGAACATCCGATGAGCATACCAGTATTACGCGAGCTTCACAATGAGGTTCGCCGGCTGTTTATCGCCGGAAGCGGGATGGCGGCGGGCGACGCGCGGCTTCTCAAGCTGCTGCCGCAGCTGGAGAAACTCGGCGAAAGCGCTCCGGTGCTCGCTCGGCTGGCCGAGGACGTTAAGCAGCTCACTCAGGCTGGCGCGGAGCAAGCTTCGGCGAAGCTACTTGAGCTAGGCACGCTGCTGCATGCCGTCCTGTACACGCAGGGCCAAACGGATGCGAAGGGCAGCCCCGAGCCGGTCCGGGCCGCGGAAACGTCCTGTTTGACGCAGGTGCCGTACCGCAAGCTGAAGCCTCTGCTTGAGGCGCTCACGCAGAAGGGGCAGGGACGCTACGAGGTCGTCCGCCAAGGGTTCGAGGAGAAGCTGTTCGAAGATATCCGAACGTTCGTCCCGGCGATTGCGGCGCTGGACGACAGCTTCGCCGAGCTGGCCGAGTATATGGCGCAAACGGTCGTACCGTCTTTCGGCGCTTCGGCGCTCCCTCTGCTCAAGGAGCAATTTAAGCTGCACGGCGGCAAAGGCGATGCGCGCAGGCTGCAGCTTATTCACCGTTTCGCAGGCTCGGGGGAGCGGGAGCTTGTCGTGCAGGCGGCTGCCGAGGGTTCGCTGGAGGTGCGGACGGCGGCGATCGAGCTGCTCGGCGATTATCCCGAGCTGGAGCCGCTCATCCTGCAGCATGCGGACGACAAGAAGAAAGAAGTTCGCCGCGCCGCACTATCCGCCTTGGCGCGTTTGAAATCCGACGCCGCGGTGGAGAGGCTGCTGAGGGCGCTTGCGGACAAAGATCAGGAAATCGCGATCGAGCCCATTCAGCAGTGCTCGTCCGAGCGGCTGAACGAACGGTTGCTGCAGGTCGCAGAGGAGCTGCTGGAGCGGCTGGAGGACAGCAAGCCGGGCGACGAAGCGATTCCGCGGCTGTATGCCGCGGTACAGTGCTTGGAAGGCAGACGGGACGCAACCGTCTCGGCCTTTCTGCAGCGGCTGCTTGGCGATAAGACGTTTATGGCTCGGGATACCGGCGCCGTGCAGGACTATGCCGCGCAGCTGCTGCTCGACATGAAGCGGCCGGAGGCCTACGATTTCCTGCTGTCGCTGCAGAAGGCCTGGAATCGGCGCTTCGCCGCGTACAGCTTCCGCGCCGCGGTCTTGACCCTGCAGCCCGGCGAAGTCTATGACCGGTTTGCCGGGGAGTTTGCTAGCAAAAAGTCTGCGGCAGGCAAGGAGCTTTTGCGGGCGCTGTACGGGTTGACGGAAGCGCTGGCCGCTCCCTACGACGACCGGGAGGAAGGCGCCGCGGAGCCGCAATCGCATGATCGCTGGGACTCGCGGTGGGTGAATCTGTTCGTGGATATCGACGAGGAGGAGTTCGTGTGCCGGTTCGCCCGGCAGCCGGACCGGAAGGTCACCGAGTACCTGCTTAAGAAGCTGGAGGCGACGCCGAACTTTAACAAGTCGCGAACGGTGCAGCTGCTGGCCGCGCTTTTCAGGCTTGGCCACCGGGATGCGCCGGAGCTGCTCATGGACGTGCTGGAGAAAACGAACGCCAAGCATATTTATTATTTGGACCGCACGCAGCTTGCCCTGCTTGTCAGGCTTCCCCGCGCTTACGCGGACCGGCTCGAGCGGGTGGCGTCCGGACTCGCCTACGAGGGGATCAAAGGACAGTTTCTCGAGGCTGTGGAATGGATGCGGGCGAAGAATGAGGATGAGAAAGACAAAGAAACGGATCATGAGAAGGGAGCGGGATGGATCGCATGGATCAAAAGCAAAATGTTTTGAGGCTGTCTGCGGAAAAGCTGTATGAAAAGGAATTGGAGGCGCTCAAGCGGAGCGACAACGATTCGAGGCCTGCCGGCTGGCAGCTGTCGCCGCGCGCGGTATTGACGTTCATTACGGGCGGTAAGGTTGGCGACGTGACGATAACGCCCAAGTATATCGGCAACCGGCGGCTGGTGGAAATCGCCATCGCCACCTTGCTGACCGACCGGGCGCTGCTGCTGATCGGCGAGCCGGGGACGGCCAAATCGTGGCTGTCCGAAAATTTGACCGCCGCCATCCACGGCGATTCGTCCAAGGTCATTCAAGGGACGGCCGGGACGAGCGAGGAGCAGATCCGCTACTCGTGGAATTACGCGATGCTGCTGGCGAACGGCCCTTCGGACGAAGCGCTGCTCAAAAGCCCGATCTACCGCGCCATGGAAACCGGGGGCATCGCCCGCTTCGAGGAAATTTCCCGCTGCGCCTCGGAGGTGCAGGACGCGCTGATTTCCATTTTGTCGGAAAAAACGATTTCGATCCCCGAGCTGGCAAGGGAAGTCAACGCAACGAAGGGCTTCTCGATCATTGCGACGGCGAATACGCGCGACCGTGGGGTCAACGACATGTCGGCGGCGCTCAAAAGACGGTTCAACATCGTTGTGCTGCCGGCGCCTTCCGAGCTCGAAACCGAGGTGGACATCGTCCGCAAGCGGGTTGCCGAAATCGCCGCGAGCTACGAGCTGAAGGCGGCATTGCCGGAAGATGAAGCCGTGCGCAAAATCGTCACGATCTTCCGCGAGCTGCGCAGCGGCGTGACGCTCGACAGCAAGGAGAAGGTGAAGCCGCCGAGCGGCGTTATTTCCACGGCGGAGGCGATCTCGCTGCTGACGAACAGCATGGCGCTGGCGGCGAGCTTCGGCAGCGGGCGGATCGAGGAGGAGGACATCGCGGCAGGCCTGCAAGGGGCGATCGTGAAGGACGATGAGAAGGACCGGACGGTCTGGAAAGAGTATTTGGAGAATGTGATGAAAAAGCGGGGATCGGAATGGCGGAGCCTGTACAACGCATGCCGGGAGATGAACAATTGAAAGCCGCGCGCGGTTCCGGGCGTTCCGATGTCCAGCCGCTTAGCGAAGCCGGCATGCCGCAAGGGACGCGGGACGAAGTAGCAGCGGAAGCGTCGGGCGTGCAGAGCCGTGCAGAAACGGTGGCTGCAGGCGAAGGGCGCATCCGGACGCTTGAGCCGAGCGAGTCCGGTACGCGGCGCTCAGCCGCGGGAAGCGGCCAGCCGCATATATTCGGCATCCGGCATTTGTCGCCGGGCGGCGCCGTTCATTTGCGGGCGTTTCTGGACGAAGTCCGGCCTTCGCTCGTTCTGGTCGAGGGACCTTCCGACGCCAGCGGACTGATCGAGCAGCTGACGTCGCGGGGCGTCGTGCCGCCGGTCGCCATTTTGGCCTATACCGATCAACTGCCGGTGCGTACGCTCCTCTACCCGTTCGCCTCTTATTCGCCGGAATATCAGGCGTTCCAGTGGGCGGCGGAGAACGGGGCGCAGGCCGCCTTCATCGATCTGCCTTCCGATGCGGCGGTGGCGCTGTACGGCAAGCGTACGTTCGGCGGCGAAGGGCTGCCCGAGGAGCAGCGGGAGGAACGGCAAAGCGGGCTGCTGGCCTACTACCGGCGGCAGCAAGCCGTGTACGGACGCATTGCCGAGCTGGCGGAGGAGCCCGATTACGAGAGCTATTGGGAACGCCACTTCGAGCACAATATGAACAAGGATGCTTACCGCAGCGCGATATTGGAGTTTTCACGGCAAATGCGCGGCTTGTCGGAGCGGGAGGAGCACGAGTTCGATCCGGGAGAGACGGCGGTGAACGCCGTTCGCGAGGCGTATATGCGCAGGCAAATCCGCGAGGCGATCGAGTCGGGCTGTCCGGCGGACCGGATCGTCGTCGTGACCGGCGCTTTCCACGCGTCGGCTCTGGCGCTGTCCGAGCCCGGCATGACCGACGCCGCCTTGCGGAAGCTGCCCCGCTCGTCCACAAAGCTGACGCTCATGCCGTATTCCTACTACAAGCTGTCGACGCATTCCGGCTATGGGGCCGGCAACCCGGCACCCGCCTACTACGAGCTGATGTGGGCTTGCATGCGGCACGGCGATTTGGCCAAAATGCCCTCGCTCTACATGTCGCAGGTCGCGGCTCATCTGCGCGCCGAAGGGACGTTCCGGTCCACGGCGTCCGTCATCGAAGGCGTTCGGCTGGCGGAATCGCTTGCTTCCCTTCACGGCGGCAGCTTGCCGACTTGGAAGGATCTGCGGGACGCGGCTGCGGTTTGTCTCGGCTTCGGGGAGCTTTCCTCGATTTCCGAGGCGCTGGCGCGGACAGACGTTGGAACCGCTATAGGAAGCTTGCCGGAGGGCGTCAGCCAGACGCCGATACAGGACGATCTGAACCGGCATCTCAAACGGCTGAAGCTGGACAAATACAAGTCGGCCGTCGCTGCCGATTTGGAGCTCGACCTGCGTGAAAACCGACGGGTAAAGTCGGAGGAGGCCGCGTTTATCGACCTTCATCGCTCCGTATTCCTTCACCGGCTCGCTTTGCTCGACATCGATTTTGCGAAGAAGCAGGGCATTCGGCAGGACGGCGCGACCTGGGCGGAGCATTGGGTGCTGAGATGGAGCCCGGAGACGGAAATTCAGCTGGTCGAATCGACGCTGAAGGGCGAAACGGTCGAGCTGGCCGCCGCCTTCGTCATAGGCGAAAGGCTGGAGCGCTGCGGCGACATCCGCGAAGCGTCGCGCATCGTCAGAGCGGCCTGCGAATGCGGGCTGCCGGAGGCGATGGAGCAGGCGAGACAAACGCTGCAGCGGCTCGCCGTCGACGCGGGCAGCTTCGCGCAAATCGCCGCAGCGGCCCGCGAGCTGTCCGTACTTATCCGTTACGGCGATATCCGCAAGGCCGACACGGCTTCGCTTGTTCCGCTTATGCAGCAGCTATTCCTCAGGGGAGCGCTGCTGCTCGTGGACGCAGCGGCCTGCAGCGAGGAAGCGTCGAACGAAATCTTGGCGGCGATGAACGAAATGCATGCCGTTTCGCAGGATTTTCCGGAAGAGGTCGACGACGGACAGTGGTTGAAGGGATTATGGGAGCTTGCATCCCGAGACGACCGAAATGCGAGGCTGTCTGGTTTTGCCTTCGCCATATTGCTGGAGCGGAATCAGGTCGGAAGCGAGCAGACGGCGCAGGAGGTATCGCGGCGCTTGTCGCCGGGCATTCCGGCCGATCTCGGGGCCGGCTGGTTCGAAGGCTTGTCGATGCGCAACCGGTATGCGCTGCTGTCGCGGGCAGGACTATGGGAGCAGCTCGACACGTATATTTCGTCGCTGGACGGCGAACAGTTCCGGCGGTCGCTGCTGTTTCTGCGGAGGGCGTTCGGCTCGTTCGAACCGCGGGAGAAGGCGGCGATCGCGGAGATGCTCGGCGAGCAGTGGGGAGCGGGCGGCCTGGAGACGGGCGAGCTTCTGCAGCGGCCGCTGAGCGATGAGGAAAGAGGGATGCTGGATGAGCTTAACGAATTCGACTTTGGGGATTTGTAAATGATGGAGCGTCAGGAACAGATCAAACGATGGCGGTTAATACTCGGCGAAGCGGCGGAAGAGAAGCTGAGCGCCCACGGACAAGGCGGTGCGCTGCTCGACGACGAAGCGAAGCTGATGGACGAAGCGCTTGCCGCGATCTATGACGGAACGTCGGGCGGCAGCGCCTTCGATTCGGGGCAAGCTTCCGGCGGCCGCCGGAAGGCTGGGCTCGGAGCCTCTTCGCCGAAGCTGGCGAAGTGGCTGGCGGATATCCGCACCTTTTTTCCGCCGGATGCGGTGTCGGTCATCCAGGCGGACGCAATCGAGCGCAAGGGCTTGAAGCAGTTGCTGTTCGAGCCGGAGACGCTTGGGGCAATCAAGCCCGATGTTCGCATGGTCGCCACGCTGATGGCGCTGAAGGGCAAAATCCCGGAGAAAACGAAGGACACGGCGCGCCAGCTGGTGAGGGCGGTAGTGGACGAAATCGCGAAAAAGCTGGAGAACGATATTCGCCGGGCCGTGACCGGCGCGCTGAACCGCAGGCGGCATTCTCCGCTCCCTTCGTTCGCCAGCACGGATTGGAAGACGACGATCCGCAAAAATATGAAGCACTACGACGTGGAGCGCAAACGAATCATCCCGGAACGGTTTTACTTCTTCGACCGGGCGCGGCGCAGCAAGGAATGGACGGTCATTCTCGACATCGATCAGAGCGGCTCGATGGCCGATTCGGTCGTTTACGCCTCCGTCATCGGGTCGATTTTTGCCAGTCTGCCTTCGCTCGACACCCGTGTCGTCGCCTTCGACACCGAGGTCGTCGATCTGAGCGAGCAATGCGCGCATGACCCGGTCGACATGCTGTTCGGCATTCAGCTTGGGGGCGGCACGGACATCAACAAATCGGTCGCTTACTGCGAGCAGTTCATCGTCGAGCCGAAAAAAACGCTGTTCATCCTCATCTCCGACCTGTATGAAGGCGGCAATCAGGCGGCGCTCATCCGGCGCATGGGCGAAATGAAGCAGGCGGGCGTGCAGGCGATGTGCCTGCTGGCGCTTTCGGATCAGGGGGCGCCTTCCTACGACGATCATGTGGCGAAGAAGCTTGCCCAGTTCGGCATCCCTTGCTTCGGCTGTACGCCGGAGCTGCTGCCGGAGCTGATCGAGGGCGCCTTGAAGGGACTCGATCTGCAAGCTTTGGCGGCTCGCGCGGGAGCGGCTAAAGGATAACGATAGGGAGCACAGGCAAAAGAGGCGGCATCGTCCTTTTGCTTGCGGCTCCTTTTTCTTTCCGCACCGCGCGCGCCTCCCGGCGCGCGGTGCCATCGCGGCACGCGGTGCTCGGTCACACGTCGGCGGTCAACCCTCGTAGGAGCAGCATGTGTTTGTTCGAAGCCCGACGCTAGGCGGAACTCAGGTACGCTATTTGCCGGTGTTTCCCTCTAGTTCGATTCGTTGCGGAACTACGGTTCGCTATTGGTCCGGTTCTGCTCGAAATACCGATCCGAATGTACAAATAAGGTATTCTAGTTCCGCCATACGTCGATATACGCGTCTACAGCTGCAAATAAGGCACTGACGTTCCGCAACAAAAGTAGAGTTAATCGTTACTCGGTTTCTCTGTTGTTGCTTCCCGGGTTGGGGGAAATCAATGGGGTTGTAGCCCGCATTCGGTTTCGGTTTCAGTGGAACGGCAAAGCCGGTTGCAGCTTGAACCCGCACGGCCGCCCGCCTTTTTATAGCTGCAAGGACATTCGCACACCCCCGAAGGCGCCTGTCCGGCATACGAATAATAGTATCCGGCAAAGCCGGCTCTGCATGCAGCGCTCCGCCGAAATGCCGTCCCGCTGTGCCAGGTCAAACCCAAAGGGGGGTTATCATCATGCGCGTGCTGTTTCTGGAAAGCCATCCGATGTGGATTCACGGGCTTCCGAACGGATTTAGCGATGCCGGTCATGAGGTGAAGGTATCGGGCCCGTTGACCCGTCATACGATTCCGAAGCTGATCGCCGGCTTTCGGCCCCAGCTCATCGTCACGTTGGGATGGACGTTCGAGCATACGAAACGGAAGCGTAAATGGATCCGGGATGCCGTGAAGCAAGCGGGCATTCCCCATGTGTACTGGGCGACGGAGGATCCCACGCATACGAAGTCTTTCACGCTTCCTTATATCAGGGGGGCCCGGCCCGATTTTGTGTTCACGATATGCCGCTCGCGGGTTGCGGACTACCGGAGGATGGGCATCAGCGCCGCACATCTGGATTTCGGCTATCACCCGAAGGTGCACCGCCGCGTTCCGGCCAGCGATAAATACCGGTGCAGCATAGGCGTCGTCGCCAATGCGTATCCGAACATTCTTCGGCGGTACCCGCGCCATTTCCGCATCCAATCCTTGCGGGGGCTGCTTCGTCCGCTTGTGCGCAGCGGCGTCAGAGTCGACTTTTGGGGCAGAAACTGGGGCAAAATGAAACCGTTTATCGGCAAGCCGATTCCAAAAAAATGGATCCACGGCTATTTGGACTATACGCAGGCGAATAAAGTTTACAGCTCGGCGAAGATCGTAATCGCTCTGCAAAACCAGCTGACGCAGGTGACGCAGCGCACCTACGAGATTCTCGGCTCGGGAGGGTTTGTTTTGACGAACGACACGCCCGAGATCAGACGGCTGTTCAAGCATAAGCAGCATCTGCTCCTCTCCAAATCGCCGGCCGACACCTCGCGGCTGGTCGCTTATTATTTGCGGCATCCGGCGGAACGGGAGCGCATTCGCCAAGCGGGGCAAAAGGCCGCACGCAAGCATTCGTATAAGCAGCGTGCCCTGCGAATGATCGGCGTCCTGCGCCGGCGCGGCATTTTGCGCTGATGCGGTCCATCCGCGAAACCCAAAAATGGCGCCCCGAACGCGGAAACGTTCAGGACGCCATTTTATATAACAGAGCATTCCATGCTCCTCATTTGTCCTTATATTTGCGAAAAATGGCCAGCGCCGCATGAAGATACCCGGCTTCGGATGCGCTCAGGACGACCGTCTCCTCATCAAGCCGCAAGCTGTTCGGCTTGTCGATCCGGCTCAGCATAAAGTCCAGGCTCACCTCGAAAAAATCCGCCAGCAGGATGAGCGTTTTGAAGTCGGGTTCCCGAGTTCCTTGCTCGTAGTTCGCGATTTGTCCCCGCGACAGCTGCAGGCGGTCGGCCAATTCGTATTGGCTCATGCCCCTCTGGTTCCGCAATTCCGCTAATCGTCTCCCGAACAAAGCGCTCACCTCCTCAAGCTATTATAGGAAACGGTACGATTCCACGACTAGGATGGACACAATAAGTTTCCTTTATACTTGACGCGGGCGATATGAAAAGATATCATTTACTTTAACAGACACGTAATGTTTCTTTACTGCATGATCATTGCCGCTTTTGTCGCCAAGAGACCGGTTGGGCGGTTCCAGCAGCTGGAGGGAATGGAGAGCATGAGTTACCCAGGCGTATTTCTGTTATTCATGGTCATTTTGTTTGTGCTGTTTTGCTTTTTCGAATACCGATCCCGAAACAGAGCGGAGCGCGAATTGAAAAATCGGACACGAAACGATTCCGAGTAGCGGTTTCCCCGAAAATCTTTACTCTAATGACGTCATGCGGAGGAGCGGCTGGCTTGCCCGTTTTCGAAAGGAGCCATTTCCCTGATCGCGCTTTATGTATAAAATGAGAGAGTGCGATTCAACCGCCGTTAACCACCACATGACGAAAGGGAGTCATTTCTATGATACGTTTCGGCGTTATCGGGACCAACTGGATTACGGAGTCGTTCATCAAGGCGGCGCGCGAAACGGGGGAGTTCGTCTTGACGGCCGTTTATTCCAGAACGGAAGAACGGGCGAACGAGTTCGCGGCGAAAATGGAGGCCCCGCACGCTTTTAGCGACTTGCGTGCCTTCGCGGACAGCGATGCGCTCGATGCCGTATACGTCGCCAGCCCGAACGCTTATCATGCGGAGCATGCGATCCTATGCATGAACCATGGCAAGCACGTTCTGTGCGAAAAGCCGATCGCCTCCCACGCCGGCGAGCTGCAGGCGATGATCGATGCCGCCAAACGGAACAACGTCCTGCTGATGGAGGCGCTCAAGTCTACGCTGGTTCCGAACTTTCAGGCCGTGAGGGAGCATTTGCCGAAGCTCGGGAAGGTTCGGCGGTATTTTGCGAGCTACTGCCAGTATTCCTCGCGCTATGACGCCTACAAGCAAGGGACGGTGCTCAACGCCTTTAATCCCGCATTCTCCAACGGGTCGCTGATGGATTTGGGGACCTACTGCATCTACCCGCTTGCCGTCCTGTTCGGCAAACCGGACCGGATGAAAGCGGACGGCATGCTGCTGGGCTCCGGCTCCGGCATCGACGGGGAAGGCAGTCTCCTGCTTCAATACGAGGACATGGATGCGGTAATCATGCATTCCAAGATCGCTCATTCGTATGCGCCCGCCGAAATTCAAGGGGAAAACGGGACGATGGTCATCGACAAAATCAACGAGCCCGGCAAGGTCGAAATTCGCTACCGGGACGGATCCGTCGAGGAGATCACGAGACAGCAGGTCGCGAACACGATGTACTACGAGGCGAAACGGTTTATTGCATTGCTGAAAGCCGGCCAAACGGAGTGCGACACGAATTCGTTCGCCAATTCCATGACAGCCATGGAAATTATGGACGAAGCAAGAAAGCAAATGGGCCTTGTTTTTCCCGCCGATTCCAACCGATTCGCCTAATCGGACAAGCTATGCCCTAGCCGTTTCTTCCTCAAGGGGAACGGCTTTTTGGCGTTTTTAGGAATTTTTTTGTCGAAAAACGTAATATTTTTCCTAAATACTTGTCTTTATTAGCAGGGGAATGACGAAATTGGTCGAAAATAGGATATCACAGGCGAATGTCGGCACTGTGATCATGATAATGGCTTGAGGTGTTGCAATGAAGGCTGTACCGAAAACGGCCGTTCTTTTTTTGTTTTTGGTTGCGCTTGCTTTCGTTTTTGTAGACCGCTCCGTCGGCGGAAACAAACTGCCCGAAACCGAAACGATTGCCCGTTGGCAGATCAAGTGGGACACGGGAGCGAACGGCGGTGCGGGCGATGCGCGGGAAGCGATCGCCGAGATGCAAGAACCGGGATCAGATAAGAAGCCGTCCTATAAAGAAGCATCCACTGGAGGGGATAAAACCGCAGAGACCGACAAGTCGGCGGCCGCGCCTCTTGCGAGGGCTTCCGCGGAGACGTCATGGCTTGAGGGCTGGATTCCTGTAGAGGGTGGTCAATCGGCTCCAGTCAAGCCTGCCGAGGCTATGGCGGCATGGATCAAGCTGGAGCTTCCGGAGCTCGAATGGAGCAGGCCGGCGATTATGATCGATAAGCTTTACGCTCAGAACTATACCGTGTATCTGGATGATACGGTCTTGCAGGAGTCGCGGCGCAGCTATCTGTATGAGGTCAATAAAGTGCTGCTGCCGTTAGCCGCCGAGGATTCCAATAAAATTTTGTACATTCGCGTCGAAACGTCCGGGGAGAGGCTCGGCCTCGAAAGCGGCATCCGGGTGGGCGACCATCAAACGCTTCTGAACAATTTCATGAAACGTAACCTGATTGACGTTGTCTTGGGCAGCGCCTTCATATTTTTTGCTTTGATGATGCTTATCTGCTCGTTTTTTCTTAAAAACGCCCAGTTTACAAGCTGGCTTTCTCTTTCCCTGGTCATCCTGGCTCTCGGACTTATGGTCATTACGTACTCTCCGTTCCTGTATACGTTTTTTGGAGAGGTTGGGGACCGGATGTTCCTCCTCTTCGACATCTCGCTGCTCGTCTTCCTGCCCGCACTCAGCTACTTCTTTGAAACCGTCTTCGGCAGCGGCAAATTTAACGTTATCCGGATGTTTCGCATGTTTCAAGTCGTCTACTCATTCTTGTGCGTGCTATTGACGGCCATGAACGAGTTAACCGCATACGAATACGAATATGTGCATTTTTTCATTACGGTAACGCTGCTTGGCGTCACGATGATCGTCCAATTTCTTCTTCTGGTCGGTTATTCGTTCGTGTATGCGTTCCGGGGGAATAAAGATGCGGTCATCTTTACATCGGGCTTCGCCATATTTGCCTTGGCCTGCATTACGGACCTGGTCTTGTTCTATATGCGCGCTCAGAATTACGATCTGGTGCTTTGGAAGTTCGGCGTCCTCGGCTTCGTCATCGGGCTGATCGCCATACTCGGCCGGCGCTTTGCGCGGGATCACGAGAAGCTCGTCAACTACTCGCATGAGCTCGAGCTGTATAACAACCGGCTGCAGCGATCGGAGAAAATGGCGATCATCAGCGAACTCGCCGCTTCGGTAGCGCATGAAGTCCGGAATCCGCTTCAGGTGACCCGCGGGTTTCTGCAGCTGCTCGGAGAGAAGTCGAACGATAAAGAGAAAGCCTATATGCAATTGGCGCTGGAGGAGCTGGACCGGGCCGCCAACATCATTACCGACTTCCTGACGTTCGCTAAGCCGGAGCTGGAGGATGTGACGGTGCTGCAGCTTTCCGACGAACTGAAGCACATCGAGGGCATTCTCGTGCCGCTTGCCAATCTGCAAGGGGGACAAATCACGCTAACCATTCCGTCTCACTTGTACATAAGGGGCAATTCGGCCAAGCTGAAGCAAGCGCTCATCAATATTATCAAGAACAGCATCGAGGCGCTCAAGGACAACGGGACGATTCACATTTGGGCATATGAGGAGTACGGCGAGGCGTTCATTCACATAAAGGATGACGGGATCGGCATGGAGCCCGAGGAGCTGATCAAGCTCGGAGAGCCTTACTATTCGAATAAAACGAAGGGAACGGGACTCGGTTTGATGGTAACGTTCCGCATTATCGAAGTGATGCAAGGACGGCTGCAGTTCCGCAGCGAAAAAGGAGTAGGGACGGAGGCGATCATCCGGTTTCCGACAGCGATCAAGCCGAATCCGAACGCGCTATGAGGGTCTGTCATCCTACTTGCAGCAGGAAGTATCGAGAAACGCGTTCAGCGCAGCATCCCGAGGGAGGCTGCGCTGCTGCTGTTTGTACGGATGTCAGAAAAGGATATCCTCCGCTGATTGTTCCGTTTATCCTTGGGATTACCACATGCCGTTAGCGCTTGCCGAGCCGTTCAGCACTTCCGACGGATTCGGCGGAATCACCAGATAGAACTTGCTTGTCGTTTCCTCGACCGTTACAAGATCGACGGAATCCGGAATCACGATGCCGAACGCTTCCTGGACGGCCGCTTTCGGATCGGCGAGCAGCTTCGCTTTGAATGCTGCGTCTTCCCAAGCTTTTTGGATGATCTTGTTTCTCAAAATATCTTCTGCCGACATACAAAGAACCTCCCCATGAATTGGTTATGTTTACCATTCCCAATATATCATGGACGAGGCATGAAATCTATTAATTTTTGGCATTTTTCGACAAAAAATAGTGCAATCCTCCTGCTGCGAGTTTCCTTCTTTTCTCCTCGATATTCGCGGCATCCTGGAGCAAATGTCCCAGGAGCGACTCGTGAAAAGCTTCCGCATATGGGACCCGCACGGCCGATTGGGCCAACGCTTCCCGGTTTGCCAACGCGCGTTCCGCATAGCGGGTCAGCGCGCCGGCGGTGTAGAGAGCGTATTTAACCTCGTCGACGGCAGGCATTACGCCGCTTTGCCGCTCCGCCCGGATCATGGACAGCAGGCAGTTGTAGCTGCCGTCCGCCAAGTCGTCTCGCCAGTCGGCCCAATCGTCGGCCATCTGAAGGGTGACGAGTACGCGATCGACTAACGCCGTAACAGGGATAATGCTGTCCTCCTGCTTGGCAAGCAGGAGCGCGCCGAGGCTCGCCATATGCAGCGGCGCCGCTTTCTTGGCGATCCGCAGAGGATCGCGGAGGAAAGGATCGTCGTCGCTTTCGCAGACCACGCTCTGCGCCCAGTCGTGCAGCAGATTCCTGGCATAGGCCCAGAAGGGAGAGGCCGACGGGAAAAGCTCCCGATACAGATCCTGATATTCCTGCTGGAGCAAGCCGCCGAGCGCAAGCTGCTCTTTCCAATCGCTCGGAGGCGTGTCCATCAAATCGTCCTGCACGAAAAAATGCAGCATCACGAACACGTTCGCTAGCGATAGCGCGCGGCATTCGGCAATCGTGACCGGGGCTGTATCCTTTAGCCAGAAAGGCAGCAGGTAGCAGATGTAGTTTTTGGCGCTTCCCTTTCTCAGCGGATTAAAGCCGTTCATGTAGGCCAGGCCGCGGCGGTTCAGCGGCGCCGGAAAGCGGGCAACCCTATCTTCGGCCTGCTTGAAAACCACTTCCAAATCTCCCTCAAAATCCTCGTACCAGCGCATCGTGCGCGTCACCTGCCTGCTTAATCGGATAATAGCTCCTGCTTCGTAAACGTCATGCCGAACATGCGAATCTCCAAATGCGCATTCGGGTCGAGCCGCCAAACGTCCAGTTCGTATTCGCGCTCCGCGGATAGCGGCGTTCCGAGCAGCGATTCGGTCACGAGCCGCATATAGCGGTATAACCGTTCTCTTACTTCTGTCTGGCCGGTATGTACGGCATAGGTGTCCGCCGCGTCGTGACGGAATCCGGCCGCTTCGAGCTCCAGCCGAAGCGAATCCTTGAAGCGGAGCAGGGATCGCTTGCGGATGGCCTTCCGCGACGAACGGTAAAGGGCCGTAAAGAGGGGAGGCAAGCGTATCCCGTCGAGCTCGTCCTCCTCCACATCCAGAACGATGACGGCTGCTCCGGCATGCGTGTGCGCTTGCAGCCAGCGGTACAGCTGCCGCCGGTCCCGAATATGCGCCATGACGAGCCTTGCGACTACGATGTCGTACATGGCTTCGGCAGGCAGATCCTCAAAGCTTCCATGGCGGAACTTCATGCCAGGCGTTTGTTTGGCGAGCGCGCGGCGGAATATCCCCTCCTCCGTCTCGAGGCCGGTAAGCTGCATGGAAGGAAACAGCGTATGCAGCTTCGACAAATAGGCTCCGTTGCCGCAGCCGATATCGAGCAGATCGCCGGGACGATCGGCGTAGACGTGCCAGAACAACTCTTTTTCCAGATTGAAAAAGAGCTCCGCCGTCACATTCAGCATGCAATCGAACAGCTCGACTTTTGTCGTCATGTCGAAATCCCTTTCATTTTGACGGAATGAGCAATGAGTCCATTATACCTAATCATTGGCATGATTTACCTATTAATTATCCAGACATGCGAGTCCCCCAAAATGGGAAGCTATTCTCCGCAGCGTATTCCGATTACTTTGCGGGGAGCGGAGCGTAGGCAAAGCCTGCGTGAGTACCTACAAGCTTTCCAGAGGAGGAAAGCTTCTTAGGAAGCATACGCTTTACCGGACAAAAAAACCGCCAAAACCACTGTGAGGTGGAGATGGCGGCTTCATTAGCGGATAATCGGGATCATGCCGTGCTTTCTTGCTTAGGCTTGCTCGTGCTTAATTACTCTCAGCAAAGCGGAAATGGCGCTGGAGTGCATCGTTTCATGGATCGTCGTGAAGGCGAACAGCTCGCCGGCCGTCTCGAACGTAATCGGCCCCAAGTTGATCGGAGTCTGCAGTTTTTCTTCCAAAGCGCTTGGCGAAACGGCGGAAAGTCCGGCAACCTGCCGGTTCAAATATTGCACCAGCTCCTCTTTGGACGGAGGCGTAACGGTCCATTCGGACGGCCTGGTTTTGGTGCCGAACAGGGCGGGATAGCTTTCCGGCAGCTCGGAGTTGAAAGGAAGACCCTTGGAAAGCAAGCCGTCGAGGCAGGTCACGATGTGGCCGAGATTCCATCTGATGGTGTTGTTAAAGGCGGCAGGCTGCACATCGAACAGTTCTTCGGGAATCGCGTCGATTAGACGGATAACCATTTGGCGCACGGTAATAGCCGTTTTGATTGTCGTTTGGGACATGTGGCTCACTCTCCTAACGTTTTATAGGGAATCATACTTTTCCATTTTACAGCAATCCACCGTTAATATCAAAAATAGTAGGGACTAAAATATAGTAAGCGTATAGGGTTTTCGGGGATTCCAAGATTTGAGCGTAATCGTTTCCGTGGTATACTGAACGCATAATCAATAGGACACTATGGAAAACAGGTGATAAGAATGGAAGTAAACATTAAAGAAGTCCGCGCGACGCGCGACGATGAGAACGGGTACGTAGGAAGCGTCCTTTTTGAAGTAACGGGGCATAAGACGCCTTACGAGCTTACGCTGCAAAGCAAAAAAGGAAACGATTGGAGCTACAGTCTGATCTTTACGGAGGCTTCGGGGGCGGAAGAGGATATTCTAGCCGTAGAGGAAGCGCTGGAAGAGGACGACGAGCTGTTCGATTTCTTCGTAGACGCGGTCAAAAGCAAGCTATAACATCAAAAAGCTGAACATGACGTTGTCGTCAGGTTCAGCTTTTTAGTTGGCGCCGGCGAGGGGGACAGCCTGCAGGTTGTTCTTGTGGCTCATCGTAGAAGCGGGAAACGGCTCTTTCTTGTTACACTTTTCAGAAGTGTGAAAATGGCTCTCTGTGTTTCGCATATGCAGAAGCTGGAAATAACGGACTCTCGCGTCGTTATTGTCCTGCGCACCCCCTGGGATTAAAATATAGCGGATTTACAAGGCGTTATCCCATCGATTCAGGCTGATTGCACTCGGAACCGGCTTGAATAAGGCCTCCAAAGTCCGCTAAATGTCATAAGTTCTCTTTCTGGCAGCGTATAACGCCCTGAAAATCCTCTATGATCGATGGAGGGAGAAAAAGCCCCCGGTAGCCAATCACGGCCTAGCTTAGGGGCTCTTTAATCGTTATCGCATGTTATCTCTTTGCTAGAAGCAGCCGGCCGCGGACAAAATGTCCTGTTTCCTCGAAACGATCCAGAACAGCGCCGAGATATTGAGCTCCGACAGCTCCTTACTCGTACCGATAAAGTACGCGCCGAAAATCAATTGAATGGCGACGATCGTATCGAACAGGCACTCCAGCTCCTGCCGCTCCAGCTTGCATTCGCTTTGATAGCCGTCGAGCACCCCGCGCAGCAGTCCCGTCCACGTCGATCGGAAGGCTTCATCGCGATAACCGCTCATCAGCATTCCTGTGGAGCAGTATGCGATATCGAAAATACGCAATCCGAAGGTTGCGATCTCGAAGTCGAGGTAACCGACGCTTCCATCTTCGCGGAGCAGCAAGTTCGTCGGATTCGGATCGCGATGGATCAGTTGGGTCGGAAGCGCGTCAAGCCGATCCAAACCATGCAAACGCAGCTCCCACGCCAGCGAATTGAACGCCGCTTGTCTGGACGAATCGAGTGCCGCTTCGACGGCGGGTATCGCCCACTCCTCCATCTGCTTTTCGATATTCATCGTGCTAAAAAGTCCGCTTTGCGGAATTTCGGATAAACCCAGGTGGAGCAGGGCGATCGCCTTGCCGTACTGAAAGGCGACGGTCTCATCGAAGACGGAAACGACGCGACCCTCGACCGGTTCATACAAGCAGAACAAGTCGTTTTCGTGCCGGGCGTAAGGTTTGCCGGCGACTGTGGCCGCGGGATGCGAGGCGTAAAGGCCTCTCCGTGACAACGCATGATGAATGACGATTTCCTGTTCGATCTTTCCCTTGTCGCTTTTGCGCTTGAGATAGTAATGCTGTCCGTTGCTTGCCGTGCATGCATACACGCGGTTCGATCCTCCGTGAACCGGGGCCGGATGTCCGGCAAGTTCCATCTCCCAATTTTCGGCAATTAGTTTTGTTAACGATTCCAGGGTTCATCATCCTTTCGGTTGAATAGAAGAGCCGGATTGTTGCG
Organism: Paenibacillus litoralis; assembly: GCF_046244365.1. Classification (NCBI taxonomy): domain Bacteria; kingdom Bacillati; phylum Bacillota; class Bacilli; order Caryophanales; family Paenibacillaceae; genus Paenibacillus; species Paenibacillus litoralis. The sequence continues at coordinate 7,559,741 of NZ_CP176395.1, read as the reverse complement.
CTTCGGACCGTATACGGCATGGCACATGCCAGGAAACGATCTGTCCCGTTCGAATCCTTGCATTCGGAGAAGCCGGCGCACCGTCGATCAATACGGTTCCTTCCGCAATCCATTTGGCGATCTGGCTTCGGCTGACGTCTTCGATACGTTCGGATAGCATTTTATCGAGCCGGCTAACGCCTTCCACGGCGTCTAACCGGATTTCCACCATCCCGATGTTCGCCTGCTTCAGCTCCGAAAGCGAGAGCGAATGGGCGCTTGCGTACGGCGAGTCTTTTTCCTCCAGAATGACGGATTCCCGTTCGCCTGCTTTGTAGGCTTCCAGCTTTTGATTCCAGGTATGGTTATTTACGCATTTGTAGATGGCGTAGCGGTGAATGTTTTTGCCGTTCGCGTTGTGTCTGCGCCGCAAGGTGTCTTCAAACGGCACGATCCTGCCGCAATTGCTGCAGTATCGCCGAACGGTTTGTTCCAGGTTCTCGCATATGCGCCAATTCAGCTGCAGGCGGTTCATTTCCTTCACTCCTCGGTGAGCAAAGGAACGCAAAGAGCGGAGATATTCAGCTGCTGAACCAAAAAAAGGAGCAACCCCAAAAAAGGCTGCTCCGCAGTGGGCACGACATGCCACCTTGCGTTCCTTTGTAATGGGTAAAAAGGGCGCACGAATCCCGTGACCGAAATCACGAAATATGCGCTATCTCTTTGTCACACCATTACAAAGTTGTTGGCATACGGGCGTACTCCTCCGTTCTGAATATCTCCTTTACCCATTGTAAAATGGGCTTTGGCAAATAACAACGGCCGGACAGCCGGGAAAACGGGTATAGCCATTTTTTCCTTGACAACTGCCAAGTACGGCCTTTATTCTGATAACATTCATTTTGAACGGAAAGGATGTGCGGCAGGATGGCGATTCGCGTTGATCTACTTCATCACATGGAGCTTGAACGGAAACCGGAACAGGGAACCCGTTTTTTCGGCTTGGAGCATAATCGAATACGCCATCGGCTGCCATTCGGATAAGGGATGCGGGGACTCTCGCGGTACCTGTATATTCGCGTAAACGGCTGCTGATGAGGCAGTCTTTTCTTTTGCTTACGGGCGAGGGGGAGGGCTGTAAGCGGCCGTTTTTCTTTTGCATAGAAACCCTTTAAAAGGTATTTTAGGTATATTAAACTATAATTATAAAATAATGGTTGACGGCGGTTTGGGAAGCATGTTACGATGCTTGCAAGTTGATGAACGATATGACGCGAAGGAGGGAACGGACATGACAAACCATACACAGCATGAGCAGCGGCAATTTGCGATGGAGATTCGCTTTCTTCCGGTTTCCGATAATGACGTTCGCGTCACACGTAGCTATCCCGTACCGATACGGCGCCTGAAGCGTTCAGGCTGCTCGTAGTGCATGTTTTCGGTATGCGAGGCTGCGAATCCGCAGTCTTTTTCTTTGCCCGGGGAGGGTGGGGAGAAAGGCGTGGAACGCAGTTTTTTTATTGCCCATGATGAGTTCGAAAGGAGAAGAGTACAATGAAAGCACCGATCAATCATCGCAACCATTGCAATGAGAGTATTCATGCGTTTACTTTGGAACAGGAAATTTCACTGGTTTCCGGTAGTCTTTGGCGATCCCGAAACCCTCTTCATCCGGAAGAGGGGCTGACCTGACGCACCTTTTGGAAGGTGCCGGAAGGAATACGGATCACAACGGCTGCCGAATCACGGCGGCTTTTCTTATGCCCTTGTGGCGTGGAAAAGCGCGTGACAGGCGGCTTTTTCGTTATTCCGATTGTGAGTCGGCGGTTTGGAGGGGTCCCCGGAAAGTACCCGGAATAGGCTTCGGAGCAGCGCGTCACTTTTTGGGGCCAAGTTCGGGTTCGAGTCCCGTTATTCTCCCCAATTTTATTATGGATAGGCGATGTCATAGAGGCTGCTGCTGTTCGGCGGCCGGCAGACCAATGGGCCGTACCCGTTCCTATCCGACCATAGGGGAATAGCCAAGCGGCAAGGCAGCGGATTTTGATTCCGCGAGCGGTGGTTCGATTCCATCTTCCCCTGCCAATCAATAAGGAGCTGCAGAGAAACGGGAATTCTCGCCGGTTTGTCTGGATCGGAATTGCGGGTTCGAGTCCCGCCGGCTCCACCAATAAGAGTACATAACGGAAAGGATGCAAGCGTACATTGTACGGGTGATGATGATGACGATAACGAAACGATTCTCCATGCCAACCGAAATGATCTTCCAGAACGTGACGGAAAGCAAGCTGTCGATGGACGATGTGCATCAGCGCATTCAGCGGTTTATCGGGCAGGATCCTAGGAGCTGCTACCACTTTGCGATTGGAACCGACAGCCAGGTGCACCGCGGGCATACCAAATTTGTGACGGGGCTTATCATTCGCCGTCTCGGCAAAGGCGCTTGGGCCTGCTACCGCCAAGTCGTGGTACCGCGCGAGCTGACCTCCGTCAAGGAAAAGCTTGCGCTCGAAACGTCGCTGTCCGAGGAAGTCGCCTGCCATTTTGCCGACGACGGGGTGAAGAGGATGGAGGAGCTGCTGCTTCCTTACGTCTATCAGGGGGCATCGCTGGAATTGTTTATCGACATCGACGCCGGCACGCAGCCGATCGTCAACAAGACGTCGCTATACGTACAAGAAATGGTGGACCGCGTCAGCGCCATGGGCGTCTATGCGCCGCGGGTTAAACCGGATTCGTACGCGGCATCCGCTTATGCCAACCGGCATACCAAACGGCCCGTTCGATGGGCAATCTCCTAACAAGTGTCCGGCAACCCGGGGAGGCTTGCGAGCTGTACTGAAATTGGGCGGATCTGCAATTGGAAAATAATAACGGATTTTTAAGGCGTTATCTCACGACCATCAATTCTGTAAAAGCGATTAGCGGATTTTGGGGGCGTTATTCCCATGAATCGAACGGGAAACCTGCGGTTCTCCGTCCGATAAGACCTTGAAAATCCTTTATGCTTCTCAATGCGGCGTGTTCGTCCCCGATAGCGCCTTGAAAATCCGTTATTGTGTCCGCCCGTCCTCCGGAACGAACCGATGCTCGTTCACAGGAAAGATCACTCGGACGCTGCCGCCGAACCGCTATATGAACACGCCTGCGTACAAGTCGACCGGTCATCCGGCGCTCATCCCGGGTTCGATGGGGACGGCGTCCTACATCATGGTCGGCAGAGACGAAGGCATCAAAAACTTTTACTCTATCTGCCACGACGCGGAACGTGCGCATCCCCGGAAAGCGACGAAAGAGGCGGTTAAGGTTGACCAGTTCGAGCAATCTTCGCGATTCGCTGACCGGCTGCAGCAACCTGCAGGAGCAGATGAATGTGCTGTTTAAACGAACCTAAAAAGGCAGCCCGAAGCTTGGTTCAAGCTAAGGGCTGCCTCCTCTGTTGATTACTGCTTTTCCGCAAACCCGTTCACCCGAGCTTGGCCCCAAGGAGCGACCGTCACGCGCACGCTCGATAACGCATGCTGCTCCTCGATTTCCTTGCCGGTGCCTTCCGGCACGTAAAATCGTTCCAAGCCATATCGCAGCGTTATTTGACGGTCCCAGGCGTATTGAACATGAGCTTTTAGGGCGACTTCGTCTCCGCTTGTCGCAGGATTGCCCGGATAGACGCCGGCTGCCTCGTACTCTTTGGGATTGGCAGCGGATGGCCGCAGGAGCACATACACGGTGTCCTTCTGCTCCGGATTCCCTTCGCCCTTCCAGAGGCTGGCCGGCAGCGAGCTGATCTCGTAGCTTAGCACGACGTAGTCGCCGTAAAAAATATCGCGAGGGTCGATCGGCTTCGTCTTCAGCTGAATCTCTTTGCCGTACCAGCCTACGGCATAGTTCGTGATCAGCAGTCCGGCCAGGACCAGGACTTGGGCAGCGGCCGCCAGAATGAGCAGCCATGTGCGGCGATGGCGAGGCGGCTTTGTGCCGCCTTCCTTTGCCCCGGCCCTTTCGCTCTGGGGAGCGTAGTTCACGCTAGGCTCGCCGGCGGGACGCTTGTCTTCGTATCCGTTCGTTTCCTTAGTCATGGCGATCCTCTCCTTCCTCCGCAAGAAAACGGCGTCTCCGCTTGTTCAAGTACCAGCTTAAGCCGAGCAGCAGAATGCCGCCCACCAAGAAAAACACCGATTTGTCCATGAAGCCCCAGGCCAGCTTGACGTAAGCCAGAAGCACCGAGAACAGGAACAGCATCGTTCCCAGATTTACTTTAAAGCGTTCCTCTTCGGCATAGCCCCGCCACAGCACGCAGAGCGAGAAAAAGCAGAGGGCGAGCAAATAAAGGAAGCTGGCAGCCTCGGCCGCATAAAAGTAAGGGAGCAGCAGCAGCCATTCGAAGCCGCTCGTCAGACGGCCCTGCCGCTTCTTGGCGATCGCGGATAAAGCGAGCAGTGCGGCTACGACGATCGCAAAGACGAGCGATGGCGTCCGCTCATGGGCGGCGAAGCCGAAGAAATGCCCGTTATCCTGCGCCATGACGGCAATGCAGCAGGTGACGAAGGCTGCCGTCAGCGCGCTGTTTTGCAGCGGGGAGGCGGTATTCCGCGTTCGAATCCAGTCGCCGAGCACATACAAGATCATTACCGGAATCATATACAAGCTGCCGTTCAGCTCAAGCTCCCCGATCAGAAAAGCCGACTGCAGCATAGCGCTGAGACCGAGCAGCCAAGCGAGCCATGCGCTGCGGTTGCGCCACCAGTAGATGCCGAGGCCAACCATAAGAACGAGAAAGGCGACGATGCTGAACGTCCCGAAATTGTTGAGGCTGTAGAATTGGCCGACATTTAGAATTACGGCCGACAGCAGGAACAGGAACCGCGAGCGGTATAAATAGGTGAGCATGACCCCGGCCGATCCCCATATAATGAAAGAGCCGGCATTGGCTGCGGTCATTTGGAACATTTGCGCGAGCAAGAAAATACCCGCCCCGAAGCTGATCAGTCCGATCGCAACGAGTCCAAGCCCCAGCCTGTCGTCGCCGCGGCGGATAAACCGCTCGCCGGCGGCGTAGAAGCCGAGCATCGCGAGTACGATAACGGCAAACCTTGCGAGATGGGGAATGTCCTGCCAATTGGCGGCTACGAAGCTAAGAATGCCGAGCCCGACAAGCAGGCTGCCGAGTAAAGGCAAGATGCCGACGGCCGGCTTCTCCTCCTTATAGAACGCCAGCAGCCTATCGGCCTGCTGCTGCGTGATCAATTCATTTTGCACCCAAACGGGCGCCTCTTTCTTTAACCATTTGCGTGACATGTCGGATCACCCCTTACCTTCAGTATATACGTTTCCGTCACCTCTAAAAGTACTAACTTGACCTAGTACCGGGAGGTTGTCCGCATGGGCGGCCGGCTCGGTCGAGACAAGCATCGCCGGAAGCCTCCGGCGTTACGGTTTATTACCCGCCCACAACCGGATCAAACTGGAAAAATGCTTCGGAGAATGCGACAATGGAGGCTAATAACGGAACCGTTCGTTCGCAAAAGACGAAACCTCTCAGGGCGCCGGCTCCAGTAAGTAACGAAGAAGGTGTTTCTGCTTGCATCGAAAATCGCCTTTTCTAAAGCTCGTTGCAGATGCGTTCCGGACAATGAGCTTCACGTTCCGCGAAGTCATGCTGTTCGAGCTGTTCTACAAAGCGCTTACCTTTTTTATTTTTATCCCGACGATTTCCGTCGTGTTCCATAAGCTGCTGAGCCTTGGCGGGTTTGCGGGGGCGACGAATTACGAGCTGCTGCGCTTCTTTATGAGCAAATACGGCTTGCTTTGCCTGGCGCTTCTCGTTCCGGCTGCGACCGTCCTGATTTTCGTCGAATTCGCCGTACTCATCGTCATTTCGTATCTCGGCCACCACCGGGTTAGAACGAATCTGCCGCGCGCATTCCTGCAGGCGGTAAGCTGTTTGCCGGCTTTGTTTACGTTCGGATTCGTCGGCTGGGCGCTATATTTTCTGCTGGTCATTCCGCTGCTAAGCCCCGGACTCGGCTCTTCGCTGCTGCCGTCGCTCACGATTCCAAATTTCATTTCCGGAGAGCTGTACAAAACGGGAAGCGGCACCCTGCTGTACTTAGGCTTTCTGGCCGTATTGCTCTTTTTCAACATCCGTTGGACGTTTTCGCTGCATGCCCTTGTCATCGAAGGCATCGGCGGGTTCCGGCAGGCCGCCAAGCAAAGCGCCGCCATCATGAGAAAGTCTTACGTCAAAATGACCGCCGTCGTGGCCAGTACGCTATTGGTTTTTATCCTCGTCGTCGTTCTTGCCACTATAGCGCTGCTGTTCGCGCTTACGTTCGCGCATGCGTTTTTGGCGGGGGATACGGGGACCGGCGGGTTCGTTCGTTCCGTGTTGGCGAAGTCGTTCATTGTCTCGACGTATGCCGCGACCGTTCTGGTAACGCCGCTGTATGTCACGACGCTGACGCGGCTGTATATCGAGAAGGCGGAGCCGCGCCGCTTCGTGCTTCAGCCTCTTGAATGGCGCTCGGCCGGAGATTCGGCGCCGCCTATACGCCGGATGTTTCGTCCGCACCGGAGGAAGCTGTTCGTGTTTTTAGCGCTTATCGCGTTTGCGACGGGACTTGTTTTGGCGCCGGCCATCGGCGGCTCGGCCTTCAAGGATCACGATTTCGTCGTCATGGCGCATCGGGGCTATACGGCGAAGGGAGCGGAAAATACGTTGGAAGCTATCCGGGGCGCGATCGATGCGGGAGCGGATTACGCGGAAATCGACATTCAGGAAACGAAGGACGGCAAGCTCGCAGTGATGCACGATACGAACCTGAAGAGGCTGACGGGGAGGAACGCGGATTTGTCCGAGCTGACCATGGATGAGCTGAGACAGCTGGAGGTCAAGCAAGGTCGGTTCACGGGCCGTATCAGTACGCTGCAGGAAGTGATGGAGCTGGCCAAAGGCCGCATCAAGCTGAACATCGAGTTAAAAACGCACGGACGCGAACGCGATTTGGCCGGGATATTTGTGCGGGCCATCCGGGACTATGATTTCGCCGGGGACTGCATCGTGCAATCGTTGAACACCGATGTGATCCGCCAGGTCAAAACGCTCGAGCCCTCGCTGAAGGTAGGGTACGTGCTGTTTGCCGGCACGCCGAAATGGGAGCGAATGGGGGCGGACTTCTTCACCATGGAGGAGTACCGGGTTAGCGAACCGGTCATCGCTGCAGCGAAGGCATTGAATAAGCCGATATACGTGTGGACCGTCAATGACGCGGCGGCGATGGAGCGATTTTTCCGAATGGGAGCGGACGGCGTCGTGACGGACAACCCGGAGCAGGCGCTGCTTGTCGCCGACGGCGTACGGGCCAGTGAAGACCCGTTCTTCGACGCTTTGTTCGACTGGCTGGACCGCCTTTAGTTCTGACAGCAGCTTTGTGCAGGAAGTCCCGACCTCGAACCTCGAATCGGGGCTTTCGTTTTTCGTAAAGTGATTTTGAAGGGAACCCGACAGGAGTTTGGATTTTTTAGTTAAACTCTATCCTTCCATTGATTCTTTATAATGCCAAAAGTATCATAAGTGTCATCGTGATATTGAACTATGAATAGAGGTGCAGCTGTGGCCATTCGAACGGCGGCAAGGGCAATGATAATGAAGGACGAGCGATTACTCGTATTGAGGAGAATCGGGGTCCAAGGCGAATTTTATGTTCTCCCTGGGGGAGGTCAAAATCTTGGAGAAAGTATACAACAAACTCTAATCAGGGAAGTATTCGAAGAGGTCAGTTTAGAAGTTGAAATCAAAGAATTGCTTTTTATTAACGAGTTTATAGCAAAAAGAGACTCGTTGTTTCCAGAACTAGAGCCGGATGTTCATCAAATTGATTTTACATTCTTATGTACGATTACCTCACACAATGAAGCAAAAGTAGGAAATACTCCCGACGTGGATCAAGTTGGCATTGCTTGGATTCCGTTGAATGAAATAAATGATTATGATAAGCATCCGGAGAATGATATTAATTTTATTATGGGGGCGCCGACAAGGAGTGTATTAGCGAAGTGGATCGGCAATAACAAAAACTTAAAAACGCCAATGTTAATCGAAGGATAGCAAGGTTTTGTGTTTTTCGGCTAACACAAGTCACCACGATTATAAACATGAAAAAACCGTCTGGGTTTGTCCATCGACGGTATTCGTCTAATCCTCGGTTTTCTCATCATCTTCAGGGTATGCTATGAGCCCCATTACATTATCGACGATTTCCTCAAAAAATTCGGATTCAGGATCAACCCGGCCGATTACGATCGCATTTCTCCCGTCCAGATCGATCGATCTAACATTGTTGATTAGGACTACGCCTTCCAGTTCCGGAAATTGGAGGTGAGGAGGCAGTAAATGGGAATCCGGAGTTTTGATTCCTGGGGGAACCGAGATTTCAAAGCTGTGGCCCATCGCATTTGTCGTGACCGGAACCGTCAGCGCCATTTTGTTTAAAGTCGAATCAATGAATCCTTCTGATATTACGATTGAGGCGCGACAGCCGTTTTGCTCGCGGCCTTTTGTGGGGGGAAGAGTACACCACACAATACTGCCTCGTTCTACATTTCCTGTTATCGACATTATTAAATTTCATCCCCCATAGAATTATCGATAAATTCACCTTGTGACATGGCCGGCATGTTTTTGCCGCGCTTGGACAGATATAGCATACGCAGCTCCCGATTAGACTTGCGCGTACGCTTGACGGCCGGTTTCAACAAGATACCTTGATCGGGGATTAGTTGCAATTCCACTTTCGCGCCCAACGATAAATGAACGGCTTCCAAGAACTCCTGCGGAATGCGGACGCCCATGCTATTTCCCCATTTACCAATGGTTGTTGTCGTCACATACACCATTCCTTTCTTGTGGTCTTGAGTCAAGAATACTACGTCCTTTTGAGTTTGTATATCCAAAGTATATCCGTATAGCGAAAAAAGATGCCAAGATTGAGTGTTTGTTTAACAGTAAACTGCTCAAGTTATGGAAGTTGCACGATGCCGACAAGCGCAGCTATATAGTTGTTTAACTAGCGGAAACAAGAGTTGAATAGTTGCAGTCTAGGACCTTTTCGCGTCCCAGGCTGTCGCTCTTTGATGTGGGGAGCCAGTCAAATACTTGGCGCTCATATTCAAACTTATTCCGGACATGAGAGCCGAAGATCATTTTACTTCAAACATGTAATCACAGATGCCCAGCAGCTACTTTGTGGTTTTCTAGGGCGATTACACAAGCAGATAGAACAGCTGGTTCAAGAACACGAACAGGAAATCAATTGGCATAATAAATTTCTCACCTCGACGTAGCTGGAGGAAAGGAGCAAGGACATAATCATGATAATCAAAACCGGGATTCTCAATTATGTTGTCGTGCTCGCTGTCTCGCAATGGATCGGTTTGAAAAATCAGAAGTCAGTTATTGTGCCGATTGGGTTTGAGAATGCCTCGAACACCCAAAGTCCAGGCACTATAGCATCGATGAGTTCGAGGAACGCCGATGGAAAAGGACTGGACCATTTCAAAGGGGAGATATTACAGGTTTTGTACACATTCATTTGAGAAGCGTCCATTCTCCATTTATCCTTCGCCAAAAATGAATGTGGTTACCGGTTTAAAGAGCGTTTCAAGTCCCTTCGTCGGGTTCGGAAAAGGAAGGTTATCGACTAGGATGATCCCCAATTCCATTACGAAAAGAAACTGATAAATATTGCGACATCCTTCGTCATAGGAGGGTTATTTGGTGTGCACAGAATAATCAGTATAGCATCAACCCACTTCTACAAAAGAAAAATTTACAAGTATTTTATGGGTAGCAGGAAACGAAATGTGTTCTTGTCCAATGAAAGACAAGAACATAAATACAATCAGACAAATTATGGTTATTTTACATAATTATTTTATATATAGGTATATATAATAAAAATAGTTAAATAGTACCGTAATGTGCGCGATGGTAGTTATGTCTTCTATTCATAAGTCATTTTAATTAACTTTCGAAAAATTCGGTGTTTACAAATTGAGAAATATATAATATTCTTATCTATCTACAAAAATATACCTAAAATGGGAGATGTTTACAAATGAGAAAGAAAATTGTTTCCACAATTATTGCAGGAGCTTTAGCAGTAGTACCAATGGCTGCTTTTGCAGCAAACTATTCTGTATCGTATGAAATGAAGGCTTACGTCAACGGTAAAGACAATGGCCAAACTTATGCTGCTACTGCTGGAAATATTACTGTGGAGGTACAAACAAGTACACAGTATCGTGTTAATCAACCTTCAACGTATAGCCAAACCTTAATGAGGACAGGATTTTTTTCTGATACTGCTATAGGTTCTGTCAGCCCTCAAATTAATGGATATGATAGTAACACGTGGTCGAACTTGAGCGGAGGCACATATTATTTAGTTTGCTCTAAGCAGAATGATGGGGCTTTATTAACGGCATCTGGTACTTTTTATAATTAAAGTTGCTTAAATCAATCTATTTATTATTTAATACAGGGGGTTAACCCTCTGTATTTTACATTATTACGGTTTAAATTTTTGTTAAGGTGGAGTGGAAATTGCTAAATTTTTCGGTTATTGGGGTTGTTCTTACTCCCTTATATTTTTTATTTTTATTTATTAATATTAAAAAGAAAAAAACAATCTTTGAGCATCTGATTTTTACGACATTTTATATCTATATCTCTTTAGTTATTAAAGTGACATTATTCCAAATACCTATAGATAACAATTTAATAAATAATTTACTTTCAATGAACAGTGGTTATTCTTTGAACTTAATACCGTTTAACAGCATGTTCAATTTTTACTCTGAAGGAGGAAAACAATTTTGGATTCAAGTCGGTGGGAATATTCTAATGTTTTTTCCTTTAGGTTCGTATATTCCTTTAATTACAAAGAAAATCAGTAGTTTCGGAAAAATGCTAACAGTTATTATTTGTGCTTCCCTTATGATTGAAATAACACAGAGAATTATTTCTCTTCTCATAAAGTATAACTATCGTGCTGTTGACATAGATGATATTATCCTAAATACAATTGGCGGTTTGATTGGGTTTGTTTTTTATAAATTGGTAATCTCACCTTTATTGATTAATAGCTCTTTGTTAATGAATAAGAAAAAGCTACCCACTACTAATTCCATTTAGTTTGAGGCTTTTGGTTACACGGTTTTTCCTGATTCTCAGCCGGCTTGATTTCGAACTATATGGTCATCAAAGCGATCGGATTCGAGAATACGCTGTGGGCGCTGACGGTGCCTTCCGCGCTGAGCGCTTTCTAGGTCATTATTATGAAGACGTTGCGTAACCAGATAGAGGCAAAGCGAAATTTTCAATACTTTTATGATGATGCAGAGAAAAAGGAATCTTGTATCATTTGGGGAAACCCTAATTTCGTTGACATAATTCTTTCCGTAGTTAGCAAAACAATTGGGTAATCCGTGAAGCGATTCTGTCAGAAAAGGTTTTTCAAAATGATTGGAATAGCACAGGTTCTACTTGGATTTTAGTAATGCTTGAAGGCATCCATAAAAGCGAGGCTGCCACGAGATTGTTCGGCGACCTCCCTGCGTTAACGGACAGAATAATGAAATCCATCTCAATTTATGAAACGATCCTCCGTGCTGTCTGTATCGGCAAGTTTAAGCAGTTTCGTTCTTTTCTTTATGAACCATGTACCCAACTAGACCAATCAGAAATAGAAGCGGCCAGTGTATGGACTTTGCCATTGATTACAATCAGATCAAACTAACGGAAACACTACCGTAGTAATAAATGAAATGATTATACCGATTAAACCTCCCAATCCAAACGAAGTTAAGGGAGGGTTTTGATAGTAAACTGTTCAAGTTATGAAAGTTGCACGATGCCCACAAGCGCAGCTTGGTTTTAGTCCAACAAAGAACGATAACGGAGGAGCTTGCCAAACGGCAGCTCCTTTTTTTCTTAACAAACCATTTTCATGTTGACGACGCATTTTAATAATGTCATAATGAGTATATTGAATTGGCCGAGGAGGAATTAACCATGAACAGATGGTATACGGTAGCGGCGCTAATGGCGGTCATGTTCGGCATAGCCTACGCGACATCGTCCACACCGCTGGAAATCGTCGCTTCAGCGACAGGGCTGCTCAGCGTCTGGTGGACCGCCCGCCAAAACATATGGTGCTGGCCGGTCGGACTGATCAGCGTCGTTTGCTTCTTCTTCATGTTCTACGAGGTAAAGCTGTATGCGGATATGACGCTGCAAATCTTTTTTTTCGCGCTGAGCATTCAAGGCTGGGTCGTGTGGCTGACCAAACGGGGCGCCGCCAGCGTGCGGCCGACAACGCGCATAACCGGACGTTTGGGTTTGTGGCTGGCAGTTTTTCTGATTGCCGCGACAGGAGGTTGGGGCTATTGGCTGGCGAATCATACGGATGCTTCCATTCCCTACATGGACGCCTTCGTCGCGATCCTCAGCATCGCCGCCCAGTTTCTGTTATCCGCCAAAAAGCTGGAAAGCTGGTATTTCTGGATCGCCGTCGACGTTTTGTCTATCGGAATGTACGCCTATAAGGAGCTCTATACGTTTTCCTTCCTATATGTCATATTCCTGGGTATTGCCATAGCAGGATTGGTCGGCTGGAAGCGGGAGTTCGAACGACGGGGCTCAGCAGGTGCGGAGGCGGCCGTTTCGAGGTAGTGCGTAATCCGTAACGAAAAGAATTAAGAAGCGGCACAGGAGGAAAACGCGATGACAAACCGAAAAACCGGGTTGACGCTAGGAAAATTCGCCCCGTTTCACCGCGGGCATCAGCTGGTGGTCGAAATGGCGATCGCGGAAATGGACGAAGTGATCGTCGTCATCTACGACTGCCCGGAAACGACGGACATTCCGCTCACGGTTCGCGCAGGCTGGATTCGGGCTCTGTACCCGGCGGCGGAAGTGATAGAGGCGTGGGACGGACCGGTGGAAATCGGGGATACGCCGGAAATTAAACGGATGCACGAGGACTATATAAGGGGGCTGCTAGGAGGCAGGCGGGTTACGCATTTCTATTCGAGCGAGTTTTATGGCGATCATATGAGCCGCGCTCTGGGTGCCGTAAACAGGATGGTGGACAGCAAAAGGGAGCGGGTGCCCGTTTCCGGTACGGCGGTACGCCGCGATCCTTTTGCAAATCGAGCGTTCGTTCATTCGATCGTATACCGCGACCTGATCACGTCGGTCGTCTTTCTCGGGGCGCCTTCGACGGGCAAAACGACGATCGCCGCACGGTTGGCGGAATCGTTCCAAACGGTATGGATGCCGGAATACGGCAGGGAGTATTGGGAGAAGCATCAGGTCGATCGGCGGCTATCGGCCGAACAGCTGGCGGAACTGGCCGAGGGCCATGTGGAGCGGGAGGAACGGATGCTGCAAGAGGGGCGGGACTATTTGTTCGTGGATACGAATGCGATCACGACATTCATGTTTTCGCTCGATTACCACGGCATGGCGGTGCCGCGGTTGACGGAGCTGGCTGGGCAGGCGGCATCCCGGTATGATCTCGTTTTCGTCTGCATGGACGACATTCCGTACGACGATACGTGGGACCGTTCCGGCGAAATGCATCGCGGTATGTTTCAGAAGAGGATTATCGCGGATTTGACGGTTCGGAAAATTCCGTTCATCGCGCTCTCCGGAAATGTCGAGGAGCGGGAGCGGAAGGTAAAGGCTGTCCTGAAGGCCTACCGGAAATACCGCAGCATCGGCAATCTGTGGTCCGATCAATTGGAGGGAACGGAATGAGCTTGGAAAACCGGATTAAGGGCGGCTTGTTCGGGGTAGCCGTCGGGGACGCCCTCGGCGGGACGACCGAGTTTATGTCGGCCGGAGAGATTCGGCAGCAGTACGGTTACTTGATGGAAATCATCGGCGGCGGCGTATGGAATCTGCAGCCCGGGGAAGTGACCGACGATACGATGATGACGATAGGCGTAGCGGAGGGCATTTTGGAGCGACCGGAGGAGCCGATTCCAGCATCGGCGAAAGGTTCTTGTCTTGGTACCGTTCCGATCCCAAGGACATCGGCACGATCATTCGTCAGACGTTCCGCAATTATAACGGCAATTGGTTCGAGGCTTCATTCCTGGCGGATATGGACTTGGGCCTAAGTGCCGGCAACGGCTCGCTTATGCGCTGCTTGCCGGTTGCGCTCGCGTATCCGCGGCAGGCCGATATGGAGAAGGCGGCGAGGCTGCAGTCCAAAATGACGCACTACGACGAGCTCGCCTCCGAGGCTTGCCAGATCTATTGCCGGATCGCCCGCAGACTACTCGAGGGGGAAGAGCTTAAGCCGGCGCTCGAGCTGGAAACGGCCGGCACCCTATACGGGCCGACCCTTCTCGGCACGCCTGACTGCGAGCCAAGCGGGTTTGTCGTGGACACGTTCCGCTGGGTGCTTCACTGTTTGCTGCATGCGGCTTCCTTCGAGGAGGTCGTGCAGAAGGCGGCGAACCTGGGAGGCGATTCCGATACGATCGGTGCGATTGCCGGCGGGCTGGCAGGCGTCTATTACGGGTATGACGGGATTCCGGAACGGTACTCGGGGAGTATTTTGGTCAAGGAGAGGCTGGAGAAGCTGGCAGGAGAGCTGTATAGGCACAGGATGGCTTCTATATAAAGGCTGCTGTTAACGGTTAGCCGCATCGTCCCGGTTAGATGGCTTTTTTCAGAAAGGTATCCTCCGCTGATGGTTCTATTTCTCGGATTTCGAAACGGGCGAGCGCGTCGAAGGCGGGCGAACCGTCAAGGTAAGTCCGTGGATGGAACGCATTCCCGTCTTCGTGCGGGACGGCGCCATTATCCCGCTTATGCCGGAACGGCAGCATGCGCCGCGCATGGGCGAGTCCGTGCCGCTGGAGCTGCATCATTTCGGTACGGCTCCGGGCCGATTCCGTTTGTTCGACGACGATGGCGAGACGTTCGCTTACGAGCGGAACGAGTATCGCTGGGCGAACGCTTGCCGTTGCGCTCGATGCTGAGGGCAGAGCTTTCGGAACCGTTTCGGCGGAAGAACCGGGCTGGACATCGGCGTATAGCGAGCCCGCTGGGTGTTTCATTACGCAGAGGCCGGCGAGTAAGGCGATTTCGTAATATGTGGGAATTCTCAAAAAAGAAGCCGGTCTCCTTAGCGGAGCCGGCTTCTTTTTGGGATATGTTACACGAAATTCAAGCCGCTCGCAAAAGGGAACGGGATCGGGAACAAAGCGGACAACCGCTCCTGAAGCTCCGGCGAAGGCTGCTGCGAAAGCTTCGGCTCGGCGTCGAACAGCACGGAGACGAGCTCTTGCGGCGTCAAGCTGATCGTGTCCGGCCCGATGTGAAGCTCGGAGCGGTCTTCCGCGGCGGGCGTAATCGTCAGTTCGCCCCTTTGCGTATCGATGGCGCCGTTCCAATACGGCGTCAACTGCTCCAGCAGCAGCTGAGGGTCGGTGACGAATACGGTCCCGTTGTTCCGGCCGGCCTGATAGGGCGCATCCAGAAGTGCTTGCTGCAGGGCGGCGTCCTGCCAAGACACGGCGATGTCAAGCTGTTGCAAGGAATAACGAGTCATCGCTTCGGCGAAAATCGCCGCAGCCGCATGGGCATCCCCCGCCCATTCGATCAATTGCGGGTCGCCCAGCGGCTTGAATTTGCCGGGAGCGGCAACGACAGCGAAAGCAATCGCCTTGCCGTCTTTTTCCGCGATAAGCGTCCGGTGCTCCTGCTTGTAGCAGCTGGCTACCGCCTGAGCGTGAATCAGCAACGCCAGCTCGGAAACGCTCTGCTCGTAGCGGACGGTTCTCGAAGCGGCAAGCTCATGAAGCGTGAACCAATCGCTCGAGGCAAGCTCGCGAATGCTGTAACCGGCGCTTTGCGCCGCGATGGCGGCAGCGTGCTCCGGCTTGAGCGAGTAACGGTTGAAGCTGCCGTAGTGATAACAATGGGTGCGCGTATACAGCGAGCGGTCGCCCGAAACAAGCAGCAGGGAAGCGCCGGCTTTGCGCACATGCCGTTTGACGAGCTCGAGGATCTTGCCGGCATATCCTTTGCCGCGGTAGTCCGGATGCGTGCAAACGGCACCCAGCGAATATATGTTCAATTGCGCAGGACCTGCATGTATGGTCCAAGGGACGATGCCTACGAAGGCGACGAGCTTGCCGTCCTCGAAAGCCCCGAACGACTGGCCCAAGCTAGGCGAAAAGACAAGCGGGAACGCTTCTCCCATCGAAATGTGCTCTTGATCGCGGAATACGAAATCGGCAAGCCGAACCGCGTCGCTCATTTCGTCTGCGTGCAATTGACGAATGTCTGTCATGATTTTACCTCCAACTAAGGTACGTTTTTAATCCATTGTATCAAAGGAGGAGGCGAAAGCAACGACAGTAAATAGTCTCTAATCTCTAATTTCGACGATCAGTTCAACCTCGACCGGCGTGTGTAACGGCAGGTCGCTGGTACCGATGGCGGAGCGGGCGTGCCGGCCGTTTTCGCCGAATACGTCGATCAACAAATCCGAAGCGCCGTTAATGACGAGCGGCTGCTGGCAAAATTCCGGCGCGCTGTTCACGAATGCGAGCATTTTGACGATTTTGACTACGCGGTCCAAATCGCCCAGATGCCCTTTCATCACGGCCAGGCAGTTCAGGACGCACTGGCGGGCGGCTTCCTGCCCTTGCTCGATCGTGACCTCCCTGCCCAGCTTTCCTTCGTAGATCAGCTTCTCGTCGCGAAAAGCGACTTGACCGGACAAGTAGAGCATATTGCCGCTTTGGTTGCACGGAATATACGAGAAGCGAGGGATCGGCGAAGGGGGAAGCTCGATGCCAAGCTCTTGCAAACGTTTTTCGATAAGTGCCATGAAAGGCACCTCCTGTTCGTGAAATTTAGTTTATTACTGCTGCCGCTTTCTGGGAGGTCTTTCTGCATTGCGAGCTATACCCACTGTGTGGGGCATTGCATGATGCAGAAAACCGCGGTGTGGCAGTGCGTGATGCAGACAGCCTCATGTTCTTTGGGACGAGATCGTCTCCATTGCAGCGGCTGTTATCCACGCCATAGCCGAGAGGGGAAAGAACAATCAGTGCGAGTGCGAGCAGCAAGAATGGGCTCTGATCAGCTCGCCGGGTCTTGCGGTCGTATGCTTGCCGTGCTCCATCGTCAGCTCGCCGCCGACGACGACGTGCGAAATGCCGTCCGGATACTGGCGCGGCTCTTGAAAGGTAGCTTTGTCGACGATCGTATCGAGATCGAAAACCGCCAGGTCGGCGGCGTAGCCGGGCACAAGCAGTCCGCGCTTGCCGAGCTTGAAGCGCTGCACCGGGAACGACGTCACTTTACGGACGGCTTGCTCCAGCGACAGCAGTTTTTTCTCGCGGACATAGCGGGCGAATACGCGCGGGAACGTGCCGTACAAGCGCGGATGCGGCTTGCCGGTTTCGCAGCCCAGGCTGTCGGAGGCGATCAGCGCCTTTTCCCAGCAGACGACCTGCTCCACGTCTGTATCGGACATGTGGAAGTAGACGATCGATATTTTGCCGTCTTCCTCCAGAAGGAGATCCATCATGCAGTCCACCGGATGCTGGCCGCGAAGCTCGCTGATTTCGGCGATGTGCCTTCCTTCGTAGGCTTTGTTCTCGGCACGCTGCACGTTCGAAATAATGACGCTCTCCCAGCCGGTCGAGCAGACGAGGTTATCCCAGTCGTCCTGCTCCTGGCCAAGCTCTTCTTTAATGCGCTTGCGGAGCTGCGGGTCGCGGAACCGGTCAAGGGTAGCCGTAATGCCGCCTTCCAAGGTCCATGGCGGAAGTACAGTCGTCAGCGTCGTGGAACCGGCGGAATACGGATAAACGTCGCATGTCACATCCATGCCGCGCGAACGGGCGTCCTCGATCAGCTCCAGCGCCTCAAGCACTTTTCCCCAGTTGCGTTTGCCTGCTGCTTTCAGATGGCTGACATGCAGCGAAACGCCCGCTTGCTCGGCAATCCATATGACTTCCTTTACCGACGGAATCAGGTTATTGCCTTCCCCGCGAATGTGCGTCGAGAACAAGCCGTTATACTTCGGCAGCACGCGGCAGAGCTCGGCGATCTCCTCTTTGGAGGTGTAGCTGCCCGGCGCGTAAAGCAGCCCGATGGAGAAGCCGATCGCGCCGGCTTTCATTCCTTCCTCCAGCAGCAGCTTCATCCGTTCAAGCTCCTCTTTGGTCGCCGGCCGCTTAGCGAAGCCCATGACTGCGATGCGCAGCGCGCCATGTGCGACATAGGTCGCGACATTCTCGGCGGGACGGGACTTGCCGAGGACGTCCATGTACTGGCCGACCGTTTCCCACGGCCATTCCCAGCTTGTGCTGCCGAGCACCGGCTGCACGTAGCTCTGCAGCAGCTCCGCCTGGCTCTTGAAGAACGGCGCGGGAGCGAGCCCGCAGTTGCCGACGACCTCGGTCGTGACGCCTTGCTGCAGCTTGATTTCGCTGAGCGGGTTGTCGATCAGCATAAGGTCGGAGTGGCAGTGGCCGTCGATAAAGCCGGGGGAGATCACGTTCCGCTTCACGTCGATCGTACGCCGCGCTTCCTGATCGACCGAGCCGACGGAAACGATGACGCCGTCCTTCACGCCGACATCCCCGTAAAACCAAGGGTTGCCGGTTCCGTCGACGACTTTGCCGTTTTTCAATATGAGATCGAGCATGGGAAATGCCTCCTTAGCTAGTTAGCTGAATGTTGAGAGTCTAAGTTGGTGTAGGAGAAGCTTGATTCTAAGAAGCATGCAGACTACAGGTAGAGAGTAAAGGTAAAGAGCAAAGGTAAAGAGCAAAGGTAAAGAGCAAAGGTAAAGAGCAGATGATACAAAGCAAAGGACAAGGCAGTGAGTAAAGGTAAATAGCAAAAAGGGAAGGGCAAGGTGGAGAGCAAAGGTAAATTAGATTTTTTTGTTTAATGAACTTCCATTCACTATTAGTGAACCTAAGTTCATTAAATCGGACCCTAAAGTGCAATCTGAGTGGAATAGTGAACCAAACGTAACTATTAGTGAACTTAACGGCCGAATAGCGACGTTTGGTTCACTAACCGCCAGAACATCAAGCTATTGAGCCAAAATAATGAAGTTACGTTCACTAATAGTGAACTTGTGTTCACTAACGCGTGCCCAAAGTAACTTTTAGGTCTGCGAAACTACGAAACCTTAGGCTAACCTCAACCCCAGTAACCCCAGTAACCCCAGTAACCCCAGTAACCCCAGTAACCCCAGTAACCCCAGTAACCCCAGTAACCCCAGTAACCCCAGTAACCTTGAAAAAAGTGCAAGCGTGCACAGCGCGGCTTTCAAAATCCGCTTATCCTTGCTGGGCAAGCTGAAACCGGATAGCACGCTCCGTAGCACCGTGCCCCAAGCGCTATGTCCTCACCGCCGCACGCACTGAATCGCGTTAGTGCCGAAACAGCGAGCGCAGCCCCCAAGCCCATGGCCCGTTGCCATAGCGCTCGCAGTTTACTCCAGCATACCCCGCGCGAGTACCGGCGTTTCGCCGAAGCGGTCGCCGTCGGCGAAGTACACCTTGTTATGCAGATTAACCGTGCTGCAAATGTGGTTCGGGATGACGCGCACGCGGTCGCCGGGCTTCCAGTCGTGGGCAGCCGTCAGACGTACCATGCCGTGCTCCTCGGACATGCGCTCCAATACGGCGTCCGGCGCTTCGATAAAGTGGCCGAAGCCTTGCAGCAGCAGAGGCTCCGCGTTTGGCTGCACGTCGGTGGCGAACGTTTTGCTGCCGCCGTCGATAATCGCGAGCGTTTCGCTCGGCCTGCTGACGACGGTTGCGAGGACGTATCCCGCGCACTCGTCGATGCCGCATACTTCCAAGCGCGCTTGCATCCGGTCTTGGTAAACGTAAGTGCCCGGACGAATTTCCGTGACGCCCTTCACCTCGGCCGCATAGGCCCCGGTCGGCGTCGAACCGACGCTGACGTCGACGATCGGCACGCCTTCGCCGCGCATTTGGTCAGCCAAGCGCACCATAAGCTCGCCTTCCTCATGGCCGGCGCTGCGCCGGTCGAGCGTCGCTTTGCCGTTCTGGAGCGCGCCGCGGAACGTATAGATTCCGCTCAATTGGAGATGCTCCATATCGTGTATTTGCTTGGCGAGCTGAACGGCGTTCTCGAACAGCACGCCGGTGCGGCGAAGTCCCGTATCGATTTCGAGCCGAACGTTGAGCGTATGGTTGCGGGCTTTAGCCGCTGCCGAAAGCCGCTGCGCCCCTTCAAGGCTGTCGACCGCCAGAATCAGATCGATTTGCTGGCTGAGCGTAATTGCGCGCTCGATTTTGGATGTGGCGACAAGCGGGTACGCAATAAAAATATTCCCGATTCCGCCAGCAGCCATAACCTCCGCTTCGGAAACTTTAGCCACGGTGATCCCTACGGCTCCAGCCTCCAGCTGCAGCTTGGCGACGGACGGCAGCTTATGCGTTTTGGCGTGCGGACGAAGGCTGACGCCGTTTTTGGCTGCGATATCCGCCATCGTGCGGATGTTGGCGTTCATTTTGGCTGCGTCGATAATGATGCAAGGCGTTTCGAGCTGTTCCCATGTTTTCGGTTGTGCTTGATGGTTATGCTCCTGACTTGACTGCTGCAGGCTGTTGGCGTTCATCCGATGCTCACGCTCCCGTTTCGGTCGATTTGGATTCTTCGAGATAGCTGTATAACGTGTATTTGGAAATGTTTAAATACCCGCAAATTTTTTCGCCCGCTTTTTTGATCAGGAAGGCGCCTTTCTCGTCAAGCAGCTGGATGAATTTGACCTTGTCATCCTTGGTCATGGCGGCGACAGGACGTCCGATATGTTCCTGCGTTTCCTGCACCAGCGCGTCGAGTAGATCGTTCACGTTGGTGACGAACGACTCTTTCACTTCCGATTGCAGACCGTTCGCCGTAAGCGATTGCAGCGTTCTTTCCGCCATCATCAAGTCGGTGATATCATAGTTGACGCACAGCGAACCGATTGTTTGTCCTTTGCTGTCCTTCATATAAAGCGAGCTGGATCGCAAAATACGCCCGGTCTTCGTCTGCGTAATGTAGTTGAACCGGTTGCCGTCTTGCACGCTGCCGTTTAATATCTCCAGTCCGAGATTGGTGCCGGGATCGCCCACTTTTCTGCCGGTGATGTGGCCGTTCTCGATCGCAATGATCGTGCTTTCATAGGGGCGCTTCAAATCATGCAGCACCACCTCGCAGTTGTCGCCGAATTGCGCCGCGATTCCTTTAACCAGGCTAGTTAGAAACTCATGCTCGTCTTGGACGGATTCCATTCCTTCGCTCCTTTCAAAGGCAAGTAGGTGCTTATGCTTTCGATAGTAAACATCCTCTTCTTCGATGTCAAACAAAAAGTTTGTTGTGCTAAAAAAAAGTATGGTAACATGTTCCTACGTTACGATTAGGAGGGAAACGAATGGGCGGCTGGGTAGGAAAATCGCTAAAAAGAAAGCTGTCATTCTTGCTGCTTGGATCCATTTTGCTGCCGCTGCTGCTGCTGGGCTTCGTATCGTACCGCATCGCGGCGTCCGTGACCGAGGAGAAAGCGAAGGAATCGGGCATGAACACGCTTCGCCAGCTTGAAACAAACCTGCAATTCATGATTCAGGACGTGGAGAACATGTCCATTTTTCTGATCGGTCAGCGCGACTTTCAGCGGTATTTGAACGGCGACGAGCCGAATGCGGTCAATTCGACCTTGCTGATCGCCTTTCTGTCCAATTTGGTCTTTTCCAAAAATTATATATCCGATATTACGATATTCCCGAAGGACGGCTCGGCTCCTCTGTCCAATATGACGATCTTCCAGTCCGGTCTTCACAAAGCGCTGCAGCAAAACCCGCAGCTCTACGAGGGGAAGGAGCGGGCGTGGACGACGCCGTACGAAAATATAACCGCTTCCGGGCTCAAACGGGTCGTTTCCTTGTACCGCCCGATCCGGAACTATAACACGTTCGGGGAGATCGGCAAGGTGGCGATCAGCATAGATCTCGATGCGGTAAGCAAAAATTTGCGCGAGCTAAGGCTGGTCGGAGGCGGGACGGTTTTACTGCTCGGGCCGGATGACCGGATCATTTCCGGGGGCGACGATAAATGGCGCAACGCGCCGGTAACGGACGTTTTTCCAGGCATGGCGGGGATGGAAGAAGCGCTGGGATCTACGAATTACGGGTCAGGCGAGCAGAAAAAAACGATTCTGTACAAGACGATGCCGAACGTCGGCTGGAAAATCGTCGGTATTATCCCCTACAACGAATACCGGGCCCAGAACAATTACGTTCTGCTGCTAACCGCCGCTGCGGTTGGCGTGGCGATTATGCTGATCGCCGGACTCGTGCTGTTTTTCGTGCAGCGCATCACGAAGCCTCTTGTCGCCCTTACGCATTATTTGAAAGATGCCAATCCCGACAACCCGATGCCGACCTACGAGGTCACGACGCCCGACGAGGTGGGGCAGCTGATCCGCAGCTACAACAAGCTGAGCGAACGAATCATGCGTCTCAAGGAACAGGTGATGCTGAACGAGGCGCTCAAAAAGGAAGCCGACCTGCAAGCGCTTCAGGCGCAAATCAACCCTCATTTTCTGTACAACACGCTGTCTTCGATTCATTGGATCGCGCTGATGAACCAGGATATGAAGATCGCCGAGATGGTCGGGTCGCTGAGCGATTTTCTGCGGTTCAGCTTGAACAAGGGCGAGGAGTTCTGCCCCGTTCGCCAAGAGGTCGCCCACGCCCAGAACTATGCCCGGATTCAATCGATCCGGTTTCCGGACAAGTTCGATATCCAATTCTTTATCGATCCCGAGCTTGAAGAGAGGCCGATGCTGAAGCTGCTGCTCCAGCCCCTGATCGAGAATGCGATGATTCACGGTATCCAGAAAAAGGACGGAATGGGTAACATCTATGTATACGGGCACCTGAAGGACGAGGCGATGAGGTTCGTGGTGGAGGATACGGGGGCCGGGATGCATGCGTCCAAGCTGCAGGAAATTCGCGGTCAGCTCGGCATCCGGGAAGAAAAGCCGCGTCACGTCCAAAACACGTACGGCAGCTATGGCTTGCGCAATGTGCATCAGAGGCTGGTGCTGCATTACGGCGACGAAGCCGGATTAAGCATTGCCAGCGAAGAAGGGAAGGGGACACGCATCGAATTCGCGATCCCGCTGTGGAAGGAGGCGGCAAGATGAGACTCTTGATCGTAGACGACGAAGTGATTATTCGAACCGGCTTAAGCACGGTTATCAACTGGAAGGAGCTCGGTCTCGAGCTGCTGCCGGCGGCCGCTTCCGCCGAGGAAGCGCTGCGACGCATTCCGGACGAGCAGCCGCATATAATGATGACGGACATCCGGATGACCGGGATGGACGGCCTGGAGCTGGCTGCCGAGGCCAAAAAGCTTTTTCCCGATATGGAAATTATTATTTTGACCGGCTATGACGATTTTAAATATGCGCAGCAGGCGATTCGGGAAGGTGTAAGCGACTATTTGCTGAAAATGAGCCGTCCCGAGGAAATCATCAAGGCGGCGCTCAAGGCCAAGCAGCGGCTGCAGGAGAAATGGCAAGCGAAGAAGCAGGGCTCCATCCAGCAAGCGGTATTCCGTAAAAGGATGCTGGAGCGTTTGGTAATCGAGGGCGTCGATGATCCCGGTTTGGCTGCTCAGCTCCCCTCGGCGGGGATGGACAAGGTATCCGCCGGCATGCGTACGGTTTACAAGATCATCCTGGTGAGCGCAACGGGCTGGAGGCAGTCGTCCGGCGGCGAGAACCTGCTGCTGTTCGCCGTCGACAATATCGTCAGCGAGCTGCTCGCTTGCGAGACGCTGATGGAAAGGGAGCGGCTGGCCGTCATCGTGCGGGAAGACGAGGGGACGGGCATGAATCTGCCTTCCTTGATCGTAAGAATCGAGGCAACGCTAAAATGCGTCCTGTTCGTCGCGGTCGGTTCTGCGGTCGGCGATTACCGCGAGCTTCATCGTTCCTACAAAGAGGCGGACTACGCCCATGCTTTCCATGTCCTGCCGGAAGCCAGCGGCATATTCGACTATCGCGAGCTGAAGGGGCGCAAAGGCGGCAGAACCGTATGCTCCAAGGAAGAGGAGTCGGAGCTTTCGGCGATTCTTATGCGGGATCATCAAGCGGAGCTGCGTTTGTGGGTCAATCAAACGGTAGGCCGTCAGCTTGCGGAACCGCAGGTAACGCCCCAGTCGCTTCGCGCCTTCCTGCAGTCGGTCGTCATCGCCGCACATCGCTGGCTGGAACGGGCTGCAGCGGCTTCAGGCCGGACGGCGCCGTCCGCCGAGACGTCCTTCGAGACGGAAGGAAAGCCGGAGGAAGCCCTTTTTAAGCAGCTTCATGCCGTCATGACCGCGTACCACAAGGAAATCGGAGAAGACCGGACATCTTACATTCCCCGGGCCATCGCCTACATGCAGGACAATCTGGATAAGTCGATTACCCTTCAGCAGGTGGCTAAGCAGGTGCATCTTAACCCGAACCATTTCAGCGAGGTGTTCAAGCGTGAGACGGGATTGAATTACTTGGAGTACCTCACCCGCGAACGGATGAACCGCGCTTGCGAGCTGCTTGCGACGACGACCGCCAAGGTAAGCGATATCGCCGGCCTCGTCGGGTACGAGGATATCAAATATTTCAGCCAGCTTTTCAAAAAGCAAACCGGCCAGACCCCTTCCGAATACCGCCAAATGAAAATGAACACGCTATAGCATACCCCGTAAAGAGAAGCGAAGCGTTGCGGCGCTTCTCTTTTTGCTTTGCGCTAATTCCGATTCCTTCGCGGGGGGGCCTCCAGAATGAGGAGCCGAATTTTGTCTACCCTAGTGCTGAAGGATGTCCCGTTTTGCCGGGCGGCGCCGTCCCCTATACTGGAGACAGACAGAAAAGCTAACCGCTTACAAAGCTCTTAACAAGCTGCGGCTGGCTCAAAAACCAAGGAGGTCATCACATGAAACGTGCACTTCAGATCGGACTGACGCTGACGGTAGGCGCTTCGCTGCTTGCGGCTTGCGGCAACGGCGGAAGCAACGAAACGACAAACAAGCAAGGCGACAAGCCCGCTGCCCAAAAAGTGAAGCTGTCCCTTTGGCACAACTATACGGGTGACGACCTGCGCGCCAAAGCGATGCGCGGCATCATCGAGCAGTACCAGAAAGATCACGCGAACGTTGAGCTTGAAGTGCAAGCGATTCCTCCGGACGGTTACAAAGCGCGTCTCAAAACAGCGGCTGCAGCTGCCGAAATGCCCGATCTTTTCGTCATGTGGCCGGGTACGATGACCAAAGAGTTCGTAGGCGGCAACCTGATCCAGCCGATCAACGGCTTGCTGGACAGCAAAGCGGATTGGAAAAACGGCTTTCTGCCGAATTCGTTCGACGACTACACGATCGACGGCAAAACGTACAGCGCCCCTATGGGCCTCTCGCCGACGTCGATTCTCTACTATAATAAAACGCTGTTTGAACAGCAAGGACTGAAACCGCCGAAAACGTGGGACGAAATGCTGAATGCGGTCAGCGTATTCAAAAAAGCGAAAATTACGCCGATCGCACTCGGCAACAAAGCGGCATGGCTCGCACAATCCAGTATCCTGAGCTCCCTTGCCGACCGTGTAACCGGTTCGGAATGGTTTATTAAAGCGGCTGCGCAGAACGGCGCGAAGTTCACGGATCCGGAATTCGTTCAAGCCCTGACGTACCTTCAGCAGCTGGGCAAAGAAGGCGCCTTCCAAGACGGCTTCAACAGCATCGACAATACGCAAATGGAGCAAATGTTCGCGCAAGGCAAAGCGGCGATGATGATCGACGGCGGCTGGGCGCTGACGAACTTGGCAGCCAACTCGTCGAAGGAAGCGATCGAGAAGATGGGCGCAACCGTGCTTCCGTCGATCCCAGGCGGCAAGGGCGATCCGAACACGACGTCCGGCGTTGTCGGAACCGGTCTTGGCTTGAGCAAAAAAGTCGAAGACGGCGCACGCAAGGATGCGGCATTCGATCTGATCTACGCGCTGTCCGGTCCGGCTGCGCAAAAAGCGACGCTCGACAGCAGCCAGCTGATCAGCTTCAAAGCCGAGCTGGATAAAACAAAAGTTTCCCCGTTGTTCGCGGAAGTATACACGCTCGTCAACGGTATCAAAAGAACGCCGGTTTACGACGCGGTTCTGACGTCCGTCGGCGCCGACGCCATCAACAACGGCCTGCAGGAGCTGCTTATGGGTGGCAAGCCTGAGGATATCGCGAAGAAGCTGCAGGAAGCGCAAGTAAAAGGGTTGGGTAAATGATGAAATCAGCTCTTTATTGAGCTGATTGCGGTTAAAGACTGAGTTAGCGTCAAAACGGCGCTCCGTGAGGGGAAGCGGTACTACTAGCTAGCTAGCTAGCTTGAGCAAACCGATTCGCCGCTGCGCGAAGAAAACATGGCCTTCCTCCACCTCAAACATCCAGCTGGACCCCACAAAGTGAAGAGCAGCTATGAAGCTTATTCCGATTACTTTGCGGGGACCCCTACCGGATTCCTCTGATTAGAAGAGCCCCTCCGGGGCGCGGTAGGAATCCAAAGCCAAAACTCGCCGTCAGACCATGTTTTCCTCGCTTCGCTCCAAATAACGTTTCGCTCAAGTCATGATAGGGAGAACCGCTTCCCCTCCCTCCGCTCCAATACATGACGCTCCCGCAGCGTCCCACACGAAATCAGCTCTTCGGAGAGGAGCTGATTTCGTCATTATTAACCCACCCTTTTCCCCGCGCTTCCTGCTAAAGGGAAAGGTGAAAAAGATGGAAGCCCATCTCGGAGATGATGAACTCCGAGATAAGCACGCCGCCGAGCGTGTCCGTCGCTGCCCCAGGCAGTGATCGGACGACAAGCGGGGAAGAGGCACGTCTGCTGCGCCGCTCGCCTTTGCCAAGCACGCCGTCGAGCGTGTCCGACATTGCCGCAGGCAACGTACGGACGACAAGCGGGGAAGAGGCACGTCTGCTGCGCCGCTCGCCTTTGCTAAGCACGCTGCCGAGCGTGTCCGTCGTTGCATCAGGCAACGTACGGACGACAAGCGGGGAAGAGGCACACAAGATGCGCCGCTCGCTTTTGCCAAGCACGCAGTCGAGCGTGTCCGTTGTTGCCCCAGGCAACGATCGGACGACAAGCGGGAAAGAGGCACGTCTGCTGCGCCGCTCGCCTTTGCTAAGCACGCCGCCGAGCGTGTCCGACGTTGCCGCAGGCAATGGGGGACGGAAGCGGTTAAGATGCTGGAACTAGCACGTAATTTCGAAGGAACGGTAGTGGTATTCCGGGTGTCCAGAGGGCTGGGAGCCCTTGGGGTCCCCCTTAGCGCTTCGATTCTGTACAACTCGAAGTCGAAGCGCTGTGGAAAGGGGGATTTAGGGGGATCGAAAATCCTTTGAAGGATTTTTAGAAAGGATGTGTGTGTATGACATCGTCTGCGCGTTTAAGAGGCTTTATTACGTTCGGCCTGCTTCCTGCGCTTGTGATCTATCTGGTGTTTGCGGTCGTTCCGATTTTTTGGTCGGCGTATTACGGCTTTTTCGACTGGAAAGGGCTCGGAACCGCCAAATTTATCGGCTTCGGCAACTACGCGGAAGCGCTTAAGGACGAAGTATTCTGGCTGTCGTTCAAAAATAACCTGATTGTCGTCGCCGCTTCGATTTTCGGGCAAGTCCCGATCGCGCTGCTGCTGGCGCTTGTTTTGACCAAAGGTACGATGTTTCAACGCTTTGTCCGGGCATCCGTCTTCATGCCGATGGTGCTTTCCGCCGTCGTAGTAGGGATCATTTGGAGTTACATTTATAACCCGCAGATCGGGATTGTGAACTTCTTTCTGGAACAAGTCGGCTTGGACTCGTGGAAGCGGGCCTGGCTATCCGAACCGAAAATCGCGATGTACGCGCTTATGGTGCCGCTCATCTGGAACTATATTGGTCCGTATCTAATTATGTTTATCGCCGCACTTCAGAACATTCCGGGCGAGATCAACGACGCCGCCAAAATCGACGGCGCCAGCCCGTCGCGCAAGCTTTTTGCCATTACGCTCCCGATGATTTGGGATACGATCAAAGTCGCCATCGTGCTCTGCATATCCGGCAGCTTGAAGGCGTTCGATCTTATTTACGTCATGACGGGCGGGGGCCCGGCGCATTCGACCGAACTGCTTGCCTCCTATATGTATAACAGTACGTTTACCGTATACCGGTTCGGTTACGGAAGCGCGGTTTCGACGCTGATTATCGTGATCAGCCTTGTTTTGATCGTCGGCAGCCAGTTCCTCATGAAAAAGAAACGGTAGAAAGGAGTGCCAGCGATGAGCCAAACCCTTGCATTGAAATCCGCACAGTCCGAGGTGCGCGCGCGCAAAGTCCGGACGGGCATCATCAACGTGCTGCTGACCGGCTATGCCCTCGTCACGCTGTACCCGCTGTTCTGGCTGTTCACCAGCGCGTTCAAATCGAACGACGATTTTTACGCCAAGCCTTTTTCGCTTCCGACGGAATGGCATCTGGAGAACTTCACCCGGGCGTGGAAGGTGTCCGCGATGGGCACTTCGATCATCAACTCGTTTATCGTAACCGTTGCGGCTATGGCGCTGACGCTGATTCTCGGCGCGCTTGCCGCCTACATTTTGTCCCGTTTCCAATTCCGCGGAAGATCCTTCTTAATGGGGCTGTTCCTGCTCGGGATGCTGATTCCGATTCACAGCACGCTCGTACCGCTTTTTATCATGATGAAAAAAATCCATATGCTCGACACGTATGCCGCGCTTATTTTGCCGTATACCGCATTCGAGCTCTCTCTGGCGATCTTCGTCGTCGCCGCGTATATGACCAGCGTGCCGAAGGAAGTGGAGGAAGCCGCGTTAATCGACGGCACCGGCTATTGGGGCATTTTCTGGCGCATCATGTTCCCGTTGTCCATTCCGGCGTTGTCGACGGTTGCGATCCTCGCTTTCCTGCGGTTCTGGAACGAGTTCTCGTTCGCGCTCGTCTTCATTAGCAAGCCCGGACTCAAAACGCTGCCGCTCAGCCTATCCGTCTTCGCCACCGGCTACTCGACGGACTATAAGCTGACGATGGCGGCCTTGTCCATCGCGGTCATTCCGACGATCGTCATTTATCTGATTTTCCAAGAGCAGATCATGAAGGGCATGGTCGCAGGAGCGGTCAAAGGATAATTTTCTTCACAAAACGAAAAAGAGCAGTACGGCCATCGGAGGCTGTGCTGCTCTTTTTGTTCAAATCTCAGGAAGTATAGGCTCCGCTGATTGTTCGATTTCTCGGTAAATGCGCCGTCAAAAGACGGCGAAGCCGTTTATCCTTGGCTTGCGGGAGCCGCCGGGCTACTCCCGTTTTTTTCTTTTTTTGGCCGGACGTTCGTTGACGGTATATCGGGCTTCCTGCGGTACGGGATACGTAATGGGCGATGGCCCTCCGCTTTCTCCCTCGGCAGCCGGCGCTTGTCCGACCGAATAGATCTCGTATATTTCGCGGATGATGTTCTTGATGATTTTGACGTCGTGCTGGTTTTTGTCCTGCAGCATCTGCATAATGTCGATCAGATTGCTGTCGAGCTCGGCTTCCTTCGATTGAAAAGCGAACAGCTCGTGCAGGTTGATGCCGAGCGCTTGAGCGATTTTGGCGAGATTTAGCAGCGAAATGTTTTTCTCGCCGCGTTCTACCTGACCGATATACGAAAAATGGAAGCCGCCGATTTCGCCCAGCTTCTCCTGCGAGTATCCGTTCTGTTTGCGGATGTCCCGAATACGTTCTCCTACGGCTTGCAAAATGTTCATGTCCACGCGCCAACACCTCTCAAACTTAGTGTAGCATTCCACTTTGCGATATACATCTAACCAGGAATATCAATATTCGTGCCGCGTCCGCCAAATGATACTCAATCATATTATTGTTTGTTTTCACTATCATAAGAACGAACGTTTCTACACGTTTCAACAATTAATAACATTTTTTGCGCTTCTGTTGCAGGATTTTATCGTGCCGCAAAGAACTACTATTGTCGTTCCAAATAATGACTTACATAAAGAATTTGGCTACAAGGGGAAGGGGATCATTGTGCATAGAAAGGCACTCGCGTGTTTGCTGCTGTTCGTTGTCATCGTCGCCGGCTGCGGCGCTCAGGAGACGGCGGAACGCAAGGAGCCGGTCAAAATCGGCATCATGCTGTCGGATGTCGGTCTCGGTGACCAATCGTTCAGCGACGCGGCATTTCAAGGGTTGATCAAAGCGCGGGACGAGCTGGACGTCCGGTTCGATTACAGAGAAATTTCCGAAACGGTCGACTACGAGAAGGGACTTGTGCAGCTCGTCGAACAGGGCAACGATATCGTCGTCGGCCTGGGTTTTATGGTACAGGAAAGCCTGGAGAAGGTTGCCAAGCAATACCCGGACCAGCAGTTCGTGCTGATCGACAGCGTCTCAGAAGCGGCTAACGTTGTCTCGCTGACGTTCAAGGAAGAGGAAGGAAGCTTCCTGATCGGTGCGCTCGCCGCATTGAAGACGAAAAGCAATAAGATCGGCTTTATCGGGGGAATGAACGTCCCGCTTATTCATAAGTTCGGCGCCGGCTATAAGCAGGGAGCGCTGACGGTAAATCCGAAGGTGCAGATTGCCGAAGAATACGCCGAGGATTTCGGCAGCGTAGAGAAAGGGACGGCCATCGCCCGCAAAATGATTCAGGCAGGCGTCGACGCCGTCTATCCGGCAGCCGGCCTTACGGGTGTCGGCGCGCTCAAGGAAGCGGAGGCGAAAGGAAAACTTGCGTTCGGCGTGGATAGCGACCAGTTTTTTGCAGCCGAAAAGGCGGTCGTCAGCTCGATGCTGAAGCATATCGACAAGGCGATCTACTTGATTTCCGAAACGCTGGTGAAGGAAGGTAAGCTGTCGACCAAGCATATCGAGCTGG
The DNA here is from genome assembly GCF_046244365.1 of Paenibacillus litoralis. Classification (NCBI taxonomy): domain Bacteria; kingdom Bacillati; phylum Bacillota; class Bacilli; order Caryophanales; family Paenibacillaceae; genus Paenibacillus; species Paenibacillus litoralis. Next base: position 7,528,731 of record NZ_CP176395.1, on the reverse strand, counting down.
GCCTCAAAGAAAACGGAGTCGGGCTAGCGCAGGTTCGGGTGACCGCGTTAAGCGAGAAGGAAAAGGGACAGCTCGACAGCCTCACTAAGGACATAATTTCAGGAAAAATTACGGTGAACTCGAAGTAACCCGGCAAGCGAAAACAAGGAATGAATGAGGTGTCCTTTTGAATCTGAACGTGAAATTATTGCTCAACGCGCTGCTTCCGCTTGTCCTTGCGGTTGCGGTTGTCGTTTATATGAACCTCGAAATTAAGCAAATTCAGGATACGGGAGCAGAAGACGTACGGCTGCTCCTTGAAGTGGAGCAGGTAAACGGCGGTCTCGTAGCCGCCCAGCTTGCGTTAAGCAGCTATTCCGGCAATTTGAGCGGCGCGAACGCCTACGACGCGGTGGAGAAGCTGAAACGGGTGGGCGAGCGGATCGATGCGCTGCAGACGAAGCTGACGATTGCCGAGCAAACCGCGATTTTATCGCGCATGAGCGGTAAATTTAAAGAGCTGAAGGCCGCCTTCGACAAGGCGTCGAGCGCGAATGACGGCACCGAGATCAAACGCCAGTCGATCCGTACGCTCGGGATCGTCAACGATTCCTACCTGCTTAAGAACGAAGTCGAAAAGTATTACGATCAGGGCCTGGTCCGGACGCAGGAAGTATCGAATATCACGTTCTTCGTCAGCGCGGGCCTCCTTGTCATCACAAGCCTGCTGTCATGGTATATGATACGCAGGATTATCCGCCCGATCCGACGGTTGAACGCCGCGGCATTGACGCTCGCGGGAGGGGATTTGACGGTTGAGATCGAGCCTTCCCGCTCGCACGACGAGATCGGTCAATTGACCGAGTCGTTCCGCAAAGTAGCGAGCAGCTTGCGGGCGCTCATCGATCAAATCGTGCACACCTCCGACCGGCTGGCCGTTTCCGCCGAGGAGATGTCCGTCCGAACGTCGGAGACGAGCCAGGCGAGCCGCCAAATCGCCGAGACGATTCAGGAGGTGGCGCTTGGCGCGGAGAACCAGACGCAGCGCGTGGAAGACAGCGCGCATGCGATCGAAGCGATGACGGGCAGCGTGCGCAACATCACGAGGCATGCGGAGCAGGTGGCCGAGCTGGCGTCGGACGCTTCCGTGAAAGCCGCGGAAGGCAATGAAACGATGGCGGCGACGACCGGCCAAATGGACGCCATCCGCGCAACCGTGCAAAGCCTCGAAAGCATCGTGGCGAGATTGGGCGAGCGTTCCGAGCAGATCGGCAATATCGTGTCGGTCATTACCGATATGAGCAATCAGACCCGAATTTTGTCCTTGAACGCGGGCATCGAAGCGGCGCGGGCCGGCGAGCACGGGAGAGGCTTTGCCGTCGTAGCGACGGAAATCCGCAAGCTTGCGGGGGAATCCGCGGATTCGACCTCGCAGATCGCCGATTTAATCGAAGCGATACGGAGCGAGCTTGAGCTGGCGCTTCAATCGATGAGCGAGGTAACCCGCGAGGTTGCGACGGGAATAGGCGCCGTGCAGACGGCCGGCGGCTCGTTCGCGCATATTCGCGACGCGGTGCAGCAGGTCGCGAAGCAGATGGAGGAATCGGCGGCCGATATCGGCACGCTGGTTTCCGGCGCAGAGCAGGTCGAGCAATCCGTTCGCGTCATCGCGAGCATCGCGGAGCAATCGGCGTCCGGCACGCAGCAAGTGTCGGCGGCTACGGAAGAGCAGCTTGCCTCGGTAGAGGACATGCTGTCCGCCGTTACGGTGCTGACAGAAACCGCAGAGAAGCTGCGGGAGCAGGTTCACCACTTTAAACGTTAGCCCCGCTAACCTTTTGCCCCGTATGCAGCTCCCAGAGCGCGTCGGGACGATTGCGCGCCGGCAGTAAGCGGCACGGCAGGCAGCCCTAAAAATCCGTTCGAATTACCCGGCGTATCCGGGTGAATCGGCGGATTTTTTTTAAGACCATGGATGATCGCTTGACCTTTATTATAACGATTTTTTCAATTGACGCTCTCCGAACAATCCTCTAAAGTAGACGGATAAAAGACCTGAAGCGCTTTGTGCGCCCGAGGCGCGACCGAGAAAGGAGTACAGGAGCATGTCCCGCAAAATTCCGCTTCGCCAATATGTGAAGCTGCTTTATGGCTACTTGCGCCCCCAATGGAAGAGCATCATAGCGCTTTCGGCGCTGCTGCTTCTGACGATCGCGCTGCAGCTGATCAACCCGCAAATCATCCGTTATTTCATCGATACGGCGCAATCCGAGGCGCGTCCGCGGGCGCTCCTATACGCGGCTATATTGTTTATCGGCGTTTCCCTTATCCATCAAGGCGTTACGGTAGCGGCAACCTACATCAGCGAGAACGTCGGCTGGTTCGCAACCAACAAGCTCCGCGGCGACGTGGCTGCCCACTGTCTTCGGCTCGACATGTCGTTTCACAAAGGGCATACGTCCGGACAGCTGATCGAACGGGTGGACGGCGACATTAACGCGCTTGCCAACTTTTTCTCGAGCTTCGTCATTTCGCTGATGACCAATCTTCTGCTTGTTTTCGGCATCCTCGTGCTGTTGTTCGTCGAAGGCTGGCAGATCGGGCTCGGCATGTTTTTTTTCGTCGTGCTGGCCATATGGTCGATTCAATACATCCGGAAATTCGCCGCGCCGTATTGGGGCAAAATGCGTCAGATGAGCGCCGAGTTTTACGGCTTTCTGGGCGAGCATTTGGAAGGCACCGAAGATACGCGCGCGAACGGCGCTACGGGCTACGTCATGCACCGGTTCCACGAGCTGCTGCGCAAGTGGCTGCCGATTCGCATCCGCGCGTTTTTCGGCTTTGCCTCCATGTGGATCACGACGCTCATCGTATTCGCCATCGGCAATGCCGTCGCCTTCGCCATTTGCGCCTATATGTGGCACAAGGGAGCAATGACGATCGGTACGGTGTATATGATCTTCTATTACACGGAGCTGCTGGCCAAACCGATTGAAAAGATACGTACCCAGATGGAGGATTTGCAAAAGGCGGACGCCAGTATCGTACGGGTGCAGGAGCTGCTGGGGACGGAGTCGGCGATTCGCGAGGGAACGGGAGCGGAGCTGCCTCCAGGCGCGCTGTCGGTTCGTTTCGACCGCGTGACGTTCGGATACGAAGACAATGCGACGACGCTCGGCAGCATCGATTTCGAGCTTCGGCCCGGCCGCTCGCTCGGCGTGCTTGGCCGCACCGGCAGCGGCAAAACGACGCTTGCGCGTCTGCTTCTCCGGTTTTACGATCCGCGCGAAGGCGGCATCTATTTGGGCGGCGTCGATATCCGCGATCCGTATGTCCGCGAGGTAAGGCAGCGCGTCGGCATGGTGACGCAGCAGATTGAAATTTTTCAGGGTACGGTGAGGGATAACCTGACCTTCTTCGACGATTCGATCGCCGACGGGAACATTGTGGAGGTGCTCGAGGAATTGGGGCTGGGGAACTGGTACCGCTCGCTGCCGGGAGGACTCGACACGATGCTCGAATCGGGCGGCGGGGGGCTTTCAGCCGGGGAAGCGCAGCTGCTCGCCTTTGCGCGCGTCTTTCTTTCCGATCCCGGACTCGTCATCCTCGATGAGGCGTCATCGCGTCTCGACCCGGTGACGGAACAGAAGATCGAGGCGGCGGTGAGCAAGCTGCTTCATAACCGCACCTGCATCATCATCGCGCACCGGCTTGCCACCATTCAGCGCGTGGACGATATTCTCGTGCTGGAGCAGGGCCGCATCGCCGAGCACGGCGACCGCCGGACGCTTGCCGGGGACGGGAACACGCGGTTCAGCCGCATGTTGGCGACCGGCATGGAGGAGGTGTTGGCATGAGCACGTTTTCGTTTCTCTTGCGATTATTCCGCTACCGGCCTGTCTTGTATATAGGAAATGCGATAGCGTGGACGCTCATTTATTTGGCGCCGATTGCGCCGGGATGGATAACCAAGCAATTTTTCGACACGCTGACCGGAAGCTCGGCTTACGGCTTTAGCGTCGGCGCCGTTATTGCTCTCTTGATCGCGGCCGCTGTCGGGCGCTCGATCCTGATCATTTTCGGCTTCATAACGGACGTCCAGTTCCGCTTCCGGATCGGCGCGCTGCTCCGCCGCAACATGCTGAAGCATGTGCTCAAGGAGCCGGGGGCAAGGGCGATTCCCTGCTCGCCGGGGGAAGCGATCAGCAGCTTCCGGGACGACGTGGAGCAGGTGGAGGAGGCGGTAAGCTGGTCCGTCGACGCGTTCGGGATGCTCGTTTTCGCGGCCGTCTCGTTCGCCATTCTCATCGATATCAACGCCCAGTTGACGATCTGGGTGTTCATGCCGCTGGTCGTGGTCGTGACGCTAGCCCAGCTGTCGACCGCCCGCTTGCAGAAGTACCGTGCGGCGAGCCGCGAAGCGACAAGCCAGGTGACGGGGGCGATCAGCGAAATGTTCGGCAACGTGCAGGCGATTCAGGTTGCCGGCGCCGAGGACCGGATGATCGGCCGCTTCAAGCAGTTGAACGACCGCAGGCGGCACTCGATCGTCAAGGATAAAATGTTTACGCAGCTGCTGGATTCGGTCTTCACGAATACGGTTAATATCGGGACCGGGCTCATTCTGCTGCTTGCGGCGCAATCGATGCAGGACGGCAGCTTCACGGTCGGCGACTTCGCTCTGTTCGTCTATTACTTGACGTTCGTTACCCAATTCATTCAAAACTTCGGCAAGTTTATCGCCTATTACAAGCAAAGCGAGGTTTCCAAAGACCGGATGATCGCTTTGCTGCAGGGCGCGCCGGCCGAGAAGCTGGCGGAGGCCAATCCGCTGTATTTGCGGGGCGAGCTTCCCCCGCCGGAGCAGCCGGCGGTGCAGGAAGGGGATCGGCTTGAGCTCCTCGAAGCAACGCGACTCACGTACCGTTATCCGGGTACTGGGCGTGGCATCGAGAATGTCGATCTGCACATTCCGCGGCATTCGTTCACGGTAGTGACCGGACGAATCGGCTCGGGCAAAACGACGCTCGTCCGCACGCTGCTAGGACTGCTGCCGAAGGACGGCGGCGACATCCGCTGGAACGGCGGCACGGTCGCGGAGCCGGGCGACTTTTTCGTCCCGCCGCGCAGCGCCTATACGCCGCAGGTGCCGCGCTTGTACAGCGATAAGCTGCAGCGGAACATCCAGCTGGGGCTGGAGGGCGACGATGCCGCGCTCCAGGAAGCGGTTCACGCGGCCGTGCTGGAGAGCGATCTGGCGAATCTGCCGCAAGGCCTCGAAACCGTGATCGGTCCGCGCGGCGTAAAGCTGTCGGGCGGTCAAGCGCAGCGTACGGCGGCTGCGCGCATGTTCGTTCGCGGCGCCGAGCTGCTCGTGTTCGACGATCTGTCCAGCGCGCTCGACGTGGAAACCGAGCAGAAGCTGTGGCAGCGGCTGTTCGCCGCCCGCAAGGCGACATGCCTCGTCGTGTCGCACCGCAAAGCGGCGTTGTCGCAAGCCGATCACATCATCGTGCTCAAGAACGGCCGCATCGAAGCGGAGGGCACGCTGCGCGAGCTGCTCGACACGAGCGAGGAAATGCGCCGGCTGTGGAACCGGTCGGAGGAGTAGGGCGCAAGCCCGGAAGCCTCGTCCCGTTGTGAGTCGGGTCGAGGCTTTTTGAGTGCGATAAACGGCACAGCTGGGCTGCCTATGTGCCCGAAGGTGGGCGAAAATAATACAGGCTTCCATGCAGTTGGGTTGTCGGCTCACCGCGAGGGAGAGCAACAGGATGGCCCTCTTACGGTTGGGCTGTCGGCTCACCGCAAGGAAGCGCAACAGGATGGCCCCTCTTGCGGTTGGGCTGTCGGCTCACCGCAAGGAAGCGCAACAGGATGGCCCCTCTTGCGGTTGGGCTGTCTGCTCACCGCGAGGGAGAGCAACAGGATGGCCCTCTTACGGTTGGGCTGTCGGCTCACCGCGAGGGAGAGCAACAGGATGGCCCCTCTTGTGGTTGGGCTGTTTGCCCCCCTCTCAAGGGGAGAACTGAACTGGAAAACCTGTAGTTAGATTGATTGCTCCGGCAAGGTCAGCAGAAGTAACTGGAAATCCTCCAGTTCATGTACGCAAAAATCGCCCTTTTAGGAAAAATAGCGCATTTTAACTGGAGGTTTTCCATTTAAGTCGGATGTAACGCTCCAAATTGTCAAATTCAGCTGTATATTTTCCAGTTAGCGCCGGAAGCGCCGCACCGCACCTCCGCTGTTGAGCGCCGGAAGTGCGGCGCCGCACCTCCGCTGTTGAGCGTCGGAAGTGCCGCGCCGCACCTCCGCTGTTGAGCGTCGGAAGTGCCGCGCCGCACCTCCGCTGTTGAGCGTCGGAAGCGCCGCACCGCACCTCCGCTGTTGAGCGCCGGAAGCGCCGCACCGCACCTCCGCTGTTGAGCGCCGGAAGCGCCGCGCCGCACCTCCGCTGTTGAGCGCCGGAAGTGCCGCGCCGCACCTCCGCTGTTGAGCGTCGGAGGCACCGCACCATAGAATGGAATTGTAATCGGATGCTTCGGCTGTTACTTTTAATATAGGGAGAAACGGCAAGAAAGCGACAGGAGGAATGTTCATGACCTTAACGACGGACAAGCTGCCGAAGGGCCTCCTTCATCCGGCTGCCGGGGAACGGAAGTTCTCGCTGGCAAGATATCAGCCATCCCCGGATACGGGATATTTTGTGCAGCACTATTGGATCGTCAGGTGGGATCTGCGCGGCCAGGAGCCCTATCCCCAGACTCTGATCGCTTATCCGAACGTCAATCTAATCGTTGAACCGGACAACACGCGGATATACGGCGTAGCCAGAAAGACATCCGCTCATCTGCTGCAGGAGCAGGGCTGGGTCGTTGGCGTCAAATTCAAGCCCGGCGGCTTCTATCCGTTCCTGCAGGCGCCCGTGTCCATGCTGACCGGCGGTTCCATCGGCTTTGAGGAGGTATTCGGAATCGGCGCCGGATCCCTGGAGTCGGAAATTTTGGGGCAGCCGGATGACGAACGAATGGTGAAGAGGACGGATGCGTTTCTCGCCGAACGGCTGCCGGACCGCGATCCGAACGTCGAGCTCGTAAACGGTATCGTCAATGCCATCAAGGACGATCGAACCGTCGTGAAGGTGGAGGATGCGGTCCGGCTGACCGGCATGAACAAACGGACGATGCAGCGATTGTTCGACCGTTATGTGGGCGTAAGCCCGAAATCGGTCATTCAGCGCTGGCGGCTTCACGATGCGGCCGAGAGGATCGATCGGGGAGAGGTGCGGGATTGGCTGGATCTGTCCATCGATCTGGGCTATTACGATCATTCTCATTTCATTAAAGATTTCCGGTCCATCGTAGGGCTGTCCCCGGAGGAATACCGGCAAAAAGGCTGAACGATCTTCTCAAGCGGCTCTCTACTTGTTCGGCAGGAGGCTTTGGACGATGAAAAATAAACGAAGCCATAACGTTTTTGTCCTCATCGTTGCAGCAGCATGCCTTATTCCATTCCTGCTGTTATGGTTATTTATAACGGTAGTCCATTCGGTAAACACACCTAACGGGTAACCGGTTGCTCATGCATATCCGTAACTATGAGAAAAAGGCTGCCCTTCAAGCATATCGCTTGAAGAGCAGCCTTTTTGTAAACCGCCGTATTAGAACGAAATTTCCGTTCCTTTTTCGGCGGACTCGTAAATGCCGCACAAAATTTTCATCATCTCGACGCCGTCCTGAACAGGGCTGAGCGTTTCTTTGCGGCCGAAGCACGTATCGATGAAGTGATCGATTTCGTCTTGGAAGCCGGCGATGAAATCAAAGCCTTTGTTGTTGATTTGCGGATCGATGTTAAGAATCGTGTTGTATTTCTCGGTGATGAAGCTCAGTTCCGGCTCGAGCTCGACGCCGCCCTTGTCGCCGTACATTTTGACGGTGATTTCGTCTTTCTTCGCGTGCAGCGTGAAGCTGACGTCAACGAGAAGCGACGCGCCGTTCTCGAAACGGATGAGGGCATTGGCCATATCCTCAACGTCGTTCGCATCAGGCGTGTAGTCGGCCGCTCTGTATTGTGCCAAGTTCTCGATGTGGGAACGGTTGCCGAGTTTCTTGTAGGTGTTGCCGCTGATCGTTTTGACCTTCGGACGGCCCATCAGGTACCAGCAAAGATCGATGACGTGGACGCCGATGTCGATGATCGGTCCGCCGCCGGAGCGCTCGGTATCCGCGAACCAGCCGCCCGGGTTGCCGAAACGGCGGATGCAGGAAGCCTTCGCGTAGTAGATCTCGCCAAGGTCGCCGTTCTCCAAGAATTCCTTCACGATGCGCGTATTGGACGCATAGCGGCGGACGAAGCCGACTTGCAGCGTTTTGCCGCTCTTCTTGACGGCAGCTTCCACTTCATAAGCTTCTTCGACCGTTTTGCAAAGCGGTTTTTCGCAGAGCACGTTTTTGCCGGCATTCAGCGCGGCAATGCTGATCGGCGCGTGCGTGTTGTTCCAGGTACAGACGCTTACAGCGTCGATGCTGCCGTCTTCCAGCAGTTTATGATAGTCCGTGTATACGTTCGGAATGTTGTACTTTTGGGCTTTCGCGCGGGCGCGTTCCTCGTTTAAGTCGCAGATCGCGACGAGTTCGACTTCCGAATTTTTGGCGTAAGCGCCGAGATGGGATTCGGAAATGGATCCTGCGCCGATGACGCCGATACGAATTTTTTGGCTCATGAAAAAAAGCACCTCTTTCTAGTCGATAAACGATTGGATGATGGAAGCCGCTAGTCAGGGATTCGCACGGCGTCAGCGCAAAGCATGAAGCTTGCTTATACGGGACGGGTCGCCGGCCAAGCCAGCTCGATACCGCGCTGCGCAAGCGTCCGCTGGAAGTCGGCCAGCAAATCGGCCTGATTGCGCACGGCCCGCGGCGATACTTCCCGCTCCAGGCAGAACGCTGCGAGATAGCCGGCTGCTTCGCCGATATTCCATTCGACGGGATGAAGCCGGTAGCAGCCGTTCGTAATATGCGTGACGCCGAGGTTTTTGCAGGCGGGCAGCAAATTGTTCATGCGCACTGGAATCAGACTCCCGAGCGGAATCTGGAACGGCAGGCTGGATACGTCGACATAATGGCGTCCTTCTGTGCTCGGATGCAGATCGATCCGGTAGCAGCCGATGCCGACGGAGTCCGCGAAACGTTCCGCCTGGCGCTCGTCGCGGATCGCGGTTCCGACATGCTGCTCGAGCACCGTAAATTCCGCTTGGATCCGGCGCGATTCCCGAATATACGGGTATTTCGCCAATCCGTCTTCCGTGCCGACAACGTCGGGGCGCAGGCGCAAGCCTTTATAGCCGGCCTTGCCGTCGGGACGAGGCGCTTCGGTTTGCATCCAGTACAAGAGCGACAAGCTGAGCTGCTTGGCTTGCTCGAGATGGCGGGCTTTCTCTTCCGCGCTGACGTCGATGATCGGTCCGAGCCAGTAATCGTTCTGCGGCCAGTTGACGAGCGAAATATCGCTGCGGTACGTGCCGGGCGCGAAATGCGACTTGTCCGCGATTTTCCGGTAGTTGAAAAGCGGGAACGACTTGCCGTCCGGGAACAGCTCGTAACGGACGGTCTCCAGCGTATGCGGCTTGACGCCGCTCCAGCTCAGCAGCTTGTCGGGCCAGAAGTCCGGCTTGTAATCGCGCCAAAAGGCATAATCGCGAGGCTTCTCGATCGTATGATCCTCGCCTTCCAGATGATCCATGGCGAAACAGTACGTAAACGACTGCATATTCATCGGACGGGCTTCGTCCAGCGCATGCGGTTCACCCGTTTGAGCTTTCGACTCCGCGCCGATCACATATTCGACGCCTGCGAGAGGAAGCAGGTCCCCGCATTCCGTCGCATCGAGGAAATAAGGCGCCGTAATGACCGTTTGAGCTCCGGACTCGAGGCTGCGCACCGTCACCGCACGAACGTTGTCCGCTTCGCTTTCGGCGGAAACCGGTTCGTGCCGAAGGAGCAGCGTAAGCTGTCCGCCGTGCAAATAAGGAGCGAGCATCTGCTCCAGTACGGCAAGCGCGGCTCTCGGCTCATGGCAAAGACGGCTGACGATGCCGCCGCCCGGATTCCATTCCACGTTGACGCGAGCCTCTTGCGTAACCGGAAAATGGTTCCGGTAATACGAGCGGACGCCCTCGCGAAACTGCCGGTACGTTCGTGTGCAGCCGAATTTCTCAATCCACGGATGCTCGTCCGGCGGAACGGCCTGGCTGGTCAGTTGACCGCCGATCCAGTCGGTTTCCTCCGTCATGATGACGGTTTTACCCGCAGTCAGAGCGGCCAGCGCAGCCGCAAAGCCGCCCGTACCGCCGCCGATAATGGCGATATCTGCATGAAGCTCCCGATTCATCCGCGCCACCCCCCGAACGAAACAGCCTTGTTCCGTAAGGTTTGACGGCTTTCGCGAATCCCTTCCGCTTCCATCCTAGTTCCTTCATATTTTAGCATATAGGCGTCTTGATAGCCATGGCTTGCGGGCTTTTGGACAAACGCTTCCAGCCTGTCATTTACTAATGTTTTCATGGTTGCCTCTCCCCCCAGAGTTGAGATAATCAACCTTCATCTTAGCCCGCGCCGATTGGAAAAGGTAGGCGACAATAATGACTTTCTCTGGTCAATCGGTGACCTGTATAGGCGTTTGCAGGCTGCAAGACGACACGGGACCCGTAAACCGCGGAAGCCGCACGGTTGTCATGAGCCGACATGACAATGTCATCGGTATCCACTGGTGTTGCCCTTGCGAAAAGACTACAATGAAGGGATACGGATCGCTTGCGGTTCGAGGTCGGACAGAGGGAAGGACGCTTGATTATGTCGATCAAACGGTTTACAGCCGTATGCATGCTGCCGGTAGTCGGCGCCGGACTTTTGGCGGGCTGCGAAATGACAGGCTCGCCTGGCGGCCAGACGCCCGCGGTAAAGTTCCCGGTTGCGAAGGACGCCGGCAAGCGTATGACGATCAATATCGTCGCCAACAGCCAAGGCAGCACGTTTCCCGCCGGCACGGACGAAAATCATAACGAATACTTGGACTATATCGAACAAAATACGAATTTGGACGTCAAAGTAACGCTGCCGCCGATCGACGGCTACGACGACAAGCTGAACGTCATCATGTCGTCCGGCGAGCTTCCCGACATGCTGAACGCGCCGAACCCGTCCTGGTTCATCAACTACGTAAACCGGAATGCGCTTATGCCGCTTGACGATCTGATCGACCGTTACGGCCCGGAGCTGAAGGAACGGATTCCGCAGGAGGCGTGGGAGAACGTAACGGTTAACGGACATATTTATGCGGTGCCGAGCCTGAACGAGGTGAAGGGCGCCGAAATCATGTATATACGCAAGGACTGGCTGGACCGTCTGGGGCTGAAGCCGCCAAGAACGCTCGAAGAATATTATGAGGTCATGAAGGCGTTCAAGGATAGAGACCCGGACGGGAACGGCCAAAACGACACCATCGGCTTTGCGATCTTGGAACGGCTCGGACGCACCGCCCCGATCTTCGGCGCCTTCGGCACGCAGATCATGCAGTCGGCTTGGCTGGAGCGGGACGGTCGGCTCGTTTCGGGCGCGACTTTGCCGGAGACGAAGGAAGCGCTCGCTTTCTTGTCTAAGCTTTATGCGGAAAATCTCCTCGATCCGCAGTTTCCTCTTAACAAGTCGGCAAATTTCCAGGAAAAAATCGCATCGGGCAAGGTCGGCTTGTTTTCGGCGGCCTGGTCGGATACGAGAGGTCCGATCGAAACCAACCGCAAAAGGGACCCTAAGGCGGTTTGGATTCCGCTCGACTTCCCGGTCGGCGCGAACGGCAGCAAAGGGACGTACGACATGAGTATCGTCCGTTCGTATAATGTCATCCCGGCGGCGAGCAAGAACGGCGAAGGGGTCATCCGGTTTCTGAATTTTATCGGGGGCAAGGGCCACCGCGATCTGAAGCTCGGCTTCGAGAATGAAATTTGGACGAAAGAGGACGGCAAAATGGTAACCAATTTCGCCGAGCATACGAAGCATTACTACCGGGGCATTTACAGCGCGCTTGCCGATACGATCGAGCCCGACGTCAGTAAAGACCGCCTCGATTCGCTGGGCGAGCAGTTCAATCTGTGGGACAACCTGCAGCGGATCGAGCTCAACTTAATCCGCACCAAATTTACCGGAACGCCTACGCAAGCGATGGGCAAATACAATGCCCGGCTGCTGAAGGATCAGGAAGACACGTTTACGAAAATCGTGCTCGGTGTAGCGCCTTTATCGGAATTCGACGTATTCGTCGAACGCTGGTATCGCGAAGGCGGAGACGAAATCACCCGCGAGGTCAACGAGTGGTACAGCCGGCGTCAAGCCAAGTAACCGAAGAGCAACCTTTTTATGGAAGAAACAATCGAAGCATGACCGCTTTAACGGGCAAAGGTAAAGGCGATCCTCTCTATCGTTCGTCTAGGAAGGAATATGCTTCGAAGGATTGGCTTCACTATGTGGGGATTATGAAGGGGGGAGCGGAATGGGAAAATTGCCCGCATGGCTGTACAAGCAGTTTACGCAGCATATCCAGGTGCGGCTGACCTGTTATTTTCTGCTCATCTTGCTGCCGCTTGTCGCGATCAGTTTGTTTGCCAACATCCGGTCGCAGCAGACGCTCGAAAAGCAGATCGGCGAGCGGACCAAAGGGGCGCTGACCTCGGCCATCGAATACGTCGATCTCGCGATGCAGAACGTGGATGCCCTGTCCACGCAGATCGCCTCGGATCAAAATTTGATCAAGCTGCTGAACCGCGTCGGAACGGACTTGACGCCGGGCGCGATACTGGAATTTTCGCATTTGATGCGGGAAGTGTCCAACATCAGCGCGATCAATCCGATCTTGTCGCACATTTCGGTTCTGCATGCGCCTACGGGAATGCTGGTTTCCTCGAATTTCGGCGGCCAGCAGATGGAGAATGTCCAGCAATACGACTGGGTGCGCAGCAGCATTGAAGCGAACGGGGGCAACCAGCTCATCCTGCCGACGAAGGAAGAGGCGGAAAAATACGCCAAAAACGATTTTAATGGGTTGTACAGCATCAATAACATGTCGCTTGTCCGGGCGATGGACGTATATAACCAGCAGCGGCAGCCGAACCTCGTCATCTTTACGATCAACCGCGACACTTTGCTGAAGCTGACCAGCGCGCTGCTGCCTTCGCAGAAGGCGCAAATTTATTTGTACGTGGGCAAAAAGCTTGTCGTAGGGACGAGCAGCAACGTGCTGCCGCCGGAATGGGACGACGATAACAAGGACATGCTCGTGAAAACGTCGCAGGATACGGGCGAGCAGCTCAGCATGATCCGGGCGAAATCGCGTCAAAGCAACTGGTCGGTCGTCATGGTGCAGCCGATGGAGGAGCTCAGGCGGGAAACCCAACAGCTTCAGATTTTCACGATCATCATCATTTGCATCAGCGTGCTGCTTGCTTTCTGGATCGCGTGGGTCATCTACCGGAACATCACGTCGCCGCTCGAGAGCTTGGCCCACGGCATGAAGCAGATGCGGCTGGGCAATCTGAACATCCGCCTCGAGAACAACCGGAAGGACCAGCTCGGTTATTTGACCGGCGCCTTCAATCAGATGGCGGAGGACCAGCTCCAGCTCATTCAGGGGCATTACGAGCAGGAGCTGCGGATGTCGAAGACGGAGCTGAAGTTTTTGCAGTCGCAGATCAATCCGCATTTCCTGTACAACACGCTGGACTCGATCTACTGGGCCGCGAAGGATTACGACGCGGATGAAATCAGCGAAATGGTATTGAATTTGTCGAAGTTTTTCCGCCTAAGCCTAAGCAAGGGCAGAGAGACGTTTACGGTAAGCGAAACGATCGATCATTTGCATTACTATTTACGGGTCCAACAGATCCGGTTTTCGGAGCATTTTGCGGTCGAATACGAGGTAGCGGAAGAAAGCAGGGACGTTCAGGTGCTCAAGCTGCTGCTTCAGCCGGTTGTCGAAAATGCGATTTTGCATGGACTCGAAGCGATGGACCGCGGAGGCATGCTGTGGATTGCCGCCCGCATCGAGGACGATAAGCTGGTGCTGCAGGTGAGGGATAACGGGAAGGGGATTCCCGCGGAGCGGCTGCACTACATTCGCAGCACGCTCGATAAGCTCAAGGAATCGCCGCTGAAGCTGACGCCCTTCGGGGAGGGCTCCGGCGGAGGGGACTTGTTCGGCTTGCGCAACGTCGCCGCCAGAATGAAAATGTATTACGGCGATGAGGCCGAGCTTGTCATCGAAGGCGAAGAAGGCATAGGAACGGTGGTAACGATTCGTTTGCCGCTGGACAAATGTTTGGAGGATACATCAGGAATCGCTTGAATGGAATAAGCGGTTTTGACGATTTCGGGGGAAAACGAAAGGTCAAAGCTTAGACTGTCAAGCGCAGCGGAAGGGGAGACAAGCCATCATGAATCTGATGATCGTCGAAGACGAATTGCGGCTGCGTACGAGCTTGGCCGAGAAAATACCGTGGGAGCGGAACGGAATCGAAGTCGTAGGTCTCGCTGCGAACGGGGTCGAAGCGCTGCAACTGATCGAGTTGAAGCGGCCCGATCTCATCCTGCTCGATATTCAAATGCCGCATATGGACGGCTTGACGTTCGTACGCAAGGTGCGGGAGCAGGATCCGGATATGAAATGCGTCATTCTAAGCGGCCACGACAACTTTGCTTATGCGCAAACGGCGATGGAGCTCGGCGTCAGCAAATATTTGCTCAAGCCTGCAGGCGACACGGATATTTTGCAGGCCGTTACGGAAGCGGCCGAACAGCTTCGCATGGAGCTGGAGCGGCGGCACAGCCAGTCCGAGCTGCAGGTGAAATGGAAGGAGCATTTGCCGCATCTGCAGGATATGTTCTTGCAGAGCTGGATTGCCGGCAACTATGCGTCTTGGGAGATTGAGCTGCGCAGCCGCGAGCTGCACATCGAGCTTCCTGCCGAAGCGATGTATGCAGTCGCGCTGTTCGATATGGATCCGCTGGGCGAAGGGGAAGAGCGCTTTTTGCCGGAGGATGAGCCGCTGCTGCGTTTCTCGCTCAACAGTATCGCCCGCGAATGCTTTGCCTCCCAGCTATGCTGGATATGCGCCGATGCGGAAGGAAAAACGGCGGTCATATTCGCGCTTGCGGACGCGTTATCCGAGAACGAAGCGCTGCTGCAGGTGCAGGCGGCGGCAACGAAGCTCCTTAACGTGTTCAAGCAATGCCTCAAGGTGACCGCAAGCGCCGGCATCAGCGGAAGCACGCGCATGCGCGAAGATGTAAGCAAGCTGTATAGGCAAGCCGGGAAAGCGCTGCAGGCCCGTCTCGTGCACGGCAGCGATCTCGCCATTCCGTACCGGGAGGAATATGGGACCGGCAGCGGCTCCGCACCTTCGCTGGATCGAGAGAAGGAGCTGGAGATCGGCTTCGAAACCGGCGACGAGAACAAGGTGTCCACCGCTCTCGGCGAGCTGTGGATTCATGGGGTGGAGAACGCGCACTCGGCCGACGCCGTACGCGAACATTTGTATTACGTAAGCGGTCTGCTCGGGCGGATGATCCAGCGTCAAGGCTGGTCGCTGCAGCAGGTAGCGGGGGATGACGCGGCTTATTTCCACAACCTGCATGCGCTTGCCGAGAAGGAGCAGGCGTACGCATGGCTGCAGCGGATCGTCGCCCGTATGGTCGAAAGCCGGCAGTCGGAACGGAAATCCGCCGTGCACAAGACGATACGGCAAATTCTCGAGATCGTCGATCAGGACATGGACAAGGAGATTACGCTCTTCACGGTGGCGGACCGGCTGTACGTCAATTCGTCCTATTTGAGCCGGCTGTTCAAGCAGGAGATGGGCAAGCCGTTTACGAACTACGTGCAGGAGCGCAAAATGGAGCGCGCCAAGCAGCTTCTGCTCGGCGGCTCCAAGGTGTACGACGCGGCTTCGATGGTGGGCTACAAGGACGTCAGCCACTTTACGCGCGTGTTCCGCAAATACTGGGGCGTCACGCCGGGCGAAATGAAACCTTAACGGATGAAGGGCGGATTCTATCAACCGCCCTTTTGTTGTGTCGAGATTCGTGTATACGCCGTATGACTGGCAAGCAGTTCTTGTGGTATGACATTCGAATCGGCAGGCGTCTGCCGTCGCAAAAGGGATTAATGAGCAAGGAGCTGAGGAAGTAATATTGGATCTAAGGTATGGGGTCGATGAAGATCTTAGTGCTCTTCATATATTTGACTTGTATTATTTCAGTGTGACCAAACTAAAAAAATATGACACTATATTTAAGTTGCACGTATGGGATGATGATGGAATATATTCCGGGCAAATAAGGAGAAACTCCTCGGCTTCTGATAGTATTGATGCATAAAACGTAGGAGGATACTATGTCAAAATTCACTTGCAAGTGTGGAGAAACATTGTCAAATCATCGAGTTCCTAATGATGTTGAGTTGAAGATCTATACCGATAAAGAGTGGGAGCGAATAAGTAAACTAGAGTCTATAGACCAAATACCAGACCCTCAGTATGAAGTTTGGCGTTGTATTACGTGCGAGAGATTATATTTTTTTCAAGATTCTAAATTAGTAAAATCTTATGTTATTGAGGAATGCTAAGTTTTCACTTAAAACCAATTGGTTTAATTTATCCAGTATGCGTATGCCAAGTAAGCTCTGACTCTGGCGTCTTACACTTCGTCCGAATGGGCATCGGGTAAACTAGAAGATATCCGCGATGCCAGTGAAGGGTTAGCAAGTGAGCCTTTTACAGCAGATGGATGGATAGCCCGCTTTATCAAGCAACGTTGTACAGAAGGTATCGAATAAAATTATAAAAGTACCACAAACGAGACTAATCGCTCGCTTGTGGTCTTCTTTTTTCGTCGTTGCTTGATGGCGATCTTGCGAAGTCCGTCACTTGGTCAGTATATACTCCAACGATAACAGGCAGCGTTTATGAGGTTATCGATTCCGTTTACGGTACGGAACCGTGGATAGGCAGCGCGACGGCATGCGGCATGCAGCTCTTTGTGTCCGGCGGCGCACAAACGCCTGAAGGCGCTAAGTTGCTTAGAGGTGACTTAGTGGATGCCACCACTAATTATGAGCACTATAGAGAAGGAGAAGGGGAAGACTTATATATTGACTATGATAAAGCATATTATGAAGATAGTGTAATCCAAGACGCTATTGATAGAGAAATAGCTTCAGCACAAGCTGAAGCGGAAAGACTCTACAATGTTAGTGGAAAATCTTACTTTGATGTAACAGGTTCTGCGGAAGGAATCCCCAATGGGGATACCGAAAATTGGCAGAAGGCCATTGGGGCTCATCATATTTGGGGGAGTGGTTCTTCGTCGGTGGACGATGAAGGCTATATGAGAATGGACATTACAATTCATGCTATCGACAAATATAATTTTAATAAAGGTATGTCAGATATCGCAACTGGCACTCCAGATGAGGAGAATGGGCGGTTTGCCGTTCTTGGATGGGCCCATTCCTTTATGACATATGGACAAATGCATAGGACGGTCAGATGGAAAATAGGGAGGCTAGCTCGACCACAAATATTTCGTATATATGGTGGAGATACTAATATGAAAAAGATGGTACTGTATATTGCAATATTATCAATGGCAGTTATTACCACAATGATTTATTTTTATATTAGTAATGACCATGCCCGAGATGGGGACTTAAAGGAATCAATAATTCGCACAGATATCGATCCCATAAAAACAAGATTTCCTCGATTAGGTGATTTTGAGAAATGTTTATGGCAGACGCACCTGATAGGAGGCAATAGAAGTATTGGACCATCTTCATATCGTCTAGTGGGATATGTAGTATTAAAGGATGAGGAATTTTCGAAGTTTGTCACCCAATTTAATTGGGAACAAGCTGATAAAGTTAACACGATATTATCGCAAGAGGCACTGGGGCTTACAACTAAGAACTGGTCATATAGTAAAACCTTCAATGACTATGTAAAGTCTGCAAGTTTTGTTGGAGATTTTTATTTGGATTTAGAAAATAAATTAATATATTTTGATGTCCAGAAGTGAATAACCCATTCTTCCACCCAGTGACACGTGATATTTCGCGCTACTGGTATGACGGAGACGGCAACCGAGTGAAAATGACTGTCGACATCGCCCACGGCCCGGACGACCATAACCCGGATAACGGGAACGGCAACGGCAATGGCAACGGAAACGCCAATGGCAATGGCAATAACGGTTCCAAGTGCGACGATGTCGTGCCGCCAGGCTTTATCCCGCCGGGGTTGGCTAAGAAGTGCGGGAACAACAATCCGGATCCGGATACGCATCCGGTCGGTCCTCGCGACGGTTGGGAGCATCAGTACAAGAAGAAGCATTGGGAGTTCAACTACACCAACGACGTAAGCCTGGCCCTGCCAGAACCGCTCGTTGCTTCGGAAGCCGACCCGACAAAATGGCACGAAACCTACGTCTACGGCGCCGGACAAGAACGCTTGAGCGTAACCTATTTGCCGGCATACGACGCCAACAACGGCTGGGAGCCGTATCCGGGAGCGGGCGGCGCAGAGCTGGGCGTGACGCCGAAGACGCTGTACTACATGAACGACGCGCTCGGCAGCGCGATCGGTCTGATGGGTCGGACGGCCGCGTCTCCGCGCGCTACCATTACGACGAGTTCGGTATCCCGATGGACGGTCCCCAGGTAATAACAAATAGGTTGATTGGAATTAGATGCTTAATTTTAGCTATATTGGGTAGTATTTCACTTTTTTGAAGTAGATCGCCAGGTTTCGGCAGGGACGAAAGATAGGTTTGATATGGAGAAGATTAACAATATTCATAATGGGATCACATTAATTGTTCAGGAGTATGGAGACATGTCGAATAGTATTGTTTCAAAATTGGTGGTTGATAGTGAGTCACTCACGGAAGAAAAAGTATCCTCATTGTTCAAGAAGATGGACTTGTTTGTTCCTTCGGAAATGATGGGAACAAATATAACAAAAGGTAAGAAAAAAAAGTTTAGTGAAACTACCTTTTATTTAGGCATCCTCCGGGAAATAGCTTCTCATAAACCATTTACGTTAGGGGTGGAAGATGGAGCTAATTGGCTAACTGTTAAAAAAAGTAATATCCATACTTTTGTTACCATTAACTTGACGGGTGAACTGTTTAATCAAAATAAAGATAGAATTTTTCGATTTATAGAAGATGCATTTTCGGAATTATCAGGTATTGTTGCATTTGCATGTTCGTCTGAGGATGACTTTTGGCAAAACAATACTGATCCCGATTTCTATAGATTAAGAAATAAGTCTATCGAAGGAGTTCGGTTAAAACAATGCCCAATAATAAAGGGTAGACAAATAGTCGATATTGAATATAATCCGGGTCATTCCCATTTTATTGGGGATGTCTGGTTTGGTTCATGTTGGGCTATGTGGTTCGGCAAAGGCTTTTTCCGGTACATTCCAAATCAAATGTTGAGTGATTATAATAACTGTTTCGAGAATAAGACACTTGCAAGTGATTCTATTAGAATATTACTTTATGAAGATGTTTTTGATTATGGAAATCTTCAAAGCAGAGACAAACAGTGGTTTTTTCGAAAAAATGTTGGGATCGATGAGATAGCCCACTCTCTGATGAAAGAACCAATAAAGCAGCAAGACCCAACAGTTGAAATTGAAACATTGGAAAAACTCCCGAATGGAAAAGGGATGAAAGTTACTTATTACTATGGTAAGTCAGGTGAACTTGTACCTAAATCAAAGGCCACTACCTTTAAAAGTTACGAACTCGATGTAAGCGGTAATACTATTAGCTATGTTGAGTCTAAAAGTGGAGGGCAGTAATTATATCAACGAATTCTCTTAGATTTCGCCGCAAACTTCCGCTGACAGAAGTCTGCGGCTTTTAATATACGAAATATAAGCTATTTGGTATAACGTAGACGAAAATCAGGCGAAAATGACTGTCGACATCGCCTACGACCCGACCGTAACCTTGTGCCGCCGGGCTTTATCCCGCCGGGGTTGGCGAAGAAGTGCGGGAACAACAATCCGGATCCGGATACGCATCCGGGCGGTCCGCGCGACGGTTGGGGAGCATCAGTACAAGAAGAAGCACTGGGTTCAACTATACGAACGACGTGAGCTTGGCTCTGCCGGAACCGCTCGTAGCTTCGGAAGCCAACCCGACGAAGTGGCACGACACCTACGTCTACGGCGCCGGACAAGAACGCTTGAGCGTAACTTACCTACCGGCATACGACGCCAACAACGGCTGGGAGTCGTATCCAGGAGCGGGCGGCGAGAACCGGGCGACGCTACCCTGCCGGTAACAGCTTAAGAGAAAGGTTGCATTTCTTTACACTAAAGAAGGGTTTTATCCCAATATGTAGAAAATATTGTCATGTATTTCTTGCCGGTATGCAGAGAGGCAGCTCAGACGAGCGGACTGTCGGTGAAGCATACATGCGGTTAATTAGACGATAGCGGACGAGGAGCGAAGTGTATGAGCGAGCAGGTGCAAGCGGAAGGTAAGGCGAGCGAGGTGACGATCGTGTCGCTTCCCGAGATGATAATGGTCGGCTTTCCGGTCAACGTTTCTTTCAAGGAGGGTGTCTTCAGCAACATCGGCTTAACGAAGCAGCGGTTTATGGACAATAAGGCCGCCATCAAGCATGCGGTCGATCCCGACACCTATTGGGCGCCTTGGTATAACTGCGAGGTCATGTTCACGTATTTCTACTGCCTGGAGGTCAGCGAACTGGCGGACATTCCTGAAGGCATGATGGGCTTTACCATACCGGCTGCCAGCTATGCAACCGTTCGTTACGAGGGCCCCCTTCCCTGGTCGCAGCCGGATCCGTACGGGCTGCTTGCCGAGTACCGCCGGGACAAGGGGATCGAGTCCTATGAGAACGGCATGGTATTGGAAAAATACCGCTTCGACAACGACTGTGCCCCTAATGAGTATACCGCCATCGAGGTGTTCGGCCCGGTTAAAGCGGAGGCGTAGCGCCGATATCGGTCCGCCGTTTGAAGATACTGCATGCTCCAAGGCCGCCTTCGGGCGGCTTTTTCGTTAGGGGATAAGGACTTAATTGTTAGAAGGATCTCTTCCGGCGGCTGCTGCAGCATGTGGTAACGGTACGTGCGATTGTGATCGGGATAGCGGACTTTCGAGTGCTTATTACTCGGTAAGCTGGCTGGTTCGGAGCGTTAGCGGATTTCGGGGGCGTTATCTGGCCACTTCTGGAGAGAGACCGCTCTAGAGGGGCTGCATAAGACCGCGAAAAACCGCTATTCTTCTTCATGGGGCCGATTGGTCTGAAAATAGCGCCTCGAAAATCCGTTATAACCGGCAAGATGCTAAAAAACACGGCTAAAATCTCCCTGATTCCTTCGCCGCGCGACTTGGACGGGAAACTTATGGCAGTAAGAAGCCCAGAAGCTGTCTGCGGTACGTCAATACGTACGGCGGACGGCTTTTCGTTATGAAGAAGGTATTTCCGTCTTGCGGCCCTGAGCGACATGAAGCCGGGCTGGTTTCGCATACCGCCGGAACCATTACGGTTTCGTTACGTTTACGCCCAGCCGCGACGGCCCGTTTAACAAAAAGTCATCATGCGCCACGAAATGGTCATGACGGTCACCTATAAGCTGAAAACGTTCCCAACTATAATGGCGTCGATAGCTATTACTACATACAGGGAAGGTGGAGTTATGAGAAAAAGAACGTACAAGCTGAACGTACTGCTTATCGTCTGTTTGTTGTTCTCGCTGATGCCGTCGCTCGCAGCGGCAGCCGCCGCGGACACGGGAACGGGAGGCGCTACCGTTTCGCAGGATGTGTATGCGGTTTCACAAGACGGAAATACGAAGCTTAAGATGAATTACGTCAATTTTAATGTGAATAGCCCAAAGCAAGTGGGCAATTATTTAGCCGTCTACACGAGCGGAACAACGGTACATAACGATTCCGCCACTGTTGCGCTGCAGCCTGGCAGCATTTTCGTCAAGAACACGAATGCTGCAATTCAAGTTGACGCGCAGGGCAAAGTGCTCAAGGTGGCTGGTCCGACTGGCGGCATCAACAACACGACGCATAAGCCGAACGGTTGGGAAGCGGACCAGTATGTGTCCATCCCTCCAGGTGGTTATGTCATTCTTGCAAGCGACGACGACTGGGTCGGAAAGTTTCTCCGCAGAGGTTTATATGAAACTTTCAAAGTCGGGGATACGATTTCCTTGCAAAAGGGCGGGCAAACGGTAGCAGCATCCGATCTGCTGAACCCTAGCCTAGAGCTAAAGACGATGTCCGGAACAAGCGTAACTTCCGCTACTTACAACATCGAGGGCAAAGTGCATCAATATACTGCTGACGCGGGCCTTTCCGTGAAGGTCGGCGACGCCGATGCGGCCATTCAAGCGGACGGCTCGTTCCGTCAAACGGTTACGCTTACGGCGGGACTCAACACGATCGTGGTGAAGCTGTTCAAGGGAACCGTGCAGCTCCAAGAGCAAACGGTTACGCTCGCTTATCAGCCGGCGTCCAGCGACCTGATCGAGATCGAAGCGCCTCCGGCGGACATCACGATCGTGACGCAAGGACCGAAGAAGAAAATCGATTACATCGACAAGGATATTACGGGAATCAGCAACATTTTCGCGTTGTTTACGCCCGAATATGGCTCGAGCATCTCGGTAGGCGCCGTTAACGTGGCCATTCAGGTCGATGCATCGGGCAAAGTGACGAAGATGGTCAACCAAGCGGGAAGCAGCGGCGTTCCTTCCTGGACGCCGACGGCGACGAATCTTGAGATTCCGCAGGGCGGCTATGTCGTTATCGCGCAGGACAGCAACTATGCGAACAACGACATCAAGAAGTTTCTGGCTACCAAGTTCAAGCCGGGCGATACCGCCAAGCTGCGCAAAAACGGCGATGTGGTGGACGTTTCGGCCGTCATGACAGGACTGGGCACGATTCCGCGTCTGCAGCTCGACAATCTCGCCATGTATACGACAGCCGATGCGAAGACGACGATTTCGGGCTTGGTGACGAACCCGACGAACGCGCTCGTGACCGTTGGCGGACAGCCGGTTGCGCTGCAGCCGGACGGCAAATTCAGCTTCGAGGCGCCGCTGGCGGCCGGAGCGAACTATCTGGATATCGTGCTGAAGCGCGGCGACGTGCAGCATGACAAGAAAACGCTCGTCGTTTACAGCAACCGCAAGCTTACGAGCGAGAAACAAGTCATTCTGTGGGTCGATCAAGCGTCGAACGCGCGGAAGTTCCAATCGAGCCAAAGCGTGCTGGATTTCCTGCAAAAAGCGAAGGATGCCGGCGTGACGGACGTCGCTTTTGACGTCAAGGGCGTGGAAGGCTTCGTATCGTACAAAAACAGCGATTTGACGAACCGCCCTTATGTGAGCGAGATGACGGCGCCGGAGCGGAGAGGCTCGAATCCGAACCTTGACCTGCTGGAGGAATTCCTCAAGCACAGCCACGCGCTCGGTCTGAAGGTGCATGCGGCGTTTAACGTATTTGCCGAAGGCTCGATCGCGGTGAAGGACTTCGCGCTGATCGATCAGCACCTCGATTGGGAGGAGCAGGTGTTCCGCGCGGAAGACAACGGGCAAATCATGCGTCTGCGTGAGAGCGATTACGGGAAGAAAGGCCTGGCCGGCAGCGCCAACGGTGCGCAGGTGCTGTTCGTCAACCCGGCAAACGATCAGGTTCGCGACTTCCAGCTGAAAACGTTCGAGGAAGTGCTGAAAAATTACGACGTCGACGGCATCATTCTCGACCGCGGCCGTTACGACAACGAAACCGCCGATTTCAGCGCAGTGACCAAGGCTAAATTCGAAGCGTTCTTGCAGAAACGCGGCAAGCAGCTCAACGCATGGCCGGACGACGTGTTCCGCTACGTGAGCGGCAAGCGTACCGACGGACCGCTCATTCAAGACTGGTGGGAGTTCCGTTCCGGCGTCATCGAAAGCTTCGTGAAGGAAACGCATGATCTGGTCAACCGCTATGAAGATAACAAAAGCAGAACGATTCAAACCTCCGCTTATGTAGGCTCGTGGTTCGAATCTTATTACCTGAACGGCGTGCACTGGGGCAGCAAAGATTTCCGCTATGACCCTAGACTTGGCTTCCCGACCACGTCCGTTTACACGGATGAGTATTACAAGACCGGATATATCAATTACCTCGACTTCCTGATGGTCGGCACCTATTACGGAACGGCTCAGGAAATTCAGCGCTATCTGACGATCGATACGATCGTGACGAACGGAGAAGTACCGCTTTATGCGGGGATGGATTTGACGAAGCTTCAGTCGCCGTCGCTGCAAAAGGATATTTTCCAAAACGCGATGAGCAGCTCGAACGGGCTGATGCTGTTTGACGCTTCGCTTGCCAACTGGCCGATTATCAAGGCTTCCGTAAATAATGAGAACTACGTGAAGGATTACCAGATCGGGATCAGCAAGCCGGGAGACGCGGAAGCTTTCCTGGAAGCGAGCTACTATAACGTAAGCCGTAATACGGGAGATATGAACGTTTACAACGAGGAATTCGGCACGTCCACAGGCACGAATAAATTCGGAGTCGAAGTTGTGACCGACGCGACCGGTAAAGTGACGAAGGTCGTAAACAAGACCCAAGCGTCCACCTGGAATTGGACGGTGCCGGAAGATAACAACAGCGCGATACCGGCAGGCGGCATGATCGTTTCGGCGCTTGACGACAGCGGCGTTAGAACGAAGCGTCAGCTGCTGGCCAATACGTACAGCGTAGGGGACGATATCCGGGCGGCGGCCTTGTCCGGGTATCTGAAATACGAAGGCAAGACCGTAACAAGCGCTACTGTTGATTTGACGGGTAACGTGAAAGTGATGGGCATAGGTTCGAGCGTAGCCGTAAAATTGAATGGAATGGCAGCTGTGGTTGCAGCAAACGGAGATTTCACAGGCAAAGTGAGCTTGCAGCAAGGTGCGAATACGGTCACGATGGCCGTTTATGTAGATGGCAAAAAGACAAACGCCAAGTCGTTCCAAATGACGTATCAGCCGTCTTCGACACCGGATCCGACGCCATCGACGCCGTCTCCGTCCCCGTCGGTACCAACACCATCTCCGACGCCAACGCCGACTTCGAATGGCGTAAAAGTATCGGGTACGGTAACCGAAACAAAGGACGAGAACGGCAAAGCGGCTACAAAGGTGACGGTTGATGCCGAGAAGCTGCGTCAAGCGGTAGAGACGTTGAGCAAACAAACCGCGGGTGCTAATGAGATATTCGTAGAAGTGCCTTCCACTCGCTCAGTCGCTCTGCTGAGCGTATCCGCACAGGCTTTGGCCGATGCGGAGCAAGCGGTGCCGGGCGCGCTGCTTACGGTAAAAGCAGGGGCTGCCAGCTACCAGCTGCCGGCGGATTTGATCGACGCCGAAGCGCTGGCGAAGGCGCTGGGCGCTAAAGCGGGAGACGTTCAGGTCACCATCTCGCTTGAGAAGAAGTCCGGAGCGGACGCGGACGCGATTGCCGCAGCCGTTAAAGCCGCCGGCGGCGAAGTCGTCGGTGACGTGTACGAATTCCGCGTGACGGTGCAGGCGGGATCGAGCAAGCTGGAGCTTGCCGATTTCGGCAAGCGTTACGTAACCCGCTCGCTGACGCTGCCGAAAACGGCTTCGAACCAAGCGACAGCGGTCGTCATCGATCCGGAAACGGGCGAGATGAGCTTCGTCCCGGCGCGTTTCGTGCAGGAGAACGGAACGACGACCGTCATTATGAAACGGACCGGCAACAGCATGTATGCCGTCGTCCGATTGAATAAGACGTTCGCCGATACGAAAGGCCACTGGGCGCAAGCCGATGTCGAGCTGCTCGCTTCCAAGCTGCTCGTTAAGGGCGTAGCGGATAACGCGTTCGCGCCGGATCAAGCGGTGACGCGTGCCGAGTTCGCCGCGCTGCTCGTGCGGGCGCTCGGGTTGACGGAGAAGCAAGGCGGGTCGGCCTTCGCCGATGTGCATGCCGCCGACTGGTACGCCGGCGCTGTTGCGGCGGCATCGGCTGCAGGGCTGATTCAAGGCTATGAGGACGGCAGCTTCCGTCCGAATGCCGTTATCAGCCGTGAAGAGCTGGCGGTGCTTGCCGCCCGCGCATTCGATTTCGCCGGAGCGAAAGCATCGCCGGTTACGGCGGACGCGCTTAAGCCATTCGCCGATGCCCAATCGATCGGCAGCTGGGCGCAAAGCGCCGTTAGCCGTGCGGTAAGCGAGGGCATCATGAACGGGATGACCGATGCTTCCTTTGCTCCGCAAGAACAAACGAGCCGCGCGCAAGCGGCGGTTCTGCTGAAGCGGCTGGCCATGAAGATCGGATTTATGAATTAAAGGATAAAGCGGTTGAGCAGGGAACGATCCCCGCTCAACCGCTTTTTTTAGGAGTCAAGACGTCAATTCGTTTCGAACCAGCGCAGCGTTTGGCTGGCCAGCAGCCGCTTGGCGCCTTGGAACGTATCGTAGACGCGCAGGGTGCAGCTGTCGAAGGAACCGATTTTCTCGAAAAGTCCGGCTTTCGCTTTTTTCATCGCGTAACTGTTGGAGGAGCCGATCGAAAGCGATTTACCGATACCGCTAGTTCCGCCGCCCTCCAATTCGATTTCCTCCGTTAGCGTAACGCCTCCGTCTTCCAGCTCGATAAGCAGCTTGTGTCCTTCCGGAACTTCCTCGTGCTCCGCTTTCCTATACAAGTCATAGTCGAACGAAAGCTGGATTTCATCGGCTGCGGTTCCCAAGGTCGGCCTTATCTTACTCAGCGACAGCTCGTAGCCCGCTATTTCGATGCGGTTCAGCGTTTGCTGCGGTACCTTGCGTTCAACCGGCAGCTCATAAACGGCGGCATGAATGAAGCCGTCGACTGGCTGGCCGGCTTTGGCCAAGCCGCCGCCGGATACGGCATCGCCGACTAAGAGCTGCAGACCTTCCGTCGATGCCGTTCGCGGAAGCCGGCTCCAAAAGCCGACCGCCGTTTTGCCGCCCGGACTAACCTTAAGACGCGGCTCCGAAACGGTTGCAGGATAGCTGACGCCGTCTTTTGTCAGAAACGCTCCGGCGAGCCTGGAAGGGCTGACGAGCCGCTTGTCCGTATTTTCCAGTTCCATTTCGGCATAGATCAGGTTCGAAGCATCCGCCGAATAGGAGAAGACATCGTAAACGGATAGCTTGGTAGTGCGGCTGTCAAGGCTTCTGGCAGAGGCTTCTCCCGTCTTGACGAAAGGCACGTCGTTCAGCTTTAACGAGCCGAATCGGGCGAGGAGCTTCTTGTCGGAGCCTTCTCCCGGTTTGGCGAATGCGGCGAAAGCGAGACCGGACAAGCGCGCTGTATACGGGAGCTGCCCGGTGAACACGAGCTTCGTTTGCGAGCTGCCGGCCAGAAACGGGGAGCTTCCCGTGCCGATCGGTTTTAGCTCCAGCTCGGCCCCGCCTTCAAGCAGCAGCCTTCCATCGATTGCCGGAATGGGGAGGGAGCTGTCTCCCGGATTGGCAAGCGTCGCCTCGAGGACGATCTGATCGCTCTCTTCCCATGGCAGCCGGTAAATCGAATCCACGGTCAGCTGGTACTTGCCGTTGCTGTCGGAAAAGACGGCAGGCTTGCCGGCGGCATTGCCTTCACTCGCCTCAGCAGGCAGCCGAAGGGCGGCAATGGGATAGCTATCGCCGTCAGCCGCATCTTCTCCCCCTTGCTGAGAGCCTCCGTTAACGCGGCCGTCAGCCGTATAAAGAAGCAGCTCCACCGGCTCGTCGTCCTGCAGCGATTTCGGGAGCGATGCCGTCAGCGGCAAGTGCCGCGGCGAGTTCGGGTGCAGCGCAGCCGTGCCCGAGCCGACGTCAGGCGTTACAGGGTAGAGGAGACCGCTGCGCGTGCGGACTTTGTAACCATGATTCGGCCACGTGACGGTGTCCTCGCCTTGATTGGTCAGCGACAGCTCGACATTCATCTTCGTTTCGCTTGAATGGCTATAGGCGGTTACCCGGCTGACCGAGGCGGAGACGTTCGTTTCTCCTATGCTCAGGATATGCTCTTCCTGTGCGGTTTCGGGAATGGCCGGCGGCAAAGTAAAGACGGCGGCAGGAAGAGGGACGTCGACCCCGTCGCGGCGTTCGGCGACGAGCAGTTCGCCGGGTTCTTTCAACGCTGCGGCCGGCAGCGTTCCGGCGATCACGAGCTCCCGTATTTTACCCGGAGCAAGCAGTTGCTTGGCCGTTCCGTCAGATACGGCTTCAAGCGGATAAACCGCTCCGTCCGCCGTCCGCAAGGCGTATTCGTAAGCCGGCGGCGCAACGGATTGCTTGCCTGTATTTTCTACGGTTACCGTAACGGAAACGCGCGATGAATCGGATTGGCCGTCTACCCGTTTCAACTGCTTGACGCCCATGTCCAAGTTTTCCAGTCTCCTGCTGCCGCCGGCAGGCGTAAGGGGCGAGTACGCTTCCGGAAAAGCGAAGGAGCCGAGCGGCTGCATGAGATCCCGGCGGCTGAAATCCCACCGGATCAATTCCAAGGTTAGCCGCTGAAGCGTCACGTTCTCTCCGAGAACGGCATAAAACGTGTAGTCCTTACTCGTGCCGGCAGCGATCCGGTTATCGTTCTGCCGTTCGGGCAGAAGCTGCGGATAATAGCGGTTGCCCGCGTCATCGGTCAGCTTCACCCAGTAATCGCCGAAATTCAGGCTGTCTCCGCCGCCGTTCGCGACCCGCAGCGTGAAGCCGAGAGTATGCTCTTTGCCGTTCGGACCGGACATGACCAAGGCTTTCGTTAATTCGGCCGTTGCCGAACCGCCGAGCGGGACCGGAGGGAGCTGCGGATATTCGGCCGGAGGCAGGGAGGGCGAAGTCGCTTCTGCGGAAGCGGCCGATTGCGCGGATCCGGTGCCCGTCTTGCTTGCATCGGATGCCTCTTCCGATGCTTCGAGCGTCGCTGAACCAGCGCCTTCTTCCAGCTTGGCTGCAGCGGAACCGGAGGCGAAGGCGGGAGAGGTTCCTGCCGCCAGCGCCGCTGCAATCCAAACGCAGACGGCCGTCAGCCGGAGAGCGGAGGAACCGGATTTTACGCCGTTTTTCAAAAAGGCCTTACCCGGCAAACGCTCGCTTCTTTCGTAAATAAGGGAAGAGGCGTTCCTCTTTGTCTTTGGCACTGTTGGCATAAGTTATTCCTCCTTGACGGGGGTGCGAATAATGATTTTGTCGCCGTCGAATTCGAGCGAAGCTTTGCTGCCGATCTGCAGAGCCTCCAAGTAATCCTTCGGTATTTGCAGGCGGCCGACGCGGTCGACGACGGCGTATTCCTCATGACTTTGCTGTGCGTTTGCCGCCGTCTCCGCTTCCGTCCGTTTGATCATTTCGGAGCTCGTCAAGCCGTCGCGAATGGCGACGACGCGGTCCACCTTGCGCGCCAAGTCGAGATCGTGGGTGACGATGACGATCGTAACGCCCATCTCGCGATTGAGTCTGCGGAATATATCCATGATCCGGTCCGACGTCTGCGAATCGACCGAGCCCGTCGGCTCGTCGGCGAGCAGCAGCGGCGGCCGGTTCGCCAGTGCGATGGCGATGGCGACGCGCTGCTGCTCGCCGCCGGAGAGCTGATGCAGCTTATTGTGCATCCTGTGCTTGAGCCCGACCGAGTCCAGCAGCTGCTCGGCATAATGCCGGTCGGTTTGGCCGCCGATCAGCATCGGCGTCTCCACATTCTCCAGCGCCGTCAAATACGGGAGCAGATTGCGGGCGTTGTTCTGCCAAATAAAGCCGACCGTTCGGCGTTTGTACTGGACGAGCTGGTTTTCGTTTATTTTCAGCAAATCCCACGGACCGACCCGAACTTGCCCGGCAGACGGTCGGTCCAGGCCTCCGAGAATGTTAAGCAGCGTCGATTTACCGCTGCCGCTGCTGCCGATGATCGCCATCAGCTCGCCCTCCGCTACCGACAGATGCAGCCCCTGCAGGGCGACGACCTCTACATCGTCGGATTTGTATATTTTGACTAGTCCTTCGCAGTGAATCATAACGGAACACGCTCCTTGCTACATCTTAAGCGCTTCATGGACGCGCAGCCGGCGAATGTGGGCGAGCAGCATAACGGCGCCCGCCAGGGCCATAACGGATACGACCGCATACAGCTGGACCGTATCCCGCGCTTCGAATACGATCCGGAACGGCGGAACCTGCTTTGCCGCTTCTCCGGACGTTTGCAGGAAGGGCAAGAACAGCATGCTCGTCAATTTCCCGATTCCGATCCCTATCGCAATCGACAACCCTGCGGTAAAGCATTGCTCCAGTAAGAGCATACCGGTCAGCTGCCTGCGGGTCAGGCCCATCGCCCGTAATACGCCGAACTGGACGACGCGGCCCGACAGCGTAAAAAACCAATACATGATGTATCCGAGCAGCGAAACGGCTGCAGACACGAGAAAGCCCATACTGAGTATGCCGAACACGCCGCCTTGCGTAGGCATGTTTTTCTGATCGATCAGCTCGTTCCGGACATCCTTCACCGCCGAGACGCCGATCTGCTTGGCGGCCAGCTGTTCGAGCATCGGCGCGACCTTGGCTCCCGGCTTCATGTCGAACCAGACTTCATAGGGAACCAGCTCGATTTGGCTGTGAATATAGTCCAGATTCGCGATCGCGAAAGGCCGCTCGTCCGGATACAATGCAGGCCAGTATGGAATGACGCCGGCCACTACGAATTCGACGGGAGCGTTATCCTGACCGAGCGTAACCGTGAACGGATCTCCGGGCTTGAGCTGGTATTTGTCCGCGAAGGACGAGCTGACGAGAGCGGCTTGCTCGTATGAGCCTAGCAGGTCCAAGTATTGAAAGGGATGATAGTCGTACAGCTCGCTTCGGTACCAGGCAACGCGCGCGAAATCGGTATTGTCGATGCCCATAACGCTGACTTGACCGGCCGCTTTGCCGGCAATCGTCGCTTTGCCCGTCGTATTCAGCACCCTTGCGGCCGCTTCCACGCCTTCCAGACTACGGAAGCTCTCGAACGGCGGCTCGTCGTAAAATATTTTGTTCGACTGCTTCCCGTCCGGTTGGCTCTGATCCTGCGTTCCTTCCCATTCCGGCTGCATGACGACTTCCGCGCCGAACCGGTACAGCGCCCGTTCCACCGAATTGAGATCGATCGTCCGGGCCGCGGAAGCGTTATAGACGCCGAGGCCGAGCGTCAGGACGAGCAGCAGCATGAGCGGGTAATACAGGGCGGCGGACCGCGAAAGCTGGGTAAGCGTCAAATAAAGCGGTACGGGCAAAATCCGTTTGCCCAGCTTGCCGAGCAGCCGGAGCAGCCAAGGAAACAAACGCAGAGCAAACAGGCCGAGCGCAAAAATAGCCAGAGCCGGAACAAAAAAGAGCAGCGGGGACGCTTGCAGCTGATCCTGCGATATTCCCGTCGAGAGCGTCAGCCACTGCCGCGATTGGAAGCCGTACCAGCCGGCGACCGTAAGGACAAGCAGCGCGACGTCGAGAAACCAGCGCATCCAAAGCGGGCTGCGATCGGAACGCGCCTTCTTCCGGTTGTAGCTGACGATGGTGGCGCGGGCGTACGCAGCTGCCGGTATCACCACCGCGAATACGGAAACGAAGACGGCGGCAAGCCCGTAAAGCAGCGCATCCGCCGACACGTCGACGGCAACCGATTTGCGCAGGGCAAACGCAAGAAAGCCGTTCGACGAACCGAGCGCCTTGGCCATCAGCCACCCTAGCAAAGGGCCGGCGAGAAGCGCAAGGAACCCTAGCAGCGCTCCCTCAAGCAGATAGAGGGCGACAATCTGTCTTGCGGATGCACCTCTGCTCCGCAGTACGGCGATTTCCGCCTGCTGCCGGCCGAGCGATTGCTTGGCGATCATGACGATGTAATAGACGATCATCCCCAGTACCGGCGCCGCAAGCGAGAATAGCAGCATTTGCAGCTGTACGTTCTGTTTGTGCAGCTTTTGAAGCAGCTCGAGGAACGTCAGGTTTACCTTCGTCTGCTTCAGCAGCCGGAACAGCTCCGTATCGAGCCGTTCTAGGGCGGCGATAAGCCCCGGCAAATCGCCGGCTTCGATATTCCGCAGATCGAACGCATAGTACCAGCTTGCGTTCTGTACAGGGAGCTTGCGCGAGCCGGTCAGCTCGGCCTCGAAAACCCGTTCGCTCACGATAAGCGCGGACGTAAGGGCATCCAGTCCCTTGAACCACGCCAAATCCGAAGGGTTTTTCGGCTGGAACGCTCCGACGATCCGGACGGACAGCGTGACGCTGCCGCCGTTACTATCCTGCACCGTGTGCTTGTACGTTTCCCCGACGGTCAAATCGTACCGGTACAGCGTCTCCTGGTAGACCATCGCCTCGATAACGCCGTCCCGGACTTGCTCCGCGGGGGCCTTTCCCTTCACGATGTCGATAAGCTCCGTGAGGCCGGGCTGAGCGGTCAGCTCCAGCTGCCGGACTTTGCCGCCGGAACCGGCTGCCGCGGGATCGGCGGGAGACAGCTGCGCTTTCTTCAGCGACATGCCGGCGAAGTACGCGTCAACAGGCACGCCGATTTGTCCGGGCAACTGCTCCGTAACGTACTGACTGACGGCGGCTATGGCACCGGATGCGGGCTTTTCGCTGCCGGAGGCCTGGTAGCCGATCAGCAGCGAGCCGGCGGGCAGCCCGTTCGTTTCGGCCGCGAGCGTTTCGGCCGCCGCGTGCTTAAGCGAGCCGCCGGCATACATCGGGATGCTTGTCGTGAACGAGACGGCAAGGATAAGCCCGGCAAGCGCGCTGAGCGTCAGCCAGCGCGTATTCCACATTTTTCGCATGAGCAGCTTATAGAGGAGCATCACTTCCCGACCACCTTTTGGCCTTCCTTCAGGCCGTTTACGATCTCTGCGTCCGTCGACGTCTTCATGCCGACTTCCACGTCGACTTCCCCTTTGCCGCCCTTGCCGTCGGAGACGAGGGCATAATTGCGCGCGTTCTGCGTGCGCAGCGCGGCCAGCGGAATCGACAGCGCATTCTCTTTCCTTTGCGTGACGATCGATGCGGTCAGCGGGGTGCCGCGATTGAGTCCGGAGACGGGCTTATCCAGCTCGATCAGGACGTAATCGTCCGGCGAATCGTCCGATTTGCCGCTGCCGCTTCCGGAATCCGAAGAAGCATTGACCGGCAGACGCTTGACCTTGCCCTGATGCGTGCCGGCCGTGTTAATGTCCACCGTAACGTCCATGCCGACCGCCACCGACTTTAGATCGTCGGAGCCGAATTTGGCGGCAACCGTCAGGCGGGTCAAATCGGCGAGCACTGCTACCTCGTCGTAGGCGCGGGCCATGTCGCCTTGCTTGACGGGCAAGGATACGATCGTCCCTGCGTAGGGAGCGGTCAGCCGCCCTTTGGCCAGCCGCTCCTTCATGCGCGCCAGCTCCTCGCGGGACAGCTCGTAGTCCATCCGCTGCTTGGCCAGCAGCGACGCATTCTGCTCGTTCTCCTTGCGCAGCGCTTCCTTCAAATCGATTTCCGCCTTGGCCACCTGAATGTCCTTCTGGCGGATTTGCGCCTCTAGATCGCTCATTTCGAGCTCTGCAATTAACTGGCCTTTCTGTACGGTATCTCCGCTTTTGACATGCAGCGCTTGGATACGCCGGCCGTCTTCCGTAAAATAGAGCGGCTCCTCGCTCAGTGACATCAGCTTGCCGGTTCCGCTCGCCTTCAGCTCGAGCATTCCTTTCGTCACGGGGTATTCCGGTTTTTGCGAAATTTTGGGCGGACGAATCGTCGGGAGTGACTCCCTTGCCGGCTCCTGCGGCAGCAGCGAGCACCCGGATACGACGAGCAAGCCGGCCGCGGCAAGCGATAACCGAGCCGCCGCACGCAGCCGGAGCGCCTGCTTCCGGTCATTCGGGGTTCGCGCGAAACGTGCCGTCAACCATCTCATAAACATGATCTGCAGCCTCCATCGTGGTCGGATCGTGAGTCGTCATACAAATCGTGATCGGTTCCGTGTCCAGCATATGGCGGAATACGGACATCACCTGCGCGCTAGTCCGGGAATCGAGCTCGGCCGTCGGCTCATCGGCCAGCAGCAGGGTAGGGCGGTGCACGATCGCCTTGGCGATGGCGACCCGCTGCTGCTCGCCGCCGGACAGCTCGAAGGGCCGGTGGTGCATTCGTTTGGCGAGGCCTACAAGCTCGAACGCGTCCGCAATCCGTTTCTTCCATTCGGCTTTGGGCGTTCCCGCGAGCCGCAGCGACAGTTCTACGTTCTCATAAGCGGATAGTAGCGGGAGAAGGGCGTAAGCTTGAAAAATGAATCCGATCCGCTGCCTCCTCAGCCGTGTCCGCTGCTCGTCGTTCCATGCATGAAGCGGCGAGCCGCCGAACCAAATTTGTCCGTCAGACGGGGCGTCGAGCCCGCCGAGCAAATTGAGCAGCGTCGTTTTGCCGGAGCCCGAACGGCCCTTCAGCACGATCAGCTGCCGGGCGTGAATGTCGGCGCTGATTCCCTTCAGGACGCGGACGGCGGTCGTACCGGCTCCGAACGTGCGCTCCACATCGCGGATGCGAAGCAAGGGCTCGTTATTTTCCATCGGACGACGCCTTCTGCTCCGCGAGTTTCGCTTTGTCGTACGCTTCTTGTCCTTGCGTTTGCATCGCTTTAAGCGCATCGTCCACCGTTTTGCTGCCGCCGAGCACCGCTTTCATTTCAGCCGCCGTGATCGTATTGAACGCGCTAGCGAAACCTTGCGGATATTTTTGCGTCAGCAGCGCCGGATTCGGCTTCAGCGTATAGAAGGCCTCCAAGCTTTTGCCGTCTTTCGTTTTGCTGCCGGTCAGACGCGACGACGTGCCTCCGCCGATCATCATGCCTCCGCTGCTTTTGCCGTCGCCCGCGCCATTGATGAATTTGACGAGCTCCCAAGCGGCGGATACGTTCGCGGCCTGCGCCGTTACGGCATAGATCTGGTTCATCGAAAACCTGCTCGTCACATCCGGATTGCTCGGGTCGACGGGGATGGTCACGACGCCCCACTCGAACGGTTTCGTATCGCCGCCCATTTTGGCGGAGATGTCGAACATATCCTTGGTCATCGTGTTTTGCAGCATCATGGCCGCTTTCCCGCCTAAAAACTTATGCGCCTTGAACGTATCCGGGCCGATCCGTATCGCCATTTTGCCGTTGTTGTCCTGGCTGGGCCCTTCGGGCTGGAACACTTTCTTGGACTTGTAACTGTCCGCGACCGCCTGTACTACCTGCTTCCATTCCTTCGTATCGATCGTGACGGCGCCCGTATCGGGGTTGACGTAGGTCAATCCTTTGGAAGCGCCCATCATGGAGGCGAGGTCGAACGGGTTCGTCACCTGCTCGTCTTGAAAAAGCCCGTAAATGCGGTCGTCACCTTGCCCGTCCGCCGGAAAACGCTGCGCAAGCTGCAGAAACTGCTCCCATGACATTTTGTCGGCCGGAAGCGGGATTCCGTACTTGGCGAACAAATCTTTGTTGTAATAGACGGCCTGCGTATCGAAGGACGGGGCTAGGCCGTTCAGCTTGCCGCCTCCCAGCGTTCGCAGGGCGTCGACGACGGACGGGCTGACGTTCTCGATGTCGAACTTGTCCTGCTTGACGACCGGCTCCAAATCGTAAAGAAGCCCTTCCGCAGACAAGGAGGCATACTGCTCCTGGGACAGCACCGTGACATCCGGCTTTTGCTCGTCGATCAGCTTTTTCATCGCCTGAACCGGATCTTGACCGGTCGACGCTTCCCGCGTGGAAACGACTTCCACCTCGATACCGGGATACTTGGCGCGAAACACGTTCCCGTACATCGCATCGAACGCCTGTTCATCGAAAAAAGCGACTTTCAGCGCAGCTTTCTCATCTTTGCCGAGGGGCTTGAACCCCGTTTTGCCGCCGTCCGCTCCGCCGGAACACCCCGAAACGACCATAGCGGAAGCCAGCAGAAAACCCGAAGCTATACGGAATTTACTCTTGTAGATATGTGACACGCTGCCATCACCGAACCTTTCGTTTATCGAACTCGTCTCCCAGTATGGGCGCCTATTTTTGGAAAACGATTTGAGAAGCTTAAAGGAACATTAATGGCGGGTGAAGCCTTCAAGATGCTTTTCAAACCTATTCAAGCTATACACGATATTTTGTAAACAACCTGTCGCATGGAATTTCTGACTAGGGTGCTCTATCGTATAAGCCGTTCATGGCCATGCCTATCAAACATTACCTGTTTTCTGACTTTCGACTTTGGCGGCGTAAGACAAACGTGCATTTTCTCCCCGCAAACGGTGTATACCGAAGCCTGGAATAGGCTCAGTTGCCACAATTAACCGCATGCAAATAACCGACTGCTTTGGCAGTCGGCATATTTCTCGTTATACGTCCGTACCGGTATCTATTACAACGGGAGCCTCACCGTCATTTTCGTCCCGGCGTAGGGCTTGCTTTCGACCGTAATTTCGCCGCGGTGCTTCTCGACGATCCACTTCACGATGGACAAGCCGAGGCCGGTCCCGCCGTCGTTATGGGAACGTACCTTGTCTCCGCGATAGAAACGGTCGAAAATATGAGGCAAATCTTCCTTGGAGATGCCGAGCCCGGTATCCTCCACGGCGATGACTGCGGAGTGGCCCGTTTGGCGGCACGTCAAGCGGACGAGTCCCCGTTCCGGCGTATATTTGAGCGCATTGTCCAGCAAAACGACTAAAAGCTGGTGCAGCCGCTCTTCATCGGCTTGCGCCATCATGCCGCGCTGAATATCCGTTTCCAGCACGATTTCCTTCAGTTCGGCGAGATCGGCGAACGGCTTCGCCGCTTCCTCGCAGAGCGAGTCCAGCCGTACCCGTGCCATGCGCAGCTCCAGCTGGTTCGAGTCCGACCGCGCGAGCGTCAGCAGGTCGTCCACCAGCTTGTTCATGCGCCGCGAAACCTTCAAGATCGTATGCACGTACTCGCTTTCTTGCTCGATCGTACGGTTAGGATGGCGGAGCAGCAGCTCCGTATGCGCGCGAATGACGGCAAGCGGCGTTCTCAGCTCATGGGAGGCGTCGGCGACGAACCGCTGCTGATTGTCCCAGGAGTTGCGGATCGGCCGCAAAGCACGCTGAGCCAAATAAAAGCCGGCAGCCACGGCAATAA
This sequence comes from Paenibacillus litoralis, assembly GCF_046244365.1. Taxonomy (NCBI): domain Bacteria; kingdom Bacillati; phylum Bacillota; class Bacilli; order Caryophanales; family Paenibacillaceae; genus Paenibacillus; species Paenibacillus litoralis. The sequence continues at coordinate 7,491,505 of NZ_CP176395.1, read as the reverse complement.
GTCCTCCGGTCAAGCCGCCGATAAGCAGCAGCATGCGCAGATTGGCGAGCATCTCCAGCTCGGGCGTAATGTTCGAGGCGATAACGTAGCCGCTGATCCCGTTGGCCGAGGACAATCCGTTCTGGACGGATTTGGGCAGCACCCGGAAGCCTTGATTGCTCACCGTCACGGTTTGAATGCTTGATGATGACAAAGCGGCCTTGAAGGCGGCCACGTAGTTGTCGGGCAGCACATCCTGCTGCGGCAGGGGGCTAACGAGCTTGCCCTGCGTATTATACATCAAGAAGTAGCTGTTCCGGTCCTTGACCGGAAGCGAGATATAGTAGGCGCCGGTCGAGAGGGAGCCTACTTGAAAGTTGTCCATGGACTCTCGCAGCTGCTCGTCGACCCGCTGAAACAGCTGCTGCTTCATGAAGAAATAGAGCGTCCCGCTCAAGACGATCAAAATGAACAGGAAGACTGCCGCATTGCGCAGCGTCAGCTGGACTAACGTTTTGCGAAACATGCTCATTTCCCCTTCATCATATACCCGACGCCTCGTACCGTCTGGATCAGGCTCTCGATGCCGTGCGGAGCCATTTTCTTGCGCACGTAATGCACGTACAGATCGACAGCGCCTGAAGCGGCTTCCGAGTCGAAGCCCCATACGCGGTCGAACATTTGCTCGCGGGTGACGATCTGCTCCCGGTTGATGACCAAATATTCAAGCAGCTCGTACTCTTTGGCGGTAAGCCTGAGCGGCATGTCCCGGATAAATCCGTCCTGCAGCTTCGGCTTTAACGTCAGCTGGCCGCAATACAGGTCGCCGTCTCCGGCCGTCACCTCGTTCCGGCGGAGCAGCGCTCTCGCCCTTGCCAGCAGCTCCGGAACGGCGAAGGGCTTGATCAAATAATCGTCCGCTCCGGCATCCAGCCCTTTGACCCTATCCTCTACGCTGTCCTTGGCGGTCAGCAGCAGAACGGGCGTTTTGATTTGCTTGTAACGGAGCTCCCGAACGATCCAAATGCCGCTGGCTCCGGGAAGCATGATGTCGAGCACGATCAGATCGTAAAGGCCTTGTTCGGCCAAATGCAAGCCGTCGTCGCCGTTATCGGCCGTATCGACCTGATACGATTCTTCCGCGAAAACCGTACTTATCGCGTGCAAAAGCCACTTGTCATCCTCTACGACAAGCACCTTCATACATTCCCCTCCGTCGTTTTATTTCAGACCGATTCTCTTTGCTTCTCCAAAACTACAATAAACGAACCAGCTTAAAATCTTCTTTGATTTCAGCAGCAAAATTCGATATTTACTGTAAGCGGATAGATTGTTAGTATTGGAAATATATCACTTTTTGACAGAAGAGGCGATGCCCATGATGCACCCGGATACGGAGCTCCGGTATATTAACGATCAGATCGGTTTTGGCGTATTTGCGACGAAATTCATCCCGAAAGGTACGATTACATGGGCGCTCGATGATTTGGATCAACTATTAGAGGCTTCCCACGTCCATTCGCTTGACGAACGGCGGAAAGCCCCGGTGCTCAAATATTCATATCGCAATCAGCATGGGCAGTATATCCTATGCTGGGACATCGGCAAGTACGTCAACCATAGCTTCCATGCCAACTGCGTCGGTACGGCCTATGAAATCGAACTGGCTGCCCGAGACATCTATCCCGGCGAACAGCTGACGGACGATTACGGTACGCTGAACGTCGATGTGCCCTTCGACTGCTTTCCCGAAGAAGGGACGGACAGGGTACGCGTCATGCCGGACGATTTACTCCGTTACGCGGATTATTGGGACAAGCTGGCTTGGGAAGCGTTCGCGCATTTCAACCATGTGGATCAGCCGCTCGGGCATCTGGTTCGCAGCGAATTTCGCCGCAAACTGGAGGCGGTTGCGGAGCACCGCGAGCCGCTCGACTCGATTACGGCGATTTACTATGCAGGGGAAGTGGCGATTCCTTAAAGGCCGCTATCCTCACGAACTGACGGGTACGGCTTTTGCCGTCTGCTCCTGCAGACGTTCCCTGATAGCCAGACGCTCGCGGAGATGGGGCGCCTTGTTTATCAGACGCTGGAACAAGCCCCGCTGCAGAGTCATGCAGACGACCGGAGTCAGGGAACGGACGGTGGCCGAACGAGGAACGTTATACAACAAGGCGATTTCCCCGAAAAAGTCGCCGTCGCTCAAAACCGCCACAGGCTCCATATCCTGTGAAGCGGTTTTTTTGAGCACTTCCACTTGTCCTCTCACGATCATATAAAATTTGTCTCCGGCGTCTCCCTCCTCGATGATAGGTCGGTTTTTGCCGTAGGACTCCGTAACGAAATAGTGGGAAATTTCTTCAAGGAAGTCAAGATCCATATCCGCAAGAAGAGGAATGCTCCGCAGCCGTTCCGGATTGATTTCCGCGTTGAAACCGTCGTCGCTGATGGAAAAGCCGCTTTGCTTCTGCCAGGAGGTCTTATAGGCGCCGTTCCCCAGCTGAAGGAGCTCGTCGTGGGTGCCTTCCTCGATGATCCGGCCTTGCCCGAGGACGTAAATACGGTCCGCATGCTGGGCGGAGGCCAGACGATGGGTAACCGAGACGATCGTACGCGTGCCGGCCAGCTGCAGCAGCGTTTCGTTGATCGCAGCCTCCGTGGAAGGATCGAGCGCCGACGTCGCTTCATCGAGAATAAGAATGGCGGGATCTCGCAGCAAGGAGCGCGCTATCGCCATACGCTGTCTTTGGCCGCCGGACAGACGCCCGCCGCGTTCCCCTACATGCGTTTCGTAGCCTTCCGGCAGCTGGAGGATGAAGTCGTGAATTTCCGCGGCTTTGGCGGCTTGCTCGATTTCCTCATCCGTAGCGCCGGGCTTGCCCATCCGAATGTTTTCCCGAATGGACGTATCGAACAGGAAGTTTTCCTGAAACACAATGCCGATTTGCCCGCGGAGCTGATCAAGCCGGATTTCGCGGTAATCGACGCCGTCGAACAGCAGCTTGCCCTCGGTCGGATCGTAGAAGCGCATCAGCAGATTGATGATCGTGCTTTTGCCCGAGCCGCTTACGCCGACGAATGCCGCGTAGCTTCCTTTCGGAATATCCAGGGTCACTTTCTGGAGACTGATTTGCCCCGTTTTGTAGCTGAACGAAACGTCGCGGAACGAAATGCCGTTCTGAAGCGGGGGAATAGCGTTCATTGCCGTCCCGTCCGAGACGGAAGGCTGTTCGCCGAGCAGCTCGTCAATACGTCTTAACCCTGCGACAGCCTGGACAAGCTGCGGCGCAAGCCAGGTTACGGCGCCGATCAGATGGCTGATGCTGAGCAGGATCGCATTGAAGGCGAGGAGCGAGCCGATCGTCAGATGCCCTTGAAAGGCGAGAATCGAGCCTATGCAAATGGCGATCAAATTCAGGATAATCACGCCGATGTTCGTCGTGCGGTCGATCAAGAACGTGTAATAATTCGCGGAGGAAGATACTTTCAGATAACGCAGCATTTGCTCGGTGAAGCTCCGGATCATCGGCTGCTGCAGGCCGAATGCTTGAATGACAGGCTGGGCGGCGATATTTTCCTGAACCGAAGCCGTAACCGCCGCTTGCTCTTCCTTCAGCCGGTAGCTCGTATCCGAAGCCCGTCCGCCGATCAGCTTCGGCCCGACCAAACAGACCGGGAGTCCGATCACTGCAAAGAGCGCGAGCTTCCACTGTAAGATAAATAGAAGAATAACGTTAAAGAGGAGCCCGATAAAGGAGAGGATACCGTAAGGCAACAGCATGATCAGATTGTCGATCGCCGTCAAGTCGGTATTGAAGCGGGCCAATATATCCCCCGCCTTCGTTCTTGAGTAAAAATCCATCGAGAGCTTCTGCAAATGGCGGAACAGCTTAAGGTGCAAATCCTTCATGACCGACGAGCCCATGGAAGCATACAGCTTGTCCCGGAAGACGCCTGCGAGAGAAGCGACGGCCGCGCCGGATACGAGCGATGCAAGGATGAGAAGAAGATTGGCGCTGTTCTGAGGCACGATTGCGAAGTCGATTACGAACTTAAAGCTTAAGGGCATAAACGTTTCGAAGGCCAAGTCGATTAACAGCGCAAGCATAAGCAGGGCAGTATGAAGCTTGTAGGGGCGAAACATTTGAACGATGCGACGTAAAAAGGCAAACATCGGGGGGCTCCTCTCGAAATGGCGAAAGCAATTCACTACTTAAAAGTATAAGGGCTATAAACGGATTAATGAAAGACAATTTCGGGGATTCCCGGCTATCGATAGGGACGCTTTCGATTTCATGCCGCTTTTTATGCATATCCCTGTTCTTCTGGGGCAACCTGTCCTTAAGGAGGTGAGTGCAGTGGCTAGAAGAAGAAGGAGTGGCAACCGGCTTCTCGTTCCCGAAGCGGAGCAAGGCATGCGGCGGTTTATGGCGGAGGTTATGCGCAAAGAAGGGTATCAAGTCGATCCTAATCAGCCTGATCAGGTGAAATACGAGGTGGCGCGTTCCATGGGCATTCCGCTCAGTCAAGGCGGCAACGGTCAACTGACGACGGAGTCCGCAGGCAAAATAGGCGGGCAAATCGGAGGATCCATGGTAAGGGAAATGATCAAGCTGGCGAAGCAGCAGATCTCGAATTCGGGACGATAACCATGCAGGGCAGCGGGCTCGGACGCCGGTCAGGTTCGGGCTTTTTGTATTGTTTGCTTATTTCTATTCTGGCATACGGCCGCAAAAACGGTTACAATAGAAGGTGCTTTGTCAATCGTTACATATTAGGGAGTAGGTTCGCATGGGTAAAGGTAGGATCGTGGAGCTCGATTTCGTCCGGGCTGTCGCGATTTTGGCAGTTCTTCTCATACATGGGACCGCGGATGCGACGGTCGAAATTCCGTTCGGCAGCCGCTCGCAGGTGGTTTTTCTGCTGATTAACAAGCTGAGCAATTTTGCGGTGCCCGTCTTTCTGATGATAAGTGCGCTCGTCATGTTTTACCGGTATGAAGCGGGCTGGAATGCGCGCGAGGCGTTCAATTTTTACCGGAAGCGGCTGCAGTACGTTATCGTGCCGTATTTGATCTGGATGTTCTTCTATTATGTGTACTACCAGTGGCTTGGCAGCAATATGGATTTCTCGGCGATCAAGATAGACTGGCTCGACTTTGCCAAAAAGCTGCAATGGGCGGATGTCGGCTATCATCTGTATTTCATCGTCATCATCGCGCAGTTTTATTTATTGTTTCCGATCGTCATGTCGCTGGTCAAAGCGTTCGCGTGGTTTCGCAACTATTTGTGGCTGATCGGTATCGTCATTCAAGAAGGCGTATACGCTTACCATCACTGGGTAAAACCCTTCGAGCACAGCGGAACGCTCGTATCCACCTATGCGGCGGTCATCTGCATCGGCGGTTGGATCGGGCTCAACTACGAGAAATTCCGCAATGCGAGCAGGCATCTATGGTGGGTGTTCGGACTTGCGATGCTGTTCGGGTACAGCCTATTCAACATATTTGTGCTGATCCGCACCAACATCTCGTTCGGCGCGGTCGCTTACGAGTGGGTGTTCCACTGCTACGCCATTTGCATGGGCATCAGCCTGCTGTGGATCGGGCGCAAGGTGATGGAGGGCTCCGCATTGCTGGCGAAATGGATCGTTTCCTTCAGCGCGGCGTCGTTCGGCATTTATTTGATTCATCCGGCCTTGCTGTCGTATTGGAAAGTGATGCTCGTCTATCCGGGCGAATCGCTTGCCTACCAGCTTTCGGCTATCGGGTCTACGATCATGCTGCTAATCGTACCGTGGCTGATCATCGCGCTGATCAAAAAAATAAAAGGCTCGTGGATACTGCTCGGACGCTAGCTCGGAACGGAATGGCGGATAGCGGGATCATAAAGCGACAGCCCTCTGTCCGTCCTCCATGCTTGGCTGGGATCGGGCAAAGGGCTTTTTCATGGTCGATTACATACAGGCTTCATAAGGCATCCGAAGGAAGCCGAAGACAGCCGGAGACCGGAAAGGAGAATGACGAATGACTAGGGAACAGGTTGTCCGCTTGAGCGGTAAAAAAATGGTGCGCGAGCACGGGCTCCTTCCGTTCTTCCGGCTGATGGCGGAGGAAGGCGTGGAGGCGCCGAAGCTTTGGTTCGTCTGCATCGGCACGGACCGGTCGTCCGGCGATTCGCTCGGGCCGCTAACCGGAACGCTGCTGACGGAAGCCGGCTACGCGAACGTTATCGGTACGCTTGCCGAGCCGTGCGATGCCGACCGGCTGCCGAAGCTGCTGCAGCGCGTGCCGGCGGGAGCCGTCGTTCTTGCGGTCGACGCTTGCGTGGGCAGGCCGGAAGCCGTCGGCTATTACCGGCTGGCCCGCGAGCCGATCGAGCCGGGACGCTCGATGGGTCGGCCTCTGCCGTCGGTCGGGGACTGGTCGATCGCTGCGATCGTTTGCGAGAACAAAGGCAATCCGGCTTTCGTTCTTCAGCGTACGCCGCTGAATCGAGTGCTGATGATGGCGAGGCATATCGTCAAGGCGGTGCAGGAAGCGTTCTCGCAGGACGACAGAGAGAGCAGAGGGCAGTAGGGGAGTAGGAGAGTAGGGGAGAAACGCGGGACGCAAGCTCATATACGAAGCAGGGGGGACAAACGTATGCGTGGAGAGGGCATGATGGGCGGCGGAGGGTACGGAGGCGGAATGGGCGGAAGAAAAGGACTGTCGGCGGGCGACCGGCCGAAGGCGAAGCTGAAGGATGTAAGCCTGACGCGTATTTTTGGCTTGTTCCGCTCCTATTGGAAGCTGCTGCTGGCTATTTTGGCGCTAGCGTTAGTCGGCGCGGTGATCGGTCTTGTTCCGCCGCTCGTGATGCGCGACATCGTGGATACCGCGATTCCGCAGGGGGACCGCAAGCAGTTATTGATCGCGGTAGGATTAATGGTCGGACTTCCGCTCCTCAGCGGACTGCTCGGCGTTCTGCAGAACCATATGAATAACCGGGTAGGACAAAGCGTCATGCGGGATTTGCGGCACGGGCTGTTCCGTAATTTGCAAAGACAGTCGATGTCGTTCTTTACCCATTCCCGCTCGGGGGAAGTCATCCAGCGGCTGACCGGAGACGTGCAGGCGGTGCAGGGCGTCGTGACGGGAACGATCGTGAATGCGATTACGCAGATCGTCATCATGGCGACCACGCTGTTCATTCTGTTCAAGCTGGATTGGCGGCTCGCCCTAATCTCACTCGTCATCCTGCCGCTGTTCGTGCTGCCGGTTCGCTCGGTGTCGCGGGCGCGCAAGAAGCTGCAGGCCGAAACCCAGAGGGTGCGGGCCGAAATGTCGGCGGAGCTCGGCGAAACGTTCGGCGTATCGGGGGCGATGCTGACGCGCATTTTCGGCAAAGAGCATGCGCAGGAGATGCGGTTCTCGGAGCTGAACGAGAAGGTGATGGCACTCGAGCTGCGTCTGAACCTCGTCGGACGCTGGTTCGGACTCGTCGTCGGCGTGCTGGCGCCGACCGGGGCGGCGATCATTTATTTGTACGGCGGTCTCGGCGTGATGGACGGCACGATGTCGATCGGCGACATCATCGCTTTCACCGCTTATGTGGGCAGGTTGTACGGCCCGACGTCGACGCTGCTGAATTTGCACGTAGAGGTGGCCACCGCGCTGGGCGTGTTTCAGCGCATCTATGAATATATGGACATGAAATCCGACATCGTGGACACGCCGGACGCCAAGCCGCTTCCGCCGCTAGCCGGCAATATTGCTTACCGGGACGTTTCCTTTGCCTACAAGCCGGGTCAGACGGCTTTGGAGGACATTTCCTTTACGGTGCGGCCGGGACAGCTGATGGCGCTTGTCGGTCCGAGCGGGGCCGGCAAAACGACGCTGATCGGCATGCTGGCCAGACTGCATGACCCGACGGACGGGCGGGTGGAGATGGACGGCCATGACCTGAAGCAAGTGACGCTGCAGTCGCTGCGCGAGCAGGTGGCGTTCGTCACGCAGGAATCGTTCCTGTTCCACGCGACGATCCGCGACAACTTGCGGTTCGCGAAGGACGACGCTTCGGACACGGAGATCGAGGAGGCGTGCCGGAAAGCATATCTTCACGAGCTGATCGCGGGCTTGCCGGAAGGCTACGATACGATGGTCGGCGAAAGGGGACACCGGCTGTCCGGCGGGGAGCGGCAGCGGCTCGCGATTGCGCGCGCGATCTTGCGCAACCCCGGCGTGCTGGTGCTTGACGAGGCGACCTCTCATCTCGATTCCGAATCGGAAGCGTTCGTGCAGGCGGCGCTCGAGGAGCTCATGCAGGGACGGACGACGATCGTCATCGCCCATCGGCTGTCGACGGTGCTGGCCGCCGACAGCATTATCGCCCTCGAGAACGGGCGCATCGCCGAACAGGGTACGCATGCCGAGCTATTGGCTAGGGACGGGTTGTATGCGAGACTGTATCATACGCAGTTCGCCAAAGTGGAGGAGCAAAGCGTGTCGTCTGCGGGACTTGAACCAAGCAGCTAATCCAGCAAGAGCATCGTAGAGGCGTTCCCGCTTGTAAATTCGATGCGGTAAGGCGAGTAGCGCCCGTTCCGATAGTCGTACGTAAGCGTGGCTTCCCCGATGAAATCGGCCGGGGATAGCTGGGCGGGAATTTCGGCAACCAGCTCGTTATTCCTGATTTCGAAGCGGACGATGCTGCCGAATGCCAGCTTGTCGAACCAGTTGGCGGGTTCCGCGGCTATCGTTTCCGGATCGATCCGCATCGGCGTTCCGCCGGGGCCGACCGAGACGGAAACCTCGGCGGTCGTAACCTTCGATTGAATATGCTTGCGGACGGCTTCGACCGGGTTGTCGACAGCTATTTCGGCCAGCTTCTCCGGATCGATCGCATGTGCCCAGCTTTCGCGGACGCCTGTTCCATGACCTGTCGTGATCAGGATGAGCAGCTCGTCCCGTCCGTCCTTGTTCAAGTCGAGGGCGTATATTTCCGGCGCGAAGCTCGGGTTGATTTCGTTCGACCAGGTGGTATGGAGCGAGCCGCCGTTTACCTGCAAAATCAAATTCTCATACATGCCGCCTTGCTCTTCCGAGGCGTACAGCGCCGCTCCCGTCTTCGCTTCTTTGGCGATGGGGGCGGCGTTCGGTTTATTTTTCGCGGTTTCCTGCCGCTGCAAGGCCGTTTCCTTCTCCGCATCGGGACGAATCGGGTGGTTTGCTCTGTCCGCATAGAATGCGAACGCCACGAGCAGCACCCCGGCAGCCGCCAGGCTGCAGAGCGTTATTTGGCGTCCGGTCACAATCTTTCTCCACCTTCCGGCATCCGGTTACTATTCATTGACGCGTTACAAAAAAAATATTTTCCGTTTACAAAATTCGAGCCTCTTTTTAACGTTTCGCTCATATACTTTATATTACCTGTTGAACAGAGTATTGGGAACGAGGAGATGAAGCATATGACGATGATCAATCATATAAACATGGCTGACGAAAACGGGCGCGTATACTGCTGTTTGCGGAATAAGGTCGTTACGCTTGATGCGAAGCATACGAAAACGTTCTGCGGAGGCTGTAAAATGTACCGGGGGGACGCGGGCGGACAAGGGGTGGAGTGTGCCTGGGATGACGCGCGCGGCGTGAGCGAGCCGTACCGGGTGAGCAATCCGCAGGAGGAATGGCTGAGCAACCAGTACCGCAAGGTGAAACAGCGGGATGGCCTGCTGGCGTCTCCGCACGACGCGTGGAACGCGTTTATGATTACGTTCGAAGAAACGATGCCGGAGTCCGGTTAGTTTTGGCGTTTGGCGGAAGCGGACAAGCTTTCGCTTTGCAGCAGCCCTATTGAAGATCTTGAAGCGATAGCTGTCCACAAGCCGGGAATACGGCGGAGGGGAGCTTTTTTTGTTGTTCGGGACAGGAGAGAGAGGAAGCGAGTTTGCGAAAGGGACATTCCTGGAGTTCGGGAGACGCAGCCGGGCTTGTTCTTGCTTGGCATGCCGAATCCGGTTTATGCGTACATAACGAAAAAGTATTTATTTTTGCGTAAAGTAGGGACGAATCCGCCTGCTCCTGCACATGATGTAGAAGGCGCCGCGCCGGGACTCATACAAGCGCAGGAGGGTACGCTTATGATACGGGAGAGCTATGAGGTGCTGGATCGTCTGAGGCTGCCTCACGGTCTGTACCTGGCAAGCACGTCGGATCATTACCGCTTTGTTTGGCTTCGGGACAGCGTATACATGTCGCTGCCATACCTGGATAAGCCGAACGGGACGTATGAGAAAGCGTTTCACCGCATACTGGATTTGTTGAAGGAATACGAATGGAAGCTCGATTTGATCGCCGTGCAAAAGCCGGTTTACGAATGGGAATACCTGCATGCGCGTTACTCGTCCAACGACGTGCGGGAAATTCATTCGGAGCCTTGGGGTCATGTGCAGCACGACATGATCGGCGCGATTTTGTTCGGGATCGGAATCGGGGAGGCGAAGGGCAGACAGGTCATCCGCAGCGTGAAGGACTTGGAGCTGGTAAGCAAGCTTGTCCGTTATTTGGAGCGGGTCGAATACTGGCGCGATCCGGATAACGGCATGTGGGAGGAGGGACGCGAGCTCCACGCTTCTTCGATCGGCGCATGCGTTGCGGGGCTTGCTGCGGTGGAGCGTCTAGTCCAGGTGCCGCAGCCGCTGATCGGGCTCGGGCGCGAAGCGCTCAAGACGCTATACCCGCGCGAAAGCGAGACGAAGACGGCGGACTTGGCGCAGCTAAGCCTGGTCTACCCGTACCGGTTATTTACCGGGGAACGGGGAGAAGCCATCGTTCGTCAAGCGGAGGAGCGGCTGCTTCGGGATCGCGGCCTCATCCGCTACAGCGGCGACAGCTATTTCAGCGTGCTGGAAAGCCAGCATGGCCGCGGGCAAGACCTTGCCTTCTACGAAGGCTCCGAAGCGGAGTGGACGTTCGGACTGCCGTGGCTGGCGCTGTGCTGGCTGGAGCTCGGAGACAAGGAGAAGGCGGCCGAATACGTTCGGCGGACGGAACGGGCGATGGTCGCGCCCGGAGTCCTGCCCGAACTCTTTTTCGCCGGAACGGCGGAGCCGAACCCGAATACGCCGCTTGGCTGGAGCAGCGCGATGTACATTCTCGCCGTGGAAGCTCTTGATCGCGCCTCGCGCGACTCGTAAGGCACGCATGCGGCCCTGCGAACGGGAAGATCGCGCATAACCGCAAATGATTTGTGCAAGACGAACATTTACGTAATCGTCAAGGCCCGGCATAAGGTGCGTCTGATCAAAAACGAACGTCATGTTCAAAAAACGAACGTTCCTCCGGAGCGTTCCAAATCCCAAATCACGCCGCCAATGGCTGCCGGCAAGCGAATTCGCTTGGCCGGTTTTTGTTTTTCGCCGTTTCTTGCGTATCGGGACCGCGATTTTTTTGCTTCACTCCGTTTTATTTCGTTTGCGCACGTTCTACTATCGGTCAATTGACTTATTGAAAAAACAAACTTTTTCAAAGCATGACGGAGACATAATTCGTAAATGAGCAGGCATATACTGAATTCACCTGCACCTTACAAGCTTCCCGTCAGCCGAATGGGAAAGCTTGCGGGTCGGACTCGGTTGGTCCAGCGGTACATACAATTACATATCGGGGGGAACGCGATGGAAGACGGGCGTATTCGCCGAACGGAACAGCCTGCGCCGGAAGAGCGGGAGACGGAGGAGCAGCCTTACGCGCTTGGCGCGAAGCCGCCGATCATGCGCGAAGAGAAGGAACAGCGGACCTTCGGGGATGACGATTTTTCTTTTGAAAACTATGAAAATGACCGGCTGGAGCTTCTGCCGAGAGACTGGTCGACCTTGTACGCCTACTGGGACATTACCGACGACCGCAAGCGGATGGTCGAGCGGTACAGCAACTGCAAGTGGGAGCAGCTGCAGAAAGTGCTGCGCATTTACGACGTCAACGAAGTATCGTTCTCGGGCGACAATGCGAATGACTGGTGGGACGTGGAGCTGGCCGGGGGGAGCAATCACGGGTTCGTAGGCGGGATGCGGGCCGACTGCGCCTATTGCATGGACTATGGCATCCGAACGAAGGAAGGCAAATTCGTCGCCATTCTGCGCTCCAATTCCGTGACGCTTCCCCGCAATGCGGAGGTCGGATCGGGCGGCGCACCGGGAAGGAAGCGGCGGGCGGAAGGATCGGAAACGCAGACGGACGCCGAGAGCGAGGAAGCCGATGCGGAGGCGGGGGGAGAACAGCCGATTCCGGCATGGATGAGCCGATTCACCGGCTATTCGCTGCAGGAAAGCTGAGCATGGCATTTTAACCGTGTGGAAAAGAGGGACTGGTCGATTGGATAAAGGATATTTGGCGCTTGTTTTGCACGCTCATCTCCCTTACGTTCACCATCCGGAAAGCGAAACGGTAATGGAGGAAAAATGGCTGTTCGAAGCGCTGACGGAGTCGTATTTGCCGCTGCTTGACGTGTATGAAGGTCTGGTCAGGGACGGGGTGCCGTTCAAGCTGACGATGTCGTTGACGCCGACGCTGCTGTCGATGCTGGCGAGCCCGCTGCTGCAGGAGCGTTACGCGCTGCATCTCGATTCGACGGTGGAGCTGGCGGAGAAGGAGATGGTCCGCACCCGCGGCGACGGACAGAGGCACAAGCTGGCCAGGATGTATGCCGGCAAGCTGCACCGGTACCGGAGGAAGTTCGCGGAGCAATACCGCGGCAACGTGATCGGCGGCTTCCGCAAGCTGATGGAGAGCGGCCATCTGGAGCTCGTCACGTCCTCGGCGACGCATGCGTTCCTTCCGTATGTGCGCACCGAGCAGGCGATCCGGGCGCAGCTGGCCGAAGCGGTCGCCGTCCATGAGCGGCATCTCGGCGTCGCCCCGAGAGGGATTTGGCTGCCTGAATGCGGCTATACGGAGGGGCTCGACCGGCTGCTTGCGGAGTACGGGCTGCGGTATTTCTTTACGGATTCGCATGCGGTGAAGCACGCGTACCCGAAGCCGGAGAACGGCGTCTATGCGCCGTTGTTCACGCCGCACGGCGTTGCGGTATTCGCCCGCGATCAAGAAGCCTCGAAGCAGGTATGGAGCGCGCAGGAGGGCTATCCGGGCGATCACGATTACCGCGAATTTTATCGGGATATCGGGTATGAGCTCGATTACGACTATTTGCGTCCGCATTTGCACAAAAGCGGATTGCGGCTCGACACGGGGCTTAAATATTTCCGCATTACCGGCGACGGCGAACGCAAGGAGCTGTACGAACCGGAGTGGGCGCTGCGCAAGGCGGAGCTGCATGCCGGCAACTTCATGTTCAACCGCGAACGGCAGGCGGAGCATCTTGCCGCGCATATGCCGCGCAAACCGATCATCGTCGCCTCGTACGACGCGGAGCTGTTCGGCCATTGGTGGTACGAAGGACCGGCATGGCTCGACTTTCTGTGCCGCAAAATCGCCGGCGAGCAGCAAACGATCCGGCTGGTAACGCCTGCCGACTATGTGGCGGAATATCCCGCCGGCGAGACGGGGCAGCCGCCCTTCTCCAGCTGGGGGCGTGGCGGTTACGGGGAAGTGTGGCTCGGCGAGAGCAACGAATGGATGTACCGGCACCTTCACCTTATGGAGGAGGAGATGATTCGGCTCGCCGACTTGTTTCCGAATGCAGGCGGGCTTCGGCGGCGCTTCCTTAATCAGGCGGCTCGCGAGCTGATGCTTGCCGAGAGCAGCGACTGGGCGTTCATTATGGATAACCGGACGGTGGTGGAGTACGCCGTCCGCAGGTTCTGCGAGCACGCGGGCCGCTTCCGGCGGCTGGCTGAAGCCGTGCGCGGCGGTACGCTCGACGAAAGCTGGCTGGCGGAGGTCGAGCGGCGCGATGACATTTTTCCGCAGCTGGATTACCGGCGCTACGGTACGCCCGGGGCCGCTTTGGTTTCGGCATCGGCATCGGCTCGGGCCGTTCAAGCTGAGGAGGGCGACCGGGCGGACGGCGTGCCGGCTGCGGAGAGCGCGGGGGGCGGAATGGCTGGGGAGAACTCGAAGGCCGGTGCGGCGTCGCGTACTACCGCCGAAACGATTCCGGGTAGACGTAGTCCGCCGGTCTTCCCGCTGAAAGTGCTGATGCTGTCGTGGGAGTTTCCGCCGATGATCGTCGGAGGGTTGTCCCGGCACGTTTACGAGCTGGCGAGGAAGCTGGCTGCTCGCGGCCTGGAGGTGCATGTCGTCACCTGCCATGTCGACGGCTATCCGGCCTATGAGGTGAACGAAGGGGTTCGCGTGCACAGGGTAAAGCCTTATCAGGCGCAAACGGTCGATTTTATGGGATGGGTATTCCAGCTGAATCTGGCGATGGTCGATTACGCGCGCAATCTCGCCAAGCATCACGTCGCCTTCGATATCATTCATGCGCATGACTGGCTTGTCAGCCAGGCGGCCCAAACGCTGAAGCATCGGCTGAACGTCCCGCTGGTTGCGACGATTCATGCGACCGAGCACGGCCGCAATCAGGGGCTGTTCACGCCGCTGCAGCACGATATTCACGGCTTGGAGTGGGAGCTGACCTACGAGGCGTGCCGCGTCATTGGCTGCAGCCTTTACATGGAGGATGAAATCCGCCGCTTGTTCGGGCTTCCGGAGGGCAAGATCGACATGATCCCGAACGGCGTCGATTCGGAAGCGATGAAGGCGGGCTCGCTGCGAAGCGAGCTGAGGAACCGCTATGCGCTGCCGCACGAAAAAATCGTCATGTTCGTCGGCCGGCTTGTGCGTGAGAAAGGGGTGCAGGTGCTGCTCGACAGCATCCCGCTCGTTACGGCAAGCTGCCCGGATGCGAAATTTGTCGTAGCGGGCAAAGGCCCGATGCTCCAAACGCTCGAACGGCAAGCCCATGCGCAGGGCGTGGACGGCCGTGTCGCTTTCGCGGGCTTTATCGAGGATAGCGACCGCAACGAGCTGTACGCGATGAGCGCTGCCGCCGTGTTTCCGAGTCTTTACGAGCCTTTCGGCATCGTCGCGCTGGAAGCGATGGCCGCAGGCGTGCCCGTTATCGTCTCCGGAACGGGCGGGCTGCAGGAAATCGTGCGGCATGGCGTTGACGGCTTGACGGCTCTGCCCGGCAATGCCGAATCGCTCGCTGCCCAGATCATCCGCGTGCTGCAGGATGAAGGCGGGGCCGGCGCGCTGGCGAGCCGCGGGCTGCACAAGGTGCGCACGCAGTACGACTGGTCGTCGATCGCCGAGCGGACGATCGACTGCTACGGCAAGGCTGCGGCAGCATCGCAGAACGGCGCCGCAGCGGGCATGATGGAAACGGCGGCAAGCCAGGCCGCTCCGTTCGTTCTACATAACTAAATCGTTGCGGCGGCGGTTAGCCCGCCCGCTGCATTTTCATAAAATCATTCATATTAAACAGACCTTGGGGGAATGCGAAGAATGAAAGCAGTTATTATGGCCGGCGGTAAAGGGACGCGTCTGCGCCCGCTCACCTGCAATACACCGAAACCGATGGTGCCTCTGCTCGATCGGCCGGTGATGGAGTATACGATCGAACTGCTGAAGAAGCACGGGATTACGGACATCGCGGTTACGATGCAATTTTTGCCCGAGGTCATCCGGAATCATTTTGGCGACGGCAGCGAGTTTGGGGTGAGGCTGCGTTATTTCGAGGAAGAGAGTCCGCTCGGTACGGCGGGCAGCGTCAAGAATGCCGAATCGTTTCTCGATGAAACCTTCATCGTCATCAGCGGCGACGCCTTGACCGATTTCGACCTGACGGCGGCCATAACGTACCATAGAAACCGGAAGGCGCTCGCGACGCTCGTGCTGACGCATGTCGAAAGCCCGCTCGAGTACGGAGTGGTCATGACCGACGATACGGGCAAGGTCGTTCGTTTTCTGGAAAAGCCGAGCTGGGGCGAAGTGTTCAGCGACGCGGTCAACACCGGGATCTATATCGTGGAGAAAGAAGCTTTCGAGCTGTATACGGCCGGCGTAGAGTACGATTTCAGCAAAGATCTGTTCCCTCTGCTCATGGAGAAAGGGCTGCCGCTTTACGCTTATCATGCAAAAGGGTACTGGTCGGATATCGGCAATTTGACGCAATACCGGCAAACGCAGATCGATATGCTGGACGGTAAAGTGGACGTGCGTATTGCAGGCACGGAGGTGCTGCCTCGCGTATGGGTCGGTGAGCATGCCGACATCGCCGCAAACATCCGCTTCGCCGCGCCTGCCTTTATCGGACGGGGGGCGGTGCTCGAGGACTACGCGGATATCGGCGAGTATTCCGTTATCGGCGGCGGCTGCCTCGTCAGGCAGCAGGCTCGGGTCGAGCGGGCGGTGCTGTGGAGCAATGCGTCCGTAGGCCGCCGTGCGGAAATATACGGAGCGACCTTATGCCGGAACGCCGCGGTCGAGAATGACGCTTTCGTGGCGGAAGGCGCGGTCATCGGAGATGCGAGCCGCGTCGGCGGCAAGAGCGTCGTCGGGCAGGACGTCATGGTATGGCCGAATAAGACGATCGAGCCTTACGCGCAGGTTAAGGAATCGATTGTCTGGACCCGTACGCAGAACAAGGCGTTGTTCGGACAGTGGGGCGTAAAAGGAACGTGGGGAGCGGACATGACGACGACGTTCGCAGCCCGTTTGGCGCTTGCGTACGGCTCGCTCCTCAAAGCCGGGTGCCGGGTGGGCATCAGCCACGACGCAACGCCGACAGCCGCGCTCGTCGCAGGCGCTTTTGCCTCCGGCTTGCATGCATCGGGCGTTCATACGGAGGGCTACGGCACGGTGACGTCTTCCGTCGCGCGATTTGCCTGCTGGCATGCGGGCAATTCGGCCGGCGTCCACGTCCGCCAGTGTCCGCTGCCGGAAGAAGACGCCTTCGTCATCGAGTTCTATGACGATAGAGGGCTTCCGGTCAGCAAGGCGGTCGAGCGTAAGATCGAGAACGCCTTTGCGCAGGAAGACAGCAGGCGCATGAGGCAGAACCAGCTTGGCGCCGGCCGGGAAGCAGCCGGCATTGCCGCCCGGTACTGCGAGCAGCTGCTGTCCCGCGTAGACAGCGCCGCTATTTGCGGGGGAGGCTACAGCATCGTGCTCGCGTACGAGTACCGCAACATGCGCGGCATCATCCCCGAGCTGCTCGAGGCGCTCGGCTGCGGGGTCATTCACCTGAACGGCCACGGCGTCTCGCGCGAAGAGGTCGCGCAGATGGTGAAGCTGAGCCGTTCCGATCTCGGCGTGCTGCTTGACGCGGACGGCCAGCATTTGACGATCGTGACCGAAGAAGGACAGATCGTCGACGAGTCGGTCCTGTCGGTTCTTCAGATCGTTCTGCAGCTTCAGCGTCAGGAAGGCGTGCTCTATGTGCCCGTGCATGTGCCGGGCATCGTCGAAGGGATCGGCGCGCGTTACGACCGCAAGGTCATCCGCACGAAGGCGGACCGGCGTTCGGTGATGGAAGGCTGCCAAACCGACGGCTTCCATCCGGCCTTCGACGGCCTGTACGTACTCGTTCACTTGCTGGAGCGGCTGGCGCTGCAAAGCTGCGACATGTCGGAGCTGGTCGACGCGATACCGAGCTTCGCGATGATGCGCCGCAGCGTCGATTGCCCGTGGCAGGACAAAGGCAAGGTGATGCGCTGCCTGATGGAGGAAACCGAAGGCAAACGCGTCGAGCTGATCGACGGCATCAAGGTGTTCCACGACGGCGGCTGGACGCTTATTTTGCCGGACAGCGACGAGCCTGTCGTGCAGGTATACGCGCATGCCGCTTCGAGGCAAAAGGCGGAGGAGCTCGCGTACCTGTACACGCGGAAAATCGAGGATTACCGCAGACGGCAGAGCGTGTCGTAGGACTGTTGGTATTATGGCAAGGCCGGGAGATAAGGGCTCCCGGCCTTTTTGCGCTCAGATGCGTTATTGGAGCGTGCCAACGCTGGGACGAACAAACCGCCTCGCGCCGACTAACCAATGTATTAACTAGACGTTTCGCCCCGTGCCGACTAACCAACGTATTACCTAAACGATCCGCTCCGCGCCAACTAACCAACGTAATACCTAAACGATCTGCCTCGCGCCAACTAACCAACGTATTATCTAGACGATCCGCCTCGCTCCAACTAACCAACGTGTTACCTAACGATCCACCCCGCGCCGACTAACCAACGTGTTACCTAAACGATCCGCTCCGCGCCAACTAACCAACGTATTATCTAGACGATCCGCCTCGCTCCAACTAACCAACGTGTTACCTAACGATCCACCCCGTGCCGACTAACCAACGTATTACCTAAACGATCCGCTCCGCGCCAACTAACCAACGTATTACCTAAACGATCTGCCTCGCGCCAACTAACCAACGTATTATCTAGACGATCCGCCTCGCTCCAACTAACCAACGTATTACCTAACGATCCGCCCCGCGCCAACTAACCAACGTATTACCTAACGATCCGCCCTGTGCCAACTAACCAACGTATTATCTAGACGATCCGCCTCGCTCCAACTAACCAACGTGTTACCTAAACAAACCACCCCGTGCCGACTAATCAACGTATTACCTAAACGATCCGCCCCGCTCCAACTAACCTACGTAATATCGAACAAACCGCTCCGCGCCGACTAACCAACGTATTATCTAGACGATCCGCCTCGCTCCAACTAACCAACGTGTTACCTAACGATCCACCCCGCGCCGACTAATCAACGTATTACCTAAACGATCCGCCTCGCGCCAACTAACCAACGTGTTACCTAAACGATCCGCCTCACGCCAACTAACCAACGTATTACCGAACAAACCGCCTCGCGCCAACGACGAATTACGCAGACTAATCTGCCCCCCGTGCCGAGCGCCTGTTTTTCACCTAACTAACTGGAAAACCTCCCGTTAAATTTCACCGAATTGGTCACGGATGCTTTTTTAACTGGAAAACCTCCAGTTAATTCCCTCTAAACAAGGTCAGGGTATGGTTTAGCTTCAAATTACATGGAGGAAATCCAGTTAGTTGCTCGACGGTATGATTTCAGTATTAACTAACTGGACTTTTTCCAGTTACACGACTATCGCCGCATAAAATGGTTGACAAATGCAGGAAAAACGTATACAAATGTATACATAAAGCAACTGTATACGAATGTATACGAAAGGAGGTGGGTATCGAAAATGGAGCGCAACCGGCAAAGGATGAGACAAAGCCGAACCGTCGACGACACGTCGCGCGGCGAAAGAAGAGGCCGCTCGGACGACAGTCATCGAGGCGACCATCATGGGCGTCGGGGTGGCGAGCATCGGGGCGGAGGCGCGCAGACGTACCGAAGAGGACGCATCCTTATGTTTCTGGAACAGCTGCAGATCAAAAGGGCGACGTTGGCCCGGCAGCTTAGGGAAGCGGAATTTCAGTCGATTCATCCCGTTATCAGCGGGGAATTGAAGGCCATCGAGCAGGTCATGGAAGAGTATATCCATTTATTCGATCTGGACGCCGATTTCAAAGAGTCTGAAGAGGTAGAGGAGCGAGGTCTGCCCGTTGATCGTCAATTTTAGCCGCTGCGGTTAGCTATCCCAAACACGTCGTGCCTAAGGCTTCGACCGCCATGAGCTGCTCCCATGCCTAAGGCTTCGCCGCCGCTAAGCGCTGAACCAGCCGGCTCTGTCGCAACGGTTCCGCCGAACTTCCTTCAGTCGGCATTGGCGCTGCGCATACCCTGCTTAACCTTTGCCACAACATCCATACAGCAACGATTTGGAGAGTGAGTCTTACTATGCTACGCCGTTTTTTCTCTTATTACCGTCCCTACAAGGGACTCTTTATTCTCGACTTCAGCTGCGCGGTCTTTGCCGGCCTGCTGGAGCTGGCCTTTCCGCTTGCGGTAAGCAAATTTATCGACGACTTGCTGCCCAGCCAAAATTGGCAGGTCATCCTGCTCGCATGCGCCGGCTTGCTGGCCGTTTATGCGCTGAACACCGTCCTGCAGTATGTCGTTACCTATTGGGGCCACATGCTCGGCATCAACATCGAAACCACCATGCGGGAAAAAATGTTCGCGCATATTCAGAAATTATCGTTCCGCTTCTTTGACAATCACAAAACCGGCCATCTGATCGGCCGCATTACGAACGATTTGAACGATATCGGCGAGGTCGCCCACCACGGCCCCGAGGACGTGTTCATCGCGATCATGACGCTCGTCGGCTCCTTTACGCTTATGGCGTACATCAACCTGGAGCTCGCGCTGCTCACATTTATCATCATCCCGTTCATGGCGTGGCTGATTATCGGATTCGGGGGCAAAATGACCAAAACGTACCGGCGCTTGTTCGGCGACGTCGGCAATTTCAACGCCCGGATCGAGGATAACGTAGGCGGCATTCGCGTCGTACAATCGTTCGCAAACGAGAGCCATGAGAAAAAGCTGTTCGCCGTCGATAACCAGCGTTTTCGCGAAACGAAACTGATGGCTTACAAAACGATGGCCAAAAGCTTATCGGTCAGCTATATGATGATGCGTTTGGTAACGATTTTCGTCATGGTTTGCGGAGCTTGGTTCTTCATTCAAGGGAAGCTGGCCATGGGCGAGTTTATGGCGTTTCTTCTGCTGTCGAACATTTTCTTCCGGCCGATCGAGAAGATCAATGCCGTCATCGAAAGCTATCCGAAGGGGATCGCCGGCTTCAAGCGGTATATGGAAATTATGGATACCGAGCCTGAAATCGCGGACGCGCCTAACGCGGTCAAAGTGGATTCGCTGCGGGGCGACATCCGGTTCGACCATGTTTCCTTCGGGTATGAAGCGAACAGGAAAATTTTGAACGACATCAACCTTACCGTTCGTGCGGGCGAAACGGTTGCTTTCGTAGGGCCATCCGGCGCAGGTAAAACGACCATTTGCAGCTTGCTGCCGCGGTTTTACGACGTGAACGAAGGCCGCATCACCGTAGACGGCATCGATATCAGGCAGATGAGCTTGCTCTCGCTGCGCAAGCATATCGGCATCGTGCAGCAGGATGTGTTCCTGTTCTCGGGGACGATTCGCGAAAACATCGCCTACGGCGATTTGAAGGCGACGGACGAGCAGATTTGGGAGGCGGCTAGAAGAGCGTCGCTGGAAGAGCTGATCCGATCGCTGCCGGACGGCATGGAGACGGTGATCGGGGAACGCGGCGTCAAGCTCTCCGGCGGTCAAAAGCAGCGGATGTCGATCGCCAGAATGTTTTTGAAAAACCCGCCGATCCTCATCCTGGACGAAGCGACATCGGCGCTCGACACCGAAACGGAGGCGCTCATCCAGAAATCGCTCTCCGATTTGGCAGTCGGCCGGACGACTCTGGTCATCGCCCACCGTCTGACGACCATCAAGAATGCGGACCGGATCATCGTCGTCAGCGAGAACGGAATTTCGGAGGAAGGTAATCATCAGGAGCTGGTCGCTGCAGGAGGCATTTACAGCAAGCTGCATAACGCCCAGTATAGCTTGTCTTAAAGTAAACCGGTTTCGCTAAGGAACCCCTATTTGTTAGGAGGAGGAAATCCATGAAAGCCATTAAGCTTCGGCCGTTCATCCCGTCAGGCGAAAACTACGATCTGGCGCAGCGGTTTTTCGAAGAGCTGGGCTTCGAGAAGATCTACTCAAGCCAGGAACTGAGCATCTTTCGCACAGGAGAGCAGGAGTTCTTCCTTCAGAACTTCCACAAGCAGGATTTTCAGGACAATTTCATGGTGGAATTGGTTGTCGAGGAGCTCGATGCGTGGTGGGAGCATATTAGGGCCGCGGCGCTCGAAGAGAAGTATCCGATCAAGCTGAAGCCGCCGGTTCTGTACCCGTGGGGGAAGCGGGAAATTCATCTGATCGACCCAGCCGGCGTTTGCTGGCATATTTCCGAAGCGGTCAACTAGCATTTTTATCAAAAAGAACATCGAACCGAAAGCGGAGCTTTCCGTTCGATGTTCTTTTTGCTGCACGGAATCCGCGGCGAGAAACATGCCGTTACTAGAACGGAGTGCTCTCTGTTCATCCTCCGCTATGCCCGATCAGGAGAGATTCATCTCCTTCCTGTATTCCCCGGGCGGCACCCCCGTACTTTTCTTAAAGAGGCGGATGAACGAGTTGACGTTCTGGTAGCCGACGCGCAGCGCAACGTCCTGGATGCGCAGGTCGGTTTGCCGGAGCATCTCCTTTGCCTTGTTCATCCGCACCTCATTCAGGAAGTCGCTGAAATTGACCCCGGTCTTCTCCTTGAAATAAGTGGACAGGTACGACCCGGTAATGTTCAGCTTCTCCGCGAGCATATCGAGCGATATATCCTCTGCATAATGCCGCTCCAAATAGTCGGTCACATAACTCGTCACCGGATCGCTTTCTTCCTTCTTGCTTCGGACCAGCGCGGCCGCTTCGCGCAGCATATGCTCCAGATAACGGCCAAGCTCTTCGTACGTAAAGCACTCCCGCAACCGGTCGTACGGATCGAGCGGATGAAGGAGCGGAGCCGCTTCGATGCGGAAGGCTTGCAACGTCTTCAGAACGTGATCCGTTATCTCTTCCGCGAAGGCGTAAGCATGGCGGGCGCTTGCGTTTTTTCCGTTCATGAGCTGCAGGCTGCGCTGCACGATCGGCACGGTGACGGTATCGTTGCCGCTCGCAAGGTTGGCGGCAAGCTCTTTTTCCTCCGCTGCGCTCAGCCTGAACCTCTTATCGTCCTTCCACTCGCCGCTATGGCCGGCAATGATCTGGGATTCGTCCGCCAGCCTGCGCAGGCTCAGCAAGTCCGAGACTTCCCCGTAAGCGCCGGCAAAATCAACCGATTGGCGGTTAAGCGGACTGACGGCTATCGTCACGAGACACCATGCCTTATCGAGGTCGAAAACCTGCTTCATCCGCTCCAGGATGCCGTTAACCGGCGATCCCGAATCCTGTCCTTTTCGCTCAGGCGATCCGGCTGCAGCGGATTCCTCAGCTTTCTCCCCAGTTTCCTCCGCAAACAAGATCGCCATCACCTGATCCTTCTCGATCTGCAGCGTCAGCGATTCCGGGAACTCCCTGGAAAGCGTCGCGTGGATATATTCCCGGATAAAGTAGGCGGCCCTTTCCTGTTCCGTATCCAGCTCATCCTTGAGCGACTGCTTGAACGTCAAGTGGAACAGGACAAGCCTGAACGGCTTGTTCGGATCAAGCGGGATTCTCAGCGCTTTATCGTCGGTATGAATCATTTTGAGCTTGTTGGTGTAGGCGTAGTACTTGAGCAGCGAGTTTTTGGTCGGTCAATTTTATGAATAAGCCGGGGCTGTTCCGCTGGATCTACGTCGCCTCGGAAATATGGCAGCATGTCGGCTGGGAAACGATCATTTATTTGGCGGCGCTGACGGCGATCGATCCGATGCTGTATGAAGCGGCGGATATCGACGGAGCCTCCCGGTGGCAAAAGCTGCGCGCGGTGACGCTGCCCGGCATGGCGCCGGCCATTGTGATTCTCCTCATTATGAACGTGGGCCATGTACTGGAGATCGGCTTTGAAAAAGTATATTTGCTCGCCAATCCGGCCATTTACGAGACAGCGGATATTTTCAGCACCTATGTGTACCGGGTCGGGCTGACGCAGGGCAATTTCAGCTACGCGGCGGCGATCGACCTGTTTACCGGCCTCGTCAGCCTCGTCTTCTTGTATGCGGCAAACTCCATAAGCAGAAAAGCGGGGGAAACGAGTCTATGGTGACCTGGACCTTGAACGTTACCGT
This sequence comes from Paenibacillus litoralis, assembly GCF_046244365.1. Lineage (NCBI taxonomy): Bacteria > Bacillati > Bacillota > Bacilli > Caryophanales > Paenibacillaceae > Paenibacillus > Paenibacillus litoralis. The sequence goes on along the minus strand of NZ_CP176395.1, from coordinate 7,467,778 downwards.
TACCGGCCGGATATTGCCAAATGAAGACAGGAGGAAGCGGCATGCGTAAACGAACCAGCTTGTTTTCCATCATAAACGCCGCGCTATTACTTGTGCTGGTTGTAGCTACGCTGTACCCGTTTCTGTATATGGCGTCCATCTCGTTAAGCTCGACCGTTCATGTGCTGAAAGGGGAGGTCAGCTGGTATCCGAAAGGGTTTACGCTGTCCGTCTACAAGCTGGTGCTGCAGGATCCGCGCATTCTGCGATCTTATATGAACACTTTCGTCTACGTAGCGGTCGGCACGGCCGTATCGCTGATCGTGACGGCAACGGGCGCGTATGCGCTCTCCAAAAAAGAACTGATTTTCTCCAGAGGCTTCACCCTCTTGATCGTTGTCACGATGTTTTTCAGCGGGGGGATGATTCCGACGTTTCTCGTCGTCAAGACGTTCGGCCTGATCGACACGATCTGGGGGATGGCGCTGCCCGGGGCTGTCAGTACGTGGAATCTGATCGTTATGCGGACGTTCTATCAGGGAATTCCGGGCGAGCTGGAGGAGTCGGGGCGGATGGACGGATTGACCGATTTCGGCATTTTCCGGCGCATCGTACTTCCTTTGTCGAAGGCGGCCTTCGCTACGATCGGCCTGTTTTACGCCGTCGCGTTGTGGAACAATTTTTTGCTGCCGCTGCTTTACCTGCGCGAGCCGGATTTGTTTCCGCTTCAGGTAATCGTGCGTTCGATCGTATCGGCAGGGCGAATGAATTCCGGAGAGGCGTTCAGTGTCGGCGGCGACAATGCGGTGGTGGAGGATTCCTATAAATTTGCCGTCATTCTGATCGCTACCGTTCCGATCCTGCTCGTGTATCCGTTTATTCAGAAATATTTCGTCAAGGGCGTCATGATCGGCGCCATAAAGGGATGAACCGGCAGCCGCGCTTGAAAGGGGGGATGCGTTTCGCCGCACTGACGGCGGAAGCCTTGAACAAGACTTAGCGAAAGGCGGACTGTACCGCCGGCTCGCATCGTGGGCATTTGTGGGGATCAATGAAGGGGAAAAGCAGTTGGAACACGAATGTAATGGTGTCGCTGAAAACGAAATCAGGAGTGATCACAGTGATGAATTGGAAAAAAGGAAGTACTCTCGTTGCGGCAGCCTCCATGCTTGCCGCGCTAGCCGCAGGCTGCGGCAGCGGCGATTCCGGCACGAAGACGGCGGGCACAAGCTCAAGTCCGGCCGCGAGCGGCAGCGTATCGCCCTCCGCTTCGGCTGCACCGGCCGTGCCGGTCAAGAAAACGTATACGATGCTGACCGAATCCCAAGCGAACTGGCCGTACAGCAAAGATTGGCCGGTCTGGAAATGGCTCGAGGAGAAAACGGGCGCGACGTTCGACGTTCAGCTGCCTTCCGGGAAAATCGAAGATTCGCTGAATCTTGCCATCGCTTCCGGCAATATGCCCGATATGATGTATATGCCGAACCGGACTTATGCGAACAAGTACGGCCAGCAGGGCGCGCTTGTCAACATTTTGGAGTATAAGGACCAGATGCCGAACTTCAAGAAATGGATGGAGAAATACCCGAAGGTGACCGAATCGTTCCTGTCGTCCGACGGCAAGCTGTATTTGTTTCCGAACGAAGGCTTCGGCGAAACGAACCGGACGATCTGGCTGTACCGCGAGGATATTTTCAAGAAAAACAATCTGAAGCCGCCGACGACTTACGACGAGCTTTATGCGGTCGGCAAGAAGCTGAAGGAGCTGTACCCGGCCAGCTATCCGTTCTCGTTCCGTTTCGGTATGACCGCGATGCTCAATATGGCGCCCAATTTCTCTACGAGCGAAGCGTATTATACCGACGAGAAGACGAAGGAGGTCAAGTACGGGCCGACGGACGACAACTACAAGAAAATGGTCGAGTACTTGAACAAGTTCTATGAAGAAGGACTCATTCCGCCGGATTGGCTGACGCTGGAGACGAAGCAATGGCAGGATTTGCTGTCTACGGACAAAGCGTTCATTACCGTCGACTATATCGGGCGGATCGACTTCTTCAACTCGGCGCTGCGCAAAGAGAAGCCGGGTTTCAATATGGCGTTCATGGCGCCTCCGGCCGGCATAGCGGGCGGCAAGCAGCAGAACCCGTATACGCAGGTCATCGACGTCGGCTTTGCCGTATCGTCCAAGTCCAAGAACGTCAAGGATCTGATGAAGGTGATGGATTTCTATTACAGCGAGGAAGGCCGCGACATGCTCAGCTGGGGCAAGGAAGGCGAAACGTTCACGATGGAGAACGGCAAGAAGAAAATCAAAGCCGACAAGTTCACGGACGTGGCGGATATGCGCAAAAAGACGGGGCTTGCTACCTTCGGCACGTATGCGTGGATCGATTATGACGCCCATTTGTCGCTTGCATCCAAGGAGCTGCAGGCCGCTTATGCGGAAGCCCGCAAATTCGACAGCGTCTACCAGCCGAAGCCGGCTTACAACGAGAAGGAGACCGAGGTCATTTCGACGACGGGGACGGAGATCGATAAATACCGCGACGAACAGATCAGCAAGTTCATTCTGGGTGAGAAGAATCTGGAAGACTGGTCCAAATACGTCGACGGCATCAACAAGCTCGGCTTGAAGCAGGTGACGGACATTTACAAGGCGGCGCTGGAGCGCACGGCCAAGGCGAAGTAACGTGAACGGGGAAGGCGAATGAAACCGCGAACGGAAGCAGGTACGCCGGCGTTGGAGCCTTATGCGATTTTACTGATCGTCCTCCACCTGCCGGTAGCCGGGCGCGACGCAGAAAAACCTCCATTCCCCTGTGACGACAGCGGGACTGGAGGTTTATTCATTGGATCGCGGTTATTCGGCGATCAAGGTTTCATGAGGCCGCAAGGTATCCGTTGTAAGTCTTTTGATGGGCGAGCTTAACGAATTAGCGGATTGGGCTCGCAGTCGATAAGGCTCGGCCCAATAAGCAGACTGCAGCCCTAGTTTCGAGTCCGATAGACCGGGTTATAAATCGACGGTAAAGGGAGTCGCTTCTCATCAGCTTTGGACCAAACCGCCCTATGCATTAATTGGAATGGTTTAGCAGGCTGGTCATCAATCTGCCCAATGTTTCTTTCCCGATAAAAGGTGCAAGACCGGCGAGCAGATCCGGGCTAAGCTTGGAAGCTTCCGCTTCTCCGATTAGTCTTTCGAGATGTTCCCTGCCGAGGAAGGGAGCCAGTCCGATGATCCGGCTCGCATCCAGCTCTCCTTCCGTTACCCGGTCAACGAGCCGGTTCAACGTCTCGCGTCCGATAAACGGAGCCAGCGATTGAACGGTATCCCAGCTCAAAGCGCCTCCCTCGGCTTGCTGCACGAGACGGTCAACCTGCTCCCGGCTCAGGAAGGGAGCCAGTCCGATGATCCGGCTCGCATCCAGCTCTCCTTCCGTTACCCGGTCAACGAGCCGGTCCATCGTCTCGCGTCCGATAAACGGAGCCAACGATTGAACCGCATCCCAGCTCAGCTGTCCTTCCTCGGCCCGTTGTACAAGGCGATCTAACTGATCCTTGTTAAGAAACGGCGCGATCCCGATAAGATGGCGCATGTCAAGGGAGCCTTGTACCGTTTTATCGACCAGCCGGGTTAACGTATTGGCGTCAAGGAACGGAGCAAGGCCGGAGATGACCTCCCATTGCACATCGCTTTCGTCGCCTTCGGCTGCTTGACGGACCGCAGCATCCAGCGTCTCCGCTCCAAGAAACGGCGCCAATCTTAAAATGCCGTCCCAGGGCAGGCGGCTGGCATGCAGCCGTTCGGTTACCTTATTGAGGGCGCTTGCTTTCACTAGCGGAGCTGCTTCGACCAAATCCTCCACGCTAGCCTCTCCGGTATTCACGAGCTCCGCTGCACGCTCCGGTTTGTTGTTGGCGATTTCCTCCACGATGGCTCCGATTCCCCGGTGCTCGGCTTGCTCCGCCGTTTCTTCCCCGTGCAGGATGGCGTCAACCGTTCTTCCGAATAAGCGGGCAAGCGGCTGCAAGGTTCCGATGTCCGGCATCGACTCGCCGCGTTCCATTTGGATACCGCCTGATGACTGACATTCAACCGGTCTGCAAGCTCTACTTGAGTCATGTCTTGATCTTTGCGAAGCTTTGAAATATAGGCTCCTATTTTACGAGAATCCATCATGCTATCATAGTCCTCCCGAACGGAAAATTGCAGTGCGCACTGTCAAAACCAGCATAGCATATCCGCGGCTGGCCTCCTATCAAGCGTTGGTTGAATCCGTATGCCCGAGCGATTCAACTGCCGGTAGAATCGGAAATCGCAGCAGCCGCGCGTTGCTCGAAACAGAAAAACCGGTGCCGCCCAGTAAGGGGACGACACCGGTTTGCTTCGTTGGGTATTAAGCTTCCGCAGCCGGCTTGGCTGCTCCGGCCGCTTCCGGCATCCGGTTGGAGGTGCGGAGCGGGATTTCCCGCAGGAACACGACCAGCAGCAAAGCGACAACAAGAAGTGCGCCGCCGGACAGGAATACGGTCGTCAGCGAATGGCTGAGCGCATCTTTCAGCATGTCGATCATTTTCACGAACATCGGTTGAATTTGATCGGGCAGCGAAGCCTTGATTTCATCCAGCTTGGAGTGATCGAGCAGCAGCTGGGGATTTTGCAGAGCGGCCATTTTTTGGGCCGTTGCTGTGTCCAGCTGCGACATGTCGACGCCTTTGCCGTCCGCCATATCCGCCTTCAGATTGCTAGCAAGGCTGGACGACATGATCGTTCCCATTACGGCGATTCCGATCGTGCCGCCCATGTTGCGGAACAACTGGGAAGAAGCGGTGGCTACGCCCAGCATATTCGGAGCGACCGCGTTCTGCACCGTAAGCGAGAACACCGGCATGCCCAGTCCGAGTCCGAAGCCGAATACGATCATGCTCAGTACGGCGAACCAGATGCTGTTCATGTAAGCCATCATGATCATACCGGCAACCATGATGAGAATGCCGAGCAGCGCGAATCTTTTGTACTTGCCGGACTTGGTGATCAGGCGTCCCGTAACGGCGCTGATGATGACCATGCTGATCGACATCGGCATCGTCACGTAACCGGAATAAGTCGGCGAAATCCCTTCAACCCCTTGCACGAAGAACGGCAGGTAGATGAGCGCGCCCATCATGCCGGCGTTCATCAGGAAGCCCGAAAGGTTCGAGATCGTCACGATGCTGTTGCGGAACAACGAGAGCGGAAGAACCGGGCTTTTGACCTTCGTCTCCACGAAAACGAAGATGAGCAGAGAGACGAAAGCGGCCGCGAACAGTCCGATAATTTGCGAAGAGCCCCAATCATATTTCGTGCCTGCCCAGGAAAAGCCGAGCAGCAGCGGAACGATCGTCAAGGTCAGGAACAACGAGCCGAAATAGTCGATCGACTCCGATTGTTTTTTATCCACTTTCGGGAACAATAGCATAATAAGTACGAAAGCTACTACGCCGAGCGGCAGGAAGAGCCAAAACACCCATTTCCAGCTCATGTGATCGACGATAAAACCGCCCAATGTAGGGCCGAGTATGCTGGAGAAGCCGAACACGGCCATCATGATGCCGGTCCATTTCCCGCGTTCGCGCGGAGCGAACAAATCCCCTACCGCCGTAAAGGCGGAAGCCATAATAATACCGGCGCCGATCCCTTGAATGCCGCGGTACGTAATCATTTGAAAAATATCGGTCGAAGTGCCGGTCAAGAACGCTCCGATCATAAAAAAGACGATACCGGCGAGTATGAACGGCTTACGGCCGTAAATATCGGACAGCTTGCCGACAAGAACAGTTGCGATCGTCGATGTCAGCATATAGATCGTGATTACCCACGTGTAATAATCCATGCCGCCGAGAATGGCAATAATGCGGGGCATCGCCGTACTGACGATCGTTTGGTTGATTGCAGCGAAAAACATACAGGCGATAATCGCAATCATAATCGTTATTTTTCGCTTATGAGTTAAATGTTCCATTTAATTGTCCTGCTCCTTTTCTAGTAGATCTACGTGGTTTAATACATCGCTTAAAATACGTTTTAAATGCTCTACATCCTCGTCCGGCAGATGTTTGAAAAAAGCAGAGACCGTTTCCTTGTTTTTTTCCAAAAGCGTCTCGATCACCGATTTTCCTTGATCCGTCACCCGCAAAAAGACAACGCGCCGGTCGTCTCCGCCCCGTTCCCGGTCGACGAGGCCTCTCTCGAACAGCTTATCCGCAACGCCGGTAATGGCGCCGGGCGTTACGTCAAGCGCTTCGGCAAGCGCCGCGACTTTTTGGGGCCCTACCAGGTTCAAGTGATACAACATGCGGAACTGCGTAATGGACAATTTATCTTCGGCCACTCGGATGTCCCATTCCTGCTTCATTCTTTTGTATAAGCTTTTCATGAGTACATGAATCTCGAGTGACTGGTAGCCGCTTGTCATTTCTGGCCTCCTTGTCCTTATAGTTTAGTTATAAATAGTTTAGTGATAAAAGATTATTTCTGCATTTTATCGCGATTCGTTTACACCGTCAATTCGGCTGTAAGGGCCGGAATTGCGGTTTTGAATGAAATAAGAGCGGCATCCGCGCAATATGCCGGATTATCTGTCTAATTCGGGCGGTATTGTGCCGAAGACGCGATAATGGATAGTAAAGGCGTTCAATAGCCCGTTTCGCCAACGGCAGCGCGTAGTATCCCGGAATTTTCATCCCTACGGGAAAACACTTTGAACATAGCGTCCCCCAAATCCGTTGTTTTGTTGCGAAGAGATCCCGGTTAAGGTATCTCTATGAAAATGATTGAGGAACGGCTTCTTATTCAAGTCCGCATAAACAGGATTCATAGAGCAGCCCGTCAGAACCGCCATCACAACCGCCATCATAAAACACTTCATAAGAAGCCAACCTACATAAAGCCACCAACCCCAAGCGACCAACCCAAAGCCCACCAACCCAAAGCCACCAACCCAAAGCCACCAACCCAAAGCCACCAACCCCAAGTCACCAACCCAAATCCACCAACCCAAATCCACCAACCCAAAACCGCCAACCCACAGCCACCCACGCAAAATCACCATCACAAATCCCAACAGTCAGGATAGTGAACGTAAGTTCACTAATACTGAACCTATCTTCACTATTTGGGCTATAAATGCGCCACCATGCGAAATAGTGAAGGAAAGTTCACTAATAGTGAACCTCACGGCCAAATAGTCGCGTTTGCTTCACTATCCGCTCGAAAAAGGGGGAATGGGGTGGAAATAGTGAATCTACGTTCACTAATAGTGAACGTAGATTCACTCCCTCTGTTCGTAGTGATTATCTCACGAATACTCGCTCATTCGCAGGATTTCACCATTCTTTGAAGCAGGCTTTCCGTAGAGGCAAGGACCTGACCCGTTGGGAGCATCATTTTGGGTATGCGGGAATAGAGGAAAGGCCTCAATCCCCAATCATTTCCGTTATGATGCACGTATACTCCACAATCGTCTTGGTGGTTTACCCTCCCAATTCTCAACGGGTCTTCGCCCTTACATTCCTTCGTTATACCTATCCAAGAGGTGGAGGCCGAAATGCTAGTGTAACGGGTCAGTGCCCTTTGTGAACCCACATTCGGTACTCCGTGCTTATGTGTTTTCCATCCTGCGAATGAGCCAAAATACGTACGCTAACCTTTGTGTTCCCATGCTACTTTCCTCTTGTGAAACATGTTGCCCAAGTGGGAGCCTCCTAGGCTGCAGCCTCTTGTACATCGTTCGCCCGAAAGGCTTCCCCTCGTTTTACCATACCTATCATGATCCGTGTTAGTTTACCGATCAGTTTAAAGACGGAGCGATGCTTTTTCATCTTCTTTTCTTTTACGTTTTGCTCGTGCCACCGTTTAAACTGCGGGTTATTTGTAATCAAGGACAAGGTTCCCAAATACAGATATTTGCGCAGCTGTCGCCTGCCTCGTTTTGAGATTCCTACTTTGCCTTCGTATTTCCCCGAGCTGTTATCCGTTAAGTTGAGACCCGCTTGGGAAAGGATCTGTTGTCCATGTGCATACTTGCTTATCTCTCCGCATCCGGCCAATAAAGCGGCTATGAACAGCGTGCTCAGCCCCTTTATGGTGCGAAGTAGGTTCACCACATCCGGTACCTGGGCAAGTAGGATGTCGAGCTCATGCTCCATCTCCTTTAGCCTTTCGGTTAACCGTTCATAGTCCTCTACAAGCCGCGCAATTTCTTTACGCGCTTCTTCACATCCAACCTTACTCCCAACAGAACTACGGGCTACAGCGAGGAGCCTGGCGGCCGTTTCTAGTCCTGTCTTCCCGCCTGCACGCTTCATGCCGCCTTCTTCCTTCCAGCCGGTAATCATCTGCTCAGCTGTCATCGGTGCGATATCTTCGGGCAGCGGGAAAGCCTTCAGCGTGGCGACTGACCGCGCAATCTCCCAGTCGGAAAATACCAGTCTGTACTCAGGAAAGTGAATATCCAGCCAGCGGTGAAGTCGGCCCTTCAAGCTTGTCAGTTGCTTGACCCAGTATTCGCGGTCGTTCATTACCATGCGCAACCGCCGATAGATGGCTGCGTGCCGATTGTAAGTGGTGTAATATCCACGGCTTACGGCATCGGCAATGACCAGCGCGTCTTTGATGTCGTTCTTGGATTGGCTGTTATCTCGGTTTTCCTTGTTACGTTTTGTGGTCAGGGGGTTAACGAGAACGACCTCATGGCCAAGGTCCATCAACCAATCGGCCAAGCTGAACCAATAATGTCCGGTCGGTTCAAGGCCGATGATGAGTGAGGAGAGGCCTTTCTGTTGTTGGAGTTGTCCGATCCATCGTAAAAGTTTCCCAAAGCCCTCTCCTTGATTCTCGAACGTGACAGGTCGGCCTATCTCTAATCCACGGTAAGTAACGGCACGAGCCACATGCCGCTCCTTGGCAATGTCGATACCGATAATGAGATGATTCGTAGAAATTCGTTCAATCCGTTGATTTTGTACGTCTCTTTGTTTAAACTTCATAGTAGAGCACCCTCCCATGTGGATCTGTTAGTCACTGCCCGTGACATGATCTACTATACAGAGGGTGCTCGTGCTTTACAAAGCCGATTTCTTAGCATCTACAGGAATGCTATGGACACTGATTGTCCCTCTCTAAGATGCTTCCTGCTTCTCGGCTTACCAAAAGCGAGCTTGGAGAATGGGGCCGCCTTAAGAAGACCTCCATCCGCCTAAAGAGAAAAAGGATCGAGCAGGGAGTACACTGCTCAATCCTTTTTGAAAACTTCTAGGCGGCTGACCATCTCAGCTTCCGGGACAGCCTCGTGCTTGCAGGAGCTGCGAGTCAAAATTCGCAGGAGAGCTATTCCCGGTTCTTAACCGGCAGGCGCAAGATCGTCCTCATCGCCTGCGGCTCGACTTTGCGGGGGTCGGAGAGATAGATCTCGTGGTGCAGCCCGTTCTGCACCAGACCGTTCGTTTGCATGAAGGCGTGCATGCTGCCGAACGTTTCGGGCTCCGTTTCATAGGGGCCGATATGCATCATCTGCACGCAGCTTCCTTCCTCGAGCGTCTCAAATTGTACCGCATGCAGAGTCGCCAAATCCTTCTTCTTTTTGACCGCGTCGACGCGCGCTTGCTCGACGGCGCTCGCCGTTACGAATGCCGGAAGGCGGATCAGCAGCTTCCAGTGCCATTCCTCGCGGGGCACCTCCAGCGCATGCTTGTCCGATTGAACCCACCAAAGCCCTTCGAGCTTGGCGACGGTAAAGTCCGCAGCTTCCTTCTTACAGATCGCTTTGACGGCATAAGCGAGCGTGTATAAGGCTTCTGTGGCATTCGTAAAAGCTTCTCCCTTCGGGGCTCCTTTGCCGGCTGCGGCGAGGTACGGAATAAGACCGAACGCCTTCAGCTGCGGCTCGGAAGCCGAGGCTCCGTAATAAGTCTTATCGGTTTTGGCAAGATCGATTTTGTCCATGTTCGTTCACTAGCTCCCTTCAATGGTAGGTATCCCTATCATAACCGCTCTTCCCTGTCAGACGCTGTCAGGGAAGAGCGCGGGAATGTCATCCGCCTATCGCCGAAGCGGTGCGGTGACCGGCAAACCATTCATGGATGGCGTCGATCGCGCGAGCCTCCTCTTCTGCCGGAAAAAGATGGCCCAGCCCTTCGAACAGCGTCAGCCGATGCTCCGCCTTCGCCTGCTCGAGCGCGCCGGCCAGCAGCCGGCCGTGTTCGACGCTGACGTTATCGTCAGCCGTTCCGTGGAGGATCAGCACGGGCCGCCGGATGCGGTCCGCCCATGCCAGCGGCGACCGTTCGATGTACGCGTCGCGGTCTTTACGCGGGTGGCCGACCACGCGCTTCAGCATGCGGCGCATATCGACGCGCTCCTCATAAGTGAGCAGCAGATCGCTGACGCCGTTCCAAACGGCGGCAGGCCCGGCGTCGGCGCAATCGCGGGCGGCCAGCAGCGCCATGATCGCGCCGCGCGAGAAGCCGACGAGCGCGACCGGATCGCGGGAAGCTTCCGGCAGCGAGCGCAGCAGCGTGATCGCGTTATATACGTCGCGGCGGTCCTCCCCGCCGAAACGGTCGATGCCTTCGCCGCTTGAAGAGCCCCGATAGTAGGGGGCGAATACGGCGTAGCCCTTTGATGCGAGAGCGGCGGCGTGATTCATTCTGACCATGCCGAAATTGCCGATTCCGCCCCGGCAATAGATCAATCCGGGGTAAGGGCCTCCCGAGCCGGGGACGATCAGCGCTCCTTTTACATGTAAGCCGTCGCTGTTATAAGTAATTTCACGCAGGGAGAAATCGGGCGAGGGGTAGTCCAGTCTCACGCTGGAGACGATCGTCCCGTCCCCCGGCGATGCTTCGATGTCTGTGGTCATCGTTATGCTCCTTGTATCGGCGCTTTTGCCAGTATCATACCTTTGCGTAAATGCTTATGCAAATAAGCGGATAGGAAGGCGGCGAGCTACCGATATAGGGTGGCTTAACCCGGTGTTCGGCAGGAAAGGCGAGAACTGTCCTTTTGTTGTCGCGATATGCCGAGTCCCCTATGATTTGGTACAATTGGTACATGACATAACGGGCAGGATCAATCAGACAAGGGGTGTTCACGGTGATTAAGGTAGCGATTATCGGGGCAGGCGGCATTGTGACTAGTCATTTGGAAGCGTTTAAACAAGTGGAAGGCATGCAGGCGACGGCGATTGCCGACATCAACGAGGTAAGGGTAACGCAAATGGCAAACGAGTACGGTTTGGCTCCATACACGGATTACAAGGTCATGTTGTCCGAGCAAAAGCCGGATGCGGTCATTATCACGCTGCCGCATTTTCTGCACAAGCCGGCGGCCGTCGCCTGCGCGGAGCTCGGGTGCCACATTTACTTGGAGAAGCCGATGGCCATGGACGAAGCCGAATGCGACGAGATCATGGCGGCGGCCGAGCGGAACGGCGTGCAGCTGATGGTCGGCCATACGCAGCATTACCTCCCGTCAAACCGGAAAGCGAAGGGGATTATTCGCGGCGGAAGCCTAGGGAAGCTGATTATGATCAACGATCAGCGCCATTCCTTTTATTTTCCCGAAACGCGACCGGGGTGGTTTCTGGAGAAGGCCAAATCGGGCGGGGGTATCATGATGAACCTCGGCTCGCATTCGCTTGACCGGATTCAATGGCTGACGGATAGCCGGTTTACCCGGATTAAGGGCTCGATCACATTCCACGCCGACAGGGGAGACGTGGAGGGCAGCGGACTGATTTATGGACAAACGTCGATCGGCGTACCGGCCGTTATTTGCCAATCGGGGTATAAAGGGGCGCAAACGAATATGGCGGAGCTGATGTTCACGGGCGGCATGCTGAAGATCGATGCGGGCGGCAAGGTAGAGATCAGCAGGGGAGGCGCCTACGAGGAAGTGCCGGTCGAAGATCAGACGTCGCCGTTCCTGCTGCAACTGGAGGACTTCCGCAAGCAGATCGAAACCGGCGAGCAGCCGTATTGCAGCGGCGAATATGCGAAGTCCGTCATTGCGGCCGTCCAGGCGGTATACCGCTCGCATGAGCTGGGAGCCGAGGTCGATGTGATGACGGTAGGGAATACGGCAGGCTAATGACGGCTGCACGACAGAAGAACCGTGTGCGAAACGGCGCAGAAGCGCCCAACGCCACGGTTCTTCCGCTTTATTTCCCGAATGCCAGCATCGTTTCCGCAATGATTTCGGCAGCAAGAGCCACCTGCTTCAATTCCACCCATTCATCCTTCGTATGCGCCTGACCGATCGATCCGGGGCCGAAAACGACGGTCGGAATACCCGCGCGGGTCAGCTTACTGGCGTCGGAGCCGTAGGGTACGCCGAGCGTCTTGACCGGGCCGGCCTTCGCCGACGCGGTAGCCGTCAATAAACGGACGATCTCGCTGTCCGGACTCGTATCCATGGCATAGTCGAGGACGAACGGCGGGTGCACGACAACCCGGAGCGCCTTGTCCGGGGCCTCGAACCGCGCCATCTCCTCTTGGATGTCGCTCCATACTTGCTCGCTGTCCTCGCCGGGAATCGTGCGCCGGTCGATCTTGATCCTGCATCGCTCCGGAATCGTATTCGGCGCTACGCCGCCTGTAATTTCCGTCACGCTCAGCGTCGCTTGACCGACTAGCGGGTGCGATGTCCCGCGCAAACGATCGTTCATCGTGCCGTCGATATGGCGAACGACCTTCATCATGCTGCCGATGGCGTTAACGCCTTCCTCCGGCTTCGAGGAATGGGCGGAGACGCCGATCGTCTCGATCTCGCAGCGGACAACCCCTTTATGCGCGATGACGGCCTGCAGCTCCGTCGGTTCGCCCACAATCGCCGCGGCAAACCGGTGCTCCGTCTCCAGCACGTCCAGCACGCCGATAAAGTTGACCTCCTCGTCGATGGTCGCCGCCAAATAGACGGGTACCGGAGGCTTGATTCCGTTCACGACGAACCATTCCACGGCAGCGAGCATCGCGGCCAGCGACGCCTTCGTATCGCAGGAGCCGCGGCCGTACAGCTTGCCGTCGCGCACTTCGGCGCCGAACGGATCGATCGTCATATTGGCCGTCTGTACCGTGTCCATATGGGCTTCAAGCAGCAAACCCGGCGCATCGATAGCTTCTCCTTGCAGAATCCCGATGACGTTCGGCCGATCCGGGCGGACCTCCCTGCGCTCGGCCGTGAGCCCTAGCCCGGCGATGAAAGCTTCCACATAGTCGGCTACGGCCCGTTCGGGAACGCCGCCCTCGAAATTCGGATTGACACTTGGAATGCGCACCAAATCCTGCAGCACGGCCCGTACTCGTTCTTCCTCTATTTTGATGTTCATCGCGTCGGCACTCCTCGGTAGTATGGCTTAGTAATTACGGCCCCGGGCATCTACCCGGATACGCTCCACGACACGATCTCCGCGTACGCCGTAGACATAATCGTTCAGATTCGGGATAACGCACGAATGATTCGGAATAATGTCGATGCGGTCGCCGATTGCCAGCGCCGTCTTGGCCGGGTCGAAGCGCAGCATGCCGTGCTCTTCGTTAAGAGCGGCTATCTTCACGTCCGGCCGTCCCACTACGATGCCGAAGCCGTCGCCGTGATGCGAGCGGTCGCTCGTCAGCGCTTTCGTGCCCGCATCGATCGTAGCCATGCCCGGCAGCGGCATGCTGACGACGGTGGCCGCAACGCGCAGGGCGCAATCGGCTTCCTCGGCAAGGCCCATCTGAACGGCGGACACGTCATTAAAAAGGTAATTTCCCGCCCGAACCTCCGAAATGCCGTGCGCATGCTCGCAAAGCTTGGCGGTAGGGGTCGAGCCGGAGCTGACGGTCCGTACAGGCACGCCTGCCTGACGCAGATCGGAGACAACCCGGCCGATCGTTTCCGATTCGGCTTCTACGGATGCGGCGATGGCCTCGGGATCGCCATTGCGGTAGATGAGTCCGAAATAGGCCATGATGCCGTCGATTTCGATGCCCGGCAGCTCGCGCAGACGCAGGGCGAAATCGACGATGTCGTTGCCCGGCTGCCGCCCGCCGCGATGAAGGCCGCCGTCGAGCTCGATCAGGACGCGTACCGGCTTGTTCGCGCGCACGCCGACAGACGACAATCCAAGCGCCGCTTCCCAGCTGTCTACGGTTACGGCTACGCGAATACGCGTATGCAGCTTCTCGAGCCGCTCTAGGTTGCGCTCCCCGATGATGGCGAAGGCGATCAAGATGTCATCGACGCCTCCATCCGCGAACGCTTCCGCCTCGGACAGCTTCGCTACGGTAATGCCCACCGCGCCGGCGGCAAGCTGCAGCTTCGCCAGCCGCAGCGATTTATGGGTTTTGATGTGGGGGCGGTGCCGGATACCGTGCTTGGCAAGCTTGGCTGCCATTCGCTCGATATTGCGATGGGCCGCGTCCAAATCGACATAGGCATAAGGCGTTGCAGGCGTTTCATTCTTCCATGAGTCTTTTGTCCAATCCATGACCGTTCACCTCTTTACGAAATATCGGCGTTTCACGCCCGCGCGTATTTGTCGCGGTATTCCTGCGGCGTGAGTCCCGTATGCTTCTTAAATACGTTAATGAAGGAATGCGCCCGCTGGTAGCCGATGCTCGCCGCGATCTCGTAGATCTTGTCCGGGGTATGAAGAAGCAGCTGCGCGGCTTTCTCCATCCGGAGCCGGTAAACGTAATCGCTCACGTTTTCGCCGGTTTCCAGCTTATAAATTTTGGAAATGTAGACCGGGTGCATGTAAACATGCTCCGCTATGGCCGTCAAGGACACGTCGTCGGCCAAATGCCGCTCGACGAACTGCCGGACGCCCTCGATCAACTTCGTCCGCGAATCCTTCGTTTCGCTTTCGGCTTCGCCGCGCAGGCTGCTCATGATAGCGTCCGTCCAGTCCTTCAGCTGTTGGACGGAGCGGAATGGCATGCCCTGAAGCAGCTTTTCGTAGCCGGGGCCGATCATCTGGGAGAGCGTCCTGCCGTTCTTGTGGGCGTAATAGGCAGCCGCCGAAGCGATGGCGAAATAGGCTTCCAGCAGAAGCTCCTCGACCTCGCTGCGTTTCGTTCTAAGCTCGCCGAAAATGCCTTCGAGCCTGCCGGCAGCGACGGTCCATTGCCCGGATTCAAGCAGCTGCGCAAGCGTGGGAAGCTCGTACAGCGAAGTCAGGGAACGCATTTCCGTTTCTTCGGGCAGCGGCCCCGATACGGTCAGAATCAAATCCTGCTCCGCCCCGACCCGTTTGCGCAGCGCCGACAGCGTTCCGTCGTAAAGCGCCGACAAATCCCGCGGGAACGTTCCTTTGCGGCTGATCAGCACGGTGGCTTCGCCTTTTAAATACGTATGAATCGCATCCTGCAGCTGCGCGGCGGTTCGTTCAAGCGTATGCAGCGAATCGTCGGCAGAAGGCTCCTCCGGTTGGGATAAACCGGCCGCAGACGCGACAAATACGAGATAATCATGCGGATCCTTGCCGTACCACAGCGTGAAGCCCGGGGCGAACAGTTCCTCCGCAATGTTGCCGACCGCGTATTCCACAAGCGCCAGACTTCTCTGCTCATAGCCGTAGAACGGCTTTTCGAGACGCACGAGCAGCAGGTAGAACGGATTGCCGAAAATGTCGGGCACCGCCAGCATCGTCATTTTATCTTGAAGATCCGCCTCTGGGTAACGTTTGCCGAGAAGCAGCTCGCTAAGCAAGTTGCTCCGCAGCTGGGGCAAATTTTCCCGAAGCGTCCGCGCGATTCGCTCTTGGGAGATCACGGCGTTCCATTCCTCGCGCAGCGTTTGCAAAACGCGGGAAACCGTAGCCAGCAGCTCGTCGTCGGGAACCGGCTTCAGCAAATAGCTGGCCGTCCCGTGCTGGATCGCTTCCTTGGCGTATTCGAATTCGGCATGCCCGGACAGCAGAATGCATTTGGTCTTTGGCCACGTATGCCGAATATGCTCCGAAAGCTCCAAGCCCGACATGCCCGGCATCCGGATATCCGTAATAACGATATCGATGGCCTGCAAGCTAAGCAGGTCGATCGCTTCATAAGCGGAAAACGCCTTATGCACGCTCGTAATGCCGATCGTTCCCCAAGGGACAAGCTCGGCGAGGCGTTCCACGACATGCGCCTCGTCATCCACGATCAATAGCTGCGCCATGAGCCGAATCCCTCCTCCACGTCAATGTAACGCGAATTCCCCCGAGAGGGCTGTGGGACAACCGGAGCCCCGAGCTTTCCCCGAACGCGTAATGTAAGCGTTTATGGACGTTCCAGACGCCGAATCCTGCCGTCGCTTCCACCGGAAGGGCAAGCTGCTGCTCCAGACCGGCAAGCGCTTCGTCCGACATCCCGGCTCCGTTGTCGTCTACGACGATTTCGCAGGAATCGTCATACATGCTGCCCGTAATGCGGATCAAGCCGTCACCGGGCTTGTTGTCGATGCCGTGTACGATCGCATTCTCTACAATCGGCTGGAGCAGCAGACGGGGGAGAGGCAGCTCCTGCATCGCTTCGGGAACGTCGATCTCGTAATGCAGCCGCTGCAGCCGAAGATTGTGAATGGCTAAATAGTTGCCGACAAGTTTCAGCTCCTCGCGAAGAGGCGCTGTCCGCTCCTCCATGCGGGTCGTGTAACGGTAGTACTCGGCCAAATTTTGCGCCATCGCCACAACGGCTTTCGTGTCTTGCAGCATGGCCGTATTGATGATGAAGAACAGGCTGTTGTAAAGAAAATGCGGGTTGATCTGCGCCTGCAGCTGCTTGAGCGTCGCTTCGTTCAACCGGAGCTTCTCCGCATATACGCGCTGCACGAGGTCCTGAATTTGCTCCGCCATCTCGTTGAAGCGCTCGAACAGGAAATCGAATTCGTTATGCGGCCGGTAGCGGATGCGGGCTGACAAATCGCCCTTCTTGAGCAGTTGAACGCCGTGAACCAGCTTTCGTATCGGTTTCTGGACATTCCGGTACAGCAGATAGGCGGCCATTAAGCTCGAGGCCAGCAGCATGCCGATCGTCATGTAGAACATGGTATTGGATTTGCGAATCGGAGCCAGAATGCTGTCGACAGGCACGTAATCGACCAAATACCAGCCGAGCTGCTTCGACTTTACATAGTAGACCGCAACCTGCCGCCCGGCGATCGCCGTGACGAGGTGGCCGCTTTCTTTCATCTGCTGTCCGTTCAGAACGGGCAGCAGCGCTTCGACCGATTCCTTGTCCAACGTTCCGCTGCCGATCGGCGGCAAGCCGGTGCGGTAAAGGAACGGATCGCCTTTGCCGCCCATTTTCACCTGATCCAGCATCGAGGAGACGTTTGCGGCCGGAAAGCTTACTTGAATCATGGCGTCGATATCGGAAGCTTCCTTCGCGCCTACCGGATCCACGATCTGTCTCGTAAACCGGGACCCGGGCTGCCTCGCATCGCTTCGCACCGTCATATCGTAGGTCCAGTCGGTGAGCGGCGCAAATTTCCGTACGTCCTCCGGATCGTATTCTTTGAACAGATTGGAGGAAATAACCATCCGATCCTCGGGCAAAAATAACGTCAGCTCATTCGTCCAGGCGCTGGAAACGCTTTGCAGGCTAAGCTTCTGCATAAGCCGGGTCTGTTCCTTCAGCTTGTCGTAGGGCTTGTCGGATCTGCGGTCGACAAATTCGCGCAAATAAGGATCGGAGCCGAGAATGCCGGGGAACATCGCAAGCTGCTCGACGGTCGTGTCAAACTGCTGCAGGAAAAAGGACAGCTGGCTGAGGCTCGAGGACTGAATTTCTTCTCTCACCACATCCATGCTGACCTTATTCGTGTAAATGTACAAAAAGAGCACAGGCGCCAGCAGCAGCACGATCAGCGCGATCATCTTGCTGAATATCGTCGGCTTTCCTTTCATCGGCAAACCGCTCCTAACCGGGATGAAATGATCTAGAACGAATCGTGAATCCGGGACGAAAGCGGTTATCCCTTAACCGCTCCCGCCGCGAGGCCGCTGACGATGTAGCGCTGGGCAAGCAGTGCGATCACGAGAACCGGCAGCGTAATGATGCAGGCTGCAGCCATGAGCGCGCCCCAGTTGATTTCCGAGTAAGACATGAAATTGTATACGGCGACGGGCAAGGTTTTGGTCTTGTCGCCCGCCAGAATGATCGAGAACATGAAATTGTTCCAGGAGAAAATGAACGATAATAGCGACGACGTAATGATGCCGGGTCCGGATATCGGCAGAACGATGCGGCGGAACACCTGGGAATGAGTGCAGCCGTCGATCAGGCCCGCTTCCTCGATCTCCTGCGGAAGCCCTTCGAAGAACGAGATCATGATCCAAATGATGAACGGCAATCCTACAAGCATATGGCTCAAAATTAGCGATGTAAAGCTATCGACGAGTCCGAGTTTCGAAAAAATAATGAACCATGGAATCAGGAACGTGATGCCCGGAATAATGCGCGCGACGAGAATGATAAGGCCGAGTCCCTGGAGACGATACCGGGCGATCGCATACGCCGCGGGCAATCCGAGCAGAAGCGAGCCGATGGTGGAGCCTGCCGCGACGATAAAGCTGTTGACGATGAATTTTAGGAAATCGTATTGGTCAAAGACGCTCTCGTAGTTTTTGCCCGTCGGCTTAAAGAAGAAAAAGTTGTCCGTCGACATGATCTGCGACTGCGTCTTGAAGGAAGCGAGCAGCATCCAAATGAACGGAAACGAGAAGGTAAACACGACGATCAGCGTAAGCACGGACAGAACGGCGTTCGTCAACCGTTTGTTCTTCTTCATGCCGACACCTCCAACCGTTTGCGAATCCAAATCAGCATAAGCGTAAGTCCCATGACCAGCGCGAAAAAGATGACGAGCAGCGACGAAGCCATGCCGAGCTTGAAGTACTGGAAGCCTAACGTATAGCCGTAAATGTTAAGCGTCTCCGACTTCATGTTCGGCCCGCCTCCCGTGGTGGAATAGATGATGTCGAACGTTTTGAGCACGTCGATCAGCCGCAGCATGACGGCGACGATGATCGTCGGGCGCAGCATCGGAAGCGTAAGGTGGAAAAACTTCTGCAAGCCCGTCGCCCCGTCGACGTCGGCCGCCTCGTAAGGCTCCGCAGGCAAGGTGGACAATCCGGCCATCACGATCAAGGCGATCATTGGAGTCCATTCCCATACGTCGATTACGATCAGGGAAGCGATGACCTGCTTGGGGGATGCGATCCACAGCTGCGGCTCGATGCCGATCGATTTGAGCAGCATGTTGGCGACGCCGATCGACGGCTCGTAAATAAGCAACCAGACGAGACCCATGGCGACGGGAGTTGCCACCATCGGCAGCAGAAACAGCGTCTTGACGATGTTTTTGCCGCGAAAATCGCGGTACAGCAGCATGGCGATCAGAACGCCGAGCACCGTTTCGAGCACGAGAGCGCCGGCTGAGAACGTGAACGTGTTTTTGACCGCGTCCCAGAAGCGGGTGTCGGCCAGCAAGGCGGCGTAATTGCTTAAACCGACCCACTTGGGCGGGGTCGTGGCGGACATGCTCCATTCGAAAAAGCTGATTCTAACCGTATACAGAATCGGGAATACCATCATCAAGAGGACAAACAAAACCGCAGGCATGGTGTAGATCCATTTCAGATTGCGGTCGAACCAGTTTGTCGGCATTCGTTATCATCCTTTCCATTTCAAGCTCCGGGTAAGCAAAAGGATGCACCCGCAAAAGGGCGCATCCCCGTTTCCGCTAGCGTTATTTGCCTAATTCCTTGTCGATCAGCACCTGGAATTCCTTATTCGCCTGATCGGCCGCGGCCTTGATATCGTCGCCGCTGATGGCCTTCTGGACGATTGCGCCGATGATATCGCGCGCTTCGCTGACCTTGTCGACCGACGGCACGGAATGATCGACGCCGCCCTTTTGCGTTTCCTTCGTTACGTCCGCAAGCTCCTTCGGGAACGCGGTCGTACCGTCCGGGTTGTTCCATACCGACATACGGGCGCCCGGATTCCCCTTTTTCTGGGTGGCAAGCACGATCTCTTTGCTGGAAGCCCATTTAATGAATTCCCAAGCGGCGTCCTTGTTCACGGATTTGGCGTTCATCGCGAGGCCCCAGGACGTAATGTTGAACGGCTTCGAGCCTTCCTTGCCGGCAGGGAACAGGGCGAACCCGACCTGATCGGCGATTTTGGATTTTTCGGGATCCGTCGCGTTCTTGAACAACGAGTTGGCGTCTGCGAAGAAAGCGGCTTTGCCTTGCGCGAAAACCCCGATCGCTTGCGGCCACGACATGTTGAGCACGCCCGGAGGGCCGAAATCTTTAAGCAGCGCCGCGTATGTCGTCATGCCTTTAACCGCTTCCGGCGTATTGACGGTCGCTTTGTCGCCCTTCATGAAATCGCCGCCCTCGGAATAGATGAACGAGGAGATTTGCGAAACGAGAGGGGATCGCTGGCCGCGCGCCGCGAAGCCGTAAATTTCATTTCTCGGATCGTGAAGCTTTTTGGCCGCCGCCAGAAGCTCGTCCATCGTTTTGGGAACGGCGATACCGGCTTTTTGCAGCAGGTCCTTGCGGTAATACAAGATATGTTGTTCCGTTATGATCGGGATGCCATAGAGCTTGCCGTCCACCGTGTTGGAGCCTACGGAAGCTTTGGAGAAGTCG
This sequence comes from Paenibacillus litoralis, assembly GCF_046244365.1. Lineage (NCBI taxonomy): Bacteria > Bacillati > Bacillota > Bacilli > Caryophanales > Paenibacillaceae > Paenibacillus > Paenibacillus litoralis. The sequence goes on along the minus strand of NZ_CP176395.1, from coordinate 7,447,130 downwards.
TTATAATCGTAAGCGGCATCTTTTTTGGCGTACTCGTCGATCGGCGAGATCCAGCCGTTCTTCACGAACAGCTTCGCCTGCTGCAAGGGGCTGTACATGAAGACGTCGGGCGTGACCGATGCGGCCGTCAATTGAACGGTCAGCTTCTGGGCCAGCTGGTCTTCAAAAAAGCTCTGCACCTCCACCTTCATGCCGGTGCTCGCTTCGAACTGCGGAAGCAGCTCCTTGATGGCGTCGCCCCAAGGATGGTTGGCGGTCACGATCGATAGCTTCTTACCTGCGAACGGCTTGTCCGCGGACTGCCCGGATTTGCTGCCGGCGTCACTCGTTCCTCCGCCGCCGCAGCCAGCCAGCAGACCTGCCGACATGGCGGATATCAGTCCTGCGTTCAACACACGCTTCATTGCTTGATTCATAACGTGACCTCCCTAAGTGTGTATGCAAACGTGGAAGCTCATTTGTGGTAAGCGCTGTCATAGGAGTGTTGCTTCCGCGTTACTTAAAGACTAATCGATTCTAGGTTGTCTTTAAATAACGCAGATTAAACATCGATAACGCGCCGTGAACGAGATGCCGAATCAGCCGTTTAACCGGCTGAAACCCTTGTCGGGCGCGGCAAGAGCAGATTTCGCATATGCCGCGATAGAAACCGCTTATGTACAGCCGGCTCGGGCGTGCTTAAACTAAAGCATTGATTGAAAGAATCGTTATCTTTCCGAAATAGGCAAAGGACAGCGGGACTATGTGAAAGGGGGAGCCGCATGGTGACGGCAGTAAAAAAGCGGTTGCTGTATGACAATCCGCTTTCCTCGGCGAGGGACGTCGCCGGTTTTCGTCTGGAGGGAGAGGCGGCGATTACGTTTCCGAACGGCCGTATGCGGATGGAGAACAAGCTTGATCCTTCTATCGGGCAAGCCTCGAATTTCGTCTACTGGTGCCCGGAGGATTTTCCGGCTAACGTCTCCATCGAATGGGAGTTTTGGCCGGTTCGCGAGCCGGGGCTGTGCATGCTGTTTTTCTCTGCAGCTGGGCGGCATGGCGCCGATTTGTTCGCTCCGTGGCTGCCTGTCCGAAACGGGGAGTACATGCAGTACCACAGCGGGGCGATCGATGCCTTGCACATCTCTTACTTTCGCCGCCGGTATCCGGAGGAGCGCGCTTTCCATACGTGCAATTTGCGTAAAAGCTTCGGCGCCCATCTCGTCTGTCAAGGAGCGGATCCGATTCCCGGCGTAGAGGATGCGGATTGTCCGTATCGCTTGGAAGCGGTCAAAAACGGAAGGGAAGTCTCCTTTGCGGTTAACGGCTTGCCGATCTTCCGCTGGCTGGATGACGGGCAATCGTACGGACCGCTGCTTGGCGGGGGAAAAATCGGCTTTCGCCAAATGGCGCCGCTCGTCGGCGAATATGCGAATCTAAAGGTGTTTGCACTGGATGAACAATAACGTTTATGTTATTTTCGATACCATCCTTATCCGGAGCGCTGACAACTTACTATTGAAGGAGTTAGAGTCATGACCATATACAGTTTTGAAAGCGGTATCTCGGATAAGCTGGCATGCGACAAGGCATCCCGGCTGTCCATCAGCGGGCGGCATTATAAGGACGGAAACTCGAGCTTGCGCTGGGACTACGAAGAAGGTTCCTTTCTTACCGTCAAGGAGCCGATCGGCTATGTTCCGTTTACGGAAGGGGCCAAAAGCCAGGCGCGCGATTCCTTCGCCGTCTGGATCTATAATCCGGAGCCGCGCAGAGGCAAGCTGGCTTTTGCTTTCGGCCGCGGCGGAGACGCCGACTGCGGGTTCGAATTCGCCCTTGATTTCCAGGGCTGGCGCACCGCTTGGGTCGCCTATGAACGCGACATGCAAGGGAAGCCTCATCCCGGCATGGATACGCTGACGATCCGTATGCCGAAGGAAGCGGGAAGCGGTGTCCTGTATATCGACCAGCTCATGCTGAACACGCCGATCGATCCGCGTTTCCACACGCGTGACTTCCAGGTTCCCGCGGTCAATACCGGCGCGGACGTGTCCGCCAACGCCCACTGGCTGGCGTTGTACGCCTACGAACAGCTGGAGCCGCAATTGCCGCTGCCCGACGCGGTAACGGATGAAGAAATGCAGGCGCATAAGCGGATGATCGAACGGTTCGAGGCGAATTTCTGCAAGCTGGATGCCGCGGCGCAGGAGGATACGGCGCGATTGAGGGCGCGTTATGCCGGGTACGACATTGTGCGGGACGGTTCGGTTATTCGCGGGAGGCCGGTTGCGCTGCCGTTCTTCGACCATTATCCGAAGGAGGAGAAGGAGCGGCTTCTGGCGCTTACGAACAGCGTGCAGCTGAGCGAGTTGTCCGCATTTTTGCTGGAGACGGCCGTTTGCTTCCGTTCCTCCGGGCAAGAGGCGCATAAAGCGGAGCTGCAGGCGATGTTTATTGGCGTATTGGATCATTTGGACGATCAGGGCTGGACATACGGAAGCGCGCAAGGAACGGTTCACCATTTCGGCTATAACTTCCGGGACTTTTACCCGGCTGTCCTGCTGATGCGGGAACCGCTTCGCGCAGCGGGAAGGCTGGAACGGACGCAGCGGGCGATGCGCTGGTACAGCGGCGCAGGACGCATCTATACGCCGCTTGCCGAAATCGAAGGCAATATAGATATTTTCAATACGACGCTTCACGGCATGCTGGCAAGCCTGCTGGTCATGGACGACACGCCGGATAAGGTGCGCGAGCTTCGCGCATTCCGCGATTGGCTCGGCCAATCGCTGCTTCCTGCGCCGGGCCTGCGCGCCGCTTATAAAATCGACGGCTCCGCGTACCATCACGTGAATCATTACCCGGCTTATGCGGTCGGCGGTTTTCAAGGCGTAGCGCCGGTCATGTACGTGCTCAGCGGAACGCCTTACCGGATCGGCGAGCAAGCGCACGAAACGATCCGCAAATCGCTGCTTGCGATGCGGCTGTACAGCAACAAGAGGGAATGGCCGCTCAGCTTGGCGTCGCGCCATCCGACCGGCAAATGGGCGCTCGACCCGGAGCCGTTCGCGTTCCTCGCGCTGTCCGGCACCCCGGACGGCACGAAGGCGGTGGACGAAGAGGTCGCGGCGGCTTACCTGCGGCTGCTGGAGCCGGGAGAGGCGAGCGGCGCGGCATTGCGCTTCGAAAGGGAAGGCATCGTGCCGGAAGCGGATCCGAACGGGCACTGGACGATGAACTACGCAGCGCTTTCCATTCACCGGCGCGGCTCCTGGCTGGCTGCCATGCGCGGACACAGCCGTTATTTGTGGGCGAATGAGACATACGTGAGCGCCAATCTGTACGGCCGGTACATCTCGCACGGCCATCTGCAAATCATGAGCCAAGGCGATCCGGTCAATAATGAAGACAGCGGCTATCGTCAAGAAGGCTGGGACTGGAACCGGTGGCCCGGCACGACGGCGGTGCGCAAGCCGATCGCCGAGCTGCGCTCGGACGTGCGCAATGTCGACACGTTCAGCGGCTTCGAGGAGATGCTGTTGTCCGACGAAACCTATGCGGGCGGCCTTCATTTGGAAGGGCGCAACGGCATGTTCGCGATGAAACTGCATGAGCATCCGAAATATGAAGGCAGCCATCGCGCGCGCAAGTCGGCGTTTTTTTTCGAGGACCGCATCGTCTGTTTGGGAACATCCATCGAGAACGGCTGCGGACAATACCCGACCGATACGACGCTGTTTCAGAATCATTTGCCTGCTCCCGGCGATCCGATATGGGTGGAAGGAGCCGCACCGGTCAGCGAGTTTCCGTACTTCCAAAAGATGCAATTAGACAACCCCGCTTGGATAATGGACAATAAAGGAAACGGCTTTTACGTCGCGGCGGGACAAACGCTGTCATTGTCCAGATCGACGCAGCTTTCCAAGCATCAGGCGACCGGCGCCGACACGGAGGGTGATTTTGCCGCCGCTTGGCTGGAGCACGGCGTATCGCCGAAGGACGCGGGCTACGAGTATGCCGTTCTTGTGGGAGCGGATCCGGAACGGATGGAAGGCTTTTGCAAGCGCATGCAAATGCCGGAAGCCGCGGCGTATACGGTGCTGCGCAAGGACCGTTCGGCGCATGTCGTCCGGGACGAGGAGAGCCGCACGATCGGCTACGCGTTGTTCGAGGCTTCGGACTGCGTGGACACCGGGCATATAGCCGCCGTCGATACGCCGTCGATAGTGATGATCCGGGATGCGGGAGACAGGCTGGCCGTCAGTGCGGTCGATCCCGACCTGCGTCTCTACGAGGGCACCGAGTCCGATCAATACGACGAGCATGGCGTACAAAAGGAAGTCAGCGTGTATTCCCGCAGCTGGGTGCATGCGGCGAGCATCCCGCGCACCATGCGGCTGACGCTGACGGGCAATTGGGTTCTCGCGGAAAGCGGGAACGGGGAGGCCGTACGCGTCGTGAATGCGGCGGGCGAAGGCGCTATTGTCGGCGTTGGCGCGACGGCGAGCAAAGGTGAAAGCGCTGCGACGGAGGCATCCCGGAGAGCCGGCGTACGCGCCGCAGAAGCCGGTGCTGCTCGTACCGTCGTCGAGCTGGTCTGCAAGGATGCGATGCCGTTTGAATTCGTGCTCGCAAGGGCTGCTCAAACGAAAGAATAAACGGAATCGAACGGATATATAGAAACCAAGCGGGGGGGAGCGAATAAGGTGAAAACAGCGATTAATCGGTTGCCGGTTTTTTACCGGTATCTTTTGTCCTACCTTGCGCTATTCTTGTTGCCGCTGCTTTTTTTGGGCTTGACCGGCTATTACCAGCTGGCCGATATCGTCGGCGGCGAGGTGCAGCGAAACAACCAGGCGCTGCTCGACAAGCTGCAGGACGAGGTGGATCAGAAGCTCATTTTGATGAACCGGATTGCAGGTCAAATCACAAGCGCTCCCGAGCTGTCGCCTTACCTGCTGACGCACGATTTTTTCAACGTTTATCAAGGCAAAAAAGTATTGGAAGCCAAGGTGGTGGACGACAGCATCCGGGAAATCGCGCTTCATGTACGGGGAACGGACTTTTTGTTTTCGTCGTTAAGCATTTATAAGTCAAACGAATTCGTCGGCCAGTTTTACAAATATGCGGATTGGCCGGCTAGCCGGTTCGAAAGCGATTTGAACGAACTGACCGCTCCGCAGCTGCGTCCGGCCGAGGACGTGAAGATCGAAGGCATTCCGGATCAGCGGCTGATTACGTACGTCGTGCCGATTCCGATCAACAGCCAGCGACCTTACGGGACGGTTCTGTTTCTGCTCAAAGAGGAGGAGCTCCTAAAGAGCCTAAAGCTGGACTTGTCGCTGCCGGACGGGAACGCGATCGTGTTCGATAAAAAGGGCCGGGTCGTCGCGGCGCAGAAGCAGGCGGATTACTTGGCGGATCCTTCTTTTTACGGCAAAATGACGGACGGACAGCCCGCTAGCCGCGAGATGACGATCAAGAACGCCAAATATGCGGTGTCCATTCAAAAATCGGATAAAAGCGGGTTTACCTACGTTACGCTGCTGCCAAGGTCTTCCTTGGTCGCACCAATTCATCATGCGATCTGGCAATGGGTGAGCCGGATGGCGGTTATTTTTCTTGCGGGCTGCGCGCTCGTTTATTTGCTCATGATATTCAACTACAATCCGGTCAAAAGGCTGGCCACGCTCGTCGAGGCGATTCGCGGACAATCGATACGCCGGGTAAACGTATTCGATGCGATCGGCAGCGCCATCCACGACATGGCCGATTCGAACCGCAGCCTGGGCCGCAAGCTGGAGCAGAACCGTTCCGCAGTCAAAGAGCATCTGCTAGGCAGTCTGCTGAAGGGCGAGATGGAATCCCGCGAATCGTTCAACGAGCGGGGCGAGGAGATCTGCGTTACGCTGCCCCATCCCGAAACGGCTGTGATGATGCTGGAGTTTCCCGGCTCTCTAGCGCCGTTTAAGGATAAGCTGATTGCCGAAACGGAAGGCCGGCTTGGGGAGAACGTCGCCGGTTACTGCAAGGACAGCCTTGAGGACAGGCGGATCATGTTTATCCTATCGACCGGCCTCTCGCCGGATGCTTGGAGGACTTGGCTCGACGGCTTACATGAGCATTTGACCGCCGTTTTCCAGGCTCCGCTCGCAATGGGGGTCGGCAATCGGTATGCGGAGCTTGCGCAGGTCGGGCGTTCTTACCTAGAGGCGTCCACGGCGATCGATTATAAGCTGATCAAGGGCAATCAGCGTGCGATTTTTTTCGACGAACTGATGGCCCACGATCATGCGAATGTCCTGAATCCGCGCCGCGTGCTGGAAGACCTCGACATCGTGCTTCAGCACGGCAGCGCCGGGCGAATCGCCGAAGCCGTCCAGCAGATCGCCATGCGGATGAAGCAGAGCGGACTGACGCTGTTTATTGCACGCGAGCTGTGCTATGACATGATCCGCAAGTTTGCCGCCTTTACGGATAAGCGAAATCCCGGCAGCGCGAGCGGAAGCTTTCCCGACGTGCTGACGCTGACCGATTACACGACGCTGGACGAAATCGCCGATCTGCTCCTGACTGCGTGCGCAACCTTGTGCGATTCGCTGGAAGCGCGGAAGCCGGCCTCTTCGTCGGCGCTGATCGAGCAAATCATGCCGTACATTGCCGAGCATTACGGCGAGTACGATTTCTCCGTGCAGAAGATCGCCGATCACTTTTCCTTGTCCTTGTCTTATTTGAGCCGGTATTTCAAGGAGCAGACCGGCAGGACGATCATGGATTACTTGAACGAGCTCCGCATCGATCAAGCCAAGCGGCTGCTGCGTACGAACGACGAATCGGTGAAGGAAATCGTTCAGCAGGTCGGCTATTATGACGTGTCGAGCTTCATCCGCAAGTTCAAGCAATCCGTCGGCGTCACGCCCGGCGAATACCGCAAGCAGCACCGCTAGCCGCCGCGGTCTGCTGCCGGAGGGGTTTTAGCTACGCATTCCATTGGACGGACAACGGCCTATTCTTCTTTAAGCTTTTCCATAACAATACTGATTTCATGTCCATTCTCTAAGCAAGTGTCCACGAACCCGATCATTTTCTCTTTTTCTTCATTATTAAAGACAAACTCGGGATCATTAGCGCCGTCATAAGCCGAACCCATCACGATTTTAACGCTGTAGTACCAGTCGTTTCCCATGCTTCTTCCTCCTATAAAGTTTTAGCTGTATTTATATATACAGGATCGAGCGGGGAGTGGTGAATGTTCGGTTTAAAGAAATATTCGCCGCTAATTTATCGCCGCTACCCGACCGACAGAGGCAGCCGGACGCCCTTCAAATCCCTCCGGCAGCGCAGCGTTCTCAACAGCTTCCGAAGTGCTGAAGAGCTGGAGTGCTAAAGAGTTGAAGAGCTGAAGAGCTGAAGAGCATACGTTTATTCCGCAGCGTCCGGCCCACCGGATAAGGGGTGTAGGTAACGGAAGTTTTCGTTGGACGGCGGGTAAGTAGCTGGATGGGGCTGTTGGCTGGGCATCGGGGAGAAGGGTTGAAGGTAGCTAGGTGCATTCGTTGGACGGCAGGTAGAGTGTGCTGGATGCGGCTGTCGGCTGGGGAGCGGCGAGAAGGGTTGAAGGTAACTGGAGCATTCGTTGGACGGACGGTAGAGTATGCTGGATGCGACTTTTGGCTGGGAGCGGCGAGAAGGGTTGAAGGTAACTGAAGCATTCGCTGGACGGCGGGTAAGTAGCTGGATGCGACTGTTGGCCGGGGAGCGGCGAGAAGGGCTGAAGGTAGCTAGGTGCATTCGTTGGACGGCGGGGAAGTAGCTGGATGCGGCTGTTGGTTGGGGAGCGGCGAGAAGGGCTGAAGGTAGCTGGAGCATTCGCTGGACGGCGGGTAAGTAGCTGGATGCGGCTGTTGGCAAGGGAGCGGCGAGAAGGGCTGAAGGTAGCTGGAGCCTTCTCTCCACCAGTTTGGCGTCGGAAATAGGAGTCTTTAGAGGCTCTTAAAACGGGCAAAATACAACTAGCCCTAATTTTAGAAGCCTCTAAAGACTCTTATTCGGCCCAAAACCGCTGTGATCGGGCGATTTTGCTGAAATAGAAGCCTCTAGAGGCTTCTATTTTCGTTTTTTTTCGGTTTTCCGCGAAAATAGCAGTCTTTTGAGGCTCTTACGTGGCGCCGGCACGCGAGCTGCGAGAGCTCCGCCGACCGAGCACCGGCACCGGCAACGGCAACGGCGCGCGAGCCCTGAGCCCCGCTCACAAAGGGAGCGCCATCAACAACGCCGGCACGCGAGCCGCGAGACGCACCGAACCGCCGGCAGCTCCGCCGCTACTTACCGAGCCCCTATCGGCCGGCTTTATTTCGCATATTGGCGGGTCAATTATGGCCCATTCCGCCCGTTATGGCCGGCATATCAATTCTCGCATAGTCGAATAAGCGATCTCGCTTATATACGAAGCGGACGGCGCGGTGCTAAAACAGAGTTATGAATGCGATTTCAACAGGGAAGTATCAACATGAAACCGACATCAAGCGGAGGTGAACGAACAAACATGTCACAACCTATCGATATGACAGGGGCGAGCATAACGGCGGGACAGGGAGGCACCCGGGCGACCAAGGGCGCATTCGCGAAGAAGATCAAACGGATCGTGCGCAACTACGATCTGTATCTGCTGTTTTTGCCGACGCTCGCTTACTTCATTATTTTTCATTACGCCCCGATGTACGGACTGCAAATTGCCTTCAAAAACTTCAATCCGATCAAAGGCATAACGGGCAGCCCGTGGGTGGGCTTCGACAACTTCGAACGCTTTTTCGAATCGTACCAGCTCGTCACCATCATCAAGAATACGCTCGGCATCAGCATCTACGAGCTGCTTGTATCGTTTCCGGCGCCGATCATTCTAGCGCTCATGATCAACCAACTGACGAGCGAACGCTTCAAGCGATTCGTGCAAACGATTACTTACGCGCCGCACTTCATTTCTACCGTTGTCGTCGTCGGGATGGTGTACCTGCTGCTGTCGCCGAAAACGGGCGCGGTTAACAGCTTTCTCGGTCTGTTCGGCATCGAGCCGATCTTCTTCATGGGGAGCGCCGAATGGTTCAAAACGGTGTTCGTATTCTCCGGCGTTTGGCAAAGCGTAGGCTGGGGGACGATCATTTATTTGGCGGCGCTGACCGCGGTCAATCCGGATTTGCACGAAGCGGCGACGGTAGACGGAGCGACAAAGCTGCAACGGGTCATCCACATCGATATCCCTTCGATTTTGCCGACCGTCATCATCATGCTGATCATGAATATGGGCCATATGATGAGCGTCGGGTTCGAGAAGGTATACCTGATGCAAAACCAGCTCAACGTAGACTCGTCCGAAACGATCCAAACTTACGTGTACAAGGCGGGGCTCGTGCAGGCGCAATACAGCTACGCTTCGGCGATCGGCCTTTTCAATACGGTCATCAACTTCATTCTGCTGATCAGCGTGAACAAAATCGCCAAATCATTAAAGCAAACCAGCTTGTGGTAAAGGGGGAGAGACGATGAAACTGGTAAGAACAAGGGCGGATCTCCTGTTCGACATTTGCAACTATACGCTCATCTCGATTTTGGTGTTACTCGTGCTCTATCCGCTTTACTTTGTCGTGACCGCTTCCATTACGGATCCGAACTTGATTTATTCCGGAAAACTGCTGTTTTTTCCCGAGAAGGTGACATGGGACGGTTATAAACGCTTGTTCGCCGAACCTTCGATTTGGCTTGGCTTCCGAAATTCGTTATGGTATACGGTGTCGGGAACGGCAATCAATATCGTGCTGACGATTACGGCCGGCTACGCGCTGTCGAGAACGGATCTGGTAGGCCGAAACGTCTTTATGTTCCTGCTCGTATTCACGATGTTCTTCGGGGGCGGACTGATCCCGACCTACTTGCTTGTCAAAGATTTGGGTATGCTCAATACGACGTGGGCGATGATTTTGCCGAATGCGGTTTCCGTGTTCAATGTCATTATCGTACGAACGTTCTTCCAGTCCAACGTGCCCGGCGAGCTGCTGGAATCGGCGCAAATGGACGGCTGCTCGAACCTGAAGTTCTTCTATAAAATCGCGATTCCGCTTGCGCTGCCGATTGTGGCGGTCATGGTGCTGTTCTATGCGGTAGGGCATTGGAATTCGTACTTCCAGGCGTTAATTTATTTGAAAAGCAACAGCATGCAGCCGCTGCAGACGATTTTGCGCAACATTCTCATCATGAACGAGGGCTCCGATTTGCAGGATATGCTAGACGGCTCGCAGGAGCAGCAAAAGAAGATGGAGCTGATGAAGTACGGCATCATTATCGTATCCAGCTTGCCGATGCTCATTTTGTACCCGTTTCTACAAAGGTTTTTCGTTAAAGGTGCGCTGGTAGGCTCGCTGAAAGGGTAACCGCGGCTCCGGCCGCTTGCCATAGAGGGTAGATAGACGCAATAAATGCCGCATGCTGCTCGAAATGTTTACGTACAAGAGAGGGGATATCGCGATGAACAAAAAATGGCCGATCGCCGCAATGGCGCTTACCGTCATGACTGCAGGACTTGCAGGCTGCGGCGGAGGGAAAGACGCAGCGAAGGAAGAGGGCAAGCAATCGTCCGAGGTGCCTGCGAATTTGAATGCGACCGATTTTCCGATCGTGAAGGAGAAGCTGACCTTGAACATCGCCGGCTTCAAGCCGCCGTCAGGGAAGGATTTGAACGACTACAAAATTTTCAAAGACATCGAAGCCAAAACGAATATTCACGTCAATTGGGATTTGACGCCGGGCAGCAGCTGGAACGAAAAGAAAAACTTGCTGTTCGCCGGCGGCGAGCTGCCTGACGCTTTTTATGCCCATGGCATTTTGAGCGAGGATACGGATATCGTTAAATACGGCTCGCAGGGCATACTGATTCCGCTCGAAGGGCTGATCGACAAATACGCCCCGAACGTCAAGAAGCTGCTGCAGGACAACCCGACGTACAAAAAGCAGCTGACGGCGCCTGACGGCCACATCTATTCGCTGCCGACGATCGACGAGGGGTATTCGCGGACGAAGTCGACGATGTTCATCAACAAGAAATGGCTCGACGAGCTGAAGCTGCCGATGCCGACGACGACCGACGAGCTGTACCAAACGTTGAAAGCGTTTAAGGAGCACGACCTCGGCGGCAACAACAAGAAAGACCAAATCCCGCTGTCCTTCCTGCAGAACTGGAACAGCGACGTCAATTCCTTCTTCGGCGCCTTCGGCCGTGTAGACCGGGACGTGCACAAGGTCGGCAACAACCACTTGTCCGTGGAGAAAGACAAGGTCGTGTATACGGCGGTGCAACCGGAATACAAGGAAGCGATCCAATATTTCAACAAGCTGTTCGCCGAAGGCTTGGCGGATCAGGAAAGCTTTACGCAGGACAGCAAAGTATTGACCGCGAAGGAAAGCAAGGGCATCGTAGGCGTAACGTTCGACTGGAATCCGGCGAATCAGGACTACGTCTCGCTGCCGCCGCTCAAAGGACCGAACGGCAAGGAAGCCATTTGGGCCGAGTATCCGAACGGCATTTTGCTCAGAGCGTCGTTTGCCATTACGAATAAGAACAAAAATCCGGAAGCGACGATCCGCTGGATCGACTACATGTACGACCCGATGATCTCTCTGCAATTCAGCAAAGGCGTAATCGGCGGCGACAGCCTGAAGGCGCGCTCGGACGGCAAATATGACGCCATCGCGCTGCCGCAGGGCGGCAATGACGAGGAATTCAAGCAGGTGCCTCCAACGGCTTACACCGTATGGGCAACGACGAAAGCCGTCAACGACATGGTCGTGGCGCCGAAGAGCAATCTTCGCTCCAAGATCGACGTCGACAACGTTTACGGCAAATACCTGGTCGACAACTCGTTCCCGAAAACGTATTTTACCGCCGAGGAAAGCGATCAAATTTCCCGCTATCTGACCGATATCGATTCGTACGTGAGCAAAATGTACGCCAAATGGATGATGTCCGGCGGCATCGATAAGGAATGGGACGACTACGTGAAGAAGCTCAACGACATGGGCCTCGACAAAATGATGAAAATTTACCAGCAGGCGTATGACCGCTACAAGGCTACGAAATAATCCCTTCAAAAAAGCGGATGCAAACAGGCTGCCGTTTTCCTTCGAAAAAAGGGTGACGACAGCCTGTTGTCGTCCGGTTGAATCTCTGTTTCGCGACCGGTCGGTTTGCTGGAAGGCCGAAGAGGCTATCCGCTTGGATGGGTCCGGCTCACGCTTCTTTTTAAGGGATTAGCAGGATTTTACCCGTACTCGTCCGGCTTTCCAGGAGCCGGTGGGCGTCCGCACCGTCCCGCAGCGCATAACGCTTCGGTTCCTCCATGCGTAAATGACCCTGCCGTACGGCGCCGAACAGCTCTTCCGATCTGGCGATACGGTCTTCGTGAGCAGTCAGATGATTCCATAGATCGCCGCCGGTTAACGTTTTGGACGTATCCATAAGCATGCGGGGGTCGACGAGAGGCGGATCTCCTCCGGCCATGCCGTAGAAAACGACGGTTCCTTTGATGCGAACGGCCGCGATGCTGTCCGGCAGCGTAGATCCGACGGAATCGTAGGCGGCACCAATGCTTTCATAAGCGGGCTCACTCTCCTTGCAATCCGTCTTTTCACCATACATTGTGCCATGAATGCTTGCTTTCATACAAACGGTGCGGGAGCGCCAATCTTTACTGACAGCCGTTGTCAGTGATGTCCGGTTATAATGAAAGCTACAAGACTATGAGGCAATTAGGACAAGGAGTGAGCAAGATGAAAGAAGTGTTGGTACTGGTTACGGACGGTTTTGCGGATTGGGAGGCGAGCTATGTCACGGCGGAGCTGAATAAGCCGTCTACGGGATATCGTGTCAGGACGATCGCCATAGACAAATCGCCAAAGACGTCGATGGGCGGACTTCGGGTGCTGCCCGATTACGAGCTGGAGTCGTTCGCATTCGAAACGGAAGTCGCCATGCTCATCATTCCGGGCGGAACCGGCTGGAGAGACGAAGCGAACCGGCAAGCAAAAGCGATCGTGCAGAACTGCTTAGAGCGTAGCATCCCCGTGGCGGCGATTTGCGACGCGACTACGTTCCTCGGCAAGCACGGTTTTCTCGACCGCGGCAAGCATACGGGCAATACGTTAGGGTATCTGAAAAAGGGGGCACCCGAATATAAGGGAGACGCTCATTACGTGGACGCACAAGCGGTTAGCGACGGACTCCTTATTACGGCGAACGGAAGTGGGGCCGTCGAGTTTTCCAAGCATATTCTTGCCAAATTGCAAGTGTTCGACGAAGCGCAATTGAACGAGTGGTATGCGCTTTTTAAGCGGGGATATTTTAACGAATAGCGGCAGGCTTTCATTGAAGGACGGTTGTCGGCGAGTCTCAGTGAACAAATAGGTGAATCGAGGATCGTTATTCCGTACCGGAACCGGTCCTCTATGTTCATAAGTCGGCCGGCTTTCCTCCGGCAATAGCGGCCGGCGGTTGGTCGGCAAACTTGCGATCGTCCTTCTATTTCTCATATAAACCTATCAGGTTATCTGATAAGATGTTCGTAAAGAAAAAACAAGGAGGAGCGAAGACAGATGTCAGCGACGAACAATCAATCGCCTTTTATCGATAAGCTGCTTCCCGCGCCGGTAAACGGCGGATTCCGGATGGAAGGGTACTGGGTATGGTGCGGCTCGGTCGTGCGCGGGGAAGACGGGCGGTATCACATGTTCGCCTCGAGGTGGCCGAAAGCGCTTCCGATGCATCCCGGCTGGCTGGTCGCATCCGAGGTCGTTCGGGCCGTTTCGGATACGGCGGAAGGGCCATACGTATTCCAGGAAGTCGTGCTTCCGGCCAGAGGCGCCGAATATTGGGACGGCCGCAGCACGCATAATCCGCATATCGTCCGAGCCGGAGATACATACGTGCTTTACTATATGGGCAGCACGCATCCATTCGCGGACCCCGATCCGGAGGCTCCGCTCGAAATGGAGGATCCGCGGGTAATCGTCGCGCGTTCGAACAAGCGGATAGGTATTGCGACATCGGCCAGCGTGCTCGGTCCTTGGAAACGGCTGGAGCAGCCGGTGCTGCAGACGCGCCCGGGCAAGTTCGACAGCTATTTGACGAGCAACCCGGCTCCCTGCATACACCCGGACGGTTCCGTACTGCTGATTTACAAGGGAAGATGCCACGTCGGCCACAAGCATGGCCGGATGAATATAGGGGCGGCACGAGCCGAACGCTACGACGGGACTTACCGCAGTGCGAGCGACTTGCCGATTCTGCCCGAGGAGCTGTGCCATCTGGAGGATCCTTTCGTTTGGCGAACGGAGAACGGCTACGAGCTGATTGCAAAGGATATGGACGGGCGAGTTTGCGGAGAGCTGCATGCCGGTATCCATGCGTATTCGCGAAATGGCGTGGACTGGGAGATGGTTGCAGAGAAAGCTTACTCCCGAAACGTACTTTGGGACGACGGGATCGTAAGGACGATGGGCAGCTTCGAACGGCCTTTCCTTCTGTTCCAGGACGGCGTGCCGACCCACCTGTTCGCGGCGACGGCCGACGGTCCCGGAGGCTTCAGCCATGCGGCGGAAACATGGAATATGGTAATTCCGTTGAAACCGTAAGGAGAATTACCAGGGGAGTTGCGTGAGGCCTTCGTTCTGGTCATCGCTTATCGGTACCGCGCGTCATAACCGGATACAGCAGCAAGCCGAGGACGAGGAGTCCTGCCCCGAACAGGAACGTCTGCAGGTTGGCCGTGCCGGTCCGGATGACCCAGAAGGCGTATACGGTTGCGATAACGGCGGCGGTGCCGTCTCGGATGCGTTCCTGCTTGCCGGAAGCGGACAAGTACGTTTCGCCCGAACGGACCAGCTTCAAGTGGTATACGGCCGCTAGCGCGTAAGGCAGCAGACTGGATAACGTAGCGACGAACGTGATGAACGAGAAAGCCTTAGTCAGCGACTGGGATAGCGTAGACAGCAGGAACGCCTGTGCCAGCGAGTTGGTTACGATAAGCGCGGCGACCGGTGCGCCGCGCTTATTTTCGCGTAAAAAAAGACGCGGGAACAAGCCCTGCTTGGCGGCCTGGAAGGCGATTTCGGCGCTCAGCAGCACCCAACCGATCGCCGAGCCGAAGAGAGAAACAAGTCCAAGACCGGCCATCATGTAGCTGCCGGAAGGACCGACGATGAACGAGAGAGTGTCCACGAGCGGTTTCTCGCTATTTGTGAGCAGGCTTCTCGGCATGGCGGCCATGACCAGAATGGTGATCCCGATGTAGATGATCAAAGCGGTAAAAAGGCCGATGACAGTCGCTTTGCGAATATCGTCGGGGCGCCTCGCGCGGGACGAAAAGACGACGGCCGACTCCATGCCGACGAATGCCCAGAGCGTAGCGAATACGCCCGCGTTGAGCTGTCCCCACAGGCCGATGGTCTCGCCGCTAGGCAGCGTGACGGGCTGCTCGAACGGCAGGATGTTGCTGCGGTCGAAGGCGAATAAGCTGACCGTTATGAAGAGCAGGAAGCCGAGCACCTTCGCGCCGGTCGCAAGCAAGTTGATGCGGCCGGCTTCTTCGATGCCGCGCAGAATCAGCGAATGTACGCCCCACAGCAGCACCGAGCATATGGCGAACGTAAGCAAATTGCCGGCGCGAACGGGAAAGGAGCCGATCTGAAACAATACGGCCCGGTTTGTCATAACCGGGAAGAAGGTCGACAAATAGCTCGCGAACGTTGTGATAATGGCGACATTGCCCGACCAGTTGGCCACCCAGTATCCCCAAGAGACGGCATAGGCGGACATTTTGGCGGCGGCTTCCTTCCGGCCGAATAATGCGCGCGCATATTGCTGCGGACCGCCGGAAAGTTCCGGCTTGCGTACGGCCAAGCTGCCGAAAATATATGCCAGCGCAAGCACGCCCCCGCCCGTAAACAGCCAAGCCAGCAGCGCTCCGGCAGGGCTTGCCACCTCCGCGATCAGCCTCGGCAGCATGAAAATACCCGAACCGACCATATTTCCCACGACCATTGCCGTTAATATCGGCAGCCCCAGCTTTGCTTCTCTGCTCATCGCCAGCATCCGTTCCTTCCGCTTCCCGGCTCGCGTGAGCCGGTACCAATCATGTCCGTTACTCACGTTTCCCAAACAGGACGATCCGTATACAGGCGGATGACGCGCGGATGAAATCTTTTGCGTTGTTTTATTTCGCAGCGGCGCTTTCTTTTGTCAAAGACGCCAGGCTTCAGCCAGCTTGTCGATGCCCTCCCTTATGAGCTCTTCGGATAAGCCGCCAAACCCGAGCAGTACCGTCGCCGGCGGTGCGCTGTCAGGCTCAAGGGCGTAAGTAGAGGTCGGGTAGACGGCAACGCCGTTCAGCTTGGCTCGGGCAATCAGTTGCTCCTCGTTAAGCCCGTTGTACGTACGGAGCAGCACATGTAGCCCTGAGCCCGCGCCGATGATTTCGATTTCGTCCGGCAGCTTCTGCCGGATCGCTTGCAGCAGCGTGTCGCGCTTACGCTGGTACAAGCTTCTCATTTTGCGCATGTGGCGCTCGAAATCACCCGTCTGCATGAACATTTGCAGCGTTTTTTGCAAAATCGGGGAAGCGAGCTGGTCGTAGCTGTGTCGCATGAGCCTGAATCGAGCAAGCAGCGCAGGCGGCAACACAAGGTAGCTGATTCGAAAGGATGGCGTAAGCGCCTTGGAGAACGTTCCGGCGTAGATGACCCGTCCGCTGTTGTCGAGTCCTTGCAGCGAAGGGATTGGCCGCCCGCCGTAGCGGAATTCCCCGTCATAGTCGTTTTCGATAATGTAGGCTTGCCGCTCCTCGGCCCAGTTGAGCAGCCTGCTCCGTTTGCCTGCGGATAACGTCATACCGAACGGAAACTGATGGGAAGGCGTGACGTACACGGCTTGCGCTCCGCTTTCGTAGACGTCCTCGAGGCGAATGCCGTCCGGTTCTAAAGGCAAGGGACGGCATTGAAAGCCATATTGGCTGAACAGCGCCTTGATGCCGACGTTAACCGCCCGTTCGGCGCCGACGACCGTTACCTCCTCTTTCAACAGTTGAAAAAGCAGATCGAGGGAATGATAGGTGCCCGCTCCGACGACGATCTGTTCGGGCGTGCAGCGAACGCCGCGAATCTGGCGGAGATAGGAGGCGATTTCGCCACGCAGCTCCGGCTCCCCTTGCAGATCGCCGTAAAGAAACAGACTTCTGTTTTCCGGCCAAAAACAGCGGTTCATCAGCTTTCGCCATTTCTGAAAAGGAAAGCTGGCCAGATCGATGCCGCCGTAGCCGAAATCGTATCGGACCGGCTCATCGGGAGAAGCATGATAGGCACGGGGGGGAGACTTTTCGCCTGCTGCCGGACCATCTGCGGCGGGCGGGGGTGTCAGCGCATCGACCCGCACGGCATAAAGCCCGCTGCGCGGCTTGCTCCGAACATAGCCTTCGGCGAGCAGCTGATCGTAAGCTAACGCTACCGGGGTTCGGCTTACCCCAAGGCTGGAGGACAAGATGCGGACCGAAGGGAGCTTCGTTTCCGGACGTATGCGGCCTTCGGCGATTTCGCTGCGTATATAGGAATAAATCTGGAGGTAAAGCGCAATCCCGGACGATTCGTCCAGTTTGAAGGTGAGATCGTGCATGGTTTGCTTCTCCTTTGCTTTTAAAGCGTGCGTACCCGTGGATTATCTGTCACTTGAAAATAACGTAAACTGTCCATTTGGAAAGTGACAATTGTCGGTTATTGTAATCGTATCATCCCGTTCGCTCAAACGGAAGTGCGGGACGAAACAAGAAGAACGGCACACGGAGCCGGCGTGAAGGAGGAGTTTGAATGAGCTTGATTTTGCCTCACATCGAGCGTTTGGCCGCCTATGAGGCGGGGGATTATTTGGAAGCGGGCGGAGACGCGATAAAGCTGAACCAGAACGAGAGCCCATACCCGGCTTCGCCGAAGGTGGTCGCCGCACTGCGGAGCATCGCGGAGGAAGAGCTGCGGCGTTATCCCGATGGCAGAAGCGGACTGCTTCGCTCGGCGTTGGCGCACCGTTTGGGCGTGGAGGAAAACCGGCTTTTTTGCGGGAACGGTTCGAGCGAAATTATCGCGCTTCTGTTTAAGCTGCTGATCGCGCCGCATAGCCGGGTTGCGATGCCCGACCCGACCTTCATGCTTTACCATACGGCGGCAGCGGTGAATGAGATCGAAACCGTCCCGGTTCCCGTCAACGAGGATTTCACGATCGACCCGGACCGGCTCTCCGAGAGCAAGGCAAACGCGATCGTGCTGGTCAACCCGAATGCTCCGACGGGCCTGCTGCTGCCGCTCAAACGGATCGAGCTGCTGCTGCAGCGGTTTTCCGGACTAGTCATCGTAGACGAAGCGTATATCGATTTTGCCGAATCCGGCTCGTCCGTACTGCCGCTCATCGGACGATATCCGAATCTGATCGTGGTTCGTACGTTCTCCAAGTCGTATGCGCTTTGCGGGGCTCGGGTCGGTTATTGCATCGCGGACGCTGCGATCGTCGCGGCGCTCGATAAAGGCAGAGACGTGTTCAACGTAAACGCGGTCAGCCAGAAGCTCGCGCTTGCCGCCCTGGAGGACGAAGCTTACATGCAGCGCACCGTAGAGGCGATTCGGCGAACGAGAAAAGTGTTTTGCCGGGAGCTGGTGGAGCTCGGCTTCGAGTATATTCCGTCGCAAACCAACTTCGTGCTGTGCGGACCGATGGCGGAACGGTGCGGGAAAGTGAATGCGCGTCTCGTGTATGAGGAGCTTCAGCAAAGGAACATTTACGTCCGGTACCTGAAGCATCCGCGGCTCGTCAACAAGCTTCGCGTCTCGATCGGCACGGATGCCGAGATGGCCGTGCTGCTCAAGGAGCTGCGGCGCATTGTCGAACAGAGGCAATGACGGACGGGTCTTGGAACGGCGTGGCGAATGCGGGCTAGAGACGTTTCAGCGCTGTAACATTTTGGCGTAATGCACTGGCCTGAAGAGAATATGCCGACTGGATAAAACCCCGGAGAGTGGTGGTTGGTACATGCGCATTGCCGGATTTGCCGGTAACCATTGGCGGTGCCGGAAGGAAATCGGGGAAGCTGCCGGGTGGCACATGGCGGATTGCCGGAATTGCCATATGCGCTGGCCGCACCGGAAGGAAGCCGAGCAAAGTGCCGGCTGGCACATGGCGGAATGCCGGAATTGCCGGAAAGCATTGGCGTTGCCGGATGGGAATTTCGGAGGGTGGTTGTAGGGACACGGAGAGAACGGATTTGCCTGAAAGCATTGGCGGTGCTGGATGGAAATTTCGGAGAGTGGTAGTAGAGGGGCACAGAGAGAATGGATTGCCTGAGAGCATTAGCAATGCCGAATTTGCAAGTGTGGTAGTAGAGGGGCACGGGGAGAACGGATTTGCCTGAAAGACTTGGCGGTGCTGGGTGGAAGTTTCGGAGAGTGGTTGTAGTCGGGCACGGGGAGAACAGATTTGCCGGAAAGCATTGGCGGTGCTGGGTGGAAATTTCGGAGAGTTGTTGTAGTAGGGCACGGGGAGAACAGATTTGCCTGAAAGCATTGGCGGTGCTGGATGGGAATTTGCGAGTGTGGTTGTAGGGGCACGGGAGAACGGGTTTTCCGGAAAGTATTGGCGGTGCTGGATGGAATTTTGCGAGTGTGGTTGTAGGGTTCATGAAGGCGAACTACTTCGTAATGCAAGGGGGGGGGCCTTGCAAAAGGAATCGTTAGAGCGGTTTTCCACCTTGTGCGGTGGCGAAGAAACTGGAATAATAGTAGCAAATGAAGCTATTTCTGGTTGCCAAATCACAACGAAACCGGATAAATCGAAGGAGCGAACATGAACATTACGATCGAATTGCGCCGGATGGAGCAGCGGCATATATCGGAAGTGCAGAGCCTTTTGGCGGAGGCGGGCATCCGCAAGCCGGAGGGGTACTTTGAGAACTGCCTGTTCGAAAATGAACAGCATAAACGGTACACGCTCCTTGGTTATGTGAACGGTCAGTTTGCCGGTGCTTTGCACATTCGCTACGAATCGCACTATCCCCCTTTTAGCGAGCAGCGCATTCCCGAAATCAACGATCTCAACGTCCTGCCGAAATACCGCAAGCAGGGTGTCGCCACCAGGCTGATCGAGGAATCGGAGCGGATTGTTGCCGAGCAGTACGATACAATCGGCATCGGCTTCGGCTTATTTAAAGACTATGGCAATGCCCAACGCTTGTACGGCAAGCTCGGCTATATTCCTGACGGCAACGGCATCTATTATAACAATCAGCCGGTCGTACCCGGAAGTATGGTAAGGGTGGATGATGATCTGGTCCTGTATTTGACCAAAAAACTACGTTAATCTGAAGACGTTTGTCAGGCTCTTGAGCTTGTGCAAGCGTCTTTTTAGTTGTAGGTCGAAAGCAGAAAGAAGAAGCAGAACGCAGAACGCAGAACGCGGAACGCGGAACGCAGAACGCAGAACGCAGAACGCAGAACGCAGAACGCAGAACGCAGAACGCAGAACGCAGAACGCAGAACGCAGAACGCAGAACGCAGAACGCAGAACGCAGAACGCAGAACGCAGAACGCAGAACGCAGAACGCAGAACGCAGAACGCAGAACGCGGAACGCAGAACGCGGAAAGCAGAAAGCAGAAAGCAGAGAGCAGAAAGCAGAAAGCAGAAAGCAGAAAGCAGAGAGCACAGAGCAAGCAAAGTTTACGTTACGTCGCTGACGTAGTTTGCTAAAAAATACTGCCTGACCCTTTTGTCACTAGGAGAAACATCTAGTACGCCTTCGTCCGTGAATTTTTTTAGCCAGACGGTAGCCGATTTGTTACTGATGCCGAACGCTTCGGCGGCTTCGCTAGGTTTGATTTTGCCGTCTCTTTTCATTGCCAGTCGGATGACTAGCTGCTGTCGATGCTTCCAAATCTGCGTATCTTCCGATGTAAATCCGTTTTGCATGATGGAGTACCAGTGACCGATCGCTTGTTTGACCTGCCGCTGACATATATGCGTCCGTTTCTCCACTTGATGGGCGGAAAAGCGGAGGACAAGCCATCCGGAAAGCACGATATCGTTCTGCCTCTGCAAATGATCGTCGAATTCTCCCGGAGAAATATCGCGTGCATGCGTCGTAAAACCGTCAATTTCGATCAGCAAACGAAGGCCGTTTTTGACGTAAACGAAATCGGCAAATCGTTGACCGCCCTTCAAATCTTTGAAAGGGTACTCGGCTTTCAAGCCGGAGTAGTTGTATTGAAAAGCGGGTCCCCACACCTCCGTTAAAAATATTAGCTCCGCTTTGCCTAACTTCGCTCGATAATGCCCTTTTAGTATAGCTTCTTGCTCAAATTGATCGATAAATCTGACTAGATTGGGATGCATACCGCTCAGCCTCCAATATACGTGTACACGCAAGAAACCCCGCCGCAGAACGACTCTGCAGACGGGGTGTGCTTCACTCCGATATGTTGCTTATATGATTGTATTGTAAACGATTGGAAATGACGAATCAAGAGTTTTATCATCATTTGCTGCTGGGATCTTAGCTTTGGGCACATAGTGAATCTAGGTTCAGTAATAGTGAATCCAAGTTCACTATTACCTTCCGAATTTTGGTCCAGGCAGTCGTTAGTGAAGAAAAGTTCACTATTAGTGAATGATATCGGCAAATAGCGACGTGAGGTTCACTATTTGCCAAAATGGATGAGAAATGGAGGGGAATAGTGAACTTAGCTTCACTATTAGTGAAGCTAAATTCACTATCGCCAAAAAGAGTCGAAGTTACTTTGTATGGATTAAGTTACTCCACGTGCTGCCCCAAGACTGAGAAGCTAAAGTTACTCTACGTGCCCCAAGTATATAAAAGCAAAGTTACTCTACGTGCTAACCCAAGACTGAGAAGCTAAAGTTACTCTATGTACCCCAAGTATATAAAAGCAAAGTTACTCCACGTGCTGCCCCAAGACTGAGAAGCTAAAGTTACTCTACGTGCCCCAAGTATATAAAAGCAAAGTTACTCTACGTGCTAACCCAAGACTGAGAAGCTAAAGTTGTACTCTACGTGCCCAAGTATATAAAAGCAAAGTTACTCCACGTGCTGCCCCAAGACTGAGAAGCTAAAGTTACTCTACGTGCCCCAAGTATATAAAAGCAAAGTTACTCTACGTGCTAACCCAAGACTGAGAAGCTAAAATTGTACTCTACGTGCCCAAGTATATAAAAGCAAAATTACTCCACGTGCTGCCGTAAGAACAGAGTAAATTGAAGCTACTGTATGTCATACCTGCACTAGGCGAATCTGGACGACACGTCGAGGAGCTGACTTCTACAGCTCCTCGAGCAGATCCCCGGCGAGCAGCGAAGCCGGGGAAGGGCGCTTGAGCGCGGCGCGGTCGCCGGCCGCGCCGTGCAGGTAGACGCCGAGGCAGGCTGCTTGCCCGGCGTCGTACCCTTGCGCGAGCAGGCTCGCAATGACGCCTGCGAGCACGTCGCCCGCGCCGGCGGTCGCCATCCCCGCGTTGCCGTTTACGTTGACGTAAACGGCTCCTTCCGGGGTGGCGATGACGGTGCGCGCGCCTTTCAGCACGAGCGTCACGCCGTGCTGCTCCGCGAAGCGGCGCGCGAGCCCGATGCGGTCGCGCTGCACTTCGCGCGTCGAGACGCCGGCGAGCCGTGCCATTTCGCCCGGATGCGGCGTGAGCACCGTGGCTGCCGGACGGCGCTGCCAAGAGGCGAAGTCGCCCGCATCCGCAAGCATGTTGAGCGCGTCGGCGTCAAGCACGAGCGGGCATTTGGCGCCTTCCCAGAGGGCGCGCAGCCACTGGCTGTCGCCTTCGTAGCGCCCCATGCCGGGGCCGAGGGCTAGGGCGTCGCGCTCATCGGCCAGCGCGAGGATCGCTTCGGCGTTGACATGCGTCCAGTCGCCGTGGCCGGCGTCAGCCAAGCCGGCCAGCATCGCCTCGGGCACCCGCCCGAGCAGATGCGTCACCAGGCTGGCCGGCACGGCCCATGTAGCGAGGCCGCAGCCTGCGCGGAGAGCCGCTTTGACGCACAGTAGCCCGGCTCCGCTCATCCGCTGCGTACCCGCAGCGATCAAGGCGTGGCCGTAGCTGCCCTTGTGCGTATCGGCGCTCCGCCCACGGCCGATGTCGATGCCGAGGGGGCCGGTCAACGAAGCTTCGCTGAGCAGCAGCGTGCTTACGCCCAAGGAAGCGGCCAAACGGCCCGGGATGCCGATCGGCCGCACGGTAACGCGCCCTGCCGCTTCCGCGCCAGGATACTGCATATGCCCTCGTTTCAGGAACGCGAGGGCAACCGTGCGTACGGCGCGGATGCATGGCTCCTGCGTCTCGCCCGTATCGGCGTCCAGACCGCTCGGGATATCTGCTGCGACGATCGGCAGGCCGCTTGCGTTCGCCTGGCGGATTAGCGCGGCATAAGGCTCGCGGGGCGCGCCTCGCGAGCCTGTGCCGAGAAGCGCGTCGATGACGCCGGTGTAGCGGCCCCAAGCAATCTGCTGCTCCCAGCAGCAGATCAAAGGCAGGCCGAAGCGAACGGCGATCTCATGCTGCTGGACCGCTTCCGCGCTCATCCGCTCGGGCGGCTCGGCTATCGCCACCTCGACGGCGACTCCGGCTTCTGCCAGATGGCGGGCTGCTGCAAAGCCGTCGCCGCCGTTGTTGCCTTTGCCAGCCAATACGAGCCAGCGTTCATTGTCCTTTTGGCCCGCTGCATCCGAGATGCAGGCTAACGCTTCCAGAGCGATTTCGCGCCCTGCGTTCTCCATTAAGACAAGCGACGGGATGCCTATGGTTTCTATGGTGTGGTTATCCAAACGGCGCATTTCTTCTGCCGTGACGATATACATGTGGGTTTCTCCTTTCGGGAAAGGCAAACGATAGCTGCCGGAAAGGCGCAGAGTCTGCGCCTAGTCGTAAATGGGAAGACTTTGAAATGATGGCCCGTCGTACCGGGCGTCCGCCCTTCGTGTTTCGGGAATTTTCGTGTACAATGACAGTACGGCCGCATGGAAGCGGCTAACAGGAAGGAAGATCCGTATGGGTGTTAAATATGCACGGGAGTTTTCTGATATCATTGACGATTTGACTTCGGCAATAGGGAATATAGACGGATGCCACGTTCTGCTCGAAATGTCGGACGAAGACTGGGGAGAACTCGAAAGCGACCAACAGCGTGAATGCTTGCAGACGCTTGCGGACGATGTGTTCTATGGTCTCGGCTCCGACCCTGTAATGAAATTCGACAGGACGATGTTCACCTACGATAAAAGCACGCATACGATCAGAGTGTCGGACGGCGACAAGCTGATCCAGGTCGTGCGGCTAATATAGCCGACATTCCTATCGCCGAAGCCCGCTTGTTGCCTGCTGCCGGTAGCCTGCTATTGCGTCAGTCCGCTTGTTACCAGCTGGTTTACTCCTATTGTACCAGCCCGCTTGTTGCCTGCTGCCGGTAGCCTGCTATTGCGTCAGTCCGCTCTGTTGCCAGCTGGTTTGCTCCTATCGTACCAGCCCGCTTGTTGCCTGCTGCCGGTAGCCTGCTATTGCGTCAGTTCGCTCTGTTGCCAGCTGGTTTACTCCTATCGTACCAGTCCGCTCTGTTGCATTTAACCGGTCTCCTATCGTACCAGCCTAACCGGTCTCCTTATCGCGCCAGCCCGCTCTGGCCTATGGCCGGAATCCCTGCCCGATCGGCCCGTCAACCTGCCGGCCGCAACCCGGGGAATCAATCCCGGCTTTGAATGACGAGCAGCAGGCCGGATTCCGTCTTAACGGTCCCTGCGTCATCGGTCAGCACATTGCTGATGCCGAGCGTCTGGCCAAGCCGGAGCGTCGCCTGATGCAACGGGTACTGGAACCCTTCGAGTGTGATGCCGGTTACCTCCAGGCTGAGCGGGAGGAGGGAAACGTGCGTAAAATCGCTTTTGGCAATCCGCAGCGTATCGTTGTCACCCGTCAGCGAAATCCGGTTATGGTCGTCGACGATCGTTGCGGAGACACCGCTATCCCTCGCTTTGCGCAGCAAATGAATGTTGGCCAGCGAATGGTCCAGCCGGGTCCCAAGCACGCCGATCAGCAAGAGCTCGCCGGGACGCTGCTTGAGCGCCCATTCGACGGCCATCTCCGTGTCGGTCAAATCCTTATAAACCGGATCGCAGCTCATAAATTCGCCGCTGATCGCGCTGATCCGGGCTACCTCGTTTTCGCTGACGGAATCGAAGTCGCCTATGGCGAGCCGCGGCGTATAACCGTTCTCGACCAAAAAACGGGCCCCGCTGTCGGCCCCCACCAGAAAGTCGTCTTCGCGGATGTACGGCAGCGCCCATTCCCCCAAGCGTCCTCCCGAAAAAATGACAACCCGTCTACTCGCCATCTTTGTTCCTTCTTTCTCGAACGGCCAGTCGGCCGTGCTCTCGTCCGTCGTCGTCCGGTTTGTCCCCGATCGTTCCATCAGCCTTCACGGTTAGCCCCTTGCTCCCCCGGGGATTTCCGCAGCTTTCCGTTAAAATACCGATAACGTGATTGAACGAATGGCAATGACGGTTGTATAATGAGTTACGGCCAATTCCTGCCGACATAATTATCATCATTTTTCCATAAACGGACGGGTTTCGCAAATCGTCTTCCGATTTATTCGGCTGCCGTCCAATGACTTCAAAGCAAGGTGATGGATGATGTCTACCGGCGTTTACCGTTTTTTGCGGGTGCATACGTTGAAGCAGCGTCTTCGCTTATGGATCGGCTTGTTGATTGTTTGCTTCGGCATCGCTACGGTCGTCACCCTCTACTTCGTCGCTTCCCGCGACAAAAAAGGAGAAATCAACCGTCAGCTTTTGCAAACGATTTCACTCAGCAAATGCTCATCGAGGCCTGGACGGAAGAGCGGAGCTCTGAGGTGCAGAGGCTTGCGGAGACGTTTTCGGGCAAGGCGATCAAGCCGGAACGAATGGCAGGAGGAGTTTCAGCGGTTCATCCGATCGCAGAACGAGTGGATGCTGACGGGTATACGGCCGTACAGGATTTGGGACTCGGTCTGCCTAGGGCTGACGTGACCAATGAGACGTTCTATCTGATGGCCCGCTCCAACAAAACATTCATCACCGACGTTATCAGCGGCAAATCGCTTGGACGTCCGGCCGTCGTGTTTTCGTCTCCGGTTACGAACCCGAACGGCAGCTTCAACGGCGTTATTTTTGGCAGCGTTTACGCGGCGACGCTCAATCAGGTGCTCGGCAAAATCGAATTTCAGCAAACCGGCAAAACGTATTTGCTCAACCGAGAGGGACTGCTGCTGACGCAGCCGAGGTTTACGCCTACAGCGGCGCCGCTTTCCGTCAAGGTTCGCGGGACGATTTACAAGCATAGCTTCGGGGTTGCCGAGAAGCGTCCGCCGCTCCAGGAGAGCGCTGCGCCGCTTACGCAGAGGGGAACGGGTGCCGGGCGCAATGAGAGACGCAGGCTGAACGCCAAATAGAAACGGGAGGATGATTGACGATGATTCGCAAAGTGGAGCACATTGGGGTATGGGTTAAAAATATGGACGAGTCCGTAAGATTCTATACGGAAGTACTGGGGATGAACCTGATCGACCGCGTTCGAATCGATGCGGAGCTGGAGCTTGGATTTTTATCTTTTGCCGGCGCCGAGGACGTGCAGCTCGAGCTGATCAGCCGTGGCTACGAAGGACAGCCCGACAACGGGATCGTTCATCACGTCGCGTTTACCGTCACCGAGATCGAGTCCGAAGTGGAGCGTTTGAAGCAGCTGGGCGTCAGGATGCTTGACGAAACGCCTCGGGTCATTCTGGACGGCGTCAAAATCGCTTTTTTCTTCGGGCCGGACGGCGAGCGGCTTGAATTGTTTCAACCGAAGGCGTGAATAGGGCCGCTATTCAGGAAGTAACCCTTAGGTAGCTAGATGCCAAAGGGTTACTTTTTTATCCCTCAGGCAAGGACATTTGTGTCGAATTTATAAAAAAATGTAGTTAAATTACAAAATATGTATGTTTTTAGAGGATTTTGCGGGAGGCTGTAGAATTGTAAACTATCAGTCGTTGGGAGGGATATAATGTCGATCAAAACGAAAACATCGCTTTATATTGCCCTGATTGTCGCGGCTATCTTGACCGTTAACAATACAATCTACTACCATGCCACCAAAGAAACGCTGTTCCAGGATTTCTCCCGCAAAATGGAACGCGTATCGCTTCAGGCGGCGGATCTCGCGAAGCAAGCGGAAAACGGGGGCGTTTCCAAAAGCGAAATACAGGGCAAAATATCCGGGGTAATCGGAAACTTCCCTTCCATATTAGGCATAGCTGCGATTAGACCTGATGCCTACATCGGACAAGAGAAAAAACTTGCGGAAAACGGCGGCGCGACTCCTGCGGATCAGCCCGTTTTGTTCGGCAGCGACGAGCTGCTGGACAAGAAAGCCGATGCCGCGTATATCCGGGAAGCCTTGTCGACGGGAAAGCAGGTAACGGAACAGGGGAAAGCGAACGGCCAAAACGTTATCAAGAGCTTTATCGCAATTTTGAACGAGACCCCTTATGTCGTTGTGCTGATATGCCATTATGACTCCATAACGAATTCTCTAAATCAGATTATTTACCGTCAGGCAGCCATATCCGTTCTTCTCTTGCTTATCGTATTTCTGCTCAGCTTATCCGTCGCAGCCATGTTCGTTAAGCCTCTTCAGCGAATCGTGACGATGGTCGGCAAAATAGCCGAAGGCGATTTCCAAACCCGCGTTCCGATTAAGGGCAGAGACGAGCTCTCGCTGCTGGCGGCGCATATCCACAGGATGTCGGAGAAGCTGGAGAGCAATACGAAACGGATGCAGGACGCGCTCGAAGAGCTGCGAAGCACGAAGGAATATTTCGAATCGTTCTTCAATCATACGTCGGATGCCATCTACGTTACCGATCTGCAAGGCAATGTTCAGCTGGTGAACAGCGCCTTCGAGACGCTATACGGATGGAGCAGCGGCGAATTGATAGGAAAGCCGCTTCCGATCGTTCCCCTGGGCGGCGAAGAGGAATTCGCGCGCATGCAGCAGAAGTTGCTGCAGGGAGGCGCCATTACGGGATACGATACCCTTTGCCAGATGAAGAACGGGCGGCTCCTCGACGTCAGTGTGACCGTGTCGCCGATTCGCGACGAGAAAGGCGAAATCGTCTCGATTGCAGCTGTGTCCCGAAACATCACGGAAAGGAAGCGGACGGAGGAACTGCTGCGCCGCTCGGAGAAGCTTTCCGTCGTCGGCCAGCTTGCTGCCGGAGTGGCACATGAGATCCGCAATCCGCTTACGACGCTGAGCGGCTTCATTCAACTGCAAAGGGCGAAGAAGGAAGGCAACGCCCAGCACCTCGAGCTCATGCTGTCCGAGCTTGACCGGATCAATTTCATTGTCAGCGAGTTTTTGATTTTGGCCAAGCCTCAGCTCAACCGGTTTCAGCTTCGCGACCTGAAGCAGATCGTGGGCGACATCTTGCAGCTGCTTGACTCGCAGGCCAGCTTAAGAAATATCCGCTTCGTTACGGCCATCGATCAAGACTTGCCGCCGGTTTATTGCGCGGACAATCAGTTGAAGCAAGTGCTCGTCAACGTGATGAAGAACGGAATTGAATCGATGGACGACGGCGGAGATATTATGATCGAGGTCAAGAAGATCGACCCGAGTCGCGTTATGATACGCACTATCGATCATGGCTGCGGGATTCCGGAGGAGCATCTGGCGAGGCTGGGCGAGCCTTTCTTTACGAGCAAGGAAACCGGAACCGGCCTCGGCATCATGGTGTCCCAGCAGATTGTCGCCAATCATAAAGGCAATATGCTGATCCGCAGCGAGCTTGGAAGAGGCACTTGCGTAGACATCGTGCTGCCGATTCAAGCATAGACCGATGCGGGACGAATCAAACGGGCCGAGAGGCGCAAGCGCGTCGATTTGCGGCAGCTCCCGGCCCGCTCCTTGGACAGCGGCATGACTTCATCCTCCGAACGATTCCCGGAACGCCTTGCCCAGCGTATCCCGCTCGACGTTCCACAGCTCGGCGATCTCGGGACAAACGTGCTCATCCCACCAATCGGAGAGCGCTTTGCGATTGCTGCCGTTTTCATGAATCCACAGCAGATTCAGCATGACTTTCTTCGCATACAGCTGTTCGGCTTTCTCAAGCTGGTCCGGCGGTATCCAGATTTTCAGCTTTTTGATCGTGCGGTACAGCTCTTTATTGCAGGCCCGCCGGATGCCCCGGGCGGAAGGGAGCGTCGGGGTATGCTTTTCGTTCCGTTGATTGTGCACGCAAGCGCCACCCACCTTTCTTACTCTATATGTATGCAGCGTTAGGGGAATGGGCGACAGCATGCGGCGATACCTGCGGGCAGCCGAAGTATCTGTTTTACGTCACAGCGGAAAAGTGGTATAATGGTTGGAAAATGTCGAAATATATCGTATGGGCTCGATTGTACCGCTTGCGACGCTGCGTTTATACGAAACATCTAGGAGGATAATGATGAAACACGAAGTGAAAATTTTGGATTGTACGATTCGCGATGGAGGACTTTGCAACAACTGGGATTTCAGCGTGGAGTTCGTTCGCGATCTTTATGAGGGACTGAACGCCGCTGGCGTCGAATACATGGAAATCGGCTACAAAAACTCTCCTAAACTGCTTAAAGGCAGCGATGCCGGCCCTTGGCGCTTTCTGGACGAGAAATTTCTCCGCGAAGTCCTTCCGAACAAAAAGAACACGAAGCTGTCCGCCCTTGTAGACATCGGTCGCGTCGACGAGAACGACATCCTGCCGCGCTCCGAAAGCATGCTTGATCTGATCCGTGTCGCTTGTTATATCAAAGATTTGGACAAGGGGCTTGATCTGATCAACAAATTCCACAGCATGGGCTACGAAACGTCGCTCAATATTATGGCGCTGTCGCATGTAATGGAGCACGAGCTGCTGGCCGCTTTCGTGGATATCGCGGCAAGCCCGGTAGACGTCGTATATATCGTCGACTCCTACGGCAGTATGCATTCCCAAGACATCGGCTTCCTTGTCGATAAATTCAAAACCCACCTTCCGAACAAAATGCTCGGCGTTCATATGCACAACAACATGCAGCTGGCATTCGCGAATACGCTGATGGGCGTGGAGAAGGGCGCGGTATTCCTTGATTCGTCCGTTTACGGCATGGGCCGCGCTGCAGGAAACTGCACGACGGAGCTGCTTGTCGGCAACCTGAAAAATTCCCGCTACGAGCTTCGTCCCGTACTCGGCGTTATCGAGAAGCATATGATCAAGATCCGCGAGAAAACCGAATGGGGCTACATCATTCCTTACATGGTCGCAGGCGTATTGAACGAGCACCCGCGCGTGGCAATGGCGCTGCGCGACAGCGATGAGAAAGACAACTACCTGGATTTCTACGACAGGCTGACGACGGTTGAGCCGGCTGTGAAATAAGTTTTATTGAAGAACGCTCTCCTTACGAATTCGTGAGGAGGGCGTTTTTGCTTGAAATCTCACAAAGTATATCCTCCGCTTTTGTATCCCTGCAAGTCAGATTTATGGTGACGGGAGAATTTTCAAGAAAATACGGCGAATGTAATGTTTGCTTCCGGTTATCCGAGAAATTGGTTTTTAGTCGGAAAATATTTGGCGGCTGTCCCCGTTCTGTTCATTCTGATGCTGTCAGAATTCTTGGTTACGATTGGAGTCGGTCTTCTTCTTCCTTGCCATCCCGAGCTTACCGTCTCTATGGCAGAGAAGTAAATCGGCATTTTCTCGGTCCTATTCCTGATGATCTTGTGCTTTGTTCCCGACTGATCGTTCTGATCGTCGGGGCAGAGACCGTTAACGCGAATACGATTGGACTGTTGTTCCCGTGGAAAGCGCCGACTTTAAGGGAATCGATCAAAGTAAAAAAGAGAGATTGTACATGGAGTTAATGATTAACTCGATATACAATCTCTTTTTCATTTGGTAAAATATTGAATATGTATTATATCCAATATGCTTTTGTAACTACTTCATTTTCCACTCTGCTTTTTTCTTTTTGCATGAATGTTTTGGTCACTGCACGCTCTTCCGTATTAGACAAGCTGAATGAACCGAAAGCGCAATCAATAGCAGGGTTTTCAAAAGTGGCGGAACCTGACCTATTGAATAGCTTAACGGCATTGCGTAGTCCGGGCGAATGTACGACCAGCTGCATGAAATCACTTCACTTTCTTTAGTATTTACCAACTATTTTATACCAATAATGATTTGAAAGTAAGGGGGAATTTGCGTGAAAAGCAAATATTTTACTAGATTTGTTTTGACGGCGTTTATCGGCATGCAGATTTGGTTTATGTACCTCATGTTTAGCTTCCCTGTTCTTGGTGTCAACATACGGGAGTACCCAAATAACAACTGGATTATAAGTCGCTTCGACATTAGAAATATGGCACAGCTTTACATGGGATTGGAGATTGGGGACGTTATAAAGAAAATAAATGGGGTGGATGCTGGCGGCTACTATTCTGTCAAAAAGTTTAGAACGATTGATCAAGCGCAGTCGATTACCTATGTAAGAAACGGTCAAGAGTACGAAATCTCAACTAAAAACATACCGCGTATATCGGCATTTGATGTTTTTGCCTTATCAGGGGAATTTCTTACATTGTTTATTTCAATATTGCTCTTTAGAAAGTTGCCTGACTCTAAATCGGCTCGACTTTTATCTATGGTCTTTTTAAATACCGGGGCTGTATTCATTACCTTATGTGGTTCAATTAGAGGTGATGAGCTGGGGAAAATCGCAATGAGTTTATTTATGCAGTTGCTGCCAATTGTTTTTTTACATTTTTTATTTGTATTTTTTAAAGAAAAGGGAGGCGTTCAACTTCCCATCAAACCTTTGAAATACGCATATAGATTCAGCATTTTTATTAGTTTCCTAGTTGGTATATCCAGCCAGTTTCCGATCAATTCAATCTATTCTATTGTTCGCAATAATTCCACAATAACTATGTTGATATTTATTGTCGGTATTTGTACAAATTTACTTGTGTTAACAACAATGTTTTTAAAATATCGAAAAAATAGAAGCTATTTATCTACGATGATTAAAACAGTATGGGTTTCTTTGTTTATATCGTTTTCTCCTATTGTATGCTTTTCTTTTATTCCAAGGCTTTTATTTGGAAAAGAAATAGTAGACCCCTTCTACATGGGATGGTTCATCTTGTTTTTCCCGCTTTCCTTCGCTTACCTCATCATGACCAAGCAGCTGTACGATATCGATATCGTCGTTCGCCGCATCGTATTTTCCGTCGCGATCGCCATCGTTCCGAGCCTTGTCATTACCGGGATCGTCAAAGTGTTGACGCTCGATGACCCGAACCTCACCTGGGACCGATTTTTGTTCTTTTTCGTGGCCGCAACGGTCATCATGGCGTTCTCCATTTATTCCTTCGAGTATTTTACGACCAAGCTGATGCCGGTTCTTTTTCCGCGAAAGCATATGCTGCAAACTTCCATCAAACAAATCGCCAAAAAGCTCGGGTTTGTCTCGAGTTTCCGCGAAATCAAGGATATCGTCCTGGTCGACATCGTCCAAACGCTGGAGGTATTCGGCGGCGCTGTCGTTTTCAAATACAAAGATATGATGGAGATCATCAGCGAAGGGGATATCGATACGGCTAAAGTGGAGGAGCTCGTGAAGGCCGGAACGCCGGATCATCCCGATTTTACGTGCTTCGAAATCATTCGCCACGACGAATACACTTGCTATTTGATCATGACCATGAAAAGAACGAATACGCTGCTTGGGGCGGAGGAGCTGCAGTGGCTGAACATGATTATTTCGTATTTGGCGGTCAGTTTGGAGAATATCTACCTGATACGCGAGCTGATGATGAAGCTTCAGCAGATGGCTTCTCAGCTGCAGGACGAGAAGGTGGCGAAGGAATTCGCCTGGTTCCGCAAGCTGTCGTTCGAGCTGCAGGAGAAGGAGAGGCAGCGCATTGCGGCCGACCTTCACGATTCGACCATGCAGGATTTGTTTTTTCTCAAAAGAAGGCTGCGTTCGTTCGTCGATAAGCATGGGCTGACTGACGAAGCGGTTATGCAAATGAACGGCTTTATCGAATACATCGAAACGATCAATATGACGCTGCGGGAAAGCTGCTTCGAGCTGCATCCGTATTTGTTAAAGGAAATCGGCCTCGTGCAGACGGTCCGAAAGTTTGTGGAACGGGAGTCGTATTCCAGTTCGTCCGGGCTGCATCTGCAAACCGGGCAGGAGAAACGGATCGAAGCGCTGCCGATGGAAACCAAAAAGCATTTGTTTCGTATTGTTCAAGAGCTGATTACGAACGCCAAAAAGCACGCCGAAGCCTCGA
The DNA here is from genome assembly GCF_046244365.1 of Paenibacillus litoralis. Classification (NCBI taxonomy): domain Bacteria; kingdom Bacillati; phylum Bacillota; class Bacilli; order Caryophanales; family Paenibacillaceae; genus Paenibacillus; species Paenibacillus litoralis. Next base: position 7,413,664 of record NZ_CP176395.1, on the reverse strand, counting down.
GCGTTCGTATTCTGCTGACCGCAAGCGAGGAAGGGCTGCTGCTGTCCTACGAAGATGACGGCGTCGGCTTCGACGAGTCCCGGATGAAAGCGAAAGATATCGGCTCGGGCGGGATGGGAATGGACCAAATCCGAAGCCGCATTTTTCATTTGAACGGACGCATGAAGCTGGCGACGAGCCCCGGGAACGGGCTGCGCATCCGCATTGAGCTTCCGCTTGCGGAAACTAGTTTTGGCAAAGCCTTCGAGTCGGGAGCATGACAGGTTTACGCAGAAACGGGGGAAAGGTTTGATGAAGCCGGAAGTTGTCGGGATTATGAACTTACTGGTGGATGATTATGTCCAGGCGGAGGCGTTTCGGGAGCTGCTCAAGTCGTTTATCGCGGATAAGGCGGAGGAGCAGTCGATCTGGTCGGACATTACGCTGCTGGCGCATTATATGCTGGGCGGCGACGGACAAGACATCGACCGGAGGTCGGCATTGACCGAGATCATCGTGCTGGCGCTGGATATCGCCGACGATTTGCAGGACGAGGATAACGAGGCGAAGCCATGGATGAGGTGTCCCAGAGAGCTAGCGCTCAATGCGCTGCTCGCCTTTAATGCCATGGCTTCGGCCGAGCTTGGCCGGCTGCAGGCAAGCGGGACGGAAGCGGGGCGCGTCGTATCGGAGGTTAGCCGCATGGTCATGCGTGCGGTCAATGGGCAGTACAAGGATTTATCCGGTGCCGTCTTGACGGAGGAAGATTATGAAGCGGCCGTTCGGGAGAAGTCCGGTTCCTTGGTCCGGTTAGCCTGCTATTTGGGATATGCCGGTTTGCCCGTACAAGAATCGGCCGAAACGCAGTTGAACGATTTGGCGGATTGCATCGGCATGGTCGCCCAGATCGAGAACGACGTCAAAGACGTGCAGCGCTATGATCTCAAAAACGATTTGCTGCAAAGAAAACGAACCCTTCCGGTGCTTTTTCTGCTGGAGGAGCCGGCAGAGGAGTTTCCGTTCATACACCGCTACTATGCAGGCGAAATGACGAAGGAGCAGTTCCTCCTTCACAAGCAGGATTGCCTTGCTTACATCCGCGACTCCGGATGTCTCGAATATTCCAGGGTCATTCAATCGTTGTATGCGGACAAGGCGGAGCAGCTGCTCGGGGCCATTTCTGCGGTCTCCCCCTGGAAGGAGCGGTTTGCCGGGTTAACGCTTGGATTTGCGAAATAACGGAAGCCGGCGAATCCGATAGGGACGGACCGCAAGCTTACCGTTTTCCGGTATGGGTACAAATGTGATAGAATACAAGTAGAGAAGGACGAGTAAAACGGTTGGAAAGTTGGGTGGAAATGGGCGAGCTGATTCATGAAATACTCATGTTCCTGACCAAGCTTGGCGGGTGGGGCGTGATGCTCGGGCTGATGATCGAGGTCATACCGAGCGAAATTGTGCTGGCGTACGCCGGTTATCTTGTGCAGCGCGGCGATTTGAACTTTTTTGAGGCCGTTCTGTTCGGTACGGTCGGCGGGGTTATCGCGCAAATTTTCGTTTATTGGGTCGGCCGCTACGGCGGAAGACCTGTGCTGGAGAGGTACGGCAAGTACATACTGATCCGGAAGCATCACATCGACGTTGCGGAAAGCTGGTTTAACCGTTACGGGACGGGCGTTATCTTTACGGCTAGATTTATCCCGGTCGTTCGCCATGCGATTTCCGTTCCTGCAGGTTTGGCCCGGATGCCGCTAAGCCGGTTTACGCTGCTGACGACGCTGGCCGTTATTCCTTGGTCCATTTTGTTCGTCTGGCTCGGCAAAAGCGTCGGCGAGAACTGGGAGCATGTCGACGAGAAGGCCGCGCCTTATGTGATGCCGTTTATTTGGGTGTCCGTCGGTCTTACCGTTCTGTATGTCGCGATTAAAATTTTCATGGCAAAGCGCAATAAGAAGAGGTCCCAGGGACATGGCTACGTTGGCGAGAAGCATGCGGCGCAGCGGCTTGAAGAGCTCGGCAGCGAGTACAAAGTGCTGAACGGCAGACACGTCAAAGCCAGAACGGGCGCACAGGAGATCGATCATCTGATCGTCGGTCCGAACGGGATCTTCCACATCGAGACGAAAAACTGGGAAGGCCCCGTCCGTTTCACGGATAAAGGCGTTGAGAGAGGCAAGGAAGGGCATCACGAGGATCCGACGGCTCTGCTTTACCGTCATGAGTTCGTTCTCAAGGAACTGCTCCGCGGCAATAAGCTGAACGCCGATATCGTAGGCATTCTATGCTTCTCCAGTCCGAATTGCGAGCTGAGCGGAAGCGCTCCGGCATTCGTTGCCGTCAAACTCGACGGGCTTGTTCAGAGCATTCGATCGCATCAGCCGAAGCATCCGCTATCGCCGGATGAAGTTCGCACAATCGCGAAGCTTCTGCAGGATCACAGCACGCCAAGCCAGTCGGCTTAATCGGGCTGCCGCAGCGATAATAAACGACGATTTTTCATTACTCAGGAGGTAATACGCAATGGCCAAAGATTTGTCCGCCAAGCTAGGCACCGGCATCAAGCCGCAGCAATTTATCGATTCGATGGAGAAAAACCAGGACAAATTCCTGGACTGGTACAACCAGTTCGAATGGGATAACGAAGACATCAAATATTACTTCGAGTCGCTCAAAAACCGCGACGACCTTCGCTGCCTGATTCTTGCCGCCGACTGGTGCGGCGACGTCGTGCGCAACATTCCGGTCGTGTTCCGCGCGCTGGAGAACAGCGGCGTTCCGACGGAGGTGCTGGTCATGGAGCAGCATCTAGACGTGATGGATCAATTCCTGACGTTCGGCGGCCGTTCGATTCCGGTCGTCATCTTTACCGATACGGGCGGTTACGTGCTCGGCAAATGGGGTCCGCGTCCGAAGCATGTGCAAGCGGTCATGGCGGCCTTCAAGCAGGAGAATCCGGATCGCGAAGCGGCCGACTATCAAGACAAGCTTCAGGTAACGCGCGCCGAAATGATGCGTCAATACGGCGAAGGCACCGGCTACCAGAAGGTTATCGTTCAAGAGCTTCGCGACTTGATCGCTTCATTCTAACCATACAGGAGAACGCCCGTTACGATCGGTTCGCCGATACTGCGGGCGTTTGCCGCGAAAAGAGGGGACAACATGGCGATTACCATTCAATCGTTTGCGCTCGGTCCTGTGCAGACGAATGCATACTTGCTGACCAATGAAGAGACGCGGAAGGCGATCATTATCGACCCGGGCATGAATCCGGCCTCGCTGATCCGCAAGCTGGACGGTTTGGAGATCGAGGCGATTTTGCTCACGCACGCCCATTTCGACCATATCGGCGGAGTGGACGAGATTCGCAAGCTGAAGGGCTGTCCGGTTTATTTGCACGATCTGGAGGCCGATTGGCTGACGGACCCGAAGCGCAACGGCTCTCTCCGGTGGCCGGAGCTGGGCGTGAAGATCAGCTCGGATCCGGCGGAATACGCGCTTGACGACAGGATGACGCTTAACCTGATCGGGACGACGTTCAAGGTGATGCATACGCCGGGCCATTCTCCGGGCAGCGTCAGCTTCCTGATGGATAATCATTTGTTCGGAGGAGACGTGCTGTTCCGGCTGTCGGTCGGACGCACCGATCTTCCCGGCGGCAATGCCGACGATCTGCATGACTCCATTACCGAGAAGCTGTTTGCGCTGGATGACGGGGTTATCGTCTATCCGGGACACGGGCCGCGTACGACGATCGGCTACGAACGGGACAATAATCCCCACATATAGAACAAATGCCGATGCTTCGGGACGAGACGGCTGTCCCGGAGCATTTGCCTATTCATGGGCCCTCTCTGCGCCTAAGCGCGTCAAAGCCGCGTCCCGCCTCGGTCAGGATGGGCAAACATCCATTTTTCGGCATCTGGGTAAACACCGTGTTTGCACCTGATGGAAACCCATAGACTGTTGATGTATTCAAAATGTCTAGGAGGTGCGAACCACTTGGAAAAGGGATATCAGAAGATTTCTACTCAGCAGTACGTACAAGGACCGGCGCAGCAGCAAGTGAACGTATACGAGTTCGACCATAAGAACGTATACGAAATGGCAAAACCTTTTACCGGCGCTATGCCGACGTACCAAGCTCCGATGGCCATGCCGACTTACCAAGCACCTGTGGCTGCCGCTCCCGTTTACGTCAAACCGTTCCATCATCATCATCATTGCCCGCCTAAATCGTGCGGCGGCTATACGACGACGGGCGTCATCCTTGTCTTGTTCATTCTGCTTGTTATCGTGTCGCGCACCCGCGGCTTTGGCATTGGTTAACAGCTGTATCTTCATTCGCTTGAATATCGAACGCAAAGCCCTGCCTGTACCGGAGCGTATAGGCAGGGTTTTGTTTGTTTTGGTCTTTGTGTCCCCCAAATGTGTACAACCCTCTGAAAAATAATAAAGACGATTTACAAAATGCCTAGCAGTACTAATTATTAAGGCGTGGATTATGTTGCTCGGGGGAAACATTTTGACCTATAGCAAAAAAGATGTTTTTTTAACTTTAATTTTTCCCTAGGTAAATATATTTTCACTTGTACAAAAAAATGGAGAGGCGGGTTGTCGATGGGAGACAAAGTTTCACGTAGAAATTTATTGAAAATGGGGGCGGTGGGCGCTGCTGCCTTCGTTGGGAGTACCTTGTTAAATCCGGGATCGTGGTTTCAACGTCCGGTTCAAGCGATGGATAATCATGACGCTCATAAGGCATTGAAAGAAATGGAGGGGGATATCCTCCGGGTGAAGTTTTTGAATCAATCCAGTCATCCGCATTCGATTCATTTTCATGGCATGCACCCGACCGATATGGACGGCGTCTAAACAACCTACAAACTGGTTAATCAACAGGCGTGGTATTTTTTGATTTAAATTATCTATAAAGAATCGCAAGTGACATGAGAAGTTTTTTTAACTGTTCCGCATAACCGACCTTTATAACCGTGCTTCTAACTGAACGGAATTATGTCTATCACAGAAACATGTCTATTGTTGAACTAATATCCTGTCGCTATAATCAACCTATAATAAGGTTGTTTTAATAAATGAGGTGTACCTATTAGGAATCATTGGTTTTCACGGATATTGATTTCTTATGTACCGGTTTTTTTGATTGTTGTTACTTTGCTCATTTTATTTCTTTTTCTGGGAGTGAGTGAGGTTTTAAAGAAGGAAGCCGAGGAAGCTAATCGAATTTATTCCACACAAGTAATGAAGCTTATTGATCAATCGCTTTCGGCTATTGATCAAAGTATTATCAATGAAATTATAGCAGACCACAGCAGTATTCGTGATTTTTTTACACCACAGCAAGAAATTAACCCTTTGTTCCAAACCTATGAAGCTTCACTTGGATTGAATAAACTAGTCTTAAAGCATGCCATTATAGATTCGATTTATCTTTACCGGTACTCAGATCAAGCCATTTTAAGCAAGAACCGTTTTATTCCGCTCAGCGCATTTGGGGATAAGGAATTTCTGCAAGCCCAACTGACTGGAGATGTGTCGCTTCAATCATGGAGCGGAAGCAGACAATATGTGGAGTTCTCCTCGCAGACGGAGCCGATATCTGTAATAACACTTGTTCGTAGCGTGATTTTATTTTCCGGGGAAGAAGGCAAGATTGTCACCAATGTCAAAATAACGGCTTTACAGAAGATACTCCAGGATTTATTTGATTCGGGGATCAGCTACGCGGAGCTTGTGGATGGTGAGGGCAATGTAATTCTGTCAAGAAATGGTTCCGAGCGAGCCAAGCAGAAGCCAACAGAAATGTATTTATCCGATATTCACTCGCCGATAACCAATTGGCATCTCCGCAGCGGTGTCGAGGCGGGGAAGGTGTATTATTTTATTTCTAATTTTTCTTATATATGGCTTGCTATTGGTCTGAGTATAGTTGCATTTGGAGTCATCTGGATTGTTTATATCACCCGTCGCAATTATCGTCCGGTCGAGCTTATGCTTAATCAAATTCAGTCGCTCTCCTTCAAGATTAGCCAGAAATTGGCTACGCATACAGGAGGAAATCAGCTCAGTTTTATTGAGAATGCGGTAGAGAATTTAATAGAGGAATCGAATAAATTTCAACAAAGGCATGAAGAGAATATCGTATTCCGCAAGAAAGTATTTTTTCAAGAGGCTTTGGAAGGTTCGCGAGAGATCACACCTGAGCAATGGACGGACGAAATGATCAAGTTTGACCGTCCTGTGAAGTATAGCGGTTTTGAAGTCGTGTTATATGAAATGGATAAATATACTGATTTTAAGATGAGCTACAACCAGAAAGATCAATACTTGTTAAAATTTATTCTGTGCAGTGTGATTGCGGAAGTGGCACAAAATAACGGTGTGATCGTTTGGCATGAATGGATGGATCATCATATCGTAGGGGTGCTTTATCAGTATCAGGATGAGCAGGGGGAGAATTCCGAACGGCTTGCAAGTATGCTGGAGGAAGTGCGTGAATGGGTGCAGAGCAACCTGACATTTACCGTTACGATTGGTGTAGGCAGTTTAATCAAGGAAGCCGCATTGATTTATCGTTCATACGATGACGCAAAGCAAGCGCTTGGCTATAAATCTGGTTTGGGCAGCAATCGAATCATTGCTTACAACGATATCGAAATGTCTCCGAAAGGGGATATGTTCCGCCATCTCCAGCCTGTACGGACGCTGTCACAGCAATTCCGCTTGGGCAATCCATCGTGGGGGGAGGAGCTTGAGGCATTCTTTGATGAATTGGAGAGAACACTGCTATCCAGAGAAGATGTAGAGAGTATACTAAATTATCTGATTTATCAAATGAATCGGGAGCTCATGGAGCTTTCGGAGGACTATGGCGAAATATGGCGAAATAAAGGGCTGCTGCCTATCAATGAATTATTGCAGCGGTTTGATACTTTACAGGAATTCCGTGGTAAGGCGAGTCTGATTCTGACTGAAACATCAGAACATCTGGAGCGTATACGTGAAGGCAGGAACAATAGGAGCCTGCTTGCCGAGGTAAGGAGCTATATTGAAGCCAACTACTTTGATCCGGATCTTTCCTTAAATCACTTAAGTGATAAATTCCAAATCAATTCGAAATATGTAAGTCAACTATTTAAAGAAGAATTCGGGGAAAACTTTGTTGATTATTTGGCCTTCGTGAGGATGGAGCATGCCAAACAACTGCTGAGTGATACTTCCATGTCTGTACAGGATATTGCCGGAAAGGTCGGTTATCAGCATAGTGTCTCTTTTAACAGGGTATTCAAGAGACTTACCGGGAAAACGCCAGTTGTATTCCGCAGTGAATCAGTAAAGTGAGATTCTTTCGCTGTTATGTTCATAAAGCCTTCGCGTATGAATCTTTCATATGTTTGAGGCTTTTTTTTCGTGGTTAAAATTGTATATCCAAGCGGATAAAGGAATTGTTTCGACAACTGGCCGGAATTATGACTGTTACTGAATCGTGTCTATTATTGAGCAAGTATCCTCATGCGGCAATTATAGTGAAGGCAAATCGCATATCCCAGCTTATACCGAAAATTGTTAACAACAGATTCTTGTTTATTGCAGGCGTAATATGAATATCCCTACAATTAGGTTTATGACAGACAGCACAGAAGAATGGAGGGTAAGCATCAAATGGTAACTTTCAATAAAAAGAGATTAAGAAAGGAAGGGTAGGCATCAAATGGTAACCATCAAGAAAAAGCGATTGAAAGAAAACTTTCCACTGTTTATCATGTTTACCCCTGTGTTATTGTTTTTTGTTATTTTCAAATATATACCTATGCTGGGACTGATTATTGCTTTCAAGGATTACAATCTGTTTCAAGGTTTTCTCGACAGCCCATGGGTAGGACTTAAGCACTTTCATTATATTTTCTCGAATCCCGAAACGGTTCGAATTGTGAAGAACACCTTTGTGTTAAGTTTAACGGGCATTTTATTTGGCTTTCCATTGCCAGTAATATTGGCTATTCTCTTAAACGAAGTACGCAGGATGTGGTTCAAACGCTCGATCCAAACGTTGATTTATTTACCTCATTTTTTTTCATGGGTCATTATCAGCGGGTTTGTTTTCACGATATTTAATCAGGAAACAGGCATTGTTAATCATGTAATTGAACGGATAACCGGAGAGACCTATGCGTTTCTTTATCACAATTTCTCCTGGTGGTCGATATTTATCGGATCGGCGTTATGGAAAGAAACCGGGTTTTCAGCGATCATCTATCTGGCAGCAATAACAAGCATCGATACCAGCTTATATGAAGCGGCCAACCTGGACGGTGCTAATAAATGGAAGCAAATTTGGCATATTACGATTCCTGGACTGGCTTCGACCATGATTCTTATTCTGATTATTTCCTTGGGGCGTGTAATGGAGGTTGGATTTGATCAAGTGTATGTATTGCGAACGTCTGTCGCGACTCTATCGGACGTCATTAGCACTTACATATATCGGATTGGTGTACAGAATTCACAATTCAGTCTGACAACTGCACTGGGCTTATTTGAATCATGTATCGGATTAATTCTGGTGCTGACTGCCAATCAAATCGCAAAACGTTATAACCAGAGCTTGTGGTAGGAGGGACTCCAGAATGAAAACCAGCAAGGGAGAACTCGTTTTTTTCGCCGTTAATTACGTTTTTTTGGCTTTATTCGGGATTAGTGCATTGGTGCCCTTAATCAATATTTTGGCAGTCTCATTGAGTGATAGTTCTGCCATTATCTCGGGAAAGGTGTCGATTTGGCCGATCGGTTGGAACATCGAAGCCTATAGGCAGCTTATCGAAGGAACAAGAATTATTCACGCTTTGAAAAATAGTATCATCATAACAGTGGTTGGTGTTGCCCTGAGTATGTTATTCACAATCTTGGCTGCCTATCCATTGTCTAGAAATACATTCTATGGCAGACGTTTCTTTACATTGGCGATTGTGTTCACGATGTTGTTCGGCGGTGGATTGATCCCAAGCTTTCTGGTCATCAAAGAATTGGGGTTGATTAACTCTTACGCTGCGATCTGGCTGCCGTCCTTGGTTAGCGCATTCAATATGATGATTATGCGAACATTCTTCCTCAATATTCCCTCTGAACTAGAAGATGCCGCACGAATGGACGGATGCGGAGAATACAGAATGCTGCTGCAAATTTTTCTCCCGCTCTCCTTACCAGTCCTTGCCACGTTGACTTTGTTCTATTCTGTAGGGTATTGGAACCAGTTTCTAACAGTGCTCCTGTACATCAATGATGCTAAGAAATACAACCTTACTGTACTTGTGCAGAATATGGTGGCAAATCAGCAGCTGCTTCAGCAAATCAATACATTTCAAGCGGAAGACTCGGTTTCTATGACACCAGAAGCGATCAAAGCAGGAGCAGTTGTGATTTTGCTGCTACCCCTAATGATCGTGTATCCATTCTTGCAAAAATATTTTGTAAAAGGTGCCTTAGTTGGTGCAGTTAAGGGATAGAGGCTGTTATGGATTGCTAAGGAGGTGATGTCAATCGGTTAGAGTATAAGGAAAGAAGTAGGAGTATGAATGCGCAAGGGTATCCATGCTCGGAGAAATGAACGAAATATAATCAGGAGGGTTAAATATGAATGAGATAAAAGCAGGATATCGTACAAAAATAAGGATCGTTTTGGCATCGGCATTGGTAATATTGATTATGAACGGTTGCTCCAATAGTAAGGATAACACAGTAAGTGATACAGCTTCTCCAGACGCGACTAAACCGGCGACAATGAAGCCGAAGTCGAAAATATCGGTTTCCGTCTATGACCGGGGGAATGTACCGGCTGCCGAAGGCACCATAGACGACAACCGCTGGAGCAAATGGATCAATGCCAACGGACCGGCCAATGTAGAGTTTGTCCCGATTCCGCGCTGGGAGTCGCTGCCGAAGCTGAATACTTTGTTTGCCTCGGGATCGGCTCCTGATTTAATCTTTGAATTTGATGCAAAAATTAGAAATCAGTTTCTTGCGCAAAAGCAGTTTATGCCAATAGATGATTTGGTCAGCAAAAGTGTGGAATACAAAAAATTTCTTGAGCAGAATCCAGGCGTCAAGAAATTGGCTATGAATGAAGATGGCAAGATGCATTATTTTGGCCGTGTGGTTGGTCCTACGCTGAATGTGGGACTGGTGATTCGGGAGGATTGGTTGGAAAATCTGGGTTTGAAGTCTCCGACAACCCCTGAAGAGCTATTGGCTGTTGCCAAGGCGTTTACTGAACGGGATCCGGACGGCAACGGGAAGAAGGATACATTCGGTTACCATCTAAGCTTCATCGGCGGGGGAGTAATCGATCGTATGTACAATAGTGGTGAAATCCCAGACGGCATGCTCCTAAATAATGGAGAGCTTGTTCGGCAGTGGGATAATTCCAAAGCTGCTCTGCAATTGAAGAAGCAGCTGTTCGATGCAGGAACGGTAGATAAAGACTTCTTGACAGATAAAGGGGAAAAGGCGCTTCAGGACTTTGTCAACGGCAAGCTTGGTATTTACGGTATTAATAATATCGCCGGAGTCAATGGTGCGGGATACAAAAATTTCGAAACGTTACGTAAAAATAATCCAAATGCCAAAATTAAATTTATTCCATTTCCAACGACAGTATACGGTTCATACAGCTGGGGCTGGGAACCGATTCAGTTGGTAGCGGCGGTGAATGCGAAAGCCAAGAATCCTCAGGCTGTTATGGACTATATGGACTTTCTTACCAAGGATTCGACGCAATTGTCTTTGACATATGGTATCGAAAATGAACATTGGAAGATGGGAGAGGATGGTTGTCCGAAGCAGATTGATCCGGCCAAATCAAAAGCTGAGTTGGACTATAACGGAGATTTAAGAATGCAGGCCAACATAGGGATAGGTTTGCTTGCCAAATGCGCGCAACCGGAAAAAGTATTCGATGCGAAAGTTCCGCTGCAGAAGGAATTTATGGATCTACTGCTGCAGCAAGCGAAGCCTGCTTATTTAAATCCAGAGCGTCCTTTCAACGGATTCACGGCTTCGGGTTATAATCCGGCCCTTCCACAAGATTTATCGGCTTTTTCGGCTTCATTAACGCAATCGATCACTGATATTTTCAACAAAGCAATTGTAAGCGGTGCTTCTTATTCCGTGGATCAGGCGATAAACGATGCTAAAACAGCCTGGAGCAAAGGCAACGGCGACAAAATCGAGGCATGGTACAAAGACTGGTACGCCAAGAATAAAGATAAAATTTACACAACGGCAGAAATATACAAGCAGTATGTAAAGTAGGCGGTGGGCTGAATTCGATTCCACCCGTTACATTCGGCCGGTCTGGGAATGCCTGGCGAACTTGTTTTCACGCGATTGACGAGGAGCTGCAAGTTGGCAGGGATGATGATGGATTTGTTTGAAGGGGGGGATTGAACTTGATTAGATTTGACCGTTTTCCGCAGGGGAAATACAAAGCGGTAACATTAAGCTATGACGATGGCAGAGACTACGATCGAAGAATGATTGAAATCATGAATCGGTATGGGATACGAGGTACGTTTCATCTGAATTCGGTACGGCTTGGAAAGCCTGGCCATTTGGAGCCTTCTGAGATATCCACATTGTTTGCAGGCCATGAAGTTTCCGCCCATACAGTAAATCACCCGTTTCTGAATTTGAGTCCGACTGAAACAATTGCTGCTGAAATTCTCAACGATCGCCTTGCTTTGGAGGAAATCGTTGGGTACCCGGTAAAGGGTATGTCTTATCCTTATGGTGCCTGGAATAATGATGTCGTAACAGTTCTGCGTGCAATGGGAATGGAATATGCGCGTGCAACGAGCGCACACGGTAGCTTCGATATGCCTTCTGATTTCCTAGTCTGGTCCCCAACTTGCCATCATCGGGATATGCTTGAATATGCACATAAATTTATCGATTTACAGACGAGGCATTCGAAAATGGCGCTTCTTTATGTATGGGGACATAGCTACGAATTCGAAAATGATCAGAATTGGCAGCAGCTTGAGCAATTTAGCCAGCTGATTGGAAACCAAGCGGATATTTGGTATGCGACAAACAGTGAGATTGTGTCCTATATGAATGCCATTCGCCAGCTTCGATGCTCCGTTTCTGGCCATATCGTGCATAATCCATCAGCCATTTCCGTATGGTTGAGCGTGAATGGAGCTGCGGTGGAAGTGCTGGCAGGCGAGATGAAGAAGCTCGATAGTTTTATATAACGGAAAGCAGTGAAGATTAGAATGCCAGATCAGGAAAGCATACTGGAATTAGACAAGCTGGACTCAAACATGCAGCTACCCGAAATCGGCGAGAGGCAGTTTTATCACTGTACGGCAAGGTATGATCATACTCAGCTCGAGCATGGGGCATACAATGCAGGTTGTTTGCTTGCCGGCTACCGTATCGTTTAACTGTTGCCCGGATCAATGTAGAATCCTCTTGAGTTTGATGCTCGCGCTTTGCGGCGGCGATAATCGCCGCCAAAAGCGCGAGCGTTTTTGCGTTCGAATAGCTTCCGTTTATCGTTATTCCTTGAAAACATCACACTTCTCGATGGATTGGTCATCGACAAATGCCTTTTACCGGCTACATAATGAAAATTAACGATCTTTTGCGGCTTGATTGCCGCTCCGCAGCAGTATTCATCGGAGTAAGGGAGTGCATACATGTGTACACGGTGTTGGTAGTGGACGATGAAGCGATTGTGTGCCAAGGCATCAAGGAGTTTCTGGAGACGGCCGATTTGAATATCTCGCAAGTGCTGACGGCATGGAACGGCTATGAAGCCTTGGATTATTTGCGCATGGAGTCCATCGATCTTGTTCTGACGGACATCCAGATGGACGGGATGAACGGGATAGAACTGATGGAGTCGATTCTGTCCGAAAAGCCGGATATTCCCGTCGTCGTCATCTCCGCACACGATGAATTCGAGTATGCCCAGAAGTGTATGCGGCTGGGGGCGAGGGACTACTTGATCAAGCCCGTTCTGCTGCCTCAACTGATTCAAGTCGTCGGCCGGGAACTGTCGGAACGGCACGAGACATACAAACGGCTTTTGGAAGAGTCGTTAAAGCTTAAGTTTTCCATGACGGGCATGACGTCCATGCGATCCTACATTTTGAATGAAATCATAGCCGGGACGCTGGAGCCGGACGATTACATGTTTATTTTCGAGCAGATCGGTTTAAAGCTCGCAGGCCCTTATTATGCGGTGCTTGCCCTGGAACTCTTTTGGGAACGCGCGGGGGTTAGGGGAGGCGCGATCCAATCGCTGCGGGATCGAAACTTGCTGAAGTACGCGACCGTCAATATCATAGAAGAGACTTTGGCGGACTGGAATGCGGTAGCTTTTTATGGACAAGGCAATCAGATTGTAACGATTCTTCAGGTGCAGGAGACCGATTATGCCCGGAACAAGGCTGAAAATATATCGAAGCTGAATTTGATCGGGAAGTCGCTTGCCGCCAACATTCACGGATACTTGCAGATGGAGGCGGTTGTCGGAATCAGTCCTTTGCGTCCGGGGCTTCAAGCGCTTCCCGAGAGCTATCGCGATGCGGCTAAGGCAGCCAAATGGCACGCGCTGTACGAAAATCACCATGTTTTTTATGCCGGGGATTTCTCCTTGAAGGAAGCGTCGGTGAAGGTGAACTGGCAAGAGCAAGCAGAAAGGTTCGTCGATAAGATCAAGACCGGGAAACAACCCGGGGATGTAGAGGACGCGGTCCGCCGATTTATCGAGGATATCTCTCCCGTCTTCGAAAGCGATGACTCCACGGCGGGCATTCCGCTCAGTATCGCGTATCGGGTGTACGCCAGCTTGCTCGAAATCAAAGAGACGGTGGGGGACCGGTATAAAGCGCTTGACCCGATCCTCTTTTTTCAGTTTCCGCTTACGGGAATCGAAATCAAAGAGCGTTTCACCGAATTTTTGTCAAAAGCGGCAGGGCTTATCCATACGTCCATGACCGATCATGACCAGGCGATCATCCAGCAATCCGTTGCCTATATTCGCCGGAGTTTCCGGAATAAAGGGCTGAAAATTCAAGATATCGCGGACCATGTGCATTTAAGTCCGAACTATTTGAGTTATTTGTTTAAGCAGATCGCAGGCGAAACGGTGTGGGAATTCGTCACGAAGCTGCGGATGGAGGAGTCCAGGCAACTGCTCTTGAACACGCACAAGAAACGCTACGAAATTGCGGACGAGGTCGGCTACGAATCGCCGGAGCATTTTAGCCGCGTGTTTAAACGCTATTACGGGGAGAGCCCCAATACCGTCCGCGGGTAACGTACCGGATACCGCGCATTTTCCTTAAGCCTATTTATCAGCGCCGAGAAGGTTGCGTGAAACGGGGATGAAAGCCATTGTTCAAAAGAACGCAATCGCAACGATTAACGAAAAAGGCCTTGCTGTTTGTCATCGTGTTCATCCTTGTTCCGATGCTGCTCGTCTTCTGGTTCGCTTCCGGCCGGGCTTCTCTTGCCATCAAAATGCAGGTGGGAAAAGCCCTGTCCGAATTGAATAAACAAAATCATGCGACGATGGACAGGGTCATGGATGCCGTCGATCAGAAGCTGGTGGCGATTATGAGCTCCGACCTCATGCAGCAATGGAAGGATGACGGCTCGTTACCTTCGGATCAGCGCGTACAAAAATATATTGCAACGGAGAAGGTGCTGGGCAACTACTCCTCGGGTGTGAAATACTCGCTGTTCGTGCTGACGAAACGGCCGGTACAGTATTACTTTGCCCCTACAACCGATGTATCGGGCGCGGGCGTTTTTTTCGTTCAAGACCTGAAAGAAAGGGCTTGGCTCCAAAAAGCGGCCGAGGCGAACGGGCGAGGCTTGGTAGAAATGATCGAGAAGTTCGGATTCAATCCGAACGCGCAGCAAACCGTCGCTTATTTTAGAGCGGTGACGGATCTTACCAGCGGCGGGGACACGATCGGCATACTTGCGGCGACGGAGATCGAGAGCATGCTGACTGCGGAAATGAATGCCATCAAGCTCCCCGATCATTCGAGAGTATTCCTGACCGATGCCGGAGGTGCGGTACTGGCGGGTTCGGAGCCCGGTGCCGTAACCTTCTCCGTCCCGGAGAACGGGAAAGAGCTGCTGCCGAACGTGTGGGTCACGAATAGTCATATGTATGTCTATCATGACAGCGCTTCGTACGGCAACCGACTGGTTTACGAGATTCCATTGAGCTCATTGTTAGGCTCCTATAATGACGTACAGGAAATCATCCAGATTACCGCCATCTGCTATTTTATCGTGATCCTGTTCTTTCTTTTCTTCTTGGTCAAGTCTTTCTTACGACCGATGGCGAGACTGGCGAGCCTCACCCGTTCCTATGTCCCGGGGAAGGAGTTGGAAAGGGCCGCGGAAGAGGCAAGGAAAGACGAAATCGGGATCTCGTACCGGTATTTTTATATGATGACGGAACGGTTGAACCAATTGGTCAAAGAGAAGTATGTAATGGAAATCAAGCAGAAGGAATCCGAGCTGATCTTGTTGCACTCTCAAATAACGCCTCACTTGCTCTATAATTCGCTGGACTCCATTTATTGGTACGGGATACGGGGAGGGGTGCCGGAAGTCGCCGATATGGTCAGGGATTTGTCGACGATGCTGCGGATCGGTTTAAGCCGGGGCAAAGAAATCATTACGATACGGGAAGAGCTTAATCACGTGGAAGCGTACCTGCATCTGCAGGAAAAGCGGTATCGCCATTCGTTTCGCTTTCACATTCATCTGGAAGAAGGCATAGAGGGCTGCCTCCTGCCTAAAGTCATCATGCAGCCCCTCGTCGAAAACAGCATTCTCCACGGCATCGGAAAAATGGACGGGGAAGGGGAAGTGTGGATCGGCATTCAGGTGTCGGAAGGCACTCTCCTTATCTCGATTGAGGATAACGGCTTCCGGCCGCTGGATTTGGAGAAGATTCACGCGCTTCTGTCGGGCGCGGCGGATCCTGACAAGGGCTTTGGCATCCGGAATGTGCATAAACGCATCCGATTGCGATTCGGAGATGCGTATGGACTAACTTACTTCGCGCGGGAAGAAGGCGGAACGAAAGTGCTGATCGAGCTTCCCGTCATCCGGTCGGAAGAGGAAATCGCCGCGTATACCGAGTGATCGTTCTTCCCTCGCGGGCAAATTGCCTATTGCAAAGGATAACGGAGGGAAGGGGTATGGGGGGGGCTGCAAAGGAGCTTCGCTATGGGCCGCCTTTGAAATCGTGTTATTACCGCTAAACAAGTTCAATGAAACACGATTTCAAGAGCGTTTGAACCCCCATACCCCTTCCCTCCCCAATGCGCAATCGTACAGCCATACTCCATAGGACCGTCCGGTGATCTTCCGGACGGTTTTCCTATCTGAAGAGAATCGATCATCAAGTGCGGAGAAGCCGTCATGGGATCGCCGAGCGGTAGTCTTTACAATAAGACGTATACCAATCGCAGAAAGGATGTGGGGAGGTGTCCACACAGGCTTTAAGGGTTAGCGCCAAACAGACGAGTAACCCGTTCGTGAAGAAATGCAGGGATTACTTATGGGGCATTCTCTTCCTGCTGCCGGCCATTCTCGTATTTTGTTTGTTTCTTTGGACGCCGATTGCCAAAGGGGTCATGTACAGCTTTATGAACGTCGATTTCGTAAGCGGCAGCACCTTCATCGGGCTGACCAACTACCGTGAGGTGTTAACGAACGATATCCTGGGTATTTCCGTATGGAACACAATCTATTATATGTTTCTATGCGTATTGATCGGGTTCTGGGTCCCCAGTATCGTATCGATTGCGATATCCGAGCTGCGGTGGTTTCAAGGAGCGATGCGTTTAATCGTGTACCTGCCGCATATCGTACCGGCCGTGGTGCTATACGGGATGTGGCAATGGCTGTACGATCCGCTCGGGCCGGCGAATCAGATCGTTTCCTGGTTCGGCGCTCAACCGTTCATGTGGCTGACGGATAAAAGCATGGCCATGCTGTCGATCGTGCTCGCCGAAACGTGGCAAGGATTCGGCGGGGCGACGCTCATCTATTTGGCCGGGATCGTAGGCATCCCCAAAGATTTATACGAGGCTGCCGAAATTGACGGTGCGGGCGTTCTGCAGCGCATTCGCCATATTACGATTCCCGGCATTCGTCATCTCTATATGCTGCTGTTCATTCTGCAGCTGATCAGCACGTCGCAAGGCTTTATGACGCATATGGCGCTGACAGGCGGCGGCCCGAACCATGCGACCCTTACGTATATGTACCAGATCATCAATGAAGCCTTTACGAACTTGAATTACGGCAAAGCATCGGCCATGGGCGTTCTCATGTTTCTCGTGCTCACCTCGCTGTCCATCGTACTCTATTACTTCCAAGGAAGGAGCAAAGAAGCATGAGCAACCGGGAACGCAGTATCATGTCTGCTTATGATTTCAAAAAGAAACCGGTCCGTGCCGGATACTTGCTCATGCTGCTTGCCTTGCTCGCGCTAGCGGCGACGATGCTGTACCCGTTCGGAACGACGATTCTCTCTTCGTTCAAAACGAAACAGGAAATTTTCACGTTTCCGCCAAGCTTTTTCCCGCAGCAGCTCGAGTGGAGCAACTACTCGGAGGGATTCAAGTATGTGGATTTGATTAGGGCTTCCTGGAATACGCTGGTTCTTTTTGCGGGGAATGCGATCATTCCTTTGCTTGTCGTAGGGCTGGCTGCCTTCAGCCTTTCCCAAATGAAGCTGCCGGCCCGCAAGGGGATCACGCTCTTTTTTATGAGCACGCTCATGATCCCTAGCGCAACCTATATGATTCCAAGCTTCTTAAACCTGCAAAGCCTCGGGTTAATCGATTCCTACTGGGCGTTCTGGCTGCCTGCCGGCGCCAATGCCTTCAATATCATGCTGCTCAAAGGCTTTTTCGATGGAATCAACAAAGAACTATTCGAAGCGGCGCGGCTCGATGGAGCGTCGGAATTGCTCTGCTTTTACCGGCTGGCGGTGCCGATGTCCGTACCCGTATTTTCTACGCTGCTCATCTTTTCCTTTACATCGACCTGGAACGATTGGTACTGGCCGTCTCTCGTGCTGACGACACCCGAGAAATATCCGGTCGCATCCGTCGTGTACCGCAACATCGTTCAATCGTTCAATCTGTCTTGGAACGTCAAGTTCAGCGTGCTGACCGTCGTCATGGTTCCGCCGCTCGTTTTCTTCCTGATCTTTCAGAGAAACATTATGTACGGTCTTAACCTCTCGGGGATCAAAGGATAGTCCAGGTGAATCCATCATCACAATCCTTGAATCCGTCATCGATTCCGTCATACCGGCCAAGTATGATGAACTTGTCTTCATTATTCATAAATAGGAAGGGGCAGTAACATTGAAAAAGAACAAAGTCGGCATGATGGCATTCCTCGCTTTGACGATGATCGCGACCACCGCCTGCGGGAGCGGCGGCAATAGCGGAAATAACGGAAGCGGCGGAGGTGCGGCAACGAAGCAGCCTTCGGCGAGCCCGAGCGCGGCGGCCAAAGCTCCGGAGATCACGATGACCGTCCAGTTTCCGAAGTCCGACAATCTCGCGGCAATCGATATGGTGAACAGCAAGATGAAACGCTTTGGAGAGAAATACCCGAACGTGACCCTGAAAAAGAACGACTGGCAATATTCGCCGAATGAAATCGGCATCAAGATGGCCGCCCATCAAGCGCCTTCCTGGTTCCGTACGCCGGCTACCGAGGGAAAGACGCTGCTGGAACGCAAGTGGTTGACGGATTTGACGCCATTCCTGGCGAAGTATGAGCATGCCAACGACTTTAACGATAAGCTGACAGGCCCGTTCAAGATTGACGGCAAAATGTATGCGGTACCGGCTAACGGTTATATCATGTCCGTCATGATCAACAAAAAGCTGTTTGCAGCCAAAAGCGTTCCGCTGCCGACGCCGGACTGGACCTGGGACGATTTCTACGCGGCGGCTAAAGCGACTGCCGATCCTGCCAAAGGAATAGCCGGGTTCGCCATGATGGCCAAAGGCAATGAAGGAGGATGGAACTGGACGAACTTCTTGTATGCAGCTGGAGGAACCGCGCAAAATGTGGCCGGCGGCAAAGTAACGTCCGCTTTCAACTCCGATGCCGGCGTCAAAGCGATGGAATTCGTGAAGAAATTAAGATGGGAAGGCGACGCGCTCCCTCAGAACTGGGCTTTAAACTACGGCGATGTATACAATTTGTTCAAGCAAGGCCGGGCCGCTATGGTAATGGGCGAGAAGATCGAGGACTCGGTCAACAACGGCGGCATGAAAAAAGAAGATCTGATGATTCTCCCGGTGCCGTCGATGGTGAAGGGCGGCGATCATACGGGCGTACTGGGCGGCAACTATGACGTCGTCAACCCGCAGGAAACGCCGGAGGTGCAGCAAGCGGCATTCGATTACATGACGTTCGATTTGTTTAACGACAGCGAGGTTGTAGAGCTGAAGCGGGTTCTGGACGAACGGAAAACCAAAGGCCAGGTGTACCTGTACGGGGCTCCGGCTTATTACAAAGCGGATTCCGAACACGGCAAGAAAATCGCGACGCTCGTCGATCAATATCCGGATAATGTCTACCGGTTCGATCCGCAAGTCGCCAAGCTGATGAAAGGCGTTCCGGAGCCTTCGTATAACGGCCAGGATACGTATGCGGCATTGACGAACGTTCTGCAAGAGGTGCTGACCAACAAAAATGCGGATGTCAAAGCGCTGCTTGACGCCGCGGCGAAGAAGTTCGACGAGGAAGTGCTTTCCAAGGTGACGGTAAAGTAGCGTGTTCTTCGCTTAATGCGGAACGGCTTCCGAAGATGCTTGGAAGGAGTTCAGAGTGGATTCGACTTGCGGATCCACTTCTCTTTTCCGTATTGCGATGGCTGGGGGAGCTTTGGCGAGGGTGAACATGCAGGAACAGGAGGCGATAACATGCTAAGACGGATGTCGTTTGCGGATTCCGTCACGGGACTGCCCATACTTGCGGTCGGGCTTGAAGGAACCGATACGGCTCATCATTACATGACGGCAATGACGTGGCTTTCGGACAGCCGGCACTTGATCGTGCACGCCGGTATCGACAGGGAGAAGCTGACGGGAAGCGTCGTGCGCTTCGATACGGAAACGGGCGATGCGCAGGTGCTCGAGGAAGGCTTCGCTTGGGGGCGCGGAGTCGTTTCGTGCGATGACGTTCTGTATTTGTTCGACCGGAACGAGCTGTACGCGATCGACGCATGGAGCGGCGAACGGCGTACGGTTTGCAGGCTGAAGGAGCATTGCGTCATCGAAGGGCCTCTGTCGATTACGAATGACGGCAGAACGCTTGGCGTCTATTGGAGCGAGTTGAATCACGAGGCGGCGTTGGAGGGAAGCCCGGCATCCGAGGCTGCGGCGGCGGCGGGGAAATGCTGGGTGATCGGCACCGTCGATACGGCGAGCGGGGAAGTGCGGGAAGCGATTCGCCCCCTGTTTGCCGAACCGTACCCGGTGGCGAATCATGCGATGGTTAGCCCTGTCGATCCCGAGATGGTGTTCTATTGCCATGAGGGAGCAACGGAGCATATACCGGACCGGTTATGGGTAATCGATACGCGAACCGGAGAAACGCGCAACATCTTCCCGCAGAAGAGGGACGAAAGTGGACGGCATGTGGAGTATGTAGGACATGAAATATGGTCGTTTGACGGCAGCGGGCTATATTTCGTGAAATATGCGCACAGTCCGGATCAACCGGCGGGCGTCTATTTCGCGGATAAATGGGGCGAAAGGCACGAATTCGTTAACGGCGATTACAGGTACTGGCATGTCGGCATAAGTCCGGACGGCCGTTACGCGGCTGCGGATACACAGGAGCCCGGCAAGTCCAAAATCGTGTTGATCGATACGGCCACGAAACGATCCGAGCTGCTCTGCGAGCTTCCGTGCCGCGGCGTCCATCCAGGACATCCGCATCCGTCGTTTAGTCCGGACAGCCGCAAGGTCACCTTCACCTTTTCGGATGAGCATGATGCGCTTTGGGTCGGCGTGATGAAGGTTAGCGACGGTAACCGGCTTGGCGGAGAGGGGGATAGCTTGGCGCTCGAGTGGTAGCGTGGAAGGAATGCCTTTGTTGTCCACGATTCAGAACGTATATCTCCGCTGATTGTTCATCGTCTCGGTAAACGCAAGGCGTAAAAAAGACGCCGCAAGGCGTTTATCCTTGGAGGTTCATGCGGAGGAAAGGGGCATGGTTTGCAGGAGGCGCATCGATGATACGGCATTATTTTGCAAGCGCTTACTTTGGGGTGCAACCTAAAAAACGCATAAGGGAGTGAATGGATGTGGTACGGAAAAAGTGGTTGGTAAGCCTGGTACTGGTTCTGCTTTTGTCTGCCTGGCCAAGGAACGGGCTTGTGCCGGGAGTAACGAAGGCGGCGGATGCGGCTGAAGCCTCCTTACAGAACGTAACCGTCGGCGGTTTTGAAACCGATGAGGAGGTTTGGAGCTTTGGCCTCGGAACCGAAGCCCCGGGAGCCAAAGGCGAATATGCCCGGGATGCGTCCGTGTTCAAATCCGGGGCATTTTCCGGGAAGCTGCGCGGCGATTTCAGCGCGGGCGGCAAATATGTGACGCTGCGTAAAAGATTCCTGCCCTTGGATATGCAAAAGCTCGAGTTTTGGGTGAAAACGGCGGACGCCGCTTGGCTTACGCTTCGGGTGAAGGATTCTAGCGGGCAGGTGCACCAGCAGAGGATTACCTTGGCATCAACCGCGAATTGGCAAAAGGTCGAGATAACCAAGTTTAACGGCGGGCTAGGCTATCTCTATTTCAGCGGCGCAAATGACGGCAAATGGCACGGTCCCACTCAGGAACTCGAGTTTTTGCTGGAGAAGTCCGGCTTGACCGGGGGCAAAACAAGCGGGGACGTGCGGTTTGACGAGATCTCGGCGACGGTTCCGCAGCAGGAGCCTCTATGGGAAGCCGCGATCGGCAGCTTCGAGAACGCTTTTGATATATGGAAATTAGGCCTCGGCACCGACTTTCCGGGAGCCAAAGGCGAATATGTGCGGGATGCGTCCGCGTTCAAGGCCGGAGCCTATTCCGCCAAGCTGAGGGGGGATTTCAGCGGCGGCGGCAAATATATAACGCTGGGCAGAAGCTTCGCGCCTATCGATATGCAGAAGCTGGAATTTTGGATTCAAACGGCGGATGCCGCTTCGATCTCGCTGCGCGTGAAGGATGCGACAGGGCAGGTGCATCAGCAGAAAATAGCTTTAGCGGCGACTTCCAACTGGCAGAAGCTAGAGATTTTTAAATTCGACGGCGGCCTAAATTATCTTTATTTTAGCGGGGCGAATGATGGCAAATGGCATGGTCCCGCCCAGCAAATCGAATTTTTGTTGGAGAAGTCCGGCTTGACCGGCGGAAAATCGGGCGGAGACATCCGGTTGGACAATATTGTGGCGACTGCTGCCTTGCCGGATTTGTCCGTCCAGCAGGTTCGTATGGGCAATATTTTCCTGGAAAGCGAACCCGTGGCCTTTCCGCTCGCGACAAGAGGAGATACGGTGAGCTGGAGCGTATATGACCATTTGGATCATAAGGTAGCGGAAGGAAGGGATAGCGTACAAGGCGGGCTGCTGAACTTGACGATTCCCTTGCAGAAGCTCGGCTATCATAAACTAACGCTTACCGCCGAAAAGGGCGGCCAAACGATCAAAAGCGCGGACGTTTCGTTTGCCCGTTTAACCGATGCAGACCCGACCGCAGCGGCAAGTTCTCCGTTCGGCATATCGACACATCTTGCATGGGAAAACCCGCAAGGGTGGACCCCGGAGCTAAGCGAGCTGCTGAGCCGTGCAGGGGCCAAAAACTTCCGCGATGAAATTCCGTGGGAAGCGGTCGAATATGAAAAAGGGCAATACCGGAAGCCTGCGAACCGTGACGCCTATATGCAGAGAACGCAGCAGGACGGCCTGAAGCCGTTCATCATTTTGGACTATACGAATCCGTTCTACGATCAGAACAGTACGCCGTATACGGACGCGGGACGTCAGGGGTACGCCGATTACGGAAAGGCCTTGTTGGACCTGTACGGAAATCAGATCGAATGGGTGGAAGTTTACAATGAATTTAACGGCGGCTTCGGAGACAGAGGAAACGGTCCCGCGGACTCCCGTCCCGATTATTACTACAAGCTGCTGAAGAAAACCTATGAGACGATAAAAGCCACCAGACCTGACGTAACAGTTGTCGGGATGGCAACGGCCGGAACGCCGCTGGGCTGGATGGAGGAAGTGTTCAAGCTCGGCGGGCTTCAGTATATGGACGCCGTTTCGATCCATCCTTACCAGAGCCAAAGACCGCCGGACGGAATCGTAGATGCCGTGCGCAATACGCAGAGCTTGATCCGCCAATATAATCAAGGGCAGCTCAAGCCGCTATGGTTTACGGAGATCGGCTGGCCTACGTATAGCGGAGGCATAGGCATTACCGAAAATACGCAAGCCGATTATGTGGTACGCACGCATGTCCAGGCGCTGGGAGAGGGCGTCGAAAAAGTATTCTGGTACGATTTGATGAACGACGGCATGAAAGCCGACTATCACGAAGAAAATTTCGGCCTCCTTCGGAATGCGAACGACCCGCAAGGACAGTTTACGCCAAAGCCTGCCTATGCGGCTTACGCGGCGATGACAAGAGCGCTGATCGGCGCTCGGTTCGTGGAACGGGAATCGTTCGGCCCGGGCATTTCCAGCTACAAGTTCGATAAAGACGGCCGGAACATAAGGATCGTCTGGGCCAATGCCCCCGTACAGGCAGCGATTCATACAGATTCGCCGATTCAAGTAGCCGATATGATGGGGAATACTGAAACGTTCACGCCGCTAGACGGCAAAGTGTATGTAACGCTTACCGGAGAACCGATCTACATCAAAAGCGACATTGACGGCATTTCGGCCGATTCGACGTTTGCTCTAACCGGGGACGAGGCGGTAACGGGGGAACCCGTCGCGCTGAAGGTGGAGATGAACAATGCCGAAGCTGCGCCTCTCGCCGTTTCGTTCGACGTGGAAGGGGCGTCCTTCTCCTTGTACGCGGAAGCCGGCCAGACGGCAATGCAGCCGTTCGCTCTGCCGGGCTTGGATCGGGAAGGCGTCCGGTATGTAACCGGAGATTTGACCGTAAACGGAAGCAAAGTCGGCAGGCTAAAGCATGCGGTCCGAACGCTTCCTTCCTACGGAGCGCGTATCGTCCCGATCATTTCCGACGTAAATACGAAGAGCGAAGCGTTGAAGGTGCAGATCCGCAACTATTCGAACGTGCAAGGGCTCGCCGTCAAGTCAGCCGATTGGCAGCTCGGTTCCCAGTCGGGCAGCCGGGAATGGTCCGGGGTCGTTCCGCCTGGCTCCGAGCGGACATTCGATATTCCGCTTGCCGGCTTCGACTTCGGGGTCAGCTATCAGGCCCAAGTGACCGTCCGTTTTGACGGGAAAGAGCCGTTCGTGTACGCGGGGAAGCTGGATTTCAATCCGGTTATTCCCGGTACGGTACAGGTTGACGGTGCGGCAGATTCCGCAATCGTAGCGGCGCCGCCATTCATCGAGCTGTCGAAGGGAACGAAGAAACTGCAAAACTATTCGGGTCCGGCGGATTTGGACGGCAGCGTCTGGTTGAACTGGGATCGGGACAACTTCTACCTGACCGCGACCATCAAAGACGACGTACATTTCGCTCCCGCTAGCGGAGAAGAAATATGGAAAAACGACAGCATCCAGTTTGCCGCGATAGCCGGTATCCCGGGGGAGAACTTGGGATGGTACGAATACGGGCTGTCCCAAACGCCGCAGGGACCGCAAATTTACCGTTGGATGACGCCCGATTCCGCCAACAAGGGTATTGTAACGAACGGTTCCTTGCAAATTGCGCGAGACGAAGAACAGAAGCTTACGGTCTATGAGCTCGCGCTTCCTTGGTCGGAGCTTGCGCCGATCAAGCCTGCCAAGGATGGAGTCATCGGCTTCTCGCTGCTGGTCAACGACAACGACGGTAACGGCAGGAAAGGCTGGATCGAGTGGGGGTCCGGAATCGGGGAGACGAAGGATCCCAAAAAGTACAGAACCGTTCAATGGATCAAAAACCCGTCCGCCCCTGTCATCGCCATCGAAGGGGTCGCAGATGGGCAAAGCTACACGGATACGGCCGTTCCGGTCGTGAAGGCGGAAGACGAAGACGGCGATCTGCAAAGCGTCCGGATTTTGCTGAACGGCGAAGCCTGGACATCCGGTACGCCGGTAACCGTCAAAGGGAGTCATACTTTGTCCGTGCAAGCCGCCGATCAGGCAGGGAACATGACCGAGCGAACGGTCACGTTCAAGCTATTCCATAGCACGTTATTGGAGGCTTCAAACGCAGCAGGGCAAGTTAACGAAACGGTGACGCTGCGGGCGGCGCTCCGGGATAAGAACGGCCTGGCGGTTGCCGGGGAAAGCGTATCCTTTGCCGTGAACGGGAATGCGGTCGGAACGGCGGTAACCGATGCGAATGGGGCAGCGGCGCTGAATTACAATATCCAACTGGCGGCGAGTGCCGAGCAGGATACGGTTTACCCGATACACGTTTCGTTCGGCCGGAACGATGCCGCATATTTCCTTGGCAGCGAGGGGAGCGGGGAGTTGACGGTCAAGCGTTTACCTCCGCCGAATCCGGCAGAAGCCCCGGGAAAGCCCTACCTGTCGGATGACAATGGGCATGACAATGGTATTCTAGACGGCAAGTATGCGGTGAGGATGAATATGTGGTGGGGGAATAACGGCAGCACATATAAGCTTTATGAGAATGACGTCCTGATCGATACGCAAACCCTTACGGCCCACTCGCCGAATGCTCAATCAACCGTGACGTCCGTGACGTACCGTAAGAATGGCACGTACCGCTACTTTGCGGAGCTCATCAATGCGTCGGGCACGACGAGAAGCGACGTTCATACGGTAACCGTCACGCAAGCGTCGCCGGCCGTACCGGTGCTCTCCCACGATAATTGGGACGGCGACGGAAACTACAAAGTCGCCATGAATATGTGGTGGGGCACGAACGGCACGACGTATCGCTTGTATGAGAACGGCGTTCTGATCGATACGCGGGCGCTTGCCGATCATACGCCGAGTTCGCAATCGGCAGTAACGGCCATCGCTAACAGACCGGCTGGCACATACGAGTATCAAGGCGAATTGATCAACGATGCCGGCACGACAGTCAGCGGGAAGATGATTGTGAAAGTAACGAATCGATAAATGACGAAAACACTTGCTCTCGATAAGGGGAGCGAGTGTTTTTTACGACTGGATATTAACGCATAATTCGATATGTACTAGTTCTCCCATATATTGAAGCTAATATTAGTCAATATACAGGTAAAAAATTGGGTACCATGTGGTTCGGCGTGGTCCAATTTGGGATGATATAATTCGAGTAAGTTTAATTAAGAAACTAACGGAGAACTGATTGCGGAGGAGCTTGCCAAGCGGCGACTCCTCTTTCATTGTATCGAAGTAACGGGCAGCATACCGCCTTCAGGGAAATGATGGTAATATTATTTTGTTAATTAAAGGATGGGAGGACGATGATGTGGGTTCAAGAATAATGCACGTGATTATTGCTAATAGAATTGCAGAGTGTTTGTCAATAGAAGATAGAACACCATTTTTACTTGGAAGCATTGCTCCAGATGCTGTTTCACCTAAAGACGCATCACACTTCTTTATAGGTGATGTACGAGATTATTCAAGAAGTATTGACTACAAAGGGTTTTTATATAAATATAGTTCGCAAGAAGAAAGTCATTATATATTGGGGTATTTTACGCATTTAATC
Organism: Paenibacillus litoralis; assembly: GCF_046244365.1. Taxonomy (NCBI): domain Bacteria; kingdom Bacillati; phylum Bacillota; class Bacilli; order Caryophanales; family Paenibacillaceae; genus Paenibacillus; species Paenibacillus litoralis. The sequence goes on along the minus strand of NZ_CP176395.1, from coordinate 7,386,749 downwards.
GCAGATCATATATGGTTGAAAGGTTTTTATTTGCCTTGGTTGAGAAACAGAATGGAAGTTAATAAAGAAGTATTGCATTTATACCATAATGATTTCAGAGTACTAAATGGAAAATTATTGGAATACTATGGTTTTAAAGATGAATTGAGAAAAACGCTTTGTTATATTCCAACAATTTTTGATTTACATGAGGTTAAGTCCAAAGATGTCGAGGCATTCATTCCTTATGTACTAGGAGATATGGAGTACGATAAGGAAGTCATAAATGAAAAGCTAAGTATATTTACATTTGATCAGATAGTTGGTTATATGGAGACGGCAGTTGATTTGGGGGTATTGAATCTAAAACCTATTTTTCAACTAAAGGGAACGTTTGCTAAATAAACACCTTCAAGGCCGCCAACAGTTCGGCAGCCTTTTCTTACGAACGGGCAGGCATGCGAAAAATCAATTTTTAATAGGTGGCTGGCCAATGATCAAACAGGTCTTAGTTAAATTACCCTTGGTATATAGACTTCGAATCCTTCAGCTTCGCTTGAAGAGAACCAGTCGTAATTTTTTCGTGAATTTTGCAAATGAAAGAATAGTTGAAAAATTTCCCTATGTCATAAAACGGCATCAATCTCTCTTGCGGAGAAAATTGGGAACATCTGACCCTAGGTTACAGGAAAATAAAATTACAAATTTAAGTATTGCTCTAAAATCCATTGACGGTATTGTATTGAACCCAGGTGAAACATTTTCTTTTTGGCATTTAATTGGGAAACCTAAAGCAAGCAAAGGATATATTGAAGGATTGCTGTTATCTCAAGGCGAAGTGAAAACAGGTGTTGGGGGAGGGTTATGTCAATTAGCTAATTTACTTTTTTGGCTTGCCTTACATACACCGTTAGAAATTAAGGAAAGACATCATCATAGTTTTGATCCATTTCCGGATGAGCATAGAGTCTTACCTTTTGGGAGCGGTGCAAGCGTATTTTATAATTACATTGATTTGCGTTTTTGTAACCCCACCAGTCATAAGTTTCAATTTCGTGTGTGGTTAACCGATCAGCATCTAAAAGGAATTGTATTTTGTGAGAACGAGTTACCCTTTTCATACCATTTGGAAGAAAGAAATCATCAATTTCATCATAAAGAAGGGAAGAACTTTAGAGAGAACGAGATATGGAGAAGAGTCATTAATAAACGAACTGGGGATCTTATACAGGAACAGTTAATGATACACAATTATTCAGAAGTAAAATATGAAATATCTCATTAGGCATCTCAAAAAGTATATAGAACCGGAGAACATAGCATTCTCGCATCTCAGAGGGCAAGTAAGCTTCGGATGTAAAATATTTGCCTGCATCTGTGAACAATGCAAAGCTTGTTACAGTAGTAAGAACAATGATTTATAGAACAGATAAGACGACAGGCAAAATTAGAAAATATGATAATTGTTACAACCGGTCAACGAGAGTAGAATATAGATGCTGGCAGGAGTATAAATGATGAGCAGCAAATCAACAACGGCAATAACGGGTCTTGATTCCGCCAACTGGGCTCGTGAAAGCATTGAAGCTCTGTTTGCCCGGGATAACGTGGAGGGCAAAGGGGACAATCTGGCCGGATGCGGTCGGCAGGGTGCAAGGCGCGAGCCTGATGCAGGGCCATGAGGACGGCAGTTTCAGACCAGTAACGCTAGCAACCGCGCGGAAGCCGCCATCATGATCTATTTTGCTTGGAAACACAACCGTCAGGCAGACTGACCGCAACCGACTAAGCGGAACGAAACATTGATAAAGCGCGGCGACGACATTAGACGGTTGGAAATGGTTCGCAACGAGATCGGCGGCTGCTTGACCGCTGCGAAGGAGCAGAGCGTCGAGGTCGTGCCGGCTTTCTATGCGAAGGCGGTTTCGGGTGGGACGTTGAGTTGTTCACACTCCATTCCGGGGAAGATTTGGAAAAACATGTTCAAAGCCAGTCCGGGAAACATATTGACGCGGCATTCGCAGATTTACTGCTGCGCAACATACCTTACTTAAAACAACTGGAGTAAATTCATTGTTTATTTTGAATCCATAGACAGCCATTCCATTCTGGGAAGGGGGAACCCTTCCTTTTTGTTAGGTAAATGCGACATATTTGAAAAAGCATTCTCTTTCGTTTTCAAAGATTGCTATTCTTCACTTGCGGCTATTCGATGGTTGGTGACGACGTCCCGGTACAGCACGACCATCCAGGAGGTATTTATCGGGCTAAAGGAACGTTTGCTCGAGTTGGGACACAAGGTCGATCTCACTTTTTTGCCAGATACGATGCCCAATGGAACAGTCAAATGGCGAAACATCTTAGTTAAACCGCTCGATCATCATTTTCCTGTAATGGCCGGGGCTTGAACCGTACAGCGATTTGAAAAAGCGGATAAATGGAAACGGCTGTTCATAGCCGACCCGATTTGCGATTTCATGGATCGTCAAATCGGAAGTAGCCAGCAACGATTGCGCTTTCTTATATCGCTGCGATTGAATATATTGCAACGGAGAAACGCCGAACGCCTCTTGGAACTCTTTATGGAAATGCGATGTAGAGATGAACATCAGGCCGGCTAACTGGGATATGATTATTTTCTCATCCAGATGGCTTTCGATATAATCGAGTACCGGCTGGAAACGCTGAAGTTTACTGATTCTCTCAATACCCCCGGGTTTGTAGCGAGAAAATGATATGACCAGCTCCAGCACGACGTACATGAGCTGCTTCACAAGGCTGGTTGTGCGCATAAGCTCGCCGGGATCAGACCGCTCAGCATGAACGAGCTCGTTAATTTGCGTTTGCAGCCTCCTTACCTCGTTTCCAATGGATACAGGGGATACATAAGGAACATCGAACAGATCGAGCAGCGGAAAATGTTCAAATACAGTGAAATTGAAATTAAGCCAGTGCGAGACGACGTCGCGGTCGATCAGTTGCAACGTGTAAGGCTGATTGGCCGGTATATACAGCGCTTGCCCCGGATTCACGATAAACGTTTCATGCTCCAACGTAATTTGTACAGGCCCACCGGTAATTTGAGTCAGCAGCGCCCACGGCTGGATGCGAATGGAGGTGTAGTAGCTTTTGTCGGGATGCGTGCCTAGCGTGGAAGTCCCACATTCGAATTCGGACAGCCTCAGTGTCGTGAGCAAATGAACGAGACGGAAAGCATCTGGCGAACCTTGCATACGAGTCCCTTCCTTTACCGATATTCACCTGATACCCCTTCGAAAAGAGGCTGTACTACGCGGTGTCTTGCTACCATTATAGGGGGTATCGGGTCGCAGTCAATACGAATTTTTGCAGGCGTTTCGTAAGTGCAGAGGATATGTGTACTCGACTGCACAATTCGTGCTTTTTGTCCGATGGTCCATGTGTGATAATGGCTTTGCAACACGATGAGTGCTTGAGTGGACGATAAGCCAAATGGGCAACGAAGGGAGCATACTCATGACAAACAAAGTGAAGATCGGTAGTTTTGGAGGTAGAGAGATTTTGTAGGCGCGTGATCCGGCTTTTGTGCGGTCAAAAGACAAAGTGGAGATCGTCGTACGGATCCGAATTCGAGCAAGCAAGAAGTGATTCGCAAGCTGCTGGGTGAAGGGGGCGCTATACGGTGACAACATGTCAAGGATTTTTTTCTTTATGTAAGCGCTGTCAAATTCTGGATGGAGGCACTACCATGAGCTGTCTCAGATTGACGTGCTTCGTCCGGGTGAGGGGCCGACATTCAATCGGTTACTTCGATGTCGTAAGTCGAGCCGGACCGGATGGAAGTCGAATCGATCGGCGCGTTATCGCGAGAATGGAGTCCGGACTCTCGCTCTTTTGCTTAAGGAATTGCAGCTCGATTTGACGCTTCTTCCGCTTGCCCCATTGGATGGAGTCCAAGAAGGTAAGCGAACGGTACCACATTGTTACAAAGTTGTAAGATCAAGTTTCAAGCAATCCAATTTATTCAATGGGGTGGGTCTATATGAAAAAATGGAACGGTGCGGCGTTAGCCGCTGTGATGGTCATCATTTTGCTGATTGCCGGATGCGGCGGCGGGAATGAAGGCGCGAAAACGGAAGGGAACGCCTCAACGGGCGGCAATAAGTCTGCGGAACCGGCGAAACCGGTCAAGCTGCTCGTCATCACGCCACAGGGCGGTAACATGGAATGGTTTATGGCCCGATACGGCAGTCAGATTCAGAAAAAGTATCCCCATTATGAGTTTGAAGTGGTGGAGAGCGTCGGAAACAATGTGCAAAATCTCGTTACGGAGCAGCGCAAAGTCGACCTGATTATTTCCTCCGTCAACAACTACCGCGCCAGCCTGCTCGACCTGTACGGCGGCGATATCTCGGATCTGATCGCGAAGCACAAGTTCGATCTCAGCCGACTCGAGCCTTCATATGTAGAAGCGGCGAAGGTGGACGGGAAACACCAGAACGGCTTGCCTTTGTACGATTTGCGGCTGACGCTGTATTACAATAAAGATATTTTCGATAAATTCGGCGTTCCTTATTTGAAAAATCATATGACTTGGGAAGAAGTGGCGGATGTTGCGACGAAGCTGACGCGAACCGATGGCAGCGTGCAGTACCGCGGATTTGTCGCCCACTCAAACCCGTTGCTTGTCGGTAATCCGCTTTCAATTCCGTATACCGACGAGAAGGGCGAGAAAGCCGTATTGCAGACCGACCAGTGGAAATCGTGGATTAACACGCTGCTGCCGTTGTATAAAGCGCCGGGCTTAAACGCCAAGCTTATGAACGATGCGCGGAACGTCTTCGTCAAAGAGAAGACAAGCGCCATGTACCTGGCGATGAACTCTGACGCTCCGAAGCCTGAGGAAAATATGAACTGGGACGCGGTCAGCCTGCCAGAGTTGAAAAGCTTGCCGGGCGTCGGCTCGCAGCCATACCCGGTCATTATTACGGTAGCCCCGACGAGCCAGCATCGGGATGAATCGTTCCAAAGCATCGCCCAGCTTTTGACCGATGAAGTGCAAACGGCGATCACCTCCGACTTTGCCGCGATTACGCCGCTGAAGAGCCAGGCGGTGAAAGAAGCTTTTGGCCGCAACGTAGCGCAGTGGAAAGGGAAAAACGTTAGCGCGATCGCTGCACTAAAGCCTGCTGCGCCAGCCCGCGCCGGCGTGTTTGACTCGAACGCGACAAGCGCGATGAACAACGCCGTCCTATCCGTCATTGCCGGCGAAACCGATCTGAACTCGGCTCTGCGGACCGCCGAAGAGCAAGCGACCAAGAAGATCGCCGAAGCGATTCAGATGAAAAAGTAACGAATAGTCCCCATCAGCGGCAACGTATCGATCGGATCAGATAGAATCGTCGTCATCGGGCCCGTCGCCGCTGATGTCGAGGACGATTCGGGATTGCGTATTCGGGAACTTGGCTGCGTCTCTCCAGCAGCTCTTACTCCGGAGGAACGGTCAATCGCAGGGGATCGGCCTAGGCGTTAGGTAACGAAGCTAAGATTTTGATTGATTGACGGGCTGCCGAACAACAAGTACAGCAGTCCGATCAATCTGTTCACCGACAGCCAGACGGCGGCGATGTTCATGGGCCCGAGCGGCCACGTCCGAGCGGCGGCGGGGAAAATACCTGACTGGGATGCGGTGTCTGTGCCGGTTTTTAAGGACAAACCGGGTGTAGGTTTTCAGTCGTGCACCATTGTTTCTTTATGTGAGGTTTAAGTTTCGTTTTTTAACGTCGTACGAATCGTCTCCCGTCCTACGGAATCCAGAATATTCAGTCGTCTGCCAAAAGAAGTACGAGACAACGATGCCGAATACCTTTGATTTGGAGTCGAATCTCGTATTTTTTATTCGTCTATAAATCCCCCTAATATAATTGACCCGGGCCACGATCAATTTGGCGCGTTTTTCCGAAAGAACCGTCTATAATGAATGTAAACGCATACATTTCTCATGCCGATATAGAAGCGATTACCAACTTGAAAGTGCTTTTAAACATTCATACTGAAGCCATCGGTTGCAAGCGGTGCGGCGGGACTGCTGCCCGTACTCGCAAGCCCGCTCCAGGGGAGCAAGACCCGGTTTCGACAGTCCGTAGATGCACAAACCGCCCCGAGCCCTGTCAGGACAAGGCATTCGGCGGTTGTGGATAACTTTGCGTGGTGCCTGCAGATTTAGGGGGGGCAAGCAGCGAAATATCCCATACTTGCTGGGGTTCTTCGATTTTCAAAAATCGGCTTAGATGAGGAGAATAAATAAAATGACTGGTTCAATTTTAACTGTAATCGGCAAAGCCAAATTAGCCAGTGCAACCCCTGAAAATCAGCTTGAAATTGCTCATGTGGCTGTGGGTGATGGGAATGGATCATATCCTGTTTTGACTGAAAATATGGCGACATTGGCTAATGAAGTTTGGCGTGGTACTGCTTCTACTCCAATTCGTGAGCAGGCACCAAATACATTGATGTTTGAGTCCGCTATTCCACCAGATGTTGGCGGCTTTACCATTCGAGAGATTGCTATTTATGACAGATCAGGTGCAATGATTGCAATCGGGCATGTTGACCCTGCACAGCAAAAACCACTGCCGACGCAGTCAACTGGCATCAATATGACCGTGCGTATCCTTATCGAACTGGCAAATGCTGCTGAAACAAATCTTATTTTACAAACAGGAAAGATGGAGCAGCAAGCGGGGAAAGGTTTGGAGCAGGAACGGCCGGAGGAGGCCGGTATCCATGTAAGCCGCAGAAAGCTACTAACGGCCTTCGGCATGGCCGGTGCGGCCTTAGCCGCGGGCAGCATACTCCGGGGAACGTCAACGGCTTACGGGAAAGAGGGTTTATCGGTTACCGGTACCGTATACGAAGGGTCTAACGGCAAGGACAAAATTCCCCCAGGAATAGCGGCGAAGCTTGAGCTTGTAACCCATAACGAGCTGGCAGGTCGTGATATGGCTGAGGCGCATCCAGCGAGTGCGATTAAAGATTCAACAGGTAAGAACCAACAAGAAATCAATAGTGGATTGCAAGATATTAGCGAGATGCTAGCTATTTCCAATCCAACTAACGGCTCTAAGGTTTTCGTAAAACATTATGATGCTGCGCAAGGGATTTTAGAAGGTGGCGGTGAGTTTGTATACGACGCAACTAAATCGAACAAAAATGATGGTGGCATTTGCTTTAACGGCTGGGTACGGGTAACTAACAACGCTGCTATTAATGTGAAATGGTTTGGAGCTGTAGGTGACGGTGTTAAAGATGATTACCAAGCTTTATACAACTGTTTTAACCACCACTTCAATCCAGAAGTCGGAACAACAGACCCTAATGCCTTACAGCATGCAATACCATCATTGACATTTCACTTGCCTCGCGGATGCTACCGCTATACAGAACCGCTGCGTCTACCATGTAAAGGCACGATAACTTGCGAAGGTAACTTGAATTATTTTGCAGGACCAGATGTCGTAACTCAAAAAAACAGAGCCACATTATTTTACGATGGCGATAACTTAGAGGTAGCTGCACTGTACACACCGATGTTCAAGTATGTAAACAATAGTTGGGTGTTGATTTCAGACAGTACGGAGTTTTTCTCCTACTCGGCAAATGTGAACACGCACTCTATGGTACGCGGCTGTGAGTACAGATTTAACTTGGTTACCAGACGCAAAACAAAGATCGGCCTTAACGCATTTGGTACGGAGTCTGGAAAAATAAATGTAGCGATCGGAACGCTTGGATCATGGGCGAGACCTCAGAAACAAGCGTCGTGGGGGGACTATAATCCAGACGATCTTTCTCCAAAAGTAGGCATTACTTGCTGCACAGCTTGGAATTTAGTATTCGACAGACCACGTATCTTAGCGCACAATCAAGGGCTTTACTTGGCTGGATCAACTGGTTCCGTAGTTATTAGGGAAGGTTATATCAATAGACAAGTATCTTCAGCAGCTAGTTCGGTTACAGACGGTTTGGTTTACAGTCACAGTGCATTACCGGTATCTAAGCAGGGTTTAACTTCAGCGATCACAGCAGTAGGTGCAGACGTATCTATCTATGACACAGTAACGGAGGGGTGGGGTGCACCGTATATGCTGTTTGGCGGACGCTTTTCGATGTTTACACCACATATCGAAGGCCCGAATGATATTATGATGCATGATTGGATTGTTTACAATTGTAAGTTAGATGTATACAACTGGGGTAACATCCGCAGCATGCAATTACGTGCAGGTACGTCAGTTATTTACAGTTGCGGTATGGCTAGCGATAAGGGTTATTATGTACACTTACATGGTTCATCGTACTATGGAGACAATTCATTGTTTAATCTATTGGACGGTGTTCCTTACGACCAATACACGAACACAGCGTTTCTCAAAATATCTAATGTGCCAACATATAAAGCAATAAATGGATTCCATATATCTGACTTGCGAAATATGAAGCAAGTCGGATTGCAAGGTGAGAACGTTGTTAAGCTGCCAATCTATATGGACGCATCACGTTCAGGAAGTAAGGGTATCGGTTTGGGTGCCAGTAACGCTGTACAAAGTTTATCTGATTTGGTAGAGGCTATCAGGATACTTGGTTCGAACTGGAATGGTGTAATTAACATAACCAACAACTTAACTATTTCAGCAAGTTATGATTTCTCGGTACTGAATAATATTCAGAACATTATTTTCACTATTAACGCCGGTGTTACTTTAACTATAAGCAATAGATTTATGGTTGGTTGCAATAACATTACCTTTAACGGTGGCGGCAGTATAGTAGTTAATTCACCTTTAGTTGAGCCAAAGTTCGCAACATATTCGCCAGTTGCAAATATTAGATTGTCGAATGTAACTGTGTCTGGGGCATCGGCCATTGTTCGGGGCGACTCTATGGTTGGCAATGTAAATCTATTTGTTGAGTCTAACGTCAATATGGCGTCTTGGACGGGTAAATATTTATACTCTACTAGCAGTTACGGGTTCTTTAATGTTGCAGTATTAACAGCGAACAGAAGTGCGACTGTTAAAAGCAATGAAGCTTCTAACAACAACGTTGATGCATCAAACTTCGTAGTAGCCAACAAGATTTTTGTTGCTTAATCAGGATTAGTTAAATGCCGGCTGCTGGCCGGGAATAGGGACGTTAAAGAAAAGGAGCCTACCAGGGCTCCTTTTCGCGATTGGCGAAAACGCCTTTCCTTCATCAAAGGACAAGCTTGAGAAAATCATGCGAGACGTCGAGCGACACAGATCGGTAAAAAGGAGAAAGTAGTTTTTCCCGCAGCCTCGTAGCGCTATAGATGGAGCATCATTTTTTCAGCTGCGATGCCTTGATTTTATCAACGTAATGCTTCATAATGACATCCCCGTTATACAATGTCATCAATTCCTGACGATATGCGGGCCAACGCTCTCCGGATTTCTCCGAGAAGAGCATTTTCAACTGAAGTTCGTTTTGTCTGGCTCGCATCGTTTCAACATTCACCGTGAACGGCGGGGTCAAGGTTGTGCCGACGCCTTCATGGGTCGGTATTGTAGCCAGTGCCTGAATAATCGTTTTGTCCCGCTCGGTCAACCGCGGATCGATAACGGTAAGTCCGAGAACTTCGGGTGCGTCCGGCGTGAAGAAACTCCATATTTTCAGAAAATCTCCATGAGCTTTCTCATTCTTCACGATTTCTGCTGGAAGGAGCGTAATCCGGTTACCCTCCCGCGTATAATGTTTGCCTTCGACGCCGTAATGCGTCAGCAGGAAGCCTTCCTCGCCGGATAGCCAGTCAAGAATGCTCGCCGTCTTCATTAATTTATTTGGCTCTGCGCCTGCCGTATTGTTGGAGAAGACGAACGGGTATCCTGCAGACACCGCTACGCGAAGCGGTGTGTTGCCGAACGGGTTAAACGGCACCCATTCGGCAGACGGGTCGATGGAGCGGCTTCTCGTCTGCAAGCTGTTCGGATTCGAATCGAGGGCGAAATCAGCCGAATCTCCCAATACGACCCCCGCCTTGCCTTGGATGGCCTTATTCAACTGCTGTTTGGGCGAGTTCATAAACCAATCCGGGTCGACCAATCCTTCGTTGATCACCTTCGCGATATCGGTAACGGTCTGCCCGACGCGAATATCCGTCTGCATGTCGACGAGTTTGCCTTCCTCGTAATAAGCTGGATAAAGCAGTCCGTTCCGGATATATTCCGGCCATTCCAGCGAGATGCTCGTCCCGTTGCCGGCCGTTGTGAAGCCGTACGTATCGGCGAAGCCGTTGCCGTCAGGGTCGCGGAACGTAAACGCCCTTAATGCATTCAGGTACTCCTCGTACGTTTGCGGAATACCGAGACCAAGCCGTTCCAGCCAGTCCTTGCGAATATAATAAGCGCGGTACGATTTGCGGTCGTAGGGGATCGGCGCACGGGCAAATTTGTTGTGCACCTGATATTCGCGCAGCTCCTTCTCCGACATCCAGTATTTGAAATAGTTCGGCATCGTCGATGGATTGACATAATAGGTCATATCCGCCAGCACGTTGTCAAGCGTATATTTGGCGCCGCCATCGGGGCTGATGTTCAGCCACATGTCCGGAGGATTGTTTGCGGCCAGCCTGGCGGCTATGGAGGCGGTATAATCATCGCCTGGCGGCATGACGGTAACTTCCAGATTGACGTTAAACTTATTCTCAATCGTTTGTTTGACGAAATCCATATCCGGTTCAGGTAAATGTGATGCAGGCGGTCCACCAACAAAGAAACGCAAGGTAAGCCTGCTTGTGGAAGAGTCTTCTTTTTTCGTCCCGGCTCCTCTCTCACTCGCCCACCCGCCATGAAGCACGAAATAGACGGCTGCGAGGAACAGAACCGCGATAACGACGACTCCGATTCGGATCCTTTTCATATCCATGCCTCCATCAAGATTTGGTGGTTACTCACATGGTAATCGTTTTTGCCGCTGAAAGGAAGCGCTAATTCGGTTGCTTTACAGGGCATGCATTTGCTTGGATAATATAGACAAACCGGGCAAAAGCCCGAACAGTAGGAAATGACAGGTGATTCGATGCGGAAAAATTGGTTTTACAGACTGCTGCTCTCCTATTTGCCGGTATTTTTTATTATTTGCCTGAGTCTGTTGTTGATGACGTATTTGACGATCAGCGAGATGTCCAAGCGATCGGCGAACAAAGCCAACGAGGCGCTTTCGCATAATGTGATGCAACTGATAGACGATGCGCTGGCAGGAATCGATTCGTTGATGTTGAAGGAAATTCAGTCCAATGGGCGATTGCAGCTTTTTTATGCCGAACAGCCTAAGGATGAACGCCAATATGCGGACGTACAAGCAGCAAGCGCCATTAAGGAACTGACGGCGAACAATCCGCTGATCGACTCGATCTATTTGTACCGGCTAGCCGATCAGACCGTATTGACCCCATTCATGATAACGAAACTGGATACGTTCGCCGATAGGCAGTACCTCGGTCTCACCGTCAGCACCAAGACACCATACGCCTGGACGTTAAGAAGTTATCCGCAACCCGAGCAAGATGCTTCCAAGCCGGAGGAGAAAATTATCAGCTTGGCGAAAATCGCTAATCTGTCTGATTACAGCACGATGGTCGTCAATATCCGGCCGGAGCGGTTGCGCTTGCTTATGCAAAGTATGGTGTACACACAAACGACCTTCATGGAGGTGCGTGACCGGGCGGGACGGCTCGTTGTATCTACGGATGGGGGCGGCAGCACGGGTACCGGACTGGAGCCGGCGAAAGGTTTTCGCAGCAAAACGCTGTCCGAGGCGCATTCCGAACTAACCGGTTGGACGTTCAGAAGCGGGAATCACGGAGAAGTGTTCGCCGAATTCGTTTCTTCCCTGTTTTATATATGGATGGCGCTCGGTTGTTTCATCGTGCTTGCCGGTTTGGCATGGCTGATCTATGTGTCGAGGCGAAATTACAAACCGATTCGATCGCTCATGAACCGCATCTCGAATGTTCGGCCGGCTTCAGCCGAAGACGCACGGACGGGCAAAGTAGACGAGTTCCAGCTTATCGAATCGGCCATAGAAGGTTTGCTTGATGAATCGAATATGCTCCAGGAGCAGCATCAGAAAAATATGGTGTACCGCAAACGTTATTTGTTTCTGAGCATGATGGAGGGGGCGGCGGGTACTCGGCCGAAGACCGGGCTGGCAGAGCTGGAGCAAATGGGAGTTGTCTTCCCCGTGACGGAAACGGCCGTTGCCTTGGCGGAAATCGACCATTATGCGGAGTTCGAACGCCAGTATAAGAACGATCAGCATTTGTTGAAGCATGTGCTGAGCAAGGTTGTGCAGGAAATGGCGGAAACGAAGCCTTATACGGTATGGACCGAATGGATCGATCGTTGTCGGATGGCGATTTTGGTCATATACAGCAGGCAGGAAAAAGCAGAGCGGGAAACGGCCGATTTTTGCGAGGGGCTTCGTCAATGGGTAGAGGAAAATCTCGATTTTACCGTTACGATCGGCATCGGCTGCCATGTCGAAGATATGGATCGCGTCTCCCAATCGTTCCGCGAAGCGGTTGCCGCCACAGGCTTCAAATCGTCGCTTGGCTATAACCGCATCATCGAACCGGCTCACGTCATCTCCAAACCGAAAGGCGAATTGTTCAGACAGCTGCAGTGCATTCGCTCCATCAGCCAATCGTTTCGTGCGGGGGAAAAGAAGTGGGAGACGTATTACGAGGAAATGTACGAAGGTATACGGGATCAACTGTATGCGTACGAAGATTTGGCCGGTCTGATGAACGTACTGATCGGGCATTTGCAGAAGGAGATGGCCGAACTACCGGAGGAATTGCATCAAGTATGGCAGGAATTCACGCATGACAAGCTGCAGGCGGCACTGGAGCGGAAAGAAACGCTGGATGAGATTTATGGGGAGTTCCGTATCATTCTGCAGGAAGCTTATGAACGGATGAGCGAGCTTCGAGAAAGCAAGTCCACGCATCAGCTTGTCCATCAGGTGAAGCGTTACATCAGGGAAAATTACCATAATCCGGATTTGTCACTTATGCATCTGAGCGACGAATTTGGCTTGAACGCCAAATATGTGAGCCGGGTATTCCGCGAAGCGTTTGGTGTCAAATTTGTCGAATACGTAACCGCCGTTCGGATGGAGCAGGCGATGCAACGATTACTCGAAACGGAAGGAACGATTCAGGAAATCGGCCAAGCCGTCGGCTATGAACAATCGTTAACGTTCATTCGCGTGTTCAAGAAATATACCGGCACAACCCCCGGCCAATACCGGAAGATGAAGACATTGCCTGAGACCGACTAGGGCGTGCCCTACGGTTCAGGCTTTTCTTATGCGCAGATCCGGGCTTACGGACAAAAAATCTATCGGTGACAAAACGTCTATCCTTCGTCAAACGGAGGATTGTTCCTTTTTGTCTAGGGCGTCCGAATGGTCTATTTACGCGGTTTCGGCGATCGTGATACGTTTTTCGTGCAAGTCAATCACAGTCAGGGAGGAATACGCATTGAGACAAAAAATGAAAAAATGGGGGTTGTCAACGGTTAGCCTGTTGTTGGTTGCTTCTGTAACCGCTTGCGGCAGCAATGACCCGAACCCGACAAGCAGCGTCAAGCCGGCAAACAGCAGCTCGCCGGATGCAAGCCCATCCAACGTTTACCCCGAAAACGGACTTCCGAAAGATCAGAAAGTAACGTTGAAGTTCGGTTATTTTGAAAACGGTAATGGCAGAGAGTGGATCGATTATGCGATGGATACATTCAAGAAGAAGTTTCCGAACGTAAGTTTCGACACGACGTATTCGCCGAAAATCGATACGATTACAAGTACGAAAATATCTGCAGGCAACGATGACGACATGTTCGATATTTTCTCGACTTCCTTACCCGGAGGGACGGCCCCCAGCTTGGCGAAAGCGGGCAAGATTGAGACGCAGGATGATCTGTGGGAACATAAAGCTTACGACAATGGGAAAACGTTGAAAGAGCTTCAATCGGGCTTGGGCGTTTATGAGGCTACAGGTAACATTTCAGGGAAAATGTACTCGATTCCTTATGCTCAAAGTGTTACCGGTCTGTTCTACAATAAAACGCTGTTCGAGAAAAACGGATGGAACCAAAATCCGAAGACGTGGAAGGAGTTCACAGCGCTTGTCGATACGATCAAGGCAGCAGGACTGATTCCGATTACGTATCCGGGCAAATATCCGGCCTATTTGCAATTCTCGTTTGGCATTGCGAAGCAATTCGAGCTTGCTGAGGTCAACGGGAACCTGAAGGAGTTCGAGACGACCTACCGAAAATATGATTTGCCATACTTTATGTCTCCGGAAAGCCAGGAGTTGCACAAACGTATTTACGAGCTGGGTCAGAAGAAAGCGTTTCCGGACGGAATAGCCGCATTGACCCATACGCAATCGCAAATGCAGTTGCTGCAAGGGCAAGCCGCGCTAGCCTCGACCGGTGAATGGGTGCAGAACGAAATGAAGGATTCGATCCCGGATGGTTTCAAGTGGGGCTTCATGCTGGCGCCGATGGGCGATAAGCCGGAAAGCACGAAGCTTTATCAGAGCACGGTGAGCGGCGGCCACTATATTTGGGCGGCGAAGCCGGAGTTGAATAAGAAGTGGGCGAAGGAATTTATCGTCTGGCTGTGGAATCTGGACGTGCAGCAACGATTGGTGCAAGCAGGAACGCTTCCGGTACGAGTCGATTTCATGAATGATGCGGCGTTGGTTGACAAACTGCAGGATGCGCCGAAAGCTGTGCTGCAGTATTTGAAGAATAACCCGTTTAGAGGCATAAGCCCAGCGCAAAACGTGACGCGAAGCGAACCGGATGCCTTGAATGCGAAAAAGTTGATATCGGATGCGTTGAATGATATTGCATCCGGCAAGCAGGACCCGCAGCCGAAGTTGAAAGAGGCCGAGGAATTGCTGAAAAAAGCGATTGAGGCGAAGAAATAAGTCGACGCAAACACGTTCGAGCAACATTCGAGCACGCTGCGGAGCGCTAACGCGTCGGCGCTCCGCGAATATCAAGAGGGGGCGACATCATCATGAAAGAAATAAGGGTACCTGCCGCCGATTCCGCCCTTCACAGAAGCAGTTGGCAGCAGAAAGCCAGGTTTCAAAAACGGTTGTTTATCTTGCTGGCTTTGACTCCTGCCCTCGGAGGGTACATTCTGTTTACGCTGTACCCCAATGTGCTGTCTGTGTATTACTCGCTGCTCCATTGGGATGGCATCCAAAAACCTGTTTTTGTCGGGTTGAACAATTTCAAGCAGCTTGTTCACGACTCTTACGTTTGGCGGGCATTGTGGCATAATCTGCTGTTTATGCTGACGATTCCACCGCTTGTCATCTTCATTTCGCTGATTCTTGCTTATTTGTTGTCCAATAAAAGCTATCGGTTCAGTTCGGGATTGAAAGTGCTGTTTTTTTTCCCAAATGTGCTTTCCACGGTTGTCGTTTCATTATTATGGGCTTTTATCTACGACGGAAGCTTCGGCTTGCTGAATGCCATGCTTCGGTTGATCGGACTTGATGTCGGGAATTGGTATTGGCTGGGCGAAAAAGAAACCGCGTTGTGGGCGCTCATTCCTCCGTCTGTCTGGGGAGGAGTTGGATTCTATTTCGTTATTTTCATGAATGCGATGAGCACGATTCCGAAATCGTTGTATGAATCGGCGGTTCTCGAAGGGGCAAGCCATATGACCCGGTTATTTCGGATCACGTTTCCGCTGATGATGCCGATTATTCGTGTCTCCGCTATATTCATGGTGCTCGGCGTATTTAAAGGCTTTGAAAACGTGCTGATTATGACCAACGGCGGACCGTCAGGCTCGACAGAGGTAATCGGGCTTTATATGTTCGATATCGCGTTCGGTGACAGCACACGCAATTATGGTTACGCATCGGCGATCGGCATGCTGTTGTTCGTTATTCTTGTACTGGCGAAGCTGATCATCGACAAATTCACGGCGAATCGGGATGCCGAATACTAGGAAGGAGAAGCAGCCGTGAGAGAGAGACGAACGATCATCGATGCAGGGTGGATACTCCTCCTTCTGATCTGGTCGGTAACGATCCTGTTTCCGTTGATTTGGGTGTTCTATGAATCGCTCAGAACGAACCAGGAATTTTTCCAGGACGCATGGAAGCTTCCGAGTGAGCTGAAATGGTCGAATTATCGCAAAGCATGGGAAGCGTACGGCATTGGGCACGCGATGTTGAATACGGCTTATTATGTCGGTGCAAGTTTGGCGATCGGCACGTTTTTGACCGCGATTAACGCTTATGTACTGACCCGGCTGGAGTTTCGCGGGAGAAAGCTGGTGTGGGGACTCATCATGCTATCGCTGTTTCTGCCGGGGATTAACGCGCTTGTACCGCAGTATATTCTAATGCGGGATTTGCACTTGACCAACAGTCTTACGGGGCTCGTCATTCTGGACAGCTTTAGCGAGAAAGCGTTTTATTTAATGATGCTGGCCGGATTTATTCAATCGCTTCCGAAGGAGCTTGAAGAGAGCGCGGCGATTGACGGGGCGTCGATTTTTCAAATTTTTTTCCGGATCATCATGCCGTTGTCGACCGCTGGTATTGTGACGGTGGCGATCTTCAAGTTTCTCGGGTTGTACAACAGTTTTCTCGGGCCGTTTATTTATTTGAGCGATCCCAAGAAGTATACGATCGGGGTAGCGATGTACCAGGCAAACATGATTATGCAATATAGAACAGATTGGGTCACGTTATTCGCAGGACTTGTCATTACGATGGTTCCCTTGGTTCTTATGTATATTTTTCTGCAGCGCTCGATCATGGAGGGAGCAACCATGGGAGCTGTGAAAGGATAATCTGATTTAGATGGAGGAGGATAATCATGACAGATGCAAATGTAACGGAAAATGGAAAAGCGAAATTAGCCGGTGCAACCTCTGAAAATCAGCTTGAGCTTGAGATTACACATGTCGGCGTTGGTGATGGCAATGGCTCACATCCTGTTTCGACTGAAAAACGGTCGGAGGAGCCCGGCATCCATATAAGCCGCAGAAAGCTGCTAACGTCCTTCGGCATGGCCGGTGCGGCCTTAGCCGCGGGCAGCATACTCCGGGGAGCGTCAACGGCTTACGGGAAAGAGGGTTTATCGGTTACCGATAACGTATACGAAGGGTCTAACGACAAGGGCCAAATTCCCCCAGGAATAGCGAAGAAGCTTGAGCTTATCTCCCATAACGAGCTGGCAGGTCGTGAGATGGCTGGAGCCCATCCAGCGAGCGCGATTTTGGATTCAAGCGGGTTATCCCAGCAGCAGGTTAATGATTATAATCGCTGTGTTGATTCCATTTCCGACATGCTGGCCATCATTTCACAGCAAAATGGTATGCGTGTTGCTGTAAAAGGGTATCATTCACCCGACATTTTTATCGAACTTAATCCGTATAAGGGTGGCGGTAACTTTATTTGGGATGCTGCAAGTACATCTCCAGCAAATGGCGGTACAGTTTTTCAAGTTTCCGGAATTGCTACCGGTCGATGGATTCGCTTGGATTGCTCTGAAGTTACCGTAGAGATGTTCGGCGCAAAAGGTGATGGTGTCTACGATGATCGACCTTCATTTCAGGCTGCTATTAACTACCTGCACGGGCGTGGCGGTGGTGAGTTAGTTGTTCCAAAGCCTGTAGTAGAGTACCGCTGGAAATCCTATGATCCTACAGACTCCGCATGTTTAGTTATTCCTGCGCCAACACGAAGCATTTACTTAGATCCTATCTCGATTCGCGGTACGGCTAACTTAACGTCTATTAAAGTGGATTTAGGCACAGATATTACCATTGAAGCCGCAATTCTATTGAAAGGCGGCGGTCTGTATAAGAAATTTGAAAACTTATCGGTATGGGGTGGGGCAACCAAAACAACTCCAAACTGTAATTATGTTCTAAAAGGTTCAGACACCTATTACCCGAATATGGCTATTCGCCAATGCCAATTCTATGTTGCAAAGAAAGACTGTGTTCGTCTGGCAACCTATGTGACATTGCTTGAGCAACTTCAAACGGCCTATTCTCCACGCGGAATTGTTATCGCAGGATCCGGGGTTAATGATTCAGGTGTATGTACTTCTGTGACATTAAATAGTTGCTATGCTTTAGACCATACAGAGTTCGGTTACTGGTTCGGTGAGTCAACCTATATGACGTTCAACTCATGTGCAGCAGATCACATCATTAATAACACGGGTAATGGTGTAGTAGCTTATCCGTACTATATTGATATTGCGCGAGGTGTAGCCCTTAATGGCTGCGGTGCTGAAAGTTCTACTCGCATTATGAAAGTCCGTGTTGCACAAGGGTTGACTATTAATGGATTTATGACATTATCAATCGGCAACGCCACAACTCCGCCAGACCACTTAATACGAATTGACGGTGGTCATTCTACCACAATCTCAGGGTTATGGAATCATAATAAGAAGGGTGCGACTTATGTATTATCGCTGGGGAATACATTCTCTGCTGAAAGCGTCACCATTCTTGATCAGAGTATTTTTGCTACAGAAGTGACTTATTCATCTAATTGGCGATTTGAAAAACCTATCCGATTCATATTGAATGACTTTTCTAAAAAGACACAGGATAACACGTTAACAAACACAGGTAATGCCACAACAAACACGACTAATTTAGCGAATTTAACAAAATTAGCTTACGATACGGAGTTAGTTCATGATGTCATTATTCGATTACCGTCAGGAGATTACGAAATAAACGGAACCGTTTATTTGTGTAATTCAAAAACCCGTGGTGTGGGTAGAGTTCGCTTAATTGGCCATGCAGATGGAACAAGTAGAATTGTGTTTTCCGGTAATGGGGGGATTTCATTTGGAATTCCAAGCCAACTGTCTAGTGTTGACTTCACTGTGGAAAATGTAGAGTTCTACCTGGGACCTGCGATTAATGTTAGTAATAAAGGCGTATCGTTCTATAAAGCAAACGTAGCATTTACAAATGCAAAAATTACATCGGCCAATGGGGTTAATCAATACTACTCTGCCGGTCAAGCGACGTTAACGTTGGATAATAACTCAAGAATCACGACGCCGCTGTTTGGTGCAATTGAGGTTGCTTACAGTTATAAAGCTACTGCCGCTCCAACAAACAGCACAAAATTGCCAGCAGGAACCATATTTAAAGCGTCTGACCCTAATGCAACTCGCATCGGTTGGATTAATACAGCAGACAATGGTGCAAACTGGCTTCCTATGGTGGTTACTTAAGATAAAGCCCTTCGGGGCTTTTTTATTTTATGGGATCAAGTTCTTGACAAAACAAAAGACAAAAACTACTTACAAATGCGGGAGTGTCCAATCAACCTGTATTTAAGCTGTTTCGTTTTGTGCTACAATGTTCGTAAATACCGTGGTCCCCTTGGAGGCGCGATTCAGTTGAGCAAATATCCAATGATCGACATAAGCTTGACGCAGGAAACGTTCCCTTTTCCCATCGTAATCGGCAGAGCGGTTCAGAGGCAAACTTGGATACCACCCCATCACCATCAGTTCTATGAACTCTCGTTCTACGTGCAGGGAAGCGCTCTGGACCTGGTCAACGGCCAAATGATAAGAGCGTCGCGGGGGACGGTCATCTGCAAGCTGCCTCACCGCATTCATGAATCGAGGGTTGAGAAGGGACAAACCTATTCCAAATACACGTTGATGTTCGACGTGGATATTTTGCTGGAATCGGAGATTGATTCCGGAATGAGAAGGTTTTACTACTTCGTTTCCGATGAGAATCGCGCCCCTTTCTTTCAATTGAACGAGGAACATACGGCGTTCATGGAGCGGCTGTTCCGCGAAATAAGCGACGATTACGATTCGGACCGTCCGTTCAGGCAGTCGTTCATCCGCTCGAAGCTGATCGAAATTCTCATTTGCATCGCCAGAAGCCAGAGCGGAAGCGAAGCTCCGGAGAGCTCGGCTGCATCGGCCGAACCGGCCTTGTACGGCAATGTCAAATCGAACAATACGAAAATCTCGCAAGTGCTGCAATATATCAACAGCCATTATTTGGAGGACATGTCGCTTGGCAGCCTGTCGCAGAAATTCGCTGTCACTACCCCCTACCTGAGCAAAATGATTAAGAAAATAACCGGCATGAATTATACGGAATACGTACACGAGCTCCGGATCGAGATGGCCTGCAGCCTGCTCGTCTCCACCCGCATGAGCGTTCTCGATGTATCCGGGGAGTCCGGGTACGGCTCGTTCAAGACGTTCTCCCGCGTTTTTCTCAAGAAGAAGGGCATGACGCCGCTGAAATATCGCAATGTCAATACTCCGACTCCCGAATCGAGAAAAAATGAATAGGTTATAAAGTGAGACAAAATGGTTAACTACTGGCCGGAAACGGGTTATCTCTTCCTTTATGATGGACGTAAGAAACGGGATAGAGGAGACGATAACGATGAAAATGAACGAACGATTGGCCTTATTCGGAGGCACTCCGGCAGTGCAGTCCGGTCGTGGGGATATGTTCAAATGGCCGATTATTACGGATGAGGATGAAGCCGCCGCCCTGGAGGTGCTCCGCAGGGGAGCCATGTCCGGCACCGACGTCACGCTGCAGTTCGAAAAGGAGTTCGCCGCCTGGCTGAACAAGGAGTACGCGCTGGCGTGCAATACCGGCACCGCCTCCATCCATGCGGCCATGTTCGCGTGCCAAATCGGCGTGGGCGATGAAGTCATCTGTCCGAGCCTGACCTACTGGGCGTCTGTGCTTCAGGTGTATTCGCTCGGCGGAACGCCCGTGTTCGCGGAGGTAGACCCGGTGACGCTGTGCATCGACCCCGACGATATCGAGCACCGTATTACGGAGCGGACGAAAGCGATTATCGTCGTTCATTATATCGGCTATCCTGCCGATATGGATCGGATCATGGAGATTGCCCGGAGGCATAAGCTGAAGGTGATCGAGGACGTCTCCCATGCGCAGGGATCGCTGTACAAAGGCCGCAAGCTGGGAACGATCGGCGACATCGGCGCCATGTCACTCATGACCGGCAAGTCGTTCGCGATCGGGGAAGGCGGCATTTTGGTGACGGACGACCGCGAGCTGTATGAACGGGCTGCCGTATTCGGCCATTATGAGCGTTTCGGCGCCAACATCCAGACCGAGGATCTGCAGCCGTTCGCCGGACTGCCGCTCGGGGGCTACAAGTACCGCATGCACCAATTGAGCTCGGCTGTAGGAAGGGTGCAACTGAAATATTACGAACAGCGCATTGCGGAGATCGACAAGGCGATGAGTTATTTCTGGGATCAATTGGAGGGATTGCCGGGAATCCGCGCACATCGGCCGGACAAGGATTCGGGCAGCACGATGGGCGGCTGGTACAGCCCGCATGGTTTCTATGTGAGCGAAGAGCTGGAAGGACTGTCCATCACCCGGTTCTGCGAAGCGCTTCGGGCGGAAGGTGCCGCCGACTGTTCGCCGGGATGCAATCTGCCGCTTCACCTGCACCCGCTGTTCCATGAAGCGGACGTCTACGGACACGGCAAACCGACTCGGATCGCCCATTCCGCGCGCGACGTCAGAGAGGAACCGGGAAGCCTGCCGGTCAGCGAAAAGGTGAACACCCGCGTCTATGGCATTCCGTGGTTCAAGCATTGCAGGACGGAGATCATCGATCAATATGTGGAGGCGTTCCGCAAAGTCATCGGCAGCTACAAGGAGCTGTTGGCGGGCGATCCGGGCGATCCGGCGAGAACGGGCAATTGGAACTTGTCCCGCGTCACTTCGGCGGGGCGCCGAGGCTAATATTAAACGATTCTCGATAAAGAAGCGAGGGACAACCATGAAAATAAAGCTAGGGACGGCGAAGGCGGATATTACACCGCCTTTTCCTGTTCCGCTTGCCGGCTACTCCAATAGAAGGGATGTATACGATGATGTTACCAGGCCATTGTCAGTGCGGGTTTGGTTGTTCGATCAGCCCGAAAGCGACGGCGGAGAACGGCGAAAAGCGCTGCTGGTGCAAGCCGACCTGATCTGGTGGGGCTCGGACCATGTACATGCATTGAAGAGAAACATACAAGACAAATGGAACATTGATCCGGAATATGTTTTTTTTCACGCTTCCCACACGCATGGAGGCCCTCAAACAACAGACCAATTTAGTCCGCTATTGGGGCTTATGGTAACGGAGTACATCCGCTTTTTGGAACAGATGCTGGATCAGGCTATTGCGGAGGCGCACGAAAATGTGGAAGCCGTAACCATGGAGAAGGGAACCGGCATTTGCGAAGGTATCGGCATCAATCGCCGCAAGATCATGGATGGTACGGCCGTCTTTGCACCCAATCAAGAGGGGCCGAATGACAACCAAGTAACGGTTATCCGATGCTTGACTGCGGATGGGCGAACGAAAGGCTTGTTGTTCCACTTCACCTGCCATCCTACGACTACGTCAGCCAACCTAGTGAATTCGGAATATTGCGGTGTCGCTATGGAGCTGTTGGATCAGTCGATGGGGGATGGTGTCAGTTGTTTCCTTCAAGGCTGCTGCGGAGATATTCGTCCTTCTTTGATCAGAGAGGGTCAATTTTATGGCGGGAACGACGAGGATATTCAGAGAGCCGGCGCAATCCTTTCGGAAGCGGTAGAGGGCATTTTGAACAAATCGATGAAAAAGCTGGAAGCGGCCCGGATCGAAGGATGGGTCGCGCAAGCGGAGCTGCCGTTTCGGGATATTCCCTTGGATAGATATATGGGAGAGTCTGCTCAAGGGAAAGAAATCGTGCAAGTTTGGAAAAATATGATGGATACCGAGCCGTCCGGGAAGAAGGATGCCGTCACGTTGGATGTGCAGCTTCTGAAGCTGGCGGAAGGATTCGCATTGATGGGGTTAAGCGGAGAAATGGTGGTGGACTATGGTTTATGGATCAAAAACAGGTCTGCCGGTCACATTCTGCCACTCGGTTACAGCAACGGGATGGTCGGTTACGTTCCTACCGCCATACAAATCGAAGAAGGCGGGTATGAAGGTGTCAGTTCGGGCTATGTGTTCGGATATCCCGCTCCGTTTGCGTCTGATGTTGAAGCCCGTGTCAAAGGGGCAGTAGGCGATTTGATGAATAAAATGAAACAGATTGAGTGAGTTCCGCTGAAGGATTCAGGATGGACGGGTACAGCAAATCGAGGGCGAGCAGCAATAGGCTCGCCCTCCCGGCATCTCGCAGCAGCGCGGATTACCAAATCTTTAACGCCTGCGGTTACAAGCGTATTGGGCTAATCCATTTCAATCTTGATACGATTACCCTTGCGCCTAAACCATATTCGGACGTCCCGATAAAGGTGCTGTCCTGTGTAGCATTCGTTACCGTAAAGCCTGCAGCCAACATATATCCGCCGTTCATGTTGACCAGATTCCGTTCCGAGCTCTTGATTAGCTGCTTCGTGGCAGGATTAAATTTCGCTATCCATAAAGGGGCGCGATACCGGGTTACAATTGAATTGTCGGGATCCGCGCTTTGCCGCGTATAGACGGGAAGGAAAAGGTAACCCCAAATCAATTGATTTTGATTTGGGGTTGGTTCTGCGAGGTTTTCCGATGAAGCCGCGACCGGCGCGGACAATATGGACGGATGCTACCAACGCCGCAGGGAAGCTGTCTCCCAGGCCAAACATCGGTGTTATGTTAAGAGATAGCTCGACGTTTAATTGCCAACTACATCGCCTTTTACAATAAGGAACGGTTCCAGAAAAAACTTAGCGACCGCTCTCCGGTGGAATACCGGAAAACGATCGCCGCATGAGCGCTCTTTTTTCTCCTGCTTAACGGGGATACGACCATCGGAACGTTTCCCGGCAGCCTCATTTTTTCATTCCAAAATGACCCTCTCTTCCCCGACATGCAGCAAGTTGCGAAATTCTGCTTCGTCTTCCGGTTCGAAATCAATGCGCCAAGTGAGTGTCTCTGTTCGAAACGCCAAAGGCTTGAGGACAATTAAGCTTTTATCCATTGGGACTTTTGCGGTTTGAAGCCCTTCATATTGAACGGGCTTCCACCCTTTCGGAAGCTTCAAGAACAAATTCCCTGCTTCCCCTTTTGGCCGGATGCATACACCGCTCAAATAGCGTTTGTTCGGATTCCACTCAAGCTGCTCGATTTCGACCCCTCCTTGGGTTACATGCATATCGGTCCCTATCAGCCAAGGATGCGGCCTCGACCTGGCTATTCGAAATACCCGGATATGATGGGGGGGCACCTCGACTTCGAGACGGTCTTTTATTTCACCCAAATACATCTCGTTCCAAAAATCAAACACGGTGTAGGTAGGGCCGTGTTCCAACCCAAGTTTGTCCAGCGAGAGCTCCATTTTTACGGTAGTAGGTTCGGTATTCAAGACGCCGATAACGTTCCATTCGTCCCAGCCCTTCTCGACCTTCAAATTGAATATTTTGGGCCAATCCGGATATACGGCGTCAAACAAGTCTGCCGGTTTTGCCATCTTGTTGTATGGCGGAAGCGCCTTCTTGATAAGCGCAAGCCGTTCTTCGCCAATGGTCGAAATATCGTCCCCGAGCATCACGGGACCGCCTGACAAAGCAAACATGCTGACCGTGATAATCGCTTCGTTCAAAGGAACAGGCTTATCGATGGTCATCACATTGAAAGCGTCGTTATAATACAACTTCCGATCCGTAAAATAAGTGTTGGCCATTGTGGTCGATACTGTTCGAATCAAATTCCACGTATTGATCGTATACATGGCAGGGTATTCATTCATCCCTTTTATAAGCGGACGTCCTTCACCGCAATCGGGGGCAACCCTTACAGCATCGACACAACCGATGTTTTGGAATGTTGTTCCGGTCGAAGACAAAATATACGCATCCTCGCCTGCAGCTTCCCGGATCGTTTTCAAAGCCTCTCTGTATACTTCGGGACCTTTCACCTTGGAGCGGTCGAAATATTCATCATAGAGGAAGTGTCCCGGGGTCGAGCCTGATCCCGCATAAAGAAAATCGATCATATAGTACCTGATCCCCAGCTTCTGATAAAATTCAAAGGTTCGCTTCAAAAAGTTAACCGTATCGGGATGACTTCCATCCAGGCAATAGAAGCCAGCCCGTTCGTCAGGCGGCAAATCGCCGGACTTCCCGAACCTCCACCTGGAATTGCATTTGACGAACTCTCCTTGCCTTTTTAACAGATGATGCTTGTGTTCTTCAAACAGGGGACTCAGTTTGTCCGGTATCCAGAAAGGAGCGATCCAAAAGCCAAGACGTTGTCCGTTTTTCGCCAATTTGGAAACAAGCCATTCGAGATCGTGGGGGAACGTCGTTTTGTTAAATGCTGTCCAGTTTCCCGGCAGCATATCCTTAAAATTGCCGATGCTTACCCAGAAATTCGTGACATCAAACCCTTCGAGTCTCGTTTGGATGGCGGCGGAATTCTCCAGCACAAGTTCTTCATACGTTTGTTGGGTAAAACCGTCCCTCCATGTCCATCCTCCGAGCCAGCCGACGGACGGTTTCGGGGCTATCCGGGGTTTGTAATAATGGCCCACCTTCGTTGCCCAATTTTCCAAAGACGCGTAAGGATCGTATGACCAATCGCACCCGATCGTTTCGGACTCGATTTCCTGATCCGGCTGAAGCTCATAATCATCAAAGTCGCAGTAACCATCAACATGAATCTTGTTGTGAGACGTGCTGTATGCAATCTCCGTATTTATTCTGTCAAAGGTCATAAAGCTGCAGTTGAATGCAAGTTTATGGGACCGATTATATAGCAAACCGACAGTTTTGCTCCGGTGACAGTTGTTTTCAGAATAAAGCTTTTTCACATAATTATCGGTAACCCAGGCCGTTTGACAAAGCGCCACCGTTTCCTCGGCTCCCTCGCCAAGATCAATATTGCCGCTCTCGTGCAATAAATGGCATTTCCCGAGCTTAATGACTGTTTTCCCAACATTTTTGACCCGGGCTTTTATGGTCAAGAAGCATTCCTCTTCATATAACCGGAACGAGATCGCAAACTTCTTCCCCGTACCTGAGGCGCCACTATAGGCAACAAGTTCCGAGTATCGTCCATGCAAGTCTTTGCCTTGATTCATTTCGACCGAATCGGTTTTCTCCAGACAGCGGATCTGGGAGTCATCTATTTCCCATACGAGCGAAAAGGATTCCATGACCAAGCGTTGATCTGCAGTCATTGACCATGTTCCTGCAACGGAATCAAATGAAATTGCTCCGAATTTGTTACTTAACGGGTATAACATGCCTATATACACCTCTAATTTTGATTTTTTATGGTTTTTGCGATGGAAGAGCTTCGGACGATCGGTCGACCTCCTTCTTGTTGGTGCAAGCCGTTCCACAGCCAGCAAAGATGCGATTGAAGCTAACATGACCTATTTTTTGTATTGCATGGCGGGTGCCCTCCCTATTTTTTTATATTATCTCTTGCTGTACGGTGCGGAAACAGCACATATCGTCTGCTTTTATTGTCATATTATCTTTGCTTCTCAGTATGTGACTGCGTGCACGTTTTTCTACAATAAAGGCGTACGGAAGCGAGGGGCATTCGCTTGGATCAACAAAAAGCGCTGCTGAGTATTGTTAACTCGCTGGAGCTGGAGTATTTCGCTTGCGGCACGACAAGACTGGCTTCTCCATCTTCGACTTTATCGAAGCCCCGGTCACAACCCCAGTATCACTCAAGCAGCGCTGGTTCGCCTTCGAGGAAGAATGCGGGAGGCGGGTATTCGGGTGGACGAAGAGACGCCTCATCTTTATATAAAAGTACAACGACATGATTCTCCGAACAAAGAACCTTGATAATGTCAAGGTTCTTTGCGTTTTCAGGGTAATTTCATGACGTAAAAATACAGACATGAAACTACCCGGAAGTGATCCTAGCGTCAAGAATTAAGCTGAAGGCGAGCGAGCGCGGCTTCGAATCATGGCTGCGGTTCGACGACGTCAAGGTCGTGGAAGCGCAAGACGAGTATTCGCCTGAAGTGCGCGAATAGCAGGAAAAGCGAAAGGGACGCAGGGAAACCGGGCGTCTCTTTTGTTTGATTGCCTTCGGTTCTTTTATTTCGCAAACTGCTCATATTTTGCTTCCGCCGCAAATTTGATCATTGAGTTTCAGGACGACTCCAACTATAGTTGGGTTTATGCGGGTTGTCGCCGTTCTTATAGGATTGACGCGCGTTCCGCACACGACAGTTATTGGTTGATAGCCGGTAGCTGTTATTGGCATTTCATTCGGAGAGGTAACTCTTTTCCGGTATCGCATTGGCAAAATAAAGGCGTCCAAGCGCCATTCAATCTGGAGGTATGTGCATGAAACGGATAAGCGGGCGGTTCGGAACGGTATCGTTCAAAAGAAAACTGGCGCTCTACTCCATCGCGATCAGCGCGGTTCCCGTGCTGGTGGTCGGCCTGCTCTCCTCGTCGATCGCGTCGCGCAGTATTCAGGAGGAAGTCGACCTTAATCACCAGGCGCTGCTCAAGCAGGTCGAATACCGGCTGAACCACCTGATGGAAAACCTGGGCATTCACGCCGTCTCCATCGCTACGAACGTTACGGTAGAGCGATCAGTCGAATCGGGGCCACCGGACCGCAACGATGTCAGCCAAACGATGGATATGATGGAGACGCTGCGCAAGCAGGTGAACTTTTCGCCCATCCGCTACGACGTCACGCTCATCTATAAGAAGTTCGATCACGTATACTCCTCCGTCCATCAATCCACTCCTTATTCGCGATCCGTTTACGAAACGATTATGCAAAATACGCAAACGAACCGCAACGCGCCTTTCGTCGTGACGCCGAATACGTACAACAACAAGGAGCTTATGCTGTTTCGCCCGATCCCACTTCATTCCTATTATACGGAAGGAATCGTGGTGCTGAGCGTATCCATCGCGGAACTGTCCAAAGTGCTGGGCGACAGCGAAGAGAGAAAGCAGTATCGGGGACGGATGGCGGTAGTGGACAAGGACGGCAGGGTGATGATCGGCAGCAACAGCGACGATATTGGCGCAAAGCTGGCATCGACTACGGATTTGTATCAATTCTGGAAAAATCCCGAAGAATATGACGGCCTTATCCGAATTGACGGCGTTCCGTACAAACTTTCATCCCTAAAGCTGAAAAATTACGATTGGACGATCATCGCGATGACGCCGACGGCCGAATTGTCAAAGCGATCCGCCGCAATCAAAAAAATAACGTGGGAGATCATCGGAGCGCTCGTCGCTTTCTGGTCCATTGTGGCGCTGACGGGCTCCAAAAGGCTGTATGTTCCAATCGAACGCATGCTCAAGCGAGTGCCGGCGGAATATGCAGGCAGCATGAAAGGAGCGGACGGGCTGAAAATGCTGGAATCGGTATTGAACGAAACGATCCGCGATAACCGCCATTTGCGCAGCGAAATTAACGCCCATTTGCCGTCCCTGAAGGAGAACCTGTCGCGTCATCTGCTATGGGGGGACATGACGGATGCGGAAATTCGCAACAAGCGCGATCAGCTCGGGCTGCCGCTGCACGGCTCCGCGTTCCGGGTTTGTCTCGTCACGGCGGACGATTACGCGATGCTTACGGAAAATTACCAGGGGAAAGACCAGTCCCTGATCCAATACGCGCTGCGCAAAATGGCCGAGGAAATATGCGAAGCGGTCTTCCCTTGTTTGGCCTTGACTACGCAGCCGGGCCAGGTGGCGCTCATTATCGGCGAATCCGGCGGAGGTGAAGCGGAGGTGGAGACGGAGCGGAAGCTGGGAAACATCGCCGCGGAAATTCGGCTTGCCGCGGAGCAGTATTTCAAATTTACCGTAAGCGTCGCGATAAGCCGTTCCTATAAGAACTATCACGGCATCAAGCAGGGTTATCGGGAAGCGACGGAGCTTTCCGCTTACCGTATCCTGATGGGACCGAATGTCACGATAACCGAACAGGAAACCGAGCCGGCTATCGCACAATCGGGCCGCGAAATCGTCAGCCTTCAGAAGAGCATATTAACGAATCTGACCGGCGGCGGCCTTGAAGAAGCGAACGGACTGTTATCCAAGCTGGCCGGACGAATCGGCGAATCGGTCGCGAGCCCGGAAACGATGTTCGGCATTTTCGATTATTTGCTCGTCGAGCTCGATTCGCTTCTGCATGAGTATGGCTGCGAGCTGCGGGACATTTTTGCGGAGGATTTGCATAAAAAGCTGCACAGCTTAAGCACGCTCTCCGCTGTGCAGGATTGGCTGGCCGGTTCCGTATTTCCTTCCGTCGTCGCGTATATGGATACCGCGCAGGTATCGCGGCAAGACAAGGCCGTGCAGCATGTTTTGCAGCATGTGCATGACGGATGGGACGCCGATCTGCAGCAGATCGCCCGGCAGCATGACATTTCGGTTTCGCATTTGAGCCGGTTATTTAAAGAGAAGACCGGGGAGCATTTCTCCGACTACTTGATTCGGGAGCGCATGACGAAAGCGCAGGAATGGCTGCTCCGCACGAACATGCCGGTTAAAGAAATCGCCGAGCGGCTCCATTATTCGACCGTGCAAAATTTCAACCGGACATTCAAGCAGTTTACAGGCTTGCCGCCGGGCGCGTTCCGGAAGAAGGCAGAAGAAGAGGAGAATGGAACGGAACATTGACGAGCGAACGCGATTCAGCCGGTCTGCTCCCGTTTTGCATCATTGGTTCTTTCTTTTCCACCCCTCCAATACGTGATTATTGCCGTTCATTCGCAAAAGAAGATAGGCTGAATGTGCCGAACAGGCGAGTTCACATAGGGGGAAGGGAGTCGATGCAAATACATGAAGGCAATTGAAGCGGAGAGATGGCGAGGAGAAATAAAACGGGCAGCGATTCCGTACGGAAGGGATCCGTTTATCAACACCCCAATGCTTCAGATCGGGAAAGGAAGCGACGGAGAAGAACGGTTTTGGATCAGCTCATGGAACAGCGTCAGCGGCACCATAGGCATAGTCGTCACCGAGTCCGGCAAAGAACGGATTTACCGTTTTCCGTCCATCCATTCCGGATTTTACAGCGCCGCCCAAGAGGACGGCGACACGCTATGGCTGTGCGGGGACCTCTCTCGCGTCGTTCGGCTGACGCTGAGCACAGGCGAGATCGAATGCTGCGAAACCGGCGCGCCGTCCGCCCTTGTTTTTCAAGGAATGGCACTCGATCAGGCGACAGGGAAGCTGTTCGCGGCCGCGTTTCCGCCGCCGTCGACAGCGGCGTTCTCCTTCGATTATCGGAATCGAAGGCCGGTTAAACAGTATGCGGAAGTATGTCGGGAGCACTATATGCGGGCGGCATTTGCGAACGGCGACGGCACGTTCAGCATCGTGATCGATAACCCGGATGTTGCGCTGCTGCAGTGGGATCCGCGGAAGGAAACGGTTGAGTCGGTCGTGCTGGGCGAAATAGCCGGGCTTATCCCGAACCCGTCGCAAAGAAGAGAGCATGTCAAACGTTTGATCCGCAGCGAGGAAGGATGGACGTATTTCCCTTACTGCGGCTGGTACGACCCGCTAACGAGACAAATCGTAAGCGGTCCTCCGCTCCCTGAGCGGGAGATGGAATGGTTTGCCAGAAGAGGGAGCCGGGTGATGGGCGTGCATACCGATTTTCAGAATGCGTCCATAGCGGTTTGGAATATGACGACCGGCCGCGTAACCGAAATTTGCCGTATTCCCGACGCGAACGCCTTCAGCGTAAACATTACCGATTCCGGAGATATAGTAGCCGTCAATCTGTACGGGGTATTTTACCGGTTTGACGGAGAGACCGGCGCGCTTCTCGTATCGAAGCGGCTTCCGGCCGATTCGGTTGCGCACGTCGACTGTTTATGCCGGATCGATCGGGATCGGCTGCTCGGCACCCCCTTCATCACCCAACGCTTTTGGGAAATCGACTTGAGGACGGACAAAGGGACCGACTGCGGCAGGGCGGCTCCGGGAGTCGGAGAAATATTGCTTACTTGGAACGTCCAGGGAAAGGTGTACATGGCCGCCTACGCGGGCGGAGAACTCGTCGAATACGATCCCGCCCGGCATCCCTGTTTTCCGGAAAATCCCCGCGTGGTCGCCGATCCGCCGGGGGGCATGCGTCCGGTTGCGGGCGCCGCCCACGGCCATCTTGTTTATTACTCCTGCAGTCATGAATACGGCATTTTGGGATGCGTGTTGACCCGATACGATACGATTTCCGGCATCGCCGCTTACAAGGACGACCCCGTCCCTGGACAAATGATACGCAGCCTTTGGCACGACGGCGAAACGCGCGGTCTGATCGCAGGTACGACGATGGATGCCGATTGCCAAAGCTGCCCGCCCGCCTCGCCGGCTTGCTATTTCGTCCGTCTTGACGAGCGCGACCTTTCCGCCGTGCGGAAAAGCCCAGCGCCCGAGGGAACCCGGATCGCGACGGTATGCGGTCCAATGGGACAGGGGCGTTATTTGTGCACCGTATCCGGCGATTTCTCAGGAGACGGCCGTACCCGGATGTTCGTACTCGACGCGGAACGGATGAGCGTTCCCGGGCTGGACGAGATGGATATCGTCCCCGGGGATACGCGCAGTATCGTCGGATCTGGCATACCAGGCTTGTTCGTGATATGGAATGGCAACGCTTTCGAATTATGGGATATGAATGTGCAAAGGCGTTTGCAGCTTCTGCATGAAGAAGAGGCTGCGTACCATTGCTTCGTCCAGGACGATTCCGTCTATCTGGTGACGCCTGGAGAAGTCGTCATTCTCGAAGGCTGCCTGTCGTCCTTCCGGGAAACGATCTAAATTGAGGAGAGAGAAAGGGGAAACAGCATGTCTACATTCAAACGAAAAGCGGCGCTCGGGGGACTGGCGCTTATGATGACTGCGGCTATCGTCGGTTGCGGAAAAAACGGGGAACCCGGGCAAACCGGCGAAGTTTCGGAAAAAGGAGCGGCTACTGCCGGGCCAAAAGCGACGCTGAGTCTGCTGACGTCGCATGCGGGCGCCGCCTATGCCAAAGGAGTGAAGGTGGCCGACGACCCGTATCTCAAGGAATTGTCCAAGCTTTCGGGCTACGACCTGCAATTCGAATTTTTAGGCCATGCGCAAGATTACGAACAGCAGCTTACGGTCCGGTTCGCCTCGAACAATTTGCCGGACATGATCCGGACGTACAGCATCGAAGCTCCGATGCATCCGGGCGCGGTGGAGCAAGGTGTCTTCCGGGAGCTCGGCCCGCTTATCGACAAATACGGACCCAATTTGAAGAAAAAAATTCCGCAAGAAGCTTGGGACAGTCCGCAGGTGAGCAAGGACGGCAAAATTTACGGAATTCCCGCCTTCGGTGCGCTGCCGGCCGCCAAAGTCGTCTATGTCCGGCAAGACTGGCTGGATAAGCTCGGCATGAAGCAGCCGAAGACATTGGACGAATACTTGGCTTATTTCGAAGCGGTGAAGCAGAAGGATATGAACGGCAATGGCGATCCGAACGACGAATACGGCTTTTACGTTCGGGAAAATATGGCCTACGCCGATTTGTTCTTCAAAGAATTCGGCGCTTCGCCGAATGTTTGGAATATGAAGGACGGGCAGCTTATCCCCGACATGATCCGTCCGGAAATGAAGGACGCGATCCGATTCTGGAAGCAGCTATACGATAAGGGCTACATCAATCCGAATATGTTCACGAATAAAGGTGCGGATTGGGGAGCCGGCATCAAGCAAGGCAAAGCGGGCATGTGGGAACACGAAGTGATCAATTACAATTCGGACTGGAGGGCGGACACATTCGTCAATCAGCCGGACGCGAAAATCAGCTTGATCGAGCCTCCGATCGGACCGAAAGGGCCAGGTGGGCTGACTAAGCAGTATAGCGGCATTTCCTATGTATGGGTCATTCCGACTTCGTCGAAGCAGGCGGAAGCGGCGATCAAATTTTTGGACTGGGCTTGGTCCGATGATGCGAACAAGTTTTTTGCCTACGGGATCGAAGGAACGAATTATACAGTCGAGAACGGCGCGGTCAAATGGGACGCGAATGCTCCAATCAATAAAGAGAAAGGCGACTCCGTGTTCTACCAATTGTCGATCAATCCGCGCGGGGATGGCCGCATGGTTCAGGACGTGTTGAAGTTTTCGCCTAACTCCGATGTGCTTATTCGCGGCATCCAGATGGCGAAGGAAGCCATAATCAAGCACGATAGCCTGAACATGCCGGCGCTCAAGGCGCTCGAGACGCATCCGGAGCTTGTGCCCGGCACCGAAGCAGGGACGCTGTTCCTCGATATGTTTGCCAAAGTCGTCACCGGCAAAGAAGAGCTCGATCCTGCATTCGACAAGTTCGTCAGCGAGTGGAAGCGCCGTGGCGGCGACGAAGCGATTAAGGAAGCGACAGCATGGTACAACAAGAAGGCTAAAAAATAGAGCATCGTTCACCGGATAGATGGATCGGAGCGGATGGTCAGACCCTGCCGGAGAAACCGGAATCCGTATTTCCGGCATGGTCTCGGCTGAACGCATCCGCTGCGAAGGAGAGAAACGCTGTGTTGAACAGAATGATGAAGAAGGATCGTTGGGCGCTTCTTGTCCTCATGCTTCCCGGTATCCTGCATTTTCTTGTTTTTCGCTATGCGCCGTTGACCGGCAATATGATCGCCTTTCAGGACTACAACATGTTCAAGGGCATCATGCATAGCGACTGGGTAGGCTTCAAGCATTTTGTGACGATTTTTACGTATGAGGAGTTTTTCAACGTCCTGCGCAATACGCTGGCCTTTAGTTTCCTTTCGATCTTGTTCGGCTTCCCGGCTCCCTTGATTTTGGCTCTCCTCTTGAATGAGGTTTCGAAGATGTGGTTCAAGCGGCCGATTCAGACGCTGCTGTATTTACCGCATTTTTTGTCCTGGGTCATTGTCGGAGGCATTTTCATCAATTTGCTGTCGCTGGACGGCATGATTAATGTCATAAGAGGCTGGTTCGGCGCAGCGCCGATTGATTTTCTGACGGAGGGCGGGTATTTCCGCGGCATCGTCGTGGCGATCGGGATATGGAAGGAAGTCGGCTGGGGAACGATTATTTATTTGGCGGCGCTTGCCGGGATCAATCCGAGCTTATACGAGGCGGCCGTCGTCGACGGCGCGGGCCGTTGGAAGCAAATCTGGTATGTGACGCTGCCTTCGCTGCTGCCGACGATCGTCGTTCTTTTGCTGCTGCGGGTCGGAACCGTGCTGGATTCCAATACGGAACAGCTGCTTATTTTCCTCAATCCGCTCGTTCGGGACGTCGGAGAAGTGGTGGACACCTACGTTTATCGAGTCGGGCTGCTTAAAGCACAATTCAGCTACACAACGGCTATCGGTCTGTTTCAGTCGCTTGTCGGACTGGCGCTTGTCGTCGGCTTGAATACGATCAGCAAAAAAACGACCGGCGAAAGCATCTACTAGGAGGACGAGCATGTGAACAGATCCAATCGCATCTTTCAGTGGGTGAACGGAACGTTCCTGGCGATCGCGGCGCTGACGATGGTGGCACCGATTATCCATCTTGCGGCGGTGTCGTTAAGCTCTTCCGTGTACGCGAATGCGAAGCTGGTTTATTTGTGGCCGAAAGGCTTTAATTTGGACGTATACAAGACCATAGTGGGCATGGAGTCTCTTTGGCGGTCGATGGGCGTCACGATTACGATAACCGTCGGGGGAACGCTGCTGTATCTTTTCTTTACTTCGACAATGGCATACGGCTTGTCCCGCCCTCACGCGCCGGCGAGAGGCTTGATCATGAAATTCGTGTTGGTCACGTTTATTTTCACTTCGCCGCTGATTCCCGGATATTTGATCATCCGTTCGCTGGGGCTGGAAAATACGTTGTGGGTGCTTATGCTTCCAGGCGCGATTAACGCATTCGGTGTCATTATTATGAAGACGTTTTTTCAGAGCTTATCGTCAGAGCTATTCGACGCCGGGAAGATCGACGGCTGCGGCGAATTCCGCATCTACGCCCGCATCGCGATGCCGCTTTCGATGGCGGTAAACGCAACGCTGGCGCTGTTTCAGGCGGTAGGTCTGTGGAACTCCTACTTCAGTGCGCTCATCTACATCAGGAGCAAAGAATTGTATCCGATGCAAATTCTTCTGCGCAGCTTGATCATCGAGGACGGCAGCTCGCTGAACAAGCCGTCCGGAGATTTGCTCGCGGCGACGCCGGAGATGATGAAGGCAGGCATTATTTTATTTGCAACGATTCCGATTTTGCTCGTGTATCCTTTCCTGCAAAAATATTTTGTCAAGGGGGCGCTGCTCGGCTCGTTGAAGGAGTGAGCAGGCTTTAAAAAATTAAAAATTGGATGTAATACGGAAAGATTGTTTGCGCTCCATATTTGGGGTGAAACAATAAAAACATTGGCCATTAGGTCGGAGCCTCTCGGAAGCATCATTTCCGAGAGGTTCAAAAAAAAGGAGGAATCAGTTTGAAAATGATGAAAGGGAAAGGGCTCATCTGGCTTTTGCTTTTGGTCTTGACCGTAACCCCGCTGTTTATGATGGCTGGGCAAGCGAACGCCAATGGACAAGAGGCAGAGATTGAGGTAAGAACAAATCTTGGCGTAGAACAAGGCGTTGTGCTTGTGAGCGACGGCAACCCTTCGGCAACCGTTGTGACGACGGTATATGCTTCGGCATTGGAGAAGAAGGCGGCAACTGAACTGGTGAATTACATAAAAAGCATCTCCGGGGCGGAGCTTCCCATTGTAAC
This sequence comes from Paenibacillus litoralis, assembly GCF_046244365.1. Lineage (NCBI taxonomy): Bacteria > Bacillati > Bacillota > Bacilli > Caryophanales > Paenibacillaceae > Paenibacillus > Paenibacillus litoralis. The sequence goes on along the minus strand of NZ_CP176395.1, from coordinate 7,350,968 downwards.
GAATGAGGTGGAAGCAACCGGAACGAAAATCTATATCGGAGGGGCAACGCCCGATATCGACCTGAACGCCATTCGTCAAGGCGGAAATGATCCCGGATCTTTCCGCTTAGCGGCAGCGGCGGACTCCATCCGGTTATACGGGCTCTCGGATCAAGGTACGTTATTCGCGGCTTTCGAGCTGCTTGAGCAGCTAGGCGTACGCTGGTTCATGCCGGGCGACATTGGCACGGTAATCCCGTCGAAGAAAACGATAGCGCTTCCAATGCAAGATACGATTCAGCACCCGGGCTTTTCGGCCAGGGCGATGCAAGCAACCGAAGCCTATCAGAACCCCCCCGGACTTCCGAACGGCGTCAATTTGAATGAAGGCAAGCCTTGGGTTGAGCATATGCGGCTGAATCAAAAGTTTTACGGAACGCATGGCATTCCGTGCACCATCACCTCAAAGACTCGGCCCGATCTGTTTCTGCCGAACGAGAATGGAACGCCAACAAATCAATTTGACGTTACGAAGCCTGACGTTTTGGCCTGTGTCGTACAGAGCTCGGTGACGAAATTGCAACTAGATCCGAATCTGAAAGTGCTGCACATGGGACCGAACGACGGTCTTGTGAAGGTGCTTCAACCTAACCCTGACTGGGATGGGACTGACTGGGATGCTACGCACGACACTTTATCGTTAACGGATCGTTATGTGAAATTTTTCAATCTTGTTTTGGAGGAGCTTGGGAAGCTCGGATATACGGATGTCAGCATCGCCTTCTATGCTTATGACACGTACTATCAACCGCCGGTACGCTGGACACCGAATCCGAAACTCATTCCGATCATCGCTTCGATTACAGTAGACCGTTACCATGCCTTAGACAATCCTCTTTCTTGGGAGCGCGGTCACCTGAAAGATATGATTGATGGATGGAGAAGTTTGGGTGTTAAACCTTTCATTTATCAATACTTATACAACCTTGCTGATCCTGGCCTTCCCTTTTCGTTGGTCGATCAAGTTTCCAGCGAATTCAAGTATTATAAGCAGAACGAGATAGTTGGCATTCGCGCCGAAAACTTGCCGGCTTGGGCCTATCATGGTCCGGGACTTTATTTGGCGGCCAAAATGATGTGGAATCCGGATCTGGATGTCGAGGCTTTGCTGGACGATTACTATACGAAGTTTTACGGTCCCGCGGCCAAATCTATACGGGAGCATTTTGAAACGCTGGAGCAGGCTTTTGCCAAGGCCGATTACTTTGCCGGAAACATCTATGATTTCTCTCATATTTTGACGGACAAGGTTAGGAAAGAAATGGAGAAAACGCTCAGCAAAGCCGAGAAGGAAGCGAATAAATCGAACGACCCGGTGTACGGCAAACGCGTTGCGATGGTGCGGCTTGCTTACAGCTTCGGCGACAATTTCCTCGGTATGATGGATAACATCAATCGCCTGGATTTTGTGAAGGCCAAAGAGCAGTTTGATCGGATCTATACGATCCGGAATGAAGCCGTACTCCATTCGCCTGTCATTTTAAATCCGTGGGCATCGTTTCTGTATACCGATATATTTTGGAAAAATATGATAACTCAAGGCGAGCAGCGCGTTACCGGAGGAAATCGGGTTGTCGCCCAAATGCCCGATGAATGGAATGTCATGCTGGTCCCGCACGACAACGGAGATCTGTTAGGTTTGTGGAAACCCGGCTTGGGAACGAAGTCGTGGATGAAGCTGAAGACGTATTCCGAGACCTGGTCCAGCCAAGGACTTCGCTATTACAAAGGGCACGCATGGTATCGGACGGAAGTAAAGGTAGACAAGAAATTCGACAACGGCAATCCGATCCGCCTTTGGTTCAGCAGTATCGACGAGACGGCCAGGGTTTGGATGAACGGGCAAGAACTGCCGTTAGTAAAAAAGGGCAGCGGGTTAACGTCGCCATGGGAGTTTGACGCAACAAGCGCGATCAATTTCGGACAGTCCAATTTAGTCGTCGTTGATGTAGGCAATGCGATATTGGATGAATTGGGTACAGGCGGTATTACGGGCCCGGCAATGCTTTGGGAGGTTGTATCCAACTAGTCTGCCGTCGGCCTGCAATAGGATTACAGGTGCCGCTCATGCTCTTGCGCGGCGAACCGGACGCGAGTTCGCGCCAATCCATAGGATTGAATGGAAGCGTCGCGCTTGAGCGGACACATGGTTCGGGGGCTATGTTAAAGATGAACATTTGGGCCAGCGAGGTTAACGGGGAAACAATCATAGATTGGGAGGGTTCGGCATGCCTGATAAACGGATACCAGGCAATACGATCGTGCAAAGACACACATCCGATAATGCATACCCAAACAGCGAGAACAGTGAGGCGGCAACGAGCGAGCAAGCGAACGCGTGCGCCGGGAAAGAGGAAGAAGCGGAACCATCCGCGGAAACGGACGGCAAAATCACCCGCCGGAAACTGCTCGCTTCTTTAGGCATGGCCGGCGCCGCAATCGCGTTTTCCGGACCTACGGCTTGGGGAAGAGCGTCTTCCCGCCTGTCGGTGACGGAATCGGTTTATGGGGATTCAGGCGGCGAACCGCCTTTGCTCATTACTGACCAAATGGTTGTATTGCCGAGTGGTCGAACCCAGCGAGACAAGAACAGCGAAAATTTAACTCCATTTGATTTCGGTGCAATTGGCGATGGGACTTATCACCCTTTATCCGAACGTTACTCAACGCTTGCGGAGGCCCAAGCTGTATACTCGCACGCCGCAGCCCTGACGGATTCCATTGACTGGGCGGCTTTACAAGCATTCTTCAATTACTGTCACTCAAATCGTGTTGTTCATGCGAATGTATCATGTAATGCTGTTATCAATAAAACACTGACATATAAAGGCAATTTTCATGCGACAAATGTAATCTATGGAAACTTGCACTTAACACCTACACCTGATGCGGCATTAGATTATTTCTTAGTGTGGCAGGGGTATTTTTCACAATTTTTAGGCGCTATCCGTATCTTTGGCTACCAGTCCAATTCTACTGACATGTCTACGCGTAACTGTAAAAATGGAGTGTTACTAGGCGGCAATGATGGTTTTGCTGTTGGTTCTTTTATTAATTCGATAACAGCAGACAACCTGCAAGGCTATGCCTTGGTTATTGGCCAAAACTCGCATTTTGTTAGGGTCGGGTTTGTCCGTGGCGGTTACGTCGGCTCGGCGGAACCGTCCGCACTTGGTAATCTGGCAACACATATGGCAGCCAGCTGGTCAGGCAAAACGGATGCAAACGCAGGAACAATTAGCGGATCAAGCACGATCACAGTTGATGTACTGCCGCCGCTACAAACGGCAGAGCTTGAGCTGTGGGGGGATAATTCCAATACATTTGTTGTGATTAACGGTGAGCTGCACATTGTTTATGAAGTAAATAGATCAGCGAATACATTGAAAGTGGTGCCGCAAATCACCTCTTCTGCAACATCAGGAACACTGAATTATATTTTTGGCGGAACCTATATTACACTTGGAAACAATACGGCAAACACATCCATTGATGAAGTTCACGGTATTTGTGCTGGAATTGGCAACCGTTTATCAGCATTGTATGGAACATCAGTTAAAGAATTCACGTCAGAGTTTTGTGGAATTGGCGTTTGCACAGCACGAAGAAACGCGGCAAATTACGGTTCGGTTATCAATCAAGGATACTTTGAAGGCAACACCTTTGACCATGTTGAAACCTGGTCTCATCCGACTGTCAAAGGCGCAACTTATAACAATACTACAGCATTAGACAAGAATAAGATGGTTTCTTTATATACGTTTTTGTCAGGCGGCAGACGTATCGACACTGGCGGATATCAGAAACTGGACGCCGAAGTTGTTATTGGCGGGAAAACTTATTCTGCTAACGACTGGCAAAAAGTTGGCACGGATTTAACCGATAGCCTTCCGCTAAAAATATTTGCAACAAACGGACAAACATTAACGCTTACTTGCGATGAAAAGATTTTTTCTCATTACGGGAAAGCTTCGATTATCTACTGTTTCCATAGTACGAGTGCAGCAAACGGCGCACCGACCGGTAATATCGTTTTGAATGCAGGTGCTGGCTTAACGATTAACGGCGGCTCGTCAGTAACATTTAAAGGCTCCGATTATCAACAGTCGTTAATGCTTGTAGTTTCAAGAACAGCGGCGAACACACTAAAAGTCAATGCAATCAATAAAGCTGAAAAGAAAGCGACACTTGTTTACGATCCGCCATCGATCCCAACAGATACGCAGACTTCTACTACTTTAGCTCTACCGGGTGCGGTTATGGGTGATATTGTTGTTTGCTCCATAAACCGTGCATTAAACGGTATGCGGATGTGGGCGGAAGTTACGGCAACAGATACAGTCACTATTTATTTTAGAAATGACACAGGGTTTGCGATTGATCTTGCTAATTTAACGATTGCAGTTAAGATTGTCTAATACAAATCTGCTACGATAATGCATCCAAGAATGGATATGCGGTTGTAAAGCAATTCAATGAAACGAGTGACCCAAAATCAATTTGTGATTTATTGAGCCCCACACTAGAAGCGAATTGCTTCAAGAAAAGGGACCTCATCCTCCACTTTGTAGTGGAATTTGAGGTCCTTTCGTGTGTAAAAAAGCGCGGCTGGACGACGGTTCGGTCGTGGAAGAGCAAGACGAGCATGCGCCTGAATTGCGCGAATAGCAGGAGAAGTTGCCTTCTTTTTTATGAATAGTAATCCAATTCAAATTCTGCATAAATTGATGGTATTTTCTTGTCGCAGAATACATCTCGTTTGAGGAAATTGGTATTTTCTTGTCGCTATTCAGGGTAATTTCATGTCGTTGTACTGCTTGCAGCTCGAATTTTTGTTGACAGAGCCGCCGGATTCTCGTATATTTTAAACAAACGTTTAATTTAAACGACCGTTTAAATGTGCGGACAATTTAGTGGAGCGAATGGAGAGGGAATCGATGAAGCAGGCTTTGCAGACATTTTTTAAACAGCCGACGACAAAAGCGGGTATCGCGGTTGCGCTTATGTTTCAGCTTATTTTTTGCGTGATTTGGATGACCGGCTACGACGGCGTAACGGATAACGCCAAGCATCTTAAGATTGCCATCGTGAACGAAGACGCGGGCATGGGCGGACAAATCGCCGGGAAGCTTCAAGCGAGCCTGCCGTTCCAGACGGAAATGGCAGCGTCCAAGAGCGCGGCGGAGGAAAGCTTGAACAGCCGCGACGTACAGATGGTGATTATTATTCCGGAGGCTTTCACTAAAAAGCTGCAAACGGCGGGCGACAAGGCCAGCGTGCAGTTTCTCGTAAACGAATCGAATCCGGCCACGATCAAAAGCATTATGCAGGGCGTGGCAGGCAACGTAACGGCCATGGTGAACAAAGAAGCGGTTGCGGCGGGAGCGCAGGCGATACTGACCCAGGCGAACGTACCGGCCCAGCAAGCGCAGACGATGGCGCAAGGCATTTCCGAGAAGGTCGTTTCGGATTTTCAATCCGTCAATAAAGTGAAAAATATGTCGAACCAAATGATTCCGATGATGCTGGTGCTTGCATCGTTCGTCGGCTCCATGATCATGTCGATGAATTTGCAGCAGTCGTCGATGATGATTCAGTCGCTCAACAAGTGGCAAAAGATAGGGATGCGCTTCCTCATCAACGTCGTTGCCGCGGTTTTCATTTCGGCGATCGGTTCCTCGCTCGTGCTGGCCTTCGGCGGACAGTCGGCGCATGGATTCCTCGCTATGTGGGGATTCCAGACGGTGTTTCTGATGACGTTCATGTTCTTTACGCAAATGTTCGTCGTCCTGTTCGGGATAGGCGGCATGCTGTTCAACATAATCGGCATGTCGGTGCAGCTCGTTACATCCGGAGCGATGGTGCCGCGCGAAATGCTGTCCTCGTTCTATCTGGAACTGAGCCGGTACCTGCCGGCGACCTATGCGGTCGAAGGCAATATGAACCTGCTGTTCGGGGGGCCGGGCGTAGGTTCGGATGTAGGCGTACTCCTCGGGATGACGGCGATCACGGCGGCCGTAGCGTTCGGCGCAGTGGCGCTTCGCAAGGAGAGCGTCGTGCAGCGTGCGGCGGCTTCCGCCCAATAAGCTGCCGAAGGTTGCGCCGGAAGGGCGAGTCACGGCATAATAGGACACATAGAATAATTGCGTCGTCGGCTCTTTTTAAGGTAGTTTCGGCGATCGAGCGCAGCAGAAATGCGAATCGAAGGAGCAGCGGATCATGACACAGGCAGAACTTGATGCGAAGATGAGAATTTTGCTGGCGGCCAAAAAGCTGTTTGCCGTAAACGGCTTCGACGGCACAAGCGTTCGGCAAATTTGCGACGAAGCCGGAACGAACGTGGCTCTGGTGTCGTATTACTTCGGCGGCAAGGAAAACGTGTTTGCCGCGCTTTTCGATTCCTTTTTTCCAGGGGAACGCATTTCCGATTTTTTCGGACAGCAGCTGCCCCCCGTTGAAGGCGTCAAGCTGGTCGTTTCGGAAGTTGTCCGTTTCCGCAAGCTGGATCCCGAAATGGCCTCGATTACCGACCAGGAGGTCGTGACGAAGTCGCCTCGCACCCATTATTTGAAAAGGCATGTGCTTCCTTTGTGGACAAAGCTTCGCGGCATGCTGGAGACAGGACGAGAGCAGGGCGATTTTCGCTTCGGCTCGCTCGATCATGCGCTGCTGTTCGTTATGGGCTCGATTTTATTTCCCAAAAACGCGCATATGGTTGCGTCTCTGTTGGTGGAGGAGCCATTGACGGTGGATCAGCTCGTTAGGGAAACGCAGATTTTCGTTTTGCGGGGACTTGGCGCGGCAGTATCCGAGGACTAAGCTTAAGTAAAAAGACGCGGAAATACGGCTACTAAGAGGCTGGCGAAGAAATTCGCCACGCCTCTTTTTGACTTGCCGGAATGCGCGGGAACGATGGCGTTTTTCGTAAAGCGTTGGTAAGATGAGACTAGCGGAATCTGCTAGAAACGAGGGGGGAATGCGAAATGAGAGCGGCAACTGCTTGCGTGCTGATATGGATATCGCTTTTGACGCTCTTCGGTTCGCAAACCGTCCATGCCGCAGATCGGGCCGGCGGACTGCAAGCGATGCGGGGAGAGCTCGATTTATCCCAGTGGGAGCCGGAGCGGGACGGCATCGTCGAGTTGAAGGGAGAATGGGCATTCTACTGGAACCGCCTGATCGAGCCGGGGGGCTTCGGACCGAACGGATACCCTGCCGATACGCCGGGTTTGGAGTCCGTGCCCTATGCCGCTGTGCCGCATGTGTGGAAGAACGACCGAGCGCCGGAAGCGGATGGCATCACGTCCAGCGAAGGGTTCGCGACTTACCGGTTGCTCGTCAAAGCCCCGGACCGGCTGCGCGATCACAATTTATCGCTTTACGTGCCAAGCGTCGCATCCGCCTATAAATTGTGGATTAACGGCAAGCTGGCCGCTTGGAACGGCGTTGTCGGAACGGCCAGGGAGCAGATGGTTCCCAAAAACCTGCCGAAGACGGTCGCTTTGGGAAGCGCGGGGGAATACGAGCTCATCCTTCAAGTGTCCAATTTCGTCCAACGCAAGGGCGGGATGTGGGAAGCGCTGCAGCTGGGCGAGGAGCAGCAGGTTTTTGGCGGAATGGTGCGAAGGATGGCTTCGGAGCTCTTCATTATCGGAAGCCTGACGGTTATGGGGCTGTATCACATAAGCTTGTACATCATGCGGCGCAACGAGCGGTCGCCTTTCTATTTCGGCGTTCTTTGCCTCATGATTGCGATACGGGCGCTGTTTCAGGGAGAGGCGATCGCAGTGAAGCTGATGCCCGCATTCCCTTGGGAACTGTCGGTAAAACTCGAATACATACCGACCGATGTAGCGGTGCTCATGGTGCTTCTGTTCGTTCACTCGCAGTATCCGCTTGAGGCGAAAGCAGCCGTGAACCGGTGGTACGGCCTTTTTACCTGGTCGTATATGCTGTTTATTTTACTCGCGCCCGCGCGTGTGTATACGAAGCTGATGCTGCCGCTGCAGCTGATGGCGGTCGTCGTTTTTCTATATGTGACTATCGTTTTCATCCGCGCCTTTATTCGCAAAAGGCATGGTTCGCTTAATAATTTAATCGGATTGACGGTGTTTTTCGCATCGATCATCAACGATATTTTGTTTTACAATAATGTTTTGGCGACGGGGGATTGGATTCCGTTCGGGCTGCTCGTCTTTTTGTTCGCGCAGACGATCAATTTGGCGTTGACGTTCTCCAAATCGTTTGCGAGAGTGGAAGGACTGACGGTCGAGCTGCAGTCGGCTAACCGTTCGTTGGAGGATAAGGTAAGAGAACGCACCGCTACGCTTGAGGAAAAGAAGCGGGAGCTGGAGGATGCGAACGGCGTGCTGTCCCGGATGGAGCAGTCGCGCAGACGGCTGCTTTCGAATATTTCGCATGAGCTTGGAACGCCGCTGACTACCGTCCGCGGTTATATCAAAGCGATGATCGACGGGGTCGTGAAAGTCGGCGATCCGGTGTATTTGCAGCTTATTTACGATAAAACCGTATTCCTCGACAGGATGATCGGCGATTTGTTCGAGCTTTCGAAGCTGGAGGGCCGGCAAATCCGGTTCGAGTTTCGAGAGGCGGAGGTGGAACAGCTCATCCGGCGCCTTTTTGCCAAATTCGAGCTGGACATGCGGGACCGAAAGCTTGCTTACGAGCTGGGGCCCATTATCGAGCCCGTGCGGGACAGGACGGCGTTTGCGGCTGTGGACCCGATTCGCATCGAGCAGGTATACGGCAATTTGCTGGTCAATGCGCAGAAAAATACGCCGGCGGGCGGAAAGATCCGCATCGAAACGGAATGGGCTGCAGGGGACGGCCGGCAAGGCAGCGTGACAATCAAGGTAATCGACACCGGAAGAGGCATTGCGGAGGACGAGCTTCCGTTCCTATTCGACCGTTTCTATAAAGGGCGCGTGTCGCAAAAGCAGGAAACGTACGGGGTCGGCCTCGGACTGGCCATATCCAAAGAGATCGTCTCCTGCCATGACGGGGAAATCGGGGTACGCAGCAAGCTGGGCGAAGGAAGCGTCTTTTATTTTACGCTGCCCGTTCGTTATGTGCATGCGGCGGAGCTTCAAAGCGCAAGCGCGAAGGAGGAGGCTTGAGGATGGCCGGGAAAGAAAAGAGCGCCAAGATTTTGGTCGTCGAAGATGAAGAGGAGATCCGGGAGCTGATCCGCTTATACTTGCAGAACGAAGGGTACGTTGCCGTGCTGGCCGAAGACGGGGAGCAGGCTCTGCAGCTGTTTGAGCAGGAGAAGCCGGATTTGGTCGTGCTCGATATCGTGCTTCCGGATACGGACGGTATCGAATTGTGCGGGATCATCCGCAAACGTTCCGATGTTCCGATCATTTTCGTCACCTGCAAGCGGGAATCGGAGGACATGATTAGCGGATTCGAAGCGGAAGCCGACGACTATGTCACGAAGCCCTTCGATCCGGCTGTGCTCGTTGCGAGGGTGAAGGCAAACTTGCGGCGGGTTCTGCATCAGCGGAAGAAAGCGTCCGACGAGGCATGGAGGGATGACCGACTGTACGTCAATCTGCAAAACTACGAGGTGCTCGTACACGGGCAGCCCGTACCTCTTCTGCCGAAAGAGCGGCAGCTGCTCATTCTGCTTCTGAAGCACCGGAATCAAGTATTCAGCGTCGAGCAGTTATACGACCGGATATGGGGCTGGGAAAGCGACAGCGACGACCGGACCGTCATGGTTCACATCAGCAACTTGCGCAAAAAGATCGAGCAGGACCCGGCAACCCCCAAATATATTCATACGGTGCGCGGTTTCGGGTATAAATTTCAAGGCGCTGGGTAAGAGAGTAATAGAAGAGCGCTATGCCGGCGGGACGGCAATCCGGTAAGGGAGGTCGGGCCAATGAGCCAACCGATCAACGAGGATCATGACGAGATTATACAGGTTTGCTTGCTGGCGGGCAAAATCATGCTCCAAAACGGCGGCGAAACGTACCGGGTGGAGGACACGATGATGCGGATTGCGGCTTCGTTCGGCATTCCGCTTTCGCATAGCTTCGTGACGCCGACCGGGATTCTTTTTGCCGCCGACGGGGCGGCTCCCCGGGCCATGCTGACGCGCATATCGGAGCGTTCGACGGATTTGAGAAAGGTGACGCTGGTCAACGATATTTCCCGTAAAATCGGCTTCGGCGAGATGACGGCAGCCGAGGCTTTCAAGCAACTGCAAGCGGTCGATAGAGACAGGTCGGCCTATCCGGCCTGGCTTAAGGCTGCTGCTGCGGCGCTGGCGAGCGGCTGCTTTCTGATCATGTTCAAGGGCGTCTTGGGCGATGTGATACCGGCAATCGTTGCCGGCGGCTTGGGTTATCTGGCTTTGGACTACCTGCACCGCTGGGTGTCGATCAAATTTTTTGCGGAATTCGTGGCTTCGCTGATCATCGGCGTCATCTCTTACCTGTTCGTTTGGAACGGACTCGGGCAGGATCTGGACAAAATTATTACCGGCTCCGTCATGCCGCTTGTGCCGGGACTTCTGATAACGAATGCGGTGCGGGATTTGATGGCGGGTCACCTCGTATCCGGGCTTTCCAAAGGGGCGGAAGCGTTTCTGACCGCCTTCGCAATCGGCGCGGGAATCGCTTTCGTGCTTTCCTTTTATTAAAAGCGGGGGAGATGAAACCTCATGAACCTATTCGCGCAGCTTGTAACCAGCTTCATCGCCTCCGCGGCGTTCGGCATTATTTTTAACGCGCCTAAGCGAACGCTTGTGCAGTGCGGGTTCATCGGCATGGTCGGCTGGCTGTTGTACATGTGGTGCCTGGAGGTTTCGCTGGACGTCACGGTGGCGGCGCTTATCGCCGCATTTGCCGTAACGGTCATCAGCCAGTTGTTCGCCAAAGCGTATAAGACGCCGATCATCGTCTTCAACGTAGCGGGCGTCATCCCGCTCGTGCCGGGGGGCATGGCGTACGACGCGATGCGGAACGCCGTCGAGAATCAGTACGACCAGGCGGTTCAGCTTGCGGCCAAAGCGTTCATGATTTCCGGCGCGATCGCGATCGGGCTCGTGTTCTCGGAGGTGCTGAACCAGGTCATACGCAGGTCGCGGCTATAATTTTGCTGCGGCTACTAGACAATATTATTAACGTTTGGTAGTATTAACCTAATCGATTTTTTATAGGATGTATTAGTTTGCGAAGGACGCAAACTTGCGGAACGAGATTCCGCAGGTTGCGTCCTTTTTTGGCGTTTCGGGGGCTTCAGGCTCCCGGCAGATTGAGGGAAAGGAGGTGCGTTTATGTTGTTGAACCGCGGACGCAGCGTGACGATCAGCCTGATTGCCGGCCTTCTCGCTTGCGTTCTCGTGTATGGCGTTTATCAGCTGCAGTTGAAGCAGCTTAGGCTGCAGGAGACAGTGGACGTCGTCGTGCCGAAGGACTTCATTCGTTCCGGGACGTTATTGACGGCAGATATGATGGAGTTGAAGCCGGTCGTGCGCGGGTCGTACCGGGAGGGGATGGTAGCGTCCATCGATGCGGCGGCGGGCAAGGAGGCGCTGCTCCCGCTCGGACGGGGGGAGCCGGTCCTGGATTGGAAGCTTGACCGCTTCCATTTGCTGCCGCGCGGCGACCAGGCGACGTTTCAAATTCCGAAGGAATATGTGCTTTCCTTGTCCAACGGCATCCGCGCCGGGGACGCCGTCAAGCTCTACGTATCCGGCAAGGAGGGCTCCCGGCCGCTGTTCGGGCACGATGTCGTCGTCGCATCGGTCAAGTCGGCGGCGAACGTGGAGATCGACGATCCCAAAAATCCGAATCTGTATTCCCGCGCCAGCGGCGATATGGAAAAGATGTATGCGGCAAGGCGGGAGGCGAACGGCGCGATCGATCAAATCAACTTGAATTTGACCGAGCAGGAGTGGCTGACGATCGACGAAGCATGCCGCGACAAGAAAGCGAGGCTCGTCATCGCTTTCGCTTCGTCCTCGATCGTCGAGATGTTGCCTGGCCAATAAACAGGAGAGGAAGAAGGATATGCGTATTGCGGTTCTATCGGGAGATGAAAAGCTTGAAGCGGCTTTGCTGGCGCGGACCCGGCCGGGTGTGGAATGGTCGTTTTACAACCGCGAGGAGCTGTTTCTCTCGGCCTGCCGCGAAGCCGGTTTCGAACGCATGATCGTGCAGGCGGAACGGTTCGGGCTGAAGCGGCTGGAGGATATTGCGGAAGCGGCGAACAGGGAAGGCGATGCTTCGCGTATGCTGCTGCTCGACAAGGGAAGCGATGCAGGAGGCAACAGCGAGGTGAGGGAGCTTTGCGAGCGGCTGGGGATTGCCGCCCTGCAGCCGGAACGGTCGGCGGAAGCGATGGCGGAGGAAGCGGGGCGATGGTTGTTTGGCGGAGCGGTACGTCATGAAGGCGGCAAGCTGATCGCATTCGTCGGCACGACCCCGAACATCGGAACGACGCTCGTGTCGTACGGCGCTGCGGTGCGGCTGGCGCTCGACAGCGAGGCTTCCGTCGGGTATATGTGCCTCAATCTGAAAAGCTCGAAGCTTCACCGTTATCGCGGGCAAGAGAGCGCGGCGGCTACGCTGGACGGCATCCGCGCCGAATTGAAGGCACAGCGGCTGGACGGGAACCGGCTATACGGCTTGTGCGAGCCGGTTCGCGGCGTGCCGGGGCTTCGTGTGCTATACGGCAATATGCTGAGGGAGCAGGCGGAGTTTTTTCGTCCCGAGGAGATCGAATGCTTGCTGCAAGCGGCAAGATCGGCCTTCGATGTCTGCGTCGTTGAGGTAAATGCCTATTGGGATAATGCCGCGACGGTTTGCGTCATGCTTCATGCCGATGTCCGGGTAGCCGTTACGACGGGAGAGATCTCCCATTTTCAAGAGGATATGCACCGGTGGGTGCACACGGTAGGTCCGATATTCGGACTGTCATCCGGAAGTTTGGATCTGGTCGTCAATCAACTGGACAAACGGTCGATGCTGAACGGCATACGCGCGAAGGAAGTACGCAAAGAGACCGGCATGCGATTGGCGGCGGAAATCGCCCGGTTTCCCGATATTCCCGGCTATTTGAACGAAGGGAAAATACTTGAGCTGTTCACGGGCGACCATCCGATCCGTCAGCCGGCGGCTCGGATGGCCGACAGATGGATCCGGCAATGGGGCCTGCCGCGCTCTGCCGGCCGGACGGAACGCACGCGAATGAAGCGGTGGCTTTCGGGATGGCGCTCCACGTTCCGAAAGGTCGAGTTCCGCTTGCCGAACGAGGCTTCTCCGGCGAGCGCGCCGATCCCGGAAGGACGGCGTGGCCGATTATTGTCAGGAGGGGAGGAAGGTGAGCGGCGTTGAAAGCGAATAAGTTTTCGCTGCTTGCCTATGCGGGAGAGCGTAGGGAGTCGGAAGCCGGCCGGGCGGCAGGACCGGGAGCGGCCGCTCAGCAGGAAAGCGCCCGTGACGATTCGTTTCTCAAGCTTGCCGCGGATATTCGCGGAGAGCTGGCTTCGGCCCGCGGCAGAACGGAGGAGGAGCGCCAGCAGTACGGCGATATGCTGAACCGGGCCGTGCTTGGCTACGAAGACGAGCGCAGGGCGATGATGGCGATCATTCAGGATCTGCTGGCCAAACGCCGTATTCACGATTTACCGTCCCCCGGAAGGACGTACGAGACGGTGGCCGAAGCGATTTTTGCCGAGGTGATCGGAATGAACGTACTGGAGCTCATTCTGAAAAACAGGGAGGGAATTGAAGAAATTCAAGCGGTCGGCCGCGATATTTTCGAAGTGCGCGGCGGCACGCCGGTCCGCTCTCCCCATCGGATGCAATCGGTCAAGGACTTGGAGCGCATCCAGCAAAATCTCGTGCTGTTTAACAGCGATACGTTGAATCCTCGCAAACGTTGGGCGGAGGTCACGCTGCGGGACGGCTCGCGGGTCACGATGACGGGGTTCGGGTACACGGCGCAGCCGACGCTGACGATCCGCTTTTATACGGTCATGCATTACGATTTGGCGGCGCTTTGCGCGCCGTCGTTCGAGACGATCGAGCAGCCGATTATGGAGCTGATCCGGTGCGTGCTGCGCTCGTATTTCAATATGGTGGTTATCGGTCCGACCAACTCCGGCAAGACGAACCTGATCAAAGCGTTCATCGCAGAAATGCCGGATGACGAGCGGATCGTCACGATCGAGTCCCGGTACGAGCTGATGCTGAAGCGGGACTTCCCGGACAAGAACGTCGTCGAGTACGAGGTCGACGAGGATGATCCGAAGCACGGCTCGCAGCAGGCGTTCAAGCTTGCGCTCCGCCAATCCCCCAAGCGCATTTGTCATGCCGAGATTCGCGACGACGATGCGAACATCTATGTGCGGGCGTGCACGCGCGGACATGAAGGAAGCGTCACGACGGTGCATGTCAATGCGCTGGAGGACGTACCCGACGCGATAACGGACATGTGCATGCTCGACGGGCGCGGCATGAATCCGTCCCGCCTGGTGAAGCGGATCACCGAGTTCGTGACGCAAATCGGCTTCGAGATGGCGATCGTCGGCGGCAAAAGAAAGCTTGTGCGCATCGCCGAATACGGCTGGGAGCAAGGGGAAGTGGCGCTGCGCGATTGGGTGGCGTACAGCCCGGCAACCGGGAAGTGGACGTATCCGATGCGCGTTTCGCCGCGGGCGAAGGAGAGAATGAGGCGCTTCGACCCGACCGGATGCCTCATGCTTGCCGAGAGGGGGTGGCCGCTCTGAAGGCGACGATGCCGCTTGCCGAAGCGTCCCTGTTGCTTCTGCTCGCGCTGCTCTGCTTCGTGTGCGTCCGCGGACTGCTGGCGGCAGCGACTAGCAGGCGTACCGTGCGGTCTAGGCTCATCCATGTCAAGCGGGCTGCCGCAGGCGAGCGGTTTGCCGGTTATTTGTCCCGGTACCGGCATGTCTACGGACATTTGGCCGATCTGCTGGAATCGACCCGATTGCGGTTGTCGATACCGGCATTCGTGACCGGTTCGGCAGCGCTTCTGCTGCTTGGCTTGACGCTTGGCGTTTTCGTATTCGTTTCCTTGAAGGGGGTCGTTACGGCCGGCGTCATTTTGGCTTCGCTGCCTTATTTGCTGCTTCGCTTCCGGCTTCTTAACTTGTATGTGAAGACACGCCTTGATTTTTTGCCGGCGGTGGAGCTGTTCTACCAATATTACGTGATGGCGCCGTCCAAAAATATCCGGAACGTCGTGCATGCCTCCATCGCGGATAACCGCATTCGCCATCCGATGAAGCCGGTTTTCGAGCAGCTGCACCGGCATTTATCCACGGACCGTTCTACAGAAGACTGCCTGCGGATTTTTACGATGTCGCTTGGCCATGCTTGGGCCGAAT
This sequence comes from Paenibacillus litoralis, assembly GCF_046244365.1. Taxonomy (NCBI): domain Bacteria; kingdom Bacillati; phylum Bacillota; class Bacilli; order Caryophanales; family Paenibacillaceae; genus Paenibacillus; species Paenibacillus litoralis. The sequence goes on along the minus strand of NZ_CP176395.1, from coordinate 7,335,544 downwards.
ATTTTGCCGGTATTTTGCAAATCGGGCTGGCGGAAGGCGTCGACGTGAGCGATAATTTACGCGATTTGATCGCCGACATGCGCAAGGCGCAGCTATTCGAGCAGGCGGAGCGCAACCGGATGCTGGAAATCCGGATAGCCAGCTTTTCGCCGATCTTCTTCTTGGGCGTCTTTCTGTTCGTCAATTTCCAAATCAATTATGAAAATGCGTACAAGTATTATTTCATCGATCCGGAAGGCAGAAATATGCTGCTCGATGCGCTCTTGCTGATGTTCGCTTCGCTGCTGATGGGCATTTATTTGTCCATGCGGCGGATGTAAGAGGAGCGTCCCGGCAGTTTGGGCTTGCGCCGCATTACGGCGGCAGAAAGGAGGAAGATCATGCTGGATTGGGCGGAGTTGGCCTGGGTTAGCATGGCCGCGCACGCGATGCTCGGAGCGTTCGGTTTTATCGCATTTTACTACGCGCTGCAAACGATCCCTTACCGAAAGCGGCGGCTGAGAATCGCCAAATGGACGGGGCCGGATAAGCGCCTAATACCGCCGGCGCGGCTTCTGCGCCTGCTGCTCGTTTCACCCGGTCCGGAGGCGGGCGAAGAAAAGCAGCAGCTGCTCGACGGAATCGGCTTGCCGCTGCATGTTTGGCTGTACGAGGCGATTCGGCGTATCGGCATAGCGGCAGCCGGGTCAGCCGCTGCTGCCGCTTATATGGGTTTTCGCAAGCCTTCGTTCACGATGTACTTGCCTCCCGCCTACGTGTTAGCGGGCGCTATTACATTCGGCCTGCTGCTGCTGTTCGATAAGCTGACGCTTCGGGCGCTCAAGAAGCAGCGGTCCGATCGGATCGTTAAAGAAATTTATGTGCTTAGCCATCAGCTTCTTTATTACGGCGGCTCCAAATGGAACCTTCACAGCAAGCTGGCCCGGTGCTTGCCGCATGCGAGGACGATCCGCAGCGAGTTTCATTTGCTGCTTAACGAGTGGTACCACGATGCGGAGGAGGCTATACAAGCGTTCAAGCGAAGAGTCGGCACCGATGAAGCTTATTCCTTCGGCGACACGCTGAACGCAATCCGGCAGAACGAGAGCGATGCGTATTATCAGCTTCTGAAGCAGCGGATTCAGGACTACAAGGATAAGCTCGATCTTCTGAAAGCAAGCCGGAAGGAAGCGGCATCGTATGTGCTGTTCGTTCTGGCAGGCATTCCGATTCTTAACACGTTCCGGTTGTTCATTTATCCATGGGTGCAGGAAGGCCAGCAGCTGTTTCAAACGTTGAATTGACACGTTGCGGGATTGAGACGCCTATTGTTCGCTATCCTTGTCACCGGATTCGGATTACGGTTAACCCAATTTGCATGCTACGAGGAGGAAGAAAAAATGAGAAATATTTTAGTTACGGTTATGATGCTGATTGTCGTTGCGTTGCTGTTTACAAGTATCGTCAATAACAGCGGTACGGGGATAAGGGCGAATATTCAGACGAAGGGCTCTACGGCCAATACCGATATTAACGCGCTTCAGCCGTAGCGGGGAGACGGGGAGATGCGGGAGATCTTGATTACGGTCATGCTGATTATCGTCGTAATCGCTATTTATAACACGACGATAGGAGGGCCAGGAGGCAGCAAGCAAAATGTGCGCGATGGCGGAGCGAGGGTCAACGCGACGATTCAGCGAATCAATCCGTAGCCGGATGCGGGGGAAGGAGGCCGGTCGTGAAACAAATATTGATGTTCGTCATGTTTGCAGCCGTACTTTGCTGGGTCATGTTCGCTCCGGTTTATAAGCATGTGCTGCTGGTCAGACAAGCCGTCCTGCAAAAGGAGGCCGATTATTTGCTGGAGATCGGAGCGAACGGAGCCCACGGCTATATCGACGCCGCGATGATCGCAGAGTCCCGCACCCGTTTCGGAGCGTGGGGGTTTACGCCCTCGGACTTGACCTATTCGGTTACGACGACTAACGGTGCGGACGGCACCAATCCAAGCGTTCCCGTACGGCGGGGCATCGGCATTCAGCTGGAAATCAGCTATCCGTTCGGCAATGCGTTTCGTATCGACCGGCTTGTGGGCATGACGCTCCCGCCCGATAACGGGCGCATATCCGCATTCGGTCTCAAAATGAGCGAATACGTGCCGTGAAGGCAAACGGGAGAAGGGTGGCGCGATGCTGTTCCCGCCGAATTGTAATGCCTGTCTATCGCATCGATTAGCAGGGGTGGCTGGAGCGCTGGGCAGCGCGTGCAACTGCCTCGTTTCCTCCTGGAGAAGAATGGTGGAATGTACGGATGTACAAGCTGATTCTGTATATGTTCGTGCTTGCTTTTGTCATGACTCTGCATGCGCTCCAGACGGATGAGGAGCTGGCCATGCAGACGTTGTTCAGGGCCAAGCACGGCGTCAATTATGCAACGCACGCGGCTGCCCAGCAGCTTGATCTGGAGCGGCTGGCAGGCGGTGTCGTGGCGCTCGACCCGGCGCGTGCGGAGGCGACGGCGCTGCAGTATGTGCAGCGCAACTTGCGGCTGGATACCGCTAACGTGCCGCAGCCCGGGACGTTTTTTAAAGCGCGGGTCGACGTGCTGACGTGCCGGGTCGTGAATGCGGACGAAACGTTTCCCTATTCGTTCGTTCACCCGGCAACCGGCTATTCCGTTGTTCTGAATCGCCCGGGCGTCATCCTGATCGTTCGTCTTGAGTACCCGCGTACGTTTTCCGTGATGGGTCCGATTGTTTGGGACATCAAAAGCGCGTCGGAAGTTGTTTACTAGGCGGTTCTGGGTGAGGAAAGAACCGCTTGAGTATCGAGCAGAGGTTTCGTTTACCTGGACGGTTCTCGAGAACGCAAGCGAACGGCCGTCTCCCCTTCCGGTTCTACTGCCCGCTCGCCTGTGTATTTCCCTCCGGCCCGATAGGAATCGGCACTTTTTCCATGTATAATCAGGGGAGAAAGGGGTCCGGTACGCATGATTAATTATTTGTCTCGCCTGCAGAGGCTGCAGGAGAAGATGCAGCGTAAACAAATCGACGGGTTTGTCGTGACGCAGAACGTCGACATTTATTATTTTACGGGAACGATGCAGACGGGCTATCTGTTTATTCCCGCCGAGGGAGAGGCTGTTTTCTATGTCCGCCGCAGCGTCGTGAGGGCGCAGGAGGAGTCGGCCGTGCTGATCGAGGAACTCGGTTCCATGCGAAGCTTCGGCGAGCGGCTGAAACGGCAATCCCCGCAGCTGTTCGAGAACGGGCGCAGCCCGATTCTGGCAACGGAGTACGACGTGCTCCCGGTTCAAGCCTTCGAGCGGCTCAAAGCGGCGGTTCCGCATGCGAACTGGGCGGACGGCTCGCTGCTGGTCCGGGAGACGCGCATGATCAAGTCGCCGGCGGAGATCGCCAAAATCAAAGAGGCGGCGCATGTGATCGATATCGCCTTCGAGAAGGCGGTAAACCATGTGCAAATCGGCATGCACGAGTTCGAGCTGATGAGCATGATCGAGCTGACTGCGCGTCTTCACGGACACGCAGGCCTGATGCGGATGCGCGGGTATAACCAAGAGCTGATTACCGGAATGGTCGGCTCCGGCGCAGCCGCCGCGATGCCGACTTACTTCGACGGTCCGGCAGGAGGGCAAGGGCTGAGCGCAGCAGCTCCGCAAAGCTGCGGCCGCAAACGGATCGAGCGGGACGAGCCGGTGCTCGTGGATATCGGCTGCTGCATCGACGGCTACGTCATCGATCAGACGCGGACGATCGTAATCGGGGAGCTTGGCGAAGAGCTGACCCGGGCCTATGCGGTGTCCGAGCGCATCCTTCGTGAAACCGAGGAACTGCTGAAGCCGGGAACGATATGCGAGGACCTGTATGCGAATGCGCTGAGGATCGCCCGCGAGGAAGGGCTTGCCGATCATTTTATGGGCTATGGCGCGGATCAGGTGAAGTTTCTCGGCCATGGCATCGGCCTTGAGATCGACGAGCTGCCGGTCCTGGCCAAAGGGTTTACGTACCCGTTGGAGCCGGGCATGGTCATCGCGATCGAACCGAAATTCACATTCCCGGGCGTCGGCGTCGTCGGCATCGAGGACAGCTATGCGATTACGGAGTCCGGCTTCGAAAAGCTGACGGTATCTCGTCCGGGTATTACGTTCAAAAAGCTTTGAGACAGGTAAGGCGGCTGCTTCCGAACATCGGAGGCAGCCGTTTTTCCGTACATTTATCAGAAAGTATATCGAGGAAGTCGCTCTAAATCTCGGTAAACGCGCTTGTCCCTAAAAGGACGGCGAAGCCGTTTATCCTTGATGGCATCTTTGCCGCGCAGCTAAGTGAAAAAGGGGTTTGCCTGGCGCTGGAGAATAAGAATATGGAAATCATTCGGAATCCCGAACACACACCCTTTTACGCAGGGAGGCGCAGTGGCTATGAGCAGGTTCAAGGAAATCGTGTTGCCGGAATGCGGCATTAATTTATATGAAAGCAAGCATAAGGAAGGCGATATCGTAAACGAGCATTTCCATGACGTTTACCAGATTTTATATTCGCTCGAAGGCGAAGGAACCGTTACGCTGGAGCAGCAGCAGTACCGTTTTGAACCGGATCATGCCCTGATTATTCCTCCGTCAGCCAAGCATTCCGTCAAATCGAGCTCCCGGCTTACGCTGCTTGTTCTTGCATTCGACGCGAGCATATTCAAAGCGGATTCCCTCGGCAGTCTGCTGCAGGCTTCCTTCTCGGCGTCCGCTTACAGGAAGCTGAATTCGTTTACCGCTAACGAGCTGCGCCAGCTGCTCCGCAAGATGCTGTTCGAGCAATCGAAGCAGGATTCGCTGTATCCGCTGGCGATCAGAATCGCCTTGATCGAAATTTTGCTCGTCATCGCGAGAAGCATGCAGTCGCAGGCAGCCGACTCCAACAGCTTGCGGGCGGACCGGATCCGCGCCTACATCAATTCCCATTATTTCGAGAAGCTGTCGGCCGACGTGATCGGCCTGCGGATGGGGATCAGCGCAAGATACGTCAATACGATTTTTAAAGAGCAATACGGCATAACGCCGACGCAGTACTTGTCCGACGTCAGGATCGAGCTGGCGAAATCCATGCTGGCGGAAACGGATAAGGCGATCGTGTCCATCGCGTTCGAGGTCGGCTACGAGACGCTTCCCACCTTCTACCGGAACTTTAAGCAAGCGGTGCATATGTCCCCCCACCAATACCGGCAATATCATACGCAAGCGGCTCCGCTGGAATAGGGGAGAGAGCGGTGAACGCCTTCCGTAAAGCAGTTCCGAATTTGCAAACGAGGTTCTTCATTTGATAAGACAGTATACCGGGTATGCTATAAAATTCTACGTATGCAGCAAGGACATTTGAAGGGAGCATTGCCATGACGACGCATACGATAGGAATCATCATGAACGGCGTAACGGGACGAATGGGGACGAATCAGCACCTGATCCGATCGATTTTGGCCATTCGCAATCAAGGAGGAGTACTGCTTCCGGATGGCGATGTCATCATGCCCGATCCGATCCTGGTAGGGCGGCAGGAACATAAATTGAAAGCGCTTGCCGAAAAGCATGGCGTACAGCGCTGGAGCACCGATCTGGACGCATGTTTGGCGGATCCGTATAACACGGTTTATTTCGATTCCCAAACGACGCTGCACCGCGCGGCGAGCATCAAGAAGGCGATTGCCGCAGGCAAGCATATTTATTGCGAGAAGCCGACAGCGGCAAGCCTCGAAGATTCGCTGGAGCTGGCGCGCCTCGCCAAGGAAGCGGGCTGCAAGAACGGCGTCGTGCAGGATAAGCTCTTTTTGCCGGGCTTGCTCAAGCTGAAACGGCTGGTGGACTCGGGCTTCTTCGGACGCATTCTGTCCGTACGGATGGAATTCGGCTATTGGGTGTTCGAAGGCGACTGGCAGCCGGGGCAACGTCCTTCCTGGAACTACCGGAAGGAAGACGGCGGCGGCATCATCGTCGACATGTTCGCGCACTGGCGGTATGTGCTCGACAATTTGTTCGGCGAGGTTCAAGCCGTCTCGTGTGTCGGCGTCACGCATATTCCGGAACGCGTGGACGAACGGGGAGCCGCCTACAGCTGTACGGCCGATGATGCAGCCTACGCGACGTTCCTTCTCGACGGCGACATCGTCGTTCAGGCGAATTCTTCCTGGACGGTGCGCGTCGACCGCGACGATCTGCTTACGATTCAGGTGGACGGCACGGAAGGAAGCGCCGTCGCCGGCTTGCGGGATTGCAAAATTCAGCACCGGGTCGCCACGCCGAAGCCGGTCTGGAATCCGGACATCCCGAACCCGTTCAAGTTTACGGAGCAGTGGCAGGAGGTTCCGGACAATCAAACGTTCGATAACGGCTTCAAGGTGCAGTGGGAGCTGTTCCTGAAGCATCTGGTTACCGGAACGCCTTTCCCTTGGGATTTGCTGGAGGGTGCCAAAGGAACGCAGATGGCGGAATTGGGGCTCCAATCCTGGAGCGAGCGCCGCTGGCTCGACGTCCCTAAGCTCACGCTATAGGAGGATACGGACATGACATTTACGCTTCAGCTTCCACGTGCGGGAGGATCGCTCTACACGTATGCCCTTAGCGACCGTCTTCCCGTCGCGCCTCCCGGCAAGCCGTTGACCGGACGGATCGCATTTTCGGCGGCTCATGTCGTATGCGATCCGCTGGCGGATGCGGAACCGCTCCACCACGCTGCGATCGATTGGCAAGCGACTTTATCTTATCGCCATTATTTGTGGTCGCTCGGGCTGTCCGTCGCGGAAGCGATGGATACCGCCCAGCGCGGGATGGGACTCGATTGGCTTCGGGCTCAAGAGCTGATCCGGCGTTCGCTGGAGGAAGCCCAATCCGTCGGCGGCAAAATCGCCTGCGGGGCCGGCACCGACCATCTGACTCCCGGGCCGCAGGTGACTCTGGAGCAAGTGGAGGCTGCCTACGAAGAACAATGCGACTTTATCGAGAGCCGGGGCGGGCAGGTTATTTTGATGGCGAGCCGTGCCTTGGCGGCCTGTGCCCGTTCGGCTGAAGATTATGAGCGGGTGTACGGCCGTATTTTGCGGCAGGTATCCCGCCCTGTGATTCTGCATTGGCTCGGCGACATGTTCGACCCCGCTCTGGCCGGCTATTGGGGAGAGCGCGATCTTGACAGCGCCATGGATGTCTGTTTGCGTATCATTAACGCTCACGCGGACAAGGTGGACGGCATCAAAATATCGCTGCTCGATGCGGACAAGGAAGTGCGCATGCGCCGTCTTCTGCCTGCGGGCGTCCGGATGTATACGGGCGACGACTTCCATTACCCGGAGCTGATTCGGGGAGACGAGCAGGGTTACAGCCATGCGCTGCTGGGGATATTCGACGCCATTGCCCCGGTGGCCGCGGCGGCGATCAGCGCGCTCGACGAAGGGGATGAGGCGCGGTACGACGCTTTGTTCCAGCCGACGGTAGCCTTGTCTAGACATATTTTTCAGCGGCCGACCTATGCGTACAAAACAGGGATCGTGTTCATGGCCTATTTGAACGGACACCAGAACCATTTCCGGATGATCGGCGGCGCGGAAGGCGCGCGTTCCATCGTGCATTTGGCCGAGCTGTTCGTTCTGGCCGATCAAGCGGGGCTTCTCGCCAACCCGGAATTGGCGGCGCGGCGGATGAAGCACGCCTTGGCGCTGGCCGGCATCGAATCATAAGGCGGATGGGGAACCAGCTGCGAAACCTAAGACCGGAGGAATCCTATGGAACGGCTTACGACGTTTGATCGGCTGAGCTTGAATCAAATCACCACGGACAAATTGACTTTGGCGGAAGCGGCTGACGCCTGCGCGCGGGCGGAAGTCTCCTGGATCGCATTATGGCGCCATAAAGTGGCGGAAGCGGGGCTTGCCGCCAGCAAGCGAATCGTCCGGGACGCCGGCTTGCACGTATCGAGCCTGTGCCGCGGCGGTATGTTTCCTGCCTCAACGGCTGCCGAGCGCCAGGCAAGAATCGACGACAACCGGCGCGCGGTAGACGAGGCGGCCGAGCTGGGTGCGGAGGTGCTGGTGCTGGTGTGCGGTCCGGCTCCGGACCGCGATATCGCCGGCGCCCGGCAAATGGTGGAGGAAGGCATCGCGCAGCTCGTTCCCTATGCGGAATCATGCGGGATTCGCTTGGGCATCGAGCCTCTTCACCCGATGTACGCAGCGGAACGATCCGTTATCAACACGCTTGCACAGGCGAGCGACATCGCGGAGCGTTACCGTCCGGATCAAGTCGGCGTGGTGGTCGACGTTTTCCATGTGTGGTGGGACCCGGAGTTGTACCGCCAAATTTCCCGCGCGGCCGGCCGTATTCTCGGCTTCCACGTGTCCGACTGGATCGTGCCGACGCCGGATCTTTTGATGGGCCGAGGGATGATGGGGGACGGCGTCATCGAGCTTCGCAAAATCAGGCATGCGGTTGAAGCGGCCGGCTATAAAGGACCGATCGAAGTGGAGATTTTCAACAAGGATATATGGGCGATGGCGGGCGATGACGCGATTGCGTTGATGAAAGAGCGATACTTGGAGCATGTGTAGCGGAGACGGAAATTACCGGAAAATTATCCGTAAAGGCGGCGTTCCGCATGATGGATACGGATTTTATTTGCCACGTATTGTGCTGGCCGAACGAGGATAGGATCGAGGAACGGAACGGAAACCATCCTCCGCTGCAAAGGTCTAGCAAGCCCAAACGGAAATCCTTGCAGCAGGATCGAGCGATCCGTGCCGCCAAGCCGCAGAAGCTTAAGAGTAAGTGAACCGGTCATCTATTCATAGAACGGAATGAGGATTGTCAGCCATCTTCGAAGAAACTTTCGGAAGAGATGGAGGACGTCGTTCATTCCGTTTTTATTTTGCCGGAACGACGGACTTCAGGAGCCGATCATGACCATCACCGGCCTCATCGTCACTAGGGAAGTCGAATCCGGTGCAAAATAGGCGAACGCTTCTATGCGCTAAACGTAATATAGAGTACAGAGGTCTATGTCCAGGGAGGTGTAGGAAGGATGAACGCGAACTGGCATTCTTATCCGCCTTACCAGTCCGGAAACGTCCCTGCACCGCCGAATGCGCAGCAGGTTATGCAAATCATGATTAGTCTGGATAGCCGGTTGGATAAACTCATTCAGTTGATGGAGGAAAACAATAAACTGCTGCGCTCGATAGAACAGCAGCAGAGCCGGGTCGTTTCGGCCGGCGGAGGTTCGGTTATCGTACGCATGTAGCTGCGGGTTAAGCGCGTCAAAACATCGCCCCGTCTCCACGCTAGTGGAAACGGGGCGATGTCATGGACAAGGGACGGGAATGCTTTATTGCGTAATAATCCGATCGATCGCCCCATAGGCGAGCGCTTCTTCCGCGTTCATAAAATAGTCCCGATCCGAGTCGCGGTCGATTTTTTCGACCGGCTGTCCGGTGCGTTCGGCCATAATGCCGTTAAGCAGCTTACGGGTCTTGATGATATGGTCGGCGCGAATTTGAATATCCGTCGCTTGCCCTTGCGCGCCTCCCCACGGCTGGTGGATCATCACTTCGGCGTTCGGAAGCGCCGAACGCTTGCCTTTGGCGCCGCCGATGAGCAGGAAGGCTCCGATCGAAGCGGCCATGCCGACGCCGATCGTGGCGACGTCCGGTTTAATAAATTGCATCGTATCGTAGATCGCGAATCCGGAGGTAACCGAGCCGCCCGGCGAGTTGATGTACAAGTGAATGTCTTTCTCCGGATCCTCTGCAGCCAGGAAAAGCAGCTGCGCGATGATCGCGTTCGCAACCTGATCGTTCACCTCGCTGCCGAGAAAGACGATCCGGTCTTTCAATAGCCTCGAATAAATATCGTAGGAACGTTCACCTCTGCCGGATTGCTCCACAACCATTGGAATAAAGCTCATGGTAATCCCTCCTTGAATGGTTTACATGGTCTAACGGCGATGTTACGCCGCAGCCAGCATGCTGTTGATGCGCAGGCTGCCCGAGCCGCGTCCTTGCGGCGCAGCAACCTCGCGAATCGTACCGAAGCCGGACGATACGACGACGATTTGCGCCGGCGAGCCCTCTTGCCGGCTGCCGATTGTACGGACGGTTACGTTCGGCATAATATCCGCGCCGCCGCTAGGTTCGCGCTTCGGCAGAGGCACCACATTGTCGGGGGCGGAAGCTATTTTCGAGTCGTTCATCTTACTCCTCCTTAAGCGGATCGGGATACACGGCGGCAAGCAGCCGATAGGCGCTTGCGTTGTCCGCGGCTGTCGTTTCGTACTTGCGGACCAACTGCTCGACTAATGCGACATATTCGTTCATAAAAGCTTCGCGTTGGCGTTCGTCTGCCAATCGCACCGTTGAGGCAAGCGAAGCGCTCGGCACCTTTTCCTCCCGGTCCGATTGCTCCATAAGGGTCAAAGCATCGGCTTTCATCCGATCGGACAAGGTGATGAGATGGGCGAGCGAGCCTTGGTCGCGCATTTGCTGCGCCGCTTGCGGCTGGAAACCGAGCGAATCGGCGATGACGAATGTTCTGGCCGCCGCTTGGTACAGTACTTCCACGAGGTTGCGGACTTGGCGGGTTCCTACCCTGCGGGCGAGTCCTACCTTCTCGAGCGCCTTCAGATGGTAATTGATCCGCTGCGCCGTTTCCCCCATCCCGCGGGCGATTTCCGCCGCCGAAGCGGGCTCCGCCATCAACGCAAGCAGCTCCGCACGAAGCGGATTGAGCAGCGCCATGGCCTGCGCGGGCGACTGAACAACATAAGTTTCGGCGATTTCAGGAGTAGTCAAAGCCAGTGCACCTCATATAAATAATATTTCACGTAAAAATATTTTATTACGTGGGGGGGAGGATGTCAAGCCGGGGACGAGCCTAACAACCATTGAGTTGGCTAACAAATATGTTTTGAAGTTGACAAAGAGATTTGAAGTAACAAATAAAGTTTCGAAGTAATTAGGCGTTCACTCAACCGGGTGAACGCTTTTTTTAAGCAGGTTGGAGGAGAAGGTGATCTTGCTCGATGAATGAATCTATATTCCCGAAAACCTTCCCAGCTGTTTCACGAGTTTTTCCTAAACATTTCCCAGCTGTGTCTCAAGAAAAGTGAATTTCACGTGTTGTATGATAAATCCAGAAAGCAAACTCAACAGTTGGAGGTTATAACGATGAACAAAGCATTGAAATGGATTTTAGGGGTTGCATTGCTTGCGTCAATGGCGGTTCCCGCAACGGTTAGTGCAAGACCTGAAGCGAAGCCAGAGGCGACGAAAACCACAAGACCGGGAGTGATTATAGCAGCCAAGCCAGAAGCCAAACCGGAAGCGTAAGTAGCAGTTAACTGGACTTATTTGAATAAATACAATGTATTTTCAAAAGGAGAGAATTGAACCTATGACATTGAAATTCAGTAAACGAAAACAAACTTCTGCAATCACACTTTTGTTGGCGGGCTGTTTGGCGTTCGGCAGTATCGCCAGCGCTTTTGGCGAGACGCCTCCTTCAGGCGTGCAGATCAAGGAATTCAGTCTTCTTGATACGTCATCTGACATTGTAGGTGCAGCTGATTTTACGCCTGAGGGCAACAAGGATGGTCACTTCAAGCTGCGGCTGAGCCTAGCTCAGTCTACGGTTATCAATTCTGTCGTACTACGTTCCACGGATGCTTATGGTAAGGATAATTACCAAGGGGTATGGAGAACCAACCATGTAACAACGGGGTGGCTGCTCGGCATTGTACAGGATAAAACTGTTACATCGTCAAGCGGTACAACACATGAAAGCATCATCATCGACCCAGGCTTTCGTAAGGATATTAAAGAACCTGTCGGTGAATTTGAGGGTGAGCTTAACCTAGACCTGTACGCTAGCGATAACGGCACGATCAAGGAAACGCAATATTATGTCTTAGAAATTTTGACTCCGCAAGGTACCATTGTTTCCAAACCGATAAAATATAAAAGTCCGATGACAACAGGGGAAACTACTGGCTCGTCAAGCCCAACACCAACACCAACACCAACACCAACACCAACACCGATTCCGCAACCTGTGCCAACACCTCAGACACCAACCCCAGCTCCAACTTCAGAAAGTCCGCTGATTCATGTGCTTTTCAATGGCCAAGAGCTTCAGTTTGATCAAGTCAGACCGATACTGAAAGATGGTTCAACACTCGTGCCGTTCCGTAAATTATTCGAAACGCTTGGCTTCGAGGTTCAGTGGAAGGAAACTGAATGGTCCCAAAAGGCGATTGGAATCAAGGATGGTCTCACGATTGAATTGACAATTAATAGCACCACCGCAGTCGTGAATGGAAAAAACGTGAGCTTGGATGTCCCTGCCCAAATCCTGAATGACAGCACCTTAGTCCCACTTCGCTTTGTAGCGGAAAACAGCGGGTACCAGGTGTCTTACTCCAGGAGCGGCAACGAAGCGACAGTTCGGATTGATGATGCAGATGTTACGCCAACACCATCACCGGTCCCTTCTCCTGCTCCAATCCCCGATCCTGTGAAAGAGGTAGCTGAGCCCTATGTCGTCAAAGGTTATGTGCGCGATGCAAAAGGTCATCCCATCCCTGATATCGTCGTTTTTGCCGATAATACATTGCTTTATGACAGCAATATCCTTGGAGTTACCGATGAATCGGGACACTATCGGATCGAGCTGCCTCACTTAGCTACTTCATGGCATATGGGCGCCGATGTAACTAAATCATTCAATGGAATGAATTACACCTTCCATTTAAACGCTGACAAGGATCTTCCGCTTTCGGGAAGTACTGGAGCCGTCCGTGATTTTACTTGGAGCAAATTTGATGGACAGATTTATATTTATCCGTCTTTTACAGCATCGGACGATTCGCTGCCGGAGTTCGATATGAGCGATCTGGAAGTAACACTGACACCCGTCGGCCCGCTGCTCGATGGCAGTGCAGGTCATACGATAACGAAGCGCGGAGGTCCGATTTCAGGTGGAGCGGGCATTGATCAAATACCGATTGGCCGCTACAAGGCTACTGCCAGATGGGTGCCAGAAGGGCATGCGCCGATTTCCTTGCAGATTAGTGACTCTATCGGTAAATATGCAGAGTCTGTAGAATTCGAATTCGGTCCTCCTAAAGGAGTATCCACAACCAATTATCTCAGTGAACTCGTCGTTAAAATACCTTAAAAAGTGGTGCATCCAAGCGCCAGAGGCTGCCGAAAGGCAGCCTTTTTGCATGCTGACGTGCCCAGAGGCATATATTATCTAGATGTTGCAATTCCAACCAAGGGAGGGACCATGCTACTCTTGTAGCTAGGTTGCTTACGTATGGTGAAATCTGTGCGTAAAACCGCTTCGACAATAGTACTTGTCTGAGACAGGGATAGCATCATACTAGGCCGTAACATCAAGCCGCATCGTTAAAAAGGCTTCGCAAGGAGGAAAAGTGAAAGATGAGTCCGCCTAGTTAGACGTAGGCCATGGAAGCTGTGCAGAACTTGGAACAACAGCCAAAAATCCAATGGTGTAGAGGAAGCGGCATGGTGAACTTTCATTAAGACATGAAACGGCTGCCCTAGGGCAGCCGTTGTTATGCTAACAAAAACGTTAGTTCCATCGTTAATGGATATATTTCATTTGTGTTGGTACACGTTTTTTGCTTTATTTCCTACGGATACGAACAAAGGAGCAATGGTTCTCGTTCATGAAGACTAGACACCAATATCCATGTCCATACCCCCACACATACCCATATTTAAGTTCAAGAACATGACAAGAACCGCATATGATTGCGGTTTATTCTTGAGCCTTACATTGCGCTAAAAAAAGCAAAAAACTCTGACCACACGGCCGGAGTTCCTTGCTTGTAATTAAGCGGTTAATTTCTTTGTATTCGCCTTTGGGAAAAAATTTCCTGTCCATACCATAAAGCCCATCCCTACATACACCAAGCCCCAGAAAAAGGCGAACCATCTCTCAAGCCCCGGCATTCCGAACGATACGAGCATGAGTATAAAAAGGATAATCGTCCAACGAGGAAATACCTTTGCTCTGAAAGTAACGATCATCAGAATGATAGTTCCGAGCAGCATCCCCATACCGGAGACAGCTCCGGTAAGATCAACGAACAACTGCCCCTTTTCGGCATATTCGCCGTATGCGAACAGACCGTAAAAGTTAGATGCAACAAGCAAATTGCCGATCATGATAAGCATTGTGGAAATAAATCCCAATACGCCAGTCTCCTTAGATTGTGCCATATACAGCGCAATGGAACTGAAGGCCATGAGGATACAAGCGATAAACCCGCAAATCACTTCCGGCGTGCTGTCATCTCCCCAGATGAGCGACGACGGTGTCATTCCGATTCGTACGATTCCAGCTAAGAAACAGATAAATCCGAGCAATTTCACTACTTTTTCTACTGTCATTTTGACCAACCTCCAACTCTTTATTGACTTCCTTGTAACGAATTGTACCAAATGATCGTTCCCGTCAACGAGAGTATCCCCTACCTAGCGGAGACAGGAAGATTTATGGGTAGATCCGGGAAGTAAACCGCAAGTCATATACAGATACTGGGTCAGGGATTATAATTTCCATATAGCTAAACTTGGCGAGTAGGAGGGAATATGAGACAGATAAGCAAGAAACTCAGCAGTCAAACGGAATGGCTATTGCAGGCGCTTATGGTTGCAATTAGCGCCATAATCGTTGTTTTTCTCATTAGCAGTATTTCAGGCTATTATGAAAAGCTGCACAGTCAATGCATCCTGCAGTCATGCGGTTCATTGGCTCCGCCACCGACCACGACGGAGGTATTGAATCAGAACAACTTAACGGTCGATTCGTATGCTGTGGTTCTCGTCGCGATTGACTGCGGGCTTGCATTCCTCTTTTATACAGGTGCGGGCATCATCCTTTGGAAGAGCGGGCGGGAGAGGATGGGGAAGCTTGCGGTGCTCGCCCTCGTTGCGTATGGTACTACGTTTCCCTCGCTCGTCTATCTTTCTTCGGAAGGAAGTGAGGTGCTGCAGAGGTGGCCAGATGGAATCAGCACTGTCGGCTGGATGACGTTATTTTTGTTTTTCTTATTGTTTCCGAGCGGAAAGCTAGCACCTTCCTGGACATTCTTCGTATGGATCCCGTTTAGCGTGATTCAGCTTGCCAGCTTCCTATTCCCGGATACCAGTATCAATTTGCATCAATGGTCCGAAACAGCGAGGATCCTGTACTATTTGACTGCCATCGGCAGTATCATTTATTCGCAAATTTATCGATATAGGAAGGTTTCCAATGCCGAGCAGCGGCAGCAGACGAAATGGGTCGTCTACGGCGTCACAATTTCGTTTCTCGGTTTTTTCGGAATAAGTGCCTTTTTTGTTTCGGATACAGCGTTCAGCCCGGCCTCCTACATTTATTTAACTGTCGCTTTGCATGTATTTGTGTCCATTATTCCTTTGACGCTTGCATTTGCCATCCTTCGTCATCGCCTGTGGGATATCGATCCGCTCGTCAACCGGACGATTGTCTACGGTGTGTTGTCCCTTGCCATCGTACTCGTCTACTCCGCATCTGTACTATATTTAAGCAGCGTGTTCCGGACGGAGAAAAGTTATATCATCTCCCTTCTCGCAACCTCCATCGTCGCTATTCTCTTCGCACCACTGAAGCAGTGGCTTCAGCGTATCGTGAATCGGTTGATGAAAGGCAGGCACGATGACCCGTTTGCCGTGCTAGTCGAGCTCGGAGACAGCCTGATAAAACCGATGGCGCCCGAACGGGTGCTAGATGCCGTCGCTCGAACGATTCAAGACGCGCTTCGGCTTCCGCATGTCGGCATCTCGATAGGAATGAACGGTCAGGAGACGATGGCGATATCCGTCGGTGAAAAAAAGTATGATATGCACGGTTTTCCTCTTATTCACAGCGGTGAAGAGCTCGGAACGCTCTGGCTGTCGAGTCGTTCGCCAGGAGAGGCATTCAGCACGGAAGACAGCAAGTTGCTGGATATTTTGCTTCGCCAGACCGTGCCGATCGCCAAAAATATAAATATGACTGCTGGTATGGAACTATTGGCCAAAGATTTGCAGGAATCGCGCGAACGTTTGGTGCTTGCTCGTGAGGAAGAGAGAAGGCAAATCCGAAGAAATCTTCACGACGATCTTGCGCCGCGTCTGATGTCGCTCGCGTTTAACGTAGCGGCTGCGGAACAGTATATTCGAAAAAGTCCGGATACGGCGATCGGGCTACTGGGAGAGCTGAGGCAGGTCATCCGAACGACCGTAAACGAAATCCGTACAATGGTACACGATTTGCGCCCGCCGACGCTGGACGAGTTTGGGCTGTTGGGCTCTATTGAGGCACGCATTGACGAGATCTTGAAGACGTCCGGTCAAATGGCAGCTACACTGCATAATGACCCGATATGTGTGAAATTACACGTATTGGAGGCGCTTCCAGCTTTGCCGGCAGCGGTGGAGGTAGCGGTGTATCGCATCGTAACAGAGTCATTAGTTAATGTCATAAGGCATGCTGAGGCAACGGCTTGTGATGTACATATACGGTTGACGCCGGCGCAAGAGCTGCAAGTCGAAGTCATCGATAACGGGAAAGGCCTTCCTGTTCCTATGAAGTCATCAGGAAATGGTGGCATCGGACTGACCTCAATCCGCGAGAGAGCGGGGGAGCTTGGCGGTCAATGCATATTTGAAAGATTGGAAACTGGCGGTACGCGTGTAATGGCGCTGCTGCCGCTACTGCGTGGGGAGGAAATAAAGTGAGAATTTTGCTCGCAGACGATCATCCGCTATTTCGCGGAGGCGTGCGCAACTTAATTGGAACTACAGAAGATTTGCAAGTAGTAGGAGAAGCCTCAAACGGGGAAGAAGCGGTGCAGTTGGCCTTTTCCCTGCGGCCTGATGTCATTGTCATGGACATTCGGATGCCTGGCATTAACGGTATCGAAGCGACGAGAATGATCAGGGAGAAGCAATCTGAACAAAAAATACTCATCGTAACGATGCTAAAAGACGACAAGTCCGTTTTTATGGCCATGCAAATGGGAGCACGAGGTTATGTACTTAAAGATGCTGGGGAAATGGAGCTGCTGCAGTCCATTCGAATAGTTGGTGGCGGTGGTGCTGTATTCAGCTCCGATATCGCAGCACGCATGATGCATTATTTTACGATGCCGAAGCAGGCACAGCCCTTAAATCCGGCGCTCTCCGAACTGACGGGCCGAGAGACGGAGGTGCTTGAGCTGATTGCGGACGGATACTCGAATGGACAAATTGCATCCCGTCTGCATTTGAGCGCGAAAACGATCGCCAACCATGTCACGAATATATTAAATAAGCTTCAAGTTCAAGACCGTCACGAAGCCAAAAAGGTGCTGAGGAATTTTCATGAAGCAGAAGACCTCGAAAAGTAAAGTCACTGATACAAAGTTGTGTTTAATCGGCAAGAAGAAATAATTGTAAGAAGTATTTTAAAACCTAATTTGTAAATCGATTTTAAAAGAAAAGCCAGCAAACTAGCTTCGGATATTGCGGACATCGTGGTTTTCCTCTCGTCATCGGACGGCCGTTGGATTACTGGACAGATGGTTGATGCCACGGGCGGATCACACTTATAAGGTCAATCAACAGCCCTTCTAGGCAAGACGGAGGGTTGTTTTTATGTTTAATCATCGTAAACCTTGCCGTTACTTATGGTAAAGTTCCTGATGTTTGAATACCACATATTGTTGAGCAGGCTACCGAAGCCTGCTCATTTTATTGAACTATACCAGCTAATAGGCTGTCAATATTTAATAATTAATGAACGAAATGAAGGGTGGTATACTCGTAAAAGGGGACAACAAATAACCGTCCCGCATTATATGGGAAGGTTTCCCTCAATGGCTAAGGGTTGCTAATTCAGACTAAGCGAAAAGCTTCTTTCTTGGTTAAGATGGCATAAATCCAGTGGATTCGTTTATTTGCACAAGCGATCACAGCTACTTTAAACAGTTTGCCTTCAGCACGTTTCTTATCGTAATAAGCCCTTAATTTTTTGTTGCGTGAGCTTCGCAGACCACAACGAACAGCTTGGTATAAGGCTGTTCGGAGCTTTCTAGAACCACGTTTAGTAATTGGATTTCGAGTAGCAGTAAACTTTCCAGAAGAAAAAACGCTAGGATCAATACCCGCAAATGCGATCAGCTTCTTTGCATGATCGAACCGATCGATTTCCCCGATTTCTGCTAAAATTGTTGCCGCAAGTTTAGTTCCAATACCGGGGATCGATTGCATTAAATCATATTCCAATAATTCTTGAGCCAACTCCTCTATTGACTGATCAAGTTTGGATAGATGCTCTTGGTATTGAAGAAGTAAATTGATGAGTAGTTCCATCGATATTAAATGACTTGGAAAAGCTATCTCCTTGAAGGGATTACGCTTTGCTGCAGCCATTAGCTTTTGCGCCCTTTCTATTGTCCAACAGTTGGGATTCACATATCCCGCAAGATTCTGAATGTGTGTCTTGACTTCTTCCACGGACATTGCTAGCACCGCTTGTGACGTTGGATAAAGAGCCAGGAAACGAAGGGAGACCTTAGCATAAAGGTCACCAAACACGCCATGATACTCCGGGAACACTTGATCCAGCACCGCTTGGAATTGTAATTTTGCTTGAACGTACATATCCGTGAGAGACTCGTGTTGCCTTGTCAGGTAACGCAAATTCATCAGATATTGGCCTCGTTTTTTGTAAGGCTCCAGTTCCTCTTTGTAGAACATTTCTCCCAATTGGTATGCATCAGCGGCATCCGTTTTTACCTTGCGTAAATTTGCCTTTTTCGCTTGGTGGGAAAGTAACGGATTAATGACGATATGCAGAAACTGATGCTCATCCAAGAATTGAACAACTGGACTATGATAATGACCTGTTGCTTCTAATATGACGGCCGCACGTTTCCCCGTAAAGGATTCTAAATCTTGAGCATAACGAAGAAAAGACGCAAGACCATCAAGATCATGTTTAAAACGAAAAATCTTTCCATAGGGCGTTCCTTTGTTTGCAAAAGCTTGCGCATGACTTTCCCCTTTGGATACATCCAAACCAATGACAGGATTCACATAATCACTCCCAATATATTTTCACCGGCAACCCCTGACCTTCTTGTCGTCCACATTATCGCATGTGATTCGGGATCATGGTCCCAACCAGCCTAATCATGGTTTAACAAGTAGGGGGGATGAACTGTATAGCTCTCGGGATCTAGCTCCCACGGGCAGAAACGTTCGATCCCCGGCTACCGCTATCTTACGACCACACAAAAATGAGGTCCACCAGAAAGATCTGGTGACCTCATAATACGAACGGGCAGGATAGTTCAACTTTAAGTATTTTTTGTCTGCCCAATAAAAGGAGTAACTGGTAGACTGAAATTGTGTGGTTTGATTATATCGACTGAGCAGGGGAAAATAGTACAGATTTTATATTTCTAGTGAGCTTGAACAAGACTGACACCCTCCACTACGCAATCATCGATATCATTAAAACCTATGTAACTAACAAGATGAGTGAGTTCAATTTGATGCACTTCCCTGATGATTGAAGAGGGCAGATTTCAAGAAATTAACCGGATATGAGGTGCGATGAGAATGACTAATGAGGTGCAAAAAGTATTACAGGCTGGGTGGAACATAGATTCGGAAATAAATAAGGAATGGATTGGAGGAAACAACACTACATGGCAAGTGGGGGATGGGCCCTGGCTTGCTAGATACAATAGAGATGAAGTGAATCGAGTCATTCGCGAGTTGGAATTATATGAATATCTTTCTATTAATCAAGTCAGAGATCCCGACATGATATTATTTGTTCCGGAGGTTATAAGAACTACAAGAGGTACCCGATTTTACGATGATGGGACACATCTATGGAAATTAAGTAAACACATGGAAGGAATAATGCCGTCACAAGAAAGTGCTGAGTTGTACCCCATAATTGCATACGGTTTGGGTCATTTCCATAGAAAACTTCGTGAAGTCCCTGCAGACTTTGCGGTAACAAGTACACAAGTGGTAAGAACCGTAGAAACGTATGTTTCTGGGATCGGTAACTTATCTTGGGTCATACGCGAGGACTCAGCGGTTAAGGATATTGAAGAGGAAAACATCCTTCTCATTAAAACTGCAGCGCAACGATTGTCCTCAAATTTCAATAGAATTCAAGCGTTGCCTGTTCAGTTAATACACGGGGATTTTACGCACTACAATCTTCGAATTAAGGAGGATCATACCAAACTAATCGGTGTACTCGATTTAGAATTTTGCAGTGTAGACCCGGCGTTGTTAGATCTAGCATCTGTGGTTCTTACGCTACTTAATTACTCAAATCTAAGTGAACAAGACAAATTAATAACGGAAATAATTAAAGCTTATGAATATGGGGGGGGAGGGAGCGTTGACCCTAATGTCTTGGAAGTTGCTGTACTTTCAAGAAAGTTTGATAGTTACTGGTATCACCGTAACCGCTTATTAGAAGGAAAAGGGACCATGGAGACTTACCAAAGACAGTTGGAGCAATTGAAGCTTTTTATGGCGACTCTAGGGTGAATCTCGTTAGGTTTAGAAACAACCTTTTTGTTTTGTTAACGGAAAACGAGAGTTCCATCAATAAACGACGGTAACCGGCGAGACGATAAGTTGTCGTTTTCCGTTGAAGTAAAGGGGAGTTTACTTCAATCCGCTAGTTTTATTTAGAACAATTTGATAAATGATCGGAAGTGACTAATGAACATTCGTCTGTTGAATGACTCTGATGCCCAAGTGTATAGAGAAGTAAGGTTGCGTGCATTGAAAAATGACCCCGATGCATTTGGATCAACGTATGAGCAAGAAGAAACTAAACCACTGGGGCACATTATAGAAAGGATACACCATACAAAAGATCAATTTACATTGGGATGTTTTGACGACAGTAACACATTAGTTGGCATTGTCAATTTTTCACGTGAAAACAGGCTTAAGACGGCACATAAAGGAAACATTTACGGTATGTACGTAGAGCCTCAATTTCGAGGACGGGGGGTAGGTAAAGCCCTTCTATTAGCCTTGATTGAAAGAGCAACAAAAGAATGTGAAGGGTTGGAACAGATTCATTTGACGGTTGTGTCTAATAACAAATCAGCAAAACGCTTATATGTCTCGCTGGGGTTTGAAGTTTACGGTATAGAACCACATGCTTTAAAGTTTGATGAACAGTATTTCGATGAAGACTTAATGATATTAAGATTGGGACTTTTAAACTAAAGGGTACGATAGTCCAATCAAGTCATGACGGCGGCCGGCCACACGATCGGCTGCCGTTGTCCATTAAGCTATTTGGCAGAAGAGTTGAACAAAAAATGGAAATGTGATATTGTAATTTTGTAATATATAATACAAATGGAGATCCTTATGCAAAATAAGAAACAGAGTGTAGTTATATCTATCCGCTTAGATGAAATATCGTTACGTGCTGTTGATTTGTTAATTGAATCGGGATTAGAATCAAATCGCTCTCGTGCAGTTTCCCATTTCATTAGTGCTGGTATTAAATCATCAGAAGATCTTTTAGTGAAGGCTCAGCGCCTTGCAGATAATGTTCATCAACTAAAAAATGAAATGATTGAGGCTGTAAAAATAAACGATCTCGAAAAAGTTGCTGAACTAATAAATAAAGATGCGATGCTTGTAAACGCAAGCAATTATAAGGGAGAAACAGCAGTTCTCATGTCCGCTTATTATCGTACAAATGAGATTAAAGAATTGCTAATTAGTAACGGTGCTGAACTAAGTATTTTCGAAGCAGCAGCCGTCGGTAACATTGCCCAACTTAAGAAGCTATTGGAGAAATCACCTGAACTTTTACACAGTTATAGTATTGATGGCTTTACTCTACTAGGGTTAGCGTCCCATTTTGGTAATGAAGAGACTGTTATTTTTTTATTGGATCGTGGTGCAGAAGTAAACGCAAGGAGCAAAGATGAGAACTTAAACAACATGGCGATACACGCGGCAATCGCTGGTAATCACGAGCATATTGTAAGAACCCTTATTGCTAGTGGAGCAGATATTAATGCTAAATGTGAAGGGAAATGGCGTTTAGGGTATACTCCACTTCATGTTGCTGGGTATTTAGGTAGGGATTCGATCATTAAGCTTCTATTAGAAAATAATGCTGATAAAACCACATTAAACGATAGTGGGGAAACTGCATATACAGTAGCAATATTAAATAGGCATCTCGAGTCAGCTGAACTCTTAAAATAAACTAAAAAACAAAGGAGATTATTAATGGAACACAAACAATCTATTAATCCTGAACTAGTACAAGAGTTCGTAGGTAATGCCCATGGTGACTTAGAAAGGATTAAACAACTACTCGATCAAGAACCAGGCCTTATAAATGCAAGTTGGGATTGGGGAAATGGTGATTGGGAGACTGCATTAGGTGCTGCCGCTCATATGGGTAGAAAAGACATTGCGAGTTTTCTTTTAAGTAAAGGGGCACGCATTGATCTTTTTGCAGCTGCAATGTTAGGGAAGATCGATATTGTCATTGCAATGCTTACTGATAATCCTGATCTTAAAAATTCACTTGGCCCTCACGGTATCCCCCTTATAAATCATGCTGAAGCTGGTGGAGATGATTCACTCCTAGTTGTTGAGTACTTAAGATAATAATATTTTACAAATTCCTGCATTTGTTACGCTATCGGGACACGTTTGCTCAACTAGGGCTGCCGGTAATCGGCAGCCTTTCGCTTGAGTAACGGGCAGTTATTTTTAACCAATTTATACATTGAATTCGTGTTTCCTAATAGGTAAAGTTTATATAACAACATTCGCAACAGGAGACTTGAAATGGAAGAGAAATGCGTATTTTGCCATATTGAGTTAGAACCATCTCAAAGAGTTGTTTTACAAAATGAACATTGTATGTTTATACAACTTGAAGAATCAATTATAAAGGGTAGTCAACTTGAAGGTGCTGGTGTGATTGTGCCAAAAAACCATAGAGAGACAGCATTTGACCTTACACCAGAAGAGTGGAATGCAACTCAGTCGCTTCTTCTAGAGGTCAAGAATTATTTAGATGATAATTTTCAACCACAAGGATATAACCTTGGGTGGAATTGTAGCTCAACTGGAGGACAACATATATCCCACTCCCATTTTCATGTTATACCAAGATTTGCTGATGAAACACTAGCTGGTAAAGGAATAAGGTATATGTTTAAAAGTTCCATTAATCGGCGGTCTGGTACAGTTGACTAAGTTAACGGGTACGATAGTTCGGAATTAACCGCCTAATGATAAGGTGGTTTTTCTTTTGGTCTGAAATCAAATAGTTGTAACCTTGGTAAACCCGGTAAACCCCACGCTAAATAAAATAGGTAGTCAAAAAGATTACATTACCTTGCTTTTGGTTTTCTCCAGTAAAAGAGGGTGCTAAAGATAAGATACAGCCCCATGACTGCTGCAAGCACTATAAGGGTGAATTCCGACATGTTCTCCATGGAATCGAGCCAACCGATTTTTTTCATGCCGAACAGACTGATGTTAAACACAATCCCAATCAGCATAGCGGACCATATGGATGAAAAGCGTGCATAGACGTATCCGTAAATGAATCCTAACACTACTCCCAGAAGCTGCATCGCAATTCCTCCCGGCTGCAACGCCGCAATAATCAGGGCGATGACCAGAATTGGCCAGAATACGGGTACATGTTTCCGGGCTTCGTTAAACATGATTCCGATGAACAGGATCAATTCAAGAGAAGTGGTGAGCACGGAGGAAACGATTAAGTAAGGGAAAGGAACAGAGTTGTAATATTCCTCTGTGAATTCATTGAACGTTGTGATGTTGTAGTAGAGAAGTAGTTTCATGGTGGCAGCATTTAATAAAGTGAACGCCAGCCCGATTGTGATCATGTGAACTGAAAAGCTCGGACTGATCGGCGAGAAGCCGCAAAGTCTCCAAAAGCTTCCCGGTGTCTGTTTCAAAAGCCGGTATTTAATGGTGTAAACAATGGCGGAAAGAGCGATCGTAATTACAAGTACCATGAATACCTGGATCGGGATGTTCGTTCCTTTTCCGAACTGCCCCCATCCTAAGACAGGATCAATGACGGTATTATAGAGGAAGATCACTAAAATGATGACTGCCAAATAGAGCAAGTAATTTCCCATCATCGATAAATATCTCTTCATAAGAATCACCGCCTCTCAATTTCGAAAAATAAACTAAGTCATCCCTATTCAGAATATTCCTTAACCATGAACAATATAATACCGCCCTGGAAGGGTTCGCCAAAATCATTTTTAATTTAAGGAAAAATACAAAATTGTTGAACTGACGGGTACGTTAGTTCACCCAACCTGAAGGAGATGTATAAAGATTAAGAATAGATTCGAATTTACTGCGGTTGTTTTAATAGGTAATGGCGAGTTAACAGACGATTTTACCATCGAAATCGCACAAATTGCTGACCGTTTAACCGAACAGCTGGAGATCGCGAAGAAAGCGCTGCAGACCATTGTGGAGAGTACTGAACATGGTAATGAGGCAGCCAAGACCATAGCCGCAGAAGCTCTGGAAGCAATTATTAAGCCCTAAAATAACCTATGCACTATGCAAATCTTCCCGTGCATTCACAATTCTCGAATAATGTTGAGATCTGAGACTTAGTTGAATAGCAAAACAGAACGAAGCTGCCGGCACAACCTTCAGCTAAGGAAATGATGGTAGAGCTGGCGAAATCCATGGAGTAAGGTAAACTAACGGGAACGATAGTGGAGGAGCTTGCTTCAGGCAGCTCCTCTATTGTTTTATTGAAGTAACGGGCAGCATAGAATAATAAGAAGTGCCTAGGAACTAAAGGATTATAAACACACATGATGTATATAAAAGTAATATTTGGAGGAATCGGATTTTATGGTAATAGGTCGTTTTCCTGAGCGCATTGTAGTTATTGGGGCAGGGATGGCGGGTTTGGTATGCACTTTGGAGCTTATGAAACAAGGATATAACGTGCGTTTATTAGAGGCAAATAGTCAACCGGGTGGTCGCATATACACGATGCGGGATCAATTTGCCGACGGATTGTTTTGCGAAATCGGGGCTGCCTTCATTGGAGCGCATCATTTTCTCACATTGAGTTATGCCCAGCAAGCCGGGGTTCAATTAATAAATTTACCAGTCCCCAATAGAAGTTTGTCATATATCGACGGGAGATTAATAATAGATTCTCCGGCTGAACCTGCACTATGGCCTGTTTCACTTACAGCCGAGGAAAGAATTTTAGGATATGCGGGAATGTTGGAAAAGTATCTCAAGCCGGGGCTTAAAGCGACGGGTAATCCTTTTTTGCCGGGCTGGCCCACAAAACAAGCGGCACAGCTCGATTCAATGACAATGGAAGAATATCTTAAAGGTCAAGGAGCATCTTCGGGTGCGATTAAGCTGTTTGAAATCGGATATATGCAGATGTTAGGTGATGGTATTCGCAAAGTATCTGCATTACAGCGACTGCTTGACCTAAAAATGGCCAGTTCCGAAAGAAGTGCAAAGACTATAGTAGGTGGAATGGATCAACTACCGAAAAAGCTTGCCCTTACAATTGGCTCTAATATCAGTTATGGATGTGCTGTGACGCATATTGAACATAGTAATAAAGGAGTAACTATCCATTTTAATAATTCCGGCGAAGTTTTCACTATCTGCTGTGATCGGGTCATTGTGGCCATTCCCTCTACAGTCTTGCGTACAATTCATTTTTCTCCGCCACTTAGCAAAGAAAAAAATGATGTCATTCAAAATCAACTTTCAACTTCCGTTACGCGTACCGTCATACAAAGCAGAACTAGATTCTGGAACAATTTAAGTTCCTTTACTACAGTAAATACGGATCTGAAAATTGGTTGGTTGCTTGATGCTACATTCACTCAAACGACATCAAGGAGAGGGTTAATTTGTTCGTACTCCTCCGGTGAATCGGCGCGAGAAATATCTAGAGCTGGTAATTTTAATTCAGCTGTATCAGAAATCAAACTGGTGCTTCCTGAATTGTCGTATAATTATGAAGGTGGGACGGTCTTTTCTTGGGATCATAATCCTTACTCTCGAGGTGCGTATGCTTGGTATAAGCCGAAACAGATGATTCGAATGCTCCCAACACTGTCTGCCGAACAAGGTAGAATTTACTTTGCTGGCGATAATACAAGTCTTTTTCCCGGTTGGATTGAAGGTGCGATCTCTTCTGCGTTACGAACTGTAAATCAAATTATTGCCGGAAACAGCATATAGCACGGTAATGGCTGGGTATAGTAATATCCGTGTAGTTACAAATGACCATCGCCTATAATAAGGAAGTAGGATATATTTGGGAACAGGTTTGAGAAAAGTTGAGTTGAGATGAGAGAGGGAGCTGAGTTGAGATGAGCCGATTTAAAGGTATTTTTTTTGATTTGGACGGTACTTTAATTAATAGTGAGGGACTGGGTACAGAAGCGTATAATTACGGGATTCAAAAAGTCTTAAATCGAGAAATGAACGAAACTGAAAAACAATTCTTACTCGGAAAACCGTTTAACGCTTTAGATATTGTATTCCCATTTTTATCATCTTCCGAAAAAGAAGAGATTATTGAAGAAACATTAGTCTATTATAGAAAATATAATCATCTGATTGAAGAATATCATGGGATTCGGGAAATGATTAAAATCCTCCATGAAAATGGATTTAAACTTGGGATTGTCACTTCTAAATTAAAACAAAATGCAGAGACAGAATTACGAAACACTGGGTTGTTTTCTTTCTTTGAGGCAGTTTTGGCAAAGGAAGATTGTCTTGATTTTAAACCAAGTCCTGTTCCTTTATTACAATTAGCAGAAAAACTTAATATACAGCCAAAGCAGTGTTTGTATGTTGGAGACCAGCCGACAGATATACAAGCCACACATGCCGCAAACATGACTAGCGTTGCGGCTCTTTGGGGAGAAGGTAAACTTGGAAGGCTTTCCCCACTAAACCCAACATTTTTATTTAATAATCCAAACCAGTTAATTGAAATATTATTAAACGGGGAACGATAGTTAAAATATTACAGCGGCAACTTTAGACAATATTTTCTAGTCTAAGTGTGCCGCTGCGTATCTATTCCCGCAGGTCAAGTCTCTCTGCCCGAAGACGCTCAATGGTTGCTTCCATTTCATCGATACCGTCTCGTAGTTGCCAAACGTTTATTTTACGTTTTAATGCTTCAATGAGTACATCCTTAATAAACACTAGGACTAAATCGTATAATTGTGCTAACGGGTACGTTTGCTCAATAAACAACTTAAAAGGCTGGCGGCATGATGGCAGCCTTTTTCACAGGAACTCGTAACCAAGTAAACGAACTATTTGACAGAGGACAATCAGCGTAAGAACATGAACCACGGTTCTACGCAAACGATAACACGAGGGAATATGAACCGAGGAGACTATATAAGCCGGATCAATACAGTCATGAATTACATTGAGAATCACATAGAAGAGGACCTTTCTTTAGCCTCACTAGCGCGAATAGCGGCGTTCTCCCCTTTCCACTTTCACCGCATTTTTAAGGCAATGGTCGGTGAGAACGTAAACGAGTTTGTAAAACGGATCCGCATCGAGAAAAGCGCGCATTATTTGGTGAACCGAAGCGATTTATCGATTACGGATATCGCCTATGCCTTCGGCTTTACGTCCTTATCCACTTTTTCAAGGGCATTCTCCAAGCATTTCGGAGTTAGTGCGCGAAATTATCGTAAAAATCAACAACATCGCAAGAATCGTCAAGTTTGCCGCAAGAACAGGCAAGAACTTTTGGGTGAAGAGAGTTATGCTGGAAACGTAGCAAACGGAGTCGACCATCAAATGGATGTAGAACGGGTAAGGATCGAGAGGCTGCCGGAGCTTCATGTCGATTATGTTCGAAACAGTTATGGGTTTAGCAAGGGCGTACTTAGCAAGGAGATCGTCGAGGCTTTTAACAAAGCCGAAGCGTGGCTAAAGCAAAACAACCTAGATTTACGTAAATCGATGGAAATCGGAATTATGTATGATAATCCGGATATTACGGTGAGCGACAAATGCAGATATGATGCGGCATACACCATCCCTGCGGAGATCTCGGACAGCTTTGGTCATGAGGAAGTGGACATTCAGGACGTTACGGCCGGCCTATATGCAGTCTATACGATCAGACTTACGAATGTAAGCTCCGAAGAGGAAGTGATAGCTCAGCTTGGACATGTCGTAGACTACATGTACGGACGATGGCTTCCGGACAGCGATTATTTATTGGCAAACCGGCCTTGTCTGGAGATATACCATACTGAGCTACAAGGAGCGGTAGTCATCCTTGATTTTTGCCTGCCCATAGAGAAAGGATGAGATGTTTTGTTTACATATGTTGGAAACGGTGCGTATTGTTATGCGAATTCCACATCTATGCTGCTTGATAGCATCGGGGAACAGGTTCCTCCGAGCCTCATCGAGGTGTTGACGGGTATAGGCCTAGGGGCTGTTTGGTTTGAAGAGGACAACATGATTTTTTTCTCCAATGGCATTCCTCATCTAGGGGTTAGCAAAGCACTGGACATGTTAGGATTTACATACAAGGAATGTTCAGGGACGGATAAAACTGGATTGGTCGAGCAAATTTCGGCGGAGCTTAATAAACACCCGATCATGATCGGTCCGCTCGATATGGGTTTCCTGAGCTATATGCCGAATCATCACTATCTACATGGTTGCGACCATTATGTGTTGGCTTTTAGGCTGGAGGACAGGTGGGTTCAATTGCATGATCCGGCCGGGTATCCTTTTGCCACTCTGCCGATTAGCGACTTGATCCACGCAAGTAAAACAGATCGATTGCAGTACCGGTTATATCCAAGCGATCTTACTTATCACTATTGGACCGCACCTGTAAGGCTGCGACAACGAACATCAAACGAAATGTATCGCGAAGCCATACTTTACTTCCGAGAAGTGTATTTGGATGCGGATCGAAGTGCTTTGGAACACGGTTGGATAACGGGGACCGATGCTTTTACGACCTTGCAACGTCATGTTCAGGAAGGAAGGATAGAACCAGGACTTCAAGGTCACTTAACCCATTTTGCGTTTCAAGTTGGTGCAAGGAGAGCATTGAACTATAGCGAGTTCTTTCAACCTGAGAACCCCAAACTGTCCGAGTTGAAATTAAAACAATCCGAAATGTTTGGTAATTGCCATTCTCTTGCCGTCCGAGGAGACTGGTACGCGGTAGGTGAGGCGGTAAGATGTTTAGGGGAGTTTGAACAACAATTCCGAGAGATTTTATTTATGGAATAGTAAGAACGATACTTTGACTTTCCCCATGAATCGTGGTTAACGCTCAATTACGATTGAGTTAACGGGTACGTTAGTGTGGAGCTGTCGCAAGGACAGCTCCTATTTGATGTTCATTAAAGTAACGGGCAGTTTTGCTGAATAGATCTTGAAATAAGGAATTTAATTATACATATACCTACTGCATACTAATTTCTTCCACTTGCTGAGTATGTGGAGCATCTGACCTCTCACGGTGCATTCGGCTTCATGTCGAAGAGGGATGGAGCTACCGAAAGATCACGGAACATTTGGGCATACAAGATAAGGACCGTGTGAAAAGGTGGATGAGGAAGTATCGGGAATGCCGGATGACAGGATTCAAGGATAAGCGGGGGAATCCTTCTAAGATTGAGACCGAACAGGAACGCCAAATACGACGGCTGCAGTTAGAGGTGGACGTCCTAAAAAAGTGGTTACAAATCTTGAATCGGGAGGGTTACAGGACAGGCACTACGTCGTCGATGAACGAAAGGAAAAACAAAGCGTTAAGGGGCTATGTGCATATTTAGGGATAAGCAGAAGCGGTTACTATGCCTATTTGAAGCGTACTGCAGAAAATGCCGACGGTGAACTAAAGAGCAAGATCCTGGCCATCTATGAGCAACGCAACGGGACTGTGGGGTATCGTCGCATTCAAGATGAATTGTATCGTCAATATGGTCTTATCGTGAATCACAAGAAGGTTCTACGCCTCATGCGGGAGCTAGGAATCCAGGTAATCATCCGTCGAAAGTATGTCTACCGAACAAGCTATGAAGCAGCTGTATCGGACGGGAGAATAGCTGAGAATCTGCTGCAACGGAACTTCAAGGCCGATGGCCCCAATCAAAAATGGGTTACCGATGTTACACAATATCGTGTATTCGACGATCGGATTTACTTATCCGCCGTAAAGGATCTTTGGAACGGTGAAATCGTGGCCTACCATATGAGCAGGCGTAACGATAATCCACTTGTTTTAGAAACGTTTAGACAAGCATTTGAAACGCATAAAGACGTGACTGGACTGATCGTTCACAGCGATCAGGGAAGCCAGTACACGTCCCATGCATACCACGACATGCTGCCAAAGGTTGGCGCCCAAATCAGCATGTCTCGACGAGGCAATTGTTATGACAATGCCTCAATGGAAAGCTTCTTTTCACATTTGAAAGTAGAAGCTCTCTATCCCTATGATATCCGAAGTATCGAGGAAGCACAAAGGCGAATTGAGGAATACATCCGCTTTTATAACGAGGAACGAGCACAGAGAAAATTAAACAAGCTGACGCCGTTTGAGTACCGACGCCAGCTTGTTGCCTAGGGCTTTTTTACAATGTCCACAAATAAGGGTCTTGACCAACGTGCGTCATGGGTGGTTTTTGATCATTTTCATAAGTTCAGGAGGGGGCCGTGGTCAATAGCGATGTTTTAATCACTTCGTTGGACAGAGTATTGCGTGAAATGGCCACCACCACACGGGAACGGCCATTCTTCGTATCCATTTCCGCACCCGACTTACTTGACCGGCCCCATCCAGGTTGTAATCGTCTTCCTCTGGTGCGGCAACGGCGCTTTCAGCTTTCCGTTATCGATCAAATGCTTCAAAATATAAGCGACCAACCGGCCTCCACCGGTATTGCCTCTCACCATGTAAGCAATCTGCGGCTCCAAATGACTCGGCTGATTTTGCAGGAACAGCTTGAGCATTTTATCGTAGAGCTTGCCGACAGCAGGCGCATACAGGGCGGACAAATCCGGCATTGCCTTGTTCAACCGATCCAGCGTTTGCGGAGAGTCGATCCAAACCGCATTGAACTTGTACCCCTCCTCCGTCTTGCGGATGTACCCCTTCTCCAGCAGGAACGAATATTGCTCGCTGTTCCCTTCGTTGTCGGGCAGTTCCCCTTGTTGGAACGCATGGCAAACCTCGACATTCCGATATTCCAGGAAACGCCAATCCACCTGGCGGTCGCTCCAGTACGTATTGAATTGCCACAAGTATAAGGGACTGTCTTCGACGTAGCGGATGCTCGGACCAAAGGTGACGTAACTACTCAGATCAAAACCCGGATCGGCATTGCGGCTCCGGTTCAACGCCGCATAGGCGATATACTGCCCTCCGTCCTTTCGCATCGGCGCGACCGCATCGAAGTTGTCGCCCGCCGGCATGCTCCGCCAGGATTGCTCCTCGACGTTCTTGGGCAGCAAGGTCCAGAGCAGGAAGTTATAGTCGCCGTCCGGAACGTACACTCCGCTATCCTCGACTTGCCGGCGAACTTCAATTAACGCGTCGAAATGAACATCGGCCACTTCGGCGGCGCACTCTTGCCAGAATCGATGACCAGCTACGGCCAACTCGAAGAGGTCCCAGACGATGGTATTGCTTTGATATTTGCCGGGAGAGGTTTGGATGAGAAAATTGTAATCGGCCAGGTGCCGGACTTCGCCTTCCAGCAAAGACGGCGGCATTCCGAGCTCCTCCGCGATTTGATGGACGGTATGCGCCTTGTGATAAGCCGCGTAAACGATATTTTGCGCCAAGGCGCGTCCAAGAAAATCGTTGGTTTCGCCCAGTCTGCCGGCCGAACCGGAATGGCCCATTTCCCCCATGCTGACCGGATTGACACTCAAAGTTCCTGTTGCGCGCATACGTTTCATCCCTTTCCTTAACTCCTTTTTGGCCTCGCTCAGATGCCACTTCACCGTGTTGACAGGAATGTTCAGAGCAATCGCGATATCGCCGATTTTAAGCTCGTCGTAGTAATACATGACCACGATCCGGCGATGGATGTCGGACAGAAACGCGACTTCCCGGCGCAGCTCGCGGTAAGCTTCGGTTACCAGCAGCCGGTCAAGCGGCTCCCGGGAACAGTCGGCCGACAGTTCGGACATGCCGTTGATTTCGATCGCTTGGGGAGCGTGCGCACGCTTTTTCAACCAATTCACCCAAGTGTATCGGGCAACCGTCCAGACGTAAGCCTCCAGGCATCGAATGTCCCGCACCCCGGAGAAGGATTTCAACAATTGCAGCATAATCTCCTGAGCCAGATCTTCCGCCTCCGCCCGCTGCTTGACCCGGTTCAACGCAAAACCGAAAATCGGTTTGACATAGCTCCGAATCGCTTCCGCCGCTTCTTTTCCGTTCTTCCCGATCGAATCCATCTTTCGCCTCCGCAGTTGCATCTGTAATTCCTGACAATCAAATAGTGTGCCAGGCGAAATAAAGGTTGGGATATTTTCAAAAAAATTTGGACGTCCTACCGGATCACTCATACATGTACAATTACAAACATCACGGATAGGTCATTTGAATGGTTAAAGAGACGTTATGAACTTTTTGTTGAGTATAATGGAACAAGAATTAAACAAGCTGAAGATTACTTAAGATTTAAGGGTCTCACTTTTAGTATATAAAGATACTTTTTTCCGTTCAACTAAGGTACGTTAGTTCAACAACACAGCCGCAGTCTAATACTTTATTTTCTCGTCCAGAGTTGCCGCCGATGAAAATATTGGGGTCAGTCTAAAACTTATTTTTCAATACCTGATGTTTTTCAAACTCTGAAACAGCGTCAAATAACCCAACCCAGTCTAATACTTTATTTTCTTTGGCCACGAAACGTTAAGCTAACGGGTACGATAGCATCATGACGAACAGGCTATAGAGGCATATATCACATCAAATCTTCAGTGCAGAGGGAGTGAGCAATTGAATATTAGAGAGGCTCATGAAGGGGATTACCCTGAACTAAGAAAGCTGTATCTCGAATCACGGCGCAATACCTTCGTATGGGACAATATTATTGAAATGACTTTGGAGGATTTTGACAAGCATACGGAGGACGAATTCATCATCATAGCAGAAGATGCCGGTATCCTTATGGGCTTTACCTCCTTGTATTTGCCGGATAACTTCATTCATAATCTTTTTGTTCACCCGAATTGCTCCGGTAAAGGAGTCGGCAGTCGTTTGCTGCAAGCAGCTGACGATAAAATGAACAAACCGATGCGATTAAAATGCGTATCTAAAAACCATAAGGCATTGACATTTTATGAACGCAATGGATGGAAGAAGGTTGTTGAGGAAGGCCGTCCGGGCGAAGAAAAGTACTGGGTTATGGAGTATAAATAAAACAAGGAACCAAATGCGGTTCCTTGTCAGGCTGTCGAGAAAGTTGATCGGCAGCCTTGTTAAGCTATCGGGCAGGATTCTTACTATGGCCATCAAGGAAATGCCTTCAATAAAGATTCAAAAGCACCGATAACAGGGGTAGAACCTTTTGATTATGTAGCTTGTCTTTTTTAAATAACTGTTGAACTACTGCTGATCAGCGGGACCCACATTAACCCGGACCGAGCAGATTCCTATTAAATCGGGGGATACATAAATGAGTGGTTATGCAGAAATCGAATTAATCGACTCTACTGAAAGATTAAAACACCATGAACTCACGAAAGCACTTTGGAAGAAACTACGTGAGATGGATATAAAAACAGGGGATAAGGGTCGAATTAAAGGAGTCTTAATCTCAAACTCATACGAACAAGCAAAGACATTAAAGAAAAATTTCCAAGGTGATGATTTTGACGCAACTATTTATAACCAAGGTGATTCAACACAAATAATTCAAATTACAACTCCATTATGCAAACTGAGTATTGAAGCCTTATTAGAAATAACGGATCTATTGCTGATATCTGTAGTTAATACAGATATAAAGTTCGATGGACTTGAATTAGATGTCAATGAAGTAAAGAAATTAAATGCCCCTTGGTGGAAATTTTGGTGAGCGTATTGCATACATCATGAGGTTGTCGGAAATCAATCGGCAGCCTCGTTCAGCTATTCCAGCTAATAGCTTGTCAATATTTAATTATTAATGTCGGATTCATGGGATGGTATACTAAAAAAAGTGCATGGGAAAGAGCCGTCCCACATAGCACGGAAAGACATACCATATAATCCCATCCTGTTCTGCCTACTCTAAACGGAACGCTTCCTTAGTAGTCAAGATGGCGAAAATCCAGTGGATGAGTTTATTCACACAAGCAATTATCGCTACTTTGAACAGCTTTCCTTCAGCACACTTCTTATCATAATAAGCTCTTAGTTTTTTATTTCTATTACTACGAATACCACATCGTACAGCTTGATATAGGGCAGTACGAAGCCTCCTGGAACCGTGCTTAGTTATTTTATTTATGGTTGCTGTAAACTTGCCTGAAGAAAAAACACTTGGATCTATACCAGCAAAGGCAACAAGTTTCTTTGCGTGATTGAACCGATCGATTTCCCCGATCTCAGCTAAAATTGTTGCAGCAATTTTAGTTCCAATTCCGGGTATCGATTGGATTAAATCATATTCAAGTAACGCTTCAGCCAGGACCTCTATCGATTTATTAAGGTCTGCTAGATGGTCCTGGTATTGAAGAAGCAATTTGATGAGCAGCTGCATGGAGATCAGATGGCTTGAAAAAGCCGTCTCTTTAAAGGGATTTCGCCTTGCTGCTGCTACTAAGATTTGAGCGCGCTCGAGACACCATAAAGCCGATTTACCGCGTCCTGTAAGGCTCCCGATTGTTATTGCAATCTCCTTTTCATTTAGTTCCAGAACCTCTCCTGACGTCGGGTGTAAGGCCAGAAGTCGAAGGGAAACTTTTGAATAAAGGTCACCAAACACACCATGATATTCGGGGAAAACCTGATCTAGAATGGCCTGAAATTGTAGTTTTACTTGGACATACATACCCGTTAAAGATTCATGCTGGCGAGTTAGATAGCGTAAGTTCATGAGATGCTGACCCCGTTTTTTGTAGGGTTCAAACTCTTCTTTATAAAACAACGCTCCTAATAGATGGGCATCAGCGGCATCCGTCTTCAATCGTCGCAAATTGGTTTTCTTGGCGTTATGTGAGATTAAAGGATTAATGACGATATTCAGATACTGATGTTCATCTAGAAACTGAACGACGGAGCTATGATAATGGCCTGTTGCTTCCATCACAATGGAGGGACGCATTCCTACAGCTGATTCCACCCCTCTCATATAATTCAGAAAAGACCCTAATCCTTCAAGATCATGCTTAAACCTAAAGATCTTTCCATGAGGTACTCCACGATCTAAAAATGCTTGTGCATGGCTTTCTCCCTTGGATACATCCAAACCAATGACTGGATTCATGACATCACTCCCGAAGTAATTTCACCGGCAACCCCTAACCTTCTTGTCTTCCACACTATCGCATGTGATACGGGATCAACGTCCCAACCAGCCTAACCATGGTTGAACAAGTAGGGGGGATGAACTGAATAGCTCTCGGGATCCAAGTCCCACGGGCAGATACGTTCGATCCCCGGCTACCGCAATCTTACGACCATACAAAAAAGAGGTCGACCAGAAAGATCTGGTGACCTCATAATACGAACGGGCAGGTTTGGGATTAGCAATCCATAAGAAACAACCCAAGTTGAATTATGCTAAAATGTAGTAAATGTATAATGTAGATATCCCTCATGAACAAAGGAGAACTGAAAATGAGAAAACTCGTTCTATTTCTGCACGCATCGCTTGACGGTTTTGTAGAAGGGCCGAATGGTGAAATGGACATTGGTTGGGTTTCCTACGATGCTGATTTGGAGAAACACGCGAAAGAAATTCTGAGTACTGCCGACACTGTCATTTGGGGGCGTGGGACTTATCAGATGATGCACAGTTACTGGCCATCTGTGCCTTCGAACCCATCAGCTTCGCAGCATGAACGGAATCATGCCGAGTGGATCGAAAAGACAGCCAAAATCGTTTTTTCCACGACGCTGGAGAAAGTCGAATGGAATAATTCCAGACTCGTGAAAGAAGATGTCGAGGAAGAGATCAATAACCTCAAACAGCAGCCAGGCAAGGATATGGTCATCCTCGGCAGTCCTAGGTTCGCACACCACCTTATGCAGCTTGATTTAATTGATGAGTATAAAATTACGGTTTCTCCCGTCTTGATCGGTAAGGGATTGCCGTTATTCCAAGGTCTCAAGGAGAAGATCAATCTTAAGCTAATCGAAAACAAGACCTTTGATTCTGGAGCCATAGGTCTCGTTTACCAGACGGTAAGATGACCTTGTCACTTAAGGTGATTACGCTAATGGTTACGATTGTTCAATATCGCCACCATGAAGCTGCCAAGGAGCGATCCCGGCAGCTTCATTAAATGAAAGGGCAGGATAGTTTGACGGCTCTCTAGAATAGAAGGGAATGTTAATTTCGATATTAGCCTCATAATAATGAGCGGCTCAAGAAAGTAGGCAGGATATGAAACTCAAAGGGACTATGACAGAACAGGCATACCGGAAGGAACTAAATGCCTCAAAAATTCACTTGTTCAATGATATATCCATGCTTAGATTCTTAAACGTTATCATAGAGACATTCCCCACAATGAAAACAGCACATGTTTTATCATGGACACCAGAACAAGGTGAAGATATATATAGCTTTCTCGTGGATACTCACTCTGTTATTAAGATTGAATTGGACCGATATGATGATTCGATTGCTCCGATAGTTGAAGTGTATCCAATTGAGAAATGGATGAAGGGACTAAGTAAAATATTTCAGATTAAACTGGCTGTTGCCTTGGATGCAGCTAATAACGATATAACTCAAGGGAAATAAAGTAAAATCTAACTAACTGGTACGAGAGCACAATGAAGAACAGGCCGCCTTGTTGCGGCCTGTTAAGCTCCCTCGGTACGATTTAAATTACTCACGAATACTCGCTTATTCGCAGGATTTCACCCCATATAGGGCAGAGATTAGATGAGAAGGGGCACGTTAAGATAGATTTCGGCAACATGAAGGCGTGCGGAAATAGAGGGGGAGTTTGCCACCCCACATCCTTCCATATTCTGCACGCATTCTCCACGCCGCCCCCGGAGGTTTTCGCTCCCATGTCTCAACGGGTCATAAGCCCTCTCATTCCTTCGTCACACCTATCCAAGGGGTGGAGGCCGGTCTTTCTAACGGAACGGGTCAGTGCCCTTTTGCTTAACACATCCGGTACTCCGTGCTTTCTTTGAAATCCTGCGAATAAGCCAATTTACGTGGTATTGATGGTGACCCCGTCTTAAGCTGCTTGTTCCAATGGCAATGTTTTTGGGGAATGTAGGCGGATCCGTTTCGCGCCATTCCAACCAAAATGCGTGCAAGTTTGCCACAGAGCTTCATGACAGACTTCATCTTTTTCATCTTCTTAACGCTAACATTATGTTCATGCATAGCTTGAAACTCGCCATTGCTCATCAACAAACGCATGGTTGCTAGAAATAAGAATCGACGGAGTCGGGAACGACCACGCTTAGAAAGGACGATTTGTCCCCGCCACTTCCCCGAACTGGCTTCCGTAAGGTTCAGCCCTGCATGGCGAAGCAAGGCATTTCCATGTGTAAAGCCACTTAAGTCCCCGGATTCCCCTAAAATACTGGCTAATGAAATGGCATTAATCCCGAAGTAACCACATTTTACAGAGGAGTGGTTTGGGTGAGGATACTTTTGCAGCTTTCTACAGCCCCACAATTTTCTTCACCTTCAATTAGATTCCATG
Organism: Paenibacillus litoralis; assembly: GCF_046244365.1. Taxonomy (NCBI): domain Bacteria; kingdom Bacillati; phylum Bacillota; class Bacilli; order Caryophanales; family Paenibacillaceae; genus Paenibacillus; species Paenibacillus litoralis. The sequence continues at coordinate 7,297,514 of NZ_CP176395.1, read as the reverse complement.
AGTAAGTTGTCTTTTAACGATGTAACATGGTCAAATTCTAAGAAAAGGCGAGCATTTAAGAGATAAGTGATTCTCCATAGAGGCAGGATAGTTCCAATAATTCGGAGAATAGTGGGACAACACAAAGGCTACCTACGAACGCGGCAGCCGTTTCTCAACGGGCAAATTAGTTTAGGCATGCAACACTTCACGGTGTCCTGACTCCGGCCATGATGAGGGGGAGTTCCGTCTCCACCAGTATCTCCGCCGGCTCACCACGGGCTTTTTCACTCCATTGCAAGACGATGCCAATCCATTGTCGTCGGCGTATAAGTGTAATACCCCTCAAAACCTTGATTTTGCAGCATCAGTGCCTGTTCGAACGTGCAATCCAGCAATCGCCTTAAAGTAAAATTGGTGGGGAGTCGGGTGTACAAGGGTAAGCGCACACCTCCAAAAAAATAATGTTGAGCAAGGATGAAAAACGCCATTGGAAAAATGAAAGCGCTATGATACACTTAAAAAGAAATCGATTACCATCTTGTGTGCCCCTATAATTACCATTAATCCGGAGAGGAGTCAAGCATGAAAACAGTCGTCTTGGTAGGAGCAGGCGGGCGGGCGCGCGCTATGTTTGCATTGCCGTTTGTCCATGAGCTCAAAGGATCGGTCCATTTCGGAGGCATCTATGATCCGAATACCAGCCGGGCTAAGGCGCTCAGCGAGGAATGCGAGGGCGTGCCGATCTTTGATGATTTTGACACGATGTTGCACAGTGTTCGGCCAGATACGGCCGTCGTAGCCAGTTCCGATTCTACCCATCACACCTACATCATAGCTGCAATGGAAGCGGGCTGTGACGTGATTTCCGAAAAGCCGATGACGGTCGACGCCGAGAAATGCCGGGAGATTCTCGACACGGAGAAGCGAACCGGCCGTTCGCTCAAGGTCACGTTCAACATGAGGTATGTCCCGTATGTAGCCAAGATCAAAGAGCTGCTGCTGCAGCGGGTTATCGGCGATGTCCACCATGTCGCGCTGGAATGGTTCCTGGACCGGTCGCACGGCGCGGATTATTTTCGAAGATGGCATGGGCAGATGGAGTACAGCGGAGGACTGCTCGTGCACAAATCTACCCATCACTTCGACATGGTCAACTGGCTGCTGGACCGGCACCCCGAGGAAGTGCACGCCTTCGGCAAGCGGGTCTTCTATGGCCCTACCCGAGAGAAGCGGGGACATCGCTGCCTGACATGCGAACATAAGTCCGATTGCGAGTTTTATTTCGACATCTCAAAAAATGAGTTTGTGAACCGCTACTATTTGCAAGCCGAGCAAGAGGATGGCTATTACCGCGACCAATGCGTGTTCGGCGAACGGATCAACATCTACGATACGATGTCCGTCCATGTCCAGTATGCAGGCGGGCCTCTGCTGACGTATTCTTTGGTGGCATTCAGTCCGGTCGAAGGCTGGAAGGCTACGCTGCAGGGCAGTTCCGGCCGGATGGAGATCAGCGACCAGCATCAGGAGCAGGATAGCGCGCTCAAGATCAGGATCACGAGACCCAGCGGAGAGACCGAGGAGCACCGCGTACCGATCGCCGCCGGTGGGCATGGCGGCAGCGATGAACGGCTGCGCCGGATGCTATTCGTCGGAGATGTGGCGGATCCGCTCGGCCAACAAGCCGGGAGCTTGTCGGGGGCCATGTCGCTCTTGATCGGTGCCGCAGCCAACGTCTCCATCGCGGAGGGAAAGCCGGTTAGCATCTCGGAGCTGTTAGCTCCGTCAATAAGGAGGCAGCCCGATGGCGTACGAGCAATATGAGGATCGGATTCGTCTGGCCAAGCAGACGGGCGAGAAGATGAACCAGACATCGCCTTATTGCGACTTCGTCTACTACGAATCGTCACGTACGCCTGGAATCCAGCTCGCAGCCCGGATCTTGAAGCCGGCCAAGCCGGGCTATATCCTGGCCGGCACACATGGCTGGCATATGGGGATTCGCGGCTTCACCCCTATGGATCAACCGCAGGATGAGAGTGCGTACTTGAGGGTCGAGGTCGACATGCGCGGCCGACCGCACTCGGAGGGGGAGGCGGACTGTAACGGCTGGGAGCTTTACGACATCATCGATGCCATCGACTATGTCCGCCGCCATTATGCGGAGTATATCCTGGATCCGGATATCGTGTATTTCGAAGCGGGCAGCGGCGGCGGAGGCAATGCGCTATCGATCGTGGGCAAATTCCCCGACACATTCGCAGCGGCTACGTCCTTATGCGGCATGTCCGACTATGCCCTCTGGTATCGTCAGGATGAGGTCGGGGAATTCCGCGATGAATTGGACGTATGGATCGGGTGCAGCCCGGAGGCGAATCCGATGGCGTATGAGTCCCGGAGCGGGCTGACAACGGTGGTCAATTTGCAGATTCCGATCTACATCGTGCATGGAGAGGCGGATTCCCGCGTGCCGTCGGAGCATTCCAGAAGGTTCGTAGCCCGGGCGGCTGATGCCGGCAAGGGCAGTCTGGTGCGTTATCGAGAGCTGCCGGACGTAGGGAGGCACGGTCATTGGGGCGGCGCGACCGAGGAGATGCTGGCGCTCATCGCAGCCGAGAGCGAGGAGCACCGGCAGATGCACCGATCGCCCGTAGAGCTGGCTGTTAAGGGAAGGTTGACCGTAGCCGGCTACATTTTCACTCGCCGATTCTCTGTCGTGCTCGATTCGATCGATAAGGTGGCCACGCTCGTGTACGATCTGGATAAGGGGGCGGTCGAGCTCTACTGCGAGACGGAATGCGAGTATGCGTGGACGTCAGGGGACTACTCGTTCACCCGCAAGGCGATACTGTTGCAGCATGAAGCGTGAAAATTCGCCATAGGACCATTAACGTGGTGAATTTGTTATGCCCATTACTTAAACGTTTACTCAAAAATCTTTAAATAGCATTCATTTAATTAAATATTGTAAAGACATACTAGCTGTACTATACTGGACGTAAATCGCAATTCAAGGAGGCGCGTGGTCATGGTTACGATCAAAGATATCGCAAGAGAGGCTGGCGTTACGTTCGTAACCGTGTCCCGTGCGTTGAATGACGAGCCCGGTGTAAGTGAAGAGAAGCGCCAGGCCATTAAGAAGATCGCCGATCGGATGAATTACGTCCCGAGTCTGGCGGCCAAGAAGCTGGCGCAAAAGCAACCAAGCATGCTCGGGATGATCTGGCCCAAATTGAAGGGGCTGTTCTTCTACGACTTAAGCTTCGAGATTCAGAAGGAAGCGGCGCGGCGCGGGCTGCAAGTGATTTTCTCGATGGCAGGGCCTGATGAAGCGATGCGCACGTTCAATCGCTACTTCGTCGATTATGTCGTGTACTGGCGGCCGGATTGGAATCCGACCTTGGAGTTCCTGCAGGAGAAGGAGAAATTCCGCGGGGAGATGCTCTTGCTGGGCGGCTGGAGAAGCGAACGTGCCCATAGCCTCGCGATTGACAGGATCGGGGCGGTGCGGAATGCCGTCGGCCATTTGGCGGACTTGGGCCATCGGAGAGTGGCCTTCATCGGCCAGACGGATCTGCACAAATTCAACGGATACATGCAGGGGCTTGCCGCGTTCAAGCTCGATTATCGTCCCGAGTATATCCTGGATCCGACTCATCCTTCCTTTAAGTCGCAGCTGTCGGACATGCTGGGGCAAGACGAGAGGCCCAGCGCGATCGTCGTAGACAGCCAAGGCAGCTTGTTCCCTACGACTCGATTGCTTCGGGAGCTGAATATTAGAGTGCCGGAGCAGGTGTCGCTTGTCGTATATGACGATATTCCGGAGCTTGAGGCGTTTGACGTGCCGCTGACGACGGCAGGGCCGTCCATCGAATATTTGGCGAAGCGCACGTTGGATATTTTGACCCGAGAGGCATCGGAGAAGGAAAAGGTTAGATGGGTGGAGGAAGAAGTAGTATGTTCCGTTACGATGAGAGGCTCGACGATTCCTTGGAAGGATTAGCGGGGTTGATCTTGTCTCTCTTTTTAAAATAAAAGAAATCGATTACCTAATCTTGAGAGGAGCAGTTCCATGAAAAAGGGAAAATACTGGAGTTTTTTGATCGTGCTCGTCATTCTAAGCCTCTTGTCAGCCTGTTCGAGCAACGGAGGACCCTCTACCGCCCCCAAGGCGGAACCAAGTCCAAGCCCCGCAGCCAATGCGCCGACACCGTCGAATGAACCGGCAGAAGTCGTGTTTTATTCCAATAACGGCGATCCGGTCGAGAGCTTTGACCTTCGATTCGGCAACATGCTGCGCAAGAAATTTCCCAACTACACGATCAAATACATCATGAAAGGCCCTGGCACGAACCTGCCAGAATTGATCGCATCGGGTACCCGGTTTGATATTTTCTTCCAGACGATTGGCAATTTTGAAAATTATGCGTTTGGCAGCGATATTCAATTCGATATGTCCGACTTGGTATCGAAGCACCAGGTGGATCTATCCCGGATCGAACCTACGATTGTCGAAGCGGTGAAGCAAGCCTCGGGCGGGAAGCTCTACGCACTGCCGATCTACAACAATAATCTGGTCTTGTACTACAACAAGTCGCTGTTCGATAAATTCGGCGTCGAGTATCCGAAGGATGGCATGACGTGGGACCAGATTGCGGATCTGTCCAAAAGGCTCACCCGGGTCGACGGTGGAACCCAATATGTGGGATTCGCCCAATCTCCGGCACACTCGGTTCGCATGATGCAGCTTTCTGTGCCTTCCGCCGATCTGAAGACGGATACCCCGACGATCAATTCCGACGATAGATGGAAGCGCTTTTTTCAGACGGTATTCCTCGATCCCGTACAAGATTCGAATTTGTTGAACATGATGAAAACTACGAACAAAGCGCCGATCATTGATGATTTCGTAAAGGCGAAAAACATAGCGATGATCAATTATGTATCCAGCCTTGCCACCGTATGGGAGGAGCAATTCAAATCGATGGAGTGGGATATGGTATCAATGCCGACCTTCAAGGAACTGCCGGGCGTAGGCTCGCAGGCGTACCCCAGCTACTTCGGCATTACGAAGATGGCCAAGCAGAAGGACGCCGCCATGGAAGTGCTCAAGTATATGCTCTCGGACGAGTTCCAGACGGAGTTGGCCCGGATCGGCACGATGCCCGTCTTGAAGAGCGAAGCGGTACAGAAGGAGCTTGGCAAGAAATCGGTCTTCAAGGATAAAAACTGGAGATCCGTCTTCTACAACAAATTCGCCGCCATCCCACCCAAAGCGTCTTACGAAGCGGATATCGCCGGCATCTATGCGAGCTATGGGACGAAGATCCAGATTGGCAGTGTAGATATGAATACCGGTCTGCGCCAGGCGGATGAGGATGCCAAGAAACGCATAGCGGATTTGAACGCGGCAAAGAAAAAATAACAATTTTCACTGGAGGGTCGACAAATGGCAATCACCCTGCGTAAGCTGCTGACTTTTGTCCTAGTCCTACTTTTGGTTTTGTCCACCTTGTCTATCCGGCCACAGCAGGCCGAGGCGCTGCAAGTGAATCCGAACTTATTGCAAAACGCCGGATTCGAACAAGCGACTGGCGGGGTGCCAGGGTCATGGAACGCCAGCGGCGGATGGGGCGGCTCGGCAGTCACCCTTTCCTCGCAAGCGGCGCGTACTGGGCTGGCCGGGGTGACCGTCCAGTCCGGTTCTCTAGCGAATCCCTGGGTCTCCCAGGTCGTCCCGGTGGAGGCGGGAAGCACGTATGACTTTTCCGCCTGGTTCAAGACGTCCGGCATTCAAGGCAAGGGCGTCGTCATTAAGGTGGAGTTCTATAAGGGGGCGCAGCCTACCTCCGCCAATTGGGTTTCTGGCGTATTCGGGCCTTATATTCGCGAGGTGACCGGAGACTGGCAGCCTTATTCCTTGCGTCTGACCGCCCCGGAAGAGTCTGTCATTGCCGTTGTATATTTGCGGCTATGGGGGACGGGGACGGTGCAGTTCGACGATGCTTCCGTTCGACTGGCCAATCTGACCCTGACGACGGATCAAATCGTTTATTACACGGATCAAACGCAAGGGAATGTGCAGCTGAGCACTCGGTTTACCGATCACGATTACGCCGGCAAAACCGTAGCGGTTCGCGTATCCGATGCCGTTTACGGCACGGTCGTCGCTTCCGTGTACGGGTTGCCGGCTCAGCCGGAACTGGCAATCGCCTTCGATCCTTCCGTCATGACCCCGAATACAGCCTATAAGGTAGAGGCTATTCTCTATGGACCGGATGCGTCGGTATGGGATGAGGAATCCTCCCTCCTCTACCGGCGGGCCCGACCGGCGACGCTGCCCTCGGGAGGTCTCATTCAATCCGGAGGCGAGCCCTTCTTCCCGGTAATCGCTTATCATGCCAATGTGAATCAATATGATCAGCTTCACCAGATCGGCATAAATACGGTGCAGGGGCCACAAGCTTCGTCGATAGCGGATGTCCGCATCGCGATGGACGCTGCCCAGGCGAGCGGGCTTAAAGTGCTGTTCCCGCTGTACTATTACGCGAACGTTACCAAGGACTATGAGAAAATGCGGATGTACGTGGAGGAATTCAAAAACCACCCGGCTCTGCTGGGCTGGATGATCATCGACGAACCGAGCGGCAACTCCGTCTCCGTGGAGCAGGTCACGGATGCGTATACGCTCGTGAGAACGCTGGATTCGATGCATCCGGTGTACATGGTGGAGGGCGATCCGCTGCAATATGGGAACTATGCCCGTGTCCCTGACATATTCTCAGTGGATGTCTATCCTTTGCCGAATCACCCGATCACGAATGTGGGGGATCAAGTGCGCGATGCGAAGGAAGCGGCGCGAGGGGGCAGGCCCGTATGGTCCCTTCTGCAGACGTTCGCCTATCCGCCGCCGTCGGCGTGGACCTACTTGCCTACGATCACAGAAGTGCGCAATATGTCCTATCAATCGTTGCTTGCCGGGGCGACAGGGCTTGGGTATTATGCCATAAATGATCCGGGCTGGAGCTTGCCTGCGTCGGAGCTATGGCCGGGGCTTGTAGCCTTCAAGCCGGAGCTGGAGCTGATCGGACAGTTGGCGCTTTCGGCTCCCATAAATCAATTCAGGGCGGGCGGTGCGGAATGGGCGATCTGGAACAGCGGGAGCAGCAATGGCGAGCTGTACGTCGTCGCGCTGAATGAGACGAACCAGGGAAAATCGGTCTCGATTCCGATGCCTGTCACCGGCTATGAAGCGGAGCTGCTGTATGGGGATTTGCCTTCGTCATTCAGCAGTCCGTCGGCACAATTGAACGTAGAGCTAGGGGCATATGCCACGCATGTATATCGCTTGACCCCTTTCGCCGGGATAGCGGATCAAGCTGCTGGACGGCTGCTGCAGGATCAGTCGTTGTCGACACAGCCGCACTGGTCGAACAAGACTGCGCAGTTGATCGCGAGAACCCAGGATGTCGCCGACCGGTTAAGCGGGCTGGTTCCTAATTGGAATATCGCGGTATCGGATGTGATGGACTTGATCCAAAAGGCACAGTCGCTGAAGGCCTGGGTGGAGGAGAAGCCCGTGCATACACTCGGCGGTGACCGTGAGGACATGGTTGACGCGCTCCGGCGGTATTTGGACGCCATTATGCCGCTGGCCGGTTCCCAGATCGGGATTGAGCTGCAGACGGAGTCCGACGGCACGGTCCTGCTCGGGGATTCGTCGGAGATCCATGTGACGGTTACGAATAGGGGGGCGAATGCGATTACGAATGCGGTAGTGACGATCCGGTTCCCTGATTCGTTCCAGCTGGCGCCTATTACGGAAGTCGTGGGCAGCCTGAATCCCGGCGGGACCCACAGCAGCACCTCCTCCTTTACCGTCCCGGCCAGTGTAGGAGAAGCTGAATATGGCGTGAGCGGGGTTGTGGACTTCGTATACGGCGACGTAAAAATGGCGGCAAAGTCGATGACGAGCATTCGTACAATGCCGTTGATGACTGTAGAGCTAAACCCGGATTCTGTCTTGTTGTCGGGGTCAGGTCAAGTTTCTTTTCAAGTCGAATTGACTAACAGGGCAAACCATGCCATAACAGCCGAGCTGCTGCCGCAAGTCGCTCCGCTACTTGGCGTGAATATGCCGGGAGCCGTTAGCGTAGAAGCCGGAGGGAAGGTGTCGGTTCAAGGCTCGGTGTATTTGAACTCGAGCACGGCGATAGACGGCATGTACCCGCTAGGCATTCAGGTCAAGGTCGGCTCCCTGACGTTCTACTCCCCGACTCTGAATGTGAACGTGAGCCGGAACTTGGTCAAAAATCCGGGATTCGAAACGGCTGCGGGCAGCGGTTCGGCGCCGGCGGATTGGAATGCGACCGCAGGGTACTGGGACACGGAGAGCGTGCATGCCGGCCTGCATTCGGAGCGACTGTCGCCTAGCAGCACGAACGGCAACAATTTCATCTCCTCGTCGGTCATCCCGCTTGTTGCTGGGCGAAGCTACACCCTATCCGGTTGGACGAAGCACGAATCGACGGCAGGACAAGTGCTGTTAGGCATGCGCTATGCCAATGCAGCGGGCGCGACGATATCCTACCAATGGCTGACCGTGCCGTCCAGCTCGAGCTGGATGTATCGCAGTCTGCCTCTCGTGGTGCCCGCCGGCACCACTCAAGCCTATGTCCAGTACAGGATAAATCAATCCGCGAACGCACCGGCTTGGCTCGATGACCTTGCCCTAGTGGAGAATGTGACTCCGTAGCCGGAGTCACAGCGGCTACTCGTTCCTCCGCATCATTTATTTTTTTGGCAAACTTATAGCTCCATGCGCTAACGGGACACGATAGTTCAATAAAGACACGACGGCAGCCGGTCACGACGATCGGCTGCCTCTTTACGTTAACGGACAGCAGTAGTTAACAAGTAATGGGTGCTATTGCTATACAAAAGGAAAAGTATGGGTAATAATCGAATAAATTAGTGAACTATTTTATCGCAAGTTAAATCATCAATACGAGGAGAATGATGAGTGGAAACAAAACGTTGTAGCATTAAAATAACAAATCCAGCTGACTACATTGATTTAGAAAAACTATATAATGATACTAAAGTATGGGATTACTTGGGTGGCCAAAGAAGTTCACAGCAAATCGAAAATAGAATTACAGAATGGATAAACCCCCAAAAAAACTGCCAATATTGGACAGTGAGAGAAATAGTTTCAGGTGCATTCTTAGGATGTATTTTATTAACACCACACAATGATGGAGAATATACTCAAATTTCATATATGTTTCTATCAAATTATTGGGGTAACGGTTTTGCATTTGAGGCGATAAGTCAAGTATTGTGTCGTTGCTTTGAGGATAAAGTATATAATAAGCTCATTGCTGAAGCGCAATCCGCGAACACTTCTTCATGTGCCTTATTAAAGAAACTTGGATTTTATGAAGTAAAGAGAGTTATTCGCTTTAATGCCGAACAAGTAATTTTTGCTCTAGACTACCCATCAGTATAAGTATTTTCAGTAGTTAAAGGTCATAGACAAACAAATTAGTAAAAATTGAATGGTGGTAAATGCATTTATGGCTTTCCAATGCACTAACGGGTAACGAGAGCTCAAAATACATGACGGCAGCCGGCTAGAACGATCGGTTGCCGTTTTCTCAACAGGTACATTAGTTGAATGACAACAGCGGCTGGTCTAAGACTTTATTTTCCAAGTCTTGGTCCGCCGCTGTTTCTTTTAACGGATCAAGTCTAAAACTTATTTTTCAAAAGCTAACGATTTTTCAATTCAAAAACCACGTTAGACCAAACGACTTCAGTCTAATACTTTATTTTAACCGAACACCGGGAACTAAACTTCGATTTTGGAATCGGCATCCAGCTATCCTTTAAATTACGGTCGATGATACAGCACGGCATAGCGGGCCACACTGTCATAGCCGGACTGCGGCATCCATTCCCGATAGATGTACGAGAATAGAGTTGCTGGCGCTATGCGGCCGCAAGTGACTACGGCATACAGCATTGCCGGGTATTTCCGCACAGTCAATCCAGACGGGGACGGCTCTCGCCGCCGACTTCAACGTCCGCGATCCATGTAAAAAAATCGCTATAGTCGACTCCTCCAACACATCCAAAATACCGTAAAACTCCTCCGTGTTTACCCGATCCGTTACCTACCGCACGCGTGTCGACATAAAATCGAACATCAAGCGGGGAACGATTTGTTCCTTTTGCTGCTGAGCATTGGAAGTTCTCACGGCTTGACCGACTATCCGTAGGGGGGTTACTTCGATCCTGATTTCTTAAGATACGTTGTCCTGCTTGTTTTTGGTTATCTGCATATCCCCATCCCTTTCTTCGTTCAGTAGTTAATTTAATTATAGTAATTATCGGATCCACACCGCCACACAAAACTCAGCGCGTAGCTTTTCCCGGCGTGACGGTGGTTGGTCACCCACCCCCGAGCTCGCCCAGCCGGCGTCCCGATGCGCTTGTTTCCCCGATTGCAGGTTTGTTTCCTATTTGCCGCGAGAGTCCGCAAAAATGAAACTTCCGTTTTGCCCTTGCAGTTTGTATAGTAAGCGTACATTGGCAAGGGAGGAGAGTTATGAGTCAAGCACCGTCACACAATCCGTCACACCAAATGGCCCGCTTCGAAATTAAGCCGGGGGGTACGCAGGCGAGAACGTCCCGGCGAGGCGATTCCGTACGCCGAAAGATTTGGAAAAGCAGGTATATGTATTTGTTTGTTCTGCCCGGGATGCTTTATTTTCTGATCTATAAATACGTCCCGCTGCTCGGAACGGTCATCGCGTTTCAAAATTTCAGCCCGTTTCAAGGATTTGTTCATAGCGAATGGGTGGGTTTCGACCATTTTTACCGAATATTCGATAATGCCGAAGTGATTCGGGTGCTGTACAACACATTGGCGCTTTCGTTTTTGCAGATCGCATTCGCCTTTCCTATGCCGATCGTGCTGGCGCTAATGCTGAACGAGGTGCGCAGCGACATCTTCAAACGGTTCATCCAATCGGTCGTCTATTTGCCGCATTTTCTGTCATGGGTCGTCGTGGTCGGCATCGTTACCCTGTTTCTGCGCAGCGACGGCCTGATCAATCATTTGCTGCAGGAATGGTTTCATGCGGAAGCCGTCCCCTTTCTGCAAATGCCCGGCTTGTTCAAGCCGCTGCTTGTGCTGGAAGTGATATGGAAGGAGGCCGGATGGGGGACGATCATCTTTTTGGCCGCGCTTACCGGTGTCAATCCGGAATTGTACGAGGCGGCCGTCGTCGACGGGGCGAACCGGTTTCGCCGCATCTGGCATATTACACTGCCCGCCATCCGCAGCACGGTCATCATTTTGCTTATCTTGCGGCTCGGGAGCGTGCTCGACAACGGCTTCGAACAAGTGTACCTGATGCTCAATCCGTATGTGAACGACGTCGGCAACGTGCTCGATACGTACGTCTACTACAAAGGTATTTTACAGGCCGATTTCAGTTTCGCTACGGCCGTCGGTTTGTTCAAGTCGGTTGTCGGGCTCGTGCTGGTAGTCGCAGCCAATCGTCTGGCCAAACGGTTTGGCGACGAAGGCGTATTTTAGAGGGGGAGAAACGACATGCTGCACAAGACGGTCTGGGACCGGCTCTTTCGCTTAGTGAACGGTGCGCTGCTCTTATTGATCGCGGCGACGATGTTCTTTCCGTTTTTGTACATTTTTTCCGTATCCTTTTCTTCCATGGAGAGCTATTTGCGGAATGACATGATGTTTTGGCCGGAGGAATGGGTGACGGACGCGTACAGGTACATCTTGGCGAAGGACCGGTTTATCCGCTCGATCCTTGTCACCGTTTTCATTACCGTCGCCGGAACGCTGATGAATCTGGCATTCACCGCGACAATGGCGTACGGCTTGTCGAGGCCGTTCTTCGGCCAAAGATCGGTTCTGTTCATGGTGTTGTTCACTTTTTTGTTCAGCGCGGGCATCATTCCAACGTATCTTGTCGTTCAGGCGACCGGACTGTTGAACACAGTATGGTCGCTCATTATACCAGTGCTGATTAGCCCATGGAATTTAATCGTGTTTCGCCAGTTTTTCCGCAGCATTCCCGAGGAGCTGCACGAAGCGGCGCTGATCGACGGAGCCGGCGAGATGAAGATCTTCCGCACGATCATTCTGCCTCTGTCGAAGCCGGCGCTCGCCACCTTCGGGCTGTTTTATGCGGTGGCGCATTGGAATTCCTACTTTACCGGCATTCTCTATTTGAGCGATTCGTCCAAATGGCCGATTCAAGTGCTGCTGCGGCAAATTGTCGTCGTTAACGACATGACCTCCTTGCAGCAGCAGGTGCTGACCGATCCGCCGCCGCCGGAAACGGTGCAGATGGCCGCCATTTTGTTGGCGACGGTGCCGGTATTGATCATTTACCCGTTTCTGCAAAAGCATTTTGCCAAGGGGGTGATGCTCGGCTCCGTCAAAGGCTGACCGTCTGCCGCCGCCGGATGGCGGTTGCCTGAACCGCATGGCTTGTCCAATCAGGCAAAACGGCGAGACGAACGAGTGAATCGATTTAAACGAACATGAACGAGAAGGAAAAGGGAGGAACAGACGATGAGGAAGGTTTTGGCTATGACGGCTGCGGCCGGTATGCTGCTTACGGCAGCAGCATGTTCGACGGGCGGAACGTCGGAGAGCGGTAAGCAATCCGGAAGCGCGAAGCCCACCGACAGTGGCAAATCGGCAAGTGCGGCTCCGCGGAAGACTGCGGACGGTGCATCCCAAAAAACGTTCGATATCAGCTTCATGAATTTCGCCTTCACGATCTTTCCGCCGCCCCAGAGTAAAGGGGTCGACAAAATTAAAGAGAAATTCAACGCCAACATCAAATCGGAATTTATTCTCGATGCCGACTACAAAAGCAAACTGAGCGTCGTCATGGCTTCCGGCAACATGCCCGATGTCGTTGCTTTTCAGGGCCCCGATTCCAATTACTACAAATGGGCGAAGCAAGGAGCGTTTTTGCCGCTGAACGAGTATATCGGCAAATACGAAACGTTCAAGATCGTCCCGGATTCGATCTACAATCAAATTAAGGTGAACGGCAACATATACAGCATTCCGATCTATGCGCCGACTTTAACGTTCAGCGGGCTCATCCGTCAGGACTGGCTCGACAACCTTGGGCTGGCGATGCCGACGAATTACGAGGAGCTGCTGAAGATTGCCGTCGCCTTTACGAAGAACGATCCGGACCGCAACGGCAAGGACGATACGTACGGATTCGCGCTCAGCCAGAACATCAATCCCGATTTTAATATGGGCGCCTACTGGTCGGCGGCATGGTATCATAAGAACGCTGAGGGGCAATACATTCCGGGCGTTATTTCACCGGGCCGCAAAACGGTTATCGAAACGCTCGCTGCCGCTTACGCGCAAGGCGCGGTGACGAAAGATTTCGCCGCGTTGAACTGGGCGCAGACAAACAAGGAATTTTACTCGGGCAAGGCGGGTATTTTCATCGGCACGCAGACTGGGATGGTTGAAGATTATTATCTTGGTCTGCTGAAGGTCAGCCCGGACGCAAAGCTCGCGCCGATTCCGTTTTTTGTCTCGCCCGATGGCAGGCAGGGAGGCCAGAAGGGATCGGGTCATTACGGGTTGATGACGCTGCCCGCCAGACTGAAAAGCGAGCCTGACAAAGTGGCGAAAATATTGGAAATTATGGATTATGGCCGCAAATTCATCCCGATATCCGAGCGGAATCCGAAGAACGAACGATACGATTGGCTGATGGGCGGCGAAGGAATCGGCTACGAGATGGTGGACGGACTGCCTGTGCAGAAGCAAGGGTGGGAAACGGCCGCTCCGCTGCAATACATGCTGCAAAGACATGAATACTGGAAGCCGTGGGCGCCGAGCAATGAAGCGAACGAATTTTCCAAAACGTACAAATCGCGGGAAATGCAGAAGCTGATCGCAAGCATCGAGGAGATGGAGAAGAAATACAACAAGGAGCCTTTCGACGACCCGAGCTTCGGTATTTACTCTGAGGCGAAAGCGCAAAAAGGCGCGGAGCTCGACAAATACATCCTTGGTGAGCAGACGAAAATGATTGCCGGTCAGCGTCCGCTGTCCGATTGGGATAAAATGGTGAAGGAGTGGATGGACCGCGGCGGAGCCGACATCGTGAAGGAAGTGAATGCCGAAATCAAGGAGCGCGGCGGGAAATAAAGATGCGTACGGCGCACCGCGCAGGATCGGGAAGACTTAAGACGCAATCGTAATACGAAGGCAGGAATCATAAAACGGGGCATAGGCATGAGCTGTCCCGTTCGACGGAGATGATCGCAGTGGAGGAACGGCTCGGGTACGATTCTTCCGCCGCATACGAAATGGCGCCACAGTTCCCGAAGGGGCTGCGCGTAAGGCGGAGAGAAGCATGCACGGCGGAACTGACGAAAAGAATTGCGCGGGAAAAACGGAAAACGGAGCTGCAGGTATATTATTACCGGATCGGCCATCTGCTTTCGTTCCGGCTGCCCGTCCGCCAAATCGAATTTGGGCAAATGCCGGAAGGCATTCCGAAATTCGCTTCTCTTCAGGGTTATCCGTGGTTTACTTGGTTCATGTGGGCGATGAAGGAAAGATGGGATTTGCTGCACTCCGCTTGGCGTCGGTTCGGCGACCAAAAAGCGGGAAGACTGCTGCAGGAGGAGCTCGCGGCGACGGCGGAATGGCAAAATTGCCACGCCGAGCCGGGAACGGCCGGATTGGCGACAGGCCATTTAGCCTCCTGTCTCGCCGGATGCTTGCACAATCCGGAAGGATGGGACTCCGAGCTGCTTCGTTTAGCGAAGCAATCGGCGCTAACCCTGCTCGACCGCGACATCGTCCCGTTCTGCCGTCATTTATGGCGGCAGGAAGCGGCAGCGTCATCGAAGACGATGCATAACATAAACCTTATCATTCAAATAAGCGGCGCTCATTTGGCGAAGGAAGCTGGTCATGAAGCGGCCGAAGAGTTGGAACGGGAAGCGGAGGAAATCGTCCGCGTCTGGGTTCGGGGCAGGCTTAGCGATGAGCGGCTGTCGGAAGGGACCGCATACGATGGCTTTTGGCTTGATCCGCTCGCCGACTGGTTGTCGGCGGGCGGGGCGTATCAGCTGTGGGGAGGCGAGCTGGAGCGCACTTTCCTGTCCTTCTTCGACAGCTGTCTGCATCTGGCGCTGCCCGGACGGCTCGATATCAGCGCACCGCTTGGCGACACGGAGCCGGAAATGCCGTTTTGGATGACCGTCGTCGCGAAGCTTGCACAGCAGTACGGCTGGCCACAGGCGAACTGGCTGATCGTGCGTCTGCCGCAGGAGCGCATGCCTGCCGCGGCGCTTGACGCGATTGAAGGCTTGCTGGGGGCGGACCAAACGGCTTCCGATGCGCCGCAGCCTGCAAGCAAGGAGCATCCGTTTGCCATTTCGCTGCGCACCGGCTGGGACATCGGCGACTGTCTTGTTGCCGTCGGGGCTCCCCGCGCTCCGCAAGGGCATCTGCATGTTGACGGCGGGCATGTGGTGATCGGCAGCTTCAACCGGTTTTGGATTACCGATCCGGGCTATCAGCAATACCGGGAAGGAGCGGAACGGGTATTTACGATCGGCGCGGAAGCGCATAACGCCCCGGTCGTCGGATACGTGGCGCAGTCCCGGCGCGCGGCTGTCGTGAAGCGGGCGGCGACGGACGAAGAGGGTTGCCAGCTCGTTTCGCTCGACTTGACCGGCTGTTATTCGGGCCTGCATGCAAGCAACGAGGTCCATCGCGACGTGTGGCTCATTCCGCAGGAGGGTAACGCGGTCGTTGTTAAGGATACGATCGTTACCGGCGCTAACGAGCTGCCGGTCCGCTATTACTGGCAGGGCGGGACGCTTCTCTCCTGGGCGTTCGTTGACGGCTGGGCGCGGCTTGGCGACGGGGAACGCGCTCTGTGGGTCGGCGCGATCTCAGGATCACCGGACGCTCCGCTGCAGGAAGCGCTCGAACCGGCGCGGTTGTACCGTCATGAAGGAAGCAGAGGCATGCTGACGCTGAACCATGTCCGAACCTGGCGGACCGGCGGGGAATCGCTATGGTGGTTCTTTCGCTTCGATTCGCCGGCGGGCTGGATGCCGCCGGCGGCCGCGGAGGTGCGGCGGCTGATGGATCGGAGCGGCGGCGTTGCTGCACCTTCGGCTTGACTGGCGGAGCAGCTTTTTCACATCGCTCCGGCAGCTGCCGGTATCGGCTTCAGGCGAGCGGCTTCGGCTGAGAAGGCCCAAGCCGTTCGCCTGATTTTTCAGGGGTGAGCGGATGCGAACGTTTGTTGTAAGCGGATTGCGGATCGAGTAAGATGAAATTATGAACAAACGGTTTCCGACAAAAGGAGAACAGGTCGAATGAGCAGCTTCCGTTTTTGGAGAAAGCTTACTTACAAAAAGCGGTTGTTCGTTTACTCGCTGCTGCTCAGCATCGTTCCCGTGCTGCTCGTCGGGTTCGTCTCTTCGTCGATGTCCGCGAAGACGATCCAAGAGGAGGTCGACCATAACCAGCAAATGACGCTGCAGCAGTTGAAATACCAAGTGGATACATTTCTGTACAATATCGAGCGAACCTCAGTGCAAATGGCCGGCGACATTACGATTGAAAAATCGATGAAAGTCGGCATTTCAATGGATGACCCGGTTAAGCTGCAGACGCTGCTCGATATGCAGGACCGAATGAATCTTTACCGGGGTTATTCGGATATCCGCTTTGATGCGTCGCTGGTTTACTATAAATATGGCTACGTTTACTCCAACCGGTACGGGATCGTTGACATGAAGGATTTCCGCTACTACCCGTATTTGCAAACGCTTCCTTCGTTGCCCGAGCGATCGCTTGTCGTCCCGCCGAAAACGTACCGCGACCAGCAGGATTTGCTGTTGATCCGGCCGATCCAGAGCAGCGCTGCGCCGCCTGAAGGGCTGCTTGTTATGGAAGTGGACGCCAAGAAATTTTATGACTTTTTCCAATCGCTGAAAATGAGCAACAACAGCCGGATGATCATCGTCGACGACGAAGGACGGGTCGTGATGAGCCAGGACGAAGCGGAGATCGGCTCGCAGCTCAATTCGTTATCCGAGCTCAATCAGCTGCGGCTGAACGGGGAGGAGTCGCCGAAAAGAATCGTCGTCGGGGAGACCGATTACCGGGTATCGGTGCAGAAGTCGGCGATCAACGAGTGGACGTACATCGCCCTGACTCCGCACAAGGCGCTGACCGAAAAATCGAACGGCATCATTCAACTGACGTGGGTTGTTGTAGCTTGCCTAGTCGGGCTATGGATCATGATCTCGATCGTCGCCTCAAATCGGCTTTATTTTCCGCTTCACCATCTGGCGCTGAAGCTGCCCGGGACGGCTCCATATAAGGACGTCCTGACGGCGATCGACGGGTATATCGACGATTCGCTTGCGGTGAACCGCCGGCTGACGGATGAAATCAACAACCGGCTTCCGAATCTAAAGGAATTTTTGCTTCTGCAGCTGCTGCGCGGCGAAATTTCGGAACGGGAGTTCGCGGAGCAATCCGGACGATACGGCTTCCCGCTCTCTGGCCGCTATTTCTGCGTCTTTGTCGTAAAGGTCGATCAATACATGGCGTTCAAGCAAAACTATGTCGGGAAAGATCGCTCGCTGATGATGTATGCCTTGTCGAAGCTGATTCAGGAAATGTGCGAGCAGGTAAGCCCATGCGTTACCGCCGTGCCGGAGCCGGGCTTGATCGCGGTTCTCTTCGGGACGGAGGAAGGCGGGAAGGAAGCGGAGGGCGCCTTGAGCGGGATATGCGATGCGATCCGCGCCCATGTGTCGCAATATTTTCATTTCACCGTTACGGCGTCCTTCAGTCAGCCGCGCCGCGAATTGAAGCATATATGCGACGGCTACCAGGAAGCTTTGGATCTGCTCCATGTCAGCTTCTGGCTTGGCTCCAACAGGACGATTTCGTATCGCAATCTGGATGATTTGGGACCGGTCGCGCAGACGAGCAGATTGCTCGTCAAGATGCAAAAAGCGATCGTCCGCAGCATCGCCGAAGGCGATCTGGCGAAAGCCGAGGAGCAGCTCCATGCGATGATGGCCGCCGTTCCCCAGACGGAAGCTTATTCGCTGCCCGCGGTCGGGATGTTCGCCCATCTGATCGGCGAAGTCGACGGTTTGCTGGAAGAGATGGGGAGCGATTTGACCGGCATGTTCGACGGCAATCTCTATATGCGCGTATATTCCGCCGAATCGCTCGCGGAACTGAAGGACTGGTTCCGGAGCGAATTTTTCCCGACACTGCGCGGGCATCTCGGGCAATTGGACGGTTCGCAGAAGCACGGCTTGATAAGGCAGGCGATCGAGTACATTCACGAGAACTACGAAACCGACCTGTCACTGCAGCAGGCGGCCGCCCAACTTCGGCTGTCCCCGTATCAGCTCAGCCGCTTCTTCAAGGAAGAGACCGGCATGACCTTCTTCGATTATGTCATTGATTACCGGATTTCGAAGGCGAAGGAATGGCTCATCTATACCGAAATGTCCATCAAGGAAATTACTGAGCGGCTGCGTTATGCCAGCACGCAAAATTTTACGCGCGTGTTCAAACAGATGACGGGGGTTCCTCCCGGCAAATACCGCAGCGACTGGCGGCAAAGCGGTGGGTAAGTGTCGGATGACAAGAATGTAGTCCGATTAGATCCCGCGTAAATCGCGGGTTTTCATTTTAATCGGAACACATTCTTGTCAAAAACGGATGACAAGAATGTGTTCCAAATGCCGATTGCCCATAATTTGATGTAAATGTAGGTTGTATAATTTTGGGATGACCGCTCAACGGGTACGTTAGTGGAGGAGTTACAGTGATGCAGTTCCTCATTTTCATTTAAGTAACGGCAGCATTCTTTAAAAGGAAAACCCGTTTGATTCGGCGAAGTAAGTCTAAAATTTGCTTGCGAGGTGTGAGCTTGATTTGCTGCCCATATTGCAATATCTCCAATAATGGTAATACCATGAAGTCATACTGAGCAACGATAAATGCACTTACTCTCTTCTAAAAGAACAAGAGATACGTGGGGATGGAATCATTGTCCCTAAGGAACATAGGGAAACTGTATTTGATCTAACTGAAGAAGAATGGATTGCCACTTATCGGCTGTTAAGCGAAGTTAAGTTGTATTTTAGAACGGAACTACAAACCTGACGGCTATAATGTTGGATGGAATTGTGGTCTTGTGGGCGGACAACATGTCTTCCATTCTCATTTGCATATAATCCCCAGATATGCCAATGAGAAAATGGCTGGAAAAGGTACCAGGTATTTATTTAAGAACAACCAGTGAAAAGACTAAGCTAAACATTCCTGTATAGGCTAAGAAATGGGCTTTGTCAAAAAAGGAGCGCCTCGGTATGATGGGTTTGTCGACGGGTAAATACCCAACATCATCAAGGAGGCGCTCTTATTATGAAGTTTAAGCAATCAGACGGACAAAATCAACGTATTGAACGAATTACCACTTCCCATCTTGTTGTGGGTATCGATATGGCAAAGGAAACTCACGTAGCTCAAGCTACGAATTATCGTGGAATCGTCCTCACTAGTCAGCATCTTTCGTTCAAAAACACTCTCCAAGGATTTGAAAAATTGCAGCGCTGGATAGATGCCTTGCAACAAAAACACCGGCTAAAAAACATCCTAATTGGCATGGAGCCGACGGGGCATTACTGGTATAGTTTGGCCAACTGGCTTGTTGAGAAAGGCGTAAATGTTGTTTTAGTCAACCCTGCAACAACGAAACGAAACAAAGAGAACCGAGATAATTGTCCTTCTAAGAGTGACCCAAAAGATGCTCTTGTTATTGCAGATGTTGTCAGCCGCGGCTACTATTATGAATACATCCGACAAGCAACTCATTTTCAACGGTTACGCACGATAATGAGCGATCGGGAATTTTGGGTCACAAATAGTGTTCGGATGCAGAATCGGATCGTCCGCTGGTTGGATATTCGCTTCCCTGAGTATGCCTCGGTATTTAAAGATTGGACCTGTCCGCGATCCATAGCGACACTCAAAGAGTTCCCAGCCCCGTTTGATCTAAGAGGTCAATCTACGGCAGAGGTTATTACAGGTTGGAGAAAATATATGAAACGAGCTGGTGGTTCAACGGGCATTCTGAAGGCAGCTGAACTACTCTCTAAAGCGGCACAAAGCGTGGGAGAGTCTGTAGCACTCAGTGAAGCCAAACAGGATCTACAACGCTTATTAGAAGAGTACGAGCGCATTGCTGGTATATTGGATCAGATTGAGAAAGAAATCGCAACTTTACTCGGCGAGATTCCAATTACTAGCCAGCTTCGCTCCGTTAAAGGTCTAGGGACGATCTATATCGCAGCAATTCTGGCTGGTACGGGCGATTTGAAACAGTATGTTCACGGGCGTCAGTTGCTACGGAAAGCTGGTTTAAACCTGGCAGAGAGCATGTCGGGAAAGCGCAAGGGCCAGATCGTACTTTCCAAACGAGGAGATTCCACACTGCGAAAATATATGTATCTGGCTACCCTTACATTAGTGGGAACAAACCCTGTCTTTCGGCAATTGCATGAAAACAATGTACAAGCTAAACGTATGAGTAAACAGCAATCCATATTCAAACTGCTTGGAAAACTGGCGCGAATCTTAGTCGGAATGGTACAGCACGATGAATCGTTTACACCTGAAAAAACGGTCCTCACATACATTCAGGCTGCCTGACATTTTCGAAGTAACGTAAATTGATTCATTCGCAGGATTTTGAAAAAAGAAAGCACGGAGGACCGAGTTCGTATCCGAAAAGGGCGCAGACCCATCCGCTAAACGCTATCGGTCTCCACACCTTGGAAAGGTGTAACGAAGGAATGTAAGGGCATCGACCCGTAGAGCCTTGGGATGGTCAATCTCCAGGGAATTGTGGAGTATGCGTGCAGTAGATATCTAAATGGGGAAATGTTCCAGATGTTTCTTCTATTCCCGCATGCCTCGAAAGGGCACCTTGCGGTCGCAACAACTTAATATCCTTACTACCACTGTATTCCAAAGTGATGAAATCCTGCGAATGATTGAGTTTATGTGAGATAAATCCTTAATACTGAGGGACGGGTACGTTAGCTCAACTACAAACACGACGAGGCTGCCGCGAAAACATCGGCAGCCTTATTACGCGATAGGGCAGTTATGCATAATCAGCACCGACCTTGAAGAATGGAAAATTTCGAGGAACCGATAGATGCCCAATTATGAACCGCGTGCAACGCGGTTATTTTTTAAGCAAATTTGATCTATTCCAACAATTCCAACATCAGCTAAAAAATATAATGTGCTTTGTGGAACCGTTTACGTTTAGATTAGTCTGTTTAATAGGGGTGAAAAATTTGAATGAAGATTATTTCAATAATATTACTAGCATAGATCAGTCCAATATCAGTGAAATAACGAATAAATATTGGAAAGACATATGGAATTATGCTTACTTAATCACAAAGGACCACGAGCAATCCAATGATATCGCTCAAGATGTATTTGTTAAAGCTTTTCGCTCCTTACATACGTACAGAGGTGAAGCTTCAGTCAAAACATGGCTTTTAAAAATCACAAGAAATACAGCGTACTCTCATCAAAGATCCGCATTTTTCCGAAAAATAATCTTATTTGATGTAGTACGTTCAAGAGAAAATGAACTATCGGCCGAGAAACAGTATTTTAATAAAAAGTTAGTTAATGAAATATGGGAGTTTGTTATGAACCTTCCCAAACATCATCGAGAAGTCATCGTATTAGATGCACATTACGAAATGTCGATAGAAGAAATATCAAACTTATTAGGAATTGCGAAGGGGACAGTAAAGTCACGCCTCCATCGTGCTCGGCGAATATTAGCAAAAAAAATAAAAGAGGAGGAGAATTATGTTGGAGAATAAGCCACAATGGTACGACGAGTTGAAAGTCGGACCTGTAAATGTTATCCCTAAACCAACACAGGAGACAATAAAGATTATTGAAAGAAGAGTAAGCGGTAATGGAAGAATGAAGTATAAACTTTATTGGATTTCACTGTGTTATGTTTTACTTTTTGGTGCAATAGGTGGAGTTGGATTGAATATTTGGAGAGGGAATGGGATGCAGGGTGAAGATTGGACACATTCAACTATAAATATCACTAAAACGGAAGTATTGGACAATGAAGGTAATTTAGTGGCGATCGATCGAAAATGGCTTATGCCCGAGGACACTTTTACTCTTTATCAATCTTATTCCAAAAGTAAGTCAGAGGAACTTTTGAAAGGATTAGAACCTTTGGATATTTTTCGGATGTATGTATATGCATCGCAGCAGGGTGACTACGATACGATATACGCTTTACTAATTAAAGGTTCAACCTACGGGACGCCTTCCCTTGAAGAATACTCTGCTGACATGGCCAAGGATCCAGAGGGACAGGAACGAACAAAAAAACAGTGGCTCGAATGGAAAAAAACATACCGTCTGTATGAAGAGGTTGACGGGGATGAGGCCATGATTCGAATGACGCCTCGTCTTAACCCTTCTGGCCCGATCAAAGAAGACGAAAAGTTTTTTCGTCTGAACAAGAATAATAAAGACATCTGGAAAGTTGGTTGGCTTCCTCTTCAATAAACGAATGAACTTTGACCACAATGAGTAAAGTTTTACGGTATCTCTAAATATTCTACAAGAGCAGGTCCCCGCGGCAACCTGCTCGATTTACCAGTCGGGGGTCTGATCATACCAGATCGTGGACAGAAACAGCAGAAAATAGCGGAAAATCCGCTAAACAAAACGCCGCAACCCTATCATTCGGATTGCGGCGCTTTTGTTCTCGTTCAATCATCCTTCTACCGTTCTTTGGCAAGCCGTGCTTCCAACTTGGCAATCAGCTGCTGCACATGTGCCCGCCATTCGTCCCAGCTCGACGATTCCCGCCACAGCTCCGCCAAATCCCCCTCGCAGTCCCCCTCAATGTCAGTCCAAATCACGTTCAAATGCTCCAGCAAAGCCCCAAGCGCGGCACGATCGGCCGTGAACGCCCGTACTTGCGTCAAGGCGCGTTCTTCCTCCTCATGATCGTAATCCAAACTGCCATTCTCCAGAAACTCGATATACAGCTCCGCGAGGGCGAGCACTGTTCCGTCATAAAGGAAATCATCCTCACCAAACTTCGCCATCAATTCACCCAAATCCAACGTGTCACGAGGAAGCAAGTCCTCGATCGCTGCCACTAGATCCAGCCCTTCATCACTTTCCAAAGCTTTGATTCCCCATGCTCCCATTCGATGTCCTCCTGTCACTGTCGTCTCTTCATTATATGGAGCGTGTCCAATGCACGTCAAATGTTACCGTGACTCCTTTAATGGCAACACCCTGCACTCACGAGGAGAGCTGATTCCGTCAAAAGGTAATTAAGACCGAAAGAATTGCGGAGAAAGTTCAGCTAACTGGGAACGATAGTGGAGGAGCTTGCTTCAGGCAGCTCCTCTATTGTTTTATTGAAGTAACGGGCAGGAATGCTCAATTAAAATGTGGGATAAAATATAAATTTCACCCTTATAGTCACTAAAATCGATTATAATTAAATTTATGTTCAAGTCGATTACCTATCCTAAGTTAATAGGATAATCATACGCAAAAAGGCATAGTGATGAATCGCCTATGCTATAAGGGTTATAGAGTTTTCGAATACACACTTATGTATAAGAGGAGGCGAATGATATAACGATAATGCCTGTTATAGTAATGATCTTTGTATTTGTACCTACCATTGTACTCATGGTAAGCATGCCTTATTTAACAAGAGAGACGATTAGTTTTGGGGTCACCGTCAGCGCTGTACAATTCCACAGTGAGCCTCTGCGCCAGATGCGGAAGTCATATGCTAGGATTAGTGCTACCTTGCATACCATCCTATTCATTGTTTGTATCATCTGCCTAATATACGGTGATGAACATTCCAAGCAACAAAGTTGGATCATTATCACTTATTCACTCGCCATGGTCGTAATCTCCCTAGTCA
Organism: Paenibacillus litoralis; assembly: GCF_046244365.1. NCBI lineage: Bacteria > Bacillati > Bacillota > Bacilli > Caryophanales > Paenibacillaceae > Paenibacillus > Paenibacillus litoralis. Next base: position 7,273,416 of record NZ_CP176395.1, on the reverse strand, counting down.
TAAACATTAGCTATCATTTCAGAATGAAAAGTTTACTACCTATGCTGCCTATTGCTCCGGAACCATCGATCATGGCAGTGGACACTGGATTTCGGAAAAGAAACATTGGCTTGTCTAGTAATTGGTTCCTCATTCATGGTTTAATTATTGTTGTTAGTATTGTAACTGTGCTACGCAACTACGATCTGATTCCTGATCAGATTCCGATCCATTACAACAGCAGTTGGAACGTAGACCGCTATGCAGCTAAATCTTATAGTACTGTGTTTATACCTACGATAATCCAAGTGTTCATAACACTTTTTTTCATATTTGAGAATTGGAGTATTCGCAGAGTGAAGCAGCAGGTTCAACCCACTGATCCTAACCGTTCCATCAGACAAGACGTACCTTTGATTACAGCAAGCTTCTTAATAGTTATCCTGTTTTCCGTCGTGCAACTAAACATGATATCTCTGCTTAGCATCAATTTCGCTATCCCCATTATCCTAATCATAATAGCCTTAATCATCCTATACGCCTTCGTTAGTAAAGGGTTTAAAAATACTTCTGATTGAACTAACGGGTACGATAGCACCATGACAACAGGCTGCCGGTACAATCGGCAGCCTGTTCTGCTAACGGGCAGTTTAGTTCCAATATGTGGTATCATATGATGAGTAATTAAATGGAGCCCATTTGTCGCCAGAAATGGAGGTAATAAGTTGATGAGTAGAAAGATAGTATTCGTCCTATTACTAATTTCATTTTTATTAACAGTATCTTGTACTAAGAAAACAAGCATAGATATTGGCGATGCAGTAGTAAAAACCGAGGACTCTTTTAGAAAACTTGATGGGATAGCTACTACAGCATCTTCGTTTAATGGTGAAAAAGATGTTAAATTCAGACTTATGGTTGAGGGGAATCTTACAGAAGCTGAAGCAACTAAATTATTCAGACGCATATTGGATACTATTGCCGAGTTTTCGAATCGTCCAAATGTTTGGGATTATTACAATGGTTACTTTGATATCAAGAATTATGACCATGGTATCCTTTATGAAGGAACAAAGCTGATTGGTGAAGATTTAAAGGTCCAGTCGAAGTGAAATTTCTATTCCGCTAACGGGTACTATAGCTCAATAAGTAACCAGAACGAGGCTGCCGGCATGGATCGGCAGCCTCGTTACGCGATTGGGCAGAATAGTTTTGAAAATTGCACCTTTACAAATAGAACATACATTCGGTATCATTAGGATGATTTATTTTCCATAATATTGAAACGAAAGATGAATGGAGAGATGAGCACTTATGATTATCGAAACCAAAATCATCGAGAAGCCAGCGTTTAGCGTCGTCGGCATCACTGAAGAGATTCATTTTGATCAGTCTATGCCGCCCTCACAGAATAGCATTGCCAAGCTTTGGAGCCGATTCGGTAAGCGAATTGACGAAATTCCGGGTATTCTTGGGTGGCGAAGTTTCGGACTCATGCTGCAAAATCCAGACAACGCGCCTGGTATGCCATTTGAATACACGGCTGCCGCACAAATCCATCAGAACGGTGATATTCCTGATGGGATGTCCCTTATTGAGGTTCCGGCTGCGCGTTATATCGTTCTGACTCATCGAGGTCCGCTTGATGATATTGGCAAGGCATTCGCTCATTTCTGGGGACAATGGTTGCCTAACAGTCCTTATGTTTACGATGGCGGAACCAGTACAGGTAAATATGAGTTTGAATTTTACGACCAACGCTACACGTATCCAGACGATCCGAATTCTGAGATTGACTTGTATTTTCCTATTCGAGCGAAATAAACACATAAGAGCCAGTGCATCGCATTGTTCCGCGGTAAACTGTAGACAATGACCAACAAACCGGCCGCGTTTACGGAGTTGACTAGTCCCCTTTTTGACCATAAAAGGAGTGGAAGGAAATGACAAGAAAAGGATTTCAAGGACATATCGCCTACTTACATTTGCCGGTAAGTCGGATGGACGAGTCGCTGGCTTGGTACGAGCGGCATCTTGGAGCGAGAATATCGGGAAAACCACATGACGATCTCGGTTTTATCGACTTCCCGGAAGGGCCGAATGTGCTGCTGCTCGGTACGAACCAGCCTGCTCGAACGGCGTTCTACCTGGGGGATGAGCGCAAACAGGCGGCTGGATTTCGTACGACGCGAATCGAAGAACTTCACCGTCATATGAAGGAGGGCGGAGTATCGCTTGAACCGATCGTTAGCTATGGGCATGGTCATTTCTTTTACTTTGACGATCCGGATGGCAATTTTTTTATGGTGCATCAACTACCTGATGCGGTAAGTAGGGACGAAGATCCGCTGGTCGAAGGTATCCGCTACATCGAAATGCCAGTCTATGATTTGGAACTGACAACAGATTGGTACGTGAACATCCTGGGCTTCAATAAGACTTTGCCAGGCAATCCGGATCTTGTCTTTCTTCACAGAGAGCCGGGTCCAAACATCCTGATGTGGCGTTCGCAATTCAGAGCGAACTTGAATGTATATCGCGGCGACGAAGTCACGCCTTTCATCGGGTTTCGAATCAATGAGATGGACGGGCTTCATCAGTACCTGAGAATATCAGGCGTTGCTGTCAGCGAGATCGAGGACGCTGGAGCGGTAGGTCGATTTTGCCGGTTTACCGATCCGAATGGAAATTTGTTTATGGTGCACGAGCCTTCTCAGAATTATTAAACTAACGAGGAACGAGAGCTCAACATCCAAGACAATGAGGCCGATCGCGACGAAAGATGGGTACGATCCGAGTGAAACGGCGGTTTTCGTGTACACGATTACGAATAGCGGCAACGGTAATGGCTCTGATCAAATACCTCCTGTCACAACGGACGATGCACCTTCCGGGTGGTCGAATCAACAGGTTACGGTGACATTGTCAGCGACTGACGAAGGTGGTTCAGTTGTTGCCGCGACCTATTACACGCTTAATGAAGGCGCACAACAGACGGGGAATACGATGTTGGTCGAGGGTGACGGCGAGCATATACTGACTTACTGGAGCGTAGACAACGCAGGAAACGAAGAGGTCCGGCATCTGGCAACGGTTAGGATCGACAAGACGGTACCCGTAAGCACCGCAACTGTAAATCCTGCCGATCCTAACGGCAGCAACGGATGGTATAAGTCGGATGTTACGGTAAGCTTGTCTGTTTATGATCATCTCTCCGGTGTGGCTAAAACGGAATATCAAGTGAATGACGGGGAATGGCTCCCCTATACGGGTTCCATTCCTGCATTCGGAGAAGGGATTTATAAGGTGAATTATCGCAGCAAGGATCTGGCGGAGTGGAACCGGTCAAAACCATCGAGTTCAAAATCGACAAGACGGCGCCCTTGCTTTCCGTTCAACTGGATAAAACGTCAATATGGCCGGCTAATCATAAAATGGTCGTTGTCCATGCCGTTCTTGATTCGAGCGATGGCGCTTCCGGCGTCGAATCGGTAGTTTTAACCTCCATTACGAGCAATGAACCGGATAGCGGTCAAGGTGACATTGAGGCCAATATCGGTACGGCGGACACTTCATTTCGATTACGTGCCGAAAGATCAGGCAGCGGATCGGGACGCATCTACACCATTACCTATACGGCAACCGATAAAGCGGGCAACAAGACGGATACATCAGTAACGGCCACAGTGCCTCACGATCAATCGGGGCGACAATAATAGCCGCTGTCTTTATTAGACGTGTTCCGGCTGCAGGCTTGAAAGGGCCTCAGTCAGAGCACGTTTTTTTGTATTCACTTCCTGTAAGCATATATATAGAGTAGACACGCTAGATTTCGCGTGTCGGAGGACAAGAACATACATTCATTAAGATCCGCGCACTGCGCATGCCAGGAGCGATTTACTTTAAAGACGTTTCGATCATACTCGACGAGGACGAGATCTAAAAAATCAAACTTAGACGAGGCTGCCGGCATGGTTCGGCAGCCTCGCTATGTTAACGGGAGTTATGCTCAATAAGGAAATACATGTATAATTATGTCATATTTAATCATTTTTTTGAATGAGGTCTGAACGAATGATAATTTATAAAAGCGATGAAACACCTAATGTTAAAGCATGCCAATATAAAAATATCAGCCTGGCATAATGAGAAATTAGTGGGCTTCCTGCGAGCATTTACGGACTTTTGTTTTGATTGTTATATTAATGATATCGCGGTTGACCCCGAGTACCAGGGAACGGGGATTGGCAAGGGATTAATTGATTGAAGAAACGTGGTACCAAGCCATTAAATAATGATTGAACGGGTAGGATAGTGAAATAACAGGAATCAAGCGAAGGAGCATGGCGGAGCTGCGCAAGGCTTCAGCCTAAACGGGACGGCGCAGGTTGTAGTTAAATTACGATTGTGATAAACTGTACGTAATTTTGATGACGGGAGTTGAACGAATACATGTAGAACTTTCTTGCTGCGAGATCACGAAAAGAACGGACTCAGCTATCGGCTGTGTTTGTTTATTTCGTCTCTGCAAGAAAGGTCTGTATTTCGTTTGCGCTCCCTATCCGGACAGTCATCCGGCCCCTTGGAATGGGGCCGGATTTCCTCGTATGGATCAGAGCCGCAAGAAAGCACCTTTCTTGCGGCTCTTTTTATTTCCATACGAAAGGATGATCGCCATGCCCGCGATACAGGTATCCAATCTTACTTTTGCCTATCCAGGTAGCTATGACCTTATATTCGAAAATGTTCATTTTCAAATCGATACAGACTGGAAGCTGGGGTTTACAGGGCGAAACGGTCGGGGGAAAACGACGTTCTTTAACCTGCTGCAGGGGAAATACGAATACAGCGGCACGATCTCCGCACCGGTCGCTTTTGATTATTTTCCGTTTCCCGTCGAACATCCGGAATATTTGACCGTCGACGTCATCGAAGAGATCGTGCCAGGCTATGAGCGCTGGAAGTTGATGCGCGAACTGAACCTGCTTAAGGTTTCGGAAGACGTGTTGTACCGGCCATTCGAATCGCTGTCCCAAGGCGAGCAGACGAAGGTACTGCTGGCCGTGCTGTTCATCCAGGACAATCGATTTCTGCTCATCGATGAGCCGACCAATCATCTCGACTTTCACGCACGAAAGCTTGTTGGCGATTATCTGAATACGAAACGCGGTTTTATTCTTGTTTCACACGATCGGGCATTTCTCGACCGCTGCGTCGATCATATTCTATCGATCAACAAAACGAATATCGAAATCCAAAAAGGCAGCTTCTCCAGCTGGTGGACGAACAAAACTCGCCAGGACACGTTCGAATTGGCACAAAACGAAAAGTTGTCCAAAGACATACAGCGTTTATCGACTTCTGTCAAACGCACGAGCGGCTGGTCTCACGAGATCGAAAAATCGAAAAACGGCACACGAAACTCCGGCTCCAAGCTGGACAAGGGATACGTCGGTCACAAAGCAGCAAAAATGATGAAACGCGCGAAATCCATCGAGCAGCGGCAAACCGCCGCTGTAGAGGAGAAGTCGAAACTGCTCCGAAATATCGAACAGTCAGAAAGCCTTGTGATCTCTCAGCTCGCATATCCCAAATCCGAACTGGTCGTGCTGGATCACGTCACGATTTACTACGGGGAAAGACCGGTTTGCGAGAACGTTTGTTTGACGATCGAACAAGGGGATCGGATCGCAATTTCAGGTCCAAACGGTTCGGGCAAGTCTAGCTTGCTCCGCCTGCTCAACGGCGAGGCGCTTCACTATACAGGCACGTTTCGGCTGGAGCCGCAGCTTCGCTTTTCCTATGTATCCCAGAGTACCTCTCATCTGCGAGGATCGCTTTCCGATTATGCAGCAGAGCACGGAATCGACGAAAGCTTATTTAAGGCCATGTTGCGTAAGCTTGATTTCGCCCGCATCCAGTTTGAGAAGGATATGTCGGCGTTTAGCGGCGGGCAGAAGAAGAAGGTTCTGATCGCGAGAAGCCTATGCGAAGAGGCTCATCTGCATATTTGGGACGAACCGCTCAACTTTGTAGACGTGATTTCCCGGATGCAGATTGAAGAGCTGCTGCTTGAGTACGCGCCGACCATTGTGTTCGTGGAGCATGATCGGGAATTTCACGACCGTGTCGCCACGAAAACGATTGAACTCGGTGGGGCGGGCACGATAGCACGATAAAAACAGCGGCAGTCTAGGTCTTTCGGGGTCCTAGTCTGTCACTGTTTTTTTCAATAATTTACCACCTAAATCCATGCGTTTGCGGGTGGTGTCAGCTTCACTTGTACTACCCCAATTACCTATGTTTGGTTGATTACTCAATACTACTTCTAGATCTTGATGCTTATTACTGGATTTTCCCAATGCTTGATTTAAATCGTGATCGGCGTAATCGCGATCCCTACAGGCACATGAGGCGACTCCCCAACCGAAATCGGGGAACCAATGACCGTGTTGGTGGCGGTATTGATCACGGATACGCTGATGTTGCCGCTATTTAGTATATAGGCGCGGGAACCGTCGGGCGTGATGGCAATACCCTGAGGATTGAGTCCGTCGGGAGCGAGAGTAATGGTGTCTATAACGATATTCGGTGTTACTGTGATGTCAATCACGGAAACCGTGTTATTGGTAGCATTTGCGGTATAGGCGCGGGAACCGTCGGGTGTGATGGCAATGGCAACAGGACCGTCTCCATCGGGAGCGAGAGTAATGGTGTCTATGACTATATTCGGTGTCACTGTGATGTCAATCACGGAAACCGTGTCATTATCAACATTTGCGGTATAGGCGCGGGAACCGTCAGGCGTGATGGCAATGGCTTCAGGACCGTCTCCGTCGGGAGCGAGATTAATGGTGGCTATGACGATATTCGATGCCGTATTGATCACGGAAACGGTATTATTAAATTCATTTGCGACATAGGCACGGGTACCGTCGGGTGTGATGGCAATACCCTGAGGACTGAGTCCGTCGGGAGCGAGATTAATGGTGGCTATGAGGATATTCGATGCCGTGTTGATCACGGAAACGGTATTATCAAAATTATTTGCGGCATAGGCACGAGTACCGTCGGGCGTGATGGCAATGCCTCCAGGACTATCTCCAACCGGAATCAATCCGATGACCGTGTTGGTGGCGGTATTAATTACCGATACCGTTTCATCGCTTTTTGTTACATACGCAAAAGGGCCGAAATCGATGGAACTGATCTTACAGATCGGGATGATACGTGTTCCAAATACACCAACAAGAATCAGGTTTCCTTCGTCTACTCTGAATATACGACCTTGGATACTATCAAAAAACCCCGCGATCGTGACCGAAATAAAGTGACCTTCTAATTGCTGTAGTTTCGCCCGGAGATTTTGAAAACAAGCTTCGTCAGGACTTATTACGTTAACCGGAGTCGGATCAACGTTTATTGTTGGATTCTCGACAATAACACAGCGTTTTTTCTTCAATTTCTTCTTCCGTGGACAAATGATGATCGTTTTCACATAACGTCTACATCGTTTCTTTTTTTTAGCCATAACTCCCATATGCTAATCGCCTCCCGTAAAAAAACACATCCTATCTTACGTTAGACATAGGGTGAGCGCTTGTACGGGTATCTAATATTAGCTAGACTACTATAATATTTATTGAAAAAATGGAGACAAGAATGAAAATGAAGGATTTAGTAATAGGGGTGGTGTCAGCTTCGCTGGTACCACCCACCCCTATTATCGAGTATTAACGGGCACAATAGCACCATGCACAGGCTGCCGGCACAATCGGCAGCTTGTTCCGCTAACTGGCAGTAGAGCGCTCCCTGTAGGCAGTCTACCAGAGTTCGGACGTTTCAGGAAAAAGACGCGGCGAGCGAGACCGTTAGCGCAAGCAGCTTCGGTAAACGTCGCGAATACGCAAAGCGACGTTGCGGACGGAAAAACGGCGCACCGTCATGTTCCGTCCCTTTCTTCCGAGCGACGCGCTCCAAGCGGGCGCGTTTAATACGCGTTTGATGTCTCTGGCCATTTGGGCGGCGGTTACCTGTCTCTTACCACCGTGATCGCCGAACTGGTTCCACATCGCTGCGGCTGCATTCGATTTGCGCACGATGCCGAAGTAGCTTTGGGTCCCCGCTGCAATGAGCGGTTTACCGCAGGCCATCGCTTCGTTCGCGACCGTTCCCGTGCCGACGACCGCGTTGGCCGCCCCGTATAAGTGCCAAATGTCCATAATGGGAGGACGCACGATGATGGCCCTTCTGCCGATACGCCGATTGGCGGCGGCGGCGAGTCCGGACAGCCGTTTGCGATATATCCCGGGTCCGGCAAGAACGGCGGTAAATTTCGGCGAAATCTTGGCGATGCGTTCGCTTGCCTGAATGACCTTTCGCGCAATCGGATATTTATCCACGCCGAACCTGCTTGCATAAGCGAGCAGCCTCCCCGATAGCGGAAGGCCGAGTTTTCTTCTGCACGCGGTCTTGTCTCTGGGACGGAATACATCCGTGCGGATGCCGACCGGAATTCGGACGCATTTATGTGCGGGGAGCCCCAACGTCCGCACCCAGGCCGACAAGTTCGGCGTAACGGCGATGATCCGGCGCGCGATCCCCGCCGCCTTCCGCACAGGCGGCAAGCCGTGAAATCGGCCATGCAAGGTCATAACAACGGGTATTTTGCGGCGGCGGTACAAGGCTGCGGCCACACTGAAAGAGTACGTATCATTCGCATGGACGATTTGATAACCGCGGGATGCGACCAAGCGGGACAGCCTGGCTGCGGTAGCGGCAGCGGTGACGCTCGTGAAACCCGGAATCAAATGCACCGGGATTCCTTGTCTTCTGCATCTGCCGACGAGCGGTCCGCCGGAGGTCGCGATTCCTACCTGTACGCCAAGCGGCCTTAAGGCCCTTGCCAAGTTGATCATGTAGTTTTCGGTCCCGCCCAGGTCCAGTCGATAAACAAGCATCAAGATACGGATCGTTCTCATTCCTTCCTTTTGTGACTAAACGGAAACGTTCATTCTTCTTTATATTCCGCAAGCCAAGGAAATGACCGTTCGTCCGCCAAAGATCGGCTGCCGCCGTGCCCATACCAGGTTCGCCACGCCATCCGCACCGGAGTATCTGCGAGCCGATCAACACGCACTTGGAGCACCCATCCGCACCCGCACCCGCACCCGCACCCGCACATCGCAACTCCAAGTAGGGGATTTGTTGGATTGGTTGAGATGGGGTTTTCTTACTGTCGCGAGAGGGGGGCTTAAATCCGCCAATGTATTCCAATCCAGCACCGCTTCCGAGAAATTGGCAACCGAGGCCTCAGCCCTTTCAAAAGCGGGGCTAAGACCTAGGTTTTTTTGTGTTCCTAGAGCCTTGTGGACGGACAACTCACTTTTTTACTAGCATTTTAATAGCTTATAACTATCAATAGTGATACACTATGATTAGGTTATCATTGATCCAGAAAGATGTGTGACTAGGTCCCGCCTTGGCTTGCTGTGGCGCTTAAGCAGGAGTGTCTGCATCCTTTCTGCAAAACGTAGGGTATAAGGACGGTAAAAATGAACAACAGACAAACGAAAACAGACGTAATCTTAATTGGTGCCGGAATCATGAGTGCTACTTTGGGGTCACTGCTGAAAGAATTAGCGCCGGACTGGGAAATTACAGTGTTTGAGAGGCGCGCAACCGCAGGAGAAGAAAGCTCTAACGAATGGAATAATGCGGGAACGGGTCATTCTTCACTGTGCGAGCTTAACTACACCGTCGAAAAACCGGACGGATCCATAGATATTAGCAAGGCTATAAAAGTTAATAAAGAGTATCAGGTTTCAAGGCAGTTTTGGTCTTACCTTGTAAACAGCAATCTGATACGTAATCCGCGGGACTTTATCATGCCAGTGCCTCATATGAGTTTTGTGCAAGGGGAGCAAGATGTAACGTTTTTGAGAAAACGTTTTGAAGCGTTGTCTGCCAATCCCCTGTTTCAAGGAATGGAATTTACCGATGACCCAGGAAAACTGATGGAATGGATTCCGCTTATGATGAAAGACCGGACATTGAATACACCTATAGCGGCAACAAGAATCGAATCCGGAACGGATGTTAACTTTGGCGCGTTAACGCGCAGATTGTTTGCCCAATTAAAGAGTAAAAGCGTCGATATAAAATTCAAGCATAATGTGGATGATATTAAACGTACTAGCGACGGCTCGTGGGAATTGAAAGTGCGGAATGTCGATAGCGGTACGGTCGAACGCCATACTGCCAAGTTCGTCTTTATCGGCGGCGGGGGCGGAAGCCTGCATTTGCTGCAAAAATCCGGTATTCCTGAAGGAAAAGGCATTGGAGGATTTCCGGTAAGCGGACTATTTATGGTGTGTCAGAAACCGGATGTTGTAGCGCAGCATCATGCCAAAGTATACGGCCAAGCTCCGGTTGGTGCTCCTCCGATGTCTGTTCCGCATCTTGACACAAGAGTTATCGACAAGAAAGAATCGTTGTTCTTTGGACCGTTTGCCGGCTTCTCGCCAAAGTTTTTGAAATTCGGTTCCATGTTAGATTTGGTCACTTCCGTAAAAGCGGATAATCTCGTCACGATGATGGCGGCAGGCGTAAAAAACGTTCCATTGACAACATACCTGATCAAGCAGGTTATGTTATCGAAAGAAAAGCGCATGGAAGCTTTACGGGAATTTGTCCCGAACGCCAAAAGCGAAGATTGGGAATTACTAGTGGCGGGCCAGCGCGTGCAAATTATTAAAGATACTGCTGCCGGCAAAGGAACGCTTCAATTCGGTACGGAAGTTATTAGTGCCGCTGATGGCTCGATAGCTGCACTGCTCGGCGCTTCTCCGGGTGCTTCTACCGCCGTTTCCGTCATGCTTGAGGTAATAAATAAATGCTTCCCTCAACATATAAAAGCGTGGGAACCGAAACTAAAAGAAATGATTCCTTCTTACGGCGTGTCCCTATTGGAAAACCCGGAGCTTATTCAGGAAATTCAAGCTTCAACAGCGCGGACGCTTGGTCTAAGCGAAAGCTTGCCGTTGCAGAAAGCACGCCGGACCGTATCGTAAATAACGAAGTTTTGATTGGAGAACCATCCCTATTTCGATCCCCCCCATAGGATATGTTATTTGCGATGGTTCAATCCTTTTACCGAGCTCAATAATCGGCACCAAGAAGAAGGCGTTCATCCGAAAGGGGGAGCGCCTTCTTTTTTATAGGCAATGCCTTTACTTTACGGCAGTCCGCATATAACCGCCGGTTAGCTCATCCTGCCCCGCATCGTTATAGAAGGCGCGATCCCGGTAAAAGCTTTGTACTGCTTCGAGAAGACGAAAGGATCGGGATAACCGAGATGAAACGAAATTTCCTTGACGGATTGATCCGAATGCTCCAGCAAATAACGCGCATATTCGATTCGAGACTGGATTTGGTACTCCTTGATGGTTAGCCCGAACAATTGCTGAAACAACTGCGAGCAATATTTGGGAGTCAGCCCGGAAAGAGCGGCTAATTGTTTAACCGAGAGCCGGTCGGCCGGATTCGTATCCATGTGGTTCTTAATCTGCAGGATGGCGGGATGAACCGGCTTGCGCTGCTCGATTTCTTCCAGTTCGCACGACATTTCAGCCAGTGCCTGGCAGATGGAAGAGTGGCACAGCGCATCCCTTCTTACGGAAGGAGGAAGACAATAATGACGGTGAATCGTCTCGAACAACAAGCGAAATTTGGACGTATCCCGCGGAAGAAACGAGAAGTAGCAGGGGCTTTCTGTGACGGAATTCCGAGCGTGATCCCCGAATGGGCCTATCTTGAAGCGAATCGGGACGATGGTCAAAGGCTCTTTCAGATCCCGGTACGCCGAATGCACCGTACCGTCGGACAGAAACAGCAGGCTGCCCGCCGCCAGCTCCACGGGAATGCCGTCAACCTCGTATGTAGCGCATCCGCTTTTGACATACAGAATGTGAATTTCATCGATCACGCGTTCATCGATATGCCATGATGCGGGTACCGTCACGTTAAAGCAGGTGTGGATACGGAACATTTGCGTGGAAAGCGTCAAACGAAGAAGGGAGTCCAGGAAGACGGACGCTTCTCTAGGCAGTAGACTTTTTGACATGCGATTCATCCTTTTGGCCATGTAGATTCGATGTCATGATGACTATAATTATAGCCATCATGACATGGAATACAAGGAGGAGCATATGGCTGCGAAACCGAACGTAATCTTCATTATTGCCGACGATCACCGTTATAGCGCAATCGGCGCGACAGGCGAGAGGGCGGTACGAACGCCGGTGCTGGATGCTCTAGCCCAAGCCGGTACAATCATGGCCCAGACGCATATCAACGGAGGCGTAGACGGTGCCGTCTGTGTCCCGTGCAGAGCTTGCGTGAATACGGGAACGCATATTTTCCAAGCGACGGAAAGCCAGAGAATCGGCGATCATGCGAAGACAAAAGTCATTCGATCGGGAGCGGCAACGATGCCCTCGTGGTTCCGGTCGCACGGCTACCATACGCATGCAATCGGCAAGTGGCACAACGATACGGCCAGCTTTTCCGCCGGCTTTTGCGGCGGCGATGCCATCTTTTTCGGAGGGATGAGCGATCACCGCCAAGTACCCGTGTTCGATTACCATGCGGACGGCCGGTATCCTTCTGAAGCACGGCGGATCGAAACGACATTTTCGACGGAGCTGTTTACCGATGCGGCTGTCGGCTTTATCGAGCAATACGACAAGGCGGATCCCTTCTTCCTGTATCTGGCCTACACGTCCCCGCACGATCCGAGAACGGCGCCGGAGCCATATGCCGGCATGTACGATCCGGAGCAAATCCCGCTGCCGCCGAGCTACAGGGAGGAACATCCTTTTGACAATGGGGAACTCGATATCCGCGATGAAAAGCTGGCCGCCTATCCGCGCAGGAAAGAGGAAGTGCGCCGGCATATTGCCGATTATTACGCGATGATTTCGCATATGGACCATCATATCGGCAAAGTGATGCAAGCGTTAACCGCGAGCGGCAAAGCGGATAATACGCTCATCGTCTATACGGCGGATCACGGCCTTGCAGTCGGCCAGCATGGCTTGTTCGGCAAACAAAACATGTATGACCATAGCATTCGCGTACCTTGGCTTATTAGCGGTCCGGGGGTTCCTGCAGAGCAGAGCATCGATGCGCTTGTCTATCAATTCGATATTTTTCCGACCTTGTGCGATCTCACAGGGATCGGGGCGCCGCCAAATATCGAGGGCAAGAGCATGAACGCGTTGATCCGAGGCGAAACCAACGAAGGAAGAGAGACGGTGTATTCCCTCTATAAAGATATTCAACGTACGGTGAAGGACGATCGTTGGAAAATGATCCGGTACCGCCGTTCGGCAAACACCGGACAGGGGAGCGATTTCGTGCAATTGTTCGACCTTGCGAACGATCCTTGGGAGCTGGATAACCTCGCTTCCAACCCCCAATATCGGCCGCAACTAGAAAAGCTCAAGCTGGACTTGGCCGATTGGATGGCGCGCGTCAACGATCCGTACGCCGAATTATTCCTGTAATTATCCGCAAAGATTTGCGCGTCAAATACGGGCTGCCCGAAATCAAAACCTTGCAGGACTTGGAAACCTACTTCGATCAGGTGCTGAAAAACGAAAAGGGAATGGTTAGTTCAAGATTTCGGAAATAATGTGCAGGTTGACTCTGTAATGGCCCTCACCGGATGGTGGGGGTTTATTTGTTCTCGGGGAGCGGAGGCATTTTAAGTAACTGACCTCATTGTAATCAATTGATTGTTGACAATTATCGAGGCAGATCTTATGATTGGACTAAAATAATAGATGGAAGGAAAAACCCAATGAAAATTACGGAAGTAGAAGCGATTCACTTGAGAGTACCCGATCTGGATGCCGAGCGGTGTGATGGAACGCAGGATACGCTGGTGATAAGGATTCATACGGATGAAGGCATTGTCGGGATAGGCGAGGTGGATTCCTCCCCGCTTGTTGCGCAGGCCGTTGTCAATGCTGCGCCGTCTCATTCGATTGCTACCGGACTTCGCAGCTTGCTGATCGGCGAGAATCCGATCGAAATCGAACGGTTATGGGATAAAATGTATCGCGGTACGATTTACTTCGGCCGAACGGGGCCTGCACTCCATGCGATCAGCGGCGTGGACATTGCCCTATGGGACATTTTGGGGAAGGCGATGAACCGTCCGGTTTGCGAGATGATGGGCGGCGTGTTCAACCGCAAACTGAAGGCGTATGCCAGCGCCCTGATGCCGGAAACGATCGAGGAAGCGGCCCGTATGGCGGAGCAATACGCAAAGCAAGGGTACAAAGCGATGAAATTCGGCTGGGGACCGATCGGACGGGACGCCAAATTCGATGAAGCCCAAATAAAAGCGATCCGCGGAGCGGTTGGCGACGATATCGACATCATGATCGATGCCGGCTTGGCCTGGGATTTGAAGGGGGCCTTGCGGATGGCGGAAATCTACGAAAAGTACAATCTATTCTGGCTGGAAGAGCCCGTCCATTCCAATAATATTGCCGGCTACCGCGAACTTTCGGATCGGACGCGTCTTTCGATAGCGGGAGGGGAGCAGGAAAGCGGAAGACTGGCTTTCCAGAGGCTGATGGACGAAGGACATCTGGATATTATTCAGCCGGATCTTGCGCGCGTCGGGGGACTGACAGAGGGGAAGAAGATTGCGAGCCTGGCTCACGACCGTCATAAAAAGGTGGTTCCGCATGCATTCAAAACAGGAATTCTGGTTGCGGCAAGCACGCACTTCGCCGCAGCGATTCCGAACGGATTCATGATCGAATATACGGTTTCGACTTCGCCGCTGGCCCGCGATCTGGTAAGCAGGGAGATTGCGTTTAAAGACGGCTACGTGACCGTCCCTACGGATCGTCCGGGCCTCGGCATCGAGGTGGATGAGCAAGTGCTTAACCGGTACCGGGTCGGCTAAGCGAACAAAGCCGCCGCCGCTGCGCGCCCTTAAATCCTGCAACGACATAGGCACTCTCGCTATGGGGAGTCCCTGAAGAACTTCTACTTTTTCGGATCCGTGAAGAGGAACAAATAAAAAACGACCTTCTGTCCCATTGTTGGGGTTGAGGGTCGTCTTTTCATCTATTCAAACAGGCCTATTGGGGTGGTTCTCTCAACGACCGCGGCTCGAGGTTACTTGATTTGTTCAATTATCGATTCGCCTTCGCTGTGTTCGTCAACCGTCCACTGCCACTTCTCATGCAGCCGGATGCGTCCGTCAAGCATAATTTCCGGGGTCGAGGTGCAGATCCCGCTGCGAAGCTGATAGCGATCGTTCACATGGCTATAGCGAAAATGAAGCGTATCGTCCTCGCGGACGATCCCGACAAGCGTACCGGATAAGATCGAACCGCCGGAGTAGGTAGCGGAAATAATGCTGCCGTCCTGTTTGTAATGAAAGATCGTTTCCGAAGAGGTTTCGCCGTTGTCGGTGTTGTTGATCGCCTTAAAAGACAGGTTGTTGTAAGGTATAGCCATCGTATCACCCGGTTTCTATAGAATTAATCGGCCCCGCAGGGAGACTCTCTTTGTTAGCATTATACTAGAAGGGGGATGGCGCTTGAAGAGGATATTTGGCCAATCGGGAAGGAACTGTCAGAGCCGAAGAGGACTTTCCGTGGAAGACGGCGGCTCCGATTCGTGAGAATTGTGTTAGGAAATGCTGAGAATTGTGTTATTTACCGATAACCCGCGTTCATCCGCCTCTAGGCTTCCTATGTTAAAATGAATTATGCTGTTTTTGTTATAATGCGTTGCGTTCACGACAGGAGGGGGAGCCGATGTACAAGGTTTTGATAGCGGACGACGAAGCGTTCATTCGCGACAGGGTGAAGAACAACATGCCTTGGGAAGACATCGGGTTCGAAGTCGCGGGATGCGCCTCGAACGGGGAGGCGGCCATTCAGATGATTCGCGACTGCCGTCCGGATGCCGTCTTGACGGATATCTTAATGCCGAATATGAACGGGCTGGAGCTGGCTGACCATCTCCGTAAGGAGTTCCCTCATATTAAAGTGGCCTTGATGAGCGCATACGATGATTTTCAATATGCCAAGGAAGCGATCCGCTTCGGCGTGAGAGGCTATCTCCTGAAGCCGGTTATGCGGGACGAGCTGGTCGGCCTTTTTCGGGATATTTCCAGAGATTTGGAGAAGGAAGCGGGACAGCGCGTGACGGTGGAGAATGCCGTGAGAATGGGAGAAGCAGGCAATTCCTATGTCGCTAACGCCAAACGGTATATCGCCGAAAACTTTGCCGAACGGATCCGGCTCGAGGATGTGTCGGAGCGGCTGCATGTCAATCCGAATTACTTCAGCACGATTTTCAAAAGAGAGACGGGCGGCAACTTTATCGATTATTTGAACGAAGTCCGAATCAACGAATCCAAGAAACTGCTGCTGCATACCGACTTTAAGGTTTTTGAAATTTCGATGCGCGTCGGCTACGGCAATTTTTCGTATTTCAATAAAATGTTCAAACGGCTAAGCGGCGTTACGCCCCAAACGTATCGGGAAAGCGGCGGCGTCGTGTTATCGGCCGGGAAGGGCGCGCGGTGAAACGAAGGGCGATTAGACTGAACCGGTTTCTGATGCTGTTCTCCCTCGCGAGCGTGCTGCTGCTGATCGTTCTGACCGGCTATGTGCTGTATGGGAAGACCGAGCGTTATATCGAAGAGAAAACCGACTTGATGCAAACGATGAAAGGCAGTCAGACGGCTGCGGATGTGCGGAAGCAGTTCGAGGATATTTACCAAACGATGGACCGGCTGCGGAACAGCAGCAAACTGATCGGAACGCTGGAGAGGCTGCAGCGTCCGGACGTCGCGTCCTACGAGAAAGTGGTTCTATCCGAAAATGTGGAATCGTCCTTGTTCAACCTGAACAAGGGCAACGAGCTGATCGGCAGCATCACGATATGGACGAGGGACAGCCAATACAGCTCCAACAATCAATATTCGCCCTTCTACTTTGAAGGCAACCGAATGTCCCTGGACAGCATTGGCCATGAAATCGGCTTCGTGCCCGCGAACCGGACGTATGCGGCGTTAGCATTAACTTCTTCCGACGTTCAGGACGATGCGTTTCGGAGGCTGCTCGACGAGTGGAACCGATCGAGCTATTTTATTTGCCCTGTCGTCGGATCGGGCGGCACTCTGGGCATCTTGAAAATCGACATTCATGCAGGCGCTTTCAATCATGTGCTGTCTTACGGCGAATCGCTGGCCATTCTCGACGCCAAGGATCAGGTATTGTTCAGCGGAAGCGACGTTGCGCCGGAATTAAACGAGCTGCTGCAAAAAAACGCGGGCAAGCCGCAGCCGAACGGCGGATACCCGCTTTCCGGGAAAACGTATGTATTTCGGGATATCGGCTTTCACGGGATCCGAATCGCGGTTGCGGAAGCGGCATCGGGGTTTCACCAGGAACAGCTGCGAACGCTGGGCGTTTATACGATGCTCATTTTAGGCGGCAGCGCATTGCTCGCATTTTTCCTTTCCCACTGGATCGGCCGTAAAATTTTGGTTCCCCTGCACAGCCTGATCGGCTGGATCGGAAGGAAATATACGCCGGAGGCGCCGGGGAAGCCGGCCTTTGACGAGCGGGTCGCTGCGCATCGCAGGGTTACGATGAGAGACCGTTTCTTCGTATACTTTTTATTGACTATCTTGCTCCCTATCGGCTTGTTCGTCACGATCTTCTATGTGAACTCGTCGCGGATTATCGCAAGGGAATTGGAAGAAACGTTTCATGTGCTGTTCGATAAGACGGCCCAGCGGGTCGAGCTGTTCGCGGGACAAAAAGAAACGGCCTTGACCAGGCTGGGGTATGATGCGTTCGTGGCATCCTACGTATCGGAGCCGAGCGACAAGCGGAAGGGCGAGATGGATCAGCTTATCTTCGACAGCAGCTTTCCGACGCTTAGCGAAGATGCGATCGGCGTTTACGACTTGGACAATCGGCTGATTTACAGCAACCGGTACAAGCATGCGGCCAAAATCGAACCGTCTTTTTTCGAACAAATGCGCGCCAGCCGTAAAAACATCTTTTATTGGCTCCCGCCCGCCGATACGGCATCTTCCACCATAAGCCTCGCGATCGGCATCGTCGATATCAACCGGTATTCCCGTCCGGTCGGTTACTTGAAAACGGACATCAACGGCGTTTTCTTGACCAATCTGTATGCCGATTTGAAGGGGAGCGGCAGCGATGCTTTCATCGTCGACGATCAGGGGCGCATTCTGTCGCAGCCCGATGCGGAAAAGGTCGGTCAGCTTGCGGAGCTTCCTTTTGCGCCCGGCGGCATGACGGCCGATTCGTTCCGCACCGGCAGCGCGATTTATTTCGCGGAGAAAATCGGTTCGCTACCTTGGTATTTGATCGCGCGGTATGACGCCTCGGCCATACAGGACCAAGTCTTGAGGCTGTTCTATGACGACGTTTATTTGCTGCTCATCCTCTTTTTGCTGATCCTCATTTTTTCGTATTTGATGTCGCAGTATTTGGTAAGGCCGCTCGCTTCCTTGCAAAATCAGTATGGACGCAAAGAAACGGACAGCCTGGCGCTCTTGGCATCGGAGCAGCCTTACGCGATCGACGAAGTCGAGCAGCTGCGCCTCTCGTTCAATCGCATGCTGGAGAGAATCGACGGCTTGGTTGCGGACACGCTGGCGGCGGGCGAGGAAAGGCTGACGCTGGAATTCGAGAAAAAGGAGCTGCATCTGGAGGCGCTGCAGGCCCAAATCAATCCTCATTTCCTCTACAATACGCTGGAGCACATCATGTATATGGTCGAGGAGGGCGAGCGGTACTTGGCGGCCGATATGATCGGCTTGCTCAGCCGGATGTTTCGCTATGCGATGGGCAAAGACAGCCCGCTCACGACGCTGCGGGAGGAAGTCGCCAATGCCCAGTCCTATTTAAAAATCATGAGCTACCGGTATAGCGAGAGGGTCCGCTGCGAGTGGCGGGTAGACGAGGACATCGCAGACTGCACGATCAACAAGATGATATTGCAGCCGATCATCGAGAATGCGATCAAGCACAGCCTTCTGGCGCCGGACAGCCGGGTGAACCTATCCGTTCGCGGGGCGAGGTCCGGCGAGGATATCGAATTGACGATTACGGATAACGGGCCCGGCATCGGCCGGAAGACGCTGGATGACATTCGTCGCAATTTGGACCGGAGGGATCGGCGCAACATCGGCTTGTACAATGTGAACAGCAGAATCAAGCTGCATTTTGGAAACCGTTACGGCTTGTCGGTCGATAGCGAGGGGACGGGAACGACCGTCGCCATCCGTCTTCCTTACCGCAGGAGCGATTCCGTGGAAGCGTATCCAAACAGGTGAGAATCGTATTATAAACCCCTGATGATTCTGTTACGGATCGCAGGGGCTTCTTTTATATAATGAACGTGCAAGTCAAATATACGTAATGAGGGGGAACAATATGGCTAGAAACAAAGCAAGCGTGGCGGCATCGCTTTTGGCGGTCGCTCTTATGGCTTCGGCGTGCTCCGGGGGGAAGCCGGCGACGGAAACGAATCCTGCGCAAGCATCGGACAAACCGGCGGATACGTCCAAAACGATCGAAATCAGCTGGGTCGGCCAAGGGGCCAGAGGTAAGGTCGAGGATAATAACAAGGTGCAGCAGATGATCGAGAAGAAATTCAACGTGAAGCTGGCCAACCGCAAAGTCGACGTCAACAACAAGGAACAAAAAAACTTGATGGTCGCTTCAGGGGAGCTGCCGGATATCGCGTTTATCGACGCGCCAGAGAAGCTGTATGCAGACGCCGTCACACGCAGCATTCCCAAAGACATGATCGAGAAGTACGCGCCTAACTACGCCAAGATGCTGTCCGACCAGCCGACAGGCTGGAAGGTGAATCAAGTCCAGGGCAAAGAAGGGCAATATTTCGCGCTCACCGGCTTCAAGCAGGAATGGGAAAATCTGATCTGGGGGCAGGCGTACCGTCTGGATTGGCTGGAAAAGGTCGGAATCAAGCCGAAAGGCGAAGTCGTTCCCGTAGGCACATCGGGCGGGCTGGAACGCATCTTCTTCACCAAGCAAGCGTTTACGCTCGACGAGGAGCAGAAAATTTTCGAAGCCTTCGTGAACAACGACCCTGACGGCAACGGGAAGAAGGATACGTATGGGCTGCTGCTGAACAACAGCGATGCCTCATGGGCGATGAACACGGAAGCGGGAGCGTTCGGCTTCGGCGTGGATGATAACACGAGGATAACGGACTATGCAATCACCCAAAACTACAAAGAGTTCTTGAAATACATGGCATCCCTGAACAAAAAAGGATACATCGATCCGGAATTCACCACGCTGAACCGCGCCAAAAGCTGGGAGAAATTCGCGGCTGGAAAATACGGCGTCGCCCAGGTGCAGGTGCAGGCAGCAGGGATGGTGCCGTTTACGTTCAACCGGCCGCCCGGGAATTTGGTGCTCAAGGAGCCTAATGCGAAGTTCCTGTTTACGCCGCCGCCGATCGGATTCCAAGGCCAGCAAGGCTCGGCCGCGTATACGCCGGTAGACGGCTTCGGCTATGCGATGGTTATCAAGAAGGACGTTTCCGACGAGAAGCTGGCCAGAATCCTGCAAATATTCGACTACATCAACTTGGATAAAGAAGGCTTCATGCTCTCGACGTTCGGCGAAGAAGGAACGGATTACTCGTGGGAGGGTGAAGCCGGCAAATCGGCAGTCGTTGCGAAACAAACGGTAGAAGCCGACCGCGAGAAGATGGGCATCGGGTATTACAACATGCCGATTCAGCGGGGAGACGTGACGGCGTATTTCAACAACGCGGCCGTCGGGAAATTGACGGAAAGCTTCTTCGGTACCGATGCCGGCCGGAAAATGGCGTACCGCCCCTTCAAATGGGATTATTTCAACCAGACCCAATACAACGAGCTGAAAACGAAATACGGTGCGAAGCTGAAGACGATTATGGACGAATTCTTATTCAAGGCGATTACGGGAGAAGTCGACGTGGATACCGCATGGGACGCCTACGTGAAAAATTGGCGCAGCAGCGGCGGCGACGAAATCCTGGCCGAACTGGAGAAGGCGCCGAAGGTAGCCGATTTGCGCAAAAAATAGGCTAACTGGAAAGTAGAAACGCGCGGGGGGATCGTTTGCTTTTGCGGCAGACCGGTCTCCCCGTTGTCAAGAAAGGCGGTGGGAGCTTGGCTTCCTTGGTCGGAACATCAAGATCGTTGACTTGGAAACGAATAAAGAAGATGAAAATGCTGTACCTGCTTTTGCTTTTGCCTGCGCTGCATTTGGCGGTCTTTCATTATGCTCCGATGTACGGCGTCATCATCGCGTTCAAGGACTTTAAGCCGGGGCTCGGCATCTGGGCCAGTCCGTGGAATCAGTTCGAGCATTTCAAAACGATGTTTCATGATTTTATTTTCATACGCGCCTTGCGAAATACGATTATCATCAGCGTGCTGAGGCTGCTGGTCGGCTTTACGTTTCCGATTCTGTTCGCGCTGCTGATCAACGAAATTACGAAAACGCGGTTGAAACGAACGGTGCAGAGCATATCGTATTTGCCCCATTTCATGTCGTGGGTCATTATCGCCGGCATGGTCGTGGAAGTTTTTTCCCCGCAGAGAGGGATCGTGAATTACGTCATTACGTTGTTCGGCGGCTCGCCGATCAATTTTTTGTCCAGCAAAACGTTCTTCATTCCGCTGCTGCTTATCTCCGACGTCTGGAAAGAAGTAGGCTGGGCCTCGATTCTTTATTTAGCCTCGATCGCTTCGATCTCGCCGGAGCTCTATGAAGCGGCGGAATCGGACGGGGCGAACCGTTTTCACAAAATGATTTACATCACGCTGCCTTCGCTTATACCGGTTATTACGATCCTGTTCCTGCTGCGGCTGGGCCATATTTTATCCGGCGGCTTCGATCAAATTCTTAACCTGTACAGTCCGCTTGTGTACGAGGTGGGCGATATCATCGATACGTATGTGTACCGTACGGGC
The DNA here is from genome assembly GCF_046244365.1 of Paenibacillus litoralis. Classification (NCBI taxonomy): domain Bacteria; kingdom Bacillati; phylum Bacillota; class Bacilli; order Caryophanales; family Paenibacillaceae; genus Paenibacillus; species Paenibacillus litoralis. The sequence goes on along the minus strand of NZ_CP176395.1, from coordinate 7,251,359 downwards.
CTTGTCGAATTCAAGATGGATTATTCGGCCGCCGTTGGTCTGTTCAAAAATGCGGTAGGGGTCGTGCTGCTCGTCACCGCCAATCAAATCGTGCGCAAATTCAACGACTACGGGGTGTGGTAAATGGAACGACTGCAGCTGCACACAAACAGAAGCCGCAGCAGGCTTCGTCCCGGTTGGTGGTTCGACGCGGTTAACATTGCCTTCATGATCGTGTTTTCTTTGGTTATTTTGTACCCGTTCTGGCAATTAATCGTGCTGTCCTTCTCGGACGGGCGGGAAGCGACTACGCTGGGCTTTCACTTCTGGCCGGAAAAGTGGTCGGCGGAGGCGTACCGCTTCCTGCTCTCGAACGGGGATATCGTCCGTCCGTATTTGAACTCGGTCACGCGGACGGCGGCGGGAACGGCGCTTGAGGTGCTCTTTACGATATTGGCGGCCTATCCGCTTGCCAAGAAGGAGCTTCCTTTTCGCGGCTATGTCACCACTTACTTCATCATGCCGATGTTTTTCGGCGGCGGGCTGATCCCGACTTACTTGATCATAAGAAGCTTGGGACTGCTCGACAACTTTCTCGTGCTCATTATTCCGGGAGCGGTAGCGATCTTCAGCATCATCATCATGCGCAATTATTTCATGTCGCTGGACGTGGCGATGGAAGAGTCGGCCGTGATTGACGGAGCCGGCTACTTGACGATCCTGTTCCGGATCATCATTCCGGTGTCCACCCCCGTGCTCGCTACGATCGCGCTTTGGGCGGCCGTCGAGCACTGGAACGCGTGGTTCGATGCGATGATTTATATACGCGACAAGCAATTGACCGTTATTCAAGTCGTGATGCGCGAAATGCTCACCTCGGTGAGCGAACAGAGCAACGACGTCATGTTCAACAATAACGCGAATCAAGCCGAGCTTGCAATGAACAACGTCCGCTCGGGAATCGCCCTGCTCTCGATCGGGCCGATTATTTTGGTTTATCCGTGGATACAAAAATATTTCGTCAAAGGGACGATGCTCGGATCCGTGAAGGGTTGATTCGAGCTTACCGCCTTGGACGTTTCAGGAGGAACAACATGCGTATCCGATTCGACCGTTTCCCGGGAGGAAAGGGCAGGGCGCTTACGCTCAGCTATGACGACGGACGGGTTGCCGACCGGACGCTGATCGGCATCTTGAACCGCTTCGGCATCCGCGGGACGTTTCATTTGAATTCCGGGCTGCTTGGTAAGCCGGGGTACGTGGAGGCTTCGGAGGTGAAGCGGCTGTATGAGGGGCATGAGGTGTCGGCTCATACGGTCCATCACCCCTTCCTCGATCAGTCGCCGAAGGACAGAGTCGCCGCCGAAATTTTGCAGGATCGTCTGCAACTGGAGAAGCTCGTGGAGTATCCGGTTAAAGGCTTGTCCTACCCGCACGGCGCTTGGAACCGGCAGGTGACCGACATGCTCCCCTCTCTTGGCGTGGAGTACGCACGAACGACGAGAAGCCACGGGGCCTTCGATATGCCGGACAACGCGCTGGAGTGGTCGCCGAGCTGCCATCATCGGGACATGCTGGCGCTAGGACAAACATTCGTCGGGGAACGCAAGGGTCATTCCCGGTTGTCCCTGATGTATGTGTGGGGCCACAGCTACGAATTCGAAAATAACCGGAATTGGGAGGAGCTGGAGCGGTTTTGCGAGCTGGTCGGCTCCCATCCCGATATTTGGTATGCGACGAACAGCGAAATCTATCGGTATGGGAAGGCGATGGAGCAGCTGCGGTTCTCCGTTTCCGGCGAGCTCGTTCACAATCCTTCCGCCACGGACGTATGGTTCAGCGTAGAAGGGGAAACCGCCTTGGCGAAATCGGGAGAAACCATCAAATTGACATGAGGGGAGCGCGACCGGCAATGAGCGATCGACGTTTGGGCTACAGCGAGCTGTTGAAATTGAAAAGATGGAATACGCCGACGATCTATAACGGCTGGGAGGCCATCACGAAGCACGACATCACGAAGGGGTTCAATGCGGAAGAGACGCGGGATTTTATGCCCCAGATGGGCGCAATGATCGGCTATGCCGTTACCGTGCAGGTCGAGCCGAGCAATCCGTCGCATCCGAAGAGCAATCCGCACGCCTGGAGCGAATACCGGGACTATGTGAGCAGCGTTCCCGGTCCCAAAATCGTCGTCGTTCAGGATCTGGACAAACCCGGGACGATCGGCGCATTCTGGGGGGAAGTGAACAGCAACATTCACCGTGCGCTAGGCTGCGTCGGCACCATTACGGACGGAGCGATCCGCGATCTGGATGAAATGACCAATGCGGGCTTCAAGGCGTTGGCGCGCAGACTGTGCATCGGGCACGCCTACAGCACGCCGGTCCGCTGGGGCTGCGAGGTCGAAGCGTTCGGCTGCAAAGTCAAGCCCGGCCAGCTCATTCATGCCGATAAGCACGGATTTCTTTGCATTCCGGAGGAAGACGAAGCGGGCCTGCTGGAAGCGGCCAAGTTCATGGACGACAACGAATGCAATTCCGTCATTCCTGCGGCCAGAAGCACAGCGGGCAAGCCGATGCAGGAGCTTCTGCGGGACATTGACGAAGCCGGCCGGCAATTTGGCGCCAAGCTCAAGCAAAGGTACGGAAATACGGGCGAATGGTAGTGGCTGTTCGGGCAGGGCAAGGGCAAGGGCAATGAACAGGGCAAGGGCAAGGACCGAGGGCAAGCGCGGTGCGGTCTGAACATTCGTTGGACCCCCCGCCTAAGAGCTCAACGGCCCGGAAACTGAAATAGGGGAGAACGTGACAGCATGTTTGCAGTAGATCAAATCAAGGGGATCATACCGGCGCTCATTACGCCTTACGATGAGTCGGGTGCGATAAGCGAGAGCGCGACACGCACGTTAGTCCGCCATCTGCTCGCCAAAGGGGTAGACGGCTTTTATTTAAGCGGAAGCACAGGGGAAGGGTTTCTCCAAACCGTACGGGAACGTGAACGGTTTCTCGAGATCGTGGCGGACGAAGTCGGCGGCGCCGTGCCGGTCATCGCTCACGTAGGCGCAATGGACACGGCTACTTGCCTGGCGCTTGCGAAGCATGCGGAGCGGGCTGGCGCCGACGCCTTGTCGTCGGTTGCTCCGTTCTATTATAAGCATGGCCAAGAGCAGGTTCGCGGCCATTATCTCGATATTGCGGCGGCGTCCGAGCTGCCGCTCATTATTTACCATATACCGGCCATGACGGGCGTACAGTCGTCCGTTAGCTTCTATAAGGAGCTGTCGGAATCGGACAAAATCGCCGGAGTCAAATTCACCTCCAAGGATACGTTCGAGCTGCAGCAGCTGATCGAGGCGTGCGGACCGGATTTTCGCGTATTCAACGGGCCGGACGAATGCTTGCTGGCGGGGCTGGCCACCGGCTGCTGCGGAGCGATCGGGAGCACATACAATATCATGCCGGAGCTTTTCGTCAAGCTGTACAAGAGCTTTCAGGCGGGGCAGTGGGAAGAAGCGCGTTTGCTGCAGGCGAAGGCGAATCGCGTCATCGCCGAGCTGCTGAAATACGATTTCATTGCCTTTGAGAAGGAGATTCTGCATGTCCAAGGCTTGGACGTCGGCCTGCCGAGGAAGCCGATTCAGCAGCTGACGGACGAGCAGCGGCTGCAAATTCGCGCGTTTGCGCAAGACCGGTGGAAGAACGGGGCTTGGCAACTGTGAGCCATGATGCGCCCGTCGGCCGTTCGGACTATGCGTGTCAGCAATAGCAATTACCTGGAAGGAGATGCGAGAATGACAGTAACGGTTAGTTTGGTGGCCGGAGCCGGACCGGGAAACCCGCGAAACGATACGGCCAGCGTCATCCGGCTGAAGGACGGCCGCTTGCTCCTGGTTTGGCATAAATACGAGGACGGTCCCGAAGGAGGCAGCGATTTCGGGTTGTGCCGTATCTATGCCAAAACCTCAAGCGACGGCGGCATGACCTGGGAGAACGAAGCCTTGCTCGTGGACATGCAGCCTGGCGATCATAATGTACAAGCCCCCGGCCTATGCCGGCTGGCTGCCGGAGATCTGCTGCTTCATTGCATGCGCGGCCACCGGGGCGGCAGCAGCTCCAGCATGTGTTTATTCCGTTCATCCGATGAAGGAAAGACATGGAGCGAAGCCGGGCACGTATGGGAGCGCAGCGAAGGACAATGGCTCCAGGGCGGCGCCAATCATATGAACGTATTGTCTGCCGGAAGGCTGCTGCTGCCCTATCATTTTGGTTCGGGCCATCAAGGGAGCCAGCATAACACGGTCGGCTGCATGATAAGCGACGATGAGGGGCGAAGCTGGCGGCGGTCAAAGGGCGTCGTCGATTTGCCGATGCGGGGCGCCATGGAAGCCTCTGTGGCAGAGCTCGTCGGCGGGCGCTTGATCATGTCGCTGCGCACCCAGCTTGGAGCCGTCTTTTTGTCCTATTCCGAGGATGACGGAGAAACGTGGTCGCTGCCGCAAACGTCAGGCTTGCGCGCGCCCGAATCCTGTACCTGTATCAGGCGGATTCCCGGGACCGCCGATCTGGTCATGTTCTACAACGGCTGCGAGTACGACCCCGGCAGACATCACTACGGCTTGCGTACCCCGCTGACGGCGGCGGTTTCGCAGGACGGCGGAAGCACTTGGCGCATAGCGGGCGATATCGCCGCCGGCCCGTACGAATACATGAATATCAATTGCCTGTTCGACGAGTCAGGCCTAGCGTTTCTGACCTACACGAAGGTCGAGGATCCGCAAATCGCGGAGAACGACAAGTCGCTTCCTTTCAAGCGGACGGGCATGGATTTATGGGTTGCGGTCTTCGAACGGGACTGGTTTTATAAGTAACGGAACGGAAGAGAGACTGAAAGAGACGGATGCCAAGGCATCCGTTCTTTTTGTTGTTGAAGACATTTCTGAGAATTTTGAACAAATTAGGGGCTGTTTCCTCTGTTATACTAATAATCAAGACGACATCGATAACAGGTGAGAGTATGAGTTACGTGAATTCCGTGCAAAGGGCGATCGACTATATCGAGGAACATCTGGATGAGGAGCTTGATCTTTCGGGCATTGCGGAAGCGGCTTATCTATCAGTCGCTCAGTTGTATCGGGTATTCTATGCGCTCACCGGACACCCCGTCAAAGACTACATCCGCAAAAGAAGGATAAGCGTCGCCGCCAATCACCTGAGGAACTCGAAGCGTACCGTAGAGGAGCTTGCCTGGAAAAGCGGGTTTGAGTCCTATCATTCCTTCGCCAAAGTGTTCAAGAAGATCGTCGGGCTGACTCCGGCAGCCTACCGCAGCGCGGACTTGTTCTTCAGCTTCGAACCGGTGAACCTGCTCGAGAAAGTGGATTACAGGGAAGACAAGGAACAAGCGGAGCTATTTCCCGACATCAAGGTGATCCGGTTATGGCCGGTGAAGATGCATGCTTACCTGCACATATCCAAGCAAGAAGCAGGAATAGAAAACGAAGCTTACCGGATCGTTTACGAAAGGCTCGGCGCCTTAGAAGCGACGAACGGTAAGACCAAGACACGAATATTCGGCTACAATACGGATCTTCCTGAAGAAGACGGCGTACCCCGTTATGGTTACCGGATACTGGTCGCGGATGGAGACCGGATCGCTGCCGATGGCGCGTTTACCGAGGAGCCGTTCGTCGGTGGGCTCTACGCCGTAAGAAAGGTCCCCGCATCGCCCCCGGAAACCGTTCAGGACGGATGGGACCGGCTATTGTCCGAATGGCTGCCCAAAAGCACATTTGAAATCGGTACGCATCCCTGTATCGAGGAGTTCATCGCATACAACGGCAGGGTTACGAGAATGCACCTGTATCTTCCCGTTCAGCGCAAATTCCATAACGAGCCGATTGAAGTCGTCGAACGGACCGAGACAAAAGCCTATTTCTGCAGGGAATACGGACCGAAGGCTCAGACGGCCGCCGAGCGGCGATTGATCGACTGGTACGAAAACCGGCCTACGGAAAACCGGCCGGCGGTTCAAGGGAACTATTATATGTCCTTTCATTACGGCAACAAAGATTCGGACGATTATTGGTGGGAAAACGGGTTTCTGACGGATGGAGCGGAGGCTCCTGTGCTGGAAGGGCTGGAGAGACCGTAGGGGCTGGAACAGAAACGAATCGGTTCCGGTCCGTATGCCTGCTGTATTTCAAAGACATACGGCCTGCTGACCGGCGTTCTGGATAAGATGCACCGCTGGATTGCGGCTAACGGCAGCTATCGGCTGGACGAAGAACGGCAATGGTTCGCGGAATATCACGTATTCGGCGGCAGGAATGCAGAGAGGGACACCCTTGTGAAAATCTATATGCCCATTCGATAGGAGGCTTGACCCCGATCGACCGGATACTACCGAAGGAGGAAGCGTCGGATGAGACAGAACGCCAAGCTCAAAAAAAGGGCGATGAACGAGCATACGCCTCGGAGAAATCCGGGCAATTACAAGCCGAAACGGGTGCCGGACGCTTTCAAGGTTTATGCGCTTGGAACGACCAACGCGAATAAAGGAGAGACAGGTATGGAGCGTATCCAAAGTCCGATCGATCATGTGGTGGAAAGCGTATTTATTCACGTATCCGATCTCCGCCGCTCGGCCGAGTGGTACAGCATGGTGATGGGACTGCCCTTGCTGCAAGAGAGATTAAACGGAGGCAACGTCTATTGGCTGATGCTGCAGGGCGGAACCGGCATAATCCTGGATGACAACCGGAGCAACGCGCCGGATACGCCGCGTGTCCGATTCATGTATAAAACCTCCGACATCGAGGGAGCTTACCGCTTTTTGGATAAACAAGGGATACGGCCGTTATATCCGATAGAGCGGCCCCATCCGGGCTTGGCCTTCTTCAAGTTTACCGACCCGGACGGCAACTCGCTGATGGTTACGCAATCCGACTACGTTTCGGATGTCGTAGAGCGGCTGGATCAGACGGATAGTCCCATTTTGAACCGGATTGGCGGTATTTTTCTGAATGTAACGGACATGAACAGGGCTATTCGTTTTCACAGTGAGGTACTGGGGCTGCCTTACCGGGAAGTCGGTCCGGGTCCGGAAAATTCCATCTATGACATCCGGATGAAGAGCGGGACCGGCGTGCTGCTGGACGACAATCGTTACCGGCAGGGAGACGACTACGAGACCCTGTTTATGCTGGTAACCCCGGATGTGGATTCCTCGAGAGCCTATTTGGAAGCGAATGGCGTCCCCGTCTTTACCGATATAGAGAGACACGGCGAGCTCGCTTTCTTTACGGTCAAGGATCCGGACGGCAATGTCATCATGATTTGCTCGGAAGCGGAGTAAGGCGGACAAATGACAACTCCATAAGCCTTAGTTAGTTGGAGACGCAAGGGGGCTGTCCCAAAGTCGATTTTGGCTTTTTAGCCAACACTTTTAGCCGGCCCCTTGTTAACCTATTCCAGCGGTTTGGATGTGGCGACGGTGATCGCCCGGAATTGATTCCTTTCCTTTCCGGCAACGTCTCCATCCCGATAGGGCCGAACGGCACAATAAAAATGATACAGAATGCCGTTATAATAGATCACGCTTGCTTTGTGGGCGTGCGTTTCGTCGAGGGAATCTTTCTCTCCGGATGCGAGAATAGGCGTATCGTGTTTCTCCCAATGCAGTAAGTCGAAAGAGCATGCCAGCCCTTCTTGCGCATGTACGCCATCATAGCCGAAGAAAAAATTCAACCAAAGCTCACCGTCCTTGAATAGGCAAGGATCGGACACGAATGTGCCGTCCCACCGGCCTGCCGTTACCTCAAGAACGGGATTATGCTCATGCCGTTCCCAATGGAGTAAATTATCCGAAACCGCTACTCCGGTTTGTTCGATCCAACCGCGAGAGGTCAAATCCTTAGCGTTGTAGAACATATAAAACTTCTCTTCGAATTCGATGAGACAAGCTTTGTACAAGCCCCCTTTCTCCCAATCCGTTCCTTCTTTCCAGCTGAAAACGGGATGTTCCAGCGTATGCCACTCCAGTAAATCCTCATCTTCGCACCAGGCCAGCCCCATCTCGGCGGCTCCTTCCTCGTAGCCGGAAGAAGGATAAGCGTGATAAACCATCCAATAGCGATTATCGATTTTTTTGAGCGTAGGCAAATCGTACAAATCGTTAGATTCTTTGAGAATCCACGTTCCTGCGGCACCGATGCGATCCCAAGAGTCTCCTTCTTTACGTCCTAGGATAACTCCCTGGGGACTCCAGTCCGTGAGATTCTCGCTAGTTGCAAGCGCCGTTTGATAGCCTATTCCGTCAAATCCGACATACGTCATATAAAATCGATTCCGATGATAAAAGACGAAAGGGACGTCAACGGCAATGCTGTCGAACGCGCCTTCCATGCCGGATCCCGCGAGAACCGGACGCCCAAGTTTGTAGGGGGTAGCGTACTTTTCTACCAAAGATTTTTTTATTTCCATCTCTCCTTATTTTGCATTTTCCGGTCGTCCATACAGTTGCAGTAACAAGATAACATATGTATATTTTATATAAAATGACAATATCAGATTATTAGTTGACATTTTCCGTCATTAGAGGGAGGGGCCATGCACACGGAAGGGCGACCGTATCTCATGATCAAAAGCTTCTCGCATCCCATGTTTATCAGTGCGGGCAAAGCCGTGCTTTCGCCTGGAGAGAAACACGTTAAGCGCGTCTTTACGACGTTTGTCGCCATGTTCATAATGGAAGGGAAAGTTTATTTTACGGAAAACGGACAGGAATACGAATTGGAGAAAGGGGAATGGTTCATTCAAACCCCGGGCCTGCTGCATTTCGGACATCAAGCTTCTTCCGAAAAGGCTGTGTTCTATTGGGTTCATTTCCTTCCGTCCGGCGATTGGGATATCCGGTTCGATGCGGCAAAGGCATCCGGAGAGTACAGGTTACTAAATTCCGGCGACGGCGTACGTATACCCGAATATGAATGTTCGGTAGCTATGCGGTTTCCATATTTCCCTATGGAACGATGGAGGCTGGATTTAGAGGAATTAACGTCTCTTAAATGGAATCAAAACTTTCTCGCGGCACAAAGCAGATGGTTGAAATTATTGTCCGAAATACAGAGTATGGATACGACGGACCAGGTTCCTGCCGGGCATTTGTTAGCCGAGCGTATTTATGTTCACATCCAGAGCCATTTTCGGGATTCGGTTACGGTGGAACGCATGTCTGAGCTCTTTCACTTCTCTCCGGATTATCTTTCAAAATGTTTTCGCATAAAATATGGCATTTCGCCTATCGGCTACATCATGCAATTGAGAATGGAACATGTCAAAAAACAAATCATTACCACGAATCTTTCGATCAGGGAAATAGCGGCGGAAGTAGGCTATCATGACTTGTCCGTGTTTAGCCGAGCCTTTAAAAATTATCAAGGCGTGTCGCCGGTTACTTATAAAAGAAACGTGATCGGAAGCAATACGAATTGAATGGGGAGGTGGGTTTATCCGTACGGGGCTAGGCAAGCTGAAGAGCTCACTGTTGTTCCGCATTGCCATCATTCTGGCTTTACTGCTGATACCGATTGTCTTGATCGGGAATAACTTCTACGCCGGGGGACGGGAGTCGCTGCGCCGCGAAATATCCAATTCGATGGAGTCGCGGGTTGAAGCGAATATACGCGCCATGGAGAAGGAAGTCGAACGGATTCAATTGCTGCAGTTTGAGCTGATAAACGATGAGTTTTTGAACAAACTGGCGGTTATTCCGGACTATATGAACAAATTCGATAAAAGTCAGGCTATCCTGCTGCTGCAGGACAGGCTGTTTGCTCTGAAGAACAGCAGCGTCTACATTTCGGATGTGTCCGTTCATATCCCTTCCATCGACCGCACGATATCCGCCATGCAGGGGACGGGCGCAATGGCGCACGAGCAATTCGACGCTACCCGCGAGCTGGCCCAGAAGAGTCCGGGTAAAGCCATCTATGTACACGGCGGCATTCCGTACATCGTGCTGGTTCATGAGGTGCGAGGTCTGTACGAAGGGAAAAATGCGCTGTACTCCATGATCGTGGAGCTATCCCCGAATGAGCTGAGCAAGTCGTTGTCCGGCCTGGGAAGCAGCGAGAACAGCGGCTCCGTTCTAATCGACTCGAGCGGCGATTTTATCGTTCGCACTCATCATTACGAGAATCCGTATTTGGACCGGTACATCGATCGATATAAAACCGGTGAGCCGAGCGGATACGAAAATATAAGCAGCGTGGGGAAAGGCGACGATCACGTGCTTGTATCCTCTCGATTCTCGCCATTGCTCGGTTTCTCGCTCATTCATTATATTCCCGAGAAAAGCCTGTTCAACAATCTGTACCGTTATCAGCAGCTGTTCTGGGTATTAATAGCGGTGTTTCTCGTCTTTATTATTGTCCTTTGCTTTTCCCTATACCGAATGATCCACCGGCCGCTATTGGCGCTCTTGCAGGCGTTCCGAAAGATGGAGAAGGGCGATCTGGACGTGGCGGTCGCCGTGAACAGCCGCAGCGAGTTCGGGTATTTGCTTCAAGGATTTAACAAGATGTCCCGCCATTTGCGGGAACTGATCGAACAGGTGTATACGCACAAAATATTAGTGCAGCGCGCCGAGCTGAAGCAGCTTCAGTCGCAAATTAATCCTCATTTTCTATATAACAGCTATTTCTCCCTGTATAACATGATTGCGGTGGAGGATCATGACAGCGCCAAGCAATTCGCCTCGCAAATGGGCAGCTATTTGCGGTATATTACCCGTAATTCCTCGGATGAGGTTCCGCTTTACGAGGAGGCCAAGCATGCCATGATCTATGTGGAAATTCAGGAACGGCGTTTCCGTCTGCGGATGAAGGCGCAGTTCGGCGAAGTGCCTGAGTCCTACCGGGCGGTTTTGGTACCGCGGCTTATTCTCCAGCCGTTAATCGAAAATGCTTTTGAGCATGCGTTCGATCATATGGAGGAAGGCGGTCTTCTATCCATTGCATTCGAGGAGGCGGACGATTGTTTGCTGATTTTGGTGGAGGATAACGGCCCTCACTTGGATCACGAACGGCTGGAGAAGCTGCAGCGATTGCTGGAGACGGATGACAGCACGATCGAAACGACCGGTCTTCTGAACATTCATCGAAGATTGCGTCTGAAATATGGGGAAAGCAGCGGAATCGGCGTAAGGCGCAGCCGCCTCGGAGGATTGGAAGTCCGGATGGCGATATGGAAGGGGGACAAGGAGCATGCTTCGAATGTTAATCGTTGATGACGAGCCCGATATCGCGGACGGTCTCTATACCCTTCTGGAAGAACGGTTTCCGTTCGAACTGGAATTGTACAAGGCCTATTCCGGCAAGATGGCGCTCGAATGGATAAGGAGAGGGAAGTTCGACATCGTGCTGACCGATATTCGAATGCCCGTTCTAAGCGGACTGGAGCTGCATAAGCATATTCGCCGTCTATGGCCGAGGTGCAAGGTCGTCTTTCTGACAGGGCATAGCGAATTCGATTACGTATACGAGGCTATTCAGTATGACAATACAAGCTATCTGCTGAAGACCGAAGGTCATGAAACGATACTGGAGACGATCGGCAAGCTGACGGAAGATATTGCGGGAGAGCGGCAGATCGAGGGACTTATGGCCAAAGCGATGCAGCAAATGGAACAATCGCTGCCGCTGCTGCAGAACGAGCTGTTAAGCGAGCTGCTCCATGGCGAAGCCGCCGTTACACCGGACATAGCCGGACAATTCGAGGAGCTGCGCATGCCGCTCGATCCGCGGCGTCCCGTACTCCTTATGATGGCCAAGCTTATGGCATCGGACCGCGGAACATGGAAAGCCGGCAAGACGCAGCTTCATGCGGGAATGAAAGCGATCGAGGATCAGTACGGTTATGCCCATCTGCTTATGAGGTATATGTTTGTCGGCAAAGACACGATCGCCTGGTTCGTACAACCGCCGGCAAGCAGCCCGGACGAGCAGCCGGAAGAGCCCGCCAGGTGGAGCGATATTCAGCTTGCCGTCCGGGATTACGCGGAGAATGCGGAAGGCGCTTTTCTGCGCTCCTTCGATATTTCGCTGTTCTGTCTGTTGGACCGCTCGCCTTGCGAGTGGGAGGATATCGCCGACCGCTGGGCGATGCTGGAGCATGAATACAATCGTCAAGCCGGCGACCGTAACGGAGTCGTTCAAGTCGAATTCGACGAGACGGAGCTTTACCGGGCGAAAATGCTGCGCAAATCGGATCTGATCGGCGACTATTTGGCCACCGGCCAGGAAGAAGCCTTCGAAGCCGAGTGGAAGCATTTCACAGCCGAGCCTATGCGGCATGAATCGGTTTATTCTGCGCTTTCGCTCGTTTTCCTGCGTCATATGCACCGGTTTAATTTGCAGGAGCGCTTATCGGCTCATACGGATTTGTCGCTTTTGCTGCAGCCTTCCGGCTTTCAGCTTCATTCGGCGGCACTGCTCGACTATTATTACCGGCTGGCCAAAACGATCTTTGAGCTGCAGCAGCAGGATCAGACGGAACGCCGAGACCGGACAATCGATCTCGTGAAGGGGTATATTCACGATCACCTGGGCGATGACCTGTCTCTCATGCGTTTATCCGAGGTTGCAGAGTGGAATCCTTCGTATTTGTCCCGGGCGTTCAAGAAGGCGACGGGCACGAACGTTCTCGCCTACATCCATGAGACGAAGCTGAAGGAAGCCATGCGGATGCTGCTTCAGCCGGATATGAAAATTCATGAAATCAGCGCCGCGCTTGGCTTTATTTCACCGCCGCATTTTACGCGGTTTTTCAAGAAAGCTTGCGGTCATACGCCGCAGGATTACCGGACGCGCGAGGAGCGGCAGTGAACGAGGAGCAAGCGTTTGACGTTATCGAGGTAAAAAATAGATAAGCGAATGTAAAGAAACGGCCTGTTACGCAAGCTTATGTAACGGGCTTATACTTGATTCAAGCTAGTGATAGCGGTTACAACATAAGGGGGATTGAACATGCAATTCGCAAGGCTAAAGCGTTACCTGCTATTCGCCGCAGCCGCACAGCTTCTCATCATAACGGCATGCGGCAGCAATACGGATAGCGGAGGTAACGGGAACACGGGTGACCAAGGCACAGGGAATACCGTAAATAAGCAAACTGCCGCCGAGCCGCTGGGCAAATACGAGTCCAAGATCGAGGTGACTACCGCCAGATGGCTGCCGCCGTCCCTCAAATTCGAGAAGGGCGACAGTATCGACAACAACATCTGGTACCGCTCCTATGAAGAGGAGCTTGGCATTAAGTTGGTCAATAAGTGGAGCGTTCCGCAGACCCAGTGGCAGCAAAAAATGAATGTCACCATTGCGTCGGGCGATATTCCGGATATTTTGACGGTGAACGCCAATGAGCTGAAGCGGCTGGTCGATGCCGGTATGGTCGAGGATATGACCGCCGTATTCGAAAAATATGCTTCGGATAAAACCAAGAAGGTCATTGCCAACGATGGCGGCAACGGAATGAAAGCTTCCACCTTCGGGGGCAAGCTGCTTGCGCTCCCTGGGGTTACGTTTACCGGTACCGGCGCCCAAATGCTCTGGATTCGTCAAGATTGGCTGAAGAAGCTGAATCTGGCGGAGCCCAAGACGATGGACGACGTATACAAAATCGCTGATGCGTTTGCCAGCCAAGATCCCGACGGCAATAAACAGAAGGACACGATAGGCCTCGGCGGAATCAATAAGGATTTGAACTCCATGATGGGCTTCTTCGAAAGCTTCCACGCTTATCCCGGCCGCTGGGTCAAGGACGGTTCGGGATTGGTGTACGGGGATATTCAACCGGGCCTCAAACCCGCGCTGCAAAAGCTGCAGGAGATGTTCAAGGCCGGTTTGATCGATCCGGAATTTGCGGTCAAGGATCAGGCCAAAGCGTATGAGCTGATCGCTTCCAACAAAACAGGCATGTTCTACTCCGGCGAAGGTGCGGTATGGTGGCCGCTGACCGATCATTATAAGAAGGAAAAGTCGGATTGGAAGCCGTATCCGCTGATCTCCTTTGACAATCAGCCGGCCAGCACGTCAGGCGGTATTCCGGTCGGGAACTATTATGTCGTTCGCAAAGGCTTCAAACATCCGGAGGCGCTCGTGAAGCTGCTGAATTTTGCGGTAGAGAAGCAGTATGGTCCGGAAGGACGTCTGGACGCTTACTGGTACGGCGGCACTAATAAGGAAATTAATGTAGCGTCATATGCAGCTGTCATCATAAGCGATCCGCTGGAGCTGATTAATATTCACCGGGGCGTTCAGGCATCCGTAGATGCCGGGAAGTATGTGAGTAATCCGATTGCCGATGTCAAGCATCATTATGACCTTTACCAGCTCTGGCTGTCGGGCAAATTCGCGGACAGCAACGAGGAAGGGCAAGCCTGGTCATCCTATAAGTGGGCGGGGCCCAAAGGCGGCATGAACGTAGTAAGCGACTATGTGAAGGATAACAAGTACCTGGTCGATGAATATTCGGGTCCGAGCACGCCGACGATGACAGCCAAGAAAAGCACGCTGGACAAAATGAAGCAGGAGGTGTTCACGAAGATCATCATGGGTCAAGCGGACATTGGCGAGTTCGATAAGTTCGTCGCTGACTGGAAGAAGCTGGGTGGAGACGATATTACAACCGAGGTAAATGACTGGTACAAAGCCAAAAAATAGACGGAAGAACCTGGAGGAAGCGGGGCTTGTCCTTGCTTCCTTCTTGCTGACATGACTACACAAAGGAATGATAGCGATGCAAGCGGCTGCCGCCAAAAGAAGACCATGGAAGAAGCATCTCCCTCTGCATCTGATGCTGCTGCCCGGAGTCCTGTTGTTAATATTTTTTCATTACATCCCGATGGCCGGAATCGTCATTGCCTTTCAACAGTTCATTCCCTCAAAGGGCTTCTTCGATTCCAAGTGGGTAGGATGGGATAATTTCGAATTTATGCTTCAGATGCCCGGGATCGGCCAGGTGCTGTGGAACACGATCTATATCGCTTTTCTGAAAATAATAGCCGGTCAAATGGCGCCGATCGTCATGGCTTTACTGCTGAATGAAGTGCGGAAATCATCGATTAAGCGAACCGTGCAGACGCTGGTTTATTTGCCGCATTTTCTCTCGTGGGTCATTTTGGGTGGGATTTTGATCGATATTCTCTCGCCTTCGCACGGACTGCTGAATGAGGCGATGGGCTGGTTCGGCATGAAGCCGTTATTTTTCCTCGGCAACGACAAGCTGTTTCCCTACGTGCTGGTCGTCACGGACGCTTGGAAAGAATTCGGGTTCGGCACGATCGTTTATCTGGCTGCGCTCACGAGCATCAATCCTACCTTGTACGAAGCGGCCGTCATGGATGGTGCGGGCAGATGGAAGCAGACGATCCATGTGACCTTGCCGGGCATGCTGCCGATCATCGTGCTGATGGCGACGCTGAGCCTCGGCGGCGTGCTCCATGCGGGCTTCGACCAAGTGTTCAATCTGTATAACCCGCTCGTATACCGGACGGGGGATATTCTTGACACGTTCGTCTACCGGCTTGGCCTTATCGATGCCCAGTATGCAGTTGCTACAGCTGTCGGCCTGTTCAAATCGGTCGTCTCTTTGATTTTTGTCGGGGCCTCTTACTGGCTGGCTTACCGATTAGCCGGATACCGCATTTTCTAAAGAAAGGAGAGGCATTCATGGACATCAACGACTCGCTTGGACGTAAAATTTTTCTCCTCTGCAACCATGTATTTCTGATTGTTTTGGCTGTGGTTTGTTTGCTTCCGCTCATTAACATCCTTGCGTTGTCCTTCAGCTCCAGCTCGGCGGCAACGGCGGGTGCGGTGAAGCTGTGGCCGGTTGATTTTACACTGAGCTCCTATAAATACGCGCTGTCCAAACCGGAATTTCTGCAGTCGCTGCTGGTTTCCATAAAACGGGTTGTCCTGGGGACGGTCATCAGCTTAGCGGTCGTCATTATCTCCGCATATCCGCTGTCGAAGGAGCGGGCGGATTTCCCCATGCGAACCTTTTATGTGTGGTTTTTCTTTGTGACGATCCTGTTTAGCGGGGGACTCATTCCTACTTATATGGTCATTCGCAACTACCATATGCTCGATACGATCTGGGCGCTTGTTCTTCCGGGAGCGGTGGCGGTGTTTAATATCGTGCTGCTGCTCAATTTCTTTCGCGGTACGCCGAAGGAAATCCAGGAGGCCGCATTTGTTGACGGCTGTACCCACTGGCAGCTGCTGTGGAAAATCATGGTTCCGATATCGATGCCTGCGCTGGCGACCATTTTGCTTTTTACATGTGTCGGTCAATGGAATTCCTGGTTCGACGGCCTGATCTATATGAACTCGCCGGCCAATTATCCGCTGCAAACCTATTTGCAGACGCTTGTCGTAAGTACGGAGCTGTTCACCGCAGGAGGAAACTTGACGGCAGAGGATATGAAGGCGCTGGCGGAAGTATCGGACCGTACGACCAAAGCTTCGCAAATCTTTATGGCCGCGATGCCCGTACTGATCCTTTACCCTTTTCTGCAAAAATATTTTATGAAAGGCATCGTGCTGGGCAGCGTGAAAGGATAGGGCTGCGGATCTACTCTATAGGATACGGGGAGGATGGGATACGATGAAGGTGTTGATGATGGTGTTCTTGATGGCAGCTCTGTTGGTCAATGGAGAGGCGCTTGCCGCAAAGCCGCAAAAACAGAAGGTCCCGGCGGAAGTCGTTACTTGGGAAACGCCCGACTGGAAAGAGAAAAACGACAGCTTCTCGGTATGGGTGCGCGGGGATGGGAAGAAAGCCTGGAAGGAGCTTTACGTATATAATGTCAAGAACGGCGAGCAGAAGGAGCAGGACGTTCCTACGGACGCGGCCATGGTGAACCTTGACTTTACCGGTACGGTAGAATTTAAGGTGACGTATCATCCGGCGGAAATAAAGGAATTTGAAATTCGGCCGAGCTCCTATCCAATCAATGCCAGAAAAAAAGGTAAGCACATCCTATACTTTACGCTCACCCAGGATGACAAGGCGCCTTTAAAGCCTACGATCATGGTAAACGGCAGCTGGAGCGAAGGGAATTTGCACATCCTTTCCAACACGCCTGAAAAAGACGCCCCCTCACCGGATGCAGAGAACGTGTATGTCGTACATCCGGGCGATCCTGTCCCGCTTTATTTGCCGGCCGGCAAAAATACGTATTACTTTACGCCTGGAGAACATGAGCTGCCTAAGGGCATGTGGGTTGAACTTGATCTCGGGGACGTCTTTCAACTGGAAAAGTTCGATTTCGTGCAGCCGCTTACCGACTCCCAGTGGTTTGCCAAAGGACCGCAGCGTTTCCTCATCGAGGCCAAGGAGAAAGCGGAGGATCCGTATGTGCAAATATACGACGGACGCGAGAACCGGATGGAAGGAACCGTTACCGATATTTTGAAAAACGTGAAGGCCAGATATGTAAAGCTCACCCTGCTCGGCAATACCGGTTCCAGCCATTATGTCATGGCCTCTATAGCAAGCGAGTTCAGGCTCTATAAGAACGGCGATTCGACGAACATCGCAAAGGGCAAAGCGGTAAGAGGAGCTTTCCCGGGCTATGAAAAAGTCGTCGATGGCAACGAGTCCACTTTTTATATGTCGTCTACGGGTTATGGCAATTGGCATGCGGGTGAAGCGTTTTACGTCAGTCAAAGCGACACGACCGTTTATTTGGCGCCGGGGTCGGTCGTTAAGGGGGCAATTTCCGCAGATGACCGGAACAATATCACGATCCGGGGGCGCGGCATCCTGTATGGCGGAGATCTTTTGCGGCCCAGAACGTACGCCGAGGGGCGAAGCGGAGCGATCTGGATTACGAAAAGCGCCAATTCCAAGCTGGAAGGCATTACGCTGATCGATTACCCCATGTGGTCGGTTGTGATGAACTTTACGGACCAAACGACGATCCAGAACATCAATTTTTTCGGCTCCATGGTAAATGCTGACGGCATCCACCTATCGGGCAGCAAAAACGCTCGTGTTTCAGGCGTATTTATAAGAACGACCGACGATAATTTGGTCATGTACCATTACGGGGAGACATCGAATATTACGGTTAAGGATTCGATATTCTGGGCCGACAACGCACGCCCCATATTGCTGGGCTTGGGCACCACGCCGAACGCTTCAATCGATCAAGTAAGCTTTGAAAATATCCATATCTTGAATCAGCGCGGCGTATGGGATCTGAATAAATATAACGGCGCCATTCAACTCTGGGCTACAGGCGGAAATAAGATAAGCAATGTTCGCTTTAAAAATATCCGAATCGACGAGTTCGAAGTTCCCGAGGACTCCATGCTGTTTCAGATCAAGACGGATGAATTCGTACCTGGCGTACCGCTTGGTTCCGTGAGCGGCATCACCTTTGAAGATGTCTTCTATCGCGGCAAGCTTCCGCGCAAATCGTTGATTCACGGCGTTGACGACCTGCATAACGTGCGGGATATCCGGTTTACCAATGTTAAACTTAACGGTACGGAATTGTCCAAGAACAACATGGAGGCGTATATAGAAGCCAAAGGTCAGTATGGGGATTTAACATTTGAGTAGAGTCCAGTCGATTTACGGTACGGATAGCGGAAGAAAGCATTTTTATTAAGACCCGGGCGCACAGCGCTCGGGTTTTTGTCATGAAAAGCGTATCGGAGCAAAACGTGCATACCCGTTCGGGCAAAAGAAGCGAGGGGCCGCAAAAAGTGGAGCTTTCCGGGGGAGATGGCGGTTGTTATGGTGGGACCAAGCCGAACCGCAACAGGCTGACCCATCAGAAAGGAAGGTGAACGAAGCATGCTTGCACAACGAACTGTGGATGCCGGAAGCCCCGAACGTGCCCTCGCGAAAGCTTCGCGAAGATCGTTATGGAAGGATCTGAAGCGCAGACCGTTTCTTTATATGCTGCTCGTCCCCGTAATCGCTTACTTTATCGTCTTCAAGTACTTCCCTTTATACGGAGAAATCATCGCCTTTAAGGAGTTTCGGCTGGCCGACGGCATTTGGGGAAGCAAATGGGTGGGGCTGGAGCATTTCAGTCGGCTGCTGCACAGCAGCGATCTGTGGAAGATCATCCGCAACACGCTGCTGCTGAATGTGTACTCTCTCTGCATCGGGTTTCCCGTGCCGATCGCGCTCGCCATCGTGATAAATGAAGTGCGGGTGGAATGGTACAAGCGAGTCGTACAGAACTTGCTGTATTTGCCGCACTTTTTGTCCTGGATTATTCTAGGCACGATCGTCATCGGACTTCTGTCCCCCGGCTCCGGGTTTATCAATTATGTCTTGAAGGCGTTCGGACTCGACCCGGTTTATTTTATGGGAAGCACCTTTTGGTGGCCGCTCGTTTACGTGTTCTCGGGCATATGGCGGGATGCGGGGTTCGGTACCATTCTCTATTTGGCGGCCATGTCGAGCATCGACCCGCATCTTTATGAGGCGGCCCGTATGGATGGGGGAGGCAAGATGCGGCAAATTTGGCATGTGACGCTTCCGGGTATCCGAAGCACGATTGCGCTTATGCTCGTTCTGCAAATGGGCCGCATGCTCGACGTCGGCTTCGAGCACGTATGGGTGCTGACGAACCCGATGGTAACCAGCGTCTCGGACGTCATGAGCACCTACATCTACAGACTCGGCCTCGTCAACCTTCAATACAGCTACACGACCGCTATCGGATTGATTCAATCTCTCGTGGGCCTAGTACTGGTGCTATCGGTAAATCGCGTCATACGGGCGATGGGAGAGCGCGCGTTATGGTAGCGAAGAACATGGCCGGGGGCGTTTCGATCATAGTTAGGAGTGATGTTGGATGGCTGTAAGGAAAGGACGCTTGACCCGGGGAATCCTATACCTCTTCTTGGCAGTGTGCACCTTCTCGACTTTGTTTCCGTTTCTGAACGTGTTGGCGGTTTCTCTCAGCTCCGGTGAAGCGATTCGGTCCGGCTATGTATCGGTATGGCCCCGGGATTTCACCTGGGATGCCTACCGCAATTTGATCGATGACGGGCAGCTATTCGTTGCGATGAAAAATACGGCTCTGATTACGATCGTCGGCACCTCGCTGAATATGCTGGTTACCATTATGGCCGCTTACCCTTTGTCCAAGGCGGATTTGCGCGGCCGGGGGCCGGTGCTCGGCATGATTATTTTCACCATGCTTTTCAGCGGGGGGCTTATTCCCCAGTTTCTGCTTATTAAAAGCTTGGGGCTGATGAACACGTACTGGTCGCTGTGGCTGCCTGGGCTCATCAGTACGTACAACTTGTTCGTTCTGAAGACGTTCTACGAGGGTCTCCCGAACGAACTGGAGGAGTCGGCGTCTATCGACGGGGCGAAGGATTGGACGGTGCTTGTGCGGATCGTCCTGCCGCTTGCGCTTCCCGTAATCGCCGCGTTAACGCTTTTTTACGCGGTCGGCTGGTGGAACGCTTATTACAACGTGCTCATCTTTATCAAAAGCTCGGACAAGATGTCGCTTATGGTCAAGCTCTACCAGATGATCGACAACCTCGATCCCGCGCTGCTGCTTGGAGATACGGACGCAAGCAATGCTTTGCCGCCGGAGGGCGTGCGCGCAGGCGCGGCCATGCTGGCCTCGCTGCCGATCCTGCTCATCTACCCGTTCCTGCAAAAGTATTTTGTGAAAGGCGTCCTCATGGGTTCCGTGAAAGGGTAGCCTTCTAGCATTCTAGCATTCGGCTCATAACGGCGCTTAAGCGCCTTATGATATAATCAATCTTTGTGGGAGGTCATGGTATGAAGAGATCTAAACGATGGGTGTTAGGCTCGGCGGCTTTGGCATTGACGCTGGGAGTGGCTTTAGCCGGCTGCGGCAAAACGGAGGAAGGCGCGAGCGGCAGTCCGGCGCCGTCCGCTGCAGGCAAGACGGAAGACAAATACGATAAGCTTCCGAAGGCCGTCAGCGTGTCCATGTACGACCGGGGCGCCGTCGCCGCAGACGAAGGCTCCTATGAGCAGAACCGATGGACCAAGTGGATTCAGGAACAATCGGGCATCCAGGTGAAATACGTTCCGGTTCCCCGCAACCAGGCTCAGGAAAAGCTGAATACGCTGATTGCCTCCGGCGAAGCGCCGGACCTGATCTGGGAATTCGACCGCAATTATATCGGAACGCTCGTCACGCAGGGCGTCATTCAACCAATTGACGATTATATAGAGAAATACAGCACGGTACTGAAGAAATATATTAGCGAAAATCCGGATTTGAAGCCGCTTATGACGTTCGACGGCAAACTATACGGGATCACGACGAAACGGCCAACGAACGGCTTAGCCAACGCCGGTATGTGGATCCGGCAGGATTGGCTGGACAAGGCAGGGATGAAGGCGCCGACGACGGAGGAGGAATTTTTCGCGGTCGTGAAGGCGTTCAAGGACAAAGGGCTTTCCGGGAATGCAAGCGCGCCTGTCGTTTCGATGTACGTTTGGCCCAACGTCATCAGCGGCCTATATGCGACGCACAGCACCCAATGGTACCTCGAAGGGGGCAAAATTGCCAACGCCAGATTTGTGGACCGCAATGTAGGGGCGATTTCATTTGAAAGAAAGCTGTATGAGAACGGGTATATCGACAAGGAATATTTGACCGATAAGAACAGCCAGAAGATGATGAGCGACTGGGCGCAAGGCAAAACGGGCATTCTGATCGGCACGGTCGGCAACGGCATAGACGGCTTCATGAAGGATTTGATGAAGAACGTTCCGGAAGCGAATCCGGTGCCGCTGGCCGCCTTCTCGACCAAGTACGGCAAGTTCGGATATTACCAGGAAACCCCGGCAAATATTTACGTGGCGTTCAACAAGGATATGAAAAATCCGAAGGCGGCGATGGCATACCTTGACTGGCTGATGGATAAAGGCTGGTTTGCGCTGAAGAACGGCGTGGAGAACACGCATTACAAATTGGTGAACGGCGTTCCTCAAGTGATCGACGCGGACAAATTCAAGAAGGAAGTGGCGTACGCCAGCGAATATGCGATCGTCAAGGATGACGCCAAGACGTTCAAGCCGGAGGACTTGATGGTCAAAGCCGCTCAGGATCCGCTTTCTCAGCGCTGGGCCAAAATGAACGTCGAAGCGATCAATTCGGCGCTCAGCGTGCCGTTCCGCCGGGATATCCCATACGTGCCGAATATGCCGGAAATCAATAACGTGTTTGCAAGCGTAGGGCCGAAGCTGGACGAGATTCGCACGAGAGCGATCGTCAAAGGCGACATTACGCCGGAGCAGGCGCTCGACATGATGCGCAAGGAGTACAAGAACGCCGGCGGAGACAAGGCGGATCAGCTGGCGCAGGAATGGTACGAGAAAAATAAAGCGAGTTTCAAATAATTCGATAGCGGAAATAACCGGACCCGCGTGGTCCCGTTATTTCCTCCTTCTTCGATAAACCGGGGGGCAGAGGCATGATAGCAAAGCGGAGCCATTCGAAGCTTGCGATCACGATCATTTTGCTTTTTCTGAGCCTTTGCATCGTTTCGACGGCAGGCCTGTCTTATTTCATCACGACCGATCACCTGCAGGCAGAAGTCCGGCGAACGAACATGTCGCTGCTCCGCGAGGTAAACGGCAAGCTGCTGCTGGTCCTGAAGGCTGTCGATTCCGAGGCGATTCAATTTTTGCGCAGCCGGGATATGTGGGTGTTCATGGAGGACGACTCCGCCGATCAGCAGGACAGTATCGCGATCAACAACCGAATCGGCGATATTTTGCTCAGCAACGACATCATTTTTTCGATCGATCTGTATTCGTACGCTAAGAAGCGCTGGTCGCAGACCAACCCGTTTCAGCAGCGGGAATCGGGCATCGACTACCGCTTGATCAACGCCTTCGAGCATTACAAGAATTTTTATCAGCTAATCGGCACAAGAAAGCTGTCCCTGGACGATTCGGGAACGATTTGGCATAACGTGATGACGCTTATTCGCTCGTACCCGCTTACGCACGCGGAGGGGTACCGAAAGGGCGCGGTTGCCGTCAATATCGACGAGCTGTCCATCTTCAACCTGATTAAAAATGCGATCGATCCTTCTCTCGGCTACATGTTTATTGTCGATGCGAATGGAACGATTATCAGTCATGAGGATAAATCGTTGATCGGATCGCAGGCCGGCGAGACCGTCTGGACCAAAGACATGAGGGAGCGGGACGAAGGGCAGTTCAGCGCCAAAATGAACGGGATCGGCAGAACGGTGTTTTACATGAAGAGCCCTTATACGGGCTGGAAAATCGTTAGCGTGGTATCCGACGCGGAGCTAAGCAAACCGCTCGTTAGGGTACGGAACACGCTTCTCGTGATTTCCGTCGTTCTTCTGCTGCTTGCCGGGGCCATGTCGGCCGTAGTAAACAGCTGGATGTTCAGGCCGGTCAACCGGGTGCTCTCCAATGTGACCAAGCAGCTGCAAGCGTACCGCGCCTATGAACGAAAATCCGAGCATGCGGCGGACGACGAGTTCGGCGGCATCGAAACGTCTTTGTCGCATATTTTGGCTGACAGCGACCGGATGTTCCGGCAAATGCTCGAAACGCAGCCGATTATCAAATGGCGGCTGGCGATGGACGCTTTGATCGGCGCGCGTAAAAATCCGGGGGAGCTGCTGCCGAGCCTTGAAGCGATCGGATTCCCGCTATATGCCGGGCATATGATGGCGATGGCTGCGGAATTCGACCGGAAGTCGGAGATCGCCACGAAGCAGGATCTTCATTTGTATTGCTATGCGCTATGCAATGTAGCGGAAGAGATGATCAACACCGAATGCTTGGGTGTCGCCATTGAAGCAAGGGACGGTCTCGTCGTCTTCATCGTCAGCTTTGCCGAAGCGGACGCCGAAGCGAACGTTCTGCGGGCATTGGCGGTTGCCGAGCTGATCAAGAGCTATGTGGAGGAGCAGTTCAAACGGACGGTTTCGATCGGACTGGGCCGCTTGACGCAAGGGATCGATACGCTGCAGCAATCTTATCACGACGCCTTGTCGGCGCTGTCGTACAAGATGATTCTCGGCGGCAACACGATCATCTCCAGCGAGGATATTCGGGAGCCGGCGGGCGGCGAATTTATGAGGCTGCTGGGAATGACCGATACGATCGTCGACTCCCTCCGGCTGACGGACCGCGAGAAGATGGCGAAGCAGACGGAACGCTGGTTCGGCGAGATGGCCGGCAGCGGCGCCGCACCCGATATGATCCGGCAGCTCGTCGTTCAGTTTATGATGAAGGCGGCCAAAGCGGTCGGCGAGATCGATCCTGCGCTGCTTGAGGAGGCGCCTTCGCACAGGCTGTTCGACTTGCTCAGCCAGTATGAGAACATTCGTCAGTTGTCGGATTACGTGAACGAGCAGTTGGGCAGGTACGCGGACCAGCTTGAGGAGAAACGGGGCAGCCGGGAGCGGAACGACGTTGTCGAACGGATCACCGCGTTTATCGATGCCCATTATATGCACAGCGATTTGTCGCTCAATTATTTGGCAAGCGAGTTCAAGCTGAGCGTGTCGCATGTGAGCCGGCTATTTAAGGAGCAAACGGAACGGAATTTCATCGATTATTTGATGGATATACGCATGAGGAAGGCGAAGGAGCTGCTCGCAGGCAGCGATATGCTAATCCGGGACGTATCCGGAGCGGTCGGCTATACGAACGTTAACAGCTTCGTGCGAATTTTCAAGAAAAGCACCGGCTTTACGCCGGGCGAATACCGGGAACGGGAGCAAGCCGCGCGAAAGGAAAGCGGCGATACCGAATAGGGAGGCGATAACGATGCTGACGAAAGCATCGTTTACGGACGGCATCACGGGACTGCCGATCCTCGCGATCGGGAGCGAAGGGTGCGATACGGCTCATCAATATTTTTCCGCGATGACGTGGCTGTCGGACAGCCGGCATTTGATCGTGCACACGAATATCGACCGGGATAATTGGAAGGGAAGCGTCGTGCGCTTCGATACGGAAACGGGCGAGTCGCAGGTGCTCGAAGAGGGTCTCGAGTGGGGACGCGGCGTCGTTTCGTGCGACGACATCCTGTATGTATTCGATAAGAACGAGCTGTATGCCATCGAGGCTTGGAGCGGGGCACGGCGCACGGTTTGCAGGCTGAAGGAGCATTGCTCCTTCGACGGGCCTCTATCGATTACGAACGACGGCAAGACGCTCGGCGTCTATTGGAGCGAGCGGCACGAGGCATCCGAGGCTTCTGTGCCAAGTGAGATAGACTGGGTAATCGGTACGGTCGATACGGCAAGCGGGGTCATACGAGAGGCGATACGTCCGATGTTTGCCCAGCCGTACCCGGTGGCGAACCATGCCATGGTCAATCCGGTCGACCCGGAACTGGTGTTTTATAGCCACGAGGGCAAGACGGAGCACATACCGGACCGGTTATGGGTAATCGATATGCGAACCGGGGAAACGCACAACGTCTTTCCGCAGAAGAAGGACGAAAGCGGACGGCATGTGGAATACGTGGGGCACGAAATATGGGCGTTCGACGGAAGCGGGCTATATTTCGTGAAATATCCGCACAGTCCGGATAAACCGACAGGCGTCTATTTCACGGATAAGCGGGGCGAGCGGCACGAATTCGTCAACGGCGATTACAGGTATTGGCATGTCGGCATCAGTCCCGACGGCCGATATGCGGCTGCGGATACGCAGGAGCCCGGCATCTCCAAAATCGTGCTGATCGACACGGTTACGAAACGATCCGAGCTGTTATGCGAACTGCCATGCCGCGGCATGCATCCCGGACACCCGCATCCTTCGTTTAGCCCGGACAGCCGCAAGATCACCTTCACCTTTTCCGATAAGCATGATGGGCTTTGGGTCGGCATTATGGACATAAGCGACCGCAAGTAGCAGGAAGCAGAGGAGCGTCGTGTCGTGCGATTGCGGTATTGTAAAGCCATTTACCCGATGATTACGGATCATGCGGGAATGGAGCCGAACAAGCGGCAACGTAAGCCGGTGCCGGCACTATATTGTAAACGCTTTCTTTTTTTAGTGACGCTAGACCTACAAGAGGAGCTGCTTCGCTATACGCATGAAGACATAGCGCAGCGGCTCTATGGATAATATCAGAATTTATTTGTTTCACATTATACAAGACTGATATTTCTCGGTAAACGCGCCGCCAAAAAGACGGCGAAGCCGTGTATCCTTGGTAAAGAAGATGAAGCCGGGAGGGCAAGCATGGGGCAAATAGGCAATGAGTACGACGTCGTAGTGGTTGGGGCCGGAGTAGGGGGCGTCTGTGCGGCTTTGGCTGCCGCGCGTATGCGTGCGAAGGTGGTTCTCATCGAACAAATGAAGGAGATCGGGGGAACGGGCGTTCATTCCGCGGTTTCCCTCGTATGCAAGTTCAGGGATTACAGCGGCCGTGTCATTAATAACGGCATACACCGGGAGCTATTTCCTTCCGCGTACCGCCATACCGGCATTTACGGGGAGGAGGAGACGGTTCCGACTTACGACGAGTGGGAGTTGAAAGCGGCTTACGAAGCTCTGCTGGCAGCAGAGCCGACGCTAACGGTCTTGACCGGCACGTCGGTGAAGCGTGTGCATGTTCAAGGGGGCGGCATCGTCAGTCTGACTCTTGACGGCAACCGGCAAGGAGAACTGAAGGGCAAGGTGTTTCTCGATGCTTCAGCCGACGGAAATCTAAGCGCGCTGGCGGGTGCGGAATGCCAAATGGGACGCGAGGAGGACGGTAAAATGCAGTCCGCAACCGTTACCTTCAAGCTGAGCGGATTTGCTCCGGAGCTGCTGCAAAATCCGTCGTTCACCACATGGGGTGGCATCCGATCCCTTCGTCAGGAGCTGACGGACTATTATCGGCGAATGAAGGAGGAGGGACGCACGAGCAATCCAAGGCCAAGCGTATTGTGCTTTCCTTATCCGGACGGGAAGTCGCTGTTGTTTAATTCGACTGCGGTGACGGATGTGGACCCGACTTCCGAGGAGTCGGTCGAAGCGGGCATGAAAGAAGGCGTCAAACAAGCCGAGGAGCTGGTGGAGGCCATTCGGCGGCATCCGGCATTTCGGGAAGCGCATGTCGATTTCATCGCTTCGAAGCTGGGGGTCCGCGAAGGGCGGCGCATTGTGGGAGACTATGTGCTGACTGCGGAAGATTGCCTCTCGGCCAAAACCTTCGACGACATGGTCGCCGCTTGCGCTTACGAGCTGGATATTCATGATCCGCTTGGCGGGAGCGCCAAACTCGTGCCGATCGGAGGAGCCGGTTATTATCATATCCCGTACCGCTCCTTGATTGCGAAGGGCTTCTGCAATCTGTTGTTAAGCTCAAGGTGCATAAGCGGCACGCATGAAGCGCACAGCTCTTACCGCGTAATGTCGGGAATCAGCGCGATCGGGGAGGCGGCGGGAACCGCCGCGGCCATCATGGTGCGGACCGGCGCCGAAAATACGCGCGACGTGCGTGCGGCCCATATCCGGTATGTGCTTCAAGCCGGCGGACAGTTTGTCGAAGGGGAAACGGAACGTTTTCAAATGTAGCTTGGCAACCTCTATAGGGAGTGAGTTAACTTGTTAACGAAAAAGTGGATGATTAAGCTTCATGCTGGTCCTGCTTTTGATGATCTCGCCTTGGAATGGATTAGTTGCAGGGAACACGATAGCTTTAGCGGCAGAAACGTTACAAAAAGCGCCCATCGGCTGCTTTGAAAGCGATGAAGAGGTTTGGCGTTTCGGCCTCGGCACCGAGTTTCCGGGAGCCAAGGGCGAGTATGCGCAGGATTCGTCCGCTGCCAAATCGGGAGTCTTTTCCGGCAGGCTGAGCGGCGATTTCAACGCAGGCGGCCAGTACGTATCGATTCGCAGAACGTTCTTGCCTTTGGATATGCAGAAGCTGGAGTTTTGGGTCAAAACGGCGGATGCCGCTTCCATCGGTCTTCGGGTGAAGGATTCGACCGGGCAGGTGCACCAGCAGGTTATCGCTTTGTCACCGACGACGGATTGGAAGAAAGTGGAGGTATTTAAATCTAACGGCGGCACGAGCTATCTTTTTTGGCGCCTGCAAGATGAATGAGCGCGCTTAACTCCGGCGTCCAACCAAAGCTTGTTCTCGCAAGATGGGTCGATATGCCGAACGGAGAGTTTTCCGCTGCGGCGGTCGGGTCCGTGTCCGATAGTCGGGCCAAGGCAGCCTCCGCGCTTTTGATCGTTTGGCCGTCTTTTTCCGCGGAAGCGGCTAGATCATACGCCGAACGCACAATACGCGATAACGGCTATCGCTAACAGACCGGCAGGCACGTACGAGTATCAAGGCGAACTGATCAACGATGCCGGCACGGCGATCAGCGGGAAGATCGTCGTGAAAGTGAACCCCTAAATATGCTACCCGGCACCTGCTCTCTTACTATAGGGAGCAGGTGTTTTTTTAAAATGTCAGAAAGTATATCCTCCGCTGATTGTTCCATTTCTCGGTAAACGTCTGGCTTCAAAGAAGCCGAATGGCGTTTATCCTTGCTTGCTTTGGTTTATGGAGTCCCTTTCCTGAACGAATTTGGAGAATGCCTTTAAGTATTCAGTCGGGAAGGATGGCGGAAGAATCTTTTATTAAAGGAATACTCCCCCGATAAAGCGCATGGAAGAAGTGGTAATCTTACTAGGAGGAAACTTGATTACGGCGGGTTGACCGGATTAAACGTCCATGGAATTCCATTCTTGGACAATTGAATTTTAGATACGGCTGGTATTGCTGGTAAAATAAAAGATGATGATGATAACTGAGTACAGGATAACCACTAGAGGGGGCTTCGAGCTATGAAACAAAACAAATATGACGATCCCGGATTTTTCGCGAATTATAGTCAGATGCCTCGTTCGGTCGGCGGGCTGGATGCTGCCGGGGAATGGCCGGTCCTCCGTTCGCTCATTCCCGAGCTGCGCGATAAAAGGGTGCTTGATCTTGGCTGCGGCTTTGGCTGGCATTGCCGATATGCGCGGGAACAGCAAGCCCGGTCGGTTGTAGGGATAGATCTCTCCGAAAATATGATTGCGCGTGCCAGAGCGTATACCGACGATCCGGCGATCGAATACCGCAAGCTTGCAATAGAAGATATCGATTTTACCGCAGAAGCGTTCGACGTGGTCATAAGCTCGCTTGCCCTGCATTATATCGAGCGGTTCGATGCGGTTTGCCGAAAGGTTCACCACTGTCTGGCGCCAGGGGGCACATTCGTACTCTCGGTCGAGCATCCGATCTTCACCGCGCTTTCTGCGCAAGACTGGTATTACGGTCCGCAAGGCGAGCGATTGCATTGGCCCGTCGACAATTACCAGAATGAAGGTCCGCGGCAGGCAAGATTTCTGGACAATGATGTTGTCAAATATCATCGTACCGTCGCGACCCATATGAATGCGCTATTGGAATCAGGTTTTCAGATTACGAACGTATCCGAGCCTCAACCGTCCGAAGAAGCATTGGCCAAATATCCGGACATGCGGGACGAAACCCGTCGTCCTATCTTTCTCCTGATCGCGGCGGTCAAGGGTTGAAGACATTGCAGCAAGAGCATAAGATGGTAAAAAGAGGTAGGGAAAATGGCAACTATTCGTAAGGAAATCTTGATCATGGCCGCTCCTGAGCAAGCTTGGGCGGCGGTACGCGATGTCGGTGCAGTGCATCGGCGCCTTGTGCCAGGCTATACCGCCGACACACAGCTAGATGGCGACAACCGAATCCTCATTCTCGCGAACGGGGGAGTCGTGCGCGAACGTATCGTTGCCGTGGATGACGAGTCTCGCAGGTTGGCGTACTCGGTGGTCGAGGCACGTATGCCGCTTGTGCACCATCATGCTTCGCTGCAGATCATTGCCGAGAGCGATAACCGTAGTCGGCTCGTCTGGATTACCGATTTTTTGCCTCATGAGTTCGCTGCAGAAATCCGGATGCGCGTCGAGCGGGGAGCCGAAATCATGAAGCAAACGATTGAGGCCGAAGCGCAGAGCGGATAGCCGATCAGGCAAATACGGTCGTTAAGCTAAACCGAGGAACGGGACTTGAACATCAGACTAAGGCTCGTGAAAACGATAGGGTCACAATAAAGAGGAGCTTGCCTGTCGGCAGCTCTTTTTCATTTTCTCAATCGGATCAAGCCAATTAGGAGCAATCGATAAGAAATCGGATGGCGTCGTGGACTCGCCCGAGAATTCGCCCGAGAAGTGGGCCGACAAAGAGTGGTTGGGGTGACGTACAAGCCGGTACGATCAGGCGGCTAAGCCCCGGAATATCGTTACCATTTCCATAGGAAGCCGGTCGCTGATCCTTTCACAAGCCGCGAGAAGGATATCTTCTCCATACATCGAATATTGCTAGTTAATACCAATACTGGGGGCAACGACGGCCGAGCGGTTCCCCCTTTGGGGAAAACTCAAATTAAAGGAGCTGGGGAGCGTTGGAGGAACAGGTAAAAAGGAAAACCGTTCTGACCGGAATAGATGGTGTATACATCCCGGTTTCCAACAGAAAGCAATCCGAGGCATGGTATATGGAGCATTTCGGGTTAGAGCAGGGCGGAGATTATTTGCTTGCGGGTAAGCAAGAGGTTTTTTTGCGCGAGCGGCTAGACGGGCAAGTTCTAGCTTTTCATACAAACCAGTGGTTGGAAAACGGGGAGCATTATGAAATGCCGGTTGTATGTTTTCGAACTTCAGATATTGCCGGCCTATACGAGCATGCCCGCTCGAATGGCATTCGTGTCGGGGATCTGCTTGTGCACAGCTGGTTCCGGGAATTCGATTTCTATGACCCTGATGGCAATAAGCTGAAAGTATGGCAGCCGAACGAATAGCGCAATAGCAACATGCAACGGGCAGGCTGTCCTCTTCGGCAGCCTGTTCAACAACGGGGGCTTAACGCAACTATTTTGTCGTTCTCCACGTTATTAGGCTAAGTCTAATAAAAGGAGATTGGAATGATGAGAACCGTCATTTTCGTTTGGTTGAGTGTCATTATTCTCATTCTATCAGGCTGCAATGGGGAAAAAGACTGTGCAGCTAAAAGCAGCAAGTGTGTCGAGGATTGGAACGATAAAGACGTTCGGAAAATCGTTATTTACAAAAAGGACAGCAGCGGAAACAAAGGAGTTACGGGTATCGTTCAGGACCGGAAGCAGATAGAAACGTTTATTAAAGCCATACAGACTGCAGATCCCATGCCGGGCGCGCTTAAAGCCAGTCCGCCGGACTACGAGGCTGAATTTGTTTTGAAGGATGACAGGAAGGCTCCGCCTTCCATACAACTTTGGCTTTCGCCGGAAGGCGGGGGGATGATTATGTACTCGAATAATACGAGTCAGGGATATACATTGACCAAAGAGCACAAAGAAGAACTAAAGGTTATTATAGAGTCGGTCAAGATCCGCCCGTCGAACTAAACAATAATGGAACGCTGCGGCGGAACAAGCTGAGGAGGTTCTGCGGAAATGGCGGTCGGCCATTACGACGACACGGAAAAGACGGCTCAAGAAATCGTAAGTCATATATCGGATATGGGGTACCGGGTTAAGGGAAAGACACGGGAGATTTATTTAAATCAGTCGAACTGGAACCCGGTTGAGAAATGGCAGACTATCGTAAGAGTTCCGATTGAGCGGCGGGACGAGTAGTTTTTGTTACAGCCCGAGCGGTCTATGAGAGGGAAAGGCGGTGGAGGATCTGAGCAGAACGAGCCTATCGTATAGCATCGGTCTACTTGCTTCAATGGGTTCCATAGTACTTTGGGTTATATTAACCTTTTACAATCCATACACTCGCGAACCGGTTGGAAATGACGTTTTACTGCATACCTTATTTACGCTGGCGGCGCCTGCTTGCTTAGCATTATTCGCAGCGATCTTGAAAAAATCCTCCCTCATGATTATCGCCTTTCTTTGGTCGCTTCCAATAAGCTTGTATATGGCTATGACACCGAGTATTTTTAAATTGTTTGTGCTTTCTTCATTTCTTTACCTTATATCCGGTGTGTTGATGATTAGGAAGAAAAATTAGGAGATGGGAAAGATGAACATAACGATCAGAGAAGAACAGGCAGATGATTATCAAATTACCGAAAACGTCGTAAAGCGTGCATTTGCCGATATGGAATTCAGCGATAAAAAAAACATGAACTGGTGTCTCGCATCAGAAAATCCGAAGGATTAAGGAAGGCTGCTGATTCTCGAAGCATTACAAAAAGCAAAAGAACTTGGATACCATTCGGTTGTTGTACTCGGTCATCCGGAATATTATCCGAAATTCGGCTTCAAACCAGCATCTTTATGGGGAATAAAAGCGCCTTTCGAAGTGCGAGATGAGGCATTTATGGCGTTAGAGCTGCAAGAGAATATATTTGAGCATGTTTCAGGAGTTGTTGAATATCCAAGCGTTTTCTTTGAATAAGTTCCTAAAGTTTGGGACGTTGTGGAGGAGTTTGCTCGCCGGCAGCTCCTCTTCTTGTTTTGAAGGAAGAGGAGGCTGACGCCCCGCATCCCAGGAATACCCAATAAGGCGGCTTGTTGTTGCGGGAACTTCCATGCAGGAGCTGCAACACAAAAACGCGCGTGATTTGCGCGTTTTAGTGAAACGCTCTATTTTTTCTGTGCGGTGGAGAATTGGATCGGCGTTTGCCCGATCGTTTGTTTCAGAACGTCCCGGAAGACGAAAGCCGCAACCTCGTTCAAGTTGCGGAAGAGGTCCGCCAAATTATCGGCGAAAAATTGGACAACCTTCGCTTTGAACACGGGGAACACGCCGGTAAAGGGGAGTCGTCGAACGGCGGCGAAGACAAACAGCCTGTTCGTCCGGAAGGCGATCTGATAGAGTGCAGCAATTTCGGCCGGCGTAAGCGACCTCTTAATCGGACATACCAGCTTT
The DNA here is from genome assembly GCF_046244365.1 of Paenibacillus litoralis. NCBI lineage: Bacteria > Bacillati > Bacillota > Bacilli > Caryophanales > Paenibacillaceae > Paenibacillus > Paenibacillus litoralis. The sequence continues at coordinate 7,218,420 of NZ_CP176395.1, read as the reverse complement.
CCGCTCTGGTTTCTAACTTGAACGCGGATGATTATACCGCCTATTTGTTTGCGAAGCACCAGCAATGTGGCGAGCGCACGGGCTTTTTGCGTTCCTTTCACATGCACCGTAATCAGAAAGCTGCCATCGGCGAGTTGTCGCAAAGGATCAACTTGAACATGCAGGTCGTTGCCAACGGAAAACAGTACCTTGCTGAAATAAATGTTTTGAGGCGGCGACAGTTGAACTCTAGCTTTGCGTTTAGGTACGGCCATTCTTATGGTCCCCTTTCTATAATCTACCAATCAGTAGGATCTGCTATTATCATATTTTCGCAGGGATTGTATACGGAACAGCGCACACCTAGCATCGACGGCGAAATTTTTGAAAGATGGTCAACAAAAGGTAAAATACCCCATGCTTGTCGGTAAACATGATAGTATGATGGAAAGGCATAGAGAATAAGGGTGGTATAACCAAATGAAAGATAAAGCGCTGGAATGGGCGACCTTCGCGGATAAAGTTGTTCGCACTGCCGGGAAAAAAATGATCGAATTACGGAAGAATTCCCGCGTAGAGGTAACGTACAAGAACGCCGGAGAATTGGTGACATCGGCGGATTTAGCCTCCGATCGGATCATTTGCGAAGCGATTTCCAGTCTTTACCCCGAACATGGAATTCTTTCGGAAGAAACCGCCGATGGAGACTGGACTACTACTAATTTTGAAGGTCCGCTGTGGATTATCGATCCTCTGGACGGTACCGTTAACTATTCGCGCCATCTCCCTCATTTTGCCGTATCTGCGGCTATTGCTGTTGACGGTGTAGTGTGGGCGGGGGCTGTGCATGCGCCGGATTTGGGGGTTACCTATGTAGGTGTTCGAGGAGGAGGCGCTCGCTGCAATGGCGAACAGCTTCATGTTCGTCGCTCTGACGCTTTGTCGGAAGCGGTGATCGGTACAGGTTTTCCCCACGATAAATTAAAAGTGCGTCCCGCGCTTGCAAGAGTGAATCTCTTGGCTACCCATTGCAGAGACATCCGCCGATTGGCGGCCCCGGCCATTGACATCTGTTATGTAGCATCGGGCCGTCTGGACGCCCATACAGAGAGTCTGGCTCCCTGGGACGTTGCGGCAGCGGGTCTTATCGCTCGTGAAGCGGGAGTCATCACTGGCCACGTTGGAGAAATCCCTGCGGATATTCCGCTTGAATTATGGGGAGAAGAAGTCGTTTACGCCAATCCTGGCATATATGAAGAGCTTCTCTCGTTGCTGCGTTCGGGAAATTAGGCATAGCGGAGGATAAAATGAAATTTTATGTGGCATCCAGTTTTAAAAACCTGCGTACAGTCAGGTATGTTAGCGAGCAGTTGATCAGGAAAGGGTACGTTCATACCTTTGATTGGACGCAAGTTGAAGAGGTTGCATCCATCGAGCAGTTAAGAGAAATCGGTCAGAAGGAGAAAAACGCGGTAATCGAAGCTGACTTCATTGTAGTTATATTGCCGGCGGGAAAAGGCAGCCATATCGAATTAGGAATTGCGCTAGGACAAGGCAAAAAAGTATATCTGTATTCCCCGGATGAAGAAGTCAATAACACGGAAACAACCAGTACTTTTTATCATTTGCCTGAAGTGGAAATATGCTTGGGGACGATTGACGAATTAGTTGATATTGTAGCTTCGAAATCGAAGAATGAAGCGGGAGGCTAAGCCTTGTGTTGAGGGTCAATACTTACTAAGCCGGATATTCAATGGCTAACTTGAATTCTAAAAGGAGGCTCCCTATGACAAAGAACAACAGGGAATCGAAAGCGGGAGCTCGAAACGAGACGGAAAGCGATCTTCCGGCCGGATTGTCGCAACCGGCAAAACGGGCGTTCGTCAGTGCCGGTTATGTAAGGCTGGAGCAGTTCGCCAAGCTCAATAAGGACGAGATTCTGAAATTGCACGGCGTGGGACCAAAAGTGTTGGAGCCGTTACGTCGCGCCCTTGCCGACAAGAACTTAACGTTCGCCGACGAGCAAAACGATTAGCGTAAAGCCGATTGTGAAGCCGCCTTATTCCTTTTCAACTAGCTAAAGGGGCAGCCTGCCGCGGCGAGCCCCTTTTGGCGTGTTTTTGCCGATTCCCCTGCTATCGCTCTACCTCCAAGCGCAAGCGCAAGCGACGATAACCAGCAGGATGAAAAGAACTAGAATAACTCCAGTAGAAGTAAATCCTCCGCGTGCTCCGGAAACTTCACCCATCTTGTTTCCCTCCATTCCATTTCACCCTGCAATTAGTAGCCAAATCCGCAAACGGAACAAGCGACGATCACCAACAGAATGAACAATACCAAAATAGTGCCAGTCGATGTGAAAGCTCCGCCCAATGACATCGGAATTCCCTCCTAAGCTGGTATTCATCCGGCTTATTCCCTTCGGGGACATCTCAACCGGAAGTCTGAGATCATAATATGAAATTGAACTCTTTTTGATTGGGTTTATGACGATAGTTTCTAATATTAGGGGAAATGCTGATAGGCAGCTTCGAATAAATACATTTGAAGGTAGCTTTATAGGTTTCTTACTTAGGGAGATGGAGACCGGCCGCCTTTCAAAAAGAATGGTATAGACAGAAATGTTAGAATTGTACTATAGTTATGTTATAAACAAACATTTGTTGTTTGCAATAAACATGTTGGAGGTTGGGAATATGAGCGGTAAAGCGAGAATGAACCGAATGTTTAGTGCGCAAGGCAAATGCTTCGATGTTGCCGTCGACCACGGCTTTTTTAATGAATATTCTTTTTTGTCGGGCATCGAAAATATGAAACAGGCAATCGAGACGATCGTCCAGGCAGGGCCCGATTGCGTACAGTTAAGCGCGGGGCAGGCTAGACTCCTTCAGGAGATTCCCGGCAAGCAGAAGCCAGGGCTCGTGCTGAGAACGGATGCGGCGAATATTTACGGGAGCGTGCTGCCGCGGTTTCTGTTCAGCGAGCTGATCGACCGGGCGATCGAACAGGCCGTCCGTTTGGACGCCGTTGCGGTATGCGTCAATCTTCTGCTGCTGCCGGATCAGCCGGAGCTGCACCACCAGTGCGTGCGCAACGCCTCGCTGCTGAAGACGGAATGCGAGAAATACGGGATGCCGCTTATGATCGAGCCGCTGGTCATGCTCCCTAACGAAGCGAAGGGCGGCTACATGGTGGACGGCGATATCCGCAAAATCATGCCGCTCGTCCGCCAGGCCGTGGAGCTTGGCGCCGACATCATCAAGGCCGACCCGTGCGACGATGTGACGGAATACAACCGGGTTATCGAAGTCGCTTCCGGCATTCCGGTCTTGGTGCGCGGCGGCGGCCGGGCAAGCGACGAGGAGATTGTGAACCGGACGGTGGAACTGATGAATCAAGGCGCCTCCGGCATCGTATACGGCCGCAATGTGATCCAGCACCCGAATCCGGCCGGCATGACGTCCGCTCTGATGGCCATCGTACATGAAGGTGCTTCAGCGGAACAAGCGCTGGCCATATTGAAGGGGGTGCAGGCGTAATGCAGAGAACAGTCATTCGTTTCGGCGTTATCGGCTGCGGGCTGATGGGCAAGGAATTCGCCAGTGCGGCGGCACGCTGGTGCCATCTGACGGATACGGATTTCGAGCCGGCCATTACGGCGGTGTGCGACGCGAACGCTGCGGCGACCGAATGGTTCAAGAACCATGTGCCGACCGTTACCAAGGCGACGACCGACTACAAGGAGCTGCTGGCCGATCCGGACATCGACGCCATTTATTGCGCGGTCCCGCATCATTTGCACGAATCGCTCTATATCGATATCATCAAGTCGGGTAAGCATCTTCTCGGCGAGAAGCCGTTCGGCATCGATCAGGAAGCGAACCGCCGCATTTTGCAGACGATCGAAGAGCATCCGGAAGTGATCGTCCGCAGCTCCTCGGAGTTCCCATTCTTCCCCGGTGCCATGCGGATCGCCAAATGGGTTAACGAAGGCCGTTTCGGCAAAATCATCGAGGTGGAGGCCGGCTTCTGGCACTCTAGCGATTTGGACCCTAGCAAGCCGATCAATTGGAAGCGAATCGTTGCGACCAACGGGGAATACGGCTGTATGGGCGATCTCGGGATGCACGTGCTGCATCTGCCTCTGCGTTTCGGCTGGAAGCCGCGCAGCGTGCGGGCGCTGCTTTCCAAGATTGTGCCGGAAAGGCCGGGCAAGGACGGCGCGCCGGTTCCTTGCGAAACGTGGGATAATGCGATTCTGGCTTGCGACGTACGGACGGACGATCAGCAGTTTCCGATGATTCTGTCCACGAAGCGGATCGCGCCTGGCCACGCCAACACATGGTTTATCCGTATCCAAGGCACGGCGTGTTCGGCTGAATTTTCCACCAAAAATCCGAAGCAAGTCGCTTCCTTGCCTTATACGCCGGGCGGCGAGCAAGCATGGCATGTTGCCGACGTTCCTTATCAATCGGCTTATCCGACGATTACCGGCGGCATTTTCGAATTCGGATTTACCGACTCGATTCTTCAAATGTGGGCCGCGTTCTGCGACGAAGTGGCGCACCGCGGCGCGATGAAGCAGCCGTTCCGCTGCGCCACGCCGGACGAAACGGCAGGCAGCCACAAGCTGTTTACGGCTGCGCTCGAATCCGAGCGGACCGGACAAACGATTCCTATCGATTGGGAGGCGTAACGATGGGCTCGAAACCGATTGATGTGGTGGTGGCCGGTCACATCTGCCTGGATGTGATCCCTTCCTTCGGAAGACGAAAAGGCGGACTGCAGGACATGCTCGTTCCCGGCAAGCTCGTTGACGTCGGTCCGGCGGTAACCGCTACCGGCGGCGCGGTATCGAACACGGGACTTGCGCTGCACCGGCTTGGCATCCGGGCGAGCCTGATGGGCAAAATCGGCGACGACATGTTCGGCAACACCATTCTCGACCTGCTCCGCGGGCAGGACCGGCGCTTGTCCGAAGGCATGATCGTCAGCGCCGGCGAGCACAGCTCCTATTCGGTCGTTATCAATCCCCCGGGCATCGATCGGGTCTTTCTTCACTGCACCGGGGCGAACGATACCTTTGCCGCGGACGATCTGAACATGGAAGAAATCGGGCGCGCCCGGCACTTCCATTTCGGATACCCGCCGCTCATGAAGCGGATGTACGAAGACGAAGGCGAGCAATTGGCGGTCATGTTCTCCGGCGCGAAGAAGTCCGGTCTTACGACTTCGCTGGACATGGCCAAACCGGATCCCGATTCGGCTGCGGGCCAGGCGGCGTGGAGACGGATCTTGCAGCGTGCGCTGCCGCATGTCGATGTCTTTCTGCCCAGCTTGGATGAAATCTTGTATATGCTGGATCGCGATAAATATAGGCAGTTGGAACGCGATTACGGGGCCGGCGACATAGGGAAAGGGATCGACGGTGCGCTGCTGTCGGCTCTGGGACAGGAGCTGCTCGACATGGGAGCGGCGATCGTGGCCGTCAAGCTGGGCGAGTTCGGGTTGTACGTGCGAACGACGGACGATGCGGAGCGCATTCGGGCGATGGGACGATGCGCCCCGAAGGACGCACTTCGCTGGACCTCGCGGGAGCTGTTGGCTCCTTGCTTCTCGGTAAACATCGCCGGTACGACCGGAGCGGGCGATTGCACGATCGCCGGATTTCTGGCGGGTCTCGTTCATGGGCTTTCCGTTGAGGAGGTTATTACGGGAGCCGTTGCAGTCGGCGCCTTTAACGTCGAGCAAGCGGATGCGACGAGCGGAATACCGGCGTGGGAAGCGGTGCAAAAGCGGATTCGCGGCGGATGGTCCCGCAGCGCGGCGAAGCCGGACCTTCCGGGCTGGGGCTGGGACGGGGCTGCGGGATTGTTTATCGGACCGTATTCCATATCGTAATCATAAGCGAAAGGGAGAGATCCGTATGATCAAAAGAAGCGAATTAAGAACGGCGCAGGAGCGGACAGCGGACATATTTCGGAAGGCCGGAATCGTATTGACGCCGGAGGAACGGGATGGTATCGAAATCGCCGAATTTGGCCTGGGCCAGCTGGAGCGGCAAGGCTTGGAGCTGATCACCTACGTTAACACGGACCGGTACTGCGCGAAAGAACTCGTCTTATTCCCGAGGCAAACGTGTCCCGAGCATAAGCACCCTCCTGTAGGAAGCGAACCCGGCAAAATGGAAACGTTCCGCTGCCGCTACGGGAGCGTATTCCTTTACGTGGAAGGGGAGCCGGCGCCGGCTCTGAAGGCCGTCATACCGGAAGGTAGCGAGCCGTACTATACGGTGTTTCATGAGATCGAGTTAACGCCCGGCCAGCAGTACACGATCCCGCCGGATACGCTGCACTGGTTTCAAGCGGGAGACGAGGGAGCGGTCGTGTCCGAATTTTCCAGTACGAGCCGGGACGAGAGCGACATCTTTACCGATCCGAATATCAAGCGTATGCCCGAGATGACGGAGGATTAGCCCGTGAAGCTCTATGACCGGGAATGGACGCGGACGGAAATCGAGACTAGAGTCGGCCGTATCGAGCAGATCGGCGGCATTCAGCGGGTGCGGGGGACGGAAGGGATGGAGGACGGCGTCGAGCTTGTCCGGGTAAGGACGGGCGCTGGACTAACCTATGAGGTCAGTCCCTCGCGAGGAATGGATATCGGGATGAGCGAATTCGCCGGCGTGCCGATCGGCTGGCAGGCTCCCGGCGGTATCGCCCATCCCGCTTATTATGACGCGCAAGGAACGGAGTGGCTGCGCACCGCGGCAGGAGGACTCCTGATGACCTGCGGTCTGTCGAACGTAGGCAGTCCTTGCGAAGACGGCGGGCGGCGGCACGGGCTTCACGGCAGAATCCACCATCTGCCCGCCCGCCATGTCGGTGCCGAAGGCGTCTGGGATGGCGACGAATACGAAATGACCGTCAAAGGAACGATCGACGAAACGTCAATTTTCGGCGACCATCTGCGGCTGACGCGGGAAATCCGCAGCAGGCTGGGAGAGAACGTCATCCGCATCCGCGATCGGGTGGAGAATGCCGGATTTACCCGCGCCGGCCATATGATGCTGTATCATTTTAACTTCGGGTTCCCGCTGATGGACGAGCATACGGAGATCGAATTTCCCGGCACGGCCGTCTTCCCGCGCGAACCCGAAACGCCGGCGGAAGGATACGACCGGTGGCAGCCGCCGGAAGCGGGCTTCAAAGAACGGGTTTACGTTCACCGCGATATCCGGTCCGTTCAAGGGAGAGCCTACGTACGCATAGGCAACGAACGCTTCCCTCGCGCGGATGGCGGCGTACAGCCCTTGTGCGCGGAGTTGTCCTGGTCGACGAAGCACCTTCCCCATCTGGTTCAGTGGAAAATGCCCGGGCAAGGCGTATACGTACTCGGCTTGGAGCCGGCGAACTGCGCGGTCGACGGACGCGCCGCCGAGCGCCAAAGAGGAACGCTTGTTAGGCTTGAGCCCGGCGAAAGCATCGGATATGAATTGGAGCTTGCAATCAAAACGGGGGCGAATGCGGTATAATAGAACCGAATTGTTGCGAAAAGAGGGAATGTCTTTGTTTAACGACAGACAACAGCAAATTATCGATCTCATTACAGCGGATGGGGAAATCAAAATATCCGATTTGAAGGATCATTTCGCCGTGACGGAAATGACGATCCGCCGCGATCTCGAAAAGCTGGAGCAGCACGGCATCGTACGCCGTACGTTCGGCGGGGCGATCTTGATAGGCAAGGACGTGTCTTTAAGGGAGCGTACAGGCTCGCACGAGGATGAGAAGAAACGGATCGGCCGGCTGGCGGCTGCGCTTATTGAACCGGGAGAATCGGTATTCATCGACGGCGGTTCGACGACGCTTCAAGTGGCGCGCCACCTCCGTCCCGGCACACAGGTAACGGTTATCACCAACGCCTTGAACGTAGCGGCGGAGCTGATCGAGAAGAGCATCCCGACCATCGTCATCGGCGGTATGGTCAGGGAAACCACCTCAAGCATGTCCGGGCCGATGGCGGTCGAGGCGATGTCCAAAATGGCGTTCGATCGCGCGTTCCTCGGCGCCAGCGGGCTGAATGTCAGGGACGGATTCAGCAATTCCAACATGTACGAAGCGGAATTGAAGCGGGTGGCGATAACGCGTTCCGCCGAAGTCAATATCGTGCTGGATCATACCAAATTCGGCGCGAGCTCTCTCGTTTCCTTTGCGGATATCGGGCACGCTCACCGCATGATCGCCGATCGGCTGCCGGAAGGAGAATTGTTGACGGCGTGCCGGGAAGCGGGGATGGAAATAACGGCAGCCGGGGACTGAGGTGCTGGTTCAAAACCCTCTGCTTCCTCGAACTGTAAGCTTATTCCACTCCGTCCCCGTGTGTCACATATCCCCTTTCATCTTCTTAAGGAAACTGTCGATCGCGTAAAAGGCCGCTCCCCGCACGGCAGAACGCTCGCCAAGCTCGGCGAACAGGAGCCGCATGCCGCTGCGGTGGTAAGCGAGCGTGCGCTGAGCGACCGTTTCTCTCATCGCTTCGCCGATCCAAGGCGCCGCCAGACTCAAACGATTCCCGATGATGACGGCTTCGGGATTGAATACATTGACGATGTTGGCGATCCCGATCCCGAGATACACGCCGATTTGCCGGAGCAGGGCTATCACCCGCTCGTCCCCGTCTTCCGCCGCCCGGCATACGGCTTCTATGGAATGAAGCTGGAGAGGGACTGTCAGCTGCAGCAGCGCTTTCTCGGAAGCGTAGAGCTCCCAGCAGCCGTTGTTGCCGCAGCGGCATTTGCGGCCGTCCATCGAGATGGATAAATGTCCGAGTTCCCCGGAAAACCCGGTAAATCCTTTATAGAGCTGATTATGGATCACAATGCCGGTGCCGATACCGATCCCCGCACTGACGTAAACGAGATTGTCGATGCCGCGTCCGGCGCCGTAAATGAGCTCGCCCTGCGCCCCTGCATTCGCTTCGTTATCGATCGTTACCGGCAGACCGAACCGTTCCGACACGAGCTTCCGCAGAGGAACCTGCTCCCACTCCAGATTCGGCGCGAACGGGATATTTCCCTCGCCGTCCACAATGCCGGGCACGCCGATGCCGATGCCGACGATCCCGTACGGGCAGTCCGGAGCCGACAGCGCCAGACCCTCTATGCAATCGTAAAGCATGGGGAGTACTTCCTCGACAAGGTCGCTTCGCAGCTCGAGCACGGACTCTCGGATCACCTCGCCTTCCAAGTCGACAAGGATACCGCGGATGTAATGAACGCCCAGATCGATGCCTATCGCATAGCCGGCTTTATTATGGAACAGAAGCATGACCGGCTTGCGGCCGCCGCTCGATTCGCCGGTCCCGATTTCCTTCACGAGCTCGGTTGCGATCAGATCTTGGACCAGGTTCGAAACGGTCGCTTTATTGAGGCCGGTGCGCTCGGATATTTGGGCACGTGAGATAGGCGCTTGCTTCAAGACGCATTCAAGCACGATGGCGGTATTTATTTTTTTGATTAATGCGGCGTCTCCGGTCGGTTTTTGCATAGGAAAGGTGGAACCCCCGTTCGCGAACGCGATTTTTTTGATTTGTTGCATGGTACCACTATTTTAGAGGAAAGTATATCACAAATAACTTAGTTTGTGTAATAGACAAACTAAGTTTGCGCGTGCTAGAATGTGGATAACATTCACTCCCAAACGAAAATTGGAGGCGTATCCGTTCATGGCATATTTCGAGAATGTCGGCAAGATTCGATACGAAGGCAAAGGTTCGGACAATCCGTTTGCGTTCAAGCGCTACAATCCCGAGGAAACGGTTCTGGGCAAGACGATGGAGGAGCATCTCCGGTTTGCCGTCGCTTATTGGCACACCTTCACCGGAACGGGTGCGGATCCGTTCGGGGCCGGCACAGCCGTTCGCGGCTGGGACCGCTATAACGGCATGGACCTCGCTAAGGCGCGGGTGGAAGCCAACTTCGAGTTTTTGGACAAAATCGGCATTCCCTACTATTGCTTTCATGATCGGGATATCGCGCCGGAAGGCCAAACGCTGCAGGAAACGAACCGGAATCTGGACGCGATCGTGGAGCTGCTGAAGCAGGGCATGAAGACTTCGGGCAAAAAGCTGCTCTGGAATACGGCGAATATGTTCACGCATCCGCGCTATGTGTTTGGAGCCGGCACGGCTGTGCAAGCCGATGTGTATGCGTATGCGGCGGCGCAAATCAAAAAAGGACTGGAAGTCGGCAAAGAACTGGGCGCCGAAAATTACGTGTTCTGGGGCGGCCGGGAAGGCTACGAAACGCTGCTGAATACCGATATGGCGTTCGAGCTGGACAATTTGGCGCGGCTGGTGAGGATGGCGGCCGACTATGCGGAAGAAATCGGCTTCGGCGCCCAATTCCTGATCGAGCCGAAACCGAAAGAACCGTCGAAGCACCAGTACGATTTCGATGCGGCGACGACGATAGCGTTCCTGCAAAAATACGGCTTGACCGGCGTATGCAAATTGAATTTGGAAGCCAATCATGCGACGCTGGCCGGCCATACCTTCGAGCACGAAATCCGCGTGGCCGCCATCAACGGCATGCTGGGATCGCTTGACGCGAACCAGGGCGATCTGCTGCTCGGCTGGGATACCGACGAGTTTCCGACGGATCTGTACGCCACGACGCTGGCGATGTACGAAGTGCTGAAGGCCGGAGGACTCGGCCGCGGCGGCATTAACTTTGACGCGAAGGTTCGCAGAGGCTCGTTCGAGCCCGAGGATTTGTTTCTGGCGCACATAGCCGGTATGGATACGTATGCCTGGGGATTGAAGGCGGCCGCGAAAATCATGGAGGAGCGCGTATTGGACCGTATCGTGGAAGAACGGTACGCCTCCTTCCGCGAAGGCATCGGGGCCGACATAGCCTCCGGCAAAGCCACTCTGGCGTCGCTTGAGCAGTACGCGCTGCAGAACAAACCGATCCCTAACGCCTCGGGCCGCCAGGAGCGGATGAAGCTTGTTCTTAACGAAATCATATATAGCGTGTAACGGATAGCCGCAGGTACTTTATGGGGGGAGGAAGAGTGGCAATGGCTTATGTGATCGGCATCGACCTTGGAACGAGCGCCGTCAAGACGCTGCTTGTGGACCGCGACGGGGATGTGAGGGCGGAGGCTTCTGCGGAGTATCCGTTATTTCGCGAGCATTCGGGCTGGAGCGAGCAAAATCCGGAGGATTGGGTGAACGGGACCGCGGAGGCGCTTCGCCGGCTGCTGCAAGCTTCCGGCATCCAAGGCTCTGAAGTGGAAGGCATCAGCTTCTCGGGTCAAATGCACGGCCTTGTGCTTTTGGACGAAGAAGGGGTGCCCGTGCGGCGGGCTATCCTGTGGAACGATACCCGTACGACGGAGCAGTGCCGCGAAATCGAACGCGTACTGGGCGAGAAGCTGCTCGGCATTACGCGGAATCCGGCGCTGGAGGGGTTTACCCTTCCGAAGCTTTTGTGGGTCAGACTACATGAGCCCGAGGCGTTCCGCCGCTCCAAGCTGTTCCTGCTGCCCAAGGACTATGTCCGCTATCGGCTTACCGGCGCGCTTCATATGGATTATTCCGATGCGGCGGGAACGCTGCTGCTCGATGTGGCCGAGAAAAGGTGGAGCCGGGACATTTTGGCGGCGTTCGAGCTTCAGCCGGAGCTGTGTCCGCCTTTGGCCGAGTCCCATGAGCAGGTCGGCACGCTGCTTCCCGCGATGGCTGAGCGTATAGGGCTCGTTCCTGCCGTGAAGGTGTTCGCGGGAGGAGCGGACAATGCCTGCGGCGCGATCGGCGCAGGGATCCTTTCCGAAGGGAAGTCCCTAAGCAGCATCGGAACTTCCGGCGTTCTGCTTACTTATATCGAAGATAAGAGGGCGGACTATGGCGGAAAGGTTCATTTCTTCAACCACGGGAAAGAGAACGCCTACTATGCGATGGGCGTTACCCTTGCCGCGGGCTATTCGCTTAGCTGGTTCAAACAAACGTTCGCGGCAGGCGAATCGTTCGATGAACTGCTAAGAGGTATAGACGGCATAAAGCCCGGTGCAGGGGGGCTGCTGTTTACTCCGTATTTGGTCGGGGAGCGAACGCCTCATGCGGACCCTCATATTCGCGCCAGCTTTGTCGGGATGGACGGCTCCCATACGCGTGGGCATTTCACGAGGGCGGTCATGGAGGGGATCACGTTTTCCTTGAACGAGACCGTCGAAACGTTCCGGGCTGCCGGGAAAACGATCGACTCCGTCGTCTCGATCGGGGGCGGCGCGCAAAATCCGCTGTGGCTGCAAATGCAGGCCGACATTTTTGGCGCAACCGTCATCGCGATTCACAGCGAGCAAGGGCCCGGCCTTGGCGCGGCTATGCTGGCTGCATACGGCTGCGGCTGGTTCGCCAGTCTGGAGGCTTGCGCGGCCTGTTTTGTCAAGCATGCCGCCTCCTATTCGCCCGATCCGGATGCCGTACGGACGTACAGGGAGCTATTCGGCATTTACCGCCAAATCTATGAACAAACGCGCGGGATCAATGAGCAGCTGGCGGCTTTTCGCTGATAGACTACAAGCATAGGAGCGTGCGTAACCATGAAAAAAGCGTTGATCGTCTGGGGCGGCTGGCTCGGCCACGAGCCGGAGCAGGTTGCCGGCATTTTCCGGGAAGTCCTTGCCGAAGCCGGGTTTGAGGTCGAATGTTCCGATACGCTCGAATCCTTCGCCGATAAACAGAAGCTGAAGGCGCTCGATTTGATCGTACCGGTATGGACGATGGGCGAAATCGGCAAAGAGCTGGCGGACAACGTATCCGAGGCCGTACAGGCCGGCGTCGGCATAGCGGGCTGCCACGGCGGGATGTGCGATTCGTTCCGCAGCAACGTCGATTGGCAGTTTATGACGGGCGGCCAATGGGTGGCGCATCCGGGGAATGACGGCGTGGAATACGTCGTCAACGTCAAGAATAGCAGCAGCCCGATTTTGGCGGGAATGAACGATTTTACCGTGAAATCGGAGCAGTATTACATGCACGTCGATCCGGCGGTCGAAGTGCTGGCGACGACGCGTTTTCCCATTGCGGAAGGCCCGCATTCGCTCAATAAAGCGGTCGATATGCCGGTTGTTTGGACGAAAAGATGGGGTGTCGGGAGAGTGTTTTATTGCTCCTTGGGCCACAAGGCGGATATCGTAGCCATGCCGGAGATGAAGCTGATCATGCGGCGCGGATTTCTGTGGTCGGCCGAAGGGAAGGCGCTTGCCGACAAGGAAGAGAAGCGTTCTTCGGAGGACGGTTATACGGGCATGGGCGACAGCCGTTAAACGTTGGGGAGCAAGACGCGGAGCCTAACGAGCCGGTTCCTTCGACGGAACCGACAGGAGAGGTGTTGCGGGACGGGACGGAACGGAAGGGAGTCTTTTAATAAGCAGGTCGAAGCTGTCGGGCTTCGACCTGTTTTTTTGTCATTGGAACGGACCGGCACGTCATTTATCAGAACGAGCAGGATTGTTTATATATAGGGAATCATTACTTTGCCCATATTATTCCAGTTGAGTATTATGTATTTAGCGACATAAAAATAAGCCGAATTCCTAGCATGCCCCCCTTATATGATTCGCAACAGGGGGGGTTACTCTAACGGGAATTTGAATGCCATTCTGAGGATACGCGCCATTCCCATCTATGACTTTTGAAGGAGGGACACGGACGATTGGTTAGCAAATATGGATAAGGATTTTGATTTCATTACTCATATGGCTGCGATAATAAAAAGGGACAATTAGAGCGAAGGAGACCCTCTTATGGACATTCGATATGATACAGAGCTGCCGACTGAAGATAGCATTTATGAGTTGTATGAGAATCTTCAGTGGAATGCATACTTGCAACTTAGTAAACATCAGCTGCTGACCGCCATGGAACAGAGTTGGTGCGCCGTTTATGCTTATCATGAAGATCGCTTAGTAGGTACGGGAAGAATCGTTTCCGACGGGATCATCAATGCTTATTTATGCGGGCTGGGCATTCACTCCGATTATAGAAATAGAGGGATTGGATCTGAAATTACCCGTTTACTAGTGGAGTATTGCCAAAAAGACAACTTGCACCTGCAATTTTTTTGCGAAGAAGAGCTGGTGCCGTACTATGAAAAAATGAATTTTGAGGTTTTTGCAGTGGGAATGAAGAGACAACAATCCCGCAATAAATAGGTTTGACAGATTTTACTAAACGAAATATAATTTTATTAGCGTTATGTAAACGATAACATACACGAAGAAGGATACGCCATTGCAGAAGCTAACGATTAAAGAAGTCGCACAGGAAGCCGGCGTATCGACCGCCACCATTTCCCGCGTGCTGAACAACAGCGGCTATGTGAACGAGGACGTCAAGAAGCATGTGCTGCAGGTCATCAACAAGCTGAATTACAAGCCGAATGCGATTGCACGCAGCTTGAAGCAGGAGAAATCGCGGAGTATCGGCATCGTCCTCCCCGACATGACGAACCCGTACTTTATGCGAATGGCGCGCTCGATCCAAACCCGATGCGTGGCCGAGGGCTACCATCTGCTGTTCATCGATACCGAGGACAATCCGCTTAAAGAGAAGGAAGCCATCCACTTTTTGACCGAGAAAAGGGTGGAGGCGCTCATTTTGGCCGGAACCGGCGAGAACCGGGAGCTGATCAAAAGCGTAAGCCGGTCGGTTTACGTCGTCCTGGCGGACCGTCCGATGTCCGCTCTCCGGCTGGATACCGTCGCGGAGGACAATACGCGTGCAGTAAAGTCGGCTGTCGGCTTCTTGCTGGCGAACGGCCATACGCGCATCGGCGTGATCAAAGGACCGGAATCCACCATCACCGCCCGCGAACGGTATGAAGGCGTTCTTCAAGCGCTCTCGGAAGCGGGGATAACGCCCGATCCCGAGCTGGCGTTCAGCGGCGATTACGCACGTGATTCGGGCACGCAAGCGATTAGACAGTTCATGGCACTAGCCGAACCCCCGACAGCCGTTTTTTCGGCGAATAACGAAATGACGTTCGGGCTTTATTTGGGCTTGCAGCAATTGCAAATCCCGCTGGATTTTCTAGAGGTCGTGTCGTTCGGCGATTTGGAGTTCTCCTCCTTGTTCCGGCACCGGCTCTCCGTGATCAAGCAGAACCCGCAGCAGCTGGGCGAAGCGGTCGGCGAGCTTGTCGTCAAGAAGCTGGGCACGCAGGGCGGAGCGGCGGAGAACCGGATATTCGTGCCGGAGTGGATACCGAACCCGAACCGGCAGTAAGCGGGAAAGAAGCGAGGGACCAGTCGCTTCTGCTTTTTTCTCAACATGTAAACGATAACATGTTTTAGGCGTTTCAGGGTTGCCGAAGTTTATCCCACAGCTTGTCATCAAGCTTGTGTAAACGATAACACATCGCGAGGAGGCATTCATACATGCTTATTTTGGATTTTATTAAGGAAAGTCTGCGGAACGAAGCGAATGCGTTAGGCCGCCTAGTCGCCGAGGTCGGCGAGGAGTACGTGAAAGCCGTCGAGGTCATCCGAAAATGCGAAGGCAAAATCGTCATCTCCGGTATAGGCAAATCCGGTCATGTCGGCAAGAAGATCGCCGCTTCGCTTTCGAGCACAGGGACGCCTTCGTTCTTCGTGCACGCCGCGGAAGCCGTGCATGGGGACAGCGGGATGATCGAGAAACGGGATGTCGTCATTCTCATTTCCAACAGCGGGGAAACGGCAGAGGTGCTAAGCATGCTTGAGGTCGTCAAACGGATCGGCTCGCAGTGCATCGCGATCACGAAGAACAGCGGCTCGACGCTGGCGGCCGGCAGCGAAGTGGCGCTGACTTACAACTACGAGAAAGAAGCCGATCATCTGGACTTGGCGCCGACTACGAGCGCCATGCTGCAGCTTGCGATCGGAGACGCGCTGGCGGTTACGATTTCCCGGTTGAAGTCGTTCGGGAAAGACGATTTTTATTTGTACCATCCCGGCGGGAGCCTTGGAAAGAAGCTTTCCGACCCTGCTGGCGAATCGAAATCGGGGTGAGCGAAGATGAATATTGTGGTGATCGGCAGCTTCATGATGGATCTTGTCGTTCGGACGTTCCGGGCGCCTGCTGCGGGGGAAACGATAATCGGCAGCGGCTTTAACCGTTTTCCCGGAGGCAAAGGGGCGAATCAAGCGGTGGCCGCAGCGCGTCTCGGCGGAAAGGTCACGATGGCCGGGATGCTCGGACGGGACGACTTCGGCTCGGAAATGCTGCACGTGATGCGGAAGGAAAATATAGCGACGGAATGTATACGGCTGCATGAAGCGCCGACGGGCATCGGCTCGATCGTGTTGGAAGAAAGCGGCGAGAACCGGATCATTGTCGTACCCGGCGCGAATCTGAAATATTCGCCGAGCGACCTTGCCGAAATCGAGGATGTCATCCGCGGCGCGAGCATCCTGGTCATGCAGCTCGAAATGGATTTAACCATGACGGAGCAGGCCGTCGCAATGGCCCGCAAGCATGGGGTGCCGGTTATTTTAAATCCGGCGCCGGCCGTCCCGCTCAGCGATGCGCTTCTGCGCAACGTTGCGTATTTGACGCCGAACGAGACGGAAGCGGGCATTTTAACGGGGAAACCGGTTCACACGGCCGCCGATGCCGAGAAAGCGGCTCAGGAACTGAGAAGCAAGGGCGTCCGCTGCGTCATCGTTACGCTGGCTGCCCAAGGGGCGCTGATCGTCGACGAGAACGGGACGAAGCATGTGCCGGGCTATCCGGTTCGTCCGGTCGATACGGTGGCGGCGGGAGATTCCTTCAACGGCGCTCTCGCCGTACAGCTCGTTTCGGGTGCCAGGGTCGAGGACGCGGTTCGGTTTGCCAATGCGGTCGGCGCCTTGACGGTCACCCGGGAGGGGGCGATCCCGTCCTTGCCGTTTCTAGCGGAGGTCGAGGATTTCATTAACCGGCATAGGGCGGTGTCTTAAGAGGGTTCATCCATTTTGCGATCCGGAGGCGAAGCATGTTAAAATGCGCGATTACGCATCCCGAGCTGCTTTCTTTATTGGGAGAATGCGGGCACGGGGATAAAATATTGATAGCGGACGGCAACTATCCCGCGATCTCGAATACCCATGAACAAACGAGACGCGTTTTTTTGAACCTGACGCACGGCATTCCGCTCGTAACCGACGTTTTGTCGGCGATTCATGAAACGATCGCAATCGAAAAAGCCGAAGTCATGATACCGGATGACGGCGAGGAACCGGCAATCTTTGCGGAGTTCCGCCGCTTGCTCGGCCCGGAGCTGCCTCTTCATCCGCGCGGACGCTTCGATTTTTACGGCGCCGGCAAAGAGCCGAACGTCAAAATTGCCGTCGTGACCGGCGAGCAGCGCATCTATGCGAATGTGCTGATTACGATGGGCGTTGTTCAGCGGCATTAAGTAAATAGAAAGCTGCCTGTCCAAACGAAAATGGCTGCCCCCGGGAATGCGGGAGGCGGCCTATTTCTGTCTGCCTGATGAAAGGTTTCAAATTTTTTTTCATCGCGCCGAACGATTTCCGGTCGCCCGTCGTATAATCAATGCAATCGAAATCAAACAATGGAGACATGGGTGTAGCAGGCACGCATGAAAGGAGGAGTCGGACGGTTTGGAAGCGGAAGAACAGGCCTTGATCAGGCAAGCGCAAAAAGGAGATCATCAAGCGCTCGCCGCGCTGCTTCACAAGCATTACTCCTTTCTCGTGCACGTATTGATCAAGATAACGCTTCAGCCCCATCTTGCCGAAGATTTGGCGCAGGATACGATGCTGAAGTGCATGGAGAAAATCAAGCTGTACAACGGGCAATCCAAATTTTCGACCTGGCTGGTCACGATTGCTACGAGACTATATATCGATTCCTTGCGCAGGAAGAAGCGGGAGCAAGCGCTGCTGGCCGAGGAGCACTCGCTGCGCAAGCTGAAATGGCAAGCCCATGGCCGCGGGGACGAATGGCCGGAGGTGCTGGATGCGCTCGGCGAGCTGCCGAACGACTTTCGCATGCCGATCATTCTGAAGCATTATTACGGCTATACGTACGACGAAATCGGCGCAATGCTCGATATTCCGTCCGGCACCGTCAAATCGCGAATCCACAGCGGCATTCAAACTTTAAGAAAGGAGCTGGTCGCCCATGAACCCGAAATATCCGAAATCCGGTAAAAGCAGCGAAGAAAGCCTTAAGCCGGTAACGGAAGACGAGACGCTCGGATTGGAAGAGGATAGGGAAATCATCCAGCGGATGCAAAACGGCTTGGAGCATTTGGAGCGAAGCGTTCCCGTTTTTCCGCCAAGTCTCGCGCAGCTGGGACAACAGCTAGCCGAGCACCGGCAGACGCTCCGGAGGCGGCTTTACCGCGATCTCGCTATATTTATGATCGTTGCGGTTTGCATACTGGCAGGCACGATCGCCGTCTTGGCCAGCGCGCCCGGGGTATGGATCGGCGTTCAGGCGGCCGCTCTCTTGGCTGTGCCCGTCGTCATTGCGCGGCACCGCAGAAAGCGGGTGGAGGACGCATGACGAACCCGCAGCTTACCGGATCGACGATTTACATTTTGATCGGCGTTTGCGTGATCCTGCTATTGCAGGGAAGCTGGCTCTTTCTGGATTCGCGCAAAAGAGGCGCTTCCCCATGGCTATGGGGGCTGTGGGGGCTGATCCAGTGCCCGATGCCGCTGATCGTGTATTGGCTTGTCGTGCGAAAGCCGTTCCGCAGGCCGCGGGGCGGATCGGACGTTTAACCGAATGATATAAGGAAAGATCGTTTGGAGGGATGGAGCATGTCAATTAACTGGGGATTGGTAGCCCCTCTGATAGCCATTCAGTTCATTCTGATGGTTACGGCGCTTGTCGGCTGTATCAGAGCGGAGCGGACGAACGGCCCGAAATGGATGTGGGCGCTCATCATTATATTCATTAGCCTGATCGGGCCGGTATTATTCTTTACGGTTGGAAGGAGAAACGACTGATGGCACTGCTGCGGGTCAAAGATTTGGTCAAACGGTTCGGGGAAACGCCGGCCGTAAACAAAATTAGCTTCGATATTGCCGAGGGGCACTGCGTCGCGCTGCTCGGACCGAACGGAGCGGGCAAAACGACGACGCTGCAAATGCTGGCGGGTTTGCTTCCGCCGACGGACGGGAGCATCGCATTCCCGGGCATACCGGCCAAGGATCTTAGGCAGCATATCGGCTATTTGCCCCAGTATCCGGCCTTCTACAATTGGATGAAGGGGCGGGAGTTTCTCGAATACGTCGGCAAGCTTGCATTCGTGCAGTCGGGGCAGCTGAAGGAACGGGCGAACGTGCTGCTGGAGCTCGTCGGGCTTAGCGCCGCAGGCAACCGCAAAATCGGCGGCTACTCCGGCGGCATGCGTCAGCGGCTCGGCATTGCGCAGGCGCTTATTCACAAGCCGAAGCTGCTCATGCTCGACGAGCCGGTGTCCGCGCTCGATCCGATCGGCCGGCGCGAGGTGCTTGATATGATGCGGCAGATCCGCAAGGAAACGACCATTTTGTTCTCGACGCATGTGCTGCACGATGCGGAGGAAATATGCGACGACGTGCTGATTATGAATCGCGGAACGATTGCGGCGGCCGGCAGCCTGCAAGAGATCAGGGAGACAAGCCGGCAGCCGATCGTGACGATCGAATCGGACGCGGAAGAGCCGCTTCGCAAGTGGGCAGCCGCAATCGGCGGGCAGCCGTATGTCGAAGAGGTGGAGTTGAACGGCCGAACGGCTCGCGTTTACGTGAACGATATCCGCGAGGCCAACCGCAGGCTGTTGGAGCAGCTCGTGGCTGGCAGCGTACCGGTCGTGAAATTCGAAGTGGCGCAGGCATCCTTGGAGGATTTATTTATGAAAGCGGTGAGAGCATGATGAGCCAATGGATGACGCTTTTCGGCAAAGAGATGGTAGAGATGAAGCGCAACGCCAAATGGCTGTGGGTGCCGCTCGTTTTCCTGGCGCTCGGCATCATGCAGCCGGTAACGACCTATTATATGGCGCAAATTATCGAGAATATGGGCGGTCTGCCTGAAGGCACCGTCATCGAAATCCCGCAGCCGGCGCCGGAGGCCGTTCTCGTTCAGACACTGTCCCAGTTCAGCTCGGTCGGCATCCTAGTCCTTGTGCTCGCTTCCATGACGGTTGTATCCGGCGAGCGGACGAGCGGTGTGGCGGGCATGATTATGATGAAGCCGGTGTCACACCTGTCGTATATTACCGCGAAGTGGGCGGGCGTATTGCTGCTTACGATCGCTTCGTTTGCGGCCGGCTACGGGGGAGCCTGGTACTATACCAATCTGTTGTTCGGCGCTGTGGATGTCGGCCGCGTCGCAACAAGCTTTGCCGTCTACGGGCTGTGGCTTGCATTCGTCGTTTCGCTGACGGTTCTGCTGAGCGCGAGCTTGAAAGGGATGGGAGGCATTGCGTTCCTTGCCGTCGCTTCGGCTATGGCGCTGTCGATCGCGGGCGGCTTGTTCGCCAAATATATGCGGTGGAGCCCGTCCAAGCTTGCCGATCATGCGGGACTCTTCCTGATGCAAGGGAAGGGCGGCGACAGCTTCGCGCTGAGCCTGATCGTAACCGTCGTCCTTATAGCCGCGCTTGTCGCATGCTCGGTGCGCATTTTCAGAAGCAAGTCTTTATTTGCCTAAACCTTCGTTTGCCGATCATGCAGCCGGCTTCTCGCATGATCGGCTTTTCCCCTTCACCCGATCCACCCGATCCGCTCCGCGAACCAATATACGGCCACGCCCCCGATCATGACGGACAAACCGGTCACCAGCCTCGGATACCAGACGAAACGCCGCAGCCGCAGCAGCAGCGGAAGCGCAAGCAGGACGATCGCCAGCTGCCCCGTTTCCACCCCTGCATTGAAGGCAAGCAGAGTCCCGACTACGTTCGTGGCCGGGAGACCGGTTTCCGCGAGCGCACCCGCAAAGCCCATCCCATGAATCAAACCGAACAGGAAGGTGAGCCCCCAGCGGAACCGGCTTGAACGGACGACGATATTTTCTGCGGCGACGTAGGCAATACTCAGCGCGATCGCCGACTCGATCCATACCCCCGGGAGGTTGATGCGCCCCGTAGCGGCGAGAAACAAGGTGACGCTATGCGCGACGGTAAAGGCGGTTACGATGACCAAGGCGTCTTTGAATCTGGCGGAAATGAGAATGAGCGCGAACAGAAACAGCAAATGATCGTATCCGGTCAAAATATGCTCGACTCCGAGCTCGAAGTAGCGCCATAGTACAGTAAGCGCCGTTTGCGGATGAAGCGACTCGTAGTGATACCACCTGTCGTCCGTTTCCAGCACGTACTGATCGACGTCGCCATTGTCCAAAATCGTCAAAAAACTGAGATGCAGAGGGTCTATGTCGTCAAATAATAGATTATAATGAACAGTAAACGAGGAAATCGCGTCTTCTCCAGTAAAAACCAGATGAAAACGAACGCCGGGAATGGTCTCGCGGTCCGTCTTCTCCATGGAGAGCAGGGCGTACGATAAATCCTCGCCTCCGCCGGTCAGCTTTACGTTATCCCCGATGTAGGCGGCGATTTCGTTGTGCTGCTGCGAGAGTTCCTCCATAACGACCCGGCCGTCATGATCGGAGTCGAAGGTTAAGAGGCTCGGCTCCGGAATAAACAGTTCATAGTCTAGCTTATTCCCGGCTAACGTAAGCGTGGAATAGCCGTTATTCAGGGGATGGGCCGACGCCTCTTGGGGCAGAAAAGCAAACGTACCCGCTAGAATGGTTGCTAGTATCAGCGGAATGAGGCCGAGAAGCCGTATTTTTTTCTCCGGAGGGGCTTGATCCATTGGACACCTCTTCATTTTTTTAGTACGATATGGACAACTGCTAGTTTGCTAGAATTTTTTTGCATATAGGAAGCACGGAGGGGGGATATCCATGCTGCGTTTAGGATCCAAAATCGTAATCGTTGCCGATACGTTCGAGCAGAATCTGCCGATCGGGGAGTACGGATATATTATCGCGCATGATCGCAATGCCGACAACGTGTTTGAATACGTGGTGAGAGTGCCCAAAGTCAATAAGCACTTTTTCGTAGTGGGGAACGACATCGAGACGGAAGAGCTGCTGCTTCAGCAAGAGGCGGACCGGATCGAGCGCGAGGCGTTGATCGACTACGCGCTTGCGACCAAGAACGAGCCGCTGTTCCGCTTTCTCATGAACGGCGAGGCGGAGGAGCCTGTGCAGGAGCCGAATAAAGAGGTCGGCAGCACGGAAGACTTCATTAAACAAGTCAATTTGCGGGCTTGGATCTAGCAAGGCGCGGGACTTCGGAAGCAAGCGGGAAAGCCGCAGTAACCATTTGGAGGAATCGACAATCATGAATCGTGAAACGCTCGAAGCATTGAAAGCGCAATACGGCTTTAAGCCGTCGCCGGCAGCACCGGCAACACGTCCGTTTATCGGCGTGAAAGTAAACGGCAATATCGCTTACGTATCGGGCCACTTGCCATTTACCGCCGGCGAGCAGCTGTACAAAGGCCGGATCGGCGACAACGTCACGATCGAGGAAGGACAGAAATCGGCGGCTTTGTCCACGCTCAATTGCCTGGATGCCCTGGATCGCGAAGTGGGTCTCGAGAAGGTAGCGGAAATCGTCAAAGTAACCGGATACCTGTGCTGCACGGAGGATATTACCGAGCATCCGTCGATTATGAACGCGGGCAGCCAAGTGCTGGTGGACGTGTTCGGAGAAGCCGGCAAGCATGCGCGCGCCGCGCTCGGGATTCATACGTTGCCGCTAGGCGCATCGACCGAAGTGGAAATGATCGTTAGCCTGAAGGCATAATATAAGCCTGGTACAGGATTTATTAAAGAAACGGATCGGCCTGCCGGCCGGTCTTTTTTTATTTTTGCGGATAACGCGGAGGGATACGTATTGCAGAATTGTTTGCCGCCTGATCCGACTATTAGCGGATTTTAGAGGCGCTATAAAGCGAATGAAGCCGGCGTACCGAGTCATAGCGGACTGCGAGGGTCTTATCCTGGACGAATTTCCCGTGGTTGGGCTAAAACCAACCGAATAACGCCTCCACAATCCGTTAAGCTCGCTTCATTGGCAGCAACGAAAATATAACGCCTTCAAAATCCGTTATTCCGTGCATATGGTAATGGAGCAACGTTTTTTCATTGTCGATTCAATCGATGCTTTGTAGAAGTTGGTTCCATGCCTCGAATAACTTCCTGTTGCAGAGTTTTAGCAGACACCAAACGAGTAACCGAACCGGTAATCGCCAACCATGATTATTTGGCGTTTTTTGTTTTTATCCGGAAAGGAAAGGCAAACGATCCGTCGAATACGTAAACCATAGCGTCAAGGGGCCGACAAGAGGGGAATCGATTAACATGGAAGCGATTGAACGGTTATTGGCACAGAAGCGCTTCGATGAAGCGGTCTTTCGCATGGAATGCCTGGCGGCGGACGGAGCCGTCGTTCCGGCTGCGCTGCTTGCGGAAATTCCGGATAAGCTGCTCGTCAAATCTCCGGCCTTACTGCATGCCTATGCGGAACACCTAAGCGGGCAGGGGAAGCTCGCCATGGCTAAGGGATATGCGAAGCTTGCCGTTAAATCGTTCCTCGAGCAGGGACTTAGCATTTCCTTTCAAATAGCTTGCGCGCTGCTTGCATCGATTCATGCGAGGCTCGGCGATAGGAGCGAAGCGGAAGTCGTGCTTTTTCAGCTGGAGGAGGAACGCCGGCGTGCGGAGGATCATACGCCTGCTGCCGTACTGAGCGTGCTGGCGGAGTTTGGGCCGGTGATCGGAAAGCCGGCGAGCAGTTGTAAGCGGCTCTACCGCGAAGCCATCCGGCTGTATGAGCGTGAGGGGGAACACGTTCTTGCGTCCAAGACCGCCTTCCATATGCTGCTTGCAGACGTATACGCAGCGGAATCCGGCGCAGGCGAGGACGCTCTGGCCGACTTTCGCGCTATGCTGGAAGGGACCGGTCAGGAGAGCAGCAGCATGGACGGCTATGCGGCGATTCTCGATTGCGCGTATGCGGGGCGAAGCCGGCAGTGGGCACTCGTTCTGGAGAAGGCGGAGACGGTATCCGGATTGGCGGAGCTCGACTACTTTCACGCCGCGTTTGTGCAGTTTCTGGTTCTGCAAGCGGAGCTTCGCTCGGGCTGCGCCGATAGCGGCAAGTCCCGGCTGCTCCTAGCAGATTGGGAGAAGTACAGAAGCGACATCCGGCTGCAATGGCTCATCGCTTGCGCTCATCTGGAGTCATGCCTGACAGCGCGGGACAGTCGTCAGACGAAGCGGTGGCTGGAACGAATCAATGCGCTGCGGAGCGGCGGAAGCGTTTCCGAGCTTCTGGAACGGCTTGCCGCATCGCTGGAACGCGAAGCGGATATGAGGCTGCACGAGGACGAGAAGACAGGCCGTCCGCCGAAGGCATGGAAAGTTCAGTGCTTCGACGGCTTCTCTTTTTTTCGGGAAGGTCAGGATGTGCGGCGGCTTGTTTGGAAACGCAAAAAAGCGCAGGAACTATTCCTTTATTTACTCCTTCAGCCAAATTACACGGCTCCCAAGGATCAGGTAGCCTCCGTCCTGTTTCGCGGGGATGAGAACGGCGGCGAAAAAGTATCGAATCAGATCTATGTGTGCGTCCATCAAATCAGGCAAACGGCGGAACGGTTCCTCGGACTAAAGCAGGCCGTTGTCGTCAAGGACGGCGTCATCAGGCTGAACGAAGCCGATTTCGATTATGTCGATGTAGAGAAATACCGGACGCTCGTCAAGGTCGGCGGCAACTTATGGAATGCCGGCGAGCAGGAGCTGGCCGTCGAATTGATGGAGGAAGCGTCCCAGCTTTACGGGGAGCTGCTGCCGGCCGCGCTGAACGCCGACTGGCTGGACTTGATGCGCGAGCAACTGCTGGATGATCAGGAGGGCCTGCTGCAAAAACTGTGGGAAGCCGCTTACGGCGGTAAGCAGTACGACCGGGCGGAATCGGTCGCGAAGGCATGGCTTCGTCTGTCTCCATACAAGGAGCAAGCCTTTCATGCGATGATCCGGTCCGTACGGGCTCTAGGACGCAAAAGCGAGGCTAGGGAATGGTATGACCGACTGGAATCGATGCTAAGAACCGAATACGGCATCCTCCCGGATTCCGAGTTACGCAACAAACTGCTGGGGTAAGTCATCAGGCCTCTGGGCCTTACTCCAAGTGTCGGGCGGAGCGGCATGGGACTGCTTTCTTCTGAAGGAAAGGAGGGCAAGCATGGAAACGGACGAATCTCGGCAAGCGGAATGGCAGATCGAAAGTATTTACGGCCAGGAGAAAACGATAACCGAACAGATACGGGAAACCGTCCAAGAGATGCATGAAGCGGCGGATCGCATCGAGGATATGGCGACTGCCGTATCGGAAGCTTGCCTGAATGCAATCGAGCATGCGCATGCGAACGTATCCGGGAAACGGGTTCGCGTGACGATGACGGCTAGCGATGAAACGATCGTTTTTCGCATCTATGACGAGGGACAAGGAATCGGCTTGCCGAACGGCAAGCTAGGAGGAGCCGACCCTTGGGATTCGGAAAATCCGCGCGGCTGGGGCTTGTTCCTGATCGCTTCCCTGGCGGATGAATACCGGGTAGGAGCGGAAGACGGGCAGTCGTACATGGAAATTCAATTTCAGAGAAGCGTTAAGGGGGATCGGGATGGAAGGATCGTTTGAAGCAGGAGTACGCAGCGCAGGCAGCGCGCTTATCGTCGATATGAAGGGCGACTTGACCAAGCAAGCGGAAGAAAGGCTGCTGGGCCTTCATGCATGGAACGAGCCGTTAGGCGAAGGCGGAACGAGTCTGATTTTGAACTTTACCGGAGTGCCGTATATCAACAGCGCGGGAATCGCCCTGCTGATCCGCATTGTTCGGAGCGGGGCGAAGGCGGGGCGCCAAACGTAC
The DNA here is from genome assembly GCF_046244365.1 of Paenibacillus litoralis. Lineage (NCBI taxonomy): Bacteria > Bacillati > Bacillota > Bacilli > Caryophanales > Paenibacillaceae > Paenibacillus > Paenibacillus litoralis. The sequence goes on along the minus strand of NZ_CP176395.1, from coordinate 7,192,450 downwards.
GCTTACGGGATGAACGCCCACTATCAAAAGCTGTTCAGGATCGTCGGATTGACGACCCACATGCTTATTTACCCGGACGAGTACGCGATTCTGACGAAGCTGGACATCCGGTAAGGCTGCTCGAGCGCCGGATTTTTAGCTATTTTTTAACGATTCCGCATAATCCCGCACCATTTGCTCCGTGACTGATCGGCGAGTCGGCACGATGCCTTGTCTTGCAAGCTCGTTGATCGCCGCCGTTATTTCGTTAATGGCCGCAACCGTGAACGCTTCCCCCCGTACGCATTTGGCAACGGCTTCCTCGATATGCTGCTCGCGCAAGCCGTCCAGCCGGTTGAAGTTTTCGATCCGCGAGGCTTGGCGGCGTGAGTGTTCCGAAATGGCGTGATGTACGCTCATGCTGATACTTCCCTTCTTAAATGAAAATGTACGTCGTTCTTTACAAGATAGCATAAAAGTTTTTCAACGAACATGCAACCAAAAAGGTCGCCGGCAAACGAAAAAAAGCCGCTGCGCTACAGCCGGCAAATTTCCGTCGGGCAGTTGTCGCAATGGCATATGTTTCTTAAATAATCGATGTTTTTAATCGTAATATAGCCGTTCTCGTATTCAATCACGTTCGCTTTGCGCAAATCGGCCAGCATCCGGTTGACGCTTTCGCGGGCGGCGCCGATATATTCGGCCAAGTCCGTATTGGTCAGCTTCTCCGAAATGAAAATGTCGTCACCCTGCCTCGCGCCGAACGTGTTGGCCATACGGATCAGCGTGGAGCATAGCGCGCCGGGCTTTCCGTACAGCATCATGTCGCGAAATTTCGTTTGCGTCATGCGATGCATGAGCCCCATCCACTTCATAAACGCAACCGCAAGCTCCCCTTGCTGCCATAGCAGCGTCTCCAGCTCGGGCTTCGCTATCGTGCCGATCCAGCAATCCTCCACCGTGAGCGCGTTAAAGGCTTGCCTGGAATCGAAATACGGATCGAGCTGTCCGAAAAAATCGCCTTCCTGGAACATGTACATCATAAACTGCTTGCCTTCGCTGTTCGCCTTCGTCATTTTGACTCTCCCCGAACGGACGTAATACAGCTTATCCGCCGCATCGCCTTCCCAATACAAATACGTACCCGCCGGCACCTTCGCCGCCTGCATCGCGCCGAACAGCTTCTGCAGATGCTCCTGCGAGAAGCAGTGCGAGTTCCCCATCGGATTGTTCGGTTGCGCAGTCGGACAGTTCGTCTCCATTTCGAATCCCTCCCAGCCTGTTGGTAGTAGTATACCGAAAATCCGCTTTTGTCTTTTGTGAGAAATGTCACAGATTTGGAATGCCTTCAAACCCGTTCAGGCGCTGCAATCAAGCCTTGCCGGTGAGGAACGGCGCTTGCCGACGGATTGGCTTATCGGACACAAAGGTGTAACAAATCACGGCGCCCTGTTGTGACATCCGTCACAGAGCGGGATGCGGACGCAACGTACAATGAAGCTGTCTTCGACGGACCCGCCGCTCTGGCGCAGGGCCGAATCCGCAAGCAGAAAGGAAGGCAGCGCTATGAGCAAACGAAAAGATTCTCACGACGACCACGATCTGAGAGGAACGTTCGCGTCGGTTATGCTGCTGGGAGCATTCCTGGTCGTAACCTGGGCGGCCGTATTTTTCTTGTTTATCGCAAGGTCGTAGCGGAGCGCAATAGCTTACGATGATTCGCCGGCCGCTTTCCTGCCGGAAAGCGCGGCTTATGCTTACGAAGTCGTTTTGCATCCGCAAAACGCAGTCTATGCTTACGAAGTCGTTTTCCTGCCGGAAAACGCGGCTTATGCTTACGATGTCGTTTTGCATCCGCAAAACGTTTAGGAGGAACCCACAATGAACATTCACCGCCTTGAAAAAATGTGGCTGGTATTCGGGCTATCGATGCTGGCCGTATTTCTGATCGTGCTTGGAATCGGCACGTTCGCAAGAGGGATGGCGCCGCCGACCTCGGAGCATCATCATACGATCGATCCCGAGAAGGTCGCGCAGACGCCGCCCTTCGACAAACCGGGGCTTGAGAAAATCGGCGACAACGAATACAACGCCTATATGATTGCTCTCGCCTTCGGCTTCAATCCCGAGAAAATGGAGGTTCCCGCAGGGGCTACGATTCATTTTCAGGTGACGAGCACGGACGTCGTGCACGGCTTTCAAATCCCCGGAACGAACGTCAACATGATGGTCGTTCCCGGCCAGATCAATCATTTGACCTACACCTTCAAAAAGCCCGGCGAATATTTGATTCTTTGCAATGAGTATTGCGGCGTCGGCCATCAATTCATGGCCACGACGATCATTGTGAAATAGAGAGGATGATAAACGATGATCATACGCGAACCTTATATGCCCGAAGAAACCAAATCGCTCGCCGATACGGTGTTTACGAATGAATTGCGCTTCGAGCGGAGCGATGCGGCACTGACGCTCGTCCATATCTTTTTTGCCTTCGCGGCGCTGCTGCTGGGCGGCATTGCCGGCATGCTGCAGGGGCTCGTCCGCGGCGGGATGATCGAGCTGCCGCTGAACATCGGCTATTACCAGCTGCTCACCGCGCACGGGGTGCTGATGGCGCTCGTCTTTACGACTTTTTTCATCATCGGCTTCATGTACTCCGGCGTAACCAAGACGCTGGGCGGCAAGCTGCTGCCGCTCACCCGCAAGCTGGGCTGGGCCGGTTTTACGCTGATGGCGGCGGGGACGGTGATCGCAACCGTCTGCATCCTGCTCAATCAGGCGACCGTCCTGTATACGTTCTACGCGCCGATGAAAGCATCGCCGTATTTCTACATTGCGCTTGCGCTCCTCGTCGTCGGCAGCTGGCTCAGCGGCTTCGGGATGTTCTACAACTACAAGCAGTGGCGCAAAACGAATCCGTCCAAGCTGACCCCGCTGTTCTCGTTCATGGCCGTCGTCACGATGCTGATGTGGCTGATCGCGACGCTTGGCGTAGCGGCTACGGTGCTCGTACAGTTCATCCCTTGGTCGTTCGGCTGGGTGGACACGATCGACGTGATGGTTTCGCGTACGCTGTTCTGGTATTTCGGCCATCCGCTCGTTTATTTTTGGTTGCTGCCGGCGTACATGTGCTGGTATGTCATTATTCCGAAAATTATCGGGGGCAAAATTTTCAGCGATTCGCTCGCTCGCCTGTCGTTTCTGCTGCTGCTGCTGTTCTCGATTCCCGTAGGCTTCCACCATCAGCTGATGGAGCCGGGAATCCCATCCGTATGGAAATATATTCAGGTCGTGCTGACGTTCATGGTCGTCGTGCCGTCGCTTATGACCGCATTTTCGCTGTTCGCCTCGTTCGAGACGTTCGGCCGCTCCAAAGGCGCAAAGGGCTTGTTCGGCTGGCTGAAGTTTTTACCATGGAAAGACGTCCGCTTTTTCGCTCCGTTCATGGGCATGCTCATTTTCATTCCGGCCGGCGCGGGCGGCATTATCAATGCGAGCAACCAGATGAACGGGGTCGTGCACAATACGCTTTGGGTAACGGGCCACTTCCATCTGACGGTGGCTACGAGCGTGGCGATGACGTTCTTCGGCATTACCTACTGGCTCATTCCGGCGATGACGGGCCGCGTGCTGACGGCGCGGATGAACCGGCTGGGCATTATCCAATCGATCATCTGGATGGTCGGCATGTTCTTCATGTCGGGCCCGATGCATGCCGTCGGTTTGCTGGGGTCGCCTCGCCGCACCGCGTACACCACGTATTCGGACAATGCCGATGCAGTGGGATGGATGCCTTACCATGTGGCGATGGCGGTCGGGGGGATGATTCTGTTCGCCGGCGTCATCCTGATGATTTACAACATCGTGGCCTTGCTTAATCAGCCGAAAGGGGTCACGGAATATCCGATCGGAGAAACGGCGGAAGCGCCGGAGCATACGCCGAAGCTGTTCGAGCGGTGGGGCGTATGGATCGGTCTGGTCGTGGTGCTCATTTTGTTCGCCTACACGATTCCTTTCGTCGACATGCTTCAGAACCCGGCACCGGGCTCGAAGCCGTTCGTTACGTGGTAATCGGAAAGCAAAAACCTGCCGAAGGCGATCGCCTTGCCGGCAGGTTTTTGCTTTCCCGCCAGGACTCCAGCCCTCACGGACTCTTTCTTCCTGCCGTACAATAACGAAGTATTGGGGAGGGATTGAGATGGATGTCTATGAAAGATATTATGCTTGTCAACGCTTCATGCATCGCCGGGTATCCGTCGTTACCGTGAACGGGACGCGTTACGAGGGCATGATCGTCGGCGTGGATGAACGGAACGTCTATATCGATACGTCCGACCGGGCAGGCACCTTATCCGTCAAAAAAGGCAAAAAAGCGAAAACCTCGGCTTTTTGGTATGGAAACGGCTTTGGCTTCGGGGACGCTATCGTACCGCTCGCGCTGTTTGATTTGCTCGCGATTGCGCTTATTTAACCTGCCGGGAGAGCTTTTGCGGAATAAGCTTCTCTGCGCTTGCACGGACGGCAGATCGGGAGAGAGCGACCGGGGATGTCCGGCAGCCGGATGACGTATGTTCCGCCCGCAAAAGGATAAGCTGTGAATGAGGTGATTGCGGGATGGGCCTACTCATGACCGCAGCCGTCATACTGCTGCCGCTGTTATTGATCGCGCTGCAGTGGATGTTCGGCAGATGGAGCTTTCTGATCGATGCGGCGGCGCTTTTATGCGCGCTATGCGCCGGAATCATCGCCGCTCTCGCGGTATATGAAATACGGCGCGACGGTACCGTGTTTATGACCGATATTCACAAATTGTTTACGAACGACCTCTTTCTGCTGACATCCGGTTACTTGGGCATTTACGGAATCGCCAAGCTGTGCATGCATATGTTCAATCGCTACCGGGCGCTGTGAGAAGCAAGCCGGCAGGGTCAGCCTGCCGGCTTGACGCGTTTTTCGTCGAATTAGCCATCACTCTTGCATGACGCATAGGGCGCTGTGCAGGATTCGCGCGCAATTTGCTTGTTTTTGTCCGAGCATAACCGATATAATGAATAAAGCGTTTTTTGGCGAAAAAGACCGTTGGATCAATAGAAAGAGGTGTCTTTCCGATGAGTATTACCATTAAAGACGTCGAGCATGTCGCCAATCTGGCGCGGCTTGAGCTGGCGGAAGAAGAAAAGCAGATGCTTACCGAGCAGTTGAACGAGATCTTGAAATATGCGGACCAGCTGAACGAGCTCGATACCGATGGCGTCGAAGCGACGAGTCATGCGATGCTTCTGTCGAACGTCATGCGCGAAGACGAAGTGCGTGCGTCGCTTTCGATCGAACAGGTGATGCTGAACGCGCCGGATGAAGAAGAAGGGCAAATCAAAGTGCCTGCGGTACTGGAATAATCGAATCGTAAAGGAGGTTGCTCAGATTGTCGTTGTTTGAGCTGAAATTACAAGACGTACATAAGCGGCTGGCCCAAAAGGAGCTAACCGTTTCCGAGCTGGTCGATCAATCGTACCGCCGCATTAACGAAGTGGACGGTAAAGTGAAGGCGTTCCTGACGCTGAACGAGGAGAATGCCAAAGCTGCCGCGAAGCAGATGGACGAGCAGCTGCAGCAAGGCGGCGAACGCGGCCTGTTGTTCGGGCTGCCTGCCGGCATCAAGGACAATATTGCAACCGAGGGCTTGCTGACCACCTGCGCGAGCCAATTCCTTTCCAACTATAAAGCGATCTACGACGCTACCGTCATGAAGAAGCTGAAGTCGGCGCAAGCCGTTACGATCGGCAAGCTGAACATGGACGAATTCGCGATGGGCGGCTCCAATGAAAACTCCGGCTTCCACCCTACGTACAATCCGTGGAACACGGAGTACGTTCCGGGCGGTTCGAGCGGTGGCTCCGCGGCGGCGGTTGCCGCCGGCGAAGTCTATTTCGCGCTCGGCTCCGATACCGGCGGCTCCATTCGGCAGCCGGCGGCTTATTGCGGCGTAGTCGGCATGAAGCCGACTTACGGCCTCGTTTCGCGTTTCGGCCTTGTAGCGTTTGCTTCGTCGCTGGACCAGATCGGACCGCTGACCAAGAACGTCGAAGACGCCGCTTACGTGCTGCAGGCGATCGCCGGGCACGATCCTCAAGATTCGACATCGGCAAAAGTCGAAATTCCGGATTACATCAGCGCGCTTTCCGGTGACGTGAAAGGGCTGCGCATCGCCGTGCCGAAGGAGTACATCGGCAAGGGCGTGGATCCGCGCGTGAAGGAATCCGTCATGTCCGCCTTGAAGGTGCTGGAAGGACTCGGCGCGACGTGGGAGGAAGTATCGCTCCCGCACACGGAATATGCGGTAGCCGCTTACTACCTGCTTGCCTCTTCCGAGGCGTCCTCGAACCTGGCGCGGTTCGACGGGGTGCGTTACGGCGTTCGGACGGCTAATGCGACGAACCTTATCGAGCTGTACCGCAAATCCCGCAGCGAAGGGTTCGGTCCCGAAGTGAAGCGCCGGATCATGCTCGGCACGTACGCGCTCAGCTCCGGCTATTATGACGCTTACTATTTGAAGGCGCAGAAGGTGCGTACTTTGATCAAGCAAGATTTCGATCAAGTTTTTGCGAACTATGACGTCATCATCGGGCCGACGGCACCGACGCCGGCATTCAAAATCGGCGAGCAGGTGGACAACCCGCTGACGATGTATTTAAACGATATTTTAACGATCCCCGTCAATCTGGCGGGAATCCCGGCAATCAGCGTACCATGCGGCCTTGTAGACGGCATGCCGGTCGGATTGCAGATTATCGGCATGGCGCTTGGCGAAGCTACCGTTCTGCGTACCGCTCACGCATTCGAGCAGAACACCGAATTTCATAAGCTTCGGCCGCAATTGTAGGGAGGTGGCAGCGGATCATGACACAAACGAAACGCAAATACGAAACCGTCGTCGGGCTCGAGGTACACGTCGAGCTGCATACGAAGTCCAAAATCTTTTGCGGCTGCTCCACCGAATTCGGAGCGCCGCCTAATACGCATACATGCCCGGTTTGCCTCGGCCATCCCGGCGTGCTGCCGGTATTGAACAAGCAAGCGGTCGAATATGCGATGAAAGCCGCAATGGCGCTGAACTGCCAAGTGGCGACGACCACGAAGTTCGACCGCAAAAACTACTTTTATCCCGATTCGCCGAAGGCGTACCAGATTTCCCAGTACGATAAACCGATCGGCGAGCACGGCTGGATCGACATCGAAGTGAACGGCGAGACGAAGCGGATCGGCATTACCCGCCTCCATCTCGAGGAGGACGCCGGCAAGCTCACTCACGTGGACGGCGGATACGCGTCGCTGGTCGACTTCAACCGCGTCGGTACCCCGCTTATCGAGATCGTATCCGAGCCGGATATCCGGACGCCCGAGGAAGCGAAGGCATATCTGGAGAAGCTGAAGGCGATCATGGAATACTGCGACGTATCGGATGTGAAGATGGAGCAGGGCTCGCTTCGCTGCGACGCCAACATCAGCATTCGTCCATGGGAGCAAGCGGAGTTCGGCACGCGGGCCGAGCTCAAGAACATGAACTCCTTCCGCGGCGTGCAGCGCGGACTCGAATACGAGGAGGAGCGCCAAGCGGACGTGCTCGATTCGGGCGGGAAGGTCGTGCAGGAGACGCGCCGCTGGGACGAAGCGCAGGGCAAAACGATTTCGATGCGCGGCAAAGAAGAAGCGCATGATTACCGGTACTTCCCGGATCCGGATCTGGTCTCGGTGTTCATCGACGACGAATGGAAAACCCGCATCCAAGCGTCCATCCCGGAGCTGCCGGATGCGCGCCGCACGCGCTACATCAGCGAGTACGGGCTGCCTGAGTACGATGCGGGCGTATTGACGTCATCGAAGAAAATAGCCGACCTGTTCGAAGAAGCGCTCCAGTATACGAAGGATGCCAAAGCGGCATCGAACTGGATCATGGGCGATTTGCTCGGTTTCCTCAACCAGAACGGCCTGGAGCTTGCCGACGTGAAGCTGACCGGCCAAGGTTTGGGCGAAATGATCGCGCTCATCGAGAAAGGCACGATCAGCGGCAAAATCGCCAAAACCGTCTTTAAAGCGATGATCGAAACCGGCAAGGCGCCGCAGACGATCGTCGAGGAGCAAGGGCTCGTCCAAATCAGCGACGAAGGCGCGATAATGGCGGTTATCGAGCAGGTTGTCGCGAACAACCCGCAATCGGTTGCCGACTTCAAGGCCGGCAAGGATAAAGCCGTCGGCTTCCTCGTCGGACAAGTCATGAAAGAAATGAAAGGCAAAGCAAATCCGGGATTGGCCAACAAGCTGATTCTCGAATGCCTGAACCGCTAAACGACTGCCGGCGTCTTTTGACGCCGGCGTTTACCGTAGGCGGAGAGCGGCACCCGCGGATTTACTTTCCGATATGCGAATGAAAAACCGGCGATTGCCGGTTTTTTCATTTTTAACAAATAGAAGGAATTTCCCCTCCGTGTGGCGAATCGTCTACGGCAATACGCGGAGAGGGTGGGAATAACTTGAAGAGTCGTTTCATGAAATGGAGCGCGGCAGTTTTGTTCGCGATATGCCTTCCGTTTTGGAGCGGCACGCCGGGTGTTCTGGCTGAAGAAGCGAAGTCGGCACCGGAAGATACGGCTGTTACGATTACGATCGACGGCAAGCGGCAAACATTCGATCAACCGGCCGTTATTGTCGAAGGAACGACGATGGTGCCGATGCGCGGCATTTTTGAAGCGTTGGGAGCTAAAATCGACTGGGATAACGAAACCCGCACCGTTACGGCGCTTAAGACGTATACGCAAATCAAGCTGACGATAGGCTTTCCGGTAGCATTCATCAGCGGGGAGCCGGTCGCGCTTGCCCAAGCGCCGGTCATTTTGCAGGACAGCACGATGGTGCCGGCGCGTTTTATCGGCGAGTCTCTCGGCGCGGCCGTGACCTGGGACAACGCCACGCGAACCGTTGCGATTGCGACCGGGCCTTCCATAGCCAAGCCGAAGCCGCGCAAGCCGCTCGACGTCAAGGAAATAGTTGTTTCGCCTGCGGCCGAGCCGCCATCCGGGCAGCGGCAGACGTGGCATTCGGCCAAAGCCGGTCCATTGCCTCTAGATGCAATGACTGCACGGGAATGGAAAACCTTTTCCACAGCGAACTATGAGGTGTATTACGCCGCACAGGAGGAAAGCGTGTTTGCGATCGCGCAGCATTTGGATGCGATTTATCGTCAGGTGACGGAATCGCTCGATCGTAAGCTTTCCTACAAAATTCCTCTGGTCTTCCTCGGCAAGGAAGACTATGAGAAGGCCGTCACGCTTGCTTGGTCCGAAGGAGAATGGAACGTGCAGAAGCGAACGATGCTGATCAAGCAGGATGAGGCGTCGATGGAGCGGCTGCTTTTGACGGCGCTGCATGAAACGGTTCACGCCGTTACGCTGTCGTCGGACGCGTCCAAGGACAAAACGTATCCGTACTGGTTTATGGAAGGGGCGGCTACCTATCACGAGCTGGATGCTCCGTTCTACGCGGCGATGCGCGAGAAGGAAATTTACGAGGCGCTCGCTGCCGGCAAACTGATGACATGGGACGAGCTGTCCCAATCGGCGGACAAATGGAGCGATGTCGAGCTCGGCTATGCGCTTTCCCAGTCGATTTACGCCTATTTGGCCGAACGGTACGGGGAGCCTGCGATCGCCTCCGTGTTTTATACGCACGGGATTTTCGGGGAGCAGCTTCGTTTGATTACGAATCATACGCTCAAGGAGCTCGAGGACCGGTGGGCCGACGATTGGAAGCGGAAAGCCGCCGCAAACGAACCGTATCCGGGTATTTATTACGGGAAGGACTGGAAGTACGTCGGAGACTTGCGGCAAGGGAAGTTCGAAGGATTCGGCCGGTATTACCAAGCCGGCAAGCTCGTTTACGAAGGCGCGTTCAGGGACGGCAAGGTAGAAGGTCAAGGCACGCTATATTACGACAGCGGCTCGCGTTACGTCGGTACGCTGCGCGACGGCAAGCCTGACGGTCAAGGAACCGTATACGACGAACGCGGCAACGTTAAGTACAACGGGTTGTTTAAGGACAACGCGTTTATCCAGTAGTAAGCCGGGCGGGGATTAAGTATTGACCCTCTGGAAAATCGTGCTACAATAAGATCATTTATAAGATAACGCTATCATTCCTTTCCAAAAAGATGCGCAAAGGGTGGAGTAAAAGGGGGAACAAGCATGAGCCCTTGGGAAATCGATCCGCTGCATTTAACGCTGCGGCTGGCGCTAGCCTTGCTGCTGGGCGGCTTGATCGGCTTCGAACGGGAACGTCACAGCCATGCGGCGGGATTTCGAACGAATATTTTGGTTTGTCTAGGATCGACGCTGATCATGCTGCTGTCGATGTACGGCTTTTCTGCATTCGTCGACGAATACAACGTGCGGATGGACCCGGCGCGGCTCGCAGCGCAAGTTCTCCCTGGAATCGGCTTCTTGGGCGCGGGAACCATTTTGCGGAACGGCCTGACGGTGACCGGCCTGACGACCTCGGCTACCCTGCTGGTCGTTGCGGCAATCGGCTTGTCGGTCGGAGCGGGCTTTTACTACGCCGCCATCTTATCGACGTTCATGGTGCTGCTCAGCTTATATGTGCTTAACATCGTCGAGAAAAAGTATTTCCGAGACAAGCGGGTGTACGCCATTAAAATCCGTACGGCCAATCAGGCGGGGACGCTAGGGCGCATTTCCGGCTTGCTGGAGGAGAAAGGCGTCGATGTCCGCAAGCTGTCGATGGAGGAAGAGCAGAAGGAAGACGGCAGCAATCTCGTTTACGTCACGCTCTCGGTTAAAATTCCGAAGCCGAGCGTGCTGGTTCCGCTTATCGAAGGAATTGAACGGCTGAACGGCATTACCGGCGTTTCGGTAGAGTAGCCTTAAGCCGGGGTATCATACGTTTAACCGGAGCCTTCTCTTTGCGATAGCGAAGAGGAGGCTTTTCAATAGCGCGGAAAGGAGGATTCTCGGGATGATCATAAAAAAACGTGCGCAGGCCATTCTCATCGAGCGGGGGCGCCTGCTCATGGTGCGCCACTTCGATACGACGATCGGCGAGCAGTATTGGTGCTTGCCCGGAGGCGGGATCGAACAGGGCGAGCAGCCGGAGCAAGCGGTTGTCCGCGAGCTGCAGGAGGAAACGGGGCTGACCGTGCGCATCGCGGCTCATTTGGGCGAGCAGCATTTTGCCGGCGTCAGTCAAGGATATGCAGGAACGGTGACCTTCGTCGTAGAAGCGGTGGGGGGGACGTTAACGCTAGGTTACGATCCGGAGCATGCGGATTGGGACGTCAAGTTTTTGCAGGAGGTGGCTTGGCTCCCGATCGACGGACCGCTGCTGGACAAGCTGGAGCGATATTTTTTCAAAAAATATCGAAATGATTTGAAGGGTTGCTTGAGAAAATAACGTCTAATCAGGTATACGACAAAAAAATCAATACTCGGGGGAGACGGGACGGTGAAACGATGGATCATTTGACGGATGAAGAACTGGCGGAAGCGGTTCGTCAAGGCCGTCAAGACGCTTACCGGGTACTCGTCGACCGGCATCGATCGTATGTGTTTACGCTTATCCTGCGCATGGTGGACCAGCGCGAGACTGCGGAGGATTTGTCGCAGGAAGTGTTCTTGAAGCTGTACCGGACGCTTCTCCATTATCGCGGGGAAGCGAAGTTTACGACATGGTTGTACCGGCTGACCGTCAATCTCGTGCAGGACTACCGTCGGTCGCAGCGGCGAAAGCCGCTGGAGGCGGTGCTGGACCGGGTACGCAACTGGTTCGGCGACCGCTCCGCGGAACCCGAGCAGCAGGTCGTCCGGCAAGAAGAGCAGGATGACATGCAGGCGCTTCTCGCCTCGCTTCCCGACAAGTACCGGATCATCATGCACCTGTATCATTATAAGCAGCTGTCGTACCAGGAAATCGCCGACATTATGCAGATCCCGGTCAAAACGGTGGAAACCCGCCTGTACCGGGGCAAAACGATGCTAAAGCAAAAATGGATCGAGGTGAACGGGCATGAATCGGAAGCACCCGAGCGAGCGCGAGCTTCAGCAGTTCGCAAACCGTAGCTGCGACGAGGTTCAGCGGCACAGAGTCCGCAAGCATGTGGAAACCTGCGAGCCGTGCAGACGGATTGCGGATGGTTACCTGGAGCTGGATAAGCGGCTAGAAGAGATGGAGGATGAGCTGCCGTCGCCGGCATTTACGGATAACGTCATGGCGGCTTTGGCCTCGGAACGGCTCCGGGAAGAGCAAGGGAGGCAAGAGCAAAGTGTCGCAAGTCGAAAGAGAACGTCTGTTCCCATTCGCTACTGGCGTCCCGAGCTGACGAATTTATTCGCTGCGGCCGCCGCGACCTATTTGTTCATTCATTTGGGTATTTTACAGCAGATCGTCACCCTGGACACCGGTCTTCTCGAGAGCGGATTGCGGGGGAAGGTTGAAATCGTGATTGGATTTGTAGACAAAGTGACCGTTCAAATGCGTCATTAATGCGCCAATAGATGGAGGAATGTGCAATGGAAGGAAACCATGATTTTCAGAGCGAGACCAAGAAGAAGGACGATTTCTTAGAGGAACGCATGAAGCAGTTCCCTATGCCGCCTTATCCGAATGTTCCGTTCGTTGCGCCGCCGCGCAAAAGCAAGGCGCTCACGGGATTGTTCGCCTTTCTGTTCCCAGGCATCGGCCATTTCTATTTGGGTCTCATGCAAAAGGGGCTTGTCGTCATGCTGCTGTTCATTCTGAACGTCGCGGCGATCCCGACGGTAGTCATCAGCATGGAGGGGGATAATTTCATCCCGCTTGTCGTGCTGATCAGTTGTCTTCTGCCGGTCGTCTATTTTTACAACGTTTTCGATGCGCTGCAGCTTGCGGATAAGGTGAATGCGCGTGCGAGAATGGTGCAGTCGGGCGAGCTTCCGCCGGAAGCGTGGGGGACGGATCCTTTAAATGGCGCGGATCGTCCGAATCGTCTCGGCCTTGTGCTGATCGGAGCGGGAGTCGTTTTCTTCCTGCTGTTTAACAGACCCGCTTGGTTCAGCGAGCTGTTCCGGATGAACGGTTCTTATATAGGGGCTGCCATTTTGATCGGAGCGGGCATCGTTCTGTTCGTCATGGAATCGCGCAAAAAATAACGGTTAGGAGAATGGCTATGTTGAAAGTAGGGAGATATACGGCTGCGGCGCTGATGGTGCTGGTAGGCGTGCTTCTGCTGATCGACCAGACGACGGGCAGCTCGCTGCTCGGGAAAGTCGTCGGTTGGTGGCCGGCTGTGCTTATCGCGCTTGGCGTCGAGTATATGCTGTTCAGCTTTATTTATCATAAGGGGGAGCGTCAGCTCAAGCTGGATCTGGGCGGCGTGCTGATCGCCGTCATTATTTCCGCCATTGTCATCGGCACGACGCAGGTCGGCAAATTTTCATTCGATTGGTTCAACGTGATTTCGAACGGCGGACAAAAGTTCGAGAAGGGCGTGACGAGCATCCCGATCGCCTCCGGTACGGAACAGATCGAGCTCGATAATGCGAACGGTCCTATCGTGATCAAGACGGGCGCGGTAGACAAGATTCAAGTAGAAACGACGGTTTGGGTCGACCTGTCTGACACCGCGGAAGCGGAACGCATCGCCGACAATTCGAAGATCGAATTCAAGGAAGGCAGTAAGCTTTCCATAGAAGCAAAAGGCGAATCCTACAGCGGCAAGCTGGGCGTCAGAAGAACGCCGAAAATGGAGCTTGTCGTAACGGTGCCGGAGACCGGCAAATACGATTACGATGTGGAGACGCGCAACGGCAGGCTCGAAGCGAGCCGCCTTACGGCCCTAAGCAAGCTGAAGCTGCAAACGACGAACGGCACGCTCACGCTCACCGACATTGTCGGCAGCACGGAGGCGCGGACGACGAACGGTTCCGTTAACGCCGCCAACATCAAGGGAGACACGCAGCTTGTATCTACGAACGGCTCCATGGATATCAGCCGAATCGAAGGAAAGTTGAAGGCGGAAACGACGAATGCCAAAATTCAGCTCGATGAAGCGAGCGATCAAGTTACCGCCGTCACGACGAACGGCAAAATCGAGGCGAAGAGCGGTACGATGGGCGGCAATTGGGAGCTGCGTACGACGAATTCGAAGGTGGAGGTTAAAGTTCCGTCATCAGGAAGCTTCACGGTCGACGGCGCTACGACGAACAGCTCCATCGATTCGGATCTGCCGCTGACCAAGGATAAGAACAGCATCGAAGGCAAAATCGGATCGGGCCAATTCAAGCTGCTGATCCGTTCGAGCAACGGACACATCGCGGTGAACAAAATCGATTGATCCCGATTTCCTGGCATCGTTTCAAGGCTCCCGAATAGGAATAAGATGGGAGCCTTGAGCGGTCTGCCTGGCGGCGGAAAGCGTCATTTCCGGAGGTTTGACAGAGCGACTCTCTTCTTACGCTGCAGCCGGCTTCGCGTTATGGGGGGATGTTTCATTGACAAAACGAACATTTCAAACGTACAATGAGAATAACTCGCAAGTACGCCGAATAGGCGAGCATAAGAATGATGGTGGTGATAACTTTGGGAGCCCGGTTTGAACAAGCGCTGGATAAGCTGAAGTCGACGGGAGTGCGAATGACTCCGCAGCGGCATGCCATACTTTCCTATTTGTTGGATACGACTTCGCATCCGACAGCCGACGAGATTTATCGGGCATTGGAAGGTCGTTTCCCTAGCATGAGCGTAGCGACCGTGTACAACAACCTGAAGGTATTTATCGAATCCGGACTTGTGCGTGAAATGACCTACGGAGACAGCTCCAGCCGGTTTGATGCGGACATGTCGGAGCATTACCACGCCCAATGCGAAAGCTGCGGCGTAATCGTCGACTTTAACTATCCGAAGCTGCATGATGTGGAACATATAGCGGCGGAGGAAACGGGCTTTGTCGTACGCGGCCACCGGCTCGAGGTATATGGGCTTTGCCGGGATTGCGCAAGCACGATTAAGCATTAGTCAAACGTCAAACGAACTTTCCATAATCGAACAATTGTAAAAGATTGCGAGATTTGTCGTAAAATATAGTATAATAGGACGTATCGGCGCGCGATGCAGCGCGATGCGTCTTTTTTTATGCCCGTAGGGTCGATATGGCCCTAATTTTCCCTTATTCCGCAACATTCGCGCGTTTTGGCGCGTCAATACAAATAAAGGAAGTGAATTATGGAACCGGCAGCAACGAATGCCGAGCCTCGCGGCCGCAAGCCGAGAAGGGTCGTCCCGCTACTTGTCATCCTGTTTTTGATTGCCATGATCGGCGGTGCCGGTTACGGATATTGGCACTTTTACTGGCCGAATTCGATGCACCAGACGCCTGACTTCGACGGCTCCAAAAAGCCTGTTTTTTACCGCGGCGAAATGCTGAGGCTGCCTGCTGCAGGCGAGAAAGAATCGTTGAAGCTGCCGATCGACGTCTATAAGGACTTGATAGATCCTAACATTCGCTACGAGGAACAGAGCCAGTCGGTTATCATCACGACGCAGGACAAGGTCGTGCGGCTCAAAACAAGCCAGCTCACCGGACTCGTCAACGAGAAGCCGTTTACGCTCCGTTTTCCCGTAGAGAAGATCGATAATACGACATATGTGCCCGTTGATCCTCTATTAACCTATTACAAGCTGGAGATTCGGGAGTCCGCCGAAACCGGAGCCGTCATTCTTCACAAAGCGGGCGACGTTATCCAGTGGGGCAAAGCGGCCGCTTCGGCGAACAAGCCGGATAAGCTGCGCGCGATGCGTACGGAGCCTACCGTCAAAGCGCCGATAGCCGCCGACGTCAAGCAAGGCGAGGCGGTCATGCTGCTTGCGGACGAGAAGGATTGGTATAAGATTCAGCTGGCGAACGGGTACATCGGCTACATGAAGAAAAGCGAAGTGTCGCTCGATCGCGTCGAGACCATTCCGGTCCAAGAACGGAAGGAACCGAAGGCGCCATGGAAGCCGCTGGGCGGCAAAATCAATTTGACTTGGCAGCAGGTTTACAACAAAAATCCCGATACGTCCAAAATCGGCGCCATGCCGGGCCTGAACGTCATCAGCCCGCAGTGGTTCCATCTGGCCGACGGCGAGGGCAACTTGAAAAATAACGGCGACGCCGCTTTCGTCAAATGGGCGCATGCGCAGGGCTACCAGCTATGGGCTCTATTCTCGAACGGCTTCGAGCCGAAGCAGACGTCCGAGGCGCTCTCCACTTATGACAAGCGGATCAAAATGATCAAGCAGCTTGTCAGCTTCGCGCAAATGTATCAGATCGACGGCATCAACATCGACTTCGAGAACGTCTATCTGAAGGATAAAGCGAATGTCGTTCAGTTCGTACGCGAACTGACGCCTTTCCTGCACGAGCAGGGGCTGGTCGTGTCGATCGACGTAACGGTGAAAGACGGGTCGGAGGTGTATTCCCTCTTCATGGACCGGCGCGCCGTCGGCGAGGTGGTCGATTATATGATGGTCATGACGTACGACGAGCACTGGGCTTCCAGTCAGAAAGCCGGACCCGTCGCATCGCTGTCCTGGGTGGAGAAGGGCATTACGCAAATCATGAAGGAAGACGACGTCCCCGCATCCAAGCTGCTGCTAGGCGTTCCTTTTTACTCGCGCGTATGGACCGAGGAAACGAAGGACGGCAAAACGAAGGTCAGCTCCAAGGCCGTCGGGATGGACGTCATTCAGAAAACGATCAAAGACAAAAATCTTACGCCGACGTACGATCAGGAAGCCGGCAACAATTACGTGGAGTATAAAGAAGACGGCAAAACGATCAAAATCTGGATCGAAGACGCGGTTTCCATGAAGAGCAGGGCCGAGCTTGTCAAAAAGCACGATCTTGCCGGCATCGCCTCCTGGAGCCGGACATTCGAAACGCCCGATATTTGGAACGTAATCAAGGAAACCCTCGAGAAGAGGCCGTAACGCAAAAGCACCCGACAAGCGAGTTCATCGCGAGCGGGTGCTTTTTTTGAATGGCTTACTGTGAGGAATGCTGCGTCGCAGCCTCCGCCGTTTCTTTCGGCGCATGTGTCGGATCGAGCGTCAAAATCGTTTTGCAGAACATGCAGCGGTCGGTTTTGCCGAGCAGCTTCGTCGTTTTGCCGCATTCCGGGCATTCCAGCACGACTGCGCTCGTCGAGAGCATGCCTGCCCAGAAATAAACGGCCATGCTTGCAAATACGCTAATGAGCCCGAGGACAAGAAATATAGCGGCGATGACGCGACCGAACGTGCCCCACTCGAACACGATACCGGCCATGCCCAGTACCATAATCAGCAGGCCGAACATCGTCAGCAATAGGCCCCAAAGCCGAAATTCATTGACTTTACTTGATTTAAATAACATCCGTTTCCTCTTCTTCCATCAGAAAATGTGACTTTTCTCCCATTCGGCAGGAAAGTTGTGTTCGGTGTAGAAATGTACAGTATACAGAAATTAAGGCTACGACGGAGGCTGGCATGGACCGATTCAAAACCGAGCTCATCGAACGATTGAAAATGGAAGTACACGTCATGAGTGTGCTTCTGTACGAATATGAGACGGCGCATGGACCTATGACCGATCATTTCCATCGGCTGGTGCTGATCGTCTACGATCGGGAATTATGCACCGATAATCTATTTCATTATATAAAAGACGGAAGCCGTATACAAGAACGATGGCTGAAAGCGGACGAGCTGGAGAGCCTGGTTCAAGGTGAAGAGAACCGGAACACGATGGAGTGGATCGTACGAGGTGAAATCTTGTTGGATCGCAGAGGGGAGCTGGAGCATTTGCGTCACCGGCTGCTTGAATTTCCGGATCGGCTGCGCGAACGGAAGATGATGGCGGAGTTTGCCGCATTTTTACGAACGTATTCCAAAGCCAAGGATTACTTGCGCGAGGATCATGTCATGGATGCCTACAGCTGTGTAATGGCGGCTCTGCATCATTGGGCGCGAATCGTCATTATCGAGCACGGGAGCCATCCGGAGATGACGGTATGGGAGCAGGTTCACCGGATCAATCCGGGCGTGTACAAACTGTACGAGGAGCTGACCTCGAGCATGGAGACGCTCAGACAGCGCGTCGAGCTTGTGCTGCTGGCCTGCGAGTTTTCCGTCATGTCCAAAATGGAAAGCTGCTGTATGCCGCTGCTCCGTGCACTGAGCAGCCGGGAGGAGCCGTGGAGCTCCGCGGAGCTCCTGGCAATGCCAGAATTCAGCGACTTGCAGGAGTTGACGCTCTTGCTGAACAAGCTCGTCAAAAAGTCGCTCGTCAATGAAGTGGCCGTAGCGCTGACGGACGATTTTGCCGAGCTCGAAATCCGCTATACCAAATAGTTTGCCGTATGTGCTATACTATTGCTTATTGAATACTTTTTTACCACTAGGGGAGCCTGAACTGCCGGGCTGAGAACAGACGCCGTCTGAAACCCTTGGAACCTGAAAAGGCGCATAGCGGATTTCGCTTTTGTGCGCCGCCTGGATCATACCAGCGTAGGGAAGTGGTTATGCGTTTTTTTGGCGTGTAGCCCTTGAAGTCAACCCTATGCGGTTGGCTTTTTTTCGTTTCCGAAGAAAGCAAGGAGGTTCCCGAACGGCGGTTATTATTGCGCTGTTTCTCGATCCGGGAGCAAGTCCAGAGAAGACATGAAGGAGGGAACACCATGCAGCTTACCGTCAACGGGGAGCTTCGGGATGTGGAGAACGTAGGCACGGTCAGCGAGCTGCTCGCCGCATTCAAGCTTGAGCATAAAATTTTGGTCGTCGAACTGAACCGTACGATTATCGAACGTACCCATTATAGCGATACGAAGCTTCAAAACGGCGATCAAGTGGAAATCGTGCATTTTGTCGGCGGCGGATAAAGCGCGACATTTCGCTAGCAGAACAGGACATTATCAAACTACGGATAAATGAAGGAGAGCGCTAATCATGAAAGATCTTTTGAAAATCGGACCCTATGAATTTCAGTCCCGCCTGCTTCTCGGAACAGGCAAGTTTCCCGCTCTGGATATCCAGGGCAAAGCGGTTGAAGCATCCAAAACGGAAGTATTGACCTTCGCCATCCGCCGTCTTCCGATCGACAATCCGGATTCGCCTAATTTTCTCGAAACGCTGAACCTGAAGCAATATACGCTGCTGCCGAACACCGCCGGCGCTTATACGGTGGAGGAAGCCGTCCGTATCGCCCGTCTCGCCAAAGCCAGCGGGTTGTGCGACATGATCAAAGTGGAAGTGATCGGCGATCCGAAAACGCTGCTGCCCGATCCCGTAGGCACGCTTGAGGCGACTAAAATATTAGTGGACGAAGGGTTTATCGTTCTCCCGTATACGTCGGACGATCCGATTTTGGCCCGCAAGCTGCAGGAGGCGGGAGCGGCCGCAGTGATGCCGGGCGCTTCTCCGATCGGCTCCGGCCAAGGGATCATCAACCCGAACAATCTGCGCTTTATCATCGAAGAGGCCAAAGTGCCGATTATCGTGGACGCCGGAATCGGCGGACCGGCCGACGCGGCGCTTGCGATGGAGCTCGGAGCGGACGGCGTGCTGCTCAACACGGCTGTGTCGCTTGCACAAGATCCCGTTCTTATGGCCGAAGCGTTCAAGCTTGCGGTAGAAGCGGGACGCAAAGGCTTCCTGGCTGGACGCATTCCGAAGAAGCGTTATGCTTCCGCCAGCAGCCCGGTCGAAGGCATGATCGAATAAACGATAATGTAAAAAAAGCTGTTTGAACCGCGAAGGATGCGGATTCAAACAGCTTTTTTGCTTTTGGACGTCAAGCTTCCACCTGCTGCGGAAATCCAAGCCGTCGGGAAATGTCCTGAGCGGCTTGATTCACCAGCGCGCCTAACGCTGGAATCTGCTGGATCGGCATATCCGTGCGAAGTCCCGTTATGCTGATCGCAGCTTTGAGCTGCTTGGTGTGATCGAAAATGGCGGAACCGATGCAGCGGATGCCGAGCTCTCCCTCTTCATCCTCAGTGGAGTACCCTTGCTTGCGGATGACGTCAAGCGCTTTTTTGAAATCGGCCGCATTCGTAATCGTATTTTCGGTCTTCTGGGGCATGCCTCTCGTTTCGAGAATTTGATCGAGCCGGTCGTCAGGGATATAGGCCGCCATAGCTTTGCCCACTCCGGAGGCGTGCAGCGGAAGTCTTTGCCCTACATAGGTGGAGAACTTAACGAATTTCCCGCTCTCCACTTTCTCCAAGTACATGGCTTCGCCGTTGTCCAGGACGGCTAAATGCACGGTAAATCCGGTTTCCCGAAGCAGCTTGTCCATAAGGGGACGGGCGAGTTCACGGATCTCGATTTTGCTGAGTTGGGTGAGGCCTATAGTAAGGAACTTGGTCCCAAGCTTGTATTTGCCGTCTTCCGTTTTCGTGATGTATTCATGATGGTCGAGCGTATTCAGAATGAAGAAAACGCTCGTCTTCGGAATGTCGACCATTTTGCATAGCTCGCTGACGCCGATCGGTTCATCGTGCTTGAACAACGTCTCGATTATGGCAATGGCTTTCTCCAAAGCAGGAACGGTGTATTTTTTTGACGTGTCCATACTTTCACCTCAATATCGTTCTGCTGTCCGCTGGCGTAAGCTCCTATGTCTCGCGGGTACGGACATGCGGTGACAACGTTTTCACCCTGATCTAGTATAGCACCTTCTGGTTTACTTCTCAAAAAAACAAACACCAGTTTTCCTGTTAAACAAATATTCACAAAATGGTGGAGAATGATACCGAATTGATCGGAAAGTTTAGGAAATGGTTTGCGATAGGATGAGGAATAACATGTATTTTCTAAAACATCGTTTAAAAAACAGAGGATTTTAAACTGATTTCACAAATAATAGCACGACAATATGAATTTGAAAACGCTTCATTGACAAAAAGACCAAAAATAGCTATAGTTTATCATGTAATTTATAAACGTTGTTTAACATACAAAACAAATCTATGCAACGCGAACAACAACTTCGGGAGGTCACCAACCATGGGAACAAGCAAGGTATTAAAACTCGGCGCTTCCGCTCTGACGGTAGCTGCACTGCTCGCAGGCTGCGGCGGAAAGGATAATGCATCCTCCTCGGGCTCGTCCAAATCATCCGACTCCGTCACGCTTTCGATGACGTTCGCGGAATCGCTGTTTGCCGGAATTCATGAGGATTTGATCAAGGAGTTCCAAACCAAATACCCGAACATCAAGGTTAAAGCGGAGACGCTGCCGGACGGCGTTATCTACGATTCGCTCCGGACGAAAATTTCGACCGGCGAAGTGCCCGATCTGTATCAAATCAACATCGGTCACGTGACGACGGATATGGCCAATAAGGGCGGGTATATTTATGATTTGAGCTCCCTGGAGTCGAGCAAAAACTACGCCGATTCGATTCGCAAGGCGACGACGTTGGACGGAAAAACAGCGTTGTTCTCGCTCGGCGTTGGCGTAATGGGCTTTACGTATGACAAGAAAGCGTTTGCAGATGCCGGCTACTCGGCGCCGCCCAAAACGTGGGACGAGCTGCTCGACCTCGGCAAAAAGCTCAAGGCCAAGGGGAAAGACCTTCTTGTGTATTCTTCCAAATGGGAGACCGGTATCGCTAACGTGTTCCACTGGACGTTCGGGGCGAAAGCGGTTAGCGATGAAGCGTTCAAGAAAGCTTACTTATCCAATAGCATCGATTTCAGCAAGTCCGAAAACCGCGCATTGGTAGAAGAGGGCTTCAAGAAGTTTAAGGAATTGAATCAGTACGTGCGTACGGGAAGCTTCACGAACGAATACTCCGTTGCCCAGCAGGCGTTTGCAAATGGGGAAGCGGCTATGCTCATGGGCGGTACTTGGGAAGCGGGGGCTTTGCGGAAGCTTGCGCCGAAGATGGATATGGGCTTCATGAACCTGCCATACTTGTCCGAAGACAAAAATCCGTACATCTTCGTTCCGGAGGACGGCATTGCCATCAATGCGAAGGGCAGAAACGTAGAAGCCGCCAAAACCTTTTTGAACTGGCTCTTCAGCAAGGATACGTATGCGAAAATTCAGGAGACCAAAGGCACGTTCTCCGCGCAAACCGGTGTCGGCAAGCTTGACGAATCGTACAAAGACGTACCGAAGTGGCTGGAAACGAACCGGGTCGTTTCGTTCGCGAATACGGGCCCGATCCCTAGCGCAACTTGGGTAGCCTTAGGGAATGCGGCACAGGAATACTCCTTTAAGGACGATTTGAACAAGGCGGTCGACAAATTCATCGCCGAATACGATAAAACGAAAACGAAATAGGGTGGAGCACGTCACCGTAAAGGGACGTTAGGACGAAGCGGGGGCCGCGAACTGCCGCCGCCTCTTCGTCCATTTCCATTCCGAGTAAAGATAGCGCGGGAGCCAACAAATTTGAAGCGATAAAGGGGCTAGGCTATGCAGAAGAAGATGTTCATGACAGGCGTGATCTTTATCCTTCCAATAACGGTCATACTGGGCGTATTTCTGTTTTTTCCGATCCTTCAGTCGGTCTACTATAGCTTTACCGATTGGAAAGGGGTAGGCGCTTACAAGTTTATCGGTCTGGACAACTATATCGATATTTTCAAAAGCGAGGATTTTACGAAAGCGCTGAACAGGACGCTGTTTATCGGCGTGACGACGGCGTGCTTGGCCAATGTGTTCGGCTTGCTGCTGGCTATTCTGCTCGACCAGAAGCTGAAAACGAAGACGCTTCTCCGGTCATTATTTTACATTCCCAATATTATTCCGATTGTCGTTGCCGCATTTGTTTGGCGTTATATGCTAGACGCTAATACGGGCTTGATCAACGTTACGCTCAGCAAGCTGCTGGGGGATAAACAAACGATTCCTTGGATCGATTCCCCTGACTATGTCGTCTATTCCCTTATTTTCATTACGGTATGGCAGATGATGGGGCCGATCATTATCGTGTATCTTGCGGCATTGCAAGGCGTTCCCCATGAGATAAAGGAAGCGGCCATGATTGACGGCTCTTCCAGTTGGAGACAGTTCTTCTCCATTACATTGCCGATGATTGCGCCTGGCATTACGGTTAACGTACTGATCGGCTTGGCGAACGGCATCCGGATTTTCGACCTTCCGTTTGCTTTGACCGGAGGCGGTCCTGCGTATTCGAGCGAAACGCTCGCCATTCGCATATACCGCTATGCGTTCCAATCGACCGAGTTTGCTTACGGGATGGCGGCTTCCTTCGTATTGACGGCGGTCGCGCTGATTATTACGATCTTTTTCGTATCGCTTTCCCGTAAATACGAGGAGGGGGCTCATTCATGAAGAAATTGCGCCGCGGGTCATTCGAGCTTTTCTCCATATGTCTGGCTTTAATCGTATCCATACCGCTCTACGTCATTATTATCAACACGTTCAAAACGCATCAGCAAATCGCGACCAAACCGCTGGCGTTCCCGGATTTCAGCGTAGGATTCGGCAATATTGTTTCGGCGTTCGAGAAAATGGACATCGTGCGTTCCTACGGCGTTACGTTCTTGATCGGCGGGATCACGCTGTTTTTTGCCGTAAGCTTGTCCGCTCTGGCCGCTTATTCCGTAGCGAGAGTGAAGCATCCGTTCTTCAATGCGATGTATTGGGTCTTTCTGTCGGGCATCTTAATTCCGGTTCAATCCGCCTTGATTCCGATCGTCTTCTTATTGAAGGATCTTCATCTTCATAATAATCTCATCGGCATTTCGTTGGTCTACATGGCGGTGCTTTCGCCATTTTGCATCTTTACCTATAGCGGGTTCATGCGCTCGCTGCCGTTCGAGCTGGAGGAATCGGCTTATATCGACGGCAGCTCGCCTTTCCGGACGTTTTTTCAAATCATCTTTCCTCTCTTGAAGCCGGTCACCGCTACGTTGATCATTATGCAATTCATCTATATATGGAACGATCTGCTGTTGCCGCTCGTTATCCTGAATTCGAAGGACTATCCGACGATCAGCATCAACCTGTACAAGTTTTTCGCGGGGAGAGGGATGGGGGACTACAGTTTGCTGTTTGGCGGCATTTCGCTTACGCTGCTCCCGATTCTTGTTATCTTCGTCAGCTTCCAGCGCTATTTTGTCAAAGGCTTATCCGCAGGTGCTGTAAAAGGATAAGGCTGTACAGTAGGCGGTCCGTGTTCGATTCCTCTTTGGATGAGAGGGTTGCACAGGCCGCTTTTCCATTAAGATTGAGGATAAGAAGAAGGGCGTTAATTCGAGCAAAGTATCGTCTGAAAAAAATGTTGAGAAAAGTGCTTGACTTAATGTCGAATCATGTGATAAATTAGATTTCGCCGCTTCGGAAGGCAGCTCGATAAAACAAACGAGCAACGAACTGCAAGAAAAAAACTTAAAAAAAGTTCTTGCATTAGAAGCTGAAGATGTGGTAAGATATAAAAGTCGCTGAAAAACAAAGCGACAAAAAAGGCAAAACGAATTGTCCTTTGAAAACTGAACAATGAGCGAATAAAGCCAGCAAAACAAGCAACAAATCGCATGAGCAAGTCAATATCGAAATAAAACGAAGCCTCGGCTTCAACTTTTATGGAGAGTTTGATCCTGGCTCAGGACGAACGCTGGCGGCGTGCCTAATACATGCAAGTCGAGCGGATCTTTCCTTCGGGAAAGGTTAGCGGCGGACGGGTGAGTAACACGTAGGCAACCTGCCTGTAAGACCGGGATAACTCACGGAAACGTGTGCTAAGACCGGATAGTTGGTTTCTCCACCTGGAGAGATCAGGAAAGACGGCGCAAACTGTCACTTACAGATGGGCCTGCGGCGCATTAGCTAGTTGGTGAGGTAACGGCTCACCAAGGCGACGATGCGTAGCCGACCTGAGAGGGTGAACGGCCACACTGGGACTGAGACACGGCCCAGACTCCTACGGGAGGCAGCAGTAGGGAATCTTCGGCAATGGACGAAAGTCTGACCGAGCAACGCCGCGTGAGTGATGAAGGTTTTCGGATCGTAAAACTCTGTTGCCAGGGAAGAAGGGTGAGGAGAGTAACTGCTCTTCATTTGACGGTACCTGAGAAGAAAGCCCCGGCTAACTACGTGCCAGCAGCCGCGGTAATACGTAGGGGGCAAGCGTTGTCCGGAATTATTGGGCGTAAAGCGCGCGCAGGCGGTTGTTTAAGTCTGATGTTTAAACCCAGGGCTCAACCTTGGGTCGCATTGGAAACTGGGCAACTGGAGTGTAGGAGAGGAAAGTGGAATTCCACGTGTAGCGGTGAAATGCGTAGAGATGTGGAGGAACACCAGTGGCGAAGGCGACTTTCTGGCCTATAACTGACGCTGAGGCGCGAAAGCGTGGGGAGCAAACAGGATTAGATACCCTGGTAGTCCACGCCGTAAACGATGCATGCTAGGTGTTAGGGGTTTCGATACCCTTGGTGCCGAAGTAAACACATTAAGCATGCCGCCTGGGGAGTACGCTCGCAAGAGTGAAACTCAAAGGAATTGACGGGGACCCGCACAAGCAGTGGAGTATGTGGTTTAATTCGAAGCAACGCGAAGAACCTTACCAGGTCTTGACATCTGGATGCAAGCGTTAGAGATAGCGCCCTCCTTCGGGACATCCAAGACAGGTGGTGCATGGTTGTCGTCAGCTCGTGTCGTGAGATGTTGGGTTAAGTCCCGCAACGAGCGCAACCCTTGATCTTAGTTGCCAGCATTCAGTTGGGCACTCTAGGATGACTGCCGGTGACAAACCGGAGGAAGGTGGGGATGACGTCAAATCATCATGCCCCTTATGACCTGGGCTACACACGTACTACAATGGCCGGTACAACGGGCTGCGAAACCGCGAGGTGGAGCGAATCCTAAAAAGCCGGTCTCAGTTCGGATTGCAGGCTGCAACTCGCCTGCATGAAGTCGGAATTGCTAGTAATCGCGGATCAGCATGCCGCGGTGAATACGTTCCCGGGTCTTGTACACACCGCCCGTCACACCACGAGAGTTTACAACACCCGAAGTCGGTGAGGTAACCGCAAGGAGCCAGCCGCCGAAGGTGGGGTAGATGATTGGGGTGAAGTCGTAACAAGGTAGCCGTATCGGAAGGTGCGGCTGGATCACCTCCTTTCTATGGAGATCATGATGGCTGTAGGCTGTCGGATCATTAAGCTGGTTTTATCTCGCTCATGTTCAGTTTTGAAGGGTCAATTTTTGATCTTTCAAACGTTTGTTCCTTGAAAACTAGATAGCGAAGCAATGCAAAACATCCTTAGTTTTTTTGTAGCGATCTCGAGAGAGATCATTGGTTAAGCTACTAAGAGCACACGGAGGATGCCTAGGCGCTAGGAGCCGATGAAGGACGTGGCGAACAACGAAATGCCTCGGGGAGCCGTAAGCAGGCGTCGATCCGGGGATGTCCGAATGGGGGAACCCACACGTGGTAATGCGCGTGTACTCATCACTGAATACATAGGTGATGTAGAGGCATACCCAGGGAACTGAAACATCTAAGTACCTGGAGGAAAAGAAAACAATAGTGATTCCGTCAGTAGCGGCGAGCGAACGCGGATTAGCCCAAACCAAGGAGCTTGCTCCTTGGGGTTGTGGGACGTCAATGTGGGAAAAGTTCGTTAGGTGAAGCGGTCTGGAAAGGCTCGCCATAGCAGGTAACAGCCCTGTAGCTCAAAACGAACGTATCCCTAGACGGATCCCGAGTAGTGCGGGGCACGTGAAACCCCGTATGAATCCGGCAGGACCATCTGCCAAGGCTAAATACTCCCTAGCGACCGATAGCGAAGCAGTACCGTGAGGGAAAGGTGAAAAGAACCGCGGGAGCGGAGTGAAATAGAACCTGAAACCGTGTGCTTACAAGAAGTCAGAGCCCGTTAATGGGTGATGGCGTGCCTTTTGTAGAATGAACCGGCGAGTTACGTTCACGTGCAAGGTTAAGCTGAAGAGGCGGAGCCGCAGCGAAAGCGAGTCTGAATAGGGCGAATGAGTACGTGGTCGTAGACCCGAAACCGTGTGATCTACCCCTGTCCAGGGTGAAGGTGCGGTAACACGCACTGGAGGCCCGAACCCACGAATGTTGAAAAATTCGGGGATGAGGTGGGGGTAGCGGAGAAATTCCAATCGAACTCGGAGATAGCTGGTTCTCCCCGAAATAGCTTTAGGGCTAGCCTCGGAATGAGAGTAGTGGAGGTAAAGCACTGATTGGGTGCGGGGCCCGCCAAGGGTTACCAAGTCCAGTCAAACTCTGAATGCCACATACTTCTGTCCGGGAGTCAGACAGTGAGTGCTAAGATCCATTGTCAAGAGGGAAACAGCCCAGACCATCAGCTAAGGTCCCCAAGTGTGTGTTAAGTGGGAAAGGATGTGGAGTTGCAAAGACAACCAGGATGTTGGCTTAGAAGCAGCCACCATTTAAAGAGTGCGTAATAGCTCACTGGTCGAGTGACTCTGCGCCGAAAATGTAACGGGGCTAAACACGCCACCGAAGCTATGGCTACAGCAGCAATGTTGTTGGGTAGGGGAGCGTTGTGTATAGGTTGAAGGTCGATCGTAAGGACGGCTGGACAGTACACAAGTGAGAATGCCGGTATGAGTAACGAAAAGACAAGTGAGAATCTTGTCCGCCGAAAGCCTAAGGGTTCCTGAGGAAGGCTCGTCCGCTCAGGGTAAGTCGGGACCTAAGGCGAGGCCGAAAGGCGTAGTCGAAGGACAACAGGTTGATATTCCTGTACCACCGTAGCCGTTTGAACGACGGGGTGACGCAGAAGGGCAAGGACGCAGACGGATGGAAGTGTCTGTCCAAGCAGTGAGGCTGATGTGTAGGCAAATCCGCACATCGTGAAGGCTGGGCTGTGATGGGGAGGGAAATTTCGAAAGTACCGAAGGTCTTGTACTCATGCTGCCAAGAAAAGCCTCTAGTGAGGCGAAGGTGCCCGTACCGCAAACCGACACAGGTAGGCGAGCAGAGCATGCTAAGGCGCGCGGAAGAACTCTCGTTAAGGAACTCGGCAAAATGACCCCGTAACTTCGGGAGAAGGGGTGCCTCGGTAGGGTGAATAGCCCGAGGGGGCCGCAGTGAAAAGGCCCAAGCGACTGTTTAGCAAAAACACAGGTCTGTGCGAAGCCGCAAGGCGAAGTATACGGGCTGACGCCTGCCCGGTGCTGGAAGGTTAAGGGGAGCGGTTAGGGGTAACCCGAAGCTGTGAACCGAAGCCCCAGTAAACGGCGGCCGTAACTATAACGGTCCTAAGGTAGCGAAATTCCTTGTCAGGTAAATTCTGACCCGCACGAATGGCGTAACGACTTGGGCGCTGTCTCAACGAGAGATCCGGTGAAATTTTAATACCTGTGAAGATGCAGGTTACCCGCGACAAGACGGAAAGACCCCATGGAGCTTTACTGCAGCTTGATATTGGACTTGGGTACGATCTGTACAGGATAGGTGGGAGCCTTAGAAGCATGAGCGCCAGCTTGTGTGGAGGCGACGTTGGGATACCACCCTGATCGTATCTAGGTTCTAACCTACTCCCGTGATCCGGGAGAGGGACCGTGTCAGGCGGGCAGTTTGACTGGGGCGGTCGCCTCCTAAAGCGTAACGGAGGCGCCCCAAGGTTCCCTCAGAATGGTTGGAAATCATTCGAAGAGTGCAAAGGCATAAGGGAGCTTGACTGCGAGACAGACAAGTCGAGCAGGGACGAAAGTCGGGCTTAGTGATCCGGTGGTACCGAATGGAAGGGCCATCGCTCAACGGATAAAAGCTACCCTGGGGATAACAGGCTTATCTCCCCCAAGAGTCCACATCGACGGGGAGGTTTGGCACCTCGATGTCGGCTCATCGCATCCTGGGGCTGAAGTAGGTCCCAAGGGTTGGGCTGTTCGCCCATTAAAGCGGTACGCGAGCTGGGTTCAGAACGTCGTGAGACAGTTCGGTCCCTATCTGTCGCGGGCGCAGGAAATTTGAGAGGAGCTGTCCTTAGTACGAGAGGACCGGGATGGACGTACCGCTGGTGTACCAGTTGTTCCGCCAGGAGCATCGCTGGGTAGCCAAGTACGGACGGGATAAGCGCTGAAAGCATCTAAGCGTGAAGCCCCCCTCAAGATGAGATTTCCCAGTATGTAAGACCCCTTGAAGACGACGAGGTAGATAGGTTCGAGGTGGAAGTGCAGCAATGCATGCAGCTGACGAATACTAATCGGTCGAGGGCTTATCCAACATCTTTGCATCGACAGGTGTAAGGACTACAAAGACACAAAAAGGACAAAAAAACATTACTTCGCATCTAGTTTTCAGGGAGCAAACCTGATATAATGGATAAACATTCCCTGATAGCTCAGTTGGTAGAGCACTCGACTGTTAATCGAGTTGTCACAGGTTCGAGTCCTGTTCGGGGAGCCATCTGGAGAGGTGTCCGAGCTGGCCGAAGGAGCACGATTGGAAATCGTGTAGGCGTCACAAGCGTCTCGAGGGTTCGAATCCCTCTCTCTCCGCCAGATCTACATCATCTACATAGGGCCCGTTGGTCAAGGGGTTAAGACACCTCCCTTTCACGGAGGTAACAGGGGTTCGAATCCCCTACGGGTCACCATGAAGTAAGGGCGCTTAGCTCAGCTGGGAGAGCATCTGCCTTACAAGCAGAGGGTCGGCGGTTCGATCCCGTCAGCGCCCACCATAAGATTTTCTTTAACGACGCGGGGTGGAGCAGCCCGGTAGCTCGTCGGGCTCATAACCCGAAGGCCGCAGGTTCAAATCCTGCCCCCGCAACCAAACAACATATGGAGCTGTGGTGTAGAGGCCTAACATGCCTGCCTGTCACGCAGGAGACCGCGGGTTCGAATCCCGTCAGCTCCGCCATCTTTACTCTTAAAGCAAATAAGCAACACTCGGCTCGGTAGCTCAGTCGGTAGAGCAGAGGACTGAAAATCCTCGTGTCGGCGGTTCGATTCCGTCCCGAGCCACCATTCTTGATAATTGAATATGCCGCTGTAGCTCAACTGGTAGAGCAACTGACTTGTAATCAGTAGGTTGGGGGTTCAAGTCCTCTCGGCGGCACCATGTAACATGGAGGATTAGTGAAGTGGCTAAACACGGCAGACTGTAAATCTGCTCTCTCTGAGTTCGGTGGTTCGAATCCATCA
This sequence comes from Paenibacillus litoralis, assembly GCF_046244365.1. Taxonomy (NCBI): domain Bacteria; kingdom Bacillati; phylum Bacillota; class Bacilli; order Caryophanales; family Paenibacillaceae; genus Paenibacillus; species Paenibacillus litoralis. The sequence continues at coordinate 7,162,291 of NZ_CP176395.1, read as the reverse complement.
TCCTCCACCATTTTTGTAGGGGCATAGTTTAAAGGTAGAACAAAGGTCTCCAAAACCTTTGGTGTGGGTTCAATTCCTGCTGCCCCTGCCAAAGCACAACAATTTTATGGCGGTCGTGGCGAAGTGGTTAACGCATCGGTTTGTGGATCCGACATTCGGGGGTTCAATTCCCCTCGATCGCCCCATAATTTTTAAAATGAAGCAACAACGGTTAATGGGGATTAGCCAAGCGGTAAGGCAACGGACTTTGACTCCGTCATGCCCAGGTTCGAATCCTGGATCCCCAGCCATTTATGCGGACGTGGCTCAGCGGTAGAGCATCGCCTTGCCAAGGCGAGGGTCGCGGGTTCGATTCCCGTCGTCCGCTCCATAGTACGGCGCCATAGCCAAGAGGTAAGGCAGAGCTCTGCAAAAGCTTTACCCCCAGTTCGAATCTGGGTGGCGCCTCCACCTACTTGCCGGAGTGGCGGAATGGCAGACGCACAGGACTTAAAATCCTGCGGGGGCGACCCCGTACCGGTTCGAGTCCGGTCTTCGGCACCAGACGTATTACTTTGTGCCCTTAGCTCAGCTGGATAGAGCGTTTGACTACGAATCAAAAGGTCAGGAGTTCGAATCTCTTAGGGCACGCCATTTTTACAAGTTTTCATCATATGCCGGTGTGGCGGAATTGGCAGACGCGCGCGACTCAAAATCGTGAGGGAAACCGTGGGGGTTCGAGTCCCTTCACCGGCACCACATTAACCATCGAGAGCCTTTGAAATCAATTGATTTCAAAGGTTTTTTTGTTATATCTAGGTCTGCTATAGATAAATACTGAGGAAGCGCTCATGAGATCAGGCCAGCAGCTGAAGCAAGATCAGTCTCGAGACGGAGAAACCTTTCAATCCTGAGCCTCTATCCGATCGGCCGCAGAAATTTGTATACTGGATAACGTAAGACGGAGGAAGCGATCTAGCCTCAATCCTATCCTTGTCTCTTTACAACGTAACAGTGTTATGTTACATTCGTTTCGGAGGAGATGGCAATGGACCGTGATCTGATATCGAAAAAGGATCTTCTCGAGTTGACGGGTATTTCATACGGGCAGCTCTATCGCTGGAAGAGGAAGCAGCTGATTCCGGAGGAGTGGTTTATACGGAAATCGACGTTTACCGGACAGGAAACGTTTTTTCCTAAGGAGCTTATCTTATCGCGAATCGAGAAGATCGTGGATCTGAAAGACGATTTGTCGTTAGACGAACTGGCGGGAAAGCTCTCTCCGCTGCTTTATGACACGAATTTGCGGAAGGAAGAGCTTTTGAGACGTAACATTGTTTCGAGGGTAGTCCTAGATAGGTTCGGAACGAAAGAGAAAGACGAAGGGCTTCTTACGTTCGAGAAGGTTTTGTTCTTGTTTACGATCGACAAGCTGCTGCAAACCGGGGAAATGAGCCTGGAGGAAGGCGGGCTGCTGCTTCAAGCGCTGAACGAACACTTTTCGAAATTCGAAGGAAGACCTTGCGATTTGTTTTTCCTTCGTAAGATGGGGGTATCGACGTTCGCGCTGTTAGCAATGCCGGGAGAGCTGTATTTTGAAACCGGTGTGAAGATCGTGGCTCGTTTGTCGCTGCCTGCATGCATAGAAGAGCTTAAAAACAAGCTAACCTAGGAGGAAGCATGATAGAGGAATCGAACAGAACGGATCTGACCATCAATGGCATGGGAAATGCGTTTGGGGGCCGTTACCGTACCGTAAACATGGAAGGCGTCGGGAAGGTGGACGGCGATATATTTTGCGAGAGTTTCAAAGCAAACGGGGTTGCTACCGTGAAAGGAAGCATTCAAGCGGCGCGATTTGAAATGAACGGCAAGCTGAGCGGCGAAGGCAACCTGACATCGTTAACGCTACTCGTAGATGGGCATATGAGTTTGAAAGGCCGGCTGCATGGCGAAGAGATGAGGCTGAACGGAATGATCAAAGTGAATGGCGATTGCGAAGCGGAGCGCTTCAATCTGCAAGGCGGCTTTACGATCGACGGTCTGCTTAACGCGGGTACGATCGATATCGCTCTGTATGGCCGCGGGCAAGCTAAGGAAATCGGCGGGGACAGCATTCATGTCAAAAAGTCGAATCATTCCAGCTGGGGACGCCTGGTATCGTGGATCCTTCCCGTGTTTGAGCCGCATTTGTTTGCGGAGACCATCGAAGGGGACGACATTCGCTTGGAGGAGACAACGGCAGCTGTCGTACGAGGCAATCGCGTTTATATCGGCCCCGGCTGCGGCATCGGGCGCGTCGAATACGGCACGGAGCTCGTGGTGCATCCTGAGGCGAAGGTAAACGAGCGAATTCGCAGCTAATGAATCGAGCACGCTCAATAAGGAGGATGCGAAATGACGCAGGACAGGAATAGAAATATGAAGATAACCGGAATCGGCTCCGCTTCCGGAGGCGTCTTTCATAGCGTCAACATTATGGGCGAAGGACGCGTTCAAGGCGATCTGTTGTGCGACGAGTTCAAATGTATGGGCAACTGTGCGGTACAGGGAAGCCTCCAAGCAGGCCGATACCGGTTCCAAGGGGAAGTCTCAATCGACGGGGACCTGCAGGCTGCCGTATTAACGGGACTTGGGCAAATTCTCGTTAAGGGGAATGTGCGCGGAGACTCGATTAAAATGACGGGACAGCTGATCGTAAAAGGGGCATGCGAGGCCGACAAGCTTCAGTTGAACGGCGCGATGGACGTCAGCGGGCTGCTCAATGCTGAACAGCTTAGCATCAATCTCTTCGGTCCTTGCCAGGTGAAGGAAATAGGCGGTGGACGCATCTCCGTACGCCGTAAGAAGTGGATGGCGGTAAAGGAATGGTTCACCCCTTCCGGAGTAACCGAATTGAAGGCCGATACGATTGAAGGCGACGATATTTATTTGGAGCATACGCAGGCCGCTATCGTCAGAGGGAATAACGTAACGATCGGACCCGGCTGTGAAATCGAGCTGGTGGAGTACCGGAATTCCCTGCAAACTAGAAAAAGCGCAACGTTACGGCAGCAATGTAAAGTTTAACGAATACTTGACGGTAAAGGAGTCAACCCATTCCATGGTACAGCAAAAAAGCAGGTTAGGGCTAGTTATTACCGGGCTGCTGCTCGGCATTTTCGTAGCGGCTATCGATAATACGATCGTAGCTACCGCAATGGGGACGATCGTCTCGGATCTTGGCGGACTCGACAAGTTCGTCTGGGTAACATCGGCTTATCTCGTAACCGAGATGGCCGCTATGCCGATATTCGGCAAGCTGTCCGATATGTACGGACGCAAACGGTTTTTCGTATTGGGGATTGCGCTGTTTTTGCTAGGCTCGATTCTATGCGGTACGGCGAACAGCATTGTGGAGCTGAGTATCTATCGCGCCATTCAAGGCATTGGCGGCGGGGCGCTGGTGCCAATCGCGTTTACAGTCATGTTCGATGTGATCCCGCCGGAAAAAAGAGGCGGCATGGGCGGCTTGTTCGGCGCCGTTTTCGGTACCTCGAGCTTATTCGGACCGCTTCTCGGCGCGTATATTACGGACTATATTCAGTGGCGCTGGATTTTCTATATCAACCTGCCGATCGGGTTGGTCGCGCTGGCGCTGATCGTCTTTTTCTACCATGAATCGATGGAGCACTCGAAGCAGAAAATCGACTGGTGGGGAGCAGCTACTCTCGTTGGCTCGATCGTATGCCTCATGTTCGCGCTTGAGCTTGGCGGACAAGAGTTCGCCTGGGATTCCGCGGTAATCATCAGCTTGTTCGCGGCGGCGGCCGTGCTTATGGCCGTATTCCTCTATGTGGAGACGAAAGCGGAGGAGCCGATCATTTCGTATGCGATGTTCAAGCATCGGCTGTTCGCGGCCAGTACGCTGGCTGGGCTCTTCTACGGGGCGGCGTTCATTACGTTCGCGATGTACATCCCGATTTATGTGCAGGGGGTAACCGGCGGCTCGGCGACCAACTCGGGGCTCATATTGCTGCCGATGACATTGGGGTCGGTCGTAGCGGCGCAAATAGGAGGCTTCTCGGCATCGAAGACGTCCTATCGAAATATCATGATTTTTTCCGCAGTCGTCTTCTTGTTAGGGACGTTCTTGCTAAGCACCATTGCGCCTGAAACGACTAAATTTATGCTGACGCTCTATATGATCGCCGCAGGATTCGGCGTCGGCTTCTCGTTCTCGGTGCTCGGGATGGCGGCTATTCATCATTTCGATATGAGGCAGCGCGGATCCGCGAATTCCACGATGGCGTTCGTCCGTTCCCTTGGGATGACAGTAGGTCTAACCGTGTTCGGGATCATTCAGCGTAATTTGCTTACAAGCAAGCTCGGCGATGCGTTCGGAGGAGCAGGCGGCCCCGCAGGCGCGGACGGAAGCTCGTTCGGGAATACGCGAGAGCTGCTTTCACCGGAGAAGCGTGCAGCGATACCGGCAGATGTAATGGACAAAATCGTAGATGCTTTGTCTTCGTCCATATCGACGATGTTTATGTGGGCGATCGTACCCGCCGGACTTGCGCTGGTGACAGTTATGTTCATGGGGAACTCCAGGATGATCATTCCGGGTAAAGGCGAAAAAGGCAAGGAAGGTAAGGAGCGCAAGCCGCAAACGGAATGGAGCGGCGGGCACTAGAAGAAAGCAAAAAACCGCCAGGGTGACCGGGCGGTTTTTTGCTTTATCATGATAAAGCCTAGAGCTTAACCCGAAACTCGCCGATGGAGATGCGCCGACCGTCCTCTCCTTCATGGCGCAATAATAATCCACTTCCGAGTAAGGTTTTCATGAAAGCGGCCAGGCTGAAAGGAGGAAGGGGTGTTCGCCGGAAAGACCTGGCGGCCGACTTTAAAGTCGTATCGTATCCTTGCGGGTAATCATAGCGATACGACTTTAACGGAGGTGGAGGCGGATACCCCTTGCCCCGGCAGCGCAAGCTGTTTTCATGGCTCTACTTACTTGGGATGTAGCCTTTTTCGCTTTATTGCGCCATTTCCACTCCTGCTAATACTAACTTTTGCACGGACTCGTGGCCAACTTCGTCTTGCAGCCCGCTGTCATGTTATAATAGGGGAACGAAATTTGGAAGTCGGAAGGTGAAGCTGTTGCTGCAAGCTGCAAGACAAACGCTGCAAGACGTGTACGGGTACCCGAAATTCCGGACCGGACAAGAGAAAATGATTGAAACGATACTGAGCGGACAAGATGCGCTCGGAATTATGCCGACCGGCGGAGGGAAATCGATCTGCTATCAAATTCCCGCCCTGCTGCTGCCCGGGACGACGATTGTCGTGTCTCCGCTCATTTCACTGATGAAGGATCAGGTGGACGCGCTTGCTACGCTCGGCATTTCGGCCGCATTCATCAACTCGTCGCTGACCGGATCGGAAACGATGCAAAGATTGCGGAGCGCCGCAAACGGCGAATACAAGCTGCTGTACGTCGCGCCAGAGCGGCTGGAGACGGACAGCTTCCGTTCACTGCTCGAGGTTATGCCCGTTCCGCTGCTGGCGATTGACGAAGCCCACTGCGTGTCGCAGTGGGGCCATGATTTCCGGACGAGCTATACGGCGATCGCGCCGATGCTTCGGCAGTTTCCGAAGCGGCCGGTCGTAGCGGCATTTACGGCGACTGCAACGGAGGAAGTTACCAAGGATATGATTCGGCTGCTGGAGCTGCGCGATCCGGGGGTGACGATTACCGGCTTCGACCGCGAAAATTTGACGCTAGCCGTACTGCGCGGCGTGAACAAGCGGGATTATGTCGTGCAATACGTGCGCGATCACCCGGAGGAAGCGGGTATCGTGTATGCCTCGACGCGGAAGGAAGTCGACGAGCTCAGCGCTTTTTTGCAAAAGCAGGGCGTGGCGGCCGGCAAATATCACGCGGGCTTGAGCGACGATGAGAGGTTAAAATGCCAAGATGCTTTTCTGCGGGACGACATCCGGGTAATGGTAGCGACGAATGCGTTCGGTATGGGCATCGACAAGTCGAATGTCCGCTACGTGCTTCATTATAATATGCCGAAAAATATGGAGGCCTACTATCAAGAAGCAGGCCGTGCCGGGCGGGATGGCGAACCAGGAACATGTGTTCTCCTATTCAGTCCGCAGGACATTCAAACGCAAAAGTTTCTAATCGAGCAGTCGGTATCGTCTCCGGAGCGGAAGACGGCGGATTACAAGAAGCTGCAGGCGATGGCCGACTATTGCCATACGCAGCAATGCTTGCGCAGCGCGATATTGAAATATTTCGGAGAACGCGACACGGAAGCGCACTGCGGAAACTGCAGCAGCTGCAACGACGACAGCGAGCTTGTGGACGTAACGGTAGAAGCGCAGAAGGTTTTTTCCTGCATCAAACGGATGAACGAACGATTCGGGGCTACGCTGGTGAGCCAGGTGCTGAAAGGATCGCGCAGCAAGCGGATCGCCGAATTCGGCTTCGAGAGGCTGCCGACGTACGGCGTGATGAGGCAGTATACGGAGAAGGCGATCGCGGATCTGATTCATTCCTTTGTAGCGGAAGGATATCTGGCGTTGAGCGAAGGGCAATATCCGGTCGTGAGCCTGCAGCAGCCGGCGGGAGCGGTCCTGAGAGGGCAGGAGAAAGTCATGCGCAAGCTGCCGAAGCGGAAGCAGGCCGTAACCGGGGGAGACGAGCTGTTCGACAAGCTCCGCCGGCTTCGCAAGCAATTGGCGGATGCGGAGGGCGTGCCTCCTTATATCATTTTTGCCGACAGCACGCTGCGCGATATGGCGGTTACCGTACCGACAAACGAGCGGTCGATGCTTGAGGTGAAGGGTGTCGGGCTTGCCAAGTTTCAGCGTTACGGACAGCCGTTTCTGGAGCTGCTGCAGCAGGAGGCAGGCGAAGAAAACGCGGAGATGCAGGAAAGAGAAGCATACGCATCGGTTTCCGCAGCAGCCGAGGATCGTCCGGCAAAGCGAAGCTTCGTTCGTTCCGAACGAACCGCCCCAAGCGGGGGGACATCTCTCTTGGCGGACAAACAATCGAGTCATAGGGTTTCGTGGCAAATGTTCGCGGAAGGTCTTTCGCCTGACGATATTGCCAAAGAGCGCGGGATGGGACTCATTACCGTACAAGATCATATTATCCGCTGTGCGCTTGAAGGCTGCGAGATCGATTGGCGGGAGCTGATTCCGGCAGGCCAAGAAGAGCTTGTTCTAGAAGCGGTAGAGCGGCTCGGCGCAGACAAGCTGAGGCCGATTAAAGACGCGCTGCCGCCGGAAATCGATTATTTTACGATCAAAGCGGTTATCGCCAAGCAGCAATTAATGCATACGGAATAACCTTGCCTGGCACGCCGCAAGAGGGCGGAAATAACAGATGCACCTTCATGCTTTCGGGCATTTTGTTCGCTCTCGTTGAATGATGTTCCCTTGTGCTGCGAATGCTAACACGTGAACCCTCGAAACGTCGAATTAGAGAGGAGCGGGCGGCATGAGCACCCATTTGACGGAAGACCAAACGAAACGGCTGCGCGAACGGCTCGAGCAGGAAAAAGCCGATCTGGAGCGGCGTCTGCAGCAAAATGAACATTTCGGCCTCGGCGAGTCGATGCGCGAGCAAATTTCAGAGCTATCCGCTTACGATAACCATCCGGCTGATCTCGGTACGGAAATGTTCGAGCGGGGCAAAGATATTGCGTTGAACGAACGATCGGAGTTCAGGCTGGAGGATATCGATCTTGCGCTTCAGCGCATGGATGCCGGGACTTATGGGCTTTGCGACGTTTGCGGGAAGGAGATCCCGGTCAGCCGGCTGGAGGCGCTGCCCATGACGGTTACTTGCGTCGATCATGCGAAGGAACGCGACAAGTCGTTTCGCCGTCCGGTGGAGGAGCAGTTTCTGAACCCGCCATTCGGCCGTACGAGCCTGGACGAGAAGGAAGGCCAGAACGGTTTCGACGGCGAAGATGCCTGGCAGATCGTGTCAAGCTGGGGTACCTCCAATTCGCCGGCGATGGCGGAGGAGCGCCAAGTTGACGGCTACGACGATATCGGGATCGAAGAGGATGAAGCGGACGGCTTTGTCGAACCGATCGAGGATTTCGTGGCGACCGACATGTACGGCAGACATGTGATGGTGGTGCGGAACGAATCGTACCGGCGGTATATTGCGGACGGAGAAGGCGAAGCGCTGCTCGAGGAGGACCGTTATGAGGACGGCATCGAAGGTGACAGTGTGAGATAGTCAGGCACAAAAAATCCCGGGATCCATGCGATCCTGGGATTTTTTGCGCGTTCAAGGGTACATTTCTTGGACTAGCGGAGCAAAAGAGCAAAAGTAACAAATCGGGCCGAATATTCCGTCTGGGCAGATAACGTAAATATACGCCCATTCACACTTGTGCGGTATTGTTTCCCATTGCAAAAATAAAGTCAATTCCAGCACAGCGAAGTAAAGTTCAGCTATGTAGGCTCCGGCAAATGGCGATTAGACTGGTATAGGACTGCGCGATATGCAGTTTGCAGGTGTGCTAGCTTGCAATGTAACGGTTTTATCTCGAAACGGATGGGGATCATGAATCGATTCCAGCAGTTTTGGCTAAATTCAGCAAGCACTAACCGCCGACTGCTTCACCACTCCAAAAGCCAATCTGCGCGAAGTGAATATACCGTTCAGCCAATTAAATGTTAAACTACTTAATAGATGGAAAAGTTTGTGACGGTTAAAACGGAAGCGTTCTCAAAAAAAAGTCCGATCGTCCGCGGCCGTCCAGCGTAACAATGCTCACTAGGAGCTGCGAGCAGTGCAAAAACGTTTCCCGCGGGGGGATCATATGAATTTTTTTCGTCGTCTATGGATGCATATCACGTCCCGTTTGCTGTATAAAATGGTCGTTATTTATTCGCTGCTGGTCGTCACGCCGCTCATCGTGATCATCAGCTTATTTTATTTCCGTTCTACCGAAATTATCGAAACGAAAATAAGGGAAACGACGAACCAGACTTTGGTGGAAACGGCGGATAAGATAGACGGGAATTTAAAGTTGTTTAAACAAAAAGCGGATACTATCTCGCGCAGCATATATGCGAACCGAATTCTCAAATATGAAAATGACCCCGAAATATACGCTTTGTCCGATGAAGAAAAAACGTTGTACAAGGAACAGCTCAAGGAGCTGCTGAATGACGAAGTAGCGGCGGATGAGATGATTGATGCGATTTATATTTTCTCCGAGAACGGTATCGTGTACGCCTCCTCAGGTGCAGTCGAGGTAGACAGTTACCCGGCTCTGACGTATATAGCCCACGAGGTGCCCGGCCAGTTGGGGTGGGCGTTCTTCACCGATCACCGGCGGCTGATGTCGGCAATGGAAATCAAATATGACTCCATGGAAAAAAAAGTCGGGTTGATCTCGATCGCATTAAAGCCGCAAAAGGTTTTCGACATGTACGCTACCTACTCGAGCGAGTCGTTCTTTATTGCCAATTCCGGAAATTTGATTCTATCCGCTTCCGATATTAATTTAATCGATACGCGGCTGAATCTGGCCGATGACAACGATACGATCGTCAACAAACGAACTTCTCTATACTCCGGTTTCGTTTATTACAGCATCGTCCCCAAAAAAATGTTGAACAAAGAAATCGAAGACCTTGCCTACTTTGCCGCATGGATCACGTTTGCAGCTTGGGTGGCGGCGTTCATTCTCACTATATTTGTCCTGCGCTACATCACCAATCCGCTGGTCAGGCTGGCCCGCCTTATGCGCAGAGCGGAGCGGGAGGACTTCGAGCAAATGCAAGGAATCCGCACCCGAGACGAGATCGCTCAAGTGTGCAACAGCTTCAACCGCTTGATCAGAGAGATTCAAAGCTTGATTCAGGAAGTGTACAAAACCGAGCTGCTCAAAAAAGAAGCGGATTTGAAAGCGATTAAAATGCATCTCAATCCCCATTTTCTGTACAACACGCTGGAGTCGATGCGGATATTGGCGAGCGAAGCGGGATCGAAGGAGGTGCCGGAAATGATCCGGTCGCTGTCCAAAATTTTGCGCTTTTCGATTTCGCCGGTCGACGATTTCATTCCTCTGGAAAAGGAACTCAGTCTGGCCGTCTCTTATTTGCAGCTCCATAAATACAGGTACAAGGATCGGTTGATTTGGCAAACGGAAATGGAAGAGGAACTCGCCGCCGTCAAAGTGCCGAAGCTTATTCTCCAGCCGATCGTCGAGAACGCTGTCGTTCACGGCATCGATCAGACGGACAAACCGGGCCTCATTGTCATCAGGACTTATGAACGGGATTACGATCTATGGCTCGAAGTGGAGGACAATGGCCCCGGAATCGTCAAGAAATCAAAGCCCGGCGGCTTAGGCACAGGCCTCGAAAATGTAACGTCGCGCATCCAAATATACTACGGCCAAGAATACGGCGTTTCGGCGGAAAACAAGCCGGAAGGCGGGACGATCGTACGGATACGGTTGCCTATTACGCTCGAAAAGGAGAACGATGACCAATGAACATTATGATCGTGGACGACGAGCAATTGATCCGCCGGCATTTGGCCGAGCTTAAGGAATGGGAGCAGATCGGCTGCTCGATCGTCGGTGAAGCGGCTAACGGCGAAGAAGCGCTGCAGCTTGCGCATCAGTGCAAGCCCGATCTCGTGATCTCGGATATCCGGATGCCGATCATGGACGGCATTCAGTTCGCCGGTGCGATGCGCTCGCTTTATCCGAATACGCCTATTATTTTTATTTCGGCGTATCACGATTTCGTGTATGCCAAGCAGGCTTTGAAGCTGGGAGCGGCCGATTTTATTACGAAGCCGATCGACTTGAACGAGCTGATCGACGCGGTGGAGCTGATCATGCAGGGGGCAAGCCGCGCGAACACGGATGACCGGATGCTGCAGGAAAAAATGGTACGGATGCTGTTGTCCGATAAGCCGGATTTGGCTGAATTGGAGAAACAGGCCAGCTGGAGCGAGGTCGCCGGGAAACAAACGATGATGCTGTCTATCGAAGTCGACAATATTGAGTTGGCCGAAAGCGCGAGCGAGCCGCCTTCCCTCTTTATGCTAAGAGAAAAAGTTTGCCATATGATGAACGGTTATCCGTATCCGTATTGGACCTGTATGAACCGAAGGGGCGTGTACCTGATCGTTTTCCAGCCGGACCAGCCGTTAGGGGACATGAAATCGGACAGCATGAAAATATCCCGGGACATCGTTTCCCGCACGAAATCCTCGTTCGATCATAGCATCTCGATCGGAATCAGCCGGCTGCTGCCGTCGGTAGAGCATTTGCGCAGCGGGCTTGAAGACATTCAGGAATGCTTGGATTATCGGATGCTGCTCGGCAAAGGCTCGATCATTTCTGGCGAAACACTGTCTTCGATTCGGGACGAGACCGGGAAAAAGGATGAGGTCAACGTCGCCAAGCTGCTGGACATTCTTCCGGGAGGGGACAGAGAGAAGATCATGTCCTTTTTGCGGTCCGTCTATCGGGAAATGCTGGCCAAGGGGCTCGGCAAAACGCAAGTGCAGCACTATGCCATCGAGATCATGGAACGCGCGGAGCGTTTGCTGGACGGGTATGAGCAGCCGAACGGCAAGGAGGAGCGGATCGAGACGCATAAAATCATTTTGTCCTACGATATCTTATCCGATCTGATGAAATTTCTCGAACACAAACTGATAGAAATCGCAGAAAAAGTCGCCAATAACAATAAGCAATCGGTGCACGTCGTGATCCGAAACGTCATGCAGTATTTGGAGGCCCACTATCGGGAGGAAATCACGCTCGTTTCGCTTTCCAAAGCGCTTTGCATTAACCATAGCTATCTTAGCCGGTTTATCAAGAAAGAGACGGGCATCAATTTTCGCGACCTGCTGTGGCGCACGCGCATCGGCAAAGCCCAAAAGCAGCTCGAGGAAACGGAGACGAAATCGTTCCAGATCGCTTACGATGTCGGGTTTAAGGATGCTTCCCATTTTAGCCAATTATTCAAGCAAACCGTGGGCGTCAGTCCAACGGAGTACCGCGAGCGGCATTTGCAGAAAGCACGCAAAACTAAAGTCAATTCCGGCACAGTGAAGTAAAGCGCAGCCATGTAAGGGGCAAAGCGAAGCCTCTAAAATAGGAACCAGGCAGTACGATTGCCCATTAAGAGAGAACAGGGAGGTTAAGTAGAATGAAGCAAAAGAAGTACGGTTTGATCCTTTCCGCACTCATGATTTTGCTGGTTATGCTTATGCTGGCAGCCTGCTCCAAGAATAATCTCGCGCCGTCAGCAGGGCCGGCGGACAGCGCCGCGGGAGATCCGTCACCTACTAAAAAGGCGGATGATAAGGGTGCAGCCGACAAGAAGTGGGTAATACGCTTCGACCCGCAGGGACATATGCCGAAAAGACCGGATGCGCAGGACCCGACGGAAAAGAAGGTGCTTGACGAGCTGAACAAAGCATACGAGGCGCTTCACCCGAACGTCAAGATCGAGCTGGTGAAGGTTCCCTCCACGCAGGACCGCAATGCATGGCTGCAAGCGCGGATGATGGCCAAGGATGCGCCGGATATTTTCTGGACCAATTTCGAAACGACATGGGAGAATTACCATAAGGGCTGGTTCTACGCGGTTGACGAATGGATGAAGAAGCCGACTCCGTATAACGGCAATAAAATTTGGGGCGATACGTTCGTTCCTGGCATACTCGATTCGGTGCGTGCGCCGGACGGCAAGCTGTACGATATTCCGGCGGACGGCGTAGGCGTAGCGATCTATTACAACAAGAAAATATTCAAGGATCTCAATCTGAACATACCGAAAACGTGGAAAGAATTTATGGATGTCCAGGCAAAAATCAAAGAAAGCGGGACGACGCCGTTCGCATTTATGCATGTCAACAAAGGCTGCTGCGATGTTTCCTGGTCGGACACGTTGCTGCATAACCAGTTTCTGATCGGAAACATGGCTCATCTGGATGAAGACAAGAACAACCGGCTCGATCCGATCGAAATCGCCCGCGCGACCAAAAAAGGAGTGATGCCGAACGAGGACATTTTAAGACAAGAGTTTACCCTGCTCAAGGAATGGTCGCAATATTGGCCTAAAGGATATATGAGCAAATACGATCAGAACCAAATGTTCGCATCGGGCAAAGCGGCAATGATGTACGGCGGAAGCTGGTCGATCGCATCGTTGAATGCGATGAAGCTGCCGTTCGAGTGGGGATCGTTCAATTTCCCGCTGGTGACCAAGGAATCCGCATCGCTCTCTACGGAGAAAGGGGCGAAAATACTTGGCCCTTGGGGGCCGGGGCAGTGGATTGTTCCGGGCTACTTGGAGAAGGACGATCCGGGCAAGCTGCCGATTATTATGGACTACTTGATGTTTCTCAGCAAGCCTGAGAACATTTCCAAGCTCGATATGGAAACGGAGTCTGAACCGAATATTATCGGGGCGAAGGCGCCGGAAGGTCATGAGGTGTTCATGGTAGACATCCCGCTTATCGTGACGAATGGCTACGACGTTTATATGGGCAAATCGTTCTCCGATGCGTGGGAAAACGGCATCATCCAATATTTGAGCGGTTCGATGAGCTTGGACGACCTTATAGCTGAGGTGAAAAAAGCTTATGCCAAAGGCGCCGACGAAACTATTGCGCAGTATGAGCAGGCTCAGAAGAAATAACGCCGGGAAAAAAATGGGGCGGCACTGATCGCTTGCCATGCGCCAGGAGCCGCCGTTAAGGCAATCCCGTTTCACGGTGTCGTACCATGCTGCAGCTAAGTTGCGGTATGGTACGAGAATTTTGCAGTAAAGGAGGAATGCCAATTGGACCAGACGAGCGAGACGAATTTATCGCCAGGTGCTATGCAGACTGCGTTTCGCCGGCCGGTGAAAAGAAGGAACAACAACGTGGTCGCTTTCTTATTCTTGCTGCCGACGCTTGCGATGATCTTCGTATTCAGCTATTATCCCGCCATTGCGGCGTTCGTGTATTCATTCACGAAGTGGAACGGATTTAACGCGCCCGAATTTATCGGATTCGGCAATTTCAAGGAAATATTCGGAACGCCGGTGTTTTCAAAGGCTTTCTGGAACTTGTTCTGGCTTACTTTGTTTCAGATTGTCATTTCGATCGCGGTACCGCTGCTTGTGGCGAGAATGATTTATAAAGTCCGGCACGGAAGGCTGCAAAATGCATACCGCTTGCTGTTCGTATTTCCGCTGGTTATCCCGGGGATGATCATCATCCTGCTCTGGCAATTTATTCTTAACCCGGATGTGGGGATGATCAATGCGGCGCTGTCGTTTTTCGGCATGCCGGAGGATCGGCTTCCGCTTTGGCTCGCTAGTCCCGATACGGCTCTGATGTCGCTTATGCTGATCGGCTTCCCTTGGGTGAACGGAGTGGCACTGCTGATCTTCTTGGCCGGCTTTCAGAGCATCCCGCAGGAAATCGTCGAATCCGCTACGGTCGACGGAGCCAAGGGCTTTCGGATTTTTTACCGGATCGAGCTCCCGCTTGTCATGTCTCAAATCAAATTGATTCTGATTCTTACGATTATCGGCAGCCTGCAGGGCTTTCAGACGCAGCTTGTGCTGACGGGAGGCGGGCCGGGGTTCTCGACGACCGTTCCGGGACTTGTCATGTACCAGGAAGCGATGATCAACAACCGAATGGGATTCGCGTGCGCGATCGGCGTCGTTCTGTTCATTCTGATCTTTGTCGTGACGTATATCAACAATAAATACCTCCAGTCGTCGACGGAATACAGTCCCAAATAGGGGGAAAGGAGTGTCTCGTGCATACGACGAAAAGCGGTCTTCTCATCAGGCATGGCATCATTATATTTTTTGGCATTTTGACCGTTCTGCCGTTTTTTATCTTGATCAGCTTGTCGTTTAAGGACTCGTCGCAGTTTAACCTGAACCGCTGGAGCGTGACATTTCCCTTTCATTGGGAAAATTATTCCTCGGCCTGGCAGGCGATCTCCGATTATATCGGCAACAGCTTTATCATCAGCGGGGTGACGGTCGCCGGCGTTCTCGTTATTTCTTGCCTGGCCGCCTATCCGCTCGCAAGGATGCAGTTTTTTCTCAAGGAGAAAATTTACTTTCTGATCATAGCGCTTCTGATGATTCCATTTACGTTAACGTTAGTCCCCTTGTTCGGGCTGATCATCAAATTCCAAATGCTTAACAACTGGCTGGGCCTATGGGGGCCTTACATCGCCAGCGGCCAAGTGTTCTGCATCTTCGTACTCCGGTCTTTCTTCTCTTCGCTGCCGGAGGAGATGTTCGAGGCGGCCCGGGTCGACGGCGCAAGCGAGACGAAAATATTGTTCACGATCGTGCTTCCGCTGTCGAAGGCGATCATCGCTACGCTTGGGGTCTTGAACGTATTGAATACATGGAACGACTATATATGGCCGTTGATGGTCATCAATGAGGATCGCATGATGCCGCTGACGATCGGGCTTATGGTGTTCCAGCATCAGTTTACGACCAATTGGGGGCCGCTGTTCGCCGGCTATGTTATCGCTTCCATTCCGCTGGTTATCCTGTTCCTGTTTGCCAGCAAACAGTTCGTCGAAGGCTTAACCTCCGGATCGATCAAGATGTAGGAGCATCAACTTATAGATAGGAGAATTTCCGTGCTCGATTTATTTAGGAGTGATCAAGGAAAGACTGCGCTTGAGTATTCTCATTTTCCGACACCGATGCAAGCGATCGTATGGCGGAATTGGGGCATGGTGCCGGTTGAGCGAATCGCGAAGCTGCTGCAGGCAAGCCCGGAGCAGGTGGTCGAGCTTGCAGTAGGGATGGGCTTGCCCGCCTCTCCTGTGACGGACCCGTTATGGCTGTCGCGCGGCTATATTACGCTCATCCGGGCGAACTGGCATTTGCTCACGTACGAGCAGTTGCTTGTGCTGCTGGATTGGACGGCTGACCGGCTTGCCTTCGCCCTGAAAGAGGACGATTTCCTCTGGATCAAGCTGGGATCGCTTAAGCCGGCGAGAGAGGCTGTTTATTATCGCCCGCTGACTGACGAGGAGAAGGAACGGACGGCCGAACTTCAGCGGCAGATCACCCGGCACTTTCCTGCGGACGCTCATCCGTTACAGGATAAGCCGTTTGGTTTTCTGAACCGGTTTGCGGCAGCCGGCGATCACGATAAGCGGATGTTTGCGACGGAAAGCGTCAAAAAAGGCTTGACCATTGGCGATTCCTCTTACATTCGTCTGGATTCCGGCTGGCGCGTCTGTTATCCGGCCGAAGGCAAGCATGCGCGTGCTTACGTCGACCGTTTTATTCGGCGCATGAAGCAGCGGTGGGGGATCGAGATGACGGCATGCGAGCTTGACCCGGAGCAGGCGGCTGTCGGCGCGCAGCCGCGAACGGTTCATCTCGTCATTCGTCCGGACGACAGCTTGCTCGCGGAAAGCCATGCGATCGAGGTGTCCGCGCATGCCGTAACGATCCGGGCGGTAGACGAGCCGGGCCTGCTTAGGGGCTTCCAGTGGATAACCAAGTGCATGGAAGGGCACGGAGGGCCACAGTTGAAGCGGGAACATACGCAGCGCAAGACGAAGATGGATCTGCGCTTTATTTATTCTTATTTTGCGGTGTTTGGCGATCCTTTGATTGATCCGGAGGTAGACCCGTATCCCGACGCCTTGCTGGAATCCTTGTCCGAGCTGGGTGTGAACGGTGTTTGGCTGCATACGGTTCTGTATAACCTGGTACCTTGGGATGCGGCGCCCGAACTGTCGGTCCATTGGGAGAAGCGGCTGGACGGTCTGCGAAGGCTGACCGAGCGGGCGGCTGAGTACGGCATCGGCGTCTATCTGTATTTCAATGAACCGCGCGAAATGCCGCTTTCCTTCTTCGAGCGATATCCGGAGTGGAAGGGGCATTCGCATGACGGTATACACGCTGTGCTATGCACATCGCATCCCGACATTCAGCACTATCTCCGCAGCTCCACGGCCCGGCTGTTTACCGAGGTTCCGGAGCTGGCGGGACTGTTTACGATTACGAAATCGGAAAATGTAACGCATTGCTACTCGCACGCAAATCGCGAAACGACGACATGCGCCCGCTGCCGCGAGCGGGAGCCGATCGAGGTCGTTGCCGAGCTGAGCCGCTGCATCGCCGAAGGGGCGTTCAGCGCCAAACCGGATGCGAAGCTGATCTGCTATACCTGGGCCTGGACCGAATACGAGAAAGAAACGCTTATCAAGGGAATTCGCGGCCTTCCGGAAGGGATGCGCGTCATGTGCGTAAGCGAGGAGCTGATGCCGACGCATGTAGCGGACACACAGGGGTATGTGAGGGACTACTCGATTTCCATCGTCGGCCCGGGAGAAAGAGCGAGAATAAGCTGGGAAGCGGCTGCGGCGCGCGGACTGCAGACGGTCGCGAAGGTGCAGTTCAATAATTCCTGGGAATGCTCCGCCGTTCCTTATTTGCCTGTACTGGATCTGATTGAGGAGCATTTGAACGGTTTGCTCGAGTCCGGAGTCACGGGACTGATGTTAAGCTGGACGCTGGGGGGATACCCGTCTCCCAATCTCGAGTTGGCCTCCGAATATTACTGGGAAACGTCCGTGACCGGTTCACTCGGTTCGGAAGCCGTTGCTTCGGGATTACCGGCATTGTCCGGCAAAGTGGAGCTGCTGAGGCGTAAGTTCGGCGAAGCGGCGGAGCCGATCGCCGCGGCGATCGGTCGGATGAGCGAAGCCTTCCGGCAGTTTCCTTTTCATATCACAACTCTCTATACGGGCCCGCAAAACTCGGGACCGGCGAATTTGTTGTACCTTACGCCGACCGGCTACAGAGCAACGATGGTGGGCTTTCCCTACGACGATCTGAGCACTTGGAAAAACATATATACGGTTGAGCGGTTCGAGAAGCAGTTTCAGCTCCTGTCGCAGCAATGGAAGGCGGGCCTGGACCAATTGCTGGAAGCGGAAGCGGTCGTGCCGGACGGCAGCCAAAAGGATTATACGGAGCTTCTCCATACGGCAATGGGCGCTTATTATCATTTCCGCAGCACCGCTATGCAAATTTCATTCGTCATTGTCCGTGACCGGTACCTTCAGGAAGAGGACGTGGATGCGAGCAGCAAGCTGCGGAGCCGTCTGGTCGATATTGTCGAGGAAGAGCTCGAATTGGCCAAATCGTTGTATGCACTCGTAAGCATGGATTCGCGGATCGGCTACGAAGCGACGAATCATTACTATTACAGACGTCAGGATATTCAAGAAAAGGTGCTCAACTGCCTTCATGTGCAGCGGCAGCTTTCAGGAGGGATTTCATGAGTAGCGAATCGGTGCCGAGCGTTTCCAAAGCGGACATCGTCCGCGCTTTTCAAGAAGTTGGAGTCGCACCGTCGGATATTGCGCTCGTTCATTCTTCGTTAAAAAGCTTTGGCCGCGTTATCGGCGGTCCCCTTAGCGTGATCGACGCGATCAAGGAAGCGGTCACGGAAAGCGGCACCGTCGTGTTTCCGACGCTTGTGCAGCGGGATTTTGCAAACGCCTACCGCAACTGGGATATCCGCCATTCCCCCTCCGACGTCGGAAACATTACCGAAACGTTCCGTCTGCTGCTGGACAGCATCCGGAGCGATCAGGCCACGCATTCGGTTGCCGCATGGGGAAAACGGGCAGCCGAGATCACAAGCGAGCATTCCGCTTACGGTCCGCGAATGGGCGTCTTCGGCGATTATTGCTTCTCGTATTCGTCTCCGTGGCAAAAGATGTATTTGCATAAAGCGAGAATCGTCTTTATCGGCATCGATACGCTCTATAATACGTTCAAGCATTTTGCGGAATACGCGCTTGTGGAGCATTATTGCAGCATGATACGCGATCCCGGGAAAAAATGCGCAGCCATGTCGAAGCTGGCCAGACATAATGTTCCTGGAGTATGGCCGTTTCACGATACGGTGAAAACGCAAGCCATGTTGCATGAGCTTGGCCTGATCACATATACCAAGTGCGGCAACTCGCTTTTTACGAGCATCAAGGCCGATGAGTACGTCGACAATGTACTGGCGGCATTCAAGAAAAACCCGGAAGAGTGGTTCGACGATGCATTTCTTGCATGGTTGAAGCAAGATGTTACACCAATATAAGGAGGAACATACATGTTTATCGACATTCATGCTCATGCATACCGAAAGCCAGTGCCTTTCGTCGTTCAATTCTGCACGGCGGAGGAACTGATCCAGCGCTATGACGAACTAGGGATCGAGAAGGGGGTCTTGCTGCCGATCGTCAGCCCGGAAATTTATTTTCCGCAAGCCAACGAGGATATTCTGGATATGGCCGCGCAATATCCCGACAGGTTCATCCCCTACTGCAATATCGATCCGCGGGCTTTGACCAACTCGGCGGAGGCACCGCTAGATAAGGTGCTTGCCTATTATAAGGAGAAAGGCTGCAAAGGGGTGGGAGAAGTGATGCTCAACGCCGAATTGATGGACCCCCTTGTACAAAATTTATTCCGGTGCGCGGAACGCGTAGGTCTTCCGATCGTCTTCGACGGCTCCGATCAGAAGACGGGAGATTTCGGTCTGTATGACGATCCCGGTTTGCCGCAGCTGGAGCATACGCTGCAAAGGTTCCCGAATTTGGCTATATTCGGGCATGGTCCGGTGTTCTGGGCGGAAATCGGACGGCTTCGCACGCCGGGAGAGCGCTCGTTTATTTTCAAATTGAATGGAGGTCAAACGGGCAGATTGCCTAGCGGCCCGATCGAGGAAGAGGGAGTCGTCCCGGTTCTGTTCCGCAGATATCCGAATTTGTACGGCGATTTATCCGATTTTACGGCCCATAACGCCATAGCCCGCGATCCCGAGTACGGTCCGAAGTTCCTCACCGAATTCCAGGACCGGCTGTTCTTTGGAACCGATATTTGTACGAAGACGATGCCGGTGGATTTGGTCGACACGCTGATTCAATGGCGGGATTCGAACAAAATCAGCGAAACCGTGTTTAATAAGATTGCGCGCGAAAATGCAATCAAGTTTTTGGGATTATAGCCGGCGGGGGCGACAATCTGTTTGTCGATGCGAGCGGAATGATACGCCGAATTATGGACAATGATTTGAGCGGTAAAGGCCGTTTTGATCTTGTGCTGCCGAATTCACATGGCTACATGGAACGCGCTCCCACTTATGTATATACCGCTGCAGGGGATGACTGGGAAATGCCCCTACTTCGCGCGCCGAAAGCGCGATGGTGATCTATCGTCTTTATTCAGTGCAACAAAAATAATAGCGGGGGACATGGAGATGCGGGATCATTTCACATACACAGAGCGGGATTTGCTGGTAAGGGAGCAGCTTGAGGGCTTTGTGCCCGAGCGTATTTTCGATGCGCATGCGCATATTTGGAGGGTCAAGGATCTCCATCTGCAAGCCGCATCGATATGGTCCGAGGGAGAAGAGGAAATGTCCGTCTCACGCTGGCGTTCCTCCGTCGAGCAGCTGCTGGGGAGACAGATTCAAGGCGGATTGCTGTTTCCGGCACCGTTTAAGTCTTGCGATCTGGATCAGGCGAATCGATATTTAATCGAACAATTGGAGGAAGAAACGAGCAGCCGCGGGTTGCTGCTCGTTTCGCCGGAGTATTCGGAAGAGCGAATAAGCATCTTTTTGCAAAATGATAAAATTGTAGGCTTCAAGCCGTATCATTGCTTCAGCTCCAGGCAGACGACGGCCGACTCCGAGATCGATGAGTTCCTGCCGGAACGCTTCTGGCAATTGGCCGATCGGCATGGACTTATCCTAATGCTGCATATCGTCAAGGATTCCGCGATGGATGATCCGGAAAATCAGAGGCAGCTTCGCGACTTTTGCAGCCGCTACCCGAATGCCAAATGCGTGCTGGCGCATGCCGGCCGAAGCTTTCACGCTCTTCATGCGCAAAGCGTCAAAACGCTTAGAGGATTGGACAACGTGTATTTCGACATGTCCGCCGTTTGCGAGGCTGAGGCGATTGCGCCCGTTCTGTACGAGTTCGGGCCGGAGAAGCTGATGTGGGGCAGCGATTTCCCCATCTCGGCGATCAGGGGCAAGGCCGTCACGGTCGGAAACGGCTTCTTCTGGATGCAGAAGGAAACGCTGGATTGGGAGCGTGCCGGCCGTACCGCGCCGACGCTTGTCGGTTTGGAATCGCTCCGGGCTTTGAAGTCGGCAGCCGATATGATCGGACTCAACAAGTCGGATATTGAGCATATTTTTTACGATAATGCGATGCGGTTAACGAAACAGGCAAGTCCCGAGGAAAACCGGACGCAGCAGTTGTACCGGACGGCCAAAGCGATTATCCCGGGCGGCACGCAGCTTTTAAGCAAAAGGCCGGAGCAGCTGGCTCCCGGCAAGTGGCCGGCCTACTTCAGCGAGGCTCGGGGATGCGAGGTTTGGGATCTCGACGGCAAGCATTACTACGATATGTCCACGAACGGGATCGGCTCCTGCTTGCTTGGGTACCGCGATGAGGCCGTAACCCGTGCCGTCAAAAGGCGGATCAATCTCGGCAGCATGAGTACGCTCAATCCGCCGGAAGAAGTAGAGCTGGCTGAAACGCTGCTCGATATTCATCCCTGGGCGCAGCAGGTCCGGTATACGAGGACGGGAGGGGAAGCTTGCTCCGTAGCCGTTCGGATCGCCCGCGCTACGACAAACCGCTCAATCGTAGCCGTTTGCGGCTACCACGGCTGGAACGACTGGTATTTGGCGGCAAACCTCGGTGAGGACGACGCCTTGAAAGGACATTTGATGTCGGGACTGAACCCGACGGGCGTACCGGACGAATTGAGAGGGACGACGGTCACGTTTCGGGCTAACGACCGGCAGGCGTTCGATCGGTTGATCGAACAATATGGAGACCGGCTGGCTGCGGTTATGATGGAGCCCTGCCGATATAACGATCCGGAATCCGGCTTTCTGGAGCATGTGCGAGATACGATACATCAAATCGGCGGGCTGCTCATTTTCGACGAAATCACGATCGGCTGGCGGCTTCATTTGGGTGGCGCCCATCTGAAGCTGGGCGTTCATCCGGATATCGCCGTTTTTGCAAAGGCGCTGGGCAATGGCCATCCGATCGGAGCGGTAATCGGAACGAGCGAAGCGATGGATGGGGCGCATCGAAGCTTCATCAGCAGCACCTATTGGACGGAAAGCATTGGTCCGGCCGCGGCGCTGGCAACGCTGGAGCGGATGCGGGCAGTGAACGTTCCGGGCATCGTTGCGGAAGCAGGATCGGCGGTTATGCGCGCATGGAAAACAAATGGGCTGCAATCCGGTCTCCCCGTCCATGTGGGCGAAGGGTATCCTTGCTTGGCGAAATTCGAGTTTACCGGCGAATATGCGAGAAAGTTGAAGACGCTGTATACGATCAAAATGCTGAGCAGAGGTTTTTTGGCTGGGACGGTTATTTATCCGACGTTGGCGCATACGCCTGAGATTCTCGCATCTTACGGGCAAGCGATCGGCGAAGTATTCGCTGAACTTGCCGGCATGCTGAACAGCGGCGATATGAATGAGCTAATGGAGGTGGAGAAAGCGCAGCAAGGGTTTAGCAGGCTTAACTAGAAACCCTGCATAGTTTGGAGCGTGATATGCCCTAATCGGGTTTTCGAGCTTATCCCTGATGTATAGGAAAGCGGTTGCGGCAGGACGGAAAACATGTCATCATTAGGATTAAGACTCGGTAGTTCTGCGCAAACTTATCTGACAAGGGGAGAAGCGGGAAGATGCGTATTGATGCTCACCAGCATTATTGGCTGCTTAAGCGGGGAGATTACGGCTGGTTGACGCCGGAAGCGGGCGTGCTATACGACGATTATATGCCGGACCGGCTTCGCCCGGAATTGGAAAAGTGCGGCATTCAGCGCACGATCGTCGTACAGGCTGCGCAAACGGTGCAGGAAACGGAGTTTTTGCTCGAGCTATGCGAGAAAGAACCGACTCTTGCCGGTGCGGTCGGATGGCTCGACTTGGAGTCGGAAAGCTGGCTTAGCGATTACGAGAGGCTTCTGCAAAACCGGTATTTCGTCGGGATTCGCGTCATGATGCAGGAAGAGGCGGACGATCGCTGGATTGTTAAGCCGCAGGTAGTTAAGGCGCTCAAGCGATTGGCGGCAGACCGTTTTCCGGTCGATCTGCTCATGAATACCCGCCACTGGCCGCATGTGCTGGAGATGCTTGAACAGGTGCCCGACTTGCGCGGCGTTGTCGATCATATCGCCAAGCCCGACATTAAATCGGGCAAGCTGTACCCGTGGAAAGAACAGATGGCGAAGATCGCCAAGTTTCCGAACATTTATTGCAAGCTGTCCGGCATGGTGACGGAGACGGATCATCAGCAATGGAAGCCTTCCGACTTGAAGCCTTATATTACGCACGCGATAGACGTCTTCGGTACGGAGCGTGTCATGTTCGGCAGCGATTGGCCGGTATGTCTGCTTGCCGCCGATTATTCGCAAACGTATCAGGCATTGGAACGGGTATTGCCGGAAACGTTCGACGCGTTCTCGATGGACCAATTGTTCGGATTAAATGCGATGCGTTTCTATAAATTGAGTTGAACACAGGCTGCTTTGTCGAATGACGAAGCAGCCTGCGTTTTTAGGAGAAGCGGCTCGAAAATCGCAACAGGGAGAATGGGAGCCTCTCGTGATTGGATGAATGAAAAAGATACGGTTTTAACGGAGTCCGCAGGGTCTTTTCCGATGCCCTTTTCCGATGCACGTCCTTACTCCCTTTGTAGCCGTTTTCAGCTGCGCCGCTAGCATCGACCGAAGGTCTGGAAGGCCTGAGGAACGGCTTCTTTTGTTGGTTTTTCGCTTGTGTTGGGACGCGCATGTTCCCGAGTGAACCTGGGTTCAGTATTAGTGAATTAAGTTCACTATTTTTACTCCATTCTCCCTTTTCCGGGCAGATAGTGAAGCAAACGCGACTATTTGGCGGTGAAGTTCACTATTAGTGAAGTTTTCTTCACTATCTCGCATGGAAGCACCCGATTGAACTCGAATAGTGAATGTAGGTTCACTAACAGTGAACTTGCGTTCACTATTTGTAATGACACTCTAAATACTGGAGGGGCTAGGTAAAGAAGGGCTGGTTGTCGGGTTTGGTTGTCGGGTTTGGTTGTCGGGTTTGGTTGTCGGGTTTGGTTGTCGGGTTTGGTTGTCGGGTTTGGTTGTCGGGTTTGGTTGTCGGGTTTGGTTGTAGGGTTTGGTTGTAGGGTTTGGTTGTCGGGTTTGGTTGTAGGGTTTGGTTGTAGGGTTTGGTTGTAGGGTTTGGTTGTAAGGTTTGGTTGTCGGGTTTGGTTGTAGGGTTTGGTTGTGGCGTTTGGTTGTAGGGTTTGGTTGTCGGGTTTGGCTGTAGGATTTGGCTGTAGGGTTTGGTTGTCGGGTTTGGTTGTCGGGTTTGGTTGTAGGGTTTGGTTGTAAGGTTTGGTTGTCGGGTTTGGTTGTAGGGTTTGGTTGTGGCGTTTGGTTGTAGGGTTTGGTTGTAGAGCTTGGTTGTAGGGGCTGGTTGTAGGGTTTGGTTGTAGGGTTTGGTTGCAGCATTTGGTTGTAGAGCTTGGTTGTAAAGGCTTATTGCGAGGCTTGTTAAAAAGAAGCCGTCCCTCCGCCAATTCAATGGCTTCGAGACAGCTTCCGTTTGGATTGGGCGGCGTGAGCTTCATAGCAGCCGCCCCTTTTGCACATGCTAAGCCTGATGAAATCGCAAGGTTGATTACAGGATCAGCGCGTCAAGCGAATAGTCGCCTGCGCCAATCAATGCTACGCCTACGGCAATGACGATTAGCGCCCAGTTGTATTCGGTGCCGTTCGCCGTCGCCCAATAGCCGTTCTGGCCGTGCACTTTCACGATCGCTATGAGCATCGTCAGAACGATGAGAGCGGCGCCCACGCCTGTCAACAAGCCGGCAGCGAACAATAAGCCGCCTGCAACCTCCGCGAGCCCCGCGAGAACCGCCATCGTAACGCCCGGTTTAATGCCGATCGATTCAAAAAAGCCTCCCGTTCCTTTCGGGCCGTACCCGCCGAACCAGCCGAACAGCTTTTGCGTACCGTGTGCCGCGAACGTCAATCCGATCACCAAACGAATAAGAAGCAAACCTAATGCCATCATATAAATAACCTCTCCCTTTTTATATATTAAAGTAATTGACTTACTTTATGTTAGTTATTCTAAAATCACTACTTACTTTTGTCAAGGGGGTGTGATAAAATAAACAATAATAAAACATCGTGAGCGGCAACGCTCGCTTATGTATAAGGAGTTGATTCAACATGACGGAACATTCGTTGTGTCCCAAATTCGAATCCGCTTTTGAGCTGCTCGGCAAAAGATGGACAGGATTGATCATTCGGGTGCTGCTCAGCGGACCGAAGCGCTTTAAAGATATTTCCGAAATGATCCCCGGCATGAGCGACCGGATGGTATCCGAACGCTTCAAGGAGCTGGAGGCCGCGGGAATCATTACGCGCAAGGTGTATCCGGAGACGCCGGTTCGCATTGAATACGAACTGACCCCGAAAGGCATAGCGCTGCAGCCGGTTATGGATGAAGTGCAAACATGGGCGGAGCAATGGGAAAAATAAACCAGGGGATCATGCTCGCAATCGTCGCTTCGGCCGGTATGGTCGGAGCGCTTCTGCGTTATGGGGCAGGTATTCTTGTCCATGGCTTATGGGCATCGCCTTTTCCGCTGGGTACGCTGCTTATCAATGTGGCCGGCTGCATAGCGCTGGGATGGTTTCTTACGCGGTTCAGCCGCTACGAGTCGATACATCCTTATCTTCGCACGGGAATCGCTACCGGGTTGATCGGCTCGTTCACGACGTTCTCGACGTTCAGTATCGAGACGGTGGAGCTGCTGCGGGAAGGACTGAAGCAAGAAGCGATGGCGTATGTGGTGATCAGCTTTTGGGGCGGCTTGCTGGCGGCTTGGTTAGGCTCAAGGCTTGCGGCGATTTCCGGCAAGGCCATAGGAGGGCGTTCCTCATGATGCTGCTCGTTAAGCTTGCGCTCATTTCGGGCGGGGGTGCCGTCGGGGCGGTCTCCCGCTTTTTGCTCGCCGGATGGCTCGTTCGTACGTTTCCGATGCGCTTCCCGTTAGGGACGTTCGTCGTCAATATGATAGGCTCTATGCTTATCGGATTGCTGCTTGGAAGCGGATTGAAGGACACGGCCTGGTGGTTTCTGCTAGCTACCGGCTTCATGGGAGCGTTCACTACGTTTTCTGCTTTTAAATACGAGGGTCTTACTTTACTAAAAAGCAACGATGCGATCGGACTGGCGTTTTATTTGGGGGGAAGCTATACGCTCGGGCTCGTTCTGGCATGGCTCGGCCTCTGGATCGGTCAACAGTTTTAACAGTGGAAATCAGCAAGAGATAGATAGATAGATAGAAAAAAATCGGGCAGGGAGAGTCAAGCGATGACGATTATCGGATTTGTCAGGCACGGTGTGACGGATTGGAATTTGGAAGGGCGGGCTCAGGGCTCGCACGACGTACCTCTTAACGAAGCGGGTCTTAAACAGGCGGAGCAGGTCGCACGAAGGCTTGCTTCCGAGAAGTGGGACTATATATATGCAAGCGATTTGTCGCGGGCAAGCCGTACCGCCGCCATCATAGCCGAAGCTAAGAAGATCGAAGTAACGGGGCACGACATTCGGCTGCGGGAGAAAACGCACGGCAGGCTCGACGGCACGACCGAGCAGGAACGTATTGAGAAATGGGGCTCCGGCTGGCGGGAGCTCGATCATGACGAGGAGCCGCTGGAAGAAGTGCTGGGACGAGGGCTGCAGGCTGTGCACGAGATTGCCCGCAAGCACGAGGGGAGCCGCATTCTTGTTGTCAGCCATGGCGCCTGGATTCGCACGATTCTGTCCGGACTTGTCAAAAATATCGAAATCACGCCGCTGCACAATACGTCGATCAGCGTAGTCCGTCAATCGAAGGAGCAGGCCGAGGGCGAATGGGCGTGCACGTTGTATAACTGTACGGAGCATTTGGAGGCTTAATTTCGAGGCGCTGAACGGCGAAGTTTGCTGCTAAGGAGGAAGGCACGGTGGGGCATACGATTCTGGTAGCGGACGATGAAGCGAATATGACGGAAATCGTCGCGAAATACTTAGAGAGGGAAGGCTACCGTGTCGTCGTGGCGGCGGATGGCGAAGCCGCGATCCGGTTATGGCGGCAAGAAAACCCCGATCTCGTCGTGCTGGACGTCATGATGCCCGGCGTGGACGGGTGGCAGGTGTGCGAGGAAATCCGCAACGAGCAGGAAATTCCTATCCTGATGTTGACGGCGAGAGGCGAGGAAATCGACAGGCTGATGGGCTTGACGATGGGCGCCGACGATTACATGACGAAGCCGTTCAGCCCGCGCGAGCTGGTGCTTCGGGTAAAGGCGATCCTGCGGAGGTATTACCGCCCGCTGAAGAGCGAAACGGCCGAAGCAGCCGCACATTTACTCTTGTACGAAGGCATCGAGATCAATACGCGGACCCGGCAAGTTGCGGTAAACGGACAGACGGTGGAGCTGACGGTCAAGGAGTTCGAGCTTTTGGCGCTTTTTGCCGGGCATCCGGAGCAAGTTTTCTCACGCAACCAACTGCTGAACCGGATTTGGAATACCGACTATTACGGGGATACGACTACCGTAACGGTGCACATCAGAAGGCTTAGGGAGAAAATAGAACCGGTTCCGTCCCAGCCCCGCTATATCAAAACGGTATGGGGGATCGGGTATAAGTTCGACGGAGGTGAGCGGGTTTGAAGCTTCGCTCTTATTTGCTCATCGCTAACGGCGTAAGCATGGCTGTCGTTCTCCTTTGTTTGGCTTTCGGCTATATGCAAATGGCGTTGTCGCTCAGGCAGCTTGCTTGGATCTCAGGCGTGACGATCGGAGCGGGTTTTTTGTCGTTTGCCGTCCACTATATGATGATTCGTCCGGTCGAGCGTTCGATTCGCGGGCTTATGGCCCAAACGAAGCGGATTGCCGAAGGCGATTTTCTGGAAACGGCGCCGGGGCAAGGTCCTTCCGAAGTGAAATTGCTCGCCGGCCAGCTGAATGAAATGAGCCGGAAGCTCGACGAGAACTTCAAGCGCTTGCGCGCCTCGGAGGCCGCCAGACGGGAGCTTGTAGCGAACGTATCCCATGACCTGCGCACGCCGATGGCTTCCATACAAGCCTTTGTGGAAGCGCTTCAGGATGAGCTCGCCGAAGACAAAGAAACCTTTGCCCGGTATATGCATACGATCAGGCTGGAAACGGGACGGCTTAATCTGCTAATCGACGATCTGTTCCAGCTGTCCCGATTGGAAGCAGGAGCGGTCGCTTTTGTTCCGGAACCTTACCCCGCCGATAAGCTGCTGCTTGACGTTCTGGAGCGGCATGCGCTGCAAATCGAAGGGAAGCGGCTTGAGATACGCGTCGAGATGGCCGAGATGCTCCCTCCGGTTCTCGTGATGCCTCTGCAAATCGAACGCGTCCTTACCAATTTGCTTACGAATGCGATTCGTCACTCTCCCGAAGGAGGTTTGCTCCGGCTGCAAGTAGCTATGGGTGACGATAGACAGATACGGTTCAGCTTGCGTGACGAAGGCGAGGGGATCGCCCCGGATGACATGCCCCGCTTGTTCGAACGTTTTTACCGTTCGGATCGGTCGCGCAGCCGGGAAAGCGGCGGCTCCGGACTCGGACTGTCCATCGCCAAATCGATCGTAGACCTGCATGGCGGGAAGCTTGGAGCCGAAAGCGCGCCCGGACAGGGCAGCCTGTTCTGGTTTACGGTGCCGCCCGGCAAAAATGTAAGACATTTGTAATACAATCGTTAGGTGCGTTTAAGCTGTTGCCGCTAAAGTTAAGGATAACAGCTCTATGGATGGGCGATTATTTGGATATTGGGCTCGAAGCTCGAAGCTCGAACAATCGGATATTCGGGAAGAAAGCTGCCGTGAATGTGAAGAAACGAAAGGATGGTGAGCGGGATGGATCGGTTTAGGGAATGGGTGAAACAGCCGTACGGCAAGAAACTGAAAGCTTTGCATGCTTGGAACGGTTGGCTGGTGCTTCTTCTTGCCGTATCGGGCGTCATTCTGTACATTCCTTCGATACGTGGCGACCTTGGCGCGCTGCGCGTACTTCTGAAGCAGCTGCATATCGTGCTGGGCATCGCCTCCGTCGTGGTCGTGGCTTTGTACGTGCCGCTCATCGCCAAGCATTTGCGTCAGCTGCAGGGCAAAACGGCTCAAATCAGCAACCTGTGGGTCGTGCTGGTTCTGCTGGCCGGATGGAGCGTCAGCGGGATAGTGCTGTGGCAGTTTCGTTCGCTGCCGCCGGCTTGGAGCAATACGGCGCTTGTGATTCACGATTTGTTTACATGGGTCGGCGTTCCGTATGCCGCCTATCATTCGATTTCACGCAGCCGGTACTTAAAGAGGATCGAACGGGAGGACAAACGCGAAGCAGCCGTCAAACACCGCATGGGGGCGGGATTGCAGAAGCCTGCCGCATATGCTCCCCCAGCAGAAGACCCTCAGCGGCCGGCAATCGACTATTCGACGCTGGACCGGCCTCTGCTCTCGCGGCGGACGCTTCTCCGGCTGGGTGCGGCTGCCGCCTTGCTTGTCGTCGTCGGCCCGGCCTTTTACCGCTGGATGAAGGGGGCCTTCGATACCGGGGGTGCTCCGCTTACGGATCATTCGATCGGGGACGTCAATAAGATGCTGCCCGAGCCGCAGCCGCAGGCGGAGTCCGTGCCGCCTGCAGGCGGCGGGGCCAGAGGACAATTCCGCATCTATACCGTAACGGAGCTGCCTGTTTTTACGTCGGATAACTGGAGCTTCGAGGTAACGGGACTTGTCGACAAGCCCCAGACGTGGAACTGGGAGAAGTTCCAAGCGATTCCGCGAAAGGTGCAGGTCAGCGACTTTCACTGCGTAACGGGATGGTCGGTGAACAGCTGCACGTGGGAAGGCATACAGTTGTCGCAGTTTCTGGACGAGGCAGGGCTGAAAACGAAGGCGAAATTCGTCAAGCTCTACTCGGGAGACGGCGTTTATACCGACTGCTTGTCGCTCGAGCAAGCGCGCATGGACGACGTGATGGTCGCAGTGCTGCTTGACGGCAAGCTGATCCCGCAAAAGCTGGGCGGTCCGGTTCGCCTCATCGTACCGAAGATGTACGCCTATAAATCGGTCAAATGGCTGAACAAAATCGAACTGGTCGAGAAGGAGCATTTTGGCTATTGGGAAGTGCGCGGCTACGATCAGGATGCTTGGGTATAACGCCGGCTAGAACGCCGCAGCTTTGGCTTAGAGCCTTGGCTGCGGCGTTCTAGCTTGAATGCGAAGCTCCGTAGTCGCTAAGCGCGAGCATTGTACGGCAGGGCAGCGAACGGCTCCCAAAGCAGCTTGTTAGATTGGAACGGCATTCCGCCATCTGACGAAGAAAACAGGGAGCTCTGCTGCATAATGTTCCGATGCCGTCCATATCGTGATAGTAAGAGAATTGGGATTTTCGATAGAAAAAAAGTTGTTTTTGTTGTTTTTAGTTGTTTGTTGTTGAGTTATTTAAGGCGTTTAGGTAGAATAGGGGGAGAAGTCAAGGCAAAGCCGATAGATTGGGATACGACGAAGGAGAGGAATCCGGAATGGCGAAGAAGCTTCATTTTCGGGAAGACGGGACGTTCAAGATCGTTCAATTTACCGATATCCACTGGGGAGAAAAAGGGGAAGAAGCGGATCTGCAAAGCAGGCGGCTGATGGAGCTTGTGCTCGATGCCGAGAAGCCGGATCTGGTCGTGTATACGGGCGATACGGTCTACGGCAAGGTATGCGAGGATGCGGTTAGCGCCTATCGTCAGGCGGTTGCGGCCGTGGAAGAGCGGGGGCTTGCATGGGCGGCCGTATTCGGCAATCATGACGATGAAGGCGGGACGCTCGCCGTTACCAGCAAGCAGCTCATGGAGGTTCAGGAGCGCAGCGAATACGGCGTCGGCGAAGCGGGACCGGACGAGGTGCACGGCGTCGGCAACTATGTCGTGGAGCTGGCGTCGCGAAGCGATGAACGGGTAAAGGCTGCTCTGTATTTTTTGGATTCGGGAGCATACGCGCCGGAAATCGGCGGCTATGATTGGGTGAAATCGTCGCAGATCGCTTGGTATAACAAACAGTCGGCGGCATACAAGGCGCTGAACGGAGGAAACCCGCTGCCATCGCTTGCTTTCTTTCATATTCCGCTCCCCGAATACGCGGAGGTATGGGAGAAAGAGACATGCTACGGCTCCAAATACGAGAACGTATGCAGCTCCAAGGTGAACTCCGGCCTATTTGCAGCCATGCTCGAGAATGGCGATGTGACGGGCACGTTCGTCGGTCATGACCATGTCAACGACTTTTGGGGAGAGCTGCACGGCATTCGGCTTTGCTACGGAAGGGCAGGCGGATACAGCACGTACGGCCGGGAAGGCTTTCCGCGGGGAGCGAGAGTGATCAAGCTGACGGCGGGCGAGCGCGGATTTGAATCCTGGCTGCGGCTGGAAAACGGTGCCGTGGAAGCCCAAGACGAGCATGCGCCGGAAGAACGCGTCTAGAGGGAACAAAGCAAGAGGGCACGTAAGGAAAGCCAAAAAAGCGAGGCTCCGGTCGGTATCCGGTTGTCTCGCTTTTTTTGATGCGGAATCATTCCGCCGGCAGCGTAAACGTAAACGGCCGGCCACGGGTGGCTATGCAATTACAGGGGGGCTGAACGTATGGAACGCAGCCGCAGTGTTTCCCCGGGTTAAATCAGGCCTTCGCTGTCGTACACCTCGAAGCCTCTCCGCGTTAGTGCCGTCAGCTCCTCGAACAAGCCTTCGTCGATTTCTTTAAAGTTGAAGCAGGATTTTCCCTGCATCCGTTTCTTCAAGCCGTCCGAAATGCCGTCGAGCAGCCTGGGGCAGCCGTAGACAGGCATCAAATAAAAGCTGACGTAGTTTTTCTTTATGCTTACCGCGCCGAAAAATGCCGGTTTCTTGGTAAGCGGATGAATGCGATGCGTATCCAAATAGTAGCTGTCGCTCGTATCGCTTTTGACATCCATTTGCGGCTCATAGGTCTTCAATATGTCCTTCAGCCTCGCGAATACGGGCATAAAATTACTTTCAGCGGCCATGCCTAATCCCTGCCTTTGCTAAAGAGTGGACGATCTCCTCACTTTACCTGGCAGATGCGCGAAAATCAACCGAGCCTTCTGAGTCTGAAGCTGTTTTTGGCCGCCGTTCCGAGCTCATCGAGGAGCCCGTAGTTCGCCCATGCGCCGACGATCGCGCCGATACCGGGGATGAGCTGCAGCATTTTGCGCAAATCGATGGCATCGCGGTACTGCTGCTGGAATTGCTCCCAATCGACGCTGTCCGCGCTCGGCAAACCGGCTAGAGGATCGCGCTCCGCCCAGTTTTGTACGGTACGGTAAATGGCTGGCTTGGCGTCCTGCCCTGAGAAGGCGAGCTGGAAGACGTATAGCAGGAAGAGGCGTTCGCTCTCGTAATGCGTGTCGAAGCCGTACACGTGGGCGAGCTGGAATAGCATTTTCATCTTGATAGCTATCAGCGCGGGAAAGTCGGCGACCCCCAGCAAAATGCCTCCGGCTCCCGTGCCTGCCCCTTCCGCCGCGGCGATCTTCTTGTACAAGGAAATGACCTCGTCGGCCTTCCGGTCGCGGTCCGCCAAGCTTAATCCGTGCAAAACCTTCTCGTTAGGCGTGAATTCCGCGCCGAATAAGGACGTTCTGACGATCCCTTTCACCGTACCGGTTATGAGGTTATGCACTTTTTCGGGAATTTTCTCGTTGATTTTGCCGCTGACCTTCTTGGCCGTCTTCTCCAGCAGGCCCGGCGGCTTAAGCAGATTCCGCTCCCACTGCAGCAGCTCTCTGCGGATTTGTTGCTCGTACATGGGCTTGCCCTCCGTTACAATCTTCTTACGCAGTATATACGCGCACCCGGGAGGTTCGTTACATTATTCCTTGCGGCTCGAATAAAGAAAATGCTCGTTGCCGTCCATATGGCGGATCAGCTCGTCGCGGATGAGCGCCGGCTCCTTCGTTCGCAGCCGTTCCAGTAGCTTCTGGTGGTCGGCGACAATCTCGTCTTTGTTGAAGTAGCGCAAGTTTTTCATAAAATGCAGCTTCATCTGATTGAAGATGCTTCTCCATGTCAATTGGAGGGTGCGTTCGGTCGCAACGGAGATGATCGTTTCGTGGAATTGCAGATCGAGCTCGACCAGCCGGTCCATCCGGCCTTCCTCCGCGTGCTGGGACATCTCTCGCACGATTTGCTGCAATTTCTCGAAGAAAACTTCGTCCATCGCCGAGCTGTATTTCTCGATGACGAACCATTCCAAATGAAACCGGATCGGAATAACGAGATCCCGCACTTCTTCGCCGTCCGTGTCGGCTACCACGGTGTCCTTGTACGGCTGGGTGATCAGCAGCCCTTCGCGCTCCAACTGCCGGAACGCTTCCCGCACGGGGCCTTTGCTAATGCCCATTTGATCGGCGATATCCGCTTCTTTCAACCGCTCGCCGGGCTGAAGCTTGCCGCTTAATATGGCGGTGCGTATATCGATGACCACCTTTTCTCTGAGCGAAATGTTGGTTTGCTGCATGAATGTAAACTTGCCCAACGAAACCCCTCCAGCATGAGTCCTTTCCGTTTACAGTACGAGAGCGGGGGAGGATTGTCAACAACAGCATCAATTTTTATATATGGTTAATAAAATATTGTTGACAATATTCAAATTAAATCGTTATGATGGCGTTAGATGATCTGCTTTAAGCAAAAAAAGCGACAGCTTCTTGTTCAAATGTCAGAAAGTATTTCCTCCGCTGATTGTTCCATTTCTAGGTAAACGTCTGGCTTCAAAGAAGCCGAATGGCGTTTATCCTTGGTTCAGACGAGCGGATAATGTCCGAAATGGGAGTTGAGGGATGAAATGAGGATTGTGGCAGGCGGCATTATTCAAGAAAGCAATACCTTTAGCCTGTATCCGAGCTCGGAAGCCTATTTTCGCAATCTTGCGTTCCTGACGGGTGCCGAGATGGAGCGCATGAAAGCCGTGCGGAACGAGATCGGCGGCTGTTACCGCGCGGCCCAAGAGGACGGCGGGATCGAAATCGCACCGTCCTTCTATACGCAGGCTATTTCAGGCGGGGTACTGCTCCGGGAGGCGTACGAGTCGCTCAAGAGGAAGCTGCTGACCGAGATCGCAAACGCGGGACAGGCCGACGGGGTGTTTTTGGCGTTTCACGGGGCCATGGTTGCGGAAGGATGCGACGATACGGCGGGCGATCTGCTGGCGGAGGTCAGAAGGCTTGTCGGCAGGGATATTCCCATCGTTGTGACGCTGGATTCCCACGCCAACGTAACCCGGCTAATGGCGGAGCAGGCGGACGCGCTGGTCGGCTACAAGACATTTCCGCATGTGGATCATTTCGAGACGGGCATCCGGGCCGCCAAGCTGCTATTCGCTCTGGCACGGAAGGAAGTGCGACCCGTTACGGTGCTGCGCAAAGTGCCGATGATTCTCCCGGCCGAAAATCATCAGACGACCGACGGTCCCATGCATGAGCTCATTGCGGAAGCGCAGCTCGGCGAACAAGACGGGCGGTCGCTGGTGACCTCTCTGTTCCAGCTGCAGCCGTGGCTCGATATCGGCGAGCTCGGTTTTGCGGTCGTCGTTGTGGCCGAGGATAAAGCGTGGGCGGAGCGCGAAGCGGAGCGGCTTGCCGAGCTGGCATGGGAACGAAGGCACCGTTTCGACATCCGGCTGCACACGGTGGAGGAGGTCGTCGATCATGCGATCCGGCGCGAAGGGAACGAGCCGATCATCATGTCCGATTCGGCGGACAGCACGGGAGCAGGGTCGCCCGGCGACAGCAACTTCGTGCTGAAGCGGCTGCTCGAGCTGGGTGCGCACGAACGGCTGCGCTGTTTGCTCCATATTGTGGACGCTCCGGCCGCGGAAGCCGCATTTACGGCGGGAGAAGGCTCGCGGATCCGGCTGTCCGTCGGCTATTCGCTCGACGCGAGGTACGGAAGCCCGATGGAGATCGAAGGCATCGTTACGGCGGCTCGCGAAGGCGTGTTTGTTTTCGGCGACGGCTTTCAAACGAATTTGCAGGTGAATATGGGACGATGTGCGGTTGTGCAAATCGGGCAGCTATCGCTGCTGGTGATGGAGCGGCAGGTTTATACGGGAGATCCAGCCATGTACCGTTGCATGGGGCTGGAGCCGAAGGATGCGGAGCTCGTGCTCGTCAAGTCGGCGACTCAGTTCAAATCGAGCTACGGCGTCATTTCCTCAAGCATGCTCATCCTGGATACGCCCGGCAGCAGTACGGCCAATTTGCGCAGCTTGCCCTTTAAGCGGATCGAGCGGCCGTTTTATCCGTTTGACGACAATTTCGATTGGAAGAAAGCCTGGACATGAGCGGAGGGATAACGTTGAAAGACGAATTGAAGAGCCAAAAGGTCAGACAAATCAGCTTCGAAGGCGACGCGCTGCGTATGTCCATGGACTGGACGGTCGACGATCTGGACCGGGTGCAAGTATTGGTGGAAAGTACGGAAGGGCACAGCCATCCGAGTTCGTACCATTTGGGCGAGCTGGTAAGCGAGATGGAAAAAGGCGTTCTGCAGCTGGGCGGCAAGCCGGCTGTCTACACGACGACCGACATCTGCGACGGGGTCGCCCAAGCGCATGACGGGATGCGCTACTCGCTTGCTTCGCGGGACATGATCGCCGGTATGGTGGAGATTCACGCCAGGGCGACGCCGTTCGACGCGATGGTGCTGACATCGGCCGGCGATAAAGCCGTTCCGGCACATTTGCTGGCGATCGCGAGGCTGGATATTCCGGCCATCCACGTTCCGGGCGGAGCGATGGGAGCGGGGCCGTGCATGAAGTCGAACGAGGAGCTCTGGCACATGAGCGTGAAGGTCAGCGAGCAAACGATGACGAAAGAAGAGTTTCTTGCGTTCCAGCGCGCTTGCTGCCCGACCTGCGGAGCTTGCCAGTATATGGGGACCGCCGCGACGATGCAGGTTATGGCGGAGGCGCTCGGACTGGCGCTTCCGTGGTCGGCGCTAATTCCGGCGACCAACGCGGAAATACGCCGGTCTGCGCGGGACGCCGGCCAGCAGGTGATGCGATTGACGGCGGCGAACATTCGTCCGTCGGACATTTTGACGAGAGAAGCGTTCGAGAATGCCATCATGATTCACGCCGCGATCGGCGGTTCGCTCAATGCGGTCATGCATCTTATCGCGATCGCCGGCGAAGCCGGCGTTAACATCGACGCTGCGTTATTCGACCGGATCCATCGTCAAATTCCGGTGCTCGTCGATACGAAGACGGCGGGAAAATATCCGACGGAGCTGTTCTGGTACGCCGGAGGCGTGCCTCAGGTTATGCTGGAGCTGCAGGAGGTGCTGCACCTGGATCAGTTGACGGTTACCGGACGGACCGTAAGGGAAAATCTGCAGGCCTACAAAGCCAGCGAAATGCCGCGGTATGCGGAAATGTTCCTGGCCAATTACAAGCTGAACCGGCGGGACGTGATCTATACGTTGAAGAAGCCGCTCAAAACGCAAGGCGCCATGGCTTTCCTCAAGGGCAATATAGCGGAGGAAGGCTGCATCATCAAGACGACGGCCGTCGCCCCGGAGATGCTCGTCCACGAAGGGCCGGCTATTGTGTTCGACGAAGAGGCCGCAGCGGTTCAAGCCTACAAGGACAAAACGATCCAGCCCGGCGATGTCATCATTATTCGTTATCAGGGTCCAAGAGCCGCCGGGATGCCGGAAATGTTCTTCATGTCGGAATTGATCGCGTCCGATCCGGTTTTGTCCAAGACGACGTCGCTGGTTACGGACGGGAGGTTCTCGGGCGCAACCCGGGGGCCGTGCGTCGGCTATTTGTGTCCGGAAGCGATTGACGGCGGCACGATCGCCCTCGTCGAGAACGGAGACCGCGTGCGCATCGACATTCCGAACCGTTCGATCGCGATAATTGGAATCAAGGGGGAAGCCCGCAGCGAAGCGGAGATCGGCGCTGTTTTGGACGAGAGACGGCAGTCGTGGCAGCGGCCCGATTTCAAGCGGAAAGGCGTATTAAGCCATTACACCCGTTGCGCCAAGCCTTCTTTAATGGGCGGGGGTATCAGCTAATCCGGGCCGTTTGCCGATATAGGAGGTAGAAGCGATTCATCTTGGTCCGTTGAGGATGAGGGAGAGAGGCAAATGAAATTGCGGGATAAAGTGGCCTTGGTTACCGGAGGAGCGACGGGCATAGGCAAAGCGGTTTGTCTTGCTTATGCCGCCGAGGGCGCCAAAGTCGTGGTGAACTACTGGAATACGCCCGAGGAAGCGGAGCAGGTGGTTGCGGCGATTCTGGAGGCGGGCGGGCAAGCGATGATGCAGCAGGCCGACGTATCGAGCGCCGCGGACGTCGAGCGGATGATCCGGGAGGTCGGAGCGGTGTGGGGAGGCGTCGACATCGTCGTCAACAACGCCGGCATTTATCCGAACAAGACATGGTTCACCATCACCGAAGAGGAATGGGACCGCGTCATGAACGTCAATCTGAAATCATGCTTCCTTCTATCGAAAGCGGTGTTTCCTTATATGAAGGAGCGGCGGTACGGCAAAATCATCAACGTCTCGTCGGTCACCTTTCTCAGGGGGCAAAAAGGGTTCGTGCATTACGTCGCCTCCAAAGGAGGCATCGTCGGGTTTACCCGCGCGCTGGCGAGAGAAGTCGGGGAGCACGGTATATCGGTTAACGCGATATCGCCGGGAGCGGTTCTGACCGAGCAGGAGCTGTTGACTTACGACGAGGAGTCTCGGGCGGAGTCGGCCGTTTACTTGGCGAAGGAGCAATGCTTCAGCCGCCGGGAACTTCCCTCGGATATGGTCGGCGGTTTCGTATTTCTTGCCTCGCCGGACAGCGACTTCGTTACGGGACAGCTGCTCAATATCGACGGCGGTTGGGTCATGCATTGATCGAAGACGGATACATAAAAGACGCTCTCCCGCACGGTGCGGGGGAGCGTTTTT
Organism: Paenibacillus litoralis; assembly: GCF_046244365.1. Taxonomy (NCBI): domain Bacteria; kingdom Bacillati; phylum Bacillota; class Bacilli; order Caryophanales; family Paenibacillaceae; genus Paenibacillus; species Paenibacillus litoralis. Next base: position 7,124,157 of record NZ_CP176395.1, on the reverse strand, counting down.
TTTTGCCGGCAAAAACGCAGCTGGCTGCTTGGGGCAGCAGCACGCGGCCGAACCGACGATAGGGTAAGCGGATCTAGCTTCTAGGACGGTCGAGGATGCGCCGCTGCGCTCTCTTGCACAAAAGCCGGATGAGCGGAGCGGTACTGCCGCGCTCTCCCTGCACAAAAGCCGGATGAACGGCGCTGTCGCTCACTCCCTGCACAGCGGATACCATCGCGTCTCCCGTACACAGCCGGGTCTCACCACTGGATAAGAGCCCTTACCGTCGTCTATTTCGTGGTTTTCGAAAGAAAAAGCGATTTTAGGTGTCTCTATCGTCTTCTAATTGCCCTTTATGAGCCGCTTCAGCTGATTTCGAGCCATATAAGAGTCTTTGCCGTTGTCTAATCCGAGCATATTAGATAGCTACGTCGAATTAGCAGCCTTTAGCGTCGTCTAAAATCGGGGGGATCTCGAACACGCTCGAAACAGCCAGTCAAAATCCTCCCCGGTAAAAGCTTTGACCGGCTTCGCTCGACGAAACCAGTTTGCGAACCTAATAAAAAAACCTCCTGAACCGCTTTTTTATCGGTCAGGAGGGTTACTTCATTTGCCGAAGGCCGAAGGCGAGCTCTCGAAGCTATTGCTTGGCTACGTCGCTCGTTTGCTTGAATTGAGCGATTTGGTCCTGCAGCTGGGCGTTAGCTTGCTCGTTGGCCGGCAGAGCCTTCGCAGATTGCACGGAAGGTACGATGTACTCGTCAATAAGCTTATCGGCGAAAAAGCTGTCGCTGTTATCGGCGGTAAATGCGATAACGAGCTTCTGTTCCGGCACGACGACGATGCGTTGACCGCCTGAACCGACAGCCGAATACATCTCGTACTTTTTATCAGCAGGCGCTGCATTGCCCTTGTTGCGGAGCCACCACATGAATCCGTACCCCCGCTTCGTGCCGTCCTTGAAGCCTTCTCCGACGAATTCGGACGTCGATTTCTCGACCCATTCTTTCGGAACGACCGTGCTGCCTTCCCATTTGCCGTTATTTTGGAACAGGTAGCCGAATTTGGCCATATCGCGCAAGGTCATTTGCAAGCCCCAAGCGCCGTTCGGTATGTCCTGCGGGTCGTTCGTCCAGTTGACGTCGGTAATGCCGAGCGGCTGGAACAACACTTCCTTGGCGTAATCGGCAGCGTTTTTGCCTGTCGCCTTTTGCAGGATCGGAGACAGCAGATGGGCGTTGCCGTTGCTGTACGCAAATTTGGTGCCCGGATTCGCTTCCAACGCTTGGGCTTCAATGTATTGAATCCAATTCGGGCTTGCAATCATTTCTTTGGACGAGCGTTCGTCTTCATTATTCCAAGTCAGGCCGGACGTCATCGTCATTAGGCTTTTGAGCATGATCGATTGCTTCCTTGTGTCGGAATCGATGGTAAGCTCCGGCAAGTAGGAGGATACGGACTCGTCGACGCTGCCGATTTTGCCTTGATTGATGGCGATCCCCATGAGGGAGGACATTACGCTTTTGGTAACGGACAAAACGTCCTGCTTCTGATCGGCTTCGGTGGTGCTGTTATAAGCCTCCGTCACGATATATCCGTTTCTGGCGATCAGCAGGCTGTGCACATTCTGATCCTTCAGTTGATCGAACATCGCGGCCAGATTGGCCGAATCCATGCCCTGTTCCTCCGGCGCAGCCGTTTTCCAGCCTGCCGTAGGCCAGTAGTCGGGCTTTTTGGCCATGACCGTCGTATTTAAGTATAAGGCGATAACGCCTACGCAAACGAGCACAATAACGGCATAAGCCGCGATGCGCCCTCGCTTCTTGGGTTCCTCTCTAACGTACATGTGTAACCTGTTTCCTCCTCCAAATTCCGCACAAAGGGAACGGAACAGGTGTAGAACACCGGTTCCGCGCACTTTGTATGGAAAATCCGAATAAATTGTTCTCCTCCGACGGTCTTCTCTTTACATATCTCTATAGGATATCTCTATGTCTGTCTTTTATTATAGAAACCAAATAGGAGAGCTACCTTAAATTAAGATTATAAATTCCTATTAAACGTACGTTCGCCCTGCATTTGGCATAAGCCCCGTTGGAATAAAAAAAGCACCTTCCACGCGGAAGGTGCGGCGATTGGGTACTTATTATAAGGCCGAGCCGCCGAAAACGAAGCGGTATTCCCAGTGTTTCCCTGCCAGATTGTCGATGCGGACGCCGCCGGACTCCTTGGAATAGGTGTGCAAAATTTGACCGTTGCCCAAGTAGATCGCGACATGGGTAATCCTCTGCGAAGCCTTGTCGATGCCGGCATAGCTGGATGCTTTGGTGCCTTTATACGACATGAAGAATAGCAGATCGCCCCGTTTCAAATTATGCCAGTCGGTAGTCGTCTTGCCGACGTTCTTCACGTAGCTGGCTTGGCTGCGGGAATCGCCGGGCAGGCGAAGGTTCAAGCCGTTCAGGAATGCTTGACGCACAAGATCCGAGCAGTCCATCGTCGAATTGTCGTATCTGCTGGATCCATACTCGTATGGCGTACCCAGGAATTTCATGCCGGCGGCAATCGCTTTTTCGACGGCAGCGCCGGATGGCAAGGGCGGCTCCGGCGTTGGAGTCGGCGTTGGAGTCGGAGTCGGAGCCGGCGCCGGCGCCGTGTAGTCGGTTTTAATATAGGACGAGCTTGTGCTGACGTAGCCGGTCACGCCTTTGCTGTCGGTCGCTTTGTACCAATAGCTGTTGACTTTATCGACGATCGTGATCTGTTCGCCTGCCGACAAATAGCGGATGCGCGCATCGCTTGTGGAAGGCCCTGTACGGAATGAAACGCTGGCGACGACTTCGGCGTTCGCTTTGCCGCTCGGCACGCTAGGCGCAGGGGCCGTATTCGTTTGCAGGGTTATGTAGGTCTGGGATGAAGATATGTAGCCGGTTCGGCCGCTGCCGTCCTTGACATGAAGCCAGTAGCTGTTCGGTTTGTCGATGACGGTTACCGTTTCGCCTTTCTTTAGATAACGAATGCGTTCTCCCGAAGTGGACGGCTTTTCTCTGAAACTGACGGATTGGACGACGGTGGCGGTTTGCGTAGTTGTCGATTGTGCCAGTGCTTGAATCGGCATCATGCTGAAACAAAGCGTTCCGGCGATGACCAGTTTGGCCATATTTTTCCTCATCGTGTGCGCCTCCTAGTATGCTGTTGTTGACTGTCCTTCTGGACAAGGATCGTATGCGTCTAGCAAGTGCTTGTTGCTGGGGTATTTCCCATCAAAATCTACTAGACTGCTAGGGAAATCATAGCATAGGCAGGAGCCGAATTTTAGCTGTAAAATTTTACAGCAGGCGGGTTGTATGTAATATTTTGGTCATTTTCGGGACAGCGATATGCCTTCGACTCTTCCGCAAAGACGTGTATAATGAACAAAAAAGAAGCTTTACGCTAAGCGGAAAGGGAAGGGTTGAAATGGAAATCGAAATCAGGCAATTGACCGTGGAAGAGATGCCGGAAAGCTTGCGCTTGTCGCAATTTGCGTTTCAGTACACGCTGACGCCCGAAGCGGCGGAGGAAAAGCTGAAGCAACTGAAGGCGGAGGATTTTTGGGGCTATTTCGTGAACGGGCGTCTGGCGGCCAAAATGGCGGTTTACCCGATGAAGACATGGCTGAACGGCATTCGGCTCGAGATGGGCGGGGTAGCGAGCGTGGCGACTTGGCCGGAATACCGGCGGCAGGGGATGGTCGGCAAGCTTCTTCGCCAGGGGCTGGAAACGATGCGTGCGAGCGGCAGGACGGTATCGTTTTTGAACCCGTTTTCGTTCTCCTTCTATCGGAAGTATGGCTGGGAAACGTATACCGACTACAAAAAATATTCGCTGGAAACCGCTCAGCTGCCCAAATTCGCCGATCCCGGCGGTTATATGGAGACGACTGCGGACACGGAGCTGCTTAACCGGATCTACGAAGCTTACGCGGTGCGCTATAACGGCATGCTTGTCCGCGATGAAGCCTGGTGGAAGCAGAAGCTGTTCGCAGGCAAACCGGGGACGGCAGCCGTCTATTACGACGCGGAAGGTTCTCCTGCCGGCTATGTGTATTACCGGATAGCCAATTTCGAGATGACCGTACATGATATCGCATTTCTGGACGAAGGAGCGCGCAGAGGGCTGTGGCGGTTTATCGCAAACCACGATTCGATGATCAGAAGCGTCACGCTGAAGGCGCCGATCGACGATCCGCTGCCGTTCCTGCTGGACGATCCCAAAATCAAACAAGAAATCATTACGTATTTCATGGCGCGTATTGTGGACGCCGAAGCTCTGCTGCGGCAATATCCGTTTGCCCAAGGCGCGAAAAGGCGGCTGATGCTTGAGATCGAGGACGCTCATGCGCCGTGGAACGACGGATTGTTTGAAGTGAGGATCGACGAAGCGGGAAGCGCTGCGGTGGAACGGCATGAGAAGGGGACGCATGATCCGAAGGAGGGTTCCGGAGCGGAGAAGCGGCTTGCCTGCGGGATCGGCACGTTGACGGCGATGCTGTTCGGCTATAGGAAGCCGCTGCAGCTGCATGCGCTAGGCCGCTTGTGCGGTAGCGGGGAAGCCGCGGCGGAGCTGGAAGCGGCGCTGCCTGCCCGGACGACGTATTTAGCCGATTTTTTCTGAGTAAATGTACGGCCGGTCCTCATGCTGACGCATAGGGATCGGCCGTCGTTCATTGAATGCAGGTTAGCAAGAGCCTTCCGTGAGCAGGGTGGACAGCACGAAAGCGTCGATCACCTCATGCAGCTCGGCTTTGGACATGCGATGCTCGTTTTTCTTGTAGTATAAGCAAGCGCTCTCGATCATGCCAATGACGGCAGCAGCTGCCAGCTCGAACGGCAAAGGCTTCAGCACGCCCTCTTCGTATCCGCCTCTCATCACGTCCGCCAAATAGTCGATGTGCGATTTTTTGAGCGACTCGATTCTCTCAAGCGTCTCCGTTTCGATTCCGTTCGATATTTCCTTGGAAATGATGTGGACAAGCTCGCTGTATGTCAGAAATACCTCCACGTGCTTCTGGACGATGAGGCGAATTTGGTCGTCCGTATCGCGGTGGCGATCAAGCACCTCGGCAATCTCGGTTTTCAGGATGCGGAAGCCTTCCGTGACGATCGATTCGAACAGCTCGCTTTTGCCTGAAAAATGATAGTATAACGTTCCTTTGGCGACGTTCGCTTGCTTCGCGATATCGTCCATGCTGGTTCGATAATAACCGAGCTCCGAAAAAAGCTTGACGGCAGCTTCGATAATTTTATTTTTGCTCAAATCGGGGGTCTTCCCTTCCAATACGGTTTCCCCCATCATAGCAAGGAACCGCGTTCAATTTCTACTCTTCTCTTTCCTAATTCATGCGTCTATGCGGGAGCAGGATCGTTTACCGGCTCGATGAGGCGGTTTGAGATCGAAGCAGCCCGGAAACAATGGCTAGTATATGGATATAGGAAACTAGCGTGCGGGAGGAAACATGGAAGAGATAGGAATCACCTTGCTGCGGACGACCGCCGGATTTGCGGTGCTGCTTCTGATGACGCGCCTGCTCGGCAAAAAACAGCTCGGCCAGCTGACGTATTTCACCTATATTACGGGAATTGCGCTCGGCAATATAGCGGGCGATATGGTCGTGCACCGGGACATTACGCTTACGGCAGGCATAACGGGCTTGATTGCCTGGGCATTATTGTCGATTGGCATGGAGCTGATCGCCTTAAAATCGCCAAGAGCCCGCGTGCTGCTGGACGGCGAACCGAGTATCGTCATCAAGAAAGGCATCATTCAGGATAAGGTGTTAGCCCGCCTTCGTCTGAATATGGACGATTTAAGCATGCTGCTGCGCAACAATCATATATTTAGCGTCAAGGAGGTCGAGTATGCGATCCTTGAGCCTAACGGGCAGCTTAGCGTATTGAAAAAGCCTGAGCAGGAGCCCGTAACGAAGGAAGATATCGCGCTGCATCCTTCCAAACGGAAGTACGTGCCGACCGAAATGATCGTCGACGGCAAGATCGTCCGCAAAAATTTGCAGGAGCTTCATCTGTCGCAAGCATGGCTGGAGCGCGAGCTGCGCGAGGCGGGAATCGAAGCGGTGGAGGACGTGTTCTTTGCCGAGCTGCAGAGCGACGGTTCCTTGTATGTGACGAAACGGAGCGGAAACGGGCTTCATTAGAGTGAGCCTGCTGCGTAGGAACGGAAAGTGACTATCGTTTCTATCTAGTGCCGCGCCGCTCTGCCGTATTCATAGAAAACCTAAGGAGCCGCCAGGCTCCTTTTTCTTATGGGCAAGCTTGGAGTCGCAGCTCCGCTCCCCCGCGGGTCTGTCATGCGCCCCGACTTAAGTCCAGGTGCAAAAACCGCCGCCGGTCCGTTTTGGCAAAGAGAGAATCGGTCTAGAATAAGGACATAAGCAAGCGAGACACAAACGAAAGGCGGTGAACGAAAATGAGATTGAATCGAAACGGAGGCTTCGCCCTCTTCCTGATCGCCTGCGGCGCTCTGATCCTGCTGGATAAAGTCGGTTTTGGCTTCGGATGGCTGATGGGTTATCTGATTCCGCTCGCCATGGTCGGGCTCGGATTTTACGGAGTGAAGAACGGTAAAACCTTTTTCGGCTGGGTGATCATGGTGATTGGCGCCATTATCCTGCTGGGGAAATTTACAGGATTCATCGGCATCTTGATCGCGATCGGGCTTATCGGCTACGGCGTGACCAGCTTGAAGAAGAACGCTACCTATTAAGAGAAGAAGTCAAGCACATAACCATATAGATCAATTTCGGGTTTCCCGCTAAAGCTAACCGGTTTCCGAACTTTACGGGGATCAGTTGAAGGAGGATAAGCAGTGAGCATACTACGACGAGTGCGTGACATGACGGTCGCTACGCTAAACGAGCGGCTGGAGCAATCCGAAGATCCGGTTCGTTTGATCGATCGTTACCTGATCGAGCAACGGCAGCATATTCAAGAGGCAGAGCGGTTATACACCCAGGCGATGCATCATGCTCAAACGCTCCGGCAGCATTATTTGACGGCGGAGCAGTACAAGGAAAAGCGCGAGCAGCAAGCGCTGACGGCTCTAAAAGCCGGCGAAGACGAAGTGGCGCGCATCGCCCTTCACGAGAAAATGCAGCACGAAGAGAAGAGCAACCAGTACCGCGAGCTTTACGAGCAAAGCAAGCAATCGATTCTCGAACTGGAAGATCAGCTCCGGCAGCTGAAAGCCGATCACGACGAAGTCGCGGCCAAGCGGAGCTACTACATGGCACGCATCGAGACGGCCCGCCTGCAGCAGCGGATGAACAATTATATGAGCGGGACCGGCTTCAATCCGACTCCGCGCATGTTTAACCGCCTGGAGGATCGGGTATCCGATATGGAGATGGAAGCCAGATCGCTTAGCGATTTGCGCAAAATCGGCCGGGAAGCGATGCTTCAAGTCGGCATGACGCTGAACACCGCGCTCGATCAAGAATTAGGCAAACTTCGCAAAAAGCTTGAACAGGAAGGTTGGTCGTCGAAATGAGAAAACTGTACCGTTCCCGCAGGGACAGCAAGCTGACAGGTTTGTGCGGAGGACTGGCGGAAATGTTGAATGTCGATCCGACGCTGCTGCGGCTCATCGTTGTGGCAACGGCGATCTTCTCGGGCGGCGCCCCCGTCATCTTCCTGTACATTATCGCAAGCATTGTGATTCCGAAGGAACCGCAATTCCCGGGAATGTTCCCGCCGCACGGAAACCCGTTCGGACCGGGGCCGGCACAGCCGCCGATGTACGGCAGCCAGCCGATGCAGCCTCCTGTAAGCAGCTACGGCTACAGCTCGCACACCGTACCGCATCAACCGCAGCCGCAGCCTCCGGTTCCGCCGCAAATGAACAAATCCAACCAAGAGTTGGATGACATGATGAAAGACATCGAACAAAAAGCAATGCGCAAAGAACTTGACGAACTCCGGGCCAAATTGGCCAAATACGAGAAGGGAGAATAACACAATGGGCGTATTTACACGAATTAAGGATATGACGAAAGCATCGATCAACGAAGTACTGGATAAGGTGGAAGATCCGATTATTATGCTGAACCAATACATCCGCGATATGGAGGAAGAAATCGCACAAGCGGAAGTAACGGTAGCCAAGCAAATCGCGAACGAACGCAAACTGCAGCAGCGCCTGCAAGAATCGATCAAGTTGTCGGCGGAGCGCGAAGTGCAAGCGGGCAACGCTCTGAAGAACGGCCACGAGGAAGCGGCTCGACAAGTTCTTGAAGAAAAGCTGTATCACGATCAGAAGATCGCCGAGTATAGCGACATGCATGCCCAATCGAAGCAGCAGGCGGAAGAACTCGTTCAGCAGCTGCACGAAATGAAGGGCGAGTACTACAAGTTGCGCAACAAGCGCAGCGAGCTCGTATCCCGTGCCCAACTGGCCAAAGCGAAGAAGCAAATGGCGCAAGTAACGGCGACCAACACGATCGAATCGGGTCATGCCTCCCGCGGTTTCCACCGTATGGAAGAGAAAATCATCCAAATGGAAGTGGAAGCCGAAGTTGCCCGCAAGCCTTACGTACCGGCCGGCGGAAGCTATGGGGCCGCGTCCTCTGCAGGATACACGTCCTATGCGCCGATCGATCCGGTCAAGCAGCAGCGTGTCGACGAACAGCTTCAATTGCTTAAAAACAAACTCGGCGTAAACGCGCCGCAAGATACGCAAACTACGCAAACCGCTTCCGAGCAAGCGTAGTCCACATCGAAAAACGCTTTGAGCATAGGAAAAATTATGATATGCTAGCGAGTACTGAGGCAAGAAAGCCATAGGGAATAACTCTATGGCTTTTCTTCCCATCCCGGAGATAAATGCAAGCCGAACGATTGGCCACAAGGAGGTGCGGCAATGAACGAATCAAAACGGTACAACAAGCGGAATACTTACATGGTTTTGATCGGCGCCGGCGTCTTTCTTCTTGTGAACAAGGCGTTCGGCTTTTACATTGTCGCGGCATTATGCTTGATGCTCTTGGGGCTGCACAGCATCATAACGGCTTCCGGCAAAAAAGGATATATTCTTCTTGCTGTCGGCGCTATCATTATTTTAGGCAACAACTTTCCGCTCGTCTTAGCCATTATTCTGCTTTCATTCGCTTTCTTTTATTTACGGTCCAAGAAGCTGCAGCCGGACGAGTCGTACGTGCAGAAGCATAAGCTGATGGAAAGCATGAAATGGGACAAAGCGCCCTGGGTGCTCAAAAACATGAGCGTATGGAATGTGATCGGCGAAGTGAACATGGATTTATCCCTTGCGATACCCGAGCAGAAGGAATCGGTCGTCGTCCTGCAGGGCATTATCGGCGACATCGACATTTTGGTGCCGGAGGATATGGGCGTATCGGTGCAGTGCTCGCTCATGTTCGGGCAGGTCGACGTTGCGCGGGAGAAAGAAGCCGGTCTGCTGAACAAAATCGTCTGGCAATCGCCCAATTATGAAGCCAGCGAACAAAAAGTGAAACTGATCGTTTCCTATATCGTAGGAGATGTAGACATAAAAGTTATGTGATAAGAAAGATAAGTAAGATTATGGGGCCCCCCGCAAAGTAATAGGACTAAGCTTCAAAGCAGCGCTTCACTTTGTGGGGATTATGAAGGAGAGAAGTGGATGAATCGCAGGCTGACCAATATGATTTGGCGCAACATGGGAGAGTCCATTCTTCTCTGCCTTTTTTTATTTGGCGTCGTTGTATACTTTCTATCCTCGGGAGGCTTTCTGAGGCCTTTCGAGACTTGGCAGATCGGCGTTAAAATAAGCTTGCTGCTGATCGGTATTGCCGTTATATTAGGCGCGGCGTTCGGTTATTGGTATACGAACCGGGTAATTCGCAGACTCGAACAGCTTCGCGAGGCGATGCTATACCTCGAGAAAGGAAATTTATCGAGGACGATCCCGCCGCTCGGCGAAGACGAGATCGGGAGGCTCGGCGAACAGCTTGGACGCATCAGCCAGAAGTGGGAGGAGCAAATAAACTCCCTCCAGAGGCTGTCCAACGACAACGCGCAGCTTGCCGAGAAGGCCCGGTATTCTGCGGTTATAGAAGAGAGGCAGCGGCTTGCGCGCGACTTGCACGATGCGGTCAGCCAGCAGCTTTTTGCCATCTCCATGACGGCTACCGCGGTTGCGCGGACGCTCGATAAGGATTTCGACAAAGCGAAACGGCAAATTCAGCTGATTGAAGAAATGTCCGCCGTCGCCCAATCGGAGATGCGGGCGCTCCTGCTGCACTTAAGGCCCGTCCACCTGGAGGGCAAGCGCCTTGCGCAAGCATTGCTTGAGCTTCTTCAGGAGCTTCAGGCGAAAGTGCCGATTCAGATCGACTGGGAAATGGACGAGGCCATTCAGCTGGCCAAAGGAATCGAGGACCACTTATTCCGAATCGTCCAGGAGGCGCTCTCCAACGCCCTGCGTCACTCCAAGGCATCCAAGCTTGAAATTCGGCTAGTCCGGCCTGCAGCCGACGCGGTGCGGCTCGTCATTCGCGATAACGGGGTAGGCTTCGAGCTCGATTCGCAAAAGCATGCTTCCTATGGGCTCGTATCGATGAAGGAACGCGTGAACGAAATCGGCGGTTCGCTCAATCTGGTCACCGCCCCGGACAAGGGAACGCGGATCGACATCCGGGTACCGATTACCGTTCAAATTTCGACGGGCGAACAATCTCCGCAGCTTGAGCATGCGGGAGCGGCCGAGTAAAATCGCATAATACGGGAAGGAGAGAGCTAATGGATACGCCGATAAAGGTGCTTTTGGTGGACGATCACGAGATGGTCCGCATCGGACTCGCCGCCGTGCTCGGAACGGAGGACGGCATCGAGGTGGTAGGCGAAGCGGGGAGCGGAGAGGAAGGCATAAGGCTCGCTCTGGAATACAGGCCCGACGTGGTGCTGATGGATCTCGTCATGGAAGGCATGGACGGGATCGAGACGACGCGCCGCCTGCTTCAGCAGCATCCCGATTGCAAGGTTATCGTGCTCACGAGCTTCCTTGACGACGAGAAAATGTATCCGGTCATCGAGGCCGGCGCATTCAGCTATTTGCTCAAAACGTCGCGGGCGAACGAAATCGCACAGGCGATTCGCTCCGCATCGAAAGGCCAGCCTGTACTCGAGGCCCAGGTGGCGACGAAAATGATGAACCGGTTCCGCCAGCCGAAGCAGGAGGCGCTGCCGCATGAGGATTTGACCGACCGGGAGATGGAGGTGCTTCGCCTGATTGCGCGCGGGAAATCGAATCAGGACGTAGCGGACGACCTGTTTATCGGGGTAAAAACGGTGAAATTCCATGTAACGAACATTCTGGCCAAGCTTGGCGTAGAGGATCGGACGCAGGCGGCCATTTATGCCTTTAAGAACGGGTTGGCGGAATAGCATCTTCGTCAGCCTGTTTCCCTTTTAGCATAAACGAGCCGGACTACGCTGCGTAGCCAGACGTTATTTTGGGAGAGTGAGGGATGCGGCAATGGGAGGATGGACATACGCAATGCTTGCCGCTGCGCTCGCGGCGGGCATCTTACTCTGGCTGGCGCTCCGGCGCAAGAACCGAAAGAGCAAAGTAACGAACATTTCCGCGTACAGGAACTTGAAACAAAAATGCTCCTACTGCAAAAAGAAGTCCGAAAAGCTGATCTTTTACTCCAATGCCGAAGGCCAGGTCGTCGGTCTGTGCAAAGCGTGCAAGCCGAAGGCGGAACGCCAGGATATGCTGCCGATCTAGCGGAGGCATGGGAACGGTCTGAATATACATAAACAAAGGTGATCGATGGTATGGCATTGCAAAGCAGGGCTCGCTACGCGTTATTCATCGGACTGCTGGGAGCGGTCTGTTTCGGCATCGTATCGGTGCTGACGTTTAATAAAGGGTTGCGCGGCTTCGACAGCAGCATCATTGAGCGCGTACAAGGGCTTGAATCGGAAACGCTTACGAAATTTATGAAAGCCGTTTCGTATATCGGCACGACAGTACCGATGGTGGCGCTATCCTTGTTAATCATGATATTTCTGTATGCGGTTCTGAAGCATCGGATGGAGCTGGTGCTGTTCGTCGTAGCCGTGCTAGGGGCGAAAATATGGAACGATACGCTGAAAAATGTGTTCGAACGGGAACGTCCCACCCTGCATCGGCTTGTTGAAGAGGTGGGCTACAGCTTTCCAAGCGGCCATTCGATGGTGGCTTTCGCTTTCTACGGCATACTGGCGTTCTTGCTGTGGCGCCATCTGAAAACGCGAACGGCCCGGACAATCCTCCTATTCTTCGCTGTCGCCATGACGCTCCTGATCGGGATCAGCCGCATTTATCTGGGCGTACACTATCCGAGCGACGTGATCGGCGGGTACATGGCCAGCGCTTGCTGGCTCGGTATCATCATCTGGCTGTTCCAATGGTATATGGAGCGCAGATCGCGAAGATAGACGGCCTTTGACTAGAGCGGACGGGCGTTTTACAATAGAAGGAACGGTACTCGTTCCAGAGCCCGAATACGATAGGCAGCGGATGGTTGGAAAAGAGGGATAAGGGCTTGGATGGTACGGGGAAAATGATCGTCATCGGCGTCGTGATCATCGTGTGCGCGATTTTTCTATGGCTGATGCGAAAAAAATATTAACTCTTGCATGTTATGTTCGCAGTCCAAGGACTGCAAGCCGGCAGTCAGAACATTCGAACGGTGAGTCATCGTGATCCGATATTCCCGCCAGCGTTGTTCCGGGCTGTCTATTTTTTATATAGGCGGCATTCCGGCGGCACCGCGGGGGATGGCTGTGCGCGCTCGACGGGCGAATGGCGGTACCAAGGCAAACGGCTTTGCGTACAATAAAAGGAAACGGCCCCGGATAAACGGATAAAACGACGGAGCAATTTGTACAGCCGTTTCATTGCAAGGAGTGATCGAATGATCCGCTTAAGGATGCCGAGTCTGGATGATCCGCATCTGTTTCGACTTATTGAACGCGAGCTTATTCCGTATGCCAAAGCGGTTTTCCCCACATTGCGCATCGGAAGAAAAGACGTGGAGAAGATGCTGGACCGCAGCAAAGTGTATGTAGGCGAACAACGCGGCAGTAAGATGCCGATCGGCTTTGTCAGCGTTTCGAGCGCGCAGCATGTGCTGCGCATTGAAATGCTTGCCGTAGAGAAGGACTATCAAGGCATCGGCTGGGGAAGCGCGCTCATGGCCGTTGCGGAAACGTACGGGAGACAAACCGGATGTACGCGCGCGCAGCTATATGTCGACGAGAGCAACGATAAAGCCAAACGCTTTTACGAGCGGATCGGCTATGCAACGCATTCTTTCGCGCCGGAGTATAAGTGCTACTTGCTTGAGAAGACGCTTTAGGCCACACACCAAGAGAACAAGGCAAACACCAGGGACACAGCAGGCCGCCCCTGGTTTTGTTATGCCTATAGAGCGCTCTACACGAACAGCAGAAACAGCAAAGCGACTTGCGATAAGTCGACGGTCGACCGCTCCCCGTAAGCAGGATGACGAGCCGGCGCGTATGGCGCGGAAGGGATGGCCGAAATTTCAACCTTTTCGCCTTTGCTCTTGCTTTTACCCTTTTTGCGGGAGAATTTGCCCGTCGTCCGGTCGGACGATGGTTCGGCCTCACCGGTGCTTTCCGTTCTCAGGTGGTCGTTAAGAATGAGACGGCCCTTCTCGATGCCGCTCAGAATCCCGATATACCTTTTGCCGTCGTTCAGGACGGCACATATGGGACGACCGACGAATGGCCTGCAATGTTCCTCTTGAATCGGATGAACCAAATGCATCCGGTATACACCTCCGTATGATCTTTACGATATATGCTATTCAACCATGGGCGAAACGGCATAGACGAATGTCACGGATACCCCTTTTTATTTGTTTAGCCAGACGTCTTGGCAAGTATCTTTCGAAGGAAAGAGAGGTGCGCCATGAAAAAATGGCTGTACGCCGCCATACTTTGCCTTGTAGCGGCGATCGTCGCAGGCGGCTTGATCGGACAAGCCGGGGCGGAGAACGGCAAAGATTTGCTTGCGGTCGCCAGGTACGCGGAGGAGCAGATGGAAGGCGCCAAGCAGGTGACGATCCGGTTCGCCGCGCCGATGAGCGAAGAGCTTCAGGCGAAAGGCTGGCACGAGGCAGGCAGGAAGCTTGCCAAGCTGTTTGCCATGAAGGAAGAAGCTGTGGCGGCCGAGAAGCCGGCAAACGGATCGGCTGGGAGCGAAAAAGCGGCATACAGGGCAAGCGCCCAGCTGCCTGACGGCGAGGGAAGCGTTTCGCTTGTGCTGTTCGACACCGGAGAAGGGCTGCCTGGCTATGCCGTGTTCAAGCGGGAGCTGACTGCCGGCCGCCTCGACGGGGATGCGCTCGCGGCATGGCAGCGGCAAGCTGCCGGACTGCTGAGAGACAGCGGGCTGAAGGGGAAGTGGAACATTGCGGTTCAGGGGATGGTCAGCGAGGAGACGCTAGCTTCCGGTGGAAACGCGGACGCCCTGCTGAAGCGGATCGGCAATTTTTTTCTAGGCAAAGAGCTTGAGCGCTATACGGACAGCGGAACGCTTAGCGTGACGTATTCATCCAAAAAGCTAAAAGGCAGCGTACGAAGCGGGGTGTACCACGTATCGCTTCAGGCCGCATTGCATAAGCAGTCGGAGAACGGCCAGTGGAGGCTGACGATCGGGACGCCGGTCATTACGACCGAATATTGACGGGATGTCGAACGATGTCGTTCCGAATGGCGTGTTTACCAAGATTGTGATAAACTATTGCATTAAGAACAGACTGAGCTAAAAGTCATTTTATATAGAAAGAATGGTGTGACGTGTATCCATCCAACGTAGAATCAAGCGATTCCAAAGTAAAGCTTTCCGACAACGTGAAGGAAGCAGGAGCCGTCTTTTTCATATTCGGGGCGACGGGCGATTTGGCGCGCCGCAAGCTTTTTCCCGCGATCTACAGCCTGTATTGCGAAGGCAAGCTCTCGGAGAAGTTTGCCGTCATCGGACTAGCGCGGCGTTCCCGCACGAACGAGCAGTTCCGCGAGGATTTGTATCAGTCGATCGAGCAGTTCGCCCGGCATAAAGGCTCGAAAGAAGACGAACAGTGGCAGCGCTTTGCCTCCCATTTCGAGTACATGCCCCTCGACATTACGAACGTGAACGCGTTCAGCGAGCTGAAGCTGACGGCCGAGCGCGTGGAGGAGCAATTCGGCATCGCCGGAAACCGGCTGTTCTATTTGGCGCTTGCGCCTGAACTGTTCGGCAGCGTAGCGCATCACCTGCGCGACGGCGGCCTTCTGGAAACGCGCGGCTGGCATCGTCTCGTCATCGAGAAGCCGTTCGGCTACGATCTGCCCTCCGCGGAGAAGCTCAACACGGAAATCCGCAAGGTGTTCAACGAGCAGGACATTTACCGGATCGACCACTACCTGGGCAAGGAAATGGTGCAAAATATCGAAGTGGTTCGTTTTGCGAACGCCTTTTTCGAGCCGCTGTGGAATAACAAATATATCGCCAACATTCAAATTACGCTGAGCGAAACGGTCGGCGTCGAGGAACGCGGCGGTTACTACGATCATGCCGGCGCGCTGCGCGACATGGCCCAGAACCATATGCTGCAGATGGTGACGATGATGGCGATGGAGCCGCCTAGCCGGCTGCATCCGGAGGACATTCGCGACGAGAAAGTGAAGGTGCTTCGCAGCCTTCGTCTGTACGAGACGGCGGAGGACGTGCGCGCCCATGTCATTCGCGGCCAATATGCCGCGGGTGAGGTCAAGGGCGAAACGAAGCCGGCGTACCGGACGGAAGAATCGGTCAATCCCGAGTCGAGAACGGAAACGTATGTGGCGGCGAAGGTGCTTGTCGACAACTTCCGCTGGGCGGGAGTACCGTTCTATGTCCGTACGGGCAAGCGGATGCCGGTCAAATCGACGGAGGTCGTCGTCGAGTTCAAGAGCATGCCGGATAACGTGTACCTGGCTAAGAAGGGGAAGCTGCAGCCGAACCTGCTCGTCTTCCGCGTCAACCCGATGGAAGGGATCTACATCAAGATCAATGCCAAGGAGCCGGGCTCCGAAGGGACCATTTTGCCGGTTGCGATGGACTTCTGCCAAAGCAACCAGGTCGGGCTGAATACGCCCGAGGCGTACGAGCGGCTGTTGTTCGATGCGGCGCGCGGCGATTCGACGTATTTCACGCGCTGGGACGAAGTGGCATCCGCGTGGCAGTTCGTCGACCGCATTGCCTCGGCATGGGCCGAGCACGACGGCGATTTGCAGATGTACCCTGCGGGCTCCTGGGGACCGGAGGCGGCGGACAAGCTGCTCGCCGAAGACGGCTTCCACTGGTGGCCGGTGAACGGGCAAGCCGAGAGCGGCGTGGTGTGGAAATCGGGGCGCCAGGGCTAGATTGGCGGATAACGAGTAATCCGGCACGGTAGGATGAGCAGCGAGGGCTGGCGTTAGTCGGCTATGATGCATGGTGAGCGATAGAGTGTTGGCTGGCGTTAGTCGGCCCATGACGCGAGATCCGCAGATAAGAGCCTCTAAAGACTTCTAAATCATCCATTTGGGTTCTTTCGGGAGGTTTAGAAGACCTAAAGGGCTCTTATTTTGACCGGGACGGGCTTGAACCGGGGATTTGGCGGAAATAAGAGACGTTAGCGTCGTCTAATTTCGCGAAAATCGGCTAAAACGCTAAAATAAGAGTCCGTAAGGACTTCTAAATGTTCTCAATGAGCTGGTTTACAGGGCAAGCTGTGCATACGCGTAGAGTTAGCTCATAAATAACTAAGGCAGACGAACGGAGGCGATCCGCATGTTCAAACTATACGACATCTCGATGACGATCCACGAAGGGATGCAGGTGTACAAAAACAAGGACGAGAAGAAGCCGAAAATCATCAACCGGCAAAACTTCACCAACGCCAAGGCGTATGAAACCGATCTGAAAATGGACGCTCATACGGGAACGCATCTCGATGCGCCTTTGCACATGCTTGACGGCGGCGACACGATCGAGACGATCCCGCTTGAATCGCTCGTCGGAACGGCACGCGTTCTTGATTTTACGGGGATCGAGGAATCGATCGGCAAGGCCGACCTGGAGCCGTACGGCATCCAGCCGGGCGAATGGCTGCTCTTCAAGACGCGGAACTCCTTCTCCGAGGAATTCGATTACAAATTCGTGTTTCTGAACGAGGAAGGCGCGCAGTATTTGAAGGAACGCGGCATTAAAGGAGTTGGCACCGACGGACTCGGCATCGAGCGCGATCAGCCTACATACGGCACGCACAAGACGCTGATGAACGCGAACATCCTCATCGTCGAAGGCTTGCGGCTGAAGGACGTCGCTGCGGGAACGTATTTTATGGTTATCGCTCCGCTGAAGCTTACCGGAATCGAGGCAGCGCCGGCACGGGCGTTTTTGCTTGGGCAGTAAGGGCTGATATGCCGATATGAACCGCCAGTGCTTGGCGGACAGGATACAAGGGCTGCTCCTTAGGGTGCGGTCCTTTTTGTTGAGCGTCTTAGGGTGGCCTGCGTTTGGCGTCTGGAAGATCGTGTACGGCTGCCCGGCTCAGCGGAAGCGTCTAGCCGCGGCGCAGGCTCTTACCGGAAGTCGCAATATTTCAGCTGCAAGCGGCTCGGGTTATGTTAAACTATCAGAATAAACATAGCATTCTAGCAAAAAACGTAAACGCTTCCGAAACCGGAAGAAACCGCTCGGCTAGCGTTGGCGTTATTCTTGAAGGAGGCTGGAAGGAATGGGATTGAAGATTGCTTTTTTGGGAACCGGCGGCATTGCGCAAACGCATGTAAGCCGGCTGGCTAAGATCGAAGGCGTGCAGGTAGCCGGTTTTTGCGGGACGTCGCTGGAAAAGGCGGAGCGTGCGGCAAACTCTTGCAACGGCGCAAAAGGATTTGCGGATTTCGCGCAAATGCTGGAGGAAGTCAAGCCGGATGCGGTCTACATAACGACGCCGCCGATGGCGCACGGCGAAGCGGAGCTTGCGCTGATCGAGCGCGGCATTCCGTTCCTCGTGGAGAAGCCGCTCGGCGTGGAGAACGCCCTCGTGCAGCAGCTCGCGGCAAAAATCGCCGACAAGCGGCTGATTACGTCGGTCGGGTATCATTGGCGGTATTACGAGGCGCTTGCCACGGCGCGCGAATTGCTCGCCGGGAGCAAGCCGGGAATGGCGCTCGGCTATTGGATGGGCGGCATGCCGATGGTGCCGTGGTGGAGAAAGCAGGAGCAGTCCGGCGGCCAGTTCGCCGAACAAACGACGCATGTCGTCGATATGCTGCGTTACCTGTGCGGGGAAGTGACGGAAGCGTATGCGGCGTTCGCCCAGAGAGCTATGCATGAGAAGGTGGAGGACGTCTCGGTGGCCGATGTAGGAACGGTTACGCTGAAGCTGGCGAACGGGATGGTGGCGACCATATCCAACACGTGTTTGCTGCCGGTAGGCCATACCGTCGGACTCGATTTGTATACGGACCGCGGCGTCATGGAAATTCGTTCCACCGGGTTGAAGGCGATCGAAACCGAGCGCACGACCGAATACAAAAATAAGAAGGATCCGTTCCTGCTTGAGAACGAAGCCTTCATCCATGCCGTTCGGACAGGCGATACGTCCGGCATCTTATCCGATTACGCCGATTCCGCGAAGACGCACGCCGTCACGATGGCCGCAAACGAGTCTGCCGAAACCGGGGCGATCGTTCGGTTAAACTAGTAGGATGGCCATATTAAATTTTAGGGTAGAGATGCTTTAATTTATGGCGGGCCTGCTCGGTTGTAAAATGCCATTCTACCAATTTTTTGTCAGCATTGCGTTGGGTCTTCCATGCCTTTAGTTCTTCCTGAAGAGATTCGATGGAAGGGAGCCTCCTGCTCAGACACTGCAAAGTAAGCGCGCTGAGCTCAATTTCGGCGATATTCAGCCAACTGCCATGTTTGGGTGTGAAATGGATTTCTAGGCGTTTGGCAAGTGCTAACGCCTCAGCGGGTGGAATGTCTCGTATAAGGATGAAATCGCGTGCGTGTTTAAATTGTCCATCACCAAACGAATACGTTTGGCATTGGGGTAATGAATGGTGAGTAGTTCTTGAATTTGACGGGCCCAATCTGCTTTCGTTCGGCGTGGTGATGCCTCGACATGACGCACGCCGGCCAAGGGTTCTGTGAACATGAAGATGCTGCATGTGCCTTTCCGTACGTATTCATAGTCTTCCAGCAAGATCTTTCCGCTCTTCATTGGTAATGGCTCCAACAGATCCTCCAACAGTTGATAAGGTTGTTCCATACAAATCAGCGGTATCTCTGGATCATAAGGCAGTGCATAGGTTTCCAAAATGTCTTCCATTCGCGCGACAAACTCGCCATTGTAAGCAGAAGGAATACACCACCGTTTTTTCAAATGCGGTTTAAGTTGTGTTTTTTTAAAGTCGTTCGGACCGTTTCACGGCCTATAGAATCGATAATTTCCAGTTCAACGGCACGCTTTGCCAGCAAACGAATTGTCCATCTGGAGAAGCCTTTTGGTGGCGTTGAGCAAGCTAATGCAATAATGTGCGCTTCGACTTCACCAGTGACAATCGGTTGTTTTGGGGGATCGGTGCGTTTTTGATAGCGTAGAACGTTTTCTATACCTAATGTGCAGTAGCCTTTGATCGTTTGAAAAACCGTAACATCACTGACCTGACAGCGATGGGCGATTTCTTCCTGGGTAGGGATCAATCCTGCATGCTCATCTGCCATAATCAAGATCATACAACGTTTTCGGATTCCAGCAGGGGTTTTCCTATCCCTCATCTTCTGCTCGATGTAGGTTTTGTCCGCTGCGCTTAGTTTCACTCTGTATTTTTTGTTCACAACTATACCTCCTAAATAATTCCTGTAGGTATAGATTAAAACCAATATTTAATGCGGTCAAGGTACTAGTTTGGATGGTAAACATAAAACAGTCCGGCGTGCCTCCGACGCGCCGGACTGTTTTCATAGGTGCCCTCATACACCGGCAAACTCGACCGATAGCCCGAGGGCGGACAGCCTGTCGAAATAGTCCGGGCATGTTTTGGAAACGCAACCGGGGTCTGCAATCCGGATGCCCGCCGCTTTGACGCCGATCAGCGAGAGGGCCATCGCCATCCGGTGGTCGTCATGCGGATCAAGCAGCGCCGGCTGCGGGGTTCCCGGATGTACGGTAAGCCCGTCCGGATACTCCTCCACCCGAATGCCCAGCTTGCGCAGCTCTTGGCATATGGCGGATATCTGGTTGCATTCATGGTGCCGGATGTGGGCGGCGCCGGTAAGCGTAACCGGGCCGTCGGCAAATGGGGCGAGAGCCGCAAGCGTAAGCGTTTGATCGGACCAGCGGCTCATGTCGACGGTCAGGCCGCCTTTAAGCCGGGGCGTTCCGCGAACTTCGACGAACGTAGGGCCGAGTTCCACCGCGCAGCCCATTTGTTCCAAGACGCGCAGCATTTCCATATCGGGCTGCCGGGTAGTGGCCGCCGAAACCCGGTTAATGCGAATGCGGCCGTTCGTCAGCGCGGCAAGCGCCCAAAAGTAGCAGCACGTCGAAATGTCCGGCTCAAGCGTAAGATGCCGACTCTTGTACGCGCCGGGACGGACTGCAAACGATTGCCCCTCGTCATTCACGGCGATGTCTCCGCCGAAGGCGCGAATCATCTCTGTCGTCAACGTCACGTAATCATGCTGCACGACCGCCCCTTCGACGTGGAGCGTCACCGCATCCCGGGCATAGGGAGCGGCAAGCAGAAGACCGCTGATATACTGGCTCGATACGGAACCGTCGATCGCAACGCTCCCTCCGTTCAACCCTCGCCCTTTAAGCGATAAGGGCAAGCAGCCGGGTTCCTCCTCATACTGGATCTCCGCGCCCAATTCGGTCAAAGCGTCCAAAAGAGGGGCGATCGGCCGTTCATGCATCCGTTTGCTACCGGACAGTCGCCACATTCCGTTCGCCGCCGCCAGCGCACCCGGCAAAAAGCGCGCGGCCGTCCCGGCGGCTCCCACATACAGATCGCCACCGTCGACCGGCCAATTACCTCCGCAGCCGTGAACGACGGCCGTTTCCCCTTCGAGCTCGAGGTGGACGCCAAGGAGCCGCAAAGCCTCGATGCACCAGTACGAATCGTCGCTTTTCAGGATGCCCTCCAGCCTGCTCGTTCCTTCGGCCATCGCGGCGATCATGAGCGCGCGGTTCGTCATGCTTTTGCTCCCGGGCACCGTAATGTCCCCGTTTACGGATACTCCTTGCGACCAAACGCGTACCGCTTCGGCTTTGCCGTATTTTGACCAGGGTGATCTTGCTTTCATGTCGGGCATATGAATGGGTTTTTGTTTCATGGCGTATCCCTCCGGATTGATCGAATGGTTTAACCTGATTATAATGAGCTTTAAGGAATAGATGAAATCGCAATTACAAACAGTTGTCATAGAGGAGTTCTATAGCAAATGGAGAACCTGGAATGGTACCGGATTTTCCTTCATACGGCGAAGACGGGTAATTTGACCAAAGCCGCGCAAGCGCTGTATATGACCCAGCCTTCGGTCAGCTATGCGATCAAGCAGCTGGAGGAAGCGTTAGGGGTGAAGCTGTTTCAGCGTTTTTCGCGGGGAGTGGCGTTAACGGCGGAGGGACGGGCGCTGTATCATTATGTGGAGCAATCCTTCGCTTTGCTGGATACCGGCGAGCAGAAGCTGCATGCCCTAAAAGCCTTTGCCGGCGGGGAGCTTCGGCTCGGTGCCAGCGATTCGCTGTTCAAGCATGTCCTGCTGCCTCATCTCGGCGTTTTCCGTTCCCGTTTTCCCGGCATTCGCATCAGGCTGTCACACGGCAAATCGGGGGAAATCGCCGATCGTGTCAGAGACGGCCGAATCGATTACGGCTTTATTCATCTGCCGATGCAGGAACTTCAGGCCCCCCTGCAGGTTCGGCCGATGTTCGCGATCCAGGATGTTTTCGTAGTCGGAGAGGCGTTTCGAGAGCTGGCGGACCGCAATTTGACCGCAGCCGAGCTGGCCGGGGTACCGCTCCTGCTATTATCGCCGGGAAGCAGCACAAGGCGTTTTGTAGAGCGGTGGTTTGCGGCGCAGGGGCTTGAAGCGGAGGCGGACATGGAACTCGGGAGCGTCGACCTGCTGATCGAATTCGCGAGGCTCGGATACGGTGCGGCTTTCGTAACCCGTTCGTTCGTCGAGGAAGAGCTGAAGGCAGGAACCTTGTATGAGCTTCGAACCGCCGAGCCCATTCCGTCCCGCAGCGTCGCCATTGTCCAGCGCAGCGACATGGCGTTGTCCCTGGCATCGGAGCAATTTTTGCACATGCTGCTCGATTCGCTTTCACAGTAAGAGCGAGAGCGCGAAAAAAGCCGCCAATCGGCGGCTTTTTGCTGTTCAAATACGGGGGGCGTTATCGTTTTCGTGACGAATTGGCATGCAGATACCGGGTACTTGTACAAGAATCTAGTATGTTTGGTCATAAGATAGTGAAAAAGGGGAGACAGCTTATGGCGAATGTTATTTTCGTACCCGGAGATTTTCCGACCTGATCGCAAGTCGCTGACGCTAGTCATTCGCTGATCGTTGGCGATAGTTGCTTGTCACCCTATGCTGGTCGATATACTGCGGGTGTAAGTAATCCGATGCCAGCAGAAATAGTGAATGTAAGTTCATTATTAGTGAACTCAAATTCACTATTTTGCCCTTTTGACGGTCTTCTGGCTGGAATAGTGAACGAAAGCTCACTATTAGTGAATGTGACGGAAAAATAGTTACTTGAGGTTCACTATTGCTTGGTTGGATGGTGAAACGGGTGTAAATAGTGAACTTTAATTCAGTAATAGTGAATCAACGTTCATTATCCGCTCAACTAGGCTAGAATTCGAGTGATTGGCAGTCTTAAGTAACAAAGTGCATAAGCACACATTTGTTTAAACGGCCTACTTGCCATCCGGTTATGTTCAAGGGAAGGGAATGCGGTGATAATGAAAATCGGGCGCCTTTGGCGCCCGATGATCTCAAATATCGTCTCGCTTGCGATAAAATGTCCACGGCTCGCAAGAAGCGATCCGGCACTATTGCCACCGCCTTACTTCGACAGCCGGTATACCGCGAACGGTTCACCATAACGGGAAGCGCCGCTAAGCTGATCCAACTGCTCCATGGCGGACGCATCCAGCTCCAGCGATACGCTTTGAATGTTTTGCTCCAGCTGCTCCGTGCGAGTAGCACCGACGATGACGGTCGATACGGCCGGCTTGCGCATCAGCCAAGCGAGCGACAGCGCTCCGGGCGTGCAATTCAGCTCGGCGGCAAGCTTGACGACCTCTTCGCCGAGCGTCAGCTTGTCCGGCCGGAGAAATCGCTTGAAGTTCGGATCGGCATCCGCGCGCGAGCCTGCCGGCGCGGAATCGGCCGACGTATATTTGCCGGTCAGGATCCCTCCGGCCAGCGGAAAATAGGGGATGATGCCGACACCTTGATCGAGGCAAAGCGGCACGAGCTCTTGCTCCGGCGTCCGGTCGGCGAGCGAGTAGCTCGTTTGCGTCGACACGAACCGGTTCAGCCCCAGCTTCTCGCTAATGCCGAGCGCCTTCATCAGCTCCCACGCGGCATAGTTGGAAGCTCCGATGTAGCGAACTTTGCCGGAACGGACCATGTCGTCCAGCGTACGAAGCGTTTCCTCGAGCGGCGTATTCGGATCGAACGTATGGATTTGGTACAAATCGACGTAATCCGTGCGCAGCCGCTTCAGACTGCTCTCCAGTTCTTGCATCAAGTGGTAGCGCGACGACCCGCGCGCATTCGGACCTTCGCCGCGCGGCAGACCGGCTTTGGTGGCGAGAACGGCCTCATGGCGCCTGCCTTCCAGCGCGAGCCCGATAATCCGCTCCGATTCGGTGCGGGTATAAATATTGGCGGTATCGATAAAGTTGATTCCATAATCAAGCGACTGGCGGATAATCCGGATCGACGTATCCTGATCGGCCCGCGTTCCAAAGGCATTGGTGCCGAGGCCAAGCGCGGACACGTGTACCCCGCTGTTTCCGAGACGACGATAGTGCATGTTAACACGCTCCTTTAGGTATGGCGGAATAGGGTAATTATATCATTAAGACATGGGGAAGCACATGTCGGTCCGCGTCTATGGAGAAAGATGGCCGATTGAACGGTCAAACCGAATATGGTACACTTTTCCCATGCCTCCGTTGTGCGCAACGGAGGTGTTTCGATTTTACGGCAAGGCAGAAGTTCGGGAGGGGTACCATGATTCGCCGCAAAAAGAGCGTGTTTTTGACCCTATGGTTATCGTATATCGTCATTCTGATCATTCCGGTCGTCATTTCGGCGGTTCTGTATACCGGGATGGAGAACGCTATGGTCGGCAACGCCAACCGGTCGAATATCGCCATGCTGGAGCAGGTGCGGCAGGTGGTGGACAGCCGAATGGAGGAGATCGATCAGCTGACCGTGCAGATCGCTACGCATCCTAAGCTGCAGACGCTCTGGAACATTTCGGAGGGCGAGAAGTACGTGCAGTATGCGGAAGCGGTTAAAGCGCTGAAAAATGTGCAGAGCGGCAGCGGGTTTATCGAAGATTTTTACATTCATCTGGCCGAACCCGACATCATCCTCACTCCCAATTTGAAAACGGATACAACGACCTATTATACAAAGCTGTTTCAATACCCGGAAAAAGGGATCGATCAGCTTCGCAAGGATCTGTTCTCCAGCTATCATTTCAAATCCTTTTGGCCGGTGACGACGATACTGGACGGCCCGTTCTCCACCAGGGCGCTCCTGTGCGCCGTTTCTTTGCCGTTCGGCGAAAGCGATAACGTGCGGGCGACGCTGGTCGTGCTCGTCGACGAGCAGCAAATATTCGATTTGCTCAAGCAGATCGAGTGGGTCAACAGCGGGTCGATGTATATTTTGGACAACGCCGGACACGTTATGGTTTCGACGGCAGAGAGGAACGAGCTGCCGGCCGGGCTGGGCGACAAAATTAACGGGAGCAGCGGCTCCGAATCGTATCGGCTGGACGGGCAAATGGAGATGCTGTCCTATACGACCGGGGAAAGCGGCTGGAAATACGTGTCGCTCGTCCCGAAGGACGTCGTGCTGAAGCGGGTGAACGAAATCAAAGGCTGGGCGGTGACGCTGC
The DNA here is from genome assembly GCF_046244365.1 of Paenibacillus litoralis. NCBI lineage: Bacteria > Bacillati > Bacillota > Bacilli > Caryophanales > Paenibacillaceae > Paenibacillus > Paenibacillus litoralis. The sequence continues at coordinate 7,098,932 of NZ_CP176395.1, read as the reverse complement.
TCGTACTCGGCATCATCGGGGGCGCGATTGCGGCGTACTGGATGGCATACCGCAGCTACAGCCCGATCCGCGACATGATGATGACGATTTTGGGAGGCAAAACGGGGAACGTCCCCGCCGCGACCAACGAATACGAATTCATCAAATCGTCCATCTCCGAAACGATGGAGGAAGGCAGGGCGCTGAAGCAGCGGCTCGAGGGGCATATGCCGGTCGTTAGGACGCACTTCCTGACGCGCATGCTGAAGGGACAAGCCGAGCCGGCCGCGCTAGAGCGGAGCTCGCTTGAATTTATGGGCGTGCGGTTTCCGTCCGATTCCGTCTGCGTCCTGCTGATCGAGGTGGACGATACGAGCCAGTTCATGCTTGAGGACAACGAGCGGGATTGGGCGCTTATTCGCTTTATTTTGTTTAATTTGAGCAGCGAGCTGATCGGCGAAAGGGGCTACGTGGCGGAGACGGACCTGAACCGCTTGGCGATTTTGTGGAATCCGCCGGATGATTCGGAGGCGAGCAGAGAGCAGCGGGGCCGGTTCATCTCGGAGCTGAAGCAGGTCGTCGAGGAACGATTCCGCCTGCAAATTACGGTAGCCTCCAGCTCGATCAGGCAAGGGCTTTCCGAAACGGGCCGCTGTTATGCGGAAGCGATCAACGCCCTCGATTACCGGATCATTCACGGGATCAACAAAGTCATTTATTTCGAGGAAATCAAGGAGATGGACCGCTCCTTCTACTATTATCCGACGGAAACGGAAGTCCAGCTGATGAATCTCGTGAAAAGCGGGGACTATGAAAATGCGGCCAGGCTGCTGGACGAGCTGTATGAGCAAAACGTCGTTTCCCGCGGTTTGACGCCGGAAATGGGCAAATGCTTGTTCTTCGACTTGCTGAGCACGATGCTGAAGGTCATGAACGCGCTCAAAATCGACGGGAAGCAGCTGTTCGAAGGCGCGGCGGACCCGATCAAGCATATTCTCGGCAGCCGCTCGGCGGAAGGCATGCTGCGCAAAATCAAGGAGCTGTGCGCGTACATCTGCGAGAGCGTGCGGGATGCGAGAAGCGAGCAAAACGAACGGCTGAATGACAGACTCAAAGTCTACATCGTGCAGAACTGCGCCGACAACGGGTTGAGCCTGACTTCGATCGCCGATCATTTCGGCATGACGCCGCAGTATGTCTCCGGCTTTTTCAAAAAGCAGAACGGCATCAACTTGACCGACTATTTGGTCGATGTTCGCATTCGGGAAGCGAAGCGTCTGTTGGCGGAAACCGAGCTGACCGTTCTTCAAGTTGCGCAAAGCGTAGGCTATGCGACCGATATCGGATTCATTCGCGTCTTCAAAAAACAAGAGGGGATCACCCCCGGAAAGTACCGGGAAATGGCTCTGCAGGCGGGCGAGGAGAAAAACGGTTAGCCCGAAATAAATCGGTTTATTCGCGATATGAAGGCCGGTTTATGTTTCGGGCAACGGGTTGTAGGCGCTTTCTACTCGATCTTTTATAGTGAAATTGCGGACGACATGCCGCATCCAAAAATGTATAGGAGGGTCCACATTTTATGGCTAAAAAGATGAAAGTGCTTGCTTCGACGGTAGTATCCGCTTCGCTTCTCTCCACGCTTGCAGTAGGCTGCGGGAAAGAGGAAACCCCGAAAACGAATACGGCAAGCAACTCCCCGAGCTCTTCGGCAGCGCCGGCGGAGACCAAATATCCCGAATCGCTGACCTACTGGGTTTCCCTTAACCCGAACGCCGCTGCCACCATGAAAAGCTACGGAGAAATCGCCGCTTATAAAGAATTGGAAAAGAAGACGGGAACGAAAGTGACGTTCCAGCATCCGCCTACAGGCCAGGAGAAGGATCAATTCAATCTGATGATGGCTTCGGGCCAGCTGCCGGATGTCATCGAATACGGCTGGGGAGCCGCACCGAAAGGGGCGGACAGCCTTATTAAAGAGAAGCGGATTCTCCGCTTGAACGAATTGATCGAGAAAAACGCGCCCAACCTGAGCAAAGTGCTTAAGGATAATCCGGATTTCCGCAAAATGATCACGACGGATGAAGGCAATATTTACGTCATGCCGTTCCTGCTAGGCGATCCGCAGCTTTCCAGCGTTAACGGCCCGGCGCTTCGCAAGGACTGGCTGGACAAAGTCGGACTTCCTGTGCCGAAAACGATCGCAGACTGGGAGAACGTGCTGACCGCATTCCGCGACAAAGATCCGAACGGCAACGGCAAGAAGGACGAAATCCCGTATTTGATGACGGTTATGCCGGATAACGAAATGGATCTCAACTATTTGTTCGTCGGTGCTTGGGGCATTACGCAGGACTTCTATCAAGAAGGCGGCAAAGTGAAATACGGCCCGCTCGATCCGAAATTCAAAGAATATTTGACGATGATGGCCAAATGGTACAAAGACGGGCTGATCGACAAAGATTACGCAACGACCGACGGCAAGCTGAAGGACGCCAAAGTGACGGGCGATCAGTTAGGCGCATTCTCCGCTTATGCGGGCAGCGGCATCGGCCGGTACACGACGCTCGTACAGCCGAGCAATCCGAAATTCAGCCTCGTAGGCACGTCTTATCCGGTATTGAAGGAAGGCGAGAAAGCGCTCGGCCAATACACGTTCCCGTTCACGGGCATCGGCGCGGCGATTTCCGCCACAGCCAAAAACCCCGAGCAAATCATCAAATGGCTGGATTATAAGTACGGTCAAGAAGGACATATGCTGTTCAACTTCGGTATCGAGAACGAGAGCTACAAGCTGGAGAACGGCTATCCGAAATATACCGACAAGATTCTGAACAACCCGGATAAACTGCCGATTACGCAAGCGATGGCCAAATATTTTATCGCTTCCTGGAGCGGCCCTATCGTTCAGGATAAACGTTACATCGAGCAATATTTCACCCTGCCCGAGCAGCGCGACGCCCAGAAGGCATGGATGACCGCGGATCACTCCAAGGTGATGCCTCCTGTGACGCTGACTGCAGAGGAAAGCTCCAAGACCGCCTCGATCATGAACGATGTCAAAACATACCGCGACGAAATGATCGGCAAGTTCATCATGGGCGCGGAACCGATCTCGAACTTCGACAAATTCGTATCCACGATGAAGTCCATGGGAATCGACGAAGCGATCAAAGCGAGACAAGCGGCGCTGGACCGCTATAACAACCGGAAATAACGACGCCTGTACCGGTTGACCGGAAGCGCGGGGCTAGTACCGTCCCGCGCCCCGGCCATACCGGAGCCGGATGCGCAACCAGACAGATTCGGATAGACAGGAGGGCTCGTTATGTCCGTTGCGATAGAGGAGAAAACCGCAAAAACCAAGCCGCAGGTTGATAAGAACGCTTTCAAATACCGCGCGCTCCGCGATATGAAAATGAATAAGTACATTTATTTGATGCTTTTGCCCGTAGTCGTTTATTACATTATCTTTTACTACGTGCCGATGTATGGCGTGCAGATCGCATTTAAGGATTTTTCCCCGGGTCTCGGGCTGTGGGACAGTCCGTGGGTCGGTTTTCAGCATTTCGAAAGCTTCTTAAACAGCTATTATTTCGGGCGGCTGCTCCGCAATACGCTGCTGCTCAGCCTCTATGACCTGGTTTTCAGCTTTCCGGCGTCGATCATCCTCGCTCTGCTCCTGAACGAGCTTCGCAGCGCCATGGTGAAGCGCGCGGTGCAGACGATTACGTACATGCCTCACTTTATTTCCATCGTCGTCATTTCCGGAATGATGGTGGACTTTCTGGCCCGCGACGGCCTGATCAACAACGTGCTTGCCATGTTCGGCATCGAACCGATCGCATTCCTGCGGGAAAGCGGCTGGTTCCGGACCATTTACGTCGCATCAAACATTTGGCAAAGCGTAGGCTGGGGCTCGATCATCTACTTGTCGGCGATGTCCAGCATCGATCCCTCACTGTACGAAGCGGCCAAGGTGGATGGCGCGAACCGCTGGCGGCAAACGTTCAACATTACGCTGCCGGGCATTATGCCGACCGTCATTATTTTGCTCATCCTGCAGATCGGTCATTTCATGAGCGTCGGTACGGATAAAATTTTGCTCCTGTACAACAGCACGACCTACGAAACGGCTGACGTTATCGGCACGTTCGTTTACCGGAAAGGGATTTTGGAGTCCGATTTCAGCTACAGCTCGGCGGTCGGCTTGTTCAATTCCCTCATCAACTTCACGCTTCTGGTGCTGGCGAACTGGATCAGCAGACGCACCAGCGACACGCGGCTATGGTAAAGGGGGGAGCGAACCGATGATGAAACGCAGCTTTGGCGAACGTACATTCGATTTGTTTAATATTTTGTTCATGGTCGTGCTCTCGATCGTCACCATTTATCCATTCCTGTATGTGCTGTTCGCGTCGCTCAGCGATCCGAGCTGGATCGTGAAGGTGCGGGGGCTTATCTGGTACCCCAAAGGGCTGAACTTCGAGGCGTACCGGCTCGTGTTCAACAATCCGTCGATCCTGACCGGTTACGCGAACACCATTCTTTATGTGGTGGCGGGAACGGTGCTGAATATTTTGATGACCTCCCTTGGCGCCTACGCCTTGTCGCGTCAGAACGTCATGTGGAAAAATCCGATCATGTTCATGATCGTGTTCACGATGTTTTTCAGCGGCGGACTTATTCCGACCTACCTGCTGGTCGACGGTCTCGGCATGCTCGACAACAGGCTGGCGTTAATCATCCCGACAGCCATGAGCGCGTACAACCTTATCATTATGCGTACGGCGTTTCAGGGCATCCCGGTCAGCCTGGAGGAGTCCGCGAAGCTGGACGGAGCGAACGACTTTACGATTCTGTTCCGCATCGTGCTTCCGCTCTCGATGCCCGTCGTGGCCGTCATGATCCTGTTCTACGGGGTTGGCCATTGGAATGCTTGGTTTAACGCACTCATCTATCTGCGTACCCGGGATTTGTATCCGCTGCAGCTTATTTTGCGGGAAATTCTCATCACGAACAGTACGGACTCGATGATGACGGGCGTCGGCGGCGGCGACAAAATGCCGATCGGCGAAACGATCAAATACGCAACGATCATCGTAGCGACGATTCCGATTTTGTGCTTGTACCCGTTCCTTCAGAAGTATTTTGTGAAGGGCGTTATGATTGGCGCCGTCAAAGGGTAGGGTGACGGCGGTTGGCGGTGAGGGAGAGGGCGAAGGCGAGGGATGAAGGGCTAGGATAAATGGCGAAAGATAAAGGCAAGAGATTCTAAGCAAAAGATTTAAAATATTAGAATGACAAGCTATCAAGCCCGGGGTACCCCCTTACGGTCACTCTTGTGCTCAGGAAATTTTCATCAAAGCCGAATCGTAGTCATTTCCCGATCACAAAGGCGAACGCTCACGCTCCTCCAGAGGATACCCCAAGCTCCATAGCGACTCATTCTTAATAGAAAATCAACCGCACTTCACCAACCCACTCCCCTCACTCGCCTTCGCCGTCTGGGAAAGGAATATAGAAGGGCAGCACTCGTCCCGACTAGGATACTCGTGTAATTTAGTTAAGCCGCGCCCGGCTTCTCGCGGGCACGGCTTTTTTTAACTCCTCGCGATCACTCTAGTGCTCAGGAAATTTTCAACAAAGCTGCCGGATGGGGACATTTCCCGATCACAAAGGCGAACGCTCACGCTCCTCCAGAGGATACCCCCAAGCTCCATAGCGACTCATTCTTAATTAAAAATCAACCGCAATTCACCAACCCGCTTCCCTCACGCGCCTTCGCCGTCTGGGAAAAGGAGAAGAGAAGGGCAGCACTCGTCCCGACTAGGATACTCGTGTAATTTGGTTAAGCCGCGCCCGGTTTCTCACGGGCACGGTTTTTTAACTCCTCGCGATCACGCTAGTGCTCAGGAAATTTTCATCAAAGCCGCCGGATGGGGACATTTCCCGATCACAAAGGCGAACGCTCACGCTCCTCCAGAGGATACCCCCAAGCTCCATAGCGACTCCTTCTTGATTGAAAATCAACCGCACTACACCAACCCGCCTCGATTATCCGACTCGATTACGGGGATGAAGCGGATTACCTTATCTGGTGTTCTGAGCTTGGCAAAGCTGGAGGAGGTAGAGGGAATGTTGTATGTTTTACAGCATTTTGGCTCTTCATGGGGAGGAAATTCGAGAGATGCTGCATATTTTGCAACAAATCCCATTGAAAAGGTGAGGGCAGAACCATTTCCGCTTCCAAATGTTGTATTTCATACAACAACCAATCGGGATTTGAAGAAAACCGAGGAGAATGTTGTATTTCATACAACAACCAATCGGGATTTGAAGAAAACCGAGGAGAATGTTGTATTTTATGCAAGACTGGCGCTATGCAGCGGCAGGATGCGCGTCTTTATGGCTTGATTTTACTTACGCGTAGTTAACAGTGAGGCTGAACGAATGCGCACAAGGTTCGGCAGCCGAAGCGAAAAAACAGTAGATTCTCCGTCGAAAATATGATACATTTTGTATCATAAAAGAATAATAACGGAGATGCGCGAATGAAATATTGGAAGAAAATGCTGCAAATTGGCGCCGTTTTCACTGTTGTCGCGGCGGCATGGCTAGTTTGGGAGCTTCATCCGGCCCATCACTTTGGATACAAAACGTATCCAGTCTTGGCGATGCCGCATGAAGCCTATAACGTGCCCGAGGCGGAGGATCCTGAAGTTTCCGCCACTCCGTCTTCCGCAAGTGAATCGCAACCATCCGAAGCCGAAGCGGTTCCCAGCGCGACGCCGGAGCCGGCTGCTGCGGCCGAGCCGGAAGATCCTGCCGTTTGGCCGGTCGAGAAGGATGAAAAAGCGTTCAATGTGCTTCTCCTTGGCGTCGATACGGACAACGAGGAGGCGGCTCGGACCGATGTGATCGTTCTGGCTCATGTGATGCCTACGCTCAAGAAGATCAATGTCGTTTCGATCCCGCGGGATACGCGGGTGAAGCTGGCCGGAATCGGTGAAACGAAGATCAATCATGCTCACGCGCTCGGTCATGCGAAGGCGGGCAGCAAAGGCGGAACGGAGGCGGCCATCCAAGCGGTAAGCAACATGCTGGGTGTGCCGATCCACTATTTTGCCAAAATGAACTTCAAAGGCTTTAAGGAATTCATCGATATGATCGGCGGCGTCGACCTTGCAATCGAACGGGAGATGCGGATAGACAACCAACTTTTTTTACAGGCCGGGAAGCAGCATCTCGATGGCGAGAAGGCTCTTATTTTCGTCAGGGAACGCTATTCGCTCGAGAACGGCGACTTCGGCAGGCAAGCGGATCAAATTTTGTTGATGAAGGCGGTTCTCGGGCAGCTTCTTCAGCCGGAGAAGCTCGTCGAGCTTCCGGCCCTGATCGGCAAAGTGAAGAAAGACGTCGTGGAGACGAATTTTTCGGACGCGGATCTCATCAGCCTGGCTTGGTTGTTCAAAGGCTTCAGCTTCGATGATATTGCGTATGTGCAAATACCGGGGCGCTCTGCGATGATGGACGACCCGCTGATGGGCATGCCGCTGTGGTACTGGGTACCGGACAAAGAGCAAGTCAAGAAGCTGGTCCGGCAGTATGTGGCATCCTGAGAACGGAGGGCGGGGTACCCGGTCACCTCATACCTGCAAGACTACAGGAATCACCGCCTCCTAAGAGCGGTGATTTTTTTATTTTACAAATAAAGTAAAATTTATTTGAATTCCATTAGTGCCGTGCAAATCCTATTCGAAGCTCTTCCTATACAATGAAGGCGGAACCGTTCCGAATTACCTTAACAGGAGGCTGTAACGATGTCAGGACAAGAGGTTGTAAAAGGACTGTTGGAGCGTTTGCTCCCCAAGCATGCCGATCAGTTCGTATTGGAAACGGTGAAGCCGGCTGACGGGCTGGACGTGTTTGAAATCGACAACAGGGACGGGAACATCGTGCTTCGCGGACCGAACGGCGTAAGCATCGCCTCTGCGCTGCATTGGTATTTAAAATATACGTGCGGCTGCCACGTTTCATGGTCGGGCGATCAGCTCGAACTGCCGGACAAACTGCCGCCGGTCGCGGAGCCGGTACGCCGGAATACGCCATATCGGCACCGGTATTTGTACAATTTCTGCACATTCAACTACAGCATGACGTGGTGGGACTGGGCGCGCTGGGAGCGGGAAATCGATTGGATGGCGCTTCACGGCGTCAATATGCCGCTGGCTGTAACCGGGCAGGAAGCGGTCTGGATGGCGACGGGACGCAGGCTCGGGTTATCCGGCGAAGACATGCTGAAGCATTTGACCGGACCGGCCTACTTGGCGTGGCATTATATGGGCAATGTCGACGGTATGGGTGGGCCGCTGCCCCAAAGCTGGATCGACGGGCAGCGCGAGCTGCAGCTGAAAATACTCGAACGCCAGCGGGCGTACGGGATGACGCCGGTGCTTTCGGGCTTCTACGGCCATGTGCCGGAAGCGCTTAAAGAAAAGCGTCCCGATGCGAACATCACCCAGCTGAAATCGTGGTTCGGCATGCCGGGCATTCATTTTCTCGATCCGCGCGATCCGCTGTTTGCGGAAGCGGCAGGCTATTTCTATGAGGAGCAGGAGCGGTTGTACGGGACGAACCATCTGTATGAGATGGACTTGTTCCACGAGGGGAAATCCCCCGATTCCTCGGTGGAATATTTGACGGAATCGGCAAAAGCGGTTTGCAAGGCGATGCTGGAAAACGATTCGCAGGCGGTTTGGGTCATGCAGAGCTGGTCGATGTCGGAGCCGATCGTACGGGCGCTGCCGGACGATCATCTGATCCTGCTGGATCTGTATGCCGAAACTTCGCCAAAATGGAAATCGACGGAAGGCTTTTACGGGAAGCCGTGGATTTGGTGCATGCTGCATAATTTCGGAGGCAGGAACGGTATGCACGGCAGCATGGCGAATGTTGCGAACGGTCCCGTGGAAGCTCTGCATGATCCGAGCCGGGGACACATGGCCGGTATCGGCTTCGCACCGGAAGCGATTGAGGAAAATCCGGTGCTGTACGATTTGCTCGCCGAAATGACATGGCATACGGAAGCGATCGATTTGGACAAGTGGACGGCGGGATATTTGCTGCGCCGGTACGGCAAACAATCGGCGGACGCGGAAGAAGCCTGGCGTCTGCTGCGCGAATCGGTTTATGCGAAGAACGCCAATCAGGAAGCGGCGGTATGCGCCCGTCCGAAGCTGGAAATCAAGCGGGTGTGCAATGGCAGGATCGTTCCCTTTTACGATATGGCGACGACGGTCCGGGCTTGGGAAACGCTGCTTGCTTGCGGCGGCGAGCTGGGCGGCGCGGCGGGCTATCAATACGATCTAGTTGATACGGGCAGGGAAGTGCTGTCGCATCTCATCAGGCCGCTCCATTTGCGGATAGTGGACGCTTTCCGCAACCGCGATCGCGCCGCATTCGGGGAAAGCCGGATGCTGCTGGAAACGGTAATTGCCGATCTCGATGAACTTACGGCGACGAACAAGCATTTTCTCGTCGGGCCATGGGTAGCGAGCGCCCGCAAATGGGGCAAGACGGCGGAAGAGAAGGCGCTGCACGAATTCAATGCGCGCACGCTCATCTCGACATGGTGGCCGAGGCCGCTTACGTTCGACGATTATTCCCACCGGCAATGGTCGGGCATGCTGAAGGGCTACTATTTGGAGCGCTGGAAGCAATTTGGCGCAAGGCTGGAGGCGGCCATCGACAACTCGGACGGCTTTGACGAGGCGGCTTTCGAAGACAATATTCGCGAATGGGAAATCGGCTGGATGAACCGCTCGGACGATTTTGCCGTCGAGCCTGCCGGCGATGCGGTTGACGTTTCCCGGCGGATGTTTGACCGGTATGCGGCGCTTGCGGTTTCGCTGGCGCAGGAGGCTGTTGAAACGAAATAAGCGTTACAGGTAGAGTGCCGATTACGGATGGGAGTGAGTCGAGATGGGAACGACGCGACAAAACGTACGGGCTTGGCTGGAGACGAGAGAGCGTCCGGTTCTAACGGCGCGCGATGTGCCGCAGGAGAAATTAGCCGGTTCAAGCGCCGGGGAGACGTTCAAAGCGGTAGCGCGTCCCGGCGAATATTATCCGCTGCAGGTTGTCGTATGCGCGGCGGAGGGGACGCTGTATGATGTTCGCGTCGATTATGCGGATTTGCGCTCGGAGCAGGGAGGGACGATCCCGGCATCCGGGATGACTTGCTTGCAAACGGCGGGGAACGACTATCAAGGCCGCATCATGCGCAAGAAGGTTGCCGTGCCGCACGGGAATGTGCAAGCGATGTGGGTCGGCATCGAGGTGCCCGAAAGCACGCCGCCCGGCGTCTATGAAGGCGTTTGGAAAGTGCTGGCCGAAGGAGCGGCGGAACGGCAGCTGGACGTGAAGCTGTGTGTCGAGGGCGAACCGCTGCCTGACGCGGGAGACGGCGAGCTGTGGCGGCTATCCCGTCTGCGCTGGCTGAACTCGGACATCGCCGCCGACGAAGAAGTGACCGCCCCGTACACGGCGGTAAAAGTGGCGGGGAGGACCGTTTCCTGCCTTGGAAGGACGCTTACGTTTGGAGATACCGGCTTTCCGGAGCGGGTCGTCAGCTATTTCTCGCCTTCGGTTGACGGTTTGCAGGGGGAGGGGCGCGACATTATCGCATCCCCCATTACGCTTATTGCGGAGACGGCGGAAAGCCTTGCTGAGGAATGGCGGAGCCTTTCTTGCGGCATCGCCGCCGCTTCAGGCAGCGCAGCGGAGTGGCAGGCGGCAAGCGAGAGCGAGCGCTTCGAGATGATCGTGCGGGCGGGGCTGGAATACGACGGCTATGTCTGGTTCCAGGTTACGCTGAAAGCCAAAGAAGCGGTGCGCGTCCGGGATATCCGGCTGGATATCCCGGTAGCCGGGGACGTAGCCCGATACGGCATGGGAATGGGCAAGCAGGGCGGACGGCTACCCGAATCGCTGGAATGGAAATGGGATGCTTCGGTCAACCAGGATTCGTTCTGGCTCGGAGACGTTAATGCCGGCTTGCGGTGTCAGCTGAAGGGCGAGAACTACCGGAAACCGTTCGTCAACATCTACTATCGGCATCGCCCCCTGCTCGTACCGGGCAGCTGGGATAACGGAGGCAAAGGCGGCGCTGCGCTTGTGCGTGAGGACGGCGCGGTCAAGTTTCGCGCATTCAGCGGGGAACGGGAGATCGAGGCGGGAAGCGAGCTCCATTATAACTTCGATTTGATGATTACGCCGCTCAAGCCGATCGACATGACCGGACACTGGAACAACCGCTACTATCACCGGCCGCCTGAGAAAACGAAAATGGAGACGTGGCAGCAGGAGGCGCTTGAGCACGGGGCCAACGTCATCAATATCCATCACGGGGCCGAAGCGCATCCTTTCATTAACTATCCGTTCTACGAAACGGATAACGTGAAGGCGTTCGTCGCGGAAGCTCACGGCAAAGGATTGAAGACGAAGCTGTACTACACGGTGCGCGAAATGACCGATCATATGGCGGAGTTGAAGGCGCTGCGCAGCTTGGGCGATGAAATATTCCCTCCGCCGAACGGCTCGGCGGCCAGCATTTTGTGGCAGGGAGATGCCGCAGCTTGGGTACGGGAGCATCTGGGCGACGACGTCATTCCGGCTTGGAAGCACGAGTTTGCCGAAGGAAAATATGCAGGTGCGATCGATGCGGCCATCATTTCGGATGGAACCTCGCGAATGGTGAATTACTACCTGGAGGGCCTGCAATGGCTCCTGCGCGAGACGGACATCGACGGCATTTATATCGATGACGTAGCTTACGACCGGACGACGATCCGCCGCGCGCGCAAAGTGCTGGACCGCGCCAAATCGGGCTGTCTGATCGATTTTCATACGTGGAATCATATGAACGACCTGGCCGGTTTCTGCAGCAACGCGAACCTGTACATGGAACTGTTCCCTTATCTGGACAGCCTCTGGATAGGCGAAGGTTTCGACTATAACGCGGCGGCCCCGGACTATTGGCTGATCGAAATCAGCGGCATTCCGTTCGGGCTGATGGGCGAAATGCTGCAGGGAGGCGGTAATCCGTGGCGCGGCATGGCGTATGGGATGACGAACCGGCTTGGCTGGCATGGCCAAACGCCTAAGCATTTGTGGCGCCTTTGGGATGGTTTCCGTATTCAGGATGCGGAAATGCTAGGCTATTGGCATCCGGAGAACCCGGTGCGGACGGGGCGCGACGACGTGCTCGCCACGGTGTACAAGCGCGAGGATGAATTGCTCATCTCGCTGGCTAGCTGGGCGGGAGAGCCGGTTACGTGCTCGCTTGAAGTGGATTGGGCGAAGCTCGGTTGGGACGCCGGCAGCGTGCGTTGTGAAATTCCGCCGATTCCGGATTTCCAGGAGGAGCAGGCTGCGGAAACAATTTGCGCTCTTCGGTTGGAGCCGGGCAAAGGTTTGTTGCTCCGATTATATAAGTAATGGAAAAGGCCAACCGGTTCGTGACGAACGGTTGGCTTTCTCTCTGTTGGAGGGCAAATAGACGACGCTGGAGGCTCTTAAATGCCCCGACTATCCGGAAAAGCGCGGAATAGACGACGGTAGGGGCTCTTATCCGTCGCAGATTCCGCGAAAACTGCCTGACGGGGGCATATAGACGACGTTGGAGTCTTCTAAATACCCCGACTATCCGAAAAAGCGCGGAATAGACGACGGCAAAGGCTCTTATCCGTCGCGGATCCCGCGAAAACCGCCCGCCGGTGCAAATGGCCGGAGTCACCGCTGTAAAGCTTTAAAATAACCCCCCCAGCGGATTTTAATTGGTGCAATCCCGGTCTGTTTATAGTATATTGGTAATACCATATTATATATTAAAGCCAATCAAATCCTTAAACGGAATTCCAATGCTGAAAGAGAGTGGGGAAAATCATCATGCATACGAAGAAGTTGTTTGATCTAGACGGGCAAATCGCGATCGTAACCGGCGGATCTGGCCTGTACGGCGCTCATATTTCGCAAGCCCTCTGCGAGGCGGGAGCGACGGTCATTATCGCGTCCCGTAACGTGGACAGCTGCGAGAAAGCGGCGTCGGTGCTCCGGGAAGCCGGCCATCAAGCGTTCGGCATGCAGCTTGACTTAGGCGATGAGGCAGGCATCTGCCGATTCGTGGCCGAGGTGACGGAGCGTTTTAAGCAAATTGACATTCTAGTCAACAATTCCGTTTCCCGTGTCGGCCTTAACGATTTGGAGAAGACGACGCAGGAAGGCTGGGAAGCCGCTCAGCACGTCAACGGAACGGGCACCATGCTGATTACGCGGGAAGTCGTCAAACCGATGGTCGCCCGGCGCAAAGGCAATATTATTAATATCGGCTCCATTCAGGGAGCGGTCGGCCCTCACTTTCCCGTTTACGGCGATACCGGCATGACAAGCGGCATCGAATACACCTACGCGAAGTGGGGGATGGTCGGCATGACCAAATGGCTGGCCAATTACTACGGGCGTTACAACATTCGCGTCAATTGTATCAGCCCGGGCGGCTACAATCCGGTCGGGACGCAAAACGAAATCATGAACGAGACGTTTACCGCCAACTACAAAAAGCTGACGCCGCTCGGAAGATTCAGTGAGGACGACGATATTAAAGGACCGATCGTCTTCCTGGCCTCGGAAGCTTCGCGTTACGTCACCGGCCATAACCTGCTGGTGGACGGCGGCTGGACGAACTGGTAGAAGGGGGATGACAGACATGCCAACGCTTCAAATCGGCGGGACGCCTATATCCGCTCTGACGCTGGGCACGGTTCAGCTCGGCATTCCTTACGGTATCGCGAATACAAGCGGCAAACCGGATAAAGCGAACGCTTTTCGCATCCTGGAGGCGGCAACGAAAGGCGGCGTTACCGGTTTCGATACCGCAGGCAGCTATGGAGACGCCGAGGTATTGCTGGGCGAATTTTTTGCGAATAGGCCGGATAAACCGGTACTCGTATCCAAAATGACGCTGCCGCTCGAGACGGGATTATCCGCAGCGGAAATCGAGAGGCTCATGGACGAAAAAACCGAGTCGACGCTTCGCCGTTTGCAAATCGGGCAGCTTCCCGTCATGCTGCTCCATAATCCCGACGTGCTCCTGCAGCACGGGGAGACGATTACACGAAGGCTCCGCAAGCTGCAGAGGGACGGGCTGGTCGCAAAGGCCGGCGTCTCCATCGACGGGCACTCGGACGAGCAATACGAGCAGTTGTGGAGAATCATAAAGGACGATGTTTATGAAGCGCTGCAAATTCCGCTCAACGTGCTTGATCACCGCTTGATTCGCCAAGGCGCGATCCGCGAGTTTGCGGCAGCCGGCAAAATCGTCTTTGCGCGGAGCGTCTTTTTGCAAGGTTTGCTGTTGATGGACGAGGAAACGGTTGCGGAAAGGGTGCCTGGAGCCATTGCGCCGCTGCGGACGCTTCGTTCGCTGGCGGAGCGGGAAGGGTTCACGGTGGCGGAGGCTGCGATTTCGTTCGTGCGCGATATGCCGGAAATCGCAAGTCTCGTCATTGGGGCGGAGACGGACGGGCAGCTTAACGACACGATAAAGCTAATGAGCGGCCCGGCGATCGGCGAGGAGCTGCGAGCCGGAATCATGAGGGAGCTCGGCGGCATTCCGGCGTCCGTTCTCAATCCGGTACGATGGCCGAAGCGGTAGGGCGGCGAAGCCTTTCCTGCATAGTCGCATCCGCATAGTGCCGGAGGTTTGCTTCATGAGGAGCTGATCTCGTCGTAATCAAGGCACGATAAGTAAACGAAAGGCCTGTATCCAAGCCGGTTTCCTGGGGAAACGGCTTGGATGCAGGCCTTTTTGCATGTGTCGAAAGGTTAGACCGACATTCGCCATCGATTGCGGCATGCTCGGCAAGCGATAAGCGTCAAGACGCCGCAGACGCCGTAAGTCGCTTATCCTTGGCTGCCGCCACCGATAAGCCCTCGCTATTCCGCGTAAACGGCGGCTTGGCTGACGCGGCTTTTGGCTACCTTTAAATAGCCGTACATGTTCTGCAGCTCGCTGTCGGGAACGAAACGAAGCTTGATCGAGCCAGCGGCTTCCATGATATACGGCTTCAATGCCGCCGCACCGCCGCCGATGACATAGAAGCATTGGATGTCCGGATACTTCTTCCATCTCTTCTTGATCAGCTCGACGACCCGCTGGGCGGCCCGTCTGAAGTACAGGTCGACGATCGGCTGAATGCTTGCCTGGCCTTCCCCGATGCGCTGGATGACGTAGTCGCGCGTCTTCACGCGCTGCGCCAGCTTGGCCCGGCTCGGGAACGAATACCCGAATTCGTCCTCGACGTCGCGAATGATCGCATCGAGATAAACCGCCATTCCCGTCTGCTCGCCATAGCTGAAATGATTGTCGATGTTCATCCGTTTCACCACGGGCAGATCCGTCGTCAGGGAACCGATCTCGCACACGCCGATGCAGCCGTTGTAAATTTCCTCGTCCCTAACTTGCAAATTATCGTAGGTCGCCAGATTGAACAAAGCGGCGGCGCCTTCGATGGAAACGATCGCCCTGCGAACGATGACCTTCACCTTGCAATTCCGCAGCTTCGGCGTGGTCAGGAAAGTAACTTCATGCTCGCCGACGAGTCTTTGCTCGAATTTTTCGTGAAATTTGCTGTACGTACGCACCGGAAGTCCGGTTCCGATTACATATTCGACTTCAGTGGCTTGGGAAATGCTACTTCCGGCCTGGGTCTGACTGACTATTCCCGTATAGGCAAGCGCGGTAAGCGCGACAATTAAAGATTGGTCCGACAGCGCCTTGTTGTCCGTTTCTTCCGGCTCGGAATTATCGTCAAGCTCCGTTGCGAGCGTGCCGACGAACCACCGTCTGTTGTTCTGGGCAAGCGAAGGGCTGTGAACCGTCACGTCCAGCGCCTTAAGCGCGGCATCTTCTTCCTGCAAAATAAGCCGTTCGTAGCCTGGCGTAACTATATTCGGGATCACAACGGGAGTACCCGATCCGTCGTGTACGATCTTAATACTGTCATTGCCGATATCGATTCCTGCTAGTCTGCTCATACTTTCCTCCTAACAAAATGTCGTTCTCCCATTATGGGTTACTATTTTCGATTCGCGGAACGCATTCTCCTCTGCTACTATTTTCCTATTTTTTGGTGAATCATGTCAGAACGGAAGGTTTTTTCGGGAAAAATGTAGAATAGATCAAATGTAATATTTGGATGGAAAATTCCCGGGTTTAGACCAAATACGAGAATCGGAGACTGTTATGAACGTCAAGTGGGGAAAACGCACCTTTACCGTCATGATCATTCCGGATGCCAATCGTTCCGTCATCCGTTTCCGTATGCCGCCGTTCGCCGTGTGGGCTGCCGCCGCCGTCATCTTGTGCATTCTGTTTTTCGCGGTCGTCATTTACGGCAAGTACGCCAACATTTTGCTGCACAATGCAAAGCTGCAATCCGAATTGAGCGGGCGCGCACTAACTTATCAGCAAACGGTTTCGGATAAGGACGAGGCGATCGAGAAGCTGCAAAATGAGGTAGTCGAGCTATCCCAGCACGCCGATCAAATGATCAAAAAGGTTCAGGAAATCGAGAAGTTCGAGGATGATTTGCGAACGCTGTCGGATATTGACGCCGGTTCGGGTAAAGCCGTATCGGCAGCCGAAACCGCGCCGGTCGGAACGGGCATAGGCGGTACGCTGATTCCCGTCCAAGATGAGGAGATCGCTCGCCTTTCCAAGGATGCGAAGCAGACTTATCACCTGCTCAGCGAGCGCATGAACGAGCTTCAGAGCAGCCTGACGGTCATCAAGCAGAAGGTGCTGGAGAAGCAGGAGCAGCTGCGGATTACGCCGTCCATTTATCCGGCCGATATTCATACCGTTTCGTCGGGCTACGGCTATCGCAAGGATCCGTTTACGTTCAAGCTGAGCTTTCATAGCGGAATCGATTTCGCCGCCCATGCGGGCGATCCGGCGTTTGTGACGGCGGACGGCGTCGTCGTGTCGACGGGATCGGATAACCTGCACGGAAACAATGTCGTGGTCGAACATGCGAGCGGCATACGAACCTGGTATATGCACTTAAGCAAAATATTGGTCAACCAAGACGATAACGTCAAAAAAGGGCAGAAAATCGGCCTCGTCGGCTCGACGGGACGCAGCACGGGTCCGCATCTGCATTATGAGGTGATAGTGAACGGTCAAACGGTCGATCCTCGGCCTTATCTAAATTCAACCCGAAAGGAAGAATAAATGATGTTCAAGAAGAAAGACAAGCCCCGTATCAATCCGAATACGACGGATACGCTGATCGGCGAAGGCACCGTATACGAGGGCAAAATCAAATCGGAAGCGAGCGTCCGCATCGAAGGACAAATGATCGGGGACGTCGAATGCCAGGGAGACGTGACGGTTGGCGAGAAGGGGAGCGTCAAATCGAACCTGTCGGCGCGCGACGTCGTCATCGCGGGAAGCGTAAACGGCAACGTGACGGCCAAAGGCAAATTGACGATCCGGGCGACGGGGCGGGTTTTCGGCAACGTACAGGCGGCAGCTTTCGTGATCGACGACGGTGGCGTATTTCAGGGAACGAGCAAAATGCAGAATCCCGCGGCATCGACAGGCAGCGCTGCGCCATCGGGCGATTCGGCGGGTTCGCCGGGAAGCGACAACGCGAACCGGGGGCCGGCGGCGGCTCCTTTTGGAGGAAACACGACGGTCGTCCTGTAAAATAGAAGCCAGAAGTGTCGGCTTTTACGAGCCGTCGGCTGCATGTCGCTCAAGTAAGGTTCGGGTTATATGAGAAAAAAAGCGGAACAAGGGGCAGCGTCCGGCTGCAAACGATCCTTCGTTCGCGCTTTTTTTGTTGCGCTTGCTTTTCATATGATTACTTATGTATAGGAAGTCATTTTTCCCGTGCAACCGTTCCGAAAAAAAGCTATAATGTACAGTACGGGTCTATTTGTGCACTTAGCGGCTTTTGCCGCATTATGAAGGCGTTTTCGATAGGGAGGACAATGAATATGACCAGACGGTCTTTTATGAAAATGCTGCTTTCGATGCTTGCCGCGGGGACGGCGGCTTTCTTCGGGTTGTGGAAATGGCTCGGACCGGGGAGCGAGCAAAAGCAAACGGTGGGTCCGCCGTCCGAAGAGCCCTCGCCTTCGCCAACCGCTTCTCCTACGCCCAAACCGACGGCCGAGGCGAAGGATACCGGGCCGCTGCTTTCGTTTATGATTTTGAGCGATCTTCATATTAATAGCGGCATTTCCGAGCCGAGCGACAAGCTGCGCAAAGCGCTGGACGATGTCCAGAGCTATGATCCCAAAATCGAAGCGCTGCTCATCACCGGGGACGTAACGGATGCTGGCACGGATTCGGACTACCGCGAATACAACAAAGTAATGAAAGAATATAAGCAGCTACCGCCGATTCATGCGAATATGGGAAACCACGACTATTACAACGTATGGATCGACAAGGACGGGCAGTGGAACAAAGACGCCATGCCGAACGGCAAAACCGACGACCAGACGCGCAAAACGTTTATGAAACAGTTCGGCCTGAACAAGGTGTACCACGATTTTACCGTTAACGGCTACCATATCATTATGCTGTCGCAAGAGACGTACGTGCAGGAAAAGCCGGAAGTAGGGGAAGGCGCCTGGTACTCCGACGAGCAGATGAACTGGTTCAAGGAGCAAATGGCGAAGCATAAGGACGATCCCAAGCCGGTCTTCGTCATGATCCATCAGCCGCTGCCGGCGATCGGCCAGGACGGAGGCTCTCACCGTTTGATTCGCGCCAAGGAATTCCGCGAGATTTTGAAGCCTTACCGGAATGTATTCGTATTCTCCGGTCATCAGCATCAGGATTTCCGCAACGGGAACCCTCACTACGTAGAGGAAACGTTCCATTGGTTCATGAACGCGTCGGTCGGCCGTACGCTGAACCGGAGCTTCCAGCAGGAAAATAAAGCGACGTCGCAAGGCTTGTTCGTGCAGGTTCATGCCGACAAAGTCGTACTGCGCGGACGCGAGTTTATCGACCGGACGTACATCAAGGAAGCGGATTGGACGGTCAAGCTGAAATCTGCTAAAGTATAGGCGAAAAGGGACGGCATGCAAAAATGGTGAGTTGCGGCGGTGAGAACCGGCTTGAGGAGCTTTACTGACTACAGATGGGTGATTGGCCTCCAGCCTTCCATTGAACTCTCGTTCCGGGATCGGATTTTAAGGTAGAACGAGAGTTCAAAAGGCGGCCCGTAAACTTTCCGACCAATCACCCATCTTTCGTCAGGATGCTCCTTCGATTGATACACGCCAAGCCAACGAACCTTTTTCGCATGCCGATAAGAAAGGAATAGATGAATGACCACAACGCTAAGCAAAGAACTGCAAACGGAAGTCGCCAAACGGCGGACGTTTGCAATCATCTCTCACCCGGATGCGGGGAAAACGACGCTGACGGAGAAGCTGCTGCTGTTCGGCGGCGCGATCCGGCTCGCCGGTACGGTAAAAGCGAGAAAAGCAAGCAAGCATGCCACCTCCGACTGGATGGAAATCGAGAAGCAGCGGGGGATTTCGGTTACCTCGTCCGTTATGCAGTTCGACTACGAGGGCCATCGCGTCAACATTTTGGATACGCCCGGTCACCAAGACTTCTCCGAGGACACGTACCGGACGTTGACGGCCGCCGACAGCGCGGTCATGCTGATCGATTCCGCGAAGGGCGTCGAGACGCAAACGAAGAAGCTGTTTCAGGTTTGCCGGAAGCGCGGCATTCCGATTTTTACGTTCATCAACAAAATGGACCGCGAAGGGCAAAGCCCCTACGACCTGCTGGAGGAGCTGGAGCAGGTGCTTGGCATCCGCTCGTATCCGATGAACTGGCCGATCGGCTCGGGACGCGACTTCCGCGGCGTATACGACCGGCAGAAAACGCGGCTCGAGCTGTTTAAAGGCGACGAGCACACGCATATTAGCGTCAGGGACGTGAGCGGACCGGAAGATGAGCTGGTGAAGGAAATCGCCGGCGAGTTTTTGCACCAGAAGCTTTGCGAGGATCTCGAGCTGCTCGACGTGGCGGGCGATCCCTTCGATATGGAGAAGGTGCTTCAGGGCGAGCTGACGCCGGTGTTTTTCGGCAGCGGGATCAACAACTTCGGGGTGCAGACGTTCCTCGACAACTTCCTGCAGTTGGCGCCGATACCGGAGCCGCGCAACAGCACGGCCGGCAGCATCGAGCCGACGGAAGAGAATTTCTCCGGCTTCGTCTTCAAAATTCAGGCGAACATGAACCCGGCGCACCGCGACCGGATTGCGTTCCTGCGTATCGTATCGGGCAAGTTCGAACGGGGCATGAGCGTCCGCCATGTGCGGGCCGGCAAGGATATCAAGCTGGCTCAACCGCAGCAGTTTCTCGCACAGGACCGCGACATTGTCGACACGGCGTATCCGGGCGACATTATCGGTTTGTTCGATCCGGGTATTTTCCGCATCGGCGATTCGCTCAGCCAAAAGGGCGATATCATGTTCGACGAGCTGCCGACGTTCTCGCCCGAGCTTTTCTCCAAGGTAACGGTCAAGAATGCGCTTAAGCATAAGCAATACCAGAAAGGCATCGATCAGCTGACGGAGGAAGGCACGATTCAAGTGTTTACGACGATCGGCTTCGAGGATACGATTCTCGGCGTCGTCGGCCAGCTCCAGTTCGAGGTGCTCGAGTATCGGATGAAGGCTGAATACGGCGTTGACATTCAGCTGCAGCGAATGACCTATCAATTCGCCCGCTGGATTGTCGGCGACAATATCGATGCAAGTAAATTCCGCATTAACTCGCAGCTCGTCAAGGACAAGAAGGGCAACTTCGTCGCCCTCTTCGAGAACGAGTATGCGCTTCGCACCGCGATGGATAAGCTGCCGGACGTTAAGTTTTTGGAGACGGCTCCTTAAGTGTTGCAATGTCCCCCATGACGAACTTAAATAGAGATGTTTAATGAAAAATAAAGTCCTTTAATGGTAAATAGAGTCCTTTAATGGACTTTTCCAAAAGTGGACCTGATGCAAAAATATTTTGTCAAAGGGGCGCTGCTAGGATCGTTGAAGGAGTGAACGGGCAGGGACTGGCATTCGAAGTTCGGCCAAACGTATCTGAAGGAAATGAACGATTATATCGGACAAATGGAAGGCAGGAAGTAATGCGGAAAGATCGATTGCAACAGATACGCAGATTTCTACTACTTTAACTCTACCGGGTGCGGTTATGGGTGATACTGTTGTTTGCTCCATAAACCGTGCATTAAACGGTATACGGATGTGGGCAGAAGTTACGGCAACAGATACGGTCACTGTTTATTTTAGAAATGACACAGGGTCTGCGATTGATCTTGCTAATTTAACAATTGCAGTTATGATTGTCAAATACAAAGCTGCTACGATAATGCATCCAAGAATGGATATGCGGTTATAAAACAATTCAATGAAGCGAGTGACCCAAAATCAATTTGTGATTTATTGAGCCCCACTTAGAAGCGAATTTCTTCAAGAAAAAGGACCTCATCCTCCACTTTGTAGTGGAATTTGAGGTCCTTTCGTGTGTAAAAAGCGCGGCTTCGAATCATGGCTGCGACTGGACGACGGCTCGGTCGTTTGGCAATGTTTGATGACAAGTAGCATCTTTGACGTTTGCTTGCTTTTTTTGCTTTGGAACCAGAATGCAAGAAATGTTATTTGTTCGCAAATGTTGTTACTGGTCGTGGCGATTACAATAGATTATAGTCATTCCGGCAGCATGTAATAGGCATCAACGTAAATTTTAAACGGGGAGGTTATGAACTATGATGAACCTTAATTAGATGGCGGTTGTTTGTTTTGGCGGTCTGCCTTAAATTATTCGAAATATTTGGAGGCTGCGTATGATTCAAAACAAAAAAATGATTTCTCTAGTCCTCGCTTTTTTGCTTATCTTTGAGATTTTTCTTTATTCACATACAAACGCACAGAAGTTTGGCGGATCAAACGATGAGTTGGCATGGAATTTGACTAACAGTGTCGCCAATGCCACCTATGCCGGCGATTATGTAACTCGATCGGGCAGCCAATTGCTTCTGAATGGCGCTTCGTTTCGGTTCTCCGGCGCCAATCTGCTAGGTTTGGTCATCATGCAAGAGGGCTGCGCTTCGGAACCGAATCCGATAGACAACAGGACGGGCTTGTGCTATCCGAGCGATTTTGAAGTTAAAGATCAGCTCGCTACGGCAAAATATATGGGGGCAACCGTGATCAGGGCGCAGGGGCTCGGCATGTCCGTCGGCTGTGCGTTGTGCTGGCATCCCGCTAAGGATGTGTGGCAGAATGAGGCTTTGGAGCGCATGGATTTTGCCCTAGCTCAAGCCGCCGAGCATGATCTGAAAGTGATTGTCCCCTTGGTGGGCCGGCCTGATCAATGCTATTACCAGGGTTGCGGGAAATTTTTTGCCAACTGGGCAGGCATATCCAATACCCAGGATCCGGCACAGAAGTTTTGGACCGATGCGGGGACATGGAATCTCTTTCAGGAATATGTCGACAAGCTTCTGAACCATGTCAATCGGTACACCGGCATTGCATGGAAGGACGACCCAGCGATTTTTGCGTGGGAAACCGGCAATGAGCTGAGGACATGGTGGGGAGATGTACTGACGAGCTGGACCGACAAGTTGTCCAGACATATCAAGCTGCAATCGGGCGCCAAGCAATTAGTCTATGATGGTACAGATGATCTGTTAGTGAATCCGGTCACATCGTTCCCGGCGAACGATCCTGCGCAGCGGGTACCTGTCGATGTTACGGCGCACCTCGCTCTCCCGTATGTAGACATCTATAATATTCACCCTTATCCAATGAAGACAGTGGAGCTTCAAAGTGCGATTGATCAGGTGGAAACAGCCGGCAAAGTTCTGGTTGTGGGGGAATACGGATG
This sequence comes from Paenibacillus litoralis, assembly GCF_046244365.1. NCBI lineage: Bacteria > Bacillati > Bacillota > Bacilli > Caryophanales > Paenibacillaceae > Paenibacillus > Paenibacillus litoralis. Next base: position 7,075,951 of record NZ_CP176395.1, on the reverse strand, counting down.
GAATAGGAACGGGTTCGTTAATGGATTTTGCGGACCTTGCACCGCGGCTTCGACGCTGAGCGACTTTTTGACTTTAATTGAGAATTCTCCAGTCGTTGCGGGCGATACCTATTGGTCCTTGTGGGGGCATGCGGACAACTACGGCTATATCCAGCATCCGGATGGATTCGCACTGCGATATCCCGGTGATCTCGTTGATGAACGCAGCGTATCCATCAATATGCGCGCCGATGTTGCCCGTTTGCGCTCCCATGCCTATACCATGCAAGGTGTGAACGAGCCTCCGCTAGGCATCCCTGCAAAACCGAAAATCTCTCTTATTCAAAGGGTGGGCAATGATAATGTGGTGGCTTGGGAAGGGGCTGTCGGAGCGGCCGCTTACATCGTGCAGCGCTCGACGACGAGTTCCTCCGGACCATGGACGATGGTTTGCAATTCGTGCGCTACGGACAATGAAACGCCTTGGACGGATTTGAATGCGCCTTCTGGCGCTTGGTATCGCGTACAAGGCGTCAATCTTAATCAAGTTAGTGGAGATTGGTCAGAGGCGGCGCAGCAGAAGGGCATAACGATTGTCGATCCGCTGAATGACTTCAGTAAAGTTTATGACCGCTCGCCGAATACGCGCATGGACAATGGGGTGAATCCCCTTATTCCGGATCCGTCTCGCGCGGCGCGCAATGATAAGGACTCCGCTTATATGACCTGGAGAGCCAATCAAATTACCGATATCGTTCTGACGGCATATTACTATGCGCCAAGCGACCGGCGTACGGTTGGACTTTCGCCGCTGTTGAGGTTTTGGACCTCTATCGATGGCATACAATGGACTCCTGCAGGCGACAAGGTGAAGATGATACCTCGTCCCGGACAAGGCTGGGCGGCAGTGTCCTACAGCCTGCTCGATATAGAGTCAGCTAATTTTGTTCGTGTCGGCTGGACGGCGGGAGGTGCGCAGAGCTGGAGTCCGTTAATTGGAGAAGTTCGAATCAATGCGAATAGTGATGTGCGAGAGCCGGATGCACCCACAAATGTATCGTCCGTGGCGGGTAACGGCGAGGCCGATATTAGCTTTGAAGCCCCGCAGAATTACGGCGGCAGCCCTATAACAGGATACACCGTTACTGCATGGGACGGAACGACTGCAGTCGGGACCGCATCGGGAACGACAAGTCCGATTACGATCGCGAATTTAACGAACGGGACATCTTACACGTTTTCGGTGATCGCCACGAATGGAGTGGGCGACTCGGATTCTTCGGCCCCTTCGAATAGCGTGACGCCTAACAATACACCGCCGATTACGATTGACAACGCTCCTGAAAATTGGATGAACAAAGACATAACGGTCACGCTAACAGCAAGCGATAAAGATTCTGGCGTAGCAAATACCTACTATACTCTGGATGGTGGCGCTCAACAACCCGGTACAGAGGTTACGATCACGGCCGATGGCACGCATACGCTTATGTACTGGAGCGTGGACAAGGCAGGCAATGTGGAAACTAAACATACCGCCACAGTTCGGATTGATAAAACGGCACCGGCATTAAAAGTGGTTTTGGATAAGAACAAGCTTTGGCCACCCAATCATCAACTTGTACCAATCATGGCTTCGGTTAACGCAACCGATAGCTTATCGGGAGTAAACTCCATAAACTCCATCATACTCACCTCTATTACAAGCAACGAACCGGATAACGGCTCGGGGGATGGAGACCAGCCGAATGATATTCAAGGAGCGGAGTTTGGTACCTTCGATACCGGTTTTATGCTCCGTGCGGAAAGAGCCGGTAATGGAACAGGGCGGATGTATACGATCACTTATACGGTTACCGACAACGCGGGAAATATGACGAATGCTTCGGCGACTGTGTGGGTACCCCACGATCAATCAGGTGAAAAATAGCATTTGAAACTCTTAGTAAAAAAGTACATGACCGGCAGCACCTGCTGGGTCATGTACTTTTTTTAGCCGGAATTTGCATTCCGGCAATCAAGATCATGTGATGCTATTTTTTCAAAGCATTCCGATATTCGGAAGGGGTTAATCCGTGGATTTTTTTAAAGCTGCGCATAAAGCTCGTAACATTTGCGTAACCAACCTGCTCGGCAATTTGGTTAATGGAAAGCTGGCTCTCATTTAGCAAGGTTTGTGCTGCGCTCATTCGAATTTGGATCAAGTAATCCATAAAGTTTATCGTCGTGAAATCCTTAAAGGATCGGCTCAGATAGCCGGGGCTCAAATGAAATTTTTCCGCAAGATAGTTGAGCGAGAGCTCGGTATTTCCGTAATTTTTATCCAGGTACGCAATGATCTCTTCGACAGCATTCCATGTTCGTTTTCTCGCTATTCGCTTCTCCAGCATCGTTTCGAAAATATTGTCCATGATTTCCGCAAGACGCTGCTTCATATCGTCTATCGTTTCGCAATGCTCCAGGCTTTGTTCGATCCGTACATAGCTTGCTTTCAAATATTCTGCTATGGTCTCGTCTGCCGACGCCCTTCCGGCTCGATAGATGAGTTGTAAGGCAAATTGAACGATGCCTTGATGAATGATATTGCTGTCAGCGATTATGCCGAACATCGAGTCAATGGCCTTAGACGCTTTCTCGCGATCAACCTGCTTGACCGCTTCCAGTAAAACTTCGGCTAGCTCATAAAGAAGTAGGAGTCTGTTTGAATCGTCCGTGATATCGTGTCGCGTAATGATGGAATTGCGCCCGGCTACCATTTTATAATGAATCCATTGTTGCGATTCTTGATAAGAGAGCCGTATATCGCTGAACTGTTCATAGTGAGAGCCGATGCCAATACTGATCGTCTGTTTGAAATAGGCAGTTACTACCTCTTGCAAGGATTGGGCGAAGGATCGTGCCAGCCGTTCATTTGAATCGGGATGATTGTCTTTGAAGCTGACGAGTATGGCGACCTGATATTCGTTAATCTGAACGGCAGCGCCGCATAAAGGCTGATCCTCCACATTCATCAGCTCTTCGGCCACGTTGCTGATCGCATATAGATACAAATTAACGTCATTCACATGCTCATGAGTGATTCGATTATCCAGCTCGGCAGTCATAACGAGAAAGTTGCTAGGGTAGATCGAGATTCCGATATGATCGAAATAAGTTTTGGCCAAATCATAACGCAAACGATGACCTACGAATATATCAAACAATATTTGCAGCTTGAGCATAGGCTTGTTTTCATGAAGCTGCCGTTCCGCATCCGAATAGCTGGCAACCATATTGCGAATGCGGTTTTCCAGCGATCCGAGTTCAGTGGAGATTGGTTTGTCCCCGGGACGTTTGGTGTGACCGGACTGTTTATCCACCAGCTGCGCAACGCTATTGATAAAAAGCTCGACAGGATAAAACCACTTTCTATTCAAAAATACGACTGAGCCAATAGATAGGATGATCATACAAGCGGCAAGTGCGATTAATACATTCCGGATCGTCAGGAACAAATCGCTTACTTGTTTCTGATCCACGATGTAGACAAGCTTCCAGCCTGTATATTGCGAATTGACATAGAAAATCCATTCGGATTGTTTGCCGTTCGTATAATGAAAAGAACCGCTGTCATTACGCGTCCCTATATCCTCCATGCGCAAATCCGACGCAAACTGTTGACCGATTTTTGTTTTGTCGCTATGCGATAGAATGATCCCTTGACGATCGATCACAAAGACGTTCCCGTTGCCGTTGAACCTCAAGTCCGAGAACATTTGGGACAAGCTTTCTTCCTGGATGTTAACGGCGATCATGCCGGTTCGATTCTCCGGTTTCTCCGCCGCAGGGAAATGTCGAATCAGAGTAACATTAGGCTGCGAGGAGCGATTCTCATCTTCAAGCGGGCGAGTTACCCATATGTAATAAGAAGGATCCTCTGCATAGGCTGTAACCCACTCCGCCGCTTTCTTATCCTCCAGCGATTGATGAAATTCATCAGAAAGAACGGTATTGTTCCGTTTGGAGTACATGTAGATGGAGGCGATATTGGAGTTCGAATTTTTTAAGAGGCCTATCTGTTTTTGAACATTGTAGAGTTGAAGCAAATAGTTCGTTTCCTGGGAACGGGCTGTATTGTAGTAAAACTGGGCGTCATTGGATTGGAGCAAACGAATGGTCGACCGATCAATGGCGCTTAGCATGCTTTCGATTCGTTTGTTGATTTGATCGAGCATGTTCAGATTGGATTGAACTACTTCTTGCTCCAATCGCTGCGTACCGCTTAAATAGGAGACAATGACTGTACATAAAACAATGAACATTAAAAAAAGAGCATATACGAATTGAATCCGTGTGGATCTTCCTTTAAGCAAGAAGCCACCTCCAATGAAGTCTGGTAACCAAATGTTTTTTAATCTTAAATCAATGCACGATACGGCGGCAAGTTACATTTCCCGCTCGAGTTTTCATTTTTTGCGATGTATCGTATAAACGATAAAATGTAATCGAACTTGCAATTTTGTCGCTAGTCAGAGAACTACCCATGTTCTTATAGTGATAGCAACGGAAGCGGGATTGCTTTCCGAATCAAATACAGTTCAGGAGGTCACAGACAGATGGAAAACAAAAAAGGGATGACGATGACCGTCGTCACTTTGATTGCCGCATCGATCATGGCGAGCGCTTGCAGCAGCAAAGGGGGAGGAGGAGCGACGGGGGGGAATGCAGATGCCGGAAAAAAGGCGGAAACAGGAAGCCAGTCCACTCCTAAGAAGAGTTCGGGAAAAGTGTCGGCATCCATCTATGATCGCGGTGCGGTAGCCGCAGATCAAGGCACATATGAAAAAAACAAGTGGACAGATTGGATCAACAAGCAGTCTGGGATAGACGTGTCGTGGACTCCCATTCCGCGCTGGGAAGAGCAGGACAAATTTAATGTATTGGTCGCATCGGGTCAAGCCCCTGACTTGATTACGTCCTACGACCGGGCGATGCTGGCGCGCTTTGTCAGTCAAGGTGTCGCGCAACCTATCGATGAATATGTCAAAAAATATAGTACGTCATACAAGGCCTACCTTGAAAAGCACCCGGAGCTTCTCCCGTACGTTACTTTTGATGGGAAAATGTATGCTATTGCAAGCGTGAGACCGACGAGGGCGCAAACGCAAATTTGGGTACGTAAAGATTGGCTGGACAAATTGGGTCTGAAGATGCCAACCAGCGTCGACGAGTTGATTGAAGTAGCAAAAGCTTTCCGGGACAAGGATCCTGACGGCAATAACGCGAAGGATACGACCGCGATTGCGATGTCGGGAGCGTATGGCGCAATCGTTGACGATTGGTTCATGGCACGCGGCGGAGAGTGGTTCCTTGAGAATGGAAAGGCGACGTTGAACTTCTTCACGGGCAGGTACGAAGATTCGCTTGCCTTCCGGAAGTTAGTATACGACGAAGGCTTGGTAGACAAAGAGTTTGTTACGGACCAAAACTATGAAAGACAGAAGCAGTTATGGGTAACGGGAAAAGCCGGATTTATGTTCGGAACGATGACGGACGGACTATATCCGGAATTTTTCCAAAATCAGCCCAATGCCGTTATAGCGCCGGTAGGCGTGCTTTCGACCAAGTATGGAACCAACGGCTATCAGAAGGAACAGCCAAACTACCTTTTAACGATTCTGAATAAGAATGCCAAGGATCCTGAGGCGGGCATGAAGTTTGTAGACTGGATGATTGACGATGGCTGGAAAACGTTAACTTATGGCAAAGAAGGAGAAGACCACGTTGTGAAGAATGGTCTGCCGGTCATCTCGGATCCGAATAAGTTCAAGAAAGAAGTTGGCTTCATGAGCGAATATCGGATTGTCAATCAAGAGAAAATGACGGCGGAATCGATGCTGGCGGCGGCCGGAGATGATCCGATTCAGCAGAAGATCGCTCGTTTGCGCGGAGAGATGTTCAAAATTTCGGAATCCACTCCGTACCGGAAAGACTTCCCTTATCCGCCAACAGTAGACGAGTACTCGAGTGTTGCCGGACAATTCACCAAGAAATGGCAGGAACTGATTACGCAGGTCACCATGGGCGGCAAAGCGAAGACACCAGAGTGGGGCATCCAGGAGCTTAAGAAAGAATGGAGCAATTTGGGCGGGGAAGAGATTAACGCAAAAGTTCAGAAATGGTACGACAGCAATAAGGGCAGCTTGAAGTAGCCGAGTTTTGAAGGAGCCGCTGTGCGCTTATTGCATCTGCGGCTTTTTTTCTGCCAAGACGCTTGAAAGGATGGGACGAAGTGGAAGAAAAATGGTTAATGAGAGAGCTTGAGAAGAAATGGAAAGAGATCGAATCATACCAAGTTCGGCAAAGCGGCAGCCATTGGAGAGGAGCATTTGAAATCCCCGATTCGGCGTATAAAGGGATGTACGTACAGATCGAAACGGGCTTGCAAATGACAGTACCGCTATATAGTCATCCCGAATCGAAATGGTACCGAAGCGGCGCATTGTTAGAAGTGATTGAGGAACAGATCGATTACTTGCTTCGTTCGCAGTATCCTTCCGGATGCATATCGCTCATTAACTGCAATATCGATTCGCCTCCGGATACAGGCTTCGCGGTTCACATTGCGAGTTTGAGCTATCATGCTTTGGCTTCAGTAGATGCGCCCGAAGCGCATGCGGTAAGCGGTAAATTGAAACAATTTTTATATGGGACAATTCCCTGCTTGTTAAAAGGTGGCATCCATACACCGAATCATCGCTGGGTCATCTGCGGCGCTTTAGCCCTGCTGTCTGAGATCTTTCCTGATGAGCGCCTTCGCGAGCGTGCCGACGCTTATTTCGCAGAGGGGCTAGATATCAATAAGTCCGGCGAATGGACGGAACGAAGCAATGCGGTTTACAATGCCGTCTGCTGTAATTTCCTCTATCATGCGGCAAGAGTATTTCAATATGAAGATTTGATAGCGCCGATTGCAAGCAACTTAGAGATGATGAAATATATGCTTCACCCGGACGGAGCCATCGTAACGGAATATTCCAGCCGTCATGACCGTGGCAAGACATTCTATCTAAGCGATGAATATTATATCGCCTTCACATTGATGGCCTCGCATACAAAGAGCAACATGTTTCGAACACTCGCGGACGAAGCGCTAAAATATGCAACGAATCCTGGATTGCCGTTGCTTTATTGGATGCGATTTCCCAATGAGATGAAAGGAGCGGGAGAACGTTCTCCGCTTCCGTTGTCCTATGATGTGCTGCTGAACGAAGGCAGTCAGGCGGCGGTATCAGGCTCAATGCCTTATGTTCGCACATCCTTCCATTCAGGTTCGCCGCTGGTTCGTTATAGACATGAAGATTTAAGTGTCACCCTTGTATCAGGGCAGCCCGAATTTTTGTGTATTCAATTTGGAAAGGCGAGAATGGTAGGTCTTCGCTGGTCGTTAGGCTGGTTCGGCATCGCGGGAGTTCCTATGGCGAAGCTTGAGAAGCGCTCCGAAGGCTGCTATGAAATGTCGATCCAAGTAGAGGGTGCCTATTTCGGTCCGGTAGAAGGAGCGGGTATTGGTCGGACAGGTCGTTCCGCTTTTGATTTCAACTTTGAAGGACGAGAGAAGACGCATATATCCAAATTGGAAATGCGTGTCGGAATTGCTCTGAGGCCAGATGGCTTGACGGTAAAGCTGAAGGCCGAACAGATGCCGAATTTATTCGCGCAAACGGTGTTCAGCTTCGCTCCGGGTGGTGTCATCGAAAGTGACGGATGCTCTCGTCTGGCGGATCATCTATACCTGCATTCCGCTGGCAGTTTCGTTTACCGCTATGGAGACGATCGGATCGAGATTGTAGGCGGGGCTGACGAGCATCGCTACGTTTGTTTGCGAAACGACGATATCGATCCGCAATTGCTGAATGTGATAAGCAACTTTACGACGCCGATGACGGCAGAGTTGCATATTCATTGCTACAGAGATACGAAGGGAGAGAACGTTCAATGACATCCATTCATCATATATTAGAGCGTGTAGCTGCCCATTCCATGGATTCAGAAGGCGAGCTGTCCTCTCAAATGAAAGCCTGGCAGTGGGGGCAAGGCGTCGCGCTATATGGTTTAACAAAGACGTATGAGCAATTAGGCGATCCAAGCATGCTTGATTATGTGGAACGCTGGCTGGATGGCCATTTGCGGCAGCATGCGCCTGGGCGAAGTATCAATACGACGGCTCCGGTGCTGGCGGCCCTAAGCTGGATGAAATTGCAGGACAGCGCAAAGTATCGTTCCTTATGCGAGCAGTTTGCAAGCTGGTGTATGTCTGATGCACCGCGGACGCTGGAGGGCGCTTACGAGCATTCTTGTACGGAGAACGTATACCCAGGTCAAATATGGGCGGATACCCTGTTCATGGGTTGCATTTTTTTGGCGGAGTGGGGAGTTTACACAGGTAATCAAGAATTCGTCAGAGAGGCTGCCCGTCAGTTCGTTCTGCATTATAACTATTTGGGGGATAACCGTTCTGGCTTGATCTACCATGGCTATTACGGTAATGAAGGCAAGCGAATGGGGGTGCTCTGGGGTAGAGGAAACGGTTGGTTTACCGCTGCTTCGGCAGTTGTGCTCCCTCACTTGCGGGGGTTGCCGGAGTATGAAGAAGTATTGCGCAATTATCGGCTGCATGTGCAAGGCGCGGTCGAAAGGCAGCATCTTTCCGGTGCATGGCATACGGTGATGGACGATCCGGCCACATATTTGGAATCTTCCGTTACTGCTGCATTTGCTTTTGGATTGAACATCGGCATCGAGCATGGATGGCTGGAGAAAGCCGCTTATCGCACGCCTGCGAAGAAGGCGATTCAGGTTCTGAATGCCAATATCAGCGCGGAAGGGCAGGTTCAGCACGGTTCAGGGGGCACTTGCGTAATGCCGACCGCTGCGGAGTATAACGACATTCCGTACAGTGCCAGCCCGTTTACGCAAGGGCTTGCTTTGCTGGCATTATGCAGTGAAATGTCGCAAAGCAAGGGTCTGCAGCAGAAAGGATCCGACAGATGAGTGCAATGAACCGGGTTATGAAAGATGTGATTCGCGACAAATATTTATATCTGTTCTTACTTCCGGGTCTTGTGTACTTTCTTTTGTTTAAATATGCGCCTTTATACGGTGAACTGATCGCGTTCAAAAATTTTCGGGTCATGGACGGCATTTGGGGAAGCGATTGGGTAGGGCTCAAACATTTTAACCGTCTGCTTCATGACAAAGAGTTCTGGGTCATTCTGCGCAATACGCTGCTGCTGAATCTTTATAACATCGTATTCGTATTTCCGGCTCCCATCCTGCTAGCGATTTTATTGAATGAAATTCGCACAACTTGGTTCAAGCGCACGCTTCAGAATGCTCTATATTTGCCGCATTTTATGTCTTGGGTAGTGCTTGGTGGTATCTTGATCGGAATCCTTTCTCCTGGCACCGGGATTCTTAATATGATCCTTTCAAAAGGACTCGGCATTGAACCGATTTATTTCATGGCGAGCAAATTTTGGTGGCCGATCGTGTTTACGATTTCTTCCATTTGGCAAACGGCGGGTTGGGGAACGATTCTGTATCTTGCAGCAATGGGCAATATCGATTCACAGCTCTACGAGGCAGCCAAGATCGACGGCGCCAGCAAGTTTCGGCAAATTTATCATGTCACGATACCTGGCATCAGGGGGACAATCGCGATTTTGCTCATCATGCAGATGGGGAAAGTGATGGACGTTGGATTCGAGCAAGTATTCAATTTGCAGAATAGTGCGGTCTTTAGCGTTGCCGACGTGATTAGTACGTATGTATATCGCGTGGGTCTACTGGGAGCGCAGTACAGCTATGCGACAGCAGTAGGGCTATTCCAAGGAATTGTCGGGCTTATTCTCGTGCTGCTCGTCAATAAAATCATTAAATCGATGGGGGAGGGAGGAATGTGGTAAACGCCAAACCTATACTGCGAGCAGCGAATGGATTGATTCTGATCTTCTGTGCGCTGACGACAATCTTCCCCTTGCTCAGTGTGCTTGCTGTATCATTCAGCAGCAGCCGAGCCGTTCTGTCGGGCGAAGTGTTTCTATGGCCTGTCGAATTCAACATAAAAGCTTTTCAGAAGCACTTCGAGTCGGGTCTGCTGTTCATAGCGATGAGAAATACGATTATCATCACAGTAGTCGGGACGTTCCTGCAAATGTTTTTTACAACGCTGACCTCATATTCATTGTCTAAAAAACGGCTTCGCGGCCGTAGTATCGTGCTGTTGCTGATTTTATTCACCATGTTATTCGGCGGGGGCCTTATCCCGATGTTTTTGCTTCTGAAAAACTTATACCTTCTGGATTCCTTTTGGGCGATATGGCTGCCGGGGTTAATAAGCGTATATAACTTGTTCGTTATGAAAACATTTTTCGAGTCACTTCCCTTGGAAATCGAGGAATCGGCAACGATTGACGGGGCGAGCGATCCGATGATTTTATGGAAGATCATTCTGCCGCTTAGCAAGCCGATTATTGCTGCATTGTCGTTATTTTACGCTGTTGGATTGTGGAATGTATATTCGCAAGCTTTATATTTCTTGAATAGCTCCAATCTAATGCCGCTGATGGTGCGCTTATATCAAATGGTTCATGTCACTTCGCTGGATAGCTTATTGGATAATTCGGAGACGAATTTGATCCAGCCCGAGAGTATTAAGGCTGCAGCAATCGTGATTTCGGTTGCGCCCATATTGTGCGTATATCCGTTCCTGCAAAAGTATTTTGTCAAAGGGGTGTTAATGGGTTCGGTAAAGGGCTGAAGATGGCTAGGCATACTACAATATAAGGGACGAAGTTCTTGTTATTAGGCGATGACAAGAACTTCATCTCATTCTTCTCAATTTTTACAGGAGTAATATCCCATTGCCCCGTAACGGTCAATAAGCCCAGCGGAACAGCTGGTTGCCCATATTGAAATAAATATTCCCGTAGCCATCGGCAGTCGCGTTCTCGAAATTGTTGACGCCATTATACAGAATCGTAACGTTCCTCGTCGTCGTATCGATTTCGAACAGATGGGTCTTGATCGTACCGTAAATTTTGTTGCTTCCCGCTCTGCCAAGCACGAGGGAGCCGTCTTTTTCGATTGGAGCGGTTCCGTAGTTGACGTCCGTAAATTTTTGCGCGTAGTATTCGATCGTGTTCGTGGCGGGATTGAAAATAAACAAGTAGCCATTAGCCAATCCCCAAATTTTTCCGTCCGTGCCGGCGATCAATGCCGTAATGGCCGGCGAGGAAAACGGCAGCGAATACGTCGTGTAGGCGCCGGTCGCGACATTGAGCTTCACCAGCTTGGCTTGCGTTTCCGTCGGTGTCGTATTTTTGCCGCCTGCAATAGACGAGCCTCCGTAGGCATACCCGTTCAGGTAGGCGGAGGAAATAATGCTCTGATTCGGCACGATATTACGGTATACTTGCGCGGAAGCGGTCAAGCTGTCGTAGACGGTCAAGGCACCTCCGAGCTGTCCCGAGGCAGGCACGGTGCCGATTATAATTTTGTTGTCGCCTTGGGCCATTCCGTAAGGACGTTCCTGCAAATAGGTCGTGCCCAAGTCGAGGAATTTGGTCGGGCCCCACCCCTGCGTCATATCGTTCTTATAGATTTGGGCGTTAGGGTAACCGCCCATATAAAGGGTATTGCCTTGAGAGATCATGCCTTCGATTTGGGGGATGCCATAATGCATAGTGTTCCGATCGCTCCGCATCGGGGAATAGACGCCCATATTGCCCGACAGGAAGCCGCCGGCATAAATGTTCTGATCCGGCCCTTGCGTCAGCGAACGGATATCGGTAGGTACGCCAGGCAGTCCGCTTATAAACATACTGCTGCTTATCTTGGAAGTCGGATTGTATTTGAACAGCATAATGGTGCCACCAGTGTGACCTACGGAAACAAGCGTTTGGCCGGGATAGTTGACTTGATCGTCAAGTGTAGCCAGCCCCCATGCATAGCCGTTAAAAGGAATTTGAGCGGGGGAGCCGTCCGAATTAAGCACAGGTGCGATCGTTTTACTATTCACATCGTATGTCTTCAGCCCGTTATACGTGTAGTATACTTTGCCGTCAATGATGGGCGAGACTCCATAGGAACCAATCGGGAACTCCGCATCCACTACGGTTGTAACGGTTCCATTCGGGTTGTCCGTGACGTCCAATACGACTTCTTTATTTTCCGGAATCACCCGGGCAAATACTTTGCCCCCCTCGTAGCTCAGCTTATCCACAGCCGTATTCGCATCGGCAATCGAAGCGGGGAGCAGATTGTCATTGCGCTGTCCGCCGACATTTTCTAATCGGGAAATTTGAGCCTTTGTACCGCCTGTTCCTACGTACAGGACGTTATCAGGAGCATCATGCACGATCGAATACGTATAATGGGAGTTGGCAAAAAACGGATGCGGGGAGAACGTATAGAATCCGGCGCCGGGCTCGTACTTGAACACGCCGGAATAAGGATACGTGCCGCCGTACACTTTACCCGCCAGATCGCTTGCGGAGAGCGCATAGATGTAAGTGGCGTCGGAAATCGCCTTGCCCAGATTGACGGGAGCCGAGGTTCCAGGCGTGTATTGGTACAACAGTCCGTTCGGATAGGTGCCCATATAGACCTTGTTATCGATGGTGGTCGCGGCGGAATGCGCGTATGTCGTATTGGGCAGCGGCATCAGCTTCTGCACCACCCCTGTATTCAGATTCACTTCGGCCATCGTGGCATTCGCGGTGCTGGAACCGTTGACGCCGATGTAGAAAGCCGGCTTACCGTTCCCATCCAACGCCACGGTCGCGCTGCGCATAGCCGTTGAATAGACGACATTGCCCAGATTGGTCAGCTCGGCCGTAATCAGCACGTCATCCCAGTAAACCGTACCGGTGCTCGCATTATTGCTGTAAAGCAGCACGGCCACATAAGCGGTACCTGTCGGAGCGGTTGCGCTCGTATTGATCAGGCTCCACTGGTTCACCGGACCGCTCTTGGAGAGGAAGGCCGAAGAAAGCAGCGTCTTGGAGCTGTTGTAGAAGCGAATATACAAGTCGGCGCTGCCGCTCGCGATATTGGCCCATGCGTACGCGTAATACGTTTTGCCTGCTGTTGCCGCCATGTAGTCGCTTTGAATTCCTACGGAGCTTGTATTGGAGGTGTCGACGATTTTGAGGCTGTTCGTTCCGCTATGAGACGTATCGGAAGAAACGGAAATGCCGCCGGAACCGAAGTTTTGGGTCCACGAGGTCAAGCCGGATTCGAAGCTATAGTTGGGAATTAGCATGTCGGCCGCCTGCGCCGAAAAGAGCGGCACAAAGGAGACGAGCAGAAGAAGCATACAGAATACTTTATTAACCTTTTTGACCATCAAAACGTCCTCCTCAATAAAATAGGGTTCAAGCCTAGCTGGAAATGTAAACGATTGAGCGACGCTCCTTTCGCTATTGATGGAAGCGCTGTCAAATACGCTTCGAGCGTATTATAAGCTGGTTTTCGAGCTTGAGTGGGACATTATTATACAGCCGATAGGCCAAATCTTGCAGGTGGATGGGAATTGCAGATTAAGGTTCTTGGCGGAGCACATAGGGTGTGATAGACTGGCTATAAACTCGGAAGATGGGTAGGGGAATCGTCTAATCGACACATTTTGTTGATAAGGAGACTTCTTATGAAAATGATTCCGGAATATGTCGATGTCATGGAAGAAGTTAAGCGGTTTCAACCGGAAATCCCGTTCTACATGTTCCATTACTCGCTTGACTACCGGTATCCGCACCATTATCACGATTTCGCGGAGCTTATGTTCATCACGGACGGAGAAGGCACCGAAATTTTGAATGGGCGGGTGCACCGGCTGAGCGCCGGTTCCATTACCTTTTTGCTTCCTCATCATCTTCATGAAATCGTCCCCAAAACGCCATTGCTGACCTATTGCTGCATGTTCGATCTCAAGATGTTTTACGATTCGCCTCTCGACACGGAGATCATGAAATATTTGTTCCGCGCCGGCGTCGATTTGCCGTCCTACGTCGACCTGCCGCCCGAACAGGCGAAGAGCATGGAGACGATCATGGGATCGCTGTTCGGCGAATGGAAGGCATCGAAGCCGGGAAAAAGTTTGATCATCCGGAGCAAATTGATCGAAGCGCTATTCGGGTATATACGCGCTGCGCTTGCATCCTCCCTACCTGCAACGGGAGAGAATAAGGCGGAGGAGACGGATGCGGTGTGGGATGTCATTCATCATGTCCACCTCCATTACGCCGACGAATTGAGCCTCGGCTTGATCGCTAAGGAAATGGGCGTCAGCATGTCCAAAATAAGCCGCATCTTTAAGGCGCAAGTCGGTAAAAGCTTTCTCGAATACGTTCATTCGATTCGGATTCACAAGGCAGCGACAATGCTTTCGACAACAACGATGTCCGTTACCGACATATCGGCGGAAGTAGGCTTCGATTCTTACCGCACGTTTACTCGGGTGTTTAAGTCTTTGATGGGCTCAACGCCGTCCGAATATCGCCTGATTGCCTCTCATCCGTCAAGCTTCTCCTTTAAGAACCCTGGATAAGGGGTTTTTGTTTTTTTATCCGGAAAAAGTGACTTGATGTTTGCTTCGAATTGACCTAAGGCATGCCGCGAGGCGTCCTATAATGAGTTCGTCAGCCGCTATGCCGAGTGACTTGGCCGGGAGCGGCGCGGCAGAACCGAGTTATTTAAAAGGGAGGCATCGAAATTCAATGAACAAAAGATTCAAACAAAGGGTCACCACGGCAACCGCAGTATCCCTGTTAGCTGCGGCTCTTGCCGCTTGTTCCTCGGGCGGGGGCTCCAAGCCGGACGCCTCATCGCAGGCGAGTCCGGGATCATCGGCAAGTCCGGCGGCCGCGACCAAGAAGGAAGAGAAGATTGAGCTTAGCATGTTCTACTCGGATGCAGGCTTGGCGATTTATCCGGCAGACACGGAGTTGAACAATAACCCGTTTATCAACATCGTCAAGCAGAAAGCGAACGTCGATCTGAAAATCGAAGTGCCGCCATATTCCGAGTTTCCGAACAAATTCAACCTGCTGCTCGCATCGGGAAAGCTTCCGGATCTCCTGCATACGTATTTGCCGGATCAGGCTTACAAAGCCGCTCGTGAAGGCGCTTTCATCGATTTGAAACCGTACTATGACAAATCGCCGGCTATCCAGAAATACATTACGCCGCAAATGATGGAGCTGGCCAAAGATCCGACCAGCGGCAAGTACTGGCGCATCCCGATGGCCTACGATAAGGGTCCGCAAGGCTGGGGCATTTACACGCGCTACGATTTGGTCGAGAAGTACAACGGCGGCAAATGGCCGGAATCCGTAGACGAGTGGGTCGAGCTTATGCGCAAGATCAAGAAAGCCGAGCCGAATTCGATTCCGATGACCTCGCGCGTGATCGGAGACAATGTATTCCCGTACGGCGGAGCGGTTATTTTCCGGATGTATGGGGCGTATCCGTATGAATACCGGATTCAGGGTGGCAAGGTTATCCCGAATGTCGTTCTTCCGGAATTCCGCGCCGCTGTCGGCTTGATGCGCCAACTGTACGAGGAAGGTATTCTGGACAAAGAATTCGCCACGACGGATTCCACCAGCTGGGGGACCAAGTGGGCCAATAACAACGTGCTTTTCCAATGGAACGGCGCCGATCAATTGCTTCCGGCCGCCGCGTCTTCCAGAGCCAAGGGAACAGACCTGCAAAAGACGTATAAGTACATGTTCGCGCCGCCGCTCAAACAGAATCCGAAAGAGCTTGTCGATCCGAAGTATACCTTCCCAACGCAAGGGTCGCCGATCAGCGCTCACGGGCTGTACATTCCGGCTTCCAGCAAGGATAAGGACCGGGCCTGGAAGGTTATTGAAGCGTTTGCATCCGATGAACTTCGCGAAGCGATTTTCTGGGGCAAGGAGAACGAGACGTACACGGTGAAGGACGGCAAGCGGGTGCCGATCGCGGACAAACTGGGAGCCAAAGAGCGGACCTGGTCGAAACAGCTTGCCTTCATCTTCGGCTATACCGACGGGCAGGACGCGCAGGCAGCTCTCTTTGAACAGCAGGTCGGGGATTCGACTTACTACAATCAAATCAAGAGCAGCATGAAGCAGGTCGCAGACAATGCCGCGAATGTGGGCTTGGGGAGCCCTCCAGGATACGCGGAACCGGAAGATGTCTTGAAGAAGAACGCGGAGATTATGCAGGCGATCAATAAATTTACCGTCGAAGCGATCATGGGGCGCATCACAATGGAGCAGTTCGACAAGGAAGTCAAAGCCTGGGAGCAGAAGTACCGCGCGTTTAAATACGACCCGCTGCAAAAATATATCGATGCGAACAAAGACAATCTGATCAAGTTGGGCTATAAAATGGCTGGTTGGTAGGAGGGACGTTCTTGTTGAACGAGCACGAAGTATCGAAGCTCGTCCTGAGCAAGCCCGTGAGGAGGAGGAAAGTCCGGTTTCGGACTCTCCTCTCTCTATACGCCTTGTTTGCTCCGACGGCAATTCTGCTGATTGTGTTTAACTACATGCCGATGTATGGCATCATTATTGCCTTTAAAAACTACTCCGTTTACAAAGGGGTCATGGCAAGCGATTGGGTCGGGCTGGAGCACTTCAAGTATGTCCTGAAGGATGACAAGTTCTGGAGCATTCTGAAAAATACGTTGATCCTTAATTTCTACGACCTTCTGTTTGGCTTCACCGCGCCGATCGTCTTCGCTTTGCTTGCGAACGAGCTGTTCCAAAAGACGTTTAAACGCGTCATGCAAACGATTTCCTATTTGCCTCATTTTTTGTCGTGGATCGTCGTTTCCGGTGTCTTCTATTCGATCTTGTCTCCGCAAACCGGGCTGTTCAACCATTTTCTCGGCTGGTTCGGGATCGAGCCGATCTATTTTATGACCGAACCGGGCATCTTTCGGGGGCTGCTTGTGTTTGCGGATATTTGGAAAAATGTCGGCTGGTCGGCGATTCTCTATTTTGCCGTCATCGCAGGCATCGATTCGAGCTTGTACGAGGCGGCCTGGATCGACGGGGCCAGCAGGTGGCGGCAGGTCGTTCACATTACGCTTCCGCATATGCTGCCGATGATTATGCTGCTGTTTCTGCTCCGGCTGGCGCATATATTCGAGGTCGGCTTCGAACGCGTCTTCCTGATGCAAAATCCGCTCGTGTACGACGTCTCCGACGTCATCAGCACCTATGTATACCGGCTCGGGCTTGAGCAGTCGCAGTATAGCCTGACGACCGCGATCGGCTTCATGCAGAGCGTGCTTGGCTTTCTGCTGCTCGTCATTTCCAACCGGTTGTCCAAGAAGCTCACCGGACTCGGCTTGTATTAAGGGGTGGACAACGCATGCATCGTTATGTATCGCCGTCAAGATTTGTGTTTCAGCTGTTCAACTATGCGTTTTTTATTTTGTTCAGCATTTCGATTCTCGTGCCGTTTATCAATGCCATCGCGATCTCGCTAAGCAGCTACAATGGCGTTTTGTCCGGCAAGGTCGGGCTTTGGCCGATTGAATTCCAGCTGGATTCCTATATCAAGATTGCCGGGAATGTTACGTTCCTGCGGTCGGTTGCCAATACGGCTGTTTTAACGGTCATTAATACGGGGCTTTCCGTCACCATATCCCTCTGTGCGGCTTATGCGCTGTCTCATAAAATGTTCGTCGGACGAAACATCGCTTTTACGTTCATCCTGATCACGATGTTTTTCAACGGAGGTCTGATCCCCACTTTCCTGCTGGTCATGGGGCTTGGGCTTGGCAATTCGTACGGCGCGCTTATTTTTCCGGGTTTGGTCAGCGCCTTCTATATCATCGTGTACAAGAACGTCATCGATCAGCTGCCCAAGGAACTGCTGGAATCCGCAGAAATGGACGGAGCCGGGGAATGGCGTCTGCTGTTCCGCATCGTGCTGCCGCTTGTTCTGCCGATGACGATGGCGTTTATCATTTTCAGCGCGGTCGGGTATTGGAATCAGTGGTTTAACGTACTTCTCTATATCAAGGACAAATCGATGTGGACCTTGCAATTTCAGCTTCGCGAAATATTGACGACATCCCAGCTGCAGGACGATCTGCTTAACCCGGTCGGCGAGCAAATCATCCATCCGGAAAACTTGAAAATGGCTGCGCTCCTGGTCACGATTTTGCCGATCATTGCGGTTTATCCGTTCGTGCAGAAGTATTTCATTCATGGGCAATTTGTGGGTGCGGTGAAAGGCTGAGGAAGCCTGAAGGCAGAAAAGGATGAGGGTGTGAACGCATATGACGGCAAAAACATTGTATTCGATTGAGGCGGAGCCTTGCCGCAATTTCTGCATTTTGGGGACGACCGCCTTCATCGATCCCGTTGACAATCGGGAGAAGCTCGTTTTGTCCAACTTCTCGGCCGGTTCCGTCGGCAATCTGGTGTTGATCGATAAAGCTACCGGCGAGGGCGAATCGATCCCGCTTCCGGGCGATTCCGGCGCATGGGCGCTTCTGGCGGTTGGCGATCATCTGCTCGTCGGCACTTGTCCGGATTACGGCTATCTGCATAGCCTTAATTTGATCACCCGGCGTTGGGCCGAGCCGCTCCGGATCGAGTCGGAAACGTATATATGGAACTTTGCGCTCGGCACGGACGGCATGGTATACGCGGGGACTTATCCGGGCTGCCTGCTGCTCCGCTACGATCCGGCCGCGCATACGTTAACCAGCCTTGGCCGCGTTTCCGATAATCTCGACAATTATTACAGCCGCAACGTGTTCGCGATTCCAAATCGCATGCTGATCAATGTCGGCTTCAACAAGCGATTCGTCTCGGTTTGGTCGATGGCGGACGGCTCGTATACCCGCTTGGGCGAGGACGGCGAAGCGGTGATCGAGGCGGATGAGAATCGGATTTGCACGGAATTCGAAGGAACGCAGCGCTTCTATAACAGCCGCACGCTCGAACTGATCGCCCCATCCACTGCAACGGGAACGGCCTTGTTGAAGCTGAAGCAGGCCGAAATGACCGTATTGGACGGCAAGCGGATCAAGGCTGTGCGCTTTACGGGCGGGGGATTGGCCGGAGTCAAGGGCCAGGATTACTTTATTCAATACGCTGAAGGACAGGAGCCGGTATGCCGTCCGATTCCGACACCGGCGCCGCCTACGCGAATTCATACCCTTACTTCCGATTCCAATGGCGTTGTGTGGGGGTCGAGCGGATTCGGGCAAACGATCTTCCGGTACGATCCGCGGGACGGTTCCTATTGGAATTCGGCGGCGGTTTGCGAGAACGGCGGTGAGGTTTACGGGATGGCGTTCGTGGGCAAGGAGCTGTTTATGGCTGCTTATTCCGGGGGCGATCATGTGGTGTACCGCCCTGACGAACCTTGGAACCAATACGGCAATATCAATCCGAAGACACTGCAAGCAGTCGGACCGGGCCTGATCCGTCCACTAGGCAAAACCGTCATCGGACCGGATGGCGCCGTTTGGACGGGATGGTCTGCCGCATATGGCGTTTATGGCGGCGGGATTTCCCGAGTCGATCCGGTCACGAAGGAAGTTTTCTCCTGGCTCGACCCTGTGCCCGGGCAGCAGGTTTGCGGCTTGGCAGGCGATGGGCGCTACCTGTATTTGACGACCAATGGTGGCGGTAACGGTCTGACCTACAAGGAAGAGGAAGACTGCTGCTTCACGGTGTGGGATCCGGTTTCCGCTTCCGTTGTGTTTCTTCACCGTTTTGAACCGGGCCGTAAAACCGGCGTTGTCCTATTCGCCCACGGCTTCGCATGGATGCGAGCAGGCAATGAAATAGCGGCATTCGATCCGGCCCGGATGGCGTTCGCTGCTTTTGTACCACTGGATGAGGCTTGCGGATGCCTTGTCAAGTACAACCATTCGAGCGTACTGGCTTTTGGCGAAACCTCTTTATTCCGGATTCATGCCGGTTCCATGCAAGCCGCAAGGCTGGGCGACATCCCGCCCCATGTAACGACGGCCACGGTTACCCCGGACGGCGCCATTTATTTCAATCAATACGGCACGAGGCTTTACAGGCTTGATATGGATGATCTGGCTTCGCTGACGGCTGCATCAGCCGATGCGGCGGAAGAAAGTCGAAAGGAATGAAAGCATGAAAGTAGCTGTAGCCGGTTGCGGCACGATGGGCCGAAAGTTCGCACGCGTTATAAGTGAAATGCAGCATGTCGAGCTCACCGGTATTTATAACCAATCGCCCCATTCGGCAAAAGGTTTCGCAGAATCCCTTGGCACCAAATGGTTTTCCTCTTACGACGAATTATTGGCAGATAAGGAATTGGAGCTTGTCGTCATCGCGCTCCCTACCTTTCTCCACAAAGCCTATACGATCCGTGCGGCGGCGTATGGCAAACATGTTATTTGCGAGAAGCCGATTGCGCTTGACCGGGAAGAAGCGGGTGAGATGATGCGCGCATGCGACCTTGCAGGCGTCCGGTTGTTTGTCGGGCATGTGCTTCGCTTTTTTCCGGAATATCGCCATATGCGCAAGCAAGCGACTGAGGGCGCTGTCGGGAAAATCGGCGTCGTCCACGCCAAGCGGGCAAGCCTTCATCCGCCGGCGGACAGCTGGTTTGCGGACAGCGGCAAAAGCGGCGGCGTGATCTTTGATTTGATGATTCACGAACTCGATTATATGTGCTGGCTGCTCGGCGAAGTTTCATCCGTTTTTGCGGAAAGCAAGCGTACGGCGGGGTTTGATTATGCGACCGCCACCCTGCGATTTGAGAGTGGGGCAATCGCGAATATCGAGGCGATTTGGGGGCATCCGGCCTCCTTTCATGCAAATTTGGAAATTTTCGGGTCACACGGCGTCTTGAAATGCAGCAGCCAAGATAGCAGGCCGCTTGTCCTGTACTGCACGGATTCCGGTTCCGCAGCTGGGGAGGGGGTCATTTTGCCGGAAGCGCCTTCCCGACAAGATCCTTTCGCGCTGGAAATCGCCCATTTTATCGATTGTATTCGGCATCGCAAACAACCGATTGTGACGGCTGCGGATGCTTGTCAGGCGGTTGCCGTCGCGCAGTTGGCTTTGCAATCCATGGAGACGGGAAAGCCTGTACAATTCATGGAGCCGATTGGGAGGTGAGCGGATGCTCCGATTGAAGCTGGGACTGATCGGCATGGCCCACCCGCAGGCGAGCAACTGCCTGGAGCAGCTTCTTGAGCGGGACGATGCAGAAGTGGTCGGGATATATGACACGTGTAAAGAACGGATGACCGCCTTGCAATCCCGGTACGGCATCCGAGCTTATTCGGCGTGCGAACAACTTCTGGCGGCGGATGTCGATGCGGTGATTGTGGGTTCGGAAACGAAGCATCATGCCATGCATGTCAAAACAGCGGCCAGTGCGAGAAAGCATGTGCTGTGTGGGGAGCCGCTCGGCCTGAACCAGGAGGAAATGCGGGAAATGCTGGAGGCTTGCGCTGCGAATAACGTTCAACTGATGACAGCGTTCCCTTATCGATACTTGCCTTCCGTTTTGGAAGCGAAAGCGGTTCTGGAGAGCGGGAGGCTGGGAACCGTTCAGACCGTCAAAGCTGCAAGCCGCGCACAACGGCCCGCAGGCTGTTTATTGGACGCGTCCGTATCCGGCGGTGGGGCCGTTATGGACCAAGGCGTCCATGCTCTTGATTTGCTGAGCTGGCTACTGCATGCGGAGCCGGTAAACGTATACGCGGAAGCATGGTCTTTTATTCAAGAGGATGCCGCGATTTTGCATGTGGCATTCGATAACGATGTGAAGGCTGTGCTGGACACAAGCTGGTGTTTGCCCGAGTCGTATCCGATCCGGAAGGAGATGACGATGGAAATCATCGGCACGAAGGGAGCTCTGACTCTGAACGCGTTCACCCAAGCCACCCGGCTCTATAGCGACTGCAACAGCAAAACGGTATGGAGTTATTGGGGGGATACCGGCGAGCATATGCTGATTCATGACTTCGTTCGCGCTTTGCTGGAAAACAAGGCAGTGCCTCTTACAGGGCTGGACGGCTTTCGCGCGACAGCGGCTGCTTTGGCCGCCTGCGAATCGCTGGCAAGCCAAGCGCCTTGCTCGCTGGAACCTTTTATCCGGGGGCGCTGACTATGAATTTACTGTCTGCAGGGACAATAATGGGGAAAGGGTGTCAACATGGATAGATTGGCAGTCAATGGAGGGAAGCCCGTTCGAACGGAAGCGTTCCCATCGTGGCCTATTTTTGACGAGTTGGAGGAGCAAATGGTTCTGGATGTCGTTCGTTCAGGCAAATGGGGAGGAACGGGAAGCGTGATTTCCAAGACATTCTCGGAGAAGCTTCCGGAAATGGAGAAGCAAATTGCCCGCCTGCAGGATGCCGCGTATGCCGTAAGCGTCGTCAACGGGACGGTGGCCATTACGGTTGCGCTGCAAGCTGCGGGAGTCAAGCCGGGTGATGAGGTCATCGTGCCTCCTTATACGTTTATTGCAACGGCGACGGCAGCGCTCGCCTACGGGGTTATTCCCGTCTTTGCTGATATTGAGGAAGATACGCTGCTCATCGATCCGGACAAGGTAGAGCAAGCCATTACGCCCCGAACGAAGGCAATCATCGCGGTCCATATCGCAGGGGCGCCCGCCAACATGAGCCGAATCAAGGAGATCGCCGCAAAGCATAAGCTGAAGGTCATCGAGGATGCCGCCCAGGCGGTCGGGGCTAAGTGGGAAGGCACGGGAGTCGGCGCGATCGGCGATCTTGGGACGTTCAGCTTTCAATCCAGCAAAAATTTGAATTCGGGCGAGGGCGGCGCGATCGTAACAAACGATAAGGAATTATGGGAAAGAGCTTGGTCGATTTGCAATGTAGGGCGAGTTCCGAACGGCGCATGGTACCAGCATGACCGGGTCGGTCAAAATTACAGGATGACGGAGCTGCAGGCGGCCCTAATTTTGGCGCAAATGTCCCGCCTGGATGAGCAGATGCGGAAGAGGGAAATCAACGCTAGGCTGCTTAACGAACTGCTGGGCGGGATCGACGGCATCCGCCTGATGAATCAGGATGCAAGAATCACGCGCCATGCCAACCACCTATACATGTTCAGGCTTGCTCCCGAGTTGATCGAACGGGTCGCCAAAAACGACTTTATCCGTCAGGTGAATGCGGAGGGCATACCGGTCAGTGCCGGGTATGTCCCGCTAAACGCCAACAAGGCGATCATCGGCGCGACGAGGGAATTTGAAGGAGAGGAGCGCCTCTTTGCTTGCCCGGTATGCGAGCGTGTCTGCGGAGAGGTGATCTGGCTCGGTCAAGCTGCACTTTTGGCGGAAGAGAAGGATATTCATGACATCGCAAGTGGGATTAGGAAGGTTGTTCATGCGTCCGCGGGCTCCCGCCCTTGATAGCCCTGTGCCGGATCATCGGTCAGATGCCCTGGCAATAATGGTGTTTACGTGCGTTGATTAGAACATGGAAAGGACAACTGCCGATGAACGGACCTGCCTATTATAAAAATGCACGCACGTTCTATTCAGAGGATAAGATCGCTAATGCACGCAAAAACATCAATCGGTATGCGTGGGCGAAAGAGATCGGCCAGCAGACGGTTGAAATGGCGGATACTTACTTGGAATACGGCTGTGATTATCTATGGGATCTCGTCACGACGCAGGCGCTTCCTCGAAGCTACGGAGTAAACCAGGTCTTAGGCTGTCCCATTTGCAAAAAAGGAATCGACCGGTTCGGCTATCCGGCGTTGGGTGGACGATCATGATTTTTCCCGGGGCTACATTTACGACTTCAATGAAACCGATGCGTTCCGGATTCCACTCTCGTATGAGTGGGGAGTCAAGATTTGAACTGAAATTAAGCGAGAGGGCTAACGGAAATGGAAACAGAATACGAATTTGGGACATTCGGGCGCTAGCGATGCCACGCCTTACAAGTTGGACTAACCACCAAACCGCGGAATAGGGGCGAACAACATGCACCCATTATTGAAGCTCGGTACTGCGAAAATCGATATTACGCCGAAATTTCCGGTTCCGTTAGCCGGATTCTCCTCAAGAAAAGAGCTCGGCCCCTGTGAGGGAGTATCGCATCCTTTGTTTGCACGTATCTTTCTGTTTCAGCAGGAGGACGAAGCCAGAAACGGACAAAAGGCACTGCTCATTTCGGCAGACTTGATTTGGTGGGGCACCGATCGTGTTCGGGGTTTGAAGGAACAAATCGCGAGACGATGGGGAATCGAAGAAGATGCGATTATTTTCCATGGGACACATACGCATTCCGGACCACAGACGAGCAGCCTGTTCACGCCTTTGCTCGGTGAATTTGACGCGGACTATATTCGGGATATGGAGTCCAAAATGGTGGAAGGCATCGAGCGCGCGGGTTCGCGGCTGGAGCCGGTCGCCATCGAGAGAGGAATCGGCTGTTGTGATATCGGGGTCAATCGGCGTCTAAGCGCACAAATGTCGCCGAACCTGGAAGGACCGACGGATCCTGATGTTAATGTCATCCGGTTCGTGACGGAGCATGGCGAACCCCGAGCGTTACTGGTTCATTATACATGTCATCCTGTCGTTACGAGGGAAAATCTTGTTTCGTGCGAGTTCACGGGAGTCGCCATGGAGCAGCTCGAAGAAGCTATGGGAGAAGGCGCCATAGCGGCCTTCCTCCAAGGCTGCTGCGGAGATATCAATCCGGGCATGGAGGGTAGATTTTGCTTTGGCGACGATTCCGAAGTGCGACAATTGGGAAGCAAGTTTGCCGAAGCCGTTCTGGGCATTCTGGCTCGTCCGATGGCCGCTGTGCCTCCATCACCTTTGGGTTTTGTCAGAAAGGCGGTCTCACTACCTCTCCAGAAGCTTCCTACCTTGCAGGAGCTGGAGGATAAGAAGGAAAATGACGGCGTCGAAGGCGAATGGAGCCGATTATTGCTTGAAGCGCCGCACAAATTTGTACCGCATGTAGCGTTTGAGCTGACGCTGTTGACGATCGGACACGGACTTTCTTTCCTGGCCATGAACAGCGAGGTTGTCGTGGAATATGGGCTGTTATTGAAAGAGCATGTCGGAAGCCGGATATTGCCGATCCCGTACAGCAACGGCATGATCGGGTACGTTCCTACTGCCAAGCAGCTGGAAGAAGGCGGTTACGAGGCACTGGAGTCGACCTTGTACTTCGGCTTGCCGGCACCGTTCGATCCCGAGATCGAAACAATCATTAGCACGGAAATGACAAACTGGACGGTTGCCGGGTTGGAAGCGGAAAACAACTGACGGCTTGCATCCCATTAAGCAAAGCGCATTTGAATGGCCTGTGCATGGCGCGAGCCCGACCGTTAAGCGTCGCCATTCGAGCTTGCTTCGGACAAACCGCTTCCAATGAGAGGATGAAACGGGACATGCCATTGGTCGATATGCCGCTTGAACAATTGCTGACTTACGAAGGCCTCAACCCGCGTCCGGCCGACTTTGACACTTACTGGGAGCGCGCGCTTGCCGAAATGCATGCGGTCGATTCGGCCGTCGAGTTGGTTCCGAGCGCTTTTCAGGTGCCTTCAGTCGATTGCTTCGATCTATATTTCACGGGTGTCCGCGGCGCTCGCATCCATGCCAAATACATACGCCCGAAAAACGTGCAAGAACCGCACCCGGCCGTTATCCAATTTCACGGCTACTCGAAAAACAGCGGCGATTGGAGCGACAAGCTTATCTATGCATCGCTCGGTTTTTCGGTGATTGCGATGGACGCTCGCGGGCAAGGCGGATATTCCGAGGATAAAGGCGGTGTGAAGGGGACGACTTATCACGGCCATATTGTCCGCGGCCTGGACGATCATCATCCGGATAATCTGCTGTTCCGTCATATTTATCTGGACGCCGCTCAGCTTGCTAGTATCGTGATGACCCTGCCCGAGGTCGATCCGTCGCGGGTAGGCGCAATGGGAGACTCGCAGGGCGGAGCGCTGACGATTGCCTGCGCCGCCCTGGAGCCGCGAATTAAACGGGTGGCACCGATTTACCCGTTCCTATGCGACTTTAAACGAGTGTGGGAAATGGATTTGGCAGCGAACGCGTATGCAGAACTGCAAACGTTTTTCCGCCATTTTGATCCACAGCATAAGCGTGAAGAGAAGATTTTCGAGAGGCTCGGGTATATCGATTTGCAATATTTGGCCCACCGAATTCGCGGTAAAGTGTTGATGGGGGTCGGTTTAATGGATACGATTTGCCCGCCCTCCACCCAGTTCGCGGCTTATAATAAAATATTGGCTCCGAAATCGTACGAACTGTACCCGGATTTCGGTCACGAACAATTGCCGGGCTACAGTGATAAAGTCGTCGAATTTATGCTGGGACTATAAAAAAATGTGCGTACGCGAATGCAGGTTTGAACCTTGGGTGGGACTACCAGAAGAGTTCAGATACAACTTCGGACCGCTCCATTTTTCCACCGTAGGTCCCCGTTCGTAGCCGTCGCTTACCGCCAGTGGGGCCGGCGTCCGGACACCCTTCAGTGGAAAACGTGCCGTTGCCGAGTATCATCGCCCAGACGAGTATGCCACGTTCATGGGAGGAACTTATCAGCTCGCCGTTGATCCGCCGCTTATTTACTACGACATAATGCACGATCGCATAGTCGACGCGGCGATTTCCTCGGCGACGCTGTCCGCCGGGCGGTTTTCGTAATTTGAAATATTCACTTTTGTTCATGCTCGGTTAATTCACAAGAGTAATGTAGGGGGCGGCCTATTGAGAAGAGAGGCGTCAATCGCTTGGACGAAAAGACTTGAACACCGCATCCCATGGGGCTCAAGCACGTGTTCGAAAGCTCCGGTCGCGGCACCCGAAGAGCCGGGCGTTATTATTAAGGGAAAGGGCTGCAGGGTATGGGACGCCGACGGCAACGAATATATCGATTTTCGTAACGGATTGGGGCCGATCACGCTCGGCTATCAATTCCCCGCGGTAGACGACGCCATCCGGGAGCAGCTGCTTCAAGGCATCGTTTTCGGCCATCCGCATCCGCTTGAATGCGAAGTCGCGGAGCAGCTCTGTCGGCTCATTCCTTGCGCGGAGCAGGCGCGTTTTCTCTCCCAACCCTTCCTAGTAACTCTATTGTATTAGGTTTGAGAGTTTACACAAAGAATTTTACAGCCTCGATGAGGGAGAAAGTTTAGAGAAGATTGTTTGAATCTTGAGAATCCAAGGCCACTTTTTCGGTCTTGGATTTCCCTTTTGGTAAAATCAGGTATTCAATTAAAGGACTTTATTTTTCCCAAATTAACGCCAATCCGGAATAACTGACAAAGGATTAAAGAACTTATTTTTTATTTTTCGTTTTCGAAATTCTCACAAACCGTTATAAATCCTACATTCTCATTAAAGATCTTTATTTTTGTACATCACCCCAGCTTATCGGGGAACTATAAGAAACCATATAGAAGAGGCCATCCCGAAAGCCATAAAAATGGCAGAGGGATGGCCTCTTTTTGTAAGCTCACGCCAGCGGTCATAGCACTAATACGGACGCCCTGTTGTTCTTATACGAAGCTTGGCTTCAAGCCGTTTGACTCCAATGTACAGACGGATCATGAGGGAAAGCCGATAGTCGGAATCAAGCTGGAGGTAAAGCTATAGTAGGCAGGGCTTGCTCGAATACCCCCCAGCTGGAAGCGGCGAGCACGTCATAGCAGCGGAGGGGGCGCATCGTTTGAGATCAAGCCGTTTTTGCAGAGATGACGTCTTGTCGGCGCATTGTTGCGGCTGCATATCCCTAACTATAATGAAACCCAAAGGAGAATAAGCCTTTGGGTTTTATTGAATTTTTTTCAGAAAGTGTATGCTCCGCTGATTGTTCAACTTAAAGGTAAATGCGCCTGCCCTTACAGGTCGGCGCAGCCGTTTATCCTTGATTGATCAGCAAGCATATCGTAGAAGTGGCTCTATCTCGGTAAACGCCGGCGTCAAAGACGCCGGTAGGCGTTTATCCTTGATTGATCAGCAAGTATATCGTAGAAGTGGCTCTAAATCTCGGTAAACGCCGGCGTCAAAGACGCCGGTAGGCGTTTATCCTTGTCTAAAAGCGAGGGGAGTGATGCCGACATTCGTTTTGAAGGCGGTTTGAAAGCTTCCGGGCGTCTGGTAGCCGACGTGTTCGGCAATATGTGAAATCGGCATATCCGTATTTTGGAGCAGATCCATGGCGACCTTCATCCTGGTTTCCAGCAGCTTTCGCCGGAAGGAAGCGCGATACCGTTCGTTCAAAATGCGGTTGAGCTGCCTTGTACTGAAATTGAGCTGTCTCGCCAGATCTTCTTCCTTAATATCGCCGTTATAGTGCGATGCGAAAAACGCGTCGATGACGTTCGTCCGCAGATCGTCCGGCGTTTGTTTCGGGAAGTCGTATGCAGCTGCGGAGGCCGACGGAGCGGAGCGGATGATGTCGATCATCATCTGGGCGAACAGGCTCCGGGGCAGAAATGAGGGAGTTCACGCTTTACCTGCCCACGTACAATGATTTGGACATGTTGGAAATCGGACTTGACGAAGAGGCTTCATTCGCAGCGCCGGCGCCGTATGCTTTAGACAAGCCGGTTGTTTTCTACGGCAGCTCGATTACGCAAGGCGGGTGCGCAAGCAGGCCGGGCAACGGCTACGTGCCGGTTTTGTCACGGGAATTGAACGTCGATGCGGTGAACCTAGGCTTCAACGGCAGTGGCAAAGGGGAGCCGTCCGTCTGCTCGCTGCTGGCTGAAATCGATGCGGCTAGCTACGTGCTCGATTTCCATGTCAATCTCCCGACCGCAGCGGAGCTGGAGGCTGTGTACGCTCCTTTTTACCAACAGCTGCGATCGCTTCGGCCGGAAACGCCGATCCTTATGGTTTCACCGCTCTATTCCAGCAGCGAACGGTATGACAAGCAAACGCAGGCTAAATACGGAGGAATGAGAACGACCATAAGGAGCGCGTATGAGGAAGCGGTCGCTCAGGGAGACCGGTATGTGTATACCGTCGACGGTTGCAGCTTGATCGGCCCGGGAGACGAGGGCGGCTACGTGGACGGCCTTCATCCGAACGACATCGGCTTCCGGCAGATGGCCGATCGACTTCAGCCGATCCTTCGGCAGGCGCTTCGAATTCCGTAGCCGGCCCGCATGCCGCGGCATATCGGCTCCCGTATAAAGTCGCCCGATGGGCGGCTTTTTTCGTGTCAGCCGTTGTTGTCATTCAACTAAACAATCACATGAATGGCCATGATCAGATATACGTCAGCAAAGTTGCTCCCCCTCCCCAAGGAATCACAGCTCCAACTCCAACTCCAACTCCAACGCCGACTCCTACTCCTACTCCTACTCCTACTCCTTCACCGATCCGACGACCATGCCTTTGACGAAATATTTTTGCAGGAACGGATAGACCGTCAGAATCGGCAGCGCTCCGATGAAGATTTGCGCGGCTTTTACGGTATTGTTGGAGATGTTCTCCAGCTCGCGTCCCAGCGAGGAGAGCTGCGTCGAGTCGATTTGAATCAGAATCGTTTGCAGGAACGTGGCCAGCGGGTAGTCGCCGATGCTCTTCAAATAGATTAAGCCGTCGAACCAAGCGTTCCAGTGGCCGACCATTTTGAACAAAGAGAGGGTTGCAATCGCAGGCAAAGATAAGGGAATATAAATGTGAGTAAGTATCTTCATCTGCCCGGCCCCGTCGATCAAGGCGGCTTCTTCGAGCGCCTTCGGGATGCTGCGGAAGAAGTTGAGCAGCAGGACGAGGAGCCACACGTCAATGGCCCCGGGCAAAATCAAAGCCCACATCGAGTACATTAGGCCGAGCTTTTGGATCGTAATGTAGGTGGGTACCAGACCGCCGCTGAACAGCAGCGTAAGGACGAAAAACCAGGAATACCATGTCCTGCTTTTGAAAATCAAAACATCCTTGGACAAAGGATAGGCGGCAAGAAAGATGACGGCCATGGAAATGACGGTACCGAGCAATGTACGCTGTACGGAAACCCATAACGAGTGGAGGAAATTCGGGTTGCTCAGCGTTTTCTTATAGGCGTCCAAGGTGAAATCGATCGGAATCAGCCCGACCAGATTGGCGTTGGCCGGCGCGCGTCCGCTGAAGGATACGGCGAGCGTATGGATCAGGGGAAGCAAGCAAAGAAAAGCGATAAGGGCCAAAAATATATAGTTGAACACGGTGAATAAGCGGTAGGACAACGTCTTGTGATACAAAGGAAACCCTCCTCAGAAAATCCGGTAATTGGCGGTTTTGAGCGCGAGTCGGTAAACAGCCAGGATCAGGATGCAGCTTACGACGGATTTGAATAGTCCGATCGCGGTCGCGAAGCTGAGCTTCTGGCTTAGAATGCCGACCCGGTACACGTAGGTGTCGATAATGTCTCCCTTGTCATAGACGAGCGGGTTGTACAGGTTGTACACTTGGTCGAAGCCGGCGCTGAGAATGCTGCTTAGCGATAAGGTAGCGCATACCGTCATAATCGGAACGAGTCCCGGTAGGGTGATATGCATCGTTTGTTTCCATCTGGAGGCGCCGTCGACCTCCGCGGCTTCATACAGCTCGGGATTAATGCCGGCGAGGGACGCCAAATAAATGATCGTGCTGAACCCGAACTCTTTCCACACTTCGCTCGTCACCAGGGTGAAGCGGAACCAATCGCCTTTCCCTAGAAAGAAAATGGGCTCGAGGCCGAACCAATTGTGCAGCACGCGGTTGATAAGCCCCCCTTCGGGCGAAAGAAGATCGACAAGAATCGCCGACAGGATAACCCAAGAGAGAAAATGGGGCAGGTAGACGAGCGTCTGCACGACGCGCTTGAACGCCATTTTGCGCACCTCGTTCAGCAGCAGGGCGAATGCAACCGGAACGACGACCATGAATCCGATCTTAAGCGAGGCGATCAGCAGCGTATTCCAAATGACCTGAACGCTGTCCGCCCGTTCGAAGATCGCATGAAAATGCTTCAAGCCGACCCAATCGGAGCCGCTGAAGCCCAGGTAAGGCTTGTATTCCTGAAAAGCGATGACCACGCCGAGCATGGGCAAATAATGAAAGAGCAGAGCCAAAACGACAGCGGGCAGCAGCATAAAATGAAACACCCAAGTTTTGCGCATGTTTCTCAAAAACGTTCTGCGAACCGGTTGAAGCGAAGCTACCGGAGGAGTGCCAGAATTCATCGCGATACACCTCTTTGCGGGTTTTATGAGCAGT
The DNA here is from genome assembly GCF_046244365.1 of Paenibacillus litoralis. NCBI lineage: Bacteria > Bacillati > Bacillota > Bacilli > Caryophanales > Paenibacillaceae > Paenibacillus > Paenibacillus litoralis. The sequence goes on along the minus strand of NZ_CP176395.1, from coordinate 7,044,703 downwards.
CGCCCCCATTCTAGCATAGCCCCGAATTGGGCTATATACCGTTTTCTTAACTCCCCGTTATGTTTTGTAAAGGCCGTATGAAGAGGATTCCGCAATGTTTAAAAAAGCATATGCCGTATTGAGAATGTGTTATTTCCCTGCCGGGGCGATTCCTATACGATTTGGTTGTAAGCACAATCCTAACAAGTACAGGGGGAAGCACGCGTGCGTTTAAAAGCGAAACAAGTGATGCTGACAGCACTGGCTGTCACCATGGCGGGTGCATCGATCGGATGCTCGTCGGGCAGCGGCAAAGGCAAGAACGAGGAGAAGCCGGCGGTTCAAACGGCAAACGGAAAGTTCGATCCTCCCGTAACGATTACCACGGTTAGAGGTCTCCCGGCGGCAGCCACCTTCAAGAACGGCGAAACGATCGACGATAACGTGCATTCGCGTTGGGTTAAGGACAAGCTGGGCATCGAGATCAAAAACCTGTGGTCCGTCGTGAATACGAACAATGCCTACGATACGAAGCTGAAGCTGGCGCTCTCCGCCAACGAGCCGATGCCGGATGTCGTGAATGCAACGGGGGAAATGGCGCGTTTGCTTATTGAGTCCGGCCGCTTCCAGGATGCGGGCGCCCTGTTCGACAAATACGCAAGCGAAACCTGGAAGAAAGCGATGAGCGAGGATCCGACCGTCTGGTACGAATTTTCCAAGGACGGCAAGCGCTACGGCATCCCGCAGCTGGATTACGATTACAACAACGATCCGGTTCTTTGGCTGCGCGGCGACTGGATGAAGAAGCTGAATTTGACGGCGCCCAAAACGATCGACGAATACGAGAAGGTGCTGGATGCGTTTACGAATCAAGACCCGGACGGCGACGGACAGAAGAATACGTTCGGCCTTTCCGTCGGGTTTAAGAAGTCGTACGGCAACCATTTCGGCGTCAGCTGGCTGTTCGGCTCGTATGGCTCGATTCCGGGAATGTGGACCAAGCAGGCGGACGGAACGCTTGCATACGGCTCCGTCCAGCCTGGCGTCAAGGAAGGCTTGGCCAAGCTGAAAAGCTGGGTCGCCAAAGGCTACATCCCGCAAGAAGCGCCTGTCTGGGATGAAGCGAAGGCCGGTTCCTTCGTTTCGGCCGGCAAAGCGGGCAGCTTCACCGGACCTTACTGGTCGGAAGCTTGGCCGATGGGCGACCTGACCAAGAACAATCCGAAGGCCGAGCTGACCACGACTGTGCTTCCCGTCGGAGCGAACGGCAAAGGCTCCTACTTCGCTACGCATCCTTATGCCGGCGCTACATTCATCAACAAGGAAATGAAAAATCCGGAAATTTTCTTCACGTACGCCAATTATTTATTCGATAACTTTGCCGATCCGAAAGCGGGCAGCGAGTTCGAGAACGGCTGGCACAAGGGCTATGACTGGGATATGGTAGACGGCAAGGTCACGAACGATCTGACGAAAATTCCGGGCGGCGGCGTCCGCGTCTTCTTCTACAGCTTGTTGAACCAAGGCCCGCGCATCCCTTCGCAAAATATTAAAGCGCTCGTTAACCTTGGGAAGAACGGGAAACCGGAAACGCCGTATGAACGGTATTGGTCGCAGCTGGCGCCGCCAATCGAAATTCAATCGTCCGGCAATGTCTGGAACCAGCGCCAGAATCGTCTCATGAACGAGTTCACGGGTGGAGCGACGGCCACGATGACCGATAAGGGCGATTACTTGAACAAGCTGGAGATGGAAACGTTCAGTAAAATCGTCTTCGGCGACGAGCCGGTCGAGGCTTACGACAAGTTCGTTCAAACCTGGAAGTCGCAGGGCGGCGATGCCATCACCAAAGAAGTGAACGACTGGTATAAGAGCGCGGCGAAAAAGTAACGAAAGGAAGAACAAGGGGCTTCTCCAAGGCGAGAAGTCCCCTTCCCGTCTTCGTTGCCGGTCATCTTCAGCAGGATATCGCCCCCCTCATACAGAAGGCTACAAGGGAAGACAGTGGAGTATATGAGGGGAGAGGTGAGCGCGGTTGGACCGAAAAGCGACGATATTCACCAAAATCGTCAGTATGATTATAGGCATCCTGCTGCCGGTCGTGCTGCTGTTCGCTCTGTCGAATCATACGGCGGTTCACGTCATTGAAGGCGAGATGAAAAGGAATAATTTGAGCCAGCTGCAGTTTCTCCATCAGCAGATGGAGGAGAAGGTAAACCAAATATCCATCAACGCCATTACCATATCCAATGATGCCGCCATACGGGAGCTGGAGTTTCAGCATCAGGACGGCTCCTCCTTCGACCGGCAGAAGCTGCTGCGCATGATTTTGGACAACATTACGCTCCATGCCGGCATCAGCGGATGGAACACGGATATTACCGTTTTCTCGCGTATGACGAAGGAGATTATTTCCACGTCCAACTCTTCCGTCTATTATACCGAAGAACAGTTAGTGAAGGAGATCGCAAAAGGGTGGAAGTATAGAACCGTTGCCAACGACAAAGCGATCGATCCGGAGTTCGTCTGGTACTCGGTTCATCCGATTACGGCATTCGCGAGTCCGTCGGCCGCCAGGCTTATCGTCCGAACATCGTTCCCCCCCTCTTATTTGCAGGATATGCTGGATCAGTATAAAGCGGACGGACAAGGCGATCCTTTCCTCTATCATCCGGAGTTCGGCGTGATTGCCAACCGGACGTTAAACAAGTCGAGCTCGGACGATTTGATCCGGAAGCTGAACGGCGAGAAGCTGGAAGCATCCTCCATCCATTTCACGGCCGAAATGAACGGCAGGGAATATCTCGCGAGCTATATCGGGCTGAGCAGCTTGGGCTGGTATTTGGTCGATTCCGTTCCGATGGAGGACATTTTGTCGCCCGTCACGAAGACGCGCAATTTGTTCTATGGCTCTACGGTGCTTCTACTGCTGCTTAGCCTGCTCGCCTCGTATACGCTATACCGCGCTGTACAAGTCCCGATATTAGCTATCGTCCGGCACGTGCAAAAGATTAAACGCGGAGAATACGGGGCGCGGCTGAAGCTGCAAGGGGGAGCGGAGTTCGTGTTCCTGATCGACCGCTTCAACGAGATGACCGAACAGATTCAGGATTTGCTGGAGAAGGTTGTCGCGGAACAGCTTCGTTCCCGCGAAGCCGTGCTCAAACAGCTGCAATCCCAAATCAATCCGCATTTTTTGTACAACTGCTTGTTCTTTATTAAAAACATGGCGCGAATGGGGGACGAGGAGGCCGTAGTGGCCATGGCTCTGAACCTGGGCGATTATTTTCGCTATACGACCCGGCTCGGCAACCAATCGGCTACCGTTGCGGAGGAGCTTTCCGTCATCGTCAATTATTTGGAAATTCAGAACTTGCGGATGCGCAGAATCGACTATGTCATCGACGTCCCGGAGCGTATGAAGGAGATCGTTATCCCGCGGCTTTTGCTGCAGCCCTTGGTCGAGAATGCGATCCTGCACGGAATCGAACCGAAGGAAGGCAAAGGAACCGTGACGATCACAGGCAGCGTAGAGGACGGCGTATACCGGCTGTTCATTGAAGATAACGGCATCGGGATGCGAACTGTGAAGCTGGAAGAGCTGCAGAGAATCGTGAATCGCAGCGAAAACGAGAATGTAGGCGGGGGATCGAGTTTCGGATTATGGAATGTCAACCAGCGGATCAAGCTTACGTACGGGAAAGAGTCGGGGCTGTTGTTTGCGCACGGTACGGATGGCGGATTAAAAGTTACGATCGTCCTGCAGCCGGAGGAGGGAGAACCGCATGTTTCAATTGCTGATTGTGGATGACGAGCCTTCGGTTGTGGATACGCTTGCCCATACGTTTCCGTGGCAGGAGCTGGACATTGAAGAAGTGCTGTGCGCCTATTCGGGCCGCCAGGCTCTGGAGCTCATCAAGCGCCATGTCATTGACATCGTCATAACGGATATTCGGATGCCGGGTATGGACGGCCTTCAACTAATCGAACAAATTCGCAAGTATTCGACCAGTACGCAAATCATCGTGCTAACCGGGTACGAGGAGTTTGCCTATGCGAAGCGGGCGCTCCAGCTGGATGCGGCGGATTATTTGCTTAAGCCGGTCAGCGATGCAAGCTTGACGGAAACGATCCGCAAGCTAACGAGGAAGCTGACGGTGGAGGGAGAGGAAGCCGCCTTGCATCAGCGGGCCTCTCAGCTGCTCCGGGAACACCAGCCTGCGTTGAAGTCGGAGCTGCTGGTCAATCTGCTCGAGGGAAGCAGCTACGGGGAAGAAGACGCGCTGCCGCTGATCGACATTCCGTTCTCCTCCGGCGACTCGGTCACCCTTGTCTTAATTCGGCTCGAAGGCCAGTTCGCCCAGTACAATCGGCGAGACCGGCTGCTGATCGAGTACTCGATTGTGAATATGGCGGAGGAAACGCTGGGTTCCTTTTATCAGATATGGTCCTGCAGAGACAGGCATGATTATGTCGTACTGACGCTTGGTGCGAAGGAAGCATCCGATGACGGGGAGGACGGCGCTTTGCTTTCCCGTCTATGCAGCCAATTGCAGAGCCATGTCTCTCGCTTCCTGCACGGGGATGTGTCGATCGTGATCGGCAATCCGGCCGTCTTCCCGGACGGTCTGGCTGCCGGGTACCAATCCGTAGTCCAAACGATGCGGAGGCGGATAGGCAAAGATGTGGGTTTGCTGATGACCGTGAACGATATTATCGAGAACCAGTCGGTTCCGATATTAAAAACGCTGCATGAACCGCCTTCTCTGATTCATCTCTTCGAGGCGGGAAGGTGGGAGGAGGTCGGCCGTAAGCTGAGTGCGGTATTTGACGAGCTCGATCGGGTGTGGAACGATTCGCCGGAGCTGCTGGCGGAGCTGTATCACGCGGTCGCATTCGCTTGTTACCATTACGCGCATACGAACGGAGAGACGCTGAGTCAGCTGTTCGACCGAATCGGCGAACTCGACGGCCTGCCGGATCAAGCGAAGCTGCTTTCGGTCAACCGGATGCGGGAATGGACGTTCAGGCTGTGCCGCAAGCTGTCTGCGGAGAATACGGAAGATATTCGGAGCTCCAGAGCGACGGTCGTCAAGCAGGTGAAAGACTACATCCATACGCATCTGGCGGATAATGTGTCCCTGTATGCGCTCTCCGACCAGGTGAACCTTCATCCCGTTTATTTGTCCAAAATATTCAAGCTGGAAACCGGCGAAGGCATCAAGGAGTATTCGCACCGGCTTCGTATGGAGAAGGCCGTTCATTTGATTAAGCACAGCGACTTGAAAATATATGAAATTACGAAGGAAGTCGGGTATTTGAACACCCCTTACCTGATCAAAGTGTTCAAGAAGGAATTCGGCTTAACGCCGCAGGAATACCGCGACAAGCATATCGCCTTCAACGGCTTTCAAAGCGAATGATTCGACAATGGGGAGGAAGACAGGAATGGCAGATATTCGAATTGATGTGAGGGAACCGCAGGGAAAAATAAAGGCGCTGCATGGCGTGAATAACGGGCCGGTCTGCTACGGCGCGCTCATTGACGTGTCGGATTACTACCGGGAGGCGGAGATTCCGCTGGTCCGCATCCATGATCCGAATTGGCCGCATGCCTGGGAGGTGGATATCCACACGATTTTTCCCGATTTCAGCAAAGATGCGGCCGATCCGGCGAACTATGATTTCTCGCGCACCGACGAGTATTTGCAGACCATTCTAGATACCGGCGCCAAAATCGTTTACCGGCTTGGCGAAAGCATCGAGCACACGAAGAAGAAATATTATGTCCATCCCCCCGGAGACTATGGGAAATGGACCGAGATTTGCGTCAACATCATTCGGCACTATAACGAAGGCTGGGCGGATGGATTCCATCACGGAATCGATTATTGGGAAGTGTGGAACGAGCCTGATCTGGACGAACGCATGTGGTCCGGGACCCCGCTGCAATTGTATGAGCTATACGAGGCGACCGTCAAGGCGATCAAAGCGTACAATCCCGCTCTCAAAGTAGGCGGTTATGCGGCGGCCCGGCCGAAGCTGCCGTTCCTGACCGGCTTTCTGGCGTATTGCCAGGAGCGGAAGCTGCCGATCGATTTCTTCACGTGGCATACGTATACCGGCGATCCGCACAAAATCGTCGAGCATGCACATCACGTGCGGACGGAGCTCGACCGGCATGGCTATACGGCGACGGAAAGCCATCTGAACGAGTGGAACTATTTGGAGACGGAATTCACGAAGATTTGGAACCGCGGCAACGAATACGTGCGCAAGAGCAATTTCGATAAGCAGAAAAATGCTTTCGGAGCGGCATTCACCGGCACGGTGCTTACGTTGCTTCAGGATTGTCCGGTCGATGAGGCCAATTACTACGACGGGCAGCCGACGGCGCTGTTCTGCGGCTTATTCGATTACCATGGCGTACCGCAAAAAACGTATTACACGTTCAAGGCGTTCCAGCGGATGACGAAGCATGCCGCCCGCGTGCGGACCGTGGTGAGCGATAAGGCGCCGAATGTGTACGGGTTGGCCGGTTTGAACGGCGAAGGGGGAGGGGCGGCGCTGATTACCAGCTTCGGCGGAACCGCGCGCCTGCACAGTATTTCGCTGGAGGGCCTTGAAGGACCCTGCATCATGAAGATCTACACGGTGGACGACGATCACCGGCTTGACCTGCGTGAGGAGCGGGTCGTAGAGGGCGCTGCCGCCTTCGAACGTTTTCTTCCCTCCACCAGCGTTACGCTGCTGGAATGGTCGCCGGCGAAGTAACGTGTTGGATGATAATAAAGCCTGCAGTTAGCGGATATGACCGCTGGCTGCGGGCTTTTTTGAGCAGCGGGCAAGTAGTGCGACCGAGTTGGATTGTCCGGCAAGTGCGAGTTTTAAGGCTACTTTGTCTTAACGGATTTTTAGGGCATTATTCGAAGTGAAATATACCCGTTTAGAGAAATAGGGGATTTTCAGGGTGTTATTTTTAGCGAAACGCTGGAAAAACCGCTGTGACGCAATTTTGCGGTGAAATAACGGCTCCAAAAGGCGTTAACATTTCAGATTCGTAGATTTGGGTACAAATAAGACCCCGAAAGTCCTCTATCCCATCCATTTGCTGAGCTTGCGCCATACCGGCGTCCCTTTTGCCGCAGAAATACCCAGTCATCCCAATGCCGCCTTACGCTTGCAGAACGATAACACATTTTCAACTATCCATACGCCATTCTAAAGGTTGGCCCCCGATGTTGAAAAAACAGAATAAACAGGTTAAAAACCTATTCTTTCATTCCCCCCTGCCGGACTTTATACTGGTGCTGCAATCTCGCATCCAACCGCTTTTGCTAGAAGGAAAGTGCGTTTGAACCGCCTGCATTCCATTCGTAAGAAGGAGGTTAATCAATGGTAAAACGACTTTTGAGGACGGGATTAACGGCCGGTACGGTCCTGCTGTTCATCCTGCTGCTGGGCACTCTCGCTGCCGGGCAGGCCGAGGCCGTTTCGAGCAGCGTATACGGCGTTTCGAGACAGGATCCGGGCTTCACATACGGGCCTGCGGCCCGCGACTGGGTGGAAACGGCAGATTATTATTATCTGGAGAATGATCATGTAAAATTTACGGTCGGAACGGTAAGACTGAGCACCATGAGTACGACCGATTTCAGCCCGAACGCGTCAGGCAATGACAAGTGGGGGTCTTTGACAAAAGGGAGCATGATGGATGCGGCTCCTAAGCCCGGCATGCGCGATAACCTGGACTATACGGAATTCGTTCTAAGGGAGCAGCCCCACAGGACCTGGTGGTATCCTACGGAAAAGCTCGAAATGAACGCGATCGGCTTCGAGAACGGGGCGATTAAAGCGAGCGGGGATTGGGATAAAAACGATGCGGTTAAATCGTCGGTCCGCTACTCCATCGTGGATAACACGCCCCTGATCAAAATGGAGCTAACGCTGACGAATCAAAGCGCCGGCAGCTTCAGCGGGTACTTAGGCTACTTCTTCGATTCCGACGAAGCGGGCGAGCAGCACAGCTATGTTCCGGGGTGGGGGTGGCGGACGGCGCAAGCCAATGAATGGCTGACTTCCGGCTGGAACAAAAACTACATGTTCAACGGCGTCAAGGACAAGTTCACCGGCAAAACGGCCCATGCGGTTATCTGGCCGCAGCAGAACCAGCCGTCGGCGCTTGTGCCGGAGGGGTATATCCAAGGGGTATGGTTTGAAGCCAATATGGCCGTAGGGGAGAGCAAAACGCTCGTCTTCTACCACCTTCCGCATGCAGCAGGACCGGCGGACGCTCCTTATGAAGCCGCTGAGTTCTGGGCGAATCTGATCTGGCAAGGAAGCGACCCCTCCCAAGCGGGCATGATCACCGGAAGAGTGACCGATCACGAGGGTGCAGCCATTCCGAATACCGAGATTTATGCGAAGGACGCATCAGGCGGCACCGCTGCCAGGGCTGTAACGGACAGCGCGGGCTTCTATCAGCTGTATGCGATGCAGGGCGTCAATTATACGATCGAAGCCGTGAAGAGCGGCTATTGGCCTGCGGCGAAAAGTGCGAGTCTGGCCAGCGCAGCTCGCGCGGAAACGAACCTGAGCTTGCTTCCCGGCACGATGACTCCGGAGCTCCCGGATGCGGCCGACGCTGCAGCCCTAATCGGCCGCGGCGAACCCGGTTTTACCTATGCCCCCGCTTCGAGAGACTGGGTGGACGGAAAAGACTATTACCTGCTGGAGAACGAGGAGGTTAAGCTGACCATCGGGACGGATACGTTAGCTACCCCGCATCCTACGGATTATAGCGACAACGTTTCGGGCAATAACAAATGGGGAACGCTGACGCCCGGCCATATGATGGATGCGGCGCCCAAGTTCAACAACCGGGAGAACCTGGATTACACGGAATTCGTGCTTAGCCCGAACGTCGGCCGAACGTGGTGGTACCCGGCCGAGAAGCTCAGTTTGCCGGATATCCAGGTTAAGGATCACTCAATCGTTTCCAGCGGAGCTTGGGACAACAATCATGATATCAAAGCCCAAGTCACCTATTCGATTGTCGAGAACTCTCCGCTGATCAAAATGAAGGTCAAGCTCACCAATGAAGGAACCGCGCCTTTCTCCGGAAATTTGGCTTATATCATCGACCCGGAAGAAGGGCTGGAGCAGATGAGCTACGTGCCCGGCTGGGGCTGGAGAGGCGGCCAGACGAGCGAATATATCACGACGGGCTGGAACAAGAACTACATCTTTAACGGCATCCAGGACAAATACACGGGGAATACGGCCCATGCGATTATTTGGCCGGACAGCCAGCAGCCAAGCGCACTTATTCCCGAAGGGTACATAACCGGCGCGTGGTTCGAAGTATCGCTCGCTCCGAACGGAACGAAGGAGCTTGTGCTTTACCATTTGCCGAATAATCCGGCATCGGCTTACGAGTCTTATAAGGCTGCCGAATTTTGGGCGGATGCGGTCAAGAACGGTACCGATCTCTCGACCATAGGAAAGATTACGGGAACCGTTACCGATGCGGAAGGCAGGCCTTCCCAAGGCGTGGACATCGTCTTGCAAACGCAAACGGGCGGCAAATACGCCGCGGCAACGACGGACAGCCGGGGGATGTACAGCGTCTATACGGTCACAGGGAATGTATACGGCCTTCATGCGACTAACGGAACGGATCGCTATGATCTAACGCAGCCCGAATGGTTGTCCGGAAAACATGCGCAAGTCGATTTTACGATGCCGGCCCCAGTGAGGGATACGGTGGCCGGAGTCACCAGGGGAGATCCGGGCTTCGTTTACGAAGGCACATCCCGCGACTGGTGGCCGAAGAACGACTACTATTACATCGAAAGCCCTGAACTGAAGTTCTCCGTCGGGACGGTAAGGACGGCCGGCATGGATCCCGTCAACTGGACGAACGACGCTTCCGGGAACAACAAGTGGGGAACGTTGACGCCTGGTCATATGATGGACGCCGTTCCCAAGCTGAATAACACGGAAAATATGGATTTTACCGAGTTCGTATTGAGCGACGACCTAGGCGTGACGCCCGAGGATGAAGCGAACGGCAAACATATGGAATGGTCTTGGTTCCATCCGCTGACCAAGCTTGAACTGCCCGATATAAGCTTGGATGGCCGGAGTATCGTTGCAAACGGGGACTGGGATCGCGATGAGCGGATGAAATCCTCGGTGCGCTACTCCATCGTCGAAGGCACGCCTCTGATTCGGATGGAGATTACGCTGAACAACCAAACGGGCGCCGATTTCAACGGGAACTTCGGCTATATCGTAGACCCGGATCAGCCGGGCGAGCAGCATAGCTACGTACCAGGACGGAACTGGGTGTTCAATCAGGAGAAAAATCCGATCAAAAGCGGCTGGACGGACAATTACCTGTTCAGCGGCATTAGCAACTCTTTTACGGGAAAAACCGCGCACGCCATCATTTGGCCGCAAGAGCAGCAGCCGAGTATCCTCATACATGAGGGCGTGTTCGTCGGGGCTTGGTTCGATGCGTCGATTCCGAACAACGGGAGCAAGCAGTTCGTCATCTATCATATGCCGCACATTGCCGGCCCGGCCGACAAGCCCTATGCGGTAGCGGAATACTGGGCCAAGTTTATAAGAGAGCACGGGAATGCCGAGGATTACGGCAGCATATCCGGTACGGTGAAGGATGAGGCGGGGGTGCCGCTTCCCTTTACGGAGGTTGTAAGCAAGGACGGCAGCGGGAACGTGTATGCGAGGACCGTGACGACGGGAGACGGACGCTACCAGATTTTTGCGGAGAAGGGCGTTTATTCGGTCAGTCCGGTCAATGACGCCTATTTCGTTCAAAGCAAAACTGTTGAAATCGGGCCGGAGAGAAGGGTTCGAGCGGATTTTACGCTGGAAAAGGTTGCGGACGTCTCGGTCGTATTGCCGTCCGACCTTACGGCCGGATCTCCGTTCGAATTTACGGTGACCGTGCGCAATGCGACTGACGATGCTTTGAATCAAGTTGCCGTCGACGTTCAAGCTCCGTATTTTGTGCATCTTCTGGGGGAGGGAACAGGCGTGATCCCCGTAATCGAAGCGCAATCGCAAGTGGAGATCAAAGTAAAGGGAGTGGCGCTGGAAGGCGGTAGATCGGCCATCCAAACGCGCGTATCCAACGATTTGTTCAGCTTGACCAGAAAAACGAGCTTCGACGTGAAAGGCGAAGGCTATTACGCCGGCGACAGCCATTCCCACACGAAGCATTCGGATGGGGTTCATACGATCGCAGAGAACTCGGAACGCGTGTACAACAAAAGGCTGCTGTCCTGGGTTTGGAGCACCGAGCATAACAAAGATTCGCACAAGCCGGATGCGGAAGCCGTTACGCAGAGCTATGGAGGCCGGTTTCTCAGCCTTGCGGGCACGGAAGTGACCACTTCGGCAGGCCATGCTTTGGTTTACGGGTTAGACAGCTTGCCGAGATTCGATATTGACAATTCAGGCTCCGACTACAGCTGGCAGGACAGCATCGACGAGATTACGGAACAGGGCGGACTTGTATATATCGCGCATCCTTTCGAGCAGACATTCCTGTTTCAGACGCCGTACCAATGGAGAGGGTTTACGGGCGTAGAGGTTTGGAACGGAACTTGGCATGCGCTGGATAACGGCGTGAACGAGAAGGCGTTCAAATTTTGGGACGAAATCAATATTCGCGGCGAAGCCAAATATTACGGGATTGCCAATACCGACGGGCATACGCGGGATAAGGTCGGCGATACGTACAGCAAAGGATGGATGCCGAGTCTTACGAAAGCGAATGTGCTCGAGCTGCTAAGAACAGGCGGATTTTATGGGACCAACGGTCCGGAAATTCGGTTCGGCGTCGGCGGGATCGAGATGGGCGGGACCTTGAAGCTGGAAAACGGCGGAGCGGCGCCATTCCGAATCGAAGCTTACGACCCGAACTCCAAGCTGACCCGCATACGCGTCATTAAGTATCCGATCACGGGAGATATCGCGGATTACGCACAAAGACAAATCGTGTTCGATGAGAATTTATCCGGTCGAGGAATGAATACGTTCGTCCGAACGATATCCCTGCCGGTGGCGGATAAGGAGTTTTACCGTTTGGAGGTGTTTAGCGAGAAGGCCAATGAGAACAGCTCGGGGATCGGACCGCTGACCGGGACCGGCTTTGCCTTCTCCAATCCGGTTTGGGTGGAGACGGCTGCCGGCAGCTCGAACGCGGCTGCTATCGACGGAATCTCTTATCGCGGCAACGAGGGGCTGGAGATTGCCGGAGACTTCGGCATCGATAAGCTGGTCGTTTATGCGAAAGCGTTCGATCCCGAGAAGCTGAAGGCGGAAGTGAGCCGCGGCGCTGCCGTAACTTCGAGGCAATATTCCGAACTGGCGGGAGGGACCTCTGCGACAGGGATCCTGAAGCTTACCGTAACCGCGGAGGATGGTTCGAGCCGGAATTACGAGTATTTAGTCTATATCGACAATGACGGTGACAATGGCCACGGCAATGGCAATGGCAATGGCAATGGCAATGGCAATGGCAATGGTAATGGTAATGGTAATGGTAATGGTAATGGTAATGGCAACGGAAATGGCCACGGCAATGGCAATGGCAATGGTAATGGTAATGGTAATGGCAACGGCAACGGCAACGGCAACGGCAACGGCAACGGCAACGGCAATGGCAAAGGAATTGACAACGGTAGTGGCAGGACGTAGCAGAGCTGAGGCTGCAGCCCGAGAGCAATAGAACAAGAGCACAAACAGCGGCGATCAGGATCCGTTTGCTGCAAAAGTATATGATCTAGTCTCGCAACTCATGATCGGCTCTCGTCATAAAGAGCGAGCCGGTCATGAGTTTTTTTAATCTCCAGAAATGGAGTCGCGACACTCTTGCCAAACAGTATGTATCCGTGGAGTCCAAGCGTTTTAACGTTCATGTGCTGCAGATGATCCCGCTTGTTCGAGCCAAGACTAGACGACGCAAAAGACTCTTAAACTCCCAGTTATCCAAAAAACCGAAGAATAGACGACGCCAAGGACTTCTATCCTGCTCAAAAACGGAGAAATCGGCTTGTTCGAGCCAATTAGACGACGCTAGAGACTTCTAAATTTCAAGATTCCTGAAAAAACATAAGATTAGACGACACCAAAGACTCTTATTCAACGGGGATATATGAAATAAGGAGAGGGGACTTTCTCTCTAATACGGATGCCATTCATTAATGAATGGAGATCGAAGTTTTTAGCATGCCTGGTTGAAGCTCGAAAGATCGATAGAGCGTGAGTTTGAAAGAAGCGTCTCTCTTCTCTGCTCCCGGATCATGTATACTGTTAGCATAGAGGCTTGGTTGGGAACGGCGCCATTTGCTCCTGCTCGCTGATCATATACTGCGCCGGCAGCCGGCAGCTTTCGCGTCCGGGAGAGGGAATCGCTTGCGGTTACCGCCGAGAAAGTCGCGGAGATGCCCTATGTTCGGGATATTGCCGCTTTCCGCAGGGAATTCCAGCCTGCAGGAACAGGGGAACGCTGCCGGCCGGTAACAGTTGGCCGCGGTGCCGAACGTCCTAGGGGAGATTAACGGAATGAGAAGTATGGGGAGGAGAACAATTTGATGAGCGAACCGAAAGCGGGAAACGGACGAAGGACGGCTTACATAAACGGCGAGATGTATACGCCGGAGGGTATTGTCAGGAATGGGTGGATGCTGGTTGACTCGTCGGGAGCCATCGAAGCCATCGGTTCGGGCGGCTCGCCTGAGCCGGTGCTCAGTAACGAGCTGGCTATCGTGGATCTAAAAGGGCGCAGCGTGCTGCCGGGTCTCATCGACGTGCACGTTCATGGCGGAGGCGGATTCAGCATGATGGATGCCGATTACGCGAGCTTGGACGGGATGAGCCGTTTTCATGCGCAGAACGGCACGACGTCGTTCTTGGCGACGACGACGACGGGCACGGAAGAGCGTATTCGCCAAGCGCTGCGCTGCGCGGCATCGGCGGTGCAAGCGGGCGGCGTAACGGGTGCGGAGCTGCTGGGAGTTCATCTGGAAGGGCCGTTTCTGAACGTGAAACGGGCCGGTGCGCAGGATCAAAGCGCGATCCGCCTTCCCGATCTAGCCGAGTTGGAGCGGTATGTTCGCGATTCCGGCAATTTGATCCGGCTCGTGACGCTGGCTCCCGAGATGGAAGGCGGCATGGAAGCGACCGAATGGCTGGCCGCGCGCGGGATTACCGTATCCATCGGCCATTCGGACGCTACCTTCGAAGAAGCGGCGAAGGCCGTGCGCTTAGGCGCGAGCCATACGACGCATCATTTCAACGGGATGCGGCCGCTGCATCATCGCGAGCCCGGACTGGCGGGAGCGGGTATGATGCTGTCCGAACTCACGACGGAGCTGATTGTAGACGGCATCCATGTGCATCCCGCATTGGTGAAGCTGCTCTTTGACACGAAGGGCGCCCGGGGCTTATGCATGATAACGGATGCGGTGTTTTGCGCCGGCTTGCCGGACGGGGAATACGAGCATGTAACGATGAAGGACGGCAAAGTTTACTTGCCGGACAGCTCTTCGCTAGCCGGAAGCTCGCTTACGAGCATTCGCGCGCTGCAAAATATGGCGGCCTATACCGGTTATCCGGTTGAGACGATTCTCCCGTCCTTTACCGAAACGCCCGCACGGCAATGCGGTGCGCTTGCGCGCAAAGGAACGCTTGAGCCGGGGAAGGACGCCGATTTTATCGTTGTCGACGACAAGCTTGAGCTGTTCGCTACTTTCGTAAGAGGCAGAAACGTGTACGAACGATAAACGATAGTCAAGCAGCAATTGCCGGACCGAACGGAGGCAGCCCGCCAGAAGGATGAGGTGGACTGCTTTTTGACGTCTTACAAAAACGTAACTTTATTCCATAGCAAGAAACTTTTGGGCATCTGCTGTCGTCTAATGCAGTATGCACAAGACACGAAAGGAAAGTGATTCCGGATGTCGGCCAAAAGAATGAGTTATCTTTTGATGATCGTGTGTTTACTGGCCAGCGTCGTGCCTCTTCAGGCTTCGGCTGCAAGCGGCAATGTGAAGGCGACGATCCCCGGCTTTACGATCAAAATCAACGGAGGGGAAGTCGACAACCGGCATGCAAAGTATCCGTTTTTGTTCTATAAGGATATCACCTATTTGCCGATGACCTGGGATAACCTGCAGGCGCTCAGCTTACTCTCCGAGTGGAGCCAGGAGGAGGGTTTGAAAATCCGGCGTCCGTACAGCTATCCGCTGCCTTTTAACGGGGCAAGGCTGCAGCAGGATTTGACCGCCGCCAACGATCTGCAGAAGAGCGTGACGGCGAGAACCGCCTCCTACCCTATTACGATCGAACAAGCGGCTATCGACAACGGGGAAGAACCGTACCCGTTTCTCGAATATCGGGACATCACCTATTTGCCGCTGACCTGGAGGTATATTCACGATTTGCTTCATTTGGACATTCGCTGGAGCGAAAGCGAGGGGCTCTCGCTTGTCGGCGGGCAAAGCGGGTTTTCGGGGATCATAGGCGACGATCGCGATTTTCTGTATATGGCGACCTTGATTCCGTCCGATCCTGCCAAACGTGTCCTTAAAATCGGCAAAACGCTTGAAAACGCAGAATGGATGGCGCCCGCAAAGGCAGACGAATTTTGGGAGCGGAAGATTGCGGCCAAACCGAATTTTTCAGGCAAGGCCGTTACGCTGCGCAGGGAAGGCGACAGCCTGTATTACGGCGACATCCTTGCTTATACGCTGACGAAGGAGGAAACGTCCATAGTCGGCCAAGAAAAGCCGGTCGTTCAAACGGTTGAATTCAAAGCGGACGACCGCAATACGCTGATCGGCGTCCATGTATATTGGCCGTTGGCTGTTATCGGTCCCGGACCGCAAAGCAACCGCCTGATTCTGATTCGGGACGGCAAGGCAAGCGAGCTGAAGCAGTATCCGCAAATTCCCGATCGCGTCATTCCGAATGCGGACGGCACGGTATGGCTCGCCAGTAATCGGATGCCGGGTCGAAAAATGGATATTCCAGGGACCGGACGCCTTGCGCTGATCGATCAGAAGGGCGAAGTCGTCATGGCGAACGAGAAGCTGCAGGAGCTGGATGTGGAAGCGCTTGGCTTGAGAAACGCGGGACTCGAAAATCCTGCGGCGCCAGACGGCAGTCTGTACGTCCGCATGTACGGGATGACAAACGACGGGACATGGACGAAGCAGGATACGGCCGGGCTTTATTTGCTGGATACTCATTTTAACGCCAAAAGGCTGTCCGAGGACGTTCAAGGCGAGTTCTACATGGACGTGAACCGGAACGTGTATCTGAATAACGGCAACAATACGGTCACAGACTGGACCCGTGACAGCTTCCGGACATGGTATGATTACGAGCTTCTGGAGATTGGACAGTAACGCCGCGTTGCAGCATGGCAAAAGGGGATGGATCGCTGAGAGCGATTCGTCCTTTTTTTTGATTTATCAGAAGTCGCTCTAAATCTCGGTAAACGCGCTTGTCCCTAAAAGGACGGTGAAGCCGGTTATCCTTGTGCGCAATACGATATGAACAAAATTTCAAGCGGGGATTTTCAGGTCGCACGGGGATGCGCGGACGGGAACGCAGTGCTTCGCGACATTCAAGAGGTGAAGCCGGACGTTGTCATCCCCGATGTCATGCCCTGAAATCAGCAAATTCCTCCATTTGGCCAAGAAGGCCCGATAGAGGACAATTGCTTCTTTATGCTCATTTCACTTCGAAATCGCCTTTTATTGCGAAATGACAGCAAAAGCAGGCCGGGAGGAGAACCGCATAGGCTTTAAAGGATCTTTGAATCGCAGGTGATTAAAAATTTCCAAGAAAAAACCGCTCCCTCCGAGACGTATGAGGATGAAACAGAATGGCCGGCTTAAGACGGCCATCATCTGTAATGTAACTGGAAAAACTACATCTATTTTCTGCTTTTATGGCTTCTAAACCAATTAGATGGAAAATCTACAGGTAATATTACTCGTTTCGGCTATTATTGAAGGAATCAACAAAAAGAACTGTAGTTTTTCCCTGTAGATGCCGATTTTTCATTTTTTAAGCAAAATTAACTGTATTTTTTCCATCAACGCCGGGGCATCAACATGAACAGAACTGACGCGAAAGACTTGAAGTTGGTAGAAAGCGCTAAATCAGTAAACAAATACGCCTCCATCCCACTTCAGCAGTGGTTTTGGAGGCGCATTTTTATAATGGCCCATTCCGTTCTAGCGTTCTGTAATAGCCCCATGTTTTATAAGTTTGCGATCGCATTGCTGCCATTCTCGTTTAAACAGTTACAGAGATAGTTTAGACAATCTGATGTTAAAGATTCATCAACTTTTATCATTTCATTTCTTTCATATATTCCCTGAAGCTCTCAGCGATTTCTTTCGAGCGGGTATGGTGTAAATAATGTCCTCCTTCAAATAGCACTACTTTTCCATGCATTGACTCTTTAGCTTGCTCTTCATGCAGAGATACCCAATCTGGCCTGTCCATATTATTTGACTGTACAAATAAAAGGAGCGGGAGATTTTTAGGGAATGTTAACTTTTGAGCCTTTACAAAATTAGGATAAATATTTTCCATTTCATTCATTATGCTGGAATTATACACGTTTTTGAGAGTAATCATTCTCATTTGTTCTTTTGTTTCATCATCATGAGGCAGTCCGGCATAGGGATCGCTGCCTAGTTTCAAGGCCAATCGGACTAAACCTGATTTTTTGAGAAATTTAAACGTATTTATTGGAAATTCAACATCCATACCGCCTTGCGTCGATACACTGCTATCGATCCCGACAAACGCGCTCACTTCGTTTGGATATTTGTTGACATAATCGATTCCGTATATACCTGCGATGGAGTGACCCATAAGAATATATCGTTCGATTTTCAGACTCTGCAATGCTTCATGAATTTCACTTACTATATTCTCCGTGGTTCGTTCTTTGTCGGTTTCATCGCTTAATCCATACCCAAAAGGCTCAACCGCGACGACTTTATAATAGGGAGACAGCTCTTCCACCAGCGGCTTAAAATCAAGCGCCGGCGCTGCCGTTCCGTAACCGGGAATGAGCACGACGGTTTCTTCGCCTTTTCCTTGAATCAAGACATTCATCTTTTTCCCGTCTACAGGTACTAACTGGCCGTAGGATTGTATTTTTCCTTCCTCCGATTTGCTGCTGATCTTATCGACGATAAAAACAACGGCCATAAAAACGACTATTGCGATGAGTAATACGGCTATTGATTTAAGGATAATGGTAATCGTTTTTTTCATTCTCGTGCTCGGCTTCTTGTTCATTGCCTCTATTTGTTCCATTCTAATCTTCTCCTGTCCCCATCGGTTTATTCCGGCTGCCTCAAACGAACCGTTAAGGAAAGCTTATATGACGAAGATGTACGCCCAATGACGACAATATGAACGGAATATGAACAAGCCAAAAAAAATGCTGCGGCGTCATATGCAAGGAAACTCGCACATCATGCCACAGCATGGAGTAAGCGGTCTAAATAATCCGAATGATACCCTATGGATTCAACTAATCTGTTGAAGTTGTGTTTGGCAAGATGACAATAACGGCCGTTCCTCGGCCGGGCTCGCTTTCCACCCGGATGTCACCTTGATGCAGCGATACGATCTGTTTAACGATGGCGAGCCCCATACCGCTGCCGTCATACTTGCGGCTGTGGGAACGGTCCGCCTTAAAAAAACGCTCGAATATTTTCTTCTGGTCTTCCTGTGAAATGCCGATACCTGTGTCGGATACACGGACCGTCACGTTTTTGGTATCCTGCTTGAGGCTTACGTCAATGACTCCGCCATCGTTAGAAAATTTGATGCTGTTGCCAAGTAAATTCGTCCATACCTGATTTAACAGATCGTGGTCAGCCGCGAGGGTAACCGCCGGCAAATCAAGCTCGAAACGGATGTTCCGGGCCGACCATTGCGGCTGGATCGCGACGATGACCCGTCTAATCTGTTCATCTAGACGGAGCGGGACCGGGCGCAACTGCCGGGACTGCGATTCAAGCAAGCTCAGCTTCAGCAGGCTATCGCTCATCTTGGACATGCGCCGCGCCTCAGCGATGATAATATCGAGATATCGGCTTCGTTCGGTATCTGCGAGGTTTGCTTGCTTAAGCGCTATAGCATACCCGGATATCGAGGTGAGCGGCGATTGCACTTCATGCGACACGTTGGCGACAAAGTCGCGCCGCATCTGTTCAAGCTGCTGCAAGTCGCGCATCATTTCCTCAAAGCTGCGGGCTAACGTTCCCAGCTCGCTTTTTTGCTTAATATTCAGCTTGACGTTGAAGTCCCCGCCAGCAATCCGTTTTGTCGCTTCGGTCAGCTTCTTGAGCGGACTTACCAGGAATACAGCGGCAATCAGAATCAATAAACTTCCTGCTATGAGCGAATACGCCAAAAAGTGCAGTACCCAAGTAATGAAGAATGAGGAGGAAGGAGTAAGCGGCACGACAAACATGGCTTTCGTTCCTTTTTCCGTTTGCAACGGCAATCCTAAGAGCGTGGGTTCCTTTACAGTTGCAGTGACTTCAACAACTCCTCCACCCAGAACTCTCTTTATTTGTTCCTTAGTCACCGTGGAAGTCGTGTGTCCGTAAAGCGATCCGAATGACTGGATTTGATCATGTTCATCATAAATTCGAATATGATAGGAGTTGAGCTGCTTCATTCCGCTTACGAACAAATCCGCTTCACGTAAGGGAATTGTCTCGTATATTCGGACGATGTCCTGGCTAAAGTTAAGTAAGGTCATTTGCGAGTTTTCGTATAATTTATCTTTAAATACCCAAGTTGCCACACCGAAAGCAATGGCAGTGCCCCCGATCACAGAGACTAAAAATGTCAGGACTACTCGTGTGTATAAAGATCGAATCATTCGTTCACCTCAAGCCGGTAGCCAAGCCCGCGCACCGTTTCAATACGAAAATCGGGGGTGGTCGCGAACCTTTCGCGGAGGCGTTTAATATGCACGTCTATCGTTCGATCGTCGCCGGTGTAATCGATCCCCCAAATTTGATCGATCAACTGCTCGCGCGTATAGATTTGTCCGGGTGTTCCGGCGAGCTTATAAAGCAATTCGAACTCCTTAAGCGGCAGCGCGAGTGAATCGGAACCTATCGTCACCTTATAGGTTTGCCGGTCCAGAACGACGCTGCCCAACCGAATCGTCTGCGTGGAGCCGATCCGGTAACGTTTCAGCAGCGCCCCGACACGGGCAGTCAGCTCCAACGGATCGAACGGTTTCGTCAAATAATCGTCCGTCCCCAGTTGAAAACCTTTCACTTTCTCCCATGTTTCACCTCTCGCAGTCAGCATAAGCAGCGGAAGATCGGGATTGCTTCTGCGGAGCTCCTTGCATAACGTCCAGCCGTCCATAATCGGCATCATAATATCGAGCACGACAAGATCGATCTGCGTCGAAGCATAAACGGCGAGCGCTTCCTTGCCGTCCGCGGCTTCGGCCGTGTCGTATCCGTCGTTGCGCAGAAACAAACAGACGAGTTCGCGAATGTTCGCATCGTCGTCAGCAACCAGTATAGTAGGCATCCTAACCCTCTTTTCCTGTTTCCATCCCATTAGTAGTAACCATTAATCCATTATACTATAACATGTGATGGTGCCTTTAAACGGGCAGGGGGAATGGAGTAGTTTCTAGAATACGCGAAGATCGAATTTTTTTGTAAAGTTCAAGTATAATACAATATAAGGGATATCTGAAAAAATGAGGTGGTTTTCCGTGGAACTTCAAGAGATCAATCAAAAATTAAAAGAAACAAGAGACGAATTACTAGCCATTCTTAATGGATTGAGCAGAGATCAATTAGACAAACAGAAAGACTCATACAGTTGGAGCATTAGTCAGGTATGTCAACACCTAATAAAGACGGAAGAATTATATGTCGTAGCAATTAGGAAAGGTTTAAAGAACAAAGAAGATTCATTCCTAGAGAAAAAACCATTAGAATTTCTACTTGATAGGAGTAAAAAGTTAGTTGCTCCTGACATTGCTAAACCAACGGACGGAATATTAGAATATCAAGAAATCATTGAAAAACTGAACAATTCAAGAGAGAAGTTGTATGAACTATTAAACACAGTAGAAGACCCGTCAGTGCTTAGTAGAAGACATTTTGTACACCCTGTTTTTAAAGAAATGTTATTGATTGAATGGGTTGCATCACTGTACTTGCATGAACAAAGACATATTAAACAAATTATTGAAATTAAAGATGGATGTAAGTAAGGGCGCATGCGGCTAGGAAAAAGAGAAGAGTTCATCGATCCGCGCGCTGCGCGGTTTTTTTGTGTGGATAATGTTTTCCCTGCTTTTTAGATGGTGCGCCTCACAGCTCGGTCGCAGCTTTAGGTCTTAATTAGCCCTTTGGCATGCTGCTTGCCTGCCGTGAGAAGGCTGTCGCTGAGTTCACAGTCATTGACTGATCGTGCCAGCACTAGCGTTCCGACCATAGTACTAAGCAGTACGCTCCCTTTGGCTGTGTCTACATTCGCCACATTGGAAAGAAAGTCAATCATTCGTTCCAGCTCGCAGGTGAACACCTGCCGAACCTCATCTGAGGACCGGGGAATTTCACCGGAAAGAGCAGGTAGAATGCAGCCCATCTCTGTTCGGTCACGGTGATGCGGACTTAAATAGTAATCAATGACGGCATTGATTTTGGGACCCGTAATCTCCCGGTCAGCGGCTTCCTGTAAAAATGAAATCGTATCGCTAATGGCGTAGCGGCAGGCTTCGGCGACCAGCTGCTCTTTGTTGTCAAAGTGCGCATAGAACCCTCCATGAGTCAGTCCGGCTCCTTTCATAATGAAAGGGACGCTTATGTCGCGAATCCCGTTCGTACGAAAAGCTTTAGCGGCACTTTCAATGATCTTGCCTCTAACTTTTAACTTATGACCTTCAGGATAAGGCATCGCGATCACTCCGTTGCTTATAAATCTACCTCAAAATATTATAGTCATCATAATAAAACGTGTCAATTTTTCTTATGACAGCCGCTAGTAATAGAGCAAGAATAAACGAGGCTATTGACCGGATTAAAATATGATGATTATAATATATTGCGATCATCATATTTTGAGGCGCGGTTTATTAGGAGAGGTGATCATGAAGGCTGCCGAGAACGCCGTTCGAAAATCAGAATGACTAGAAATAATGAGCAGAACGTTTGGAAGCATTCGGGGAGAGGGAGAGATCGAACAATGAAACTTAAAGCAGGTCTGTATATGGGAATTGCCGTCGCGGTTATTGCAGGAGGCGCGCTTCTTGCTTCTAAAGGCAAAGATGCAGTCAGTCAGGCGGAGAGCAGAAAACAAGGCGTGCTTGAGGCGGAGCAAAAAATGATCGTGTATGACAAAAGTCCGGGGACAATCGTTAAAATCAACGCAACTGCAGGCGATTCCATCCAACAGGGAGACCTTCTATTCAAGGTGAAATCAGCCGAAGGAACCGAGGTGGACGTGCTTTCGCCGGATGATGGATGGATTAGCAGAAGCATGGTAAAGCCGGGAGATCAGCTTGCGCAAGGCATGCCGGTTGCAGTTGTGCAAAAGGCCGCCTATTATGCGGACATTTATGTGCAAGAGGGGGAAATTCAGAAGCTAAATGTCAATAAAAGCGTCCAGGTTCGTTTTCCCTATCTGAAGCGTTCTGCCCAAGTCGACGGCGTTGTCTCTTCGATCTCGGCCGCCCCTCAATTTGCCAGCTTGCGCATGACGCGCGAGAGGGGGCAAGCCGATTTAAGTATGTTTCTTGTCAGAATATCCGTAAATTCAAACTCCGATCTTCTTCCGGGTATGACAGCGGAGGTGGACCTTGATGAAATCGCTGATTGAGGAGTGGAAGTACGTAGCGGGCAGCAAGTTCCTTCTTACAATCTTTATCGGCCCGCTGATTGCCGCTTTGTTTTTTGGGTTGATGTTTTCGAAAAACCAAATCAGCAAATCGCCGGTTGTCATTATTGACGAGGACCACAGTTCTTATTCGCGACAATTGATTTCGAAAATGAATGCGTCCCCCTATATGAAAGTCACGAATGTATTGGCCAACCGCATGGCCCCCGAAACCTTGCTGGCAAACGAGCAGGCTATAGCGGTCGTTATCCTTCCTGAACAACTGGAGTTGCGTAAGTTGCAAGGCAAGTCTTCGAATATCGGGATTCTAATGGATAACACGATGCCCTCAGGGCTAATGGGTATCCGAACCGCAATTCAAGAGATCCTCGCAACGGAAAATATGACTCTTTCCATGACGCGTCTGGGGCAAAGCGGGATGGATGCGGAAACGGCCAAAGGGCTTATATCTCCGCTATCTCTCCAACAGCGAATGCTGTTTAATCCGACGACAAGTTATGTCGACTTTATGGTTCTTGGATTTGTGAATATAATCGTGCTTATGTTGACAACAAGCGCAGCCGGATCGATTGCGCCTCGTCTTCGCAAAGAAGGGAAGCTGCTTGCCAACGGCGTATCGCCTGTCCAGCTTTGGGTTCGCAGCGTACCTTATGCTGTTCTGAGTACATTCTCTTTAATCCTAAGCTATGGACTATTGAAGCAAGCAGGAAATATGCGGTTTGAAGCAGAGCTTTATCTTTTTATTATCCCCTTGCTGGTTTATTCTTTTGCCTTGTCTCTTGTGGGGTTATTGATTGGTTATACGGCCAAAGAAGCGTCCAAAATGGGTTCGCGAACGAGTCTTGTCTTGTATCCGTCCTTTTTGGCTACGGGGATTCAGTTGACCCCGCTTGCATTTCCAATGTTTTTTCAGGTCATCGCATGGGCGTTGCCGATGAACTGGCTTAACCGTTTCATACGTGGAATGGCATTTCGGCATGGATCGCTGACAGCTTACAGTTTGGAGATAGGAGCATTGTTGGTCATTATTGGCGTTGCGTCCTTGTTAATCGGATTTTTGATGCTTCGTGAAGCGCGCAAAACGAATTCCCCTATAGAGCAGCGTGCAGCTTCAGGCGTTTTATCGGTAAGCAATTAAAAAGGAAGAGCCGATGAATTGCAGATAGGATACATGAAAACGACACATATGTCGTTTATTTTGGGAATTTTCGCAGGGGAGCATTCACAAGCCGGTTGAATAGCAGTATAATGGCGATAAACCTAGTGGAAAGGTCGGATTTTTGTGAGTGCTCCAATAGCTTCGATTCCGCGTCCGCTTGTCAGAACGAACCAATGGGTAATCGTACTTTCCGTCATCCTGACATGGATTACCGGTTATTACTGGATTCTAGCGATTCCGTTAATCGCCGGCATTTCCGGCGTATGCTTTGACTTCAACCCGGTTATGCAGCTGGCCAGGAGGTTTCTGCGCAAGCATCCTTCCGAATATGTGCCGGAGGATAAAGAACAGCAGCAGTTCAATCAACTGCTGGCCGTCGGCTTTCTGGTGGTCGCGCTGATCAGCTATCTTCTAGATTGGACGGTGTCCGCTTACGTCTTTACGGCGATGGTCGCTTTGGCGGCAGTTGTCGCCATTCTGGGCTTTTGCGTCGGGTGCTTTATACAATACCAGTGGAAAACGTATAGAGCCGGAAAGCAGCACAGATAACGTATACCAAAAAAAGCCCCGCCAGCGCACCGTCAGCGCGAAGCGGGGCTTCGTTCATTTCAATTCCTCGAGTCCATGCATGTACTTTCGCAGCGCAGCCGGTACGTAAACCGAGCCGTCTTCGCGCTGATGATTTTCGAGCAGCGGAATGAGAATACGAGGGGTGGCGACGGCCGTATTGTTCAGCGTAAAACAGCAGCGGGTTTGTCCGTTCTCGTCCCGGTAGCGGATTCCCGAGCGACGCGCCTGAAAATCGGTCACATTCGAGGCCGAATGCGTCTCGCCGTAATGGCCCCGGCTTGGCATCCACGTTTCGATGTCGTATTGCTTGTAGTTTTTTTGGCTCAAATCGCCGGTGCAGACGGCGACGATACGGTAGGGCAGCTCCAGCAAGCGCAGCAGCTGCTCCGCGTTATCAAGCATTTCAAGCAGCAGCCGTTCGGCTAGCTCGTGATCGTCCCGGCATAGGACGACCTGTTCGACTTTGGCGAACTGGTGCACCCGATAAAGCCCTCGCACGTCGCGTCCGGCAGAGCCGGCTTCTTTGCGGAAGCAATTCGATACGCCGGCAAGCCGGATCGGTTCGTTTACATCGATGATTTCCCCCGCATAGTAGGAAATGAGCGGTACCTCCGACGTGCCGACAAGCCATTTGTCCTCCTCGTCTATCTGGTACGTCTGCTCCCGTCCGGTCGGGAAAAAGCCGGTGCCTGCAAGCGCGTCGCCGCGCGCGATCAGCGGCACGTCCATAATCGTGTACCCGCGTTCGTGGAGAAAGTCGATCGCGAGCTGCTGAACGGCCCTATGCAGATGCGCGCCCGCTCCTTTAAGAAAATAGCTGCGCGTCCCTCCGACCTTGACGCCTCTCGGGATATCGAACAAATGCAAGGCTTCGCCTAGCGCGACATGATCGCGGGCCGCAAAATCGAACTCGGGAACCGTTCCCCACCGTCTTATCTCCACATTGTCAGCATCCGACGCTCCGACCGGCGTATCCGGCGAAACGACGTTCGGCACGAGCAGCATCAGCTGCTCATACTTGCCGTTAACCTCTTCGTGACGTTCTTCGAGCCGTCCAAGCTCGGCATTGACCTCGCCCGCCCGAAGCTTCGCCAGGGCAATCTCCTCGTCCTTTTTCTCCTTCATTAGCCGGGGGATCGCTTGAGAGATGCGATTTCTCTCCTTTCGCAGCGCTTCGATTCCGCCAAGCAGCTCTCTGCGTTTTTCGTCAGTTTCCAGCAGCTCCGGTACCGAAAGGGCAATCCCCTTTTGTACGGCAATTTGTTGAACTTGGTCGGCATGTTCCCGGATAAAACGAATGTCCAGCATCTTGCATTCTCCTTTCGCGAGTAAAAAAACACAAAAAGCGCCCTCATCCGATTGGGACGAGGAGCGCTCTGCTCGCGGTGCCACCCAACTTGACCGGTTCGCTTGCGCTAATCCGATCCGCTTGGTTTCGCTGTAACGGGCTGCCCGGTTATTTTAGAGAGCGCAGGTTCGTTTGCCGCTCCGGTCATAAACGCCTCCGAGTTGGATGCTCATCATAGGCATAGTTTTTTTGTGAAATTAGAGACATTATAGGGCAAAAGTGAACGTAAAGCAAGCGGCATCGGCTGCTTGTCTTTTAGATTCAGCTCAAGACTTAGAAAGTCGCGGTCTTCGGGTCCTGCAGCTGCTGGCCGGTTTCTTTGGGGCCGAACACCTTTTTATCGAATAGGGTGATCAGAACGAACAGAACGACGCCGATTAACAATAGGGAAGCGGTGCCGATAAAAACGCCGAGCGTAGCCGCGTTCTCCGCTTTAATGTAAAGCAGGAAGCCGATCGGCATGGTCGTTCCCCCTAGGAGCGATGTCCACGCTTGCAGCTTGGATAGCTTTAGCATGCCCGGAGTAAACAAATAATAAAAGATGCCGAAGGCGAACATCGAAAGCCAGCCGAGCACTAAAATGTGGGAATGAACGGGAATGATCGAGTAATCCTTGCGGCCGGCCATGTCAGAACCGATGAATACGCCAATCATCAAATATACAGCGGCAACCCGAATGAACCATTTCGTATAAGAACGCATCGTCCCTGCCTCCTTGGGAAATGTGAATTCCTTAAATAGTCATGCGTGACTAACTTATTGTCATTATATCGTTGCATCGGCAGTATAGTCAAGAGTGACTATTTTCGTGTGAGACCGTACGTTTTTTCTTAACCGTTGTATACGATTATGCCGCGATTGGCTTAGCCGCAGTAGAAGGATCCGCATGAAGTTTCAAAACCAAAATGCACAAATATTACACATGGTCATCCCGCTTCAGAAGGCGTAATATGAAAACATGTGATGTTTTCTTGCAGGCTGAAAGGGGTCGCGCCATGATATTGTCCGAGGATCAAATCGCCGTAAGGCTGAACGCTGAAAACGGGTGGGAGCTGGTGGACGAGAAGTGGATCGTCAAAAGGTATAGGTTTCGAAAGTTTTTGGACGGCGTCGCGTTTGTCCAGCGCGTTGCGCAGACCGCGGAAAGGTTGAATCACCATCCCTTAATTGCCATCGATTATAAGCTGATTACGCTGCGGCTCACCTCTTGGCATGCCGGCGGGCTGACGGAGCTGGATTTTACGGCTGCCGCTGAATTCGACCGTGCTAGATTCCCCGCTTAAAACCATCATAGAAAGCCGCTCTGCTTGATCAAGCAGAGCGGCTTTTTCCTTATTCCGTCCTTTTACACTACGCCGATAGTGTTATCGCGCCCGTATTTTCACTCGGCGGCTGACCGCCCAACCAGAAGCATCGCCGGACACATACGATAGAAATGTCGAAAGCATTCGGCGGTTCGAATGCCGCGGACGGATACGCAACGCGTACTATGGCGGAAAGAGGGCGACAGCATGCAGCGTCACGTTGTTAGCAAATGGGCCAAAACGGAAGCGCTTCTTGAGTATGAATCAATCAAGCCGTTCATTCCAAAGACGATGAGGATGACGGCCGGCAATTTGCGTGACATGCTAGAGCAATTGCGGATGGTTTATGTTAAGCCTGATAAAGGCACGTATGGCGGAGGCGTCATGCGGGTCGAAATAACCGGCGGGGAGCAGCCTCTTTACCGGTATCAGCTGGGCGAGCGGGTTCGTAAGTACCGTACGTACCCGGCGCTGTTTCGCAATATCCGCAGATCCGCCGGCAGGAGGAGCTATCTTGCGCAGAAAGGGATTCATCTGCTCACCTATAAAAACAGGCGCTTCGACCTCAGGGTGATGGTTCAGCTGAATCCGCAAAAGAACTGGGAAACGACGGGAATTATCGGACGTGTCGCTCATCCGCGCAAAATCGTGACGAATTTTCATAACGGGGGTAAGCTGGTTCCGGCGGAAACGCTGCTGGGCGCATCGGCAGGTACTTCCGAGAAAGCGCAAAAGGTGCTTCATAAGCTGGAAAAGTTGGGTGTCGAAGTAGGCGAGGCGCTTCATAAGCGATACCCGGGCATCCGCGAAATCGGAATCGACGTCGGTCTCGACGGCGAACTGAAGCCGTGGATCTTAGAGGTCAACACGAGACCGGATCCGTACATTTTCCGCAGATTGGCCAACAAAGGCATTTTTGCGCGGATCATCCGCTATGCGAACGTTTACGGAAGAGTGACGTAAGGAACGCCGAATAAGCGGCGCCGGTTGCGGTTGAATGTTAGATGGAGAAATTGCAGACAATGTTACCTGGAGTAGACAAAGGAACGATAGAACCTGTAGATAAAGGAACGATTGAACCTATATAGCGAATCTGCCCTCAACTGTAGAGAAGGCGGCTTCGCTATTTTTGTTTTGCACGCGCCTATAACCTGTTCGGCAGGTGTGTCCGATCCATGGAGGGTACAGCAGGGAGCGCCGAGAAGTGGTTTGCCGGTAATAGGCATGCTACTATAAAAGGGTCGTACTTACCTAATTCCGTCTGGGAGGAATGCAGCATGTCTACATATTGGCTTACGAATGTACGTTTGGAAAGCGGTTTTGAATTCGAGGGAGGCAGCGTGATAGGGACGCAAACCGAGCTTTGTCATTTGCTTGTCGAGAACGGGGTCATATCCCGGATCGCCCCGGCTGCGGAAGCGCCGGAGAGCGGGATCGAACAGCTGGACGCCAAGGGATTGCTGCTGCTGCCTCCGTTCAAGGAAATGCACATTCATATCGACAAGACGTATTACAGCGGCCCGTGGAAAGCCGTCCGTCCTGCGACGAAAGGCATTTTCACGCGCATCGAAGAGGAGAAGGAACTGCTCCCTAAGCTGCTTCCTACCGCAGCGGACCGGGCAGCCCGCATGCTGGAGCTGCTGCTGTCGCACGGCTCCACCCATGTGCGTACGCATTGCAATGTAGACCGGGCCATCGGGCTGAAGCACGTGGAAATGCTCCAAGAGGTGTTCGCGTCGTTCGAAGGGCGGCTAACGCATGAGATCGTCGCCTTCCCGCAGCACGGCTTGCTTCTGTCGGATGCGGCGCCGCTCATAAGGGAAGCGCTCCGCCAGGGGGCAGGACTCGTTGGAGGCGTAGATCCGGCCAATGTAGACGGCAACGTGGAGAAATCGCTGCATACGATGATGGAGCTCGCCGTCGAGGCGGACGCCGACATCGATCTGCATTTGCACGACGGCGGCTCTCTTGGGATCTTTACGATCAAGCGTCTGGCGGCGCTGACGGAGGAAGCCGGCTGGCAAGGCCGCGTGACGATCAGTCACGCCTTCGCGCTAGGCGACGCCTCCTCTCCGCAGGCAGAGCTGGCGGAGAGGCTGGCGTCGCTCGGCATCGGCATCACGACGTCCGTGCCGATGGGACCGGTCATCCCGCCGGTGCCGCTGCTCCGCGACAAAGGCGTGTCCGTGTCGCTCGGCACCGACAGCATCAACGATCACTGGTCCCCATTCGGCAACGGGGACAATCTGGAGAAAGCCGGCCGCCTTGCGGAACGGTTCGGGTGGAGCGGGGAACGGCAGCTGGCCGGCGCGCTTGCGCATATCACGGGCGGCGTGACGCCGCTCGACGCTGCGGGAAGCCGCGTTTGGCCGGCGGTAGGCGCCGACGCCAGCGGCGTGCTCGTCGAGGCGGGCTGCTCCGCCGAAGCGGTGGCGCGCCGGGCGAAACGCCGCGCCGTGCTCCACCGCGGCAGCGTCGTCAGCGGTGCGCTGTAAGCGGCTGGCCCGGCGGTCGCCGTGCGCATGCCCCGGCGCCCGCAAGATGGAGCCGCCGGCTGCTCGCATTCGCCGCCTCCCCAGCTACGCAAAAGGATCCCGATCGCTGCATCGCAGCCGTTCGGGATCCTTTTTTGTTACGTCGCATGGGGCACCGGCTGCTTCCGCTCCTCCAAGGCGATCTCGACGTTCGACGCGCGCCAGGCCGGAAAGCGGAGCGCGATCGTCGTTCCGACGCCGGGCTCGCTTTGCGCGATATAGACGGTGCCGCCGTGCTTTTGCATGACGGCGTAGCAGTAACTAAGGCCTATGCCATAGTTGGACGCATTGTTTTTAGTCGTATAGAAGGGCTCGAAAACCGTTCCCCATTGGGTCTTCGGAATACCGACGCCGTTATCCGCGATGGCGACGATGACGTCGTTCCCGCTGCGCGAAACGCTCACCGTTACTTTGCCGCCTCCGGCAGCCATCGCGCCTGAAGCCGACTTTGCGCGGATGGCTTCGACCGCATTCAGACACAGGTTGCCGACCGCTTCGGCGACATGGGTTTTGTCACAGCGAAGCCGGATACGGCTGCCGGACATGAAGGCGAAGGAGATGCCGCGTTCTTCCGCTAACGGAAGCAGCGAAGCGAGCGTCGACTCGATCAGCGGATTGAGCTCGCCGTCATGCTCGCGCAGCACGATGTCGTCCGTCTTTTCCTTGATACGCCCGGTCATGTCGAGCATGTGCGCGGATATCCGCTCGAGGCCGGAAACCATGCGGAGCGCCGCATCCTTATCGCCGTTCTCGATATGCTGCTTTAGCCGTTCGCCGATGTAATTGATTTTGCTCACTTCGTTCTTGACCGTATGATTGAACATGCGCGTTCCCGCCGTCATCGCGCGCAGCGACGTGTCCAGCCTGTCTTTATCCAGCCGCAGCTTCAGACCGAGCAAGCCGTAACGCATCACGAAGATGAAGAAGGTCACGATAACGGCCGCGACAACGACCGTGTGAAACGTATTCATGTCGTTGAACAGGATCAGCGATTTCCGGTATTGGGTGTTAAAATAGTTCATGACGATCAGCTTGCGGATCGCGATGAAATCGAACATATAAATCGCCACGACCGGGATGGAGACGATAGCGGCTGCCCTCAGCTTTTGGGGACGCGCTGCCGGATCCCGTTCTTTCATGCACGCGCGCACGTACAAGAAGGTGCCGGCAAACAGATAACCGATACCCGTGACGACTGCCGGATCGCCTGAAATGATTCCGATACGAACGCCGTTCGGATTGTAAGCAGGATAAACCGCGACTTGGAGGAGCTGCCAAGCGAAGGGAGCGAGAGCCGGAATGCCGAGTGCAACGGACAGCCGGGTGCGCCAAGCGGCGGGGATCGTATGGTCGAAGTGGATCGCACTCAACAAGAACGCATAACTGAGCGCATACAGCGTCGTTCCGGCCAGCAGCAGCGTAAGCCAGAACAAGGAGGTTTCAAACCAGTTCATATTCAAATAGGCGTTGCCGGCGAAAGCCGCATACCGCCCCGGATCGCCTAGCGATCGATACAAGTCCGGCCACCAGATGGGAATAAAGTCATGTAAGATGACGGATGCGCTCCCGCAGCCTCCGACCAGCAGCACGATCCCGACCGAACGCGCGAAGAGATGGCGGCCGTTCGTAAAAAGCAGGAACAAGCCGAGCCCCCAACATATGAGGAGTACGAGGACAATCTGAATCATGGATGATCACACCGCCAGCCCGCGCAGCGAACGTTCGTTATGGGCCCGGTCATCAAGAAATCGGGCGCACGGCAACCGCTCTCGGTAGTGAAAACTGACATCTCGTCAGTCCTCCTTAAAAAACACGAGTTTATTTTTCATGCTGCGCAGCTGCGACTTGATCGTATTGACCGATTTGCTCAATTTCTCCGAAATTTGCGTTTTGCTGAGCCCTTCCTTGCGCAGCTCGAACACTTCGCGCTCCATCGGGGACAGCGACATCAGCTGGATTTCCGTCCGCAGCAGATCGGCGGCGTCGGAGTGAATGGCAGCGCGCTCGGCATGCGCGTCCCGGATCGCTTTTACGATATCCTTATAGCTTGATTTGGTAATATAATTGACCGCTCCGACCTGAAAGGCCTTCAGAATAACTTCCTTCTCCGTCATGGAGGTCAGCATGATGACCTTGCTTTGCGTATTGAGCCGGCTTACCATTTCGGCTGCTTGCAGGCCGTCGAGGTTGTTGCCGGTCAAGTTGATGTCCATCAGAATAACGTCGATCTCCCGTTCCTGCGCAGCTTGAACGGCCGCCTCCTTCGTATCTGCAATGCCTACGAACTCGATATCGCTTTCGAGCTGCAGATCCTCGGACAATTGCTGCTTCCAAAAAGGATCGTCCTCTACCAACAACACGCGAATACGATTCATCTTCACGCCACCATCCGTTCCCATACATTCAAAGACAGTATAACAGAGCAATGGAATGCCCGGTAGGATGATTTTTTTTCACCCCCCGGGATGAGAAAAGTTCATCCTTCTCCGCTTGCTTCGGCTCTTCTATACTGCATATCAGGATAGGTGCAGCGAAAGGGGAATGTAGCATGCGATTGCTTCCGATACAGCATTGCGGCAAAGGCATGATATTAGGGAAATCGGTATATTTGAACGGGAAAAGCTTATTGATCAGAGAAGGCACGGTGTTGACGGAAACGAGCTTGAACAAGCTTGCGCGTATCGGCATACAGGTTCTTCACATCAGGGAAAACGCTCAGGACAGCGCACGAACCGACAGCGCCCGCTATAAGGAAACGATGCACGCGCTGGAGATGCTGCTAGCCGGCGTATACGACCGGCTTTACCGCGACAGGAGCACGGACGGACTTGCCGAAATGCTGGACAATTGCCGGGATGCGGTAGAGAAGCTGTCGAACGTCTTGCTGAACGGGCAGAGGATGTTTAAGCCTTTTGTGTGGGCGGCCATGACGCTTGATTCGCGCAAACGCCATTTTATCGAAAACGCTCTCCACGTTTGCGTAAACACGATTACGTTCGGCTTGCGCTCGGGATGCGTCGGCGGAGAGCTGTACGCGCTCGGTCTCGGCGCTCTGCTGCATGATCTCGGCAGTTTGAGATTCACCTGCGATTCGAACCGGCATCCTCAGGAAGGCTACACCCTGCTTAAGCATTTCGGACTGATGCATTTGACGGCTATCGCCGTTTTGCAGCACCATGAGCGTATCGACGGGAGCGGCTACCCGCTCGGCCTGAAGGAGGGAATGATCGATCCGTTCGCGAGGTGGATCGGGCTTATCGATTATTTCGACGTTCTCGTTCACGGACGCGGAGGGGAATGCCCGATGCCTCGCCATGAAGTCGTAGAGCTGCTTTACAGCTGCGCGGGCTCCTTGTTCGATTTGGCGGATGTCAGGCGGTTTTGCAGTCATTTGGAGCTGTTTCCGCCAGGCTCGAACGTGCGGTTAAGCTCGGGAGAATACGCTATCGTGACGGATGTGGACAAGCACTTGCTGAGGCCGGTCGTCAGGGTGATCCGCAACGCCCGCGGCGAGACGCTAAGACGTACGCATGAGATCGATTTGTCGCAGGAGCTGCATCTCGTGATTGAATCGATCGACCAGACGGAAACGTCCGCCTACCGAGCCGAAGAGATGCTGGAGCTTGCGCTGGTCGCAAGCCGCTAGGAGTGTGCTCTTAGCCGGCTGCGCCCGGCGCCGGACCGGCCGCTTTTTTGCGCTGATATAAGTTGTTGGCGATCAAGGCGCCGACGATCAGCAGCGTTCCGATCCCGTCATGGACGGTGATCCGGTAGCCTTGCAGAGCCGATATGATGAAGGTCGTCACGGGTACGAAATTGATAAACAGAATCCCGTTGATCGGCGTCAGTATTTTAATGCCGGAATTCCAGCAGATGAGCGCCGCAATACCCGCTATCAGCACCATGAAGCCCAGCTCGAAGCCGACTGAGAATACCGCTTGAAGGGAAGGCACGCTCACCGCGCCGAATGCCGTCAAGACGGTTACGATCGCAAGGGAGGTGGCCGTGCCGAGAGCGCAGCTAAGAGCGGAATAGCGGAGGACGGACCAATCCTTGAAGGCATGCCCGCCTATCGTATAAACCACCCAGCCCGCCACCCCGGCAAAAATAAGCAGAACCGGCAAAACGCCGCCGCCGCTTAGCAGGAACGCGTTGACATCCCCTTTGGTGATCACCAGGAAGCAGCCGATGAATGCCGTCACCATGCAGCAGATCGTCAAAGGCTGCGGCTTGCGCTGCTTGAAAATCCAGAAGAGCAGCACGGAGATGATCGGCATTTGCGCTTCCAGAACCGATGCCAGAATGACCCCGGACGTCCCCAATTGATTTTGCCCCCAGAATACGAGCAGGTTGTATACGGTAAACGCCATCGTTCCATAGAACCACAGCGCCTTGCCCCGGCCTTCCAGACGCAAAGCGGATTTGCCTTCTTTCGCCCACAGCAGAACGAGCAGAAGTATGGAAACGAGCGTGTAACGGATAACGGAAAAATAAGTCGGGCTAACGTGGACAAACGCGTTCTCCGCGATTGGGAACATGGCTCCCCATGCGACGCTTGCCGTCAAGCACAGGGCGGCGCCTTTTAACATGCGATGGTTATTCATGAATGTACGAAGCCTGCCTCTCGATGATTGATGCGAACCTTATCATATCCTCCCTTTACCATCATGTAAAATGATTGAAATTGATAAATTTCATCATTAAAATTGATGTCACAATGAGGGAGAGAAGGAACAGGGCATGGAAATAAGCGATTTTCGCATCTTTCGTTCGGTTGCCGATCACGGCAGCGTCAGCAAGGCGGCGAAGGAGTTAAACTATGTGCAATCCAACGTCACCGCCAGAATCCAGCAGCTCGAGCAGGAGCTCGGGACGGTGCTGTTTAACCGGCATCGCCGAGGCGTTGCGTTAACGGCAGACGGGAAGAGGCTGATCGTTTATGCGGAGCAGGTGCTCGCGTCGATCGAGGAGATCAAAAGGGCGTTCCAGGATTCGGACGACCCGTCCGGCCCTCTGGTCATCGGTTTGGTGGATACGGTGTCCAGCTTGTCCCGGTTGCTGTCCGAATTTTACGGGCGGTATCCGCGCATCGATTTGTCGCTTATGACCGGCGTGACCGAGCAACTGCTGAAAGAGGTTCTCCAGTACAGGCTCGACGGCGCCTTCGTCAGCGGGCCGATCCGGCATCCGGATATCGCGCAAGAGCAGCTGATGGAGGAGGAGCTGGTTCTTATTGCCAAAGCCGAAGGCGGGCCGGCAACGTTGGAGGAATGCAAGACAAGGCCGCTGCTCGTGTTCCGGGACGGCTGCGGGTACCGCGCAAGGCTGATGCAATGGCTGGAGGCGGAAGGCATCAAGCCGGCAAAAGTCATGGAATTCGGCGTAGGCACGCTGGAAACGCTGCTAGCTGTGGTCAAGGCGGGCCTCGGCATCTCGCTTGTTACCAGGTCGATCGCAGAGCAGCTGGAGCGGCAAGGCAGCATTCGCTGTTTTTCGATTCCCGGCGAGCTTGGGCGGGTGTCGACGGTGCTCATATGGCGGAACGATGCCTATATGACAGGCGGTTTACGGAAGCTGCTGGACACGGTTCGTTCCATACGAGGCGCAAGCGGGAGCTGAGCGCTTTTGACGCTAGCGGGTCCCTTTTGAAGAGACGCCGCCGGCCGTAGTTTCGATTGTCCGCCAAGTGGGCGCGGTTGAGGGGGCGTTGTTGTTCTGCGCTGTGCAACATCCTGTCGCGAAAGAGCAGCGATGGAGGGAATGTTGTACGCTATACAACATTTTATCGCGAAAGAGAGCAGCGATAGAGGGAATGTTGTACGTTTTGCAACATAAATGCCTCTTATGGGGGAAAAGGGATCGTGAATGCTACGAAATGTTGTATTCCATACAACAAACGGGCTGCCGATGCAAGAAAACGATAGAAAATGCTGCATATTTTGCAACATATGCCCGCGGGCAAGGAACGCCGGAGTGATTGTCTCCGGCGTTTGGTTTGGAACAACGCGGTTCTCCCCTGCCCGTTGCGGCGCTGCATGACGGCGGATAGACCCTTTTCAAGGGTACCTTTCGATGCGCGCAAGGTTTCCGGCTTGAAAGATACGACTCGTTTCCCCCTTGGGAGAGAGTATTTGATGTGAGCCAATATAAACTTCGAGAGATGTTGTTCTACTCGGCAAATGTACGGCTGCGGCGTCTTAGAAAGGCGTTTATCAATATCATTTTCAAGACTCCTTTAGTGTGCTTGGCGGCATACGGAAATGCCTTACAAAAGGCGGAAAAACGATTGACAAGCGAGGCTATCGGGCGCATAATGTACACGTGTACATGTACGTGCGTACATAGGGAATGGGATAGACGGAATAACGGAGGATTACCCATGACAACCAGAAAAGAAGTCGCGGATCGAGCGGGCGTGTCTGAAGCGACCGTGTCGCGCGTACTAAATAATGTGGGGCCGATCCGGGAAGAAACGAAGCGCAAAGTGTTGGAGGCAGCGAAGGCGTTAAATTACTACCCCAGCGCACTGGCGCGCAGCTTCGTACGCCGCAAGAGCGGTAACCTCGGGGTTGTGCTGCCGTATGTGCCGAAGGTGAACGTTTTTTCCACCTACTACTTTGCGGAAGTATTGAGCGGGATCGGCGGGACGGTGCGTGAGAACGGCTACGATCTGCTGCTGATGTTCCGGTCACCGCTGGAGTCGATGGACTACGCCGGATTGTTCAAGTCGCAGAAGGTGGATGCGCTTATCATTCTCGGGTCGCGCGACGTGCCGGAGGAGAGGGAGGCGCTTCGCCTTCTGCAGGAGGAAGGGCACCCTTTCTGTCTGATTAACCAGCATTTTATCGGCGAGACGTTTCCGGAAATCGATGCGGAGCATGCGCAGGGCAGTCTGGAGGCGGTGCGCCACTTGATCGGGCAGGGTGCGAAGCGCATTGCCTTCCTCAACGGTACGCTCGACTACTCGAACAGCGTCGACCGGCTGGAAGGGGTTCGGGCGGCGTTCGCGGAAGCAGGGATGCCGCTCGATCCCGCGCTGATGCTCGAAGGCAATTACAGCCGCAAAAGCGGGTATGCAGCGGCCGCTGCCGTATACGCGATGCGCGATGCGCTCGACGCGATCTTCGTAGCGAACGATCGGATGGCGATTGGTCTGATGCAAGGATTGCGCGAGCTCGGCGTCAATACGGAAGCGTTACCGGCGATCGTCGGCTACGACGATTCCGATGCGGCGCGCGTGACCGATCCGCCTCTAACGTCGGTTCACGTGCCGTTCTACGAAATGGGCAAGCGGGCGGCGGAAAGGCTGATCGCGCCGGTTGAGGGCTCCGAAGGGGCAAACGCCCAGCGCGAAATACTCGGCACGCGGCTCGTCGTACGGAAATCGAGCGGACTTCGCGAGAAGTGACGGCTGAAACTTAGGCAGAAGGAGCTGCTTGCCCAGCTCTAGCAATAGGCATCGGTATCACAGACGACTACCTTGACGCTAACTCGTATACGGCACAGCCTTCGCTTTCGGTTACGCTAACTCGTGTACGTCACTGCCTTCACTTCTCGTTAAGCTTGCTAGTGCTCTCTAGCACGCAATGCTAACCCGATCTTTTCAAAAATGCTTGCCAACAGTGCTTACCCGCTCGGCATAATATTCGCCGGGAATCTTGGAGGAGGCGTGAGGATGAAACAAGTGAATATCGGCATGATCGGCTACAAGTTTATGGGCAAGGCCCATAGCCACGCTTACCGTGATTTGCATATGTTTTTTCCGAAGACGGTCCGGCCGGTCATGAAAGCGATCTGCGGCAGGGATCAAGAAGGCGTCAAGCAGGCGGCCGAGCAATTCGGCTGGGACAGCTGGACGACGGACTGGCGCGAGCTTGTCGCGCGGGACGACATCGACTTGATCGACATCAACGCCCCAAGCGATGCGCACAAAGAGATCGCGCTGGCGGCGGCGAAGGCCGGCAAGCATATTTTTTGCGAAAAACCGCTGGCGCTGTCCCTGGCCGATGCTCGCGAAATGCTTGAAGCGGCGGAAGCGGCCGGCGTGAAGCACATGACCGGCTTCAATTACCGCTTCGCGCCCGCCGTCAGACTTGCCCGCAAGCTGATCGAGGAAGGGCGGCTCGGCCGCATCTATCATTTTCGCGCCGTCTTTCTGCAGGATTGGATCATCGATCCGGAATTCCCGCTCGTTTGGCGGCTGCAAAAGGATATTGCCGG
The DNA here is from genome assembly GCF_046244365.1 of Paenibacillus litoralis. Lineage (NCBI taxonomy): Bacteria > Bacillati > Bacillota > Bacilli > Caryophanales > Paenibacillaceae > Paenibacillus > Paenibacillus litoralis. The sequence goes on along the minus strand of NZ_CP176395.1, from coordinate 7,006,630 downwards.
CTCCGGCTCGCACGGCGATTTGGGCGCGCATTTGATCGATCTCGCGCATTATTTGATCGGCGATATGACCGAGGTTGTCGGGACGAACGAAACGTTCGTCAAAGAGCGTCCGCTCCCCAGCTCCATGACGGGGCTGAGCGCCAAAGGCAGCGCAGATGCGCCGCGCGGTCCGGTGACGGTGGACGATGCCACGTTGTTTTTGGCGCGGTTCGCGAACGGGGCGCTCGGCAGCTTCGAGGCGACGCGCTTCGCGGCCGGCCACCGCTGCACGAACGCTTTTGAAATCAACGGAAGCCTCGGCAGCGTCAAGTTCGACTTCGAGCGGATGAACGAGCTGCAGGTGTATTTGGCGGAAGACGACGCCGACGTTCAAGGGTTTCGGCGCGTGCTGGCGACCGACCCGGCGCATGCCTATAGCGAAGCGTGGTGGCCGCCCGGGCATACGATCGGTTACGAGCACACGTTTATCCACGAAGCGGTCGAGCTCATGGAAGCGCTTGAAGAGGACCGCCAGCCGGTACCGAGCTTCGCCTGCGGGGTGAAATGCCAGGAAGTGCTCGAGGCGGTCGACCGCTCCATCGCGGAGCGGCGTTGGGTGAGGCTCGAAGAAGTATAAATCGGCTCGACAATTGAGCAAGTATCCATTTATTTAGGGAGGGCTTTTCGTGAATGTGACCAAAGTAGGTATAATCGGATGCGGGAATATTAGCGGCATCTATTTCAAAAATGCCAAGGAGCTGTTCGGCAATTACGAGATTGCAGCCTGTGCGGATATCGATGTCGAGCGGGCAAAAGCAAAGGCGGAAGAGCAAGGCATCGCCAAAGGCTGCAGCGTGGAAGAACTGCTTGCCGATCCGGAAATCGAGCTCGTCATCAACCTGACGATACCGGCCGCTCACGCGGAAGTCTGCATGCAGGCGCTGCGCGCAGGCAAACACGTATACGTGGAGAAGCCGCTGTCGGTTACCCGCGAAGACGGCCGGAAGCTGCTGGAGCTTGCTGCGGAAAAAGGGCTGCGTGTCGGCTGCGCGCCGGATACGTTTCTTGGCGGCGGCATCCAGACGTGCATCAAGCTGATCCGCGACGGCTGGATCGGCCAGGCGGTGGGCGCAACCGGCTTTATGGCAAGCGGCGGGCCGGAGTCCTGGCATCCTGCGCCGGAGTTCTTCTACAAGAAGGGCGGCGGCCCGATGTTCGACATGGGCCCCTACTATTTGACCGCCATGGTAGCCATGCTCGGCCCGATTGAAAGAGTCACGGGATCCGCCCGCATCACGTATCCCGAACGGATTGTGACCAGCGCAGAGAAATACGGGCAATCGGTTGAGGTCGAGGTGCCGACGCATGTTTCCGGCGTATTCGACTTCCGCAACGGCGCGGTCGGCTCGCTCATGACGAGTTTTGACATCTCGGGAGGCTCCACGCTGCCGAGGATTGAGGTATATGGAAGCCTTGGCACGCTTGTCGTTCCCGATCCGAACACGTTCGGTGGCCCGGTCAAATACCGCCGCAAAGGAACGAAGGAATGGGCGGAGATTCCGTTAACGCACGGCTTCTCGGAGAACAGCAGAGGCATTGGCGTGGCCGACATGGTCGCAGCGATCGTGAAAGGGCGTCCTCATCTCGCCAGCGGCGAACTGGCGTACCATGTGCTGGAAGCCATGCACGGGTTTCATGACGCGTCCCGCGAAGGCAAGCACTATGCGATGCAGAGCGTGTGCACGGCGCCGGAGCCTTTGCCGATAGGCATGACGAAGCTGGAATGGCGACTCTAAAGGCATCGTGAAGCAACGAAAGAGCAAGTTAAGCGCTTACAGATATAACGTTCTACATATCATTTTCTAGCATACCTTATAGCAAAAGCAAAAAAACTTCAGCGGATTGTGCAGAAGTCTTTTTGCTTTTTTTGATCCAAACCGTCCTGCATAGCGGCGGAGCCGTACGAATAAATCAAGGTTTCGGGCATCCTATACGCAACGGACGGGAGATGAAAAATAACGTAAAAATCATATTGACAGTTTGAAGAAACGGAAGTATTATCGTTACTAACTAAGAAACACCTACTAGTCAGGTAGGTAAAATGGGAGATGAGTCGCTTGAAAAACAACTTGTGGACGGCCATCGAGACGAACTGGATAAGCTTGCTTGTTTCCGTAGTTGTCATCGGCCTTCTTTATTTCCTTGCGCGGAAGCGTGTGGGCTTCGGTTACCGGGTCCTGCTTGCCCTTGGGCTGGGACTTGTCAGCGGAATCGTATTCAATTCCTACAAGCTGGACGCTACCAGCGTCACAACGATCGGCACGATTTATGTCAACCTGGTCAAAATGCTCGTTATCCCGCTGGTCGTCGTACTGGTCATCAGCAGCATTACTTCGATATCGAGTTTGGGACACTTGCGCAAGATCGGGATCAAGACAATTTCCTGGTTTCTGATTACAACCGGTATCGCGGCGCTGATCGGCCTTCTGGTCGCCCTTGCGATCGATCCGGGAGCGGGCATCGAGCAAGCGGTGTCGAAAGACTTCAAGCCTCGCGATATTCCGAAGTTCTCGCAAGTTATCCTTGATCTCGTTCCGTCCAATCCGATTAACGAAATGGCGGCGGGCAAGGTCGTACCGGTTCTTATTTTCGCCATCTTCGTCGGGATTGCGATCGTACACGTCGGCTCGAAGAAGCCGGACGTCGTGCAGCCGGTCAAACAGTTTATCGATTCGCTGGCTGCGGTACTGCACCAGGTTATCAAATACATCATTCGCTTGACGCCATACGGGGTTTACGCCTTGATTGCGGCAATGGCGACGAAGTACGGGCTTGAAACGCTGTCCCCGCTCGTAAAAGTGATTTTGGCAACCTACGTCGCATTGATCATTCACTTCATCGTAACGTTCGGCGGCTTGGTGACCTTCGTGGCGAAGGTGAATCCGTTCAAGTTTTTCAAAAAAGCGTATCCGACGATCGCGGTCGCGTTCACGACCCGAAGCAGCTATGCTACCTTGCCGGTTAACCTGGAGGTTATTACGAAGCGGCTGCGCGTTTCCCCGAAAATCGCCAGCTTCATAGCGCCGCTCGGAGCAACGATGAACATGAACGGCTGCGGAGGCGTGTGGCCTGCGGTAGTAGCCATTTTCGTAGCGAAAGTTTACAATATTCCGATGGGCATTTCGGAGTACATCCTGATCGTGCTAGTCAGCATGATTTCGTCCGTCGGGGTTGCCGGCGTACCGGGTCCGGCGTCCATTTCGACCACGGTCGTACTGACCGCGCTCGGCTTGCCGCTCGAAGGTCTTGGTCTGGTGCTTGCGATCGACGCCGTTGTCGATATGGGCCGTACGGCGGTCAATGCAACGGGAACGACGGTTACCTCGCTGCTCGTGGCCAACTCGGAAGGCGAGTTCGACAGGGATTCGTTCAACCGAGATGAAGAAGATCAATTGGATCTGAATTTAGCATAAGAAACGAACGTTTGGCAATGCCTATTAGTCCTCTACGGCGGTTGACGCTCTCTGACTGAGCGGGTACACTGGTCATAGGACGTGCGAATCCTCCTTTCTCACGAAGGGAGGATTTTGTTTTGCGCGGTTTTGAAAACGATATGAAAACAATGGCATCGAAATGCAGTACGAGAGGGGACCGGACTATGAACAACCTGGTAATCGTCACGGATTTTGACGGCACGCTCATGAAGGAGGACGTTGGGGATATTCTAATGAAGGAGCTTGGCGTCATGGAACGTCCGGAAACGCAGGAGGTGACCCGCAAGTTCATCGACAGAGAGCTCGGCACGATGAAATGGATCGAGGTGGCTTACTCTTTTCTCGAAGGCAAGCAGAAGGAAGTCGACGCTTTGCTGGAAAACGTTTCTCCGCGTCAAGGTGCGCTAAGGTTTCTCGACTTTTGCAGCGAACGGGGAATTCCGGTTATCATTCTGAGCGACGGCATGGCTTATTATATAGAAAAATTAACGCGCAAATTCGATATTCAAGTACAGGAAGTGATCTCTAACCCGATTCGCTATTTGCCTGACGGCGGATATTCACTCGGATTTCAAAACCCGAATGAAAGCTGCCGCTGGTGCGGCTGCTGCAAGGCGGATGCCGTTCGGCGGGTGAAAGAAACCGGAAGCAAAGTCGTTTACATCGGAGACGGCGTCAGCGATCTGTACGGATCGGGTTTTGCGGATTGGATTTTTGCCCGCCACACGCTGGCTCGTTTTTTGACGGATTCGGGCGAGCAGTATTATCCGTTCGAGACATTTGACGATATTCTGGATGTATTTGCCCGCGATTACGAGGCTTTCTCGGAGGGAACCGCCGCCCGTAAGCGCTCGATAGAGAATACGTTTTGCCGGTTTGCTTAAAGGAAAAGACCATGCTTATTGCGCATGGCCTGTGAATGAATCCTCGTAAACAATCGATTTAATGAACCAGATGGTCTTTTAGCGTATCGACCAAGGTTTGCTGAGTCGGCGCATCGCTGTGCTGCCAAATGATCTCGAACAGAACGCCGAGTCCGGGCAGCGCACGATCGTCGCCGCCGATCGAGCCTTCGATAACCTCCCGCAATTCCGAGTCCGATTTGTCCTGAACCCGCTGTACGATCGCCTGCCGCAAATCCAAATTCATGAAGAACGACCTCCGCTGTCATGATATCTTGCCTAAACACGCTTCGTTTCCGGTTTACTTTGCCCGGATTCGCCCGCCTTCATCCATCGAGCGTGGATAAGCGCCGCTTGGGAATAATAAGTTTCGGCGGACTTTCTTTCGGCTCCGCGGGAAGGGCAAGGGTATCGGCAGACGCTGTCGAGCGGCTCTCGGTTGTGTGCTATAATAAGGATGAAGAACACGAGTGGAGGACGAACAGCCGATGAAGAAGCAATTTGCCATAATCGGAATGGGCCGTTTCGGCTCGAGCGTGGCCAAATCGTTAAGCGGGCTTGGCTTTGAAGTATTGGCCATCGATTCCAGCGAAGCGCGGGTACAGGAAATAAGCGGCATCGTAACGCATGCCATTCAAGCGGACACGACCGACGAAGAAGCGCTTCGGGCACTAGGCGTCCGCAACTTCGACGTCGTTGTCGTCGCGATCGGTCAAGATATTCAATCGAGCATTTTGACTACGCTCATCTTGAAGGATCTCGGCGTTTCCAAAATTATCGTGAAAGCGCAGAACGAGCTTCACGGCAAGGTGCTGAAGAAGATCGGCGCGGATAAAGTCATTTTCCCGGAACGGGATATGGGCATGCGCGTCGCTCATCATTTAATATCGCCCAACATCCTCGATTATATCGAGCTTTCGGAAGATTACAGCATCGTGGAGATCAAGGCTTCCGGCTCGATGCTCGGCAAAAATTTGCGGGAGCTTGATATTCGGGCCAAATATTTCTGCAACGTGATGGCGATCAAGAACGACAACAAAATGAACATCGCTCCGCATGCCGAGGATTTGATCGGCGAGAGCGACATACTCGTCGTTGTCGGCAAAAACGAAGATTTGCGGCATTTTGAAATGTCGTTCTCGGAATAGAAGGGAATCGGAATCATTCCTATGACTATGCAAATTTTGTCCGTACAAAATCCTAAGGTGAGGCAGTGGAGTTTGCTCCTCACCAAAAAGGGCCGCGACACCCAAGGGAAGTTTCTCGTGGAGGGCACGCATCTCGTCCAAGAAGCGCTGCAATCGGGCATCGCCCTTGAAGCGCTGCTCTATTCGCTTGAAAAGGGGCTGCCCGCCGAGCTGGCGCCGCTTCTGCCGGACCGCTCGGTTTGTATCGGCGTGTCCGAAGAGGTGCTGGCCAAATGCAGCGATACGCAGACGCCGCAAGGCGTCGTAGCGGTTGCGGACAAGCCGGAGCTCGCGCCGCTCAGCCTGCTGGAGCACCCGCAGCCGCTCGTCGTCGTGCTGGACGGCGTACAGGATCCCGGCAACGTCGGCACGATCGTACGCAGCGCCGATGCCGCCGGGGCTACGGGTATTGTCCTCGGCCGCGGAACGGCCGATCTGTACAACCCGAAGACGGTGCGCGCCACGATGGGCTCTCTGTTTCATTTGCCGATCGCCGAAGCGGATCTGGACGAGCTGCTGCCGTTAGCGAATGCGAAGGGCGTCCGGCTCGTCGGAACGAGCCTGCAGGCGGAAGCCAACTGCTATGAGCTGGATCTGCAGGCGCCGACTTGGCTGATCGTCGGCAACGAAGGCAGCGGCGTATCGCCGCAGGTCGAGCGCTATGTCACGCACCGGACGATCATCCCGATGCGAGGCAAAGCCGAATCGCTGAACGTCGCGATGGCGACGACGGTGCTGCTGTTCGAGGCGGCGCGCCAACGGGAGTTTCAAACAACAATAATTCCTGTCCACGACCCCAAATAAGTGTCCATGAATAAAAATTAGTGTCCAAACAAGACTAAAGACTGGAACAGGTTCGGTTACTTACTTGATCCTTCTCCAGTCTTTTTATCCGCCGCGGCGAACGAAGCAGGGATTTCTCTGACTGATCTTGAATTCTTTAACTAAGCATAAAATCAAGCGTATCAAGGGTCTGCGGGTTTCGGCATGCCTTTACCCAAGTATTTTCTCAATCTTTAATCCAATCGAAATCCCATTCAACCCTGATACTTGCTCTGCTCTTTTTGACATTATTTTTATCTCGTTTCGTTCACAATTAGCCCGATTTTGCTCCGATATTTATCCGATTCAGCCTCCGAAAAAGACAAGAATTTTTGTTCCGATTATGATTCTAAAATGCCTCTCATGCCTTGTGGGACAAGGAGTTGCGGGGATTGGGAGGAATTGTTGGGGGAAGCCAGTAATTTTTATCTTTCTACAGGAGTTCCGCAGCTAAATGAACCTGATATCTGTGAGTTGTAATTCACTTTGTCACCGTTTGTAATATAGTTTGTCACCGATTTGGAACGTAGATTTGTCACAACTAAGACAGTCCCGATGTGGCTCAAAGCCTTGACACATCGGGATTTTTTATAACCATTCGTGGAGAGGAATTTTTAAAGCTTAATAAGCAAATGAAAATTACTTAGAAAAATCGTCTTAAAAATCTCTGTAATTAACGCTGTCATAAATCGTATCGATTTGGGGGTTTTTTTGAATGTCATTGGGGGAAACGTACGACGACTCAGAAAAATACATAACCTTAACCAAATTGAATTTGCAAAGTTAATAGGAGTTTCTCAAGGTAGTTTAAGTGATATAGAATCGGGAAATAGTAAGCCTTCAGTAGAAACTGCTGTTTCTATTCATTTGAAATTCGGATGTCCACTTGAATGGTTATTAAATGGAACTGAGAGTCAAAATAAAATAGTTTATGATCTAATAAATTTGGAATAATTTAGGATTTCAGAGAATTGAATACCAATAATCAAATGGAAGCCTTTGAAATAATAAAACTTAAACTTAGGAGCAACAAATCTTGAGTTCTAATATAACGGTTTGATTGCGTGTATTTAGTGTTTTTCATCATTCTTGTACAAGATCGAGGATGGGTCTGATACCCAAGCTGAGAATTAATATACGTTAAGTTGCTTTCTTTCCTTCAAGGAAGGTTATTGGGGCTACTAATTACAAATTCAATTTTTTGTCAACCAATTTTATTGCTTTATACAATAATAACTAATCCAGCAATTTGAAAAACTAAGTAATTAGAAGCAGATAATCAAGGTTGGCTTAGTTAGCCAGAAAAACATTAATCTATCGAAAAACGAGAGAGTAAATGTAACAAGATTTAAATCTTATTTTCATGTGCTATTAATGAATTAAGTCTATAATAAAAATCAACTCCTTCTAAATATAAAACTCAGACCCTCAGCCCGTTGCTGTGGGTCTCTTTTTGCTATTCAACTACCATGAAAATTCACTTCGATTCCTGGGTAAAAAGACAATACTGAAGAAGACGCAGCTCATTCTTTTAAAATGTGCAGCGTCTAGGATATTGATGATCCGCAGTAGATTAGGAGACTTCTGAAATCGTAACGGTATAGCTTAAGGTTTCAAGACTTCGAACCGAATTCCGTACAATAGCTCCTTGTTTATGCTAATCAAAATATAATCTTCTCCTTGTTAGGAAGTGGCGGTGCCTACTTACATTCACATTTTGATAAATTACTTACCTTTTCATTTGATAAATACATGATAGAGAAACTTAAATCGTTGCTCTAGTGTGTTAAAAGGAATATAGTCAATAAGTGTCGAATGGTCAATAATGAAAAAAATAATAAATAAGTCGGGACTGAAGATGCGAATAATTAAATCAATAACACTACTGCTTCTTGGGGTCAGATATACTGCAATTATTATGCGTGCTCTAGTTGTTATACTTCTGCTTATTCTGTCAGGTACTCTCTTTGGATTTACAGTAATTCAAGTTCCCTTTTATTTATTACTCTTGTATTACGCTTGGTACTTCTACTACATCCTTTGTTATCAAAAAAAGGTTAGAAAAGAATACGAAATAGCAGGTTACAGGCGGTTTGATAATACTTTTGAAATTCATATTGCAGAGAATATTAAGACGTTGCTGGAGTTCAATCGGAAGATGGTCAATGTTGTTGAGTATTGTAAAAAAGAAAACCTGAAAATTGAATTTGTAACCGGTTTGTTATCGTATGGAAGGATGCTCCGATTGTTTGGAGATGCCATTATATTAATTAAACCCTTGGGTACTCTTTCAAATATATTTACAAGTGATATAGTGAAAAAGTACGAAAAATTACCTACATTTAACAGCGATCATTTACATAGGGTGATACTCGATCCACACAAAATTAAGATTAGGGAAAGTTCTAATGGGAGAAAAACGATAGATTTAAAATAACTTGCTTTTGAAAAAGTGGATGTCCGATGTTTTGGAAGAAGAACAGCATATGCTAAATTTGCACGTTAGCTCGTTTAGCGCTAAAAATATTAATTCGCTAATGAAATAACCAACTAGACAGATTCTTAAAAGAGGTAAAATGATGCATGAAAAACGGATAGGTCTCTTTGAGACAGCAAACAGTAAATTTCTTAATTTGCAGTCAGATCTTATTACAAGCGGAGTATCTGAGCGGACATTATGTGGGGCATTAATGCTATATTTATATGAAGAGATAAAAGGAACTGACTTCTCAAACTATTATGTAGACGTTGAATATAATAGGAATATGGGAAAGGTTAAGACTATTGTAAATGAAGATTTCAAAGCAATAGCGATCAATTGCGATCTAATAATACATAGTAGAGGAAGGTGTTTGAATGAGGATAATTTAATCGCCATTGAAATGAAAAAGTCAACAAATAAGAAATCGGAAAAGCTCAAAGATAAAAATCGTTTAATTGCATTGACTAAAGATACATTTGATGACGTTTGGTCTTTTGATGGCACTACTCTCCCAGAACATGTTTGTAGATACGGATTGGGAGTTTATTACGAAGTTAATGTTAATCGAAAGCAAGTGACTCTTGGTACTATATTAAAGGTAAACTGTTTGTTGTTAAGACAATTGAATTATGCAAATAACGTAGCTTTGGCTTCCTCAGGTAAGTTGGTATAGGGGGACAACGCGCTCAAAGTAACGGGTAACAAGTGCTGAATACAACACACTACGAGGCTGCCGCAGCGAACAAGCGGCAGCTTTGCTGCGTTATCGGGTAGTAGGATAGTTATAAACACTCGAGAAATTCGATTGCAAAAATATCATTATAGGTATATTTTGGATGTTTGGAGATCTCACAATTTTAGCTATTAGATTAAACCGAGTAAAGGGAGATTGTAATGAGTAAAAATGAGAACTTTTTTATTACGAATGGTATGTATTATGAATATGGTTTTGAAGCAATACACGCCGACTGGCCAATATACCCGCCTGGTCATGGATGGGTGATAGCTTTGGAAGTTCTCTGTAATTATCCAGACAATACGAGATTTCACTTGGATGATGGGGTAGACTTTTGTAAGCTTTTTAAAGTGGGTATGTCTGGGGAATTTTATGTTTCAATATGGGATGAAGATTTAATAGTTCTTAAAAGACAAGGGCTTCTCCAGGGTGTTTTTGAAGAGGACGATTTAGAGTATCGTCTACTTTGTTATGAAACGTTTAAAAAAAGTAATTTGTCTATTGGATATGCGGTTACTGAAAAAGATTCGGGTTTTTACGTTCATACGCCTTCAGGTGATATATTTTTCCCTAAACCATTAGTAACAGATATTATTGAGGAAAGCCCTTATCCCAAAATGGCGCAAATCTTAGATACTGGAATGAAAGTAACTGAGAAGGGATTTGAAGCCTTAAAGCAAGTATATTTAGGGGAAGAATTTAAATGGCATGCACACCTAGAATGGGTAATCAAACTTGTTGAGATCCAGTATTTCGATACTGCCGTAAGAGATGTCTTGGTCTTTATCGAGGACGAGATTAAAAGCCACCATAAAGTAACCAAATACGGTAGATCGTTATTGGATTATCATCTGAAGCAACTCATTCAGAAAAACTCCGGATTAACCACCCCATATATAAAGTTATATCAAGAAGAACTGAATACTATTTTCAAGTTTATTAGAAATGACTTCGCTCATAATAAGAATAAAATTAATTATGTCCAATGTCTCTCCCTTTTGCGGCGGGCAGAACGAGTATATAAAATGTTTTTGGCATTAACTACAGACTAATGTTTTTAGACCAAATGCCAGTTGTCTTTGATCAAATCGACCAGTTGTTCTAGGACAAGCACCCAGTCGATCGTACCGACTTCATCACAGAGCAAACAAAACAGCCCGCCAAAAGACCGTTGATCGGTGCTCTGCCGATGCTGCCAAGCAAGCAAAATGTAGCGCGAAAACACAATCGTCGTATGACTTACCAGCAAGTCGTACGAACGGCCCTGAAACTCTTTTTGCAGACGCAAAAGAGACTTAGCGCATTTGAAGAAAACTTCAATGTCCCAGCGCATCTTGTTTATCCGGAAGATTTCCTCTGCTCTTAAGGTGAGGTCGGTCGTAAGGATGGCGAGCCACTCGTTTTTCTTGGAACGATGGCGGACAAACAACACCGTTACGGGGATGCCAGGAGCAAGCTTGGTTCGAACAAGACGTAGAATGTTACGATTCTTGCCTTCCACCCGCGGTGCTGCTTCATACAGCGACTTCAAGCAAAGTCTTTGTCCGTCTACAATGTAGCGCCTGTTATCATTTTTAACCATGCCAATCACATGGAGTCCGCGATTCACGACTTCTTGAATTAGAGGCGCATGGGTAAACCAGCTGTCCATTAGGGTGTAAGAAGCCGTCATCCCCGCCGCAATCGCGCGGTCCAGCATAGCGGCGATAACCTGTGGTGCGGTGAGAAGCGCTTCTTGGCGACGCTTGTAGCCGGAAGTTCTCTTATCGATTCCCTCAAGCTGCCGTTGATGCCGGACTTCAAGGAGCTCAGTAAGCTAAAATCTACCGGGATGAACGAATGGCCATCCGACCAGCCCATCGTCAGCATGCTAAACCCCTTGTAGAATGTGCCCGTCGCATGATCCTTAAAGCGGGCCAGCATCTCCACTTTTTTGCTTCGGTTACGTTCCGAACATCGAGTCGTCAAAGATGAACGCCGTACCCGATCGCCGGAGTTCAACTTCTCAACGCGTTGAATGGTTTCACTACTCAACGACAACAAGAATCTCCGCCATGAGTACTCGCTATGATTCAGGAATCGGTACAGGGAATCCTTTCCCGGGAATGACTCGCTTTTATTGCTCTCCGGTAGGCGAAACCAGTTCTTCTGACGAAATAAAAGAACAAACACAAGTCGAAATAAGTACGCGCAAGTAAATCCAAATTTCTTCTTGAAACCCGCGCCATTCAAATGTTTGATGACGTTCAATTCTTGAAAAGCCGGTTTGATTTCTTTTGGCAGTTGATCAAGGGATTGCTTTTACTCTATCATAGAGAAGACACCTCTTCTGTGTGGTAGTGTAGACTTCGACACTCTCACTTTACCAAACAAAGAGGTGTTTTTCTATTTTCGTCAATCCGACTATCCAATTGACTTCAAAGCCAAGCTTCATGTGCTGTTAAGCCGATTTTGGCTCTGCGAAAGTTGAGTAATTAAATCACATTGTAATGAAAAAATAAATAATGATAACGAATGATGGGAAAATATGTAGATTTTTGGTAGAATAGGACTTGTGGATTATATTGATGAATTTTATTTTAAAAATGTTTCGTAAGACAATATTGTGCCGTACTTTTTAGTGAAAATTATAATTCTGAGGTGCAAAATGATTATTGGTAATAGATATGAGCCCATTTCACGGCTTGATAATGGCAGGGGTTCCAGAAGCAGTAAAGTGTGGATAGCCAAGGATTTAAGAAATAAATCCCAATTGGTAACCTTAAAACAGTTGAGTTTAAATGTTGATACGGAACTTAAAACCGATATAAAAGAACTTTTTCAAAGAGAGACAGACGCACTAAGTAAACTTAAACATCCTAATATTATTTCTTTTATTGAATCAGGAATAGAAAATGAGACTTTATATATAGTAACAGAACGCTTTGATGGCCAAAATTTAAAGGATTATGTTACAAATAACCAACTAAGTGTTGATGATGTATTAAAAGTATTTTTGGGTATTCTCTATGGTATTTCTGAGGCTCATAAAAATAATATTGTACATCGTGACTTAAAACCATCTAATATTCTCGTTGGAAATAATGGTGAAGTGAAGATAATTGATTTTGGAATTAGTAAGATTTTAGGTAGGGCCTATGACCATAATGAGACATTAAAGGATTACATGACAACTTCTTACGCTTCTCCGGAGCAACTTTTACGTAGTGATGTTCGTGTAGAAAGTGATATTTTCTCTCTAGGTGCTGTGTTGTACTACCTTATTACAAATAAAGATCCTGTTCCAAATAAGGAACTTTTTCATTCCCAGGTACAACAGATGAATTGTGAAGAAGTAATTAAGTCATTGATAATTGAAATGACTAGATCTGATTACACTAAAAGACCCGTAAGCGTTCACACGGTTATTCGACAAGCAAAAACATTATATATACAACTCGTATCTCAAAAAAGAAACTATTATATCAAGATGCCAAACTATGCTACAAGGCAGTTATACGAATTGGGTATTATTGATTACTCTGGATTAGATCATGCATTACGTTTTATCTCTAATGACTTGAGCAGCAGCAGTATTTATTTACATAAGAATAATTATTATTTAATTGGTAAAACAGGTCGAGTGAAGTATCAATGTAAAATTTCCCAAGACAAATATCATTTAGTACTTAATAAAGTTGTTTTCCTTGATGATTACATAGAGTTTGAGAAAGAATATAATCGAGGAATTGAATTAGAATCTCATTGGACAGTAGTTAAGGAAAATCAGCAAATTCCAATGAGTGACGAGCTCCAAGAACTTTTGGAAAGTGTTAATGAAGAAGAAAAGAAAAGGCAAGTCAGAATGAATCGGGAAGAAAATGAGAATAAACTATTAAGTCGTTGGAATTCGTATTTAGAAGAAGAATTCTTAATGATTCAAAAGAAGAAACGTGTGTGTATCTATGAATCATTCGAAGTAAATATATCGGATTACACTTTAGAGGCTATTGTTGAGAATCATGATTACATTTTTGAAAAGAATGACTTAATTCAAATGAGTAGCAAAAATAATGAAAAAATTACTGTAGGGACTCTTGAAGGTATTGAAAATAATAAAATTATTATTAATATTGGTTTAAATATAATGGATGATCTAGAAAGTATTGCACCTAGAGGAGTTTTGGGAATTGATGTAGTACAAGCGGAAACAAGTTTGCGTAGATTAAGAAGGGCAGCAAGGGCAATCAAGCTAGGTAATACCGTAAATCCCAATTTAAAAGATATTTTACATGATCCACAAATCGTAAGCATAAATAATCTCGGACCTTTAGGGGAATTGTTTCAAAACCTTGATGACTCTAATTTAAGTGCAGTTGAGAGTGCACTAGCAACAAAAGATGTATTTCTTATACAAGGGCCTCCAGGCACAGGTAAGACCACGGTGATTACAGAGATAGTTTGTCAAATATTAAGATCCGAACCTAATGCACGAATACTTCTAACTTCACAATCGCATGTTGCAGTCGATCACGCTATTAAAAATATTTCAAAACTTTTACCAGACAAAAAAATAATAAGAGTAGGTAGAAGCGATAAGATTTCACACGAGTCTGAGTCTTTGTTGATGGCTAATCAACTTAATAATTGGGTTACTGATGTAAAACAAAAATCTAAAACTGCACTAGAAGATTATTTACAACGTTCATTAATGCTTAATGAAGAAGATATCTCCAGAGAACTGGAACAATTAGATAGACCATTAAATGAATTTAATAAAGATGAAGTTGATCTTGAAATGGCATTCTTAAGTTCTGAAGCTAGACAAATGAAATCACTGGTTAAAGTTACAAAAGAATGGCACCTTAGACTCGGCAAATTAGAGGAATTCGATGAAATTTTTGCACAAAAAGCATCAATTATTGCTGCCACTTGTCTTGGTATTGCTTCAAGGCATGCTCTTAGTGATTTGTCATTTGATTGGGTCATTGTTGATGAAGCTGCTAGAGCTACAGCACCCGAACTTCTCGTTCCAATAGTTAAAGGGAAAAAAATAATTCTTGTAGGAGATCATAAACAGCTACCACCTGTCATTAATGGAAACATTGACAAAGAAATAATACAAGAACACGGATTTAGAAAATCAGACTTGGAAAAAAGCTTGTTTGAGGATTTGTTTGAAAAGATATCAGATGAATCTAAAATTGTACTTCAATCACAATTTAGAATGCATCCTACTATTGCTAAATTAATTTCGGATGTTTTCTACCCAGAGGCGGACATAAAAACTAAGAAAAAGCCTGAAGAGCGTGAGCATTCATTGAAATGGTGGCCTAAAGCAATTGTTTGGCTTGACACGCAAAATCATCCAAATAATATAGAACAGGAAGTAAAGCCATCAAAAAGAAATAACGCAGAAGCCCAGATGATTTTAAAATGCTTAGATGAGATAGAAAGAAAATACTCAGAGGTAGGAAAGAAGATTACCGTTGGAGTAATTACAGGATATGATGCACAGAAATCATTACTTAATAATTTAGTTAAACCCTATGATATCGATAAATGGAAAAGTATTAATATTGTTATCAACAATGTTGATGCCTTTCAAGGATCCGAAACAGATATAGCTATTTACAGTATTGTAAGAAATAATCAGGATAATAAATTAGGATTCTTGTCTGACTCTAGGAGATTAAATGTTGCATTATCACGTGGTAAAACATGCTTGATTATTGTTGGAAATGCACGATTTGTTGAGAGAGCAGAAGTAATAGGGAATAACCCATTTGTAGACATACTACAATATATCAGACGTAATACTGATGGTACTGTCGTGGAGGAACTGTAATGAATATTGAAAAATTAGCAGACACATACGCAAATGATCTTCCAGGTTTAGAACTAGTTGGATATATTGAAATCGGTGTTCCGGTTTTTAAAAGAACCCTACATTGCCTTGAAATTAGCAAGAAACCACTACCTGTAATTGAGGAGTTTGTATTAAGGTTATCGAACTTGGGCGTTGTTAAAGAGGAACTTGCGAATATCCTTGGAATAGATGAAACATTAGTATCAGAGGCATGGTGGAACTTAGTTCACAAAGACTTGATTGAGTTAAAGACTCATTTTGTCTCGGAGCGTGGTCAGAAATATATTGTAGAAAATAAAATGGATACGTATGAGAAAGTGCTATTACATGTTGGTATTGATGGGCTTTTAGGAACGGTTCAAAAAGAACGGGCTTATATGGCACCCAAAAAAGTTAGGGAAAATGGATTAAAACCATTAAATGTATTAATTGAACAGCCATCTGTTCAAAACATTAACATACAGCAGGTAAGACAAGTATATAAAAAATCGAAAGAAGAAGATCAATATGAGGGGGATTTACTTGATATCTACCATGTTGAAGGTAGCAAAACTCAATTCCGTAGATTAAGTGTGCTTATTTATTCAGATGGAATAAATAAACGATTTATGGTTTATGATGGAAAACATGTATTAAATGGTTATGAAAAGGCGATTTTCATGCTTGAAGAAAGAGGATTTCAGTTAATCAAAAATAGTTATGATGAATATTTTCAAAATGATAGAGTCTTAATGGAAAATCTAGATATTAAAAACCCTTGTATTGGTCCAGGAGAGATATTTACAAAGTGGAATAATCTATTAGATATGGTTAAGAAAAAGCTGGTCGTTTCAATTCCAATGATCGATATTTGTGGCTTTTCAGATTATTGGCTAGAGTGTATTCAAAGAGCATTAGATAAAAAAGTAGAAGTAATCGTTATCTTCAGTGGAAGAGAATTTACAGGTTCATATATTAAAGAGCAATACGATAAACTAAGAAAATTAAAAAGATCAAATAACCTCATCATTAAACAAATGCCTAGTTTTACTAATAAATTAGTTATTGCTGATGAAACAGAAGGTGTTATTACTGACTTTGAAAGATTTCAAATAGATTTGCCTAAAAGTAAGTATTGTTTTAAAGAAAAGGGTTATATCTTATCAGAACAAAACATATTAGAAATAATGAAAGAATTTCTCAAGGAAGAAGATGAAATTAAAAACATACCTGCAGTTTCTCAAAAGTGGTTAAGTGATAATTTACTTGTAGCAACTGAGTTAATTAGCCAATTTGACGAATTACTAAAATCAGCTAACGGTGTTGGTTGCTTAGGTGATGAATCTATACCGGATCTTCAGAAGTTACTTGATTCTCCTTTGGCTACTAATGAAATTACGTTTAAAACTTTTATCAATGTTATTAATCAGTCACTTGTAGAAACTTTCGAAAAAGTTTGGAAAAGATCGGGGCTCAGTAAAGTTTACTTTTTCTCAGATTTTAAAGTAAATCAACCAGGTGTACAAAAGGTTTTGCACAAAATAAAACTATATCGTCATTCTACCCATCACTTATCATTAGAGGATAGATTCAAACCTACATACTATAGTTTTTTGGACGAGGATTTAAATGGATGTCTGCCCCAGTTTAAAAAAGATGGCTTTTTAATATTACAATATAAAATAATAAGCGAATTGGTAATGGAACTCAAAAAAGCTCTTTCTTAATAATTGAATTGACCATCTAGGAGCCACTTGTTGCGCACGTATTATTAGATTTACACAACGAATTTTACTATTTGTTCCAATACTTATTACATAAACTCACCGTATATGACAATTGTTATTACAGTAAGTGCCAAATCTTCATTACAAAACATCTCTTTTCGGGGTGTTTTCAATGACAAAGTGAATTACAGCTCACAATATCACCCACAAAGGAGCTTTTTTGTCCAGTTTGTGGAAAGATCGCTTGCTATTCGGACCAGCTTTGTGTCAAAATAGACTCGCTCGGCGCCCAAGCGGTTTGAACGGTAAACCCGACAACGAGTAAGGAAGAGGATGCGAATCATTCCTAAGGGATGGGATGCAGCCTTCTGCCGGACTCGTTTTTTCTTTATCTGCATGGGACGAGCTGCAACCGTTATGATCTTTTTTTGAGGAGACTCCTTTATGGCGAAATCTGACCGCAAATCCTTTCAGCACCGAACCAATGAGCTTCTATCCTCTATACGCAACCATATTTTGCGCGGGACTTACAAGCCCGGCGATTTTCTGCCTGCAGAAACGGCTTTGGCGGAAGAGTTTCATTTGAGTAAAAATTCAGTGCGTCTGGTGCTGGAGAATCTGGTGGAGGAGGGTCTAATACAGAAGCTGCCGCGGGTAGGCAATCAGGTTACGGCTCGCCCGGCGCAAACGACCATCCGATTCGGGGTTTATCCCTCGCTGAACGACGAGTTCCATATCAACCGTTTGATCGAGTTGTTCCATGAAAGATATCCGCATATTCGTGTGGAGACTATGGCGCTGCCCTATTCCCATGCCGATCATATCAGACAGCTTCTGCAATTTGGCGTAGTGGACGCCGTCACCTTGAATTATACGGACTATCTGCATTTCCGCGAGGACGATCACCTGCATCTATTGGAGAGTTTCGCGCCTGAACCGGACACGTATCCCTTCTTGCATGCGTTGATTGCCGAGAAGGACGGGAAGGTTGGCGTCAGGCCGATCATTTTCTCGCCGGTTATTTTATGCTACAACAAGAGCCATTTTGAGAAAAGGCGGGTCATGGAGCCGGACAGCAGCTGGACGTGGCAGGATCTGCGCAAGGCTTTGAGCCAATTGACCGAGCCGAACCGCTTCGGCCTATTTTTCCACTTGTCCTCGACGAACCGCTGGCCGATGTTTCTGCTGCAGAACGATGCCCGGTTTGTCCGGGACGAGCAAGGGATGATTGTCCCCGTTCAAGGGGAGATGATGGATGGACTGAACGCTATACGGGAACTCGTGCATGAGGAAGGAGTATTCCCG
The DNA here is from genome assembly GCF_046244365.1 of Paenibacillus litoralis. Classification (NCBI taxonomy): domain Bacteria; kingdom Bacillati; phylum Bacillota; class Bacilli; order Caryophanales; family Paenibacillaceae; genus Paenibacillus; species Paenibacillus litoralis. The sequence goes on along the minus strand of NZ_CP176395.1, from coordinate 6,988,169 downwards.
CTTGTCATGTCGTTCGGCTACCAGGATGCGGAGAAGCTGTTCAAGCAGCAGAAGGCATCCGTCATTCTAACGACTTATTATCGTTTGAATCAGCTGGTCGATGCGGAATTTCCGTTTGAGATCGCTCAGGTTCCGAGGTCGGTCAACAACCACACGTTATTGTTATCGACAGGCATCGCGGTAGGGGCCATGTCGCCTAACAAGGAGGCGGCGGTCTGTTTCTCCGACTTTCTCGTATCGGAAGAGATCCAATCGTTCATACGCCGCAATTCGTTCAGTCTTCCAGCCAGTAAGTGGGTGACCGAAACGGTTCCGAACGAGCTGCCTAACAAACCGTCGCGCTTGGAGATTCATCGGGAAATGATTCCGAACTATGCCGCCCATAATCAATTGCAGCTGTCGATTCGCGAAGTCGAAGTGCTGGGGGAGTGCTTGGAGCAGTATTTCTCGTTATTAGTGGACGATGACGGACTGATCGCCATGTTTAACAGACAGCTTGCGCAGGAGAACTAAAGGTTGTCCGGCAAGGCATTGACCATCGAAATCTCGCCTCTTCTTAGCAGGCGGGATTTTTTTTGTGAGCGGGTAATTTTCAATTGACGGTTTTTTTGGGGTTGTGGTAAGATGACCTTGAATATGAACTAGATTTGAACTAGAACATGAGAGATTTTAGTCATTTCACTTGTTTATTTCTTGGTATTTGATCTAGTTTAGATTCAGTTGAGTGTGTTTTCCCGAAAATGATGGAAGAAGAGAGGTAGTGAAGAGATGTTTGAAATCGCTATCAAAGGGTGCAAGAAGACGGTCTCCTGGGCGATCGCCGTAACGCTGGCTTTGACGGTATCGATCCCGTTCTATCCGCCTACGCCCGCCGAAGCGGCATCCGCCGTCGTTCCCCGGGTATTCTCGGCGCCCGAAGAGCTGGGCACGATGGTTACGACGCCGAATACCCTGCATAGCGCATATGGGGTGGAAGACGGCAGGGACGTCTTATATACGACCGTTACCGGAAGCGCTTCCTCGCCGGCGATATTCAGTGTCGTGGATTTGAAAAGCTACACGCTGCTTCGGGAATTTCAATTGGAGGGCGGCGGGCAATCTTGGGGACATGTGCTTGACAGCCAAGGCAACGTGTACATTGCAAGCGGTCCGAAATTGTTCGTCTATTCGCCCGCGACCCGGAAGGTCGCCTCGCTTGGAACGGTCCCCGGCGCAGGCACCTTGTATAACCTGGTCGTCGACGAGAAGGATGTCGTCTACGGCGGGGCATACCCGACAGGCAAAGTGTTCAAGTACGATCCTGCCCAGAAGGCGATTACGAACTACGAGCCTTTTACAGCGGATGCGGGTTACGCCAAGACCATCGAGTATTACAAAGGCGAGCTGTACGTCGGCGAAGGGTCCAAAGGGGCGCTTTACAAGATGAACCCGGCTACCGGCGCCAAAACGCAAATCCCTTTGCCTCCGAACGACGTGTTCGATGCCGCTCATGCGCCGATGGTATACACGATGAATATCGCGGGTCATTATTTGTTTATATTGATGAGCTCGACGCCGAATACGCTGCTGATTTACGATCTGGAGAAGCAGCAGTTTCTAGCTGACAAAATCATTTCCAATTACCGCGGCATGTTCGTATCACCCGAGCGCAACGGGAAAGTATACTTCCCGGCCAACGGCGAGTTTCAAACGTTCGACTTGGCGACGGAGGAAATCAAACCGACCGGTCTCGCCTTCGGCACCTACCTTCGCAACAGCGAATGGGTCGATATCGGCGATCCGGAGCTGCCGGGCAAGTCGCTCGTAACCGTCATGTTCGGAGGGCAGGTGGTCGCTTCCAACTTCGAATCGATGCAGGTCAAAACCTTAACCCCGGTCGTATCCGGCACTCCCGTTTCGATCCAATCGCTTATTTTCGGACCGGACCGGCTGCTGTATACCTCAGGCTATCAAGGCACCTATGCCGCGCGCTACAACATTGAGACGGCCGAAAAGGAATTGTTCAACATGGGGCAGTCCGAAGGGATGATCGCATGGGAGGATAAAGTCATCTTCGGGGAGTATCCTGCAGCGTATATTCACGAGCTGGACACGAAACAGCCTCTCCTGCGCGGGGAGAACCCGAAAAAAATTCACGAGATCGGCTCCTCGCAGGACCGGCCGTTCGCGCTGGAGACGGGCGAGGGTAAGCTTTTCGTCGGTACGGTTCCTAAGATCGGGCTGCTCGGCGGCGCACTGTCCGTCTATGACGGCTCCAAGTGGGAAACGTACCGCAATCTGATTCAAGACCAGAGCATCATGGGACTCGTTTACCGCGACGGCAAGCTGTACGGGTCGACGACCGTGTGGGGCGGGCTCGATATTGCCCCTACGGATTCGGAAGCCAAAATGTTCGTGTGGGACGTTGCCAAAAAAGAGCTCATCACAACCTTTACGCCGGACATTGCTCAGGCCGGCGGCAAGAAGGCCAAAGCAATCGGCAATTTGAGCTTCGGTCCGGACGGCTTGCTGTGGGGGGCGGCATACGGCACGATTTTCGCCATCGACCCCGTTACGTACAAAACCGTGAAGCAGAAGGAAATCGTCCCGACGGATTGGGTCTACGATCATGTTTGGACGCCCGTGAAGCTGCAGTGGGATGCGGAAGGGATCTTATATACGACGCTCGGCAGCAAGCTTGTCGCGATCGATACCAAAACGATGGCGCATACCGTCATACCGGGAACGAAAACGAATTTGATGGCGCTTGGGCCCGACGGCAACCTGTATTACAGCGAAGCCTCCATGCTTAAGCGGGTCAAAGTGAAGAAGGAGCAGCCTCCCGTTTATGCGGACGTCGAAATACCGGTCATGAACGGCAGCTTCGAGCAGGTGAACGCGGACGGAACGATTCCGGGATGGGAATCCTTCGGGCAGCGCAACGCGGCCGCCGATTATCAAGTTAGCCAAGAGAAGGCGAACCATGGAAGCAAAAGTCTGAGGTTAACCGATACGTCGGCAGCGGCGGAGGCGGGCGTGATCTCGATTCCGTTCTCGGTAGAACCGGGCTTCGAGTATACCGCGAAGTCGGATATTTATTTGGACAAAGGCCGGACGATTTTCGCGATGAAGTTTTACGATGCGGACGGCAAAGAGATCAGTCTGTCGCCGGCGCCGGCGGTTTATCATACGGGACCGTCCAAAACGTGGAAAACGGCGGAGTTTAGCAGCATGGCTCCGGCAGGCGCCGTTACGGCGAAGCTCGTTCTGTTCTGTTCGACCGCGTGGGAGACCGATTCGTATTACGATAACGTTCGGGTAGTGAAGCTGACGCCAAGCGACGCTCCGCCGACCGGTCCTGCTCTACAGCAGCTTGACGTGCCGAATCCGGGATTCGAGCACGTGAATACGGACGGAACGATTCCGGGCTGGACCATCCGCGATCCGCAAACGTTGAAAGACAAAACGAAGTCGGATATCAAGCTATCGGACGCTGTCGTGAAGGACGGCTTGAATAGCCTGTATCTGCTCGATAATGACACGACCTTAACGGTGGCGGCCGATGGCGATCTCATTCCCGTTGCGGAGGGAGTCACCTATACGATTGCAGCCGACGTGTACCGGACGGATCCTCCTGCCGGACGCAGCTCCAACCGTCCTTATGTGCAAATTCGATACTATAATGAAGCCAAAAAAGAGATGACCCCGGTAGCCGGCACCACGATGAGCCTGGAAGCGACGGCCGCATTGAAGCAGTGGGACACGTTATCCTTCAGCAATACGGCTCCCAAAGGGGCCAAGTATATCGGAATCAAGCTGGTTAGCAGCGCGGCTTTTGTAGCCTCCGCTTATTACGATAACGTGACGTTATCGACGGTTGTCGCCCCCGAGAAGCGTACGGCTTTTCAGCTCGACAGCACGCCGTTATCCCATACGGCGGAAGGGACGAATCTAAGCTTCCGGGCAAGAGCGACACTCGACTCGACGATTGTCGTGAAGGAGAATGGAAGAACGGTTGCGACCGCCGCCGGCGCGGGAGAAAATAGTCCCGTGACGGTGACCGTTCCTGCTCCGGCCGCAGGCAATCATCGCTATACGGTATATGCGAATATGGAAGGCTACGGAAAGAGCGCGGCGATGAGCTTACCGTCCGTTACGGTTCATCCTTTGAGCGATCTGCAATTGTCCGCATCCCGATTGGCGATGAGCCCCGGACAATCCGCAGCCGTAGTTGCGAAGGCCGTGTACGGCCATATTGTTTATGACATTACCCCCCAGCTGGCGCTAAGCGCAGGACCGGAAGGCGTCGTCACGATAGCGGGCAATACGGTAACTGCAGCAGCCGATGGGCAAGTTGCGCTGACCGCATCTTACGGCGGTCATTCGAAAGAAGTCACGGTCAGCGTGAGCAGTCCGATTCTCGATTCGATCGGCATCGAGCTTTCGAAGGCTCAAGTCGCCAAGGGCGAAAGTGTAACCGCTCAAGTCTACGGTTTGTATAAATCGGCAGGCTCCGATCAAGCGGAGCGCAGGCCGCTTAGCGGGGGAGTAACGCTTACCGCGGAACCGGCCAATCTGGTGACCATCGATAACATGACCGTAACCGGCATGGCCGAAGGGAACACCGTAGTCAAGGCCGTTTACGCCGGACACGAGGCATTCGCCTCTTTGCAAATTGCGAAAACCGGGGAGCCGGGTCCGGTTGATCCGACAGATCCAACAAACCCAACGGATTCATCCGTTCCGGAGTCCATTACGATGGCGCTATCCGGGACGCAGCTCGAGGTTGGGCAAACGGTAACGGCAACGGTTTACGGCTATTATACCGGCATGTCCGCGGGCTTGCCGCTGTCCGACGGGGTGGCGTTGTCGCCGCTTTCCGAAGGCATCGTCCGCGTCAATGGTCTATCTCTGACGGGAATAGGCTCCGGCTCTACCGTAGTAACAGCCGTTTATAAGGGCATCGCAGCAAGCACGATCATAAAGGTAAAAGCCCCTGTTCCTTACGTTCCGCCAACCGCGCCTTCCGTACCGGCGCCTGAGCCGGAGAAGGAGATGCCGAAAGGACGGCTGAACGTAACCGATGAGCAATTGAAGCCTCAGGACGGCAAGGCAACCATCGCGCTGGGACCTGAGACGAACGAGGTGCTGCTCCCGATCCGGGCAGCCGAGCTGCTGAAAGACGGCGTGCTCGAAATCTCGAGCCAGTCGGTTACCCTGCAAGTACCGGCCGCCCTGCTGGCCGAAGTTGCGGATAAGCTTGGAGCTTCAGGCGACCGTTCCGCGCGCATCGCGTTGAACGCCAAGGTGCTAAGCGAGCAGCAAATCGCGCAGATCGCGGCGAAAATCCAAGGGGATTCGTCCCTTGCCGGCATCCGGCCGGCCGGGTCCATGATTCAATTGGAGCTCGCGGTCGTTACCGCTGACGGTAAACGCACGCCTTACAGCAGCTTCACGCAGCCGGTTAGAGTGCGAATAGCGATCGGCAAGGATAGCGACGCCAGATTGCTTGGCATTTATTATATCGGCGAGAACGGCAAGCTGGAGTACGTGGGAGGCCGGCGGTCCGGCGATGCGCTGGAGGCGGAGCTAAGCCATTTCAGCACGTATGCCGTACTGAAATACGAGCGCAGCTATGCGGACGTTCCTGCTGCTCATTGGGCGAATGAAGCGATTCGGACGCTCAGCGCGAAGCATGTCGTGGAAGGCGTGACGAGCACGGATTTTGCTCCGTCGCAAACGTTGACCCGCGCGCAATTCGTCACGATGCTCGTCCGGGCATTCGGGATCGGAGAGGCGGAGAAATCGGCTAACGCGTTCGCAGATATCCGCGAGAGCGACTGGTATTACGCTTCGGTTCAAGCGGCGGTCAAATCCGGCATCGTGCAAGGAGTGGACGCCGGCCGATTTGATCCGAATGCAGCCGTCACCCGCGAGCAAATGGCTGTCATGCTCGTACGGGCGTGGGAGTCCGTGAGCGGAGCTTTGACGGAGAAGAATGATTTGGCGGCATTCCAGGATGCGCCTCAAGTTAGCGGTTGGGCTGCCCGAGAGATCGGCATCGCCGTCCAACGGGGATGGATGCAAGGGCAGGGAGACGGTAGGCTCGCTCCATTGTCCGGCGCCACGCGCGCGGAGAGCGCCCAGATGCTGGTTAACGTTATGGAGCGTGCGTATAAGTAAGCATAAAGCAGTCAGTCGGAAGGGCTGTCCCGAAAGTCACAGATGTGGCTTCGGGGCAGCCTTTTTGGTCCCCGTTCCCTCGCCGAGAGCCAACGTAACTCGCACACCACCACGGACTCCCCTCGGCGTTTTTAACAACCTACTTTTTCGCAAAATGGCCTTTAGACCCTGAGGAGCAACTGCCGCCGCTGACAGTAGACATCACCAGAAAATGCTGCATTTTTTACAACACTCGTTGCCGTTACACGAATCCGGTAAGTCCAAAGCCAAGAAGAAGCTAGTCACAAGCCGAGCCTTCTCTGGACCGGACTTCGTTAGGTTTGGAATCGGCAGCCTTTTATGATAAAGTGAGCTAATTGACGCTAAGGAGGAAACAAAAACGATGAACAATCAAACGGATTCCAATGACTTGCCGCCGAAAACATGTACGATCGAGCGCTTAATCACCAAACAGTCGGATATCGATAAAGTCTTAAGCGGGCAAAAGACGGCAACCCGCCGCAACGGACGGTACGCGGATGTCGGAGAGATCATGACGCTGGAAGGCCGCGACTATGTGGTGGAACGGGTTTATCGGCAGACGCTTGGTGAATTGACCGACGAACATGCCAAGCACGAGGGATTTGCGACCGTTGAAGACTACAAGGAAGCCATCCTCTCGTATCATGCCGGCATGCCCTGGCTGCCGCACATGAAGGTATGGGTTCATGAATTCCGGCCTGTTCAGGAGTAGATGACCGTTGCATACGCTGCTGCTTTACGTACATATCGTAAGCGCCATTATTTCGATCGGCCCCTTCTTCGTTCTCATTCCGATGGTCCGCAAACTGCGGGAGGCCGAAGGGGAGGCGCTGGACGCTTATCTGGTTACCTTCCGGTTCGCGATCCGCTTGGCGAAACACTTGGGACATGTGCTGGTCCTCTCGGGCGTTTTGCTTGCCATCGTGGGAGGTTGGTCTTGGAAAACGCCATGGATCGTGATGACGGTGCTTATCCTCGTCAGCTCGTTGTTTTTTTTGGCCCGGGCTTTCTCGCCGAAGCTCAGGGCCTTAAACGAGCCCGGTCAAGATAAGGACAAAGTCGTCCGGGCACTCCTTCGTTCCGTTTGGATTTACCTTTTTCTGCTGATGACCATGCTGTGGTTTATGGTGGCGAAGCCCGATCTTTGGTAGGACGTGCGGGTCTTTGCAAGGAGTTCTGTTGCGGAGCCGGCTGCAGGATCGATGAATGCCGATTGACAAAATGCTATAATCAGGATATATTTTACTCCAAGTTTATAACACGGATCATGCCGATGATGAGCATCCAACTCGGAGGCGTTTGCGCCAAGAATAGCCTTCCCATAAGGCATTTCTAAGTTAACCGGAACCGCCCGTTATCGCGGAACCAAGTGGAGAAGCGCCGGCAACGGCGAATCTCAAATTGGGTGGCACCGCGAGCTGACGCTCCTCGTCCCAATCGGATGAGGGCGTTTTTTGCGTTTTTGCCACTATACGATGCGGGAGGAAACTAGAAATGACGAGAAGAGTGTACAATTTCAATCCGGGTCCGGCGGCTTTGCCGCTTCCCGTTCTGGAACGGGCGCAGGCGGAGTTTGTGAGCATTCAGGGCTTCGGCATGTCGGTAATGGAAATGTCCCACCGAAGCGCCTATGTCGAGGAGCTTAACGAGGAAACGCAGCGGCTGCTGCTCGAACTATTGGGGATTACCGGCGGGTACCGCGTACTTTTTATGGGCGGCGGGGCCAGTACGCAATTTGCGCTGCTCCCTCTCAACTTTTTGCCGCCGGATAAGACCGCTCATTATGTCCTGTCAGGCAGCTTTTCGGAGAAAGCATATTTGGAAGCCAAGTATATCGGTCATACGCGCATCGCGGCGAGCTCGAAGGAACAAGGGTGGCGGAGAATTCCGGACATGTCCGGGCTGCAACTGGATGCCGATGCTGCCTATCTGCACGTGACGACGAATAACACGATCGAAGGATCGCGATATAACGCGCTTCCGGATACCGGAGCCGTTCCTCTCATTGCCGATATGACCAGCGATCTATTAAGCCGCCGGATGGATATGCGGAAGATTGCCATGGCATACGCGGGTGCGCAAAAAAACTTGGGTCCCGCCGGCGTGACCGCGGTGATCGTGAAAGAAGAGTTGTTGGAGCGCGCTTCGTCGCATATTCCGGTCATTTTACGCTATGAGACGTTTGCAAAAGAGAAATCCCTGTACAATACGCCGCCCGTTCATGCGATTTACATGATGAATCTCATGCTGAAATGGGTCGCCGAGCAAGGCGGCGTGAAGGCGCTGGAGAGCAGAAACGCGGAGAAGGCAAGCCTGCTATACGATACGATCGATGCCAGCGGCGGGTTTTATAAGGGAATCGTAAACGAGGGCGACCGCTCCGATATGAATATCACGTGGAAAATGGCTGACGAGGCGTTGGAACGGCGTTTCATTCAAACGTCCGCGAAGTACGGTTTCGAAGGATTGTCCGGGCACAGAAGCGTTGGCGGGCTGCGGGCGTCCGCATATAATGGAGTGCCGCTCGAAGCTTGCCAAGCGCTTGCCGATTTCATGGCCGAATTCCAAAGGACAAACGGCTGATGGAGCTCCATGGCGGCGGTCCGCCCAACTGCGGTTGTCTTATCCATATCGAGGTTGAAGAGCGGCCGGGGCGAAAGGTATAATAGGTAAGCGAATTTTGGGTTTGCGGCAAGCGGCGGCAGACGTACGGAGGCGAGCGGGATGGCCGGTTCCATGAATCTAATCGTGTCGGTCCTTGCGGCTGGAGGCGTATTCTTGGCCATGGTGTCGATCGTATATGCGAGCTGGAGGAACGGAATATCTCCCATGCCTTCATCGCTGGCGGTTCGCACGGCGGTAGCCGCCGAGGTTAACGGGCTGACCGGGAACGGCCCTATCGTGGAAGCGGGCTCGGGCTGGGGAACGATGGCGTTTCATCTGGCGCGGCATTGCCGGGGGAGACGGGTTACGGGAATTGAAAATTCCCCCGTACCGCTATGGTTCTCCCGGCTGGCCGCCCGGTGGAGCTTTCCTCCGTTGTCCCGTGCTTTGAGCAGTCGCGATAACGTGACGTTCGTTCGTGGGAACTTGTACGATTACCCGTACGAGAAAGCGGATGTGGTCGTATGCTACTTATATCCGGGTGCGATGAAGCGTCTTAGCCGTTTATTCGGCAAAAGCATGAAGCCGGGCGCTCGGATCATCAGCGTCTGCTTTGCCTTGCCGGGCTGGCGGCCGGAACGCGTGGTGACTTGCGGCGATCCGTACCGCACGAAGGTCTATGTTTACGCGGCGGAACCCTATAGCGATAAGACAGGAGATGAGAAGATTGAGCGCCCCCGTTAAACAAGAAGAACTGGTAAAATACATAGCCGGAAAGACGAAGATCGACGCTAACCTCGTATTGCTCGTGCTGAAGCATGAGCAGGCTTTCGTCGACAAGGCGAAGCCGGATGCGAAGGGCAACGTCAATATCGACAGCGACGATATCGTGGATTACGTGCTCAGCCGGCGCGATGTGAAGCTGGATGAGCTGAAGGTTGAAATGATTTTGGATGCGGAAATGGATTTCATGATGAAGAAGGGCAAGGCGGGTTACGAGAAATAGCAACAAAAAACGCTCACCGGCGAATGGCGATCAGTCCTCCATTGCCGCGAGCGTTTTTCATTATCTAAGAAAGCCTGCATGTATTCGCAGCTTTCGCGTGGCTGATGTCTTGAGTCAAAGACGCCGGTGACGGGAACCGGCTGTGATTTACGCGCCTGCCTTACGCAGGGTTCGTTCCTGCAGCTTCTGCAAAGTACGGGAACGCGATCGCGACATTCCGAGGGAAAGGGCAGCCGTACCTGCAGCGACGGCGACTCCGGCCGCACCGAGCCAGCTGACGGACGTCAGCGATGCTTGCTCCACGATAACGCCTCCGAATCCCGCGCCGGCGGCCATGGCCAGCTGCATCACCGAGCTGTTCAGGCTAAGCATGATGCCGGATGCTTCCGGAGCAAGGGAGAGCAGGTAGTATTGCTGCGTCGGGCCGGACGACCAGGCGGAGAACGACCATAGCATAAGCAGCGGGAAGACGACGGCCGGAGAATGGGCGGCAAGCGACAGCGCGATAAGCGCGATGGCGTGAAGCAGCATGCCGCCGATCAGCGTGCGGGGAACGCCCCAGCGATCCGTGCCGAAGCCTCCGAGCTTCGAGCCGATCAGGCTTGCGATGCCGAAAGCGAATAATCCCGCGCTTACCCCCTTTTCGCTCATTCCCGTAACCGTAAGCAGAAACGGCGAAATATACGTATAGGCGATGGAATAACCGGCTATCCAGAAGAACGTTATCGACAAGGCGACGACGATTCTCGGTTCTTTCAACAACGCCAGCTGTTTGCGCAGCGGTACAGGCTCTTCGCCGTCCGTCCGAGGAATGGTGAAGGAAATGGCGAGGATAGCGAACAGCCCCAGAACGCCGATCCCGCCGAAAATGATTGGCCAATCGTAAGCGGAAGCGACCACTCTTCCTAGAGGGACGCCTACGATCAGAGCCGTGCTGAAGCCCATAACGAGCGTCGCGATTGCGCTCCCTTGCTTGTCGGGCGGCGCCAGCTTGGAGGCGACGGTCAATGCCGTGACGACGAATACGCCTGTGCTGAGGGCGAGAATGACGCGAGAGGCGACTAGAAACTCAAAGCCGGGGAGGGCGACGGCGATACCGTTGCCGGCAACGAATACGCCTAGGGCGTACAGAAGCAGCTTCCGCCGCTCCACCCTCGCCGTGACGGCCATAAGGAACGGCGTTCCGAATGCGTAAGCGAGCGAGAAAACGGTAATGAGCTGGCCCGCTGCGGCCACCGACACCCCGATATCCTCCGCAACCTTATCCAGAATTCCCGCTATGATGAACTCAGACGTTCCGACTAAAAAACTGACGACAGCCAGCATGTATATTTTCCATGCGTTCGACATGATGGTCTTGCTCCTCTCTCCGCTCCATTATTTTTATATTTCTAAATATATAGAAATAAAAACAAAAAATTATTCCAGCAAATACGGCGCGTATTTTAGCGCCATTTCGCGGTTCACGCTGTAGTAGATGTACGTTCCGTCTTTACGGAGGTTCAGAAGGCCGCAATCCGTCAATTGCTTCAGGTGATGGGATAGCGTGGAGCCGGCGACCGATTCCAGCTTGCTTCCGATATCGGAACAGCACAAATTCCGCTCTTCGGTTAGCAGCAGGGCGATCTTCAGCCGGGTCGGTTCCCCGAGCGCCTTGTAAACTTTAACGGCTTGCCGTACTTCCGCGTTGTCTTCTGCCATCGTGATCTCATCCCTTGCCGTTTTTCGTTATTTCTATATGTATCGAAATTAAAAATACCACACCTCGGCGCGAATGTAAACAGCGTCGTGCAAAAATGGGCTGCCGGGAAAATGGAAATGAAAGGGGAAGAGCGATCCTTTCTCGAATAAGAATAGGAAGCAGCGTCCGTTTTTCGCATAACTTGAAAGCTATAACGAAGGAGCGGTCCTGGGAGAGCAACCCCGGATATTCTGAAAGCCTGGGGGGCGGATCGGGCCGTCATCCGATGGAGACGTTCTGCTTGCCAACGGCTGGGATGCAGGAAGAGGTATCCAAGACCAAAAAGAGGCCTGTCAAGAAACAACTTGACGGCCTCATGAAGCGAATGGCGTTAGATCAGGACTGGCCCGCTTTCGATTCGGTGGTGATCATCCATTGTATGCCGAATTTGTCCTCGATCTGTCCGAACAAGGAGCCCCAAAATGCCGGAACCAACGGGTGCTTCACCGTACCGCCTTCCGCAAGCTTATCGAAAGCTTCGTGCGCTTCGGCTTCCGTAGCAAATTCCATACACTGGTTAACGGCATTCCCTCCGTTTACCGGCTCCGATACGGAATCGCACATATAGAACGTAACGCCACCGGCAATCAGGCTCATATGAAGGACCTTGTCCTTGAGCGCTTCGCTCGCATCGGGAAGCTGTCCGTGCGTCATAACCGATACGATTTCTCCGCCGAACGCTTGAATGTAGAATTCCGCCTGTGCTTTTGCGTCCTCCGTGAAGAGGTAAGTCGTGTGTTTAGCCATCCGTGTACGTCCTTTCATCGTTTGATTGGTTATATCTTGATTCTAGCATAAGACGCTGGACGATGTTTCTTATAGATTGCTATTTAACATCATCGTTCGAATTGCACGGTAAACCTGGCTGCAATCGGGCTGCAAGACCATTCGTTCAACGAAAGGGAGATGGAAATGAACGCCGAGGCGAAACATGGTTTTTTTGTTCATTACCCTTATGGGAAAACGCCGTATTTTTCGATTTTGCTGCTCACGAATTCCGTTCTGCTCCTTAAAACTTGAATAAGTCCACCAAATCTAAAGCGAGTCCGGTTATCGGGCTTTCCGCGGTATGTTACGATATAGCTGCTTGTCGGCCGCAAGCATGGACGATACCGCGGAAGGAGATTGTTCAATGGGATCGAGTCAATGGAAACGTCGGTTATTTCAGTACGTGTTGGTTGCGCTTGGGGCAATCGGGTGCTCGGTCGGGTTGAGCGGCCTTGCAGCCGACGCATCCGCCCCGGCGTATCAGATCGAGGAGAGAGTCGCGTATCAGAACGATAACCACGAGAACTTCTGGTGGGCGCATATGGGATGCGCAGCATTGCCGAACGGCGCAACGCCGCAGATCCTGTGTACGCTGTTGAAGGACATCAAGGAGAGTCCGACCAATTTGAGCGATGTCGTCTACGAGATTTCATCCATCACCAGCGATGATCTGGGAGAAACCTGGACCGCCCCGGCCGTTATTCCGCAATTTCAGTGGAAGACGGTGCCCGACGGCTATCAGGGGATGCTGATCGATACCGTTCCGATGTACCACGAGAAGAGCGGAAAGCTGATCTTACTAGGCATGGCCCAGTCCTACACCTCGACCTACGCCAAAAAGCACACGTATCCGGCTTATGCCGTATACGACCCGGCGACGGCGACGTGGGGCAGCGACTGGCATGTGTTTGGATGGCCGAATGGTGTAGGCCATTCTGGAAGCGCTTACCCGTATATGACGGAGGACGGAAGCGGGGATATTTTGTGGCCGATCAATTCCGTCGATGGCTTGGGCAGCGTGCAGGTCGTTAGAGCCTCGTTCGACGGCACTTCGCTGACTTATGTGAGCCAAGGCAACGCGGTGCCGAGTCCGGGCAGCAACGGGAACCGCTCCGGCATCGAAACGTCGCTGGCCAAATTCGGCAGCGAATATTTCATGACGTTGCGCGACGATACGCAGAACCGGCTGGCCAAAAGCAGCGACGGGATCAACTGGCAGCCGGCGGTCGTCCTGACATGGGATGACGGCACGCCGGTATCGGGGAGCATGAATACGCAAATGCATTGGATCACGCAGCCGGATGCTCTGTATGTCGTGTATACGAGGGAGGACGCCTCGAACGCTTCGATTTACCGTTACCGCGCGCCGCTCTGGATGGCCAAGATCGACCCGGTTACGCTCCGTTTGATCAAGAGCACGGAACGCGTTGCGATGGGGATTACCGACAACCGGGCGCAGCTCGGCAATTTCGGCACCTACAACGTCATGCCCGGGCTTAGTATCGTATCCAGCAACGAATGGAACTCGCTCTTTCCGAATCGGGCGATTGTCTCCCGTATTTGGTGGGACCGCCTGACGGTCGGCAGCTGGCAGCTGGACGAAGCCTCCGGCAGCGTCGCAGCGGATTCGGCTTCCGGCGCTTATCCCGGAACCATCGTCGGCGCAACGCGGGAAGCCGACGGCAAATTCGGCAGGGCGCTGCGCTTTGACGGGAACGGCGATTTCGTTACTTTGGGCGATCCCGCCGACGGGTCATTCGATTTCGGTACGGCGCATGACTTTTCGCTTTCCGCTTGGGTGAAGACAAGCACGACGGGGAAAACGCAGTTCATTGCCAGCAAGGGCGATACGAACGGGGCGTATTGGCTCCGCTTCGAGACGGACAATACGATCCGGTTTCTGCTCGATTACGGCAGCACGTACGATGCCGCCCAGTCGACAGCGGCTTACGCCGACGGCAAATGGCATCATGTCGTAGGGGTAGCGGATCGCGACGCGGGGCTTCGGCTGTATGTCGACGGCGTGCTCGCCGGGCAGGATAACGCGTTGACGGGCGGCAATGTGTCCAGCGCGCTGCCTCTTACGATCGGCCATGCTTCAACGCTCGCCATGAACGGTTTGATCGACGGCGTAAGCCTCTATAATTATGCGATCGGCGACTGGGAAATCGCCCGGATGTTCGGCGAGTACGGGCATTGGACTTTCGATGAGAGCGCCGGAAGCGTGGCGGCCGATTCGACGGCATTCGCCTATGACGGCTCCGTATCCAACGCGGTATGGAGTGCGGGCGGGAAATACGGGAACGCGCTAGGTTTTGACGGGAACGGCGATTACGTTACGCTGCCGAATCCTTTTTACCATGATGCCGCCTTCGGGCGGACGGACAATTTCTCGATATCGATGTGGGTCAAGACCGGGGTGACCGGCACGACCAAGTTTTTGATGCAGAAGGGCGATACGAACGCCGGGTTCTGGCTGCGGTTCGAGAGCGACAACACGATCCGATTCCTGCTCGATTACGGCAGCACGTATGACGCCGCGCAATCGGCGGCTGCCTATGCGGACGGGGCGTGGCATCATGTGGCGGCGGTGGTCGACAGGAGCGCGGGTATCCGGCTGTACGTCGACGGGGTGCTGGCGGGCCAGGATACGAGCCTTCAGCAGGGCAGCATTGCCAGCGCTCTGCCGCTGACGGTCGGGGTGAACGGAACCAATACGATGAACGGGCTGATCGACGATGTCCGCATATACCGGTATGCGCTGACACCATCGGATATAGCGGCTTTGCAGTGATTCGTCCGTTGAGCGGCTAGTATGCTTGATTCATCCGTAAAATCGGCTAGTATGGAACGTGTCGAGGAATAGAAGCAGAAAAAAGCCTCCATCTCCACTATAAAGTGGTTTTGGAGGCTTTTTCTTATCCTGTGGTTACCGTCCTTGAGTGGGATGGGAACGTATGTTCACTATTTCCGCATTTTTTCTCGATTTCTTTCGAAAGCGGAACGACGGTACGTTATTCGGCCGTTTCGCGCTAAGAAATCGACGATTTTACAGCAATAAGATACTCTGGTTCCGCGACATCCCGATTTTACCGCGAATAACCGAAATAAGGCATCGACGTTCCGTTGATTCGAGCGGGAACCGCCAATCGGAGTCTGTGCGAACGGGAGCGAATTGCACGCATTGAGCATGTAAAAGTGATTCAGGAAGGGCCCGGGAGGCCGGTTTGCCGAATACGCTACCGAGCCTTGCCGGTCAAATCCCCAAAATCAGCCCTGCTGACGAAACATCGTCGGCGTCAAACCGACTCTTTTCTTGAACAGCCGGCTGAAATACTTTTCGTCCTGGTAGCCGATTTGGCCGGCGATCTCGTAGGTTTTGAGATTGGTCGCGAGCAGCAGCTGCTTCGCTTTCTCGATCCGAACGTGCGTGACATAGTCGGTGACGTTGACGCCCTCGACCTGTTTGAATAGAAAGCTGAGATAGACCGGAGATACGTAAACCTCCTTGGCGACGCTTTCGAGAGAGAGGTTGCTGGCGAAGCGGGTATCGAGTATCGCCTTCGCCGCCTCGATAACATGATGCTTGCCCGATTTGCGCATGTCTACGGTGAGCCGGAGCAAATCCCGGAGGAACGAGCCGCACAGCTGATGGAGGGCTTCCAGCGTCGCAGCCGAGAAAACCGATTGAATATGCGCAGTCGTCAGCAACTGGTCGGGCGGCAGCTTCGGATGCAGCTCCGAGATGACGTTGGACGCCGCCATCATCGCCTGCAGGCTTAGCGATTTGGTCGACTGTACGGAAGCCTCCCGTCCATAGAAGTCGGCAAAAAACGACTGCAGCCATGCCTCGAGCTCCAGCTCGTTTCCGATCTTCAGCGCCATGCGCAGCCGTTCGTGCGCCGCCGAGGCGTTCGGGTCCGTGGGGCATTCCGAGCCGGGATGCTCCGGTTCCTTACTGGCGGCATTCTCCCAATCGATCTCCTCGATAAAAATGACCTCGCCCGGACCCGTGTAATATTGGTACTCGAGCGCCGTTTTCGCTTGCCCATAAGCGGTTTTCGCGTCCGCAGTCAGCCTTTCGCATGACGCTCCTACCCCGGCGGTCACAATGTACTGCAAGGTTTGCCGGATGTTGACCGCCGTTTGCCGCAAATCCCGGCGAAGAGCATCCAAGGAAGCGGGGGGATGCGCAATGACGGCCATGCGATCGGGCAGGTCCCAAAACAGGCTTTTGCGCTCCCAATGCCGCAGCGTTTCCTCGATAATATTCTCGATCGCGAACTTCATCAGCTGCTGGTCGTCGTACTGGTAATCGCGCGGCGCATCCGGATCCTGCCCGATCTGCAGCAGTACGATCCGAAACGGCTGCAGCGCAAGCGGGACGCCGAGGGAGGAAGCCTTCTCCATAAACAGCGGTTCGCTGATTCTGGCTCCTTCGAGCAGGTTTCTCATGAACCGTTCCCGCAGCACCGGCAAGTTTTCCTTTTGCTGCTTCGTCTGCCGGTTTTCATACTCCCATACCGCTTTCAACCGCAGCATGACGCTGCGAAGCTTGTCCGTATCCGGCGGCTTCAGCAAATAATCCGATGCGCCGAGCTGCAGCGCTTGCCTCGCGTAGTCGAATTCGTCGTGGCCGCTTAGGATAACGGCTTTGATCGGCCATCGCCTTTTATGAATCTCGGCCAGCAGCTCAAGGCCTCCCATATTCGGCATGCGGCAATCTACGAGAATGACGTCCGGCAGCGTCCGCTCCATGAGCTCCAGCGCCTGAGCGCCGTTCTCCGCGGACGGCAGCCACTCGAAGCCGTATTCCTCCCACGGCAGCAGCACGCGCAATCCTTTCGTCACGATGAGCTCGTCATCGATGGCCATGATTTTCATAGAGGCGCCTCCATTGTTCTTCGTCTAGGATGATGGGGATCCGCACGGTGACGGTCGTACCGAAGCCTGGACGGCTGTCAATTTGCAGCGCGTAAGGCTGCCCGAACATCATCTGCAGCCGTTCGTTCACATTGCGCAGCCCGTATCCTCCCGTGCTCCGCGATGGGATGTGCAGCAGCTGCCCGACCTGCTCCGCCGTCATGCCGCAGCCGTTGTCCTGCACGTTCCATTCGATGGCATCGTCCGTAAGATGGCCGCGGATCGACAAGAGTCCCTGCCGTTCCCCGGCCGGCTCGAAGGCATGCAGGATCGCATTCTCGACGATGGGCTGCAGCAGCAGCTTCATCGTATAGTAGCCGCCGATCGCCGGGTCGATGTCGTATACGGGAATAAACCGGTTCGGGAACCGCGCATGCTGGATGTTGACGTAAGCCTGAATTTGCTTGATTTCGTTCTCCAGCTTGTAGAAGTCCTCGCCCTTGTTGAGCGAGAGCCGGAATAATTCGCTGAGGGAGTGCACCACCTGTGCGGTCCGGTCGTCCCCGTTGATCTTGGCGTTGAAGAAAATATAGTCGAGCGTATTGTACAGAAAATGCGGCTCGATCTGCGCCTGCAGCGTCCGCAGCTCGATCATGCGCTGATTCGTTTGGCTGATGTACACCTTCTCGATCAGGTCGTTCAAGTCGTGCACCATTTCGTTGTACTTCTGCGTCAGGTGCCCGATTTCGTCTTGCGACCGGACGGTCAGCTCGGGGTGCGGCTGTCCGAGCTTGAAGCTGTTCATCGACTTCAACAGCCGTTTGATCGGAGAGGTGATGCCGCGCGAGAGCACGACGGAAAGCGCGACCGCCACGAGGATCAGCGAAAGCGACAGCACGACGGTCGTGCTGAGCATGATGCCGTGCTGCCTGCGGATGTCCTCCATCGGCGTCAGGCTGACGACGGTCCAATCGTACGGCGCTATGGCGCTGCTTGCGGCCAAATATTTTTTTTTGCCGATCGCGTATTCGAACGTTTCGTCGGTGCGCTGTAGCCGTTTGATTTCGCCTACGTTGTTCTTCAGCCGATTGCTGACGGCCATATCGTCGAACTTGCTGGCGATCAAGTGATAATTGTCGTCGAACAGCAGCAAATTCGTCGTCTGGTTGATTTGCACGTCCTGAATGAGGCTTTTCATCGCATCCCGTTTCACGCCGAGGAAGAACATCCCCAGCTTTTTATCGGCATCGTACATGCTTACGATCAGCCGGTTCAAGACGATGTCGTCGTAATTTTGGCCGAAAATAAACAACGGATCCCCCGAATAGTCCCAATGGGGCTGACCGCTGCGGGCGGCTGCGGCGACGTACAGCGGGGATTCCTTGAAATCGTCGTAAGGCACCACCTGCCGGTAATATTGCGAAAAGTCGCGGAACAGAAAGTTGTTCTCCCCATATAGAATGAGAAACGAGATATAGGTTTTGGCCTGCTTCAAATTGGAGACGTAATTGAAAATCGCCTTTTGGGTATCGGCGGCAGACGGATCGGGTTGACTGAGCAGCGTCTGAATCGTTTCGTTCTGCACGATATAGGAAGAGAGATCGGTCGCGTCGTCGAGCATGCCCTTGATATTGCCTGCGGTCAGGCGAACGGTTTGCGCTTGGTTCTGCAGCGTCTGCTTCTCCAGAAAGCGGGTTGCGATCAAATAAGAGAAGGTCCCGATGGCGATCACGGGTACGAGGACGAGCGTCAAGAAGGAGACCAGCATTTTGGTTTGCAGCTTGGCGAATGGAAGCATAGGCTCTCCTTGGGATGAAGGATTCTCGGGCTGGTTTTATTATAAAACGCGGCAGGCGAAGGCGGAAGAGGGAGGCGGCAACATCTAAATTTAATCCGCCAATTCTTGATTTTGTCTCCTTGTTGCGGGGTTCGCTTATCCGTTACGATGAATTTGTTTCCGAAACCTACAAGGAGGGGTCACGATGAACCGGTTCAAAAAATATGGAGTTTCCGCAATGGCGGGGGCTTTATCGCTAAGCTTGCTGCTGGCGGGCTGCGGCGGCGCAGGAGAGAAAAAGACGGCGGAAGAAACCCCCAATACCGTGGACTGGAAGACGGTGAAGGCGGATGTCCGCTTTATTTTCCCGGGGACGTCCGAGGCGGAGAAGGTGCTGGCCGAGCAGTTCAAATCGAA
The DNA here is from genome assembly GCF_046244365.1 of Paenibacillus litoralis. Taxonomy (NCBI): domain Bacteria; kingdom Bacillati; phylum Bacillota; class Bacilli; order Caryophanales; family Paenibacillaceae; genus Paenibacillus; species Paenibacillus litoralis. The sequence continues at coordinate 6,968,810 of NZ_CP176395.1, read as the reverse complement.
GATGAAAGAGAAGTACCCGGGCGTCAATATCGAATACATGTACTTGTCGTGGCAGGACATGGAGAAGAAGCTGTCCGTCATGCTCGCCTCGAACGATTTTCCGGATATGACGATGACGCAGGACGTGACGAATCTGGTGCAGATGAACGGACTGGAGGATTTGTCTCCTTACATCGGCAGGAAGGGAACCGCTTTGAAGAAAGAGGACTTCCTTCCGGGTACGCTGGAATATTCGATGGTAGGCGACAAGATTTATTCCATTCCGAACTTGGCCAATTCCTTCACGCTGATGGTCAACGAAAAAATGCTCAACAACGCGGGCATGAAGCTGGAGCAGCTCCAGACGTGGGCCGACGTGGAGAAAGCCGCCCAGCTCATGACGAAGGACGGGAAATACGGCTACGGCTATCCGCTCGGCGTCGCCCGCTTCGCCTTCCGCGGACCGTTCACGGCCGGTTACAGCAACGGGCTGCTGCTTGACGATACAAGCGAAGCGGCGAAGAAGAAGTACGTGGAAACGCTGGAGCATTTCAAGAAGCTGGAGCCGTACCAGCCGAAAGCGCATACGACCTGGGGCGCTCCCGAAGCGTTCCGCGCGTTCAGCAACGAAGAGGTGGGCATGACGCCGGCAGGGACGTATTTCTCCGCCAACTCGTACAGCATCAACCCGGAAATTCTTAAGGTAACGCGGGCGATCGCTTATCCGAAGGGGCCATCCGGCGATAAGGCGCAAGCTCCGGTTTCGAGCGTAGGCGTCGGCATGTTCAAGGGCAGCAAAAACAAAGAAGTCGTATGGAGGCTGATCGAAGAATGGTCGTCGCCGGAATTCAACACGACGCAAGCCGCCACGATCAACGTAACGGCCGTCAAAAACGCCAGCCTGGACGATATCGTCAAAAAGGCGGAGGCGGTATTCCCGAAATCGATTGACGGGCATAAACGCATTTTGCAGGATATGAACGGCATTCTCGCCAAGAACGGCGTCCAAATGGCCACGATTGTGGGACAACCCGAAATGGAAACGATCTTCCAGGAGCAGATGGCCAAGTACCTGCTGGACAAAATGACCGCCGAGGAAGCGTACAAGGCGATCAAGGACGGCATCGACAAAGTGAAGGAGAAGTATAAAAGCAAATAACTAGATGCGTGCGTTCGCCAGCGGGAGCAGCGACGCCGCTTGCGCAGGCCGCAGGCGGCCCGCTCCCGGCGTTCGCCGGTTCGGACAGGAGGACGGCAAGTGAAAGACGCCACCGTGACCTTGGCACAGCGCAAACAGATGGCTTTCGGCTATTTGCTGCTGTCGCCGGTTGTTTTATACATCGTCATTTTTCAATTTTATCCGCTGTTCGAAACGATTCGGCTCAGCTTTTTCGATTATTCCCTGCTGCAGGGAAAGGGGATGACGTTCGCCGGGCTCGGCAACTATAAGGAGCTGCTGACGGCCGACGGTCATTTCTGGAGCATTTTCCGCAACAGCCTGCTTTGGGTTTTCGGCTCCATGATCCTTCAGTTTCTGCTCGCCGTACCGGCGGCCATGATTCTTAACCGGAAGCTGCGGCTGAGGGGATTATGGCGCGGGCTGCTCATGGTTCCTTGGGTGTCGCCGGTCGTCATCGTCGGCATCGTCTGGAAGTGGATTTACGACGGGCAGTATGGCTTGATGAACGAATATTTGAAGCTGCTTCACGTGCTGCAGGACAACATCGTTTGGCTGGGAGACGCCTTCTGGGTGTGGCCGGCGCTGCTGCTTACGTCGACGTGGAAAGGCTTCCCCTATATTACGCTGATGATGCTTTCCGGCTTGCAGGGCATATCGGGCGAGATGAAGGAGGCGGCCCATATCGACGGCGCCACGGCATGGCAGCGGTTCCGCTTCGTTACGCTGCCGCTGCTGAAGCCGATCATGTACGTCACCGGGATGGTGTCGATCATCGGCTCCTGGACCAAATTCGAAATGATTTGGGCGCTTACGAACGGAGGCCCCGGCTATGCGACCAGCATTTTGCCGACCTATCTGTATACGCATGCTTTCGTATATTTGGATTTGGGCAAGGGCGCCGCAGTCGGCACGCTGTCGATGCTGATCGTGCTTGCGATTATCGCCGTGTACGCCGGACTGTTCGGCAAAGACAATACTTGAGGTGAAGCATGAAAGAAACCAACTGGGCGAGAACTTGGAAATACGCAAGCCTGTTTGTACTAATGGCGTTTACGCTTCTCCCTTTTATGTGGCTGCTCGATACGACGTTCAAGGAGAAGGAGGCCATTTTCGCGGCAAAGCCGACATGGCTTATCAACCCGCTTACTTTCGAGCATTACGCCTGGGCGCTGGGCAAAAGCGGGATGCACCTCGGCAAGCTGCTCGCCAACTCCGCGATCGCTTGCACCGTCACCGCCCTGCTTACGGGCATCGTCGCTTGCATCAGCGGATACGGCTTGGCCAGGTACCGGGTGCCCGGCATTAAGCTGATCCTGGTGCTGCTTGTCCTGGCGCAGATGATTCAAGGACCGATCATTATGATCCCGTGGTACAAGGTCGCGTCGGCCCTCAGTCTGCTGAATACCAAAACGCTGCTGGTGCTCATATACGGGACGATGACGATTCCGGTCGGGGTATGGATCATGAGCGGATTTTTCAAGGTCATTCCGATCGACCTCGAAGAGGCGGCTCTGATCGACGGCGCGACGAAATTTCAGACGCTAAGCCGTATTGTAGTGCCGCTAGCGGCGCCCGGACTGGTCGCGGTCAGCTTGTACAGCTTTATTTTGGGATGGAACGATTATCAATACTCCCTCATCTTCACCAACTCGCTGGACGCCAAGACGGTACAGGTCGGCATCGCCGAAGTCATGGACAGCATGGGCCAGACGAATTGGGGCGGGATTTTGGCTAGCGGCGTCATTATCGTACTGCCGATTATCGTCATCTTCTCCGTGATTCAGAAGTTCCTTGTGGAGGGCTTGACGGCCGGCAGCGTAAAAGGATAAGGCTGGGCCGTTCGGTGTCACCGGCCGGCTGGCGATATAGAAACCCATTGAATGAAACGGGATTAAGAAGAGGAGCGAAAACGAATGCCTGCATCACATCCATTTAGCGGGATCATCCCCGCCTTGATTACGCCTTACGACGGATCGGGCGCGATCAGCGAACCGGCGACCCGCAAGCTTGTCCGCCACCTGTTGAACGAACGGGTGAACGGCTTTTACTTAAGCGGCAGCACGGGGGAAGGCTTCCTGCAGTCCGTCGCCGAACGCGAAGCCTTTCTTGAGATAGTCGTGGACGAGGTACGGGGAGCCGTACCGGTCATTGCCCACGTAGGCGCGATGGATACGGCTACCTGCCTCGAGTTGACGAAGCATGCCGCGCAAGCGGGAGCGGACGCGGTATCGGCGGTTGCGCCGTTCTACTACAAGCATGGCCCGGAGCAGGTTCGCGGGCATTACCTCGACATCGCGAACGCGGCGGACATTCCGCTCATTCTCTACCATTTCCCCGCCATGACGGGCGTACAGTCTACGGTTCGCTTCTATGAGGAGTTATCGAAGGAAGAGAACATCATCGGCGTCAAGTTTACGTCCAAGGACACGTTCGAGCTTCAGCAGCTGCTGGAAGCATGCGGTCCCGATTTCCTCGTGTTCAACGGGCCGGACGAATGCTTGCTTGCGGGACTCGCCGTCGGCTGCTGCGGCGCGATCGGGAGCACGTACAACATCATGCCGGCCTTATTCGGAGAGCTGTACCTGAGCTTCCGCGAAGGGAAATGGGACGAGGCCCGGGCCTTGCAAGCGAAGGCGAACCGCGTCATCGCCGAGTTGCTCAAATACGATTTCATCGCGTTCGAGCGGGAAATTTTGAGGCTGCAGGGCATCGACGCAGGACTGCCGAGAAAGCCGATTCAACAGCTGACGGAGGAAGAGCGTACGCAAATTCGGCTGTTTGCCGAGCAGACCGGTTTCTTGCTGTAGCCGGTTTATGAAATGACGGTTGTTGCGGCATGTAAAGTTTAATGAACGAGACGCAGCAAGATGCAGGGGGTTCCCGGCATCTGCTGCGTTTTTTTGCGTGTGATGCCCTCAAACAGGAAAAACATGCATGCGGGGTGAATATATAGGGATATCGTCTATTGGAACTAGTTGGATATTCCTTATCAGCGGGAGAGGTAATCAAATTACGACTGGCCGCAGCTTATCTGCTAGGCAGTCATGGCTGGAGGTATTCATGGTCAATCAAAAGGGTGAACGAACAGTAAGATTCATTGGAGTTTTCTTGGGGTTGCTCGTTCTATCCGTCATAGCCTTTCTTCTCCTAAGCGGACTGCTGAACCCCCGCGGCGGCGATAATACGGCGATTATGTGCATGGTAATTTCCATCCAGCTGTCCTTTTTAACGGCCTATTTGCTTACAAGATCCAAGAAGTGAAAGAGTAAATCTCCGGCGAGGACTGCGTGGAGACGTCAGCCTGAGGCAAGGGAATTAGCAGGACCTTGAGTTACAGAATGTTAGCTGCGTGTTGCTGCAGACACTTCAGTAATGTTCCCGTATGTTCATCCGCGTACCGGTTGTACATCCTAACGGCAACGGCGTTATACTTCGGAATGACTGCCACATGGCATCCTGTCGCTCCGAAGGCTTCAAACGAATCCTCACCGTAATACCAGCCCATAATCCGTTTATCCGCATAGCCGGGCGCTGTTCTAAGTCTTTCGGAAAGATCGAACACGGCTTTCGGGATGATGCATTGTCCGTTCACGACACCATCGTTCAGATACAGGTAGCCCCAATAAGCAAGATCTTTGGCACTCATATAGAGATTGCGTTCATGCCCTTCGTTAGACTCCAACCTAACGGATGCATAGCCATCGCCGGCCGTAAAGTCGCATACCAGGTCTTCCTTCGGTACGGAAGCCCATTCCGTCTTCTTGATCTGCAGGGGTTCAAGTACTTTCTCCGTAATCATTTGCGCGACCGTTTTGCCTGTAACTTTCTTAACGATTGTGGCGGCCAACCCTTCTCCTTCTACCTTCTCCGGTCCGAAAAACTTAGGCTTGGTCTTTGTCAGTACGTTTCTTATTGTAATCTTCTCTAGTTCGTTTACGGGAATATCGTCTATATACGAATGAATCGGCGTGTCGAGATCCAAGCCGGCCTCAATAACGGCGAGTGCCAAGGCTAGCGCAATATGGGTTTTTCTTATCGAATAAACGTTAAACTGTGAATCGGCCGTCACCGGCTTAGCTCCAGTCTTGGCATGATGGTAGCCGGAATACCATTCGGCGACAATTCGGTCGTTCTGAATGACGACAACGGCGGCGGCAGTAGCCTTAACGGCACACCTGGTTTGCTCTACATGCGTTAGCAGGGGGGCAAATGATGCATGGTTGTTATGAACGGCAAGCTGCATCCAAAAATCACTCCTCTATACAAGAAATGGAATCCAGTCGCCTAATCGTAAACGACTCGCTCTTTTTCATCAACCGGTAAAAACGTATGTTCGCCTCAATTGCCTGAACGCATGTTCCCCTATTTATGCCTGATACGAGGATTTTCAGAAAATCAAAGCTCTCTCAATCTTCTTTTCTCTTTGAATATCGAAATATAACATGTTACAGGAGGAGACGGTCATTGAAAAAGAAATACGGCGACCGGCCGGATTGGAAACGCGTAGCGAAGAGGGCTTATGCTCAGGAGTTTGTGGAGACGGAATCCTTTACAGGCTATATCACGCTGATCAGAATCGATCAAGTAACGGAGCCGTTATTCGCTCGCTACGGAGATAAGAAAAAGTGTCTTGCGGACGAGGGATATATGTGGCTGCAGCATTTTCCCATCGGTTCGTTACATTCCGTAACGACCATGTTTGATTCAACCGGACAAATTGTTCAGTGGTACATCGATATTTGCCAGGAGGTTGGACTAGACGAACGGAAGGTACCCTGGTTTTATGACTGGTATTTAGATCTCATTGTGCTGCCTTCAGGAGAAGTCATTCAAAAGGATGCCGATGAACTGGAAGAAGCATTATCGAATCGTGCCATTAGCGATGATTGCTATAACCAGGCTTGTGATGAAGCCCGCAGGCTCACAGAGCTGATCACCGAGGAGAAATTCGAATTGTTAAGCTTATCGGAACCGCATCGTCAAATGCTTCTTGCGAAGCTATCAAGCTAGTTGGACGGTACTGTTCATCCTGCTTTGGAAACAAGGGGCTGCCGCATACGCTGGCCGGTTCTTAGAAATAAAAGGCGGAAGCGTGTATACTTGGCTTATTGGCAATTATTCGCGCATTCGAGGAGTTTGAACCTATGAAAGTCAACATATACGACGTAGCGAAAAAGTCCGGATTATCCGTTGTGACCGTGTCTCGGGTGTTGAACGACGCGCCGTCCGTACGCGAGAAAAACCGCCAAAGAGTCATGAAGGCTATCGAAGAGCTGGATTACCGACCGAATTCGGCGGCACGCAGTCTCGCTCGCGGCAAAACGGGAGTCATCGGATTAACGTTGGAAACGCTGGAGGATACGGTATTCGATGGAGTCGTTCGAACCGTCAACGAAAGTCTAGAGGAGCACGGGTACTTCCTGGCGTTGTCCGTTCATAAGGAGGACGACTCCCAAACCGGACGTCAGAGAAACTTTCTGTTTCAGGAGGATCGGGTTGACGGCGTCATGCTGCTTTCTCCGACAAACGAGGACAACGACGTACTGGAGCTGCGAAAAAAGCGAATTCCCTTCGTGCTGATCGATAACCAGAATGCAGATGTGAAGGCTACTACGGTGAACGTCGACAATTATAAAGGCGGTTACGAGGCGACTAAGCATTTGATCGAGCTTGGTCATACCCGTATCGGGCATATTTGCGGCACGGCGCTGTACAGGAGCGCGCAGGAGCGCAAGCGGGGCTTTGAAGCGGCGCTCGCCGACGCCGGTTTGATGCCGTACGCAATGGCGAATACGGAGTTCGGTTTGCGCAACGGGTTCGACGCCGTCAAAGCTTGGATTTCCGAAAAGCGCGTTCCGACCGCGTTGTTCGCTGCCGACGATTTCATTGCGCTGGGGGCCATTCAAGCTTTGCAGGATGAAGGCTACCGTGTGCCGTCGGACGTGTCCGTTATCGGCTATGACGACCAGTCGTTCGCAGGCGGCATCCATCCGCGCCTAACGACGATTCGACAGCCGATCAAGCAGATGGGTGTGCAAGCGGTGCAACTGCTGCTCAACATGTTGAACGGAACGGCGAAAAAAAATCGTTCGCTGCTTCTCGAACCGGAGCTTGTCGTTCGCGAATCCACTTCCATTTGCCGAGTTCAATTATAAGTGAATATTACCGGCGAAACGCCGCGTCTCTTTGCTATTATGGCTGCAGAGACAGCTGCGATATGGGGGTTATAGGTATGAGTATATACGGCTGGACCGATTGTCCCGAACCGATCGTAAGGCAGCTTACGGCGTTAAGGGATCACTTAATCGACTATGTCGGACATAATCTGGTCGGCATCTATGTTCATGGGTCGCTGGCCTTAAACAGCTTTAATCCTGATGTCAGCGATCTGGATGTGATCGTGCTTCTCCGCGAAGGATTGGTTCTGGAGCTCAGATATGAGCTTGTGAAGCTCTTTCTTGCCTTGTCGAATCAACCGGCGCCGATCGAGATAAGCGTCATCGCGCTGGATGCGATATGGCCCTGGAAGCACCCGACACCTTTTCAATTGCACAGCAGCGAATATTGGAGAAAGGCATACGAAGAGCAAATTGGCAGAGAAAATAAACAATTCTGGGCGGAAACGCCGGTCGATCCCGACCTTGCTTGCCATATTACGCTTATTCTTCAACGGGGGATTTGCCTATATGGAAAACCTGCGCAGGAAGTCTTTCCGAGCGTACCGGAACAAGATTTTCGTTCCTCTATTCTAAGCGGCGTCGATCATGCGGCAGATGCTGTTCAAACAGCGCCCGTATACGGCATTCTAACGCTATGCAGAATCTTGTCGTATCTCGAAACCGGTATGATTATATCCAAGGAAGAGGCCGGGCAATGGGTGCTTGCAAGGATTCCCGAGCACATCCGTTATGTGGTGAGGCAAGCGGCGGATACGTACGTCGGCCCCGTCCAAGCGAGCGCAGAATACCGCGTTGAAGACTTAGAGGAGTATAAACGGCTCATGCTGGCGGCAATCCACGTTCATGTAAACAAGGCGTAGACGGACGGTTAAAAATAACAAAACGGCGGAACGAGTGGCTTCCGCCGTCTTATTTTCCCTCTTGGGCTACGCTAAGCTCCCCTGTTGTCCGCGATATGCAGAATAACGGGACAATGATCGCTGCCGGTTATATGGCAATCGATCTGCGCGTCGATCAGGACGTCCTTCATTCTGGAGGAAACGAGGAAGTAGTCGATCCGCCAGCCGACATTCCGCTCTCTCACCTTCGGCATATAAGACCACCAGGTGTAGACTTCTTCCTTCTCGGGATAAAAATGCCGGAACGTATCGGTAAAGCCGGCGTCCAGCAGCCGTGTCATTTTTTCGCGCTCTTCCAGAGTAAAACCGGAGTTGTTGCGGTTGGATTTCGGATTTTTCAGATCGATCTCTTGGTGGGCGACATTCATGTCTCCGCAAACGATGACCGGCTTCAGCTTGTCCAGCTCCAGGAGGTAGCTCTTAAACTGCTCTTCCCATTCCAGCCTGTACGCTAATCGGGACAGATCCCTCCTCGCATTAGGCGTATACACATTAACCAGATAGAAGGAGTCGAATTCGAGCGTGAGAACGCGCCCCTCGGGGTCCTGCTGTTCTTCGTCCAGCCCGTGCCTTACGCTCAGCGGCTTGTGCTTCGTAAACACGGCCGTACCGGAATACCCTTTCTTCTCCGCATGATTCCAGTATTGCGAATAGGCCTCGCCCAGCTCCAGGCTAATCTGTCCGTCCTGCAGCTTCGTCTCCTGAATGCAAAAGATATCCGCGCCCGTTTGTTCGAAGTAATCGGTAAAGCCTTTGGTCACGCAGGCCCTAATGCCGTTCACATTCCAGGATACCAGCTTCATTATCATTTCCCCTTGCTGTTTCATAAATGAGTTCTTTGTCCAGTGTATCATACAATCCGTTTTCCCTAGCCGTTAAAATATCGTTTTGGTTCGATGCTCGCGGCGGTATGCGCCGGGGGCTTGGCCGGTTTCCTTCTTGAACGTCTTGGCAAAATGATGCGCGTCGGCAAAGCCGCAGTAATCCGCAATCTGGTGGAGTTTGTAATCCGTCTGCTTCAATAAATCCCGGGCATGCCGCAATCGTAGTTGCGTCAGATACTGATGCGGAGGCATGCCGAACCGCTCCTGGAATACCGCGCGGAACCGGGAAGGGGACAGATTGGCGCGTGCCGCCATCTGCCGGGTGGTCAGAGGCTCCGACAAATGCAGATGCAGGTAAGAGGTCATCCATTTCAGCGAGGCGTCGGACTCGCCGGATATGCCCTGCTGCTCGGTATGATCCTGCAGCAGCATGACGACCAGCTCCGTTGCGAGGCTCTGGGCCTCCAGCCGGCTCAGCGTATCGTGCTGGTTCCAGCGGTCGATCATGCGCAGCAGTGTATCTCTAAAGCGAAAGGGATCGCTTGGCACGAAGCGGCAAGGAATATGGACGCCCTTCAGATCGTTCAGCCGGGGCTGCATGAGATGGGCGAAGGGGGTCAGGTCAAGCTGGCCCGGCCGTGTCGGAAAGCTGTCTTTTCGCTGCGGATGGTAGAAGACGTCCATATGGGAGAAGGGGGTTATCGTATCGGTAATCCCCTCCAGCGTATGATAGGTTCCCGGCTGCAGCAGGCAAAATTCACCTCCGTAAACTCCTCCAAGGTACCTTCGTGATTCACTCGCAATACGCCCTTCTGAACATAAATGAGCAAATAATCCAGCAGTCTGCGCTCGTGCAGAAACCATGGAGATCTTACGGCATAATCGCATTCTCGAATGTAGGGAACGATCGGGGTATCATCCAATCGTTCGGTTAAGGAAAGCATGAAGATCTCCCCATTCCCAACGTCTTTTATCAATCATGCGCCATTCCGCCGAATAGGTAAATAGTCAGTTTTGACAAAAAGCAGATCGCTTCATACAAAGATTAGAAGGTCTGTATTCCTTATACTGAAGACAGGAAATAACGATTCGAAAGGGGCATACGGCGATGAAGACGAACGATTCTTTTCTGTTCGAGGATAGCTATAAGCTGACTGCGGAGCAAATCGAAGGCTATCGGAACGACGGTCATGTGCTGCTGCGCAGCGTAGCGACACCGCAGGAAATCGGCATTTACGAGCTGATGATCGCCAGCGAGGTAATGCGGTTAAACTATCACAACAAGCCTCTGGAAGAACGCGACACCTACGGCAAAGCGTTCATTCAAATCGGGAATTTGTGGAAGCATAACGAGGACATTGCCCGATTCGTGCTGGGCCGCCGTTTTGCGAAAATTGCGGCCGATCTGATGGGGGTCGGCGGAGTCCGCATTTATCACGATCAGGCGCTGTTCAAGGAGCCGGGCGGCGGACATACGCCATGGCATCAAGACCAAATTTACTGGCCGCTCGATACGGACAAGACGATCACGATGTGGATGCCGCTAGTGCCGATCAGCGAAGAAGTGGGCTCGATGACCTTTGCATCCGGCTCCCATCACAGCGGGTACGTCAGCAAAACGGTTATTTCCGACGAGTCCCACCGCACGCTGAAGGAATACGTCGAAAGCAAAGGCCTTACGCAGATCAGCTACGGGGCGATGCAAGCGGGCGACGCTACTTTTCACGCGGGCTGGACGCTGCACAACGCGCCCGGCAATCCGACGGACACGATGCGCGAGGTGATGACGGTCATCTATTATGCCGACGGAACCCTTGTAGCGGAGCCGGACAGCAATGCGAGGAAGAACGATCTGAAAGCATTCCTGCCGGGCTGCGAGCCGGGAGGCCTTGCCGTCAGTCCGTTAAATCCGCTTGTTTACAGCCGAACGTAGTTTTAAGGGAGCCGTAAGGCAGCTTAGACGCTGCTTACGGTTTTTCTATCGTGAGAGTACGGTGGCAGGCAAAAAAACAGCATCCGCGCTTAGCGCGGATGCTGTTTCCCTTGTTAGAGGCGTACGGCGGTGCCGCTTACGGCTACCATCAGCATGCCGTCGCGGATTACCTCGTAATCGACGTCGATGCCGACGACCGCGTTGGCGCCTATGCGCGACGCTTGTCCGCCCATTTCATTGAATGCCAGATCGCGGGCTTCCTTGAGCTTCGTTTCGTATGCGCCGGAGCGTCCGCCGACGATATCGGTAATGGAAGCGAACAGGTCGCGCACGATATTGGCCCCCATAATCGCTTCGCCGGTCACGACGCCTAAATAATCCTGAACGGGACGGCCCTCCACCGTTGGCGTTGTCGTAAATATCATCGCAATCCCTCCCTTTCGTTATGCTCCTAATACGGTGTAACCCGTTCAATCGTTTCAACAAATCGAGGATTTATCCCAAACCGGCGATGTCGTTTCTCCGAGTTGCAGCCTTTTTGATTGAAATCGTCGGTAATGTTCCCGGTATCGAAGCTTCTTATTCTTCTCCCGTTGTTGACTCGAATGCTTAGCCTATTAAAATAAGATAGAGGAAGACGGTTACCGATAGGCGTACATAAAGGATGATGGAGGCGTTAAAGATGGCGGCAGTTGACCGAATTTACAATAATCTGGTTATGGATATTTTAGAGAACGGCGAATGGGACAAAGATCACGATGTCAGAACGAAATGGGCTGATGGGACGCCCGCCTATACCAAAAGCATCATTTGCAAGCAGATCAAGCTTGATAACGAAGAGGTGCCGATTCTGACGACCAAACGAGTCCCTTGGAAATCCGCGATTCACGAGCTGCTGTGGTTTTATGTGCAGAGAACCAGCGATTGCGGCTATCTCGACGATCACGAGGTGAAGCTGTGGAAAGAATGGACCAACGCGAACAATAATATAGGGAAAGCCTATGGCTATCAGTTGGGCAAGCCCGTCATGCTAAAGGGCAAGATTACGAACCAGGTCCATCATCTGATCGATCAGCTGAAACATAACCCCGCTTCCAGAAGGCATGTCATTTCCTTATGGAACATCGACGATTTGGACCAAATGGAGCTGTACCCTTGCGTCTGGAACAATCAGTGGCTGGTGAAGCAGGGCCGGCTGCACCTGATTGTAAATGCGAGATCGAACGATATCGGTTTGGGTCACCCGTTGAACGTATTTCAATATTACGTTTTGCAGCGGATGATCGCTCAAGTAACCGGCTACGGAATGGGAACGCTCACTTTCAATATCAACGATGCTCATATTTACGAGCGGCATATGGAGCCTCTAAAGGAACAATCGGAGCGCGAAGCCTATCCTGCGCCGGAGCTTTGGATCAATCCGGACATTCGGAACTTCGACGAGTTCACCATCGATGATTTTAAATTGATCGGCTACCGCTACCACCCGTCAATCAAAATGGAGATTGCCATATAGCTCGTTTATGCGAAAAACAGGAAAGACTCTCTCCAACTAAAAGGTAACCGTAAGAATACTCCTATAGCGGTTTGGGGAAAATAGGAAGAAATCTTGGTTGCGAAGGGAGGAGCACAGAGTGGATATTTCGATGGGTGCGGACGAGGTAGTCAGCCGTATTAAGCAGCTTCAATCGAACGGAGGCTCGATCAGCAAGAAGCAAGTCAAGCAGAGCGATCCCGAGCTGATGAAAAGCGCTTTGTTCTATTACCCGAGCTGGGAGCATGCGATCAAGAACGCAGAGCTTGTGTAAACGAGATCGTCTAGGCTGCCGCATGAAGAAGCGGTTGAGAGGGAAATTCCTGCTCAACCGCTTTTTGACGTTTATCGGGTACGGCTGAGTGAGTTGCGGTTCGCCGCATAGGCAAGCCATTTCCGGACTACGGCGGCAACTTTTATGAGTCCTTACCTTCCGATGCGGCAGACGCCGGATCCAGCTCGTATTCCCAGCTGGTGAACTTGGATAAGCTGATTATGCTTTTGGATTCGGCGCTGCCTTCTGCCGTATAAGAGAGCGTTTGCGGAACGAGAATGCGTGCGACGTACGTGCCGGGGGAGTCCGAGCCCTGCATGCTCCACTTAGGTAGACGCGCGGTATACCACGATTCTGCGGGGACCTTCCCTTCAAGAGGGGGCACGGTATAACGGAATACCACCTCTTCCTTCTCGCCATTTTTTTTCAGGATTTGGTATTCGATTTGGAGAGGGGAGATGGCGATGGCATGACTGCCGCTGTTTTTGAATTGCAGATTGGAAATAATCGATGTGCCGTCCTCGCTAACTTTGCCCTTGCCGAAGGAGACGCCCGCTTCTTCGGCGAGTATTCCGTCAACATATCCGCGAGTCGTCGTTAGGGCCCATCCGTCATTCACCCTAACCCGGTAGGAATCCGCAGTTCCGCTGGTGAACAACGGCGCTTGGATTACACGTACATCTCCCGCCTGCCACGGCTCGCTTCCGTCGACGCTGATTTCTCCCGTCGCCCCGATTTTGTTCTTGTTGCTGTCGTACGCTTCGATTTCAATCGCTTTATTAGTCATGTCTTTATGGAAGGTTACGATACCGGAGACGAAGCCGTTTTGTTGGTCGATGCCGGTCTTGACGGAAAGCTGGTCGATGCTGAGATTGCCTTCCGGGTCCTCCAGGCGGGCAAGCTTGCCGGCGGTCGTAAAAATGTCGATTTGATGCCGGTCTCCCGATTCGGGTGAAGCGTTCTGATAGAAGACCGTCGCTCCCATCGATTCCGCAAACAGGCGCAGGGGAATGTACGTTTTATTGTTGTAGTTGATGACGGGATCTTCGTCGTAAACGTTAAGCGCTTTCGTTTCGCCGTTCATATGAATCGTCACATTACTGGGAAACAGGAACGCCTGAATGCTATCGGAAGCAAAAGCTACCGTACATGCGGAAATCCCGACACCGACAAGCAAGCCCGTTACGAAAGAAAATTTCCTCATAACCACACACTCCTTTATATGGAAGTTATATACATAGACATGCAAGGCACCTAAAATGTTGCGGAATGAAGGCGGTTTGCCGTCGCATACAGCGAACATTCGGCTAACCCACAAGCGGAGTTAAGAAGGACGGTATAGGGAAAGTGCGCGATTTCTTTATGTAAGTAAGCCTATGCAGGGAGTGGACATCTCGATGATTCAAAAAAAGTTCCGAAGTTGGAAGGCGAGTCGTTACAGGCGCTTCCCGAGGGACGGGCATGAGCGGTTCCCTAACGCACTATGCAGTCCAGGCGTTATTGGTTGCGGACCAAGAGGTGCGGTATAATGATAAAAGTGGAATAACGCGAGCCGAAACCTATAAACTACCCTTATGAAGGAGTGGAAAGACATGAAGATTCGCAAAGCGGTCATTCCCGCAGCAGGCCTGGGCACGAGGTTTTTGCCCGCAACGAAAGCCCAGCCTAAAGAAATGCTGCCAATCGTCGATAAACCGGCGATCCAATATATCGTGGAAGAGGCTGTTCAGTCCGGCATCGAAAGCATTTTGATCGTAACCGGGCGCAACAAGAAAGCGATCGAAGACCATTTCGACAAATCCTTCGAGCTCGAGTACACGCTTCGGGAGCAAGGCAAGCTTGATCTTCTTGAAGAAGTCGAGCAGATCAGCGACATGGTCAACATTCATTATATCCGGCAAAAGGAGCCGCTCGGTCTCGGACACGCCATTTCATGCGCGGAGCAGTTTATCGGAAATGAACCGTTCGCGGTCCTGCTTGGGGACGACATTATGGTGTCCGATCCTCCAGCCTTGAAGCAGATGATTCAGGCTTACCATGAATATGACCGCACCGTCGTCGGCGTTCAGCGGGTGCCGGAGGAAGACGTGAGCAAATACGGCATTATTTCGGCGGAGCTCATGAAGAACCATCTCTACAACGTGCGCGATCTCGTCGAAAAGCCGTCCCGCGGCGAAGCGCCTTCGCAAATCGCGATTATGGGCAGGTACATTTTGAAGCCGACGATTTTTCCCGTTCTGCAAAAGCTGGAGAGAGGCGCGGGGAATGAGTACCAGTTGACGGACGCGCTGCGCGTCTTCGCGGCAGGAGAAGGGATGCTGGCGATGGAGCTGTTGGGGCAGCGCTACGACATCGGCGATAAATTCGGCTATATGAAAGCGATCGTCGAAATGGGGCTGCAGCGGGAGGAATTGAAGCCGCAGCTCATGGAGCTTCTGCAGCAGATCGTCAGCCAGGAAGAGAAGAGAGCTACCCGATGACGGTACGCAATCTGAAAAGCCTTGTCCCGCTATTGAAGGGGAACAAGGCTTTTTGCGTAAGCGGCATAAACTTACCGTTCACTCGCCGATAAGCTTGCCGTTTACGTAGTAGCTGTCCTCACGGTAGGCGCGAAAAGCGATTTCCAGCTCCGGAACGTCAAGCAGCTGCAGGTTGATGGCCAGCGCTTGGGCGAAACGGTTTCTCGTTTCCTGTCCCCGTTCGAACCAACCGACTTCGATGAACGGAAAGGAGGGCGTAATTTCCCCGTCCGTAATCGCGGTCGTATGCAGGCACTCGATAATAAAATTATCGGTCCCGCATTGGCATATTTCAGCGAGCTGCTCGATGAGCGGTTTGCTGACAGTCTGCACCCTCTCGGCAGAAATTCCTCTTATGACGATATGCGGCATTTCATCTGCTCCTCTTCGGTTTTACCCTGTATTATAACCGAATATCCCGTTCGATGAGAACTTGTGCAGCGCCCTGCGTGGGGGAGAACCGGGGGGCCGACAGGTTGAACGTGACCGGCTGGAACTCGTCTTTTTTGACGCGGCGGCGCATACGTATACGTAGACGATACTTGGCCGGTCTTCGGGCATTGTTTGCCGGCCTATGCCATGCCGACGGGAGGAACTCCGATGTACAAGCGCAGATTCCGCAGCCGTGCGCCAAAAAAGGGAAAGCGGCGCCGTATCGTATTTTTCGTAACCATTCTTATGATGCTGCTGACGCTTCAATCGTACATATACATCGAGCGAAACCTGATGCCGCCCCTGATGAATTTGGCCAAGGTCCGTATTAAACAAATTGCTACGCAATCGATCAATGCGGCCATTTCGGACCGGATTGCAACCGGCACCAACTTCGAAAAGCTGATCCAATGGCAGAAGGACAACAACGGCAAAACGACCGGTTTCATGCTTAATTATGCCGAGCATATGAAAATAACTGCAGACACGATCAACACCGTACAGGGGTTGTTTGATAAGCTGTCGAGCATTCCGGAGCATATACCGCTCGGCCAGGCGATGCACAGCCCGATCCTCGCTTCGTTCGGGCCCGATATTCCGGTTCGGCTCGTGCCGGCCGGCAATGTCAAGGTCGATCTGAACACGCAGTACCAGAACGCGGGCATTAATATGATTTTGGTCGAGGTGTACATTCGGATTATTGCCGAGGTATCGGTGATCATCCCGTTCGATTCGGAGCCGGAAATCGTCGAGACGAAGCTGCCGATATCGTACTTGCTCGTCGTCGGGGATACGCCGATGTATTATTTCGATAACAAGGGCAACCCGCTTGGGAATTCCGCTCCGCTGCCGCCGAACGTGTCGCTGCCGAATTTGAAAATGTCGCAGGGCGGCGGCACAGGGACCGTGCAATCCGGCGCCGTGCAAGGGCAAACCGGAGCCGCCGAAGCCGGCGAAGGAGCCGGAGCCCCGGCAAAAGAATGAAAAACGGACGCAAACCGCGCGCCATAAGGTGCGGTTTGCGTCCGTTCATTTCGTTGGCTTGCGGGACTCGTTCTGTTCTTCCCGCTCCCATTTGCGCAGATGCGGATAGGGATCGAACGACCACTCCGCCAGGCCGCTGTCGCGGTACATCCCGAAATGCAGATGTGGAGGGAATTTGCCCTGCGTGCCCGGTTTGCCGTAGCCCGAGCTGCCGACCCAGCCGATGACCTGGCCGGGCTTCAGCACATCGCCTGTTTTGATCTTTTTGTCGAAGCCGGAAAGGTGTGCGAAATAGTGATAGGTGCCGTTCAGATCACGAATGCCGATGCGCCATCCGCCGTAAGGGTTCCAGCCCATTTCCTCGATAATGCCGTAGCAGGTGCTCCGGACGGGTACGCCGTGGCCTGCAAAAAGGTCGGTTCCTTCATGAATGCGGAATCCGCCCCAGCCTCTGCTCGCTCCCCAAGTGCTTCGGTAGGAGTATTCTGCGCTTAAAGGGAGCGGGAAAGCATGCTTGCCTAGCTCCAGCGTATCGAATGTTGCATAGATGGCGGAAAACTGCTGGATGCGCTCGACGCTGCGCGAATTCTGATAATATTCCCAAAGCCCGATGCCGAAATCGTCTTTGTTCGTTCCGAAGCCAAGCATATAGTCTGCCATCGTATACAGAACATCCATATCGTTCTGGCGATCCGCGAGGCCGTCGCCGGATCCGTCCTTGCCCCTGCCTCCGAAAAAAGCGATCGAATGAAGGCTTTGATCCTCTTGATCGGGATTCAAATACCCCGCCCATTCCGGCTCAGGGTAATAGATGGCGATCAGGGCGCCTTCGCGAACAGGTCTTTTTTTGGCGCTATTCATCGTTCGTTCGTATTGATCGATCGCCGCGAGGCTGTACCACGGGATGCCGGTGAGCGCGCTCACTTTATCGAATAGGTCTTTCCTTTCGGCCAGCGTTTGGGCTGGATTCGCCGGGGCTGAAGGTGCGGCGGTAACGGCCGGACAAGCGGCGCATGCGACAATCAGCGTATAAACGGCAATGACGCGCAGCGCCATGCGGCACTGCGTTAACATTTGCTTCATCGGTTGTCCTCCTGGTTGAACGCTCGTATTCGCCATTTATAGGATGTGTCGGCCTCGGATTTTTATTACGCTTTTCTTGAAGAAGTCATGGATGCGCGGCAGGATGGAAACAATTTTGTTATGATGGTGCAAGGTTCAAGTGCGAAGGAGGGAAACAGAATGCGGGAAATGAGGCTCAGCTTCATGGCTGCCGTAGCCGCTGCGGCTATAGCGTTGACCGGCTGTGCGGGGCTTGGCGGAGCAAAAAACACCCCGTCGGAGGGAGCGCAAACGGGAAGCGCGGGCAATAACGCCGGCACTCCCGGTACGAGTGCGCCGTCGCCGAGCGCGACGCCTACGGCCAAGCCCGATCCGCTGAAACTGAAGATGCAACAAATGTCGCTCGACGAAAAAATCGGACAGCTCGTCATCGTCGGATTGGAGGGGAAGGAAGCCGACAACCAAACATTGGATATGATTTTCAAACATAAAGTAGGCGGATTTATTCTTTTTAAGGACAATATCGCCAGTGCCGACCAAACGAGTAAGCTGCTGAATACGCTGAAGGCGGCGAATGCAAGTGCTAACGCTGCTGCTCCCTTATGGCTAAGCGTCGATCAAGAAGGAGGAAGGGTCAACCGACTTCCGGCCGCGTTCGCCGCTATCCCGACAAACCGTGCGATCGGTCAGATCGGTAAAACCGAATTATCGGCCGAGATCGGAGCGCGTCTGGCTGAAGAGGTATCGGGGCTCGGCTTCAATATGAATTACGCGCCGGTCTTGGACGTTGACAGCAATCCGAAAAATCCGGTTATCGGGGACCGTTCCTTCGGTCCGAGTGCGGACCTGGTCAGCCGGCTTGGTATTGCGACGATGCAAGGTATTCGTTCCGGTGGCGTCGTGCCGGTCGTGAAGCATTTTCCGGGGCACGGCGATACTTCGGTCGATTCGCATCGGGCGCTTCCGGTGGTAAATAAAAGCAAGGAAGAGCTTAAAAAGCTCGAACTCGTGCCGTTTGCTCGTGCAATTCAGGACAAGGCGGAGGCGGTCATGGTCGCGCACATTTTGCTGCCGAAGCTGGATGAATCCTACCCGGCTTCTTTATCCAAAGGCGTCATCACGGATTTGCTTCGGGGGGAGCTCGGCTACGACGGGGTCGTCATCACGGACGATATGACCATGGGAGCCGTTCTGCAAAATTATGCGATAGGCGAAGCTGCTGTCCGCGCCGTACAAGCCGGAGCCGATATCGTGCTTGTCGCTCACGACAACGAGAAGGAGACGGAAGTTCTCCGCACGCTCAAGAAAAATGTAGAGGACGGCAAGCTTTCCATGAGCCGCGTGGATGAAAGCGTGTATCGAATTTTGAAGCTGAAGCAGGCTTATAAATTGGCCGATAAGCCGGCCGAGAGGCTTGATGTCGAAGCTGTCAGCCGCCGTATCAAAGAAACTCTGCAAAAGTACACGCCGCAAAAGTAGAAGACGCAGCGGAACGGTTTGTCGGCGTAACCGATTAGACACAGGATTGCCAGCTGACCTGTGACTTTTATCACAGTCATGCATACAGTCGCACGTTATAGTTGAAGTATGAAAAGCCTCTAGCGAGGCACAACTTCACGAAACGGAGATGATTTCGCATGACAAACCTGGAAACGAATCATAAACAAACGGCTTCATACTCGGGCTTGCCGATCGTCATTATTTTGTTCGCCGTTCTGCTGATGTCTCCGGTGCTCTATTTCACAATCCAGCTGCTGCTCGGCAACGAAGCGCTGTTCGCCATTAACGGCTATAAGTAATGGATTTATCCGCAATGGACGCTCCTTACCCGTTCTGCTAATATGATAACAAACGGTTGAACGGGGGTGCATACGATGACATTTGCGCACCGAGAGGAGCATCGCGACGGACAGATGATCGTGATTCAAGCGAATATCGACGATATGAATCCCGAGCATTGCCCGTATGTGACGGATCGCTTGCTGGAGCAAGGGGCGAATGACGTTTGGTGGATTCCGATCATCATGAAAAAGGGCCGTCCGGGCCTGATGCTGAACGTACTTGTCGACGAGCGGAGCCTTTCTCCGATGGAGGATATCATTTTTGCCGAAACGACGACGATAGGGCTGCGGTATATGCACGCGACCTGTCACCGGCTGGGACGCGAGTTTCGGCAGGTGGAAACGCCATGGGGTGTCATTAGCGTGAAAGCCGGCTACCATGACGGCAAGCTCGTTCAATATGCGCCGGAGTTCAAAGACTGCGAGGAAGCGGCCAAGCGGCACGGCGTTCCGCTTAAAGCGGTGTACGAGGCGGCTCGGATGAAGTTCGCGGAGGAAGATCAATAAAAAATCAGCCCGTTCGATTCGTCGAAGGGCTGATTTTTGTTGGTTGCGGCACATGCAAGGATTTACAGAACGGTATTGTCCCGGACCGTAGGCTCATGCGAGTGATTGTGGCTGTGATCCCCGTGATCGTGATCATGGGAGTGGCTGTGGCCGTGATCCCCGTGATCGTGATCATGGGAGTGGCTGTGGCCGTGATTCCCGTGATCGTGATCATGGGAGTGGCTGTGGCCGTGATCCCCGTGATCGTGATCATGCGAATGGCTGTGGCCGTGATGCCCGTGATCGTGATCATGCGAGTGGCTGTGGCCGTGATGCCCGTGATCGTGATCATGCGAGTGGCTGTGGCCGTGATCGTGATCATGCGAATGGCTGTGGCCCCCGGTTGCCGGATGGTGATGGTGGTGGTGCTCCTGCGGCTGAGGGGCATCCTGCGCAAGATGAATGAGCGGCGGCGAGCACTTGGTTAAATGCGTATCCGCGCTGCCGATGACAACCCGCAGCACATTAGGGTGATTAGGCAAGTCGCGGGTGCCGGCGCCATAGCCGACGGATTCGACGATCATTGCCGGCAGCGCGCTTGCAAATTCATCGACGATGCCCGAGGCGATGCCTGCGCCGGTCGGAGTGGTCAGCTCCATGCGATGCGAGGACGGCGCGATCGGCAGTCCTTTCATCATTTCAAGCGTGGCAGGGGCCGGAACCGGATAAATACCATGGTCGCATTTTACGGTGCCGGAACCGAGCGGTACAGGCGCGCTAACGATCTTGTCCGCGCCGATGGAGTCGAGAGCGAGCGCAACGCCGACGATGTCGACGATCGAATCGATGGCGCCGACTTCGTGGAAATGCACCTTTTCCACAGGGATGCCGTGTATTTTGGCTTCGGCGATGCCGATTTTCCGGAAAATGGCCAAGCTGAGCGCAGTCACCCGATCGTTAAACCCTGCGCCTTCGATTAATTTGACGATATCGGTATAGTGGCGGTGATGCGTCGGGGCTGCGCCCGGTTCGATCGCAACGTCCATTTTGAGTGCGGAAATGCCGCGTTTATTGACCCGTTTCCATTCCAGCGCAAAAGGCTCGATCCGGATTTTGGCGAGCTCGCTCTCCACATAATCGCGGTCGGCGCCTGCATCGACCAGGGCGGCTAGCGTCATATCGCCGCTAATGCCGGAAAAGCAATCCAAGTAGACGATTTTCATCGATTCCCCATCCTTTATCGATAATGGTCAGCTTATTTCGCTGCCTGTTGGTTGGCGATATTTTTATGGATAATGCCTGCGGCATAGCCTGCTCCGAAGCCGTTGTCGATATTCACGACGGTAACGCCGGGGGCGCAGCTGTTCAGCATGGCGAGCAAGGCGGCGACGCCTTGAAAGCTTGCGCCGTAGCCGATGCTTGTCGGCACCGCGACGATAGGCTTGGACACAAGGCCGCCGAGCACGCTGGCCAGCGCGCCTTCCATACCGGCTGCGACGACGATGGCGCTCGCCCCGCGGATAAGCGGAAGCCGGTTGAACAGCCGATGAATGCCGGCAACGCCGACGTCGTATACGCGTTCGACATGCGAGCCCATGCATTCGGCGGTCAGCGCGGCTTCCTCGGCCACGGGCAGATCGGAGGTTCCGGCGCATACGACCGCAATATAGCCGCTGCTTACGCGAAGAATCGGCTTTTTGAACCAGGTCAGCGCTCTTGCCGCAGGGTGATAGGTGATGCCCTTCAGCTGGGCGGCCACCGCTTCCGCTTTATCCGCATCGACCCGGGTTGCAAGCACCCGGTCCGCATGCTCCATCAGCTTCGCGAAAATGGCGGCTATCTGCTCGGCCGACTTGCCTTCCCCGAAAATAACCTCGGGAAAGCCGGTCCGCTTTTCGCGTTCCGTATCGATCTGGGCAAAGCCGAGGTCGGCGATGCCGGAGGAGAGCAGCGGCTGCATTTGCTTTTTGGCCTCGTCAATTTGCAGCTCGCCGCTCTGAACTTTTAATAATAACTGCTCCAACTCGGTCATAGGGACGCTTCCTTCACCTTCTGTTTGGTCGTTTGGCTGAGCACCTCGTTCATGCTTCCCGTCCGGTAGCCCGCCAAATCCAGCGTGACGTACGTAAAGCCGAGCGAACTAAATTTCTCGAAAATCGATTCGCGATGCTCGATCACCTTATGGATTTCCTCCGGCATGACCTCGATCCGCGCGATTTTGTCATGATGTCTGACGCGTACCTGATACAGGCCGAGCGATAGGAGGAATGCTTCTCCTTCGTCGAGCTGGTCGATCTTGTATTTTTCGATTTTGGTTCCGTAAGGTATACGCGAGGACAAGCAGGCGAAGGACGGTTTATTCCAGACCGGCAGCCCGAGCTCTTTGGCCAGCTGGCGAATTTCCTGCTTCACGAAGCCCGCCTCCTGCAGCGTACTGCGGACGCCTTGCTCGTTCTTGGCCTTGAGGCCCGGCCGGTAATCGCCCAGATCGTCGACATTGGAACCGTCAAGCAGGAACGGGTAGCCGAGCTCGGCAGCAATCGTTTGCAGATGGGCGTATAAGCCTGTTTTGCAATGATAGCAGCGGTCCGGGTTGTTGGCGACGAAGCTTGCGTTTTCGAATTCCTTTACTTCCGTTTTATGAATGCGGACGCCCAACTCCTCGGCAAGCTTGACCGCGGCGTCAAATTCGCGTGACGGGAACGTTTCGGATGCGGCAATGACCGCAAGCACCTGATCCCCGAGCTCCTGCTGAGCTCTTTTGAGCACGAACGAGCTGTCTACGCCGCCCGAAAAAGCGACCATAACCCGGCCCATCTCCCGTAGGATGGCCCCAAGCCGCGCATCCTTTTCCCGAACGGATGCCGGTATTTGTTCCAGTTCCATGTAAAGCGCCTCCCCCGAAATCGTGACTGCCGGTCAGGAAGCCACGGTTGTATGTAAGTTTCCTAAAGCAGCTGCCCCCGGGTTTCCCAAACTCCCGTATCGCATAATAGCCAAAGACCAGCCTTGCAGCAGCGAGCGTGAATCGGTCATGCACACGTTATCTATCGTTAATAAGTGTACCATACTTAGCTTCGAAATCGAACAAAATCACACCTTTTCCAACAACGGCTGCCGTTTTTTTCGGCTTAGCGCATCGTACAATGAAAGTACCGATGCGAAAGATGAAGCGCCGCTTTACGTATAGCCTGCCGTTCAGCCGCACTTTTCCGAAAGAAAGGTGCTGCCGTTTATCCTTGGTCCCGTTTTCGTGCTATAATAGCGGGAAAGACGCAATGACCAACCTATAGAGAAAGCGGGTTCCAGGGATGCCAAGAGAACGGATCGGCCGGAAGCCGGAATGGCTGAAGATCAAGCTTACAACGGATGAAAATTATACGGAAATTAAAAAAATGATGCGCTCCAAAACGCTGCATACGGTTTGTGAGGAAGCGAAATGTCCGAACATTCACGAATGCTGGGCGAACCGGACGGCGACGTTTATGATTTTGGGCGATATATGTACGCGGGCATGCCGGTTTTGCGCGGTCAAAACGGGGCTGCCGACCGAGCTCGATCTCCAGGAGCCGGAGCGGGTGGCGGAAGCGGCGGAGCAGATGGGCTTACGCCACTGCGTCGTGACTTCGGTTGCGAGAGACGATCTGGCCGACGGGGGTGCGGCGATTTTTGCCGAAACGATCCTTGCGATTCGCCGGAAGCTGCCGATGTGCGGAGTTGAGGTGCTGATCCCCGATTTTATGGGCAGTGCGGAATCGCTGCGCACGGTGCTCGATGCGAATCCGGATATTTTGAACCATAACATCGAGACGGTCGAACGCATGTCGGACCGCGTACGCTCCAAGGCGAAATACCGCCGGTCCCTGGAATTGCTTGGCCGCTCCAAGGAGATGGCGCCATCGATTCCGACGAAGTCGAGCATCATGGTCGGCGTCGGGGAAACCTGGGACGAAATTTTGCAGACGATGGACGATTTGCGCGCCGTCGATGTCAATATTATGACGATCGGCCAATATTTGCAGCCTTCGCTGCAGCATTTGCTGGTCAAGCAGTACTACACGCCGGAGCAATTCGCCGAGCTCAAAGCGGAAGGCGTGAAACGCGGCTTCAGCCATGTGGAGTCGGGGCCGCTTGTACGGAGCTCTTACCACGCGCATGAACAAGTAAAGTCGGCGGTGGAGACGCTCATTTAAAGCTGCTGCTGCCGAGATGGCGAACGTACGACGGCGGGAGTTAGTCGAACTTCCGCGAACCGGCGTGGAATCTCGTGTGCTAGGTGTGCGTCTGGGGCGCAGCGAGAACGGCGAATGCTCGGCGGCGAGAGTTAGTTGAACTTTCCGCGAACCGGCGTGGAGCCTCGTGTGCTTTGGTGTGCGTCGGGGACGTAGAGGGACGGTGAACGTTCGGCGGCGGTTCATTGAACTTCCACCAACCGGCGTGGAGTCTCGTGTTCTAGGTGTGAGTCTGGGAAGCAGCGAGACGGCGTTTGGGCGGCGGTTAGTTGAACACTTACCAGCGAACAGGCATTATGCGGATTCTTGAGGGTGTGTATGGCAACATGTAGCACCAGGCGCGTAGCACGAAGCGTTATAAGCGCGTTTGCTTAGAATAGTGAACTTAAGGTAACAAATAGTGAACTAAAGTTCACTATCTGTTGGTTGCTGGGCGATTTTGAGGGCAATAGTGAAGGAAAGTTCACTAATAGTGAACTTCCTGGAAAAATAGCGATGTTTGCTTCACTATTGGATGCGAAGGCGCCTAAATAACCGGAAATAAGGAAGTTTAGTTCACTAATAGTGAACCAAGCTTCACTATAGCCTATTACGGTTGGACTAGAGAGTACCCAGACAAGAACATGGACCGGCTGTTTCCATTTCGTTATCTGAATGAGTACCGGGTCCACCACATGGAATCGAATAATCGAAGTAAAACACAATAAGTTGTGACTTCTATAAAGGAAGACGTATAGCGAAGGAGCGACCGCCGTTGGATGGAAAAAGCCGTACAGGCCTTCTATCCGGTGGTTAGGAGTAGCTGTGGGGCTTCGCAAGAACCGTGGAATAAGCCGGAAAGGCTATCGATCTGGCGACGAGGGGAAAATGTCCGGTTCGATAAATAACCGGCGGAATAAGCTGTGAACCATCACTTCACTTTTTGGGACGAGATAGGAGGGATAGCGGTTGTTTCATGTAGGAGGCAATACTTACGAGCTGTTGGCCGAAAATAAAGACGGCTGGAATCTGGAGGCATTTCGCGAGCGGTATAGCGACGTGCTGGAACGGTACGATTATGTAGTCGGCGATTGGGGCTATAATCAGCTGCGGCTGCGCGGTTTTTTTAAGGAAGCGAACGCCAAGGGCAGCAAGGATTTCTCCTTTTCGACGGTGCAGGATTACTTGAACGAATACTGCAATTTCGGCTGCGCCTATTTTATTATCGAGAAAATGAACGTCAAAAACGCGCGTCAGGCGAACGGCGAGCTGCTTCCCGAACATCCGCTGCAGAATGGCGGCGGCGGATCCGAAGAGCTGCAGGAATCGAGCGAAGGTATCGTTCCGAAGGAGTGGAACAGCAGGGGGCAGAAGGAATCCAGAGAGAACCAGGATGCCGGACGTCCCAAAGACCCCGAAAGAGAAGGCAGGGAAACGCCGCCGCGCGAGCATATTCGGGACGAGAGGCACCATCAGCGGGCCGCTCTGAAAGAACCGAGAGAGCAAAATCGGGAATCGCGCGAACCGCGTGATCGTCATCAGCAGCCTCACGACCGGCATGAGCGTCAGGAACGGCAGGACCGGCCGCAAAAAGGGCAGCATGGACATCATTCCGGCAAAGAGCACCAGTCGCCGAAACAGCGGTTCCAGCAGGGGAAAGAACAGCATTCGTCGGGCAAACAGCAGCATGCGAATGGACAGAAGCAGCATCCGCCTCGCGGCCAGGTTTCATCCGGCCAGCCGGGCAAACATCAACAGCGCGGCCAACAGCCACAGCCGAACAGCACGACAGGCCGCCCGTAAACGGGGGCGACGCAGTGAGAATGAACAGCGGAACGTTAAAAGCGGGAACCGTGGTGGCCGTCATGCTCCTTGTGGCCGGCTGCGGGCTGCTCCCGGCACGGGAGCAAGCGAAGCCTGAGCTGCTAAAGCCCGTCAAGGACAAGGTAGAATTGCTGGATGTGAAGAAAGGCCATATTTCCAGCGAAATTAGCGGCCTAGGAGTTATCGTGCCGGGCCGTACGGAGTACGTGAGCTATACGATCGACGGCAAAATCTCGGCGATGCCGGTTAAAGCGGGGGACCGCGTGAAGAAAGGCGATCTGCTGATGGAGCTTGATGCGGGGACACTCGCGCTCGATTTTAAAAAGCAGCAGCTAACGCTGGAAAACGTCCGCGCCGAGCTGGAAAAGGCGAAAGCAGCCGGCGCTGCCGAAGGCGAGATCAAAATCGCCGTGATGAACGTGCAGATCGAGGAGCTGCGTCTGACCGGCATGAAGGCACGCCAAGAGAAGCTTAAGCTGCATGCCCCGATAGACGGCATCGTGACATTCGTCGACGCCTTGCGTCCGGGTAACAGCGCGGTCGCTTACCGCGAAATCGTCGGCATTGCGGAAGAAGGAGCCAAGGAGGTCGCGTACACGACGCCGCTCGGCTCGAGCGTATCGCTGACCGAAGCGGCAAAAGGGATGCCGGTCAGCCTGACGCACGGCGGCAAGACGTATTCGGGCATAGTGAAGCAGAGTCCGACCTCGGCTCCCTTTACGCTCAATACGACGGAAGCCGAGCGCAATTCGCGGCTGCTTCTGCTTCAGTTCGATGCGCTTCCGGCCGGCGCGGCGTTCGGCGACAACGTGGAATTCAAGCTCGTGCTGTCGGAGAAGAACGACGTCGTCAAAATTCCGCGCGTCGCATTGCGCTCCTACCAGGGACGCGACTTCGTGCATATCGTCGAAGGGGAAAGCCGCAAAGAAGTCGACGTCGTCAAAGGACTCGTCACCTCGACGGAGGTTGAAATCAAGAAAGGCCTTACGGAAGGCCAGCAGATCGTCATGAACCGGTGATCCGGAGTCGATGCTTGACGAATCGCCATCCTATAATGAAAAAGCGTTCTTCGTCGGGTTGCACCGGCCAAGAACGCTTTTTCTTATATCAGATAGCTAACAATCATCACAATAATGAAGAAAATCGGGATGATCAGTAATAGGCAATTATCATGGGTTCGCCAAAATAGAATGTTTGACGGTAACGCTGCTCATCGGTTTGTCCTTTTGATGATGCTGCTGTCTTCGCATAACGAGAAACGAGGCGGCTATTCCGAGCAGCAGGACGACGATGCCTCCGTAAGTAAACCATGAGAGCGTACTTGCGGTCATCAGAAACTCCTCCTTTGCAATTGCAATTGCAATTGGATACTTGGGGAATAGTTTCTGCATGCAATTTTTTTTTATTCGAAAAAGCGGGAATGTCCCGGAAGGGTATCAGAAAATGAGTGATTCTTCAATTAACAGGAAATAACGCCCCCAACCTGCTAAGCAAGTCGGTATGGAGGCGTTATTCGGTAGGGAAATGGTTGTCGGAGAGGGGGGAATCCCCAAATTGACTAATGGGACAGCCCCTTCCGTTGTTCTAGCCGCCGCTTTCGTTATTGCAGTCCGCGGTCCTTGATCAGTTTGTTGACC
Organism: Paenibacillus litoralis; assembly: GCF_046244365.1. Lineage (NCBI taxonomy): Bacteria > Bacillati > Bacillota > Bacilli > Caryophanales > Paenibacillaceae > Paenibacillus > Paenibacillus litoralis. The sequence goes on along the minus strand of NZ_CP176395.1, from coordinate 6,941,012 downwards.
TCGTCGATGACGTCTTTGCCGCCTTTGGCCATATAATCGGAGACCATCTTGTCCCAATCGGAAATCGGCTTCTGGCCGACGATCATTTTCGTTTTCTCGTCCTTGAGGAAGTCGCCCAGCTCCGTCGACTTTTTCGTATAAGCCGGGGAATCCGATTGGACGATTGTGACCGGGTTAAGCTTGCCCGGCGTCTTTTTCAAATAGTCGACAATCGCCGTGTTGAACGCTTTTTCGGCCGGGTTTTTGGAGTTTTTGATAAACAGATCCAAATCCTCGTCGTTCGGCGCCCATCCCGCTGCGATGATGTAAGCGTTAGGCGCGACGGAAGAGCGGGTTTCCGTATTTTTTTGCGGTACGCCGTTGACCATTTTGTAGCCTTTGTTTTCGCCGCCGTTCAGCCAGTCGTAGTACTCGTTTTGCGGATTTTGCTGGTCGGCCGGGATCCACTTGCGGAAATAATCGATCATGCCCAAAATGCGTTTGACCTTCTCTGGATCGTTCTTAAGCTTGGCATTGATCAGGTAGTCCATGTAGTAGCCGGTTCCGACGCTGATCGTTTGGCTGCCGTCCGGGCTTTTGAATATCGGGAGCGGAACGACTTCCGCTTTCGGATCGTTCTCGATCAGCGTCTTGAAATCGATGCCGCCGGCGCCCGGCTGCTCGAACCAAATGCCGACCTTGCCTGCATTGAATTCCTTGAACACGTCGTTATAGTTCGTAACGGGCCAGTCTTTTTTGAGGGCGCCTTCCTTGTGAAGATCGGTCAGGAATTGGACGACCTCCTTGGCCCCCGGCGTAATGTCCGGGATCAGCTGGCCGCTCTCGTTCTTCTGCGTCCAAGCGCTCCAATAGCTGCCGAAATTCGCCCCGTAATAGATGCCTTTGGCAAGCCCCAAGCCTATCGTATCCGCTTTGCCGTTGCCGTCCGGATCGTTCTTCGCGAAGGCGATGGCGACCTGCTTCAGCTCGTCGTAGTTGGTCGGCATTTTGAGACCGAGCTTATCCAGCCAGTCTTTGCGGATGACCGGCCGTTTGCCGCCTTTCGGGCTGAAGTAGTGGGGAATCGCGTACGTTTTGCCTTCGACCTTCATCAGATTCCAAACTTCCTTAGGAAAAGCCTTGAACGATTCGTATTGATTCAGAAACTCGTCAAGCGGAAGGAACGCCCCCTGCTTCGCCCATTTGGTGAAGTTCGGATCCGTATGCGTCTGCTCCATGCCGATGATGTCCGGAATATCGCCCGAAGCCATGACGACGGTCAGCTTCTCGTCATAAGTGTCCCATGGAACGTATTGCGGCTTGAAATCGATATTGAACTTCTCGTTTATTTTTTTGACGGCTTCGGAATCCGGCCCCGGCACCGGATTTTCCCATGTTCCGGAAATCAAGGAAACCGTAATTTTTTTGTTTTTGGGATCGGTTGACGCCCCGGCATCCTTTCCGGTATCCGTCGTTCCCGTTTTGCCGCTGGAACAAGCGGCCACGCTTATCGCGAGCGTAGCGGATAATGCAACTGCTGCTATACGTTTCGTTTTCAAGAGTAAGCCCTCCCTTTCAAAATGGCAGAAAGTAGATCCTCATTGTACCATTTCCCGGTAAACGCGCCGACTATTAGATGGCGAAGCCGTTTATCCTTGTCATAACCGAAATGGTAAAGTCGTGTATGACCCGTCATCCTTTTACGGAGCCGAGCATCACCCCTTTCGCGAAATGCTTTTGCAGAAACGGATAGAGGATCAGAATCGGGATGGTGGCGACGAGAATGGCAGCCATGCCGATCGTCTCCGGAGGCGGCATATGAGCGGAGCGCGCCGCTTCATTGCCCTCGGTTAACACATGGGACGACTGGCTCAGAATGACGACTTGCCGTAAAATGACCTGAACGGTCCATTTGGCCGGATCGCTCAAATAAATGATGGCGGAAAACCAGGTGTTCCAATGCCCGACTGCACCCATCAGTCCGAAGGTGGCGAGAACCGGCTTCGAAAGCGGAAGGATGATCCGCACGTAGATTTGCAAATCGTTGGCTCCGTCGATCAGCGCCGATTCGGTCAGCTCGTGAGGGATATTCAAGAAAAATTGCCGCATCACGATCAGCGTATAGGCGTTGATCGCCCCTGGAATAATTAACGCCCAGTACGAATTCAGCAGTCCCGTAGCGCTGACGACCATATAGGTCGGAATGAGGCCCGCGCCGAACAGAAACGTGAACAGCACGATAAACAGAAAGAAACGTTTGCCGGTAATGTTACGCGAAAGCGCATAAGCCATCATCGAGGTGAATAGCAGGCTGACGAACGTCCCGGCAACCGTGATGAACGCCGTTACCCCTAGCGAGCGGACGAACGCTTTGGATTTGAAAATGTAATCGTACGCGTCGAGGACGAAGCTTTTCGGGTAGAGGAGCAGATCCGACTTGACGAACTCCGCGTAGGAGGTAAACGAGACGATGACCATGTAGTAGAACGGGAACAGCATCGTCAAGGCAACGAGAACGAGAATGGTAATATTCAGCCAATCAGCCGTAATGCCGGATATGCTTTTTTTGCGGACCATAGTGTCATCTCCTAACACAGCTTCTTTAACGATTTAGTAGACGCCTTCTTCGCCGAATCGTTTGGCCAGCTTGTTGGCCCCCATAATCAGAATCAAGCCGACGAACGATTTGAACAGGCCGACCGCCGTGCCGAAGCTGTACTCCGATTCGCCGAGACCCTTGTAATACACGTACGTGTCGAGCACGTTGCCGATATCTTTGTTGAACGGGTTAAGCATAAGGAAGATTTGTTCGAAGCCGGAATCGAGCACGCTGCCGAGACGCAAGATTAGTAAAATGACAATCGTGCCTCGAATGGCGGGCAGCGTAATGTGCCACATCTGCCTCCAGCGGTTCGCGCCGTCAATGACGGACGCTTCGTACAAATTCGGGTCGACCCCGGCCAGCGCGGCCAGGAAAATGATCGTTCCCCATCCGGACTCTTTCCAGATGACTTCAAGGACGATCAGCGGCATGAACCAGCTTGGCTCCTGCAGGAACGGGATCGCCTCGATGCCGGCCAGGCCGAGCAGTTTATTGACGATTCCTTCGGATTTGAGGAATACGGTAACGAGGCCGATGACGACGACCCAAGAAATGAAGTGAGGCAAGTAGACGATCGATTGAATGATGCGCTTGAATCTGTCGTTCCTCAGCTCATTGAGCATGAGCGCCAATATAATCGGGATCGGAAAAGCGAACACAATCTGCAGGAACGAAAGATAAAGCGTGTTCCAGAGCACGCGTACGACCTCGGGATCGCTGAATATTTTCTCAAAATGCTTGAACCCGACCCACTCGCTGTGCCAGAACCCGCGGAAGGCGCTGTAATCCTGAAACGCCATTACATTTCCGCCCATCGGAACGTACTTGTACACGATGAAATACGCCAGTCCCGGCAGAAGCAGCAGGAATAAATAGCGCTCTCTCCACAGACGTGCGGACAAAGCCTTCTTTTTATCAGGTATGGCATTATCGCGGATTGCCGGCAACGACTTTGTTTCCGCTTTCATTTCCAAGGCTTTGATCCCCCTTCAGAAAAATTTGTAAAAACTGCCTCTTGCTTTTGGGTGCAAGCTTATATTATAAAAATGATCTGGGCACGCCTATCGGCAAATTTGCCGATTCCGCGTTATTTTGCGAAGGATTCGAAGATTTGCACAGTTTCCGTAAAAGTAATAACCGAAATCGGGAGGAAAGTCGGTATGATGCGAACCGCACTGCAGGTCAAATTGAAAATGCGTTCCGTTTTCGTCAAGCTGCTTATTCATTTTTTGATCATTATTTTGTTGTTCGTCTCGTTCAATATGTTTGCGCTCCGTTTGTTCCGCCAGGACATCCATGAGGAAATCCTCAAATACAACAACACGAACATGGCGAGTACGACGAACAGCTTCGAGCAATATTTTCAGCTGCTCAACAACGTTGCGCTTAACATGTATTTGAGCAATGCCTACTTCCAGAATGCCGGACGGCAAGCGGTCGATTACACGGAAACGTACAAGCTGATGACGGATTTGCAGAATACGGTGTCCAACCCGCAGCTGTTCCTGAACAATTTGTTCGTTTACGATAAGAAGCTGTCGCTCGTTCTGGAAAAATCGCGCGGAGCCTCGCCCGAAGGCATGTTTGGCGAGCACTATACCCATGCGAATTTTACATACGCGTTCTGGCAAAAGGAATTCGAGAGCTCGTTCGCCTTCAAGCTGTACCCGGCAGCCGAATTCGAACAAGCGTCCAGCATCCCGCCCGTCCTGCGAACCGGTCTTGTTATTCCTTATATGGTTAAAAGCAGCGTATATCCCGGGTATGTCATACTCGCCTTCATCGACGCCAAACAGCTGTACCAAGCGCTGCACCTATCCATCAACGATAACTTCTATATCCTCGACCCGCAGGGGATGCCGGTGTTTACGTCCGATTCCACGGGCGAGCGCAAGCTTCCCGAGCTGGAGCCGGGCAAGGACTGGGTGAAAACCGATCATTTTTATTATTTTTACGAAAAAGGGGCGAATACCGGCTTTACGTACGTGAACATCGTTCCCGACGACCGTATTTCCTCGCAGCTCCGGTACAATGTAACGCTTGTTGCGCTGCTGATCGTTTCGGTTATTATCAGCATTGCGGCTTCCGTGTTTTTCAGCATGCGGTTCAACAATCCGGTCAAAAAAATCGTCGAATCGATCCGCCACCTCAACGAGAAAAAAGAGCCGGGTGGGACCTTCAGCGAATTCGAGCTCATCAGCGAGAACATTGGCAGGATGCTGAAGCTTAACAAGGACGCGCTAAGCGATCTCGAAGAAAAGAAGAGCTTGCTGCGCTACCATTCGTTTATTAATAGGATGAAAAAAATACGCAGCGACAACCGCGATGCCGCGTCTGCGGAAGCCGACAACAAGCCTTTCCGCTTCCTGCTGTTTCAGCTGACCTTCAAAATGACGTTCTGGGAGGATATGCGCGGCGAGGAGGAGAGGGCGGCTTATTTCATCCGCGAATATTTGAACCAGGCGATCGGCAAAGAATTCGAGGATGCGCAAACGTTTCAGATCGAAGCCAATCAAATTCTTTCGATCGTATATGCGGACGGGGAGGACGAGCGCTGGAAGCAGATGCTGGAGCACATCCGAACGGTGCTGGCGACGGACAAAGGGTACTGCTTCTTTACGATTGCCGTGAGCTCGGTTTACGAGCATTCCGCGCAGATGACCGCGGCGTATGAGGAAGTGCTGCTGCGCGTCAAGCAGCGACCGTTCGACGACGAAACAAGAGTGCTTTACGGGGGCGACGGCAAGGAGGAACCGTTCCTGTTGAACGGAGGAATCGAGCAGGAGATCAACGTCAATCTGCGCGAGGGCAACGAAAGCCTTGTCCTGCAATCGCTCCGGCGCATCATGGGGCAAATGGCCAAAAAGCAGGCGAGCACGCTCCGTTTTCACCGCTTCGCCGAGGAGATGACCGACAAGATCGTCCGTCTGCTGCACGATATGCAGCTGGATACGCGCGCCGTAAGCGGGATGCCGGGGGCGATCCCCCAGCTGCAAACGATGGAGCAATTGGAAGGGTATTTTCAAACGGTGGTCGGCGAGGCCGCACTCATGATCCGGCTGAAAAAGGAAGAGCACGATCCGATCGTCAGCTTCGTGAACGATTATTTGGAGCGGCATTACGCGGAAGATATAACGCTCGATCTTGTAGCGGGCCATTTGAACATTACCGGCGGGTATTTGTCCACTTATTTCAAAGATCGAACAGGGACCAACTTCGTCGATTTCGTCGGCGATTTCCGGGTCAAGAAAGCGATGGATCTGCTCATGAATACGGAAATGAAGGTGCAGGATATCGCGACGAGCGTCGGTTATCAAACGATGAGTTCGTTCAACCGCACGTTCAAACGGTTTTCCGGCGTGACGCCGACGGAATACCGCAGAAATCCGAAGCGCGAGGAAGAAGTCGGGTAGGTAAACGGTTGTGCCGGGAAGGGAGCGGGAGGGGCTGACGCATATTTCATGGCGGTTTGGTATAGTGTGCGGCTGCTTCGTCATATTCTAATGGATAAGCGAAAGCGATAACGTTAGGAGGTTCTTGCAGATGCCAACGTCAAAGCTAATGAAATGGATAACGGGCGGACTGGAAGCGCTATTGGGCATTCCCTTTCTGGGGGGACTCATCGTCCTTTCCCTCTCTTGGGTGCCGCTGATCATTATGCTTGTCCTGCACATCGTCACGCTGGTCATTTCGGTGAACGAAAGATCCGGCAAGGCGGGGAGCGTCGTCGGGATCATTACGTCCTGTATCGCGTGGATTCCGTTCGTCGGGATGATCATGCATCTGATAACGGCCGTTCTGCTGTTAATCGACGCGGCCAAGAAGGATTCGTATAGCAAAACGTATTGATCTATCATAAATGGCCGGCTTAATGAGCCTTGCTTAAAGGAGCACGATTTCCGGAGCGTGCTCTTTTTTGTTTCGCCTTACCACCCCAAAAAAGAAAAAAGCAGGGGGAGCCCCTGCGGTTTCGGTTGCGGTTGAAAAATAGGAATGTCAGCTGACGGAAGTAGGGGGTGTCCCTTGGAGGAGCGCAAGCGATCGCCTTTGTGGGCGGGAAATGTCCGCGGTTAGGCGGCTTTCAATCCAAATTTCCCGAACACAAGAGCGGCCGGAAAGGGATACCCTCTACGTAGTTCAGCCGGACATTCTACTTTTCTCACTCATTAATCGCTATGCTACCCTGCTTTTTTATTTTTCCTCGAACCCGATGAACGCCTCGCGCACCCGATCCCAGAACGGAAAAGGACGGTAGCGGGCGAACCGTACTTTTTGCGTCGAGACCATCGTGCGGACGGAAACGACGTCGTTGCGGAGCGAAAGGTTATGGTCGACGGATAACACCAATTGATGCTTCCCTTTCGGGTAAATATCGCAATGATGATGCTTGGGCAAAATCATCGAAGAGCCGAGCGTCCGGTAGACGCGGTTGTTGATCGAGGCGATTTCGGCGATCTGAATGGCTTCGATAGCAGGATGAAGCAGCGCGCCGCCCAAGCTTTTGTTGTAGGCGGTACTGCCGGATGGCGTCGATATGCAGATGCCGTCGCCGCGGAACATTTCGAACATCTCGTCGTTAACGTTGAGCTGCGCCACAAGCATCTTCTCGACGCCTTTCAGCGTAAACTCGTTCAAGGCCAAATGCGATTCGGTTCCGGTTTCCGTCGTAATCGAAATATCGAGCAGCGGATATTGAACGATCTTTAGCTTGCTGATGGGGGCGGGCTGAATCATTAGCGCCAGAAGATACTCGATTTCGTCCGGCTTCCAGTCGGCGAAAAATCCGAGATGGCCCGTGTGGATCCCGACGAAAGCGATATGATCGATCTTCGTAACGAATTTGTGGAAGGCATGCAGCATGGTGCCGTCGCCGCCGATCGAAAGGACGATATCGGGCTTGTCCTCGTCCAGCTTCAGTCCATGGTTGGCAGCGAGCTTGTGAAAGTGTTCGGCTAGACGCTGGGAAGCCTCGTCCCCGCGGTCCACAACGAAATAGTTCAAGCGACAGTCCTCCTCAATCTATAAAGCGTATGCCAAAAGCGAATTTCGTAAGCGGCGGGCCAAGGACTTGCTGCTCATGCGTGCCGCTCGCAGTAAGCATGGATTCGTTGCAGCAGCGATTCCGGAGTATCGCGGAATTCGAGCGCGACCCTGTAGGAATCGATGCTGTAAGGGGTAACGCGGAGCACCTCGCCCGATACTAGAAACTTCTCCTCCTCATCCGGCAGGTGAAACGATACCTCCAGGAAGAGCGGTTTAAACATACGGGAATTGGTGACGAGGGCTAGTCCGCCTGCGCATAAATCGAGCATGGTTCCCGTAAACGAAATGCCGTGCTTTGCCGAATTGGAGCGGATGCCCACGATTTTGCACATGACAGGCGTTTTGACGGGTAGCGTTATCCGGTTATACCTTCGATTTTGAAAAAGATGCAGCTCTTCCGGCGCCGATAGCGTCAGCAAGCATTTGCCTTTATGCGTTTCCATTTGGAGCAGCTGCACGAACGAATAAAATTGGACGCCGCGTTCGCGGAACGAATACTCCACGAAGGTGACGTGCTCCAATCGGTCGAACGGATTTTGAGCGCGAATGTCAAAGCTGACCGTCAATTGCTTGTCGGTCACCTTCTCGATGCGAAAGCTGTCCTCATAGCAGAACGGCCCGCCTTCCTTCGTCTCGCCGACGACGATCAGCTGGCAATCGGTATCAGGTATGACCATATCTTGCGTAAGGACATCGTTCCATTTCATAGGATCACCAAGTTGTTGGAATTGCCATCCATCGGATGGACTAATTTCATAATAAACAATTACTTTTTAGAACACAATGCTTATCCTGTGCTGTAGGCACCATCTTATGTATAAGACAGGCTCAGGAGGAAAATCGTTTCCCTATCCCTTTGATTATTGCAAAGATGACGGAAAAAGCGAGAAGCAGGGCGACGGCTGCGGCAAACAGCATAAGCAGCGCGGGCAATGCGGTTCCCCATTCCAAGCGAGGACCTCCTTCTGAAGACCTAAGCGAGGCCAGCGCCGTCAATGCGGCGGATTGTACGGGCTGCAGCCGGTCCCAAAGAAGAAGTACCGCGCCGGCCGATAAAATACCGTGAAGGAGCCGCGCAACAACGAATGGCGTATAGCGGAAGGGAGTGCGGTAGAGTAAGCTGACGATCTGCGCATGGACGGAAAAGCCGGCCCAAGAGAGCACGAATGCAGCGGCAGACACTTGGTACATGAGCGGTATGGAGGCGCCTCCGGCTCCGGCCGCTTTCGCCCCGAGCGTGACTTCAAACAATCCGCTGATGATGGCTTCGGCGAGCGGCCCCGGCATGCCGAACAAGCCCAGTATGGTGCCGATGGCGGCGGATAAATAGTCGAGAAAGTGAGTGACGCGCATGGCCTCGAGCACGACGGAGAAAAAAACGACCAGTCCGCCTACGACCATAATGAGCTGAATGGCGATTTTGATCGCCTGATTGAGCATCGTGCCGACTACGCGCCCGTCTCGCAGCCTTGCCTCGTGCATAGCGGCGAAGGCCCGTTTGAGCAGCGATTGTTCTTTGGGGGGGCGCTTGTACGAACGGCTTGATGAGGTTGGCTCCGCTTTCCCTCCCCGGCCGTGAAACCGCATGAGGAAGCCAAGCAGCACGGCGCTCCCGTAATGAGCGGCAGCCAGCACGACAGCCAGCCTGACATCGTGAAAGAAACCGACCGACACGGCGCCGATCAAAAAAATCGGATCCGATGTCGTCGTGAATGCGACCAGACGCTCGCCTTCTTCGCGGTTGACAAGGTTTTGATCCCATAGTTGGGAGGTGAGCCGCGCGGCGACCGGATAACCGGATGCAAAGCCCATGGCCATTACGAAGCCCCCGATGCCGGGGACGCGGAACAAAGGCCTCATGAGCGGATCGAGCAGCATGCCGAAAAAGTGTACCAGCCCGAAGCCGAGCATCAGCTCCGCAATGACGAAGAAGGGGAACAGGGCGGGAAACAGCACGTCCCACCAAATGGCGATGCCTCTCGTTGCCGCTGCCGTTCCCTCAGAGGGGAATGCGATCATGAAAAGCCCCACCGCAAGCAGCGCCAGAGCTAGCATATGAAATGGCTTTAAGCGCATCAAGTACCTCCCGGCTGTCCGGCGTTTGATTGAACCTGCTGGTCGGCGGACAGACTACACTTCAAGATATGAATGAACAAGGACATCCATGACGCTTTATGCTACAATACGAGTAAACGTAAAAGTTTCCGCTGGCGCCCCGTATGGATTCGGGACGAGCAGCCATTCCACAGCAGGAGAACGATCCTATGAGCGAAGCGAACAAGTTGACCATATATGAAGCGATCGGCGGCGAACAGGCCGTTCGCCGTATCGTTGAAGCGTTCTATCCGAAGGTGCAGGCGCATCCCGATCTGGGCCCTTTGTTTCCCGAAAATATTTTGCCGGTCATGGACAAGCAGTTCATGTTTCTTTCGCAATTTTTCGGCGGACCTTCGTTATTTTCGGACGAATACGGCCATCCGATGATGCGTGCGCGGCACATGCCGTTCCCGATCACGCCGAAGCGCGCGAATGCGTGGCTGAGCTGTATGAAAGCGGCGCTCGAAGAGATCGGGATCGACGAGACGCTCCGGCAGGTGGTGCTTGAGCGGCTGCAAGGGCCGGCTTATCATTTTGTCAACACGGACGATTCGTCCGGCTAAGCTTGACCTGCACCTATCCTGGCAATTGTGCCACTTACGGTTAAGAAGGAAAGGATGATCGGCGGATGACGGCTGTCGAACCGTTATTTCAAACGCAAGTGACCTGCATGTATTGCGAAAGCGTCTTTGAATCCTCGCGCGTTCGGCCAAGCTTCAAAAAGCCGAGCGGCAGCGATACGGACTTTTATTTAAGGTATAAAGAAGTAAACCCGGACTACTATGTGGTCAAGGTGTGCCCGGTCTGCGGGTTTGCCAGCACCGAAAACTTCTCCGACCGGTTCACCGCATCGCAGCGGAAAACGTTCGAAGAGAGAGTGAGGAGCAACTGGTCCATGCGGGATTACGGGGGCAAACGCGGCTGGGACGAGGCGATGCAGACGTTCAAGCTCGCCCTTCTCTGCGCGCAGATCAAGCAGGAGAAGGACCGGATTATTGCGGGCATGCTTCACCATATCGCCTGGCTGTGGAGAGAGAAGGGAGACCGCGAGCAGGAGCAGCGTTTCCTGGAACATGCTTTAAGCGCTTACGTCAAGGTTTACGAAACGGAAGGCGCGGATGTGAATAACGCCAGGCTGATGTATTTGATCGGGGAGCTGAGCCGGCGGACCGGACAGTATAAGGATGCGGTTCTATGGTTCGGGCGGGTAATCAACGACAAGAAAATCATGGACTCCGCAATGATTCGCGCCAGCCGGGAGCAATGGGTCGCCACGCGGGAAGATATGATCGAGGCTCAAATGGAGCTGCCTGATGAAATGAAACAAAACACGAAGTAGTCCTTCATCGTACATACGTAGTGATGCGAAAGCAAACGAATAAACCTCCGATCCGCTATATGGATTCGGAGGTTTATTCGTTCTTTCAATGGGCTTTTTCGCTTTGTGCCGGTATCCCGGATTACATCTTGCCGTTCCGAATCGGCCGGTCGCTGAGCAAGTAATCGTTATCCGTATCGACAACCGTCATTTTGTTATGGCAGCACGGGAAGACGAGAAGCTTCTTGCGTCCGTCCCGGATTTCCGGCAGCTCTTCCTTTTTCAATTTCAGCAGAACGTTAGCGGCTTGACAAAACGGGCATTCCTGCACGTAAATGTCTTGTCCCATCGTTTCGTACGGCCAAGTGTTGGCAAAAGGAATCATGATTGCTGCTCCGGACCGCTCTTGTCCGGGCTTGCGGATTCCGCCGGCGTTTGCTTGGCCAGCTCCGCCATCTTCTGCAGCAATATATGCTGCGGCATATGCATCAAATGCTCAAGCGGCACGCCAAGCGCTTTTGCCAGCTTTACCGCCGTATCCGGCGAGATTTGTAAAGGTTTCATCGAATAAACCGCCTTTCTGCCTGTGCTACATGCATTCATTTAAACATACGGCCGGCCTTCGATCAAGGGCGGGGTTCCCGGCAAGCAGCAAAGGCTGCCCGCAGGCAGCCTTCGGCTCGAACGCTATAGCTTGAAAATTTGAATCGCTTTCTGAAGCTGATTGGCCGAAGAGGCCATATTTTCGGACTGCTTGACCATGCCTTGCACCGCGGCGATCTGCTCGTTCATGGAAGCGGAAACCTCTTCGGTACCGGCGGCGGATTCCTCCGTAATCGCCGAGATGTTTTCCATCGTCGCCGAAATGGTTTGCGCCCGTTCCAGCATCAAGTCGCTTTCCTTGGCGAAGGAGTAAATCTGCTTCGTAATGAATTGAATGCTGTCGACGATTTCAGAGAAAATTTTCTCCGTCTCGGAGATCAGCGTCGTTTGCTCCCGAACGATGCTTTCATTCGTTTGAATGTTGTGAAGCGCTTGGTCGATGCTTTGCTGGATGCTGCGAACCAGGCCGAATACTTCTTTGGTCGACGCCGTCGATTCCACGGCGAGTTTGCGCACCTCCTGGGCGACGACGGCAAACCCTTTGCCGTGCTCGCCGGCGCGTGCCGCTTCGATGGAAGCGTTGAGCGAGAGGAGGTTCGTCTGCTCGGCAATATCGGATATCGTGCGCGTAATGCGCGAGATATTGTTCGCTTGCTTGGCCAGAAGATCGATGGCCGACGACACCATGGTCGTCGCTTCTACGTTACGTTTCATCCCTTCATTTTGAGATTCGACCGCTACCCGTCCTTTATCGACGAGATCCACCATTTTGTCGGAGTGCAGGTTCATGTCCTTGGTCGAATGCGCGTAATCGGTAACGCGCGTTTCGATATCCTTGATCGCAACGGAGATGTTCCCTACCTCTTCCGAAATTTGATTGGCTCCGGCAGCCAGCTCGCCTGCGGATGTCGTCACTTGTCCGATGACTTCCATCAGGTTCTTGTTCTGCAGGAAGCTGTCCTGGCTTGCTTCCGCTACCGTCTTGGAGGTCGCTGACGTTTCCTTCAAAATGTCCTTCAGCCTGTCGATCATCTTGTTGAAGGAATCGGCCAGCTCGCCAAGGGCGTCGTCGGAATTTATGTACACTTTCTGCGAAAAATCGCCTTTGGCGATGTTCATCGCGCTTCTGGTGATGTTGTCGATCGGTTCTGTAAGCGCTCTCTCCAACCAGTTAATAAAAGGATAGCTGAGTCCGAAAAACGCGAGCACAAGAAGAACGCCCAGCCATGAATGCGTGAAGATGACGAACAAAACCGATAAAACCGTCACCAGCGCATAGCAGCCGATTTGGAGCTTTCTCTTGAAAGATTTTCCGTAGAACCAACCCATACGTTCGACAACTCCTTCGACATGACATTGATATGTATCCTAGATTATACCATCGCCTTATCGATTGGTCTATGAAATTTAGTACCCGCGGCTAGTGCCAGAAACCCTAGTATAGGCCGTGGTGCCCTTTTATAATAAATATATAGGCACCCCCGCATTGACGGATGACGGTGCGAATGCTGTAGAAAAAATTGTCAGGATCGAACGATAGATGCGTCTTATGTCGAGGGATCGAAAGATAGGGAGATAGGAAAGGGAGAGTGAGTCCGATGACACTGGGAAATTGCAAGAGATGCGGAACTCTCTATTTGCAGACGAGAACGCCATACTGCAGCGATTGTCAGACCGTTCAGAACGAAATGTATATACAGGTGCGCGATTACGTAAAGCGGAACCCGAAGAGTACGATGCTTGATATTCACGAGAACACCGGCATTCCGATCGCCAAGCTGCTGGAACTGAATAAAGAGGACTACGTGCCGTTCGGAAGGTAAGGGATGCATCCCGGTATGGCTGGCACGGAAATCTTCATCCATCACCCTTGAATAGGGCTATAGACCGGGACGGACGAGCATTCGCCGTCTTTTTTCGCGTTTGTGCCTAATTTTTCATAAATATGCAAATTAGTGTTGAATTAGGAAAGAGGTCCTCGTATAATGTGACATAAGACCTGCATAACTTACATATATTTTACACAACTGAGTCGAATTTACCATCCTACTAGCGAAAGGAGGGAATTTGATGTATTTGGAACAACTGCCATTGACTAAGCAACTTGAAGTCGTTTTCCGCGAAGTAAAGGAAGAGTTGAGCCGGATGACGTCGGGCGTGGTGTTCGTGCAGATCCGCAACAATATCGTTGGCAAATTCGGATGCCGCCACTATCCGGTCGAGAGCAAAGGCGGCTTGCTGCAAGTGAGCGACGCCGGGCTGTCGGAGACGCATCTGCAATCGTTCCGCAAGATGGCGATGGAAGCCCTTCGCCACAAGCATCACTGGACGCACGGTGAAATCGTGTTCGAATTTGCGCTGAAGCAGAATACGCTTCACGCAAGCGTCCAGTTCGAATCGAACTACAACATGGCTACGCTGTTTGTTTCCAAAGACTCGCGCAAGGGCGTAAAAGAAAAAGAACTGCATTAGCACTAATTCCTTATAATAATCGTAATGCGCCTCTGCCGAGGCGCTTTTTTAGTTGCCGCTTGCCCGGCATCGGCTATGGAAACATGAAAAAAGGTGACGGTAGTCACCTTTTTCATTCGAAGCGTTATGTGTTTAGCGGGAGAATTGTCCTGCCAATTGCTGCTCGGCGATTTGTACGAGGCGGCGTGTGATATAACCACCGATCGCACCCGTGTCGCGAGTAGCCATGTAACCGTAGTATCCGTCCTGCGGGATTTGAATGCCCAGTTCTTGCGCCACCTCATATTTCAGCTGATCGAGAGCAGCGTTTGCTTGAGGGACGACAAGAGAGTTGCTGGAGCGGTTTTGTCCTTGTCCTTGAGCCATCATTATCACCTCCTGTACAGGTATTATGAACCAATTCAGAAAAGTTACTCCAAAAATAATTGGTAATTTTAACCTGAATGTTGTGGGAGGAATCCTTCGAAAAAAGCCGGCGCAAGGAGGCGGGTTGTCAGCCGCCGCCGCAAGATGATACGATTACGCTAAAGTTCCTTTTGCGGCAGCGATGGCGCAAACGGGAAGAGGAGACGGAGATGCTGACATTATCTTTTGCCAATTTGTCGTTCGATAAAGATTTACAAATCATCCATGCCGATGTCCGCTTCGAGATCGAAGGCAGCGTGCTGGTCGAAGAGCCGGTTTGCGTCGACGTCGGGCTCCCTGCGCTGTTGTTGAGCGCTCTCGAGGATACGGAGCCGAACCGCTGGGCGCCTGCCGACGAGTGGATGAGGATGCCTTTCTTCGTATGCGGCTGCGGAGACCCGGAATGCAGAGGGTTTTCGTTCGCGGCGAAACATACGGATGGCGGCCGCTTGGACATTCGGGAGGTAGATGAACGCCAAGGGGACGAGTACAGGACCTTGGATCATTTCGTTGTGGATGCGCGAGCGTATAGGGAGCAGGTGCTGAAGGCCGGCCGGACGTTTCTCGACTTCGTTGCGGAGCTCGACTACCGTCCGTATTTTGCGGATACGGTTGCCGTCGTCCGGGAGCTGGTCAAGCGGCTGGAGGCCGCCCAGGCAGCTTGAGCATTATGGACGGAAGAGAGCGTCCGGCTCCGGCAAGCCGGGATTCCCGCCGGGCGATGAGGCTTGTGCGTTCTGTGCCGGCGTTGCACGAAAGAGTAAAAAGGTAGCGAAAAACACCGGGATCCGCCTTCATGAAGAGCGGTTCCGGTGTTTTTGTTATGCCGATCATTCCGGATCGGATATCGGAGGAAGTACAACTTCACGGGGGCGATCGTACAGCTAGCCGGGTTGTTGCGGCGGTTGCAGGCGGCTCATAATGAAGACACACCCGGAAAGCACTCGGGGAAGCATGTGAAGACAAGGGGTGAGCGACATCGCTAACATACCGGTAAAACAATCGTTATCCGTTCATCGCAATGCGGGAAGCCCAAAAGGAGCGTTTCGGAAGCTCGCCTCGCAGTACCAGCTGTTGCTCATGTCGGTTCCGTTCGTCCTGCTGCTCATTCTGTTCAGCTACGTTCCGCTGTGGGGCTGGATTATGGCGTTTCAAAAATATTATCCGGCCAAAGGCATACTCGGCAGCTCGTTCGTCGGCTTCGATAACTTCAAACTGCTGTTCGAGGACGATCATTTTTACCTTGTCCTCCGCAATACGCTCGTCATGAGCTTCATGAGCTTGATTGTCGGTTTCGGCGGGGCGATCGGGCTGGCGCTATTGCTTAACGAGGTGCGCGTCAGTTTCTTCAAGCGGACGATACAGACGGTAACCTACATCCCGCACTTCGTCTCGATGGTCGTCATCGCCAACATCGTGCTGACCTTTCTGTCGCCGGACGGCGGGTTCGTGAATCAGATGCTGATGAAGTTCGGTCTGATTGACACGCCTATTTATTTTATGGGCAAGGGCGAGTGGTTCTGGGTCATTCATACCGTAGTCGGCTTATGGAAGGAGCTCGGCTGGAGCACGATCATCTATCTTGCGGTGATTTCGGGTTTGAATCCGGAGATGTACGAGGCTGCGGAGGTGGATGGAGCGGGACGATGGCAAAAAATGTGGCGGATTTCCATTCCGGGCTTGCTGCCTACGGCAATCATTCTGCTTATTTTATCGGTCGGCTCGCTGATCAATACGGGCTATGAATCGCAATTTTTGCTCGGCAACCCGCTTGTGATCGATTATTCGGAAGTGCTCGATTTGTATGCGCTTAATTTATCGTTCGGATCGGGGCAATATTCGGTGGGCGTGGCGCTCGGCATGTTCAAAAGTCTGGTGAGTCTCGTGCTTGTGTTCACGGTGAATTACTTCGCCAGAAAAGCCGGACAAGCCAGAATCGTTTAAGGAGGGACGGACATGCGCAAATCGTATGGAACGGCCGGATATGTGTTTGACAGCTTCAACTATTTGCTGCTTGCGTTGCTCGGCATCGCCACCTTGTACCCGTTTCTCAATCTGTTCGCGGTTTCGCTGAACGATCCGATGGACACGATTCGCGGGCAGGTGTATGTGTGGCCGAACGCGTTTACTTGGAACAATTATCTCATCGTCTTTCAGAACGACGGCCTGCTCGGCGCGACGCTCCGCTCGGTCGTACGGACGCTGGCCGGTACGTTTCTGTCGGTCGCCTGCACGGCTATGCTAGCTTTTACGCTGTCCCGCAGGGAATACGTCTTGCGCAAGTGGCTCAATTTCATTCTGATCATCAGCATGTACGTGAGCGGCGGTATCATTCCCGGGTATTTGCTTATCAAAAGCTTAGGGATGACGAATTCGTTCTGGGTGTACATCATTCCCGGACTGATCAGCGTCTATAACGCTCTGATAATCCGTTCATACTTCGACTCGCTTCCGGAAGGGTTGATGGAGTCGGCCAAAATCGACGGCGCGAGCGATTTGCAGCTCTTTTACCGGATCGCGATCCCTTGCAGCTTGCCCGTGCTCGCAACGGTGACGCTGTTCGTGTCGGTAGGCCACTGGAACGCATGGTTCGATAATTACTTATACAATACGAGGCCCAATCTAAGTCTGCTGCAGTACGAGCTGATGAAAATATTGATTCAATCGACGTCGCAGGTGACCTCCAACGCAACCGGCTACGTCGATAAAGAGGTGCTCCGGGCGACGACGCCGCAATCGATTCGCGCAACGATGACCATCATCGTCACGCTGCCGATCTTGTTCGTCTACCCGTTCATGCAGCGTTTTTTCATCAAGGGCATTATGGTCGGATCCATGAAAGAGTAGCAGCTTCGCTCTTTCCCTGCGTTATGAAAGCGCTTGAATGGATCGGCCGGCCAAGACGCGGCGATCGACGAAGCGTGCGGTTGTAAGACGGCCTGCCGCTTCGATGATATAATTCCAATAAGAGAGGGTGTCATGCATGAAAAAAGGATTGGCCGTTACGATGTCCGTTGTGCTCGTTTCCTCCGTTCTGGCTGCCTGCGGAAAGAACGAAGAAGGAAGTACTTCTCCGCAGCCGTCGGCCGGCTCCCAGGCGAATGCAGCCAAGGAAACCGCGAAGTATACGATCAGCACGTCCGACCCGAAATTAAAATGGGATACGCCGATCGGCAAGCTGCTTACGGAGAAAACAGGCGTCCAGTTCGAATACGTTCCCGTCCTTCCGTCCGATCAGCAGAAGTACGACATATGGCTGGCATCGGGCGATTATCCGGATGTCGTTACATACGGGCGCGCCGAGAAATACCGCGACGGCGGGGCGCTCATTCCGCTCGAAACGCTGATCGACAAATACGGGCCGAACATCAAGAAGAAATTCGGCAAGTTTTATGACCTGCTGCGCGACAAGGACGGCCACATTTATACGCTGTACAACGTCAATCTCGCGCAAGAGACGCCGGCCAACGTGCAATCCTCGTTTGCCGTTCAGTACGATGTGCTGAAGGAAGCCGGTTATCCGGAAGTCAAGACGCTCGATCAATTGTTTGACGTACTGAAAGCGTACTACGACAAACATCCGACCGTCGACGGCCAAGAGGTCGTTGCGTTCTCTGGAGCGGGTCCCGACCTTACGTTCAACAACCCGGCGATCAATGCCGCGGGTTTGCCGGATCACGGCCGTTTCTACATCGACGCTTCCAATAATGTTCATCTGGCGCTGACAGCCGATTTTACGAAGGATTACTACAAATTTTTGAACAAGCTGCAAAATGCCGGCATGCTCGACAAAGAAATTTTCAGCTTGAATTACGAAACGATGGGCGCTAAAATTGCGCAAGGCCGCGTACTTGCCGGCTACGTGCCGCAGTGGGTGCTGACCAGTCCGGAGCAATCCCTTGTAGCGGCGGGCAAAGCAAGCAAGCAATACGCCAAACTGTCCGTGTATTTCAACGATAAAGTTGCGGATCATTCCAACACCGTTGTAGCCAGCGGCTCGAACAACAACTGGGGCATTACCAAAAATGCCAAGAACCCGGAGCGGATCATCCAGTTTATCGATTTCCTCTTTACCGACGAAGGGCAAAAGCTGATCAACTGGGGCATCGAGGGACAGCATTACGATCTCGTCGATGGAAAGCGCGTACGCAAGCAAGAGTACATCGACAAGGTGAAGGCGGATCCCGATTATGCGGTCAAGGAAGGCACGAGCGGCATTTACACCCGATTCAGCTTCGGCGACGGCGCCAAGCTTGACGACGGCGACTATGCGACGCCGACTACGACAGCGTTTATTCAGAAAAACTACGATCAGCCGACGAAGGACATTTTGGCGAAATACGGCAAGAAGGTGTGGGCGGATTTCCTGCCGAAGCCGGAATACATCCCCGCATACTTGTGGCAACTGAATGCGCCGGAGGAAGTGAACGCCATCTTCAAGAAGATCGAAGGCATCTGGGTGAAGGAAACGCCGAAGGTTATTTTGGCGAAGTCCCCGGAGGAATTCGAGAAGGCATGGTCGAGCCTTGTCGCCGAAATCGACAAAGGCGGTCAGAAGAAGCTGGAGCAATTGTGGACCGACACGTGGAAGACTTATGTCGACAGCTACAATAAGACGGTTAAATAACCGAATGACGGATACCGGACATCCTGCGCGCGGCAGGGTGTTCGGCGTTTCTATATAAGACCCGCATCGATAGGCGGCAGGAAAGGCGTGGTCACGCTTGAAAATCCGCACGAAAATATTTATGGCCAATACGCTGGTCGCCATCATCTTGCTAGGGTCGCTAACTTTTCTGACGACGCGCTACAGCAGCAATCTTCTGATCAAGAAGATGGAGGAGGACGTCGGCTACGCGGTCTCCCAGCTGGCGGAGAACGTCGACAATATGCTGCAATCGTACGAGCAGGTCGTCGATGCGCAGTATGCGAACACCGATTTGAAGGAGCTTATCACCAAACGATACGACTCCTATCTCGATTCTTACGAAGTCTATTTGGACCATTACACGCCTTCCGTCAACTGGGTGCGGGCATCGCTTCGCAACGTGCTGAGAGTTATGGTATATACGGACAATCCGACCTTTCAATTCGCGGACGTCAAGCTGATCGACGATTCCGTGCGGCAAGCCGAGTGGTATAAGATGGGCAAACGTTCCGATAAACCGCTCGTGAAGACGTGGACGTATTTGGGGCAGGACATGTACTACCGGTTCGGCGTGTTCCGCTTGACGCAGAAGGCGAGCAGCGAGACGAACGGCGGCGAAATGTACATGGCCATCGATTTGGCCGATCTCGTCCTGTACGATCTCGTGGCCAAGGAGAACGAGAAGCAGCGATTTATTATCGTTCTGCCGGACGGGCATGTGGTGGTCGACAATTACGAGCGGAGCAGGCAGGAGCAGCGATTGAGCGATTACCCGTTCCATAACCAGCTGGAGAACGTATCTTCCTATTCGGGAATCTTTAAGGACGAGGGCAAGCAATATTTGCTCTCGATGAAAGAGCTCGGTTCGCGGGCCAGCGTACGAGGCCTGAAGGTCATCAACCTGACGCCGATCGACGAGCTGCGTTCCAAAGTGAGCGAAATGCAGCGGATCGCCGTCATTCTTTTTATCGCTGCGATGCTTGCTTCCGTTATGCTCATGTATGCGATCTCGACAGGGCTGACGAAGCGGCTTATGGTGCTGGTCAGTAAAATCCGCAGGACGAACACGGACAATCTGCAGTCGTTAGTCGAAATCAAGGGCAACGATGAAATCAGCCAGCTCGGGCACGTATTCAACGACATGATGCAGCGTATGGATAAGCTGATCAAGGATATGTACGAGGCGGAAATCAATAGCAAAGAGCTAGAGCTGAAGACGAAGGAGTCCGAGCTGTATGCGCTGCAAACCCAGATCAATCCGCATTATTTGTTCAATACGCTGAACGCCATCCGCGGCAATTTGCTGGAGAGAGGGGACGGGGCGAACGCTGAAATCATCTATCTGCTGGCTCAATCCTTCCGCAATGTGCTCGGGCGGGGCGGCCATATCGTCAGGCTCAGCGAAGAGCTCGAAATTGTCGAAACGTATTTGCGCATCCAGCAGTTCCGTTTCGGCGAGCGGCTGACTTACCGGATCGAAGTGCCGAAGGAGCTGCAAAGATTCGCCGTTCCGCGTCTGTCGCTGCAAACCCTGGTGGAAAATGCGATCGTCCATGCGCTTGAGAAAAGCAAGAAGAAGACGCACATCCGGGTCTATGCGCTAGTATTGGACGACGAGCGGTACAGCGTCACGGTGGCCGACAACGGACCGGGCATGTCTCCCGAACGATTGGCCGAAACGGCTGCAAGAATGAACGAGGAAACGGATTCCGCGGAAGGCAAAAGTATCGGGCTGCGCAACATTCATCGCCGAATCGGCCATTTATACGGCCCGGCTTACGGGCTCCGGTTGAAAAGCGAACCGGGCGAAGGGCTCAAGGCAACGATCGAGCTTCCGGCGGATGAGTAGGCAATGTGTCAAAAAGAATGGTCCAGATCCGTCGAGGGTGGTGAGAATCATGTTGAAGGTGCTGCTGGTGGACGACGAGCCCGGTGCGCTGAAAGCGATGAAATATTTGCTGGAATGGGAGCCGCTCGGCTTCACGATCGCCGGTGAGGCGACGGATGGCGAAGAGGCGCTGGAGGCGCTTCGGCGGCAAGCGTTCGATTTGATGATTACCGATATCCGGATGCCGGAGATGAGCGGTCTCGACCTGATACGCCGCGTGCGGGAGTTCTCGCGCATACCGGTCATCGTCATGAGCGGGTATGAGGAGTTCGATTACATCAGGCAGTGCATGAGCTATGGCGTTAAAGACTATTTGCTTAAGCCGGTTTCGCGAGACGACGTGAACCGGCTGCTTGGAGCGGTTAAACAAGAAATCGCGCATGAACATTTGCTGGCCAAACAGCTGTACCTCGGCATCCCTGCGATGCGGGATCAAATGCTCAAGAAGTGGGTGCACGGCTTTTTGCGAAACCGGGAGGAAGACGAACAGTTTGCTCTCTTGCATATTGAGGTGGCGGACAGCCAGACGTTCCGCTGCCTCATCGCCGAAATGGATTTTATGGAGGAGTCCGACTCGATCTGGACCGACGAAGAAATCCAAATAAAACGTTTTGCGGTACGCAACGTCATGGAGGAAGTCATCAGCGGATTCGGCTATATGTTCGAAGAAGCGGACGACCGGTACGGCGTCGTGCTTCACGGTACGGAATCGGCGTGGAACGAGCCGGCTACGATGGCGTTGTGCGCGAAAATCGTCGAGTGCGTCGACAGATTCGCGAAGGTGCCGGTCACGATCGGCGTCGGCGAAACGGTGCATGCGCAGAAGGATGTCGTCAAATCGTTCCATACGGCGGATCACATGGCGGAGCGCAAGTTCCTGCTCGGCAGCCGTTCGATTATTACGCCGGAACGGTTTGCCGCGGAGGACGGCAAACAGAGCTTGCTGCAGGTGCAGGAAGTGCAGACGATCGTCGAAGCGGTCAGAAGCCTGGAACGCGATGAAGTCGGCACGCTCCTGGAAACGCAGCGCCGGCGTTTTGCCGATTGCGATGCGCCGAAGCAGGTCGTGCAAACCGCCGTCTTCGAGCTGCTGGTCAACCTGTTCCGCATGGCACGGGAGCAGGGAGGACCGCTCCAGGGCATTTTCGATGCGGAGCTGGACGACTACAGCGCCATCATGGAAGCAAGAACGATCGACAAGCTGTACGAGTTCGCTTTATGCAAATGCGAGCAAACGATGCGGTCTTTGATTTCGGTTCAACCCATGCAGCCCATGACCGCGGTCGAGCAAGTAAAGCGAATCGTATCGGAGCAGTACGGCGGCAATTTGAGCCTGCGGAGTATCGGCGATCAAATTTTCATGAATGCGGCATACCTCGGGCGCCTGTTTAAGGCGGAGGAAGAAGTTTCGTTCAACGACTATTTGCTGATGGTACGCATGGAGCGGGCGAAGGAGCTGCTGCGAACGACCGACAAAAAAGCGTATGAAATCGCACTTGAGGTCGGGTACCGGGAACACGACTGGTTCTATAAAAAATTTAAAGATTACGCCGGCATGAGTACGAGCGATTACCGTACGAAATGGCGGACGTTCGAGTCATAACCATACTTGACGGGAGGTTACCCGCTATGAAGGATAACTTGTTATTGCTGCCGATGCCGCAGCATGTAGAATGGTTGACAGGCGCCTATCGTTTGACCGAAAACGCGTGTATGACGCTGCCGGAGCTTAACGAGGAGGATTCGCCGATATGGGCGACGATCGCGAAGGAGCTGAAAGCCGAAGCGGCCGGCGACGGAAGCCGGGCGGCTATTCGGCTTCGCGCGTTCGGGGAGGGGCCCGGCGGAACGGAGGACGGCGCCGTTTGGTTAAGCGGTTTGCGCCGGTTTGCGGAAGCTCCCGAAGGCTATGTGCTAGCAATCGGCACGGAAGGCATCGACCTATGGGCAAGCGCGCCGGCCGGTTATCTGTACGGGGCGATGACGCTCAAGCAGCTGAAGCGGCAGTTCGGAAGCGAGCTCCCGTGTTTGCGGATCGGCGATGCGCCGACGATGGCTCACCGGGGGATGCAGATCGCGCTTGCGCAAGGGATGACCGAATACCGGAAAGACTATATGGAGCATCTCGTGCAGGTGTTGGCAGGCTGGAAAATGAACGCGCTTTACTTGTACATGGAGACGTTCTTCGACTTTCCTTCGGAGCCGCATTTGGGCGGGCCGGGCGCGATGACTGCCGACGACGCCCGTTCGCTCGACAGCTTATGTCAGGCATATCATATCAAGCTGATCCCGCAGCTGAACCTGCTGGCGCACTGCGGCGAGCTCTTATCCTTGCAGAAATACCATCATCTTTCCGAATGCGGCAGCGACAAAGACTTTCGCACCGCCAGTCCTTACACGATGTGTGCAAGCTCGCCGGAGGTGCTTGCCCTTTCCGACAGGCTGCTCGGCGACATTTTGGACTGCTTCAGCGCCGACATCGTTTGCGTGGGGGGCGACGAGGTCGAGAGCCTCGGCGAATGCCCGCGCTGCAAGCCGAAGCTGGAGGAGAAAGGCAAGATCGGCATTTACGTCGATCATTTCTCACGCATCAAAAGCATCGTAAACGCCCGCGGCCGCCAAATCGGCATTTGGGGGGACATGCTGATCGGACACTTCGCCAAGTCGACGGCCGATGAGAGACGGTATGCCGTCGACGCTCTCGCCCAAGGCTCCGTCATCTACGATTGGCATTACACGGGCGGATCGTACGATACGCTTCAGGCATTCGCGGAAGCCGGGTTCGAAACGATCGCTTGCGCATCCACGAACCTGTGCTATTCGGCATCCGTCAACCTGGCGCAGATCGGCAAGCACCGGGAGCTTTTCGCCGACGCGGAAGCCGCAGGCGCATTAGGCGGAATGACGACGGCATGGGTGAACGCTTACGGCTTGCACGAGGAGCAGATGAACGTGCTTATTGCCGCGGATGCCGGCATGCTTTGGTCGGGCCCATCGAAGATATATACGGAGCTGGAAGCAGCCGCGGCCGGCGAAACGTTCGAGCGCGCGTATGCTCTTCAGCGATATGGGCTTGCGACAACCGCGATCGCCGACTATTTCCGCGTTACCGGCGACGAGGACGGGGCCGTGCTGCGCCACTTGGCGCCACTGAACGGCGTCGACATTCGCAAATGCTTGTACCAGACGGACAACGTGCTGATGATGTGGAAGCTGTACAGTCTTATATTGGGCGGCGAGAAGCTGGAACGGTATGAAGCCGGAATCCGCCAGGCAAGGGAGCTTTGGGATCGCGTGGCGGCGGAGGCGGAGGAACGCCGGCACGAAGGCGAAGGACGTTTCCTGACGCTGCAGGAAGGGCCGGTGCTCATGCATGAGCATCTGGCGAAACGGTTCCGCATGACGGAAGACGTGTATGCGCATTATGATCGCGCGGCCAAGGCACAGTATGCCGATGAAGCCGCCTTTCGGAGCGAGCTGGGGACCGCAGCGGAACGATTGCTTGACCATTTGGCCGATTTTGCGCCGGTGGAACGGTATGTGTCGGAGGTGCACGATAAGCTGGGGCTGGAATCGTCCACGCTGCTCCGCTTGGAAGCGACCAAGCGGAAGATGCGCGAGCTGGCCGATTTCCTCGCCCATTTGGCGGCGTCGGATCGCCCGCTGCCTGCTTTCGTCGCGCTGCACGACGTTTTCATGAGGCCTTTCTATACGCCATGGTTTATCGATAGGCAGCATGAGTGGGCGACCGGACCGGAGCGGTTCCGCCGATTCAGCGTACAGGACGGGGCTTGGAAGGCGAATGCGTTTTAGAAGAGTTGAGACGAAAAAATATAACCAACATGGAGGACCGAATAAACCGAATAAGGGGCGCGAAGTAGAACTGGGGTATGTATCGTCATCGACATGGCGTTTCTTATAGCGTAAAAACAGCGGGAAATCGGAACGTTTTCGTATGTTCCGATCTTCCGCTGTCTCTGTTTTATGATCAGCAAGCCTAGACCTTTGCCTGACCTTATCCCCGATACGCAATCTCCATCACTATCTTGAGCTCCAGCGTTTCCCCCGGCGCGATGGCGCGAAGTCCGGTTACTTCCGGATCGAGCGGCACATTCGGCGCATTGGTCACCCAAGTGTATGGCTCCAAACAAATGATTTCGTCCGCGACTCCTTTGGTGTAAATGACCCACTGCTTGAAAGGCCCCTCCCCGCGGTAGCGGATTTCGTAGCCTTCCTTGGACAATATGGCCTCGCAAGGGTTGTCCCCGATTTGAAAGACGGTGTCCAGATCTTGTCCGTCCAAATTTATTCCCCGGGCAATGTTCGACAATTCTCCAAGCGGCTTCCGTTCGCCTGTAGGCATCAGATCGCCGTTCAGCTCCCAAATCGATTCGACAGGCAGGGTAAGCGACCATTTCGCCGGTTCGTTATCGAGCAGAAACCACGTATGTACGCCGTAGCCGAATGGTGCGGCCTTCTTGCTGTTGTTCGTCGCCCGCACGCGCTGCACGAGCGTCGTTCCGCTCAGCTCGTACGTCATTTCAATGCGCACCTCGTGGGGGTACTGAGCCAGTACGTCCGGATGAGCGGCCGTGTCGAGCACGGATGTGACGGACAGCGTATCGCCGTTGTCCTCCGTTGCGGTTACTTCCCACGGGTGGTTGCGGAGGAATCCGTGAATATGATGCCCTTGCGGGGTATTGATGTCCAGCTGATACGTTTGACCTTCATATTCGAACCGCCCGTTCCGGATCCGGTTCGGCGGCATCATCAGAGGCGTTCCGTAATGGCCGGGATTATCGATCAGGGCTTGCGGTTCGGGCGGTACGCGGAGAACTTCCCGCTGTGCGGTTTTATCCCACATCCGGTACAAATTGTTGCCTAGCGAAGGACATAGGGCGACGAGCAGCTTGTCGTTCTCCAGGGTAACGACCGGAGTGCCGTGCCATTGTTCGCGATTGATCATCTTCTTACAACTCCCTTCGAAAATGGTTGCCCGTAAAGGAAAGCGACGACATGCACAGGCTTGGTTTCATCCGTATTTGGGCATTGTGCACGTTTGCATAGCTTGCTTTTTCCATTGTAGCAGAGCATGGCGGTACTGCCAATGGATGGCTCGAACGGGAAAAGACTCGATTTCGCAAGAAGAGCAGATCCCGTTTCTGGAGCGAAGGACGGTACTTGGACCGCCCGGACCGCATTATTTTCCCGTTACAAGCGAGCTCTATACTATGCGATCGTCCAAACCTAATATACCAAGCAATTGTATATCGCCGAATTTGAAATCCGACCATTGTCACTTATATGTTATATAATATCACGATAACGTGACGCGTGTATTGCATTATCGTATATTGTGTTAATATATATAACATAAACATTTGGGTGAGGGGAGAAATTCAGCTATGGGCATCGGACTTCGCGTTCTCAAAACCGTCATCTCGGTCGCTATCAGCATTACACTGGCGCGTTTGCTGCGTTTGGACCCGGCGCATTTTGCCGGCATCATTTCGATTCTTGCGGTGCAGCCGTCCGTATTCCGTTCGCTGCACCATTCGCTGTCGCACATTGCCAGCGCACTGTTCGCGGCCCTGTTCGGCATCGCCGTATGCGAGCTGTTCGGCAATTGGTCGATCGTGATCGCCGCCGTTTCCTTCGTCGTAATGGCCATCCACATCAAGCTGAAAAGAACCGGGTCGCTTCAGCTTGCCGTCATCGTCACGATCAATACAATGGGGACGTTCAGCCAGCTTTCCGGGAGCGCGGCCTATAATCAGATCATGCTTGTCCTCATCGGCATGATCGTAGGTACGGTCGTCAACGTGATCATCAAGCCCGTTCACCGCGAACGGGAGGAGGTGCTGCTCGCGAAATCCGAGAGCATGCTCCGGGTGCTGCTGCACTACGTGCGGCTTGATCTGAAAACCGACAAAATGACGCCCTACCGGCCCTACATGCGCGACCAGATCGAAGAAGTGCGGGCATATATCGAGAAGGGAAAGGCCGTCTCCCAGCTCATTAGGGAAGACCGCTGGCTGCGGCGTGGAGAAGAGGCGGAGACGGCTTCGCTGTTCGACACGTACGAATCGATGGTCGAGCGCATTCGCGATATGATCAAGGCGCTGCAGAAGGCGGACCTGAACCATCCGGAGGCCGAACGGCTCGTTCAAGCCATTACGCTGACGATCCACGTTCAAGAGCGGATGCTGGCCGGTCAAAAGGCTCCGGTCTCGATGCTGCTCCGTTCGCTGCATCCGGACGAGAAGCGCCGTTATGCCGATCATCGCGATCTGCAGCAAGTATTCGCCTATTTTCAGGCATACGAAGCGTTATCGGAATACATGAGCGAGTTTGCCGCTTCGCAGGAGACCGCGAAGTCCGTCAGCCTGAAGAAGCTGGCCCGCATTCGCAAGGCGGCGTCGGTGCGCCATGATTCGGCATTTTCGGCGAGATAGACGGACGCTGTTGACTTTTTATAATCGCGGGGTATAATGAGTAGTAATTTTATAAGTTGTTTTGCGTTGAGAGGAAAGAGTAGAAAGCGAATGCGTCTCTTCAGAGAGCCGGGGTGCTGAGAAGCCGGTGTGATGCGCCTTTCGAATGGGTCCTTGAGCATAAAGCCGAACACGGCATCCGAGTAGCCATCGTGTCCAAAGCGAGGCGAACGATGCGGCCAGTAGGTTGAACGGCAGCTCCCCGTTAGCGGAGCGATAAGGCTTTCCGCCTGCGATGTCATGCGTTCCGCATCAGATGCTCGAACGCGCGAGGTGGAAGCGAATTAGGGTGGCACCACGGTCTCTCGTCCCTTGCGGCGGGAGGCCTTTTTGTATTGTTTTGGACCAAAATCAGGAGGCGATAATCAATGAAACGAGTACTATCAGGCATTCAACCGAGCGGGCAGCTGACGCTGGGAAACTACATCGGCGCGCTGCAAAATTTCGTGAAGCTGCAGGAGGATCACGAATGCTTCTTCATGGTGGTTGACCTGCATGCGGTAACGGTTCCTCAGGAGCCTGCCGCTCTTCGCGAGCAGATCGAATCGGTAGCGGCTTTGTTCGTGGCTTGCGGGATTAACCCGGATAAATCGGCGTTGTTCCTCCAGTCACATGTCCCGGCCCATCCGGAGCTCGGCTGGTTGATGACGACGCTTGCCTATATGGGCGAGCTTGAGCGTATGACGCAGTTCAAGGAGAAGTCCGCCGGCAAGGAGTCGATCGGCGCGGGATTGTTCGTTTATCCGGCTCTGATGGCTGCCGATATTCTGGTCTACAATGCGGATCTCGTTCCGGTAGGCGACGACCAGAAGCAGCATTTGGAGCTGACACGGGATCTGGCGCAGCGCTTCAATCAGCGGTACGGCGATTTGTTCACGGTACCGGAGCCTTATATTCCGAAGGTCGGCGCGCGTATTATGTCCCTGGACGACGCATCCAAAAAGATGAGCAAAAGCAACCCGAACCCGGGCAGCTTTATCGCGATGCTCGACGAGCCGGACGTGATCCGCAAGAAGCTCAGCCGCGCGGTGACCGACTCCGGGCGCGAGGTCAAATACGACCCGCAAAACAAGCCGGAAGTGAGCAACCTGATGAGCATTTATACGTATTGCTCGGGCATGTCGCTTGACGAAATCGAAGCCAAGTACGAGGGCCAAGGCTACGGCGCCTTCAAAAAAGATTTGGCCGAGCATGTCGTGGCGACGCTGGAGCCGATCCAGAAACGCTATAAAGAAATACGCGAGAGCGGGGAACTTGCCTCGATCCTGCGCAAAGGCGCGGAACGGGCTGCAGCCGCGGCAAATCCGCTGCTTCGCGAAGCGAAGGAACGGATGGGCTTCGTCCTTCCGCAATAAGCCTGCAGTAAGAAGAGCCGTCCTCAGGGACGGCTCTTTGTCATTTGGGACGGCTGCTCTGCAAGGCTTGTGCTTGTCCGGCTTAGCCGCGCTTCTTGCGGGCTTTCGCCTTGAACATAAACCCTATGCCGATAAACAGTATGGAGACGAGCGAACACAGCAGCGTGAGCCATACGTTTCTATAACTGATAGCGAGGCCGATGGAAGCGAGCAGCAGGGTACCGACAACGGCGAAAAATAAAGCTTGGGAACGGTTCATGAACAAGGACTCCTCAATGAAAAATGTTTTTGTAAATAGCGTGTATATTCTTTCGGAACGGAAACATAATAAGTTTGCAAGCTTGCACTATACATCACGAGGTTTGAAAGGAGCACGACCTATTATGGCAAACTCGAGAAGCAGCAACAGCCTTGTCGTTCCGCAAGCAAGCCAAGCTTTGGACCAAATGAAGTATGAAGTAGCGCAAGAGCTGGGCATTCAAATCCCGCAAGACGGTTACATGGGCTATATGGCTTCCCGCGATGCAGGCGCACTCGGGGGCAATATCACTCGCCGTCTTGTACAAATTGCCGAGCAAACGATTTCGGGCGGCAAAACGCGCTAATCATTTTCACCTGTAGCCGCGCGGGGCATTAGGCGCCGAACGGTTACGATGAAAATAAACCGATCGTTCACAGGGCTCGGAGGGTGCATAAGCACCTTCCGGGCCCTGATTTCCGTTTAGGAACAAAAG
Organism: Paenibacillus litoralis; assembly: GCF_046244365.1. NCBI lineage: Bacteria > Bacillati > Bacillota > Bacilli > Caryophanales > Paenibacillaceae > Paenibacillus > Paenibacillus litoralis. Next base: position 6,911,374 of record NZ_CP176395.1, on the reverse strand, counting down.
GGCAAAACGAAATCGCCGTTGCCGGCGATAGGGTGAAGCGATTCGATTATAGAATGCGGCTAGTGCGTTCCTACCCGAAGTTTCTTCTCCAGTCTGGAGTCGCTCAGCCATCCGACGTAAGAGTCGAGCGGCTGTAGCTTCGTATCGAGGAGCAGAACGGCCACGAACGGATACTGCTTGCGGTGCCGGTATCTGACGTCTACCCAGCGAACCTCGTAGCCCCACGGATGCTCCTTGAGCTCGGCGCAAGCGAACGAGGAGAAATACAGGAACGACGAGATATCCACGTGGCTTTTGGACGCGTCTACGGCCGGATGCGAGGCGCACGAAACCGAATCGTACCACTTGAGCTGCTTATTTTTGAACTCGCCGACAACGAAAGCGCCGTTTTCCTGCTTTTTGACAACGTTCCATACGTACCAGTGGAAAGTCGGTATCAGGAAGTAGCGGTCGCCAACCGAATAATTGGCGTCCTTCTGGTATAGCTTCGATTCGAGCAGATAGTGGACGACGGTCCGCCAAATGTAGTATAACGCAACTAAGCCGTACAGCACAGGGAAAATATATTGCGGCTTGCCTGCGCCGATCGACCATAAGAATACAGCCACCAGGTGCGATCCGAAAATAAAAGGATCGAAAATGTGAATGATATTCCACGACACCCATTTTTCAGAGAAAGGACGAAGCGCTTGCGTGCCGTACGTATTGAACAGATCGGTGAAAACATGGAAGACGACTGCGACGAAAACCCATCCAAGCACATGAAGCACGGGCAAGCTGCCGAAAGCGAATACTAAGGCGGCGGTAATCAGCAGCGTCCAAATGATGACGGCAGGTATCGAATGCGACGCTCCGCGATGGTTGCGGATGTAAGTGGCGTTGCCGCGAAGACGGAGCAGTCCGTCCGAATCGGGCGCCTGTGAACCGAGCACTGTGCCGATCAGCACGGCAGCCGAAACAGTGGAGTCAGCGGCAACTACAGGGTCGATGTGAGCGAGTCCGGCTAAACCGAGACCGATGACTAAATGCGTTCCGGTATCCAAACGATAATCCCTCCTGGTGTAGAGATTCACACGTAGTGTTGTTTTTATTGTATCATTTTATGCTGTAAATGAAATCCGTAACCGCAACAAGCGCGAAATTGCGCGGAAATTACGGAAACAGAAGGAGCGATGCGAAGATGATCACCGTTTTTGCCGAATACCGGGTGAAGGACAGCGAAAGGGACAGCTACCTGGAGTGGATTACGCCGATTCGCGAGCAGGCCGGATTCGAATTATATGAAGGAACGGATCAGAAATCCCTGTTCGTGGAAATATGGACCGTTGCCGACGAGGAAGCGTACAGGCAGCTAAAGTCGGATCGAGCGGAAGCGGACGGCTCCGCATGGAGGCGGCTCGATGATTTTGTGGAGGGCGGCATCGCCAAGGCGCATGTGTGGGCGTTTCGGAAAGTGTAGCGGAGCTCCGAACGGGGGCTTGAAATAACGTTCGTAGGCTAGTCCTTCCTTTGTGGGGTATGGTAATATAGTCCATGTTTTCGAGTAAGGATATCCATGTTTTCTTCTTGTTATTCATTGTAACCTTACAAGTAAAGGTTTCGTGAAGAGAAGGTACATAGCCCGAATGCCGTTAAAATCGGCGTTTTTGCTGGTCCGGACTGGGGGGGAATGGATGAAAAGAAGGGCAATAATTCTAGGTTATATGAAAGAGAAACGATGGCCTTATCTGCTCGGCTTTGCATTATTGTCCATATCGTGTTTGCTTCAGCTGTTAATTCCGAACATTCTCGGACAATTTACGGATCGTCTCGAGCAGACCCGGCTCACGATTGAGGATGCCGGCACGTTCGCATTATGGCTGCTTGCCGTAGCGGTCGGCGTAGCGATTTTTCGTTCATCCGGCCGCATCTCGTTATATCGGCTCTCCCGCACGCTGGAAATGCGTATCCGCAATGATCTGTTCTCCCATTGGGAGAAGCTTTCGGCGCAGTATTTCAATAACCAGCGGATCGGCGATTTGATGTCCCATGCGATCAGCGACGTTAGCGTCATTCGCGAGGTGACGATGAACGGCATTTTCAACATAATGGAAGCGCTTGTGCTGATCACGTTCACCGTTTTGGCTATGGTGTCCTCGGTCAACGGCTGGCTGACCTTGCTGACGATGCTGCCGCTGCCGCTGCTCAGTATTTTGGCTTACCGGTTCAACAAACGGATTCAGCAGCAGTCGAGCGACATGCAGGTGGCCGTCTCGAATATGACCAGCCGCGTACAGGAGTTTATCGCCGGCATCCGCGTCGTCAAAGCGTTCGTACAGGAAAAGGCGGAGCACGAGCATTTTACGAAGGATAACCAGCATGCGGTCCAGATGAACAGAAGATTCGTCCGTTCCAACTCGCTCTTCGGCGCGCTCAGCGCGGGCATCGTCGGCCTGAGCTTCCTTATCTCGGTCGTGCTCGGCGGCGTGCTTGTCTTGAGAGGAACGATAACGCTGGGCGAATTCGTCGCTTTCAACACGTATTTATCTCTGCTGATGGGGCCGATCGAGAACTTGGGCAAAGTCGTCAATCAGCTCCAGCGCGGAATCGCTTCCGAAGAGCGGTTGTCCTCCATTCTCGAAACCGAGCCGGAGGTGGTGGACGATGTTGCGGCGAAGCCGGAGATTCAGCATCTCGAAGGACGGATCGACATACGGGATTTGACCTTCTACTATCCGGAGGCGAAGGAGCCTTCCCTGAAAAATATCAGCTTGTCGGTTCCGAAGGGAAGCAGCCTGGCGATCGTCGGGCGCGTCGGCAGCGGCAAAAGCACGCTTGTCCATCTGCTTGTCCGTCTCTACAACCCGCCGGTAGGCAGCGTCTTCATCGACGGTCAAGATATTCACCAAATACCGCTTCGCACGCTAAGAGGCCAGATCGGCATCGTGCCGCAGGATCAATTTTTGTTCTCCACGACGATCCGGGACAATATCAGCTTCGATCCGAATCCGTACTCGGAGGATGAAGTAGAGGATGCGGCGAAGCTTGCCCAAGTATACGAGAATATCGTCGAGTTTCCGAACCGGTTCGATACGGCGCTCGGCGAAAGGGGGATTTCGCTATCCGGCGGCCAACGTCAGCGGGTTAGCATTGCGAGGGCGCTGATCAAAAAGCCTTCCATCCTCATCTTCGACGACAGCTTATCTGCCGTCGATACGATTACGGAGGATCTCATTCTGGAAGGGTTGAACTCGGTGATGAACGACCGGACGACCATTATCATCGGCCATCGCATCTCGTCGGTGAAGGCGGCCGACCAAATCGTCGTGCTTGAGGAAGGCGCGATCGCGGAGCGGGGAACGCACGAAGAGCTGCTGCAGCTGCGAGGGCTATACGCGGATTTGTATCACAAGCAAATGCTCGACGAGGAAGCCGAGCGCTTCCCCGATACCGCCGACGGTACGGGCATTCGGGCCGTGGAGCGGGATATCGCCGCGGCCGCAGAGCCGAAGGATGCCGCCATGCCGGCCTCGTCCCAGCTTAGACCGCAAATGCTGCGGGGAGGTGCGAACGGATGAGCATTCATAAGGAGAAAGAAGTCGTAGGCATAAAAGATTCGCAGCTGCTTGTCAGAATGATGGCGTTCGCGAAGCCCTATTGGAAAATGATCGTGCTATGTATCGCGCTGGCCTTCCTGATTGTCGTAGCCGATCTGGCCAGACCGTATTTAATGAAAATGGCGATCGACGAGCATATCAACGGCATCAACAAACCGATGGCTGCGATGCCTTCGGCGGAAGCGGACCGGCTGGAAAAGCTAGGCGACCCTGTCGTGTATGGGGACTATGCCTACGTGCGCGTTTCGGAAGAGGAGAAGGCGGCGGTCGGAGAACTGGCAATGCGTAAGCAAATCCTTGAAACGGATGGCGCTTACTGGATGATCGACGGCTGGCTGCCCGCGAAGCAGGAGGAAATCAAGCTGGTTCGAGAGAACGGCGCCGCGGTCATCGAGAGCGGAACGGAACGCTTTGCCGCGAAGGAGCTGGATGAAGCTGCCGTTAAGCAATTCCGGAAGCAGGATTATACGGGCTTTATATCGCTGGGCTTGTTTTTTCTGCTGGCGGTTGTAGGGGCAGCCGTACTGAACTATGTACAGAGCAATCTGCTGCAGTATACGGGACAAAGCATTATTTTCGCCATACGCCAAAAGCTGTTCGAGCATTTAAGCCGGATGTCGATGTCCTACTTCGACCGGAACCCCGTAGGGCGGCTGGTCGTTCGCGTCACGCAGGATACGGAATCGCTCAATCAGATGTATTCCCAGGTTGTCGTCAATCTGGTCAAGGACGTGATCGTCGTCATCGGGATCGTCGTCATCATGCTGCAGATGAGCGTCAAGCTGTCGCTGCTCGCCTTTGCGGTACTGCCCGTGCTGCTGCTGTTCACGATGATCTACCGGCATATCGTCCGGAATGCGCAGCGGCGGTCGCGAATTATTTTGGCCAGACTTAACTCGTTCCTCGCCGAAAATTTGTCCGGCATCCGCATTACCCAGCTGTTCGTCCGCGAGGAACGGCAGTGGGAGCAGTTCGACAAGCTCAACAAGGAAAATTATAAGGCGGGGATGGTCGGCACGATCGTCAACTCGATTTTCCACCCGGCGATCGGCATGCTTGGCAATGTTTCGATAGCGCTTCTGCTCTGGTACGGCGGGGTAAAAGTAATCGACGGCGCGGTTACGTTCGGGGTCGTCTATGCGTTCACGCATTATATCCGGCAGTTTTTCCAGCCGCTGATGAGCCTGGCGGAGAAATATAACCAAATTCAAACCGCCATGGTCGGGGCGGAGCGTATTTTCGATATGCTGGACGAGAAGCCGTCGATCGTCGACGCCGCCAAGCCGGTCAGCCTGCCGAAGCAGGTGCGCGGGGAAATTGCGTTCGAGAACGTATGGTTCGCCTACAACGACGAAGATTGGGTGCTGAAGGACGTCAGCTTCCGCATTACGCCGGGACAGACGGTGGCGTTCGTAGGAGCGACGGGCGCGGGCAAAAGCTCGATCATCCAGCTGATCAACCGTTTCTATGACGTGCAAAAAGGGTCGATCAAGCTCGACGGCATCGATATCCGCGACATTCCGCTGGGCGAGCTCCGCTATACGATCAGCATCGTGCAGCAGGATGTGTTCCTGTTCACCGGCGACATCGCGTCGAATATCCGGCTCAACAACAAAGCGATCACGGACGAACAGGTGAATGAAGCGATACGAATGGTTCACATGGAAGAGTTTATCGCGAGGCAGCCGCAGGGCATGCGAACGGCGCTCGGCGAGCGCGGGGTTACGCTTTCACTCGGCCAGCGGCAGCTGTTATCGTTCGCGCGGGCGATCGCCTTCCGTCCGCAAATTCTTATTCTCGACGAAGCGACGTCGAACATCGACACCGAAACGGAGCTCGTCGTCCAAGATGCGCTGCACAATATTTCGCGCGGCCGCACGACGCTGATCGTCGCGCATAGGCTGTCGACGATCCAGCATGCCGATCAGATCATCGTCATGCACAAAGGAAAGGTGCGCGAGATGGGCAATCACTTCCAGCTGCTCGCGCAGCGCGGCTCGTACTACAGGCTCTTCGAGCTGCAGTATAAGGAGCAGCGCGGGATGCAGTCGGCGAAATAGATACAAGTCCGGGAAGCCTTGAAGAGTGTGTGGCGTCAATGGTACGCCCAGCATGGGCGCATCTTTAGGGTGAAAGTCCCGAACGGGGGCTGGCGAGCGCCTACCGTAGCCAAAGGCAAGGGCGTCCGTCGTGAGAGGAAATACCATAACAACGGAAATAAGAAGCCTCCAGACCACTGTAATTGTGGGATGGAGGCTTCTTATCATAACTTAAGGACGATGTAATGCACATGACCCCGCACTTCGATATGAACATTTTTTCGAAGTCGGGATCCATATAGCTCATTGTGCAACTTGTGTGGAAGTCGGTCTTGTTTGATGTTTACACCATTTGATGCCTTTCATTAAGAGTACATTTCCGTAATCATAGTGACAGCTTCTTTAGTGACTATTAATTTATCGCAATTCAGAACATTGTATACATTAAGTGAATCAGCTACGGCGGTTTCTACACCAGGTATGTTATTGGCGCTTTTAAAAACAAAGTTATTTATCAAAGGTGTAACAATTAGCACCTTATTCTCTGCGCCAAGAGCATTAAGCATAGCTACTATAGACTTTGTCTTGTAATTTTCTAACTTGATCTCGTCGACGACAATGAATTCTTTGTTCTGTACTTTGCTAGATAATGCAGATGTGTGGTGTCATAATTAGAGAGAATTTTTTCAAAATTACTGAGAGATAATTTTCATAATTGATGAGTAATGTATTATTATACAAAATAATGTATACATAAAAGTGTGATGATCGAAAACGATTTCAGCACACTTTTTATTTAGGAAAGAGATGAATATGATATTTTTTAAGCAACCTTTTACACATCATGATGAGACTTTTTTGAGTTATTTAATTAGGTAGCAAAGTATGCTGCGGCTCTACTTACACCCCTCAGATATAATCTATATCCATATCTCAATAAAACCTTTACAAAAACAAAGAGGAAACGTGGCATTGATGGCGAATGATATTTATCAGTAATTTAATAAATCTAATAGATTTATTAAATTAATTAGCTACACGAATGGAGCTATTTCCTGTATTTCGAAATCATTGTGAAAATTGAAAACAAGGAGATGACTAACAAGTGAAAAAGAAACTGTTAGCCCGTTGCTTCACCTGCCTGATGGCCACACAGCTTGTCGCCGGCTCTATGTTGCCGCTTAGCAGCTCTGCAGCTGCAGAAAGCGCAGCCGCCATCGAAGCGGCAGCTGGAATCCCCCGCATGCTCATTACTGAATTGGTCCCTGACTCCGGTGGAGACGATGCACTGGGAGAGGATCCCTACGAGTACCTAGAGGTTTATAACAACAGCGACCAGCCGATCGACTTCAAGGACTATTCTATTTTATACAGGTACCCGGGAGACCCCGGCAATGATTTGTTCTGGCGGCCTTACACCGATGAACAGATTATCATCCAGCCTAAGCAGGTCATGGTTTTCTGGGCGGTTACACAGTCAGGGGAGCCCAAGACGGTGGCTGACTTTAATCAGCATTTTCAAACCTCGCTCGTTGAAAATAAAGACATTGTCCGGATTCCCGGGGGTCTTAACAACCTGAGAGAAAGAACCATCGTGGTGGCTACTAGTACAGGAACCGACATTGTGAGCGCGAGCTATAATCCAGGCGTGATCGATACAGCTGCGGATCTGAGTATCGAGTACGGCGTTCCGGACGACGGCAGTCTCGATATGAAGAAGCTCAGCTCCAAGAAGGTGCCGGCCTCCCCGGGAACCTTCAACTCGGCTAACGTACCCGCGGAGCCTGTCCGCACTGTGAACGACACTGTCCCGCCGTCGGTAAAAGATCTTACGGATCTCTCCGGCATTGACCTGATCAAGCCGATTGAGCTGATGGCCGAAGCGGCAGATGATCGTCTGCTTGCGTCCGTTAATCTATATTATAAATCCAACAAGACGACGAATTATAAAAGGGTAACCTTACCGCGCGGCGCCGACGGACGCTTCCGCTATTCATTGGAGATGATGGAATGGTTCGGGAGCCCGACGCTCGACTACTATTTCCAAGCGTCCGATACCTTCAACGAAACGTCTACCGCTCCGAGAACGCTCAACCTGGCGGGAAATGAGATAAGCCCTGCGCTGAACGTTCGTGAAAGCGATATTCTGTCAGGTGAGCGGGTTCTGATCGGTTCGTCTGCCACCGAAGGGTCCTTGTCGCTGTCGATCGACGGCCAGCCGGTCAGTCCAACGGAACATGCTCTCGAGAAAACGGCTTATTTCGTATTTGAAGCGGACGACATAGACAAAGGGCAGAACGTGACCACCATGGGCACTGAGACGCTCCACTTGATTCCGTTCAGCACTCAGGACTACAAAACTATGGTAGTACCGGTACGGCCCGATTTGTTCAAGTACGGTCAAGCGAATCCGATTGCCCTGCGTGCGGGTTCAGTAACCAGGCCTTATTATGAGAACCAGCCGGAGTCAGGCTTGGATGATTTCAATATCCGCAATGTCCGGCTTGTTTTGGCGGACGGTACGGTCATCCGCGACCCGAAATATGCGAATCCGGCAACCATACTCGACATGGGAGATAACGGACGCTTCCTTCCGGTAGTGTACTTCAATTTCACGATTCCCGAGCGCTATTGGGACGGGATCTCTTACCGATGGAATACCGCATCAGCCGTTGATGGACCTCATCGGGTCGAAGTGTCGCTGTCTGACGGCAGCAAGGACACAGCGAGCGTGATCGTAGACAATCAGGGTCCGGTAGTAACTACGAATATTACGGAAGGCAGCACTTACAAAGGGGCTTTTGATATACAAGCTTCCGCATCGGATGCGGCTTCCTCCGTCAAATCCTTCGAGGTGAAACTGGATGGCAAGCTCATTGAGGTTCCGTATTCCACCTCCTCTGCGGCACTCACTCCGGGGGAGCATAATCTTGTGCTTAAGGCTGTAGACGCCGGGGGCAAATCGACGGAGAAAACGATCAAGTTCACAACTCCTGCAGAGCTTCCGGGTAAGCCGCTCCTAGCGGCGCCGGCGGACGGTGCACAGGATACGGACACGAACGTGAGCCTGCAGGTATCGGTTTCCGATCCGACCGGCGACCCGCTGAACGTGAAGTTCTTTAAAGGGCAAACGATCACCGCCGCGGATGCGGGAGTGATTGCTTATAAGCATGCGGCTGATGTGGAGCCCCCTCTGACCTTGACGAGTCCGGGAGAAACGCAGCTGACTGCCGAAGAACAAACAGCGGCCGGAGCCTCCGATGACCGTTACGTCACTTCGGACTCGACTGAACAGTTTCCTTATCAGCGCTTTGAAGTGGAAGTGGAGGCGGAAACCGGCGCCGGCGATCGTCTCGAGCTTAGCTGGGAAGGGCATTCGCTCAAGGGTCGTAAAGTAGGTTTGTACGCATGGAATTATTCAACGGAAAAGTGGGATTCCCTAACGTCCACAGTGGCCGTTTCCGAGGAAGACTTTACCCTCTCTGCGGCGGTGGACGGCGGCAATTATGCAAGAAACGGCAAAGTCCAAGTCCTGATTCAGGACGAGATTCCGCGCCGTGAGCAGTACGATTTTACCATTGCCTCTATACCGGACACACAGATCTACGCGGAAATTCAGCCGGAGTATTTTGAGTCCCAAGTCAACTTCCTGCGCGATGCCAAAGAATCGATGAATATTCAATATGTGATGCAAGTGGGGGACATTGTAAACTCTGCAGGAATCAAAGGACAGTGGGAACGTGCGGATAAGTTTATGAAGGTGGTGGAAGACGCCCAAATTCCTTGGGGTTTAGTCGCGGGCAACCATGACGTGTTCGACGGAGGCGCGACGTCAGTGCCGGATTACTCGGAATTCTCGAAGTATTTCGGAGAGAACCGCTTTAAGGATAAGCCTTACTACGGAGAGTCGTACAAAGATAACAAAGGTCACTATGATCTGATCTCGGCGAGCGGCAACGATTTTATTTTCGTCTACATGGGCTGGGGCATGAATGATGAGGATATGGGATGGATGAACAACGTTCTGAAGCAGTATCCGGACCGTAAAGCGGTCATTGTGGTTCATGAATATTTGCAAAATAACGCAACGAGATCCGCAACCGGCAATCAAATTTACCAAAAGGTGGTAGTGCCGAATCCTAACGTATGGATGGTCATGAGCGGTCATTTCACCGGAAGTGCGCTGCGTACCGATCAGCTTGACGATAACAAGGACGGACAGCCGGATCGCAAAGTATACCAGATTCTTAACGATTATCAGGGCATTCCGAACGGCGGAAATGGATATTTGAAGCTTCTGCATTTTGATACGGAGACGGATACCGTCTATGTTAATACGTATTCGCCGTATTTGGACGATTACAATTATTACGATCCGAGCAAGGACGAATTTAAGCTGTCGCTGGACCTGAAGCCGATGGTGAAAAGAGTGGCGACCGACGCGATGACGGTAAAAGTGTACGCTAACGACGCGATCGGATCGGCGCAAGCGGCCAGCGGTTCCACAGCCATGGTCAACTGGAACGGTCTGAAGGGCAGCACGAATTACGAATGGTACGCTCTGGCGGAGGACAGCTTCGGCGGACGGACGTACTCGGATATTTGGTCTTTCCGCACCCGGCTTACCGTTGAAGCCCCGCAAGGTGTGAAGGCGGCAAACGTGACCGAGGGTTCGGCGCAGTTGAGCTGGTCCCCGGTAACAGCATCCGATGGAAGCAGTGTGACCTACCAGGTGTACGGCAGTCATGGGGCCGTCACCACGGTGACCGGCACGGTGTACAATTTAACGGGACTGGAGCCGGATACGGCCTATACGTTCCAGGTAAAGGCCGTACACTCGTCGGGAGCGGTATCCGTGCTCAGCGAGCCGGTAAGTTTTAGAACATTGATCGACCTGCCTGCTCTGCAGAACGGCCTGCAGCACTTTATTGCCTTCGGCAAGGTCACCCCTCCGCTGGCCAAACAGCTGGAGAATGTGCTGAGTCAGGCGGAGAGCCATGTGCAGAAGGGACAGCTGGATCAGGCAGCCAAGAAGATCGAGGACTTTATTAAGCACCTCAATAATAAAGCACTTCAAGAATTGGCGTCAGCGGACGCCCGGCAGTGGCTGAATGATAAAGCTGAGGCGCTGCTTCGCATCTGGGGCAGATGACCCGCTTGTAAGGCACAAATTATCGAAAAGCCCCTGGAAGATTGTCTCTTCCAGGGGCTTTTGTTGCGAAAATATCGTCCGCAACCCTGTGTTTCCAGTTTGCTGAAGGACAACCGAGCGGTGACTGCGAGTCACAGCGACAAGCTGTCAAGAGGGATCTTGAACACGCTCTGCAGGACAAGCCCGACGGCCAGCGCAGTCTCGTCCTCCACGTCGATGAGATGTAGGAACTCTACGTTCCGGCACGTTTCCGGCACTTGGGCCATCACTCGCGCTTTGAGTTCGTCAACGAACGAGTTCCCCCATACCGGCAGCATGAACCCAGTGAGCAGAACCCGGTCCGGGTTGAGCAGGGTGACGATATTGGCAACAGCGTAAACGATCGCTGACCTCACCATCTCGTAAAGCTGAACAGTTTCGGGGTCTCCGGCGCGGACAGCTTCGCTGAACTGCTCCACACTCCTGCCAAGCGTTCGCAGCAAGCCCCTTGAGGATGCCAAAGTAGTTAGGCATCCTCTGCCGCCGCAGTAGCACTCAAAATCGTAGGGCGGCATAAACGCCTTATAGTGGCCTACCTCGCCTGCTACGAAGGAGGAGCCGGTGACCAGCAGTTTCTCTGCGACGATGGCGCCACCGATGCCATTGCCCAATTTAAGCGTCACATTGCTTTTCGAGGAGATCAGGCTTCCGCCCATATTCTCGTTGAGCGCAAGCAGATTGGTGTCATTCTCCAGAAAGACGGGCAGCCCGTACTCGTCCTCCAGCAGCTTCGCCAGCGGTATCCGCTTCCAGCCGAGCCCCGGCGAGCGAAGCAGAATACCTTCGGAGGAGTCAACGAGTCCGTGGACGCTGAAGCCGATTCCTTTCAGGCAAGTAGGGTCAGAGATCTGGCCCATGAGTTTGTCGATCACGCTGCGGATCACCCGGAGCAAGTCCTCTTCGGTCTCGTAACGGTCTGCCTTCACTGCAGCTTCCGCCAAGCGGACGTGCTGAAAGTTGTATACCGCTCCCCGTGCTGATGTGCCTGACAATTCGATGCCGATCGCACTGAATCGGGAACCGTTAAGCAGTAGGGGAACGCGCTTACGGCCGCTGCCGCTCTCAAGGGATTGCGGTTCACCTTCGACGATCACTTGATCCTCGAGAAGCCGGTTGACGATGTTGGTGACAGTTTGCTGACTAAGTCCGGTTTTTCCAGCTAGCTCTACACGAGAGATCGGACATTCAGAATAGATCAGATGCAGCACCTTCTGCTGATTTATGGATTTAAGCAGCGTATGGCTTGCATGTTTCGATGTGGACATAAGTCGACCTCTTCCTTGACAGGAACACGTTTATTCTCTTAGTAAAAATTAGTTTACCATGCAGGTCATTACTGGGTAAAGGCTGGGATTTTTGTCGAAAAATTTCTATTGTATCATAAAGAAAAAACAGGTAGGATAATATTAAATAAAATTGATTTATTAAATGGGTGTAAATTGTAAGCGTGTTCATACCACGTGAATCAGCGATTTTTAACAGATCCCGTACATAACGATAATCATCGCCAAACAATTACCCTGTATCCTTAAACTTAATAAATCAATTTTCTTTATTAAATCAGAGGGGGTTTCTGGATGAGAAACAAATTTGGAAAGCTTACGGCTTTAAGCCTTACGGTTGCTATGTCGGGTTCGCTGCTTGCAGGGTGTACAGGAAAAACGGAACAGCCTTCCGCGAGTCAACCTCAGAATCAGACTAAAGGTGATGTCTACGAAAACGGGCTGTCGAAGACGGAGAAAGTGACGCTTAAGGTCGGCTTCTTCATGGGAGGCTATGGAAGGGAATGGTTCGATTATGCCGTAAAGTCCTTCCAGGCCAAATACCCGAACGTTTCCTTCGACATCACCGCATCGGCGGATATGAAGAACATGATACAAACGAAGATTTCTGCCAATAACGATAATGATATGTTTGACATTTTCAACACGACGCCTCCTTCCGGAGGGCAGGGTATCATTTCCCTTGCTGAAGCTGGAAAACTCGAGCCTTTCGATGATATGTTCGACAAAAAGCTTCCGGACGTACCGGGCAAAGCCATGAAGGAGCTCATGATGCCGGGCCTCGCCGAATCGTTCACCAGGGTGAACGGAAAGGTATATGAGTTTGCTACCTCGAGCTCTTACGGCGGATTGTTCTTCAATAAGACGCTGTTCGAACAGAAGGGCTGGAACCAGAATCCGAAGACATGGGCCGAGTTTAACGACCTGCTTGCCAAAATTAAGGCGGACGGCGTGGCTCCGATTACTTTCCCTGGTCTTTACCCTAATTACTATGACTGGGCCTTTGGACCGGCAAAGATGTTTGAGCTGGCCGATATCAAAGGAAATGCGGATAAGGTAATCGAGAACTTTAAAACGTACAATAGTCCTCAATTTACGAGCGAGGAAAGCTTGGAACACTGGAACCGCCTGTATCAGCTTGGCAAGAAGGGATACTTCCCGGAAGGATTGCCGGCGTTAAACCATACCCAGTCCCAGATGCAGGTGATTCAAGGCCAGGCTGCGATGGTTTCCACAGGTAGCCACGTGGAGAACGAAATGAAGAAGACCACTCCGGAAGACTTCAAATGGGGCTTTATGGCGGTGCCGTTCAGGGATAAGGTGGAACAAAAGCTTTGGATCCGAAGCGGAATCACCAACTTCCAATACATGTGGGCCGGCAAGCCTGATCTGAACAAGAAGTGGTCCAAGGAGTTCATTCTATGGCTGATGACGCTGGATAACCAGCAGTTTGCCGCAGAAAAAGCGGGCGCCCTCCCGATGAGAAAGGATTTGATTGACGATTCGAATAAAGTCGTTAAGCTTTCCACCTCTGCGCAGGCGATTCTAAAGTATATTAAGGATAACGATGCCCGGTCGTATAAGCCGCACAGAACCGTTAGCATTTCCGATCCGAACCTGGCCAAAGCCAATAAGATGATGGAAGAAGCCACGGTGAAGATCGTATTAGGCAAGCAGGATCCGAAGCCGATTCTCGAAGAAGCAGAAGCTTTGCTCAAGAAAGCCGTAGAAGCTCAGAAGAAATAAGTTTATAGGCGGGGAGGGGATCCTCTCCGCTTTTCCATTTCCCTTGATAGGAGTTGACTTCCCTTGTCCGAACCTACTGTAGTGAAAGTTAAACCCTCTTATTCCGGCCGCATGGGATTGGATAAAGCGCGGACTCAGAAGTGGATTTTTCTCATCCTGGCTGTCGTGCCGCCGTTCGGGGGCTATCTGTTGTTCACGCTGTTTCCGAATGTATTATCCGTTTACTATGCGTTATTGGATTGGGACGGGCTCACGGATTCCAAGTTTGTAGGGCTCAGCAACTTTGTTACCGCGATTCAGGACGAGTATGTATGGCGGGCGCTTAAGCACAACCTTATTTTTATGGCGACGGTACCGGTGCTGGTCGTGCTCATTTCCTTACTGCTTGCTTATCTGGTCACATACAAGAGTTATGTGGAAAATGAGTTCCTGAAAATTCTGTTCTTTTTTCCGAACGTTTTATCGATTGTCGTCGTTGCTTTATTATGGGCGTTCATATATGACGGCACATACGGCCTGCTTAACAGCGGCCTGAAGCTGCTCGGGATCGACATGAACCATTTTTATTGGCTGGGCAACGAAAGTACGGCACTGTGGGCGCTGATTCCTCCATGGGTTTGGGGAGGCGTAGGGCTCTATGTCATCATTTTCGTAAATGCTATGTCGGGCATTCCCAAGTCGCTGTATGAATCGGCTATTATCGAAGGCGCAGGGCATATGACGCGGTTATTCAAGATTACGCTGCCGCTCATTCTGCCCGTCGTCCGGGTCAGCGCGCTGTTCCTCGTGATCAGCACGCTCAAGACTTTCGAGCTTATTCTGATTTTGACAAATGGCGGCCCGTCCGGTTCCACGGATGTAATCGGTCTCTATATGTTCAACCTTGCTTTCGGTAAAGAGTACATCAACTATGGGTACGCATCCGCTGTAGGTATGATTCTGTTTGTCATCTTGATCACGGCCAAACTGCTGATGGATAAGTTTCTGCCTAACCGGGGTGTAGAGTATTAGGAACATATTTTTTAAAGAGGGGAGAAGATGAGGTTGAAGGAAAAAATGTCGCTTATGGACGCCGTGTGGCGTTTGTTACTTTATGTGTGGGCTTTGTCAATCCTGTTTCCGCTGGTGTGGGTGTTCTATGAGTCTCTGAAGTCCAATCCGGAATTTTTCAAAGACATCTGGAGCCTTCCCAAAAAGCTTCAGTGGTCCAACTACATAACAGCCTGGACGGAATATGGCTTCGGTCGTTCGCTGCTAAATACGCTTTATTATGTAGGCGGAAGCCTTGTAGTCAGCTTGTTATTTACTACACTTAACGCTTATGCCTTGACCCGGATGGAGTTTAAGGGACGGCAGCTGATCTGGGGCCTTATTATGCTTTCCTTGTTCCTTCCAGGGATTAACGCCCTGGTGCCGCAGTACGTGATCATGAGGGAGCTGCATTTGACGAACAGTTTAACGGGGTTAATCTTATTGTCCTCCCTGGGGGAGAGCGTGTTCTATCTCATGTTGCTCGGAGGGTTTATGAAGTCGCTGCCCAAGGACTTGGAGGAAAGTGCTCATATCGACGGCGCTTCGATCTTCCAGGTGTTCTGGCGGGTGATCGTTCCCTTGTCCACTCCGGGGATTGTTACGGTTGCGATTTTTAAATTCCTTGGATACTATAACAACTTCATGGGGCCGTTTATCTATTTGAGCGATCCCGAGAAATACACGATTGCGGTGCAGATGTACCAAGCCAATAAAATGATGGAGTTCACGGCGGATTGGGTTACGTTGTTTGCAGGGGTGACGATTGCAATGGTGCCTTCCGTCATTGTGTTCATGCTGTTCCAACGGATGATTATGCAGGGCGCCACTTTAGGTGCGGTTAAGGGTTAAGTGTAGAGTATGAACCGGTTTCATTATTCATGGAGGTGAGCGGTTTATGGCCGAGACTAATCAACCGGCAGGTTATGCGATTCAGTTGGATAAGAATATGAAAGTGGAGACCGGCGGAGTGATCGGGAAAGAGTGGCATAGTCCGCTAGAGAGTCCGTTCCGCGTTTCTGGCTTTGCCTGGTGGGACTTGGAGTATCAGTACCGCCGGCTTCCGGTGAAGCCGAACGAGGAGATCCCGTCCGCCGTGGATGACCTGGCTAACTGCACTGCAGGCGGACAGATCCGCTTTCAAACGAACTCACCGTCGGTGGCGGTTCGGATGCGGTTGAGAGCCAAGACCGGAATGTATCACATGCCGGCTACGGGTGAAGGCGGCATCGATGCTTACATAGGAGAAGCCGGTGCCTTGCAATATGCCGGGACGGCCAGGTTTCTGCCGTCGCAGCAGGAATACGAGAGCGAACTATTTGTAGGAGAGTCCGGCGATCTCCGCCAGTTCACCCTGAATCTGCCCCTGTATCTAGGGGTGGAGGCAGTCTGGATCGGTTTGGAGCCGGGTGCGCGGATTCTTCCCCCCAAGGCCTATGAATCAGAGAAGCGAATTGTCCTATACGGCACCTCGATCACGCAGGGAGGCTGCGCTTCCCGCCCTGGAATGGCGTACACGAATATTCTTAGCCGAAGGATCAATTACGAGTTTATTAATCTCGGCTTCTCCGGCAACGGCAAAGGCGAGCCCGCGCTGGCTCGCCTCATTTCTCAGATTGAAGACCCAGCGCTGCTCGTCCTTGATTATGAAGGCAATAGCGGCAGCACCGAGAGCTACCGGAAAACGCTGCCGGAGTTTATCCGCATTCTGCGGGAAGCTCACCCGGAGGCACCGATGCTCGTCATATCGCGAGTCCCGTACGGGCTGGAGCCGCTGAAGCCCGAGCTGCTGCGCCGTCGGCTGGAACGACTGACGTTCCAGCGGGAGCATGTTCAGAAGCTGCAGGAACAGGGAGACCGCCGTCTGTTCTTCTTCGACGGCTCAACACTGCTCGGCGCCGATCCGGCTGAAGCGACTGTTGACGGCGTCCACCCGACGGACATGGGCTTCCTGCGCATGGCCGATGGTCTGGAGCCGGTGCTGCGGCGGATCCTGGCGGATTGATAGATTTGTAATGATTTTTCGCCAAATGGTTAGCCGCTTAAATTGTGTATACACCCCGGAACGCCAAAAGGAGTGATGAAAAAAGCGAATGGCTAGAGTAACGAGCCAGCAACTGCTCAAATCAATCAATCAGCAAAAGGTGCTGCATCTTATATTTAACGAAGAACCGATATCCCGGGTGGAATTGGCAGAAATAACGGGATTGACCCAACAAACTGTGACCAACATCGTCAACCGGCTGCTACAGGAGGATATCGTGGTCGAGGGTACGCCCAGTGCAAGCAGCAGAGGCCGCAAGCCGGTTCCGCTGACGGTCAATGTTACGAATATGTTCGCAATCGGCATTGAACTCGCTGGCAAATACGTCAGGGGGGCCTTGCACAATTTCCGCTACGATCTTGTAGGCGAAGCCAGGCGACCTGTCGACCGCTACTTGAACGAAGATCACATTCTTGCGACTGTGTGCGAGGTGATCGAGGAACTTTTGGAGCTAGCGCCGGAACGAAGCAGGATCAAGGGGATCGGCTTGAGCATACAGGGGCTGGTGGATTCCAAAAAGGGGATCGCCCTGCGGATTCCCGGATTAGGGTGGGGCCGGTTTCCTTTGCAGGAGCGGTTGGAGAATAAGTACGATACGCCCTTCTACCTGGAGAACGACGTTAATTTGTTGGCGATCAATGAAAATATGTACGGCAGTCTGAGGGGCTCGTCGAACAATATAACGCTGAAATTCGATTACGGCATAGGCGGCGCCATTGTAGCCGATAATCAGTTGGTGACCGGGTCCACGTTCGCAGCAGGGGAGTTCGGGCATTACAAGGCGTTCACTGGCGCGAACGCTTACCGCTGCCACTGCGGGGGAACTGGCTGCTTGACTACGCTTGCCTCTACAAGCGGACTGGCACGGAATGTCGGCTTGACGCTGAATGAGTTCGCTGAAGGCGTTCGAGCCGGCGAGACGCGGTCGGCGGAGCTGTACGAAACCGTTTTGACCGCACTCTGCTTGGCGGTAAGCAACGTGGTGACGTTTCTTAACCCCGACCAGGTGTTGATGACGGGCAAGCTTTTTGAAGTTTTGGGCGATTGGCTGATCCCGGCCATGGACGAGCGGATTATGGCGAACGTGCCGGAATCGTGTCGTGGAGTGCGGCTGAGTTATATGCGGCAGAAACCAGACGAACCTGCTCTGGCCACAGGCCTGGTGTTGAAGCGTGTATTTGAAGTGCCTGTCGACAGCCTGTCACTGTAATCGGAAAGAGAGCGCGAAGGAGATCGAGGGAATGTCTGAATATAAATTGCTGGCTTTGGATATGGACGGTACGCTGCTTACCGACGATAAGCAGGTGACGGAAGAAACGAAGAAGTGGCTCCGGAAAGCTGTGGACCATGGGGTAACCGTGATGTTCTCCACAGGCCGGGGGGTGCAGACCGCAAGCTCATATTGGGAGGAGCTGGAGCTCGATTCGCCTATGGTCCTGTTGAACGGAGCGGAGATTTGGGAAGGGCCGAACCGGTTGATGGCCCGCACCTATTTGCCCCGCGAAACGGTACGCCGGCTGCATGAGCTGGCTGTCCGGGAGGATGCGCATTTCTGGGGCTATTCCGTGGAGTGTCTGTCCGGCCAGGGCAATTGGAGCGAAGATCTGTTCGAAACGGATTGGATGAAATTCGGCATCAAACATGACGATCTGGGGGTAGTGGCGCGTATCCGTGAGGAGCTGCTCGGCTGGGGCGAGCTGGAGATTACCGCTTCCGCTCCGGTCAATGTGGAGATCTCCGTCAAGGGGATCACGAAGGAAAGCGGCGTACGGGAGGTTTGCCGGCTGCTCGGCGTCGAGATGGCGCAGGTCTTGGCAGTCGGCGATAGCGAGAACGATATTTCGATGCTGCGGGCGGCCGGGCTTGGTGTAGCGATGGGCAACGCCGAGGATCAGGTCAAGGCGATCGCTGATGCCGTTACGGCGTCCAACAACGAGGACGGCGTCGCCAAGGTGGTGCAAAAATTTATTTTCGGTCTGGACATAGCCGAGTTCCGGTCGATTGTATAAGGGTCGGCCCCGCGAGCCGGGGGTTGGTGCCGGCATAAAGGCAGGGGGAAATGCCGGTAAAACGAGAATTGTTGTACCTTGCACAATGATTATGGTATAAAATCCTAGTTTAATGAGGGATGTTGCAAGAAGTGCATCAATATGCGCTTGGATCGATGCCAAAACGAAAAATTGTTGTACATTTTCCGTCAACGCGGCGGCAGCCGTCGCCGTCAAAAACGGTGCAAATATTCGGCGGGTATGGGTATATGCGCGAGTATCGCGTCGAGCGGTTATTACGGGACGCAAAATGTTTGCGAGCGGATCCATCGGAGACATTAGTTATAAAAGTAACAGATAGAAATGACATAAACTATATACAACACGGCTCTGTAATGTTTGGTATAACATCAGTGGACATTAAAAAGATGATCCCGTGCGAGTACAGGGATCATCTTCTGAAAGCGTAGTGTTTTTAATTAATCCACAATAAGGATCACAGTTCAGCGTTTTTTATTTGTTATAAATTATTCTTCTGATAGCAATATGCTTGTATAATTTCACTATTTCGCCTATCAATCTCTTCACGAAAACCGGATAATTCTCCCCAATTTTTATGTTGATCTTTTATTGCGGGAATGTAGATGTATTCACCTTGTACAAAATCTTGCAATTTTTCAATCAACTCTATTGGGAGAATTTCATTAGCGTTGATATATCTCATGTAGACTCACTCCTTGTATAAATGAAATATCTCAAGTAGCAAAGCCAGCATGATTGGTGATGATGGTATTCCATGCAAAAATCACCAAATACCTGTCTTTGCATGGAATTGAACATGGGTGATTGTAATATTTTTATGAGACAAAATTCATTCTCCTTTTCTGAATTTTATATTTTACTTGTTGTGTCCGTATAGCTGACCGCATGCTGCATCAATGTCCGTTCCGAATTGAGTTCGCACAGTGACTTTGATTCCCTTTGACTTTAAGATAGTGACAAACTTTTGAACCCGTTCTTTGTCTGATTGATGAAAGCTTTCAGGCGTCACGTCGGTTGAATTGTAGGGGATCAAATTGACGTGATATAAATGTTCCCAAAAACCTCTGTGCTTTAACAAAGTAGCGATGGCTTCCGCATGCTCATTTGAATCGTTTTCTCCTCGAAGTAATATATACGCAATATAAACTTTTCTACCTGTATCACGAATATGCTGATCCAACTTGTTCAACACATCATTAAGCGAAAACCGATTGTTAATAGGCATTAGCTCGCTCCGCTGTTCGTCGAACGGAGAATGGAGTGAAAAGGTCAGGTTAACCTGTGGAAATTCCTTTGCCAGACGATCGATGCCCGGCAAAATTCCGATGGTGGAAACGGTAATTCTTCGATGCCCCAAGCCAAAGGTTCGTGGATCTGTTAGAATCGTAAGCGTTTCGAAGATATTAGGATTGGCTAGCGCCTCTCCCATGCCCATAAACGAAACACTATCCAAGGCTTGACCATTTAAATGAAAGTATAACAGCTGATCGGTAATTTCATCAGCGGTTAGATTTCGTTTCAGTCCGATTGTACCTGTAGCACAGAAGCGGCAACCATATCCGCATCCGCACTGGCTGGAAATGCAGTATGATTTCCAGCCGCGCTCATAGCTTAGTTGAACTGCTTCTATGTGTTCACCGCCCTCAATGGAAAAAAGCACTTTATTCACTTGACTGGATGTCTTTTGCATGACAGGGGTTAAGTTCAAAACGCGTTCGCCAAGGTTCTTCATTAATTCGTTTCTTATACCCTTGGGTAGTATGTTCATTCTGTCATATTCACCAATTCTTTGCTTGAAGATCGCATCCGCAATTTGTTGGAACCGATATGCGGGTTGTTTCAATTCAGACAATATGTGTTGAATCATTTCGTATTTCGAAGTTGATTTCATGTTTTTTTTCTCCTCTTGAGCCGGAGAAAATGCCTTAAGCACCAATAAAAGGTGCTTAAAATCTACATTAACCAACTAAATTAAAACCCACGAAGCTTGTAGCTAGAGTCGCTACGTGCATCTATCAATAGATGGAAAATGCTCCGGCATCCGTTTAGTTTGATCGTGAACCGTGCCAACGGACAATGAACGGTTCACATGAACATTTACAACTTCAAACATTTATTTCAACCTCCTAATTTATATAAGCAAAAGTTACATTACAGTTCGACGATTTTGGTGGCGATATTTTTACAAAATTCACTATCGTGCTCTACAAAAAGTATTGTCGGAGAATGTTCCAGCAATAGTTCTTCAATTTGCATACGGGAAATGACGTCAATAAAGTTTAACGGTTCGTCCCATACATGGAGATGTGCCTTCTCGCATAAGCTTTTTGCGATCAGTACCTTCTTCTTCTGTCCGCCGCTGAATGAAGACATATCTTTTTCAAATTGTATGCGCGAAAAATCGAGTTTTCTTAAAATCGCTTTGAACAAGCTCTCATCGATCTCGTTCTGGTTCGCATAATCTGATAAGTTGCCCTGTAGATGTGAGGTATCTTGTGATACGTATGAAATTTTTAATTGACTACCTTTGCGAAATGTTCCTGTAAAAGGGATATCCTCGCCAAGAATTAGTTTGAGAATACTTGATTTTCCCGAACCGTTTGGACCCGCAAGTGTAACACGTTCTCCTTGTTCAACAGTAAAGGTTACGTCGTTGCATACAGTGTGTTCTCCGTAATAGATCGAAACATGCTCTAATTCCACCATTTGCTTTTTGGTATAAGCAAGTTGAGTGATTTTCAGACTTTCCGAGCTTTCGATGTTTCTCAGGAGTTTGGAATTTTCCTCAATCGCGGATTGCTGTCTCTGTTCAATCGATTTGGATCGTTTCATCATTTTGGCGGCCTTGTGTCCGATATACCCTTTATCGACTTTCGAACCGGAATTGCGAGTGCCGTTTTTTGTTTTCTCTACTTCGTGCGACCAGTTACTCGTTCTCTTTGAGGCTTCGGATAGTCGTTTAATGTCTTTTCGCAGCTTGTCGTTCTCGGCTAGTTCATAGTTATCCTGCCTTTGTTTATTCTCCCACCAGTCCGAGAAATTACCTTTCTGGACCTCAATATGAGTTTTGTTTATCGAAAGAATGTGGTCCACACAATTATCTAGAAATGCGCGATCGTGTGAAATCAAAATAAATCCATGCTTGGTTTTTAGATAATCGCTGACCAGCTTCCGTGCGTGAATGTCCAAGTGATTAGTTGGTTCGTCGATAAGCAGGAAGCTGTTTTCCTTTAAAAACAAGGTTGCGAGTAATACTTTCGTTTGCTCCCCGTTTGACAAGGTTTCAAACGGCCGATACAACACATCCTCTGACACCTTCAGCAACGAAAGCTCGCGTACGATCTGCCAATGCTCATAGTCGGGATAAATTTCGTCGATAATGTCTAGGGTATTAAATTCCTTGTGTGCAACATGGAAGGGGAAGTATTCAAAGCTGACATTTGCTGTAATGGTTCCGCTGTAATCATATTTACCAAGCAGCAGGTTCAGAAATGTTGTTTTGCCTCGACCGTTCCTTCCAGTAAAACCTATTTTCCAATCCGTATTAATTTGAAAGCTAACGTTTTCGAAGATGTTGTCGTAGCTACCGTCATAAGCAAAAGTTAGGTTGGTCACATTGATTAAAGACATTGTCAAAATCCTCCATAAAAAAAATAAAGAGCTACAAGAAAGTTACCTTTCTTGTAGCTCAAATAAACAAATACTTAAACCCAACCCAATTAATGGATTGGATATTGTTATTTTATTTGAGTGAAGAGAATAAGTAACTTTCTTGCTTAACAAAGAATAAAACAGTTATTGTTTTATCATTCGATAAAATAAGCAAGAAATATTACATTATCCTCATCATCTCCCCTAAATTAATTAGTTGCATTGTAACACAACCCATTTCACATTTCAACTTTGTATCCATCAAGAAATCCACTAGGTAAAGATGCTCATATAGACCACCAAGGAGCAATGGCTGCTGCCGGTGGTGGCTAAAGAAATGTTATCTGCTGTAGCAGGAGGTGTGCATGCTCCAATCCGTCCATTCATTCAGCAAGGCTTTCAAAAAAATGACAGGTCTTTCGCCAGCGGAATATAAAGAGCTTCATCGGCAAGGCCGAGGAAATCTGAACCGGGCTCAGTAAAATGTGTACCGGCAAAAAAAACGTCATTTTATAAAAACCGCGAAGGCTTGATGTTACGCGGTTTCTTGATAGTTATCGGCAAAATCTTTCATTATTCTTTTATTGGGCTGAACTAAGCTTAGTTTATAGCAATCATGCTGAACTCATCATTCTTATTATCCGATTTCGATTGGTTTTGTTGATGCTGTTGTGCCAATGAAGGGGAGGAATTAGCAATGTCCAATGATAAAACATCGAAAGATTTTGAACTTGAGGATTTGGAGAAGCCGTTGACGGAGCAGGAAATGAAAGAAACAACCGGTGGAGAGGGCATTTTCGCTGCAGGCCAATTTGGCAAAATGCCAGATTTTACAAAACCGCCAGAAATACATATTCCAGTCAATCCCGCCCCACGACCAACAAATCCTTTTGCTTCCGGCACCCCAACAACACTTAAAACCTCAGACCCAATTCCAACCCTAATGCTCCCAACACCAAGTAAGGGGTCAGGAACAATTCCTAGTTTTGTCCCGAAAGAACTCAGAGACAAACTCGGAAACAAGTGATGGATGGATTCTTGTAAAAGAGATTGTTGAAACGTAAAAAACCTAACGACAGTTAGGTTTTTTACGTTTCAACGTGAAGGGGTGGCTTAATATGGATGCTATGAAACTTGTAACGTTTAGCGTAAACGGTGCGGAACGGCGTCTGCGTGAAGTACTCAAGTTTGCGTGTATGGAGGGCGGTTTTAGCGCTGTTGAGGATAGCATTCGAAGAGCCGTCACACTGGAATTCGCGGAACAGCACAAGATATCGATCGATGAACTGGAGTGGAAAGCGAAAGCCAATGAGATGCGGCAGCATATGGGGTTATACAGCGCGGCCGAAACTTTGGAGTGGCTTCGTAGGCGAGGATTGTCGACCTCCGATCTGTTCGAGACGGCCAAAGCTCGTCTGCTGACGGAGAAGGTGAAGCATATCGTATCGCAAGGTCGTATGGATACTTATTTTCTGGAAAACCGGCTTTCCTTCGATAAAGCTAACGTATCTCAATTGGTTATCGGCAGCAGGGAGCAGGCACAAGAGCTTCTTTTTCAGCTAGAGGAGGGCGAGCCGCTCTACAAGCTGGCGCAATCCTATTGTTTGAAAGGCAGCAGCAAGTATGACGGCGGGTACGTCGGGTGGGTCGGTCGAGCGGAATTAAGCGGTGAAGAGGAAGCGTCCGTTTTCGGTTCGGAAGCCGGACAAACAGTGGGGCCATTTCCGTTCGGTACTTCCTATCGGTTGCTTCATGTTTGGGAAGTGTCTCCGGCCGTACTGACCGCGGAGGTTCGGATCAAGCTTGCCGATCTCCTATTTGAAGAGTGGCTGGACGAAGCTGTAAAAAAATCGCAGGTCGATGTTAACCTAGGGGACTATTTGGCGGGGGATTAGGCTGATCGTTCGGGAGGCACGGGAATGCTGGATTTGCATGATAGGATTTTGGATACGATCCCTATTTTTCAAGTGCTGTCGCCACAGGAGAAAGGGGAGGTATTTGCCTCCTTTGAGAAGCTTTCTTTCCAAATGGGAGACACCATTATTCAGGCAGGGGAAAGAGGAGATTCGTTCTATCTCATTTTGACAGGCAAAGTGCGAATGATCGGCAAGGATAGGGATGGCAAGGAGCTTAACTTAGGTGTAATGGAATCAGGCTCGCATTTCGGACAGGAAGCGCTGCTGAATGAAGAATTGCAGGAACATACGTTGAGGGCGTCGACAAAGCTAGAGCTGCTAAGATTGTCCAGAACCGCGTTTATGCAAATGATCGACGCACACCCCGAGTTGAGGGGGTACTTGCTTGAGCAATTGGCCGATGATGCGATGCGCAAATTTTTGAAGCGAACGGCGCTGTTCGCCCCGCTGCATCATCAGGAGCTGCGCTCCTTGCTTGATAATATGATAATAAAAGAATATGCCCCCGGCCAAGCGATTGTCAGTGAAGGAGAGGCAGGAGACGCTTTCTATATCCTTCGCTCCGGTAAGGCTTCCGTACTTAAGGAAAGCAAAGGAAACCGGAAGCTGAATGAGGTAAAGGCAGGGGATTTTTTCGGGGAACTGGCGCTGTTGACCGGGGATCCTCGAAAGGCCAGTGTTGTAGCTGACGAAGCGGTTTCCGTGTTCTGTCTGGTCAAGAACGATTTTGACAAGTTAATCATGAAATTTCCGAAAGTCAGAGAAACGATTATCGGTATTGCTTCCGTTTATTTACAAAATGCGGATGCGCCTCGGAATACGAAAACGAACGTTAGCGCAGAGGATAGCGCAGGTTACGCTGCCGAAAGCATGGCGGAAGATGCCGGGCAACAGAAGCGGCAGCGAGACGGCGGCCTGCGGACTTGGCGCATATGGAACCGGTTTCCGGAGCGCATTCAGCAAAGCGAGTTGGACTGCGGCCCAACCTGCCTCTCTATGATCGCGCAGCATTACGGCAAGCGGTTGAGCATCCATAGGCTCAGAGAACAGGCACAAGTAGGCTTGGAAGGAAGCACGCTATTCAATCTCTGCAAAACCGCGGAATCGATCGGCTTTCAAGCGGAGGCGGTCCGCAGCAGCTTGAAGGGGCTGAACGAGCAGACGCTGCCCGCTATTGCCCATTGGAAAGGCAATCATTATGTCGTGGTCGTAAAAGTGGACGAACGCTATGTGACCGTGGCTGACCCGGGTATCGGTTTACTCACGTATTCGCATGACGATTTTCTGAAAGGATGGACGCTGAACGCGGTGTTTCTGAAGCCTGTCGATGCTTTCTTCGCGCAAGAAGAGTCCATGCCTTCATTCGGGCGCTACTGGGCGTTTTTTGCCTCCCGCAAGCAGGCTCTGTTCCATATCGTTTGGCTGACCGTTCTATTACAGGTCATTAACCTGGCGCTGCCGCTGTTTACGCAGCAGGTGATCGACAGGGTGCTTGTCGGCGGGAATTACGATGACCTGAACGTTATGCTGATCGTCATGCTGGGCGTCTCGTTGCTTACCATGCTCGTTCAATCGATCAGGGAATGGGTCATAGCGGGTACATTCGTGAAAATTGACATCGACATGATCATGAGTTTTTATCGGCATGTGTTTCGCTTGCCCATGCGCTACTTCGCCACGCGGAAAGTGGGTGACATCTTGACGCGCGCCGGGGAAAATCAAGTCATCCGCCATTTTCTCGTAACGAACAGTATGAATGCCGTGCTGAATGTGATGACGATTGTCGTATACATAGGCATAATGTTTGCCTATAACGTTACGCTGGCCTGGATCGCGCTGGCGTTCATTCCATGCTTCATTGCGCTGACGCTAATTGTGACTCCGCTTATGAAACGCAACAGCAGGAAGCAATTCCAAGCGGATGTCGACTTGCAGAACGTGTTGGTGGAAGCCATGGGCTCCATGCGCACGGTGAAAGCTCTCGCAGCCGAGGACGAGGTAAGGAAGAAAGTGGAGGGCAAGTTCCGTCAATCGACTTTCGTACAAATGAAGGGTTGGAAAATCGGCCTCTTCTCCGGTTCCGTCGCCACGGTGCTGCAAACCTTAAGCGGTGTAACCGTTCTGTATACAGGGGCTCAATATATAATCGGGGAGAAGCTGAGCGTAGGGGAACTGATGGCTTTTAGTGCAGCGGGACGGTTCGCATCGACGGGCACGACCTGAAGCAGGTGCAGGCCGCTTCGCTCCGCAAGCAAATCGGAGTCGTACAGCAGGAAGCGGGACTTTTTAGCGGAACGATTCGTGAAAATATTGCTTATCAAATTCCGGGTGCTTCGATGGATGAGGTGATGGCCGCATCCATGCTTGCGGGAGCGCATGAATTCATTATGACATTTCCGAATGGCTACGATACGCAAGTCGGAGAGCGGGGTGCGAGCTTATCCGGAGGACAGCGCCAACGGATCGCCATTGCGCGGGCGCTAATCGGCAATCCGCGCATTCTGATATTCGACGAAGCGACGAGCGCGCTCGACAATGAATCCGAGAAGACGATTCAACGGAATATGAGTACGATACTCAAAGATCGAACGACCCTCATCATCGCGCATCGACTGAGCACCGTCCGGCATGCGGACAGTATTCTCGTACTGGATCAAGGGGTTATTGCAGAGTCGGGGACCCATGAGCAGCTAATGGCGGAGAAAGGCCTTTACCAGATGCTGGTCAGTCAACCGTTGGATTAACGCTACCGTCGTAACACATGTGAAGTGCCGTGCGTTAGTTGTGACGGACTGGTATTTTGGTGCAATACGCAACTGCAAATCGGTGCCAAGTCCGCATGTTTCAAAAATGTTCTTTACCGCACGGTCGTTTTTTGATAATATATTTGCAATATTCAAATGCGATGAAGAGACGAGTAAATAAAAGGATTCTTTCACAGAGAGCTCCGTTAGCTGGAAAGGAGTAAAGAACCCTTTATTGAAAAAAGACTCCGAGCAGCACATCGGAACCTTGGGGGATGGTGTGACAGGAGCTCCTGTTACAGAGCTAGAGTATAAGCATTCCCTTGTAATGCCGTACTTGAAGAGGCTAATATGGCGACATTTTAGCGAATCTGGGGTGGTACCACGAGCATACAAATCTCGTCCTCAAGACATCGGTCTTGGGGGTGGGATTTTTTTTATTGCTGCAAAAGGAAAACGCGGCGCACAAAATCAAAATATTGTACGACTTATCCAAACTACCATTTTGAAAGGATTTGATCATCGTATGACAAAAAAATTGAAGGCCGGTATTGTCGGTGGAACGGGCATGGTAGGCCAGCGGTTTGTTCAGCTCCTGGATCAGCACCCTTGGTTTCAGGTAACGGCCATTGCAGCCAGTGCAGGATCGGCAGGTAAAACTTATGAAGAATCCGTGCAAGGCAGATGGAAGTTGGCTAGCCCGATTCCTGAAGATGTGAAAAATATCGTCGTTCAGGATGCTTCGAAAGTGGAAGAGGTTGCCGCACATGTCGATTTTATTTTTTGTGCGGTTGACATGAAAAAGAATGAGATTCAAGCGTTGGAAGAGGCATACGCCAAAACGGGCACGCCCGTTATTTCCAATAATTCGGCTCACCGCTGGACGCCCGACATCCCGATGGTCATTCCGGAAATCAATCCGGGCCATATCGAAGTGATTGCCGCTCAGAGAAAGCGGCTCGGAACCTCCACCGGATTTATTGCCGTAAAGCCGAACTGTTCCATCCAGAGCTATGTGCCGGCACTTCATGCCCTGCTCGATTACAAACCGACCCAAGTGGTAGCATCGACGTATCAGGCGATTTCCGGAGCGGGCAAAAACTTTACCGACTGGCCCGATATGCTGGATAATGTGATCCCTTATATTGGCGGCGAGGAAGAAAAGAGCGAGCAGGAGCCGCTGCGCATATGGGGCAGCATTGCAAACGGCGAAATTATTAAAGCAAGCGCGCCTTTGATTACAACGCAGTGCATTCGCGTTCCGGTAACGGATGGGCATCTGGCTACGGTATTCGTTTCGTTCGAGAACAAGCCTTCCAAAGAGGAAATTCTCGCTCGCTGGCTGCAATTCAAAGGACGTCCGCAGGAGCTCGGTCTGCCAAGCGCGCCAAAGCAGTTCATCACGTATTTTGAAGAAGAGAACAGGCCGCAAACGAAACTGGATCGCGACATTGAGCGCGGCATGGGGGTTTCGGCGGGCAGATTGCGCGAGGATTCCATTTACGATTATAAATTCGTGGGGCTGTCGCACAATACGCTGCGCGGAGCGGCTGGCGGTGCCGTTCTGATCGCCGAGCTGCTGAAAGCGGAAGGTTACATTCAGGCGAAGTAAATACAACGAATACTGTTCGATTCAATGCGCAAACCATCGAGGAAACCGCTAACGGTTTTCCTCGATGGTTTGCGTTTTAATTTGCAATTTCGTGTGATAAAATGCAAGGGGATGCTTTTATTATGTGGTTTTCCTTGTTATTTTCTTGGTGAACCAGGCTGATACCGAGAGATTCCGTGCGAGTGATTGGAGTTTAGTTGACGGAGGGATAGAAGATGACTAACCGAACCGGAAAACCGCTTCGTTTCGGCATATTTGCCGACCTGCATCAGGATATCATGCATGACGCACCGGAAAGACTTCAAGCCTTTATTGAAAGGATGGAGCGCGAGCGGGTCGATTTTATTATCCAACTCGGCGATCTTTGCCTCCCTAAGCCCGAGAACGAGACGATTTTGCGTATTTGGAACGGCTTCACCGGTCCCAAATATCATGTGATCGGCAATCACGACACGGATATAAGCACGAGGGAAGCCTTCATGGCATTCATCGGGATGGAACGCAACTACTATTCCTTCGATGCGGGAGATTATCATTTTGTCGTGCTGGACGCGAACTTTTTCAGGGCGGAGGATGGGCGAATGCTTGCTTTCGAACGCGGGAATTACAGTCCGTATTATGCCGTTCCGCAATCGATTCCGTTCGTAACGGACGAGCAGCTCGACTGGCTGCGCCGGGACTTGTCGGCTACGGAGAAGCAAACGATCATTTTCAGCCACCAAGGCTTGCTAAACGAGGAGGACGGCATTGTCAATCGGACCGATATGCATAATCTATTGACAGCAGCAAATGAGGAAGCCGGGTTTGGCAAGGTTGCGGCTTGCATGAACGGGCATAACCATGTCGACAACGTAACGACGGTCGATGGAATCCATTATGTGGAAGTGAACAGCATATCCAACCAATGGCTAGGCGATTCGTACGCTTGCGTGCGATATTCGGAAGCAATCTCGAATGCGCATCCCAATCTGAAATATGTCGTTCCTTACCGGGATCCTTTGTATGCTATCGTGACGCTTATGCCGAACGGGATGCAGATCGAAGGCGCCGACAGCGAATTCGCAGGTCCCGGTCCAAAGGAGCTCGGCCATAGCGGCATGGTGTCAGGGCACCCGATTACTCCCGCTATATCGAGCCGTTTATTGAGCATCTGATAGTCAAGCCCCGCAAACGTCTCTTGCCGCGAATCGAGTCGGGAGCACACAAAAAACGATAGCAATACCAACAAGGCTGCCGGAGATTTAGTGCTCGGCGGTCTATTTTGTATGGGGGACGCCACTCCAGCGATATCGATAAAATATTTATTCTATAAATATAAATCGAAAATATTTTCTTGCAAATGCGAATCGGCACACGTATACTGAAGTCAAATTATTCACAATGACGGGAAGGTAAACGATGAACGACAAGCGGAATAAAGAAGCCGACTTCACAGCGGAAGGCTCCACCTTATTTACTCAAATCCAAAGCGCCTATGGGAGCTTAAGCGCAACGGAGAAACGAATTGCCGACTACGTGCTGAATTCGCCCGAGCAAATCATCTACAATTCCGTCACGCAGGTCGCCGAGGAATTGGCTATTGCGCAGTCTACCGTGACGCGTTTTTGCCGTACGATCGGGCTTAGGGGCTTTCAGGAATTGAAGATTCGGCTCGCTCAGGATACGGAGAGGACGAATCCCGCAAGCGAGGATCAGGGTGAGGGAAGCCTTTCGAAGAAAATGGCGCAAACGGCAGCGAACAGCATTGTAGACGCTTCTGCGAACATCGATCAGGAGGCGCTTGATCAAGCGGTGAAGAGACTCGCTTCAGCCCGTAGAATCGTCATATTCGGTCTGGGGGAGTCGGGGCCGATGGCGCAGCTTCTCAAGATCAAGCTGATAGGCATCGGGCTCGTGGCCGACGCTCACGTCGACGTCCATCTGCAATCCATATCCGCCGCGCATCTTGACGAACGCGACGCGGTCATCGGCATTTCACAGCAAGGCAGTACGAAGGATATCGTCACGGCCATTCGTGCCGCCCGGGCAACCGGAGCGACGTCAGTCTGCATTACGGCGCAAGGGAAGTCGCCGATCACCGAGGTGTCCGATATACGTCTTGTCTGCGCCCAGCGGGGCATGTCGAACATTGTGGAGAGCTTCAAAAGCAAAGCGTCGATTCTGTATGTCATCGAGCTGCTGACCGTTATGCTGACCCTTCATCTGACGGAGCAAACGGCGGAATCCAAAAAGAAGCTCTGGAAAACGACGGATTCGATACTCGACAAGCTCTATTGATTCGCCGCCGGCAAATCTAGCCATGCGGAAATGATAGATTACATTTTGTATAGGAGGGCATTCCATGACTTTCGGAGCAAAAAAGGTATTCGATGAAATTATGTCGATCGTCAAAGAGGTAAGAGAGACGCAAATGGAACTGATCGTAACGGCAGCGGGACAGCTTAGCGAAAAGCTTCTGCAAGGCGGTATCATTCATGTGTTCGGAGCCGGGCATTCGCGTGCGTTCGGGATGGAAATGTGCGGCCGCGCCGGAGGACTTGTGCCGATGAAGCTGGTCGGGCTGGAGGACATCGCTTCGCTAGGGGGCGAGCGGGGCATTAATTTAATCGAGCTGGAGCGCGATCCTCAAACGGCGCACCGCCTGCTCGCTCTGCATGACGTACAGCCGGAGGATGCCTTCATCATCGTTTCCAATTCGGGACGAAACGGTTCCTCCGTGGAGCTGGCGGTCGAATGCCGGAGACGCGGTATTCCAGTCATAGCGGTCACGTCGCTTGCGCACTCGCGGCATACGGACAGCCGGCACCCGAGCGGGAAGAAGCTGTATGAGGTTGCGGACGTCGTGATCGATAACTGTTGTCCGTACGGGGACGTTATTTTGGACATTCCTAATGTGCAGGAAAAAACGGGCTCGGCTTCCAGCGTTGCCGGCGCGATGATCGCTCAGTCGTTGACCGTCGAGATCATCGGCCGCTTCGTACAGGCGGACCGTACGCCTCCCGTGTATATAAGCGCCAACGTGGACGGGGGCGACGAGCATAACAGGAAGATAGTCGCGCAGTACACCCACCGGAAAATTACCTACTGATGGAGAGTTGACTAACCATGCGTGAACAGACCTGCGACGTTGTCATTATCGGGGGCGGCACAGGCGGATGCGCAGCCGCAATGGCAGCCGCCAAAATGGGAAAAACGGTCGTGATGACCGAGGAAACCGACTGGATCGGGGGGCAATTCACCAGCCAGGCGGTGCCTCCCGACGAGCACAGTTGGATTGAACAGTTCGGCTGCACGTCAAGCTACCGGAATTTTCGCCAATCGCTTCGCGCCTACTATAAACGCAATTTTCAGCTGCGAACGGAAGCCGCGGCGAATGAGCGGTTCAATCCCGGCAACGCCATAGTCAGCAAACTGTGTGTGGAGCCGCGGGCGGCGTTAGCCGTATTTCAGGATATGCTGGCGCCCTATGCGTTTAGCGGACGTCTTGCCATCATGAACAGATGCGTGCCGGTTAAGGCCGAAACGGATGGCGATAAGGTCGTTTCCGTGACGGTGCGAAACACGCAAACGGGCGACTGCACCGTTCTGCGCGCACCCTATTTTCTGGATGCTACGGAGTGCGGCGATCTGCTGCCTCTCGCCGGCGTCGAATATGTGACAGGCGCCGAATCGCAGCGTCAAACCGGCGAGCCGAACGCACTACCGGGCGATCCGGAACCGCTCGATATGCAATCCTTTACGTATTGCTTCGCGCTGGACTATAAGCAAGGAGAAGACTTCACGATCGACAAGCCGCGGGACTATACCTTCTGGCGGCAGTACAAAGCCGATTTTTGGCCGGGCCATCATCTCAGCTGGTCGGCCCCGAAGCATAGTCCTGTCGAAGGCTATTCGCTGTTTAAACGTCCAAATTACTTTTCGCTCTGGGAGTATCGCCGGGTTATCGATAAGGAGTTGTTCGAACCGGGGGCATTCGATAGCGACGTTACCCTCGTCAATTGGCCGCAAAACGATTATTGGCTCGGACCGATCATCGACGTCGGCGAAGAAGAGCGGCAGCGTCATCTGGAAGCGGCCAAGCAGCTAAGCTTTTCGCTATTGTACTGGCTGCAAACGGAAGCTCCGAGACCGGACGGCGGAGCGGGATACCCCGGTTTACGGCTGCGGAAGGACGTCGTCGGAACGGAGGATGGGATGGCCATGGCGCCGTACATTCGCGAGTCGCGGCGGATTCAAGCGGAGTTTACCGTGCTGGAGCAGCATCTAAGCCCCGCGGTACGGGACAAAGCGGAGCCGTTCGCGGATTCGGTCGGGATCGGCAGCTACCGGATGGATTTGCATCCGACGTCGGGAGGAAGAGCGGGTTTTTACAACTCGTGTCATCCGTTTCAGATTCCGATGGGCAGCATGATTCCGGTCCGCGTGAGAAACCTTCTGCCCGCCTGCAAAAATATCGGGGTCACGCACCTTACGAACGGCTGCTACCGGCTGCACCCGGTAGAATGGAACATCGGAGAATCAGCCGGTTATTTGGCGGCATTTTGCCTGCACAAAGGATTTGAACCGGCACAGGTGCGTAACGATGACGCGAAGCTCGCGGAATTCCAAGCCTATCTTTCCTTGAACGGAATCGAGTTAAGCTGGCCGATTATTCAAGCGTTATAAGCCGGTCTACCTGTGAGGCACAGCCATCGACAACTTGTCGGTGGCTTTTTGCTTGGGTCGGGGCGCTTGGCGGAGCCGGCGCTTGGTTGGCGAGAAATAATTTTCTTGACCTCCTCCGAAAATTGTAATTATATAGGTGATAGAAGGTAAGGAAAGGGAGGGTCCTTTTGCCGGAACAAACGGGAATCGATATGGAGCAACTGCCGGTCAGCCGCGAGGCTGCGCGAGTGAAAAGCATGATGGTGATCGAACTGCCTGTGTCCGATATGAAGCGATCGATTGAATTTTATGTCGGGCAGCTTGGCTTCTTTATCGATCTGCGCAAAAATCCGCCTTCGATCTGGGAAACGTCGACGGAAATATTCATTTATCCTTCTGGCGGCGTACCGATCATGCTTCAGCAAACCGACGGGAACGAAAGATTGGGTTTTACGCTAAAGGGGGAGCCCAAGCCTTTTCTCATCATGGAGATCGGCGAACCGGCAGAGGACGTTTGGAACAGACTCCGGACGAATGGAGTAGAGGTCGGGGAAATTGCGGACCGCGGAGGATGCGGCACCGTGTTTACGGTATGGGATCCCAACGGCAATATCATCAAGCTTAACTATCAGCCGGGGTAACCGGA
This sequence comes from Paenibacillus litoralis, assembly GCF_046244365.1. Taxonomy (NCBI): domain Bacteria; kingdom Bacillati; phylum Bacillota; class Bacilli; order Caryophanales; family Paenibacillaceae; genus Paenibacillus; species Paenibacillus litoralis. The sequence continues at coordinate 6,877,203 of NZ_CP176395.1, read as the reverse complement.
TACGGCGGGACCGGCAGCTTTGCGCGCGAAAATAAGGGAGTGTAAGGAGTGGAGCAGGATGCAAATTCGTTTTGACCGTTTTCCCGGTGGAAGGTTTAAGACGCTTACGCTAAGCTTTGATGACGGACGGGTGCATGACCGTAGACTCGTGCAGGCTTTTAACAAGTACGGACTGAAGGGGACGTTTCATCTGAATTCAGGCACGCTCGGCCGGGAAGGTTTCATAACGGCAGAGGAAACAGCCTCGTTGTTCGAGGGACACGAGGTGTCCGCCCATACGGTGAATCATCCTTTTCTGGAGCAGACGCCTTCCGAACGGATCATTACGGAGCTGGCGGAGGACCGGAGTATGCTGGAGCAGCTGGTCGGCTACCCGGTGAAAGGGATGAGCTACCCATTCGGCACGTACAATGAGCGCGTCGTTTCGATGCTCCCTGCGCTTGGAATCGAGTATGCGCGGACGGTTAACAGCACCGGGACGTTCGATATGCCCAGCCGTTTCTTGACGTGGAACCCGACATGCCATCATAAGCAGATGCTCGAGTACGGGGAGAAGTTTATTTCCCATAAACCCAAATACCCTAAGATGTCCATGCTTTACGTATGGGGGCACAGCTACGAGTTCGAGAACGACGGAAACTGGGACATCGTGGATCAGTTCGGACAGCTTGCGGGCAACAGGGACGACATCTGGTATGCGACCAATGCCGAAATCGCAGCCTATATGCAGGCTGTCGAGCGGCTGCGTTTCTCCGCCCGGTGTACGATCGTCCATAATCCTTCCGCCATCCCGGTGTGGATCGGAGTGAATGACGAGTCGCTCAAGATCGATCCGGGAGCGGTTGTCCGCTTGTAGGCTATTTAATGAAAAAGAGACCGTAAAGGTCTCTTTTTTTTGTGGGGAAAGAAGGTCCTTTTCGGGCGGCGATCGATCCTCGCCGCCCGTAAGCGGAAAAGCAAGACATAGGCTAGACGCGGTCCGCGCCATATGATCATCTTGCCGTCTGTCTTACTCGCTGCGCCATCGCCCCAGGGCTTACGGCTGCCTCATGTTGTGAAGCTTCCATTGCTCGTACCAGCTTTCGATGGTCTCCGGCATCCCTATGCCGAGCTCCTGCACCAGCAAATGTTGGGCGTTCTTGAACTGTCCTTCTACGGCGGCGCGCTCACCCAGACTGTCGTACATTTTCATGAGCATCCAGTGGCCTTCTTCATAATAAGGCTGAACTTGCAAAATGCGCTGGTACAGCGATATCGCTTCCGCAAACCTGCCGTTGTCCTCATAAAATGCCGCCACTTGCTTGGCGAGCTGAAGCCACATCGCCCGCAAGCGCTGCCGCTCGTTCTCCGCCCACGCATAATCGCAGTCGCCGAAATAGTCGCCGGAATAAAGGTCGACCAAACGCTGATGTTCCTCGCAGCTGTCCGACTGGAGTGGGAGCAATTCCTTAATGCTTCGCTCCCATTCGACCGTATCGACGGCTGCCTCCAGCAAATCGAGCGTATACCCGGTACCTCCGCTTGCATTATTGATGCTTACGTTAATGTCGGCTTGCTTCAAGCTTTTGCGCAGTTGGTAGATGGTCGTATACAGGAGTGTTGCCGCCTTATCGTAAACATACTCCGGCCAGAGCGCCTCAATCAGCACATCCTTATGAACCAGTTGATTTTGTTGATGAAGCAGATAGGCGAAGAGCTCCTGCGTTTTGGTTGTCCGCCATCGGATCGGTTCCGGCGCCGCATCTTTTCGTTCGAAACGAAGCGTTTGGAAGCAGCGAATGAACAGGTTGTTCGTCTGCGGCGTTTTAGTGGCGGGCTGCGCCCATTTTTGCTCCAAGCGGCGGGCGGTTTTCACGAGTCTGTCGCGTTGAACCGGCTTCAGGACATAGTCCAGCGCATTCAGCTCGAAGGCTTCCGTCGCAAACGCATTATAAGCCGTAACGAAAACGAGATCCGCAGCAGGGCATACGCTGTGAAGCATTTCCGCCGCCTGCATCCCCGAAAGTTCCGGCATGTCGATATCGAGAAAAATAACGTCGGGCTTCAGCTCCGCCGCCGCCTGAACGGCCTTGACGGGATCGGTGAAAGCTGCGGCGACGGTAATGGCCGTAAGGTCCTTCAGCAATTTCTCCAATTGCAGAAGAGCAAGTTTTTCATCATCTATGAGTAATGCCCGAATCATTTCATCCCACCACTTCAAGCTAATGATTATAGAAAACGGCAAAAGGGATCATCCATCTTATTACTATTTCGACAATGTTTGAGATACTCCTTCATTTGCTGTGCCAACGTTCGGCTGAACTCGAAAAAGGACGATACCGGCAAGTATGGCGTTGAAAAAGGGGGGGGGGAGATAATGAAAGACCGGTTGGGGGCGGGGCGCGAGGGGCTTGATGAAAGGGAGGAGAACGAGCCACAGCCACAGTCGCAGGCGAAAAAGGGGAAAAACCGGGAGATTTCCTAAACGCGTATCGCCTGGGGCTCAATGAAAAACGTCAAAGCGGGCGGTTGTACTTTATACAACATTTTGAGGCTTAAAAGGGAGGTCGGCGACCAAGTGTTGCAGATTTTGCAACAAAATCTCAATAAAAGGGGCAAGAAAGGTGTTTTGGGGTTGAAATGCTGCATTTTCTACAACAAACGAAGGAGGTTCATTAAGAAACAACCGAAATTGTTGTAGTTTCTGCAACATGTACGTCCGTTCAAATACGCTGGAGGGAATATCTCCTTTTTCTAGAAGGTTTGCTACCGGAAAAGAGGCAATTCCTGCGCAGGAGCGTCGTCGTGAGCAGCCAGTCTTGTTCCTTGCCGTTCGTCTGGTCGCCGTTGGAGACGAGAAAATCGGGAGACATCGCAGGTCCGCAGGCAGGAGGCTGCCTGTCATTATGCCGAAGTATTGACCTCGTTGTCCTCATTATGGCTAACGCCAAGCATGCCGAAGCCCCCTGCGGGCTTTTTTGGCATTTCTCGAATGCTTCCCGAGCGACGCTTCCATGCTTGCGCCAGTAAATCCCACAAAACCGTCGCCACCGAAGGGAGGGAATTGTAGAATTTTGTCGAATACAACGGGTATCGAAATGGATAAGGGGGCGGTGCGATGCCCATACTGCGCGGAAGAAGAACCATTCATCATAACAAAATCAGTCTGGCCACGCTGCTGTCAGGGCTCGTTGCCCTCTCCGTCCTGCTTACCTTGACGATCTTGCTTATTGCCTCCTACCAGTCCAAGAAGAGGGCGATATTCGATACGACGCTAACCTTGAATTTCTCCAACGCTACGAAAATGAGCCAAACGATGGATTCCTTGTTTTCATCGATGAGGAGCAGTTTGCAATATACCGCCGGCATGTACTCGGGCAATCTCGCAATGAGCGAAGAGGAAAGGTACGCACAGCTGGAGCTGATGCGCCACAGCAGCAATTATTTCAACTCCATCGTCGTGGTTGACGAAAACGGCATATTCCGGAGCTTCTCGCCTCAGGGCGCCGGCACGGTCGGCAAGCCGATCACGACAGACGCCTCCAAGGAAGCGCTGGAGTCGAAAAAGCCGTATTTATCCAAGCCTTATACCTCTTCAACGGGCAGGCTCATCGTATTCATGAGCGAGCCGTTATTCGATAAAGAAGGAGTCTATCGCGGCATTATCGGCGGTACCCTTTATTTGCAGGAGAACAATATTTTAACGATGATTTTCGGCAGCAACCGTATCGACGAGCTGGGTTCCTATTATTACGTCGTCGGATCGGACGGCCATCTGTTGTTTCATCCGGACAGAAGCAGGCTTGGCGAGGATGTGAACGCGAATGCTGTCGTTCAGAAGCTGCTGAAGGGTCAGAGCGGGCAGCAGGCGGTGGTCAATACAAGAGGGGTCGCTTTGCTTGCCGGTTACTCGATCGTTCCGGCGAACAACTGGGGAGTCGTCGTCGTTTCGCCGATCAGCGTCGTATACGAGCAGTTGAACCGGCATATTAAGGCGATGCTGCTGTACACGCTGGCGCCCTTCTTGCTGCTCATGCTGACGGCCGTATGGCTGGCGCGTAAATTAGCCCGTCCTTTCGTCGCTTTGACGAATCTTATCAGTCAGATCGGAGAAGAGGATAGCGAGCTTCCGGCCGCCAAGAACCATTGGAACCGGGAGGCCGATCTGCTGACCCGAACGACCATGCTTGCTTTGGCCGACATGAAGAGGGATAGGGCGCAGCTGACCCAAGCGGCGATGACGGATCCTCTGACCGGACTGATGAACCGCAGGACGATGGAGCTAAAGATGAATCTGTGGCTGGAGGCAAAGACGCCCTTCTCGATGATTGTCATGGATATCGACAAATTCAAATCCGTCAACGATACTTTCGGCCATCAGGCCGGAGACGACGTGTTGAAGCATCTTGCGGGAATCGTGACGCAATCGACCCGTTCTCATGACGTATGCTGCCGGTTCGGCGGAGAGGAGTTTGTCGTCCTCCTTCCGTATATATCGGCGAAGGAGGCCTTCTTCGTTGCCGAACGGATTCGCCAAACGATGGAAGCGAGCGGCAATCCGGTCGGTACGAAGGTGACGCTGTCGCTGGGCGTCGCGCACTGTCCGATACATGCCGATACGGGAGAAGCTTTGTTTCATCTGGCCGATCAAGCGTTGTATGCGGCCAAGGGCGGAGGCAGGAACCGGACGGTTATGGCTCAGATCCGCGAGCGCAAGCTCACGTAACGTTACGCAACGCATACATGCTTCTCGGTTTAGACCAAAAATGAAAAGGCAGCTGCCGTCAGGAACTTGAAAAAAGTACTGGACGGGCAGCTGCCTTTTATTCGACAGCGTTACGGGTAAGATACCGTGACTTAATCCTCCCCTAGCTTGATCGCTTGATGGATTTTGATACGGGACAACAGCCAGCCTAGTATAAACAGGCCGAACGCAATCATGACGGTTACGATCAGAAGAAGCTGCATGGAGTCGTTCGGATCGAACACGATTTGAAACGGCGGCACCTGCTTCGCCGGATCGAAGGACACTTGAAAAAGAGTGACGAACAGCCGGCTCGTCACGGCTCCGACCGCCCCGCCTATGAGGACGGCGGCGCCGGAAGTCAGCAGCTGCTCCGCCGTCAGCATCCCGATCAGTTGGGGGAAGGAGACGCCCATCGCCCGCAGCACCCCGAATTGCAGCACCCTTCTGGATAGCGAAAGCACCCAATATAATAAAAATCCGAAAAAACATATGACCGCCGAAATGACGAATCCGAGCGTCATAACGCCGTTAACGGCCAGCTGAAAAGGATCGTTCTTGGCGTTCGCGAGCTCCTCCCTCGTATCGGTAAGGGAAACCAGATTGATGCGTTTGGCCGTGACCGCATCGTAAAAAGGCTGACGTTCCGCGCCTTCCTTCAGCTTGATCCATACTTCGTACGGCTCCAGCGCCAAGGCGTTCTGCATATATTGAAGATGCCCCACGACTAAAGCCGGCGTCTGCGGCTTCTTCCCGTTGGGATCGGCCGTCGGACTCGGGTTAAAGCCGGGCCAGTAATCGATGATGCCGTATACGGTGAACGGCCTCGGTTCGACGCCGTTCCAGTCGATCTGAACGGTATCTCCGGTTTTGACGCCTTTATCGGCGATGGAGCGGGAAATCAAGACCGCTCTCGGATCGGATGCGATTAAATTCAAGTAATCGAAGAAATGATGGCCGAGCAGGCCGTCGCGCAGCCAAGCCGTTCGCCCGAACTCGTCGCTATCGATGCCCATCAGCTTGATTTTTCCCTGCTCCTTGCCGGAGCTGAAGCTCGCGTCATTTTTGACGAAAACCTTGGCTGCGCTCTCCAAGCCGGGCAGCTCGGCGATCGGCTGGAAGGGAGGCTCGACGTATTGAATCCGCCTAGGCGCCCTTTCTTCGTCAGGGGCAGCGGGGGTATCGGGAGCGACGCCGCCGGGAGGGCCGCCGCGATTCGCGAGCGGAGCATCGTTGGGCCAATCCGGCTTTAGGATGATGTCGGCTCCGTTATGATACATGATTTTTTGCTCCGTATTGCTGTTCAATGTCCGGGCTGCGCTCGCACTGTATAGGCCCATTGCAGTAGTCATGATCAAGAACATCATCACGAACTGGTACTGCGTGCCCGATCTCCCTACCTGAATCAGGGTCGAGTACAGGGAAGGCGGCCAGCGTTTTCTCCCCAGCCAATAGACGAAGCGCACGAACCACGGGTACAGCCGCAGCACGAGCAGTCCCATCCCGAGAATGAACAAGGCGGGCACGAGGAACAGGAGCGGGTCGACGGAAAAATCGGAAGCTTCCGCAGCCAGCCGGAGCATATCCTCGCGCTGTCTGCCGAATAGCCGAAGGCCGTAGAAGGACACGGCAACGAGCGCGACATCCAGGAAAAACAAGTGCCAGAACGACTGGCTTTGACGCCGGGCCGCCTGCTGCTTCTGGCTGACAATCGTCGCCCGCGCGGCGAAGTAGGCGGGAATAAGCGTCATGAAGACGGACCCGGCGACCGCATAGAGGGCGTACCGGTAGGCGTCCGCGTTCATGTGAACCGGCAGCGCCGACCGGTTCACGAACTCGAGAAAACCGTTCGAGGCGCCGAGTATTTTCGTAATGAACATGCCGGCCGGAGGGCCTGCGGCAAAGGCGAGCGCGCCAAGCAGGACGCCTTCGGCGACATAGCCGAGCAGAACCTGAGAGCGGCTGGCGCCCCGGCTGCGCAGCACCGCAATCTCCGTTTTTTGCTGCTCCGTAATCAGGTTCGCCACCATGTACAGGTACAAGGCAAGCATGATCATGACCGGCGCGTGCAACGACCACAGTATTCTTTTCAGAGACGCCTCGCGTTTGAAGTAGGCTTCGACCGTTTGCTTGGCGGGCGCAGCGACGGTGTAGGTGTTGAAACGGTCGTAGAGCAGCGTATCGATGCGTTCGCTCGTTCGGACGAAGCTCCGGGCGGCTTCCAAATCGGTTTTGGCGTAATCGAGCACGAACAGCCAGCTGGCGCTGACCGGCGGGAGCACCTTCCCGGTGGCGAAGTCCTTGTCGAACAGCCCGTCATCGATAAAGAACGTTTTGCTGTAATTCGCGGGGTCCTCGTACCAGAACGGATCCGCATCGTCCTTTTTGCCGATGACGCCGACCGGCTGGACCGCGACCTTTGTCTTCGTCTCCTCATCTTCCATAACGAAAACGTTTCCGAGCACCATGTTAAAGTCCAGCAGCGCCTCTTCCACGACAAGCACCTCGTAGACCCCGTCAACCGGCTGACTCGCAGGGAGCCGTCCGTCGATCAAGCGAATGTGATCGTTAAGCCCGGATCTGGCCGCAAGCTTGGCTTCGCGCTTCGTTCCCGATTCGATCTTGGCCGTATCCGCCGGGACAAACGAGTAAATTTCCGTCGCCTGCTCCTTCACAAGAAGATTTACCGGGAGACCGAAGCTTGGCGAGGCCTCGTTCCGCATGAAATCGTCAATGTCCTTCACGACCTGCGGTCGCTCTTCGGGCTTGTAGGCTCCCGTGTCCCAGAAGGTCGCCGCACCTAAATAGACACTCGAGTAGTGAATGCCGGGATAGGTTTCGGTCGACTTCTGCAAATTTTCCAGATCCTTAACGAGCATGCGCTGCAAAATCGCGTCGGTGTATATCGGAATGCTGCTGACTAGAGCCACGGACAGGACGAGTCCGCTGAGCAAGCTGAGCTGCTGCCATTTGTTCTTGGCCATCTTGCGCAAAATCATGAAGAGAATAGCCATGAATGAAAACCCTCCTACAATTTCGTACTGGACATTTTTAACTCTTGTAGTACATTGTTAAGAAAGAGAACAGCCATGTAACATATCCGAATAACAGGAGGAAGGCGACAATGAAATCCATCTTCATGCACTATCATACGAGAGAGGAAATATCGGAAATGGCCCGCAACGGGGCGGCAATCGTCATTCCGCTCGCCGCTACGGAGCAGCACGGACCCCATCTTCCGGTATTCACCGACAGCTTGATTTGCGAGCACATCGCAGCGGAAGCGGTCCGCAAAGCTTCGGGCTCCGTACCGATCCTGATGACGCCCGTACATACGGTAGGCTGCTCGCAGCATCATCTGTCATTCGGCGGCACCCTCTCGTATACGTCGTTCACCTACCTGCAGATGCTGCGGGACATCGGAGAAAGTCTGGTTACGGACGGCTTCCGCAAAATCATCTTCCTGAACGCCCATGGCGGCAACGATCCGGTCATGACCCAAACCGCCAACGACCTTGCCGTGCGTTTTCCGATTTGGACCGCCTCAGCTTCGTACTGGACCGTGTCGCGCGCCGCTTTGAACGAGACGGACGCCTCCGCGCTCGGCATGGTGCCGGGCCATGCCGGAGGCTTCGAAACGGCTGCCGTGATGGCGCTGAAGCCCGAGCTGGTTCGGACCGATCTGCTGGCCGGCTCCCACACGATGCGCCCATGGATCAATTCGGGCCCGGCCGGCTCGTTTATCGGGAAGCACGGCGAGCTGACCGGCGCGGACGGGTTCACCGATGCGCCTCATCAAGCTACCGCGGAGGCCGGTCGCCGCTATCTGGATGTCATTGCCGGCAGTGTCGCGGACTGGCTGGTTGCGACCGTTCGGGCGATGCAAGAGGGTGGGGACTGCCTGCAATAGACACGCCATGTGAAGTTGGATATAATGATTTTCAAAGTTAGGAACAATCACTCCTACAAAGGAAGGGTCATGTATGGAAAAGCAATCGCCCAAAGTGAAATCCGCGGACCGTGTTCTGGATATATTCGAGCTGTTTACCGGAGAGAAGGAATCCTATAATTTGACCGAAATATCCAAAGCGCTCAACATGCCTTCCAGCAGCACGTACCAGATTTTGCAAAATATGCTGAGCCGGGGTTACCTCGAAACGGACAATACCGGCAAGCAGTTCCGACTCGGCAACAAACTGTTCGAGATCCGCGTCCAGCACCGGAAGAGCACCAGCTTGACGGCGGAATTTTACCAGCTTGCCGGTAAAATCGTCGACGACCTGAACGAGGGAGTGCTGCTTGGCGTACGCAGTGAAGACAAAGTCGTCTACATCGCGGAGAAGCAAATCTCGCAGCCGTTCCGTTTCACCACCAACATGGGCTCCGTTCTGCCTCTGCATGCATCCGCTTCCGGTAAAATATTGCTTTCCCGCTTATCGGAGGATGAGCTGCACGCCCTTTATCCGAAAAAGAAGCTGCAAACGTATACGAGCAAAACGATCTCGACCTTCGATGCGCTAAAAGCGGAAATCGAGAAGGTCAGGCAAGAGGAAATCGCCTACAATCTGGGCGAATCCGTCGAAGGCGTACACTGCGTAGCCGGCCCCGTTTACGATATGGAGGGGATGGTCGTCGCCTCCGTCAGCATCTCGATTCCGGTTATCCGGATTACGGATGACGTGTGGGAGAATACCCATTATTGGATCAAAAGAGCCTGCCGCGAGATTAGCAATAAAGTGTTCCGGCAAAATTGAGCGAAAAAACCTTTAACTTTTCATAACAATGAAAAGTTATTTTTTTTATTCGCGTATCAACCGAGATTCCTCGCACGCCGCCCCGATAAAAGTCTGCTGAACGCTTCGTTTTTCCTTATTTTTTAATTATTCAGCGATGCCAGTCCATTATCCTTCTCATAAATGAAAAAAAATTATATATTCATGAAATAAAATATTGACTATCCCATGGAGCGAGGATACACTTTTCTTAAAAGTGCGTGTTCAAAAAATTGGCAAATCGGCACCGAGAAAACACGCTGCATTCAGCTGCAATGATACCGTGACAGCGTTTCCAAAACAAGGGGTCGATCAAATGGGCGTATTCCGGCTGAAACGCGCAACGCGCATAGAAGGAGCTGCCACTCGCATAACCGGAAGACGGCGTCACGGTTTCATCAAGGCAGACAGGGAGGCATACGGCGGATGAGCGATCATGCGATAAAAAAGAAAGTGGCGGTAATCGTAACCGAATACCGGTACAACTCCCACGCCGACGTCATCCTCGGGAGGCTGCTGGGGGATTTCGCTTACGAGCCCCGGGTTGAAGTCGTCTCCATCTACACGGACCAGGTGCCGGAGAACGACATGAGCAGGGAAGCTGCCGCCCGTCTCGGCATTCCGATCTATCCGACGATCGGCGAAGCGGTGCGGGCGGATCTCTCCGGCGGACCGGTAGACGGCGTCATTCTAATCGGCGAGCACGGGCAATATCCGACGAATGAGAAAGGGCAAATCGAGTATCCGCGGCGGCGTTTTCTGGAGGAGACGATCGACGCTCTCGACGAGCTCGGGTTATGCGTTCCGATCTTCTCCGATAAGCATCTGGCCTATGACTACGGCGACGCGTTATGGATGTTCGAGCAGATGAAGGCGCGCGGCATTCCGTTCATGGGCGGCTCGTCGATCCCGCATTGCGACCATGTGCCGGCGTTCGATCCGCAAAGCTTATCCGACGTGAGGGACATACTCGTTGTCAGCAACGGCGGGCTTGAAGGCTACGGGTTTCATGCGATGGAAGTGCTCCAGTCCCTCGCGGAGCTTCGATCCGGCGGGGAAACAGGCGTCCGTTCCGTTCGTCTGCTCGGCGGCGCCGGAGGCGAGACGTGGGCCGCGATGGACCGCGGAGAATGGCCGGAAGATTTGCTGCATGAAGCGCTGGGCGCCCTACCGGGCTTGAATACGGCCGAGCTGAGAACGCGCGAGCCCGAGCCCTCGCTGTTCGCGATCGAGTATGTGGACGGAACGAAAGGGTTCATCGTCCAATTCAAGAGGCTGACGGAAGATTGGAGCTTCGCCTTCCGGAACGGGGACGGGGAAATCACCGCAGCGCGGTGCGACAGCGATCACGACAGACCGTTCGCGCACTTCGAGAGGCTGACGCGCATGACCGAAACGTTCGTCATCGCCCGCAAGCCGCCGTTTCCGGCGGAACGGACGCTGCTTACGACAGGAATGATCTGCTTGGCGATGGATTCCTTATATGCCGGCCGAAGGCTGGATACGCCGTCGCTCCATATTACGTATCAATCGGGGGAATAGAGATGGAACACAACTTGTACGCGGCGATTCCGGCGGCGCTTACCCGGTTCACGCAGCTGCCGAACGAGAACGGGCACAATGCGGTATGGGATTTCGTGAAGTCGCCGGACGGCCGCTTCTTCATCAGCGTGTGCGGGGAGAACGAAAAACCGCTGACGGCTTTGCTCTACGAATATTATCCGAAGACGGGCGAGCTGCGCCTGATGTTCGACGTGGCGGACATATGGATCGTCGATTCCGCGCAAATGCCGCCGAGCAAAATCCATACGAGCATCGATTTTTTGCCGGACGGCAGACTGATCATGGCGACGCATAACACCGCTCCGGCGCCGGGCCATAACCAGTGGATGTTCGAGCAGCATTACGAGGATCCGTGGGAAGGCTATCCCGGCTCCATTCTGATGATCGTAAATCCGGATACGAACGAGGTCCAGGTCAGAGGCATTCCCGTGCCGAGGGAAAGCATGTACGGGGGCATGCTCGGAAACGATCCGCGTTATTATTATTTCTTAGGGTATATGAAAGGGCATTTTTACAGAATCGATCTGGAAACGAACGAAGTCAAGGATTACGGCAAGGTGTCGGAATTCTCCTCCTGCCGGCTGGTGAAGGACGATAAGGGGCGCTTCTACGGAAGCTCCTATACGGGCGGCATTTGGAGATACGACCCCGAACGGGACGAGATCGAGGATTTGAAAGCAAGATTCATGTCGCCGCACGGAACGAAGCACCGGAGACAGTTTATTTTCGCGCTTCACTCGCCGCACGGCACCTTGTTCATGGTCGACAATATGGACGGGGAAATGATCGAGCTGAATCCGGAAACGCTGGAAGTGACCCGGCACGGCCCTATCACGCTTCGCGATCAACCTCAAACGAACCCGTACGGGATCGGGGGACTCGCCGCCGACGAAAACTTCGTCATCTATTACGGGCTGAAAACGTACGACGAATACAGCCCGGTCCGGCTCGTCCGCTGGGATATTTTGAACGGCGGGGAGCCCGAAAATCTCGGTCTCGTCACCCCGCAGGGGAAGGATTCGCAATATATTTGCGAAATGATTTTCGACCGGGACGGCTGGCTGCATATGGTCGACGTCTGCGGGGAGTTTTCCCCTTACGTGCTCGCCGTCGATATCGGCAAGCTGGAGCCGCCAGGAGCGGACGCCCCAAGAGCGGAGCTCAGACCGTATACCGAGCCGGATTACAACGGGGTCGGAAAACCGGCTTTCATGCACATCGTAGCCGAGACGGTCCGTACCCTGCCGCTGCACCAGCATATGGATTGGAAGGATACGGCGGTCAAGCACGTGCGCGCAGTGAACGGAAGCGTCTATTCGATCAGCGGCAAGGAGCGCGTGTACCTGATCGAGTCCGATTACAAGGAGCTGGAGCCTAACAAAATCGCAGTCGTCTGGGAGGAAGGCGCACCGGTATCTTGTACGGATGCGGGCGAGCATGAAGTAGCGGTGCTTACGACCGACGGGAGCATTGCGCTTATCGATCTGGAAAACGGACGTATCGGTGCGAGACTGGCGGTTCCGGCAGGCCTCCGGCTTGCGAAGCTTCACTTCGCTGCGGGATCGGGCACGCTGGTTGCGAGCGACTGCGACGGGGCCGTCTATGCATGCGATACGGACAGCGGCATTTTCCGCATGCTGCCGGGGCTGCTCGTCGCATCCGCAGATGCGGAGCTTGTGAAGCTGGACGAGAACAGGATTCTGCTGTCCGGCCCGAACGATGAAATGAAGCTTTACCACATATCCGAGATGCGTTCCGAGACGCTGCCGGTCCGCGTTCCTTCTATTAGAGGAAGAGCTTTCAAGGCCGCCATAACGGGAGGAACCGTTCTCGAGGACGGCACCGTTGTAGCCGGTACGTATGACGGCATCCTGTTTACGCTGACGCCCGACCTTAGCCGAACGACCGTATACGGCAGGCTGTATTCGACCGGACAGCTGCGGAATTTGATCAAGCGGGGAAGCGGCGAAGTGCTGGGCATCTACGGCGGGCCGAAGGATGCCGGACATGTGTTCCATTTCTCGCGCGAGAGCGGGTTCTTTGACTTGGGAAGACCGAGAGTCATCAAGGACAATTACGAGCTGCGCGACGCCGAAACGGAATGGGCTTGCATCCATTATCTCTCGTCGATCGCGTATGCGGAAGCCGACGACTGCTTGTGCGTCGCCTCGGGCGAAGGCTACGGGTGTGTCGTCCGCTATCAAGGCGTTGCGTTCCCGTGACCCCGAACATTCAGGCGCATAGAGGCTTATCCGACGTTTATCCGGAAAACACGATGCTGGCTTACCGGGAAGCGGCGAAAGCCGGAGCGTCGGGCATCGAGATGGATATCCGCAGAACCGCCGACGGCGTATTCGTCATGATGCACGATCCGTCGGTGAACCGAACGACGAATGGAACCGGCTATATCGAGCAATTGGATTATGAGGGGTATTTGCAGACACTGGACGCGGGGGCTTGGAGGAGCGAAGCGTTCAAAGGCCGGGAAGATACGAAAATACCGACCTTGCAGCAAGCGCTTGACGAGTTCCGGGACAGCGGCATTCAATTGATTCTGCATGTTAAACAGCTTCCGAAGGATGATGCGCTGGACGTGCTGCGTCTTGTTCAAAGCCGCGGCATGCTGGAGCAAGCGGTGTTCTTCGGAGGGCTGGAGGCGATAAACGCCGTGAAACGGGCAGAGGCTGCCGCGTTCACGCAAAATGACGGCGCTCCCGGCCCGGATGCCTACGAGGCGGTGCTCCGCAATGCGGTCGCATACGATCACCCGGCGGTCAGCGTCAGCTGCGCCGCCGTTACGCCGGAGATGGTTTCCGCGATCAAGCGCTGCGGCAAGCTGGTACACGGCTCCTTTTTAGCGTCGGATTATGAAGCGGGCATGAAACGGCTGACGGATTTGGGCGTTGACATCGTTCTCGGCAACGATGCGAGGAAAATGGCCCAAGCGGCCTTGGAAAACAAGTAGATTCCACTAGCAGAGGTTGATGCCGGATGACGAGAATAAGCGAAATGGCCGGGTTGTCCGAAGACGGCTTTCGGACGGTCGAAGAGCAATACGATATTGTCGTTTGCGGGGGCGGGCTGGCGGGATTTTGCGCCGCTGTCGCCGCTGCACGGCAGGGGGCGAAGGTTTGTCTCGTGCAGGAGCGCCCGGTTTTTGGAGGGAACAGCTCCTCGGAAATCCGGGTTCCTCCGCAGGGAGCGGCCAGCTCTCACGCTTACGCGAGGGAGACGGGCATCATCTCGGAGCTGCTGATCGAGGAACGGGCGCGCAACCATGAACAGCCGACGGGGGACAACGGATGGATTAATAGCGTGTGGGACCTGGTTCAGTACGATATGGCGATGGCAACGCCGAATTTGACGTTCCATCTGAACACGAGTATCACGCAAGTGCGGATGCGGGACGAGAAGACGATCGACGCCGTGATCGGACGCGTCGGTCATGCCGAAACGAAACTGACGCTGCGGGCGCATACGTTCATCGACTGCACGGGAGACGGCATAGTGGCCGCGCTTGCCGGCTGCGAGTGGCGCATGGGGACGGAAGGAAGAGACGAATTCGGCGAGCCGCACGCCCCGGAAACCGCCAGCGACGCGGTTATGGGCAACTCCATTCACTTTAAGGCCAAGGACATGGGGCATCCCGTGCCTTTTGTCGCGCCTGAATGGGCGGCCCGGTACGACGATCCCGATTTTTTCTATAAGAAAGGGAGATGGCCGGGCGATACCCGCAGCGGATATTGGTGGATCGAATTATCCGTGCCGTGGCACACGATCTACGATAATGAGAAGCTGCGGCACGAGCTGACCCGCCACGTTCTGGGGGTCTGGGATTGGATCAAGAACGGGGACTCCGAGTTCAAGGAGATCTCCGCGAATTACGCGCTCGACTGGATCGGCCAAGTGCCGGGCAAGCGGGAAAGTCGGCGGATCATGGGCCGGTATTTGATGACCGAACACGATCCGCTTCAGAAAACGGTGTTTGCCGACGAAATTGCGTATGGTGGCTGGTTCATCGATCTGCATGAGCCGGGAGGGCTGCTCGCTCCTTTCAGCGAAATGGCGGCAGTCGAAGGCGGCGCAGGTGCCTACATGGCCAAAAGCTATGTGGGGCCGTACGGGATTCCGCTGCGCATTCTGATTGCGAAAGATGCCGACAATCTGATGATGGCCGGCCGCAACGTGAGCGTTACGCATGCGGCGCTCGGCACGGTGCGCGTCATGGGCACGACCGCCATTATGGGCCAGGCGGCAGGCACGGCGGCGGCTTTGGCCGTTCGCGCCGGGATGCCCGTGAAGGAAGTGCCGGAGCGGGCGGTGCGGGACGTTCAGCAAACGCTGCTGCGAGAGGGCTGTTTTTTGCCGAACGTCGCGAACGAGGATCCGCTCGATTTGGCCCGGCCGGCAGCGGCGATCCGCGCGAGCAGCGAAGCGCTGTTGTCCGGAAGCGCACCGCCGCAGCAAGCGAACTTCGAAGCTGCTTCCAGGGGCGGCGGCGCACTGGATAAAAGGCGGGGGCAATGGATCGCGGTAGGCGCAGAGCGCATCGACCGGCTCCGCCTTTGCCTCGGCAACGGTTCGGATGCCGTGCAGGCGGTCGAAGCCCGACTGTATGCGGTCGAACATCTGTGGGATTATCGCGTCGAGCCGGGGGAGCCGCTCGCCTCAGCCGTCCTCCAAGTGAAGCCGGGCATGGAGCAATGGGTGGAATGGCCGGTCGGGATCGACGTCTCCGCGCAGCGCGGCCGCTACGTCCGGCTTGATCTGCTCGCGAATCCGAACGTGAGCTGGCATGCCGCCGGCTCGATCGAGCCGGGCCACGTGAGCGCCTTCGAGCTTGGGAACGGGCTCATGCGAAGGTTCGGCTCGGGCGCAACGATGAGCTTCCGGATCGAGCCCCCGCAGCCTTGCTATGGAGCGCAAAGCATCGTCAGCGGCATCACCCGGCCTTATCGGAGCCCGAATCTTTGGCGTTCCGACCCGGCCGAGCCGCTGCCGCAATGGCTGGAGCTGGCATGGGAGGAGCCGGTCGGGATCGGCCGGATCGAGCTGACCTTCCCCGGACATCTGCTGCGGGATTACCGTGCTTATCCGGCTTTTTACCGGGATCCGCAATGCCCGAAGGACGTTCTGGCGGAAGCGTTCGTAGACGGCCGCTGGATCGAGATCGGCCAACTGGCAGGTAATTACCAGCGCCGGCGTGTTATGCTTCTGGAGAAGGCGGTTTACTCGGATCGGCTGCGCGTTACGGTGCTGGCGACCAACGGCGATCCGTCCGCCGCGATATACGAAATCCGGTGTTACGCGGAATGAATGCGGCTGCTTTAACGGAAGTGCAAGTATCGTCCCTGCGGGTGAAACTTCTAAATAGAAGAGGTGAGTGCGCTGCATTCCTTGCAAAATAAAGTCATTCTGATTACCGGCTGCTTGGGCGCGGCGGGGCGTTCGGCGGTATCGATGTTTTTGGAAAGGGGAGCGTCGCTGTTCGGCTGCGACCTTCATCCGATCGGCAGCTTTCCGGAAATCGAAAGGCTGCAGAAGCAGTACGGCGAGCAGAGGTTCGTTTACAAGCAGGCGAACGTGTGTGAAGAGAGCGAGATCATGGCGGTCATGGCGGACCTCGACCGCAGCTTCGGCAGGCTGGACGGCACTTACCACAATGTGTATAAGAACGTCGAGAAGCCGGCAATGGAGCTTAGTCTCGCCGAGTGGGACGATTCGATTCGGGGGACGCTGACGAGCACCTTCCTGGTGTGCAAATATGCGCTTCCTCTGATGATCCGCTCGGGAGGAGGCTCCATCGTCAACATGTCCTCTGTATTGGGTCAATTCGCGGGGAAGGGCTGCTTGGCTTATGGAACCGCCAAAGCGGGAATCCTTCATTTTACGCGCGTGCTGGCTTCGGATTACGCGCAGCACGGCATACGCGCCAATGCCGTCGTCCCCGGCGATTTCCGGTCGGATGAAGATTTCGCGAAGCAATCCGCTCAAGAGAAGGAAGGCATGCGGCGGAACGCGTTTCTCGGCCGAAGCGGGAGAGCGGACGAGATTAACGAGGTGGTCGCCTTTCTGCTGTCGGACGCCTCCTCGTACGTTACCGGCTCTACCTATTCCGTTGACGGAGGGTTCCATCTATGAATCCGGAATCGCTGCCTTCCGTTCGAATCGGCTGCAGGCATGCCGGCGGCAACATTCTGGTCGTCTCCGTACAAGACAATTGCGTTACGCTCGAGCAAGATTTGAGGGATACGTCGGGCTGGTGGTTTTATTGGAACTTTAGTGCCGTTCCCTCCGTTCCGTCAGGCGAAAGAACGGTGCGTTTCGAATTTGCGAACGGCGAAGTGGTCGGCCCTTGGGGACCCGCCGTCAGCGAGGACGGCGTGAAATGGAGATGGCTGGGGGAAGCTTGCCTTCTATCGAGGCAAGCTTTCCACTATACGTTTCGCGGCGGTGCGGATAAGGTATATTTCAGCTTCGGTTTGCCTTACCAACTGCATCATTTCGAACGTTTTTACGCCCGGATCGCCGGACGCCAAAACGTGTACCGGGATGTGCTTACCCTTTCCGAGCAGCTGCGGCCCGTTCCGTTATTAAGAATAGGAAACCGAAATGCGGAACGGCATATCGTGTTCACGGCAAGGCATCACGCGTGCGAGTCCACTCCGGCTTACATGCTGGAGGGGTTGCTCGATTTTTTGCTTTCTCGGGATGCCTCATACGTCCTGGAAAATTTTTTGCTTCATTATATACCGTTCATGGACATCGACGGGGTGGAGAACGGCGATCAGGGCAAATCGCGCATTCCTCACGATCACAACCGCGATTATACCGATGCGCCGATTTACCGTTCGACAGCGGCCTTGATGGAATATGCGGGCAGGCTTCGGACGGCGGTGGCCATCGATTTTCACGACCCTTATAAGTGGGGGGATCGGAATGACGTTCCTTTTTTCGTCAAGCGGGATTCGCCGGTCAAAGAACAAATCGAGGCGTTGAGCGGATTGCTCGAGCAGGTTAGCGGCGAACGTTCGGAGGAGGACGCGATCCGGCATTTGTCCGTCCATGACTTGGGGATGGGGGAAGACTGGAATTTGCCTCACGGCAGAGCTTGCGCCGATTATTTCGTCAGAGCGGGGACGCCGCTCGCGTGCAGCTTCGAGTTCCCTTACTTCGGCAGCGGAGGCATCGTATTCACAGAGGCTAACAGCCGACGGTTCGGAGCGGATTTTGCCCGGGCGCTCGAGCTGTATTTGATGGCGGCGGATAACGCGGCAGGAAGAAGCTGACCGGGAGTACGTGCGTGTGGCCAAGCGTTTCTTTACGCAGCAAGCGGATGCGAGTATCGCTACTACATCTTAACTAACTTATAGCAGCCGCACAGTCATGAATGGCTGTGCGTAAAGCTATACTCGACTTTTTGGGGGACGCCGAAAAGAACTAGTTGATCGACAGTCCAGTGGCAAATCAGATTGTCTCCACCGATAGGTAACCAGCACTGACCAAATAAGCTCCACCGATAAGTACCTGCTCTGACCAAGTAACCAGCACTGAGCAAGCAACTGGAAAAGCTACAGCTAATTTGCTTGTTTGACCCGTATTACTGAACTAACTGGATTTTCTCCATCTATTTCCGTTAAATTCCTGTGTAATAGGGTGCCAGCGAGAAAAGAACGTCATGTTTTCCAGTTAGAAGCTACTGCAGAGCGGATATGAACGAAAAGAACGTCATGTTTTCCAGTAGATGCTTCCGCAAGGTCTATGAACGAAAAGAACGTCATGTTTTCCAGTTAGATGCTTCCGCAAGGTCTACGAACGAAAAGGCAGTTTTCAGTTCCGTGATTCCACAATGGCGAAGCGTCGGAGCGAGCTTTCATGCTACACAGCCAAACGTAAAAAAAGGGCAGATCGAATGCAATCATTCGTCTGCCCTTTCGGTGATCCCTTATTTGATTAGGCAGCACTTTCACAGCGATTAGCGAGGGGAGTCTGCGAGGCGGTTTCAATCGCGCGCATTTGTTCTCATACGCTCTTCAATTTGGCGATGACATCAATTTCCACGAGCAGATCAAAGTTCAATTCGCAATAGACGAGCGTGCGTGCCGGATAAGGACGAGGACACAGACGGGAGTAAATCCGGTTAAATTCTTCGTAGTCTTTGCGGTTCGCCAGAAAAATATTAACCTTCACCACATCCTCGAGCGTTAAGCCCGACTCGGCTAGGATGTTCTGAATGTTCTGCATGGTGAGAATGGTCTGGCTCTCGAGGTCGTTAACCGGCACATTGCCGGTAGTCGGATCAAGTCCCCCCTGTCCGGAGACAAACAGTAGCGTTTCCGATTGCGTCGCTGTGGAAAAAGGAAGTTCTGCTGTTCCATAATTGATTTCCATAGTGTATGATCATGTTCCTCTCCCGCACAAGATATCGCGTGCTATTTGAATTTAGCTAGTTGGAAGGGGAGACTGCCGGCATGACCGGCAGCCCCGCGCTTCAAGCAGCATGAACCTTACCAGCCGAGTGCTTTACGCGTCTCCAACGCTTTCTTGTTGTATGCTTCGACTGCCGGAATGATGACGCTGAAATTGCCGCCTTCATTGTTCGTTTTCGTCATTAGCGCGACGACCTTGTTCATATAATCGCCGAGATCGACTACGTTGGCGTCGACGCCCTGACAGCACAAATTCGATTGCATTTTGATGGCTTCTACGTTTTTGCCTTTCCACATCTTCACTTCTTCGTAGTATTTATCGAGTGCAGGATCTTTGACGAAGGCATTGGAGCCATTTTCGATCATCGTTTTTTGCGCTGCGATATCGAACAGGAAGCTGATGAACAGGAATGCTTCTTCCTTATGCTTCGACGATTTCGGAATCGAGATCATGCCTGCTTGATGATTGGTCGCTTGCTTGACTTTGCCCTTCGGCATCGGCAGAACGTCCCATTCGAATTTGGCGTCTTTGTTGAGACCTTCCAGATACCAGTCAGCCCCGAGACTAAACAAGAAATTCCCTTTCAAAAATTCAACTCCGCCATCGGTACCATAGCCAAGCTTTTTCGCTTCTTCTACGGTTGGCTGAACATGCCATTTGGTCGTCAGCTCCTGAACCCATTTCAGATCTTCCAGCACGCCGGGCGTATGGGCAACGCTTTGCGTTCTGTCTTTGTTCATGAACCGGACGTTGTCGGCATTGCCGTTGGCCATGGCCAGAATGTCCGCAATCCCCATGCCGATCATGCCCCAGTCGTTTGCGGCAGCATTGGTCGCTTTTTTAGCCATTTCCAGCATATCGTTATAGGTCCAGTCGTTCTTAGGCATCGTCAAGCCGTATTTCTTGATCATATCTTTGTTGACGAGAATCCAGTTCGGGATATCGGAATAGGCAACGGTATACTGTTTGCCGCCCGTTTGGGTCGCTTCGAGGAAGCCGTCGATTTTTTTGGCGTTCTGAATGCGTTGATCCTTCTTGATATAAGGCGTCAAATCTTCCAGCAAGTCGCCGGACATCCACTGAGACAACCCGTTGTCCAGGGGCATCAGAAGATCCGCATTGTCGCCGGCAATCACGTTATTGATTAAGCCTTTATTGATTTTGGTATTCGCTTCGATCGTGATCCATGGATACATTTCGTGGAACTTATCGAACAGCTTCTGATTCGGGCCGACGAACCAGGTCAGCACCGTCAATGTGACCGGATCTTTCTTCTGGGTGGCTGCAGGGCTCGGCGACGCGGAGCCGCTTGGAGACGGCGAGCCGGATTTGGCGGACGGCGACGGCGAATTTCCGGAACCGCTGCTTGAACAGGCGACCGTCAATACAAGCATAGAGCTTAGCAGCAAAGAAATAAGGCTAACCCTTCTCGATCTTCCCTTACGTAAACGCATTCAAAATCCCCCTCATCAAATGGTAAGAATAATGAAAGAACAGTCAACCTCTTCAGACGTAAACGGATGAATCATGAAAAATGGTGAATATGCCCTCCCCCTCTGTTTAACCATGTAAACACCTCCATCTAATGACATAACATGGAAGTCGTTCTTGACTCGATTTTATCACGATGTTTTTTCATGTCAAGGAATTTTTCTCACATATAAAAGAAAAGAAAACGGAAAAATGTTTAGAAATTTACGAATTCACTCATATATATGAATCATTTTTATATTTAAGAATTTATTTGTTTACTTCGTAGGCGGTTTTTTGTTATTATTTTACTATCATTGAGATTACACATGGGGGTAGTCATTTATGGGGAACGTAGCATTTCACCACGTGTACAAATATTACAAGGGGGAGCCTCAACCATCGGTCAACGATTTTCATCTGGAAGTACCCGATGGCGAATTTCTAGTTCTGGTCGGGCCGTCCGGATGCGGCAAATCCACAACCCTGCGAATGCTGGCTGGGCTTGAGGAAGTGTCGGAAGGAGATATTTTTATAGATGGAAAGTTCGTGAATTACGTATCCCCTAAGAATCGGGATATCGCCATGGTTTTTCAGAATTATGCGCTTTATCCGAATCTGTCGGTGTACGAAAATATGGCGCTGGGCCTGCAGCTCCACAAGGTAGCGAAGCACGAGGTGGAGCTTCGCGTGAACCGGGCGGCGAAAATGCTGGAGATCGCGCACTTCTTGACCAAGAAGCCGGGTCAGCTGTCCGGCGGCCAGAAGCAGCGCGTTGCGCTGGGCCGGGCGCTTGTGCGCGAGCCCCAAGTATTTCTGATGGATGAGCCTCTGTCCAATCTGGACGCCCAGCTTCGGACCCAGACGCGCATGGAGATCAGCAAGCTGCATAGCCAGCTGAAGACGACGATGGTGTACGTCACCCACGATCAGACGGAAGCCATGACGATGGGAACGCGAATCGTCGTCATGAGGTACGGCAAGATCCAGCAGGTGGCTCCTCCGCAGCAGCTTTACGACGAGCCGGCCAATATGTTCGTAGCGGGCTTCATCGGCACGCCGCAGATGAATTTTATCGAAGGGGCGATCGTCTCCGAGAACGGACGATATTTCTTCGAGACCAAACGGCTCAAGCTGAACATTCCGGAAAGCTACAATCGTTATATCCGGTCGGCAACGACGAATTTGCGCCAGGTCACGATGGGGGTCCGCCCGGAATATGTTTTTTGCGAGGCGTGGGCGCTGGAAAAGTACCCGGAATGGCAATTATCCGCCTCGGTCGATATGAGGGAGCCGATGGGCTCCAATACGTTCCTGTATGTGACTTTCGGGGAGGATACGTTAATATGCCGAACGGAAGCGCATACATCGGTGCAGCCTGGCGATACGATGAAGCTTGTCATTCGCATGGATAAAGCTCATTTCTTTGATCGAGAGACCGGAGTATCCTTGGCGTCGCAGGGGGAGCGTACTTCATGAAACGAAGAAGGATCAAGGGGATTGCGATAACCGGCATACTTATAGCAGGGATTGCTCTTGTCGTTATTTTTCGGTCGTTATCGAGTACAGCAGGCAGTTATCCCATACTTTCGGAAGATGAACTCTTCACGTCTATCCAAGCGCCGGCGGCAGGGGGGACGTTGTCTTACACGCAGATCGTCCGCGGCAAGGAATATGCGGCATTCAAGCAGGCGGAACAGGTTGAAGCGAAGGTGCTTGCAACCGATTTCAGCGCGGCGTCGCCGGACGCTTCCGTCCAGCGCCGTCAAGACGAAACGAAGCGGGCGGACGTCATCGATTGGAACAACGCCAAAGGCTGGATGGAATGGAAGATCAATGTGCCGCAGGACGGCTTATACGATCTTATGATCGATTATGCGCCGATTGCCGGAACGTTCTCGCCTATCGAGCGCGGCATTCGGATCGACGGCAACTATCCGTTTCGCGAGGCGGAGCATATTCGTCTGGACCGGTATTGGCAGGACGGCAAATTTCCCTACGACCAAAATTCGATCGGCAACGAGATTCGGCCGCTTCAGCAGGAGCTCAAAGCTTGGAACGCAGCCCGAGTGACCGATTATTCGCTATCCTCGGAGCCGCTTCGCTGGGCGCTAACGAAAGGTGTACATACCATTCGTTTAGTGGGCATGAAGGAGCCGGTCTCTCTGCATTCGCTCGCGCTGGCTTCGCCGGTTAAGCTGCCTTCCTATAAAGAGTACGTTAGCGGTTATCCCGCAGGAGGGAAATCGAAGGAATGGTTCCAGCTGGTTGAAGCCGAGAAGTTCAAACAAAAAACAGCGGTAAACATCAGGACGCTGAGCGTATCGGAGGCTTACGTGTCACCGGATCCGAAAGGAAGGCTCGTGTACAATACGGTCGGCGGCGAATATTGGCAGCAGCCCGGAGAGACGATCGAGTGGGAAATAACCGTCCCGGAGACCGGCTTTTACGCCATCGACCATAAATATTTCCAAGGCTTTAACACCGGTGCGAACGTTTACCGGACCGTCCAAATAGACGGCAAGGTGCCGTTCCGGGAAATGCTGCATTATCGCTTCTCCGCGAACGATTCCTTGGCGATCAAGACGTTCGCCGATTCCGAAGGAAAGCCTTATCTCTTTTATTTGGAGAAAGGGACGCACCGGCTGGCGATGATCGCCGACAATTCGCTGCTTCGTCCGGCCGTCCAGGCGCTTAACCAAATGAATGACCGATTAACGG
The DNA here is from genome assembly GCF_046244365.1 of Paenibacillus litoralis. Lineage (NCBI taxonomy): Bacteria > Bacillati > Bacillota > Bacilli > Caryophanales > Paenibacillaceae > Paenibacillus > Paenibacillus litoralis. The sequence continues at coordinate 6,853,524 of NZ_CP176395.1, read as the reverse complement.
CTATCGAGCGCGACATCCGTGTTTTGACCGGGAACTATGGGTTTGCGGCAGATCAGAATCTCGATGAGGGCCGCGTATGGGATCTGGCCAAATACGATCCGGACATCGAAGCGAAGCTGCAATCGCTGATCGGCGATATGAAGCGCGTCCGCGATTACGTGACCGGATTGAATCAAGCGGTTACCGATCCGGCAACGGCTTTGAGCGCTTCGATCGATAAGCTTGAACAACTGGCGGACGACGTCAACGACATCCCGAACAAAATCAAGATGTTCTCGGATATCAAGACCAGCCTCAACACGTGGATCAAACCGATTGAAAACCAACCGCTGCAGCTTGATTATCTCGTTATCCGTACGCCGGAGACCGATCCGGGCTTAAAGGTTCCGAATACGTGGAATAAAGTGCAGTACACGACGGTTAACTTTATGCGCACGTTTTTCCAGAAGTACGACATGAAGGAAGCGAACGACGAGAAGTCGCTTACCATCTGGGTGAAACGCGGCAAGGACTATGTCGATTTGCTGCAGCAGACGATCGAGCAGGATTTCACCCCCAAGACGGGCATAAAGGTGAACGTCAACCTGATCCAGAATCAGAACGTGCTGCTGATGGGCAATGCCGCCGGCGACCAGCCCGATTTGGCGCTTGGCGTCAGCATGGAGGCTCCGGTCGACTATGCGATGCGCGGAGCAGCGGAAGACCTGTCGTCCTATCCCGGCTTCGAGGAGGTCGTCAAGCGGTTCAATCCCGGGGTCATGCGCTCTTATCAATACGAAAATAAAGTTTACGGATTCCCGGAAACGCAGCTCTATAACATGCTTTTCTACCGGACCGATATTTTCGAGCAGCTCGGCATCAAGCCTCCGGATACGTGGGAGGATGTGCTGACGATATTGCCGACGCTGCAGGAGAACGGCATGAGCTTCATGTATCCGAAGCTGCCGACTCAGGAAGAGGGCACGACGTTTATGCCGGCCAAACCCGATTTTCTGATGTCGTACTACCAGCAGGGCGCCGAGTTCTTTACATCCGACGGGCTGCAGCCGCAGCTTACGGATTCCAAAGGGCTAGCCGCATTCAAGCAATGGACCGAGTGGTTCAGCAAATACAATGTGCCGAAGGAGGTACCGGCGTTTTTCAACCATTTCCGTTTCGGGGATATGCCGATCGGAGTAAGCGATATCAACATGTATCCTCAATTGGTTGCCGCCGCTCCGGAACTGGCCGGACATTGGAAGATGATCCCGATTCCCGGAACCCGGCAGCAGGACGGTACGGTCGCGCGCTGGTCGATGCTTGGAACGGAATCCGCGATGATCATGAAGAAGAGCGACAAGAAAGAGGAAGCGTGGAAGTTCCTGGAATGGTGGACGTCCGAGAAGGTGCAAACCCAGTACGGCATCGATATCGAATCGTTTGCAGGCATTTTGTACCGCTGGTATACCTCCAATACGAACGCCATGCAACACCTGTTATGGGAAGATGAAGAGTTAAGCGCGATCAACGAGCAAGACAGTTGGGCGAAAAACATGCCGTTCGTCCCCGGCTATTATCTCCTGCCTCGCGAAATGGATTTTGCCTGGAACGAGGCGGTGCTGGAAGGGAAGCCGCCGAGAGAAGCGCTGGAAAGAACCCAAATGACCTTGATGCGGGAAATGAAGCGCAAACAAGAAGAATTGGGCATTACTCCGGATAATCAGCTGCATGTTACGCCATACGACAAACCGTATAGAAGGGAATAAGCCATGGAGCACGCACCTATTACATCGTCGGCAGGCTCACAGCCGAGTTCGCCCGTTTATTGGCGGCGGCTGCAAAAGTTTCTGCGCGAATGCTGGCGCGACCGGTTGTCGTATTTGTTTCTCGCGCCGTTCTTGCTGTGCTTTGCCTGCTTTATCATCGTCCCCGTTCTGATGGCGGCGCTTCTGAGCGTGACCTCTTATAACGGGATATCGTTTCCGCGTTTCATCGGTCTCGACAATTTTATCAATATGGTGACGCAGGATGTCGTGTTCATGAAGCATACGCTTCCGAATACGCTGAAATTCGTCGTGATCGTCGGCCCCGGCGGCTATGTGCTGACATTTATTTTCGCATGGCTGATTCATCAGCTGCCGAAGAGCGTCCGCGATTACTTTACGCTCGCTTTATATGCGCCGTCGATGGTAGGGGCGACGGCATTATCCGTCGTATGGTCCGCCATCTTCAGCGGGGACCAGGTCGGCTATTTGAACAATGTGCTTATGCGGCTCGGCTTCATCGATACGCCGCAGTTGTGGCTGCAGGACCCGAAATATTTGATGTACGTCATGATTTTGGTTTCGTTATGGATGAGTATGGGCGTAGGCTTCCTGGCTATGCTAGGCGGCTTGCAAACCGTCAATACGGAGATGTATGAAGCGGGACGGATCGACGGAATCAAAAACAGACTGCAGGAGGTCTACTACATCACGATCCCGTCGATGAAGCCGCAAATGTTGTTTAGCGCCGTTATGGCCATAGTCGGCACGATGAATGCGGGCAGCATATCCACCCAGCTGACGAGGATGACGATTACCCCTCAATATGCCGGCCATCTGATTGCCAATCATATCGACGATTATGCGTATTTGCGGTTTGAGTGGGGATACGCGTCCGCCTTATCCGTCGTCCTGCTGCTGATGAGCTACGGGCTGATGAGGCTGAGCTACCTGTTATTCGGATCGAAGGGGGATGAGTAAATGATTCGCAGCATCAGAAGGCATCTGTCCGTCCCTCGGATCGTCTTGATCGCTTTTCTAAGCGCAGTGGGCCTCTTTATGCTACTGCCGATTATTTTTCTGTTCAACAATGCGTTCAAGCCGTTAAACGAGCTGTTTCTGTTTCCGCCGACGATATTCGTCCAGCACCCGACCTGGCATAATTTCGAGCAGCTGCTGCTCCACTCCACGGCCGGAATCGTGCCGTTTACGCGGTATTTGTTCAATACCGTCATCATTTCCTTCGTTACGGTGGCTGCCGTCATCTTGGTCAGTACGATGGCCGGCTACGTATTATCGAAGCACCGCTTTCATTTTAAGGCGTTAATCATGGCGCTCATTATGATCTCGCTCATGTTTACGCCTCAAACCGTTCTCATTCCGCGTTATCTGGTGATCAGCAACCTGGGGTTGGTGGACACTTACTTTGCCCACGTGCTGCCGTTTATCGCATCGCCGGTCGCCGTATTTCTGATGAAGCAGTTCATCGACCAGATTCCGGATGCGTTAACGGAAGCGGCGAAGCTGGAAGGAGCCAGCGAGCTGTACATGTTCACGCGCATCATTATTCCGCTTACGGCCCCGGCGGTGGCAACGGTATCCATCATTACGTTCCAGGCCGTATACATGGATCTGGAAGTGTCGTCGACGTATATGACGAAGGAAACGATGAAAACATTGGCGTTCTATGCGCAATCCTTTTCGATTAACGTATCCGCTGCCGCAGGCAAGAGCATTGCCGCCGCGGTCGGGCTCCTTATGTTTCTGCCGAACCTGATCGTGTTCTTGATTTTCCAGCGCAAAATGATCCAAACGATGCTGCATTCGGGCGTGAAGTAGCATGGAGAAAGAGAGGGGGTCCTACAGATGATCGTCCGCATCACCAACAGCGGGATACGGATAACCGCGAAGATCGTGATCGCTTTGTGCCTGCTGAGCATGCTCTTTCCATCGCTTGCTTCCGCCCAGATCCCTTATCGGACGTGGTTCGTGGATCAAGAGACGTTCAGGCAATTTTCGATCCAGCCGCTCTATGTCCCGGATCGGGTGATCGACGGAAATAACATGGAGCTGCCGCTTTCCAAGCCCAGCGATCTGTTCGTGGCAAGCAATGACCATGTGTATATCGCCGATACAGGCAACAACCGGATCGTCGAATTGGATGCGGCCGGGGCGTATGTGCGCAGCATCGGCCAGAAGGAAGGCACCGGCAAATTGAACGAGCCGGAAGGGGTTTACGTCGACGGCAGCGGGACCGTTTATGTGGCGAATTCCGGAGAGCGGAACATCGTAGCCTTCGCTGCCGACGGCCAAGTGAAGAACGTATTCGCCAAGCCGGAATCGAACCTGCTGAATGACGACTATCATTTTATCCCGACGAAGCTGGTCGTCGATAAACGCGGCGTGATGTATGTCGTCGTCAAGGATTCGTACCAGGGACTGATGCGGCTGAGCCCGGAAGGGAAGTTCACCGGTTTTTTCGGAGCCAACAAAACGAAGCTTACCTGGATGGATAGGGTAAAGCGGACTCTGCTCAATAAAGAGCAGCTGGCGAAGGAGGTTGCCAAACGTCCCAACGCCATCGAGAACGTTTCCCTCACGGACGACGGCTTTATCATTACGAACAGCTTCGGACGCGAATTCGACGGGCAGATCAAGAAGCTGAACGCCGGCGGCGTCGACGCCTTCAAGAACAAGGCGTTTTATGAATGGGAATTGGTCGACACGGCCGTCGATTCCAATGGGTTCCTATATGGGATGAACCGGCTTGACGGCGTCTTTTCGATCTACGATCCGAACAGCAACGTCATGTTCTATTTCGGCGCAGGCGAGAAGAATGCCCGTCAGATCGGGGTGCCCAGCTATCCGACCAGCATGGCCATCAACGGCAAAAACGAAATATGGCTTGCGGACAGCGGACTCAATCTGATTCATGTGTACAAGCGCACAAGCTTCGGGGATACGTTCCTGACCGCCGCCCATCTGTACTTGGAAGGCGAATATGCTGAAAGCAAGACATATTGGGACCAGCTGATACGCGAGAACGGCATGCTGGACATTTCGTTTAACGGTCTCGGCAAAATAGCGCAGGTTGACAAGGATTACGATACGGCGCTCGATCTATTCAAGAAATCCCACGATGCCAAAGGCTATTCCGACGCGTTCTGGGAGGTGCGTTACGAATGGATCCAGAATCACTTTCTGGCTGCGCTGGTTATCCTTGCGATAACGGTATGGGCGCTCGTCTTCCTCTCCAGAAGAGCGGCGGCATTCGCCCGAAAACGGACCTGGTCCGAGGCTGCGAAGCAATACGGCGGTGAAATCCGAGATGCGCTGTACTTGATTATTCATCCTTATGAAGGCTTCTACCGGCTCAAAGACCGGAGAGTTTCCTGGTTCGTCATTCTGCTTATCCTGGCGCTTGCGCTGGGCGTCAAGCTTTTGAATATGTTCAGCGCCGGCTTTATCGATTTTCCGTACGAACGCGGCTATCTCAATATCAAATTTTCGCTCGGGATGCTCATCGTGCCTTGGGTCACATGGGTGATCGCCAATTATTTGGTAAGCTCCGTCAAAGGCGGCGAGGGCCGATTCCGGGAAGTCCTGCAGGCGAGCACGTTCGCGCTTGTCCCTTTTATCGTGATGATGATCCCGATCACCATTTTGACTAACATTTTGGTCACCGAGGAATGGGTCGTGATCGACTTGATGACGCAAGCGATGTGGGTTTGGATTTTCCTTCTGCTCTTCGTCATGACGCAAGTTATTCATAACTTCGATTTCCTCGAGGCGGTCAAAAACGCCGGTATCACGCTGTTTACCATCGGGGTCATCTGGGTGTTCGTCATCATTATGTCCGGTCTCGGCGTAAATCTGTACGACTTTATCATGCAGATCTACCGGGAGGTGACCATCGATGGGTAAATGGTTTTGGCCGGCGAGCATGAAGCTGCGTTTCGCTTATGTACTCGCCCTTATCGTCGTCATTTACGCCGTTGTCGTAATGACCGGTAAAGACGATCCCTTACAGCGGCTCAAGGAAATGAATGTGACGACTCCGCCTGCTCTCCTCCTGCCTGTCGTGCAGGGAGAAGCGTGGCAAGCGCCGGCCGTCGACGAAGGCGGTTTGGCGAAAGTAACGGAGAACGGGAAGTTTGCCTTGTTTCTGAATCCGAAGACAAGTCAAATCGCCGTTCGGAATAAACAGAACGGGTACCTATGGCGAAGCAACCCGGCTAACGACAAGCTGGGTAAAGAAACGGTGAAAGGGACGTTGCTGGAAAACTTGCAGTCACCTTATATTTTGGAATACGTGACGGGGACCGGTACGAAGCGCACGCTTACGAACACGCTGGATCCGAAGCTGACGATCGGCTATGTGCCCATGAAGAACGGCATTCAAGCGACGTATACGCACACGGGCCTGAAGCTGTCGATCGCGATTCAGTATACGTTAACGGAGCACGGGTTGGAGGTCGCGATTCCGAGCAACGGCATCGAGGAATCGGGAGAGAACAAATTGTTTACGCTCAGTCTGCTGCCGTTCTTCGGCGCGGTTTCGGGCGCCGAGGAGAAAGGGTATCTGTTCGTCCCCGACGGCCCCGGCGGATTGATTCATTACGAGAATAAAAGGCCTGCAGCCGGAGTCGGTTACGAATTTCCTATTTACGGCGACGACCCCGCGAACTTGAAAAACCTCGACAAAAAGACGCAGAGGGAGCAAATCAGCTACCCGGTGTACGGCTTAAAGCGCGGGGATCAAGCGTTTGCGGCTATCGTCAAGGAAGGGAAGTTTACGGCTTCGATCAAGGCTCAGCCGTCCGGAATGGTCTCTACCTACCATTCGTTAAGCGCGAGCTTCAGCTACCGGGAGGAATACGGGCGGAAAGTCAGCGGGCTGACGGAGGAGGTCGTGAATACGATCCGGAACGAACGGATTCAGCAGGACCGCCGCGTGGAATTCCGCTTATTGTCGGGCGAAAACGCCGATTATGTCGGTATGGCTCAGGCTTATCGGACGTATTTGGAGGAAAGCGGACAGCTTGCCGGCAAATTGCAAGCGACGAACCAAATACCGCTGCAGCTGTCTTTCATTGGAGGCGGAACGAAGCCTAAATTCGGCGGACACAGCTATGAGGCGGCGACTACCTTCGATCAGGCGGAGCAGGTGGTCGAGGAGCTGAGGCAGCAAGGCATCTCCAACATGAGAGTGACTTATCAAGGCTGGCAGCATAGCGGCTATGCGGAAACGGATGAGCGATTCCCGGTCGTACAAGCGATAGGCGGAAGCAAGGGCGCCGAAAGATTCGTCAGCAGCATGCATGAGAAAGGGATTAAGGTGCTGTTCGAGGATTATCTGGCGTGGAAAAATCCGGACCATTCCCTGTTCTCCGTCAAATCCGACGGCATCCGGAGCATCGATTCCACCGTGCTGCAAAGGCGGATTGGAGGAAGCCAGGATACCGCCGCCAAGAAACTCGTCGGGCGCTTCATCGTCAATCCGGTTAAAGCGGTCGCCAAGCAAAAAGAAGTGATCGATTCCTTGAAGGAAATCGGCGTGGACGGCATTCATTACGTCGACGGGCCAGGGAATGTCGTCTATAGCGATTACCTTCCGGACGCTCCGCTCTCGCGGGAGGATACGGCATTCTATTACCGGTCTCTGATGGACTATACCCGTGAGCAGTTGGGCACGGTCGGCGCCCTCCGAGGCAACGATTACTCGCTTGGCCATGCCGATTTTATCCAAGAGCTGCCGAGCGAATCGAGCTACGATTTTATCATCGACGAGACGGTACCGTTCTATCCGATGGTCGTCCATGGCGCCGTCGAATATACGACAACGGCGGCCAACCTGCGCGGCGTTTACGATACGGGGCTGCTCAAAGCGATCGAATACGGCGCGATTCCGTATTTCAGGCTGACGTATTCGCCTAGCCGGGCTCTGAAGGAGACCGATTTCGATTACGTGTACAGCAGCGAATACGCCATTTGGAAAAGCCGGATTGTGGATGAATACGGAAAGTTCAATAAGCTGGCTGCCGTTTACGATAAGCGGATGGTCAATCACGAGAAAAAGGCTGACGGTATTTACGTGACCACGTATGAGGACGGCACGAGAGTGACGGTCGATTACAAGACGAAAAGCTTCGACGTGGCGAAGGGGGGAGCGCAATGAAGACATCATGGGATCGGCGCAAGGGGTACCTCCTGTTTCGCTGGAAGGAATACGGCGTCGGCTATCTGTTCATGCTTCCTTGGATTATCGGTTTTTCCGCGTTTGTCGCTTTCCCTCTCGGCTGGTCCTTGTATAACAGCTTCAACAAGGTGAAGACGAACGCCGGCGGATTCGCTTACGAATGGGTCGGCTTGGACAATTACAAACGAATGCTGATCCAGGACAATTCCTACCCGATCGTTCTCTTTACCTTGTTTCAGGAAATGATGATCATGATTCCATTGATCCTGATCTTCTCCTTCTTCGTAGCGCTGCTGCTGAATCAGAAATTTCCCGGCCGGGGGATCATGCGCGCCATTTTCTTTTTGCCGGTCATTTTCGCAACGGGGCAGGTTCTGATGGAGCTGTTCGCGCAAGGCGAGGGCCAGTTGCCGTTCATCGAACAGTACAATTTGACAGGGCTCGTCAGCGAGTTTTTTAGCGAAAAGACGGCGAAGATGATACTCGACATTTTGAGCAAAGCGGTCATTATTTTATGGTATTCGGGCGTACAGATCCTGCTGTTTATCGCCGGCTTCCAGACGATACCGAAAACGATTTACGAAGCGATCCGCGTAGACGGCGCGACGCCGTGGGAAAGCTTCTGGAAAATTACGTTTCCCGGCATGATGCCGTTCATCGGGCTGAACGCGGTCTTTACGATCGTCGATTTATCCACGTTTCCCTTTAATCCGGTGCTCGAAATCGTGCAGAGGAACATGTTCTCGCCCACAACGGGCTACGGATACGCGAGCGCGATGGCTTGGTTGTATTTCGCTTTAATTATGGTGCTGCTCGGCGTGACGTTGTGGCTCACCTACAGAGCGAGCAAAGGAAGGAGAGAGATGCGATGAAATTATCGGAGACGTACCGGCAGGCCAAAATCGAGCTTGTGCGAACGGTTTCCAGCCGGCGCGCGCAGCAGCTGAAGAAGCTGACGCTCGGCCAAAATGTGAATGACGGCTTTATCGCCAAGGCGATCATTCTAGTGTTGTTGTCCGTCATTGCCTTTTTGTACGTGAAACCGATTCTTTATATGATCTCGACCAGCATGAAAAGCGTCGCCGATCTGATCGACCCGATAGTCGGGCTGATTCCGAGGGGGATCTACTCCAATAATTATACGGATGCGCTAAAAGGGCTCCACTACGGGGAAGCGTTCCGGAATACGATCATCATCGCTTTCTTCGGGTCGCTGTTTCAAGTGTTTTCGTGCGCCATTACCGGGTATGCGCTCGCGCGATTGAAATTTCCCGGGAAAAATCTGTTTTTTTTCCTGATTCTTGTGACGTTCCTGGTCCCGCCGCAAATCACGATTATTCCGCTCTACATGATATTCAGCGAACTGGGGTGGCTCAATACCCCGCTCGTCTTTCTCGTTCCCGCTTTGCTCGGGCAAGGGATGCGCGGCGCCTTGTTCATAATCATTTTCCGGCAGTTTTTCCTGTCCCAGCCCAAATCGCTCGAGGAAGCGGCCAAAATGGACGGGGCTTCCGTCTTTCGGCTGTTTTTCCGCATCATGATGCCGCTTGCCGGAGCGGCGTGTCTCGTCGTATTCCTGTTCTCGTTCATTTGGTACTGGAATATGCATTTTGAGGCTTCGATGTTCCTGAGCAAAGGCTTCACCCCGCTGTCCTTGCGGTTAAACTCCTTGCAGCTGGAGCTGCTCGGCAACAAGGCGCTGACCTTCGACGCCTCGGCGCTCAAGGATCCCGTCTCGGAGGGGCCGAAGATGGCTGCGGCTCTCCTGATCATTTTACCGCCTCTCGTCGTTTATTTAATCGCTCAGCGGTGGTTTACGGAAGGCATCGAACGGACCGGTCTGGTTGAATAATTGCCGTCGTTCGCGAGGATTCGCCGTATCGGGATAACCGCTTGGCTGCGGCACGGACGATGAGAATCGGCGGTTGCGTTGCCTTGTGCGTGATCGGCTCGTTGAAACGGTAAAGCTCCGCATGTAAAGGCATACGATGGTATGCACATAGAGCCCCCTTGGCGGCGTTCGACCAGCCAAGCTCGACTCCCGCTTATCGACGGGGGCTCTTTCTTCATTTTCCCCCCTCCATGGTTATTCCCTTACTCCAATAAGATCCTAATTTAATTTATATTCATAAAAATAATTTTTGTATATGAGAAAAATGTATTGATTTTACATCGAGAAATGGTAGTATAAAGGGTGTCGGCCGTTATCCAATATAAGACAGTAAAGGGATATATAACAGCTTGGGTCATAGGCATAACATGGCTATTTCCTGCTGCGGAGAAATGATTTGGGATGGCCACTCAAATCGACGACCGTATTGCAGTGAAATATATGTACCAAGGACCGCAGCATTCAGCAAACGAAGAGGAGTGATCGTCGCAGGAAGAACATTGCCAAGCCAAGCTTTGTAAACGGTTGCAGACGTCGTCGCGGGAACGAATTAAGGCCAAGCCCTCGATTGCCGCGGAATCGGGATCGGCGGACACCTTTCGTTTTCTCCAACCGCTCTACTGAAATCAAGGCCCGGTTACATGCTCTCTCCGTCTCACGAACGATTCGGGTGAATGAAAGGCAAAGCATTCATGAGATTTTACGAGAAATTATCAACCTCTAGAGGGAGTGATTATGATATGGTAAAGCGTCTGATTGTTGGAATTACGATGCTATGTATGCTGTTGATGGTGATTTCACCGGCAATGGCAAATACATCGGCTCTCGATTCCGACGAATCCTGGTCGAGGGGAGCGCTGACGGAGCAAGTCGGTCAGCTCAATGCGTTGATTCCCGCAACTAGCCGGTCGCAGCTGAAACAGTTCCTGGAAAGCGTGCGCGATAACGCCAATACGGTGCTCGGGTCTTCGGAGATTTCGGATGGAGACGGCAAGAAAACGAACAAGGCTTTGCGGTATGCGCTGAAGCTGGCGGCCGACGTCAATAAGGAAGGCAATGCCGCTCTATGGACGAACACGCCGTTCATCGTGTACGATACGCCGGCGCTAAGCCCGGATAAGCGATTGCCGGATACGCTGCCGAGCGACGGTACGGTAAGCGATAAGCTTTCGATCATTTCGGCGCAAAACGAATATGAAGCCGCTTCCTTCGTACTCGCTCCGCTGAGCGATGTGAATGCGGTTACCTTCACGCCGAACGCCCTCACGGGAGAGGGCGGAACGATTCCGGCCAGCGCAGTCGACCTGCGCGTAGTGAAAACCTGGTACCAAGGGGGAACAGCATGGCAGAGCTATTTTGCCGACCCGACCAAAAGCGTGTTGGTGCCCGAGCTGCTGCTGCACGACGAAAACCTCGTCCAAGTGGATCACACCCGCAAAGGAAACTCGGTCCGAGTCGATTACCCGGCAGGTTCCCAGTATGTAGACATTTCGAATATTCCAGCTACGAAATTCGATCGCTGGACACAGCCGGTTGAAGACAGCTCGACGCTGCTGCCGATCGCGCTGAAGCAAGGAGAGTCCAAGCAAATGTGGCTGACCTTGAAGGTGCCAAGCGGAATGGCCGCCGGATTCTATACCGGGACCATTGATATTGCCGCAAACGGCGCTCCGGCCGGACAGCTTACGCTAACCGTTCGTGTCCTGCCGTTCGAGCTGCCTCAGCCGAAGACGAACTATGATTTGAACAAGGATTTCTATGTCATGATCATGCACCATGCTCGCTATAAGGAATCTTTGGCAGAGTCCAAAGGGAATACCGCCCTCGTAGAAACGTCGCTGCTGAACCAATTCCGCAACCTGGCCGAGCATAACGCGGTGAATATCCCTCCGAACTTTCCTTATACGACCAAAGATCAGGCCATCTTCCTCCGCCAGCTTCAGCTTATGCAGCAAGCCGGGCTTGATTTGAACCCGCTTTTTGGCGTAGGGCAGGCGTTTGCTCCTTATCAGCACTTTAATGACTACAACAATTATGTGAAAGCCAAAGCGACATACGAGGCAAATCCGACCGAAGCAAACAGACTTACGATGGAAAAACACTATACCAATTGGCGTAAAGGGATCGACACGCATAAGCAATATGTAGCGGACGCTTTCAACACGGTATCGAACGCAGTCGGCCACACGAATCTTTTCTTTGACGGTTGGGACGAAGCGGGCTGGAGTTTGCTTCAATACCAGCAGGAAATGTGGAAATACATCAAGGAAGTAGTGGGAGGCAAGGTGTTTGCCACAGGCAATGCGTCCCACATGAACCTGGAAACTCCGGAAGATTTCTTGGACTGGGCCGGGGAGATGACGCGCGAGAAAGCGGATCAATGGCATGCTTTAGGCGCAGATAAAATGATTACAAGCTATGCCTACCCGCATACCGGGCCGGAGAACCCGGACTTGATGCGTCAGCGTCACGGGATGTGGTTGTACAAAGCCAACTATGACGCTACCTACAACTATGTTTGGTATGAAAATCCCGACAACCTTTGGAATGACAACTATAATGCAACGTTCCCTTATCGCGCCTTCAACCTCGTTTATCCGACCCGATCGGATGTGATCGACACGATTGCATGGGAAGGCTTCCGCGAAGGGATCGACGATATCCGTTATGCGACGAAGCTGAAGCAGGTGGCTGCGGCTGCGATCGCCTCGGGTCAGCAAGAACGCGTAACGGCCGCTAACAAAGCCTTGACTTGGTTGGATGCTGTCGACGAGCGCTCGACGAATCAAGATTTGCTGAGGCTGGAGATGATTCGCCACATTCTGCATATGCTTGATCTGGAAAATGCTCAATAAGGGAGGGATAGCCATGTCGAAAATAACGAATCGGTTCGTCGTGTCGCTGCTGCTGGCCGTGCTGGTATTTGCCGCTGCAGGTCAGCCGCGGGCGCATGCTGCGGATGCACCTGCAAAAAAAGTATACGAAGTCACTTGGGCGACTGAAGACTTGTCGACTCCGATGAGTTGGGTGCAGAGTCAATATTTCAATAACCCGCAATATAAGGAAACGCGTTTCGAGAACTATGGCAGCACGACTCCGGTTCCGCCGGGCGGTCCGCGCGAGACTGCTTTTTATATGGCCTACAAAGAAGACGGACTGTATATGTTTTTCCAGTCCAACGAGTCGGAAACCGAAGCGGACGGCAACTTGAAGCTGAGCTGGCTGGAGTTTTATTTGCAGACCGGCGAGGGGGATCTCCCGTATCATCAAATGATTGTGCCGACCGACGGACAGAACATCGAGTACTACGAATGGCAGACCGAAAATCGGCATAACCGTCCTCTTAAGGACAATGTGCGGGTCAATTCCCAGCAAATTCCGACAGGATGGGGCACTGTGGTCGTCATCCCTTGGGAGGCCGTTTATGATTACGTACCGGTAGACGGCGGCAACTGGGAATTCAACGTGATCCGCTGGTCGCCGACCGTCGCCCCTTCGTGGGGAGGAAACGTGCATCAGCCGGGCCGGTTCAACCTGCTTCACTTCCAGACGCCTACGGCGCAACAGCGTACGGCGATCCAGAAATATATGCTGACGAAGTCATGGAATAAGTTCCAAACAACGTCCGGGCAGCTGACCAATTATTGGTCGACGAACCCCGCAACATCGGACCAAACGTTTTATAACCGTACCATCTCGCCTTTGATCGCCGAAGGAACGGCCGCCGGCGCTCAGATGAGCAATTTGGCCAATCTGAATGCGGAACAAACGAATCTTCTTTACGGTCAGGTTGCGGATTGGATGGAGCTTCGGTATAACGTGGACGATTCGCGTCAGCAGTATTTGAAGAAGCTGCTGATGCACGTCAATCAGCCTCCGACTGTTACCGATGCGACGTACGTCACGATGGTGAATACGCCGGCAAGCGGTGTGATTGCAGGCACGGATGAAGACGGGGACGCATTAACCTATTCGCTCGGAACGGCGCCTGCCCATGGTACGGTTACGGTGAACGCGAACGGCAGCTGGACGTATACGCCGAATGCGGGCTTCACCGGCAAAGATCATTTTACGGCGGTCGTATCCGACTCGCGCGGAGGCACGGTCACGGGGACGGTCAATCTGACGGTCACTCCGGGTCCCGTCACGACGGCAACGTTGACTCCAGCTGTGCCGAACGGCAATAACGGCTGGTACACGACCGATGTTTCGGTTACGCTGGCGACCTATGACGATCTGGTCGGGGTGGCGAGAACGGAATTCCGGCTCGGCAGCGGGGCGTGGAACGTGTATAACGGCCCGATTCCGGTTAGCGGGGAAGGCGTCAACATGCTGGAGTATCGCGGCATCGATATAGCCGGCAATGCGGAAGCCGCGAAATCGGTTACGATCAAGATCGACAAGACGGCTCCGGTGCTGAACGTCACGCTGGATCGGACGGTTTTGTCGCAGTCGAATCATCAACTGGTGCCGATTACGGCAACGCTCGCGAATAGCGACGCTATTTCGGGAATCGCGTCCATCGAGCTGACCTCGGTCACAAGCAACGAGCCGGATAACGGAGAAGGCGACGGCAATACGACAGGTGATATTGCTGGCGCCGATATCGGAACAGCCGACACTTCGTTCAGCCTTCGCGCAGAGAGAGCGGGAGGCGGGAACGGCCGCATCTATACGGTGACGTATACCGCAACCGACAATGCGGGTCTGACGACAACGGCGACGGTCACGGTAACCGTTCCGCATTAAGTAACGGAAATACTTACGACATAGGGTTGGAAAAGACGGGGGCTAACTGCCCCCTCTTTCTCTATCCGCAGTAGAAGGAGAATCAAATGGACAGCTTGCGAACGGACGTATTGGTTGTCGGTGGAGGAACGGCCGGCGTGACCGCGGCGATTGCCGCGGCGGAAGAGGGATCCGGCGTAGTGCTCGTCGAACGCGATAGCGGGTTAGGAGGCGTCGGGGTCCGTGCCGGCGTACATTTCTATTATCTCGGTACGACGGGCGGCGTCCAGGATATGCTGGATCAGGCGGCGTTGGGCTTTCATGAACGGATGGGCAGCACAGCCAAAGGGTTTATCCCGGAGTCCAAAGGACTCGCCATTGCGAAACGGGTCGCCGAGCTGGGCATCCGCGTCATCTACGATGCCGTCGTGTCGGAGGTGATCATGGACGAGGCGCGGCTTTGCGGAGTAATCGTCGAATGCGCGCGTGACGCGCTGACGATTACGGCGACTGTCACGATAGATGCGACCGGCGACGGCGATATCGCCTATTTGGCCGGAGCGGCATATACGCTGGGCCGTGATTGGGATGGGGGACTGCACAACTACTCGCTCGTTCCGCGTTATGTAGATAAGAACAACCAGCTGCGATGCAAAAATTTCGATGTCGGCTGGGCTGATGTCACCGACATCGCCGACGTTTCACGCGCTTATCGAATAGGCCGGCGCCATGCCTGGCGGGGAGAGGAAGACCCGGTCAATACCCGCTACACGACGATCGGTCCGCAGCTGGGCGTACGGGAAGGGCGCCTTATTCAAGGTGAATATCGGCTGACCCAGAACGACCTGCTGCTGGACCGGCGTTTCGACGACGTCGTGATGCGCTGCTTCGCTCACCATGAAAATCACGCGTTCGATTACGCAAACGAAAGCGAATGGTCCCAAATTTGGGTGGCCGTGCTAGGCATGTGGCGCTTTGGCTTCGGCGGCGATATTCCTTATCGCTGCTTACTCCCTGTGGGCATCGAAAATTTACTGATCGGCTGCCGTGCGTTTTCGCAGGATCACGACAACGCGACGATGATGCGGATGCAGCGCGATTTGCACAAAATAGGCGAAGCCGCCGGGACGGCCGCCGCGCTTAGCGTGAAGGACGGCGTAACGCCAAGGCAGGTTAACGTGAAACGGCTGCAAAGCAGGCTAATCGCGCGCGGAGTGCTGAAGGAGCAAGATTTGTCCCGGGAAAGTGCGCCCTGGTTAACGTTTAAAGGCGAAACCAGGCAAGATCGACATCGTCCTCTGGAAGGTGGCATCGAAGCAGCCGACGTGGAAATGCTCATTGGCCATTTGGGCGGCGACGAGGAGCCGGCGGCATTGTGGTGGCTGTGGACGTTCGGAGACGTCTGTACGCCATTCTTGCTGGAAGCGCTCGACCGCTCGGAAGGCAAGCAGAAGAGAGGCGTTGCGTTCGCGCTCGGCCTGCTGCGGCATCCGGACAGTATCCCGCTTCTTGCGGATACGTTCCGCATCCGGGACGGCGAACGGCCCAACGAGTTAGCCCGTACGGAGGAGAAATGGATCGCCGCCCTTATTTTGCTGAGACGGATGGGGGATGCAGCCGTCGCCTCCGACGTGCCGGGACTACTGCGCAGCGAACGGCGCAGCGCGACTCTTCTTTTCCTGCTTCATTATTTGATCGCGGTGGCAGATCGGCTGGGCGACGGGTTGAAAGCGGAAATAGTTGAATCTGTTGCTGCGATGCTGACAGATGAGAATCTAGGAGATGACTTTGTCCTCCACGGCGCCGGTCCCGTGCTTCCCGCTACCGAAGACACCCGCTCAATGAGATGGGGGCTGGAACTTGCCGCCGGGTACTTGCTGGAGCTGATCGGATGTTCTTCGGGAGAAGCGATACTCGAGCGATATCGCCATGACCGCCGGGCGTATGCGAGAGTGGCGGCGCAAAGGCTGACGAGGCGTTTAGCGGAATGGAAGGGGGAGGCGCAGGCATGAGCGAGGTGAAACGAAGGGACAGGAGTATCGATGCCGTGCTGACCTACGGCGCGTATGACGCCATCGTGTTCGGTGGCGGAATATCCGGCGTATGCGCCGCGCGAGCCTTGGCGGCGGCGGGAAGACGCGTGGCTCTTCTCGAGCCGACAGGGACGCTGGGGCGGGAAATCACTCGCGCTTACCATATGTTCGCGAGAATTTCCGATTATGCGGAGCAGTCTCCTTCCATTTGCGAATATGCTGCTTGTTTGCGCAGCCGTAACGGCATGTTCGGGGATCAGCTCGACCCGGCGGCAGCGGCGCTGGCTTTTGACGATATGCTGGAACGGTATTCCGTTGACGTCCTTTTTCATGTATGGCCCTCCCGTTTGGTCTTAAATGGAAAGAAGGTTATCGGCGCAGAGGTGGTTTGCAGATCGGGCCGCATTCTTCTGGAAGCGCCTGTCGTGATCGATGCGTCGGTGCACGGCAAGTTAGGCAGTGCAGGGTTTCGCTCGGCTCCATCAAACAAACTGGCTTCGATCGTACATTTGATCTATAACGGCGTGACCGGAGAATGTCCGGACGAGAAGACAATAAGCATGCCGGGAGCCGGGGAACTGCATGTCGCTTGCCGGCCTACGCGCTGGAGCAACGAATGGCGCGTTTCGCTTGCTTTGGACAGAAGGCTCGGCCGGCCGGAATGGCAGCTGCTTTTGGAGGAGATCACGATGAAGCTGCGGGAGGAGATCCCCGCCTTAAGAAGCGGCGTGCTGGCGCATATGGGCGACGATGCGAGCGAGTACCCGAACATGCTGATATCCACCGGCTCCGAGGATAGCGAGATCGTGGGCTATGCGATAAGCCCTGATGCCGAGGCGGAGCATACGCAAGGCTTGTTCACGGTTGCGATCACTCGCGGCATGCTGTGCAATCCGGATATTGCGGACGGGTTGTACCTGGCCGGTCCTTGGCTGGAAGGCTATCCCTTCGATCCGGGCCGGGAGGAGGCCGCCATTGTGAATGCGTTCGCGCTCGGCGATTCGGCAGGCCGTGCGGCGCTGCAGCGGAGGAACGCGTGATGACCGAGTCGTTACGGGAGATTGGCCTTACACCATTACGCTTGAATCTCCGATTTAGAAGGGCAACGGAAAAGGCAGTCCTAGGAGCTGAAAAAGACACCAGGGTTGAGCAGAATATCGATTTCTGCTAAATTCTTTTTTCTTTTGGGGCGTGACAGGTGAAGTCCGGTCACGGGAAGGGCTCATGGTCCCGAGTGAACATAAGTTCACTATTTATGAACATAAGTTCACTATTTTTCCTCCATTTCCCCTATTCCGAGCAGATAGTGAAGCAAACGCGACTATTCGGCCGTGAGGTTCACTATTAGTGAAGTTTGCTTCACTATTACGTATAGCGGCACGTTTTTGAACCCAGATAGTGAAGAGAGGTTCAGTATTAGTGAACTTGTGTTCACTATCCTGTTCGTGCATCCCCTATATTAGGGGGAGTAGGGGAGATCAGCTAAAGGGGCAGCAAGTGTGGGGGAGTAAGAGAGGTCGGCTAGAGGAGAGCAGTCATGGGGGAGCAAGAGAGGTCAGCTAGAGGAGAGCAGTCAGAATGGGGAGTAAAGTAAGATCGGCTAGAGGGGAGCAGTAATGGGGGAGTAAGTGGGGAGTCAGCTAGAGGAGAGCAGTCAGTGTGGGTGAGTAAGGGAGATCAGCTAGAGGGGGAGCAGTCTGGGGGAGTAAGAGAGGTCAGCTAAAGGGGCAGCAAGTGTGGGGGAGTAAGTGGAGAGTCAGCTAGAGGGGAGCAGTAAGTGTAGGGGAGTAAGAGAGGTCAGCTAGAGGGGAGCAGTCATTGGGGAGTAAGAGAGGTCGGCTAGAGGAGAGTGGGGGTTAGTATATGGAGCTCAGTATGAGGAAGTCAGGAAGTACGGTTCAGTTGGTAGAGATCAGTAAGTGGAGCTCAGTAAGTGGAAGTCAGTTAGTAAAAGCCAGTTAGTAGAGATCAGTAAATAGGGTTAGGCCGCAATTTGTGGGGGCCGGTTGTAGGGCGCTCCAATAAAAGGCTGCCCCTCCGCCATTTTCATGGCTAAGAGAGACAGCCATATGCTCGGAATCAATTGCCTTGCTTGGGGACGACACCCATCAGCCCGTGCAGCGTCGAGACGAACTGCTGACCGGAGAGACGGCCCAGTCCTCCATGGGCACAGTCGATCTCGCTAAAATGGAACACCCTGTCCCTGCGTATGCTGGGGCCATAAATCAGCACCGGCACAGGGTCGCCGGTATGCTCGCCGATTTCGCATGGCGTCGAATGGTCGGCCGCAACGGCCAAATAGGTGTTCGCGGGCAGCCCCTCCGCGATTATGCCGACCATCTGGTCGAACCGTTCGATCGCCCGGGCCTTTTCGAGCGGCAGTCCGTCATGCCCGTACAAATCCGGCGCTTTCATGTGCACGTAGACCATGTCATGGCCGGCAATCTGCTCCAGCGCGAGCTTCGCCTTCAGCTCGATGTTCGTATCGGCGTTGCCGGTCATGCTGGCGTCGGTTGCCGTTTCGAAACCGGCAAGCTTCGCCACGCCAAGCACCGTGCTTTCTCCTGCGATACAGCTCCCCGTAATGCCCATCCGGCTCGTGACGGGTTCGAGCCGGACCATTCGGCCCGCACCTCTCGTTAAAATAAAGTTGGCGGGCCGCTCTCCGGCTTCTATCCGCTTCAAATTGACGGGGAGCTTCGATAACGTGTCGTGTGCTTGGTGCAGGAACGCGTTCAACAGCCGGGCCGTCCGTTGCGCTTCAAAAGACGAGTCAAGCGGCCGTACTTCCCGGTACGGCTGCCCGTCGTTCGGCGCATGCGGATCGGAATCGCCGATCCGGTCGCTTAGCCCTTCGCCCCGCAGAATCAAGACGCCGCGGTGCTCCGTTGCAGGCTTGAAATACGCGCGGACGCCTTCTCCAAGCTCCATGCCGTCCAGCGCCGCGGCAATGTCGTCCGTCCCCTCGCGGATGCGCCCGGCCCGCCGGTCCACAACGATCCCTTTCTCGTCCACCGTGGCGAAATTGCACCGCAGCACGATGTCTCCCGGTTTCACCTCCAAACCGACGCCGAGCGCTTCGATCGGCCCTCGTCCCGGATAATGGCGAGGCTCATGCCCGAATAGCACGAGATGTCCCATGTCGGTGCCGACCGGTATGCCCGGGCCGATGAGATCGACCATGCCGGTGATCCCTTGAATGGCGAGCTGATCCAGGTTGCGGGTATTGGCGTATTCCAAGGGCGTTTTATCGTGCAAGGCAGGATGGGGGCGGTCCCCCAGACCGTCGGCTATCGCTACAATCACTTTTCTGCGTAACATGTTGTCCTCCTGTAAGTAGAATCCCGTTTCCCGTTTCGTTATAGGCCCAGCAGTTGAAACCAAGTAAATAGAGCGAGGCTGATGACCGTTGCCCCGATCAAGCAAGTGACGATGGCGTATTTCACCTGATCCAGCACGCTGAAGTAGCCGGTCGCAAAATAAATCGTGTTGACCTTCGAATGCGGCGGCAGCGTAATCGTATACGTCAGGGTCATCGCGGATGCGAGCGCCAGCGCGACCGGATCCATGCCGAGCGACTTGGCCAGCGCTATGAATGCGGGAATCATAATGGTCGTCCTCACCGTTTTGCTCGTAAAAATAAGATGGCTGAACATGCTGATGAACACGACGATCACATATACCATCCCATGACTCATCCGCTCCAGGCCCAGCGCTTGAACGACGTTATCGATGAGCCATTCCGCACCTTTCGTCTTCTCGAGCGCGTTGCCTACCGCATAAGCGCCGGCGGCGAATATCATCAAATCCCAGCGTATTTTCGCTTCCTTCCACGTAAGCAGCCCGACTCTCGGCAGCAGGCAGAGCAGAGCCGCAATGATCGCCGTCATGTGTACGCTGATCTCCACGCCGAACAGGGATTTGTGGTAATCCTCGGTCGCCCAGAGAAGAACGGTTAACGTGAATATCGCCAGCGCCTTTTTCTCGTCTCGCGTAAACGCTCCGAGCTTGCCCAGCTCCTCCTTGAGCGTCGACATGGCATTGCCGAAGGCCTCGCCTTTGAAAGAGAATAGCCTCAAGCCGACGAAAAAGGTAATCGCCATCGTGACGATCGCCGTCGGCATCGAAGCCAGCAGCCAATCGATGTAGCCGATCGAGCCTCCCGCCTGTTCGTTAATGAACCCGACGGCGATAATGTTCGCCGACGTCGCCGTCATGATGCCGGAGGTGGCGACGGCATCCGCTTGGACGCCTTGCAGCATCATGACGCGCCCGAGATTGCTGCCCGGCATCGCTTTATACACCTCGAGCAAAATCATGCAAATGGGCACCATCAGCGTCGCCCTTGCCGTTGTGGACGGAACGAAGAAAGCCAACGCGAAGTTGATGAAGACGAGTACGGCAAGCGTCCGAACCGGCGTTTGACCGAAGCGGGTCACCATCCACAGCGCGAAGCGCTTGGCCAAATTGGATTTGACCATGGCGGAGGTAAGAATGAACGCGGATACCATTAGCCAAATGACGTCGTACCCCAACGTTCCGAGCACCTTGTCTTCTTCGTACGTTTGGGTGAGCGTCAGCATGACGATCGCAATCAGCGACGTTAAATAAATCGGCAAGGAGTTGCTGACCCAGAGCACCAAAGCGCCGACAAAAATAGCCAGCGCCCGTTGTCCTTCCGGCTTCATCCCTTCCGGAGCCGGCATGAAGAACAGCAGGAGAAAGACGATAACGGCAAGGGGAATTCCCCATTTTTGCATCCATCGCTCGAAGCGGCCTTTGCTCTTGACCGGGGGGGGATTCGGCGAAGGTGACGGTGTTTCAGATTCGGACATGCGATCGCTCATGGAATGATGCCTCCTATAGAACTGGATGATTGCGCTTTCATTATAGGGGGTGTACAATGTATAAAACAATTTGATTTGATTTGGATAATCATAAGGAATCGTTATAGTATAGCGGCCGTCCAAGGAAAGGAGCGCAAGCGGCATGAACATGGCCAAACTGCAAACGTTTATCACTCTGGCGGAGTGTCTGAACTTTACCGAAGCGGCGGAGCAGTTGTTTTGCTCGCAGCCGTCCGTCAGTATGCAGATCCAAAGTCTGGAGCACGATTTGGGCGTCCCCTTGTTCGACCGCATCGGCAAAAAGCTCTATTTGACGAAGCAAGGGGAGCAATTCAAGCCGTATGCCGAGCAAATGATCCACACCTTGCAAGCGGCCAAAGAGCATCTGCAGCAGTTGGACGATCTGTCCTGCGGCAATCTGGCATTCGGGGCCAGCAATTTTGTCGGCGTTTACCTGCTGCCGTCTGTTTTAGGCGTCTATAACCGGATGCACCCCGGCATCAAAATCAATATGAACATTGCTTCCTCGACACTCTTATGGCAGCAGCTCGAATCGAATAAGCTGGAATTTCTCGTGCTTTCCGATCAGATTCCGATTGACGAAGCCCGTTTCGAGGCAACGGCTTTCGCCCGGGACGAGCTCATCCTGATTATGCCTCCCGGTCACCGGCTGGCGCAACAGGAGAGATGTACCGTTCAGGAGCTGGAGCAGGAAACGATCATTGTTAAGCCGAGAAAATCGGCCACCCGCAGCTTTCTAGAGCAAAAATTCGCCGAACGGGGCGTGACGTTTCCGAGGGAGATCGAGTTCAATCAGCTGGAGGCGATCAAGCAAGGGGTCGTCCATGGTCTCGGTGTGTCGATCGTGTCCAAGTTTGCGGTGAAGCAGGAGCTGGCTGGCGGTTTGCTGGCATGCGTTCCGATCGAAGGCTTGTCGTTCGAACGGGGCATCCGGTATGTTCATTACAGAAATAAGCATCTATCCCCGGCAGCGAAGCGGATGATTGCCCTTCTTGACGCGATGGACGCGTAACGAAGCCGATAGGGTACCGCTGAGGGAAAGCGGGATCGCGAAACGCTGCACGGGGTCAAGTGCGGCCGACATCCGGAAGGGATAGGAAGCGGGATGTCGAATAGGAACGAAAGTCTATTTGCTAACAATGGGGGACCGGGCTATGCCCATACTGCGCGAGATTCAGGAAAATCAAAGAAACAAAATCAGCCTTGCCACGCTGCTATCCGGACTAGCGGCTCTTTCAGTCATGCTCACTCTAACGATTCTGCTCGTCTCGTCCTATCAGTCGCAGAAGCAATCGTTATTCGAGACGACGCTTTCCCTGAATCATTCGACCGCGGCCAACATGAGTCAGACCATGGATTCCTTATTTAAATCGATGCGGGGCAGCCTCAAGTATACCGCTTCGTATTTTTCGGAGCATTACTCGCCGAACGAGAAAGAATGGAATACGCAGCTCGAATTGCTGCGGCATAACAGCAATTACTTCAACTCCATCTCCCTTGTGGATGAAACGGGACTCGTTCGCAGCGTCGCACCCCAATCCCTCGGCTCCGCCGGGAAGAGCGTCGCAACGGAAGCGGCCAAGGAAGCGTTATCGTTAAGAAAGCCCTACTTATCCAAGCCTTATACCTCTACGGCGGGACGCCTCCTTGTGTTCATGAGCGAGCCGATATTCGACAAGGACGGTTTATACCGCGGGTTTATCGCAGGCACCATCTATTTGCAGGAAAACAACGTATTGAATATGATTTTCGGAAGCAATAGGATTGACGAAAAGGGCTCCTACTTTTATGTCGTGGATGCCGACGGCAACCTGCTTTTCCATCCCGACAAAAATCGGCTGGGCGAAAATAACAGCAATGCCAATAAAGTCGTCCAGATGCTTCTCCAAGGCAAAAGCGGACAGGAACAGGTGGTCAATTCAAGAGGTGTGACTTTACTTGCAGGATACTCCTCCATATCGGAAAACGGATGGGGGATTGTCATGCAATCGCCTATGAAAGTCGTTTACGAGCAATTGAACCGTCATATTAAAGGCATGCTGTTGTACACGCTCCCTCCTTTTCTGCTGCTGATGCTGGCGGCCATATGGCTCGCGCGCAGATTGGCGAAACCCTTCGTATCCCTTGCCGATCTGGTGAGCAATATCGGGACGGATAAAGAGCAACTTCCGGCCCTTAGTAACCATTGGAACAGGGAAGCCGATCTATTGACGCGAACCGTTACATTAGCCCTGGAAGAGATAAGGAAGCAGACCGATCAATTGACGCGCGCCGCTACGACGGATCCTTTGACAGGATTGATGAACCGGAGAACGATGGAATCGTTGATTAGCCGGTGGACAGCCGAAAAGACCGCCTTCTCCATCATTATCATGGATCTGGACAAGTTCAAAACCATCAATGATACGTTCGGTCATCAAGCCGGCGACGAAGTGCTGAAGCATCTGGCGGGCATCGCCAAGCTGGCGGTCGGGCCGCATGACGTGTGCTGCCGGTTCGGCGGAGAAGAATTCGTAGTCCTGCTTCCTTCGGCAGCGGATACGGATGCTTACATCGTCGCGGAACGCATTCGTCAATCGATGGAATCGAGCGATAATCCGGTCGGCAGAACGGTAACGGTTTCGCTGGGCGTCGCCTGTTATCCGCAGCACGCCGATTCGGCGGAAGCTTTGTTTCAGCTGGCCGACCAATCGCTTTATATGGCAAAGCGAGCGGGACGCAACCGGGCGGTCATGGCCCAAGTACTCGAACAGTCGGCAAAATGACATAGAGGAAGCGTTGCCTGCCGCTCGCTTTGCCAAGTCGCTTTGAGCTTTAACCGGTTTTATTCCGCAATATAACGATTAAAGGATGTCACACCTGCCTCCGTTTGGGCGGGTGTTTTTACGATTTTATAAATATTTTGTACACTTTTCAAAAATAGTGACCTATAACCGGGTAGGCGCCAGAATTATAATGAAGAAATCAAAGGCGGGGGAGGGGGCTGATGAATGTAAACATGTAGAGAACTTGAAGTTCCGTTCCTTTGAATCGGCCTTTGTTGAAAGCGCTGTCAACAGCGCGAGGAAGTACGACTTACACGAAAACGGGAGGGGAAAATGTTGCGAACATACAGGTCATCGTCACGAGTACGCGGAAGCTGGTTGTCAAAAATGGTTGTTGCCCTGCTGGTTTGGAGTATGGCTATATCGGGAATGCCTGCGGCATTTGCCGAAGCAACAGAATCGGCTCAATCGGACAATTCGGGCATCCTCGTTTACGACTTCCATAAACTGGGGCTGGACGCGGCGGGAACGACGCAGCCCGGCTGGAGCATCGTGACAGCGGAGTCAACACCGAAATACCGGGCGCAGCCTTACGGTCTGCATATGAACGGGCTCGTCAAAGACGACAAGCTGACGCTTCAATTCGATGTCCCGGAATCGGGCAAATATGAAGTCAAGTTTAAAAGCTATTTGTCCACAGGCGGGGGCAAGGCGGACGTGTTCATCGACGGGATCAAGCTTACGACGTACAACTTTTATGCAGCAGCTGGCCAATACAGCCAAGCGATGACGCTTGGTACGCAGCAATTGAACGCAGGCACCCATAAAATTACGTTTAAGGCGACCGGCTTGCGCGACGGTTGGGGCAATGACATGTATCCGTCGGAGCTTCAGTTCCATCCGGTTCAGTTCGGAGCGGAGCACGCGTTCGATTTCCGCAAGCTGGGGGTCGGCACGCAAGGGACGCAGCCCGGCTGGAGCATCGTGACAGGGGAGACGACGCCGAAATACCGGGAGCAGCCTTACGGCTTGCATATGAACGGGCTCGTCAAAGACGACAAGCTGACGCTTCAGTTCGATGTCCCGGAATCGGGCAAATATGAAGTCAAGTTTAAAAGCTATTTGTCCACAGGCGGGGGCAAGGCGGACGTGTTCATCGACGGGATCAAGCTTTCAACGTACAACTTTTATGCGGCTGCAGGCCAGTACAGCCAAACGGTGACGCTCGGTACGCAGCAATTGGATGCGGGCACGCACAAAATTATGTTTAAGGCGACCGGTCTGCGGGACGGTTGGGGCAATGACATGTATCCGTCCGAGCTGCTGCTCGCAGAAGTTCCTTCTTTGAAGGCGATTTCGTTATCGGCTGCCAAAACGACGCTGGTTGCAAATGAAACGATGCAATTGACCTTGGCCGGCAAGCTCACCGATCGTACGGATGCGGATTTAACCGGCGCAGCCGTGACCTATACAAGCAGCAACGAAGCTGTAGCGACGGTAGACGGCAGCGGGACAGTGACAGCTTTGCAGCCGGGCTCCACTACGGTTGACGTTGCGGTTGAGTTGGACGGAATAACGAAGGAAGCCAGCCTGGAGCTTCAAGTAGCGGAAGGGGTTCTTGATCGCATTGAGGCGCAACTCGACTCGCCGATCTTTAATGGCCGCACGGAAACGTTCAAGGTTCGCGGCTTTCTGACAGGCGGTCAGGCGGCAAACCTCATCGGCGCGGCGATAACGGTTACGAGCGGTGATCCAGACGTCATATCTTTCGATGCTCCCGGAACGGTGACCGCACGATCGCTCGGACAGACGGACTTGCGCGTCGAGGTCGCGATGGCCGGAGTGACGAAGCATGTGATCGTGCCGGTAGAGGTTGTGAATAATGCGCTTGCCGAAATAACGGTTGCGATCGACAAGGACGTGTTATTCGTTACGGAAAAGGCAAACTTGACGATACAGGGCAAACTGCTGGACGGCAGCGCTGCGGATTTGTCGCAGGCGGATATCGCTTTTTCCAGCAGTGACAGCCTGATTGCAACGGTCGACGACGGCACGGCTAAAATAACCGCGCATGCGGTCGGCGCTGCGGACATCACGGTTGCCGTGACGCTGGATGGAACGACCTTGACGAAGACGCTGCCTGTGCAAGTCGTCGAAGTGACCAATCAGAAGACAAGAGCTACCTTCTACACCCCTGAGAAAGTAGCGGCGGCTAGAAGCAACGTGCAAAATTTCGATTGGGCCAGAAGTATGAAGACTTCCGCCGTCAGCGCCGCAGACAAGGTTGTGCAGCTCGGCTACGAGTATCTCTGGAATATGGTTCCGCCGCAGACGCTGCCGCGCAGCTACGGGGTGAACCAGGTCAAGGGAAGCCCGGTCAGCGGCACGCAAATTAACGCCTTCGGCAATTATCCTTTTTTGATCGATCCCGTCAACGAGCCGTGGAAGCTGATCGATCCGAGCGCGAAGGATGCGAACGGTCAATATTACAAGTACCCGACTAACGATTTCGGCGCTTATTATCGAAGCGGCCTGGACGAGAACGGCATTTTCAGACCCGAACTGGCGAATCGCGCGCTTCTGGTCAATGAGCTTTACCCGGAAAAAGGGCCAAACTGGGGAGTGGACGACAGCACCGGCTGGGTGGATGCGAACGGGAACCGTTATACGTTTATCGCCTACTATGTGCATTGGGGACTGTGGTATGGCGAACAGCGGGAAGGCAACATTCAGCATGCGCTGAATTCGTTGAAGAACGCTTATCTGTACACAGGGGACGCGAAATATGCCAGAGCGGGTACGATTTTGCTTGATCGCATTGCCGATGTGTACCCGCAACTGGATATTTCGGCATATGACAAGAATGTATATTTGAACTCGCACGGCGGAACCGGGAAGGGCAAGGCGATCGGCTCCATCTGGGAGACGACGATTGTCAAAGATTTCGTAAGCGCATACGATGCGTTTTTCCCGGCTATGGATGACCCTGTAATCACTGATTTTCTGCAGGCGAAAGCGGCAGCGTACGATCTTGGCCCTCGGAAGCGTACGGCGGCGGGAATCAGGCGGAATATCGAGGACGGCATTGTGAGGCAAGTGTTCCCTTCGATCCGCAGCGCGCAAATTCGCGGCAACGACGGGATGCATCAAAGCGCACTGGCAATGGCGGCGATCGTGTACGATACGCTGCCCGAATCGAAGGAATGGCTGGATTTCAACTTCCAGGCGGGAGGACTGGTCAGCACGCCGACTTTGCAAGTGACGGGCGGCAACATTATGGCATCATTGGTCGGTGCGGTGGACCGCGACGGCAACGGCAATGAAGCGGCGCCGGGCTACAATGCATTGTGGCTGGCAAATTATCAATTGGTTGCGGATATTTTGCTGGGGAACGACATTTATCCTGAGGCCGATTTGTATGAAAATGTGAAATTTCAAAAAATATATGACGGGATTTATCCGCTCATGCTGAGCGACAATTACATTGCACAGATCGGCGATTCCGGACAAACAGGCAATCCGGGCCTTAATCTGCTAAGCAGAGAAAGCGTCATCAGAGCCTTCGAAGTATACGGCAAGCCTGTTCATGCCCAATTGGCCTATTTCTTGAATAACAATCACACCTCAGGCATTCACAGCGATGTGTTTACGGCTAATCCGGAACTGATCGCGAATCGGATTGGCGAGGTGATCGAGCAGTATGGTCCGCTGAAGCTGGACAGCGCCAACCTGACGGGCTACGGCTTCGCCGCGCTGCGTGACGGCGTTCATCCGCTTGATGTTTTCGGCATAACCTACGCATTCCCGACTTTAACGGTCGCTGGCGAGCATACCCCATACAAGTTGTTTACAAACACGGGAACGCTCCAATTGGAGGCGACCGCGCCCGGCGGCTTCATCAGCTTCGAATTCGATGCGCCAAAGACGGATCAGTACGAAATTGCGCTGCTGCCGTTAAAAGCGGCTTCGTACGGGATTTACCGGATTTTGATTGACGGCGTTTTCGTGAAGGACTTCGATTTTTACGGATCGGGCTCCGAGAAGGAGACGATTGCCGTCATGCCGCTTGCAGCGGGCAAGCATACGATTCGCTTTGAAGGCGTCGGTAAGCGCGAGATCGCGACCAACTATAAAATGGGCTTGCGGGAGCTTTCCCTCCTGGACAGCAAGGCGGTGGCGGACCGCGAGGCGGCCGCGGGTAAATCGAATACGCTGCGCGACGTGTGGATGTACTACGGCAGAAGCTCCTCACACGGCCACCGGGATACGCTGAATTTGGGCCTTCATGCGTTCGGGTTAGATTTGGCCCCCGATTTGGGCTATCCGGAATTTGCCGACAGCAACGATATGCACAGGCATCAATGGGTGAACAATACGGTCAGCCATAATACCGTCGTTGTCGACAAGTCGAAGCAGGCGGCGCAGTGGGTCGGAACACCGAAGCATTTTGACGACAGTGGCATTGTCCAATTAGTCGACGTCGAAGCGCCGGGCGTTTATTCGCAGACAAGTTTGTACAAGAGAACGACGGCGATGATCCAGGTGGACGAAGAAAACTCGTACGCCGTCGACTTCTTCCGGGTGAAGGGCGGAACGGATCATCACTTCAGCTTTCACGGTCCGGAGGGCAGCGCCTCCGTCGAGGGACTGGAGCTTGTTACCCAGCCGACGGGAACTTATGCGGGTCCGAACGTTGCGTACGGCGAGCGGGTCGATAGCGTAAGCGGGGCAGGGTATACGGGAAGCGGGTTCCATTACCTGAAAAATGTAAGAAAGGACGAGACGCCGTCCGGTCAATTCAGCGTGGATTGGGATGCGGTGGACACCTACAAGGTGCTGAAGGAGCCCGCGGATATTCATCTTCGCTTGACGATGCTTGCCGGGGCAAACGATGTCGCGCTCGCGGACGGTGTTCCTCCTACCAATAAGCCGAACAATCCGCAGAGCTTGACTTATTTGCTGGCTCACCGTACAGGAACGAACCTGGAGAGCCATTTCGCATCGGTCATTGAGCCGTACAAGGGGCAGCGCTTCGTCGCAGGCATCAGCCCGGCGGTTGTCAAAGCGAACGGCGTTCCGGTGACGAATGAACTGGAAGTCAAGGCGGTGAAAGTAGAGCTGACGAACGGCAGAACCGATTACATCGTCAGCGCGATGAACCCGGAAATCACCTATACGATCGATGATAGGATCGAATTCAGCGGATTTTTCGGGATGTACGCCGAGAAGGACGGCAGGCAGGTGTACGGCTACGTCAACGACGGTTCGCATATCGCGCCGATCGGCGCTTCGCCGGAGAGGTCTCCGGGGAGGGTGACGGGAACGGTAACGGATTTCACGAAGACATTGAGCCTTGCCAATCATATCGACGTGCAGATGGAGTTGTCGGGTATTCAGATGGAAGAGCTTGCGGGCAAATGGCTCTATATCGTCAATGACGGCATCCGCAACGCCTCGTACGAGATTAAAGGCGTATCCGCGCTCGGCGATGGCAAGTACCGGCTCGATATTGGCGATATGTCGCCAGTTCGTTCCTATGCGAACAGCGGGAATCTCAGCCAGGGATTTGTTTACGATTTTGCGGAGGACGCGTCGTTTGTCATCCCGCTGCCGTCCGAAGCGTTTCTTCTGCATACGGAGGCTACCGTCACGGGGAACGTGTATAACGGCTGGTATAAAGGCGACGCCACGGTTCAATTGAGCGTATACGGCGGGTTGTCCTCGTCGGTGACAACGACAACTTACAGCCTGGACGGAGGGCAGAGCTGGAATGCGTATACCGCTCCGCTCGTCTTGCAGGAAAGCGGCGAGCATACGCTGTCATTTCGTTCGGCGGACGCCGCAGGAAGAATGGAGCCGGTGCAGTCCATCGTCGTCAGGGTGGATAACGTGCCGCCGGCATTCACGCTGCTCGCGGGAGGCGAGGCATTGTTAAACGGGACCATCGTCGAAGACAGCCGGCTTGTAGTCCTGACTCTTCAGGCGACTGACGGGCTATCCGGCATAGCTTCGCAGGGTATGACCGTCGACGGCCAAGTATATGAGGAAGGTATGTCCTTGAATTGGGCTGGACAATTGGGCACCCATACGATCGGCATATGGGTTGAGGATCATGCCGGCAACCGGGTACAGGGAACGGTAACCATTCAAGTGACGACAAGCCCCGCTTCCGTCACACAGCTCATTGACGCTTACGAGGCAGCGGGCGAGCTGGGCCATGCCATTGCTTCGCAGCTTCGCAACAATATGATGCAGGCCGTCCATCATTGGGAAGCCGGCCGGAAGGCGCAGGCCCTTAAAAGCTTGGACGATTTCATGAAGCATATGGACAACACGGCGCATCAGAGTCAACTTTCTGCACAGGCGAAAGCCGCTCTGGCGGCGGATATCGGGGCGCTGCGGCAAATGTGGGAGTAACTGCTTACATCAGTCCTGCAATGGCGAAAAAACGTCCGGTGATCATCGATCATCCGGGCGTTTTTTCTATTTATCCTCACTGATTGTTCGACTTCTCGGTAAACGTGATTTGGCCGACGTATGAATATTTTGTACACTTTTCTAAAATTAGATGTCTATAACGGGCGATGGGGCGGCTTTATAATGAGAAACAAGTGAAAGCGCTTCATGGAAATGGTCGCTCTCAGGAGGAGGGAACAATGCAAACAGACTCGCAAAGCATAACATTGCCTGAGGAACGACAGACGCGGCAACGCGGCGAAAGTTCGATCTGGAAATCGATGTACAGGCATCGCTGGCTTTATATGCTGATGCTTCCGGGCGTGCTCTACTACTTGATCTACCATTATGTGCCGATGGCGGGTCTGGTGATCGCGTTCAAGGATTATAAGCTGATGGATGGCATTTGGGGCAGCCCGTGGGTCGGTCTCGACAATTTCCGGCAAGTGTTCAACTCGCCCGATTTTCCGCTGCTGCTGCGGAATACGTTCGTCATCAGCATCTACCGGATTTTGTTCAATATGCTTCCGGATGTGGCGCTGGCGCTTATTTTGAACGAAATTCGCGTCATGTGGTTCAAGAAGCTCGTCCAAACGATTACGTACGGCCCGTACTTCTTGTCATGGATTATCGTGTACGGCCTCGTATTCTCTTTCTTTGCGCCGGGTAACGGCCTGGTCACCGTTTTATTCCGCGATATGGGCTGGGGAGACATCGATGTGCTCACGCAATCCGCGGCATTCCGGCCGCTGCTCATTCTCACTGACATTTGGAAAAACACGGGATACGGCGCGATCATTTACTTGGCTGCCATCGCTTCGATCAACCAGGAATTGTACGAGGCCGCCGTCGTGGACGGTGCCGGCCGCTGGAGACAGCTTTGGCATATTACGCTGCCGGGCATCCGCGAGGTGTTCGTGCTGCTGCTGATTTTGCGAATTGGCCATATTTTGGATGCCGGGTTCGATCAGGTGTATATTTTCCTGAATGCGAGAGTATATGATGTCGGCGATATTTTGGATACGTGGATATTCAGGCGAGGCATCGAGCAAATGGAGTTTAGCTTGCCGGCCGCCGTCGGGGTGTTCAAATCGGTCATCGGATTTATTCTCGTCATCGCCGCCAACAAAATCGCCAAGAAGGTCGGCGGATCTGGCGTATGGTAACAGTTAGGGCGTGTCTGAACACGCACTCGGGGTCATCTTTCACCGCCTTTTCGCCCCCTGCTTCGTTCCGTTTGCTCGACGTACCCCGGTACGCCTTCCCAAACGCGCCTTGCAGGGAACGAAAATTCGGCAAAATCTGCTACCCTCGGCGTATTCAGACACGCCCTAGACAAACTTGAGGAGGACAGTGCAATGTCGTTTGCCATACACAAAACGAAAGCGGATCGGGTCGTGGATGTCATTTTATACGGATGTATGGCATTGTTTTGCCTGGCGACTTTATTTCCCCTTTACTTTGTGTTCATTATGTCGATAACCCCTTTTAAGGAAGTGATGCGCAACGGAGGCTTCGTCATTTGGCCGGGTAGTTTTACGTTCGAGGCTTTCGCAACGATTTTCAACAGCAAGGTCGTGCCTCGGGCGCTGCAAGTTTCGGTATTCATCACGGTCGTGGGCACCGCGCTGAACTTGCTCGTGACGATGTTCCTGGCGTACCCGCTGTCCAAAAAATCGTTGCCGGGCCGTCACATCGTTCTGCTCGCGCTCGTCTTTACGATGCTGTTCTCCGGCGGCCTGATCCCGACTTACTTGACGGTGCGGGCGACGGGTCTCATCAACACCCTATGGGCGCTGATTATACCGGGACTGGTGTCTACCTTTAATGCGCTGATTATGAAAACGTATTTCGAAAGTTTGCCGGCGGAGGTGGAAGAAGCGGCCAAAGTCGACGGCTGCGGCGATTTGCGGACGTTGTTCCTGATCGTCATGCCGTTGTCGATGCCGATTATTGCAACGCTTGGCTTATTCTACGGCGTGGGCCACTGGAATGCGTACTTCGGCGGCATTATGTACTTGACGGACAGTTCGCTTTATCCGATCCAGGTCGTGCTGCGGAACATGATTCAATCGCCGAGCATCAGCCAGGAATTGGGCGTACAGCAAACAATGGTGCAGCAGCTGCCGCCGGAAACAGTCAAGATGGCAACTGTAGTCGTTGCCCTCGTGCCGATCCTCGCGGTTTATCCGTTCCTGCAAAAATATTTCGTCAAAGGCATGATGATCGGCGCCATCAAGGGCTGATAGAAGGAGGTGAGCGTTCAAGAGCAGGTTACGGATCGAGAAGTATGGAAACGGGTGGTAGTGAAAGAGGTTTTCCGGTTAGTCCAAATACAGGGAGGTCAATCCTATGAAAAAGTTTTCTAAAGCAGCGATTTTTCTCATCTCCTCCGCTTTGCTCGCCAGCGCATGCGGGAAGACGGATAATGGAGCATCGCCGTCGCCGTCGTCTGCGAACGGCAGCGCGTCGCCAAGTCCGGCTGCCGCCGAGAAGAAGGAAAAGCTGGAGCTGAAATGGATGGTGCCAGTGCCGAACGGTGTCTCGCTGCCGTCTGCGGACAAGGATTTCGTCAAGAAGGCGATCGACGAGAAGTTCAACGTCGATTTGAAAATCGAATATATGCAGGACGGACAAGACTACGCGAATAAACTGAACATGAAGATCAACTCCGGCGATATCCCGGACATGTTCATCGCTAGCGGGACCGATTCGCTCAAATATGCCAAAGATAAAGTGCTGCTCGATATTTCCAAAGTGGTGACGCCGCAAACGATGCCGAACTATTTTAAATATTGGGTTTCCGAGGACGTGCTGAAACGCTATCAGGTGCTTGATATGTTCGTGCGGGCGCCAAAGCCGTATGCTCAGAAGCAGTACTGGAGCTACTACGTCCGCAAAGACTGGCTGGATAAGCTCAACCTGAAAATGCCGGAAACGTACGACGATATGATCAACGTGATGAAGGCGTTCGTCGAGAAGGACCCGGACGGCAACAGCAAAAACGATACGTATGGGATGACGGCCGCAGGGAGCGGCACGAACGTGGTGCGGGAGTTCCCGGAGTTTTTCAAGAATGGCCTTATCGCTGCATTTTATTTGGATAACGGACAGTTCGTCGAGGTGGGAACCGACATCCGAATGGGCCAGGCGCTCGACGATTTGAAAAAATCGATGGATATGAAGCTGTACGATCCGAACTGGTTTTTGAATAAGGCGGATCAGAAGGACAATGCGATTGTGCAAGGTAAGGTAGGGATTTTCTACGGGAGTACGCGAGAAGCGGCGCTGGATAATTATGCGGCCAGCTATCAGAAGAAAACGAAGGACGTTACGGGCGATTCGAAAGTCGATTGGCAGCCGTTCCACCCGTGGGCCAAATCGGGCGTGTATACGGACCCGCTTCCGGGCTCTCCGTTCCTGTTCAGCGTGAAGTCCTCTGAGGCAAAGGTGAAGCGATCGACGGAAATTTTGGACTGGCTGGCCGGCGAAGAAGGCTTCCTGCTGACGCATTATGGCAAAGAAGGTGTGCATTACAAGAAGAACGGAAAAAAAATCGAGATGATTGCGG
Source organism: Paenibacillus litoralis (assembly GCF_046244365.1). Lineage (NCBI taxonomy): Bacteria > Bacillati > Bacillota > Bacilli > Caryophanales > Paenibacillaceae > Paenibacillus > Paenibacillus litoralis. Next base: position 6,819,271 of record NZ_CP176395.1, on the reverse strand, counting down.
ATGCGTTTAAGAAAGACATCGCCGATAACGGCAACTTCCTGGAAATTTACGGATTCTTTACGCCGGCAGAGCCGCCAACGCTTGGCCTTGAACTGATCAACCCGCAGGAAACGGACCGCGACCGCGCGATTCTCGCCAAAATTGCCGCTTATAAATATTTGCCGTCGATCGGCACAAGCGTTTCCGTCAAGGAAGGCATGGATCTCGCTTCGTTAAGAAAGCAAATGTACTTGTACCAGTCGAAAATTTTGTTCGAGGAGAAGGATGCGTCGAATTGGCCGAAATACCGTCAAGAGCTGATGAACAAGTACGGCGGCAAGCAGATTTTCGATTATTATGCGGAGCAAATTACGAAGGCGCATGGCAAAACATATACCTTTAAGGCGGACAATTAAGCATGGATAGCCCGGTTTGCGCCGGGCTTTTTGGCAATGATCCAAGACTGCACGGCCGCGCGCGTGTTAAAATGGCGGAAACGTGTGCTTATAGCACGGATAGAAACGGGGGCGTACGGTGAGGCGGATCAAAACCATGTTTACCGGCATCGGCACAAAAGTGTTTCTGATATCCTTCCTGTCGGTTCTATGCGCGCTATTTATTATCGGCTTTATCGCTTATCGGAATATTTACGTGATGATCAAGGAAAATCAGGTCAAAACGCTGCAAGCCTCCTACATCCAGGTTGAAGAATATTTGAAATCGTATATGAAAAATATTCAGACCCAGCTGCTATTTCTGGCCAATCCGGAAATTTACAACAAGCTATCCGAAACGGATTATACGCGGACGCTGGAAAATATGATGACGATCAACTCCGAAGAGATTCATTTCTTCTATGTCATCGAGGATGGCCGGCTGCTGGCAAGCGTGCCGTACGGCTTTAAATATTTCGTCTCCCCGGAATGGCTGGCGGAGGTCGGCGCGGAAACCGGGCGAAGAGGCTTTTGGTGGAGCAAGCCCCATGATTCCGGACAAGGACAGGGGGTCACGGTTGCCAAAAGCTTTCAAAACCCGGCCAGCGGCAAAACGCTCGTTGTTGCGCTGGATATCAATGTCGTCGAGCTTGTGAAAGCGATGGCGTCGAACGAGAAGGAAAGCAGCATTTTCCTCTATACCCGGGACGGCGATTTTATCGCGACAAGCAAGGAACCGAAGCTTTACAAGGAATTTCAACATTTGGACCGCATGAAGGAGCAGCTTCGTCTCCTGGCGCTTGGCGGCAGCAGCGAGTTCGAAACGTTAAACGCTCCGGAAGGCAATTGGAAAGTGCTGAAGCGAGAAAACAACCGGTGGGAGTGGGTCGTCTTTGCGGTCATTAATGAATCCGAAGCCTACCCGCTGCTGACGATTATAAACAGGCAAATCATTCTGATCATGGTCATATGGGTGATCATTTCGCTGATCATTTCGTATAGGCTTGCCTCCTATATCAAAAATCCGATCCATCGCATTACAAGGCAGATGAAGCTTGGGGCGATGGGAAATTTGGATGCCCGCATCGAGCTCCGGCGGAACGACGAATTCGCTTCGATCGCCAACAATTTCAACAAAATGATGAGCAACATCAAGGAGCTTTTTGAAAATTTGAAGCAAGCCGAGAAAAGAAAGCGTTATCAGGAATTAAAGACGCTGCAATCGCAAATTCACCCGCATTTTTTGTACAATACGCTGAGCTCCTTCTACCTTCTGTGCGAAACAGACCGGATCAAGGAGCTTGGCCCGATGATTCATTCGCTGATGGGGCTGCTTCATTATTCGATCGATAAAGTCGGCGATATCGTGTCTTTGGAAGAAGAGCTGCGGCAGGTCGGCCATTATGTCGATCTGATGAAGCTGAGATTCGGCGATGTGTTCGATATTGATATCGTCGTGCCGGAATATTCGCTGCCTGTGCCGCTGCCGAAGCTCACTTTAATTACGCTGATCGAGAACAGCATTTTTTACGGGCTTGGCCTGACGGAGCAGCGCAATCATATTATTATCGCAGCAAATATGGAAAACAGCGGAGGAATCACGATCGAGGTTTCCGATACGGGACCAGGCATCGATCCCGCCCAATTGCAGGATTTGCTGATCCAAAGAAACGCTGACGGCAGCGGCACATTCCAAGGCTTGAACAATCTGGGCATCCGCAATATCCATGAACGGATTCAGCTGTATTTTGGCGAGAACTACGGACTTCATCTCGAGAATGAGCCTGGGCAAGGGCTGTTGGTGCAAATCAGACTCCCGGGTTCTTTCGGAAAGCCGAAGGATTCTATTTAAGCCGAATCTAAGAAACGTCGGGAGAGAGAGAACGCAGCGGACTCCCGTCATGCGCTAGTTCAACTTCAATTCAAGGCTGAATGATCATAATCGTTCGGGGGGAGCAGGATGCAGAAGCTGAAGGTGCTTATCGTGGACGACGAGCAGCTGATCAGAGAGCGGTTTTCCGTAAGAATCCCATGGGATAAGGCGGGATTTCAATTGATCGGGGCTGCGGTGAACGGCAGGCAGGCGATCGAAATGATGGAGCAGGAGATGCCGGATCTTCTGCTTACGGATATTACGATGCCCGTGATGGACGGGCTTGCTCTCGCGGAATATGTGCGCGGCAGGTGGCCGAAGGTACGTGTCGTGTTTTTGACGGCTTACAGCGAATTCGCCTACGCCCAGAAAGCGATCATGCTCGGAGCGAAAGGGTATTTGCTAAAAGCGACGCAATCAAGCGATCAAATATTGGAGACATGCCGAACGATAGCCGAGGACATTTCCCGCGAGCTCGAGGCGGAGGAGAAGCTGACGAATCACGAGAAACGGAGATCGGAAGAGGAATGGGAGGTCAAAAGGCAGCTGATGGAGGACGTCATCGCGGGGGATGAGCGCAACGGTACGACTGATGACCAAATCGCCGCCAATACGCTCCAGCAGCAAATTATTGCGGTATCGGGAGGTCCCGGCAGCAATTTCGCCCTGTTTTCAATCGGCTGGGACTGGCATGAGGCGGTGCAAAATAAACGCATAACCGCTGCCGAAATGAACAAGCAACAGCGGGAAGCCGGCCGGGAGATCGAGAAGCTGCTTGCCGAAGGCGGCGGAGAGAAGGAACCGTTCGGCTTTTGCGTATATCCTTACCGTACGAACAGACTGCTTGTATTGCTGCATGCTCCTTATTCATATGGCGTCTCGTCGTTTCAGGCGAAGCTTCATCATTGGTCAAGCCGGTGTCTCGGCGTCTTGAAGGAGATCGTACAGGCGGGCTGCTTCTTATTTGCCGACTCGATCGTCGCTTCGCCGGAGCTGACGCTGCCGATGTTCCGGAGCAGTCAGGAGAAGCTGGCCGCTTACTTCTATAAGCAAACCGCGTTTGCTACCGCTAACGACACGATCGTTTATCAAGACTGGTCCCGGCTGTATCAGGCGGAGCTGGTGGCTCTTGCGGCCAGGGCGTTCCACGGCGGCAATGTCGAGGATTTGAAAAAGGCGGCGACGGAGCTGACGACTATGCGTCAGCCGCCTTTTTCCCCGCTCAAGCTGAAGCATGCGGCAAGAACGATTATGGAAACCGGGCCTTGGACGGATTCCGGCAGGAAGCATTCGCTCTTGTCGAAGCTTCAATGGCTCGAAACATGGTCCGATTACTGCGATTGGTGGCGGGAAGCGATTTTGCAGCTGGAGTCGTCCGGCATCGTCCGGGAGCATATGACCGTGCGCAAAGAAGTTCAGCAAATGTGCCGGATCATCCACGAGCAGTATGACCGGGATTTGCTCATAACGGATCTTGCCGCCGCCGTAGAAATGAACGCCGCCTATGCCGGCCAATTGTTCAAGCAGGAAACCGGCGAGTACGTTACCGACTATTTAAACCGCGTGCGGATGAAAAAAGCGAAGGAGCTGCTGGACCAAACCGATATGAAAGTATACGAGGTGTCCCATGCAGTCGGCATATCCGGCTACCGGTACTTTTGCAAATTATTCAAAGAGATTATCGGGTCGACGCCGACGGATTATAAAAATAAAAGCCGATAAACCGCGTTCCTTCCGGCTTGTAAGGGTCGAGTGGCGATGGTTGACATTTTATTGGGATTGGTGTAAAAATGAACTTATCCGAATGAATCGCATAAATTCATTGACGAGAACGAGTACGCTAACACCCTTGTTCCCCAGAGAGTCGGCCCCGCGCTGAAAGCCGACGTTCGAGAGTTAGCCGAATATCCTCTCCGAGAAGGAAAGCTGAAGCAAGCGAGTAAGCTGCCCCGGGATCCCGCCGTTACAAGGGACGCGCATGCTGGTGCGCAGGTTGAGGGCCGTAGGATCATAGCTAGTATGATCGCTGCGGAACAAGGGTGGTATCGCGAGAGACAATCTCGTCCCTTACGGGGCGGGATTTTTTTGTGTTTTCATTTTCTAAACGAAAGGGTGTCGCACATTATGCAAAAGGTTGACGTCAAAGAAAAAGCGAGAACCCGCGAGCTGCGGGTTCTCGAGCAGTGGAGGCTGAACGATACGTTCCGCCAATCGATCGCGAACCGCGAAGGCAAGCCGAACTTCGTCTTCTACGAAGGGCCGCCGACCGCGAACGGAAAGCCCCACATCGGGCACGTGCTCGGGCGCGTCATCAAGGATTTCATCGGTCGGTACAAAACGATGTCCGGCTACCGCGTCGTCCGCAAAGCCGGGTGGGATACGCACGGCCTTCCGGTCGAGCTTGGCGTGGAGAAGCAGCTCGGCATCTCGGGCAAGCAGGAAATCGAGAAATACGGGATCGCCGAATTCGTCGAGAAGTGCAAGGGCAGCGTATTCGAGTACGAGAAGCAGTGGCGCGAGCTGACCGAAGCGATCGGCTACTGGACCGACATGGACAACCCCTATGTGACGCTAACGAACGATTATATCGAGAGCGTCTGGCATTTGCTGTCCGAAATTCACGGCAAAGGCCTGCTGTACAAAGGGCATCGGGTCAGTCCGTACTGCCCGGATTGCCAGACGACGCTCAGCTCGCACGAAGTGGCGCAAGGCTACGAGGACGTCAAGGATTTGAGCGCGACCGTCAAATTCAGAAGCAAACGCGGGAACGAAGTGTTCCTCGCATGGACGACGACGCCGTGGACGCTTCCGGCCAACGTGGCGTTAGCCGTGAACAAGGACATCGATTACGTCAAGGTGAAACAGAACGGCGAGGTTTATGTCGTCGCGAAAAACCTTGCAGAGAAGGTGTTCAAGGATGATTACGAAATCCTTTCCGCCCATAAAGGCGCGGAGTTCGTAGGTACGCCGTACGAGCCGCCTTTCGGCTACATCAATGCAAACAAAGGGTTTATCGTCGTAGACGCCGACTATGTCAGCGATACGAGCGGTACCGGTATCGTGCATACGGCACCGGCTCACGGGGAGGACGACTATCGCACGACCCGCCAGCATGAACTGGATTTCGTGAACGTCGTCAACCTGGCGGGGCGTTATACCGATCAGATCACGGAATTCGCCGGACGCTTCGTCAAGGATTGCGATGTGGATATCGTCAAAACCTTATCCGAGCGCGGCCTGCTCTTCTCGAAGGAGCGCTACGAGCACAGCTATCCGTTCTGCTGGCGCTGCAAATCGCCGCTGCTCTACTACGCGATGGAAAGCTGGTTTATCAAAACGACCGCGGTCAAGGAGCAGCTCATCGAGAACAACAGCCAAATCGACTGGTATCCGTCCCACATCCGCGAAGGCCGTTTCGGCAAGTTCCTCGAGGAACTCGTCGATTGGAACATCAGCCGCAACCGGTACTGGGGGACGCCGCTTAACGTTTGGCTGTGCCGGGATTGCGGCTGCGAATACGCGCCGGGCAGCTTCAAGGCGCTGCAGGAAAGAGCGGAGCAGCCGATCGACGAAAGCCTGGAGCTGCATAAGCCGTACGTGGATGAAGTGAAGCTGCGCTGCTCGTGCGGCGGCACGATGGATCGGACGCCGGAGGTGATCGACGTATGGTTCGACAGCGGCTCGATGCCGTTCGCGCAATACCATTACCCGTTCGGCGACGAGAAGCTTTTCCAGGAACAGTACCCGGCCGACATCATCTGCGAAGGCATCGACCAAACGAGAGGCTGGTTTTTCAGCTTGCTTGCCGTCTCCACGCTGTTTAACGGCAAATCGCCTTATAAAGCCGTTATTTCGACCGGACACGTTCTGGACGAGAACGGGCAGAAGATGTCCAAGAGCAAGGGCAACGTCATCGATCCGTGGGAAATCATCGACGAATTCGGCACGGATGCGTTCCGCTGGGCGCTTCTGTCCGACAGCGCGCCGTGGAACAGCAAACGGTTCTCCAAGCAGATCGTGGCCGAGGCCAAGTCGAAGGTGATCGATACGATCCATAACACGCATGCTTTCTATGCTTTGTATGCGACGATCGACGGCTACAAGCCTGAAGAGCATCCGGCGCAAGCGTCCGCGAACGAATTGGACCGCTGGATTTTGTCGAAGCTGAACAGCACCGTGCAGCAAGCGCGGAAGGGTCTGGAAGGCTACGACTTCCTGAACCCGGCCAAGCAGATCGAAACGTTCGTAGATGAGCTAAGCAACTGGTACATCCGCCGTTCCCGCGACCGGTTCTGGGGAAGCGAGATGACGACGGATAAGGTGTCGGCCTATCAGACCCTTCGTGAGGTGCTCGTAACGCTTGCGCGGCTGATCGCGCCATATGCGCCGCTCATTGCCGAAGACATGTACGCCAACCTTGGCGGCGAAGGCAGCGTTCATTTGGCGGACTATCCGGAGGCGAATGCTTCGGTCATCGACGCTACGCTGGAGAGCGACATGGAAACCGCGCGGCAAATCGTCGAGCTGGCGCGGAATATCCGCAACGAGACCGGCATCAAAACGCGCCAGCCGCTGTCCGCGCTGCTCGTATCGCTGGACCGCAGCTTCAACCTGAGCCGGTTCGAGGACATCATTAAAGACGAGATCAACGTGAAGGCGATCCGTCCGGTGGAGGGCGACAGCGGTTTTGTCGACTTCAGCCTGAAGCTGAACCTTAAGGTTGCCGGCAAAAAATACGGCAAATTCGTCGGACCGCTGCAAAACCATCTGAAGCAGCTGTCCGCTTCCGAAGCCAAGCTGGCTGTCGATAGCGGTGGCCTGGATGTAACCCTTGACGGAGAAACGCTCCGCGTTACCGTGGAAGAGCTGCTTGTCGAGAAGCAAGCGAAGGAAGGCTTCGCTTCCGCGGCGGGCTATCAGATCACGGTTGCCCTCAACACGGCGATCACGGAGGAGCTGCAGCAGGAGGGGCTCGTCCGGGAAGTCGTGCGCGCCGTCCAGGACTACCGCAAAAAGCTGGAGCTGCCGATCGAGAAGCGCGTAAACCTCGTGCTCGATGCGGATTCGCAGCTGCGCACGGCGCTTGAGCGGTTCGATCATGTGCTGCAGGAAAATGTGCTGCTGTCCTCCGTTCGCTATGCGAAGGAAGCGGGCATGGAAACCGTGGCGATCGGGGATAAAACCTTGGGTCTGCTTGTCGAGTAAGCAGCGTGCATAAATGTTTATCCATGAGCAAGCAACAGGCGGCCGATAACGAATCGGCCGCCCGTTGCTTTTTTTGCAGATCCCATATCGATTCCAGAGCGCTTAGCAGCAAGCAGCACAGCCCGCACGTAACCTTTTATGCATGAAAGAAGCGACTCTATGTATAATAAATAGATCATAGGAGAGAAGGTGAAGCGGATTGATTACCTTGTTGATCTTGATGCTGGAGCGGGTCGGCATCCTCTTGATCGTCGTGTTCCTGCTCTCCCGGATGAGCTCCTTCCGTCAAATCATTCATAACGAGCACGGCACGAGAGAAAGAATATTGCTCATCGCCGTATTCGGCACCTTCGGCATCATCAGCAACTATACCGGAATCGAGATTCACGCCGGCGTCATTACCTCGCAAGGCTGGCAAACGGAGGTCGCTTACGACAACGCCATTGCGAATACGAGGGTTCTGGGCGTCGCCCTGGGCGGCTTGCTCGGCGGTCCGCTTGTGGGGCTAGGGTGCGGGTTGATCGCCGGACTGCACCGCTTGACGCTGGGCGGTTATACGGCCGTCGCCTGCGGCTTCTCCACGATTCTGGCCGGCCTCGTAACCGGAATGATCGGCAAGAGCCTGCAGAAGAAGCAAAAAAACACCCCGTGGCGGGCGGTTGCCATCAGCCTCATTATGGAGTGCTTCCAGATGGTCATCATTCTAGCCGTCGCCAAGCCGTTCGATGCCGCATACGAGCTTGTCCAAATCATCAGCCTTCCGATGATCGTCATGAACGGCTTCGGCATGCTGCTCATTATGCTCATCATTCAATCCATCCTCCAGGAGGAGGAGCGAACGCGCGCACTGCAAACGCATAAAGCGCTGTACATCGCCGATCAAACGCTTCCTTATTTCCGACAAGGGCTGAACATCCATTCCTGCCGGGAAGTAGCGGCGATTATTTTGAAAGGGACGAGCGCCGACGCCATCTCCATTACGGATCAGCATCAGGTTCTCGCCCATGCCGGAGCAGGCTCCGATCATCATATTCCGATGCAGAGCATCTCCACCCAGCTAACCAGAACCGTACTGGAGCAAGGCAGGATCAGCAAGGCCAAATCGCCCGAGGAAATCCATTGCCACGAGAAGGATTGCCCGCTGCAGGCGGCTATCGTGCTCCCTCTTAAAGTTCACGGCAAGACGGTAGGCACGCTAAAGCTCTATTTTACCGATCCGGGCGAGATGAACCAGGTGGAACAAGAGCTCGCCGAAGGACTGGGCAAACTGTTCTCCACCCAATTGGAGTTGGCGGATGCCGAGCTGCAAAGCAAATTGCTGAGGGATGCCGAGATCAAAGCGCTGCAGGCGCAGGTTCATCCGCATTTTTTGTTTAACGCGATCAATACGATTTCCGTCTTATGCCGGACCGACTCCGAAAAAGCGAGGGAGCTGTTATTGCGATTGAGCGTCTTCTTTCGCAGCAACCTGCAGGGAGCCCGTCAAATGCTCATCCCGCTTCGCAAAGAGCTCGAGCATGTGGAAGCCTATTTATCGCTGGAGCAGGCCCGCTTTCCGGATAAATATACGGTCAAGCTGGACATCGATCCGACGCTCGAGGAGGTGCCGATTCCGCCCTTTACTCTGCAGCCTTTGGTGGAAAACGCGATTCGCCATGCATTTCCGAGAATGCAAGCCAAGCGAAACGGGCACGTCACGATCCGGGCTTACAAGCAGAACGACCAAATGGTTCTCATAACCGAGGATAACGGGCAGGGCATACCTGAAAATTTGCTAAGCATTCTAGGGAAGCAAACGGTTCGTTCCGCGGAAGGCACGGGAACGGCGCTGAGCAATATTCACAAGCGGATCGAAGAGATTTACGGAGGCGAGGCGGAATTTCACATGGAGAGCGAGCCTGGTGAGGGAACGAAAGTAATCATCACGGTGCCATTGAGCCAAAATAAGTGGGGGGATCAGCATTATGAAGGCGTATATAGTAGATGACGAGCCTCTTGCCAGGGACGAGCTGGCCCATATCCTGCGCCGCAGCAAACGCGTGGAGATCGCCGGGGAAGCCGAATGCGTGGAGGATGCACTGGAAGACATCAGGCGGGTGAAGCCGGATGTCGTGTTTCTGGATATTCAGCTGGCCGAAGACAGCGGATTGGATTTGGCCCGGCAGCTGCTGGAGCTGGATTACAGGCCGGAAATCGTCTTCGCGACGGCTTATGACGAGTATGCGCTTAAGGCATTCGAATTAAACGCGATGGACTATATCCTCAAGCCCTTCGATGAAGCGCGGATCCATCGGACGGTGGACAAGCTGCTTCGGCTGCATACCAACCGGGACACCGTGCATACGGCCCGCGCGGATAACAAACCGGCCCAGAAGGAACGGACCGAGAAGCTGGCGCTCCTCGTCGATGAGCGAATCCTGCTCGTACACGTAAGCAAAATCATGTATATAAGCTCCTTGGAGGGCAAAACAATCATCGCTACGGAAGAACAGCAGTATAAAGTGAACGAGCCGCTCGTCACCTACGAGCAGAAGCTGGCCAATACGAAGATCGTCCGCGTTCACCGCGCCTTTCTCGTGAATTTGGACGCGATCGTCGAAATCGAGCCCTGGTTTCATTCCACCTATAATTTATTGATGAAGGACGGCTCCAAAGTTCCTGTCAGCCGGACTTATTTGAAGGAATTGAAGCAGCTGATCGGCTTTTAGAAGAAAATAACGCGCGCCGATGCGGCTGCATTCCAAACCAATATTTTTGCGGCTCAGCCCCTGGCCTTTGCGCTTTGTCTTGAAAACATCATGATTGCTTTTTCATTTAGTATGATGATTTTACTTAAAGACAACAGGGAGGTCATGAAAATGAATGCGATTACAATCGTCATCGGCTCGATGTGTATTTTGATGATTGCTTACCGAATCTACGGGACGTTCATGGCGGCAAAAGTAATGAAGCTTAACGATGCTATTCCTACTCCGGCTCACGCGCTGAACGACGGGAAAGACTATGTGCCGACGAACAAATGGGTGTCCTTCGGCCATCATTTTGCGGCTATCGCCGCAGCGGGTCCGCTTGTCGGGCCGATTTTGGCCGCACAGTTCGGGTATCTTCCCGGCTTGCTGTGGCTGCTGATCGGAGCCGTAATCGGAGGAGCCGTTCATGACGCCGTCGTCCTGTTCGCGTCCATGCGCAAGAAAGGAAAGTCTCTGTCCGAAGTGGCGAAGGAAGAGCTGGGCCCGATAGCCGGCTTCTGCACCGGACTCGCGATGCTCTTCATTATTACGATTACGATGGCAGGCTTGTCCATGGTCGTGCTGCATGCGTTGGAGAATAACCCTTGGGGAACGTTCGCCGTCGGCATCACCATCCCGATCGCCATGGGCGTCGGCCTTTTCTATAGAAAAACGGGGAATTTGAAATTGGCTTCGACCGTCGGTTTTATTCTTCTGATGATCGGCGTTTTCGTCGGCCCGTCGATTCAAGGCACCGTCATCGGCGACTGGCTCACGCTGGATACCAAAACCTTATCGCTCATCTTGCCTATCTATGCGTTCTTCGCGGCGGCATTGCCGGTCTGGCTTCTGCTTGCGCCTCGCGACTACTTAAGCAGCTTTATGAAAATCGGAGTGTTCATCGCTCTGATCATCGGGGTCTTTATTATCAATCCGGGCATTCCTTTTCCTGCCTTTACGGAATTCGTAGGCGGCGGAGGGCCGATCTTGCCGGGGCCGGTTTGGCCGTTCATTTCCATTACGATCGCCTGCGGAGCGATTTCCGGCTTTCACGCCTTTGTCGGATCCGGTACGACGCCCAAAATGCTGAACCGCTGGAGCGACATTAAAGTAGTAGGCTTCGGAGCGATGCTGGTCGAGTGCCTGGTCGGCATTATGGCTTTAATCGCGGCAACCGCTTTACAGCCTGCCGATTATTTCGCGATCAACTCCAAGCCGGAGGTTTTTCAAACGCTCGGGATGAGCGTCGTCCATCTGCCGCAGCTTAGCCAGGAAATCGGCTTGAATCTGGAGGGGAGAACGGGCGGAGCGGTTACGCTTGCGGTCGGCATGACGTATATTTTTACGAAAATTCCTTGGTTCAGCAACCTGGCCCCCTATTTCTTCCAATTCGTTATCATGTTCGAAGCGGTCTTCATCTTGACGGCGATCGATGCCGGAACGCGTACGGCCCGCTATCTGATCCAGGATTTCTTCGGGGAGATGTACAAGCCGCTCAAAAAGGTGGACTGGGTGCCCGGCACGATTTTCTCCAGTGCGCTTGCGTGTTTGATGTGGGGGTACTTGCTGAATTCGGGCGATATCGGCTCGGTATGGACGCTGTTCGGCGTATCCAATCAGCTGATGGCCTCGATCGGTCTCATTATCGGAGCGACCGTCATCTTGAAGGTCGCCGACAAACGGCGGTATATGCTTACCTGCCTCATTCCGCTCGCCTACCTGTTCGTTACGGTGAATTACGCGGGGTACTGGATGGTGAAGAACGTGTATCTCAACACGGATGCAGCCGGCTATAACGTGCTGAACGGCGTTCTGTCGATCATTATGCTGGTGCTGGGCATGATCATTCTGATCGCGGCTGTTCGCAAGTGGATCGAGCTTATGAATACGCCTCGCGTACGGATGGAAGCTTTCACCAATTAGTGATGGAAGGCATTCGGCTCGTCTCCCTTGTTAGGGGGATGAGCTTTTTTGAATGTATCTCTTCCTATGAGATCAAGCCGTATTGGAGCGAAGACGTCTTGTCTTTTGCATAAATTGGGGTTTCATGCCGGAATGGCATATAATAACGTTATCGCACTGACAAGCAGCCGAAGATGGTGGCAGCACGAGGAGGAACCGCATTGATCGACCGGGAGAAAATGAAAGAATGGGCGCGCTTTTTGCTTACTTACAAATTTGCGCTGGACGAAGTACATACGAAGCTGAATATTTTGAACGAGGAATTCCAATTCATTCACGATTACAATCCGATCGAGCATGTCAAAACCCGCATTAAGGCGCCGGAAAGCATTGCAGCCAAGCTGAAGCGCAAAAATCTGGAGCTCTCGATGGAAAGCGCGGGACGGCATATTCACGATATTGCCGGCGTCCGTATTATTTGCTCGTTCTCCACGGACATCTACCGGATTTATCAAATGCTCTGCAGCCAAGACGACCTTAAAGTCATCGAAGTGAAGGATTATATCAAGCATCCGAAACCGAACGGCTACCAAAGCTTGCACATGATCGTGGAAATCCCGATCTTTCTGACGAGCGGTACCGAGCGGATTATGGTAGAAATCCAAATCCGGACAAGCGCGATGGATTTTTGGGCCAGCCTGGAGCATAAAATCTATTATAAATTCGAAGCCAGCGTCCCGGAATCGATTAGCCGTAAGCTGAAGGAAACGGCGGAGATTATCGCCGCTCTCGACGAGCGGATGCTGATGCTGAACGAAGAAGCGCAGAGCAGCAAGGTTTGAACGCGGTGCGGAAACAGGAAAGGGCAAACGTCGGCGAGTCGGCCGGGTTTGCCCTTCTTTGCTATTCGCGCGGTTGCGGCGTTTGCTGCAGAGGGTAGTAGTAGTTGAGCGGCTCGTCAAACGTGATGTAATCGACGTTCACCATCAAGAGTAAGTAACGCATGCCGGTTTTCGGATCGCTGATGATGATATGGTCGCGGCCGGCCGCTTCAAGGACGCCTTTAAAAATTTTGGCGTTCCATTCTCTGTTGTTCTCGTAAGTAGCGTAAATCGTAGCGACCTTGCCGAGATTCAGCCGCAAAATGTTCTCGATGTATGATTGCTCCATCGGCAGCTGGCCCGGACCCGGCATAACGCCCGGAATCGTGGAGCCTGCAGGGATCATAGGCGGCACCATGCCGCCCGGCATTTGTCCTTGCGGCATCATTTGACCCGGCATCATTGGTCCAGGCATCATCTGAGCGGGCATTTGCCCCTGCGGCATCATTGGTCCGGGCATAGCTCCACCCATGCCCATACCCATACCCTGCTGCTGCTGCCAGCCTCCCGACGGGTACCCGAAAGGGACGCCCATGTTCACGGGTGGTCTCGGATTGCTGTTGTTCATATCGAATATTCCTCCTTATGAAAGGTCTTCGTTCTTACCATATGCGCGTACAACGGGGCATTATGTGTCCGAAACGTCCGGACATGTCCCCAAGCGTATAGGCGAATGCCTTCTTCCTTAACATATAGCGGGGCGCCCGGATTGGTGACAGGCAAAAAAGGAAACGATAAGGAAAAGTGCGAATTCCGTAGTTTCGACAATATTTTGAAATCGCGCCGGAATTGTTGTCAAAGTATCCCTAGGTTGATATGATGAGAGTGGTGTTTGGGGCTTACGCTTTTATAGCATGATGCTGCGTTCCGCAAGGAACGCTTGAGAAGAGGGGGATTACGATGGAAAAGACGTGGAGTGCGGATGAAAGCGTTACGCCAATAGCGGAAACGGAAGCAGCCGTAAACGCTCAATCCGTCGGGAAGGCAACCTGGAGGGATTTTGTCAATCTCGCAAAACCGGGCATTATTTTTTCGAATTTGATTACGACGTTCGGCGGTTTCTGGATCGCTTCGAAGTGGAATATCGACTGGATGACGTTGGTGATTGCGATGGTCGGAACGGCGCTTGTAATGGGGTCCGGCTGCGTGCTGAACAACTATCTGGATCGCGATATGGATATTAAAATGGAACGGACGCGCAAGCGCGCATTGCCCACAGGCAAGCTGCAGCCGAAGACCGTGCTGACGTACGGGATCACGCTGGGCATCGCAGGTACCGTACTGCTCGCAACCGCGAATATGCTGTCCGCGCTGCTCGGCCTGCTTGGCTTGTTCGTATACGTATGGGTATATACGGCGTGGCTGAAGCGGACATCCGTCTGGAGCACGACGATCGGCGCCATCTCCGGCGCGGTGCCTCCGGTTATCGGCTATGCGGCCGTCATGAACCAGCTTGACATGGGGGCCTTGCTCCTGTTCCTAATCATGTTCCTGTGGCAGCCGCCCCACTTCTGGGCGCTGGGCATCCGGCGCGTGGAGGATTACCGGGCTGCCGGTTATCCGCTGCTCCCGGTCGTTCGCGGCATTTATCAAACGAAGGTAAGCATGATGCGTTACGTCATTCCGCTCGTACCGGTTTCGATGCTGCTCTACTTGTACGATTATGTCGGCGTCGTTTATTTGATCGGCTCCGCGCTGCTCGGCTTGATTTGGGTGGTGATGTGCATGGCCGGCTTCCGTGCCAAGGACAATGAGCAATGGGCGAAGAAAGTGTTCCTGTTCTCGATCAACTATTTGACGATATTGTTCCTGATCATGGTGATCGATACGGTCGGTCAATAACGGCAACCACGAATCCCCTGCTTGACGGCATGGGATTTGTGTTTTGTTGGAAGGTTTTGTGGGCTCGTATCCTTACATTTTACTATTAACTATTGTGGAGGAATTAAGGGATGAATGGAGTTTTCGCCAAGCATTGGTTTAAATTCGCAACGGTCGCCATCATGCTAGTCATTATCGGGGCTATCGGCTATAACGCGCTGCCGAAGGATTCAGGGTCGAAATTTACGGTTGATTTGCCTGCGGCCGACTTTGCGCTGGACAACGTGGACGGTAAAAAGATCGGCATTCAGAATACGAACGGCAAAGTAAGGCTGGTCTATTTTTACTATTCGTATTGTCCGGACGTATGCACGCCGACAACGGCTTTCTTGTCGACGGTTCGCGACGCGCTGGTCGAGAAGGGCGAGTTCGGCAAGTCCGCCCAATTTATTTCCATCACCTTCGATCCGACGAGGGATACGACGGAACGGCTCACGAAGTTCGCCAATCAATTTAACGCGGATACGAACAACTGGTTCTTCGTCCGCGGGGAAGAGAAAGCGACATTCGCTCTGGCGGAGGAATACAAAGTGGGCGTTGTCAAGGACAAGGACGGAAACTTCTCGCATACGAACTCGATTGCGCTTGTCGACAAGAAGGGCAAGATCCGCAAGTTCTATGACGTAAGCGACTTGAAGCTGACCAAAGAAGTCGTGGCGAACGACATTGTAGCGCTCGGCAAAGAGAAATAAAACCGGATAACGGGTACGGGAAGCGGAGAGCAAAATGGGGTACTTCACGCACATCCTGCTTCACAACATCATCCCGTTATCGATCATGATCGCGGTTGGCATCCTGCTGCAGCGGCTGTTCAAGCTCGATATCCGGACGTTGTCGAAGCTTAATTTTTACTTGTTTTCGCCTGCGGTCATGTTCAAAATGCTGTACGAATCGAATTTGTCGCTCGGCATCATGATGCAGGTGCTGCTATTCTTCGCGATCTTCTTCGGCTTGCTGTTTCTGCTGATGGAGCTTGTGGTGCGGGTTCGCCGGTATGAGCCGGGCATGCGCAGCGCGATGCGAAACAGTGTCATTTTCTATAATAGCGCCAACTATGCGATTCCGCTGAACCAGCTCGTGTTCGTGGGCGACCCGTTTACGCTGTCGATCCAGATCATCGTCATGATGATGCAGAGCCTGCTTCCGAACACATACGGCGTATACAGCGTCAATGCGCATAAGCGCGATATAAGAGCCACGGTGCGCACGATGCTGACGATGCCGGTCATCTATGTGATTCCGATCGCTTTCCTCATGCGCGGATTCGACATCCCGGTGCCTCAGCCGATTTACGATCCGATTAACCAGATTTCGAACGCGTTCGTCGCGACGGCGCTGCTTACGCTCGGCGTGCAGCTCGGCAACATGAAATGGGCGCTTAAGCTGTCCGACGTGCTGCTTTCCAATGTGCTGCGGCTGTGCGTCGGCCCCGCGCTCGGGTTTGCGATCGTCTGGGCGCTCGGCATCGAGGGGATGATGGCCAAGGCGCTCGTGCTCTCCTGCGCCGTACCTACCTCGCTCAGCAGCGTGCTGCTCGCCGTCGAGTTCGACAGCGAGGCGGAGTTCGCTTCGCAGGCGGTATTCTCATCGACGGTGCTGAGCATTTTCTCGGTGACGACGGTTATTTATTTGCTGCAGTACGTGGGGTAGCGAGCAAGTTCGTTTGTCCCAAGCTTCTATTCCGACCTTGGGACAGCTTTTCGTAAGCGTAGGTCGGCCGGAGATTTCTGGCCGGCTTTTTTTCATTCATAAGTGAGGGTGAGCAGAGAGCGGAGAGCCCGAATAGCTCCTAGTGAACTTGGGTTCATTAATAATGAACCTATGTTCACTATTTTCTCCCGAAATGCTACGTTCAGGTCATATAGTGAAGCAAAAAGGACTATTTTGCCGTGAAGTTCACTAATAGTGAAGTTTCCTTCACTATTTCATCTAGAGTGCCTTTTTTGAGCCCAAATAGTGAAGTTAAGTTCACTAATAGTGAAGTTTTCTTCGCTATTCATCTAGCGTGCCTCGTATGAACTCCATTATTGAACTTAAATCACTCCGGCTCGAGAGTCGGCGAGGGGTAGACGATCAGCTCCTCGAGACCCGCCTTTTCGAGCTGCTGAATCAAGTATTCCTCAGGCGTTCCTTCCACGCCGGCATAGCCTCTGCGCGTATAGATGTGCTCGGCATCCGGAAACGCTTCGCGGAGCGCGGCGCGTATTTTTTTGCCCGAGGAATCGTTATCCGTAAACAGAAACACGTCGCTGTCCCCAACTTTTTTCTTCAACTCTTCGATCCGTTCCGTACCCGGAGTTCCGTATGTGCACAGAATCATCGCTTCTTCCCGCAGAACCCGCCGCAACCGGCTTCGGTCATTTTTACCCTCTACAATAATGGCGTAGGTCATGGTACCTCCTGTCGGCCAGTCAGCATGAACCTCTGCGTGTCGGCAGTTCGTTCGGTCATGACCGGCTATATGCATAGGTTAGTTTATCCAATCTTTCGCTTCCCTTGCGTTATGCGTACTAGACGGCAATCCGCCGTGTCAGCAACTCGCACTCCTCAACCGCCGCGCAGCGTGTTCCGGTACTCCGTCGGCGTTACGCCGTGCTTGTCCCGGAAGATGCGGTGGAAATACGAATAGCTGCCGAAGCCGCACGATTCGGCGATCTGCTCGAGCGTCATCATGCTGTACGCCATTCTCTCCCGGGCAATGGAAAGACGGATTTCCAGCGTATATTGGATCATCGATTTGCCGTAGCATTCCTTGAACAGATGGACGGCCCGCGAGACGCTGAGGCTGACGTGACGGGCGATATCTTCGATTTTGAGCGGCGTAGTCGCATGCTCTTCAATGTAGCTTTTCATTCTCGCTGCAGTAAAAAGCGTGCCCTTGAGAGCGGGCGCCGGCACGATCGCCTTGTCCAGCATCAAGCATAAGGAACGGAATAAATAGCCGACCAGCTCCTCGTTGCTTTCTTCGAATTTGAGCTTTTCGGTCAGGATCATTCTCCATACGGACAGCAGCTTATCGTCGAGGTCGATTCGCGTCTTTACCTGCTTCGGCGAACGGTTCCACCAATCGTCGACCCAAGTTCCCTGGCAATACAAGTAGTAGTCTCCGCTGGATGCGGAAGGACCGCGGCGATCATGCTCGTGCTCGTCGACCAAGAGGCTGTAAGGCATGCCTGGACGGTACAGCAGCAGGTCTCCGGCTTGCAACGGGGTCATGACCCCGTTCACGAGCGCTTTGGCGTGTCCTTCCGTTTGAAGACGGAACAGGTAGTTTTTCAGTCCCTCGTTCTCTTGTTTAATATGGAACCGCTGCGAGTGGTACGAATAGCTGCACATCAGAACGTTCAAAACGGGAGGATTCATCATAGGTGTTCTCCATTATAGCCAAATAGTTGAGGTGCCGACCATATTCTTCATTTCCATTATAAAGCGTTCTTTCTATAATCGGAACTAGATACTTCAAGCAACCTCAGCCAAAATCAGAAGGAGTGATCAACGTGAACAGAATGGGGATCGGCGTACAGCTGTATACGCTTCGCGAGGATATGGCAAAAGATTTCAAGGGAACGCTGCGCAAGGTGGCGGAGCTCGGATATGAGGGCGTCGAATTTGCGGGCTACGGCGGCATTCCCGCTGAGGAAATGCGCGATCTTCTGCAATCGCTTGGCTTGAAGGCTATCGGCAGTCACGTCGGCCTGAACAACCTGAGAACGAATCTGGAGCAGGAAATCGCTTACTTGAAGACGATCGGCGCGAGCTATCTCGTCCTGCCGGGGATTCCGGGAGAAGAGCGGTCCGACGAGGAGAGCTGGAAGCGCATTTTTGCTTTGTGCGGACAAGTGGGCGAGCAAGCGGCCGAGCACGGACTCGTATTCGGCTACCACAACCATGACTTTGAATTTCGAACGAACATTGACGGAGAGTACGCGTTCGATGCGCTATACTCCGCTACGGCGCCCGAGCAAGTGAAGGTGGAAATGGACATCGGCTGGGTGCAGTTCGCGGGCTTCGAGCCGACCGACTATATTCGTAAATATTCCGGCAGACTGCCGCTCGTGCATCTGAAGGATTTCCGCATCGACGCGGAAGGCAAGATCGATACCGTCGAGCTCGGACACGGCACGATCAAGCTGACGGACGTCATTGCCGCAGCATCCGAAGCAGGCTCCGAATGGCTGATCGTAGAGCAGGACCGCTGCGCGAATCCGCCGCTCGAAAGCATTGAAACAAGCATCAACTGGCTGAAAACGAACTACTTGTCTCAGTTTTAGGTTACGTTGACTGATTTTATCCGAAGCTTTAGAGAAGATGGGGGAGTTGGGGAACATGAGTAAAATCAGAGTAGCTGTCATTGGTTGCGGCTCCATTGCGAAGCATAGACATATTCCTGAATATGCGGTAAGCCCGAACGTGGAACTTGTGGCTTTTGTCGATCCTGTATTGGAAAGGGCGGAGTACTACGCCGAGCAGTACGGAGCGAAAGCGTTCGCCGACTACGAGAGCATGCTTGCCCAAATAAAGCCGGACGCGGTCAGCGTCTGCACGCCGAACGCGCTTCATGCGCCGGCATCGATCGCAGCCGCTAACGCAGGCGCGCATGTGCTGGTCGAGAAGCCGATGGCGACGTCGGATGCGGAAGCGCAAGCGATGATCGAAGCGGCCCGCAGCAACGGCGTTTACCTGATGGTCGGCCACAATCAGCGGCTCATGCCGCCGCACGTTAAAGCCAAGGAGATTTTGCAAACCGGCGTCCTCGGCAAAGTGATCACGTTCCGCACGTCGTTCGGCCATCCGGGACCGGAAGGCTGGAGCGTGGACGGACGCGAAAGCTGGTTTTTCCGCAAAGAGGATGCGGCAATGGGCTCGATGGGCGATCTCGGCGTCCATAAGTCGGACTTGATCCGTTATCTGCTTAACGATGAAGTATCTGAAGTCGTTTCGTTTATCGGGACGCTGCACAAAGAGGGGACGGACGTTGACGACAACGCGGTTTGTCTGCTCCGTATGAAAGGCGGCGCCTTCGGCACGCTTGTCGCAAGCTGGACGTATTATAAGGGCGGAGACAACAGCACGGTATTATGGTGCGAGAACGGCGTCATGAGAATCGGCGAGGAGAGCGGCGACAAGGTAGTCGTCGAGCATCGCAACGGGAATATCGATACCTACAAGGTCGGAGCGATCGCGACGAACGAGAAGCAAACGCTCAGCGGAGTCATCGACGCCTTCGTTACGAGCATCGTGACGCAAACGCCTCCGAGCATTTCCGGCGAAGAAGGAAGCAAGTCGCTGAGCGTCATCTTGGCCGCTTTCGAATCGCAGGAGACGGGGAAAGTCGTAAAACTATAAAATAGCGCATTTTAAGCGAGACGGCATCCGTGAGGGTGCCGTTTTTGCCATGGGTGCAGGATCGGATAGGACCGTAAGGACACCGGCGCCGGTTTCTTCCATTTGACTTCCAATCCGTCATTTCGTATATTGATAGATTGATAGAATCGGAAAGAGGGAGAGGTAACGAATGAAAAAGACTTGGAAACGGACATTTGCTCTGGGTGCCGCCCTGTTCTTGGCGGTCGCATCCGGGGCCTCGGCTTACGAATCGCAATTGAAGCCGTTTAAGGATGTGCCTGCGGGCGACTGGTCGGAGGAGGACGTGTACACGTTAACGGCATACGATATCGTCTCGGGTTATGAAGACGGTTCTTTCCGCCCGGATTCTTCCGTTACGCGCGAGCAGTTCGTCAAAATGCTCATGACTTCGCTGCCCGGTCAAACCGGAGACAGCGGGCAAAGCGGGGGTTCGCGGTTCGCCGATGTAACGGAGGATCGCTGGTCGTATCCGGTCATTCGGGATGCTGCCGCTAAAGGCTATGTTTCTTTCATGATAAAAGGCGGCAGCTTTCTGCCCGAAGAGAAGATTAAGAGAGCGGAAGTGGCCGTGCTGATCGGCCGCTATTTGTTGGATACGGTCGGCGAGCAGGAGCGGGCATTGTGGCTCGACAATAAATGGAAAATAGAGGAAGCGGCACGCGGCTTTCTGGATGCGGAGCAGCTCGCTCCGGAGTATCGTCCTTATGCTTACTACGCTTCCTATCGCGGCATCATGACGGGAGACGACCGGAAGCAGCTGCATCCGGGCGAGGCGTTAAGCCGCAAGGAAGCGGCGGCGATCATTCGGCGTACGATCGGCGAGAAGGTAGAGCGTCATGCGCTCGAGGTACACGGATTTTATGCCATTAATTCGTACCGCAACATCGATCAGCTGAAAAACTTGTCCGGCATTACGTTCAGCTGGTCGAACCTTGGCTATACGGGCGAAGGGAAGGCCAAGCTTGAGACGGACACGGGTACGTTCAAAATGCCCGAAGGCTGGAATACGGTCGTGGACACGGCCAAGCAGCAAGCGCTGCCTGATAAACTGATGATATTTTCCGACAACGCGGATGGCAAGCTGAGCCGCTTTTTGCAGGACGGGGAAGCGAAGCAGTCGTTTATTCAGTCGTTGAAGGAACAGCTGATCGCCCTGCCGATGAGCGGTGTGAGCATCGACTTCGAAGGGCTGATTTCGGGAAATGACAGAGAACCTTATACCGCTTTCCTCCGCAGCGTCAAGGAGGCGATCGGCGCCAAAACACTGTCCGTTGCCGTACCTCCGGTCATGTATTACAAAGGCTATGATCTGAAGGAAATCGGAGCGCTGGCCGACGAGGCGGTGCTGATGGCTTACGATTTTACGCATAGGCAGAGCGGTCTTCCTTCCGCGCCATTGCCGCTTGTGCGGGAAAGTCTCGCCGAGGCGCTGCGCAGCATTCCGAAGGAGAAGCTGCTGCTAGGCATTTCGAAACAGGCCAACCAGTGGATCACGAAAGCAAACGGGGACTTGACATCCCCTTCGCCTTCGATCGACCGGGTGGAGAGCAGACTGGCGATGGACGGCGTTCAGCAGCAATTCCAGCTGCCGTTCTTCTTGCGCCATGCTTTCTTCACAACGAATGAGGGCAGCAACGAGCTTTGGTACGAGGATACCAAAAGCATTTCGGCCAAGCTGGAGCTGGCCCGTTATTTTGGCTTGAAGGGCGTCGCTTTATGGCATATCGGGAACTTTACGGCAGAGGATTGGGCGCTGATCTCCAAGGAAAAGGCGAAGAAATAGCAAATATAACGAAGCGATGCGATATCCTGAACATCGGGTAACGGCGCGGTGCAAGGCTTCGATTCCTGCTCCAAACGCTGAGACAAGTGATTGATAGAAACCAAAAACGGCTTGATCGCTCAAGCCGCTGCGCTGCAGGGGATGCAGAAGGAGAAGAACAAAGGTTGAATGCTCGTAGGAGACGGGGGTTCCCCGGCAGGCGCTTAGCTGCGACGGTTCGTGGAACGAATATGCGAGTTAAATGGATCGGTACGCTAGGGCGTTTGCTACAACATATGACGAGCGAAGCCGAAGGGGACTGTGCGTGAGCCCATTTGCGATGAAACGGTTAGGGCGGATCGCCCCTCGTCCGTTAGTTCCTTTAGCCTGCGGTTTGCGAGCCCAGCAGCCGGAAACGGTTGAACGGCAGCAGCGACAGCCCGATCATCAGGACGACGAAAGCGACGAAGTAAGGGGACAACGCTTCGCGAAGGTGTCCTGCGACCGTAGGACCGAAAAAGGCGCCCAGCGAATAAGAGATCGAGAGCAGCGAGAAAACGCGTCCGTACCGGGATCGGGAAGTATGTCCGGCGAGCAAAGTGGCGATAGCCGGGTAGATGACGCCTTTGGCCATGCCTATCATGAACAAGGAAACGACGAGCGGAAGCGGCCATTCGACGGCCATCCCGAAAAAAACGAGCGCCAGCGACAAGCTCCCGGCCACGACCCTCAGCAGCGGCGCAATGCGGTTTAAGAAAAGCAGGCTAAGCGTGGCGAGCGCCCCCAAGCTGACCATCGAGAAGAGAAGGCCGGATGTGACGATCGACTCCATCGCTGCTTTCATAAGCGGAAGCTCGAAAAACAAAATGCCCTGCGAGCATGACAAGGCGAGCGGTATGCCGAAAAACAGCCAAGGGATTTTGCCGGCGCTCGCATGCTCGTCCTGCATGTCCGCCGCTCCCGCTTGCGGAGCGCCGTGTCCATGCGCATCGTCCAGCTGCGGGGCATGCTGATTCCGCATCTGCTTCGTTTCGCGAACGCCGAAAATGGCCAAAACGCCGGTTGCGATAAGCCCCCAGCCGAGAACGAGGAAAGAGGTCGTAAACCCGAGCTTGGCGACAAGAAAAGCGCCGGCCGCAGGCGATCCTACCGAAGCGAGCGTATGCACGAAGCCGTTGCCGGCCATCAGCTTGCCCTGCTGCACCCGGTCCTTGGCGATTTTCGCAAGCATCGACAAGCAAGCCGGCGATAAGAAAGCGAGCACGAAGCCGCTGATCGATCGCACCCAGAGCAGCTGCCACGGATTGGTCACCTGCGATTGCAGAACAAGGACGGTGCCGGCGGTCAGCAGGCTGCCGACGATAAAATATTTGCTACCGTAGCGGTCGACGCCTATGCCTGCGAGCAAATTTCCGGGCAAGTGAGTGAGCGAATAAACCCCCATGATCAGTCCGATGAACGATGGAGCTGCGCCAAGCGACAACGCGAACGGAGACAGCATCGGATATTGCGCATGCAGATCGAAAAAAGCGACGAACATGAACAAATAAAGCCAAACGGCCGTTTTCATAGTGCCACCACCCGCTAGTATTGGGGATGCCGGGAACGCTTGGACGCCAAACGCCCGCAGTTCGTCCGATACCCTGTTTCTTATACTTGTACGCAGCTTGTCAGGCTTGTAGTACGGATATTTTAACGGCTGCGGCAGCCTCCGGAGAAAGGGGAGATACGGAATGGATCCGCTGATGATCTTCGTGCTTGCGCTTGTCGCGGGGTACCTTTTTTTGCGGCTGCGCCGCACGTTCCGCCAGTCCCGCTCGGACAGGAGCGAAGAGATCAAGCGAAAGCTCGAAGAACTGCGCAAAAAAAGGGATGAAGAATGACAATTACCTATAGTATCATATAGAAAATAGGAGGGGACGCACGAATGGATCAATTATCCGCGTTTTTACAGGATCGCTGGATTGTTGTCGTATTGGCTGTGGTGGTTTTGTTTCTCGTCGTGAAGCTGGTCAAAACGGTCATCAAATGGGTGCTTGTTTTGGCGATCGTTGCGGCCGTAATCGTTTACGGAGCCAGCTACAAGGATAAGCTGTTAGAAGTGACGGACAGCATCGGCGCCGCTGTGACGACCGAGATCAAGGATCAAGCCCTGAAGGCCGTCACGAACGAAGCGAAGGATGCGACCTACAAGAAGAACGACGACGGCTCGTACACCGTGTCTACCAAAAGTCTGCGGATCGATGCGAAGCCCGGATCTAAGGAAGCGAAGGTTACATTTATGGGACAATCGTTTACTTTGAATATCGACGAAACGCTGCAAAAAGTAATCGATCAAGCGCAAGCCCGGCAAAAATAAGGCTGTCGCATTCCAGTACATAGGAAATAGCGGCGTTCATAAGGAGCGCTTGCTATGGGAGGCGGTACGGCTCGGTCGGGCCGTATTCGCCGTTAGCGGGACAGGATATCCGGACTATAGGGAGGAGGGGATGCAAGGTGAATGCCTTTATCGGATCGCTGACGAGTATGAATCTGTTGTCCGTGCTGCTGGTCGCCATCATAGCGATATCGATCGTGCAGGGGGCGGCGAGAGGGACGTCCGGCTCGGCCAAGCATCTCTTCCTGCTCATTCAGGAAGGCGTTGTCACGGTGATCAGCCTGCTGCTCGCCTGGAAGCTGGCCGCAGCGCTGTCTCCGGCATTCGGCGCTTGGCTGACATCGCGAAACATCGTCATCCCGAACGAGGAGATCAGCTGGCTGCGGCAAATGTATTACACGATCGTAACGGCGCTGCGCGATTTTTCGCTGATGCGTTCGGGCGTCCTTCTGCTGGTCGGCTACGCGGTGCTGAAGACGGCACTGCACGCCATCATCGATACGATCCTGTATCGCGCAGGCAAATATGCCGAGGTGAACGAGCGTACCGGCGGCGTTACCTGGACCAGCAGCGTCGTAGGCGGTGCGATCGGCTCCCTTACGGGCGCCGGCCGAGCATTGATGGCGATCGCCGTCTTATTCATGTATACCGCGCTGTTCCCGCACGCCGCGTTTACCGGCTATATCCAGGAGTCGGCGCTCTATCAGAAGGGCGCGAAGGAAGTGATAGAGCCGTTCACCGGCGATTTGATCACGAAGCAGCTGCCGGTGTTCACGAAGGCGGTCGAGCATGAGTTCCAAAATATATTACAGCGCAAATACGAGGTTATCGACGCGCGCATCCCGAACGACATCGCGCTTGCCGCGCAGGAAGTGACGTCCAAGGTGAAGACGGACGAGGAGAAGGCGAAGGCGCTTTACCAATGGGTCGGCTCGCGCGTCCAATACGACTGGGATAAAGTCAACCAATACGAGCAAAAGCGGATTTGGAAGGAGCAGACGCCGGAGGACACGTTCGCCAGCCGCAAGGGCGTATGTATCGATTATTCCCGATTGTACGCCGTCATGGCTCGATCGGTCGGGCTGGATGTGAAGGTGGTGACCGGGCTCGGCTACGACGGCAAAGGCGGCTACGGGCCTCATGCGTGGAACGAGGTGTACGTGGCCGACCGCAAGGAATGGCTCCCGCTTGATTCTACGTGGGTGTCGAGCGGCGGCAACTGGTTCAATCCGCCGAATTTCGATGCGACGCACATCCGCGACGCCTAACCATTAACGAGCACCGTGCGGTTTTCATCCGCACGGTTTTTTTTTGATAGGATCCGGCCCGGAAAGGGAATGGGAACATTTGTCCTTGTTTCGGGCTGTCCGTCGATTCGTATCGGGGTGCAAAATATGCTATCATGAAACATAGCCTCGAGGGCATACATTGGGTTACGCTATCATTTCGGCTTTCATGCCGGATGCATTCGGGAGGTGCTTATATGCATAACAGTCTGAACGCGTATAAAGCTGTATTTTTCGACGTGGGCGACACGCTGATGACGATCCCGGCGGCGCGCGTCATCATGCAGCAGTTTTTGGCCAGCCGCAAGCTGCTCCGCGAGGAAGAAGAAATCGGGAATTTGTTTACCGAGGCGTTCCGCCTGTTCTATTACGGGAAGCAGCTCAATCCGGACGAGGTATGCTCGCCGGAGTCGGACCGCGCTTTCTGGATGAAGCTGTACAGCTACATTCTCGATCGTCTCGGCGCGCAGCAGGAATTGGACGACGAAGAAATTCACCGCTGCTGCCACGAGCTATACGACATGTTCACGCAGCCGGAACAATACCAGCTGTTCGATGACGTGAAAAGCAACCTCGAACGCTTTAGCGGCATGGGACTGCGTCTCGGGATTATTTCGAACTTCGCGCCTACGCTCAAAGGCATTCTTGAACATAAAGGCATTCTTCATTATTTCGATCCGGTCATCGTTTCGACGGAGGTCGGGCTGGAAAAGCCGAATCCGGACATTTTCCGGCTGGCGCTATCCGAAGCCGGGCTGGAGCCGCAGGACGTCCTGTATGTCGGCGACCACGATCAGAACGATATTTGGGCCCCGCAGCAAGCGGGCATCGACGCCGTAAAAATCAAACGCTACGATTATCACACCGGCAGCGGCATTCATTCGCTCGCGGAGCTAAAGTAGAGCCCTGCAAGTCGAAGCCGTACGGCCGGGATAGATACGATCAGGAGAGGGCAGACAGATGAAGCATTCGGAAGGCCTGGGCGAACCGCAAAGGCAGGAACGGCAAAAACGGAATCATTTTTCGGCGCGCATCAACATGTTCTTTTTCGCCACATTCGTGGTGTTTTCCGTGTTGATCATCCGTCTCGCCATTTTGCAGTTTGTCGAAGGGCAGGAACTAAGCGAGCTGGAAAATCAGAGCACGAAGCGGACGATTACGATTTCGCCGATTCGAGGCAACATATACGATCTTAAAGGGGCGCCGATCGCCTCGACGATATCCGCGCAATCGCTGTTTTACCGGGTGGAGCCGGGGCAGAAGAGCGAGGACAAGATCGCCC
Organism: Paenibacillus litoralis; assembly: GCF_046244365.1. Taxonomy (NCBI): domain Bacteria; kingdom Bacillati; phylum Bacillota; class Bacilli; order Caryophanales; family Paenibacillaceae; genus Paenibacillus; species Paenibacillus litoralis. The sequence goes on along the minus strand of NZ_CP176395.1, from coordinate 6,792,313 downwards.
TGGCCAGGAATCTGGAGAAAATCTTTACGGATCTGAACGGCGGCGAGCTGATTTTGCCGGCGGCGGATATTATCAAGAACATGGACGTGGGCATCGACATCGACGGCAACAAGACGAAGGATCCGAGCTACACCTTTCTGCCGCGCCGCATCAAATCGCGGTTGACGAAGGACGAGCTGGCTTATTTCGCCGAGCACCGCGACGAGCTGAAGGGCCTCGAAATAACCGAAGAGAGCACGCGCATTTACGACGACGATCAGATCGCGGTACAGCTGGTCGGCTACTTACGCCCGTATAACGTGGCGCGGAACCAGAAAGCGACGTATTTGAACGTCTATAAGGACAAGCAAGGCGAGTATTTGAATGACGAGTATGTCGGCTTCGACGGGCTTGAATTTTTGTACCAGGACGAGCTTCGCGGCAAGAACGGCACCAAGAGCTACCCGGTCAACGCCCAGGCGCAAATTATCGGACAGGTCGAAATTACGCCGCCGGAGAAAGGACATAACCTCCATCTGACCATCGAGAAGAGCATACAGGAAGCGGCCGAGAAAGGTATCGTGGACCAGCTGGCCTATATGAAGTCCGCCGATGCGAGAGCCAAGCAGTACCCGGCGATCGGCAAAAACGCGGTGTCCGGCTATGCGGTGGCGATGGAAGTCAATACGGGGCGCGTCGTGGCGATGGCGAGCATGCCGGATTATAATTCGAACGTATGGACCGGCGGAATAAGCACGGCCAAGCTCGAGGAAATCCAGTACAGGTATACGAACGGAACGATTATGGAGCGGCTTCCGGACATCCACGACAACAAGGAGCGGGGCAAGCATCCGACATCGCTCGTGCCGCTCGGCTCGACGATCAAGCCGTTGTCCGTGCTGCTCGGCTTGAACGAAGGCCTTATCAGCGTGAACGAAAGATATAACGACCCGACGACGTTCTTCTTCGGACGGGAAGGGTACAAGGTCGGCGTCAGCAACTCGGACAAGGCCAATTACGGTGTGCTTACGCCTTCCAGGGCGCTCGAGAAATCGTCCAATACGTTCATGGCGGAAATGATCGGAGACCGGTTGTACAAAAGCTCGAAGTACCCGCCTTTCGATAAGAAAAATCCGGATGCGGACAACGGCAACGCGATCAAAATTTGGGACAGCTACATGAAGAAATTCGGACTCGGCGTCAAAACGGGCAGCGGCTTGCCCGGCGAATACGAGGGCGACATTTATTACTATAATTCAGCGGTCAAAGAAAGTACGCAGTCCGCGCTCATCTACGCTTCGTTCGGGCAGCAGGGCCGTTATACGACGCTGCAGCTCGCGCAGTACGCTTCGATGCTGGCGAACCGCGGCAAGCGGTACAAGCCCCAATTCGTCGATAAGGTGACGACGTACGAAGGAGATACGGTCCGTACGCTTGAGCCGGAGCTGCTGAATCAGGAGGACATACCCGCAGCCTACTGGAACGTCCTTGAGAAAGGGATGAAGGAAGTTTTTATCCAAGGCTTTGACGGTGTCAGCTACTCCGTAGTCCGTAAAACGGGTACCTCGCAGCAGCAGGTTGCCGGTCAAACGATCGACAACGCCGTATTCATCGCCTATGCGCCGGCGGACAAGCCGAAGCTGGCGGTAGCGGTCGTCGTGCCGGAAGGCGGCTTCGGCTCGTGGGGAGCGGCGCCGATCGCTCGTCATATTTTCGATGCCTACGATCAGGCGATCGGTTTGTACGACAAGTAAAACCGTTTCATTACACGGCCGGAAACGCTCCGGCAGCCGGCATGAAAGAAGGAGTTCGCAGTCTTTTTACAAGGCTGCGAACATTTTTTTTGTGATAAATGTTGCATTAGGTAAACATTATTGAATATAATAAACATATAGTCACGGAAGAAACAAAATTTGATTAATAAAACAAAAAGTCTTTTGGGCAAAAGAGAAGGCGGAGGAGAGAAGATAGAATGAAGAGAAAATGGCATTCATCGGTAAAACGTTTTTTGATCGGCATTATTTTTCTAAGCATGACCGTTGCGCTTGCGGCTTGCGGCAGCGCCGAGCCGGCGTTCAGCGGGCAGCAGGGCAAGATGAAGGTGACGACGACGATCGGCATGATCGCCGATATCGTGAAAGAAGTCGGAGGCGACAGCGTCGAGGTAGTCGGCTTGATGAAGAGCGGCGTCGACCCGCATTACTATAAAGCTTCGCAGGGGGATATCAAAAAGCTTGAGCAAGCGGACATCATCTTCTACAACGGCCTTCATCTGGAGGGCAAGATGGTGGACATTTTCGAGAAGATGACGAAGAGCAAGCCTACCGTAGCCGTATCCAAAAACATTCCGGAAAACAAGCTGCGCAATGCCGACGACGGAACGGCCGGACACGATCCGCATATTTGGTTCGACGTCCGCCACTGGATGACCGCGACCGAAACGGTCCGGGACGCGCTTATCGAGAACGACAAGGTGAATGCCGACAAGTACCGCGCCAATACGGCTTCTTATCTGAAGAAGCTTGAAGAGCTTCACGAGTATGCGAAGAAAGAAATCGCGGCGATTCCCGAGAAAAGCCGCGTGCTGGTTACGGCGCACGATGCATTCGGTTATTTCGGGGCCGCGTACGGACTTAAAGTAATGGGGCTGCAAGGCATCAGCACCGCTTCCGAGGCGGGAACGAAGGATACGAACCAGCTGCGGGACTTCCTGGTCGATAACAAGATCAAAGCGGTTTTCGTGGAATCGAGCGTGTCGCCGAAAGCGATCAACGCCGTCATCGAAGGAGCGAAGAAAAAGGATCATACCGTTACGATCGGCGGCGAGCTGTTCTCGGACGCGATGGGCAAGGAAGGAACGACGGAAGGCACCTATATCGGCATGGTCCGGCATAACGTGGATACGATCATCAAGGCGTTGAAATAGAGATTAAAGCGATGAAGGGGGATGGAGGACGATGAAACATACACCGCTCCGCATTTCGGGGTTATCGGTTGCCTATCAAAAAAAGCCCGTGCTGCGCGATATTGCGCTGGAGGTTCCGGAAGGGAAGCTGATCGGCATCATCGGTCCGAACGGCGCCGGCAAGTCGACGCTGATCAAGGCGGCGCTGGGACTCGTGCCTCGGCTATCCGGCGAGGTGGCGATTTACGGACGGCCGTACGCCGAGCAGAGGAAGCTGATCGGCTACGTGCCGCAGCGCGAATCGGTCGATTGGGATTTTCCCACCAACGCGCTTGATGTCGTGATGATGGGCAGGTACGGCCATCTGGGCTGGTTCCGCAGACCGGGCGCGAACGAGCGGCGCATCGCAATGGAATGCCTCGCTAAGGTCGGGATGGCGGATTACGCCGAACGGCAAATCAGCCAGCTGTCCGGCGGGCAGCAGCAGCGGGTGTTTCTTGCAAGGGCGCTGGCGCAGGATGCGCAGCTGTATTTCATGGATGAACCGTTCGTCGGCGTTGACGCCGCAACGGAGAAGGCGATCATCGCGCTGTTGAACGAATTGAAGGCGCAAGGGAAAACGGTGCTTGTCGTGCATCACGATCTGGCTACCGTGAACGAATATTTCGACTGGGTCGTGCTGCTCAACGTGGAGTTGGTGGCGGCGGGCCCGACCGCTAACGTCTTTACGGCGGCGAATTTGCAACGCACCTACGGCGGACGGCTTGCCATACTGGAGCGTAACGATCAAGAGACCGGAATAGGGGCGAGGTGACGGCGATGGAGAGCTTGAGGGAACTGTTTGCCGATCCGAATACGCGCTGGATCATTATGGGCTGCGTGCTGCTGGGCTTAAGCAGCGGCGTGCTCGGCAGCTTCGCTTATTTGCGCAAGCAGGCGCTTATGGGCGACGCGCTCGCGCATGCGGCGCTTCCCGGCATCTGCGTAGCGTTCATGCTTACCGGTTCGAAATCGATCGTGCTCTTTCTGATCGGCGCCATGGTGTCGGGCATCGCCGCAACGCTCGGCATCGGAGCGGTAACACGCCACTCGCGGATCAAGCCGGATACGGCGCTCGCGATCGTGCTGTCGGTGTTCTTCGGGATCGGCATCGTGCTGCTGACGCAAATCCAGCACAGCGAGAGCGGCAACCAGAGCGGGCTGGACAAATTTTTGTTCGGGCAGGCTGCGACGATGATCGCATCCGACGTGACGACGATGGCTGTCATATCGTTCGTGCTCGTGTTCTTATGCGCTTTGTTTTTTAAAGAGTTCAAGCTGCTTGCCTTCGATTCGGGGTTCGCGCGGGGGATGGGCTTTCCGGTCGCCCTGCTCGACCAGCTGCTTATGCTGCTGATCGTCGTAACGGTCGTCGTCGGCATTCAGGCCGTCGGCGTCGTCCTGATGGCGGCGCTGCTCATTACGCCCGCCGTATCCGCCCGCTATTGGACGGAGAAGCTGGGCGTCATGGTGACGCTGGCCGGCTTGTTCGGCGCTCTGAGCGGCTTTGTCGGCACCTGGATCAGCACGCTCGCCGACAATTTGCCGACGGGGCCCCTGTGCGTGCTTGCGGCGACCGTCTGGTTTGCGGTATCGGTGCTGTTCGCGCCGCGGCGCGGCCTAGTCGCCAAGGCGCTGCTTCGCGCGAGAGCGAAGAAAGCCGTGCGAGTCGAAGGAAAACGGATGGCGGTTGAGGAGGGAGGCGCGCTATGAACGATTTTTGGATTTTGCTGACGGGCGCGCTTGTCGCCTGCTCCTGCAGCGTTCTCGGCTGCTTCCTGATTCTCCGCCGAATGGCGATGATCGGCGATGCGATCAGCCACTCCGTGCTGCCGGGCATTGTGATCGTGTTCCTCCTCAGCGGTTCGCGGGATTCCCTGCTGATGCTATTCGGCGCGGCGATACTCGGCCTCGTCACCGTCTTCCTCATTCAGACGCTGCACCAGAGCGGCGTTCAATCCGACGCCTCGATCGGCGTCGTGTTTACGTCTTTGTTCGCCGTCGGCATCGTGCTGATCAGCCTGTTCGCCAGACAGGTCGATCTTGATCTCGATTGCGTATTGTACGGGGAAATCGCCTATGTCGGCTGGGATACGATGGAGATCGGCGGCGTCAATGTAGGGCCGAAGGCCGTATGGGCGCTGGGCCTTACCCTTCTGCTGGTCGTGTGCATCGTCGGGTTGTTTTATAAGCAGTTCAAACTGTGTGCGTTCGACCCGGCGCTGGCCGCGGCTCTCGGCATACCGGTCCTCCTGTTCCACTACCTGCTGATGGGGCTCGTTTCGATAACGACCGTCGCATCGTTCGAAAGCGTCGGCGCCATTCTTGTCGTCGGCATGCTGGTCGTCCCTGCTGCGACCGCTTACCTGCTTACGGATAAGCTCGGCAGGATGATCGCTTACAGCATTGTCATCGGCGTTATCTGCTCGACGGCCGGCTATTATGCCGCCGTACTGCTGGACGCTTCGATCGCAGGCTGCATGATTTCGGTAGCCGGCGCGCTGTTCGTGCTCGCCTTCTTGTTCTCGCCGAGCCATGGCGTCGTCTGGAAGAAAAGACGCCAGCGCCGGAGCGCGTTGGCGGAAGCCGCCGCGTTGTCCGCCTGAATGGTTAGGCTCAAAAAAGACTCGGTTCCCGCAGCGTTCTGCGGAAGCCGAGTCTTTTTGTAGTTCGAGGAGTTCTGAGAATAGCGCAAGGAAGAGGGAGACGTCCTGGTCATTCTATTCGAGCCCTGCTGCGGTATACACTTTGCGGTAGCCGTCTGCGGAACGTCCGAGCAGCTCGTCGCTGCTTTCGGCAGGAGCTTGTTTAGCCAAAATCTCTTGAGCTACGACGCCCGTGTACCCGATTTGGCTTACAGCCTTCAAGAAGGCGGCAAGGTCGATGACGCCTTCCCCCGGATACAGGCGGTCGTTGTCAAGCGCCTCTGCGACAGGCACATCCTTCGCGTCGTTCAGGTGAACGTGAACGATCTGTTCCGGCTTGAGCGCCAGCAGCTCGTCCACGGTTCCTTCCGTCGTGTGCCAGTGGTAAGCGTCAAGCAGCAGGCCGACGTTGCGTTCGCCGATCGCTTCGATCCAGTCGAGCATTTCACGCATCGTCCAGATGAAAGGATTCTTCCATGCCGTCCGCAGGTGGTGCGGACCGACGAATTCGAGTCCGAGGCGGATGCCGTATGCGCCGAGCACCTGCGCGCATGTGCGAAGCCGCCGTGTCGCAATGGCCATAAAATGCGCCGCTTTATGATCGGTCGAAGGCAGCACGTACGTACAGGAAGCCGTGCAGCCGAGCTTGGCTGCGGCTTCCGCATCGAGCGCAAGCTTCGAGATGCCTTCCTGGAACTTTTCTTCCGATTGGCGCCATTCTACCGGCAGATTAATCGAGCCGATCCGTATTCCGTTCTCTTTAAGGAACGATTGCGCGCCTTCAAGTCCGCGTTCGTCAATCAGCTTCCGCAAGTCGCTGCCGGACGTATCGATCGCCTGAAAGCCGTATTGCGCCGCTTTCTCGGCGAAGGCCTCGAGCCCGCCGATATTGCCGAGTCCCGCTGTGGATAAACCTTTGATCATAGTTGCGCCTCCTCGAAATGTTCATGCCGGTTTTGTTTCCGGCTCCACTAAAAAAATCTACATAGCCGCTTGCGGGGCTATCGTTTCTATGCGGGTTAGACTAGCGATATGGAGTCTTACGCTTTAACAGTAGCCTTTTCCCTGAGCCTGCACAATTGTCATTTTTGTGTTGTTTACATGCGATTTTGGCACGGCCGCAGCGGTTTGCGGAACGCGGCGGAGCATTTGTCCGGCCGTTTAACGGGGGTCAAATTTTTTCAGTTCATGAGAAAGGTGTGGTATACTTACGAAAAAAGCGTTACGACAGGACGCGGCGCGCGTCGTCGCCGTTTTCGGAAGAAAACGGCCGGACGACGTGTCATCGCGGTAAAGAAAGGATTTTGGCATTTATGTGCGGGATAGCAGGAGTTATGTATGCGGACGGAAGGACGCCTTCCGAGTCCGAGCTTAAACGAATGACGGACATTATTTATCATCGCGGTCCGAACGATACGGGCTTTTACACCGATCCCGGCATCGGTCTCGGCTTCCGCCGGCTTTCGATCATCGATTTGGCGGAAGGCCATCAGCCGCTGTGCAACGAAGACGAAACGGTGTGGATCGTCTTTAACGGCGAAATATACAATTACAAGGCGCTGCGGAGTATGCTGCAGGATAAAGGCCATCAATTTAAAACCCATAGCGATACGGAAGTTATCGTTCATCTCTATGAGGAATACGGCGAAGCTTGCGTCAATCATATGCGGGGAATGTTCGGCTTCGTGATCTGGGACCGGAACAAGCGGCAGCTGTTCGGCGCGCGCGATCATTTCGGCATCAAGCCCTTCTATTATTACCGGGACGGGGAGCGGTTCGTGTTCGGCTCGGAAATCAAAAGCATTCTGGAAGCGGACGGGATCACCCGTCAGGTCGAAACGGATAGTTTGCTGAACTATTTGACGTTTCAATACGTGCCGGAGCCAAGTACGATGTTCCGCGGCATTGCCAAGCTGCCTCCCGCGCACAGCGTCAAGATTACGGCGGACGGCACCATGTCGATCCGCAGATACTGGGATCCGATGTTCGAGCCGGTGTCGCGTTCTTTTAACGACTATGTGGAAGAAATTCGCGCCGGGCTGCAGGATTCGGTCAAGCACCACCTGGTGAGCGACGTGGAGCGGGGCTGCTTCTTGTCCAGCGGCATCGATTCTACGGCGATCGCCGCCCATATCAAGCGGATCGAGCCGCTGCGCACGTTCTCCGTCGGCTTCGACGGCGCGAACAACGAAACGGTCATCGCCCGCGAGACGGCGGCTGCGCTCGGTACCGAGCATTACGAGAAGATCATTACGCAGCGGGACTTTTTTGACGCCGTGCCGAAGGCGATCTGGCATCAGGACGAGCCTGTCGCGGATCCGTCGGCGATCGCACTGTATCATGTGGCGCAGCTGGCGAGCGAGCATGTGACGGTGGTGCTTTCCGGCGAGGGGGCCGACGAGTTGTTCGGCGGCTACCGGATTTACCGGGAGCCGCAGGCGCTGCGTCCGCTTTCCTGGATGCCGCTGCCTCTCAAAAGGCTGCTGCACGGGCTGGTCAAGCTGCTGCCTGCCGGCATGACCGGGCGCAATTACATGCTGCGCGGCACGACGCCGCTTGAGGAACGGTTTATCGGCAACGCCAAAGTGTTCAGCGAGGATATGAAAGCGGAGCTTGTCAAAATGAGCGCCGAGCAGCTGAAAGGTTATCGCGATCCGCTTCAGGTTGCGGCGGCTTTCTACGCGCGGACGCGCCATCTCGACCCGGTATCGCGGATGCAGGATATCGACATGAACCTGTGGCTGCCCGGCGACATCTTGATGAAGGCGGATAAAATGACGATGGCGCATTCGCTCGAGCTGCGCGTTCCGTTTCTGGACAAGGAGCTGTTTGAGGTCGCACGCAAAATTCCCGTCCAATACCGCTTGGCCGAAGGCACGACGAAATATGTATTCCGCAAGGCGATGGAAGGGATCATCCCCGATTTCATTCTGAACCGGCCGAAGCTCGGCTTCCCGGTCCCGATGCGCGACTGGCTGAAAGGCCCGCAGGGACAAGTGCTGCTGGAGCAAATCAAGGCGAGCGGCATCGACAGCTACGTAAAGCTGGATGAGGTCGAACGGATGGTTACCCGGCACCGCAACGGACAGGGCGATTATTCCCGCCGTTTGTGGGTGCTGTACGTATTCGCGCTATGGCATGCGACTTATATGCAGGAGCAGCCGGCTAGAGCGTTCTCGGCCGTATAGCCGCAGGTGCGCTATGTCGGGTCCGGATCGCCGAGGACCGGTAACAGAGGACGACCGGCAGGTTCGCCGCATGCGGACATGCCGGCCGTTTCTTTTCAACAGGCAAGACTCAGCACGCGCTTATTTCAACGACGGAGAGGGGCATTCTTGTGAGTACATACAAACTGGTTGCGCTCGATATGGACGGTACGCTGCTTGACGAGCATTCCAATATTTCGAAGGAAAACGCCAAATGGATACATGCGGCGCTGGAAGAGGGCGTTACGGTCATGTTTTCTACAGGACGGGGCGTACAAAGCGCGCTTCCGTTCGCCGAGGAGCTTAACCTGAAGACGCCGATCGTCGCCGTAAACGGCAGCGAGGTTTGGAAGGAGCCGAACGTGCTGCTGAAGCGCGTACGGATGGATGTCGAGCTGATTCGCAAGATGCATGAAATAGCCGTCGAGTACGATACCTGGTTTTGGTCGTATGCGGTGGAAGGGGTATTTAACAAGGAAAAATGGACGGACGACATAACCGGCATCGAGTGGCTGAAGTTCGGTTACTACACCGAAGAAGCGGACAAGCTCGCCGCCATACGCAAGACGCTCGAAAGCTGGGATGTGCTTGAAATTACGAATTCGCATCCGAGCAACTTGGAGCTGAATCCGAAAGGCATCAGCAAAGCGAGCGGCCTGAACGAAGTATGCCGCATGCTGGGGCTGGACATGTCGCAGGTCATCGCAATGGGCGACAGCTTGAACGATATGGCGATGATTCGCGCGGCCGGACTCGGCATCGCGATGGGCAACGCTCAGGAAGAACTGAAGCGCGCGGCGAAGCTTGTCACCGTAACGAATAACGAAAGCGCCGTTGCAAGGGTCATTCGCGAGCATATTTTCGGAGAGCGCGTGTAAGGGGACGCGCTTGGAAGGGCGTTATTCGCTCGTAGCCGTTCATCGGGACGCGGCCCGGCAAGCCAGGCGAATCAAACCGCAAATTCCGCTGCTCGGCAACGACGGCATCCCGATCCGGGATGAAATCGAGCTGGAAAAACTGCTGTAGACGAGACGGATTGTTTACAGTCGGATAAGGCGATTCAAGGAGGTCACACACTTGGCCATCATCGGTTGGCTGATTACGATCGCGTTGTTTGCCGTCGGCATGGCCGGCGCCATTGTGCCGGTACTGCCCGGAGCGGTAGCCATCTTGCTCGGATTTGTCGCATACGGGCTGTTTCTCGGCTTTGCTCCTTTTGGCTTCTGGTTCTGGTTTATCCAAATTACGATTGTCGTTGTCATTACGATAGCGGATTATGCGGTAGGGGCTTGGGGCGTGAAAAAATACGGCGGCTCCCGCGCCTCCGTGATCGGCAGTACGATCGGCATTATCGCCGGCCCGTTCGTCATCCCGGTGGCGGGACTTCTGCTGGGGCCGTTCCTCGGCGCTTTTCTCGGAGAACTCGTTGCCGGCTCGAATGCGGAAAAATCGCTTAAGGTCGGCTTCGGCGCGGTGGTCGGCTTGTTTTCAAGCACGGTCGTCAAGCTTGTTCTGCAGCTGATTATGATCGTCTTGTTTTTGGTTTGGGTGCTATAGAGTAAGGCAAAGTCACCGTGCGGACCTACCCGGTCCGCCGGGCTTCCGAACAGCTTTTATAGGGAGAAGGTACGGTTTTGGCGAAGGATTCATTGTTAAAAGGAACGCTGATTTTATCGGTGGCCGCTCTTGTCGCGAGAGTGCTGGGTATCGCGCAACGGGTGCCGCTCGTTTATTTGCTGGGCACTGCGGGTTCGGTTATGTTCGCCCAAGCGAACAATGTTTATTTAATGCTCCTGCCGCTTGCGACGGCAGGCATTCCGAGCGCGCTCAGCAAGCTCGTTTCGGAAAAAATCGCTCTCGGTCAGCGCGAGCAGGCCGAGCATATTTATCGGGCGTCGATTCGTTTTGCCATCATAGCGGGAATCGTTATTACCGTGCCCATGTTCATAGCGGCTCCGTATTATGCGGACTACGTGAAGGTGCAGGGTTCGGCCTTGTCCATTCGGGCCATTGCGCCGGCGCTGCTGCTGTTTCCGGTCATCGCCATGATGCGAGGATATTTCCAGGGACGCCAGATGATGATGGCGGGGGGCATTTCGCAAATCGTGGAGCAGTTTGCCCGCGTGGCGACTTCGGTCGGCTTTGCGGCTATTTTTCTGTGGGCGGGATCAGGGGAAGATTGGATTGCCGCAGGGGCTTCGTTCGGCGGCGTCATGGGCGCAGTCGGCGCATTTGCCGTCATGATGTACTACATGCGCAAGCTGCGGCGCAGCGATTATGCCGCCCTCCGCGAGACGGCCGCCGCTTCGGAGAGCGTGAAAGCATCGGGCTTGCCGGCTATGTCGACCAAGGCGATATACAAAGCTTTGCTTAGCTTATCGATTCCGATCGTCATTTTCTCATCCGCAGTCGCGATCGTTTATTTTATCGATTCTTTTGCGATCCGGCTGATCGAGTCCCAGGTCGGTTTGGAGATGGCGACGAAGCAATACGGCTGGCTTGCCTACCAAGCGCAATCATTGGCCGGAATACCGGTCATTTTCGCAACGGCGATCAGCCAATCGCTCGTACCGGTCATTTCATCCGCATTCGCCGGCCGTGACATGGCCGAGGTCGGACGGAAGGCATCGCTTGCGCTGCGGTTGGCCGTGCTGTCCGGGCTGCCGGTCATCCTTGTCATCTGCACGGCAGCGGCGCCGATCAACGCTTTGCTGTTCACTTCATCGGACGGCTGGGAGCTAACGACCCTGCTGACGGCAGGAACGATCTTCCAAATCTTGATGATGACATCCGGCGCCATTCTAATGGGGATGGGAAGAATGAAGCCGCTTGTCGGCTTCGTGCTTGCCGGTATCGCCGTCAAAATCGTAGGCACCGTCGTTTTGTCGCAATGGTTCGGCATGTACGGCGTCGTGGCGGCCACAGCGCTCTGCTTTATCACGGCGTCGACGCTGAATATCGCTTATTTGCGCAAAGAAGTGCCGTTTACGATATTGGGCTCGCGTTGGCCGGGACTAATCGCAAGCATATTGGTGATATCCGCGGTAGGAGGCGGCGCGGCTTATTTCGGGCTGGAGTGGCTCCAGCCGTTCGGGCAGCTGAAGCTTGACGCGCTGCTTCAAACGCTTGTGGTCGGCGGCCTCGCGGGCGCGCTTTACCCGTTCATGCTCATGGCGACGCGGGTCGTCACGAAAGAGGATATCGCGACCTTCCCGGCGCCAATCCGTAAGCTGATCGGCAAGGTACAGCGCCTGCTCGGCAGGTAACGAAGGCAAGATACCCGTATGGGAACATTTTCGGGACAAATGCTGGATCGTTCAGCATAGATAAGCGGCAGGTCCGGACGAAAGTCTCGACCTGCCGCTTTGTTTTTTGGCGGCGAACCCCGAATCCCGAACGCCGAACCCCGAACCCCGAACCCCGAACCCCGAACCCCGAACCCCGAACCCCGAACCCCGAACCCCGAACCCCGAACCCCGAACCCCGAACCCCGAACCCCGAACCCCGAACCCCGAACCCCCCCGAACCCCGAACCCCGAACCCCGAACCCCGAACCCCGAACCCCGAACCCCGAACCCCGAACCCCGAACCCCGAACCCCGAACCCCGAACCCCGAACCCCGAACCCCGAACCCCGAACCCCGAACCCCGAACCCCGAACCCCGAACCCTTGCTTGCCTTTAAAAAAACAAATAGTGAAGTTTAGTTCACTGATAGTGAACCAAACTTCACTAAATCTTTGTTAAATGGGCTTGATGAGACGAATAGTGAATCTAGGTTCATTAATAGTGAACCGGATAGGAAAATAGATCCGGTTTGGTTCACTATTCGCTGAATATGCTCCATTCTGCTGCCAAATAGTGAACTTTGCTTCATTATTTATGAATCTAGGTTCACTATTTTTTTGACTTCCTTACGACGCCCCCATTTACACTTTACCGTATCCTACACACTTTACGGCCACTTGTTACTTGACTGCCTTATCTAACTCCGGCTTTTCCAGCATGTATGGTCTTTTTTATCTTTTCGTATTTGCCAAACCTGGCGAAGTCGCCAGCCCGCCAAGCGAAGTCGCGCCCGCCAGCGAAGTCGCTGCCCGCCTAGCAAAGCAACTGCCTTTGCTACTGCATTGCCATCGTTTTTGCCCCCAGCATCCTCCTTGCCTTCTTTGCCCCCAGCACGCCGTATGGCCGCTCGGCTGCATTTAATCGTGCATCATTTCCGCGGCTATCACCGCCAGCTCCAGCTTCCCTAAGCCGAAGAACGCTTCGTTCGTCATGTCCAGCGGAAAAGGCGGCCGAACCGAAGTAAACCAGGCAAGGCCGGACTTGTCGCAAAACCAGTCGTACTGCTGCGGCTCGGCGATCGTCTGGTCGGGCCAGGCCTCCGTCAGCTTCGGACTGTAGAGCGGAGCAGCGCCGGTCCGGAGCGCGTTTCCTTGCATTCTGGCCGTATACCGGGAGCCTGCCGAACCGCTCCTCCTGTCACTGAACAGGTGCGGCCAGTAATCGGCACGCGTGCCCGTATGCGGCGTCGATTCGGCGAACGCCAGCACGCCCTTTAGTACGTCGGGAACGCCGTACAGCAAAGCGTAAAGCTTTTTGCCGACGCCGATGCGCTCCTCCAGGCTGGCAAAGCTTTCGAGCACGAGCCCGGCCAGTCTTGGCGGCGTCTGGAGTTGCCCCGCTCCGGTGGATACCGAATGCGGCGCCCCCTTAACCGGAGCCGTGACGGGAGCGTAAGGAAAGAGCACTTGCGTAAGCTGAAGCCAGGCATAAGCGTGAAAGGCGGCGGTATTCAGCAATTCCTCCCGAAACGTCCGGTTTTGGACGACCCGCTCTTCGATATAATTCTGTTCGTTAACGATCAGGCCGATCGTAAGCGGCACGGGATCCCCGTCTTTAAGAAATTGCTCCCAGACAGGGGACATAAAAGCGGAAACGTGAAAATGCGGCAGCAGCCGGGTCATGCCGATGCCGCGCTTTTTGCCCTCTGCGTAGAGGAGAAGCTGCGGAAACGCATCGCCGAAAATAAGCGCGTTCGCGCGCTCCATAAACTGAAACATCCGCTCGCTCTGGGCGGGCGTAATCATTCTGGACAGCAGCTCTCCCCGCAAATCGGTCATCGCCCAGCCCCCGTTGCGGGATACCATATGGGCAAGCAGCGCCCAGTGCAGCTCGGGATGTTCCGCATATAGGCGCCAATAGGCTTCCGTTCGCGTAATATTGTTGCGATTGCATCGATTGGTTTCCTCGAGGATCGCTTCTACGACGGCCTGATCGTCCGCTGTCGGCGGCGAATCCGAAATGGCGCCGAACTCCGTATTCCATTGTTTGGAGAACCGGCGATTGTTGCGGTTTTCGCTTTGGAGCTTATGCAGCCGGGTTTCGAGCTCTCCGCGCAGCTTTTGCGAAACCGCTAGCTTTATTCGCAGCGAATACGCTGAGCGAAGTAAAACTGCCGATCGGGCGTAGCCGCGCAGCTTTCCTTGAAGGAGTCTCCAGCCGCTGGAGGCCAATCGGCCGGCAAGCTTGACGATTCCTTCCGATCCTGAAGCAGTCGGCATCGGATTTCTCCTTTCTCCGGGTGGGAACGATACGAAATTATCGTTTCCTTTTTGGCAGGAAAAGAAACCTATGGGCGTTTGCAGCGTATATACTAGTATGAGGTTACGATTGTAGGCGTCAGCGGCTGTCTTCGGCAGTCGCAAACCAGTCGTTGCCCAAATTGGGAGACAGGGAGAGATCGGGAATGAGGAAAGGAAAAATGGCCGTGCTGTGCGCCGTGCTCAGCTTGCTGCTGCTCGCGCTTACAGGCTGCCAAACGATAGGCGGCGTCGATCTGAATAAGGCGCTATCGTCAGGAGCAGAGGTGAAATCTTCGGAAGGCTCCGCCTCCATCACGCTTGAGCTTCTAGGAAACGGCAAAGCGAACGCGGAAAACACGAATATGCTCAAGTACATAGAGCTGCTCAAAAAATTGACGATTAACTTGACGGAAATAAAGACCGAATCTCCGGACCTGACTTCTGCCAAGGGAGAGATCGTTTATGCCGGCGGTAAAATTCCGGTAACCCTATCGATCGGCAAGGAGAAGCTCGCCGTTCTATTCGAAGGCGCAACCAAGCCTTACGTGCTTAACCTGAACGAAACCATTTCGCTCAAAAAGCTGATTCCGTACGATCTTCCGCTTGACGCGCTTGGGGGCAATCCGATCGCCGTCATATCGAAGCTCATGCCGTTTATCGCCAAGAGCTTGCCGAATCCATCCGTGATCACGGTGGACAAAGCGACGGAAACGATCAATAACGAGCCGGTCAGCCTGAACAAAGTACACGCCGAAATCAAAGGCCCCGAAGTTGCCGGATTGATCAAGCAATTTATCGGAAACGTTCTTGCCGACGAGGAAGGGCTGCGCGGTTTAGTGAAGCTGTTCCTGAACCAAGGCTCCGAGCAAGGAGGCTTCGACTTCAGCGGCGTAGCGGTCGAATTCATCAAGCCGATCCTTCAAGACCTGCAATCGAATATCGACAAGCAGCTTGCCGGATCTGAATTTATTAACGATAAATTTACGCTCAAAACGGATCTGTTCTATGACGGCGATCTGCATCAGCGCAAAACCAATTTTGAACTAGGCCTCAGCTTGCCGGACTTGGAGCAGGACGGCTTCACGGGCTTCAAGGTTACGGGTACGATGGACAAGTGGAATCTGAACAAGCCGGTAACGGCAAGAGCCGTAGATGTTTCCAAGGGCGCATTGGAACAAACCGATAAGACGAAAATGGCGCATTTCATCAAAACGCTTGAGCCTAAATCGACACTCTACGGTTTGCTGGTGAACGATCTGCAAATTCTCAAAAAAGAAATTCACCTTCAAATGTCCGCAGACGGAGCTCACGTTCCAGATACTCTGAATCCGTTCATCAAACAAGACAACACGATGGTTCCCGTACGCTTCGTAACGGAGCGTCTCGACGCGGATGTGGAATGGAACAACGATACGCGCGAAGTAACGGTTACCGACATCATGACCGGCAAGACGGTAGTGCTTGCCATCGACAGCAAAAAAGTGCTGGTCGACGGGCAACAGCTGAAGGCCGCAGACGAGCCGGAAGTTGCGCCGGAGATTGTAGAAGGCTCCACTTACGTGCCTGGCGCTTGGCTCGCTCGTTTGTTCGGCGCTACGACGGAATGGAATAACGATACTCGCACAGTAACGATTAAGAAAAACTAAGTCTTTTCGAAGCCGCCAGCTCGCACCATGCGAGTATATCGGCAAAACTCCAGTCCCGCTTACCGGCAGGGCTGGAGTTTTTTTGTTGCCCGGGGCGGAAATCGATTTAGGGGAGTGCGATGATCGGCGTATCCACATGGGAGGCGCAGGGTTGCCTTTTTTATTTGCTGCACATATAATTGTTATGACAACTATTTTAGCGAGGGAGCTTGTTTTTGTGACGACAGATCTGACCAAAGTAGCGGTTGGCCAATTGTTTAGCTTAACGTACCGGAAGATCGGCCACGTGCTGACGGCGCGTTTCCGTCCATACGAGATTACGACGGAGCAGTGGAGCGTACTTGCGCGTCTTGCCGAGCAGGAGGGCATCAGCCAGAAGGAGCTGGCGATTCGGAGCCTGAAGGACCAGCCGACAATAACGCGTATTCTCGACTGCCTGGACCGTAAAGGATTGATAAGCAAAGCGACGAACAAAGAAGACCGAAGGTCCTACCTGATTCATCTGACCGAGCCCGGCAAGCGCGTCGTAGAGGAGCTGCTGCCGCTTTTTCACCAGGCTTTGGCGGATGTGACGCAAGGGATATCGGAGGAGCGGCTCGAGCTGTTCCGGGAAACGCTATGCGCCATGATCGAGAATGCGGACAGACATCGTTCGGACCAAGAAAAATGACATTACAATATGAGGTGGCAACATGGAACGGCAACAAGAATCATTGCCTCGGTTATGGACGAAGCCTTTTATTACCGTAACCTTGTCCAATTTATTTCTGTTTCTTAATCTGCAAATGATTACGGTTGTTCTGCCGGCTTTCATTGCAGCGGAATACGGGGCAAGCAGCGTGACGATCAGCTGGGTCATCAGCATTTTTGCGCTTGTTGCGATTTTGACCCGTTTCTATGCGGGGAACGCGATTATGCGGCTCGGCAAAAGCAGAATGCTGCTGATCGGTCTTATTATTTATTTGGCGGCGACGGCCAGCTATTATTGGGCGGGAGCTATCGCGCTTATTATGCTGGTTCGCATCCTCTACGGCGTCGGCTTCGGTTTGACGAGCACGGCGGTAGGGACGATGGCTTCGGACATTATTCCGCCCAAACGGATCGGCGAAGGGATGGGGTATTTCGGGTTGTCGAGCGGCCTGTCCATGTCTCTAGCCCCGGTCATCGGGTTGGCGGTTTACCAGAGCTTCGGCTTCGACGTGCTGATTCTCGTTTCGGCGATACTTGTCGCGATTGTGTTCCCGCTTGCGGTTTCTCTGCGGGCTGCCGGAAAAGAGGGGGCGGGGGGGCTTCATGCCGCTGAAGCTAAGCGTCGTGCGGAGGACGGCGGCGCTAAAGAAAAACGCGGGAGCGCGGAAAACGGGCGGAAGCGGCTGATCGACAAAGAGGTTTTGCTGCCGTGCTTTTTAAATTTGTTTTTCACGGTAACCTATGGCGGCCTAATCAGCTTTCTTACGATGTTCGGCAAAGAGACGCATATCGCCAACGTGGGCTGGTTCTTTCTGTTTAACGCGCTTGCCGTCATGCTCGTACGACCATTCGCCGGGAAGCTGTTCGACCGAAACGGGCCTGTTGCCGTTTTGCCGGCCGGGGCTCTGTTCGTTATCGCCGGGCTTGTCCTTCTTTCGTTCGCCGCCTCGACTGCGGTCATGATTGTTGCCGCGGTCAGCTACGGGATCGGATACGGGATTCTGCAGCCATCCCTGCAGGCCTGGACGGTTAAAAGGGTCAGCCCGGAAAGACGCGGAGCGGCTACCGGGATGTTTTACAATTCGACCGACCTCGGCATCGCCATCGGATCGCTCCTGCTGGGCATCGTCGCCACGCAAACGAGCTATGCGATGATGTACCGGCTTTCGGCGGGATTCCTCGTGCTGTTTCTGCTCTTCTACGGGCTGTCTTATTTAAGTCAAGGAAGCAAGCGAGGTCAAACGGCCAGCAGCGGACAACTGTAAGAATAGGGCTTGCAGGCGGCGTTCCGCAATCTCGGGTAACGCGCTTTCCGTTATGCTATAATAATGTCTGATAGCGAACGGGGAGGCAGGAAGCGTGCGAAGAGAAGAGGTCATTCCGAAGCATGTTCGGATTCGAAATAAGTATTTGGGCTTATCGATCGCCGTAGGCGTCGTCATCGGCTCGGCAGTCGGTTTTCTTTTCGAAAACCCGGCTACGGGCATCATACCCGGCGTCGTGGCCGGAGTGGTAGGCGGTACGATTATCGGCAACATCAAAGCCAAGCCGTATATAGAAGAGTAAAAGAAGAGGCATGCTTCGGCATGGTGACGGATCGTCGCCTCTGTGAACAATACCTAACCCAAAAGGACAACTCCTTCGAACTGTCCGGCGTTCGTGCAGCAGACGCACAACAATGCCGGAGGCGGTTTCGAGAGAGCTGTCCTTTTTCATATCCGGGTAAACGGCAGGCCTTCAGGTTTCGTCCGGTTCGGACGGCTCGGGAGGCGGAGGCGCCGCCCCCGGCAGCCGGCCCGCACGGCGTACCGCGTCCCGCAGCAAGAACTCGATATGGGCATTGACGCTGCGGAATTCGTCTGCGGACCATCGTTCCAAAGCTTCGTAAATTTGCGGGTCGATTCGCAGCGGAAAGCTTTTTTTGGGAGCCATGACGCGCCGCTTCCTTTAGTACAACGTCCCCGTGTTGATGACGGGGCTGGCGGAACGGTCGGATACGATCGCCACCATCAGATTGTTGATCATGGCCGCTTTCCGCTCTTCGTCAAGCTCGACGATGCCTTGCTCCTGGAGCTGTCCGATCGCCATTTGCACCATGCCGACGGCGCCTTCCACGATCTTCTGACGGGCGGACAAGATCGCCGCCGCCTGTTGGCGCTGAAGCATCGCGCTGGCAATTTCCGTCGAGTAGGCGAGATGAGTCAAGCGCGCTTCGACGACTTCCACGCCGGCGACGGCAAGCCGCGATTGCAGCTCGTGGCTCAGCTCGGCAGCCACCTCGTCGGAGTTTCCGCGAAGCGAGTAGGCTTCTCCGGCAAAGTTATCGTACGGATATTTACTGGCGACGTGACGCAAAGCGGTTTCGCTCTGAATTTCAACGAACTGCTCGTAATTGTCGACGTCGAACAGCGCTTTGGCGGAATCGACTACTTTAAACACGACGACGGCGGCGATCTCAACCGGATTTCCCTCGACGTCGTTTACTTTCAGCTTGGCGCTGTTGAAGTTGCGCACGCGCAGGGATACCGTTTTACGGATGGAGAACGGAACCGTCAGCCATAGTCCGCTCTTGCGGATCGTTCCTTTATAATCGCCGAAGAAGGTAATGGCTACCGCCTGATTCGGTTGTACGACGGTCAAGCTTGCCATAATAATAAGCACGATCGCCTCTGCAATGATGCCTGTCACAACTTGCTGCTGGGACAGCAGCAGGATGCCTCCGCCGAGTAGTACGACGAGCAGTACGACTGCGAGGAAGCCGTTTACGGCCAGCGCTTTTTTCTCGTTCATGGTGAAATCCCCCTTTGGTGAGTGTGGTATTGGTTTGATATTTTTATGATATCACAATTGATAAAATATGTAAATCTCTACGCAAAAAAAATCGCCGTTCTCGCACGGCGAAGCGTAAAGGGAGGTATTTTTTTGTATACGGTTAAAGGGACTGGATGGCTTGCTTAAGAAAGGACCGGCGTTCCTTGATATACGTTTCTATGACTTCCGGCTCGTCTTCGAATACGGAATAAGACCAGTTCCGCATATTATCTTCACGGATGTAAGGTGCGATCGCATTGTGCATCCGGTAAACTTCCGGCATGATTTTGGAAGTCGTAAACGTCGATTGCAAGTTCTCCAGCAAAATTTGCTTATACCGTTCCCGGAACGGGCGGATGGAAAGCAATATCCGGGTCAGCTCGTTATAGCCGGTCGCTTTGACCATGTCGCTGGCCGTCTTCCGGCCGTAACAGTTGCGTCCCCACGTGCCTTCATAATCCCAGGGAAGCATCCTGTATTTCAGCTTGGTTTTGTGCTTGTATAACGCGTAGTTTTGTTCAAATCCGTCATAATTGCTGGTAAACACGGCGCCCGCCAGCCATTTCAAATAATTGTCGACGTCCAGGCGCAGCTTTAAATATTTAAACAGCTTCTGGCCGCGCAGCGTGTTGATGTTACGAATAAACTCCAGCAGCCGTTTACGTTCCGTCGTCGTACCGATGATATGCTCGTAGCCGTTAAACAGCGACGATTTGCGCCGGGACGAATCGTAGCCGTTCAGCCCGAAATTCGCATCATCGTTAACCGCGTAAACGAGCAGCGAGAAGGGGATGCCCCTGCGGTTAAAAAAGCGCCGGTTCACGCCTTCGATCTCGAGGTAGACGCCCAGGTCTTGTCCATTAAGATCCAGCCGAATATGCCTGACCACCGGACAGGTAAGCCCAATCCAGCGCAAATAGGTAAAGGACAGCGCGTTACGGATCATCGAAGGGTCGTCGAATTCCGAGTTGAGGTGGAGCGTTTTGTAGCCGTTGGTGATTTCATACGATTTTTTGTTGTATTTGCGCGTATGATTTCCCCGATACCGAATACGGATCGACTCGCGTCGGCCGGATCCGGTTATCATTGTGGCTTTCACGAAAACATCGCTCCATACGTCCTCCTGCAGCTTTTTCATCTGCGATTCGGAGATGACGACACGTCGGACAGGTAAGCTCATAGCGCGGCACCAGCCTCTGGAAATAGTCGTTGAAAAACCTATCAGTTGAGAAGAAACCGATAGGTTTTTCGCCTATTTGTTTGAAAAGACGCGTTAGCTGCGCCCGGAACGGCCGGAACGTCTCGAACGGCTGCGTCCTCCCGAACGACCCGAACGACCCGAACGCCCGCTGCCGGAACGGCCGGAACGTCCAGAACGGCCGGAACGTCCGGAATGTCCGGAATGCCCGGAACGTCCGCTGCCGGAACGCCCGCTGCCGGAACGCCCGCTGCCGGAACGTCCGCTGCCGGAACGCCCGCTGCCGGAACGCCCGCTGCCGGAACGTCCGCTGCCGGAACGTCCGCTACCGGAACGTCCGCTGCGGGAACGCCCGCTACGGGAACGACCGGAACGACCCGGACGCCCGCTACGGGAACGACCCGAACGACGGCTTCTCGAGCGACCCGAGCGATCGGACCTTCCGGATCTATCGGATTTTACATCCGATTTACTGCAATCCGATTTGTCCTCACGTCCCCAGTTATCACAGCAATCCCAGCAGCTTTCGTATACGAGGCCGTTGGACAAATCATCGATTCTAGGACTCGACATCGAAAAAATCCCCCCTTCATTTGATATGCTTCATTCTATGGCCGAGGGTAGAGCGCTGCTTGGTTAGTAGTTTAGCAACTCAAAAAAAGGCGGGAGATTAGAAGGGGAAAAGATAGAAAGGACGAAAGATGGTAGAGGGGAAGAAAGGCCGGATGCCGCCGATCTATAGGGGATACCGGCCGATCCGGTTATCGAATTGACTTTCGCAAGGCCGCATGCTATAAAGAGGGAAATCGTTTCGAAAGAAGGAGGCCCTGCCATGATTCAAGTGAAAACGGAGCAGGCTTTTCATGAGCATATCGCAAGCGACAAACCGACCCTCGCCATTTTTAAAGCGGATTGGTGCAAGGACTGTCATTTTATCGACCCGTTCATGCCTCAAGTAGAGCAAGATTATGCGGACAAGCTGACATTCATCCAAATCGACCGGGATGAGCTCCCGGATTTATGCGAGCAATTGAATATTCTGGGCATTCCAAGCTTTATCGCGTTCCGCGGGGGCAAAGAGCTCACGCGCTTTGTCAGCAAGCTGCGCAAAACGCGGGAAGAAATCGAGCAATTCCTCGACCGTTCCGTAGAGGTTGCCGGAGCAATCGGATAACCGGCGGCATACAGCCGCAAATGCCAAAAACGCGTCCTTTATGGGCGCGTTTTTGCACTTTTAGGGCTGCTCTGGCAGGCTTCCGGGTATTCAATGCATTGTCACATTTGCGAATGGATTTGCCCGACAAATATCGCTATAATGAGACATGATGCTGCCTGTATAACAACACGGTTACGAACCGGCATTTTAACTTCGAACCAGCAAAGAAGGTGCTTGGGTTGAACAACAAGTTTATACTGCGATTGTGCTTGGCGAACTCGGTAGGCATGTTTCTGGTGCTGCTGATGGGCGCGCTCGTTACGAAGACCGAATCAGGACGCGGCTGCGGGGACGATTGGCCCCTATGCAACGGCAAATTTGTGCCGGCTTACACCATCGATTCGATGATTGAATACAGCCACCGGTTTGTGACCGGGATCGTCGGCTTGATCGTGTTCGCGGCTTTCCTAGTCGTATTGCGGAGAAGCAAACGGCTCGATGCCAAAATTCACGCCTCCGGCGTACTTTTCTTTACGATTGTTCAGGCCGCGTTAGGGGCCATGGCGGTCATGTGGCCGCAATCCTCCGCGGTGCTGGCGCTGCATTTCGGCATTTCGCTGCTCGCGTTCGCCTTTACGGTCCTGCTGTATTTTGCGATCCGGGAAGAAAATAAACAGGATTCATCGGGCGCAGGCGCGAAGCGGCCTCAACCTTCCGGCTGGAATCCGGGTGCCGTCCAGGTGGCCAAGGGCTTCCGCAGGCTTGTGTGGTTGACGCTCGCTTATTGTTATGTAGTCGTGTACTTGGGTGCCTACATCCGGCATACGGAGTCGTCCGGCGGCTGCGTCGGCTGGCCGCTCTGCAACGGGGAAGTCGTGCCGGAACTTTCCGGCGCAACGGGCGTCGTTTTCATGCACCGCGTCGGCGCGCTGCTGCTGTTTATCGTCATCGCGTTTCTCGCTTACGCTTCGTCCAAATCGGACATGCCGAAACGGATCAAGCTTTCCGGGAAATGGGCGCTCTATCTGGTGGCTTTACAGGTGTTCAGCGGAGCGTTCGTCACGTTCGCCTTCGGTTCCGACTGGTACCTTCTGGCGAGCTTGCTGCATACGGTCATTATTTCATGTTTGTTCTCCATCTTATGTTATTTAAGCGTCATCGTCATTCCAGCGGGTTCAACGAAACGGACGGGTTAACCGTCCTTTCGCGGCGCCCGCTTGTCGACTTTTTGAGGTCTTTCCGAAAGTCAGCCAACGCTCGCGCATTCCTTAAGACATTCGTACAAGATTACCAACAAATCTCATGAAAAAAGGGAGAGTACCTGCTGCATGATTCATCGTAACCTTCGCGACTTTATCGGTGTGCTTCGCGCCGAAAAGCAGCTAGTGGAAATAACGGCCCCTGTGGATCCGAATCTGGAGCTGGCGGAAATTCACCGCCGGGTTATCGACGAAGAAGGCCCCGCGCTGTTGTTCACGAATGTGAAAGGGAGCTCCTTTCCGGTCGTCACGAATTTGTTCGGCACGAGCCGTCGGGTCGATCTCGCGTTCGGTCCTCGTCCGGAGCAGTTCATGCGGCGCATTTTGGCAGCGAAAGATACGCTCATTCCGCCGACGCCGAAGGCGCTTTGGAACGAACGCGATCTGCTGTTCGGCCTCGCGAAGGTCGGCACGAAAACGGTCTCCCCGGCGGAAGCCCCGGTCCTTCAAGTGTGCGACCGCGTATCGCCGATGTCGAAGCTGCCGGTGCTGACCAGCTGGCAGGAGGACGGCGGCCCGTTCGTTACGCTTCCGCTCGTTTATACGGAGCATCCCGAAGGCGGCGACCACAATCTCGGCATGTACCGCATGCAGGTGTACGACGGCAATACGACGGGCATGCACTGGCAGATACATAAAGGCGGAGGTTTCCACTATCACGAGGCCGAGAAACGGGGCGAAGCCCTTCCGGTGACGGTGTTTCTCGGCGGCCCGCCCGCTCTGATCGCCTCGGCGATCGCGCCGGCTCCCGAGCATCTTCCGGAGCTTCTGCTCACATCGCTCATTCTCGGCCAAAAGCTGCCGGTGACTGCGGACCCGCACGGCAAGCACAAGCTTGTAGCCGAAGCGGAATTCGCCATTTGCGGAACCGTTCCGCCGCATATTCGCAGACCGGAAGGACCGTTCGGCGACCATTACGGCTATTACTCCTTAACGCATGATTTCCCGGTGTTTAACGTTAGCCATGTTTGGCACCGCAAAGACGCCATCTACCCGGCGACGATCGTCGGCAAGCCGCGCCAGGAAGATTATTACATGGGCGAGTTTTTGCAGCGGCTCCTGTCGCCTGCTTTCCCGCTTGTCATGCCGGGCGTGAAAGAGCTGTGGACTTACGCGGAAACCGGATTCCATGCGCTTGCGGCGGCAATCGTAAGAGAAAGCTACAGCAGGGAAGCGCTCGGAACCGCGTTCCGTATTCTCGGGGAAGGGCAGCTTACGCTGACGAAATTTCTCATCCTCACCGATCAAGCCGTCGATCTGGAAAATTTCCCGACGCTGCTGGAAGCGGTTCTGGAACGCGCCGACCTGAGGCAGGATTTGTTTATATTCAGCAACACGTCTCACGATACGCTCGACTATACCGGACATAAGCTGAACCATGGCAGCAAAGCTTTGCTTCTTGGGGTAGGCGATCCCGTACGCAGCTTGCCGCGCGCTTACACGGGCGGAGAGCTTCCGGAAATCGACGACGTGCAGGTTTATTGCGGAGGCTGTCTCGTTATCGCAGGCGCGTCCTACGAAGAGGAGCCGGAGCTGGCGAAGCGAGTCGTGGAGCATTCCGCGGATCGCTTGCGCGAGTGGCCGCTCGTCGTGCTCGTCGACGACGCCGACGTCGCCCGCGGTCAAACGGCCTTCTTATGGACCGTTTTTACCCGCTTTAATCCGGCATCGGACATATACGCCGAGTCGCGCGTCAGCCGTCATCACGTCGGCTACGAACCGCCGCTAGTCATCGATGCGAGAATGAAGCCGGGCTATCCGGAGGAGCTGTTCCCGCGGGAAGACATCGTCAAGCTTGTCGATCAGCGCTGGATGGAATATTTCCCGCGGTCTTAAGCGGATGATCGACAACAAGCCGCAGTCCGCGCTGCCGCACCTGGCTCTCGTCGCTTCCTTCATGCTTTGGGGCATCAACATCATATCGATGAAAGTGGGCGGCCGAGAGTGGGAGCCCCTGGTATTCAACGGTTTGCGGTATGCAAGCATATTACCCGTTCTTTGGGGTTACGCTTTGTATTACCGGTATAGCGCCAATCGCAGCCGGCCGGCAGGAGAGGCTGTTTCCTACCGGATGGAACGCCGCGACTTATGGCTGGTTATCGGATTAGGCGTCCTGTCGGCCGTAGGCTTGGAAGCGATGTTCTCGTACGCTTTGCAGTATTCCAACGCGGCCAACGGCGCCGTGCTGGGGCGGGGTTTTATGCCGGTCATTACCGTGCTCTTCGCCCTCTGGCTGCGCGAAATACGCCTGACTCCGCGGCTGCTCGTCGGATTGCCGCTTGCCATCTGCTGCGTGGCGATCGTTGTCGCAGGCGGAAGCGAAGGTCTTCATTTTACCGCGGAAACGCTGCGTGGCGACGTTCTTCTTTTGCTGCGCAGCATCCTTGGCGCCCTATATTTGATCGGCATGAACCGGCTGGTCAAAAAATACCCGCTGCCGCTGCTGGTGGCTATCGAAATGACCGCCGGAGCCGCTGCGCTGCTGCCTGCCGTGCTTATCCAGGTAGATGCGAATATGCTGACTTCGATGTCCGCAAGCGGCTGGATCAGCTTGGCCTATACGGCCTTGTTCGGTACCGTGCTCGGCTTCTACGCGCATAATTGGAGTCTCGGCAAGCTGGGGCCGGTGAAAGCGTCCGTTTACGGCTTTTTGCTGCCCGTCATGGCTGCGATCGCCGGCTACGTGCTGCTTAACGAGTCGCTTTCGGCCTATCAGCTTATCGGGGGAACGGGAGTCTTGGCGGCTATGTATATCGTGCAGAGGGACAGATACCAGAAACGGGCAGGAGATCCGATCAGCCGTTCAGCAGCCGAACACCAACATAAGGGGTGACGTTCATGCTCAGAGCCATGTTTGGCCAGGAGAAAAGGATCGACGAGGGATTGCTGCTCGATACGATGAAAGCGATACAAGCCTACCGGGCCTTTATCCTTAAGCAGCAGGAACAGAGCCGCATGCGCAGACCTTACTCGCTGAATAAGCTTGAGCTCCAAATCCATGGCTTCGAGCGTGCGCTTGACGAGCTGGAGCAGAGCAAGTATGCTTGCGAACGATCAGCCGCCGCTATCCATAAACGGCACCTCGAAGAGATGGATGACGAAGAGTGGGAGCAATACCGCAGACACGTATACTTCTACAAAAACGGGTTTATTCGCGTGTTTTCCATTTTGGACAAACTCGGCTTTATTTTGAATCAGGTGCTTGAGCTCAAAACCGAGCGGGTCAAATCGCGGTACTCCTACTTTACGGTTTTGCGGCAAATGCATGAGAGAAAGACGCTGCCGGAGCTGGAAATGAAACTGTTCGAGCTGAAAACCAAAAATCAGGATGCGCTGGGCAGACTTCGTTCGCAGCGGAACATGGAAATCCATTCGCTCAACGCGGAAATGGCGGACGACGTCAAAAATGCCGAGAGCGGCGATGACGACGGGCTTACGCCCGTTGAAAACTTGAAAGCCAACATGAACGATTTGGCCGCAAGCTACGAGATGGTATGCCGGACGCTTTTGCTTGCCTTTACACATTTGAAAAGCAAGAAAATTTGTTAACCGACCTGTCGGTCGTTCTGGGGGGTTGGCATGGAACGAAAGGTTGCGCTCATTACGGGAAGCGCCAAGGGCCTTGGCAAAATGACGGCGCTTACGCTCGCCGATCAAGGCTGCGATATCGTCGTGAACTACGTACATAGCCGCGATGAAGCGGAGGAGCTGCAGCAAGCCATTGAGCGGAAAGGTGCGCGGTGCATAGCCGTCAAAGGGGACGTTACGCGTTCGGCGGAAATGCGCAGCTTAGTGGAGGAAGCGGAGAACCGTCTCGGCGGCATCGACATTTTAATTAATAATGCAGGGCCTTTTATACGGGAACGCCGCTTGTTTGCCGACTATACGCCGGAAGAGATCGATTATTTAATGCGCGGAAATTTGCTGGGCGTTATCGAGCTGGATCATTTGGTGCTGCCGTTAATGCGCCGCAAGCGCTGGGGCCGAGTGATCCATTTCGGCTTCGGACATGCCGCGGAAGCGAGAGCTTGGCCGCATCGCGCGGTTTATGCCGCAGCCAAGGTCGGTCTCGTATCGTTTACCAAGACGCTGGCCGTAGAGGAAGCGGGCAACGGCGTGACCGTGAATATGATTTGTCCGGGCGATATTCGCGGTGCCAACAAAGAGAAGCATATCCAGGACGTCGAGCATGTGATCGACGAGGAGTCGCCGCGCGGCCGTCCGGGGACGGGCGAAGATATCGCCCGCGTCATTGCGTTTCTTTGCTTGCCGCAATCCGATTTCATCACCGGTAACATTATGGATATATCGGGCGGGCTCGATCCGATCCGGCCCATACCAAGCACGAACAAAAAAAGCTGAGCGCCGGAATGGCGGCTCGCTTTTTTTGAATAACCGGAGGAGGACGACAGGGTGAGCAGACAGCGCTTCGAAGTAAAGCTGTTTCAGGATGAAGACTCTAGCGGGATCGGACTGGCGGTGCCGTTCGACGTGAGAGCGGCGTTCGGAACGTCAGGACAGATAAAGGTTCGGGGAACGATCAACGGCCATCCGTTCCGCAGCTCGATTCACCCCTATGGAGGCATTCACTATATGGGGATCAATAAAGCCATGCGCGAAACGATGGGTGTTTCGGCGGGCGATGTCGTAGCCGTAGAAATGGAGCGTGACGACGAGCCGCGTAAAGTCGAGCTCCCGGAAGAGCTTCGCCATGCGCTGAGCCTCAACGAAGCCGCCAAGGATGCTTATGAGCGTCTTTCTTATACGAACCAGAAGGAGTACGCCGTTTGGGTCGCCTCCGCCAAAAAGCAAGAAACCCGCGACAACCGCATCCGGAAAGCGCTGGAGCGGCTTGCCGCAGGGTTAAAGGTTCGTTAATCCGCTATATGCCGTTGCCTTCTACTCCCCGACATGATGCGCGGTAATGCTGCGGAGAGCCGGTTCTCCGTCGTGCTCCGTCGCTTCGACGATGATCCCTTTCACCTTGACGGCGGGGATGCGAACGATCGCTTTATGACCGACGTTGCGTCCTTCGAATACCGTGAACGGACGCCAAGATTTGGCGGTGACGATCGTCACGGTATAGCGACGGATGCTTTCACCGTCCGTTAAATCCTCTTCGATGACGAGATGATCGATCAAGTGCGGCGTTGCCGCTTCGTACACCCATTTGGCACCATCCTGCTTAAATTGCTCTGCAGTTGCGACTGGGTTGGCGAAACGGCTCCTGATTTCCTCGCCGAAGGCGAGCAGCCGCTCCGCGTCGAGCTGAGGGAGCCTTCCCTCGCGGTCCGGACCGATATTCAGCAGCAGATTGGCCCCGCGTCCGACCGAATGATAATAAAGCCCCATTAACTCCTCGACGCTTTTCACCGAATACTCGTCGCTATCGCTGTAGAACCAGTTTTTGCGCAGCTGTACGTCGCATTCCGCCGGCAGCCACAGCCGCTCTCCCAACTTATCCACATTCTCCGTCATGATGGAGAATGCCGTGGAGTCGACCACGTTCCAGCAAGGGACAGGCGCGATGCCGTCTTCATTGCCGACCCAGCGGAAATCCGGATCTCCCATGTTGAAGATGAGGATGTTCGGCTGCATGCGGCGAATTTCGCGGGTGATGCGCTTCCAATCATATTCGTGGCCTTCGGAGCCGCAGCCGTCGAACCATAATATATCGATATCGCCGTAATTCGTCAGCAGCTCGGTGATCTGATTGACGAAATAATCGTCATAGGCCTTCTCGTCCTGCGCGTAGAAGTCGGCGGAGCCATCGTAAGGGGAATAGTAGAGCCCGGGCTTAACGTCGTACTTGCGGCAGGCATCGACGAATTCCTTGACGACGTCGCCTTTTCCGTTCTTCCAAGGCGTTTGGGCCACCGTGAAGCTGGAATACCGGGTCGGCCAGTTGGAAAATCCGTCGTGATGCTTGGCGGTCAGCACGGCATACTCCATGCCGGCTTCCTTGGCTGTCCGGATCCATTGCTCGCAGTCCAGGTTAAACGGGTTAAAGGCGGATGTAGACATCGGCCGCTTGTCGAAATCGACATAGCCTTCATAGAAGGTACGCAGGCCAAAGTGCAGGAACAGTCCGAATTCCCAGTCCTGATAGGCTAGCTGTCTTGCTGTAGGCTTCAGGCGCAATTGTGTGTTCACCGTAACACTCCTTCGGTATGTAAGAATCGCTCATCCGTTCACTTATCAGGTTATATGATAAGTTACTCCTCCATCATAGCTGATGTTCGATCCACCCGACAATACCCATTTTTAGCTCGGTAACCGCAGCAAAACGCAAAAAAACTCCCCTATCGGCAGCTGGCTGCGATAGGGGAGTCGGGTCGATTTAGAATACTTGCATGACCTCTTGCACGCCTTCTACTTCTTCAAGCAGCGCGCGCTCGATACCGGCTTTCAGCGTAATTGTGGAGCTCGGGCAGCTGCCGCAAGCACCCATCAGCTTCAGCTTGACGATACCGTCTTCTACGTCGACGAGCTCCACGTCACCGCCGTCGCGCTGCAGGAACGGACGCAATTTATCTAAAACCTCGAGAACTTCATCATACATCGTGCTTTGTGTTTGTTCACTCATTTGTTTCATCTCCCTTCTTCCTTTATTATAGTACATAACGGGCAAAAATAAAATGGTCGTCATCTATCGGTTATCCAAAAGCAAAGGTGGACTTCATGAGACCTATTATCGAATTTTGCGTGAACAATATGCATCACGGCACCGGAGACGTCATGAAAAAGCTGGAGGAAAATCCGGACTACGACGTCATCGAATACGGCTGCCTGGGCAACTGCGGCGAATGCTCCTTGTTCCCTTATGCGCTAGTCAACGGAGAAATCGTGGCGGCGCCGACCGCAGACGAGCTATATGAGCAAATTATGGTCAAAATTAAAGAGATCGAAGCCATGTTCGATCTCTTGGGGGAATAGACGTATCAGCCGAAATGATGCTTCGACATCCAGAGAACGCCGCTTTTAATGGCCCGCGGCACTTTGCCGGTCATGACGGTAGACTTGCCCATGAGGCCGAACCCGCATTTTTTGCCGAGCGATCCGAGAACCCCCTTCAGCTTGATTTGTCCGAGCTTGGGGGTTTCTCCTTTCCAGTAGGCCTTCAGCACTTCCGCAACCTGCTTGCCTTGGCCTTCGGCCGCTTGCGCGCTTGGCGAAAACGGAAGGCTGGCGCAGTCGCCGACGACAAATACGCCGGAATGCCCCGGGATTTGATGATAGGCGTCAATCACGACGCGCCCCTGCGAATCCTTCTCCACATTCAGCTTTTGCACGATCGGGCTTGGCTGTATGCCGGCCGTCCAGACGACTACGTCCGACAACACCTCGTCCTCTCGGTTGTAGATCACGCCATCCTCCAGACGCGTAATGCCCGCGTTAGTCAGCATCTCGATATCGTGCTCCTGGAACCAATCTCTAACGAAACGCTGCGCTTTGCCCGGAAATGCGGATAGAACGCTCGGACCGCGGTCCATCGTACGGATGTTCAGGTCCGGACGGCTTTCCCGCAGCTCCGCTGCGATTTCAACGCCGCTCAGGCCGCCACCGATAATGGAAACTTGGCCGTATGGAGCGACGTCGTTGATGCGCTGATACGTGATGCGGGTGGAGGAGAGCGTTTGAATGCTGTTGGAATAAGCTTCGGCTCCCGGGATGCTGTGGTATTTGTCGACACAGCCGAGTGCAATAATCAGCCAATCGTATCCCAGCGACTCTCCATTTGCGAATACGACTTCTTTTTGCTCCAGATTCGCTTCGGTAACTTCCCCGTACTTCAGCGTGATGCGCGGATCGACGGGAAAAGAAACGCGGACCGCGAGATCCGAAACGGTGCCTGCCGCAAGGGCGTAATATTCAGTTTTGAGGCCTTGATACGGCATCCTGTCCACCAGCGTGATCGAAATGTCGTCCGGGGTATCCTTTTCTAGAAGTGAATGCGCGATGGTAAGACCCCCGTACCCACCGCCGAGAATGACAAGCTTTTTCATGATTGGCGCGAAACCCTCTCTGTGCGAAATTTACAGTCATTTATCCTTCTGGCCGGCCGGTCATTTCGGTTTCCAGCGGAAGGGAACCGTGTCGAAAAATAAATTCGGATTGACCGGATTGTTCCCGACCCAGAACGTAAAATGCAAGTGAGGTCCCGTTGAGAAGCCGGTTGAGCCGACTTCCCCGATGACGTCGCCCGCTTTTACCTCGTCGCCCGCCTTCACGAGCAGCTTGGATAAATGCGCGTATTGTGAAAATAAATTCATGCCGTGATCGATATAAATCGAATTCCCGGTTAAGTAAAGCTCTTCGGACAGCACGACCTTGCCGGCGTTCGTCGCTTTGACGGGCGTGCCTGTCGGGGCTGCCAAATCGAGCGCGGCGTGCGTGCCGCTAAACGTTCCGTTCACGTAACGGGTGTAGCCGTACGGTGTGGTCAAACGGCCTGCTACAGGCAGAATAAACGGTTCCTTGTAGAGGAAGTCGGGCTCGGACTTGCTTCGGGCTAAATCGATCTTCGCTTGATCTTTGGCGATCCGCTGCGTATCCTGACGCATCTGCTCCTGCTCTTTCGTTACCGTAAGCCGGTCGACATCGAACGTTTTGGCTTTGATTTGCAGCTTTTTGCCGGCGATCGTATAGGTTCCAGGCTTGGCATCGATCGCTACGGGCAACATCGCGTAAAAGCCGTTCGCATAAGGCTGAAGGGGATACGTTTTATTTTGCCAAACGATATCGCCCTGCGACTTGGAACGGACGAGCACGGCATCGCCCGGATACGTCGTATCGGGAAGAAGGGCGACATCTTCCTTGAGTACGGCGTCCGCCTGCTCTTGAAACAATGCGGCTTCCTCTTTCGCGACCGCTTCACGCTGCACCGCATCCAGCCGGGCTTGCTCGTCGGCGGCTGCGGTCAGCGATCCCCAAACCAGGAACAATGCAAGTATCCAGTCCACGCCTCTTGACCTCGCTGGTAATTAGAGTTGTTATGGGGCTTCCCGCAAAGCGGCGGAAACGGGTTTCTAAACTTCAGCAGCCGCTTAACGGGTGTATGCCTTAGTATGCCAAACTACTCGTAAACTTTTACTTCATTGTAGAACGTATCGCGTTCGACCGGGATGCGGCCTGCGCCTTTAATCAGCCAGATCAGCTCGTCGCGCGTCAAACCGGCGGGGGTAACCGCGCCTGCCGCATGGCTGATGCGCTCCTTGATGATCGTGCCGTGAGCATCGGATGCGCCGAAGGTGAGCGCCACCTGCGTCAGCTGCGTACCGATGTTGATGAAATACGCTTTGATGTGCTGGAAATTGTCCAGCATCAGCCGGCTGATGGCAATCGTTTTGAGATCGTCGAAGGCGGAGTTTCTGCGTTTGATGCCCGCATTCGGATTGATCGGCTGCAGCGCCAGAGGAATGAAGACGAGAAAGCCGTTCGTTTCGTCCTGCAGCTCGCGCAAATACATCATATGCTGGATGCGTTCCTCAAGCGTCTCGACAGGGGAGCCGTATAGCATCGTCGTATGCGTGCGCAGCCCGAGCTCATGCGCGGTCCGGTGGACTTCCAAATATTGCGAGGAGGATGCTTTGTCGACATGCATTTTGTCGCGGTAGCGGTCGGATAAAATTTCTGCGCCGCCGCCGGTCAACGACTCCAGTCCTGCATCGATAAGGGCTTGGAGAACTTCTTTGATCGACAGTCCGCTGATGCGGGTGTAGAACTCGATCTCCGCCGCCGTATACGCTTTGATCGTCACGGACGGGAAGCTCTTTTTGAGCGCTTTGATCGAATCGACATAATATTGAAAAGGCATGTGCTGATTGTGTCCGCCGACGATGTGGAATTCGCGAACGCCCGGATGATAATGCTTGGAGACGTATTCGACCATTTCGTCGCCGCTGAGCGTATAAGCGCCTTCGTCTCCCAAATCCTTGCGGAAATTGCAGAATGCGCAGTGCGCTTCGCACACGTTCGTGAAGTAAAGACTCATGTTCTCGATGAAATAAACCTTGTTGCCGTTCTTGCGCAGGTTTACCTCGTTGGCCAGCTGCCCGATCGTCAGCAGGTCGTCGGATTCATACAGGAACAAGCCGTCCTGCTTCGTCAGCCTCTCGCCGTTTTTCACTTTCTCGGCAATTTCGGCCATTTGCTTGTCCGGCGTTCGAATAGCTATGTTCATGGTATCCCTCCAATGTCTTTAAACGAGCTAAATGAAACCAAATTCCGCTACATCGTGTAGACCATTGGTTTCTTCACTTCCCACATTATAAACCTCCTATCCGGCAGGGGCAATACAGGTGACAAAAGTGTGACAGGGGACTGTGTAAAGTTCGACAAATTTGTGAAAATGGAAGGATACAAAATGTAACGCGGTTATTGGCTTTTTTTGTTGAAATAATGTTTCCTATTTTCTTGAAAATAAGGTATACTATCTCACGGTACTAGTGTTAACGTTAAATTTTCCCATGTCTGAACGGCAATTAACAAACGCTCTCCGGGCACGCGGGCGATGACCTAGACGAACTAATGCACTCCTATTAAAGGTGAGAATACGGTGAAAACGATGATGGTGCACAGTCACTCCGAAGATATTTGCAGCGAAATCGAACAAGTTCGGCAGCAGATGAACGTGCTCGGCTGCTCGCATGGGCTGCTTCATCCGGAAGTTATGAAATGCAGCCAACAATTGGACAAGCTGTTGATTCAGCATTATGCGATGGAGAAACGCCGCAGGCACAAAAATTAAGCTGGGACTTCGACCGTCCAAACCAGGTAATCGGGTCTTGCCGGTGCGCGACGCTTCTCAATACCCCGGTCCGCTTCTTTTGATTTCCTCGATGATGGCTCGTACGCCCAAGCCGATCTTCTCTGCGGAAGACCTTGAAATGCTGATACGCAGAAACTTTTCCCGCTCCATAGACTCCCTCAAGTAAAAGCCCGTCCCTGCGACGGTGCTTATTTTGCGTTTTTGTAAACGTTTTATCAGTCTGTCCAGATTGATGGTCGAGGGCAATGGAAGCTGCTTGTAAACGCCGGAATGGGGCAATTCCTTGCCTTTTCCGTCCGGGTTGACGTTCATGCCGCCGTACGGCCGCAGCGCCTCGGTGAGCGCAGCGATTCTTTCTGCGTACATCGCCCCTATTTTATGCTTATGGCGTTCATACATCCCGTTCTTGATATAAATGTCGAGCGATGCCTGCGAGAGGAAAGAGGTGTCGATGTCGGCATATTTTTTGTGCAAGTGAAACGAATCCACCAGAAGCTCGGGCAGAACGGCCACGCCGATGCGCAAGCCCGGAAAAATGATTTTGGAGAAGCTCTTTAAGTAAATGACGCGAGAGGACCGGTCGTATGCGTAGATCGGGTCGAAGCCGCTGTCGGGAGCAAGATCGGCCATATAGTCGTCTTCTACGACATACACGTCGTATTTGGCTGCGAACTGCGCGATTTTTTTCCGTTCGCTCGCGCTGAGCGACAGGCCGAGAGGGTTATGATGCCTTGACATCGTGTAGAAAAATTTAATTTCCCCGTCTTGAAACAGATGCTCCAGCCGCTCCAGATCGATGCCTGCCGCAGACCTTCGGATCCCCATAACCGGAACATGTTCCATCTCCAAATAGCGCAAATAAATATCGTAGCTCGGCTGCTCGACCAAAATCGTCTTTTTCCCGTTCGGAAAAGGCATCCGCGTGACGATCATCAGCGCCTGCTGGACCCCGGAGGTAATGATCATATGATCGGCGCGGGTAAAAACCTGGTCGTTCGCCAGATGGGAAACGAGCGTTTGCCGGAGCGTCTTCAGTCCGCGCGAATCGCCGTATGTGAACAAATCGTATTTGTGCGTGTCGATCGCTTTGTTCAGGCAGTGCTGGAAATCCAAATAAGGAAAGACGTCAGGATCGGGCGATGCCGAGGCAAAATCGATCGTATCGTCGGACGCTTCCGGCGCCTGCGGCTTTTCCTTGTGGACGACGTAATAGCCGCTTTGAGGCATCGCATACAGCGCGTGACGCTTCTCCAGCTCCGCATAAGCGCGAACGATGGTGCCGACGCCGCAGCCGTAATGCGCCGCCGCCGCCCGGACCGAAGGCAGCCTTTGCCCGGAAGGGTAGGTGCCCGTCTTTATTTTATGTTCGATATCATTCATGATTTCGGCGTATTTGTTCATAGAGGGCTCCTTCGGCCAATGTGTTCTTATCAGTGTACTGTATCGATACAATTAGCGCAAAACGTTATTGTTCAGCCGGTTGATTTGCCATATTTTAAATACAGGGTAAGGCAACATACACTAGACCGACCAGGAGGCGGATCCCCATGCAAAGACTATGGCTCGCTTATATTTGCGCAGTCGCGAATGCGGCGATAATCGGCTTTTCGTTTCTGTTTACCAAGCAAGCGCTGGAATCCGCAAGTCCTATGGATACGCTCGCGTTTCGCTTCATCGCGTCCTTCGCCGTCATGACGATACCGGTTGCATTCGGGTGGATTAAGCTCGATTACAAGGGAAAGCCGCTAGGGAAGCTGCTGCTGCTGGCACTGTTTTATCCGGCATCGTTCTTCGCCCTGCAGGCGTTCGGACTCGTTCATGCTTCATCGGCGGAAGGCGGCATACTATATGCCTTCACCCCCGTGCTGACGACGCTGCTGGCCTCGGCCGTGCTCAAGGAAAGGACGAATGGGAAGCAGAAGCTGGCTTTGCTGCTTTCCGCGTTCGGGGTCGTCTTCATTTTTGCCATGAAAGGAAGCGGCATCGAGCTCAAAAGCATGACGGGCATCGCGCTGCTGTTTATGTCCTGCCTCACATTCGCCGGATACGGCGTACTTGCGCGGTCGCTGACCAAACAGTTTCGTCCCACCGAGCTGAGCTATGCGACGCTGGGGTTCGGCTTCGTTACCTTTTTGGCTTTCTCGGTCTGGGGGCATGTTTCGAATGGCACGCTGTCCGGCTACTTCTCACCGCTTGCCGATGGGAAGTTCCTTATCGCGATCTTGTTTTTGGGCGTGATTTCGTCCTTAATCACCTCGCTATTGTCCAATTACGTGCTCTCGAAGCTGGAGGCGTCCAAAATGAGCGTATTCTCCAATCTGTCCACTGTCGTATCGATCGCAGCGGGCGCGCTCTTTCTCGGCGAGGAGATTACGGTTTATCACCTGATCGGCTCTGTGCTGATCATTGCCGGCGTCATCGGGATGAACCGTTTCGGGAGAAGCAAGCAAGGCGCCCCGAAGCCTGCAGTTAGCGCCGGCAAAACGGCGTAAACGGGAATGCGGCTGGCGGCGGGAGGACCGCGGAAACATCCGCTTCCTCTTGTTAGCTCGCCTTTTTAGGGGTATACTTGAGGCAGAGGTCCGAATAATGCTTCGAACCATGTAGCATGAGGAGGGAGATCGTTTTATGATTACTATCAGCGATTCAGCTGCCGAGAAAATTAAAGAAATGCTGGCCGCCGAAGAAACGCCGAACTTGTTCCTGCGAGTCGGAGTTAAAGAGGGCGGATGCAGCGGCTTTTCATACGGGATGGGTTTTGACGACGAAGAGAAGGCTGACGATAAGTGGCTGGAACAAAACGGATTGCGCATCGTCGTAGACGGAGAAAGCGCCAAATATTTGTACGGCGTAGAGATCGACTACAAGGACTCCGGCATGGGCGGGGGCTTCACGATTCACAACCCGAACGCGGTAGCGTCCTGCGGCTGCGGATCTTCGTTTAAGCCGGCCGGCTACGAAGGTACGCCGGAGAAATGCGACGACTAAGGCGATAAGCCGATTCACGAGGAATCAGCCTCTTCCGAACGATTTCTTTTCAGGAATCGATTGGGGGAGGCTTTTTGAGTGCAGTTATCCCCATGCTTGTGTATAACATTGTGCACAATGTTCACAGGCGACAGTGCGGGGAATGAGGGGTGATATCCCCAGTCTATCCACGGTTACGAACAGATGGCTGTGGATAAAGAGTCAGGATTTCTGAAGCGGGAAGGAGGGCGCACATGAAGGTCAAGGTCAGCATGAAAGTGGGAGAAGAAGCGCAAATCGACGGGATGATTGAGATTGATGATTATAAATTGGAAGAGCTTTCGGAAGAAGAAATCGAAGCGGCGATCGAAATTCTTGTAAAAAATTGGGCAAATGACCGGATCCGGATCGAATGGGAGGTTGCTGAAGGGGAAGAACAGGAATAGAACCTAATTAATCGAACCTTTCTGAAAATATTTTTCGACATAAATAGAGTGAATCAGCGGCTGTGCATAACCTTACCCACAATATTAACACGCGAAAATATGCGGATTATGACGATTATACACATGGTATTCACAGGATATGCACAAGGGGGTGTGGATATTTCGAACGCTTGTTCTCCTTTTTGGGACATGCTATTATAATTTGTAAAATGATGTAAAGGGTGATCGCGATGAAATTGCTCAGCAACGAACTACTCGTAGACTCGTATTTTCGAGCGGTGGATTTGAAGCTGGAGCAGGATTTCATCAACCTGCTGCTTAAGGAGATCAGGCGAAGAAACCTGCATATTCCCTACTACAATCAAGCACAGTAGCCCCTACGTTTTTACGCTTGCGCCCATTCATGGATATAGGTCTGAAATTCATGACCGCACGATTCGCAGTGCATGACATGCACGCAGACATGATTGGCCATATCGTAGAAGCCATTGCTCAGATTCATGTCGTCGATTGCGCGGTAAGGCGCGTATGGACCGAGAAAATCGTTGAAGCGTCCGCAATCCTTCGCATTTTCCATACATTTGGGACAGCGGATGGCAGCATTCTGTAACCCGTTGCATACCGGACAATAATAGGACAAGGGTATTCCTCCCCAAGCATCGTTTGGGAATAGAATACCCTTGTTTCGTCTTCCATTATTCCGGAAAGCTGTCGGGATGCCGTTCATGGGAGCAGAATCTTCAGCAGACAATCTGCCGTTGCAAGAGGAACGATCAAAATTTCATGTTGCTGCTGTGTCCAGGCGAAAGCTTCGCTTCCGGATCGATGTATACTTTGGCGTTGTTGATGGCGGTAGGCGCTTCGCCGAAGCCGACGGCGATCAATTTAAGCTTGCCGGGGTATGTTGTGATGTCTCCGGCGGCGAAAAAGCCGGGGATGCTCGTTTCCATACGGGAATCGACGATGATGGAGCCGTTGTCGATCTCCAGTCCCCATTCGGCGATCGGTCCGAGGGAGGAGATAAAACCAAAATTGACGATAACCGCATCGACGTCCAGAATCGTTTCTTCACCCGATTTGCAGTCGGTAAGCGTCAATTTCTCGATACGGTCCGTTCCGTGCAGCGCTGTGATTTCTTTCGGGGTGACGACCTTCACTTTCGAGTTCATCAAATTTTCTACGCTGTGCTCGTGCGCGCGGAATTTATCGCGGCGGTGAATAAGCGTAACCTCTTCGGCGATCGGCTCGAGCATAAGCGCCCAATCCACGGCGGAGTCTCCGCCTCCGCTGATGAGCACCTTTTGTCCGCGGAAGGCGTTCAAATCGTTTACGAAATAGTGCAGGTTTTTCTTCTCGAAGCGAGCCGCCTCGGGAAGCTCCAGGCGTCTCGGCTCGAAAGCGCCTACGCCGGCGGTAATGATAACGGCCCGGGAATGATGCACGCCTTTATCCGTTGTGACGATGAAGTGCCGCTCTTCTTTCTTCTCCACCTGCACGACTTTTTCTTCCAGGCAGGTTTCGATCGGAAAATGCTTCATCTGCTCGCTCAGACTATCGACCAATTCCTGCGCCCGTACCTTAGGGAAGCCTGCTACGTCGTAAATGTATTTTTCCGGATACAATGCCGCAAGCTGTCCGCCCAATTGCGGCATGCTTTCGATTATTTTTACGCTCGCTTGGCGCATACCGCCATAAAAAGCGGCGAACATTCCCGCAGGACCGCCACCAATTATGATTACGTCAACAAATTCGTGCTGCTGCTGTTCTGCCACGTACGAAGACACCTCCGGTTCGAAATGACAATCGTTATCAATTATAAGCGGAAGCATACGGGGAAGAAAACCATTTTTTCATAACATTTTGAAATTTTGATCATCTTCAGGGTGCAAAACCAACATTTGTGAACAATATCGTAAGCATTCGAGGGGTACGGTCCGTTTTCCCTCTTTATTGTGCGATAATGTTCGGTTTTTAGCCAAAAATGCTTCTTGCTATTTAACATGAATTTTTATATCATTTCATAAGAATAGGTCGCCTTATCGTGAAATCTTTTTGTCGAAACATGCGGTTTTCATAATCCGGACCAGCATCGTGGATACTAAGGACGCAATGAACATCTTTTTTTGAGAGGCATTGTGTAAAATTTCACATATAGGGACCGTACAAAATATACAGAATCGGATGGGATATGAGATGAGCCGTATACCAAGAATCGTCATTCTGGGAGCCGGATATGGCGGTATTGTAACCGCGATTCGTCTACAGAAGGAATTAAATTATAACGAAGCGGATGTAACCTTGGTAAACAAGCATGACTACCACTATATTACAACGCATTTGCATATGCCGGCAGCCGGAACGGACAACCCGGAGAACGCCCGGGTCGATATTTCGAAACTGATCGACGAATTTAAAATTGACTTTGTCAAAGGGACCGTCCTGCAAATCAAGCCGCAGGAACGTAAGGTCGTGCTTGAAGAGAGCACGCTGTCTTACGACTATTTGGTCGTCGGTCTTGGCGGAGAACCGGAAACGTTCGGCATTCCGGGCTTGCGCGAGTACGCGATGAACATCCGAAGCATTAACAGCGTTCGTCTCATCCGTGAACATATCGAATATCAATTTGCCAAATTCAAACGCGAGCCTTCCCGGACGGACTACTTGACATTCATCGTCGGCGGAGCCGGATTTACAGGCATCGAATTCGTCGGCGAGCTGGCGGACCGCATTCCGGAGCTGTGTAAAGAGTTTGACGTGGAGCCGTCGCTCGTGAAAATTTACAATATCGAGGCGGCCCCAAGCGCGCTTCCAGGCTTCGATCCTGAGCTTGTCGAATACGGCATGAAGGTGCTTGCCGACAAGGGCGTCACGTTCAAAATCGCAACGGCGATCAAAGAATGTACGCCGGACGGCGTCGTGCTCGCTACGGGCGAAGTGATCAAATCGTCCACCGTCGTCTGGACCGGCGGCATCCGCGGCAATCATATGCTGGAGGAAGCCGGATTTGAAACGATGCGCGGACGGATCAAGGTTGACGAGCATCTGCGCGCGCCGGGTCATGACAATATTTTCATCGTAGGAGACTGCTCGATCGTGATGAATCCGGAAGGCAGACCGTACCCGCCAACCGCTCAAATCGCTACGCAGCAGGGCGAAATTTGCGCGAATAACCTTGTCGCCTCGATTCGCAACGCGCCGCTGAAGGAGTTCAAGTTCTCGAACAAAGGCGTTGTGGCGTCTCTCGGCAAAGGGGAAGCGATCGGTATCGTCGGCTCCCGCAAAATCAAGGGCGGTAGCGCCGCACTGATGAAGAAGATCGTCGATATGCGTTACTTGTACATTATTGGCGGCATTCCGCTCGTATTGAAAAAAGGACGCTTCTAAAACATAGCTTGGATGAAAGCGGCGAATGCCCGGGTGAAAGCCCGGGCATTTTTTGAAACCCGGCTTAACCGGGCCGGGGAGCATACGGGGTAACCGACTATGCTTGGACGATCCGTTACGATATGGAGAAGCAAGGAGGAAACGAAGTGCGGCACTGCAGCGTGCAAGTACGCGGATTGCTGACCCGCGAAGAGCTGGACCGTTACAACGCGCTCATCGAGGTCGGCCATTTCCTAGAAACGCAAAACCGGTATGATTTTGTTTATACGGTTCA
The DNA here is from genome assembly GCF_046244365.1 of Paenibacillus litoralis. NCBI lineage: Bacteria > Bacillati > Bacillota > Bacilli > Caryophanales > Paenibacillaceae > Paenibacillus > Paenibacillus litoralis. The sequence continues at coordinate 6,751,351 of NZ_CP176395.1, read as the reverse complement.
GAAGGAAATCGACACGCTTATTTTACCCGCAATCGAACGGCTGAAAGAGAAGGGGCGCCAGCGCGACAGGGATACCGAGGAATATTTGCGCAGCAAAGAGCAACTGCTTGATGACGAGGACGACGACGAATAGTCAATTCGATCTGGCTGCGCTTTAATGAGCCAAGTTCCGTCTGTACAAACATAAACAAGGAAACCTCCGATCGCTTCAAAAGCGGTTCGGAGGTTTCTTTTGTTTGTCTATTGATATAAAGAAGGCTAGTCGCTAAGCATTTGGGTCAGCTTGTCCGCGGTAAGCAGGTTGCCGACATAGAAGTCGCCGAATTCTCCGAAGCGCGCGCTGGCTTCGTCAAAACGCATTTCGTAGACGAGCTTCTTGAATGTAAGCGGATCGTCGCTGAACAGCGTGACGCCCCATTCCCAGTCGTCGAGTCCGACCGAGCCGGTAATGATCTGTTTGACGCGTCCGGCATAGCTGCGGCCGATCATGCCGTGGCTGCGCATAAAACCGCGGCGCTCTTCCATGGAAAGCATGTACCAGTTGTCGTTCCCTTCGCGGCGTTTGTTCATCGGGTAGAAGCAAATATGCTTGGTTTGCGGAAGCGCCGGCTTGAGGCGGGCCATAATTTCCGGATCCTCCATCGGATTCGTACCGGGCTTCGCCATGTAGCTGCTAAGCTCGACAACCGAAACGTAGGAGTAGGTCGGAATCGTATGCTGGGCAAACAGCGACTTGTTGAACGCCGTTTCAAGCTCGTTCAGCTCTTCCAGCGTTTCGCGCAGATGCATGAACGCGATGTCCGCTTTTTGGCCTACGATCGTGTAGGTCGCGGTGCTTCCTTGCTTGCTCTCGCCTACCTGCCGCCATTCGGCGAACAAGGACTGAAGCTCATCGAGCGCTTGACGGCGCTCTTCCTCGGAAATGTATTTCCAGGAGGACCAATTGATCGTACGGAAATCATGCAGACAGTACCAGCCCTCTAACGTTTGAACCGCTTCGCTCATCGGTAACACCCTTTCGTATGCCGTTCGATCGCTAGGATCGACGTTTCCTGCTATTTATTGTAGCCGATTGGAAGAGGCGAGAGCAAACGCACGGCCTATTTGTCACAAAAGGTACACAACCGCCCCAATTGACTTTTGTCCGCTTGATTTGTACCATAACTGTAGGAAGGAGTGTACGTTCGTGATTATCGATTTGCTTCAATTGGTCGTGCTAATCTTTTTGGCGTTTACGATGTTTTTCGGGCTTGGCTTCATAATCAACATGCTGATGAAAACGACCTGGTTCCCGATCTACGCATATATTGCATTCGTTATTTTTCTCGTCTATTGGTCCTGGGGCGCCGAGTCGTTCTGGACGAACTTGAAAGGGTATACGGTTGCCGACGTGCTGCCGCTTATCAGCGGTCTTGGAGGCGCGATCACCAGCGGCCATACGATACGGGTGCTTCGAGTAAAAGGGTTTAAAATGTTTTAATACGCAAGGGCTTTCCCGTGACCGGGAAGGCTCTTTTTTTGGTGAACTATCAAAACGTAAGAGGGAGAAGCTGTTCCCTATACGGCAGACCATGCAGGCGTCCCCGTATGGCCTGCCTGTTTACGGGAAAATCTAACAGGAAGGAACGAAGACAGAAGGAGGGGGCTGCATGCCGATCGTCGACGTTAACGGAACGCGGCTGCATGTCCATGTCAAAGGGACGGGCATTCCGATCGTGTTCATCCATCCGCCGTTGCTGGGTCAATCCGTTTTTGCTTACCAGAAGGCGCAGCTGCCGGATTTATTCAAGGTTATTTTGTTCGATATTCGCGGACACGGCAAAAGCGCCCCGTCCGAAACGCCCATTACGTACCCGCTAATCGCCGAAGATCTCGTCCAGCTGCTGGATAAGCTAGGGGTGGAAAAAGCATTTGTCGCAGGTTATTCGTCCGGTGGATCCGTGGCCCTGGAGGCCCTCCTGCGCTATCCGAGCCGTTTCCACGGGGGAATCTTGATCAGCGCGATGTCGGAGGTAAGCGATTGGCAGCTCAAGAGCCGAATCTATGTCGGGACGAAGCTTGCCGGCTGGGAAGCCAAGCGGCTGCTGTCGTGGGCGATCGCGAGGGGGAATGCGGATCAATCCGCGACGTTCGCAAACATGTACAAATACGCGGTACAGGATCATATGAAAAATGCCATGCAGTATTTCCGCTGCAGTCTCCGCTATTCCTGTACGTCCCGGTTGCATGAAATCCGTCACCCGATGCTGCTGCTGTACGGAGAGGACGACCGTCTATTCCACCGGTATGCGCAAATTCTCCGCTGCGGGCTGCCAAACAGCAGTTTGTTGTATTTAAAAGGAACCAAGCATCAAATACCGACAAAAGCGGCATCCCGTATGAACGGACTCATTCAGTGCTGGATCACGCAGCGTCTAGGCATCGAGCAGCCGGGAGGGAAGCAGGAGACGGCGCCGGGATGCATGCCGGATGAGTATGCGGCTGCGGCTTTCGATACCGGGCAATGCTTTCAGGACGGGGAAAACCGACTGCACGATACGTAGTTCTATAAGGCAAACCTTTATCCGCACAGGCGGGCAATCGGTTTGCTTTTTTCTTTTGCCGGAGCTATACGGAGATGATTTTGACAAGTAACCCTTAATGTGGAATAAAAAACGTTCGGCTGCTCATACTACGGTTACCTTTACTATATTCGAACAAGGAAATCGGAGGTTGCAGCATGGCGGAAGAGCATTCCAATCAACCGAGAGACGACTCCAGACGTAATTTTTTGAAGAATTCGGGACTCGCCATCGGCGGACTTGTGGTAGGCGGCGTTGTCGGGACAGCTCTAACGGGGGGCTTCAAAAAGAAGGAAGAGGCGAAGCAGGAGACAACCCCGGACAAAGGCCAAGAGCAAAGCGTCAATTACAATCAAGCGCTTATGTTTTTTACACAGGAACAGTTTCGGCTGGCCGAAGCGGCTGCGGAGCGTATTTTTCCGAAGGATGACATCGGTCCGGGCGCCAAGGAGCTTGGAGTCGCCTACTATATCGATCACCAAATGGCGGGTCCTTACGGCATGAATGCCAGGGATTACATGATCGGGCCATTCTATAAAGCCGAAGCCACGCAAGGCTACCAATCCAGCTTCAAGCGTCATGAGCTTGTGACGAACGGGCTGATGGCCATGAAGGAATACAGCCAGAAGAAATATTCTAAGTCATTCGATGAGCTCGGCGAAGCGGAGCAGGACGAAGTACTCAAGGTGCTCGAGAAGGGCGAAGAGGTACAGTCGTACGGCTTGTCCTCCAAAGTGTTTTTCAGCTTGTTTCGTTCGCTCGCGATCGAGGGGGTATATGCGGATCCGCTATATGGCGGAAACCAAAATATGATGGGCTGGAAAATGAAAAATTACCCGGGCGACCAAATGAGCTATTACAACGTTATTGAACAAGACGCACCGTTCCGTATGGAGCCGTCCAGCTTGCATAACCATATGAACCATTAAGGAGACATGAGCGTGGCTACGAAATTACCGAAAGTGCCGGTTGTCATAGTCGGCATGGGATGGGCGGGCGGCATCATGGCCGCCGAGCTCACGAAAGCGGGCGTCAAGGTAGTCGGACTGGAGCGCGGGAAAGGCCGGAAGACGGAAGACTATTTTATGGTCCATGATGAGCTGAGGTACGCGCAGCGTTACGATCTGATGCAGGATCTTTCCCGCGAGACGATCACTTTTCGCAATAGCGAAAAATTCCGGGCGTTACCCATGCGTACGTACGGCTCCTTCTTGCTGGGCGACGGTCTCGGCGGAGCGGGCATTCATTGGAACGGACAACTGTTCCGGTTTCAGCCCTATGACTTCGAAATCTATTCGAAGACGGTAGAGCGCTACGGGAAGAACAAAATACCCGATGGCATGATCATTCAAGACTGGGGCATCACCTATGACGAGCTTGAGCCCTACTTCGACAAATTCGAGAAAATGGCGGGCATCTCCGGGGAGCCGGAGCAAAATCCGATGGTCGGCAAACGGTCGAGCCCTTTCCCTACTCCACCTATGAAGAAGACGCCGGGCATAAAGATGTTCGAAGAGGCAGCCAAGAAGCTCGGCTATCACCCTTACATGATGCCGTCTGCGAATCTGTCGGATAACTATACGAATCCGGACGGCATTTCCCGCGCAGCTTGCCAATATTGCTCGTTCTGCGAGCGATTCGGCTGCGAATACGGGGCGAAGGCGGATCCCGTCGTCACCGTGCTGCCGGTTGCCGAGAAAACGGGCAATTTGGAGCTGCGGACGTTCTCGAACGTAACGAAGGTGCTGCATGACGGCAAGAAAGCAAGCGGTGTCGTTTATATCAATACGATGACCGGGGAAGAATTCGAACAGCCTGCCGACGTGGTGGTGCTCGCTTCTTACGTGTTCAATAACGTACGGCTGCTGCTGACTTCCAAGCTAGGCAAGCCGTATAACCCTACCGACGGCACCGGCGTCATCGGCCGCAACTACGCTTATCAGATTCTCGGGGGGAGCACCGTCGGTTATTTTGACGACAAAGAGTTCAATACGTTCATGGGGGCCGGCGCGCTGGGCATTTGTCTCGACGATTTCAACGCGGACAATTTCGACCATAAGGATCTGAATTTCATTCACGGTGCCAACATCAGCTTCACGCAAACCGGCACGCGGCCGATCGCGGTCAATCCGACTCCTCAAGGAACGCCCAGCTGGGGAAAAGATTTTAAGCAAGCCTCGGTCAAGTATTGGAACCGCGTACTCTCCGTAGGGGCGCAAGGCAGCAACATGCCGTGGCGGCATCACTATATGGATCTCGATCCGGAATATAAGGATGTGTACGGGACCCCGCTTATCCGGATAACGTACGATTTCGAGGATCAGGACAAGGAAATGGTCAAATTCCTCGCTACGAAAACAGCGGCGATCATGAAGGAAATGAATCCGGCGAAGCTGGAATCGAACGCTTCGATGACCAACTACAACATCGTGCCGTATCAATCGACTCACAATACCGGAGGCGTCGTGATGGGAGCGGATCCGAAGACATCCGCAATCAATAACTACCTTCAGATGTGGGACGCCGAGAACGTATTCGTCGTCGGCGCTTCGGCTTTCGCGCATAACAGCGGCTACAATCCGACCGGCACGATGACGGCATTCTCGTACCGGGCGGCGGAAGGCATAGCGAAATATTTGAAGCAGCCGGGCGCTCTGGTTTAGCGAGATTTGCAACAACATGTTTCAGATGAAACGGGTTCCCCGCCGCACCATTTAGCTTCGCTGGCGGGGAATCGGTTGCGGGGGTACCTTATGAACATCCAGGACGATGTGATCGTCCATTTGACCGAGCTGCGCAAAAGGCTGATGATCGCCGGCGGCGCGTTTCTATTGGCGCTGATTCTCGGGTTTTATGCGGCGCCCGATATTTTGCGCTATTTGAAATCCCGTCCGCTGGCTGCTCCGGTCGAATGGAATGTGTTTGCGTTTACGGACGGCTTGTTCGTCTACATGCGCTGCGCCTTTTTGTTCGCGCTGCTGTTCACGCTGCCGGTCATTTTGTATCAAATATGGGCGTTCGTGAGACCCGGCTTGACCGAGAGCGAATCAAAAGGCGCGCTCATTTACGTGCCGGTCTCGTTCCTGTTGTTCGTGGCCGGCGTATCGTTCAGTTATTACGTCGTGTTTCCGATGATGATCCGGTTCATGACGACGATGAATCAGAGCATCGGTGCCGTGGAAACGTATGGGATCGACCGCTATTTCTCGTTTCTGTTCAATCTGATGCTGCCGCTCGGATTGGCGTTCGAGATGCCGGTCGTCGCTATGTTTCTGACGAGGCTAGGTCTCCTGACGCCTAGCAGGCTGCGCCAGACGCGCAAGTACGCTTATCTGGCGCTGGCGATCATCGGCTCCTGCATTTCGCCGCCGGACTTCGTTTCGCATTTGTCGGTGACGATTCCGCTCATCGTGTTATTCGAGTTTAGCGTTCTGGTCTCCGGATGGTATGCCCGTAAAATCGCTTACCGGCAAGCAATCACATAGCTGAGGCCAAGGCTTAAGAAGGGAGGAACCGATTATGTTTAATAATATCGGCGTATCGGGACTTGTTATCATTTTGCTGATTGCGCTCGTCGTGTTCGGGCCGGCTAAGCTGCCGCAGCTCGGCAGGGCGTTCGGCGACACGCTCCGCGAATTCCGCAATTCGACCAAAGGCATCGTCGACGTAGAGGAAGACGAGAAGGAAGAACCGAAGAGGCTTCAATAGTATTTTCTTATAAAGCCGTCAGGGCGCAAGCGCTGACGGCTTTTGCGCGCAGCGGAGCTATTATGTGCGCTCTGCTTGCGTTTCTGCAGATGACGAAGCGGGTTTATCGCTTTCGTATTGCCGCATGCGGTAGACGTTTAGCTAGCCGGAAGCTGCGCTTTCGCATTCGATAGGATGTCGCCGATTTTTCTCTCCAGGCTGACGATCGTTTGCTTATGGTTAACGATCTGCCGGAACTGCGAGCCCAAGGCGGAGAGAGAATCTGACGAAGGCTTGGCTGAGCCGGCTTTAACGAGCGGGGTGAATGCTTTCCATGTGGCGTCCGCCTGCTTCTTGACGCTGCTCGCAGCTGCACGCTCGGCTTTGATTTTGTCCTCCAGCGGATCGATGCCCTTGAGGGAATCGGTAATTTTCTTCTGGGCGGAGGCAGCCGAATCCTTCGCTTTCTTGAGCGAGGCTTCCTTTAGCTTGATATCTTGCCTGGCCAGCTGCACCGCAACTTTCAGACTATCCGCTTGCATGCGAAGCATGGCGTTCAAGTCTTTGTTCTTTAACGGCCGGGCGGCGGCGATTTGCTTGTTCATGGCCGTGTACGTGTCCATCGCCGGCTTGTAGCGCGCCTTCGTTTGCTCGACGTCCTTCTTCAATTTGTCCAGCTTATCGGCATCGATGAGCTTCAGCTGCTTGCGGACGGCCGCTGCGGCTTCTTCATTGCCGTCATGCAGAGACTTGATGGACGCATCCAAGTCGAGAGCCTGCTTCTGCAGCTCTACCATTTCGGCATATTGATTCGGCAATTTATCGCTAAGTTTGCCGTCGGCAGCCGCCATTTTGTCAAAGGCGGTCTTCATCGTTGGCGACAGCTCATACGAGGCTGCGAAAGCCGTGAGTGGGGTAAGAGCGACGGACGAGAGCAGGGCGATACCGATTAGCGTTTGAGCGATTTTCTTCATGAACGATTCCTCCTTGCAGTTGCGGACATAGCAAAAAGCACCGGTAAGCAAGGCGAATATGCCTTGACTTACGGTGCTTCCGTAGGCCGCAACTGTTTATTTGTTCCCAATATACCGTACGTTTGTTCGGGTGTCAAGCTTTCGCGGACTGGAGTTTGGGCAATTCGCGATATTCGCTCGGAGTCATGCCCTTGAATTCGCGAAACACGCGGGAGAACGTCCGAAACGACTCGAAGCCGGCTTCGACGGCAATGTCCGTAATGCTCATATCGGTGGAGATGAGAAGAGTGGCGGCGCTTTCGACACGCAGCTCGTGCACGTAGTCGAGATAGCTTTTGCCCACTTTCTCTTTGAAGGCACGGCTTATGTGCGGCACGCTCAGATGAAACCGTTTGGACAGATCTTCAAGCGTCAGCTTCTCGGCATAGTGGGTGTGCACGTGCTGAAGGATCGGCCATATGCCTCCTTCCCCCTCTATGCTGCGGCTAACGCCGGCATGCTTCGCTTCGGCAGCGCTTCCGCTCCGAACATACAGGAGCAGCGCTTCGACAAGCTTGGTGCACAGGAAGCTGTTCCGCCCCATTTTCGCCTCGCTCCCGTACTCCGCCAGCAAAGCTTCGCAAATGCCGTTCATCCGTTCGGCGTCGGCTGCAGACAGCTTGAAAATCGGCTGCACTGCGCCGCCTGGCCGGAATAAAGGACGGTACCATTCATGGTCGAACGGCGAGCCTATCAGCATATTGATATCGAACATGCAGCAGTACTTCCGGATCGGCTTTCCCGGGTCGCTGTCGATCCGGTGCATATGATGCGTCTGGAGAAACGAGACGCAGCCGGGTTTAAGGGCGTACGGCCGCCCGTTGATCGTTTCCGTCCCGGAGCCTTCAAATACGTAGGACAGCTCCACAAAGTCGTGATGATGCAGCGGGGACGACTCGACCGTATGAATGCCGATGTAGAACGGCAGCTGATCCTTTTTAATATCGAGCGCTTCCAGCAAGTCCTGATATTCCGGATAAATGGTCACGTCCCGTCCTCCCGGCCCGTCTCGAGTGCGAATCTATGTTTAGTGCTATTATACAGCCGGGCTCCGTCGTTCGGGAGTATCTTTTGTCTTGCAGGCTAAAAAATGGCTGACATCGTTTCGGTTTTGGCCTATCGTTCACCTTCATTCCGATTAGGATAGTGGCTAAGAAGCAATAACGACCGGTCTCGTCCAAAGAAGGACGGAGATCGAAGCGAATGGGGGAGCTCGGGATGGAGAAACTGGCGGTTTACGGAGGAACTCCGGTACGTCAACAACCGTTTCCGGCATGGCCGGTTTACGGAGAGCTGGAGGAAAAGCTGCTGATCGAAGCGCTGCGGTCAGGCAAATGGGGCGGTTCGGGAGCCGTTCAAACGGAAGGGTACCAAGCAAAGCTGCCGTTATTCGAAACAGCGTTCCGCCAGCTGCACGATGCGTCGTATGCGGTGCCGGTGGTCAACGGGACGATCGCCATTACCGCGGCGCTTCATGCGGCGGGCGTAGGGCCGGGCGACGAGGTTATCATGCCCCCGTACACGTTTATTGCGACGGCGACGTCCGCCCTGCTATACGGCGTCATTCCGGTATTCGCCGATGTCGAGGAGGATACGCTGCTGCTGGACCCCGTCAAAGCCGAGCAAGCCATCACGCCGAGGACGAAAGCGATCGTTGCGGTCCATATCGGCGGAGCGCCGGCGGATCTGACGAGGCTGAAGGCGATAGCCGACAAGCACGGACTAAGGCTGATCGAGGATTCCGCACAAGCGGTCGGCGCTCAATGGGAAGGCCGCGGCGTCGGGGCAATCGGCGATTTCGGCACCTTCAGTTTTCAGTCGAGCAAAAATGTGAATGCCGGAGAAGGCGGCGTCATTTTGACTAATGATAGAGAGCTGTGGGAGCAAGCTTGGTCCTTCTGCAACGTCGGCCGCATACCGGAAGGAGGCTGGTACCAGCACGAACGCTTCGGCTTGAACCTGCGGATGACGGAGTTTCAGGCGGCCGTTCTGCTGGCTCAGATGTCCAGGCTGGAGGAGCAGATGGCGCTTAGGGAACGCAACGCGGAGATGTTGAACGGCTTGCTCGGCGAAATCGGCGGTATACGGCTGCTGAAGCGGGATCCGCGCGTAACGCGGCATGCTTGGCATCTCTATATGTTCAAGCTGGATGAAGCGCTCACCGCTAAGACCGGCAAGGAGGAGATTCTCGGCAGGCTGCAGGCGGAGGGCATTCCGGCTACCTCGGGCTACATTCCGCTGAACCGCAACAAAGCGGTCTTGGAGAAGGTGCGGCAGTGGACCGGCGAAGAACGGATCGACGATTGTCCGGTTTGCGAGCGGCTCTGCGAGAAGGAAGTGGTCTGGCTGCATCAGAACGTGCTGCTGGCCGACGAGCAGGCGATGCATGACATTGCGCGTGCGTTGAAGAAGGTTACGGCTTCGCTGGTCTAACGGAATGTAAGGCAGTAAGGCGCTTCCTGCGGGAGGCGCTTTTTTGCTGGAAAGACGGGAGCAGCCGGCAAGAGCTGTTTCACAAGGCAAGAAGGGGCGGTAATCAATGACTTCGCGGTAGGTTGGGGGTTGGAAGTTGGAAGTTGGAGGTTGGAGGTTGGAGGTTGGAAGTTGGCGATTTGGAGGGCTAAAAGGAGTGCGGATGTTCGGAAGTTTCGAAGCTTCAATTGTGGAATTTTTACAGTAGTGTAAGGCAAGATGTCTGAGCCGCCGGAAAAGCAAATGTAAAACCTACAGTTGTTTTTTGCATTTTATGGAGGAATGAATGAACTAACTGGAAAACATGCATGTAATCAATGCGATGGAAAGGAAAATGGCTGGTTTTTGGGAAAATAAATGTAGGGAATACAGTTAGTCCTCCTAAAAAGCAGCGTGGAGTAAAATAACGTGAGGAATTACAGTTAGTGCGGCGGAGAAGTCGTCGGATGTACGTGACTTGAAGAAGTTTCATTGCCCCGGGCGGCCGATTCTATGTTAAAATGGAGGGACAAACTATGGAGCGGATGGAGCCTGTGCATTATGCGAATGACGAATATGCATCACTTTACCGAGCACCACAGGTTTTGCGTCTATCGCGATTTTGCGCTTAGCGGGATGGATTACCGGATGCTCACGAATATATATCAGCCGATGATCGGCGCTTTTGCCGTAGGCGTTTACACCACGCTCTATCAGCAGCTTGCCGGGGAGAAGGCGGGATTTTCGGAGCTGGAGCAGCAGCGTAGGCTGTTTTTATCGCTTGAGCTTGAACCGGGCGAACGGGGCAGGAAGTTTTTCGTCGAACAGACTTCGAAGCTCGAAGCGGTAGGCCTCCTTCAAACGTCGCGGCGGTTTATGCAGGAAAGCGAAGATTACATTTACGAGTACCAGTTGGCCCAGCCGCTATCGCCGAACGAGTTTTTCAAAAACCAGCATCTGACGCTCCTGCTTCGCGACAAGGTGGGCAAATATATGGTGCTTTCGCTGCGCGACCACCTGATCGCCGAAGAGCCGGAGGAGCTGGCCGCGTCGCAGGCGGAGCAGCTGTCGGTGCCGTTCTACGATTTATTCCGTTTGAACACGCAGGTGATCGATTACGAGCTGGAGCAGGCGCTTTATCAGACGGCTCCCGCAAGACAAACGAAGGCGGCACTGGACGTAACGAGCAAAGGCTTCGATTATAGCGAGATCATCATGCGCTTTCCGCGCGGCTCCCGTAACCGGGTATGCGTCGAAGCGCTCAAATTCCGGACCGACCAGCTTGCGGCGGTCAATATCGTAGCGAAGAAATATCATTTGTCGCTGCAGGAAACTTGCCGATTGCTTGACGAGGACGGCGTGTTCGATGAAGAAGGCGAGCTCCAGATCGATTTGATGCAGTATAAGGCGAACTTGTTTTTTCGGCAGGACAAGCGGCGGGACGAGCAGGCGGAGCGGTATGTGCGCAAGATGGAAGCGATCGACGGCGGCCGTTCTTCCGCAATGGCTTCGTCGACGGAAGGCGAGCCGTCTTCCGAAACGAATCCGGATGAAGCGGAAAGAACCGTCGAAATGGCCTTCTACCTCGAAGTCCCGACCATTTTTCAAGGCCAGTGCAACGTTCATCAGTATAATATGCTGCTCCGCAACGAGCCTTATACGCTGGTTCTGAAGCGCTATTTCGCCCAAGGCTCCGTGCCTGACGGCGTGCTCGACATTTTCGAGAAAATAGATTTAAACTATAAGCTTCACGAAGAAGTCATCAACGTCCTCATTCATTTCATTCATGCGGACCGCCGTTCTTGGGCCAAATCCTCGATCGAGGCGGTTGCGTCGGACATGCTGGGCAAGCAAATCGTCAGCTATGAGCAGGCGGTCGACTATATCCGCGAGAAAATGCGCTTCCGCGAGCAGGCGGCGGCGCGCGCCGCGCAAGAGAAGGACCGCAGGCCCGGCTATTCCCAGCGCGGAACGCGGGGAGGCGGCAAGCAAAAGCCGCAAATCCCGATGGTCGCAAACGAGCCGAACGACACGCCCGTTACGCAGGAGGAGCTGGAAGAAATCAGGCGCAAGGCGCAGCGGCTGGAACGAAATAGATCCTGACGGGAAACTATTTTTACGGTAAGGGAGGGGTAGTGCATGGAATCGCTGGGCGATTTGCTCAAATCGATACCGAGCCGCGCATACTTGGAGAGGGCGGAGCAAAGACGGCTGGAGCTGCTGGCCGACCCCCTCGTCGTCAAATGGCGGCAAAAATATACGAATGTAACCGACCACGACATCCGTCTCAATTTAAATAAAATTCATCAATACGTGCTCGAAATGAATCATTGCGCCAATTGCCCGGGGCTTGAGAAGTGTCCGAACGATCTGGAGGGGCACTACACGATGCTCTCGATCGACGAGAACGCCGGGACTTCGCAAATCTATGATCATAAAGTCGCTTGCCGGAAGTTTACGGCTCGTCAGTCGCAGGAAGCGCTGAAGAGCCGCATCCACAGCTTCAATGTCGATGACCGGCTGCTGCAGCAGGGATATTCGTTGGACGAGATCGTCAACAACGATATGGAACGCGTCAAAGCGGTCGATCAAATCATCGACTACATTTTTCTTACGCAAGAAAAAGGGCTGCAGCCGCGCGGCCTGTACATGGTCGGAAAGTTCGGCACCGGCAAAACGTTCTTGATGTGCTACATGCTGCATGAGCTGGCCAAAGTCGGCATGACCGGCGCCATCGTATACATGCCGGAATTCGTCGAGGACTTGAAGAGCATGTTCGGGGAGCCGCAGAAGCTGAAGGAAACGATCGATCTCCTGAAGGAGACGGATCTGCTCGTGCTCGACGATATCGGGGCCGAAAACATGAACCCTTGGCTGCGGGACCATGTTTTGGGGGCGATCCTCAACTACCGGATGAACCGGAAGCCGACCTTCTTTACGTCGAACTACGAGCTGGACGCGCTGGAGAAGCACTTCAGCTTTACGAGCAAGGACGGCGAAGAGGAATTGAAGGGCCAGCGCATCATGGACCGGATTCGGCCTTTTGTCGATACGGTGTACGTGAAGGGCCGGAACAAGCGGGGGTCGTAGCGGCAGGCTGTAAGGGATGGAAGTAGAGAACCGGACACGATGTGCGGGCGCCGGACGCCTTTCTGTCGTGGAAGGTTCTTTTTCTATGCGAGGATAGGAAGGGGAATACGCTCTTCTCTTCGGCTTATTCTCTGCTGAAGGAATGCGGCTCCTTAATTTTTTTTAAGAGTTGCCTTATCACCCCATGCTGTATAATAGGGACAATCTACTGGAACGGAGGGCTCGGCATGTTTGGAGGAACGATTCTCCTCGTTGACGATGAGAAGGAAATTATCGACCTCTTGGAAATTTATTTGAAAAACGAGGGGTATACGCTTCTAAAAGCGAGCAACGGTGCCGAGGCGCTTGAGCTCTTAACGAAGCACGACGTCGATCTGATCATCCTGGACGTCATGATGCCGCAGATGGACGGCATACAAGCCTGCATGAAAATTCGGGAAGAGAAGCAGATGCCGATCATCATGCTGTCGGCCAAAACGCAGGAGATCGATAAAATAACGGGACTCAGCATCGGCGCCGACGATTATGTCACGAAGCCGTTCAGCCCGCTCGAAATGATCGCCCGCGTGAAATCGCAGCTCAGAAGGTACAGGCAGCTGAACGTTTCCCGCACGAAGAACGATAACGAAATCGTCATCGACGAGCTCGTGATCAACGTGGCGACCCATAAAGTAAGCGTGGATCAGAACGAAGTCAGGCTGACGCCGCGGGAATTCGCGATTCTGGAGGTGTTGGCCAGAAACCGGGGAATCGTGCTCAGCATGGAGCAAATTTATGAAGAGGTGTGGAACGACCCTTTTCTGGAGTCCAACAATACCCTGATGGTTCATATCCGCAAGATCCGCGAAAAAATCGAGAAGGACCCGAGCAGCCCGCAAATCATCAAGACCGTATGGGGGATCGGGTATGTGATCGAGTGACCGGGTGATTGCATGATCGAGCAGAGCCCAATAACGGTATCGAACGAATTTATCGAATCCGAGGAGATCCGAATGAAAAACAGCTTCATCCGCACCATACGCTGGAAATTTATCTTTGTGTTCGTGCTCAGCGCGGGCTTATCCGTGGCGATCGTGTTGCTCTTCTATCAACTGTGTACGTGGCTGGCGAAAATGGACGTGTACAGGCCTCCGATCAATTGGTTGATAGGGAAAACCGGTTCGCTTCCGGTCATGGTGGTCGGCGGCGCCTTCCTGTTCCTTGCGCTTTTCTTTATGTTGAGCAGCAAAATGATCCGTTATCTGGGCGAAATCATGCACGGCCTGCAGGAGATTGCGAAAGGAAATCTTACTTACGAAATCGCCGCCAAATCGTCCGACGAGCTCGGCATGCTGGCCGAAACGATCAACGGCATGACGAAGCAGCTGAAAAAGTCGATCGAAGAGGAACGAAACGCCGAGCGGTCCAAAAACGAGCTGATCACCGGGGTATCCCACGATCTTCGCACCCCGCTTACTTCGATTCTAGGCTATCTCGAGCTGATCGAAAACGACCGTTATCAGGACGAGGTCGAATTCCGCTACTACACCAACGTCGCCTACGAGAAAGCCAAACGGCTCAAAAAGCTGATCGACGATCTGTTCGAATACACGTCGATTCACGACAAAGGCCCGATGCTCGAAATGAAAAAAATAAACATCAACGGCCTGCTGAAGCAGCTTGCTGAAGAATTTATGCCGATTTTGACGAAGGCGGGCATGGCGTATCGGATGAATGCCGATGACGAGACGCTGTACATTCACGCGGACGGCAATCAGCTGATGCGCGCGTACGAGAATATCATTTCGAATGCCGTGCGTTACGGAAAGGAAGGCAAATTCGTCGACATCCGGATCGGGCGAAACGGCGGCGAGGCGGTCATCCAGATCGTCAACTATGGCGAACCGATACCGGCGCGGGATTTGCCTCATATTTTCGACCGCTTTTACCGGGCGGAAAAATCGCGTTCGTCGGAATCCGGCGGATCCGGGCTCGGCCTTGCGATTACGAAAAGCATTATGGAGCTGAACGGGGGGCGCATTACGGTTCGGAGCAGCCGGGAGCAAACCGTGTTCGAAACGAGATTTCCGCTGATGACGAACGCCGCCGAATAGAAAAGCTTTTAAGTTGAGGGCCGTTTCCAAAACGGGCCTCTTTTTTATGGGATTTTTTAGAGGGAAGTTCTTAATTTTTATTAAGAAACGCTTAAGCGGTTCGCAAGCCGCTCCTCACAGGTCCTTAATGCCGCCCTTGTATACTGCAGGAGTGAAGCGGAGGGAGATGGAGAGATGAGGCGAAAAATTGCGGCCACAGTTGCGCTGCTTGTCATTTTACTTGCGGGAGGCTGGCTGCGAGTCGACTTCTTAAGGTCGGTCGAGCATGAAATGTCCCCCGATTCGATCAATTATGACGCCATGACGAGACAGCTTCTGGAGGATGGGGTTTACGCGTATGCCGATACGGAGCCGAATGCGAAAATAACGCCGGGTTATCCGCTTTTTATGGCCGCCGTGTACAAGCTGGCCGATTATCGGCTGCATGATCCGCTGCCTTGGATTCGGTACATCCAAGTGCTGCTAAGCGTGGCTTCCCTCTGGCTCATATACCGGATCGGCAAAGAGCTATCGAATGACGCCGCCGGTCTGGCAGCCGCATTCGCCGCGGCGGTATATCCGCCATTCGTATGGGCGAATGGTGCAGTGTTGACGGAGGTGCTCGGCATCTTCCTGATGCTTGGCCATGTGTTCGCGCAAATCCGGACGTTTCGCTCGCCGGGCGGGCCGCTTGCTTTCGTTTCGGGGCTGCTGTTAGGGCTGACCGTTCTCGTCCGTCCGGAATTTTTGCCGCTGCTCCTGGTGAACTATGGCTTCTATTGGTTATGGAAGCGGGATATGAAAAGAACGCTCAAACTTTTCGCCTGCTCGGCCGCGGGCCTTGCGCTCGTACTAATGCCGTGGTGGGTCCGCAATGTCGTCACGTTGAACGAATGGGTCGTAACCGCAACGCAAGCCAATCCGTTCAAAGCCGGTACGTACCCGTACAAAAATTACGATGACGGCTTGGTCGATCCGGAGGGAAAGACGGAGATGGAGGTAGCGGTGGAACGGCTGAAGAAAGGCTTTTCGACACAGCCCTGGCTATATATCGAATGGTATACGATCGGCAAGCTCGATTACATTTACTCCAGCGCCTATTTCGGGGGCGGTCACCAGCCTTATGACAACATCCTTCCGCCCGCGATCAAGCCGAATGTCTTTCACCGCTGGCTCGTCTATCTCGGTCTGGCAGCCGCACTGGCGCTTCTCTGGCGCTGGAAGCAAGCGGCGACCTTGCTCATTGCCGTCGTCGCAGCCATGACGATGATCCGGCTCGCGTTCGTGCCGGAATACCGATACAACGTCATGTCCATGCCGCTCATTATCATCGTGGTCGGCGTTGCCGCGATCGGACTGGCGAAGTGGGCATACGGACTTTTACGCAAAACGAAGGGGGATAACGATGCCGCTTTCCCAGTCTGACGCCAGTACGCTTATAATCGTGCCGGCCTATAACGAATCGGGCCAAATAGCGCAAGTCATTCAAAATATAAAGCTTCACGTCCCTCATGCGGACATCGTCGTCGTCAATGACGGCTCGAAGGACGATACGCTGGAGCGGGCGCGGCAAACCGGCGTCGCGGTGCTCGATTTGCCGTATAACCTCGGCATCGGGGGAGCCGTTCAGACGGGATACCGCTATGCGCGCAAAGGCGGCTACGCGTTCGCGGTGCAAATCGACGGGGACGGCCAGCACGATCCGGCCGAGCTGGATAAGCTCATGCAGGCATTACAAGATAGCGGAGCGGATATGGCCGTCGGGTCCCGCTTTCTGCATAAGACGGGCTACCAGTCCACGCGGATGAGACAGGTCGGCATCCGCTTCCTGTCGGGGCTCGTGACGCGCTTGACCGGCCGCAAGGCGACCGATACGACATCGGGCTTCCGCGTATGCGGCCGTAAGGCCATTGCGCTGTTCGCGGACCGGTATCCGACCGACTACCCTGAGGTGGAGGCGCTCGTTTTGCTGCATAAGCACGGACTGCGCTTCGTCGAATGCCCGGTCAGCATGCGTCCCCGGCTGTACGGACAGTCGAGCATAACAGCGCTGAAATCGGCGTACTACATGATCAAGGTAACGCTGGCCGTGCTTCTCCTGCAATCCCGGCGGCTGAAAGCGGAGGAAACGGTATGAGCGCTTCGGTTTTTTATATGTGCTTTGCGCTGAGCCTGGTCTTCTTCCTCGTTACGCTCGGCTTGATCCGCAAGAAGAAGCTGAGGGAGCAGTATTCGCTTTTGTGGCTCGCCCTAAGCGGACTGATGATGCTCGCCTCCTTATTCCCTAGCGGGCTGGACCGGGTAGCCGGCTGGCTGCAGGTCTCGTATGCGCCTTCGCTTCTGTACGTGCTGGCGATCGTGGCCATCATGTCGATTTTGCTGCATGTGACGCTGGTCGTTTCCGCCCTGACGGAGCGGACGATTACGCTGGCGCAAGCCTTATCCCTCTGCGAGGAGCAGCTTCACCAAATGAAAGAGCGGAACGATCGGCTAAGGGATGCCGAGCGGCCGCCGGAAATCGATCATTAAATCAAATACATTAATTCGAGGTGCATCATGTCGCGTAAATGGATTTTGCTCGTTATATCGATTTGTATATTGTTTGCTGCCGGAGGAGCCATGCTCTATTACGGAGGTCAAAAGGACGGGGCGGACGGCGTTCCGGGCGCAGGCTACTCGGGCTCCGCAAAGCCGGAGAAGCGGGAACTGAAGAAGGTCGATTCCGTTAACGAGCTGAAAAGCGGCTATGACGTCGTCGTCGTCGGTACGGACCCGGAAGGAATCAGCGCCGCCGTTTCGGCAGCGCGCAACGGACTTAAGACGCTGCTGGTCGACAGCAGGGGCCGGGAGGTGCTTGGCGGACTGATGACGGCAGGCTGGCTGAACAGCATCGACATGAACTGGGATCGGACGTCGGCTCCGCTGCCGGGCCGGGAGCAGGATCATTTGAACAAGGGGATTTTTACGGAATGGTACAAAAAGACGGAAGGCCACTCGTTCGATGTTACGACTGCGGCGAACGCCTTCTACGATATCGTTCGGGCGGAGGCGAACATCGATCTCTATATGACGGCGAAGGCGGTCGAGCCGATCGTTGCCAAGCAAGGAGCGTCGTCGCAGCTCGAAGGGGTTGCCGTCACCAAGGCGGACGGAACCAAAAGCCAAGTAACGGCGAAAGCGGTCATCGACGCGACCCAGGATGCGGACGTCGCCGCAGCGGCGGGGGTTCCGTTCACGCTAGGACGCGAGGATATCGGGGACAAAAATGCGCGAATGGCGGTCACGGCCATTTTTCGTTTGCGCAATGTCGGCGATCAGGAATGGGAGCTTATCGCCAAACGCCTAAACGGGGACGGAGACAGCAACACCGGCGTCAGCAAAATGTCCGCTTGGGGATACGGCGAAGAAATGAAAGGCTACAAACCGGTTAACGAGCAACGCGCGAAAATGCGCGGGCTGAACATCGGCAGGCAGCTTGACGGCACTATTTTAATCAATGCGCTGCAAATATTCGAGATCGACGGACTGAAGGAGGAGTCGCGCAAAGAGGCGTTCGAAATCGCCAACAAGGAAATTCCTAACGTCGTCGCCTATTTGAAGCAGTATAAAGAGTTCAAGAACGTGGAGCTGGATGCCGTAGCGCCGGAGCTGTACGTTCGCGAAACGCGGCATATGGAGGGACTTTACCGGCTTTCGATCGTCGATCTGCTGGAAAACCGCGATCAGTGGGACCGCATTGCCTTCGGCTCTTACCCGGCGGATATTCAGCGTCTATCGCCGAACGACAACGGCGCCGTCGTCGTTCATCCGCTCCGGTATACGGTGCCGTTCCGCAGCATCGTGCCGCCGAATGTGGACGGCCTGCTGGTCGTCGGACGATCCGCCAGCTACGATACGCTTGCGCACGGCAGCTCCCGGGTCATCCCGGTCGGCATGGCGGAAGGGCAAGCGGCGGGAGCGGCAGCCAAGCTGGCCGTGGAGCAGGGGGTTTCGTTCCGGAAGCTATCCGAATCGAAGCCGCTCGTCGCGGAGCTGCAGAAGCGGCTGAACGAGCAAGGCATGGAGCTGAAGCCTTATGAGCTGGAGAAGCAGCCGTTCATGAAGCATAAAGCGTATTCCGGACTCAAAGCGGCCGTTTATATGGGAATTGCTTATGGCTCCTACAACAACGAGGCGTTTCAATTGGACAACGTATCCAATCCGCAGCGAGCAGTCAATCAAATGAACAGCGTGCGGAGGATGTATAAGGACCATTTCAAGGGCGATCCGTCCGCTGCTTTGAAAGGGCTGGAGGAGCCTGCCAAAAAGTCGCTTAGCTTGCAGCAGGCAAGCTTGACGATCGCGCTGGCTGCGGGCTTGCAAGCCGGGAAGGACGACGCTCAGGCCGAACTGGAGAGCAAGGGCATGCTCAGTAAAGCGACGGTGGATGGGATCGGCAATAAAGAGAAGCTGACCGACGGGGACGTGTTCATGATGTTGAAGGACGCCGTCGAGAAGAAGACGGGGAATACGTTTTGACGTTTGGGATCGTCCATCCGCTTTAGTCCAGGGGGATGTTGACGACGAAGAACCGAAGAAGGAGCTGCCGATTAGGGCAGCTCCTTCTTCGTGATTATAGGCTTCGTAACGTGAAGTCGCGCGAGTTCGCAGCGTATCGTAATTTATCGTACTTATCGTGCTTATACCACGCGCTTGAACTGGCTCGTATACAGCTCGTAATAGAAGCCCTGCCGCTCCAAAAGCTGTTCGTGCGTGCCGCGTTCGATAATTTCGCCGCCGCTTATGACGAGAATCGCGTCGGCATCGCGGATCGTGCTGAGCCTGTGCGCGATGACAAAGCTGGTACGTCCGCGCATCAGCGTTTTCATCGCTTCCTGAATATGCATTTCGGTCCGCGTATCGATGCTGCTTGTCGCCTCGTCTAGGATGAGGATGGCGGGATCCGCCAATATTGCCCGGGCAATCGTGACGAGCTGCCGCTGGCCTTGGCTCAGGTTGCCGCCTTCCGCCGTCAGCATCGTATCGTAGCCGTAAGGAAGCTTACGGATAAAGCCGTCCGCATTCGCCAGCCCTGCGGCGGCTTCGACTTCCGCGTCGGTAGCGGTCAGCTTCCCGTAGCGAATGTTTTCGCGAATGGTATCCGAAAACAGATAGGCGTCCTGGAGGACGATTCCAAGCTGCTGCCGCAGGCTGTTTTTGTCGTAGGCGTTTAAGCTTTCGCCGTCGATCGTCACCGTGCCGCTCTCAATGTCGTAGAAGCGGGTGAGCAGATTGACGACCGTCGTTTTCCCGGCGCCGGTCGGCCCGACGAGGGCGATGGTATCGCCGGGCTTCGCCTTGAGCGAAACGTTCTTCAGGACGGGCGAGCCTTCCTTGTATCCGAAGGAGACGTTCTCGAACGCGACCTCGCCGCTAACCCTCTCCAGCTTGCGTGCCGAGGCGTCCGCCTGATATTCGGTCTCGGTATCGAGGATTTCGAATACCCGCTCGGCGCCGGCAACGGCCGATTGGATCATGTTGAACTGGTTGGCCAGCTCGTTGATCGGCCTGCCGAACTGCTTCGAGTAGTTAAGAAAGCTGACGACGACGCCGATCGTCGTCCAATCCCGGAGCACCATCCAGCCGCCGACGGCCGCAATCAGCGCAAAGCTCACGTTGTTGAACACGTTCATGACCGGCCCCATCAGGCCGGATACGATCTGGGCTTTCGTTCCGGAATCGCGCAGCTTGCCGTTGATCGACTGGAACGCTTCCGTCGAAATGCGCTCGCGGCGGAACGCCTTCACGACCTTCTGCCCCGAAATCGTTTCTTCGATAAATCCGTTCAATTCGCCCAGGTGCTTCTGCTGCCCGGTAAAATGTTTGCGGGTGTACTTGGCGATACGCCCGGTCACGAGCGTGACGAGCGGAATCGTCGCGAGACAGAGCAGGGTAAGCCGGATGTCGAGGCCAAGCATGACGACTAGGGAGCCGGCAAGCGTCAGGATACTGGTCAGCAGCTGCGTCACGCTCTGGTTGAGCACGTTCGTGACGTTCTCGATGTCGTTCGTCGTCCGGCTCATCAGTTCGCCGTGCGTCTTGCCGTCAAAGAAGCGAAGCGGCAGCTTCTGAAGCCGTTCGAACAGATCGCGGCGCATTTCCCATACGGTTCTTTGCGAGATGCCGGCCATGACATACGCCTGTACCCAGGCCATAACCGAGCTGAATGCATAAACGCCGAGCAGCAGCATGCATAGCCAGAGCAGGCCTTGCTCGTCGCGCGACACGATGTAGCGGTCGACGGAAATCCCGATCAAGTAAGGCCCGAGAAATGCCGTCGCGGAGCTCAGCACGGTTAGAACCGACACCCCGACCAACCCGGCCCGCTGTCTGCCCAAATAGCGCCAAATTCTCAGCAGCGTAGCGGACGTATTCTTCGCGCGCACCTTCGGTATCATGCCGCGACCGCCGCCCGGTCCCGGACCGCCCGGCATGCCCGGGGGATGTCCCATTCCGGGTCCCTGCTGCTTGAAGGCTCCTTCTTCGCGTTTAGGAGAATCAGACATAAACGACATCCTCCTTCCCCAGCTGCGAGCGGTAAATATCCCGGTACATCGGGCTTACGGCCATAAGCTCGCGATGCGTGCCTTGCGCGGCAATGCGTCCTTCCTCGAGCAAAATGATCGTATCGGCATCCAGAACCGAGGAGATGCGCTGTGCGATCAGAAAGCAGGTGCTGTCGCGGATCAATTCCTTGAGCGCCTTCTGTATGCGGGATTCCGTACCGAGATCGACGGCGCTCGTGCTGTCGTCCAGAATCAGAATGCCGGGCTTGACGAGCAGCGCCCGCGCGATGCAAACCCGCTGCTTTTGTCCGCCGGACAAATTGACGCCCCGCTGCCCGAGAACCGTATCGTAGCCATCCGGCATGAGGGAGATGAAGTTGTGCGCTTGAGCGGCTTGTGCCGCGGCTTCGACTTCTTCCTGCGATGCGTCCGTTCTGCCGAAGCGGATGTTGTCGCGAATCGTGCCGGTGAACAGCATGGATTCCTGAAATACCATGCCGATCCGGCTTCTCAGGTGATCGAGCGCGATATGGCGGACATCGGTGCCGTCGATCGTCACGCTGCCTGACGAAGCTTCATAAAGGCGAGGGATTAGACCGACGAGGCTCGATTTGCCCGAGCCGGTGGCGCCGAGTATGGCAACCGTTTGACCGGGCTGGGCCGTAAAGGAAATATTGCGCAGCACCGGCTCCCGCCCGGTATCGTAGCCGAACGAAACATCGTTGAACGCGACTTTGCCGGCGCGCACCGAATTTCCTTCGGCGTCAGCCGTATCGGTAATTTCCGGCCGCGTCTCCAGCACCTCGTTGATGCGTGCCGCCGAAACCTTGGCGCGAGAAACGGACATGATCATCATGCCCACCATCAGCAGAGAGAACAGCACCTGCGTCACATAATTGAGGAAGGCGATCAAGTCGCCGATCGGCATGTCTCCCGTCCAATAGCGCTGGCCCCCGTACCAAAGCACAGCGACGACGCTTGCATTCATGATCAGCTGCATGATCGGCATGTTGAGCGCAATCGCTCGGGTCGCCTTCATGGCCATATCCATATAATCCCGATTGGCGCGGCCGAACCGCTCGCCTTCGAACTCCGAACGGACGAACGCTTTAACGACGCGGATGCCCGTCAGATTCTCCTGCAGGACGGTATTGACGCCGTCGAGCTTGCTCTGCACTTTGGAGAAAAGAGGAAAGGCATAGCGGATGACCAGAAACAAGACGACGAACAGGATAGGAATCGATACGGCCATAATAAGGGCGAGCCGTGGACTGATCGTGATCGCCATGATCACGCTGCCAAGCGACAGAAACGGCGCACGGACGAAAATGCGCAGCGTCATTTGCACGAATGTTTGCAATTGAACGACGTCGTTGGTCAAGCGGGTGACAAGCGAGCCCGTTTGGAATGTATCCAGATTGCGAAACGAGAACGTTTGCACCGTTTGAAACAAATCTTTGCGGACGTCGGCGCCGAAGTGCTGGGATGCGATGCTGGAAAATATCGTGCAGCCTACGCCCCCGATCAGCCCGATAACCGCAATGCCGAGCATCATGCCGCCGGATTGCCAGATATTGGCCAGGTCGCGTTCCGCAACGCCGACGTTGACGATTTGGGCCATGAGCTTCGGCTGCAGCAAATCCATGTATACCTCAAGCAGCATAAATAAAGGCGCTAAGACAGCCGCCTTCCAGTAAGGCTTTACATAAACGATCAGGTTTCTCATGCATCGGCACCTCGTTTGCGAATAGGCTGCATGGTGCCGGGGACGGCCGTCAAGTTTTCATGCGCACGGAGCATCATGTGACGGAGCGAGCTTTTTTCCTCTTCCGTAAAATGCTCGAAGCATTTCGCCTCCAGTTCACGCAGCGCTTCCCTTACGGCTTCGTGCGCTTCGCAGCCCTGCTTCGTCAAGTAGACCCGGATAACCCGCTGATCGCGTTCGTCCGGCCGCCGGTAGACGAGTCCCGCTTTCTCCATGCGCTTCAGCATGACCGTCATCGTCGCAGGGGCTATCTGCATGCTGCCGGCCAGCTCCTTCTGGCTCTGTCCGTCTCGCTCCGATAAATGGCGGAGCAGCGGCGGCTGACCGGGATGCACGTCGAAGTCGCGGATAAGCAGATGAATGCTATGGCGGTGCAGCTTCATCACTTGCACGAGCAGGTGAGTGAGCGAATTGGTTTGGTGAAGATTCATCGTTTCCTCCGGTTTCGGCTATTAGTTAGCCGACTAAACGTTAGTCGGCTAAACAATAGTGTAAGCCGGCTTCCATTAGACCGTCAAGAAGGAAACTATCGAATGACGGAAGGGAGAAACGTAGAAAACGAAGGCGGTTCGCCTTCGTTTTCTACAGTTTTTTCAATATTTCAAAAATGTTCAGTTCATTGACGCTTGCGATAACGGAGGCGATATTGTCCATTTGGAACTTTTTGAGAATGCTGCCGATCTGTTTCTTGATGGTTTCGGCCTCGACGCTGCGTTCTTCAGCGATCTTTTTGCGCGGCTTGTTCTCGCACAGCAGCTTCAGCACATGCAGCTCGCTTGGCGTCAGCTCGGATATGATTTGAATGACGTACAGCAGACTTTGCTCCGTCTTCTTGACGCGCTGGAATTCGCTTCTTATTTTCTGGGCGATCATCGGCCGGATGGGCGAACGGTCCTGATAGGCGGAGCGGATAGCTTCGACGATTTCCTCCTTGGGCGCGGTCTTGAGGACGTAATCCATAATGCCCGACTGAAAAGCGGCAAAAATAAAATTGTCGTCCTTATGCACCGTCAATACGATGATTTTGATGTGCGGCAGTTTTTCGTGGATTTGCTTCGCCGCCTTGATGCCCGCCATGGCGTCTTCCATTTCGATATCCATCAGCACGATATCGGGTTGATGCATGGCCGCGTCGAGCACGGCTTCGTAGCCCGACTTCGCCGATGCGAGGACCTCCATGTCGGGACATTCCGCGACAATTCTTTCGAGCCGTCTGCGGTGCGCTTCCATGTCGTCGACCACGAGCAGTTTGATTTTAGGCTCCATGACGCGTTCGCCTCCCTCTGAACTATCTATAGTTAGCTTTGGAACGGTTGGCAAGGGGAATGTTTTATTCCCCCTATGCCTGCGGATCAGATCGTTGGCAAGACGATTTTGAACAACGTGCCCGCCTGCGGCCCGCTTTCGACTGTAATGTCGCCATCGTGCGCGGCTACGATTTTGTGGCAGTACGACAAGCCGATCCCCCAGTTGGTTACGGACGACTTGGTCGTAAAGAAGGGAGAGAAAATGCTGTCCAGATGCTCGGACGGTACGCCCTGACCGTTGTCGCGGATCGAGATGACCCCCCAGCCGTTCTGCTGGCCGATCTCGATTTCGATGACGCCGTCCTGCCTGTCCCCGAACGATTCGAGCGCGTTTTCGACGATATTGAACACCGCTTCGCTCATATGGAACTCGTCCATGTACACAGCCGGGATGTCGCCGGACAGACGGAAATGGATCTGCGCATGCTGGCGCTTCGACGCTTGAAATCGTGCCAGCGCCGTTCGGACGGGGGCATCGAGCACCGTATGCTGGAGATTAAGCTCGATCGTTTTGAGCTTATCGGCAGCATAATCGATGCTTTCAAACGATTTGGCGCAGGAATCGAGCATCAGCTCCAGGCTGTATGCGGTTTCATTGTCGTTTGCATGCTTTTCCTTCAAAAACTCCGCTTCCGAACGAATGGCAAGAAGATGGTTTTTGAGCGCGTGGGTGAACGCCCTGACGCCAAGGGATGCGGTGTCGATGCTTTTGCTTATCTGCACGTCGCGGTTGCGGTGATACGTTTCGATCGAGCTGTATTTGACGATAACTGCAATCATGAAGGCGAGCGCGGCGAACGCCACATACGGAAAGACGTTGAATACCGCCGTATACGTGCCGATCTGTGGCTGCAAATAATTGTGATAGCCCGGCATGACCGTCGCTTTGACCAGCACCTTCGGCGCCCAGTTGAACGTAAGCGCGTGAATGGCCGCGACCGGGACGAGGGTGAGAATATTGAACAGGGCGTAGTTTTTCAAAAATTTGATTTTGGGCGTATTGAAATAATCGTTCAGCAGCAGTCCGAAAGCGAGCAGCAAATAGCCGTAATTGGCCAGCTGAAAGCCGGTGTTGAGCGTTTGGGTCACCGCGGCGAACAGGGCGCGGCCTTCCGCGGAGGTACCGCCGAACCGGTCCTGCAGAAGCAGGTTGATGCTTGGATCGTAGTATGCCAGCTGAATGGCGGAGACGAGTCCGATGAGCGCGTACACGTACAGGGACTTCCCTTTTTTGGACCGTTTGACGAACGAGACCGCGTAACAGAGGAAAGAGAATTGAAACAAAATAACGCCGCCGTTCAGCATCCGGATCAGTACGTCGGGATTGAAATTGACGAGAACGAGATGGTTCCACGTTCCGGGGCTGAAGTCAAAAAAACGGCTGATCACGTTGTAATAATAGTTGAATTTGCTTAGGTACAAAATAAACGAAACGAACGAAAGCACCCAGCCCAGCATAATGCCGTACAGGAACCGGGTTGACACGCTTGTCAAATGTTTGTACGTAAACAACACCGAAAAGATGAGAAACAGTACCGTCAAAAAAATCATCGATACACCCCCTTGAGGCCTGTAGGAGGGAAAGGGGCATAAAACTTTCACCTTATGTCCTATCATGCTGCTCTATATAATTGCCTTGTACACAAAATCTTATCATAGAGTAAGGGGGAAATGGCAATGAAAAAAACGTTGTCCCTTGCATTATCCGTCGTGCTGACGGGCGGGATTCTAGCAGGCTGCGGCGAAAAGAAAGCGGAACCAACGCCGGCCGCAGGCGCGGAGGGCGAGCAAAAGCCGGTCACGCTCCGCATGTCGGTGCTGCCGGACGATCTCGAAACGATGAAAGCGGCGTATGAGGAGTTCAAAAAAGAGAATCCGAATATTACGGTCAATTTTGAAACCGTTCCGGTCAAGCAATATTACGAGAAGGTGAGAATGCAGCTTTCCTCGGGCGAAGATATCGATTTGATCGGCGGGACGATGGACGTGTTTCTCGATACGAACATTCTTGAAGAGCTCGACGGCTACATCAAGAAAAACAATACTGACGTTTCCGGCTACGGACCGCTCTACGACGGTTCGAAGGTAAACGGCAAGACGTACGGCCTGCCTTACCGCAAATCGAATTACATGCTGTATTACAACAAAACGCTGTTCGATCAAGCCGGCATTCCTTATCCGAAAGCCGATATGACGTGGAACGAATTCCGCGAGCTTTCGAAGAAGATGACCAAGGGCGAAGGCGCGAATAAAGTTTACGGCGCTTATGTGCAGCAGTGGCCGCAAACGTGGTACATGCAGTCGGTCCAGGCCGGAGCTTCGATTATCGACAAGGATTTGACCCCGTTCAAAAAAGGGCTGCAGCTCCGCCTCGATATGGAGAAGGACGGCTCGATCATGCCATGGGCGGAGCAAATTACGACTTCGGCGCATTACAACGCCGCTTTCCAGAAGGGCAACGTCGCCATGAATTTGATCGGCGATTGGCATGTCGCGCAGCTGCGCCAAGCTGAGGACGAGAAGAAAATAAGCTTCGACTGGGACGTCGTTCCGGTTCCGCATCCGGAAGGCTCGCCGGCCAATACGAGTCTCGCGAATCCCGTATCGATCATGATCAACAAAAAGTCGAAGCATAAGGACGAAGCCTATAAAGTGCTGCAGTACCTGGCAGGTCCGAAAGGCGCCAAGCAGTTCGTCTCCAAAGGATTCCTGACCGGCTACACGAACGACGATATCAAGAAAGCGTACATCGGCGATGGCAGCCGCAAACCGAAAAACCTGCACTATTTCCTTGAACAAAAAGAATATCCGGAGTATCCTTTCCTGCCTGGCGTGAAAAACATCATCGTCAACACGGTGTTTACGCAGGAGACGCAGCTTGCGCTGACCGGAGAGCAATCCGTCGACAAGGCGATTGAGAAAATCGCCGAGCGCGTTCAGAAGGAATGGGCCGATAAGTACGGCAAAGATTTTACGGCAGGTAAAAAGTAACTATCCGGCTAATGGTCGTTGCCAATCGGGGCATGCGCCGAACCGTTTTGTGAGGTCCGAAAACGGAAGCGCATGCCCTTTAACACAGAATGTTTTCGGGGGCTCCCCGCAATGGAATAAGAATTCGCTACGAAGGCTCCACTCGCTTTGTGGGGTTATCTTAAAAGGGGTTGAGCTTCATGAAGAGCGCCAAAGCGGCCGTAAGGCGCAGCCGGCTGATCGGCTACGGCTTTTTGCTGCCGAACATCATCGGATTCGTCGTCTTTATTTTATTTCCCGTCCTCGCCTCGTTCGGCATGAGCTTTACCGAATGGAACGGCTTCGGCGACATCCGCTTTATCGGATTGGATAACTACATCCGGCTCTGGTCGGACGAAAGCTTCCGCATTTCGTTTCTCAACAGCATCATTATGACCGTGATCACGGTGCCGGCCACGCTTTTTTTGGCGATTGTCGCCGCAGTGGCGCTAAATAAAGGGATTAAAGGCATCAAGTTTTTCCGTACGGCGCTGTTTCTTCCTCACATTACATCGACAATCGCAGTAGCGGTCGTGTGGCAGCTGCTGTTCAACCCTACGATGGGGCCGATCAACGGGTTTTTGCACAGCATCGGGATCGATCATCCTCCAGGCTGGTTCGCCTCCTCGCAATGGGCGCTCCTATCCGTCATTATCGTGAACATCTGGCATTCCGTCGGTTATTATATGATTTTGTATTTGGCAGGGCTGCAAGGAATTCCTGCAGATTTATACGAGGCGGCCGAGCTCGACGGTGCAGGCGCGTTTGTTCGATTCCGTAAAATAACGCTGCCGATGCTGTCGCCCGTCATTTTTTTTACCGTTATTATCGGCATCATCAATTCGTTCAAGGTGTTCGACTTGATATACGTCCTGACGCAGGGCGGACCGGGGCGTGCGACGCGCGTGCTCGTCTACGATATTTACTATACGGCCTTCCAGCGCTACGAGTACGGCTATGCGTCGTCGATGGCATACGTGCTGTTTGCGCTCATTCTGGTTATTACCCTCATTCAGTTCCGGGGCCAGAAGAAATGGGTTAACTACTAGAGCAAGCGAGGTGACGCAATATGGAAGCAGTGATTCGAAGCGGAGGTGCCGCCGGTTCGCGCAGCAAAAATAAGCCGGGCGCGCTGCTCCGGAGAGGAATCTTGTACGGGCTGTTGACGATCGTTTCGCTGTCGATGGTCGTGCCCTTCGTATGGATGCTGTCGGCGTCGCTTAAGGCGGAGGCGGAAATATTCGGGTTTCCGATCAAGTGGATTCCGAGCACCATCTATTGGGATAATTACGTCAAAGTTTGGACGCAGGTTCCGTTTCTTACCTACTATTTGAATACGGTCAAAATCGCCGTCATCACGACGGTGCTGCAGGTGATTACCTGCTCTATGGCCGCATACGCGTTCGCGAAGGTGCGTTTTCCCGAGCGGGATAAGCTGTTCGTGGTGTATTTGGCGACGATGATGATTCCGTTCCAGGTAATGATGATTCCGCAATTTTTGCTGATGAAGCAGTTCGGCTTGATCAATTCACACTGGTCGCTTATTTTGCTCGGGGCGTTCAGCCCGTTCGGCGTGTTTCTGTTTCGCCAGTTCTATATGTCGGTTCCGGAGGAATTGTCGGAGGCGGCGCGGATCGACGGCTTAAGCGAGTTCGGCATTTACCTGCGCATTCTGATGCCGCTTATGCGGCCGGCGATCGCGAGTTTGGTCATTTTCACCTTTATGCATTCATGGAACGATTTTCTCGGGCCGCTCATTTATATAAACTCGGATAAGCTGTTTACGCTGCAGCTCGGCATGCAGCATTTTCAATCGGAATACGGGACGGAATACGCACTGCTTATGGGGGCGGCCGTATCGGCGATCGTGCCGACGCTGGTCGTATACTTCATGGCGCAGGACCATTTCATCGAAGGTATCTCGGCGGGTGCGGTGAAGGGGTAAGTGACGGGGCGTAAGCTTTTCCCAATGACTCGATCCTTAGATGAGAATATCGGGTCCTTTGCGGCCCCCCCCCCAACTTAGAGTCGACAGCTGGAGGAATGTTCATGACGCAAGCTGGCAAGAAACCGAATATTTTATACGTGTTCGCCGATCAATGGCGGAGACAGGCGGTAGGGTTTCGCAATGAGGACCCGGTTATAACGCCGCATATGGACCGTTTTGCGGAAGAAAGCTTGTCGCTCGGCAATGCTCTGAGCTGCACGCCCTTGTGCTCGCCGCATCGCGCCGCGCTGCTGACCGGCAAATATCCGCTGACGACCGGCGTGTATACGAACTGCAAGCTGGGCGCGGATATCATGCTGCGCGAGGACGAAACCGGCATCGGCGACGTGCTCAAGAAAGCCGGCTACGATACCGGGTATATCGGCAAGTGGCATCTTGATTTGCCGGAGCAGAATGTGACGCCGGAGCCGCCTTCCGGCGCCCGCGACTGGGATGCCTACACGCCGCCCGGACCGAAGCGCCATGGCTTCGATTTCTGGTATTCTTACGGCGCTTACGATCATCATCTCGAGCCGCATTACTGGCGCGACACGCCTGAGATGATCGGCGTGAAGCAGTGGTCGCCGGAGCACGAGACGGATGTGGCGATCTCCTTCTTGGAATCGCGCAAAGCACGAGGCGCGGAGGATAAGCCGTTCGCGCTGTTTATCTCGTGGAACCCGCCTCACAGCCCTTTCGAGCTGGTGCCGGACAAGTACAGGAAGCTGTACGAGGGCCGGAATATGCCGCTGCGGCCGAACGTGAAGGCCGAACCGCTGACGGCGCATACCGGCGAGACGATGGAAGGCGGGGTAGACAAGCTGCAGCAATATATGCGCGATTACTTCGCCGCGGTTACCGGCATCGACGAGCAGTTCGGCAGATTGCTGGAGACGCTTCGGAAGCTCGGACTGGAGGGCGACACGATCGTCGTCCTAACTGCGGACCACGGCGAGTTAATGGGGGCCCACGGGCTGATGGCGAAACATTCGTGGCACGAGGAGTCGATCGGCATTCCGTTCTTGATCCGCTGGCCGGACCGGATTCGGGCAGGAACGTCCGACATCCTGCTGAACAGCGTCGACCACATGCCGACGCTGCTGACGCTGGCCGGCTGCGAGGTGCCGCCTGCGGTGGAGGGAACCGACTTGTCGGCTTCGTTACGGGGCGGTACGCCGCCTCTAGTGACGTCGGCGTTCCTGTCGGCCTTTCCGGGACGGCTGCCGGCAATCCGCGAGTTCGAGGCTGCGAGCCTCGATAACAAGCGTTACGGCTGGCGCGGCGTTCGCACGAAGCGCTATACGTACGTCGTCCACCGCGGCTACGCGCCTGACGCCCCTGTCGATCGGCTGCTGTATGACTTAAAGTCGGATCCTTACCAGGTTGCTCCGGAGCGGGTCGAGGACCCTGTGCGCCACGTCGTAACCGAATGGCTGGACAGCGAGCTGCGGGGCTGGCTGGCGAGGACGAACGATCCGTTCGAGCTGTGATTGAATTGGAAAAAGGACATTTTCGCCGGCTGGCGCGAATGTCTTTTTTTCTAGCTTCGACATGCGGAACGAACATAATCCGGATCGGCAGAATACCGTTTCCACCGTTTGACAACCCGTCGCGCGTTCCGGTAAGATGAAAATGATTTATGTAACCGATACCACATATGTTACACATTATTCGGACGAATGGGATCAGAGGTGCGGAATGGCGACGATCAGAGACGTGGCAAAGCTTGCGGAAGTATCCGTTGCCACGGTGTCACGAGTGCTGAACAACAATGGCTATGTAAATAAAGAAACGAAAGAAAAGGTGCAGCAGGCAATTAAAATGCTGCAGTATGAGCCGAATACGATGGCCAAAGGCCTCGCCAGCAAAAGGACGGAAACGCTGGCGCTTATTTTGCCGGACATCTCCAACCCGTTCTTTGCCGAAGTGGCGAGAGCCGTGGAAGACGTCGCCCAAATGTACGGGTACACGGTCGTCCTTTGCAACTCCGATAACGATACGGACAAGGAGCAGCGCTACATTCAGGTAATGAAAAGCCGTTACGTCGACGGTATTTTGTTCGCCAGCCATACGCTGCGGACCGCCGATGTCGTCACGCTCAACAAAGCGCTTATTCCGCTTGTCGTTCTTGACCGGGCTCCGGCGGATGTCCCTTGCTTGGTCGTACGCTCCAAAAACAACGAAGGGGCGAAGATGGCTGTCAACCATTTACTGGAAACCGGATGCGCCAAAATCGCCCACATCTACGGACCTCAGGAAACGGCGACGGCCAAAGAACGGCTGATCGGATACGAAGAAGCGGTGCGCTCGTTCGCCTGGTATACGCCGACGTTGATGGAGCCCGGCCGGTTCAGCATCGAGGGGGGAATGGAAGCCGTCGAACGGTTGATCGGGCGGCATCCCGACATCGACGGCATCTTCGTCGGGAACGACCTGATGGCGCTCGGGGTGCTCAAAAAGCTGCAGCAGCTCGGCATTTCCGTCCCCGGGCAAGTGTCGCTTGTCGGTTTCGACGGCATTGACTTGACCGTCATCACCGAGCCTGAAATAACGACGATCGCGCAGCCGATATACGAAATCGGCGCGCTGGCGACTCGGCTCCTCATCAAGCGGATCGAAGGCGAGAACGTCGGCAACGAAGCTTACGAATGCGACGTTACGCTGCTCGCCAGAGGATCGACGCGGCGTCCGGTCCTTACCGGGGAATAGCCCCGGCGGGGAACGGATGCCGGCGGAGGTCCTGCCCTTTTTTGGCAATGCCGGAAGCATCATGCTCCGGCATTGTTTTTTTATTATTAGTGCGTGTTTAAAAAGGCCACTTTTCAGAACCGAGAAGGTTGGATGAATCCGAGGAACGAGGACACGGAGCGTAGGCAAAACCTACGTGAGTACCGCAGTTACCGGATGAATGCAAGATTCGATGTCGAATAACCCACAGTTCTGCTTCGTTATCAAAAGGGGGCTTTTTAAACAACCTCTACTAAAGAAATAAATCCGGCGCTCTCTGCAAAGTAGTCGGAATACGCTTCAAATATCCTCCGCTGATTGTTCCATTTCCCGGCAAACGTTTGGCTTCAAATACGCCGAATGGCGTATATCCTTACCCATAGGGCGCAGCCTGCGAGCAAGAAGGCTGAAAGCAAGAAGACGCCGCGGATGGAGAACGATTCCGACACCGCGCCTCCGATCAGCGGACCGAGCAGGCTTCCAAGCGCATACATGCTGGAGTTTAGGCTGTAGGAACGGCTTTCGGCCGCTTCGGGCGTGTAGCTGCCGATCAGCGTGTTGATGGAAGGCAGGAGACCGCCCATAAACAAGCCGAGCAGGAATCGGACGGCAAGCAGCTGCCAAATGTCCGTAACGAACGCTTGCGGAATGCAGACGACGGCTGACCCGATCAGCGAGAAATAAAGGATGCGGGAGGCGCCGACCTTGTCGCCGAGCTTGCCGAGCAGAGGCGAAGCGAAAATGTTAGACAAGCCGTTAACGGAGCTAGCGAGACCGGCATAGAAGGCTACCGACGCCGCCTGCTGGTGCAGTTCCTGCACAAACAGCGGAATAAGCGCGATCGGGCTCAGAAGCGCCAATTGAATGACGACCGTCGTAGTATTGAGCATGAACAGCTCCGGAATTTGAAAGAGCGGGCGAAACCCTCCGAACAGCGGGGAGTTCGCCCGCTCTTTCATTGATTTGACCGGTCTTTCCTCTTTGACGAGCAGCAAGGCAAGGAGCGAGGCGATCAGGATAAGCCCGCCTGTCATGTAAAAGATCGGACGATAGCCGAACCGGCCGGCCAGCATGCCGCCGAGAAACGGACCGAGTATCGTGCCGGCTACGCCGCCCGCCTGCAGGGTGCCCATCGTGAAGCCGATTTTATCGCGCGGCGTGTTTTTGGACATGAGCGAAATGGAAGCGGGCGAGAAGCCCGATACGATGCCGTTGATCAGCCGCAGCAGCAGCAGATGCCAGGCTCCGCCTGCAAAGCCCATCAGCGTCATGACGACCGCCATGCCGAAGCCGGAGCGCAGCACCATCAATTTACAGCCGTAGCGGTCGGCCAAATTCCCCCATATCGGCTGAAAAACGAAGGAAGTCAGAAAGTTGGCGGAAAAAATAATGCTCGCCCATAAGGCGATCTGATGGTTATCGCGCATGCCCATCTCCTGCAAATACAGGGGAAGGAACGGAATAATCATCGTCATCCCGGCATTGACGAAAAATTGTCCGGTGCCGAGCACGGCCAAATTGATTTGCCATCTTGCCATTTGTCAGTCATCTCCATTCGATTAGTAGGTGCTCGTAAAGAGTCAACGCAAGATTGCCTTTATGTCATGGCGGCTGCTCGTTTTCGAATCGGTTATATATGTAACGTGCTTGGAATCCTCTAAAAGAGAAGTGTCGAATGGTGGCGTTTTCTGTCATTGACAAGCTTCGAATAGGACTTTATTATATATGTAACCGTTACCGCAATTCAATAAACAAAGCTTTATATAGTGGATTTATTGAATATGTAACAGGTTACCTATATACGTTTTCCGGCGATTGAAATCATTTCCGGAAAGCGGCCATCTGCAAGGATCTGATCGAAGGGGTAGACAAGCCGCCGTAAAGCGGCGTCAAGAGGGGGCGATGAGCGAGTCGGCATTTCCGCAAGGGAAAATGCGATAAACAATCGCGATCAAGGGAAAGCTTTGCTAAGATCTCAACCATCATCGGGAGGTATATGTCATGAAGAAAATGTGGACTGTCTCGCTCGCTGCAACGATAATCGCTTCCATGGCTCTGACGGGCTGCTCTTCGTCCAAGAAAGAAGAAGGCGGAGCGCAAAGCGGCGGCCAAACGAAGGAACTCGTTATTTCGACATGGGGCTTCAATGAAGACCTGCTGAAGAAAAACGTGTTCGAGCCGTTCGAAAAAGCGAACAATGTAAAAATCACGCTCGAGGTCGGCAACAATGCGGACCGCTTGAACAAAGTAAGAATGAAAGCGCATCAAGTCGACGTCATCATGCTGGCCGAAGGCTTTGCCGCGCAAGGGATCGAGGAAGGGCTGTTCGAGAAGATCGACCGCACGAAAATTCCGAATGTGAACAATTTGTACGATATCGCCAAAGCGCCGCTCGGCGAAGACTACGGTCCGGCCTATACGATCGGTAGCTCGGGCATCATTTACGACAAAACGGCGACAAGCACGCCTGTAACCTCTTATGCGGATTTGTGGCGGCCGGAATTTAAAGGCAAGCTGTCGCTTCCCGACATCTCGACAACGGACGGCGCGTTCGTCGTCGACTTCGCTTCGAAGGTAGCGGGCTCGCAAACGCTGGATACGGATAAAGCGTTCGGACAACTGAAAACGATCGGGCCGAACGTCTTGAAGTTCTACATGAAGAGCTCCGACCTCGCCAATATGTTCAACCAGAAGGAAATCGCTATCGCGACGGTTCAGAACTTCGTACTCGCCACGGTCAAAAAGGCGAATCCGAACGTCGAATGGGTGACTCCGAAGGAAGGCTCGTACGCCGTTCTGAACATGATGAATATCGTCAAAGGCACGAAAAATAAAGAAATGGGCGAGAAATTCATCGACTGGTGGCTCAGCGAGCAGGTTCAGAAGGCCAATGCGATCGACAAGGTCGACTCCCCGGCGAACAAGAACGTCAAGCTTACGGCACAGGAAGCGGAAGGACTTACCTACGGCGCGGATATCATGAACAATCTGAAGCGCGTCGACTGGAATACGGTCAACAAAAACATGAAAACATGGATCGACAAGTGGAACCGAGAGGTCGTATCGAAATAAAGAGAATACCTTGAAGCGGCTCATCCGTGAGCCGCTTCAACAAATTATGGGAAGGTTCGCAAAAGCCAAAAGCATGGAAGCGGAGTGAAATGCGGTGAAACGAATGACTGTAGAACTTGTAGAAGAGAAGCTTGGCGGCTATTTGCGGGAAGCGTTCGAGCATCTTCACGGGAATCCCGAACTGAGCGGACTAGAATTCGCCACGCAATCTTATTTGAAGGGCGAGCTGGACCGGCTGGGCATCCCTTACAAGGAGATGGCGGGAACGGGACTATGCGCCGAAATTCGCGGGGGGCGTCCCGGCAAGACGATCCTGCTGCGGGCGGATATCGATGCGCTGCCGATCCAGGAAGCGACGGATCTTCCGTACGCCTCACGGCACGAAGGCGTCATGCATGCATGCGGACACGACGCCCATATGACGGTCGCTCTCGGCGTGGCGTCCATGCTGAGCGAGATCCGGGAAGAGCTGGCCGGAACCGTCAAGCTGATGTTCCAGCCATCCGAGGAGAAGCATCCCGGCGGCGCCAAGCCGATGATTGCCGAAGGGATTTTGGCGAATCCGCAGGTGGATGCCGCCATCGGCATCCATACGAATCCTTATTTGCCTGCAGGCACGTTCGGCTTGAAGGACGGATGTATCCTTGCGAACGCCGACCGTTTCTATATTCAGCTGATCGGCAAGGGCGGACATGCCGCCTCGCCGCATGAATGCGTGGATGCGGTGGCGATGGCGGGACAATTGATCGTGTCCGTACAGAACATCGTCGCCCGCCAAGTATCGCCGTTCGATAATGCCGTCGTCACGATCGGCGAAATCAGAGGCGGTACGACGCCGAATACGATTGCCGAACGGGTATACGTGTCCGGGACGGTGCGAACGGTTCGAGCGGAAACGCAGGACCGGATCGAGGCGAAGCTCGGGCGTTTGCTGGAAAGCATCGCAGCCAATTGGGGAGGGACGTTCACGTACGATTACGTGCGCGGCTATCCGATTACGTGGAACGACAAGGGCATGACCGATCTGATAAGACGAACGGCTGCCGAGTGCCTCGGCTCCGCCAGCGTCGTCGAGCTGAAGGACGGTTACATGAGCGCCGACGATTTTGCTTACATTGCGAAAGAAGTGCCGTCCGTGTTTATCGAATGGGGAACCGGCGGTCCGGATGCGCAGCCCGGCCAAGGGGCCGCTTGGCATAATGCGCAATTCCGCGTCAATCAGGACGCCTTGAAATACGGAGTCGCGGTCGTTTCGCAATCGATTGTAAATTACCTGCAGGGAGGGGAATGACGGCATGCGTAAAGTGATTATCGACGCGGATACGGGCATTGACGATGCGCTGGCGCTGCTGCTGGCGGTCAGAAGCGAAAAGCTCGACATTGTGGGCGTCACGACGGTTTGCGGCAACGTTTCGTTGGACCAAGCGACCGCCAACACGAAGAAAGTGCTGAAGCTGCTCGGCAAGGATAAAGACATTCCCGTGATTCGCGGAGCATCCCGGCCGCTTATGCGCGAACCTCTCTTCGAAACGAGCGTGCACGGGTCTTGCGGGCTCGGCGGAGCGCTTGAGAACATGGAGGCGGATCCCGCTGACGAAGGGTTCGCTCCGGATTTCATCATCGAGCAGGCGCAAAAGCATAAAGGGGAGCTTGCGCTCATCCTGATGACGCCGCTGACGAATATGGCGCTTGCGCTTCGCAAGGAGCCTAGGCTTGCCGAGTGGGTTCAAGAGCTGATCATTATGGGCGGCGTCGTATCCGCTCACGGCAATATGTCCCCGGTCGCGGAATACAACATCTACGTCGATCCGGAAGCGGCTAGAATCGTCTTCCATTCGGGTATCCCGATTACGCTCGTCGGCCTCGACGTCACCCGGAAGGCGCTGCTGCACGAAGGGCATATCGAGCAATTGCTGGGGAACGAGGTGGGGGATTTCGTACAAACCTGCACGCGTCATTATATCGACCGGTACAGCCAGGTGAACGGGATCCGGGCGTGCGCGCTGCACGATCCGCTCGCCGTCGGCGTAGCGATCGACAAAAGCATCGTGCAAACCCGCAAGCTATTCGTCGATGTGGAAACGCGAAGCGAGCTGTGCGACGGCCAAACGGTTTGCGATTTTCAGAACCGGCTGAAGCGTACGCCGAATATCGACGTTTGCCTGCAAGTGGATTCGGACCGTTTCTTGGATATGTTTGTCGGGGCGTTGAAACAATAAATCAATCAAGGAGTACTTGCGATGAAGAACGGATCTGTCTTGGTGATCGGCAGTCTCAATATGGATTTGGTGGCGCAGGTCCGCAGCATGCCCAGAATAGGCGAAACGATTATCGGGCATAGCTTTGATATGATGATGGGCGGCAAAGGCGCGAATCAAGCGGTTGCCGCCGCAAGGCTCGGCTCGAAGGTAGCGATGATCGGCTGCTTCGGCAGCGATGCGTTCGGCGACAACATGCGGACTTCGCTGTCGCGCGAGCACATCGATACCGGAGGCATCCGCAAGGTGGATAACGTTTCCTCCGGTACGGCGCAGATCGTCGTCGATCAGAACGGAGCCAATTCGATCGTCGTCGTGCCCGGAGCGAACAGCCATCTCAAGGAACACGATATCGACGGGCATTTGGAGCTGTTCGAAGCTTGCGACGTTGTCGTCCTGCAGATGGAAATTCCGCTGGATGTCGTCCTTTACAGCATAGAGAAGGCCAAGCAGCTCGGCAAAACCGTCGTGCTCAACTTGGCGCCCATGCAGCCTTTGCCGGCCGAGGCTTTAGGGAATGTCGACTACTTGATCGTGAATGAAGTGGAAGCCGAGGAGCTGACCGGCATTTCCGTAACCGATTTCGATCGATTGTCCGCTGGGCTGAAGGCGCTGCCTTGCAAGCATGTGGTGCTGACGCTCGGTGCGGACGGCGCCGCGCATATCGGCGATGTCCGGGTCGACCGGTTCCCCGCTTACCGGGTGAAAGCGGTCGATACGACCGGGGCGGGAGATTCGTTCGTCGGCGCTTTCGCCAGCCGTTTGTCGCGCGGGGAGGCGGTCGAGGATGCGATCCGCTATGCGATCAAAGTTTCCGCGATAACGGTAATGAAGCTGGGTGCGCAAGCGGCGCTCCCGACGGAGGAAGAAGCCGGGAGATTTGAACAATTATGGGGGGCGGAACGCTAGATGAAGAAACCCGCTTATTTGCTTGTGTTACCGGGCGCGCTGTTCTTGACCGTTTTTATGGTCATTCCTATCGCCATGATCATTTTGTCCACGTTTCAGAATGACGGAAGCTTCAGTTTGGCCGGGTACGGCTCGTTCTTCACGGACTCGTACACGCTCGGCATTTTGTGGACGACTATGAAAATCAGCCTGATCTCGACGGTCATATGCATTTTACTCGGCTATCCGACCGCCTATTATATTTCCCGGACCAAAGTGAGCCGCCGCGGCATTTATTTGGCCCTCGCCATTTTTCCGCTGCTCACAAGCGCGATTGTCCGTTCGTTCAGCTGGATGGTGACGCTAGGCAAAACCGGACTTATCAACAATTTGCTGCTCGATTTGCATATCATCGATAAACCGTTGCAAATTTTGTATACCGAAACGTCCATCATTATCGGGATGGTCCATCTGTTTCTGCCCCTTATGATCATTTCGCTGATCGGCGTTATGGAGAACATCGACGGCGATCTGGTGAAAGCGGCTGCAAGTCTCGGCGCTTCCCGGTTCAAGTCGTTCGTCAAGGTCATTCTGCCTCTCAGCATTCCGGGTCTTCTTGTGGGAAGCACGCTGGTGCTGGTCGGCAGCCTAACGGCCTATGCCACTCCGCAGCTGCTCGGCGGGAAGAAACGGGTGCTCGCGACGCTCCTATTTCAGAACACGATGACGCTGAACGACTGGAAAGCGGCCTCGATCATTGCGACGATCATGATTGCCATCACGTTCCTACTGATCGGGATCATGAATGCGTTAGCCAAAAAACTTAACCCGAACGGTTAGCAGGGGGGTAGACGATGAAGGAAAAACAAACGCTGCTCGGCTCGATTACGTTTGTCGTTTATTTATTTTTGCTGGCTCCTCTTGTCATCATT
Source organism: Paenibacillus litoralis (assembly GCF_046244365.1). Lineage (NCBI taxonomy): Bacteria > Bacillati > Bacillota > Bacilli > Caryophanales > Paenibacillaceae > Paenibacillus > Paenibacillus litoralis. The sequence goes on along the minus strand of NZ_CP176395.1, from coordinate 6,711,987 downwards.
ATCGGCGCTTCATTCGGACCCGATAACTATTTGGCCTTTCCGCCCAAGGGGTTCTCGCTCAAATGGTACGAAAACATTTTTCATGTGGAAATGTTCTGGAGTTCATTCAAGATCAGCATGCTGATCGCTTTCTTAGGCATAATCATCTCGTTTCTGTTCGGCGTACCCGCAGCGTATGCGCTTAGCCGTTACCAGTTTAAAGGAAAAAGCTTTTTCACGTCCTTTTTCATTTCCCCGATCATCATTCCGGGAATCGTGTTCGGCTACGGCTTGCTGAAATATCTCGTCATTACGTACCATATTCCGATTTTTCCGGGCGTTCTCATCGGGCATGTCGTCATCATGATTCCTTATGTGATCCGGGTTATTTCGTCCAGTCTGATGAATTTCGATTATTCCGTCGAAGAGGCGGCGATGAGTCTCGGGGCCAGCCGGCTCAAAACGTTTTTCGTCGTCGTGCTTCCGAATATCCGGTCCGGCATTATCGCGGGCATTTTGCTGGCGTTCCTGGAATCGTTCAACAACGTGGACGTCTCCGTATTCATGACGGGCCCGGGCGTCAGTACGCTGCCCATCAGCATGCTGAATTACGTGGAATATTATTTCGACCCGACGATTGCCGCCATTTCGGTGCTGCTTATGCTGATGACAGCCTTGCTGATCGCAGCGATCGAACGGACGCTCGGACTGCGTTTCTTTACGAAATAACGGTTGTCCGGCCCTTGTGAAAAGACGATGCCGCATCACCCTACTAAAGCTGGAGGTATGAATATGGCGCTGATCGAATTGAAAAACATTACGGTTGCCTACGACCAGAAAAACAATATTTTGCAAAACTTCAACCTGTCGATCGAAAAAGGCGAGTTCGTATCGCTGCTCGGCCCGAGCGGCTGCGGAAAAACGACGACGCTGCGGCTGATCGCCGGTTTCAACGAGGCGAAGGACGGACAATTTCTGTTCGACGGCCAAGACTATACGAAAGTGCCGGTTCACAAGCGGCAATTCGGCTTCGTCTTTCAAAGCCATGCGCTGTTTCCGCATCTTACGATTTTCGAGAATGTCGCCTTCGGTCTGAAGCTCCGGAAAACGGACGCGCAGGAAACGAAAAAGAAAGTGCTGGACATGCTGGAAGCGGTAAACTTGAAAGGCTTCGAGAAACGGTATCCTTCCCAACTGTCCGGCGGTCAGCGGCAGAGGGTGGCGATCGCGCGCAGCCTCGTTATCCGGCCCGATCTGCTTATGTTCGACGAGCCGCTCAGCAGCCTCGACGCCAACCTGAAGGTGCAGATGCGGATGGAAATTCGCCGTATCCAGAAGGAGCTCAAGGTGACGACCGTTTACGTTTCCCACGATCAGGAGGAATGCTTCTCGATCTCGGATAAGGTCGCCATCATGAACAAGGGCGTCATCGAGCAGCTCGATACGCCGCAAGTGATCTACAAGCAGCCGAAAACGGAATTCGTCGCACGCTTCGTCGGCTTCGAGAACATTATCGAGCTGGCGCTGTCCGCTACGGGCTCATCGCGCTACCAGGCTAAGGACGGCAGTCCGTTCACAATCGAAGGCACGGCGGATTCGAAGGGCGGAATCAAATGCGCCATCCGTCCCGACGATATCCGGATCGAATACGGAGACGGCGAGCAATCGGGGGAGAATGCCGCAAAAGGCAAAATCAAGGTAACGACCTATCTCGGACGCAAATACCAATATGTCGTCGATACGGCGATCGGCGAGTTTATCGTCAACAGCGATAATACCGTACCGTTCGAGCACGGCGACCGGGTCATGCTAAGCTTCCCCAAGGACAAGCTGGTAACCGTACTATAAGGAAACGAAGGGGATATCATGAAGGCGGATAAACTGATCGTCAACGTTAAGGTTTACAACAGCGCGCTGAAAACGTTCCGCGAAGGAAACGTCGCGATCGCCGGAGGCCGCTTTCTCTACATCGGGGACAAAGGGGCGGAAACGTTCGAGGCTGGCGAAGTAATCGACGGCCGGGGGCGCTTCATGATTCCCGGACTCATCGACATTCATCTTCACATCGAGAGCACGATGGTGACGCCGCGCACGTTCTCGCACGGGATTCTTCGCTGCGGGGTGACGTCGATCGTGGCGGATCCGCATGAGATGGCGAACGTGTTCGGCATCCGCGGCGTCCGCGAAATGATCGATGCGGGCCGCGATTGCACGGCGGATATTTTCTGGGGGATTCCGAGCTCGGTGCCCGCCACGCTTCTTGAAACGACGGGCGGCGCGATCGACGTGGCGGAAATCGACGAATTGCTGAAGGTCGATAACGTCATTTGCCTTGGCGAAGTGATGGATTACGCCGATATGGCGGCAAACCCGGACGGAAGAATGAACCGGATTTTGCGCCATGTTCGGACGCGTTATCCGCAGCTTATCATCGAAGGGCATTGCCCCAAAGTATCGGATGTCGAGCTGAACCGGTTCGTGTTCGCGGGCATCGACTCCGATCACACGCAGCAAACGGTCGAGGAATTCGAGGAGCGCATCAGCGCAGGCATGTTCATTGAGATCCAGGAGAAATCGATGTCGCCCGAGCTGATCGGCCATCTGATCGCGAACGACCGGAGCGAGCATTTTTGCTTCGTGACGGACGACGTCATGCCGGATACGTTCGTTGCGCACGGCCATTTGAATCATTTGGTGCGGAAAGCGATTCGGATGGGCATGCAGCCGGAGGCGGCGATATATGCCGCTACGATGACGCCGGCGAAGCGGATGAATCTGCAGGACCGCGGACGGATTGCGCCGAACCGGATCGCCGACTTCGTCCTGCTTGACGATCTTGCCGGATTTGCCGTCGGCGAAGTTTACAAGAACGGCAATAAGGTGTATGACGCCGGTGAGGCTTACGAAGAAAAGCCCGCCGGCCGTCAGTTCCCCGCCGATTTTTACGAGAGCGTCAAGCTGCCGAAGGTGGAGAAGGCCGATTTTACCGTCGCGGCGCCGCTCGTATCGGGTCAGGCGAACTGCCGGGTGATGCTGGTCGGGGACGGCTCGACGTTTACTAGGGAGCATGTGGAAGCGATTCCCGTAAACGACAGCGAGCTTATCTGGGAGCAAAGTCCGTACGCGCTTATCGCGATTATGGAACGCTACGGCAAGAACGGCAACCGCGCCTTCGGTTTGGTCGGAGGGGACGCGATCAAGCGGGGCGCCATAGCGACGACTTATGCCCACGACAATCATAACTTGCTCGTACTTGGCAGGAACAAAGCGGACATGGAGCTCGCCGCGAATACGATCATCGAAAGCCAGGGAGGCTATTGTGTGGTTGAGAACGGTGAGGTTCTGGAGTTTCTCCCGCTGCCGGTAGGCGGCATTCTCTCCGAAGCACCGCTGGACGAGCTGGCGGAAGCGACCGGCCGGCTGCGGAAAGCGATGGAGCGGCTCGGTTACCGGCACTACAACCCGATCATGTCGCTCAGTACGCTGTCCTTGCCGGTAAGTCCGGCGCTTAAAATTACCGACTTCGGCCTGATCCGGACGAAGGAAGGAAAGGTTGTCGATCTGTTTGAGCAGCAGTGAACGGCATCATGGCGAAACGCAAGCCCGTATTCCGCGGATTAAAGTGCTTGCCGTCGGCGGGACGATTGCGGGAAAAGGGAGCGACAGCGGCAGGACGACGCAGTACGACGCCGGCGTGATCGGCATCGACAGCTTGCTTGCCGAAGTTCCGCAAATCAAAGAGCTGGCGGACATCGGCTGGAAGCAAGTGGCCAACATGCCGAGCTTCGCCGCTACCGACGGGTTATGGCTGGAGCTCGCCGAACAAGTGAATACGGAATTGGAAGGCGGCGGCTGCGACGGCATCGTCATCACGCACGGGACCGATACGCTTGAGGAGACGGCCTATTTTCTCAACCTGACCGTCAAAAGCGATAAGCCTGTCGTCGTAACCGGCGCGATGCGGCCGGCAACGGCGATAAGCGCCGACGGCCCGCTAAATCTGTACAACGCGGTAGCCCTTGCGGCAAGCGAAGCGGCGGCCGGACAGGGCGTCATGATCATGCTGAACGACAAAATCGGCTCGGCCCGCGACATGTCGAAGCTCAATACGACGGCCGCGGATGCGTTCGGCGCACCCGATTTCGGCATGCTCGGGTACATGGTGGACGGCAAGCCCCGCTTTTATTACAAAAGCATGCGGGCGCATACGAAGGATAGCGGATTTCTGACGAGCGGTCTGCGCGAATTGCCCCGGGTCGACATCTTGTACGGCCACGGCAGCGGCAGCCGCGAGCTCGTCGATGCCGCAGCGGCTGCAGGCGCCAAAGGCATCGTTCACGCGGGCATGGGGAACGGCGGGATGTTTCCCGCCGTCCGCGAAGCGCTTGCGGATGCCGTCAAGCGGGGGATCGTCGTAGTCAGCGCTTCCCGTACGGGCAGCGGACTCGTAACGGCGAAACCCGCCGACCTGCAGGAAGGCTTCGTGACCGCCGACACCCTGAACCCGCAGAAGGCGCGCATTTTGCTGATGCTGGCGCTTACGCAAACGGCCGATACGGCGCGGGTTCAGCGTCTGTTCGATACGTACTGATGATACGGATCGCTGTGCGTCATGCCGGGAAACCGGATGGCAGGCAGCGGTCCGTACTTTGTGCTGCCTGAAAACGCCTATTCGCTTTCCGTCAGCTTCGGGTATCCGCGTGAAATCGGGCGCACTCCGCCGGAGCTGTTTTCTTCGCTATCGTTTCAATTCAAATATCGCGCCAATGACGACATAGGGAGGGAGCATCATGACAAAATTAACCTCCGCATCGTTCTGGCTGGCAGGCGTGCAGTGGTTTTTCTTTTTGTTCGCCAATACGATTATGGTGCCTTTGACGGTCGGAGCCGCCTTCGGTTTCTCGTCCGAGCTGACGGCTTCCGTCGTGAAGGTCACGTTCGTCGTTACCGGTGCGGCAAGCATTCTGCAAGCGCTCATCGGACACCGGTACGCGCTGATGGAAGGACCGGCAGGGCTATGGTGGGGGCTCATTCTGAGCTTGGCGGCTGCCGCCCCGTCGATGGGGATGAGTTTGGAGCAATTGGGAGGCGCGCTTACCGTCGGGATTCTTGCTTCCGGAGCCGCCACTTCGCTGCTGGGAGCGCTCGGCTTCGCCCGTGTGCTGAAAAAAGCGTTTACGCAGATCGTCATGTTCGTGTATTTATTTCTTCTATCTTGTCAATTGATTGCCGAGTTTTTCAGAGGGATGATCGGCTTGGAAGACGGCCGCATGAACCTCCCCGTAGCTGCCTTGTCCGGCGCCGTCGCTCTGCTGGTAGGTTGGATCGGCGTTACCGGAAGGGGAAAGCTCGCGAACTTTTCGATTTTGATCGGGATGACGGCCGGGTGGGCGGCATATCGCCTCCTCTTTCCGGGAGCGGTAGCGGAATCCGGAAGCGCCGGCGGCGGGTTCGTCTTCGAACTGTTTCCATGGGGGACGCCGCATTTCGAGCTCGGCATCATGATCGCCGCGATGCTTGCGGGATTGATCAACATGACCAACACGATCGCAGCGCTGAGCACGGCGGAGAAGTTGTATGACACCGTAAGCACGTCTTCGCAGTACAAGCGGGCCTTTCATTTGACGGGCTTTCATTCGGTGCTGGCCGGGCTGTTCGGCTTGGTGCCGTACGGTCCTTATACGTCGTCGATCGGTTTTCTCGAGAGCACCAAAATTTTGGACCGGTCGGCTCTTGTATTGGGTGGCGCCCTGTTTGTTACGCTCGGATTTGTCCCGGCATTCGGGGCGTTTTTCGCATCGATGCCGGTCAGCGTAGGGAATGCGGTGCTATTCGTCATTTATTTGCAGCTGTTCGGCTCGGCGTTCCGAAATTTGCAAGGGTTCACGTTCAATCCGAAAACCGTTTACCGGATTGCGGCGCCCGCTTTGCTTGGCATATCGATCCTGAATGTGCCGGCCGAAGCGTTTGCCGCTTTGCCCGGCATGATCCGTCCGATTGTCGGCAACGGACTTTTGATGGGCGTTTTGCTTGCAATCGTGCTTGAGCTAACGGTCGATTGGTCGAGGTATGAAGGGCGGCTGCCCGAAACCGGAGCTAGTGTAAAGAGATGATAAGGCGATAAGGACAAACAGACGAAAAGACATCTTCGCGGAAGGCGGAAATGTCTTTTCGTCTTGTGCGTGACCGCTAGAGAACTCGCTCAGCCGAACATGATCAGCGACAGATACAGTCCGGCCGCAGTGACGAGCAAGGTCGGGATCGTCAGGACCACGCCGATTCGGAAATAGTAGCCCCATGTGATGCGGACGCCTTTTTTGGCCAAAATATGTAGCCAGATCATCGTGGCGAGCGAGCCGATCGGCGTCATTTTGGGGCCCAGATCGCAGCCGATGACGTTGGCGTAAATAAGCGCTTCTCTGATCATGCCGGTTGCGCCCGAGCCGTCGATCGCGAGCGCGCCGACCATGACGGAGGGCAAATTGTTCATCACGGAGGAGAGAACGGCCGACAGGAAGCTCATTCCCACTGTAGAGGCGTAAGAAGCGGATCCGATAAGTTGTCATTCGTTGACATGGTAAGGAAGCGGCGGTATAGTAAATAATGTGTTTTTATCGTAAATATTACTTTTAATTTTCGGATGTTGTTTCGGGCCGCGGATTGGCCGATAATAGAGGGAAGCTTACGGTTGCAGAAAAGGAACGGCCTTCAGCACATAGTGGTAACCTTCTGGAAATTGAAAATAAGCAAGAGAAGAGAGTGGTTTTACATGAACAAACCGGTACCGGTTTTCGTTTTGTCCGGGTTTCTCGGCAGCGGAAAGACGACGCTTTTAACGAGGGCAATCGATCACTACAAGGCGCAGGGAAAGCTGCCCGCTGTTATTATGAATGAGCTGGGTGACGTCAACTTGGACGGATTGCTGGTGGATGTGCAGGTGCCCATGACGGAGATGCTTAGCGGCTGTATTTGCTGCACGGTACGCGGCGACCTCGGCATGACGATCATGTCGATGATCCAAGAGCAGCAGCCGGACGTCATCTTCATCGAATCGACGGGCGTCGCGAATCCGATCGAAACGCTGGAGGGAGTAACCGAAGCGTCTCTGCTCGCCCGTGCGGAGACGAAAGGCGTTGTGACCGTCGTTGATTGCCGTCACTTGCTTGAGCTCAGCCGCAAGGGAACGGGCAAGACGTTCCGGCTCATGCAGGATCAAGTCCGCTGCGCGTCGACGCTGTTGTTGAACAAGACGGATCTCGTTTCGGCGGACGAGCTGGCGGAAATCGAGCGGCTGATCCGCGACTGGAACGAGTATGCCGAGGTGATGCATACGGTCAAATGCGAGGCGGATATGCGTCTGTTCGACGAGGCGGAGCGGGGAAACGGCAGACTCCCGGACCATGCCGGTCATGGCGGTATCCCCAGCCAAGACGCGTACGAATGCGGCGTCAACTGCCGCCACGATCACGAACACGAACACGGCGAAGGCCGCGCGCAGCACCATCACTCGCACGAGCATGTGATGGTCTACACTCATTATTTGAGCGGGCCGGTCGACAGCGAGAAGTTCGAGCAGTTTATAGCCGGGCTGCCGGCAAGCGTCTACCGCGGTAAAGGCGTGCTAACATTTGCGGATACGGGGAACAGCCGCTTTTTGTTCCAGTATGCGTACCGGGAAGCCGATTTTATGAAAATAACGCCGCAGGGCGACGTCCAGGACGTCGTCGTCCTGATCGGCGAGCATATGCCGAAAGAGCAGTTGCGCGAGGCTCTGGATAACCTGTAACTTGCACCAAAAAGGAGCTGCCCCAACGTCATGCTAATGACGGAGGGGCAGCTTTAATTATGTAATGTGCCTTGGTTTGTCTCATTTCCGTTAATGGTGTATGAAGATGAGCGGCACAAGGTGAAGGAACTGATTCCCCTTTCGGTTTACGATTTTTCTCCCTCTGCAGCTCTCCGGAATTAGGGACCTGGCCGATCTCACCTCCATTCGTTCACCAAAGTAGTGAGTATAGCTGCGTTTGTTCCTCACAAAGGTACGCAGCAGGGGGAGAAGCCAAGGTATGTTTCAGCAAATTATGACCTTGGTTCACAGCAAAATAAGTGAAGAAATGCTCCTTATGGAGAAGCAGTAGGCTTAGAAGCCGCGATACGGTTTTCGGCAAACACAATCGGGCAAAAGCTTCTTATGGAGAAGCAGGAGGCTAGAAACCAAGGTACGCAACAGTAAAATAATGAAGTTAGATTCACTAACAGTGAACCTAACTTCATTATTTGCTGCTCCTTATCGGATTTTTGAAGGAATAGTGAACCGGAGAGGACTATTTGGCCGTGAGGTTCACAAATAGTGAAGCCAGGCTCACTATGTCCCCGTCAAGCCTTTTTCCAACAAAAATAATGAACTTAGGTTCATTATTAGTGAACCCTGGTTCACTATCCCTCAAACTGGGCAGCACAAGATGAGATTGTTTGCATAAGCGAACAAGTCACGAAATCCGCTCATTTTCCGCCGAACCTGTGACGATTGTCACAACGCCGACCCGCGCATCGGTGTAGGATGAAGGCATAAGGAAAACATTAGCAAACAGGGAGCGTGACCGGCATGGTGATGAAATGGATCCGCGAAAATGTGTATGCTTCGGCAATCTTAGCGATAGCGAGACTGTATCTGGGGTGGAAGTGGCTGGATGCGGGCTGGCACAAAATTACAGGGGACGGCTTCGACGCTTCGGGCTTTCTGAAGAAAGCGATCGAGAAGCCGATCGTCGACAGCGGTACGAAGGAATTGGTATACCCGACGTTTACTAAGTTTATCGATAATTTCGCTTTGCCGAACGTGAAGCTGATCAATGTGCTTATCCCATGGGGCGAGTTTCTTATCGGGCTCGGATTGATTCTCGGCGTACTGACGACGGCGGCTGCGTTCTTCGGTCTTCTGCTTAACTTTATGTTTATGCTGGCCGGTACCGTCTCGACGAATCCTTGGCTGATGCTCTTCGGCTTCGTCATCCTGATTGCCGGCGCGAATGCCGGACGGTTCGGCGGAGACCGCTTCGTTCTCCCTTATGTGCGCAAATGGCTGAAGCTTGACCGCATCGGCGGCGGTACCGATATAAAAGGATAGCCGGCAGGTACAAGAAACGAAAAGAGCCTTCCTACGCCCTCGGGCGATAGGAAAGGCTCTTTCTTTAAAATATAAGAATTTATAGGTTTCACACGATAAGCGCTTATATTTCACCGGTAAATGCACGGCGTCATAAGACGCCGGCAGGCGTTTATCCTTGTGTACTGCGCGCACCTCCCAGCGAGCGGAGGAGGGCTACATGTCCGCCGTCAACCGCACGGCGCCAGCGTACTACCCTTGCGTAGCCGTTTGAATGAACTTCTTGAAGCGTAGGCTCGCAATGGCGAGGCCGAGCAATCCGTAGCCGATCAGCACAGCGACGGTCGGCAAAATATCGGAGAGATGCGCGCCGCGGACCATGATGTCTTGAAAGGAATGCTGCGCCCAGTACTGCGGCGTGATTTTGCCGATCAGCTGCATGAAGTCGGGCATAAAATCGTACGGGAACCAAAGACCGCCGAGTACGGCGCCACCCATCGTCAAAATTTGCGTAAAAGCAAGACCTTGATTCTCGCTCTTGACGAGCATGGTCAGCATCAAGCCGATGCCGGTCGCGCAAATCGCCAGGCAGATGACGACGGCTGCGATCGATGCCAGGTCGCCGAGCTCCACATCGTAAACGAGCTTGCCGAAGCCGAGCAGGACGGCGCACTGGATCAGAACCACGATGATGTTCGGCACCCACATGCCGATCAAATAGGTGACCGGCTTCATCGGTGTGCTGCGCAGTCTTGCGACCATACCGGATTCGCGGTCTTTAATGAAGTTGCGAACCATCGTGATGATGATGAAAAAGACGAACATAACGGTGTAGCCCGGAATGTATTGCGTTAAAGCGTTCGTTGTCGTCGCGTTTTCTTTGATTTCATTGATGGTAATCGGAGACTGCATCGTTTCTTTGACTTGCGTATCGTTCATGCCTACCGATTTGAGGACGCCTTGCAGCTTCATTTCGCCGGATTTGGCGGCGAAGCTGTCGAGCAGCGCGCGAATAGGAGCCACAGCCGTATCGGCCGCCGAGTCCCGGTACAGATCGAACGTTCCTTGCTGCTTGCCGCCCGACTGAACGCTCGCGCCGAATCCCTTGGGAAACACGAGCAGGGAGGTCATTTTGCCGGATTTGATTTTGGCGAGCTGGTCGTCGAGGGAGAGCGAAGCGTCGATTTTCATCTCGAAGCCCTTGATTTCGGACAGCTGGGCGATCATTTGCTGCGATTGCGGCGATTGATCGGCGTCGTAATAGTTGATCGTAAACGTATCTTTTGCGTTGCTGAAGATGGAAGAGAAGAGGACGATGAATAGAATCGGAAGGCCGATCAGCCAGAAAAACGTACCTTTTTCTTTCAGCAATTGCTTCAGTTCCTTGCGGATTATCGTAGAAATCATAGGATTAATTCTCCTTTGTCGATGGTATTTCGGTCGGGATCGCCGTAAACTAGTCGCGAAGCGTCGTGCCAGTCAGCTTGAGGAACACGCTCTCGAGAGACGGCCGCAATATTTCCAGCGCCTTGACCGTCAGACCCCGTTCCGCGAGAGTCCGGCTCGCTTCGGCCATCGTTTGCAATACGTCGCCGCATTCATATACCCAGCCTTTGCCTTCCGCGTACGTCTTGCCGACACCCGGAAGCGCCGGGGCTTGCGTCAGTCCTTCGGCCTCCATATAGATCGCTTTGGTCGCATACGTCGCCAGCAGCTGATCCAGGCTGCCCTGTACGATGACTTTGCCGTGATCGATGATGGCGATATCGTCGCAGAGTGCCTCGACTTCTTCCATGTAGTGGGTCGAATAGATCATGGATACGCCCGATGCTTTAAGCTCCCGTATCATTTCGAAAATATGGTTGCGCGACTGCGGGTCGATGCCGACCGTAGGCTCGTCGAGTATGACCAGCTTCGGCTTGTGCAGCAGTGCGGCCGCTATGTTGATGCGCCGCTTCATGCCGCCCGAGAACGTGCCGATCGCATCCCCGGCGCGCTCGGTCAGCCCGACTTGCTCGAGCACGTCGTGTATGCGCGTCTTCAGCTCTTTGCCGCGGACGCCGTACATTTCCCCGAAGAACGTCAGGTTGTCGCGTGCGCTCAGCTTCTCGAACAGGGTGATATCCTGCGGCACGTAGCCGACCTGGCGGCGAATCGCGTCCGCTTCTTTGCGTATGTCCTTGCCGAACACGCTCGTCGTTCCTTCATTCGATTCGATGATGCTTGTGATGATTTTCATCGTCGTCGATTTCCCGGCTCCATTCGGTCCAAGCAGCCCGAAGCAGCTTCCTGCGTTCACCGAGAAAGATACGCCGTGGAGGGCCGTATGATCCCCGTATCGTTTCACCAGTTGATTGACTTCCAGCACTTTGCTCATCGATTGATTCCTCCTAAATATATACCCGGTTGCCGTGTCTGATTTCCCTGCGAATCTCGGGAGAACTTCGTTGGGATGACTTGCCAAACTCGTTTATCCTTGTGAACCTATCTTACCTGAGGATCGCTTCGGGCAAAGGTAGATATCGTCATGATCTACATATGACAAAAGTCATGCTGGATATATACGGAAGCTGACGTCCGTCATTCCATGCCCAAAAAAGCCGCTCCCTGGAACACAGGAACGGCTTGCGCAAAAAAAAGGACCGCATCCCTATAGGATACGGTCCTGCCGGATAGAATTAGAATCCGTTAAAAGTCGTAACTTCTGCAACCGAGTGGCGGAACTTTTGCGGACGCGTTTCTTCCAGCTCTTTGCCGATCGTTACGATCAGAACCGGGAACAGGTTAGCCGGAATGTTGAACGCTTCGCGAACGGCATCCGGGCTGAAGCCGGTCATCGGGCAAGTGCCGAAGCCGTTGTCTTTAGCCGCAAGCATCAGGGTCATGGCTGCGAAGGACGAGGCGCGGATCGCTTCTTCGCGCTGCGTGCTCTCATTGCCGTAGGCGCCGTGCAGCGTATTGATCAGGTTGTCTTTATACGCTTCGGGCAAATATCCTTTGGCCGACAAATCGTCGGCGATAAGACCGGCTTTCTTGTAAGCGTCGAGATCTCCGAGAACGACGACGGCTGCCGACGCATCCTCGATTTTTTGCTGATTGAACGCCGCTTGCTTGAGCGCAAGCTTACGGTCTTTATCCGTCACGGCAAGGAAATGCCAGTGCTGCAGATTATAGGCGGAAGGAGCGGATGTAGCGGCTTTAAGGATCGCCTCAAGCTGCTCGCGGCTGATTTCGCCGGCAGGGTCAAAATTATTAACGGAAATGCGTGCTTCCAACAATTGTTGCAATTCCATGATGGTCTCATCCCTTCCCAATCGTATGTTTTATGCGTTTTTGTTTGTTACTAACTTTTCGTAACTATATTACACTAGACGTCTATCCTTTGTCAACAAAAGCGCTGCATGGAATCCGTACGGATGATTAAATCTCAAGCAAGCTGCCCATACTAGATGCTGACGCAAGAGGGCAGAAGCTTACTTAACCAACGGACAATCCGCAAAAAGGAGAAACTATGTCAGTTCCATACGACTATACCGATCTTCACCACCGCCAAGACTTAATCGACGAACTTATCCATTTGGAAGCCAAAATGACGGAATCGCTCGGATATCCGGTAAATTTGATCGCCTACAGCAAGAAAAGTCATGAGGGCGGGGACGTACCGGATTCCAATTGCCGCGCCGGAATGGACGACTAACGCCAAAAACTCGCCTGTCACGATTAATCGTGGCCGGCGAGTTTTTTATGTAAGGAGGCAATGGTTAGCGCTGTTTCCCGGAAACGTACGCCATATCCGCGGTTGCGGTATCCCGGAGGAATTGCGGGGACCGTTCGTTCGTGAATGCTCCTGTAAGGTTTAGAATCGGACAGTCAACCCGTCGTATGCGACGCGAATGCCGTTAGGCTCGAATAGCTTCACCCAGTCTTCGTGCAGCAGACCGGAGTTGTGGGTGAAATGCGTTACGTACAAAAGGCTGTCCGGCGTTATGATTCGTTCCTTGAGGAATTCGCCTTGAACCTCCAGAATCGTTTCCGCACTCATGTGACCGCGCTGACGGCTGTTTCCCGTGAGGCCGTGCGTACAGTCCAGTATCGCCATGTCGATCCTCTTCCCCTTAAGCCATGCCCACGTGTCGTCCGGGAGCCAGCCCGTATCATTGCCGTAAAACAAAGTCTGTCCGTCTTTCTCGACGAAGTAGAGCAGGCATGTTTCCATAGGGTCGTGATCCGCCCGAAGCGGGGTGACGGTTGCGTTCCCGATCGAAACCGGATGGAAAGGCTTCATGTGCCGGAAGTCGAACCGCGGGCCCTCGAACCGTTCCAATGCCTGCCTGGCATGATACATCACAAGATCGTTGCCGTAAATGTTCAAGGGGTGCTCGATTCCGTGTGCGAAGCCTTCGATGCGGCTAATTAAATCTTTGGGATAAAAATGATCGTAGTGGGTGTGCGTGACAAGTAAATGCTCGATTCGTCCCAAATCGACTTGATCGCGCAAAGCCTGCATCTGCGAATCTGCGGAATAGTCGAACTTCCACACATCGTCTACGATTACTGAAGCCCTCGTGCGAATGTTTTTGCCGCCAAGCTTCTTCGCATGCAGACACGCCTCGCAACGGCAGAATACGTTCGGAAACCCTTCGGCCGCCGCCGTTCCCAGAAAATGTACCTTCATCGATCCCTCACACTCCTATGCGTAATGACGAGCCTACTTTTTCATATACCTTTCGAGACGGGATTTGTAAATAGTCAAGTGATCTTTCACCGCATTTTTTCGAGCGTGACGACGTATTTGTTCCAGTGGCAGATGCGCCATCTGCCATTTCGGCAAACCTATGCGTTTCTTTACATAAGGGTAAAAACGGCCGCAATGCATAACTTTTCCTTCCCAATTGCATCCTAACTCGGTAGGGCGGCATTTCGCCAGAAAACGAGGTCCGGACAGAGGAGGGGATGAACGTGGGATTATGGCGCAGCTTGCTCAAAGGTCAAAAGAAGCAGCCGGTTCGCCAAACTGCCGGCTATCATGGTGACCGTCCCATTAGCGATACGCTGGCGGACAATATCGAGGTACTGCATAAACAGTTCAGCCATAGCCCCGATCTTATCTTGAGGCGATTGACGATTGCCCAGTCGGGCAGTGAAGCGGTGCTCGCTTTTTTTGATGGGCTTACGGATAAAAATGCTATCAATAACGATGTGATCAGACCCTTGCAGAGTGGAACTCACGGAGGGGATCCGGAAGGCGACTTGCCGGTTACGGTCGGCCACATCCGTAGAGAGAGCAGCTGGTCACAGCTCGAAACGGTCATTTTAACGGGCTGCAGCGTCTTGTTTATCGACGGCAGCCATGAAGCGTATATATTCGATACGCACGGCTGGCCGCAGCGGGCTATCGAAGATCCGCAGATCGAATCGTCCTTGAAGGGAGCCCATCAGGGATTCGTCGAAACGGCAAGCATGAACATTGCCTTGATTAGACGGTACATTCCGAACCGGGAGCTCAAAATTAAGGAGATGTTCGTCGGACAGAGAGGGAAGACGAGTATCACAATTTTATATCTTGGAGACGTCGCCAGTCCGGAGCTGCTGCAGGAGCTGACGGATCGTATCGGAAGGCTGAATCTCGATTCCATCATCAATACCGGCGAGCTGGTCGAATATATCGAAGACAATGCGTATTCTCCCTTTCCGCAATTCGTCTTGACGGAACGGCCGGATGCGGCGGCGTCGCAAATTTTGCAGGGCAGATACGTGCTGGTGGTCGACCGCTCGCCAAGCGTTCTGATCGGACCGGTCAGCTTCATGGCCTTCTTCCAGAGTGTAGACGACTACAGCACTCGCTGGCTGGTCGCTACGTTTATCCGGCTGCTTCGGTTATTGGGATTTATTATCGCCATTTTTTTGCCGGCGGTTTATATTTCCGTCATTTCCTTCAATTACGAGGTCATTCCGCTGAAATTGCTTCTGTCGATAGGCGAATCGCGAGAGCGGGTCCCCTTCCCGCCGATCGTCGAAGCGCTGCTTATGGAGGTAACGCTCGAGATGCTGCGGGAAGCGGGGGTTCGTCTTCCCGCTCCGATCGGTCAGACGGTCGGCATCGTCGGCGGTATCGTCATCGGTCAGGCGGCGGTGCAAGCGGGGATCGTCAGCAATATCATGGTCATCGTCGTAGCGTTCACGGCGATCGCTTCGTTCATCATACCGAATTACGACATGGCGGCCGCGATTCGTTTGCTGCGGTTCCCGATGATGCTGATCTCGTATATGTTCGGTATCGTCGGCATCGTAATCGGGCTGATGACGCTCATCGGCCATTTGATCGCGCTGGAGTCGCTCGGCATGCCATACGGCATTCCATTCGCGCCGGTCCGGTTTGCCGATTGGAAGGATACGGTCGTTCGTCTCCCGCTGTGGAGAATGATAAAGCGGCCGCATGGCACCAAAGCGATCCAATCGCGAAGAAAAGGGACAAGCGGGCCGGAGGGCGACGGCTGATGAACAACCGTTCAGCGCAAAAGATTAGCTTTTTGCAATTCGCTTGCTTGATTCACGGCCTTCAGGTCGGCATCGGCCAGCTGTCGCTCCCGAGGGAGCTGGCGATGAAGGGCGGATCGTCCAGCTGGCTGGCTTTATTTATCGGTTACGCGATTTCCGTTGCGGCTAGCCTGCTGATCATTCGCGTCATGCGCAGAAGACCGGACGGTACGTTGATCGACCTGCTCGAGCACTATTTCGGCAAATGGATCGGAAAGCTCGGCGCGGCGGTATATGCCGTTTACTATTGCTTGTTCGCCTACGAGATCATGTTCAGTGCGACACAAATCATCAAAAGCTGGCTGATTCAAAGAACCCCTCTGTATATGCTGATTGTTTTATTGGCGATCCCGAGTTTTATCATCGTTTCGAAAGGCATGCAGGCGATGAGCCGATACGCCGAGCTCGTTTTTTACATGTTTATCCCGCTGTCCGCTTTCCTGCTGATGCCGTTAAGCGACAGCAATCCGCTGCACCTGCTGCCGCTGTTCAAGGACGGCTGGGGACCGGTGCTTCATTCGGTCCGGGCGACCGTGTTGTCGTTTGCCGGCTTCGAAATCGCGTTTTTCGCGTATCCGTATTTGAAAAATAAAAAGTCGGCGGCGCTCGGCGTCGTCCTCGGGAATACGTTTTCCTTGATCGTGTATCTCGTCATTACGTTGACATGTTTCTTGTATTTCAGTCCAGATGAAATCATCGAGTACAATCAGCCGGCACTTAACCTGCTCAAGGTGATCGAATTCCGCTTCGTGGAACGATTGGATATCGTCTTCTTGGCCGTTTACATGTTCATGATCTCTACATCGTGGATCCCCGACATGTTCGTTATTGCGTACTGTGGGAACAAGCTGTTTTCGCGGATTGATCCGAAGACGTATTTGGCGCTGCTGATCGGCTCGCTGGTTGCGACGGCCGCCATTCTGGATCCTTCCTTCATGCTGGTGGAAAAGTGGATGAAGGCGGCAAGCTCCTTCGCATTGTTCGGCGCTTTCGGGGTGCCGGTGCTGCTGGCTGCGTACTTCTTCGTGTACGATCGGATTCAAGGGAGGAGAAGCGGATGATACGCGTTAAAGCGTTATGCCTCTTTTTGCTGTTTGCCGCGCTTATCCTGTTGACTGTTGGTTGCGGGGATAGGCGAGACCTGGAAGATTTGACGATCGCCCTTGTCCTTGGTATCGATCTCGACAGCGAGGGCAAGCTGGTTATTTACGAATCCAGCCCGGTGTTCAACAAGAACGCCAAAGACAAGGAGGAAGAAATCGGCTACAGGGCGACGACGTTTCGCGAAGCGAGAGAGAAGTTCGATTCGAGCGTAACTGCGCTCACCGTTTACGGGAAGACGGAGGTCATTCTGGTCGGCAAAAAATTGTTGGAGCAGAAGGGGTGGACCAAGCTTCTCGATCATTTCTACCGCGACTCGCAAACAAACGTCACCGCAAGGATCGTTGCCGTGGACGGGCCCGTTTCGGATATCATTCAATACATGAAGCCGGACAAGCCCCGCCTGCCGACCTTCCTGTCCAAACTGATCGATACGGGTAACCGGAGACAACTGACGGTGAATACGACGCTGCAAGAACTGCGCCGGCAAATGACGGACAAGGCGGTAACCCCCGCCATCTCGCAAATCAGGAAGGATGGCGACGTCGAGCTGTTAGGAACGGCGCTGCTTGACGAGCAAGGGAAGTTCGCGGCCGACGTGAGTTTTCAGGACAGTGCGCTGCTGCAAATTTTGCGGAAGCAAAAGGGGGATATTTCGCTCGCGCTGAAGGTTCCCGCCGGTCAGAAGAAAGACCTCTTCGATCGAAACCAGCTCACGCTCGCCGTCTATAACCCTTCCGTTAAAGTGACGACGGATTACCGGAACGGACGCTTTCATTTCGACATGAAAGTCCGGGTGACCGTTCGAATATTGGAGAAACTGTTTCCTTTCGATGTCAGGAAAGAGCAGGAGAAACTGGAGCAAATGATCGAGGAACAGCTGCGGTTGAAATTTCAAGAGCTCATCGAAAA
This sequence comes from Paenibacillus litoralis, assembly GCF_046244365.1. NCBI lineage: Bacteria > Bacillati > Bacillota > Bacilli > Caryophanales > Paenibacillaceae > Paenibacillus > Paenibacillus litoralis. The sequence goes on along the minus strand of NZ_CP176395.1, from coordinate 6,694,352 downwards.
GATCCAGCGTTACCGTATCGATCCGCTCGGCCTGGGCTCATACGCCCGCGCGTACCGTTACCCGGAATGGAAGCAAGTGCAGAATCGCTGGGGCGCTGCGCTTGCTCAAGCGGATATTCAAGTCGAGGTAAAGGCGAAGATCAAATACATGGGTGCTGTCAAATGACGGCAGGAGCGGGCTGGCTCACCGTTTCGGGAGGTGGCAGATCATGAATTTCAAGCGGCATGAAATCACGCTGATGCAATATATTTTTATCATCCATGGTTCGCAGGTCGGCATCGGCATTCTGCAAATGCCCCGTATGCTGGCGGAGAAGGCCGGCACGGACGGCTGGATTGCGATTGGTGTCAGCTGGCTGCTATCGATGGCGGTAAGTCTGCTCATTGTGCAAATAATGGCGATGTATCCCCAAGGCACGATTATCGATTTGCTGGATCGCGTCTTCGGCAAATGGGCGGCGAAAACGGGAGCGCTCGTCATCGCCGCCGCTTTCGCTTTTGCTACGATGACGGTTATGTTCCGCGCCATCTTGTTCATCAAAGCGTTTATATTGCCGCGTACCGCCGATTACATGCTCTTCCTGCTGTTTGCGATTCCCACCTACCTTATTTTAAGCAAAGGCGTTCGCGTGTTGGGCAGATACTCGGAGCTCGTCTTTCTCATCTTGATCTGGATGCCTTTCTTCTATTTGTTCGCCTTTCCGGATTTTCATTGGCTCTACCTGCTTCCCGTATTGAAGGAAGGCTGGATGCCTGTGTTGAAAGCCGTCCCCGATACGGTCACTTCCTTCGACGGTTTCGAGATTGCTTTTTTCCTATATCCGTTTCTCCGGAAAAAAGAGTCCGCATCCGCCGGCATCGTGATTGCGAACACCCTTACGATGCTAGTTTATATGGGCATCACAGTCATCTGCTTCGTCTTTTTCAGCCCGGAAGGAATACTCGATACGAACGAACCGACACTTACTATTTTGAAAGTTATCGAATTCCATTTTCTCGAACGTTTGGAGCTCATCTTCCTAGCCTTCTATTTGTTCGTGGTCTCCACGACATGGATGCCTTTCCTGTTCTGGAGCGCCACTGCCGCAAACCGGCTGTTCGGCATTACCCATTCGAACAGAACGCTGATCGTTCTGCTGCTTGCGATGTTCGTTATCCTGCTGTTCCATCGTCCGTATTTCAATGAAAACGACCGCTGGCAAGAGCTGTATAGCCGGTTCATCATTGGGTTTGCCTATGTGTTCCCGGTCTGCTTGTGGGGATATTTGCGCATCCGCCAAATGATTCTCGGGAGGAGACCTTCATGAAGCGGTTAAGCGCATGGTTCGTTGCGGCCATGATTGTCCTCCTGATCCCCGGAAGTCCAGACCGATTGATTTTGGAAGACATTTCGCTAGGGCTTGTGTTCGGAATCGATGTGGATGAGAGCAATGAGCTGGTCTTCTATTTCTCGAGCCCGGTATTTGGCAAAGAGGCCCGGAAAAAGAATGAAGAGTACGAAGCGACGGGGAGCTCGTTGCGTCAGGTCAGAATGAAATTCGATTCGCTGAATCATACCTTGGTGGTCGGCGGGAAATATCAAGTTTGTCTGCTCGGAAAGCGGGTGTTGGAGCACGAGGATTGGTTTACGCTGTTCGATGTGCTGTACCGCGACGCCAAATTCGCCGTCAACACGAGAATTGTGGCCGTTGACGGTCCGGTCGAGGATATCGTATATACGTTTCGGAAAGACAAGCCGCCGGTTCCGTTGCATCTCTCCAAGCTGATCGATACCGCAGACAGACGCAACCTCACGACGAAAACGACCCTGCAGCAGCTGCACAGGCAAATGTACGAGAGAGGGATTACTCCGTTTTTTACTTTTCTCGGCAAGAGGCAGCAGATTGAAGTAAAGGGGACGGCGCTGCTGAACCAGAAGGGGAAGTTCATGACGGAGGTGAATCCGGAGGAAAATAAGCTGCTGCGTATCATGCAGCGAATCAATCATAAAGAGATGACCTTGACGATGGATATCCCGGGACAAGGGAAAGAGAAAGGGGTCCCTATCCAAACGGACAAGCTCACGATCGTTACCGATAAGGTTCGGACAAAAATCAGATGCGGCTACGAAGGCGGCAAATTCCGGTTTGCCGTCGATGTCCAATTATCGGGAGGGTTAAGCGAGCGGCTATTTCCTTTCGATGTTCTTAAGCGCGGAGAAGAGCTGGAGCGTATGATTGCCGAGCAGCTTGAGAAACAGTTTACCAGTATTCTCGGCAAATTAAAGAAGGCGGAAATCGATCCGGTCGGCTTCGGCTTGTATGCGAGAGCCTATCAATATGAAGCTTGGAAGGGCGTACAGAACGAATGGGGGAAGGCGTTCGCCCAATCGGATACCGACGTTGCCGTTCATGTGCGAATACGAAGCATGGGATCCATCAGATAATGCGCAAGGACACTCTCGGCGAGTGTCCTTGCGGCGCTAAGGCCGAATCGTCACCCTGGTGCCGATCGGGACGAGCTTGGACAATTCCAGCACATCGCGGTTCTGCATGCGAATGCAGCCGTGGGAGACTAGCTTCCCGATGGACGAAGGATCATTCGTTCCGTGGATTCCGTAATGCGGCCTCGACAATCCCATCCAGAACGCCCCGAACGGTCCGCCCGGATCAGGGGCTTTATTGATGATCGTATATTCGCCCGTAGGCGTCTGCGTAACCATCCTTCCGATGCCGACCGGATACGATTTGACGATCATATGGTCGTCGATCAAGTACAGATGACGATCCGACAGGTCTACGATGATTCTGTAGTCCGGCATTCCTATCACCTCTGTTTACAGCCTATGTGGAGAGGCGGGGAAATGCTCCCCTCTTTCATTCGCCGGCTCTATTCGGTTGAAACGTGTTCCATTGAGAAGTTGCCGCTGCGTTGGTTAGGGAGTTCGGTGCGGTATGCGGCTGCGGTCATGCCGGTAAACTTCCTGAACAGGCGGGAGAAGTAAGCATGATCCTCGTACCCGAGCATGTGCGCGATTTCCTTGATTTGCAGCGGCGTCAACCGCAGAAGCTTCTTGGCCTCGGCGATTTTGAGCCGGTTTACGTATTCGTTCAGCGCGTAGCCGGTATTTTGCCTGACGATTCTGCGCAAGGTGGATCTAGACACATGGTTGCGTTCCTGCACCTGCCGCTCGTCCCACGGCTGGTACAGGCTGTTGGCGATATCCTCCAGCACCCGCAGGACGAACTCGGGTTTTCGGGTCGGCCTGCCGCTAGCTTTAAAGCCGGCGCCGGCAATCGAGAAATCGTATACAAGCGATTCCAGCAGCAGCGCGGCGCGGTCGGCATTGTCCGGGATGCCGCTCTCGAGATAGTCGCCGATCGTTTCGATTTTGCGGACCCACGTACTGTCCACCCCGATCCGGCACACGCTGCCCGGTTCCAAAATCCGGTTGTCAAGCCACTCTTGAACCCGGCCTCCGTCGAAGATGACGTAGTACTCGTCCCAGCCTTCGCCCTCCTCCGGTCCGTACCGGAACGTAGTCCCCGGCCATTCCCAGAACAAGCTGCCCGTCTCCAGCTTTTGCGCAGGACCGTCTCCGGCCTGGTAGAAGCCTGTTCCCCTCACGATGTAAGTGAACGCCCAGTGCCGGTGAGGCGTGACTTTGTTCCGCAGCGTTCTTCCGGGAAGGTGCCCGAACTGGGACACGGTCAAGCCCTTGATCCGCAGCAGCGCGCGATCGACCTTCAGCTCCTCGATGCGAATCGGGAGCGGACTGACCATATAGTCCAATAACTTGGTCATGGCAAGCATACCCTCCGTTCGTTCCGCCTGTTAATGTAAGGGGTGTAATTGATCTTATTTTACCAGATGAATGTGGAGAGCGGCAGGGGAACGACCCGTGACGCGAATGAAATCGACCGAGGGGAGCGGGACATATGAAGCTGTATTTTACCGGAGATACGGAAGGGTTGGAGCAAGGAGCCGCGATTGTGGCGGAGGAGCTCGGCATCGAGCTCGGGGAGAGCGGACGGCAGGTTCGCGTTCTGCGCGGTGCGCCGGATAAGCTTGAGGTTAGCGGAGTCGGCAGCGAATTCCGTATCGTATACGGCGAGAAGGCGCATTTTTTCCGGGCGTTCGGTTTGTTGGCTGAAGCGGCGCGCGAGAACGGCGCGTTCCGGATCGAAGAAACGGCGCAATTCGCGACGAACGGCCCGATGTTCGACGTATCGCAGGGCAATGCGGTTATGAAGGTGGACACGGTCAAGCTGTTTATGCGCAAAATGGCGCTCATGGGCATGAACATGATCATGCTGTATACGGAGGATAGCTATGACGTTGCCGAGCAGCCGTATTTCGGCTATATGCGGGGACGGTATTCGCAAGCGGAGCTGAAGGAGCTTGACGACTATGCGGATCATCTCGGCATCGAAATGATTCCGTGCATCCAGACGCTCAGCCATTTGCGGGATGTCTTGAAATGGAAAGCCTTCGCCGACCTGAAGGACGACGAGGAAACGATGCTGGTCGGCTTCGAGCGAACCTACGAATTCATCGAGCAGATGATAACCGCCGCGATGGCGCCGGTCCGTACGAAGCGCATTCATATCGGGCTGGACGAAGCCTGGAAGCTGGGGCTTGGCCGTTACCTGGAGCAGAACGGGTACCGCACCAAGTTCGAGATCATGAACCAGCATGTGAAGCGGGTTTTGGCGATCACCGAAAAGCATGGGCTGAAGCCGATGATGTGGAGCGACATGTACTTCCGCGCGGGCTCCCGAACGGGCGGTTATTACGATAAGGCGTGCGTGATCCCGGACGAGGTCATTCAAGATATGCCGAAGGGCGTCCAGCAGGTGTACTGGGACTACTATCATTACGACGAGGCGTTCTACGAGGAGTGGATCGAGCGGCATGAACGGTTCGGCTCCAAGCCGGTGTTCGCCGGCGGCATTTGGAACTGGAAAGGGTTCTGCCTCAACTACGGCGCGACCTTCGCTTCGACGGAAGCCGCACTCAACGTATGCAAACGTAAGGGCGTCACGGAAATTATCGCTACGCTCTGGGGCGACGACGGCACGGAGTGCGATTGGCACGCGGCCATGCTCGGCCTGCAGCTGTTCGCGGAGCACGGATACGCGGAGAAGCTGGACGAGGCGAAGCTGAAGCGCCGGTTCGAGTTTTGCACGGGAGCGCGGTACGACGACTTCATGAACATCAAGTATGTGGACGAGACGCCGGGCATTTCGCCGGGGAACCTCGAAACGTACAACACTTCGCGCTACCTGCTGTGGCAGAACGTGATGGCCGGCCTATTCGATCGGAACGTTCGCGGGCTCGGCATGTCCGAACACTACGCCAAATGGGCGCAGGAAATGAAAACGTACGCCGGCCGGAACGGCGGGCTCAGCTTCGTCTTCGAGCTGTACCACAAGCTGTGCGCGGTGCTTAGCATGAAGGCGGATATGGGCAATCGCATCGCCGACGCGTACAAAGCGGGGGACAACGGCCTGCTGTCCGCCATTGCGAAGAGGGAGCTGCCGGAGCTGTATGCCAGGGTGCGCTCGCTGCGCGAGTATCACCGCATATGCTGGCATCGGGCGAATAAGGCGTTCGGCTGGGACGTCATGGACGTCCGTTACGGCGGCCTGCTGATGAGCATCGATACGGCGGCCGAGCGAATCGGCGATTTCACGGCGGGCCGCTTGGACCGGCTGGAGGAGCTCGAGGAGGAGCGTTTGCCGTTCAACGGCAAGGACGGACTCGTGGATTGCTACTTTTATCATTACATGCCGTCGGCGAGCCGGGTGGCGCAGCATTTTTAATACAAACGGCGGACTAAACAGAGGAGCAAACAGAAGACCAAACAGCGGACCAAACAGAGGACTAAACAGAGGACTAAACAGAGGACTAAACAGAGGACTAAACAGAGGACCAAACAGAGGACCAAACAGAGGACCAAACAGAGGACCAAACAGAGGACTAAACAGAGGACTAAACAGAGGACCAAACAGAGGACCAAACAGAGGACCAAACAGAGGACCAAACAGAGGACTAAACAGAGGACTAAACAGAGGACTAAACAGAGGACTAAACAGAGGACTAAACAGAGGACTAAACAGAGGACTAAACAGAGGACTAAACAGAGGACTAAACAGAGGACTCTAAACAGAGGAGCAACAGAGGAGCAAACAGAGGACCAAACAGAGGAGCAAACAGAGGAGCAAACAGAGGACCAAACAGAGGACCAAACAGAGGACTAAACAGCGGTTTCTAAACAGGGGCCGAACAGCCGTCTAAGCAAAGCCACGGCAAACTGAGGATGTCATGACAGGATAGTGAACCAAAGTTCACTATTACTGAACCTAAGTTCACTATCCGGACTCCAAAACATGCCCCCATGCGAAATAGTGAAGTAAACTTCACTATTAGTGAACCTTACGGCCAAATAGTCCCGTTTGGTTCACTATCTGCTCGAATAAGGGGGAATGGAGTAATTTTAGTGAATGTAGGTTCACTAATAGTGAACTCAGATTCATTAAACGATCAGATGGAGATCGTAGTGAAGCCGTGAAGTACAGCTTCCCTGCAAAGGAAACGATGGCCGATGGACCTCCCAGCAATTTTCGAAATAAGGTCGAGCAAGCATCGTATGCTGCTCAACCTTTTTTTGCTTATCAACCGGGCACATAGCCTGTCCCTCTTCAATCAGCCGGCAGACCCGTCAGGCTGCCGCATCGGCGCGACCGCTTTGACGAGCGCGCTGTTTCTGTAGCCGTAGCCGAAATAGATGGCGAGCCCGATCACCAGCCATACGCCGAACGCGATCCAGGTGGAGAGAGGGAGCTGCATGATCAGAAATCCGCAGAAAAGAACGCTTAGCAGCGGAATCCACGGGACGAGCGGCACCTTGAAGCTGCGCTGCAAATCCGGCTCGGACTTTCGCAGGACGATGATCCCGACGGATACGACCGCGAATGCGAACAACGTCCCCATGTTGGTCAGTTGAGCCAAGACGTTCAAGGGCAGCACGCCGGCGAGAAAGGCGACCATCCCTCCCGTTAGCCACGTATTGAAGACGGGGGTTTTGGTTTTGGGATGAACCGATGACAAGGCTTTCGGCAAAAACCCGTCGCGGCTGATCGCGTAGAAAAGCCGGGTTTGACCATACAGCAAGACGAGCAACACCGTCGTAATACCCGCGATGGCTCCAAGCGAAATAAAGCCGGCAACCCAATCCTGTTCGATAAACTGGAGAGCGAAAGCGACCGGGTTAGACACGCCGAGCTGCCCGTAAGGCACGATGCCCGTCAAAATGAGCGATACGATAATATACAGCACGGTGCATACGGCGAGCGAGGCGATTATGCCTATAGGCATGTTTCGCTTCGGATTTTTGACTTCTTCCGCAGCCGTTGAAACCGCATCGAACCCGATAAAGGCGAAAAACACGGTGGCCGCTCCCGACGTGATGCCGGAAAAGCCGAAAGGCATGAACGGAGACCAGTTTTCCGGTTTGACGTACCAGACGCCGACGCCGATAAACAGCAAAATAACGACGATTTTGATGATGACGAGGATCGTATTGAATCTCGCCGATTTTTTGGCGCCGCGCGTCAGCAGCAAGGTGATGACCAGCACGATCAGCACGGACGGAAGGTCCACGAACGTCCCTTTATCCGGGCTATACGCTCCGCTTAGCGCAGTAGGCAGATGAATGCCGAAGCCGGACAACAGTCCTTGAAAATAACCGGACCAGCCGCTGGCAACCGCCGACGAGGCAATACCGTACTCCAAAAGCAAATCCCAGCCCAATATCCATGCGAATAGCTCGCCGAAGGTGGCATAGCTGTACGTATAGACGCTGCCGGATACCGGGACGGTCGACGCGAACTCCGCGTAGCAAAGCGCGGCAAAGGCGCAAACGAGTCCCGCCATCATGAATGAAAGCACGAGTGCGGGCCCGGCATGGTCGGCGGCGGCTACGCCCGTCAGCACGAATACGCCCGTACCGACAATCGCGCCGATGCCGAGCATGGTCAGATCGAAAGCGCCCAGCTCTTTTTTTAACGAAGCCCCTTTGGTTTCCGACTGGGCGATAAGCGATGCGATCGTTTTTTTGCGAAAAAGATTCATGAGAATTCCCGCTTTCTCCGATGTTTCTCCGATTGTAAGCGTATTCCCTTCGAAAACTACATAATCCTACAAAAAAACGCGTTAAAAAAATGATGGAATTTACACGCCTGAACGCCCATGGTATACTCGGAAACGATATGTTAACTACCAATTATTATTTTGGTTAACGTTTATTTGTTTCGGATCGGGGGAAATCGGCGTGACGTTTACCTATGAAGAGCTTTTGGACAAAAACCGCGCTTACTTATGGAATCCTTTTACGCAGATGAAGACGTATTTGCAGGACGAACCGCTTATCATCGAGCGGGGAAACGGCGTGAAATTGATCGACGTTAACGGAAACGAATATTACGACGCGTTCGCTTCGGTCTGGCTGAATCCGCACGGGCATAACCGCAAGGAGCTGAACGACGCCATTACCCTGCAGCTTGGCAAAATCGCGCATTCCACGCTGCTCGGAGCGGCTAACGTACCGGCTATTTTGCTGGCCGAACGGCTGGCGGGGCTGACGCCCGAGCGACTTCAAAAGGTGTTCTATTCGGATAGCGGGGCAGAAGCGGTGGAAATCGCGCTCAAGATGGCCTATATGTACTGGAAGCATCGCGGGCGTCCGGAGAAACAGACGTTCGTCAGCATGAAGGACGCTTATCACGGCGACACCGTAGGTGCGGTAAGCGTCGGCGGAATCGATCAGTTTCATGCCGCGTTCGAACGATTGCTGTTTAAGACGGAGAAAGTGCCGTTCCCTTACGTCTACCGCTATGAGGGAAGTGCGGACGAATGCCGGGATGCCTGCCTGAAGGAGCTGCGGGAGCTTCTTGAGCAAAAAGCGGATGAAATCGCGGGCGTCGTCGTCGAGCCGATGGTGCAAGGCGCGAGCGGCATCGTCATCTCGCCGCCCGGGTATTTGTCGGGGGTCGAGAAGCTATGCCGGGAATACGGCGTGCTGCTGATCGCCGATGAAGTGGCGACCGGCTTCGGTCGCACGGGCACGATGTTCGCCTGCGAGCATGAAGGCGTACAGCCCGATCTGCTGACGCTCGGGAAGAAGCTGACCGGCGGCTATTTGCCGGTCGCGGCGACGCTGGCGTCGGACGATATTTATAACGCCTTCTACGGGGATTACGAGGAGGCCAAAACGTTTTTTCACGGCCATTCGTACACGGGCAATCAGCTTGGCTGCGCCGTCGCGCTCGCCAACCTGGACCTGTATGAAAAAGAAGGGCTGATCGCGCACGTGCAACGGGCGAGTGCGGAGCTTGCGCCGGACCTTAAACGGATGGAACAGCTTCGCCATGTCGGCGAAGTCCGGCAGCTCGGGCTCATGATCGGCATCGAGCTCGTGAAGGACAAGCTAGCGAAGACGCCATACGAATGGGCGGAGGCGACGGGCGTCCGCGTATGCCGCCGTGCCCGCGACCTCGGGTTGCTGACGAGGCCGCTCGGCAATGTCATCACCTTCCTGCCGCCGCTGGCCGCAACGCTTGCGGAGCTGCAGGACATGACCGCCATCATCGCCCGCGCGATCGAAGAGGTGACGGAGGCATGAGAGGCTATTTTATAACCGCGACCGATACGGAGGTCGGCAAAACGGTCGTGACGGCCGGTCTCTCGCTAGCGCTGCAAGCTAGAGGTTTACGGGCAGGCGTGATGAAGCCGGTACAAAGCGGACATGTGGCCGACGATCCGGACGGGGACGGGATGCGGCTGAAACGGCTAACGAGCGCCGCCGATCCGATCGAAGATATCGTCGGCTACAGCTTTCGGAAGCCCGTTGCGCCAGGCTTGGCGGCGGAGCAAGAAGGCGTGGCGATCCGGCCGGAGCGTATCGTGGAGCAGGCCATACGGCTGAGCAAACGATACGATCTTCTGTTGGTGGAAGGAGCGGGCGGTTTAATGGTCCCGCTCGGCGCGGATTGGACGGTGGCGGATATGGCGAAAGCGATCGGATTCCCGCTTCTGATCGTCGCGCGGCCGGGTCTGGGCACCGTCAATCATACGGTCCTTACGATAATGGCCGCGCGGCAGCTCGGACTGCATCCCGCGGGCGTCATCCTGAACGGCTTGCGGAGCGGAGACGCCGCGGCGGACGTTAGCGTGAAGGACAATGCGCGGCTGATCGAAGCGTTCGGCGGCGTCCCGGTTCTCGGCACCTTGCCCTGGCTGGAACGCGGGGAAGGTCCGGAGGAACTGATGTCAGCCTTTGCTCGTCATGTCGATCTATCTCCGCTTAGGGAGGGGAGTGAAGCGGGTGAGTGACGTCTGGCTTCATTCCATACGGGAACATATGGACCAGTTGACGTCCGCCGGACTTCGCCGGGAGCTACGGACGATCGAGGACGCTTCCCGTCCCATCCTGATGCATCAAGGCCGCCCGCAACTGAACTTATCCTCCAACAATTACTTGGGGTTGGCAGGACACCCGGCGATTATGGAGGCCGAACGAGCGGCGGCGAAGCGCGGAGCCGGGGCGACGGCATCTCGCCTGATCGTCGGCAGCGATTTGGCGCATGACGATTTGGAGCGAAGCATTGCCCGGTTCAAGGGAGCGGAGTCCGCACTGGTGATGGCGAACGGTTATATGGCGAACGTAGGGATTTTGCCGGCCTTGCTCGGACGGCATGACGCGGCGTTTAGCGACCGGTACAATCACGCGAGCATCGTGGACGGCATCCGTCTGAGCGGAGCGAACCATTTTCGCTACCGGCACGGGGATATGGACCATCTGGAGTCGCTGCTCCGTCAAGCGGACCGCAAAGGCGTCAAACGCAAGCTGATCGTCACCGATACGGTGTTCAGCATGGACGGCGATATCGCGCCTCTCCGCGATATCGTGTCGCTGAAAGAAAAATACGGCGCCGCACTCATGGTTGACGAAGCGCACGGGAGCGGCGTGTACGGACCGCATGGACAAGGGATTGCGCACCATTTGGGGCTGGAGGGGGGCGTGGATCTGCACATGGGTACTTTCAGCAAAGCGTTCGGCGTGTACGGGGCGTATGTGACAGGAAGCCGGGAGTGGATCCGGTATCTCATCCAAACGTGCCGAAGCTTCATCTTTTCGACGGCGCTTCCGCCAGCGGTTATCGGGGGCATTCGTCAGGCGCTCGAGCTGGTAGAGCATAGGGACGATTTGCGCAAAGACGTCTTGGCGAAAAGCGCCCGATTCCGCGCCGGCTTATGTGCATACGGCTTCGATACGGGAGGCTCGGAAACGCCGATCGTGCCGCTTCTCGTAGGGGATGAACAGAGAACGCTCGCGTTCAGCCGCATGCTGTCCGAGAGCGGCATTATGGCCGTCGCCATCCGCCCGCCTACGGTGCCGGGCGGGACGTCCCGCATCCGTTTCACCGTAACGGCGGCCCATGAAGATGCCGATCTGGAGCGGGCGCTGCCGGCGATTGCCGATATCGGCAAACAGCTGGAGGTGATCTGAATGCAGGAAAGCTTCGTTCGAAGCATTCGAGAGGAGAAGGGAATTCGTTTGAAGGGAATCAAGCGGGACTGCTCGTTTCTATGGTTATCGGGCTGGTCGGCGGAGAAGAACGTATGGGAAGCTCAGGCGAAGCGTTGGCCGGATCATGAGCACGTGATAATCGATTTCACGGATTGCCACACGGCAAGCGATGTCTTCGCGAGCGCGGAGGCGGCCTTCCTCCGGTTAAAGCGAAAGCCTGTCGTGCTGATCGGCTGGTCGCTCGGAGCTATGGTCGCTCTGGAACTGGCGCTTCGCCATCCGGACGAAGCCATTGCGGTCGTTGCCGTCGGCGGAACGGGAGCATTCGTCCGGTCTGCCGATTGTCCTTACGGCTGGGACCGGCGGATCGTCGATCGGATGGTCAAGCGGCTGGAGCGTGACCGGCTATCCGCAACCGCACACGATACTGAGGACATGCTTAGAGATTTCGATGGGCGTATGTTTTCGCATACGGAGTCCGCGGCCGGATTCCTCGATGCGTGGAGGGATGCCTCCAACAAGCGTTTCGTCTCCCCAGCCGCGCTTATTGCCGGACTTGCTTATTTAAGCGCATTTGACATTTACCCGTCTCTGGATCGGCTGCGGATACCGGTCCATTTGCTGACAGGCGGGGAGGACGTTGTTTGCCCGCCCGAAGGTGCCGAGCAGCTTGCGGGGAGCATGCCGTACTGCGAGTTCACATGCTGGAAGCATGCCGGCCATCTGCCTTTCTGGACGGAGCCGGACCGCTTTTATGAATGGATGCGTGACCGTCTATGCTGAATCCGGTTGTGGCCAAGCAGTTCAACCGGGCATCCGGCGTTTATGAAGAGCATGCTTCCGTTCAGAAAAGGATGGCGGAGCGGCTTGCGGCGAAGGCATTCAACCCTAGCGCGGGCTACGCCATATGCCCTGAAGCAGGATCGGACAAGCCTTGGAGCGATATCCTCGAAATAGGCTGCGGAACCGGCTTGCTGACGCGGCTGCTGCTTGAGAAGTCGCCTGAGTCGGCGATTACCGCAGTGGATATCGCCGAGCAGATGATTCGCACGGCACAAGAGAATCTGGCTCCGGGATCGCGTGTCCGCTTCATTGCAGGCGACGCGGAAACGATGGAGTGGCCGGATCCGTCCGGATTCGATTTGGTCGTCTCGAATGCGGCCTTCCAGTGGTTCAAGCACCCCTCGGATACGATTCGAGCATTGGCCGGCTGTCTGAGGCCGGGCGGACGTCTCCTTGCGTCGACCTTCGGGCCGCAGACGTTCCGGGAGCTGAACGCGCTCTTTCGGGAAGTCGAGGACGAAAGGCAAATGCCGCAGCGCCGTCACAGCTTGCCGCTCCGCGAAGCCGGAGAATGGGAAGCGTTCCTGCTGGCTGCGGGAATGCGCGACGTTGCCGTCCATGCCCGGTGCGAAACCTGGCATTTCGACGATTGCCGCAGCTTCCTTCGTTCGATCAAAGCCGTCGGCGCGAGCTACAGCGAAAGCAGCGAGAGCATCGGCGCAGCCAGAAGACTGTTGCTCGAAGTGATGGATCGTTACGATCGCCGATTCAAGTCGGCGGCAGGCGTGTATGCCACGTACGAAACGATTGAAATATCGGGATACCGCAATTGAATCGTCGCCCGGTACATAATTCGTTGCCTCATGTGGAAAAATACAACAAGACAGCGAGCGTCCGGCTCGCGCAAACCCTATGCGGCAAGGAGTGTATGTAAGGTTGAAACGTTTGCGGATAGTATTGTTGCCGGTTCTCGTTCTGTCGCTGGCGCTCGCTTTTACCGTTTCCGCGCAGGATCGGGGGCCTTACCATTTCGGGTTCAAGAAGAGCAGGAACGGCCAGCTTCCTTCGATCAATGAAGAAGGCTTCAAGGATATTATCGATAAGCATGGCGCGGTATTTCTCGGCGATACGGGCAGCAAAGCGCTCTACCTGACCTTCGATAACGGCTACGAAAACGGATTTTCGCCGCGTATTTTGGACACCTTGAAGGAGAAAAAGGTGCCGGCTGCGTTCTTCGTCACGGGGCAATTCGTGCGGGAGCAGCCGGAGCTGTTGAAGCGGATGACGGCGGAAGGGCATATTATCGGCAACCACTCGTGGAGCCATCCGGATATGACGACCATTTCCGATGCCAAAATCAAGGAAGAGCTGGATAAGGTCAAAGAAGCGGCGCTTCGGGTTACCGGGCAGCCGGATATGACGTTTCTTCGCCCTCCTCGCGGTATTTTCAGCGAGCGGACGCTGGCCGTAACCAAAAATATGGGTTATACGAACGTGTTCTGGTCGTTAGCTTATATGGATTGGGACGTTAACGCCCAGAAAGGCGCCCAATATGCTTACGAGAAAGTGATGAGCCAGCTGCACCCGGGAGCGGTCATGCTGCTGCACTCGATCTCGCGGGACAATGCGGAAGCGCTCGGCCGGATTATCGACGGCGCGCGGAAGCAGGGCTACGAGTTTTACAGCTTGCATCAATTGAAAGAGATCAGGCCGGAGAACGAAATTCCGGGTGCTCTGTAACAAAAAAACGTCGGTCCGTGATGTGATACGGATCCGGCGTTTTTTGGAGTTTATCGGTCATTTTCGTTACAGTTCCTCTTCCAGCTTGCGGCGGACGGTATCGAGATCGCTCAGATCGGACCAGTATAGCTTGAGTTCCTTGCGTATCCTGTCCAGCTGCGTGAAGTGGATATTCAGATCGGTATGCAGCCGGAACGTCGGGGAAATTTCCCGGTAAAGATGAAACCGCGAAGGCATGGGAGGGTTGTCCGAAGTTTTGTATTCGGCAGCTTTTTTAAGCGCCGGAATGCTGAGCCGGCTAAGCCGGATATGCAGCTGTGCTTCGTACGACAACATAAAGTCGATGAACGTTTGGGCTGCCAGCTTTTGCTTCGATTGCTTGCTGATGGCGAGACCGATGATGATCAGCAATGTGCTCGGCTGCTCGCCGTGCGGCAGCGTTGCGATATCGAAGTCGATGTCCGCGTTTTTGATCATATTCAAACGAAAATAGCTGGACATCACCATAGAAATTTTCCGCTGCAGGAAAAACTTTTCCGCTTCCGTGTCGTTCTCGCACAGAAAGTACGGGAACGTTCCCTCGTTTTCAATTACCTTCTTGCTGAGGCGCATACCTTCGAGCAGCTTTTCGTTCGCCAGGTCGTACTTTCCCGATTCGTCCCGCTCCAGCCTGATGCCGCTTTGGAGAAGGAAAATCGGCCAGCGGTTGTCGGAAAACAAGTGAAAGCCGAAGCCGAACCTTTCTTTGCCGTCGGCAAGCAAGCTGGTCGCTTTAAGCAGATCGTCCCAGTTCCAGCTACTGTCGGGCTCCGACAATTCCTTCTCCGCAAAATGATCCTTGTTGTAGCACAGAATGATCGGCGAGAAAATGAGCGGCTGCACGTAGGTCGCATCACCGTGCATAAAAGGCTTCGTTAAATACGGATACAAGTCGTAGGTACCTTCCAATGGTTCCAGCATCTGCGCTTGTTCGCCAGGGTTGAAAACGAACGTGAAATTGTCAACGTTGACCGTCAGCACGTCTACCAGATCGTTTTGCAGAAAGTCGCGAATGGTCAAATGCTGATGCGAGTGCGGCATCGGAAGCGGATCAACGGCAATATGCGGATATTTTTTCTGAAAAAGATCGACGAGCGTCAGAATGTCAGCCTCTTCGACAAGCGAAGGATAATAGCCGAAGCGCAGCGTTACGACATTGTTCCTGTCCGGTCCGACGATTCGGTTGCCTTTTCGCGGCACCTTTTCGACATATCCTTCGGAAACAAGCTGCTCGAGTGCCTTGCGGATCGAATTGCGGCTTAATTGAAACTGCTCGGCCAGAGATGATTCCGAGGGCAGATAGTCTCCGGCCGTTCGTCGACCCGTAATAATATCTTCCCGCAGCGAAGCGGCCATTTCTTCCATTCGGTTGCGAAACGTCGTCCGTTTCGGTTTTTCGGTCATATTATTCACCTCTGCAATATTCCAATGAATCATTGTGCATATCAGGTTTATATTTATTGTGCAATATCGAAGAAATAGCGGCCCAATACGGTTATATTATACCGATATATGAACGGTTTGTCATGCGCGGGTTGTTGCTGATTGAAAAGATAAAGACAAGTAAAGTACGATATGGAAACGAAGTAGCTTAAAATAAAGAAAAACATGTATTGACTACATTCAAATGTATCCGTTATCATGATAATAAATACAAGATATGAACATGATTAAGCGTTTCTTGTATGGAAGGGAAAACAAAATGCGGATCATATTAATGCGGAACAGGAGGTCGCAAGGGGAAGTAGGTAAGAATCACTTCTTATTTTTCTTGTACTTATGTTGTGTACATATTTGCTGAAAAGGGGATTTTTCCGTGAAACATTTTACTTTCGCCAAACCGAAGGCTGCCGGTTTCGCACTGCTGGCCATATCGCTACTTGCAAGCGCTTGCTCTGCCGGAGGAAAGGAAGGAAGCACGTCTTCGCCGTCATCGTCGGCGCCCCCATCGCAAAGTCCGAAAGAAACGCAAGCGGCCAATACGAAGTACGCGCAGAAGCTTGGCTTAAAGTTCATGCTTTACGTATTTGACAGCAAGACGGCGCTGCCGCCGGCCGCGAACGATTTCGTGAAGAAGAAAATCGAAGAGAAATTCAATGTGGACTTAAAAATCGATTATATGACGTACGGGGCCGATTTCAACAACAAGCTGAACGTGATGCTGGCCGGAGGCGATCTGCCCGACTTTTTCATTGCCGATGCGGGCGTATCGCAAAAATATGTGAACGACGGCCTCGTCGCCGACCTGAGCTCCTATTTGACGCCGCAGAGGATGCCTAACTACTTTAAAGTCATTCAGCAGGACGAAGTAAAGAGCTACCAGCTGAAAGGCGCCGTATTCGGCCGCGCCCCGATCCCTTGGGAACGGAATATGCCGGTTTCGTATTACATCCGCAAAGATTGGCTCGACAAATTCGGTTTGACTCCGCCGAAAACGTACGACGAGCTGCTTCAGGCTATGCGCAAGTTTACGAACGACGACCCGGACGGCAACGGCAAAAAGGATACGTACGGCTTCTCCGCGGCTGCCGGCGGCGACAGATTGCCGATGGATTTCCCGCAATTGCTACAGCAAGGACTCGCGGGAAGCTTTCAGATAACCGGCGACGAATTCAGCGACAATGTAACGAGCCCGAAGATGCAAGAGGTGCTGCAGGGCGTGAAAGATATGATAAAGGAAGGAATCGTCGATCCCGACTGGTTTGTCGGCAAATCGCCGTCTCATATCGACAAGGCGATTCAGGGCAAAATCGGCGTCATTTACTCGAGCGGCGACCGCAATTTCGCGCTTGACAGCGATCCGAATAGCGTGCAGAGCAAGACGAAAGCGCTCAATCCGAAGGCGGAATGGCTGCCGATTTTTCCGTTCAATACCCCGTATATCGGTTCCGAGAACGGGCCGGGCAACGCCGCGCCGTTCATGTTCCCGAAAGCGGTGGCAGACAAAAATCCGGAGAAAATTCAGCGCGTCATCGACATTCTCGACTGGCTGGCGAGCGAAGAGGGCTACCTGTTGACCCACTACGGGATCGAGGGAACGCACTACAAAAAGGACGGCAAAAAAATTACGCTCATTCCCGAAGCGTACGAGCGGGATATCGCCAAAAACGGCAACTTCCTCGACGGCCTATACAGCTTTTTTATGCGGGTAACGCCGGACGTTCTCGGGCTCGAATACATCGATCCCCGCATGTCCGATCGCGACAGGTCGATTCTTAAAACGATTTACGGCTATCCGAAGCATAAAGGTCTTCCGATCAGTCCGGCGCCGCCGCAAGGCATGAACATCGGCGACTTCCGCAAGGAAATGGCGAAGATGCAGATGAAGGTCATTTTCGACGACAAGGACGCATCGAACTGGCCAAAATACCGGGAAGAACTGATGACGAAATATAACGGCCAAAAAATATTTCAGGCTTATGTCGATCAGACGAACGAGGCGACCGGCAAAAAGCTGGTTCCGTTCAAATAAAAGCAACTAGTCGTGATTGCGAAAGATATCCGCTTCGGGAGCGGGGCAGCAAAGCCCGGAACTTGCTCTGCAAGAGGAGCTTGCGTACGGCCTTTGTTACCCGCTGCTCCCGCGGTTATGTTTCGTTTTGTTTTTTTTGAATACCGAACTTGCTGCAAATTTTCCGGAATCGGATGTGAAGGTTGCTTTTGCCGGGATCGGACGGAGGAGAGAGAAAAGAATGAGAGCAGTTGTAGGACAGTACGGAAAGGCGCTAGTTATCGAAGAGAACGTTCAAGAAGTGAAAGAGGGCTTCGTCCTAGTGAAAACGGCGTTTTCGGCAATCAGCGCGGGCACGGAAATGACGGGCCTCAAATATGCGGGTACGTCCTTTGCATCGCTAGGCTACAGCGCGGCGGGGACCGTCGCCGAAGTCGGCGGCGGAGTACGGCATGTTAAGGCGAACGATCGCGTCGCTTGTTACGGGAGCCCGTATGTGAAGCATGCCGAATACATTTTGGTGCCTAAACATTTAGTGGTTCCTGTGCCTCACGGGGTCGGTCTGCTCGAAGCGTCGACGGTCGGGCTCGGGACGATTGCCGTCCATGCGCTGCGGCAGGCGGATTTGCGGTTCGGCGAGCATGTCGTCGTCATCGGCCTCGGGCTGCTCGGCCAGCTCGTTGCGCAGCTTGCCGATGCCGCATCCGCTCAGGTTATCGCATATGACGTGCTTCAGGGGCGCTGCGATAGGCTGCGCGGGACGGGAAGCATCACGGTCTGCACTTCCGTGGAAGAGACCGAAGAAGCGATCCGCTTGCAAACCGGCGGCGCGGGCGTCGATGCGGTGATCGTCTGCGCGAGCGGCCGGGAAACCTGGCTTATCGATCAGAGCCTCAAGTGGCTCCGCGATCGGGGCAAAGTGGTCATCGTCGGCGATCTTGATATGACGTGTACCCGGGAACTGATGTTTCAAAAGGAGGCGCAGCTGCTTATATCGCGGGCGGGCGGCCCAGGCCGATACGATCCGGTCTACGAGGCGCAAGGATTCGACTACCCGATCGGCTTCGTCCGGTGGACGGAAGGACGGAACATGGCCGAGTATTTGCGGTTGCTTGCGAGCCGGCGTATCGCTGTTGCCCAGCTCATCACGCACCAAGTACCACTGGAGGACGCTTCCTTCGTTTACGAGCGGTTTGTCAATGATCCGCACCAAACGCTCGGGGTGGTATTTGCGTATGCCTAGTTACCGGAGGTTTTACCGCTTTCGCTGGTTTTATGCGATGATGCTGCCGGGGCTGCTGTACTATGTCGTCTATCATTACTTGCCGATGGGCGGACTCTTGATCGCCTTCAAGGACTACAATTTGATCAAGGGGATTTGGGACAGCCCGTGGGCTGGACTGAAGTATTTCCGCGAGATGTTTCAAACGCCGGATTTTTTCGTGCTGCTTAAAAATACGCTCATTATAAGCTTGTACCGGATTATGTTCAATATGATACCGGACGTGCTGCTGGCGCTCATGCTGAACGAAATTCGCGTCAAATGGTTCAAACGGGCTGTACAGACGGTGACGTACGGGCCATATTTTCTATCGTGGATTATCGTGTACGGGCTTGCGTTTTCGTTTCTCGCACCCGACTCCGGGTTGATTAGCACATGGTTTCGCGATGCGGGCTGGGGGACGCTGAACGTGCTTACCGACACCGATTATTTTCGGCCTCTTATAATCGTGACGGACATTTGGAAAAGCACGGGCTTCGGCGCGATTATTTATTTGGCCGCGCTGGCGGCGATCAATCACGAGCTGTACGAAGCCGCAGTTGTAGACGGGGCGGGGCGGTGGCGGCAAATGTGGCACATTACGCTTCCGGGTATCAAGGATGTGTTCTTGCTGCTGGTCATTTTGCGAATCGGCCATATTTTGGACGCGGGCTTCGAACAGATTTACATTTTCCTCAATGCAAGGGTGTACGAAGTCGGCGATATTATCGACACATGGGTGTTCCGCCGGGGGCTTGAGGAGCTGAATTTCAGCATTGCGGCGGCTACGGGTTTATTCAAATCGGTCGTTGGTTTTGTGCTTGTCGTCGGCGCGAATCGGCTCGGCAAAAAACTCGGAGGCTCCGGGATATGGTAAGCAAACGGTCGGGAGGAAGCAATCATGTCATTCGTCATTCATAAAACGAAATCCGACCGGCTTGCAGATACGGTCATCTACGCCGTGCTGGCCCTGTTCGCGCTTGTGACGCTGTTTCCGCTTTACTACGTCTTCATTATGTCGGTAACGCCGTATACGGAGGTGCTGCGCAACGGAGGGTTTATCGTGCTGCCCGGCAAAATGACCTTTGAAGCTTATCGCTCGATATTTGGAAGTTCCGTCATTCCGCAAGCGCTCAAGATTACGGTAACCGTTACGCTGCTCGGCACGTTCTGCAACTTGGCTGTAACGACGCTGCTTGCTTATCCGCTGTCCAAGAGGGCGGTTCCGGGGCGCAACGCGATTTTGCTCGGCATCGTTTTTACGATGCTGTTTTCCGGAGGACTGATTCCGCTCTATTTGATCGTCCGGGCGACCGGCCTGACAAATACGATTTGGGCGCTGATCGTGCCCGGGCTCGTCTCCACGTTCAACATGCTGATCATGAAAACGTATTTCGAAGGGCTTCCGTCTGAAGTGGAGGAAGCGGCGAAGGTAGACGGCTGCGGCGACGTCTCGACGCTTTATCGGATCGTGCTTCCGCTATCCATGCCGATCATGGCGACGATCGGGCTTTTTTACGGGGTAGGGCATTGGAATGCTTACTTTGGCGGCATCATGTACTTGACCAATAAGTCGCTTTATCCGATCCAGGTCGTGCTGCGAAACATGATCCAGACGCCGAGCGTCAGCCAGGAGCTGATGGTGTCGGTAAGCGAGCTGCAGCAGTTGCCTCCGGAAACGGTAAAAATGGCAACCGTCGTTGTTGCGATTTTGCCGGTTCTGGCCATTTATCCTTTTCTGCAGCGGTATTTCATCAAAGGCATGCTGATCGGGGCGATCAAGGGGTAATGATCTCAATAGAATGAGGGAGGGAAGCTATGTTTACGCGATGGCAAAAACCATTCATCCGGTTGTTGATTGCGGTGTTGCTTATGGTTGCAATCATCCCGATCGATTCGTTCGATTCCCGTGCCGAGACGGCTGAAAGCAGTTTGCTCGTCAACGGCAGCTTTGAGACGGTGTCCGCGCCGAGCGGCGGATGGACGCGCTATGCCGCAAACGGATGGATCCCGTATGTGTTCGGCGGCTTCAGTGGCACCCCTGTCGTAACCGTTAGCGATACGGTATACCGCGCGGGCGGCAAGTCGCTGCAAATCAGCGCCGAGCAGACGAGCAAAGTAACCGCGTTTCAGGATATGACCTCCGTGAAGCCGGGGGAAATGTACAGATTCAGCGGCTGGTTCCGGACGGATCAGGTTGTATCGACCGCCGGGGGCGCCTATGCAAGAATCAACTTCATGAGCAGCAGCGACACGATTACCGGCAGCGAGATTTCATTCGGCAAACTGACCGGCACGACCGGCTGGACGTATGCGGAAGGCATCTTCCAAATTCCGGCGAACACGGTGAGAATGCGTCTGGAAAACATTTTGAACATAGGAACGGGGACGGCCTGGTTTGACGATCTGCGCATCGTCCCGTGGAAGCCGGCCACGGGAATTGAACTTGACCGGGAGGTCGTCTCCATCGCTGTCGGAGAGCTTGCTTTTCTGAATGCCTTAGTGTCTCCAGCGGACGCTACGGATCCAAAAGTCGTATGGTCCACATCGAACCCGGCTGTTGCGACAGTCAAAGAGGGAGAGGTCTTTGGGGTTGGTCAAGGAACGGCGTATATTACCGCAAAGACGTCCAACGGCGGATTTTCGGCGACCGCTGTTGTAACGGTAGGAACTTCATACGTACCGGTAACGGGTGTTGTGATTCGCAGCAAGAACACGGTTCTGCTGCCGGGAGACAGTTTTCCGGCCGATGCGGAAGTGCTGCCTGCAGGCGCATCGGATAAACGGCTCATGTGGTCTTCGTCCAATCCTGCAGTCGCAACAGCGGCAGGGGGAATCGTGACAGCGGTCGCACCGGGGACCGCTCGAATTACGGCAACGTCTGTCAGCAGCGGGTATTCCGCTTCTTTTGACGTCACGGTTAACCAGAATGTTCTTCTCAACGGCAGCTTTGAGATGGTGTCCGCGCCAAGCGGCGGATGGACGGGGCGTGCCGCGAACGGATGGATCCCGTATGTGTTCGGCAGCTTCAGCGGCACTCCTGTCGTAACCGTAAGCGATACGGTATACCGCGCGGGCGGCAAGTCGCTGCAGATTAGCGCGGAGCAGACGAGCAAAGTAACCGCGTTTCAGGATATGACCTCCATGAAGCCAGGGGAAATATATAAATTCAGCGGCTGGTTCCGGACGGATCAGGTTGTATCAACCGCCGGGGGCGCCTACGCAAGAATCAACTTTATGAGCAGCAGCGATACGCTTACCGGCAGCGAGATTTCGTTCGGCAAACTGACCGGTACGACCGATTGGACGTATGCGGAAGGCATCTTCCAAATTCCGGCGAATACGGTGAGAATGCGTCTGGAAAATATTTTGAACACAGGAAAGGGGAAGGCCTGGTTCGACGATTTGCGCATCGTCCCGTGGAAGCCGGTCACCGGAGTAACGCTTGCTCCTGCTCCCAATCCGCTTCATGTCGGGCAGAGCGTGCCGTTAACCGCCTCCGTGATCCCGGCGGATGCGAATGATCAGCGGCTGACGTGGTCCTCATCGGATCCCGCTGTCGCCATTGTATCCGGCGGAATTGCAACGGCGATCGGAGAAGGTGTTGCGGCAGTTACCGTTTCGTCTGTCGAGGGAGGTTATCGCGAGACGAAAGCGCTCATCGTAGGGCGAATGACCGGAATTACCTTGACCGATATGTCGGTCATAACTGCGATCGCCACTCCGATCACGCAGCGGATATCGGGTATAAGCGAGAACTCGCAAGTATTGACTTATCGGAAAGTGACGGACCCTGAACACGGAACGGCTTTGGTTCAACCTGACGGGACATGGACCTACTCGCCCAAGCCGCAATTTGCCGGAACAGACCGCTTTCTCGTATCGGCAGCGGATGGCACCGGAGGATATGCTGCGGCGGAAATTACCGTTACCGTCAGTCTCCCGGCTTTTACTTTAGAGCCTTATAAACAAATTCATCCGCGGCTCCACCTCGACGGGCAAAGGATCGATGCGCTGAAACCGGTGATTGTTCCGGGAGGAACGCACGCTGAGCTGTGGAATGCGTTCAAATCTCGAGTGGATAAACAGATCAGCGTGGCTCCGCCGGTTTACTATGTGGATCCGTCGGTTGAAGAGCTATGGCAGAGGGACGTTTCTTTTACGATGATCAATGCGGCATATGCCTACCTACTAACCGGTGACAGCAAGTATTTCAATGCGGCGAAAGCTTGGGCGCTAGCGGCTTGCAATTATCCGACATGGGGGCGGCCACCTGCGCAAAATACCGATCTGTCGGGCGGCCATATGCTTTATAGCGTGGCGCTTGTCTACGACTGGCTGTATAACGATTTGGACGATTCCACAAGGAAAAAGTTGCGGGAGACGCTGCTAAGCCGGGGAAACGACATGTATAAAGCGGCGACCCGTCCGGATAGTTGGCACTGGAACCGGCAATATTTGCAAAATCATAATTGGATTGCGCTTACGGGACTGCTTGCTGCCGGGTTGGCAGTCTACGACGAAGCGCCGGAAGTCGAAGCCTGGCTGAAGGCCGGTCAGGGGCTTTTACTTCGTACGACCGGGCTGCTTGGCCCAGACGGGGCTAGTCAGGAAGGTTACGGATACGCGCAGTACGGTCTGGAAGCGTTATTGAAATATTTGGATCTGTCAAGAAAGTTTTTAGGCGCAGATAAGTTCTCGACAGAATGGGTTAAGAATGCGGCCTACTACCAAATTTATTTGTCGCTTCCGGTCAATAGCTGGTGGAATCAAGACAATCATATCAATTTCGCTGACGAAGACAGGTTTAATTTTAACGGACCGGACTATTTGCTTCGCGTACTGGCAAGTGAATACAAGAACGGCTATGCGCAGTGGATGGCAAGAGTATCCGCACAGAGCGGTGTAAGCAATCCAATCTCGGAATGGATGGGGATACTTTGGTATGACCCGGAAGTGGAGGAAATACCGCTAAGCCAATTGCCGACTATGCGGCATTTCGAGGATATGGGAATCGTAATGGATCGCTCGGACTGGTCAGGCAATGAATCTGTCATCGCTTTCAAAAGCGGCCCCTATATCGGGCATAAGGCCTTACACGAGAATGACTCGCTCGACGATTGGGGAGGGGGACACGCTCACCCCGATGCGAACCATTTTGTTTGGTACGGGAACGGCGATTGGTTAATCCGGGACGACGGATACAACTACAAATATACGTCGAACCAAAATACGCTGCTTATAGACGGCAAAGGGCAGTTGGGCGAAGGAAAACTGTGGTTCGCCGCGGCTGAACCGCAAAGCGTAAAAGCGGAGCCCCGAATTCTCAAGGCCGTTTCAACGTCGGAATACAGCCATATGATCGGAGATGCGGCGCAAGCTTATCCGTCCGCTTCAACATTGAAAACGTATAAACGGCATTTGCTTTATGTCAAGCCGGACATTCTGATCGTCGTAGACGATATTGAGACGGAACAGCCGAAACAGCTGGAACTTAGATTTTACCCAGAGAAGCAGCAAGCATATTCACTTGCAGACGGCAGTTTCTGGATACCTGGCTTGAAGACGAACTTCAACGTGATGCCGTTAACGTCATCGCCCGGAACTAGTGTATCCGCGGAGAAGGTTCCCGTTTACGACTATTACAATACGCCTGCCGACAAGCTGGCGTTGCGGTTTCAGACCAGCGGCCAAACAAAATGGCGCAATGCCGTTGCTTTCACCTTCTCGGATGGACAGCACGTTCCGGCGAACGTTAAATTTACGGAAAACGGCAATATATGGAGGTTTGAAGTAGGGGACAAAGCTGTAAGTCTCGATTTGTCCGACGATTCGGTTACGACCGGTCCGGCTGCCAAACCTTCCGGCGCTGATGCGACGCTTTCCCAAATATTCGTGAACGGTAATCCGTTGCAAGAATTTAGCCCGAATACGCATTCATACTCGATACCGAAAACATGGAAACGGGAGATTGCTCCGGTTGCGGGCATTCCAAGCGACCGAAACGCGAAGGTAACGGTTGTCACGTCAGGCCAGCCCGAACGGGAACTGCGTCTTCACGTGACGTCGGCGGACGGCACTGCGGAGGTGGACTACGTGATTAAGTTGGAAAATACCAGCCTGCTCAGTTACCGTTCCGTTACATCCGATAGTTCGTCGGCATTTCCGATTACGCATTTATACGATGATTCGCTAAATACGTACTGGGCTGTAAACGGTGAAAATTTCTCCAAATACGATCTCGGCAGCGTCCATATGGTGAATCAAGTCTCGATTGCCTGGTATTTGGGCCACCAGCGGAAGTACTCGTTCGATATCGATGTATCCGAGGACGGATCAACATGGAGTAATGTTTGGTCGGGGTATAGCAGCGGTACGACTGAGAACGAAGAGTTCTATAGCTTCCCGGAACGTGCTGCCCGATTCGTTCGACTCCGGGGGCATGGGAATACAGCGTCTGCGTTCACATCCATCCGCGAGGTAAACGTGTATGACTGTTTGTGCGCGGCAGCTCCCAGTACAACCGCTGCCGTTTCACCTGAACAGCCGGATGGTCAGAATAGCTGGTATATGCAGCCGGTAACCGTTCGTTTATCGGCGCAAGAAAACCGGTCCGGGGTATCGAAGACCGAATACAGCCTGGATGGGGGCGTCAACTGGGTAGTCTATACTGCGCCGATTGCGTTTGATCGGAGCGGTGACTATACCCTTGGCTATCGATCCGCAGATTTGCTCGGGAATACGGAGGTCATGAAGACGGTTAGCTTTGCCGTGGACGTATCCGCCCCGATAATATCCTCTTCTTTTCTTGAAGGGCAAACCTACAACGATGCGGAAGATTTGACGCTGCAGTTTGAGGTGACGGACGATATGTCCGGCGTCGATGATGCCATGATGGCTGGGACGCTGGACGGTCGCTCGCTGGAGCGGGGAGAGACAGTTGCGCTGTATGAGCTGCCGCTTGGTTCGCATACGTTGACGTTAACGGCGGCCGACAAGGCGGGGAACAGCGTAACCAAGACGGTGACGTTTCAAACCGCTGCAAGCATCGCTTCGTTAAAGGCGCTTGTTGCCCGTTTCGCGGAAAGCGGATGGATTGATAACAAAGGTATCGAGAACAGCCTGCAGCAGAAGCTGGAACATGGCAGCATCGGCAGTTTTATCAATCAAATCGAAGCGTTGGCCGGGAAGCACATCTCCGGCGATGCCGCCGATTACTTGCTCAGAGATGCCCGGATGTTGTCGAGCAGTAAATAGGGGAGAACGGCATAGGAGATCAAGCATATGGGTGATTTTATGGATCATTGGAACCATCCGAACATGCAGTTCCTTATCGAACCGACAGCTAAACAGGCGTTGGCGAATGATGTGAATGCGTTGATTGCCGCGTGGGGGAGCAACTGAGCGTTCTTATTGCATGAAGAATGTATAAAATGAAAAAGGGCAGTGTCCGTCGAATCGGATACTGCCCTACTTGATGTACGGCTAAGGCTGGATCATGGGGGTAGCCGTAAAAAGTTCGAACTCCGCGAGCAGCGGCCAGCCGCTGCTGACTGCGGTCACGGTTACCCTTACGAATTTGGCGGATGTTTCAGGAAAGGTGAAGTACTGAACCGCCGCCGTATTGGCCATGGTAAGACTGGCAACGGCGTTCCACGCGACTCCGTCGGCGGAAGTCTCGACTACGGCCGATTCCGAATAACCGGGCTTCAGCATCAAGCCGACTTTATTTACCGCGTACGCCTGATCGAGCGACACCTGCCAGGTTCCGGCGCAGGTCGGACTGCAGCTTGCGGTGGCGGCATACAAGTAGTTCGCCTTTCCGTCGATCGGGCCAAGCGGGTTGAGCCCGGGGTTGGCGGTAGTCGGATCGAGATAGTTCATGCTGCCTCCGATCGCTGCCCGGCCCGTTCGCATCATTTGCCAGAGGTCCATCTTGAGCGACCGGGAACGCTCGAAGGTAGTAGGCGCTACCTTTATCGCCAGGTCATTGAACATCGCATCCCCGTTGCCCGACGTGTCGGTAATATCGACCCGCACTTGCTTGACATCCTGCTCGGGCCGCAGCGCCGTCCAATCGTAGTCGTCGGTCTGCTTCATTGTGTAAGTCTTAACCGTTTGCCAGTCTCCGGTTCCGTAAGTGGACACGGACACCGTCGCCGATTCCTTGTAACCGGGCTTCAGCACGACGCCGATATCCGTTACGGGATACGCTTGATCGAACGTAACCTGCCAATATTTAGCGGGCGGTGCGGCAGCGTTTGCCGTCGCGCCGTTCCAGTAAGAAATATTGCCGTCCAAAGGCGCCCAAGGCTGCATCATCGGCCTGCTTGAAGCCGTGTGCGTCAGATCGGTCTGATAAGTCGCCTTGCCGTTCAAGAACATTTTCCATAAATCAAGCTTGTAAGGGGTTGGCCGGGTATAAGTGCCGGCAAGAATGCCCCGCCACCGGTCGTAGTACACGGTGAAAATGCGGCCGTCATCCAATTCCACGCTGGTCGGGTAAGCCATGTCGAAGAAAACGCCGGAAGTGTTGTAGATTAGCTTGCTCTCGGTATAGGACCACCCTTTGGTATCCAAGTACATCCGGCCGACAACCGGCCTCCCCTGTCCCCAAACGTTCGAACGGTCGCCGTAAGTCAGAAAATGGCTGCCGCCCTTCAGCTTCAGTATATGGGGGCCATGCGGCTTCAGGGAGGGTTCGTCAACCGGCGTTGTCCATGTTTCGCCGTAATCGTAGGAGTGGCTGATCTTTGCGATATCCGCATTCGGATCGCCTACCGGCCTGGCTGTCCGGGCGACCATCATGATATGGCCGTTGCCGAGGTCGGCCAGTGCGGGCTCCGTATAATCGGTCGTGCCGCCCACGCCGTCCCACATCACGACGCGTTCATCCTCCTTCAGCCACGTATGTCCGCCGTCGCGGCTCCGCAGCACGTGAGTGCCCCATTTACCTAGGTTGCCGTCATGGGACCGGATAACGTAAATGGGCAGCAGAATATCGCCATTATTCAGCTCGACCGGTTCTCCGCTCGCGGCGGCTTGCCCTCTTATATTATCGTAAGCAAGCGTCGGAGGAATCGCGGGGGGGCCCCAGGTCGCGCCGTTATCCGTCGACATTCTGACATACACCCTACGGCGATTGATTCGGGAAGGGACGTAATCATAGTAGGACATAAGCATATTGCCATTCCGGAGAACGAGAAGGTTGGGCTCCCGATCGTCGACCGTATCGTCCACGATGACGGTCGGACTCGACCATGTCAGCCCGTCGTCCGTACTGCGCCGGGCTACGATGACTCCGCTGTGGGAATGGCTGATCGATTCATAATTAGCGAGATACAGGTCGCCGTTCGCCAATTTCACCATGGAAGGGAACCAAGGGCAGACGACGGTTTCATTCTCCGGCCGGCTTTTATCTTTATCCCATGGAACGCATTCGGTATTTTGCGGTGACTCGATGATGACATCGGGAATAGTTGGATCGTCGACTTGGGGACCGGCGGCCAAACCGGTTTCGGGTACCATCCCCATGAACAATACAGCCACGAGCAAGACGCCTTTCCACCTCATGAGCTTTCGCATCGTGCAAATCCTCCTTCTTTCAAATCATTCCCATGCTTATCCTCTGCCGGCGTTCCTTGGCGTCCTTCCGAACGGAAGATCAATCGCTAGTCTGCATGGCATATAGATCCGCGTCTTTCATGACAAAGCGGAATCTCACAACCCGGCCTTTCACCTCCTCCAACCGGTTTCCTTTGTTCCAATTGACCTCTCCGGAAATCTCGTCCCCGAACATGTCGTCCATATCCTCCAAGGCGAAGCCTTCAAGCGGCTTGCCGGACGCATCCTGCACTTCGACCCGGATCGACCCGACCGCGGAAGTAGCGTAATTGAGAAGCAGACGGCTGCCGGAAAAAACAAGCGGTCGCGTGACCATTTCGCCGCCGCCATAATTCGCGTTGACGGAAGCAAATCCGTGCTTGCGGACGGTCAAACGGCGAAGCCGGTTGTCGTTCCAGCGGTAATGCTCGCTGATATACATGGAGAACTCGTCAGGAGCGGTTTCGACGATACCCCAAGCGGTCATCGAGTTGCGGTCGGTCCAGTTGCGGATGTCGCCGCCGGGCCTTGCCCAGGCTTCCATGAACCGGCGGTCCCAGTTCCTCCCGTCCCGGCTGCTCATGAATACGGCATCGGAAACGCCGTCGTACAGATGTTCCCGCACCTTTTTGCGTTCGAAATCGATCCGCATGGGGAAGGAGAGGTACGTATGCTCCGCACCCGGACACGGCAGCGTGGCGTTCGTATAAAACTGCTCCAGCGGAACGTTCTCCGCATAGCGGTTCGGTTCATGGCCGCCCCAGTGTAGGAAATCGGCTGACGTGGCACTCTGGATCACACGGATTTTATCCGCCGTGAACGATCGCGAATAGCAGCGGTATTCCCCGCGAACCTTATCCCAGAATGCAACGTTCAAAGAATCGAAGCCGCCGTCCCGGATAATCGGCTCCTCCCATTTCCTCCAGTGAATCCCGTCCGCAGAGTAATACCCGATCAAATACCCTTGGTTCAAGTACACCGATTGTCCCTTGGGGCCGAAGCCGGCGACGGCTTTGTACTTTTGCTGCGGAGGAGCGTCGGGATTTGCGTCGAGAAACGGTGCGAAGTTGTGTGCATCCATGCCCGTCAGCATAATATTGTTTGCTCTGGAACCTCCGAATTCGCACAGTCCGAGATCGGGCCGCTCAAAATGAACGCCGTCCCGGCTTTCGGCATAACAAGCGACCTGCGTATCGTCGTCATCGTGGAAGCAGTTACCTCGGTAATAGAGGCGAATGCGGTCCTTTTCCTGCATCACCGTAAAATAACAGCAAAACTTGCCTTCCCACGGTTTGTCGAGAACCAGAACGACTTCGCGCTTCACCGGCTGGTGAAGCTTAAGGGACAGTCCCCGCATATCCTCGATCAGCCAGTCGTCCACGAACATCTCTACGCGCGTGCCGATTTCCACCGTTTCTTTCACTTTGTTTTCCTCCCGATCATTCGTATTGGATAATGCTTGCGTCTTGGCATTACTCTTTAACGGCCCCGAGCTGGATGCCGCTGACGAAATATTTTTGGACGAACGGGTAAACCGCCGCAACGGGGATGGTCACGACTAGGATCGTCGCCATCTTGATCGATTCGGGCGATACGCTCATCAGCTCGCTGCCGACCTGCATCATGTTGTCCATCTGCGTGCTCTCCATGATCAGGTTCCGCAGGAATACCTGGATGGTCCACAGCTTGGGATTCCCGACGTAAAGCATGATCTGGAACCATTCATTCCAGTGATAAACCGCATAGAACAGCGTAATGGTCGCCAGCACCGGCTTCGATAGGGGCAGGATGATCCGGCCCAGAACGAGCCAGTCGGATGCCCCGTCGATTTTGGCGGATTCCTCAAGCGCTGCCGGAACGTCCATGAAAAAGTTGCGAAGCAATATCACGTTGTACGCGCTGACCAGCGTAGGGAGCACCATGGACCAAATCGTATTGTTTAGCCCGAGCGAGGTGACGATCATGTAAACCGGAATCAGTCCGCCGGAAAACACCATGGTTGCGATCATGTAGATCGTCAGACCTTTACGCCCCGGCATGGCCGGTTTGGAAAGACTGTATGCCAGAAGCACGGAGCAGGCCATATTGAGTAAGGTTCCGAGCGCCGTGCGAATGACGGACATGCCGAATGCCCTCAGCAGCTGGTCGTTGGATGCCAGTAAGATCCGGTAAGATTCGAGCGACAGCTTCGATAAAGCCATGTTGGTTAGCTGCGTTTCATTCGTAAGCGATACGGCAAGCAAATAGAGGAAAGGGAATAGGATGCTGACCGTCAAAGCCAGCAATGCCGCGCTTATGAAAACTTGGGATATTCTGCTTACCATAAGCCTTCCGCCTCCAAACGCTTCGCCAGGCGGTTTGCCGACAAGATCAGGATCATCGCGATGACGGACTTGAAAAGGCCTACTGCGGACGCGAAGCTATAGTTCAGCCCGATAAGTCCTTCCCGGTACACATACGTATCGATAATGTCGCCGACCGCGTAAACGGCAGGAGAATAGAGAAGAAACACCTGTTCGAACCCGGCGTCGAGCAAATGGCCGACCTGTAATATAAACAGGATGCTCATTAC
The DNA here is from genome assembly GCF_046244365.1 of Paenibacillus litoralis. Lineage (NCBI taxonomy): Bacteria > Bacillati > Bacillota > Bacilli > Caryophanales > Paenibacillaceae > Paenibacillus > Paenibacillus litoralis. The sequence continues at coordinate 6,663,331 of NZ_CP176395.1, read as the reverse complement.
ATGGCGCAGGCTTGGAATCGTAATGTGCCGGACTTGTTTCCAGCGGGAGGCGCCGTCCATTTCGGCCGCTTCGTAGAGCTGGGGATTGATTCCGCTGATGGCGGCCAAATAAATGATGCTGTTCCAGCCGATTTCCTTCCAGACGCTGCTTGCCACGAGCACGGTACGGAACGTGCCGGACGATCCGAGCAGATTGGCGTTTCCGTCAAAGCCGAGCCGTTCGAGGATCGGGTTCGCGATGCCGAGCGAAGGCGACATCAGCAGAATCATCATGCCGGCAACGACGACCCAGGAAAGAAAATGCGGCAGGTAAGAGATCGTCTGCACGAACCGCTTGACGATTCGGCCGCGCAGCTCGTTCAGCAGGAGCGCGAGCAGAACGGGAGCGGGAAAGCCGAAAAGCAGCTTTAACCCGCTGATGATGACCGTATTTTGTAAAATACGAATAAAATAGGGCGAGCTGAAAAACGTTTCGAAGTGCTGCAGCCCGACCCACGGGGACGTAAATACGCCTTTGATCCCGAGAAGCGGCGAATAATCTTGAAAAGCGATCAATACGCCCGCCATAGGCAAATAGTGAAAAATAAAGTAATAGAGCAGGCCGGGAATCGCCATCAGGTAAAAAGCGCTATATCTTCTCATCGTTAAAATCATGTGTCCGGCCCTCGCATGCGTTTATTTCCCCGCTTTTCGGTACAGTTCATTCTTTTCCTTGATAATCTCGTCCATGCCCATTTTGCGCCAGCCGGCGAGGAAGGCGTCCCAATCGGAAACCGGCTTTTCTCCGGTCACGATGCGGATGAACTGCTCCTGCTTGGCGGTGTCGAGCGTCGCTTTGTACTTGACCGTCGAAGCGAGTCCGGCTTCATCCAGTGCGAGCTCGGTATCGAGCGTGGCGTACTTTTTGACCGGGCTTAGCGTCTTCCAGGTTTTGTAGTAAAGGAGCGTCCGGGGATTATTCGTATTCACTTCCGTCGTATCGGGCTGCGGCTGAAAGTCCAGAAATTCGAACGTTCCCGGCGTGAAGGCCGCATTCGGGTCCGGAGCCGCGAGCGTCTTGATTTCATACTTGTCTTTGTTCGAATACTCGTACATCATGCCGGGCAGCCCGATGCGCGATACGATCATGTTTTCGCGGGTTTTGGCGATCCATTCGACGATGCGTACGACGCTTTCCGGATTTTTGGAAGTGGCGCTGATGGCCATCATATTGTTCGGGACCTCAATCTTCATAAGGCCGTTGTCGAAGCTTCCGCTTAGCGGAGCGGCGTCGTAATTGGCATCCGGAGCGAGCGCGAGAAGCTTGTCGAACTCGCCGACGAACGGCTGCGAATACCAGCCGGCCGTAGCCGCGACCAAGTCCTGCGTGACGAAATCGTTCAGCTTGCCCTTGGACATGACGATAAACGATTCGGGATGGATCAGCTTCTCCTTATACCATCGCTGCAGCGTTTCCAAATACGTTTTGTATTCGGGAGCCATCTCCGGGGGCAAATACGTGTTGTCCGCGTTTTTCCACCAGGACATGCCTTTCGGCAGGAAAGCGCCCAAGAACGCTTCGTCCGTCTGGGTAGGCCCGATAAACAGCGGATAAAGCTCCTGGTTCTGCTTCTTGGAGGGACTTGCTTTCTTGATCGCTTGAAGCGCTTGCTCGAATTCGCCGATCGTTTTGGGCAAGGGCAGATTGACTGCTTTGAGCCAGTCCGTGCGGATCATCGGCGTGTAAGGCGAAGCGATGCTTTCGCTTGGAATGCCGTATATTTTGCCGTCGCTGCCCTTCGACCACTTCCACAAATTCGGATTCACCTTTTGTTTGATCGTCGGCCCGTATTTGTCCAGAAATTCGTCCAGCGGCATCAGGAGGCCTTTGTTCAGCGCTTTCAAATAGTTGTTGCGGTCGAGCAGGATGGCATCCACCGGCTCCTTCGACGTAATCATGAGGTTGAATTTGGTCGGCGTATCGTCCGCATAGACGCTTTCGATGGAGACGCCGCTTTCTTTCTTAATGTAATCCGCAACTTTCTGGACGCCGGACTTGTTGTAAATCGCTTTTTGCACCAAAACTATTTTCCCGAAATCGTTGCCGGCGCCCGAATCGGACGGTTTCGAACCGGATGGCGCATCCGTATTGGAGCAGCCGGCCGCTGCGGTCAGCGTCAATAAAACGGCCGCGGCTCCTGTTAGCGCTTTCTTTCCCTTTTGAACCATTGCATCTCCCCCTGCTGTGTAGTGGCTTGATTGGTTTGTTACGATTGACACCCCCATCCTACATGGGGATTTTCGGATGTGTACATACAAACTTTTTGACCGGATAACAAAATTACGCGATTCCTGCTATTCCTTAAACTGGAAGATTGAAAAAAGAAAGGGGCTGTAGTAGTATGAAGTCAAATTTGAAACCGTTTGCACTGGAGGGGGGAGAATCATGAAAGTCAGGTTGCCGCAAAGGTTCTATTTCGTTGTATTTGCCAGCCTTGTTCTTCCCAGCATCGTGTTCAGCGTCATTTTATATCAAAAAAATGTTACGAAGGCGATCGGCCAGAAGCTGCAAACCGAGCAGCTCATTCTTGACCAATACGAGAAACAGATCCGCATGGCGTACGAGCAAATACTGGAGAAGGCCGGCGCTTACGGATCGGACGGGGAATTGAACGAATTGGCCGCTCAATTCCCCCATGCCGGGCAGGTGGAAACGCTGCGTCTGATCAATAAGCTTGACGAAATCCGGTTATCCAACCCGTATATCCGGTCCATCGTCTTCCTGCACGAAAATGCGGATCAAGCGTTATCCGTCCTTGATCCGTCTACTTCCGGCTTCCGGGTGAGCGTCGATCCGAAATGGCGGGACGTTTTTCGGACGTCGCGTCAGTCTCTAGAAATTATGCCTACGGTTGCCAGTCCCGATTCCGGAAGCTCGGAAAGCGTTCTATCCAGCATAGGGATAAGAATGCCGTATTATTCGCTCAACAAGACGAGCATGATGCTGATCAACGTGGATATCGGCGTCCTTATCGATCAAACGACGGATATGGACTGGGAGGACCGCAGCCTATATTTCGTCAACGATCAGGGGCTTGTACTGCGGCCCCTCCCTTACCTGGATCGTCCGTTCTCGGGACTGTTCGCGTCGTCTGCGCCGCCTCTTGCTAGCGAAGCCGCGAATGAAGCAGCTGCGGAGCGATTCGATAATAACGGGAAAACCATGCTTCGCCTGCATAAAGAAATTCAATCATTCGGAGGCATGATTGTCAAAGTCGCGCCTGAACGGGAATGGTTTCGTACGGAATACATGTTCAAGCTCGTCATTATCGCCGGCAATGTGGTCTGGTTCCTCCTCAGCCTGGCGGTGGCCCGTTTTCTGTCTCAATACTTGTACGGGCCGCTCGGCCTTGCCGTTGCCGGCATCAAGAGGATGTTATCCGGCGAGCAGACAGGGGAGAAGCCCGCACCCTTACGGGAAGAACTGGAGTCGATCCGTTTCTCCGTCGAAACGATGCTTACCGAAAATAAACAGCTGAGCCAAACGTATCGCAAGTTTCTGCCGCAGATCAAGGACAGGTTTTTCTTCCGGCTGTTTACGGGCCAATATACGTCCGTGTCCGCGATCGAAGAACAGCTCGCGCTGCTCGCCCTTCCTATAGAGAAAGAGACGCTTGGACTCGTCGTGATGGAGCTGGATTTCCCGCCGCACGGTAAAAGCGAGGAGCAGCAGGCGGTACGCCTTCTGTTTTTGGACCTGTTCGAAAATCTGGATTTGCCAAGGTCGCCGCTATGCATGGTGGAGGTGGGGAAAGACCGCTGGGCGGCTGCATTCGTCGCTACGGATATGGAGGACGGGGAGTTTAACCAGTTTGCCTTCGCGCTGTGCAAGGAGATGCAGGAACAGGCGGAGAACCGGCTGGCGGTTGCTGTATCCTGCGGCGTCGGCAAAAGCGGCGGGGGTTTGCTGGAAGTTGGCCGCTGCTTCGAGCAGATTTGCGATTTGTTCAAGTATAAGATCAGTCTCGGCACCGGCATCATCATGAATATTCAGGAAAGAGCCGGTACGGGAGAAGTTCCGCCGCTTCGGCAGCTGAAGCTGGACAGCGACAAAATTCCGAATTTGCTCATAACGGGAAGCGGGGAGCAAGCCTGGGAATGCGCGGAAGCGTTTCTTGCGCCGCTTCAGCATTATCCCGACCCTGCAAGGGTTCAAGAGCAGCTGGTCAAGCTGCTGCATACGGTGATCACGGTACTGGATGCGGATCCGGGAGCCAGGAAGGAGCTGCTCGGGGATGACCGCCATGTATACGAGGAATTGCTTCGTTTAAACAATTGGCCGGCCGTCAAAGCTTGGTTTCACAGGCTGATCGATAGTATTTCCGGTTATTACAGCCGCCAAACGACGGTCGAGGTGAGCGGCTGGGCCGGTAAGATTTCAAGCTTCGTTCAAACGCATTACGCCAATCCCGATTTATCGATGACGTTGTTGTCCGAAACGTTCGACCTGAGCACGACGTATATCGGACGGGTGTTTAAGAAGGACAAAGGCATCTCCCTGCTTGATTATATAAACGCGCTGCGCATTGACCGGGCTAAGGCGCTGCTGGTGGATACCGATCTGAAAATCTATGAAATCGGCGAGAAAGTCGGCTTCAAAACGGGACATTATTTCATCAAGCTGTTCAAGGAACAGACGGGCTTGACCCCAGGCGAATACCGGGATGGCGAAAGCCGGCTGCGCACCGGAATGCCGGGCGACGCGACTTGACGCGAAGAGGGCGGCGATGCAGGAAAACCTGCTGCGTTTCGTACAAGATACGGCTTTATGCTGCGGACCGGCACGCAGGTGAAACGGAGAAATCACCAGGCAACATGCCGCTCCTAACGGCGCAAATGTGGTAAAGGATTGTGCATGAAAGTAAAGACAAGGTTATAGAGAAGCCTCGTCGTTCGAACCTATAATACACTCAAGCAGCCGTCATTCCGCCGTTTGCAAGGCGCGATGCGGTGTTGCGGGTGTTTTTTTGTTTTTCCGCCGTACGGCGGCATTGGCAGACGGGAGGTAGATTTGAGAGCTTCCCGGCAAATGATGAAAGGTGCTTTCTCCCGGTTACGGGGCGGGTTCAGACTGGGAAAGTGCGAATGACACTACAGCAATGAAGCAGGAGCGAAAGGGGAGAGTCATGAAGCTACGCAGCAGCGAGTGGTTCAATAATGAGAATGCGGAACTAACCTTCCAGCATCGTTCCGCGATGCGGGCGATGGGACATAATCCGGAGACGTTCGCCGGCAAGCCGATTATCGGTATTTTCAACGCGTGGAACGACTTCAACAGCTGCAACTATCCGCATAAGGAGCTTGTGGAATACGTCAAAAAAGGCGTGCTGCTCGCCGGAGGCTATCCGATCGAACTGCATACGATCTCGACGCCGTCCGATTTTATGAAGCCGTCCGATCTGCTATACCGCAATCTGCTCGCGATGGATCTCGAGGAAAGCGTGCGTTCTCAGCCGATCGACGGGGTCGTGCTCCTATGCGAATGCGATAAAACGGCGCCGGGCCAGCTGATGGCGGCGGCAAGCTGCGACCTGCCGGCTTTGCAATTAGCGGCGGGTCACCGGTCGTCCGGCAGCTTTCGCGGCCGGACGGTCAATTACGGGACGGACCTGTGGAAGTATTCGGACGACTATAAAGCGGGACTGCTTTCCGAAGAGGAATGGCGGGAGCTGGAGCAGTCCATCTCCTGTACGCTGGGCGGCTGCCCGGTGATGGGATCGGCTTCTACGATGAAGAGCTTGTCCGAGATGCTCGGCATGATGCTGCCGGGGACGTCGAGCATTCCGGCTACCGACGCCAGACGCAAAATAGCGGCGGAAGCGACCGGCATGCGAATCGTCGAGATGGTGCGGACAAACCTTACTCCATCCCGTTTAATGACCGAAGAGGCATTCCACAATGCGATCAAGCTGCTCGCGGCGATGGGCGGCTCGACGAATGCGGCGATTCATTTGACCGCCATTGCGGGCAGATTCGGCATCCGCATTCCGATCGAGCGTTATGCGGAGCTGACCGAAGACGTACCTCTGATCGTCAACCTGCAGCCGAGCGGGGCTTACAGCATGGACGATTTTCATAAAGCGGGAGGCTTGCAGCGCGTTATCCACAGGCTGCTGCCGCTGCTCGACCGGGATTGCCTGGGATGCACGGGCGAAACGATCGGCCGCATTTACGGCTCGGAGCAGCCGGAGTACGAGTCGACCGCGGAAGTCATTGCCTGTCTCGAGGCTCCGTTCAAGGAGCGTGCGGGACTGGGCATTTTGAAAGGGAATTTGGCGCCGCAGGGCGCGGTTATCAAAAAGTCGGCCGTCTCTCCGCATTTGTTCAAGCATCGCGGGCAGGCCGTCGTCTTCGAGAGCTACTCGGACATGCTGGCGCGGATCGACAGCGACGATCTTGAGGTAACAGAGGAGCATGTGCTCGTGCTCAAGTACTGCGGACCGGTGGCGATAGGAATGCCCGAATGGGGCTCCATTCCGATCCCGGCGAAGCTGCTGAAGCAAGGCGTGCGCGATATGGTGCGGATCAGCGACGCGCGAATGAGCGGCACGAGCTATGGCGCCGTCATCCTGCATGCCGCGCCTGAGGCCGCGATCGGAGGGCCGCTCGCGATCGTGAGGAACGGCGACTGGATCGAGCTGGACATCGAGGCGGCGACGATAAGCCTGATGCTCGAGGACAGCGAGATTGCCGCAAGGCTCGCGGCGTGGCAGCCGCCGGAAGCGCAGCACAAGCGCGGCTATCCGCGTTTGTTCGCGGAGCATACGCTGCAGGCGCCGGAAGGCTGCGACCTGGACGTGCTGCGTCCGAACAGCAAGGAAGAGGCGGCGTTCGTCCCGCCGATTGTTGGCCGGGGGTAGGGATTCGGATAGATCCAGCCCGTGGGCTGATAAGGCAGCTCGAAGTGTAATCGGCCGGAATGGCCGGGGTATGGAGTGAGGTAGTTTCCAGCCCGGCAGTGGGCTATTCCTAGTAATGAAGTGCACTTGACCGGAATGGCCGGGAAGGTAGGCTTCAGCCCGCCAAGTTAGGGCAGAAGAAGCTTAAATTTGTTCCCCCCCTCGTCGCGCGGGGAGAGAATGGAGGCGCCAATGTCAATCGCACGATTCGGCGTTCACATAACCGAAGGGCCGCAGCACTGGGCCATTATTCAGCAGCGGGAAGGCTTCGGGACCATTGCGGTGAAGGGATTTTGGTCCAAGAAAAGCGGGGCCGGCGCTATCGAATCGGTCAATGCCCGTGTATATGCTCGCGTCGTAAGAGAAGACGAAGGCGGTATGATCGTTCCGTGGCAGCCCTGTTCGATGAGCGGCGAGGAGAAGTGGAGCGCCGTCCTTTCGGGTATTCCTGCAGGCGGCTTGTACCGGGTCGAAACGTGCCTGATGCTGTTCGCCGAGCAACAGATGGAGCTCGCGACGCGCGGAGACATGATTCATCATATCGGCGTCGGCGACATCTGGGTGATCGCGGGACAAAGTAATGCGGCGGGGTATGGCAGAGGACCCGTTAGCGATCCGCCGGAGCCTGGCATTCATTTGCTGCGCCACAGCGGACGCTGGGACATGGCCACGCATCCTTTCAACGAATCGACGGAATCGGTGCAGCCGTTGAATGGAGAGCCCGTTAATCCGGGCCATTCTCCTTATCTGGCATTCGCGAGGCTGGTCAAGAAGGAGACGGGAATACCGATCGGGCTTCTTCAAACCGCGCTGGGAGGGTCACCGCTGGAACGGTGGAACCCTGACGAAATTGGCGATCTATACCGCAATATGATGACCGTAATCGAGTCGGCGGGCGGACGCGTGAAAGGCGTGCTGTGGTATCAAGGGTGCAGCGACTGCGATGCCGGCCATGCGGGCACCTATCTGGAAAGGTTTACGCGCGTGGTGCAACATTGGCGAGACGACTTGGGCGATGCCGAACTTCCCGTGCTGACGGTGCAGTTGAACCGATACGCAGCATATGCGGACGGGGAAGAAGGGAATCGCTGCTGGGGCATCGTTCGCGAAGCGCAGCGGACGGCCGCTGCGCAGATCCCTAATGTGTTTGTCGTGCCGGCGCTGGATTGTCCGTTATCGGATACGATCCACAACAGCCCGGCGGGCAATTTGGTGATTGGCGAGCGTTCGGCCAGAGCGGCGCTTGCCGGCATATACGGCAAACCGATGGCGTACCGGGCTCCGAGCGTGAAGGAAGCGAAATTCGGCCCCGATCCTGCGGATGGCAAGAAAACGGTTAGGTTGACGTTTACGGATGTCGCCGGAGAGCTGTTCGCTATCGGCCCGCGGGAGCTCGTATTTTCCATTGAGGACCGGAACGGCATCATGCCGATCTCAAGCTGGCGGATCGCAGGCAAAGACCGGATTGAACTGGAGCTGCCAAGAACGGCAGAAGGTCGGACCGTAGTCCATGGCGCTTACGAAGCGAATCCGGCGGCATTGTTGCCGATCGACACGGTGACGCAGATGCCGATGCTTGCTTTTTACGGGCTCAGGGTTGAGCAATCACAGCCTGGTGAATATTCAGCGGAATAGGAGTCTTTGACGTCGTCTAATCGGCGCGTTTGCCCTGTTTCGCAGGAAATAGGAGTCTCTGGCGTCGTCTAAAACGTCCGGCAGTGCGTCAGTGGGGGATTTTACTCGGAATAGGAGTCTTTGACGTCGTCTAATCGGCGCATTTTGTACGTTTCGGAGGAAATAGGAGTCTCTAGGGTCGTCTAAAACGTCCGGCAGTGCGTCAGCGGGGGATTTTACTCGGAATAGGAGTCTTTGACGTCGTCTAATCGGCGCAATTGCCCTGTTTCGCAGGGAATAGGAGTCTCTAGGGTCGTCTAAAACGTCCGGGAGAGCGTTTGCGGGGGATTTTGCCGGGTATGGGAGCGACGTTAGGCGGAAACCGGGAGGCGGCTTTTTAGGCAATTGGCAAGAGACAATCGGCAAGGAAAGAACGCGCCGACTCGGCGAGATTCCGTCCTCTATTGACAGAAACAACCTAGAATCGGTCAATCAATACTAAGAGAAAGAAGGCGTACTTCGATGTCACTTTCCCGAATGACGGAGCAGGTGGATGTACATCGCGTCGTGCAGGATACGCTTGAGCTCGTCTCGATTGAAAGCGCAACCGGCGATACGAGGCGTTTAGCCGACCGCTATGAGCAAATGTTGAAGGAAGCCGGCTGTACGGTGCGGCGCTACGAATTTATTCCGAACAATCCGACGCTTGTCGCGGTTTACGGAGAGGACAACGGGGGTCCGGCGATCCTGTTCAACGGCCACATGGACGTCGTGCCGCTTGCCCATGATGCGCCGGAGGTACGGGACGGGCGCGTGTACGGGAGGGGAGCCTGCGATATGAAAGGCTCGCTCGCCTGCATCCTGGAGGTGCTGCGCTGCTTGCAGGAAACAAAGACTAAGCTGCCCGGCCGGCTGGTTGTGGTCGCGAACAGCCTGCACGAGAGTCCGGGCGGACGAGGCGAGGACCTGATCGCCCTGATGGAGAAAGTGCCGCTGCAGGCGGACGCGGTCGTCGTCATGGAAGGCGCTACGACGGATTGCACCGTGGCCCAGCTTGGCTCGGCCACCTTCGAAATCGCGATCGACCGCGGCGGGGAGCCTTGCCATCAATTGTCTGCGCCGACCGGCACGCCGCATCCGATAACGGTCGCGGCCGCGATCGTCCGCCGGCTTGACGAATGGAACCGCGAACTGGAGCTGACGGAAATCGAGGATATCGGGTATGCATCCTTCTTCGTGGGGGCGATCGAGAGCGGGCAGTTCTATAACCAGCTTCCGAAAGAAGCGGCTCTAACGGGCGTGAGGCGCTACGATCCGGCGGAAACGTACGAGGACGTGGAGCGCGCGATGAGAAGCGGGCTTGATGCGATTGCCGCAAGCTACGGCGTAAGGATTCGGCTGGATATGAAGAAAGTAAGGGACGGCTACCGGATCGACAAAAAAAGTCCGGCCGTTCTCGCGCTGCGCCGCGCCGTCTCAGCCGTCAGGGGCATCGATTGTCCGGCCACAGGCAAGAAGGTCGTGACGGATGCCGGCATTTTTGCCCGCTCTTTGGGCGTTCCCGCGCTTTGTCACGGGCCGGATTTTCGCACCGCTCACGGTGATGTGGAATATGTGGAAATGCAAGAGCTTGACCTTACGGTCAAGGTATACCTGCAATTTATTGCCGAGTTCATCGAAACGGCCTGAGGAGGAATCGGGATGACAACCTATCGTTACATGCTGCGCTTCGTGCTGCAGCCGGGTCATTTGGAAGAGGAGCGGCTGGAAGAGCTTATCGCGTTTTGCCGTTCGGCGGGTATCGACGATGTCATGTTTTTCATCGATCCGATGAATTTGCGCCACATGACGCAGGCGGAGGTCGAGCCATGGCTGGAGACGATCACGCGAGCCAAGCATAAGCTTGCTCCTTACGGCGTGACCGCCTCGGTCAATCCGCTGAATTCGCTCATTCATGATTCCGCCGCCAATTCGCTGCTGGAAGGCCAGCATTTTCGGCTGATGACGGATCCAAACGGAAAGCGCTCGTCGGTTGCGGTATGTCCGCTTTGTCCCGAGTGGCGCCGCTATATAAAGGATATGTACGCGTTCTATGCGACGGTTCGCCCGTACTCGCTGTGGGTGGAGGACGATTTCCGCTTCCATAACCACGAGCCGCTTGCATGGGGAGGCTGTTTCTGCGAGACGCATCTGCGCGAGTTTGCCCGTCAAGCCGGCGTTCCTTCGCTAGAGCGGGAGGACTTCGTTCAAGGAATGCTTAAGCGGGGCGATCCGCACGGATACAGGAAAATATGGCTGGATTCCTGCAGACGGACGATGCCGGAGCTGGCCAAAGAAATAGCGGAGGCGGTACACCGCGTATCGCCGGAAACCCGGATCGGCCTCATGACGAGCTCGCCGATCGTGCATGCCGCGGAAGGCAGGGATTGGCACGGTCTATTCGGCGCTTTCGACGGCAAACGTCCGGGATCCGCGATCGTCCGTCCGCACTTGCCGGCGTATAGGGAAGCGTCGGGTATGCAGTACGCCTGGGATTTGCATGCGGCGGCTTTGACGGCAGCGTTCCTTCCGGCAGAGACGGAGGCATTCCCGGAGTTGGAAAATGTGCCGTATACGCTTTTCTCCAAATCCGCCGGCTTTCAGAAATACCAGTTGGAGACGTCCCTATTGCTTGGGAGCCGCGGCATTACGCTGAATATCATCGACATGGCCGGCAACGGCATTTATCCGGAAGAACGCGCCGAGGAGTGGCTCGGCGAGGAGAAGCCTTTCTTGCAGGCGGTAGCGGCATTGCAGCTTCGCGTTCAAGCTTTGTCGGGGGTGCAAGTGCTTGTGAACGAGCAATCCTCCTATCATTTGCATACGTCGAAAGGCTCTTCGATGGAAGAGATGTATCCGCGGGAAACGTTCTGGAGCAGCCTTCTGTCCGCGTTCGGCGTGGCAAACCGGTATACGTCGAAGGCGAGCGGCAAAGGAAGCGTCGTAGCCTTGTCGGGACAAGTGCTGCGCAATTACGGCGAGGAAGAAATACGCAAACTGTTCGCCGAGCATGCCGTTCTGCTGGAGGGAGAAGCGGTTAGGACGCTGTGCGAAATGGGGCTGGGTTCGTTATGCGGGGCGCTGCAGGCGGAATGGCGGAACGTTCAGGCGTACGAACAAATCCAAGGCGATCGCCAATACGCCGGCATTCAAGCCGGGCGGTTGAGGCCTTATCTCAGCATGGGACGCTGCTTGGATGTGAGTTACGAGCAGGGAGCGGCAGCCGTCGTCTCGAATATTCATAGCGTGAGCGGCGAGGTCCTATGCACGGGCATGACGGTCGTAAACGGAAGCGTGTTCGTTCTGCCTTACTCGGGCTACCATGCGCAAGCCGCGCTGCTCAACCCGATCCGGCGCGCCGTTATCCAAGAGTTCCTGCTGCAGCTTGCAGAAAGCGCTCCGCTCATGATCCGCAGCTATTGTCCGCATGTGTCCGTATATGAGTTCCGTTCGGAAGACAAGCATACGATCGCCATTGCGAACCATTCGTTGGACGAGGTAGAGAGCATGGAATTTGCCGGTGCGGATGTAAGCGGGGACAGCTGGAAACAATACAGCCGAACGGAGCCGGAAGGGCGAAATACGGTCTTGCGAAGCACGGGAAGCGGTACGCTCGTTAACTGCAGAGTAGCGCCTTTATCCCTCATGGTGCTGCACAGAACCGTGCAATAGAACGGGGCGGGTTTGCTCCGATCGCAAGGATCGGCAAATGCTAATGCATCGTCAAATCTCGTAAACAAAAGTCCATGAATGTCAAGTCAAGTGTATAGAGCCAGAAACATGCGTTGCCTATAATGAAGATAAGAGGAAGGAATGTGTCAGATAGATTTACTTACAAAGTGAAGCTAACTGACACAAAATCCCATTCGAATGAAAGCGTTTTAATACTACATGACCAGGGGGCGTTAGAGTATGAAGCGTGTGAGCAAAGCGGCATTATCCTGTATGTTGGTTCCGGCGCTGTTAGCGGCGTGCAGCAGCAACGAAACGAAGGAGAAAGCGCCCGATCCGGCGAAGAGCAGCTCGCCTGCGGCAACGGCCGGCAATGAGAGCGCCAAAACGGTTGAAGTCACGATGGTCCGGGAGCAATCCGGAGCTATCAAGTTCCTTAACGGCGAATCGGTGGACAAAAACGCCGTTTCCGATGCGTACGAAAAAGAACTGGGCATCAAAATCAAAAACTTGTGGGTGGCGGATAGCTCGCAGTACCAGCAAAAACTGCAAATGAGCATTTCCTCGAACGATATCCCGGATTTGATGTTCGTCAACGCGAATCAGTTTCAGCAGCTGATCGAAGCCGACATGCTGATGGATTTGAACGCCATATACGAAAAAACGGCATCCCCGGAAACGAAAGCGTATTTAACAGGCGACGGCGGCCTGCAAATGGAATCCGCGAAGCAAGGCGGAAAGCTTCTTGCCATTCCGGCGACGAACAGTCCTTACAATGCCGCCTCGGAAATATGGATCCGGAAAGACTGGCTGGATAAACTCGGACTTGCCCAGCCGAAAACGATGCAGGAGCTTTTGAAAATAACCGAGGCCTTTACGAAACAGGATCCGGGCGGAACCGGCAAATCATACGGTCTTCCGCTGACGAAGAACGTATTTATCGATGCCGCGGCAGATGCCTTTGCCATTACGGGATTTTTTAACGGCTTCCATGCCTATCCGGGTCAATGGGTCAAAGACGCCTCCGGGAAGCTTGTATTTGGAAGCGTTCAGCCTGAAATGAAGGCCGCTCTCAAGCAGCTGCAGGACATGTATAAAGCGGGCCAGATCGATCCGGAATTCGCCGTTAAAGATATGGTGAAAGAGAACGAGCTGGTGGCCTCGAACAAAATCGGCGTCGTGTACGGCCCATTCTGGCTCAGCGTTTACCCGCTGCTGGACAATGCGGTCAAAGACGGCAAGCTCGTGCAAAACTGGGTCCCTTATCCGATCGTCTCGATAGACGACAAGCCGGCTATGACGCAAGCCGAACTGGGCGTCGACGGCTACTGGGTCGTTTCCAAGAAAGCCAAAAATCCGGAAGCGGTCATCAAGCTCCTGAACAAGTGGGTTCAAGTGTTGACCAAACCGACGGATCAAGACAAGAAAACGTATTTGCTGAGCAACGCCGATGCTCAAGGTTACTGGCTGCTTAATCCGATTCGCGTGTTCTCCCAGGATCAGAACGTAAGAAACGGCGATGTGTTGCCGAAAGCGATTCAAGCGAAGGATCAATCGTTGGTGCAAGGCGACGCGGATCAGCTCGACCGTTACAACAAGGTAATGAAATATTTGGGCGGCGATCTTACCCAGTGGGGCGAGTGGGCGATCTCCGGTCAGGGCGGCTCCTTCTCGATCATGAGCGGATATTTGAAGGATAAAAGGTATCAAATCAACGGCTACACCGGCGCTCCGGGTCCCGTGATGACGGAGAAAAAGCCGGTGCTCGAGACGAAGATGAACGAAATTTACATCAAAATCATCATGAACCAGCTCCCGATCGACGAATTCGACAAATTCGTAGCGGATTGGAAGAAAATCGGCGGCGATGCAATGACGGAAGAAGTCAACAAATTGTACGCCAAATCAGCTAAAAAGTAGAGGGCAGCAAGGGGATGGGGCTTTTCGCAAAAGGTATTCGCAAAAGCCCCCATGTTTTACATCCTATGCAGTGCCATAGAGAAATCATCTGTTTCGGAAACTCGCCCGAATGCAGGAAACCTTCGCTCGCAACTGCGGAGGACAGCAATTATGGGGAGTGTAGAGGAGGTCCGCTGTGATCATCAAGAGATTTGCCAAGGAATGGCCGCTTCATCTCCTGCTGGTGCCGGGGGTCGTGCTAGCCGTTATATTCAGCTATGTGCCGATGGCGGGCATTCTGATCGCCTTCGAACGATTTATCCCGACGAAGGGCATTTTCGGATCGCCTTGGGTCGGCTGGAGCAATTTTGAAATGATGTTCAATTATCCCGACATAGGCCGGGTCATGTTCAATACGATCTACATCGCTTTACTCAAAATCGCCGGCGGGCTTTTCGTTCCGATCACGATCGCTATACTGTTGAACGAGCTGCGCATAGCGGCGTTCAAACGGACCGTACAAACGCTCGTCTATTTGCCGCATTTCCTTTCATGGGTGCTGCTCGGCGGCATTCTGATCGATATTTTATCGCCTTCGACCGGTATCGTGAATCAGGCTTTGAAGCTGTTCGGCATCGACCCGGTTTACTTTCTTGCAAGCAACGGCTGGTTTCCGATCACGCTCGTCGTTTCGGATATTTGGAAGGAATTCGGCTTCGGCACGATCGTCTATTTGGCGGCTCTTACAAGCATCAATCCATCCTTGTACGAAGCGGCCGAGATGGACGGAGCGAACCGCTGGAAGCAAACGTGGCATATTACGCTGCCCGGCATGATGCCGATTATCGTGCTCATGGCTACGCTTAGCATAGGCAATATTTTGAACGCAGGCTTCGAGCAAATTTTCAATTTGTACAGCCCGCCGGTTTACGAGAGCGGCGACATCATCGATACGTTCGTTTACCGCATGGGCATCGAGAAGGTGCAATACGGCCTGGCCACGGCGGTAGGGCTTATGAAATCGGTCGTTTCGTTCATCCTTTTATCGGTGTCTTATTTCATGGCTTACCGCTATGCAGGCTACCGCATTTTCTAAAAAAGATATAGAGGGGCTCCGCGTAAGCGGCAGGGCAGACGCTTTACATGCTTGCGCGGCTTTACGGAGTTCCCGGAAAGAGGGGAGATCAGCTTGACATCACGTCCAACCGCGGGAAGAAGAGTGTTTCTGGCAGTCAACTATACGTTTCTGACCGCCCTCTCCGTCTTGTGCATTCTTCCTTTGGTTCATATTCTCGCTTTATCGTTCAGCTCGGGCTCGGCCGCATCGGCGGGAGAAGTCAGCTTGTGGCCCGTGGATTTCAATACGGCGGCTTACCGCAATATTTTGAACAAGCCGCAATATTTGAATGCGTTCTGGATCTCGGCGCAGCGGCTCGTTCTCGGCACTTCGATCAGCTTAGTCATTACCGTAATAACGGCTTACCCGCTTTCGAAGGAACCGCGTGCCTTTCAGTTCCGGACGCTGTATACATGGTTTTTCGTATTCACGATTCTGTTTGGCGGCGGTCTGATACCCTGGTTTATCACGATCAAGACGCTCGGCTTGATGGACACGATATGGGCGCTCGTGCTGCCTGGGGCGCTTGCGGTATTCAACATCATTTTGCTGCTGAATTTTTACCGGGGACTTCCTAAGGAGCTGGACGAGTCGGCGAGAATGGACGGAGCGGGACATTTCCGTACGCTGTGGAGCATCTACGTGCCTTTGTCCAAACCGGCTTTGGCGACGGTCGGCTTGTTTACGATGGTGGCGCATTGGAACAGTTGGTTCGACGGTCTCATTCTGATGAACAGGCCGGAGCATTATCCGCTCCAGACGTTTCTGCAAACGATCGTGATCATGAAAGATACCCGATTTCTCCGTACGGAGGATTTGGAGCTGCTGAGGATGATTTCGGATCGAACGAGCACGGCGGCGCAAATTTTCGTGGCATCTTTTCCTATCTTGATGGTTTACCCGTTCCTTCAGCGGTTTTTCATCAAGGGTATCGTGCTCGGCAGCGTGAAGGAATAATAGGCGATTCGGTTCCCGGCTTGTATGATAGAGTGTGATAGAGAGCGATAGGGATAAGGAACCGACATCGACACGCTCCAAGCAGGGGGACTACTCATGGGAATTCGGAATGCGCTGAAGCAAAACCGTCAAACGATTTTCGCCAAGCTGATGCTGACGTTCGTCGCGGTGCTCGCGCCGCTCTATTTGCTGACGCTCGTCATCAACGAGAAAGGTGCGGACAGCATTCGCAAAGAAATTTCGCAATCGCTGGCGAGCCGGAACGATTTCTATTTGAACATGCTGCAGCTGGAAGTCGAGCGGGTGCTTCGGGTGCTTCCGGAGTATGTCGTGGATAAGGACCTGATGGCGCTAAGCACCGCGGGTAATTTTATAAGCGATTACGAGAAAATTGACAATATCGTCGCGATTCAGCGGCGCTTGAATCTGATCAAATACAACAGCCACTACATTCAGGAAGTGAGAGCTTATATCCCGCTGATCGAAAGAACGATACTCAGCGCGACCATCGATACGTCGGTCGATGCGGACGAATTCAACGCCCTGAAGCTGGACAGCACGCATGGCAAAGCGTTGACGTACTGGAATGACCGGCTGTTCGTCGGTATGCAGTACCCGCTTATCGCGGGCCGTAAGCCGTTGTTCCTGGTCGGCGTAGAGATGTCGGTCGGGAAGCTCAAGCAGTCGCTCAGCGGGATGATCAGCTTGCCTCGCGGGAATGCGGCGCTCCTGAACGTGAAGCAGAACTGGACCGTTTCAAGCGAAACGGACGACTCGATCCTCTCCGCTATTCGTAGCTATTTGAGCGATCCGTCGATGCAAGATATGCGGGCGGGATACGATACGCTGCGGTTCGGCGGCATGCCTTACCTCGTTTCCTACACGTATTCGGATGCGCTCGAAAGCTATTTGGTCAGCTACGTTCCGGAGAGCCATATTACCGGACCCATCGGCAAATATCAAATGTGGATTCTCGGCGTTTCGGTGCTTTCGGTCTTCATCGTCCTCTTCTTCTCCATGTCGATCTACCGGATGATCCACAGTCCGCTCAAAGGACTGATCGGCGCGTTCAGGCGCATGCGAAACGGCGATATCGAACCGATCGGGAACGTCAAGCGGCACGACGAATTCGGCTACCTCTATACGGCCTACAACGAAACGGCGATCCATCTGAAGACGCTCATCCGCGAAAATTACGAAGAGAAGATTCACAGCCAGCGCTCCGAGCTCAAAAGGCTGCAATCGCAAATCAATCCGCATTTCCTGTACAATTGCTTCTTCGTGCTGTGCCGACTGATCAAATCGGAGGATTTGGAGCTCTCTTACCGGTTCTGCCAGTATGTCGGCGATTATTTTCAATACATTACGAGGGACGATTCCGACGAGGTGCCGCTGCAGACGGAAATGAAGCACGCGGGCACGTATGTCGACATTCAGAAGGTGTGCTACGGATCGAGAATACAGGTGCAGTTCGACGAGCTGGATCCGGCTTACGCGAAGCGAAGAGTACCGCGGCTTATCCTCCAGCCGATCGTCGAGAACATGTATAAGCATGCCGTATCCCATATGCTGGGCGGCGGCAAGCTGTGGATTCATATGGACTACGACGGCGACGAGCTGACGATCTACATGGAAGACAGCGGCGGCAACTTAACGGACGACGATCTGGAGAGCTTGAACCGGAAGCTGAGCCGATCCGCCCAATCGATCGAGGATACGACGGGTCTAATCAATGTTCACCGGCGCATTCAGATCAAGTACGGCTCCGAGTACGGGCTCCTGATGTCGCGCTCCGAGCTCGGCGGACTTCGCACAGCGATCCGGTTGTCTTTGAAGGAAGGAGGGGAATGACTTTGTACCGACTGCTGATTGTGGACGATTTGCCGATCATTACGGACGGCTTGGCGGAGCAGTTCGCGAAGGAAACGCATTTGCAACTGGAGGTGTATAAAGCATACTCCGGCTTCGAGGCGCTTGAGCTGATGAAGAAGCATCGGATCGACATCGTGTTGTCCGACATCCTGATGCCCGGAATGGACGGAATCGAGCTGCTGCGCGACATTCGCGGCAAATGGCCGGCGTGCAAAGTGATCCTGCTGACGAGCCATAACGATTTTCATTACGTACAGAACGCGATGTCGCTCGGCGGACTGGAGTACATTCTAAAGACGGAGGGCGACGAGAAAATCGTCCACTGCGTGGAGAAAGCCATCCAGTTTCTTGATAAGGAGGATGACGAGAGACGGCTGATCGAGAAGGCAGAGGCGCATATGAAGCTGGCGCTGCCGACCTTGCAGAAGGACTACGTATGGTCGCTGCTGCAAGGCAAAAAGGTGGAGCCCGAAGAGCTGGCGGAGCACTTCGGCAATATCCGACTGCCTTTCCGAGCGAAGTATCCCGTGTTTCTGCTGATCTGCCGGGTGGACGACTGGAAGGAAATCACGAAAGCGCCCGATAAAGCGCTCATCATTTATGCCGTGCAAAATATCGCCGAGGAATTTTTAGCCGAGTCCGCTCAGATGCTGTCTCTCGTCTATGAATCGTCCAAGATGGTGTGGGTTTTGCAGCCGAAGGCTACGGAGAACGAAGATTGGGAAAAAACGTTCCACGATGTCAACGGCGTGCTAGAGAGAATTCAGCGAAAGTGCCAGGAGCTGTTGAAATTGTCCGTATCCTTCGTGCTAAGCAGCCAGCCTGCGGCATGGCCGGAGCTGTCCGACCGGTTCCATTCCTTAAAATTCATGCTGGTGCGCGGCTTGGGAGGGCGCAAAGGATCGCTGCTGACGGAGCAAAGCGGTTCCTTGCAGGAGCAGACGCATCCGGTACCTTCCGCAAGAAAGCGAAACGTACAGCTCCAGAGCAAAATACCGCTGCTGCTGCATGGGCTGGAGAACGGCAGCGAAGACGAGTTTTACCGGTTGTATGAGGAGCTTGCGCCTCTTTTTTCGGATGAAACGGTGTCCCGCCTCCAGAAGGTCGAGCTGTATCACGCTCTGGCTTACATGTTCCTGACCTTCGTAAACAAATACGAGCTGGAGAAGGAGCTGGGCGGGCGGATCGAATGGGAGAAGCTCGTCGTTTTCGACGACGATGTGCCTTGGGCCGACTGGAATCATTATTTCCTTCAGCTGGCTTATCATATTTTCGCATGGAGCAAGAGCGAGCAGGAAGCGAGCACGAACGATATCGTCCGCAAGGTTCACGAATATATCGCCGGCAACATTTCGACGGATATTTCGCTTATTCATATCGCGGATCACGTGCACTTGAACCCGTCGTATTTGTCGCGGCT
The DNA here is from genome assembly GCF_046244365.1 of Paenibacillus litoralis. Lineage (NCBI taxonomy): Bacteria > Bacillati > Bacillota > Bacilli > Caryophanales > Paenibacillaceae > Paenibacillus > Paenibacillus litoralis. The sequence goes on along the minus strand of NZ_CP176395.1, from coordinate 6,643,803 downwards.
CTATAAGCAGATCACAGGCAGCGGTCTGTCGGAGTATTTGACGGAATACCGCGACCGGAGGGCGAAGGAGCTGCTGCAAATCAGCCATTTGAAAGTGCATGAGATTGCCGCGTCCCTTGGCTACAATTCCTCGCATTCGTTTATCCGGTTTTTCAAAAAGCAGAACCGGGTGACGCCTCAGGAATATAGGGAGCAGTGGGGAATTTAACCATCGTCTGAGGGGAAATTGAAAGGGAAGGGGGCTGTCGGCATGGGGAAATGATTCGAGCGGCCAGATTAGAATCTTTTCGAAGCGGCTCTGCATGTATGGTTGGATCGGATGCACGAATCATGAATCATGAATCATGAATCATGAGGAGAGGATAAGGGCGTGAAGCGGAGCTTAAAGCGCTTGCTGTCAGTACTAGGAAAGGCGCCCGCTTCGAATTAGGGTTCGGCTCGATCGCGGGGAGTTTGGTACTCGATGTTGCTGGGCAATGGAAAGGAAAGGTTAAACGCGCTTCCAATAATGTAAGCGGTGTCACATTGGACGGATGGCCAGATGAAGTAAGCTTTGCTGCCGGGGTATCGGCTACCATCGCTTCGGAAGCCGTAACGGAGAATACGCGCAAAAAGCAAAACGGCTCGTACTCTCCGCTCTCTGCCGGCGGAGGAAATGACAATCCGATGCCGCCGACCAGCTTTTGGCTGTGCGACGGCATGGAGATGAAGAGAAGCGGGGAAGCCAGCAAGTCCGGAGATTATTCGATTCTGGCGGAAGGGATCAAGCTTGGCGGGATTATTAAGAATGTTTCCGTTCAAGAAAGCGCATAAGGGATGTCGGCAGCCTACTACTCGCCTCTCGGATCCGCGGTAGCGGCACCATTCGTCTTCAGCTGGATCATTATGCCGGAAGCATAAAACCGGTCGCGAAGCGCATTGCGAAAACCGCAGGGGGGTGGTCGACCGCCGTATGGGCAGGAAAGCTGCCCGACGGGATCAAGAGAGTGACGGTGTGCGTCAAGAGACGTCAATCCAGACAATGTTTCCTTGTGATCGATTGGATGCCAGAGGCCGTGTTAACGGCTGCTTGATCCAGTTTCACAAAGGTGATGTATTCCGGCAGTGCTTTTATGACCATTTGAACGTTTTGTTCAAATCGTTTGTAAAGTCGGATAACGCATAAGAAAGTTTACGTATTCGCCGGCATTTTTGCCGTATCCGAGCAAAAGAGCGATTTTTTCGCAACGAGGAGGCGTATTCATGAGTAGGCTTGGCAAGCATACAAACCATTCTTTTTCCGTTAAGCAAATTACCGCACTCATTACGATGCTTTGTCTGGTACTCTCTTCCTTTCAATCGGCGTTCGCAGCAGCGGGTGCAGAGGAGCGAAGCGTTCACGCCGCCGCAGCCGATATCAAAGGCCACTGGGCGGAAAAGCAGATTGCGGAATGGCTGGAAGAGGGCAGTATTCAAGGGGACCCTGACGGAACGTTTCGTCCGGACCGAGCGATCGCGAGGGGAGAGCTGGCCGTTCTGATAAACCGTTCCTTCGGCTTTCAAGAGCAGGCTGCCGTTTCCTTCGCCGATCTGGCGGAGACCGACTGGGCGTACCGGGATATCGCGGTCGCCGTTAAAGCGGACTATTTGCAAGGGGACGGCGACGGGACGATCGGCGCTTCCCGTTCGATTTCCAGGCAAGAAACGGCCGTCGTTCTGGCCAGATTGTTGAAAGCGGATACTTTATCGGTTGGAACAGCAGCCGCAGCGTTTACCGATGCCGGACAAATGGCCGACTGGGCAAAAGGTGCAATCGGAGCCTCTGCTGCGAAAGGCCTGATGAAGGGCTACGAGGACGGAAGTTTTAGACCGTCCGGTCTTTTATCCAGAGCGGAAGCGGTCGTCATTTTGGAGCGGTTGCTAGCTGCGAGAACTATCGTATACGACCAAGCGGGTACATACGGACCCGAGACCGGCATGCAGGAAGTTAAGGGGAATATCGTCATTAACGCTCCGGGCGTCACGCTACGCAACATGATCGTTGCCGGAGACTTGACCGTGGCTGGATCGGTCGGCGAGGGCGATGTTCGGCTTCGCAGCGTTGACGTGAAGGGAGAGACGAAGGTGAACGGCGGGGGAAGAAACAGCATTCACTTCGAGAACGCCAAGCTTAACGTCGTGTTGATCGACAAACAAACGGGAACCGTACGCGTCGTGCTGGAAGGCAAGACGACCGCCGCCGAAATGATCGTATCTTCCGGTGCGATTATAGAAGCGGGGGAAGGAACTGCGGACCATGCGGCTGTATTGCTTGTCCGAATAGCCGAGCGGCTTTCGGCAAATGCGGAAGTGAAGCTAAAAGGGAAGTTTCAAGAGGTAAACGTTGAAGCCGGAGGCATGAGGCTGGCGCTTGCGGGAGCGAACGTCGGCAAGCTGAATGTTTCCGAACGTGCCGCAGGCACGACGCTTACGGCCGATAAGGAATCGACCGTTATGTCTTTGGTGCTTGAAGCCGTGATTAAGGTGCTTGGGCAAGCGACCATCGAAAAAGCGGCATTCGGCAAAAAGGGAGGCGAGTCCACGTTCGAGCGCCGGCCGCTTGCGGAAACGGGAGGCACGCCGACACCAAGCTCGACGGCCCCGCCGACACCAAGCTCGACGGCCACGCCGACGCCAGGCTCAACGGCCACGCCGACGCCAGGCTCAACGGCGACTCCGACGCCAGGTTCGACGGCGACTCCGACGCCAGGTTCGACGGCGACTCCGACGCCAGGTTCGACGGCGACTCCGACGCCAGTGCCGACGTCGACACCGGATACATCGGCGTATTTGACCAAGGACGGCTTGGCGAATGCGGAGATCGTTATGAGTCCGCTCGCAAGCGAGATGGAAAGCCTCGCGGCATCGGAGCTTCAGAAGACGATCAAGCTGGTCAGCGGGGCGGAGCTGCCGATTTATAAAGGAAATCCGGACGGAATCGGCGTCAGCGCCCAGCTGTGGAACAGCCGGCTGGACGTGAAGAAAAGCGGTACGTATCCGATCCGCTTCACGCTAATGAACAATGGTGATCAAGCCGTCACTCTCGGTTTGACGCAAAGCGGCGGCGAACCGATTGCCGTAAATGCGGTCCAACCGGTCGAGCTCGGCGCCAAGCAGAGTCAGACGGTGGACGCCTCCGTAACGGTTCCGGAAACGGCGGCGGACGGCTTGAATGCCGTCAAGATTCAGGTTAACGCGGGCGGCGAAACCGTCGCTTCGATGACGCTGACGGTAAATGTCGATTGGAACCTCCTCCAGAACGGAGGATTCGAAGCGGCTGCCCAGGGAGGTTTGCCTAGCGGCTGGAACGTGCCTTCCGGCGCGTTGGACGATCAAACGGCGCACAGCGGAACGCATTCGCTGCGAATGGAACTTGGCGGCCTGCCGTACATTTACGCCCGCACGGACCAGCAGCTGAAGCTGGAGCGGGGCCGCGAATATACGCTGCGGGCATGGGTGAAGGGAACGGCGGCAACCGGACAATCGGTTATTCTCCAGGCAATGGAGATGACGCAGAACGGCGGATCGCAAGCAGGCACAAGCCAGCTGGTGCTGCCTGTGACAGATGAGTGGACTCAGGTGGAGCTGACCTATAAGCCTGCTGCCGGTGCGCAGTTCGATTATGTTTGGTTCTATTTCTACATCGTCGGCGGAACGAATACGCTGTGGATCGACGATGTCGTGGTAAAGGATACCGGGAAGCAGCCGGAGCCGTCAGCCAACTTGATCGATAACGCCGGGTTTGAAACGGCGGCTTCGAACGGGCTTCCGGCCGGCTGGAACGTGCCTTCAGGCGTGCTGGACAATCAAGTGGCGCGAAGCGGAACGCATTCGCTGCGGATGGAGCTCGGCGGGGCATCGTACATTTATGCCCGCACGGATCAACAGTTGAAGCTCGAGAGGGATCAAGAATACGTCCTGCAAGCTTGGGTGAAAGGAACGGCGGCAACCGGACAATCGGTCGTTTTGCAGGCGATGGAGATGACGCTGAGCGGCGGATCGCAAGCGGGCACGGGGCAGCTGGTACTGCCGGTGACGGACCAGTGGACGCAGGTGGAGCTGCGCTATACGCCTTCCTCCTCCGCGCAGTTCGATTTCAACTGGTTCTTCTTCTATATCGTGGGCGGAACGAGTACGCTCTGGGTTGACGATGTCGTGTTGAACAAGTCCGGCAGTCCAGCCTCTCCGGAGAACGCGGCAGCCGCTCTTTCGATCAATGACGCGCCGGCGAGCCTGAATGCGCCGGGTGGCGAAACGAACGGCAGGCTGCAGATCGTGCTGGCCACGCCTGATTCCTTGCCGGCGATTGCCGGGCCATATGCGGACGACATTGCGTTTCTGCAGGGATCCGACGGCTTTGCGGTCCGGAAGTCGGGCAACCGCCTGTATATCATCGGCAGCGAGCCGAAGGGCGTGCTGAACGGCGCTTACGATTTCCTGGAGAAAAATGCCGGCGTCCTATGGACCCGTTCGACGGATATCGGAACCTTATACGATCCGCTGCCTACGATCAAAGCCGACAAGCCCGACTACCGCGAGAAATCCCCGTTCCAGCTTCGGGGTTGGCATACGACCTGGTACGGAGCGAGCGGGGAGTACCACGCCGATCCGGGAACGGAAGCGATGATGGCGCGCAACAAGCTGAACGCCAAGCTGGCGGAATTCGAGAACATGGAACAGTGGAGCCGTCACGAAAGCATAGGGGTCAAAGCGTTCAACATTGGCCATAACCTGGGCTACTGGCTGCCGAACGATGTGTTCTTCGCTTCGCATCCGGATTATTACAATAAGGACGCGAGCGGCAATTATATTCCGGAATCGCAAGAGACGCAAATCAATTTCTACCACCCGGACGTGCCTGGCGCGGTAGCCGGACGCGTCAAGCAATTTTTGGCCCAACATCCGATCGAATATGTCGGCATCGGCATCAACGATACGCATAATTTCAACCAAGGGGAGCTTAGCCGCTCGCCGTTTACGACGCAGGACGGCATCGTCATTCAGCCGGACGAACCGGACTACAAGTCGACCGTGTTCTTTACTTTCCTGAACAAGGTGGCGGCCGAGGTCAAGCAGACGAATCCGAATACGAAAATCGTCACGTTCGCTTACTTCTTCACGGACGTGCCGCCGAGAGTGGCGCTCGAGGACAACATCGTCATCGTCATGGCGCCGATATCCGAGGATGAGCGGCTACCGCTGAATACGACCGATACGAGCAGCATGAACTATGGTTACAAGCTCAAACTCGAGAAGTGGCTGACCAAAACGAACCATATCGTCTTGTACAACTATTACGGCAGCTTCCTCTCCGAGGTCTACGAAAGGCCGATAGCGGAGAAGGTGCAAGCGGATATGAAATATTACCGCGACCTGGGCATTACGGGCGTTACGCCGGAAAATAAAGTCGATGCCAAAGGTCCGTTCTGGGGAATCAATGCGCTGCAATTTTGGCTGATCCAGAAGCTGTTTTGGAATCCGGACGCCGATCTCGAGCAGTTGAAAAGCGAGTTTATCCGCAAGGCGTACGGCAATGCGGCAGAGCCGATGAAACGTTACTACGGCCTGATCGAGCAGGGCTGGAAAACAGACAATTCGCCGATCGGCTACAACGCCAGCGAGTCGACCTATATCAATAAGCTGATTATCGAGGCAGGCGTTAAAGATGCTGCGCAAACCGCCCTCAACGAAGCATGGCAGCTTGCGAACGACCAGCAGAAGGCGCGGATCGAGCCGATCAAATCGACTTTCGAAACGCTGACGCAGAAATACAGCTCGATTCCGAAGCTAAAAGCGACGGCGAAGAAAACGAATGCAGGCAAAGCGGCCGTCACAAGCGCCGTCTACTTCGATCAAGGGCCTTGGGCCGATGCGGAGCCGGTCACCGAGTTCAAAGTCATGGGTACGCAAAACCAGCCTGCGGTGCAAACGAAGGTGCGGCTGCTATGGGACGACGAGAATTTGTACATAGGCTACGAAAATTTCGACGCCGACCCGTCCAAGATCGTCGTGAGCGAAACGGCGCCGGGCGAGTGGTGGGTAAAAGGAACGGATGACGACAATGAAACGTTCATAACGGGCGATTCGAGCGGAGCTTCCTACTACGTATTCTTCAGCAACTCGAACGCGATAAAGTTTGAGTACAGCGGACCCGTCCAAACTAGCGGCTATAACGGCCAGTGGGAAGCTTATGCCCATGTCGGAACGGACCGCTGGAATGCGATCAAGGTCATTCCGTTTGCCAGCATCAATATCGATCCGAACGTGACCAAGACGCTGAAAGGGTTTTTCTTCCGAATGTATCACGGCACGACGACGACCGAATTTTACGGCTGGGGCGGCGGTACGGTATGGAACGACGCGGACTTTTATCCGATTACGCTGGCAGCCGACTAAAGGCGCGGATTGCAGGGCGGCGGTACGGTGCGGAATGACGCGGGCTTTTACCCGATGACGCTGGAAAACTAAAGGCGAGGATTCAGGGCGGTAGAACGGTGCGGAATGACGCGGATGATTAGGGAGAAGGGCGGGTTGCCCGGCGTTTAAAGCGCTCCCTGCTCCCACCGAAATGCCACATTCCGGGCAGCGCGTCTCCCTGTTCCTCTTTCGACAAACATTAGCCATATTCCAAATTGCAGCTGCTTTACGGTCATTGTTGCTTGCTAGGCAAGGAAAAATGAATTGATGGAGGCTGACGGAATGAGTGATGGTAAAGGATTTTCGGAGCATGGCAGCATTCAGGAGAAGAAGACGATGCCCGGGGCCGTTTCCGGCTCTGCCGAACGCAATGGAAACGCGGTCTCGCGCAGAAAGCTGCTGGCCGCGATAGGGGCGGCGGGCGCCGCTCTATCAGTGGGAAGTTTCATGCAGGTGACGGGCATCGCGCAAGCGGCGGCTGGAGCCGTCGACATGACCTCGCTGGCCGGACTAAGGGCGACGGCGAGCCCCAGCGCGCTCACGCTTTATGTCGTGACCGACCGCGGTCAAGAAGGCCTTTTTCTGTACGATCCGGCGGATACGGCTTCGGCAGACAATACGGGCACGATTGTCGTGTCTTCTTCCGGGGCGCGTTTCAAACGCGTATTCGAAGGCGAGACGGTTAGCGCGAAATGGTTCGGAGCCAAAGGAGACGGCGTAACGGACGATACGGCTGCCGTTCAGGCGGCACTCTATTCGGGAGCGGGCACAACGTTCGTTCCGGACGGCACGTACATCATCGACGGCGTCGTAACGGCACCCTTCAACATTGCGCCAAACCGCGGTTTGGACATTCCCGATCATACGCATTTGCAACTGTCTCCCAAAGCGGTGCTCAAGATGAAAACGAATGCTTCCGATGCCTATACCGTCATTCGGATTCAAGACCGAACCCATGTCAAGCTGTCCGGAGGTACGATCGAGGGAGACCGGAGCACGCATACGGGAACGACCGGGGAATGGGGCTACGGGATTTGCCTGAACGGAGCGAAGAACGTCACCATTGAAGACGTCATCATCAAAAATTGCTGGGGCGACGGCATTTTCATCAATCAGGGCATCGCGACGACAGCGCCATCGTCGAACGTCAAAATCGTCGGGATTACATGCGACAATAACCGCAGGCAGGGGATGAGTGTGCTTGCCGTAGACGGGATGTACGTGGAGGGGAGCAGCTTCCGCAATACGAACGGCACCGCACCGCAATCGGGCATCGATTTCGAGCCGGAAGCGGCGCTAAGCCAGCAGAACAAGAACGTCAAAATAATCGGCTGCGAATTTATCGGCAATGTCGGCGACGGCATTCAAATGAACCGGTATAACGAAGGGTTCGTAATCAGCGGCAATACGTTTACCGGTAACGGAGGCAGAGGCGTATCGATCTTTCTGGCGAAGGATTGCACCGTAAGCGGGAACTCGCTTAACGGCCATCAGTCCAATTATGCGATAAGCGCGCTGAACAGCAATCGCATCCAAATTGTCGGAAACCGCTGTGCAGGCAATTTTCAGGGGATTTACGTAGGCGCGAATGCGTCCTGGACGTCTATCATGTCGGGCGAAGATAACCTCATTGCCGATAATGTGGTGGAAGCGAACGGCTATTGGGGGATCCTGATCAGCTCCTCGTATAACCAGATCGTCGGCAATCTGGTCGACCGGAATACGGATTACGGCATTTATTTGTATACGGCCCTTCATAATATCGTGTCCGGCAACAAGACGACGAGAAACAAGATCGGCATCATCGCTTCCGTCAATTCCAGCGACAACGCGATCAGCAACAACATCTCGGAATGGAACGGAGAAGACGGCATACGGGTCGACAGCGGAGCGAACAATCTCGTAGCGGGCAATTCCTGCACCGGCAACGGGGTAAACTTGAACGCGACCTACAGCAATATCGTCCTGGACGGCTGCACGGATTCGTCGGTGCAGAGCAACGTTTGCCGCAGAGGAAGCCTGACGAATAAACCGGCTTACGGCATCTATTTGAAGGGGGCGGGAAGCGCGAACGTGCTGACGAACAACGACTGCCGCAACGGCGGAACGGTAAACGGCGTCAAAAACTCGAACACGTCCACCTTGTTCGGAGCGGGCAACCGGAACAATGACGGGAGCTTTTCGACGACGCCGAACTAGCGGCTGACGAATGAAAGACGAAGAGGCTGTCTCGATAACCATCAGAATGGTTATCGAGACAGCCTCTTATTACGAGCTCGCACACAAGCTCCGCGCAACGAGCTCCCGCAGACCAGCTCCGCACACCAGCTCCGCACACCGGCCCCGCACAACGAGTTCCGAACACTAAGTTAATGGAAACTAACTCCGAAATGGAAAAATAGTGAACATAAGTTCACTAATACTGAACCAAAATTCACTATCCAAGTTCAAACATGTGCCTCCAAGCGATATAGGGAAGAAAAGTTCACTATTAGTGAACCTCTCGGCCAAATAGTCCCGTTTGCTTCACTATCCGCCTGAAAAAGGGGGGATGAAGTAAAAATAGTGAACGTAGGTTCATAAATAGTGAACTCAGGTTCACTAAGGCCTCGATAGAGTCCTCTCGTAGGCTTAAAACAAAGGGGCTGACTCAAAGGTCAAAAAAGACCTGAGACAGCCCCATTCGAATGAGGGAGATATTTTTGCTCATTATCACCAGAACGGCCTAACCGGCCGAGAATGCAGACTGCGCGTTAAACTAGCAACTTTAAAGGTAGAACCGCAGGAAAGGGAGGCTATGTCATGGCGAGTTCCCTAGCAAGGGGGCTCTTTTCTGCATGAGGTTGTCATTGACTCTTTCCGAACGCTGACTGATTATTCCGCCGAAAAGCTGCACCATAGGGTCAAAGCAGCACACCACATCTACAACGAAATCAAATCCCGCGAAAGCTTGTTGAGCCGCTCGCAGCCGCTCCCGGTGACGAGCACCATATCCTCGATCATGATCGAGCCGACGCCGTACCCGTAGTAAGGCGTCTCCAGACAAACGACCATGCCGGGCACGAAAACGGCCGCCTCGGACGGGCTGATGAAGGGAGCTTCCTCGGCGGCAAGGCTGAGGCCCGCGCTATGTCCGAGATGCCCTCTGTTGTAGTTGTCCAGTCCGGTCCGGCGAATCACGTCCATCCCCTCGTGAAACGCGGCTTGCATCGGCATCCCGGGCTCGATCAGCTGCAAGAGCCTGTCGTGTCCGGCGCGCAGCGCATCGTAAACGCGTTTGGCCGTATCGGACGGGGATCCGAACACGAACGTACGGGCGATATCCGAGCCGTAGCCCAGCACATCGACGCCTACGTCAAACTTGACGAGGTCGCCCGGCTTGGACGGGCTCGTGTCGAACCGGTGCACCGGCGCGAAACGGTCGCCCGCCGAGATCATATGAAAGCGGGCGGCATGACCCTCCGCATGGTCCATCAAAGCCCTCCGGAAAACGTTCACGATTTCCGCAGCGGAGCTTCCCGGGCCGATCGCGCGCACCGTTTCGGCAATGCCGGTTTCGGCAAAGGCGCAGCCTTTGCGCAGCTGCTCGATCTCCCATGGCGTTTTCACGGCACGCAGCTCGGTAAACACGGGGTTCGCTTCGACGAAGTCGAAGGCGCCTGCCGTTCGCCGCAATGCCGTAACTGCGGGATAGCGCATGGCGCTCAGCTCGACCGCGATTTTGCCGCCATCCGAAATGCCGTATTCCGCAAGCACTTGGCCGAGCATGCCGAACATTTCTTCGGCTTGCGGCGCGACCGGCCGTTTCCCTTCATATTTGCCGCCGCGGAGACCGTAAGGATCGTCCACATCCACCCATGTCGGATACGTCCGGATTTCGCAATGAGCGGCCAGTTCGTCCGGTACGCCGGCGGCTTCGAATTCGTTCATGAGCAGGACCGTTTTAAGGTTCGGGTCCCGAAACCGGACGGCCAAAGCCACTTCATTCATGCGCAGCGTATACATGAAGGCGCTCTGGTAGCCGGATAAATAATAAAAGTTTTCGCAGCTAACGGCGACCAGCGCATCGAGCCGCTCCTTCTCCATGAGAAGGCCGGCTCTTTCGGCGACGTTATGCAAATGTTCGTTTTGTGTGACGATCATGATGTCCGTTCCTCCTATCGTTACCCACTTGCATGAAACCTATGAGCCTTCCGCAGAACGATTTTACTGTCCGGGGGGAATCCCCATGCTGATTAATCGCGCTTCCTTCGTATAAGCTGCCGTCAGTCTTCTTGCTGATCCAGCTGCCGCAGAAATTTGCGCGCACGCTCGGTTTGCGGCTGAGCAAAAAAACGCTCCGGAATGCCTTCTTCCTGAATCGTTCCGTCGCTCATAAAGATGACCCGGTTCGCCACTTCCCGGGCGAATTTCATTTCGTGAGTCACGACGATCATCGTCATGCCTTCCAAGGCAAGCTGCTTCATAACGGCCAGCACTTCGCCGGTCAATTCCGGGTCCAGCGCCGATGTCGGCTCGTCGAACAGCATGATTTGCGGCTGCATGGCAAGCGAACGGGCAATCGCCACACGCTGCTGCTGGCCGCCGGACAGCTTGGACGGATAGACGTTCTTTTTCTCCAGCAAGCCGACTTTGGACAGCAGCGCTTCCGCGAGCTGAACGGCCTGCTCCTTAGGCATTTTTTTGACGGTCATCGGCGCCATGATAACATTTTCCAGGACCGTCATGTGGGGAAATAAATGAAAAGATTGAAAAACCATCCCGGTCAGATTGCGGATCTCCCGGATGGCTTGTTTTTTCGCTTTTGGACTCATGGACGGATTCCACTCGGCACCGCCCACACGGACCGTGCCCTCCGTAGGTTCCTCGAGGCCGTTCAGGCAGCGCAGCAGCGTGCTTTTGCCGGATCCGCTCGGGCCGATCAGGACGACGATTTCTTTCGGACGGATGCTGACGTTGATCCCTTTCAGTACCTCGAGATCGTCGAATCGTTTGCCTAGCCCTTTTACTTCTATCATACGTACACGCCCTTAGTAAGCTTTTGCCAATTTTTTTTCGACACGGTCGAGAACGGCGGAGAAGCACATGCTCATAATCCAGTACATGAGAGCGATCGCGATAAAGAAAGGCATCGCCACATAGTACTGAGCGATCAGCAGTTGGGCGGATCGCAGCAGCTCCGTTACCGTAACGACGGATACGAGCGACGTTTCCTTCAGCATGCCGATAAACGTATTGCCCATCGGGGGAATCGCTACGCGGGCGGCCTGCGGAAGCACGACCTTCGTCATCGTTTGCCAAGGAGACAGGCCGAGTGACAAGGCGGCTTCCGTTTGGCCCTTGTTCACGGCAAGAATCGCGCCGCGAAACGTTTCGGACAAGTAAGCCCCGATGTTGATACTAAGCGATATGTAGGCCGCGGTTAGCGGCCCGAGCGTTATGCCGAAGTCGGGCAGCCCGTAATACACGATAAAAATTTGGACCAGGATCGGAGTTCCGCGGATGATGGAAACATATCCTTTGGCCGCGTTGCGAATCAGCCAGTTTCCTTTTAACCGGGCGACGGCCACGATCAACCCGATGATCAAACCGAAAATCATCGAGACGATCGTGATCAGAAGCGTATAATAGGCGCCCTTCAGCAGGAAGTCTACGTTGTCATATACCAGTTCCATGCGTTACGTCCTCTCCCGTTCCGGCCGATTAAATCGTCGGGTCGACCCCAAACCATTTTTGGAAAATTTCTTTGAACGTGCCGTCTGCCTTCATGTCGGCAATCGCTTTGTTCAGAGCGTCTAGAAGCTCTTGATTGTTTTTGCGAATCGCGATTCCGGCATAATCTTCCTTAATAGGCTGTCCCACCGATTTGATTTTAAAATTGTTTTTTTCCACCAGCGGCTTGATGGCAAACGTGTTGTTGATCGTCGCGTCAATCCGGCCGACGTTCAGGTCGGTAAGCGAAGTGATGACGTCGTTGTACGTTGCGATTTCGAAGTTTCCGACTTTAGGCAGAGCCACGTCGCGCAAATATTTTTCGTCGTTCGTGCCGAGGCCTACGCCGACTTTTTTGCCTTTGAAATCTTCCAGCGATTTGATGGTCGTATTGTCGTTCTTCACGACGATGTTGACGGAGTTTTTGATGTAAGGAGACGAGAAATCCATCGTCTTTTTGCGGTCGTCGGTAATGGTCACCTGGCTGATCAGCGCGTCGTATTTATCCTTCTGCAAGCCCTCGATGAGACCGGAAAATTCGCCCGTAATGAACTCGGCCTGAACGCCCAAACGTTTGGCAACTTGCTTGGCCACGTCCGCGTCGAAGCCGTCCACTTCTTTTTTGTCGTTCAAAAAGTTGTAAGGAGCGTAAGTGCCCATCAAGCCGATTTTGATTTTTCCGTTTTTCTTGATCGTCTCAAGCTGATTCGACGGGGCAGCCGATGCGGCCGGCGAGTTTGCCGCATTTTTGTCGGCGGGCTCGTTCGATTTGCTTCCGCAGCCCGCAAGCGCGATGACGATGGCGCCGACCAGAGAAACGGTTTTGAAAAGATGTTTGGTTTTCGTGTGCATGAAATGGCCTCCTAGTTGTTTTGAATAAGGATGGATCCTTATTAGGATCCGAGTAATCCGCGAATTTCAAACCTGGCTGTTTCTTCAGCCATTTCCGAAGGGGAGTAGGGCGACTTGAAATCGACGTCGTGCATAGGCCCGAACAGCCATTTGGACAGCACGCCCGTAAATAAACCGACCAGTATGTTAACCCGAAGATTCAAATCTTTGGAGCCCGGCAGCATCCCCAGCTCGATGGCGCGCTTGACGTTGCTTTTGAACGCTTCCTCGAACGCGATCCACGTTTGCGAGACGGCTTCCTGCACAGGCGGATCCGTCCCCTGGCCTTTGATCAGCAGAAGGGCCATCAAATACCGGTTTTCGTTTGCGAATTCGAACAAGTCGGCGAGCAGCCTCGCGGACGAGCTCACCATATCGTCGATCGTGCCGGCATGCTGGCGGTAGCCCTGCGCGATCACTTTCGTCAGCATCTCTTTGCCGTCCCCGATCAGATCGATGACGAGCTTCTCTTTGCTGGGAAAATACCAGTAAAACGTTCCTTGCGACACCCCGGCGGATTTAACCACATCGGAAATTTTCGTACTGTGATAGCCTTTGCGGGCGAACAGCTCAAGAGCGCAGCTCATCAGCTGCCGGCGGCGATCTTGTTCTTGATCCGGCGTTGCAGGCAGTGTCAACACCCCTTTTCTTCTTAACTGACGAGTCAGTTAGTTTAAATCCGATGGGTTTACTATATTTTAAAGTGGGGCTTGTGTCAAGATTCCGTGTAAAAAAACCGCCGAGGCCCAATTGTGAATGGGTTCTCGGCGGTTTCAATTTCGAAATGGCTATTTGGATGCCTCAGCTGCGGAAGGTTCGACCTCCGGCGTTTTGCCTTCATTGATCGCTCTAATCCATTCGAGCGGCACCTTCGGCTGACGGTCATAGGTGAGCAAGCCGTTGATTTCTTGCTCGACGTCGGTGAGCTGCGTATAGCAGAAGCCCTGCACGACCGGGGAAGCCAGCAGCGGATGGACGACCGCGGCCAAACGCTCGACAAAGTCTTTGTCGTCCTTGGCGGACGAATAGCCCCAGCCTTCCCAGTCGCTCTTGCGGAACGAGATGCCGCCGAATTCCGAAACGTGGATCGGCTCTCCGGCGTACGCAAATCCATGGGCGTAAATCCAGGTGTTGGCAGGGAGGGAGGTCACCGCGTTATGGGCCGTCGAGTAGCGCTGCTCCAGCACTTCCTTTTGCCAGGCGTAGTCGTGAATCGTGCAAATGTCGGATTTAACGTGCTCCCAGCCGTCATTGGAGATGACGGGCCTCATCGGATCGAGCGACTTCGTCAAGTAGTACAGCGACAGCGCGTGCTGCTGCTGCTGCTTGTCGTTCAAAATGTTCGGCACGCCCCAGCTCTCGTTGAGCGGCACCCAGGCGACCACGCACGGATGGTTGTAGTCGCGCTCCACGACTTCCTGCCATTCCTGCGTGATGCGCCTGACGTACCTCGGCGAGTAATGGTAGGCATTGGCCATTTCCCCCCATAAGAGCAAGCCCAGCTTGTCGCACCAATACAAATAGCGGGGATCCTCCACCTTCTGATGCTTTCTGGCTCCGTTGAAGCCCATTTCCTTCGTCAGCTCGACGTCGCGGCGAATCGCCTCGTCGCTCGGCGGCGTCAGAATACCGTCAGGGAAGTAGCCCTGATCGAGCACCATTTTCATCCGATAAGGCCGGTTGTTCAAGCAAATGTTCCCGTTGTCCACGCTGATTTTGCGCATGCCGAAGTAGCTTTGCACCTGGTCGACCGTTTGCCCGTTTACCAGCAGCGTAAACTCGGCGTCATACAAGTTCGGGTTGGCGGGGGTCCAAAACCGGCGAGCTGCGAGATCATGCCTGTCGTCGAGACGAATCGAGCGATAAGCTTCCGTGCCGCGAACACGAATCTCGTCCTCCGCCACGATCTCGCCCTTGAAGGAGACGGTAACGGTCAGCCTGACGTCATTCTGGCCGATCGCGCCGGAAAGCGAGGATTGCACGGCGATTTCGTTGTTGTCGATATCGGGAGTCAGCCGCAGCTTGCCAAGATGAATGTCCGACACCGGCTCCATCCATACGGTTTGCCAAATTCCCGTCGTCCTCGTATAGAAGATGCTGGCCGATTTTTCCTTCCAATACTGCTTACCGCGAGGCAGAGTCAGATCCTTGCTGTAATCCTGCGCCCGCACGACGATCGTATTGCTGCCGGCCTGCAAGGCGTCCGTGACGTCGGCGGCAAACGGCGTGTGACCGCCTTCGTGGCTTGCTGCGAGTCTGCCGTTTACCCAAACCTTCGCTTCGTAATCGACCGCGCCGAAATGGAGTATCGTCCGCTTTCCGTCAAATTCCGCCGGCAGCGTGACTTTCTTTCGGTACCAGACAATGTCGTGGAAATCCGTTTCGCCGATTCCGCTGAGCTTGCTCTGGTAGCAAAACGGAACGACGATGGTACGCCCGAGCGTTCGTCCTTCATACCAGCGCTCGCGTTCTCCGTCGTCATCGTCGTCAAACTCGAATTCCCATTCGCCGTTTAAGTTTAGCCAGCTGTCTCTAACGAATTGAGGTCTTGGATAATCGTTTCTTGCCATGATTTCGCCTCCGTAGCTTACCTTATATTGTATAATTACAATGTACATATGAATTTTACAATATTAAAAGGGCAGTGTAAACTGAAAAAAAGAAACGGGATCTGAAATGAGGGTATCCACGATGCAAGAGGAAACGACGAAACGCGTACCGCCGCCGCAAATCCAAGAGGTGGCGAAGGCACTGTCCGGCGATTTGCGGCTTCGTATATTAGAGATATTGGACGAGGAGCCGCTAAGCGTTTCGCAGCTTACCGAAATGCTCGGCGTCGCCCAGCCGACGGTTTCCATCAACCTCCAAATGCTGGAGCAAGCCGGACTGATCGAAACGGCTCCCGGCAGCGGAAGGGAGAAGCTATGCTCGCGCTTCTACGACACTTTGCTTCTGGAAATTCCGCGAAAGCCGGGCGGTGTCTTATCCTCGCTGGAGTCCGTTTCGATGCCGGTCGGCATGTATTCGGATATAGCGGTCGCCGCTCCTTGCGGGCTCGTCGGTCCGGACGGCTTGATCGGGGATGCCGACGATCCGCGTTCCTTCTACTTGCCGGAGCGGTCGAATGCTTGGCTGCTGTGGCTCAGCGATTCGGGCTACGTGGAATACCGCTTCCCGAATCCTGTGCCTAAGGGAGAGAAGCTGAAGGGGATCGCGGTCAGCGCCGAGCTGTGCTCGGAAGCCCCCGGTTACCGCGAGGATTGGCCTTCGGACATTACGCTGTCCGTCAACGGGAAAGAGATCGGAACCTGGACCAGTCCGGGCGATTTCGGGGCCGTTAAGGGTGTGCTTACCCCGGCATGGTGGGTGGGCGGCACGCAGTACGGGCAGCTGAACGAATGGCAGATCGACCATAAGGGATCGCTTTTGAACGGACAGCCATGTTCTCAAGTGTGTCTGCAAGATTTGGAGCTGCAGGATGACCGCCCGATTACGGTGCGCTTCGAGGTGAAAGCGGATGCGGTCAACCGGGGAGGCTTTAACCTGCTCGGCAGCCGGTTCGGCAACAGCCCGCAGGATGTGAAGCTGAGCTTTCGTAAGTAAGAGGGAGTAAAAAGCCTCGCCCTGACTCGGTAAAAACGAGCCGGGGCGAGGCTTTTATCGTACGGCAAAATCGAGCGGCTAGGAGCATGCCGGCCAAGTCGCGTTAGCGGCGTCGGCGGTCCATCAAGTTCGTTGCTTCTAGCCGTAACGGCTAACTTGGAACGTACGGATCGCAAGTATTCGCACAAACGATTAGGAATACGCTCCAGCGGCTGCATTTGTAGGGTTATTTTGACCGGCGAGCAAAAAACAAACATGTTATCCCGCATACGCCAATATAGTTAAGTAATTGGACTACATGGCGAAGGTGAAGCTTTCGCACTGCATGGGCCGGGCATGTCCGTTCCAGCGTGCGAAAGGTAGCCAAGCCTTAGCGGGGTGGATACCTATGCTGCATATCGTTGCCTGCATCAAGCAGGTGCCAGACACGAAAATCATCAAGATGAATCCCAAAACGAACACGATGGACCGGTCCAGCGCCCCGGCCATTCTGAATCCGTACGACGCGCATGCGGTGGAGGAGGCGGTGCGGCTGAAGCGGCGGTATGGCGGGACGGTGTCCGTGCTGACCATGGGGCCGCCTCCTGCGGTCAAAGCGATCCGCAAATGCATCGAGATCGGCGCGGACGAAGGCTATCTCATCACGGACCGCGCGTTCGCCGGTGCGGATACGCTGGCCACAAGCTATTCGCTGACGAAAGCGCTGGACAAGATCGCACAAATCAAGCCGATCGATCTTATCCTCTGCGGCAAAATGACGATCGACGGCGATACCGGCCAAGTCGGACCCGGGATCGCCAGAAGGCTGGATATCCCGCCGCTGACGTCGGTCAACAAGATCGTCGAAATAAACCGCGAGGAAGGCTACGCAATCATCCACCGCAAGCTGGAGGACGGTCATGAAGTCATTCGCTCGACGCTGCCTTGCCTGATGTCCGTCGAGAAGGAAATTAACGAGGTGCCGTATTCGCCTCTGCCCAACATGATCAAGGCGGCGCGCTATCAGCCGCACATTTGGGCGGTAGCCGACCTTGGCGAGATCGACCGCACCCAGCTGGGACTCAAGGGCTCGCCGACGATCGTTTCGGCCGTATGGGCGCCGCAGAAGCCGCAAGGCGGCACGATGCTGGACGGGGGGGCGGGCGACCAAGTGGACCGGCTGCTCGGCATACTTCTGGAGCGGAAGGAATTGTTTCAGGCGATCGAAGAAGGAGGTGGGGGCGCGTGAGTTTCGACGATTACCGCGGCGTATGGGTGTTCAGTGAAATCAGGGACGGCGGCATCGCGCCGGTGTCGCTGGAGCTGCTTGGCGCGGCCCGGCAGCTTGCGGATAAGCGCAAAACCGAGGTGGCCGGCGTTCTGATCGGGGAAGGCGTGAAGCATCTCGCGGCTTCGCTGTTTGCTCACGGAGCGGATACGGTTTACGTATACGACGCTCCGATTTTCCGGCATTACCGGACGGAAACGTTCATGCAGGCGATGCTGCACTGCACGAATAAGCATAAGCCGGAAATCTTGCTGTACGGCGCCACGTCAACCGGCAAAGATCTGGCAAGCGCGGTCGCAACCGATTTGCCGACCGGGCTAACGGCGGACACGACGATTCTCGACGTCGAGGAGGATACGGGCCTGCTGCTCGCCAGCCGTCCTGCGTTCGGGGGCAATATTATGGCGACGATCCTGTGCAAAAAGTACAGGCCGCAAATGGCGACCGTACGGCCGAAAGTCATGAAAGCGCTGCCCCCCGATCCGCTGCGGACCGGGCAGATCGTCGAGGAGTCGATCGATCTCAAGGAGGAGGACGTCCGCACGAAGGTGCTCGACATCGTCCGGGCAACGGTGAAGAAGGTCAAGATAGATGAAGCGGATATAATCGTGGCAGGGGGCAAGGGTCTCGGCAGCCGCGAAGGCTTCGGGCTGATCCACAGGCTCGCGCAGACCATAGGCGCGGCGGTCGGAGCCAGCCGCGACGTCGTGGAGGCGGGCTGGGTCGAGCACCACCACCAAGTGGGGCAGACCGGCGTAACGGTAACGCCCAAAATCTACTTTGCGATCGGCATCTCCGGCGCCATTCAGCATATCGTCGGGATGCAGAATGCCGGACTCATTATCGCCGTCAACAAGGATCCGGCGGCGCCAATTTTCCAGTCGTCACACTACGGCATCGTCGGCGACGCTTTCGAAATCGTTCCGATGCTGATCGAACGGTTCAAGAGCGAGCCGGTACAGAGCGTGCTTCGCGGGAAGGAGGCCAAACATGCCTGACAAATTCGACTGTATCGTCGTTGGGGCGGGTCCTGCGGGCATTGCCTGCGCATATGAGCTGGCCAAGGCCGGCGCGAGCGTGATGCTGATGGAGCGGGGCGAATACCCGGGCTCCAAAAACGTCATGGGCGGCGTGCTGTACCGGAAAATGATGGAGGATATCATTCCCGATTTTTATAAGGAAGCTCCGCTGGAGCGGCCTATCGTGGAGCAGCGGTTCATGATGCTCGATAAAGAATCGTCGTTGACGTTCGGCTACAAAGGGCTCGAATGGGCGCAGGAGCCGTATAACAATTTTACCGTGCTGCGGGCAAAATTCGATCAGTGGTTCGCGCAAAAGGCTGTCGAGCAGGGGGCGCTCCTCATATGCGAAACGGTGGCGCTCGAATGCATCACCGAAGGCGACCGCGTCGTCGGCGTGCGCACCGATAGGCCGGAAGGGGACGTGTACGCGGATGTCGTCGTGCTTTGCGACGGCGTCAACTCGCTGCTGGCGAAGTCGCTCGGCTTCCACAAGGAGTTCAAGCCGGACGAAGTGGCGCTCGCGACGATGGAAATATTGAAGCTCGACAAAGCGGTGATCGAGGACCGGTTCAATTTGGAGGAAAATCAGGGCTGTACGATCGAGCTGTTCGGCGATGCGACCAAGGGCATTCTGGGAACCGGCTTCCTGTACACGAATAAAGATACGCTCAGTCTCGGAGTGGGCACGTTACTATCCGGCCTTATCAAGCATAAAATAAAACCGTACGAATTATTGGAATATGTAAAAAAGCATCCCATGATCCGCAAGCTCATTCAGGGGGCGGAGCCGCAGGAATATTTGGCGCACCTGATTCCGGAGGGCGGATACCATTCCATGCCGCGCATCGTCGGGAACGGCGTGCTTGTGGCCGGGGACGCCGCGCAGCTCGTCAACGCCATTCACCGCGAAGGCTCGAATATGGCGATGACGTCGGGACGGATTGCCGCCGAGACCGTTCTGCTGGCCAAAGCGGCGGGCGACTTCTCCGAACGGACGCTCGGTCATTACCGGGAGCGGCTGATGGCCGGCTTCGTCGGACAGGATCTGAAGAAGTATAAGGATTCTACGCATCATTTTGACAAGTTTCCGCAATATTTCGAGCAATATATTCCGATGATGAGCCGCGCCGCCAGCCAAATGTTTACGGTAGACGGGAAATCGAAATGGGAGAAGCAGAAGCAGATTTGGCGCGATCTCGGCACCGCGAAACAGAAGTTCAAAATCGCTCGGGACCTGTACCGGGCCTGGAAGGTGATCAAATGACGACCGATGGAAGCAAAGGCCAGTCGATCGAGGAGAAGCAGTATTTGCTCCGTTTCAACGCCGATACGAAGTCGCATTTGACCGTTATGGACGCGGACGTTTGCCTGACTAGCTGCCCGGATAAGATTTGCACGATTTTTTGCCCGGCCGAAGTGTACAAATGGGAGGATATCCGCATGCATGTCGGCTACGAAGGCTGCCACGAATGCGGGAGCTGCCGGATCGGCTGTCCGCACCAGAACATCAAATGGGAATACCCGAAAGGCGGCCACGGAATCGTATTCAGACTGGGGTGATCGGCATGCTGGAAATCGGCGATTGCGTCATCTTTGCGCTTGATGGGGCGAGAGGAATCGTGATGGAGGTTAAGCTGCCGCTGTGCCATGTGATCTGGGAAGATTTTTTCGTAAGCTGGGAGGATGAAGCGTCGCTGCAGAAGGACGACCGATTAACCGAACGGCAGCGGCTGTCCCGGTAAGAAGGACGGACGCCTGTCGCAGAGAAGGCCGGCGAGGGACGTCGCTAGTTGCGAATCGTTGAGGGGACTAGAGTGGAACGTGTGCCTGTCGCCGTAACGCCGAGGGGAGCTAAGCGGGGCCGTAAGTCGAGGCGTGGAAAAGGGAGTTACTGCCTGAGGCCGCAACGCGATTGCGGCTTTTTTTGCGTGGTGTGACGCTGTGTGAAGGTACATATTGGCATATAGTAAAGCTGCATATCGAGATAATGAACCTGGCTTCACTATTAGTGAACGTAAATTCACTAAATTTCCAGGAAACGGGCTTGTGAGCCGGTTAGTGAAGGTAAGTTCAGTAATAGTGAACTTTAGCGCCAAATAGTCCGGTTTGGTTCACTAAACGAGACATTGGGGCTAGAAAAGGGGGAGATAGTGAACTTTGCTTCACTAATAGTGAACTTGGGTTCATTATCGGCTGGAATGAGGTCAATACAGGCAAATCGGAGTAGAGTGGGGGAGGGATGGTAGATAACGCAGCCACTCCCAGCACCAAAAGTAACTCCAGTTAGTTCAGCCACTTCCAGCACCAAAAGTAACTCCAGTAACCCCGCCCATCTTCCAGCACTAAAAGTGACTCCAGTTACGCAGCCATTTCCAGCACCAAAAGTAACTCCAGTAACCCCGCCCACTCCCAGCATCAAAAGTAACTCAAGTTACGCAGCCACTTCCAGCATCAAAAGTAACTCAAGTTACGCAGCCACTCCCAGCACCAAAAGTAACTCCAGTAACCGCAGCCACTTCCAGCACTAAAAGTAACTCAAGTTACGCAGCCACTCCCAGCACCAAAAGTGACTCCAATAATCGCCGCCGACTCCAGCCCCTAAAAGTACTCCAGTACCCACAGCCGACTCCCGCCACCGAAAGTGACTTTAGCTGCCAAAATTACTACCTGGTACTAGCCGGTAACAATTATTATATATTTCCAATAAAATGTCCTATTTCTGAAGCAAAATGATTCCGTCCACACAATGCCATCCGGCAATCAACGTTAAATCAAACGGCACCACTCAATCGGAGCCACACAAACAGCATCGAAACAAACCGATGGCCTTCTAAAATATCCACGCAAGCTGCCTTGCCGCTCTCTTCTACAGCCGCAAGGCAGCCTGCATTCGTGCCGCATCAGGGAGCGGAAGCGGCATCAATCCGCACCTCGGTCGGGTTGCCGGGACGGAGGTAGTCGTCCAGCTCGATCCGCCAAACCTTTTCGCTTGGCAAGAGCTCTGCGCGGTTTACGTACAAGCTGTTCCTATCGGCGTGCTGCGAGAGCGCTTTTTCGACCGCTTCCTGTTCGGAAAGGATACCGGGCTTCTTCGGCGCTTGTTCCAGCAGTTCGATTTTGGCGGCGTTAGCCTGGGCGGGATACGACAGCGCAATCGGTCCATGAATCGTGACCCTTACCTTATGCCCCACTTGCAGTTTTCCGGCTGTAATTCCTTTCCATTTGGCGTTTGTGACTCCAAGGGACATGGCCTCCGGCGCTTGGCTGTTTTGCATGTTACTGCTGGCATCGCCGATAACGAGTATCGAGGCTGCGTTCTCTTTAATGACGTAGCCGATTAGTTCCGTCGAGTCATCGTCTTTGCCGCATCCGGCAAGAAGCAAGAAGAACAGAGTCAATAGAATCGGAACGGAAACGGACGATCGTTTCATGGCTTCCTTACCTCCATCGCAATTCGCATCGTTTACACGATATAACGTTTCCGCGGATGAATTAGTTGCTTGGACGAAGCTTTACGAGGAAGCTTCCCAAAGTTATTTTCTGCCAAGCATTGCGGCCTCAGAGGTTATCTTCGTTTTTCTAAGATGATATACTGGCAGTAATGAAGAAGTCTGGGAGAGAACGGACGATGCACAATTTGGTTCAAACTGTCGAAGACGAACTGCTGCCGCAGCTCGAGATCGAAAGCCCGCACACTCAAGATCCGGTGACCGTCGGCTTCGTGCCGCAGCCATGGAAGCTGCTGGGTACGGGCAATTATGCGGCCGTCTTCTTCCATCCGGGCGCGCCGGATAGGGCGGTGAAGGTGTATGCGCCGGGCCGGAGAGGGCTGAGGGAAGAAGCGGAGGTGTACCGAAGGCTGGGCAGTCATCCGGCCTATTCCGAGTGCTATCACGCCGATGAGCGCTACTTGATACTCAAAAGGCTTCATGGCATCACCTTATACGATTGCTTGCGCAGGGGGATCCGCATCCCCAAACAGGCTATCCGCGATATAGACGAAGCGCTCGATTATGCAAGGAAACGCGGTCTGCATCCGCACGATATTCATGGGAAAAATGTAATGGTCGAGCAAGGACGCGGCAAAGTGGTCGACGTATCGGATTTTTTGAAGCGGGAATCTTGCGAAATGTGGGATGATTTCAAGAAAGCCTACCATGCCTTATATACTCCGCTGCTGCTTCGCCGGCCTGTTCCGCTTCCTGATTTCATCTTGAATGGGGTGCGCAGAGGGTACCGCCTGTTCAGACGTTCGGGAAGGTAATGTTCATCCATATCATGGAATTTATTTTAGTG
This sequence comes from Paenibacillus litoralis, assembly GCF_046244365.1. Lineage (NCBI taxonomy): Bacteria > Bacillati > Bacillota > Bacilli > Caryophanales > Paenibacillaceae > Paenibacillus > Paenibacillus litoralis. The sequence goes on along the minus strand of NZ_CP176395.1, from coordinate 6,620,577 downwards.
TTACCAATATTTATCGCTTTCATCCTTCCCTTTCCTTCGCCTATGATAGATTCATAACATCATAGAGGAGCTGAATGGATGAAAAGGAAACTGTTATCAAGCGCTATCGTTGCCGTTGCCTCCATGTCTGTGTTCGCTACAACCACTTTGGGGGCGTCTTACACGGTTCAACCGGGAGATTCTCTTTATAAAATCGCGGCCAAGCAGGGGACGACCACTACGAAGCTTAAGTCGGACAACGGTCTGACTTCCGATATGATTATGCCCGGCCAAGTGCTGAACGTATCCGGACCGGGTACATACACGGTGCGTAACGGGGAAACGATGTGGATCATCAGCCAAAAGCTGGGTGTATCCTTGGAAGCGCTTATTGCAGCGAACAAGCAGATTTGGAATCCCAACTACATTGAAGCCGGCTATATTCTCAACATTCCTTCCCGCGGTTCCGCCGGGCAATCGCAGACACAGGCGCCGGCAAAGCCGCAAACGTTTGCGGACGGCTTCTTCCCGCTGCCGAAGGGCACGTATGAGACGCTGTCAAACAATTACGCGGACGAGCGTTATTGGACCGGTAACGGCTATGAGGAGAGAAAGCATGAGGGCGTCGATATTTTTGCGCCTAAAGGCACGCCGATCTACAGCGCCGCGGCGGGCGAAGTCATCAACTACGGCTGGAACCAGATGGGCGGCTGGCGGTTGACGGTAAGAGTGGACGGCTCGACGGTATTTTACTACGCACACATGTCGGCTTATGCGCCGGGCATGGGCAAAGGCGCCAAAATCGCCAAAGGCCAGCTAATCGGCTATGTCGGCAGCACCGGCTACGGTCCGGAAGGCACGGACGATCAATTTGTGCCGCATCTGCATTTCGGCATTTACAAGACTAACAGCTCGCCATGGACGACGATCGATCCGTTCAACCATCTGCGCTACTGGGAATACAATCGCTGAACATAAAAAAATCCCCCGTTGACGAGGGATGAGAGAGTACGGTTTAATCCAAGCGACAATCTCATCCTCCTAACGGAGGATTTTTTTTGCACAAAAACGATCTTAATGCTGTCCTCTTCATTATCGTTGAAAATTTTGTATACGTGCCTTACTATTTTTGCCCGTCCGCGAATCGCTAATAAAGAAGCCTGATTTGCGTGCTAACTATTTCCTTTCGCGGCAAAACGTATTAACATAGACGAAGATAACGAGCCGGCCAGCACGGAGAGCGTTTTTCATTTTTCCCCTTTTGGGTAATATGTTATAATAGCCGGAAACGAATTAGCGGATAGGAGTAGGTAACAAATGGAAAACAAGCCGACGGCTACGAATTTTATTAAGCAAATCGTAAAGGAAGACTTGGATTCAGGCAAAGTAAATACGGTCGTCACCCGGTTTCCCCCCGAGCCGAACGGCTATTTGCACATCGGTCATGCCAAGTCCATCTGCCTGAATTTCGAGCTTGCGGACGAATACGGTGGACGGACGAATTTGCGCTTCGACGATACGAATCCGGTCAAGGAGGATCTGGAATTCGTCGAAGCCATCAAAGCGGACGTGAAGTGGCTCGGCTTTGATTGGGACGGGCTCTTCTTCGCTTCGGACTATTTCGAGCAAATGTACGATTACGCGGTGAAGCTGATCAAGAAAGGCAAGGCGTTCGTTTGCGACCTGACGGCGGAGGAGATGCGCCAAACGCGCGGCTCGCTTACGGAGCCGGGGCAAAACAGCCCTTACCGAGACCGTTCTGCGGAAGAAAACCTCGACCTGTTCGAGCGGATGCGCAAAGGCGAGTTTCAGGACGGCTCGAAGGTGCTTCGCGCCAAAATCGATATGGCTTCGCCGAATATCAATCTGCGCGATCCGGCGATATACCGGGTGCTTCACGCGCATCACCATAACACCGGAGACAAATGGTGCATTTACCCCATGTATGCGTTCGCCCATCCTCTCGAGGATGCGATCGAAGGCGTGACGCATTCGATTTGCACGCTCGAATTCGAGGATCAGCGTCCGTTCTATGATTGGGTGATCGAGGAATGCGAAACCACCTACCGCCCGCGTCAATACGAGTTTGCGAAGCTCCGCTTGACGGACCTGGTGATGGGCAAGCGTTACCTGAGACTGATGGTTCAGGAGAACATCGTCGACGGCTGGGACGATCCGCGCATGCCGACGCTTTCCGGCCTTCGCCGCAGAGGCTTTACGCCGGAAGCGATCCGCACGTTCTGCCGTGAAATTGGCGTAACGAAGAGCCATAGCGTGGTCGATTGGCGGTATTTGGAGCATTTTGTCCGAGAAGATTTGAAGCTGAAGGCGCCTCGTACGATGGCTGTCGTCAACCCGCTGAAGGTCGTCATCACCAACTATCCGGAAGGGCAAGTGGAAATGCTCCCGGCCGAAAACAATTCGGAGAACGAGGAGATGGGCAGCCGTGACATTCCGTTCTCGCGCGAGATTTATATCGAGCGGGACGACTTCATGGAGAATCCGCCGCCGAAATATTTCCGGTTGTTCCCGGGCAACGAAGTGCGTTTGAAGCACGCCTACTTCATCAAATGCGAAGAAGTCGTCAAGGATGAAGCGGGTCATGTGATCGAGCTGCGTTGCACATACGATCCTGCTACGAAGTCCGGTTCGGGCTTCAACGCCCGCAAGGTAAAAGGGACGATTCACTGGGTGGAAGCGAGCCAGGCGGTACCGGCCGAGTTCCGGCTGTTCGAGCCGCTCTTCGCGGAAAATGCGGATGCGGGCGCCGCTGCCGAGCAGGCTGCTCCCGAACAGGCTTCCGCAGAGGAAGAGGAAACGGAAGCGGGCAATGTGGACGCCTCGTTCCTGAGCCGCCTCAATCCGAAATCGCTTGAAGTCGTGCAAGGCTTCGTGGAGCCGAATATGAGAGAGGCGCAGGGACAGGATAAATTCCAATTTTTCCGTCATGGCTATTTCAATGTCGATCCGAAGCTGACGACTGCGGAGAAGCCGGTGTTCAACCTGATCGTATCGCTGAAAAGTTCTTTTGAAGTATAGACGTATAGGCTTGCAAGAGGCGAAGGCTGTTGATGCATAAATCGGCAGCCTTCTTCGTATGGTTATAAGTTGGCTGCGCCGCACAGGGGACGGGAAACCGTTTCTTCTGCGAAGAGTAAAGAGGGAGGTTGGATGATGGAAGCGGGAACGCTTATTGTCGCTGGGTTGCTGCTGTTCGCGCTTGCGCTGGCCTTCTATTTGCATCAAACCTGGGTTGTGCAAAAAACGGTAACCATGCTTAAACGCCCGTCTGCGTTGACCCAAGATGCAACGATCGTGCAACTTTCCGATCTCCACGGCAAAACGAAATTTTTGAACGGATCCGTAAGCGGCATCGTCAATGGGATAAAGCCCGATATCGTTTGCGTCACCGGCGATTTGACCAACCATTTGTGGCAGCTGCCGAATGTCCTTCGCGAGCTTGGCCGTATCAGGTGCAAGCATATTTATTTCATTCCCGGCAATCACGAGTGGTATGACTACATGTGGCTTCGGAAAAGAATGTACAGCGGGGAGCAGTACGCGGAAACGATGAACCGCCTTAGGCGGACGGGCGTTATGGTGCTGGAGAACGAATGCGCCCTCGTTCCGCTAAAGGGCGGCCAAATCGCGGTTTGCGGCTACGATAACTCGTTCTACGGGAACGAGCGGGAAGCCCGGCCGCCGGCTAACGAAAGCATCGCCTACACGATAGCGCTCGGGCATTCGCCCGAAATCGTCGATTTTCTGCAGCGCAGACGAATCGAGTACAACTTGCTGCTGGCCGGCCACACGCACGGCGGACAAATCAAGCTGTTCGGCTTTCCGCCAGGAAAATACGACCATTTCCATATCGGCCATAGAAAGCTTGACCCGAACCGCAGCTTCTATATCAATCGCGGACTCGGCAACGTGCTTATCCCGCTGCGCATCGGCAGCAGACCGGAGATTGCCGTCTTTCGGCTCGGCGCTTACCGGAAATAGGCGATCTGCAGCGAGGCCGAATTTGGGACAACTCTTCTGAACGGACGAATAAAGTGTCACCGGCATCGGCACCGATCCGGTGCTTTTTTTGTATTCCCGTTGCCGCCTCAAGAGGTGTATATCAAAGTAAAGACTAGTATATAGTAGGCGGTCGCCTCGCTCTTTATACTAAAGCTATCAAAGGAGCTGAAACGCGTACAGCATCCTGATGAATAATTTGATTCTTTTTAGGAGGGGTCGTATGAACATGAAATGGAAAGGGAAAGGCGTTCTCGCCGCAGCACTAATCACAAGTCTTGCCGCCACGGCATGCAGCAGCAAAACGGAAAACAACCCGCAGCCGGCTGCATCGGCATCCCCATCGGCATCGGCTTCGGCATCCGCATCGCCCGATACGAAAAAGGTGCTTGAGGTATCGACGATCCGTGAAAGCGATCCGTACCTGAAGTTTGACGCAGGCGAAAGCTTCGACAAAAATGCGGTATACGACGCATACGAGAAAGACGCCGGAGTCAAAGTGACGAACAAATGGATTGCCGCCGATAACGCCCAGTTCAAGGAAAAGCTGAAAATGGCCATTGCCTCGAACGATATTCCCGACTTTTTCCCGGTCGATGCGGCCCAACTCCAGCAGCTGATCGAAGCGGATATGATCCTGGACCTGACAAGCGTTTACGACAAATATGCTACGGACAATACGAAAAAGTTTATGAAGATGGACGGCGGCCTTCAAATGAAGTCGGCAACGATTGGCGGCAAGCTGATGGGCCTTCCGCGAACGTCCAATCCGTTCAACGCGCAATTCGTGTACCTTCGTACCGATTGGCTCAAAAAGCTGAATTTGCCCGAGCCGAAAACGATGCAGGATTTGATCAGCATCGCGGAAGCGTTCAAGACGAAGGATCCGGGCGGCACCGGCAAAGCTTACGGCATCGCGTTCAATAAGGACTTTAAAGACGGCGTGACCGGCATGATCGGTTTCATGAACGGGTTCCATGCCTATACGGATACGTGGATCGACGACGGCACAGGCAAGCTTGTCCTCGGCTACGTGCAGCCTGAAATGAAAAACGCGCTGCAAGCGCTCCAGGATATGTTCAAAAAAGGGCTGATCGACCCGGAATTCGGCGTCAAAGATACGCAAAAGGCGTCGGAGCTCATCTTTAACGACAGCATCGGGATCGTCTACGGAGCCGAATGGGCGCCTGCACACTTGGCAAAAGGCGCAGTGAAAGACGGCAAGGTCGTGCAGGAATGGGGCGTATTCCCGCTTCTCTCCAGCGACAGCAAACCGGCCAAGATGCAAATCGGACTGGGCTCCGACCAGTACTACGTCGTGTCCAAGAAGGCCAAAAATCCGGAAGCGGTCATCCGGCTGCTCAACAACTGGATTGTCGTCGACAACAACCAGACGGAAGAAAACAAGGTTTACGAGTTCGGCAACGACCGCAAGGAAAAAGGCAACAACTACTGGCTGCTCAATCCGCTGACGGTGTACAACCAATCTAACACGAACGGAGAGGTACTTCCGAAGGCGATCGCCAATAAAGACGCGAGCCTGGCAAAGACGAAGGACCAGAAAACGCGGTACGAGCGCGCCATGAAATATGTAAACGGCGATACGAGCATGTGGTGGGAATATTTGATTTCGGGTCCTAAGGGAGCGGTTTCGTACGTTCCGGACATGAAAAAGAACAATCAGTTCGAGCAAACGAAATTTATCGGAGCGTCGACGCCGACGATGGTCGAGAAAAATGCGATTCTCGAGAAAAAGCGCGACGAAGTGTTCTTCAAGATTATTATGAACCAAGTGCCGATCGACGAATTCGACAAATTCGTAGCCGACTGGAAGAAGCTCGGCGGCGATCAAATTACCAAAGAAGTGAACGACTGGTACGCGAAGAACAAATAGATCTTTGCAGAGGGGAGGGATCGGATCAAGCACGATCCCTCTTTTTTTAAAATATAAGTTTATTTAAGTATAGGCGGTGTTGCATGATGAAATCGATCTCGCGCATGTGGAAACGGGAATGGCCGCTTCATGCGATGCTGATTCCGGGACTGGTCTTCGTCATCGTGTTCAGCTATATTCCGATGGCGGGCATCTTGATGGCTTTTCAAAAATATATTCCGACCAAAGGGCTGTTCGGTTCTCCGTTCGTCGGACTCAAAAATTTCCGCTTTCTGTTCGATTATCCCGATATCGGCCGTATTTTCTTCAATACGATTTACATTGCCGTCATGAAAATACTCGCAGGGCTGTTCTTTCCGATTTCGATCGCCATCCTGCTGAACGAGCTGAGCAGGCAATGGATCAAACGAACGTTCCAAACGCTCGTTTACTTACCGCATTTCTTGTCGTGGGTGCTACTGAGCGGCATTCTGATCGACGTGCTTTCCCCGTCCAGCGGGCTCCTTAATCAAGTGCTCAGTTCGCTCGGCATCGAGCCGATCTTTTTCCTGGGCGATAACCGCTGGTTCCCTTACGTCATGGTCGTCTCGGACGTCTGGAAGGAGTTCGGATTCGGCACGATCGTTTACTTGGCTGCATTAACCGGCATTAACCCGTCGCTGTACGAAGCGGCGGAGATCGACGGCGCAGGACGCTGGAAGCAAACGCTGAACATTACGATACCGGGCATGATGCCGATCATCGTGCTGATGCTTACGTTAAACATCGGCAACGTGCTCAATGCCGGCTTCGATCAAATATTCAACTTGTACAGTCCGCAAGTATACGAAAGCGCCGATATTATCGATACGTTCGTTTATCGGATGGGCGTTCAGCAGTCCCAGTTCGGGTTCGCTACGGCAGTCGGGCTGCTAAAATCGGTCGTTTCTTTCCTTTTCCTCTCGGTTTCATATTTTCTCGCCTACCGTTTCGCAAACTATCGCATTTTTTGAAAATCACAATGGATAGTTTCACATTATAAAAAGCTGATATTTCATCGGTAATCGCCAGCTTCCTTAAAAATCGCCATACGCGTTTATCCTTGAAATCGAACTGACGAGGTGTTCGTATGCATTACAAAATGTCACTGGGCCGGCGGTTGTTCTTAAGCGGCAACCTTATCTTCTTGGCGGCGATCTCGTTTGCCTGCCTGATGCCCCTTATTCATATACTGGCTTTATCGTTCAGCTCCGGTGCGGCGGCTTCGGCCGGCAAGGTCGTGCTGTGGCCCGTCGACTTTACGACCGCCGCTTATGACAACGTGTTCGGCAAGCCGGAATATTTACGCGCCTTCGTGGTTACGCTGAAACGTGTCATACTCGGAACGGCTATCAGCATGTTTTTGACCATCATGACGGCATATCCGCTGTCGAAGGATACGAGCCAGCTTCGGCTGCGTACGGTATACGTGTGGCTGTTCGTGTTTACGATTTTGTTCAGCGGTGGCCTCATCCCTTGGTACTTGACGGTCAAGTCGCTCGGATTGATCAATACGATTTGGGCGCTCGTGCTCCCTGGAGCGTTAGCCGTGTTCAACGTCATTTTGCTGCTCAATTTTTACCGCAGCCTGCCTAAGGAGCTGGAGGAGTCGTCTCGAATGGACGGAGCCGGACATTTTGCTACGCTATGGAAAATATATGTGCCTCTGTCCCTGCCTGCGCTTGCCACTACCGGTCTGTTCACGATGGTCGGCCATTGGAACAGCTGGTTCGACGGCATGATCCTGATGAATCAGCCCGACAAATATCCGCTTCAGACGTTTCTGCAGACGATTATTATCAACCTCGATTTCCGCTTCCTGAAGACGCAGGATGCGGAGCTGATCATCAAGCTGTCCGACCGCACGAGCAAGGCGGCGCAAATATTCGTAGCGGCTTTTCCGATTTTGATCGTTTATCCGTTCCTGCAGCGGTTTTTCATTAAAGGAATTGTGATGGGGAGTGTCAAAGAATAAGTATTCAGGATTCTCTACCAAAGCATAGCGGGTGAACGGACAATGAAGCGCTTTTTCCAATTGAGGGATTCTTCGATTTTCAAAAAAATCATGGCCGCGTTTCTGGCGGTGCTGCTGCCCCTTATGGCCATCACTTGGCTGATCAACGACAAAGGCTCGGACAGCATCCGAAAGGAAATATCGCAGTCGACCTTGAATACGGCCCGCTATTATTTGGAGTCGCTCGATAAGGAAGCGGACCGAATCGTCCGGTATTTGCCGAAATATGTTACGGACGACGACCTGATGGAAATTGCCGCTGCCGGTGACGAATTGTCCTACTACGAACGGATGCAAAAAATTCTGGACATTCAAAAGCGGCTGGCGCTGATGAAAGATTCGAGTCCGTTTATTCAGGAGGCGAAGGCGTATGTGCCGTTGATCGGCCGAACGCTGCTGAGCATCAAATACGAAACGACGATCGACCGGCAGGAATATGCGGCGATGCAGACGAAAAACCTGCAGTACGCGGAACCGTTCATTTACTGGAACGACCGGCTGTTCATCTCGATGCAGTATCCGGCGAATACGCCGCGCGAACCGCTTTTCGTCATCGCGGTCGAGCTTTCCGAAGCCAAGATTCAAGAATCGCTGGCGCAAATCGGCAGCTCGATCGGAGGCAAAAGCGTGCTGATCAATGTCGACCGCGGCTGGCATATCCAGAGCGACCAAGATCCGGCGCTCCTTGCGACGGTCGAGTCTTTTATCAAGGGCAATCAAGCGGAAGGGAAGCAGGAAGGCTACGAGACGGTGCGGTACGAAGACAGCAGCTATCTGGCCGTTTATAAGTACTCCCCGCTCTGGAATTCGTATTCGGTCAGCCTCATTCCCGAAGCGAACGTGCTCGGTCCGATCCAGAAGTACCGGGTATGGTTCTGGTGGGCATGCGCTTTGGCCGTGCTCGTCGTTCTGTTCTTCTCTTACTCTCTGTTCCGGCTTATCTACCGCCCGCTTATGAGGCTCGTTCATTCGTTCCGCCGCGTACAGCAGAACCGGCTGGAGCCGATCGCGATCGACCGCGGGCATGACGAGTTCGGGTACTTGTATCAAGCGTTCAACGATACGATCCAATCGCTGCGAACGCTGATCGAAGAAAACTACGAGCAGCAAATCCGCAACCAGCGGTCGGAGCTGAAGCGTCTGCAAGCGCAGATCAATCCGCATTTTTTGTACAACTGCTTCTTCGTCCTGTGCCGGCTGATCAAGTCGGATCGGCAGAAGGAGAAGGCATACCAGTTTTGTTTGTACATCGGGGAGTATTTTCACTTTATTACCCGAAACGACGAGGACGAGATTCCGCTGGAGCTGGAAGTGAAGCATTCCCGCACGTACGTGGATATGCAGACGGTTTGCTACGGAGACCGCATCCAGGTCAGGTTTGACGGCAACGTGCCGGAGCTGTTCGTACCTAGGCTCGTGCTGCAGCCGATTATCGAGAACGCCTACAAGCATGCGCTGGGCAATATGCGCACCGAGGGCGAGCTTTGGGTGCATAGCGAACGGAATGCGGACGGTTTCGCTTTCTATGTGGAAGACAACGGGAACGCCGTTACGGAGGAAGACATCAACCGGCTGAATAACCGGTTGCGGCAGTCCGAGGGCCGGATCGAGGAGACGACCGGGCTGGTCAACGTCCATCGCCGAATCCAGCTTCGCTATGGCGCCGAATACGGGATCACGATGACCCGTTCCGAGCTTGGCGGCCTGAAAGTACGGATTCATTTCGGCAACCGCTAGAAGCGGCAGCAAGTCGGTGGGCTTGCTGCATGCGGAGCAGCACGACTTCCAGAAACGCTTGAGGAGGGGTTTACATGTACCGATTGCTGATCGTCGACGATCTTCCGATCATCGTGGACGGGCTGCTCGAGCTTTTCGAGCAAACCGCTCACTTGGAGCTCGACATCTTGAAAGCGTATTCCGGCGAAGAGGCATTGGAGGTGCTCCAGAGCAACCGGGTGGACATCGTCATTTCCGACATCAAAATGCCCGGGCTTGAAGGCATCGAGCTGCTGCAGGAAATCAAAGCCCAGTGGCCGGCCTGCAAAGTCATTTTCCTGACCGGCTATAACGATTTTCATTACGTGCAAAGCGCGGTGAAATACGGCAGCTTCGAATATATTCTGAAGATCGAAAGCGACGAAAAAATCATCCGATCCGTCGAGCGCGCGATCGAGCAGTTCGAGGACGAATACGGCCAGAGGCAAATGTTCGAAAGAGCGAACGACCGGATGCGGAAGGCACTGCCGTCGCTGCAAAGAGAATACGTTTCCGGACTGTTGCAAGGCAAGCAGGTGACGGACAACCAATTGGAACGCCATTTCAAGGATATCGATATGCCGCTGCGGGCGGACATGCCGATTTTTTTGCTGCTTGGACGTGTCGACGGCTGGAAGGATATGATAACGGCGCCGGATAAAGCGCTGCTTATTTACGCCGTGCAAAATATTACCGAAGAATTTTTGTCGCCGTTCGTATGCAGTTATTCTTATGTTTACGATCAGTCCAAGATCGTCTGGTTCATTCAGCCAGGAGGCGGGAGCGAGTCGCAAACGCAGCATCATGCATCCGAGGCCGAATGGAAAAAAACGTCCACCTACGTGAGCGGCATTTTGGAGACGATCCAGCGTACGTGCAAGAAGCTGCTGCAGCTTCCGGTATCGTTCATGCTGGGCAGCGAGCCCGTGGCGTGGGGCGGCGTTTTCGACCGGTTCCATGCTTTGAAATACGGCTTTGTATACGGGATCGGCTTGTCCAGCGAGGTTATTTTGAGCGATTCCGACATCAGGCGCTCGGAGGAAAGCCTAAAGGGTGATAAGAAGAACGATTATTTTCATCATACCCGCGTACAGCTCCTTGCTAAATGTCTCGAGAATAGCCATCGCGAAGAGTTTTACAAGCTCTACATGGAGTTTGCGGAAGTATGGACCGACGAGAATTGTCCGTATGAGCGAAAGAAGGAGCTCTATCATGCCATGGCTGCCGTTTTTCTCGCATATATCAACAAAAGCACGGAGATGCGGGCTTATTTGAATGCCGTACACGATTTGGCGCCGCTGTTCAAACTCGGGGAACAGGACTCTTGGCTTTCCATGAAGCAATATTTTTTGCAAACGGCCGATTGCCTGTTTGACTGGAACGCGGCTCAGGGGGCCCAGCTGCCTTCGGAAGTGGTGCAAAAAGCGCATAAGTACATCGAAACGCACATTTCCACGGATATTTCCTTGAACGCGATCGCGGATCACGTTGGTCTCAATCCGTCCTATTTTTCCAGGCTGTATAAGCAAATGACGGGAATCGCGCTATCCGACTACATTAACGATTACCGGAATTTGAAGGCGAAGGAATTGCTGCTCGACAGCACGATGAAGGTGAATGAAATTGCTGCGGTGCTCGGTTATAATTCCGCGCTGGCGTTTATCCGTTTTTTCAAGAAACAGAACGAAACGACGCCGCAGGAGTACAGAATGCTTCGGTTAAACCCGTAACCGTTCCTTATTCAGAGCCAAGTCAACAAAAGTATATGGAATGTAATCAACGATCTCTTTTGACCGTGTGTTCGGCCAAGTACAATCAGAACAGTAGCCGAACACGACAAGGGGGAGAAAGTATTGCAAGCCATTACAGCGGTTTTGCTCGGCGCCGGCAGCAGAGGCCGGTACATTTATGGGCCCTACGCGGAAAAGTACCCGAACGAGCTGAAGTTCGTCGCCGTAGCGGAGCCTGACGAAGCACGAAGAAAACAATTTGCGGACTCTCACGGAATCACGGAGGCCTATACGTACTCTTCTTGGGAGCAGGCGTTCGAAAAGGGACGCATAGCGGATGTGATGATCATCAGCACGCTGGACCGGATGCATTTCGTTCCGGCCATGAAGGCGCTCGAGCTGGGTTATCATGTGCTGTTGGAGAAGCCGATGTCGCCCGTACCGGAAGAGTGCATCCTGCTCGAGCAAGCTGCGAGAAAGCACGAACGGCTGCTTATCGTCAGTCACGTGCTGCGCTATTCGCCTTTTTGGGCGGGAATCAAGAAGTGTATCGAAGCGGGAGAGCTAGGCAAAGTCGCAACGATTCAGCTGACCGAGAACGTCGGCTTCGAGCATATGACCCATAGCTACGTTCGCGGCAATTGGCGCAATGCGGAAGAAACGAGCCCGATGATTTTGGCCAAATCCTGCCATGATCTCGACATCATTTCTTGGCTGATGGGGGAAACCTGCACAACCGTCCATTCCTTCGGGTCGCTGCTTCATTTCAAACCGGAGAACGCGCCGGAAGGGGCGACGGACCGCTGCATCGACGGCTGCGAGGCGGAGAAGACTTGTCCGTTCTCGGCACTCAAAATGTACATCCAGCCGCCGCATCATCCGTGGGCCCGGTATATGACGCCGGATTTGTCGCAAGAGGGAATCATGAGGGCGCTTCAGGAAGGGCCTTTCGGGCGGTGCGTGTACCGGTGCGACAACAATGTTGTCGATCATCAGGTCGTCAATATGGAGTTTGCGAGCGGCGCCAATGCCACTTTCACGATGTCCGGCTTTACGCAGGGCGGTACGCGAAGGGTGCAGATCATGGGAACGCACGGCGAAATTCGCGGCGACATGGAAGAGGGAATGTTCACCCTATTCCGGTTTGCGACCGGAGAGAAGGTCGACACGCACCGGTTTACCGGGGGCGACGGGCACGGAGGCGGCGATGCGCGCATGGTCGCTCAATTTTTAAGGGACGTTCGACATTTTGACCGCAGCGCGGCTGGAAGTCTGACTTCCGCAAGCGCCTCCCTGCAAAGCCATCTGATGGCGTTCGCAGCGGAGCAATCGAGGCTGAACGGCGGGCAAGCGGTAAAGCTGGCGGACATGCAGGACGAGCTGGTGGGCGAGCAGGGCAAGCTGGCGGGCGAGCAGTAAGCTGGCGGACATGCGGGACGAGCTGGCGAGAGAGCGTAAGGCTAGCTAGCAAGCGTAAAGCTGGCGGACTTGCAGAACGAGCTGGTGGGTGAGCGGTAAAGCTGGCTGGAGAGCAGGGCAAGCTGGCGAGAGAGCGTAAGGCTAGCTAGCAAGCGTAAAGCTGGCTGGAGAGCTTAGGGCTGGCGAGCGGTAAAAGCTGGCTGACATGCAGGACAAACTGGTGGGCGAGCGGTAAAGCTGGCTGGAGAGCAGGGCAAGCTGGCGAGAGAGCGTAAGGCTAGCTAGCAAGCGTAAAGCTGGCGGACTTGCAGAACGAGCTGGTGGCAAACGGTAAAGCTGGCGGACTTGCAGGGCATTGGTAAACCGTACTGCAAGCGTTACGGCCGGTTCGTTAAGGCACGTGCCTGATTCAAGTGACGAGTCCATAGCAACATAGCATATACAGGGGCAGTCTCGAAGGCCGGGAAATACGGCGGAGGGGCTGCTTCTTTTTATGTAATCTTCTCGGACTGAGGGAGGAGAATTTTGATAGTATTGATTTACATCTCTACTTTAACGGTACCATGTATGACCGCTTCAAAGATTAGTTCATAGGCCTGTATCGGCGGATAGTGAACTCACATTCACTAATAGTGAGCTAAAGTTCACTAATTGCGCTCAATGATATGCTTCCAAGTGAAGTAGTGAACTAAACTTCACTAATAGTGAACTTTATGGCCGAATAGTCCGGTCTGGTTCACTATCTGCTCAAAAAGAGGATGATAGGAGGGGAATAGTGAATTTATGTTCACTAATAGTGAGCCAATGTTCACTATTTACCACCCGGAAGCCTAAGTGTGTTACCCTTGGCCGATCAAATCGGCATGTTAGTGGAAACCGACGATTGAACGTCAGCTTTTTTGAATGAAACGACAGCTCCTTTTTTTGATTGCATGTCAACTCCTGTTCTTGAAGTGTACGCTAGCACCAATACTTTGCATGTCAGCTATTCTTGAAATGTGCCTCAGCTCCTTTTTTTTGAAGATCCCTCAGCTCTTTTGCTAGCCTGCTCTAGCGGTAGTGCGGTTGCTGCTAGGAGCGGGGCCTACTTTAAACGAATTTAGTTGCCGTTTGGCGACGGTCAGAACAGCGGCAGGCTGGGGCAGTTCGGTCAAGGAGCAAGGCGTCGCCGCCGTCTTATTCCCCTGCGGGCTGCCATGCATACACACGTATAAGCGGAGAACGTGAAACCGGGAACGTAAGGCGTGCGTAATAAAACACGACGACAGAGGTTCACAGGATTCGGCAACAAGACGAAAAGGAGTGAGTGCGGGTGTCCGATACCTTTCATCCCCGATTGACCGAAGCGAAGGAACGGAAATATCGGCTCCATAAAGCGGAGCGCAGACGCGAGGAGCTGCAAAAGCGGCTGCATGAGCAGGAGCGGCTTGTTGCGCGGCTCGAGGTACAGCTGGAGATGGAGCAGGAGGATGTCGACAAGCTGACGCGCATGTCGCTAACCAACCTGTTTCATACGATTCTTCGGAGCAAGGAGGAGCAGCTCGAAATGGAGCGGCAGCAAGCGCTTGCCGCCGCAATGAAGCTGCAGGAAGCGAAGGGGCAGCTTGACGAAATCGATGCGGAGCTGAAGCGTCTCGGCGACGATCTTGCGAAGTACGGCGGTGCGGAGCGGGAATATGACAAGCTGATGGCGGAGAAGGAGTCGGCGCTTAGGAACTTGCCGGAGGCGGCCAAGACGCTCTCCGAGATGGAGGAGCAGCTCGCGGACCAGACGGTTCTCGTCAAAGAAATTTCCGAAGCATGGACGGCGGGAAAACGTGTTTTGGCATCGCTTACGGTTGCCTCCGAAAGCCTGGACAAGGCGGAAAACTGGGGGAAATGGGACATGCTCGGCGGCGGCGCGATCAGTACACATCTGAAGCACAACAATGTGGATGACGCCAAACAGTATATCTATCAAGCGAACCATCTTATGAGGGGATTCAAGGAAGAGCTGACCGACCTGAAGCGGAGCATCCACATCGACATCGATATCAGCGAGCTTCTCAAAATGGCCGATTATTGGTTCGACGGTCTGATCACGGACTGGATCGTCCAGGGACGTATCCGTAATTCGCAAGAGCAGGTGCTTGGCGCGATTCATCAGGTGCGAACGGTCGTCAACCAGCTTCAGACGGAACATTCGGCGGCCGAATCGGCACTCGCCGGAATGAGAACGAAGCGCACCGCATGGATCGAGCAAATGGATTTGTAATCGAATGGGGAGGTGTCCGGTGTGATGGAGCTGAAGCGGAATGCTAATGAATCGTCCGCATGGAAAGCGATGACTTACAATATTCATGCAGGCGTAGGCACGGACGGAAAAAGGGATTTATCGCGCATCGCCGACGTTATTGCAAAAGAGCAGCCGGATTTCGTGTTTTTGCAAGAGGTTGACAAGAACACGAAGCGCTCGGGCGGCGTGGATCAAACAGCCGTTTTGGCTGAAATGTCCGGCATGAGCGAATATGCCTTCGGAAGAGCGATGCATTACGACGGGGGCGAATACGGGAACGCCATTTTATCCAAATACCCGCTGCGGGTTATTCATAACTTGGCGCTGCCCGGCGAAGAACCGCGTGCGGCCTTGTTCGCCGAGGCCGACCTATCCGCGGTATGTGGCGAAGGGCAGGCGATTACGCTCATAGCCGTTCATCTTGACTGGCAGGACGAACGCGCGCGATTCCGGTCGGTTGCCGACATGGAAGCTTGCATCGACGGGTTGCCGGCTCTGCCTGCATTGCTTGGCGGGGACTTGAACGACCTGCCGGCAAGCCCCGTGCTGAATGCGTTTACTAAGCGATGGACGCTCCAGGATCTAGGCCAATCGCTGCTGACGGAGCCATCCCCGGAGCCTGTCCATCAAATCGATTATATTCTATACTGCGGAGCCGGAAACTGGGCCGTACGCGAGAGTTATGTCATTCCGGATTCCGTGGCGTCCGATCATCGGCCGCTCGTGTTCATACTGGATTTGAAGCCATAGAGGCATGATGCCAAGCATCCGTGCGTATCCCAAAAAAAAGGGGCGCTCCGGGTGCTTTTTTGTGTATATGTGTGGTAAAATGTGTGTAATTGTGTTTATGTGTAGGGATTGTGACGGATGAAAGGAATTTTGCGGAGGTGTGAAGCATGTTTGCTCAGGAGAGGCACAAAGCCATCGTACGGAAGCTGCAGCGCGAGCAATCGGTTAAGGCGTCCGAGCTCGTTGAGCTGTTCGAAGTATCGACGGAGACGATCAGAAGGGATTTGGAACATCTCGAGTGCGAAGGCTTGTTGAAGCGGGTCCATGGCGGGGCAGTCGCCGCCGAACCGGGGCTGGGAGAGGAAATCCCCTATGCGGAGCGCGAAATCGAACAGCTGGAGGAAAAAAACGAACTGGCCGAAATCGCCGTCACATACGTCTCCGAGGACGATTCAATCGCGCTGGACGCAAGCACGACGAACGAACGTTTCGCCAAGGCGCTCAAGTCGAGGGTGGAACGGCTGACCGTCGTGACGAACTCGCTCCGCATCCTGAACGAGCTGATCGACATGCCGCACTACCGGATTATTTTAGCCGGCGGTCTTGTGCGGAGCGACGAGCGCAGCATTGTCGGAGACATGGCGGAAGCGTTCATTTCGCAATTCCATGTGGATACCTTCTTTATGAGCATGGGCGGAGTGTCGCTAGCCAAAGGAATTACAAGCTACGGGATCGGCGAGGTGTCGCTGCAGAAGGCGATGCACAGAAATGCGCAGAAAACCATCGCGCTGGGAGCAAGCAGCAAATTCGATACGGTCTCGCTGTTAAAGGTTTGCGACTGCGCCGAGGTGGAATGCTTCGTAACGGACTCCAAAATCAATAAGGATATAGTGAGAGCGTACGGGGAACATGGAATCGAAATCGTTCATCCGTAAGGAAACCGCAGGAAACCGGAGGCTGGAGGAAACCATGATGCCAAAGAAAGCAACACCGGAGCCGGCTTTTGCGCTTGACCCTGCTTCATACGAACAGGCGGTGCAAGAGGAGGCGCCCGGCGGTAGCGCGCTCGATTTTACACTGGAGGTGGCAAACCGCATCCCGCTAGCCGTAGACAATCCAATCGAGGGACACGAAGCGGATTTTTCCGTCAGGATATGGGTGAAAGGCGCTCCCGATTCCTGGGAAGCCTATGAGTTTGTTGCGGCCTATGACATACGGGACGAGAAGGAATCGGGCTGGAAACTGGGCATTCAAGAAAACGGCGCCTGGTATTGGACGGCCTCGAACGGGGCAGAGCGTTACGATTATCGGCCGACACCGGTTCGGCAATCCATACGGGACGGCGGGTGGCATCAGCTTGCCTTCGTCTATGGCGGCCGAACGAAGGAGGCCCGCTTGTACTATGACGGCCGCAACGTCGCGATCTATAACACGGAGAAGGTACCCGCGATAAACGCGTCTCTGCAGCTGTCGATCGGCGGCAAGCCGCAAGGCGATTTAAGCGAATGGCATACGTTTAACGGCATGATCGGGCCGATGGACGTTTACGCTTGCCGGTTGACGGACGACGAGGTAGAACGCGATTTTGCCGCCGCCCGGTCGGAGGAGCCAAACGGGGAGCTCGCGGCTGCCGGACGCGAGGCAAGCTCGAAGCAGGACGGCATCGTCTCGGAGCTGAAGGTGATGAGCTTCAACATTTGGCACGGAGGCAACGAGACGGGCAGAGAGACAGGCCCAGCGCGGGTCGTGGACCTGATCAGGGAAGTGGATGCGGATATCGTTTGCCTGCAGGAAACGTACGGCTCCGGGCCGCGCATCGCCGATGCGCTCGGGTATTATATGTACTTGAGCAGCACGAATCTATCGATCCTGTCCCGCTACCCGATCGAGGAAACGCGGCCGGTGTTCGTGTCGTTCCACTGCGGGCTGGCGGGCATTCGCCTAAGTGATCGGCAGCGCATCGTCGTTTCGTCTCTGTGGCTGCACTGGTTGCCCGATTACTGGAGCGACTTCCTGAAGCCGGAGCGGATGCCGCTTGCTGCCATTATGGAAGGCGAACGGGACAAACGGCTTGCCGAGATGCAAGCGATTCTCGCAGAGCTCGGCGCCGTTACGTGGGAAGCCGACGATACGCCGGTGCTTCTATGCGGCGACTACAACAACGGCTCTCACCTCGATTGGACGGAAGCGTCGGCGTCGCATCACAACGGCTACGCCGTGGAATGGCCGGTCAGCAAGCTGCTCGCGGACAGCGGCTATAAGGATTCGTTCCGGGAAGTGCATGACGATCCTGTGCAAGAGCCCGGCTTTACTTGGTCGCCTCGTTTCAAGGAGAGCATGCAGGACAGAATCGACTATATCTATTACAAAGGCGCGAAGCTGCAAGCCTCAGGCTCCCGGGTGATCGATACGCATCCGGTCAGTTTTCCGTCCGATCATGCGGCTGTCGTAACGACGTTTCGGGTATCGGAATAACGGCTGCTTGCGGATTGGAGAACGTTCCGGTTCCGGTTACTGCAGATTCCTTGGCACAAGCAATCAAAATCCCCGTCCGGCCTCGGCTGAACGGGGATTTTCTTGCTGAGACGCTCGCTGCACACGCCGCAAACGGACGATTGCCATTGTTGCCGTTGGCGTGCCGGCCCGGGATATGCTACCATGAGTCCAAAAGAACCGGCTGGAGGGAAGCCTGGTGACGGCGACGGAGCGGCTGAATATTAGAAGCTTTATCGGCACGCATGGAAAAGACTGGGGGGACCCGGATTTTTTTCGGCATGCCAGCCTGGAAATTACGAACATACTAGAAGGAAGCGGCGTCTTCCGCACGGGTGACTGCGAAATAGGAGTAAGCGCAGGGCAAACCGTCCTTATCCCTTCGGACATTTCGCATTCGTTTCATGCCGTGACGCCGATCCGTTTCGGCGTCATTCTTGCGGACGGGCTGCCTGCGGACATCCGCAAACTATTTGACCGGCTGATCCGGAATGCGGAACCGACGATCATCACGTTCTCGCATTTCAATCAGGAGCAGTATGAGCTGCTTTTTCGGCAATGGCTTCGCGTGACGGCTTCTCCTCTGAAGGAGCCGGAGCTTAATTATACGGCATGGCTGAGGATGCTGCTTCTGTTCATTTCGGAGCATTCCCAAGCGGATCAGCAGGCGTTGTCGATAGCGCATATTGCGGATTATATCCGAGAACATCTGCATAGCGGGCTGCAGATCGCCGATCTGGCGGAAATGGCCGGACTATCGGAGGAAGGCTTCCGCAAGAGGTTCAACAAGGTGTTCGGCATGACGCCCAAGCAATTTCAGCAGCAGTGCAAGCTGACGGAGGCGAAGTGGCTGCTTAGCTCGACGGAGAAGGACATGCAGGCGATCGCGGAGTCGATCGGCTTTACGCAGCTGCACTCCTTTTCCGCATGGTTCAAAAAGCTGGAGAGCCTGTCGCCGTCGGACTGGCGCAAAAATCAGCGGCTGTTCCACCATTGACCGTAGACGTCTGCGGCAAACGGTACGGTTTTGCGTAAATGGTGTCCGGTTTTCGCTAACGACTTTGGTCCGCCGTTTCTTTATTCTTGAAGTAAGCAAGAACACTTCAGATTGAGGAAGGGGAAACGACGATGAAAGTGCAAATCGGTAACCGCGAGCTCGAAATGGGCGGGAAATACATGACGGAGCTTCGCAGCTCGAACGATATTTTGGAGGATACGGAAGCGCTTCGCCGGCGTTTGCAGGAGGATGGCTACTTGCTTATCCGCGGTTTTCATAATCGCGAAGATGTGCTTTCCGCCAGAATGGAGTTTCTGCGCGCGCTGCAAGCGTCAGGCAAGCTGGATCCTGAAGCGCCGATCGAGGACGGCGTAATCGGGCCCGAAAACAAAGGCGGCATGTGGGGCAAAAGCGCAGACGATCTGCAGGAGGAATTCCCGCATTTTCTGAACGTCGTCAACTCGCCGAAGGTGTTCGCGTTCTTCGATCGGCTTCTTGGCGGACCGGCCATGACGTACGACTACAAATGGCCTCGGGCGATCGCCAAAGGCGGCAATACCGGCGCTCATTACGATATCGTCTACATGGGACGCGGAACGAAGGACGTATACACGATGTGGACGCCTTTCAGTGACATTCCTCTCGAGCTCGGAACGCTTGCCATGCTCTTAGGTTCGCAATCTTACGAGAAAATCAAGCAAACGTACGGGCAAATGGACGTCGACCGCGATAACGTGGCGACCGGCTGGTTCTCCGACGACCCGGTGGAAATCGTGGACACCTACGGGGGACAATGGGCGACGACGGAGTTTCAAGCCGGGGATGCGATCATATTCGGCATGTTTATGATGCATGCTTCGCTCAACAACACGACCAACCGGTTCCGGATCAGCTCCGATACGCGCTACCAGCTGGCTTCGGAGCCGGTAGACGAGCGCTGGGTCGGCAAAAAGCCGAAGGGCCATTACGCATGGGGCTTAACGCCGTTCAAGCCGGTGGCGGAAGCGCGCAAGGAGTGGGGCGTGTAGCCAAATTTGCGGCTACTCGCCTGAAGAGTGGTACAGTAAAAAAGATAGTGAAGCCTACAGTGAGCTTAGTAATGCAGATTCACAGATTAGTGAAGATATCGTCATGTAGCATGTAAAAGAAACGGCGCATCTCCTTAGAACAAGGGGATGCGCCGTTTAAGCTTCGAAGAATGATTCCCGCTCAAATTCCTTCTAAGTACCGAGCCATGCCAAATCCGGTTGAAGTAAGGCCAATCCTCCAGCCGGTAGATCGACATGTTTTTATCCCAGCCGTCGATCAGCGCCCGATCCTCGTATAGCAGCTCCCGAAGCATCTCCGGACGGAAATCCGGGTTCCGGCATCTTTACTAGCGTTTTGACTGCTCCCGGGGGAGTGGACTCAAAATTGTATTTTGTTATGCTGTTGTAATATAATTATTGATACAGTATATAACAGGTTGGATGAGGTGACAAATGATGCCTTGGGATAATCCGGATCTTGATACGAAACATAAACAAATCACCCGTTATATCGAGTCTTTGAGTGTCGGAACGAGACTGTCCGTTCGACAAATCGCTCAAGACCTGGATGTTAGCGAGGGGACCGCTTATCGCGCAATTAAAGAAGCCGAAAATATCGGAATCGTCAGTACGAAAAGACGAATCGGTACGATTCGGGTTGAAAAAAAAGAAGACCATCACATCGATAAGCTTACGTTCGGAGAAATTGTACACGTTGTGGAAGGCGTCGTGATAGGCGGGGCGGAAGGACTGCATAAATCGTTAAACAAATTTGTGATCGGCGCTATGCAGCTCGAAGCCATGTTGAAATACATCGAACCCGAGAACCTTCTGATCGTGGGGAATCGCGTACAAGCGCATATGTGTGCGCTCGGCCAAGGTGCGGGGGTGCTCATTACCGGCGGGTTCGATACGTCTCCGGAAGTGAAGCAGCTGGCGGACGAGCTTGCTTTGCCTATTATCGGCAGTGCGTACGATACGTTTACCGTGGCGACCATGATCAATCGCGCCATCGCGAACAGAATGATCAAAAAACATATTAAGTTGGTCGGAGATATTATTAGAAACGAAACTCCGGTTTTTTCTTTACATGAATCAAGCACGGTGAAGGATATGCAAAAGCTGGTGGAGGAGACGACCCATACCCGCTATCCTGTTATCGACGGAGATTCCCAACCAATCGGTATCATTACGACGAAAGACATTATCGGGGCCAAACTTAACCAAAAAATCACTACGCTAATGACCGAAAATCCAATGACGATCAGCGCCAAAACTTCCGTTGCATCGGCCGTCCATACGATGGTATGGGAAGGAATCGAAATGCTGCCGGTAACCGATGAGACGGGAAAAATGATCGGGGTGATCAGCCGAAAAGATGTCATGAAAGCCATGCAATATACCCAACAGCAACCGCAAAATGGAGAAATATTCGAGGCTCAAATATGGTCGGGTTTCGAGGAGCAGCGCGATAAGGAAGGGTCGTTACGTTTTCGTGGAACGGTTACGCCGCAAATGACCAATTTTGAAGGAATGGTATCCGAAGGTATCCTGTCTACTTTAATGACCAGAGCGGCATATCGAACGGTTCAGGATCATAATAAGGGCGATTTAATTTTGGATAGTTCCTCGAACTACTTTCTGGTGCCGTTACAGATCGACGACGTCATCGATATCGTTCCGACGATTGTGGAACTTAGCCGTAAATTTTGTAAGATCGATATCGAGATTTTTTGTAAAGATACGCGAGTTGCGAGAGCTATGTTTACTGCACGTATTCTATAACATGGAGACAGCTGTAAATCCGGAAAATACCTATTATGCGAAGCCCGCCATCTATTGGCGGGTTTTTTTGACATATCGGTATTCGTGCGATCGGTGTTCTTTCTCTCGAACGGCCGAAAGTGCCGTCCGGCAATCATACGAAAGATTTAATGTTATAATACAAATGAAAAATAAAAATAATATTGCATAACAGAATAATTAATGTTATACAATATATAAATTATAATTACAATATATCAATACAGACGCTCGGAGGTGATCGTAATGGACTGTCTAATCTGTCACGGGAATGGGGAATTGGACAATAATCGCAGCGGCGAAGAGCAGGATCGAATGGAAGGGACGGATAAGGGAACAGCCCGGGACGGATATTGGCCCTACACCTGTCCCGTATGCGGCGGGAGCGGGTATTTGGACGATTCGAGATGAACATAGGGGAGATGATGGAAATGAATCCAAAGCAAAATCAAATCGAACAACTGCAAGCCGGCTGGAACTCCAAACGCTTTGAAGGCGTGAAACGTCCGTATACGCCGGAGGATGTGCTTCGTCTCCGCGGTTCGCTTCTGGTAGAGCAGACGCTTGCTCAAAAAGGCGCCGAGAAATTGTGGAAGCTGCTCCACACGGAACCGTATATTCACGCGCTTGGCGCATTGACGGGCAATCAAGCCGTTCAGCAAGCCAAAGCGGGTTTGAAGGCTATATATTTGAGCGGCTGGCAGGTTGCGGCCGATGCCAATTTAAGCGGACATATGTACCCGGACCAAAGCTTGTACCCGGCCAACAGTGTGCCGAACGTGGTGAAACGGATTAATCAAGCGCTGCAGCGCGCCGATCAGATCCAACATTCCGAAGGCAGAGGCGACATCGATTTCTTCCTTCCGATCGTTGCCGACGCGGAAGCCGGCTTCGGGGGACCGCTCAACGTATTCGAACTGGTGAAAGCGATGATCGAAGCCGGAGCCTCCGCCGTCCATCTCGAGGACCAGCTCTCTTCGGAGAAAAAATGCGGACATTTGGGCGGTAAAGTACTGCTACCTACTCAGCAGGCAGTGCGCAATTTGGTCGCAGCCCGGCTCGCCGCCGATGTAGCGGGCGTTGAAACGGTTCTGATCGCCAGAACCGATGCGAACGCGGCGAAGCTGATCACCAGCGACATCGATGACAACGACCGTCCGTTCCTGACAGGCGAGCGTTCGCCGGAAGGTTTTTTCTACGTCAACGACGGATTGGAGCAAGCGATTTCCCGCGGGTTGGCTTACGCGCCTTACGCCGATTTGATCTGGTGCGAAACATCGGAGCCGAATCTTGAGGAGGCTAAAATATTTGCCGAAGCGATCCACGCCAAGTTTCCCGGCAAACCGCTCGCCTACAATTGTTCGCCTTCGTTTAACTGGAAGAAGAAGCTGGATGACGCAACCATCGCTAAATTCCAGCAGGAACTCGGAGCAATCGGCTACAAATTCCAATTCGTTACTTTGGCCGGCTTCCATTCACTCAATCACGGCATGTTCGAACTGGCCAGCAGGTACAAAGACCGTGGAATGGCCGCATACTCGGAGCTTCAGCAAGCCGAATTTGCCAGCGAAGCCAAAGGCTACGAGGCGACTCGCCATCAACGCGAGGTAGGAACCGGATATTTCGATGAGGTGTCGCTCGTCATTTCCGGAGGAAGCTCAGCTACGACAGCGCTCTCCGGTTCTACGGAGAAGGAACAGTTTGCTCATTAAATACAGCCGAACAGTGCGGCGGAGAAGGGAATGGGGAAGATGGCGGGTCAAACGATATCGCAAGGAATTGAAATGAAAGGCGAGATGAAAGATCAATCGTATTTGGAGATTTTGACGCCCGAAGCTTTAGCGTTTATCGCGAATCTGGAAAGACAATTCGGTACGAGACGCAGAGAACTGCTGCTGAAGCGGCAGGAGCGTCAAGCGAGAATCGATGCAGGGGAGCTGCCGGATTTTCTGAAGGAAACGGAAGCGGTACGCGCAGGGGATTGGACGATTTCTCCGATTCCTGCCGATCTTAACGACCGGCGCGTGGAAATTACGGGACCTGCTGGCGATCGGAAAATGGTCATCAATGCGTTCAATTCCGGAGCCAAGCTGTATATGTCCGATTTTGAGGATGCGAATTCGCCGACGTGGTCCAATGTGGTGGAGGGACAGCTGAATTTGCGGGATGCGGTAAACGGTACGATCCGCTTTGAGAATCCCGGCGGCAAGACATATACGCTGAACGAAAACACGGCTATTTTGAAGGTTCGGCCCCGCGGATGGCATCTGGAAGAAAAGCACCTCCTTATTGACGGATATCCCGTTTCCGCAAGTTTATTCGATTTCGGTTTGTTTTTGTTCCACAACGTCAAGACGCTGATCGGCAAAGGAAGCGGACCGTATTTCTATTTGCCGAAGCTGGAAAGTTATTTGGAAGCGCGTTTGTGGAACGACGTGTTCGTCTATGCGCAGGATGCGCTCGGCATTGCACAAGGCACGATCAAGGCCACGGTACTCATTGAAACGATACTTGCCGCATTTGAAATGGATGAAATTCTTTATGAGCTTCGCGAGCACAGCGCCGGACTCAACTGCGGCCGTTGGGATTATATTTTCAGTTATCTCAAAAAATTGCGCAATCAGCCTGACGTCATTTTGCCGGACCGGGGACTTGTCACGATGGAATCGCCGTTTATGGCTTCTTATTCACTGCTGGCCATTCAAACCTGCCATAAACGCGGGGCGCCTTGCATCGGAGGCATGGCCGCGCAAATTCCGGTCAAGGACGATCCGCAAGCGAATGAAGAAGCGATGAATAAAGTACGGCTCGATAAGCTTCGCGAGGTCCGAAACGGACATGACGGCACGTGGGTGGCGCATCCCGGGCTCGTTCCGATCGCGAAGCAGGTATTCGATGAACATATGCCTGCACCGAATCAAATCTGCAAACAAATTACGCAGCCGGCCATTACATCAGCCGACCTGCTGCGAGTTCCCGCCGGTCCGATAACGGAAGCGGGAGTCAGGGCCAACATCAGCATAGGCATACAGTATATCGAAGCTTGGCTCAGAGGCCATGGCGCCGTTCCGATCCATAATCTTATGGAAGATGTGGCAACGGCGGAGATTTCCCGGGCGCAATTATGGCAGTGGATTCATCATCCGAAGGGAATTTTGGAAGACGGGCGCAAAATAACGGTTGAATTGTTTCAACGGCTGTCGGAAGAAGAACTGCTCAAGATCAAGAGCCGGATCGGTGAAATCGCGTATGAACAGGGCAGATTTCAGCTGGCAACGGAGCTTTTCGGCCGAATGACGGCTTCACGCGACTTTCATGAATTTTTGACATTGCCGGGCTATGATTTCTTATAGATCAATCACGAAGGAGAGTGTACCGATGAGACCGACAGGTGCCGAAACGATTTCGGAAGCTTGCTGTCCGATATGCGAAAACGATCTAAAACCGCTTAAGGACCGCTCCGTCATGAAGTGCAATACTTGCGAAAGTACGATTTTTTATCCGCTTTCGCCGCTCTTATTGACCCTTTATAACTCCTTGCTGCAGGAATAACAGAGAATTGGAGCTTTGATGGCAGAAGTATAAAATTACCGGTATCGGCCGAGCCCCTCCGTCAGGGATAATATAGTTGTTATTATCGGCCTTTTCACGCTTGCGGCTGCTGCTTTCCGAGTTCCTATTAAACGTTATATGCCCATGTCATTTATATACGTCGAGTATAAAAATGACATGGCTTTTTTCGTTATGGCGGCGAATAGTTTGTTGTCACTTTCTGTATTAAGATTTATTTATTCAAGGCTACACGCTAGAATGATACTAAACTTCAACAACTTATAAATTAGACGGTGTGTATTAAAACTTGGTTGCAACCCTTTACTAGGAGGTCCACTCATGATCAAAGTCAAGAACCTGGTTAAGTCATTCGGAAATGTAAGCGTTTTAAAAGGCGTTGATTTAACCGTTCAAGAAAAGGAGGTGGTTGTTCTACTAGGCGCAAGCGGATCGGGAAAGAGCACTTTGCTAAGGTGTATAAACTTTCTGGAAATTTATGACGATGGGGAAGTTTACATTCGCGGAGAAAAATGCGATCCCCACAAAACAAACCTGAATCAAGTTCGCCAAGAAGTGGGCATGGTGTTTCAGCATTTTAACCTGTTTCCTCATAAAACGGTCTTGGAAAATATTATTGAGGCACCCATACATGTCAAGAAAATGAAAAAGAAAGACGCCACCGAAATCGCCTACGATTTGCTTGAGAAGGTAGGCTTGAAGGACAAGGCGCACGAGTACCCCGATAGGCTGTCGGGCGGCCAAAAACAGCGTGTCGCCATTGCCAGGGCACTCGCTATGGCGCCGCGGATCATGCTGTTCGACGAACCGACCTCTTCCCTTGACCCTGAGCTTGTCGGAGAGGTTTTTCAGGTCATGAGGCAGCTTGCCAAAGAAGGAATGACCATGGTAATCGTAACCCATGAGATGGGCTTCGCACGCGAGGTTGCCGACCGGGTCGTCTTCATGGGGGATGGACGGATTATGGAAGAAGCTCATCCGGAGCAGTTTTTTGCCAATCCGAAAACGGAGAGGGCGCAGCAATTTTTACGCAGCATACGATAAAAATCATTGGAGGGTTAAACATGAAGAAGTGGCTGATTGCTATACTATCGATCGTTATGGGATCCATGCTGCTCGCAGGGTGCGCATCGGACAAGAAGGCGTCTGCCGGCGAAGGGAAACAAACCGAGAAGCAAAAGGAATTTCACTTTGCCATGAGCGGGCTGTATAAGCCGTTCAATTTTAAGGAAAACGGACAGCTTGTCGGTTTTGACGTGGAAATCGGACAAGCCTTGGCAGACAAAATGAACATGAAAGCGGTTCCGGTAACCAATCCTTGGGAAACGATCATTCAAGGGCTGATTTCCAAAAAATACGATGCAATATTGGGCAGCATGGCGATTACGCCGGAACGCGAGCAAACGGTCAGCTTCACGACTCCTTATTACAATTCCGGGGCGCAAATTTTTGTGGCCAATACGAATAACAGCATTAAATCCGTCGAGGATTTGAAAGGCAAAAAGCTAGGTGTTCTTAAGGCGAGTACATTTAAAGAATTAGCTACCAAGCAGACGGATAAAATTACGGAATATGACAGCGATTTAACGGCACTTATGGACCTGCCCAGCGGCCGGGTGGATGCGGTCATTACAGACGATTTGGTAGGATTCCGAATGATGAAGGAAAGCTCGGTAGCCATCAAAGAAATCGGCGAGCCTTTAACGTTGTCGAAAGCCGGAATTGCGGTAAGAAAAGAGGACAAAGAGCTGCTTGATAAGCTGAATAAAGCTCTAGCCGACATTATTAAGGACGGCACGTACGAGAAGATCAGTCAAAAATGGTTCGGAAAAAGCATTTTGCGAAAATAATAAAAAACAGGATAGGGTGTCGCTGCACCCTGTCTTCGCATTTATAAGGATGAGGTGAACATCATGGTGGATATTATGATCTCAAGCTATGAGGTTTTTCTGAAAGCGACTCTGCTTACATTAAGGCTAACGGTCGTCTCTCTTTTACTGGGGAGCGGAATCGGTCTCATATTTGCTTTTTTTAAACTTTCCAAGAGCAAAATATTGAACGTTATCGCGAACGTTTATATTACGGTCATCCGCGGAACGCCGCTCATCGTGCAAATAGCCGTTCTTTATTTCGGCATTTCCAACATAGTTGTGTTGTCGCAGTTTTGGGCGGGAGTGCTGGCGCTTGCCGTCCATGGAGGCGCTTACATCGCGGAAATATTTCGCGGTTCCATTCAATCGATCGATCGCGGTCAGATGGAAGCGGCTCGCTCTTTAGGCATGTCTTATCCGCTCGCCATGAGAAGAATCGTTTTGCCGCAAGCGTTCAAGAGGGCAATTCCCGCTCTTGGAAACCAGTTTATAAGCGGGCTTAAAGAGTCCTCCCTCGTCGCTTACGTGGGAATGTCGGATCTGTGGGGTTCCGCTTTAAGCGAAGCGGCCTCGAATTTTAAACAATTGGAAACCTATATGGTTGTCGGATTGTATTATCTGGCTCTCGTATTGATCTTTACCTATCTGGTGAACAAGCTGGAAGCAAGACTTGATATTCATTCAAAAGCAAACAAAAAAAATGTGACCGACAAGAAATGGATAAGTGCGATTGCAGCCTCAATCATTCATAAAAAATAGGAGGAAATACAATGGGCGTCGATAAACATCTTTTTGCCGAGATGACTTGGCCGGAAATTAAACAAGTGATACAAGAACAGCGGGTCGCCGTCGTTCCGGTTGCGATGATCGAGGAGCACGGTCACCATCTGCCTGTGGATACGGATCTTGTTTTGGCGAATGAAGTATGCGTTCGTGCCGGCGCCAAAATCCCGCATAGGATGGTGGTCATTCCTCCGATCAATCACGGCTATGCGCCTCATCAGATGGATTTTCCGGGAGTCATTTCGATTAGCGGTGAAACCTTCATTCGATATGTGGTCGATGTTTGTAAAAGTCTGGCGCATCAAGGGTTTAAAAGAATTCTTCTGATGAACGGTCACGGAAGCAATGTATCCTTGCTGCAGGTTGCCGCCCGTCAAACGATTTTGGAATACCCGGACGTTATGTGCGCTTCCATTTCCCATTGGGATTTGGAGCCGTTGATTTCATGTGTAGCGAAGGTTAGAGAGTCGGAAAATCCCGGCGGCATGAATCATGCTTGCGAACTGGAAACGTCGATGTATCTGGCGATCAAAGAAGATTTGGTTCAAATGGATAAAGCGGTTCGGGATTTGGATAAATTTAAACAATCCAAATATTTTTGGCTGGATCTGATTGGACCCGGCGAAGGGAAGCCCGTCATCATGATGCCATATTGGAGCGCGATTTCGGAAACCGGAACCTTAGGTGACCCTACGAAAGCAACGAGAGAAAAAGGGGAGCTGCTGCTAAATGCCGCGGTTGAGGGACTTGTGGAATTTATAGAGTTATTCCAACAAAGGGAACATCACCCCAGAATCAGCCACCTATAGAATTCTCCTATAGAAGCAAGCAAAGAGGGGCGGGCGTTAGCACTTGCCCCTCTTTGTTATTTCTACGCAGAAGACGGCTATCAAACGAAATCAATCGTTGGAGGAAGCGAGCAGTTTATAAGCCATAATGGCCAGGTGCAAATGGAAACGGTCTTCCGGAGACTGTAAGCTGTAGCCGGTCTTTTTTTCAATTTGGGTTATCCGATACTTTAGCGTATGACGGTGAATATACAGTTCTGCCGCCGTAGCATGGATACTTTGGTTGTTATACAGATACGTTTCCAAAGTAAGAATCATGTCGGCGCTTTGCCGTTTGTTTTGCAGTAAGGCTCCGATATGGGTTTCCGAGAACTCCCGTACATTCATGCCTAATTCCTGCATCTGGATCAGAAAATGATAAAGGCCCAAATCGTCGTATTCGACGAGGGATTTCGGTTTGAACAGCAGCTTGGAGAAGGTTAATGCATGCTGCGCCTCCTTGGCGCTCTGAGATAAACGGGAAATCTCGTTATAGCTCCTGCCGATCCCGATTCTAAGCGGGAATTGCGGGTAAATAAGTTTCCATTTCTCGTCAATCTGTTGAACGATCGCCATTTTGGATAGCTTCGATGACGGATGCGCGTCTTCATTCGTTTCCATAAGAATAATGAAACCGTCCAATCGGTTGCGCAATAAAAATTGACGGCTATTGTTCAGCATAACCTGGCTTACGATTCGATAAAGCCGCTCCAGCATCTCATTTAAGGTATGCCGCTCGAAGTTCGGCGGAAGGTTCTCCACCTTAATCTGCAAGATGGCTTGGCTCAACATCAAATCGAATCCGAGCTTCTTTCCGCGCTCAATCGCTTCGCTTATGTCCGTAAAGTTTCCATGAAGAATCTGATCGAGAAAGTCGCCTTGAAGACGAATCTCGGTATCCGCTATCGCTTTATACCTCAAAAACTCGATGGCGTATACGGTTGCGGCATGTTCAATCGCTATCTGATCGATTTCTTTCCATCGCTGCTTATCCTTGATGGTTAAAATCCATCCGTAGTTTACATTGTTGGCAATGATGGCGTATAGGGACATGATGTACGGGTTGTCCAAATCAAGCAATTGAGATACTTGCTGATCGAAGGGTAACGGGACTTCCCGGGAAAGGATCTCCAGCGTGTCTTTATTCGCCATCTTCACATCATCGTGAATCAACCAATCGCCCACAACCGATTTATCTTGATTAAACAGAATAATGCTTCCTTCCGTGAGGCGAGAAAGCGTTTGCGTAATGGCTTGGATTCCTTGGTTGCCGAGTACGAGCTGCGTGAATTCCTTATGGATGTTGATCGAATGCTCAAACATGGCGAATTGTTTATTTACGATTTGTTCCAAAATCGCTTTGGTGATCATGGAGAAGTTGATGTCGATCGGAATTTCGATTAACGGAAGTGCAGAGCGGTTGGCGATTTCGATAAACGATTCGGGAATTTCACGGATATAAAAACCGGTGTACAGGGCTATTCCCGACAATTTCCTGTTGGCCAAGAGAGCATGAAATTGTTCCCGCTTCTCCATGCTCTCCATCAGGCCGAAGCCAGTAGTGATGAGGAATTCGCCTTCTTGCAGCCGGTTGATATCATCAATCACTTCCACGATCGTTACCCATTTAATGATATTGTTCAGACCGTCTAATCCGGCGACCAACTTCGTCTGAGACATTACGGGAAGCTGAATGGCCTCGAGGATACTAATTCCCATCATTCATGCCCCTTTGCGTTCATGGTTGTTTGAGTTAGTTATATCACGGGCATCTATTTTCAGCAACATCATCTTTGTACATGATGTATAAAAAAGCAATTGTATTTTGGACTCGCGCGGCGAATAGATGAGGGGTGTTGCCTATATTAAAATACAGGTAACACATGCTTTCGATGCTGGAAAATACGCAGAAGCCGGAGGACAATCATGAAGGCAAATACGATGGAGCGGCAAACGGAAAATGTCGATGTTTTGGATCGAACGCAGCAGGTGATCAAGAAAGCGTTAGAACATATGGGCTATGAAGAGTCGTTTTATGAACTTTTGAAGGAACCGCTTCGTTTATTGACGGTTCGGATTCCCATACGCATGGATGACGGGTCCATCAAGGTATTCACCGGTTACCGCGCCCAGCACAATGATGCGGTAGGACCGACCAAAGGCGGCATTCGTTTTCATCCGGAAATTACGGAAGAGGAAGTGAAAGCGCTATCGATGTGGATGAGTATCAAGTGCGGTCTGACCGATCTCCCGTATGGCGGGGGCAAGGGCGGAATTCGGTGCGATCCGCGTGCCATGTCCACCAGAGAATTGGAACGTTTAAGCCGCGGATATGTACGGGCTGTCAGCCAGCTCGTAGGTCCGACCAAAGATATTCCTGCTCCGGATGTGTATACCAATACTCAAATCATGGCCTGGATGATGGATGAATATAGCCGTATCCGCGAGCTCGACTCGCCCGGATTTATTACAGGCAAGCCGCTTGTATTGGGAGGCTCGGTCGGAAGAGATTCCTCGACGGCCAAAGGGGTCACCATTGTCTTGCGCGAAGCGGCGACAGTGGCCAAAGTGCGGATGGATGGGGCAAAAGTGATTATTCAAGGGTTCGGCAATGCGGGAAGTTTTCTGGCAAAATTTCTGCATGATTCCGGCGCGAAAATAGTGGGGATATCAGATGCAAACGGCGCTTTATACAATCCGGAAGGTCTGGATGTCGATTATTTGCTGGAAAAAAGGGATTCCTTCGGCGCTGTAACCCATCTGTTCGGGAACCTGATAACCAATCAGGAACTCCTGGTTCAGGAGTGCGACATTTTAATCCCTGCAGCCATTGAAAATCAAATTACGGCTGAGAACGCTTCCATGATCAAAGCTAAAATACTGGTAGAAGCTGCGAACGGGCCGACAACGAAGATCGCAACGGAAATGCTCAGCGAAAGAGGCGTGCTGATTGTTCCGGACGTCCTGGCGAGTACGGGCGCAGTCATCGTTTCTTACTTCGAGTGGGTTCAAAACAATCAAGGCTATTATTGGTCTGAAGAAGAGATCAACGAGAAACTGGAAAAAATTTTGGTCAAATCGTTTCGAACCGTCTACCAAATCTCTCTTGTAAGCAAGGTGGATATGAGATTGGCTGCCTATATAGCCGGTTTGAAAAAAATCGCGGAAGCTGCACGGTGGAGAGGCTGGGTTTAACACAAAGGCAAAGAGGGGAACCAATATGGACCGCACACATCTGATTAAACCTGTTCTGGATTATAACTACCCCACGGTGGCCAGCGGAAACGGGATCTACCTGTATGACACGGAAGGAAAACAATATATAGACGGATCTTCCGGAGCGGTTACGGCAAGTATCGGACACGGGGTTCCGGAAATCGCCGAGGCCATGATGGCGCAAGCAGGCAAAGTGTCTTTTGCCTACCGTTCGCAGTTTACGAACGAGCCGGCCGAGAAGCTCGCCAAGAAGCTAAGCGAATTGTCGCAAGGAGACTTGAATTGGTCGTTTTTCGTCGGAAGCGGCTCGGAGGCGACGGAAACGGCGATGAAGATTGCCATTCAGCATTGGCAGGAGAAGGGGCATGAGCGCAAAAACCGGTTCATTTCCCGCTGGATGAGCTATCACGGAATCACGATGGGAGCCTTATCCATGTCCGGCCACGTGCAGCGCCGCAAACGATTTGTCCCGCTGCTGGAAGATTATCCGTCCGTTTCCGCGCCTTATTGCTATCGATGTCCTTTGAATAACGTCTATCCCGGATGCAGCCTGATGTGCGCAAGGGAGCTTGAAACCTCTATCCTTCGGATCGGTCCGGAGAACGTTGCCGGGTTTATCGCCGAACCGATTATCGGTGCATCCGGAGGAGCCGTTACGCCGCCGGACGGATACTATCAGGAGATTAAACGGATTTGCGAGAAGTTCGATATCCTGTTCATAGCCGACGAAGTGATGACGGGTGTCGGAAGAACCGGGAAAATGTTTGCGATGGAGCATTGGGGAGTTGCGCCCGACATCATTGCCTTGGGAAAAGGGATGAGCGCAGGCTACACGCCGATGGCGGCAACCTTGGTCAGCGACAGGGTCATGCAACCGATTTTGAATGGCTCCAAATCGGTGATGGCCGGACATACGTACAGTGCAAACCCGCAATCGGCTGCCGTATGCCTTGCCGTCTTGGACTATATCGACAAACATAATCTGGTACAAGCAGCTGAAGTAAACGGGCAGTATCTTATGGAAAAATTACGGTCGATTGCCGATCGTCTGTCCATAATAGGGGATGTTCGAGGAAAAGGATTGCTGCTCGGCCTCGAGTTCGTCTCCGATAAACATACGCGCGGTCTATTCCCTTTGTCTCTGGGCGTTACGACGCGGGTCATAAAACGGGCTTTCGAGAAAGGGCTTCTGGTTTATTCCGCTGCAGGAGGAATTGAAGGAGCAGCCGGGGATGCGATTATCATCTCGCCGCCGCTGATTATAACCAAAGAGCAAATCGATCGTTTGGTGCAGCTGTTGGAGAGCGCAATCGTCGAAGTCCAAGCGGAATTGCAGGTTGAAGGTCATTTGGGAAGCATGCAGACCATTTAGGAGGATACCGGAATGAACCGTGCGGTAAATTCACGAAGCAAAGCAGCCGGCTTGGAGGACGCTCTCGCGCATATCCATGATGGATGCATCTTGATGTACGGAGGTTTTGGCGGGGTGGGCAATCCTCCCTCGCTCATTCAAGGGCTATTGGATAAAGGGGTTCGCGATTTGATTTTGATCGGCAACGATGCGGGGTTCCCGGATGTCGGAATCGGTCGTCTCGTAACGGATGGCCGGGCCAAGAAAGTCATTGCCTCCCA
Source organism: Paenibacillus litoralis (assembly GCF_046244365.1). Lineage (NCBI taxonomy): Bacteria > Bacillati > Bacillota > Bacilli > Caryophanales > Paenibacillaceae > Paenibacillus > Paenibacillus litoralis. The sequence continues at coordinate 6,586,524 of NZ_CP176395.1, read as the reverse complement.
TATCGGTTCCAATCCTAACGCCGGCAAACTTATGAATGAGGGCGTGCTAGAGGTGGAATTTTGCCCGCAAGGAACGTTAGCCGAGAGAATCCGGGCCGGCGGTGTCGGATTGGGCGGTGTGTTTGTGGACGTCGGAATCGGTACCATAGCCGAAGAGGGGAAAGACAAGATCGTCATCGGAGGCAAACCGTATTTGGTTGAAACGGCGCTAACGGCGGAAGTCAGCATCGTTCATGCCAAGAAGGCGGATCCTTACGGGAATCTGATCTATGACAAAAGCGCCCGGAATTTCAATCCGCTCGTCGCTATGGCCGGCGCTTTCACCATTGCGGAGGTCGATGAGATCGTTCCGATCGGCGAGCTGGATCCGGAATGTATCGTGACGCCGGGGATCTTTGTGGATATGGTGATACCGAGTCAAGGGGTGAATTGGAAATGGGCATGGGAGTAGACAGCCGTTATCGAATCGCTAAACGGGCGGCAAAAGAAATACAAGACGGTATGATCGTGAATTTGGGGATCGGCATTCCTACGTTGGTTGCCGACTATCTTCCGAATAACATTCATGTCCTGTTTCATGCGGAGAACGGCATATTGGGCACAGGGCCAAGTCCTGCACGGGGGGAAGAAGATCCCGCCTTATGCAATGCCGGAGGCTTTCCCGTGACGACAGTGCCCGGATCTTCCTATTTCGACAGTGCTACCGCGTTCGGTATGATTCGCCGTGGATATGTGGATATCACGATTCTTGGTGCGCTCGAGGTTAGCGAAAAAGGGGATTTGGCAAATTGGATCATTCCCGGGAAACGGGTTCCGGGGATGGGCGGAGCGATGGAATTGGCTCAGAAGGCCAAAAAAGTGATCGTCCTCATGAATCACGTGAATAAGCAAGGCGAATCGAAAATATTGAAGCAATGCTCCCTTCCGCTAACGGCGAAAAGCAGCGTCGACCTGATCATCACGGAAATGGCCATCATGGAAGTAAGCGAAGAAGGATTGATCTTGAGAGAAGTCATGGCTCCCTATACGGTTGAAGCCGTCATCAAGCATACGGAAGCGGAGCTGATCATCCCTTCCGTTGTCGCAAGTATCGAATAAAGGAGGGGAATCATCCATGAAAGAAGCTGTCATTGTCGCGGGTGTCCGAACCGCAGCAGGGGCCTTTGGCAAATCTTTGCGCGACGTGTCTGCAGCGGAGATGGGACGCCAAGTGCTGGAAGAATTGATGAGCCGAACGTCCGTTTCGAAGGAAGAGGTGGATGAAGTCATTTTCGGCCACGGCTATGTGCATGGCGGAGGCTTGAATTCGGCAAGAATCAGTTCCCAATTGGCAGGTTTTCCGAGTGCCGTTCCGGGACATGTCGTCATTAAAGCATGCGGCTCCGGACTGAAAGCGATCACGGGTGCGGCTCTAACCATTGCTGCCGGTCAGGAGAATATTGTCGTTGCCGGCGGCGTGGAAAGTATGAGCAGCGTCCCCTATCTGGTAAGAAATCGCTGGGGCGGCAAGTTTGGAAATATAGCAATGGAAGATGCCTTGCTGGCCGACGGGCTGATTTGTTCGCTGGGGAATGAGCATATGGGCATGACGGCCGAACGTTTGGCGGAACGGTTCGGGATCTCCAGGGAAGAGCAAGATGAATATGCCTTTGAAAGCCACCGTAAAGCAAACGAAGCGATACGTAACGGCCGGTTTAGCAAAGAGATGATGCCGGTTAAGGTCGTAGAACGCAAAGGGACGCGTATGGTCGATCAGGACGAATCGGTACGCGAAGACATTTCACTGGATAAGCTGGGAAAGCTGCCGGCGGCATTTAAGCAAGGAGGCACCATAACGGCAGGGAACGCGTGTCCGATGAACGACGGTGCGGCAGCCGTGCTCGTCATGTCGCGGGAAATAGCGGTTCAACAAGGAGTCGAACCGTTATTGAAAGTGAAAGCCTTTGCAAGCGCAGGCGTTGAGCCGAATGTCATGGGAGTCGGACCGGTACCCGCCGTTCGGAAGGCATTGCAAAAAGCTCAGCTCTCTTTAGAAGATATCGGACTGATCGAACTGAATGAGGCCTTTGCGGCACAAGCGCTGGCCGTCATCCGGGAACTGGAGCTAAAACCGGAACGGGTGAATGTCAATGGAGGCGCGATCGCATTGGGGCATCCGGTCGGGGCGACCGGAGCCAAACTAACGGTTACCCTGATGCACGAAATGCTGCGGTCGGGAGTCAAGTACGGCATGGTTACGCTTTGTATGGCCGGAGGAATGGGGATTGCCGTCATCTACGAGAATACAAGCAAGCTGTAGAGGATCACAATCGCAAGCAAGGGTGGATGAAATGATAGAAAGCAAACAACGGATAAGACAGCGGATCAAAGAGCTGCGTGAAGACGCGACAGCCTTTCTTCAACAATTGGTGCAGGCTCCAAGCACACAGGGCAATGAAGCGGAGGCGCAGGCTTTAGTCGCACGCAAGCTGCAGCAGATAGGCTTGGAAGTTGATATATGGGAGCCGGACGGGAAGGAATTGAAGAAGCATCCCTGTTTTTGCTCACCGCGCGAAGCATTCACCGGAAGTCCTAATGTTGTCGGTATTTTACGAGGCTCCGGCGGGGGCAGATCGATTATTTTGAACGGGCATATCGATGTCGTTCCCGAAGGTGACCGGGAGCAGTGGTTGGAGAACCCTTACAGCGGAAATATCCGGGATGGAAGGATGTACGGCCGCGGCGTAACGGATATGAAAGGCGGTAACGTATCCTTGCTCCTCGCCATTCAAGCCATCCGGGAATCCGGTCTCCACTTGAAAGGCGATGTCATCTTTCAAAGCGTAATCGAAGAAGAGAGCGGCGGCGCAGGGACCTTGGCTGCTGTCCTGAAAGGATACAAAGCGGATGCGGCGCTCATTCCGGAGCCGACCAATATGCGCATTTTCCCGAAACAGCAGGGCTCGATGTGGTTCCGCATCCAAGTCAAAGGCAGATCCGCTCATGGCGGAACGCGATATGAAGGCGTCAGTGCGATTGAGAAAAGCATGCTTGTCATCAAACAGATAAGGGATCTGGAAGAGAAGCGAAATGCCCGAATTACCGATCCCCTTTATCGCAACACCCCCATTCCGATACCGATCAATGTAGGAGTCATTCATGGCGGAGATTGGCCTTCTTCCGTTCCGGATCTGCTTAAGCTGGAGGGGCGGATGGGCGTCGCTCCCGATGAAACAATGGAGAAAGCCAAAGCCGAAATGGAACAGTTCATGAACCGGCTATCGGAGACGGATTCGTGGTTTGCGGAGCATCCCCCGGTACTGGAATGGTTCGGCGCCCGCTGGATTCCGGGATCCATCGATACGGAGCATGAGCTGATGAACGCATTAGCGGATCGGTATCGTCAAGTCGTCGGTCAAGATCCGGTCATTGAAGCATCGCCATGGGGAACGGACGGCGGCTTGCTGACGCAGGCAGGGAACACGCCGACCATCGTTTTCGGGCCGGGAGTCACGGGTGTGGCCCATTATCCGAATGAGTATATCGAGCTCCAAAAAGTTATCGAAGCGGCAGAAATCATTGCGTTAACGGTTATCGATTGGTGCGGTGTAACGGATACGGATAGATAAAGGAGCATATTGGATAACCGCTAAGTTTATTTGGGGAAGAGGAGAAGATAAGGATGGAAAATAAACGGAAATTCGTAAGGGTTTCTCCGGAATTGCCCGGTCTCAAAACGAGAGTGCTCCTCGAAAGAAGGGAGCAGGCTGTCGCAAAAGGGGTAGGCAACAATTTCCCTTTGTTTGTCCAGAAAGCGAAGGGTGCACTATTATTGGACGTGGACGATAACGTATTTCTTGATTTTGTCGGGGCCATCGGAACCATAAACGCGGGTCATTGCCCGCCGGAAGTAGTGGAGGCCGTAAAGCAACAACTGGATCAATATATTCACACCTGTTTTCATGTAGGGATGTATGAGCCATATGTAGCACTGGCAGAGAAGCTCGCCGAAATGACGCCGGGACATTTTCCGAAAAAAGCGATGTTCTTGAACAGCGGTGCGGAAGCCGTCGAGAACGCCGTTAAAATCGCCCGTAAATACACAGGAAAAACAGGAATCGTTTCTTTCACACGGGGGTTTCATGGCAGAACATTGCTCGGCATGTCCCTGACAAGCAAAGTGAAGCCTTATAAATTTAAAATGGGCCCCTTTGCTCCGGGTATTTACAAAGCGCCGTTTCCATATCCTTACCATCGTCCCTCTTCCATGACGGAAGAACAGTATACGCAATTTTGCCTGAGCCAGTTTGAGGATTTCCTTCTGACCGAAGCCGCTCCGGAAGAGCTGGCGGCCGTCATCATGGAGCCGGTTCAAGGCGAGGGAGGCTTTATCGTTCCGCCGAAGGGGTTTGTGAAAGGCGTTTATGACATCTGCAAGAAGCATGACATCTTGTTTATTGCCGACGAGATTCAAACCGGGTTTGGACGGACGGGGGAAATGTTTGCTTCCACGCATTTTGAGATCGAACCCGATCTGATGACGCTTTCCAAGTCGCTGGCGGCCGGCTTTCCGATAAGCGCAGTCGTTGGCAGAGCTGAGATTATGGATGCCCCGAATCCGGGCGAAATCGGCGGTACCTATGGCGGAAGCCCGCTCGGTTGTGTGGCGGCGCTTGCCGTTATCGAGAAGATGCTGCGCGAGGACCTTCCGGGAAGAGCTCGGGTTATAGGTGAAACCATACAAAACCGGTTTCTTTCGCTGCGGAAGGAGTTCCCGGGCATCGGGGACGTCCGCGGTTTAGGCGCCATGTGCGCGATTGAGTTCGTTGATCCTTACACAGGCAAGCCCGACAAGGAATTTGTTTCGGAGTTAATCAAGGCTAGCTATAAAAAAGGCGTGATTATGCTAAGTGCAGGCGTTCACGGGAATGTGATTCGGTTCTTGACGCCGTTGACGATCACGGACGAACAATTGCAGGAAGGTTTGGACATCATCAGCGAAGCGATGAACGAACTCTGTACAACAACGGTTTAGGGCTGGAAAGGAAGAGCAACCCTTATGAAAAAACATTTGCTGATTGACGGGAAATGGGTGCAGACGAAGGACTATTCCTTGCTATATTCTCCTTACTCTAAAGAAGTACTGGGAGAAATCGCTTCCGCTACCCTTGCGGAGGCGGATCTGGCCATCGAGGCGGCGGTTCGCTGTAAACCGGTCATGCGGAATATGCCGGCCCACCAAAGGGCCCGTATTTTGGAGTCCGTGTCCCGCTTGCTGGAGGATCGTCGCGAAGAAGCTGCCCGCGTCATTGCATCCGAAGCCTCTAAGCCGTTAAAAGCAGCGTATGCGGAAGTCGATCGAACGATTCAAACGTATAAGTTTGCTGCCGAGGAAGCGAAGCGGATACACGGCGAAACGATAGCATTGGATGCAGCTCCCGGCGGAGAAGGCCGCATTGCCTATACGATGCGGGAACCGATAGGGGTGGTCGGGGCCATAACGCCTTTTAATTTTCCGATGAATCTGGTCGCTCACAAGCTGGGTCCAGCCATCGCTTCGGGCAACACGGTCGTTCTGAAACCTGCGGAATTGACGCCGCTTTCAGCCTTCTTCGTGGCAGAGCTGTTCATGGAGGCCGGGCTTCCGGCAGGCGCCTTGAATGTTATAACCGGTGACGGAAAAATAATTGGCGACCAGATCGTTACGGATCCTCGCGTCAATGTGATTTCTTTTACAGGAAGCCCTACGGTCGGAATCGGAATTCGCGCCAAAGCGGGGCTCAAACGGGTTACGCTGGAGCTTGGCTCGAACTCTGCAGTCATCGTCGATGCAAACGTAAATGTGGACTCCCTTATATCCCGCTGTGTCGCAGGCGCCTTTTCGTTCCAAGGCCAGGTGTGCATTTCCTTGCAGCGCGTTTATGTCCTGGAGGAGAAATACGAGGAGTTTACAGAGAAATTTATTGCGGCTGCGAAAAGGTTGAAGCTTGGAGATCCGCTCGATACGGAGACGGATGTGTCTGCCATGATTTCGGAGCGGGAAGTAAAGCGTGCCTTGGATTGGATCGAGGAAGCCCGGGGGAGCGGCGCGACCGTTGCTTTCGGGGGGACTGCCCAAAATGGGATTCTTATGCCTACCGTACTGCTCGATGTTCCCTCAACGGTTCAAGTATCCTGCAAAGAAGTGTTTGCTCCGATCGTGTTGATCAATAAAGTTCGCTCTGTGGACGAAGCTATCGATTTGGTGAACCATTCCGTATACGGCCTGCAGGCTGGCATATACACGGATAACGTGCATACCGCTCTGAACGCTGCGGAGAAGCTGCATGTCGGCGGGGTCATGATCAACGATATTCCGACGTTCCGACTCGATCATATGCCATATGGCGGGGTGAAAGAAAGCGGTCTGGGGCGTGAAGGCATCAAATATGCCATTGAAGAACTGACTGAAATGAAGCTGGTTGTTTTTAACCGAAATTAGTGCGCTCGCTTTGACTATGAAATTGAAAAGCCCTCCCTCAAGGGGCTTTTTTCTTGTGTGCCCAGCATGGGCGTCAACCGCTTTTCGTTCGTGGGCTGACCGTCGCTTGGATATGCGTTATAATGGGATAAGCGCCGGATGAGCGGCAAGGGACGGAGGCGAGTGCAATGAAGCAGCAAAGTCTGCTGTCTGTCGAGGAGAGAGATGCGGTTTTTCGGACGCTGCCCGAGGAGCAGCGGGCGTTCTTGGAAGAACGCATGAAGCGGGGAAGAAGAACGCAGTTTGCCAGGCAAATGGCGGAGCAAAAAGGCGCGGTCATACCGGAATCGGCCTCCTATGAGGACATCGAAAGCTTGCTGAGCGACTGGATCTACGTCGGATATATCGACGCCGGGCATGTCAGCGAGGCGTATCCGTGCGAGTGCGGACGGTCGCTCCGCTACCAGCATACGGTACAGAACAAAGCGACCGGCGAAGTGAAACGGTTCGGCATCGACCATCTGGAAATGCATACGGGAATCGACGCGCGTACGGTACAAGCCATTTTGAAGGGCTTTAACGTCATAGATTACGAGCTGTCGGAAATATTAAGGAAAGTAACCGAAGGCTGGAAATGGCAAGACGTCGTCCGGGACATACCGGCGGGCTTGGAGCTGACCGCGGACATTGCCGAGCATATAGAGCTGGGCTTGCCGCTGTTGGAACGTCAAGTGGCGAAGCTGAAGGCGCTCATCCGCGAGCATCTGGACGCGACGCCGCGGCAGAAGCAAAGCGCAGCGGTACCGCGGGGAGCGGGAGCTGCCAGGACTTTCGACGCCGAGGGAGCGAGCGGCGTCCGCCCGGATGGCTCCGTCTTGCTGAAGAAGCCGGAGCCGGCGAGGCAGGAGCCAAAGCCGGTCGCGGGCCTGCAGCAGCTGGATTTGTTCGCGGATAGCGGCGACCAGCTTACTTTCGATCTGTTCGCGGAGCCTCCCGCGGCGAAAGAGCCCGAGGCAAGGAGCGGGGCTGCCGCCGAACCGAACGCCATGACGTTCGACTTTTCGGCAATGTACGGTGCACCGGCCGGATCGGCGAAGAGCGGCGACAAGCTGACCGAGCGCCAGCGCGAGGCAGTCATTCGCTATTTGCAGGAAGGCGTGCAAAGCGCAAGAATCATTTGCGAGCTGCTTATCCGCAATGAAGGCGCGCCCGATGGCCGGTATTTGACGCAAAAGCCGGTTATTTACTCGGCGGTTTGCCGGCTAATCGACGGCCAGGTCGCGTCCGGTGCGTACAAGCTGGCGTCTAAAGACGGAAATGACCGGGTATATGAGCGGATCGGCTGAGGGTTCATCGATTTGTCACTTGCTAGGCCATGTCCCGAAGTGTACCCTAGAAGAGAACCAATTGGATGATTCATCCAAGCATCGATCCAAGCCTTATTATCGGATTCATTTAAAGGAGGGTACCGGAATGAAAAGGAAAATAGCGATGCTCGTATCTGCGGCGGCTTTGACGCTTGCGCTTACCGCATGCGGCGGCGGGAACAAGAGCGCTTCGCCGTCTCCATCGAGCGCACCGGCGGCCGGGTCGGCTAGTCCGGCGGCAACCACTGCGGCTGCGAACGCCGAATCGATTTACAAGCAGAATTGCGTCTCTTGCCATGGCGCGGATCTGGGCGGCAAAATGGGGCCGAACCTGCAGAAGGTCGGCGGCAAGCTGGATAAAGATAAAATTACGGCCAAAATCCAAAACGGCGGCGGCGGCATGCCAAGCTACAAGAGCAAATTGAAGGACGAAGAAATTCAAGCGCTTGGCGATTGGCTTTCAGCCAAAAAGTAATGCGTGCGAGAACGGTCAGCCTACTGCGGCTGGCCGTTTGTTTAAAATATAGGAATTTATATGTTTCACACGATAAGCAACAAGGGGGATGCTGCACTGCGCGCAGCTCTCCGTGCAAGACGGGGCGGTACGTGTTGGCTGACAACGTAACGGATTCTCGCAGTATGCTTTACAGCCGCAGGATCAATCGGACGGATAGCGGATTTTGGAGGCGCTATTTACGGTTCATCACCCATATGAGTAAGGATAAGGGATTCTCGCGGTCTTATTCGACTGATTAGACCAGACCTCTACCGGAAATGACGAAATAACGCCTTCGAAATCCGCTATTGCTCCGAACGGGGCTGATTAACGGGAAATAAGCGCTCGAGAGACCGCTATCCCGATCACATCATTCCAGCAGCTGCCGTCCGCCTGAGCGGAGGTTGCAAAGCTGCTGGGCGGCTATGACGATTGCTGCTTTTTGAGTGGCCGGTCAGACTCTTGAACGTACAGTGGAAGAAGGAAGCCCGCAGTAGCCGAGCGATTCCGCGATGTCTCCGATGCCGATCGCTGCTTTTTGCAAAGCGGTGACCGCAAGACGCTGTCCGTATCGGTGTCGCGGCAGCTGCGATGCCCCCAAAAAAAGTAGCCTGCTCCGATCGGAGCAGGCCGTTAAGTATATATATCAAATAGGGGTCACTGCCTATTATGAAGCAGCAATATTAAGGCAAGATGAAGGGACGGTTACGTTTCTGTAACAATACGCCTTTTTTTAGGGGATATTGCCCTTTGATACGTATGTCGGCCGGTAGTAATATTGAAAGAACCGGGTTGATTCCGCAGAGGCTATCGGCTACACTAATACTAGAGCTATTTTGGTCATACCATATTACGAAAAAGCGCACATGAGAAGCAACGATTCTCATGAAAGCCAACAGGTATCGCCCTATTTGTAAACGCTTACATTTCATACAAATCCGATTCGAGGTGACGTCTATGCGCATGAAATGGCCTCATACCGTTCAAAAGCGACATTTCTACTACAAAGTGATCATCATCGCGTTGATTTTATCTTTGCTGCCCATGCTCGCAACCAGTATCGTGTACTACCAGAACGTAAAAGCCACGGTTCAGCAGGAGCTTCGCGAGGCGAACGGCAATTATTTGAACCAGACCGCCAACGCCATGGAAATGATGATCGATCAGATCGGCAGCAGCTTCCGCCAGCTGACGCTGGAGGGCACGACGATGCGCCAATTCGAGCTGTTTCCCCGCGGATCGTATTACGAGATGCTGACGGGAGAGCTCAAGGACGAGGATTTGCCTGCCCTCGAATCCTATTTGCATGGTAAAAAACAGGCGCTGAGCAATATGCGGGCCTTGAAGCTTTCCAATGACTTCATCAACTCGGTCTATTATTACGACAGCGTCAAAAAATTGATTTTGACGTCCGATCTGCTCGTTTACGAGCCGGACCGTTTCTATGACGAAGGCTGGAACCGATTCTCCCGCAGCGATCCTGCGCTGCCGATGATTCTCGATATGCGCAGCGCAAAGACGGCGGAAGGCAGCTTTCTAAATGTAATCCCGCTCGTTTACAAAACGTCGATTGAAGGCAATGTGCTCGTCATCAATCTCGATGCGGACAAAATATACGAAAGCTTCGTGCGCAGAACGGGCAGCGAGGCGGATCGGCCCTTTTTCGTTATGTCCTCGGGCGGGAAGCCGATGCTTTACGATTCGGCCAATCCCATGAACGTGCGTATCGGCGAAAATCCGATCTGGCAGAAGCAAAATCGCGGCGAGCAAAGCTTTTTCGAGGAGGGCGTGGAGGGAGAGCGCCTGTTCGTGACATGGGTCAAATCGGAGAGGCTCGGCTGGACGTTCGTTTTTGCCACTCCGCTAGGCGAATTATACGGCAGCGTCGCCAAGGTCAAAAGCATGATCGTGCTATACTGCTGCGTGCTTGCCGCCGCTGCATGCCTGCTCGCTCTGCTGCTCGCCCGGAATCTGTATGCGCCGATCCGCCGCATGCTGCAGTTTATTAAGAGCACAGACGACCGGTATGCCGGCGCGACGACGGGCGAATGGCACGTCATCCGCAGCAGTCTGGAGGACGCGTTCGAGGACCGCTGGAGCTTGCGCCACCGGCTGAAGGAAAGCTTGCCCGCCTACAAGGAAACGTTCGTGCGCTCGCTGCTTCGCCCCCATTCGTTCGAGCGGGACTATCTTATAGAGAGGCTGGACTATCTCGGCTTCGATATCGAACTGGAGCAATTGCTGCTGATGGTCGTCTCGCTGGAGCGGACGGACGGTCAGCCGGCCGATGCGGAGAGCGAAAGCTTGAACAAGGTTCTCATTACGGATTCGATCGGCGCCGGTCTCCCGGCCACGTGGAAGCGAATGGTCAGCGAAATTGCCGACGGGACGTTCGTCGTAATCGTCAATGGCCAGCCGCGCGAATTATCCGAGCTGTTCGCTTGCGCCGAGCAGCTGATTCGTACGATCGGGGAACGTCCCGGCATCGGCTGCTCCATCGGGATCGGCAAGCCGTGCGCTTATGCGGGCGAACTGGACAGAGCGTACGCCGAGGCGATAGAAGCGCTGCGGTATCGCGGGATTTTCGGTACGGGTCAAGTCATTTATATCGAGGACGTCAGGCTGGAAGGAACCGCCGCGCTTCATTATCCTTCCGACAAAGAAGAGGCGCTGAACACGTACATCGTGAACGGGGATACGGAGCAGGCGCTGCATATTCTCGACCTGATCGTCAGGGACATCGGCGGCGAGAAGGGCAGATTGCATGTCCGTCAAATCCAATACGCGCTTATGCGGCTGTTGGGCAGCCTGGTGGCGACCTCCGGCCGGATGAGCATCGATTTTTCCGCACTGACGGGGGAGAAGAACAATCTGTATGAGGCGCTGCTCCATAAAGACGATCTGCAGGAAGCGGTGCAATGGCTGCGGAGGCTGATCATGACGCTGGCTTCGGGATTCGGTACGGCTTTTCGGGAGAAAAACAACCGGTACGTGGTTCAGGCGGTTGCGATTATCCGCAGCGAGCTTGACAAGCCGCTTTCCCTCGTTCAGATCGCCGATCGGCTCCGCCTGAATCCGTCTTATTTGAGCCGGATATTCAAAGAGAACATCGGACAATCGTTTTCGGATTATTTGACGAAGGTTCGCATGGAGAAAGGAAAGGAGCTTCTGCTCGAAACGGACTTGAAGATCAAGGAAATCGGCGAAAGGGTCGGTTATATAAAAAGCGACTATTTCATCAAGCTGTTTCGCGAGTGCATCGGCATGACGCCCGGCGAGTACCGCAAGGCGCGAAGCGGCATGTAGAGGCGATACCACAACGATGACGTGCATACCAATATGATGAGAAATGTCACCGCAGTGAGGTGCGTGTCATAGCTGCGGCATTCCTATTTGTAGCCCTGTAAGCCTATACTTGCAATCACAGTGCACTGTGCGTTGTCGCGGAACGCATCGCTGGATCGATTGAAAACGATTACGAAAGGGGCTACGAACGTGTTCAAAAGAAAAATCGGGATTTCGGCCGCGGCTGCTCTGCTGCTAGCGGGAGCCGTCGCCGGCTGTTCCTCCAAAGAAGAAGGCAAGGCGGACAGTAAAGGAAACGAGGCGAGTCCGAGCGCGGCCAAAAAGATCGAAAAGGTTTACGTATACGCGAACTTCGGCAATCTCGCCAGCAGCAATACGGTCAGCAAGCCGGAAGCGGTGGAAGAAATCAAGAAAGTCGTCATGGACAAAATCGGCATCGAAATCGTGCCGATCATTCCGCCCAAAGGGTCGGAGACGGATAAGCTAAACGTGCTTCTCAGCTCCAACGAGCCGCTGGACATATTCACCGGCAACATGGCGACCCATCAGGCGAACGGAGCCGCCCGGCCGATCGGTGACTTGCTCGACAAATACGGGAGCAACATCCGCAAGCTGTGGCCTTCCGATTGGAAAATGGCGTGGGACGCTCTGTCTACGTCGGACGGGAAAATATGGGGTATTCCGACCGGAGCGCCTGTTGCCGGCAACGGCGTGCTTCTCCGTGAAGATTGGCTGAAGAAGCTTAACCTGCAAATGCCGAAGACGATCGACGAATTCGAGAACGTATTAAAGGCGTTCAAGGATCAGGACCCGGCCGGCTCCGGACAGACGATTCCGCTGCTGACCGATCTTGCTTCCCTGAACGGCGGATTCGCCGCAGGCTTCATGGATGTGGGCTACGGCAACTGGGTCGACAAGGACGGCAAGGTGAAGCCGCCGCAGCTGCATCCGGGATACCGCGATTTTGTCGCGAAAATGGCCGATTGGTACAAGAAAGGCTACCTTTTCAAGGAAGCGTTCTCCTCCAACCGTACTCGTCAAATCGAGCTGGTGAAACAAAACCGCGTCGCTTCGGGCATCGTTTGGAATACGACGATAACCGCCAACGAGCATCTGCTCAGACAGAACGTGCCGGAGGCGAAATACGGCGTAGCCGCGGAGCTGAAGGGGCCGACAGGCAACGTGACGACGCTGGGCGGCGTGGCCACGAGCGGCATCATGATCAACAAAAACGCGAAAAATCCCGAAGCGGCCATCAAGCTGATCGACTGGGTGCATTCGGATATCGAAAATTATTTCACGCTGTTTTTCGGCATCGAAGGCAAGCATTGGAAATATACGGACAAAGCGAAACGGATCATCGAAGGCTTGAATACCGACTACATGGGGGATCTCATTCCGGGCTTGTCGTTCGCCTACACGGTTCAGTACGAGAAGAACGACCCTTCGTTCACACCGCAATTCGATTTCATCCGCAAATATATAACGAACATGGACCGGGTGAAAAAGATCGGGCTCGCGGACGTGGATTACAAGTTCGACACGAAAGCGATCAACGAGAAGGTGCCGACATCCGGAGACATCACCCGCATGATCGAGCAAGAAACGATCAAGTTCATTACCGGGGCAAGAGCGATCGGCGAATACGACAAGTTTATCGAGGAGCTCTATAAAGCAGGGCTCGACAAGTGGATCGATGCCTATACAGCGGAGAATAACCGGGTGAAAGGCAAATAACGCCTCGTTCGGAGGGGGCGCAAGCGATCGGCGGCGCTCCCCCGGACGGGATTTTGCCGGCTCCGACGGGAGGAAACGGAGAGGGTCAGCCATTGAATGCTAAGACGTTACGATTAATCCAGAAGCATAAGCTGCATTACGCGCTTGTCATTCCGGGTATGCTTTATTTCCTGATTTTTCATTACGGACCGATGTACGGCGTCATTATCGCGTTCAAGCAAGTAGCGCCGTTCGACGGCCTGAAGGGTATTTTTTCTTCGGAATGGGTAGGTCTCAAGCATTTTCGCGATTTCGCTTCGTCGTATTATTTCTGGGACATCATGGGGAATACGCTGACGATCAGCTTTTATCGGATCGTTTTCGGATTTCCCGCTCCAATCCTGCTGGCGCTGCTGATCAATGAAGTGAGGCACGCCGTATTCAAACGGGTCGTGCAGACGATTTCGTATTTGCCCCACTTCCTGTCGATGGTCATAGTGGCCGGTTTGCTGACCGCACTGCTTAGCGCCGACGACGGCTTTATTAAAGGACTGCTGCAGCAGCTCGGCATCGAGCCGATTCCGTTTTTGAACGATTCCGCTTATTTCCGCTCGGTGCTCGTCGTTTCGGGCATCTGGAAGGAAGTCGGATGGAGCACGATCATTTATTTGGCCGCGATCGCCGGCGTCGACCAGCAGCTGTACGAGGCGGCGAAGGTCGACGGCGCCGGACGCATCCGGCAAATTCGCCATATTACGCTCCCGGGCATAAGCCATATCGCGATCATTTTGCTGATTTTATCGATCGGGCATATTATGGACGCCGGTTTCGAGCAGGTATTCCTGCTCTACTCGCCGCCAGTATACGAGGTCGCCGATATTATCGATACTTACGTATACCGGAAAGGCTTGGTCGAAGTCAACTATTCGTTTGCCTCTGCAGTCGGTTTATTCAAATCGGTGATCGCCTTCATTCTCGTTGTGGGCACCAACTATTTGGCCAAAAAGTTCGGTCAGGAAGGGATTTGGTAGTATGGCGGTACTTAAGGTCCGAAGCCGCCAGAGCGGCGGCGAAACGGCGTTTCAAGCTTTCAATTATGTCTTTCTCGTCCTGCTGTCGCTTGCGTTTATCGTTCCTTTTCTGGCGATCGTTTCTACGTCGTTCGTCGGGGAAAGCGAGCTTATCCGCAGAGGGAACTTCATTCTTATACCCGAAAAGCTCGATTTGAGCGCGTATAAGGTGCTGCTGTCGGAAGGGTCGATGCTGTATCACGCTTACGGCATTACGATCCTGCGCGTCACAGTCGGCACGGCGCTCAACCTGCTTTTTACGTCGATGCTCGCCTACGGCTTGTCCAGAAAGGATATGCCGGGACGGAATGGGTTCATTACGGTCGTCTTTATAACCATGTTGTTCGGCGGCGGCTTGATACCGACTTACTTGCTGTTGAAGTACCTGCATTTGACCAATACGTTCTGGGTCATGATCGTGCCGGGGCTTATCAGCGCATGGAACTTGCTCATCATGAAAAACTTTTTCGGGCAAATTCCGGAGAGCCTGATCGAATCAGCCACGATCGACGGAGCCAGGCCGCTGACCGTTCTAACGCGCGTCGTGTTTCCGCTCAGTCTGCCCACGTTCGCTACGATCGGCTTGTTCTACGCCGTCGGGCATTGGAACGCATGGTTCGACGCTACCATCTACATCAACGATTCCAAACTGATGCCTGTGCAGGTGCTGCTGCGGAGAATCGTGCTCTCCTTCTCCAGTCAGGATCTCGATGCGGAGATGATGAACGGCGTGGCGAACAAGCCGACGGCGCAAAGCTTGCGGGGCGCGATGATCGTGGTGACGACTTTGCCGATTTTGTTCGTCTATCCGTTTTTGCAAAAGCATTTTGTCAAAGGCGTCCTTACCGGATCGCTGAAAGGCTAAATCATTTATTAACCCGAGGGAGTGGAGAAAAAGATGGAACAAAGAGGAACGATCGTACTTGATTTGCGTCCCGGCGCAGGAAATCCGCGGAACAGCGAAGGCGCTTTTCTGGACATGTTGGACGGCAGGCTGATGTTCGCGTACAGCCGGTTTACCGGAGATTCGCATGACGACTTCGCCAAAGCGTGCATAGCAGTCCGCTATTCGCCCGACGGGGGCGATACTTGGACGGACGATACCGTCATCGCGCAACCGGAAGATCATGACGCGCTCAACATTATGAGCGTTTCGCTTCTGCGGATGTCGGACGGCGGCATCGGCTTGTTTTACTTGCTGCGCTTCGGCTGGCACGATATGCGCCTGCATCTGCGCCATTCGTCCGACGAGGGAGCGACTTGGGGAGATCCGGTATGCTGCGTGCCCGGAGCGGGCTATTACGTGACGAATAACGACAGGGTGGTGCGTTTATCATCCGGAAGACTTGTCGTCCCTGCCGGCATGCACCGGATGAAAACGAGCGATACCGAATGGGGCAAATTCGACGGGAGAGCGATCACGTTCTTCTTCTTGTCCGACGACGACGGCGCAACTTGGCGCGAGGCGCGTAATTTTTGCTCGATCGGATCGCCAAATTCGCGGAGCGACATGCAGGAGCCGGGCGTCATCGAGCTTGCGAACGGAACGCTCTGGGGTTGGGCGCGCACGGATCTCGGCTGCCAGTACGAGACGTTCTCCCATGATGGAGGCGAGTCGTGGAGCGTGCCTATGCCGTCGGCCTTTACTTCGCCTTGCTCGCCGCTGTCCATGAAGCGCAATCCGCTTAACGGCGAGCTCCTCGCGGTATGGAACCCGATTCCGGTCTATAATACGCGCAAGCTGGAGAAGCACAGCTGGGGCCGGACGCCTCTGATCGGAGCGGTCAGCAAGGATGAGGGCAGGACGTGGAGCGGCCACTTCGCCGTGGAACGGGAAGAGGACGGCAACGGCTGCTGCTATGTATCGATTCATTTTACCGGCAGCGCCGTGCTGCTTGCTTATTGTGCGGGCGAAGCGGACGACGGCATTTGCTTAACGCGTCTGAAGGTGCGTAAAATCGCGTTGTCCGAACTGCAAGCTTGATGGTAGGGCGGCGAAGGACGGCAGCGAACTGACCGGCGTCCGTACGGAGCGGCGGAAGCTAGGTTCATAGCCTCTCGGGATTACTTGGGCTGAAAGGGGCGGGTTTGCTGAAAAATTGGAGAGATGGGCTGGAAAAACTGGATGTTGAAAACCATTTTCGAAAAAAGGCAGACTATCCCAATTTTTGAAGGGTATTTTTTAAAACGCGTTATGCAACTTGTGTGAAGATTCGTTCTCGTAATGTTTTGAGTCCGTCCTTGCGGTGCGTGTACCAACGGTTTGCTGCGGGGACGGGCGGACGTGACTACCGGTGTTCCATCACCGGCAGCGTTCAGACGACTCATGTCCCCCAGCAAACCTAAATTCGCCGAAACCGCAAGGATTTGGGATTGAAAAAAATCAAACAGGCGATCCGACGGCAAAGGCTTCTTCTGATCAAGCCGAGGCAGGATCCACTCGACCATTCGCTTGACGCGACCGGGTGTGGCGGTAGGGGCTTTCTCTCCCTTCTTTCCCTTCTTGGGTTTGCGCTTTCGGGCGGCACTTTTCCTTTTGGGCGTGTAGTGTTTTCGCTCAGCTGCCCAAAGACGCCGGAAAAAATCGTAGAAGGTGCCGACGCCAGGAATATCGCCAGGTTCAAAACCGCTAAGAATAGCGTAAAGCGGAACGGTATGCATTTCGTCCACCCACTTGGTGACGCTTAGTTGGGGACGAATAAGCAGATTTAAGAGATACGAACGAAGCATGGAAGCCGGGTCGCGAGGCTTAGGTCCCTTATCGTCATAAAGCGGACGAAGCATGGTTGTCATGCGAGAGAAGTCGGTAATCCAGAGCTTGGAAATGAGTGCCCATTGGTTATTAGTAATGACAAGGATGCCGCCAGTGTAATGGGTCTGAAGCTGTTCCACTTCGAAATCCTGATAAAGACGATGAGGAATAAAGTCAGGTTTCAAAAAAACACCCCGCAGTCGGTAGTAAGGGAATACATATCCCTCCCGCGCGATTATTGGGGCAATTTCCAAAAGTCAAGTGATTTCGACAAAAAATCAGCCGTATTCTGAAAGGTTTTTTTCCAGTTCGGGTTGTGGCTGAATGAAAAAATCCCCCTGCGAAAGTAGGAGGAAAGCCGTTTGGATGGATAAGGCAAAGCCTTGTCCCGTAAGCCTCGGCGAATGCCGAGAGGCTATCAGTATACGAGGAGGAATCTGACATGTTAGAGGAAAAAAGAACGAATGTAACGGAACTGCAAGAAGAAAAGCAAGAAAAAAGCATTATAAGCAGAAGGAAGCTGCTAGCTTCACTGGGGATGGCGGGAGTCGCTGTCGCCGCGAGCGCGATTGCTAACGGGACGGTCATGAAAGCATACGCCGATCCGAGTGACAATCGAACGGTTAATCAAAATGTTAACAATAAAATCACACAAGTAGTTGAATCTGTATCTGCATTACGTTTATTTAAGCCTCGTCAAGATGGACAGGTCATTACATTAAAATCACATAAGGCTGGAACAAATAAGGGCGGTGGAGATTTTATTTATATTGAAAACTCAACAGATACTGACAACAACGGGACAATTATTTCATGTGTAGATGGTGGTGTTTTTTCTCGTCTTTATGATTCAAAAGAAGGTTATTTTGAATGGTTTGGCGCATTACTAGATGGGACAACAAATGATTACTCAGCTATTGTTGCAGCACTAAAAGTTTTAAAAAATATCCACTTTTCTGGAAGAATTCTCAGTCTCTCACCAATTAATATTGATCAGTTTAAAGTCGGACAAACCCTAGGTATTACGATCACAGGCGATGGAACTGAATCATCTTATTTCGATTTTGTTGGTTGTAGTCAAGGTTTTTATTCTGCATCAAATACATTCTTCCGTGACTTTGTTTTAGGAAATTTGCAGATTGTAAATAAAGATAACAATCAAACTGGAATCGGGTTTTATATTGGATCTGGTGGTGCAGAACAAATCAATTTTGAATCTGTGAGCTATCGCGGTTGGTTAATTGGTCGTTCGTCTCATACGTGGAATTCATCATTTAAGAGTGAAGTTTTTCGAGCGTGTAAATACCCTTATTCAATGTATGGTACATCGACAGATGTTAACAATCCTTATGCGAATGGGTGCACAAGCCCTTTTATGATTGGGTACGCTGCCGACGCAAATGGTGTGATATCTATCCCTAGCATCCCTTATGCTTACTCTCACCTCAGTAGCCATGCAGCCGATGATTGTGGTGCAGACGGTTCTCTATTTAAATTCGGGCGTTGTGCTGGCATCACAACTGAAACTATGGGCGGTGAACGTCCGAAGGGACAGTACATATTTGACTTCTCTGATATAGTTGCTAGTTCCGTTGTAAACGTTGTTGTTGAAAATTATGCGGTTTATATTACAAATAACGATACTACGTTGCTTGGAATTATTAAGAAGCCGAATACACCGTTTGGATCGGTTATTTTTAATGATCTAAAAGTCAGTACGGATAAAGAGATTCATGTTGTCAGTGGTGACGGAAGTGGAGTGTCTTTAAACAATCCTCAAATGAATAACCGAGCTTTTTCACGACTTGTTGAACTACCTGCTGTTGGTGCAAAGATCGACAATGTTTCTGTTGGTTCTGATACACGAAGGTCAGGTGAAGTTGGTCTAACATTAAGTGCTAATTCGATTTCATACCCACGTGTTAAAACCCGAAAAGGGAAAGCACTGATTGACCCAACCACGCAAAAACTTGTTTTGTTTGGTGGATTGTTATCAGAAGGTTTGTCACAAGGCAACATGATTGCTGCGGTAGTTACTGCATTACCAATCAACAAAGGTGGTAATAACACAAATGAGAAATCAGGGCAGATACTCATTAGCTCCGCGATGGACTACAACGCAAGTAATATGGCTGGACATCTTAAAGTAGTCACAACAGGTACTTTAACAACTGCCACTAATGCCACTCGAAACACTTTAAACACTACAGTATTACAGTTTGATGTTGTGCTTGAAGTTACATCAGCAACTACTCGATACTTGTTGGATATAGATTTAACTTATAACGGTATCTCTAATGTGAATGGATTATCTTGGCAAGTAGTTGCTAAATAATCAGGAGGGAAAACAATCATGAAAACATTTATTATTGACGCTGGTCACGGTGGTACAGATTCAGGTGCCGTTGGAAATGGTCTGCAAGAGAAAAACTTAACTTAAGATATTAGCAAACGCATTGCTAATATCTTAAAAGCACATGGTATTGATGCACGCTTGACGCGTGATATCGATAAAACTATGAGCCTATCAGAACGTACATCATGGGCAAATAAACAAGGTGCTGCGGGCCTTGTATCTGTACATATCAATAGTGCAACAAATCCAAGTGCAAACGGCTTTGAAACATTTATCTATACAACGGATGGATCAGATAGTAAGTCTGCTGCACTGCAAGATGATATTCATACCCTTGGTGCTCAACTATGGACCAGAAATGCGCGTAAAGATCGTGGAAAGAAAAAAGCGAATCTGCACATGGTTCGAGAGTTTAAAGGCGCGTCTGTACTGGTTGAATTAGGATTTATTGTGAATGAAGTAGATGCAGGTCTGCTTTCACTTGATGACTTTAAACAGATGAATGCAGAAGCAGTTGCAGGGGGTATTCTTGCGTAGATATCCATATCAAGATGGAAAGCAAGGGATTTAACGGGTATCGATAGTTGAATGGCAGTCTACAAATTAATTATTCGATTTAAACTTGGGAAGTAATCCAATATGGCATTGAGTCTAACACAATTTTATATATTATCTAGGCGATTAAATAAACCGGGGCTGCCTATGTACAAGGTGTCCCGGTCTATTTCTTTATTATCTCTTAACAACCACATCGGTCAATTGTCTATATGGTCACGAGAAATCGGAAAGAAGCCGGTTACTGCAAACTTGATTGGCAGAGGATTGTTTGATAAATAACGTTGATATATCCTATTACGCTGACGAGGAACGATAGCTCAAATAATAACAAAACAGCAGCCGGCCAGAAGATCGCCTGCCGTTTTCTCAACTAACTTGCAAATTAATGAAAAACATATTGTAAAATCCGTTTGGTTCGTGTAAGGAGGAACGGCGTGCTGAAGTCCGTTAGTTAATGGATTGGATATAGGATCTGCAAAAATTAACCTTCAATTCCCGCTTTTTAGCGGTTTTGGAGGTTTTTTTGCGGTGATAGGCCGTTTCGGTGTGGAATTGGGGGCGGCATATGCTGCGATGCTGCGATGCGATCGAGGCGTATTGGCGTACAAACTAACCGAATAAAGGGTTGTGATGTAGTCATAGGAAAAATACTGTTTTTAGAGTACTTATGCTAAATATATAGGTAATAACTATTATGTCGAGTTTAATTATATATTGGACTTATAACTGATGCAGGAGGATAATTAGCGGCAAAGGAGAGTGGGAGATATGAAATCGCAACATCCTTTAGGACAAAAATGGAATGCTCAGCAATACGATAAGAAGCTGGCATTCGTTTCGCAGCTTGGGTCGGAGCTGATCGAATTGCTGGGCCCGCTTGAGGAGAAGCGGATTCTCGATTTGGGCTGCGGCACGGGCGACTTGGCGCAGCGTCTCGCGGAAGGCGGCGCCTTCGTATACGGCATCGATGCGTCGCCGGAAATGATTGCGAGGGCCCGTAATAAATATCCGGGGCTGCGCTTCGAAACGACGGACGGGCAGCTGTTCGCGCTTGAGGAAAAGGTCGATGCGGTGTTTTCGAACGCGGCGCTTCACTGGATGAAGCGGCCCGCCGATGTGATCGGCTGCGTAATGGCGGCGCTGAAGCCAGGCGGACGGTTCGTGGCGGAATTCGGCGGCGCCGGCAACGTTGCGGCTATCCGGCACTCGATCCGGGATGCGCTCGCCGCACAGGGGATTGATGCTGCTGCGAGATGCCCGTGGTACTTTCCGACGGTGGGCGAATACGCGTCGCTGCTGGGGCAAGCTGGCTTCATCGTCCGCATGGCGCTCCACTGGGACCGTCCGACGCAGCTCGCCGACGGGGAGAACGGCTTCCGCGACTGGCTCGACGCCTTCGCCGGGGCTTTCTTCGCCGGCATGAGCGAAACCGCGAAGCGGGAAGCTTACGCTAACGCGGAAGAAGCTGCGCGAAGCAAGCTGTTCGACGCCGCGTCCGGCGTCTGGACCGCCGACTACAAGCGGCTGCGCATCGTCGCGGAGAAGCCGGCTTGATCGAGCCGCGACGGTGCCCCGGCGTAGCGTGCGTGCAGCGGTATAGGGGCTCGAAGAGGAATAGGAGCCTCTAGAGGCTCCTATACAGCGAGAACGAGCGAATTAGAAGCCCCGAAAGGCTCTTAATCTTCACGCAGCCGGTTAGATCCGGCATAGCGGCGGGATTAAGAGCCCCTGGAGGCTTCTATTTGCTCGCTTTAGGCAAGAACGAGCGATTTAGAAGCCCCGAAAGGCTCTTAATCTTCACGCAGCCGGCTAAATCCGGCATAGCGGCAGGATTAAGAGCCCCTGGAGGCTTCTATTTGCTCGCTTTAGGCGAGAACGAGCGAATTAGAAGCCCCGAAAGGCTCTTAGTCTTCACGCAGCCGGCTAAATCCGGCAAAGCGGCGGGATTAAGAGTCCGTGGAGGCTCCTATTTGCTCGTTTTAGGCGAGAACGAGCAATTTAGAAGCCCCGAAAGGCTCTTAATCTTCACGCAGCGGCAATTACCGCAACCACGCCGCCAACGAATCACGGGAATACTCTCTTGCTCTTCCCGCTTATCGCGACCGCGTTTCACTGCAAGCGTTCCATGCTTTCCCGCACCGCTATTTTCGCAGCTTGTTTGCGGCTGTACCAGTAGCCGATTCCGGCAATGGCCGCCGGATACAGGATGACCCAGCCTGCGAACGGGACGATCGCGAGGCACAATATTAGCCCAAAGAAGGAGAGCCGCTTCAGCTTGGGACTTAGCAGTCCGCGGGCTAGTTTGACTCCGGCTGCCATGGCGACAACGTACAGGCAAATGAACACCGAGCTCGGGAGCTGCATGAGCGGCACGAGATCGATGTGGAGCGCGTATGCGGCCAACAGTACGGCGATTCCCGCGCCGCCGACGGCGGCAAGGGCGCGGTGCGGCGTTGCAAAACGGGCATGCAGCGTTCCGAAATAGCGCGGGAAGTCTCCGTTTAGCGCTTGCGCGTAAATAAGCCGCGAAAAACCCGCGAAATACGTATGGATCGAGCCGAAGCTGAGCAGAAAGCCGAGTACGCCGACGATAGCGCCGGCCTGCTTTCCCCAGCCGTAGCCGATGAGCCCGGCTAGCGACGCCGGATTGTCGCCCCTATACACGCCGGTGCCGACGGTGACGAAAGCGACGCCGAAATAAATGACATTGACGAGCACGATCGTCACCCAGACGCTTGTCATGACGTGCCGCGGGTTATGAAATTCTTCGGTCAGATGGGACATCATTTCCCAGCCGACGAACGCCCAGAAAAGTACGGTTAAGGCGGAGCCCGCCGGCAAGTAGCCGTTCGGCGCGAATGGCCGGAATGCTTCGCCCGACACGTGCGGAAAAGCTGCCGCGATAGCGGAGACGAGAATCAGCAGGATAGCGGCTACGATGCCGGTCTGCACCCAGCCGGCAAGCTGAATGCCGCGCATGTTCAGGAGCGCGGATGCGGCGATCATGAGAGCGGCGATCATGCATCCGGCTAGCGGCGACAAGTCGATCACCGTCCCGATGTAGCTGACGCCGATCAGTGCGGCGATCGGCGCTCCGATCGGCACGGTGCCGAGGTACAGCCAGCCGGTAACGGCGCCTGCCCGCCGCCCGAATGCGCGCCTGGCGTAAGCGGCGATGCCGCCTGCATCCGGCATGCGGGCGGCAAGCATGCCGAGCGTGACGGCCATGGGAATGATCAAGATGCCCATGGCGAGCCAGGCGAGAAGCGATGCGGGTCCCGCCAGCTGCGCGGCAAGTCCCGGCAGGATAAGCACGCCGGTGCCGACCACGGCGGCGACGGTCATGGCGCTGCCCTCGAGCCAGGTAATGGATTTTTGGAGCTTCGTTCCGGATGGCTTCATATCGTTCGCTCGCTTTCCGCGTTATATCGAATGCGTTTTTCTAACCTTACATGATTCCGCCGCCAAATCCAATGGATTCGGATCATCAAAATTTGCACGATTCCGATAACAGCCTCTTGAGCGATGCGACCCGGTAAATACCTCTTTTTTCCTGATTCGTCAAGGGATTTCCCGTATGCACAACCGCTTTTAAATGCTACAATAAAATGTATACCGACTTATGAAAGCGTTTAACTACCCCTTCGTATCATCTCCTCATTTATTTTAATATTTATTTTTACTTCTCGGAGGTTATCCTAAAAGCATGAACAAGCGCGCATGGGCCCGTTACAGCATGGCCCTATTATTAGTAGTGGTTACGCTCAGCTTTTTTGACCGTTTTTTTACTGTGGAGGGCGAATCCGGAGAACCGAAAGTCGTCCTGATGCGTCTCGAGGACGTTGGACCGGGCGGGCAGTACGATACGCCTGAGCAGCTGGGGAAGCTGCGTTGCGTGCTTGAATATTTGGGGGAGCAGCATGTCCGCTACCAGATCGGCGTCATTCCGCGCTGGCTCGATTTCTTGCCCGATATGACCGTATATGACCAATCGCTCGACCGCCAGGACATTCCGTATATCCGTTCGTTCACGAGCGTGCTTAAGAATGCCGAGCAGAACGGCGCTGTCATCGGCATGCACGGCTACACGCATCAAGTCGGCCAAACGCGCCGCTCCGACGGGCATCAGGAATCGGGAATCGGCAATGAATTCGACGTCGCCGGTTTGCCGGAAACGAGCCAGCCCGCGTATGCCAAGGAACGTCTGGAAGCGGGTCTCCAGATCCTGAAGGCTGCGGACATTTCGCCTAAATTTTGGGAGGCGCCGCATTATCATTCGGCTGTCGGACAGGACGATATGTTCCGTTCTTTTTTCGGTATCATTTACGAGAATGACAAGAGCAAGCCGAACCAGCAAACGGCCTTTTACAAAAACGTCCGCAATACCGGATTGAGCACGCAGACGCTCGGAGCGGCCTATGTGCCGACACCGTTCTCGTTTATCCCTTACAATCGGGACGAGAAGCTTATTTTGAACCAGACCGGCAAGGGAAAGCGGCTGGCGTCGTTCTTTTATCACCCGTTCCTGGAATTCAAGCATTTGCAGCCGGTGCTGGACAGAGAGGGCAACCCCGTTCTTCGGGACGGACTGCCCGAATTTACTTATCCGGTGAAAGCGAAGTCGATCCTGCAGAAGCTGATCGGAAGCGTGCGGGAAGAGGGTTTTTCGTTCTATTCGCTTCAGGATTACGTTCCGTTCACGCCGGCGCAAAGCGTCCGTTTCCGCAATGACAAAGAATCGCTCGTAAGGCTGGGCGATGCGGACGGGGACGGGCAATGCGATATCGTCGTTCGCGATTTCCAGAACGGTACGTTTAACGTAACCAGTGGCAGCTACCGCGGAAGCCGGAACGAACAGCCGCAGGCGGCTAAGGCTTGGTTGAACGTCGCATTCAACAAGGGCGATCAGGTCGCGCTATTCGACTATAATCAAGACGGCAAGAGCGATTTATGGCTGCTGCGGGCAACCGGACAGGTGGAGGCTTATCGTTCGACTGGGGATTCTTTCGTTATCGACCATACCTGGAAAACAGCCGGGCCGATCGATTGGCTGGACGTATATCCGCTCCGTCAGGCTGACGGGAGCTGGGTCGTTACCGGCGTTTCCAAAGCGAAGAGCGAGCTGCAAGGACTGTATTTGTCCAAGGGCGAGCTGAAAGCGACGGCGCCGCTTAAAATCCGGTCGGTTTCGGACAAAAAGTGGCTGATCAGCAAAGCGGGAGGACCAGGAACCTCCGAGCATTTGTGGATGCCGAAAACCGCTTCGAACAGCTACATCGATTTCGAGTTCGATCCGGTTGCGCTTCAGTGGAAGGTAAATCGGGAGAAGCTGGACGTTCCCGAGGATGACGGCGAGCTGCGTCTCGGCGACTTCAACGGAGACGGCAAGGAAGATATACTGTTCTGGAACGATAGCGAGAAGACGGCTGCCATCATGGAGCGCGACGACGAGGGCAAGTACCGCGTCGTGTCGCGGTTCGGCCCTTGGGGCAAAGACGGGGCACGTCTGGTCGTGAAAGATTTCGACGGCAACGGCAAGAGCGATCTGGGCTTGCTCGGCATGACGGACGGCGTGCTGGATATCGCGTTGTCCTATCAGTCGGAGAAAGACGGATTGTAAATGTAAACGAGCGATCGCCCTGCTAACGAACCAAACCCAATACCCGCCCTCGTGGCTGGTATTGGGTTTATTTTTGTGCAATCGATTGCCATTCGCTTCATGAATGTAAAGATATTGCGAAGATTCTCGTCAGAAGGTGTTCTCGTTTCGCGATCTATGCTAAGTTCGGTTCGTGGAGGCGGGCAGGATGCTTCATATTTGGATTTCAAGCGACGACAGGTCGGTACAACAAACGATTACAAAGGTGTCTAAGGCATTCGGCCATGCCGTCGAAGGCAAAACGAGGGGTTCTGCGGAAGTTTGGGAGGAAGTTGAGAAAGGCAAACGGGTCGTTCTGATATCGGATATCGGATCACGGACTTTTGACGGTTTGTCGCTGATTCGGCAGATCGATGAACGAAATATGCCGGTTGCCACGATTGCCGTAAGCGATCGGGCGGATCCCGAGGCTATCCGGCAGGCGATGCGCTGCGGTGCGGTCGATTTTTTGACCAAGCCGGTACACGAGGACGAATTGGTCTATGCGCTGCGTCGCGCGGCCAGACGATTAGAGGAATGCCGATGTTCGCACGACGAGCGGTCTCGGCTGGCAGAGCCACCGGATGCGGGGATCGAAGCCCCGAACGCGCCTGAGGCCAATACGGGTAAAACGGCGATCCGAATGGCTTGCGACTATATTCGGGAGCATTACCGGGATTCGTTCACGCTGACCGAAATCAGCGAACGGTTCGGGATGAGCGCGTCGTATTTCAGCACCCAATTCAAACGGACGACAGGCTGTTCGTTTATCGAATACGTGAATGCGATCCGGATTGGCAAGGCGAAGGAGCTGCTCATGCGGCATAATGTGATGGTGTACGAGGTCGCTCACGAGGTCGGCTTTGCAACCGTGCAGTATTTCAACAAAATATTCAAGAACGCCGTCCGAATGACGCCGGGCGAGTTCCGCAAAAAGCTCGGCGTTTATGGCCAGCTCCCGCTCTTTTTTCTCACCGCTATGGCCGACCATGGCTTCGGATGAAGCCGCCGTGCGTGCACGTTCCTTCCGGGAACGCCGCACGTTTTTTTTTTGCTTTTTTCGGTCATGCAGCTTTTTAAGATTTCGTTAAGAGCAAAATCGGCGAAGAAAAAGTCGTTTCGTTCCATTACTTATGTTTGTCCCGACTTTATACTGAAACATGTTCAGGAGGTGAAACCCCGTTTTTGGCATTTGCAATCATCGAATACAGGTTACTAGAAGCAGGAGGTTCAAGACAGCAATGATACGAAAACAGCGCAGGCTTGCTTTATTTATGGCGATATGGATGGTTTTCTCGATTGTGGCTCCGCTTGGAGAGGCGTTGGGCGCGGGTGCGCAGCCTTCTTTCGGGCAAGTGCTGGACGAACGCAGCATGGAGATCGGTCCCGGAGCAAACTATTCCTGGTATGATATGAAGCTGGCGCAAGGCTTGGAGAAGGTGCACGCTATCGAGTTCGATCCGAAAAATCCGGCGCTGGACCTGCAGCCCGGCAAAACGGACGGCAAAGTGTACGGCATGACGGGCGTCACCAAAATGGCGGATGATGCCGACAAAGAAGGCAATCGGGTTATCGCCGCAATCAACGGGGATTTTTACGATATGTCGACGGGGGTGCCGCTCGGGTTGTTCATGGGCGACGGCGAAATATTGACGAGCCCACCGGCGCCGACGGATTGGCTAGCCTTCGGCTTGAAACAAGACGGATCGACCGTATACGGACTCAGTCCTGTCCTGAAGCGAACGCTCGCGATCGGGGCAAAAACGGTGAACATCTCGCACATCAACCGGATGCGCGAAAACTCGGAAGCGCTCATGCTTTACACCTCGTCCTTTCATACTTCGACGATGACGAACGATCTGGGCGATGAAGTGGTGCTGGACGTTCTGGAAGGCGAAGTGAAGAGCGGACAAAGCTTGAGGCTGAAGGTGTCCGGCATTCATAAGGACAAAGGAAATACGCCGCTCGAACCGGGGAAGGTCGTGCTGTCGGCCTCGGGCAAATACCGGGCGGAGCTGGCGAATGTGCAGATCGGCGATGAGCTGACGGCAAGCTTTGAGCTGGAAGACAAGTGGAAAGACGTGAAAATGGCGATCGGCGGCGTGTTTATGCTCGTCGAGGATGGCGTAGCCAAAACGCATGAAGACAAAGCGCTTTATCCGCGCGTCGGAATCGGCACGAAAGCCGACGGTTCGATCGTCATGGTCGAAATCGACGGACGGGCGCCCGGCTTCAGCGAAGGCGTTTCATACGACGATCTCGGCAAAATCATGAAGGATATGGGTGTCGTCAATGCGCTTTGCTTGGACGGCGGCGGTTCCTCGACCTTCGTGGCGAAGCTGCCGGGAGAAACGAAGCGCAAAATTTTGAACCGGCCTTCGGACGGCGGCGAGCGGAAAACGGCCAACGGCCTTCTGCTGGTGAACAAAATGCCGGAAGGGCCTGCCGTCAAGCTGGTCGTCCAGCCGAATATGGAGCGGGTGCTGGTAGGCTCGTCCGTCGCCTTCAAATCCGCTGCCGTCGATGCGAACGGCCATCCGGCCGCCCTTGACGGAACGCCGGTCTGGACGGTTAATCCGGCGCTCGGCGCGATTGACGGAACGGGTACCTTTACCGCGGGGAGTGCGTCGGGAACCGCCGATATTACCGTAACGGCGGGCAGCTTGTCGGGAAGGGGCAAAGTCGAGGTAATCGAGGAATTGACGGAGCTGAAGCTTCCCGACGCGGTGAAAACTTTGGCATCCGGGCAGTCGTTTAAGCTCTCGGTAGCGGCACTGCGTGACGGACAAGCGGTTCGTGCGGACAACGCCAAGTTCGAATGGCGGACGGAAGGGCCGATCGGATCGATCGACGCAAACGGCGTGTACACGGCAACCGGTGAAACGGAGAAGAACGGGAAAATTTACGTCAAGTACAAGAACGTCGAAACGTCAATGGACGTCAACGTCGGGCTTCCTCCGGTCATCCTTGAGGATTTCGAAAACGGCGTAGGCCAATATATGACGACATCCGGCGCGAGGTTCAAATCGGTCAAGCTTAGCGAAGAAACGAACGAAGATTTTGTCCGTTTCGGCAACAAAGCCGCCAAGCTGGAGTACGACTTCACGGAACAAGTCGGCACTTCCGGCGCTTATATTACGGCGACGGACTTGAGCACGAACATCCAAATTCCCGGATATCCCGAGAAAATAAGTGCTTGGGTATACGGAGACGGCAAAAAGCACTGGCTTCGCGGACAAATCCGGGACGGCAATGGCTCCGCCGTCGGCATCGATTTCGTGGATCAGACGATCGGGGTCGATTTTACGGGCTGGCGGTATATGGAGGCCGTCGTGCCGAAAGGAAGGCCGCTGCCGCTGCGCATGGACCAGCCGATCCGGTACATGGAGACGAAGAACGACAACAAGACGGACGGCGTCCTCTATATCGACCAGATCCGGGCGGTTTACGGACCGACCAAGGACGATATGGATGCGCCGGTGCTGAAGGACATTACGCCTGCCGAAGGCAGTACGGTACATACCGGAACGCCTAAAATTCAAGCGTTCGGCGAAGACTTCGGGTACGATCCTGCCGCCCATCCGGGAACGACGCTGATCGATCCCGACAAAATCCGGTTCTACGTAGACGGCGTGCTTGTGCCGCATACGCTTTATCCGCCTAAAGGTCAAATTCACTATACGCCGAACGTTCCGCTGGCGGACGGCGTCCATCAGGCGAAAATCAAAATCAGCGACCTTTCCGGAAACCGGACGGAGAAGGTTTGGACGTTCAACGTCGATACGGGTTCGTCGAAGCTGGCGTACGAAAGTCCGGAGAAGGTTTATGCGGGAAATACGTATTCACTCGCACTCAAAGCCGTAAAAGCCTCTAATATCCGGGACGGCCATATCGAATTCGGATTCGATCTGTCGAAGGTCGAAGGGCTGCAAGTGATCAAGGGGGACAAGCTGGCAGAACATCAGTTGACGTCCGCGGTAGATGCGGTATCTGGAGTCGTTCGCGTCCAATTTAGCGATATCGGTCAGGCAGGGCTGACGGATCAGGATACGCTGGGGCAAATTCGCTTCCGTGTCAAATCGGATGCGGCCGGTACGCTTAGTTCGGCATTTCGGTCCGGTTCGATCCGGTTTCTGGACAAGGGCGACACGCAATTCGGGTTTTTCGGATTGCCGGCTGTCGCAACGATTCAAAACCATTTGAAGCTGGCCTGGGACGAGCACGGCATTGTCGAAGGCATGGCGACGACCTTCAAGGTTACGGATGAAAGCGGCGCGCCGGTAGAAGGTGCGAGCATCCGGCATGCGGCCGGTACCGAAATCGGCGTGACGAATGCGGCAGGCGTGCTGCAAACAAGTTCGCTTACCGCGGAAGTGAAGGAATACCGGCTGCAGGCGGCCAAGGGCGCCATGTACAGCGCGATCGAAAAGTTCAAAGTGTCGAAGCTGGCGGGAAGCCCTGTCCCGAGCAACATTAGCGTGACGATGGGAGCGGATCCGACAGTATCCCGCGCCTTTACGTGGCATACGAATCCGGCGACGGAAGGAACGGTCGTGGAGGTGGCCAAGAAATCCGAATTCACGGATTTTAACCAGGCGAATGTTGTGAAGTTCACCGGCGGCAGCTACCTGTTCAATACATGGGACACCGGTACGGTCAGAGTCCATAAAGCGGCTGCGATAGGACTGGAGCCGGGAACCGCTTATGTGTACCGCGTCGGCAACGGAGCCGGCAGCTACAGCCCGCAGGGCTCTTTCCAAACGGCTGCCGCAACCGGCGAGCGGACCAAATTTTTGTTCCTCGGCGATTCCCAAGCGACGAACGAGCCTGGGTTCAAGCTGTGGGGCGATATTTTGAAAAAGGCGATGGCTGACCATCCGGATGCGGAATTCGTCGTACAGGGCGGCGACCTCGTCGAGGACGGGTTTAAGGAAAACGAGTGGAACATGTGGTTCGGCGCCGCTCAGGAACAGCTGATGCAGACGACGGTCGTTCCGGTAGTCGGCAACCACGAAGTGACGGGTACCCGGAAAAATGACGATTTCCTGGCTCACTTCAATCATCCGCAGAACGGCGTCGACAGCCTGAAGGGCACGAACTTCTCGTTCGACTATAAGAACGCGCATTTCGTCGTGCTGAACAGCGAATACGACTTTGAGCAGCAGAAGGAATGGCTGCGCAACGACTTGGCCAACACGGATAAACAGTGGAAGCTTGTAGCGTTTCACCGTGGGCCTTACGGCAGCATCTACGATTCCGAGCATATTCGGACGGTGTGGACACCGATTTTCGACGAATTTAACGTCGATCTGGTCATGAACGGCCACGATCATATTTATCTGCGGACTTATCCGCTCAAAGGAAACGAAATCGTTCCCGATGGCGAAGGCACCACCTACATCGTCGGCGGCTCGAGCGGACCGAAGTTTTATCAGGTCGTCGAACGCAGCTGGCATAAGGTGACGGACGACGAAAACGTGCAAATGTACGTAGCCGGCGAGATCGACGGCAACGAAATGCGGTTCGTCGTGAAGACGATCAACGACCGGGTCGTGGATCAGTTCACGCTTATGAAAATACCGCCGGAAAGCGTGGAGATCGATAAGCCGAAGGTCAGCCTGACGGTCGGCGAGAGCGTTAAGCTGCATGCATCGGTAATGCCTAGCCATGCATTCAACAAGAGCGTGACCTGGTCGGTATACAATGCTTCGTCGGAAGGAATCGTCAGCGTCGGCACGGACGGACTCGTGACGGCGCACGGGCTGGGCCAAGCGACCGTTCGGGCGCAATCGGTCATCGATTCCGTGTATGCGGATAGCATCGTTACCGTCGACAAGCTTCAGACAGTCAATGTCGATGAAGTGCGACTCGACCTCACGGAAGGCCAGCTCAAAGTCGGCGGCACGCTGCAATTGAATGCGACGGTGCTTCCGGCGGATGCGAGCGACAAGACCGTGATATGGTCGGTCTACGGCGCCGCACCGACTGGCGCGGCATCGGTATCGGCAGACGGACTCGTCACCGCCATGAAGCCGGGTACTGCGGTTATCCGCGCACTCAGCAAGTATGATGCGACCAAGTTTGCAGATTTCAAGCTTACGGTGGAGGAAGAGGACAAGCCGACTGAGCCGCAAGTGTCGGAAGTGCGACTCGAGAAAACGGAATTGGAATTGAAGGCAGGCGAAGCGCGGCAATTGAAAGTGACAGTGCTTCCTGAGCAGGTAAGCAACAAATCGGTCATTTGGTCGGTGTTAGGCACGGATTCGGAAGCCGTCGCAAATGTGACGGAGAACGGTCTCATAACGGCTCTTCGTCCGGGGATCGCGAAAATACGCGCCACGAGCGTCATGGATCCCGAGAAATACGGTGAATTGATCCTTACTGTAAAGCAGTCGGATGTTCCGTCCGAGCCGCAAGTTGAAAAAGTCAAACTTAATCATACGGAAGGCAAGCTCAAAGTCGGCGGCACGCTGCAATTGAATGCAACGGTGCTTCCGGCGGATGCGAGCGACAAGACCGTAACATGGTCGGTCTACAGCGATTCGCCGATAGGCGTGGCAACGGTATCGGCGAATGGACTCGTCACCGCTTTGAAACCAGGGACTGCGGTCATCCGGGCAACTAGCAACGCGAATGCAACTATTTATGCCGATTTTACGCTCACGGTAAAAGAAGAGAAACCGGAAGAACCGCAAGTCGACGAAGTCCGCCTCAATCATAAAGAAGGCAAGCTCAAAGTCGGCGGCACTCAGAAGCTGATTGCAGTGGTGCTTCCTGGAAATGTCAGCGACAAGACCGTAACTTGGTCGGTCTACAGCGCTTCGTCGGCTGGCGTGGCATCGGTATCGGCAGACGGACTCGTCACCGCCATGAAGCCGGGTACTGCGGTTATCCGCGCACTCAGCAAGTATGATGCGACCAAGTTTGCGGATTTCAAGCTTACGGTGGAGGAAGACCAGAAGCCGGTCCAGCCGCCAACGGAGAACGAAAAGCCGGAAACGGTGCAGCCGCCGAAAAAACCGGAAACTCCCGATGCTCCTAAAGTGGAAAAAGGAAATGTGACGGTTACCGTCAAACCGGATGCGTCGAATGCGACGGCGAAAGCCGCCATTGACGCGGATACACTTGCGCTGGCGCTGAAAGAGGCAACCGTTGGCGCTAGCGGCGCCAAAAAAGTCCGTATCGATGTAAAAAGCGATTCGAACGCGATGCAGCTGGAAATTTCGCTGCCCGCCCAGGCGCTTGCGCAAAGCAAGCCGGATTCGATATTCGAGATCGTATCCGCGCAAGCGGTCGTCACGCTGCCATCCCAATTCCTTCAGGACGACGCTTCGGCAAAGTCGGCGCAATCCTTCAGTCTAGTAATAGGAACGGCTGACAAGGGTTCGTTGCCTCAGGATGTACGCGAGCGGATAGGCGATCGTCCGGTCATCGATTTGGAGATTAAAGTGGACGGCGTTTCGCGCGCATGGAGCAATCCGGATGCACCGGTTCAAGTCGCCATTCCGTATAAGCCTTCGGCAAAGGAACAAGAAAATCCGAACGGCATCGTCATCTGGTATATTGACGGAGCGGGCAAGGCCGTAGCCGTACCGAACGGCAAATACGACAAAATGACGGGAACCGTACGTTTTACGGTTACCCATTTCAGCCGCTACGCGGTCGCATTCGTCAACAAAACGTTTGCCGACATCGGAGACCATGTATGGGCAAAAGCTGCGATCGAAGCTTTGGCGGTGAGAGAGGTTATTCAAGGCACCGGAGCGGATACGTTTGCCCCGGCCGCGAATATCACAAGAGCCGATTTCGTTACGCTCTTGGTTAGAACGATGGAGCTGAAGGCATCCTTCAGCGAAAGCTTCGGCGATGTCATGAAAGGCGACCACTATTACGATGCACTGGGAACCGCCAAGCAATTGGGCATCGTCATAGGTTCGGGCGCCAATACTTTCAAGCCAAAAGAAGCCATCTCCCGCCAAGATTTGTTTACCATTGCGGCAAGGGCGCTAACGGCAGCGAACGTTCAAGCGGACGCGGGACGCGCACCGCATGTCTCATTCGCGGACAGCGGTAAAATCGCCGAATACGCAGTCCAAAGCGTATCCGAATTGGCTAAACTTGGCTTGATCGAAGGAGACGGCGGCCGCTTGAATCCGGAAGGCAACGCTACGCGCGCCGAAACAGCCGTGTTCATGGAACGTCTCTTGAAGGTGCTGCATCCATAAACCTGCGGCGGATGGATGGAGCGGAAAGGGTGTTAACCCTATCTGGCGAGGCCTCTGCCAGACATGCCATCCTGACGCAAAATCGAGCTTTGCAAGCCGATAGCGCTCGCGCTTATTGGCGGTGATCGACTCACCGCCAATAGTGCGAGCGTTTTTCATTCGGGATCAGCGATATCGTCATCGGCGTCCAACGAGAAACTCGTAGTGGAAATAATAGAATAGTAAACTTTAGGACTCGTAAAGCTCGGTCGGAACAGTATGGACGCCGCAGGAACTCTGATAAATCGAGCCGTTTGCATAACGGATTTTCAGGTTCTTATTTCCTCGCAAAATCGGATATTTTTAATCATAGCGCCCTTTCGGGGCGCTATTTTTCTCCGCACGACCCCACATGTGCCGATTCTATGCTTTTCGTTTGAAATAACGACTCGAAAATCCGCTATTTCTCAGGTGATTCACCATTTGCTTGAAGTAACGCCCCGAAAGTCCGTTATGCTCTGCTCCTCAAACCGAGCCTCACTCCGCCCGACAGACCGCCCCTCAATCGCTCATCCCTCCCCCACATCAACGCGGGCGGACTGCTGCCGAGGGACGATCCGATTTCCGGGTCCGCCCCAACTTCATAACATCGAACAGCAAATCCGAACATCACCTCATTGTTGGAGAGGCGGCATAGCTTATACAATAGCAATATCCCAATGAAGGGCGGTGCCGCTTGATGCAGCCTTATGCCGCGGGAGATCGCTCAGCCCGCAGAACCGGAGCTAGAATGAAGATGGACAGGATGCAGGCGGCCGCAAAGTTCGTCGTCCGGCATCGCGCGCTGTATATCATGATTATTCCGG
This sequence comes from Paenibacillus litoralis, assembly GCF_046244365.1. Lineage (NCBI taxonomy): Bacteria > Bacillati > Bacillota > Bacilli > Caryophanales > Paenibacillaceae > Paenibacillus > Paenibacillus litoralis. The sequence goes on along the minus strand of NZ_CP176395.1, from coordinate 6,551,756 downwards.
GCATGCTTTATTTTCTCGTGTTCAAATATGTTCCGCTGCTGGGCAGCATGATTGCCTTTAAAGATTACAACATTTTCAAAGGCTTTCTGGCCAGCGACTGGGTAGGCTTCAAATGGTTCGAGCAGTTTCTTACCTACCCGAATCTTAAGCGGCTGCTGATGAATACGCTTATGATCAGCCTTTATCAAATCGTTTTTACGTTCCCGGCTCCGATCCTTCTTGCTCTCCTGCTGAACGAAGTCAAGCAAATGGCGTTTAAGCGCGTAGTGCAAACCGTTTTGTATTTGCCGCACTTTTTGTCCTGGACGATCGTTTTCGGGTTTGTCTATATGCTGTTGTCCGTGCAAACGGGCTTCGTCAATCAGGCGATAACGGGAATGGGCGGCACGGCCGTCAATTTTCTCCAGAAAGCGGATTATTTCCGGACGATTATTATATCGAGCGGCATTTGGAAGGAAATGGGCTGGAGTGCGATCATTTTCCTGGCGGCGATTGCCGGCATCAATCCTTCCTTGTACGAGGCGGCCAAAATCGACGGAGCGAGCCGATTCAAGCAGCTGCTGTTTATTACGCTTCCCGGCATGCTGCCCGCCATCATGATCCTTCTTTTGCTGAAAATCGGCCATATTCTCGACCTCGGCTTCGAGCAGATTTATCTCTTCCTGAATCCGCTCGTGCTTAGCACCGGAGACGTTCTGGATACTTATGCGTACCGGGTCGGTATTTTGGGCGGCAAATACAGCCTCACCACGGCCATCGGCTTGTTCAAATCGGTCATCGGCTTTCTGCTGCTCGTTATCGCGAATAGGGCCAGCAAAGCGGCGACCGGCGAAGGGCTTTACTAGCGAAGGTTTGAAAAGTTGGCGCTAAAAACGCATTATTCTAGAAAGGAGCCGATGCATGAGAATCAAATCGTCTTTAGGCGAAAGAACGTTCGATGTCGCGAACGTCGCGGTCCTGGTTGCCGCATGCATGCTGGTCATCCTGCCCGTGCTTCACGTACTCGCCGGCTCCCTGAGCACGACGAACGCCCTGATCCATTCCCAAGTCAGCTTATGGCCGGTCGGATTTCATCTGGACAACTACAAGCTCGTGTTTCAAAATACGACGTTCTGGCGGGCGTTCGGGGTGACCGTATACGTCGTCGCCGTCGGCACGATTCTCAACATGGTGCTGACGATTCTAACCGCATATCCGTTGTCGAAGACCTATTTCAAGGGACGCAAATTTTTCATGCTAGTCGTCATTTTTACGATGATTTTTCAAGCGCCCATGATTCCTTCCTATCTGCTGGTCAAATACTTGGGCATGCTCGACAGTTTGTGGTCCCTAATCATCCCCGGTGCGCTCAGCGCATTCAACATGATTCTCTGCATCACGTTCTTCCGTTCCCTGCCCGAGGAGCTCTTCGAAGCGGCGCGCGTGGACGGCATGTCGGAATACCGCGTCGTATGGCGCATCGCGCTTCCCTTATCGATGCCTATTGTCGTAACGCTTCTTTTGTTCTACTCCGTTGCGCATTGGAACAATTATTCGTCCGCTTTGCTCTACATCACGAATACGCATTTGAGACCGCTGCAGTTGTATCTATATATGCTGCTTTCCCAGTACAACGCGAACGATTCGCAATCGTTCATGAGCAATCTGACCGGCTCGGACGTCTCTCCGCAGGGTTTGCAAATGGCCACGATCATCGTTGCAACCGTTCCCATTCTGCTAATTTATCCTTTCGTGCAGAAACATTTCATCAAAGGCTCCATGCTCGGTTCGTTGAAGGAATAAAGCACAAGCGGGGTTGTCAACGGCGATGCGCCTGACATAGGTATCCATCAAAAAGGGGGAACACGTATGAAAAAAGGGAAAATGTGGATAAGCTTCACGACAATGGCGGCGCTCATGGCGACCGCCGGATGCAGCGGCAATACGAAGCCATCGAGCGAAGCAGCCGGATCGACTTCGCCCGCGGCCGGCTCGCCGTCTTCGGCGGCCAGTCCGGCCGCAGCCAAAGTGTCAACGATCAAAATTTTTGCGCCCGACCTGGCAAAGGCGGTGCCTGCCGGCGACCCGATGAAGGATCCAACCGTCAAGTATATGGCGGAGAAGTCCGGCGTCAATCTGAATATTTCGTTCCTGCCGAACGCGAATTACGTAGACCAGTTAAAGCTGAAATTCGCCGCGAACGACTTTCCCGACGTGTTCCTGGGCTTCGGGCTGACGCAAGGGGACGGAGCGCTCGACAACGGCTTGATCCTTCCGCTTAACGAGCTGATCGAGAAGCACGGCCCCAATCTGAAAAAGAATATCCCTCAGTATGCATGGGATGCCGTGACCATCAACGGCAAAATCATGGGGATTCCGGAGCCGAGCAACACCCCTTCGTCCCGTCTGCTGTACGTGCGTAAGGACTGGATGGATAAGCTCGGTATTACCAAGGCGCCGGCCACCTCGGACGAGCTGCTGGACATGTTCCGGAAATTCCGGGACGGCGACGCGAACGGGAACGGCAAGAAGGACGAAATCGCGTTTACGATGCGCGAGAAATATTCCTGGACGGGGGATATGATCTGGGGCATGTGGGGGATCTCGCCGTACGAAGGAATCGAGTACAACGGCGAAATCGTCCCGGGCTTCGTCCATCCGAACTTCAAGAAAGGCCTCGAATTCATGCGCACCATGTATAAGGAGGGCTTGCTCGACTCCGAATTCCTAGTGAATTCATCCTCCATCTGGAAGCAAAAGATCGCATCGGGCTTGGCCGGATCATGGGGCTTCACACCGCAAGGCGGCTACGAATATCATAAAGTCGTTCAAGACGGGCAACCGGGCCAGAAGGTGGACGTCGTCACCATTCCGACGCCTCGCGGGACGGGTTACACGGGTCCGATCGGCTCGGTCAACTTCCCGGTCAACAAAACGTACTTGGTGATGAAGAGCTCCAAAGAACCGGAAGCCGTCGTGAAATATTTCGATTGGCTGTTCAGCGAGGAAGGGCAAATTTTCTCGGAGCTCGGCGTCAAAGGAATCAATTACGGCGAAGAAGCGGGCAATTATTTCTATAAGGAAGCGTCGGAGCAGGAGCAGAAAACCGAGTGGAGAGCCTTGTTCAAAATGCACGCCTACAATCAAAAAGCGTTCAACGCGAGATATACCGGTCAACAGCGGGATAAAATGCAGGCCGCCATCGATATTTCGAACAAGGAAGGGTTAACCAGCTTGACGATGGGGATGCCTGCGGTCAGCCAAAATTTGTTCAACCTGTACTACGAGTTTTACGAGCCGGCTTCCAAAATCATCGTGGAAGGCGCGCCGATCGACGCGACATGGGACAAATTCCTGAAAGATTGGCGCGCTATGGGCGGTCAGGAGCTGATCGCTCAAATGACCAAGTGGGTAAAAGAAAACAAGAAAAAGTAAGCGGCAAGGAATGCGGCGGTTACGGAAAAAGGAGATCTGCGATCTCCTTGCTTCCGTTTTCTTCGTTTTTTTGGCTTCACAGGCGTGATACAATGAGCAAAACGGTGACGGTTTTGGGAGCGGAGCGGCATGCGTATAGTGAAACGTTTTCGAAACACGCTGAAATGGAAGCTGATCGCCGTGCTGTCGGCATTGATTGTCGGGGTCGTCAGCACGATCGGCGCCGTGAGCTATCTTCAAACCTCGCGTACGATCAAGCGCGATATCGAGAAGCAGAGCAATCAAATTTTGAAGCAGGCCAATTTGAATCTGGAGCGGTATGTCAAGAGCTATACGCAAGGATTTCTGATGATCTCTTTTTCTCCCGAATTGCAGGAATGGCTTCAAGTCGAAGAAGGCAAATATTTGGATTCCTTCAAGCTGTTTCAGAAAATAAAAGTCAACTACGGTCAGTCTTTTTTCTTCCAGCATCCCGAGATTTTGTCGATTACGCTGTACAACGGCAACGGCAATGAAATGAGAACGGCGTTTACGACCGGCTTCAACAAAGATTATAAATTTTCAACGGCCGATCTGGAGGAATATGAGAATGAAGAAGCGTTTATCGTAGACGTCATGTACAGCCGGAACTATGTCGACACGAACGGGAACGAGCTCCATATACCGGTACTGACGATGCTGAAGAAGATCCGGTACGGGAAAAACACCGGCTTTCTGAAAATCGACGTCGATCTGAACCCGGCGTTCAAAATCGTAAACGAACTGGGGATCGGAGACACCGGCTACGGCCTGATTGTCGACCAAAACGGCAGGGTGCTCATGCATCCCAACCAGGCTGTGATCACCCGGCAGCTCGCTAACGATCTGTGGGAGCCGATTCAAAGCGGAGCGGAAGGCAGCTTCTTTCGGAAGGGGACGAACGAATTCGTTATTTACGGGTCGATCCAGTCGTCGGCTTGGAAAACCGTCGTCGTCGTTCCCTATCGCGAATTTGCCCGCAGCATTTACATCATTCGCGAGATTACGGTTGCGGCAGCCCTCCTTGCACTGGTCTTGGCGATTATCGCCGCCGTCGGCATCTCGTCGTCCTTCACGAGCCGGATTGCTAAGCTGCGCCGCAGCATGCGCAAAACCGGGCGCGGAAAATTCGACGTTCGCGTCGATATCGCAGGCACGGATGAAGTCGCCGAGCTCGGGGCGGCCTACAATGCCATGCTGGAGGATCTGGAATTTACGGTGAATGAGCTGGCGGAGTCCAAGCTGATTCAGCAAAAAGCGGTCATGTCGGCGCTGCAATCCCAGATCGATTCCCATTTTTTGTACAATACGCTCGAATCGATCAATTCGCTCGCTAATCTGGCCGGCCAGCCGCAAATCGAACAAGCGACGATCGCCTTATCCAAGATGCTTCGTTACACTTCGGACTACAAAAGCACCGTCGTTACGCTTAACGAAGAAGTGCGGCATCTGATCAATTATTTGAATATCATGAAAATACGTTTGGGCGACGATCTGGAATACGATCTTCGCTTCGACCCCGAGCGGGGCGAAGCTTACGGCTTGAAAGCCGTCATGCAGCCGATCGTCGAAAATTGCATCAAGCATGCCGACGTTATGGACGTGCCGCTGCGGATAGGCATTTCAGTCGGCACGGTGACGATGGGCGATGCGCCCTATATGATGCTGCGGGTGACGGACAACGGCAAAGGGTTCAAGCAAGAGCAGCTCGAGTGGATCGATGCCGAAATCCGGAAAATCAACGTCTCGCCTCTGCATCGCCAGCGGTCGAACATCGGGCTGCTCAATATCCATTTTCGGCTGAAAATGCATTACCAGGAGGACCCCTACGCAGGAATGACTTTATACAATGCGGAAAACGGAGGCGGAGCGGTCGTTGAAATCGTGTTTCCGATGCAAATCCATGCGAAGCAGGAGGTAATTCCCGATGCACTATAGCGCAGTCATCGTCGACGACGAGCACTTGATTCGTTCCAGCTTGACGAACAAATTAAAGGAATGCCGCAACGTAATCGCTGCAGGAAGCGCGGCCAACGGAGTAAAATGCCTCGATTGGCTGGGACGGCACTACGCGGATATTTGCATTACGGACGTGCGGATGCCGCATATGGACGGACTCGAGCTTATTCATTTGATCAATGAAAAATATCCGTATATGACCTGCATCGTCGTCTCCAGTCACGACGATTTCATTTACGTCCGCAAAAGCTTGCAGCTGAACGCCGTCGATTACGTCATGAAGCCGGTGGAGCAGAGCGTGCTGAACGATGCGCTCGAGCTGGCGGTGAAGCGGATCAAGCAGACGCGGAAGGACAAGGCGGTCGCGCTGCTTATGAAGAAGCTTCCGCAGCATACGGCCATGCTGGAACGATGGGTGTCCATGCTCCAGACGCAGCAGATGGAGAGAACGGAGCAGCTTGTCGTGGACACGCTGGAAATGATGGAAGGCTGGGTAGGCGCTCATTATTACTTGCTGCATGAACTGTCGGCTACCTGGCTTGGGCTTGTCCTCGAACGGATGAAACAGGAAACGACCGAATGGGCGCCCGAAGAGGACATCGAGCTCGAGCTGGAGCCTGCGGTCATCGCGAGGGAGCAAATGCGCTTTTTTTTCCGTCTGGTATGCGTAGGCATGCTGGAAAAGGGAGCGCGGCAAATGTTTCGGCTCATGAACGGGGCCAAAAATAACGGTACGCTGCGTACGGTGGAGCAGGTCAAGCTATATTTGCAGCGGCATTATGCCGAAAAAATCAATTTGCAGGAGGTAGCCGACGCGGTAGCGATGAGCCGGACCTACTTGGCGAACCTGTTTAAGCAGGAAACGGGCAACACGATATGGAACTACTTGGTTTCCGTTCGAATGCGTCATGCGAGGGAGCTGCTGCTGAACAGTTCTCTGAAAAGCTATGAAATCGCTTTGCAAGTAGGGTACGAGGACAGCATTCATTTTTCGAAGCTGTTTAAGGATCATTACGGATTGACCCCGATGGAATATAAAAAACGGATGCAGAGCTAGTTCCGCACGTGCAAGGATGCTTGCGGCCTTTCGGGAAGGCCGCTTTTTTTGTCGATTTCGCTCAGTTACTGGGCGTTATCGCACCCGTTTTTGCCGCAAAGAGCGAGCTTTCGCAATCTTCATAACATCCCCCTGCAAATCGAACAATCACCTCATTGTTGATAGACGGCCTCTACCCTAAACTTCTCATGTGAGAGGTTTTTTTTGTATGACGTACGAATAGCCGGAAAGGGGGCGGGTCGCACAGCGAGCCCTTAAATCATGAATAACCCAAACGAAGGAGTTGTTCCCTTGACCCGAACATTTTTTGCAGCAGCATGCTCTATCATCCTGTGCCTGTACGCATTCACCCCGATAATCGCATTTGCGGAGGCGGCGGCAGTAACGCCAACGACAACGCTCGTCAGGGATAGCGGTTCCGTTAAGGTCGGCGATACGTTCACGATCGATGCGAAGGCCGAGAACGTCGCCGATCTGTATGGCATTCAATTCGAGCTTCAGTTCGATACGGAAGCGTTAACGTTAATCCGCAAATCGATTGCAAGCGGTTACAATGATTTTCGGCCGGATACGGAGCTGCCGACCCTATACCCTTTAATAAGGGAAAATGCAGGGGATAGAGGCTTTAAAGAAACGGTTGCTCTCGGAACGTTTACGTTCCGCGCCAACAAGCCGGGAACGACCGCAATCGCTCTTGGGGGGCTTAAAGCCGTTTCGACGCGAACGTTCGTGAACCAGTCGGGGAGGGACGATCTCGAAGCGATCCCAATCGAGCCGGGTAGCCCGATTAAGCTGACGATTTCCGACGGAAGCGGGGGACCGACGCCGACGCCGACACCGACGCCGACACCGACGCCGACATCAAGCGCAGCACCGACGGATTCGCCTTCGCCGACACCGAGCGCACCTCCTTTGGCTGAGGCCATTCGCGACATCCTGAAGGAGCAAGATGCGCGGAAAGCGGCCGAGCAAGCGATCGATCTTATCGCAAAGCTGCCCCAATCGTTAACGGCGAAGGAAAAGCAGGATGTGATTCAATTGGCCGAGGCGGTTATGGCCAAGCTATTCACCCTTACTCCCGTGACGGCGGAGCGGAATCAAGAGACTTTCTTGACGATTAGCGAGAGTGCCGTACGAAGCGCCGTCCAAACGATAATGGCTCTTAAGCAAGCGGCCGAGGGGAAAGGGATAGCCGTAACTCGTCCGGAGTCTGTGAGCATTCGAGTAACGGAACAGGCCATCCATCCGGTGCTTATCGACTCGTTGGCGATCGAAGCGCTCGCTGCCGCGGAGACGGATGTGAGCATCGTCGCTCCGGGCGTAAGGCTGCGATTCCCGATCGAATCGATCCGCGGCGATCGCGAGGACGTCGTCATCTCCGTCAGGCAGGAGCAAGGATGGGAACAGAAGGACAGCAGACATACGCTCCGCCCGGCCGCCGTCTTTACCTTTGAAGCCGAGCGAGTCCGAGAGGGGTCCCGGCAGCGTATCGCTTCCTTCGAGCCGCCGGTTACCGTCAGCATGGCGTATGAGCCTGGAACTCTTTCGGCCCGCAAGCTCGGATTGTACCATTTCAACGAGGCGGCAGGGCAGTGGGATTATTTGCGCAGCGGCAAGCATGACAGCCTAAACCGCATGTTTACCGCGGACGTATCGCACTTCAGCCGATATGCCGTCATGGAATTTACCGGGCATTATGACGATGTATCGTCCGTCTACGCGGAAGCCCGGCAAGCGATCGACGTCTTGAGCGCAAGGCATGTGGTCGAAGGGACGGACGCAAACCGCTTCGAGCCGTTCAAGACGATGACGCGCGCAGAATTCGTCACGCTCCTTGCCCGCGTATTCGATTGGCAGGAAGCTCCTTACAGCGGTGCGTTCGGCGATGTGAAGGAAGGCGAATGGTTCGCCGGCTATGTGGAAGCGGCGCATAAAGCGGGAGTGGCGGAAGGCTATGAGGGCCGCTTCCATCCGGAAGATCCGGTTACCCGCGAGCAAATGATCGCGCTGCTGATGAGGGCGTATGCGAGTAACGAAGCGGCAACCGAAGCGGATGGAAACGAGAAATTTGCCGACGACGACGCGATCGGCGATTGGGCCAAAGCCTCGGTATATAAGGCCAAAAAGCTCGGACTCGTCAACGGCGTCGGAGAAAACCGCCTCGCTCCGCAAGAGGCGTCCAGCCGTGCGGATATGGCCGTTCTGATCGACAAGCTACTCATGCGTATAGAGAAGTAACCCATTCTACGAAGGAGGTTTTTCCAATGGTTCAAGCTAAGACGGCAAGAATGACTGCGATTCTGCTTGCTGCATTGCTGCTGTTATCGCTATTCCCGGTTCTTCGGGCGCAGGCCGCGATCGGCACGACGTTCGGGCAGCCGGTCGATTTGGGCCAGCCGATCAAGTCGGTTTCGTCGGTCGCGATCTATGACAGCGTCGTGGGCAAGGAAGACGGAAGCAACGTCTTGTATACGGCGCTGGCGGGCGAGCCCGCACAGTTCAACGTCATCAATCTCGACACGTACGCGGTGCTGCGGGCGATTCCGATGCCGCAAGGTAAAGACTCGTGGTCGCTCGTGGTTTCGCCGGACGGAGGCAGCGTATACATTTCCTCTTCGGGCGGACGTCTGTACCGTTATTCGGCGGCAACGAAGGAAATCGAGCCGCTCGGCATCATTCGCGCCGGAGAGACGGCCATCTACGGACTTGTCACGGATGAGGCCGGCAACGTGTACGGCGGAACGTATCCGAACGCGCTCGTTTGGAAATACGACCCTGCAACCGGAAAGTTCAGCGATTACGGCCGGATGTCGGAGACGAACAGCTATGTCCGTTCGCTCGCTTATCATAACGGCTCGCTATACGCGGGGTTGGGCACGGCCGGAGCCATCGTCAAGCTGAATCCGGCGACCGGAGAGAAAACGCCGGTACCGTTGCCTACGGTAACGGGGGTAACCTATGGCAACTACCCGTTCGTTTACAATTTGGATGTCGTCGGCGATTATTTGTTCGCCCATCTGAGCGGCGGCGGGATCAGCACGCTGATCGCTTACGATCTGGTGCAAGGGCAGTGGAGGCCCGAGCAATTCCCGAATTTCCACGGCAACCGCGTATCGCAGCCGATGAACGGCAAAGCGTATTTCAAATTGAACGCTACGGGCGCAAACAAGCTGATCGAGCTTGATCTGGCTACGTTCCAAACAAGAGCGACCGCGATGGAGCAGGGCTTCTCCATGAAGGGCGGAGGCTGGGCGACGTTCGCGAACGATCCGGAGCTGCCGGGTCCGACGCTCGTCAACACGTTGTTTAACGGCAGCATTGGCTTCTTCAACATCCAAACCGAGAAACGGATCGAGAAACCGGCCATTGTAGCCGGCCAGGCGATTCCGATTCATTCTTTGGAAAAGGGGCCGGACGGCAAGCTGTACATGGGCGGTTATCCGGGAGGCTCCGCCGCCGCATTCGACCCGGTGACGAAGCAAAACACGGTATTCACGATGGGTCAGCCCGAAAGCATCGGGCATATCGGCGGCAAGATTATATTCAATACGTATCCCCATGCGGAAATTTACGAACTGGATACGGCCAAACCGATCGCCGCGGGCAATCCCGTCAAGCTTTTTGTCATCGGGGAAGAACAAGACCGCCCTTATGTCAACGTGACGGCGGGCAGCAAAATGTATATGGGGACGATTCCGGATTACGGCAAGCTTGGCGGAGCGCTGGTGGAATACGATTCCGCCTCGGCCTCCGAAACGAAGCACCGCGTTTACCGGAATGTGGTGCAGGACCAAAGCATCGTCGGCCTCGCCTATAAGGACGGCAAAATTTACGGCTCGACGACCGTCATGGGCGGACTAGACGCTACGCCGACGGCAACCGCCGCCAAAATGTTCATTTGGGACACGGCGACGCAGACGAAGACCGCCGAATTCGCGCCGGCGATTCCGGGCTCCGCTACGGCGCCGATCATGATCAGCGGTCTCGTATTCGGACCGGACGGCTTGCTGTGGGCGGCTGCGGACGGTACGATTTTCGCGGTCGATCCGGCAACCAAAGCGGTGGTCAAAAGCAAAACGATCTACCCCGGCGTTCAAAAATACGGCATGTGGCGTCCGATCCATCTTCGTTTCGGCGCCGACGGCCTGCTGTACACGGATCTTTACGGCAAGCTGACGATCGTCAACCCGCTTACGATGGAATTCAAAAGCCTGAACATCGCGACGCCGCTATTTACGCTAGGCAACGACGGAAATATGTATTATGCGGACTCGACCCGGCTGATGATGATTCCGGTCACGCCGGGAGACAACAGCGGCCCGACCGTTCCGGCGCTCAACATTCGCAACGGAAGCTTCGAAGCGGAGCTGGACAACGGGAACATCCCCGGGTGGAGCAGACTTTCGCAAGCGAGTCCGAACACCTCGTTCTCCGTCAGCAGCGAGCAGGCATTCAGCGGTAAGAAGAGCTTGAAGGTAACCGACACGTCTACGACGGAATCCATTTTGATGGGAGCGGATCCCATTGCCGTCTTGCCCGGCGAATCGTATTCGGCGTCCGTAAGATTGTACATCGATTCGGGCCGAACGAGCTTCTTGATGAGGTTTTTCGACGAGAGCGGCAAGCAGACAGGCAGCGACGTGCTCACCCATCTTACTTCCGGTCCCTTTAAAACTTGGCAGGAGGTCAAACTGACAGGTACGGCGCCCGCAAACGCCAAAACGGCAAGACTGTTCGCCTCCGTCTCGCAGCTTTATATAACGACGGCCTATTACGACGATTTTAACTTGACCGGAAAATTTCCGGCTGCCGAAGTTCCTGCCGGCGTCTTCAAGCTGAATGTGCCCGTAACGAGAACCGAAATGAACGGAGTCGTCCCCGTAACCGTAAGGGTGGAGGCTGCCGACCAGCTGTATTCGGTAGTCGCGGAGCTTTCTTACGATCCTGCGAAATTTGCGGTCGAGAGCGTGACGCTCAGCGATTCTTTCAAAGCGGGGAATGACGTTTCCTTCAACTACACCTCGGAAACGCCGGGGAAAGTGAAGCTCGTGGCTTCGCAGCTCGGCCAGCATGTGATCAGCGGAAATGCGGATATTGCCGTCGTCAAGCTCAAAGCGATAACGGACGGAAGTACCGAGATCGTTCTGGCCAAGACGTCGCAATTGGCAAAAATCGATGCCGACGAGACCAAAAAGACGTATTCTCCGGAGAGCGATCTGAAGGCTACAGTTACGATCATCAAAGATTTATATGACGTGAATGAAGACGGAAGCCGGAACCTGATCGATCTGGTTGTCTTGGCCAAATCGGTCGGCGGGGCCTATAACGTCAAATACGACTTAAACAACGACGGGAAGACGGACGTACAGGACGTGGCTGCGCTTGCGCTGAGGCTGTTGCAATAGAAGGAGTACCTGCTGGGGCCGGCTGTAGCGGCGGCCCCGACTATTTCGATCAACCATACCTGTTTCGGTGTTCCCCGCAAAGGAACAGAAATAAGATTCGAAGATTATCTTGTGAGGAGGAAAACAATTGGGAGGATTGCTGCGAACCAAGCCAATCGTATTACTGACCGCCCTTATCTGCATTTTCGCTTTGCTGGCCGCAGGCGCGCCGCCGGTTCAGGCCGCGCAATCGTGGAACGGCAAAACGTTCGGCGACCCGGTCGACCTCGGCGTTCCGACGTACGCCATATCGATTAATGATGCCGTATTCGGCAAGGAAGACGGCAGGGAAGTGGCGTATATGACCGTGTCAGCCGATAACGCGGTCTTCAATATCGTGGACGTCCGCGATAATAAGCTGCTCCGGTCCTTTACGCTGACTGGCGTGCAGCAGTCGTGGCGGCACGCGATTGCGCCCGACGGCACGGTTTATATTGCAGGTATCGCTACGGGAAGCCGCGGCGAGCTATGGAGCTATTCCCCCGCGACGAAGTCGGTGCGGAAAATAGGGGAGCCCCTTCCGGGGGAGAAATCGCTCTGGTCGATGACGACGGACGAGAAGGGCAACGTCTACGGCGGAACGTTCCAAAGCGGCAAAGTGTTCAAATACGATCCGGTCGCGGGAACGTTCAGAGACTACGGCTCCATGATTCCAGGGCAGGAATACGTTCGTTCTATGGCTTACTACGAAGGCTTTCTGTACACCGGAATCGGATCGGTCGGCAATGTCGTTAAGCTGAACGTGGAGACGGGGGAAAAAACGGTCATTTCCCAGGCTGTTCCCGGCATCATGGGGCTCGCTGCGGATAAAGTTCCGTTTGCGTACGACATGGCGGTCGTAGACGGCTATTTGATGGTCCGGTTCGCCTATGACACGCTTAACGAGCTGTTGTTTTACGATTTGAAAAATCAAGTTTGGCTGAACAAGAAGGTCGGCTCCACGATTAGCGGGGAAACGGGAATCGGCGTGTTCGGCTTCAATCAGCTGACTTCGATGAACGGCAAGCTGTATATTATCGGGAACCGTAAGCTGGCGGAGCTCGATATGACGACATTCGAAGCGCGCTCCACCAAAATCAGCTACGGTTCTTCCTTGCGCGGAGCGGAGTGGATCGAATTTACGGACGATCCGAAGTTTCCGGGCAAGTCGCTTGTCACCGTTCAGAGCAGCGGGAAGATTACGATCCTGAACGTGAAGGACGAGTTGCGGAAGGATATGCCGCCGGTCGTAAAAGGTGTGCCGAATCCGCTCCATAATCTCGAGCCGGGACCGGACGGCAAGCTGTATATGAGCGGTTATCCGGGCGGAACCGGGGCGGTTTACGACCCGAAAGACGGGAAGTTCGTCAACTTTACGTTAGGACAGTCCGAAGGGATGGTCGGACTGGGCGACTATATGTACTACGGCGTTTATCCGGGCGCGATCGTTTACCGCAGCAAAGTCGGCACGCCCGTCCCTGCAGCGGAACAAGTGTTTCAAATCGGAGAAGACCAGGACCGTCCGTATATTATGATCGCAGCCGACAACAAGCTGATGATCGGGACGATCCCGGGCTACGGAAAGCTCGGCGGCGCCCTGACGATCTACGATCCCGCTACCGGAACGAAGAAGGTGTACCGGGATATCGTCCATAATCAGAGCATTACCGGCCTGGCTTACCGGAACGGCATCATTTACGGTTCGACGACCATTTACGGAGGTCTCGGCATCCCGCAGACGGAAACCGAAGCGAAGATGTTCGTCTGGGATGTCGCGCAGGAGAAGAAGCTCGCCGAATTCACGCTGGACCTGCCGGAGCTGGATAAGCCTCCGATGATTACCGGGCTGACGTTCGGGCCGGACGGTCTGTTGTGGGGGACGGTGGACGGCATCGTGTTCAAAATGAATCCGGACACGTACCAAATCGCCGGCTACAAAGACATTTATCCGGGCGTAAACAATTACGGCTTCTGGCGGCCGTATCACCCGCGGTGGGGCAAGGACGGACTCTTGTACGTCGATCTGGCGGATATCGTGACGGTCGTCGATCCGAAGACGATGGACTTTGTCCAGTTAAGCCCTACGGGGAAAGAAATCGCGTTTTTCGCGATTGCGGAGGATGCGAACGGGAACGAAAATATGTACTACACGGATACCGCTCATCTCATGATGATCCCGGTCACGAAAGGCGAAAAGCCTGTGCGGCAAATTCCGGTGAGAAACGGCGGCTTTGAGGAGCAGGGCGCGAACGGGAGCATTCCCGGCTGGACGAATCCTTATCCGGAAGGCATTCCATTCACCGTCACGGATGCAAAAAGCCGGACCGGAACGCGAAGCTTAAAAGTCGTCGATACGGCAAGAGAGCTTTCCGGAGGCCTGCAATCCGACAAAATAGCCGCGAAGCCGGGCAAAACGTATACGGCCGGCATGAGCGTGTACGTAAACGGAGGCCAACCCGACGACGCTGCGCTGCTCCTTTATTTTTACGATAAAGACGGGAAGCAGCTCGATTCCAAATCCAGTCCGTTCTCCGATAAAACGCCGAATCGCTGGAGCGAGGTGAACGTGACGGGGATTGCCCCTGCAGGAACGACTCATCTGTCCATCATGGCTTACAGTTCGAGATGGAGCTTGATCGACGCTTACTATGACGATATTACGCTTACATCTCCGGACGATTTGGAGGAGCCTTCCTCGCCGGGCGGTCTGAAGATGGAAATGAAGAATGCCGGATCCGGCAGCGAGCCGGCCGAGCTGGCTATCAAAGCGGTTAGCGTAAACGGTCTGTATGCCGTTAAAGCGGTTGTGAATTACGATCCAGCGTATTTTCAGCTGGCTTCGGCTAAATCGGACATAGCGACGGACGGCAACGGCTATTTTACCTGGCGCGACGATAACGGCAAGGTAACCTTGATCGCGACGAAGACAGGAAGCGGTGCCATCCAAGAGGGAGAGGTCGTGGCGCGCCTGGTCTTTCAGCCGAAGGGCAAGCTCGGTACCAGCGAAATTACGGTATCGGGCCAATCCGAGCTCGCGGCGAACGACGCGGATCAAACGGGTACGGTCCATACGCTCGGCCAAACATTGACGCATGCCTACAAAGTGGGTCTGCTTGAGGACGTGGACGGAGACGGCAGCGTAACGTTATCGGATCTGACCGCGGTGGCCAAAACGGTAGGGCAGCCGCTGAACGACGGCAACAAACATTACGATCTCAACCAGGACGGGCGCATCGATATCGCCGATGTGGCGTTGATCGCCCTGTATATGTTGAAGTAGGCAGCATCGACTCGGAAGATCGGATTTTTCATGCCGTGGAGTAAGATCCGCGGCATTTTTTATTAGGATAGAAAGCAACGAGAGTAAAAAGGAGGCTGCGGCAATGAATCAGTATCAGTTGCCGGATCGGGAAGGGGAAGAGGCGGTTATGCCGCAACCCGAGACGTTAGGCACGATGGTGAAGTCCCGCTTCGGGCAGGCTGCCGTTATTCTGCACAGGGGAGGACGGCATACCGTATGCTTCGTCAGCAACGGTGCGCCTGCGATTTTCCAGGAATTCGACTTGTTGACGGGAGAAACGCTATTCCGGGCTCCGGTGCCGAATACCGACTGCTGCTGGGGAATAAGTTCGGCCGCCGATGAAACCGTTTATGTAACCGGAACCGAAGACGGCATACTGTATCGTTACTGCCCGGATAAGCGGCAATTGGAGCCGGCAGGGGCGACACCTGCAGACAGATGGGTATGGCAGCTACGCTGCGACGGCGGACGCGTCTACGGAGCGACCTATCCCGATTGTGCGGTATTCGAGTACGACTGCGTGTCCGGTGAGGTGCGGGATTACGGAACGGTGATGCCCGGCGAGCAGTACGCTCGGGGACTTACGGTGGACGGGGAGTGGATCTATGCGGGAACCGGCAGCGTCCGGCATGTGGTCAGAGTGAACCGGATAACCGGAGCCAGGGAGGAGCTTGAGCTGCCCGGCATAACCGGACGGCAGGGCTTTGTCGACCGGATCTGGGCATTGCGGGATTATTTGCTCGTGTCGTCCGACTTCTCCGAGGTGCGGGTGTTTCGCAAGCATACGCTAGAGCCTGCGGGAGCTTTCGTATGCGACAACGAGCTGCTCGAGCATCCGGAGGAACCGGGAACGGTCTATTACAAGTCCGGTACGTCCGTCTACCGGAGAAACCTTCTCACGGGGGAAACCGCGGAGGCCGGCTTAGGCGTTTTCCCCGAGGGCAGAGTGAAAGCCATGAAGTGGCTCGAAGGGGAAGACCGCAATCTTGCCTTGGTGACGGGACACGCGGAAGCGGCGTGGACTGAGACGCAAGGAGGAGCGGAAGGCCGGGCAATTTCATATAAACTCTCAGTGGAAGCGCAGCCGATCGAAATTCAGAGCCTGGAGACGGGGCCTGACGGCAAGCTGTACATCGGAGGCTATCACCGGGGCTTCACCGTTTATGATCCTCAAGCGGAACGGATCGAGCGGACGGTCGAAACGTTCCCTCAAACCGAAGGAATCGGATTCCTGGACGGGAACGTATACCTTGGCACTTACACGAAGGCGCGCATGTACCGGTACGATCCGGAGCTGCCGTTCCGATACGGGGAGACGCCCCGTCACAATCCGGGCAGGATCGGGGTTATCGGTCATCGGCAGGACCGGCCGTTCGCCATCGCTTCCGGCGGCGGGAAGCTGTTCGTCGGTACGATCGCCGATTACGGCATCCGGGGAGGGGCTCTGTCCGTGTACGATCCTTGCACGGAACAGTGGAGCGTACATCCCGACATCGTGGAAGATCAGAGCGTCATCGGCTTGGCTTATCTGAACGGCAACGTATACGGCGGGACGACGCTCTGGGGCGGGCTGGGCATTCCCCCTTCGGACGGCCCGGCGAAGATGTTCGTGTGGGACGCGAAGGCGAACCGCAAGATCGGCGAGTTCGTCCCGGACATTCCCGGGATCGATATGCCGCCGCGGATGATCGGCGAGCTGTCGGCCGGCCCTGACGGCCTGATTTGGGGAGCGGCGGACGGAACCTTGTTCGCGATGGAGCCGGCGTCGAGACGGGTGGTCAAAAGCAAAGTGATTCTTCCAAGCGAGTACCGATACAGCAAATGGAGACCGATTTTTTTGCGCTGGGGACCGGACGGTCTCTTGTATACGACGCTCGGCAGGCGTCTTGTCGTCGTAAGGCCGGAGACGATGGAGCATAAGATTCTGAACGATTCCGTCGTCGGCAACATGACGCTCGACCGGTACGGACGGATCTACTATGCACAGGGTACGGAGCTGCTGCGGCTGGGGCCGGCGGCGTTACCGGAATGAACGGAAGCTGCTGCGTTCGAGGTTTGTAAATCCGAAGCCGACTGAAAAGTCGGCTTTTTGACGTTACCGCATACATAGAACGATCGAGCCTGCATCGTCTCGGCGGATGCTGCAGCGGCTGAGACGGAAGCGGCGATCGTCATCGCTCGCGAACTCGCTCGAATGAGAGATAGCGGATTGGCGAGTCGTTATTGCCGGCGAACTCTCACTCATGATGCGATAACGGACTCCGGGGGCGTTATTTCGTCATTTCCGGTGAACGTCCGGTCCAAGTCGGTCAAATAACACCGCGTAAATCCGCTATCCCACGAGAAAAGGACGATTTGCCATAAATAACGCCTCAAAAATCCGCTATGCCCGGGCATACGGATCGTCGTAGGAGTCGTCCGGCAGACGTCAGGCACCCGTAACCGCACCCGGAACTTCTCCCGTTCCTAAGCCGCTTTCAGTCTACGGATCCGGAACATCAAAAGAGGGCGCGCCATGCTTTCGGACGTTTTTTGGCAGCGCTTTGCGGAGGCCGCGACTGAAACAAAAGGCGCTCCGTCTGCGTCAGATGTTCTAAGCAGGTTTTACTATCCTATTACGACGGAATTTGGCATAATAGGGAAAGAAACGAGGGCTATATACAAAGAAAGAAAAATATACCGGTTTCATGCGGGACAGGTGAGAGGGAATCGTGACAATGACATTCGTTAAACGGATCGTACTCGCGTCGCTGCTTCTGGCGGCGGTTGCGTTCGGAACGGCGGCAAGCATGGGGGCGCTGCCGGGTGAGAAACAGGTTTGGGCTGCGGACAGCGAGTCTCCGACGGCCAACATGGTGCTAAACGCAGGATTCGAGGAAGGCGCTGCGGACGCCTCAACTCCGCAAGGCTGGGAGCAGGACGTTTGGGATAAGGGGGCGGATGTGACGAAATTCCGCATGGATACCGGACAGGTCCATGCGGGGAGCCGTTCCGCCGTTATCGAGAACGTCAGGCCGAACGACGCCAAGCTCATCCAGAAGCAGGCCGTCAAGCCAAATACGAAGTACAAGCTGTCGGCTTGGGTGAAAGCGTCGCAGGTTGGCGCATCGGCCAAGGGGGCTAACGTCTCTGTGCTCGGCGTTCTGGATACGTCCGCGGACGTGAAGGATACGAACGGGCAGTGGCAGCAAGTGACGCTGTACGGCAAAACGGGCGCCAAGCAAACGGAGCTTCAGGTTGCGGTGCGGCTTGGCGGCTACGGCAGCTTGAACACCGGCACGGCCTCGTTCGACGACATCATGCTGGAGGAAGTTCGTTCGGTTCCGTCCGGCTTCAAGACGGTTTCGTTCGAGCCGCAGGAGGTTGCCGTTTCGCAAACGGGACCGAATGATCACGTCTCGGTGTCGCTGACGCCGATCCTTTTGTTTGCCGGTTTATTTGTTCTGCTGTTCGGATTCGTATATATCGTTCTGATCAGACGCAAAGGGCTGGAAGCCGCGCCGGAGGGACGCATTCATGCGCTCGTCGCGGTTTCGCTGGCTGCGGCATTCCTCATTCGTCTTCTGATCGCGCCGACTACGACCGGGTATGCGACAGACACGATGACGTTCCGCGCTTGGGCGGACCGGCTTGCGGAAGTGGGCCTTTCGCATTTCTATACGGGCGAGCAATTTTCCGACTATCCGCCCGGGTATATGTACGTTCTTTATGTGATCGGCACGATCCGCCAAGCGTTCGGCTTCGGGTTCGATGCGCCGGCTTATTTGCTGCTGATCAAGCTGCCGGCGATCATAGCCGATATTCTATCGGCTTATATGCTGTTTAAGATCGCGAGAAGCCGCTTGTCCGCCGGAATCGGCTTCGGCTTGGCGCTGCTCTATGCGTTCGCGCCGGCCGTAGGCGTCAATTCGGCGGTCTGGGGACAGGTGGATTCGTTCTTCGCGTTGTTCCTGCTGCTGACGCTTCGCGATTTGTTCGACCGCCGATACGAGCGTGCGTCCATACTGTTTGCTCTGGCTGTATTAATCAAGCCGCAGGCGCTTATCTTCACCCCGGTGCTGCTGTTCGGCTGGTACGAGCTTCGCCATGCCGCAGGCAAACTGCTTCGCTGCGGGCTGCTCTCGCTCGGCACCTTCGTGCTGCTCGCGCTGCCGTTCGCGGTTCATATGCCGGCCAGCTGGATTTTTAAGCTGTACGGCGAAACGCTAAGCTCTTATCCGTATGCAACCCTTAATGCGTTCAACCTGTTCGCTCTTACCGGCGGCAACTGGGTCGATCAGCATGCGAAGCTCTTGTTTTTGTCGTATCAGACCTGGGGGTATGTCGCGATCGCGGCCGCTCTTGCGGTTACGCTATATGTCACGTACCGCGGACGGGCACTGCACACGAACCGTTCCGTTATGTTTGCGGGGGCGCTGCTCCTGATCGTCACGATGTTCGTCCTGGGCGTCCGGATGCATGAGCGGTACATGTTCCCGGCTCTCATTCTACTGCCTCTGCTCTATATCTTCACGCGAGACAGGCGGGTGCTGCAGCTGTTCCTAGGCTTCGGCTTAACCCATTTCGTCAATGTGGCGTATGTGCTGGAGGCCAGCATGCAGAAGCAAACGGCCATCGACAAGCTGAACGGGATTCTGATGATTTCGTCGCTGGCGAATGTACTGCTGTATGCGTACCTCATCTATGTGTGCGTCGATATGTATGTCAAAGGGCGCATGTTGGTCGTCCAGCCGCTGCAGCTGGTTCCTTCGGAGGACGGCTGGGCGGCGAGGGCGCAAGGCGACGTTCAACTGAACGAAACGGGCAAAGGACGCTCGCTCGCAGCCGGCCAGCGCGGCCGCAAAGAGAAGAAGCAAGCCGGTCCCCCGGCTAAGGCCGCAGGCGAGAAAGGGGCGGGCGCTCCTTCCGGTCCGGCTTCCGCTTCCCGCGGGGACATTAGGCTTACGCGCAAGGACGGGCTCTGGATGGCCGTCATAACGGTCATCTACGCGATCGTCGCTTTCGTCAATCTCGGCTCGGCGACGGCTCCGTCCACGATGTGGAAGCCCGAAAAAAGCGGCGAAACGATTATCGTCGACTTCGGCGCTCCCAAAACGATCGAGCGCGTCAACCTGTACACCGGCATCGGCGACGGCAAGCTGAAGGTGGAGTTTTCGCCGACCCTGGCGTCCTGGCCGGAGACGGGGGCGCAATTGGCGGACATCAACTATGTCAAGGTATTTACTTGGACGAGCTTGCAGATCCGCCAGGACGCCCGCTATGCCAAGCTGACGGTCGAATCTCCGGGACTTGAGCTGTACGAGCTGGCTTTCTTCGAGAAGGACGGCCAAGCGGCTTTGCCGTTTACGACGGTCAAGCCGGCAGAGGGCCAAGCGGCTGCTGACGAGAATGCGGCGAAGATGTTCGACGAGCAGGCGAAAGTGAAATACAAGCCGAGTTACCTCGACGGCACGTATTTTGACGAGATTTATCATGCCCGTACGGCATTCGAGCATTTGAACAGCCTGCCGACTTACGAGAACACGCATCCGCCTCTCGGCAAGCTGATGATTTCCGTCGGAATTTGGCTGTTCGGGATGAATCCGTTCGGCTGGCGGATCGTCGGCACGCTCGTCGGGATCGCCATGCTGCCGCTGATGTACGTATTCGCCAAGCGGATATTCCGCCGCACGCCTTATGCGATCATGGCGACTACGCTGCTGGCGGCCGACTTCATGCATTTCGCGCAAACGCGAATCGCGACGATCGACGTGTACGGCGTCTTTTTCATCATGCTGATGTACTATTTCATGTACCGTTACTTCACGATGAATTTTTACCGGGAGCCGTTCCGGAAGACGCTGGTGCCGCTGTTCTGGGCCGGATTGTTTTTCGGAATCGGAGCCGCGGCTAAATGGATCGTCATTTACGGGGGAGCCGGCCTTGCTTTCTTGTTGTTCCTGTCGCTGTACGAAAGGTACCGGGAATACGAGGCGGCTAAAGGAGCGCTGGCGTCCGCCTATGCGAAGACGGCCCTGCACGATGAATCGGTGCTGGAGCAGTGCCGTTCGATGATCCGCGGGTTTCCGCGCAGGACGCTGGCGACGCTCGGCTGGTGCTGCCTGTTTTTCGGGGCGATACCGATCGTCATTTATGCGCTGTCCTTCATTCCATGGCTGACGGCTGACGGCGGGCATTACACCCTTAAAGGGCTGATCGACGCTCAGAAAAGCATGTTCGATTATCACAGCAAGCTGGTCGCGACGCATTCCTTCGGCTCTCCGTGGTGGGAGTGGCCGGTCATCGTCAAGCCGATCTGGTATTTCGGCGGGCAGGCGCTGCTGCCGGAAGGCATGATTTCCAGCATCGTATCGATGGGCAATCCGGCGGTATGGTGGGTCGGGCTGATTGCGGTGCCCGTTACGATCTGGCTGGTCTCGCGGAGCCGGGACAAGGGCATGATCGTCGTACTGATCGCGTATTTCTCGCAATACGTACCTTGGATGCTGGTGACGCGCCTTACGTTCATTTATCATTACTTCGCGATGGTGCCGTTCATGATCCTGTGCATCACCTACTGCTTGAAGACGCTGATCGAGAAGAAACCGGGCTGGAAAAAAGCCGTTTACGCTTATGTCGGCATCTCCGTTGCGCTCTTTGTCCTGTTCTATCCGATTTTGTCCGGGATGATCGTAAGCAAATCGTATGCGATGTACGTGCTCCGGTGGCTCCCGACATGGTTTTTCTATAGCTGATCCGCTGATTCGATACGGCAAACGGAAGGGCCGCTCTGTACCTATGTGCAGGAGCGGCTTTTTTACGGTCGTTTCCGGCCAGTCGTGATCATCGCTTGCCATTTTGCTTAAAGAGGACAGGCAAAAGAGGGCAATGCCGTTTGCTCTGCATCAACGTTTCATATAAGATAAAGTAAGTCGAAAATGTACTGATTTGAGGTTACGGGAAAATCGGGAAAAAGCCGCTGTCTTCGAAAGCAAAGAGGGAGGGGCGGCGCGCAAGGAAAAAGGGAAAAGGGAAAAGGGACAGGGGACGCAATGGACGCAATGGATTCTAACAAGCCGCAGACGAAGCGGCATGGCTTGCTGCAATTTTTGAAGTTCAACATCGTCGGGCTGCTCAACACCGGAATCGACATGGCCGTTTTTTTTGCGTTGACCGGATTGGGAGTCGGTTACATCCTTGCGCAGACGTTGTCCTACGCATGCGGGATGCTCAACAGCTACTTGTGGAACCGGAACTGGACGTTCCGCCAAGCGGGTGGAAGCGCCGGCAACCATCCGAAGTCGGAACGGAAGCAAATCGTGCGTTTTATCGTCCTGAACGGCGCAACGCTGCTGCTGTCAATCGGCCTGCTTTACGTGCTGGTCACACGAATGGGGATGCCCGCAGGGCTCGGAAAGATCGTGGCGACAGCTTGTACGCTGGTCGTAAATTTTGCGGGAAGCCGTCTGTGGGTATTTCACTCGCAAAAGCCGGCGGCATAGTCTTTTTTGGCAACAAGAGGTCGGCCGGTTAGTCCAGGCCCACCTTTAACATTCTGCTAACGAGAGTCAGTCATCCGGGAAAGCGATTGAACAGGCAGGTGGAACGTGCTCAAAAATTTAATTGCCAATGTAGCTTTGCTTACCGCGTATTTGTTTGTGGTCAGCCAGCTTTTTCGAAGCCGCCCGATTGACCGGGACGCCTCGATTCCGCGGAAGCTGTTTTTCGGCTTGCTGAGCGGCGGCTTCGGAATCGTGCTGATGAGCTACAGCATAGAGCTTGACGGATTTACGCGCCTTGATCTGCGTTATTTGGCCGTCATGGTTGCTGCCCAGTACGGGGGTTTTGCCGCAGCGCTTCCTGCCGGCCTTGTCGTCGCGCTCGGCAGGGTTTTATTCTTCGGGGGATTAAGCCATCCTGCTCTTACGGGAGGCGTCAGCATCATCGTATACGGACTGATTGCCGGCGCGGTCGCCGAACGCGTGCAGTCTTTATGGCGCCGCTGGACGATATTTTTGGCCGTGTTCGCAGTCGTTGTCAGCGCAAGCCTGACGTATTCGTTCGGTTTCCAAAGCATGGACTACCTCCCGATTTATTTGCTGGTAGGGGTCGGAGGCGGCTATTTCACGACTTATTTGATCGATCATCTGAACCGTTCCACGGCTACGCTGATGAAGCTGAAGGATGCTTCGGGGAAAGATTTCTTAACCGGCTTGAACAACCGCCGTTCGTTCAACACCGCGTACCAGGCGGCGCTGGCGCGCGTTTATGCGGGCGGGCAACCGCTTTCTCTGCTGCTGCTCGACATCGATTATTTCAAACAAATCAACGATACGTACGGCCATGGCGCAGGGGACGCGGTACTCTCCCAATTCGGACGCATGCTCTCCGGTATGACGCGCAATCAGGATACGATTTCGCGCATAGGGGGCGAAGAATTTTCCGTCTTGCTGCCGGATTGTCCGCATGACCGAGCGCTCGACATTGCCGAACGCATTCGGCAAGCGGCGGAGTCGTCCGACTTTCGGCTGCAGGACGGAAAACGCATGATCGTGACCGTATCCGTCGGCGTAGCCTCTTATCCGAACACCTCGGCCGGGGAACTGCTGGCGGTAGCCGATAAAGCGCTTTACGAAGCCAAGAGGCTCGGCCGGAACCGGGTGTGCGGCAGCGCCGCGCTGAAGGGACGCAAATAACGAAAGCCAGCCGGTCCTCGGAGGAGGACAAGCTGGCTTTCGTTTGCGCAGGAAACCTTACAGCGGGACGACGACTTCTTGCTTTTGGCGGAAAAATACCCATTCGCGGTATCCGATTTCTTTAAGCCGTTTGGCTACCAGCTCCCATTCGTCGCCTACGCGGCCGGGCTTGTGAGCGTCCGAGCCGAACGTCACTTTGACGCCGTAACGAAGAGCCAGCTCAAGAATGTCGTCGGACGGGTACCAGCCGCCGCAATCCTTCGTGCTGCCGGACGTATTGATTTCGATCGCGATGCCGCATTCGCCTATTATTTTCAGCGTATCCTCGACCGCTTTCGTCTGAATGGACGAGAAAGACGGATAGAACCCTTTCATCGCGTCGATATGTCCGAGTATCTGAAACATCCCGGACTGCGCCGACTGCCGGATCTGGTCGTAATAGGTTTCTTTGACGCCGATTTTTTCCGCCTCGGACAGGCCTTTCCAGCGGTTCTTATTGAAAATGCTGACTCCGTTCGTCTGATGCACGGAACCGATAATATAGTCGAACGGGTACTTGTCGTATACGGCACGGTATACATCCGCATGCTCGGGAAAAAAGTCCGATTCGACGCCGAGCAGCACCTCGATTTTGTCCTTATAGGCTTCTTTCAGCCGCAGCACTTCATCCACGTAT
Source organism: Paenibacillus litoralis (assembly GCF_046244365.1). Classification (NCBI taxonomy): domain Bacteria; kingdom Bacillati; phylum Bacillota; class Bacilli; order Caryophanales; family Paenibacillaceae; genus Paenibacillus; species Paenibacillus litoralis. Next base: position 6,527,233 of record NZ_CP176395.1, on the reverse strand, counting down.
TTGGAAAACTCGCTTTTGGCCATCGCAATCCATGGCTCCGCATGATCTTCTTTCCGGGCGAAATAAGGGGAATGATCGGAAATGCCGATCACCTGCAGCCCGTGCTTGATTCCGGCTTCGACGTAATCGCGGATGCTGTCGACGGCATGACCGCAGCGCTCGTGATGGGTATGGAGATCGAATTTCATGGTAATCCTCCGCTATTCGTTGAATGGAAATGATGTCCGTTCGTCTAACGTACCGAATTAGTATAACCGATACCGTATGCCGGCAACCGTTCCGGGCTGCTACTCCGAGCCGATGAAATGGGTTTCCGGCATTCCTTTCAGATCGCTCAAAAACTGCTGCATCGCAGAGTTCAAATAACGTCCCGACTTGTAAATGACGCCGACGGGGTGGCTGATTTCGAGCTCGCTTACCTGGATCATTTTGAGCGTGCCCAGACGGACCTCGTTCGCCGCCGACAGCTTCGAGATGATCGCCGCGCCAAGGTTCAGCTCCACCATGCGCTTGACTTCCTCGCTGCTCGACAGCTCCATGACGACCTGCGGGACGATGCCGAGCCTCTGGAAAATTTGATCCACGAACCGTCTGCCCGCCGTGTCCGGCGACAGCATGATGAAGGGGATGTACCGCAGCTCTTCTACGGTCGTATGCGAGTAACGGGAGAGCGGGTGATCCGTCGAGACGACCAGCTCGAACGTGTCGTAGTAGAGAACGGACGTTTCGAGTCCGGGATGCTTTTCGAATAAATATCCGATGCCCATATCGATAGCGCCGTTCTCGACGCTCGTCATGATCTGCGAGGACGGCATCGAATGGATTGTCGTCTTGATCATCGGGAACTGATTTTGGAAGTACGACAGCACCCGCGGCAAAATTTGCATGGCGATCGACGTCGTCGTCCCGAGATGAATATGGCCTTGAGGCGTGTTCTCCAGATCCGCCAGCCGCTGTCGCATATCTTCGACGGTTCGGACGATTTTGTAAGCATGATCGAGAAAAACGCGGCCGCTGTCCGTCAGCGTCACCGGTTGATTGCGGTCGATCAGCGTCGTCTGGAATTCGTCCTCGAGACTTTTGATTTGTGCAGAGACGGCAGGCTGCGTCAGATTGAGCAGCTCTCCCGCTTTACGGAAGCTCATGGTTTTGGAAAGGGTAATGAATGTTTCCAGCTGATTGATGTTCATTCGCCGTTGCCTCCTTTCGCGATAGCGGTTCCGTTAACGCGGTAATGTTGTAGATCATTATATGACAAGCGAAAAGGGCAGGCAACGTTAAGAACGATTTTTTGCGTGAATGGCAAAAAAACATTTACTGTGACTCGGTTCAATAAAAGGCGTCAGCCCCGGAGCAAGCGCTGCGCTTGCTCCATGATGTCCGTGACGATTTCGCCGGCGGACTGTCCGTCGGTCAAAAGCGGCGTTCCTTGGCCGGCCCATAGCGACATATATTCGGCGTTATGCCCTTCGGCGACGGCATTGCGGATATCGCGGGTCGCGGTGTTCTGCGACGGAAACGGCAGCGGCGCTACGCCTGCTTGCTCGAACGTTCGGATGAAGGCGTTGCGGATGCCCCGCGCAGGCCTGCCCGAGAAGGCGGTCGTAATCGTGGTGCTTTCCTCGTCGGCGGCAAGAAGCGCTGCCCGGTAAGCGGGATGGGCGCCAGATTCCGCCGCGGTAAGGAACCGGGTGCCCAGCTGTACCCCCTGCGCGCCAAGCGCGAGAGCGGCGACAAGGCCGCGCCCGTCCATAATTCCGCCGGCAGCGGCAACGGGAACGCGTACCGCATCCGCGATTTGCGGCACTAAAGCGAACGTGCCGACGTTAGCGCCGAGCGGTCGGGCGGATACGTCGAACGTCCCGCGATGGCCGCCGGCCTCGGAGCCCTGGGCTACGATGATGTCCGCACCCGATTGTTCGGCGATCCGGGCTTCTTTAACGGTCGTCGCCATCGCGACGATCTTCATGCCGATCCGGTGCGCTTCCGCCGCTTCTCTCTCGGGCAAGACGCCGAAAGCCGTGCTGATGACCGGCACTTGCTCTTCCAGCACGACGGCGATCTGCGCTTCGACCCAGTCTGGCGTCACGGGAGGAGCAGCGCCCTCGGCAGGCTTCAGCGAAAGCGTCCGCCGGATGCCGTCCAGCACCGGTTGAACGGCGGCGGAACGGCTCCAGTCGTCCTTCATCGAGGAGAGGAACAGATTGACGCCGAACGGCTTATCGGTCCTTTTGCGAATCTCCGCAATAGCCGTGCGGATATCTTCGGGCTTCATATAGGCCGCCCCGAGCGTTCCGAGCGCACCGGCTTCGGAAACGGCCGCGACAAGCTCCGGCGTCGTCGGTCCGCCGGCCATCCCGGCTTGAAGGATCGGAAGCCGGATACCCAGCTTCCGGCACAATTCGGTATACAGCGCCAGGCTCATCGTTGATCACCTGCCTGTAGGGAATCGAGTTCGGAAATTGCGTGGAGCACGGCTTCAAGAGGGGTCAGCACGGGGATGCCGGACTCCTGTTCGAAGGCTTGTCCGGCGGCCGACATTGACAGCTGCGCGACGGCAAGCTGCCGCGCATTCCCGTCTGCGCCGTTTTCTTTAACGACTCCGGCCGCCGTTCTTAGGCCTTCCGCCAGCCGCTCGGCGTAGGCTTCGCGCCGTCCGCCCATCAGCAGCGCGAAGGCGTCTTCGATCAAGCCGAATGTCGCATCCGGCCGGGTGCCTTTCGCTTCATGCCATGCCAGCAGTCTGGCCATCGTGGACTCGACCGTCCCAGGATTCGTAAAGACCAAGTGAACGGGCCTCTCGGCAGCGTCAAGCGAGCGAAAGAAAAGCTCGTCCAGACGCAGGAGCGGTATGTTTCTGTAGACTGCAGCGGGAAGCAGCGCGCAATATTCGGTGCAGGTTACAAGTATGGCGTCCGCACCGCAGGAGGCGATCCAGGCGAGCGCGCTTGCCAGCCCGGCACTGGCCTGTTCTAGATCGAAGCCGGGATCGTTAGCCAGCCGTTCGGCTATGCCGGGTTCAACGAAGTGGAGGAAGCGGATAGAAGGCGAAGCAGCCGCTTCGAAATATCCCGCATTGGAATAATGGGCGTGCAGGCAGCCTATGGTTAGCGGCACGTAGTCGGACTCCTTTCGTATACGGATTCTCGTACCAATTTTACCCTATAGGAGAACAGGATGAAAGGCGATGGGATTAGGGGGAGATTTATTTTGTAATTAGATGCATAGTAATATATAATAAAGTATAGATAGATATATAATTATTAAGTTATAAAGGATGAATGTCTTGGCTCAAACCTATAGCAAGGCCAAAATCGAGCATTATTTGGAACGGCTTCGAGTGCGAAGCAAGGCATACTGCCAACAATCGGAGCTAACCGAATTCAAGGAGGTGCGTCAATTTCTGCTCGGTCAAATTTCCGCAAACGAACTCATTATCAAGGAATTGAAGGCGGAGTTCGGGTTATGCGGGGTGAATTCGGAAGAGGAAGGGAAGCGGGAGCATGACGTCGAAATCGTTGCAAGTGAAGAAGAATAAACCGATTCAACACCAAAGGATGGGTATTTCCCAGGTTGCGAGGCGGGCGCTTTTCATCATGATCGGAGCGGCCCTCATGTCGGTCGGACTGGAAATCTTTCTGGTGCCCAACAATATTATCGACGGCGGCGTTGTCGGCATTTCGATTATCGTATCTCATTTAAGCGGGTTACCGCTCGGCCTATTTCTATTTTTACTCAATTTGCCGTTCTTATTTCTTGGCTATAAGCAAATCGGGAAAACGTTCGCGATATCGACGCTGTTCGGCGTAGCGATCATGTCGGTCGGCACTACATTGCTGCATCCGGTTGCGCCTCTTACGATCGATCCGCTGCTGGCCGCCGTTTTCGGCGGGGTCATATTGGGCATCGGGGTCGGGATGGTTATCCGCTTCGGGGGATCGCTCGACGGTACGGAGATCGTCGCTATTCTGCTGAATAAGAAGACGCCGTTCTCGGTCGGCGAAGTGGTCATGTTTTTCAACTTTTTCATCCTGGGCAGCGCCGGTTTCGTCTTCGGCTGGGATCATGCGATGTACTCGCTGATCGCCTACTATATCGCTTTCAAAATGATCGACCTTACGATCGAAGGCTTCGACGAGTCGAAGGCCGTTTGGATCATCAGCGAACGCTATAAAGATATCGGCGATGCGCTGCTTGACCGGCTTGGCCGGGGCGTTACGTATTTCCATGGCGAAGGCGGCTTCTCCGGGGACAGCAAGCGGGTTATATTCTGCGTCATCACCCGTCTGGAGGAAGCGAAGCTGAAGTCGATCGTCGACGACATCGATTCGAATGCGTTCATGGCGGTGGGTAATATCCACGACGTCAAGGGCGGACGCTTCAAGAAGAAAGATATTCACTAATCACCTGCCAAAAAGAAATCGGCGAGTACGGTTTTTCGAAATCGTATTGGCCGGTTTCTTTTTTGCTGCGGCTATGTACAAAATCCATATTGGAGTTGGGTTGCGGGGACTTTGCTATGGCTGCCGGGACGCTTGTTTGTCCTTGAAAGCGCGTAGACAATCGCTGCAAATGCATGCTTTCCGCCGATCTTCGGTGGGGATGATCTCGAAAATCTCGCGGGGAAAGCCCGCCGTGCTGCACCAGCAGGCTTCAACCGGCTTGCCCGAGAGAACGGCGCAGCCGTTGTCTCTACCGCATAGCGGGCAGCGTTTGGCTTGTTCGGTCTGATCCGTCACGTTCAGCACCGCCTTTCGATTAGGGTAGTTTCCATTATAGCATCGGTATGGGCTCCTTTATAAGCCGCAAGCCGCGAACGAACCTTTCCGATGCCGCATTTCGCTTTGTATTTTCATTACAGGGGCCCTATAATAAGGGGAGTTTGGCGATAGTAATCGGATCATGGACGGTTTCATATAGATCGGTTGGGGAGGACTTGTTATGAATTTTGGTTGCTGCCTGTTGATGAAGAGAGCGGACGGAGAAGCGGACGAAAGCGCGGTCTTGCTGCGCCAGCTCGAGGAAGGAATTGCCGCGGCGGCCGAAGCGGGCTTCGATTTCATCGAACTGCCGTCATGGGCGGTATCGCGGCTTGCGCCGGGCGAAACGGAACGGGCGAAGCGGCTTCTTGCGGAAAGCGGATTACGGGCTCCCGTGTTTAACAGCATTGTTCCGCCGGGAGCGATGCTGGCCGGGCCGGATGCCGATCCGGAAGCGCTGGACGCGCATCTGAAGGAAACGATGCGCGCCGTACGCGATTTCGGCGGCGAGGTTGCGGTGTTCGGCGGGGCCAAGCAGCGCTTCGCTCCGAAAGGATTCGCCCGCGATGCGGCACTCGAGCAGATCGAGCGCTTCGTGCAGCTGTGCGAACGCCATGCGGCGGATAACGGCATCGTCGTTGCCGTCGAGCATATCAGCCGCAAGGAGACGAACATGGTTCGCACGCTGGAGGAAGCGACGGAGCTTGCCGCCAAGCAGTATTCGCCGCATGTGAAGGCGCTGGCCGACTCCTACCATATGTTTATCGAACGGGAGGAGTTCGACAGCCTTACGGAGGCGGTCGATATGGATTTGCTGGCGCATGTTCATCTGGCCGACCGGGACCGGAAGTTTCCGGGGGAAGCCGCCGGGCCGGAGGCTGGCGGCGAAGTCGAGGAAGCCGCGCCAGGCGTCGATTTTGCCGCGCTGATCGGAGCGCTGCGCGATTCGGGCTACGAGGGAAGGCTCTCGCTCGAATGCCTGTACGCCGATTGGAACGAGCTGCGCGTCAAAGGGAAAGCTTCGCTGGCTCTGCTGCGCAGTTTGTAAGGAACCGAGGCTAATCCGTGAGACGCCCGGTTTATCATGAGCAGATCGAACGGTTGTAAACGGTAGAGGACTCGTCCCGCAGCTTGGGAAGAAGACCGGCATGAGCCGGTCAAGTATAAAGCGAACCGTGCACGGTAACCCGGCATGGTTCTTTTTTTCGTCACAACGTTTTGGAGAGAACCGGTTCTCGGTCGATTATAATGGAATTATTGGGAAGGAGTGGTAGCGATGATGTGGAAGGGCGCCGCAGCCGTATGCGTAAATGCGCAGGGGCAGATGCTCATGATTTTGCAGGGAAAGCCGGAGGAGGAGAAGCGCTGGTCGGTTCCGTCGGGCGGCATGGAAGAGGGAGAAACGTTCGAGCAATGCTGCGCCCGCGAGGCGTGGGAGGAAACCGGCTACCGTGTCGCGGTAGGCAAGCGGCTTCATGAGAAAAGCGGCGAGTTTTCCGGAATCGCCTACACGGTGCGCTATTTCGAATGTCAAATCGTCGAAGGCACGCCGACCATCCAGGATCCGGACGGGCTTATCCACGAAATCGCCTGGAAATCGGCGGACGACCTGCGGACTCTGCCGCTTTGCTTCCCGGAGGATCTGGCGTTCCTGCTAGGCGTACTCGAGGAAAGGCATTGCGTCTGAAGGGAGGCCGCGCATGGGCAAAACGGCCAAACAGCCGATTGAACGGGGAAAGCTGAGACTTTGGCTCGGAATCGGCTATTTTCGTCTTAGGCGTTATGCGAAATGGATAACCGGCGGCACCCGGTTTGCTAGGGAGCGGGGTTCCTCCAGAATGGCTTTTGTCGCTTACCGGCACCAAACGCCGCTTCTCCGTAAGCTGAGCCAGGTCGACATGCGGCTGCAGCATAACAAAGTCCGCAATCTGCTGATCGCGGTGCGGGCGGTGGACGGGATCGTCGTCAAGCCGGGAGAAACGTTCTCGTACTGGCGGCTGATCGGCAAGCCGACGCGCCGCAAAGGCTATGTGGACGGGATGATCCTGTCCAACGGCCGGGTTACGGAAGGAACGGGCGGGGGCTTGTGCCAGCTGTCCAATTTGATCTATTGGATGACGCTGCATACGCCGCTAGCCGTGACCGAGAGGCACCGGCACAGCTACGACGTGTTTCCCGACGCCAACCGGACGCAGCCGTTCGGGAGCGGGGCGACCTGCTATTACAATTACGTCGATCTGCAAATCTACAACCCGACCAAGCAGGCCTTTCAGCTATGCGTCGCTTTATCGGAGACGCACTTGGCCGGCGAGTGGAGAAGCGAAAGCACGGTGCCGTTCTCGTATGAAATCTACGAAAAAGAGCATCGGATCGCCCAGCAGTCCTGGGGCGGCTACACGCGGCATAACGTCTTGCACCGCAGCGTATTCGGCGCCGGCGGGGAACGGGTACGCGACGAGTACGTGACGGAAAATCATGCGCTCATGATGTATTCGTCGCTGCTCGCATCAGGCTCGGATAAGGAGAAGCGGGGTTGATCCCATGCGTCCCTGCCCTCGTTGTTCGCTCGCGGCGAATCGTTCGGCAGGTTTCGTGCGAGCATCGGGTTCATAAGCCCTGATGAAAAAAGCCCTGGCCGACATTGAGCATGTCGAGCCGGGGCTTTGTGGATCAGGCAAGCTTGAGGCGGACGCAAAAGCGGATTTCGCTGGCTTCGCTTTCGGCCCAAATTTCGCCGTTATGGGCATCGACGATGCTTTTGGCGATGGCAAGGCCGAGGCCCGTGCCGCCGGTAGCGGAAGTGCGGGACGCGTCGACCCGGTAGAAGCGGTCGAATAATTTCGGGAGCTCCTCCTTGCTGATCGGATCGCCGAAATTGGTTACGCATACCCTGACGTACTCGTTTTCCCGGGTCATGGCGACCGTGACGACGCCGGGTTTCAAACTGTATTTGACCGCGTTCGTCAGCAGGTTTTCGAAGACGCGGATCATTTTGTCCGCATCGATGGTGACCATCAGCTTCTCGGAAGGCAAAATACGGCGCAGTTTCAGTTCGTTCTCCTCCGCGTAGCCGACCAGCTCCTCCGACAGCTGCTCCAGCAGCTCATTCAAGCAAACGCGTTCCTGATGCATCCGGATATCGTGATTGGACAGCTTCGTATAATCGAACAAGTCGTCGATAAGTCCTTTTAATTTCTCCGATTTGCCGAAAGCGATATTTACATAAGCATCGGCTTGTTGTTCGTTTTCGAAGTTTTTATCCTTCAGCAGCCGCAAATAGCCCATAATCAGCGTAAGCGGCGTCCTCAGGTCGTGCGACACGTTCGTAATCAGTTCGTTTTTGGTCCGTTCGGCTCGCCGCTCTTCCTCGATCGTCCGCTGGAGCTCCCCTGTCATATGGTTGATATGGCTTGCTAACGTTCCAAGCTCGTCCTTGCTTCTTTGCTCCACCCGGTAGTTGAGATTGCCGCGCGAGATTTCCATCAGTCCTTGTGCCAGCTCTTCGATGTAGCGCATTTTGCGTTTCGTCATCCAGTAGAACAGGAAGATGAAGGCTGCCGCTGCCGCAAGCAATGCAAGGGAAGAGTCCTCGTGGCGAGTGGACAAATAAGGCTCCGGAACGCCGCTGATCACCATGTAGCCCTTTTGCCCCTGAACCTCGACCGGATAGAAGCTCGTCACTTCCTTGCCGCGCGACCACGTGCCGTAATTCGATCTCTCCATCGCGTTGCGGACAAGCGAGTGAACGTCGACCTGGGTCTCCGTCGCTTTGCCGTTCTTGAAGACGACTTTTCCTTCGGGATCGATGAACATGATTTTGTAGGAATCGTCGAAACGGGGGCTGTTGATGTACTCCTGCAATTCCTGCGCCGTCCTGTTGTTCCAGCGGATATAATCCGCGAGCTCCCTCGCCATATTTTCGACTTCGAACGTATTGTATTGGATCGTCGACGTCGCGTTGAATTGGCGCAAAAACGAGTTGCTGATCGAGTAAGCGAGCAGTGTAGCCGCCACGCAAACCGCAAACGTAAAAATAAGCTGCAGCCGGACGCTTCGCTGCATGTTGATTCTCGCCGATTTGACTATGCGGACGGCGAACCGGGTGAGGTCACCGAACCAGTTGAACGGAAAAATATTAAGTTTCAATTTTGTAGCCGACCCCCCAAACGGTTTTGATATACTTCGGTTTGCGCGGACTTTCTTCGATCTTTTCGCGAATTTTGCGGATGTGCACCATGACGGTATTGTCCGATTCGAAGAACGATTCCCCCCATACGTTCTCGTAAATGCGCTCGATGCTGAACACGATGCCGCGGTTGCGAGCAAGCAGCTCCAAGATGGCAAATTCCCGCGGAGTTAGCTTGACGTCCCGCCCGTCGACTTTTATCTCATGAGTGGCCGTGTTGATCGTCAGCTCGTCGATTTCGATCTCATGCTCCTTGTGCGGAGCGGAGACGTTCAATCTCGTATATCTCCTGAGCTGGGATTTGACGCGCGCCAGCAGCTCAAGCGGGTTGAAAGGCTTGGTTACGTAGTCGTCGGCTCCGGTGCTGAGTCCCAAAATTTTGTCCATATCCTCGCTCTTTGCGGAAAGCATGATGATCGGCATGTTTTTTTGCTCGCGGATTTTTAGACACGCCTGAATACCGTCCATCCGGGGCATCATAATATCCAGAATGATCAGATCGACTTCCTGCTTCTGCAAAATATCGAGCGCTTCCAAGCCGTTGAGGGCGTGAATCGTGCGATAGCCGTCGTTCTTCAAATAAATGTCGAGCAGATCGAGGATATCCTTCTCATCGTCGACCAGCAATATCGTTTCGTTAGCCAAAGGATGCTCACACTCGCTTTCGTTTAGAAACGGTAGAGGCCCCCGCATGTAATCGGCAAAGCTACCGCGTTTCATTGTGAAGATATCGTTTAGTATAACGCGCAGTTCTTAACAAATGGGAGAGAGAATTCTTAAACTTATCTTAATTGAATAACTTAAATTCCGAGCGAAATAGATGGGAATGTTCACAATTTCGTAGCACAAATAGCCCTTTCGAGTCATGCTGCACGTATCGCTTTCCGATATGCTGATTGTAGCCGAGGACGGGGAACATGGAAAGAACGACTTCGTCCGCCAACACCAGTTAAAGAAGGGTCTGATGTAGAATGAGAAAGCTTCCTGTTTTATTGTTTGCCAGCCTGCTCGCGATGATGCTGATGGCAAGCGCCGTAAGCGCACACGTCACCGTATTTCCGAAGGATGCCACGCAAGGGGCGTACGAGAAGTTCACGGTACGCGTCCCAAGCGAGGATAAAGAAAGCCCGACGACGAAGGTGGAACTTAAGTTTGCCGCCAACGATGTAGCCGTTTCCCGCGTAGAACCGAAGCCGGGCTGGAAATACGAAATCGCCAAGGACGGGGAAGGCAAAGTAACGGGCATCACTTGGACAGCGACGGATACCGGCATCCTGGCGACCGAATTCGTGGAGTTCAACGTACAAGGCAAAGTGGGCGACACCGCTTCGCAAATCACGTGGAAAGCGTACCAAACGTATAAGAACGGCACCGTCGTCGAATGGACGGGCGCTCCGGATGCGAAGACGCCTGCTTCGGTTACGGCCGTGAAAGCGAAGCCTGCTAGCGGCGCTACCGACAGCCACGGCAACACGACGGCGGCACCGGCAGCGGGCGCAGCCGAGGAAAAAGCGGAATCGCAACTGCCGCTGTACTTGTCGATTGCCGGTCTAGTGCTTGGCGCCTTGGCGCTGCTAGTAGCGCTGACGAAGAAAGCGAAATAAGCATTCGCTTGAGGAAGAGGATTCCAATGCTCGTCAGAGCAGAGCATAAATGATGTAGAACAATTAGAACCTGCAACACTACTGTAAATGTGGTGATGCGGGTTCTTTTTGTTTTTTATCGTGAGGGGGGAAGGTCCATTGGAGCAGCGCTATGTTGTATTGTGTACAATACTTTAGCTCGGGTGGTGCATTTTTTGTTACTTATGTTGTAAAATTAGCAGCATTTTAGGTGAAATCTCGCTAAAAACGACCGTTTCATCCGGAAATGTTGTAAAAAATACAACAGTAGAAGGGGAAAGGCAAATTTTTAAGCCAAATTGTTGTAGAAAGTACAATATACGCCGTAATGTGGATAGTCGACGAAGGAGTATTAATGCGGTGAGTGGAGTAGCAATGGTGGGGAAGTGTTCATGCGGAGAGTGGAGTAATGATGGTGGGGAAGTGTGAAAGCGGTGAGAGGAGTAGCGAGGGGGGGAGGTGTGAATGAGGGGAGAGGAGTAGCGATGGTGGGGAAGTGTGAATGCGGAGAGCGGAGTAGCGGTGGTGGGAAAGTGTGAATACGGAGAGTAGAGTAGCGAGGGGGGGGGGAGGTGTGAATGAGGGGAGAGGAGTAGTGTTGGTGGGGAAGTGTGAATGCGGAGAGTGGAGTAATGATGGTGGGAAAGTGTGAATGCGTAGAGAGGAGTAGCGATGGAAGGGAAGTGTGAATGCGGTGAGTAGAGTAGTGTTGGTGGGAAAGTGTGAATGCGGAGAGAGGAGTAGCGGTGGTGGGAAAGTGTGAATGCGGAGATAGGAGTAGTGTTGGTGGGGAGGTGTGAATGCGGAGAATGGAGTAGCGATGGTGGGGAAGTGTGAATGCGGAGAGTGGAGTAGCGGTGGTGGGAATGTCTCGCCCCTCCCCACAAAGAGCCTCGGCGAAAAAAGGCATCCGAGCCGATAACGGTTCGGATGCCTAGCCTTGCTTGGTTCGGATGCCTAGCCTTGCTTGGTTCGGATGCCTAGCCTTGCTTGGTTCGGATGCCTAGCCTTGCTTGGTTCGGATGCCTAGCCTTGCTTGGTTCGGATGCCTAGCCTTGCTTGGTTCGGATGCCTAGCCTTGCTTGGTTCGGATGCCTAGCTTTGCTTGGTTCGGACGTCTAGCCTGCTTGGTTCATATGCCTGGCCTTGCTTTAACTCGTATGCCTAGCCATGATGCTTCAAATGCTGCAGCGAAGTTCACTTCTATTCCAAAAGCTCTTTACTTGCCGTACCCGAGCTCTTGAAGCTGCTTGGTGGCCGAGTCGAGGAACGTTTTGTAATTCATGGACGTTTCCATCGTCTTGAGGAAGGCGTCGTATTCCGCGAGCGGCCGTTTGTTGTAAATGAACTTGACGAGCTCCTCCTCCTGAAACCGGTTCGCATCGGCCGAATTATAGCCGTCCGGTACGGTCAGGAAGCCGTTCAGCGTCTGCTTCCGCGGCTGCTTGTTGGCGAATTCGATGAAGGCTGCCTGCGGAGCGAACTTCGTTTGCAAGTAAGTCATTTCCGGGCGCCCCGTAAATTGGTACAGCCAGGTGTAGCTGGCTTCCTTGCCCATCAAGTCGGTCGGCACGACCTTGTCGCCTTCCAGGTTGTAATGCTTCCCTTTGACGCCGAACTGGACGAGCATCGAGCCGTCTTTGACCGAGACGTAGTTGATCAGGTCGATAACCTTTTGCAGCTTTTCTTTATTGTTTTCGAGCGCTTTCGGAATGGCGTAGAGGCCGGACGAGCCGCCGATGTCGTAGTTGCCCTCGAACTGTCCGCCGGGACCCTTGAGCGCAGCTACTTGCACCCAGTTCGCGTTCGGGTTGACCTTCTTAATCTGCTCGGTGAACTGCTCCTTCGACATATTCGGCCAGTCGATGTAGACGATGCCCGCGAGTCCTTTTATCGCTTTTTCCTGATGCTGCAAGCCGCTGTTGGCCATAATTTCGGGATCTACGGCGCCTGCGGCGATCATCTTGTTGATGAATGCCAACGCATCCTTCATCGCCGGATCGTACAGCGAATTGACCAGCTTGCCGTCCTTGACCGAGAACGATCCGGGATCGGTTACCCCGTAAGCGCCGAAAATCGGTGCGAACGTTCCCAGCTTGCCGCCGGTCAATCCGAGCGTATCCTTCTTGCCGTTGCCGTCCGGATCCCGATCGGCGAAAGCTTTGGCAACCGCCAGCAGCTCATCCGGCGTCGTCGGGATTTGCAGCTTCAGCGCATCCAGCCAATCCTTACGAATCCAGTAGGTGTTGTATGGAATGTTCGGGGCTTTCGAGATCGCTACGATTTTGCCGTCGACGGTTCCTTTCTTGATGCTGTCCTCGCCGATAAAGTCTTTAGCCGGCTTCAGCTTATCCAAGTACGGCTTCAAGTCGAGCAGCAGCCCTTGCTGGGCGAACTGCTTCAGCATCGCACGGTCGGACACCTGGAACATATCGGGGAAGTTGCCGGATGCGAGCCGTACGTTCAGCTGGTTTTTATAGTCGTCTCCCGATGCGTATACCGTTAGGTTAATATCCGTATTCAGAGCTTTATCCAGCTCTTGCTTGATGAAATCTTTGTCCTGCGACGGGAGGTTGTTGCCGGTTTCGATGATGTCCAGCTTCACCGGCTTGGCCGGTTCGCTCGATTTGGCCGGCACCGAGCTTTTGGGCGTTTCGGTCGTCGTGCCGCCGGTTGTCGTTTTCTCCCCGCCGCTTGAGCAGCCTGCCAGCAGCCCGGTTGCCAGGAACGGAATGATCATTGCGGAAGTTAGCGCTTTCCCTTTTTTCATAGCGTAAACCCCTCTATTCTTTAGGAATATTGATCTATATTGAACCGGCCGCGGACGCTCCTGCAGGTAAACGTCAGGCGGATTCCGGAATCAACCTTTGATGGAGCCGAGCAGCATGCCTTTCGTAAAATGCTTCTGGATGAACGGATACACGGCGATAATCGGCAAGCTCGCGAGCACGACGGAAGCCATCTGGAGCGTTTCGGTAGGGGTCATGTTCTCGGCGTTCTCGAGCGGCTGCTGCGTCTGAATCAAGATTTCGCGGACGACGACCTGCAAGGGGAACATGGTGCGGTCGGTCACATAAAGTATCGCTTGAAAAAACTCGTTCCAGTGACCGACCGCATAAAACAGTCCGACCGTGAGCGTAACCGGCACGGAAAGCGGGACGACAAGACTCCATAAAATCCGGAATTCCTTGGCCCCGTCGATGCGGGCGGATTCGAACAGCTCCTCGGGAAGATTCTCGTAGAAGCTTTTCATGATCAGGACGTTAAAGCTCCATACGAGACTCGGTATGATCATCGCCCAGAGCGAATTCAGCAAGCCTACGGATTTGACCGTCAAGTAGGTCGGAATAATGCCGCCGCTGAACAGCATCGTGAACACGACCATAAGGAGGAAAAGACTCCGGCCAGGCAGCTGCTTGCGGCTCAGCGGATAAGCCATCAAAGCGGTGACGAGCAGGTTGCAGATCGTGCCGCCGACGGTGATGATGATCGTGACCCAGAAGGCGTCCGGAATGTTCGATTCCGTCAGCAGCTTGTGATAGGCGTCAAAGGTGATCGACTTCGGGATGAGCAGAAAGCCTCCGTTTTTGAGTACCTCGCTGAACGGCGTAAGCGAAACGGATAAGACGTACAGAAGCGGGAACAGAGCGGCAACCGCGGACAGCAGCAAAATGACGACTACCAGAGCGTTAAACAGCCTGTCTTCGATTCCTTTTACCATATGCTCTCCCCCATACGTTTGGCGATCCGGTTAGCTGCAATGACGAGTACGAAGCCGATCACCGCTTTGAACAGGCCGACGGCGGAGGCGACGCTGAAGTTCAACTGCTGGATGCCGGTCCGGAATACCCAAGTGTCGATAATATCGGCGACGGGATACACCTGAATGTTGTACAAAATATAGATTTGCTCGAAGCCGGCGTCGAGAATGTGCCCCAGCCGGAGAATAAGCAGCAGCACGATGACGCTTCGGATGCCGGGCAGCGTGATGTGCCAAATCATGCGCAGCCGGCTTGCGCCGTCGACCCGGGCCGCTTCGTACAACGTCGGATCGATGCCGGCCATCGCGGCCAAGTAAATGATCGCGCCCCAGCCGAGATTTTGCCAGATTTCCGAGCCGACGAGCAGCGAGCGAAAGTAGGTTGTCGACGTCAGGAAAGGTATCGTTTGGCCGCCCAAATCTTTGATCCAGTGATTGACGAGGCCGGAGTTTTGCGAAAGCAGCGCGAGCATAATGCCGTAGATGATGACCCAGGATAAGAAATGGGGCATGTAGGTCAGCGTTTGCACGAGCGATTTGAACCAGCGGATCCGGCATTCGTTCAGGAGCAGCGCCATGATGATCGGAGGCACGACCCCGAAGATCAGCTTATACAGGCTGATGAGGAACGTATTGGTCAGCAGCTGGCTGAAGTAAGGCGAGTTGAAAAAGGTGAGGAAATGTTTGTTCCAAGGATCCGCCCACGGGCTTCGTAGGATGCCGTCGACGATGCTGTAATCCTTGAAGGCGATAACCGCTCCGTACATCGGAATGTAACGAAAAATGACATAGTACGCGACGCCGGGCAGCAGCATCACATACAGCGGCTTGAACCGCCAAATGCGGACGAGCAGCTGCAGGATGCCGGACGACTTGCCGACCGCGGCGGCCCGGGACTGAAGGAAGGCCGGTTTCTGTTCCAGATCGATCACCTCTTATTACGCATGCCGCGTGTGTTTGTAACCGCATACATTTTGATAACATGTTCATTATAACAAGAGGGAAATGGGAACAAATATACATAAAACAGACAATAATGTAAGATAATTTGTCATCTTTATGCTGAGAAACGGATGGAAAGCGCGAAGCAGCTTAGCTTAACTCGCACAAGAGAACAATAACAGGCTAAGGGGGGCTTCCAAAGCGACCGAAGGATACGTTTATTTGTCCAGTCTCTCTTGGATCAAAGCGGCTGCATCCTCTCTGCCCAAACTTGAAAATAGCAGATTCGGTTTTCTTGTCATCATTCCGGATTCGAAAGACTTGTACCGTCCGACCTGTTCGTCCCGATCGGCGCTGCGGGAATTTTAATAAACACGACGGTTCCCCCGGATTGGGGGCTTCGAATTTTTAGGCCGTACGATTCCCCGAAATGAAGGCGCAGCCTGTCGTTAACATTATTCAAGCCGATGCCGGTAAAACGGTCGCCCGAAAAAGATACCGCGGGGCTTCGTTCGTTCAAAACGGACCGGAGCCGTTCGGCCTTGATCCCGACGCCGTTGTCGCGGACGGTTAAGCACAAGAAGCCGTTTCGCAGAGCCGCTCCGATACGCAGCTCGCCCTTGCGGCGGCTCGGCACGATCCCGTGAAAAATGGCGTTCTCCACGAGCGGCTGCAGCGTCAGCTTGAGAACGGAGCAGGAGAGCGCCTTCGGATCGATTTTCCAAACCACGTCGAATTTGTCCGCGTAACGGGTTTTCTGAATATACAAATACATTTCCAGCCCCTCCAGCTCCTTCTCAACGGAAACGAATTCGCTCGTCTTGTCGAAGCTGAAGGAAAGGACGCCGACAAGCGCCCGGATCGTTTCCTTGACCTCCTCGGTCCTATGCTGCTTCGCCAGGCTTCCGATACAAGCCAGCGTATTATACAGAAAATGAGGCGCGATTTGGCTCTGCAGCATTTTCAGCTCCAGCTCCTTTTTGCGCGTCTCCATCCGCTTCGTTTCCATCAGCAGGTTACGGATCCGCTCCATCATGGCGTTGTAACTGCGGGCCAGCCGCCCGATTTCGTCGTCGCGATTCACGTGCAGGCTGGACACCATCTCCATATCCCGCACGCGGTCCATCTTGGCGACAAGCGTTCGGATCGGTCTCGTCAAATGCCGGGACATCATGAAAGCGATAAAGAGCAGGATCGTAATCCAGACGATGGCCGCGTTCCGGTAATTGTCATACAGAATCGAAATATTCTGATACACGTATTGCTCGCGCATGAAGGCGATCATCGTCCAGCCGAGCCGGTTCATGCCCGATTTGACCGTAAGAAGCGGTCCTCCGGGGCTGTCCAGCGGGTTGTCCCGCGCCGGCATGTCCGCCAGAATGGCGACGAAATCGTCCGGCAGCTCCGCCCGGTATATATGCGGCTTATGAGGCAGCAGGTCGCTTTCCCTGTCGAAGGTGACGACGAAATTTTTATCCGAAAGCAGGACGAACGACTGGTTGCTCGTGGCGGTAAGCTCCGACAGCTTCTGATTGAGCTTATCGAGATCGAGCTCGACGACGGCGATGCCGGATACGCTGCGCTGTTTGTTCGAAATCGGGCGTGTAATAGCGACCGTTCGGCCGGACAAGGGAGAGTCGTACGGCTGGCTGATGATGGAGGCGCCGTAATTTTGCCGCGCGAGGTCGTAGAGCTTGGGCAGCATCGGATTGCCCATGATTTCATAGTAAATCTGAGTGTTGCAGAACACCCTTCCGTCGTCCGCCACGATATACAGCGTCTTGATAATCGTGCTGTTGTTCTGCGCGATGGAGCGCATGTAGTCCTCCATTTCTTTTTCCTTGCCGTACTCGAGCAGCTCTTCCCGCGCGGAGAGGAGGAGTAGGATATTCTGGCTCGTATCGAGGTAGGAATCCAGAAACAGGTTGGTCCGTGCGACAATCAGCTTCGTATCGTCCAAAATCTGCTCCTTGAACAGGTCGGCCGCACGATAGTAATTCGTATAGCCGAGCACGATAAACACCGCTAAAGTGGCAAAAAACAAAAACAGGAACTGCCTTGTCGCCAAGCTCCAGCTCCTGTAGCGTATCCATCTTTTCACGTTCATCCGGACCATCCTTTTAGCGTAATGTCAGTCTGGCGTTACATGCGTTTGCTCCCGATGTCGTCTGCGAATACGGGAAGCCGGGCGGCGCTTGCCCTTGCATCCTTAGGAGCCACCCCGACCCATTCCTTGAATACGGCGGTAAAATACCGGTAGCTCGGAATGCCGACGGCATTGGCGACTTCATAAACCTTGAGGGAGGTCGTTTTGAGCAGATGGACGGCTTTCTCCATACGCTGCTTCGTAACGAAATCGCTGAGCGTCATTTCCATTTCCTCGCGGAACAGCCGGCTTAAATAATGCGGACTCAGCCCGACGTGATCGGCAACCAGCGTTAGCGTGACGGGCTGCTCCAAATGCTCGTCGATATACGACTTCGCATCGGCGATCTCCTTGCGCATCCTTTTCTTGCCGCGGCCGATCGACTCGGCTTCGTGGGCGAGAACGGCGATAAGCTCCTGAAGGGTGGCCGCGTCTTCGACCGGCTGAAGCTCCCTCCGGTTTTTGAGGATGCCGAGCTCCCGGCACCAGCCGATTAGCCAGTTCATTGACAGCGTTTTCAAATCGTCGGGCGATACGGTATGCTTGAGCGCACCTTCCGTCAGCGCCGTACGCACGGTTTCGTATAGCGGTGCTTCGTTCATCCGGCATTTGCGCAGCGCCTCCGCCAGCTCGTCGGCAACGGTTTCGGTCAACCTGGCAGGCTGACGGCCTTTTCCGTAAAACACCCGGCTCTCGCCGTCGTAAAAACATTCCGCCCGTTCGGGGAAAACATTTTTGAGGCTTGCCGCAAACTGACCTGCCGTACATGCCGTATCGCCGATGACGGCGTAGATGCGCATCGTATCGCCGAGAAACGGGGTATGGCGGTTCAGCGTCCCGTACAATTCCGCGATGATCGATTCGAGCAAGGTTCTGAAGGCGGAGGCGGAAAGGCTGTTTTCCCGAACGAGCAGCAGGTAGGCGTTATCTTCGACAGGCACCCAGTGGAAAGGCAGGACAGGATGCTCCAGCTTAAGAAGCGTTTGGCGAATTTCACGCCGCACGAACAGACCGCTGCTGCCGCGCGCCGCTGTACGCAGCATGCTCACGCCGACCGGCGCGCTGAGCCGAAACGCGGACATGGCGGAAGCAAAGGCAGATTCTTCATCCCTAACGTCAGCGGAATCCAGCATCAGGGGCATAAGCCGTTCGGAGAGCTCCCAGCGTACATTATCCCGCTCGTTCTGACGCAGCGACCGATCACGGCCGATCGCTTCTCTGGCCTTGAACAGCGCCCGAGCCAAATCTTCGTCGTCCATCGTCACTTTGACCAAATATTCAATCGCGCCGAGTCTTACGGCTTCTCTGGCGTAGGTAAAGTCGGAATGGCAGGTCAGCAAAATGACCTGCGTATAAGGAAGCTCCGCCTTCAAGGAACGGAACAGCGCGATTCCGTCCATCACGGGCATCGTGATATCGGTAATCACAATGTCAGGCGACGAGGCGCGGCACAGTTGGAGCGCTTCCTCGCCGTTCTCCGCTTCGCCGATCAGCTCCATGCCGTGGGCTTCCCACGGAAACCGGCGAAGCTCGTCGCGGAGAAGCAGTTCGTCATCGACAACAAGTACGGTGAGCGGTTCGTTCGGCATGTTTCGTCCCCCTTTGGTTGCGCGCTTCCTCTCTTCTTGCGCAAGCCCTCCGTCATACCCGTCAACAGGGCTTCCCAGGAAAGCGTGCATACTAAAAATGTTATCAAATTTTCGAGTATCGGAATATACCGAAAAACGATTAATTTGTATGAATTCCGGACGAAAACGCGAGTATGATTCTCGCAGCACGGCAAAGCGGCTGGAAGAGGATAGCCGAGGGAGAAACCGGAAGCGACAGCAGCGTCATCCCGCGGCGCCGTCAAGCCGTTCCAGCAGCTCGGCCAAATCGCCGCAGACGAGGTCCGGTTTGCAGCCGGCTTCCGATAGCTGCGCTTCGACGTTGGCTGCCGTAGCCACGCCGGTCAGCACGAGCGCCGTCCGGCAGCCGGCCGCGATGCCGCCGCCGATGTCGGTGCGCATGTTGTCGCCGACCGCCCAAATATGCGCGGTCGGCAGCCCGAGCCGCTCGACGGCGTAGCGCATGATGATCGGCGAAGGCTTGCCGATAACGACCGGCTCGATCCCCGATGCCATGCGTATGGCAGCGCCTAGCGAACCCGCGCCGGGGCTTAGTCCGCCGTCGCCCGGCAGCATATGATCGGGGTTCGTCATGATGGACACCGCTCCTGCCGCGATATGGCGGACGGCCGCTTCCAGCTTGGCGTATGTGAACTGGCGGTCGATGCCCTGCACGACATAGTCCGGCTGCTCCTCGACCAGCTCCAGGCCGGCATCGGTTAGCGCCTGCCGCAGGCCGGCTTCCCCGATCGCATAGACCCGGCGCCCTTCCCGCCGTTCGGCGATATAGGCGGCCGCTGCCTGCGCGGAGCTCAGCACGTTTTCGCTGCGCGCTTCGATGCCGACGACCTCGCTAATATGGGCGGCGACCTGCTCCGGCGTGCGCGACGAATTGTTCGTGACGTATAAATAAGGCCATCCGCGCCGCTCCAGCTCACGGATGAAGGAGGCTGCGTGCGGGATTTGTCTATTCCCGGCATACATCGTTCCGTCCAAATCGATTAGAAATCCTGGCATCTTGTGATTCTCCTTCCGTCTGACAACGAATCGTTGCTGCATGAACAGCATTTTACACGAACCGGGACGGCAACTCCATACGTTTAACGAACGGGACGCGACGAAAGCGGACAAACCGCCGGAAAAAAAGATTGCCAGCCGCTTCCTGCCATGATAGCATATAGCAATTAAGTGGAAGGGCTTCTAGGGATCCGGCGTGTTTACGGCCGAACCAAGCGAAGCCGGCGCAGCGATAGCTGGCTACACCGTAGGGATAAAAGACCTCGCGCAAGTTCCGCCTCCCGGGGCGAAGCTGCGCGAGTTTTTTTGTTTTTCCCGTAACGCTGTCCAACCGCTGTTTGAACGGCCGTGCCGCTTTACGGCTTGTTTGGCAGCACATTTCAGTAGGGGGAGAATCACGATGGCGGTTATTAAAGTGGAAGGACTATGTAAATCGTTCGCGGTCAAAAAGAAGCCGCCCGGCTTGAAGGGCAGCGTGCAATCGCTGTTTCGCCCTGTCTATGCCGAGAAGCGGGCCGTGGAAGGAATCGATTTTGAAGTGAAGGAAGGAGAGAAGGTTGCGTTCCTCGGTCCGAACGGCGCAGGCAAATCGACGACGATCAAAATGCTTACCGGCATTTTGCATCCGACCAGCGGCACCGCGGACGTTCTCGGCTATTGTCCGTGGAAGGACCGCAGCCGGCTTGCGTTTCGGATCGGCTCGGTGTTCGGCCAAAAGTCGCAGCTGTGGTACCATTTGCCGGTGATGGATTCGTTCGAGCTGATGGGCAGCATTTATGAGCTGGGAAAAACGGCTTTCGCCGACCGGCGCGACGAGCTTGTTCACCGGTTCGGACTCGAGCCGTTCCTGCCGATTCCGGTACGGAAGCTGTCGCTCGGCGAACGGATGCGCTGCGAAATCGCGGCTGCGCTCTTGCACAGGCCGCGAGTCGTATTTCTCGACGAGCCGACGATCGGACTCGACGTCGTCGTAAAGCAGACGATTCGCGAGGTCATTCTCGAGATGAACCGGCGCGAGGGCTGTACGATCTTTCTAACGACGCACGATGCAGGCGATATCGAGCAGCTGTGCGACAGGGCGATCGTCATCAACCACGGCAGAATCGCGCTTGACGATACGGTTGCAAGCATGAAGTCGAGCTTCCTCAAATACAAGACCGTCGAGCTCAAGCTGAAGGAGCCGGCCGCCGGAATCTCCCTGCCGGGAGTCCGGGTTGTGCAGAGCGGAACGGCCCTGAAGCTTTCCGTCGATACGACGGCGGCGTCGATCGAAGAGGTGCTTGGCTTCCTCACCGCGAGATGCCGCATCGAGGACGTGACGATTCAAGATCCTCCGCTTGAGGAGACGATCGCCAAGCTGTATGCGGCGGAGCGGGAAACGCCCGCAGGCGGGGAGCGGAAGGAGGCGGTGACATGAACGGCATCGATAAAGGAGAGAGACGAAGCCTCGTCGGCGGCTTAATGGCGTTCGGGAGCGGGCGCAAGCTGGCCAAGTATTCGGCGATCGGCAAAGTTACCGTGCGCAACCAATTCGCCTATATCGTCGATGCGTTGTTTCGCTCGCTGTTTCTGCTCGTCATTCTGTATATTTTGATCCAGCTGTGGAAGGTGACGTACGGCGGCATGGGGACGGAGAGAATCGCAGGATACACGTTCTCGCAGATGATCTGGTATTTGATCGTTTCGGAATCGATCATCATGGCCTCGCCCCGGGTTACGACGACTGTGGAAGAGGAAGTGAAGACGGGCGGCATCGCCTATCTGATGACGCGTCCGTTCAGCTATATCGGCTACCAGTATGCGACATATATGGGCGAGGCGAGCGTGAAGCTGCTGATCAATCTGACGCTCGGCAGCTTGCTGGGGCTTACGCTTATCGGCGTGCCGGACTTCGGCTGGGGGGCGATCGCTTTTTGGCCGGTAGCGGTTCTGGCGTTCACGGTTAATTTCCTGATCCGGATGTCGCTTGCGTTGACGGCGTTCTGGGTCGAAGAGACGCAAGGACTGACGCTCGTGTACGATAAGCTTCTGTTTACGATCGGGGGCATGCTGCTTCCGCTCGAGCTGTTTCCCGAAGCGCTGCGGCGCGTATGCGAATGGCTGCCCTTCCAGGCGGTCGTCTACTTCCCGGCCAAAACGGCCGTGCGCTTCGATGCGGCCGCCTTGCAGCATATGGTTGCCGTGCAGTTCGTTTGGGGGGCGGTTCTTGCCGTGCTTCTGGCTTTCATTTACCGGAAAGGAGTGAAGAGACTCAATGTCAACGGCGGATAAGGCGGTAAAAGCGGATAAAGGATACAGGGGCTGGCTGCGGTTTTGCTGGACGTCCTGGAAGCTGAATGCGGCCGGCGCGATGGAGTTTCGCATGAGCTTTATGATGACGGCAGGCATGATGTTCATTAACAACCTGGTATGGATTTTTTTCTGGAGCATTTATTTCAAGCAATTCCCGATCGTGAACGGCTGGCAGCAGGACGACGTCATGATGATGTGGGCGGTCGGTACGGCGGGTTACGGGCTCGCCGCCATCTTCTTCGGCAATATGACGCGTATTGCGAACATCGTGGCGACCGGACAGCTCGATCTGTATTTGTCCCAGCCGAAGCCGGTGCTGCTTAACGTGCTGGTCAGCCGTATGTCGGTTACGGCGATCGGCGATCTTGTCTTCGGACTCCTGCTGTACGCGATATTCGGTGACGGCACGCCGGCCGGCGTGCTGAAATTCGTGTCGGCTGCGCTGCTGAGCACGGTCATCTTCCTATTCTTTATGGTAGCGACGCAATCGCTGGCCTTCTATATCGGCAATGCGGAAGGGCTTGGGCAGCAGCTGTTCATCACGTTTATTACGTTCTCGACTTATCCGACGGATATTTTTCGCGGCTTTGCCAGGCTTTTGCTCTTTACCGCCGTGCCCGCCGGCTTCGTCAGCTATTTGCCGATCGGCTGGATCCGCGAGTTTCAGCCGGCTTTTGCTCTCGGCGCAGTGGGCGCGGCGGCGGGACTTGCGGCCGTCGGGATCGGACTTTTTTACCGCGGCCTTCGTCGGTACAGCTCCGGAAACGCGCTTGGCATGCGGATGTAGCGGGATTTTAAACGACGAACGAACCATAAGCAGGGCCTGAAATCGTTCGGATTCGGACTGTGCAATAGGCGATGAAACACAAGTCTCTGGGACGTTTTTCGCGGTTATTCGCCAAAATCCGAGCAAACCAGTATACGAGACCTACTCGTTTCGTTTATAATGGGGGAAAGGTTATTTTCCATAATTGGGATTTTGTCGAGAAGGGGACCAGAGTCATGAAAGCGGAGTACATCAATCCTTTTTTGGAATCTGCCAGAATCGTGATCGAGCAGATGATCGCGATTCGTCCGACAACAGGCCAGCTGGGCGTAAAGGAAGTGAAGTTTGCGGAAAAATATTTGTGGATTGAAATCGGACTAACCGGTCAAATGAACGGCGTCATCATGTTCGAATTGCACGAAGAAGTGGCGCTTAAGCTCGTTTCGGCGATGATGGGGGGCTTTGTACTGAACGAAATGGACGACATGGGCCGCAGCGCAATTTCGGAGCTTGGCAACATGATCTCCGGCAACGCAAGCACGATGTTGTTCAATCAAGGGGTGCGCGTAGACATAACGCCGCCTAAAGTAATTGAATCGGCAGGATCGGCGGACGGTCCGAAGAAAGCATTGACGATCCCGCTCATCATGGACGGCATCGGCGAGATGGATATTCAAGTGCTGGTAGCTTAATGCGATAGCCGATTATAAGGTGAAGGAATACGGAGATCCGGGAAACGGATGCTCCGTATTTTTATTTTTTAACCGGAGAATGGGCGGAATGTCCTCCTGTGCAAATAGTAGTTGACTTCCCCTTCGCATCGGTGATATGATCGTAAAAATTTACCCGGAACATGGCGAACGGATTAACGAATCCGGGGCTTTGCGAGTTTCGCATTACGATTAAGGACTATATTAGGGAGGTTGAATTCGATGGCATTTTATTACAACGAACCGTCGCGGACATTCAGCGAATATTTGCTACTGCCCAACTTGACGACGAAGGACTGTACGACGGCGAATGTGACGCTGCGCACGCCGATTACGAAGTTCAAGAAAGGCGAGCAAGCGGCGATTTCGCTCAACATTCCGTTCTCCTCGGCTGTCATGCAGTCGGTATCCGACGACGGGATGGCGGTTGCGCTTGCCCGGTGCGGCGGCATTTCGTTCATTTTCGGCTCGCAGTCTACGGAAAATCAAGCCGCGATGGTGCGTAAGGTCAAAGGTTATAAAGCGGGGTTCGTTGTAAGCCGCTCCAATTTGACGCCATCGCATTCGCTTAGGGAAGTATTGGCATTGAAAGAGCAAACGGGCCATTCCACCGCTGCCGTTACGCATGACGGTACAGCGAACGGCAAGCTGCTCGGCATCGTGACGAGCCGCGATTACCGAACAAGCCGCGACGCCATGGAGAAGCCGGTCAGCGAATTTATGACGCCTTTCTCCAAGCTCATTTACGGCAAGTCGGGGATTACGCTGTCGGAAGCGAACGATTTGATTTGGGAGCACAAGCTGAATTGCCTACCGATCGTCGACGAGCAGCAGAACCTGGAGTATCTCGTATTCCGCAAGGACTACGAGGCGCATAAGGAATATCCGTCCGAGCTGCTTGACTCCAACAAGAGCTACTTGGTCGGCGCAGGCATAAATACGAAGGATTATGAAGAGCGGGTGCCTGCTTTGGTTGAAGCCGGCGTAGACGTGCTCGTCATCGATTCTTCGGACGGCTACAGCGAGTGGCAGAGCGAAACCGTTCAATACGTGAAGGCGAACTTCGACGTTAAGATCGGGGCGGGGAATGTGGTTGACCGCGAAGGCTTTCTGTATCTGGTCGAAGCGGGTGCGGATTTCGTGAAGGTCGGTATCGGCGGCGGTTCCATCTGCATCACGAGGGAG
The DNA here is from genome assembly GCF_046244365.1 of Paenibacillus litoralis. NCBI lineage: Bacteria > Bacillati > Bacillota > Bacilli > Caryophanales > Paenibacillaceae > Paenibacillus > Paenibacillus litoralis. The sequence goes on along the minus strand of NZ_CP176395.1, from coordinate 6,502,240 downwards.
CAAAAAGGGATCGGCAGAGGGCAAGCGTCGGCGCTTATCGAGGTGGCGGCGGCGAGAGACGAGTACTACGAGAAGACAGGTATTTACGTACCGATCTGCTCCGACGGCGGCATCGTGCATGATTACCATATTACCCTCGCGCTGGCGATGGGGGCCGACTTTGTCATGATGGGCCGCTATTTCGCACGCTTTGACGAAAGCCCTACCCGTAAGCTGAAGGTCGGCAACAACTTCGTAAAAGAGTTTTGGGGCGAAGGCTCCAATCGCGCGCGCAACTGGCAGCGTTACGACAGCGGCGGCAAGCAGGGACTTCTGTTCGAGGAAGGCGTCGATTCTTACGTGCCTTATGCGGGAAGCCTGCGCGAGAACCTGGACAAGACGATCGGCAAAATCAAATCGACGCTGTGCAACTGCGGCGCCAAATCGATCGAAGAGCTGCAGCGTACCGCGAGAATTACGCTCGTGTCCGCGACAAGCCTCGTAGAAGGCGGCGCGCACGACGTTATTTTGAAGGAAAGCAGCTTGTCCGAGGACTGATCCGGCAAAAAATAAACCTTCATACCCGCAAGGGGATGGAGGTTTATTCGTTTCGAGCTAGGGCTATACGCGGTAAATGCCCGATTGAGCAGCACTTGTTGCTTTGCCGTTTACTGCTCGACCAGCTGGCTTACCGCCACCTCGAACTCGTTCTCGGGCTGGTCGAGCGGGTAGATGCGGGCCGTTTCGTTCGAATCGTTCACCTGTTGAATATAGCAGAGCGCTCCATTATACGTTACATTCGCCATAACGGGCGAAGCGGCGATTTCTTTGGCGCGGAATGTATTCATTTGCGGTAACCTCCAAATTTTGTCGTGATAACAGTTATACGGTGTGCGCAAACCGAAAAAAATATACGCGGTTGCTCGGTGACTTGGGTCGGTAGAACAATGAAACGGCTCAAGGATTACAGGGTGGCAGGTGAGCATGTTGCCATTTTTCAAGTTTCCGCAAGGAATTTGCATATTTCGGTTGTATTTGCACGACGGGAAGGATACAATGAATTGATCGTCACAAAATGGAAGGGGTGGGGATATGAGGAGAATGCCGCGGAACTTCGGTCTTGCCGGTTTTCCCGTTCTTCCCGTTTCCATCCCGTTCAAACACTAAAGTCGCTTATGGCTTTAGTGTTTTTTATTTCCGTGTTCCCCGTAACCGTAAAAAAGTCTGGAATCCGGATTATGCCGGCAAAATGGCGGTTTTGAGCAAATGCTTCGTCGGAATCGCCGGTTCTTTTCAGGGAGCGGGGATTATCTAGAGGAGGAGGGCATGCGGATGAAACGATACCAGAGGGTTCTCATCAAGCTAAGCGGCGGAGCGGTTGCGGGCCGGAACGAATTCGGCTTTGAGCCCGGCAAGCTCGACCACATTACGAACGAAATCATGTCTGTCGTGGACATGGGCGTGGAAGTGGCGCTTGTTATCGGCGGGGGCAATATTTTTCGCGGAAGCATGGCGGAGAGCTGGGGGATCGAGCGTGCGGAAGCGGACAATATCGGCACGCTGGCCACCGTTATCAACAGCCTGATGCTAAGGGGAGCCATGAAGGCGAAGACGGATAAGGAAGTACGCGTCATGACGGCGATACCGCTCGCTTCCGTCGCGGAGCCGTATATCCGGTTGCGCGCGATCCATCATCTCGAGAAAGGATATATCGTCATTTTTGCAGGAGGCAACGGACAGCCTTACGTGACGACGGACTATCCTTCCGTACAGCGAGCGATCGAGGTAAACTGCCAAGCGCTGCTCGTTGCGAAACAAGGGGTGGACGGCGTGCTCAGCGCGGATCCGAAATACAACAAAGAAGCCCGAAAATACAAGTCCCTCCATTATAATGATGTCGTCCGTCATAATCTGCAGATCATGGATCAGTCCGCATTTATCCTAGCACGGGATTACAGCTTGCCGATTCACGTGTTCAACTTTGACAAACCGGGTTCGATGAAAGAAGTGTGCGAGGGTAAAAACAACGGAACGATGATCAGCAGCGACTCCGTGTTGGAGTTCGACGAGTAGACGGGTATGGCGTTTACTTGGAGCTAAAAACCGCAAGCAACGACCGGAAGCGGTCCTATGCTTGCGGTTTTTTGATTTTTGCGTGAGGAGGCGGTTAGGCGAGAAAGTGTAATTGGCGGTCAAGCTGCTGAAAGTAAATGCGGGCGTTATGAAGAGGGAAGAGGGAGGAAGTAGTGCAGGCAAGATGCAGAAGGAATTGTGGGCTCTGGATACTGTTACCAATCTCAATTTCATTCTGACATATGCTCTATCAGACATTTCTCAATCAATTCCTTGTAGTTAGGTAATTCTTGAGTCAACCAAAGCTTTCCTGATTCTGATGGTTTATAGACGGCATCCGCGCTCTCGGCAAAATAAGTTGCCCAACGAATAATGCCCTCTGAACGCTCGAAACCCAAAAAGCAAACGGGTTCGATTGCTTTCTTTAAAAGCGACTCAACTAATTTTGGTTTGTATTTTGCAATCGATGAAAGAAACGAGAAATATCCTTCCGCAGCTGTTTCGCAATTGTAACTAGGAAGCCAAGCAAGAAAATTTTCGATAATATCGCCATCAACCAAAGATGTGTCTCCGTCTTCAATCCTTCGTTGAATAAGTTCCATATCGCTATGCTTTATCATGTATTATCCACTCCCCATGAAACTTCGATTTCATATCAATTCTTAGAATCCCAAAACACCTTGATCTCACATCTTAACAATGACGGGTACAAACTCCTCTTTTAATCTCACTTTACAGCGAAAGCTTGTATTCATACCCATATTATCAACTCCTAATAAAAGGACTCGTTTCATTCCATTTCCTCAATCCGAAACTTCCCTTCGGCTGCTCTTACGATGTACAAGTCGTCAAAACCTTCAGCATATGTAGGTACCTGTAATTTTTTCAAAGTGCTTTTAATGCCAACCTCATGCACTTTCTCTTTCCCTTCTCTCTTTTCATTTCTCGCATGGGACAAATCATAATCAGGCTCAAAGAAATAACCAATTACCTTGAACTTATATTCTTTTGCAATATCAATATACTTCTTCCTGTCATCGATTGTTGGGCTTGTATTATCAACAACAAATGACTGTTTGGCCTTGATCGATGCTGCTAAATATATATCCTCTCGGTTCCTTGTCCTAAGCATATCAAGGTTAATTCGCATATGCGAATTAAAGAATTTTTCTTTATAGAAGGTTGATTTTCCTGATGCTTGAATCCCGATGAAAATTACACATTCCATTTCTACTCATCCTTGTCCAGATAGACATATTGATTGATGTACTCTCGATTCTGACTAAAAATTGGCGTGTCGAAATCAACACCCCACTTACTTAGTGTTGCCATTCCCTTTTGATAATACTGCTTTGTAATACATACACCTCGTTTTTGCCAAACAAGGAGATCGTTCCAGTTGATTCCCTTCTCTAAGAATAACTTGTCCTGAAGCTTCTTTCCATCTAAGCCTTGGACTGATTTGAAGCCAGTGTTCTGATTTTATGGGCGTTGGGTGCATGCATGCTTCAATAGTGAACTTTAGTTCACTAATAGTGAGCCTATATTCACTATTAATAAGTTGTAAGGGGCTGAAAAGCGAAATAGTGAAGCTAGCTTCACTATTAGTGAACGTGAGTGGCCGAATAGTGCCATATGGTTCACTATCGGTTGGAAAAGCCGCTTTGTGCCTCCAATAGTGAAGTGAGGTTCACAAATAATGAACTTGAGTTCACTATCCCCTGGAAAAGCCGCTTTGTGCCTTCCAATAATAGCATGGCATAGCCGCATTCTGTCCTTCACTATCGACCGCTAACTTCCAGCGAGTATCGCCCGGCATCGCGGCCGCTCGCCAAGACAAAAAGAAGCGGACCCGCCGCATCCGGCCGAAGCCATGATACGAAGCGAAGCCGCTTCTATAGAAATAGGCCGTGTTACGCTTGCTTGCTAAGCACAAGCTCCAGTGCGGCGGAGAGGCGCTGCATGCCGAGCGTCATCGTTTCGCGGTCGGCGTGCGTGAAATTCATCCGCATCGTGTTGTACTTCGGCTCGTCTGCGAAGAAGCTCGAGCCCGGCACGAAAGCGACGCCCTGCTGTACCGCTTCCTTCAGCAGCTCTTCCGCCTTCAGCCCTTTCGGCAGATCGACCCACAGGAACATGCCGCCCTTCGGGCTGTTCCAGCTGAGCCCGTATTTGCGCAGCCCTTCGAGCAGCTCGGTCATCAGCTTCATGCGCGCATGATAGTGGCCGCGGATCGTTTCGATATGACCGTCCAGATCGAAGCCGCTCAGTAGCTGGTACAGCGCCATTTGGTCCATCGTGCTGGAATGAAGGTCGCAGGCTTGCTTCGCCTTCGCCATGCTGCGGATGACCTCCGAATCGCCCATGACCCAGCCGGTGCGAAGCGCCGGGGCGGCCGTCTTCGAGAACGTGCTTGTGTACACGACGGCAGAGCCTTCCGCTTTGTCTTCATAGGAGAAAATCGAAGGGAACGATTCGCCGCTGTCGTATTTCAGTTCGCCGTACGGATCGTCTTCAAGAATAAGCACATTGTTGTCGCGGCACAGCTTGAGCAAGCCTTGGCGGCGTTCCGAGCTCCAGACGTAGCCCGTCGGGTTGGAGAATGTCGGACATACGTACAGCAGCTTAGGCTTGTACTCGGCGATTTTGCTCGCTGCATCGCCAAGATCCATGCCTTCTTCGTCGCCTCTTACCGAAACGACTTTGGCGCCGCGCGCCTGGAATACCTGCAGGGCCGCCAAATAAGTGGGCTGCTGAACCAGAATGACATCGCCCGGATCGATATAAACGCGCGTCAGCAGATCGATCGCTTGCTGGGAGCCCGTCGTAAGCAGCATCTCGTCTTTGGTTACGTTCATGCCTTTGCGCTGCATGCGTTCTGCAATCGCTTCCCGCAGAGGAATGAAGCCTTCGGTCAAGCCGTACTGCAGCGAACGGTTGCCCATGTCGAATACGCGGTTAAACGCCGCCTGCATCGCAGCCATCGGAAACAGCTCCTCGGCCGGAAGTCCTCCGGCGAACGAGATGATCGACTTCCCTTGCGTCAACTTCAAAATTTCCCGAACCGCGCTCGATTGAAACGCCTGCATCGTGCTCGAAAAGGTATAGTTCATAGTCGGTTCTCCTTACTCGGATAGAAGTGTCATTTCTTTATCTTACCACTCGCTTCCGTCTCATTGCAAAAGAAATCGATGCTTGTCGAAACGGCCGCGATGCCCGTGCATGCGACCGGCGAAAGAGGCAGCAAAGCCCGGCGGGAACCCATGCCTTCACGCGGGAATAGCCCCCGTCAGCCGTTCGTTTGCTCGGCAAACACCCTCCCGGCCCTCTGGCCGAAGATTACGGCCGAAGCGTTGCCCGGTCATGATCCGAACGACCGCGAGACCTGTAATAGTGCACGATCGCAAAGATGCCGAGAAGAAGGACTAGCGTGGTCAATGCGCTTCCTTCCGCTCCGAACGAGCCGCCTGAAATCGTATCGCTTCCCCGGCGTGTCAGATGCACCAGCGAGTCCACTGTAGTTCCGGACACCTCAAAGCCATACACATAGCCCTGAAAATAATTCCAAGTCAGATGAAGACCGATCGGCATCCATAATCCCCCGCTTGCTTCCCGGCTGACGCCGAGGATGATGCCTGCCAGAAACAGATTGAGCAGCGGCAGCGGATTGTCGAGCACGCTGTTGTTCTGCAGATGGAGCGCGGCGAACAGCAAGGAAGAGGCGATGACAGCCACCGTTCGGCCGAAATGATAGCCGATTAGCCCTTGCAAGTATCCCCTCGCAAAGAGCTCCTCGTTTACAGATACGATGGTAAACATGAGCAAGCCGGTAGACATCGAGGCCAGCACGTTCCGGTCGAAGGCGATGCCGATGCCGGAGATTCCCCCGCAAACCCAAATGAGCAGGCCGGCAGCCGTCATGAGAACAATACCGGCCAGCAAGCCTTCGATCGTCCGCCGGAGGACGCGTCCCTGTTTGAAGCCGAGGTTCCACCCGCGTTTGCGCTCGAAAGCGGCGTACATAATCAAGGTGCCGGCTATGAACGCGCCTCCTTGAATGATCATTTGGGTCAAATTGACGGTAGTGAAAGATAGGATGTCGTCGACGCTCTTCCCGGCCGCAACCGTTACGGCGGCATATAGCAAAAATCCGATGAGCACGAGCAATAGAACGATCGCGACCGTCAGCACGATTTTGCCGGCAATGATACAAACCGTTTTGAATGTCTGCATGCCATTCCTCCGTGGACAAGGGTAATAGGCTGAGTATCCCCTGCTTTGTACGAGTTGCAGAAGAAAACGTTTCAAATCGTAAGATTCGTTTACGCGATAGGCAGAGACTATCAGTTCCATAGCTTTTATATCTTTGTAAAATGAGAGGGTTTATGATAAAACAAAGATAATTACATGGTGAGGTGAACGACACATGGCAGAAGTGAAAAAAATCGCCGTTATTTCCGGCGACGGTATCGGCCCCGAAGTAATTGCCGAAGCGGAAAAAGTGTTGAAGAAGACCGAGGAAGTGTTCGGCTACAAATTCGAAACCGAGCACGGCTTGTTCGGCGGCATCGCGATCGACGAGAAAGGCACGCCATTGCCGGAAGAAACGCTGGACATTTGTAAAAAAGCGGACGCCGTCCTGCTCGGCGCCGTAGGCGGACCGAAATGGGACAATAACTCGAAGGAGCTTCGCCCGGAAACCGGCCTGCTCGGCATCCGCAAAGCGCTCGGACTGTTCTCGAACATTCGTCCGGCCGTTATTTTCGATTGTCTGAAAGACGCTTCCACGCTGAAGCCTGAAGTTCTCGACGGCACCGACCTGATCGTCGTGCGCGAGCTGACGGGCGGCATCTACTTCGGCGAGAAATTCCGCCGCGAAACGGCGAACGGCCAAGAAGCGGTCGATACTTGCGTGTATAACGTAAACGAAGTGGAGCGCATCGCGCGCCAAGGCTTCGAAATCGCCAGAACACGCCGCAAAAAGCTTACGTCCGTCGACAAAGCGAACGTGCTCGAAACGTCCCGCTTGTGGCGCGAAACGGTAATCCGCGTTTCTGCGGACTACCCGGATGTAGAGCTTGATCACGTGCTCGTCGACAACTGCGCCATGCAGCTGCTGCGCCGTCCTTCCAGCTTTGACGTAATCGTGACGGAGAACATGTTCGGCGACATCCTGAGCGACGAAGCGGCCATGCTGACGGGATCGATCGGCATGCTGTCCTCGGCATCGCTGGGCGAAGGCAGCTTCGGCTTGTACGAGCCGGTGCACGGCTCCGCGCCTGACATTGCCGGACAAGGCATCGCTAACCCGATTGCGACCGTTCTGTCCGTAGCGCTCATGTTCCGTTTGACGTTCGGCTACCACGATGCTGCAGTCGCTATCGAGCGCGCCGTCAAAGAAGTGCTTGACGCGGGCCACCGTACGGGCGACATCGCAGTCGACAAGAGCAAAGCGATCGGTACGACCGCTATGGGCGATCTGATCATCGCAGCGATTCGCAAATAATGCTTTCTCAAGCAAGACCAACCGGAGCCATTCGGTTGGTCTTCTTTTCGTTAGGGTCAGATTTTCGAGTCGAATAGTTGCGGCAACCGCAACTTTAATGAAGCAAATCTTGATCTAACGGTGTTAAGGAAGCTCGAATAGCTCTTCTCAGGAAGAGGTGTGACAATCGTCACACTTATTTATAGTAACTTTAAAGAAGAAATGAGTTTAATTATTGACTTTCAATTTTCGTGATGATACGATTTTACCTGTGAGTTTTTCGAACATGGACATCTGTTACCCTTACAGGTAACTACATTTAAAGGAGGAAATGAACAATGGCAGAACGTTTGGTAGGTAAACCGGCACCAGCTTTCACAATGGACATCGCATACGGAAATGGACAAGATTTCGGTACGGCATCTTTGTCCGACTACAAAGGCAAATGGCTCGTTCTTTTCTTCTACCCGCTCGATTTCACGTTTGTTTGCCCGACTGAAATCACAGCGCTTAGCGACGCGGCTAACGACTTCGAGCGCTTGAACACGGCTGTTCTCGGCGTAAGCACGGACAGCAAGCACTCCCACCGCGCGTGGATCAACACGCCTAAGAACGACAACGGCCTTGGCCAACTGAACTTCCCGCTTGCAGCCGATCTGACGAAATCGGTCGCTCGCGACTACGGCGTTCTGATCGAAGAAGAAGGCATCGCGCTGCGCGGTCTGTTCATCATCGATCCGGAAGGCGAACTGAAATACCAAGTCGTTAACCATAACGACGTAGGCCGCAGCGTAGAAGAAACGCTTCGCGTTCTGCAAGCTTTGCAATCCGGCGGTCTGTGCCCAATGAACTGGAAACCGGGCGACAACACCCTCGTAGCGAAGTAAGTTCTATACGAGATAACGATTACGGCCCTTCGGCTCGCTTCGGCGGTCGAAGGGCTTTTTGCGGATGGGAGTGAAAGAGGTTGACTGCACCCAAGCACCTGCTCTTTAGCGAAGGGCATGTATGGATTGACGTACAAGGAAACCGCGCTATGCTCGGTCTGTCGGATTACGGGCAGGAGCTTGCCGGCTCAATCGTATATATCGGGCTTCCGGAGACGGGGGAAACGCTGCATAAAGGCGACTTGTTCGTCTTTATCGAAGCGGCCCTTCCGGAAGAATCCGAGCTGGAGCTGAGTATCCCGGTCTCGGGCGTCGTAACGAATGTGAATCGCGCGGTAAGCGAGATGCCCGGATCGCTGAACCTGAATCCTTATGGCTCCGGCTGGCTCGTTTCGCTTGAGCTAAGCGATCCGTCCGAGCTAGAAGGGCTTCTACCGGCGGACGAGTACGAACGGTCTTATCCGGTATTCCCGGAAGATGATGAAGGCGATGACGGTTAACGCCGCAAGGGAGATTTCTCCTTTGCGGTTTTTTTTTTGAAACTTTTTCCTGTATATTCCGTCTATGGAAGCAAGAAAGCTTTGATAAAGGGGTGTCGGCCATAAGCAGGCTTAGGAATGCGGGGATTGGGCTATTGCTATCGATCGTGCTGATGACCGGCTGCCGGATCACCACGGGGCAAACGATCATCGATTGGGCCGATTTTCTTAAGTTGAACGGGATTTCGTATAGCGGATACTGGCATGCGGCCGTAACGGATCCGACGAAAATAGGCGAGAAGATCGGAGAGGTTACATTTAACGTTGCCGATAACATTCATAAGTCGAACTACAAATCGAAGGACGGAGACGCCGCCTTCCTGGAGAAAGGGACGCCGGTTTATGCGATCGACGGTTACCCGGATCATGAGGTAGTGGCCGTAAAAGATGTGAAAGCGTATAACGGATACCGGCTGTATGCGGACGACCGGAAGCAGATGGATCTCTACGCGTCGCTCGAACCTAACGAACAGACGGTGAAGGAAGTGGAAATCTTTAAAGAATATGCGGATTTTAAGCCGCTCGCCGAGCTTCATGGAGGCCGCGCATCGTTCTTCGTATCGCTGCTGAAGGGCGGCGAGGATGGGGAGAACTATACGCCCAGCCGCCTGTACGGGGATTCGAAGATGTACCGCTTCGTGCTCGATACGGGGAAATCGATCGGGTATTCGAACGTCATTTACGACGACGGCTTTCGATTCTACTGGCATGACCGGAACACCAAGCTGGTGCCGGCCGAGTTCGCTTACTATTTGGCCGAACCGCGCAAAACGGTGTTCCGGGCAGGAGAAATCGAATTTACGCTCCCGCGCAGCGCGATGACGCTGGCTACCGGGGAGCGAATCAAGGAGGACGGCTCGACCGACAATATCACGCTGGTTTCGCGTGACGGGAACTCGCAGCGCAGCTTGTTTCCGGCCGATGCCTACGGGAGCCTGCTTAAACGCGTTCAAACGGAAAATCCGGGTAGCGGCGAGGCGAAAACGATCCTTTATTGGGCGTCGCGGCCGACGCCGGTCAACGAAGGACGGGCGATCGCGTTCGAGTCGAACAAGGATTCCGTACTGAGCCCCAAGCAGGCGTTCAACATTCATCTCGTGAATCCCGACGGCTCCGGCGAGAAGGTGCTGCTCGACGGGGCGAAATACGGCGGCTACGCCATTTTGCTGGACAGCGCCGGTACTCGTCTGGTGGCGGAAGGGAAAGACCGTTCCGTCCTCGACATCGACGTCTTGACGGGAGCGGTTCGCAAGCACGAGGTGAACGGACATCTTGACGCGCTATCGAAGGACGGACGCTACGTCCTGTACCGCGGCATGGAAAGCGATGTTGAGGTTGGAGTCAGGCTATGGGTGCTCGACTTGGAGACCGGAAGGAAGACGGAGGCGGGCGACGCGCCGAAGGATTATATTTACAGCAAGGGCATTAAATAAGTCGCACAAAAAAGGCCTCCGCCGCTACTTAGTAGCGGCGGAGGCCTTTTTTGTGCGTGGTGCTTCTCAAGCGGGGATATTAGCGTTTGACTTTATACATCGGCTTCTCCATGGCGTACAGATCGTCCTCCAGAGACAGCATTCGCTCGGTCAACGCGGTCTTGGCATCCTGCAGCGCTTGGTTATAGACGACCGGTCCGACCAGCTCGAACATAAAATCAAGCACTTGGCCTGCGGCCAATTCTCCCATTTGCTCGCCTCGCTCCTCCTCGAAAAAGTGGCGGATATGCGCGATCATCAGCTCTTTTTGTTCCAGCGGCAGCTTCGATATCGGCGATTTCATCGGTTATCCCCCTCCGGTTGTTGGTATGGATGCTGTGTTCATCTTACCACGGTTCGGCAAGCGGGCTAAAGTATTGTTTAGATTTGTTAATGCAGGAATGAACTTTCAGCTGCGGAACCTGCGGCAAAAGGAGGAATTCGCGTCCCTGGAAGCGAAGTAAGTAAACCAGAAAAGAAGACGACGGGGAGGTTGTGAGATGAGTTTTTGTTGCGGAGCCAGCATGATTGGAACGAAGGGCACGCTTAAGCATATCCGGACGCACATCCATAACGTGCCGATTTTGCTATGCCCAGTATGTCATCGCATCGAAGTACACCATCTGGTGGAGGCCGAATTTGAAATATTGGCGGAATACGCCCATGGCGACGGAGCAACCGAAGTCGATTTTCACGAGTACGCGGACCGCAAGGACGGCACTCAGCTTTTTGAAAACTGCGTGAATAACGAAGACCAAGACCCGCTCGACGTCGTGCGGTGTCAAATCGATATGTCGCTCGACCTGATGATGGTCGCCAAGCAGATCGGGGATGCCGAGTGGGAGGAGCAGCTGAAGAAACGGCTGAACATCCTCGGCAAACGACAAAACAAGCTGCTGCAAAAGAACGCTCCGGCTCGGGGAAACTAACATGCCCGGCATTTTCGGACAACGGAACATTCAAGGGACGTCCCTAACGGGACGTTTTCTTTTTTCGCCTGAGACGGGGGAATACAGGAGATTTTCCTCCGTTATCCGCTTATGGGTACGGTTGCTTGCACGGATATGCTATAATGATAGAGGCTGTCGCTAGCCGGAATGATAGATCATCCAATTCGGCGATAAAGGATGGGAACAATGCCATTCGTACTGAAGCATAAACATACATCGGAAATATATACATGCCCGCTGATCAACCGTTACGACATCCCTTATTACGGGACCAAAAGCTGGGACGAGCTTGAAGAAGCGGCGGATACATACGTTGCTTTTTTGACGGAACGCGGATTGGCGGATAGCACGGCGGATTGGGAGCCGTACGAATTGGATGAACACAAGCTGAAAATGTGCAATGTGAAGCTGAACAACAACGCGAATAAACGGATATTTTTAGGGGCGAACGGCACCTTGGAGACGCGAATGATGAGCTGAGGCTTTAGGCCTAGTTAAACATATTTTTTCCGACGGTTTCCGTACCCCCGCAACGAGCTATTGAGTCGCGAAACCTATAGTGTGAGGTGGATTTTTTGTTACTGGTCTTGTTTAAACGATTTTTGGGAAGAAGCCAGTCTCACCGTCCGGATACATCGAATGTGCAGACGCCTGAGCAGCAGGTGGAACGCATTCAAGAGGGCGATTTGCGCTTGCGCAACCAATTTATTACCGATTACCAGCCTTATGTGGCAAAAGTAACAAGCCGCTTCTGTAAACGATACATCGATCCCGCAAGAGATGATGAGTTCAGCATTGCGCTTGTTGCCTTCAACGAAGCGGTCAACCAGTTTTCTTCCGGCGCGGGGAGATCTTTTCTCAGCTTCGCCGAAACGGTCATTCGCAGACGGCTGATCGACCATGTGCGCAAGGAACAGCGTTTTGCGCAGAATGTGCCTTACAGCTCGTTCGATGCTTATGACGACGAAGACAACATCGTGAACCCGGTTGAGATCCATCAGGCAATCGAGCAGTACGAGAAACAGAAGGGTATGGAAGAAAGGCAGAGCGAAATCGCGGATTTAAGCGGCGTGCTCTCGCAATTCGACATCCGGTTTGCCGATCTGGTCGACATGTCGCCCAAGCATTCGGATTCCCGCCAAATGCTAATGGCGATCGGCTTTATGCTGGCCACCGATTCGCAGATGATGCGGACGCTGCTGAGCAAACGGATGATGCCGATAAAGGAGTTGATGGAAATTGCGGGCGTATCCCGCAAAACGCTGGAGCGAAACAGGAAGTTCATCATCGCCGTAGCGCTCATCATCAACGGTCCGTATCCGTATTTACGGGATTACTTACATATCGATGACATCGTAGTGAACAGGAGTGAGCGGGATGAGTAGGGGAGTCGTCATGGAGCTGACAGACGACAGTCTGATCGTGATGACGCCGGAAGGTTCGTTCGAGAAAATACGGCGAAACGGTCGGAATTGCCAGGTCGGCGAAGAAATTATGTTTGCCAGGCGAGAAATAGGGAGAAGGGCTCCGATAATTGCACTGTCTTCCACAGCCGCTGCTGCTGTCTTGTTCTGTGTGGTGCTGTTTGCAGGTTGGTCGGATTGGTTCGCGGATAAAACGGTCGTGGCGTATGTATCCATCGATATCAATCCCAGCATCGAGCTCGGGATCGACGAGCAGCAGAAGGTGCGCGAGATGAGAGGCCTGAACGACGACGGGGCAAAGCTGATCGCGGGCATCGAGTATAACGGCAAGAAGCTCGATAAGGTAGCGGAAGCCGTGCTCAGCAAAGCGGAGAACCTCGAGGCCATGAAGCAGGGCGAAGGGGACATCATCATTACGAGCGCGCTCGTCAGCGAAACGACGAAGCTGAACGATTCGATCATTAGCGAGCAAATGCGCCGGGAAGTGTCCGATCATATCAAACAGACGCATCCGGATACGTCCGAGAAATACGAAGTCAAGTCGTTCCCGGTTCCGAAGGAGCTGCGCGAAACGGCGAAGGCGGCGGATCTTTCTCCAGGCAAATATTCCGTTTACCTGAGCGCCAAGGAGAACGGGCAGAACGTTACGATCGAGAAGCTCAAGCAGACGTCCGTTCATGAAATCGCGAAAGAAGCGGGGGGTCTAAGCGAGCTGATCAATACGAACAAGCTCAGCAAGGACAGTCTGAAAGCGCTCGTTACGGAAGAGAAATCAGGCGAACTGAACAAGAAGAACGAGCAGAAGCAGGAAGAGAAAAAGAAAGAGAAGCAAGAGGACGATAAGAAAAAAGGAAAAGCGACGCCTACGCCGAAGCCGAGCACAACGCCAGGCAAGCAAACCGCCAAGCCAACCCCAACTCCTACTCCATCCTTCAAACCGATAAATCAACGTCCGACAACCGATCCTAGGAAACAAGACGACGACAAGCGCGACGATCAGAAAAAACAGGATGACAAGAAGAAAGACGATGACGACGATCGAAAAAAAAAGGATGAAGATAAAAGGAAGGAAGATGAAAAAAAACGGGAAGACGATAAGCGCAAGGAGCTAGAGGAGAAGAAAAAAGAAGAAGAGAGAAAGAAAGAACTGGAAGAGAAAAAGAAAGAAGAAGAGAAGAAGAAGGAACAGGACCGGAAAAAGGAAGAAGAGAAGCGCAAGGAAGACGAGAAAAAGCAGGCTGACGATCGCAAAAAGAACGATGATTCCAATCGCGATAGAAACAACGACGATCGCAGAGACCGAGACAACCGGTAACGGTTCACCATCACCCCCGCCTGCACGCCGGCGGGGGTTTTGCCGCTTTCATCCGTGCGCAGGGCTGTCGTAAGGCCGTTTCTCCCGTGATATAATGAGGGAGGAAAATACATGAGCTGCGGAATGACCGCAGGGAGAGCTAGGGCAAGCCGCGCGATCCTGCGGCTTCAAATGGGGAGGGAAGCTTTTTGCGATACCGGACATTCGGAAAAATCGGCTACAAGGTTTCGGCGCTCGGCTTTGGCGCGATGAATCTGCCGCATGTGCCCTTCGAGCAAGCTCATGCTGCGCTCCATTATGCGCTCGATCGAGGCATTAATTACATAGATACGGCCGCCGCGTACGGCAAGAGCGAGGAAATCGTAGGGGCTTGCATCGGCAAGCGCCGGGACGAGTATTTCTTGGCGACCAAGACGGGCAAGCGCGATTATGCTTCCGCCAAAGAGGAAATCGAAAGAAGCTTGAATCGGCTCCAGACGGATACGATCGATTTGCTGCAAATTCACTATGTCAATTACGTTCATGAGTTTAAGAAGGCCATGGAGGAAGAAGGCGCTTATGTAGCGGCTCTGGAAGCGAAACAGCAGGGCAAGATCCGTCATATCGGCTTGACGGGGCATCGTCCCGAGCTGTTGGCGAAATGGATTGCATCCGGAAGCTTCGATCAGGTGCTGTTTCATCTGAATTTAGCACAGCCTTTTGCGCTGAGGGAGCTGATTCCGAAACTGACGGAGCTGGATATGGGCCGTGTCGCCATGAAGCCGTTGTCGGGGGGCTTTATTCAACCGGTGGACAAGGCGATGCGCTATCCTTACAGCCAGGACGTTCACGTTACGATTTCGGGAATGGTGAGCACGGATGAGGTCAAGCAAAACTTGGCGGCGTTCGAGCATGAAGTAGAGCAAGCGGAGAGACGCGAACTCGAACGTCTGGCTGAACAGCTTGGGGAGCATAATTGCAGGAGGTGCAATTATTGCTCGTGCCCGCTGGAAATTCCGATTCCGGACATCATGATTTCCAGCCAGGTACGTCAAACGTTCGGGCTGCTTCCGAAGGGAGACGCGTTTTACCTTAAGCATAAGGAGAAGCTGTTTTCTTGCGCGGATTACGAGCCTTGCCGGGAGAAACCGCTGTGCGAGGAGAAATGCCCGTACCATTTGCCGATGCAGCGAGTTGTGCAAGAAGCGGCAGGGTACTTCCAATAACGGGCGACAACGGCAAGACCCCGGATAAGCATCCGGGGTCTTGGGAAATTTATAGCGGGTATGGCTTAGGCCTGCATGCGTTTGCTTCTCGTTTGAGCGGCGGCGATGGAGCGGGCCGGAGCTGCGGGCTCAGCCAAATCCTCGAGCCGGATAACGAGGCGCGTGATTTCTTCCGTCGTAAACGAAAAGCTGGACGTCCGCTGCTTGACGTTCTGGAGCAGAATGCCGATCAAATCCGACTTGCGTTTATGGAGCACCAGATCAAAGGTAAGGACCGGCACGGAGGCGGAATCCGGCGCGAAAACGTCCTTCGCAACGGTTGGCGCATCCTTCATGCTGACGTACAGCATTTTGCGGTTCCAGTTTACTTTGCCCGGCTCGAACTGTACGATCAAATGGTTGGCCGGCGCTCCTTCTATAGTGGCGAGCTTATAAATTTGCACGTTGTCTTTGCGGGAAGCTTTCAAATGCTGGTTGGAACGAATATCGGGTATGAACGGCACGATCAGTAGCGGAACGGCGCTAGCCGCATATAACAGGTAAGCCGATTGCTGCCAGATTGCCAGTGCGATCAACAGGCCGAAAACCAGCAACCCTATACATAAAAAAGTAATGGATTTCCGTTTCATGAATAAGTTCCTTCCTTCGTCATTACATCTGAATGCGAGAATAATAGTTTCATTTTAGCACATGAGCCGCACGGTTTGTAAGTGTTGAATGTTGTCATTTGAAGATTATGCGTGTCGATTTAACAAATTTTGTGTCGAATCGGCTTGAAAATTATAAGTTTAGGCAGCGGAAATCGGTTATAATATCGTCAATGCATGATTTTGAAGCGGGAGGCGCATCCGTGGACGAAACAAACGTACAGCAGCATAAAGACCGGGTACCGCCCGGACAGAAGCTGACTGAAGGCTTTCCGGTGCTGCATTACGGAGAGGTGCCGTACTACCGGGATATGAGCAAATGGGATTTACGCGTCTTCGGTCTTATAGAGGAAGAACAAACCGTTCCTTATAAAGAGTTTATGGCGCTGCCACGGCGGCAATTCCACAATGACATCCACTGCGTGACGACCTGGTCGAAGCTGGATAACTTATGGGAAGGCGTAGCCGTGTCGACCGTCATGGACAGGGTAAAGCTGAAGCCCGAAGCGAAATTCGTCATGCTGCATGCCGAAGGCGGATGGTCGACGAACCTGCCCCTCGAGGATTTTCTTGCGGAAACGTCTTTTTTCGGAATAAAGCATAACGGCGAGCTCCTCTCGCCGGAGCACGGGTATCCGGTGCGCATGGTCGTGCCGCATCTGTACTTCTGGAAAAGCGCCAAGTGGCTGCGCGGCGTCGAGTTCATCGCGAAGGACAAGCCGGGCTTCTGGGAAAGGAACGGCTATCACATGTACGGCGACCCGTGGAAAGAAGAGAGGTACGATTTCGACTAAAATGAAAGGCGGCATAAAACCCGCCTTTCTTTCGTTGTTCGTCCGGAAGGTCAATCTTATTTTTTTTCGCGGTTTTCGAAAACGCTCCCAAAAGGTGCGGACGGAATGTTTTACCGGCGAAGCAATGCGCAATGGAGGAGTAACGATGGTCTTGATCAAACGTTTTATTCCATATTCGCTTAAAAACCGGCTGACCATCCTGCTGATCGTTGCGATCATGATTCCGCTTGCGTTGATCGGCGCCGTTTCCTATGCTTCGATCTATTCGGTGCTGGAAAATAAAGCCGAACGGGGGGTGCGGAGCAATTTGCATCAAGTCATGCTCTCCCTGGAGAGCACGCTCGATCAGCTCAATCATGCCTCTCAGCAGCTCGCCTTGGACGGTCGGATCGGCAAAAACCTCGACCGCTATCTAAGTGCCGCCGTGTATGAAAAGAAGCAGCTCGATCGTCGAGACCTTCCCGCATTTCCTGCAAATGACGCTTCCTAAGTAACGGAGAAGCTTCTTGACGGCGTGAATAAAGTTTTTTGCATAACGGACGCTTACCCGGGACATCATACTATTAACGGTGAAAAGAGAGGCGTGGTTCCGTTGGGCTACCTAACGAATACTACCGAGGAAAGTTGTTGTTGAATCTATATAAAGAAGCGAGGGGATGTGCCCCAGAGACCATGATGTAGTACCCTGTACTGCATAAAGTCAATGAAGGCTAAGCCTGAGATTCAAAAAAGGTTCAGGACAGATTGACCAAATCAATTCACCGTTAGGGACTCCGAAAGGAGTCCTTTTATTTGTGTATCAGAAGGTATATCCTCGGATGCGGCTCTCCACCTACGGTAAACGCCAGCGTCAAAAGACGCCGGTAGGCGTTTATCCTGGCTCGCAACCCGTTTCATGAGCCGTTCTTTCCGCTTCGGGTCAGGAATATTTTCCTGATCTTTTTTATTGATCGTTTGCGCTTTGTTCGCATATAATATAGAAAATTACACGAACAAACGTTCTATATGGGGTGATGATATTGTCTCGGCCTATGACTCGCGACGAGCATTGCAGGCGGTTAAGAAAAGCGGCTTATGAGCTCGCGGCCAAGCATGGCATCGATAAGGACGGATTTTTGCGGGCGGTGGACGCTTACGAGCGAGAACCGGAGCTGCTGAACAAGATCGGCGAATTGGAGCGCGGCGTCAAGCAAGTGGTAAGGGCGCTGATCGGCAATCAGGAGGGCGAACAGGGCTGAAATCAGCCTTGTTCGTTATAGGGAGATTGACGTAGTTGTCAGCCTATGCTACCATCTTGGGAAATGAATTAATTTGTCCACTGGAATAATTAAATAGAAAGGAGGAGTTTCCCAGCTATGAAGAGCATCGATAAACCCGGACAGCCGGTCGCCAAAAACGCCACGCAGCAAAAAATGAAGGAAAGCAACAAAGCGCTGCTCCTGCATCTTCTGTATCACGACGGTCCGATGTCCCGGGTAGAGCTTGCGCGCCAAACCAAGCTAAGCCCGACAACGGTATCGGTCCTGATCGACGAAGCGATCCGGGAAGGCGTCGTGTATGAGAAAGGGACCTCCGGCTCCGGCGTCGGAAGAAAGCAAATAATTCTCGATATCCAGGCGGATAGCGGGTACTCGCTCGGGGTCGATTTGTCCTACAGGGCTGCGCGAATCGTGCTGCTCAATTTGCGCGGGGAAGTGATCGGTAGCGAAAAGTCGGCGCTGCTGATCGGGGAAGTGCAGCTGCGCCAAACGCTTCCAGGATTGATCGGCGGCTTTCTGGCGCGTCAGGGCGTCAGCTCCGATAAGATCCGGCATTTAGGCGTTTCCTTACCCGGGGTGATCGACGAAGAGCGCGGCTGCGTGACGGAGTCTACGTATTTGAAGCTGAAAGAATTTCCGCTCGCACATTGGCTGTCGGACAGCACCGGCATGCAGGTCAAGCTGGTTAACGATTTGGATGCTCACGGCTTCGCGGAACGATTCAGCGGAACGGCGCAGGGGTTCCATACGATCGTCTACATTTTGCTTGATTACGGTGTGGGAGCCGGGATTTTGATCGACAACCGGATTTACCGCGGCTCCGGCGGCGAAGCGGGAAGAATGTCCGCCTTCGTTCCTTATACGACGGGGGTTCTGGCGGAAAGCTTGCAGCGAGCCCATTCGGAACCGTTCAAGGGGCTAACTCCCGAGGAGACGATCGGTAAATTCGTGGAGCTCGGCTTGCAGCGGGAGGAGCCGTTCGCCCTGCTGCTTACGGAGATGACGGAAAAGATCTCCGCTTATTGCGGAAGCGCGCTGCAGGTGCTTAATCCGGAGCTGCTCGTGCTGAACGGCTGGATTACGCATAACGAGACGTACCTGCATGTGCTCAAGGAACGAATTGCGTACTACGAGGCTTCGCTGCGCGAAGCAGCGCCGATCCGTTCTTCGTACTGGAAGGAATTCGGCTCCGCCGTGGGAGCGGCGACGATCGGATTGGATGCCCTGTTCGGCTCAAAATCGCTATAACATCTTAACTTAGAGGAGATCACCTACCGATGGAACAACAACCGTTAAACATACTTGTCATTAAAGCGCATCCGGACGAGGCGGAAATTTATGCGGGAGGAACGGCGGCTTTGTTCGCGGAAATGGGACACCGGGTTAAGTTCCTGTCGCTGACGAACGGTTCGTGCGGCCATTATGAGATGGCGCCTTCCGAGCTGGTGAAGAGGAGGAAGCGGGAAGCGCTGGAAGCAGCCGAACGGCTGGGGATCGCCGCGTATGAAATTTTGGATACGGACGACGGGGACCTGATGCCCGATCTGGCAACCCGCAAAGAAGTGATCCGTCAAATCCGCAGCTGGGATGCGGACGTCGTCATAACCTTCCACCCCGCTCTCGGCCATCATACGGATAACCGCTATACGGGGGATGTCGTAAGAGATGCAGCTCCTTTCGTGACGCATGTGGCGCTGTGCGTGCCGGAGGTGCCATGCCTGCGGAAGTATCCGCTTTATTTGCTGATGCCGGATTATTCGATGCTGGACAAGTATACGCCGGATATCGCGGTCGACATCGGGCCCGTCCTGGAGAAAAAGCTGCTTGCCTGCGACGCGCACGCTTCGCAATTTTACGAAAGTAATCTTTGGGCCAAAGGGAAGCTGCACGAAATGCCGCAGACGTGGGAAGAGAAGAAGACGTATCTATTAACGGACTGGTCCCGTTCCTTCCATGTAAAGGACATCATGAAGGACAGCCTGGCCGAATGGTACGGACCGGAACATGCGGCCAAGGTCGATTACGCCGAAGCGTTTGAAATAGCATCCTATAACGCCGGGAAGCCAAGCGAGGAGCAGCTGCGCAGACTATTCCCGATGCTTGTGAAAAGGTAAAGAACGATTGTTCTCCGACCGGTCAATTGCCGCGTTCGCCGCTAATACCGGTTTTGCTTGCGAAATTCGGACGGGCTTACGCCCATCGCCTTGCGGAACACCCGGCTGAGATAGAAGCCGTTCTCGTAACCGCATGTTCCCGCTATGACATCGAGCGTCCACTCCGTTGTCAGCAGCAGTCTGCATGCCTGTTTTACCCGAAACGACGTTAAATATTGCAGAGGGTTGACGCCGTAGCCGTTTTTGAATCTGCGGATCAGCTGCACGGGCGTCATGCCGAACTGATGCGCGACATCCCGGATTTCGATCGTTTCATGGGCATGGTGAATCAAATATATCGCGACATCGCGAATGAGTTCGTCATGTTCCAGTAAAGGCCCGGTATCGGGGGATTCCATCGCCTGCTGCGCGATCATCAGCCATATGTCCGCCAAATAGTGCTGCTTCAGCTTTTGATTATCGGAGCTAAAGGATAACTGCTGATCCGCCTGCCTTAAGCTAGTGTAGTTTTCGGACAGGCGCCGGATTTGCGGCAGCCTTATTTTGCGTTGAGCCAAAAGAGGCATAAGTTGCTGCGGTTCTCCTTCGGGGAGGGTGAACGTAATCGAATGAAAGCTTAAGGGCGTCAGCACGTTTCGATAGAAAGCAACCTGGGGCGGGCACACGACCACGTCTCCGAACTCGGCCACTCCGTAATTTTCTCCTATTTGGTATTCAAACCTTCCTTCCTCCACCGCAAAAAGGACCCAAGTCACATAGGTATCCGTTTCCAATAAGAATTTTACTTTTTTGAGCCAGTACATATGATAGACGTTTTCGGGCAAGCCTGCGGGCATCTCGCTTCACCTCGTCGGACGTGAAATTTTGGATATGAAAAAGAAATTTTATGAATTCAAATACGTAAATGAAAGATCGTAATATGTAATTAAAGATATCATAGAAAGCAGAGGAGTCAATGGATGATGGGGAAGACTGATACGAAAATGTTGGATACGGACATTTTGATCGCAGGCGGAGGGATGACGGGAGTAGCGGCTGCATTGGCTGCGGCTCGCAACGGAGCCCGGGTCATTTTGTGCCAGGACCGTTCCGTTCTTGGCGGAAACGCCTCGTCGGAGATTCGCATGAATATATCCGGCTCATCCACAATCGGGAAGGAATTGGAGACGGAGCGCAGAGAAAGCGGCATTATCGAAGAAATCGTGCTGGAATGCTCGGTCAGAAATCCGCAGCGGAGCGCGAGTATGCTGGACTTGATCTTATACGAGAAATGCCGCGCCGAACCGAATTTGACGCTGCTGCTGAATACGACGGTAGTCGCAGCCGAAGTTGAGGGCTCCCGTATTCGTTCCGCTTATGCGGTGAGAGAAAGCACAGAGGAAAGCTTTACGATTCGGGCCGACATTTTTGCGGATTGTACGGGCGACGGCAGGCTGGGATTTGAAGCGGGGGCTGCGTTTACGACCGGCCGCGAAGCGACCCATGAATTTAACGAGTCCGGCGCGAACCTGAACAGAGACGCTTATCGTCTCGGGTCCTCCCTTTTGTTCACCTCGAAGGACATGGGACGCCCGATGCCGTTTACCCCGCCGGAATGGGCCCGCAAGTTTACGGAGGAAGAATTGAAGTTTAGAAACCACGACACCTGGGAGTTCGGCTATTGGTGGGTGGAATTTGGCGGCACGCTGGATACGATCAAGGATAACGAGCATATCCGCGACGAGCTGCTGGCGATCATGCTTGGGGTGTGGGATCACATCAAAAACAGCGGCAATCACCCCGATTCCGAAAACTGGGCGCTGGATTGGTTCGGCTTTCTTCCGGGCAAAAGAGAGTCCAGACGTTTTATCGGTGAGCACGTGCTGACCCAAAACGATATTCAGCAGGCTATCGACTTCGATGATGTAATCGCTTACGGCGGCTGGTCGATGGATACTCATCCTCCCCAAGGCATCGATGCGAAAGACGAGGAGCCGTGCAATCAGCCGTTTACGCCTTATCTGTACGGCATTCCGCTGCGTTCGATGATTAGCGGGAACATTTCGAATCTGATGTTCGCCGGCCGTAATTTATCCGCTACCCATATCGCGTTCTCCAGCACCAGGGTCATGGCGACATGCGCGGTCATGGGGGAAGGGCTTGGAACGTTCGCGGCAACGGCGGTGAAGCGCAAGCTTCCGCTGGAACAAGCGTGGCGCGAAAGCGGCGTCGTGAAGGAGGCTCAGCAGCAATTGCTTCGGCAGGGGGCTTTTTTGCCTGGCATGAAGCAGGAAGGAAATCTCGCGAAGCTTGCCCGGATTTCCGCATCGTCCGAGCAAAAGCAAGGAAAATGTAGTAATGTTGTGGACGGGCATACTCGCGCGGTCCATGGGGAGAAGGGGGTACGTCCCGACTTGACGTCAGCCGGCACGCATCGCTGGATGTCGGAGCCGGGAGACGGCAGTCCTTGGCTGGAGCTGGAGTGGGAGGAGCCGGTAACGGTTTCCCGGATTACGATCGTTCTGGATACCGGTCTTCACCGTTTGCTCATGCTATGCCATTTGGACGTGATTCAAAAGTATATGCAGTGGGGGCGGCCGCAAGCCGAAACGCTGAAGGAGTTTAAGCTGATCGCGCATGACGAACGAGGGAGGATGGAAATCGCACATATAAAAGACAATTTTCAACGCATGATCCATCTGCCGGTAACGCTGAAAAATCTGAAGACACTCCGGCTGGAGGTCATCTCTACGAACGGTTTGGACCATGCGCGAGTGGTTGAAATCGTTTGCGAGTAACCTGGCTTGCGGTGCGCTCTCGGAAGGAGAATGTGATGAATAACGGCAAAGCAAGTCCTGTCTGGCTGTATATGAGAAAAAACAAGTGGTTGTATTTTTTGCTGATACCGGGGTTTGTCTATCTGTTTATTTTCAAGTATATCCCGATGTTCGGCATCGTCATTGCGTTCCAGGATTTCAATTTGCTGAAAGGCATATGGGGAAGCGAATGGGTCGGCTTCGAAAATTTCCGCTATCTTTTCCAGTCGGACGATTTCTTCACGATTTTACGAAATTCGTTAATCATCAGCTTCTATCAAGTTCTATTCGGATTTCCCGCGCCGATTTTGCTTGCTATCCTGCTGAACGAAATTCGAAATCTGCTTTTCAAAAGAGTCGCCCAATCGGTGCTGTATTTGCCGCACTTCATATCGTGGGTAGTCATATCCGGCATCATTATCAACATGCTGTCCCCGTCATCAGGCTGGGTTAACCGGTTAATTATCGATTTTGGAGGAGAGCCGATTCATTTTCTGCTTAAGCCCGAATATTTCCGGACTATACTGGTTTCCGCGGAAATATGGAAGGAGCTCGGATGGGGAACGATTATTTACCTGGCCGCGCTTACGTCAGTGGACCCGTCCCTCTATGAATCGGCAACGATCGACGGGGCCAACCGACTGCAAAAAATATGGTACATTTCGCTTCCCAGCATAGCGACCACGATCGTCATTATTTTGGTCTTGCGGGTCGGAAGTGTTTTGGAAATCGGCTTCGAGCAAATCTTCTTGTTATCCAATCCTGCTACTTACAAAGTGGCCGATGTGTTTGAAACCTATACGTACCGGGTCGGTTTATTGGAAGGAAGGCTCTCTTTTACGGCTGCCGTCGGCTTGTTCAAATCGGTAGTCGGACTGGTTATGATCGTGCTGGCCAACCGGATTGCGCGCCTATTCGGAAAGTCATTGTGGTAGGAGGTGAAGAGGAATATGCACAAGAGAATCGAGCTTTTTGACATCGCCATCTATCTAATCGTGTCATTGATTTGCGCGGTTATGCTGTACCCCCTTCTGAACGTCGCCGTGGTTTCGATCAGCTCGTACAGCGCGTATTTGCAAAACCCGATGCGTATATGGCCCAGCGAAATATCGTTCGACGCCTATAAGGATATCCTTTCGCATCCCGTGCTTGCCAGAAGCTATCTCAATACGATCATTGTCACCGTCAGCGGCGTGGCGTTAGGCATCTTTCTATATATCATTACGGCGTATCCGCTCGCCAAAACACATTTGAAAGGCAGAGCGATCCTGATCAATTTGGTCATCTTCACGATGCTGTTCAACGGCGGACTCATTCCGAACTTTTATTTGATTCGTTCGCTCGGCATGCTGGACACGCTGGCCGCTCTCGTGTTTCCCGGGTTGTTCTCCGCGTTCAGCTTGATCCTGATGGTCAATTTTATGCAGAACATTCCGGAGGAGTTGGAGGAAGCGGCCAAAATGGACGGAGCCTCCGAGCCTTACATTTTGTTCAAAATCGTCGTTCCACTCTCCATGCCGATTATCGCCACATTGACGCTGTTCGCGGCGGTAGGCTATTGGAACAGCTTTTTCTCGGCGATCATCTACATCCGAAGCGTGGAAAACTGGCCGTTGATGCTGTTTTTGCGGGAGGTCATAGTAGGCGCCCAAATGATGCAAATTTCTGGGGGAGGCAACAGCGCTGAGATCAGCAATATGAACGTCATGCCGGAAACGTTGAAATACGCGACGATCATGATCGTCATGCTTCCGATTTTGTCGGTGTACCCGTTTCTTCAACGGTTTTTCGTCAAAGGAATTATGCTCGGGTCCGTAAAAGGTTGATCCAAAGGACCCTTGTCATAGATAAACATTCAAAGGGAGGCTAAAACAAGATGTTTAAGAAAGTATTAGCTGGGGTAGGCGCTGCGGCGCTGCTCGTTGGAGTTGCCGCATGCGGAAGCAAAGATAAGCCGGCAGAAACCGGCGATCCGAAGCCGTCGGCGGTGGCGGAAACCGCCAAAGCCAAAGTAAGTATGAAGATTATGGGCAATTTTGCATCATCCAACTTGTCGGAATCAGAAAAGCTGCTTTTTCAATCCATCGAGAAGGCAACGAATACGGAGATCCAATTCGATATACCGCCGTCGAGCGGCTACAATGAGCGGCTTCAATTATCGCTGACGACCGGCGATTTTCCCGATGTCGTCTATTTTCCGAGTACCAACGATGCCGGGTTCTTGAAAGCGGTTAAGGACGGCGTTATCCTCCCGGTCGATGACTATCTGAAGAAAGCCAGCAACGTTAAAAAATATTCGTACGACATATCCTGGGACGCCTTGCGGGTAAACAACGACGGCAAAATTTACGGCATTCCGCGGACGACCGTTATCCGCTCCGACGGGTACTGGCTCCGAAAAGACTGGCTCGATAAATTGAATATCAAACTCCCGGACAATAAAGAAATTACGCTGGATCAAATGATCGAGATTATGCGCAAATTTTCGAAGGAAGACCCGGACGGCAATGGTAAGCAGGATACGTACGGGTATGGAACGGCCGCAGGCGGCGATAAATCGCTCAAGCCGATTTTCCAGGACGAGCTTGGTCTTTACGGCTGGCAGGAGTCCGGCGGGGGCGAGTATAAATACATGAATCCCCAATATGATGTGAACTCCGATAAATATACGAAAGCTTTGGAGATATCGTCCAAGCTGTTCAAAGAAGGGCTGATCGATCCGGATTCGCCTTCGATCGACGCCCAGAAAGCACTGGAACGGTTTCAAAGCGGCAAAACGGGCGTATTGGGAGGCTTTGCAGGTCATTACGAAATCCACATGAACGCCGGCAAAAAGATCAATCCGAATTTCGATCTTGACTATGTATTCGTTAAGAACGAGCAAGGCGAGATGAAGGGACTGGGGCTTGGAACGGGGTTGTTTGGCTTCTGGGCGGTAACGCGCAATGCGAAGGATCCGCAAAGAGTTGTCGACGTATTCGATTACATGCTATCGGACAAAGGCTGGGATTCCATCTACACCGGCGTGGAAGGGCATGATTACAAGGTGGAAAACAACAAGCGCACCTATGTGGAGCCGCCGCTGGAAACATTTGTCCGCAAAAATGTGGTTCGCCGCGCCAACGATTACATGTTCTTCATTAACCCGGCTATGTCGGAGGAGTTGAAGAAGAAGCTCGTGCCGAATATCGAGAAGGCCGTAAAAAGAATCGTGATGTCCAAGGACCGCGACTTCACGCCGCCGATCGCGAAGACGCCGCCTTACCTTGATTTCAACAAAAAGTTCAGCGAGGTTACGACGAAAATCATTATCGGCAATGCAGAACCGTCCGAGTACAAAAAGGTGCTGCAGGACTGGAATACGAGATTCGGCAAAACGTATCTGAAGGAAATGAACGATTATATCGCCCAAATGGAAAGCAAGAAGTAATGCGGAGGGATTGTTCACACTCCCGTTTTTGGGGGTGAAACAATAAAACCTGGAGCCTCCCGGAATGACCACTCCGGGAGGCTTCAAAAAAAAGGAGGATTCGATTTTGAGCTTGATGAAAGGAAAAAGGTTTGTTTTGCTGTTGATTTTTGTTTTGGCCGTAACTCCGCTGTTAATGGCGGCTGGGCAGGCGAGCGCCAATGAACAGCGCTTGGCGGAAGAGGCAGGAAAGAATCAAGGCGTAGAACAAGGCGTAGTGCTTGTGAGCGACGGCAACCCTTCGGCAACCGTTGTGACGACGGTATATGCTTCGGCATTGGAGAAGAAGGCGGCAACTGAGCTGGTGACTTACATAAAAAGCATATCCGGGGCGGAGCTTCCTATTGTAACGAACGTGGGAGAAGCAACCGGAACGAAAATCTATATCGGAGGGGCAGCCCCCAATATCGACTTGAACGCCATCCGTCAAGGCGGAGAAGACCCCGCATCTTTCCGACTTGCAGCGGCGGCGAATTCCATCCAATTGTATGGGCTCTCGGATCAAGGCACGTTATTCGCGGCATTCGAGCTTCTTGAGCAGCTTGGCGTACGTTGGTTCATGCCCGGCGACATTGGCACGGTAATCCCGTCGAAGAAAACGATAGCGCTTTCAATGCAAGATACGATTCAGCACCCCGGATTTTCGGCCAGGGCGATGCAAGCAACCGAAATGTATCAAAAACCTCCCGGACTTCCTAACGGCGTCAATTTGAATGAAGGCAAGCCTTGGGTTGAGCATATGAGACTGAATCAAAAGTTTTACGGAACGCATGGCATTCCGTGCACCATCACCTCAAAGGCTCGGCCCGATCTGTTTCTGCCGAACGAGAATGGAACGCCGACGAATCAATTTGACGTCACGAAGCCTGACGTTTTGGCCTGTGTCGTACAGAGCTCGATACAGAAATTGCAGAAAGATCCCAACCTGAAAGTACTGAGTATGGGGCCGAACGACGGTCTTGTTAAGGTGCTTCAGCCTAACCCTGACTGGGATGGGAATGACTTGGACGCCACGCACGACACCTTGTCGTTAACGGATCGTTACGTGAAATTTATCAATCTTGTATTGGAACAGCTTGAGCAGGCCGGATATCCGGATGTCAGCATCTCCTTTTACGCTTATGACACTTACTACCAACCGCCGGTTCGGTGGAAACCGCATCCTAGGCTCATCCCGATGATCGCTTCGATTACGGTAGACCGGTACCATGCCATAGACAATCCTCTTTCTTGGGAGCGCGGTCACCTGAAAGATATGATCGACGGCTGGCGGAAATTAGGGGTTCAACCTCAGATTTACCAGTATCTTTACAATCTTGCCGATCCGGGCCTTCCGTTTTCGTTGGTCGATCAGGTTTCCAGCGAGTTTAAGTACTACAAGCAGAACGGGATCACCGGCATTCGTGCCGAAAACTTGCCGGCTTGGGCCTATCATGGACCGGGACTTTATCTGGCGGCAAAGATGATGTGGAATCCGGATCTGGATGTCGAGGCTTTGCTGGACGATTACTATACGAAGTTTTACGGCCCCGCGGCCAAGTCTATGCGGGAGCATTTTGAAACGCTGGAGCAGGCTTTTGCAAATGCCGATTACTTTGTCGGAAACATCTATGATTTTCCACATATTTTGACGGACAAGGTCAGGAAGGATATGGAGAAATCGCTAAGCAAAGCCGAGAAGGAAGCGAGTAAATCGAACGATCCGGTTTACGGCAAACGCGTTGCGATGGTGCGGCTTGCTTATAGCTTCGGCGACAATTTTCTCGGTATGATGGATTCCATGAATCGCCTGGATTTTGTCAAGGCCAAAGAGCAGTTTGACCGAATTTATGCTCTCCGGAATGAAGCCGTACTCCATTCGCCTGTCATTTTAAATCCGTGGGCATCGTTTCTGTACACCGATATCTTTTGGAAAAACATGGTTACTCAGGGCGAGCAGCGCGTTACCGGAGGAAACCGAGTAGTCGCCCAAATGCCCGACGAGTGGAATGTCATGCTGTTCCCGCACGACAACGGAGATCTGTTAGGTTTGTGGAAACCCGGCTTGGGAACGAAGTCGTGGATGAAACTGAAGACGTATTCCGAGACATGGTCCAGCCAGGGACTTCGTTATTACAAAGGCCACGCATGGTATCGAACGGAGGTAAAGGTAGACAAGAAGTTTGACAACGGCAATCCGATTCGCCTATGGTTCAGCAGCATCGATGAGACCGCCAGGGTGTGGATGAACGGGCAAGAGCTGCCATTGGTGAAAAAGGGCAGCGGGTTAACGTCGCCATGGGAGTTTGATGCAACAAGCGCAATCAAATTCGGACAGTCCAATTTAATCGTTGTCGATGTAGGCAATGCCATTTTGGATGAATTGGGCACAGGCGGTATTACGGGGCCGGCGATGCTTTGGGAGGTTGCACCCAACTAGTCTGCTTTTGGTCCAGTAATTAAACCTAATAGGGAAAGCCCGTCAAGGTATATTCGTACCATGACGGGTTTTTCATTGTATACCAGATTGGCGCTTTTTCACCTTTTTTGCCTTTCTTGAGCGTATGCCAAGAGCCTATGAAATTCACAATAGGAGGGAGTCGCCGTTATGAAACCTCTTCCGGTACATGGAGTTCTTCCTCAACTGCTGAACCATAAATTTTGGAAAAACCGCGAGCGGTTTTATATGGAAGTGGACGTGTATTCGAACTGGATCATGCTGATCGTCGAGGAGGGAAGTTTTGAGTATGAAATCGGAGACATGATCGGTATCGGTCAAGCGGGGGATCTGCTGCTTTGTCCGCCGTCCGTCCCTTTCCGGCGAAAAATGGTAAGCAACCTTACGTTTCACTTTATCAACTTTCGATGGAG
This sequence comes from Paenibacillus litoralis, assembly GCF_046244365.1. Classification (NCBI taxonomy): domain Bacteria; kingdom Bacillati; phylum Bacillota; class Bacilli; order Caryophanales; family Paenibacillaceae; genus Paenibacillus; species Paenibacillus litoralis. The sequence goes on along the minus strand of NZ_CP176395.1, from coordinate 6,472,983 downwards.
AAGCGTAGTAGGGCAAAGTAACGTTACGGAGCCGTTTCTACTGTCTGAAATCCCGGCCGGAATTATCGCTTTGCACAATCGGGCTCGGTTGAAATCCAACTGCGACTATTTGAAGCAACTGATCGATCCGCGCGATCCGTCGGACATCTTTCGAATAAACCATCTGCTTGCCGACACTTGGCTGCTCTGCTGCCAGGAAGCGGAGCAGTCGAAACGAACGAGATGGAGCCCCGATCCCATGATGAACGCCGCTTTGAAGAGGATCAACGAAACTTTCTATGATTACGACTTTTGTATGAAGAAGTTGTTGGACGATCTCGGGCTCAGTCCCATACAATTCAGCCGAAAATTCAAACGGGCGTTCGGGATGGCGCCATCGGAATATGTGATGGAGCAGAGGTTGAACAAGGTGAGACTGTTGCTGGCCGAAAGCACGCTGTCTTTGCAAAAAATCGCCGACCTGTGCGGGTTTGAGAACGGCAACTACTTATGCCGCCTGTTTTTCAAAAAAATGAATATCAAAACGACGGAATACCGCCGTTTGTATAAGCAGTAACCGGCGCAGGAGCGGGCCCCAATCGAACCGGTGATGGTTAATCGTCATGATTGGCGCACCAAATCGAGTAGGCCCATGTTGTTGGCATGGGCCTAAAATATTCGGCTGCGTTTACCGTTTGTGCACGCGCACTGTCAACGTGGCATTGGGCAAATCGATCGTCGTCGGCATCCGGTTGACTACTTCCACGGTGACCGTATTTAGCGCCGAAACGTACGGAATCAACTCGATGCCCTGGGGGTTGACGCTAAGCGACGCTTCGACGAAATCGCCGAATGCGGCACCGGATACGGTGAGCGTCGTCGGCGCCGGATCGCGGTCTCCGCTGGCGAGCGACGGCGCGTTATACAATGCCGTAGCAACGAGTACGGAGCTCGCGTCGAACCGGCTGATCCGCCAGTTTTTGGAGGCGCGGTAAAACTCCGCGAACAGGAAGCTCGGCCCGCTTAAAATAAACGATTGCGAGGATACGGCGGGATTGCCGATTGTAGTGCCGGCGCCGGCGTTGATGGTGACCGTTCGTGTCCCCGTTCGCGGAAACACGAGCAGCCGGTGGGAAATGCCGGATGAGATGAAGTCGTCGCGCGAAAAAGTAAGCGTCACACTTGTGCCGGTAACAACGGTCGCGGGCACGTCCGGCCCATAAACAGCGGGATCCACGACCGGCGCTTCCAGTTTGCGGTAGGCGGTGGCGGCGGAAGGATCCTGGAAATCGAGATCGATCGCTTCAATGGCGCCTTTGCTGAAATCAAAATCGATCAGATAGCGCCCGACGCCTTGGCTGATTCGCTGGTCGCAAGTAACCGGATCCAAGTTACCGATGACGTACCGTCCGATCACATTGTTATTGGAAATAGCGATTCGTCCGGCTTCGGCGTATACGGTATCGAGAAAACCGCCCAAATGGCCGCCGTAAGGAGCGGAGCCGAGCTTGGCCGTGACGAGATTGGATTCGCCGCTCAGCTTGCCGACAAAGCCGGGGTACAATTGCGAAATAAAATAGCCGATGGAACAGCCGAGCGTTGTCATCGAAGTTACGGAAAGCGGTCCTGTCGTGCCGCCCGCAACTTTAAAGCCGGAGCCGATGCACCAATACGGTTCTTTCGCGAACGCAAAATCGTCATTGGTCACCCACAGCCGGACGGTGACGGAGCCCGAGGTACGGTTAATATCGGTAATCGTGTATTCGTTTTTGCCGATGACAAGGCTGGAGCCGACTTGCGCTTCGTCCGGAATATCGGTGACGCCTGTAAATTGGGTAAATTGCGCGGGACCTCCGCTCGAGCCGGACAAGGAACGACCGGTGAATGCAAACACTTTCCCGATGATCGGCGTGATGCCGAAGCCGCAATAAAACGCCGCAACCGATTCGATTTGCACATGATACGCATTAAGATTGATTTCGATTCCTTGTACCTTCAGATGATGCACTTCCATCCGGCGGAAAACGCTACCGCTGATGTCCGTAAGCTTGGCGCCGCGATGATTTTTTCTGGACGTGAGGACCGGATTGCCTTTGCCGTTTAATACAAAACTGTCGAACTGTGTATAGGGAAAATGGTCGATTTCCAGCATCCAGTCGTCGGAATCGTAATTCGATTGCAGCTTGAGCGTGCCGCGGACTGTCGATGGCCATGCCGTGCTACCGCCGCGAAATACGATTTTACTTGAAACGATCGTGTCGATGTCCCAGTCGATCTCGCCTTTCACTGTCGACGCACGCGCTGCAAACGCTTGCAAGCCTGCGGTGCGGTCCACGCCGTCAAGGCAGCCGAACATATAAGGGGTCAATACGCAAGCTTGGCGGACGAAGCAGCCGTTTCCGCCTGGGTTCGTCTCGCCTGCGCCGCTTAGAAAGCCGGCCAGCGCTGCCGCCGACCCGTCCCACGGAACGGTGTTGCTGATAATGTCGCCGCCGTTATGATTCGCCTTCGGCTCATCCGGCTTGTAGAAAAATTCGCCGCCGCCAACCCGTTCGCCGTCATAATAAGCTTTTACCCAATACAACATTTGTTCGTCTGCCGTTTGATCCAGCAATGCATCAATGGAATCGACGGTTACAACTTTGCAGAAAAAGGGTAATCCGTTGCCCGGGTGCCCATAAACCGCTGACGTCACCGGTGGGCCGGAAGCCGCTTTTCCCCAAGCGGCAGGCCCCGAAAATGCGATTGCGGCGCCGGCCATGCCTAAAGAAGCGATCAGTTTCCGGCGGGTAAATTTGCCTTCCGTTTCCGCTCTTTCCCTTTCCTCGGTGCTTGCGCACGCTTGCTCACCCGCTACCGCCGTCTCACGATGTTCCCGATTTGGATATGCATCGCTGCTTGCATGATCGGATGCGCAATCTTGCACATTCGCGTTGCCTTGCTTCCGTTTCTCCGGCATACCGAATCCTCCCTCAATCATTTTTTGATTTCGACTTTTTGTAAGCGTTTTAGCCATTCGACATGTCTAAGGTGTATAAAGAATGAAGACCATTCAAGTAAAATAATAGTATCTATTTAATTGAATAGAAATGTACATACTTGCATGCGGCACAGCACTTTCTTTCATTTTTTTAGTTGAAATAAAATAAAGTATTTTCTTAGTGCTTAGGCAAGATAAGTCTCCTTTTAAAACACTTCATGCTACCCGCGTATGTTCTTTAATTAATAATTGGAAAGGAATATGCGGAAAATAGAAGAACATTGAATCGGGCGTTGATATATATTGGAACGTGAATCTTTAAGACGCCGTAGGCATATGCTCAATTATGTCGTCTATGAGAGGATGTTGTTCGTGTTTCCTTATTCTTCGGAGAATTATCAAATTCCAAATCCTAATTATCGGTTCATACCACAGGGACAGTATTATAACCCTTATTCCGAACCGGGGTGGGTTTGGTGGCATTCTCCTCAAGATTCTGGAGGCAGCTACCGACTAACTGCACCTCAGCGGCTTACCTTCGTTCTTGTGCATGGCTCGTGGGCTGATTCTCATTTTTGGGACGGCGTAGCTGCAGTATTGGGTAGTCAAGGGAACACAGTCTACACTCCAGAATACGCAGGTCACGGAACCGATCCAAATAAAAAAGTCACGCATGCAATGATTACAAATTCAGTCGTTGATTATATAAAACAGCTGAACCTGCACGACTTTATTCTCGTTGGGCACAGCTTTGGTGGAACAGTCATTCAAAAAGTTGCCGAACAGGTACCCGAACGTATAAAGCGCTTGGTCTTCTGGGATGCGTTTGTATTAAAAGATATTAAAAGACGGAGAATCGCTTGCTGACGAATTGCCGCCCCAAACGAGACAAGGTTTTGAAGAGCTCAGAAAGATGTCAAATGATGATACAATCATGCTTCCGTTTGAGACATTTCGGGCCTTGTTCGTAAATACAGCCTCCACAGAAGATGCAAAGTTTTTTTATACAAGTGTCGCTCCGGAGCCGGCAAAACCGCTTTTCGAAAAACTGGACCTTAAAGCGTTCTACGCGCTACCAACCCCCAAAAGCGCAATTGTATACCAAACCTACAAGGACCGCTGGAAGTGATTTTCTCCAGCGGTTTTTTCTGGACGATAAATTATTTTATTTCGAATCCACACTTGACAATATAGGGTAGGGGGGTATACTATGTCGATATCGAATATCCGGTAAATTATGGGGACAGATTAACTTCGTTCCAGGACGGCCGTCGCGATTGTTAATCCTTATCTTCTCGATTCAACCGGATGCTTCGTAAAATAAGGAGGTTTTGAATATGTCGTCTCAAGCACAGTCTCTTTCACAAGCTGACCCAAGACGGTGGAAAGCTCTGGCTTTGTTATGTCTTGCGAACTTTATGGTGATCATGGATACGTCGATTATCGGAGTAGCTTTACCTGCCATCAAAGAATCTCTCGGATATACGCAAGAAAGCTTGCAGTGGGTATTTAATGCTTATGTCATTTTCTTTGGCGGTTTGCTGCTTTTGGGTGGTCGATTATCCGACCTTTTTGGTCAACGACGTATGTTTATGTGGGGATTTTCCATTTTAACACTAGCTTCTTTACTTGCGGGCTTGGCTTGGAGCGAGGAATCACTGAACGTCGGCCGGGCTCTACAAGGATTCGGATCCGCCTTGATTGCCCCTTCGGCACTTACAATCGTCATGATGTTATTTAGCGGCAATCCAAAAGAGCTTGGTAAGGCCTTGGGCTTCTGGGGCGCTTCCGCAGCTGCGGGCGGGTCGGCCGGAGTGTTTATGGGAGGTGTTATTACCGAATGGCTTAGCTGGCAATGGACATTCCTGATCAACGTACCTGTGGGAATTTTTGCCTTGCTCATTTCCACCGGACTTTTGACAAAAGGGATGCGCAGAAAAGGCAGCATTGATGTAGTAGGGTCGATCTTCGTTACAACTGCTTTGGTTTTGGTTGTGTACGGAATTGTTACTGCAGAGCACAACGGATGGGGGGCTCCGTCCACCGTATGGCCACTTATTTTAGGGGCTGTATTGTTCATCTTGTTCCTGATTATACAGGCTGTTAAAAAAGAACCGCTTGTACCTCTCCGGATCTTTAAATCGCCGAATCTAGCTGCGGGTAATATCGCTCTCGTTATGCTTTCTGGCGGGTGGATACCGCTATGGTATTTCCTCAACCTCTATTTGCAGCAAGTACTAAAATTTTCAGCCTTCGCCGGTGGGGTTGGTTTGCTTCCGATGACAATACTCATTGCCGTCTTCATGATTTTGGTTACAGGAAAACTAATCGCAAAGCTCGGAGTGAAAGCGAACTTAGTAATCGGAATGATCGCGCTTGGAGGATCGATGCTGCTATTCTCTCAAAATACGCCTGTGGACGGAAATTTCGTAATGAATGTTCTCCCCGCTTCGCTATTGGGCGCTCTCGGAATGTCACTTGCCTATATTCCGGCAACTATGGCCGCCATGTCTGGAGTGCGATCGGAAGAAGCCGGACTCGCATCCGGCCTAGCCAATACGAGCTATCAGATTGGGTCGGCAATTAGTTTGGCTATTATGGTTGCAATCGCAGCATCTACGTCAGCGTCCCAAACTGTTGGTGATCCGGCAGCTGTTTTAAACGAGGGGTTCCATCAAGCGTTTTTTTGGTCAGGTATCGTAGCATTTGCAGGTGCAATTTTATCTTTATTGTTTGTCCGATCTCCCAAAAAGGGAGAATCAAGTGGGCCTGTAGCCATGTAATTGGAATGGTGCTCCAGCCAAATAACCTTTGGCCGGAGCACCTTTTTATCTAAGGTATATACATTTTCATACTAAGAAATCGTTTCATTCAAGTCATCCTCAATTAATGGAAAGAGCCGCAACATTGTACCCTAACGGTATCGCTCAATTTCTTCTACCTTCTGGTGGTACGACCCCTCATGTAGAAACAACCGAATGGGAGTTTCTTAAAAATGTCGGGGGAGCGTTAGGAGTACCTTCAGAATCATTACTTAAAGAAGATAAAGCAACTAACACCTTTGAAAATGCACGTTTCTCCTTGGAAGTGTTACAGCAACAAGGAATTCACCCAAAAAGGTTGTTATAGTTCATTCAAATGATTAAACTAACGGATAACAGTAGGTTCAAGTAATCGATGCGACGAAGAGGGGGAAACCGAAATGAAGACGATCAAGTGCATGATGGACCACCTGTACTGGGCGGACGGACGCATCTTGGACGCGCTAGAGGAGAGTGAGACGAAGAACAAGGACCTTCTGAAGCTGGTTCGGCACGTCGCGGTCGCGGAACGAGTCTGGCTGTCCCGATTGCAGGGCAAGGGCAGCGCGCAATATTCGTTGTGGGAGGAAGCGGAAGACCTGACGGCGATCCGGACGATGTTCGAAGAAAACGCCGAGCAATATCGCGTCTATATCGAAGGGCTCGAGGAATCCGAGTTGGACGAGATGATCGACTATCCGAACCAGAGTGGGGTTCCGTTCCGAACGTGCGTCCGGGACATCCTGTTGCAGGTCCTCTTACATGGGCAATATCACCGGGGACAGATCAACCGGGCACTTCGGATCGAATCGGCAGAGCCTGTCCAAGTCGATTACATCACGTTCGCGAGGCTCTAACAGGGCCTAGTAATCACCATTACTCGGAATGGGATTGGCATTGAACTCTAACGGGTAACGTTTGCTTAATAGACACCTTCAAAGGCTGCCGACAGATCGGCAGTCTTTTCTACGATAGCATCATGACGGCAGGCTGACGGAATATCGTACCTGTTGAAGTAATGGGCAGATTTGCCTAATAAATGTTTTGATACTGCAAACGAAATATGGAGCAGACGGCCAAGTGCCGTCTGCTCCATATTTTGAGGAATCTGTTTTATTATCCAAAAGATGATTAGATATCAAGTTTGCGGGTACCGATCCACTTCACCATTACAGGATCACGATGTGAAAAGAACAGGCTCTCTTTTGTATCCAAAGTAGCAATCGATTCTATATCTTCTTGGCTTAGTTCGAAATCGAAGATATTGAAGTTTTCAATAATTCTTTCTTTACGAACCGACTTCGGAATCACAACGATTTCTCTTTGCGTCAACCACCGTAAAACCACTTGTGCGACGGATTTCTTGTGCTTCTCGGCAATGGACACCAATACCTCGTTCTGGAACAAGTTATTTTTGCCTTCGGCGAAAGGCGCCCAGGACTGGATTTGAACATTGTTCTCTTTCATGAATGCCGCATTTTCGATTTGTTGGTTGAACGGGTGCGTTTCCACCTGGTTTACGGCTGGAACAACTTCATTATGAATGATCAAATCGATCAGGCGATCCGGGTGGAAGTTACTAACGCCGATGGCGCGGATCTTTCCTTCCCGATACAGTTCCTCCATTACGCGCCAAGAACCGTGCACATCGCCAAACGGCTGATGGATTAAATACAAATCCAAATACTCCAACTGCAATCTTTGCAGCGATGTTTCGAATGCTTTCTTTGTGCGCTCGTAACCGGCATCCTGTACCCAAAGTTTCGTGGTGATAAACAATTCCTCTCTCGCCACGCCACTCCGTTTGATGGCTTTGCCAACTGCTTCTTCATTCATATAAGAGGCAGCTGTATCAATCAGCCGATAGCCTGCCGTAATGGCGTCATAAACGCTTTGTTCACATTCATTTAGATCAGCCATCTGAAAAACACCAAAACCGATAATTGGCATTTCAACACCATTGTTCAATACTACTTTTTTCATGCAAATCCTCCTGATTTTATTATTATGTGTAAATCAACGTAATCCTATCAACCGTACCAAGCTCACTCAGTCGCTGCGCTTCACATCCTTATTATGCACCGGATGACAAAGCGACCGTTATCCCATTCGTACCAAATGTTTGCCTAATCCTCTCACTACCACTTATGAAACAGATAAATATGGACTATAATCGAACTAAAAGAAAGACTGAACAGGAGGATTAAATGTCTGAAATAATCACAAAACAGCAGAATGAGCTCGCCAAAATAATTGAGCGTTACTCAATAAAGGACGGTGTTCACCAAACTTCTATTCCGTCCTTGTTTTTTATGCGCGACTCCAATGCGTCCGTACCAAACCATGGAGTTTACAAACCTTCCTTCTGTATTGTGGTTCAAGGGGCGAAGGAGGTATGGTTGGGACAAGAGCGGTTTAGGTATAGTCCTGCCGATTACCTTGTTGCATCCGTTCACCTGCCAGTTACCGCCCAAGTCACTGAAGCTACCCCTGATGTTCCATATCTTGGTTTCAAACTTGAATTTTCGGCGAAACAAATCCTAGAGGTTTTGTGTGATTCAGAAATTCGTGTAGGACCGAGAGAAAACGCGAAGCGAGGTATGTTTGTCAGTCGGATGGAGATGCCTTTGTTGGATGCAGTCATCCGGTTAGCTCGTTTGCTGGACGAACCGAAGGATATCCCGATCCTTGCCCCGTTGTTTACGAAGGAAATTCTGTATAGGATTATGCATGGACAGCATGGGGTTACGCTTGAACAAATTGCAATAGAGGGTAGCTCCGCCCGTCAAATCAAAGACGTGATCGACCACATCACGAATAACTATGCTCGTTCATTTCGGATTGAAGAACTTGCCGAAATAGCGAATATGAGTGTTTCTTCGTTTCATCGACACTTTAAAGAAGTAACTGCCATGAGCCCGATTCAGTTCCAAAAACAACTGAGGCTTCAGGAAGCCCGTCGCCTATTATTAACGGAGTCAGAAGATGCCACTGATGTGGCATTTCGAGTAGGCTATGAAAGTCCCTCGCAATTCAGCCGTGAGTATTCCCGAATGTTTGGATTCCCGCCTAGACAGGATATAAAGCGCCTGAAAGCATAAAGAAAAAAACGAAGGATGAGCCCATGAAGAATCATATGCTCCAAGTTCGGACGCGGGTTATTTTTAATCTGCGGCAATATCGTGATTGTTTTTGAAAAAATCTTTCGTACACCTGCTAGTTGGAGAAGATGCAAAGATGCTCATAAGTATGAAGGAAAATACGGTTGACGAAGAGTATCTAAATAATATAACCCAGCATTTTTTACAAAAGAGGTAATGGTCATCGTTTACATAGCTCACCGCCATTTTTCGGGTTGATCTTAGGAATTTTCAGAATGCAAAAACGTTTTTTTTCGGTTAACTGTTCTTTAGCCTACTCCGGAACGGGAATCGGGAGCCCGCGCTTTTGAAGGATGATCAGGCTAAAAAATAAACCTCCAACGCCACTTTTGTGGTTTTGGAGGTTTATTCCTATTTGGGGCTGGTCGATTAGGTACTGCTCGTTTCAGGGGCAGCCCCTTGATCGGATCGTTTCCCCGACGCGCTGCAAGGCAGCTATTCCCTTACTCCACGGCCGGGACCGCTGAGGGAGAACCGCGCAATCGGCGGCGAATGTACGCATAAACGGTAACGACGACGATCAGCTCCGAGAGCGGGATTGCGAGCCAAACGCCGGTCGTGCCGATCAGATAAGGCAGCGTGAACAGGATGGCGACCATCAGCAGCATCTCCCTGGCTACGGTGATCCAGGTCGCCATTTTGACTTGATCGGTGCTTTGGAAATAGGTCATCATGACGAAATTGACGCCCATGAACAAATAAGCGATGAAGAACAGCCGAATACCCGTAGCAGCCATGGCCCGCACCTCGCCGGTAAACGTCCCGAACAGCGAGACGATGCCGTCCGCGGCAATCAGACCGATCAGGAATACGCCCATGCCGACGCCTACCGCCGTAATGACGGCGATGCGGATCGTTTGACGCTCGCGGTCGTGCCGCTTCGCGCCCCGGTAATAGCTGATAAGCGGCTGGATGCCGGAACCCATGCCGATGAACATCATGAGCATAACGCTGTGCACGTAATTGAGAATCGAGAAGGCCGAAACGCCGACCGTGCCGGCCCAGCGCACCATAGCCATATTGTACCCTGCCGTAAACACGGCGATGCCGATTTCCGCGACGAAGCTTGGAAAGCCGATCGTGAACGTGCTTTTGGCCAGCTTCCACGAGAACCGGAATTTGACGAAGCGCAGGATGCTGTCTTTGCGCAGGAAGTGGGTAAACAGGACGCATGCACCGATCCCGGCCGCGCCGACCAAGGCGAAGGCGGAGCCGGCGACGCCGAAGTCCAAGACGAACAAGAAAATATAGTTGAGCAAGACGTTGCAGCCTGCGGTAACGAGCAGGGAGATCATCGCGAGATTCGGATTGCCGTCGTTGCGGACGAAGACGCTGAACGCGTTCTGCACGGTGATGACGAAGCCGAAGGCCAGCAGTACGTTCAGAAACTCCATGACGTATGGCATCGTCTCGTCATTCGCCCCGAGAAATACGGCGAGCTTCTGGCGGAACGTGTACGCTAATATGGCGAGTATAAGGGTCAAGCTGAAAATAAGCGTCAGCGAATGCGTAAACACGGATCGCGCCTGGGCATATTCCTTGGCGCCGAGATGCCTGGAATACAGGGCGGCCCCGCCGATGCCGATCCATAGGGAGACGGCGAAATAGATCGAAAAGACTGGCGAAGCGACGTTGACCCCCGCCAATGCGACCTCGCCGAAGCGGTGCCCGACAAAGATGCCGTCAATGACGACGTTGACGGACATCATCAGCATGCCGACGAGCGACGGGATCAAATAACGGAAGAACACTTTTCCTACGGAATCGGTTTCCAAGGAAGAAAGCTTTTGATTAGCGGTATGCATGACTCTTCTTACCCTTCCTCTCTATGAAGCAGCCCTTGCCAGAGCAAGGAAAAAGTCGTATCCGACGCTTGAATGAAATATTCCGGGCTGCCGAATATGAGCTTTGCGGATAGGCCTTCGTAAATGGTGTGAACGGCAAGCGCGGCGTCCTTCGGATTTGCCTTGATCGACGGATCGTGCTGGAAAGCGAGCTCGAGCAGATGCAGCAGATGATGCGAATAGAGCTCGTACATCGTGATAAACAGTTCTTGAAGCTGTTCCGGCGGCATGAACGCCATCAGGAACATCAGTTTGACGTTGCGGTTGTCGGCATACCGGTCTCTCATCTCGAGAACGAACATGTGAAGCAGCTTCTGCAGCGGCTTTCCTTTGTGTTCGCTGAAGAACGAGGTCAGAAAGGCAATTTCCTGCTTGGTCGCTTCCTCGTGGATTTCGACGACGAGCTCTTTCTTATCTTTGAAATGCGCATAGATCGACTGCTTCTTAATGCCGACCTCATGGGCGATATCCGCCAGCTTCGTGCCCTCGTAGCCGTACTGCAGCAGATGGCCGACCGCGATTTTTTTAATCTCTTCTCTGCGGTTCATCAGGCTCCCCCTTCGTTGTTCCATGCTATTTACCTTACCGTAGTCAGGTTGTGATAATCAGTATATTATCATTTATCATAGATAATTACAATTCCTCAACTGACAATAGTCAGTTCTTTATATCCGGCGCTTTAAAATTATGTTTTCCATTAAATGTTTAATTTATATGAAAATCTGGATTATTTATAAATACAACCCGCTTCGGTCGTATTACAATAGAGGGCATTCTTTTGGCCTGCAATACGGTTGAGGAAGGCGAGGCGAAAAAGCTTATGGTGAACATGCTTGTAGTGGACGACGATCGATTCGAACGAGAAGGCGTACGCTTTCTGGTAGAGGAATACGGCCTGCCGATCAAGCTGGCGGAGGCGGACAGCGCGGAAGCGGCGCTCGACTATTTGCAGTCCGAGAGTATCGATATTTTATTGACCGATATCCGAATGCAGGAAATGGACGGGCTGCAGCTGGCCGAGCACGTCCGATTATCAGGCCGCCCCGTCAAGGTCATCTTCATGAGCGCTTACGGAGAATTCGAATATGCACGAAAAGCGATCGATTTGAATGCGGTTACGTATTTGCTCAAGCCGGTGCAGATTGACGAATTTCTGAAGGTCATCTCGCAAACGGTTCAGCTCCTGAAGGAGGAGCGGCAGGACATGCAATCGCAGGAACATATGCGCCGGCTGTATCTGAAGGGCGTAAGGTACGAAAAGCAGCGGCTTGTCGCCGAAATGCTGAACGGACCGGCGGCGGAAGCGGAGGAAACGCGGGATCAGGACGTTATTATCAAGCATCTGGATGGCGGCCGTTCCATGCGGATGGCGATGATCTGCACGACCGACCGCTTCTTCGACCGCATCGATACCGATTTTGAGCGGCGGTTAGGAGAGACGCTTGACTGCTGGAACGACGTTGTTCCTCTTAACGAGTTTCAAAGCCTCGTCTTTATCGATACGGCCGGCGCGGACGGGAAAGAGGAGCTGCTGCATACCGGGAACCGGCTCGTTCATTGGATGAAGGAGCAATATGGGGAGGAAGCGGGCGTCCTCATCAGCGGCCGTATCGACAGCATGAATCAGGTGCGACGGGAGTACCGGGATCTGGAGGCGATGCTCGAGCACCGGTCGTTCTTCGAGCAGACCGCCGTACAGCTTACGAATCAGGCATCCCTCCAAGTGAATACCGACATGTCCAAGTTCGTGGAGGACACGATGGCCGAGCTCGTCCGCTATGCGGGAAGCAAAGAAACCGGCGCCGTTCGCATCCGGTTCGGCCAGCTGTTCGAAGCGCTGCATCAAGGGGGCCAGTTTTCGGTCGTTTACGTCAAATATTTATGCGTGGAATTATTGAAAGCGCTTTATGGCAATGCGATGTGGGATAAGGTGGACGAGTTTCAACAAAGGCTCGAGCTGATCTACAAAACGAATCGTATGATGGATTTGAAAAGCGTCATGGATCGGTTGATTGAAGATACGGAAGCGAAGCAGGCGGCCTCAGGCGACGAAAACCGCAAAGAAATCGAAGAGGTGATTCGGATCATCAGAACCGAGTTCGACCGTGAGCTGACGGTGGAGGGCTTAGCCGAACGCGTTTTTTTGTCGCCGAACTATTTGAGTCACTTGTTCTCGAAGCGCAAGGGGGTCGGCCTTGTCAAATATTTGACTTTGTTCCGGCTGGAAAAAGCCAAGGAACTGCTTGCCGACAAGGACCGGCGTATTGCGGATGTCAGCAAGATGGTCGGGTATTCGAACGTTCCGTATTTTTGCTCGCTGTTCAAAACGTATTTCGAGAAGACGCCGACCCGGTTCAGGGAGGAGCTCGGCCTATGAAGCGATTCGTATACAGGCGGTTCAACCGGCTCCGGTTCAAGCAGAAGCTGTTTCTCTCGTATTTGCTTGTCATCCTCATTCCGATCGGCATCCTCGGCGTCTATTCGTTCGATCAAACGAAAGACTTGCTTTACCGGCAATCGACGGAGGGGATTCAGAAGAACGTCGCGACGACGGCCGGGAGCATCAACGGCAAAATCGGCCAGTACAACCAGATGATCCATTACGTGCTGTACAACACGGTGATTCAGCGCATTTTGGCCAATCAGTATGTCGACCTCGTCAATCTGTCCCGCGATTACACCAACTATTTGGATCCGACGTTTAACGTGCTATCGCTGCTGAACAAGGAGCTGGAGCAAATGACGATCTATACCCGGAACGGCATGCCGGAGCGGGGAAATTACATCCTGGCGGGCGAGCGCATTGCAGGGGAGCCGTGGTATGAGCAGGCACTTGCGGGGAATGGCGGCATCACCTGGTCGACGGACAACAAAAGGTTATATGCGGCAAGCCGCTTTTCGACGATAGCGGACGATCCTACGGCCAATGTGCTATACGTCCGTTTGCAAGACGTGGACGTTCTCGGCAATCTCGCCGCGTTGTCGCGCGATTACGGCGTATTTGCGGCCGACGACAGCGAAGACGTGCTTTTTGCAAGTGCTCCGGACGCCATGAGAACGGCATTCGAATATGGCGACGTCGCCGGTAAAGAAGGGGTTGTAAGCATACGCGGTACGAAGACGTTCCTGATCAAACAATCCATACCGGAGGCGGGTTGGACGATATATTGCTATGTGCCGGCCGCACAAATTACCGGGAAAGCGGACCGTATCCTCAATGCGACGCTTGTCGTTATCGCCGTCTGCATTGTCATCCTTTTATTGATCATTTCGATCTTCTCGAACACGATGCTGCGCCGCATCTTCCAGCTGAATTCATGGATGAAGGAAGCGGAGGCCGGCAATTTGAATTTGCGGGTGCACAGCACGTCCCAGGATGAAATCGGCGAGCTGACGAACCGGTTCGGACATATGCTGGCGCGCATCAACGACCTGATCCGGGAAGCTTACGCGAACAAAATCGTTCAGCGGGAGGCGGAGCTGAAGGCGCTGCGGTCGCAAATCAGCCCGCATTTTCTATACAACACGCTTTCGTTCATCAACTGGAAGGCGGTGAGAAGCAAAGCGCACGGGATCAGCCATATGGTGACGACGCTGTCGAAATTTTACCGTACGGCGCTGAACAAAGGAGATAATGTGATCCTTGTGCGGGACGAGATCGAGAATGTGAAATCGTATGTAGAAATTATGCTCGCGATGAGCGATCACCGCTTCCAGGCGGTCTTCGAGATCGACGAGGCCGTTTGCGACCGCACGACGATCAATTTTATTTTGCAGCCGCTTGTGGAAAATGCGATTAAGCATGGCCTGAACCGGATGAAGGAAGGGAGCGGCTTATTGAAGGTGACGGCGGGCATATCCGGATCCGCGATGACGTTCACGGTCGAGGACAACGGGGCGGGAATCGCCGAAGAGAAGCTGAAGAGCCTGTTGGATTCGCCTTCCGGCGGTTACGGGCTCAAAAACGTAAACGAACGGATACAGCTGATGTTCGGCTCGGCGTTCGGCATTGCCATAAAGAGCGCGCCCGGCCAAGGAACCGCGATGAACATATCCGTCCCGCTGCCGGCCGAGCCGGGATAACTTCAAACAAATCTGAAAGGGATTCGAAGATAACTGAAAGATCTCCTGTGCTATCTTATAAGCAAGCAAAGGTAACCGCTTACAAGCGTGAGAAGGAGGGACATCCGGAATGGAGAAAGGATCGACGGCCATCGGCAGGGCGGAAGCGGCTCTCCCCGCAGCCAAGGGCAAAAAGCGCAACGAGTACCGGGTTCTCGTGCTCATGCTGGTTCCCGGCATGCTGTACTACCTCATTTTTCATTACATTCCGATGTACGGGGTCGTTCTGGCATTCAAGGATTTCAAAATTACCGAAGGCATTCTCGGGAGTCCGTGGGCGGGCTTCAAGCACTTCGAACGGGCGTTTCACGATCCGTATTTCTATATGGTTCTGAAAAACTCGCTCGTCATCAGCGTTTACAAGCTTGCCTTCGGTTTTCCCGTCCCGATTCTGTTCGCGCTTCTGCTGAACGAAGTGACGAACATGCGGTTTAAGAAAGCCGTACAGACGGTATCTTATTTGCCGCATTTTATTTCATGGGTCGTACTTGCGGGGATATTCATCAGCATTTTTTCGTTGGAAGGACCGGTAAACCTCGTGCTGAAGCTGTTCGGCGCGGATCCCATCCTATATATGGGCGACCCCCGCTATTTTCGCACCATTCTGGTGATTACGTCGATCTTTCAAGGGTTCGGCTGGGGTTCGATTGTCTATTTCGCGGCGATTTCCGGTATCGACCCGCAGCTTTACGAAGCCGCGATTATCGACGGCGCCGGGCGGCTGCAGCGGATGTTCGCCATCACGC
Organism: Paenibacillus litoralis; assembly: GCF_046244365.1. NCBI lineage: Bacteria > Bacillati > Bacillota > Bacilli > Caryophanales > Paenibacillaceae > Paenibacillus > Paenibacillus litoralis. The sequence continues at coordinate 6,457,350 of NZ_CP176395.1, read as the reverse complement.
TGCCGATGCTCGTGCCGGTCATTGCGATTATGCTGATCCTTTCGATGGGCGGCATCTTGAATGCGGGCTTCGACCAGATTTTCAATATGTACAATCCGAAAGTGTACAACGTCGCGGATATTATCGACACGTACGTCTACCGCAAGGGGCTGCTCGACATGGATTACAGCTATTCCACCGCGGTAGGGCTGTTTAAATCGGCTGTCGGCATCGTCCTGATCGTCGCCGTCAACCGCATCGTCAAAATCGTGGGCGGCAAAGACTACACCTTATGGTAGACATAGCGCAATCAGCTTTCGGAAAGGAGCGCATGCCCGATGCCGCGCGTTAAGAAGAATGTAAGCGAGAGACTGTTCGACTGCCTGCTTTATGCCATCATGGCGTTTGTTTTGTTCATTACCCTGTATCCGTTCTGGAATCAGATCGTGCTGTCTTTCGAATCGGGGGCGGGCGCTTATTCGACCGGCGTCGTTTTCTTCCCTACGCATTTCTCGCTGGAGAGCTACAAGCTTGCGCTGGAGTACAAGATGATGTGGATCGGGTACGGGAATACGATTATCCGCTCATTGCTGGGGGTTGCGCTTAGCGTCACGTTTACCGCACTGACGGCCTATCCGCTGTCCAAGAGGAATCTGCCTTACAACGGCGTATATACCGGCCTCATTCTGTTCACGATGCTGTTCGGCGGCGGCCTCATCCCGCATTATCTGCTGATTCAGAAGCTGCATTTATTCGATTCGGTTTGGGCGCTCGTTATGCCGGGGATGATCAGCGCATTCCACGTGCTGCTTATGCGCAACTTCTTTCGCACCCTGCCCGATAGCTTGGAGGAGTCGGCCAGAGTGGACGGAGCCGGATACTTCCGTATCTTCTGGCGAATCGTCATTCCGCTGTCCATGCCGGTGCTGGCGACGATCGCGCTGTTCGAAGGCGTCGGCCATTGGAACGCCTGGTTCGACAGCATGATTTACATATCCGATCCGAACAAACAGGTGCTGCAGGTGGTCCTGCGCAAAATCATCATCGACAATGCGATGACCGACCTGAACACGCTCAAAATGCAGATGGAAAACCGGACGGAGCTGACCGGCAGGCAGCTGCAGGCCACGATGATCATGTTCTCGGTCATTCCGATGCTGGTCGTCTACCCGTTCATCCAGCGATTCTTCGTGAAAGGCGTCATGATCGGCGCAATAAAGGGATAGGGACGCTTTATTAGGCAGGTAACGGTGCCGGAACTCCCCGAAGGGATTGAACTTCGTAACGATAAAGCCCCTGTGCGGGGGAGGAGACTACTATCGAAAAGGTGGTTGTGAGGATGGGGAACAAGAGAAGCGCGATGAAAAGAGGGGTATCGGCACTTGTCGGCACGGCGCTGGTCGTATCGGCGCTCGCAGGCTGTGCGGATGGAGAGAGCAAGCCGGGGGCGGCGGGTTCGGAAAGCCCGAAGGCCGATAAAAAAATGCTGCTCAAGTTCTGGTCGTATACGCCGGACAAAACGAATCTTCAAGGCTACGGGATGAATTTCCTTCGGCAAAAGTTCAACATCGACATCGACTTCTATGCCGTACCGAACGAAACGCTTAAAGAAAAGCTGCAGCTGATGCTCTCGTCCAAGGATATCCCGGACTGGTGGAAACCGCAAAGCTATTCGGATTACGACAAGTACGTATCCCAAGGACTCGTCGCGGAAATACCGGAGGACCTGCTTGAGCAGTATGCGCCGAAATATATGGCATGGCTGCGTAAAAACACCGGCAGCGGCGATCCGTTCCGGTACGTAAGACGCAGCGGCAAAGTGTATCAAATGCAGGACATGTGGACGATCGGACCGAAATCGACCGTGGTCGGGTTCCGCGACGACTGGCTGAAGAAGGTCGGCATCGCCAAAACGCCGGAGACGATCGAAGAGATGGAAACGGCATTGGCGAAATTCCGCAACGACGATCCGGACGGCAACGGCAAGAAAGACACGTACGGCATAACCGGCACGGCGATCGGCGTAGCCGGCATTTTCTCCTCCGTATTCGGCGCGTTCGGCGTGTATCCGGGCACCTTCACGGAGGACAACGGCAAAGTCGTCCTGGGCGAAATCGAGTCTGCGGCCAAAGATGCGCTTACCGTGCTGCAGCGCTGGTACAAGAACGAGTTGATCGATCCGGAATTCGTCACGAACAAGGGAGCGAACAAGGACGACAAAATGATCAACGGCAAAGCGGGAGTTGCCGAAGCCGCCTGGTGGTCGTTCATTCCGCAAGCTGCGTTCTTCAGCGGCGTTTACTACGAGAAGACGCGCGAGAAAAATCCGAGCGCCGCATGGGTGACGATCGGCGGGCCGAAAGGGCCGGCCGGCAAATCCGGCATGATCCAGTCGACGCCGTTCTCGGCGACGGGCGTCGTGTTCGGCAAGCATATGGAAAAGGATCGCGACAAGCTGATCAAATATTTGCAGGTGTTCGACGATACGATCTCCAATCCGGACACGTTCGAAGCGACCAACTACGGCGAGAAAGGCAAGACGTTCAAGGTGTCGGAGGACGGCTCGTACGAGTTTATTCCGCCGTATGACAAGGAAGAAGAACAGATCAAGTACGGAGTCGGGCCGTGGTATTCCATTCCGAGGTCGTTCAACGATTACGAGATGCAGGCGAAGTTCATGACCAAGAAGAGTCTGATTCCCGTACGTCAGGCGGCGGAATCCAAAGGAACGGGAAAATACGATATTTTGTCGCCGACGCAGCGGCCGGTTTATAACGAATACAAGGAGCGGCTGGACCAATTCACGCTGCAGACGTTCATCGACTTTATAACCGGCCGCAAGCCGGTCAGCGAGTTCGACAGCTTCGTGGCGGAGTGGAAGAAGATGGGCGGGGACAAGGTGCTGGAAGAAGCGCAGCTCAAGTTTAAAGAGCTAAAATAATAGAATGCGGTAGATGTTTGATCGTTTCCGGAGACTCCCTTTCGACATAGGATATAGGGGAAAGGGTGATCCATATGGAAGGACAATTGTTTACGTGGGAAGCTCTCTCCGCCATGGGGGGAGCTTCTTTGCTTACATTCTTCATCGTGCAATATACGAAAGGCTTGATGGACCGGGTGGCGCGCTGGCTGCCTACCGACTTGTATGCGGTTGCGGTGGCGTTCGCCGTGCTGATCATGGCGCAGATGGCCGTTGGCGCGAATCCTTACGATTGGCGGGTGTACGGGCTCGCTTTCGCAAACGCGTTCCTGGTCGCGGCCGGAGCCGGACAAATGCAGAACAAAGCGCTGCGGCCGCCGGGCCGAAAGGACGACAAGGCGTAAAGAGCGGGACGTCTCGCGTCACCTGTAGGCGCCGCTTTCTTTTTCAGGCTGTGGAGGACAAGCATATGAAAGGACTGCCATAGGCGGAGGTAGGCGCATCAGGTATAATAGAGGAAAACGATAGCGCAGGTGATCCGGATGACATACGAAGAAGTGTTGAACAGCCTGAAGGAAATGGGCTCCGAGCAAACGAAAAAGACGTATTTGCGCCATGGCGTGCAGGAACCGTTCTATGGCGTGAAGATCGGGGATATGAAGAAGCTCGTGAAAACGGTCAAGAAGGATCAGGAATTGGCCCTTTCGTTGTACGAATCGGGTGTTTACGATGCGATGTATTTGGCGGGGCTGACCGTCAATCCCCAAAGCATGACCAAAGAACGGCTGCAGGACTGGGTCGGTAAAGCCTATTGGTATGCGCTTGCGGAATATACGGTCGCGGGCGTAACGGGCGAGAGTCCGCATGCGCGCGAGCTGGCGATGGAGTGGATCGAAGCGCCGGAGGAAATGATTGCCACCTGCGGCTGGAGCGTCTATGCGAACTATGTTTCGATAACGCCGGACGAGCAGCTCGATATCGCGGAGATCCGCGGCCTGCTGGAACGGGTGCGCCGAACGATTCATACGGAGCGCAACCGCGTCCGCTACACGATGAACGGCTTCGTCATTTCCGTCGGCGCTTACTATGACGGGCTCCGCGAAGAAGCGAAGGAAATTGCCGAAGAGATCGGCAAAGTCCACGTCGATATGGGCGATACGGCTTGCAAGGTGCCGATGGCCTACGATTACATCCGCAAGATCGAAGAATCGGGTAGAGCGGGAATTAAGAAAAAGACTTGCATTTGCTAGCAAAGGAAAGAGGCGACTTAGGGGTCGCCTCTTTTTTAGTACTTATTCCTGCCATGAAAAAAGCGGCGCAGCCGAGTCGCACACGCAGGCGGAACGATTAGACGGAAGTTTCCTTCACGGCCGTTTTGTTCTTGGAAATCGAGAATCTCGGGATTTTCAGCATGGCCGCGACGACCAGCAGCATAACCCCGGTAATCGCAAAAACGATCGGAATCGGGATTTGCGTAGCCATGAAGCCCCCGAGCAGCGGCCCCAACAAAAGTCCCATTTGATTCGCCGACTGGTTCAAGCTGAATGCGCGGCTGCGGAAGCTCGGATCCGTGTTTTGCGCGATAAAGGCGTTAAGCGCCGGGAACACCGCTGCAAAGAACAAGCCGTAGCCGAACCGGAGCGAACCGAAGCCGATCAGGTTGTGAAACAGAATTTGCAGCAGGTTTCCGATCCCGCCGCCGAGCAGGCCGATAAATAGCACTTTTTCGTAGCCGATCCGGGTGCCGAGCCTTCCCCAGCGAGGAGCGGCTATCAAGGTGGCGACGCCGACCGCCGAGAAGATGATGCCTGCATGGAGCGACGCGGAAGACTGGCTGGATCCGAGCTTCAGTACATAAATGGTAAGCAGCGGCTCGATAAGCATGATGGAAGTGGACGTAATGAACACGATCAGCAGCGCCCCCATGAGGGTGCGGTTAGAAGCCGCTTCTTTCAAATCGCGGACAACCGAAGAACGCTTGGCCGCCGATTTTTGGAAGGAGGGCTCTTTAACCCAGAGCAAGGCAATGATAAATGCGACGAAAACCATGCAGCCTGAAAGCATGAACGTGTCGCGGGGCCCTACGTAATGACTGACCACTCCGCCTATCAAAGGGCCTATGATGGTGGCCGCGGCGCTCGATGTCGATATAGTGCCGAGCGCATAGCCCAGGTGCTTCTCCGGCGTGTTGGTGGCGACCATCGCGACGGCCGACGGGATATAGCCTGCGAGCAAGCCTTCGACGATTCTTACGGCGATCAGCTCGTAAGGGTTGCTTACGACATAATACAAAAAATAACAGGCCGACAAACAAATCCCGGCCCGCAGCATCATCGGTTTTCGACCGTATTTGTCCGCCAGAGAGCCCCAGAACGGTGCGATCAGCGCCCCCGCCAAGAAGGTGATGGCGAAAATAACCCCGGTCCAAGCCTCCAAATGATTGTTTACGCCCAAATCGTCTTGAAGGAAAATGGACATAAAGGGAATGGAGACCGAATACGCCATGCTAACGAGAAAGCATCCGACCCACAGGATGAAAAGATTCCGTTTCCACGAATAGTCCACAAGCAAAACACTTCCTTTTCGTTATTTCCTTTTCATCATACCACCATTGAGCGGCCGTTTCCGATAAAGGGTTGTTTTCGGTTCAATAAAAGGAAGTGATCGGCTGCCGGTCTTCCTATGATCGAACGGCTTTTCCATAAGCGGTAAATAATAAAAAGCGGAATGGCAGAAAATAACCGGCAGCGGGAACTTGGCGGACATTTTGTCGCGCAAAAAAAACGGAAAAAGGGAGCGATACGATGAGATTCAAGGATAAAGTCGCGATCGTAACGGGAGGGGCAAGCGGGATCGGCGAGGTTACGGTGCGGCTGTTTGCGGCGGAAGGAGCGAAGGTGGTCATTGCGGATTTCGCGGAGCGCGGCAAAGAGCTGTCGGACCGGCTGAATGCGGAAGGCGGCGACACCCTCTTTGTCAAAACCGACGTTACCAAAGAGGACGAAGTGAAAGCGATGATCGAAGGGACGGCGGCTAAATACGGCAAGGTCGATATTTTATTCGCCAACGCGGGCATTGCAAAAGATGCGCCTGCGCATGAACTGAGCTTCGAGGCCTGGCAGCGGACGATCGATATCAATTTGACCGGCGTCTTCCTTTGCGACAAATACGCCATCGAGCAAATGCTCAAGCAAGGAACGGGCGGCGCCATCGTGAATTGCGGCTCCATTCACAGTCATGTGGGCAAAGCGGGGGTAACCGCCTATTCCTCGGCTAAAGGAGGCGTGAAGCTTCTGACGCAAACGCTGGGCATCACCTACGCCAAATCGGGCATCCGCGTCAATGCCGTTTGTCCGGGATATATCGATACGCCGCTAATCGCCGGCCGCAACGAAGCGATCAACGAGCATCTGATCGGTTTGCATCCGATGGGACGCCTCGGCAGACCGGAGGAAGTGGCCAAGACGGTGTTGTTTCTCGCCAGCGACGACGCATCGTTCGTGACGGGCGCGAGCTTGTTGGTCGATGGCGGGTATACGGCTCAGTAAGGAGGCAGGGCTCCGGAAAGGGGGGGAACCCTCTTTTTTGCGTTTTCAAAAATTATTCACAGTATAAGCATTGGAATAAATAGAATTTAACGATATACTATTTTACAGTACAATGGATAATGGGCCACAACCCGATCAATAGACGACAAAGGAGTAATTTCGATGGAAAAAGTACTTATTTTCGGACATAAAAATCCGGACACCGATTCGATTTGTTCTGCGCTTGCTTATGCCGATCTGAAAACCAAGCTGGGTGCGAACGTCGAAGCGGTCCGTTTGGGCAGCGTGAACGGCGAAACGCAATTTGCGCTTGATACGTTCAAGACGGAAGCTCCCCGCCAAGTGGAAACGGTAGCGAACGAAGCGAACGGCGTTATTCTCGTCGACCATAACGAGCGCCAGCAAAGCGCAAGCGACATCGATAAAGTACGCGTGCTGGAAGTTATCGACCACCACCGTATCGCCAATTTCGAGACGAGCCATCCGCTGTACTACCGTGCGGAGCCGGTAGGCTGCACGGCGACGATTCTGAATAAAATGTACAAAGAAAACGGCGTCGCCATCTCCAAAGAGGCGGCAGGACTGATGCTTTCCGCGATCATTTCCGACTCCTTGCTGTTCAAATCGCCGACGTGCACGGCGGAAGACGTCGCTGCGGCCCGCGAGCTCGCGGAAATCGCAGGCGTGAACGCCGAAACCTACGGTCTGGACATGCTGAAAGCCGGCGCCGACCTGAGCGACAAAACGATCGAGCAGCTTATTACCCTCGACGCCAAAGAATTTTCGATGGGCAGCTACAAAGTCGAAATCGCGCAAGTCAACGCGGTCGATACGAATGACGTGCTGTCCCGCCAAGCGGAAGTGGAAGCGGCGCTTAACGCGATCATCGAGCAAAAAGGGCTGGATCTGTTCCTGTTCGTCGTGACGGACATCTTGAACAACGACTCTGTCGGTCTTGCGCTGGGCCGCGCCGCGAACGCGGTCGAGAAAGCGTACAACGTAACGCTGGCGGACAACAAGGCCGTTCTGAAAGGCGTCGTTTCGCGCAAATCGCAAATCGTTCCGGTTCTGACCGAGACGTTCAACAGCCTGTAAGCTTGTAAAAAGAGCTGAACGTAACCTCCGATCCGCTTAGCGGTTTGGAGGTTTTTCGTTCTATTGGGGACTGGCTTGCGCGGCGAAGCTCGTTTGGCAATAGTAGGGCAGACCGTGTTAAGACTTTTCGACGATTTTGCGGCAATGATATGCTGTCCGTCCGGTCATGTTATAATGGGGCTCGAGAGTCTTTAGCGGTTTGGAGACAGGGACGGGAGAACGGACATCATGGATTGCAAACATTTGATGCTAGAAGCGGAAACGTTTATACGATTATGTTACGCCGAACTGGGCAAAAACCCGGAAGAAACGGCAAGCCGGCTGACGGAAATCAGACGGACGATTGCCGAACGGGGCATTTACGAGCATACGGTGGAGGAGCTGCAGCACGGCGCCAAAATGGCATGGCGGAACAGCAGCCGCTGCATCGGGCGGTTGTTCTGGGAGTCGCTGACCGTTAGCGACGCGCGTCATGCGGACACGGAAGCCGGAATGGCGGAAGCGCTGCTGCAGCATATCGAAACGGCGACGAACGGCGGGAAAATTCGTCCGGTCATTACGATTTTCAAGCCTTCGTCCGGCGCGGACCGGGAAGCGCGCATATGGAACCATCAGCTGATCCGGTACGCAGGCTACGAAACGGAGCATGGCGTACTCGGCGATCCCGCTTCGCTTTCCTTGACGAAGCTCTGCCAGTCGCTCGGCTGGAAGGGCAGGGGCACGCCGTTCGACGTGCTGCCGCTCGTACTCAGCATGGACGGACGCGAGCCGCAGCTGTTCGACATTCCGGAGAGACTGGTGCTTGAGGTGCCGATCGGCCATCCGGATATGCCGGATTTTGCGGATTTGGGGCTGCGGTGGTACGGCGTGCCGATGGTTTCGGACATGCGGCTGGAGATCGGCGGCATTTCCTATACGGCCGCTCCGTTCAACGGCTGGTATATGGGGACGGAGATAGGGGCGCGCAATTTGGCCGATACGAACCGTTACGATATGCTGCCGAAGGTGGCGTCGCTGATGGGGCTGGACACTAGCCGGGAGACGTCGCTGTGGCGGGACAGGGCGCTCGTTGAGCTGAACGTGGCGGTGCTGCATTCCTTTAAGCGGCACGGCGTTTCGATCGTCGATCATCATACCGCCGCCCAGCAGTTCGCCCGGTTCGAGGAGAAGGAGCACGCCTGCGGCCGTCCCGTTTCGGGAGAATGGACATGGCTGATTCCTCCGGTTTCTCCTGCGACGACGCATGTTTTTCACCGTCACTATACGGACCGGCAGGAATCGCCCAATTTTTATTATCAAGACAAGCTTTATGCCCAATTTGCTGCGAGCGTTAAGGAGACATCGAAATGAACGAGAAACTTTCGGATAAACAACGGCTTGCCGAAGAAGCGGCACGGATGCTGGCGGCAAACCCGGACTTGGTTTTCGATGAGCGGATTCGGATCGACATCCCGGGGGAAGATGCCGAGTTTTGGTTGAAGTTCGCTTCCGAGTGGGGCGGCGCGCTTTATTTGCTCGATGAAACGAACAAGAAGCGGTACGAGAAGCAGTTGATCGAACCGGCGCAATACGAATATGCGAGGAGAACGTACCGGCTCGGCCTCATTGCGCTAAGCCAGTTGTACGATTTGCTCAAGGCCTGGAACGAAGGCGAGGATAGGTCGTTGCCTTTCGTTTATGTCATGAGCTCGCTGGATTGTTATTTTATTCCCGCATACCTCGAAGATTTCAGCCGCGTGCAGCCTTCGCTCAAGAACGAATGCGACTGCTACGTCCGGCTGGTGATGGACAAGCTTGCCAGCAAGGCGTCAATCGACGATGCGATCTCCGCTCTTCAAACGATGGTAGGCGAGTATATCCGCAACATCCACGTTTACGCGAAGTAACCCGGGGGCTTGAGGCACCCGTTAAATGAGGTATCCAACATTCTATTTAAGGAGCGCTGCATGATGAAATTGCGCACATTGCTCATGATCGCCGCGTTTCTATGCTTATTTGCCGGCTTGATCGGATATATCGGCTGGAACGGCAGCTTGCTTTGGAACGTTTTGGCGCCGGGGTTGTCCGATGCGGTTTATTGGACGGTCTATTTATTCGTTTCGCTCGGTTATTTGCTGGCGATGGCTTTGCGGAAGGCGCTGCCTTACCGGATTTATAAGGGGATAAAATGGATCGGCTCCTACGGACTCGGGCTTCTGTTCTTTAGTGTTCTGCTGCTGCCGATCGCCGATATTGCCGGTTGGCTGCTCAAGCTGGGAGGGGCGGACCATGATGCGGTCGTGACCGGGGTAGGAGGAGCGGTTCTTGTTCTGCTCGCCGTACTGCTCATACGCGGCTCTTGGAACGCCTGGAGCCCGGTCGTCCGCCGGTACGATATCGTGATCGACAAGCAAGCGGGCGCCATGCAGGAACTGCGGGTCGCCGTCGCTTCGGATCTGCATCTCGGCACGATCGTCGGCAAACGGCATCTTGCCCGATTGGTGGAACGGATCGACGGGATGAAGCCCGACCTCATCCTGCTTCCGGGCGATGTGCTGGACGACAGCATCGAGCCGTTCGTTCGGGAAAATATGGCGGAGGTGCTGGGACGCTTGCGCGCTCCACTCGGCGTTTACGCCTCGCTCGGCAATCACGAATATATCGGCGGACATATCGAAGAGTATGTCAAGCGGATGCAAGAGATCGGCATTGAGGTGCTGGTCGACCGGACGGTAAACGTAGCGGACAGCTTCTACGTAGTCGGGCGCAAAGACTATGCGGCGGAGCGCTTTACGAAGCAGGGGCGGCTCGGGGTAGAGGAACTGCTGTCGGACGTCGACCGGACGCGCCCCGTCATCGTGCTCGATCATCAGCCGCACAAGCTTGGCGCTGCCGCGCAGGCCGGCGTCGATCTGATGCTGTCCGGGCATACGCATAGAGGCCAAATGGTGCCGAACCATTTCATAACGGGGCGTATTTTCGAGCTCGATTGGGGGTACCTGCGGAAAGAAGCGATGCACGCCATCGTTTCGTCCGGCTTCGGCAGCTGGGGACCGCCGCTTCGGCTGGGCAGCCGTTCGGAGGTTTTGGACATTCGGGTCGCGTTTAGCGGATAAGGCCGGCTGCTGGCCGCTCTCCAAATGATAGTCATGAGGGAAGTAGACGAAATAGGAACGGTCATCCGTATGGAAACATACGGGAGGCCGTTCTTTTTTTGACATGACCAACGCCTCGTTGACCGCGTACTAAGGTTTGCGTATGCCGTACGACGGCCGGCGCGCCATCGCTGGAAATAGCGGATTTTGCATTTTTATTAGCTAGCCGTCAATGCTGTACGGCAAGAGTTTGCGAAAGCAGGCTCTTGTCTTTTTCTCGTGTAAGAACGTAAATCGCGCCTAACGTTTTATAGAGCTCAATAGGTCTAAGCAGGTACGGGATTGGAAACAATCATGATGAGGTATTTAAGGAGTCGAAGCGGGGGGAGAGCGATGGCGAAGGATCGCAGCTACGACCGTCTTGTGCACGGACTTATGCTAATAAGCTTCCTCGGGGCGGCGGTTTGGTCGGGCGTGCACCCGGTCTATTGGGGGACATGGTTTGCCGAGGTCGGTCCTGCGATTGTCGGGGCGGCCATTTTGGTATGGTCCTATCGTCATTTCCGGTTTTCCAGTCCGGTCTACCAAATGATATTCGTGAGCGGAATCATAATGGCAATCGGCGGGCACTATTCGTATGAGCACGTTCCGCTATTCGATACGCTGAAAGAGACGTTCCATTGGAGCAGAAACCATTTTGACAGGCTGGGGCATTTGATTCAGGGAGCGGTTCCTGCGTTTATAGCAAGAGAGCTGCTTGTCAGGTACGGAATCGTATCCGACCGCAAATGGTTGTTCGTTATCGTATGGTCGGTCGCTTTATCGGTAAGCGCCATTTATGAAATCATGGAATTCGCGGCGGCGGCAAGCATGGGCAAAAGCCCTGACGAAGTTCTAGGCGCCCAAGGGGATATATGGGACTCCGAGTGGGACATGTTGTGCGCGTTCATCGGGGCGTTGGCGGCGCTGATCCTATTCAGCTCCTATCATGACCGTAATATGGAAAAACATAGGACTCTTCCCTCATGAGGATAGAGTCCCTTTTAAGTTGCCGGTTCATTTGCTCTTGCGCAGCAGCCGGTAGACGTTGACGATGGAGATGGCGACGTCGACGATTTTTTTGCGTTCGTTCATCGCTTGCTTGCGCAGAAACTCGTAAGCTTCGGACTCGTTCATGTGCTTGATTTCACAGATGATTTCTTTAGCCTGCTCGATCCATTTGCGCTCTTCCAGCTTCAGAAGCAGTTGCTCGCGCTGCCGGTAGTGACCGACCGCCAAGTAAAGGAGCCATTTGTACTCGGCAGGGCTCATCTGCGGGCATAGCATACCGTCGATTTCGATTTCCGACTGGAACGGCGGCGTATCGGGATAAGGGCCGTCGCACCACCAAAGAACGGGGGTTTTGACTCTCGGATGCAAATAGGACTTTAACTCGCTGGAAGGAACATGCAGGACAACGGCTTCAAATCGTTCGGCTTGCTGCGGGATGGGGGCAGGGCTGTCTTGAGTTTGAATGTGGATTCCGGTCCCGCGAAGCGCATGTTCGGGATTCGAGACGTTCGAATCTGCCGCTGCGAGCGATTGAATAAGCAGAAGAGATCGGATCATACGTTTTCCTCCGTCATGTTCTGACACCGTCATGTATATGTAATGAAATATAACATAATAACGTCGAATTGTCGATAGGGATGATAAATGTAACGAAGTTTTTGTGTTTTGTGTTACGTATATTGACACAAAATCGCGGGAGTTGTTTGAGATTGGGCGGAAGGCTTGCATTTCCATATTTTTTTCAACCGTCTGCTCACGATCGTAATTCAGGATATGCAGCGGAAAGTCGGGGAATTTCCCGGGCTGTGCGTGGAGGATTTCAATGCGCGCAAGCGGATGAAGGCGGTCCAAATCGACGGCAAAATAGAAGTGAAGCGCCGCTAAATGGAAAAGCTCCATTAAAAAATGCTCCCGCCCCACTAATTGTTCCACTTTACTGGAAAAGCTGCAGTTCTTTTAATCAAAGTACAGCCAATCAGGAAGATAACGCCATAATAACTGGAGGAAATCCATTTATTTGCTGCCGGTCTTTTTTATATGGGAGAGTAACTGGAGTTTTTCCGGCAAAAGTGACGGTTGAGCCGAATCGCCGATCGATGATCATACCTTCATCTATAGGATAAACTTTACGGACGGCCGAGTTGACTCTTGACGCGAATCCTCGTACGGGCTACGATGAAAGAAAATCGACGCGGCGGAAAGAATTGGATGATGATAGCGGCAAATGCTCCGTAAACCCATGTATGTGGATTTACCGTGCCGGAAACCGCAACGGCTGTGACCGCTCACTGGAGGATGGATCCGTGCACCAATACGATCGTAAAATAGCTCGAGCTCATCGCAGTTTGCCGGCGGTAAGCGGACGAAGCGCAGGGGAGGGGAGGACGAGTGCAGCCGGCCCCCACGCTTCATTCATGCAGCTGCAGCAGACCGCGGGCAATCGCGCGGTACAGCGGATGCTGGCCGGCACGCTCCATGGACAAGCGGTTCAGCGCATGGATCTCGAGGGCGCCGAGGGCGAGGAAGAGGAGCTCCAGATGAAGCGCGACGGTGCGGTTCAGCGCATGGATCTCGAGGGCACCGAGGGCGAGGAAGAGGAGCTCCAGATGAAGCGCGACGGAGCGGTTCAGCGTATGGATATCGAGGGTGCCGAGGGCGAGGAAGAGGAGCTCCAGATGAAGCGGGACGGAGCGGTTCAACGTATGGAGCTCGAAGGCGCGGAGGGCGAGGAAGAGGAGCTCCAGATGAAGCGCGACGGAGCGGTTCAGCGCATGGATATCGAGGGCGCCGAGGGCGAGGAAGAGGAGCTCCAGATGAAACGTGACGGAGCGGTTCAGCGCATGGATATCGAGGGCGCTGAGGGTGAGGAAGAGGAACTCCAGATGAAGCGGGACGGAGCGGTTCAGCGCATGGATCTCGAGGGCGCTGAAGGCGAGGAAGAGGAGCTCCAGATGAAGCGCGACGGGGCGGTTCAGCGTAAAGAACCGAACGGGGGAATGCCCGAGCAGATCCGCACGAAAATGGAATCCGCGATGGGGGCGGACTTCTCGGACGTTCGTATTCATGAGGGCAGCGAAGCCTCCAACATCGGAGCCCTCGCTTACACCCGCGGCAGCAATGTTCACTTTGCCCCCGGCAAATACGACCCGTTCTCCCAGCCGGGACAAGAGTTGCTCGGCCACGAGCTGGCGCATGTCGTGCAGCAGCGGCAAGGCAGGGTGAAGCCGACGACGCAGGTCAGCGGCGTGCCGGTAAATGACGACCGCGGCTTGGAGCAGGAGGCCGACGACATGGGCAGGAAGGCCGCGTCTTTTGCGATGGCGCCGTCCGCAGCGGGCGTGCAGCGCAAACCGGACGCCTCTCATCAAGCTCATGCGGCGTCGCTGCTGCAGGGTAAGAAAAGCGACGGCGAATCCGTGCAGCGCAAATCGTTTTCCCGTATGAAAAGTTGAAACGCCGATAGCATCTTTCCGTAGGAAGTAAGCGGGAGATGCTTTTTTGTTGTGCCCGATTATGCGGACAGGAGCGGTGGGAAAATGTCTTTCTTCAAAAAGATGATGGCAAGCGTAGGAATCGGCGCGGCTAAGGTGGATACGGTCATCGAGAACGCTAGCGGCGTAAGGGTTGGCGATGAGCTGTACGGACGGGTGAGCATTCGCGCCGGGAACGTCGCGCAGGAAGTAAACCATATCGATTTGTGCTTGTACGCCAACTATTTCAGGGAACGCGACGGTCATGTCGTTGAGGAACGCGATCAAATTTACCGCTACAGGCTGAACGAGCGCTTTTCGCTGCAGCCCGGCGACGAACGGGAATTTTCATTTTCGTTTCCCCTGCCGAATTCTACCCCGATCACGCTCGGCAAAACGAAGGTTTGGGTGGACACTCAGCTGGATATCGAAATGGCGATGGACAAAACCGACCGCGATTACGTGCAAGTTATGGCTCATCCGATCGTCGGCGCCTTCTTTGACGTGATGGAGCGTTACGGCTTGCGCATGTATGAAGTTTCGCTGCTGCATGTTCCGCATCTCCGCTTGGATTTTCCGTTTCTTCAGGAGTTCGAGCTGAAGCCGCAGCGCCGCTCCAGGCTGGAGGAGCTGGAGGTTTTCTACGTGTGCCACGGCGATCACGTCGAGTTTTATCTCGAAATCGACCGCAGGGCAAAAGGGTTTGGCGGACTGCTGGAGGAAGCGTTCGATATGAACGAGCGTCATATCAAGGTTACGGTTACGAAGGATGACATCGCGGATTCGGATGCGCTTTACCGATGGATTGTCGAAGCCATCGAAGAGAATTTGTAGACTTCGCGGCATTGCAATCAGGGAGTGAGCGCGCGCGTTCGCTCGTTAATCGGTTAAAAGCCCGCGGCAGCCTTCAAAAACGCTTGACGCGGGCAGAGCAGGGCGCTACGATTACTAATATATAGCAGTATTTACAAAAAGTCCGGACTAGGTCTGGGCTTTTTTTGAAGGGACAGAAGCGCTTTTCAAAGAGGGGCTTTAACGAGCTAAGCGCTTAGGCGTTCATCATTCGAGAATGGGATATCGGAGAAGCTTCCGCGTATCGGATGGAGCGCGCGTTTAACGAAAATCGTCATGATGTAGGCGGGATGATATGGCAAAACAACTGACCGATCCCCTAACGAAAGCGGCAGGGTTACAAGATAGTCCGGGCTACGCAAGCGGATGGGAGCACACGGCGGACGAGCTGGAGCGGATCGATCTATACATACGGCAGGCTTGGGAGCGGAATGGCGAACGGGGAGAAGACCGGGCGATGGATCCTTTTCGCGGACTCGTCATTACCGAGGAGGAAGTCGCCGGACTGCTGCAGGCGGATCGAAAGCATAGGGAACAAGCCTTGCCGGACCGAACCGACGGCGTTTGGGAACGGCGTCTTGCTTCGCTGGACGACCGAATCGACCGGCGGATCGGGATAAGCGCGAGGGAAGGCATCTATTTGCCGCTGCCGTTTCTGGCGGAAGTATTCGACTTGTCCCGGCTGGAGGTGCAGGCGATCGTATTTAGCCTGGCCGTGGAGCTGGACCGTAAATACGAGAAGCTGTACGGCTTTTTGCAGGATGACGTGACGAGCAAGTTTCCGACGATTGACCTCGTCTTCAAACTGCTCGGCTTTACGGAGGAGCAGAAGCTTGACGCGCGCAGCCTGTTTTCGCCGAAGCGTCCGCTCATGAGGTACCTGTTCAGAACGGCTGCCGAAACGGAATCGAGACCGGCGCTGACAAGACCTCTGCAGTTGGAGGAGCGGATCGTCCGGTTTCTGACGCAGCAGGGAAGCTTGGACGAAACGATGGCTTCGTTCGCGAACATGCACTACCCGTCCCAGCCGGTGCCGGAGCTGCTGCTGGATGCCGGCATACAAGAGCGCTTGGTCGGCTTCATGGCGGGGGCGCGCCGGAGCGCGGACGAGCGTGACACCGTTTTTCTTCTGCATGGACCGGCCGGAGCGGGCAAAAAGCTGCAGGTCAAACATTTTTGCAATCGTTACGAGCAGCCGCTCTTGCTAATCGATCTCAAGAAGCTGGCGGACGAAGCGGCGAAAAGCAAGCCGTTTCACGAATGGCTCGACCTTGTGTTCCGCGAAGCGATTTTGCTTCAGGCGGTCATTGCGTTCACGAACGTTCACGCGCTAATGCCGGAAGAGCATACGGCAGAGGAGCAGGAAGCTTCGTTCGTACGCGGCTCGTGGTCGAGGCTGGACGATCTGGCAAGCGGGATGGGGAGCTTTCACGGGGTTGTTTTTCTCCTCTCGGAAAAAGCTTGGCGGCCTGCGGCGTTCACCGGGAAAGGAGCCTTTATCGAAGTGCCGTTCGCCATTCCGGATGCGCTCTCGCGCAAGTCGCTATGGGAAACGTTCGGCGCCGCGTACCCGGCCGCGTCCGAGGTGGACTGGGGCGTCGTGTCCGGGAAATTCCGGCTTACGCCCGGCAGCATTCGATCCGCCCTCGAAACTGCCCGGGATTTATCCGAGTGGAACAAAGGGCCGGGTGCGGAGATCGGCGAGGACGAGCTGTACCGCGCCTGTTATTTGCAGGTTCAGCACAAGCTCGAGAAGAAGGCTGTGCGTCTGACGCCGCGATACGCGTGGGATGACGTCATTTTGCCGCCCGAGCAGAAGGAACAGCTTCGCAATGCCTGCAACCAGATGAAATACAGGCACGTCGTGTACGGAGAATGGGGCTTCGACCGAAAGCTGTCGTACGGCAAAGGGCTAAGCATGCTGTTCGCCGGTCCGCCCGGCACGGGGAAAACGATGTCCGCGGAAGTGATTGCAAGCGAGCTTAAGCTGGACATTTACAAAATCGACCTTTCGCAGGTCATCAGCAAGTACATAGGCGAGACGGAAAAAAACCTGCAGGAAGTGTTTCAGGAGGCGCAGCTCAGCAATGCGATCCTCTTCTTCGACGAAACGGACGCCTTATTCGGCAAGCGTTCCGAGGTCAAAAGCTCGCATGATAAATATGCGAACGTGGAAGTAGCCTTTTTGCTGCAAAAGATGGAGGAATACGAGGGCATTTCGGTGCTTGCGACCAACTATTTGCAGAACATCGACGAGGCGTTCATGCGCCGGCTGAACTATGTGATCAAGTATCCGTTTCCGGATGCCGAATACCGCGAAAAAATATGGCGCTCCATGTTTCCGAAGGAAGCTCCGCTCGCGGACGACGTGGACTTTCGTTTTCTCGGTCGAACGTTCCAGATTGCCGGAGGCAATATCAAAAACACCGTCGTATCGGCCGCGTTTTTAGCGGCGGAGCACCGGACGCCGATCGGGATGAAGCATATTTTGAAGGCGGCGATCCATGAAATCGCCAAATCCGGGGCGATGGTGCTGAAGGAGCAGCTCGGTGTGTACAACGATTTGCTTCTTGAAGGGTAAACAAGGGGGATTATGATGGCTGACTATACCGTAATAGCCGACGTGGGCGCATCGCTGCTGAAGCTGCTGCGCGAACAGATGACGCCCGAGCCGATCCGGCAGCCGGAGCTGATCGGACTCGCTTCGCCGGCGGACAAGGGGGACTTGTCGCTGTCTCTTTTCTTATACAATATCAAGGAAAACGGAGATCACCGGCAAACCCACATGATTAAGCGGGGGCAGGATTCGATTCAGTTCCCGCCGATGACGATCGATCTGAGCTATCTGCTCATTCCCCATTCGACGGCGGAGCTTCAGGTTCGCGCGCTCGACGAGCATCGCATCTTGGGACGCGCGATGCAGGTCATCTACGACAATGCCATCCTGCGAGGCTCTTTTCTTCAGGGCTCGCTGGCGGAAAACAACGAGGAAGTACGTATCGTCATGGACAATATTCCGGCGGAAACGCTCACCCGGATGTGGAATTTCGCCGACAATCCGTACAAGCTGGCCGTCAGTTATACGGTAGGGCCGGTCACGATCGATTCGAACCGGATCAAGACTACGAAGCCGGTGCTCGAGCGGGATATCCGCATTCAAGGGTAAGTCATGATAAGTCAAGGCTGAGGAGGTGCAAGGATGGAGCTGCAACGGGTCGTCAAAATCCGCTCAAGCTTTTCGCTGGCCATTAGGCTGATCGATGCGTTTACGGGCGGCGCCCCGCTTGGAAGCGGGACGGAGGTCGCGCTGGCCGGTGCGCTTCGCAAGCCGGTTCGCAAGGAAGGCGGATTGTTTGTTTTTACGGACATCGCAGAAGGCGTCTACACGCTAGAGGTGAAATCGGACGTCTATTTTGCGGAAAGCCTTCAAGTGACGGCCGGCGGCGCAGGTGTGGGCGAGGTCCATGCTGTGCCCCTTATTCCGCTGCCGCTTTATCCGTTTCCGCCGGGAGCCACCCTGTTCCGGGCATGCTTGCGCGATGAGACCGGCAGGCCGCTTGCAGGCGCCCGGGTTACGGCGAGCTTGCTTTCGGAGGATTGCTGCCGCGCCCGCGTGGCGGAGGACGAGGCGGTTAAGGGGAAGACCGAAATAGCGGTCGCCAATTTGACTTCGCCGGTTCGATCCGGCGATGCTTTCACGCTGCAGGGGCGAACGGCGAAGGAGAGCGAGCTTTGCGAAATCGCTTCCGAGCTGAAAGAGCCGGGACGTTACAGGCTTGTTTCCCCTCTGAAGCACGGTCATAAGCGCGGCGCCATGCTGCTCCCGGTCGTCCGTACGCGAAGCGACGAACGAGGGGAGATTGCGGTCGTTTTTCCGCCCGGCCGGGTGAAAGCGTTCGAGGCCGAGCTGCGGATCGAGGACGGCAAGCGGACGGACGTCCGGCAGATGCTAATGAACGAAGGAAGCACGTTGAATATGGGAACGCTGCGGTTATAGGCCTCAGGCATGTACTCAAATGAAGGGAATGAAGCGATGAAACCTTCCCAGCTGCTGCAAGCGAGCAAAAAGCGATTCCAATTCGAGAAAAAATTTTTTCTCGATCCGAAGCCGTACGACTTGATCTCGCTTTACCAGATCGGCGATTTGAGCTGCAATACCGGATACGTCTTGCGGGAACATAAACAGGTATGCTACGAGATTTCTTACATCATTTCCGGGAAGGGCTGGTTTGCGACAAACGGTAGCCGGTATGAGGTGGAGGCCGGAGATCTATACGTCAATGCGCCCGGCGAAATTCATTCCGGCGGCGCGGACGACAAGGAGCCTTTCCGGTTCGTTTATTTGGGCTTTCAGTTCAAGCAAGCGGCCGGAGGGGAAAGCCCGTTTCTCCATATCCAAAAAATGATGGACGCCAAGGAGACGCCCCGCAAAAAGGACCGTCTCGACGTGCTGTCTCCGTTTATCAACGCGCTTAAGGAATTCCGGACGATGGAACGGTATTCGCAAATGATGAGCCAGACGTATTTGGACCAAATTATTGTGCTGACGTACCGCAATTTTTTCTCCGATTGGGAAAGTGCGTACCGAATCCATCAACGCGCAAGAGACGGCTCCCAGGAAGCGGTCTATAACGCGATCAGCTATATCGACAACAATCTTCTGCAAATGAAGGATTTGACGGAGGTTTCGGATGCGCTGGGCTATAGCTACTCCCATTTGTCCCATATCGTAACGGAGGAAACGGGCATTACGTTAAGGGATTTTTATGCCCAGAAAAAACTGCAAAAGGCGATCGAGCTCTTTCAGTCCAGGGAGTATACCATTACCGAAATCGCCTCGATTATGCGGTACCAGTCGATCCATTCGTTCAGCAGAGCGTTCAAGAATGCCGTCGGTTTATCGCCGACCGAATATATTCGTTTGCACTGCGAGAAATAGTCGCCGCGCGCGTAAGACGGGACCGGAAGCCTTTAGAGGCTCCGGTTTTTTTGCGTGTTCAGCAAGTATATCCTCAGGTCCGGCGCTACCCCTACGGTAAACGCCAGTCAGAGTCAAAGATGCCGGTAGTCGGTTATCTTCGGTTTTGACGAATCGTCAGCTTCCGCAGTAAAAGCCTGTTCCGTTCTGCGCGTTGAGAGGCGGCGCGCAATTGCATAAAATGTACAACGATTTCGCATGTCCGAATAAATACACCTACACGAAAAAAACGTATAGTGATTTTGCAAGCGCTTTACATAGAGGAGCATGATGAGAAAAGGATGGTGCACGGATGAGGAGCAAGCGGAAATGGTTGAACGTCGGTTTGATCTATGTGTACATGTTTTGTATCGCGTTTTCATCTTTTCCTGCTGCAGCTTTGGGTGCGGCGGGAGCAAATCCCGGGGGATCGGCTCTTCAAGCGGCGAACGAAGCGCAAGCGAGCGCGGGAAGCGGCGAAACGGTCGCCGGCTCCGTCTACGAGCCTTCGTCGGTCACGGAGTCCGTCTACATCGAAACGGCGGCAGGCGCAAAAAGGCTGATCAATATCGTCGACGCGCAAGGCGAAGGGGATTACTTGGCCGTTCTGACAAGCCGTTATGGGGACAAAACGAACAATACGAATAAATACAATGTCGCCGTACAGGTGGACGAGAACTTCAAAGTAACCAAAGTGGCCAACAAAGCGCCCGTGAACGGGACCCCGACATGGCAGGATTCGCCCGATTTGAGCATTCCGGCAAACGGCTTTGTGCTGCTTGCCTCGGATGACGATTACAAGAAGAAGGGCTATAAGAAGTTTGCCGCGGAAAACTTTAACGTAGGCGATACGGTGAAGCTGATCGTCGGCGAGCAGAGCGTCTCCATAGCCGATTTTATACGGCAAACGGAGTCGATAGCCGAGCCGTCGGTGCTGCTGATGGATCAAGATCAGATGCTCACGGTGTCCAAGGAAACGGAGAAGACCGTCCTGTCCGGCAAGCTGACCAATTACAGGAGTGACGGTAATTACCGCATTGCGGTCAACGGAAAAACGGTTGCGATCCAGGCGGACGGATCGTTTGCCGGCGAGGTTACCCTCCAGCCGATGACCAATATCATCGACATCGATGTGTACCGGGGAGACTCCCTGCGCAAGAAAAGCACCGTTACCGTATATCGCTACATGAAGCTTCATCAGGAGCGGGAAGTGTATTTGTGGATTGAACAGTCGACGAACCTGAACAAATATCCGAGCTCCGAGGCGATCCGCAAGCTGCTTGTCAAAGCGAAGGCGGCGGGCGTGACGGCCGTTTCTTTCCCGGTCAAAGGGAGCGAAGGCTTCGGCTCATACCTGAAAAACAGCCTGTCGGGCATGCCGCATATCAGCAAAATCACCGAGGCGACGAAAGCGGGCGTGCCTGCCGACCTGGACGTCTTGCAGGAGTTCATCCGTCACGGCCATGCGCTGGGCCTGCGGATCGACGCGGTATTCAATTTGTATGGCGCCGGCTCGAGCGTGGATACGGGCCTAACCAAGGAGCAATTTGCCGCTTTCGAGGAATGGGTGTACCGTCCGGAGGATAAAGGCGCGATCGTGCCGATCAGCAAAAGCAATTACAAGCCGCTCGTCTATTTTATGAATCCTGCCAATGACGACAATCAGCAGTACCAGATGCGCGTTATGGAAGAGGTCATGCGCAATTACGACGTCGACGGCGTTGTGTTGGACCGGGCGCGCTACGACAACATTTATGCCGATTTCAGCGATATTTCCAAGCGGAAGTTCGAAGCTTACTTGGCCGGGAAAGGGAAATCGCTGCAACGATGGCCGCAGGATATTTTCGAGCATCAATACGATACTTCGGGGAATTTCGTGAAGACCGTGAACGGGCCGTTGTTCTATGATTGGCTGACGTACCGTTCCGCGGGAGAGAAAGCGATGTTCGTGAAATTCAGGAAAATGATCGACAAGGTAAACGGCGAGGCCGGCAAGCGGATTCCGTTTGCGATCTCGATGGGATCCTGGTATACGTCCTATTACGAGGTAGGCCAGAACTGGGCCAATCCGAAATTCCGCTACGATCCGAGGCTCGGATTTACGTTAGGCGAGCTCTATACGGAGGAGTACGCTCAAACCGCCTTCGGGACGAAAGAGATTTTCGATTACATGATTCTAGGCACGTACTATAACACCCCGGCAGCCGTCAAACGCGGCATCGCGCTCATGCATGTGCTTACTCAAGAGGAGTTTCCGCTATACGCCGGATTCCAGCTGGAGCAGCTGCCTCAGCCCGAAGATCAGCGGGAGTCGTTTCAAGCGGCCTTAACGTATACGAACGGCCTGAAGCTGTTCGATTTGTCTCAGATCAATTGGGACATCCAAAAGGCCGCATTGGAGGATCGCCCGTATGTCAAGCCGTTCCAGCTCGGGATCAGCATTCCGGATGCGATATCCCTCCCGGACGCGTTAAAACCGTACATCGCCAAAGGCTTCCTGGAGGCGGATTATTACAATCAGAACAGAGCGCTCGGCACGATGGGCGTATATTCGGACAGCTTCGGACAAACGACGGGTACAACCGGCAGCTACGGGGTCGAAGTTGTCGTAGGCCCTGACGGCAAGGTAACGAACGTCGTGAACAAGAAGCAAGCCATGGAATGGAAATGGACGGGGAACCTGCCGAATAACAGCGTCATTCCGAGCGGCGGCTTCGTCATCTCTACGCTGGATAAGGACGGCGTGCGAACGCTCCGGCAGCTGCTTGCCAGCTCATACAGCGCGAATGACGACATTCGTGCAGCCATGCTGCGGGGACATCTGGATTACGACAAGCTCGTTACGAAAAATCGCCAGCTCCCGATTAAAGGATCGCTCGAAGTGCTCGGAACGGGGACGGCCAAACTGCTCTTGAACGGGGAAGAGCTTAATCTGACGGACGGCAATTTCGAGAAAACCGTTCAATTGGCGGAACATGCCAATACGTTTAAATTGGAAGCGTACGTCGATAACAAAAAGACGAACGAAGTCAGTTTCGAGGTTACGTATACGCCGGATCCAACGCCTACACCAACGCCGACACCGACACCGACGCCATCGCCGACAGGAGGGTCGTCGACCTCGGCGCCGACAGACGCGCCGGCATCTACGCCATCGCCTGCGGCGTCGACTGCGCCATCGCCGACGCCGGCCGGTGAAAGTACGCTGGGGGCCGTCTCACTGGAGACGAATGCCGCCGGGAAAAAAGTTAGCCAAGTCGCTGTGGACGCCGATAAGCTTCTTAAAGCGGTGAAACAGTTGGAAGGTAAAGCTTCTGCCGATCAGTCGGTCCGGATTCAAGTTCCGGGAACGGCGGAAATCGCCGATGCGGTCATTCCGGCTTCCGCCGTGCAGGAATGGTTAAAGCAGGCTCCCGAGAGCAAGCTTGTCATCGCGACGGAACGTGCCAGCTACAGCTTGCCGGTGAAGCTGCTTGATTTGAAGGCGCTGACGGCTCAACTCGGTACGGCGGAAAGCAGCTTCAGCATCCGGATTTCTATGGAAACCATAACGGGTTCGGCGCTCGAATCGATCAAGCGGCAAGCGTTGTCCGCCGGACTTACGCCGATATCCGAAGCGGTTGACTTTACCGTTTCCGTGGAATACGGTAAGGAGAAGCGGGAGCTTCGCCATTTTGCCGGCACGTATGCGGATAGAACGATCGTCGTGCCGAAACCGCTGAATCCGTCCGCAGTGACGGCTGTCGTGTACGATCCGGAGTCGGGAGCCATGACGTTCGTGCCGGCTCGCTTCGAGAGCCGCGGCGGGGTTACCGACGTTACGATCAAGCGCGACGGGAACAGCATCTATATGGTCGTTGCATCCGATCGAACGTTTGCGGATATTGCGGAACATTGGGCGAAGGCGGATATCGAGCTTCTTGCCTCCAAGCTGCTCGTTCAAGGCTTGACGGACTCGGCGTTCGAACCCGAATCGAGGCTGACGCGGGCGCAGCTTGCCGTCTTGCTGGCCAGGTCTCTCGGACTTTCCGAAGATAAGGCGGGTGCAGCCTCGTTTAAGGACATCGCTTCCGGCGATTGGTTCGCCGGTTCCGTCGGAGCCGCAGCGAAAGCGGGACTGATCGAGGGCTTCGAAGACGAGACGTTTAGGCCGAATGCCGAGATTACGAGAGAGCAGCTTACGGTCATGATCGCAAGAAGCCTTGCGTTTGCGGGCAAAAAGTCCGAAGCTGCGGATATAGCCGGCGAATCGTTATCGACATTCGACGATCGCGACAGCATCGCAGATTGGGCGAAGGTCGCAGCAGCGCAATCGGTTCGGGAAGGAATCGCGAATGGTGTGGCTGACGGCGTATTTGCTCCGGGAGACGCCGTTACGCGTGCCCAAGCGGCCGTCATGCTGAAGCGTATGCTGCAAAGCGTTCGGTTTATCAACTAAACGGTAACGGGCATGAAATTCGCATTCCGCCGGAAACGCATCAGCAAATGCGCTGCCGGCGGGATTCTTTTCGTAAGCGTGAGAGAATGAGAGACATGTAAGATGAATAGCAAGAGGGGGAAACACTCGCATGGCAGGCATCCATATTCATCCTCACGACATTCTGGACGAAGGCCCGGAGCGGATCATGGAGCGTATCGGCACTCTGAAGGACGTTCGTCATCTGTTTCCGGCTGCAAACATGATGTTTGAGCGCAATCCTTATCCGGTAGGCATTTTGCCGCATAATCCGAAGCGTTCATTCGTGCAGAGCACGGGGGCGTTTCATTTGGCGATCGATACGGCGTCCCTATACCCGGGGCTGTTTCAGAGGGTGGACGAATCGATCCAAACCGGCAGCGATCCGCTTAGATCGCTTCTTGAACGAACGCGCGGTACGGATTATGAGGTCGTGCCTTGGTTTAATGTGCTGAACGGCGATTTTGCGGGCCACAAGGCGGAAGCGAACGCCGTAGTCGATTTCCGCGGGAACGCGGTCGATCACTGGCTATGCCCGAACGGGGAAGACGTCGTTCCGATGTGGTCGCGATTGCTCGGCGAGGCGCATCGGCGGTATGGCTGCCGGACCTTTATGATCGATCGCATACGCTTCCCTGACTGGGCCGGCAAACGGACGAATCCAAGCGGGCTGTTTAGCTGCTTTTGCGGGCGCTGCCGAACTAAAATGGAGGAGCAGGGGCTTAATCCCGGTAAGCTGATCGAAGCGATGGAGAATGTTGCAGGCTTGCTCGGCCAAAAGAAATTCGGGGAAGCGCAGCAGACTATGTCGGCATCTCTTTTGATTCAAGCCTGGGTGCGTTTCAGGCAAGAGAGCGTTACCGCCTTCGTCGGCAGCTTGATTGCAGCGACGAAGGAGCATGCCGACGCGGCCTTCTGGCTCGATTTGTGGCCGCCGTCCTACGCGTGGCTGCTCGGACAAGATTACGCGGCATTGACCAAGCTGTGCGGCGTTCTCAAGCATTTTCCGTACCATAAGCTTGGCGGCGGCGCTGACGTGCAGGGCTTGATCGAATATTTCGCGGCGGATACGGAAGAGCGGGAAAATGCTTTTCAAGCTTTCATGCGTTTGTTCCGGTTCGACTACGACTTATCTTACGGGGAATTTCAGCAAAAGGGCTATCCGATTCGCTTTATCGGCGAAGAGAATGCCCGGGTCCGGGCGCTCTCCGCTCCGGGCACACAAATTTACAGCGGCGTTCAGATGTGGAACCTGCCTCCGGAAGAGCTGGCCGATGCGATAACGGCGGCAAAAGCGAGTGCAGCCGACGACCTCATTTATTACTGCTACGGCTGGGCGGGAGACGAGCTGTTCGCGACCGCATCCGGGTCGAAATAACTTGCATGCCGGCCGGTTTATCCGGTCGGCTTTTTCAAGAGTACGGGGAATCAACGCTCCTCAAATGGTGCAAAAGGCTGTTGAAGGAATGAGTCCGATATGGAGATGGCGAGAGGCATGATTGCGAACGGGTACGCAGGTTAGTTTGAGCAGATGCGTGTATGGAGGAGCTTGCCGAGAGGCGGCTCCTTTTTGGGATGCGTGCGTACATCCTGCAGTCATGCTGCCGCGATGTCCGGATTGCATGGCGGAAAGGTGGAGAAGTACCAGGTTCTGTAAATACGGGTGCTTCCCTGCTGCAACCAAAACGATTGTAAGGCGTCTAATAAAATAGGTAAAAATTCTCTTCGTGCATAGAGCTTGGAACGGTGAGGTGGAATGGAATGGAGACGATAGAGAAAGGGATACTCGAACGAATGATACACGGCTTGCTGTGGACTGCTTTGCTGACAGCGCCGGTTATGTTTCTTGCGGCATGCGAAAAAAGTTCAAACGGGCAAATCGCGCAATCGGCGGCACCTGCTTCGCCAAGTATGCCGGAGATTTCGAATACGCCGCAGTATCCGAGCCCGTCGGCATCGTCCCCCGTGGTCGAGCGCGGAATATCGGCATCCTTGACCGAGCTCTCGATTTGTCAGATGGATAAGCCGCTACAAGGAACCGAATTCGTCGGGGCGTCGTCCTGCATCGTCAGCTACGGTACGGAGCGGCTCATCACGCCCGCTATGCCTATGCCGGTACAGCCGGAAAAATATTCGTTGTATATGGAGGAGGTATACTTTTTCGTTAGATTCGGGACGAATGACGAGAAAACGCTGGCAAGGTTAACCGGGCAGATCGCTGCGGCTGGGGGCGCGATGAAGCTGGAAAAGGAAGGGACGCAGCTTGATTCCTCCAATATCCGGTATAAAGGGGTCATTACGGGGATAAAAGAGGAAGTCGTGCTCACCTTCGGCGATATGCCGCCGATCACGCTGAAACGCAGCGGCAGCAGACTCGTTTACGAGGCGGATCCTGCCCGCTCGGCAAGCAAGGAGGCGCTTCTGCTGGCGGGAAATGAGAATGGCGCGCAGCTCCTCCTACCCGCGGGGGAAACGGAAGCGACGTTTGTATTCTCCGAGCCGGTGCGTACGGACAAAGCGAAAATTACGGCCTCCGGAAACGATCCGGAGAAAAAGGCGCTGGTCGGAACGTGGCTTGACGACCGCCGGTTAACCGTCCCCATCCCGGCCGGTGCGGCTAGCGTTCAATTGAATATGGAAAATGTTTTCGCGGTTTCCGGAAACTACTTCGGAGAGCCTTGGGGCGGTACCGTCTATGTGCGCAAGGTGCCGGATCGTGAGTGGAGAAGCTTCCCTTCCGGGGAAACGGCCTACGAGTCCGCCTATGCCAAATATTACGATTTCTTGCTCTTCTCGCCGGATAAGAGCAGAACGCTCGGCTTAGTCGAAGTGGG
This sequence comes from Paenibacillus litoralis, assembly GCF_046244365.1. Taxonomy (NCBI): domain Bacteria; kingdom Bacillati; phylum Bacillota; class Bacilli; order Caryophanales; family Paenibacillaceae; genus Paenibacillus; species Paenibacillus litoralis. The sequence goes on along the minus strand of NZ_CP176395.1, from coordinate 6,430,114 downwards.
CGGCCCGATTGCGGATGAAGGAGGCCGATACTACGCCCTGGTGCTGGAAAGGGAGGGACAGCCGCCGCTGGTGGTGCGCAGTCCGATACATTTTCCGGAGGCGCTGGTCAACATGCCGGTGCGCTGGCTGGACAATGACCGGATTTCATATGTCGATTACGAGGGGTGGAAGCTGTTCCGCGTTTCTGCGAATCAAACCGGCATACTGGCGGCCTCGGACGAGCTGAAGGGCTCCTTTGGTTCGATGGCTTACGATGAACGGGAAGGCAGTCTGATTTTGCTCACGCATAGGTTTGATGAGAAGGAGCAGATAGCAGCGGTGGACCGCCGCACTTTGGATGCAAACGGGAAAATATCCTTAGCCCGAGATTTTGCTTCGACGATTCGGATGAGCCATTATTCTATATTGAGGCTGCCGGTCATCCCGGTTTCCGACGGTGTGTTTTGGACCAAGACGAAAGGCGGAAAAGCGGTGACGGAATTCGTTGCAAGGAACGGGCGGACATACGAGACGGAGGGAGTACCGGTAACGACGGACGGCAAGCGGGCGTTCGTTTCGGTTCAGCCAACCTACCAGGACGAAACGAAATGGTTCGAATGGACCCCTGGCAAAGAAAAAGTGCCGCTGCTTAAAGCGCCGGGACCCGTTGTTCCGTTCGGCGCCATGCTTATTGCTGAGACTGACGTCGAAAACGGGCTGCGGAAAGCATACGATCCGGATAAGCGGCAATGGGCCGATTTTCCTCAATCGCGCGTGACGGACCTGTACCCTGTTCAAACGATCCAAGGGATTTACCGTGAGAACGCGAAATAGCGGGATGATTCCAGACTCAAAAGAAGCCTTTCGTCCCAGACGGCAAGGCTTTTTTTGAGCTTTTCGGACAGATTGTTGCTTTTTCTTCGTTTTACTAGGCGGAGTCGGGTTTTTACAAGGGGAAATACATATAGGACCGCGGAGCCGATTCTAGCGGCTAAAAGGGTCTTTCGACATCATTCCGCAATATTTTTAAAAATTTTAACAAATTTTAAGGTGTATTTTCTATACTTCCTGTAGTCAGTCGTTGGGATAAGAAGTATAATAGGTTCAGCATGCGCGATTTGACAGTATTCCCTTAAATTCCCGACGATTTTTGGACATGAGCGGGATTTTATGTCGGAATTGCTCGGATACTTTAGCCGAACTGTGAAGGCGGTTTCATGCTGCAATTCATTGTATTTACATAGGTCAACATGTTTATCGCATACCGAAAGTCGGTGTCGATGACGCGGCGTCCGATCCGGGGTTTGAGGGGCGGACCGCCGTATTATGGGCGTCTACATAATATTCTTTTCCAGAAAGGAGAGAACTGGTTTCGATTTGCGCATCCTTAATCGGCATGTAGTTTATGCCCAGCGCAAACAACGGAACCGGGGAACAATGGCTGAATACTTATCGCCTGGAGTGTATGTCGAAGAGTTTGACAGCGGCGCGCAGCCGCTCGAGGGAGCAAGCACCAGCACGGCTGGTTTTATCGGTCTTGCGCAGCGAGGCGAAGTGGAGGGCGTTCCGCAGCTTGTTACCAGCGTAGCCGATTTTCATCGCTTGTACGGCAGCTATTTGTCCGAGAACGCTTTTGGCGACTATCGTTTTCTTGCTTATGCAATCGAGCACTTCTTCCTGAACGGAGGCTCTCGCGCTTTCATCATGCGTGTAGCGCCATCGGACGCGAAGCCTGCCGTTAACGCCGGCAACAAGGAATCCGAGCTTCTCCGCATTACGGCCAAAAACCCGGGAGCATGGGGCAACCAGATTCGCGCGGTTATCGTGCCGGCAAGTAAAGCGAAAACGCAAATTTATGAAATTCTCGGTACGCCGGGCGAAGCGAAGCAGTACAAAGTAAAGAACAACGCCGGCTTCAACGTAGGCGACGTCGTCGCTTTCGAGAACGGCGGCTCTAAGCAATACAACAAAATCATCTCCTCGCAGGACAACATCATCGAGCTGGCGGCTCCTCTTGAGGGCGAAGACGATGTTATCGACAAAAACCTGCTGCCGGCCAAGGTTCTCACGACTTGCGAGTTTACGATGCACGTCTTCTACGGCGACGAAGCGGAAACATTCGAGCGTCTGTCGCTTAACGTAATGGCCGCCAATCATATCGACAAGATCGTATCGCGCTCCAACATCATCAAGGTTGAAGACGTCAGCAGAGAGCTCGGCGATCTCGGCTCGGTTGCGCCATTCGAGCTTCTCTCCGGCTTGAGCGAGACGGAAGGCAAATTCCAAATCGCCCTTTCCGCCGGCAGCGACGGTTCCGTAGCGAATTTGGCTGCAAGCGATTTTATGGGCGTGGACCGCGGCCCGGGAAAAAGAACGGGCATTCAGTCTTTCATCGACAACGACGTTGTCAGCATCATGGCGATTCCGGGCGTTACCGATCCGAACGTACAGCTTGCGCTAGTCGCGCACTGCGAAAACCTCGGCAGCCGCTTTGCCATTCTCGATATTCCGCGGGACAAAACGAAAGTGCAGGACGTACTGACGCACCGCAACATTTTTGACTCTCAATATGCGGCTATGTACAACCCTTGGCTTTCCGTATTCGATCCGCACGATAAACGGAACATTTTCATTCCTCCATCCGGATCGATGGCAGGTATTTACTCCCGTTCGGACCAGTCGCGCGGCGTACATAAAGCGCCTGCGAACGAAGTCGTTCGCGGCTGCGTAGGCTTGGACGTCCAGTACAACAAGGGCGAGCAGGATATTTTGAACCCGCTCGGCGTCAACCTGATCCGCTTCTTTGCCGGTCAAGGCATTCGCGTATGGGGCGCAAGGACGCTTTCCTCGAACGGGCTGTGGAAATATATTAACGTTCGCCGGTTGTTCATCTTCCTCGAAGAATCGATCAAGAACGGCACGAACTGGGTCGTGTTCGAACCGAACGACGAACAGCTTTGGGCTCGCGTCCACCGTACGATCGACGCTTTCCTGACCCGCGTTTGGCGCGATGGCGCGCTGATGGGCGGAAGCCCGGGCGAAGCGTTCTACATCAACATCGGACGCAGCACGATGACGCAGGACGATATCGACAACGGACGTCTCATTTGCGTTATCGGCGTATCGCCGGTCAAGCCGGCCGAGTTCGTCATCTTCCGCATCACGCAAAAAACGCGCGAAGAGTAGGGAATGACTAATATTGGCTTCAAAAAGTCGACTTGTCCGTACTGAGAAGGTTTGATCCCGTCGAAGAAGGATGAGCGGAGTTTAGGTAAAACCTAAATGAGCATCTCCCCGCTTTTCGTTAGGAAAGCGGCATCGGAAGCATAAGCCTTCGTAGTTGTATACAAGATTCGATGTCGAATCTGCTTCTCGATAATCTTCGTGATCATAAGGTGACTTTTTGAGCTATCACTAAATAATATTCGGGTTCAAATCGAATCTTCTGTCGGTCGGTAGGAAAGCTTGGCTGGGGTCTAGGGATCCGCAAAAGCCTCGGACGCGCTGCGCACGCAGCTGTGATGCGAACGGCAGGGACTTTTTTGAACGATTCAAGGGAAGGGGAATAGTATGCCTGGCGAACGTAGAGATCCATATAGAAATTTTAGATTTCGGGTTGAGGTGGAAGGCATTCAGCAAGCGGGCTTCAGCGAAGTGTCCGGCTTCGATGCTTCCGTATCGGTTATCGAGTACCGGGAAGGCAACGAAACGACTACGCCGCGCAAGCTGCCCGGTCTTACGAAGTACGGCAACATTACGCTCAAATGGGGCGTAACGGATTCGATGGACATGTACAACTGGCTTGCGGAAGCGATCCAGGGCAAAATCCAGCGGAAAACCGTAACCATCATCGCCATCAATGAAGAAGGCGGAGACGTCGCGACCTGGCAGGTCATCGAGGCGTGGCCGACCAAATATACGGCTCCTAACTTTAACGGAACCGGTTCCGAAGTGGCCATCGAGGTACTCGAACTGGCTCACGAGGGCATGACCCGCACGAAGTAGCGTTCCGCAGCGACAAGACTGAAAACAAGAGACGGATGAGGGGATCTCTCCTTTCGCATCTCTTGTTTTCGTCTTATGTCGCTAGTTTATGGTAAACGCTGGATTATGAGAGCGGATGGAAGAGCGGGAGTTGTAGGAAGTGCAGGGAGTGCGGGTAATGCGGGTAATGCAGGGAATGCAGGGAATGCAGGGAATGCAGGAAATGCAGGAAATGCAGGAAATGCAGGAACACAAGAATATGAGACTTAAGTATAAATGATCAATAGTCAAATTCCATAAAATGTAATTTCATTAAATAGAAGTAGTTTTTTTGTTGAGATACGGAATAGTGAACTTTGATTCACTAATAATGAACCAAACTTCACTATTACTTCTGTTTTTTCATTTTTACATCGTTTAGTGAACTAGAGGTAACTATTTGGACTTAAGGTTCACTAATAGTGAATCTAACTTCACTATTGAGAACAAAAAGGCTATAACCAATCGTTTTAGTGAATTTACGTTCACTAATAGTGAAGCTAAATTCAATATATTAGCTAGAATGCAGAATGTCGGCTATCGAAGCACATTTTCTAATAGGTTTTTAAGTACGCTGGGAGGGTTTATAGTGGCTTTTACGACGGAATTCGAATTCGAGCTTCCAAGAGGATATGTGGACGAAAACGGGACGCTGCATAAGCGCGGCGTTATGCGCCTGGCGACGGCTGCGGACGAAATTTTGCCGATGCGGGATCAACGGGTGCAGCAAAATCCTGGATATTTGACGATCATTTTGTTAACCCGCGTCATTACGAAGCTTGGCGACCTGCGCGCGATCGACACGCGTGTAGTGGAACGTTTATTTACGGCGGACCTGGCGTTTCTGCAAAATTATTATCGGCATATCAACGATATCGAGCCGCTCAAGGCGCACGTCATCTGTCCTAAATGCGAGCATGAGCACGAGGTTGAGCTGCCTTTTTTAACCGAAACAGCGGTGGTCTAGTCGGTTATCCCGTTGATAAGATTTATGAGGAAGCCGGTTTTATCGCCTACTATTATCACTGGCCGCACGACGAAATCATGTCAATGGAGCATCGCGACCGCCGCAAATGGTGCGAAGAAATATCTAGAATCAACCGCAGCTTAAACGACGATGGAAATAGGTCGGATAATCCGTTCGACGTGTTCGGCAAGAGGTGACAACGCAAATGTTGAATTCCAAATTTCATAATGTAAACGGCGCATTTCGTTTCAAGGTCGAACTGGACGGGCTTTTGGTCGGCGGTTTTTCCGAAGTATCGGGGCTGCAAGCGGAAACGACCCTCCAAGAGTATCAGGAAGGCGGCGTGAACAACTATATACATCAGCTGCCCAAACAAACGAAATTTCCGAAAATCGTTCTAAAGCGCGGATTGACGGGCTCGAGCGAGCTTTGGGAATGGTACGAGGGCGTTGTCGCCGGGAAAGTAAAACGCAAAAACGGCTCCGTTATTATGTACAGCCGTTCGGGACATGAGGTTTGCCGGTGGAATTTTTTTGATGCTTATCCGGTGAAGTGGATGGGCCCGGACTTTCATGCTGCCAACAATAATGTGGCGATCGAATCGATCGAAATCGTGCATAACGGCCTTAAAACAATTCATAGCAAGCTGTGGAAGGTAATGGGGTTGTTGGAATGAAAAAGAGCGATTCGCGGCGCGGCGATAATAAGGGGAACGAAGCGAAGCCGGAGGCGGGAGCGAAGCGGAAGCGCGGAGCGTCGCTCGAGGACGCGGGCGCGAGCGAAGCAAGCGCGGCGCAGCCGGAGGCGGGAGCGAAGCGGAAGCGCGGAGCGTCGCGCGAGGTCGCGGGCGTGAGCGAAGCAAGCGCGGCGAAGCCGGAGGCGGGAGCGAAGCGGAAGCGCGGAGCGCAGCGCGAGGACGCGGGCGTGAGCGAAGCAAGCGCGGCGAAGCCGGAGGCGGGAGCGAAGCGGAAGCGCGGAGCGCAGCGCGAGGACGCGGGTGTGAGCGAAGCAAGCGCGGCGAAGCCGGAGGCGGGAGCGAAGCGGAAGCGCGGAGCGTCGCGCGAGGACGCGGGCGTGAGCGAAGCAAGCGTGGCTCAGCCGGAGGCGAAAGCGAAGCGGAAGCGCGGAGCGTCGCGCGAGGTCGCTGGCGTGAGCGAAGCAAGCGCGGCGAAGTCGGAAGCGAAAGCGAAGCGGAAGCGCGGAGCGTCGCGCGAGGACGCGGGTGTGAGCGAAGCAAGCGCGGCGAAGCCGGAGGCGGGAGCGAAGCGGAAGCGCGGAGCGTCGCGCGAGGACGCGGGCGTGAACGAAGCAAGCGCGACGAAGCCGATGCTGCAGGTGAAAGCGGATAAACCGCCGGCGGCAATGGTGACAGGAGAAAACCGGTTGTTTGCCGATCGTATTTTAGGCAAATACGGCTTTTTTCGGAACGCGTTTATGGGCAGGCTGGAGCTAGTTTTTCGCATGGGCGAAGATCAAGCCGAGAATCAAGACGATGAAGCTTTTGGGTGGACGAGTCTGGAAGCACAAGTAAGAACGCTTCAGAGCGAGCAAGCAGGATTACTTGCAAGTAAACGTTTTTTGTTGGATCAGTTAGCGAAAATGAGCGGCAGAGGCATGAAGCACGCCGCAGGTCCTGGACCGCAAGCGCGTGAGACAACCGCAAGGAAAGCGGCCCAAGCCAATCTTACCGGCAGTGAACGAAGTGCTAAAGGTAAAAGATCGCCTTTGGAACTCTCCCTAGAGCAAGAGCAAAAATTTAGGCATGTGCATCAAAGAAATGAGTCATCAGCGCATAATTCAACTGTAGAAAAGCCGTCTGATCGTCTGCTGTCCTCCGACACGGGGAATACGACTGCCAGAGAGGCAGGACGCGAACGAAAAGGCCGGCTTGATGATCAACATGCTTTTTCGAATCTAGCAGGCGCTCTAGTGGACGACTCGAGGTTGGGACCGAAGGAGCTAGCTTCGGCTCGGACTAATCCTGAAATTAGAAAAGACGGCATAGCGCCGGAATGGGCGAATGCGCGCGATCACGACCCGTCTTACCGAACGATTCAGGACGTGCTGCCTATAGTGCGGCATTTTCGTAAGAGACGGAGCGAAGAAGCGAACGGCATGTTCGAGCTGCCGAACCGGAGCGTTCAGGCAGAGGGCGCAGCAAAGAGGCGTTCATCCAAACGTTCCGGTCAGGCTGCGGCTAGCGTTCCTTCCGAGGCCTTGGAAGCGAGCTCGCTGCAATCGCAAAATTCGGATTCCGGCGTCATGCTTCCACATAAAGCTGTACCTAAAAGCTCGAAACGCTTTTTTAAAAAGCGCGACGCGATACTTGCATTTGCAAAAGCAAGCTTGCCGCAGCTCCCCGGATCTCCAAGCATATCCGAAGATCCTATGGATTTCGGAGTGCCGCAGTATCCGCAGCTGCGGGATCTCGCCCTTGCGCATCGAAGGTTACGCGAAGTTCCAGCAGCAATAGATGCAGCCGGTCGTTTGCCGGAGGCTGGCGAGACTGGAACAGGGCAAGAGAATACGGACCTCCGAACGACTCGGTCCGTTATCGGCAAACCGGTCGTTAAAGCAGAGCCAAAGCCGGTCGCCGGCCGTTCGACCATAAATGGCGAAGCTGCGGTGTCACGGCAGTATGCGATGGGCGGGATGGATGCTGCCCATTCTCCCGTCACATGGGCGTCGATTCGTCTGCAGTTGAGGCAAGATAGGCTTCGAGAAAAAGGCATCGAGAAGGTCAATACGTTTGCTGAGAACAAGCAGCCTGCGCTTAGATCGACTGCTGCCGATCCGACGACAACCGATCGGTTGGCAGTAAAAAGAAGTTCGCAGGGCGGAGAGTCAGACGGTTCATCCGTCCATAAGCCGGCATTCCCTTCAACGCAAGCAGCCGACAGCGACAAGCGATTCGAAACCCGTGCTTCCAACTCAAAGCAGCTATCTGATTCTGCCGGTAGGACGGGTGAAATAACTGCTTCAAACCAAATGGCTGCCGAGCATTCGGCAAGACCGGCTTTCGAGCCGCTTAACGGCGAAACTTGGTCTTCTTTATCCGATAAAGAAACCGATGAGCCGAACCTTATCCGAAATGCAACCCGGAAAAGAGTCGCTAGCCATAAGGCAATTTCGGAGACAGAGAAGCAGAAGCCGTTTTTGCTTTATGTGGCAGAGCGTTCCCTACATACAGCCGATACCCGTGTCAAAGGAATGGCTAGCCCCTTACTTGGGCCAAAGCACTGGAACGAACGGTTTGACGGAAGCTCGGAGGCGCAGTCGTTTCTCCAGCCGAGCAGGTTGACGGCCCCTTCGATGTTTTTGGGGAGAGCGGGAAGGCGTCAGAATGCGACCCGGCAAGAGCAATCGGAGTCAGCTTCAGCTTATGTCGCTCGAAATCCGGCAGACGAATGGCTTCAAAGCTCAAGCCCAATGGGGAGTAAAGAGTCGTTTGTACGTACAATTGCTTCTCGTTTTGCAGAACCGAGTCTCGAAATGCCAAGTACACGGCGGCCGGCTAACGGGAAGGATCGTTTCGCAACCGGCGATTATGAGTCGGAACACGGCCATGGCGCCTCCGGTCGTTTCGCTCCAGCCGTTAACCCGCTCGGGAAAGCATCCGGGAACGTAAGATCCGGGGATTCCCGGGATGAAGCAGGTAAGCGTACCTCCTTTGGCTTTTTTTCGAGCAATGAAGGAAGGGAGAACGTACCGAGGCAAACGGCAGCGGCGTTCAGCAGGTCAGCTCCGCTATGGAGAAAATCATTTGTCGGGGAACCGTCCGGCGAGAGTGGCCCAAATGTGCAGGATCGTTTTAGGGGAATGCAGATACCCGGCTTTCCGGCAAAAGTCGTTAAACGGGGCTTTCCCACCCTGATTATGCAGGCCGTTCAGCGGAAAAGTGGAGCATCGGATACAGGAGACGGAGAGTTGGGATGGACTTCCATTCCATTCGCACAGTTAAGTCAAACGCAAGCCGAGGGATCGCGAATCTTGGTGCAGCAAGCGCAAGCTTCTCCGGCCGAAACTATCGTTATTCGGAGCGGCACAACAGTGCTGCCGTCGAATGTCGGGGGACTTGCTCGTGTCGCGCAGGCTTTTGCCGGCGCCTCCGAGTCTAAGGAAGCTGAGAGACCAGCCTATAATCCGAGCCTTGTCCAAGGAACGCGTACGGCGGTTCTCCGTGAGGATGCCGTGAAGCCCGTGCATGGCAGAAGAGCGGCTTCGAAGGGGAACGCAACTCTTACCGAACAAGAAGAGGCAGGCAGATGGCATGACGGAGAGCGAGCTTCCTATCCCGGGAATGCAAGGTTGAGAACCATGCAGCAAAGCGTTTCGTCGACGGGAAGCCTCCTTCGAAGGGGGCATGATCGTAAGACGGAGGCATTCCTTGTTAGTCAAAAGTATGCCGGCAAACTTCAAGCTGAGGCGAACGGCAAGGCTTCCGATCCGGCCTACAGTCGAGCGAGTTTGTATACACCGGCGGCAAAACGGATTTCCAATGGGATCGTGCAACGCGAAATTGAAAGGGACGGACAAGCCTTTTCAGGATCGGGTTTTCCTATGAAAGCTACGGCAACGGTCATCAGTCGCAACGAAAACTATGCTGAAATAGGTGCACAGCGGCTTGCACGTCGAACAGCCGTACAAATGGCCGTTGACGGGACGGCGGAAATAAGCTCCGGTTCAGAAGCCTTCGCGGGCGAAAGGAGCGGCCGTACAATAGGCCGTTTGCCTGCTAGGCGGTCCGCCGTTCAAAGCGCTTTGCCAAACGTGCAAAGTAGCCGAACGGATAACGGTGGATCGGAACCGATACAGGATGCCGCTTATACGGAAAGTGCGGCGGTGAATGTCAGAGCGCATGCTGTGCAAAGGCTTCGTTCGGATCGCATGCCTTTGATTTGGAATGAGCGAAGCAAACGTTTCGAAACGGTTGGAGCGGATCGGGAGTTCGAAGAAAAGCAGTCATTCGGCACATTATCCGGATCTGCGACGGCCGTTCGAGCCGGAACTCTTGTCACCGGCTCCCTTGGCGACCCGACAGCCCAAATGCGTTTCGCCGACACAATATCCGGCAAGCTCGGGGAGGACGAAGGAAGAGCTCGGGCGGCGAAAGGATCCGCTCGGCAGCTGACACGCTTCCGAGTTAGCGGACTCGGTGTGGCAAACGCGGGACTGCCGCAGGAAGCGCCGCGAGCGTCGGCACGGCTGCGCACCGCGTCCAGCGCCGCAAACGGCCCTGCGGCTGCGGCGCAAGCCGCCGGCCCGGCCGCCGCGCTGCCGGCGCAGCGCCGCGCAAGCGCGCCCGGCGCCGCCGCGCAGACGCCGGCCCGCGCCGCGCAAGCGGCCGCGCCCGCGCCGCCAAGCGCAGCCGCCCGGCGCGCCGCAGCTGCGCCCGGCCCGCGCCTCGCGGCAGCGCAGCGGCGCACCGCGGCCCGCGCTGCGCAAGCGCCTGCGGCGGCTGAGGGCCCGGCGCAAGTCGCCGGCCCGGCCGCCGCGCTGCCGGCGCAGCGTCGCGCAAGCGCGCCCGCCGCCGCCGCGCAGCCGCCGGCCCGCGCCGCGCAAGCGGCCGCACCCGCGCCGCCAAGCGCAGCCGCCCGGCGCGCCGAAGCGCCGCCCGGCCTGCGCCTCGCGGCAGCGCAGCGGCGCACCGCGGCCCGCGCTGCGCAAGCGCCTGCGGCGGCTGAGGGCCCGGCGCAAGCCGCTGGCCCGGCAGCCGCGCAGCCGGCGCAGCGCCGCGCAAGCGCGCCCGGCGCAGCCGCGCAGGCGCCGGCCCGTGCCGCGCAAGCGGCCGCACCCGCGCCGCCAAGCGCAGCCGTCCGGCGCGCCGCAGCTGCGCCCGGCCTGCGCCTGGCGGCAGCGCAGCAGCGCACCGCGGACCGCGCTGCGCAAGCGCCTGCGGCGGCTGAGGGCCCGGCGCAAGCCGCCGGCCCGGCCGCCGCGCTGCCGGCGCAGCGCCGGGCAAGCGCGCCAGGCGCCGTCGCGCAGCCGCCGGCTCGCGCCGCACATGCGGCAGCGCTCGCGCGGTCAAGCGGCGGCGAACGATCGGCCGCCCATACGGGCACGCGCGTGACGGCAAGGCCGGCCGCGCTGAAGCGTCCCGGTCCCGCTGGCACAGCCGGCGAGCATACAACCGAGGCCGCTTGGCCCGTCCAAGCGCCTGCTCAGGCTAAGCTGCCGATGACGCAGCTGCAAGCGGACATGTCGGTTTCGGCTGCCGCCGGACGGACTGCGGCTGGCGAGGAGCCCGAATGGATGGCGCAGCCGGAGGTTGAGCTCGCGCATAAGCTGCCGTTCATGCGCCAGGAGTCATCCGAGGATGCCGCGCCGCAAATGCGCGATTTCGGGGACGATGACGCCTTGCAGCTCGATTTTTTGCGCCAGCGCGTGCAGGCGGCGGTTGAAGAAGCCGCTCCGGTCCGCATCGAGCACGGCTCCGGTTTGAAAGAAATCAACATCGAGCAGCTGCAGGAGCTGATCGAACAGCTGCCGCAATTCGATGTCGGCCGGATGACCGACAAGGTGTACCGCGAAATCGAAAAGCGGCTGAAATTCGAACAGCAGCGCAGAGGTTTGTAGCGATATAGGTTTTCCGTTTTTGTACCTGCTTGGCGATAAAGACATGTCGGCACGGAAGGAGCATGCAGCGTGGCACTGAAAAAGGCGATGATCATCATCGACAAGGGCAAAGGCAAAAAAGAGACGATCGACGTGATGTTCAACCCGAACGAGTACTCGCTGGAAAGCGGGAACTATTACAGGTGGAAAAAAATACCCGGCCTTTCCTATCCGATCGGGCAATTCGTCAACGGCGAGTCCTCGACCTTGACGATGGACATGTTTTTCGATACGTACGAGAAAGGGACGGACGTTCGCGACCATACGAAAAAAATCGTCGGTCTGCTCGATATCGAAAAAGAGCTGCACGCGCCTCCGGTTTGCCAGTTCGTCTGGGGATCGCTTAATTTCAAGGGCGTCGTGGAGAAGGTGTCGTCCAAATATACGATGTTTCTCGAATCGGGCATTCCCGTCCGCGCCACGCTGCGCGTATCGTTCAAATCCTGGTACACGAAGAAGGAGCAGCTGCAGCACATTCCGCGCCATTCCGCCGACCGCACGAAGCAAAAAATGCTGAACCAGGGCGAGGAGCTATGGATGGTAGCGGCGGAGGAGTACGACGATCCGGGCAAATGGCGGGAAATCGCCCGTGCGAACGGCATCGACAATCCGCGCAAGCTGCAGGGCGGACGCAAAATAACCGTACCGAGGCTGGAGTGATAAGGTGAGCGACGTCATTCTCGATTCGAAAGAATACCAGTTTGAAAGCATGGCCGACAAATACAGCCAATTTTTTGCCCCCATATTTGAAATCAGCGTGAACGGCAGTAAAATCAGCGACGATATCGCGATAACCGACCTGCGGGTGGAGACGACGATTGAATCGAAGTCGGAGTCCTTCTCCTTCCAGGTAACGAACGCTTTCGAGCTGGACAAGAGCGAGTTCAAATGGCTGGATACGTTCAACGCCGGCCTAACGATTCTCATTAAGACGGGGTATTTGGATAAGCTTGTTCCGGTGTTCAACGGCTACATCACATCCGTCGTTTGCGACTTTCCGGATGACGGAATGCCCGTCATTATCGTCCGCGGCATGGACTTGTCCTTTTTGATGATGAAGGGCGCCAAGTCGAATTCGTGGGAGAAAAAGAAGTACAGCGACGTCGTTTCGGAAATCGCCAAAAAGCACGGAGCGAAGACGAAGGTCGACGCTACGGCGGAGGTCATCGGCACGATTGCGCAAAATCAAATCGACGATTACCACTTTATCGAGCATTTGGCCGGGATCGTCAATTACGACTTTTTCGTCGTAGGCAAAACGTTGTATTTTCGCAAGCCGCTGACCGAGAAGACGCCTGTCATCACGCTGCAGTGGGGACAGTCCTTGCGCAGCTTGACGGTCGATGTCAACATCGCCGAGCAAATCACCGGCGTAACCGTCCGCGGCTGGGATCCGAAGGAACAGAAGACGGTCATCGGCGAGTCCGGCTCGATTGCGAAGCTCGGGGGCAATTCCAAAACCGGACAAGACATCATGAAAACGCTCGGCAAGTACACCGAGTTCGTGCAGGCCAACATCGATTCGAAGGCGGAGGCCGAGGGGAAGGCGAACGCACTGATGAATAAGCGCTCCATGCAGCTGATTACGGGGAGCGGGGAAAGCATCGGGATCCCGGAAATTCGGGCAGGCCGCTACATCAAACTGGCGGGCGTCGGCAAAAAGCTGAGCCAACCCTACTATATCGTTTCGGCGACGCATTTGATCGACAAGGACGGGTACGTAACGCGATTTCAACTGGAGGGGAATGCGATATGATGAATTTTTCGGATCGCTTCGCTCCGTCCTACTCCGGCGGCATGAATCCGTCCGTAAACGGGGTAATGGTCGGCATCGTGACGAACAACAAGGATCCGGACGGCCTCGGCCGAGTCAAGCTGAAGCTGCCGTTGCGCGAGGTGGAAACGGAGACCGATTGGGTACGCATCGCGACGCTCATGGCGGGCAAGGACATGGGAAGCCTCTTCATCCCCGAGGTAAACGACGAAGTGCTCGTCGCTTTCCATTTGGGCGAGGTGCGGGAGCCGTTCGTCATCGGCGTTTTGTGGAACCAGAAGCAGGCTGCGCCGAAGGGCAACGACAAGAATGATATTCGCAAAATCAAGACGCGCTCCGGGCATGAAATTATTTTCGACGACAACGACAGCCAAGGAACCATTACGATCAAGACCAAAAAGGGCCAAAAAATCGAGATGGCCGACAAGGACGATTCGATTACGATCGCCGAGCAAAGCGGCAACAATTCCATTGAAATTAAAGGCGGCAGCGCCAACGAAATAACGGTAAAAAGCTCGGCAACGACCATTACGATGAACGCTAAGGGCGATATCGCGCTTACGAGCAACAAGGAAATCAAAATTTCGTCCACACAGGTGAATATCGAAGCGAAGGCGACGCTTGGCCTGAAGGCCGGCGCCACCCTGGATATCAAATCGGACGGAATTATCAATATAAAAGGCAGCATGGTCAAAATCAACTGACATGTCGTGCGGCCGGACGTACCGGCTTTTTGCGCGAAACGGGATGAGGTGGCGGCATGAGCGAAGCTTTTTTGGGACGGGGCTGGAAATTTCCCGTAGAGGTGGACGCGACGACGGGACGGATCAAAATGTCCGAGTACGAGGAGGATATCGCCGAAGCGATTCGGATTATCCTCGGCACGTCGAAGGGCGAACGGGTGATGCGGCCGGACTTCGGCTGCGGAGCGAACGAATTCGTCTTCGGACAAACCGACGATACGACGCTCCGGCTGCTGGAAGCGAGCATCGCCGAGGCGATCCGCATCTGGGAGCCCCGCGTGCATGAGCTCGACATTCGTGCCGAGCCCGACGCCCGCGAGCCCGGCAAGCTGTTTATCCATGTCGGTTACGCGGTCCGGACGACGAACAATTTGTATAACCAGGTGTATCCGTTCTATTTATACGAAGGCTCGAAATAGTTTTCGTTTGCTTCCATGTCAACAGGGACGACGTCTTTCGCCGTTGACTGGACTAGCAGCAATTCCGATTCCAATTCCATTGCGGAGGGGGTTCAAGCGTGTTGCCTCCCAAGATCGACCGGCGCGACGAAAAAGCGCTCATCCAGCAAATGAAAGAAATGGCGCCTTTTTATACGCCGGAATGGCGCTTCACGCCTGAAGATCCCGATCCGGGAACGGCGATGTTCCTGCTGTTTGCCGACATGTATCAAGACAATCTGCAGCGGCTGAACCGGGTGCCTTACAAAAACTTTATCGCCTTTCTCAATATGCTTAACGTATCTCAGCTTCCTGCCCGGCCTGCTCGTGCCCAAGCGACGTTTCGGCTTAGCGAGGGCGTCAAGGAACCGGTGTGGGTAGCATCCGGGACGCAGCTTGCGGCAGCCGCGGATGACGGCGAGATCGTGTTCGAAACCGAACGAAGCGTACTGCTTACGCCTGCCAAGCTTGCCGCGGTCTATGAAGTGAGCAACCGTCACGATATCATCCGCAAGCTGCCGGATTCGTTTCTGGAAGCATCCGAGCGCGGCGATGATCAGCCGACGGCATTGTTCCGGTTTGACGGCACGGACAATTTGCAGGAGCATGTCCTGTTTATCGGACACGAAAGGTTGTTCTTGATCGAGAATGCGGCAACCGTCGATCTTGTATTCGGCAATTCGCTCATGCGCTACCGCGAACAGGAAATGTGCCGGTTGATGACGGATCCGCATTTGGCGGAATGGGTATACGCCTCGGCAACCGGCTGGACGCCCTTTGACGAGAGCGTTTGCTTGGACAACCGGATCATCCTGCGCAAAAAAAGTATCGGAGCTATCGCGGAACGGGAGATTGCGGGCTTCCGCGCACACTGGATCGCTTGCCGGCTGAAGCCGGCCGCTTCCGCGATTCTTTCGGGGAATGTTTCTTTCGATACGGTTAAAGCCAAAGCGGAGTATACGGATTTGGAGGCGGAGGGCGGTTTCGCTCCCGACAGGCTCTTTGCAGGCGACGTGCAAGGCGAACAAGCCGGTATGTATCCGTTCGGGGAGTTTTTCGTGCCGTACGGTACCTTCTATATGGCCAGCCGCGAAGCGTTCAGCAAAAGAGAGGGACGCATTACGGTTCGGTTTCGCATGAAGGCGGTCGAGAATCGGCTCTCTCCCGAGCAGGAACCGCAAATCGAGTGGAAGCTGATCATGAAAAAGTCGAAGTTCGATAAGCAAACGCACGAGCCCGTATCCGTTTCGAACGTCCTCTGGGAGTACTGGAACGGGAACGCATGGGTTCGTTTACCTGTAGGCAAGCCTGAAGAAACGATGTTTTACCGTCCGGAGGAAGGCGAGCGAACGCTGCAATTCGAATGCCCGTCCGATCTCGAGGAAACGTATGTCAACGGCGAGTACAATTATTGGATTCGCGCGCGCATTTTGCAAATCGAGAACCTGTACAATCCCGGCTCCGCTTACTTGTCGCCGTGGATCGAAGGCGTTGCGCTCGCATACGGCTACGGGAATAAGCTGCTGGCGCCCGAACGGCTGGCCGCATTGAACAATACGCTGCTGCTTGACGCCAGCTCCGGCATGAACCGCGAGGGCACGACCATCCGGCCGTTCCATCAGCTTGATTGTAAGTATCCTTCGCTTTACTTGGGCTTCACCTCGCCTCCGGTCAAAGGGCCGATCCATCTTTACGTTTCGATAAAATCGATGAAGGTGACGGAAGCGCATGCCCCGTTCTTCGAGTGGGAATATTTCGGCGGACGGCAGGGAGAAAAGGAATGGCGCCCTCTGAAGGTGTATGACGAAACGAACGGGCTGACGCAGAGCGGCACGCTGCAGTTTGCAGGACCCTACGATTTCGCCGGTGAGCCGTTGTTCGGGACGCCGCTCTACTGGCTGCGCGCGGTAAACCGCGATGCCAAGTACGACGCGCCGCCGGAAGGAATGCCCGTGCCTGTCGTCAACGGCATTTACGTCAATACGACGAGAGTCATTCAGCAGGAGACCGTCGTCTCCGAAGTGCCGGTACTGCTTGAAGGGGAGTACGGCACGGAGTACAGGCTGGATCGGACGCCGATTGTTGCCGAGCAGGTGTGGATCGACGAGACGGGCCGATTGGGAGAAGAGGAGCTGCAGCGGCTAGAGTTCTCCGGTGAGGAGAGCAAGGTGCTGCGCGATTCGGAAGGCAATCTTCAACAGGTGCTCGTCTTGTGGAAGCCGGTCGCCACGCTAAACGAATCGCAGCCGAAGGATCGGCATTACATGATCGACCGGAACAGCGGCAGGCTGTTTTTTGGCGACGGGGTCAGGGGCATGGCGGTTCCCGAGGGCGGAGAGCGGATGCGCGTCAGCTATAAAGTGTCGGGCGGACAGCGAGGCAATGTCGGACGCAAGCAGATCGCCGCAATGCGCCAATCGATCGCGTTCGTGCAAGCGGTTGAAAATCCGGAGCCGTCGGCAGGCGGCTGTGACGGCGAAACGGTGCAGGAAGCGGTTCACCGCGGACCGCAGTTGATCAAGCATAGAGACCGGGCGGTAACGGCCGACGATTTCGAATGGATGGCGCGCGAGGCGTATCCGAACATTGCGAAGGTCAAATGTTTGGCCAACGTCAACGTCCGGATGGAACGGGAAATCGGCTCGATTACGCTCGTCGTGCTTGCGAAGGACGGCCTTCGAAGCAGACAAGGCTTTCCCGAGATGAAGCGGGAGGTAGAGAAATATTTGCTGCAGCGGTCGCCTAATGTAGTTGCGTTTGCGGAAAACATTCAGGTGATCGAACCCGCGTATTTGGAAATATCGGTTCACGCCGTCATGGCGGTTACGAATATGGAGCATATGGTCGCAGCCGAGCTGGAATCGATTCGGTTGTTGAACAAGTTTTTAGACCCGCTTACCGGCGGTTATGACGGGAAAGGCTGGGCGATCGGACAGCAGCTGCACGTTTCCGTTTTTTACGGTTTGCTCAAATCGATACCCGCGGTTAACCATGTTGAGAAGCTTTACATGACCGTACATAAGCTCGAGGACGGGGAGCGAATCGAGCTCGATCCTCGCAAGCTGGGCGACATTCCCCACGGCATCGTCGTGAACGGCTTGCATGAGGTGAATATTACGCTAGTCTAAAACGGCTTGATGCCGGACCCATGACGCCGGGAAGAAGGAGGAAGATGCGATGCTGCCGATACCGAATTTGGATGACCGTACATTCGAGCAGCTCGTCAAGGAGGCGCGCCGGTCGATCCCTCATTTGCAGCCGCAATGGACGGATGAAAATGCCCACGATCCGGGCGTTACGATGATCGAGCTGTTTGCATGGCTGACGGAAATGCAGCAGTACTATATGAACCGCGTGACGATCAGTAACGAGCGCAAATTTCTGAAGCTGCTCGGCGTTCATCCGAAGGAGCCGGCGCAAGCGCGCGCCGATGTATCGTTCGAAGGGGCCATGGACAGGCTGGTGCTGCCGGCTGGGACGCGGCTTATGGCGATGGACCAGCATTTCGAGACGGAGCGGACGCTGGAGCTCATTCCCGCTAGGCTGGAGAAGGTGCTGACCCGCGTCGGGACGATCACGAACGATGCGACTTCCTCCAATGACCATGCCGCGGTTTCGTTCTATCCGTTCGGGCAAGAACCGAAACGGGACAACCGGCTGTATCTGGGGTTTGACAGGCCGTTCCCCGAAGGAGCGGACGTAACGCTGTCGATGCTGCTTTTTAACGATTATCCGGTTGCGGTCGGAGGCGAAGACGGTCAAACGAACGGGAGACGCTTCTCGTCCGCGCGCGTCTCTTGGCGATACTACGGCGCGGCCGATGGAGGCGCAGAGGGCTGGCTTCCGGTAGAAACCGTGCGAGACGATACCGTAGAGCTGTCGGAGAGCGGCAGCGTCGTGCTGAAGGTACATTCGCCGATGAAGCCGCTCCCTATCCAACCGGCAAACGACCGCAGCCGGTATTGGCTCTGTTGTACGCTCGAAGCGGAAGGATACGAGCTGTCGCCGAAGCTGCAGCGGGTATGCTTGAATACGGTATCCGCGATTCAGCAAGAGACGGCAAGCGCGGTTTATCCTTTCGCTTGCTCCGGGGAGCCGGGCTGGAGCTGTACGATAAGCGGTTATTTGCCCTTCTACGGAAAGGTTCAAGTACAGGTTCGCGACGAACGAGGCGTATGGCGTTATTGGCGTCAACGGGACGGCATGACCGCAGCGAAGCCTGGCGAGCGCTGCTGCTCGATCCTAAAGAACGAAAGCAGCCGTTCGCTTACCGTTACGTTCGGCGACGGAACGCGCGGCGCGATTCCGGCAAAATCGGAGGACGGGGTGCGCATCATCGCCTTTGAGCCCGATTTCGAGGAAACGCGTCTGATCGGCCGCAGCAGCGGACTACCCGGACAAGCTTTCGAATGGGATGCGCAGTCATGCATACGCGACGGGTTCATGCTGCAGGTTGGAAAGAAGCAGCCGGGAGAAACGGAGCTCGTCTGGGAGGACTGGATCCGGGTAGACGATTTTGACAACTCCGGTCCTTATGACCGTCATTATGTGCTGGATGCCGATACGAACGAGCTTCGCTTCGGCAACAACGAGCAAGGCATTCTTCCTGCGGCTTCCGAAGCGGATAATATTTGTATTCTGGCGTACCGAAGAGGCGGAGGACGCCGGGGCAACGTGAAGGAACGTTTTATTCGTCTTATGGAGGGCGAACATCGAATCTATGCGGATATAACAGCCGTCAACCATGCACCCGCGAAGGGCGGAACGGAGCGCGAAACGATTCAAGACGCCAAGGAACGGGCGCTGCGGGAGCTGCGGACGCCAACCCGGGCGGTGACCAGCGAGGATTACGAATACTTGGCGGCGAACACGCCGGGACTTCGGGTAGCGAGAGTAAAGGCCATTCCGCTCTACACGAAAGGGAAACGCGATTATCCGCGCCAGAAGTCGCCCGGACAGATGACGGTCGTCGTCGTCCCCTACAGCGAATCCGACCATCCGAAAGCGAGCCCGGGCTTTTTGCAAACGGTCAAGGCGCATCTGGATCAATACCGGCTCATTACGACCGAGCTTCACGTGATCCCGGCGGAGTACATCAAAGTAACTGTTCATGCCGTCGTAGTTCTGCAGCCTCACGTCAGGGATGCCGACAGGCGGGTACGCGAAGAGCTGCGCAAGCTGCTGTCGCCGATGGCTAGAGGAAACGGGGCGTCCGGATGGTCGTTCGGCCGTACGGTTTATAAAGGCGACGTATACGGGGCGATCAACCGGGTTACAGGCGTCGAGTACGTGCAGGATTTATGGCTGGATGCGGACGGCGGCAGCATCGCCAAGGAAGCGGACGGCGATATCCGGATACCGCCATACGGGCTGGTGTATTCGGGCGAGCATGAAATCGAGCTGGTCAGCATCACGGACGCTTTTTGAGCCGGATATGCGACAAGGCGTGAGGGAATAGCGGGTATGGAGTGAACGCGAGTCTTGGGCGATAAGGATCGGCCGAGACCGGCAATATCGCGCGAAATTAAGAGCCGTTAGAGACTCTTAGTCCGGCCGAAACGCCCGAAAGCCGGGAATTAGACGACGCTGGAGGCTCTTAATCCCGCGTTGCAAAGAGAACGAGCAAGGAGGTGAAGGCATGAGCGGCGAATCCAGCTTTTTCTCGTTGAACAAACCCGAGGACTGGGGTAGAGGATATGCCCATAATTTGCATATCGCTGCCGCCGGCATCGGCATGAACCGGACGGAAAAATACGGCGTGAAACGGATTATCCGATTGTCGGAGCTCGAGAGGCTCGCCGGGCTGGCCGATTTCACCCCGGGAACGAACGGCAAGCTGTATGTCATGGATCAGACGGCGGCACTCTGGTCATACGACTATGAGAATAAACATGCGGAGCCGGTATTTAGAGAATGGCACGGACAGTTTACGAACGAGGCGATGCTGGCGGCGAGCGGCGATATGCTTTTCGTCGCGGATCCGGCGGGCGAGCGCAAAGTGGCCGCATACTCGGTATCGAACGGACAAGCGGTTTGGACAGCCGACTCTTGGGACGGCAATCTGTTGTTTCCGTTAGCCGTAGCCTGCGATGAAGCGAAAAACGTTTATGTGGCGACTCCTCTCGATATGCTGGTTGGGGTGAATGGAAATTCGGAGCTGCCGGAAAACGGCGCGGTGGGCATCATCCGTTTCGATCCTTCCGGCAGTCCGGCGATGCTGTATACGCACGAGCTTCTTCGTGTCGAAGAGCCGATCATGGCCGCGCAGCTGCATCGTCGCTATGCGGTAGCGGTTCACGGCGGCCGGCTTGCTTTATTCGATACGGAGAAGCGGCTCGTGATCGTTTTCGGCGAAGGAGGGGATGCGAAATCGGCATTTTCTCTCACCCGTGACATGCCGTATGCGGGGTTTTCCATTGACGCGAATCAGCATATTTATGTCGGCGACTGCCGGTATGTCCGTTCCGATGCGGAGGACGACCGGTACATTCTAAGATTTGACGAAGAAGGACGCTACCTCGCACCGATATCCGGCTTTCGCGGGCGCTGCGATAAGCTGCTGTTTGACCGGCGCGGCCGGATGTACGTGCTGAACGGGGAAACCGAAGACATCACGCTGCTCGAGCTGCAGCACCGGACGATGGCGATGAAGGAGAACGGCTTGCCGGAAGGCGTCTATTTCGCAGCCGCGCTCGATTCCGCCGAGGAAGAAACGGAATGGCATAAAGTATGGCTGGATGCGGACATACCGGAGGAGACGCAGATCCGAATTTCGGTATTCGCTTCGGACCGGCGTATGCAGCCGATCGGCGGAATCGTTACGGACATGGGCGAGTATTTGGCCGACCCTGCGGTGGACGCACTGGAGAAGCTTAGGGCTACCGCTCATTTGTGGTCGGAGCCGGTCGTGAATCCGCAGGACGCCCTCCTTCGTCATGCAAAGGGACGCTATTTGTGGGTAAGCATCCGCTTCATCGGCAGCGAGCACGAAACGCCGGTTATCCGCAAGCTGCGGATTTATTTTCCCCGCCAGTCGCTGCTCGACTATTTGCCTCCGATCTATCAAGAGCATCCGCAGAGCAGAGATTTCCTGCACCGGTACTTGGCTCTTTTCGATACGTTTCTGCAGGGAACCGAGGAGAAGATCGACCGGATGGCGCGCTTTTTCGATCCGGATTCGGTATCCGGCGATTACTTGAAATGGCTCGGAACTTGGATGGGCATAGCCGAGGACGAAAGCTGGGAGGAAAGCAAGCGCAGGCAGCTCATCCGGATGGCCCCGGAGCTGTACAAGGAGCGGGGCACGAGAAGGGCGATCGAGCGCATGCTGGAGCTGGTTACCGGCCATCCGCCGATACTTATCGAATATTTCGAATACAAAAGCATGCGGGAGCAGTCCGAATTAAGCCGGCTGCTAGGTGATTTATACGGGGATAATCCGTACGTCTTCTGTATCCTTATGCGGCCGGAATGCGTGGAAACGGAAGCGCAGCGGCTGTTCATCCAGAAAATCGTCGACGAGCAGAAGCCTGTTTTTACCGAAGCGAAGCTGGTCGTGCTGCAGGAATGGATGTTCATGGACATGCATACGTATACGGGCATCAACACCGTGCTGTCCGAGCCGACCCTCTTGACTTTGGACGAAAAATCCTCGATGCCGTACAACACGATTTTGATCGACGTAGACCGGGATCGCCGCATGGATCAGCATACGAGACTCGAGCTCGATTCCGATTTAGAATAAGCGAAAAGCGAGGAAGTGGCCCATGAAAAAATCACGTTATTATCCGTTTGAGCGCAACCGCTATTTTTACGGAAAGCTGCTCACCGTGCGGGATTTCGAGTCGGAGCAAAAATATTTCAACGATAAGCGGCGCCTCTTGAACCGGCTTCTTTACGGCACCGGGGTCGTAACGGGGCTGCAGGTCGTCGCGATTGACGACAAGTCCGTCTCCGTGGAAATGGGGGCCGCGTTCGACGCGCTCGGCCGCGAAATCATCGTCCCGTCTCCGGTCACGCTGAAGCTGTCGATGGCCGACGGCTTTACGAACAACGAATACGCCAAAAACGTGTACCTCTGCATCGCCTATGACGAAAAGGGCAAGGAGCCCGTTCACGCCGTCGCCAACTCATCCGTTCGCTCGGAGGAAATCAGCGAGTATAACCGGGTGCTCGAAAGCTACAGGCTGTTCGTACGGGAGGAAGCGCCGGATCCTTCTTCTTTTCCTTATGGGGGCCTGTTCGAAGAAACGAATGTGCTGGTTGCGGACGGCCCGGTTCGTCTCCTGTTGACGACGCCGCGGTATGTCAATCCCGGCCAATTGTTCGAAGCGCGGCTGACCGTCGAGAAGACGCTGCAGACGCCGCCGGTATCGCTGCAATTCGAATTGTCCGCGTCGCAGCTGGAGGCGGCAAGCGACGAGTACGCGCACATCGCGTTCCGGGAGCCCGCAGACAGCCAGGAGACCGAGTATTCGATTCCACTGCTGCTTCGGGCAGGATCGGGTTCGAACGTGAAAGCGATCGTCGGTTTAGCGGGACAACTGCGAATCGGCGACCGGCAGGTTTCCGTCGAGCCGTCTTCCGCGAATACCGTTTTTGTGACGGAAGGACCGGTGCAAAAACGTCTGCTTGACGACTATTACAACCGTACGATCGATCAAGCGATGGATGCTCCTTCCGAGCCCTGCATTTACTTGGCCAAAATCAGCCTGCTGCAAATGGGCCCGACTTATATGATCGAGAAAGTCGAACGGGTGCCGTTCGGCGAGTATGTGACGAACGCTTCTGTCCTGCAGCGGATCGGCGAGCTGGAGCAACGAGCGGAAGCCGTGGCAAGGCAATTCGAGGAAAGTACGGCTTACGCGCAAGCTCAGAGAGAGCTGACGGAGCGCGAAGCAGCGGCTTCCGGCAAATCCGCATGGACGGCCGAGACGAAGCCCGCAGCTTTCATCGGTCAAGCCGGCGCAGACGAAACGCGCAGCGGCGTTGTCGAAATCGAGCTTAGGAACGTAGCGCGCCAAGGGATGCTTTCGTTCTCGAAGCAGGGCAAAAGCTTTTTCTCCGGCGAGATCGAGCATGGGCTCGGCGAAGGCAACGTCTACGTAACGGCGGGGCTGGAAAACAACAGCGCGGAGCCGTTCGGCGATATGGTGAACGACAGCGAGCAGGTGTATTACGGCAATATCGACGTATTCAAAGACAGCGCCTATGCGCCCGATCTCGACAACGTAACGGTTGGCGCGCTCGTCTATCCGAAGAAAGGGACTCTTCGCATCGGGGTGAAAGTACTCGGCCCGACCGACGCGACGCGCGTTCGCGTCCGGTGGTGGGCGATGAAGAAGCCTCTGGAAGCAGGCGCTTTGCGGAACGGGGCGAACGAGCTTAGCGATTCGCGTTTGGAAGCGGCGGCTAGTATAGAAGAATAACCCGATAAACGAAGGACAGGCTGCAGGAAGTGCAGTCTGTTTTTCTATTAGCCGCGGCTAAAATTTTGAATAATTACCATACGATTATTATTTCTATTGCTCATGCAACATTCGGTTTACTAGAAACGTATGAACATAGAGCAGTGAAAATATTGGAAATCGGGGGGCTGATCATTCGTGAGTAAAAAATGGATTATTACCGGATTGACCGCTACAATGCTCGCGGGAACGCCGTTATACGCGAAGGAATTGCAGGAGACGCCGGCACCGGTATTGGAAGCGGGCAATAACGCCGGGCAACCGAACCTTATGGCGAATCAGGATGCCGAAGACAACCCGCTCGGCGTGTTCGTGCCCTCGGGTCGAATTCAATTCGCAATAGCGCCGATCATCGAGGAAGGAAATACGCTTGCACCGTACGAGCAACTGTTGGAACGGCTCGGTTTCGAAGCGAAGTGGGACGAGAAAACCGGCGTCATCAGTGCGGAGAAACGGAATTTGTCGCTTCGATTGAAGGTAGGGAGCTTAGAAGCGACGGTCAACGGCGAGAAAAAAGAACTGCCTGCTGCGCCCAAGCTGCTGGGCGGCATTCCGTTCATTCCGCTTCGATTCGTCGCGGAGGCGGACATGCGCCAAGTTTCGTGGGACGGGCAGTTCCGGGAAATCTCCATTTCGGAAGGACAGGCATTGACGGAGCTGCGAATTGTTTACCGAATGGACGCGCAAACGGATGTCAAACCGCTGGAAGCGCTGGCCAAACAGGTGGAAGCCGAAACGGGCATCCGGCTTGAGCTCATCGGCATTCCTTCCGAATACTATCAGCAAAAAATGACCGTCTTGATCGCGGCGGGCGATCTGCCGGATTTGATGTTCGTGCCGGATCAAACGATATTTCCGCTCTCGCTCGGTTCGGCCGTATTCAAGGAGCTTACCGATTACTTGCCCGAATACCCGCATTTGGACAAGCTGGCCGCGCAAGCGCCGGAGCTTCGTTTGGAAGGGAAGCTCTACGGGCTGGCGAAGCCCAAATCCCGTTATGACGAGAGGTTCCCGGCTTTGCGTGCGGATTGGCTGAAGCCGCTCGATTTGCAAATGCCGCAGACGATGGACGAGCTTTACCGCGTCATGGCGGACTTTAAGAGCAAAGATCCCGACGGCAACGGCAAAGACGATACGGTAGGGTTTGCGGGTAAGGTCAAGCCGGACAGTCTCGGCGATTTCGCATGGGTGGAGCATGTATTTAACGAAAGCGCGGGCCGCTATAAGCTCGTTGGAGGAAAAATCGTCGATACCGTTGCCGAGCCCGGAGAGCTTCAGGCACTGCATTGGCTAAGCAGAGCATTCCGCGACGGGGTGCTGAAAGGCGACTTTGCCGCGGATCCTTCCGGCAAATCGTACGGCTTCTCTGAAGGCAACGCCGGTATGGCGAGCCTTACCGTAGACGAGGCGGTTGCGGCAGCCGGGAAGCTGCGGCAAACGTTCCATAAAGCGGACGCCGTTCCTCTGATTTCGCTGCAAGCGCCGGGCAAAACGAAAGTCGTGCCGGTAGGTCCCGGACAGTCCGGCATGTTCGCCGTTTCGAACAGAGCTTCCGAAGCGAAAACGAAGCTGATCTTGTCCTTTCTCGATCGGCTTGCCGGTTCGGCCGGCAGCGTGGCGGACGGAATGACGCCGCAAACCGCCGGTCAGCTTGACAGCGCGATCGGCTGGAACGCGGCCGGCGGCGCAATGTCCGACGAAGCGGCCGCGCTCAAGCAAGCCCTGCTGCAGGAGCGCGAGAGGGTCTCGTTCGAGGCCGTCAATCCGGTAGACGGAAGATTGCTGGAGTCTAAGGACAAAGCGAAGCTTCAAGAGCTGGACGTGAAGACGACGGAAATGAAGCTCAAGCTGATCATGGGCAAAATTTCGGACGAGCAATGGCATGCTTACGTGGAGCAGCTGAAGACGGACGCGGCTTATCAAGACATCATGAAAAAGCTGAATACGGCTTATGCGAAGCTGAACGGGAAGTAATCGGATCGGTACGAGTCTGCGGACATCGTGCGGTCAAGCCATAGAAAAACCGCTGGAGTGATAGGCCCCAGCGGTTTTTTTCTATGGCTTCATTTCAGTCCCATTTCCTGAATAACTTCCTTGAGCAGATCCGGCCTGTTCGTCATAATGCCGTCGGCGCCGAGCTCGATCAGCTCTTTCATTTCGGCTTTATCGTCAATCGTCCAATAATGGACTTGCATGTTCAGGCGGTGTGCGCCTTCGATCAGACCGCGGGTTTTTAGATTGAAGCCGCTGTTTGAGGTTGGAATTTGCAGCACCTGCGCGCCCGGACGATAAAATCCGGGCATAAACGCTTTATGCGTCAGGACAAATTTGATCACTTCGCTTTTGCCTGCGCCGATCGCGACTTGATTTGCCGCAAATTTGTTAAACCGTTTGACGATGCCGTTATCGAACGAGTTGACGATCACTTTCCGTTCAAGCTTGTATTTCCGGATCAAGTCCCATAGCTTTTGTTCGATTTGGGATTCGCCCGATTTCGGATACGTGTCTTTGATTTCGACGTTAAAATAGTGGTCCTTGCCGTACTTCGCAAAGAGCTCGTCCAGCGTAGGAATGTAAGCGCCTTTGCCGAGGAAGCTGGTTTCGCCTTGCAAATCCTTGAACGAATAGCCGGCGTCGAGCTTCTGCAGCTCCTCGAGCGTAAACGAGTCAACGCGGCCTTTGCCGTTCGTGGTCCGGTCGACCGTAGCGTCGTGAATCGTGACGAGCTGGCCGTCCTTCGTCATATGGATATCGGTTTCGAGTACGTCGACGCCGAGCGAATGAGCGATATCGAAGGCGGTCATCGTGTTCGACGGAGCGAGCAGCTCGCCGCCTTGATGCGCGATGTTGAGCGGCTTTTTCAGCCCTTGAAAAACGTCGGGCTGCTTCGGTACGAAAGCATAATACATGACCGTATGTACGATCAGCGCAAGCGCAATAAAGGCAAGTACAATGCGTAGACCCGTTCTTCCTCGACGGGGTCTGCGTGCTGCAGGCTGGATCGGCGACCCGCTATGAGGTATCATGATGCAGGTATTCCTCCTAATAAGTGATCTCTCTTAACTGGCTTCAAGCATCAATACGAGGATAAGAGATACATCGGCAAAAGGCAAAATAAATGTTTGTAAAAACGAGTGAAGCATTGAAAATTGCCGTTTCCGTAGAACGTATGCGCAGAAAAAATGACGGCCTCCGTTTAAGAAGCCGTCAATAGGGGGGAGCGGGCTGCTTCAGCCGCCGCCTCCGTTCAAGGGAACGGCCGTGACGTCCAGCTGATGCGCGAGCTTGTCCCCGTTTACATGCGTTAACTTAACTAAAACATCGTCCTTAAAGTAGCTGTTGCTATAGGTTTGAGCGTTCTCCGGCTTGTCCAGCTCCATGACGATGTAACCCAGCTCATTCGGTTTTTTGACATCCTTGAACGTTTCGATATTCGATTGGATAAGCGCGATCGCTTTGCTGCTCCATAACGAAACGTCGGTGACGACGGCTTCCTTCGGGTTGGACTTGGACGTTTCGAGAACGAAGGCCATTTGCAGATTGGCATAGGTCATCGTCAGCTTAACGCGGCCTTCGCCTCCGGCGAGCATCGGCTGGACGGGATCGGCCGCAGCCGTGCCGTCCGTTTGCGGCGCGCTTCCGGCGCCTGCAGCCGCCGTTTTTTCGCCTCCGGCAGGAGCTGCGCTCGGCAGGCCGACGATAACCGTGTTGGCCGTTTTCTTAGCGGAGGGATCGGCGGCCGCTTCGTTTGGAGCGCCATTTGCCGTTCCGGCCGCGTTCGCTTCGCTTGAGGCAGCATCGTTCGAGCCGCCGCCAGCCGCAATCGGGGTCTGATCAGCCAGCGCCACTTCCGTCGGCTTGCCGAGCATTTCCTCGATTTTCTGGCTGGATAAGCCGATAAAGCCTTGAACATGCAGATTGCCGTTCGAGAAGAACGACTTCACGATCGCCGTGCCGTCTTTATCGAACAGCGTGCCGAGCCCTTCGTAGACGTTATTCTTGAAGGAGCCCTTGAAGCGCGGCTTCCCTTCTTCGTCATAGCGTTCTCCTGCGCCATTGTAGGTACCGTTCGCAAAAGCGCCTTTGTATACCGGCACGCCGCTTTCCGAGAATGAAGCTCCTTCACCCTGATAACTGCCGCCGGCAAAACCGCCCTTATACTTCATAAAGCCGTTCGGATAAAATTCCGTACCGTCGCCGGAATATTTGCCGTTCTGGAAACCTCCGTCGTACAGGACGGCGCCTTGTTCGTTGAAAAGCTTGCCGCTACCGCTGAATTGGCTGGCCTGGAAGCCGCCTTCGTAGCGGATTTTGCCGCCGGGGTAAAAGAGCTTTCCGCTGCCGCTGTATGTATCCGCGCTGAACGCGCCTTCGTATTTGAGCTCGCCTGTCGGGTAGTACTCCTTGCCGGCGCCGCCCGGCTTCCCGTTCTGAAATTCCCCTTCGTAACGGATCTTTTGGCCGCTTCCCGCAAAATAGAGCATGCCGGGGCCATTGTATACGTCGGCTGCAAACTGCCCTTTGTAAACGATGTTGCCGCTATCGTCGAAAAGCGTTCCCGCGCCGTTCTTGAGCCCCTTGTCGAATTGGCCTTCGTAAACAAGCTTGCCGCTGTCGTTAAACAGCTTCCCCGTACCGGCATATTGGCCGTCGACCAGATCGCCCGAATATTTCGGCGCCTTGGCTTCGTCGATCACTTTCGCTTTCCCGGTAAACGATGCGGCCTTCGGAGTGGATACTTGGATGGTGGGGACTTTGCCGAACCATTTGGCAAGAACGGCTGGCGGTTTAATAAAGAGGAAATATACGAGTACCAGAAGGATTATGAGGATAGCGACCAGGAGGCGCTTGGATATGTAGTAGTTTCCGATACCGACGTAGTTTCTCAGCGAAGTTTCTTTGCCCGATAGGAAGCCGCGGAGCACCGCCTGCGATTTCTGAATGGCGACGGCGGGAAGCTTCTTCGCTTCCCGAATTGGCTTCAACAGCGTTTGAATATAAGGATGAAGCACGGGCTTCAAAATTTTCTCGCCCGTTTTCACCGCTTCGTTACTCACGACTACCACCTCATGATTCGTTTCGCTTCGTATGGAGAACTGCTTAAATGCCTAATCCCGTAAGGAAGAGGATCTGCCGTTCGGATTATGGCACCTGAATCGTAAACTGTCCGGGCATTTGGATTTGAATGACGCCGGCCCAGTTGCACATGCATTTGGAACTATTGTTAAGCGCGGGCATATTCCCGATCAGTACGGTGGGCGATCCCGGCGCCCATGGCGCGGCCGTTACCGGAACGCAAGGCATTTGCGTCAAAACGCCCTTGTTCGCGGCGGTTGCGGCGGCGACCGCAGGATTCGCCATCGATTTGCAGGTACCGAACGGTTTAATATTGACCATCGGTTTGTGATCCATTATGTTCGCGATCGGCGATGACGTGGTAACCTGATTGACCGGCAAAACGGTGAGCGGCGTGGGAGCGGCTCCGAAGCTGCACATCAGCATCGCGCCGTTGCAAACGAGCATGCCCAACGTGATTCCTCCTTCATTCCCGACAAAGTGAAGCGAAACTCCGCACAATTACCCATAAAGCAGGCGTTAAGCCGGGATATGTACGGGAAACTACCGAGACTCCGAAACATTAGCCGGCGGGCTAAGCGAATGGCTCCAATGCTATTCGAATCTATTGCATAAGAGACGATTTTTGTCGAAAAAGCTATCTTCATAGTACACCAAATCAAGGCGCCTCGGCAATGAAAGAGTTTCCATTAGTTTCAAATTAATAGATGCGTCTGGATGGTAAATATAGTAGTATGAAAGTAACAAGGTTCGGGCGGCTGTCATGATGCTTTCGCGCTATGGCGTACGCTTTCCTCCGGCGCGAAAAATGCCGAAGGACCGACCGTTCTGGGGTGATTCGGTTGTTCAAGACTCGACTTGTCAAATGGTGTCTGGCGGTGTCGGTGACGTTTGCATTTGCGGCGCCGCAAACGGCTGCGGCAGCGCCATTCGACAATGGCGAAAAGCGGCTCACGCTTGCCGAAGCGATGCAGGAGGGGCTGAAAGCGAGCCCGGCTCTTAAGGAAGCAAGAACGGAGCTGACGAAAAAAAGAACGGAGTACCAACAGGCTCAGCAGGCGATCAAAAATCAGGAAGCGAAGGACCGGAGTCTCTTTGCCAAGCCGCATAGTTTAAGCAAGGATCTGGAAATTGAGCTAAAGGTTCCGGAAGCCAAAAAACAGCTGATCGAAGCGGAGCAGTCGCTCCTCGCGAAGCAAAAAAAAGTGAAATATGAAGTGGAAACGCTGTTTCTCTCTGCGGTTCAAGCTTCGCTGGGAGAACAAGGCGCAAGCGCAAAGCTGGCTGAAGCGGAGCGTCTGGCTAAGGAAGCGCGGACGAAGCTAAAGGTTTCGGCCTCGGCAAAGCAAGAGTCGGACGAAGCGGAGCAGAAGCTGGAAAAGTCGCGTTCCGACATGAAGGTGGCCAGCCTGGCGGCCAAAGGCGCGAGACTGGCGCTCGGAGATAAAATCGGCAAGGATCTCGATAAGCCGGTTTCGTTCGATTTTCAGCCTTATTATACGAATTTGAACCAAGACAGGCTATGGAGCTTCATTGCGGCTGCGGAGAAGTCCAGCTTGGAGCTTTTTAAAGCGGTGGAGAACCGAAAGCTGGCCGACTCGCGGGTAGCGACGACGCGCAAGCTGTACATAAGCAAGTTCGGCAGCGGTCCGACGCGGGCCGTCGAAAGCATGGTCAAGATTCAGGACCTCGACAACGATGCGTTCATGGCGGTCTACGAAGACATGCTGACACAGATCAAGAAGAAGTGGGAAGGGTTCTTCTGGCTGCTGTTTATTCCGATTCCCAAATCGCTGTTTCAGGGCGAATTCGACGGGCTTCGGTATTTCGACGACCAGAAGTACTCCCTTCCGGTATCGATGCTCGAGCGGAATAAAGCGGTCATACAAGAAAAAGAAGCGCGTAAGGCGGTCACGGAAGCTGTCAAGCAATCGTATTTGGGCGGAAAGTCGGCGGAGGAGACCTATGTTCAGGCGCTGAAGGACAGGGACAAAGCGAAGGAGGAGCTGGCTTTAGCGGAACGCAAGCACAAGCTCGGACTGCTTCAGCAGGAGGAGCTGGGCAAGGCGAAGGAAGCTCTCGAGCAGGCGTCGAGCGGCGTGTTGTCAAGCCAGTTCGGCTACTTGTCCGCCGTATCGAAGCTGAATCTCGATACGGGCAGCGCGCTTGAGAGCGGCTATAGTCCCGGCGAGCTGCCCTATCATGAAGTAGATGACGGCTTGAAGGCAATCGGCGGAGCGCCGAAGCAGGCAAAAGGTCTGACCGGCACCTGGTCGATGAAACAGACCGTGCCTTCGATGATCGGGGAGTTCTCGCTGAAGCTGGACAAAGCGGCGGATAAGGAGCTTAAGGCGGACCGATACGCGGTGTTTACGCCGGGAGGGCTGCAAATCGGTCAAACCGTCAAGTTGAAGGAGCGGCTGCGTCATTTGAGCTTCGTGTTCGGCAGCGCGGATACGCTGGTCGTCAAGCTGTACAAGGGAGACGCAGTCGTTGCGGAAGGAAAGCCCGAAGGATACGGCGCATCAGGCGCGTTGAAGATAGCGCCCGCCCAGGACGGAGCGAAGAAGGACTTGCCGGATAAATCGGGTACGGTATCGTCCTCCGGAAAGCTTGACGTTCCAGTCGGATCTCTGATCGTCGGTTCATACATCATTCATCGCGACGCGTTGACGCCGTCTAATTTCAAAGCGGCCCAGAAGACGATCGACACGTCGGGACAAGGCATTCTGTACAAATCGGAATACGCCGGCGGAGCTTGGATGAATATCGAGAATGCGACCGAAGCTTCGGCGATCGTCAACCCGCAAGGACAGCCGGCAGTTGCGGAGGATAAGGTTGCGGAAATGAAATTTTTGCTTCGTATTTTGAAGCCGGGAGAAGTGACCGCGGCGATGCCGGCTGCCGAGCTTCGCAAAGCGAGGGAAGCGCTTGCGAAGGATCGCAAAAAAAATAAAGAAGAATACGATCTTGCGGAGGAAGACGGCAAGGTGCAGGAGCTTAGCAAGCTTTCGGCCGAAGGTACGGAGCTGGCAGCCCAGGACAAGCTGCTGGAGGCGCTGCTCGAGGGCAACTCGCGGGTGGCGGAGGCGCAGCTGGCGCTGATCGGCAGCTCGGATGCGGCCGCGGAAGCGCTGGAAGCCGAAGCTAACGGCGAAGCGGCTGGCGGCGCGGAAGGCAGCGGCGGAGCAGCCGGAGCTGGCGGCGCGGGAGGCAGCGGCGGAGCGGCCGAAGCTGGCGGCGCAGGAGGCAATGGCGGAGCGGCCGGAGCTGGCGGCGCGGGAGGCAATGGCGGAGCAGCCGGAGCTGGCGGCGCAGGAGGCAATGGCGGAGCAGCCGGAGCTGGCGGCGCGGGAGGCACTGGCGGAGCAGCCGGAGCTGGCGGCGCAGGAGGCAGCGGCGGAGCAGCCGGAGCTGGCGGCGCGGGAGGCACTGGCGGAGCAGCCGGAGCTGGCGGCGCAGGAGGCAGCGGCGGAGCAGCCGGAGCTGGCGGCGCAGGAGGCAGCGGCGGAGCAGCCGGAGCTGGCGGCGCGGGAGGCACAGGCGGAGCAGCCGGGGCAGGCGGCGCAGGAGGCAGCGGCGGAGCAGCCGGAGCTGGCGGCGCAGGAGGAAGCGGCGGAGCAGGAGGCAGCGGCGGAGCAGCCGGAGCTGGCGGCGCAGGAGACAGCGGCGGAGCAGCCGGAGCTGGCGGCGCGGGAGGCACAGGCGGAGCAGCCGGGGCAGGCGGCGCAGGAGGCAGCGGCGGAGCAGCCGGAGCTGGCGGCGCGGGAGGCACTGGCGGAGCAGCCGGAGCTGGCGGCGCAGGAGGCAACGGCGGAGCAGCCGGAGCTGGCGGCGCAGGAGGCAGCGGCGGAGCAGCCGGAGCAGGCGGCGCGGGAGGCACAGGCGGAGCAGCCGGAGTTGGCGGTCCTGGCGCAGAGCCGACGCTGCAGGAGCTTTCGGCAGCTGTCGATACGCTGGAAGCGCGTCTCGCCGCATTGCTGTCCGAGGGTGCGGGAGCCCAGGCGATCGATGGCGTGCTGGAGAAGCTGATCGACGCAAAGGTGAAGCTTTCGGCGGCCGAAAACGGCTATGCCGAAACGGTTGCCGGGCTCGAAGAAGCGAAGGTGAAGCTGAAAGCGGCCATTGAGGAAGCGCAGCAGCAGGGCGATGCGGAACGGGCAGGGCTGCTTGCCGGTACTACGGCGGCGCTGGAGGAACAGATTCAGCTCACGAAGAAAGAAGAGCTCGCCGCCGCTAAGGAAATAGCAGAAGAACAGGCGGAAGCGCTGCAGGAAGCCGGTGTCGAGAGCCCGTTGCTTGCCGGACGGCTGGCGCTGGCGGCGGAACAGCTGCAAGTGCTGGAGAAGCGGAAATACACGGACGAAGAGCTGCAGAAGCTGGCGGAATACGCCGGGCAGATCCGCGAGGCTTCTTCCGGCGAGGTAGTGCCGCTGGCTGTCGAAACTATCGTCTCGAGCGATCTCGATTTTAAATTCGATGTGCCGCCCGTAAACATTTACGGCAATACCTATATCCAAATCAGGCCTCTGTCAGAGGCTTTCGGAGCCTCCGTAGTCTGGGATCAGGAGCTGTCTACCGTTACCATCAGCAAGGACGATACGGTTATCGTTTGCCAAGTCGGCAGCAGTGAAGCCTATGTTGACGGAGAGCCGGTGCAGCTTGGCGTCGCCGCCGTTCTCGTTCTCGGCAGGGCGATGATACCGCTTCGTTTCGTAGCGGAGGCTTTAGGGCTGACGGTTGCTTGGAACGAATCGGCGGGGACGATCGAAGTGAGTATGCATTAAGCGAATAAACGGCGTTATTTGGACGGCGGACTGTCTTAAATTGCGAAAGCACCGGGGAACGACAGCCGCTTATTGACGGTCAGGGAGAGGCGAAACGAATGAAAAGGGTTGCAGTTTGGCTCTTGCTGTTGGCCATCACGGCAGGAGCTTGCGGTTGGTACGCATATCTGCACAGAAATATGCTGGTGGAGCAAACGGCGGAGCAGAAGCTGGCGGTCGAAATGCCGACAAGCCGTTCCATTTCTTTGCAGAACATGTCCGCTGCGCTTATGAGCGGAGATCAAAGCATGTACGTCATCGCGGGATCGAAAAAAACCATTTACAAGTTGGACGAGACAGGGATCATCCAGTTCCAGATTGCCGAAACGCCGGATACGGCGGGCGAACTGAACAATTTTAACGAATTGGCTGTCGATTCCAAGGGTTATTTGTATACGGTCAATACGGTGCTTGATTCGTACGGGCTTCGCGTCAAATCGGAGCAAATCGTACGCTTCACGCCGAATGGCGCATTCGACAGGGTTATCCACCGCTTGGACTATTACGATCAAAACAATAAAAAGCGCTTGCGAGTCGGCAATTTCAAATCGCTTCAAGTTCAAGGCGACGTTCTCTATTACTATGTCAATGCGGATTCGGACGTCACGCAGTACCGGTTCGGCGCAGGCGATGCCGAGAAGCAGACGACGTTCAGCTTTAAGCTGCCGAATAACAAGTATTTGGAGGAAGTACAGGGGATTTCCCCCGGCAGCCTGTATTTTTCCACGCGCAGCGGCGACATTTACGCGCTTGCCGCGGGCGGCGCGTCAACGGCCGTGTACCCGCTTTCGGGTATAGACCGGACGAACCGGAATTACCCCGAAAGCCTGAAAGCGGACGGAAACGGCAATCTTTATTATTTGGACTATTATGCGAACGGAATCAGCCGGTTTAACCCGAAAAATCCGTATGTGCTGGAGACGCTGTATTCGGCGGAGGAGCAGAGGGCGATCGGCAACGAGATCCGTTTTTTCGACATGCGGAGCATCATGGTTAACGGGGACGGCACCCTTACCGTGACGGCGATCGACCGGATCATGCAGCTCGGCTCCGACGGGAAAGTCATGCGGACGGCGGACAGTGCGCTTTATTCCGGCAGCTACCGGGCTACGCGGTGGCTCACATGGGGAGCCGCGCTACTTTCGCTGTTTGCTTTTGCCGTTGCCGTGCTGATCTTTTACCTACATGTTATGAAAAGGCGCGTCTCGCTTATGCTCAAGCAAATTATCGTGTTCGTGCCGATCATCGTCATTTCGATGTCCGTGCTGTCTTATTTCATCTATACCAACTTCAGCAAGAAGCTGGAAGAGGAATCGCTCCGGGAGCTGGCGATGCTTGCCCATAACGGACGCAATCTGATCGACGGCGACAAGCTGGAGAAAATGACTTCTCCGCTTGATTACATGAACGACGATTACAAGCAGTTCCGCCGCAGTATGGATTTCGTATTCGAAGGTAAAAGCGATTTTACGAGCGACGATTTCTATAAGGCGCTTTACCGGGTAGAAAACGGCGTTATCTACCGGTTGATCGAGGACGACGACAGCGCCTATATGTACCAACCGTTCGAGAGCACGCCGGCAAATTCGCAGGTGATCAAGGAGGGCAAGGTCGTTACCGATCAATGGGTGGACGATACCGGCTCCTGGATGTACGCGCTCAGTCCGCTATACAACGCCAAAGGCGAAGTGGTGGGCCTTTATGAAATAAGCAAAAATCTCGAGGGTATCGTGCAGCACCGCAAGCAGCTGCTGCGCGGCATCGTGCAGAATCTGACGATTATTACGGGCGTTCTTATCCTCTTGTTCATGGTTATGACGTATTTTCAGCTCGCTTCGATCCGTAAGCTGCGCCGAAGCGTCACGGAAATTGCCAGCGGCAACTGGGATGCGACCGTATCGATCCGTACGAGGGACGAAGTTCAGGATCTCGGCGAGAAGTTCAATATGATGGCCCAGCATATCCGCGATTATATCGCGCAAATTACGAGATTTAGCGAGGCGTATTACCGGTTCGTGCCGCAGCAGTTTTTGCAGTATTTGGACAAACGAAGCATTCTCGATGTGCGGCTGGGCGACCAGGTAGAGCAGGATATGAGCATTCTGGTAACGAATATCCGTTCGTTCTACCGGATGTCCAAAAGGCTTACGCCGGAAGAGAACTTTAATTTCATCAACTCGTATTTGAAACGGTTCGGTCCTTATGTTCACCACAACGGCGGGCTGGTCAACAAATATTTGGGAGCCGGCATCATGGCATTGTTCCCGAATGCGTCGGGCTCGGACGACGCGCTGCGGTCCGCGATCGAGATGCGCAGGGAGCTTGAGATCTATAACATGCACCGGGCGAACTCGGGGTACTTGCCGGTCGATATCGGAATCGCGATCCATAAAGGTCCGCTTCGTCTCGGCATTATCGGAGAAGAGAAGCGGATGGAAAACAACGTGATTTCCGACGACGTCAATATGGCGAACGAGCTGGAGAAGCTGACCGACGCGCTCGGCGTTGCCGTACTGGCTACGGAGCATGTGATGAATACGCTAATAGAACGCGACCGCTTTCATTACCGCTGTCTCGGATTGATCCGCGTCGACGGGAAAGATTCGCCGCTCGTTCTGTACGATGTGTTCGAGGGGGAGCCGGAAACGATCCGTGCATTAAAGGAACGGACGAAGACGTTGTTCGAGCGAGGCATCGAGCTGTACCAGGTCGGCCGCTTTTACGACGCCCGCGAAGCCTTCGTGCAGGTCATTAAGATTAACAGGCAGGATCAGGCGGCCAAGCTTTATTTTTACATGTGCGATGAGTACTACCAGAACGGCACGACGTCGGATTGGAACGGCACATTGTCCGTTTCCTAATTGCGGGAGGGGGAGGAAAGGCGATGCAGACCTTGCAGTATACGATTCGATTAATGGCTTCGGAGGAAGAGGCCTCATCCATTCGCGATTTTTTCCTGTCGCGGGATTCTTTCGACGACCAGCACTACACGCCAGGGGAAATCGAGCATTTCCAATATAACCCGTTCCAAAGCTTGAAGCAGCCGAATTACAATTTCTGGTATGCCACGAACGAAGACGGGGAGCTAATCGGGGCGTGCAGCGCGTTCGAGAACGAACAGAAAACAAGCGGGTACAATCTTGATTACATTGCGGTCCATAAGGATTACCGCAAGCATGGTATTGCCAGCAAGCTCTTTGATGAAATGATCGATTACGTTCGTGCGAACGGGGGGCGCTATGTGCTCGCCTACACTTGCGATTTGCCGGAATATCATTCCGTTCAGCGTCTATTTATTAAGAGGGGCTTTGTCGGGGTCGGTCACGTTCCGGACTATTATTACGAAGGCGAAGGCCGGCTTACATTTTTGAAGAAGATGTAGCCGGATCTCATACAACACCAAGTGGAACCGCTGCGCAACGGGGTTGCCCTTGGAATCTTCCGCCCGCGGAAAACAGAGCCCGATTCTGCTTCCGCCGGAAACCGGGAGGTTGAGCTGCGGAGGGGTTGAAAACGAACATGTGGAAATGGCTTGGCGTACGGGCCGACGATATGCGAAAGCTGTGGTTGATGCTCCCGGTATTTTTCTTCGGCGGCGTAGCCGAGCTGCTTAATTATACCGGCTTCATGGCGCTTTTTAATCAGCGCTTCGGCGTTCAAAACTTGCCCCTTATCTACATGGCGGAAGCGTTAATTTTGCCGTTCGAAGGCTGGATTTTGGCGTCGATGGCCAATCGGATGTCAAAGCCGCGGTTTATGCGCACCTTATACGTTGTCATGACTGGCGCTGTGCTGCTTAACGCGGGCGTGCTGCTCTTTTTCAAGCTAAGCGGCACGGAATTGCTGTGGTATTACCCGATTTTGTTCTTGTCCTCCAACTTTGTCGTCAGGCAGATGACGCTTCTGCTGTGGAGTACGGCATTCGACCTGTGCCCGACTCAGCAGGCCAAACGGCTGATGCCGTTGTTCGTGGCGGGAGCGACTGTCGGAGGCATCGCCGCCGGCTTTCTCGCGCAAGGAATCGGACCTGCCTTCGGCACCGAATACGTTTACTTGCTTTCCCCGATCATGATGCTTGTCGGCTACCGCAATTTTCGCGTTGCCATCAAGCGATATCTGGTACCGCTTATGCTGCGGGATACGGGGGCGGGGCAGCGAGGAAAGGCCGGGCCCGCGGCTTCCGCACAGGTTGCGGCAACGCTCGAGGGCGACGCCAATTTCGGCATCGGCGGCAAACATGCGGCCGGGCAGCTTTCCGCAACCGAACGGGCGAAGTCCGAGAAGGAGAAAGGCAGACCATCGAACGAAGTGCAAGCGGCTGCGGCCGGAGGCGGAACGGCGGAGGAAGCTCCCGCTTCTTCGATGTATTACTTGCGAGCGATGCTCAAATCGCCGTTCTTGCTTTGTGCGGTAGGGCTGATGACCTTGATGCCGGCGCTTTATTTTATGATC
The DNA here is from genome assembly GCF_046244365.1 of Paenibacillus litoralis. Taxonomy (NCBI): domain Bacteria; kingdom Bacillati; phylum Bacillota; class Bacilli; order Caryophanales; family Paenibacillaceae; genus Paenibacillus; species Paenibacillus litoralis. The sequence goes on along the minus strand of NZ_CP176395.1, from coordinate 6,391,754 downwards.
GAGTACCAATACTTTTATTCGGCGGAACAACGGTTTCCGGTCGAAGCGGATTTAACTTCGTTCTACGGAATGATGGTAACGCTGCTCTTCACCGTATCGCTGCTACTGCAGACCGTGTCCGGTCGGTTGATGAACTGGCTCGGCGCAAGCAATCTGCTTCTGGCGGTTTCGGTCGTGTTCTTGGGCGGATTCGTGCTAAGCGCGATATTTATCGATACGGGACTTGCGTTGTTCGCAGTATCGCTCGGCTACGGATTTTTCTATGTGCTGCTTTATTATTTCGCGGAGCCGTGCTATCAGCTGTTTTTCAAAATGCTGCCGATCTCGCAGCGCGACGGTTTTCGCTTTGTCGCTCAGGGCATCGCCGCATCCGGCGGCATTTTGCTCGGGGCGCTGCTTTCCTTCCTCCATTCGTCGCGCTGGCTGCCGCTGGAGGTACAGTCGCTTCTTGGCGTAGGGCTGGCAATATTGTTGCTGGGACTCGCTTGGTATGGGCGTATGCTCTATGTCAACGAGCTGGTGCGAAGCGTCCAATCCTTGCAAACGCAAATTTCCGAATTGGCCGCTTCCTTTCTCGGGGGCATCAAACATGCGAAAGCGCTGGCCGGCGTAGTCGGCTTCCTGAAACACCCGAGCGAGCACGTCCGCGAGGTCGCTCTCGAAATTGTCGGCCATGCCAAGGATTCGGCGCTGTTGCCGCAGCTGGTCGAAGTCGTTAGCGACGCGAGTCCGCGGATCCGCGTAGCCGCGCTGAAAGCCATGAGCTTGAAGGGAGCGGGAATCGAAGCGCTGGCGAAGGTGGCTTCCTTCCTGGAGGACGAGGACGAGGAAGTGCGCAGCGAAGGCGTTCGTCTGCTTGCCAGAGCCGATCATATGCGCAGCCAGGCCCATTTCTTCGTGCGCATGAAATTGCTTGACAAGCATCCGCGCGTGATTGCCGAAGCGGTGAAGTCGCTCTATGCGCTGCGCAGCGAAGAGAGCTACTCCGCCTGCGGCGAGGCGCTGGACAAGCTGCTTGCGGCCGGAGGCGCAGGCGCGGTAGAAGCCTGCCGCGCGATCGGCGAGCTGCGGCTGTCGTCGTACACGCAGGCCGTTTCAGCTTTGTTGGACGACGAGCGGCCGGCGGTGAAGGTTGCCGCGGTACGCTGCCTCGGTTTGCTGCGGCTTGCCGATGCGGTGCCGCGCATGCTGGCTATGTTTCCGGCCGCGGATCAAGAGCTTCGCCGGGCGCTGATCGAAGCGATGACGACGATCGGCGACGCCGGAGCCGCGCATTTGTATAAAGGGCTTCGGGACGAACATCCGCTTGTTTGGAAAGCGTCGGTTTCCGCTCTGTGCGGTATTTTGCCGAGCGGGAAAGTACGCGATGTGCTCGTAGAGACATGTGCCGCGCGAATCGCCGGTGCCCAAGACGGACAACGGCTGTCCGCCGAGCTTGAGCGGTTGAACGAGCCGGAGCTGGCTGTCCTCGCGGAGCAACGTTACCGGGAAATACGGCTTGACCTCAGCGATACGGTTTGGTTGGTGCTCGAGAAGCTGGCCGACGAGCAGGTTGTCGCCTCGGTACGCCAGTCGATTGAAGACCAGGACGAGGAGACGCGCGAGAACGGGCTTGAAATATTGGCGGAAGGCATCGGCGACCGCCGATTGTCGCAGGCTTTGCTCGAGCTGTTCAAGGGAGCCAAGGAGACGGCTCGCGTACCGAACGAAGACGGGAAGTCGATATTGATTGCGGCGTCAGGCTGGTCGGATCATTGGCTGAAGGAAATCGCGGCTCACGCGCTGGCCGGAATGGAGCGGGGAACGATGCAGGAAGAACGCAAATATTTAAGCATGCTGGATAAAGTAATCTTTTTGAAGCAGGTGACGTTGTTTTCCCATCTGTCTGTCGACGAGCTGGGACTGATCGCAGGCATCGCCCAAGAGGAAACGTACCCGGACCAAACGGTCCTGCTCCAGCAGGGCGAACCGAATCCCACGATGTACATTATCGTCGAAGGGACGGTGGAACTTAGCGCAGCGTCTTCGGCAAACGGCTGGGAAGGAACGATCGGCGTGCTCGGCCAGAAGGAAGCGTTCGGGGATACGACGGCGCTTGACCGTTCTCCGTCGGCTGTGACGGCTCAGGCGATTTTTGACGAGGTTCGCGTACTTGCCCTCAAGGGAGAGGGGTTATCCCGGCTTGTCCGGCTCTATCCGGAGATCGGAATCGGGCTTCTGCACGCATCGGGAGCACGGGTTCGTTTGCTGGAGAGCATGCTGATGAAGATGGGGTAGTCTCGTTTGGCGGTTAACGAAACGGATGGCGGTGATGACGTTGACGAATGCTTACACGATTGAGATCAAGAATCGGCTTTCGGAATTAACGCATGTGACAGACCGGCTTATGACGATTTGCGAAGAACAGAACATGAATGCCGGAACGTCATTCCATTTGCAGCTCGCGTGCGACGAGCTGATTACGAACACGATTTCTTACGGTTATGAAGACGAAGATGAACGGACGATACGTATTTCGGTGACGTTTTCGGGCGAGGAAGTGGCTTTGGTCATCGAGGACGACGGCCGTCCATTCGATCCTTTCGGCAGCCGCGGCACCCCGGATCTTACATTGGACGTGGAGGAACGGGAAATCGGCGGACTCGGTATTCATTTGGTTACGCGGATCATGGAACAAGTGGCTTATGAGCGGGCTGGGCGTTACAATATAACCAGACTGACTACGAAACGAAACAAGAATTCGGAGGGAACCCCATGAGAGTGGAAGAGCGTGCGATCGGAGATGCGATCGTCATGACCTTACAAGGAAGGCTGGACCCGAATACGTCCGGCACGCTTGAGAAGGCATTCGGGAAATTCGTGGAGCAAGGAAAGAAGAGCTTCGTCTTCGCGATGTCGGAGCTCGAGTACGTAAGCAGCGCAGGCTTGCGCAGCTTGCTTCTGGCGGCGAAGAAGATGAAGGCGATCGGCGGGAAGCTGGCGCTATGCCAATTGACGGAGCAGGTGCAGGAAGTGTTCGATATGTCGGGCTTCAGCTCGATTTTTGCCATATACGGCTCGGAAGAAGAAGCGCTGCAGGCGGTTGCGGTGTAATAAAGGTTACGAGGTGATTCGGATGCTTGCTGCGGTATGGCTGCTTGGCTGCGCGGTTGCCGCCTCTGCTTGGCTGTGGGCTGCTGAACGGAAAAAAAGACGTACGGCGGAGCATGATCTGGAGCGGACCCGGATGTTGTTCGAGGTCAGCCTTGAAATCAATTCGACGATCCACAAGCAAGATCTTTTGCAAACGATTATGAAAGCGACGGCGGATGTCGTAAACGCCGAAGCCTCCTCCATCATCCTTGTGGACATGCATACCGGCGAGCTTTATTTTGAATTGGCGTTAGGCAGCAAAGGGGAAGAAGTGCGCGAAATTCGGCTCGCCATGGGCGAAGGCATTGCCGGCTGGGTGGCGCAAACCGGCGAATCCGTCAGGATAGACGATGCGGCACGCGACCCCCGCTGGTCCAGCAAGGTGGCGAAAAAGGTTGAATACGAGACGCGGAACATGCTTTGCGTTCCCGTCATGAATCGCGGCGAGGTAGTCGGCGTGATCCAGGTTCTGAATAAACGCGGGAAAAAGCCGTTCGACGACCGCGACGAGCAGCTGCTGAAATCGATTGCGGCTCCTACCGCAATCGCGCTCGAGAACGCGGCCTTGTATGAGGCGCTAGAGAAGTCGCTTCAGGCGTTGAGAGATACGACGACGGTAAAGGAAAAAATGGAAAGCGAGCTTCGGATCGCAAGAGACATTCAAATGAGCTTCCTGCCGAAAGCGGCGACGGAAACGTTCAGCGCCATCCCGTATGAGCTTTACCACGGGGCTGCCGAGGAGGTTGCCGCTGCTGCGGAAGGGGATACTGCCCGTCCGGCCATGCATAAAGCCGAAGTAGGAGCGCTGCTCCGTCCGGCTCGCGAGGTTGGCGGCGATTTTTACAACTATTATCCGATCGACGGCAGACATTTGTTCATCATATTGGGTGACGTTTCGGATAAAGGCATTCCTGCGGCGCTCTTTATGGCGGTAACGTTGACGCTGCTCAAAGCGCGGATGATGCCGGGACGTTTTCCCGGCGAGGTGCTTAGCGAAGTGAACGAGGAGCTGTGCCGGGACGAGTCGGCGATGTTCGCTACGATATGGTGCGGCTTGCTGGATATGGAAACCGGCGACTTGACGTACAGCGACGGAGGGCATTGCACGGCGTATGTCGTAAGCGAGAATGGGGCGGTAGCGCCGCTGAAAAGCCGTAAAGGACTGCCGCTCGGGGCGATGGAGGAAGCGCCGTATTACGATCAGCGCGTCACGCTGACTCCCGGCGACAGCGTGGTCTTGTATACGGACGGCATAACGGAAGCGGAGGATGCCGAACGGCGCCAGTTCGGAACCGCGCGTTTGTCCGAATTGCTGCCGAGCGTGGCCTTGCTTTCGGCGGAAGAGGGTGCGCACGAGCTTCTCGCCAGCGTAGACCGATTTGCGGACGGGGCGCCGCAATCCGACGATATCGCGGTGCTTGTCGTCAATTGGGGACGCGAGAATAGCGCCGCTTAGACATTCTGTTCTTTCATTATAGCCATTTCCCCCGCGCAAAAATCTGCATGTTCAGATGCGTTTGGCGGGGGATTTGGATTGCAAGTATGAAGGGCAGCACGGTATACTAGAATGTAACAATCACGGTATTGTGATATGAAAGCGCATACAAAAAAGGCGATTCGCCATGCCGAAGTTGCGGCTCAAGAGGCTGCTGCCTCGGTAATCGGAACAGTCGGATTTATTGCATTCATCGGTTTCGCCGGATTCATCGGATCCATTAGAATCGTCGCATTCATTCGATTCATCAGATTCGCCGGAATGCAGGATTCATTAGAACCATCGAACGAGAAAGGAAGGGGCACAGGTTGCGGAAATATGTCACGATGACGGTATTTAACAAAATACTGCTCTCCTATCTGCTCACGATCTTTATCCCGACGGTGCTGATCGGCTCGTTTTATTTTTACGCGTATTCCGGCGAGTTGAAGGACGAATACAAAAAGACGGCTTCGATCGACAACCATCATTTATCTGCGCAAATCTCGACGATGCTGAGCAGCTTCGACGGGATATCGCTGCAACTGTCGTTCATGTCCAACTTAAACGAGTTGTTATCCAATCCGTTCCAGTCTAGCATTTACGATTTCAACGTACTGAAATCGAATTTGATTAATCAAACGTCGCCAAGCCGGATGATCCACTCGGTTTATGTCTACTTCAAGCTGACGGATAAAGTACTGACGACGAACGAAGGCTTTTATCTGCGTGAGGAGTTTTACGACAAAGCGTATATCGACGGTGCCGTCGGCGGCGACGAGGCTGCGGCCGGCTATGAAGTTCGCAGCGTGCGCAGTGCGACGGACGTGCGGTCGGAGGAAGTCATTTCGTTTAAGCGCAAGCTTCCGCTTACGGGTAAATTCGAGCTCGGTCAGCTGATCGTCAACGTGAGCAAGGACAGCTTTTTTGGAACGCTGCAAAAGACGGTTTCCGCTAAGACGCCCCATTACTATATCGTTGACAGGGACAACGGGAATGTGCTGTTCTCTAGCCGCGACGGCGCGCTGGCCAAGCTGCTGACCGATGACGTTCAGGCCAACGGCATACCGAAAACGGAAAAACAATCGATCCGGAAGCTAGGCGACGAGCAGTACTTTACGAACGTTTTGGAAGCACCGGTAAGCTCCTGGATGATCGTCCAGTTGACGCCGTACTCCCTTTATAAGCACCAGTTGACGGATAAGTTTTATGCAATTGGCCAAATCTCGATTCTGGTGATCGCTCTGGGGCTTGTGCTATCGTACACGTTTGCTTTTATGTTCTACAGTCCTTGGAAAAAAATATTGAAAAGCTACGCGTCCAACTTTACGCATGCTTTCCATCCGAGCACCGATGACGAGTATACGCTCGTACGAAAAGGAATCGATCATCTCATCGACGAAAACAGGCAGGTCCGCTCGACGATGGAGCAACACGAGCCGCTTATTCGCCACCGTCTTATTTATGATTTGCTTCACAACAACGGAACCGATGCGACGACGACGCTGGGGCAGCTCCAACAAGTCGGTATTCATGTCGAGCTGCCCTATTATACGGTTTGTATCGTCGATACCGACATGCGCGAGTATGCAAGCTCCGAGGATTACAACAAAATCAAGCTGTACGTATTCGGCTTAATCGAGACAACGTTCCGCGATGCATTCCTCGCTTACGGGACGATGCTGGACGAGGGACGCTTTGCCTACGTGCTCAACTTCGGCATCGAGCCGGACGAACGGCTCTGGAAGCAGACGATTACCGAATCCTGCCGCGCAGTCAGCGATTCCGTACATATGCAGTTCCAGCTCGATCTCCAATTTTCGTTCGGCAAAGCGTGCCGTTCGCTCCATGATCTGCACGAATCGTTCGCCCAAGCGCGGCGCGGTACGAACTTCAAAGCGCTGTACAACAAATCCGATGTCGTCTTCATGCACGATACGCCGTCGGACAGGGGCTTCGAATACCCGTTTGCGATTCAGAAGCTGCTAATCGGCAGCGTAAAGGCGATGGATGCCAAAAAGATGAATGATGCCGTCGCCGCGCTATTTCGCCATTACATTTACAGCGACAAATATTCGTACGAACGTACGCAGGAAATGATCGTCATGCTGCTCAGCACCGTTATGAACGAGCTGCTGCAGGACGGTTACGATACCGATGCGCTCCGGACGATCCAGATCATGAAGATTCATGATTGCCGCAACAACAAAGAGCTGGAGCAATTCATCCTCACGTCGCTTGGCGCAATGATGAACCGGCTGGACCCGCAGCAGGACAAACGGAATAATAACATGTATATCGATAAATCGATCGCCTACATGGAAAGCCATTACCGCAGCCCGATCTCGATCAGCGATATCGCAGACCATGTCGGCCTCAGCAGCAGCTATTTGAGCCGCATTTTCAAGGCGGAGACCGGTCATTCTCCGCTCGATTACTTGACGAAGCACCGAATCGCATGCAGCAAGGAGCTGCTCAAGGACAACCGCAAATACTCGCTGCAAGAAATAAGCGGCATGATCGGCTACGCCGACGTGCACAGCTTTATCCGCTTTTTCAAAAAATACGAGGCGGTCACGCCCGGCGAATTCCGCAAAATGCAGCTGGAGCAAAAATAACCGAAATTCTTCAAAGGTGGCTCTAAAGAGCGGCCTTTTTACATCCTTGAGAACTTGGCACGCAAAGTTGGAGGGAAGGGAACGGAAGTATGAACGGCGGCCGCCTGTATTTCTCTATATAAACCATATATTTACAAACGAACAAATGTTCCGTATAATGGAAAGTGAAACTCATGGATGCATAAAAGAGGAGGATTTGCATTGACGTTGAAGCTTAATGACGGCTTACTAGCGGAATATTTGTTTCAGGGCAGCGCGAGTGATTCTAGCGGCAACGATCGGCACGGGACGGTGTTCGGCGCCGAGCTTGCGGAGGATCGTTTTGGAAACCCGGACAGCGCTTACAAGTTTGACGGCGCAACCAGCTACATCGTAGTCTCTCCGGCGCCGCCCGTTCACCCGGAACGGTTTTCGGTTTCCTTATGGGTACAGTATAGTCCCGACGCGAGGCTGGGATGGTGGAATAACTGCATCATTGCCCAGGATGGTCATCATGAGCGGAGATCCTTTCAGCTTAGTACATATAACGATACGTTTACCTGGCACCGGTTCATGACCGCGACGGACATCATCGACCGGGAACCGCTTCAGAGGGGGAAGTGGTACCATCTCGTGGCGGTAGTCGACGGCGAGTCACATAGGCTGTATCGGAACGGCAAATTGACTGGCTCGCAGCAGGACCGACTTTCCCTGCACCCGGAGGAGCCGTTATTTATCGGCCGCAAATCGACGGATGAGCCTTATTTTTTCTTCAAGGGCATCATTGACGATATTCGCATGTACGAGCGCGCTCTAACGGCAGACGATGTCGCGGAGCTTTACACGGAGAACGGCTGGGTTGTGCAGGAAGAGGCTGCGGAGATCGCGGAAGCGGCTTTCGTACCGAACGAGCCGATCGCTCTCAAGAACCGCAACGAACCGCTTCGGCTGGAGGTGGAGAACGCGTCGATCACCGGATCGACGTTTACGAACGCTATCGGAGAGAATGTCCGAATGAAGAATGTCGCCATGCTCGGGCTTTCCGTGGAGTGCTCCAATTTGAACGGGACCCGATTGCAAAATATTTCTTTTACGAACGCTAAAATTAGCGATGCCAATCTCAGCGACCTCGAAATCGACGGCGCTCAGCTCGGTGGCGCTTATATCCATAATATCGGGGTGCCCCCGGTCGGACACCCGGCCTATGAAGAGGGCGTTACGCAGCGTCCGCTTCGTTTCGAGCATTGCCAGCTTGGCGGCAGCGTCATTACCGACTGCGACTTGAGCGGGGTAACGATCGGCAACTGCAAGCTGGACGGCATGACGATCGACGGCATTCCGGTCGTAACGTTGCTCGAAGCTTACCGGCGGTCTGCACAGCAATCGGAATAGTCGCCACCGTGCTAGCTGAGATAGACGCCTGATGAGGCGTTGAATGGGTAGCGGCCTGCGTAGCTTAACTGGGATGAGCATTCGGGAAATAATGGAACCATGGAAGTAGTCTTAACGTTTAGGATAAGCGTTATGGAATGTAATGAAGCCATGGAAGCAATCTCAGGTTGAAGGATTATGAAGATAGTGGACGAGTAAGAGTAAGTTTCAAAGATAAAACACCATTAGGTAAAAAAAAGGCTGATCCCAAAGCGGATTTTTTGGCTTTGGATCAGCCTTTTCTCATTATCGAGCTGAAGGAAGAATATAGTGAAGACAAGTTCACAATTAGTGAATCTAACTTCACTAAATACCCATCTGAAGAGCTCTCAAAGCAGTTTAGTGAAGAAAAGTTCACTAATAATGAACTTTAGAGCCAAATAGTCTCGTTTGATTCACTATTGGAGCAAAAGGGGGTCAAAGGCAGAAATATAGTGAACTTTGCTTCACTATTAGTGAAGCAAAGTTCACTATCCGCGCCATTCAGCAACGTCGCACTACGCAGAAACGTCGCACTCCCCAGAAAAGTCGCGCTACGATAGAAACGTCGCACTCCCCAGTAACATCGTACTTCGAGAAATGTCGCATTCCCCAGCAACGTCGCACTCCCCAGCAACATCGCACAACGCCAGCAACGTCGCACTACGTCAGAAATGTCGCACTCCCCAGAAACGTCGCACTACGATAGAAAAGTCGCATTCCCAGCAACATCGCACTACACCAGAAATGTCGCACTCCCCAGCAACGTCGCACTCCCCAGAAACGTCGCACTCCCCAGCAACGTCGCACTACGCCAGAAACGTGCACTCCCCAGAAACGTGGCACGAAATGTCGCACTCCCCAGCAACATCGCACAACGCCAGAAATGTCGCACTCCCCAGCAACGTCGCACTTCGTCAGAATTGTCGCATTCCCCAGCAACTTCGCACTACGCCACCAACGTCGCACTCCCCAGCAACGTCGCACTACACCAGTAACATCGCACTTCTCCAAGCAACATCCCGCACTTCCGCTCCAGCAACGTCCAACTCACCATCTTGAACGGATTCCTTCGCCCCTCAAGCCTCGCGGAACAATCCAGAAGCCTTCAGCTGCGTGTAAAAAGCATCGAACTGCTCAAGCGTTAGCTGCTGATCCGCGTCGGAAAGCGCGGTAGCCGGATCGGGATGGGCTTCGATCATGATGCCGTCGGCGCCGGCGGCGAGAGCGGCTTTGGCGCAAGGAAGCACGATGTCCTTTCGGCCTGTCGAATGGCTCACGTCGACGAGCACAGGCAGATGCGACTCCTGCTTCAGGATCGGCACCGCCGAAATGTCGAGCGTGTTGCGCGTCCATTTCTCGTAGGTGCGGATCCCCCGCTCGATCAGCATCACTTGGCCGTTGCCGCGGGAGACGATATATTCCGCCGCCAGCAAAAATTCGTCCATCGTCGCTGCGATGCCGCGCTTCAGTAAGACAGGAATCGTAGCTTCGCCGGCCGCCTTTAGCAGTTCGAAATTTTGCATATTGCGGGCGCCGATCTGGATGACATCGATATACTGTTGCGCAACTTCGATGTGCGCCGGATTGACGATTTCGCTGATCGTGACGAGTCCGAATTCGTCCGCGACCTCCTTCAAAATTTTTAGGCCCTCGATGCCGAGTCCCTGAAAATCGTAAGGAGATGTACGGGGCTTGAAGGCGCCGCCGCGCATGACTTTCACCCCAGCGGCTTTCAAGGCTGCTGCAACCGCGCGCGTTTGCTCATAGCTTTCCACCGAGCAGGGCCCCGCCACCATCAGATGCGCACCTCCGCCAACCGCCACTCCTTTGGCCGTTACGATGGTGTCATCCGACTGCTTCTTGCGGCTAACGAGCAGATGCTTCTTCTTATCGCTTTGCTGCAGGTCGAGCGATGCCTTGAACAATTGCTTGAACAGATGACGAATCGTCGCTTCATCGAACGGGCCTTCATTCAAGGCGGCCAGCTTATCCAGCATCTCGCGTTCGCGGACCGGATCGAATTTGGGCAGCCCTTGCATGTCTTTAGCCTTAGCGATTTCCTGGGAAATGTACCCCCGTTTGCCGATCAACGCCAGCAGCTTCTCATTAATCTCGTCGATTTGAGCGCGAAGCTCTTCCAATTCCTTGTTCCCCATCGTTGTTCCACTCCTTTTTCGTATAAGTGATTATTAATGCAAAAAGGCCCCCATCCGCAAGGGACGGGGAACCGTGGTACCACCCTTATTAGAAACGCGTTCCTGTGTTTGATACCGGCTGATCGTTCAAGACAAAGTCTTGTTACGAATCCGGAAGGACGCAGGCGACCGCGCGCATTCGGCGCAATCGGACATCGTTTCTCGCTTAAGCACGGTAACGGCGTGCGGCCGGATCACTCTACTGGTCTCCGAAGCCAAAAGCCGGAGAACCGTTCAAGCATCGACTCGGGAGCGAACTTCGGCCGTTGTTTCCTTTCGGGCGCTCTCAGTCTCCGGCGCACCGTCCCTGTCAAGGACATCTCGGCGTACTTTTCTCTTTCATCGTCGTGGGCATGTATGAAGCAAGCAAGGCTTGCGTGAATGGAATAAAGCAATTTCGCCCCAATGCGGCGTCGCTTGGCCAAGCAATACAATTACGCTGCAGGGTTAAATTGTAATGAATTATAGAGCATCGCGAAGCAATTTACAATAACTTACATTAACGCAAAATCGCTGTTATGCAGTATTGCTTTGTTGCCTTAAAGGAATGCATGCCATCATTCATGTGCAAAAAGCATCCGCAATGTTAAATTTCTGTCTTAAAGCTTGTCCGTATGCTGTTTTTTCACACGAAAGCAAATAGTCCACCTTGCTGAACGGCCGCGTTCCGAACCATAATGAGAGCGTATTCATCAATCGCTCATTCCGGGAGCGGAGCCGATCCGATCCTAGAAAAACGCAGGTAGCTGCACGGTTTACGCGAAACGACTGCGGCGGGCTGGACGGCTCGGCGAGCGTATCGATTGACCAAAGTAAAAGACAAAAGGAGGGTGAACGATGTATGGCAAGCTGACGCTGGGAAGCAGATTGTTTCAATGGACGAATGGCGCGCTTCTGCTTGCCTTCACCATGCTGACGCTGTATCCGATGTGGCACGAAATGTCGCTATCGTTCAGTTCGATGGAGGAGGCGATGCGCGGAGGCTTCTTCTGGTGGCCGAGGGAGTTTACGGCAGGCGCTTACAAGGCGGTGCTCAGCTCCAATTACATTTGGACGGCTTACGGCAACACGATATTCATCACGCTAATCGGAACGGTCATCAGCACGCTCGTCACGGCGTCAACCGCCTATCCGCTTATTAAGAACGAGATGCCGGGCAAAAATGCGGTTACGTTCCTGATTCTATTCACGATGCTGTTTGGCGGCGGACTGATACCGACCTATTTGCTCGTCAAAGGTTTAGGGCTGATCAACTCGTTGTGGGCGCTCATTTTGCCGGGAGCCGTTTCGGCGTTCAACGTATTCGTCATGCGCAGCTTTTTCGTCAGTCTGCCGGCGGAGCTGGAGGAGTCGGCCATGATCGACGGGGCGAATCCGATCTACATTTTTTATCGCATTATCCTGCCGCTATCGATGCCGGTGCTGTCGACAATCGCGCTTTGGGAAGCGGTGGCGAGGTGGAACAACTTTTTCGCTGCCGTCATCTACTTGAACGACAAAACGAAATACACGCTGCCGGTTATGCTGCGCGACGTCATCAGCGGCCAAGAGCTGGCTAGACTGACGGGCGAGGTCACCACCTCTTCTACCGATTCGGTCATTGCCGCAACGGTTATCGTCTCGGCGATTCCGATTCTATGCGTATATCCCTTCCTGCAAAAATATTTCGTCAAAGGCGTCATGATCGGTGCCGTTAAGTCTTAACGGAACGCTCCATTTTCTCGTATTGGATTTATCCGTTCGGAAGCCGCCAGTCAGAAATCCATGGTACACTTCCGATAGGACAACACATATAAAGGGGATGAAACGATGAAAGCTTCGTATGTTGTCAAAACGGTGCTGGTTTCCACGGTAGCCGCAGGTCTCGTAGCCTGTTCGTCCAAAACGGAAGACGGAGGCGCAAGCTCGCCAAACGAAAACAAAGACAGCGGCGGCAAGACGATTACATACAACATTATGCGCAACAACGGAATAGCCGAATATCCGGCGGATGGCGGCAAGGGAAAGCAAGAGATTTTGAAGGGGCTCGACAAGGCGGGGATTAAAGGAATCGATTTCAACGTGACGATGCCCGCAACCGGTCAGGAATACCTCACCAAGCTGAACTTGCTGGCGACCTCCGGCGAGCTTCCGGACTATTTCAATCTCGATATCCCGACGATGACGAGGATGGCGGACGAAGGGCTACTGCTGCCGCTCGACGATATGATCAAAAACATGCCGAACGCAAGCAAGCTCTATAAGGCTTCCGACATCGAGGCGCTCCGCTATAAGGGCAAGCTGTACGCTTTCCCGGTCGGCTATCGCCCGGAGCCGTTCAACGGTCCGAATACGAACGGCTTCATCGTCCGCAAGGACTGGCTGGACAATCTCGGCTTGAAGCAGCCTGCGACGATCGACGAGCTGCATGAGGTGCTGAAGGCGTTTACGACCAAAGATCCCGACAAGAACGGGAAGAACGATACGTTCGGTCTTGGCGGCTCCAAAATGTCGAATACGTCGACGAGCTTTGCCGGCATTTTCGGCGCCTTTGGCATTTACCCGAATTTCTGGGCCGAGAAGGACGGCGTGCTGAAAATGGGCATGACGCTGCCGGAGACGAAGGAAGTGCTGAAGCTGCTGAATGCGTGGTACAAGGAGGGCATAATCGACCCCGAGTTTTTGTTGATGGAGAAGAAGCAGCTGGAGGAGAAAATCATCAACTCCAAAATCGGCGTTTTCGAAGGCTCCGCGTTCGACGTCGATCCGAAGCAGCCGCTTATCAATTCCGTCAAAAAAGTGACGCCTGCAGCCGCCTTCTCTCTGCTCACGCCCCCTAAAGGGCCGGCAGGCAAAAACGGATGGCCGGAAGCCGGTCCCGCCTACGGCGACATTAAATCGATTTCGGCCAAGGCCAAAAATCCGGAGCTGCTCGCGAAATTGATCGACTGGTCGACGAACGACGGCCCGAACGGCGGTTTCAACCTTGTTACCTACGGGATCGAAGGGGAGCACTACACGTACGATAAGGACAAAAACCGGATCAAGCAGCTCGTCGCTTCCTATTCCGATTTGTATAAGCAGGGCTTTTCGAACCCCGTCAGGATGAACCAGGTCGTCGACCGCCGCTGGATGAGCGACGAAGGACTCGCTGCGATGGAAATCACGAACAAATTCGTGCTGGTGAACCCGTTCTGGAAGACGGTTTCCGCGCAAATCGAATACCCGGACATCAACAAGCTATGGCTCGAATACTTCTCCAAAATCGTGCTCGGCGATCTGCCTGTCGACAAGTTCGACGAATTCGTTACGAAATACTATCAACAGGGCGGCAAGAAGATCGAAGAGCAGGTCAACGAAGAATGGAAAAAGGCGAAAAAGTAATGTCACGGAAACCGGGGCTCCCCGCTAAGTACTCGGAATACGCTACACGGCAAAACGTTGCTTTGCGGGGATTGGAGAGGAGTGACGATCATGACGCTCAGACAGTTTCACCGTTATAAGTATTACTATGTCCTGCTGATACCCGGACTCGTCTATTTCATCCTGTTTCACTATATCCCGATGGGCGGCATCATTGTCGCCTTCAAGGATTTCAAGCTGGCTAAAGGCATTTTTGCGAGCGATTGGGCGGGGCTCAAATGGTTTCAGCTGCTGTTCGAAGCGGACGATTTCTGGACGGCTCTGAAAAATACGATATACATCAGCTTTTATAAGCTTATTTTCGGCTTTCCGTTCCCGATTCTGCTCGCGATTATGCTGAACGAGCTGCTGGGCAGCGCCTTCAAGCGAGTGATCCAAACGATCATTTATTTCCCGCACTTTCTGTCTTGGGTCGTGCTCGGCGGCATCATGTTCACCTTGTTTTCGACCAAATCGGGCATCTTGTCGTTCATCGGCTTCGACTCGTCTCCGCTCATGGAGCCTTCCAGCTTCCGCGCGCTGCTTGTCGGATCGGAAATTTGGAAAGAAGCGGGCTGGGGGACGATCATCTATTTGGCCGCGATCGCCGGCATCAACCCCGAGCTCTATGAAGCCGCCAAAATCGACGGGGCGACCCGGTTTCAGGCGATCCGGTACATCACGCTTCCTTCCATAGCCGGGACGATCGTCATTCTCCTCATCCTGCGGACGGGTCAAATCTTGAACGCAGGCTTCGATCAGGTGTTTATTTTATACAATCCGATGGTGTACAATGTAGCGGACATACTAGATACGTACGTTTACCGAATCGGCCTATCGATGGGACGGTACTCGCTGGCTGCTGCGGCAGGGTTGTTCAAATCGGCCGTCGGCCTGCTGATGCTGCTGTTCACGAACTGGCTTGTCCGCCGCTTGGGCGGTCAAGGACTTTGGTAAAGTCGCGCACGGAGGGAGAGAAAGAATCGCAGTGAAACCGAATCTTCTATTCATTACGGTAGACCAAATGCGATACGATTGCTTGAGTCTGCTCGGTCATCCCGTTATCGAAACGCCGAATCTCGACAGGCTGGCAAGTTCGGGCGTTCTGTTCCGAAACGCTTACTCGGCGACGCCGACTTGCATTCCGGCAAGGGCGGCCATATTTACCGGCATGAGCCAGCGTTCGCACGGCCGGGTCGGTTATCAGGATAAAGTGCCTTGGAACTATGCCCATACGTTGCCCGGAGAGCTAGCTAAAGCCGGCTATCATACGCAGTGCGTGGGCAAAATGCACGTGTATCCGGCCCGAAACCTGTGCGGCTTCCATAACGTCGTGCTGCATGACGGCTACCTGCATCATAACCGGAGCAAAAACGACAACACGGTCGACGGGCATTTCGACCAGGTCGACGATTATTTGGTTTGGCTGCGGCAGACGGCGGGCGCGGAGCTCGACATCATGGACAACGGGCTCGATTGCAACGCCTCGACGGTAACGCGTCCGTGGCATTTGCCGGAGGCGCTGCATCCGACGAACTGGTGCGTAACGCAATCGATCGATTTCCTGCGCCGGCGCGATCCGAGCAAGCCTTTCTTCCTGTGGTCGTCCTTCGTTCGGCCGCACTCGCCGCTGGACCCGCCGCAAGCCTATTTCGATATGTACAAGGATTTGGAGCTGCCGGATCCGCCGATCGGCGATTGGGTGGACGAGGAAGCGGCCGAAGAGGGCGCCTTCAATCCGACGACCATTTACGGCAAAATCCCGAAGCGCCGTCTGAATCGTGCCCGCGCCGCCTATTATGCGCTGATCACGCATCTGGACGAACAGATCGGCCGTCTGCTCAACGCGCTGAACGAGTACGGCGTGCTGCGCAATACGATCATCGTGTTTACGTCCGATCACGGCGAATTGATCGGCGATCATCATTATTTCCGTAAAGCGCTGCCGTACGAAGGAAGCGCCAAAATACCGTTCATCGTGAACGATCCGACGGGAAGGTTCGGTTTCAAAGCGGGCAGCAAGGTCGATCAGGTAGTCGAGCTGCGCGATATTATGCCGACGCTGCTTGACGCGGCGGGAGCGGAAATACCGGCTTCCGTCGACGGCCAAAGCCTGCTGCCGCTTTGCGCGGGGCAGGAGACGCCTTGGCGCGCATACATTCACGGCGAGCATAGCTTCGGCAAGCTGTCGAATCATTTCGCGACGGACGGCAGCGAGAAATACGTCTGGTTCTCGCAGACCGGCGAGGAGCAGCTGTTCGATTTGACGGCCGATCCGCAGGAGCGAACGAATCGTGCGGCCGATCCGGCTTACGCATCCAAGCTGGCCGGCTGGCGCGAAAAAGTCATCCATGAGCTAGAGGGCCGCGAGGAAGGCTACGTCCAGGGCGGGAAGCTCGTCGCGGGCCGGCAGCCGAAATCGTGCCTGAGCCATATTTTGACGTAAAATGAACGCCAATAAATACCAAAATGATGAGTATCAAGCTACGTCTTGATGCTCATCTTTTGTTGAGTTAGCGGTCATGGAGATGCGGTTTGAAGGGGAACGGGGAGGCGCAGCTTTCCTGCGCCGCTGCTCCATGAAGGTGTCCGCGCATTGTCTGATGTCTGTTCCTGTCGTATAATGAAATGATTATGCTTGGAACGCGATGACGAAGGAGCTTACACGAATGAAAATATATCAGGATTTGCTGCGGGATATTATGGCAAACGGCACGCGTAAAGAGGACCGGACGGGTACCGGGACGATTTCCGTGTTCGGCAGACAGCTTCGCTTCGATTTGGCGGCGGGCTTTCCTCTGCTTACGACGAAGAAGCTTCATATTCGCTCGATTTTACACGAGCTTCTTTGGTTTCTGAAGGGCGATACGAATATCCGCTACCTGCAGGAAAACAAAGTCACGATTTGGGACGAATGGGCGGATGAGAACGGCGATCTCGGCGAGGTATACGGTTCGCAGTGGCGTTCTTGGCCGGCGCCGGACGGCAGAAGAATCGATCAGATCAGTCAGGTCGTCGAGCAGATCAAGCGCAATCCCGATTCCCGCCGTCATCTGGTCAGCGCATGGAATGTGGCGGAGGTCGAGCGGATGGCGCTGCCGCCGTGCCATTTCGCTTTCCAATTTTATGTGGCAAACGGGAAGCTGTCCTGCTTGTTCAACATGCGTTCGGTCGATACGTTTCTCGGCCTGCCGTTCAATATTGCGAGCTACGCCTACCTGACCCATATGGTGGCCGAGCAGTGCGGCCTCGAAGCCGGCGAGCTGATCTGGACGGGAGGGGACGTGCATATTTACGCGAATCATATCGAACAGGTGCAGCTGCAGCTGACACGGGAGCCGTTTCCGCTGCCGAAGCTTGTGATCAAGCGCAAGCCCGATTCGATTTTCGATTACCGGTTCGAGGATTTCGAGCTGGAAGGATATGAAGCGCATCCCTCGATTAAGGCGCCAATCGCCATTTAACGGCAAGCGCGGACGAGGGAACGGAAACAGTCAGGAAGGGGATAGAGCATGACGGTATCCTATATCGTAGCGATGGGGCGGGATCGTTCCATCGGTAAGGATAACAAGCTGCCTTGGCGGCTGCCGGCCGATTTGGCCTATTTCAAGAAGACGACGATGGGACATCCGATTCTGATGGGACGCAAAACGTACGAATCGATCGGGCGGCCGCTGCCCGGACGGACGAATGTCGTGCTGACGCGCAGTACCGATTTTCAAGCCGATGGCTGTGTCGTCGTGCATACGGCGGAGGAAACGCTGGAGCGGTTTGCGGAGGAAGAGCTGTTCGTTACCGGCGGCACCGAAATGTTTCGCTTGTTTATGCCTTATGCAGATAAGATGTACATCACGCGGATCGATGCCGAGTTTGATGCCGACACGTTCTTTCCCGAGTTTGACGAAGCGGAATGGACGCTCGTCTCCGAGGAGCAGGGCGTTACGGATGAGCGCAATCCTTACGCATACAGCTTCTGCATATACGAGCGCATTCGGAATCGCGCCTAAAAGGAAAACCCCCGAAACGACGATCGGGGGTTTTTGCCGTTTGTTTTTTCGAAGATACCGCTTCACTTTGAGGGGATAATTTTGCTTCTCAGCTTGTTCATGTCTTTGATCATAATGAATTTATTTTGCACCGCAATGATGCCGTCGTCCTGCAGCTCGAGGAACGCCTTGGTCACCGACTCGCGGACCGTTCCGACCATGCCGGCGACTTGCTGATGCGTCAGCTTCACATTAATAGTCGAGCGGTTCTGGTAAGGCGTGCCGTATTCTTCCGCCAAGCGGAGCAGCGTTTTGTAAATGCGGGTGCGTACGTCCTGAAACGTTAGGCTGAGTATTTGTTCGTTCGCTTTATGGAGTCTTTCGGATAACGTTTCAAGGAGCATGAGCAAAATTTTAGGGTATTTCTCCATGAAACCGGCAAAATCCGAGCGGGACAATACGTAGAAGCTGGTCGCCTCCATCGTTTCCGCCGTGGCCGTGCGTTTCATATCTTGGCGGAACAGCGCCATTTCCCCGAAAAAGTCTCCTTCGCGAAACATCGATAAAATGATTTCCCGCGATTCGTCGAGCCGGTAAATTTTGACCAGCCCGGATTTAATAATAAAGAACTCGTCCCCGGGTTCGCCTTCCCAAAACAGGATCGATCCTTTCTTGTACTTGCGCTCGGTAAAGAGCGGAACGATCGACTCCAGTTCCTCGTACAACAAGTCCTCGAAAATGGGAACGCTTTTCAGAAGGACGGCAATGCGGCTTTCCATTCGAATCAACCCATTATTTTCTTATTTGATTGCAATCTTTATGGATTCGCTAAAAGCCGCAGGAAGTCCTGCATGGTTGGACAACATTTTTTTGTGGCCGGCGACGCTATCGATCATGATGGACAGATGGGTCGACAAATCGACTTCATACGGAATTTTAAGCGGTTCGCCTTTAGGATTATGCAGGACCCGTACGGTTGGCCTATGCTTGAAAAGGGGGTGTATGCCGGAAACGATGCCGCTTTCGCCGGTGCTTAACGTTACGCTCATGCCGATGGGGTAGATGGCGATATGGTTGCGAAAAAGCCTTACTTTGTGCAAATCGTAGCAGGTTCCCGCACTCCCGAACAAGATGTCCAGCGCTTCGTGCGGCAGCAGCGCTTGGCGGTAGGCGCGCGGATTCGTCATGGCGTCGTATGCGTCAAGAAGTCCGATCCAGTTCGCTTGCTCGAGTATTTCTTTCCCTCTAATCCCGTGAGGATATCCGTTGCCGTCGATTCTTTCGTGGTGTTGGAGTACGCATAGCGCAGCGTCGGGGTGGACGTTCATGTTGCTGCGGATAAGCTCATAACCGATTTCCGTATGCTTCTGCACTTCCTTGTACTCGTAAGGGGTCAGCTTGGATGCTTTGCGGAGCAGCCGGCTAGGGATTTTGGCGTTCCCGACGTCGTGCAGAAGGCTGCCGAGCGCGATCGTTTCGAGCTGCTCGGGCGAATATCCTTCGATATTGCCCATCATCGCCGCATACATGCAGACGTTCAGGGCGTTCTGGCAGCGGGATTTTTCCCAGTCGTCCGGCTTCATCACATTCATATTAAGCAGCATGATCGTATCCTGCTTCTCGGCGCTCAACTCATCCAGAATAAGCGTCATGACTTGACGGAGCTGCTTGATGACCAAACCGTATTCGACCGTATTCAGAGGATCCGGATCTTTACCGAACGTGCGATAGGCGGTATGAATGGCTTGCAGCGCAACTCGCCGCGTCTCGTCCGAAATGGGGTCGCGGATTGCGATATCTTCCGTCCTGCCGTCCTCGATGAACAGAAAGTCGAAGCCCATCTTATAGAGTCGGTTAATTAAGGATTCGGAAAGCTCCACATGGGCGCCGAGCAAAATATTTCCCTCTTCGGAAAATACCGCTTTGCCCAACCGCATGCCCGGTAAACAATCCGTCGTTGGTACCAGTCTCATGAATTCCTCCTTACTATAGGGAAGATCGATGATCTGTCCCGATTCCGTGCCAATTTTCCTAATTATCTCATAAATCGCCTATTAATTCTGTGAATGGCATTACAAAATCGCTGTGATTTTTATCACGGCAGGCTTGAGCGAAAAAGGCGGAGCAAGGACGTATCGGAAACCCGCATCGGAAGAATGCTAAAAACCGGAAAGGAGGGACGGCAGATGGAAAGCACAGGCGATTTTGTGAAAAAGGTTCACGATACGCAGCAAAAAGACGAGAAAAACAAGCAGCGCCAGGGAGGCGGCCAGCCCCAGCGGAAGCTTCCGGGCAAGCAGCACAGTTACGATAAGTAAATAAGAACAATCGGCTAAACCGGCTGCTCGTTCATGGTCCTTGGGCCATGGGACGATCGGTCGGTTTTTCTGTCTGCCATATATGGTATAATCCACAAGAATTCGGAAAGGGAGGAAACTGACAGATGACACAGAGAAAAAGAATGGCCAAACTGATCATGGCCGCACTGCTCGGAGGGAGCCTTCTGGCCGTTACGGCTTGCGGTCAAAAAGCGGCGGACACGGGAGCCCAGCCATCGGCATCGGCAAGTCCGGGCGGAGCAGCGTCCGTTTCGCCATCCGCATCGGCATCGGCTTCGCCGAGCGCCAAACCTTCGGAAGCGCCGCAGGCGGGAGGAGCGGCGGCGGTTTTTGCGAAATCGATCGAGGGAGCTGCCAAGCTTGAAAGCTATACGGTCAGCATGAACATGAAGCAGCAGATCGAACAGGGCGGCAACAAGACGGATATTGCCTCCAAAATCGATATGGATCTAGTCATGAAGCCGGAAACCATGTTCAAGCAAGTGATGAGCATGAATACGGCGGGACAAAATGTGAACATGGAAATGTACTATGTCAAGAACGGCTTGTACATGAAGGATCCTACTTCCGGATCGTGGATGAAGCTTCCGGCGGAGCAAATGAACGCGGCGATACAAGGGTTGTCCAACGAGCAATTCGATCCGTCCAAGCAGCTCGACAAGCTGAAGGCGTTCACGAACGATATGGTGCTGTCGGAGAGCGGCGATACTTATACGATCAAATTGACGGCCTCGGGCGATAAATTCAACGATTTTATTATCAACGAGCTGAAGAGCAGCGGGGACAAGGAATCGATGGACGCGATGCTGAGCGCTATGTCTGGCTTGAAAGTGAAAAGCATGGAATACACGATCTCGATCGACAAGAAGACCTACTTCCCGAAATCGCTTGTCATGGCGATGGACATGGAGATGGAAATCCAAGGCCAGAAGATGCATCTTGTGCAAAATATCGACGGCACGTATTCCAATTATAACAGCGTCAAAGAAATCGTCGTTCCGAAGGAAGCGCTGGAAAGCGCCAAATCCGTGCAATAATACTGTTTTGCTAATAAAAAAGCGGGGTTACCGGCAGCATGCCGGTAACCCCGCTTTGACGTTCGGGCGGGCGATTATTTCGCCGCAACCTTCTCGAGATCTTTGACGCCTTGATGGATGAGCGAGAACAGCTCGTCGATGCTCGCTTCCTCGATGCAGGAGAACGCGACGCGCAGGTCGGTTTCGCCGAGGGCGATCGTGCCGACGCCGTACTCGTTAAGCAGATGAACGCGGAGCGCTTCGGCTTGGACGGTTTTCAGCTTCAGGCACATGAAGTAGCCGGAGTTGAACGGATAGTAGTCCCATACGCCGCCGAAATCGCCGTTGTCGAGCAAGGCTTTCACCTTGTTCGCACGGCCTTTCATGATGTCGTATTTCTCTTTCTTCTGCGCTTCGAATTCGGGAGAATTCAGGGCGTGCAGCACGAAGGTTTGCGACGGGTGCGGTCCGCTTGAAATGGTGGCGCGAATGATGCCGAGCGTCTTTTGCTCCAGCGCGGCAAGCTGCGCTTCGCTGCTGCCGGCGTACGTAATGAATCCGACGCGGAAGCCCCACACGTATTCTTCTTTCGTTGCTCCGTCGACTTTAACCGGCAGAATGCGCGGGCTAAGGTCGGCCAGATGGCCGAACAGCGATTCGTGCAGCGAATCCTCGAAGAAGAGGGCGAAGTATGCGTCGTCGGTGACGGCTACGATGTTGATGCCCGCATCGGCGCCGGCTTGAATGGCGGCTACGATTTCTTTGCCTTCCTCCGCGCCCGGCGTGTAGCCGGTCGGGTTGTTCGGGAAGTTCAGCACGACGATCGCTTTGCCTTTATCCTTCTGTGCCAGAATGGCTTGTTTCAAGCCTTCCGAATTGAATTTGCCCGCTTCGTTGTAGAGCGGGTAGTTCACGATAACGGCGCCGCGGCGGACTCCGAAGGTAAGCTCGTAATTTTCCCAGTTTTTATCCGGGATAATGACGCTGTCTCCTGCATCCGCGAACAGGTCGGCGACGATGCTGAGGCCGTGGGTCAGCGCGTTCGTGACGACAGGGTTGCTGAACGTTTTGCCGGCGAGCGACGGGTTTTCTGCCAGCATTTTTTTGCGCCAAGCGGTACGGAGCTCGGGCTTGCCCCCAGGCGGAGCGTATTCGTAAATGTCCTTCGGATTGTAAGCCGAAAGCGTGTCTTGAATGACCTTCAGGTGCATCGGCTGACCGTTCTCTAGTGCGGTGCCGATCGTAGCGTTGTATTTTTTCGCTTTGGCCTTGGCTTCCGCCGATTGACTCAGGATGCCTTCCTTCGGAAAGTAAATTTGCTTGCCGAGGGACGACAGCATGGCGTAGACGTGCGGGTTTTCGCGCTCAAGCGTTTCATTTAACTGTTGTGAGAGTGGATTCATTACGGTCCATCCTTCCGTGAACAAGTTCGCGTAGTTTTTCCCGTCTTGTGGACGCAGGCGTCCGTCAGGGTTACCACTGATTATAACATTTAAGCCTGTGCGAGTCACTTCCGATTCGTCAAAATGCCCGATAATGGGCGGTTTTCGGGAGGATGACCGGATAACGGGAGCGGAACGGGGGAAGGACGGGCGGGCCGCTTTCTTTTTTTGGAAAATGGGCGGCCGGGATGTTGACTTTTTAGCGGATCACTTGTATGGTTAGTTACATGAGTAGTTAACCAGTTTGGTGGTGATGAAATGGGATTGCAAATGGACGACAGCCGGCCGATATTCATGCAAATTGCCGAGCGGATCGAAGACGACATCATCGAAGGCGGATTGCCGGAGGAATCGCAGGTTCCTTCCACGAATCAGATCGCGGCCTTTTACCAGATCAATCCGGCGACGGCGGCGAAAGGCGTCAATTTGCTTGTGGATCAGCAAATTTTGTACAAAAAGAGGGGGATCGGGATGTTTGTGGCTGCGGGAGCACGCGCGGTATTGATGGAGAAGCGGAAGGAACAATTTTATGAACAATACGTCGTAACGATGATGCGGGAAGCGGAAAAGCTGGGGATTACGGCGGAGCAGCTTAGCGACATGATTCGGAGAGGGGATGGCAATCGATGAATCCAGTAGTGGAAGTAACGGGGTTGACGAAGCGGTACGGCAGCTTCACGGCAGTCGATAACATCAGCTTTAAGATCGAAGCCGACAAAATTTACGGGCTGCTGGGACGAAACGGCGCAGGCAAGACGACGATCATGCATATGATTACGGCGCAGCTGTTTGCGACGGACGGAGGCGTCAAGCTTTTCGGGGAAGCGCCTTACGAGAACGAACGGGTGCTTAGCCAAGTATGCTTTATTAAGGAAAGCCAGAAATATCCGGACAGCTACCGCATTGTCGATATGCTTGAGGTTTCGGCTTCCCTGTTTCCGCATTGGGATCGCGAATTCGCGAATTTGCTCATTAAAGATTTTCAGCTGCCTCCGAAAAGAAGAATCAAGAAATTGTCCAGAGGGATGCTTTCCGCCGTCGGCATCGTCATCGGGCTTGCCAGCCGCGCGCCGCTCACCATTTTTGACGAACCGTATTTGGGGCTTGATGCGGTGGCGCGAGGGTTGTTTTACGATCACTTGCTTAAGGATTACGGGCTGCATCCCAGAACGATCGTGTTGTCGACGCATCTAATCGACGAGGTCAACCGGATGCTGGAGCATGTCATCGTTATCGACGGTGGCAAAAAGCTGATCGACGAGGACACCGATTCGCTGCGCGGCAAAGCGTTCACCGTCGTCGGCCCCGCTTCCAAGGTCGAAGTTTTCTCGGCAGGAAAGCAGGCGATCGAACGGGAAACGTTCGGCGGGCTCTCATCGGTTACCTTGCTCGGCCATCTGGGAGCGGGAGAGCGCAAGCACGCCGAAGAGCTTGGCCTGGAGCTCGCGCCGGTATCGCTGCAGCAGCTGATCGTACATTTAACGAACGGCAAAACGGATAGAAAGGCGGCGGATGCCATATGAACCGGATAACGGGCGTTATGAAAATACATTATAGGGACAAATGGCTGTGGGTGTACCTCCCCTGGATCATCATGATGTCCAGCTTTGTCATCAACGTTATTATCAGCCTCATGATCGATGAAACGATCAATTCTGGCGGCATTTCTTCCATCTTCGTGTTTATGCTGGTCGCAGGCACGCTGGTGCTTTCTCAAACCTTTCCGTTCGCAATCGGCTTCAGCATAAGGAGAACGGACTTTTATAAGGGGACGCTGGCTATGGCCGGCGTTGTCAGCGGGATTACTTCAGCGATATTGCTTATTCTGGCGCTGCTGGAGGACGCAACCTCCGGGTGGGGAACCGGTTTGCATTTTTTCAGCCTGCCTTACGTCAATGACGGCTCGGCAATCCAGCAGTTCTTGATCTATTTCATCCTGCTGGTCCACATGTTCATGCTCGGCTTCGCCATATCCAGCGTATACCGGAGATACGGGCGTACAGGGATGTTTACCTTCTTCATCGCATCCTTCCTGGTTTTAACCGTTGTCAGCTTCTTGAGCACGTACTACAAGTGGTGGGGAGACATCTTCGTTTGGCTGGGCGATCATACCGCATTCGGGCTTGCTATATGGATGGTTCCGCCGGTGGTCCTCTACGTGCTGGTATCGTATATGCTTCTGCGCAAATCTTCGGTTTAGCGTTTGGATGAATATGTAACGGGCCTGTGATTCTGTATGCTCTTGCCGGAGCTGCAGGACGCAGGCTATTTTTGTTCGGATCATCCTGCAGGTGCCGAATTCCAGCCGCTCGCGCCGGGAATGGCAAGCTCATTATGACGGGGAGTGGCGTAAAATGCGGTTTTTCAGCGATTTATGCGGGTGCCGGTAGTCCCAAAGGTTTATTGAAAAGAGCAGGCGAAAACGGTATGCTTATAGTAATGTTTTCCATATCAGGAGCGGACAAGCAAGGGTGCGTATGGAAGGGGGGAGCGGATGATTCGAGAATCGGAGCGGACGAAGCCGCATGCATGGGAAAGCGGACGTCTGAACACAGCCGTTCTTTTTTTGCTCGTCGCCGTATCCTTCTTCGGCACGATCTATTTGTTTCAGAAACATCCTGAGCCGCGTAAGCCGGTGGATTACCGCTATGCGAAGGTGAAGGCGCTGAACGGCGTCCAGTTGCACCTCATTCGCACATCGCCGCGGAATGTCGAGCTGAGAGCGATCGATGCCAACGTTACGGATACCGGGGAATATGGAATCAACGGAGGTTTTTTCTGGGAGGGCAGCCTGCTCAGCATCGCCGTAAAGAACAATGTGCCGCTGAAGGGGGCGGCAGGCGATTATGGAAGCGGCTGGTACAACATCGACAATAGCAAAGGGACGCTGGTCTTTGATGAAACGGCCGAACGATTCTCGGTACAGGTCGCAGCCGACCCGGACGGCTTGGCCGTAACCGACCGCGGCCGTTATTGGGCGCAGGGCGGAATCAGCATGCGTCTGGGCGACGATGCGGGCTGGTACGAGCAGGCGCTGATCGAAGGGCTGCCGGCAATCGACGAGAAACGGATGCGGTCAGGTCTGGTCTATGATAGAGAAGGCTACTTATGGATGATTGTGACGCCGACGAAGAGCACCGGCGAGGAGTTCCGTACGGCTGTCAAAGAGACGCTCGTAAATGCGCATCCGGTGGACGGCATATTCCTTGACGGAGACGGTTCTTCGCAGATGAAGGTTGCCGAAGCGACGCTTCCCGGCGACCGCCGCGAGGTGTATCAGATGCTGGCGATCGTCCAGAAGTAATCTGGACCGAGCCCCGAATTGCGACCGATCTGGTCTGGTAACTTCGAATGAAAAGGGGACAGGGCTGAACCGGGGAGAATGGTTCTAGCAGCATGGTGACTGTACTTCCAGCAATCCTTCTACTATTGGCTGAAAATAGCAAGCCGTGCGAAAAGCCGGGGTCAGGTCATCTGACGCCGGCTTTTCGCATGTATGCTGCTAGATACACGTTAAAATCGCCGATTCGAAACGATGATCGGGCGTGAATACAAATGAATGAGGTGGGAATAGTAACCAGCAGGAATCATTGGTTATGAAACTGGGGGGTTGCTTCGTGGGAACGGTGGATTGGAGCCGAGGATTAACGGAAATGACGTTAGCCTTTCATATCTTGTTCGCGACTGTCGGAGTCGGCGTTCCGGTTTTTATTTCTTTGGCCGAATGGATAGGCATACGGAAGAAAGACGCGCATTATTCGTTAATGGCCCGGAGATGGGCGCGCGGTTTTGTCATAACGGTGGCTGTAGGCGTCGTCACCGGGACATGCATCGGCCTTCAGCTTAGTTTATTGTGGCCGGAGTTTATGCGATTGGCAGGCCAAGTGGTCGGATTGCCGCTCTTTTTGGAGACGTTCGCTTTTTTCTTCGAGGCCATCTTTCTCGGCATCTATCTTTATACATGGGACAGATTTTCCAACCCGTATAAGCACTGGCTGCTCACCTTGCCCATCATAATCGGATCCTCCGGTTCGGCGTTGTTTATTACGACGGTCAACGCCTTTATGAACACGCCGCAAGGATTCATGCTGGAGAACGGCCGGCTTACCCAAATCGATCCGCTTGCCGCCATGTTCAATCCCGCCGTACCTTCCAAAGTCGCGCATGTATTGTCTTCCGCTTACCTTACAGCCGCCTTTTTGCTAGCGATGATCGCGGCTTTCGCCATGCTGCGGGGGCGTAAGGACGATTATTACCGGAAGTCGATTCGTCTGAATATGACGGCAGGCCTCATTCTTGCCGTCCTGACCATCGGGGTGGGCGATATGGCCGCACAGTTTCTGGCCAAGGAACAGCCGGAAAAGCTTGCAGCAGCCGAATGGCATTTCGAGACCGGAAGCCGGGCGCCGCTTGTCGTCGGAGGCCGGTTGAATCCGCAGACGCAGGAGGTGACAGGGGCCATTCAAATCCCGTGGGCGCTTAGTCTATTGGCTACCCATAACCCAAACGGCACGGTCACCGGCTTGAACGATTTTCCGAAGGACGAATGGCCTCCGCTGTATGTGCATTATTTATTCGATGCGATGGTCGGCATCGGGTTTTATTTATTGGCGGTACCCGTTCTTTTTCTGGCGCTGCCCCGGTTACTGCGATGGGAGGGTTACAATCGCTGGATACTCGCGGGCATTTTAGCGGGCGGGCCGCTATCCTTGCTTGCCATCGAACTTGGATGGTTTTATGCCGAGGTTGGCAGACAGCCGTGGATCATGCGGGGATACTTGCGCGTATCCGATGCGGCGACGACGAATAGTCACGTAGGCGTGGCGTTTTGGCTGTTTGCCGTGTTGTATGCCGTGCTCGGCATCGTATGTCTTTTGGTACTGGCTCGTCTCTTCCGCAATAAACCGGCGGAGCTGGAGCTTGAAACCCGCCGGATCATTTTGTAAGGAGGATGCAGTCATGTCGGTCGACCAGCTTGGCATCACCGTGCTCTGGAGCTTCTTGTACGGGTATCTGATTGTAGCGTCCATTGATTTCGGAGCGGGTTTCTATGCCTATTACGGCAGAGTGATCGGGATGGAAACGATCATCGGGCCCGTTATTTCCAGATATTTGTCGCCGGTCTGGGAGGTGACCAACGTTTTCCTTGTGTTTTTCTTCGTCGGCATCGTCGGCTTCTTTCCCGAAACGGCCCACTACTATGGCACGGCTTTGCTCATTCCGGGCAGTATTGCGCTTGTTCTACTTACCGTCCGGGGGTCGTTCTACGCTTTTGCCAATTACGGCGCTAAGAAAAACAGCTTCTACCTGCTTGCTTACGGGGCGACAGGCTTGCTCATCCCCGCTTCGTTGTCAACGGTGTTTACCATCTCGGAAGGGGGATTTTTGTCCGTTTCAGGCAACACGGTAACACTGCTGATGGAGGAGCTGTTCTATAGCGCTTATTCTTGGGCGGTCGTGCTGCTCGCCATGTCGAGCGTGCTATTCATCAGTTCGACATTTTTGACGTATTATGCCTCTCGCGCGGAAGATGCGAGAGCGCTCGAGCAGATGCGCCAGTTCGCTTTGTGGGGCGGCATACCGACGCTCATCTCCAGCTTGTTCGTCTTTATCGCACTCCGGAATCACAACCTGGAGCATTTTGAACGCGCGCTGCGGATATGGTGGCTGTTCGGACTTTCGCTAGCCGCCTTTTCGATTGCCGTATGGCTGATTTGGCAAAGGAAATCGTTCGGCGTCGCATTCGTCATGGTGATGCTGCAATTTGCTTTCGCCTTTTTCGGGTACGGCCAATCCCATCTCCCTTATTTGCTGTATCCGTATTTAACGGTATATGGCGGAGTGACGAACGAAACGATGGGGCGCGCATTGATCGTCGCTTTTGTCGCCGGCTTTGCGCTGTTGGTTCCATCCGTCGTTCTGCTGCTCAGACTGTTCATTTTCAATGCCAAGTATGTGAAGGGGGAGCTGTCGTGAATGCGTTTGACCGACAAGATAAATGGCTGATGCGGCTCTGTTTCGGCATCGCTTTCCTGCTCTTGCTGTCACTTGCAAGATATGTCCTTTAGAGCGGCCGCTATAAATTCCGTGATCGAAAGAGACCGCTGCGGCGGTCTCTTTGACTTCCGTACCCACACCTCCGCCTCGGACTCCTTGCGATCTAAAGTAAACAGCTGCGGACATTTGGCGAGGCTGCGACTGAGGAGGTTTAATATGGGTATTATTGCCTATAAATAATGCTAAACAAACGACTGGATTCTGTCGAAATATGATCCTATAGCACATATTTCAATGGGGGGAGACAAGCTATGAGAAATAGAAGCCTTGTTTTCAAATCGTCGGTTTTTTTAGGGATTATGATCGTCTTATTGTCTTCCGTTCTGGTAACGATTTCAATCGTACGCGAAAAAAATATGTACTACGATTATTTGCGGCAGCTTGAGGCAGCGCTCCATGCCCAGCTTGAGCTCGGCGTCGATACGCTGGAGGCGGCCAAGGGGAGCATGAACTTGAAGCCAGACCAGTTCATGGCGAATCAATCGAACATTCGGTTGGCCGAACAGCTCGAGGCGATGACGAAGGACGACCTCATTACGAACAGCTACGTCATGACGCCGGATATTACTGCCAAGGACGGGAAGAGCTATCTGAAAATGATGCTTACCAATAAATCCTTGGACGCGCAGGGCCTTGGGCCTCTGAAGGATTATGAGCTGCCGGCGACCTTTCAAGCGGCTTACGAGGAGGCGCAGAAAAGCGGAGTCGGCATGACGGAGGAATACGAGGATATGGGAGGGACTTGGATATCGCTGCTCAGCACGATCAAGAACGAGAAAGGGCAGACGGTCGCGATATTCGGACTTGACTTCGATTACGGCAAAGTCAAGGCGGAGCTGGACAAGACGACGACGGATTTCGTATTGATTTCGATTGGCGCGGAGGTGTTTTTCATCCTGCTCGTCATCGTCATGCTTCGTTATACGCTGAGGCCGCTGCGCCGGTTATCCGAGCTGTCTCTGAAGGCGTCCGAAGGCGATCTGAGCATTTCCATCCCGGTGCATAACCGCGACGAGGTCGGCAAGCTTTCGGCGAATTTCAATACGATGATCGGCAGCATCCGCAGCCTCGTCCAGAATATCAAGAACACGGCGGACGACGTCATGGAGTCGTCGGATAACTTGCGGATGAGCGCGGATCAGACGGCCAAGGCGACGAACGAGGTGGCAGCGTCGATCCAAGAGGTCGCTTCCGGCTCCGAATCGCAGCTGCAAAGCGCGGAGGAAAGCAGGAAAGCAATGGGCGAAATGGCGGTCGGCATCGAGCGGATCGCCGATTCCTCCTCCGTCGTGTCCGAGCTTGCGCAGGATGCGTCCCGCGATGCGGACAACGGAAACGAAGTTATTCAGCAAACGGTCGAACAAATGAACAAAATCGAGGTTTCCGTAACGAAAACCGCGTCGATCATGCACGAGCTGAACGAGCGCTCGGTTGAAATCGGCCATATTGTGGATATTATTAGCGATATCGCGAACCAAACGAATCTCCTTGCGCTTAATGCTTCGATCGAGGCTGCCCGGGCAGGCGAGCACGGCAAAGGCTTCGCCGTTGTCGCCCATGAGGTCCGCAAGCTGGCCGAGAAATCAAAGGAGTCGTCCGATCAAATCGCACAGCTGCTGCACGGTATCGGAATCAACATGAACAGCGCTGTTCAAGCCATGGAAGCGGGCTCCAAGGAAGTGAAGACGGGAACGGATATCGCCGGTCAAGCGGGCGAAGCGTTCCAGAAGATCGTCGTTTCGTTCCAGCACGTAACGGAGCAAGTGCAGGAGGTGTCGGCGGCAGCGGAGCAAATGTCCGCCGGAAGCGAGGAGATCGCGGCTTCCTTGGAGGAGCTCTCGCGTATCGCGAAAGGCGCTTCCGTAAACTCGCAAAGCGTAGCGGCTTCTTCCGAGGAACAGCTGGCCGCGATGGAAGAAATCGCCGCATCCGCGACATCCCTAAGGGAAATGGCCGCCACTCTGCAGAAGGAAATTAACAAGTTCAAGCTTTAGGCCGCTAATCCGGTCCGTTAAGCCCTTGTCATCCGTTTCTTAAGGAAGACAAGGGCTTTCGTTCAAGTCTCGGAAAGGATATCCTCCGCTGATTGTTCGACTTCTCGGTAAACGCGCCGACCAAAGACGGCGAAGCCGTTTTTCCTTGGTTGCCGGAACGATCATCCCGCTCGTTCATCTTTTAGCGACAATCCGCGCAGGGAACGTGAAATGTCCTCCGCAATTGTCTATAATGGAAATGGCAGTAAATCACTCAGAAGTGAAGGAGATTCATCATGTTGAACGTTTCGCCGGGCGATTTTGTCGTGAAATCCGCTTTTGCCAAAATCGTATGCGAGCCGGCCTGGAAGTGGCAAAAGCGCGAGAAGCCGCTGCAAAATTATGATTTGTTCTATGTATGGAGCGGGGAAGGCGAGGTCGTGCTGAACGGCATTCCACACGACGTCCGAAACGGAAGCTGCTTTCTGTTTAGACCCGGGGATGAGACGACCGCCACTCACAACGCTCAAAAGCCGCTGGTTCTCACCTACATCCATTTCGATATCCTGACGGTGCCGCTTGAGGTGCCTAAGCCATACAGGGTGCTGCCGGAGCCCGAGTCAACGGAGGTTGAACGTCTGCTGACCCGGTATGTGAGACTCTTTCTTGGGGAAGGGTTCGCGGCGAAAGAGGAAGCCCAGCTCGTATTGAAGCAGCTGATGATTCATCTGCTCCGTCACGATCGTAACGAAGCCGATGACAAGGGCATAGAAGGATTGGCTCCGCTTCAGCGTTCGAAACGGCCGGGAGAGGGCAGCATTCAGCAGAAGGAAGCGATTCGCGAGGTCGCCAACTACGTTCAGCTGCATGCGGGCAAGCCGCACAGGCTTGAAGATCTTGCGGCGCGCGCCAATTTATCGCCCCGTTATTTTTCTGCGAAATTCAAGGAGCTGATCGGCGAATCGGTGCAGGATTATGTGATCCGCACCCGTCTGGAGCGGGCCGAGCATTTGCTGCGCTACGCGGGGATGTCGGTTTCCGAAGTGGCGGGAGCGCTCGGATACCGCGACGTCTTTTTTTTCAGCAGACAATTCAAGCAGCATACCGGCAAGAGCCCTTCCGAACTGAGGTAGTCCGCCGCAAGCTTATAAAAATACGTTACTTTTGTCCTATTTCCTGCTATAATCTTCTCGATTTCCATAAAGAACCAGCGCATAAATAGGGGTGTCTGTCGGATGGGTCGTTCTCATTTGTTTTCTTTGCGCATTCAAGTCGTTTTGTTACTCGCCGTTCTGCTTGGCTTGCCGATGACGGTCATCGGTTATACGTACTATTCTTCAATGATGAACAGCTTGGAGGAGATTGAACGGGACCACGCCTACAGCGCTTCCGATGCGGCGCACAAGCTGACCGACAAAATCGGCAAAAGCTTGTTGGATTCCGTCATTACGAACGCCCATTGGGAGGATTACTGGAAAGCGGTGGAAACGAAGGACTTGGCGTGGATCGAGAAAAACGTCAACGTATCCACTAGCGTCATACCGAACGTCAACTTTGCGAGCACGATCGGCCTGAACGGGACGGTCCTTTCGCAGAGCGGCGATGTTCCCGAATTCACCGGTAAGCTCGGCTACCCGGAGCTTCTGGAGCGTCTCGGCAAGGAAGACGTTTTTTCCGGCTTTGTGAGCACGGGACAAGGCTTGGCCGTTCTGGGCGTGGCCAAAGTTACGGATGAAACGGAGAAGGCGAAGCCGCAAGCGCTGCTGGTGTTCGGGCGTTTTATCGATGCGGAAGCGCTGGAAGAGATTAAAGAAACGCTGTATGTCGACGTAGCGCTGTTGCCGAAGAAAGGGGCCGTGCTAGGTACCCGCGATGACGCAGCGGACGTGCTGCAAGCGCATTTGAATAAAGCGGAGGCGGACCCGGGTTATCGCGCGTTCCAATCGCGTTCGCTGGACGGCGAACTCGTTTCGGAGGTCATGACGCCGTTCCTCGATATAAACGGAAAGCCGCTTGGCGTCATGTACGTGGGCAGTCCGTCGGAGACAAGCAGTCAGGTGTCGGCAAAAATCCAAATGCTGAGCTTGCTCGTCGGCGGCGTACTGCTGCTGCTTGTCGTATTGCTTGCGGTCATATTCCAGCTCCGGGTGCTAAAGCCGCTGCGCCAATTCGCCCGTTTGCTCGGCGATGTCGCAGCCGGCGACTTGACCAAGGATATCGCCGCCGCGCATGTGCGGCGAAGGGATGAGGTCGGGCTGATCGCAGGCTCCCTTCAATCGATGCTGCGCCAGTTCAAGACAATCGTGGCGCAAATCCGCGAAACGACGGATCAAGTTGCCGCGTCTGCCGATCGGCTGACAAGCAGCGCGGAGGCGACCGTCCAGGCCAGCCACCAAATCGTGGCGGAAATGCAGGGAGTGGCTGACGGCGCCGCGGCGCAAACGTCGGGGGCCGAGCAGGGCGCAAGATCAATGCAGGAAATGTCGGCAGGCATTCACCAGGTATCCGAGCGTTCGTCCCGCGTCGCCGACGTTTCGCAGCAGGCTGCGGCCGACGCTGAAGCGGGGAATGTCTTGATTCAGGAAGCGGATAAGCAGATGGCTTCGATCAGCGAGGCGGTGGCCCGTTCGTCGGAAGTGGTGAAGCGGCTCGGCAAGCATTCCGAAGAAATCGGACTGATCGTCGACATCATAGCCAGAATCGCGGCGCAGACGAATATACTGGCGTTGAATGCCAATATCGAAGCGGCGAGAGCGGGCGAACACGGCAAAGGGTTTGCCGTCGTCGCGGCGGAGGTGCGGAAGCTGGCGGCGCAATCGGAGGAAGCGACCAAGCAGATCGAAGAGCTGGTCGGCAGCATGCAGGCCGATACGGCGGACGTGATTGGCGCAATCGAGAGGGGAACGCGCGAGGCAAGCGACGGAACGGTCGTCATCCTGCGCGCGGGAGACGCATTTCAGAAGATCTATGAATCGGTTCGGCGCATTTCGGCCGATATGCAGGACGTTTCCGCGGTAGCCGAGGAAATGTCGGCAAGCTCGGAGGAGCTATCCGCTTCCGTAGAGGAATCGGCGGCTATTGCGAAACGGTCCGCGGAGCACACGGATGAGATCGTGGCGATAACCGAGGAGCAGCTTGCTGCGATGGAGGGCGTGTCCCAGTCGATGGCGACGCTCAACCAGCTGGCGCAAAGCCTGAAGCAGGAAGTCTCCTTGTTCCGTATCGTTCGGTAGAACGGTGAGGAGAGGGAGAGGGGCTGTACCAACCGTGCAATTTTGATTTTTTTAAGCCCACGTTTTGATGTAAACGAGCTGTAAAAAAAACCTCCAGCACCACTTTTTACAGTGGTTTAGGAGGTTTTTTTGTTCCATGCTTATTCCGCGGCGTTACCGGATTCGGCTTCCGCCGCATTTACCGGCTCATACAAGCGCGAACGAACCTTGAACCAGCGGAACAGGTGCGAGAAGATGACCTTCAAGACGGCATAGCCGGGAACGGCGAGAATGATCCCCGCGATACCGAACAGATTGCCTGACGTCAGAATGATAAATATAATCGTGATCGGATGAATTTGCAGCGTTCTTCCCATAATTTGCGGGGAAATGAATTTCCCTTCGATCAGCTGCACGACGGTCCAGACGACGATCATTTTCAGAAGCATGACCGGCGACGTCACAATGGCGACGATCAGTGCAGGGGTAATCGCGATAGCGGGGCCCAAATAAGGCACGATGCTTGTGCACGCGGCAATGATCGCCAGAATGAGGGAGTACTCCAAGCCGATGATCAAATAACCAAGATAGAGCAAAAAACCGATGCAGAAGCTGACGATGATTTGCCCCCGGATATAGGAGCTGATCTGATGGCTCATTTCGGACATGACCCGCTGCGATTGATCCCGGAACGAATTCGGCAAGAACGAAACGATATAATTCGGCAACCGGCGGCCGTCCTTCAACAAATAGAACAAGATAAAAGGCACCGTAATGATAGCGAGCAGCGTTTCGGTCAAAGCCCCGAGAAAACCGCCGATACTGGTCCAAGTATGGTTCAAGAGCGCCGTCCCGCGTTCGGAGATCGTCTTCGTGAGCTCTTGGGGATTGACGTTAACCGCCTGCTGCAGCTGATTGATGAAGTCGCTGCCCATCCAGGATTCGAATTGAGCCTCGACCGTCTGACTGTAGACGGGGAAATTATGAATCAGGCTCATGACCTGCTCGCGAATCAGCGGAACGACGCTCCCGACCACCAGGGTGACGATTCCGATAATGAGCAAATACAGCACGACGATGGAGTATAGGCGCTTTACCTTCTTGCGTTCCATGTAATCCACGATCGGATTCAATAAATAATAGACGACCCCGGTAAGAATCAGCGGCAATAAAACGGTCTTGATCAGCACGAGCAGCGGTTTAAACACATACGAGATTTTGGTAAACACCATAATGTTTATGCCGATCAGCAAAATAATCAATAAGAAGATGACGAATTTATTGTTCAAAAAAAACAGCTTGAACCTGTCGCTCCATACCCGTGAACGTTCCATTGCACATGATCCTTTCTGACATATTTTCTAGAATAACCTTTAATCTTTGAAAGAACAAGTTTGAGGGGGGCGCGACAAACGCTCCATCCTCCCGGCTTAAGAGGCTTCATGATTATGGGACTGAGGTGTGGGGTATCGCTTTTGCAGGAAGTTTGCCGTACGCAAAAAGGCCGCGGCGCCCGAGCATGAAAATGGCGGGCAGCCGCGGCCTTTGCAAGCGTTACGATCAGTTGGACCACTCCCGCAGCTTGCGGTCGGAAGGAAGCAGAATCGTCAATATCCCGATAAGCGGCAGAAAAGCGCATGCCTGCATGACGAACGCAAGGCTCGTCAGCTCGATCAGATGACCGAGCGCAAGGGCGCCGACGGCTCCCAGGCCGAAAGCGAGGCCGGTAATGAGGCCGGATACGGTGCCTATTTTGCCGGGAATGAGCTCTTGCGCGTACACGACCGTTACGGAGAAGCTGGAAAGCAAAATAAATCCGATTGCGAGCAGAAGCACGAAGGCGAGCGTCGGTCCGGCATACGGAAGAATCAAGGCGAAGGGCGCGGATCCGAGCATCGAAAAGAAGATGACGTTGCGCCGTCCGAACCGGTCGGCCATAGGCCCGCCGAGAAACGTGCTGACCGCGCCCATAAGGCCGAAAGCCAGAATGAAATATTGGGCATTCTGTTTGGAAACGCCCAAGTTCTCGTTCAAGTAAAACATGAAATAGTTCGAGATGCTGGCGCCGTACCAAGAACGGACGAAGACGAGCACGATGAGCACGACGATCGCGTAGCCGATTTGCTTGCGGCGTACGCCCCCGTTGCTGCGCGCCGCGCCGTTGCGCGTGCGCTTAGGCATGACGAGCAGCCTCTCTTTATACCATCTGGCGATAAAAATTTGAACGAGAATGGCCGCTCCGGCAACGAACGTAAACCATAGTGCGCCTTTCTGGCCGAGCGGGAAGAAAATGTATATGACCATGAGCGGCGCAAGCGCCTGTCCGACGTTTCCGCCGACCTGAAAAATCGATTGGGCGAGTCCTCTTCTGTTCCCGGCGGCCATATAAGACACTCTGGAGCCTTCCGGATGGAATACCGACGAGCCAAGTCCGACCATCATGGCGGCCAGCAGAACGAACCAATAGTTGGGCGCAAAGCCCAGACAGAGCATGCCGACTAAGGTCGAGGCCATCCCGATAGGCAGCAAGTAAGGCGAGGGCCTCGCATCCGTAAACATGCCTACGACCGGCTGCATAAGCGAAGCGGTAAAGCTGAGCGCGAAGGAAATGAGTCCGATTTGTGAATATGTGAGCGACATGGAGTCTTTAAGGATCGGAAAAATGGCGGTAATGACCGATTGCATCGAGTCGTTGAACAAATGAACCAAGCTGATCGCCAGCAAAATGCGGTAAGCGGTTTTGTTCGTATCCGGAGCAGAACCGGCCGCTATAGCTGCTGAGGTCGTCATTATGAAAGTCTCCCTTCTCAATTAGAGAAGGGCAAGGACGGATAGCTCCGTCCTTGCCCGTATGATGTGCTTTGTAGTTGAGCTTCGGCCGGCATGGCCCGCGGATCAGCCTTTGGGCTGCAGCGTACCGAGCGATTGTCCCATTTTGACGACGCTGCCCAGCTGCAGATCGCTGCGAGGCTCGAACGTGCCCGACTCGGTAAGAAGGACGATCGTCGAACCGAATTCGAAATACGCCAGCTCGTCGCCGCCCGCCAGTTGATCCGGCAGAGGCTTGACGTATTGAATGCTGCTCACGTTCAACGCGCCGACCTTGACGACGGCGACTTCTCCGAACGCATGCTGCATATATGTGATAAGCCGTTCATTGCGGCTCAGTACTCTCTTCATGTGACGCAGGCCGAACTCGTTAACCGGGTACACTTTGCCCGGCACGTGTTCCTTTTCGACAATTTTGCCGCTGACCGGCGCGTGGATCCGATGGTAATCGGTAGGGCTCAAGTAGAGCACGAAAAAAAAGCCGTCCTTATAGTTGACGAGCCGGGGAGAGCGGTTGAGCAGCTCCTCGATCGTGTAATCCTGCCCTTTTACGTTAAAAATCTGGCCTGCTTTAATCTCTCCGATGCCGGTAATCATAGCATCGACCGGACTGACCAGCGTGGTTTCGGCCGCTTCGACGGGACGAATGCCGGGCTTAAGCTTTCTGGTAAAAAAATCGTTGAGCGACGCGTAATCCGATATGCGCTTCTCGGCGTCTTCAATGCGGATCCCGTACGTTCTGGCAAACCAAGGAATAAAGCTGCGGCTGGCTCTCGATTTGGCGAAAGCGCCTGTTACCCGTGAAACGGTTTTGCGTGAAGAAAGTTCTGTCAATAACCGGAAAAACGGCTTCGCCATATGTACATGTCACCTGTTCTATAGAGTTCGTATCGTTCTAGAGCCGCTTGCGCTGACGCTGCAGAGCGGGCGATGATTTCGCTTTTCTCATCTTGACACAGATTGCGCGACAAAGCAATAATATCGCGAAAAGTCGCTTACCGTATTCGACGTTTTTTGAGGCGTTCCTTCCGTCGAACGGGTGCTTGCCAAAACGTGGAACGGCGATTATTATTATACCTAGATAAACGATGCATAGATAACGGAGGGAAGTGAGAATCGCGTGAAAATAAGCAAAGAGCTGATGAAGGGCAGCACGGTGACGCTCGTTTTAACGCTGCTGGAGCGAAAGGCGATGTACGGCTACGAGATGATTAAAGAGATGGAATCGCGTTCGAGCGGCGTTTTTCAGTTTAAGGAAGGGACGCTGTATCCGATTCTGCATCAGCTGGAGGCGGAGGGCTTCGTCGAAGCCTACTGGTTCCAGGAAGAAGGCAGCCGCAAGCGAAAATATTACCGCATTACGGAACGCGGCCGCCAGCTGATTGCGGAGAAAACCCGGGAATGGAGCCTATTCCGCAATGCCGTGGACCAAGTGCTCGGGGAGGGCCGCGCATGAGTACGGAAGCGATGGAGCTATACGTTGAGGCGGTCTGCGGGCAAATCCGGAATAAGCGCGTCCATCCGGACGTCCGGGAGGAATTGTTCGCTCATTTGGAGGATGCGGTCATCGGGAATATGGAGCGGGGCATGTCCGAAGAGGAAGCGATCCGGCAGGCGGTCGCCGGCATGGGAGACCCGCTAAGCGTCGGCAAGGATCTGAACCGGACGCATAAAGTGAAAATCGAATGGACGGTCATCGCGCTGACGGCATTCTTTATGGCGGTCGGATTGCTGGCCATGCTATCGATCGTAGTAAGCGGGAGCTGGCTTAACGATGCGCTGTTCGTCAATAAGCTGAAGGCCCAGCTGGCAGGCGTCTTCGTGCTCGCGGGCGTTGCGCTTTTCGATTACCGCAAGCTGCTCCGCTACACCTGGCACCTCTATGCAGGAGCGATCCTGCTGATCGTAATGACGGCGTGGAGCAGCGGCACGGTAAACGGCGTCCCGCATCTCGAGCTGCCTTTCAACTCCATGCGTATCGACGTTTCTTTTTTTGCTGCCGTCTTGCTTTTGATTGCGGTAAGCGGACAGATTGCGGGCACGAGGGTAAAGGATACCGTATTCCCGGCTTCGGGCGAATCAAGTAAGGGCTCCCGGGATGGAATCTCCGGATCGGAGCCGCTTATGCGCATTCAAATTCCGCGCTTCGCCAAAGAGTGGGCGCTGTATGCGGACGGACTGCTGTGGAAGCTGCTATGGTTCGTTGTCATACCGTTTATGGGGTTATTTCAGATTCGTTCGTTTTCGGCCTTGTTCGTTTACGCAACGGGACTGATTTTGCTTTTGGTTTGCTCGCGCATGAAGGAGCGGTTCGCGCTGATCGGCCTAACGGCGGCCTGCTGTACAGTCGGCTTGGCAGCCGGAGGCTCTTATGGACTGCAGAGACTGAAGGCGTTTTTCGGCAATGATCCCGACGCCTCCTTTTACACGAAGAAATCGTTGTTCTTGATCGAGCAGGGCGGACTATGGGGACAAGGCTTCGCACACGGTGTAAAGGGGATTCCCGCCGTCCATGCGGAGCTGATTTTTCCATATCTGGTTTATGCCCTCGGCTGGGCGGCAGGCGCAATCGTCGTCGCTGCGGCCGTGATGCTCGCACTGCGCTTTCTGCAAGCCGCGGGGCGGACTACCGATTCATTCGGGAAAATGCTGGCCGCGGTCGTTATCGCTTACTTTTCGATTCACTTCTTCTGGAATTTCCTGATGGCGATCGGCTTGCTGCCGATTATCGGGCTGGGGTTACCGTTTATCAGCTACGGCGGATCGAGCTCGATTACCGAGGCGCTGCTGATGGGTCTTTTTCTCAGCGTTTACCGGCTTGGACGCAAGCCTGCGGCGAATGACCCGGCATTCGGCAGGACGGAAGCGTGACGGGCGGGTTACAACTTGAATGTTGACTTTTGACAAATGCGTGCTAATATAAAACTGTCACTAGGGGAGCCAAAGCGGCTGAGACTGGATCGCAAGATCCTAGACCCTCTGAACCTGATCTGGTTAGAACCAGCGTAGGGAAGTGGAAGAACGGTTCCTTGAACCGGTTGCCGCGCGGCATCGACTTTCCGCCACTCCTTTACGGGGTGGCTTTTTTGTTTTAGTCCCCCTCGTAAGGTAAGGAGTAAGCTTCTGAGGACACGCCTCATACGGTGAGGCGTCTAGTGGCAATTCATAAAGTCCGGGCTCCGGAACGGGAGCCGGCTGGACATTTTAGAAGAAAAGGGAGTGCAGGACGATGGGAAAAGGTCTTAAGTTGGCAGATATTTTGGTGACGGTTGTGATCGCCGTTGTGTTCGGGATCGTCTATAAGCTGTGGGGACCGCTCTATGATGCGGCCAAACCGTTCGGTATCCGTTTGGAGGAGCTCATCTACGGGATGTGGTTTATTGCCGGAACGGTAGCGGCATTGCTGATTCGCAAGCCCGGCGTCGCGCTTTTGGCCGAGGTGGCGGCTGCGTCGGCGGAGCTTGTTACCGGCTCGCAATACGGCGTATCCGTGCTGCTGTCCGGCCTGCTGCAAGGCTTATTCGCGGAGCTGGCATTTGCCGCCTTCGGGTACAAAAGGTTTACGATAGGCGTCGCCTCGCTCGCCGCGATCGGCTCCAGCGTCGGTTCGCTTATTATGGATTTCTACAATAATTACATTACCGATCTGTCGGCATGGAATTTGACCCTTATGATCGGAGCCAGGACGATCGGTTCGATCGTCATCTGCGGCTTTTTCGCTTACTATCTCGTCAAGGCTCTTGAGGCTACCGGCGTGACGAAGCAGCTGCGTCCCGTATCCAAGGAAGATTACAACGCGCTGGACCATTAAATTTGGAAAGCCGAGGAGAATGACAGATGATTACGGAAGCAGGCGTCAAACAGCTGCGACTGAAATTTCCCGGCGACGAAGGCTTGCTGTTCCGCGACCTGTCTTTTGAGGTAGGCCAAGGGGAGAAGGTACTGCTGCTCGGTCCGAGCGGATGCGGCAAATCGACGCTCCTTCAAGTGCTGACAGGCATCATCCCCCGATCGGTGGAAGTGCCGATGAAGCACGAGGACATTACGCTCCCTTCGTCATGGGGGTATGTGTTTCAAGATCCCGATACGCAGTTCTGCATGCCTTTCGTAGATGAAGAGCTGGCTTTCGTGCTCGAAAACCTGCAGGTTCCGCGCGCGGAGATGCCGCAGCGGATTCGGCATTACCTGGAGCTTGCCGGTTTGCGGCTGGATGATATCCATACGCCGATCAACGCGCTTTCCCAAGGCATGAAGCAGCGTCTGGCGATCGCTTCCGTTCTCGCCCTTGAGCCTGACGTGCTGTTTCTCGACGAACCGACCGCACTCCTTGATCCGGAAGGGACCGAGCAAGTTTGGGAAACGATTAAGGCGGTCGGCCGCGATAAAACGGTGCTCATCGTCGAACACAAGATCGACAGCATCGTCGATTTTGTCGATAGGGTCGTCCTGTTCGACGACCAAGGCAGAATCCTGGGGGACGGCGGGAAAAACGAAGTGTTCGACCGCTACAAGCAGCAACTGATCGATTACGGCATTTGGTATCCCGGCGTCTGGGACGATTATTCGGCGCGGCATCCCCAGCCAGAGGCTGAGCCGCTTCTGCCGGCTTCGGGCAATCCGCTTCTTTCGCTGGACGCGTTTGCCGGTTACCGGGGAAAAACCGAAAAGCTGTTCGTGCAAAAGGCCGACGTTCGTCCGGGAGAGTGGATCACCGTCGTTGGACATAACGGCGCGGGCAAAAGCACGCTGCTGCTGTCGCTGATGCAGCTCATCCGAACGTCCGGCAGCTACAAGGTGAACGGGCGGGATGCGGCACAGGTTGACGATCTTGCTTCACAGCTCGCGTACGTCTTTCAGAACCCGGAATTTCAATTCGTCACCAACTCCGTCTATGACGAGGTCGCCTATACGCTCCGGCTTGACAGGCTTCCGGAGAAGGAGGTCGCGGAGAAGACGAAGCGGCTCCTCGGTTTGTTCGAACTGACGGGGAAGTCCGCGCAGCATCCGTATTTGCTGTCGATGGGCCAGAAGCGCAGACTGAGCGTCGCCTGCGCTATCGTGAAGGAGCAGCCGGTTCTGCTGCTGGACGAACCGACCTTCGGCCAGGATGCCAAAAACACGTTCGCCATGCTCGAAAAGCTGGAGGAATGGCGGCGGCACGGAACGACGATCGTTATGGTGACGCATGATAGGGAAATCGTCGACCGTTTTGCCACGCGAATATGGACGGTCGCAGGCGGCAAGCTCGCTTCGGACTGCTTGGCGAGCCCGAGACGAGAGAAGGAAGGGCAGCCCGCCGATGCATGCGCCGGGACTGTCCGCTCAAGCGAAGCTCCCGCCGGAATAGGGAGGGGCTGAACCGATGCAGATCGATTTCACCTACCGGGAAACGTGGCTGCACCGCGGCAATCCCGCACTTAAGCTGCTGCTGTTCATCGTCCTTTTCGTGTATGCGATGTTCGTCCATAATCTCGATACCCTCGTTTACATGACGTTGTTTCATCTCGCGCTGCTTCTTCTTTTCTCGGGACACCCGCTGCGGAGGCTGCTGTTGTATATGTCGCCGTTTTTGCTCATTTTCGTGTCCAGCGCGTTGTCCATGACCTTATTCGGCAAAGGAACGACGCTCTGGTTCGAGTGGGGACTGGTTTCGGTGACGAAGGAAAGCTTTTTCCGCGGCGTGCATCTCGGCTTCCGGGCGCTTGATTTTGCCGTACTCGGGTTGACGTTCGCCTTGACGACGAGGCCGGTCTACCTGTTCTATTCGCTCATGCAGCAAGCGAAGCTGCCGCCGAAATACGCGTACAGCTTCATGGCTTCGATCCGGCTTATTCCGCTGCTGCTCGAGGAACTGCAGACGCTGCGCTATGCGCTCAAGGTACGCGGCATCCGGCGGCAGCGAGGCTTGGGGGGATTGTACCGGAAGCTGAAGGCATATGCGGTTCCGCTGCTCGCGCAGAGCATTCGGCGGGCGCAACGGATCGCCGTGGCGATGGAGGCCAAGCGCTTCTCGGAAGCCAAGCGGCGAACGTATTACTACGAGCTGAGCTTGTCGCGGACCGATATCCTTGCGATCA
Organism: Paenibacillus litoralis; assembly: GCF_046244365.1. Classification (NCBI taxonomy): domain Bacteria; kingdom Bacillati; phylum Bacillota; class Bacilli; order Caryophanales; family Paenibacillaceae; genus Paenibacillus; species Paenibacillus litoralis. The sequence goes on along the minus strand of NZ_CP176395.1, from coordinate 6,348,631 downwards.
TCGTGTATTCGGCTATTGCGGCCGTGGCGATCGGACTGAGCGGGTACGCTCCCGTTTTTGACATGACGGACGTTAGAATGATCGGGTAGAACCGGCAAACTTACAGAGATTCACACTTAGGAGGTTGGATGCAGCATGACGACATTTTCCAAGCAGGTACGGCAAGAGGCCGATGATATTTGGCAGGCAAGCTTCGATCATCCGTTCGTAACCGGCATCGCCGACGGCACGCTGCCGATCGAGGCGTTCCGCTACTACGTGATGCAGGATGCTTACTATTTGTCGCAGTTCGCCCGCGTGCAGGCGCTGGGAGCCGCCAAAGCGGACGATTTGTTTACGACGAACCGGATGGCGGTGCATGCGCAAGGTACATATGGCGCCGAGCTGTCGCTGCACGAGAAGTTTTCCAAGCTGCTGGACATAACCGATGAAGAAAAAGCTTCGTTCGAACCGGCGCCTACCGCCTATGCTTATACGTCGCACATGTATAGGGCTGCGTATACGGGGCATCTCGGCGATGTGATCGCGGCGATTCTGCCGTGTTACTGGCTCTATTATGAGATCGGCGAGCGGTTGAAGGGCTCGAAGCCCGGCCATCCGATTTATCAGGAATGGATCGACGCCTACGGCGGCGAATGGTTCGGGGAGCTCGTCAAGGAGCAGATCGAACGGTTTGACGAGATTGCGGCAAAAATATCGGACGCGGACCGCGAGCGGATGAAGCGTCATTTCCTGATCAGCAGCCGTTATGAGCTGATGTTCTGGGAAATGGCTTACCGCCAGGAGAAGTGGCCGGTGTAGCGGCTTACCGCCGGAATTGCCAGGAATGTTTAGAAGAATCTTCGACTCCGCCAGGTATGGGGGGACGAAGGTTCTTTTTTTTGATCGTTCCGGCCGGAGGGAGCTTTCATTCTTAGGGTACGGATCTCGATAGGACGGCAGTCTCGACAAAATGCATCACTATCTCTATTGAAATTGTCGATTTTATATTAATCTTATCCTATTAGGTCGAAAGTTGCGGTATAATCGAAGGAAAACGAGAAGGAATTATTTCTCAGTCCATGTTAAGGAAGGATGCAAGCGATGAGTGGGGAGAGAGCTCGGACCATTCGCGGCAACATGCTGCTAATGCTGCTTGTACTGGGCGTCGTTATCGGCGCCGCCGGCGGTCTATATACTAACAAGGCGGAAGCCTATGGGGGATGGCATATCGAAGCGGACGGCGATTCGCAGTTCGCGGAAGAAACTTACCGAACGTTGTCGGCAGGGCCGGGACACGTCGTCGGAATTAAAAATGACGGCACGCTGTGGACGTGGGGGACTAACCGTTACGGGGAGCTGGGGATCGGGCAAACGGATGCTTCGGCCCATCCTGAACCCGCAATGGTAACGGGCTTTCCCTCGGGGACCCGGTTCATCGACGCGGCCGCCGGCGGGGATTTGGATCCCGACGGCAACCCAAGGGGGTTTACGATAGCGCTCGACGCGAACGGGCAAGTTTGGGCATGGGGATATAACGGAGACGGACGGCTTGGACTCGGTACCGAAGCCGCTTCCGATACCGAGGATAGAGATGCGCCTGCCAAACTCGCGTCCGATGAGCTTGCCCCACGCGGCGGCTTCGGTCCAAAAGTAACGGGCGTATACGCTGGCAGCGATTTTGCCGGCGCGGTGACGGTTGGATACGGAGACGGTTTTCTCACCGATCTGTACACGTGGGGAAATGCGGCCGACGGCCGGCTTGGCAGGACGGTGCAGGCTCTATTTTCGGATTCTCCGGGCTGGGTGGGAGGAATTCCTCGGAACATGGAGATTATCGATGCAGCTTTTGGCGACGGCCACGCGTTAGTGTTTCAAGAGAGTCATGAGGGGCAGTTTGTAATAGGGTGGGGCAGAAACGACAAAGGGCAGCTAGGCCTTGAAACTTCCGAGAGCCGGGAGACGCCGGTCGTTCTTGTTTCTTCTTCCACCAGCATCATTCCGCTGCAAAATGACGACCGTATCCGTAGCATTGCTGCAGGGTCCGAATACAGCGCATTGCTCCTTGGCACTTCCGTCGACGGGGTGGAGGAAGATGCGGTTTGGACTTGGGGAGCCAATGACGCAGGCCAGATCGGGAACCGGGAGATTTCCCCGGGAAGAGCATGGCCGCAAGAGGTATTCACTAAAGACAAGATTAGCGCCATTACCGCCGGTCCGGACTATATGCTGGCTGCCGTAAGGGAAGGCAGCGACGAATACAAGCTTTACGGCTGGGGCGACAATACGAAAGGCAAGCTCGGGAATGCGTCCAATGAGAATCCGTTGGAAGCCGGTCCGGTGGTAACCATTTCCAATCAAAGGTTTGCGGCTCTTGCGGCCGGTCTGACTTTTGCGTTTGCGCAGGAAAGCGAAACGGACAAGCTGTATGGTTGGGGAGCGAACGATCTCGGGCAGCTGGGCAACGGCCGTACGGATACAGGATCCGTAGCGCATGCGGTCATTCCCGTATCCAAGCATGGAGCGGTGTTCGAGAGCGGCGCGATGAAAGGGTACGGGGAACAGGTGCCGTTATCCTTCCATTATACGGCGGACTACCGGAAACCGGAGAATGCTCCGCTAGTGATCCGCTGGCCGGAGAGCTTCTATTGGAACGGCACTTCAGGTACGGCATTTGCGGTTACGGCAAACGGCGCGCCGCTCGAGGTTTCTTCACCGATAGCCGTTGATGCGGGCAATAGAACGATTGCGATTCCGCTTGCGGAAGCGATAGAACCGGGTATGGCTGTGGCGATTACTTCGCTGGCCGAGGGCTTTACGCTTCCGTCCGGCGCCGGCGATTATGCGTTCTATCTCTCGGCTTCTTCGCAGGCTCATGCCTATGCCGTCATGAGTCTTTCCGATATCGAAATCTTAAACGTGTCCGCAAGCAGCTACCGCTGGGAAGCGAACGACGTTCAGTACCATATCGAATTTTTCCAGAGAGGCGACGTTCCGGACGAGCGGTTGCTGGTCTCGTTCCCCGGAGAAATGGACGAAACTACGCATACTTATATGAACGGCCGGCCAATAAATGCCAGTGCCGACGGCTGGCTGTACATAAGCAACCCGGAGGCAACCAAAGGAAATAAAGCCGTATTGGACATCTCCGGGGTGACCAATCCGTATAATTCCGAATGGTTTTTGCCGGGCGCAGGAGAGCCGGATTCGGCGTCCGTCACGTTGAAATATGAGACTTCGTCTGCAGAAAGCCGTTATCCGATATCGTTCTGGACGCAATCCGATGCCGCCGTCACGCTGAATAACGGCGCGACCGTGACCGGATCCCCGAATGTGAAAGTCAATCTGACGATGGAGAATATCGCAGATTTCCGTATGCGGCTCTCGTACGACGGCATTCATTGGCCCGGGGGGTGGATGGATGCGGCGAACGAAACGAAATTGTCCTTCCCGGATACGACCGTGGGGCTGAAAACCGTTTTTGTTCAGCTTGAACACAAAACCGAACCGCTCCCTAAACCGGATCTGTTCTCCGCCTCCATTTTCCTGACATCATCCGCTTTTCCAGACGGTTTATCGATCGAGGCCGGCGGAGCACCCGTTCGTACGGTAGAGACGTTCGAGCAAGGAAGGACGGTGTACACGCTTAACCTGGAACATGCATTCGGCTTGCCGGTCTCCATCGCGCCGCAGCTGAAGGCGGGAGCGACATTTACGGCAAGGCTGGATAATGTCGATCAGCAGGCAAACACGCCCATCCTGTTCGATCCGGCTGCTTTAACCGTCGGCCAGCATTATTTGGACATCGAAATCTCGAACGAATACGGGACGCCGCCTCAGCCTGTAGCAAACAGGATTACCGTATTGATCAATAAAGCGCCTGCGCTCGCACCGGGAGGCTCCCAAATCGCCGGTACCGGCGAAATGACGGTTGCCGTTAGACCGGATGGCTCCGTCTGGCAGTGGGGAAGAACGCCGGACGGCATCGTCAGAAACAGGCCGGTTCCGGTAGAAGGGCTGAGCGGAGTCGTTGCGGTAGCCGCCGGCAAGTCGCATGTCGTCGTTCTGAAGAACGACGGTACGGTTTGGGGATGGGGCTTGAACGGCTCCGGCCAGCTAGGTATTGGCACGTATAGCGAGATTCCGATCGCGACTCCGGTTGCCGTGCGGGATCCGAATGCTCCGGACAATCCGGATCAAAAGCTGTCGAATGTCGTAGCGATAGCTGCGACGGACGAGGGGACGGCGGCTCTCCTGAAAGACGGGTCGGTTTGGACGTGGGGAACGCTGCGGGACGGGACGCAGCAGCATGCGATAATCGGTCAACGCAGCAGCGTTCCGGCGGCCGTACCGTACTTATCCGCTATGAAAGCCATTTCTGCGGGAGGCAATGCGCTCGCTGCGATTCGATACGACCAATCGGTTTGGACATGGGGCGACAATGCTTTCGGGCAGCTCGGTCTGGGCGAAGAAGCGCTCGCGGCAATGCCCTTTCCCTCGTGGCTAAACGGTTTCACCGCCGCTCAAATCAGCGTAGGCGATAAGCATATGGCGGCTCTTGGAGCGGACGGTCAAGCGTATGTGTGGGGAAGCAATGAAAACGGCAGGCTCGGTTTGCCTGTCGAGGAATACGAAGCGAGTCCGGTACCGATCGCTAACGACCGCTTTCCCGATGGCGGCAAAAGCATACGGTCCGTACATGCCGGCCATGCGGCTACAATGGCCGTAATGACCGACGGCTCGGTTCGCGCTGCAGGTTCGAATGACGAGGGGGAGCTCGGCAGCGGCATCTCCGGCGGCGATCGAAGCAGCCCCGGCTACGTGAATATCGCAGGGACTCCTGACAGTACGCCGCTCCTTGGCGTTGCGGATGTAACCGTCTCCGAGCATTATACGGCTGCCCGGCAGACGGACGGCACCATCTGGAACTGGGGCGCCAATGCGAACGGCCGGCTCGGCGGCGGATATGCCGGCAGCGGCAGTGCGTTTGCCGTTCAGGCCTATCGCAGCCCGCTTGCCGCAGCGGGGGTGTTCTCCGAAATGCCGGGGAACCCTGCCGGAATGTCAACTATGCTTTTGATGCATATGCAAACGGTCGACGAATTGTCTGCGGGTGACGATATTTATATTTCGCTCCCGAGCGCCATCGATATGACGGGCTTTGACGGTTCCGTGGCGGAAGTCAACGGCCAACGGCCGATTGTTTCCGTCATCGGAACGCATCGGTTGAGACTCAAGCTGGTGTCCGGTATTGCGAGGAATACGAATGTCGAAATTGCGCTTCGTCGGAACGAACTGGAGACGTTCGTTTTACCGTCAGAACCGGGTTCCTACGTATTCTCCATTTCTACACTATATAACGATTCGATCGAAGCCGTTTTACAGGTAACGACTCCGTCCGGGTTAACGGCATTCGACGTTTCGGCGGATAAACGGACGGAAGGGGACACGAATGTCACATACTCGTTTACCGTCACACCGGGCAAGCCGTTGCTGGCAGGCGATTGGCTGGAGTTTATTTACCCGGCAGGAACCTTCTTGCCGGTGACGGTGGATCCTTCGCTTGTCACGATCGGAGGAGTAAGCGCGGATAGCGTCGAAACGGACGCTGCCGCAGCCAATCCGTCGATGCGAATCAAGCCTCGGGGGCAGTTGGAGGCGTTCGTTCCGGTCACTGTCGTCATCTCAGGGGATGCAGGCTTGACGAATCCCGCTGCAGGAGCAAAGACATTCTATGCGAGATTCTCAGGATGGCCGGCGGCGCTCGAGGATTCGCTTGTCATACAGCCTAACCCGGACGCGCAGATCGTCGCGGCGGACAAAGAAGCACTGACAGACGCCGTTATCTTGGGGACGAACAGCTACCTGTGGGACGTGACGGACAACTTGACGCTGCCGGCCACAGGAGATAACGGTTCGGCCATTACGTGGAACGCGAATCCCGAAGCGTTCGTCGGAACCGACGGAACGGTTCACCGTCCGGCGGCGGCGCAAGGCAATCAAGCTGTCGAATTGAAGGCGACGATCACCAAGGGCGCCGTGACGGAGACGAAAACGTTTATGATCACGGTAACCGCAATATCTTTATCGGCCAACAATTATTTAAGCGACATCTCTCTGCTAGGATTTGATGCCGCAGGCCAACAAGTACCGGTTCCGCTCCCGTTCGCGCCAAGTGTGCAGGATTATCAGGTAACGGTTGCGAACAGCGTGTACGAAATTTTTGTCACGCCGACGCTTGCGGATCTAGGGAAGGCGACCCTGAATATCAATGTCAACGGACGAGCGCATGTCTCCGTAACGGACAACGTATATGTAGAGGTTGGTATAACGCATATCGAGATCGTCGTTACAGCGGAAAATCAGTCGACCCGAAGCTACGTACTGGCGGTAAGCCGAAGCGGGTCGAATAATGCCGAATTGATCGGCATTGCGCATGCCGGGGGCCTCGCCCAGCCTGTGGGCAACGAAGTTTCGATCACGGTAGCGGCGTCCCAGCAGTCGCTGGAATGGCAGCTGCTTCTGTCGGATCCCATGGCCACCTTTACGATTAGCCAAGTATCCGGCCCGACCGTTACCGAAACGGTATATGGCCAAGCGGACAGACTTGTGCAAATTAACGGTATTCAAGCGGGACAATACCGGTTCGGAATCGTCATAAAAGCGCAGGATGGGACTGAACAATCGTATGAAGTCGCTCTGGCGGCCGAGTCAAATCCGCTTCAAGCGAAATTTGCGTTTGCGGATCCCGCCCGCCATACGATTACGGTGATGCTCTCCCAGGCTTTGGATCCGCACGCGGTGCTGAATCCTCAGCGATTCGAGATCCATGATGGAGCCGGTATCGTTACGCCTGCGGACGTTGCATTCGATATTAGCGATCCGGCGGGTTATTCCTTGACGCTGACGCTCGACGCTCCTTTGACCGATGGCGGGATAACGCTCAAGCTGTCCGAGGGTGCCATACGGCAAGGGTCGGGCCAAACGAATGTCGGCCAAACGATCCCTGTTAAAGGTCCGTCCGAGGTGGATGCCATTCGTGCGGATCTAGATGCCAACCTGAACGGAATCCGAATCGATGATGTCGTCAAATATTTGAGACGGGTTCACGATGTTACGGGAGACGGCGTATCGGACCGCTACGATATCCGTTTCCTCCTCATACAAATCGGACGATAAGTCTTACATTCGCCACGATCAAACGATCCGTGCACGCCGGCAGGCAGGCATGGATCGTTTTTTTGACGATTCAGCAAGTATATCTCCGCTGATTGTTCATCGTCTCGGCAAACGCACGGCATCCAAAGACTCCGTTAGGCGTTTATCCATGCATAATCGCATTCGCTTGCGGGTATGATACGCGGGGAGGTGACGAAAAATGGATGAGAAAGCCAAAAAGAAAAATGCCAGCCCCGACTACCGGGAAAATAAATTCGTGCAGGAGCAGACGGAGCTGCAGCCGGAGAAAGCGGCGGATTATGTGCCGAGCTTAAATCAAGTCAGCAAGGAGAACAATCCGCAATAATCGCATCGTGATGAGCCGGGACCGGAGCGGACCCGGCTCTTTGAGCTGAATTTTTCGGTAAAGGTTGAACGGAAGGACTCGCTCTTTTGAGGGGGTAGCTGATGGAAGTCATACTAATGGCTGTGTGTTCATAGGATAATGGGTATGGAATTCTCGTCTGTTTTTTCAAAAATCCATCGTAACTCCACATTTTCGACAAAAAAAGAAAGAAAATTTTATTAACTTGTCCCAGTTTCTGACAACCTTTGTTGTTTGGATGGTCTATAATACTAGTTGTGGGGAAGGATTCAAAGGCATTGAATGACAAACCATAAAAGTGGGGTAATCCGATGAAGGCAGAGCGCGTCGTACTGGATGTTCGCCAAATCTTAGCGCAGCTAGATATCCGCTTCGAACAGTATGAGGAATGGAAGCAGCTGACCGAACAAACCGAACACACCGATCGGCTCCCTCGCCCGATTGATGGAAATAACTGGATTCTCGAACAGTCCGCGGCCGGCTATGAATATGAACTGAAATCGCGCAATGCCGTCTAGCTGGATAGGATATGAGAATGGAACGGAACGAATGACAACGAACAAAAAAACTCATGGTGATAACTTATCATCATGAGTTTTTACTGATTTATGGTGGCTATTTCATGGCGCGATCGGCGCGTATAAAAGCGATAAAGCGTTTGGCTTCTTCGGGTGTAAGCGGCTTGCCGTCGATCGTCAAGGCGAATTTATCGAGGAGAGCTTGGTCGGACAGCTCGAGCTGGTCGATAAAATCTTGTACCTTGGCATCCATCACAGACGGTTCGCTGCTTCTCCCCATAATATAATCGATGGATACTTGGAAGAAGTCTGCGATCTTTTGAATCGTTTCATAGTCCGGCTCGCGCCGGTTATTTTCATAATGAGAAAGTGCAGCACGGGTGATGCCGACTTTGCCGGCCAGCTCTTCTTGGGTTAGCCGTCTTTCATCGCGCAATTGGGCAATCCGGTTGCCGTATTTCATAGCAGAGGTTCCTCCCTGATTGTTGTAGCGCTGTTGTAGGCTGTCGTCACGTGAGAAACGATCGTCGACGAGCAACGTGCTCTTCTTGATTGCGCTTGCACTTTTCTGCAAAATTGCACGAAAACTACTTTCATTATACACCAGAAAACACTCGGATAGCCAAGGATTTAACGGAATTTTGAAGAAAAAATGCTTGACATGATACATAGTGTATCGTAAAGTTACGATATAAAAGATACATAACGTATCGAATGAAGGGGATCTCTGTATGTCAAACGACGGTCGCATCGGAAGAACGGGGTCCATTCCATTATTATTCCGAGACCATATGTATGCCGAACTGCGCATCATTGAGGTGAAAGGAAATGCCTCCAGCTCCCGTCCGGCCTGCGTCGAGGTTGAAGCGATCAGCTCCAAGTGCATGCGTTTCGTAACGGAGCTGAGTTTCCCCGTCGGGCCCTTTGTTGTGCTTGCCATAAATTTGACTATAGTGGACCGTCCTATCCGGTTAAAAGGATATATTGTCTACAGCAGGAGAAAAAGAGCGAAAAATGAATACGAGCTCGTCTTGACCATCGACGAAACGACACGCGTCGAGCTGCGCGATCAGCTGCATAAGCTTGCGATGTTGTATGTGCCGCACTATATGAAAGCGGAATACTATTATCATTTTTTTGCCGAATCATCGTATGATTTTGCGAATCATCGGATTAATTTGTTGATGTGACCGAAGCTGCCTCTCAGCCATGAAGTGGGGTGAGGCGATTTCGTGATTCTTGAAGTCGTGATGTTTGGTTTGTTAAAAAGAGAGCAGGCAGGTGATCTGATGAGTAAGAAAGTAATAGGCGAGTTGTTTGTCCTACGCAGCACGGCTTGCCTGAGCTTAGTACTGCTGCATTCCTTTGCACGGGTGTACGGGTCGGACATAGAGGCGATTAATACGGTTAACCTGCTGCTAACCTTTGCCACGCCAATGTTCGTATTTATTTCCGAATTCGTTCTGGCTCATTCTTATCCCGATAAACAGCCGAAGCAATTCTGGACCAAGCGGCTAAAATATTTGCTGCTTCCTTATCTTTTTTTCGGGACCTTTTATGCCTTCGTAAAAGCTGTTGAGATGAGAAATGGCTTAAGTTACAGTGAAGCGGCGTTGCAATTATTATGGAAACATATTTTGCTTGGCGATTTTCATGGCTACTTCATTTTAGTTATCTTTCAGTTTTATGCCCTGCACGGCTTGTATACGAAGGTTATCCGGGATCGCATTTCGCCTATTACAGTCATAAGCGTAAGCTTGCTCATACAACTTTTATACTTATCATTTTTTAACTTGGTTAAACCGTTGGATATTCCGTTTGCCGCTTACATATGGGATAAACTCTTTTGGCTGCCTGTCTTCGGTTGGCTTTCCTATTTCTCGATTGCTTATTATTGCGGGAGAAATTATGAAGCCTTTAAACGTCAGCTTATCAAACGCACCAAATGGGTAGTGATGGCACCGATCGTAACGGCCATTTTACCGATCGTTTTGTATAAGCTCGGCGTGTATACCGAAATATCTTCCAAACGATTTGACATGGTTCCTTTTGTCATAGCCATGACCTTATTTCTATTCTTAATGGCGCTTAAGCTGCGCAGCATTCCGAATATAATTGTGCAAATAAGTAAATATTCGTTCGGTATTTATTTGTTTCATCCTTTTTACATGGCTGTGTTTAAAGCGTTCGAGAATAAAATTCCTTTTACGATAAGCTCCGTCCCGCTTGTAGGGCTATATTTTTTTTCCAGTATCATACTGTCAGTCGTATCGGTTTACATCGCAAACAAAATAAAGTACGGGACTTATTTAGTAGGGAGGCTCGGCTTAGATACGGGTACGACTAAAAAGCAGCTAGCTGTTCCGCTTCATCCGTCGAGCAGTACGGATGTGAAGGTGTAGCGATCGCCGAGGAGGAATTAAGATGTTTACGGTTAAAACGGAAATGGTCTATTGTTGTTCTTGTAACACCCTTGTACCGCGAGAGCAAGCCCGCAGTATTTTTGTTACAGGCTTTTATCAAATCGTATATCCGATTGGGGAGTGTCGGGACTGCCAGCAATCGGAGTTTAGGACATCTGATGTCGAAGCAGGAGGGTAATAAGCAAAGTAGCATGAGTGAAACTGTATTTTCGTGTTGAAAATAGGCTTGACATGATACGTTTCGTATCATATTCTAAGCATATATACGAAACGTATCAAAATATGTGCGAGTACTTTGCGGTATTTTCGACAAAGAGCTATGAAAGTGATGGAACATGATAGTTATGATACAAAATGTATCGAATCCTATATTCCGTCTAGCTCTCAATTAAGGAGGGTACATGATGTTGGACATTGATTTTAAACAATATATGCAGGTGATCAAACGAAGATTTTGGCTCATTTTCACTATCATGCTCATAACCTGCACGACTACAGGCATTGTCAGCTATTACTTCGTCAAACCGGTTTATTCTGCAAGCACCAAACTGATTGTCAATAAATCGGATAGTCAGCAAGGGTCAGAACGGTTGGAGGTCAATGCCATACAGGCGAACATTCTCATTATCAATACCTATAAAGAGATTATTCGAACCCCGGCAATCATGTCTAAGGTTGTCACCCTCTACCCCGAGTTGAACGTGACAATGGAGGACTTGGTTCGGACGATCCAGGTTAGTTCCATTCCGGAAACGCAAATCATGACCATCACGATGCGTGATAACAGCTATGAAAGAGCGGTCAAAATCGTCAACGCTGTGGCAGAAGTATTCAAGTCTGCAAATGTAATGAACGTGGATAATGTAACGATACTGGATGAAGCCAAAATAGCGGATAATTTGCCGCCAGTGTTGCCGAACCCGCCAATGAACTTGATCATCGCTTTTGTTGTTTCCCTATTTCTTTCAGTGACGATTACATTCATTCTTGAGTATTTCGATGATTCTATACGAAATGAACAGGATATTACAACTCATCTGGGCATTCCTGTACTGTCATCGATTTCGATAATCAAATCCTCTGATTTGAAGGCAGATGCGAAGAGCAAATCTAGCAAGAAAGTCGCAGGTGAGACCGTGTATGCGGGCGTCAACCGTTAGAAACAAACTACTGCCTGATCTGCATGGAAAATGTCCTGTCCCTGAACAATTTAGAACACTGCGAACGAATATTCAATTCTCGACCATCGATGATGAGGCGAAAAGTATTGCAATTACCTCCGCACAGTCGGGGGAGGGGAAAACGATAACCGCTGCAAATCTGGCTATCGCCTATGCCATGGAAGAAAAAAACGTGTTGCTGATTGACGGCGATTTGCGAAAACCGTCGATTCATCGGTTGTTTGCCTGTTCGAATCGTATTGGCTTAAGCAATGTCCTAGTCAATCAAAATACGCTGGAAGAAGCGATTACGCAAACTCACGGCACGGGTGTTTCCATTTTACCGTCGGGGCCGACACCGCCTAACCCTGCTGAACTCCTGGGGTCCAAAAGGATGACCGCTTTGATGGAGCGGGTATACTCGCAATTCGATATCATTTTGGTCGATACGCCCTCTACACTAGCCGTAACGGATTCGCAAATTTTGGCCGCAAAATGCGACGGTGTTCTGCTTGTATTCAGCAGCGGCAAATTAAAACGCGACAACGCGAAAAAAGCGATTGACCGCTTGAAATTCGTAAATGCGCGGATCATTGGCTCTGTATTGAATAACAGCGCATACGCAAGGAATGAATCATCGTCTTACTACTTAAACGGGTAACGGATAGAAGATTTCTTTCATTCCGAAGGTCATGTCTACTGCACCTTTATCACGGTAGATACTCGGTCATGCTGTGGGCATTGGATGCCTTAGACGTAGATCGTCGAGGGTGTGACGTGAGGAAGGGTTTGATGCCCTGTATAAGTTGGCTTGAAATATTAATGCATATCATTGCTGGTAACTTAGGGAGTGGCATGCATTAGTTTTTTAAGACATTTAATTTTTCTATTGAAAGGTGAGGGCTGATGCATGCAGAAAGTCAGAAAGGCAATAATCCCTGCAGCAGGTTATGGAACGCGGTTTTTGCCTGCAACAAAAGCCATGCCGAAGGAAATGCTGCCGGTTGTCGATAAACCGACCATTCAATACATCGTAGAAGAAGCGATACAATCAGGCATAGAAGATATCATAATCGTAACAGGTAAAGGGAAGCGAGCCATCGAGGATCATTTTGACAGTTCATTCGAGTTGGAACAAAAGCTGTTGGAAAAGAACAAGCTGGATTTGCTGGAAGAAGTACTCAAATCTTCTAGAATGATCGACATCCACTATATTCGTCAGAAGGAACCTAAGGGTCTTGGTCATGCCGTTTGGTGCGCCAGAAAATTTATCGGAAATGAACCGTTTGCCGTGCTGCTTGGGGATGACATCGTTGAAGCGAAGACGCCTTGCTTACTGCAACTGATCGAGCAGTACGAATGTGTGGGCAGCTCCGTAATCGGGGTACAACCTGTCGCGGATGATTTGATAGAACGATATGGAATCGTTGATCCGCTAAAGAATGACGGACGGTTGTATGCTCTTAAAGGGATGGTTGAAAAACCGAAAAAGGCTGAAGCTCCTTCTAATTTGGCCATCATGGGCAGGTATGTTTTATCCCCGGAAATTTTTGATCTGTTAGGCAATCAGGAACAAGGTGCGGGCGGTGAAATTCAATTAACCGATGCGCTACGTAAACTAAGCCAAATACAAAGCGTCTACGCCTACCATTTTGACGGCTTGCGTTACGATGTTGGAGACAAGCTCGGTTATATTATTGCCACCCTTGATTATGCTCTTAGAAATGAAGAGTTTCGTTTGCCCTTACTACGAAATCTTGAACAGATAGTCGCTAGGGAACAATTAGGAACCTCAAAGCATGCTGAACATCTAGCACACGTTCTTTAAAGCCGAATTTGAAAAATAAAACACTAGTCGGGTGATGGAAACGTGAATGTTCCAAGAAGGGTTATCCTGTTTGTAGTTATTGACATATTACTAATTTGGTCATGTATTTTCATGTCCTATGTATTGAGGTTCGACGGGGCGATAACGTCAACCTATTTGAAACAGTTTATTATTTTCGCATCTTTTGCCTCCTGCCTGGGAGTAGGTTGCATGACTTCCTTGAAGTTGTACCACCATCTCTGGCGGTATGCAGGCATTGAGGAACTATTGTCGGTCGGTAAAGCGGTTCTAATAGGGGGGATCATTTCCTATCTAGTAACGTTTACTATCGATGGGAAGCTAGTCCCCATGTCGATCTGGCTAGGATCGCTTCAATCGATGTTTCTATTGCTCGGGGGATATCGATTCTCATGGAAGCTCATCCAGTACAATTTCAATCATAAAGCCAAAAAACATCACAATGCGTTGATTATCGGAGCAGGCGACTGCGGAACGATGATTGCAAAAGAGCTTAAATACAACCGCTCCTCGGATATGTACCCCGTCGCTTTTATTGACGACGCTCCGCTTAAACGCGATTCCCGCATTCATGGAGTTCCCATCATCGGAGGAAGGCAACTGATAGGTCATACGGTGGAAAAGTTCGCCGTCGACGATATTATCATTGCGATGCCATCCGTTTCAAAGAGAGAAATCTCGGAGATCGTGAGTATGTGCAAATGCACTAAAGCAAAGTTGAAGATCATGCCTCATCTCAATGATTTAATAAATGGGAAAGTTACGGTAAATCAAATTCGCGATGTGGAAGTCGAAGATTTGCTCGGCAGAGAGCCCATAAAAGTGGATTTGGACGGTATAGCGAACTACGTGGAAGGGAAGACCGTATTGATTACCGGAGCGGGAGGATCAATCGGTTCGGAAATGTGCAGGCAAATTGCGCCATTCAAGCCCGCTCGACTAATGCTGCTCGGTCACGGAGAAAACAGCATCTATACCATTGAGATGGAGCTTCGCAGGAAATTTCCGGCTCTCGTTTTGGAAACGGTCATTGCGGATATTCAAGATGCCGCTAGAATGGATGAAGTTTTCAGTAAAAGCAGACCTCATGTCGTGTTTCATGCTGCAGCGCATAAACATGTCCCGTTAATGGAGCGAAATCCTACCGAAGCGATTAAGAACAATGTGTTCGGTACCAAAAATGTTGCGGAATGTGCGGACCGCTATCAAGCCGAACGGTTTGTCTTGATTTCTACCGATAAAGCCGTCAATCCGACCAGCGTTATGGGGGCGACGAAACGAGTTGCCGAAATGTTCATTCAGTGCTTGGACAAAACGAGCGCGACTAAATTTGTAGCGGTACGATTCGGTAATGTTCTGGGCAGCAGAGGGAGTGTCATTCCATTCTTCAAGCAGCAAATTGCTATGGGTGGGCCTGTAACGGTTACGCATCCGGATATGATCCGATATTTTATGACCATTCCCGAAGCCGTACAGTTGGTCATTCAGGCAGGCTCTTTTGCGCAGGGAGGAGAAGTCTTCATTCTGGACATGGGGAAACCCGTAAAAATCGTAGATCTTGCCAAAGACTTGATCAAGCTTTCGGGATTCGAGCCCGGCGTGGATATCGATATTCAATATACGGGCATACGGCCTGGCGAGAAGCTTTTCGAAGAGCTGCTTACGGACGAGGAAGGGATTACATCAACGCTGCATGACCGCATATTTATCGGAAAGCCAATGAACATCAATCGATACGATCTGGATTTCGAGATGAAGAAATTGGAGAAGATGATCGGCGAGAATCCGGATATCATTCGAAACATGCTTGGTCACATCGTTCCATCCTTCCAGACGGAAACGGTTAAACCTTCGAAGAAGGAAGTATCGTTAGTGTGAAGGAGCATTCATTGAAAAAAAATGTCGTCTGGTCCGTTGCCGGAAATTTGTATTACGCTTTTTGCCAATGGCTCATTTTACTCGTAATTGCCAAGCTCGGCGGTCCCTTAATGGTAGGTCAGTTCTCGCTTGGACTTGTCATGACCGCTCCAATCATTATTTTCTTTAACTTCTCCTTGCGGCTAATTCAAGCTACCGATACGAAGCAGGAGTACACTTTCCGGGAATATGTGAAATTGCGATTGTGGAGCATGGTTGCGGCGTTAGCTGTAATCGTGCTCTTTGCATTTATCTCGGGCTATGACTCGACGACAGTACTAATCATATCGTTCATTGGCATAGCGAAGGCGTTTGAAGCGACGAGTGAGGTCTATTATGGAAAGTTTCAAAAAGAAGAGAAGATGGACATCATATCCAAATCCATGTTTTTGAAAGGGACTTTCTCGATCGTTTGTGTATTCATTGGCGTGTACATCACGGGCTCCGTGTTATGGGGTACTGTGGGCCTTGCCGTTGCGTGGCTGTCGGTACTTTTCTTTTATGATAGCAAAAAGGGAAGAATGACGAATACGGAAGCAGAAATACAAACCTTGCCTGAAGAGCAAGGTTCGGCAAAGCGGTTGTTCATGCTAGTCAGAAAAGCGTTGCCTCTTGGTATCGTGTCTTTGTTAATTTCCGTTAATCTTAATATTCCGCGCTATGTGATAGAAAATCAGTTGGGCACCTACGAACTTGGCATTTTCTCGGCCATCGCTTACTTCATGTTATTTAACAGCATACCTATTAACGCGGTCGGACAGTCGGCAAGCTCTAGGCTATCCCGTTATTATGTCGAACACGTAAGCGGATTCCGTAAGCTATTGAGCAAGCTCGCCATATTTGGATTGTTGTTCGGTTCAGTCGGTATAGCGCTAACGCTGCTCGCGGGAAATGGATTGCTGCATGCGCTCTATGGCAAGGAATTTGCGGAGCAAGACGTCCTGCTTGTTTGGTTAATGGTAGCCGCCACGATCGGCAATGTGGAATCGATTCTGTGGTATGGCGTTACCGCAGCACAATATTTTAAAGTCCAGCTTCCCGTTTTTATATGCGTAAATGTATTGACGTTAATCAGCTGCGTAGTTCTCGTTCCACGATATGGACTGATAGGAGCCGCCGTATCCGTAACAGCGGTAGCGTTCATTCAATTGCTGATGACGTTTACGATCAATGTCTATTCGCTTCGAACCAAACGAAAGTCGTCGGCCTCACAGCAACAAGGCATCGGGGAACCAAAGTCTGCTTTGTCTGTCGAATAATAAAAAATGGGGTGTATCTCATGCGCGTCGTTTTTGCACATGACGTTTATTTAGAGAAGAGTCCGGACGGTTTGTACTTTAATGAAACATTCAATTACAGGTTGTGGCAGCGATATTTAAAGGTTTTTGATCATGTCACGGTCGTAACCAGAAAACGCGATCAGAACGCCGCCGGCACGTATGATGAACGGAAATTGTCGAGTGGACCGAATGTTGATTTTGCACCCGTTCCTTCCCTTAGCAGTCCGACTTCCCGCTTTACACAACGATCGAAAGTTAAGCAAGAATTGGAGCGTCAATTAAAGGATGCGGATGCGCTGATAGCAAGGCTTCCCAGTGAAATTGGAGCGATGGCCATACAAATCGCAAAGACGATGGGCAAACCTTATGCAGTTGAAGTAGTCGGTCATCCATGGGATGCGCTCTGGAATTATGGGTCGTGGCAAGGAAAGCTCTATGCTCCGATTAACACGATATATACCAAATACTTGGTCAAAAACGCACCCTACGCCCTTTACGTAACTACCCGTTTTTTGCAGGATCATTTTCCTTCGAAAGGCAAAACAGTAGGTTGTTCCGATGTTTTCATACCGAATGTCGATGAAGGAGTACTTGCTACCCGAAATGCCAAAATCGACGATTTCGATCAGCAGCCTTTTCGCATAGGACTGATCGGGTCGCTCGTCAATTACAAAGGAATCGATACGGCGATACAAGCAGTGGCCGAAGTGAAGAAATACATTCCGAATGTCGAACTGCGAGTCTTGGGAGTCGGAAATCCTCAGCCATGGATAGAAATAGCGAAAAGCTTCGATGTTGCGGAAAATGTCGTTTTTTCCAAACCGTTACCAAGCGGACCGGCAGTCTACGAGTGGCTTGACGATTTAAACATATACATTCAGCCAAGCCGTCAGGAAGGGCTGCCGCGTGCCCTTGTGGAAGCGATGAGCAGAGGTTTGCCGGCTATCGGATCCACAATTGGCGGCATTCCGGAGCTTTTACCGGCCAATTGCTTGATTCGTCCAGGTGACAACAAGCAATTGGCGACGCTTATCCGGAAGATGTACGAGGATAAAGAGTGGCAGCGGCGTGCTTCCGAACAAAGCTTGAATAAAGCTAAGGAGTATACCTCGGAACAATTGGAGACGAGGCGTACGACGTTCTGGAGGGATTTTGAGGGTTTCGTTAAATTAGGGGTGAATGTGTGAAGCTCTATATGAGTAGATCCAAAATCGGAAATATAGAGCTCGGTTTTTTCCAAGCTGGTTGTTTGTTGGCACTCGGAATTTCGTTCGGCTTATTCATTTCTTTTTATCCGCAATATGCTATTTATACGGTCGGAGTTGCGGGTTTGATAGCAATAACCTTAATCTACCGGATCGGATTGTTCGAATATCTTGTTTTGCTGCTTCCGGTTATGTTCTACCTCAACGTCGGCTTCAACTTAAACATTTCGTTTGCCGATTTTATTTTGCCGTTGTTAATGTTATCCATGTATAAGATGCCCTGGTCTTCTATGAAGGCGTTTTTTGGTAAATACAGACAATATTTGCTTGCAGTCTTAGGTTTAATGTGTGCGATGTCTTCTTCTTTTCTGTTATCGGCCATAGCCAATGTGGTGGATTACCGATATGGCATTTCCAATTTCATTAAAATAACGACATGCTTCGTTTACTTTATTGTGCTTTTGCTCTGCTTTCACCGCGGGGGGAAGTCGTTTGAGCCCCGGTTTCTGAAAAGCTGGAACTTCATTTCCGTCATTTTTTCCTTGCTTTGCATTATTGGAGTCAGCTTGTTTTATGTCGGAAAAACGACGGGGCTTACGCTTGCCTTCCGGGCGCAGGGGACATTCGAGGATCCGAACCTTGCAGCCGCCTATTTGATTTTATCGCTTGGTATTTGTTTGACATACAACCGGCTTCGAGGCAGACGGTTCGGAATAAACATCCTGCTGATCATAATAGCCCTGTTTCTGACTTCTTCGCGCGGAGGCGTAATCGGTTTATTGATAGGCCTCGTCCTTTCGATGGTCGTCATCGCAGTAAGTCAACGAGGCAACGGGATCAAGAATATAATGAAATTCATTACCATTGCCGCTATTTTTGCCATCGTCGGAACGATTTTACTCAACTTGCACGTTACATTTATTGAAACGGCAGTGGATCGGATCACGCAGGTCAGCGGGAATGATCCCGGAACGCAAAATCGGCTGATGCTTTGGGAAACAGCACTCGAATTGTGGCAAAAAAATCCGCTTTTTGGAGTGGGGTCAGGACAGTATAGAACGGCTGCCTCTATGTTCAACTCAAATATCCACAACATTCCGCACAACACCTATCTGGGTTTTTTGGCTGAAACGGGCGCTCTCGGATTCATCGCACTGCTTTCTCTGCCGGCGTTTTTGATTATCAAGCTGAGCCAGCGCATGAAGAAGGGGGATGCGGTTTCGTCTTACTTATTCATAAGTCTGATTGCCTTGGGGGTTCAAGCATTCTCGATCAATATTGAGAATTTCAGGGTCCTTTGGGTTTACTTTGCATTCGTTCTATATTGGATTTCCAAGCCGATTCATGAAGAGGCTTCCTGAAGAGGGGAATAAAATGAAAACGATATTGATCGTGACAACGGTGCAAGCGACGATTAGCGCTTTTTTAGTTCCGCATATTCGTCGATTGCAGGAACAAGGCTTTGACGTCCATGTCGCTACCTGTATTTCGGATTTGCCGAAGTTTAGCGAGTTGCTAGGTGGAGTTACGATTTTCCATATCCCTTTCAGCAGAGGCCTGCTGAGCTTTTCGAATCTGGTTGCCGTTAAGAAAATCAGAAAGCTGTTCAATACCTATCATTATGATGCCGTACACGTTCACACGCCGATCGCTTCATTTATTACGCGAATGGTTGCGTATAGAACATGCAAAGTGTATTACACGGCTCACGGCTTTCATTTCAATGAACAAGGAAAAGGACTATCTAATCTGATTTATTTCCTTAGCGAGAAAGTAGCCGGATACAGAACGGATAAGCTCATCGTGATCAACAGCGACGATTACCAAGCCGCTCATAAATTAGTCCACAAGAACAAAGTACTGTATATCAAAGGGATTGGCGTTGATATGAGGCGGTTCGATCTCAAGGAGTATTCGCATAGTCGGCGGGATCAAGTAAAGAAGGAGCTCGGCATCGCTAGAGATACCGTCGTCATTACCCACTTGGCGGAATTTACCGCAAACAAAAGACATATCGACGTCATTGAAGCGTGTGAGCGTTTAAAGCAAAAATATACGGACTTCGTGATTTTACTGGCAGGTCAAGGGCATCATCAGGAGATGGTCAAGAAGGAAATCGCGCTTCGACATTTGGAGAGTCATGTCAAATGCTTGGGCTATCGCAGCGATATCGACGATATTTTAAGCATTACGGATATCGGCCTTCTTGTTTCCTTAAGGGAAGGACTGCCTCGTTCGGTTATGGAGATGATGTCGATGGCCATTCCGGTCGTATTGACGGATATCCGAGGGAACCGCGACCTGGTCGTCCATGGCGAAAATGGATTCCTGGTTCCTGTCATGCAGCCGGAAAAAATAGCCGATAGCTGTTTGGCGCTCATTCAGGATCCGGCGTTAAGGCATGAAATGGGGGCGCTCTCCAGAAAAAAAATTGAACAGGAATATGAACTCGATAAAATTCTGGGCGAGCACGATGCCATCTATAAGGAGTTATTACACGGATGAAACGATCGTTTGATGTACTAGTCTCATTATGCGCGATAGCCCTGCTTTTTCCCATCATCCTTCTGTTTGCTTTACTTGTTAAGCTCAAGCTTGGATCGCCGGTATTGTTTACCCAACAGCGTCCAGGCTTGCACGGTAAACCTTTCGTGATCTATAAGTTTCGTACGATGCTGAATAGTGTCGACGACGCCGGTAATTTACTCCCGGACGGTTTGCGGTTAACCGCTTTCGGAAAGTTTCTGAGAAAATTTAGCATTGATGAATTGCCGCAGCTTTTCAATATATTCAAAGGTGATATCAGCTTGGTCGGGCCACGCCCGCTTTTAATGGAATATTTGCCAATATATACGCCGAGTCAAGCAAGAAGGCATGAAGTGCGACCGGGATTGACGGGTTGGGCTCAGGTCAATGGGCGGAACGCAATCAGTTGGGAAGAAAAGTTTGCCATGGATCTTTGGTATGTGGAGAACCGTTCTTTTCTATTGGATCTCAAAATCATATGGCTTACCGTCAAGGAAGTGCTCGATACAAGAGACGTTAGGCAGGAAGTATACGTTACGATGCCGCTTTACACAGGAGAAAAGGAGATTAAAGATCATGGACTTTAATATATTATTCACTAGTTCCGGTAGAAGAGTGTCCCTGATCCGGCATTTCAAAAAAACATTAAGCGATTTGCGGATCGAAGGCAAAATCGTTACGGTAGACGCCAAGTCAACATCCCCGACATCGTTTGTCTCCGATTTTCATGAACTTGTTCCCAAGGTGTCCGACGACTCGTATATTCACGAGATATTGCGAATATGCAAGAAATACAACATTAGACTTCTTGTTCCGTTAATCGATAATGAGCTCTCTTTGTTTTCTAAATTCAAACCCGAATTCGAAATAGCAGGAACGACCGTCCTTGTTTCATCTGAGGAAACGAACGAGATATGCTTCGATAAAGAAAATACGTACGAATACTTTGCCCGTATCGGCGTAGATACGCCAGCCGTACTTGATCCCGAACGATTCGAGCAAGATCCGGCGGCAAGTTTCCCTATTTTCCTCAAGCCGTTCGACGGCAGCTGTAGTGTCGGGGCAATGAAAATCAATAATGCCGAGGAGCTTGCTTTTTTTCGTAATTATATACCGAATGCGATGGTTCAGGAGTTCGTTTCAGGTGACGAGTATACGCTTGACATATTGGTGGATTTTGAAGGAAAGGTTCGTTCCGTCGTCCCTCGCTTACGCTTGGAAACGCGTGCCGGCGAGGTCAGTAAAGGGATTACGGTCAAAAACCATGAATTGATGGAAGCGGCTAAGTATGTGGTTGAATCGCTGCCGGGCGCTGTTGGCTGTATAACCGTCCAGTGTTTCTTGACCGCCGACAACAAATTGAAATTCATCGAAATCAATCCTAGGTTCGGTGGCGGATTCCCTTTGGCTGCTGCAGCAGGAGCGGATTTTCCGCGCTGGATCATTCAAATGATGCTGGGACAACAAATCGGCCAGCAAATAAACGATTGGGAAGACGGCCTTGTCATGCTGCGGTATGATGACGCCATTTACATAAGAAAAGAAATGATCGCCCATGCATAAGGCGGTCGTATTTGATCTAGACGATACCCTGTACCCAGAAAAACAATTTGTATGGAGCGGCTTTCGCGCGGTGGACCATTTTCTGAATGAGGAGTTGCACCTAGAAGGTTTTTATGATCTAGCTGTAGCTTGCTTTGAACAAGGAGGAAGAGGGACGATTTTTAATCGCGTCCTCGAGTCGCTGCGTTTTCCTTATGATGACTCACTAATTAAACAACTCATTGACGTTTATCGCTCACATCGTCCGAATATTTCCCTATTCGATGACGCTAGATGGGCGATTTCGTTTTATGCAGGCGCATACCGAACGGGCATTATAACTGACGGATACCTTGTTTCTCAGTTAAATAAAATCGATGCCTTGCAACTGCGGGATACTATTGACAACATTTTGTGTACGGATATGTTCGGCAGAGAACATTGGAAGCCAAGCGAACTTCCCTACCTCAAAATGATGAGTGCCCTCGATTGTGTTGGAATGGAATGTGTATATGTCGGGGATAACCCGAGAAAAGATTTCGTTACTGCCAAAAAACTGGGGTGGACGACCGTACAAATCATCCGTTCAGATGGAGAGTACGGAAAGATTTTGCCGGATCGTTCCTATGCGGCTGAATATCGGATGGAATCGTTGTATTCGTTGAAAGAGCTTATTTCATAGAGTAATTCCTATATATGATGAGGGAGTGTCGGTGCACAATGAATCTCAGTTTAAAAAATAGGATTTATTTATCTCCTCCGCATATGGGCATGCAGGAAAAGAAGTATGTCGAAGAAGCTTTCGAGACAAATTGGATCGCACCGATCGGACCGAATGTAGATGAGTTTGAGAAGGAAGTAGCCCGGTATGTCGGAGCTGCCGGAGCTGTAGCGTTGAGCTCGGGGACTGCAGCTCTCCATATGGCGATGAAATTAACTGGCGTAGGGGAAGGCGACCTTGTTTTTTGTTCGACGTTAACGTTCGTCGCCAGCGCGAATCCGATTTTATATCAGGGTGCGCAGCCTGTTTTTATTGACTCCGAGCCGCATTCGTGGAACATGTCTCCACAGGCGCTTAAACGTGCTTTTGAAGAAGCTGAATCAGCCAAGCGGCTTCCCAAAGCCGTCGTTGTCGTCAATCTTTATGGGCAGAGCGCGGACATGGATCCGATTTTACATATTTGCAATCATTACGGCGTACCGGTCATCGAAGATGCCGCCGAATCGCTTGGAGCGACATATCGGGGAAAGGCTAGCGGGACGCTCGGTACTTTCGGCATTTATTCCTTTAACGGTAATAAAATCATTACGACTTCGGGTGGAGGCATGCTCGTATCCGACGATAAGGCGGCTTTGGAGAAAGCGCGTTTCTGGGCTACTCAAGCTAGAGATGCAGCCCGGCATTATCAGCATTCCGAGCTCGGGTTTAACTACAGGATGAGTAATATTCTGGCGGGAATAGGAAGAGGTCAGCTTCAAGTGCTGGAAGATAGGGTACGTGCTCGACGCCAAGTATTCGCCCAATATACGGAAGCATGGCATAACGTATCCGCTTTTGCATTTATGCCGGAGGCAGACTTCGGCCGCTCTACGAGGTGGTTAACGACACTGCTTGTAGATGGGAAGGAGACCGGGGTAACGAGCGCGCACATCATTGAAGAACTGGCGATTCATCAAATCGAAGCCAGGCCGGTTTGGAAGCCGCTGCATTTGCAGCCTCTATTTCAGGGATGTTCGTACTATCCCCATGAGATTGGGGAAAGCGTCTCTGATAAATTGTTCGAGAATGGGTTGTGCTTGCCTTCGGGCTCCGATCTTAAGAAAGATGAACAGGAGAGGGTTGTTGGCGTCGTCAACAATTTACTCCAGGCGGCAAACAGCCGATACTTGTTGCCTCCTAAGGTGATCTGAATGAACGGTAAAAAGGAATCGAAGCAATTGACGGAGGAGCTCGCCCGTTTCATAGATAATGTGACGGCGCACGCTTCGACCGATCATACGGTTCAATCTTATATTAACGATTTAAAACAAATCTTTCTGAAATATGTGGCCTGTGGAAAAGAGGGCTAGGTAAGTTCAGACTATAACTAGGAATATTCGAGGAGTTGTCAAAGGTGACGACCATTAGGAAGCTCGTCCTCATTGTGATTGCTTGTTGCCTTATGATCGTCATCGTTCTCTCGCTCTATTTATGGAACAAACCGTCTTCTCCCGTCCCGCTGCCGTCTATCAATCGAGACATGTTTCCTTTAACTGTCGAAGAAGGCGATCTTTCGAATCATGTGAATGTTTTATCGGAAGGGGCACTTGGGGACGGAATTACGGATGATACCGTAAATCTTCAGCGAACGATTGATAAAGCGGCTGCCGTCGGGATAACGGTGTATTTTCCAGCCAAAACTTACTTAGTTAGTCCGAAGAAAGCAAGGAACGGGGCGTCTAATGACTGGTGGTGCTTAACGATACCGTCTAATGCATCTATTCGGTTTCAGCCGGGGGCTGTCCTGAAGGTGATCGACAACGCGCCAGCAACGACAAGAATTCTGGTGATGAACCGTGTGAACAATGTCAACTTAATGGGGCATGTAGAGATAGACGGAAGAAGCGGTACGGTTAAAGCAGGTAACGAGCATATGGCTGGCATCTTCATTTTCTCGTCGACCAAAATATCTATGGAGTCCGCCTATTCGCATGATAGCTATGGAGATAATTTATTTGTCGGCGGGACGGAGGAAGAACCTTCCGAGCAAGTGGCTATTCGTTATTTTAAGGGAACAACGGCGGGCAGGAAGAATATGGTCATCCATTATGTTGACAATTTGCACGTAGGTACGGCGGTTCTTGACAATTCGCTGGGCGGAGCGCCGAATTTTAAAGGAAGTAACTCCTTGGACGTTGAGCCGGACGCATTCAAGGGCAGCCGCTCGTTCAAACAGTGGATAGATAACTTGACGACTTACGGTACCGGAAATGATTTCACGGTCGGTACGGAGCGGGCGCTTGCTGAGAAGTGGGTGGTCAAAGTCGGCAATTTCACCAGCTATACCGTTGGAATTGAGAAAGACGTTGATGGCGATACTTCATCCTTGCTAATGTATGCCATTACATTGATTATTGATAAATTCACGCTCGTCTCCAAGGACGATAATGCCAATAAAGGTGTGAAAATGATCTATGGCGGCGTCCTCGAAATCAGAAATGCACAGATCGAAGGCGGTAGAGGGATGGCGCTAGACCTTCATTCCCAATCCAATGATAAGAAGCCGAAGGTGGAAATAGGCACGCTGAAGGTGGACAGACCTCTTGGAGGCGGGATAAGGGCTTGGGGGGCTGATGTATCGATCGATCATTTCGAAGTAAAAAGGCTTATGGGCAAAGCTCTCGACCTTTATGGAACGACGGAGCATTCGGTTTCTATTAAAAATGCTAAAATCGTTGATTCAGGAGCCGAACAATCCTTGTATGTAGCCAAATACGAGGACAACAAAACCCGATTGGATATCGGAACATTGCTGGTAATGGACAGCCGTACCAAAAAGGTTGGTCATATCCTGGAATTCGGTTCGGAAGCAGCCAAGTCCGATACGCGTATCGGTAAAATATACAATCCCAACAATATTACTGAATACACGGTGAGGTGAAAATAAAGCTATCGTTGTCTATCGAAGTCGTACGCTAATTGCGGCCCGTTTATTAGATTTACAGACACAATTTTCCCAATAGTTGAATATGATGGTGTGAAATTCAAGCTATTATTTGGTAAGTAGCTTGAAAGAGGCCATGATAGGGAGGGAAGCTTGTGAGTATCACAACGATCGTTTCATTTCTCAATATGGTGAATGTCTTGAATCAAGGGGCTGTCGGTAACGGAACGACGGACGATACGGTGAAGATTCAAAATGCAATCGATACAGCAACGGCTGAAGGAAAAACAGTCTATTTTCCGGCCAAAACATATTTGGTTAGCCCCAAGAAAGCGCGGGAAAGTTCTTCAAGTGATTGGTGGTGTTTAAGAATACCATCAAACGCCAAGCTTTACTTTCAACCTGGGGCCGTATTAAAGCTAATGAATAATGCTCCTGAATGGACTAGAGTGCTTGTACTGAATAATGTATCGAATGTTCAAATCCAGGGATTGGTTGAAGTCGATGGGAGATGTTCCACTGTAAAGGCTGGAAACGAGCATATGGCCGGCATATTTCTTTACTCTGCCAACAACGTGTCGATTGAATCCGCCTATTCGCATGATGCGTACGGTGATAACATATTTGTGGGCGGTACGGAAGCAGCACCCTCGACGAATATCGATATCGGCACATTTCGGGGTGTAACCGCCGGCAGAAAAAATTTCGTCCTTCATTATGTCGATAAGCTGCATGTTCAAACTGCGATTCTAGACAATTCTCGCGGAGGCGCTCCCGATTTTAAAGGTGCAAATTCTTTGGATGTAGAGCCGGACAATTATACGGGTAGGAAAACCTTTTCTCAACGATTCGACTACCTTTCCACGTATGGAACCGGAAACGATTTTACCGTAGGAATGACGCGAGATTTTGCGGAAAAATGGGTTTTAGATGTGGGTACTTTTGACGTCACAACGATCGGAGCCTCGTCAACGGTGGACGGAAATTCGCCGGCATTGCAGATGTATGCGGTCACACTGCGCGTGAGCGAATTAACGATACGGACCTTGGACAATTTATCCAATCTTGGCGTTCAAATGCTTTATGGCGGCGTATTGGAAGCCTCAACAGCCTTTATAGAAGGCGGTATCGGCATGGCTTTAGATTTACGGGCGAGCGCCGGTGAGAAGCCTAGCGTTTCGATAAAATCCTTGACCGTTTCTAGGCCGCTCGGGGGCGGAATTACCGCATGGGGCGCTGACGTTCATATCGGCCACTATGAGACACAACAGCTCAAGGATCAGGCAATCAACATTTACGCAACGGCTCCTCATATAGTGAAAATTAATGAGATGCAGTGCGTTGACTCCTCTTCCAATCAAGTCATTCTGGTTTCCACCTACAATACGAATAAATCCATTTTGGATATCGATACGATAACCGTAACGGACAACAGAAGCAGCAAAGCGAAGCGGATTTTTGAATTTTCTACTGAAGCGGCCATGGATGGAACGCGAGTCGGCTCCATTAACAATCCTCAAAACATTGCGGAATGGGGGACGACAAGCGGTAATTTTAAGGAGCGACTGCGTTTAGGAGGGGGAACCAATCTCGCCGCGGTCTATTTATGCAAGGATACTCCGGAAGGAAACGTAACCGCTCCCGTAGGAAGCCTTGCGATGCGGACAGATGGCAGTTCGGGTGCAATATACGTTAAAGAAACCGGAACCGGCAAAACGGGCTGGTCCGCCCTTACAAAGCCAAAAGCAATGGTATCGTTCTATTTGGACAATGTACCAAGAGCAAGTACGCTTTCTTTGGATATGAAGAGGAATGCCGGAGCCGTGGTGGAATATGTTATGCCTAAAGCCGGCAGGATCACCAGTTACGGCGCCTATACAAATGCTCCGGCCAACGGCGGCTCTTATAAATATAAAGCGCTTATTAATGGCAGCGATCGCGGTACGTTTGTGGGTGGCGAATCAACGGCCAAAGCTTACGATTTGACTACTCCTCTTGCATTTAACGCCGGAGATCGGCTTTTGTTGCGTGTAAGCAGTTCCAGTACAGTTCAGAACGTATCCATTGATCTCATGGTACAATTCGATTGAATATAGGAAAGCACAACGCGGTCAGGTATCCTATGCGGGATACCGGCTGCGTTTTTTATTGAATACTACTCTTCGAGATAATGTTAGAAACGTGATAGGGGGGGTTGTAATTGGCTAAAACAAGAGTTGTTTTATTCGGCAGCATAGGGGTTGCGGTGGAGTGCTTGGAATGGTTGTTATCGCTTGAGCATGTAGAGGTGATTGGTGTTGTTTGCAGCAACGAACCACCATCAGCTTGGCGGGTAACGATTGGCGACAGGGATATGCGTGAAGTTGCACCTGCGTATGGTGTGCCCACACTGACGCTTGACGATCTGTTGGCTGTGGAAGCGGATATCGGATTGAGCCTTCGCTTCCATCAAATTTTACGCAAGCCGCATCTGGAGCGTTTTCGTCTTGGCGTCGTTAATCTTCATGGGGCCCCGCTGCCGGAAATGCGCGGTGCGATGTGCAACGTGATGGCGATCATTGAAAATCGCGAAGATTTCGGGGTTAGCCTTCACTGGATGGATACCGGCGTGGATTCCGGAGATCTTCTGGCGGTGGAACGGTTTCCGATCGCTGCGGAGGATACGGTTTACACTTTGTTTAGACAGTGCAATAAGAGGGGGTTAAGAATGATCAAACAATACTTTGACGGTATCGTTGACGGCTCGCTTATAGCAGAACCTCAAGTTGAAATCTTAAATAGAATCGGCGGTGCGAGCAAGACCTATACGTATAAGGAAGCGCTCCAATATAAGGAACTGCATTTGGGGATTTCTGAGCAAGCCGCATGGAACAGGGTCAGGGCTTTTCAATTTCCCGGTCATGAGCCTGCTTATATCAATACGCCTAACGGCAGAATCGTTCTAAGTGTAGCTGTTCCGGAATATTTGAATCATTAACTGTACATTTAGGAGGTTAACGGTGTGAGCGTGAAGCAAGAACATATAATCGTCGGTTCTAATCAGAAAGAGATGTGGAACGACTATTTAAACCGACTTCCCTATGCGGATATTTACTTAACACCCGAATATTGCGAAATTCATGAGAATAATGGCGAAGGATTGGCGCAAATGTTCGTATATCGTGAGGATGACCAGTTCGTTTGCTATCCTTATTTATTGCGATCGATGAACGAGCTTCCCTTTATCCGTTCCATGAATTTGTCATATGAAGTATTTGATATCGTTACCCCATATGGTTACGGCGGGCCATTATCCAATACGATGGATCCTGTCCGCAAGAGAGCCATGTTCGAAGCTTTCTCGGAACATTTCCAGAGATATTGCAAAGAGAAAAATATCATTACGGAATTCATAAGATTTCATCCCCTTCTAAAAAATTATTGTGACTATGAAGTGGCGCTTCCTTCTTTTGTAAGAAATACGATATACATAGACTTGCGTAAAAGCGAGGCTCAAATACTCGCGGACTATTCGGCGGAAAACCGGAATCGTATAAGAAAAGCTATTAAAGAAGGCTTACAGGTATGCCATACGGATATTCAAAATATGGATGATTTAATGAGGCTTTATTATTCCACGATGGAAAAGAAGAATGCGAATAGCTACTACTACTTCAGCGAATCTTTTTTTCAAGATACCTCACGACTGCTTCAGACAAATATCGAATTGATCGAAGTGAAATTGGATGAAAAGGTCGTCGCATCGGGACTTTTCCTTCTATACGGAAATATGGCTCACTATCATCTTATGGGTTCCAATAGAGAGTATTTACCGTTAGCGCCAGTAAATCTTATGATTCACCATGCCGCGCTGTGGGCAAAGTCCAAAGGTTACGAGTATTTGCATCTTGGAGGCGGTTATACCGGAAATGATAGCTTATACCGCTTTAAGCGCACCTTTAACGAAAAAGAGACCGCCGATTTCTATATCGGGAAAAGAATCCACTGCCCGGATTTTTACGAACAGCTGCTGCTGCAGATGGATGAAAATATTGGCGAGGACTACTTCCCGTTTTATCGTCATCCGCAGCTTCAGGCATAGGAGTCGGAGGAGGAAGCAACTGTTTGCATTTGCGTCTACGTGAACGGAGGATAACCATGCATCTCGAATTGCTTCAATCTTTATATTCAGGACAATCTCGCGTCACTCATGAAGATCATATTTATCGCTTGATGTTGGCTGATTTGGAGCATTCTTCTATTTCTCCTCAATTGTATCAACGGCTTAAAGAATCCGGAACCCTTCATCAAGTCCCGGATTTCTTCAGAAAAGGGCTCCAAGCCGAGCATGAAAGAGCATTATTTCAAAATCTATTTATACGATCAGAAGAGGAGATCATTCGGACACTTTTCGAAGAGAGACGAATTGAAGCCGTTCCATTAAAAGGAACTCGTTTCGCGGAACGTTGTTTTGGACATATAGGTGCCCGTGCTACGTCCGATATCGACCTTCTGATTCGCCCGTCGGACATTCAAAAAGCCATTGTCTCTCTCCAATCGATCGGCTATCAAGAAGAAGGGGATGATGATGAGGGTCATTTCCATTTCTCGCTCAGCAAGCCAATCGAGTCTTCCAATCAGAGCATACGTATAGAGCTTCATTGGAGCTTGGTAAAAGAACAATCGTCACGTTTGCAAATGGATCATTTTTGGGAAGAGACAACCCCAATCAACGGTGGTGCTTTTGTCCAAGAATTATCAATCCCGCATACATTCTATGCAATCTGCTTGCACGGCGCCAACCACCGGATGGATTCGCTCAAGTATGTGCTGGACATCGTACAGATGCTGGAACGCTTTTCAGATCAGATCGATTTTGAAAAGCTTTTCGAACAGGCAAAAAGAGACATGGTTTACCGGAGGGTGCACTTTGCCTTATCGGTCGCCTATAGGCTGTTTCCACACCTGCAGCAAGTTAAACCGTTACGGGTGGATCGGGTAAGCAGCCTGTGGGACTATTCCATGATCCGAAGCACGAAGAGCTGGAGCGAGAATATCCGTTTTCTGCTGTTCGTGACCGTTGTATACGTCTGGGTCTATGATCGCTGGAGATTTCGAATTCAAGCCATACGAATGTTATTTGCCGATCCGAGCTCACGGCTTACCGGACGAATCGGGAAATACCTAGGGAGACAGAGGACTTAATCGTTCCGACCGCCCTGGTTTCAAATAAAAGAGCCTTGCTCCTCAAGCTCGAACGAGTTATATCGTTACGAAGCTTGGGGGCAAGGCTTTTTTTGCGTTGTTCCGAAAATTACAGAAACCTGTAAGTGGATGCGGCTGATGAAACGGCGATACTCGAGGACCAAATGGAAACGAAGGTATTTCGATTGGAAAGCACTGGCTTGCCAACCTCTGCCAGTACTGCGATAATAGGAGGAGTTTTGGAATCCAGACAGCAGGGGGGCTCTTATGTGATTGTTTTAGAAGAGAAAAGAAGGAATCAGTTGGCTTACACGGGGATAACGGAATCGGATTTGCAGTATATGAAAAGCAAGCTGGCGTATTTCAAGCAAATTACCGATAGCGTAGTGGATGAGCTTTATTTGCGTATCACGCAACAGCCGCATTTGACGGCAATTATTCAGAAGCACAGCACGCTGGAACGGCTTAAGGATACGCAGCGCTGGTATTTCGAATCGCTGGCGGAAGGCGTCATCGACGAAGAATTTATTCGGAAGAGACTGTATGTGGGCCATGTGCATTCCCGAATCGGGCTTACGACCGACTGGTATTTGGGCACTTATATGCTGTATTTGGATATTGCCACGCAGCATTTCAAGCGGGTTACGCCGGATGAATGGCTGCCGATTATTCATGTGCTGACCAAGCTGATCAATTTCGATTCCCAGCTTGTCTTGGAAGCGTACGAGCAAGACGAGAAAGCGAGCATCGAGAGGCTGGCCGAGCGGCAGGGAAGCATGCTGACCGGGATCAGCCAAGCCGTACAAGAGCTGGCGGCCATGATGCTCGAATTGAACAGCAGCAGCCAATCGGTAGCGGAGACGGCCATCCACACCGCGGAAATCCAGGAACGCTCTCACCAGATGGTGCAGAAGCTGAACGGAGAGCTGGCCGATATTCAAGATATGGGAACGCTGATGAAGGAAATTTCCGATCAGACGCATCTGCTCGGCTTGAATGCGGCGATCGAAGCGGCTCGAGCGGGAGAGCACGGATTGGGCTTCGAGGTGGTGGCTAATGAAGTCCGCAAATTGGCGACGCATTCGAAGTCCGCTCTGGATAAGATCAATGCCAAGATTACGACGATTTCGAGCCTACTCCACAACCTGCGCAAGGAATCGGAGCAAACGACGGTCTACGCGCAGCAGCAAGCGGCCAGCTCGCAAGAATTGTCCTCATTCGTACAAATGATCGAGAACGTCACGTCCGACCTGGAACAGCTCAAAAAGACGGTCGAACAATAATTCTCCAAAGGAAAGGAGCCTCCGGCCGCGCCGGACAGGCTCCTTCTTCGTCTTACTGATCTCCGCTTCCTTTCTTAGGCTGCACCCAAGGGGAGTACAAATTACGCGAGGTTTGCTTCAGCTTGGCGTCAACCGTTACGACTAGCTCCGCATTCGGAAGGATGCGGTCCTCCCAGTCGTTCTTCACCTTCTCCCAGGTGGCGGGATGCCGGTCCTCCAGATCGTTGCCGAAGCCGAATACGTCGGAATGATAGCTGCGTACGGCTTTCTCGAAGGCGGAGCGAATCTCCTTTTTGACCACCTCGGCAAACGCATTTTCCAAGTAGCGGGAATACGCCTCC
The DNA here is from genome assembly GCF_046244365.1 of Paenibacillus litoralis. Taxonomy (NCBI): domain Bacteria; kingdom Bacillati; phylum Bacillota; class Bacilli; order Caryophanales; family Paenibacillaceae; genus Paenibacillus; species Paenibacillus litoralis. The sequence continues at coordinate 6,316,240 of NZ_CP176395.1, read as the reverse complement.
GTCGTCGTATTATGCTTGCTTGACTTGTCCCCGACGTCGAAATTCGCCCGAACGTGCAGCAGCAGCTTCGCTTTGCCGTCCTCGTACCTCGCGTGAAAGTTGACTTTGCTGGGAGCGATCATATTTAGAGAAATCGTGCATGTATGATCGCCGCCGTTGTCCTTGCATGGGACGACGACGACGGTGCTTTTCAATTTATCCTTCTTGGCCCATAGCAGGCCGCGCGATTCCGATTCGTTCAAAAGACCGACAAATTTCGTGGCCTTGAATACGACGGTGCCGCCCGCATGAAAGGAGGGGGAACGGTACGTCCCCAGCTCGTCGTTAGGTACGGTTTTAAGCTGTTTGTTGCTTTCGCCTGGGGGAAACAGCTTGACCAAGGGCAAGTAAGGCTGCGCTCCCTGCGGGTCGGCCAGCATCCGGTTGAATTCGGAAAACCGCACGAGCGGGTATTTGCCGGAGAAGGTGCCCATTTCCAGCACATCGTGCAAGTGCAAGGAAGAAATGAGCGTAAATTGAGGCTTTAGGCGTATGGCATCGGCTGCCCTGCCCTTCACTACCGCAATATAGCTCGTTCCCCGCAAGCGGGGATCCGAGGCGAAGTAGCCCAAATACGGCTCCACGCCGAATTTCACCGCTTGTTCGCTGAATACGATGACTTGCATATGCGACCAGAAAAGCTTCTTTCCCACCGTATTCGTATAGGCGCGAACCGCTTCATAGGTGGAATGGCCTTTGATGCTGACCGTCTTCGTCGTTTCTTTGCCCTGCGAGCCTCCCGTTTGTTTGAGCGAGTCAAGCACCGGCGTCTGAATCGTCAGCACGATATCGTTATCCTCGTTGAGGTCGATGCCGACGGCAAGCACATAATCGAGGCTTTGCGCTTCGTTTCGCCCCCAGCACCCGGCCAGCAGGAGAACGAGACAGACGGTCGGCAGGATGGCTGCGGTTCGCTTCAGCATCCGCCGAAACGACGCCCCGCTGCTCATAGCTGCCCCAGCTTTCTCCGGGCGGTCGACAGCAGAAGGAGAAAGCCGACGACGCCGAATGCATACCAGACGAACAAGCGGCCTTTTACTTCTTCGTACTCCAGTATCGCTTGCAGCATGTTTTGCGGGAGCAGCGAAATGAAGTAAATGATCACGCATAACGGGACCAGGACCTTGCGGTAATTTTGCAAACCGCACCATTGCTGAACAATGATCGAGCTCACATACAAGGAGAAGCCCCCCTTGGTCACGTTCATGAAAATCCAAACGGCAAGAAAAATCGCTTCCAAATGCTCGATGAAATCAAAAAAACTAAGATCCTTGATCATCTCAATGACGGGGAAAGCGAGTCTTTGGGTGGAAGCAATGCCATAATTGCCTATCGTAATAAAGTAGGTAAACAGATAGAAAACGGCAACCAGCGCGACCGTCCACATGAGCGACCGTCGGATTCGTTCCGGTTCCTTCACCTCGTTCCAAATGAACAGGACGACCATCCCTTGCGTAAAAGCGCCGCATATGGCGAAAGTGGCTTCCATAATTCCTGGAATCGTCCCGTTCGAGAGCGGTAAAATTCTGTCGGCCGAGACGTTGACCGCAGCGAGTCCGTATAGCGCGATCAAGATGACGGCGACCCCGGGCATGACGAATTGTCCCCACCTGCCGACAATGTTGAGTCCGCCGTGCACCAACTGCAAACGCAGCAGCAGCTCCATGGCGAGAAGAAGGCCGATCGGCGTCTCCGGTAAAATGAGCGTGACGAACATCTCGATTAGGATGCGCCCCGTGAAGGCGGTGAACAGAATGGTGGGCACCAACAGAAAGACAAACGTAAATACGCTGCCGATCCAAGGCCCTAGCAGCTTGCGGCAGTAGGAAACGAAGTCCTGATTGCCCATATGGGAGGCTAGTTTGGCAACCATCCAGCTGAACAGCAGGCAGATCAGCAGCGCCATTACGATGCCGATCCATCCGCTGTGCTGGGCCGATACGGACAATTCCCGCGGCATGGTAATGAACACCGTCCCGTATAGGACGAAAACGAGGATGAACATCAGCTGCTTCTGGCTGATTTGTTCGGATGGCATAATCGGACTCTCCCTTCGGACGGAAGAAGCTACGCGTTCTGGCGCGGCTTCCGCTTCGAGCGTAAATATTTCAACTGATGCTTCAGGCTGAACGAAGGACGGCGGAATAGAAGCGAGTCGTCGATCTCGTTCAGATTATTCGGCAAGAACGGCGCTAAATAATGAACGCCGAACGATTTTAGCTTAAGCAGATGAATAAGAATGACCGATGCGCCGAACACGATGCCGAAAATGCCGAGCGTAGCAGCCAAGAACATGATCGGAAAACGCAGCAGCCGAATCGTTACCGACGTATTGTAGCTCGGAATGGCGAAGGAACCGATCGCCGTAAACGATACGATAATCGTTAGGACAGGCCCGACCAAATTTGCTTGAACGGCCGCTTGCCCGATAACGAGCGCGCCGACGATGCCGATCGTCTGCCCCATCGTGGTAGGCAGCCGGAGACTCGCTTCACGCAAAAGCTCCAGACTGATTTCCATAAGGAGCGCTTCGATCAGCGAAGGGTACGGAATATTCGTACGGTTGGCGGCAATGGCGATCATCATCTCGGTCGGAACCATTTCCTGGTGAAACGTGGTTACGGCGATATAAATCGACGGGAGTAGAAGAGCCATATGGAGGGCCAATACCCGAATCCAGCGGATAAACGTCGCCGAGAAATAGTTCGTATAGTAATCCTCCGGAGTGAACATCAGGTAAATGAGTGACACCGGCGCAATAATCGCGAATGGCGTCCCGTCTACCAAGATGACGATCCGCCCTTCGTAAGCGGCGGCAGCCGATCGATCCACCCTTTCGGTGAAGGCAAGCGTCGGGAAGGGGGAATACGGGCTGTCCTTTAAATTATCCTCAAGTTCCCCGGAATCGAGGATCGCGTCGGTTTCGATATTTTTCAGCCTTCGCAGCACTTCTTCCACGGTCTTCGGGTTGGCCATGTCCTGCAAGTAAAGGACGGCGATATCGGTTTTGCTGCGCGATCCGATCTTCAGCGAACGAATGACCAGGTTCGGATCCTTGATTCTTCGCCTCATCAGGGCCGTATTGACGCATAGCACTTCATTAAAGGCGTCTTGGGCTCCGCGAAGCGCCGGCTCGAAACGCGGCTCGCTTACTTGGCGGTGCTCCCAGCCCTCCGTAGCGATAATCAGGGCTGCCGGTTGTCCCTCAATCAGGACGATGGTGCTGGAATAGAGCAAGGAAGCGATAAGAGTAGGAAACTCCGTCACGACCTTCAGATTGCTTGCTGTCAGGACGCGATTCGAAAGCTCATCCAGGCTGGCACTGGACACCGTACCGCCGAGTATGGGTTGAATGATGAATTCGTGAACCATCGCCCGGTCTGCCAAACCGTCCATAAAGAGAACGGCAGCCGGTATCGAGCCGCCGCCGTCAAGAGGAAGGTCGAGCTGTCTGACGACAAGATCGAACGGATGATGCAGCGTTTCTTGGATAAAGCCTATATTTTCCTCCAGCCGTTCGAAAAGCTCCCTCCGGGCGAGCACCATCTTTTCTGCAGTGTGATCGGCGGTCGGCTGCTCCGGATGTTCTTTCCGGGAGCCCCGTTTCAAGAAAGACAGCACATTCATCCCGCTCGCCATCCTTTTTTAAAAATGATGAAAACTTCGCAGTACTTCCATCGTACTGCCTGCAATTTTCGGGAAATATCCAAGCCAGTAGGCGGCTGACATGCCGAAGCCAATGACGGACAAAACAAGGTAAACGGCTAAGATACGGCTGTCGCGTTCGCGATCCTTTTTGCCGGGAATGCTGAGGAGCAAAATAGCGCCGGACAATAACATCGTAAGCATGAGACGGCTCCTCCTTCCGGTCGGCATGGACAATGATGGAAATGCGGTTGTCTGATCGGTAGTATCCCCGAAACGATAAAAAATATGAACAATAACTTGATATTGATAATCATTTTCAATAAAATGAAAGGAACAGTATTTCGCAAAGGAGCCCTAACGGTTAATGAGCGTTGGTTATGAACGAATGAGCGGGACGGATGCGAGCAAGGACCGGCATGGCGAAGGATTCATGGAACGGTTAAAGGTGCGGGCAGGGATGGAAATCGTTCTAGCCGATTTTCCGTATTGGGAGAAGAGCCGGCATGATGAGGCGTTTTCGGAGGATACGGAGGTACTTCGCTATAGATTAAGAAAAAGAAGCATTCTTATGACGGATAACGAGCCTTCAATCCCGGCGATGAACCTTCCTGTTCCCCATTCGGAACATAATCAGAGCGAGCGGACCGTTTATATAGAAATCAAGTTGGATCCGCAGCTGGTAAACCAGTATACAGGCGAACATCCGGAGCTCGGCCCGCTTCTTCTCGAAGGCTCGATCGGACATGCGGAGCTGCGCGCGGATCAGGGCGAGCCGGAGTCGGCGGAGCAAATGCTGCTCGAACAAATCGTTCAATGCGATTACGTCATACCCGTCAAAAAAATATTTATCGAAAGTAAAGTCCTGGAGCTGCTTGCCATAAACCTCCATCGGCAGTTAAGCGGCTTGGAACCGTCTCGCAAACAAACGGTGCTGCGGCTGGACGACAAGGATAAAATCGTAAGTGCCAAGGAACTGCTCCTGAAGCATCTGGAGAAGCCGCCGTCCTTGCTGGAAATGGCTCGAATGGTAGGACTGAACGATTATAAACTGAAGGCGGGATTTAAGGAAGTATTCGGAACGACCCTCTACAGATACCTGCGCGAGGAACGTATGCGGAAGGCCAAAATGTTACTGGAGCAGGGGGAAATGAACGTAGGGGAAGTCGCCTGCGCGATCGGTTATTCGAATCCGAGCCATTTTGCCGCGGCGTTCAAGGACAGATACGGCGTGAACCCAAGCAAGCTGCTATAAGAACACATCCGCTATCGCTTTCCAAACCGAAAAATCCGTCTGTCGTCGAAATAAATCCGTTATCGGGCAGATCTCTTTAATTGAAAATGATAATCTTTCTCAATGAAAGGTTATTTTGAGTTAGAGGGTGATGGAATGGGTTTATTGTTTGATGTCGTGGAACGGCTGTCGGAGCATCCGGATCAAGCAGACCGCAAATCCGGTTGGCCGATTGCCATAATGACTTCTATAGACGACAAGAAAAAGGATGCGGAGGGCGATAAAAATGAAAAAAATAATCGTGGTTTACGCTAGCATGACGGGGAATACGCAGGACATGGCGGAAGCCATCGCGGAAGGTTTGCGGGAGATTGGCGGGGAGGTCACGGTTAAGGACGCGTTCGATGCAAACGCATCCGAGTTTCTGGAGTACGATGGCATCGTGCTTGGCGCGTATACTTGGGGAGACGGCGATCTGCCGGATGAGTTCCTCGATTTCTATGAAGAAATGGACGGGCTCGATCTGCAGGGCAAGCCGGGCGCCGCATTCGGTTCGGGCGATACGAGCTACTCGCTCTTCTGCGCTGCGGTGGACACGATTCAGGCTAAGCTGCGCAAGCTAGGCAGCGACCTGAAGCTTGACGGCTTGAAGCTGGAGCTATCCCCAAGCTCGGAGGAGCGGGAGCAATGCCGCGAGTTCGGCAGAAGCTTTATGCGGCAGGTGCTCAGTCAGCAATAGACGGATTTGCTATTTTGGCGGGAACGACAGGGAGGAATTCATGTGAATGAAACGATCGTAACGGAAACGGCGGAAATGCCGGCAGGCTCGGAGAAGCTGCTGGATTATGAAATGGAGCAATATTGGCAATGTCCGGACTGCTTCAAACGTAAGCGCAGTAACGGCCACAGCTGCGGACCCAGCTGGCAGCACCTCGTGCAATATGCGGTCAATCACGCCATTAACGATTACTACATGCTTCCTTCCGAGCAACGGACGGCGATCGGCATCTTGAATAGTCTTGACAAGAGGTGGACGAACAAAGTGAAGTCGTTTCGGTCAAAGGAGCATTTTGAACGGGTCCAAAAGATCGTCAAGCACTATTTAGTCATTCATCTGCTGCGGGATTCCGGCGGCATGGAGCCCTTCAGTCTGTTCGAGAAGCATTCGGTTCGCTTGCCGGAGCTGGATGCGGAGCTGTCGATGATCGTTCAGGTAGCCGAGTGGGGAACCACCTCGTTCGTTCTGAAAAAATTTATCGTCCATGACGATCCGAACGTCGTGCGGGCATTCCTGCATACGGCCGTGGCGATCTGCGACCGTGCCTTCGGCAGGTTGCCGGAACGGATCGAGGTCCATACGCTGCTGCAGGGCACGACCTATACCGCGGTTCCGGTGGAAGAAGACGTGCCGGCATCGCTGGATTATTTGCTGCTGATGCGCGGACTTCTGCAGGACGATACGGATTCGGCAATTGTCCGCCATTAAGCGGTAAAACGCATTCCGTGTCAGTAATCGTCGTAAAAGGGAAGAGATTGTATATTAGGGATGAAAAGTCCTAATATACAATCTCTTTTTCATTTGGTAAAATTATGTAGAGAAACTAGACCCACTGACCACCAGCTTGGCGCGGTTGTTTGTTTTGCTGGAACTGCTTCAGCATTTCGGCAGTTTCATCTTGGGAAAGCGAGAACCGACCAGCATGGATAGGGAGTTCGTGTTGTTTGGAAGCTTTCAATTCTCTTACCGCCTGCTTCAAATCAGAAGACCAGATCACATTTTGCATGTTCGTCGACCTCTTTCTACATTTTATTTGTCTTTCCGCCATTATTATATCAGAAAATTTGGATGAATAGGAGAATTAATGATGAAAAATAAAATATTTGGAATTATTTTATTCTCGGTATTCGTTGCGATACAGGGATGGTTGATCCATGTTATTTTCAGCTATCCGATAACGGGAATTTCCTTGGAGAAGCTGAATGGACAATGGGCCATCCATAGCTTCGAATCCAAAAATATCGCCGATAAAGAAGGCCTTCGCCTAGGCGATATCATTCTGGAGGTTGACGGACAAGCTCCCGATCGCCACGACTCCGTGATGAAATGGAAAACCCTCGATCAATTTGAAGAAATCGTCGTTTCACGCGACGGACAGCGGCTTGTGGTAAAGGCGGACGACGGAACCTTTACGGCCAATACCGACTTGCTTCCTTTAATCGGCGGCATGTTGAGTTTCGCGATGGCACTAATGCTTTCGATCAAACTAAAGGGGTCCGCGTCGGCGAAATATTTGTCATACGTCTTTCTGAATACGGGACTCGTCTTTATGAGCCTGGGGGCATCGGCTAGGGGAGACGCTTTGGGCAAAATTATCGTCAGCGTGGGCGTCATGTTCATACCGGTCGTCTTTCTGCACTTTCTTATGGTGGTCCTGCAGGAGAAGGGGGCTTTTCTGGTTTCAACGAGGTTCGTGAAGGCGATGTATGTTCCCATCATCTTTTCGCTATTGCTGCATTTCGCATTTTTTATCGTCAGCGAAGGAACGTATCCGTTGTTCAATTGGTTGGTAGGCTTTACGATGGTTTACTTCATTGCCGTCATTTCGATCATTTTTGTTTTCTTCGTCTATTTATTCGTTAAATATGCCAAGGAGAAGTCTTATCTTTCCACGCTGATCAAAACCGTCTGGTGCTCGTTGTTCATTTCATTTTCGCCGATTGTGATCTTGACCTTTATCCCGAAGCTGATATACGGAAGGGAACTGGTGGATTCGTTTGCTTTAAGCTGGACGATCCTGTTTTTTCCGATTTCGTTCGCCTACCTGATTACGACCAAACAGCTGTACAACGTCGATATGATCGTGCGCCGGATTATGATGACGACGATCATTGCCCTGCTGCCAAGCGCCGTGTTTACCGGACTTTTTGCCGTTTTTTATCAAGGCGATCAAGTAGGAGAGAATCTTGTGCTGCTCTTTCTCATCTTGGTCGTCCTGCAATCGTTCCTGCTCTATTCGCTTGAATATTTCGTTACGAAAATGCAGGCTTTTCTATTTCCGCGGAAACATCTTCTGCAAATGTCGATTAAGAAAATCGCCAAAAATTTATCGAACATTACAAGCTTTCACGAGCTGAAGAGCATCATTCTCGTCGATATCGTACAGACACTGGAGGTATACGGCGGCGCCATCGTTTTCAAATACAAGGAGACGGTGGAGACGATTTACGAGGGGGAAATCGACATTCCGGCGGTGGAAGCGTTCATTGCATCGGGATCGGAGGAGCATCCGGATTTCTCCTGTCTGAAGATCAACAGCCACGAGGAGTTCACGAGCCACCTGATCATGACGCGTACGCGGGCGAATACGCTGCTCGGCATGGAGGAGCTGCAGTGGCTGAACATTATCGTTTCGTATTTGGCCGTTAGCCTCGAGAACATGCATCTGATCCGCAAACTGACGGCGAAGCTGGAGCATCTGGCCTCGCAACTGCCGAACAAAGACGAGGCGAACGATTTTCAATGGTTCCGCAAGCTGACTTTCGAGCTTCAGGAGAAGGAAAGAGGGAGAATCGCGACGGATTTGCACGATACGACGATGCAGGATCTCTTTTTTCTAAAAAGAAGGCTGAGCGGGGTGTTAAACAAATACGCCTTTCAGAAGGAAGATGCGGAGCAGATGAACAGTCTGATCGAATACATCGAGATCATCAATACGAACCTGAGGCAAAGCTGCTTCGAGCTGCATCCGCATCTGCTCAAGGAAATCGGCTTGATCCGCACGCTGGAGAAAGTGATCGAGCGCGAAGCATACGGCAGTCCGTTCGTCATCGATTTTCAAACCGAGCAGGAAATCCGGATCGAAAATCGCGATATGGAAACGAAACGGCATCTGTTCCGGATGATTCAGGAGCTGCTGAACAACGCCAAGAAACATTCGGAAGCGTCCAAGGTCGTGATCCGGCTTAAAGCGGGCTCGGAGGGACTGATTCTATCGTACGAAGACAATGGCGTAGGGTTTGACCCGAACCGGACCGTACCGAAACAAATCGGCTCCTCCGGCATCGGAATCGAACAGCTGAAGAGCCGGGTGCTCCATCTGAACGGCATCTGGGAGCTCAAGACCGGCAAAGGCTGCGGCGTAAAAATCAATATCGCGCTGCCTTCCTTCGACGGGCTGACTGCATAAGCAAGCGCAGTGCTCCAACAAAACATTAAACGGAAAGTGGGAGTCGAATGAAGCGGGTTGTCCAAGAGCAAATGAACGAGCTTGTAGACGAATTGGTGCACGTGCCGGGATTTAACAGTCTGCTCAAAACGTTTATCGGCGATAAAGCGGCCGAAGGTTCCAGATGGGGAGAAATTACCGAAAACGTCCATTTCATGCTCGGAGGCAAATCCCCGTTACTGCTTCGCTATGCGGCGCTTACCGAGATGATCATCTTGTCGCTTGACATTGCGGACGATCTGCAGGACGGCGACAATGACGCCAAAACGTGGTGCCAATGTCCGGCCGAGCTTGCTTTAAACGCCGTACTGGCTTTGCTGGCCGGAACGCTTGGGGAGCTTGGAAAGCTGAGCGAAACCGGCGGCTCGGAAGGCCCGAATGCCGGCTTGATCGCCAGGATCGTCATGCGCTCGATCAACGGCCAATACCGCGATCTTGCGCAGGACGTCGCTACGGAAGCCGATTATATCGCCATGGTTTCGGATAAATCGGGCTCTCTGCTTCGGCTTGCCTGCTGCATGGGCTATACCGGATTGAACCTGCCGGAGGAAACCGTAAGCAAATTGGACGAATTGGCCGGCTGCATCGGGATCATCGCCCAAATCGACAACGACTTGCGCGATTTGCTACGGATTGACGTAAAGAACGATCTTCTGCACAAAAAGCGGACGCTTCCGGTTTTCTACCTGTTGGCGGATCAGAATGAATCGTTTCCTTATCTCCGGCAATATTATGAAGGTGAAATGTCCAAGGAACAATTTATGCTTCACAAGCAAGCTTGCATCGACTATATCGAAAATTCCGGCTGTATCGAATATACGAGAATCATCCAGGAGCTGTACGTCAAAAGGGCGGAAGCCTTGCTCGATTCGATCGACGCGGTCTCTCCGTGGAAGGAACAGTTTAAGAGAACGACGTTTGCCCCCGAAGCGGTTACAGCATAGCTTCATCCGCAGGAAGAACCGGCGTATCGCGGATACGCCGGTTCTTTGGCTTGTGAATCAACCTCGATTAGCGAATAAGCAGAGGCTTTACATTTCCGATAACGTCATCCAGTTCCTTGGAGCATTGTTCGTACATCCACTTGGCTTTCTCGTTGTCGGTTGAAAGCCCGAACATTTCGAGATCCGCCTCGCATTTTTTTAATTGCGCGAGCAAGGATGCTTTTTGCTGAGGTTGGGGCACATTAATTTGGTCATCGAATAAATCGACGTAGAGCTGCCCGTAGGAATCGACTTGACCCAGATACACGTTATCGGCTGCAACGCCCAGCTTCTCCAATTCGGTTTGCAGCCACCCCCGGTTCAGTCCAAGCCTCGACAGCGGATCGTCCATGACGATACCGTCCATGATGACGGCTTGCGGCTCCTGCTCCGGCCCGGTTTTGATTCCGAGATGGGCGGGTGTAAGGGGCTGGTTTTCCTTTTTGAGCAGAACGTTGACGCTGCCGTTCGGCTCGATAATGGCGAATTCGACGTCCGCCACCTTGAAAATGTTTTTGTTTCGCAGCTGCTCGAGAAGCTCGTCGCTTGTAAGACGTTCTTTTTTTAAGTTATCCTCAAGCACCTTCCCGTCTTTAATGAGCACCGTCGCCCTGCTGTCGAGCCAGTCCCGGGCCGTCTTGCTTTTGAGCTGCAAAAATTCGATGCCCAGAGACACCATTACCCATACGGTTAGAGCTAACAATCCCAGATACCATTCTGATTCCATATCAAGCGAAATATAAGCGGCTAGGCTACCGATCGTAATCCCGGTAATATACTCGAATGGGGAAAGTTGGGTAACCTGTCTCTTACCGAGCAGTCTGGTCAACAGGAAAAGGATGAAAACGGCAAATAAAGTCCGCAAGCATACTTCTAACCAATCCGGCATTGTTTATTCCCTCCACTCCGGCTCCGTTCAAGATTGAAATCCATTGCATCATCTACATTATCTTACTTATCGGCTTGTTATAACCTGGCGAAATTAAGGGTGGATACCGCGGATTTGGAAGTATAGGCAATATTCCATCCAGCTGGATACAGTTGAATAAGCGTTCCGATCCGATTATGATGATAGGCAAAAGGGGAGTTTGCGCGCAAGCAGGGAAGCGGATTCACGGATACGCTTGTACGCGTTAGGGAGGGCACGGTAATGGTTTTACGGCTTCAGCGGTTGTTGTTCGGCATGAAGCTGCAAACGAAGCTCATTTTGATGTATTTGGCGATCGCTATCCTGCCGCTCGCATTGCTGGGGGCATTCTCGTATCAACGATCGGCAAGCGTCGTCCTGGACAAAGTATGTCAAACGGTTCTGGAAAATTTGTCGCAGGTCAACTACAGTCTTACTTATTTCGTGAAAGATATCGAGCAGCTTTCCATGTACGTATACGGCAACAGGGAAATCCAGGAGGTGCTCGCCAAAGACCGAAGCCGTCCTCTGGCGGAGAAGCATCAGGACGCCAAGCGCGTCAACCAGCTGCTGGACAGCTTTCTCGGCTTTAAGAAGTGGGATATCAACCTGTACGTACTTGGCGAGAACGGCGACCGTTATTTTACAGGGGAGCTTCTTCCGAATCAGTACGACGAATACAACGTCAATTGGGGACTGTTCCGTAAAACCAAGCTGGCGGCGGGAAGCGTCGTTTGGGACACCCACTATTCGATGAAAAAGACGGAGGATTTCGGCATCGTCCTAAGCTCCGGCCAGCTCCTTAAAAACATTGAAACGAACCGGCCCCTCGGCTACTTCGTCGTGGATATTATGGAGTCGGCGCTGGCGGATAAATACAACAAGGCCCAGATCGTTCCGGGCGGACAAGTGTTTTTGCTCGACCGTAACGGCTATATCGTTTCCAGCACGCCGTCGAAGCGTCAGGTCGGCACGAAGCTGGCGGAGCCCTACATGGATCGGATTCTGCAGGGGCGCAAAGGGTATTTTACCCAGAAGCTCGGCTTCTCATCGCCGCATATGGTGATCTACGATACAGCGGAAGCTACGGGCTTCAAGCTGGTCAGCATCGTGCCCGTTTCGGCGCTTACGAAAGAAAGCGCCGGCATTCGCGATCTGACGGTGCTTATTATCGCCGCAGGCGTCGTTATTTCGTGCTGGCTGGCGTATAAGCTCTCCGTGAACATCACGAATCCGATTCGGAAGCTGCGTTCCCTGATGAGCCGGGTCGAAGACGGGAATCTCGATGTGACGTTCGTTTCGAAGCACAACGATGAGGTTGGACAGCTCGGAAGGAGCTTCAACGCCATGCTTCAGCAAATCAAGCTGCTGATCGACGAGGTATACAAAAAGCAGTTGATGCTGCAGGAAGCGGAAATCAAGGCGATCCATGCGCAGTTTAATCCTCATTTTCTGTATAATGCGCTCGATTCCATCAATTGGATGGCCCGGATTCATAAGCTGGACGATATAAGCCGAACGGCGGTTTCGCTTGGCGAGCTGCTCCGGTTCAGTATCCGCAAAGGCAATCATTTTATTACGATCGGCGAGGATATGCAGCAAATACACAATTACCTCGTGATTCAAAAAATGCGGTATCGGGACAAATTCGAGGTCATCGTAAACATCGATCCGGAAATAGAGCGGTATTATACGCTTAAGTTATTGCTCCAGCCGCTGGTCGAAAATGCGATTACGCACGGACTTGAAACCAAACGGGGCAAAGGAACGCTGCGGATATCCGGACGAATGGCGGAGGAGCGGGTTCGCTTCGAAATCATCGACGACGGGGCCGGCATGCCCCCCGAGGTGCTTCACGGCATGAAGCTAGGCCGGTACGCGTCCACCAGCGAACGCACGACGGGAATCGGACTGGAAAATTTGCATAGACGGCTGCAATTGTATTACGGCAAAGATTTTGTGTTCGATATCGACAGCGTAACCGGACACGGCACCTCCGTTGTGCTTGAAATTCCTGCGCTTACTCAAGCGGAAGCGATGCGTTTGGAAGGCGGCGCGGAAGGGGCCGAGCCGAGCGCTTCCGAGCCGCAGGCGGGGGGCGGCCGCGACAAGTCCCGGAGCGACAACGACAACAACGACAAAGGCATGGCGGAGGTGAGGGACGATGTATAAAATCATCATCGTTGAAGATGAATGGCTTGTCCGCGAAGGACTGAAACAGACCATTCCGTGGAGCAATCTCGGCTGCGAGGTCGCCGGCGAAGCGGAAGACGGAGAAGAGGCGCTGGAGCTGATCGAGCGGGTCTTGCCGGACATCATGCTGTCGGACATCCGCATGCCGACCATGAACGGAATCGAGCTCGCCGGACGGCTTACGGAGAGCCATCCGCATATCAGCATCGTGTTCCTCACCGGCTTTGACGACTTTGCTTACGCTCAGCAAGCACTCCGGCTCGGCGCCGTGGACTACGTTCTGAAGCCGACGAATCCGGATGAGCTTGAGAAGGTCATTCGCCGCATTACGGCGAAGCTGGACCAAGAACGCGGCCGGCAGCAGCTAGCCGAGCAGCAGGACCGGCGCTGGGCGGATGGGCGTCCCGTCGTGGCGGGACTGGACAAACGGGAGAGCCGCGAAAGCCGCGAATTTCAACAAATCATGGACTATCTGCTGGTGCATTTCCATGAAGACCTGCCTCTGCAAAGCATGGCCGACCGGATGAACGTGAGCGAGAGCTATTTCAGCAGGCTGTTTAAGAAGCACGTAGGCGTCAGTTTTCTCGAATATATTACGAACCTGCGTGTTCAGGCGGCGAAGGAGCTGCTGGCAGATCCCCGGTTCAAAATGTACGAGATCGCCGAGCGCGTGGGCTACCAGGATGCCCGCTATTTCAGCCAAATTTTCCGCAAGAGCACGGGCGAAACGCCTTCGGAATACCGGAAGAGGCTTGGCATCGTATCGGTTTAGAACGGAAGCGCATCCTTACAGGAAGCAGGTAAGCCCGCCGGAAACGGCGGGTTCTTTTGATTTGTCAGAAAGTATATCGTGGTTCCCATCATAAAGAATCAGCAGGATGGGGCTTTAATAAGGAATGAGCGGAACGTCAGTCCCTTATTTCTTGTTTCGAGCGGTATATCGACGCTTAGCGGAACGAGAGTGCATTATTTTCGGCAAAACGCCAATGTATCATTCAAAAAGAGGCGAATAGCGTACTGTCGTTCCGTTTGGCTATGAAATCGAGAGTGAATGCGGCAAATAACGCAGCTATGTTCCGTCTGGACAAGGACAGCGGTGTTCATGGCAATGAATACCGGCCGGAAGACCGGTAGGGAACCAAGGCGTAACAGAAAGCAGGGAAGGTGAGAAGAGGGGACGGGTATGGGGTGGAAGAGCGACAGCGGCCGCCTTTGAAATCGTGTTATTACCGTAAAACCAATTCAATGTAACACGATTTCAAGAGCGGCTGGAATCCCATACCCGTCCCCTCTCCCACGCGCAGACGTAAGGCTTCGGACAAAAAAGGACCGACAGGGTGAAACTTCCTAAAATATAAGAATTTATATGTTTCACACGATAAGCGACTATATTTCACCGGTAAACCCACGGCGTCATAAGATGCTGCCTGGCGTTTATCCTTGTATGCTTCTTTTCCATAATTAGCGTGTTTTTCCGCTTCCTGTTGTGCAAAATATTCAACAAAATACGAAATTCCGTCACATTGAAAGCGTTTTATAACGCCCTTATAGTTAAGGTATCGCTAGCGACACCTCGTACTTAAACAGAAATGAAAGGGGTTTTACCACGACATGAAAAAGCTATTTTCGGGGGCAATTGCAGCTATGCTGCTGGCAGTTACGGTTGCCGGCTGCGGCGCGGGAACCAAGACGGACAATACATCCGGAGGAGCGGGATCCGCTTCGCCATCGGCCAAGCCGGCCGACCAATCGACAAGTAAAAAGGGCGGAAAGCTGACCCTGTATTCGCCGAATGCGGCCGAAGTAAACAATCCTATCGTGAAGGAATTCCAGGATCGCACGGGTATCGAGGTTCAGCTCATTTCCGGAGGCACCGGCGAGCTGCTGAAGCGCGTACAGGCCGAAGAGAAAAACCCGCTCGGCGACGTGTTCTGGGCAGGCGGCGCGGATTCGCTCGAAGCGTACAAAGCCTACTTTGAACCGTATAAGACTAAAGAATTCGACAACCTTTCGCCGGAATATATCGATAAAAACAACGTGTGGACGCCTTTCGCGGCACTGCCGATGGTTATCATGTACAACAAGGAACTTGTCAAAACGGGCGAAGAGCCGAAAACCTGGAAGGATCTGCTCGATCCGAAATGGAAGGGCAAAATCGCTTTCGCCGATCCGGCCAAATCCGGTTCGTCTTATACGCAGCTCGTTACGATGCTGACGGCGTTCGGCAAGAACGACAACGCTGGCTGGGATTTCGTGAAGCAGTTCGTAAAGAACCTCGACGGCAAAATTTTGTCCAGCTCCGGCATGGTGTATAAAGGCGTAGCCGATAAAGAATTCTCGCTCGGCGTTACGCTAGAGGAAGCGGCTCTCCGTTATGTAGAAGGCGGAGCGAAGGTAGGCATCGCGTATCCTTCCGAGGGCACGTCCGCCGTTCCGGACGGTGCAGCGGTTATCAAGGGCGCCAAAAACATGGAGCAAGCCAAGCAATTTATCGACTTCCTGGTAGGCAAAGACGTGCAGTCCCTTATCCAGAAAGAGTTCAAACGCCGCTCGGTGCGGAAGGACGCGGAAACGATCCAAGGCATCCCAGCATCGAAAGACATCAAGCTTGTGCAGTACGATTTTGATTTTGCCGCCAGCAAAAAAGACGAAACGATCAAGCGTTTCGGTAAAATCGTGACCGGTCAAGAGTAAGCCGCCTCAAGCTTAACGTGTATTGTCATGAATAGCGGAAGCACAAGGTGCCTGGAATACGAGAAGGGCACCTTGTAGCTTAGATAAAGAACTGCAGAAGCAGGAACCGCAACGAAAGCCATTTTATACTTATAACCCCTTATCCGACGCTTCAAGACTTGGAGGTTTAACGATGAAAAAAATCGTGTTCGATCACGTGACCAAATATTTCGGAACCGCAAAGGCGGTCAACGACGCGCATTTCACGATTCAAGAGGGCGAGTTCTTCACGCTGCTCGGCCCGAGCGGCTGCGGCAAAACGACGCTGCTCCGCACGATCGCGGGCTTCTACCGCCAGGAGGAAGGCAGCATTTATTTCGGCGATCAGCTGATGAACGACGTGCCGACGCACAAGCGCAATATCGGTATGGTCTTCCAAAACTATGCGATTTTCCCGCATATGACGGTGTTCGACAACGTAGCATACGGTTTGAAGGCACGCGATGTAGGCAAAAGAGAAATCGAAGTGCGCGTTATGGAAGCGCTTGAAATGGTTCAGCTTGCCCATCTGCGGGACCGGATTCCTTCAGACATGAGCGGCGGCCAGCAGCAGCGGATCGCGCTGGCGCGGGCGATCGTCATCCGTCCGGGCTTGCTGCTGATGGATGAACCGCTTTCGAATCTTGACGCCAAGCTTCGCATCAAGATGCGCTCCGATATCCGCAAGCTGCAGAAGGAGCTCAACATAACGACGATTTACGTCACGCACGACCAAGAGGAGGCGCTTGCCGTGTCCGACCGGATTGCCGTGCTGAACGAAGGCAAGATCCAGCAAATCGCAACGCCGCAAAATATTTACGCCTACCCGGAAAACAAGTTCGTCGCTAACTTTATCGGAACGTCGAACTTTCTCGAAGGCTCCTGTCAGGGATACGATCCGGTTACGCAGGAAGCGGAAATCGCCTTGCTGGGACGCTCCTTCAAGCTTCGTTTGAACAAGTCGTATGCGGGCGGCGTCAAGTTTGCGCTTCGTCCCGAACGGATCAAGCTCACGCCTTCCGCTGGAGCAAGCGGCAACGGGAACGGTTTTCAGGGCCAGATCTCATCCGTCACGTATTTGGGCGAGAAAGTAAGCTATATCGTGCGGCTTGCGGACGGCAGCGAAATCGACGTCCAGCAGCATGCCATCGATCCGCATCAGCTGCTGAGCGAGAAGCAGACCGTGCACCTCGACCTGCAGCTTGCCAAAGCGGCCATGTTCGACAACGAGGGCGAGGAGGTCATCTACAGTGCAGACCGCGACTAAACCTACGCCGACGCTGGCAAGACGGCTTAGCCTGCGCCACTGGGATTTTTGGACGTGGGTGACGCTGATCGTCTATGTGTTTCTATTCGCTTTTATCGTATATCCTTTGTTTACGCTGCTGTTTAACAGCTTTTTCAACGACAAAGGCGCGTTCTCTTTGGAGAATTACGGGAATTTCATTAAACTGAAATATTTTCGCAGCGCCCTTCTGAACAGCCTGCAGGTTTCCGCACTGGCTACCGTGTTTGCGATCCTGATCGGCGTCCCTCTCGCTTACGTAACGGCGAGGTACGATATACCGTGCAAGGGGCTTATCCAGATTCTCGTCATCATGTCGCTGTTGTCGCCGCCGTTTATCGGCGCTTACTCGTGGATTTTGATGCTCGGCAACAACGGGTTCATCACCCGGTTCCTGCACGACATGGGCATTCCGTTCGGTTCCGTTTACGGCTGGAAGGGCATCGTCTTCGTCTTCACCTTGCAGTTTTACCCGCACATATATTTATACGTGTCCGGGGCGCTCAAAACGATCGATACGTCGCTGGAGGAAGCGGCGGAAAGTCTCGGTCGGTCCAATTTCCAGAGGCTGCGGACGATTACGCTTCCGCTTATTTTCCCGACTTTGTCGGCAGGTGCGCTTATGGTATTTATGGCTTCCTTCGCCGATTTCGGGACGCCGATGCTGCTCGGTCAAGGCTTCAAGGTGCTGCCGATCCTTGCCTACGAGCAGTTCATCAGCGAAATGGGCGGCAATCCGGCGATGGCCAGTACGCTTAGCGTCATTCTCATTTTGTGCTCGACGAGCATTTTGTTCGCGCAGCGCTACTTCGTTTCCCGCAAAAATTATACGATGTCCGGCATGCGCACGCCGAAGCTCAAAAAGCTGAAGCCGCTGCAAAAAGCGTTGTTTACCGCAGGCGCGCTGACGATTGCATGCGTCTCGATGATCCCGCAGGCAACCGTTCTCGTTACATCGTTCATCAAAACGAAGGGGCCGGTTTTCCATCCCGGCTTCAGCTTGAACAGCTACCGCGAAATTTTGTTCCGCGTACCGAAGGCGATTATAAATACGTACACGTATTCGCTCATTTCTATCGTGATTATGATCGTGGTCGGCATGCTGGTCGCCTACGTGCTCGTACGCCGCAAATCGAAGCTGACCGCCATGCTGGACGGCTTGCTGATGATTCCATACGTAATGCCGGGCACGGTGCTCGGGATCAGCCTTATCATTGCGTTCAACAAGCCGCCTATCGTGCTGACGGGCACCTGGGTCATCCTCGTAATCGCCTATGTCGTGCGGAAGCTGCCGTATACGATCCGTTCCAGTACCGCTATTCTGCACCAGCTGGACCGCAGCGTCGAGGAGGCTTCGATCAGCTTGGGCGTGCCGCCGATGAAGACGTTCTTTAAAACGACAGGACGTCTGATGGCGCCCGGGGTGCTGTCCGGCGCTATCTTAAGCTGGGTGACGACGATCAACGAGCTCAGCTCCACGCTCGTCCTCTATTTCGGAGCTACGGCGACGATTTCCGTCACGATCTACAGCGAGGTGTTCACCTCGAACTACGGCACCGGCGCGGCGCTTGCATCGATCTTGACCGTGAGCACACTCATTTCGCTCATTATTGCGAACAAATTGAGTAAGAAGGGATTGCAGCTATAGTCGCAAGACACTGCCGACTAGCTTGCGTTTTCATTAACGGCACGATCCGTCTCCGTGCGGGTTTAGCTTACGACTGTGATATGATGAAGGAAAACGATTCCGGAGATTCGATCGAATGGGTAGAAAATTGCTCGGCTGGCTGGCGGCGGCGGTTATCGTCGCCGGCTTTGCCGCAACGTACATGACTATAACGGGAGTACCCGGCGATACCGGTGGCAGCAGCCTGCAAAGCGCCGGTAGCTCGGAATCGATCGCGATTTGGGTGCACAGCGAAGGGCTGGCGGACTTGCTCGGCGATTATCAGAGCGAGCATCCGGAGCTGGAACTGGACATTCGCACGTTCCGTTCCGGCATCCAGCTTTACGAGGAGCTGACGGCGGCCATTTCTACCCGCACGACGCCGCAAATCGCCGAGCTGGACAGCTTATACGGCGTCGCGCAGCTTGCCGAGACGGGGGCGCTGCTTCCGGCGGACGGCGAAACGGAAGCGGACGCAACGCTTGCAAGCCGCATGCCGGCCGCGTTTACCGCCCCTTTCCGGTACAAGGAGAAGGATTGGGCGGTGCCGTTCGGCGGCGGCATTCCCGTGCTTTATGCCAACATGAACATGCTGAGAACTGCCGGCATCGAGACGAAGGCAGCGTTCGGGGATTGGGAGGATGCGCTGAAGGCTGGCGAGGCGATGACCAAGGATGTGAACGGGGACGGCGCGACCGACTATTGGGGCCTGGCCGTCGACCGCGATCAGCCTTGGTATTTTCAAAGCCTTCTGACTGACAGCGGAGGAAAGCTTGACGGGCAGCAGGGGTACGATTCGGCATTTGCGCTTTGGAAGCGGTTTGCTTATGGCTCCCGCGTGATGAAGCCTTTGCAGCATCAGCTCGCGGCAAGCGATTTTATCAATGGCAAGGCCGGCTTATTCATCAGCGGCTCCGACCGGATAACGATGCTGGAGAAATATATCGGCGGCAAGTTCGTATTCGAAATTGCACCGCTGCCGCGGCTCGCGCAAACCGCGATCTTACCCGAAATCCGGGCGTTTGCGCTGATCCGCTCGACCCCGGAGAAAGAGCAGGCGGCGCTCCGCTGCATCCGCTATGCGTTAAGCGATCAAGTGCAGCTGCGCCTGCTCAGGCAGCTCGGGCTGCTTCCGGCGCGCTGGGATATCGCGGATAAGCTGATGAAGGAAGAGCAACTGACCGAGCGCGAGCGATTCGTTCTGGAGGCTTCGGGAAGCTTGGCGGTGAAGCCGGCATCCCTGGACGATCCCAAACGCTGGAAGAAAATCGACCAGCTTCTCGAGACGATCGAGCTGGTGCCGGAATCGTCCGCAGAGAAGGCCGCGGAAGCGCTGCGGTCGCCTTAACGGAATAGAGAGGCAAGTCCGGCGACTTGCCGCCTACGAAAAGCTTTGGGAGGATGTCACGAGATGCGAATAGAGCAGCTGACGATACGGGGAACGAGCGAGTGGAACGAAGATGCGCTGATTGTGAACGAGAAGCTTCAGCTTTATGGCGTTGCGGATGGAGCGACGTCGCTCACGCCGTTCCGCGGACCGAATCAGGAAACAAGCGGATATTTGGCTTCGAATACGGTCAAGGCGTATTTGGAGGCTTTGAAGGAGGAAGCGGCCGCAGGATGCAGGCTGGAGGAAGCGGTGCTTGAGGCGAACGATCTCCTGAAACGCGAGATGGAATCGTTCGGCATCGATACGGCCGACAAAAAAGCGGTTTGGTCTGCCGGAATCGCTCTTGTCCGAGTGGGAGAGAAGCATATCGAGTACGTGCAGGCCGGCGATTGCATGATTTACGCCGTGTACAAGGACGGCAGCGTTCGTACGGTATCGCGCGACCAGGTCGGTCATATCGACGCCAAGACGAAAGGGCTGCTCGTCCAAGGGATCGAGCGGGGCATCACGAGTCAGGCGGAGCTGCGGAAGCTCGTCTCGCCAGCCATACTGGCCAATAAGAATACGATGAATACGTTCGACGGCTATGCGATCATGAATGGAGAGAAGGAGCTGGCGGATCATCTGGAATTCGGCAGAATCAACCGGATCCAGCTGGAGTCGCTGCTGCTCATTACGGACGGCTTGTTTCCGCCGCAGGAGAGTGAAGCCGGTCACTTCGATCCCCATGCGCTTATCGCGCAAATGACGGAGAGGACGCTGCAAGGCTATGCGGAATCTCTCCTCGCTCTGGAGGCCTCCGACAGCGAATGCCAGAAATATCCCCGGTTCAAAACGTCTGACGACAAAACGGCTATTTGGATTCATTTTACGTAGTTCATCGGGATGAATAGGAAAAAGCACTCCGCAGCGCATTGCCGCCGGCGGCGTGCTTTTTTGCCGTTTCTGCGCTTCCTCCTCCTAGAATCACGTCCGACTATCGGTACCCGGCTCTTCGGCTTCCTTCTCGGCGTTATCCAGCAAAAATCGGGCAAAGCCGATCGGATTCCGGTAGGTCGCCTTCCACTCCTCGAGCATGCCCCCTTCGCGAAAGCTGTAACGCTGATCGCGACCGTTGCATTCGATCACCATCGGGAAACCGGATTCGGTCAAGCCGATGTCGAGACCGAGATCGGCGGCAAGAGGAAGGCGGAAACTTAATTGTTTGGCTACGCGAAGCGCAAGATCCTCGATATCCGCCTTCACTTTCGCCGCATTCAGTTGCGGATACGATTCCAGCAGCTTATCGAGAGTCATGACTTTCCCCCCTTGCGCTACGTTGGTAATATAGGAGCCTTTACGGGCAACTTTGCCGATGATACCGGTAATCTGCCATCCGCCGCTCTCGTCGCGCTGAACGGACACGCGCAAGTCGAAGGGGCGGCCGTCATGCAGCGCAAGGGGAATGCGCTCCTGCACGAGATGCCGTTTGCCGCGCAGTCTGGCGGCGAGACGGCGGGGAATCGTCTCGCGAAACAAATATCTCGCATGTCTTCTGCCGAAGCGTCCGAGGGGCATCAGGAGCTCCCAGACGTCCGGTTTGATTTTCTCCAATTTCATGACGCCGATGCCGACGCTGCCGTTGTCGGGCTTTAGAATAAGGGAATCGTATGCAGTAAGCATGTGCCGAATTTCACTGCTTGTAGCATGGCGCGATTCCGGTAAATGAGGCAGCAGCGATTCGTCTTGAGCGAGCCAGCGGTGTACGGTCAGTTTTCCGTACCGGTTCCATCCGTTAAAGAGCATCATGCCGGATTGCGTGAGCATGGCGACCTTGTGCTGCGAACGGCGGTCGAAGAAGATCGCCCGGTTATGAATGACTTGAGGCAATTCCACCGTTTCTTTTCGGTAACGCCCGCCTCTGCGTACGAATGCCCGCATCATCCTCTTGCGGAACGAAATGTCGGTCAGCCGAAAGTAGCAGGGGACGAGCCCGAACTGCTCGGCTGCATGCTCATACAAGACCGGGGCTTCATGCCCCGTTCTCCCCGATGGAAGCCTTCGGTACAGCGAGTCGTTGAGCATGATGCCAACGTAAGACTGTTTCATTCCGTTACCTCCCGATAAATGGTTATGCTTCCGTGCGGCGCGGCAATATTCGTGGACAGCTTTTTGATGTAATGTATGTTTCTATCCCGCAGCAGGAGTGGACGGGCGCATTGTGCCATCAACCATTTTTCTCAACAAATGGGACCCGCTGTATACAATACAGTAACACAAGCAAGAGGCTAGGCCATGTTCGCCGTGACTGCATGTACGTTCTCAATCCGGAAAGCATAGCCTTCGCCAATCGTTCGATATCTCGGCAACCGCACGGCTCCACAAGGCGCCGTCAGTCGTTTATCTTGGGTCAGAGAGGTGGTTCAAGCGATGAACAGACCGCGAATAGCCGTTGTTACCCCTGGCTCCTTTGCCGTGCCGTCTACGCGCAGCAGCTCGGTAGAGCGAGTGGTGTACGAAGTGACGCGCTTATTGCAGGAACAGGCGGACTGTCATGTTTATGGAATACGCGCACCGGGCTATGCCGCGAGCGAAGTCAACGAAGGGGTCACGTATTTGCGAGTAACCGGGCGCAGGCGCAAAGGGTATATTCAAGCAGTGAACAATCGCATCCGCAAGCAGCGCTACGATTTGATCCAAGTCGATAACCGCCCGCGGCACGCCCGTTTTCTCAAAAGAAGGCATCCTCGGACGCCGGTTTGGCTTTTTTTGCACTCCCTCAATTTCGTCAATAAGCCGCATATCGGGCAGAGGGAGCTTGCTTCGTGCTTCCGTCATACCGACCGTATTCTGGTTAACAGCCATTTTTTGCTCGAAAGGATGGCACAGCGTTTTCCCGCCATTCGGAGCAAGCTTAGGGTGAATTATTTAGGGGTGAACCGGGAGCAGTTCGTGTCGCGTTGGTCGGAGGAAGGGAAGCTGTTTCGGGAAGACATGCTGGCCAAACACGGTTTGCAGAACCGCAAAATCATCTTGTACGTCGGACGCCTGATCAAAACGAAAGGGATTCACCACCTTCTGCAGGCGATGCCGGATATCGTGAAGCAGGAGCCGGACGCCATGCTGCTCATCGTTGGCGGGGCCTTCTACGGATCGCGAAGAACGACGAACTACGTAAGACAGCTTCACCGGATGGGAAGTAAAATGCCGCAGCACGTCCGATTTGTGCCCTATGTGCCTTACAATCAGATTTCGGATTGGTTCCGTATTGCGGATGTGGCCGTAGTACCGTCTTCGCAGCGCGAAGCGTTCGGGCTGGTCAATGTAGAGGCAATGGCGTCGGGCGTACCGGTAATTGCCACTCGCGCCGGAGGCATGATAGAGATCATCGAGCACGAGAGCACCGGTTATCTAGTCGAACTTGATCGATTGCAGGAGCAGCTGGCCGAGCGGATCGTCAATGTAATCGGCAATGACGACCTGCAGCAAAAAATGGGAGAGGAAGCCATACGCCGGGTAGAGTCGACGTTCACATGGAGACATACGGCGAACCGCTGGATGGCTCATTTCTGCGAACAAAAGGGATCGCTTGCTGACCCGGACGGACCGTGCCTATAACCCGGCATAACATCCGAATGAACGACTGCTCGCGCTTACGCGGAGCGGATCGTTCTTTTTTTATTTTGCGGCGGAACGGTCGGCGAACGTTAATGCGGCATCACGATACGATACATCCGATTCCGAAGGCGAGCTTCAAAATTTCCCGGGTAAGTGACCATGGGCGGTGTAGGAGCATACGATACAAAAGACCAAGTACAACAGAAGTGTTCAAACCCCCCTTTGTCCCCGTTCAGAGAAAATGTATTTCGAGAGCGGCTTCCAGGCAGAGCATGACGAAGCCGCTGCAGGCTTCCGGTCCAACTCGGTTGAAAGGGTAACGTTGAACATGGACGATAAGTCAGAAAGGAGCATCCTCATGAAAAAAAAGAAGTCCTCTCCTGGGTCAAACAAACGCGGGGCTCGCGGCATTGTTTACAACGCATACAACACGATGGAGCTAAGCTGGATTGACGATGTAAAGACCGACAACAAAAACAAACAAGCAGCCGGCGCGGTCGGCGAGGACACGGGTACGGCAAGCTCGGAGCATGCGGAAAGACAGGAGAGGCAAGAAAGACAGGAGAGGCAAGAAAGACAGGAGAGACAAGAAAGACAGCTGAAGCAGGAAAGGCTCGAAAGGCAAGAGCGGCTTGAACGGCAGGAAAAGGCCGAACGGCAAAGTAGGATCGAACGCCAGGAAAGACTGGAGCGGGAACGCCAGGAAGCGGAAAGGAAAGAGAAGGACCGGCAGGAGCGGGAGCGGCTGGAGCAAGAGCGGAAAGAAATCGCCGCCAAGCAGGAACAGCAGCAGAGGCTGGAGCTTCAGCGCAAGCGCGAAAAGCTGGAACGGGATCGCCAGGAGCTTGCGGAGAGGCAGGAATTGCAGCACCGGTTGTCGCAGCAGCGCAAACTGGAGCAGCAGAAACTGCAGGAGCAGCAGGAGAAGCAGGAGAAGCAGGAGAAGCAGGAGCCGGCTGAAGAGACGTCCGCCATCGGCAAGAATAAGGCAGTCGAAGCGGAAGCGGCTGGCGCCTTAGTGCAGGCTCTCCGTCCGGAGAGCGAGGAACGCACGGAACGGGTGAACGATTCTGCGGGCAGCGAGAAAGCTACCGATGAGGAACGCGACAGGGAAACAGGCAAAGAGGAAATTGCTGTCTACAAAGGCCCGGAAAGTTCACTTGCGCAACATCATCTCCAGAACCGGGAAGCTTCGCGCAGCGAAGAGCTTGTTAGCCTCCACCAATGGCAAACCGTGCAGAGCAAAGTGAAGCCGGTCATCAAGCCGCCTCACTTTACGGTCAAGAAACTGGAAACTTTGCAGCAAGAAAAGGAGCCTACGAAGGAAGTTTGGATGGAAACCGTCGAAATCGTCAATGCGCGCAAAGAAGAATCGGGCGGTTCGCCGATTATTTATACGGATGATATCGTCGATGAAGGCATTACAACGGAGAAGATTGCTAACCATGCCATTGACGGGAGCAAAATCAAGCCCGGCAGCATCGGGACGGACAGCTTAAGCGATTTCGCAGTGGATTCGACAAAACTGAGAACGCGCTCCGTGACAACGAGCAAGATCGCTCCGCATGCCATCGAAGAACAGCATGTGGCCAATGGCGCCATCACGGGCGAGAAGCTGCGAGACCGTTCGATTTCCGGCGAGAAGCTGATGGATAACAGCATTACGTCGGAGAAGCTTGCAGATAAGACGATCGATGCGATCAAAATCGCCGACGGCTCCATTCAGACGAAGCATCTTCACGGTCAATCGATTACGACCGATCTGATACAGGATCAGACTATCACGCACGAAAAGATCAAAAGCGGCGCGATTCAAGCGAACAATTTGGCCAACTATATCGTCAGCTCCGCAAAGCTGACCGATGGAGCCGTAACGACGGATAAACTGCGCGACGGCGCCGTAACGGAAAGCAAAATTGACAGCGGCACGATCATGGGCTACCATTTGCGCCCCGACATCATCAACGCCGAACATATCCGTAACGATACGGTCGGAGCCGAACATATCCGCAACCATGCGGTAACGGCCGCCAAGCTTTCCCCCGATTCCGTTCAAGCGCATCATATCCACGAGCTGTCCGTTCGTTCCGAGCACTTGCAGAGCGAGGCGGTTACAAGCCGGGTGATCCGGGACGGATCGGTCTCGTCCGTGAAAATAGCAACGGGCGCGATTCTCAGCCTGCATCTGGGCGACGGTATCGTCGGTTCGCAGCATCTGATCGATCACTCGGTTACGGAGGAAAAGCTCGAGGATCATACGATCTCGACTGTCAAGCTGCAGGACGATGCGGTTACCGAGGAGAAGCTGGCCGACGCTTCCGTCACCCATGGGAAAATTGCCGACGAATCGATCAGACCCCAGCATTTGACGCAGGGGGCCGTGACCTCGGCCAGTATCGAAACGGGCACGATCGAATCCCGGCACTTGACCGATCAGGTCGTTAAGACCGTCCATCTCGCCGAGCAGGCCATCACTACGCCGCTCCTTAAGGACGGAGCCGTAACCGGCGAGAAAATCGCAATGGGCACTATCGGCGGCGACAAGCTGAAGACGGATTCGATCGACGGCAAGCACATTTTAACGGAGGCGATCCGCGGCTATCATATGCCGTCCGGCGTTATCAAATCGTTTCACCTTGACAATGCCGCGGTTTCGGAAGATAAGATCGGCGACAATGCCGTCAGCGGCAACAAGCTGAAGGGATTGTCCGTCCGCACCGACCATCTGGCGGACGGCGCCGTGAACAGCCAGAAGCTTGCGCAGGAAGCCGTTCGACCCAACCATCTGGCGAAGCAGGCGATTCAGTCGGAGCATCTTGCGCTTCAATCGGTCACGACCGAGCATTTGCGCGAGCAGGCCATAACGACGCAGCTGCTCAAGGATCAAGCGGTGACAAGTAGCAAGCTTGCTTCTTATTCCATAACGAACGATAAGCTGGAAACGGAGATTATCGAAGGCAAGCATATCCGGCATGAAGTCATTCAAGGACGGCATCTTCAGTACGGTACGATAACCGGCAAGCATATCGAGAACAACACGCTGAGCGAAGATCATTTATCCGATACGTTTAGTCTCGACGCCTCGATGATCGTCAATCTGCAAGTGTCGACCGAACAGCTGAACGACGGGGTTGTTACGGATGCGAAATTGGCGGCGGAATCGGTTAGAAGCGATCATATTGCGCCCAAATCAATCGGTACGATTCATTTGGGATCGAAGTCCGTAACCGACGAGCATCTGCAAAATCATATCATTCACAGCCATCACATTCAGCCTGGCGCCATCTGCCAGCAGCATCTCGATAAAGCCGTATTTACGCTTGAGAACGTGCAAGAGCACAGCATCGGCGGCGATCTGATGCAGCCGGGCGCGATCGGCAACGAGCAGCTTGCCGAGGGTGCGGTCAACTCGGTTAATATCGCCCCGAAATCGATCCAAAGCGGCCATATTGACGAGGGCGCGGTCGAGTTTGCCCATCTGGCCGCCAAATCGGTCGGCGCCGATCATATTCAGGATGGTGCGCTGCACGGCTTGCATCTGCAGACGGGCAGCGTCGATAGCCGCCATCTCGCCAAAGAAGCCGTGCTGAGCGAGCATATCGCGGGTCAAAGCATCGGCAGCGATCTGCTTCGTCCGGATGCAGTCGAAAACCAGCACATCGCGGACGGGGCGATCACAGGCGAGAAACTGGCCTTCGGAGCCGTTAAGAGCAAGCATATTACGAACGAATCCATCGCGTACGGACATATCCGCATGCAATCGGTCGGCACTCATCATATTCGTGAAAACTCGATCATCGCCCCCTTGCTGGCGGCAGGTAGCGTGACCGAAACGAAGATCGTCTCGCAAGCCGTAACGTCGGAGAAGCTTGCATCCGCTTCGGTAGAAAGCAGGCATCTCGCAGAAGGCGCCGTGGATGGCGCTCATATCGCGGCCGAGACGATTCAGGACACCCATCTGGCTAAACGAAGCATTACCGGGGAACGCATCGCCGACCAGAGCATCGGGGGCGAGAAGCTGCAGCCGGAAGCGGTCGGCGAACCGCAATTGGCTGACGGCGCGGTGACGTCCGCGAAAATCGCAGGAAGGTCCGTCAGGGGCGAACATATCGCCGCGCAAACGATCGGCACCGAAAATATTCGTGCCCAAGCGGTAGAAACCGCGCATATCCGCGAAGAAGCCGTAGACGAAGCGGCGCTGAAGGACGGCGCCGTGTCCGCCCGGAAGCTTGCAGCCGCATCGGTGACAACCGACAAGCTTGCAGCCGGTTCGATTTCCAGCCTGCATGTGAGCGAAGGCGCGATATCCAGCCTCCATATCGCCGGAGGCGCCGTGCTTGGGGTTCATCTTGCGCCGGGGTCCGTTCATACCGAGCATCTCGCATCGCAAAGCATCGGCGGGGAACTGCTGAAGGAAGGGGCGGTCGGAAGCGCACAGCTTGCATACGGCTCGGTCACAGGCAACAAGATCGATCGGGATGCCGTACGCGGGGATCATATCGCGGCGGGTGCGATCAAGACGGTTCATCTTGCGGCGAAGACGATCGGGGCCGAGCAGCTGCAGGAAAACGCGGTGCATGGCGCTCATTTGAGCGGGGCCTCCGTCGCAAGCCGCCACATCGGCAAGTCCGCCGTCCAAAGCGAGCATATTGGCGAAGAGACGATCGCCTCCGGCCATATTCGGGCACAGGCCGTCGGCACCGAGCATATACGGGAACGGGCCGTGGGCGAGGCGCAGCTTGCTGCGGGAAGCATTACCGAAGCGAAGCTCGGAGCGAGCGCCGTAACGAGCGAGAAGCTCGCGGCGGGAGCCGTGGAAACGCGGCATTTGCAGCCGAAATCGGTCCATGGGGAGCATATCGCGTCCGGTTCCATCTCCATGCATCATTTTGCAGACAGCGGTTTTAACGGAGACATGTTCGCCGAACGCAGCCTTTCGGGCGATTTGCTGCAGCTGGGATCGGTCGCTTCCGAGCTTATCGCGGACGGCGCGGTGACCGGCGACAAGATCGCCATGGCGGCGATACGCGGGGAGCATCTGGAAAGCGGCACGATCGGAGCCAAGCAAATCGGCAACCAAGTTATCGAAGCGGCGCATATCGGCGAAGGCGCGATCGGCGAAGCGCTTCTGCAGGACGGAGCGGTATCTCCGAGCAAGCTGACGCCGGGTGCCGTAACCTCCGAGAAGCTGGCGGTCGGCAGCATCGCGAGCAAGCATGTCGCGGACGGCGCGATCGGCAGCACGCAGATTGCCGCCGCATCGATCCAGACGCATCATTTTGCGGTCGGCGCGCTTATCCCGGATCTTCTGCCGGAGCAGAGCATCGGCGGAGACCTGCTGCAGGCGGGCGCCGTCGGTACGGATCAACTGGCAAGCGAAGCGGTA
The DNA here is from genome assembly GCF_046244365.1 of Paenibacillus litoralis. NCBI lineage: Bacteria > Bacillati > Bacillota > Bacilli > Caryophanales > Paenibacillaceae > Paenibacillus > Paenibacillus litoralis. The sequence goes on along the minus strand of NZ_CP176395.1, from coordinate 6,286,977 downwards.
ACCGGCGACAAGCTGGCGCTGGCAGCGGTGCGGGGCGAGCATATCGCCAACGAGTCGATATTCGCGGAGCACATCGCACCGCAGTCGATCGGCAGCGAACACCTGCAAGAAGGCGCGATCGTCGAAGGGCTGCTGCAGGACGGCGCGGTTAGCGAAGGAAAGCTGGCGGACGGCGCGGTAACCGGCGACAAGCTGGCGGCGGCAAGCATCGCTTCCGGCCATATCGAGGAGAACGCGGTCGATAGCGAGCATATCGCATGCGGAGCCGTACAAAGCCAGCATTTGTCGGCCGGCTCGGTTCTGCCCGAGCATCTGGTCGAGCAGAGCATCGGCGGGGAACTGCTCCAGCCCGGCGCAGTCGGCACGGATCAGCTTGCGAACGAGTCGGTCACCTCGGAGAAGCTGGCGCTCGAGTCCGTTCGCGGCGAGCATATCGCCAACGATTCGATATTTGCGGAGCATATTTCGTCGCAGGCCATCATCGAGACGCATATCGAAGACACCGCGGTTACAACCGATAAACTGCGCGACCTGGCGGTGACGACCGATAAAATCGCCGCTCGTGCGGTAACCGGCGACAAAATCGCTCCAGCATCCGTAAGCGCCGAGCATCTGGCGGCAGGCAGCATTACCGTGAAGCAGCTCGCCTTCGCGCCGGTGCAAAGCACGGCAGCGCAAGCGGGATCGCTTCAGCAGTTCGGGATGGCGCCGTTCGTCTTGGCGGAGGAGGCCGACAACGCCGTCATAACGGTATCGTTTGACCAACCGTTCGCAAACGATCAATACGCCATCGTCGCCATGTCGAGCGACGCCGCCTGCTACACGTCGCTGAAGACGAGAAGGCAAACGGAAGCGGTGATCGAGGTCGTCCGCGCCAAAGCGGGAGCAGCCGTAAAGGGCGTGTTTACCTGGATCGCCATCGGCGCCAAAAAAGCGTAACGCTATCCGGATTGCCAAACGGTTCTAGCCGGTACAATCCTGCGGCTCGGCGGAACCGTATGTACGGTTCGCCTTAAGCCTAGCGAAGGCCTCACGAAAACTCACAATCTACAACTAGCGAAAGACGCCTGACAGTCGGCCGGACGGCCCTGTAGGCGTCTTTCGCGTTTTGCGGGAGGCATATGGATATGTTGTACAAATGCCGTTCCGTATCGTTTTCCTGTACATACAATGGGGTGTAATTAAACTATATTTCGCTCGCTAGGGAACTAGAAAGGCAAGACTCTATCCTACTTATGGGTGAATGCTAGCCTCTAAAAGCCGACGGGCGGACGCATATTGATAAGTTTGGAGAAACGAGCTTGGAGGGGGTTTTATGGCGCTAACGAGCATCGTCATACCGACATTCAACGCCTTGCAAATGCTGGCTGGCTGCATCCAGGCGATCCGCGCTCATACCCAGGGGGCTTATGAAGTGATCGTCGTCGATAACGGATCGACGGACGGAACGGACGATTGGTGTGCGGCGGAGAATGTCCATGTGGTCAAACTGGCTTCCAACGAGGGGTTTCCGAAGGCTTGCAACGCGGGACTCCGGGAAGCCAAAGGGGAGACGCTGCTGCTGCTGAACAACGATGTCGTCGTGACCCACAATTGGCTGCCGAATATGCTTGCCTGCTTGAATAGCGCCGCGAACGTCGGCATCGTCGGACCGGTTACGAACTATGCGAGCGGAAGACAGAAGCGCAGGAAGGATTATCGTACCATCCGTCAATTTCATCTGCGCGCAAGGCGGCACAATCGGCATAATCCGAGAAGATGGCGGAGGGTGAGCCGGATCGTCGGACTTTGCTTCCTGTTCAAACGGGAGGTGATGGAGCGCATCGGCGAGCTGGACGAATCGTTCTCTCCGGGCTATTACGAGGATGACGATTACTGCTACCGAGCCCGAAAAGCCGGATACCGGCTGATGATGGCCGGCGACGTGATGGTGCACCATTACGGCAGCGTCAGTTTCCGCAGGGAATACCGGCTTCGCAGGATGAGTCTCCTTGCGGAGAACCGCCGAAAGTTTATGAACAAATGGGGAGTCGATCCCCGCCGGTTCGTTTGGCGATAGCGCCAAGCGCCATACCCGGCGTTCAACACGGTATGAAGCTACGGAAGTTATCCGATTTCCCGGTAAGGAAGTACGCGACCGAAGACGCCGGCGGCTTTCGTTCCCGGAGTTCCCGGCCGGTGCGGCAATAGCGGGCAATGTCCGGTCGCAGCTGCGGGGATTATGTGGAGAGGTGGTCGAAACGATGAAAGGAATCATCTTAGCGGGAGGTACCGGCACCAGACTGTATCCGCTCACGAAAATCGTCAATAAGCATTTGCTTCCCGTAGGAAAGCTTCCGATGATCCTGTACGGCGTCAATAAGCTCCGCGAAGCGGGCATTCGCGACGTCATGATCGTCACCGGAAAGCAGTCCGCGGGACTGTTCATGGAACTGCTCGGCAGCGGGGGCGAATGGGGGGTCAGTCTGACCTACCGGATTCAGGATGAGGCGGGCGGCATCGCGCAGGCGCTTTCGGCGGCGGAGTCGTTCATTCCGAAAGGGGAGAAATTCGTCGTCATGCTCGGCGACAATTTGTTCGAGGCGCAGCTGTCCGGTTACGTCAAGGCTTTCGACGGGCAGCCGGAAGGAGCGATGGTGCTTCTGAAGCAGGTGCCCGATCCGGAGCGCTACGGCGTCCCCTATATCGAGAACGGCAAAATCAAACATATCGAGGAAAAACCTGCCGCCCCCTCCAGCGATTACTGCGTCACCGGCATCTATCTCTACGATTCGTCGGTGTTCGAGATCATCCGCCAAATCAAGCCTTCCTCGCGCGGGGAGATGGAAATTACGGATGTCAACAATGCATTCGCCCGGTCCGGCAAACTTACTTACTCCGTACTTGAAGGCTGGTGGACCGATGCCGGAACGTTCGATTCGCTGGCGGAAGCGTCGGCATTCATGTCGGGTAGCGGCACGAATGAGGATTAGGAGGTTACCAGTATGCCCAAGCCTAGAAATTCCTGGGCGCAAGGCCGGGCTGCCGGCTACAACGTCGGATGGAGCGAAGGCCACCATTACGGGGTTTGCCAAGCGATAACCGCCAAACACGCCGAGACGGAGGGCGTCCTGTTCGACCTGCACGTCGCTTATATCGAAGAAGCGATGTTCGGCGTAAACGACGGCATTATTGAATCGTTGAGCGGACTCGTCACCAGGTTTTCGCGTTGTTTGCCATACGATAACCCGGTCGCCAAAATTGCGCAGCTTCGTCCGGATCTCGTGCTCGTCCTGAACGGGATTCATCTGATCGGCCCCCCGGTCGTCGACGCGATTCGCGCTTTGGGCATCCCGGTAGCCGTATGGTTCGTCGACGATCCGTATTTTACGGACAAATCGGCGGCGATTGCGCGGCATTTCGATTACGTGTTCACACATGAAATCAGCTGCGTGCCGTTCTACAGGAAACTGGGCTGCCAGCACGTGCATCATCTGCCGCTTGCGGCGAGCCGCAACATTTTTCATCCTCGCCAAGTGCCGATTCATTTTCGCAAGGAAATCAGCTTTATCGGCACCGGCTTCTGGAACCGGATCCGTACATTCGATCAAATCGCCCCCTACTTAGCCCGCAAGAATTCGTTCCTGGCGGGAGGATTATGGAGAAGGCTTAGGCATTACAGAAAGCTTGCACCTAAAATTGCGGCTTGGACGGATCTGGCTGAAACGGTCAATTACTATGCCGGCTCCAAAATTGTCATCAACATTCATCGTTCGCACGACGATGCGCTGCATAACCGGAACAGCAGGCGTCTGCCCGGATTGTCGGTTAACCCGCGCACCTTTGAAATCGCCGCGTGCGGCACCTTGCAAATTACCGATATCCGCAGCGATCTGACGAACTTCTACACGCCCGGGCACGATATCGAAACGTTCTCGACCCCGGGCGAGCTGATTGCCAAGATCGAGCATTATTTGCGGTACGAGGATCAGAGACGGGCCATTGCGGCCAGAGCGCTGCACCGGACGCTTGCCGAGCATTCTTACAGGCGCAGGCTGTACACGCTGCTCGTGACGACGATGGGTACGGGAAGTTTGCTATCCAATAAAAGGAACAGGTCGGCCGCTCCTCCGGTTGCCGAAGAAGGGCTCCGTTCCGGCGGGGCTTCTTGGGAAGAGCGCCCGGGGCCGGTTCCATCGGGCGATACAGGAGCGGGCGATCAAACGCTTGGGAGGGAAGAGCATGAGCAGCAAACCGGCCACCAAAATTAAAAGAGGGAGCGCTCCCTCCGGCAAAAGAAGGATAAAGAAACGCGCGGCGGGGCCTCGGCGAAAAATCGCGGGCGGAAGCTGGAGCCAAGGGAGGGAGAACGGCTATCGGGAAGGCCTGAACGAGGGTCATTATTTTGGGGAATGCAACGCGGTTATCGCCAAAATTCCGAAGGATCAGTCGCCCCAGCTCGATTTGAAGGTGCTCTATGTGACGTCCGGCAAAGGTTTTCCCTATTCGCCGCTCGACGATGGCGTCATCCAAGCGCTATCGGAAGTCGTCGCCGTTCGGAACGTCGTTGCGCCGAATACGAACGTAGCTGCCGCAGCGAGACAATTACGCCCGGATCTTGTGCTGGTGCTGGAAGGCATGGAATTCCCTCCGGAGCAAGTAAGGGCGATCCGGGCCGAGGGCATTCCGACGGCCGTTTGGTTCACAGACGATCCGTATTATTCCGATTTCACGCCGCGCCTAGCCGTCCATTACGATTATGTGTTTACGCAGGATGTCGGGTGCGTCGACTTTTACCGGCGGCTCGGCCACTCGAACGTCCATCATATGCCGCTTGCTGCCAGCCCGAGCGTGTACCGGCCGCTACCGGTCGTCCTGAACTACCGAAAGGACGTCTGCTTCATCGGATCGGCCTTCTGGAACCGGGTCCACTTTATGGACCAAGTCGCCGGGGCGCTTGCCAGAAAGCGGGTGCTTATCTCGGGATGGTGGTGGCAGCGTCTCAAATCATACCGCCGGCTTGCATCGCAGATCAATACGAAGGCATGGATGGGACCGCTCGAAACGGCGCGCCATTACTTCGGCTCGAAGATCGTCATCAACATCCACCGCTCCGCAACGGACGATTCGTGGAACAGCAACCGCAGGCGGATTCCGGCGCAATCGGTAAATCCCAGAACCTTCGAAATCGCCGCATGCGGCGCTTTCCAGCTGACGGATGTCCGGAGCGACTTGAGCACGATGTACCGGCCGGGGGAAGAAATCGTGACGTATCACAATCCGCATGATTTCGTGGAGAAGATGAATCACTATTTGACCCACGAACGGGAACGGAGAGACATCTCGCTTCGCGGGCTGCGGCGAACGCTGCTCGAGCACACGTATCCGAATAGGCTGCGTTCGATGTTCAAAATCATGTTTCCGCACAAAGTCGTCCCGCTCGCCGATCCCGAATACGTCAATCTGGAGCAAATGCTTCCGGGACATGTGGAGCTGGAGAATGAAGTGTCGATCCCGGAGAGCGTGCAGGAAGCGACAGACGGGCCTGTCGGCAAGGAAGAGGGAGGGTATTCATGAAAGCCGTACGGAAAAGGAGAATCCCGCTGCCTGCAGGCAAGAGAATGGGGAAAGGCAGGAGAGCAGCGGGACGAAAAGGGAGAAAAGGGAGAAAAGGGGGCCGGAGGCTCGGTAAACGGCGTCCCCGGCTGCTTACGGCATACCAGCGAGGTTTCCAAGAAGGATATCATGCCGGCTTCCCGGCGGGCGCCGCGCAAGGGTACCAGGCAGGCATGGGGTAGTTTTCGGCTTTCAGTCCGACAGGAGGTGACAATCCCGTGTCCCGAAGCACAATTATGCTATTTTCCCACATTTGCTATACGGATCATATAACCGGTGCGGAGAAGTTTCTGCTTTTTCTGCTTGGCGAGCTGAAGCGGATGCACGACTGCATACTGGTCGTTCCGAACGAAGGGATTTTATCCGGCGAGGCGCGCAAAATCGGCATTGACATCATCGTTCAGCATTATCCGATTACGGAGGCGCTCTGGGAGCCTCAGCCGAATACGCAGGCTAAGCTGGAGCAGGCTCTTGTTGCCGGCTATGTCAATCCGCTTCTGGATATCATGCACATCCGCCAGCCGGATGCGGTCGTAACCGTTACCTGCGTCAATCCGGTTCCGGCCGTTGCGGCGAAGCGGCTCGGCATTCCCGTCATATGGCTTGTGACCGAGATGCTGCTTGAGAATGAATACACGAACGACGCCGTCGCTTTCATGAACCAGCATTCCGATCTGATCGTGGGCATCAGCCACACGATGCTGGCTCCGTATCTCAGGTACGGGCTGTCGTTCAAAACGAATGTCCTGTACCCGGCTTGGAACGGTACGGTACGGGCCGGAACGAACGCCGTTTATCGGAAGACGCTTCGGAACAATTTGCGGCTGAGCGAAAGCGAGCCGCTCATCGCGTTCATTGCCTCGGACCTCGTTCCGAAGAAGGGGCTGGAGCACTTTATTTTCATGTCGACCGTCTTGAGCCAATCGCTGCCATCGGCCCGCTTCCTGATCGTCGGCAACCCGACGGAACGCGGATACTATGATGCCTGCATGCACCATGTACGGCTCTCGGGCGCCGCGCAGCGGTTCTTCGTAGCGCCCTTTACGAGAAGGATCGAAGCGGTGCTGCCTGCCATAGACGTGCTGGTTATGCCGAGCCTCGTCGACGAAGGGTTCGGCATGACCGCCCTCGAAGGCATGATGTTCGAGAAAGCGGTGGCCGCTTACGCGTCGGGCGGACTGGCTGAGCTGCTTACGGTGACGGGCAACGGCAATCATCTCGCGCCGAAGGGTGACGCTGCGGCTCTTGCCAAAATCGTCGGCATTTTGGCCGCGGACACGGCCTACCGGCAAGCGGTAGGCGAAGCGAGCAAGGCGATTGCGATCGGCCATTTCGGCATTACGGCTTACCGCGAAAGGCTTAAAGGGATTATCGACCGTATCGTCGAGAAAGCGGGTGCGGTCAAGAAGGCCAGGGAGGGGATGCCGCTCGAATGGCCGAACGGAATCGTGCTCATGGCGGATTCGAATGCGCTTTTCTTGCTGGAGGACGGCAAGAAACGCCCCTTCGCCAGTGAGCAGTCCCTTTACTTTTTCGGGTACGGCTGGGAACGAGTCGTCGTGACGGATCATGACGCGTTAACGCGATTCCCGACGGGGCGGCCCGTTTGCTGCGAGAGTTTGCTGCCGGCCGATGCGCCGAGGCATATGCTCGTTGCCGCTTCGGACGGATCGATTTATGCGGTTAGCGATGGGATTCGCCATAAGATCGAATCGGCCGAACTGCTTAAGCAGATCGAACGAGCGGCCGGTGAAGCGCTGCGCCTGCCGGACCCTTATTTGCAGCTTTTCGCGGAGGGACGGCCGATCGACGACCGGCAATTCGAGAGCGGCGTGCTGCTCGACTATGAGCTGTACGTTTCCGCCGACGGCAGCGTGTTCTATGCGGAGAGGCAGAAGCTGCGCCCGGTTGAGAGCGAACAAGCGTTATATTCGTTTCTGCTGCGGTACGACCGAATCGTTGCGCTTGCCGCAAACGAAATCGCCTCTTTTGAAATCGGAAAGCCGATCCGGATGTAGTCTCCCTTACCGGTTTGACGGCTGGCAGGAGGCAGCTGTACGAACGGAGTTTAACGAATGGAGCGAACGTTCATGAACATCGTGACGATTCTCGGTACACGGCCTGAAATCATCAGGCTCAGTCTCGTGATTCGCAAGCTTGATTCCTATGCGGACTCGCACACGCTCGTCTTTACGGGGCAAAATTTCGTACCCTCGCTCAGCGAAGTGTTTTTCCGCGAATTGAACGTAAGGCAGCCGGATTACATGCTCGCGAATAAGCAGCTTTCGCTGGGCGGACAGCTGTCGGTGCTGTTTAGCGAGACCGAGCGCATTCTGCAAACGGCAAAGCCGGATAAAGTGCTCGTGCTCGGCGATACGAACAGCGCGCTAAGCGCTATCGTCGCCGAACGGATGGGCATCCCAGTCGTCCACATGGAAGCGGGCAACCGCTGCTACGACTGGACGGTGCCCGAAGAGAAGAACCGCCGTGTCATCGATGCGATTTCCAGCATAAACATGCCCTACACCCCGCAAAGTAAGCAAAATCTGCTTAGGGAAGGCATCTCGAACGCTTGCATAGTCGAAACGGGAAATCCGATTTTCGAGGTGCTGCGGTATTTTGAGAAAGAAATAGCAGGAAGTACGATTCTGGAACGGCTGCAGCTGGAGAAGGAGCCTTACTTTGTCGTAACGGTGCACCGTGCGGAGAACGTCGACAACCCTGCCCACTTGAGGGCGATCGTAGACGGGCTTAACCTGGTCGCGGCGAAATACGGGCGGCGGATGATTTGCAGCTTGCACCCGAGGACGCGCTCCAGACTGGAAGGAGAAGTTTCGCTGACGCTGCATCCGCTGGTCGAATGCTACGAGCCGTTCGGATTCTTCGACTTCGTTACGCTGGAGAAGAACGCTTGCTGCGCCTTGACGGACAGCGGTACGGTGCAGGAAGAATGCTGCATCTTCCATGTGCCTACGGTAACGATACGCAACAGCACGGAGCGCCCCGAAACGGTCGATTGCGGCAGTAACGTCGTTTCCGGCGTTAATGCGGACCGAATCGCCAAGGCTGTCGACGCGATGCTATCGATGCCGGCCGATTGGGTATGTCCCGTAGGGTATTTGGATACGGACGTTTCCGCCAAGGTCGTCAAGTTTCTGAGCGGGCAAATTCGAAGGTAAGACAGTAGGAGGGCAAAGCAAATGTTCACAAACAGCACGTTTTTTGTCACTGGGGGGACAGGTTCTTGGGGACATGAGCTGGTGAAACAGCTCCTCTACAAAAACCCGAAGGAAATCATCGTATTTTCCCGCAACGAAACGAGTCAAGTGGCGATGAAGCGGGCGTTCGACGATCCGCGGCTCCGGTTCTGCATCGGCGATATCCGGGATAAGGAGGCGCTGATCGCAGCAAGCGCCGGGGCGGATTACGTCTACCATCTCGCGGCGCTGAAGCATGTGCCGGTTTGCGAGGACCAGCCGCTGGAAGCGCTCAAGACCAACGTCGTCGGCACGCAGAACGTCATAGAGGCGGCCATCGAGAACAAGGTGAAAAAAGTGATTTACATTTCGACGGACAAAGCCGCCAACCCGTCGAACTTTTACGGCATGACGAAGGCGATCGGAGAGAAGCTGATCGTTCATGCCAATCTGCTGAAATCCGAAACGAAATTCGTTTGCGTACGGGGCGGCAACGTGCTAGGCACGAACGGCAGCGTTATTCATATTTTCATGAAACAGATCAAGGAAAAGAATGAAATCGGCATAACCGACACGCAGATGACCCGCTTTTTCCTGACGCTCGAAGATGCGATCGAGCTTCTCTTCAAAGCGTCGAAGGAGAGCTTGGGCGGCGAAATTTTCGTCATGATGATGCCTACCTGCAAAATAATCGATCTCGCCGAAGTGCTGATCGAGGCGCTAGGGCGGACGAACGTGACGATCAAAGAGCTGGGCGTCCGACCGGGCGAAAAAATTCACGAGATTCTTTACTCCGAGTACGAAAGCCCGAATACGATCGCCTACGACAGCCAGTATCTGATCATTTTGCCGACGCTGGATATACCGGGACTGAAGCAAACTTACGCCGAATATCCGCCTGCCGGGAAGCTGAATTATAGCTCGAACGAAGGGCTCATGAACAAGGCAGACATTCGAAGTCTTCTTGTCAAAGGCAGGTTTTTGCCATGAGAATTCTCGTATTGGGCGGCAGGGGGATGGCCGGACATATGCTGATCGACTACTTGCGGCGGGAAACCGGCCACGACGTACGGTATACGACCCGCGATGCAAGCGATGCGCAGGGCATCTGTCTGGATGCGGCGGACCTGCCATCGGTCGAGAAGCTGTTGGAGCAGCTCCGGCCGGATGCGGTCATCAATGCGATCGGCATGCTCAACGAACATGCGGCAAGCAACGAGGAGGAGGCGTTCTACGTGAACGGCCTTCTTCCGCATCATTTGCGCAGGCTCGTCGAGCGGAACGGCGGGAAGCTCGTTCATATCAGTACGGATTGCGTGTTCTCGGGAGAGCGCGGCGATTACGAAGAAGGCGATTTGCCTGACGGTACATCCGTTTATGCGCGGAGCAAAGCGATGGGGGAAGTGCGCAGTCCGCTTCATTTGACGATACGCACCTCCATCATCGGCCCGGAAATCCGCGACAACGGAATCGGGCTGTTTGCATGGTTCATGAAACAGAAGGGCGTCGTAAAAGGCTATACCCGCGTTATGTGGAACGGGGTGACGACGCTGCAGCTCGCGAAGTCGGCCGTTCGGATGCTCGAAGGCGGAGTAACCGGGCTGTATCATTTGACGGCGGCGGATAAAGCGAGCAAGTGCGAGCTGCTGCGCATGTTTCAAGCGGCCTTCGATAAGGAGGACGTCACGATCGTGCCGGACGACGCGATCAGGCTCGACCGCACGCTTCGCAACACGCGGTCCGACTTCGATCCCAAGGTTCCGGCGCTGTCCGTCATGATAAGTGAAATGCGCGAATGGATGGAGGGAAGACGATGACCGGCAATCGTTTGCTGATCACGGGGGCGGCCGGCTTTACCGGCCGGCATGCCTGCCGGTATTTCGTCGACTCCGGGTACGACGTAGTTGCCGTCGTGCGAAACGTCACGTCTCCGGAGCCGGTCGCGGAAGGCTGCCGGACCGTGGCGTGCGAGTTGACCGACAGCCGTGCCGTCCACAAGCTTATGGAGGACACAAAGCCCGATTACCTTCTGCACTTGGCCGGCATGAACGCCGTCTCGGAATCGTGGAAACGGCCAGCAGACTGCATGGAAACGAATGTGCTTGCTACATTCTATTTGCTTGATGCCGCGCGTCTCGTCAATCCTTCCTGCCGGATACTTGCCGTCAGCTCGATGCTGAACTTCGCCATGACCAGTGAAGCTCCTAAGCCGCCGCATCCGTATAGCCTGAGCAAAACGATGCAGCTGCTCGCCGCTCAATCTTGGGGACATTTATTCGGACAGCCGGTGCTGTTCGTTCAGCCCTCCAATCTGATCGGGCCGGGGCCATCCAACGGGATATGCGGCTTGCTTGCCAAGTGGGTTTCCGAAGTGGAAGCTGGCCGATCGGCTGCGCCGTTCGTTCTGTCCTCCTACGAAGAGAAACGAGACTTTCTGGACGTAAGGGATGCGGTGGCGGCTTACGCGGTAATTTTGGAGAGGGGCAGCGAAGGCGCCGCATACAAGATCGGGTCGGGCACGCAGCGGTTGCTCGGTGAGACGGTCGAGGCGTTCAAAAACCAATCGCCGGCGGAATTGAAGATTTCGATTCGCGAAAATCAGCTCTCGCTTCCTGATCCCGAACCCGTCGATCTTACGCTTATATCCGCTCTCGGCTGGCGGCCGGCCATTCCATTCGAGCATTCGATAGAAGGCGCGCTTGCCTATTTTCGAAGGAGGTCGTAACCGATGTTACCCAAAGTATCGATTGTCATTCCTTTTTATAACGATCCATATATCGATCAGGCCATACAAAGCGCTCTGCACCAGACGTATTCCAACGTCGAGGTCGTCGTCGTCAGCGACGGCTCGACCAAGCAGCTCGGCAGAGTAAAGCCGTTTCTCGACCGCATCAAATTTATCGAGAAACCGAACGGCGGAACGGCGAGCGCAGTCAACCGCGGCATTCTCGAGGCGACAGGCGATTATTTCTGCTGGCTCAGCTCAGACGACATGTACTATCCGTACAAGGTCGAACGCCAGGTTTCGTACATGATGGCGCATCAGGCGAGGGCATGCTTTACGAATTACGACAAAATCAACGAAAAAAGCCATGTTTTCGCGCAAGCGGCGGCGATGCTGTTCCGGTCGGTGACGCATCTGTACAGCACGTTTCTGATCGGCGATCCGATTAACGGGTGTACGGTTATGACGGACCGCAGCTTGATGCTTGAGCTTGGCTTGTTTAACGAAGGGCTATGGCTCGCGCACGACTACGACATGTGGTACAGAATCATCTTGAACGGCGTCGATTTTCACTTTCTGAACGAATCGCTGACGCTGCACCGGACGCACTCCAACATGCGGGAAATTACTTGCGCATCCCACGTCGCGCACGAGGTGGCGATGATTCAGGATACGTACAATCGGCGGATGACCGCTTATCTGGAGCATTTGAAACAGCTGGGGGTGACCTAAACGTGCGTATTCTGTTCATGTATGTCATCCCGGGCGGCGGCGTCGACACGTTAAACCGGATGCGCTGCCATGCGCTGGCCCGGCGGGGCATCGAATGCCATTGTCTTTATTTTCATCCCGGAAGCGGCCTGCAAAATATAAACGCAGAAGGCATTCCGACTTTCATTACGAAAGATCCGGCCGGCATGATGGGGATCGTCAACCAGTATCAATACAACGCCATTGTCGTGACGTCCGCTTACTTGGAAGCGCGTATGCTGCGGCAGTTCGGATACAAAGGAGCTGTCATTTTCGAAAACCAGGGGCTCGGCACGATGGATATGGCGAGGCATGAGACGCTCGCGGGCAAAGATTGCATTAACGCGTATTCGGATGCGATATTGCTGCCGTTAACGGAGCATTTGCATGCGCTGTACGACGAAATGCTGCCGCACAAAATGCGCTTCAGTTTCAACAATCCGATCGATACGAGCTTGTTCTCTTACCGCAAAAAGATTTCCGAAACTTCCCCGATTCTCGGCTGGTTCGGACGAATGGAATATAACAAAAATTGGCGCGATTTTTTGTTTATCGCCTATAACCTGCTCGAGCATTTTCCGGATTTGAAGCTTTGGATGTTCCACGATCATACGCTCGCCCAACAAGGCGAGACGGAAGCGTTCGAGCTTACGGTGTCCGATCTCGGCCTGCGGGACCGGCTCGTGCTTCGCTCCAACGTCCCTCACGCGGAAATGCCGGACATCTATTCGGCTATCGGGGATTCCGGAGGACTGACCGTTTCGACGTCGAGAGTAGAAGGAGCGGGATATGTCATTTACGAAGCGATGGGCTGCCGCTGCCCGGTGCTGACGACCGATTCGGACGGTGTGAGAACGGCGGTCATTCATAATTATTCGGGCAAATTTTATGCGCACGGCGATATCGACGGCGCCGTTCGGGAGGCGTTGGAGCTGATGAAGGACACGAAGCTGCGGGGACAAATACGCGCTCAGGCTTGGAAGCACGTTGAGGAGCATTTCTCCATCGAGCGGTATTCCGTTAATTTTGTCAATATGCTCCAGCAACTTGGTGTCATGTAAGATCCATTCGTTCGGGTGCGGACAGATGCGCCGATCGCGATTAGAGAAACGAGGGGCAATCGTTTATGAAAATCCTGTTCATGTACATCATTCCAGGCGGCGGCATGGACACGTTGAACCGGGAGCGCTGCCGTGCGCTTGCCAAACGCGGCATCGAATGCCATTGCCTATATTTCCACCCCGGCAGCGGGCTGCAAAATATCGGCGCCGAGGAGACGATCAAAACGTTCGTGACAAACGATCCGGCCGAAATGATCGGGATCGTCAATCATTACCAATACGAAGCGGTCGTCGTTACATGCGCATTTACGGAGGTGCGGGCGATTCGTCAGCTCGGGTACGGGGGACGCATCGTGTATGAAATACAAGGACTCGGCACCATGGAGGAGGCCGCGCGCAAAATGGCTGTCAGCCGCGAGTTCGTCGCGACTTACGCGGATGCGATATTGGTGCCCGCCACTCCGCATGTGCTGGTCATGTGCAAGCAAACGTTCCCGGAAATTATGACCTACAGCTTCAACAATCCGCTCGATACGGAATCGTTCACCTATCGTTCAGCGCCTCGCCGGGAAGCGCCGGTCGCGGCCTGGTTCGGTAGGCTGGAGTACAACAAAAACTGGCGCGATTTTCTGTATATCGGCTATAACTTGGCGGAACGCGTACCGGACCTGCAGCTGTGGATGTTTCACGATCATACGCTTGCGGAGGGCGGCGAGCAGGACGCTTTCGAACGGACGGTGGCGGATTTGCGGCTGGAGAACCGGCTGACGCTCCATTCCAATGTCCCTCACGCGCAAATGCCGGAGCTGTTCTCGGCAATCGGCGATTCCGGCGGCTTTCTGTGCGCAACGTCAAGGGTGGAAGGAGCGCCGTACGCCGTTATCGAAGCGATGAGCTGCCGCTGTCCCGTGCTGACTACCGATTCGGACGGGGTGAGAAGCGCTATCGTTCATAACGCGACAGGCAAATACTTCGAGCATGGCGATGTGGACGGGGCAGTAAGCGAAGCGCTTGAGCTGGTAGGCGACAGAAAGCTGCGGGAAACGATCCGAAGGCAAGCGAAACGTCATGTGGAAGACTATTTCAGCGTCGATGCGTACTGCGGTCATTTTATAACGATGCTAAAGGAAATCGGCGCTCTGTAAAAAGGCAGTCAAGATTGATGCGGGAGGAAGCTGGGGATGAGCAAGGTGTTGGTGACGGGCGGCTGCGGATTTATCGGATCGCATATCGCGGATCGTCTGCTGCGCAAAGGACATGAGGTGGCCATAGCCGACAATTTGAGTACGGGCAGCCTGGATAACGTCAAGGGCATGGATGTCAACATTTATCATTGCGATCTGCTGAGCGATGCTTTTGGCCGAGCGGTGGAGCATTTTCGCCCGGATTGCATCGTCCACCAGGCTGCGCAAGCCAGCGTATTCAAATCGACGGAAAATATGGCCCTTGATGAGGCCGTTAACATTCAAGGTACGATTAAAGTGATAGAAGCCGCAAAGGATTACGGCGTGCGTAAAATCGTGTACGCCGCCTCTGCGGCGATTTACGGAGATCCGGACTATTTGCCGATCGACGAAGGGCATCAGATCGGGCCGAATTCTCCGTACGGGATATCCAAATATGTAGCGGAAATGTATTTGAGGCTGGCGGGGAGCATGTTCGGTCTCGATTATACGATGCTCCGGTACAGCAATGTTTACGGTCCGCGCCAGAACGTTATCGGCGAAGGGGGAGCCGTCGCCAAGTTTACGCAGGCGCTTCGGACGGGAAGCCCGATCATCGTGCACGGCGACGGCGAGCAGTCACGGGATTTCGTGTACGTCGGAGACGTGGCGGAAGCCAATGCGATCGCCTTGACGGAGGGCAGCCGTGAAACGGTTCATATTTCGACGGGCGTACAGACGAGCATCAACCGTTTGATCGAGATCATGCTGCTTTGTTCGGGGCGGAAGCGGACCGTCCTACACCAGGAACCGCGTCCCGGCGATATACGGCACAGCGTATTGTCCAATGCGAAGGCTGCGGAGAAGCTTGGCTGGACGCCTGCCGTTACGCTTGAAGAAGGGGTGCGGCGTACGCTGGGTTATTACGGTGTGTAATAGCGCCGGCTCATTTTAATAGAAACAGGGGGGAATCCATTTGAAAATTTATAAGGATTTATCGGACTGGAACATGGATGACGAGCTGACGAGCTGGGAGCGCGTCTATTCCGAACGGTACGATCAAACCCAATACGACCATCTGATCCGGTATCATTTTGCGATTCCTTACATTCCGGAAGGCGTATCGGTACTTGACGTCGCATGCGGATCGGGATACGGAACAAGCTATGTCGCGCACTACTCCAAATGCCGTGCGGTTATAGGGATTGACCGCTCGGATCATGCCTTGGAATGGGCGCGGACTTACTATCCGCACGAAAAAGCGGCCTATGTCAAGGGGGATCTGTCGGAGGATTTTGCCGAGCAGTTGCCGATCCGGAAGTTTGAAATCATTACCTGCTTCGAGACGGTGGAGCACATGCAAGACGATAAAGCGTTCGTCGCCAAGCTGTACGATCTTCTAGTGCCGGGCGGAGCCCTGCTCATATCGGCGCCGAACGAGGACGTCATCCCGCATCTCGACAATTATTGCTTTCCGGAGCGCATCAATCCCCATCATTTTCGCCATTATCGTCCGCTCGAATTGGAACAGCTTCTGACGAATTGCGGCTTCCGCATTTGCGAGAGACATACCCAAACGGTCGAATCGATTATTCATAACGCCCAGCATGGCTTCGTAACCATTCTCGTAGCGACCCGTTAGGTGCGCTTGCTTGAGGCGACAGACGATTCATCACGATGTAGCGTCGCTTCTCCATCCACGAAAAAACAACCTGACGATCGCAGGTTGTTTTTTCATGGATATTTATGACTCCAAGCTTAAAATAATAGAATCGGAGTAATCGCAATGCCTCTGGGAGAAACTGCAACCGGGAGGTTGGCTATGACCGCATTAAGCGCCGTATCGATTACCGTAACGGAAAAATTATCAATATTCGTGACATAGGCCCGTGAACCGTCGGGGGTAATCGCAATTTCAAGAGGACCGCTTCCGGCAAGGAGAGGGATCGTCGTGAATATCGTATTTGCTGCCGTGTTAATTACCGTCACGGTATCATTGTCGTTATTCGCGACATAAGCCCGTGAACCGTCTGGGGTAATCGCAATTCCAAAAGGAAGGCTTCCGGCAGGGAAGGGAATAGTAGCCACTATTACATTCGCAAAAGTGCTAATTACCCTGACCGAAGAGGGACCAAAAATGCTGCCATCCGTGACATAGGCTCGTGTCCCGTCGGGTGTAATCGCAACTCGGTTAGGTTCGCTTCCGGGAGGGAAGGGAACCGTGGCGAATATCGTATTCGTTGCCGTTTCAATCACCGTAACGGTTATATCTCCATCATTTGTGACATAAGCCCGTGACCCGTCGGGTGTAATCGCAATTCCAGTAGGAGCGTTTCCGGCAGGGAAGGGAATCACAGTGAATATCGTATTCGTTGCCGTGTTAATCACCGTAACGTTATCGGCACTGGAATTCGTGACATAAGCACGTAAATTGTCGGGGGTAATGGCAATTCTTTGAGGTTCGCTTCCGGCAGGGAAGGGAATCGTCGTCAATATCGTATTCGTTGCCGTGTTAATTACCGCTACGGTATCATTGCCGCTATCCGCGACATAAGCTCGTGTACCATCGATGGTAATCCCAATTCCATTAGGATTGCTTCCGACAGGAATCCTAGTCATCGTATTCGTTGCCGTGTTAATCGCCGTAACGGTGCTGCTTCCCGGACTCGCGACATATGCAAACAAAAGCTCTTGAATTCGGGTAAGTTCCCCTTCCAACACATGCTCCTTAAGAATTTGCCCGTCCGATCCTATTTCCGAGACCGTGACGGCGATGTCGTTTGCCCCAAGCCCGCTGGTAATGACCCGAACCCCGAATACGTCCAGATTCGCAAAGACGTTGTCCGCGGTAAACCCGGAACCGGGCGTGCCGAATGGATTTAGAGCGACCAGTTCGACTACGTAGAGCGTTTCACTCGTGAATCCATCCCCGGAAGGATTCATATAGTATGCTTCAACACCTGCAATCGCGGGCAATCGGCCGGTATTGAACAATCGAATTACGAGCTGCGTCGTGCGCGGCGCGAACCTGTTATCTATCGGCCCAGTATCGAGTACAGCCATAAAAATACCTCCCTATCAAGTCATCTTGCATAGATGTCATCTCGCAGATTAGTATATGTCCGATAAGGAGGGCCCGTTTAAGTTGTTTTTAAGATTCATATAATCCATACGATTTGTCTCTCAAATACATATACTGGTATATGAATTTGCTGATAGGGAGAGATGCTAGATGCCAGTTTTTGATACGGGGCCGATCGATAATCGAAACGCTCCCCGAACGAACCTGTTAACGATTCGCCTTTTCAATACGGGACGCTTGCCTGCGATTGCCGGTATCGAAGCCTATTATATCAATCCGACAGGTACCGGGCTTGCAAGCAGAACGCTCTATGTTTTAAATATCGTAACCCTCGATCCGTTCGATAAGCCCGATTGCAGTTTTACGTTGGACAATGTTTTTGCCAACTTGGATGTGTTCGGTGTGCGTATCATCACCAGCGGACTTGGGGCTAACGATATTGCCGTCACGATCACGGAAAAAGCGACAGACGGTCAAATCATTAAGGAGCATGTGCTTGAAGGGGAGCTTGCCCGGATCGAGGAGCTTTTGTTTGTCTATGTCGTAAACGGTTTAAGTAACAATGTATCGGTGATTGACACGGGAAGCAACACGATAGCGGCTACGGTGTCCGGGGTAGCCCTCCCCGGCGGAGTTGCCATTACCCCTAGCGGTTTAAGCGCGTATGTCACAAATTCAATAAGTGACTCCGTAGGGGTGATTGATACGGGAACCAATACGATAACGGTTACGGTGCCCTTGCCTGCCGGAAGCGGTCCTTCGGGAATCGCGATTACCCCTGACGGTTCACGCGCATACGTAGCTAATTTTGGCAATGATACGGTATCGGTAATTGATACGGGCAGCAATACGGTAACGGCTACGGTGCCCTTGCCTGCCGGAGCCGACCCTCAAGCAATCGCGATTACCCCTGACGGTTCACGTGCATATGTAGCTAATTTTGGCAATGATACGGTATCGGTGATTGACACGGGAACGAATACGATAACGGCAACGGTGCCTTTGGCTGCCGGAAGCGATCCTCGTGGAGTTGCGATCACTCCTGACGGTTCTCGCGCCTATGTAACAAATCAAGGACCTAATACGGTATCGGTCATTGACACCGGAACCAATACGATCGTGGCAACGGTGGTTTTGCCTGCGTTTAGCGATCCTTCAGGAATCGCGATCACCCCCGACGGTTCACGCGCTTATGTCGCAACTGCCAACAATTTAACGGTGATTCATACGGGAACTAATGCGGTAGTGGGAACGGTGACTGGCCTGAGTCCTGTAGCAATCGCGATCACCCCTGACGGATCGCGCGCCTATGTAGCAAATTTCGGTAGTGCCACGGTATCGATGGTTGATACCGTAAGCAACACAGTTGTTGCGACGATTTCTGTAGGAGTTGCTCCCTTTGACATCGCCATTACACCGATTTTATTGTTTTAGACTGAATATGACTGATAGGGAGAGATGATAGATGGCAGTTTTTGATACGGGTCCGATCGATAATCGTAATGCTCCCCGGACGACCCTGTTAACGATTCGTCTTTTCAATACGGGACGCAAGTCTGCGATTGCCGAAATCGAAGCCTATTATATCAATCCGGCGGGCAGCGGGCTTGCAAGCAAAACGCTCTACGTTTTAAATTCCGCTTCCCTCAATCCGTTCAATAAACCCGATTGCAGTTTTACATTGGACAATGTTTTTGCCAACCTGGATGTGTTCGGTGTGCGCGTCGTTACCAGCGGGCTAGGGGCTAACGATATTGCCGTCACGGTTTTGGAAAAAGGAGCAGCCGGGCAAATCATTAACGAGCATGTGCTGAAAGGGGAGTTTTCCCGAATCGGAGAATTGCTATTTGTATATGCAGCAAATGGATGGGTCATTAATACGGGGACCAATACGATAGTCGGTAATGTGAGCGGCCTTGGTTCAGTTCCTAATGGCGTTGCGATCACTCCTGACGGTACGCGCGTCTATATCACAAATAACGGTTCTGCTTCGGTATCGGTCATTGATTCGGCAACGAATACGGTTGTGGCAACCGTACCTGCAGGCAATCTTAATCCTCAATCTATTGCGATAACACCTAACGGTTTACGCGCCTATTTCTGCTGCCTAAATCTTTTAGGCTCTACGGTGCAGGTGATTGATACGGGAACCAATACGGTAGTAGCTTCGGTGCCCGTACCTGCGTTTCCTCAAGGAATCGCAATTACACCTGACGGTTCGACTGCTTATGTCTCACTCGGTAACGGAACGGTATTGTTGATTGACACGATAACCAATACGATCGTGGCTACGGTGCCTTTGCCTGTCTCAAGCGATCCTACTGGAATCGCGATCACGCCTGACGGTTCGCGAGCCTATGTCGTGGCTGATAACGATACGGTACCGGTAATTGATACGGGAACCCTCACGGTAATAGCTACGGTGCCCTTGGCTGCCGGGAGTTTCCCTTTCGCAATCGCGATCACGCCTGACGGATCGCGCGCCTGTGTCGCAAATGTTGCTAACGGTACGGTATCGATCATTAACACGCAAACCAATTTGGTCGAGTCTACGGTGACTTTACCTGCCGGAAGTCAACCTACCTCAATCGCAATCACGCCTGACGGTATGCGCGCCTATGTTTCAAACAATGGCAATGAAACGGTGTCGGTAATTATCCTTTCAAACAATACGGTTGGAACCTTGCCTGTCGGACCTTCTCCCAACGGCATCGCGATTACACCGATTCTGTTGTTTTAGACCTAGAATAAGCCGGCGCGAAAAGGAGAGCTTTCTGAATATGACTGATAGGAGAGATGAAGATGCCAGTTTTTGATACAGGTCCGATCGATAATCGGAATGCTCCCCGAACGACCCTGTTAACCATTCGTCTTTTCAATACGGGACGCAAGTCTGCGACTGCCGGAATCGAAGCCTATTCTATCAACCCGACAGGCGCCGGGTTTGCAAGCAAAACGATCAATGCATTAAATTTCGTCACCCTCAATCCGTTCGATCAACCCGATTGCAGCTTTACCTTGGACAATGTCTTTGCCAACCTGGATGTATTCGGCGTGCGTGTCGTCACCAGCGGACTTGGGGGTAACGATATTGCCGTCACGGTCTCGGAAAAAGGAGCGGACGGCCAAATCATCAAGGAGCGTGTTCTGGAAGGGGAGCTTGCCCGGATTGAGGAACTTCTGTTTGCATATGTCTCAAATGCTTTGGGCAACAGCGTATCGGTGATTGATACGGAAAGCAATACGACCCTAGCTACGGTGACCGGCGTGAGCCGTCCTGGCGGAATAGCGTTCACACCGGGCGGTTTGCTGGCATATATCACCTCTTCTATAGCCGATTTGGTAGCGGTAATCGACACGGCGACCAATACGGTCGTGAATACCGTGGGCTTGCCTATCGGAGCGGGTCCTGGTGAAATCGAAATCACCCCGAACGGTTTACGCGCTTATGTTGCGAATTTTGCCAACGATACGGTATCGGTGATCGACACGGGAAGCAATACGGTAACGGCAACTGTAAACTTGCCTGCCGGAGCTGATCCTGCAGACATCGCGATCACCCCTGACGGTTCTCGCGTTTATGTTGCGAATAACGGTCTCGACAACGTTTCGGTGATTGACACGGGGACCAATACGATCGTGGCTACCGTGGCCTTGCCTGCCGGAGCTGATCCTTTTGGCCTTGCGATCACCCCTGACGGTTCACGTACCTTTGTCACGAATCAAGGCCTTCATACCGTATCGGTGATTGATACGGGAACCAATACGATCGTGGCTACGGTGACCTTGGCTGCCTTTAGCGTTCCTTTCGGAATCGCGATCACCCCTGACGGTTCAAGCGCTTATGTCGCAACGTTCGGAACGGATGACGTAACGATCATTAACACGGAAACCAATACGGTGGTAACAACGGTGGCTGGTCTCAATGATCCTGCAGACATCGCGATCACCCCTGACGGCTCACGTGCTTATGTTGTGAATACTGGCAGTGCTACGGTATCGGTGATTGACACCTCGACGCAAACCGTGGTTGCGACTGTATCCGTAAGCTTTATCCCCGCTAATGTCGCCATTACGCCGATACTTTTATTTTAATATGTCATTTGATAAAAAAAGGAGAGATGAAAATGGCCGTGTACGATACGGGACCGATCGATAATCGCCAATTTCCCCGGACGACCCAGTTGACCATTCGGCTTTTCAATACGGGACGCAAGACGGCGCTTGCCGGCGCCGAAGCTTACTTTATCAACCCGGCGGGCGGCGGGCTTGCGAGCAAAACGATCTATGCCGTTTCGCTGGTATCCCTTAATCCGTTCAATGAACCCGATTGCAGCTTTACCGTAGACAACGTCGATGCAAACCTGGATGTATTCGGCGTGCGCGTTATCACCAGCGGGCGGGGGGCCAACGATATTGCCATTACGGTTTTGGAGAAAGGAGCAGACGGTCAAGTCATTAATGAACATGTGCTGAGAGGGGAGTTTTCCAAAATCGGAGAGCTTCTGTTTTTGTATGCGGCAAACGGATGGGTAGTGGACACGGGGACGAATAACGTCGTGACCAACGTGACCGGGTTCACTCCTGGTACCGGCGTTGCGATCACGCCTGACGGTTCGCGTGCTTATATTACCAATAACGGCTCTGCCTCCATAACGATTATCGACACCGCTACGAATACGGTTCTTACAATCGTGCCGGCAGGCAATACGAATCCCACCGATCTTGCATTCACGCCGGACGGTTCACGCCTCTATGTTTGTTGCGGGAATGGTGCCACTGCCTCGGTAACGGTGCTCGATACGGGAACCAATACGGTCATAACTTCTATTCCCATGCCTCCCACAGAGACTCCTAATGGAATCGCGATTACGCCTGATGGAACGCGCGCTTATGTACCCGTTAGCGACGATACGGTTCTGGTGATTGATACGGCAACTAATGCGGTCGTGACTACGGTGCCTTTAACTGCCGGAGGCAATCCCACTGGGGTTGCGATTACCCCGGACGGTACTCGTGCTTATGTCCCAAATTTTTTCTTGAACACGGTATCGGTCATTAACACGGTAACCAATACGGTTGTGGCTACGGTAAACCTGCCTGCCGGAAGCCTCCCTTTTGGAATCAAACCAATCGCGATTACCCCTGACGGTTCACGCGCTTATGTCGCAAATAACGGCAATGGTACCGTATCGGTCATTAACACGAATATCAATTTGGTAGAGGTTACGGTGACTTTTCCTGCCGGAAGCGAACCTTTTTCAATCGCAATCCACCCTGACGGTTCGCGTGTCTACATTTCAAACTCTTTCAGAAGTACGATATTTGTCATTGACGCCGCTACGAATACGTTTGGAACCCTTTCTGTCGGCAAATTTCCCAATGGCTTAGCGGTTACGCCGATTTTGTTGTTTTAACCTTAAAACCTTAGGTGGAGCTTCCAATATCCGGACCGGGAACGGTTTTCGAGCAGCAAACGCGTACAACTGCGGAGTCACAACAGGCATCGCATGCATATGCTGGGGATAAGGACACGTCACGGCTTCACCGCTACATCACACCTACAGACGGGGGTTGTTCGATTGGATCAGCAAATTACGGCGATCATCCATCATATGTCCAAATCCCATCATGAGCTTGCAAGAATTATCGAAGCCAAGCGGCAATCGGTCGTTCACGCGGCAAGACTGATCACGGCCATACCGAACGAAAATCCGTCGGTCGAAGGGTTTGAAGGCACAACGGATTTTGCGCTTTCGGTAACGAAGAACCTTACTTCTTACTTAAACAGCTTGGCGGATCTAGAGGATGCGATGGCCGATAACTTGACGCAAGTGATGAAGGAATTGAACAGCAATGAAGGGGAATAAACGCAGAAACAACGGACGAGAAAGCAATCCTCCGCCCGGACGGAGCGAATCGTATGTAAGAATATTGGAGGCTTCGGCCAAAATTCAATCGAATATCGCCGCCATTCTGGAGGCGAAAGCATACGAGGCGGAAAAAGCGAAAAATTGGATTTGCAGTAACCTGCAGCCTTCCCGCTATAAATCGCCCGACGATCTTCACAAGCAGACGCTTGATATTCACGATACGGTCATCGAGGTGATCGACGGATTGACCAAGATGGAGCAAGGGCTCGCCAAAAACCTGAAAATCGTTTTAGGCGGTAACGAAGGCGACTCGGCGGGCTACGACGACATGTTCGATGATAACGGAGACGACTGATGAACGCATGGCAAAAACAAAATGAAGCGAAGCTGCATATTTTGCAGTCTCTCGCAAGAAGTCAGCGGGCGCTGGCACGCATGATCGAATCGATGGCCGATGTCCGGTCGGCTGCGGATAACGGCGATCGGACACATGTCGGCCAATCCCGAGAATTGACCGCCGATAGCGGTTCACGGAAGGAATCTGGCGTACCGGGGGTCGACCCGGAGTTGCTGAGACAAATGAGAGCTTTTGCACGCTACCAGAAGATATTGGCCGAGAAAATTGCCTGCATCCGCATAAGCCGCATCCGAAAAGGCAGACCGGGCAAAATATGGCTCAATGAAAGACTCGTGAAACCTAATCGGAAATAACCACTTAGCAACTCGCCGGCATGGCGGGTTGTTTGCGTTTGACGAAGCATAAGAGATATGGGTATCTGAAGCGGTTAAACCGTCGTGCCTTATGCAGCGTTATTTTAATATGATAATAGGAACATGCGGATGAGGAGTCCATAATGAAAGGAGTGTGGCTCAATGCTGACGAGCATCGTGATTTTGACGTTCAACAACTGGCAAAAAACGCTCGCTTGTCTAAACAGTATCCGTACTTATACGAAACAGCCTTACGAACTTATCATCGTTGATAACTCATCGCTAGACGAGACGCTGGACAATTTGCGGCAAATGCCCGATATCAGACTGATTGCAAACAAACAGAACAAAGGCTTCGCCGCAGGAGTCAATCAAGGGATGTCGGCAGCACGGGGCGACCAGATCGTACTGCTCAACAACGATACGGTCGTATCGCATCGTTGGTTGGATAACCTGCTTGCGGCGCTTCTCAGCAGCCCCCAAGTCGGAATTGTCGGACCGAGATCGAACTGGGTCATTCCGGTACAGATGCTGAATCCCGGATACGCAACCGAAGCGGAGTATCACCGGTTTGCCGATGCATTCAACCGGCATGACCCGGCCAAATGGCAGGAAGTGACCTGCCTGAGCGGTTTCTGCGTCATGTTCAGAAGAGCGCTCGTCGAGCAAATCGGACTGATGGACGAACAGTTCATTTTCGGGGTGTACGAAGATGCTGACTACAGCTACAGGGCTATGCTGGCCGGCTACTCGTTGCTGCTTGCAGGCGATACGTTCGTCTATCATGCGGGAAACTCCGGCTTCAAAGGCGGAGGCCTCGATATGAAGGGCATCGCCGGAATCAACCGGATCTCGTACATCAAGAAATGGGGCTTCGATCCCGACCGCATCGCCTACGTACTCGATGATATGTTTCTGCCAAAGAATCTGGAAGAGGCCAGAAAGAACGAGAGACTTCTTGGAAAAGCGAACAGAATTCCAGGAGGCATACTGGTCAAAGGCTCGGCTCCGGAGGTGTACTTTCTGGAAAGGGGAAAAAAAAGACTGGTTTTCGATCGCGCAACGTTCGACTGTCTGCGATACGACGTTGACCGAATCGTGACGATAGCGGATGACGACCTCGCTATGTTTCCGACAGGCATCCAGCTGAATGCCGGCGGCAGCTTCCCTGCCCACTTTCCCAAATCGTTCGTTGCAAAAGGCTCTAACTCCAGTACCTATTTGATCGAAAACGGCAGCCTGATTCCTTTTCATAGCTACGAAGATTTCGCGGGCTTGAAGTTTTCCTTTGAGGAGATCGTAACGGTTCCCGATGAATATCTTGCAAGCTTGTATTACGGATATTGGCCTGCTCTTCAAGTCGGCAACGCGCTGGAGGAATATGAACTGCCCGAATACAGATACTTCGCGGCTCCTGACGGAAGCTTCTATTATTCCGAGGGGCAAAAGCTGAGGCAAATTGTCGATCACGCAACCTTTTCATTCTACAAATGGCATCCGGACCGCATCATTTCGCTTGACGAAGCCAATTTTCGGAAACTGTCGATCGGAAGGCCGATAAATCGGTAAGTGAGCAAGTTTATGAGCACCCATTTGAGGAGGAGCAATCATGAAAAACGTGATCGATCCGTTTTTCCATCTTTATTTTGACAGCCTGGTCTGGCAGCAACAAACGCATTGGCTCGGACACCCGGTCTTGAAATGCCCGCTTGACTTGTTTTTATATCAAGAAATCTTGTTTGAAGTTCGTCCCGATGTCATTATCGAATGCGGAACGTACAGGGGAGGAAGCGCGTATTTTCTTGCGTCTATGTGCGACCTGCTGATGAAGGGACGTATTCTGTCGATCGATAAGCATGCCCATGAGCCGCGCCCGCAGCATCATCGTATCACGTACATGATCGGCGATTCGGCATCGCCGGAAATGCTGCAGCAGGTAAAGAGCTTAATCTTGCCCGGAGAGGTCGTGCTTGTCATTCTCGACTCGGATCATTCGGAGCAGCATGTTTTAGGCGAGATGCAAAATTTCAATCAGCTTGTGACGGTCGGCAGCTATATGATCGTGGAAGATACTTGCGTAGGCCACCCCGTTCTCCCGGAGCTTCTTCCCGGGCCGATGGAAGCGGTACAGAAGTTTATGTCTCAAACCGATCATTTCGTAATCGACACGAGCAAGCATAAATTCCACATGACGTTCAATCCGAACGGCTATTTGCGGAGGATGAAGTAAGGTCGAATAAATGAGAAAGGCAGGCGCTTAGCCTGCCTTTTTCATAATGCCGGAACGTATATCCTATCCTTATTTTTTCCTGCATACCGCGACGACGTATGCCGGCTGGGCATTCTTGATATGGCCCAGCGGGAGCAGGTTATGACCTGCGATCGCAGTCATAGCTTTGGGCATGTACTGCATGTTCCGATGGTAGATTTGCCGCAAAAATTGAACGCCCGCATGTAAAGTATCGCTCACGAAGGTTTGTCCGTACAGTTCCAAGAGATCGAATTCCTTCATCAGCTCGCCGGAAAATTCCGTGACCGTATATTCAAAATGATGATACCGATTGATCGGCTGTTCGCAATAATACAACCCGGCGTTCGTTACGCCGCGGTTCGGCGTGGATACGATAAACAGTCCTTTCGGCTTAAGGACTCGGGCCGCTTCCCGGATCCATACCGAGCCATCGGGGATATGTTCGATCGTTTCGAAAGATACGACCGCGTCGAAGCTGGCAGCCGCAAAAGGCAGCGAACGGACGTCTCCGGCAAGATAGGAAATACGGTCTCCTCCATAGTCGTTCCGGGCATGCGCAATGCTTTCCTCCGATATATCGACCCCGGTTATATATGCTGCGCCTGCCGCTTCCATCATTTTCGCTCCGTACCCGGTGCCGCAAGCCGCATCCAGAACTTGCATGCCTTTGATCAGCCGGCATGCGAGCGCATATCTTGCGATATGTTCTTCGAGCACGTTGCGGTATTGACTTTCGACGGCATCGTTTATGACGACACGTTCTCCCGTGAAAGCGACATTGTTTTGCCGAAGGCTTGCGATAACCTCGTCGATAACAAGCTGCGGCTGCAGGATAGCTTGTTCGTTATAAGCCTTGATTGCTTCATAAATACGACTGTCCCGCTCTGAACCGAATAAAGCCATGTCTCTTCTCGCTCCTTTGCCGATAGCGGTTTTTCCGATTATCATACGTCCAGAAGAACGACATTGATTAGACGGATTGGGAGGGGCAATAGCGGGTTTATCCCGTGCCAAAAAGGCAACAAAGTCCAAGCCGACTTCTTACTCGAATCGTATACATGTAATTAAATAGAACATTTCTGATAGAACGGGTGATGCAAATGGACTTAAGCGGTATAAAGGGTAACTATGATGCGATTTTCAGCCTGGGCTGCAACTGTTCACCTGCTATTCAGCTCCAGAAAAACAATTTGAGGCCGTTTGCAGGTCCGTTGGATTGGTTGACTACTTCCGACTCGCTTTTCGATGTTAATAGATTGCTTAGAAACCGCTTTAGCGGTTTCATGCAGCTGCCCAACATGACGATCGAGAGAATAGACGGGCATGGAAAAAGTTACGTGTTGAAAGACCATGCGTACAATATCCAAACCCATCATGATTTTCCCATAAGCATCAATACTCCGGCTTACCTAGTCTCTTACGAGAGTTTTAAAATAAAAATGGACAGGCGCATAGGGCGGTTTCTGGATAAGACGGCAGCCTGCAAATCCATTCTATTCGTTCGGGCGGGCGGACACTGCCATGAAGTCGTAGAATTGCAATCCGTCCTGTCCGGTCTGGTCAAGCATGATTATAACATTCTTCTAGTAAACTACTCGGTCGCACACGGACTCAGGGAGCATGATTGGGGACTGGATAATGTTTGCGTACTGGAAATGCAAGGCTATGACATTTGGAACTGCAACGATCATTTATGGAAGTACGTTTTTGACGGCGTTCGTTTGACATGAATGAGAATACTTCGCCGGATTGCAGAAAATCGTTCCTTTTCGAAATAGATGAGATTTCACTCGTCTATTTCGAAAGGAATTTTTTTGATTACATAGTCGCGTATCCGTTGACAAGGCCGTATGCGGATAGGTATGCGCCAAATCGAACAAGATATGGGTTAATGTTCATCGACCATTGACGAAAGATGCATAGTATAGGAGCAAGTCATATGGTATGGGGTGAACGGATGATGGATAATAGACCGCTCGAGCATTCCGATTCAAGCCGGTTTTTCATAAAACCGGGCTATACCTCCCGATCCAAACCCGAATATTTTGAGGACAAATATGAAGAGGGCAAATGGGTTATCTATCAACCGGATGTGTATGAGCTGGCCGGATACTTGGGCGAGCGGTTCGGGTGCCGCTATATTGTCGATATAGGGTGCGGGAACGGGAAAAAGCTGGCCGAACTGTATCCCCGATTTGAAATCATCGGGATCGATTACGGGCCGAATCTCGAGGTTTGCCGACAGCATTATCCATTCGGCATTTGGCAAGAGCATGATCTGGAACAAGCGGCAACCATTCCGTTACCGGATGAAATCGTAAGCCAAGCGAT
Source organism: Paenibacillus litoralis (assembly GCF_046244365.1). Classification (NCBI taxonomy): domain Bacteria; kingdom Bacillati; phylum Bacillota; class Bacilli; order Caryophanales; family Paenibacillaceae; genus Paenibacillus; species Paenibacillus litoralis. Next base: position 6,258,238 of record NZ_CP176395.1, on the reverse strand, counting down.
CATCATATGCGCCGACGTGATCGAACATTTGATGGACCCCTCCCATCTATTAAGGAATTTGAAAAGAATGACGGATCATTCGCCGGCATGCTTGTTGTCCACTCCGGATCGGGATTTGTCCGCCTCGCCGGACCACGCGGGGCCGCCTGCTAATCCGGGGCATGTGCGGGAGTGGAACTTGGCGGAGTTGGGAGCATTGCTGCAGCATTTTCAATTTCAAGTGGAGTTTATAGGCCTCACGATGAACAATCATTACAATCTCGAGAAAAAAACGATTTTATCCGTCATGGGAAATAACCGGTTAACGAAAGCCAATCTGAACGATATCAAGGTTGCTGCCATTCTCACGGCGTATAACGAGGAAGATATTATTACTCAGTCGGTCAATCGGCTGCTGGAGCAGCGTATTCACGTCTATGTTATCGATAATTGGTCGACCGATTCCACGTACGAGAAATTATCGGAGTTTCGATCGCACCCTTATTTTCTCGGTTGCGAAAGATCCCCCGTCGAGGGGCCGGCCCCTTATTTCAGCTGGTATCAATTGCTTGAGAGAGTTACCGAGGTGTCAAAAACAATCTATGCCGACTGGTATATTCATCATGACGTCGACGAAATCAGGGTTTCCCCGTGGCCGGAAATGAATGTGCGCGAGGCGATCGCCTACGTGGATCGGATGGGCTTCAATGCGATCGATCATACGGTCATCGAGTTTTTTCCTATAGGCAATGAGGATTACAAGAATAAGGATCACGAGGCGAATTTGCAGCATTTCGATTTTGGAAAACTGGAGTCGGACTTCCATCAAATTAAAATATGGAAAAATACCGGCAAGCCAGTATTACTTTTGGACGGCGGCCATAATGCCTGGTTCGAAGGCCAGCGGGTATGCCCTTATAAATTTTTGACGAAGCATTACCCTTTCAGGTCGCAGATGCAGGCGGAGAAAAAGATTTTCCAAGACCGCAAGCCCAGACTGGCTCCCGAGGAACGCGCCGTAGGCATGCATATCCATTACGACGAATTTGCTCCGGGACATGTGTTTGTCCGAGATAGCAAAGAATTGGAGAAGTATGATGAGAAGGCATTCAATGCCAACTATTTGGTAGAGCGCCTGTCCGGCATTCGATTGCCGCGAATCCCGTATAAGGGAGTCATTCCGATCCCGCAGCCCCTTCCCCCGGCGGTACAGCGCAAAACGTTCAAAAAAACGCAAGCGCCTAAACCGTTCAGAGCGGCAATACGGCCCAAAACGTTCAGAACGTCCAAAGCAGGCAGAACGATCAGAACGCCCAAAGCATCCAGAACATACAGAACGTCCATAACACCCAAACCGGTTAGAAAGTTCAAGGTGATCAAGACCAGAACCGGATTGGAACCGAGAAAAACCTTCGTCAAAAAAACGAGTGGGGCGGCGCATTGGAAAAGACCCGCATTCGTCAAGAGAAGACCGTATAGGAAATAAAACGCTAATAAATCCGGCTTCAGAAGAAATCAAGCGAATGGGGGAGGAGGACGGTTTGATGGCGGAATCGGTAGAGCAGGTTAGAAAAAACATTTTGGAACAAGTCCGCAACTATTATCGGCTGCACTGGCCTGAGCGAACATTCGAGCCCGGTAAGGATGCGGTTCCTGTCAGCGGAAAAGTGTTCGATGAGGAAGAGCTTGATTATCTGGTTGATGCTTCGCTTGATTTTTGGCTGACGACAGGGCGCTTCTCGGAACAGTTCGAACGCGAATTCGCCAGGTTTATCGGTACAAGGTACGCGATTTTGACCAACTCGGGCTCAAGCGCGAACTTGCTTGCGGTTTCCGCCTTGACGTCACCCTCGCTAGGCGACCGCCGGCTTCAGCCCGGCGATGAGGTTATTACCGTCGCTGCAGGCTTCCCGACTACGGTCAATCCTATCATCCAGAACGGGTTGATTCCGGTATTTGTCGACGTTCATATCCCCACCTACAACATCGATGTTTCCCTCCTGGAGCAAGCGGTGACCGACCGTACCAAAGCGATCGTGATTGCGCACACGCTCGGAAATCCGTTTCAACTGGACGAAGTGCTCCGCGTAGCGAAAAAACATAGACTCTGGTTGATTGAAGATACTTGCGACGCAGTAGGCAGCGAATATGGCGGACAGCGAGTAGGGACTTTCGGCGATATGGCCACGGTAAGCTTCTATCCGGCTCACCATATCACAATGGGCGAGGGGGGCGCGGTGCTTACCTCGAATCCTCTTCTCAAAAGGATCGTGGAATCGTTCCGCGATTGGGGACGCGATTGCTGGTGCGACCCCGGCAAAGATAATACATGCGGCAGAAGGTTCGCATGCAAGCTGGGGGAACTGCCCGAAGGATACGACCATAAATACACGTACAGCCATATCGGATACAATCTGAAAATCACCGACATGCAAGCGGCAATCGGCGTTGCCCAGCTCAAAAAGCTTCCCGGCTTTATAGAAAGGCGCAGAGAGAATTTCGCTTATCTTTATCAAGGATTGTCCGAGCTTCAAGACGTGCTGGTTTTGCCCGAACCGACCGCGAACAGCAATCCCAGTTGGTTCGGTTTCCCCATTACGGTGCGGAATTCGTCTTCCCTTGGAAGAAATCAGCTGATAGAGAAGCTGGAAGGCGCCAAGATAGGCACTCGTCTTCTATTCGGGGGGAATCTGCTGCGTCAACCGGCCTATTCGGGCATCCGGCACCAGGTATCGGGCAGCCTTACGAACTCGGACCGCATTATGAACCGTACGTTTTGGATCGGGCTCTATCCCGGGTTGACGCGGGAAATGTTAGAGTACGTCGTTGCCGTTTTCCATGCGGCGTTCGGAAGAGGTGGCGGACGATGAAGGTCGTCATTTTAGCGGGGGGATACGGGACAAGAATAGGCGAAGAAAGCCATTTAAGACCGAAGCCTATGATCGAGATCGGCGATCGGCCTATTCTTCTGCACATAATGAACATTTATTCGTACTACGGGTTTCATGACTTTGTGATTTGTCTCGGTTATAAAGGAAACCTGATTAAGCAATATTTCTCGGATTATTATTTATTTAATTCCGATGTTACGTTCGATTTCGGCAGTCAAAACCAAATGACGATTCACAGTCATGTTGCCGAGCCGTGGAAAGTAACGCTGGTCGATACGGGCACCGATACGATGACCGGCGGAAGGGTCAAACGCATACGAAACTATATCGGAAACGAGCCGTTCATGCTGACCTACGGAGACGGCGTTTCGGACATCGATATCGGAGCATTGACGGCGTACCACCGGAAGCACGGCAAATTGGCGACGGTAACCGCAACGCAGCCGATCGGAAGATTCGGAGCACTTGACTTGACAGGCGACAATCTCGTATCCAGATTCAAAGAAAAGCCGAAGGGAGACGGGGGCTGGGTCAACTCCGGATTTTTCGTTTGTCAGCCGGAGGTTTTTGACTATATAGAAGGCGACCATTCGATCCTTGAAAAGGAGCCGCTTGAAAACCTTTCGAAAGACGGCCAGCTCGTTGCGTATAAACATGACGGTTTCTGGCATCCGATGGACACGATGTGGGATAAAAAATACCTCGAGGAGCTGTGGAAATCCGGAAAAGCACATTGGCGCAAACCGTAGTTCACTTTTTGCCACCTGGAAGCGGGGAGAGAGACGATGGCGGATCGAATGTTCTGGAACGGGAAAAAGGTGTTTGTCACCGGGCACACCGGGTTCAAGGGCGGTTGGCTTTGCTTGTGGCTTCATCTGCTGGGCGCCCGCGTAACCGGATACGGACTGCGCCCGCCTACAAATCCCAGCCTTTACGCAAGCTCCCGGTTGGACCGGTTCGTGGAATCGCATATTGCCGATATCCGAAACAAGCACGTGCTGTATAACAGGCTGTATACGTCCGATCCCGACATTGTCATTCATATGGCGGCGCAGCCGCTTGTAAGGGAATCATACCGCAATCCGGGGCGTACCTTCGAAGTTAACGTGATGGGGACGGTCAATCTGCTAGAAGCTGTCACGAAGGCCGTGAAGAACGGGCGCCGGATCAAAGCAGTCATTAACGTGACCACGGATAAATGTTACGAGAATAAAGAATGGATATGGGGCTACCGGGAGCATGACGCTTTGGGAGGACACGATCCGTATTCGGGGAGCAAAGCTTGCTCGGAATTGGTTACCTCCTCCTACAGAAACTCCTTTTTTCAACCGTCCGATTACGGCGAGCACGGTGTGGCGATCGCCTCGGCAAGGGCGGGCAATGTCATCGGCGGCGGCGACTGGTCCGCTCACAGGCTGGTTCCGGATTGCATGCATTCTTTGCAGAACGGTCAAAAAATCAAAATCCGGAATCCCCGGTCGATCCGGCCATGGCAGCATGTGCTGGAGCCGTCAAGCGGATATATGGCTTTAGCGCAGAAGCTTTACGAGAAAGGCCCGGAATATGCGGAAGGATGGAATTTCGGTCCCGGGCACGACGACGCCAAACCGGTGCAATGGATCGTTTCCCGGCTATGTGAGAAGTGGGGGAATGGAGCCGGCTACGAGATAGACACAGGAAGTTATCCGCATGAAGCTTCGCAACTGAGGCTAGACTGCTCGAAAGCCGGCTTGCGGTTGGATTGGCACCCGAAATGGCATATCGAGACGGCGGTCGACAAAGTGGTGGAATGGACCCGGGCATACGCGAGCGGCCGCGATCCGGCCGAGTCGTGCATCGAACAAATCAACGAGTATGAACGAACGGGAACGAGGGTGACGGGCGATGCGGATTCATGAAACGGCTATAACGGGATGCTATGAAATCGCTCCGGATCGGTTCAAGGATGAGCGGGGACTGTTCGTCAAAACGTTTCGTGACGATTTTTTTGCCGATAACGGGCTGGAAACCCGGTTTGCCGAACAGTATTACTCGTTTTCTTACCGGCATGTAATCCGGGGACTGCATTTTCAAACACCGCCTTGGGAGCATGTCAAGCTGGTGTACTGCGTCTCGGGGAATGTAACGGATGCAGTCGTCGACCTTCGTTCGGGTTCCCCTACTTACGGGCGGTTTGCGATGCTCGACCTAAGCGCGGACAAGGGCAACATGCTCTATATCCCGGCCGGGCTAGCGCATGGCTTCTGCGTACGGAGTCAAGACGCCCTTCTCGTCTACAATGTGTCGACGTCGTATTCCCCCCTGCATGACAAGGGCATAAGGTGGGATTCTGCCGGGATTCCTTGGCCGGTACGGGATCCGGTCGTCTCGGATCGGGACCGCGGCTTTCCGGGCTTGGACGAATTCGCAAGCCCGTTTGCCTATCCAATGGGCGGAGTTGATCGGAGAGAATGAAAGCGACTAAAGCGATCGTTACCGGAGCGACGGGTTACGTAGGATCGCGTCTGGCAGCGCGTCTGGCCTCCGAAGGCTGGGACGTTCACGCGGTCGCAAGGCCCGATTCCAATCCGCGGCTGCTCGAGAAGCTAACCGGTAATTTGACGATTCATCGTTATGACGGCACGATAGACCGGCTGTTCGCCATATTTCAGGAGGCGAAGCCGGAAATCGTTTTTCACTTGGCTTCCGTCTTTATGGCGGAGCATCGGCCGGGGGATATCGAGCCGATGCTGCGCGCCAATGTCCTATTCGGCACGCAGCTTGCCGAAGCGATGGCGCGATACGGAGTATCTCGTCTGATCAATACGGGTACATCCTGGCAGCACTATGAAAACAGCGACTTTAATCCGGTCTGCCTGTACGCGGCAACGAAGCAAGCGATGGACTCCATATTGACCTATTACGTTGAGGCGGCGTCGATTAAGGTGATTACGCTAAAGCTGTTCGATACTTACGGACCCGGCGATCCGCGCAAAAAATTGTTCTCCCTTCTGCAAGAGGCCGCGAGCGGACGGGGAGCGTTAGAGATGTCCGGGGGAGAGCAGCTCATCGACCTGGTTTACATCGATGATGTTGTACAGGCATATAGGCTGGCTGCCGCAAGACTTTTGGGAGGGCTGACAAAGGGCGGCGAAACGTATGCCCTTTCGTCCGGAAAGCCGATTCCGCTCAAGAAGCTGGTGGAGCTGGTGGCGCAGTCGATGGGAAGAAAGCTGCCGATCGAATGGGGAGCGCGGCCTTACCGGAAGCGGGAAGTGATGATTCCCTGGAGCAAGGGAGAGCCTCTGCCGGGATGGCAGCCTACTATAACGCTGGAGGAAGGGCTCCTAAAGATGGGATTCGGGAGCAAGCCGTAACGGGAAAGGAGGGATTTATGATGATTTGCTTTGCCATATTGGCCCACGAAAATGAACCGATCCTGGCTCAGCAGGTAAGAAATATATCGGACTATAATCCGGGCAGCAAGATCGTCTTGTACAATTCTTCCGGCGACCCGAACTTCGGGCGAAGCATTGCAAACCTGTCGATTTGTCCGTATAGCCGGGGGCCGCTTGCCTGGGGAAGGACCGGGCGCGTCCTTATGGATATTTCCGCTTGGCTTCGGGAAACGGAAATGGAATACGATTATCTCGTCTATATCGATTCGGACGTTCTGTTCGTCAAACCGGGCTTCGAGACCTTCCTGGACAAAGCCATGCAAGGATACGACTGCATGGGGGTAAACATGCACCAGGAATTCGGTCCGGGCGATTGGATTCCCGGCCAAAGCATGTGGGCGGAATGGCATGCCTGGCAGGGGCTCTTCGGGACGGACTTTTTATGCGGAATGTTTGCCAACGGTCAGGTATATCGGCGCAATCTCTTTCATCGCATGTATGACGGTCTGGATCGAACTCGGCTCGAAAGCTTGTTTGCTTCTACCCGCGTTGTCGCCCTTGAAGAAATCTTGCATGCCACATTGGCCGTACGCTGCGGAGGGACGTTTCGCGACTATCCCGTTCCGGCAGCCGCATTTATCCGTCACGAGCCGGCGATATCTTTCGGGGATGCGAAGGCGGCGCAGCAAACGGGCAACATTTATTTCATGCACCCTATCCGACGTACGGCAGACGATCCGGCAAGAAGATGGATTGCGGAAGGGATAGCGGAGGCTCCCGTTCCGATTCCGAAGAAGAGGTTAAGAAAAGCGAGACAAAAGCCATACCGTACATGGATCAAACGCAGACTGCCGGTCAACAGGAGGCCTAATCGGAAGAACGTTCAAAAAATGGTAAGGAAAACAAACAGCAGGACCGTCAGGAAACGACTCCGGCTCAGGATCCCGAAAGTTGCAGCAAAAGGAAAGCGAAACATCTAGGCGTCTTCATCAGAACTGTGACGGTATGGAATGAAAAGGAATGAAAGATGATGAGGGGGCAAATAGGGGATGTTTATTTCCGGACAGGAAAGGATAGTGATTTTCGCACCGCACGCCGACGATGAAGTGCTGGGCTGCGGCGGCCTTATCGAGATGGCTTGCAGAATGAACAATCGGGTCAAAGTCATATTGGCCGCAGTCGGAACTTTGAAGTTCCACCATGCCGAGGAAAAAATTACTGCGAATACCCGAAAGAAGGAGCTTGCCGCAGCTTTGAACGTTTTGGGCTGCAACGATTACGAAGTGATGTATGACGATAAAGAATCGTTCCTTGACACCATCCCCCAGAATGAACTGGTTACCAAAATCGATCGGATCTTGTCTACTTTTTGTCCAACAATGGTGCTGGTCCCGTATCCAAGCTTTCATCAAGATCATCAAGCTTTGTTCAAAGCTTGCATGGCGGGTCTGCGCCCCAGTCCGAACCGCCAAATCAAGCTGATCGCCATGTACGAATATCCTTTTATCGTTTGGCAATACCCCAAAATTCACGATGCGGGCGAATTGTACCTGGACATCAGCGACACGATCGACAAAAAGGTAGCGGCCTTTCAGCAGCACGTCTCGCAAGTGAGAGAGGATGCGAGTCTGATCTCTCCTCATAACGTGAAACGATGGGCGGAAATGCGCGGCATGGAAATCGGCGTCCGTTATGCCGAAAAATATCATCTGATGCGTGCAACGCTGGCCTAGCCGTTTATCCTTGGAGGGGAAGACGTTGGGGAAGCCCGTTTTTTACCGGTTTCGCGATTTAACCCGCGAGAGACTGAATGTCGAGTATCAGGTGCACACGAATCGTACGGACGGGGAAGAAACGATACAGGCCATACTTGAAGCGGCGCGCCGGACGAAATTGGCGGGGATCGCTTTTACGGAGCATGTCCGCAAAAGCTCGGATTGGTTTGCGGATTTTGCCGGCGAGGTCATAAAGGAAAAATCGAACGGTTCTTCGCCGGACATTTACGTCGGCTGCGAAGCCAAGGCGCTCGATGCGAAGGGCGGCCTGGATGCTGCTCCGGCCGTTCTGGCGCAATGCGACATCGTACTTGGAAGCGTACATGGCTTTCCTCCGGAAATGCTCGCCGGAAGATCGATGAACGATCTTCAAGCCGACGAATGCGCCGAAATCGAGCTGAAGTTATCGCTTGGACTTTTGAGAAGCGCCCCAATCGATGTGCTGGCACATCCCGGGGGAATGACCTATCGCAGATTTGGCTCGTTCCCCGAGAAATCGCATGAAACGTTGATGAAACAATCTTTGGCGCGCGGGATCGCCATCGAAATCAACACCTCCTATTTGACGGATCTCGAAAACTTCTTGGCGTTGTGCCGGAAAATCAATCCTTATGTTTCGATAGGTTCGGACGTTCATCGGCTGCATGAAGTCGGAACGTGCAGAGATAGGCTGCTCTCTTTTTTTTAGCTTTCTACTATCATCAGATGGGGTGAGCGAAGGTGCACCGTATTTTTTTGGAGGCTGCAGGCTGCATCACGACCGGATACTTGATCCGATCCGTCCATCAGGCGGGATATAGCGCAATTGCGGCGGATATGGACGCTCAGGTTGCCGCGAGCGTTCTTGCGGACGAGTTTTTTACTTTACCGAGTGCAGGGAGCGACAAGTTCTGGGAGAGCGTCTATCATCATTTAACAGATAAAAAAGTCGACGTCGTCTTTCCGTCCCTGCACGAGACGCTGCTCGATTGGAGCGAACGGAGCGGCGAATTGCGGGGGATGGGCATCCATACCGTGATTTCCGAGCCGGAAACGATACGAGTTTGCACGGATAAATGGTTAACGTATTTGCATTTTACGAATAACGGCATCCCGGTACCGGACACATCGCTCAGCCAAAACTACCGTCTGGTCAAGCCGCGTTTCGGCAGGGGGGGCAAAGGGATCGTGATGTCGGACGATACCCTCTCCATGGAAGGCATGATATCGCAGCAATTCGTAAGCGGGCAAGAGTACACGGTGGACGTGTTTTGCGACCGGGTCGGCGTGCCGGTTTATATCATTCCGCGAAAAAGGCTGCAAGTCAAAGACGGAAAGTCTACGGCCGGCGTCGTCGTCAATCATTCGAAAATCATAGAGTGGGTCAAAAAGATATGCGCCGGACTGCCTTTCACCGGCCCGGTCAACCTTCAATGCATCGAGACCCCGGAAGGGGAAATCAAGTTTATTGAAATTAATCCCCGTGTAGCCGGAGGGATGGCCCTCGGATTTGCGGCAAGCGAAAACTGGATAGCGCTGGCGGTCGACCATTTCATTCATTACCGGCCGATCGAACCGAAGCCGGTCGCATGGGGCTTGAAAATGATGAGATATTACGAAGAGGTGTTTACGGCCGATTGAGTTTCGACTGGGGGAGTGTATGCCGTGGAAGCTCAAAGAAACAACTATAGGAGGTACCCGCGGAAAAAAACAAAAAAAACGGTTGGCAGACGATCGCGTAAGGCGCGCAAGGGCGCCAGAAAAAGACTTCCGGGGACAAAGAGAAGGGCAAGCGGGCGCCGAAATAAACGCAAACACCCGGGTCGAACGACTCGCCGGTCCGCAAAAGGCATTGCCGGTTATCCTCCGCCAAAACATTATTGTTTGTCGACATGGGATTGGGCTTTCAAACAACCCGCATGGCATCATCATATTTACAAGGAGCATGCGATAGATTTGAATCCGCCCAAAGGCATTGACGAACAACTTCACGCCGTATTTCGGCTCAAACAGTTTTATTCGCCGGCTCCGTACGTCGCCGAAATTCCTAACGGCCGGGTTTGGGGGGATTACGGAGCGGTCATTACCCCCGACAACATCCTTCTATGGGACGTTTCCATTTTTCCGCCCATGATACCGAGCGAACATCATATCTTTCGCCAGCCTGCGCTTCCGCCGTTGCAACATACCGACGAGACGATAGGCGTGCTCACTTTTTGCGCGAGCGGGATGTATTACCACTGGATGTTCGACGCCATATCTCGGCTGGATTTGTTGAATCAAAGCGGAATTCCGATCGACCGCTATATCGTGAACGGGGATCGGTGCCCCTTTCAAGCGGAGACGCTCGAATTGTTAGGCATTCCAAAAGAGAAACAGCTTCATTGTTATGATACCTTCCATTTGCAGTCGAGGAGGCTGATCGTTCCGGTAGCCCCTGCAATCGATTGGGGCCCCCATCTTTGGCAAATTCAATATTTGAGGAAGGAACTGCTGATTTCGAGGGGGACCGCACCCGCTGCCGAATACGAAAAGATTTTTATCAGCCGTTCCCTGGCATCCAATCGGAGAGTTACGAATGAAGAGCAGTTGTTCGAGATATTGCGTCCGCTTGGATTCAAGCTCGTGCATCTGGAACTGTATTCCGTCGTTCAGCAGGCGCAGGTCTTTTCTTCGGCTAAACTAATCGTTTCTCCCCACGGCTCGGGCCTTACGAATCTTATTTTTTGCCGGCCCGGGACGAAGGTGGTGGAATTGTTCGCCCCGAGCTTTCCGGTTTATGTGTTTTGGTTGATCTGCAATCAGCTTGAGCTGGACTATTATTATTTGTTCGGCGAAGGTGAACGTGCGCCTGACAAGGTCGATCCGGCTCACGGTTTCGATGATATAGAAATCGATATTGAAAAGTTTAAGAGCGTATTGGAGCTTGCCGGCATATATACGGATAATTGAAGTCGGTAAGTTACCACCCACTTGTACACTTCCCTGCCGTTTGCAGCTGCTAGCTTACGGCTTCATTATTACCTTTTGAACTCATAAACCCATACCCTTTTGTTATCGTTGAATACAATGGACTTTGACATCGTCTGTAAGGAGGGGCTAATGGAAAGCAAAAGAAAACTAAAAATATGGGTCATGACCAACGAGTTTCAACCCAATATAATAGGAGGACTGGGGATCGTTTCCACTTTCTTGTCTAGAGCGCTAAGCAAGAATGGCGTGAAAGTTACCGTTCTATGCTCCGGCTTTTCCAATCGATTGATGACATCAAGCCCCACAACTAATTTGCGTCTCCTTAGACTACCCAAAAAATCAACCCACTTTAACCGGGCCAAACATTCATTCAAAGCTAACATGGTTATGCGTGCCGCATCTGCAAAGGGTTGTTCCAAACCGGATCTCATTCATGTGCACAGTACAGAATTTGCCGATACTGCAGCTAAAGCCGGTGACCAGTTTCATATTCCTATCGTCTATTCATGTCATTCAATGGCATCACAAGGAATCTTTTCGCAGCCGGGAAAGAACCAAGCGAAGTTGATCCGTATCGCAAGACGAATCATCGTTCCAAGCCGTTGGCAGGTAGGTGCAATCAAGAAGCGTTATCTCAGAACCAATAGAGGTAAAATTGTTGTCATTCCGCACGGCGTGAAACCGGTATCGAAGCGATCTTTCGGTGCCCCGACTAATCTGCTCTATGTAGGAAGACTTATACCCTCGAAAGGGATTAAGCCCTTAATTGAAGCAATTGCCCTCTTATCGCGGAGGCATAAACATGTTCGTTTGACGATCGTCGGAAGCGGTAAAGCGAGATATCAGAAAAAGTTGCGTGCCCTTGCAAGACAAGTTGGCGTCGCAAAGCGAATTCGCTGGATCAAAAACAGATCGTATGATGCGGTACAACGGATGTACGCTTCTTACGGTGCCGTTATTGTTCCAAGTAAAACGGAATCGTTCTGTCTAGTCGCATTGGAAGCAATGGCAAACGGGGTGCCTCTTGTTTCTACATTGTCCGGGGGGTTAAAGGAATTTGTAAACACTAGAAATGCCCAAATCATTCCCTCTGTAAATAAGGCTTCTATCGCCCGAGCAATTGAAGCCTTATGGAGAAACCCGATTAAGTCGAAGATTCGGCAAATTAATGCACGTTCGACTGCTGCCCGATATAGATGGCCTGCAATCGCACGACAATATAAAACATTGTTTATGAAATGCAGGAGGTGAACTTGTATTGAGCGCGCAATCGATTACTGGTATTGCAAATCAGTTTGGAGTAAGAGTAAGTACGCAAAAGAAAATCAGGGAAGGTATATACCGGATTGTAACTCCAAACGGTATTACGTACAGTCTGAAGCGAATGCGTAAGCGGCGTGAGCGACTACGGTGGATAGATAGAACATTGCTTCGTGTCAGGCGCAGAGGGATACTCCTGGCATGGCGAAATCCACAAAAGCCGGAAGGACAAAAATCTTATGCAATTACGCAAAAAGGTGAGTTTTTCATACTAACTCCTTGGATCGCAGGTAGGGAACCCTCTCCGCGCTCTTTAGCGGATATGCGGGCTTGCGGTGTCGCATTGGCACGATTCCATAAGGCTGGTCGTACTGGAGTTAAAGGGAGTATCGCTTACAGTGAGATCGGGACCTGGTACTCCACCTTACGTTCCAGGCACCACTATATACTAAAAAAGATTGCTAAAGCGAATAGAAATGGTTTTAGTCTGCCGATTAACCGGATTTTGAAACAACACGGTTCTGAAATATTACGTTATTCAAACCAAGCGAAAGCGTTGTTGCAAAGCAGCGGATATCGCAGCTACCGCCGTAATCCACGTAAAAACGGAGTATTATGCCATGGAGATGGGGGACCGAGCAATTTTATTATAAATGCCAAAGGAACCTATCTTATCGACTTCGAAACATTGCATATCGATCTGCGCGCCTACGACTTATATCGGGTCATCTATAATTCCTGCAAAGATTATAAATGGAATTTTGCAATCGCAAAAGCTATCCTCGACGGTTACCGTCAAGTTATAAAACTTCACAAAAACGATTATAAGCTTATTCGCGTCTGGTTACGCTTTCCGTTTACATCGTGGTTAGTGCTTACCCCTTTTAAGAGGTTTCCGTTGACCAAGAAATGGTTGCAATGGGCATTAGCTTCCGAAAGGCGGGTGGGTCTTTTTTTACAAAAGCTTGATAAGTATGCCGCGAAACATAGCTCCAATATTGCAAGGCAGTAATCTCAGAAAGTAGCTTCTCCGCTGATTGCTCGATTCCCCGGTACACACGCCCGCCCTTAAAGGACAGCATAGCCGTAAATCCTTGAAAGGGAGACTGTGGGAGACGGCCCGCTTCCTCGTAAATAAAACGGGGTATTCTGATCCCGACTAACCAGACAATCTAACGTCGAATAGGGCGGGTGCGGAGCACCCGCCCATGCTTGGCGTCTAATTCTTGTGAATTCGAAATTTCCGGAACGGCTCAGTCACCTTCGTTTGAAATTCGGGTATAACCGTTATATTCCCCAGCGCAGTAAAAGTCCGGCATGCGTGAGTCCGCCGCCGAAACCGTAGAGCAACACCAGGTCCCCTTTCTTGACTTTCCCGTCGCGAACGCCGAGGTCAAGCGCCAGCGGAATCGATGCAGCCGAAGTGTTTCCGCAAGTTACGAGGCTGTGCAGCGATTTCTCAAGCGGAATGCCCGTTTTCTCGCAAATCGATTCGATAATGCGCATATTGGCGCTGTGCGGGACGAGCCAATCGATATCGCTTGGCGATAAGCCGGCTTTGGCGGTTATCGTGCGGATGCCCTCGGTTACGGTGCTAACCGCCCATTTGTAGACTTCCCGGCCGTTCTGGACAAAACATTTCGTATCGACGAGCGGTACGCCGTTCATCGTGCTGGAAAGCCCGGTGCGGTAGACGTGGATGCCGCCGCTGCCGTCCGTACCCATGTGTGCGGCCAAAAAGGACGGCTGCTCTTCGTCGCGCTCGACCAAGACGGCGCCGGCGCCGTCGCCGAACAAAATGCACGTGGTGCGGTCGGTATAATCCGTTATTTTGGACATCGTATCGGCTCCTACGACGAGTACCTTGCGGTGCAATCCGGATGCGATCAGCCCGCCTGCCAAATGCACCCCGTAAGTAAAGCCCGCGCATGTCGCGTTTAGATCGACGGCGCCTGCGGAGCGTATGCCGAACTTGGCTTGCAGCATCGCGGATACGCTCGGAAACGGAAAATCGGGCGTATGCGTCGCGACGATTATCATGTCTACGTCGTCCACGGCCTTGCCGGACGTCTCCATCAGCCTCTCGACCGCGGCTGCGCATAAATCGCTCGTAAATTGATCGGCTGCGGCAATTCTCCGTTCGCGGATCCCCGTCCGCTGAACGATCCACTCGTCGGTCGTGTCGATCATGTTCTCCAAATCGGCGTTCGTCAGCAGGCGGTCGGGCACATAGGAGCCGATAGCCGTTATTTTGGCATGAGCTGTCATAGCGCACTTCCTTTCGGGTTTTCATTACCTAGTATTAGTATCAGGTACTAATTATATTATGTATTAAAAGTATCTCGATTCATCCGATTTGTCAATCCGGCATATTCGTGTCTCCGTCACGGAACGGACAAGAGCCTATGCTCTCGATCGTTTTCGGTAGGCGGTCGGCTGGATTCCTTTGATTTTGAGAAACGTACGGGAAAACGTTTGAAACGACCCGAAGCCTACCTCGTAGGCAATGGCAGCTACGGATAGCTCGGTAGACGACAGCAGCCCGCAAGCATGGCGGATTCGCAGCCCTTGCAGGAAGTGGACGAAGGTTTGCCCAATCCGGATTTTGAACAACTCGCTCAAATGGGAGGCGTTGTAGTGAAAGATGCCGGCGAGATGGTCGAGCGTCATTTCTTCCCGGTAATGAAGGTGGACATATCGAATAACCTGCCAAAAGTTCCTTTTGCCAAGTTCCCGGTTGCCGTTCGAGCCTTCCTCGAGCCCGTTTGCATGCTGCCTGTACCGAAAGCGATCGAACAGTACGAGCGCTTCGAGCAGCTTGGCCTTGATCATAATAGGCCGCATTCGATCGTTTCCTTCATATTCCCGCATCATTTCCCCGAATATTTCGTCCATCCGCATTTTATCGCGTTCCTCAGGCTGGACATACGGAGGGAGCCCCGCGGAGTCCTCTAGGACGATTGCCGCAAGTCCCCAGTCCCCTTCCTTCGAATGAAACAATAGCTCCAAATCGAAATTGCAGATGAATAGCTTCAAATGGCGGCCGGCCTCGCACGTGATCTCGTGAAACTGGTAGGGGAGCAGAAAAACCAAGGTTCCCGGCTGGAGCGAGTGCCGGATGCCGTTAACGATCTGTACGCCCTGGCCTTCCAACACGAAAATGAACTCAAGAAAATCGTGGCGATGCCTGAAGATCCCCTCGATCCGCTCCGTTTTGATGCTGAACGGAAACGTGCTGTGCATATTCGGATATTCGGTTAAATAGACGGGATGGTTCATCTCAGTACCTCCGGAAAAGCGGCTCGCGGTCTTTTTATCAGTATACCAAAAAAATGAGAGGTTTCTCGGTACGGATGGCAGGACGCCTGGAAAAGCTCTCTTTATACTAGAGTTATCAACCGGCAGAAGGAGATATAGGATGGAGAGAAGAGGCATTGTACTGGATTTGGATGATTGGCACTACGGTTGGCCTAGTCTTCTGAACAAGGCGAAGCTGAATGTCCTGGGGCTGCACAATTGGGGTCCGGAGCATCTATTAAACGCCAAAATCGACAAAATGATCCGTTATTTTCAATCCGAGGAAGGGAAGAAGACGCAGCATCTTCTAAGCGATAGCCAAATTGAGCTTGAATTCGAGCTTCATGCGATGAGCTGGCTGCTGCCGAGAAGCCTTTTTTACGAGCATCCGCACTGGTTCCGCATGGATGAGCAGGGGAACAGGACGCCTAATGACAATTTTTGTCCGTCGAGCAAGGAGGCGCTGGAGGTGGTCGGGACCAATGCCGTTAAGCTAGCGGGGCTGCTGAAGCCGACGACCGGCCGCTATTCCATGTGGCAGGACGACAACAAGCCGTGGTGCTGCTGCGACAAGTGCCGATTTTATACCGCGAGCGATCAAAATTTGCTTGTGATGAACGCCATTATGGAGGCGATTCGAACCGTTGACCGTAATGCCAAACTGTCGTACCTGGCTTATGCGGCGACGCTCGAGTTGCCTCCGGAGAAAGTGAAGCCGAATGAAGGCGTTTTTCTCGAAATAACGGGTCCGGTCATTCATCGAATGAAAGAAGCGAATCCGCAAGGGGCGCATAGCGATGAGCAGTTCCAGCTGGCGCTGGCCCGCAATCTTCAAGTGTTTGGATCGGAGCATGCGCAAGCGTTGGATTATTGGTTGGACGTCTCCCTCCAAGCCAGGTGGAAGAAACCGGTAAATGAGCTGCGCTTCGACGAAACGGCCGCCGCCAAGGATATTGCCTATTATAAATCGCAAGGTATCCATTCCGTCAGCTCCTTCGGGGTTTTCCTGGACGAAGCGTATTTTCGGAAGTACGGAGAGCCTCCTGTCGAAGCTTACGGCAGACTGCTGTTGTAACGAATCGGGCAGCGAGGTAGTAAGTCGTAACAGAAAGCAGGGAAGGTGAGAAGAGGGGAGGGGTATGGGGTGGAAGAGCGGCTGGAAAACAAGCTGGCGTCGGTACTCAACCGGCGTCAGCTTGTTTCATTTTCTCTGTGCTCGTTCCTCGTTATAAAAGCGGATGTATTCCTCAATTCGCCTTTGTGCTTCCTCGATACTTCGGATATCATAGGGATAGAGAGCTTCTACTTTCAAATGTGAAAAGAAGCTTTCTATTGAGGCATTGTCATAACAATTGCCTCGTCGAGACATGCTGATTTGGGCGCCAACCTTTGGCAGCATGCCGTGGTATGCATGGGACGTGTACTGGCTTCCCTGATCGCTGTGAACGATCAGTCCAGTCACGTCTTTATGCGTTTCAAATGCTTGTCTAAACGTTTCGGAATGCGGCTATCGGACGGAATATCGGCTTAAATTCGCAGCGGCGCGCACCGATGCCCGTTTACCGGGCGCCGCGACGACGGTCTCGATGATGCATATAATGAATCATACCGAACGCGACATTAGTGTTGGAGAAGAGCGATCCGACCGGGGCGATCGATAAATGCGGCAATGGCCGTCTTTCATCAGCCGAGGACGCATTCCGGGCGGCATTCGACATTCTGCGCTTTATCGGCCCGTTTCAGGATAATCTGCCTGCGGAGGACAGGATTGACGATAAAATCGGCCATCAACTCGGAACGGCTATTGTTGTCAACACGGCCGGCGTGCTAGACTATTTTGGATGCACCGTAAATATCGCCGTGCGGATCCGAGGTACAAGCTCGGAGGAGATGCCGTCCTAGCGCGGGAGATGGTAGAACTGGAAGATATTGCAAATGGAGAGCGTATAGCGGGTGCACTTCGGAAGCGTTTACGGATATAATCAAAGGGATCCGGGGATTTGCCGGGTTGTGCGCGTTCCATTATCCGGGAAACCGTAAGTCAAATCGGACGAGCGCTTACCGATAAGGTCGATTTAAAGACGTGAAGCGTTGTCGAATACGTAGGATAATTGATCAAGGAAGAGAATATAGATCGTCAGCTTTTTGAGCCGAATGACCGTAATGACGCGGCAAGCGGCGAACAGGAGGAACCAAGCCATGCGCTTCAAAGATGTGTTTTCAATCATCGGTCCGCCGATGGTGGGACCGTCGAGTTCTCATACAGCGGGCGCCGTACGCATCGGACGCGCCGCGCGGCAACTGCTCGGCGCGATGCCGACTCATGCCGACATCCAGTTTTTCGGATCGTTTGCCGAAACGTATCAAGGCCACGGAACGGATTTAGCGATCGTTGCGGGACTGCTGGATTACGATACTGACGATTTACGCATACCAAGATCGATCGCGAACGCCGAGGAGGCGGGCATGACGATCGTTTTCGGACGGGGAAAAGGCATTTTTTCTCACCCCAATACGGCTCGGCTGACCATTTCGGCTAACGGCAAAACGGTTATTTTGACCGGGGTTTCGATTGGCGGCGGCAATATCGAAGTCGTGAGCGTGAACGAATTTGTCGTCAAATTCACGTGCATTTACCCTACGCTCATCCTCTCTCATGAAGACAGGCCGGGGATGATAGCGGAGGTTACGCGCATTATGATGCGGGAGAGCATCAACATAGGGTCGATGTGCAACGACCGCAAAGGCCGCAGCGGCGAGGCGATGACCGTACTCGAGCTGGACAGCACCATTACGCCCGAACTCATGAAGGAGCTCGGCGCGATTTCCACCGTGCGCGAAGTGGCCAAAATCGATTTTTCGGAAAGGAACGGCGATTGACGATGAGATTCCGCACCATTCAACAAATGGTCGAAATATGCGAGCAGGAGGGATTGACCTTCGGCAGCCTAATGCTGAAGGAGCAGGCGAAGCAGTCCGGACAGTCGGAGAACGAACAGTTCGCCATCATGGCCAAATACTACGACATCATGAAAGAGGCTGTCCGCAAAGGGCTGACGGAGGATACGACTTCGCGCAGCGGACTGGTCGGACTGGACGCCCAGCGAGTGCAGCAGCGCGTCTCTACGGGGGATGCGTCGCTTGGCGGCGATGCCGGTACGGCGATGGCTTATGCGCTGGCAGTTTCCGAAGTTAACGCTTCGATGGGCCGCATTATCGCTACGCCGACCGCCGGCTCGTGCGGCATCATACCCGGCGTGTTCGTCAGCAGCCAAGAGCGATTCGGCTGGGATGACAACCATATGACGATGGGGCTCTTCAGTGCGGGCGCTATCGGCTATGTCATCGCCAACAACTCCTTCGTATCCGGTGCCGAAGGGGGCTGTCAGGCGGAAGTAGGATCCGCGATCGGCATGGCGGCCGGTTCGCTTGTCGAGCTACGCGGAGGAACGCCCGCGCAAGCGGCGCATGCCGTTGGACTCGCGCTCAAAAATACGCTCGGTCTCATTTGCGATCCGGTCGGCGGACTCGTTGAAATCCCTTGTATCGTCCGCAACGGCTTCGGTGCCGTTACCGCGCTCGCAGCGGCCGACATGGCGATGGCCGGGGTACGCAGCGTCATTCCGTCCGACGAAGTGATCCAGGTAATGCTGGAGGTCGGCGCGGCGATGCCGGAGAAGCATCGCGAAACGGCCAAAGGCGGCCTTGCGCAAACGCCGACCGGCAAGCAGATCATGCAGAAGCTTTACGGCAAAAGCTAAGTTCACATAGAGCAAGAGGAAAGAAGACCGTCCAAGGGCAGCCGCCTGAGGCCGGTTTTCTTTTTTCTTGATTTTTCAGAAAGTAAACCGTGGAAGTCGCTCTAAATCTCGGTAAACGCGCTTGTCCCTAAAAGGACGGCGAAGCCGTTTATCCTTGACCGTCCTAATCGACTCGACCGATCGTTCAAAATATTTTCATTTGTACTCGACCGACCGTTCGATTATAATGTGAAGAAGGTTGACCGTTCGGTCGAGTCAGCCGGAAAAGGCCTAAACGGCATAAGGGGCATTGTCCGGGGAAATGCTGACGGCAGGACGGGTGTTTCTAAAGAGAAAAGTAGAATAGAAGGAGTGGAGTCGGTGAAGGGCATTATCAATTTTTCGTTAAACAATAAGTTTGCCGTGTGGCTGCTAACGATCATCATAACGGTAGCCGGGCTGTACGCGGGGACGAGCATGAAGCAGGAAACGCTCCCTAATCTGGATATTCCCATTCTGACTGTAACGGGAATTTATCCGGGGGCTTCTCCCGAGCAAGTGGTAGAAGAACTCACGAAGCCTCTCGAGCAGAGGCTGAAAAATTTGAACGGCGTTTCCCAGATCGATTCGACATCGATGGAGAACGTTTCGTCGATCATCATTCAATACGACTACAATAAGGATTTGGACAAAGCGACTACCGAAGTACGCGACGCTCTGGCGAATTTTCAACTGCCCAAAGGGGCTCAAGCTCCGGATATCGCCAGAATCAGCCTGAACGCCTTCCCGGTCATTTCGCTTAGCGTTTCGAGCGAAGACAAGTCGCTTGAGGATTTGACGAATCTCGTCACCAACGAAATCAAGCCTTCCATCGACGGCATTTCGGGCGTGGCTAGCGTGGAAATCGCCGGGCAGCATGTAAAGAACGTAGAGCTGGCATTCAATAAAGCCAAAATGGCTTCCCTCGGCATTACCGAGGAAACCGTTAAAGGCATCATTCAAGGGTCGGCGGTGAAAATCCCGCTCGGCGTTTATCAGATGGGCAATTCGGAGAAAACGGTCGTCGTTGACGGCAATATCCTTTCCATCGACGATCTGAAAAATTTGAACATCCCTGCTATTCCTTCCGGAGCGGGCATGGGAGCTCCTGGCGCAGGCGCCGGGGAAGCCGCTCCCGGCGGCGGCCAAAATCCGTTAGCCGCCGGCATTCCGACCGTTAAGCTGTCGGAGATCGCGGACGTAAAAACGGTAGGTAAAGCCGAGTCGATTTCGCGTACGAACGGTAAGGAATCGATCGGCATTCAAATCGTCAAGGCAGTCGACGCCAATACGGTCGAAGTGGTCAACAAAGTCAAGGACGAGGCCGCTAAAATCGAGAAAGACAAGCCGGGCGTTACGCTGACTACGATGCTCGACCAAGGCAAGCCGATCGAGGAATCCGTCAAAACGATGCTGAGCAAAGCCGCATTCGGCGCGCTATTCGCCGTCATTATCATCATGCTGTTCCTGCGCAACATCCGGACGACGATCATTTCGATCATTTCCATTCCTTTGTCGCTTCTTATCGGCGTTCTCTTGCTTAATCAGATGGGGATTACGCTGAATATCATGACGCTGGGCGCGATGACCGTAGCCATCGGACGGGTCGTCGACGACTCCATCGTCGTTATCGAGAACATTTACCGCCGCATGTCGCTGCAGTCGGAGAAGCTGAAGGGCAAAGAGCTTATCCGCGAAGCGACGCGCGAAATGTTCATGCCGATCATGTCTTCCACGATCGTTACGATCGCGGTATTCCTGCCGCTTGGCACAGTCAGCGGTCCGATCGGCCAGCTGTTTATGCCGTTCGCGCTGACGATGGTGTTCGCGCTAGTCGCGTCGCTAGTCGTCGCCGTTACGGTCGTGCCTATGCTCGGACATTCGATGTTTAAGAACGGCCTCAAAAACAAGCAGCATCACGAAGATAAGCCGGGTGCGCTCGGCGGTGCGTACAAAAAGGTATTGAACTGGTCGCTTAACCATAAGGCCATCGTGTTCGGTCTTGCCATCGTCGTTCTGGTGGGTAGTCTTTTCCTGATCCCGCTTGTGGGCACAAGCTTCCTGCCGGAAGAGAAAGAAAAGTATACGATGATCACGTATGCTCCGGCTCCGGGAGAACTGCTGGCGGATGTAGAGAAGAAAACGCTCGAAGCCGAGAAGCTGATCATGAAACGAGAAGGCTTGAAAAACATGCAATATTCCGTGGGCGGCAAAAACCCGATGAGCCCGGGGCCATCCAAGTCGGCGCTGTTCTATATCCAATACAAAGACAACTATCCGAACTTTGAAGAAGAAACGAAGCTATTGCTGGAAGATCTTCGCAAGCTGGGGCCGGAGGGCGGCACCTGGAACACGATGGATATGTCCGGCGGCTTTAGCGGCGGCGGTCTGAATCTGTCCGTATTCGGGGATACTTTGGAGGATATCAAACCAGTAGTGGAACAAATTCAAGGTATCATGAGCCAAGACAGCACGTTCGAGAAAGTGGAAAATACGCTTTCCAAAACGTATGGACAATATACGCTCGTTGCGGATCAGCAAAAGCTGAGCCAGTACGGCCTCGTAGCCGGGCAAATTGCGATGAAGCTCAGTCCGGTGCGGGAAAATCCCGCTCTAACTACAGTCAAGGTTGACGGCAAGCAGATGCAGGTGTTCGTAGAAGTCGATAAGAAAACGTACAATTCGATCGAAGATATCAAGAACACGACGGTTACTTCGCCGCTCGGCATTGAAGTGCCGCTGAAGGATGTCGTCAAAGTTACGGAAGGCACTTCTCCGAACTCGGTGGCACGCAAGGACGGCGTCATGCACGTCGATATTAAAGCGAACATTACGACCGCCAACGTAGGGAAGGCTTCCAGCGACCTGCAGGCGAAAGTCGACGAGCTGAAGCTTCCCGCGAGCGTGAAGGTTGAATTCGGCGGCGTGACCGAGCAGCTTAACGAAACGTTCAAGCAGCTTGGGCTGGCCATGGCCGCAGCGGTAGCGATCGTATATCTCGTTCTGGTCATCACGTTCGGCGGAGCGATGACGCCATTCGCGATTCTGTTCTCCCTGCCGTTCACCGTTATCGGCGCCTTGGTCGGCTTGCTTATTGCCGGAGAGACGATAAGCGCGGCTGCCATGATGGGAGCGCTCATGCTGATCGGGATTGTCGTTACGAACGCCATCGTCTTGCTTGACCGCGTAATTCATAAAGAACGCGAAGGCTTGTCGACGCGCGAAGCCCTTCTTGAGGCGGCAGGAACGCGTCTGCGTCCGATCTTGATGACGGCTTTGGCTACGATCGGCGCTTTGCTTCCGCTCGCATTCGGCTTCGAAAGCTCCGGCATTATTTCGAAAGGACTCGGGGTAACCGTAATCGGCGGTTTGACAAGCTCGACGCTGCTCACTCTCTTGATCGTGCCGATCGTTTATGAATTCCTGGCGAAATTCGGCAAAAAAAGAAGACGGGCGCCTCTTCAATCGGAAGCCTAAGGATGTGAAACGTCGTGAACGATAAAAAACGGCATATTCTCGACACGGCGATCAAATGTTTCGCGAATAAAGGTTACCACGCGACTTCGATCCAGGAAATCGCCGACACGGCGGGTATTGCCAAAGGCTCCTTGTACTTTTATTTCAAGTCCAAGGAGCATCTCCTGATCTCGATACTCGAACATGGCTTCACCATGATGCTGACCAAGATGCAGTCGATCGCAAGCGATACGACGCTTGAGCCGCGCGAAAGGCTGATACGCTTTATCGAGGTGCAATTCGAGCAATTTGTGGAAAATCATGATTTCATCATGATGCTGTTCAAGGAGCATTCGCTTCATATCAATGAAGATATGAAGAAGTTCCTTTTCGGGCTTCGGGCGCAGACGATCGAAACCTACCGCTCGCATGTGCTCGCCATATACGGCGAGCAAGTGCGGCCTTATTTGCTGGACGCGGCTGCACTCTTCAGCGGATTGAACCATGAGTATTCGCAATACGTTTTATTTGCCCCTGATAGCATGGATTTCCGGAAGCTGGCCGTCTTTTTGGCCGACCGTCTGGACGATCTGATGATGAGCTTGATGACGAAGCGGCCGGAGCCGATTTTGAGCGAAGATAAGCTGGAGCAATTAATCGAGACGGCCAAGCTGTTTTCCATCAAAAAAGAGCGGACCGTATTCGACGAAATATCCCGTCTCCGCAAGCTGATCGAACCGCTGCAGCTAGAGCGTCACCTGCGCGAAGATATGCTTTCCAGTCTGCTCGTGCTGGAAGCGGAATTCGAGAAGCCGGAGCCGCAGAAAGTGATTGTCAAAGGGATGCTGGCCGTTCTAAAAGGCTGCAAAGAAAAAGAGATCCGCCAAACCCTTGGTCTGATCGAAGCCTATTTATAGCAGCTTGCATGTATTACCGAAACCGCAGACGATGTCTGCGGTTTTTTTGGCGTTTTGTAGTAGTTTTACCGGCACTGGGCATAGTAAGGTTGTCTGCTTCAGGCGAATGCCCGGAGCAAGCCGATTACATACCAACGATATAGAGGAGTGAACAGCTTGTCAGGAATGTATCGTCGAAATAAGAAGCTTTTCTTAATCGGCTTCCTTTCCATCGCTTTGATGGTGGTGCCTGCCCTCAGCGCTCACGGATTCGGCGGCGGGTCTTCCGGACCCGACGTATTCGCGGTTCAAGGGATGCTGAAATCGCTCGGCTATTACTCCGGAACGATTACGGGCTATTACGGGGAGCAAACCGTACAAGGGGTCAAGTCATTCCAGAAAGCTTACGGACTTCCCGCAACCGGTGCGGTGGACGGTAAAACGCTGGAGTCCATCCTATGGGCTTACGGCAACTTAAAAATACCGAGACCTAAACCTACGCCGCCGCCTACTCCTAAGCCTACGCCTAAGCCGACCCCTGCACCGTCGAAGCCGCCTGCCACCGGTTTAAGCGCGGAAGAGCAGCAGATGGTCGATTTGGTCAATCAGGAACGTCAAAAGGCCGGCCTAAAACCGCTTGCCGTAGATACCCAGCTTTCCCATTCGGCCCGTTTGAAAAGCAAAGACATGGTCGATTTGAATTACTTCTCGCATGATTCGCCGACCTACGGTTCTCCGTTCGATATGATGAAGCAATTCGGCATTTCGTATCGGACAGCCGGCGAAAATATCGCGTGCAACTCGTCCGTTTCCAAAGCTCACACATCGCTGATGAATTCGCAGGGGCACCGCGAGAACATTCTGAAGTCCAGCTTCACGCATATCGGCATCGGGATCGTTGACGGCGGTCCGTGCGGCAAAATGTTCACGCAGCAGTTTATCGGCAAATAGCTTACGATGCGGGGAGCAAGTGATAAGGCTGATCGAAGCGAAAATTTACAGATAAGGAGTGATTAAGCATGAAACGAAATAGCATGGCTAAAGGAATCTCCATTGCCATACTTGCACTGGCGCTGACGGCAGCCGTCACCGGCTGCGGCCGGGAGCAGCGGCAAGGCGCCACGGATATTCGGCACAACGCCTCCGATCGGGGCGTGGTGCCGAATGCGACAGGAAACATGCACGGTTTAGGCAACCATTACAATCAAGGCGGTACGGCTTGGCAGTCGCCGGGCCCGTACAATACGCCGATGGCGCCGCTGGGCAATGCGAACAATGCGAATAACCTGGAGAACGCGCAGTCGATCGCGGAAGCGGTCGAGGCGATGGACGGAATCAAGTCGGCCAACGTCTTTGTGGCCGGACGGACGGCATTCGTCGGCTGCGGGCTTCATCCGGGAGCCGGCGTAACCAACGGCAACGATCCTTCGACGAACAACCGCACCATTACGGACGTTTCCGACCAGCTCAAAACGCAGATCGCGGATAAAGTGAAGTCGGTTAACCCGAACGTCGACAACGTATACGTTTCCGCCAACCCGGACTTTGTACAGCGGATGGGCGTTTACGCGCAGGATATTAAGAACGGGAAGCCCGTTTCCGGGTTTGTCAAAGAGTTCTACACGATGGTCGAGCGCATTTTTCCGTATCGTGCAGGGACGCCGGGACGGTAAGCCAAATAGGAACTCCGCCGGATTGACGGCGGAGTTCCTATTTTTTCGCGGGAAGCTCGCCTCATGATGTGGTGCATTGCTGCAAGGTAAAGAGGTTGGGTTTGAGTTGTTGCAGGATTTACAACATATTGGTCTCAAATAGGGGAGAGACGTGGGAAATGCTGTAATTTTTGCAACAATAATGCGATGGAGAGAACGATATTAACCGTTTTTCTCAGCAATGCTGCATTTCTTGCAACATGTTCCCGACAGGGGAGAAGAAAATCGTTGAAATGTTGTATGTTATACAACAGGGGCTTGGTATTCCCTAGGGAAGGTTGTGCGGATAGCAGGGGGGGGCTTAGAACGGCCGGGGGGGGTATAACGGATTGTGTATCTCGATCGATTCTAAGATCTGCTGGCTAATCAGATGCTCCGTCTGCTACAATGAACACGTGAACAATTTTATGATTATGGAGTAGTCCATCATTCCATTATGGATCAGTTAAGGAGAGCGAAGCCATGAAATTTGCGGTATTTACGGTTATGCTGCCGGATTTGACGCCTGAACAAGCGCTGCCAGCCTTGCGTAATGCAGGGTATGACGGTGTGGAGTGGCGGGTGACGAACGTCGATCCGTCGAAGGCGGGGGAGACGCCGTCTTTTTGGGGAAACAATTTGTGTTCCGTCGATACGGCATCTTCGGATGAAGCGCTTGACCGGTTGAATGCGTCGGTACGGCAAATCGGGTTGGAAACGCCGAATTTGGCTTGTTATTTGCAGTGCGGCGATTTGGCGGGAGTCGAACGCGGCATGCAAATCGCGAAGCGTCTCGGCGCGCCTTCGATTCGCGTAGGCGTTCCCGGTTATAACCGGAGCAAGACGTATCAAGCCCTGTATGCGGAAGCGCGCTCGTATTTGGAGGGCGTGCAGGAGCTCAGCCGTCAATACGGCATTCAAGGACTTATCGAAATTCATATGAACAATATCGCCACAAGCGCAAGCTTGGCCCACCGGCTGGTTGACGGCTTCGATCCTAAGCATATCGGGGTCATTTACGATCCGGGCAACATGGTGTACGAGGGCTTCGAGCAGTACAGAATGGGGCTTGAGCTGCTGGGGCCCTACCTCGCTCACGTCCACGTCAAGAACGCTTGGTGGGTCAAGAACGAGCAGCCGGATCAACCGGTATGGCGCGCCGATTCGTGCCCGGTGCATGAAGGCGTGGCGAATTGGAAGCAAATTATCGGCGATCTGAAGGCGGTCGGCTACGACGGCTGGCTCAGCTTCGAAGATTTTAGCAAGTCGGGCACGAGCGAACAATTGCTCGAACGGAATATCGCTTACATCAAGTCGCTGCTGTAAACGAGCACGATCGAAATGTACAGGCTGTCTCAAAAGCAGATGGATGCTGCTTATTGGGGCAGCTTTTTGTTGTGTGCTTGAGGACGAGCTGCTTCGTCTAACGAAAACAAGCGTAGGGTCGTTCCAGAAGCCAAATCTAATCGATTCCGGTGGTTTTCGCCCATTTTTGCTTAACGAAAGCACCTAAACGGCGGGCCACTCATAATATGATTTGACTGTATCCCTATACCTTGTAACTATCTAAATCCCAGGCAAGGAGGGGTGACACATTGAAGGGCAGCGACCACAAAAGCAAGTTTTTACTCACGCATCGTGAGCGCGAGGTTTTCGAACTGCTGGTGCAAGACAAAACGACCAAAGACATTGCACAGCAGCTCTTTATCAGTGAAAAAACCGTGCGCAACCACATTTCCAATGTGATGCAGAAATTGAACGTAAAAGGTCGTTCACAAGCCGTTGTCGAGCTGATTAAGCTTGGGGAATTAAAGATTTAACAGATGCCCCTCTTTAACTCAACCCAACCTTCTATTCCTCCATCTGCTGGTACGTTACGGCGGATGGATGATGGAAGGTTCTTTGAGTTTGTTTGGGAATTTTTATGGTACTATCGTAAGTGGGGGTTGGATGTAATTGACAAATTCATTCACACATGCGTTGGTTTTTTCACTTCACAAATATCCCGAAATAGGTATGGCAAAAAACAGCGGCATTCACTATAATGCGAATGTTGCCTATATTTGTTAGATTTATCTCTACATTCCTTTCATAAGGTGGAACGTCATGCAAGTAACACAGATAGATATGTTTCGCGGGCTGACCGCAATCGAACAGGCGCGGCTGCTGGGGAAGCTGGAGCAGGTTCGGGCGGCAAGCGGCGAGGTTATTTTCAAACAGCACGCGGAAGGCGACAGCATGTACATCATCCGCTCCGGCCGAATCGAGCTGTTCACGCTTGGAGCGGACGGCCAGAGCCATTCGCTTGCCGTGCTTCAAGAGGGGGACACGTTCGGCGAAATGGCGCTGCTTACCGGGGAGGCGCGGACCGCGACGGCCGTGGCGCTTGGCGAGACCATGCTGTCGCGAATAGACGCGGAGACGTTCCTCGAGCTGACCAACGAGAGTCCGGTCATCTCGAACTATTTTATCCGTTTGCTGGCCAAACGGCTCGTTTCCACCAACCGCGAGCTGCACAGCTCCAAGGAAGAGCGGCAGAAGCTGATTCGCGACGAGCTCGAGGCGCTGCCGGAGCCGGTAAGAACAAGTTTGCTATATGCTGCCGCAGTTCCGATTGCCAGCATCCGTTTCCTTGCCGGTTATCTCGGATACCCCTCTTTGCCGGAAGCATGGGAAGACAATCCGAAGCTTGAGACATTCGTTCAACCAGTACCGGGAGGCGGCTCCGATCTGGTCGCCGTCGATCCGGCATTTCGGGCGATGCTCGCCGAGACGTTCGTCAAAGCGTTCGGCTACGAGAAGCGGAAAACGTACATACGCGCGCTAGCCTTGTATTTGTCCTCGACGAACAGCCCGCATTTGGCGGTTGAGCTGGCCGGGGACAGCGAGGACTGGTCCTTGCTTTTTGAGCTTGCGGAGGGGCAGGAAACGGAGCTGGCCGGTCCGGCGACGGACTGGCAGACGTCTTTATATACTTGCCTGGACGGCTGTCCGGGCTCTATCCTTTATCCCCGTTACCCGTTATTTCTTCGATACCTGACGTATTCTTTGGAAGCGGCCGGCGATGCCGCTTTTTCGAAGCTGGAATCGGCCCTCGCAAGCCGAAGGCAGTACTTTTCGGACGGACAAGCCGCCGAGCTCTACCAGATCGGGGCGGATTATTGCAGACGGCGGAACGAGCCGGACAAAGCGCTGGAATATCTCGGCATGGCGGGACTATTGTCGGTAACGGTGCAGCAGCCAACCGGGGCGGTGCCGGCCGCAGGCTCCTTAGCGGATGACGGGAGATCGTATTGGCAGGCGAAGCTGTCGCTGGACGGCATCAAGCGTACCATGCGGGTGGACGAAGCGGCTCAGCGCTTCGGCGGCAAAAGCGGCCGGAAAGCACTGATCGCCGTTCTGCTTGCTGCTTCGTGCATGTTGTTCTTTCATCTGTCCGATCCGTTCGGCGGCCTCTCCAGAGAAGGCATGAATTTCGTAGGGGTGGCTCTAGCGGCCGTTGTCCTTTGGATCGTCAATATCGTGCCGGATTTTCTGGTCGCCTTGTTCATGGCGATGTATTGGGTGTTGGGCGGCATTGCGGAGCCGAGCGCGGCGCTGTCCGGCTTTGCCGAGCCGGTCTGGTTCTATATGCTGTTCATCTTGGCGCTGGGGACAGCGATTACGAAGTCGGGCATTTTGTACCGGTTATCCTTGATTGCGCTTAAAGCTTTCCCCAAAAGCTATCAAGGACAGCTATGGGGGATAACGATCAGCGGCTTGCTGCTCAATCCGCTCATTCCTTCCTCGACGGCCAAAGCTACGCTGGGCGTGCCGATTGCCAAAACGATCTCCGAGTCGATGGGCTTTGCCCACCGGAGCAAAGGTGCGGCCGGCCTCGGTTTAGCCGCGATGGTGTTTTACGGCTTTATGGCGCCCTTTTTTCTAACGGGTTCTTATACGAACGTGATGGCGTACGGCTTGGTTCCCGGGCAGAGTGAGCTTTCGTGGTTCGCATGGATGTTCTACGCGCTGCCTCCGCTTCTTGTTTTCGTTCTGGGAATGAAGCTGTGCATCCGGCTATTCTTCCGACCGGACTCGCCGGGCAGGCCGCTATCCGATCAGGTGCTGCAGGAGCAGTTTCGCATTCTGGGCAAATTGACGAAGGATGAGAAAACGACGCTGGCGGTTGCGATCGGCTGCATCGGATTGATGATGCTTCAGCCTCTGCATGGGATTGACAACGTATGGATTATGCTGTTCGGCTTTGCGGCACTGGTTGTCGGGGGCGTACTGGATAACAAAACGCTGAAAAGCGGCATCGACTGGCCGTTTATGCTGTTTATCGGGATTGCCTTCAGCTTCACGCAGGTGGCTACTCAGCTGGGCGTTGTCGAAGCGCTTTCCGGAACGCTTGCCGAGTATATGGCGCCGTTCATGGGATCGCCCTATACGTTTTTGCTGGCGGTCATCGTCATTTCGTTCCTGGTTACGCTCGTCATCCGCGACGATCCGGCAGTCATCGTGCTGGTCATGTCGCTGCTCCCCTTGGCGGCGCAAATCGGCATTCATCCTTGGGTGCTCGTATTCGTCGTTTTGCTGTCCACAGACCCGTTCTTCTTCCCATATCAGTCGCCCACGTACTTGACGGCTTATTACAGCAGCGAGGAAAAAGCGTTCACCCATAAGCAAGGCATGCGAATGGCTTTATGCTATGCAGGCGTCGTCGCCGCTCTCGTGGCGGTCTGCATTCCTTACTGGAAGCTGATCGACCTGATTCCGTAGAAGGCAGCAAGCGATGAAGAGCATACTGCATAAGCCTGGTTTCAATTGCTTCGCCAAGGGCAAATCGGTACAATGGGATATAGCACGGAGGGCAGGGGAGCGTACATTTCATGACAGCTTGGTATGAACGAAGCTTTGGCAAAGACTATCTGAACGTATATAAACACAGGGATTTGGAATGCGCGATGTCCGAAGTGAGGAAAATGATCGGTTGGCTGGACTTGCCGGCCGGAGCCTCGGTGTTCGATTTATGCTGTGGCATGGGCCGGCATTCGCTGGCGCTGGCTGAAGCCGGCTACCGGGTGACGGGGATGGACTTATCGGAGGCGATGCTTCAGGAAGCGGCCCTTCACGACACCGAGCAAAAAGTGCGCTGGGTGCGCGGCGACATGCGGGACGTCCCGCTTGACGAGACGTTCGATGCGGTGGTCAATCTGTTTACCTCCTTCGGTTATTTCGAAGACGAGCGCGAGAATACCCGTGTGCTTCACGAAATCGACAGGCTGCTGGACGACGGCGGCCGGTTCATCATCGATTTTCTGAACGCCGCATACATAGAACGCCATCTCGTGCCATTCACGAGGCGGGAAGACGGGAATCTGCTTATCGAAGAAAGCCGCTCCATAGAAGGCGGAAGCGTACGCAAACTGATCGTGGTCCGCGAAGAGGGGATGGCGGAGCGCCGGTATATGGAGCAGGTCAGGTTGTACTCGCTTTCCGACTTTCAGCGGATGCTAGACGCAACGTCGCTGCGGATCGACAGCATGTACGGAACGCCGGACGGAACGCCGTATTCCAAAGCCGATTCCAAGAGGCTCATCATGGTCGGAACGAAAAAGGCGGGTGCAAGCCATGGCGGATAGGTCTTTCGTCCGCGGCGCCAGGAACTGGGAGGACGATGTGCTCCAGGTAAAGGTCCCGCTTCCCTTTCCGCTTAGATGGGTGAACAGCTATGTGCTGCGCGGCGAAGACGGCTTTACCGTGATCGATCCCGGACTGCATACCGGGGAAGCCGAGCTCCTCTGGGAACAGACGCTGGATGGTTTCGGTATCGGTTACGCGGACATCGAGCAGATCGTGCTTACCCATCATCACCCCGATCATTACGGGCTGGCGGGCTGGTTCCAAGAAAGAAGCAAATCGCCCGTTCGCTTGTCCGCTACCGGCTTCGAACAGGTGAATGCGCTTTGGCAGAATGGAGAGCCGATGACGAAGCGGATCGCCGACTTGTTTAGCAAGCACGGCTTGACCGGGGATCCTGCGGAGCAGCTCGTGCCTCATCTAGACAGCTTCGTGCCGCTCGTTTCGCCTCAGCCGGCCGTAACGGTCATCGAGCCGGGAACGGTCGTCAAGCTCGGTTCGAGAACCTGCGAAGCGATTCATACGCCCGGTCACGCGGAGGGGCATCTATGCTTTTACGACAGGGAGCGGCGCGAAATGTTCTGCGGCGACCATGTGCTTCCGCAAATATCCCCGAACGTCAGCTATATCCCAGGGTTTGACCAAAATCCTCTGCAATCTTTCTTGGATAGCTTGAGGGACATGCAGCGGATCGAGGTGGACAAGGCGTACCCCGGACACCGGGAGCCGTTCGCTGCGTTCGCGCGCCGGGCCGGAGAGCTGATCGCGCACCATGGCGAGCGGCTCGAGCTTATGCGTAATTCCTTGACCGAACCGCTGACCGCTTACGAGCTGTGCGTCAGGACGTTCGGCACGCGCCTTTCGATCCACCAGCTTCGTTTTGCATTGTCGGAGACGCTCGCGCATTTGTTCTATTTACAGGGGCAAGGTCGCGTCCGGGAAGAAGAGCGGGATGGTACATCTGTTTTTCAGGCCTGCTGAACGTACAGATAAGCGCAGTAAGCGCAGACACAACTTTCTTTTATAGAAGGTTGTGTTTTTTTGTTCATTTATCTGAGAGATGCCGGCAGGCGTTTTTCCTTGTCCGAAAGATCATTTTCTTATGAAGAACAGCGAGTTTATGCAGGGCATTTTTTGGACGGATCGAAATGTTTCCTTAAGGCAAAAAGTTTCCGTTGACAAAAAAAGTTTGTGTATCTACAATTTGAGTACGGAGCAATTGTTCGTCGCCTGCATATGATAAATTATTCTGTGGGCTGTGCTTGAACGGAAAGTCCGATCGCCATGATTGAATCGGCAGGAACGATTCCTACTACGTCTTCAACCATGACCTCTAGCTGCTATCGTCCGACTTCCGGGCTGCAACGGTAGAGGTATTTTTATAGCTTAATGTTTCCCTAGTGCAACAAAATTAGCTTGTCCCATCTTTGAGATACCGAACGGAGAGTGAACGATATGAGTCAAGAAACAGGAACTTTGCTCGCGCACGAGCAGCAAACCGGAGAGCCCAAGCAAGCCTGGCGCATCAATGACGGAAGGGCATCGCTGCCTGAAGTGCACCGGTCGCTCAAGATACCGACGAACGGATCTTGGCTGAAAAAGTTTTTAGCCTTCGCCGGTCCGGGGTATTTGGTAGCGGTCGGTTATATGGATCCGGGCAACTGGGCGACGGACATCGCAGGCGGCTCGGCGTTCGGCTATACGCTGCTGTCCGTCATCCTGATCTCCAATCTGATGGCGATACTGCTGCAGGCGCTTGCCGGTAAGCTTGGGATCGTTACAGGCAGAGATTTGGCGCAGGCTTGCCGCGATCATTATAAGAAACCGGTCGCTTTTACGCTTTGGGTGCTATGCGAGCTGGCGATCGCCGCCTGCGACCTGGCGGAGGTAATCGGTTCGGCCATTGCGCTAAACCTGTTGTTCGGCATCCCGCTCGTCTATGGCGTCATCATAACCGCAGTCGACGTGCTTGTCGTATTGCTTTTGCAAAATAAAGGATTCCGCTATATCGAAACGCTCGTCATCGTATTGATCGTCACCATCGGCGGCTGCTTCTTGATCGAAATGTTTCTGGCAAAGCCGGACATGGGCGGTATCGTAAGAGGATTCGTACCCAGCGCGGATATCGTAACGAATCCGATGATGCTGTATATTGCGATCGGGATTTTGGGCGCGACCGTCATGCCGCATAACCTGTACTTGCATTCGTCGATCGTGCAGACGCGCAGCTTTGAGCAAACAAGCCTAGGGAAACGCCAGGCAATCAAATATGCAACATGGGACTCGACGATCGCATTGTTTTTTGCTCTTTTCATTAATGCGGCGATTCTGATCATCGCTGCGGCAACGTTTCACAAAGCAGGGATGACGGAGGTCGCCGAAATTCAAGAGGCGTACAATCTGCTTACGCCGCTGCTCGGGACGACGATCGGCAGCGTTTTGTTCGGCGTGGCGCTTCTCGCCTCCGGCCAAAACTCGACGCTCACGGGTACGCTTGCCGGACAGATCGTGATGGAAGGGTTCCTTAACATCCGGCTCGCGCCATGGCTCCGCAGGCTGATTACGCGTTTGATCGCGATCGTCCCTGCCGTCATCGTAACCGCGATGTACGGGGAAAGCGGGACGGCGAAGCTGCTCATTTTAAGCCAAGTCATCCTGTCGCTGCAGCTTTCTTTCGCGGTCGTGCCGCTGGTGAAATTTACGAGCGACAAGGCCAAAATGGGCGAATTCGTCAACAAGCCATGGCAAAAAGCGCTCGCTTGGACAGTTGCGTTCATCATCGCCGCGCTGAATGCTTATTTGCTTATCCAAACCTTTTTCGGCTAACCGCCGAAGGAATCGCGAAACCGCCATTCGGCGGTTTTTTTGCCGTTGCCGGGTCTTCATTGAATCGTATCGGCGAGTCTCTATTTTTGCGGCTGGCCATTCGGAAAAAGCATCTAGAAAAGCGGCGGTTTCGTTGCGGGATATTGGACAAAACGTGGTTATAAAATAACCGGGGGCTCGTATACATAATAGTACAAACAGGCTAGCGACTATTCGTTGCCAAGCCGAAATTTTGGGCAGCAGGTCGAGCGACTTGCCGCTTACGATACTGCGTTTCTGAGGAGACGCTTGAGGAGGAATCGTATATGGCTATGCAAGGACGGATGCGCTGGCTTGCCGCGGCGGCCATTATCGCAGTGATGACGGCCGGTTGTTCGACATTCAAGGACAGCTCGAGCCAAGGCATCGACCCGCCGCCGATCGGGGCGGAGGAAATGATGAACGGCGGCGGTCAAGCGGGAACGGAAACGAACGCCCCCGTATCGGCGGCACAGTCGCAGCAGGTTACGGTGTATTTCAAGGATGACAAAGGATTTGTCGCGCCTCTTAGCATCCAGGTTCCGAAGAAAGAAGGGATTGCGGCGCAAGCGCTCGAGTATTTGGTGGACGGCGGCCCTGCCCAAAGCATGCTGCCGAAGGGCTTTGCCGGCTTGATTCCGAAAGGGACCAAGCTGACGGTAAACATCAATGCCGAGCAAAAGCTGGCGACGGTCGATTTTTCCAAGGAATTTTCCGCATATAAAGCCCAGGATGAGCGAAAACTGTTGGAAGCTATTACATGGACGCTAACCGGTTTTTCGACGGTCGATAAAGTAAAGCTTCGGATAAACGGCGCGGATCTGAAAGAAATGCCGGTTGCCAAAACGCCGCTCGATTCGCCGCTTACGCGTGCCAAGGGCATTAACCTGGAGCTCGCTCCGGGAGCCGAGATCGGCCAATCGACGCCGGTAACGGTATATTTCTCAAATACGTCGGCGGACGGCAATCACTATTTCGTTCCGGTGACGCGGATGATTACCCGAACCGATCAAGTCGCGAAGGCGGCCGTCGACCAATTGATTAAAGGGCCTTCTGGAAGCAAAGGCCTGTCCCAGGTCGTTGCGCCGACGGCCGAGGTGCTTGATGTGAAGCTGTCGAGCGATAAAACGACCGTAACGGTCGACTTCTCGGATAAAATATTGGGGCAGGACAAAAAGGTGTCCGCCGATGCGCTGCAGGCGGTCGTTCTTTCGGTAACCGAAAATACGGGAGCCTCTAAGGTGCAGATCTTGGTGAACGGCGACGTCAAGGTTACGGCTACGAACAATGAAAGCCTTAGCAAGCCTGTCACGCGGCCGACGAACATTAACCCGGTGAAAATGTAGCATTCGAAAAAGAGGGCGAACGCCCTCTTTTTCCATGCTTTACCGGATGCTGGCGGACGGTGGCCTATACTGAGCGGCTGCATTGCGGTCAACCGGCAGCGCCTTATACGAACGACGAGCGCTTTTGTGTTCTCGCAGCGAAAGGCGGGGTTCCTTGATCGGTTTTGGTAAAATGAAGTATACTTTACGCTGAGGGGGACGATCACAATGAGAGTAGATGGAAGGGCCGGCGATCAGCTGCGGCCGATTACGATAACGACAGACTATATCAAGCATGCGGAGGGCTCCGTCCTTATTGAAGTGGGCGATACGAAGGTCATTTGCACCGCTACGGTGGAAGACCGGGTTCCGCCCTTCATGAAAGGGCAAGGCAAGGGATGGGTAACCGCCGAATATTCCATGCTTCCCCGCTCGACGCAAGTGAGGAACCAGCGGGAAGCGGCGAAGGGCAAGCTGGGCGGCCGGACGATGGAAATCCAGCGGCTGATCGGGCGAGCGCTTCGTTCCGTCGTAGAGCTCGATAAGATCGGCGAGCGGACGATTACACTTGACTGCGACGTCATCCAGGCTGACGGGGGTACGCGCACGACGTCGATTACGGGAGCGTTCGTTGCCATGGCCATCGCGATCAACAAGCTGGTGGAAGCGAAACAGATGGCCAAGTTTCCGATTACGGACTTTTTGGCTTCGGTAAGCGTCGGCATCGTTAACGGCGTACCGGCTCTCGATCTTTGTTACATAGAAGATTCGTCCGCCAAAGTCGATATGAACGTCGTCATGACCGGACAAGGCAAGTTCGTCGAAGTTCAGGGCACAGGGGAAGAAGAGCCGTTCTCGCGGGCTGAACTGGACAGTCTGCTTGCGCTGGCCGAGTCCGGGATCCACTCGATGATCGAGCTGCAGCGTCAGGTGCTCGGCCCGATTGCCGGACGAATTGGAGGAGCGGCGCATGCGGCAAACGCTACAAACCGGTAAAACGCTCGTCATCGCTACGCGCAATCGCGGCAAGACAGCGGAGTTTGCCAGGATGCTTGAGCCCTTCGGCATCGAAGTGAAAAGCTTGAACGACGTGCCGGATATGCCGGACATCGTCGAAGACGGCCAAACGTTCGCCGACAATGCGCTGATCAAAGCTCGTGCGATCGCGGAAAAACTTGGCGAGCCGGTGCTGGCGGACGATTCGGGGTTGTGCGTCGATGCGCTTGACGGCGCCCCGGGCGTCTGGTCTGCGCGGTACGCAGGCGAGGGAGCGACCGACGCGATGAACAACGCGAAGCTGATCGCCGAGCTGGCTCACCGCGTTCAGCCTCGCGAGCTGCCTGAGCGGACAGGAGCGGAAGGGGAGCCGCATCCGCTCGTGCTGAGCGGTGCGGCCTTCGTCTGTGCGCTGGCGCTCTACGATCCCGCATCGCGGCAAGCGCTGCACGTCGAAGGCGAATGCCGCGGCTATATCGTCAGCGCGCCGCGCGGCGAAGGCGGGTTCGGCTACGACCCGCTCTTCTACGTGCCGGAGCAGGGACGTACGATGGGCGAGCTTGCGGCCGAGCGCAAAAATCAAATCAGCCACCGCGGCGAAGCGCTGCGGAAGCTGACGGCCATACTGGAGAGCGGGGAATAGCCCGCTCTCTTTTTCGAATTCGATAGGGCGGAGCAAGCCGACGCCGTACGGACGAAGAAGCCGTCAAACCCCTTGGAAAGCGGGTTTGACGGCTTCTTTACTGGTATTCGTCATTCGAATTTCTGAATGCCAGAGAAATGGTATGGCGCGCAGTTGTTAGGAACGACCGCTTCGCTTTTATTCTTCGGAAAGCGTATATATCAATACCCTCGCTCATATTGCTTCGGGAGCGGCGGCTTGGCGCCAAGCTCGCGGAGCGCGTGCGTCGCCCAGTACGGATCGCGCAGCATGCCGCGTCCGACGGCTACGAGATCGGCGTCGCCGTTTGCGACGGTCGCATCGGCAAGCTGCGGCTCGTCAAGCATGCCGACGGCGATGACCGGCAGCTGCAGCTTTTCTTTGACAGCGCGAGCGAACGGTACTTGATAGCCCGGGTAGTTGCCCGGCTTGCGTGGACCAGCCGGACCGCCTTCCCCGCCCGTGCTGACATGAAACAGGTCGACGCCCGCTTCCTTGTACCGCTCGAAGACGGCCAGACTATGTTCCAAATCGTAGCCGCCCTCCATATACTCGATGGCGGAGACACGCATCAGCAGCGGCATTTCGGCCGGCATGACGCTTCTCACTTCGCGTATAATTTCGCTGCCGAACAGCGCCAGGTCGCGTCCGTATTCGTCTTCCCTGCGGTTCATGCCGGGGGAATGGAACTGATGGATCAAGTAGCCGTGCGCGCCGTGCAGCTCGATCGTGTCGACGCCGGCGGCGACCGCCCGTCTTGCGGCTTCGCGGAAGCGGACGATCATTTCCCGCACCTCGGCCGTTTCGAGCGCCCTCGGGACTTTGGCGTCCGGCGCAAAAGCGATCGCCGACGGCGCGACGGGAACGGCGGCGTCGAGCGCCTTACGGCCGGCATGGGCGATCTGGATGCCGATTTTGGACCCATAGCGCTGCACCTCGGAGACGATGCGGGCAAAGGCGGGGATATGATCGTCCGACCATAAGCCGAGATCATAATCGGAGATACGTCCGTCCGGCTCGACATCGGTCATTTCCATAATAATTAAACCGGATCCTCCTACGGCTCGCGACACATAATGGACCAGATGCCAGTCATTCGGCTTCCCGTCCTTCGCCGTTACGGAATATTGGCACATCGGCGGCATGACGATCCGGTTGGGCAACGATAAATTTTTCAATGTATAGGGTTCGGATAAACGCGGCATGGCAGCTCTCTCCTCTTTCTGTTTGATAAGCGATATTGTATGCAATAAACTATCGATTGAAAAGTAGTGATCTTTTCGTTATATTATTTCCCTAAAGTAAGTAATGGGCTATACTTGGCTTTAGGACGATTTTATGGAATCGGGGAGAAGATGAATGGAAGCCAAAAAGTTAACCAAATGCGATCCCGGCATGTCATGCTCGATCGAGAAGGCGATAGAGATTATCGGCAGCAAGTGGATGTTCCTCATCATTCGCGATCTGCTGCTCGACGGTCCGAGACGGTTTGGGGATCTGCTCAAATCGCTCGAAGGCATCAGTCCCAAAACCCTTTCCGTCCGGCTGAAGGAACTGGAGCGCCACGATATCGTCAATCGCACCGTATTTCCAGAAATACCGCCTCATGTCGAGTATTCGTTGACCGAAAAGGGGAAACAGCTGGAATCCATTTTCGTCGAGCTGAAAATGTGGGGAGAAACGCTTTAGCTTAGCGTTCCCTCAACATACAAAAAAGCGGCCGCTGGAATAAACGGTCGCTTCTGTCAGCATACGTATTGCCTGCTGATCGTTCTTTTGTAAGGAAATCGGCGATGCTCTCGCTTTAAGGGTCTATACGCTGATTTTGTAGGTCCGCAGCCAGGCGTCCATCTGAATTAAATAGGCAAACAGCTGCGGAGTGCTCATCAGCTGACCGAACCAAGGGAAGTTCGAGCGCGGCGTCGCGGTATCGATCAGCTCCCGCACCTTGTCGGCATTGATCAGCGGAAGCAGAGGAGAGGATGGGTCATTCACGATGTCGCGCAGCCAGGTTCTCGTTTTCTCCAAATAATTCGGGTTGTGCGTTTTCGGATAGGGGCTCTTTTTGCGGGTGAGCACATCGTCGGGCAGAATGCCGACGAGCGCTTTGCGGAGAATGCCTTTTTCCCGGTCGCCCGCCGTCTTTAGTTCCCAAGGAATGTTCCACACGTATTCGACCAGGCGATGATCGCAGAACGGCACGCGCACCTCCAGTCCGACGCCCATGCTCATCCGGTCTTTACGGTCGAGCAGCGTAGGCATGAAACGGGTAATGTTCAGATAGGAAATTTCTCTCATCTTGCGCTGCTGCGGCGTTTCGCCGGCCAGATGCGGCACTTCGTCGAGCGCTTGCCGGTACCGGTCCCGCACGTACTGCTCCGGCTTCGTCCAGTCGATCAGCTCGGAGGACATGATCTGCAAGCGGTCCGCGAAGGAGAGGGACCAAGGAAACGTATCGGCATTCAGCGCCTCTTCGCGATGAAACCACGGATACCCGCCGAAAATTTCGTCAGCGGCTTCGCCGGATACGGCGACGGTGGCGCCTTTTTTGATCTCGCGGCAGAACAAATAAAGCGAGCCGTCAATATCGGCCATCCCGGGCAGATCCCGGGCCTGCATGGCCGGAATAAGCGAATCCGCCAGCTCCGGCGTATCGAATTGAAACGAATGCGGCTCGGTTCCGAGATATTCGGTCATTCGTTTAATCCATGGAGCGTCGGAGTTCGGCTGGAACGAATTAGCCTGAAAATGCTTGTCGTTGTCGACGTAATCGATCGAATACGTATGCAGCTGTCCTTGATTGTTCCTGCTGTAGTAGGAAGCGGCGATCGACGTCAAGGCGCTCGAATCGAGACCGCCCGACAGCAGCGTACACACCGGAACGTCGGAGACGAGCTGGCGCTCGACCGTATCGATCAGCAGCTCGCGGACATGCTGCGTGGTAGCCGCGGGATCATCCGCATGCTCGGAGCTTACCAGCGTCCAATAGGGACGTATGCTGGGCCCATTGCGATCGTATACCATCGCATGACCTGGCTTCAGTTCATGCATGTTTTGATAAACGCCTACGCCTGGCGTACGCGCGGGACCGATCGCGAACAGTTCGGCAAACCCTTGCGCATCGACTTTGGCAGGGAAGTCGGGATGAGCGAGAATGGCTTTCGGCTCCGAGCCGAACAGCAGGACGCCGCTCAGCTCCGCGTAGAATAACGGTTTAACCCCCAGCCGGTCTCTCGCCATAAACAGCGTTTGGTCCTGGTCGTTCCAAACGGCAAACGCAAAAATAC
Organism: Paenibacillus litoralis; assembly: GCF_046244365.1. NCBI lineage: Bacteria > Bacillati > Bacillota > Bacilli > Caryophanales > Paenibacillaceae > Paenibacillus > Paenibacillus litoralis. The sequence continues at coordinate 6,218,147 of NZ_CP176395.1, read as the reverse complement.
CGTTCAATCTGTCAAGGCACGCTCTTCCCCATTCGATGAAGGATACGAGCAGGACTTCCGTGTCGCAATGCGTCGTAAACTTGTACCCCCGCTGGAGCAGCTCGCCGCGCAGCTCGATCGCGTTGTATAGCTCCCCGTTGTATACGAGCGTATACGTGACATCCCCGTTCAGCCGGGTCATCGGCTGCGCGCCGTTCTCCGGATCGATGACGCTAAGACGCCGATGCCCGAGGGCGCAGTGCCTCGAAATCCAAGTTCCGGAGGCATCCGGTCCGCGGGCAGCCATCGTTTCGGTCATATTTACAAGAATGGAAGGATGGCGGGTCAAATCGTTTTGCCAATCGATCCACCCCGTTATTCCGCACATTCGCATTCATCCCCTTCCAGCTTACTGACATGGTTAATCGATGCCGGATTCGACATTAGCGACCATAATGATACAGGGTATGCGGCTAGTGCGGATATGATGTCTGTCCGGGATCGCGAATGGCGGCTGGCGGAATGCGGTTGCGCATAAGGCCGATGTTTGATGCCGTACGTTTGCAGAGACGATGAACAATCAGCGGAGATAACCTTTCTGAATCGTTGAAAAAGACGGGACTCCATGTCCCGCCTAGGTAACGCCCTTATATCCGGAATCCGGTGCGCTTATAACTGGCTCTCAATGACGCTGCATGCCTGTTTGATTTTTTCGACTTCATTGCGAATGTCCATTTCGCCGGTCGTATTTTGCAGCTTATTGCAGCTTTCCTGGATTTTGCGCGTTTGTTCTTTAACCGCCGTGCTTGCCATCAGGATCACCTCCGATTAGTGAATGGGTGTAAGCCACCCGACGGTTGTAGTATGACTGAACGCGCCGATTGCTATGTACGCATTTTTACAGCGAATGACTTTGCCGGGGTCGGCGGGGTGACGCGGGAACATCTTCATGTTAGACTGAAAAGAAGGCGTCTTTATCGACGGCGCAGGATGTGCCGCGGAAAATAGTCCGCGCGACGTACAGACTATCGGTAGAACGGGACGCCGTAACGATGCAGCGGGGTGAGTAAAAATGGCATTCAAATGGGATGGCCATACGCATACGAAGTTTTGTTACCACGGCAGCAGTGACGAAGAAGAGCTTTACATCGACCGCGCGCTCGCTCTCGGTTTCGAGCGGTATACGATCAGCGAGCATCCACCGCTGCCGGCGCGTTGGATTCCGTCCAACGACAAGCTGATGGGCGAGCTTGCCATGCCGGAAGAGGAGCTTCCTGCCTACATGGCTTACGCACGCGGGATGAAGAGCCAATATGAAGGACGAATCGACATTGCAGTCGGACTCGAATTCGATTATTTGCAGGGACGAACCGATTATACGGAACGCATTGTCGACAAATGGCAAAAGGATATCGAAGATGTCGTATACTCCGTTCATTATTTGCCGGGCGTAGACGGGATGCGCTGCATCGATTTCACGCCGGACGATTTCAAGGAAGGGCTGCTCGCCCACTATGGTTCGATGGCCAAAGTCGTTGACGAATATTATAACCACGTCGAAGCTGCGATTGCCTTCGCCGCAAGCCTACCTATGCGAAAGCGGATCGGTCACATCAATCTGATCGAGAAGTTCAGACTTGCTTTGCCGGAAATCGACGATACGCAAATCCGCAAAAGGCTGCAAGCGATTATTCCGCAATTGGAATCGGCCGGAGTCGGCATCGACGTCAATACGGCGGGCCTTCGCGTGCAAACCTGCGGCAAGCCGTACGTGCCGGAATGGTTTTTGCAGGAGTGCGTCAAGAGGGGCATCGAATGCGTCTACGGCTCGGATTCGCATCGCCCGGATCATGTGGGAACCGGCTGGGACTGGTACGAAGCTCAGATGGATGCGGCAAGTGAAAAGTAGTAGGGGTTACATATGGCAAGACAGCCGCTATTTCCGTTTACGGAGATGGCGGTTTTTACTGTGCAGATAGTTCGGGATTGCTGACCGGCGGCCAGCGGAAGGGTTGGGCGATTGAGGGTTCGAGGGATTGTGCAAAGGCTGCAGCAATGAAAAAAGCGCCCCGGTCTTGCGACCGGAACGCTTCATATACGATCTGTACGAAGGATAGCTACATTTTTTTACCGAGAACGTGATCGAAAGGGACGAAGCCGATCTCCCGGCTGTCCGTGCTGTGGTTCCGGTTGTCTCCCATAACGAAGATGTGGTCCTCCGGAACGACGTACGTTTTCTCCCCTGCGGTGTTCATCTGCTCTTTTACGTATGGCTCTTCTAGAAGCTCGCCGTTGCGGTAGACGCTGTGGTTTTTGATGACGATCGTGTCTCCCGGCTTGCCGATCACCCGTTTGACGAAGTAAATGTGATCGTCTTCCTTGCCCGAAATGAGGCTCAAAAGGCCGTTTTCCAGCAGGTCGTCCTTGAAGGTCCGCTTGCGGTCGACCCGGCTGTCGATGATCACGATGTCGGAATAGTCGGCCTCGAAGGCGAACGTGTGCGTCAGCTTGGATACGAATATTCGTTTGTTGTCCTGGAGAGTGGGATCCATGGAATGTCCGAGCACTTTGGTCGGCTGCACGACGAAGGTGCTGATCAGTAGCGAAATGATAACGGCTACGGCAATCGAGCTGCTCCAGCTCCACACTTCACGCAATAGTTTTTTCATGATTGATACCTCCGTCGGCAGAATGGCTCGCACGCGCAAGTCCGAGCTGCTATTCCACCAGTATACCGTGCCTGGAATCAAGCCTGCAAGTTTTGCTTATAGGCGTAAACGGGGGGGGAATCCCCGCGCCCGAGACAGTTCCCCGCCGCCGCAGCCAAGCAGAATCGCGATTGCGTTTATAAACCGAATGTGCTACTATTAATTCCACTTAAAGGTATATGCGGGTGTAGTTCAATGGTAGAATGCCAGCTTCCCAAGCTTGAGGCGAGGGTTCGATTCCCTTCACCCGCTCCATAATGAATCGCACATTCCACCCTATTTGAGTTTTTGCTCAAATGGGGTGTTTTTGTATTTTGGCAAACGTAACTAGGCGACGTGAAAGACTGCTAAATTCACATGTATCCGCAGGAGAGACGAATTAGACGACGTGAAGGACTCTTATCCAGCGCGGAATCGGCGAAAACGGTCGGTGTGGGGCAATTAGGCGACGTGAAGGACTGCTAAATTCGAAAGAATTGGCATAAGCGACGATTTAGAAGACGCCTGGGTCTGTTTGACTAGTGCAAACCGCCCGACACCGCCTGCTGCTAGAAATACAGCCGCCTCATTAACGCCTGTAGCCAAAAGTGTGTTGCCCCAATACCGACAGCTCCTAGAAGTATGGCCGCGCAGTTTAGATGGCGTTTGCTCGGGGTGGTCAGTAACGGTGGTTTGTGAAGTATTGCTTGTCCCCAAAAGCTTTTTAGCAGCGTGAGACTCTCCTCCTTTGGTCCCGCCAGCAGCCTTAATGTCCGGGGTAGTCGGCATGATTTAAGAACGATATTACGCTCACTCAAGGTTTCCGATCAGCAGCGTCGTCGACTGAAACGGGCAAAAGGGAATGGACGCCGTTACGCGCATTCTGAAAGTTTTGCCAAAAAAATCTTGCGCGAACGCTTGCGCCTCATGCGCATTCGTGTTATATTATAGTTCGCTCGTGTCCCAGTAGCTCAGTCGGATAGAGCACTCGCCTTCTAAGCGAGTTGTCGGGGGTTCGAATCCCTCCTGGGACGCCATTTTTGCCACATTTGCTTTTCCAAGCAATCAACGAACAGCCACACTCTTCGGAGGGTGGCTTTTTTGCGTCCCGCGATGTTTTCAAGACCATCCTCCTTCTGTATAAATTCCCAAATAATACGCTTTCATTGATTTTTATCACATTTCGTTGTTTAGGCAAGTAGTCGCGAGAAAGCCCCTCCCGGTAAGATTAGAAGCGAGGTCAACGACGAACGACGAAAACGAAAGGGTGGTCGGATTGGAGCAACAAGCGACCGTTATCGGCACGGACAGTCAGAGGGCGGTCGAGCGCAAATCCAAGGTCGCAGCTTGGCTGAAGCAGTGGGATTTGCAGCTTATGGTTTTGCCGGCTTTGGCAGTTGTTATGGTATTCAGCTACTTTCCGATGTACGGGGTGCTGATAGCGTTTCAAGATTATTCCGTCTTCAAGAGCATGTGGGCGGCGCCATGGGTCGGATTCAAGCATTTCCGCATCTTTTTCGAATCGCCCGAGCTGTACGTCATTATGCGCAACACGCTTGTCATCAGCGGGCTCAAAATCGCGATCGGCTTTCCGGCCCCGATTGTTCTAGCGCTCATGCTGAACGAGGTGAAAAATATGGCATTCAAGCGAGTCGTACAGACGATCAGCTACTTGCCGCATTTTCTCTCGTGGGTGATCGTTGCGAACTTCACCATCTCGATGCTTGCGAGCGACAATGGAAGCGTAAACATTTTGCTGCAGTCGCTGAACGTCATCAAGGAGCCGGTTCCGTGGCTGTCCATACCGGAATACTTCTGGACGATACTGGTCACCGCGAACGTGTGGAAGGAAATCGGCTTCGCATCGATCGTCTACTTGGCGGCCATCGCCAGCGTCGATCCCCATCTGTACGAATCCGCGGCTATAGACGGCGCCAGCCGGTTTAAGATGATGTACTTGATTACGCTCCCTTGCATCATGCCCGTCGTAACGGTTTTCTTCATTCTGGCGGTGGGCAATTTGCTGAATGCGGGCTTCGAGGATTTGCTCCTCTTCGGCGTCAACCCGGCGCTTCGCGATGTATCGGACGTCATCGACACGTTCGTGTACCGCATGGGTATCAACTTGAACCGTTATTCGTTTGCTACGGCGGTCGGCTTGTTCAAGGCGGTCGTCAGCGTAACCCTGCTGATCGCAGCGAACCAATTGGCGCGCCGCACCGGCAACAGCCTATGGTAAGGAGGAACTCGATTGAAGCTGGCCATAGAAGATCGCATCTTTCTCATTGTCATATATGCAGCACTGCTGATTCTCGCATTCGCAACGTTTTATCCGTTCTGGAACTCGGCCGTCATTTCGTTCAACGAGGGAGCGGATACGAGCATCGGCGGCGTCACGTTCTGGCCGAGGGCGTTCACGCTCGAAAATTATGAGATCGTTTTGAATGATCTCCGGTATTTGAAGGCGTTCGGCGTATCGATCGCACGAACGGCAGTAGGCACATTCTGCACGATCGCCGTCACGTCGCTGCTCGCATACGGCATGTCCCGCAGGGAGCTTATCGGGCGCGGTTACTATATGACTTTTTGCGTCATCACGATGTATTTTGGCGGTGGCTTGATCCCGACCTTCCTGCTCATTCGCAGCATCGGCTTGATGGACTCGTTCTGGGTGTTCGTCATTCCATCGCTGGTCAGCGTGTGGAGCATGATCATCTTCCGGACGTTTTTCAAAGAGATACCGGCCGGTCTCGAGGATGCGGCCCGAATCGACGGCTGCGGATACTGGGGCACTTACTTGCGGGTCGTCGTACCGTTGTCCGGGCCGGTTATGGCGACGCTCGCTCTGTTTACGGCGATCGCGCATTGGAACGACTGGTTCGTCGCCTCCATCTATATCAACAACGAAAACATGCTGCCCGTGCAGGCGCTTCTCAAGCGGATGCTCGATTCGAACCTGGCTTCCGAGCAGCTCGGACAGCTCGATTCCGCCGCACAAAGCTTTGTCGTGAAAGCGAGCAAGTATACGACCAAGTCGCTGACGATGGCCACGATGATGGTCATCACGGTACCGATCATTCTCGTGTATCCGTTCTTGCAGCGGTATTTCGTCAAGGGCGTCCTCGTCGGATCGCTTAAGGAATAGTTCCGGCTTCAAAGCTACCAGCTTTAAGCATATACTAGTAATATAAGGAAGGGGCACGTAAGCATGAAGGATTGGCGTCAAAAAGGGGTAGGAGCCTTAGCGGTTATTATGGCGGCAGGCACCGTATTGGCCGGCTGCGGCAGCGACGGCGGCACGAAGACGGGCGCGAGCTCGAGTCCGAGTCCGGCCTCGACTGCAGCGGGTGCTGCATCGGAAGCGCCGAAGTCGAACGCGTTCAAAGTGGGTAGCGAGCCGGTATCGTTCACGCTGTACGGACATTATGGCTGGTATACGCAGCCTCCATGGGGCAAGGACGTATTCACCAAAGCCGTTCAGGATAAGTACAAAATCAACATTACGGCCGTTCAGGCCGGCGGCAATGCGGATGCGAAGCTGAATACGATGATCGTATCGAACGACCTGCCCGACGTCATTTGGGGCGATAGGGACCAATTCAATCGGCTGATGGAAAACGATCAGCTCGTGGCGCTCGATCCGTATTTGGACAAATACCCGAACCTCAAGAAGTGGGCGGGCACGGAAATTCTCAACTCGCTGCGCCATACGGACGGCAAGCTCTACTTGTTCCCGAACTGGTATACGAATAAGCCGACAGGCAACGCGGGCTATGTCGTCAATAAGAAAATATACAACGAGCTCGGCAAGCCGAAGCTGGAGACGCTCGACGATCTGTACGCATACTTAAAGCTGGTCAAGGAGAAGTATCCGGACATCACCCCGTTCGAGCCGGGGCAGGCGTCCGAAGGGAAGGGCGTGGATATCCTGTTCTCGGCCTTCCGCGAGTTCAATCCAGCTTCCTATATGGGTACGCTGCGAGCGCTTCCGAAGGACGGCAAGTTCACTTCCCTGTTTGCCGATCCGGTGTTTAAAGAGGCGCTTACGTTCGTCAACAAGCTGCACCGCGAGAAGCTGATGACCCAGGATGCGCTGACGCAGAAGCTGGATCAAGTGAAAGAAAAGCTTAATACGGGACGCGTCGCCGTATTCGCGGACATCCAGGGGACGGAGATTGGCGGACCGGCCGACGCGCTGCTGAAGAAAAAGGATCCCGATGCCGGCTACTTTATGATTCAGCCGATCTACAAAGCCGGGCTCAACCCCAAAAATATTAAGATCGCCCACTACGACCGCGCCGGCTGGAATGCAGCAGGGATAACGAAGAAAGCGAAAGATCCGGAGAAAATTTTCGCGGTGCTCGATTGGATGACCAGCGAGGAAGGCACGAGGGAGATCATCTGGGGACCGGAAGGCATGTACTGGCAAGGACTCGATGCCGAAGGCCTGCCGAAGCTGACGGATAAGTTCGTGTCCGATCCGGAACGCCAGAAAAACATGAGCGACACGGATAACCTTCAGTTCGTCGGCAACTCAACTTACAACGACAAGATCAAGGTCAAGGCGGAGCAAATGCTTCCACCCGAAAAGCGTTCCTGGGCGACGACCTACCAAAGCACCGTCACATGGGATTCGCATATGGATTTGACGGCGATGCGCGGCATCGAGCCGCCTAAGGACAGCGACGAAGGCATCATTCGCGAGCGCGTTATCGAGCTGTACAAAAAAATACGCGCGCAAGCGATATTGGCGAGCAGCCCGGAAGAGGTTTCGCAAATTATCGACAAAGCGGAGAAGGATGCGCAAGCGCTCGGCTACCAGAAAATGCTCGACTATTACACGAAGAAGTGGAAAGAGAACGAAGCCAAAATGGCGAAGAAGTAAGCATCGCTTTACGCGGGCGGCCGTCAGCGCCGTCCGCGATCATACGGGAATGGGGGTACGAAAGCCGTACGCCCCCTTTCCGTTTTTGCATACTTAAAGAGGGGGAATCGCCATGTACAAAGTGCTGATCGCGGACGACGAGACGCTGGATCTGGAAGGCATGAAGACCTTTATCCCGTGGAGCGAGCTGGGCATGGAAGTCGTAGGCGCCGTCACGAACGGCTTTGCCGCATGCGATCTGATCGAAAAGCAAAAGATCGACGTGCTCGTAACGGATGTCCATATGCCGAATATGTCGGGTTTGGAGCTCGCCAAGCTGGCAAGGGAACGGGTTGCCGATATGAGGGTCGTATTCGTCAGCGGCTACCGCGATTTTCACTATGTCAAGGAAGCGCTTTCTCTGCAGGCATACAGCTATGTGCTAAAGCCGATGGACGATCAGGAGCTGATCGATGCTCTTGCGCGGATGCGCCGCGATCTCGACGATGCGCGCAAGCGCGAGCAAACGGAGCGGGAGATGCAGCGGTTGTTGACCGGCGCCGTTCGTCGCGACCTTCCGCACTCCGAAGGGATGTCTGGAAGCGGAGAGTTCGAGCGGCATTCGGGAGCCGGAGGCAAGAACGGCAAGCTGATCGCCCAAATCGTCGAATATATGCGCGATCGTCTGGACCAGCCGATTACGGTGAAGGAGGCCGCGGACGAATTCGGATTTTCGCCGAATTATTTGGGCCAGCTCTTCAAAGAAGGAAACGGCCAGACGTTCCACGAATGCTTGGTAGCCCAGCGCATGGAGAAAGCGGGCGAGCTGCTGCGGGATCCGAAATTGCGCATCTATGAAGTCGCCTACCGCGTCGGCTACCGTTACATGCCGTATTTTAGCAAGCAGTTCAAGGAAACGTACCGGATGACGCCGGCCGAGTTCCGGAACTCGCTGTGAACGGAGGGGTGTCATGACCGGTCGCGAACAGTGGACGGAAGCGGACGCGCCAGCCTCCAAAGCAAGCTTTGTGCCGTTCGGCTACAAGCTGATGTTTTCGTATTTGATTTTCTCGCTTGTGCCGGTCATCGTATTCGGCTATTTTGCAAATTCCATTCTGCTGAACTCGATTCGGGAGCAGACAACGGGCAGCGTGCAAACGGCCATGCGGCAAATGAAGGATAACATCGAGTACCGGATGGAGGATCTGATCCGTCTGTCGGATATGATCTATTACGACAATTCGATCGCCACGCGGCTTCGCCAGTACGAAGGAGGCTGGTACTCCTACGAGTCGACAACGGAATATTTGCAGCCCAAGTTCGACGGCGTGCTCAAGGCGACCAGCGGGCGAATATGGCTAAGCGTCTATTTGCGGAACGAAACGCTTCCCGAAATGTACAGCTCTTATAACGGTACGGATCCGCTCACGTATGCCGGCCAGAGCTACGATGTGTTTCATCTTATGCGCATCGAGTACGAGGACTGGTATCGTAACTTCCCGGCGGAAAAATACGGGCAGACGTTCGGCTGGCAGCAGGTCGAGAACGACGCCGAGTACGGAAATATTTCGCTGCTCCGGCGCATGGTGGATACGAACGCGGTAACCCAGCTGAAGGAGATCGGTTTCCTCCGCTTTACGGTCAGGCTTTCCGAGCTGTTCGAAAGCGTAAAGCCGGCATTCGGAGAAGGCACATCGATAAGGATCGAACAAAACGACGGCATCGTGCTGTTCCGGACGGGAGGGCCGCAAGGCGGCGGCGATGCGGCGGACGGCGGCAATGGGGTGCTTACGATTGAAGAGAGGTTCGAGGTGGCGGGTTGGCGGCTCGTAGCGCATATTCCGAAGGAATGGGTCGAGAAAGACGCCCGCAAGGTAAAGCTGCTTACGCTTGCCGTGTGCTTGGCGATCTTCCTCATTTTTCTGTTACTGAGCATGTTTTTATCACGGTATTTCGCGAGGCGGGTTTCCCGCATCGTGCTCGTGCTGGAGTCCTTCCGCAGGGGAGATTTCCGCAAGCGAATCCATTTCAAAGGCAAGGACGAGTTCTCGGCGATTTCCCGTTCGATCAATTCCATGGCGCAGCATATCGACGAGCTGATCCAGGAGGTTTACGTGACCGGTCTCAAAAAGAAAGAGGCGGAGCTCGAGTCGCTCCAAGCGCAAATCAATCCGCACTTTCTTTACAATACGCTGTCCTCGATCAGCCGCCTGGCCAAATTCGGACAGGTCGAGCAGCTGCACCGCATGGTGCGGAATCTGGCCTTGTTTTACCGGCTTTCGCTGAACGAAGGACGGACGATTATCCCGCTCGCAAACGAGCTGGAGCAGGCGAAGGCGTACCTCGATATTCAGAAGGTCAAGTACGGAGACCGGATGGACGTTTTGTTCGAAGTGGAGCCGGAGCTTCTGCGCTACGAGACGGTGAAGCTTATTTTGCAGCCCTTCCTTGAAAACATCCTGGAGCACGCCTGGTGCGGCGATTGGGTCCACATTAGGGTAACGGGCCGCCGGGCCGGGGACGACATCGAGATCTGCATCATCGACGACGGCATCGGCATGACGCAGCAGACGCTTGGGCGGGTTACGCCTGGAGAGACGAGACAAGGAGAAGGATACGGGATCTATAACGTTCATGAACGCATACGGCTTCATTACGGAAAGCCCTACGGCGTAACGATTCATAGCAGACACGGCATCGGCACGTCGGTATGCATACGGATTCCGTGCGTTCGGCGTTCGGTGCCGTATGCGGAGTCCGCTTCGGTTTCGGCGTAGCATATGTTTCACCTATATAAGTGCTTATATTTCAACGGTAGCTGTAATCCTTGCTCAAACCGTCTAACCTTTTTTGCAATTTCACGCCATTCGCGGTACGATCAAAGGCAATACGACTAACATGATTGGTGGAGATTGGCCTGACCGACATGGAGAAAAGCAATGTGGTTTTATTTCCGCAGTCGATCGACTTTTACCAAATCGAGCTGACGCGCATGCTCGAGACGGACCGCTTTGCGGAAGCGGCCCGGATGCTCCGGTTTTTGATCGGCTGCGAAAGCGGCGACCCCAGCGCGGAGGAAGAGTGGCAATCGCTGCTTAGCTGGCTGGAAACGACCTTCCCGGAGACGACAAAGCCGGCGGATGCAGCGCCTCAAACGCCTGAACCCGACGATTCCGAAGAAGAGCATGAAACCGAGACCGAGCTGCTGAGCCGACATCTGAATGAGCGCGCCGATACGGACGATGCTTTCGTCCTGAAGTTGTTCGAGAAGCTCGAGCGTGCGGGGACGCCGGCGGAGCAGATGATTGCGCTCGAGCAGCTTGCGCTTATTCGCAGAGGCGACCGCGACATCGAGGCCTCGCTGATCCGCTGGCTGCAAGCGGCGAAGCTGTCTCCCGTCGATCAGTTCGCGGCGCTTCAAGCGCTTGGGCGAAGAGGGGTGAAGACGGAGGTCGTGCTGCCGAGACCGGACGGGCCTATGAGAGCGAAGCCCAGCGAAACGCCGCAAAGTCCCGGCCAGTTTCCGGAATCCGCAAGGCGGGTATTGTCGATTTTCCATGAGACCTGCGGAATGGACGACCCGATGCTTGCCGCATTCGCGGAGCAGACGTGGCATGATTTGCTGGCATTTTACTATGGAACGGAAACTTACGAACGTCTGAAGAGCGCCGATGACGAGCAAAGTCGCATCTGGGCGGCCGCGCTTCATGAGCGGTCTATCGCTGCGTTACAGGGCGAACGGGCGGCAGAAACGGCAGACATTTTCGCCAAATATGGAGTGGAACCGGAGCTTGAGAGCGACTGGCAGGCGGCGAGAAAAGCGCTGAAGGCTTTTATCCCGGGACTATGAATCGGTTTAACTTGAAATGAGAACGTTTTGTGATATAATGGAATGGTTATAATGGCATAAGGACAACCACTGCGCGGTTTCCTTGGCCAGAACGTGATAAATACGACGGTACATTTTTTGGAGGGGAAGGCATAAAATGAAAGCAAGCTGGGAAAAAATAGAGAAGAACCAAGGTGTTCTTACTGTAGAGGTTGACGCGGAGCAAGTAGCCGTAGGATTGGACAAGGCGTTCAAGAAAGTATCCGCAAAAGTAACGGTTCCAGGCTTCCGTAAGGGAAAAGTGCCACGGGCGCTTTTTGAAAAACGTTTCGGTATTGAAAGCTTGTACCAAGATGCGATCGACATTTTGCTGCCGGACGCGTACATGGATGCGGTAAAAGAAACCGGAATCGAGCCGATCGACCGTCCTGAAGTGGACGTCGAGCAAATCGCCAAAGGCGAAACGCTGAAATTCACGGCAAAAGTTCTTGTAAAACCGGAAGTTTCCCTTGGCGAATACAAAGGGATCGAAGTGGAAGAGCAAAACGCGGAAGTTACTTCGGAAGAAATCGACGAGGAACTGAACCGTTTGCAACAACGCCATGCTGAGCTGAACGTGATCGAAGAAGGCGGAGCGGAGAACGGCGACATTACAGCTATCGATTTCGAAGGTTCCGTAGACGGCGTTCTTTTCGACGGCGGCAAAGCGGAGAACTACTCTCTTGAGCTTGGATCGAACAGCTTCATTCCCGGCTTCGAGCCGCAAATCGTCGGTATGGCGAAAGGCGAAGAGAAGGATATCGAAGTATCGTTCCCTGAAGATTACCACGCTGAGGAATTGAAAGGCAAAGCGGCGGTCTTCAAAGTGAAGGTTAATGAAATCAAGCGCAAATCGCTGCCTGCACTCGACGACGAGTTCGCCAAAGACGTCAGCGAATTCGATACCCTGGACGAGTTCAAACAGGACATCGAGAAACGCCTGAAAGAGCGCAAGGCGCAAGACCTGAAAAGCCAAAAAGAGAATGCAGTCATCGAGAAAGCGGCTGCTTCCGCAGAAGTTGAAATTCCGTCCGTTATGATCGATACGGAAATCAATGGCATGCTGCAGGATTTCGAGAACCGTCTGCGTATGCAAGGCATGAATCTCGAAATGTATTACAAATTCTCCGGCCAAGACGAGCAAAAGCTGCGCGAGCAAATGCAGGAAGACGCCGAGAAGCGCGTTCGCAACAACCTGGTTCTTGAGGCTATCGCGAAAGCTGAGAACATTGAAGTATCCGAAGACGATCTGAACGCAGAACTTGAGAACATGGCACAGCAGTACCAGCGTTCCGTTGAGGAAATTCGCACCATTCTTGCGGCTAACGGCAACCTGTCTGCTATGAAAACGGACCTGGTCGTTCGCAAAACCGTAGATTTTTTGGTAGAGCATAGCAAAAATGGTTCCAGCGCTGCGTAAACATAAGTGAAGAAGCAAAAGGGGGCACGTCACCGATACGTGCCTTTCTTTTCAAATCGGGGCGTTTTTCGCCCTGTTTGGTGAAAATGACTTTGCTGCACAAACGTGCTACAATGAGAGAACGAATCGGTATTTGCGCCGCGGGTCACACGTCCTGATAGCGGCAGTACCGTTTCTTCTTAGGCGTTTGTCGGAGCTTCCCGCATATCTTTTCATTAAGAATGTGCGTCAGGAAGCTTGCGCTTGGACTTTGTGGAGTTATTTGACCAGGAAAGGGGTTGGCTGTATGAGTCTAATACCTATGGTTGTGGAACAGGAAGCTCGAGGAGAGCGATCTTACGACATCTACTCCAGGCTTCTTAAGGACCGAATTATCTTTATCGGGAGCGCAATCGACGATGATGTAGCCAATCTTGTCATTGCACAGCTGCTGTTTTTGGACGCGCAGGATTCCGGGAAAGATATTTTCCTGTATATCAATTCACCGGGCGGATCGGTAACGGCCGGACTCGGCATCTACGATACGATGCAGTTCATTAAGTCGGACGTATCGACGATGTGCATGGGCATGGCCGCCAGCATGGGGTCTCTTCTGCTAACGGCGGGAGCCAAAGGCAAACGCTTCGCGCTGCCGAACAGCGAAGTGATGATCCATCAGCCGCTGGGCGGTGTAAGAGGTCAAGCGACGGATATTAAGATCCACGCCGACTGGATTATCCGCACGAAGCAGAAGCTCAATGAAATGTATGTCACGCACACCGGACAGCCCTACGAGAAAATCGAGCGCGATACGGACCGCGACAACTTCATGAGCGCCCAAGATGCCAAAGCGTACGGATTGATCGACGAAGTCATCTCTCGCAAGGACTTGATTTAAAGGGGGGATTGGATTGTTCAAATTCAACGATGAAAAAGGACAACTGAAATGTTCGTTCTGCGGCAAGTCGCAGGATCAAGTGCGAAAGCTTGTTGCAGGACCGGGCGTTTATATATGCGACGAATGCATCGAGCTTTGTACGGAAATCGTCGAGGAAGAGCTCGGCCATGATGAAGAGCTCGATCTGAAGGACGTACCGAAGCCGAAGGATATCCGCGTCATTCTCGACCAGTATGTCATCGGCCAGGATCAAGCGAAGAAATCGTTGTCCGTGGCTGTTTACAACCACTACAAACGGATCAATTCGCAAAGCAAGCTGGAAGACGTCGAACTGCAAAAGAGCAATATTTTGCTTCTCGGACCTACAGGCAGCGGTAAAACGCTGCTAGCGCAAACGCTCGCCAAAATTTTGAACGTGCCGTTTGCGATCGCCGATGCGACTTCGCTGACCGAAGCCGGCTATGTCGGGGAAGATGTCGAGAACATTTTGCTTAAGCTGATTCAAGCGGCTGATTATGACGTGGAGAAAGCCGAACGCGGCATCATCTATATCGATGAAATCGATAAAGTGGCCCGCAAGTCGGAAAATCCATCGATTACCCGCGACGTGTCTGGTGAAGGCGTTCAGCAAGCGCTTCTCAAAATTCTTGAAGGCACGGTCGCTTCCGTTCCTCCGCAAGGCGGTCGCAAGCACCCGCATCAAGAATTCATCCAAATCGATACGACGAACATTCTGTTTATCGTAGGCGGAGCGTTCGACGGTTTGGAATCGATTATTAAGCGCCGGATCGGCAAAAAAGTAATCGGCTTCGGCACGGACGGTATGAAAGCCGACCTGAAGCCCGGCGAATATTTGTCGATGGTGCTTCCGGAGGACCTGCTGAAATTCGGTCTGATTCCGGAATTTGTCGGCCGGTTGCCGGTCATTTCGACGCTGGAGCCGCTTGACGAAGCTGCCTTGGTGAGGATCTTGTCCGAACCGAAAAACGCGCTTGTCAAGCAGTACCAGAAGCTGCTCGAAATGGACAACGTGAAGCTGGAGTTCCAGAACGATGCGCTGGAGGCGATCGCCAAGGAAGCCATCAAACGGAATACCGGAGCGCGCGGTCTCAGAGCGATCATCGAAGCCGTTATGCTGGACGTCATGTTCGAAGTACCGTCCCGCAGCGACGTCTCGAGCTGCCTGGTAACGCAGGAAGTCATTCAGCAGAAAGTCGCTCCCGAGCTGACAACCAAAGAAGGCAAGGAAGCCAGCGGCAAATCGAAGAAAAAAGAAGAGAGCGCATAAGCGTACAATACACGTGTAAACTCCTCCAATCCGATCCTTTCGGAGCGGAGGTGTTTGCCGTCATGGGAGAGAGACGGTCATGTACCATAGAACCGATACCGTTCCCGTCAAAGTGGGGAATTTGACGATCGGCGGGAACAATGAAGTAATCATCCAGAGCATGTGTACGACAAAGACTGCCGACGTCAAAGCGACCGTAGCGGAGATTCATCGCCTCGAAGAGGCGGGCTGTCAGGTCGTTCGCGTAACCGTCAACAACAAGGAAGCGGCAGAAGCGATCAAGGATATCAAGCGGCAAATTTCGATCCCGCTCGTAGCGGACATCCATTTCGATCACCGTTTGGCGTTGACCGCGATTGAGAACGGAATCGATAAGGTCCGGATCAACCCGGGCAATATCGGGAAACGGGACAAAGTAGAAGCGGTTGTCCGAGCCTGCAAAGAGCGGGGCATTCCCATTCGGATCGGCGTTAACGCGGGCTCGCTCGAAAAGCACTTAATCGATAAATACGGATATCCGACGCCGGATGCCATGGTCGAAAGCGCCTTGTTCCACATCAACATTTTGGAAGAGCTTGATTTCCGCGATATTATCGTCTCGCTGAAAGCATCGGATGTGCCGATGGCCATCGCGGCGTATACGAAAGCGGCTTCCACGTTCCGTTATCCGCTGCATCTTGGCATTACGGAATCGGGAACGCTTTTCTCGGGAACCGTCAAAAGCGCTGCCGGGCTGGGCGCTCTGCTTTCTCAAGGAATCGGTTCGACGATGCGTATTTCGCTTAGCGCGGATCCGGTTGAAGAAATCAAGGTAGCTCGCGAAATGCTGAAAGCGTTCGGCCTTATCTCGAATGCGGCTACGCTTATTTCGTGCCCGACTTGCGGCCGTTTGGATATTGATTTGTTCTCCATCGCGAACGAAGTGGAGGAGTACATTTCCAAAATCAAGGTTCCGATCAAAGTGTCGGTGCTGGGCTGTGCGGTTAACGGACCCGGAGAGGCTCGCGAAGCCGATATCGGGATTGCGGGAGCCCGTGGCGAAGGCATGCTGTTCCGATACGGGGAAATGATCCGTAAGGTACCTGAAGCCGAGCTGCTCGCGGAGCTTAAGAAGGAAATCGATATTATCGTCAAGCATTATGAGGAAACCGGAACGATTCCGGGACGCCGTCATTAATTTCATAGACTCGTTCAAAAAGAGTTGCAACTGCCGGGCCAAACCGGAGCTGCGGCTCTTTTTTGATTTATCAGCCTTGCCGATTTTTGCCGAATATGTGAAAGAAACCGTATAGTTTACCACCCTTTTACAAATAACAAGACGAAACCTTATTTAACCGTAAAAGGAGAATCGACATGGTAAACTGTATTCGTTTTTTTCGCATATTGATGGCTGCCGGGCTGGTATTTGCCGGAATGAGCGGCACGAGCGGTGCGACGCCTTTAGTAACTGCTGCGGCGCTCCAATCGGGCAATGAAGAACCGGCGCCGGCAAAGACGAAGCGAGGCGTCATCGTCATTGACGATTTTGGCAGCGATATGAAGGGGACCAAGGAAATGATGGAGCTGCCGTTCCACATTACGGTAGCGGTCATGCCGTTTCTGCCTTCGACGAAGCGCGATGCGGAATGGGCGCATAAAGTTGGGCATGAGGTTATCGTCCATTTGCCGATGGAGCCTATAAAGGGGAGAAAGAGCTGGCTGGGTCCCGGCGCGATTCTGACTTCGATGACGGACGAGGAAGTCCGCAAGCGCGTCAACGAAGCGATTGACGATGTGCCGTTCGCAGTCGGCATGAATAATCATATGGGCTCGAAAGCGACAGGGGATGAGCGCGTTATGACTATCGTGCTTGAGGTTTGCCGGGAACGCGGACTGTTTTTTCTGGACAGTAAGACGAACTATCGCAGCGTCGTTCCGGCCGTAGCAGCGAAGGTTGGGGTGAAGACGGTAGATAATCATATGTTTTTCGATGACATCGTTACGCAAGCGCATATTGCCAAGCAGGTCAAATTGTTTCAGAAGCACGTCCACGAAAACGATCTTACGGTTGCAATCGGGCATGTCGGCGATTCCGGCAAAAACACGGCCGCCGTACTGCGCAAATATTACCCGGACTTGGAGAAGGAAGCGCAATTCGTCCCGCTCTCCAAGGTAGCGACCGTTACGGCTGAGGGCGGGAGCCGGCGGATTCCGTAAAGGCGAAATATTGATCGACGGCGACACTCAGGGCGGCGACTAACTGTTTCTGTTTAGCAGGGGCGGTTAGCTGCCGTCTATCTCTTGCATTAGAGATAAAGCCCATTTCGACGATTACCGTGGGGCATTTGGTATGATTCAAAATAAAAAACGTTTTGCCGAATACCGGCTCCCTCGTTTGGCCATACAAGTTATTTAAAGACGACTGCAGCAAATTTGCCAGTAAAATGCTGTGGCTGTTGTTTTGATAAAGAACGACCCCGCCGTTTCTGTTGCGGTTTTTGGCCCAGTTGACATGCAGGCTGATCATCATTTTCGGATGCAGCTGATTGGCGATTAAACTCCTCTGCGCCAAATCCCGGCGATGCCTGCTGGAACGAAGCCAATGATTGTCCTCGCTTAGCGCGTAATCCCCCGTACGGTTTAGGACGGTACGGTACCCTTTGCTTTGGAGCTCGGCATAAAGCAGCTTGCCCAGCTGCAGATTGATATCCTTTTCCAGAAGATCGCCGTTTACCGCTCCGCCGTCGATTCCTCCGTGGCCTACATCGATCACGATGTCCATATCGGACATAACGGCCGGGATCGCAGAAGCTTGAGGAGGCTGAAGTAGAATAATTCCCCATACCAGCATGAATGCTGCCAGGCGCTTGAATGTTTTCTGCATGCTCGTCATCCCCTTCCAGCTCGACAAATCCATA
This sequence comes from Paenibacillus litoralis, assembly GCF_046244365.1. Taxonomy (NCBI): domain Bacteria; kingdom Bacillati; phylum Bacillota; class Bacilli; order Caryophanales; family Paenibacillaceae; genus Paenibacillus; species Paenibacillus litoralis. The sequence continues at coordinate 6,200,267 of NZ_CP176395.1, read as the reverse complement.
ACAAACATACGAGTAGAATGGCGCAAAACGGAGAAAGTCATGCATCCGAAAGCATGCCGCTATATGGCTTTTCATGATGGAGAGGGAATAAGAAGTCCGTTTTTTTGCCGATTAGCCAAAATCGAAAACAAATTCCATGGATAATGCTGGCTGCAGCAGGCAATACTATCAGGTAGGGATTTTCAACATGGAACGTTCCATACCGGGCCGATTGGAAGGCGTCCGGTCAAAAGGGGAGGACGAATATGAGTCTTAGCTTGATTTTAATGGTCATTCAATTATTTTTTGCGGTTGTCATCGGTCTTTATTTCTGGAATTTGCTGCGCAATCAGCAAACGAACCGTACGGCAATCGACCGCGAGTCCAAAAAGGAGCTGGAGAAGCTGCGCAAACTGCGCTCCGTTTCGTTGACAAAGCCGCTCTCCGAGAAAACGCGGCCTGCCGCCATGAACGATATCGTCGGGCAAAAGGAAGGGCTTCGCGCGCTGAAAGCAGCGCTCTGCGGGCCGAATCCGCAGCATGTGATCATCTACGGTCCTCCGGGTGTCGGCAAAACGGCAGCGGCCCGAGTCGTGCTGGAAGAAGCGAAAAAAAGCGGCAGCTCGCCGTTTAAATATGACGCCAAGTTTACGGAAATCGACGCGACGACGGCCCGTTTCGACGAAAGAGGGATCGCCGATCCGCTGATCGGCTCCGTTCACGATCCGATTTATCAAGGTGCGGGAGCGATGGGCGTCGCCGGCATCCCGCAGCCCAAGCCCGGAGCGGTAACGAAAGCGCATGGCGGGATACTCTTTATTGACGAAATCGGGGAACTGCATCCGATTCAGATGAATAAATTGCTGAAGGTGCTGGAAGACCGGAAAGTATTCCTGGAGAGTGCGTATTATAATTCCGAGGACAGTAATATACCTAGCTATATTCACGATATTTTTCAAAACGGGCTTCCTGCCGATTTCCGGCTTGTAGGTGCCACGACACGGACGCCTCAGGAAATTCCGCCAGCTATCCGTTCTCGTTGTATGGAAATCTTTTTCCGGCCGCTTCTGCCCGATGAAATCGGCCAAATCGCGACGAACGCCGTTCGCAAAATCGGGTTTCCCGAGAACCGTCAAGCGATTGAAGTCATCAAACGGTATGCGACCAACGGACGCGAAGCGGTAAATATCGTTCAGCTTGCTGCCGGGTTAGCGATGACCGACAACCGTGAAGAGATGGGGGCCGCTGACGTCGAGTGGGTCGTAAGCAGCAGCCAGCTTTCGCCTAGACCGGAGAAAAAGGTGCCCGGACAGCCGCAAATCGGCTTCGTCAACGGGTTGGCCGTCTACGGACCGAACCTCGGCACGCTGCTGGAGATAGAAGTAACGGCCATTCAGACGAGCCAGCCGGGTAAAGGCGTGTTTAATATTACAGGCGTTGTAGACGAGGAAGAAGTCGGCGGAGGCTCCAGAACGCTGCGGCGCAAAAGCATGGCGAGAGGCTCCGTGGAGAACGTCTTAACCGTGCTGCGGCGTCTGGACATGAATCCGGACGACTACGATCTGCATATTAACTTCCCGGGCGGCGTTCCGATCGACGGGCCATCGGCGGGCATTTCGATGGCTACGGCAATCGCGTCCGCAATCAACCGGATTCCGGTGGACAACCGGCTTGCGATGACGGGCGAGGTCAGCATTCACGGCAACGTGAAGCCGATCGGCGGCGTTGTAGCCAAAGTGGAGGCGGCTGTGCAAGCCGGCGTCACCAAGGTCATCATCCCCCGGGAAAATTGGCAGGAGCTGTTTACTACGCTGGACGGCATCACGATCATCCCGGTCGATACGATCGAGGACGTGCTGCGCGAAGCGCTGGGCGTCAAGATCGGCGAACGTACGGTCCAAGTGCCGGCACCGAGCGACGTTATAGCGGCAACGCCCGGAATTGGTATTTTGAATTAAGTTTTGGTAAAATAACTAAGATCGCCGTAGTGTTACTGCGATCCGTTAATGAACAGCAGCTTGTTGGTTTCACATACATTGGAGGTGCTGGAACAATGGGTCCGACCAAAACGAAGATAAAACGGCTGCCGCTTCTGCCGTTGCGGGGACTTCTGGTGTATCCGAGCATGGTCCTGCATTTGGATGTCGGGCGGGAGAAGTCGGTTCGCGCGCTTGAGCGGGCGATGGTCGACGACAGCTTGATTCTCCTTTGTTCCCAATCGGAAATGAACATCGAGGAGCCTACCAAGGAAGATATTTACCGCATCGGCACGATAGCCAAAGTGCGTCAAATGCTTAAGCTACCGAATGGTACGATTCGCGTTCTCGTTGAAGGTACGATGCGTGCGGAAGTCGTGGAATATCTGATTAACGACGAGTACTATGAAGTCAACGCGAAGGAACTGCCCGAGCAGGAGCTAGCCGACCCTGAAATCGACGCTTTGATGCGGACGGTGCTGAGCCAGTTCGAGCACTATATCAATTTGTCGAAGAAGGTAACGCCGGAAACGCTTGCCGCCGTTTCGGATATCGAGGAGCCGGGCAGGCTTGCGGACGTCATTTGCAGCCACCTCTCGCTCAAAATCAAAGACAAGCAAGAAATTCTCGAAACGATCGATGTCAGGCAGCGGCTTGAAAAGCTGCTTGACATTCTTAACAACGAGCGCGAAGTGCTCGAGCTGGAACGTAAAATCAGCCAGCGCGTCAAGAAGCAAATGGAAAAGACGCAAAAAGAGTATTACCTGCGCGAGCAAATGAAGGCGATCCAAAAAGAGCTAGGCGAGAAAGAAGGACGCGCCGGCGAAATCGAGGAGCTTCGCAATCAGCTGTCCGAGGCGAACGTGCCTGACAAAGTGCGGGAGAAGATCGAGAAGGAAATCGACAGGCTGGAAAAAATGCCTGCTTCTTCGGCGGAAGGAAGCGTCATTCGCAACTATATCGATTGGCTGCTGTCGCTTCCATGGTCGAAAGCGTCGGATGACGATCTTGATATCGTCAAGGCCGAGCAAATTTTGAACGAGGATCATTACGGACTTGAGAAGCCGAAGGAACGGGTACTCGAGTATTTGGCCGTTCAGAAGCTGGTCAAAAAGCTGAAAGGTCCCATCCTATGCCTGGTCGGGCCGCCAGGCGTCGGGAAAACGTCGATCGCCCGCTCGATCGCAAGGTCGCTCGGACGCGAATTCATTCGCGTTTCGCTTGGCGGCGTGCGCGACGAAGCGGAAATTCGCGGTCACCGCAGGACGTATGTCGGAGCTATGCCGGGACGCATCATTCAAGGGATGAAGACGGCGGGAACAAGCAATCCGGTCTTTTTGCTCGACGAAATCGATAAGATGGCGATGGATTTCCGCGGAGATCCGGCGTCCGCCTTACTTGAGGTGCTTGACCCTGAGCAAAACAGCACTTTTAGCGATCATTTTATTGAACTGCCGTTTGACTTATCGAATGTGATGTTTGTGACGACGGCTAATGCCGTTCACAACATTCCGCGTCCTCTGCTCGATCGGATGGAGATGCTCTACATTCCGGGATACACGGAGATCGAAAAGCTGGAGATCGTCAAAAAATATTTGCTTCCGAAGCAGGAACGCGAGCACGGATTGGAACCCGGACAGCTTGTGCTGGAAGAAGCGACGCTGATGAAGCTCGTCCGCGAATACACGAGGGAATCCGGCGTGCGTAATCTGGAGCAGCAAACGGCAAGCTTGTGCCGGAAAGCGGCAAAGGAAATCGTAACGAATCCGGACAAAAAGGTCGTCATTACGAATGATAATCTGAAAGATTATCTCGGACCTTCGAAGTTCCGTTACGGCATGGCGGAAGAGCAGGATCAGATCGGAGCGGTAACCGGGCTCGCCTGGACGGAAGTCGGAGGCGATACGCTGGTCATCGAAGTGACGGTGATGCCGGGCAGCGGCAAGCTGACGCTTACGGGCAAGCTGGGCGACGTGATGAAGGAGTCGGCTCAAGCGGCATTCAGCTATACCCGTTCCCGTGCGGGTGTACTGAATATTCCTTCGGATTTTCATGAGAAGAACGATATACACGTTCATATTCCCGAAGGCGCCATTCCGAAGGACGGTCCGTCCGCAGGTATTACGATGGCGACGGCGCTTATCTCGGCGCTTACGAATATTCCGGTTTCCCGCGAGGTGGCGATGACCGGTGAGATTACGCTGCGAGGGCGCGTACTGCCGATCGGCGGTTTGAAGGAAAAGTCGCTGGCCGCCCACCGCGCAGGCATCCGAACGGTGCTGATGCCGAAGGACAATGAGAAGGATATCCATGAAGTACCGGAAAGCGTGCGAAACGATCTGACGTTTATCCCGGTAGGTCATATGGATGAAGTGCTCGAACACGCGCTTGTCCAGCCGGCTGAAAAAGTGGCGACTCCCCAGTAAATATGCAATGTAACCCCAAGAGCGCTATGCTCTTGGGGTTTCGCGCGGGTGCGAGCAATACGGGAGAATGATCGCGGGTTGCAGTTGGTAGTGATCGGCTGGTGGTTATCTGCCGGATGCAGGTTTTGGGGACTGCTGAGGGTTGGTAGCTATCTGCCGCATGCTGATTGCTGGTACTGCTGGTCGGCTGGTCGCTGTCGGTTGCAGATTGCTGGGACTGCTGAGGGCTGGTGGCAATCTGCCGGATGCATGTTGTGGGGAATGTTGATCGGTTGGTGGCTGTCTGCCGGATGCAGGTTACGGGTACTGCTGATCGGCTGGCGGCTGTCTGCCACTCGCAGGTTGATAGGACGCCAGTCATTTGCTTATTGCTGTTCGTAGTTGCTTCTTATCCTCGCAAGTCGAGATGCTGCGCTAAAAATGCGAAGCTAGCTGAAATAATGAATATAAGTTCATTATTAGTGAACTCAACTTCACTATTTTGCTCTCTAGACGGTCCTCTGGTCTGAATAGTGAACAAAAGTTCACTATTAGTGAATGTAACGGAAAAATAGTTACGTGAGGTTCACTATATGGCCGGTAGAGAGTGAAACAGGTGTAAATAGTGAACTTTACTTCAGTAATAGTGAACCTACATTCACTATTGTCTCAACTTGGCTAGAATTCGAGTAGTTGGCGATCTTAAGTAACATAGTGTTTAGAAAGTGTCGACTCTCCAGGTCATGGTGGCTAGAAGATCGAAAGTCACTGTTTGGGCAGATTGAAAAAAGGTCGTCTCCTAGGCGGTAGGATGGTTAGAACGCTTTGTGGGGTACTTTGTTACTTGAAATGGGAGGGTTGAGGGCGAGGCCCTCGATGTTCGGGAGTCTGAGGGCGGGGCCCTTAGCGGGAGTCCAGAGGGCGGAGTCCTATGGGGTCCTCCCCTTTGAAGGGGAGGATTTAGGAGGGGTAGGAACGCCTTTAGGGGTAGAAACGCTTTAGGGGTAAAAACGCCTTTAAGGATAGAAACGCTTTAAGGTTAAAAATGCTTTTAGGGCTAGGAATTAGGGGTAAAAAAAGTTTTTGGTTTTTGCTTTTAAAACTAAGCTTTGAAAAGTCCATAGAAGGGAGTGAACGGGGTTGAAGGTCAAGAACGCCGAATTCGTCATAAGCGCAGTTAGCCCGTCGCAATATCCGGAGGACGGACTGCCGGAAATCGCGCTTGCCGGCCGGTCCAACGTAGGCAAATCGTCTTTGATCAACAAGATGATCCAACGCAAAAACTTAGCCCGTACAAGCTCCAAGCCCGGCAAGACGCAAACGCTGAATTATTATAAAATAAACGAGGATTTATTTTTCGTCGACTTGCCGGGCTACGGCTACGCTCAGGTGTCCAAGTCGGAGCGCGAGCGATGGGGGAAATTCATCGAGCAGTATTTGACGCAGAGGGACGAGCTCAAGCTCATTTTGCAGCTTGTAGACGTTAGACATGCGCCGTCCAAGGACGATCAGTCGATGTATGAATGGCTCAAGCATCTCGGTCTTCCGGTATGCGTCGTAGCGACCAAAGCGGACAAAATAAGCCGCAGCCAGTGGCAGAAACATGTGAAAATCGTGAAGCAAACGTTGGGTTTTCACTCCGCCGACCGTTTTATTTTATTCTCGTCGGAAACCGGCATGGGGAAGGACGAGCTTTGGGATATCATTAAGGAAAAGCTCGAATGGAACGAAGAAGAAAGCTTGGAGCAAGAGCATGAACCGGAACAGGTTCAAGCCCAAGCCCAAACCCAAACCCAAACCCAAGCCCAAGCCCAAACCCAAACCCAAGCTCAAGAGGAAGAGCAACAACAGGATCTGGAAAAACCCGCAAAATAGTAGAGTAGCGCTGACGGCACAGAGCCGTTTCGGCGCTTTTTCTATTAATAGGTGCAATTCGTCCTAGCAAACGGACTCTCTTCTGCATTTACTAGAAATAGAAATGTATAAGGAGGAGTTCGCTAAAATGAGAACCAATAAGCGTCCGACTATGCGAGTCAACTCGATTAGAAAGGAAGCGATCAAAAAGAAGGTCGCCGTATACGTCAAGTCGCTGCAGGAGCATGCCGATATCGAGAATGTAGTGACACTGACTACCGGAATCATCAACAAGAATGCAAATACGGAGTTTTCCCATACGGAGGTGGTAAACCGCCGTTCTTCGCCTGTCCAAGTAAGAGTTGTCGTGTTCAGCTGGAACAACCAGAACAGTCCGGTCGTATTGTCGAGCGTGGCACAAACGATAGCAGCCAATTCTTTCCGTTCCTTCAATACGAACATTTCTGCGGTTAATTTTCATTATGAAGTGGTTATTTTACTATCCAGCGTCACGAACGTCGTGGCGAACCATTTCGGCCTGAACAGCGTGGGCGGAGTGCCTACATCGCCGCAAGAAGGAGATACCGTTCTTTTCAAGGAGCTCGTACACATCGTTTAAGCTCGGCGACGAGAGATAGCCATGAATATTGGACTGTGCCGTATACCATGCGGACGGTCCTTTGTTCTGTCGCGGAAAGCTCTCTTTAGTTTGGGAGTAGGAATACGGAGATATTTTGCAGATAGGCGAGAATTGCAGTAAAATAAAGAGAACTCCCCATCCATATCCAAGGGAGACGGAGGAATCGAAACGGAAACATAAGGTTATGGCGATATTCTCGATACTAAAAGCGGTTTTTTCAGCGAATTTGCCTGAATCGTCAGAATTCGTTGCAGGAATATTGATGCAGCCTGTAGTATAATGATAAGTGTAAAGGTTTCAAAGGGCTTGAAAAACAGAATCGAGGGATTTTTATGGCGCAAAGGTTAGCGACCGAATACGTCAAAACCTGCCTGGAGTTAACGGAAGCGGAAATGTCGAGGTTTATTGCGATGTTTCAAGGGCATCAGAATCTTTTGCAAGTAAAAGTGCTGGAAAACGGAAGCCAAGAAGTCGTGTTTATGGACCGCCCGGGCGATCAAATTGCGTTGTCATTCGAGCGCAAAATGGGAAAGTATGTGTTTGAAGGCTCATGCCGTTTTACGAATCCGAACCTCGTCAATCTAATGCGTAAGGCTTTATCCGATTTTAAAGGCAGTGCGATCGTCAATCGCATCTATACCGGTTACACCATGGTGTACCAGTATGCCGCAGGAACTGTTGTGAGAATCGTCGAGCTTAAAGGAAATCAGGAGAAGATCGTATACGAGTACAAAGATACGATCGGAGAATTTGAACGAATGTTCCGTCGCAGCGAAGCCGAGCGTGAAATCCAGAAGATTTGGTACGAAATCGACCATTTTCTTGATTTGCGCAACCAAAGCGGAGAGAAAGACGCGATCGACGAGCACCTCAAAATGCTCGCGCACCGTTTGTTCGTACTGGAAGCTTAACTAAACATAGCGTTGATGTGAATGCATGGGAATTATGACAAATTGTTGAACGCAGCGGCCCGCCTAGAGCGGGTCTTATTGTTTTTATGGAAGGGCAATTCGTGATAAATACCTTTATTTTAGGGTGAAAATGTGCGGAATCAGGCACTTTCGGCGTCAGGCCGGCATATGCTGTTCAGCGGGTGTCAAAAGCTGGCTTTACAAAAAAAAGTATTGCATTTCCGGTCAATAGATGTTATTTTTATCTTCGTTGAAAACTTTATAGGAACCAGGATTCACTCAGGACATGTAATGTTGCGAGAGATTATTCCCTCGAGAAGTGAATGACGTAGGTCCTAGCGGATGAAATCAAACAATTTTATTCCTAGGAAGGGGGAACCGGAAGATGGAATACTCAACTTTCGGGCGCCACGTTGCCGTAGACACTTGGGGAGTCAATTTTGACCTTCTCAACAACGCGGAATGGCTGCAAGCACAAATGGTAGAAGCTGCTGAGGTTTGTGGCGCGACCGTATTGTCGGTTCAAGCCAAACAATTCGAACCACAAGGCGCAACGGTCTTAGTTATGTTATCGGAAAGCCATATCTCGATTCATACGTATCCTGAGAGAGGTTTTGCCGCACTTGATTGCTATACTTGCGGTGAAACGGTTGATCCTCAGCTGGCTATCGATTATATGATATCGGTATTGAAGCCAGAGACGGTACACGCGAAGAAGCTCATTCGTGGACTCGGCGAGCTGAAGGTAGAAACGCCTGCGATCCGTCAAGCCGAAATGGTGAAATAACCGACGGCGATTAAAAGTTTTCCTTATAGAGCGGAGAACCTAACCATGGAGCAATCCATGGTTATTTGTTTTGATCCGTGTCCATACAATGAAACCAGTAGCCTCATTAGCCAGGCAGTTCCTATTGAGGCGCCGCAGACGATAAGTGCGAAATGTTTGTGGGGATATTGGTGGATGCGGAGGGAATGAAATGGGAAAGCTACGTATCGGGAAATTGTTCGTATGGCTTTTGGCCGGCTTCGTGATTTTAGTAACGCTGCTCCAGCTTTCCGGCGGGAAGAAGGGCGAGGAAGGGCATGAAGATGCAGCACATTTGCTGTTTCAGGTGTCTCAATTCCAAATGGAACTGCTCGCGAATGCGGTTACGGAGGCCGAAAAGGCAAAAAATACGGATGAGCTCAATGCCCTCAAGCAAGCGGCTTATTCGGCGAACTACACCCACGAAAGGCTGGTCATGGCGGAAGGGGATCGTTTGTCCGAGCTTGCGTCGATGCAGCAGCTGCTGCAGTATATCGTCAGGCTGCAAATTGCCGGGCAGCGCGCGTTAAAAGCGGAGGAAGTGCAGACGATTCAAGCTGCAGGCAAGCTGTATAAAACGATGAACGAAGACTACGCCAAGCTGATGTCCTCCGGAGGCAGCGTGATTTCGTCCCAAAACGACAAACTGAAGAAGACGGATAAGGCGATTGTCGAACAACTCCGGGACGTACAGAAGCATTAAATTCATACTTTTTTCATAGATTGCGGTGGGACTAGTACGATTCTGTGCTATAATTAGGTTTGCGAAAGGAGGGTGAACACAATGCATATCATCGCGGTCGGTCTAAACTATAGGACAGCTCCTGTCGAAATTCGCGAGAAGTTTGCTTTTATGAAAGAAGAGCTTGCTTCCGCACTGCAAAAGCTGCGACAAACGAACAGCATCCTCGAATGTGTAATTGTGGGCACCTGCAACAGAACGGAAATCTATGCAGTTGTCGACCGGATGACCTTATGCGGTCATTATATTCGCGAATTTATGGAAAATTGGTTCGGCGTGTCGCGCCACCATTTCAATAAGCATTTATATATTTATGAGGACGGTCAAGCGGTCGAGCATCTTTTCCGCGTTACGAGCGGGCTCGATTCCATGGTCATCGGTGAAACGCAAATTCTCGGCCAAGTGCGTGACGCCTTCCTGCTTGCGCAGCAGGAGAAAACGACGGGGACGTTGTTTAACACCCTGTTCAAACAAGCCATTACGCTTGCGAAGCGGGCTCACTCGGAAACGTCGATCGGCGAAAATGCGGTATCCGTCAGCTATGCGGCGGTAGAGCTTGGCAAACGTATTTTCGGCAGCTATGCGAATAAAACGGTCGTCATTATCGGCGCAGGCAAAATGAGCGAGCTGACGGCTAAGCATTTGCATGCAGGCGGCGTACGCAAGGTGCTGGTCGTAAACCGGACGAGCGCCCGTGCGGAAGAACTGGCGGGTAAGTTTCACGGAATCGCGTGCTCTATGGAGCAGCTTCCGGCATGCCTCGCCGAAGCCGATATCGTCATCAGCTCCACCGGGGCTTCTCAGCTTGTTCTGACGAAAGCGGACGTTCAGCGGGTTTTGCCAAAAAGAAAATCGCGTCCGTTGTTCATGATCGATATTGCGGTTCCGCGGGATTTGGATCCGACGATCAGCGATTTGGCTAACGTTTATTTGTACGATATTGACGATCTGCATTCGATTGTGGACAGCAATTTGGCGGAGCGCAGGAAAGAGGCCGTCAAAATCGAAGGCATGATCGCGGAAGCGATCGCTGCTTTTGATCAGTGGTACAAAATGATCGGGATGGGCCCGGTCATTAATGCCCTGCAGACGAAGGCGAACCGCATTCACGAGGAAACGCTCGAAAGTATGCTGAATAAGCTGCCGGAGCTCGACGAGCGTCAGGTGAAGGTCATTCGCAAGCTGACCAAAAGCATTGTGACGCAAATGCTTCGCGACCCGATTCAGCGCGTCAAAGAAATGGCGGGCGAGAAAAAGGGCGACGAGGCGCTTGCGATGTTTACCCAGTTTTTCGCGCTGGAGGCGCTGCTTGAGGAGAAAAAGAATGCCGAGAGCCGGGAGGCGGAAGAGCGGATTGCCGCCGTTACCGTTCGTCAAGCCGTCACCATTCAAGCGGACGACCCGCATATCGATATTCGTTCCTTAGCCGGAGCGGAAATGCTGGTTAGACCATAACGGGGGAGCTGGTCGGGGGAAAGGTTTCGGGGCTCCACGTAAAGTAATAGGATTAAGCTACGAAGATCTCGCTTCACTTTATGGGAAAGGTTTCGGGGCTCCCCGCAAAGTACTCGGAATAAGCTGCGAAGGCCTCACTTCACTTTGTGGGGAAGGGTTTCGGGGCTCCCCGTAAAGTACTAGGATTAAGCTACGAAGATCTCGCTTCACTTTATGGGGGATCTATAGAGGAGGAACGCATGGTTAAACAGACCTGGCTATTTGATGCGATCCTTTACATATACGCCCTGGGCCTGCTGTTTTACTTCTCCGACTTCGCGAAAGCGAATCGGAGCGCCAAACGGATGGGAACGGGGCTGCTTGTTTTTGTATGGGTGCTGCAATCGTTCTACCTGGCGTCCCATTTGTACAGTCATGAGCTGCTGACCGCATTCACGAAAACGGAAACGCTGTTGTTGTTTGCTTGGGCTATTTTGACGCTGTCGCTTATTATCAGCCGGTTTCTGAGAATAGAGCTCTTCGTATTTATCATTAATATAGGCGGTTTCGCGGCGCTCGCCCTTAACGTGTTCGGCAATCCGGAGATGGTGCCCAGCCGGGAAGGGTGGGAAATCGACGACGAGCTGCTGTTCGTCCATATTTCGCTAGCCGTTGCCGCCTATGCGGCTTTTACGGTAGCGGCGGTTTTCTCCGGCATGTACTTGTTTCTGCACCGCCGGCTGAAGGGCAAGCAGTGGTCGCAGGCAGTCAAACGGCTGCCGAGTCTCGAGAAAATCGATATGTATGCGTTTCGCGCTTCCATAAGCGGAATCCCGCTGCTCGTTGCGGCGCTGGCGCTTGGCATCGTATGGGTGCTGCTGCAGGGGAACGCCTTGCTGCTGCTTGATGCGAAGGTGATCAATTCGCTTGTCGTGCTTGCCGCCTATTTCTATTACTATATCATGCGGCAGTTTTTTCAGCCCGCGGGCAACCGGCTTGCGCTCTGGAACCTCTATGCGTTCGGCATCGTGCTGCTGAATATGATTTTGACGAACTACATGTCATCGTTTCACCATTGGTTATGAGGCCGTTAGGCAAGCGAGGAAGTGAGCGACTGTGAACGAAAATGGCGCCGGTATGTATTATCCGGTCATGCTCGACATAACCGGCAAACGCTGCGTCGTCGTAGGCGGAGGAACGATTGCCGAAAGAAAGATCGAATCGCTGCTTGCGTCTAAAGCGAATGTGACCGTGATCAGCCCTGCGCTGACGAACCGGATTGAAGAATGGGCGGCAGCAGGCAAAATAACCGTCCTCCTGAGGGGCTTTGAACCGGGCGACACGGAGGGGGCGTTACTCGTTATCGCCGCTTCCAACGTCGAGGACGTGAATGAAAAGGTCTGTACGGAGGCAAGGGATGCCGGACGGCTGGTCAGCGTAGTCGACCGGCCGGAAACGGGGAGCTTTATCGTCCCTGCCGCGTTCACCCGCGGCAAGCTGCAGGTAGCCGTCTCCACGTCCGGCGCAAGCCCTGCGCTAGCGCGGGATATGGTGCGGGAGCTGAAAGACGAGTACGGACCGGAGTATGCGACGTATCTCGATTTCTTAAGCGAATTCCGTTTGAAAGTACGGCAGTTGGTCAAAGATGCTGAGCATAGGCACGCGCTTGCAAGAGAGATTGTCAGGATCGATCTGCTGGAACGTATCCGCAGAGGCGAGTTCGAGTCCTTTCGCCGCGAGCTGATGCATAAACTCGAGGCGGAGCCGGAATCGTTCGGTTTGGAAGCTTGGCTCTAGCGGTATCGGCTGCGGGAGCCGGGCATTTTCGCTAGTTAAGGATTTGGAAAACTCTACGCAAAGCGCTAGGAATCAGCTATCCGTTTGCTGCGGCAGAACGGTTTCGTTGGACTGACATCGCTTTGAGGGGATTTTAGACATGGGGGTTCAGACAATGCGGACAATCGTAGTAGGCACTAGACAAAGCGCGCTGGCGCTGACGCAAACGAATCAAGTCATTGAGCAGCTAAAGGACATTTGCAAGAGGGATGGAATCGAATGCGAGTTTGCCGTTCGCAAAATCGTGACGAAGGGCGATCAAATACTGGATGTTACCTTGTCAAAGGTAGGAGGCAAGGGCTTGTTCGTGAAGGAAATCGAACAAGCGCTGCTAGACGGCGAAATCGATATGGCCGTACACAGCATGAAGGACATGCCGGCCGAGCTGCCTGACGGACTGGTTATCGGGGCTGTGCCCAAACGCGAGGATCCCCGCGACTGCCTGATTTCGCGTCAAGGCTATTTGACGCTGGACGAGCTGCCGGTGGGAGCGAAGGTCGGAACGAGCAGCCTGCGGCGCGCAAGTCAGCTTAAGCATCATCGGCCCGATCTTCAGATCGAATCGATCCGCGGCAATATCGATACGCGGATCCGGAAACTGGAAGAGGAAGGCTTCGATGCCATTTTGCTCGCGGCGGCAGGCTTGCACCGGATGGGCTGGAAGGACCGGATTACGGCATATTTGCCGGCGGACCTCTGTATTCCGGCTGTCGGCCAAGGGGCGCTCGGCATCGAATGCCGCGGCGACGATACGTTCATGCTGGAGCTGCTCGGCAAGTTTACGGATGACGAGACAGCGCGCTGCGTAGAGGCTGAACGAAGCTATCTCCGTACGCTGCAGGGCGGCTGTCAGGTGCCGATCGGCGCCTATGCCCGGCTGGAGCCCGCGCAAGAAGGCGAGTCTTCGGCACGGCTTTTGACGCTGACAGGCATCGTCGGCTCAGCAGTCAGCGGCGAGCTGCTGCGCGAGACAGTCTCGGGCAGCGATCCCGAGCGGCTGGGCGATAAGCTCGCGCAGTTTATGATCATGCGGGGGGCGGACCGGATGCTCGCAGAAGCGACGGCTCAATCTTAATTAGGTAAGGATCCTTTCTTCGGAGAAGAGAGGACTTAGGAGGTTTCCATTCATGGCGAACGGTACAGGAATCGTCTATTTGGTTGGCGCAGGACCGGGAGATCCGAAGCTCATTTCGCTCCGTGGGCTTGAAGCGATTCGGAAAGCCGACGTCGTCGTGTACGACAGGCTTGCGAGCCCGCAGTTGCTCAAGCATATGAAGGACGGCGCCGAGAAAATATTCGTCGGCAAGCTGCCGGACAAGCATATGCTCAAGCAGAGCGAAATCAATCAGCTGCTTGTCGATCTGGCCGTGCAAGGGAAGACGGTTACGCGCCTTAAGGGCGGCGATCCTTGCGTGTTCGGACGGGTCGGCGAGGAAGCGGAGCTGCTTGCGGACAACCGCATTCGTTTCGAGATCGTTCCCGGCATCACATCCGCCATCGCAGTGCCCGCTTACGCCGGTATTCCGGTAACGCACCGCGACTTTACGTCGTCCTTTACAATCGTGACGGGTCACGAGTACAACAATAAAACGTATTCCGATATCGACTACGCGAAGCTTGCTTCCGCTACCGGGACGATCATTTTTTTGATGGGCGTGGCCAACATCGCGAATATTCGCGATCAGCTGTTAAGATGCGGAAAGCCGGCCGATCTGCCCGTGGCCCTAATCCGCTGGGGGACGTGGATGGAGCAGGAAACGCTCGTCGGAACGCTTGAGACGATCGTGGAGCAGGTACGGGAAGCGAACTTTCAATCGCCGGCCGTCATTATTGTCGGCGAAGTCGTACGGCTGCGCGAGAAGCTCGCCTGGTTCGAGCATAAGCCGCTTTTCGGCAAACGAATCATGGTTACCCGTTCGCGGAGCCAGGCTAGCGAGCTGGCGGAGCGGATCGATGAACTCGGCGGAGAAGCCGTCGAATTTCCGGTCGTGCAGATGCGTCAGCCGATCGATCCGGCGACGCTGCAAAAGCTGGATGATGCGCTTGCGCATTTGGATCGGTACGACTGGGTCATCTTTACGAGCGTGAACGGCGTCGAGTACTTTTACCGGCGACTGAAGGAGCTGCGCATCGACGTCAGGCAGATGCATAAGGCACGGATAGCCGCCGTAGGGCCCAAAACGGCGGAAAGCTTGCTGGAGCGCGGCATCATTGCCGAGTCGCTGCCGTCAAAATTTCAGGCGGATTCGTTGTTCGAGGCGCTCGAGCCGATGCTGGCCGCAGGACAGCGCGTTTTGCTTCCGCGGGCGGATATTGCCGCAAAATGGCTTCCAGGCAAGCTGCGCGAGGTCGGTCTCGATGTTACGGAAGCGGATGTGTACGAGACGGTGCTTTCCGAAGCGGAGGAAGTCGGCGAGATCATCGCGATGCTGGAAGCAGGTTCCATCCACGCCGTAACGTTTACGAGCTCGTCGACGGTGACGAATCTTCTGGCCATATTAGCCAAGAAGGGCGTAGAGCGGCCGCAAGAGCTGCTGGCGGGTCTCACGCTCGCGTGCATCGGTCCGATCACGGCCGAAACGGCGCGTAATGCCGGGCTTACCGTGCAGGCCGTAGCGGAAGAAGCGACGATCGAGTCGCTGGTGCAGGCGCTTGCCGCCGCGCCGCTGCCCGTAAAGAAGAGCGCCGGAGCCGAAGGACGCACGGACGAATGAACTTATCCCGTTTTTTATAGTCTCATCCTATAGAGTCAGCATGACAATCAGAATCAGCAGGAGGTAATATCGATGGCATTCCCCGTAGTACGCCACCGCCGGTTGAGAGGATCTCAGGCGATGCGCAATCTGGTAAGAGAAAATCAAGTTACCGTAAATGATTTGGTGTATCCGATTTTCGTCACTCACGGCAAGGGAGTAAAAGAGGAAATTCCGTCGATGCCGGGCGTCTATCATTTTTCGCTGGATACGCTGGAAGAGGAATTAAAAGAAATCGACGCTCTCGGGATTCAAGCGGTGCTGCTGTTCGGGGTTCCGGCTTACAAGGATGCGGAAGGCAAGTCTGCCTCCGACGATGAGGAAATCGTCCAGCAAGCGACGCGCATGATCAAGCGCATGCACCCGGAATTGCTGGTAGTAGCGGATACGTGCCTGTGCCAGTTTACCGACCACGGCCATTGCGGCGTCATTCATGTGGATCCGGTGATGAACCGCGCGACGGTCGACAACGATCTTTCGCTGGAGCAGCTTGTCAAAACCGCGGTTTCGCAGGCTCGCGCCGGCGCAGACGTGATCGCGCCTTCCAATATGATGGACGGCTTCGTGCACACGATTCGTACCGGACTGGACGAAGCGGGCTTCGAGCATGTCCCGATCATGTCTTATTCGGTGAAATATGCTTCGGCTTTCTACGGACCTTTCCGCGATGCGGCGCATTCGACGCCGCAGTTCGGCGACCGCAAAACGTATCAAATGGATCCGGCCAACGTCCGCGAAGCGATGCGCGAAGCCGAATCCGACGTGATTGAGGGTGCCGACATGCTGATGGTCAAGCCGGGGCTTGCTTATTTGGATGTCGTCCGCATGCTGAAGGACAGCTTCGATCTGCCGGTCGTCGTGTACAATGTCAGCGCGGAATATTCGATGGTGAAGGCTGCGGCGGAGAAGGGCTGGATCAACGAAGAAGCAATCGTTCTCGAAATGATGACCGGTTTTAAACGTGCCGGTGCAGATATGATTCTGACGTACTTTGCGAAGGACGTCGCCAAATGGCTGAAGGGGTGAGCTTGACGTGAAACGGTCGCGCATCGGCTTGATCGGCATCGGAGATATCGCGCGCAAGGTGTATTTGCCGCTTCTTTCCCAGCATCAAACGGTTGAGCTTGCAGGCGTGATGAGCGCGTCGGCCGCGACGGTGGAACGGACGAAAGCGACGTACCGCATCCCGTTCGGCACAACAAGGCTGGACGAGCTTCTCGCCCTCGGGCTGGATGCCGTATTCGTACACAGCCCGACGGAAACGCACCGCGATATTGCGATGGCTTGCCTGCGAAGCGGTACGGCCGTTTACGTCGATAAACCCCTCTCCTACAACATCGGAGAGTCGGAAGAGATGGCGGCTTATGCGGAAGCCAAAGGGATGCTGCTGGCCGTCGGCTTTAACCGCCGCTATGCGCCCATGTATCAAGTGGCCAAAGCATGGGTGGAGGAAGCCGGCGGGATCGACAGCTGCGGCGCGTTCAAGCACCGGACGAAGCTGCAGGAACATGATGCCAAGCGGACCATCTATGACGATTTGATTCATATGCTCGATCTGCTCCTGTGGCTTGGAGGCCCGGATGCCGAAATCATAGGCAAAAGACTACGCGCGGACGGGAGCGGAAGGCTGCTTGACGCCGCGGGCATGCTTGCATTCGGCGATTATGCCGGGAGGCTCGGCAAGTACGAAATGGTGCGCACGGCCGGCGCCGACATGGAGAAGCTGGAGCTGCACGGAAGCGGACGTTCCGCCGAGGTGTTGAATATGGAGCTTGCCCAGCTGTATGCGGCGGGAGCGGCTCCGCTCCAGCGAACTTTCGGCAGCTGGGATACGGTGCTTGAACGGCGAGGCTTTGCCGGAGTTGTCGATCATTTTCTTACCTGCTTGAACGATCCGGAGGCATGCGGGATACGCGCGGATCTGACGCTTCCGACGCACCGGCTCGTGGAGCGGCTAGCGGAATGACGGCGAGCGAAAGCCGGGCAATTAACGAGTTTTATAACGAGTGTGGGATTAGGCGGCGAGCAATCGCGAACGTTGTCGCCTTGACCGCAGCTCGTTTTTTTACGGGTGAGGGGTATTCCCTTTGTCATACTTTTGTCGGTTTCTGTACGGGATTCGGGTTGTTGCACTCTCCTAAAACGGGCATAATAAAAAGTATTGGATCTATGGAAATGAGGAGATTTGAGTGAGTTACAACGATACATTTATTCGAGCATGCCGCAAGGAACGGACGGAGACGGTTCCGGTCTGGTATATGAGACAGGCCGGCCGGTACGATCCCGACTACCGCAAGATTAAAGAAAAGTACAGCTTGCTTGAGATTTGCAAGCAGCCGGAGCTTGCCGCCGAAGTAACGCTGATGCCGATCCGCAAGCTGGGGGTGGATGCGGCGATTTTGTATTCCGATATCATGAATCCGGTCGCATCGATCGGAATCGATTTCGATATCGTCAAAAACATCGGACCGGTCATTCATAATCCGATCCAGTCCGCTGCGGACGTCGAAAGGCTGCGTCCGATCGATGTCGAGGGAGACTTGCCGCACATTTTGGAGACGATCCGGATATTGGACCGCGAGCTGAAGGTTCCGTTGATTTCGTTCGCGGGTGCACCGTTTACGATTGCAAGCTATTTGATCGAAGGAAAACCTTCCAAAAACTATTTGAAAACGAAAGCGCTCATGTACAGCGAGCCGGCCGTATGGCACTCCTTGATGCAGAAGCTCGGCGATATGGCGATTACCTACCTGAAAGCACATATTGCCGCAGGAGCGAAAGCCGTTCAGTTGTTCGACAGCTGGGTCGGCGCGTTGTCGCCGGCCGATTTCCGGGAATTCGTGCTGCCGACGATTCGCCGTATTTTTGACGAATTGAAGCCGCTAAGCGAACCGAAAATCTACTTCCCGGGCGTCAGCTCGGGGGAGCTGCTTCCCGATTTGCAAGGGATAAACGCCGACGTCATCGGCTTGGACTGGCGGGTACCGATTCAAGAGGGGCGCCGCCGTGTCGGCGATCGTTATGCCGTGCAAGGCAATCTTGATCCGACGGTGCTGACCGCTCCGATGCCGGTCATCGAGAAATATGCCAAGGACATCATCGATCAAGGCATCGAGCGTCCCGGCTTCGTATTCAATCTCGGTCACGGGCTGTTTCCGGAAGCTTCGCTGGAGAAGCTGCACGAGCTGACCGGCTTCATTCACCGCTACTCGCGCGAGGCGATTGCGGCGCAAGATGCGAAAGGAAGTGTAGCGAAATGAGCAAGCGGCATATCGGGGTACTGGTGATGTCCTACGGCACGCCGGAGAGCATGGACCAGATCGAGGCCTACTACACGCATATTCGAAGAGGCTCGCCGCCGTCGCCGGAGCAGCTTCAGGAGCTTGTAGACCGGTACGAAGCGATCGTGGGGGGCTTTTTCCCGCTGCGCGAAAATACGAACAAGCAGGTTGCGGCTCTGGAAGAGGCGCTGAACAACGGTAGCGGCGAAGACGTTGCCTATACCTGCTACCAAGGCTTGAAGCATGCCACTCCGTTCATTGAAGACGGTATAGCGCAAATGGCTGCAGACGGGATCAAGGAAGCGGTAGGCGTCGTACTGGCGCCGCACTACTCGGCGATGAGCGTAGGAAGCTACATCAAGAGAGCTCAGGAAAAGGCGGACGAGGCCGGTCTGCCGATCCGTTTCGTGAAAAGCTACGAGCTTCATCCGAAGCTGCTCGAAGCGCTGACGATCCGCGTCAACCATACGCTGGCTAAATTTGAAGACCGCGGCGCCGTACGCGTCATTTTCACGGCGCACAGTCTTCCCGAGAAAATACTCGAGATGCGCGATCCTTATGTGGATCAACTGATGGCTTCCTCCAAGGCCGTTGCGGAGGCTTGCGGCATTACGAACTGGCAGTTCGGCTGGCAGAGCGCCGGCCGCACGGCTGTTCCTTGGCTCGGACCCGACATTCAGGACACGCTGCGGACGATTCATGCGGAAGAGCAGGTAAAGGATGTGCTGATCTGTCCGATCGGCTTCGTTTCCGACCATTTGGAAGTGCTGTATGACGTCGATATCGAATGCCAACAGCTTGCCGCCGAACTGGGGATGCATCTGGAGCGCACGGAATCGCTTAACACCGACCCGCTATACATGGAAACGCTGCGCGACGTTGTCGTTTCCGAAGCCGAAAGGGACGATCGCTAATGGCATCGGTCAAGCAAGTCGTCGTTGTGGGCGGCGGCATTAGCGGGCTCAGCTCCGCGTTTTACGTGAAAAAGCTGTTTGCCGAAAAAAGGATTCCCGTCAACGTCACGATCGTGGAGAAGAGCGGAACGATCGGCGGTAAAATTCACACGCTGCGCCAGGACGGCTTCGTGATCGAAAAAGGCCCGGACTCGTTTCTAGCCCGCAAAACGCCGATACTCGACATCACCCGGGAGCTGGGGCTGGAGGATGAGCTGACCGCGACGAATCCGAAGGGCAAGCAATCGTATATTTTGCATAAAGGCAAGCTGCATCCGATGCCTCCGGGCTTGGTGCTCGGCATTCCGACGGAGATCGGGCCGTTCATGAAAAGCGGCCTGATCTCCGTTGCAGGCAAGGCGCGCGCCGCATTGGATCTGCTGCTCCCCGTTCGGAAGGGGGATGCGGACGAATCGCTCGGCGATTTCATCGAGCGGAGGCTTGGAAGCGAAGTGCTCGATCATATTGCCGAGCCCCTGCTTGCCGGCATTTATGCGGGGGATACCCATCGGCTAAGCCTGCAAGCGACATTCCCGCAGTTTCAGGAAGCGGAACGCAAGTATGGCAGCCTCATCAAGGGGATGATGGCCAACCGCAAAAGCGCGGCTGCCGCTGCCGGCTTGCCGGAGATCGCCCAAAAAAGCGTGTTCTTGACCTACAAGAACGGGCTGTCCACTTTAGTCGAGGCGCTGCTGGACGAGCTGAACGACGTCCGGATCGTAAGCGGGCAGGGCGTTCAGGCGGTCGTTCGCAACGAGGAAGCTGCCGGGGGCGGTGACGCAACCGGGGAAGGATCGGATTACTCGGTCGTTATGGAGAACGGCGAGAAGCTGCCGGCCGACGGGGTGATCGCTGCCCTGCCGGCATATGCGCTGTCGAAGTTGTTTCCCGGCGTTCCCGGAGTGGAGGCGCTTGGCTCCATTCGTTATGTTTCGGTTGCCAACGTCATTATGGCGTTCAACCGGGAAGACGTCCGCCATCCGCTCAACGGCTCGGGCTTCGTCATTCCGCGTAAAGAAGGCCGGTTTATTACGGCATGCACGTGGACGTCGTCCAAATGGCTTCACACCGCGCCGCAGGGAAAAGTGCTGCTGCGCTGCTACGTCGGCAGAACCGGCGAAGAAGAGCGGCTGCTGTACGCGGACGGCGAGCTCGTGGACAAGGTGCGCAAGGATATCGGCGAGCTGCACGGCATTAACGCGAAGCCGTTGTTTGCTGAAGTGACCCGCTTGAACGATTCGATGCCGCAATATCCGGTCGGGCATCTCGATACGATCGCGGGGGTACGCAAGCAGGTGGAATCGCAAATGCCCCATGTGAAGCTGACCGGAGCCGCCTTCCGCGGAGTCGGCATCCCGGACTGCGTCCGCCAAAGCAAAGAAGCGGCGCTGGAGCTTTGCCGTTTGTTCGCGTAACGGGCACTCAGCCCGCCTAGAAGTTGCACGGCGTCTTCTCTAAACGGTCCATATCTGCGCCAAAAAGCCGCCCTGAGAGAGGGCGGCCGGTGCCGTTTCGGAAGGGCGCTTCAACGAAGCTTGGACAAATCGAGCTTGATGTCACTGCCTTCATGGACCAAAATTTGCTTATCGTGCAGATCGCGCATGACCTGCATCAACACCGGCTTCTGCACGCTGGACATTTGCGAGAGCTCGTCGTAATTAAGGACGAGCTTGATCGTAATCGTATTGCCTTGACGATTGCCGTGCTTGTTGGCCAAAGTAATGACGCTCTTGATCACGCGCGAACGGGCATCGAGGAACGTCAAGTCGTTCACATGCTGATTCGTATCCCGCAGCCGCTGGCAAAGCTCGCGCATGATCATGAGCGTCATGTAGAAGTCGGACTTCAGAAGGCTGAGAAATTGGGATGCCGTCAGCGACAGCAGCGTGCTGTCCGACAGCGTTTGGGCGGAGGCGGAGCGGGCTTTGCCGTCCAGCAGGGAAAGTTCGCCGAAGCAGTCGCCTTCATGGATGACGGACAATATTTTTTCGTCGCCGCCTCTGCTCGTGTATAATTTAATGGAGCCTTTCAGCACGATATAGAACGTGTTGCCCGGCTCGTTCTCCCGGAAGAGAACGGTTCCGGCTTTGAACGATTTGCGGGTGCAGAGGCCTGCTACCGCCTCCAGTTGGCTGTCATTCCATGGATTGAACAGCGGTACTTTGCGCAGTGCATCAAAAGACATCGGATTTCATCGCCCCTCGTATCGAATGACCACTGTCATTTTATCATATGAACCCACTATTGAGATAGGAGATGTTGAACATGTTGGAACAATCGCGCACTAGAACCGACAAGCTTTCGAGTGAAGCGTTCGCCGAGGCGAAGCAGTATATTCCAGGGGGTGTCAACAGTCCCGTACGCGCGTTCAAATCGGTCGGTCTGACGCCGGCTTTCATCAAGAAGGGCGAAGGCTCCCGCGTTTACGACATCGACGGCAACGTATTCATCGATTACGTCTGCTCTTGGGGCCCGCTGATTCTAGGGCATGCTCATCCGGAAGTGGTCGAAGCGATCAAGCGGACGGCGGAGAACGGCACCAGCTTCGGCGCGCCTACCGAGCTGGAAACGGCCATGGCCAAGCTCGTTTGCGAACGGGTTCCTTCGATCGAGCTTGTTCGTATGGTAAACAGCGGAACCGAAGCGACGATGAGCGCGCTTCGCCTCGCCAGAGGCTTTACGGGCCGCAGCAAAATTTTGAAATTCGAAGGCTGCTACCACGGCCATGCCGATTCGCTGCTGATCAAAGCGGGCTCCGGCGTAGCGACTCTGGGTCTGCCTGACAGCCCGGGCGTACCGGAAGGCGTTGCGGTCAATACGATTACGGTGCCGTACAATGATATCGAATCCGTGAAGGTTGCTTTCGCCACGTACGGCGAAGACATCGCAGCGGTCATCGTCGAGCCGGTCGCCGGCAACATGGGCGTCGTACTGCCGGTGCCGGGCTTCCTGCAAGGACTTCGCGACATTACGAAGCAGTACGGCAGCTTGCTTATTTTCGACGAAGTCATGACAGGCTTCCGCGTCGGCTATAATTGCGCGCAAGGGCGCTTCGGCATTACGCCCGACTTGACTTGCCTCGGCAAGGTCATCGGCGGCGGCTTGCCTGTCGGCGCGTACGGCGGACGCCGCGACATTATGGAGCGTATGGCGCCGAGCGGCCCGATCTACCAAGCGGGTACGCTGTCCGGCAATCCGCTTGCGATGGCGGCGGGCTTCACGACGCTTTCGCTGTCGACGCCCGAGGTGTACGAAGCGCTGGAAGCGAAGTCGGCCCGCCTCGAAGCCGGAATGCTGGCCAACGCGGAGAAATACGGCGTGCCGAGCACGATCAACCGGATCGGCTCGATGGTATGCCCGTTCTTCACGGAGCAGCGCGTAACCAACTACGAAACGGCGAAGACGTCCGACTTGAGCAAGTTCAACCGTTATTTCGGCAATTTGCTCGATCTCGGCGTCAGCGTGGCGCCTTCGCAATTCGAAGGCATGTTCGTTTCGGCGGCGCATACGAACGACGATATCGACGCGACGATCGAAGCGCACGGCGAAGCGCTGCGCAGGCTGTAAATTCGGTTGTTTTCAATAAAGTTTATCGTTCACTCTTTAAGCCTCTTACCGATCTCGCTTTACGCGGGAGGTAAGGGGCTTTTTTCGATGTTTCGGAAGCTAGCGGGTCCTTCTAAAAGATAAACATAGCCGCCTAAAAAACTGACATGCCAAGGGGCGGCGCACAAATTTATAATGGATAGAAGCTCGGAAGCGGCCGCTGTCAGTCGTCGCAAGCATATACACGAAAAGTGCCTGCGCTGCAATGCGGCAAGGGCTCTATTTGGTATCCCGCAACAATATTTTCTTGTTGTACATTCCTTTATCTCATACAATATCGATAAGCTGCGAGGGGGATAAGGGATGGATTATTGGAAGAAGCGACCGATTAAGCTGCAACTGCTGGCTATGTTCTCTCTGTTTCTGGTGGCCATCCTGTTGGTCATGTTCGTTACGTACACGCAATCCAAAAAAATGATCTATGAAAAAAATCAAGAGTATTCGATCGAACTACTAGATAAAATAACGCAATATATCGAGTCCCAAATCGACAGGATCGACGGCTTGCTCGTCAATACGGGCATCAACTCGGATGTGCATCAGTATTTGAAAACGAGCGACTTGCTCGACAAGATCGACTTTTTCCGGAAGGTCGACTCCCAGGTAACGAGAATGATTCAGCTCGAGACCGGCATCGTCGCCATGACGATCGTCGGAGCGAACGAGAATAACCTGAATCTGATGTCGGACCCGAACAATAAACAGCTGGTCATGGATACAATAGCGGATATGAAGGGAATGAGCGGTACGCATTTGAAGCCGTATTATTACGGCTTTCGAAAAATCGTCGACAGCAATGTCGAGCATCAATATTTCGCGGTAGGAACGACGGTCAGCAATATTTTTCCGGCGTATCCGCTCGGACATTTGGTTGTCATTCTGGATTTGCAGGCGCTGTTTCCGAAGTTTGGCACGATGATTCAGAATAGCTTCGGGAATTTCTACGTTCTGGATCGCAGCGGAATCGTTTGTTCAAGCAATGAGCCTGCGATGATTGGACAAAAGCTGGATTTGGAGGCGCTCTCGGGCAACCAGAAGGACGAGAATGTCGTTCAGTCCGTAGAGCTGCGGGCGATGGAAGGGAAAATCGTCAACGTATTTTCGAAGGACGACCTGTTTCGCGGGCTGGATCAAACGAGGAAAGTGTATTGGTGGATATTGGCTTTTTTTATCCCGTTCATGTGCCTGCTGATCTGGATGATAAGCCGCAACGTTCTGGGTCCGATACGCACCTTTATGCGCTTTATTCAGGTCCATCAGGTTAAAAACATTTATCATGAGCAGAAAAGGCTTCAGCTGTTCGGTTATCACGAAATCATGGTAATGGCCGAAAAATTCAATGAGATGCTTAATGAAATCGATCATTTGACGGATGAGGTCGTTTCTTCAAGAACGCGTATCATGGCTCTCGGCCTAATGAAGAAGCAGGCGGAGCTTGCTTATTTAAAGCAGCAGGTGAACCCGCATTTTCTGTACAACATGCTGGAATCCCTTAAGGGGATGGCTAGCGAAACCGGGGCGCATGAAATACGGGAAATGCTCGGCGCGCTTGGCCGTATGCTGCGTTACAGCATCAAAGGGCAAGAAGAAGTGAAGCTGGGGGAAGAGCTGGAGATTGCAAAAGCGTACTTGAAGCTTCAGCAGTTCCGGTTCGACGATCGCTTCGATGTCCGAATCGAGTTTTCCGGCGAGCTGCTGAATTACCGGGTGATTAAGATGATTTTGCAGCCCATATTGGAAAATGCGATCACACATGGCTTGGAGAACAGGATGGTGAAAGGGAATTTGCTGCTTCAAGGACAAATGCTGCCGGACGGCAATATCGAAATCCGGATCAAGGACGACGGGCTCGGCATTTCGGCCGAAAAATTGGCTTCCATTAGAACGGAGCTGGCAGCCGGCGACGAGTTTATGGATCGGATCAAAAACAGCGAGCATCTGGGTGTCGTCAATGTCCATAATCGTTTGCGAACCGTTTATGGCGAGGCGTTCGGCTTGAGCATACAAAGCGTCCCGGAAGCCGGGACGGAAGTCATCATTTTGCTGCCGAAGCGGGAGGAATGAGCCATGTATAGGGTAATGTTGATCGATGATGAGAAATGGATCGTCAAAAGCTTGAAAAGCTCGATAGATTGGCGTTCGCTTGGCTTCGAAATCATTGCCGAGGCGTTCAACGGCGAGGAAGGCTTCGAGAAAATAAAGGAATTGACGCCGGATCTGGTGTTTACCGATATTCGCATGCCGGGTATGGACGGTCTTGAATTGATGCGGCGAATCAATGAATGGAACCCGGATATCAGCTTTATTATTACGTCAGGCTATAAAGAGTTCGAATATGCCAAGAAAGCGATTCAATACGGCGCGCTCGATTACTGCTTGAAGCCGTTCGATGAAGAAGAAATCAGCGAAATTCTCCGGAAATACAGCCGAAAGCGGCAGGCGCAGGGCGCGATGCTCCAGATCGAGCTGCTCAATCTGCTGCAGGAGAAAAGCGCCGGCGCCAAGCCGCGCATAGAACAAATCATGGGCAGGCTGGGGCTGCCGTGGGACGGAGAGGTTGGCGCAACCGTATTGGTTGTCATAAGCTCGGATTCGGAGCCGGCATCGTTGCCGGAGCTCCCCTGCATCCCTCGACTATCGCTGCAAACGGGGCGAAAAAAATGTGCACATCTGTTTCGGGGCGATCAAACGGCGGCTCTTTATGATAGGTTCTCCGAAGCTCTTCCGTCAGGCGTCGAGGGAATCGGCATAGGAAAGCGGATAATGGACCCAGCCGAGCTCATTCAAGCGATCGGTGAAGCCGATTCGGCGGCGCATCATTTTTTTATTGCCGGTAAAAGCGGGTGCTGGCTGGCCTCTGCTGAGAACGGCAAGGCGGGCGAGCTGAAGGAATTGCTTTGGAAGCTAAGTAAGTCGCAAAATACCGAGTGGATCGATCCGCTGATCGAACGCGTTCGTTCGTGTATAGAGGGCGGCCATTTTACGATTCGCAGCGCATTATCCTTCTATCATATGGTCCTGTTCAGCTTGTATCCGATCGAGGAAGAACATCTGATCACATACGAGGAGCTAGTGAGCAGATTCAGGGATATGGATCGCTTGATCGATTATGTGAGAGAGCTGCTAACCGATCATTATACCCGTTCCATCCCGGTTAGCGCGCCGGGTTCGCAAAATGCGACCTTCCTCAAAATCGTCGCGTATGTCGATACCCATTTCCGGGAGGATATTTCGCTGCAGAGCGTCTCCGATCAGCTGGATTTGAATCTGAGCTATGTCAGCCAACTGTTTCGCAAGGAGGGGGCGGACACCTTCCTGCAGTATTTGACCAAGAAGCGAATCGCATATGCTTGTGAGCTGCTGGCCGATTCGTCTACACCGATTCAGGAAGTAGCCGAGCAAGCCGGCTATTTGGACTATTTTCATTTTGCCAAAACGTTCAAGAAAAGCACGGGTCAGACCGCTACGCAATACCGGGAGACTTATGCCAAGGGCGAAGGTCATGAATAATGAAAGCGTTATCTAAAAGATGAACATCCGGGACCTAAAGAACGAACATGTTCAGCCGGTTTGGTTCGGCTATATAATAAAAGCAGAAGTAATACTAACATAAACGGTTAGTTTTACTTACGTATTGGTGTTAGATTTGAGAGATCCATTTGGGGGAGGAAAACGGATTGAAAGCTACACGTCAAAGGCTCGTATCCGCAGCGCTTATCGGCAGTCTCTTATTCATTTCGGCATGCAGTACAGACAAAACCAAGGAAGGCGCGCAAAGCAGCCCGCCGTCCGGCTCGCCTGCCGCGGAAAGCTCCAAAAGCCCGGCAGTCAAACAAGAGTACGTGATCAAAGTGCTCACGCAGGGGAACAACCAGATCAAACGAAGCGACGAAACGAAGATCGGCAAGAAGATCAAAGAGAAGTTCAACATCGTGTTCGAGTATACGCAAGCGCCCGGAAACTACGCGGACAAGCTGAACCTGATGCTGGCCGGCAGCGACTATCCGGAAATCATTGCGATTCAGGACAATGCGACCTTCGACAAGTACGTGAGAGCCGGCGCGCTGCTGCCGATCGACGATGTGGTCAAAAGCTCGACGGCGTTCTCCGAACGGTACAAGGTGCAACTTCCGTTATGGAAATTGTCGGCGTTTGACGGCAAGCTGTACAAATGGGAAGGCATGGTGCCGGTCGACTTCCGGAACAATGTCGAAGTCAACGACGTGGGCGTCCGTACCGACGTTCTGAAGCAGCAGGGCTGGCCGAAGCTGGTATCGACGGACGATTACATCCAGTTTCTCAAGAAGGGGCTTGAAGCGAATCCGACCACGAACGGCAAGAAAACGATCGGCATGATCGTGCCTTTCGGGGAGCCGTGGGGGATGCAAGGAATTTCCTCGATTATGTACGAGAAGGGCGGCCGATATTCGACGGCGGCCGGCAATCTAGGCGTGCTTTGGAACCAGGTAGACAAGAAGTTCGAAGATATGATGACCAACGAATACGTGAAGGAGAGCCTCGCTTTCTTCAACAAGCTGTACCGCGAAGGCATTTTGGATAAAGACTCGTTCACGGATAAAATGGATCAGTTTCAAGAGAAGCTGAACAGCGGCAGGGCGTTGTCGAGCTGGTACGTGGTATGGGGCTTGACGGCGGCAAATCAGGGGCTGATCGATGCCGGACATCCGGAGCTGCAATACATCAACCAGCCGATTCGCAGCAAGAAGCAGGTCGAACGCAATGAGAAGCGGCAAATTCGCGTAGAAGATACGCGTCCGTTCGCCATCTTCGCGATCACGAAGAACGCCAAGCAGCCGGAACGGATTAAAGAGCTGGTGGCATGGGCGGCGACGGAGGAAGGGCGGACTTTGCTCCAATCGGGCATTGAGGGAGAAGAATATACCGTTGTGAACGGAAAACGCGTGCCGACGGACAGCTATAAGAAGGCGTTGACGAATCCGGAATTGTCCGGAAGCATCGGTTTCGGATCGTTCGATTTCCTCGGCAGCGTGATGTCGAATGCGCCGGACGGCGTCCCTTACAGCATGTCGCTCGATCCGAAGCTTCAGGACGAGCTGCAGCTGACCCAAGGCATGCGGGACGCGTACAAACAGCTTGGCTGGGAAAGCTCCAAGGATTATTTCGTTAAGACCGGCGAAGCGGCCAACACGGGAATCGCAGGCACGATCGCCATCGATACGACGTCGGAGCTCGGCGCCCTGCACCAGAAGATGGTCGATTTCCGGGTCAAAAATTCGGCTACGCTGATTGTCTCGCCGAAGACGGACGAGGAATTCGAAACGATGTACCAATCCGTTATCGCCAGCTACAAGCAATTAAAGCCGGAAACCGTCGTGAATGAGTACAACAAGCTCTATCAAGAAAAACAGGCGCAGTTAAGCCAGCTTAAATAACACGCCGGAGCGGGGGAGAGGAGTCGGGCGGCATGCCCCTCTTCTTCCGGCCGGCTTCGGGAAAGAGGAAGCCATCATGAGCCATGCAGCTCTGAATCCGATGAAGGGGAAAAAAACGTCAAAATTTTTCGCGCAGCGATACTTGTACCTGATGCTTTTGCCGGCCGTTTTGTTCCTGTTCGTCTTTTGGTATGTGCCGATATTCGGCTGGCTGATCGCCTTTATCAACTACAAGCCGGGCTTTAAGCTGTTTCCTGCGGAGTGGACGGGACTGCGGCAGTTCCAGAGCTTTTTTACGGACAGTAAAGATTTCGTCTATTTGCTGCGCAATACGCTGGTTATGAATATCGGTTCGCTGATCGCCAATCTGGGCGCGGCTTTCGTTTTCGCGCTGTTGCTGAACGAAATCCGGCATCGGTTTTTCGGTCGATTGATACAAACTGTAACGTTTTTCCCGTTTTTCGTGTCATGGATTATAATTTATTCGCTTTCGAGCGCTCTGTTTGCCACTTCCTCCGGCGCGGTGAACGAAACGCTGGTGCAATGGGGACTGATTGAGGAAGGCGTCAACGTGCTGGGAGATCCGAAGTATGCGTGGATGTTCATGATCGCGCTCGGCGTCTGGAAATATCTTGGCTATAACAGCGTCATCTTCATTTCGTCCATCGCTTCCATTCCCCAGGACTATTACGAGGCGGCGCAAATGGATGGGGCGAACCGCTTTCAGCGCATGTGGTACATTACGATTCCGGCGCTCGTTCCGACGCTGATCGTTCTTCTCATATTGAACAGCGGTTGGATTCTTAATTCGAATTTTGAACAATTCTATCTGTTTACGAACGCAATCAACTGGGAGAAGATGGAGGTTCTTGACCTCTACATTTATAAATACGGTTTGCAGCTATTGAACTATCCGTATGCGACTGCAGTCGGCATCATGAAGACGTTCATCAGTCTCGTTCTGATTATCGCGGTCAATGCCATTTCCAAAAAAGCAACAGGGAAAGCCATATTCTAACCAGACAGGAGAACATTATGAGAGAACGTTCCGCAAGCGGCACTCTTTTCGATATCGGCAATACGTTGTTTATGCTAGCCGTCTTGGCGGTCATGCTCGTCCCTTTCCTATATGTCGTCAGCTATTCGCTAAGCACCCCCAGCATGCTCAAAGGCGGATTCGTGCTTTGGCCGTCCGGCTTTACGTTCGACTCTTACCGCAAAGCGCTGGAGGACCCGGCGGTGCTGAAGGGAACAGGCATTTCGGTGCTCAGGTCGGTCATCGGCCCGGCCGTCATGTTGTTTATTACGTCGATGGCCGCCTATGTGTTGACGCGAAACGAGCTTGGCGGCGTCAAGTGGCTCCGCAAATATTTCGTTTTTACGCTTTATTTCTCCAGCGGCATTATTCCGATGTACTTGTTGATGGGCTATTTGCAGCTTAAAGGGACTTTTCTCATCTATATTTTGCCGGGCGCGGTGTCGGTGTTCAATCTGGTGCTGATCAAAACGTATATCGAAGCGCTGCCGAAGGAGATTGAAGAGGCCGCGATCGTCGATGGCGCGAACGATTTGCGCTTGTTTTACCAGGTGATCTTCCCGGTTTGCACGCCGGTGTTCGCCGCCGTCGTCCTGTTCGAGTGCGTCAACCAATGGAATGCGTTTATCGATACGCAAATCTACAATACGATGTCGCCGAACCTGTACTCGCTGCAGTACGTGCTCTACAACGCGTTGAACCAGTTCAATTCCCTGGAGCAGCTGAAGACGCCGGGCCAAACGCAAATGTATGCGATCACGCCGCAAACGTTCAAAATGGCGATTACCGTCATTACCGTATTGCCGATCGCATGCGTTTATCCGTTCTTGCAAAAGTATTTTATCAAAGGCTTGCTGGTCGGTTCCGTCAAGGGATAACGAAGCCTATTTATAGAGGAGGATGTCGAGATGGCAGGAGCGATTCGCCTCGCGGTAGTCGGAGGGAGAAGGGGAGCCTATTTCAGCCATTCCTTGCAGCGTCTTGCGGGACGCGCGGAGTTGGTCGCCGTGTGCGACAGCAATGAAGCCGTTTTGCAGAAGTGGAAGGAAGATTTCCCCGGCATTACCGCTTACAACAGCTACGATAAGCTGGTAGACGATTCGCAAGTGGATGCGGTTTTTCTCGCCACGCCGCTATTCGTTCATGCGCGGCAAGCGATTCAAGCGATGAATGCGGGGAAGCATGTGATCAGCGAAGTGATCGCCGCGCATACGCTTGAGGATTGCTGGGAGCTGGTGGAAACCGTTGAGCGAACGGGCATGACGTATATGATGGCGGAAAATTATTGCTACATGCGGTCCAATATGATGGTTGGGCATATGGCGCAGCAGGGCGTATTTGGGGAGCTGACGTATGCCGAGTGCGGCTATATACACGATATCCGGAATTTGCTGCACTACGGAGACGGGAGTCTGACCTGGCGCGGCAGCATGCTTCGGGACTATGACGGTTGTACGTATCCCACTCATTCGCTCGGTCCGGTAGCGCAGTGGATGGGCATTAACCGGGATGGCGGCGACGAGCTGGACACCCTTGTGACGTTCTCTTCCAAAAGCAGAGCCGGGGCTAAGTACTTTTATGAGCAATTCGGCAAGGAGCATCCGGGCGCGCAAGCGGATTTCTGGAAAGCGGGCGACGCGACGGTCACGCTAATCCGCACGGCGAAAGGAGCGCTGATCGCGCTCAAATACGACATTCAGTCGTCCCGCCCGCACAATATGACGCATTACACGCTGCAAGGAACGAAAGGAGCCTACTTATCCGCCCGTTATGCCGGCGAAGCTCCGCTCGTCTGGATCGAAAACGAGTCCAAGGGCGTATCGCACTCGGAAGGAAGAGAAGATGCGCCGGAAGCGGAATGGGAACCGTTATGGCAATACGCGGACAGATGGGAACATCCGCTTTGGAGGCGCTGGGCGAAGGAAGCGGAAGGGAGCGGGCATGGCGGCGGCGATTTTTTCGTGCTGGATGAATTCGTTTCTGCGATCGAGCAACGCAGAAGGCCTGCCATCGATGTGTACGACGCGGTGATGTGGAGCTCCGTATTCCCGCTATCCGTGCAGTCCGTGAAATCCGGCGGGAGTCCTGTCCGGTTCGTGAATTTCAAAGGAAAGAAGCGCTAGAGTCGCGAGAGCTGGAGGGTTTCGATTTTGAGATTGGACGGGAAGAGAGTACTTGTCACAGGAGGCGCGCAAGACATCGGAAAAGCCGTCGTGACGCGTTTTTTACGGGAGGGCGCGAACGTGTTCGTGCTCGATATTAGGGAAGCCGAGCTTAGGCGGCTCCAGGAGGAGTTTTTTCAGTGAAATTCCGCAGCAGCGAATGGTTTGAGAGCGACAATGCCGAGCTTGCCTTCCAGCATCGTTCGGCCATGCGCGCCATGGGTCATAACCCGGATACGTTTCTAGGCAAGCCGATCATCGGTATTTTTAACGCATGGAACGACTTTAACAGCTGTAATTACCCGCATAAAGAGCTTGTCGAATTCGTCAAACGAGGCGTGCTTTTGGCCGGCGGCTATCCGATTGAGCTGCATACGATATCGACACCTTCGGATTTTATGAAGCCTTCCGATTTGCCGTACCGGAATTTGCTATCGATGGATATTGAAGAAAGCATCCGTTCGCAGCCGATCGACGGCGTCGTGCTGCTATGCGAATGCGACAAGACGGTGCCCGCACAGCTGATGGGGGCGGGAAGCTGCAATCTTCCCGCCCTTCAGCTTGCTGCCGGTCACCGGTCCTCGGGCAGCTTCCGCGGCAAAGAAGTCAACTATGGGACCGATTTGTGGAAATATGCCGATGATTACAAGGCAGGACTGCTTACCGACGAAGAGTGGCTGCAGCTCGAAAAGTCGATTTCCTGCGGCTTGGGCGGCTGTCCGGTCATGGGGACGGCTTCCACGATGAAAAGCTTGTCCGAAATGCTGGGCATGATGATTCCCGATACCTCCAGCATTCCTGCGGACGATGCCAGACGCAAGTCGGCGGCGGAAGCTACCGGCTTTCGAATCGTTGAAATGGTCAAGGAGAACTTGACGCCTTCCCGGCTCATGACGGAAGCGGCCTTCGGCAACGCCATCAAGCTGCTCGCCGCATTCGGCGGTTCGACGAATGCGGCGATCCATCTTACCGCGATTGCCGGAAGGCTGAACATCCGGATACCGGTCGAGCGGTATGCGGAGATGGCGGAGGGGATTCCGCTTCTCGTGAACTTACAGCCAAGCGGCCGATACAGCATGGATGATTTCCATAAGGCAGGTGGACTTAGCCGTGTCATCCGTGAGCTGCTGCCGCATTTGGATGGCGGTTGCATCGGCGCGACGGGGCAGCCGATTGCGCAAATATACGGCGGGGGGCGCACGGATTGGCCGGAGGAGACGGATATCATTGCGACGCTTGCGGCTCCGCTGAAGGAAAATGCCGGATTGGCCGTTCTAAAGGGCAATCTCGCCCCCTTAGGAGCGGTTATCAAAAAATCAGCCGTATCCCCTCATTTATTCCGACATCGCGGTCAAGCCGTCGTCTTTGAACATTATGCCGATATGCTGGCCAGGATCGATAGCGAAGAACTGAACGTCGAAGAAAGCAGCGTTCTTGTTTTGAAGCACTGCGGACCGGTGGCGATGGGCATGCCGGAATGGGGTTCGATCCCAATCCCGGGCAAGCTGCTGAAGCAGGGCGTACGGGATATGGTTCGCATCAGCGACGGCCGGATGAGCGGAACGAGCTATGGCGCGGTTATTCTGCATGTCTCGCCTGAATCGGCGGTCGGCGGACCGCTCTCGATCGTGCGCGACGGCGATTGGATCGAGCTGAATATCGAAGCATCGACGATTAGCTTGCAGGTATCGGAAGAAGAAATCGCGGAACGACTTGCCTCGTGGCGCCGTCCCGAATTGCGTCATAAACGAGGATACTTGCGAATGTTCGCAGACCATGCGCTGCAGGCGCCCGAAGGCTGCGATCTCGATTTTTTGCGGCCGAATTCGGATGAGGAAGCTATTTTCGTTCCGCCTATCGTCGGAAGAGGATAGCGGGAGGCGCTGCCATGAACGAGGCTGCGAGCTGTGTGATTGGAGGAAGCCATTGGCAGGTGAGGCTGAGAAAGGTGGATATCGAATTGAACGAAGAGGTCACGAAAGTGGATGTCGACCGTATCGTCCGGGATACTTTGGAGCTGGTGCGTATGGAAAGCGTTACGGGCGATACGCGAGGGATAGCCGAACGCTACAAAGAGATGCTGCTTGAGGCGGGATGTACGGTAGACCGGTACGAGTGGATTCCGAACAATCCGACACTGGTTGCTACATTCGGAGAAGATAACGGAGGCCCAACGATTTTGTTCAACGGTCATCTGGATGCCGTTCCGCTTGCTCACGGGCCAGCCGTCTTGCGAGACGGACGCATTTACGGCAGAGGAGCATGCGATATGAAAGGCTCGCTCGCCTGCGTGTTGGAGGTCATCCGGACGCTTCGCCAGCCGCAAGCCAGCTTTCGCGGAAAAATCATTGTCGTAGCGAACAGTCTGCACGAGAGTCCGGGCGGGCGAGGCGAAGATTTGATCGCCTTGACGAAGAACATATCGCTTAGCGCTGATGCAGCAATCGTCATGGAGGGGGCCACGCGCGACTGTACGATCGCCCAATTGGGCTCGGCAACTTTCCGCGTGGCGATCAAGCGGGAGGGAGAGCCTGCCCATCAGCTGTATGCTCCGCCAGGCGCTTCGCACCCGATCGAGGTCGCTGCGGAAGCGGTTCGCTTGTTGCGGGAGCGTAACGCGGAGCTGGAAAACGAATGGATCGAAGATATCGGGTTTGCTTCGTATTTTGTCGGATCGGTGCATAGCGGGCAGTTTTATAATCAACTGCCCAACCAGGCGGAATTGGAAGGCGTCAGGCGTTATCGTCCGGATCAGGATTTTGCCGAAGCGGAGGCCGAGCTCCGAAGCCTTTTGAGCCAGCTGACTTTGCGATACGGAGTAGAGATTGATCTGGATATGCGCAAGGTTAGAGATGGCTATAGGATCGACTCCGATCATCCGGCTATTGCCGCTTTGCAGCGGGCAGTACGCCGTGTAAGGGGGATCGAGCTGCCGCTCGCCGGCAAGAAGGTGGTGACCGACGCGGGCATTTTGGTCAAAGCGCTGAACGCTCCGGTACTCTGTCACGGCCCGGATCAAAGCACCGCTCACGGAGACGTGGAATATGTCGAAATCCGGGAATTGGAGCTGGCGACTCAAGTGTACTTGCAGTTTATACAAGAACTGGCGGAGCAGGCAGGATAGAAGCAAAAACGAAAAAATGGACATACCGGTACCCAATCATAGACATATGACGAGCAGGATGTTCGGGTTAAGATTGGTGTAAGCGCTTGCTGAAAACGAAAAACGGCTATCTCCGTTTTGGCTTAGGTTGAACCGCGGGCTCGTTTGGCAAGCGCTCGCCGTTTGATTGCAAGAAGGGAGGCAACGTAAAACAATGGGGAGGTGAGACGGAATGACGGGGATCGGTCCTACCGGAATCGTGTTGATCGCATTGGTTGCGCTATTGCTTTTCGGTTCGCGCAAGCTGCCGGAGCTGGGGCGCGCAGTAGGTCGAACGCTGCACGAATTTAAAGCCGGAACGAAGCCGCTGATGGAAGAACTGGACATGGCGGAAAAGGAAAGGGAGCAAATGGTGCTGAGCCAACGGAAATAGCGCATGATAGCGGTAAAAAGCGACTATGGCGGTTTCGGCAAAGAAGACGACGTTAGAGACTTATTTCGAGAGGGAACAGAACTTTCGTAGCGAGCAGGGGCAGTCGCGCTGGCTGTTATAAACAAGCCCCAAAATGAAAGCGCTATCACTATGGAGTAGAGAGGAACTGGGAACGAATGAGGAAGCAATCAAGCTTCATGCTGCGATCTATTTGGGTCGGCATGCTTGTCATCGTTCTGCTTGCCGCCGGACTTCCGGCGGGGGCGAAAGCAGACGCGTCCGCCACTGCAACAAGCGTGTCCGCAGGAAGAGGGCCGCACGCTGTAGCGGTCAATCCGGCGACAAGCCGGGTCTATGCGGCCAATGCGGTCAGCGACGATGTGACAGTCATGGAAGATACGTACGGAGGGTTCGTTACAGTCGCTACCGTCGGGGTTGGAACGACCCCATATGCGATCGCGGTGAATCCTGCTACGAATAAAATTTATGTGGCCAATGCGGACAGCGATAACGTTACCGTGATCGACGGCGCCACGAACGAAACAGTCACGGTGCCTGTCGGAAAAAATCCGTTTGCCGTAGCCGTGAATCCGGCCACCAACAACATTTATGTAGCGAACGTCGGCAGCGGCGACGTGACCGTGATCGACGGGGCGACGAACGGTACGATAACGGTTCCTGCCGGCAAAAGCCCCTTTGCCCTTGCGGTGAACGAGACGACCAACAAAATATACGTTGCAAATATCGATGGCGACAGCGTGACGGTCATCGACGGGACGACCCATGCGGCCGTTACGATTCCGGCCGGAGCGGGGCCTAGCGCCATCGCGGTAAATCCGATCACGGATCGCGTGTATGCGGCTAACTTCTTCAGCGGCAGCATCACGGTGATCGAAGGCGCGACGGGAACGACGTCGACCGTCACGGTCGGCAAGAAGCCAAATGCGGTGGACGTCAACCCGGCGACGAATAAGATTTACGTTGCAAACGCCGGCAGCGGCAATGTGACGGTCATTGACGGGGTGGACAACAGCACCTCTTTCGTATCCGTAGGATCGGGGCCTTCGGCGCTTGCGGTTCATGCAGCTGCAAACAAAATCTACGTGGCGAATTATGACAGCCATAACGTGACCGCGATTGACGGAACGAATCATCAGACGTCGCTGATTCCGGCCGGAAAGAACCCAATCGCCTTGGCTGTCGATTCCCCCTCGAATAAAATCTACGTAGCGAATTTTAACGGCGATACGTTGACGATCATCGAGGAGCTTCGCGCTACGGACGCGGATCTGAGCGGCCTGACGATTAGTGCGGGAAGCCTCAGTCCGGCATTCGATCCAGGCATTAACGAGTATTCGGTTCTTGTCGGCCATGAGGTTGCGGCGATGACGGTTACGGCAACGACCTACGACCCTTCCGCGGCAATCTCGATAACGGGACAAGTTTACGGAAACAGCGCGGTCGTTCCGGTAAGCCTGCAGGTAGGCGCTAATGTGCTGCCAATTACCGTTCTTGCAGCGGACGGACTCAAGAGCAAGACCTACACATTGACCGTCTATCGAGCCGATGTAACCGGATCTCCGCTAACCGCGAACGCCGATCTATCTCAATTGACGGTAAGCGCGGGTACGCTTCAGCCGGCATTTGCCGCAGGAAGGCTTGCTTATTCGGACGATGTAGGCCATACGGTTGCCAGCGTAAGCGTCACCGCAGTGACCTACGCTCCAGGTACGACAATGCAAATAAATGGCCAGACGCATGCAAGCGGCGTATCGTTTCCCGTAAGCTTGCAGGTCGGGGTCAATCCCGTAACGATCGTTACCACTGCCGAGGATGGTGCGGCAAGCAAGACATACGTAGTAACGATCAATCGTGCAGGTGTCAGCGTCGTAACGGAGGAACCGGAAGGCGGGACAACGACTGCCCCGCTTATCGCGAAGCCGGAACCGGGCGATATGACGGTAGGTCAGAACGGCGTAACGCTGAGCAATTCCGCCGCGACGATAACGGCCGGAACGGATGGGAATGGAAGAAGCGCAATCACGGCAATGCTCCGTGCCGATTCGCTGTCCAAGGCGTTCGGCTTACTGAAAGACAAAGCAAAGGAAGGACAGACGGTTACATTCGAATTGCCGGGATCGGAATCGCTGCGCCGCGTCGGCATTCCGGCCAGAGCACTTGTCGATGCAGCGAATGCTGCTCCTCATGGAGTGATTACGATCAAGGTACATAACGCTTCGTATACGCTTCCGGTAAACATGCCTGTCCTTGCTTCCTTCTTGCAACAACCGGACAAGGAGCTCGACAAGGCCGTCGTCTTCGTCACGATGGAGACGGTGACCGGCGCGCTGGCGGAACGGGCGGCCGAACTGGCGAAAGCGGCAGGCATCACGCTGGCCGGCGATCTTGTAGAGTTCACTCTGACGGTAGAGGCGAACGGGAGCAAGCATCCGATTTCGGACTACGGAAGCATGTACGTGACGAGAAGCCTCATCCTTGCAGGCGTCGTCGATCCTTCGAGGGCGACGGCAGTCCTTGTCGACCCGGTATCCGGCACGCTATCCTTCGTTCCTTCCGTGTTTACGACGGTTAACGGGATAACGGCGGCAACTATATATCGAACCGGCAGCAGTCTGTACGCGGTAATCCGATTGGAGAAGTCGTTTGCCGATTTACGCGAGCACTGGTCGAAAAGAGATGTTGAGCTGCTTGCTTCCAAGCTAATCGTGAAAGGAATGACAGAAACGAGCTTTGCCCCCGAAATTAACGTAACGCGCGGCGAATTTGTAAGCCTTATCGTACGCGCGCTCGGACTCGCGGAAGATTCGGCAAATGCCAAGACGTTCAGCGATATTTCGGCATCGGACTGGTTCGCGGGCGCGGTCGGCGCAGCGGCGAAGGCGCACATCGTGAACGGTTTCGAGAACGGCACGTTCCGGCCGGGCGAAACGATCACAAGGGAGCAAATGGCCGTTATCCTGTCAGGCGCGCTGACGTTTGCAGGTAAGCCGCCGGCTGCTGCAGGAAAGCTTACTTTATATGCTTTCGAGGATCATACCGCAATCCGTTCATGGGCGGAAGCTTCTGCCGTGCATATGGTTCAGAACGGCATCCTCAGCGGGATGACGGAAACCCGGTTTGCCCCTCAGGAACCCGTAACGCGGGCGCAGGCTGCTGTCGCCATCAAAAGGCTGCTGCAGGCAGCGGGCTTTATCAATTAACGCCCAGATTCCTTGCCATACCCCATTACTCTATAGGAGGATAAACGATGTTGAACGAAAAGAAAGCGGAACTTACGGAGCAGCAAAATCCGGAGCAAGAGAAAGGGTTCATCAGCAGGCGGAAGCTTCTCGCTTCGATCGGTATGGCGGGGGCTGCCCTCGCGACTACAGGGCTCATCAACGGTGCCCTAACCAAAGCGTATGCGGATCCGGCCGAAAGTCGCACGAAAGTGAAAGACTTGATGAACATGAGCATGGTCGCGCTCACCACTATAGCACAGCTTAGAGCGATTACGCAGCCGGAAGCGGACGTCTATTTGATAACGGACCGCGGGCATGAAGGTCATTTTGCCTATGACGCTTCGGACACGACTTCCGCGGACAATACGGGCACCGTGCTCGTAACGGCCGGAGGAAAACGATTCAAGCGTCTTCCGGAAACGGAATTCGTCAGCGTCAAATGGTTCGGTGCGAAAGGAGACGGGACGACGGACGATTCGGCAGCCATCCAGGCGGCAAACGCGTATGCGGCTTCCGTACATTCGGCGCTTTGCTTTCCGTACGGGACCTATAGGGGGAGTGGCCTCAGACCTACTACCTCCTGGTATTCCTTCGAAAATGCGGTTATTCGCAGCAACGCGTCGGTGCAGCCGTCCACCTTCCATGGCGATTTCGTCAAGGTCGAGGGCCAAAGCAATCTGGTGTTTGAAGGACTGACGTTTGACGGGAACGTAAGTGCCGACCCATCGACCTGGAGCGCCGCCACGTATAATGCTTTTTCCGGATCCGTCGCTTTTTATCTGCTGAATGCGAGCCAAATCAAGTTAAGAAATTGCATTTTCCAGAACAGCTTCTTCTCTACGATTCGAATGGTCGGCTGTCATGCGATTGATGTCGAAAGCTGTACGACGCGGAAAGCGCGGGGCAACTTCGGTGATGCCGTATACGTCGAAGGTTCTTATGATGTGAAGTACGACCGCTGCCATGCGGAAGATTACACAAGAATTGGATATGTTACGGAATCGGGGACATCCAGTGTGACCTACTCGCAATGCTATGCCTATAACGGGCATAACGGTTCCATTATGTACGGTGGTGCGGAATCGAATGCGGGGTTCTGGTCCGAGCAGTCGGAAAACGTCAGCTTCTCGCAGTGCGTTGCCGAGAATAACGCTCACCGGGGATTCGTATGCGTTACCATGCATGCGTCAACTATCACGAAACAGACGGAAGTCGCTGCATTCATGCTGGATTCCTGCTTATCGATCAATAACTTGGATTATGCTTTTGTGATGAACGGTGCGACTCATGATGTGATTTCCGTTTCTTGCAACGGGTGTTATGCTTACGGCTCCAACTTCGGTTTTCATTTGACAGGGTCGGACAATAAGGATGCTTTTCACTTTACGAATTGCTTCGTTCATTTATCTTTCGCCGATGCCGCAAAGCCTTATGTCGGATTTGTCATCAATAACGAAGCGGCGGAACCATCAACGACATCCGTTGTCAACATGATGAATTGCGGGACGATCCTTGGAGACGGCGATAAATCCAGCCTGGTTTCAAAGGACAGCTTGTCGGGGGACGTTGTCGTCTACAGCGGTGCAAAGGCGATCGTAACGGTCGATCAATATACGAATGTCGGCGAGCCCGGACATATGGTACTGAAAAGCCTTGACGGTTCTCCGACGATCCGTGTCCGGAACTGCAAAGTGACGGTTCCGGTCATCCATGATTTTACGGAATTGAGCTTCGACTCCTGCAATTTCGGCAGCCTGTCTCATCTTATGGGAAAGGCTGCCGCTCAAGGCCGGATCCGCTTCGATCATTGCGAAGTGAATGGTCCCATGGCGCTGGTAACAACAGGCCGTATAAGCATGAACGACTCCGCCATAACGTTGTCGGGAGCAGCTGCTCTCCGAATTGTGCGGGGAAACAGCAGCAACCATATTTTGACGGAGTTTCACAACTGCCGGTTCGAAAAGGACATAAGCGCAAACGATTATGTCCTTCATATTAAAGAGGACGGAGCGCTGAAGCCGAAGTCCGTGTTCCATCATTGCACGTTCTATCAGACGAGTGATTCGCCGACGAGCTCCAAGCCGTTCGTCTGGCTGGAGAATAGCGGAACGCCGGCATTGTTTACGGCTTGCTACGCCGACGATACGGTGGTCTCTATTTTGCGAACAGGCGCCACGTTAAGCGCGCCTAGCGGTGTAACCTTAATCGACTTGCATTAAGCAGCAAAAGGAGTTTTTCGAATAGAGCGTCCTCAGGGAAATAGAAGTCCTTTGAAGCGGTCATAAGCAAAAGGCTATCCGAAAGCAGCATCGTCTGCTTGTCCGGATAGCCTTTTTATTTTACGACCCCGTCTTATCCGCCATGACCGTTTCCCGGTATTTGCCCGGCGTAATGCCC
Source organism: Paenibacillus litoralis (assembly GCF_046244365.1). NCBI lineage: Bacteria > Bacillati > Bacillota > Bacilli > Caryophanales > Paenibacillaceae > Paenibacillus > Paenibacillus litoralis. The sequence goes on along the minus strand of NZ_CP176395.1, from coordinate 6,159,305 downwards.
TCCAGCTTCTTGAAGGCGCGAATGAATACGACGTCGTTCGTGTAGCCGACCATTTGCGCGATGTGGGCGTTCGTCAGCTCTTTGTTTTCCATCAGCCGCTTGGCTTTGTCGATCCGTTTGCGGGTGATGTAATCCAGCAGATTTTGCCCTTGGTTTTTCTTGAAGAAGGTGGAGATGTACTGCGGCGTCATCCGGAACCGTTCGGCGACGAGCGCGAGCCCGAGATTCGGATCGTCGAGGCTCCCGTCGAGCAGGGCGACGATTTCCTGAAGCAGCAACGTGCTGTGATCGGAGCGTTCCACTTTGAAGGAGCGGGTCAGCGTGCCGAACAGCTCCTTCGTCTTGGCATGCATACCCTCCGCCGTCGGGTAGCTGAATACGGCCTTAAGCGGATCGAAATCCGTGCCCAGCACCTCGTTCGGATTCATGTTCGTGGCGTTGACGATTTTCAGGAACGTGCTCGTCACATTGAAGAACAAGCATTTCCCAAGCTCCGGCGTGATGTGCGTGGAATCGAAGTTCATCGAATAAATTTTGTCCAGCAGCTTGTCGACGCTCTCGGCATCGCCGCTTCGGACGAAGTTGATCAGCTGGATTTCGGATTCGAGCGGGTAATAATAGTGCTGCTCGGCACCCGCAATATCCTGAAAATGAATAACGGCGTTCTTCCCTTTAATGAGCCGGTATTCAAGCGCCGCGAGCGCCTCCGGATAGGAGTCGCGGATCGCTTTGCCTCCCTCGTGGACGCCTCCCGCCGCAACGGTAATGTCCAGCTTGAAACGGTCCGGGATGACGCCGTTTAGCGACTCCGCGATCTTGCGCACGTCGGCGTCCGCTTGCTCGGACGATGCCGGATCCACATTGACGAGAAAGGCGAGGCGGTCGCGATCCAGCTCTACGGCGAATCCTTTATGCCTCGGCCCGATCAGGTCGACGCCGATGTTCTGAATGATAAAGCGGGCAAGCGCCCATTGCTGTTCGGTTTCGTTTTCGCTGAAGCGGCGGATGTCCTCAATCTTGACGAGAAGGACGACGAACCGGTCGCTGATGAACGAAATGTCCATGAACCCGAGCGCCTGTCCGCCGGTTTCGAACGCGTCTACGTCCATATAGCCTCGAACGAGGCGAGACAAATAATTGGAACGCAGAACCGGCGTTTGCTGCGCCAGCATGTTCCGCAAGTTTTTCTCCTCGTGAAGGGAGCCCTCGATCGTTTGGCGGATGAACTCGTATTCGTTGGAAGCGGGTAAACCGTTCATTTCTTTGCCGCGCATAATCGCGTTGACCGTTTTTTTGAGCGGGCTGTAATTCCGGTACGCTCCGGCGTAAACGGCCAACAATCCGGCTATCAGGCAGAGCAGGAGCAGCCCGATCGCCCATTTCTGAATCAAGTTGACCTGCTGCATGAAAACGTCGTTCGGCGTAACGGATACGTACTTCCAGCCGGCTTTTTGCGACGAGGTTACCGATACCATTTGATTGATGCCGTCGAGCTTGTAATCGAACGTCATTTCCCCCGCGCCGACTTGTTTCAGCAGGTCAGCCGGGAGCGGTGACGCCCCGGTGCCCATGATCGTTCTGCCCGTGTTGTCGATAATATAAATCGCGCTGTGGCTCGCCGTTTCCAGCTGCGCGAACATTTCCTTGATTTGGCTGACGTCGATCAACACGACGAAATTGCCCAGAATGTCGGTTTGCGAACGAATCGGCAGCGACTGTGCATAGGTGACGACATCCTTCGGGATGTAGTCGATGTTGGCGGAAGCTTCGTGCCCGCGCGTAAGCTCGGTAACGGGCAAATACGTCATCATATGGGGGGAAGCCAGCAGTTTCTGCTTCCAGTCGTCGTACGACATGTCTTTGAACATATAGGAATTGTTGTAGAACGTCCGCGAATCGGTCAACATATTCGAGCTGACGATCGTATCGCTTGCGGAGAAGTAAACGTAATAATCGAAAATAAAGCTGCTGATCATGCTGCGGTACCGGCTCATCTTGTTCTGCATGAACTCGACGAACTGGAATTTGTCCGCGCTGTGCGCATCCGCAGGTATTTTCAACATATAGTCCAGCTTCGTATCCAAGGTAACTTGGCGCATCAAAATATCGACTTCGGCCAGCTTGTTGTCTAGCGACAGCTTGAGCTGCTCCAGCATGGCCGTATTGGAGCGGTTGGCGCTTCTTTCCAGGCTCTGCTCGACTTTGGTGTACAGAAAGAGACCCATCGCAAGCGGAATCAGCAGGATGAACAGATTGGAGAGGATCATCGTCATCAGCACGCTCTTGCGACTGCCGATTTGAAGCCAGCGCAGCGGCATTTTCACATACGTCACGCCCATTCCTCAAATAGCTTTGTCTGACCATTGTAACCCGAAGCCCGGGTGATGGCAAAATGGTTATTTCTGGCGACGGCTCGGTCTCGTTCGGCGGGAAGAGCAGGTTGTTTTATTCTTTGATGGCTCCGATCATAACGCCTTTGACGAAATATTTTTGCAGGAACGGGTACAAACAAATGATCGGCAGCGTCGAAACGATAATCGTCGCATATTTGATCGTTTCGCCGATCGCGTATTTATCGTCGCTGGCCGCGCCCGTCATCATCGAATCGGTGTTGTTGGCGATCAAGATCTCGCGCAGCACGAGCTGGAGCGGGTAATCTTCGCGATTGCGCAAATACACCAAGGCGCTGAAGTAGGAGTTCCAGTGACCGACGGCATACCACAAAATCATAACGGCGATAACCGGCATGGACAGCGGGATAATAATCTTGAACAAAACGGTCCAATCGCTGGCGCCGTCCATTTTGGCGGATTCCTCCAGGCTGACGGGTACGCCTTGGAACGACGTGCGCATAATGATCATGTTGAACGTGTTGATCGCACCCGGGATTAGCAGCGCCCACATCGTGTTCATCATGCCGAGATCGTTTACGAGCAAATAAGTCGGGATGAGACCGCCATGGAAAACCATCGTCACGATGATGAAGAACATGATGATATTTTTGAAATACAGCTTCGGCCTGGACAAGACATAAGCGCCGATTGCCGTCATGACGAGGTTGATGACCGTCCCGAGCACCACGTATAGAAGCGTGTTCTGGTAGCCCTTCGTAATCATCGGATTGTCGAAAACGGCTTTGTAGGCGCCGAGGTCGAAGCCGACCGGGCTGAGCAGCAGCCCGCGATGCTGCAGGAACGACGTCGCATTGCTAAGGGAAGCGAATAAGACGTATAGAAACGGGTAAAGCGTGACGATGCATAGGCCGATCATTAGAAGCGTATTGAAGTAGCCGAACGTTCGTTCCCCTGCGGATAGTTTCATAGTCGTTTCTCCTTTCTTTCTTCCCCACAAAGTGAAAACTGCCTTCGAAGCGTATTTCTATTCCTTTGCGGGGAGCGTCCGGCAAATCCATCCCCTACCACAGCTTGTTTTCGCTCAAGCGTTTGCTGAAGCTGTTAGCTGCAACGATCAGGACGAAGCTGACGACGGAATTGAATAAGCCGACCGCAGCCGTGAAGCTGTAGCTTGCCTCCAGAACCCCTTTGCGGTACACATAGGTGGAAATGACGTCCGCCGTTTCGTACGTAATCGGGTTATAGAGCAGAAGGACCTTCTCGCTGCCTACCGACAGCATGTTGCCCATATTGAGGATGAACAAAATGACGATCGTCGGCATAATGCCGGGTATCGTAATGTGCAGCGTCTGTTTCCAGCGGCTCGCTCCGTCCATGCGGGCGGCTTCGTACAGCGTCGGATCAATGGTTGCGATAGCGGCCAAATAAATGATCGAGCCCCAGCCGATGCCTTGCCAAATACCGGAGGAAACGAACAGGAACCGGAACCAGCCGGCTTCTTTCAGAAAGTCGATCGGTTCGATGCCGAAAGAGCCCATGATCTGATTGACGAGACCGGTACGGCCAAGAAAATCGACCATCATGCCGGCAACGACGACGATCGAGATGAAGTGCGGCAAATACGAGATGGTTTGCACAAGTCTTTTGAAAATGGTGTTGCGGATTTCGTTCAGCAGCAGCGCAAGGACGATTGCAGCCGGGAAGCCGAACAGAAGCTCGTATACGTTGATGAGCACCGTGTTTTTGAGCAAGCGCCAAAAATAGATGCTGTTAAAGAAGCTCTCGAAATGCTTGAAGCCGATCCACGGGCTGTTCCAGATGCCTTTGGCCGCCGAAAAGTCCTTGAACGCGATTTGCAGGCCGTACATCGGACCGTAATGGAAAATGATATAGTAGGCGATAACGGGCAGCGCCATCAAATAAATCGGCCAGTGCCGCTTCAAATCGGCGCGGATGGTTTGCCAGACGGTCGGATCGTGATAGATTTGGTTCGGAGCTGCTGTGCCTGCGGGCACTTTAGCGGTGCTTTGCGCCATCGGCTTTCCCTTCCTTTCTTCCTGTAGATAAACAAACCGGGAGATGAACCGAATCATCTCCCAGTCCGGAATTGGTTTTATCTTAGGGGCTCCCCTCAAAGTAGTCGGAATGCGCAACAGAGCTTCACGTCACTTTGTGGGGCTTTTATTAACGTTTGTTGTAGCGTTCCAAAGCGGCTTGCTGAATTTTGATCGCATCCTCGATGCCCATGGATTGCACTTTTTTAACGTATTTATCGAAGTTTTCGATCGGCTCGGCGCCCATGATGAACTTGAGCATCATTTCATCGCGGTACGTTTCGATGTCGGTCATGACCGAAGCGAATTTGCTGGATTCGTCTTTCGTCGGCGTCACGAGCGGCATTTTGCGTTCTGCCGTCGGCTTCGACCATACTTCAAGCGCGTCTTTCTGCGTAGGCAGCGCCAAATATTGCATTTGGAAGTTGTCGCTCAAGACGAACGGCGCGCTCCAAGTCGAGCGGTTGTGCTTAGCGAACGATTGCTGGAGACTCACGCCGCTTGGCGGGTTCATAACTTCAGGCAGGAACACGGCTTTGCCGCTCTCCATTTTGTAGCTGACACCTTCTTTACCGTAGTTGAACAGCAGATCGCCTTTTTCGCCGTATGCGTAATCGAGCCATTTGACGGTTTCGATCGGGTTTTTGTTCGTTGTCGTGATGGCTGCGCCTACGCCGTTCGAAGCGAAGTCCTTTTGACCCCAGATCGCTTTGTCTCCGGCTTTCAGCACCGGATAAGGAGCGGCGACCAGCTTGAAGCTCGGATCTTTGTCCTTCATCAGGTTGGCGTATTTGCCGATGCCTCCGCCGTTGTAGAAGGCTGATGCGCCCATCAGGTTCGTCGTCATTTTATTGTCATACAGCTTGTCGTTCGGAGCGGCGAAGTCTTTGTCGAGCAGGCCTTCCTTGTACCATTTGTTCATGGTCGCGAGAAATTCCTTGTACTCCGGCTGAATCGGACCGTATTTCACTTTGCCGCCGTCTTGGTAGAAGCTGTAGTTGATGCCCCAAGCGCCGAGGAACGGAGCGTCGGTGACGATCATTGCTTTGTCGAGGTAGAACGGAATTTCGTCCGCTTTGCCGTTGCCGTTCGGATCTTTCTCCTTAAACGCTTTCAATACGGTATACCATTCGTCGATCGTCGTCGGCATTTTGAGTCCGAGCTTGTCGAGCCAGTCTTGGCGGATGCCCGGGCCGAAGAACACTCTGACCTTGTCGCCGCCGCGGAGGAACGGGAACGAGTAGATGCTGCCTTCGTCCGTCATGATTTGCTTCTTCCAGTCCGGATGCTCGGCGAGAAGCTTCTTCAAATTCGGCGCATATTTATCGATGAGATCGTTAAGTTTGATGATTTTGTTGTCTTGAATCGCTTTTTCCGGTCCGCCCGGGTAGTTGCTCGTCCAGATCGTTTCGATGACGTCCGGAAGCTGGTTGGAAGCGAGCATCAGATTAAATTGTTCCTTCGATTGCTGGGCATCGAGCGGCGGATGCTGGAATTCGACTTTTACGCCGGTAATTTTCTCAAGCTCTTTGTACATTTCCATTTCCGCGTACGTTTTCATTTGCGAAGCGGCTGCTGAGTGGTTGGCCACCCAATACGACAGGTTCGACAGCTTCGGTGCCTGCGATTCCTTCGCCGGCTGCGGCGATGAGGAAGATGCGGTTCCTTCGTTTTTGCCGCTGCTGCATGCGGCGACGGATACGGCCAGTGCGGATACGAGTGCGACGGTGCCTGCTTGCTTCATTTTTTTGTTCAATGAAAGCGCCTCCCTTTTAATCGTTCATGTATCGTTCTTTGGTCAAACCGGATCGGGCGACCCGGTCTGTTGTTCACAGTGTAGCTTCTGCATCCGGAAAAGAAAACTTTCACCTTTTCCTTTCGGCTGTACTTTCGTAAGAATCGCGCCCAGGCATTAAACAAATCAGTCCCACATTAAAAATCGTCAGTATACAGCCGGACGCTTGTTGTTTATAGTGTTGGGCATCGGCCGGAGGGCCGGTAACCTTGAGAAACCCCAACAAAGCGATGATGACCTTTAGCGTTTTCTCATTCCTTTGTGCGGGGAGCTCCAATTATACAATAAAAAGGAGTGAAACATTTGCGGAAAAAAACGGCGTTTGTTGCGGCAGTCACCTTGTTGTTCGGTACATGTTCACCGGCAGTGCCTGGATCGGTCTTTTCTGTAAACGCTGTCAAAGCGGCGGAGGAGGCTCAAACGAATCTGATGCCGAACGGCGGATTCGAATCGACGGTTACGACAACGCGCAACAAATGGACGAACAACATCGAACCGGCAGGCGGATGGGGGGAATGGTTTGCGAGCGGAAGCGGCAAAGTGACGGTCGATACGGCCGTCTATCACGAGGGGAGCAAGTCCGTAAGAATCGATCACGATGCGTCGAGCAGAACCGCGTTAAACATTACGGTCCCGGTGACGCCGGGACAGCGTTATAAGCTGGGCGCCTGGATTAAGACCGACAATGCGGTTTCATCCGGCGGTGTGTTCGCGAGGACGCAATATCTCGATAGCGCAGGCAAAAAAGTGGGAGACGGACCCGCGACGGCCAAGCTGTCGGGGACGAACGATTGGACGCAGCGCGAGGCGCTCATGAGCATCCCGGCCGGTGCGACGAAGCTTAAGGTGGAGCCTTTTTTCGAAACCGGAACGGGAAAAGTATGGTTCGACGAAGTGTCGCTAACGAAATGGGACGGCTTGACCGGGCTCGGGCTCGACCGGAATGCGGTGTCGATCGGAAAGAACGAGACGATTGCGCTGGCGCCGATCTATACGCCTGCGGATGCGCTGGACAAAAGCGTCGTGTGGACGTCTTCGAATCCGGGTGTCGCGGTCGTCGTTGACGGCGCAGTTACCGGTATAGGCTACGGGAATGCGGTTATCAAAGTCACAACCAAGGACGGGAAGCTGTCCGCCGAATGCCAGGTTAGCGTGGAACCGCCGGAGACGATGCAAGCCTATGACGAGCTTCGGCGCGTATGGCATGGCAAACTGGTCGGAGGAGAGCGGACGAATGCAGCCGATCCCGATATCGCGGCTTATTTGACTTCGCTGACCGGTAAGGTGACGAACGCGGAAGGAACAGGCCGCTGGGATACGATGGCCAAATCGCCGAGCCGGACATTTTTGTGGAGCGATTTGACCAGTACGACCGATTCGTCACAAATTTCAACTGCTTACGGCGCATTGCGCACCCTGTCGCTCGCTTATGCGATCGAAGGCTCGCCGCTTTACGGCAATGCGGCACTGCGGAACGACATCATCGGCGGCCTCGATTGGATGTACGAGAACCGCTATAACGAGAGGAAGACGGAGTACGGCAACTGGTGGGACTGGGAGATCGGCACGCCTCAGATCGTCAACGATATCCTCGTTCTGATGTACGACGAATTGACGCCGGATCAAATCGGCAAATATATCAAACCGATCGACCGATTCGTTCCGACGCCGAAGGTGCGGACCGTTAACGGCGTAATCGAAACCGGCGCCAACCTGCTGGACAAAGCGTTCGTCGTCAGCTTGCGCGGCGTAGTCGGCAAGCTTAGCGCTAAAATCGTTCAAGGACGCGACGCGATGGGACCGGAGTTCGTTTATGCGAGCAAGGGGGACGGCGTATACGAAGACGGTTCTCTGGTTCAGCACTCGAACATTGCCTACACCGGCGGCTACGGCTCGGTTTGGCTGAACCGCGCTGCCGACATGATGCTGCTGTTGAACGGTTCTCCTTGGCCGGTCGCCGATCCGAATGTAAACAATGTGTACAATTGGGTATTCGACTCCTTCGAACCGATCATTTACAAAGGTCTCATGATGGATATGGTCAACGGAAGAGGGATGTCGCGGCAAACGGCGGGGAATGCGAGAGGCGTCATTATGACGATTTTGCGGTTGGCCGAAAGTGCGCCTGCGGATCAGAAGCTCACGATCAAACAAATGGTGAAAGAATGGATCGTGACGGACAAGTCGTTCGTGAACTATGCGGACGGATTGCCGATCTATGAAATGAATCTTGTCAAAAAGCTTATGGGCGACGCATCGATAACGCCGCGCGGCGAGCTCGTCAAGCACCAGGTGTTCGCCGGCATGGACCGCGTCGTGCATTTGCGGCCCGGCTACGGCTTCGGCATCAGCATGTTCTCCGACCGGATCAGCGCCTTCGAATACGGCAACGGTGAGAACGTCAAGGGCTGGTATACCGGTATCGGCATGACGTACCTGTATAATGACGATCTCACGCAATACCGTGAGGATTACTGGCCGACCGTCGATTCTTACCGGCTGGCGGGAACGACGACGGACGGCTCTTACTTGGCGCCCAAAGACTGGGCTTCTTATTTGAATCCCCGGTCGTGGGTAGGCGGTTCTTCGATCGACGGGCTCTATGGAGCCGCCGGCATGGATTTTTCGCTCGACAAAAGCACGGGAAGCAAGCTGCAGGGCAAAAAATCGTGGTTTTCGTTCGATGACGAAATCGTAGCCTTAGGCTCGGGCATAGCGGGAACCGATGGCCGCAAGGTGGAAACGATTGTGGATAACCGCAAGCTGAACGACAACGGCAGCAATGCGCTGACGGTAAACGGCACGGTCAAACCGGGTGCCCCAGGCTGGTCCGAATCGTTGCAGGGCGTGGAGTGGGCGCATGCGGAGGGCAATGTGCCGAATACGGGAATCGGCTATTATTTCCCGGGAAAGGCGAGCTTGTCCGGACTGCGGGAAGCGAGAACCGGCGCCTGGAAAGACATCAATACCGGCGGCAGCGCCGACCCGATAACGCGCCATTATTTGAGCCTGGCTTTCGATCATGGCGTGAATCCGGCTAACGCTTCTTACTCGTATGTGCTGCTTCCGAATAAGGATGCGGCTGCGACTGAGCTCTACAGCCGCAATCCGTCCGTGGAGATCGTCAGCGAGACGAACGAGGTTCATGCCGTGAAGGAAACATCGCTTGGCATAACGGCCGCCAACTTCTGGCAAGCAGGGACGGCGGATTTCATTACGGCATCGAACCCGGCATCCGTTATGGTAAAGGAAACGAACGGCGAACTGAAGCTGGCGGTATCGGATCCGACGCAGAAGCAAGGTGTAATAACGATCGAGCTGAACAAGCGGGAGTTGTCGGTTGTCGGCAAAGACGACACGGTGGAAGTCGTACAAACGTCTCCGACGATTAAGGTGAACGTAAACGTAAGCGGCTCGATCGGCAAGACGCATGTCGTCACCTTCAAGGATACGGTCGCCCCGGTAACGACGGATGACGCGGCAAGCGGCTGGCATACGTCGGCACAGACGGTTACGTTTGCAGCGGCCGATCCAGGCAGCGGCGTTGCGGGAACGTTCTACAGCGTTGACGGCGGAAACGAAACGCAAGGCTCTTCGGTCGTGCTGAGCGAAGACGGCGTGCATGCGATCCGGTATTATAGCGTGGATGCGGCGGGAAACCGGGAACAAACGAAGTCTGCGCAGGTAAGCATCGACCGAACCGGTCCCGCCGTGCAGTCGCCGGCAGCGGCAGGCGGATCCGTCACAATAAGCGTGTACCGCACCGACGAGGTGAACATACCGTTCACGGTAACGGATCCGCTTAGCGGCGTGGCATCGATAGAGGTGACGCTGGACGGGAAAGTTGTCAGCCAGCCTTTCTCCGCGGCTCCGTTAACGTTAGCCGCCGGCGATTATGCCCTTGTCGTCACCGCCGCCGACGAGGCGGGGAACGTGACGGTTCAGCCGTTCACGCTCAAGGTGTTGCTGGATGCGGATCATCTTGACGAAGAGCTGCAATATGCAGCCGAGCAAGGATGGATCACCCATCATGGGATTCTAAACAGCTTGATGTCGAAGGTCGAGCACATCCAGAAGAAGCTTGCGGACGGGAATGAAAAGAGCGATGCATTCAAGTCTCTTATGAACGAAATTCAAGCGCAATCCGGCAAAAAGATCGACGCCGCATTTGCCGGGAAGCTGCTGGCCGATCTCGAGTATTTGCGCAGCCGGATAAGCGAATAACGACAAGTTCGCGCACGGATGACCCGAATCGGTGTGGAATAGGGGACTACAAACGGCCTTTTCTGCATGAAGCAGAGAAGGCCGTTTGTTTGTCTCCCGCTGCCGGAAGGCTGCACGGGTTCAATAGCTATCCCGATGACTAAGCACGAATGGTTTAAGAAAGAGCGGATTAGCGAGCAGGGAATGGTCGAAGAAGGATTTCGGATACCAATGAATGGATGGCGGAAGGCTGGGGATATTTTACATGCCCTGCTTACGACTTCTAGTCATAGCGTATATCTACTTTGGAACACCGCAAATGACTGCGACAAGCGTTTCGTTCCGATAATCGAAACCGATAAAATCTTGATGCAAGGCAACACGCATAAGAGGATGCCGTTCGATTCCTTCGATCGCTTTCTCCGATACGTGCACGCGGAAGCCTGCATGGACGAGACGGTTTATCCATGTTTCAACTCTCTCGTGCCGCTCGAATCTGGAATCTTCCCGATTGCCGACTATATCCTCGATCTCCCGGTAAAAGAACATCTTTAACTGAATCGCATCTTCCGCAGATCGTTGCAGTTGATCGATAAAGGCAAATGCCGTTTCGAAATGCTTCCAGCAATTCTCGAAACGCTGGCCGATATCCTGCACGTAATGATCCGAGTTCGGTTCGGACAGTACAAAGGCCAGCGGCTGCAAGGCGCGTATTTTCCGAATCGTGTTTTCTCTCGCCGACGTTCGTGCTTCGCAGCCGTGAATATGGTGCAAAGCGAATGAAGCATTGACACATAAGCAGCCGGATGGGCGTATGAAAGATGCAAACTCTTCTTCAGAAATATTTTCGACAAATATCGGATAGCCGTGAAAAAAAAGTTCAACGCCAAGCCGTTCGCATTCCTGCCTAATCGTATGTTCGGCTGCATCCAAGGCAGCCTTCATCGGTTCAATCCCATAAACGGTTATCCTGCGGGGCAGCGATCCTCCAGATTCCAGCTTTCGCAGCAAGGCGATTACCTGACGGCCGGTTCCGATCCCTATATCTAGCAGCGACACTTCTTCATGGCCCTCCATGAATTGAGCCAAATAGTTATTGGCTACATGTCCGGCTTCCCCTACATAGGGCAGCTGCTGGGCGACGAAATTGAATAAATCGATTTGCGAACGCTCGTAAGGTTTTAAATAAAGATTGATTTCCTCGGCAGCTTCGGCAGAGAGCCGCTTGGCGAGAGCGGATGCGAATACATGGTACAGAATATCAGACGGAGATTGGAGCGGATTCAGATGGTTATCAATAAGATTCTTAAGCGTTGCATGAGCTGCTTCGGGCTGATTTGCTTGCAGTTGCCGAAGGGCCGTACGTAAAACAACCGATTTAGAAATATCGAGCGTAAACATAGGGTTCATACCATCTCCTTTACTTTCTTCAACTTGATCATAAGGCAGGCAAAAAAATCTGAGAAGGATGAATTTTTTTCACCTTATGAATCGCAGCGACAACCAAAAAGCCATGCATCGATCGCATGGCTTTAGTGGTTTGGCAATTATTATTTTACTTGCTTTAGCGCTTCATTAAGTTTGGAAATCTGATCTTTCATAGCGGCTTGATCCAATGAAGCTTGTTTGGCTCCGGTTTGAATGGCGCCGAGGGGATCCTCGACTTTGCCGTATACATCCGCTTGCTTATCCTTCACGTCGTCTTCGAATTTTTGCCATTCTTTTTCAAGCGCCTCGGCATTTTCTTTTACTTTTGCCTTATCGTTTGCCTCGACATTTTTTTGCATCTGCGTCAGCGTGGCCTGCATGTTCTTCGCCCCATCGGTAGTAGACACGGATTTCGAAGAGCATGCCGCAAGAACCGCCGCAACACATAGAATGGCTACAACTAATTTTACTGCTTTCATAGTGAAATTCCCCCATTGTTTAATTTATATTCATCTGCTGTTGAAGCTTTTTGTCCTGCATCCGGTTGCGAATAGCTACGAATACGGCAGCGAGCAGAAGAACGACTTGCGGAATGATGTTTTCCCATGTGGAGTAAAGACCAAGAAAGTCAACCGTCGGTACGCTTTCCGTATGATTCGCATTTAGCACGCCGGCCAATTGCAGGCCATGAATCCCCATCCCCAGAAATTTGAAGCATAAGTAGAACACTAGGATGCTGGATACCAGAAAGAATGGCCTCATCGGGATTTTGACGCCGACCTTTAGGATCAGAAACGCAACGATGCCTAGAATCAAAAGACCTGTGATTATGCCTGTCAGCAAGGTTGTCAAGCTGATGGACGATGCCATTCCGATGAAGAACAGCACCGTTTCCGTACCTTCCCTGAACACGGCCAGGAAGGAGAGGATGGCAATGGACCATAAGCTTCCGGTAGCCAATGCTTTGGTGCTTTGATTACGGATATATCGGTTCCATGTGGCAATACTGGATTTGCTGTGCAGCCAGTAGCTCATATATACAAGCATGATCGACGCGAACAGTCCGGTGCAGCCGGCTATCAGGAAGTTGTTGTTTCCGAACGTTCCGGATGAAAACAAGGACTGAACCAAGACGCCGATGACGATGCTGACGAAAACCCCTGCTCCTAAACCGTACCAGAGCCAATTTTTTTTATCGCCGTGTCCGGATTTGTTCAGAAACCCGAGAAGCGCCACGATGACCAGAAGAGCCTCCAAACCTTCGCGGAGCAGGATCGTAATCACGTCAACCATGGTATAGCTGGATTTCGAGGCAAGAGGGATCAAGTATTCACGCATATGTTGTATCGTTTGCTTGCCGTCGGATATTTTCGGCGGGTTAGAGGTGAGCAGGGCATAGGATAGAACCATATCTCTTTCCGCATCCGCATATACCTTCGACGATTGGCTCAATACGAGCCCTTCGATATCCAGCCATGAGTTCCGAAAGGTTTGAATATACGCTTTGGCAGCTTGAACATCGTTCTTATCGAGGGCTGAGCTTGCTTGTTCAAGCAGAGTAACGAGATCTTCGATCGTCGTTTTCCCGTCCGATGCCGGATCCTTGAAGGAAGAAAGGTCTCCCGAAATAAACGCTTGGTTTGTCATATTCAGCTTTTTCAAACTGGCGATTACGTTTTCCTTGATCACCGGCTTCTGTGCAAAAGCGAATTGAACCTCTCCCATATTTTCTTCAATTGTGCGGTACGCTCCTTTGGACTTATCCTTAATCCCTTTCTCGATCCGGTACCAGTCGGTGTTGTACTTATCGTACTGATCCTTCGCTTGGACAAAATCATTTTGTTCAGCGAATGGAATGGCTTTGACAACAAAATCATTTGCTTTCTGAAGATCGTCCGAAGCGGCTGCGGCCATTAGAACGGAGGGGAATATAAAGATAAACAGTAAAATCGATACCGCAACTTTCTTTTTCATAAATCACCTTATCCATCATTTGGAATGATAATCATTATCAATATAATTTTGCCTTATTCATAGTAAATGATAAAGTGTTTCGCGTCAACAAAGATATTCATTCTTAGATTTACGTTTGATCCAACGGCGGTCATATTCATAGGAATAACGGATAAGGGGCAGCCCCTAACTTTGAAAGGAGTTTTTTTGCATCATAGGGAGAATAGGAAAAGAGGCTGTCGTCCCAAGTCCGGATAAGACTCGAGACGACAGCCTCCAAGTATGTAAGATATGAGGATCAGTTTGGCTTGGCCGTCTGATTTTGAGGCGTTTGCGTCTGTCCTTGGCCGCCGGCTGCTTGGCCGGATGGCGCGGTCGTTTGCGTGCTGGCGCCGGTTGACGGCTTGACCGTTGCAGACGCGCTCGAGTGAGGCGTGCCGCTTGGGCTTGTCGACGTCCCGTTCGTTTCGGCGGGTTTGGCGGAAGCCGTAGGCGTTCCGCCGGTTCCCGGCGATGTTGACGTTCCAGGTGTAGCCGAGGAGCTAGGCGGCTTGGTAGTGCCGCCTGTTTCTCCGGAAGGTTTGGAGCTTGGCGTTGCCGAAATGTTCGGTGTCTCCGTTTGATTCGGCGTGCCGGAAGGTTTGCCGGTATCCCCGCCGCCTTGATGCGTGGCGGTCGATTCCGGCTTCTTCGTCGGCGTAGATGACGGTGTAGCTTTAGGCGTAGGGTTAAGCAACCCTTTCTGCCGCAGTTCTTCTTGCTCCTTCAAAAACTCGGGATGCGTTTTGGCGCCGCCCGCATCAATTTTCTTGAGACCGTCCCAAATGTGATCCGCATCATATTCTTCCGGATGGTCAAAAATAAGCAGTGCCGAAGGCAAACGGCGTTCGCCGTAACGGCTGGCCGGTTTCGTAATCAGCTGACCGTCGACGACCATCTCCGAAGATGCGCCGCCGTCAAGGAATCCGGCATTTTCGACTTCATCCTCGAGGAAGATATCCTGTACCTCTCGCAGCGTAGCCCCAAGGCTGTAAGGAGGCTGCCGTCCGTCGATAACGATAAAGATCAGCGTACCGTCCGCCTTTTGGCCGACAGCTGTACGAGGTCCGATTCCCCAGCCGCCGTCGCCTTGCGTAATGAGCGGCTTGCCGTCCGCGATGATCCGCGGCTTCCAGAATACGGCTTCTTGAACGCCTTGCTTCTGCAATTCATCGATACTGTACAAACCTACGACAAGCTTGCCTTCCTTCGTGAAGCCGATCGAATGCTGAGGCACGCTGCCCTCATGCTCCGTAAAAATAACCTCGCCCCCGGACATAATAAAACCGATAGGAGCAAATCCGTTACCGAGACCGTCAGGGTCGTAGAAGGCCCCGCCGTTCACGCCGGCTACCGCGCCGGTCCGTTTCACCATGTCGGTAATCCGCTCGCCTTCGCCTTGTTTGTTCGGCACGACGACGCGTATCGTGGTCGGATCGTAAACGGTCATTTTTTTGCCTTTCCAGGTAGGACCGGATATGTCTTCAACTTTGAGCAGCTCGTCTAGAGTCCGGTTTTTCTTCGAACCTTGCTTCGTAATTTTGATGCGGCTCAAATCGACGTGTCCTTGACCCATCGCATCGGTCGTATCTTGAAGCAACTGCACCATTTCATCGCGCATTTGCGCGCCTACGAACATCCAGGCCCAACTGCGGTGCTGCGTGGTAATTACGGTTTCCGCCATCCATTTGCGGATTTTGAGACCGGGCTCGGTCAAAAACAGGAAGCTGGAAATAAGGAAGCCTACTACGCATACGATGAACAGGCTTCGCTTCATCCAGCTCCAACCGCGAAGTCCGTCGCGCGCCGACTCCCACATGTTGATTGCAATATTCAAGTGTATTCCACTCCCATGAAAAATCTATATTTGTCTTTGGGTACAAGTCAGAGCGAGCATCCTCCGCTGTAAGGCCCTTTTTTTTCTATCAAGCTCAAGGTGAAAAATGAAAATGTCACCCGAATATTTTAACACATCGGATTCTGAAAAAGTAGTATGAAAGACTTACCTGCCAACCAAACTTTTCCGTAATCCATTAATTTTGAGTCTTTGTTCCTTATTCCACTACAATAAGTTTGAGTGGGAGGCGAAGCAGACGGCAAGCAAGAACGTTTGGAACAATCGTGCCGGCTTTATCGCCGCGAAGGGCCTGCGATGGCAAAATTGCGTTTGAAAAATAAAAGCGGACTTATGCGGCGGCCTACCTCGGACTACGGCGTACAATACGACAATAACGAGATGACGTACCGGATGGTGCAGTTGACATCTCCCTGGCCCTAATATACAAGGGTCTATCTGTTTGCAGGAGATGGAAGAATTTTTAATATCACCAAGGGATCGGGACTTGCGAGCGACTATTCGATTCGGCAAGAGCTTGGTACGAAGCGGTTAGCGAGGGCCGCGGGACATCGATCTTCTACTGGCCGACAGGTCCCGAATCGACCGCCCTCTACAACCAACGCAAATAGCTAACCCCATCAGTCCAACAGCCAAGCCCAACAGCCAATCCAACCAGCCCCCCAAAACAAACCCTAAACAGCCAGACCAATCGGCCTTTCGCAAACACATTTGGAGAATGCTCGGACAGATAGTGAACGTAAGCTCACTATTACTGAACCTAACTTCACTAATCCGAGAGTAAAAACGTGCCTCTATACGAAATAGTGAAGGAAACTTCACTATTAGTGAACCTCGCGGCCAAATAGTCCCGTTTGCTTCACTATCCGCCCGAATAAGGGGGAATGGAGGGGGAATAGTGAACTTAGGTTCATAAATAGTGAACGCAGGTTCACTAAACAAGCGCGTTTCACAAAGAAAAGACGAAAATGCGGAACCTAACAGCCCAAGCCCAAGTCCGACAGTCGGGCTTTATGACGGGGAGTTGCTTGTACACGAGCTGCCGGGGCAATAGTGACATTTCGTTTTTTTCAGCAGCCGGAACAACCGCTTTCTCCCGAATAAATCGATAAATTCGTTATTTTTTGCTACAATCAGTTTCAACGTATACCGTTTGTACGATCGCAAGGAGGAAACGCAATGAGTAAATATAATTTTTGGGGCTTCCCGTTCGATTTGCTGGTGCTAGCCGGCTTTTTCGCTATGCTGCTCGGGCTGATTCTGTTTGCGGCTGCGAAGCGGTCGCGATGAAAACGTACACGCGCAAAGGCGAGTGGCTGGAGCTGACGCTGGGGCCTGACCGGACGGGACTTCCCGCGATCGAAGCGCTGAGCGGCTTGCTGCCGGCCGGGTTCGCGAAGAAGCTGATCGATACGGATGGCGTGCGTATTCAAGGCGCTAAAATGCGGCTTCGGCTGTTTCCGGAGGAAACGGACCGGTATGCGGACGAATGGGCGGACGATTGGCGGGAGGTGGAGGTGCTGTACGAAGACGATTTTTGTCTCGTCGTCGGTAAGCCGGCCGGTATGGCCGTTCATCCCGCATCGAGCGGGCAGCGGGGAACGCTGGCTCACGCCGTCGCCGGCTATTACGCCTGCAAGGGAGAGCGCTGCAGGGTGCGTCATATTCACAGGCTGGACGAGCAGACGACCGGTCCCGTTCTTTATGCGAAGAACGAGCTTGCGCAGCTGGTATTCGACGAGGCGATGCGGCGCAAAGCGATCGGCAGGACGTATATCGCGTTCGTCAGCGGAAGCGTTCGCGATCGGACGGGGACGGTCGATGCGCCGATCGGCAAGGACCGTCATCACGGCTCGAAGCGGCGGGTCAGCCGTAACGGGGATCCGGCGGTTACGCATTATGAGAGGCTCGAAGCGCTGGGCAGCGTTTCTCTAGTAAAATTGAGACTGGAAACGGGGCGGACGCATCAGATTCGCGTGCATATGAGCCATCTGGGGCATCCGCTGTTAGGCGACGTACTGTATGGCGGGCCGGATAAGCTGATCGGCCGGCAAGCGCTGCATGGAGCCGCTCTCTCTTTCGGACACCCGCTGACAGGGGAAGAGGTAAAGGTAGAGGCCGCATGGCCGGACGATCTGCTGGAACTCTATCGGAAGCTTAAGCGGGACAAGTGAAAAATATAGGCATGCTCCCTCCCTTTTGCCCATATACATGAATAGAGACCGCTTGACGGGAACGCATGCTGTTGTCGTCAAGACGGAGCGGATACGCGGTATCGGATAGCTTGTTGCAGCCGATACGATGCAAGGAGGTCCGCTTCGTTTCAAGGGACGATTCATGGCTCGGGAAACACTTGAAGGGAGGGGTTTGCGTGGCGGGGCAGCAAGCCGGATTACGTTTTGACATTTATGAGCGTGTGCATCTTTCGGATGAACTTGCAGGAATCAAAGAGCTGGATGAAATCGAGCTGCTTCCACAAATCCAGGTGCGTACGGAAGGCGACCAAGCGGTATTGAAAGGGAATTTGTGGCTGACAGGCAAATATGTGGGCGATGAGGATGATCAGCTCCTTTCGCTTGAGCATTTTATTCCCGTTGAAATTACGCTGCCGATGAACCGTGTGCACCGGATGGAAGATGTTGCGGTGGAGATTGAGAATTTCGACTTCGATTTATTGTCGTCCCGAAGTATGAATGTCACGGGCGTCCTTTCGCTGGCAGGCATAGAGCTGACGACGGCGGATACGAACGGGTGGCGCGAGGAAGAGGAAGTCGTCTTCGTCCATGAGACGGGTTTCGGCGACATCTCGGCGCGCGGCGAAGTGCAGGAGCGGCAGGCGGAGCCGGGTACGGCGTGGGAAGCCCGGAGCAGCGAGCTGCAGGAGCCTGTGGAAGAAGCTGTGTGGGAAGCCCGAAGCAGCGAGCTTCAGGAGCCTGTGGAAGAAGCTGCGTGGGAAGCCCGAAGCAGCGAGCTGCAGGAGCCTGTGGAGGAAGCTGCGTGGGAAGCCCGAAGCAGCGAGCTTCAGGAGCCTGTGCAGGAAGCTGAGTGGGAAGCCCGAAGCGGCGAGCTTCAGGAGCCTGTGCAAGAAGCGGCTCGGGAAGCCCGAAGTATCCAATGGCAGGAGCCTGTGGAGGAAGCGGCGCAGGAAGCCCGGAGAAGCGAATGGCAGGAGCCTGTGCAGGAAACGGTGTGGCAACCGCCAAGCGACATAGTACCGCAACGGCAGCAGGAAGCCGCCTGGCAGAATGAGAGCGGAGCTCCAATATCCGGACGGCTTGACGAGTCTACATATGCAGATGAACGAGCCCGTCTGTCGGAGCCTTCCGTCTCTCAACCGCAACCGGAGACCGAAGAAGACAAGAAGGAGCTGAAAATCGCTTTTACCGGCAAGCCGGCAGGCGAATTCGAGCACCTGCATCATTTGAAGTCGATCGCCTTGAAGTCCGAGTCTCGCGGTCCTTCGTCAGGAAACGCCGATGCGGCGTCTGCTGTGGCAACGGATCACAGCAGGGATTCGATCGAGTGGAAGAAGCTGCTTAGCGCTAACAATAACGAGCAACAATTCAAGCGCGTGCGCATATGCATTGTGCAGAAAGAAGAGACGGTCGAGTCGATTGCCGATCGTTACCAGATCAATCCGCGTGAAATCGTGCTGTATAACCGTCTGGGGAGCCAGCCTCTCGCAGAAGGTCAAGTGATCTATATCCCGTAATGAAATCAAGGACAAATGGGAACGCGTTCCGTATTCGGAACGCGTTTTTTGTTGCGAATCTCGGAACGCATACGAAGCCGTTTCTCATTGGAAGAACGTTGAGTGAATCCCTGCCGACTTCTTTCGCTCCGTCAGAACCAATCGAACAGCAGTCCGATATATAACAGGAACAGCATAAACAAAATGAGCACGTCGAACGGGTTGGGCAGCAGAAGCGTGCGGATAAACTGAAAGACGATGATCGGGAGCAAGCACGCTTTTAATGTGAACCGGAGTTTCCACCACCACTTTTGCATATCGGCCCTCCTTTGTTTCTAACGAATAAAACCGGCTTTCGCCGGATTGCGGTTTCGGTTATCTCCATTTTATGACGAGGACAAGCACGGATATGCCGATTGCTTTTCCGCTTAAGGCGGATGTGAGTATTTCCCGCACGACAGAGGGTCCTAATCGAATATGATCCGTGTAAATCCATTCGTGCCTAAGCCGGATAAGCGAAACCCGCCTCGCGTAATGTCATCAGATTCCTATGTGAATGTCATCATCGTTTTCTGTTTTTTAGGAGTCGGCTATACTATCATTATTATTGTAATCGGTTACAACATATAGGGGAGGGCTTTATATGCGGGCATGGAAAACAGGAATAACGGGTACGCTGCTTATCAGTTTGGCCGTTACAGGCTGCAGCTCAACAAAGAACGACGACAAGGGGGCGGCATCCTCCAGTCCTTCGGCTTCAGGGTCCGCTTCGCCGGCTCCGGCCAAATCCGAGAAGCTTACGCTGAGCTGGTTTGTGAATGCGCCGAACAATTACGCGCTGCCGCCAAAAGAGAAAGATTTTATCAAAAAAGCGATCGATGAAAAGTTCAATGTGGACCTCCAAATGACGCACATGCAAATAGGCGACGAATATACGAACAAAATGAACCTGCTTGTCGCAGGGGGCAACACGCCGGACATGTTTATGATCGACGGCGTGGCTTCCAATAAATACATCCTTGACGGCGTGCCTATGGACATGACGAATTATGTAACGCCGAAGATGATGCCGAACTATTTCAAATGGGTCAAGGAGGACGAGCTAAAACGTTATCAGATTCAGGATGTGTTCAAAAGAGCCCCGATCCCATTTCCGAAGCAGCAATACGTGTCCTATTACGTCCGCAAAGACTGGCTCGACAAGCTGGGCCTCAAAGTGCCCGAAACGTACGACGACATGATTAATGTGATGAAAGCTTTTACGGAGAAAGACCCTGACGGCAACGGCAAAAACGATACGTTCGGCTTTACGACGGCTGGAGGCGGTACGACCGTTAGCATGGAATGGCCGGAGTACGGCAAAAACGGACTGGTCGCGGGCTTCATCCTGGACAACGGCAAATTCATCGATTCGCAGAGCGACATTCGCGTCGGAAAAGTCATGGACGACATCCGCAACGTGCTTAGCATGAAAATCGTAGATCCGGACTGGTTTCTGCAAAAAGCGCCGGAGAATGTCAATAAAGCCGCTGCCGGCAAAGCCGGTATCGTGTACGGGGCGACGAAGGATTTCGCTTTCGATAACGGAGCGAACAGCGTGCAGAAGAAAACGAAAGATATTTTGAAAGACGATAAAGCGAAAGCGGATAAGGTTGACTGGCAGCCGTTCCATCCGTTCGCGAGCGCCGGAGTCGGCTATGAAGCGCTCCCGGGAAATCCGTTCCTGTTCAGCGCCAAAACGACCGATGCCAAAATCAAGCGAAGCATCGAAATCCTGGATTGGCTCGCAAGCGAGGAAGGCTTCCTACTGACGCATTACGGTCAGAGCGGCGTGCATTACACGAAAGAAGGCAACAAAGTCAAAATCAATGCGGAGACGTACAAAAAGGATATTCTCGATCAAGGCAACTTTGCAGCCATCTATGCCTTCTTTACGCCGGACGAACCGAAAGTGCTGGGGCTTGAGAAAATCGATCCGAACGAAACCGACCGCGACAGGGAAGTCGTTAAAAAGATAACGTCGTATAAATACGTCCAATCGCTCGGAACGAACGTATCGCCGCCTACCGGTCTTGACCTTGGGGCATTCCGTACGCAAATGCGCAAAGTCGTATCCAAAATGCTTCTGGAGGACAAAGATTCTTCCGGCTGGCCGGCTTATCGTCAAGAGCTGATGGGCAAGTATAAAGGAAAAGATATTTTCGACTCCTATGCGCAGCAAATTTCGAAGGTACAGGGGAAATCGTATGTTTTCGAATAAAGGATAGTCGGAATCGATCTGCGGCGGTGAAGCGTTCCGTTTCATCGCCGTTGTTATCTCCGGATAGCCGGCTATGCATGAAGAAGCTGCGCGCACATTTTACCGAATTCGAAAGGAGCAAGCCATGAATGCGATCCGAATAAACCCGTTGTGGAGATCGGTCTTCCGGTTTCGCTGGTTTTACCTGATGCTGCTGCCCGGGATCGCGTATTACGTATTGTTTCATTACGTCCCGATGGGCGGCCTCGTCATCGCCTTTAAAAGCTACAATCTGATGAAAGGCATCTGGGGAAGTCCTTGGGTTGGGTTTGACAATTTCAAGCTGCTTTTTGAAACGCCCGATTTTCCGATCATCCTGCGCAATACGATCGTTATCAGCTTATACCGGATTATTTTCAACATGCTGCCGGACATCATTCTCGCGCTCGCGCTTAATGAAATACGGGTGCGCTGGTTCAAAAAAATCGTGCAAACGATTACGTACGGCCCTTACTTTTTATCTTGGATTATCGTCTTCGGTCTGACATTCGCCTTCTTGGCCCCCAACTCCGGCTTAATCAGTACGTGGTTCCGCGATCATGGGCTCGGCTCGATCGATGTGCTCACGAATAAAGACTTTTTCAGACCGCTGATCATATTGACCGATTTATGGAAAAATACCGGCTTCGGCGCCATCATTTATTTGGCTGCGCTTGCCTCGATCAATCAGGAGCTGTACGAAGCGGCTGTCGTTGACGGGGCAGGACGCTGGAGGCAAATGTGGCATGTGACGCTTCCGGGCATCCGCGACGTCGTCGTGCTGCTGCTTATCCTAAGGCTCGGGAGCATCCTCGATGCCGGCTTCGAGCAAATATACATTTTCGAGAACGCCCGCGTTTACGAGGTCGGCGATATTATCGACACCTGGGTATTCCGCCGAGGGATCGAGCAGCTTGATTTCAGCGTGGCGGCGGCTACCGGCTTCTTCAAGTCGATTATCGGCTTCGTGCTCGTCATCGGCGCGAACAAAATCGCCAAGAAGTTCGGCGGCTCGGGAATCTGGTAAGGAAAGGAGCGTAACCATGGCATTTGTCCTGCATAAAACAAAGTCGGACAAAGTCGTTGACGCAGCGCTTTACGTAGCTCTTGGAGCGTTCGCCTTGTCGACTTTGTTTCCGCTCTACTACGTCGTGGTCATGTCGATCACTCCGTTCTCCGAGGTGCTCAAAAACGGAGGATTCGTCATCATCCCCAGCAAGTTGACCTTTGAAGCGTATACGCAAATCTTTTCAAGTCCGCGCATCCCGCAGGCGCTCAAGGTGTCGGCGATCGTCACGATCGTCGGTACGGCGCTTAACCTGCTCATTACGGCGCTGCTCGCCTATCCGCTGTCCAAGAAAGCGATGCCGGGCCGGAACGCCATTTTGCTCGCCATCGTCTTTACGATGCTGTTCAGCGGAGGCATCATTCCGACCTATCTGGTCGTCAGCGGACTCGGCTTGACCAATACGTTAGGGGCTCTTATCATACCGGGATTGGTCTCTACCTTCAACATGCTGATTATGAAGACGTATTTCGAGAATTTGCCGCCCGAAATCGAGGATGCCGCTCATGTGGACGGCTGCAGCGACATGCAGACGCTCATACGAATCATATTGCCTTTATCGATGCCGATCATGGCTACGCTTGGACTGTTTTATGGAGTTACTCACTGGAATGCCTATTTCGGCGGTATTATGTACTTGACGGATAAATCGCTTTACCCGATTCAAGTCGTGCTGCGGAATATGATTCAGACGCCGAATGTCAGCCAGGAGCTGCAGATCGTCAATGCGGCCGAGCTTAACGCGCTGCCGCCCGAGACGGTCAAAATGGCGACGGTCGTCGTCGCGATATTGCCGGTGCTCGCCGTCTATCCGTTTCTGCAAAAATATTTCATTAAAGGGATGCTGATCGGCGCCGTAAAAGGCTAAACGTTATCCGCTCGCAACGACTGCAGCGCCCGCAAGCAGGAAAACGGCTTTCCGGGCAGAATACGCTCAAGTAAGGAGTGTTCCAAAAGTCGGCTTACCGGTACCGGGAAGGATGGATATCGCGGAGGAGAGGGACTTTTTGAACAACCTCTACTTGAAGCTAGGTATGCTGGGGGTTGAACCTATGGCGGGATGGCTGCGCAAAATGAAAGGATTGTTTTTCCAATCGACGCAATTCCGGTTAACCAGTTATTTTCTGCTTATTCTGGTGCCGCTCGTTGCCATAAGCTTATACGGGATGTATAAATCGCGGACGATATTGGAGAAGCAGGTCAACGAGCAAATGAACAGCGCGATGCAGACGGCGATGGCCTATATCGATCAGACTGTTAACGGGATCGGTGAGCTCTCGATTTTGTTCTCGACGGATCCGGGTTTGAATCAAAACTTGCTCTATGAAGGCAGCGAACTGACGAACTCCTCGCTCCTTGATTTTCAAAAGGTGCTTGCGCAAATTTCGAACGTCAACGGGATCAATTCGTTCGTCTCGCATGTCGATATTTTTCATGGCGCGTCAGGCTTACTGGTATCGTCCAAAATAGGCGCGAAGACGAATCCGCTGTACCGGGAGCAAACCTGGTACCGGCAGGCGCTTGAGAACAGGAAGGACCAGATTTTCTATTTGTCGAAGGAAGAAGCGGGCTTTACGCCGGACGATACGCTATTCAGCGGCAATGACGCTTACTTGGTCAGGGGCATGAACATGTTCGGCAACGCCAACAATAACGTGCTGATCATGGCTGTCAAAAAAAACGAGCTGCTCTCGCTCGTTAAAAACCTGCTGCAAATGGAAGGCGACAGGGCGCATCTGTACGATCAGGAAGGCAGGCTGGTCGTTACGTCAGCCGATCCTCAAACGATGACGGCGATGGCTTCGGGCGAACAGCCCGGCGTCGGCAGCGTGTCGGTGGATGGCGTCCCCTACATTTCGGCAACGGTCAAGGGGGCGAGAACGGGCTGGACGCTTGAGCTGGAGCGGCCGAAAGCCGCTATATATACGCAGACGGATAAGCTGCGCATGCTCATGTATTGGATTATCGTTGTCAGCGTCTTGCTTGCGCTTATCATTTCATGGGTCGTATATCGGGGTATTGCGGCGCCTTTGTCCGCGCTCGCCCACGGCATGAAGCAAATCCGGTTAGGCAATTTGAACGCGAAGCTCGCGGAAGGCCGCAACGACGAATTCGGATTTTTAACGCGCTCCTTTAACGAGATGGCGAGGGAGCAGAAGCATTTAATCAAAAATATTTACGAACAGCAGCTGATGCGCGTGCAAACGGAGCTGCATTTTTTACAATCGCAGATCAATCCGCATTTTTTGTACAATACGCTCGATGCGATTTACTGGACGGCCAAAAATTATGCGGCGCATGAAATAAGCGATATGGTGTTCAATTTGTCCAAATTTTTTCGGCTTAGCCTCAGCAAAGGAAGAGAGATGCTTACCGTCTCGGAGACGGTCGAGCATTTGCAATATTATTTACGCGTCCAGCAGCTGCGTTATATGGATATATTTGAGATCCGATTCGAAATTGAGGCGGAATGCCGGGATATGCCGGTATTGAAGCTTCTGCTTCAACCGCTGGTGGAGAATGCGATTCTGCACGGACTCGAGAAAAAGCAAGGCGACGGCCTGCTTACTGTGACATGCGGGATAAGCGACGGTTCGCTTGTTATGGGAGTGCGGGATAACGGTAAAGGGATGTCGCCTGAGCGATTGGAGCAGCTAAGGGAGCAGCTAAGGTCGCTTGACGCGGACACGCTGCTTGCCGTTTCGGAAGCGAAAAGCGCGGTGAAAACTTCCTACGGCTTGTGGAACGTGAAAGCGAGATTGAAGCTGCATTACGGAAGCCGGGCGGAGATGGAGATCGACAGCCGGGAGGATGAAGGGACCACGATTACGATACGGATTCCGATAGGAGGGCGCGACGATGAACTTGTTGATAGCGGAGGATGAAATCCGATTGCGTACGAACATCGCGACTCATATCCCTTGGGAAGAGCACGGCATTGAGGTGATCGCCGTTGCGGAGAACGGGAAAGAGGCGATCCGCTTGTTCGAGCAAACGCGGCCGGACATCGCCATGCTCGATATCCAGATGCCGGAGGCGGACGGATTGACTGTGGCACGTTATATCGCTGGCAGGCAGCCCCAGACGAAGCTGATCATTTTGAGCGGACATGACGATTTCCGTTACGCGCAGGAAGCGATCGAGCTCGGCGTCGTCAAATATTTGCTCAAGCCCGCCGGCGAAGAGGAGCTGCTGGAGGTCGTGCTCGAAGCGCGCGACCGGCTTCGCGAGGAAAGAGCGCAGTATTATAACCAAGCGGAGCTGCAGAGCCGCTGGGAGGAGCATTTGCCGCGGTTGCGCGAGCTTTTCTATCAAAGTCTGGTATCAAGCAAATACGACAGCTTGGAGATCAGTCGCAAAAGCCGCGAGCTGGGGATCGAGCTGGCTGAGGCAAAAGGGTTTGCCGTCGTTGCCGTCGATCCCGATCCGCTGCCGGATATGGGCACGTCGTTTACGGCCAAAGACACGGCGCTGCTGCAGTTTACGCTGAAGAAACTGGCCGAAGAGTATCATTCGCAGGATGACGGCTGCATCGTTTTTCCCGATTTGGAGGGGAGAACGGTGCTGCTGTATGAAAATCTGGAGGACATGGATCCGGATGTCTTCATGGCCGAAGTCCAACAGCATGCCTCGCGGCTCCTCGGCTGCGTCAAAGAAATATTGAAAGTAACCGCAAGCGCCGGCATCGGCATGCCGGTAACGGAAGCCGAGAACATCTCCCGTTCGTACGAGCAAGCTTGCCGCGCGCTTCGCGGGAGGGTGCTCTACGGACACGACATCGTGATTCCGTTCCGGGACGATCCGGGGCCGTCGAACAGCATTCCGCAAGATGCGATGCTCGAGAAGCGGTTCATGCACGCGCTCGAAGCGGGCAACGCCGAACTGGCTAACCAAGCGATCGATGAGCTGGTCGTGCGCGGAATCGGCACGGCAGGCTCGGTCGACGAAGCGTTCGAGCATGTTCTCTATTTCTCAAGCTTGCTTGTCCGTACTGTTCAAGGGCAGGGATGGCCCGTTAGCGAAGCTCTCGGCGAATACGCGGACAGCTTGCGCCAGCCGGAGAAGCTGGCCACGCGAGAGCATATCGTCCGCTGGCTGCATGGGGCCGTCAACCGGATCGCCGAGCATGTTAACCGCCGCAATGCGATGCATTGCCATGATGCGGTGAAAGGAATGCTGGCATTCGTCGATGCGAATCTGGATCAAGACATTTCGCTGCAGAGCGTTGCGGATAAGCTGTATATCAATTCCTCTTATTTATCCCGGCTCTTCAAGCAGCAAGTCGGTCAAGCGTTCTCGGACTACGTGCTGGAGCGCAAAATGAAGCTGTCGATGAAGGGACTGGCTGACGGCATGAAGGTGGTGGACGCGGCCAAGCTGTCCGGTTACCGCGACGTCAGCTATTTCATTAAAGTATTTCGCAAATATTGGGGGATTACGCCGGGAGAAGTAAAATGAGGGCTGCAGGCATGTATAAGCGGGCGGGGGTTTGGGCTATGCTGGTAATGCACATTTTATGTCATAACGTTGACTCTATGCCGGATTACGGGTATCATATGGAAAGATAACTGAATAAAATGCCAGAAAAACGTCGAATGGGAAGAGTAAGCATAAGCCCCTGTCAGAGAGCGAAGCCGGTAGCGCTGAGAGGTTTCGCAGGAAGGTTACGCCGAAGGTCGCCCGGGAGTTGCGGATGGAAAGTACGTTAGCGCTCGCCAATGGAGTTTCGAACAGGAGCTGTTTTGGAGTGCATAACCGTTACGTTCCCGATCCGCCGGTAGCAGCCGTTATGTGCTTGAGTGTCGCGTCCGGCAACGGTTCGCGAAATGAAGGTGGTACCACGGAAGTTCAACCTTTCGTCCTTTGCGGCGAAAGGTTTTTTGATTTTTCCGGCATCTTTGGGGAACGGGGCTCCCCGATGAGTACCCGGGATCGGTGCGAAGGAACACGTTATTTTTTGGGGGAAATCTTTTGGGGCTCCCCGAAAAGTACCCGGAATCAGCTGTAAAGCATTACGTCACTTTTTGGGGAATATTTGAGGGGGATTGCGACAATGACCGAAGCGCAGGAAACGAAAACATTGTCGATGCCGACGACGTACGATCCGAAGGCATCGGAGCAAAAATGGTATGAATATTGGCTGAAGGGCAACTATTTCGCTGCCGGCGGCCGCAAGGACGCGGAGACCTACACGATCGTCATTCCGCCGCCGAACGTAACCGGGATGCTGCATATCGGGCACGCGCTCGACTTTACGCTGCAGGATATTATGGTCCGCACGAAACGGATGCAGGGCTATGACGCGCTCTGGCTTCCGGGCTCCGACCACGCGGGGATCGCGACTCAAACGAAGGTGGAGCAGAAGCTCCGCGAGGAAGGCGTTACCCGCCACGATCTCGGACGCGAAAAGTTTCTCGAGAAGGTATGGGAGTGGAAGGAGCATTACGCGAGCACGATCCGCGATCAGTGGGGGAAAATGGGCTTCTCGCTCGACTATTCCCGCGAGCGGTTTACGCTGGACGAAGGACTTTCGAGCGCGGTTCGCGAAGTGTTCGTCAAGCTTTACCGGAAAGGGCTCATTTACCGCGGCAATTACATTATCAACTGGGATCCGGCCGCACGCACGGCGCTTTCCGATATCGAGGTCGAATACAAAGAGGTACAGGGCAATCTGTACCATCTGCAATATCCGCTGGCTGACGGCACCGGTCATATTACGGTGGCGACGACGCGTCCGGAGACGATGCTCGGCGATACGGCCGTAGCGGTTCATCCGGAGGACGACCGCTACAAGGACATGATCGGCAAAATGATCGTGCTGCCGATTATCGGCCGCGAAATTCCGATCATTGCGGACGAA
Source organism: Paenibacillus litoralis (assembly GCF_046244365.1). NCBI lineage: Bacteria > Bacillati > Bacillota > Bacilli > Caryophanales > Paenibacillaceae > Paenibacillus > Paenibacillus litoralis. Next base: position 6,130,729 of record NZ_CP176395.1, on the reverse strand, counting down.
TACGTGGAGAAGGAGTTCGGCAGCGGCGCGGTCAAGATTACGCCGGCGCATGACCCGAACGACTTCGAGGTAGGCAAGCGCCACGATCTGCCGCAGGTGCTCGTGATGGACGAAAGCGGCACGATGAATGCGAACGCGGGCAAATATCAAGGCATGGACCGCTTCGTATGCCGGAAGCAGATCGTAGCCGATATGAAAGAGCTTGGCGTCCTTGTCAAAATCGAGGACCATGTGCATCAGGTCGGCCACAGCGAGCGGAGCGGAGCGGTTGTCGAACCGTATTTGTCGACGCAGTGGTTCGTCAAGATGAAGCCGCTCGCCGAGCGGGCCATCGAGGCGCAGAAGTCCGGCAATGGCGTCAATTTCGTCCCGGACCGTTTCGAGAAAATATATTTGCAATGGATCGAAAACGTGCGCGACTGGTGTATTTCCCGCCAGCTTTGGTGGGGACACCGCATACCGGCTTGGTATTGCGAGGACTGCGGCGAAACGCATGTTGCCCATGAGGAAGTTACGTCCTGTACGGCATGCGGCGGTTCGAAGCTGAAGCAGGACAACGACGTGCTCGATACGTGGTTCAGCTCGGCGCTCTGGCCGTTCTCGACGCTTGGCTGGCCGGAGCAAACGGAGGACCTGCAACGGTTTTATCCGACGAACCTGCTCGTTACGGGCTATGACATCATTTATTTCTGGGTAGCCAGAATGATTTTTACGGGACTCGAGTTTACGGATCAAGTTCCGTTCAAGGACGTGCTGATGCACGGGCTCGTTCGCGATGCCGAAGGACGCAAAATGTCCAAGTCGCTCGGCAACGGCGTCGATCCGCTTGAAGTAATCGATCAATACGGAGCCGATGCGATGCGGTATATGCTTTCGACGAGCAGCACGCCGGGGCAAGATCTCCGCTACCGGTTCGAGCGCGTCGAGCAGGCTCGCAACTTTGCGAACAAAATATGGAACGCCTCGCGGTTCGCCCTGATGAATCTGGAAGGCGTTACGGCTGCGGATGTGACGGCAACGCTGGAGAAAGCGGCGCAAACGGACGGTCAAGGCGGCTTGTCGACGGCCGATCGCTGGATTCTTCACAGGCTGAACGAGACGGTGAAAGACGTTACGCGCCTGATCGACAGCTACGAATTCGGGGAAACCGGACGTCTCTTGTACAACTTCATCTGGGACGATCTTTGCGACTGGTATATCGAGTTCAGCAAGCTTTCGTTCTATGGAACCGACGCGGAAGCCAAAAAGAACGCGCAAGCGGTCATCGCTTACGTGCTTGACCGGACGATGCGGCTGCTGCATCCGTTCATGCCGTTCATTACGGAGGAAATTTGGCAGCATTTGCCGCATGAGGGCGAAACGATCGTGCTGTCCTCCTGGCCGGTCTACGAGGAGCGGTTCGAAGCGGAGCAAGCGGTACGCGAAATGGAGCTGTTGATGGACGCGATCCGTGCAGTGCGCAACATTCGCGCCGAAGTGAACGTGCCGATGAGCAAGAAGGTCGAGCTGCTGATCAAGCCGGCTAACGCCGACACGCTGGCCATTCTGCAAAGCAACGAAGAGTACGTGAAGCGTTTCTGCGGAACCTCGCTGCTCGAGATCGACAGCGCGCTGCAGCCGCCGGACAAGGCGATGAGCGCCGTCGTTACCGGCGCCGAGCTGTATTTCCCGCTTGCCGGATTGATCGACATCGGTCAGGAAGTGGCGCGGCTCGAGAAAGAGCTTCAGACGCTGCACGGCGAAGTCGAGCGCATCGAGAAAATGCTCGCCAACGAGAACTTCGTATCGAAGGCGCCGGCCAAGAAGATCGAGGACGAGAAGGCGAAGCTTGCCGACTACTCCGACAAGCGCGACAAGGTGATCGCACGCATCGCGGAGCTCAAAGGTTAATAGACACTGCTATGCCGGAAGGAAGCCGCAGCGGCGATATATAGTCCGCGCGGCTTCCTGCCATAAGCAGAATGAGGATAGAAAACCGCAAATCGCCGCTCGCCAAGTCATTAGGGGGACGATTTGAACGACCCTAAAAATGCGTGTTCAAAAAGTCGGCTTATCGGTACCGGGAAGGTTGCTTGAGACTACGCTTCTCGATCAACTTCGTGATCATAAGTTGACTTTTTGAACTACCTCTAAAAAGGTGTGAAACTATGAACAGTTTTCAGAGCTACCAGGAAGCCGTGCAGTGGATAACCGAACGGGCGCCGAAGCTCGGCATCAGACCGGGCCTCGGCCGGATGCAGCTGCTGATGGAGAAGCTGGGCCATCCGGAAAGACGCCTGAAGTTTATTCATGTAGCCGGGACGAACGGCAAAGGCTCGACCTGCGCCTTCCTGACCAAAGCGCTTGTCAAAAGCGGATATGACGTAGGCACATTCACGTCGCCGTACATCGAGAAATTCACGAACCGGCTCCGGTATAACGAGCAGGATATCGAAGAAGAGCAGGTGCTTGCGCTGGCGAACCAGCTGAAGCCGCTCTGCGACGAAATGGCCGAGGGCGAGCAAGGGCAGCCGACGATGTTCGAGATTTGCACGGCGATGGCCATCCTGTATTTTGCGCGCGTCACGTATCCCGACTATGTCGTATGGGAGACCGGCCTTGGCGGAAGACTCGACGTAACGAATATCGTGTCGCCGGTCGTCTCGGTCATTACGAATATCGGCCATGACCATATGGATATCCTGGGCGATACGCTCGAGCAGGTGGCTATGGAGAAAGCCGGCATTATCAAGCCGGGTGTAGCCGTAGTAAGCGCCGTCGAGCAGCCGGAGGCGCTGCAGGTCATCGAGAATACGGCCAAGGACAAGAAAGCGACGCTCTATTTGATGGGGCGGGATTTCCGTTATGAAGCCGTGACATCGGAGCTGAACCGGCAGCAGTTTCATTTTCAAGGGCCGTTTCGCAGTCTAAGCGATGTTGGCATTACGATGAACGGCAGCCATCAAGTGAAGAACGCAGCCGTTGCGCTGATGACGCTCGAGGTACTGCGGCAGTATAATGCGCTGGTTATCGAGGACGAGGTGCTGCTGGATGCGCTGAAGGTGACCGAATGGCCGGGACGCCTGGAAATGGTGGCCGACAATCCGAGAATGCTGCTCGACGGCGCGCATAACCCGGAAGGGGCGGAAACGCTAGCGAAGGCGCTGCGCGAAACGTATCAATACGGGAAGCTGCGATTTATGATGGGGATGCTGTCGACAAAGCATCATTCCGGCTATCTCAGGCATATACTACCATTGGTGGATACTTTAATCATTACGGAGCCTGATTTTCTCAAAAAAATGAACGCATCCGAATTGGCGGAGCTCGCGAGGGAGCAGCTTTCCGAAACGGGGCGAAAGGTTGACGTCATCGTAGAGCCGGACTGGCGGAAGGCGCTGACCCTCCTGCAGAAAGAGACGGGACCGGACGATCTAGGCGTCGTTTCCGGAACGTTGTATTTAATTTCCGACGTACGGACATGGATGCTGTATCAAACAGATTCTGAAAAAGGCTGGTGAGCAGATCGTGAATACGACTGAACGCGTACATTTTATCGGCATCGGCGGGTATGGCATGAGTGCGATTGCCAAGGTGATGCTGGAAATGGGGTATCATGTGTCCGGCTCCGATCTGGCCCAGCAAGAGCTTACGGAGAAGCTCGCCGCCAAGGGAGCCCGCGTTTACATCGGGCACGAAGCGGCTCATGTGCAGGGAGCCGATCTTGTCGTATATTCGACGGCGCTCTCCAAGGACAATGTAGAAATGAAACGTGCCGGCGAGCTGAACATTCCGATTATCCACCGTTCGCAAATGCTGGCGCGACTGATGAACGAACGCAAGGGTGTTGCCGTAGCGGGCGCCCATGGCAAAACGACGACATCGTCGATGATATCGCTCGTTATGGAGCAATGCGGCCAAGATCCGACCTATATTATCGGCGGCGAAATTATGAATGTCGGCAGCAACGCGAAGGCGGGCAAAGGCGAGTACGTCGTTGCGGAGGCGGATGAAAGCGACGGCTCGTTCCTGCAGTATCGGCCGAGCGTCGGCATCGTGACGAATATCGAAGCCGATCATCTGGAGCATTACGACGGCGATTTCAACAAGCTGAAGCAAGCTTATGCCAAGTTTCTTAGCCAAGTCAAGGCCGACGGAATTGCAATCGTATGTAATGACGATGCGGAGATCCGGGAGCTGCTGCCGATTATCAAAAGCGATGTCGTCACCTTCGGCATCGATACCGATGCGGAATACAAAGCGACGGATATCGCGCTTGGCGACCGCAAAGTGTCGTTCCGCGTCACTCATCACGGACAGGTGCTCGGCGATGTGACGCTCTCGGTACCGGGACGGCATAATGTCTATAACGCGCTGGCGACGGTCATAACCTGTCTGAAAGCAGGCTTGCCTTTCGAGCAGGTTGCGGAAGCGATTACCGAGTTCCGCGGTGCCAAACGGCGCTTCCAGGTGCTCGGCGAAGTCGACGACATTCTGGTCATCGACGATTACGCCCATCATCCGACGGAAATCCAAGCGACGATCAGCGCGGCGAAAGCGACGGGCAAGCGGATCATTGCGGTTTTTCAGCCGCAGCGTTATACGCGTACTTATTTCCTGTTCGATCAGTTCAGCCGGGCGTTCCCGGAGGCCGACGAGGTCATCATCACGGACATTTACAGTCCGGCGGGTGAGCAGCAAATCGAAGGTATCACCTCGGCGAAGCTGGTGGAGCTGATTCGGCAGAACAGCAATCCGAACGTCAGCCACATTCCGACGAAGGAAGAAGTGCTAAGCTATTTGAATGGCCATGTGAAGCCTGGGGATCTCGTCATTACGATGGGCGCCGGTGACATTTGGAAAGCCGCAGACGGCTTGGCCAAAGCGCTGAAGGACAGGAAAGGCTAGACCTAAACGAACATAGCGAAGCGCTGGAGCGTACTGCGGTACCTCCGGCGTTTTTTTTGTATAATGAAAGTCTGAATCCTGTTCGGAGCTAAGTTTTCGGCAAACCATTAGCGCCTGTGGGAGCCGTCGGAAAGACTAAGGCCAGACGCACTTTCGGCGAGGACAGCGGTAACACTCTGAGTTGATTCTTAACGATTCCCAACTAAATAAGAGAGCCTTTGGCGTCGTCTAATCCGCGTTTTTTTTGAGTATTCGGGGATTTAGCAGTCCCTTGCGTCGTCTAATTGCCTCGGATAGGCGGTTCCAGCTGGTTTCCGGCAAGATAAGAGCCTTTGGCGTCGTCTAATCCGCGGTTTTTTTGAATATTCGGAGATTAGCAGTCCTTGACGTCGTCTAACCTTCATCGCCTCCACAATGGACCTAAAAAAGCGGCAAAGGTAAACGCAGGATGCGAATAGGCATGGTTGTGGGAATGGGCATAGGTATTGATGTGGGAACGGGAAAATGGTAAGGGTATTGGTAGGGGTGTTGGTATGAGAATGAGTATAGGAATGGGCATGGGCATGGGAACGGGAACAGGAACAGGAACAGGAACAGGAACGGAATCAGGTATGGATATAGGCATGAGCATGGAAGGCAAGGTTAGTTACATATTCGAACGGAGGCAGCAGCTATGGGAACCCGTCTGTCGCAATCGGCGATTTGGCGCATGCAGAGACGTTACTATGAGCAAAAAGGGGTCCGTGCCTGGCAGCGCGGAGAGCTTCCTTATTACGTGACGAGCAATCCGCTCATCGCGCATGCCTACGCTGCTGTGATAGCCGGATTTCTGCGTGACAGGAGCAGGATAAAGCCGGGGACGAGCCAGCCCGTTCATATCGTGGAGCTGGGCGCAGGCTCGGGTCAGCTCGCCTATCATATTCTTCGTCGACTGGACAGGCTGATGGAGCCTCTGGCGGTGCAATCGCCGGGTTATCGTTATGTGATGAGCGATATTTCGATGAACTATGTGGAGGAGTGGAGCGTCAATCCGAAGCTGCTGCCTTTTGCAGAAAAGGGACAGCTCGATTATTGCCTGTTCGATGCCGGCAGCAGCGAAGCACTATCGCTACAGGTCGGCGGCCGGACCATTCGAGGCGGCGATCTGGAGCATCCGGTCATCGTCATAGCCAATTTTGTGTTTGACAGCATTCCGCAGGATTTATTTTATTACGAGAACGGGACCGTCAGCGAATGCCGGGTTGCCGATCGGCCTTCGCCGGCTTCGGAGGATGCGACAACGAACCGTCTGCCGCTGCACATTTCGTATCATCCCGTTAAGGGCGACTGCTACGCGCATGCCGGTTACAACCGGGTGCTTAAGGAGTATCGCTCTCTCCTCAGCGGCGAAGGCACGCATATCCTGTTTCCTTCCGCAGCGCTCGGATGTCTGGAGCGGATTGCGGCGCTAACAACAGGGCAGGAGCTTGTCCTTCTTGCCGCAGACAAAGGGACCGCACGACTGGAGGAGCTCGAGCGGCAGCCCGTCCCGGAGCCGGTGCCCTATGCGGGAAGCGTCTCGCTGCCGATGAATTTTCATGCGCTGTACTCGCTCTACAAGCAGAAGGGGATCGAACCGCTCGGTTCGCCGTATGACCGAAGCGGCATGCATTTGGCTTGTCTTATGGCCGTTTCCCACCCTCAATCGTATACGGAAACCCGGCTGGCGCACGAGCTTTTCTATGAACATTTTAATCCGGACGATTTCTATCAAGTAAAAGCGAGTTTTTGGAACAACGTCCATGCGCTTGATTTGCGCCAACTGCTCGCATGGATACGATTGAGCGGGTACGACAGCAGCATGGCGGAGAAAGCGGCGGATCGGCTATACCTACTGCTTGCGCAGGCGAATGCCGCAGATCGAGGGGAAGCGGATGACGTATTGAAACGCGTGCGGGAGGCAAGTTATCCGGTTGCGGACGGTTCGCAGGATATCGCTTTTACTCTAGCATCTCTATATTTTGCGATGGGCAGGTATGAGGAAGCGACGCAATTATTCCAAGAATCGCTGCGAACGGATCCGGATTCGGCCGCCACCTGCTATAATCTTGGGCTATGCGGCTATGAGCGGACCGAGTACGCCGAAGCCCTTGAGTATTTCGAACGAACGCTGATGCTTTATCCCGCATACGAAGGTGCGGAGCGTTACGCCGCGGAATGCCGGCAGTTGCTGGACGGGAAAGAAAGCGTAAACGGGTAGTATGCGGAAGACATATCTTTGTCCTATCTCTCATATGTTTCTAGTAGAGTACTTTAGGACAAGGGAGAGAGTCGGATGCAAAAATCGAAAATTACATACCGGATCAATAACCGGGATCAGCGGCCGAACAAGCCGGAACAGACGGAAGAGCCGAAGGTGATTCAACTGCGCGAAGAGGAATTCCGCGTAGAGAAGGCGGCTCGGGAAATAAACCCTTATACGAACGACTACGGCGCGTGGGACAGTCCGTACGATGCGGAAACCCGCCGGATCGAGCAGCTGATCCGCGAATCGAATGAAAGGAAGCAGCGGCCGTCGAACGAGCCGGGAACGGGACGCGCAAGCAGAGCGGAAAACCGCGACGAGCGCTTCGAACGCGATCCTCAGCCTTTCGGGAGGGGCGAACAGCCGGATAAGAAGGATATCGTCCGAGGCGCCAAAAGCGAAATGACCGAATGGCCGGAGCCTGAGGAGCCGACGTTTCATGCGGGGACGGGCATGGAGGAAGACGACGAGCAAGGCGGCAGCAGGCGGTATTCGCAAGGCGGCCGCGGAGAAAACCGTTATCGGGACACGCGCTATGATCCGGTGAGCGGGTATTATGGAGCGGAATGCGACCATGACCGGAAAAATGCCGGGTTTGCCGGCGTTTCCGTAACGGGCTCGCGGTATATTCGACATACCCGGACACCGTGGATGAAAATTACCGCTTCGGTGACCGGCGCGGTCGTGACGGGGGTGGCACTCGGATTTTTCGTGCTGTCGATGTTCTCGGACGACAAGGCGGCGGAAACCGATAAGCTGCCCGAGCTGAACGGCAAGCAGGAAACCGCCGTAAGCGCTCCGAATCAAACGGGCACGAGCGGAGCCGGCGATGCGGGCAAAAAGCAGACTGCGGCAAGCGGGACGCAGACAGGCGCGACTGGAGGAAGCGTGGCGGCTTCGTCCGTCGCAGTCAATATTCCGGCGCGTTCGTATACGGTGCTCCAAGGAGGCAGCTTCGCGACCGCGCAAGGGGCGGAGACCGCGCAGGCGGATTTGCGCAAAAAAGGACTTGCCGCGGTAACGGAAACAACGGATAAATCGTATGTTTATATTGGTCTTGCCGCCAATAAGGAAAGCGCACAAGCGCTTAGCAAGCAGCTGCAGGCCGAGAAAACCGACATCTATGTGAAAGCCTATACGCTGCCCGAATTGAAAAGCGTCCGCTGGAGCGGCAGCAAGGATGCGCTGCAAAATTATTTGACCCAATCCGACAAACTCGTTCAGATGGCTAGCAAGCTAACGCTTATGCATCTGGAAGAAACCAGTCTGACCCCTCTCGACGACGCTACCGTTCAGTCGGTCAAAACCGCGCATGAAGCGTGGACGCAGGCGGCGGCCGGAGTTGCCGACGGAGCCCAGGAAGAAGCCAAGGCGCAAATCAATAAAATGAACAATGCCATGAATTCGGTGAAGAAATCGATTGACGAATATAAAAAGACGCCTTCATCCACGATGCTGTGGCAGGCGCAAACGTATATGATGCAATTTGTTCTGGCCGAGAAAGAGCTGCTCCAAACGATTAATGCACAATCGTAATGCGAGTAAGGCTGCCCGTGCTTTTCACCGGGCAGCCTTTTTATGCAAATTCATCGTTTACCGTTCACAGCAGCTTGCGGGGGCAGCATGCCTCGGATTTCCCGGGAATCGTAACGCTGCAAACTAGTATAACCGGCGATTTCGTCACAAGTCCCTTCATTGACCTTATCCAAAACCTTATGATTTGCTAACAAGCAATAAGTTTCGAAAGGGTGACCCCAAGCCAATGATCCACTAATCCTATTCCACTAAGAAAAAATCGTATGCTTACGAATTTTCTGGATAGGATTAGTGCGGGCTTTTAGATAATAACAATAAGGACGTTGCTTCTTTGTCGGGAGCAGCGTACCTTTTTTGTTCGTATGCCTGCCTCCTATCCAGTAACGGATAAGGAGGTTTTTTTGTGTTCTCCAAAAACCGGACAACTGTCTGATCGATACGGGAGGAAAGCATTCATTCTTACAGGTGTCATTGTCTTTGCCGCAGCCAAATTTTTATTTGCAATTGGAGATGCTCTATGGATGCTGTATGCCTCAAGACTGCTGGAAGGAGTGGCGGCAGCCTTGATTGTTCCGCCAATGATGGCTTATGTGGCTGATATTACGACAATTGAAGAGCGGGCCAAAGGAAATAGCCTACTAGGCGCAGCGATGTCATTCGGGTTTGTAATCGGACCTGGACTTGGCGGGTTTCTGGCGGGGTACGGAACGAAAGTGCCGCTCTATGCAGCGACCGGTGCGGCTATTGCCGCAGTTATTTTTTCAATCGTTTGTTTGCCTGAAAGTTTATCGAAAGATCAAATGAAAGCAGCGCGGGCTAAGGTTGTCCGGAAGGAATCGTTTCTCATGCTATATGCCAAATCGCTGAAATCCAAGTATGCGATGCTCTTTGTACTTGTCCTGGTGATGACCTTCGGAATCGCTAATTTTGAGTCCGTCCTAGGTCTATACGTTACGAAACGCTTTCATTTCACCCCCCAAAATATTGCCATGATCCTTACCGCAGGCGCTGTAATCGGTGTGGGTATGCAGGCGTTAGTCGTAGCTAAAGCGATCAAGAAGTTCGGTGAGAACAAGGTGATAAAAGGCGCTCTCCTTTTTACCTCCATCGCTTATGTCGTCCTTCTGTTTGCCAAAGATTTTTGGAGCCTCTTCCTTGTAACTTCCGGAATTTTCTTCGCTACGGCACTGCTTCGTCCAGCCCTTCAAACACAATTATCGAAGATGGCAGGGACCGAACAAGGTTACGTAGCCGGAATGAATAACGCCTATATAAGCGTTGGAAATATCGTGGGTCCGGCGCTGGCGGGATTGTTGTTCGATGTTAATATGTTCGCACCTTTCCTCACGGGCTGCTGTATTCTGTTTATTGCTTTTTGGATGACAAGAAAAAGGAGATAACGTCAACATCCATCCGGCAGCTCCGATCCGTTTATGTCGTCGGAGCTGCCGGCTCCGTCTTTTGATTAGAGAACCGCTTTACAAAACCTTAACCTAAAAGCGCTTTTAAATATAATCAATTAATTATATAATCATTAACAGATGACAGGCCGGAGAAATGGGGCCGAATAAAATGCGATTATTTGTATTGGGCTGGCAAGGTATAGTTATGGAATGGCTTCGGGGGTTAAATGTCCCCATAAGCGACTGAGGAGGCGAAGGTATGGTATCCATCGATAGGCTGGCGGAGGTATGCAAGCTGGCGGGCGACAAGACCAGACTGACGATTTTGGCGTATCTCAAAGAACAGGAATGCTGCGTGTGCGACTTGGCGGAGCTGCTGCAAACGAGCCAGCCGAACGTCAGTCAGCATATGAGGAAATTGAAGGATGGCGGACTCGTAAAAGAAACCCGCAAAGGGCAATGGATTTATTATTCCTTAGAAATCGGGGATATGCCCTACCTGCAAGAACTGCTGGAGCATCTTCCTTCACAAAAGGAGAAGCTGGACGAAATCAAAGCAGGGTGCGCCAATCGTTGCGAGTAAAGGGGACAATGTAGTATCACTATTATAACAAAGGGGAACACATACGATGAGCAAGAAGCTGGTTTACTTCCTTTGCACGGGAAATTCCTGCCGCAGCCAAATCGCCGACGGCTTTCTAAGCGCTCTTGGAGCTGAACGGTACGAAGTGAAAAGCGCCGGATTGGAAGCGCATGGCTTAAATCCGCGAGCCGTTCAAGTGATGAAAGAGGCCGGTATCGACATTAGCGGCCATTCATCCAATGTTATCGATCCGGAGCTTTTGAACCGCGCCGATTACGTGATCACGCTTTGTGGCCATGCGGATGAGCATTGTCCGGTCATTTCGAACAAGAACGTGGTCAAATGGCATTGGGGATTTGATGATCCCGCGAAAGCGACGGGAGCGGAAGAGGAAATCATGGCTAAGTTCCGTACCGTTCGCGACGACATAAAGAACCGCATCGAGCAGTTCGTCAAAGAGGGCAAGTAAAGAGTCGATCGGCTTGCAAAAGGATTGCAACCTGCAAAGCCCGCTCGTTCTGCGCGAAGTGTTTTGCCGGTTCACGGGCGTCTGCCGGGAAGGAAAATAACCCCATTTTTATGAAGGGACTGAGTCCGTTTGAGCCAACAAACCGATAAACGACTATCTTTTCTTGACCGTTATTTAACGTTATGGATCTTCTTAGCCATGGCTGCGGGGATCGTTCTAAGCTTCGCGATGCCGTCCTTCGTCGATCTTCTGAACGAGTTTCAATCGGGGACGACTTCGATTCCGATCGCAATCGGGTTGATTGTGATGATGTATCCGCCGCTTGCCAAAGTCCGCTATGAGGAGCTGGGGCGCGTCTTCCGTGACGGCAAAATCCTCGGGCTTTCCCTCGTTCAGAACTGGGTGATCGGACCGATCCTCATGTTCGTTCTGGCTATTCTGTTTTTGAACGGATACCCGGAATATATGGTCGGCTTGATCATGATCGGCTTGGCCAGATGCATCGCGATGGTCATCGTATGGAACGATCTATGCAAAGGCGATACGGAGTACGCTGCCGGTTTAGTCGCGTTTAACTCGATTTTTCAAGTATTGTTTTACTCCGTTTATGCATACGTCTTCGTAACGGTGCTGCCGGGATGGTTTGGGCTCGAAGGAATGGTAGTGGACATTACGATCCTTGAAGTAGGCAAAAGCGTGTTTATTTATTTAGGGATCCCGTTTCTCGCCGGAATGATCACGCGATTCACTTTGGTTAGGGCGAAAGGCCGCGTCTGGTACGAGCAAGCGTTTATTCCTAAAATCAGTCCGCTTACGCTGATGGCCTTATTGTTTACCATCGTCGTCATGTTCGCGTTAAAAGGCGAAACGATCGTCACTTTGCCGCTGGATGCGGTTCGCATTGCAATTCCGCTGCTCATCTACTTCGTAATCATGTTTCTGATATCGTTCTTCATGGGTAAAAAAGCCGGCGCCGGTTACCCGGTGACCTCTACGCTCGCGTTTACGGCGGCAAGCAACAATTTTGAATTGGCCATTGCGGTAGCCATTGGCGTTTTTGGTATTCATTCAGGTGCGGCTTTCGCGGCCGTAATCGGCCCGCTGGTTGAGGTGCCTGTGATGATTGCGCTTGTTAACGTCGCGCTCCGGTTCCAGCGAAAGTACTTTAAAGGGAGTGCAACTGGGCAATAGTTCGGATAAATATACTCAGAGGAGAGGGATCAGTGTGGAAAAAGCGTATCAAGCGTTGTATGACGATAAGATTTTTATGTGCGGAGCAGCCGATGTCGAACAAGTAGTGAAGAACGAGCAGTGCGAAGTCATTGTGGACTTGCGGGGCGAAGCGGAGCAATGCGCATACCCGGAAGCCAATGTAGAATGGATAAAAATAGCTCTTGGCGACGATGCGGGGGAGAACCAGGAGGCGCTCTTTAAACAAGCTGCGGATGAAGTCGTGAAGGCTTACCGCGATGGCAAGAAGGTGGCTTTTCATTGCAACGGAGGCAGAGGCCGTACCGGTGCGGTTGCCGTTGCTGTGCTGATCGAGCTTGGCGTAAGCAAGACGATTGAGGAGGCGGAGGAACTAGCCAAAAGCATACGCCCCGTTCTTAACGTCAAGCCGGCGCAAAAAGAGGCTTTGAAGAAAATGTATCCGTAAAGGAGCGATTACGATGATCAAAAGAATGCACGTTGCCGTCAATTGCACGGATCTCGAAAAGTCACTGGCTTTCTATCGCGCCTTCTTCGGAGCCGAGCCGACAAAAGTTAAGGAGAATTATGCCAAGTTTGAACTTGATAGCCCTGCCTTGCACTTTTCCTTAAATGTTCGTCCGTTCGAGAAAAATGGCGTATTAAACCATCTCGGCTTTCAGGTAGACGGTACCGAAGATGTGCTTGCGATGGGGGAACGTCTAAGGCAAACCGGATTACTTCTGATCGACGAGATGAACACGACCTGCTGCTACGCCGTACAGGACAAAGTTTGGGTTTACGATCCGGACGGCAACGCCTGGGAGATCTTCTGCACGAAAGAAGACTCCGAGTTCGAATCCGCCGGCGATGCCCGCGATCTTTCGCTTTGCTGCGCGCCGCCGGCCCAGCCGGTGAAGGTCGAATTCGGATCTTTTCGAAAATGATTGCGGTACGCTTGACGTAATAATGGTTAGCGAACAGTGACGAGTCGTTGTCACTGTTTTTTGCTGTCCCGGGGTATGAATACAAGGAGAGCAGACATACAAGCCTAGCGGCGTGAATCGGAAAAGTGTGTATGATTGATGACGATTTTGCTCCTTTCCTCTTATATAATACATACTAATAGAGAAAATGTGCCTTTATATATTGCGTCATAAATAAAATAATTGTATGATATACATAGATCAAGACGTCTTACTTAACGAACTGGGGGTCGACGATGAAACGGAGATTGGCAATCAGCGGTATGGGGAGAATCGGCAGGCTGCTAGTGCGGCGTGCGTTTAGTAAAGGTTTGGCCGCTGCCGAAATTGCGGCGATAAATACGACGAGCCCGGTGGAAACCGTTGCACATCTGCTTAAATACGATACCGTTCACGGCAAATGGGATGCGGATATCGACATAGAGGATAAAAGGCTCCTGATCAACGGCCAGGCGATCGACATCGTGATGGAGCGGGATCCGCTTCAGCTGCCTTGGGAGCGGCTCGGCATCGATATCGCGATCGACGCGACCGGGAAGTTCAACGATCGTCAAGGCGCCGCCAAGCATGTGACGGCCGGAGCGGGCCGGGTCATCCTGACAGCACCCGGAAGCGGCGTCGATCTAACCGTCGTGATGGGCGTGAATGAAGCTTCCTACGACCCCCAGCGGCATCGGCTGCTGTCGACGGCTTCCTGTACGACGAACTGCCTGGCGCCGATCCTCCACATTCTCGATGAAGCGTTTCAGCTCGAGCAAGGCTGGATGACGACGGTGCACGCCTTTACGAACGACCAGAATCATATGGATAATCCGCATAAAGATTTGCGCAGAGCCCGCGCTTGCACGCAATCGATCATTCCGACCTCGACGGGCGTAGGCAAGGCGCTTGCAGGCGTGCTGCCGCATCTGGCTTCCCGCGTGCAGGGCATTTCCCTTCGCGTGCCGACGCAAGACGTATCTTTGGTCGACTTGACTGCGCTGGTGAAGCGGCCGGTTACGAAAGAGGAAGTGAAGGATGCCATCCGGCAAGCGGTCAGCGGAAAGCTCGCTCCAATCGTGGAATATAACGAGCTGCCGCTCGTGTCCAGCGACTATACGGGCAATGACAAATCGGCGGTAATCGACGGTTTGTCGCTCATGGTCGCAGACAATCAAATCAAGCTGCTTGCCTGGTACGACAACGAGTGGGCTTATGCAAGCCGGGTCATCGATTTTGCCGAATATGTCGCGAAAGCGGAAAAAGGGAGCGTGGAGTTATCATGGAGCGAAGCGTTAGCGAGGTAATACAAACTTCAGTAACGAAGCATCAGCTTGGCGTCATCCTTTGTCAATGCTGCGGGGAAATCATCGATACCGTTCCGACGAACGGCGTCAAAACGTTGTACGGCATATGCGACGACAATCACTGCAGGGCTCTGGCAGCCCATAAAATCGATGCGGCGCCAGCCGCGGTCATGAACGATTAAAACCAAAGGGGCTCGTTCCGCAAGCGCAGATGCGCTTGGGAGCAGCCCCTTTTTCATTTTACCGGCTATACCGGCTTCGTTTACCGAGTGCAAACCGCAGCGTTACCATAGCGATCAAAAAACCGGACGCACCGCTAACCGCAATCGTTTCAAGCGTTCCCCACCGGCTTTTGGCCGCTTCGGCCGCATGCGACGTCTCAGCCCGCGGCATGATTGTCGCAGCCGTTTGCTGTACGCCGGCTATCGCAGGCGCCGCGCCGTCCGCGAAAAACCGCTCCTGCTCGTTCCCCAGAAAGTCCGTATAGACGCCATAAACGCCCAAAGCGGTCATCGCGCGAATTTCTTCCTCGCTGTTCACGGAGTGAACGTACGTCTTGACGGCGAGATCGTTCAGACCTTGCATCAGCTCCGGCATCATTTGCGCCCTTTCGACCGGCATAGCGACCGTTTGAATGCCGTTCTCGCGGACGAAGCGCAATATTTCCTCATCCGGATCGGAAGACTGGTACAGAGAGTACAGCTTATTGGGAAACGGATAGATGTCCATGACCGTCTTCACCATATCTTCCGTGTAAAGCTCCGGAATTATGCGGTTCAAGATCGCCGGATCGACGGCTTCGGCGCCTTCCTTGATCAGCCGGAACTGCTCGGTCACAAGCACGGGATCGGTTTCTTTCGTATCGGTCACCAAATAAATATCCGGATACTGCTGCATCATTTTGACGATATCCTTGAACGAAAGCGCCTTGTATTTCTCCAGAATCGGCGTTCCCTTAAAGTCTCTGAGCGTAAGCGATACGCCCTTCTTCTCCTCGGGAAGCTCCGGCTGAAGCAGGTCGGCCGTATAAGCGAGCCAATCGTGCCGGGCCGCCAGCTTGCCGTCCTCCGTCAAGATCAGATCCACCTCGAAAACGCGGTGCCCTTTCTCATAATTCACCAAGAAAGCCTCGTACGAATTCGTATAGTCATGGCCGTTGATGCCGCCCATCGCGTGCGCGATCATCCGGTAACCGGTCCATTCAGGCGAAGAGTCGGCATGAACGGGGAAGGCCCAAGCGAGTCCGATACAGGCAAGCAGCGCAAGTATGGAATAGCGTCGAAAATCCATTTATCATTCCTCCTAGCATGCGATATCGACAATACATATTGTAGCGAACCGAACTTAAGCTAAGATTAGAAAAATGTGAACAATCCACAATTGGGTGAAAAAGGAAGAAACCATCGGCTCAGGCCGATGGTTCCGGTTTGCGGAATGCTTTAACGAAATCGAACGAAGCTATGGATTGCGGTGTTCGTCCTTTTCCCGTTTATGATGCTTGTCCCATTTGGGAATGAAGCCGTTCTGCTCCAGCTTCTCGTAACGCTTCTCCATGCGATCGACCGCATGCTTGCCTTTTTCCTCGGACATGACGCCGAATTTGACGTATTTGCCGATGACTTCTTTTTTCTTTGCCAAAATATCTTTATGCAGGGCTGCGAGCTCGTTCTTTTGCTGATCCGTCAACTGGACCTTGGCCGATTCTTCCTGCGCTTGGTGGTGGTCCGCATAAGCCTGCATGCCGCCGAAGCCGAGTGCAGCCAGCAATCCCGCCGTAACGAGCGCCGTCGATAGTTTACGCATTGCACGCGTACCTCCTTTTTATAAGATGTGATTAGTATGGCTGGACAACCCTATGCTTATGCATGTTTTATCCAATAAACGATTTGGTTAATAGGTTTGCTTATTTTCTAGACGAAAATAAAAAATGTTTGGTTTATTGATTTGAATTGCTTGAAAAATAATAAACATTCGATTATGATGTCTATATAATAAATAAACGATATCGAGAGGTGTTTGTTTTGATAGATATTTCTGAATTGTTTTGGAATGCTTCCTTAGATGAAATGAAGCGCGGATTCGTTTATGAGGAAGCAAGCGAGTCCTATATTTGTCTGGTTTGCAGCAGACGGTTTGAAGAAGGCATCGTATACCCGCATGACGGCGTATTTTACGAAGCGAAGAAATACGTACGCCATCATATTGCCGAAGCCCATACGTCGATGTTCGACTACTTGATGAGTCTCGATAAGAAGCTCACCGGCTTGACCGATCTTCAGAAGCAGCTTATTCACAGCTTTCAACAAGGGATGAGCGATGCGGAGATCGTCAAGGAGCTGGAGGGAGGAAGCACCTCCACCATACGCAACCACCGGTTTACGCTGCGGGAGAAAGCGAAGCAGGCCAAAGTGTTTCTGGCTATCATGGAGCTCATGAACGACAAGCCGGAGAAGCAGCAGCAGCTTATACCGATCCACCGGACGGCGACGGTCTTGGATGAAAGATTCGTGATAACGGAAGAGGAAAACGCGTTGTTTCTCAATACGTATTTCAAGGACGGACTGGACGGAGCGATCAGCGAGTTTCCCAGAAAGGAAAAGCGCAAAATCGCCATCCTGAGACATTTGATCAAACGGTTTGAAATCAATCGCACGTATACCGAGAAGGAAGTGAACGCGGTGCTGAAGGAAGCGTTCGCCGACTACGTAACGCTGCGCAGGTACATGATCGAGTACGGCTTTATGGACCGGCAGCCGGATTGCAGTGCCTATTGGGTGAAAGTTTAGAATGGATGGAATCCAGGAGGAAGAGAAATGAACAGAAGAGAAGAGTTATTGTTGAATTATGAGCAAACGAAGCGCGATATGGGCATTGTTCGCATTCGCAACGAAGAGAACGGCAAACTGCTGCTAATCCCCAGTCCGAACATCCAAGGAACGATCAACAGCCAGCGGTTTCAGCTGACGAGCGGCGTTCATCGGAACAAGGAGCTGCAAAGCGAATGGAAGGTTTGCGGGGAGACGCGTTTTACGATCGAGGTATTGGAACTGCTCGACACGGGAGACGATGTATTGTTCGATTACCGGGATATTAAGAGCCCCGAAGGGATGCGCGCCGATGTCGTCCGCGATTACAAAAAGCAGCTGCAGGCGCTGGAGCGTAAATGGCTCGACGAGCTTCAGCCGTACGGCGAGCGCGGCTATCATAAGAAAGGTGTGGAAAAATGAATAACGACAAGGCCGCAGGAAAGGGCCTATTCCAGAACGCATTCGTGCGTACGATTCTATTGTCCAACGTGCTGCTGCAAATCGGCATTTGGGTACGAAATTTTTCGGTATTGTTGTTCGTCATGGAGAAGACCGGCAATGATCCTTACGCCGTATCTCTCATTTCGGTGGCGGAGTTCGCCCCAATCTTCCTGTTCTCTTTCATCGGCGGTACGTTCGCAGACCGCTGGCGTCCTAAGCGGACGATGGTCTGGTGCGACGTGCTTAGCGCGGTTTCCGTCTTTGCCGTCTTCGCCACGTTGTTTCTCGGATCGTGGAAGGCCGTGTTCTTCGCCACATTCATCTCCGCTATCCTGTCTCAGTTTTCGCAGCCGTCGGGCATGAAGCTGTTCAAGCAGCACGTTCCGGCAGAGAAGGTTCAGCAAGGGATGGCGCTTCTGCAAACGATCACTGCGATTTTCATGATTGCCGGTCCCGCGATCGGATCGGTCGTTTATCAGAACTTCGGCATTCAGACGTCCATCGTCATAACGGGAATCGCATTCCTGTTATCCGCAGCCGTACTGACGAAGCTCCCGGCTGACCGCAAAGAAGAACGGGCGCAGACGTCCGAAGGCTTCTGGCGGGAGCTTGGCGCAGGGATCGGATACGTAAGGAAGAGCGCCGTTCTGAGCGGGCTTGCCGGCACATTCGCCGCCATTGGACTCGCCAGCGGCTCTATGCAGCCTCTCGGAGTATTCGTGCTCACGGAACGGCTAGGCTTGCCGAAGGAGAATCTGCAGTGGTTCATGATGGTGAACGGCATCGCCATGCTGATCGGCGGCGGACTGATCGCCGCCCTGTCGAAGAAGGTCGCGCCGCAAAGACTGCTGGCCATCGGGATGATCGCGGATGCGATCGCGGCGGCGGCGATGGGCATGTCGACTTCGATTCCGCTTACGGTAGTCGCGCAATTCATTATGGGATTTTTCCTCCCTTGCTTTATGATCGGGATTAGTACGCTTATCCTGCAAAACACGGAGCAGTCGTTCATCGGCCGCGTCAACGGGGTGTTGAATCCGTTTTTTATGGGCATGATGGTCCTCGCGATGAGCGTCTCGGGATGGCTCAAGGATCAGTTTTCGCTGCTTGCCATTTTTGTAGCGGCAGGTGCCGTGTTCGTCATCGGTCTTCTATTCGTCATTCCCCTGTTTAAGCTGAAGAAGCCGGGGGAACAGAAGCAGACGGCGGCATAATCGGTATCCTCCAACAAGTAGAAAGCCAAAACGGCTCCATCGTCGCGGATCGAATCCGGACGAGGAGCCGTTTACGTTTCGGTTCATACGGGAAAAGCGTTTACTGGACTAGCGGCTTAAATACCGGTCCATCATCGCGCTGATTTCGCCGCGGGTAATGGTGCGGGACGGCGCGAACAGATTATCCGCTACACCGCCGACGATGCCTGCGGCATGCAGTCTTCCAATCGCTTTGGCCGCCCACATGGTATCCGCGACATCGTCGAAGCCGGAAGTTGCTGCAGGCAGCTTCGAGCCGACGATCCGGTCGAGCAGAGCAGCGGCTTCCGCGCGGGTAATCGGCTGGTCCGGACGAATCGTGCCGTCCGCGTAACCGTCCATGTAGCGCAGCTTGGCTGCTTTCATTAGCGTTTCGTACGCCCAGTATGTAGCAGGTAAATCGCGGAAGGAAGCAGGAACGGGGCTGCATTCGCCGCCGTATACGCTTCCCGTTACCGAGACGTTCGCGGCGGTTTGTTTAGCCGTTTCCGCTGGTTTCGGGCAGACGCCGCTCTGGCCGGGCTTCGGTTCCTCGAAATGAAAGGCGCGATCGAGAATCGCGGCAAATTGGGCGCGGGTGAGAGGCTTGTCCGGGTAAAAATAATGATTAATGCCGTTGACAATCCCTTTTTCCTTCAACCGCATGATCGAGGATTTGGCCCAGTGGTTCGTAATGTCCGGGAACGGAAGCGCCGCATATTCGGCGATGCCCTTCGCGATGCCTTCGGCCATTGACTGCCTGACCGATGCGTCCGCCAGTAGTGCGGCATCCGACCGGTTGGACAAGAATGCCGTTTCCACAAGCACGCTCGGGATCGTTCCCATCCTGACGACATAGACGGCGCTCGGCACGAGGCCGTCGTTTTCGGTTCCGGCGCTTCGCACGACGCCGTCAAGCGTTTGCTGCGCCAGCAGTTTACTTACATCGCTCCAGGCGGTCATTTCCGCGCTCGACGGGTAGTCGTTTTGCGGATATGCCGCATCGTAATACAGGACCATCGATCCTTTGGCTGAGGATGACGGATGGGAGTTCGCATGAACCGACACGAAAATGTCGGCATTCTGTTCGTTCGTAAATTCGACTCGCTCGGCGAGCGACAGGTAGACGTCCGAATCCCGCGTCATCGACACCTCGTATCCCCGGCTCAGCAGTTCGTTCTTAAGCCGCTGGGCGATGTCCAGATTGACGTATTTCTCCTGCAGTCCGCCCGCGCTTACCGCTCCCGGATCGCGTCCGCCGTGACCGGCGTCGACGACGACCTTAAAGGCGGAGGCGGGAGCTGCCGCCACCATCATGGCGCAAGTGGCTGCGCATAGGGTTACCCATAACTTTCTCATCGTAAGCTGTACCTCCCCAGCGTTCATTTTATCACAGGATGCGGTAGCGTTTTCCATGAAATATTTCCCTATTGCCGAATTTTGACGGATATTGCCGTTTGAGGATAGGCGCGATAGCTAAGGAAGGCTTTCATTGTATTGGTTTGTCCGAATCCGTATAATGGGAATGATAGTTTGTGGGCGAGAATGAGGAGAGACGCGGATGAAAAAGTCGAACTGGACACTTATTTTGTTCATCGTCATCGGGCTGATCGCCGGGGCGATTATTACGCAGCTGCTCGCTTCCGTGCCGGGCATATCGTTTCTGACGAAGTCGGCGGAAATCAACTGGCATCCGAAAGCGGATTTGCAGGTGATCCGTTACGATCTGCTGCTTGAAATCAGGCTTAACTTAATCAGCATCATCATGATGATAGCTGCAATATGGATTTACCGGAAGCTGTAAGAGAATCGTACAGAGACGGAAGACCAATCGGAGGAAAGAAAAATGGAGAGAAAGATGACGCTCATACTAGCTTCCTCTTCGCCTAGAAGGCAGGAGCTTATTCGCATGCTTGGTTTGCCCGTTCGTATCGTCGTCAGTCATGCCGACGAAACGGTGGAGGAAGGAACGGCTCCGGCCGCAATGGTGGAGCAGCTCGCGCTGCGCAAAGCGGAAGCCGTTAACGAACTGCTTAAAAGCCAAAGCACGGGAACGGTTCGCGACACGGCTTCAGGTTTGGCCGAGGAAGACGGCTCGGGCATTATTATCGGCGCAGACACCATTGTGGTGTTGAACGGCGTTGTCTACGGCAAACCGGCGGACGAGGAAGACGCATTCCGCATGCTGAAGCTTCTGCAAGGAGCCGTACATCAGGTATACACGGGCATCGCCTGCATCGATCGCCGCTCGGGGCGTCTGCTAGTGCGCAACAAGAAGACCGACGTTACGCTTCAGGCGCTGACGGACGCGCAAATCAGGCGGTATATCGCGACCGGCGAGCCGATGGACAAGGCCGGGAGCTATGCGGCGCAAGGATTTGGCGCGACTTTCGTCGACAGAATAGACGGGGATTACTACTCCGTCGTCGGGTTATCCTTAAACTTGCTCAGCGGGATGCTTGCCGAGTTCGATATTGCATTGCCTTGACAGGCATCAAAAAAGAGATGACGTTGGCGTCATCTCTTTTCCGTATGTTGAGCAGTTGGGATAAGCATATGAGAATCAGGCAAATGTGTGATAATAATTATCATTCTTGGTAATACTGATTACCGAAGCGACAAAACAGGCAGCCTTTTGCCGAAGGCTGCCCGTTTCGTAAAGCTTGAGATTGGTTTTGAGGCACAGGGCATTCGATCTAGATTTTCGATTCGAATGTTTTGCAGTCGGTTTCTTCCGAATTTACCGCCTGTTTGCCGCGATGGCTGACCACATAGATGGAAGAAGCGTTGCATTTGTTACCGTTCGCCCAATATTTGCAGGAATTGACTTCGCACAATACATCTTTTGCCATTTTGCATTCACCTCCTTCTGTTTAGCATGGACAAGTTTCACACAGGTTTATACAATGAAAGCACCAGTCTGCCCAAAAACCGCCTTTTTTGTTCAAAGGACGGCCGGGCGTACGGTGCATTTTTGGCGTTGTCGTCTGATGGAGCTGGAGGGAAACGGATGTCCTATAAAGAAATCAAATGGTTGATCTTAACGATTCCGACACTTACCATCGGGATTTGGGAGTATGTCAGGCACGATTTGCTCATGTCCCTCGTTTCGATGGAGGTCGGGAACATGCTCGCGCCGATTCTGGTTTTTGTCGTAACGGTGACGCTTTCGGTCAAGCTGTTTTCGATTCTCGAAACGACACAGGAGGAGCTGAACAAGGAGCGCGCACTGAAGGCGGCGCTTGTGGAACGCGAAAGGATTGCCCGGGAGCTGCATGACGGCATTGCGCAATCGCTTTTTTTGCTGTCGGTCAAGGTGGACCAGCTGGAGCGCAGCGGAGGAAGCGAGAACCATGCGGTGCAGATCGGAAAGCTGCGCAAAACGGTGCATCAAGTCAATGAATACGTCCGGCAGGCGATCGCCAATTTGCGAAAGCCTCCTGTACCTGATACGATGCCGTGGATGGAGTCCATTCGATCCTTGATTGCCGAAACGGCGAACGATACGGGAATGGCCGTAGACTTCCGCTGGGAGCTGCCCGAAGAGCGGCTTTCCGCCAAGGAAAAGGTCGAGCTGTACGCTTCACTGCGCGAGGCGCTGCTGAACGTACGCAAGCATGCTCAAGCCGAACGGGTCAGCGCGGAATGCGAAACGATGGCGGACGGCGGCTGGGCGTGTACCGTTACGGACGACGGACGAGGCTTTTTGGGAGGAGATCCTTTTGCCATGCCGGACAAGTACGGCTTGCAAATTTTACGGGACCGGGCGAAGGAAATGGGTTGGGAGCTGACGCTTGAGCGTCTGGAGAAGGAAACGAAGATGGTCATTCGAAAGAAGGGGAAATGATGAATAATGTGTTCCGCGTCCTGATCGTGGACGATTCGGCGCATGCGAGGGAAGGCATGCGCGATATTCTGAGCATCGACACGATGTTCGAAGTCGTTGCCGAAGCGCAAAGCGCGAAGCAAGCGATAGAAATGACGGAGCGGATGATGCCGGATCTCGTGCTGATGGATATCCATATGCCGGAAATGGACGGCCTGGAAGCGACGAAAGCGATCAAGAGCCGGTTTCCCTATGTAAAGATCGTGATCGTAACGGTATCGGACGACATCGCCAATCTGTTCGAAGCGCTGAAGAAAGGGGCCCAAGGATATCTGCTCAAAAACTTGCACCCTTCCTCTTGGCACGAATATTTACGGGCGATCGTCACCGACGAAGCGCCGATGTCGAAGGAGCTGGCCATCCGTATTTTGCAGGAGTTTACGCCTAAAGAGCAAACCGTTCACGAGGAACGCGGACCGCTGACCGCGCGGGAGAGAGAAATACTGGAATGGGTGGCGCGCGGAAAATCGAACCGGGAAATATCGGAACAGCTGGTCATTTCGGAGCATACGGTGAAGAACCATATGAAAAACATTTTGCAGAAGCTGCATTTGGAAAATCGGGTTCAGCTTATGCGTTACGTCTATGAGCAAGGCTGGGTGCAGCCCAAGTAACGACATTCGGCATGCAGATGAGTAACCGGTTCGCTCCTTGGACATTATTGGCACGTTATTTGCTTGCTTATAAATAGGCGGCAAATTGCGTAAGCGTTCGAAAATTCGAACGCATAACGGACAATCGTTGCCAAATAATGTGAAAGTGAGGGAGGCCGATGACTTACGTGCTGCTCGGATTGTTTTCTATCGCCTGCGACTCCATACATGCGGTTTGCGTCTTCCTGACGATCGAGGGGGCAAGACGCATTCGGACCGCGAACCTTATGCCTCATTTTGGTTATGCGATAGAGTACGGGCGGCTCAAGGCGACGTTCGGACGACCGATCCGAGAGCGTTCATCGCCTCGAAATAAGGAAAGGTGCGAATTGCCGTATTTATGATAACGCTTCCATCTTTTATGCAGGGATTTCTTGTCATCTCTCCGTTATAATGAAGGACAAAGCGTATTAGCAAACGTATAAAGGCGGTGAACCGTGATGGCGCTAAAATCTGCGCTGACGCAAACCCAATCGCTCAAGCTCGGCATGACGGTCCAGCTTCAGCAGTCGATTCATTTGCTCCAGCTGTCCGCATCCGAACTCGCGGAATACGTGCAGGAGCAGTCCACGCTCAATCCGATGCTCGACATATCATGGCGTGATTCCCGCAAAAACCGGGGAGTCGGAGTTTCCGCAAGCGCCTATTCGGGGAACGGAGCGAAAGGCTACGGGAGAACGGAGGCCGCTTGCCAGCCGGAAACGTTGGAATCGGCACTGATCAGTCAACTCCGTACAGCCGCAGGGAACGATAGCAAGCGCAAAATTGCGGCGTTCTTGGCGGGCAACCTGAATGAAGACGGGTATTTGGAAATCGGGCTGGAGGAAGTTTGCGCCGTCCTGCAAGCGCCGTCGGCACGTGCCGAAGCGGCACTGAAGCTGCTTCAGTCGTTGGAGCCGGCGGGGGTTGGCGCGCGCAATCTGCAGGAATGCCTGCTGCTGCAAATCGAACGCGACCCGGATGCGGACCCGCTCGCCGCGCCTGTCGTAATCGGCTTCCTGCAGGAGCTGGGCGGCGGCAAGCTCAAAAAGATCGCGGAGTCGCTGCGCGCGCCGCTGGAAGCCGTCGTCCGGGCGCTCGACTATATTCGCCGGCTCGACCCGCGCCCGGGCCTTGCCTACAGCGAATGCAACGGCAAATATATCGTCCCCGATGCCGTCGTTGCCGCGGAGCGGGACCAATTCGTCATAACGCTTAACGAATCGCTTATTCCCCAGGTTTCGCTGAGCGGCTGTTACCAAAGCATGCTCGTGACAGGCGGCAGCAAGGAAGTCAACCTCTTTTTGCGCGATCATCTGCAAACGGCCAAATGGCTGATCCGAAGCCTCGAGCAGCGGAACGCGACGCTTTACCGGGTAATCGAAGCGATTGTGGAAGAGCAGCGGGATTTTATGGTTCACGGCGTTACCCGCATGCGTCCGATGAATATGAAAGCGATTGCAGAAAAACTCGGCTTACACGAATCGACGATCAGCCGAACCGTACGCAATAAATATGCACTTACCCCGCAAGGGCTGTATGAGCTGAAATATTTTTTCTCCGGCAGCGTCGCCGGCGAACAGGATGCCGCTTCCGCGGAAAGCGTCAAATCGAGAATCAAGCAGCTGATCGACGCGGAAGACAAAAGGGCGCCTCTGTCCGATCAACGGATTGCCGACTTGCTTTCGGCGGAAGGCGTGCAACTTGCAAGAAGGACGGTCGTGAAATACCGGGAGGAAATGCGGCTGCTATCCTCGCGTTTCCGTACCGTAGCCGGACATTCGTAAGACCCCATACAGCAAGGCCGTCCGCCTGAACCGTCAGGCATGACGGCCTTTTTTTATTTGAATATGCGTAATGAGCATCGAAGGCACAAGTTGCTGTGCGGGGGATTGTTAGGGCTCCTCGCAAAGGAATCGGAATGAGCATCGAAGGCAAACGTCGCTTTGTTGAGCCTATTTGTCCAATATTATGGGATAAGCTTACCGCTATCGTCTGGTTGGGCGCGTCGGATGTCCGGGTATTGCCCGCGTCGGCCGTCTTTTTTATTGGGATGAACGGTTAACGGCAGTCGATTTTCTTCGTTTTACGGCATGAAGCTCGGTCATAAAGGGGTTCTTATAACCTTGTAATAAGAATATGTTGAAGAACTGGTTCGGAAGAACTAGAATAGGGAGAGCGCAATCGATGATCATTGACGGCGCGACACCATGAATTTTCACTTACATAACCTGGGGGGCTGGCAGCTACATGGAGAAGTCGAGTATTATCGGAATTATTCTTGCGGTTATTGCAGTTGGAGTCGGAATGGTACTGAAGGGAGCCAGTCTTAGCGCGCTCGTCAATCCCGCCGCGTTCCTCATCATTTTCGTCGGAACGGCCGCTACTTTGTTTATCGGCTTTCAAATGCCGGAAATTAAAAAATTTCCGTTTTTGCTGAAAAAAATTTTCGTCGGCCAAAAACTGCAAGACAAAAAAGAGCTTATTCAAACGTTTATCGAATGGACGAACATTTCCCGCCGCGAAGGGCTGCTTGCCTTGGAGAGCAAAGTAGAATCGATTGACGACCCTTTTATGAAATACGGCATGAAAATGATTATCGACGGCAACGATCCCGATTTTGTCAAAGAAGTGCTGCTTGAGGATATCGGGGCGATGGAGGAACGTCACCGCTCGGGAGCGTCTTTGTTCTCGCAGGCCGGTACGTATGCCCCTACGCTCGGCGTTCTCGGGGCCGTCGTCGGACTGGTCGCGGCTCTCGGCAATCTGAACGAGATGGACAAGCTCGGCCATTCCATCGCCGCCGCTTTTATCGCGACGCTGCTCGGGATTTTTTCCGGATACGTGCTCTGGCATCCGATGGCCAACAAGCTGAAGCAAATGTCGAAGAAGGAAACGGAAATCCGCTTAATGATGGCCGAGGGGCTCCTCTCGATTCAATCGGGCGTTTCGAGCATCGCGATCGAACAGAAGCTGTCGATCTTCATCCCGTTGTCGCAGCGATTCCCTGAAGAGAAACAAGCCGGGGAGGGCAAAGCCGGTGAGTAAGCGTAAGAAAGAGCATCACGAGGAGCATATCGATGAAACGTGGCTGATTCCGTACGCCGATTTGCTGACGCTCCTTCTCGCCCTCTTTATCGTCTTGTTCGCAGCCAGCCAAGTGGACAGCAAGAAGTTCAGCGAGCTGATGCAAGCCGTTAACGCCGCCTTCAACGGAAATGTGGGCGTGATGAATCAGCCGGGCATTTCGCAGTTCCCGAAGCCGATTCAGCCGCAGACGACCAAGAGCCAGGACCTGGAGCAATCGGGCAAGGCGGAAGGAGACGGCCGCTTCGAAGAGGAAACGAAAGAGCTGGAAGCGATGAAGGAAAGCATAGAGAAATACATAGCCGACAAAGGGATGGATGAGCAGCTGGCCGTAGGGCTCGATGATAAGCAGCTGACGATCACGATCAGCGATACCGCGTTGTTCGGATCAGGGAGCGCTGCGGTAAGACCGGAGGCGCAAAAACTGGGGATGACGCTTGCCGACATCCTGATTCAGTACCCGGGCTATCAAATTCTGGTGACCGGCCATACCGACAACATTCCGATCAGCAACCGGGAGTTCGAATCGAACTGGGATTTGAGCGCCAAGCGGGCGATCAATTTTATGAAGGTGCTCCAGCAGAACAAGCAGCTCGAGCCGGGCAGATTCAGCGCCATCGGCCAAGGCGAGTTCCGCCCCGTAGCGCCTAACGATACGAAAGAAGGAAGAGAGAAAAACCGCCGGGTGGAGCTGTCCGTCCTCCGTAAAACCTTACCTTAAGGCGGCTTGCTCCGAACAGGTCGGGTGCTTACAAATGCGATCTGCAACTAATCTAAAAAGACGGTCGTCAACCGGGAATTTCCTTGGTTGCTCCGTCTTTTTTATTTATGTGGCCAAGGTAGCGGCGATCCGACCAGCTAACCGACTAACCGCTAACCCCGCACCCCGCACCCCGCACCCCGCACCCCGCACCCCGCACCCCGCACCCCGCACCCCGCACCCCGCACCCCGCACCCCGCACCCCGCACCCCGCACCCCGCACCCCGCACCCCGCACCCCGCACCCCGCACCCCGCACCCCGCACCCCGCACCCCGCACCCCGCACCCCGCACCCCGCACCCCGCACCCCGCACCCATTCATACTGATGATTGATCAGTTTTCACCAAACGAGCAAGCCAGTGCTTAAGCGCCGAGTAACCGGCGGCAAAATAGTGAACTATGCTTCACTAATAATGAACCTAAATTCACTAAAAGCCTTCGAAAACATTCGCTGCAGTCACATAGTGAATCCAGCTTCATTATTAGTGAACGTAACGGCAAAATAGCGACTTTTGCTTCACTATTTGCAGCTTAAACTCACTTCCAGACCTGAATAGTGAAGTTTGCTTCACTATTAGTGAACGCAGGTTCATTACATCTCGTAAGCGTCGAGTATGCCAACAGATGAGGGCATCGCAAATCCTCAAAAACCGGATAAACCTGCAAACTGCAACGGGTCCGGCAAGTTTGCAGCGACACGAAACGAGTCCGATCGCGAAGTTTCCACACGATTCGTCGTACAGGCAAAAACATGCTATAATGGGGTGTGGCAGTAAAAGTGCCGCTTTGTGATATGAAGAGTGCCGTAACAACCGAACGAAAGAGGGGAATTGATGGAGTCGCACAATTTCACATTGCGCGATGTCCCCAGTGAGGATAGACCGAGAGAACGCATGCTGCAATTTGGGGCTCAGTCGCTTAGCAACGCCGAGCTGCTCGCCATTCTTCTGCGTACGGGTACGTATGCGGAGTCGGCGGTTACGCTCGCGCAGCGGGTGCTGATGGAAACGGGCTCGCTCCGCAATCTTGTGGAAACGAGTGTCGATCAGCTCACGCGCATTAAAGGGATTGGCGCTGCAAAAGCATTGCAGCTCAAAGCAAGCATCGAACTGGGCAAAAGGATCGCCCGCAGCACGATGGACGACAAAGTAACGATCCGCTCGCCGCAGGACGTAGCCGCGCTTGTGATGGAAGACTTGCGCTACTTGCAGAAAGAGCATTTTGTCTGTCTGTTTCTGAATACCAAAAATCATGTCGTTGGCCGGGAAACGTTGTCGATAGGCAGCTTGAACGCATCGATCGTTCATCCGCGGGAAGTGTTTCGGGCGGCGATTCAGCGAAGCAGCGCTTCGCTCATTTGCGTTCACAATCATCCGAGCGGAGATCCGACGCCGAGTCCGGAAGACATCGCGATTACGCGGCAGCTGATGGAAGCGGGAACGATTATCGGGATTGAAGTGCTTGACCACGTTATTGTGGGTGACAACCGTTTCGTTAGTTTGAAGGAGAAAGGTTTCGTATAATATAATAATTACTCGGGAAAGCAATAGAGGGCTTTCATTATTGAAGGGAGCATAACCATGTTTGGTGGATTCACGAAAGACTTGGGAATCGATCTGGGAACGGCGAATACGCTCGTTTACCTTAAAGGAAAAGGCATCGTCGTGCGCGAACCGTCCGTAGTCGCGCTTCGTACCGATACGAAAACGATCGAAGCGGTAGGCGAATCCGCCAAAAGGATGATTGGCCGCACACCGGGCAATATCCGCGCCGTAAGGCCGATGAAGGACGGCGTCATTGCCGATTTTGACACGACGGCGACGATGATCAAATATTTTATTCGCCAGGCGCAAAAACAGCGCTATTTGTTCCAGCGTCACCCGTCCGTTATGGTGTGCGTCCCTTCCGGCATAACCGCCGTCGAGAAGCGTGCTGTCGAGGATGCGACCAGACAAGCGGGCGCCCGCGAAGCGTACACGATCGAGGAGCCGTTTGCAGCGGCTATCGGCGCCGATCTGCCGGTATGGGAGCCGACCGGAAGCATGGTTGTCGATATCGGGGGCGGCACGACCGAGGTGGCCGTCATCTCGCTTGGCGGCATCGTCACGAGCCGTTCTATTCGGGTAGCCGGCGATGAAATGGACGAAGCGATCATGCAATACATTAAACGCACATATAATTTGATGATCGGCGAAAGAACCTCGGAGAGCTTGAAAATGGAGGTCGGCTCCGCGCTTCCGATGGAGAAGATCGAAACGATGGAAATTCGCGGCCGTGACCTCGTATCCGGCTTGCCGAAGACGATCACCGTCACCTCCGACGAAATTACCGATGCGCTGACCGATACGGTGGGAAGCATCGTGGATGCCGTGAAAGTCACCCTTGAGAAATGTCCGCCGGAGCTCGCCGCCGATATCATGGATCGGGGCATCGTGCTAACGGGGGGCGGAGGTCTGCTTCGCAATCTGGACAAGCTGCTCTCGCGAGAAACCGGCATGCCGGTGCTTGTTGCGGAAAACCCGCTGGATTGCGTAGCCATCGGAACGGGACGCGCGCTTGAGAACATTCATTTGTTCAAGCTCAAATCCGGTCCTGCCAGCAAGTCAAGAAGATAATTCGCGAGCGTTCGGAAGCGGCATCCCGCATTTGGAATCGAATAGGGGAGCCGCTTCGTGAACGACCTTTACGGGCAGAAGGTGTTTGGTTTTGTTTAAATTAATGGGGAATAAGAAGCTGCTCATCCTGATGGTGGCTCTAATCGTATTCATTGCGCTGTTCGGTCTTACGATCGTCAAAAGAGAAAAGCTGACATGGCCCGAACGGTTCATTAAGGATACCGTTTCGTGGACACAGGGGCTGTTTTACAAACCCGCAGGCATCGTAGCGGGTTTCTTTGAGGACATTCATAACCTGCGGGTCGTGTATGAGGAAAACAAAATTTTGAAAATGACGCTTTCCCAATATGCTCGCGATACGATGCGGCTGAACGACCTGGAAGCGCAGAACAAACGCTTCAAGGAACAGCTCGCGTTTACGGAGCGCCAAAAGCAATCGGATAATTATACGTACCGGGTGGCGGAAGTAATCGCGGTCAGCACCGACCCGATCGTGAAGACGATCAATATCAATCTCGGGGCGAAAGACGGGATCAAGCTGAACATGGCCGTCATGTCCGTAGACGGGCTGATCGGACGGATCATGGTCGTATCGGACTTCAGTTCGACCGTACAGCTGCTTACCGACATCGACGATACGAACAACATGTCCAAAGGAATCGCAGCGACCGTTAAAGGGAAAGAAACCGAGTCTTTCGGCTTGATCGAGCGTTTCGTCGGCGAATCCCAGCTCCTTGTTTTGTCCAAAATCGAAAGGTCCGAGGAGTTTAACGTGGGCGATACCGTCGTTACGTCCGGATTGGGTCAAGTATTCCCGCGGGGACTGGAGATCGGTACGGTCGTTTCCAAAGAAGTCGGCGAATTCGGCATCACGTATAAAGCGATGATTCAACCGAAAGCCAGCTTCCGTCATTTGCGCGAAGTATTTGTCGTGGACCGCCCCGGGGGAGGGACGGAATGATGCGTCAGCACTGGCTGATCGCTCTGCTTTTTTTGGTATTCTTGCTGGAAGGCACGGTTCTGCAGCTGCTTGTTCCTGTGGTATGGCAAACCAAAGTGACGGTGTCGCCTCAGCTGATTCTTCTCGCCGTGCTTTATATTTCCGTTTTTTTAGGAAGGCATCGCGGAGTGGTTTATGGTCTGGGCTTCGGCCTGCTTCACGATATCGTCTATTACGGACCGATGATCGGTACGTATTCGTTTGGTTTGGGCTTCTGCGCTTATTTGGTGGGCTGGCTGGCACAGCGCACGCGCGGTGGCATTTTTAGCAGTCTTCTTTTGATTGCGATCGGCAATCTCGTTTTTCTATGGATTCATTACGGCATTTATCGTATTTTTCAAATTACGCATAACGATGTGGAACAAACGTTTCTTTATCAAATGGTCCCGAGTCTCTTGGTCGATTTGCTTATCGCTCTAGCGATCTATGTTCCGATGCGTAAGCTGCTTGAACCGCTCGCCTTCCCGCAAGCAGCGGAAGACGAATAATTTTGCCCCGTAGAAGGAAATGGGTGTTGTCAAGCAGAATTGTATGTGTCAGGAGGTCGTGTAGGCATATGAACGCAGCAAAGCATCATGTGACGATCAAAGGCGTGAAAGACGGCCTGATCTTTCTGATGGACGATACATGCCCGTTCGACGAACTGTTGAACGAGCTTGAGCATAAGCTCAGCAAAACGCATCAGCAATTTTTGAGCGGTCCGCTTATTCATGTTCAGATTAAGCTCGGCAAGCGATATGTCGGCGACGAAGATAAAGAGCGGCTGCGCGAGCGTTTCGCCAGCTGCGGCAATCTGCTCATTCAATCGATCGACTCGGAAGTGGCGCTTCAGACGGAAGCTGCTGCATCTTCGTTATCGGTGATGAAAGGCATGATCCGCTCCGGACAAATCGTCAACTACGAAGGCAGCGTCATGCTGCTCGGAGACATCAATCCGGGAGGCACGTTAACGGCTACCGGCGATATTTACGTATTGGGAGCGCTTCGGGGGTCAGCCCATGCCGGCACGAAAGGCAATAAAGAGGCGATTATCGCGGCCTCGCAGCTATGTCCGACCCAGCTTCGCATTGCGGAAGTGATCAGCCGTCCGCCCGACGAATGGGGAGTGGGCACCCTGTACATGGAGTTCGCTTACGTGCGCGACGACGTCATGGAGATCGAGAAGATCCAGCATCTGCAACGGCTGCGCCCGCATTCGCTCGTAGTCGGACAATAGGGGATTCGCAGGTTTCTGGGGCTCCCCGAAAAGTAATCGGAATAAGCTTCGACAGGTTAACGTCACTTTTTGGGGATTAGGGGAGTGGAACAATGGGCAAAGCAATAGTCGTAACGGCGGGCAAAGGCGGAGTCGGTAAAACGACATCGACAGCTAATATCGGCACCGCTTTGGCTCTGCAAGGGAAAAAGGTCGTCATGGTCGACACCGACATCGGACTTCGCAATTTGGACGTTGTCATGGGGCTCGAAAACCGGATCGTGTACGATTTGATCAACGTAGTAGAGGGGCGCTGCCGTCTGCAGCAGGCGCTCGTGAAAGACAAGCGTTTTGATGAGCTGTACATGCTTCCTGCAGCCCAAACGAAAGACAAAGACGCGGTAACGCCGGAGCAGGTCCGCGATATCGTCCTCGAGCTGAAGAAGGACTTCGATTTCGTCCTGATCGACTGTCCGGCCGGAATCGAGCAAGGCTTCAAAAACGCCGTTGCCGGAGCGGAAGAGGCAATCGTCGTAACGACTCCCGAGCGCACGGCTGTTCGCGATGCGGACCGGGTCATCGGGCTGCTCGAGACGAACAAGATTCATTCGCCCAAGCTGCTTATCAATCGTGTCCGCAACAATATGGTGCGCAGCGGTGATATGCTGGACATCGACGAGATTTGCTCCGTGCTCGCCGTCGAGCTGCTCGGTATTGTGCCGGACGACGAAGCGGTCATCAAAGCAGTCAATATCGGGGAGCCGACGGTGATGAATCCGTCCTCCAAAGCTTCCATCGCCTATCGCAACATCGCACGCCGCATGCTTGGCGACTCGGTTCCGCTCATGCCGCTTGACGAGCGTGCGGGCTTTATGAGCAAGGTAAGAAAGATTTTCGGAATGGGATGATACACCTTGCTTGACAAAATTAAAAAAATTGACTGGTCGATCGTATTCCTGTTATGCGCCTTTGCGGTCATTAGCACGCTGCTCGTATACAGCGCAACCTTGAACGATCCCGATATTAAGGTTCCCGCCAGCAAAAGCTTGATCATTTACACGATCAGCTTCGTCGTTTTTTTAGTAGTGGCGCTGCTCGATTTTCGCATTTTTATTAAAACCTCCTGGTTTACTTACGGGTTCGGCATCCTATTGCTTGTAGCCGTGTATTTGTTCGGCGCGGAAATCAACGGGGCCAAGGGCTGGTTTAAGCTTCCTGGCGGATTCTTGTTTCAGCCGGCGGAACTCGTGAAGCTGCTCATCATCATCGCGGCATCGGCATATATGGCTAAGAGGAACGGAGAACAGCTGAGGCTGCTGGGAGACGTCATTCCGGTAGGCGTGATCGTGTTCGTGCCGTTCGTGCTGGTGCTTATCCAGCCGGACCTCGGGAACGCGGTCATCTACCTGGTCATCCTGCTCGGGCTGTATTGGATCGGCAATATCAAATACACGCATGTTCTGATCGGTACGGCGGTTGTAGGCGCCTTTCTCACCTTGTTTTTTTATTTGTTCATTCATTTTCACGACGATATCAAGCAATTTGCCGTCGATCATAACAAGAAGCACTGGGTGGAACGGATTGACACGTTCATCATGCCGGATCAAGTTTCCGAGGACGAGAAGTATCAATCGAAGCGGGCCAAAATCGCCATCGGCTCCGGTCTGCTTACCGGCGACGGCTATTTAAAAGGGAATTCGGTTCACAAAAACTTTATCCCGTTCGCGTATTCGGATTCCATTTTCGTCGTCGTCGGCGAAGAGTTCGGCTTTGTCGGAGGGGCCGTGCTGCTCATGTTGTATTTTCTGCTCATCTACAGGATGATTCTGATCTCGATCCAATCGACCGATTTAAGCGGCTCGTACTTAATTGTCGGGATTGTGGCGATGTACGTGTTCCAAGTGTTCCAAAACATCGGCATGTTCATCGGGCTGATGCCGATTACCGGGATCACGCTGCCGTTCGTCAGCTACGGAGGTACGTCGCTGCTTATCAACATGATCGCGATCGGACTCGTGATGAGCGTGAAGCTTCATCAGGAAAAACCTTCGATGTTCAAAGAGGCTTGACCACGTAAGTGCAATCGGTACGGAATCTCTGTTCCGAATAGCGGTTCGACGAAGAAAGGCTGTCCCCCTTTATCGGTGGGCAGCCTTTCTTTTGCCTCATGCCTGATGCCATCAGGTTGTGCGGGGATCGAAAGCGTTAAGCGCATTGACGCTGTGACTGAGCGCGGCTCCGGCTTTGACGGCGGAGGCGGCGACGATCGCTTCCATCATCTCTTCCCGCGAACCGCCAAGCTTCTTGAACTTGCCGACGTGAACCTCGATGCAGTACGGAACCGTGAGACGAACCTCTCGCTGGCCGGCTCATTTGATCTTCCACATGGCATCTTTCCGTGCTAAAATATCAGTTATCTGACAAGTGCTTGTCCCACGCAATGTGGAGCGTAACCATTACAAAGACTACTTCTGCACGCCAAAAGGAGTACATACTCGATGAGCGACATGAATGCAACAAAGCTATGGTTCCCCAAAGCGGCGTCCCAATGGGTGGAAGCGCTGCCGATCGGCAATGGCCGGTTGGGCGGGATGGTTTTCGGGAAGCTGGAAGAAGAACTGATTCAACTCAACGAAGATACCGTATGGTACGGAGGCCCGCAGGATCGAAACAGTCCGGATGCGGCGGCTCATTTGCCGGAGATCAGGCGGCTGCTGTTTGCGGGCGAGGTGCAGGAGGCACAGCGTTTGGCCAAAATGGCGATGACGTCAACGCCGAAATATTTCGGCCCGTACCAGCCGCTCGGCGATTGGAGCTTGTCTTTCGAAGGCCATGGTGCGAAGGCTGAAATATACCGCCGCGAGCTTGACCTGGCAACCGCGATCGCCAGCGTCAGCTATACGATTGACGGCGTCCGGTATACTCGGGAGCTGTTCGCGAGCGCGCCGGATCAGGTTATTGCCGTGCGGCTGTCCTCGGATAAGCCTGCGGGCATCACGGTTTCGACAAACTTGAGCAGACGTCCGTTCGATGGGGGAACGATCGTGCTCGGTTCGAACAGAATCGCCATGAAAGGGCAGTGCGGTCCCGACGGCGTTGCATTCCATGCGGTGCTTCATGCTTCGGCAGAAGGTGGCAGCGTGCGTACGGTCGGCGATTTCATTTCCGTCGAACGTGCGGACAGCGTGACCTTCCTGCTCGCGGCGGCGACCTCGTTCCGCTCCGCGAATCCGCTGGAAGCTTGCGTGCGAACGCTAGATTCGGCTCTGGCCAAGCCTTATGAGCGACTGAAAGCGGATCATATCGCGGAGCACAGATCGATGTTCGACCGCGTTCAATTGAAGCTGACCGAAAGCGGAACGTCGGATCGCGAGCTGCTTAGCCTGCCGACCGACGAACGATTGAAGCGGGTCCAGCAGGGGAATGAAGACAACGGACTGGTATCGTTATATTTTCAATACGGCCGCTATCTGCTGCTGGCCAGCTCGCGGCCCGGCAGCATGGCCGCCAATCTGCAGGGCATCTGGAACAACAATTTTGTGCCGCCGTGGGAGTCCAAATATACGATCAATATCAACATTCAAATGAATTACTGGCCGGCGGAAGTATGCAATCTGGCGGAGTGCCACGACGCGCTCTTCGACCTTGTCGACCGCATGCGGGTCACAGGCAGGCATACGGCCAGTAAAGTATACGGTGCAAGAGGCTTCGTCGCGCATCACAATACCGGATTATGGGCGGACACGGCAATCGACGGCATTCATATGCCTTCCGGTATTTGGCCGATGGGCGGCGCTTGGTTCGCCCTCCATTATTGGGAGCACTTCAGGTACGGCGGAAACACGGACTTCTTGGCGAAACGCGCCTATCCCTTGATGAAGGAGGCTGCGGAGTTTTTCCTCGATTATATGGTGGAGGACCCCAAAGGCCGGCTGGTGACCGGACCGTCGTTATCTCCGGAAAATACTTTTTTGCTGCCTAACGGTCAATCCGGCGTGCTATGCATGGGGCCTTCGATGGATATCCAGATCGTCTATGCGTTATTCCATGCCTGCCTGGAAGCGGCTACGGCTCTAGGAACGGATTCGTCGCTGCGCGAGGAGCTGGAGAAAGCACTGCTAAAGCTTCCTCAACCGCAAATCGGCCGACACGGCCAGCTGATGGAATGGCTTGAGGATTACGAGGAGAAAGAGGCGGGCCACCGGCATATTTCTCACTTGTTTGCGCTACATCCGGGCGAGCTCGTGACGGAAAAAACGCCGGAGCTGTTTAAAGCGGCGCGTCAGACGCTTGAACGAAGACTTGCGAACGGAGGCGGCCATACGGGTTGGAGCCGGGCATGGATCATCAACATGTGGGCTCGGCTGAAGGACGGAGCCCAAGCATACGATAACGTGATGGCGCTGCTTCGCTCCTCCACGTACCTTAATTTGTTCGATGCTCATCCGCCTTTCCAGATCGACGGCAATTTCGGCGGCACGGCGGGCATTGCCGAAATGCTCTTGCAATCGCACGGCGAAGAGCTGCACTTGCTCCCGGCATTGCCGCAGCAATGGAGCGGAGGATCGGTCGGCGGCCTACGGGCCAGAGGCGGTTTCGAGTTGGCGTTCGAATGGGCGGAGTCCCGGTTGACAAAGCTAACGGTAAGAGCGTCGCAAAACGGCACTTGTACGCTGAGGTTCAGCGGGTCGCTTGCGGAAGCGGCCGGTATGGACATCGAACGATTCGAGCGGTATGACAGCTCCTACATTCGCTTCCAGGCGGTAGCGGGACAAACGTATACGTTCCAGGGGTAGTCAGCGAGCTCTGAAGCTTTTAGAAGGGAAGCTGCCTTAGAACGGGCTTTTCCCCCTACGTAGAGAGCTAAGTTAGACGATAGTTTTTAGCAAAAGCGGTTGAGCGGCATTTTATGCCTGCTCAACCGCTTTTTTTGAGTGGATATTATAAGGAGCACATTTTGCTTTCCTAGCAGCCTAACATTAGGTTTCCCTTGCTGTGAACTTAAGGAGGGCGAGTTGCTTCATATTCCGCTTTCCGCCGTCATAAGCTGTACAAGTAGGGATGCAGGGAGGAGTGCGGGATGGAAGTGAAAAATAACGTTCGCCAGCGCAGACAGGACAGAATCCGGATGCTGCAGCTTCATCATAAGGACGAGTTTCAAGATAATGAAGGATTGTCTCCGTATTACCCGGATTCCGTGGACGAGCGAAAAGGAGACGGGGTTTGGCCCCGCATACAGGCGCCTGCCGCTCCGCAAGCGGGACATGCTTTACCGGCATGGCCGGAAGCCGGCAGCAGCTATGATCCGCGTCTCGAAGATCCAGAATACGTATGGAAGCAGAGGGAGAAGGAGCTGCTTGAACAGTACGGCTACGGCAAGCGTGACGATGCAATGGAAGGCGTCGGCTGGAATTCGACTGCCGAAGGATACGGCGGACATGAGAGCGGAGGGCAAGCCGGCCAGTACGGCGGCTATTATTCGGCGCAGACCGGCTATGGCGCAAGGGGGAAACAAGCTTCACCGGGCACTCCCCCCGAGCCATGGAGATTCGTTCCCTCCAAACGATCGATTGCCGTGAAACTGCTCGTCAGCGGGTTATTGTTCGGTTTTATTTGGTTCATGTACCAGACTCCGCAGCCGTGGGCTCAAACCGGGCAAAAATGGGTGCGCTATGCGCTTAACGAGGACATGCAGTTCGCGAAAATAACGGCATGGTACAAGGAAACGTTCAGCGGCTCTCCGTCGTTCCTGCCGACGTTTCGCTCGACCAAGGATCAAGAGTCGCAGAAGGTGGTCGCCAAAACGACGGATGGCTTCATCCGGCCTGTTAAAGGCAAGCTGCTGGAGCCGTTCGCTAGCGGACATCCGTGGGTGGTTGTGCAGACTGGGGAGAACGCGGTCGTCCGTGCGCTGGATACGGGACGCGTCATTTCTGCCGGTAATCGGGAGCCGTCCGGTTTTACCGTCGTCATGCAGCACGCCAGCGGCTATCAATCGACCTACGGGCTGCTTCAGCCTTCCAGCGTGCAGCAGGGCGATTGGCTGGAAGCGGGGGAAGCGGTGGGCAAAGTAGCGCAGACGCCGGGTCAAACCGTCGGGAGGTTTTATTTTTCGCTCTCCAAGGAACTGCGCGCGATCGATCCGGCGGATGTGGTGACGTTTGATTAGGGCGTTCGGCACGGCGTACCGGTTTCACCCTCTGTTCGTGCTCATGATGGTCGTTTCGCTGTTGTCCGGACATTTCGTCGAGATGCTGACGCTGTTCTCGATCGTTCTCGTCCATGAGCTCGGTCATATGGCTGCCGCGCGAGGCTTCGGGTGGCGGGTTAAGGAAGTGCAGCTGCTGCCGTTCGGGGGGGTCGTCGTCGTCGAAGAGTCCGGCAATTTGCCTGCCCGGGAGGAAATGCTTGTGGCGTTGGCCGGTCCGCTGCAGAACGTTTGGATGATCGCTTTCGCCTTCGGGATGAAAATGGTCGGCTGGCCGGAAACCGAATGGTGGGATTATTTTATCAAGTGCAACGCCATGATCGCTTTATTCAATTTGCTGCCCGTTTCCCCGCTTGACGGAGGCAAAGTGATGCAGGCGCTGCTAAGCTACGCGATGAGTTATCATAGGACATTACTGTGCTGTACGGTAATCAGCCTTTTTATGAGCGTCGTGATGATCACGGGCTCCTTGTTTCATATCGGGAGCGGAGGCGGCGTACAGCTGAACCTGCTTGCGATCGGGGTTTTTCTGTTTTACTCGAACTGGTACGGCTATAAAAGCCTTCCTTATCAATTCGTCCGATTTCTGCTGAGCCGCGAAAACCGGGCTTCTTCTCACGTGCGCAAAGGAACGGTAGCGGAGCCGATCATCGTTTCGGAGGATCATAGAATCGGGGACATTATGCAGCTGTTTATGCGTGAAAAATATCATCTCGTCTACGTCATCGGCAAGCAGGGGACGATAGAACGCGTGCTGCCGGAGCAGCGTTTGATTCAGTCGTTCTTCTCTCCCGCTGGGAACATAAGGATCGATGCAATTCCTACATAAGGGTGCGGGCGGCAAGCGGTTCGTGTTATGATAGTAAAGACGCCTTCGATACGTATTCGCGGCGGTTGTCGCCGGCAGCGGCTTGTATCGCTGCGGTTGAGAGAGTAAGAGAAGAGCAAACCGATCGTTCGGGACTGCAACAGAAGCGTAAGAGGTGAGCGGATGAAGCGGATCGTAGTTCATGGCTCGGAACAAAACTGCCAGGTAGCCGTTCTGGAAAACGGTCGACTGGTCGAGTTTTACGCCGAGCGTCCGGCGGACCGCGGGCGGGCCGGCAATATTTATAAAGGACGCGTCGTCAACGTGCTGGCCGGGATGCAGGCGGCATTTGTCGATATCGGCATGGAAAAAAATGCATTTCTGTATATTGACGACCTGCTTCCGGCTCATTTGGAAAAACAGCCTGCCGAGAAGCCGTCGATTTTGGAACTCGTTACGAAGGGCCAGGAAATAATCGTACAAGTCAAAAAAGAGCCGCTCGGCACCAAAGGCGCACGCGTAACGACGCACTACGCGCTTCCGGGACGCTGGCTCGTTTACATGCCGCACGCCGATTACGTGGCCGTTTCCAAGAAGGTGGAGCCGGATCGCGAGAAGTCGCGTTTGAAGGAAATCGGCGAGTCGATCCGCCGCAGCGGAGAAGGGCTCATTTTACGAACGGTAGCCGGCGGAGAGAACGCGGATGCGCTGCATAACGACCTTGCGCATCTCCGCGATGCTTGGGTAAGCGTCGAACGGGCCGGCCAGCGAAGCCATTCGCCTGCTCTTTTGTTTCAAGATGCGGGGATGCTGGAAAGAATGATTCGCGATTTGTTTACGAATCAGGTAGACGAGCTTTTGATCGACGACGAGGCGATGTGGCGGGAAGCCGAAGTGCTCGTTTCGCAAATGGCCCCTGCCATAGCGGGAAGACTTAAACGATACGGAAGCAAGACCCATGTATTCCAGGCCTATAACATCGAAGAGGAGCTGGAGCTTGCGTTCCGCCGCAAAATATGGCTCAAAAGCGGGGGGTATCTGGTCGTAGATCAGACCGAGGCGCTAACGGTCGTAGACGTCAACACAGGCAAGTTCACCGGTTCGTCGGGCTTGGCCGAAACGGTCTTTACCACGAACCGCGAAGCGGCGGAGGAAATCGCCCGACTGCTTCGGCTTCGCGATATCGGCGGCATCGTCATCGTCGATTTCATCGACATGAACGAGGAGCACGAGCGGAAGGCGATTTCCGACGAACTGGAGTATCATGCGAAGGGCGACCGCGCCAAGCCGCATGTAGTCGGCTGGACGAAGCTGGGCTTGCTCGAGCTGACGCGCAAAAAGGTGCGGCAGACGGTGGACGATATGTTTTACGAGCATTGTCCGCAGTGCGCGGGAAGCGGAAAGCTGCTGCGCAGCAGGAAATAAACGGAGCGGCTGACGCACGGTCGAAAAAGGCGCTTTGTACATCCGCTTTCCGAAGCGGTCGGACAAAACGCCTTTTTTGCCGATAGGTTGGACGGATCCCTTCTAAGCGCCCGCATCGGACCGAATGGGATTCGTAGTCATAAGTCCCGCTGCGGTGGAATCGCGATTCTATGATTGCTTTATGCCCATCATTGTGATACTATGTTTTAGTATGTTCCCGTAACATGCTGTAACCGCACGAATCGGGTTCCCAAGTGCGCCGCAAGGCGCCACCTAGAGTGAGGCGAGTCTGAGACATGGAGGAGGTGCAACACAATGTACGCAATTATTGAAACTGGTGGCAAGCAATACAAGGTTCAAGAGGGCGATGTCGTTTATATCGAAAAGCTGAACGCAGGTGAAGGCGAAGCGGTATCCTTCGACAAAGTGCTTCTTGTTTCCAAGGAGAGCGGTGTCGTGATCGGTTCCCCGACCGTGGCAGGCGCGTCCGTATCCGCGAAAGTGGAGAAGCAAGGCAAAGGCAAAAAAGTCATCGTGTACAAGTACAAAGCGAAGAAAAACTATCGCCGCAAGCAAGGTCATCGTCAACCTTACACGAAGGTTGTTATCGAGAAAATCCAAGCGTAAGAGGCCGTCATGATTCAGGTCACGATCGTTCGAAACGCTGCGGACAACGCGATTCTGTCGTTTTCCATCAAGGGCCATGCGAAGTATGCGAATCCGGGACAAGATATCGTCTGTGCGGGCGTATCCGCAGTGACGATCGGCACGGTGAACGCAGCCGAAAAGCTGCTCGGCATTCCGATCTGCAGCGGTCTACGGGACGGGTTCGCTTCGGGAAACATTCCCGGCAGCCTCGAACCGGCTTTGATGGAGAAGCTCCAGCTGCTGCTGGAAACGATGGTGCTCACGTTGCAATCGATTGAAGAGACGTACGGCAAATATATCGCAATACGCATAAATAAGAAGTAAGGAGGTCGACAACCATGTTGCAAATGAACCTTCAGTTATTCGCCTCGAAGAAAGGCGTAGGTTCCACGAAGAACGGACGCGACAGCCACGCGCAACGCCTTGGCGTTAAACGTGCTGACGGTCAAACGGTTACTGCGGGCAGCATTCTCGTTCGCCAACGCGGCACGAAAATTCACCCGGGCAACAACGTAGGCATCGGTTCGGACGATACGCTTTTCGCGAAAATCGAAGGCGTCGTGAAGTTCGAGCGTTGGGGCCGCGACCGCAAAAAAGTGAGCGTCTACGCAGTAGAAGCTCCAGCGGTAGCAGCAGCAGTTGAAGCTTAGTACCAGTACCGAGAAGCTCCGGCCTTTGTGCCGGAGTTTTTTTTGAAGTGTCGGAAGGTTATCGATTCTACGCAGCCGGGTTCGTTTCCCGGTGTTCGCAGGACATGCGTCAATGAAACCTGGTATCTGGAAAGAGTAAAAACAACTTCTCCTCTTGGCGCAAACGGGTTAGACGAGGTTCCCAAAAGAGGAACGGGAATGGTATACTGAACGGGTTGACCAAGTGTGGGAAGGAAGAGATGCATGCGGCAGTGGAATAACGTAAGGGCACTGCTTTGGCTGGCAAACGCGGCCGCGCTGGCTGCAATGATCGGTTTCGCCATGCCTTTTTACGGCAGGTTGCTCCTAGGGCTCTGGCTGGCCGCCGGCACCATGTATGTACATCGAGAAGAACGGCGCCGCCGACGGTTGGAAAGCGATCAGCATTTGATTCGCACGTTAAGTCATCACCGGCACGATTGGATGAATGAACTGCAAGTGTTGTACGGTTATATCCGATTGAAGAAATATGAAAAATTGCAGGACTATGTGGACAAAATAAAAGCAACCGTCATGCAGGAAAGCTTTATTTCCAAGCTTGGCGATCCGGAGCTCGTCGCTTATTTGCTTAGTTTTCGCGTGGACAAGCGGAATATGGCGCTGGAAGTCGACATCGAGCAGGAAATCGATCTGCCGGCCATGCCGCTTCAAACGGCGCTGACTGCCCGTCTCATACGCGAGACGATCGATATTTTCGACAGCTTCGCGATGTCCGGAGAGGGCGAGCCCAATGTGCTCAGCTTAAGCGTCGACGTGGAGGAAAACCAGCTGCTTCTCGATTACGTTTATCAAGGCAGCTATGACGAGAATGGTTTACGGACGGCGATTGCAGGCAAGCTGAAAGCTTATGCAACTTGCGCGCCGCAAGAGGAAAGCGAATATTCCGAGGAGCGGGCTGTCGTCACCATTCGATTGCCTTTCCGAGGTTAACATACCAGTTCGTACATAATGAGGTGCATGTATGTTTGTAGATAAAGCTAAGATTTTCGTTAAAGGCGGAGACGGAGGAGACGGTATCGTTTCGTTCCGGCGGGAAAAATATGTCCCGGAAGGCGGTCCGGCCGGCGGTGACGGCGGAAACGGCGGCGACGTTATTTTCCGGGTGGACGAGGGTCTGCGCACGCTGATGGACTTTCGTTACCAGCGTCACTTTAAAGCGGAGCGCGGCGTCAAAGGGCGCAATAAAAGCATGCACGGCGCCAATGCCGACGACATGATCGTTCGGGTTCCGCCGGGCACCGTCATCGTCGACGACGATACGCAGGAGATTATCGCAGATTTGACGCGGCATGAGCAGGAGGTTGTCGTGGCCCGCGGAGGACGTGGAGGGCGCGGCAATATGCGCTTCGCCACGCCGAGCAACCCTGCCCCCGAGATTGCCGAGAACGGCGAAGAAGGCCAAGAGCGCTGGGTCGTGCTCGAGCTGAAGGTAATGGCTGACGTAGGTCTCGTCGG
Source organism: Paenibacillus litoralis (assembly GCF_046244365.1). Lineage (NCBI taxonomy): Bacteria > Bacillati > Bacillota > Bacilli > Caryophanales > Paenibacillaceae > Paenibacillus > Paenibacillus litoralis. Next base: position 6,087,218 of record NZ_CP176395.1, on the reverse strand, counting down.
CTTTCCGAGCGTCGGCAAATCGACGCTGCTGTCGGTCGTTTCCGCGGCCCAGCCCAAAATCGGGGCCTATCATTTTACGACGCTGACGCCGAATTTGGGGATGGTCGACGTTGGGGACGGACGCAGCTTCGTCATGGCCGACTTGCCCGGATTGATCGAAGGCGCTCATCAGGGCGTCGGGCTGGGACATGAGTTCCTGCGCCATGTCGAGCGGACGCGGGTTATCGTTCATATTATCGATATGGCTTCGACGGAAGGCCGCGATCCTTTCGAGGACTGGCTCAAAATCAACGACGAGCTGCGGCTGTACAACGCTTCGCTCGAACGGCGCCCGCAAATCATCGTGGCGAATAAGATGGACATACCGGATGCGGAGGAATATCTGAACGCATTCCGGGAGAAGCTAGCGGCTTACGAAGCGGAGCGCAACGCGGAGACCGCTGCAGGCGCAAACGGCGAAGCCGAGGAGGAGAATGCGGCGAGGATCGTTCGCGAAGTCATTGCGATTTCGGCGACTTCCAAGCAAGGCGTTCAGGAGCTGCTGTACAAAGTAGCCGATCTGCTCGACACGATTCCGGATGCACCGCTTGTAGAAGAAGTGGTTGAAGTCAGCGAGCGTAAAATTTACCGGCTTTCGCCTAAAGACGAGCAGCAATATACGATTCGCCGCGACAATGACGCCTTCGTCATCGACAGTCGGAGCATCGAGAAGCTGATTAAACGGACCAATTTCGGTTCGATCGACGCCGTTCAACGGTTTGCCCGCATTTTGCGCAATATGGGCATCGATAAAAAGCTGCGCGATCTCGGCGCCGAGGAAGGCCAGACGATTCGAATCGGAGATTTCGAATTCGAGTTCGTAGAACGGATATAAGAGTACAAAAAAAAGCCCCTTCCAGGGCTTTTTTTTGTTTCGGAAAAGATGCCTCTGCTTGAAGCCGGCTAAGGAGTACGAACCGATTCGCTTCGGTCCAGCAGCTTTAACGCCCACTCGCACCACCGCAGGTCACTCGCCATGTTCCACTCCGCTTTTTGCATCAGCAAATACCCTCCCAAATAAGGCGAATCCAACGGGATTTGCGTCAAATCGTCGATCGATAGCCGTATTCTGAGCTGCTCGCGTTTGTCTTCGAGCTCCTTCATGTTGGTTTTGTACAGCTGGATGCGATCCGTGAACAGTTTGCTTGCGATTGCCCGATCGGTCGTCCGGATACAGAACGTCTTGAGCGCTAGCTCGTCCCGCAGAGCGGGAGCGGCGGTCGGTTCCGCTATCCACGCCTGCAGGGCCGCTTGCCCGCTCTCCGTAAGCGAGTACACCTTTTTGTCAGGCTTGTCGGACTGGTGCACTTGTTCATAGGAGATCAGCCCTTTGTCGACGAGCTTGGCGAGCAGCGGGTAAATTTGTCCGTGCGTGGCCGGCCAAAATAGCTTGATTTTGGGTATGAGATCATAGCCGTAAGTCGGCGTCAACGTAAGCAGACTCATGAGTCCGTAAGCGAGTGTATTCATGCGAAAAGACCTCCTCTATAATCCCCCAAAAATGAAGGGGCGCCTATGAAGCGTATTTCGGGTGTACTTCTGCCATATGTTAGTTTTGACATAGTCACATCGGCGTAGTATGATATTGGTTATCTTTCATCATTATATGTCGATATTGACATATACACAAATGTTATTGGGGGCTGGAGTGTGAGTAAAGACGAGCTTCAAAACGTCAAATTTTTACCAATTATGATCGCCATCTTTTTCGGTTCTTTCGTCACTATTCTTAGCATGAGCACGATTAACATCGCCATACCCGTGTTGGTAAAGGATTTTGATTCGGAGCTCAGCACGATTCAATGGACGCTCACCGGCTTCATGCTGTCGATGGGGACATTCGCTCCGATAACCGGCTATTTGGGCGAACGGTTCAGCTACAAACGGCTGTTTCTGTACGCCTTGGTCGGTTTTACGATTACATCGGCGCTTTGCGCGCTTGCGTGGGATGCGCCGTCGCTGATTGCATTCCGTATTTTGCAAGGGGTATTCAGCGGATTGATAACGCCTGCCACCATGGCTATCGTATATCAAATCATTCCCCGCGAGAAGCAGGCGATGGCGATCAGTTTATGGGCGGCGTCTTCCATGCTGGCTCCGGCGATCGGGCCTACCTTCAGCGGTTGGCTTCTGGAAAATTGGAATTGGCCTTGGCTGTTCTGGATGAACGTGCCCGTAGGACTCGTTGCGGTTCTCCTTGTGGCCCGGTATATCCCTTTCTATCGCTTGAACGTACCGAAATCATTTGATTCAATCGGCTTCATTACCGTTATCCTGAGCAGTTCATCGATATTGGTTTCGTTATCGCAAGGCCATGCGTGGGGCTGGACTTCATGGAAAGTGTTGTCGCTGCTCGGTTTCGGACTCCTTACGCTCGTACTGTTCGTCTGGCGGGAGCTGAAGGCCGAAACGCCTCTACTGAACCTTCGTGTACTGAAAAACGGCAGATATACGCTTACGCTGATCATCACCAGCATCGTTACGATCAGTTTGTATTCAGGTACGTTCCTGACGCCTGTTTTTCTGCAAAACATCCAGCACGTATCGCCGCTTGACACAGGCTTGATATTGCTACCCGCCTCGCTCGCGATGGCGCTTGTCATGCCGATTGTCGGGAAGCTTTACGGAAGTATAGGCCCGCGGGTGCTGCTCATCGCCGGGATCGTGCTGATTGCAGCGGGAAGCTTGCCGCTCAGCTGGCTAGGCGTCGATGTGCCGCACGGCTATATTTTGTTCTGGATGATCGTGCGCAACGTCGGGATCGCGCTGACGATGATGCCGGCGAGCAATGCGGGGATGGAACAAATCCCGCCCGCGCTCAGCGGTCATGCATCGTCGCTCAGCAACTGGCTCCGCAACGTGTTCGGTTCGTTCGCCATCGCGATCTTCACGACGCTGCTCGCCTCCCGTTCGACGACCCATGCGACCGACTTGGTCAAAGCCGGAACGACGGACAAAGCGACGATCCAAATGCTGTCGTTTACGATGAGCGTCAACGATGTGTATTTGCTCGCTACGATCATTGCGCTTGTCGCCTTGCCGATCAGCTTGTTCGTGCGCAGCAAAAGCGTAAAACCGAGCGCCCCGGTTACTTCCGGCAAACGCGAGGTTGCATAATCGGACAAAGGCTTTGTCCCGGAGAAAAGAATAGCGAAATCATGGAAAGCCCCAGTAGCATGCTGGGGCTTTTTTTGCATAAACGGCTGCGGCATAACAAAATAAAAACGGGGCGTTTCCGTAATCGGAAACGCCCCGTTGTCGTATCGTATCGTTCAGACTGTTACTTGTTCAGCATTTCTTTCAAAACCGTTTCGATCACGTCCAGCGTATGGTCGATGTCTTCATCGGTGTGGCTGTAGCTGACGTGGTTCCGCTTGATGTTCATCGGCATTTTGTAGATGCCGCGCTCGATCAGCTTTTTGCGGTATTTTACGTAGAAGTCAGCGTCGTTGTGCTGCAGCTCGGCATAATGCTTAGGCTCGAAGTTCATGAAGTAAGTCGTGAATACGGAACCGAAGCCGGCTACGAATACGTCCATATCGAGACGGTTGTGGATTTCGCGGAGACCGGAACGCATTTTTTCGCCGAGACGGAAAATATGCTCGTGAACCGGTTCGTTTTCCATCAACTCAATCGTAGCGATAGAAGCGGCAGTTCCTACGGCATGGCCGTTGTACGTTCCTGCGAACCAGCAGTCGCCGCCCGGCTTCGTATTAAAGCGTTCCATCAATTCTTTTTTGCCCGCGATAGCGGCGATCGGATAGCCGTTGGCCATCGCTTTGCCCATCGTCGTCAGGTCCGGCGTTACGCCGGCAACCTTCTGGTAGCCGCCGATGCTGTGACGGAAGCCGGTGATGACTTCGTCGAAAATAAGGATCGTGCCGTTCGCGTCGCACAGGCTGCGTAGACCTTCCAGGAAGCCCGGTTGCGGCATGATGCAGCCGATGTTGTGAGGGATCGGCTCGATAATGATCGCGGCGACTTGGCCTTCGTTCGCTTTCAGCGTGCGCTCGACATCTTCAAGATCGTTGTACGTACATACGAGCGTATTGTCGATAGCATCATCCAGCATGCCCGCGGATCCCGGATCGCGTTTGCCGATCATATCCCAAGCGCTAAGCATGTTGCGGGCAACGTAGTCGTGCCAGCCGTGGTAGCAGCCTTGGAACTTGATGATTTTATCGCGTTTGGTCACGGCGCGGGACAAGCGGATTGCGTGGTACGTCGCCTCGGAGCCGGAGTTGCAGAGCAGCACTTGATCCGCGGAAGGAACGTGCTTGACGATTTTTTCGGAAAGAATGATTTCAAGATCCGTCGAGCCTACGCCGAACATGTCGGTGCGGGAGATCGCTTCGATCACTTTGTTGTTGACGTAAGGATGGTTATGACCCAGGATGTACGGACCGAATGCGGCTTGATAGTCGAGATATTTGTTGCCATCGGCATCGTAAATATAGGCGCCTTCACCTCTGGTGAAAACCAGGTGGGGCTCTACGTTACGGGTTGCGGAGTGCACGCCGCCCGGTGTGTATAGGTTAGCTTTTGCGTACAGCTCTTGGCTGCGAGTCGTGTTCATGAGAGTAATCGTCTCCTCATTCAATATTGTGAACTTAGTTCTATATATTGATTATAGGCGCTGTATTCTGCAGTCGTCAATATATAATTATTGCTGTTCCGACAAAATGCGGCCGATAGAGGTGTGTGAGAAAAACAAAGCGGAATGCCGGGGATATCTCTTTTGACAAATTTGAATGGAATAGGGTAAGATGATCAGGTGGTATCGTTTCAATATATTGAACTTTCATCAAGGATTCATGCAAAATGATAACTTTATGATGCCTATTTTCCGGGAGGCGCTTCAATTTATGGCACGCGTAGCGAAAGAGAAAGACAAGGATAAGGAATATTCCGTTCCGGCGCTCGATAAAGCGATTTCTATTCTGAACGCACTAGCGGAGTCGGAGCTGTCGATAAGTGAAATTTATACGCAGCTGGAGCTGCCCAAATCCACGACGTTCGTGATCTTGAACACGCTCGAGCAGCACGATATCATTAAGAAGACGACCGAGGGCAAGTACAGGCTCGGACAAGGCATGTTCCGCTGGAGTATGAGCTACCTCAAATCGATGGATATGCTCAAAATCGCCCGCCCGCACATGGAACGCCTAGTCAGGGAATCGCCGTATACCGCTCACCTGGCTGTTCTCTATAATGAAAAAGCGGTCTATATCGATAAAGTGGAGGGTGCGGGCTTTGTAAGATTTGCGACGACCGTCGGACAAAGCAACGAGCTGCACGCATCGGGCGTGGGTAAAGCTCTCGCCTCCGGTTTGACGGACGAAGAGATCGCCCGAATGATCAACGAAAAGCAGTCGGGCCCATCGGACAAAGGAAGCCGTTCGCTGGACAAGATGATGGAAGACGTCCGTTTCGTAAGGGAGCACGGGTTTTCGATAGAGGATGAGGAATTCGAGGAAGGCATTCGCTGTATCGGCGCACCGATTTACGATTATACGGGGAATGTAGTCGCTTCAATGAGCATCACATCGCTCAGTAAGGATTTGCCGGGCGTCAAATTCATTACGGTTGGAGAATCGGTGAAGCAGGCGGCCGAAGGCGTATCCAAGGAGCTTGGTTTTCAGGGAAGCTACCCTGCGGCGGCTTCCCCTAAATAATGAGGGTTCTCTCTAAGGAAAGGGCTGTCTCAAAAGCGAAATCGCTTTTGAGACAGCCCTTTGTTTGTTGCGGCAATCAGGTGAGCGGATCGAGCATGGGCGTCCATATCATAGCCGGTTGCCGTTTCGGGCCCGCTTCGTTTTCCGTATCCTGCAGGGAAGCCGTAGCGATCCATACATGATCGGAAGGACCGTTTGTCAAATAGTGGTTCAGCAGTTCCCGGAATACGAACGGTATTTCACGGCCGAATATCCGTTCCCTCGGAATCCAGTGAAGCTCTCCTTCATCGGTAGTGCCGACATCCCGCCGATTCGTTTGGCCGATATAAACGAATTGCTGGCGGATTTCGTTTCCGTTCAAGCGGATAAGAACGTACTGCAGCTTCAAATGCGGGATGTCGCCGGCGGAGAGTCCGGTCTCCTCTTCGATCTCGCGCAGACAGGCGGCTCTCGGATCGCCGATTTCGTGCTGCTCCAAATGTCCGCCGATTCCCGCCCACATGCCTGGGGACAGCGTGCGATTCGGCGATCGCTTCATCATTAACAGATCGTTTTCATGAAATAAGACGGCAGTCGCCATCAAACGCAGTTTAAACATACGGTTACTCCTCCAGCTCCGGTGAAATCGGGCATCGCCTTATCGGCATTGCAGCAAGCGGCTTCCGCGACGAGCCCGCGTTTTATTGCACAGTACGAATCGCCTCCCGGATGGGCAAATGTCCAATCGGATTATGCCCGAGCACATACAATGGTAGAGAAGCAGCGGGAGGGATTTTTATGGCCAATCAGAAGGATGACGACGAATTTAAACGAATTGCGACGTTATCGTTAACGGCGTTCATCGTCGCCGGCTTTATTTTCGGTAAGCCGTCCAAGGAACCGGTGGCAGATGAGGAAGCCGTGCTGTCGCAGATCGTCACGCTAAAGCACCCGGGCAGGTGACCGGGTGCTTTAGCCGGTTATCCGGCGCTGCCGTTACATGCTGTCCGCCCTAAAGCCGCTCCGCGATCAAACTAAATTATGGGGGAAGGGGAGCTGAATTGCAATCCGCTTGCGGACAGGCTTTTCGCTTAAAGCTCTTCCTGAGAATCGTGAGCGGCAGCGAGATGTGCGGGCGCTCTTTCAAAAGTCAAATGAGCAAGTTTTTGAAATCATTAGCATCGTGAAGGAATCGAGAGAAAGGAAGGAATATAATGGCGAAATAGAAATAAAACGAAATATTCAGAATATTTACAAAATTAAAATAATAGGCTAAGATAAACACATGCAACAAGCAATCCTCTTCCAACCTCCCGTTATATGATTCGACTAGGGAATCTCAGATGGCAACGCTGCTCCGAAACCGGACAGGCCATCCACTACCTGCTCCCTATGCCGAATGATATAAATATCTGACACAGAGAGGGGATAGTCCATTGACGTAGGTTAGCGAAGCATGCCCATTAAGCAAGAATGCAGCATCGATTGAAGGAGGATAGCCCAAGCAGCTATACCGAGTCATTGGGGCATGCGGGGACCCGAACTTTATCAATTTGAAAGGAAATCTGATACGTACGACGGTTCAGGATTCTGTAGGAGGATAGTCTTACAAGTGAATAGGTTTTGTGAATGATAGACCCTGTTTATTCTGGTATAATAAACAGGGTCTATTGCTGTTTAAATAAGGGGATACGATCTGCCCGTAACCGAATCGTCTGCCGTTTCCGCCCGCCAAAGGATACCCTCGCAATCCCGCCTGAATGATGGCGCTTCCATTCTCAATTTCGGTCAACAGCCCTGTCCAAGTATACAATTCGACAAATATCCTATTGCCGAGGTCGTCAGTTTTCGTTATAATGTCCACATACGAAGCACAATAGTCTCCCTATAGAGGACGGATGGACAGGACGATCATGGAACGATATTATTTGGTAAGCGAGCACATTTTGCCGGAAGCGGTGCTTAAAACCGCGCAAGCCAAAGAGTTGCTGTCCAAGGGCGACGTCAAAACGATTCACGAAGCGGTAGACAAAGTGGGTCTGAGCCGGAGCGCCTTTTATAAGTATCGGGACGGCGTTTTTACGCAGAATCAGTTGAATCGGGATCGGATCGCAACCATTTCCATGCTGCTCGAACATCGTTCGGGCATGCTTTCGAAAGTATTGCAATTGATTGCGAGCATGGAAGGAAACGTGCTGACGATTCACCAGACGATCCCGCTGCAAGGGATGGCGAACGTCGTCGTTACGGTAGAGACATCGAAACTCGCCGAGAAGCTCGATGAACTGGTCGGCGCGCTGCGTTCCGAGGAAGGCGTTCGACGGGCTATCGTCTTGGGCCAAGGATAATGCTGAACGATAATCGATAACGGGGGGGCCCCGCACCGCAGCAGGGTTTGGGTGCATGAAATTCCGATTTCGGTACGTTGCGAAATTGTTGCGAAATTTGCGGAATAAGGCGGCGCCGTCAGGAAATTTGTGCAGCTTAGCTCTCTTGCCGCAGGGATAAATAGAGGAGGAATTAAAGATGAAACCGATCAAAGTAGGACTTCTTGGATTTGGAACGGTCGGGACGGGTGTCGTCCGTATTGTGGAGGGTCATCAGGAGGATTTGCAAAGACAGACTGGCGCTTCCATAGAGGTTTCGAAAATATTGGTGCGCGACCTTGAAAAACAACGCAATTTGCGTGTTTCTTCCGAGCTTGTGACAGACAACCCATGGGATGTCATCAATAACCCCGAAATCGACGTCGTCGTCGAGGTAATGGGCGGGATCGAGCCGACGAAGGGATACATACTTGAAGCGCTTGAGCGCGGCAAGCATGTTGTGACTGCCAACAAAGACTTGATGGCGCTGCACGGACCTGAAATATTGGCCAAAGCGGCGGAGAAGGGCTGCGACGTTTTCTACGAAGCGAGCGTGGCCGGCGGCATCCCGATTATCCGGACGCTGATCGAGGGCTTCTCTTCCGACCGGATTACGAAAATTATGGGGATCGTGAATGGCACGACCAATTATATACTGACCAAAATGAGCCAGGAAGGCGCCGATTACGCCGAAGTGCTGGCGGAAGCGCAGCAGCTCGGCTACGCCGAGTCGGACCCGACCTCCGACGTCGAAGGCCTTGATGCGGCCCGAAAAATGACGATTCTGGCGACGCTTGGCTTCCATTCGAACATTGCGTTGTCCGACGTGTCGGTCAAAGGCATTTCCAAGGTTTCGAAGGAAGACATCCAATACGGCAAAAAGCTAGGCTATGAAGTGAAGCTGCTCGGCATCGCGGAACGAAAAGACGATTCGATCAGCGTCAGCGTCCAGCCGACAATGGTGAAGACGTCCCATCCGCTTGCTACCGTCGGCGGCGTATACAATGCCGTTTACGTTTACGGCGAGGCTGTCGGGGAAACGATGTTTTACGGTCCGGGCGCGGGCGAGCTTCCGACTGCTACCTCCGTCGTGGCGGACTTGATTCGCGTCGGCAAAAACATGGGGCTCGGCGTAGCTGGCCGCAGCGGATTGATGACCTATAAAGAAAAGAAATTAAAAAGCGATGAGGAAATAGCATCGAAGTTCTATATCCTGCTGCACGTTGCGGATAAAGCGGGCGTTCTGCACAAAATCACCCAGGCGTTCTCCGATCATGACGTCAGTTTGGAATCGGTATTCCAGCAGCCGAATCCTGCTATTCCGCAAGCCGAAATTATTATTATCACGCATAATGCGATCCAGGCGAGCATGAATAAGGTGCTGAAGCAGTTCGAATCGCTTGACGTCATCCACGAAATCAAAAGCGTATACCGCGTCGAAGGCTAGTAGGCTAGTCGAGCGCGCGAACGCGACATTTTACGGGGTAAATACGGAAGGAGCTTTACGAAATGAGATACATGGGGCTTTTGCAAACGTACAAGGATTATTTGCCGGTAAACGAAAATACGCCGCTGCTGACGCTTCATGAAGGCAACACGCCGTTGATACGCGCCGAGAAGCTTTCGGAGGAGCTTAAGCTGGACGTCTATTTTAAATATGAAGGTCTTAATCCGACCGGCTCGTTCAAGGACCGGGGGATGGTTATGGCCGTCGCCAAGGCGATGGAGGAAGGCAGCCGCACGATCATGTGCGCTTCCACGGGCAATACATCCGCCGCCGCCGCCGCTTATGCGGCACGCGGCAACTTGAACTGCATCGTGCTTATTCCGAACAATAACATCGCGCTCGGCAAGCTGGCGCAAGCGATTATTTACGGCGCGAAGGTTATCGCGATCGAAGGCAATTTCGACCGTGCCCTTGAAATCGTCCGTGAAATTACGGCTAACCATCCGATTACGCTCGTAAACTCCGTCAATCCTTACCGCATCGAGGGTCAAAAAACTGCGGCCTTCGAGGTCTGCGACCAGCTTGGCAAGGCGCCGGACTTCCTGGCGATTCCGGTCGGCAATGCGGGCAACATCAGTGCTTACTGGAAAGGATTTAAAGAATATAAAGCCAAGGGCAAGTCCCAGTCGCTGCCGAAAATGATCGGCTTCGAGGCGGAAGGCGCGATGGCGATCGTTAAGGGAGAGCCGATTGCGAACCCGGAAACGGTGGCGACGGCAATCCGGATCGGCAATCCTGCAAGCTGGAAAACGGCCGTTGAAGCTGCCGAGCAGTCCGGCGGTCAAATCAACTACGTCACCGATGACGAGATTCTACACGCTTACCGCACGATAGCTGCCAAAGAGGGCGTATTTGCGGAGCCGGCTTCGGCGGCATCGATTGCCGGCGTTATGAAGCTTCACCGCGAAGGATACTTCCAAGGCGGCGAGTCTGTCGTCTGCGTACTGACCGGCCACGGCCTGAAGGATCCGAACATCGCGATCAAGAGCGTCGCCGCAGAACCGCTTGTCGTACAGGATACGGTGGAGTCTGTCATGGATGCGATCAGCAAGCTTTCCTAAACGCGGATGCTGCCTTCCGGCGAATCGCAAACGATGGCACTAAAGTGGAACCTGCTTTAGTGCCATTCTTGTAAGGAAGCATTTTTGAAGCGTTTCGAAGTTACGATACGTACCGAGCGTTTGAACAGGACACCCCGGGATGCGGGGTATTTTATTGTAGGGAGCGAATACCGAAATGAACCGTAAAGTACGCGTCAAAGTGCCTGCCAGCACGGCTAATTTGGGGCCGGGCTTCGATTGCTTGGGCATGGCGCTGGAGTTGTATGCCTGGATCGAAATGTCCGCAGCGGAGCAAACGGTTATCCGGCTGCACGGAGAGAACGTCAAAGGCGTGCCGACCGATAAGTCGAATCTGGTTTACGAGGTGGCGCAGCTCGTGTTCCGCGAGGCAGGCGTCTCCATACCGGAGCTGGACATCGCGATGCAAAGCGAAATTCCGTTAACCCGCGGATTAGGAAGCAGCGCTTCGGCCATCGTGGGCGCGCTGGTTGCGGCCAATGCGCTTGCCGGCAATCCGCTGTCGAAGGATAAATTGCTGCAAATGGCTACGTCGCTGGAAAATCACCCCGACAACGTCGGCGCATCGCTATTCGGCGGACTCGTTGTCGCCAAATGGGATGGGACGCGCGCCGATCTGATCCGGCTGGAACCGGATAAACGGCTCGAAGTGCTAGTGGCGATACCGGAGTTTCAGCTTTTGACGGAAAAAGCCCGCCATGTCCTTCCGAAAGAAGTGCCGATGAAGGATGCCGTATACAACCTCAGCCATTCATCGCTGCTCGTTGCGGCTCTGAGCACCGGTCGTCTTGACATGATTCGCCATGCCATGAAGGATGCGCTGCATCAGCCTTACCGGAGCGGTTTGATCCCGGGGATGGGGCAAATTCTGCGCGAAGCCGTGGATCACGGGGCGCTTGGCATTGCGCTTAGCGGAGCGGGACCGACCTTGCTTGCGCTCGTCGATGCGGAGAACGACCGAAAGCAGGAGCTGGAGAAGTACTTGATCGATACGCTGGGCAAGGAAGGCGTCACGGCCCATACGATGTGGCTGAAGCCTGATCTTCAAGGCGCCGAAGTGTTGACACCCGCTGCAGAGAGTAGTACATTATTCCAAAACATCTAAAGCGCCGGTTCGTTGGCAACGCTAGAAAAAGTACCGGTACCTCTAAAGGAGAAATTAGGGCATGAAGCGCATCGCTTTCTTGGGGCCGGAAGGAACCGTTTCCCAGGAGTCTTCCTTATGTTTTCTTGGCGACAGGGAATACGAATATATCGGCTATCCGCAAATGTATGACGTGTTCACGGCTACCGTGAACGGAGAGACGGATTTTAGCGTCATTCCGATTGAAAATGCGATTGACGGCTCGGTCAGTCTTCACGTGGATTTGCTCGTCAACGAATTCAATCTGCCGATTTTGGCGGAATGGGTATACCCGTCGATTCAGAATCTGATCGGCTACAAGCAGGATTTGCGGCCGGAAAGCGGCAGCCCATACTCGGGCATCAAAAAAATATATTCGATTCCGGTAGCGACAAGCCAGTGCTACAAATTTTTGCGCGGCAACATTCCGGGTGTCGTATCGGAAGGCGTCAGCAGCACGGCCAGGGGCGTGCAAATCGTCAAGGAACGCGGCGAAACGGAAGGACCGGACGGCTTTGCGGCGATCGGCACCCGATTGGCGGCGAAGCTGCACGGGCTGGATATTTTGGCCGCAAACATTACCGACCACCAGAACAATTATACCCGGTTCGTGCTCGTAGGCAACGAGACGCCAAGTCTTCGTCCTTCGGGTCAGATGAAGACGACGCTTGTCGTGACGCTTCCCGAGGATTTCCCCGGAGCTCTTCACCAGGTGCTGTCCGCCTTCGCTTGGAGGCGCATCAACTTATCCAAAATCGAGTCGCGTCCGACCAAGCTGAAGCTTGGCAGCTACTATTTCTATATCGATGTCGAAGGCTCGCTCGATTCCGTTCTGATGCCTGCGGCGATCGCCGAAATCGAAGCGCTTGGCTGTCAGGTTCGTACGCTTGGCTCGTACCCGTGCTTCGATTACGAAACGATCAAATCGGAAGCGTGAGGCCGCTGCAGCCGGCATGCGATCATATGGACAGCTCCCCGTCAATCGGGGGGCTGTTTTTTTGCGTGTCCGCAGACAAGCGTTGGACGGAGGGGGACGTAATGTTTTTTTTATAAAGGGATGTCAAAAGCCTATATGCTGCATAAAATGTACTGTTCATTTCCGGATAAGTGCCCAGTCCGTCTACAGCTCTTGCACTGCGCGGTGCAGGGCGGCTGCCGTCAATCTTGGAGGAGGTAATAGGCTTTGAAAATCCATATCGTCAAAAAAGGCGAGTCTCTTTACTCGTTGTCCAAAAAGTATAATGTCGAGCTTTCTACATTAATTGAAATGAATCCACAGCTGGAAGACCCGAACAAGCTGGATATCGGCATGAAAATCAAAATACCGTCGGCAGGAAAGCCGGCCGTTCCGCACCCGCCGGAAAATGTATTCAGCTACGTGGTGAAGCAGGGAGACTCCCTGTGGAAAATTTCGAAGGAGTGGGGGATTCCGCTTAAATCGTTGCTCGATACCAATCCGCAGCTCAAAAATCCGGATGTGCTGCTGACGGGGCAAGTCGTCTATATTCCGAAGAGCGCCGGTATGCATCATCAAATGCATCAGCAATCGCACCAACCGATGCATCATAATTGGCAAACGCAAATGCACCAAGGAACAGGCGGCATGCAATGGCCTCACTATAGCGGGCAAAAGCCGTTTACGGGCGTCATGCCTGCTCCGATGCCCGTGCCGACTCCGATGCCGGCGCCGGCTCCGAGCATAGAGCCGGTCATGCCGGCCGCTCCCGCCCCGCAGGTGCAGCCTCCCGTTGCCGAAGCGCCGGCAGAAATGCACGAAGCTCAGCAGCTCCCGGAGTTTCACCTGTATACGGAACACCTTTTTGCTCAGTACAATATTCCGGCGGTAGAGGTACAAGGACAACCGGCCGCTCCGGAAATCATGGCACAGTCCGCGAATTTTTACATGCCGTTCTATGGGCAGCAGATGCAAATGGCTCCCGAGCAGGTTCAGAGCGAGCATCACGATCAAGCGATGCAGTTTATGCAGACGCCTGACGTTACGATGTTCCAAAGTGCGCCGTCCTTCCCGCAAATGTTTGCCGCGCCCAGCGTCATGCCGATGCCGTACGCTCCACCTCAGATGGAAATGCCGATGCAATACGCTCCTCCTCAAATGGAAATGCCTATGCATGCCGTTCTGCCTATGGCCGGCGGTTGCGGCTGCGGGCCGTCCGGGCCTCCGATGCCTTATGCCATGGCTCCCATGCAAGAGGCGGTGTCACCGGTCAGCGAGGGCGGCTGCGGCTGCGTAGGCATATGCAAATGCGGGCACGGAGGACCTCCGATTGCACAGCCGTTTGCGCAGCCTGAACAAGTAGCCGGCGCGTCCATGTCGGAACAGCAGCCCTGGATGCAGCAGCCGATGCAACAACAGCCGATGCAGCAACCGATGATGCAGGAGCCGATGATGCAGCAACCGATGATGCAGCAACCGATGATGCAGCAACCGATGATGCAGCAGCCAATGATGCAGGAGCCGATGATGCAGCAGCCGATGATGCAACAGCCGATGATGCAGGAGCCGATGATGCAGGAGCCGATGATGCAGCAACCGATGATGCAGCAACCGATGATGCAGCAACCGATGATGCAGGAGCCGATGATGCAGCAACCGATGATGCAGCAACCGATGATGCAACAGCCGATGATGCATCAGCCGATGATGCATCAGCCTGGATGGGGCATGCAGAATCCGTGGGACGAAGATTGCGAACCGCAAGGTTGGGGGCCGACGCCAACGCCGTATGGCGGAAGTCCTGCAGCCATGCCGATGGCGTCGCCAATGTCGATGCCATACGGCGTGAGCCCGGCTTACGACATGCCGATGGCTCAAGCTCCTGGCTGGGGTGCGCCGGTAATGGCGGGTACGGGCATGTGCATGCCGGGAGCAATCGCTCCGGTAACGCAGTGGCAGACGCCGTTCGTACAGCCGTGCGATCCTTGCGGCGTTTATGCAAGGCCGTACACGGAGCCTTTTTTCCCGCAGGAGGATAGAGAAGGCTATCGGCCTCCGCATGCGAGAAGCGGGTATGACGGAACCGATAACCGATTGAACGATAACGAAGGAAGCGGCGGCGTAAAGGCGTTTGATCAAAACGACCGCACGGGGAAATCGAACTCCGGATCCGATAAAGCAGTCCTTCATGGGCTCGCCAGGAAAAAGCAAGCGAAGCCGCTCACCAAAAAACGCCGCAGCAGCGGACCGTGGATCAACGTCCATTAAACGGGCAAATCATACGTATAATCCTTTTCCTGTCTGGGAAAAATAAAGAAAAAGCCTAAGAAGAAGGGGATTGGCGTGAACTATTCGAGCTTGCTAAAGCAGCTGAAAAAGCGGTTGCGTTCTAAAAAGCGTTGGCTGACATTAGGCTCTTTACTACTCGTGGCAGGCCTTGCAGCGGTATCCGTTAAGCATGTCCCAAGTCTGTCCGGCAATCGGCAAGCGGTTCCGGTTCAGGCGGCGGCGAACAAGCTGGGCGTCCGCCCTATAGCGGAAATGTCGCGAGAGCAGGAAGAAGCGCTGAAGGCCATCGCGAACGGCGAACAGGAACGAACCGTTTCCGTGCAAAAAAGCTATATTTGCGGAGAAGAGACTCAGCAAGTCGGCTTGATGGGCAAAGAAAACATTTTGAAGCTTTCCGATGAGCATCCACAGTGGGTGATTAAGCTAAGTACGGGCGGAGACGTGACATTCGTCGAGCAGATCGAGGATTTATCGCAAAAATGCAAGGAAACGGCTTACTTCGGGATCGACAAAAACGGAAATCTGTCGCTCTTTGAAGGCATACCCGGACGCGATCAAGTCATTCGGACCTTTTTTCAATTAAATGTTCAGCATCTGAAAAGCAGTCTGCCGCCGGATGCTATCAACCAACTGTATGAAGGCATTCGTATCAGCGATTTGACGGAATATTACAGCGTGTTGTCCACCTTCAGCGATTTTGCGGTGGAGGCGGTGCGCGAGCGCGGCGAAAAGCCGAAGGCTTAGCGAAGAACGGGAAGAGAGACGCAGGAGCGTCTCTTTTTTTGTGCGTATTTTATCCAGCCAATCGTCCAAACGGCCGATGAGGCCGCGGGTTTCCGGTTTGTTTTGCGCACAGCCTTAACGTAGCTTGAACTATCTGCTATAATGGCGGAAGGAATACATATGTTCGCGTATCCTGGCGGCTCATAACAATCGAGCGCGGTTTGATCGATGGGAGAGAACAATCTTGCGCATTTTGGGAATCGACCCGGGGATAGCGATTGTCGGCTTCGGTTTTATCGACAAGAACGGGAGCAAGCTGACGCCTGTGCAGTACGGCTGCATTCAGACGGAGGCCCACACCGATCCGGGTGAACGTTTAAAAATGGTTTACGACGCGGCAAAGCAATTGATCGATACTTATAAACCGGATGCTGTAGCGCTGGAAAAGCTTTTTTTCAACAAAAACGTAACGACCGCCTTTGCGGTATCGCAAGCCCGGGGCGTCATCATGCTGGCCGCCGTGCAGCAGGGGCTGCCGCTCGCGGAATATACGCCTTTGCAGGTCAAGCAAGCTATTGTCGGTTACGGGAAGGCGGAGAAGCGCCAGGTGCAGGAAATGACCCGCATGTTCCTTGGCTTGTCCGAAATCCCGAAACCGGACGACGTCGCGGATGCGCTCGCGGTTGCCATCTGCCATGCCCATTCCTATGTGATGGCGGCCAAAATCAGCGAAAACCCCGCCCCGGCCGCAAGCCGGCTCGCCGAACTCTTGCAGGAAGCCAAAAAGCAAAGCAAACGTTCCAAACGTCCGGAATGGTAGATTGCTGGAGGTAGAATCAGCGTAGCCTTTGTGGAAATCGGTGGATCGGGTAAGTTGAACAAAAAGAAATGTGAAGTAAGCAGTGAGGTAAGGCAGCCGTTTTAATGGGCGTATACACTGCGAATACAGTCGGCATGAGCACCGTATATCAAAAGTAGAGCGTGTCCTGAAACTTTGCATCAGGCAAAGTTAGGACGAAAAGCGGCCCCGAGCGCGTAGTACCAGCATTGTGCTAATTCTTCGGAAATGCGCGTGTTTACTTGCGGGAGTCCAGAGGGCCGGCAGGCCCTTGGGGTCCTCCCCTTAGCGCTTCAATTCGAAATCTTGTTCGATTGAAGCGCTGTAGAAGGGGAGGATTTAGGAGGGGTCGGAACGCTTTTTAGGTTCTCCTGTTTCCTGAAGTAGTGACAGTTGTTTTGAAATAATAGTCGTTAGAAGTTAGAAGTTAGAAGTTAAAAGTTTACTAGCTTTAAGAGAAGCCTCTCGGAGTAGAGGAAGGGAGTACGCTCATGATCGACTTTTTGCGAGGACAGCTCGCCCACCGGGAGACGGAATACGTCGTGCTTGACGTAGGCGGCGTAGGCTACCGGGTATTCTGCCCGAATCCGTATGCGGTTGGCGCAAGCGGGGATGGAACTCCCGTCACAATGTTCATCCATCATCATGTCCGCGAGGACGCCATTCTTTTGTTCGGCTTTGCGACCCGCGAGGAGCAGGCCTTGTTCCGCAAGCTGCTGGACGTGTCGGGAATCGGACCGAAGGTAGCGCTCGGCATTTTGTCGGCGGGGCGTCCGGATGCAGTCATTTCCGCCATTTATCAGGAGAATATCGCGTTTCTAACCCGTTTGCCGGGCATCGGCAAGAAGACGGCACAGCGCATCATTTTGGATATGAAGGATAAGCTTGCGGATTTGCCTGTAGGCGGTCTTATTCCGGTCGCTGCGGCGTTCGCGGCGGAGAAAGAAGAGGCACCGGGGGCCGGGGGCGGCGCTTGGAAGGAAGCGAAGCTTGCGCTTGTCGCTCTCGGATACAGCGAGACGGAAGTGGACCGCGTTTGGCCGGATGTGCGGGACAAGGCGACGGGACTGGAGAAGCCGGATACATTTGTGAAGCTGGCGCTGCAGGCGCTGTTTAAAGGCTAACGGACGAGGAGGACGATTATGGAAGACCGCATTATTTCGGCTCAGCTGATGATGGAAGAACAGGCCGCCGAGCTCAGCCTCCGTCCCCGCTATTTATCCGAATATATAGGCCAGACAACGGCCAAGGAAAATTTGAAGGTGTTTATCGAGGCCGCCAAGCAGCGTCGCGAGGCGCTCGATCATGTGCTGCTCTACGGTCCGCCGGGGCTCGGCAAAACGACGCTGTCGAACATAATCGCCAACGAGCTCGGCGTCAACATTCGCACGACATCCGGTCCCGCGATCGAGAGACCCGGCGATTTGGCTGCGCTGCTGACGAATCTGCAGGAAGGCGACGTGCTCTTTATCGACGAAATTCATCGCCTCCACCGAACGGTGGAAGAGGTGCTGTACCCGGCGATGGAGGATTTCGCCCTCGACATCATGATCGGCAAGGGCCCGAGCGCCCGCTCGGTTCGGCTCGATCTGCCGAAATTTACGCTGATCGGAGCTACAACGAGAGCCGGACTCCTATCCGCTCCGTTGAGAGATCGTTTCGGCGTCGTTAGCAGACTGGAATACTATACGGTGGACGAGTTGACTTATATCGTCAGCCGTACGTCCGAAATCTTGCAGGTGCCGATCGTCGGCGAAGCGGCCGAGGAAATCGGGATGCGCTCGCGGGGGACTCCGCGTATCGCCAACCGTCTTTTGAAGCGGGTCCGCGATTTCGCGCAAATCCGCGGGGACGGCGTTATTACCGTTGATATCGCAGGGACGGCACTTGAGCAAATTCAAGTGGATAAACTGGGCTTGGATCTTATCGATCACAAAATGATAAAAGCGATCATTACGAGCTTTCAAGGCGGACCGGTCGGACTCGAGACGATCGCTGCCACGATCGGCGAAGAAAGCCAAACGATTGAAGACGTATACGAGCCGTATTTGCTGCAGATCGGCTTTCTTCAGCGAACGCCGCGGGGCCGCATGGTAACGCCTCTCGCTTACCGTCATCTGGGCTTTGAACCGCCGAAGCGGGAGGATAAGTAAACAGGCAATCGTTTCTACACCGTAACTTTTCGTATGTCGCAAGCGTCTTAACTAGCGACAACATGTGAGGGGAGAAGACGCAACCGATGACCAAACGTATCAAGAAGCGGCTGATCGTCGGCGCAGCCGTCTCGCTGCTATCGGCGGCGGTGCCGATCCAGCAAGCGCAGCAGGCCTACGCGGCTGCAGCGCCGGCCGCACCGGCTGTTGCTAAGCTGGACGCCATACGCGTCGCGCTCTTTTTGGATAACGGGAAGTACCGGGCTTCGGCGCCGGTCGTTACGCTATCTTCGGATAAAGGATTGACGGTAGGGCTGCGCAATGCAGCCGGCTCCGTATCTTGGCTAGGCGGAGACTCGCTTACGAACGTAAGGGCAAGCGCCGACCAGTTCGGTTTTCAGGCGCTCGAAACCGATGATCCGGCTAAAGCGACCGCCTTATCGGACAAGCTGCGCAAAGCTGGCTATGCGGCTGCCGTTTGGAAACGAGCCCGCCAAGGTAAAGCGATTTATCAGGTATCCGCAGGCGCTTATCCGACCAAGGATGCGGCGGCAACCGCCTTATTCGACCTTATGAAGAACGCCGAAATGGCCAAGCTGCTTCAAGCTCAGCAGTTGACCGGGCCGCTGCACTTGTCGGCAGGAGTTTTCGCCAGCGAAGCGGAAGCGGCGGCCAAGCAAACAGCGCTGGAGCAAGCCGGCATCGATGCGGATCTCGTTTATACCGACAACGGTGCAGGCGGAGCGGCATACGCCGTATGGATCGGCCGAGAAACGGATGCGGATCGTCTTAACGCGATCAAGCAGCAAGCAGCGAAGGCCGTTCCCGGACTTGCCCTAGCGCCGGTCGAGGCGAAGTCCGCTTACCTGCTGAAGCGGGAAGATATTTCGGACGGTACGACCAAGCCGCCGGTTATGCATGTGCTGTTCAATCCGGGCGGACAGAAGGTAACGATCACGACCAAGCAGGGCGAAATCAAAGTAGCGGAGAAAAACGGGCGTACATATCGAGGTTCCATGGAATTAAGCGTATGGAGCGGCAAGTTGGCGCTCATAAACGAGCTTCCCTTCGAGCAGTATTTGTATTCGGTCGTAACCGCCGAGATGGGGAAGGGATGGCCGGTCGAGGCGCTTAAAGCGCAAGCCGTAGCGGCTCGTTCTTATGCTCTGAAGTTAGGCAATAAATACGATATCGCCCATGTAAGCGATTCTGTCACTGATCAGGCTTATAACGGGGAAGAAGACGAAGGCGTCATACGGGCAGTCGACCTGACCAAGGGCGAGGTTCTCGTCGCCTCCGACGGCGCGGTAGTCATGCCTTATTTTTCCGCCAATGCGGGCGGAATGACGGCAGAGCCGACAGAAGTCTGGGGCAATCCGGTAGGCTATCTGAAGAGCGTAATGAGCCCAGACGAAGGAGCTGCCAAAGGGCGGGTTCCCTGGTACCAGGTCGAGCTGAGCGACGGTTCCCTAGGATATGTGAGTTCGGCATATTTGCGCGAAACGGGTACGCGTAATGCCGCGGGCTTTGCGATTATGGAGCCGACGGAGAATGGCGTGAACGTCCGTTCGGCGCCGTCGACGGATGCTAGCGGAACGGTTACCGGCAAGCTGGATAGCAAGGATAAAGTTACGGCTGTCCGCAAAGTCGAAGACTCGAATTCGTTTCAATGGCAACGGGGACCTTACGACGCAGCGGAGCTTCGCGATAAGATCAACGCGATGGTGCCGAAGGCGGTTGCCGGGGAGCTGCAGCGTCTGGAGGTTACGCGGCGTGGAGCTTCCGGAAGAGCTGCCGAGGTGAAGGCGAATGGACAGCCGATCAAGGTGGACTATGGCGATGCGTTTCGCACCGTATTTCTCAGCTTGCCCAGCTCGAAGTTTGATATTGAAGAAACGGGACGTTATACTATATTGGGAGCGAACGGGGCTACCCGCACGTTGCCTGAAACGACAGGAACGCTTTATGCCGTCGGAGCGGATCAAGCCAAATCCGGGGGCGCCGGAGCGGCGCTCGCGAAAGAGCAGTGGATCGCCGTGGGTAAAGAAGGACAAGCCCGCGTGTTGACGAATAAACCGCAGTTTCTGTTTACCGGTCAAGGAAACGGCCATGGACTCGGCATGTCCCAATGGGGCGCGCGCGGACTGGCGGAACGCGGGTATGACTACCGCAGCATTTTACAATACTACTATACAGGTGTTACCTTAGCTAAGGACTGAATAACGAATGGAAGTCGAATTGTTTGATTTCGAGCTGCCTGAGCGGCTCATTGCGCAGACGCCTTTAGCCGACCGGCTGCAGTCGAGACTGTTGACGCTGAATAAAACGACAGGCGAGATCCAGCATCGCCCGTTTAGCGATTTGATTCATTATTTAGAAGCCGGGGACGTGCTCGTGTTGAACGATACGCGGGTCATTCCAGCCCGGCTTTTTGGCGTAAAGTCGGATACGGGAGCAAGAGCGGAAATATTGCTGCTGAAGGCGCTGGGCGACGATCGCTGGGAAGCGCTTGTGAAGCCGGGCAAACGGCTTAAGAAAGGCGCCAGGTTGTCGTTCGGCGTGCAGGCGAAGCATGAGGACGAAGCCGGCTTCGCTGCTGCAATCGAGGAATGTCCGTTAAGTGCGGTTATCGAGGAAGAAGGCGATATGGGGAGCCGCGTGCTGCGTTTTTCATATAGCGGCATCTTTAATGAAATTCTCGATCGTCTCGGCCAAATGCCTCTGCCGCCTTATATCAAAGAACAGCTTCCCTCGGATGAGAAGGAACGCTATCAAACGGTCTACGCCAAGCACGAAGGCTCCGCTGCCGCGCCGACCGCCGGGCTTCATTTTACGGAGGCCTACTTGCGCGAGATTGCGGCGAAAGGCGTGGAAATCGCATACGTAACGCTGCATGTGGGGATTGGAACGTTTCGTCCCGTTTCCGTGGACCGCATTGAAGAGCATACGATGCACGAGGAGTATTTCCGCGTTCCGCAAGAAACGGCGGATGCGGTGAACCGGGCGAAGACGAACGGCCGCCGTGTCGTTGCCATCGGCACGACTTCAGCGAGAACGCTGGAAACGGCGGCACGGCTCAGCGAGGAAGGCGGCTTGCCGTCAGGTATGCTGAAGCCATGCGACGGCTGGACAGGCATTTTCATCTATCCGGGGGTCAAATTGCTGGCGGTAGATGCACTGCTGACCAACTTTCATCTTCCGAAGTCGACTTTGCTTATGCTCATCAGCGCGTTAGCCGGACGTGAGCCGGTATTGAAGGCCTATCGCGAAGCGGTAGAGCGGGAATACCGTTTCTTCAGCTTCGGCGATGCGATGTTCATTTACTAATTCGGAAGCTGCTCGAACAACGGCTTTCAAGATTACAAAGGATGCGATCTAAAGTGGCAGCAGTCACATATGAACTACTCAAAGTTTGCAAACAAAGCGGAGCGCGCCTAGGCCGCGTCCATACGCCCCACGGAGTCATCGAAACGCCGGCCTTCATGCCCGTCGGTACGCAGGCTACGGTGAAGACGATGAGCCCGGAAGAAGTAAAGCAGATGGATGCGCACATTATTTTGAGCAACACGTATCATCTGTTCCTCCGTCCGGGACATGATCTCATCAAGCGTGCCGGAGGCCTGCATAAGTTTATGAATTGGGACCGGCCGATATTGACGGACAGCGGCGGTTTTCAAGTATTCAGTTTGAGCGATATCCGCAAAATCCGCGAAGAAGGCGTGGAGTTCCGGTCGCATCTGAACGGGGACAAGCTGTTCCTCTCGCCCGAGAAGGCAATGGAAATTCAGAACGCGCTCGGTTCGGACATCATGATGGCGTTCGACGAATGCGCGCCGTATCCTGCGGAATATGACTACGTCAAGCAATCGCTGGAGCGGACGACAAGATGGGCGGAGCGATGCCTGCAAAGCCATGCACGTCCTCACGACCAAGGCTTGTTCGCCATTATCCAAGGAGGCATGTATCCCGACTTGCGGAAACAAAGCGCCGCGGATTTGACTTCGCTTGATTTCCCGGGGTATGCTATTGGTGGATTGAGTGTGGGCGAACCGAAGCATCTGATGTACGAAGCGCTGGAAACGACTGTTCCGCTGCTGCCTGGGCACAAGCCGCGCTATCTAATGGGCGTAGGCTCGCCCGATGCGCTGGTGGAAGGTTCCATTCGCGGGATCGACATGTTCGACTGCGTGCTGCCGACGAGGATTGCGCGCAACGGTACCTGTATGACGAGTCAAGGCAGACTGGTCATCCGGAACGCCAAGCACGCCGAAGATTTCGGGCCGCTTGATCCGAATTGCAGCTGCTACACCTGTACGAACTATTCGCGCGCTTACATTCGCCATCTGATTAAAGCCGATGAAACGTTCGGCATCCGGTTGACTACGTACCATAATCTTCATTTCCTTCTGGAGCTTATGCGGGGCGTGCGCCAAGCAATTCGCGAAGACCGTTTGCTGGATTTCCGCGACGAGTTTTTCGAACAGTACGGCATGGAACAGAACGGAAAAGGATTTTGACGTACATCGTCAGTCCTTGTCTGTTCTTTCGCGCAAACGCATTCAGTACGGACACGACAATATTATTTTCGGGAAACCTGAAACCGCTGTCCGCCGTAAACGTATGATTATAGTTGATTCCAAGGAAGGGAGGGAAACCTCATGATATATTTAGCTGATGCAGCAGGCGGTAGTTCGCCAAATATGCTTTTGTCGTTGTGGCCGCTTGCTTTGATGTTCGTCGTGCTATATTTTCTGCTTATTCGCCCCCAGCAGAAGCGCCAAAAAACGCGTAGCTCCATGCTGAACCAAGTGAAAAAAGGGGACAAGGTCGTTACGATCGGCGGTTTGCACGGAACGATCATCGAACTGACCGACGATATCGTCGTGCTTCGCGTTAACGACGCAACGAAGATGACGTTCGATCGCTCCGCGATCAACTCGGTTTCGCAAGCCAGCCCTGCGGCTGCTGAGGAGAAGAAGTCCGAGGAGAAGAAAGCGGACAAGTCCGCTGCAACGGAAAAGGAATAAGCTAGCTTACCGGCATCTCCGAGTGTAACCTACATAGGAAAGAACGAGCGGTTTCCCCATTGGGAAGCCGCTCGTTCTTCTTTAATTTTCAGAAAATCTCGGTAAACGGGCTTGTCCCTAATTGTCCGCAACAAAAGAGCGGGCTGCTTGCCCGCTCTTCATAAACGCATCTTGCTATTTGCCGAAATTGCGGCTTTTCTGACCGACCATGAACGACCCGAGCAGCGAACGCCCTTCGCTGATACGAAGCGCCATGCGTGAAGCAAAAACGCCTAACAGCAGCCCTCCGCACATGTCGGTCACCCAGTGAACGCCGAGGTAGAAGATCGAGAAAATAATGAACACGGCGCTGATCATCGTAAACCATCGCCAAAACTTGTTGTTCGATTTCATGGCGATAACCGCCATGGAAACGGAAATCGACGTATGCAAGCTCGGAAAACAATTATCCAAGCCGGATAACGGGCGGTAGTCGGTTTCGAAAGTCGGAAACACGCTCGTCATCAGCAATTTGACATCCGGGTGAAAGGACCATACTTCATTGACCGGGAAAAACAAATAAAACGGTATGGCGATCATATAGTTGAACATTAACGCATAGCAAATCGAGTAGAACAAGGTATACTGCTTCTTAAACGTGTACAGACCGATCGAAACGACCATTAGCGTCGGGAAAATGACGACGTAGAAGAAAGTCGAGACATAGGTTAGCACGTCGTTGTTAAAATAGTGTTGGATCATCGGCACGATATCGCCTTCGAGCCGGTGAACGGCGGACGTGAAATCCGCGTGGTACGTCATGCTGTTTTCGATCATCTGTTCAATTTTGTTAAATACGAGGATGGCGATCATCGCTGCAAAATGGAACAGGTATTTGCGGTTCGTAAATATTTCTTGCACGAAAGAACTTGCAACGAGGAGCGGATTGCTTCGCATTGAGAACAAAAGCAGAAAAAAAGTCGCCACAACGATTGCAACCGTTACGGTATTCATCGATTGGAATACAAACATCGAACGTTTCCTCCTAGATTATGGTCAGAAAGGAACGGAGAAAGAAAGAGCTAAGACAGTATACCATAATTTCAGAAGAAAGGTGAAATGTTATTTAAATGTCAGAAAGCGTTCCTCTGCTGATTGTTCCATTTCTCGGAAAACGTCTGGCTTCAAAGACGCCGAATGGCGTTTATCCTTGTGACGCATTAACGCCTAGTATACCCCCGATGACGCCGGAGCCGAAGGAAACCGCCAAAAATGTAAGAGACTGAAGCCCAAGGCCTTGATCGAAGCTTAGAAACGCAATGATAAAAATAATGACGGAGTAGACGACCCCCAGCAGTCCGCCGTGGTACCAGCCTTTGTTTTTGCTGCGTTTGCCGCTGACGAAGCCGCCTATGAGTAGCGACAAGGCGTGAATGACATAAGCGAAAGTGGGAAGTGATTCTTCTTTCTGCTCGGTGAGCATAAGGATGAAAGAAGTGACGAGCGTAGCGAGCCCCATCGCAATGAAAGCGTAGGCTAGTCCGGCCAATAGAGGCGAAGTCATTCGTACTTGGGCGACTTTGTTCATTGGATTCATAATCGGCCCCTCCCGAGAGTTTCATTATTAATGGACAAATTCTAACACCATTTTATGGTCAAGCCTTGTAAAATAGACCTACTATTGGCCGAAAGCGAAACGTAACCTTAGAAAATGCGTAATAAAGTAGTGCTTTTTTTCGTTCGCATAAGATTTTTAGGTTGCGCTCAAGCACCGATTTCTTGCAAGATGGTATCGACGGATTTTTTTACGGAAAGGAAGTGTAAGGACATGAATCAAGCTGTTACTCAGCTGGCAAACTGGCAGGTGATTGGCGCCGTTGTCATTTTTCTGGTTAGCTATGCGGTCGTCATCACAGAGAAAATGAATCGGGCCATCGTCGCATTAGCCGGGGCCATGCTTATGGTGGTACTCGGTATCGTCGATTGGAAAACCGCCTACCAGCAGCATATCGAATGGCAGACGATCTTTTTGCTGGTCGGGATGATGTTTCTCGTCGGAATATCGAATAAAAGCGGCATTTTTCAATACATAGCGATCAAGGCGGCGCAAAAAGCGAAAGGGGAGCCGATTCGTATTTTACTGCTGCTGTCGGTACTATCGGCGGTCGGCTCGGCTTTCCTGGATAACGTCACAACGGTGCTTCTGCTGGTTCCGATTACGTTCACGATAACGCGGGTGCTGAAGGTGAATCCGATTCCTTATTTGATTTCGGAAATACTCGCATCCAATATCGGGGGAACGGCAACGCTGATCGGGAATCCTCCGAACATCATGATCGGAACGGCTACCCATCTCGGTTTTAATGATTTCTTAGTCAATCTGGCCCCTGTAGCTATCGTCATACTGGCGGTAACCTTGCTCATTCTGCGTAAATGGTACGGAGCGCAGCTGAAGGCCGACGAGCGGCATAAAGCGGAGCTGATGGCGATCGATGCGGCGACTTTTATCAAGAGCCGCAAGCTGATGATCAAATCGGTGATCGTTATCGGACTTACGCTTATCGGGTTTGTGCTGCATCATGCGATTCATGTGGAAGCGGCGGTCGTGGCGTTTGGCGGGGCAACGCTGCTGATGCTGATAAGCGTGAAGGAGATCGATGTGGAGGACGTATTCCACTCGGTCGAATGGGTGACGGTCTTTTTCTTCGCAGGGCTGTTCGTGCTGGTAGGCGGTCTGATCGATGCCGGCATCGTCAATAAGCTGGCGACCATGGTGCTGGAAATGACGGGCGCGGACCTCGCGTTCACGTCGCTGCTTATTCTCTGGCTGTCCGGTATCGCTTCCGCTACGATCGACAACATTCCGTACGTGGCAACGATGATTCCGATGATCAAGGACCTGGGCGTCCAGATGAACGTGCCGGAAACGGCGCTCGACCCGGTCTGGTGGTCCTTGGCGCTTGGCGCGTGTTTGGGCGGCAACGGAACCCTGATCGGCGCATCCGCGAATCTAATTGCGGCCGGGATGGCAGGCAAGGAAGGAAAGCCGCTTTCGTTTGTCGCATATCTAAAGGTCGGGGTGCCGATAACGCTGCTTTCCCTGGTTATTTCTACGCTCTACGTTTCCTTTATTCTGCTGTAAAGATTGCCGTTTGCCAGCAATTGAGCAGTTCCGTTCCCGTATGAGGAACGGTCTCGGCGGTCAGAATACCCATTGAACGATCAAGAACGGCCTACTTTGCGAAGTGTCGCTCCGACTGCCTAAGCGGACGGACGGCAGCTGCGAAGCGGGCCTTCTTTTCCCGACGAGAGGGGTGGTCAACGATGGAGGTTTGGAGCCTTTTCTTTCGCACATTGCTGACTTACTTTATCGTATTTATGGTTATGCGGCTAATGGGCAAAAGGGAGATCGGCAAGCTGTCGGTGTTCGATCTCGTCATTTTCATCATGATTGCGGAAATTGCGGTATTCGTGATCGAAGATGTACATAAGCCGCTTACTTACGGCATTGTGCCGATTTTGACGCTCATGCTTACGCAGATCGGGCTGGCCATACTCGCCCTTCGCAGCCAGTGGATACGCAGCATGTTCGACGGCAAGCCGAGCTTTCTGATCAAGAACGGGCAGTTGGACAGGGACGAAATGAAGCGCCAGCGCTATAACCTAGACGATCTGATGCAGCAGCTGAGGCAAAACCGGGTGGTCAATGTAGCGGATGTCGAATTTGCGATACTCGAGCCATCCGGTAAGCTGACGGTGCTTGAGAAGAAGGGGAAGGCGGAGGAGGCGCGCTCCGAGTTTCAGGACACGATGCGATTAGAAGGACTTCCGCTGCCGCTCATTATGGACGGCAAGGTGCAGGACGAAAGCTTGTCCAAGCTCGGTCAAACCCGGTTTTGGCTGAAAAATCAGCTGCAAACGAAGGGCGTGAACGATTTTAAGGAAGTGTTCTTTTGCTCGATCGATCATAGAGGGAAGCTGTTTGTGGATAAGAAGAAAAAATAGCCTGCTCCGGGCCTGAGGGAGCGGGCTTTTTTATTCATTTATCAGGCTGTAAGGATGCGATCGGTGCAGAAGCCTCATAGCTTTTTGCCGATCCAGGGGATGCGCCGGAGATCGTAGATGTCGACCAGCTTGAACCAGGCCATACAGAGCAGGTAGACGACGCCGCCGAGTCCGGCCGATATTCCGAAGCGCAGTCCCGCATTGTCCGTCCAGTCGGCGTTCATTACACCGTAGCACGTTAGCCCCATAACCAGCATAGCAGCGCCGAGCTTGGTAAAATCGGAGGTAGGCAGCGATAGCTTTAAAAGTCTGGATACGCTGTTCCAGTGCAGCATCGTCACGATGATGATGTTGATGTTGATGGCGATGACGGCGCCCAATATGCCGAGATTCGGTTTGCTTGCCAACAAAGTAATCAGCAGCAGCTTGACGGCGGAACCGATAAAGGTGTTCACGAGCGCCGTCCCGGGCTTGTCTAGCGCCTGCAGCGCCGCTTGGAGCGGTGCCTGCACATAGATGAACAGCGCAATTGGAGCCATCATACGCAGCATGGAACCGATTTCCGTGTTCTTGTACAAATAGTAGCAAACCGGATCGGCAAGGACGTACATCATAACGGCGAACGGCGCTCCGGTTACAAGTGCGAGCCGAATGGATTGGTGCATCCTTTTATGGATCGTCTTAAGGTCGTTATGCGCCGCTGCCTCGGACAAGGACGGAATCAGGGAAACGGACAAGGAGTACGTAAGCGCGCTCGGGAGCAGCAGAACGGGAATGATCATCCCTTGCAAAGTCCCGTATTGCGCAGTTGCGACAGCAGCGGCGATACCGGCGACCGCGAGGCTTTGCGCTATAAAGATCGACTCGAGCAAGTACGAGGTGGAGCCGACCAGCCGGCTAGCGGTAACCGGCAGAGCGATTCGGAAGAGCCGCTTCATAAGGCTTTCCTGCGAGAAACCAGGCGTTTTTGGGGCAGACGGCGTTTGTTGGCCGCTTTTCGCTTTGTAAGCGTTGCGGCTGAAGTAGTAATGCAGCAAGATGACGGCCATGCCGCAGAGCTCGCCGACGGTCACCCCGATCATCGCCCCCGCGGCGGCGAATTCAATCCCGTAAGGGAGCAGCCAGTAGGCAAACAGGAGCATGCCGAAAATGCGTACGACCGTTTCCGACACTTGCGAAGAAGCGGTCGGAATCATGTTCTGGCGTCCTTGGAAATAGCCGCGAATGACGGCCGAAACGGATACGAGCAAAATAATCGGACTCATGCATAGAAACGTGTAGTAGACGCGCGGGTCTGTCATCAAATGGCTTGTAATGAAGCGCGCGGACAGCATGGAAATAATCGTGAAAAACAGCCCCAGGCCGGCGGATAGCGTAAGCGATAGCTTAAATATGCGCCTTACCCGCGCTTCATCGCCTTCCGAATCGGCCTCCGCGACCAGCTTTGCCACGGCAAGCGGTATGCCGCCGGTAATGATTGTAATAATAAAGATTAGAAACGGATACCCGAGCTGATAAATCCCGACCCCTTCAGGACCGATTACGCGAGGGAGGGCGATACGCGGGACGAAGCCTAATATCCGGTTAACGACGCCGGCCAAGAGGAGGATAACCGTGCCTGTTATAAACGATTGCTTTAAATGGCTCACGTTCGATACCTTCTTCCTGTACAAGGGTGGTCTTGTACAAGAATATGCGGCTTGTGTCCAAGCTCATGCTACATTTTTATAGGGGGCGGCGGAGGCGGACAAACGCCGTAACGAGGTTTCGTCATTATAGATTCGTTCAGGAAGGAATTACCGCCGTCGGCAGCGAATACATAACCAGGCAGCATATCGATAGAGGGGGCGTTACCCGCCATGGACCACACCCGCGAGCACAAAGACGGCTTGCCTTTCTGGGAGCTGGCCCCGAAAGAAGTGAAAGTAGAAGCCGGCAGGCTGCAGGTACCGAACGACCATCAGATCGAAAATCAGACGCCGGACGAGGAAGACCCGCTTGGCGGGGAGAAGCTGAACAGCGCGCTGGAAGTTTTGTGCGTCAGCAAGGCCGAAGAGTTTCGTTCGCTTGGCTACGACAGCGTAACCTGGAGGGACGTTTGGGCTTGCGTTACGGATAAGTACAAGAAGAAAGGAACGCCGCCGCTCCACCAGGTCGTTAACGACATTTTGTCGCTGAAATCGACGCAGTTCATGAACTGGATGACGATGCGCATGTACAAGGACGGCTCCTTTTAATCCGAAGGGGCTTTTTTGTCATGTATCCTTATCCAAATGATGGCGGAGACGACGGCAGTGATGATTTAACCGCCGGTAAGTTTAATCGAAGCCGATCAAGGATTTAAGGGGCCGAAAGCGGCTTCCGCAGGCGGCGGCGGGGCGTCTGACGCCTTGCCTGCAAATTTTGTCGCAAATTGACTCGTTTTTGGCACGTGGTTATAATGGGAATATTGAGTATGGAAGGGAGACAAGCATCGGAATGAATGCCAAAAGGTTTATCGCATTTTTGCTGATCGTGGTCGTAACGCTTGGCGCGGTCGCTATCACGAGCCCTCATTTGGTGAAACAAATTAGGCTTGGCTTGGATTTAAAGGGCGGATTCGAGATTTTGTACGTCGCCACGCCGATAGACGAGAACGGCAAGGTAACGAAGGAAGCTCTGAAAGAAACGGCGAGAAGCCTGCAGAAGCGTATCGACAAACAGGGGATCGCGGAGCCGGATATTACGACGGAGGGCGAAGACCGCATCCGCGTTCGGATTGCCGGCGTTACCGACGAGGATAAGGTGCGCGAGACGCTGAAGAAGCCGGCGAACCTTCAGTTCAAAGGGCCGGACGGCACGGTTGAACTCGACGGACGCGACTTTGTGCCTGGCGGCGCTACGGTCCAATACAACAACAATCAGCCGATCGTCTCTCTGAAGCTGAAAAGCGCGGAAAAGTTCGGTCAAGTAACCGAAAAGCTGCTGGGTAAAACGCTCGGCATTTACCTGGATGAGGAAATGATTTCGAACCCGTCGATCAATACGGTGATCAGACAGGACACAGCCGTCATTGAGGGACGTTTCACGTTCGAAGAGGCGAACAACCTTGCCAACACGATCAACCTCGGCGCGCTTCCGCTCAATCTGACCGAGAAGTACACGCAAAGCGTCGGCGCTTCGCTCGGCCAATTGTCGCTTGAACAGACGGTAAAAGCGGGGCTTATCGCCTCGATCATTATTTTGGCGTTCATGCTCGTCTTCTACAGACTGCCCGGCGTTGTTGCCAGCATCACGATCATTACGTACGTGTGGCTGCTTCTAGTGGCATTCTATCTGATGAAAGCTACGCTCACGCTGCCGGGTATCGCCGCCTTCGTTCTCGGGGTCGGGATGGCGGTGGACGCGAACATTATCATGTACGAACGGATTAAGGAAGAAATCCGCAGCGGCAAAAGCATGCTGTCCTCGCTTCGCTCCGGCTCCAAGCATTCGTTCCGTACGATCATGGATGCGAATATTACGAATATCATCGCAAGCGGCGTGCTTTACACGTTCGGTAACGGAGGGATTCGCGGATTTGCGCTAACCTCGATCATGAGTATTATCGTGAGTATTATTACCAACATCTTTTTCTCGAGATTGCTTATCCATTTGCTCATTCGTAGCAATTTGTTCTCGAAGCCGGCGTATTATGGAGTAAAGGAGGCAGAAATTCGTGAACTCTAAAATACATTTCGATTTCGTCAAGCATCGCAACAAGTTTTTTGCCTTCTCCATTCTTATAACGCTTGCCGGGATCATCACGTTGTTTGCGGCGAGCATGCACTTCGGCGTCGATTTTAAAGCGGGGACGACAATCGATGCCACATTAGGCAAATCGACCGATAAACAAGCAGTGGAGAAGCTGGTTACCGACGACGGCTTCACCGGCTTCCTGGTTACGATGGGCGGAAACAACGACCGCGTCTCGGTACGTTTCGACGAAATTTTGAACGATGCGGACGTCAAAAAAATACAAACGGCTTTAACGTCCGCCTACGGAGATAAAGTGTCGACGGAAGTGAACACGGTGTCGGCGGACATGGCGAAGGAAATGGGCGTCAAGGCCATTTATGCGGTTCTTATCGCTGCCGTAGCCATTTGCATCTACGTAACGATCCGATTCGAATGGCGGTTCGCGGTGGCCGCAATCATTGCGATTTTGTACGATGCCTTCTTCGTTGTGGCGATGTTCGCCATCTTCCGCTTCGAGGTCGACCTGCCATTCCTTGCGGCGGTGCTTACGACGATCGGATATTCGATCAACGATAAGATCGTTATCTTTGACCGCGTCCGTGAGAATATGCGCTTTGCCAAGCTTCGGACCGATCAGGATTTGGCGGATTTGATCAATCACAGTATTTGGCAGACGATGGCGCGGAACGTATATACCGTATTGACGGTGCTCATCGCGGCGGTCTGTCTGATGATATTCGGCAGCGAATCCATCAAGCTGTTCGCGCTTGCGAAAGTATTCGGTCTTACAAGCGGCGCCTATTCGTCCGTTTGTATCGCGACTTCGCTTTGGTACCTGATGAGAAGAAACAAGCTCGGTGCGGTCAAAAAGGTCGCAGCCGCCAAGTAGCGGAGCAATCCGCATTCCTATCCGTGCGCCGCGAAAGCAACGATTTCGCGGCGTTTGTTTCACCACCTTTTGTATATAAGGAGTGGCCCAGTTGTCTGAACAGCGTTTTGTCAAAGCGGAATTTGCCGCATGGGTCGGCATCGTCGCCAATCTGTTGTTGGCGATAATGAAGGGGGTCGTCGGCTGGCTTGCAAACAGTAAAGCACTTTTAGCCGACGCAGCCAACTCGGCTTCCGACGTTGTCGGTTCCGCCGCCGTTTTGTTCGGCTTTCGCGCAGCGAAGCTACCTCCCGACGAAGATCATCCTTACGGGCATGGCAAAGCGGAGTCCATCGCAGCGATTGTCGTATCGGTCCTTGTGCTTTTGGTCGGTTTCGAGATCGGCCTCAGCGCGATCAAGACGATGATTTCAGGCATCGAGAAGCCGCCGGAATGGTTCGCGCTTGCGGCTATTTTGGTTGCCATCGTCGTTAAAGAGGTTCTATTCCGCTATAACTATAAGCTCGGCAAGCAGCTCAAGAGCCAAGCACTTATCGCAAGCGCATGGGACCACCGAACGGACGTCTATTCGTCGCTGGCCGTGTTCGCAGGTGTGTTCGGCGCGCGGATGGGCAACACGTTCGACATGCCGATCTTGTATTATATGGACCCACTCGCCGGTTTGTTTGTAGCGCTGCTGGTTCTTAGGACCGGCTATAAATTGATCATGGAATCCATTCATAAGACCATGGATCACGTCCTCCATCAAGAAGATGCGGAAGAGCTGGTCAAGACGGTTCAACGCGTCAAGGGCGTCATCGCCGTCGACAACTTGCGCGCGCGCGAACACGGCCATTATGTCGTGGTAGACGTGAAAATAAGCGTCAATCCGCGAATATCGGTCATGGAAGGCCACGATATCGGGAAAGCAGTCAAGCAGCAGCTGATGAAACGTTTTATTCACGTGTCAGACGTCTTCATACATGTCAATCCATACGATCCGGGCTACCCTTACAAGGCGAATGTCGATCCGGATCACGACGATTTTCCGTCCGTGCTTCACTAAAGGACGCTTGAGAGCCGCTGCCTGGACAGCGGCTTCATCATGAATCCTCCTTCTTGCGGATAGGTTCGATTTCTTTAGAAGCGAGGATTTGGGAGGTTCGGTTTCATACATGCTTCATTCGAAGGCTAGATGGCAAATCAGCGAGAGCGACGAGGCCGCCGCCCGGCAAATGGCCGAGGCGCTGCGCGTGGAGCCGCTAATTGCCAAGCTGCTCGTTGTACGGGGAATCGATTCCGTAGATCAGGCTCAAAGGTTTTTGCAGGCAGATGCGGATCATGTACATGATCCTTTTCTTTTGGACGGAATGGAAGCTGCGATAGCCAGAATTCGGGCCGCACTGGCTGCAGGGGAAAAAATACGCGTATACGGCGACTACGATGCGGACGGCGTCAGCAGCACTTCGCTCATGGTGTGGCTGCTTCGGCAGGTGGGAGCGGAGCATGATTCGTACATCCCGCACCGCGTGAATGAAGGCTACGGCTTAAACAAGCCGGCGCTGGCGCTGGCGAAAGAGCAGGGGGTGTCCCTGCTCATTACGGTGGACACCGGCATTAGCGCGAGGGAAGAGATCGCGTTCGCTACGGAAATCGGCCTCGATGTCATCGTGACCGATCACCACGAGCCGCCGGAGCTTTTACCCGAATGCGCCGCGGTCATCAACCCGAAAAAACCGGGCTGCCCTTATCCGTTCAAGCAGCTGGCCGGCGTCGGCGTTGCCTTCAAGCTGGCGCATGCACTGCTCGGCCGCTTTCCCGAGGAATTGCTGGAGATGGCCACGATCGGCACGGTAGCGGATTTGATGCCGCTTGTCGACGAGAACCGAATCCTAGTCAAGCTAGGTCTCTCGCGCATGCAAAACTCCGATTATGCAGGCATTCGCGCGCTGCTGGGCACCGCCGGAATCGATCCGTCGCAAGTAAATGCCACGCATGTGGGCTTTTCCCTGGCGCCGCGAATCAATGCGGGCGGCCGACTGGACAGCGCGGAAGACGCCGTCAGGCTCTTGGTTTCTACGAACGAGGACGAGGCGCAGTTCCTTGCGGACGGTCTTGATATGCTCAACAAGGAGCGGCAGCGAATAGTCGAGGACATGACCAAGGAAGCGCTGCAGCTGCTCGAAGAAAGCTTGGCGGATAATCCTTCCGTCATCGTGCTGGCAAAAGAGGGCTGGAACGTAGGCGTCATCGGTATCGTCGCTTCTAAAGTGCTGGAGAAATGGTATCGGCCGACGATCATTTTGGGAATCGACCCGGAAACGGGCAAAGCGAAGGGGTCGGCCCGATCGATTGCCGGCTTCGATATTTACCGGGCGCTATCGCAGTGCGCCGATCTTTTCGATCATTTCGGCGGGCACCAAGCGGCTGCGGGCATGTCGTTAAGCGGCGGCAAGATCGATGAACTTCGCAAGCGGCTGCAGGAAATCGCCTCCGAGCAATTGAGCGAGGAGGATTTGATGCCGATCATGCAGGCGGATGCGTTCTGTACGCTGGCGGAGATGCCGGTCGAAACGATTCGTCAGCTGAACCGGCTCGCCCCTTTCGGCATGGGGAACCCGCAGCCGAAATTCATTTTCTCCGGACTAAGCGTGGGTGACAAGAAGAAAATCGGCAAAGAGCAGCAGCATCTGAGGCTTCAACTGAATCAAACGGTAGAGGAGTCGGCCTGCACGGTAGAAGCGATCGGCTTCGGCCGGGGCGCCGTATCGGAGCTGATTTCCTCCTCGGCGCTTCTGGATGTGCTTGGCGAATTGTCGATAAACGAATGGAACGGCATGCGTAAACCCCAAATCGTCGTGCAAGATATCCGGATCCGGGAAAAGCAGATGTTCGATTGGCGCGGAGGCGATCTGAAGCGAAAGTTCGCCGATCTCGACATCGCTCTCCAGGCTATGCCCAAAGCCGTTCGTAAGATCGGCATCGTGCTGTTCGGCGATGCCGATAAGGTGAGCCCGCCGGCGGGTTTGATGCCCGAAGCTTCGGTTTGGCGCGTATCCCGGGAGGGAGAGCTGACGGCTGCGTATGCCTCGGACGGGGCTGAAGAGCCTATTACGGCAGCCTATGATGCGCTTACCGACCTTATCTTGTTCGATATGCCGCTGCGCATGGAGCAACTCCGCAGCGCACTTGCAGCGGCAGAAGGAGCGGAACGCATTTTCGCGATTTTCCGCGATCCCGAGCCGGATGCGGCTTCTACCTTGCCGTCGCGGGATATGTTCAAGCAGGTATATGGGGTGATCCAGCGGCAGAGCGGCTTCGAATCGTACGATACGCAGCTGCTGACGGCTTTCAGCAAGCGCTCGGGGCTGCCGGTTCCGTCGATACGTTTTATCGTGGACGTTTTCGTCGAGCTCGGTTTCATCGAAAAGACGGAAAAGGGGATACGCCTGGTAGCTTCCCCGGGCAAAAAAGATTTGTCGGAAGCGGCCGTCTATCAAGATAAGGTTCACCGAGAGCAAATCGAACAGGCGCTTCTCTATTCGTCGTCTCAAGAAATGAGCGATTGGATGCGGGAACGCTTTTTACCAAATGATGATCAACCATTGGAGGGAATTGTATGAATTTTAAAGATTATATCCGAGTGGTTCCGGACTTTCCGCAGCCGGGGATCCGCTTCAAAGACATTACGACGCTGCTCAAGGACGGGAAAGCTTACAGTGCCGCCATCGAAGCGCTCCGCGTGATGGTAAAGGAGAAAGAAATCGACCTGATCGCCGGTCCGGAAGCGCGCGGCTTCGTAGTCGGCGCTCCGCTGGCGCTGGCGCTCGGCGTCGGCTTCGTTCCGATCCGCAAGAGCGGAAAGCTCCCGGGCGACTGCATCGAGGCTTCATACTCGCTGGAGTACGGCAAAGACAAATTGGCTATGCACCGCGATGCCATTCAGCCGGGGCAAAAGGTTCTGATCGCCGATGACCTGCTGGCCACGGGCGGTACGATTTCCACCACAATCAACTTGATTGAACAGCTGGGCGGCGATATCGTCGGCGCCGCGTTCCTGATTGAGTTGTCCTACCTGAACGGCAGGGAAAAACTGAACGGCATCGATGTGGTATCGCTGGTGACCTACTAGGGGACGTTCCCCTGGTATGTTACCCCTTTGCGATACATTAAAAGATCGTTCGAAAGCGTTCAAGATCGTTCAAGATCGTTCAAGATCGTTCAAGATCGTTCAAAAGCGTTCCGACCCCTCCTAAATCCTCCCCTTCCAAGGGGAGGACCCCAAGGACCTGCCGGCCCTCTGGACTCCCGCAAAGCAAACACGCGGAGATCAGTCTGTTCGGTCCTCCGACAGGACTGCGAAGCCGGTACCGCTTTTCGTCCCTCGGTTGCCTACAGCAACAAGAGGACACGCTTACGTAAGCCGCATACAAGAAAAGCCAGGGGCCTCGCCCCTGGCTTTTTTAGCGGGTATTTTTCCCGCAATTCGAAAGTTACTTGGTCTGGTACCTCCTTTCTACTATTCAATATCCCGTTCTCACCTTATTCACCGCTACTGCTTGTGACAGAGCCTCGGCTTGCTGAAAGCAAAGCTCGTTCAGATCACGAACCGCCCGATCTGCCTGACTCCGAGGCGTTTAATCCGCGTTTAACCCGCCTAACCCGCCTAACCAGACTAACCAGACTAGCCAGACTAACC
The DNA here is from genome assembly GCF_046244365.1 of Paenibacillus litoralis. Lineage (NCBI taxonomy): Bacteria > Bacillati > Bacillota > Bacilli > Caryophanales > Paenibacillaceae > Paenibacillus > Paenibacillus litoralis. Next base: position 6,050,197 of record NZ_CP176395.1, on the reverse strand, counting down.
AGACTAATCGGACTGACTGCCTAACCCTATAGACTGGCCGTAATCCATGCTCTGACGTTCTCCCTTTAACAAACTGATCAATTTAGTGAACCAAAGTTCATTATTAGTGAATCTAAAGTAACTATATGTTGTCGAATAGCACGTTGATAAATGATTAGTGAACCAAATAGGCCAAAATGGACTGTGAAGTTCACTATTAGTGGCATTTAGTTCACTATCCTGCAGAAAACTTTCAATAATGCAAAGATAATGAACTTACGTTCACTAATAGTGAAGCTTGGTTCATTAAGTGCTTTATTCTAGAATTAGCAAGAGATCAATGCCTACATGGAGCGTGTCCGAAAGGACGGAAGCGGTTCGGCGCAGGGAGTGGCATCGAGGGACCATACGTATATAAGTGTGTTTGTTTGCGGGTATCCAAAGGGCAGCAGCCTTTTGTGTCCTCCTTGTGAGGAGGATGTAGGAGGGTGCGGAACGCTTTAAAAGGGTGGAACTTTCTTGTTAAAACGGCTGGAACTTTAGCAGCCAGTATTGAGCTCTTTGGTCAAACTGGAGCGTGTCCGTAAGGACGTAAGCGGTTCGGTGTAGGGAGTGGCAGCGAGGGACCATATTGCGTATATAAGTGTGTTTGTTTGCGGGTATCCAAAGGGCAGCAGCCTTTTGTGTCCTCCTTGGGAGGAGGATGTAGGAGGGGGCGGAACGCTTTAAAAGGGTGGAACTTTCTTTTAGAGTGGCTGGAACTTTAGCAGCCAGTATGAGCTTTTTGATCAAAGTGGAGCGTGTCCGAAAGGACGTAAGCGGTTCGGAGTAGGGAGTGGCATCGAGGGACCATATGAGGTGTAGGCGTGTGTTTACTTGCGGGTATCCAAAGGGCAGCTGCCCTTTGGGGTCCTCCCCTTGGGAAGGGGAGGATTTAGGAGGGGTCGGAACGCTTTTAGAAGGTTGGAACGCTTTTAGAAGGTTGGAACGCTTTTAGAAGGTTGGAACGCTTTTAGAAAGTTGGAACGCCTTTGAAGTTTGGAACGCTTTTAGAAGTATTACGCCTTTAGAAGGTTGGAACTTAAAACCCCTTTGAAGGGGATAAGGGGTAGCCGGCCGTGAGTCGAATGAACCCGATTCTTGACGTAGCGGCGCTAGAGCGGCATAATGGATTCAATATCGTTAGAACGGAAAGGACCGGGCAATGAGCATCGAGCAATTAATGGAGAAAGCGTCAACCTACATGAAGGAGAGCGACCTTGACAAAGTAAAGGAAGCTTACACATTTGCCGAACAGGCGCATCTCGGCCAGGTGCGGAAGTCCGGGGAGCCGTACATCTTGCATCCGCTTGCGGTGGCCGACATATTGGTCAACATGCAAATGGACGTGACCTCGATTATAGCGGCTTTGCTTCATGATGTCGTGGAAGACACGACGGTGTCGCTGGACGTGGTTCTGCAGCATTTCGGCGAAACATGCGCGATGCTCGTTGACGGCTTGACGAAGCTGGAGAAGATCCAGTTTAAATCGAAGGAAGAACAGCAGAACGAAAATTATCGTAAAATGTTCGTCGCGATGGCGCAGGATATCCGGGTTATTTTGATCAAACTGGCGGATCGCCTGCACAACATGCGTACGCTTAAATATCAGTCCGAAGAGAGTCAGCGCCGGATTGCCGACGAGACGCTTGAAATATTTTGCCCGATCGCCCACCGGCTCGGGATTTCCGCGATCAAATGGGAAATGGAAGACATCGCCCTCCGCTATCTGAACCCGCAGCAATACTATCGGATCGTCAATCTTATGCAGAAAAAACGTGCGGAGCGCGAACAGTTTATCCAGAACGTCATCTCGAGCATTAATGAAAAGCTTTCGGAAATGGGCATCGACGGCGATATTTCCGGACGCCCTAAGCATATATACAGCATTTACAAAAAGATGACCGCGCGAAACAAGCAGTTCAACGAAATTTACGACCTGCTGGCCATTCGCGTGATCGTGGACAATATTAAAGATTGCTATGCGACGCTAGGCATTATCCATACGCTGTGGAAGCCGATGCCGGGCCGCTTCAAAGACTACATCGCCATGCCGAAAGCGAATATGTACCAGTCGCTCCATACGACGGTGATCGGACCGAACGGGGAGCCGCTCGAGGTGCAAATTCGGACGTGGGACATGCACAAGACGTCCGAATACGGGATTGCCGCACACTGGGCCTACAAGGAAGGCTCGGTCGTGCCGGGCGGAAAATTCGAGAACAAAATGTCGCTGTTCCGTGAAATTCTGGAGCTTCAACATGAAGCACGCGATGCGTCGGAGTTCGTAGAATCACTCAAAATGGATTTCTTTACCGATCTCGTCTTCGTCTTTACGCCGAAGGGCGAAGTGATCGAGCTGCCGGCGGGCTCCGTACCGCTGGATTTTGCTTACCGGATCCATACCGAGGTGGGGAATCGGACGATCGGTGCCAAAGTAAACGGCCGGATCGTGCCGCTCGACTATAAGCTGAAAACCGGCGATATCGTCGAGATTTTGACCTCGAAGCATTCGTACGGCCCAAGCCAGGACTGGGTCAAGCTTGCGCAATCTTCGCATGCGCGCACCAAGATCAAGCAATGGTTCAAGAAGGAGCGCCGCGAGGAGAACGTAGCCAAAGGAAAAGAGTCGATTGAGCGCGAACTAAGACGGCTGGCGATGGAGCCTTCGACCGTTATGACCGACGACAATATGCTGGAGGTTGCGGGCAAGTTCAACTTCAACGATATCGAGGACATGCTTTCGGCGGTCGGATTCGGCGGCATCACGGCGGCCCAAATCTGCACGCGATTGACCGATAAGCTGCGCAAGGATCAAGTGGAATACCAGCTGGAGCTGACGAACGAAGTCAAGGATTTAAAATCGGCCCCCGAGAAGGAACGCAAAAGCCGTCCGACGCATGGCGTGCAGGTCAAAGGCGTGGACAATCTGCTCGTCCGTTTTGCCCGCTGCTGCAATCCCGTGCCTGGTGACGATATCGTGGGTTATATTACGCGCGGCCGCGGCGTTTCGATTCACCGGCAGGACTGCACGAATATCCCGCTGATGAGCGAAGGCGAAGAAGGGAACCGCGTCATCGAAGTCGAATGGGTGGACTCGGTCGAGGCGAACTACAGCGTGGAAATCGAAATTACCGGCCATGACCGCCGCGGCCTGCTGAACGAAGTGCTTCAGGTCGTATCCGAGAGCAAAACGGTCATATCTGCGGTTTCGGGCCGCTCCGATAAGAACAAGATGGCGATGATTCATATGACGATACTCATTCGAAATATCGATCATTTGCAATCGGTCGTCGATAAAATAAAAAGGCTGAAGGACGTCTATTCCGTTCAGCGGATCATGCAGACCTAGATTCGGACACCCGCGTTTCAAAGGCAGAAAAGAGGTTGAAGTGTGAGAGTCATCGTACAACGAAGCAAAGAAGCGCACGTGTCCGTAGAAGGCCGAATCGTAGGGAGCATCGAGCAAGGGCTGGTGCTGCTTGTCGGCGTTACCCACGAGGATACGGAGCAGGACGCCAAATTTCTGGCGGAGAAAATTGCGGGCTTGCGCATTTTTGAGGACGAAGAAGGCAAAATGAACCTGTCCGTAGCCGAAATGGGCGGACAAATTCTTTCCATATCCCAGTTTACGCTATATGGAGATTGCCGCAAGGGGCGGCGTCCGAATTTTATGGCTGCAGCAAGGCCGGAACAAGCTGAGCCTTTGTACGACAGGTTTAACGAGCTGTTGCGCGGACAGGGGCTTCATGTCGAAACGGGCACCTTCGGGGCGATGATGGATGTAGCGCTGACGAATTGGGGACCGGTCACCTTAATTGTGGAAAGCAAAGCGTAAGCGAAAAGAAGCCTTCGGCGGTTAAAGCTTGCGGAAAGCGGCAAAACTATTGGCAATCCTGTTGGATGAAAGGGAGTTTGTCCAATATATGCGCCAATCCGTTAAGCAGAAAATCGTCATCGACTGCGCGAATCGTTTGCAATCGAGCGGCTTTCAAGAAGCGATCGCATCGGAGCCGCTACTGGGCGAGGCCGACCTGACGATGTCCGGTTCGATGCATGCCGACCAGTGGAGATTCGTGCCGCGCAAGACGCCGAGATAACCGGCGATCGGAAGTTAGGAGAAGAGGGTTTTTCCTTCGGGAAGAGCCCTTTTTCGCGCGAAAAAGTAGGAGTTTAAACGGAAAACACGGCTTACGGGTCGTGATGAGAGGGGATCGCCATTCCTTTCTGCTTGGCATATGTGGTAAACTAAGGGATAGCGTTAGCTATATGTCGAAAACCGGGTTGTTTGGACCGGGACCGTAAACGGATGGTTTCAGCCACGCTGATTCCAATCCGTGCGGCATGAAGGGAACTGCAGGTAACCGAACCTACAAGAATCGAACAAGCTGAGGGAAGCGATTGCGGTTGTTCACCCGGCGAAACCTGTACATAACCTTCTGCGTAAGCATAATGCGGAGGAAACGACGGCAATTTTGCGGGCAATAGCCGGTCGGCGAAACGGTAATGAAACGAATGGAACGGAATTTGCCTTTCTTAAGGGGCAGCTGAGGTCTAACCGAAAGGCAAAGTTTTCGAGGAAAAGGGGACGTGGCGACATCGACACGGAGCTTACCGACGGGATGCCGATCGAGGGACGGCGGAATTCAAAAATGACGTTCGACCAATGGGAAAGGCTCATGCTGGAGTCGTTTGCCGTGCATAAGCTGCCGGTTAAGCGCGCCTCTTCAATGACGAAAAAAGGCGAATCCTGCCAGTTTTTCATTTGAAGGAGCGTTGTTCTCAACCAAATCGTACTAGAAACGGTTCGACAAAAAACAGATGCTGCTGGACAGGCGTACCGTAACGCCGTCCTGATGAAAAGGGGAGTATAACGAGGATGCTGCGCAACAAATGGTTCATATTGGTACTTTCGTTTGTCGTTCTGCTCGGGGCGGGAGCCCCGGTACTCTATTATAAAGAGAAATACGGCGGCGGACTCGTCAACGAAACGCCCGATGCTCAAACGCTCAAGCCGATCAAAACCGTATCCAAGCCTAAGGACAGCTATGACGCCGTTGTGGTTGGAACGGATCCGGAAGGAGTAGCCGCAGCGATATCGGCAGCCAGGAACGGACTGAAGACGCTTCTCGTCGACGGGCGCGACCGTGAAATATTGGGCGGATTGATGACGCTGGGCTGGCTGAATACAATTGATTTAAATCAAGATAAGGAACAGAACTACGTTCCGGGCACGCAGGTGCCGCTGCTTAACAAAGGTATTTTCCAAGAATTTTACAATCTTATCGAAGGAACTTCGTTTGACGTGACGACGGCAGCCAACGCCTTTCATAAGCTGGTAGGCAACGAACCGAATATCGATGTCTTGCTTAAAACGAAGTCGATCACGCCGCTCGTCAATAAAGGAACCGATTCCGACCTCGTAGAAGGCGTAGCGGTCACGACGGAAGACGGACAAGCTTATAACGTGAAGGCCAAATCGGTAATCGATGCTACGCAGGATGCGGACATCGCAGCAGCCGCAGGCGTTCCGTTTACGATCGGGCGCGAGGATCTGGGCGACAAGGATACCAAAATGGCGGTAACGGTCGTGTTTCGCATGAAGCACGTCGATGCCAACGTTTGGCAAAAAATCCGCAAGTATTTAGCCGAGGACGGACGTCCGGATACGGATGCCGACGAGCGTTCCGCTTGGGGCTATGTCGATTTCAACAGCAAATACGAGCCTGTCAATAAAGAACGGGTCCGCGTGCGCGGTCCGAACATCGGCCGCCAGAACGACGATACGGCGCTGCTCAACATGATTCAGATTTTCGGTATCGACGGAGCCGATCCGAAATCGCGAGCAGAAGCGTACGAGCTGGCCAAGAGCGAGCTGCCGAATATCATGGCTTTCTTTAAAAAGAACTATCCGGAATTCGCCAGCGTCGAGGTTGATCTCGAGGATCTTGCGCCGGAGCTGTATGTTCGCGAAACCCGTCATATGCAGGGCATGTACAGACTCACGATGATCGACGTGCTCGACAACCGCGACCAGTGGGATCGGATCGGCTTCGGCTCGTATACGGTCGATATCCAGCGGACCGGTCCGAAGGACAACGGTCAAGAGGTCATGAAGCCGATCAAGTATGCGATTCCGTTCCGCAGCATCGTGCCGCAGCGGGTAGACGGCCTGCTGGTCGTAGGAAGAAGCGCAAGCTACGATACGCTTCCGCACGGCTCCGCCCGCGTCATTCCTACGGGGATGGCGGAAGGCGAAGCGGCAGGAGCAGCGTCGAAGCTTGCTATCGACAATAAATTGACATTCCGCAAGCTGGCGGAGTCCAAAGAGCTGATCGCCAAGCTTCAGGATAACCTGAATAAGCAAGGAATGGACGTTAAGGCTTACACCTTGAAGGAAAAACCGGCTTATATGTCGCATAAAACGTATCCCGGCTTGAAAATGGCCATTTACTTCAATCTCGCGGCAGGTCGTGGCGAGAAGGGCATCGATTTTGAACTGGATAATCCGGCGAACCCTCAGCGGATCGTCAATCAGCTGAACTCGGTCAAGAAAGTCGTTACCGGCAAAGGGACGAATTATTTGAAAGGCAACCCGAACGATGCGTTAGCGGCTATTAAGGGCGACGCCAAAACGGAGCCATTGACCTTGACGCAGGCTGCCTATTCGATAACGAAAGCGATCGGATTGAATGTATCCGCGGATAAGGCGGTAGCCGAGCTGCAAAATAAAAAATTGCTTACGAAAGAAACGATCGCCCTGATCGCCGATCAGAAAAAGCTGACATACGGGGAAGTCTACATGATCCTCAAAGATATGCTGGAAAGCTTCGGCTATCGTTTCTAATTCAAACATACGCAAAAGCCATTCTTAAGAGGGATTCTCGTTAAGGATGGCTTTTGTTTTGTAGAAGGTAATATTGGCTTTGGGGCTGCCCGCAAAGGAAACGATAAGATTCCTCTGAGGGAACGATGCGATAAGGGTTACCGTTTAAATCGGCATTCGTAAGCTTCGTTACGATGAAGAGGAGAAGAATGGGGGTGCTAGGCAGTAAGTTTATTAAATTACTGCAGGTTGTTTCGGCTATTCCAGCATCTTGTTAGTTGTCCTCGGATTCTTCCTCAGGAGCTTCTTCCGCATCGGAAGCCGCGTCATCGCCGGCACCGTCATCGACAGCTGCGCCCTCACCGGCATCGACTTCCTCGTCAGCATCGTCGTCATCGCTTTCATCTTCCGCCGACTCGCCGGATTCCTCCTCGCTGCTTTCCTCAGAGGCGTCTTCTTGCTCGGCTTCATCCGCGCTTTCCTCTTCGGCAGCGCTGTCCTCATCATCATCCGAATCGGCGTCCGATTGAACGAGTATAGCCGCATCGCTTGTCAGCTCGCCGTCCTCCGGTTGAACCGCACCGTTCTCTTCAAGCAGGTCGTCATGGATCATCCTGATCACTCCGTTTCTAGAATTCAAGGGTTTGTCCCTTGTGCTATATCTATATGTGCAGGGTGAAGGAATAGAAGAGCCCCTATTACGGGTTAAAGCGCTTTATTTTTTGTAATGAAACTGTAATCATATTTTCATCGTTCATTAACGTTGCCCGCCTATAATAATAGTCGACCCCCTTTTAAACATATATATCTTTTAGAGCCTACAAACTTGTTTTGTAGGCTTTTTTCTTTTCTCATGCTTGAAATGTGTAAGAATTTTGTAAGATCCCCTATGGTAAAGTGAGTCCAGCGTTCTTCGAAAGGAATGCACTTTTCTGGGAATGGGGAGAAACGGAATGAAAAAAACGTTTTGGATGGCGGCTCTGTTCAGCCTGATTATTCAGTTGTTTGCCGTCGGGCAGGCAGGAGCCAAAACCGAGGAAATCGCGTGGGGCGAGGTGAAGACGGGGACGTATTCGCCGTTGACGTACGGGGCTCTCATTATTAACAATCCGTTGTCCCAGGGCGGTTATTCGATCATGGAAGGGAAGCTGACGGAGGAAACGGATGAAGCGGATTTCGTCATCAACACGTTTAACGATATCGGGGCGAACGGCGTTGCCTTGCTGAAAGAGGATCTCGAGAAAAAAACGACCGTCGTTCCGCTCAAGCTGAGCGATCATGCGACGGCAGCCGCCGGCTCCGTTTATTTTCTTTCGCTGCATGACGGCTCCTATGCCAAATTGCGCATCGACCGTTTGAATACGAAGATGGCTGCGTTCTCTTACGTACTGGAATCGAAAGGCGCACCTGCTCCCACTCCGACGCCGGCACCAACGACGACGCCATCAGCGACGCCGGCACCAAAGCCGGCACCAACGCCTACACCTAAGCCTAAGCCGACGCCGCAGAATGGCGGTGGGGGTACGACAGGCGGAACCGTAACAACGCCTAAGCCATTGTCCGATTCTTATAAAACGTATCCCATGGTGTATGACCCGAGCGGCGCGCTTCTAACCGTTGCCAAAGAGAGCGGAGACGCCTCGTGGGACCTGTTCCGCTCCGAGAACGGCGGGGCGTGGGTGAAGGTGAACGATTTTAAGCTGACGAAGCCGGAGCATTTGGATACGTTCGTTCAAGCGGGCCGGTCTTACACGTACTACTGGCTTGTTTATAACGCTTCGGGTCAACTGGTCGGCGAATCGATTCCGATTATTGTGAAGATTACGGCACCGGCAACGGACAATAAAATCGTTCTGCAGCTCGACAATAAAAAAGCCAGCGTAAACGGGAAAACGGTGGAGCTGGACGTGGCCCCGATGCTTGTCGGCGGCAGCACGATGGTGCCGATCCGCTTCATCTCCGATTCGCTCGGCTCGACGCTGGACTGGGATGGAACGGAATGGAAAATCACGCTGCAGCTGGGCGACCGGAAAATCGAAATGTGGGTTGACGAGACGGTTGCGAAAGTAAACGGAAAGGAAGCCTCCATGGCTGTGCCTCCGACAATCGTGGGTGAACGTACGATGGTGCCGCTCCGATTTATCAACGAAAACTTCGGTTTGCACGTTGATTTTGAGGATACGACAAAAACGATCACGATTACCGGTGACCAAGCCGCATCGGGGAAAGGCGGAACGAAGCCGTCGGACAATTCGGCAGAGCCCGACGTATCCTTATTTCTGGAAAAAGTATTCGAACTGAGAATTGCCGGCGCCGTCGATTATAACAAAGGAACCGCTACTCCGGGGTATAACCTCGCAAGCCGACTCTTGTTGCACGATGACGGGACTTATGAATGGGACAGCAAATGGGACAATAAGCTCCATAATGGCGAATGGGAGCAGACATACGACGAGAGCTACCCGATTCGCTTATTGGGCGGCGAGGAAGGGAAAGACTGGCTTGTGGGTCAAACCAACGAGCATACTTGGGGCGGGGGCGATATCGTAGTTTGGGATAAAAATTCCTATTCCTACAACGGATTTATAGAAAAATAACCGCTCAAGATGAAGGCCGCTTGACATTCATGGATGGCAATATTACAATCAATAATAATTTATGCCATTTATCGATCCATTGATGGGACAAAGTAATCCGTTACCGCGGCTGCAGAGAAGGAAGCCTTTGGCTGCAAGCTTCCCGCCGACGACCGGACGAACAGACCTCCCGGAGGACATTCCGTGAACCTGGGGCCAGTATGCGAACGAAGGACATAGCGTCCGGAACGTTCGGCAGCAGGCGGCCATGAACTAGCGGCGATGCGCAGGCGGGCGTTATCCGCATCAAGTGCGGTTTCACGGGCAGGCTTTATCGTCTTCGTGATCCGAATGTGGGTGGTACCACGGGTGATTGTTGATAACGATCTCTCGTCCCTGTTTTACAGGGGCGGGAGATTTTTTATGTTTTCAACGGCAGTTTGCATAGGATGGCCGTATCGCTTTGTGGAGAAATATGTGGAAGGAGTGTTGGGAATATGAGCTTTCAGAAGCCGAAAGGTACGCAGGACATTCTGCCGGGCGTCGTCGAGAACTGGCAGTACATCGAAGCGAAGGCGCGCGACTTGTGCCGGCGCTACAACTACAAGGAAATCCGCACCCCTATTTTCGAGCATACCGAGCTGTTTCAACGCGGCGTAGGGGAAACGACGGATATTGTCGAGAAGGAAATGTACACGTTTCTGGATAAAGGCGACCGCAGCATTTCGCTTCGGCCTGAAGGAACGGCGGGCGTTGTCCGTTCATACGCGGAAAACAAGCTATATGGAGATCCCGAGGTTGCCAAGCTGTATTACATCGGCCCGATGTTCCGTTACGAGCAGCCGCAAGCGGGACGTTACCGCCAGCTCCACCAATTCGGCATAGAGGCGATCGGCTCCGTCGATCCGAGCATCGACGCCGAGGTCATCGCACTAGGCTACTCCTTCTATACGGAGCTTGGGCTGCGCGAAGTGACCGTCGAGATTAACTCGGTGGGCAATCCGGCGTCTCGCGCCGCATACCGCGAGCACCTGCTGGCGTTCCTGCTCCCGATGAAGGAAACGCTTTGCAAAGATTGCCAATCCCGCATCGATCGCAATCCGCTGCGCGTTCTTGACTGCAAGGTCGATCAGCACCGCTTTGAAGGCGCGCCGACATTGCTGGAGCACTTGGACGAAGAATGCGTTACGCACTTCGATAAAGTGAAGGGGTTCTTGACGGCGATGAACATTCCGTTCGCGGTCAATACGAAGCTGGTGCGCGGATTGGATTATTACACGCACACCGTGTTTGAATACAAGGCGGCAGGAATCGGCGCTATCGATACGATCGGAGCGGGCGGCCGCTATAACGGGCTTGTCGGCCAGATCGGCGGACAGGATAAGCCGGGTATCGGCCTCGGCCTCGGACTTGAGCGTACGCTGCTCATCCTTCAAGCGCAGAACGTCGAGCTTCCGGTCAAAGCGCCGCTTGACCTGTACATGATCGCGCTCGGCGAGCAGGCGGAGCAAGTCGTTGCGCCGCTACTGTATGAGCTTCGCCGCGAGGGCATTCTGGCGGAGAAAGATTACCTGGGCCGCAAAATGAAGACGCAAATGAAGGCGGCGGACCGCTTCGCCTCCACATACGTGGCCATACTAGGGGACGACGAGTTGGAGCGGGGGGAAATCACGGTCAAGACGATGGCGACCGGCGAGCAAGCGACGGTTCCGCTGAAGGAGCTGCCCGCATTTATTCGAAACGCGAAAACGGTTCAAGTCTAACGAATCGGCAAGCAATCACTAGAGGAGGATTATAAGATGACATTGTTAAAAACACATCATTGCGGTCAATTAGGCAAGGCGCAAATCGGAGAAACCGTCACGTTGAACGGCTGGGTGCAAAGAAGACGCGATTTTGGCGGCGTATTGTTCGTCGATCTGCGCGACCGCAGCGGGCTGGTGCAAATCGTTTTCAACCCGGATTTTTCGCAGGAAGCTTTGGAAGTTGCCGACCGGGCCCGCAACGAATACGTGCTTTCGGTAACGGGTAAAGTTGTCCAGCGTTCGGCCGATACGGTCAACACCAACCTGGAAACCGGAGAGATTGAGGTTCAGGTCACGCAAATCGAAATTTTGAACGCAGCCAAAACGCCACCGTTCTTCATCGAAGACGGCATCGAAATCGACGAGCAGCTTCGCTTGAAATACCGCTACCTCGATCTGCGCCGTCCGGAAATGCAGAAAACGCTCATGCTTCGCTCGAAGGCGGCAAAAGTGTTCCGCGACTACCTGGACGAGAACGGCTTTATCGAGGTGGAAACGCCGATCTTGACCAAAAGCACGCCGGAAGGCGCAAGGGATTACCTCGTGCCTAGCCGCGTTCATCCCGGCGAGTTTTTCGCGCTTCCGCAATCGCCGCAAATTTTCAAGCAGCTGCTGATGGTAGGCGGCATGGAGCGTTATTATCAAATCGCACGCTGCTTCCGTGACGAAGACCTGCGCGCCGACCGCCAGCCGGAGTTCACGCAAGTGGACATCGAAACCTCTTTCTTGTCGCAGGATCAGCTGCTTGACATGATGGAGGAACTGACCGTTCGCTTGTTTAAACAAACCGCGAACGTCGATATTCCTCGTCCGTTCCAGCGCATCACGTATGCGGACGCTATGGGCAAATACGGCTCCGATAAGCCGGACCTGCGTTTCGGCCTCGAGCTGGTTGAAATTACGGATATCGTAGCGGGCAGCGATGTCAAAGTGTTCGCAAACGTAGCAGCGGGCGGCGGCCAAGTGAAAGTGTTGAACGCCAAGGGTTGCGCGAACTGGAGCCGCAAGGAGCTTGACGACCTGCAGCCGTTCGCGGCGCGCTACGGCGGCAAAGGGCTCGCTTGGGTAACGGTGAAGGAAGGCGAATGGCGCGGTCCGATCGTCAAGTTCTTCAAGCCGGAGGAAATCGCGGCCTTGACGGAACGCTTGAATGTGGTCGAGGGCGACCTGCTGCTGTTCTCGGCGGACAACAAGAAGGTTGTCGCAGACGTGCTTGGCAACCTGCGCTTGAAGGTCGGCCGCGAGCTCGGGCTGATCGACGAATCGCAGTTCAAATTCGCGTGGGTCGTAGACTTCCCGATGCTCGGCTGGGACGAAGAAGAAAAACGCTTTGTGGCGGAGCACCATCCGTTCACCCGTCCGAAAGACGAGGACGTGCATTATTTCGACACCGATCCGGGCAAAATACGGGCACAAGCGTATGACCTCGTGCTGAACGGTTACGAAGTGGGCGGCGGCTCGATGCGTATTTACAAGCGCGAAATGCAGGAACAAATGTTCCAAGCGCTCGGCTTCTCCAAAGAAGAAGCGAACGAGAAGTTCGGTTTCCTGCTCGAAGCGTTCGAATACGGCACGCCTCCGCACGGCGGCATCGCCTTCGGGTTCGACCGTCTCGTCATGCTGATCACGAAACGCAACAACCTGCGCGAAACGATTGCCTTCCCTAAGACGGCAAGCGCAACTTGCCTGCTGACCGATGCGCCGGGAACGGTGGACGACAAGCAGCTTGAGCAGCTTTCGATCCGGGTAGCGCTTAAGCAGCCTGCTGCCAAGTAATGTTTCATACTCCGTGAAATATCGCGGTGCCATAGTCCAATTGCGATGAGCTTGCCGTCCGGCAAGCTCTCGCTTATGCGCTGCAGACAAGCTTTCCTAGCGGAAATCTGGGAAAGCTATCATTCTATCTTATTATGGCTAGGAGGAATCCTTATGCTGCATCAATTTTCGCGCAACGAGCTGGCTTTCGGGGAGGAAGGGCTGGAGGCGCTGAAAAACAGCACAGTGGCCGTGCTCGGTATAGGCGGCGTCGGTTCGTTCGCGGCGGAAGCTTTAGCCCGATCCGGCGTCGGACGCATCGTCATGATCGACAAGGATGTCGTCGATATTACGAATGTGAATCGGCAAATCCACGCGCTCTTGTCGACGGTCGGTCAACCGAAAGCCGAACTGATGCGGGAGCGGATCGGACAGATCAACCCGGCATGCGAAGCCATTGCGCTCCGGATGTTTTATACGGAAGAGACGTACATGAAGCTGTTCGAATATCCGCTGGATTACGTCGTCGACGCCTCGGACACGATCAGCTACAAAATTCATCTGATCAAGCAATGCCGCGGCCGTAAAATTCCGCTGATCTCCAGCATGGGAGCGGCCAATAAGATGGATCCGACGCGGTTTCAGGTTGCGGACATCTCCAAGACGAGCGTCGATCCGATGGCTCGCGTGATCAGGCAGAAGCTTCGCAAGGAAGGCATTATGAAAGGCGTGAAGGTCGTTTTCTCCACGGAAGAGCCGATCAAGCCGCGTAAAGAGGTAACGGATAAAATCGTGCCGGACAATGCGCCGGACATTCGGAAAGCGCAGCAGCCGCCCTCCAGCAACGCTTTCGTCCCGTCTGTCGCCGGACTGATCGCCGCCAGCGTCGTCGTTCGAGATCTGCTTGCCAAGGCGGGCGTCACTATCGAGCATTCGGGCAGATAGCGGATTTTTACCAGCTTCTTACCGGCTTTCTGCAGTTCGTCATTCCCGGTCAACCCGGGCCGATGCGCATGCATAAAAACCATCGATAACCTCCACCCTAATGGACAGGCAATAGTGCTTTCCACTACGGATTCAGGAGGTTTTTTCATGCCGAGATACGGTCCTACCAGCTTACAGTCGAGCAACAGCATATCCCAAGCGCAGGATGCCGCCGAATCGGCTCATAGCGCGGTAACGAAAGCGCAGTCGCATCCTACGGAGCAGCTCATCGAGGAAGCGCAGAACTCCTTGGAAAAGGCGGAAAATGCGCTGTCGCAGGCGCTGGAGGTTCCGAATCAAGAGCCCGTGGAGCGGGTGAAGGAGCAGCTGCAGGAGGATAGAGCGAATTTGCAGGAGCTCTAAGGAATCTCTAGACGATTCAGACTACGCATAAAAAAGTCCGTTTCCCGCCAATAAGGGGGGCACGGGCTTTTTTTTACGCTCTTACCTTGCAGAGCCTGATCAATCGCCGGCTTTCTCGACGATGTCCGCAAGGAGGTGGTTCTCATCGGTTTGTATGTTACGGTCATCCCATCTCACCTTAAAATAGATAGGCAAACGGAACATATCGTCCAGCCTTCTTCTGCTTAAATACTTCGTCGGCAGCTTCATCCGGATCTCGTGCCTGGAGACCGGTCTGAGGGTTGCCAGACAGAAGCCCCAATCCACACCCAGCTCCACGATAAAATCATAGTGGTAGGGGATGACGTGAAAACCGGCGGCTTTGAGCGTAGCTTGAATGGCCCGGAAATAACCGGGCATTTCGGAGGCGGCCGAGCAAGCGATTGCTATAGCTCCTCCAGGCTCCAAACGGGTTTTGAGCAGCTTGTAAAACTCCACGCTGAATAATCGGCGCAACTCGGGATAGGCACGGCTCGGATCCGGTAAATCGATGACGATGACATCCCACGTTTCGTTCGATTGTTCCACGAAAGCGCGTCCGTCTTTGATTAGCGTCCGTACCTTCGGATTATTTAAAGAGCCCTTGTTAAACTTCACCAGAGGCTCCAATGTTTTGCCCATATTCATGATTGCGGGATCGACATCGATGGAGACGATTTCCGTCGCCTCGGGATACCGCAGCGCCTCGCGGGTGGTTATGCCGCCGCCGGCGCCGATAATCAGCATGCGCTCGCGAAATTCCGCGACGGCGGCGGGAACATGGACGATAGCCTCCGCGAACTTGTCATCGTCCTCCGTCGTGCTGAACATTTCGCTTCCATCCGCGAATACGTGATAATAGCCGTCCTGCTCGACCAGGGCGACCTTCTGATTGAGCGTTTTGTACTTGGCGACAACCTTATAGGCGCCGCTCGGTTCCTCATGCTTCGAAATATAGTCGCGAATCGATCCCGCGCCCAAATATCGCCAATAGAGCCATACGGCACCCTCCGCCGTTAATGCGGACAGAACGCCCGCTGCAAACCACATCCAAAAAACGATATCAAACAATGCACTCCCTCCTTCTAGCAAGCTATGATATGGTATGCGCCGAACTGCTAGAGTGGTTTGTGTTTCGAATAGAAAAGGGCTCGGTCCGAGGCGCCAGCCGTGACAAGCCATGCCCGTTCGCGTTATGATAGGGGGGTGCACCATGCGGATGACAGCCGTTCTGAGGCGGCCTAAGGAAAGGAAGCTTGTCGAACTATGGACTTATTCTCTTACCGGGCATCGGCCGAGCCTGGCGCAAAGCTTTTGGCCGACCGGATGCGCCCGGTTTCCCTTGACGATTATATCGGACAAGAGCATATCGTCGGGCCGGGCAAGCTGCTGCGGAGGGCCATCGAAGCGGACAAGGTGACTTCGATTCTGCTCTATGGCCCTCCGGGGACAGGAAAAACGACGCTAGCCCATATCATATCCCATAAAACGCAAGGCGAATTTGTACGATTGAATGCCGTCGATGCCTCCGTCAAGGACGTTCGCGAAGTCATCGAGCAGGCGAAGCAGGTGAAAGACCTGTACGGCAAAAAAACGATTCTTTTTCTCGACGAGGTCCATCGCTTTAACAGCTCGCGTCAGGACGCGCTGCTGCCGGCGGTCGAGCAGGGGATCATCATCTTCATCGGGGCGACGACGGAAAACCCGTTTCACTACGTGAACGGCGCTTTACTGTCGCGTTCGACGCTGTTCGAGCTGAAGCACCTGACGCATGAGCATTCGCTCATAGCCATGCAGCGTGCGCTCGCTGACAACGAGCGCGGGCTCGGCTTCCTCCCGCTTCGTGTGGAGGAAGCGGCAATCGCCCATATCGCCGCGATGGCGAACGGCGATATAAGGCGTGCGCTCAACGCGCTTGAGCTTGCCGCGCTGACAAGCCCGCCTGCGCCGGACGGAACGATTCCCTTAACGCTTGAAGCGGCGGAGGAATCGATTCGGCGCCCGACCGTGAAGGCGGACGAGTCGACGCAGTACGATGTCCTGTCCGCCTTCCATAAGAGCGTTCGCGGCTCCAGCGACGCCGCGCTGTTCTGGTTTCTCTACGCAGTCGAGAAGCTTGGCATGGACCCGCGCGTCTTCCTGAGACGGCTAACGGTCGCCTGCAGCGAGGACATCGGCCTTGCCAATCCGCAGGCCATGGTTCAAGCGGTCAGCGCCACGCAGGCGTTCGAACGAATCGGCTGGCCCGAATCGAAGTACATCGTCGCGCAGGCGATTCTTTTTGCCGTAGAGAGCCCGAAATCCAACGCCATTCCGCTCGCGCTTTCGCGCGTGATGGATGCCGCGGAGCGGATCAAGTCGGCCGAGGTTCCGCTGCATTTGAGGGATACGCATTATAGCGGCGCAGAAAAGCTCGGGCATAAGGGCTATCTGTACCCGCACGATTTCCCCGGCCATTACGTCGAACAGCAATATTTGCCCGATCCGATACGGGACGCGGTGTTTTTTGAAGCGAGCGACCAGGGCACCGAGGATAAAATCAAACAAAACCAGGCGCGCAGAAGGCAGCACAAAGGATGAAAAAAAGCCGTTGACTTTGGTAAAGTCAGCGGCTTTTCCTGTATTCATCGCTTGAACGGCTGCAGCGATTCCGCAACCTTCTCCAGCTCTTCGCGAGGCACGCCTTTCTGCGAGGATACGATAATGTATGCCTCGGGAAGCTTCATCCGCAGCGATTGCCGCTTGCCGATCGTGAACCATTTGCCGTCTCCGTTGAGCAGCTTGACGTCCTCCTCGTTCGTTACGCGGCCTGTCGGCTTGCTTTCCTTCTGGTACTCGATGATATCCATCTTCTTGTAGTGAAGGATTATTACGTTGCTGTCCACTTCAACCCAGTCTAGCTTATCGCCCGCAGCTCCGTTCTGAGGGACATACACGGTATTCATCTCGACGGCCTTGGAGGCTTCGCGTATTTTATCGAAATGTTTATCCGAATAGGAAAGCGGCTTGACATTTCCCTGTGGTTGCACATCCCCGTTTGGCGCACCCATGGCTTTCATCTTGCCGCCATTCTGCTGTTCCTCGCCGGCCGCCTTCTTGGCTCCGCAGCCGGACGTCAGCATGACGGCGACGAGAAGGGCGCTTAATGCCGCACTCACCTGTTTATTCATGAGAACTCCTCCTATTACGCTTAACGAAGCATCAATAAGATTAGCGTCCCCAAACGGCGGCGAACCAATCAGCGGTTGCACCGAAAACAATTTTCCAGAAAATGAGCGGAGGCTTTCCGGCATCAAAAAAAGAGCGGATAGGCGATTCGCTCGCCTGTCACGCTCCTTTTGCATCAAATCAGCAAGTTGAAAAGCTTCGGATCATGATTGATTTCGACAAAACCGTAATCCCTTTTGGAAAGCCGCCCGATCAGGCCGTGGTAATCGTCTTTGTTACTGAGCTCGATACCGACCAGTGCGGGCGCGTTGTCGCGGTTGTTCTTTTTCATATATTCGAAACGGGTAATATCGTCGCCGGGACCAAGCACTTCCTCCAGAAACTCGCGAAGCGCGCCGGAACGCTGCGGGAAATTCACGATGAAATAATGCTTAAGCCCTTCATAGATCAGCGACCGTTCCTTGATTTCTTGCATCCGCTCGATATCGTTGTTGCCGCCGCTGATGATGCAGACGACATTCTTTCCCTTAATCTGCTCGCGGTAAGCGTCGAGTGCCGCTACGGGAAGCGCGCCCGCGGGTTCGATGACGATCGCGTTATTGTTGTACAGCTCGAGAATAGTCGTGCATTCCTTGCCTTCCGGAATGAGGACGATGTCGTCAAGCAGCTGCTGGCAAATGCCGAATGTGAGTGCGCCTACCTGTTTCACGGCTGCGCCGTCGACGAATTTATCGATCGTGTCCAGAGTGACGACGCATCCCTCGTCAAGGGAAGCTTTCATGCTTGCCGCACCGGCCGGTTCGACGCCGATGATGCGGGTGCCCGGCGAAACGCTTTTGACATAGGAGCCGACGCCTGCGACGAGGCCGCCTCCTCCGATCGTGGCGAAGACGAAATCGGGCGTTTCCTGCATTTGATTCAGCATTTCAAGACCGACCGTCCCTTGACCCGCAATCGTGCGGTAGTCGTCGAACGGATGGATAAACACCATGTTTTCCTGTTCGCAGAAGGCTTTCGCCTTCGCGGAAGAATCGTCGTACGTATCCCCGGTAAGAATGACTTCCACGAACGTACCGCCGAAAAACTTGACCTGCGAAATTTTTTGCTTGGGCGTCGTCGTCGGCATGAAAATTTTGCCTTGTATGCCGAGATGCTTGCAGGAGTAAGCGAAGCCTTGAGCGTGATTGCCTGCGCTGGCGCAGACGACGCCGCGGCTCCGTTCCTCGGGGGACAGGCTTTGAATAAAGTTATAAGCGCCGCGCAGCTTGAACGATCTCACGATCTGCTGGTCCTCGCGCTTCAAGTAGACGTTGCATTCGTATTGATTGGATAACAGCTCGTTACGCTGTAAAGGCGTTTGCTCGATGATTTTGCTCAAGGCATGATTCGCTTTGATGATATCCTCTATATAAACCTTAGTGGCCGTCGTCACGATGCGGTCTTCCTTTCTGCAGCTAAAAATAGTCTATTAGGTATTGTAGCATAAGTTGGATGCGCGTGTATCTACCTTGCTAAACTTTAAACGGCGCGGTGCCAGCGGGTTATGCGAATAGGAAGAAGTCCCCGAAAATGAAGCTCCGGGGACTTCTGGCACTGCGATTTGATCCGAGAATCAACGCTCCGCCATGCCTTGCGTACGATTGATGACGCCGCCGCCGAGACAAACCTCGCCTTCATAGAAGACGACGGACTGTCCGGGCGTAACGGCCTTCTGCGGCTCGTCGAAGATGATGTCGCAAACGCCGCCGTCGCGTACATGGACCGTAACGCCTTGATCCGGCTGGCGGTAGCGGAATTTCGCGGTACAGCGGAAAGAAGAGCCAGGCGCGCTTCCACTGATCCAATTCAGATCGGTCGCTTCCAGTCCGACGGAGTATAGCCGCGGATGGCTTTCCCCTTGAACGACGTACAGAATGTTGTTCTCCAAATCTTTATCCGCAACGAACCAGGGCTCTCCGGAGCCCGATCCGCCTATTCCGAGCCCTTGCCGCTGGCCGAGGGTGTAATACATGAGCCCGTCGTGACGGCCTTTTACTTCCCCGTCCAATGTCCGCATTTCGCCGGATTGGGCAGGCAAATATTGGCTGAGGAATTCCTTGAAATTTCGTTCGCCGATAAAGCAAACGCCGGTACTGTCCTTTTTCTTGGCCGTAGCAAGTCCGGCTGCAAGTGCCAGCTCCCGAACCTTTGGCTTCGGCAAGTGGCCGATCGGAAACATCGCTTTGGAGAGCTGGTACTGGTTCAGCGCGTTGAGGAAGTAAGTTTGGTCTTTATTGCTGTCGATCCCGCGAAGCAGGCGGAATACGCCGTCCTCTTCCTCCACCTGGGCATAGTGCCCGGTAGCGATATAATCGGCGCCGAGATCGAGCGCTTTTTGCAAAAATTCGCCGAATTTGATTTCCCGGTTGCACATCACGTCGGGATTCGGCGTTCTTCCCTTGCGGTACTCGTCCAGAAAATAGGCGAATACTTTATCGTAATACTGCTTCTCGAAATTGACGGTATAGCACGGAATTCCGATTTGGGCACAGACGCGGCGCACATCCTCTGCATCTTCTTCCGCGGTGCAGCGGCCGAACTCGTCCGTATCGTCCCAATTTTTCATGAACACGCCGATGACTTCATACCCTTGCTCCTTCAGAAGCAGGGCGGACACCGACGAATCGACGCCGCCGGACATGCCAAGCACGACGCGCGGCATTTTTTTTACGTCACTCATGGTATATGACCTCACTTTATAACCGAAACTGAAATTTATTGTATCACAACGACCCCATCTGTCACCAATTTCTGCTCAGTAGGCAAAAATTGTTCGCTCTCCGGCAACGATTGGGAGGGGAATCAGATGGTTTTTGAATGATGAACCTATTGTTTACCAGCGGAATTTAGCCCTTTTCAGTGATTTTGCCAAATTTTTTTGTGAGTTTCACCACTTTTTTTTCACGAAGTTGTCATTGTTTTGTTTTCAAGGGATGTCATTGTATGTTAACATATATTTAATGCGGGTATGGCATGTTATTTGATAGGAAATGAAGGCTAAACGACTTCTATGAATAGAGCCGCTTGCAAGTGGCGGCAGCTCGCGGAATCCGCCTTACGGCTGGGATTTCGGCGGCAAAGCGACAAGTCGGTCGCTGCAGGAATATGCGATAAAAGATGAATGAGGTGCTGTTTTGAAGATTTCCACCAAGGGCCGCTACGGACTTACGATTATGATGGAGCTTTCGACGAGGTTCGGCGAAGGTCCTACTTCCTTGAAAAGCATTGCAGAGAAGCATCAGCTTTCCGAACACTACTTGGAGCAGCTGGTCGCACCGCTTCGCAATGCCGGTTTGGTTAAAAGCATCCGCGGCGCTTACGGAGGCTACATTTTGTCTCGTTCGCCCGAAGAAATTACTTCCGGAGACGTGATCCGTGTTTTGGAAGGTCCGATCAGTCCTGTCGATTTCACGGAAGAGGACGATCCGGCGAAGCGGGACCTGTGGGTTCGCATTCGCGACAGCATCGCGCTGGTGCTGGATTCGACGACTTTGGCAAACCTGATTTCCTTCCATGACGAAGGCAAAAACGATAACTACATGTTCTATATTTAGATCGAGTTCAAAGACCGCTTTTCTTTTGAACAACCCTACTTAGATTGGTGAAAGCGATGAATGACATTTATTTGGATCACGCCGCGACGACGCCGCTTCATCCTGCCGTGCTGGAAAGGATGCTGCCGTATTTAAGCGGTCTTTCCGGTTTCGGCAACCCCTCAAGCACGCACCGGTTCGGTATGGCGGCGCGCATGGCGGTAAGCGATGCCCGCGATCTGCTGGCCGCTAAGCTTCACTGCGACGGCAGGCAGCTTGTTTTTACAAGCGGAGGTACGGAGAGCGATAATTTGGCGATATTCGGCGCGATTGCCGCAACGGGCGGGCAGAAGCGTCATATCATTACGTCTCAGATCGAGCACCATGCCGTTCTGCATGCTTGCGAACAGCTGGAGCGCGCCGGTCACGACGTAACTTATATACCAGTAGATACGACCGGTCTTATTCGATTCGAGGAATTGGAACGGGCGATAAGACCCGATACGACTCTAATCAGTATCATGTACGGCAATAACGAGGTCGGCACCTTGCAGCCGATTCAGACGATCGGGGAGCTCGCGCGCAGCAAAGGGATCCTCTTTCATGTCGATGCCATACAGGCGCTTGGGCATATCCCGGTTGACGTTACGAAGCTTCCGGTCGATCTGATGAGCTTCTCCGCGCATAAGATTCAAGGCCCTAAAGGAACGGGGGCGCTGTACGTATCGCCGAAGGCCAAAATATTACCGCAACTGTTCGGCGGCTCTCAAGAGCGTAAGCGCAGAGCGGGTACGGAGAATGTAGCGGGCATCGTCGGATTTGCGGCGGCAGCGGAGCTTGCCGTAGACCATATCGGATTGCTGCAACAAAGCTGCGCGAAGCTCCGTCAAAGTATGGTAGGGACGCTCGAGGAAGCTCTGGGGGAAGACGGATTTGTTATGAACGGCCATCCGGATGCGGAATGCCGGCTTCCTCATATCGTCAATGTCAGCTTTCCCGGCGTCGATACCGAAACGTTGCTTATGAATCTTGATCTGGAAGGCATTGCGGCAGCAAGCGGGTCGGCCTGCACGTCCGGATCCCTCGAGGTTTCTCACGTTTTACGGGCTATGCAGCTGCCTGAGCGCGTATTGACATCTGCGGTTCGCTTCAGCTTCGGCATCAACCAGCCTGAAGACGAAATCGTTCGTGCCGCCAAGCAAGCCGCAACCATTGTGGAACGAATCCGCAGCAAGAAGTAAGCTTTTCTTTTGCAATTCCTTCTGAATAAAGCGCCCATCTTTGGCAAAAAATGTGGACGAGCCGAAAGCGGCATCGCTCAATGGGACGGGGTGAAGGGCAATTGCGTAAAGCTTACGATATTCTAGGGCTGCCGGTCATCGAGGTGAATCACGGCAAACGGCTCGGTACGGCCAAAGATTTTTGGCTCGATGCGGAGATGCATGCCCAAGGCGTCGTATTGGAGACGAAAAATTGGTTTACGGCAGCGCGTTATATCGATTGGGACGACGTCGTGTCGTTCGGCGAGGATGCCATAACGGTGCAAGGCGATTGGGTTCTGCGCGACTGGGAAGAAGCGCCGGACCATATCTGTCTCGTCAATGGCAAGCGCAAGCTTAAGGGTACGCCGGTGCTTACGGTCAACGGACTGCAGCTCGGCATGGTCGAGGATGTTTATTTTTCCGAAAATATGGGTAAACCGATAATAGGCTACGAATTATCCGACGGTTTTTTGACGGATGTGACGGAAGGCCGCAAATGGCTTCCTGCTCCGGAGAAATCTACATTCGGCGACGATGTGCTTCTGGTGCCGGTGCAAGCCGGGCAGGAATTGAACGAAATTAATACGGAATAGGGTGATTGCGATGATGCGGTGTCCAAACTGCAATTCCAAAGATATCGGCAAGATCGGCTCCCACCAGTTTTATTGCTGGGGCTGCTTTATAGAATTGACCGTCAACGGCGACAAAATGTCCGTCTACCAGGTAGAGGAAGACGGCACGCTAAGCTCGCTCGACGACTTGTTTTTTGAAGAGGAAATTCCTCAAGTGCACGCTACCTAACCGCATGACCGATTGGCAATCGCATAATGAAATTCCGGCTTTAAGCAAACCTTCGCGATATCGCGTAAGTTCGCTTGAGGCCGGAATTTTTTGGTTTTTCGGGCCGTTAACCGCCTGTTTCGCAATTGGATTAAATCGGGCGGCTCGTACATATACTTAAACATAGACGTTTGCCGGGAAGGCGAGGTGAAGGTATGGAACCGTTATTCAAAAGCCGGTTGTTTTCCGTTTTCGTTTACGTATTGCTTGGTCTTCTAATTTTGTACATGCTTGTGCGGATCAGCCCGATTTTGTCGTGGACGTACGGGTTTTTGAAGGCGGTTTTGGGACCGTTCATCATTGCCATGGTGATTTCGTATGTGCTCAATCCGATCGTATCGCTGCTTAATGTCAGGAAGGTGCCGCGGACGATCGCGGTGCTGCTGATTTATGCGGTGTTCATTACTTCCTTAACGGTCATCATGATCAACTTGATTCCGATGTTTATGTCTCAGTTGACCGAGCTGAACGTTCATATGCCTCAGCTGACAATGCGGGCCCAAGGGCTGATGGACAGCCTCAACGACAACCGGTATTTGCCGGAGAGCGTGCGCATGGGGATTTTCAATTCTTTGGAGAAAGTCGAGAGCGGCATTTCCCAGGCAATTTCGGGTTATATCGACGGTATCGGAAGCACGCTAAACGCCGTATTTATCGCGTTTATTATCCCTTTTTTGGCGTTTTACATTTTGAAGGATTTTCAGCTGATCGAGCGTGCGGTGCTTGCCATCGTGCCAAGATCCCACCGCAAAAAAACCGTAAAGCTGCTCATCGATATCGACTCGGCCCTCGGCAGTTATATACGCGGACAGTTTCTCGTTTGCCTCATCGTCGGACTTCTTGCCTATATCGGGTACTGGGTGATCGATATGCCGTACCCGCTGCTGCTGGCCAGCGTCGTAGCCATTTTCAATATCGTCCCCTATTTGGGACCTTACTTAGGAGCTGCTCCTGCGCTTGTGATGGCCGCTACGATTTCTTGGAAAATGGTGCTGTATGTCGTGATTGTCAATACGATCGTACAGATTCTGGAAGGAAATGTAATATCGCCGCAAGTAGTGGGAAGAACGCTTCATATGCATCCGCTCACCATCATTTTCGCGATATTAGTGGGGGGAGAATTGGCGGGGGTCATGGGACTCATTTTGGCTGTCCCGGTTTTTGCCGTCGGTAAAGTCATCGTCCAGCATGTGATGCTGTATTATATTCAGCGGAAAACGGTGTAAGGTGTGAAAATTTACAATATCTGATCATTATTCGACAAAATTCTACAGCATTTGCAAAACCTAGCTTGTATATTTGGGAGGTATATCTCATTGAGGAGGCCTCTCTATTTTGACCACGCGTAAAAAACAAATGCTATTCACGTTTAAAAGGATGATGATCGTCCTACTTGCGGTAACCGTCATCGGGGGTTATTACGTTCCGCAGTCCTATGCTTCGGAGACACCGCCGACAGGGGAGTCGATCTCCGGATCGGTTGAAAGTCCGAAGAATTTCCTTATGGCTGTTGTTGCGAGAGACGAATATACCATAAATGCTATGTTTAGCGGCGATGTGGATACGCAAACAGCCCAGGTTGCCGGGAACTATACCGTATTGGATAGTCAGGGCCGCGTCATTCCGGTCGTTTCGGTAATGAAGACGGATAACGAGAGCGTTGTCCAAATCAAGCTTTCCATACCGCTTAGTGGCGGATACGTATATAAGCTGCTCGTGTCGAACATCAAAGACCGAAATGGCAATGAGGTGGTCATGAATGATCCTTCCGGGCTCTACTTCGGCGGATTCGGGCCGCCAATTCCTACTAATCCTCCAACAGGTTCAGGCGGTGGCACAGCAGCCGGGGGTCAATACATATTCCTTACCGTATCCGAACTCAACCAAAGCGTTCAATTCAATTGGTCTCCGATACCTTCTTCGGGAACTGCGTCATCGTACAATATTTATCAGGACACGGTAAAAATCGCATCGGTGACGGAGGCGGCGTACCGGGTTACGGGCTTGACGAATGGGAACGCCTATAAGTTTGCTATCGCGGGCGTCGATCAAGCGGGTCAAGAGATTTACAAGCAAATGATAAGTGACGTCATTCCATCCGTATCCCCGTCATTGCTTGCTTCGGAAGCGACGAACGGGACAATGGTTAAGCTTGTGTTTAACGAACCATTGGATCGTGCTTCTGCAGAAAATAAAGCCAATTATGAAGTAGGCGTGCTATCAATCACCAGTGCCGTGCTACAGCCTGACGGCGTTACGGTGCTTTTGAAAACGGAAAAACAGTTAGGCGGCTACCTTTACCTAGTCAAGGTAGCTAATGTTTCGGATCTTGACGGAAACCTCATCCGTCCGGATCGGAGCTCGAAGGTGATTGCCGGTAAAAATCCTCAGCCCGGTCAGCCACAAGGGTTAATCTTTACCGCATCCCCGACGGGCACCGTACTCAGCTGGACGGCCAACGCGGATGCGAACACGACCGGTTATCATGTTTATGTCAATTATAAGAAAGTGGGCACGACGAAGGAAACTTCATTTCCATTAACCGGTTTAACAGATAATAAAGGGTATGTATTTGCCGTAAGCGGCGTTAACGAAAGCGGAGACGAGTCCGCTCTGTCGGAAATCGATAACGGCCAACCTAACGAGCTGCCCATAGCGCAAAGCGCTGCCACGGTGACCTCGCAGCTGCTCAGAATATTTTTTAATCACCCGGTCGATTCGGATTCGGCTACGACGATTTCCCACTACACGATCGATAATGGGCTGCCGGTTCTAGACGCGAAGGTGAGCGAGGACGGGAGAAGCGTATTTATTACCACTCCTAGAACGACGCCAGGCATGATCTACCAAATAACGGTTAGCGGAATAGTCAATCCGTCAGGAGAAAGAGGTCCTGGGCGAAAAATTTATTTTGCTGGGATTTCAAATGACGGATCGACGGTAAAAGGTTATCGCTTGCAAGGGGATATCGACCTGAAAGGCGCTCAAAAAGCCGGTACGGTTGTGGAAATTGCCGATGCAAAAGACGGTAAAGTGCTGTACACAGGCAAATACGGAGAGTCCGAAGCTCCAACCTCGATCGGCAAATATCAAATTAGCGATAGAACCGATAATAACAAACTGGTTAGTTATTATTTTGACGTTCCGGCAGGGACCTATAAGATAACGGCCATAAATGGCAAGCTAACTTCGACCCTTACATTGAAAACGGAGCCATTCGGGATATTTAACGATTACTATATGGTAATAGCTCCTCAAGCACAGCTTGTTCAGGACGAGACAGCGCCTGCTGTCCCAACGGGCTTGGATGGAACGCTATCGGTCGATACCGTGACCTTGCATTGGAACGCAAATACGGAACCGGATCTGAAAGGGTATTACGTTTACGTTAATGGAACCAAAAGAGAGTCGTTGCTCGTAAACACAGCGGCTGTCGTCGGTAAATTGAGCAGTGAAACCAACAGCTTCCAGGTTACGGCTGTAGACAAGGTAGGAAATGAATCGGCACGTTCTGCGGTCAAACAAATCGTTAGGCAGCCGGCAACAAGCCCGAATCCGAGCCCTTCACAAGAGCCTTCTTCGCCTCCGGGAGGGACGATAACGAATCCGCCTCCTCCATCCGTTCCAGACCCTGCTCCGCAGGTTCCGAACGAAACAGGCGGCAAGAAAGAACACCCTCCTGCAGCGCAAATCGGCGCGGACGGCATTACATTCCCAAGCGGCGCATTGAAATCCGTAAAGGATGGCAGTGCCGGCGGCAGCGGTGCGGCGTTCGAACTGGATAAAAAGACATTCGACGAAGCCGTTTCCCAAATGAAGCCGGGACAAGACCGGACGATCGCCTTCGATCTTGCAGCCGTTCAAGAGTCGTCGGTAAACGTGGGGCTCCCTGTTTCTTCTTTGACCGATGCCCTTCAAACACACAAGCATGCGGCGATCTCAATTAACGGGAACGGTTTTGGCTTGCAAATCCCGTTAGCGTCCCTGGATTTCAAGGCATTAGCCATCCAACTGAAGGCAACGTTTGAAGACATGAAGCTTATCGTTACGGTCGCCAAGGCCGATCAAGCGGTACAGCATGCGATTCAGTCAGCAGGCTCGGGAATCGGCGCGAGCCCGGTTACCGCCGGCTTCGATTTTACGCTGGAAGCCGAAGCGGGGGGCAAACGCACGGTAATCGCAAGCTTCGACAAGGGCTATGTGGAGAGAACGATTTCGCTTCCGGCCGCAAACGCCGGCCGCAGCATGACGGGCGTGTACTTCGACCCTGCTACAGGCAAGCTGTACCCGGTGCCGACGACGTTCGAAGCCAAGGACGGCGTCTTGCAGGCGACGATTCGAACGAACCATAACAGCATTTATACGATTGTGGAAACATCTTTGCCGGCCTTCACCGATATTACAGCTCACTGGGCGAAGAAAGATATCGAGCAGCTATCGGCAAAGCTGATCCTGAACGGCGAGACGGCCCAAACCTTCAATCCTGACGGCACGCTGACAAGGGCGCAAGCCGCCGCCATTGCGGCGCGTTCGCTCGGTCTCGCTGAGCGCACGGGCGCTTCGTCTTTCACGGATGTCGGTCCGTCCCACTGGGCTGCCGGGTGGATCGGCGCAGCCGTAGAGGCAGGACTTGTCGACGGCGTATCGGACAACACATTCCAGCCCGATCAAACGATAACCCGCGAGCAGTTGTTCGTCATTCTGGCTAGAGAGGGCGAAAAAGCCGGCATCGACTGGTCCGTTTACTCTGGCGAGCTGACCAAATTCGCCGATTCGGGTTCCGTCTCTCCATGGGCTGCCGGCGCCGTGAAGGCGCTGATCAAAGGGGGCATCCTGCAAGGAGACGAAGGCGGTCTGCACCCGCAGCGGCAAGTTTCGAGAGCGGAAGCTGCTGCACTGGTGAAGCGGGTGCTGCTGACGATCGGATTTATGAACGAGTAACGAAATCCCATAAGAAACTTCGATTACAGACGAAATCAGCTGTCGATCGAAGTTTCTTTTTTTAGTTGTTTTTTCTCTTGATAGTCGGATGTAAAAGGGATATTCTGGGTCTATGTTGTGTTTTTATTCCCAGTTGCATGTTTTTAGTAGTGAGATGCTAGGAGGGGGTACTTAGTTGAGCGTACTTGAGAAACAACTGGCCGACTCGCTTGAACGAAAGACGTCATCGCCCGGGGAAGGGTGGCTGCTGCTCGAAGAGGCCGATGTCGACGCAGACGGGGGGCCGTCGCGAAGCCGTCTGATCGTGTACCCCGACCACGTCGAGGTAATCGGAGAGGACGGCAATTTGCTGAAGCAGCTGTTCCTATCCGATATTACCGACGCCAGAGCCGTTTCCGCCGTAGGCGGGGGAAGCCTGATCGCGGATACGGGCGGCGGGCCGGTCGTTCTAGTTCGTTACACGTCGGCGCTGAACGGGAAGATCGGCTTTGCAGCCAAGCTGCTTCAGGCTTTAGTCAAAGGAGAAGAATTGCCGGTCTACTCCTCGCTTCACGAGCCGAAACATTGCGCGACTTGCGGCAACCGGCTTCCGGAAGGCATGATGAAATGCCCGGCATGCACGGACAAGGGCAAAGTTATCACGCGTTTAATGCATTACGCCAAGCCTTACAAATGGAAAATGACGCTGGCGGCGCTGCTTCTGATGGCGGCTACTTTAATGGAGCTGGTTCCGCCATATTTGACCAAAGTAATCGTGGACGACGTCATCCAGCCGAAAAGCATCGGGGGCGCGCTCCTGTGGCTGGTGGCCGGGCTTGCGGCGACCCGGGTGCTGTTGTCCGTCATGCAGACGCTGCGCGGCTATATCGGCGTATGGGTAGGCGGAAACGTAATGGCGGATATAAGGAAAGACGTTTACCGGTCGCTCATGAACTTATCCTTAAGCTTTTTCGACAGGCGGCAAACCTCCCAGTTTATCGGACGGGTAAACAGCGACTCGGAGTCGATGCGGCAGTTTTTGACCGACGGCGTGATCCATTTATCGGGTCAGGTGCTCATGCTGGCCTCCATCATTTTTATGATGTTTAATCTGGATTGGCGGCTGGCTTTGCTCGCGCTGCTGCCGACTCCGTTAGTCGTATTCGCCTCCATGACGATATGGCCGTCCTTGCGGATCATTTGGGATCGGCACTGGCGGGCCGTGCGTAAAATCAATCTGCTGGTCGGCGACGCGCTGCAAGGGATTCGCGTCGTGAAAGCTTTCGGTCAGGAGCCTGCGGAGAAGGATCGTTACGAAACCGCCAACCGCGAACTGGCCAATGAAACGTACAGAATGGAGCGCGTATGGGCGGGTGTGTTTCCGCTGTTTGCGCTCATTACAACCTCCGGTTCGCTGCTAGTATGGTATTTCGGAGGCAAGCAGGTTATGGGGGACGGTCTGTCGCTCGGTACCCTGATGGCGTTTATCGCTTACCTGGGCATGTTCTTCGGTCCCCTTCAATGGTTCAGCCAGTCGATCAACTGGACCAGCAGGGCGCTTGCCGCCGCGGATCGCGTCTTTGAAATCATGGATACGACGCCGGATGTCCCGAACGCGGCCGAAGCGGTCAAAATCCCGCGTGTGGAAGGCAGAGTGGAGCTTAAAGGCGTAACCTACGGCTACGAGAAGCATCATCCGGTGCTGAAGGACGTCACCCTTCTTACGGAGCCGGGCGAGATGATCGGGCTTGTCGGCCATTCCGGCGCTGGAAAATCTACGCTCATCAATATGATCTGCCGCTTTTACGACCCCGATCAGGGGACGATTACTGTGGACGGAATTGACTTGAAGCGGATCGAGCAGGAGGATCTTCGCCGGCAGATCGGCGTCGTGCTGCAGGAGACGTTTCTGTTCGACGGGACGATTGCGGAGAATATCGCCTATTCCAAGCCGGATGCTACGCCGATGGAAATCATGAAAGCCGCGAAGATCGCCAATGCCCATGATTTTATCGTTCGAATGCCGGACGGATACGACACGAAGGTAGGAGAGCGCGGACACCGGTTGTCCGGAGGCGAAAAGCAGCGGATCGCCATCGCGCGCGCAATCATCCACGATCCGCGGATTCTTATCCTTGACGAGGCTACCGCATCGGTCGATACGGAGACGGAGCGGCAAATCCAGGAAGCGATTTCCCGGCTTGTTCAGGGGCGGACCACGTTCGCCATCGCTCACCGGCTCTCCACATTGCGCAACGCGAATCGTCTTGTCGTGCTCGACAAAGGCAAAGTGGCGGAAATCGGCACGCACGAGCAGCTGCTGGATAAGCAGGGCATTTATTTCAAGCTGGTTGAGGCCCAGAAGGAAATGTCGAAGATCAAGGGGGTTGAAAGCTGATGACCGGGCATTACGATGTAGCGGAGCTTGATCCGGCCACTGTGGCATTCAGACGCTCGCCAGGAGGCGTCATGACGATGGAGTCGAACGGGGAGTCGTATCCCGAGGTGCTTTTATACCGGACGTTTCCCCTTTCCATGCCGACGCAGTTCATCTCCGTTCGGTCGTCGAACGGGGAGGAGATCGGCGTTATCGCCGACCTGGATTCGCTTGACGAGAGGAGCAGAAGGGAAGCGGAACGCGAGCTGACGCTCCGTTATTTGGTTCCGAAGGTCATTCGGATCGAGAGGATTAAACAGAATCCCGGCATGTGGGTATGGGAGCTGGAAACGACGCTAGGCCCATTGAAGCTGACGATGCGCAATCTGTACGAGCATCTTCAGTCGCCGGCTCCGGGACGTCTCCTCATCTCCGACATGGACGGCAACCGCTGCGAAATCGAAAATATGGAACAGCTGGATGCTAACAGCAAAAAATGGCTGCGCAAGTTCTTGTAAGAATCGATTTGACAGGGGTTCACGGGATTGATTATAATTTTATGAAAGAATTGCTTATTATCCGTCAAAGCGTAGACGAAATCGAACGAGCCATTGCCTGCCGGACAGAGAGAAGGCTCAGGCTGCGCCAAGCGCAACCTGCTGGAAGAGCCTTTGCGGAGAAGAATGGCCAAGCTAATTTCGGAGCGCGGATCAACTCCGCCGGCGTCAGACCCGTTATCGTCTTTTGAGGAGATCGCCGCTATTCGTGCGATAACCAGGGTGGTACCGCGAACGATTCGTCCCTGTTTTCAGGGGCGTTTTTTGTTTTTTTGACGATTCTGTAAGCATATCCCCGCGGATTGTTCATCGTCTAGGCAAACGGACGGCATCAAAAGACGCCGTTAGGCGTTTAGCCTTGATTTATCAGCAAGTATATCGTGGAAGTCGCTCTAAATCTCGGTAAACGCGCTTGTCCCTAAAAGGACGGCGAAGCCGTTTAGCCTTGGAAAACAGAAATGGAGGGGTTGCCATGGACGAGAACTTTATGCTGCTCATCGGAGTTGTATCCGCGTTGTTCTGGATTTGCAACATGCTTGCCATTCTAGGGAGGCTGAAGGAGCTTTCGGAACATGCGAGAACGCATACGCAGCAGAATGACAGGATCATCGAGCTGTTGAAGCGATCGGCCGTGCGCAGCGAAGAGCAGCCTCCTAGCTAAAGCGGAACAAGCTTCGGACGGGCCCTGGCTCAGCCGACGCCTATCCGCCGCACAAGGGACAGAAGTAAGCAGTTAAACAATGACGGAGGGGTTCACAATGAAAGCTAGTGAAATCAGAAGAAAGTGGCTGGAGTTTTTTGCAGAGAAAGGCCATAAGATCGAGCCAAGCGCTCCGCTTGTCCCGCACAACGATCCGTCCCTGCTGTGGATCAATGCCGGAATGGCGCCGCTCAAGGCATATTTCGACGGACGTGTGAAGCCCGAAAATCCGCGTATCGCCAACTCGCAGAAATGCATTCGCACGAACGATATCGAGAACGTCGGCAAAACGCGCCGGCATCATACGTTTTTCGAGATGCTCGGCAACTTTTCGATCGGCGACTATTTCAAGGAAGAAGTCATTACGTGGGCTTGGGAGTTTCTGACCGACCCGAAATGGATCGGCTTCGACCCGAACCGGCTGTCGGTTACGGTCTATCCGGAGGACGAAGAAGCGTTCAAATATTGGAACGAAAAAATCGGTCTGCCTGCCGAGCGCATCTATAAGCTGCAAGAAAATTTCTGGGATATCGGCGAAGGTCCTTGCGGACCTTGTACGGAGATTTTCTACGACCGCGGCGACAAATACGGCGACCTGAACGATCCGGAATGCTGGCCGGGCGGCGAAAACGAACGTTTCCTCGAAGTTTGGAATCTCGTCTTCTCGCAGTTCAACCATAACAAAGACGGCAGCTACACGCCGCTTCCGAACAAAAATATCGATACCGGCGCAGGCCTCGAACGGTTTGCTTCCATCCTGCAGGACGTCGACTCGAACTTCGACACCGACCTGTTCCAGCCGATTATTCAAAAAACTTGCAGCATTGCCGGAGTCACGTACGGGACGAATCCGGAGAACGACGTTGCGCTGAAGGTTATAGCGGACCACGTCCGTACCGTCGCATTCTCGGTCGGCGACGGCGTTCTTCCGTCGAACGAGGGACGCGGCTACGTCATTCGCCGTCTGCTGCGCCGCGCCGTTCGTTACGGCAAGCTGCTCGGCATGGATAAACCGTTCATGTACCAGCTTACGGCTGACGTCGGCGATATAATGGGCGTTTACTATCCGGAAGTGGTAGAGAAGCGGGAATTCATCGAGAAGGTGATTCGCACCGAGGAAGAACGTTTCCATGAAACGTTAACCGACGGACTGGCGATTTTGGCGGAGCTCGCCGACAAGGCGGATAAGGAAGGCCGCAAAGAGATCAACGGAGCGGATGCGTTCAAACTGTACGATACGTACGGCTTCCCGTTCGACTTGACGGAAGACTATGCTAGCGAGAAGGGCCTGACGGTCGACCGCGAAGGCTTCGACAAGGCGATGGAGGAGCAGAGGGAGCGCGCGCGCGCAGCCCGGCAGGAAACCGAAAGCATGAAGGTGCAAGGCGGGCCGCTTTCCGATTACACGGATAAAACGGAATTTGTTGGATATACTGAAGGGATAATAAGCGCGAAAATTATCGCTATCGTCTATGATCAGCAAATGGTCGATATGGTAGGCGCCGGCGAAACGTGCCAGGTCGTGCTTGACCGGACGCCTTTCTATGCGGAAAGCGGCGGCCAGGTAAGCGATCACGGTACGCTGTCGAACGGACAGGTACGCGCAAGAGTCGAGGAAGTCGGCAAAGCGCCGCACGGTCAGCACGTGCAAACCGTTGTCGTCGAATCCGGCGTTCTCCGTAAGGGAGATACCGTGGAAGCGGCCATCGACCGTTCCATGCGCGACGATATCGTCAAAAATCATACGGCGACGCATTTGCTGCACAAGGCGCTTAAGGAAGTGCTCGGCGATCACGTCAATCAAGCCGGCTCACAGGTTTCGCCGGATCGTCTGCGCTTCGACTTCTCGCATTTCGGCAGTATCAGCGCGGAGGAGCTTCAAGAAGTCGAGGTGCGCGTAAATAAGCAAATTTGGCTGGGCACCGTGCTGAACATCTCGCAAATGCCGATCGCGGAAGCGAAGGCGCTGGGCGCCATGGCGCTGTTCGGCGAGAAATACGGGGACATCGTCCGCGTCGTTCGCGTCGGCGATTACAGCATCGAGCTTTGCGGCGGCTGTCATGTTACAAGCACCTCGCAAATCGGTTTGTTCAAAATCGTCAGCGAGAGCGGCATCGGCTCCGGAGTACGGCGTATTGAAGCAGTAACTGGACGTCTAGCGTACGAATACTTGGACGGCCAGCTCGATCAGCTGAAGCAAGCGGCTTCGATCTTAAAATCGAACATCACCGATGTGCCGAAACGAATTGAGGGCCTGCTCCAGCAATTGAAGGAGCTCGGACGCGAGAACGAATCGCTCAAGGGCAAGCTGAGCGCAGTGGAAGCCGGCAGTCTGACCGATCAGGTAAAAGCGGTCGGCGGCATGAACCTGCTGGTTGCCAAAGTCGGCGGAGACATGGATGCGCTGCGTACGATCGTCGATCAGATGAAAGTCAAGCTTGCGCCTGCAGTCATCGTGCTCGGGTCGGTTACGGACGGCAAAGTGAATTTGGTTGCGGCGGTTACGCCAGAGTTGATCGGCAAGGGCGTTCATGCCGGCAAGATCGTCAAAGAGGTTGCGGCGGTATGCGGCGGCAGCGGCGGCGGTCGGCCGGATATGGCGCAAGCCGGCGGCAAGGATCCGGCAAAGCTTGACGAAGCGCTTAAGCTAGCCGAAAGCCTGGTAGGCGCCTTGGTATAGGCCTAAAGCTGCGTTTTTGAATAATTGCGTAACAAATTGTGAATTTTTGCGTAAAAAAAAGGAATTGTTTCCTTTCGCACAGAATATATGCATAGATGAAGCGTAATTGCTGATTCGCGTAGAGAAACGTTCGATTCGGGAGGTGCTGGTGATGAGTTCCATGGATAAAACGATGAAATTCGACGTCAAACCGGAAGGGATCGAAACATCACCGAAAGAAGTCATTTTGGCCGTTTATGATGCGCTGCAGGAAAAAGGCTACAATCCGATCAACCAGATTGTCGGCTATCTGCTGTCCGGCGATCCGGCTTACATCCCTCGTCACAACAACGCGCGAAGCTTAATTCGCAAGCGGGAGCGCGACGAATTGATCGAGGAGCTGGTCCGGTCGTATTTGGCACACAACAAGTGAAGATTGCGTTCAAATAGTCGACCCCTCCCAAAAGGCGACTTTTGAACCCCATCTAAAAAGGACGGCTAAACTTTTACATGCGACTTATGGGACTGGATTACGGGGACAAAACGATTGGCGTCGCGCTAAGCGATGAGCTTGGCTGGACGGCTCAAGGGCTTGAAGTGATCAGACGCAAGAATGATGCAGCCGATCTCGAAAGGATGCAGGCGATCATAGCGGAGTACGGTGTTGCCGAGATCGTAGTCGGCCTTCCGAAAAACATGAACGGAACGGTCGGGCCGCGCGGTGAAATTTGTATCGCATTTGCGGAGCATTTGAAGCATACCCTACAGGTACCCGTTCATTTATGGGATGAAAGGTTGACAACCGTCTCTGCAACGCGTACGCTGCTTGAGGCGGATGTTAGCCGGAAGAAACGCAAACTGGTCATCGACAAGATGGCCGCAGCGCTCATATTGCAAAATTATATGGACGCTAAAACGAATAAGTGAGGGGGATTTCACGTGGCCAATGAAGATTTGAACTTGGAAGAAGAA
The DNA here is from genome assembly GCF_046244365.1 of Paenibacillus litoralis. Taxonomy (NCBI): domain Bacteria; kingdom Bacillati; phylum Bacillota; class Bacilli; order Caryophanales; family Paenibacillaceae; genus Paenibacillus; species Paenibacillus litoralis. Next base: position 6,014,825 of record NZ_CP176395.1, on the reverse strand, counting down.
CCGGAAATTATTTATATTCCGGATGAAGAGGGCAATGAAGAAGAATTTGAGGTCATTGCCAGATTTGAAGTAGAAGACGGCTCGGACAAAAAATATATGGTGCTGTATCCGGTAGAAGCGGAAGAAGAGGATGAGCTTCTTGCATTCCGTTACGAGGAAGACGGCGACGATCTTCAATTGTTCACGATTGACGACGAAGAAGAATGGAATATCGTCGAAGAGACGTTTAATACGCTGATGGCGGAAATGGACGGCGACGAAGAGGAAAAAGCATGATTTCGTATACGCTGAAGGATGTCGTGCCGATAAGATGGCTTCAAGAGGCGTATGGAGATACGGTCGAGCTGGAAGGCGAAGGAAACCGTCCGGAGCCTTTTGCGATATTGGCCGAATTTTCATTAGGCGGAACGCATTACGCGGTGCTTCAATCGGAATCGATGCAGCATCATGAAGAGGTCGTCATTTACCATATCGTTAAAACCGATAGCGGGGAATACGAGCTTGACACGATCATGGACGATGACGAATATGAGGCTGTCGCCGAGCTTTTTGACGAAATGACGGTATCGTTCGACGACGGACGCTGAAAGGCGTCCGGCAATCGCATCACATGGTAACGAGAGGGCGGCGATTTCGTCGCTCTCTTTTGCAATTCGTATATCAAGCAGCGGGTTATCGACATTGGAGGAAAAGCATGGAGGAACATCCTTTCAACAACTCGGGGGAAGCCTTTAAGGATTCAGGTGGAGGACCGGGACGCAGGAGCAAGCTCAAAACGTTTATGATCGTCTTTCTATCCTGTTTGATCATCTTGGCATTGGCAGCCGGGAGCGCCGTTTTTTATGCGTGGAACGGCCTACAGCCGGTATCCGCGTCCGATCAGCCGGTTCGCATCGCAATCCCGACCGGTACGTCGACGAATGAAATCGCGGCCAAGCTGGAAGAGCAAGGCATGATTAAGAACAGCACTTTATTCGTTTATTATCTTCGTTATCAAAAGCAAGGCAGCCGCTTCCAGGCGGGCGAATACGAAATGAAGCCAGGCATGACGCTGGATGAAATCATAGAGAAGCTGAACGAAGGGGAAACGGTCAAAGAAGAAGTTGTCCGTTTTACGATTCCCGAAGGATTTACGGTGCGGCAGATCGCGGAGAGGCTTGGGGAGCAAGGACTCGTCGACGCCGAAGGCTTCTTGAAAATGACGAATGAAAAGCACACCCTCCCGAATAATTGGGTAGCGGATATTCCGGATCAGCCCGACATCGCGTACCGATTGGAAGGCTATTTGTTCCCGGAAACGTACGAGATGAAAAAGGGAAGCACGGCGGAGGACATTCTGAAAAGGCTTGTATCGGAGTGGGACCGCAAGCTGAACGAACTTCCTTCAGGCTGGCCGGATCAAATGAAGCAGCGCGGACTGACCTTCCATCAGCTGCTGACGATCGCCTCGCTCATCGAGAGGGAAGTTGTCCTCGAACAGGAGAGGCCTGTCGTGGCGGGCGTCATTTACAACCGTCTGGATAAAAAAATGCCTTTGCAAATCGATGCGACGGTTCAGTACGCGCTAGGTAAACCGAAAGAGCGGCTGCTGGAAAAAGATCTGTTCGTGGAAAGTCCATACAACACGTACGCACATGACGGACTGCCGCCCGGTCCGATCGCCAGCCCGAGTCTGTCGTCGGTTAAAGCGGCGCTGTATCCGGAGAAAACGAACTATCTGTTCTATGTCACGAAGAAGGACGGCTCTCAGGGGCATCTGTTCGCGGAAACCTTCGACGAGCATAAGAAGAATATCGAACGGAGCAAGAAAAATCAATAGGCGCGTTAAAGAAATAGTCGAAATTGGCTCCGGCGCGTCGCTTCCTTTTGCGGGGGATATTTGTTAAGATCAAGAATGGCTTGTTTACTGCTTCGTCGTGCATGTGGAAAGGGTGAATGGCTTGAATAAGAAACCGGAGCTGCTTACAACAGCAGGATCGATAAAGGAATTGGAAAGGCTGATCGAGGCGGGCGCAGACGCTTTTGTCATCGGGGAACAGAGGTACGGCATGCGATTGGCCGGAGACTTTGCGCCGGAACAGGTTGCGGAAGCCGTTAAGCTTGCGCACGGAGCGGGCGCCAAAATTTATGTTGCGGCGAATAACATCATGGATAATGCCGTATTGCCGGAGCTTCCGGGCTATTTGTCGCAAATGGAGACGTGCGGGGCGGATGCGATCGTTTTCGGCGATCCTGCGCTGCTTCTGGCTGCCAGGGATGCGAAGGTCAAGTTTCCGTTTCATTGGAATCCCGAAATGACGGCGACGAACTATGCGACGGCCAATTACTGGGCGGCCAAAGGCGCGACCAGGGTCGTGCTGGCCCGCGAATTGAACATGGAACAGGTGCTGGAATTCAAACGAAACGCCAAAATAGAAGTGCAAGTTCAGGTACACGGGATTACGAATATTTTTCATTCCAAGCGCAAGATGGTTCAAAATTACTTCGATCATCTCGGCCGTCCGGTAAAGGATGCAGAAATCGGCAAAGAGCGCGGCTTGTTTCTTCTTGAAGCGGAACGCCAGGATGAGAAATACCCGATCTATGAGGACCGGAACGGCACGCATATTATGAGCTCGGACGATGTATGCATGCTGGAAAGCCTGCACGAGCTCATGGAAGCCGGCATCGACAGCTTGAAAATCGAAGGCTTGATGAAAGACGTTGCTTACAACGAGGCTGTCGTCAGCGCCTACCGCAAAGCGATCGATGCTTATTTTGCCGATCCGGAGGGGTATGCCTTCCAGGAGGAATGGCTTCAGGAGATCGAACGGATTCAGCCCGGCGAACGGCCGCTTTCGTTCGGATTTTTCTACAAGGAGCAGGTGTACTAGTCGTCATTTGAGGGTTAAGGGGAATATAAAGCGAGGTGGACCATGTGGTCATGCAACTAAAATCGGAACCGGCGGATCCGCAAGCGAAAAAAACGCTTAAACGGCCGGAGCTGCTCGCTCCTGCGGGCAATTTGGAAAAGCTGAAATTTGCCGTCCATTACGGAGCGGATGCAGTCTACATTGGCGGGCAAAAGTACGGCTTGCGCTCCAACGCGGACAACTTTACGCAGGAGGAAATGCGTGAAGGGGTCGAATTCGCGAATCGGTACGGGGCCAAGGTGTTCGTCGCAACGAATATTTACGCCCATAACGAAGATATCGAAGGGCTTGAAGACTACTTGCGAGGGCTGCAGGATGCCGGCGTGGCGGCGATCATCGTCGCCGATCCGGTTATCATCGAAACGTGCAGACGCGTAGCGCCGAAGCTGGAAATCCATCTGAGCACGCAGCAGTCGACGATGAACTGGCAAGCCGTTCAATTCTGGAAGGAAGACGGCGCGGACAGGGTCGTGCTCGCCCGAGAAGCCAATATGGAAGAGATTCTCGAGATTAAACGAAACGTGGATATCGAGATCGAAGTCTTCGTGCACGGCGCCATGTGCAGCTCGTATTCGGGCCGCTGCGTGCTGTCGAATCATTTTACCGACCGCGACTCGAACCGGGGCGGCTGCTGCCAATCATGCCGCTGGAAATATGACCTGTTTGCCGGCGGGGAAGCTTCGGGCGAGGTGTTCGTTTCGGAAGAGGAAGCGATGGATAAAGCCGCTGCCGAAACATTCGGCGGAGGCACGGTGGAGAAACCGCTCTTTGTCGAAGGCGAAGACCCGTTTACGATGGGCTCCAAAGATTTGTGCATGATCGGCTACATTCCCGAAATGATCGAGTCCGGCGTAGAAAGCTTCAAGGTCGAGGGACGGATGAAGAGCATTCATTACGTCGCTACCGTCATTAATGCGTATCGTCAGGCCATCGACGCTTACTTGGCGGATCCGGAAGGCTACGAGCTGAAGCAGGAATGGCTGGACGAAATCGGCAAAGCGGCGAACCGTCCGCTTAACACCGGCTTCTTTTTCGACGATCCGGGGCATGAGGACCATATTTTCGGACCGGAAGAGAAAGCGGTCAATTATGATTTTGCGGGACTCGTGCTTGCTTACGATGAAGCGACGGGAATGGCGACGGTGCAGCAGCGCAACTTTTTTAAGCCGGGTCAAGAGGTCGAGTTTTTCGGCCCCGGCGGCAAGGTGTTCAAGCAGGCCGTCGGCACGATCTGGGATACGGAAGGCAACGAGCTGAACGCTGCGCGCCATCCGCTGCAGCACGTCCGCTTTCAGGTCGAGCAGCCGGTTCGCTATTTTGACATGATGCGCAAAAAGACCGGAAAAGCGTAAAGCGCGGTACGGCAAACTAGGAGCAGATTCCTGTCCCGTCAAGTACCGGAGACATGGAAGATGCCGCCCGGAAGGGGCATATTTAACTAGTCGCTATGCCGGTTCATACCCGGAAATCATAAGAAACAGGCAAAAAGTCCCCGATGCGAATCGGGGACTTTTCATATTTTTAAAAATAATTGTAAAGGATTGGGGTGGTTCTGTCGAAATATACTATATACCCATTTTTTGAGGAAGGTGTTTCCATTTGAAACCGATCAATGAATACTTCAGGAAAGTGATTGCCTCACTCAGGCAGTTGTGGAAACCATTTTCAGGAAAGGCGAATGCTTCTGTACCTGGGACTAAAGGCATGACGATCGAAAACCCGATTAAATCGGTCGGCATGAAGCTGTTTTTGATTTTTTTCATTTGTATCGTCGTGCTGGTAGTGGCTGTGGGCTTGTTTTCGTATTCCCAGTCCAAAAGCATTATCGAGAACAAAATGGCAGTCTCCACCGAGCAAACGATCAGCGAAGCCGCGGATAAGCTGGAACTGATGCTCAAAAATTACGAGTCGATTTCTATGCAGTTTCTGACCGATAACTCGTTCAAGGCGACGCTTCGCAGCTACACGGAACCGACTGACAACGCTTACGAGCGATTGACGCGGTTCAAGGATTTGAGCGACAAGCTGCAGAGCTATTTGCTAGGCAATTCCACCATCGCCAGCATCAGCTTGCTGCCGCTTCAGGAAAGCAACGATGTGAAGCCCGTTCTGGCCGGGTCGAATTTTACGAATTTCGATTATTTGAAGACGGACTGGTTTAAGCAAGGCGCCGAATCGGACGGACAAGTCATTTGGGTCGATTCGAAGAAGACCGGGTTTAGCGAAGGCATGCGGGAATCCGTATTCGGCTTGTCCCGGGTATTGAGCGATCCGCTTACCGGGAAGAAAGCGTTCCTGCTTCTGTTCGAAATCAAGCTAAGCTCGATCTCGGACGGGCTGTCCAAAATCAAAATCGGCGATACCGGCCAAATCGTGATCGTCGACGTCGACAACAAGCTGATCAGCTCACCCGATAAGGAAGCGGTAGAATCGAAATTCGCGGTACCGCTCGTTGGAGTGAGCGCAGACGATGCTAATAAAGCCGTCTCCTCCGTGAATACGATTGAAGGGGACCGCAAGCTCATCGTCAACAAGAAGATGGCCATGTCGGATTGGTCGATCGCGGCGGTTGCCCCGGTTAGCGAGCTCGTCCAGGAAACAAGCCGGATTCAAACCGTAACGTGGGTGGCCGTATTGGTTTCCATGGCCGTTGCCGGTATTGCGGGATTTTTCGTCGCAAGGATGATCGGCGGCCCGCTAGTCAAGCTGCGCAACCTGATGAAGGAAGGCGAGCAAGGCAATCTGACCGTTCGGATGGACTATTCGAGCAAGGACGAAATCGGCCAGCTGAGCATAAGCTTCAACCAGATGATGGAGCAGATCACGCGTCTGGTGCAGCAAACGAACCATTCCGCAAGCGAAGTATTGCGTACGGCGGGAGAGCTGCTTAACGCCTCGAAGAAAACGGCGGTTTCCGCCAAGGAAATTGCGGTCGCTACCGAAGAAATCGCGAACGGCGCTTCAAGCCTGGCGATCGAAGCCGAGAAGGGCAGCAGCCTGACGAACGAAATCGGCGGTCAAATGCGCCAGGTCGTCGAGTCGAATATGGAGATGGGAAGCTCGGCTGCCGTCGTTCAGCAGGAAAGCGAACGCGGAACGACTTACATGTCGGAGCTGATCGTCAAAACGAACGCGACGGAAGAAATGACCCGCTCGATGGTCGAGAAGGTCGACCGTTTGAAGGAAAGCACGTCGTCTATCCGCAAAATTCTCGATGTGCTGAACAATATGACGAAGCAAACGAACATCTTATCCCTTAACGCGACGATCGAAGCGGCGCGCGCGGGCGCAGCCGGCAAAGGGTTTATGGTCGTCGCCGACGAGATTCGCAAGCTTGCCGAGCAGTCGAAGCAGTCGATCGAGGTCGTCGGCCAAATTACGGAGACGATTCAGACGGAAATCGACGAGACGGTGTCCGTGCTTTCCACGGCGTATCCGGTGTTCCAAGAGCAGATCCAATCGGTGAAAGAAGCGGAGCAAATTTTCAAGCAGGTGCAAGGGCATATGTCCGGCTTTGTCGTCCAGCTCGAAAGCGCTACGCAGTCGATTCAATTGTTGGATCAATCCCAGCTAGTCTTGAACGAAGCGATGACGAACGTCAGCGCGGTATCCGAAGAGTCTTCCGCTACCTCGCAAGAAGTAGCTTCGCTCAGCAACGAGCAGCTCAGTGTCAGCGAAGGGCTTGTCCGATTGTCGGAAAGCCTGGAGGATCTGTCGAATTCGCTCCAGCAGTCGCTGGATAAATTCCGGGTATAAGCTTACCTGTCATAAGCCGATAAACCGTCTGTCCAGCTTGTCTGGCAGGACGGTTTATTTCTGTTTCAAGCAGGAATAAACGGGGAATTCCTTTATGTTATTGCATTGTTTTCCTGTGCTCTTTGGGCGAAACGCCGAAATAGTTTTTGAATGCGCGGGAGAAATGGTACAGATTTCCGTAACCGACCATCTCGGATATTTCATTGATCCGCAGCGTAGGGTTCTTCAGCAGCTTTTGCGCTTCTTCCATGCGGATCTTAATCAGATAGGAGGTGAATGTCAAACCGGTTCGCTCTTTAAACAGCTTGCTGAAATAGGAATAGTTCATGGATACGCGGTTTGCCACCTCGGCGAGCTGGAGGTCGCGGCTGTATTGCTCGCGAACGATCGACTCGGCGACAGCGATGACGGTTCCGTCATGGCTTGAGCGTTCCATCACGATTTGTTTGGCATTGAAGGCGTAGCCCTTCAAGTAATGACGGAGATCGCTTAACGAATGGAACGTACCGAAGGCATGAGCTTGCTCGCTTTCCTCGAAAAGCAGACGGCCGTTAACGTGTCGGTGAATTTCGGTCATCAGGAGGTCGTATAGCGCTTTAAGTTGTTCGAGGGATATACTGCTCCTTCGGTTATCGTCAAACCATCGGTCGATCCAATCGCCGATCCGCTCCAAGCGAAGCGTATCGACAGCTTGCCGAAGCTCCTCAATGTCTTTTCTGTCCGGGAGAGCTGACTCATGGCGGCGTATGGGTTCTGCGAATCTTAGCACTTCGCTTGGTTCTCTCAATATTCGATACGACATCGCATGCACCGCCTGCTTGTAAAGCCCCGGCAATTCGCTGAGACGCTCGCCAAGTCCGCTAATCGAAGCGGCAGGGCGTGCTTGAGCATGCGTTCCCAATTGCATAGTAGCGTTCCCTAGCAGCGTGACAACCAAATCGAGCGGCACATGCTCCGTGAAGTTGAATATGACGCTAACGGCCCCCTGCATATTATGAAACGCCAAAAACCGCAGCTGATTATGGATGCCTGCTTCTTGAACGAGATGCTCGAAGCAAGCATTTGAACGTTTCAGGTCATTTCCGTTAAAGGGGTTGTCGTTGATCGCCAATAGGGAGACGGCAAAACGGGCGTGTAAGAAGTAGGCTTCAAGCGGCGGATTCGGGCCGGAATCCATGCTATGCCGAGAACGATGCTCCGCAGGGTCAGAGTCCGTATGCAATCGGACCGAACCGTTTAGCAGCATATTCAATCGGGCGGCGAGCAGCGTTTGCTCATCCTGCCGATTTCTCTCGTCTCTTCGGGCCAGAAGGCTATGCTCCTCGATTGCGGCAATTGCCGTCTGCACTTGTTTGGCCAGCTCCGCCGAGCCCGCAGGCTTAAGCAAGTAGTCGATCGCTCCGTATTTAAATGCTTCGCGTACGTAAGCGTAGTCGTCATACCCGCTCAGCATGATGAATTTCGTCCGCGGAAGCGAGGCGGCAAGTTCCTTGATCAAGCTAATCCCGTCCATGTCGGGCATTCGTATATCGGTTATGACGATGTGCGGCATAATGGCTCTGGCCGATTGCAGTCCTTGCAGTCCTCCGTATGCGGTATGAATGGCGTCTATCTCGGGAATCCCGGCGCGTTCGAGCTTAGCCTTTACGCCGTCGCAAATCAGCACTTCATCATCGACGATTAATACCGTGTACATCGCTTTCTTCCTCTCCCGTCTCGTCGTATGGAATGGTCAATACCGTCTGAGCAAACAGGCCGTGTTCGCTATTCATCCTTATCGGATAGTCCTCTCCGTAATACAGCTTCAGCCGCTCATTGATGTTGCCGAGGCCGATTCCTTCCCTAAACTCGCTGCTTTTGGCGGCGTAAACGGATGTGCGAAATTGTTCATTGATAGCCGTAAGCCGTTCGGGAGCTATGCCGGCTCCATTGTCGCGGACGGACACGCAGATGCAGCTTTCGGACTGCAGCCAAATATCGATGTCCACGTCAAGCGTTTGCCGATTGGCAAAGCCGTGCTTCATGCTGTTCTCGACGATCGGCTGAAGAATGAACTTGATCATTTTGAATGGAAGCAGTCTGTCCGGAACATTAACGCGAAACCGGACGCTGTCTCCGAATTTGACCTTCTGCAAATTCATGTATTGCTCCAAATAACGGATTTCCGCTTCCAGCGTCGTGAATTTCGATTTGCCGTCCATGTTGTAGCGCATCATTTTGCCAAAATCGGCCATCGCATCCGACACGTCGAATTGTCCGGCGAGCTCCATCTTCGCGCTAAAAATATCGAGCGTGTTGTAGATGAAATGCGGGTTGATTTGCGACTGCAGAGCAATCAGTTGGGCGTCCTTATGCATCGTCTCTTTTTTGATCATGTCGCTCATTAACACGGTGATTTTATCAAGAAGGATGTTGAACTTTTCCGAGATGACGCCGAATTCGTCCTTCCGATCGATGAGGATAGGCCGGAAGCCGCTGCCGATCGCCTGATCCATCTGTTTGATGCTTGTTTTCATTTTACGCAAGACCATCTTCAACACCGAGTAAAAAGCCAATAGCAGTACGACCATGGCCGAAATAAAAGCTAAATTCGTCGCTACCTGGAGAGAACCCGCTGTTTTTGGCAGCGGAATGGCCAAGAGGATGGAAAGGCGGACGCCTTTGAGCAATTCGCCGACATACAACATACCGTCTTGCGTGGAGTAGCCATTCGAGAGCGTTTGCATAACCGTCCCGGATAAGGCAGCCGGCGGTCTCGGTTCTCCTGAGGAAAAGATTACGCGGTGCCGTTCATCCGATACGACGATGGCGTGACTCGGATCGTTCGTGCCGGAAACGGGGGCCAGAAGGTCGCTCAACCTTACGTCAACGACCGTCATGCCGAGATCTTTCCCCTCGATGGAAATCATTTTCTGCACAAAGCTGAACGTTTGTCCGCTATCCGGGCTTTCGCGCAGCACCCACAGGAACTTTTGGTCCGAACGCTTGAACGCTTCGTACCATGGCTCTTGACTTGCCTTATTTTCGTGGTAAAAGGCGCCGAAGCCCTCGGGAATCGTTTCGTTGCTCATGTAAACGGAAATTTTGTCCGTATTGATTTTTTGAAACAGCATCGCGTAATTAACGAGCGGCGCCGCATAGCTGAAATACGTTTCGATCGAATTTCCGTCAGGGGAGAAAGGGTCTCCTAAAAACAGCTGCAGCCGGTAATTGTACGTAATGTTGTTGCTGACGCTTTCAATCAAGTCGATTTTGTTCTCGATCGTATATTTGACCTGCTTGAGTGTCGTCTGCGAATTGGAGATCAATTGGGATTTCATAGATCGCTGAGCTTGGTCGTAGGAGTACAGCCCGAGTGCGCTAAATGGAAGCATAATCAAGAATACGAAAGCGAGCGTTACTTTGCTTTTGATGCTCATGGCGTTCAAGGAACGGCGCAACGGCAAACCTTCTTTCCGGATGGGGGTCGTTAATCACAGTATTCGACAACCGGAACGCGAAACCTTTCTCGCTGCCCGATCATCCAAAATGAAGGTATCAAAACAAAAATGGCGGTATTTTTATAAGCGCTTTCAAAACGTATAGTAGGTTTATGCTTCCGCAGTCGCTTAGCTGACGAGAAAACGACCCGCGGTTCGGAACGGGAGCATCAAACAGAGAACGTTGTCCGTAGTCGATCCGGCTAAGGTAACGACACAGGGGGAATGGGAAGTGGAAAGAGCCGTAAGCGCGCAGCGTCGTTCTCGCCAAGCAGGCATCGCGGCGACGGGCAGGAGGTTGCGGTCCAAGAGCCAGTTCGCGCTGCAGAGCATGGTATGGCCAGGCATATTGTTCCTGATCGTGTTCTCCTATATTCCGATGTACGGGATCTTAATAGCGTTCAAGGAATACGATCTTTTCTTGGGCGTTATGAAATCGCCTTGGGCAGGCTGGACACATTTCAACGAGTTTTTCAACGATCCTAATTTCACGAACGTCTTGCGCAACACACTGGCGATGAACTTGCTCGGATTGATACTTGGGTTTCCGGCGCCGATCGTTTTCGCGCTATTTCTGAACGAGCTGACGAAAATGCGCTTCAAGCGATTTGTGCAAACGGTTTCGTACCTGCCGCACTTCGTCTCATGGGTCATCTTCGGCGGCTTGATCCTGACGGTGCTCTCGCCATCGAACGGCATCGTCAATCTGCTGCTCGTCAAGCTGCACATTCTCGACGAACCGATCAATTTCATGGCCAAGCCGGAGCTATTCTGGGGGATCATGGTCGGAGCCGAGATCTTGAAGGGGATCGGCTGGGGCGCCATTATTTATATCGCGGCGATCGCGGGTGTCGACCAGGAAATGTACGAGGCGGCCAAAATCGACGGCGCAGGCAGATTCCAGAGAATGCTGCACATTACGGTTCCGAGCATTATGGGAACGGTCGTCATCATGCTGATCTTCGCCGTCAGTTCGATTCTGAATACCGGCTTCGAGCAAATTATGGTGATGCAGAACCCGCTTAATCTCGATGTTAGCGAAACGATCGACACCTATGTGTACAAGGTCGGGCTGCAGCAGATGCGCTATTCGTATTCGACGGCGGTCGGGCTTGCCAAATCTGTTGTAGCGTTGATCCTGCTGTTTGGCGCCAATTACGTGTCGCGTAAAATTTCGGACAACAGTCTGTTCTAAGCTCCAGCTTACGTTTAGGAGGAATCATGATGAAAATCCGATCAAGAGGAGATAGGTGGTTCGACGCGCTCAATATCGTCTTCATGGCGGGTATTGTCATCGCGACGCTTGCCCCGTTCTGGTTCGCGCTGGTCGGCTCGTTCAACGAAGGACTTGACTATATGCGGGGAGGCGTTTATTTTTGGCCAAGGGAATTTACGTTATCCAACTATATCGCGGTCTTCTCCGATACGACCATCTACCATGCTTACTTCATTACGGTTTCACGGACGATCGCCGGGACGGCGCTTCATGTAGCGTTCACCGCGCTTGTCGCTTACGGGATGTCGCGTAAAGCGCTGGCAGGCCGCAGCGTGTATCTGGTCGTCATGATGTTTACGATGTTTTTCTACGGCGGACTCGTTCCGACTTACTTGCTATACAAGGAGCTCGGACTGCTGAACAACTTTCTCGTGTACATCGTTCCTTCGATGTTCAGCGTCTGGGATATGATTATCGTCATGTCGTTCTTCCGGACGATTCCCGAGCAGATCATCGAATCGGCCAAAATCGACGGAGCTGGCGAATACCGCATATTTCTACAGCTTGTGATGCCGCTTACGAAGCCGGTTTTGGCGGCGATCGCCCTTTTCAACGGGGTGTATCATTGGAATTCGTACATGGATGCGATGCTGTTCACGACGAAGGAATCGCTCGAGCCCGTGCAATTATTTCTGATGCGGATCGTGACGGACTCATCGGTCGCGCAAAAGTTCGGCGAGCAGGCGGCCAGCATGATTCCGGAGGAAGCGAAGCAGATCAGCCCCGAGACGCTCAAGCTTGCGATGATGATCGCCACGACCGCGCCGATCCTTGTTATCTACCCGTTCCTGCAAAAATATTTCGTGAAAGGCGTTCTTATCGGTTCCGTGAAAGGTTGATCTTTACGGCAAATAGCATGCAAGTCTCACGCTTATGCTGTAAATTAACAACATAAAGCATAGACGAAGGGGAGGAAAAAAGAATGAAAAGCAGGAAGGGTTTATACGGCACCGCGCTCGCCGTTACGATGCTGGGATCGCTAATGGCGGGATGTACTTCCGACAAGGATAAAGGTGCGCAGCAGTCGGCGTCCCCGAAGCCGTCGGAATCGTCGTCCGCGGCATCGACGAAGAAGCCGGAGGACAAGTCGCCGCTCAAGATCACCTGGTTCGTCGACCAAGACTATTACAAGAAAAACTGGGATTCCGTAAATAACCTGTTGGACAAAAAAGTTACGGAAGACACCGGCATCTCGATCGATTTCATGTCGGGGAATTCCGACAAGCTTAGCGCTATCATCGCCTCCGGCGACATCCCGGATGTTATCACGGTCGATAAAGCTTCGCCGCAGAGGGGCGTGCTCGAGAAATCGGGCTTGGTAGCGCCGCTTGACGAGCTGATTAAGAAGCACGACCCGTCGTTCCAGGTGCCCAAAACGATGCAGGACTGGTTCCGCAACCCGGACGGCCATTTCTATGGATACGCCAGCTATTTCTGGGCTAAGGAAACGTTCAAGCCCGGCGATCGTATCCTCAGCAACCAGGGCTTGTATGCCCGTAAAGACATCATGGATCAGCTTGGCATCAAGGCTGACGATTTCACAACGAAGGAAGGCTTGGTCGCGGCGCTTCGCAAGGTCAAGGATTCGGGTACTAAATATAACGGCTTTGCGCTGACGCCCGCATATTTTGACAGCTGGGTCATCTCGTACTTCTTCGGGGCGCCTCGGGAGGATGCGCAGGGCAATCTGATCGACCGCGAGCGCACGCCGGAAACGCTGGAAGCGTATAAGTTCCTGAACCGTCTGTACCGGGAAGGACTCATGCCGGAGGACAGCCAGACGTTGACCAAAAACCAAGTGCAGGAGAAGGTCGTAAACGGAGCCGTGTTTGCCATGACGAACAAGACCATCAATTGGAGCGGATTGTTCCAGAAAGATCCGAAAGCGGTGTACGTGAATGTAGGGCCTACTAAAGGAGACAAAGGAAACAAGCCCTATGTGGATCCGGTTCCTGCATCCGGCTGGACATTGTCGATGATCAGCAGCAAGGCCAAAAATCCGGACCGGATCATCAAGCTGTTCAACTACTTGTCGCAGGAAGAAATGAGCTTGAACGTCTATTACGGACCGAAAGGCGCAGCTTGGGACTATGACGCGAACGGAAAAGTGAAAATTTCGGACGAGTTCAACAAGCTGAAGGCGGAGGACGCGAACAAGGCCAAGCTGAAATATGGGAACGGTACGCTGGAATGGCTGATCAACTGGGCACCGATTCAGCGAACGGCGCCTGTGGTGAACACGGAAGACGAAATGCTGAAGCGGAAGGCGAATGAATATTTCGGCGAGTTTACCTATGACATGCTTCCGTTCGAATCGGCCACGCCGCTTGGCGGGACGGAGGAAGCGGGGATTAATGCGAAGATCGAAGAGAACCGAACCAAGCAAAGAGCCAAAATGATTTTGGCGAAGTCCGACGCCGACATCGAGAAATTTTACAACGAGGGCATCGAGCTGGAGAACAAGCTTGGCTATCAGAAGCTGTACGACTATCAGAACAAGAAGTTCCAGGAGGCCAAAAAAGCGCTGGGTATCCCGTTTGCATGGCCGACGAACCAGAAGAAATAACGGGTCTGGCAAAACTCAACGGCATAGGCACATTAAGAAAACGCTCATCGACGACGTGAAAGCCGACTTCATTCCATAATCTATGCAACGGCCCTTAGGGGCCGTTTCTTATTGTTCAGGAAAGCGCGACGGTTTCTGTGACAAGCTGGCTTCCTTTTAAGAAAAGGGGGTTTTCGCTAACGTCCGTTTGCCGCCCGTGTGCGATGTACATACTGGTAGCAACATCAACATATCGCATAAAACGGAGTGGCTAACAGGATGCTCGATAAACGGCGTATAGTGTTTGTTCTGCTCGCGGTAAGCGTCATGATGGGCGTACTTGCCGTCAGGCTTTTGATGGTGCAGGTTGTACCCGGCTTCGGACATGCTAGTTCTGCGCTTATCCGCCATTCGGTCGAGCAGCGCGAGCAGCGGGTCGTGCTGGATAGCGGACGGGGGGGCTTTTACGACCGCAGCGGACTCCCGCTGACCGGGGAGCGATACGCTGCCCTGCTGGTATTCCCCAATAAGGAACAGGCCAAAAAGAGCTCTGGCGTTGCGGCTGCGGCCGGCATTCTGGGCGTGTCCGAGAGGGAGTGGCTTGGCTTCTTGCAAGGGCTGAAGCAGCCTGCTTGGTGGACCAAGCAAAGCCGCGGCCCCGCAAGCGACGAATCGCTGCGCGATGTCCCCTTAAGGCTCACGGACGCTCAAGCGAAGCGGCTAAAAGAGCTTCGCGTGCCAGGCATTACGGTAACGACCTACGAGTCTCGCTATATTCAGCCCTACCCTGCGTCCCAACTGATCGGCTTTATCGGCGAAAACCCCGAACGCGTACAAGCGGAATACGCGGACAAGCTGGCACGCGGCCAGTTTACGCTGGCAAGCCGCATTGGCGGATCGGGGCTGGAGAAAACGTTTCAGCCCTATGTGCAGGGCATCGGTCCCACCACGCTGTCGCTGTTTACCGACGGGCAGAACAATCCGCTATCCGGACTCGATGTCCGGTTAGTCGAACCGGTTAACGTCCATTATCCGACGAAAGTGGTCACCGCATTGAGCCTGCCTGCGGAATCTAAAATTGAAGCGCTGCTTGACCGGCTTCACGTAAGAAAGGGTGCGGTCGTGGTTCTCGACGCGAAAACGGCGGATATCGTCGCCATGTCGAGCAGACCGGCGTTTAACCCCTATCGCATTAAGCTGGATGAGCGCGGGTGGGAGAATCGAGCGCTTCAAGCCGCGGAGCCGGGGTCGGTTTTTAAGACGGTCGTGGCCGCAGCCGCGCTGGAGGAAGGCGTCGTCAAGCCGAACGAAGTGTTCCGCTGCGAGGGCGAGCTCGGCAAGTACGGATTTTCGTGCTGGCTCCCGGGCGGACACGGGAACATTACGTTCTCCGACGCTTTTGCCGAATCGTGCAACATAACATTTGCAAAAGTGATGCAGCGGCTGTCCTCCGAGACGCTCGCGGCCTATGCCCGAAAGCTCGGCGTGCTCCTTCCCGTCGGATGGACCGGCGATACGCCGGGACAGCCCTCCTTCCGCCAGCTGGACGGCGAAGACGGCGGTCAGCTGTTCGCGCCCGGGACGCCGCCGAACGATGAAGGCGTACGCGCCCAGACGGCAATCGGACAGCGGGATGTCCGGATGACGCCGCTTGCCGCCGCCAATATGGTAGTGACGCTTTTGAACGGCGGCGTCGTCCGAGAGCCGCGGGCGGTGACCGAAATTCGCTATCAAAGCGGCCGTTTGCTTTACGCCTTTCCCGAGAAAACCGTTTCCGGCCGTATGGCGGGCATTTCACCCAAGACGGCTGCGACGCTGCTCGCTTGGATGCAAGGTGTCGTCGACCACGGAACGGGAAAGTCGCTGCAAAAAGCGAAATGGAAGCTGGCAGGAAAGTCCGGCACGGCGCAGACGGGAAGCGGAAGTCTCGTTCATCAATGGTTCGTGGGCTTCGGGCCGACCGACGAGCCCCGATTCGCGGCCGCAGTCATGATCGCGGACACGGACGCATCCGAAGCCGGTCTTGCTAACGCCGTCTTCCGCGGCGTTATGGATATTATGGCCGAATCCGCCCCGGCGGCCGCTGCATTTGCCCGCCCCTAAAACGAAAGCTGTCCCGATGTTTGGGACAGCTTTTTTGATTGTGCCGGGGAAAGTTGCTGGGGTGCCTAATACTCGGCAAAGGAGTAGGGGGTATGCGGCGGAAAAACCTGGCGGCCGACTTGAATGTCGTATCCTTTCCTTGCGTGTAATCAAAAGGATACGACTTTCACGGAGGTGGAGACGGATACCCCCTGCTCCGGTTGCGCATATTAGCCGCTTTCTTATGCAATTATTGTCCCAATCATAAGGGGCACTTTGTGCTCTTAGGGGCTCCCCGCAAAGAACCGGGTCTACGCTTCGGAGCTTCGTTAAGCGGAGACGGAGTAGAGAATTTTATCCCTCTTTTCGCGAAATGTCCGTCTGTGAGGAATGCGCCGTTCTTCCTATAATCAAAATGTAAGCGAAACCAAGCAAACGAAAAATAGGAGGTCACCGCAAATGAATAAGAAGAAAACGATGTTATCCCTCACGATGGCACTCACGATGGCGGCAACGGCAGTAGGATGCGGAAGCGGCAGCAACGACAATAAGAACGCAGCGTCCAATTCTCCTTCGGCATCTCCTTCGGCTTCGGTGAAACCGGCAGAGTCCGAGAAACCGAAAGATTTCAAAATGACGATTCGCCACATTAACATCCGCGACACGGCGAAAAACACGCTCGCTCTTCTGCAAGACGTGGTCAAAACGACCGAATCCCAAGTGCCGGGCTTGAAATTCGAGCTTGACGGCGTGGACGACGTCGTGAACCGCGACCAGAAGCTGAAAGCCGAAATGGCTGCCGGCAACCCGCCTCCGATCTTCAACTTGTTCGGCGGTGATGATACGAAGAACTATTCGAAAGCGGGCCGTCTGCTCGACCTGACTCCGATTCTGACCGAGCTTGGCTTGAAAGACAAGTTCTTAAACCTCAGCGAATTTACGGTAGACGGCAAAATCTACGGCCTTCCGGATTCCGGCTTCGTAGAAGGCGTGTTCTACAATACGAAAATGTTCGCCGACGCCGGCGTGCAAGTGCCGAAAACGTGGGACGAATTCCTCAAGGTTTGCGAAGCGCTTAAAGCGAAGGGCATCGTTCCGATCGCCATGGGCGGCGGAGGCGGAGACGGCTGGGTAATCAACATGCTGGCCAACACCCTGTTCGTTCGCAACGGCGGACCGGAGCAGCAAGAAGGGTTCGCGACAGGCAAATCGAAATGGACGGATGCGGCAGTTGTCGACGCTTTCAAAAAGCTTGAAGAGCTGAAACAAAAAGGCTACATCGACAAAAACGTCATCGCGATGAAATATCCGGACGGCCAAGCGAAGTTCTACACCGGCCAAGCGGCCATGCTGATGGACGGAAGCTGGGCAATCGCAGGAATCACAGGCGAGAAATCGACGATCAAAGACAACGTCAGCTTCTTTAACTTCCCGAACGTGGGCGGCAAAGGCGACGACTACATCAACGGCGGCTTCTCCAACGGCTACGGCTTCTCCAGCAAGCTTAACGAGAACGAGCTGAAAGCGGTCAAAGCGTTCATCAAAAATTTCTTCAACGACGAAAACCAAAAACGCGAGCTGAAAAACTCCGGCCGTATCCCGGCCATGAAGCTTGCCGATCCGGGCGATGTGAAAGGGCTTGTCGCCGATGTGGTGAAAGGCCAAAGCTCCGCTAAAAAAGGCGCCTTCCCGGCATTCGACGCACTCGTGCAAGCATCCGTGAAGAAAACGCTGGAAGAAACGATGGAAGAGCTGATGGGCGGCAAAGTAACGGCTGACAAAGCGGCTGAAAAAATGCAAAAAGCGCAAGACGAAGCAAACAAAGCGAAATAGCGAAGAAGGCACGAAAGGTCGGGCGCCACACGATTGCGGTGGTGCCCGCTTCACGCTAAACGAGCGTTAGGACCTCCGGCCACACTCACCAATAAGACAACGGATGCTTACGAAATCGTTTTCTATCGGTAAACAGCTTCTGGAGACGAAGCCGTTATCCATTCTTGGAGCAGCCGATGCTTACGAAGCGATTTTCCTTCAGAAAACAGCTGATGCTTACGAAGTCGTTTTCCTCCGGAAAACGTTTAAGGAGGTCTATCATGAATAAAGTCATGCGCAATCCATATGCCTATGCGATTTTTATTTTGCCGGCGATGGCTCTGTACATCACATTCTATATCGTACCGCTCCTTAGCTCCCTGCGGTATTCGGTTACGAGCTGGAACGGAATCAACGAACCGGTCTTTACCGGCCTCGACAATTTCGTGAAAGCCGTGCAGGACGAGAAGTTTTTGACGGCGCTTAAAAACAATCTGATTTTCGTGCTGTTCTCATCCTTCGTGCAAATTCCGATCATCGTCATTTTGTCGATTATTCTTAGCAACGTACGCAAGTTTATGGACTTTTATAAAACGACCGTGTTTATGCCGAGCATTTTGTCCACAGCGGTTGTCGGCGTAATCTGGAAGTTTATCTATCATCCGGATGCGGGTCTGGTCAACCAGATTTTGAGGCTGGTTGGTTTGGAATCATGGACCAAAGGCTGGCTGGGCGAAGAAAACTTCGCGTTCCTGGCCATTCTGGTCACGAACTCCTGGCAGTGGTTCGGTTTCTATATCGTGCTCGTGCTTGCGGCGATCTTCGGCATTTCGAAGGAAATGCAGGAGGCCGGCGAAATCGACGGCGCGGTAGGCTGGCGGAAAGCCCGATACATTATCATCCCGCTCATTCGTCCGATCATTCTCGTCATTCTGCTGCTTTCGATCACGGGCGCCATGAATGCGATCGACATCGTTCTGATCATGACGGCGGGCGGACCGTTCGGAAGCTCCGAGGTCATGGGAACCTACATGTACAAGCAAGCGTATTCGATGTCACAATACGGCTACGCCACGGCGATTTCCATCGTTATTTTTGTACTGACATGCGTGCTCACCCTCATTTTCCATCTCATTACCAGAAGGTCGCAGGAGGTCGAATACTAAGATGAAAAGGCGTACGAACATATTCCCGCACCTGGTGCTCCTGCCTTATCTGTTGATTATCCTGTATCCGCTGTTCTTCGTCCTGAACTCTTCGTTTAAGGGGAATTCGGAAATCGTCACGAATCCGTGGAGCTTGCCCGAAAGCTTCAGTCTCGAAAATTACACGAAAGCTTTTACGAGCGCCAAAATCGGCAAGTTTTTCTTTAACAGTCTGTACATCGCGACGACCGCGACGACCGTATCGATCCTGCTCGCGCTGGGAATCGCGTACGCGGTTACCCGGATGAAGTTTCCGGCCCTCAGCAAAATCACGTACGGGCTGCTGCTGCTTTCCCTGCTCATTTCGCCGGTATCGCTATTGATTCCGCTGTATATCATGATCAAAAATCTCGGCCTCTATAATACGCCGTTCGCTTTGATCGTTCCTTACACGGCATTCGGCATTCCGCTATCGGTATTCGTCATCGCGGCGTTTCTTAAATCGGTTCCGAAGGAACTGGAGGAAGCCGGCATTATGGACGGGCTTTCGGTGTTCGGCTTGTTGGGACGAATCATTCTGCCTTTGACGATGCCCACGCTCGTCACGGTGTTCATCATCAATTTCATCAGTCATTGGAACGAGTATATTTTGGCGAGCCTGCTCCTGTCGGGGGAAAGCCTGCGCACTTTGCCGGTCGCGGTGGTCGCGTTTATGGACAAATTCAACTTCAACTACGGAGCGATGAGCGCGGCGGTCATGATCAGCAGCGTGCCGGTTATTATCGTATATGCCGTTTTGCAGAAGAAAATCATCGAAGGCGTTGCTGCGGGAAGCGTCAAGGGGTAAGCAGCGGAAGAGGAGCATGATGAGGAATGAGCCTTAAGAAAAAAATATTCGGAGCGTTCCTCATTTTCATCATCCTGCCTCTGCTTGCGTTAAGCTGGGGCAGCTTCACGCTTTCGCAAAGGCTGATCGAAACGAAATTCAGCGAGCAGAACGAGCTGACGCTCAAGGCGATCGGCCGGAACATCCGGTACGTCTTGAAGGAAGCGAATTATTTTTCGGACTATTATGCGATCATGCGAGGCGAAATTCAAGGGATTTACAAGGAAATGTACTGGCGTAGCCAGCCTACGGAGGAAAGAAACGAGCTGAATTCGTCGTTCGAGCGCAACATCCGGCAGACGGTGCTGACCTACCAGCCGATCGTATCCGTCGCGCTCTTCTCGAGCTCAGGCTCCTCCTACGCAGCCAGCAATTTGAATAAGCGGCTTATTTCGTTCGACAAATTGAAGGAAAGCCCCGTCTACGACGAGGTGCTCGCACGGAACGGGACTCCCAGATGGATCGGACCGACGGAGCGTCCCGAGCTCGGGCTCGAAGGCTCGTACTATTACCAGGTGCGCCTGGTCAAAGATTTTTATAATTTAGAGGATCGCGGCATCATGCTGCTTCAGGTTCAATTCGGCGAGCTGGAGAACATTTTTAATTTGTACAACACGGGCAGCTCCAGCAACAGGCGGTTTCTGCTGATGGGCCCCGACGGTCTTGTTCATTACGATAATAACAATCAGGAGCTGCAAGGGAAAAATTTATACCAGACGATCAAAGGCTCGCGAAAGCCGTCCCATTCGTTTGAAAGCGAAAAGCTGGAGTTCGGCGAAAAGCCGAGCATTGTGTCGTTCCAATCGCTCGAACTTGAGGATTTGGGCGCGGCCGGCTGGAGCGTCGTTTCGATAACGCCGCTTGACGATGTCAGCGGGCAGCTGACGACGGTGATGGGCTGGATTGCTTTTTTCCTGACGGTTATCCTTGGGTTTGCGTTTATATTTAATTTCGTGTTCGTCAATCGGATTATCCGGTTTATTTTACGAGTGGTAGGCGCAATGAAACGGGTGGAGCTCGGCGACTTGTCGATTCGCGTGAAGGCGCAGTCGGAGGACGAAACGTCCGTTCTGTCCAGAGGCTTCAACAGTATGGCGGAGCGGATCAGCGATCTTCTGAGCGAGATCAAGCGGGAGCAAGAGCGCAAGAACAAAGCCGAGCTTATGCTGCTCCAGGCCCAAATCAAACCGCATTTCCTGTTCAACACGCTGGAATCGATCAATATTTTGGCGGTGCAGAACGAAGGGCGCAAGGTCAGCCAGATGGTAAGGCGGCTCGGCAATATTTTGCGTATCAGCATCCATCACAAGGAAGAAATATCGGTCCGCCAGGAGCTGGAGCATTTAACCAGCTATATGGAAATTCAAAGCTACCGCTTCGAGGATTTGTTCGAATACGAGCTGGACGTTCCCGAGGAGCTTATGCACTATACGGTTCAGAAGCTGACGCTCCAGCCGCTTGTGGAAAACTGCATTCAGCACGGTTTCGAAGGGATCGAATATAAAGGTTTGATTCGGATCCGGGTCAGGCTGGAAGCGGGCAATCTCGTCTTCTATGTGGAGGATAACGGCATCGGTATTCCGCCGGAGCGGCTGACTGCGTTCCAGTATGCAACCGCGATGAACCAGTCGCTCTTGGATGCGAAGGTAACGTATCCGTTCGGGGAACGGCACGGTCTAGGCGTCAACAATGTCGCGGACCGGATACGGATTCATTTCGGACCCGGCTACGGTTTGCTGCTATGCAGCCGGCCGGGGCACGGTACGATCATCAAGTGCACGATACCGGCGATCGACGGAGAGGGGAAAGTGGCAGGATAGCGGCAAATACAGCTGTTGAATGAGGAGTGATGACATGTTGAAGGCACTCTTGGTGGACGATGAAATCAACATTTTGCGCAATCTGCAGAAGGTGATTCCGTGGGAGGAAATCGGCTTCGAGATCGTCGGGCTCGCCGGCAACGGGGTGAAAGCGCTGGAAATGGCCGAGGCGCATCAGCCGGATTTGGTGCTGTCCGATATTCGGATGCCGGTTATGGACGGAATTACGTTCGTGCAGAAGCTGCGCGAGCTGAACGGCGAATGCGAATGCGTCATGCTGACCGGCTATCAGGATTTCGAATATGCCCGCTCCGTCATGCGTTTCGGGGTCAAAGAATACATGCTCAAGCCGATCGATTACGAGGAGCTGGAACAAGTCGTCCGTAAAACGGCCGCGGCGATTCGGACCAAAAGGCAGGAGGCGAAGAGCGAGGCGCGCAAATGGGGCAGCGTCGTCAGCTTGGCTTACGAAAAAATATTGTACGACTTTCTGATGGACTATACGTCGGTGGCGGCGCATCCCCTGCTCGCGGCAGAGGAGCTGCAGCTGGAGGAGCTGGAATACGCTCTTCTGCTCGTCGATCTCGACCGGTACTCGCAGCTTTCGGTAGGTTGGAGCGAGAAGGAACGCAAGCTGTGGAATTTTGCCATTCGCAATGTGCTGCAGGAGGCGCTTGAGGATGAAAAGAAAAAATATGCGGTGCTGCAGATGCGAGAGGGCGAGTGGTGTCTGCTGATCGAGCATCCCGCAAGCGATGCGGCTTTCGGCGGCGGACAGGCGCTTCGTTGGGCGGAGCAGGTGCGGGAGGCGGTCAAGCAAAACGTGAAGCTGGGCGTCTGCGTCGGCATTAATCCGCGACTGGTAGCCGCGGGGCAATTGTCTGCAGCCTACAAGAGCGTTCAGCGCGCCGTCAGCTTGGCTCCGGGAGAAGGCCTGTTGATGGCGGCAGACGATGAGCTCGGCGTCTCGAAGGAGCCGGTCGATTTCCTGTGGAATCTCGTGGAGCGAATGGTATCGGGCTTGAAGCAATGCGACCGCAGCCATACCGAGGAAGCGCTGCAGAAGCTGAACCAGCACTTGAAGACGATTCCGGATGCTTCGCTGCTGCGGGTTCAGCAAATCTTGCATTTTCTCGTGCTTCATCTGCTGCGCGAAATGCGGGAGATGGATGTGCTCTCCCAGGCTGAAGAGGAATCGATTTGGGGCAAGCTCGGCCGCTGCGTAGGGTCGAAAGACTTGCTCGTCGTCATGAACGAGCTGATCAATCAATGCTTGCAGGTGGTCGTCGGCAAAAAATCGAGCGTGGTGCTTATGATTTCGGCGAAGGATTATATCGACAAAAGACTTTCGGCGGACCTCGGCATCGAGGAGGTAGCCGATTATTTAGGAATCAGCAGCAGCTATTTCAGCTTGCTCTTCAAGCAGCATTACGGCATCACGTTCGTGGAATACGTGACGAAGCTCCGGATGGAAACCGCCAAATCTCTGCTTGTGATGAGCGATCGAAGCGTCGCGCAAATCGGCGAAGCGGTCGGCTATCTGGAGCGCAGATATTTTACGAAGGTGTTCCAGAAATATACGGGCATGACGCCGTCGGAATACCGCGAAA
Organism: Paenibacillus litoralis; assembly: GCF_046244365.1. Taxonomy (NCBI): domain Bacteria; kingdom Bacillati; phylum Bacillota; class Bacilli; order Caryophanales; family Paenibacillaceae; genus Paenibacillus; species Paenibacillus litoralis. Next base: position 5,991,502 of record NZ_CP176395.1, on the reverse strand, counting down.
GCAAGAAGCCGGCGATGGCCGGCAGCTTGGACGGCGGAGATGATCGTAAGCACGAATAGGCGAAGGAGGCAATCGGGTATGAAGCGCGACTGGAGCTTGCAGGAAAAGATCGGGCAGCTGGTCATGTGCGGCTTTCACGGAACGGTACCGTCCGCCCACATGGAAACCTTGATCCGGGATTACCGGATTGGCGGCGTTATTTATTTCCGCCGCAATGTGAGCGGCGTCCGCCAGATGGCGGCAATGTCGGCCGAGCTGCAGCAGCTGAACGAGGAAGCGGGCGCAACGCTGCCTCTCCTCGTGGCGATCGATCAGGAAGGAGGGATGGTCGCCCGGATCGACCGGGGCGTGACGCTTGTGCCCGGCAGCATGGCGCTTGGCGCCATCGGCGATCCGGCTGCGGCCTATGAAACGGCGAATATCAGCGGCAGCGAGCTTCGGGCGATGGGCATCAATATGAATTTCGCTCCATGCCTCGACGTGAACAGCAACCCGGATAACCCGGTTATCGGTATCCGTTCATACGGCGAAAATCCCGCTCTCGTAGGGGAACTTGGCTTGGCTGCGATCCGCGGCTTCCAGGATGCCGGCGTTGCGGCGACCGCCAAGCATTTTCCCGGGCATGGCGACACGGCGATGGATTCGCATCATGCCATGCCGGTGCTGGCCCATGACATGGAACGGCTGAACCGGGTGGAGCTGGCGCCGTTCCGGCAGGCGATCGAAGAGGGCGTCGCCGCGATTATGACGGCGCATGTTTTGTTTCCGGCGCTGGAGCCGGACGGGCGGCCGTCGACTTTGTCGCCGCACGTCATCGATGGGCTCCTGCGCGGGCAGCTCGGCTACGACGGCGTCGTCGTGACCGACTGCCTGGAGATGAACGCGATCGCCGGCACCATCGGCGTCGCGGAGGGCGCCGTACAGGCGGTCGAGGCCGGGGCTGACCTGATTCTGGTCAGCCACCGCTTCGACCGCCAACTTGCGGCGCTGGAGGCGCTGCGCGAAGCCGTGCTCAGCGGGCGCATCAGCGAAGTGCGCATCGACCGCTCGCTCGAGCGGCTTGCACGGCTGAAGCAGCGCCTGGCTGCGGCGCCGGGAGCTTCGCAGGAGGCCGGGGAGGCCTCCTGTGAAGCGGGCGAAGCCGGCGGCTCTGGCAGCAGCGGCGGCGCAGAGGAGCTGGCCGCGATCGGCTGCGCGGAGCGGCTGCGGGTCGCCCGCCGCGCCAGCGAGCGCAGCGTGACGCTCGTGAAGAGCGGAGGGCTGCTTCCGCTCGACCGCCGCGTGAAAACGTACGTAGTATGGACGGAGGTACGCGCGAACACGGAGGTCGAGGAAGTCATCCCGCAGGACGAAACGGCCGGCTATTACTTGAAGGCTGCAATGAACGAAGTGTTCGAGCAGCGGATCGGCACACAGCCGGACGAACGGGAGATCGAACGGGTTCTGGCCGAATCCGAAGGCTGCGGGCAAATCGTCTTCGTTACCTACAACGCTTCGTTCTCCTCCGGTCAGACACGTCTCGTACGGGAGCTGGCGGCTCGAGAAGGCGTCCGCCTTATCGTCGCAGCGGGCCGCAATCCTTTCGACCTGCTTGCGTTTCCGGAGGTCGGCGCTTACTTGGCTTGCTATGAAAATCGGCCGAATACGATGCGCGCGCTCGCGGCAATTTTGCTCGGTGAACTGCAGCCGCAAGGGAAGCTGCCGGTTTCGATCGGCGAGCGCTTTCCGTTCGGCTGGTCCGGTAAGCTGACGGATTGACGTGAAATGTGAAAAGAAGAGGCAATCTTATCGCTGGCCTTGAGCGCTTGCCGAACCTTGAGCGGCTCTCCAAAGAGACTGAGCGTCGGTTTATTGAATCGAGAGTGGCCGAATTCAACGGGGAAGACGAATGACGCAGTTTCCGAACGAAAGAAAACGTGCGGGGCGATTCAAGCATTAACTGTCCCGACATAGCAGAACGTAGTTGCGTATGAAAGGATGTTTTCCGACTAAAAATTGCCTCGTCTCACGTCAGGCGGAACGTAAGTACGCTATGTGCCGCGTTTTCCCTCTATGTCGAGTCGTTGAGGAACCACGATTCGCTATTCAGCCGTTCTGCGTTGAAATGCATTCCAAATAATGCGAATAAGGTCCAATAGTTCCGTATAACGTCGATAACCCTTCCGACATCCGGAAATAAGGCGTTGACGTTCCGCTACAAGATGAGGGGTTATATGTAATAGAGCGGGGCGACTTAAGAGTTTACTGTCCCACATTCAGTTGGAACGTAGGTAAGTACTTAAATTGTACGGGTCCGACTAGCAGTAACTCCGTCCCCATTAAGTATGTGATTCTCTTAAGGCCGCACTTAAGGCCGGTCCAACGTTAGGTGAAATGTAGACGATAATACCCTTCAAGAGACTGTCGATTCATTGCGTAGAATAGGCAATACTCCTCGATAGCGGATTTTGGAGGCCTTATTTGCCGACAAGTACCCCGCATCGGAATCATAGCGCCTTCTCGGGTCGTTATTTATCGCCAAATGTATCGATAGTAGTCCATTTTTACCCGATAACACCTCCAAAAACCGTTATTCCTTTATATTTATCTATTTTCCTTTACATAACGCCCTCAAAATCCGTTATGCAACAAATGAGGTATTAATATTTTGACTTATATTGTAAGAATGGCATGCTTCCTACACAATGAATCGACAGCCTCTTCAAACCGACTATTAGGCGTTATAGCCCTAAATGGCTTAATTCCGGTGTATTACACTCCGTCGATGAAAACAGGGAGCCGTGAAGACTCCCTTGATTTCACAGCATGGAGCCCTGCTCCAGAAAAAAGAGAGGCCTTCGCCGCGGTCTAATGACTGACGGGAAGGTCTCTCCGTTCCGACCATTTACTCCGGTTCGCACGCACGCGTTCGCACACACGCTTACCAAGCGGCCGATCGCCGCTTCAGCTTTGGCGAACAACTACCGCATCCACCTTATCGCCTACTCGAGCGTGATCAGCAACGAATGACCGGCATGCAGCCGAACGTTCGCGGGGAACGTAAGGAGGCCGTCATGCTGATTGCAGGCGAGCGGCTCCGAACCGATCGAGATCCCGCTTGTGTGCTGTCCTTTCATAAACGGCAGGTTCAAGCTACCGATCTCAAGGGCACCGTACAGCACGTTCAATTCGATCCGGCCTTCTCGCCGCTCGAACGTTCCCCAGCCGGAATCGAGCGACCAGAAGCTGCGGAAAGAATCGCCGTCCGAAATCGGATGGAAGCCGATTCGATTGGCCGTCATATCGTACTCGAAGCCGCTGAAGGCGAGCAGCAGCGCGTAGCTGGCCATCGATCGGGCATAGTTGCTTCCGCACTCGAATTCATTCCACGGATTTCGGCGTTCCCCGTCATACCTGTCGCGAATCGCTTCGACGATCTCCATGCCTTCGGCGACCAAGCCCTCCTGAATCATATGAATCGCCGCCTGATACTCGAAGCCGTTCATCGTTTCCTGGGCGTAGGTGAGCGGCACGGTCGGTTTAGCGGTTCCTTCCGGCCAGGTGCAGATCATCAACCCGGCTTCGTCGTTCAAGCTGTATAAGCGGCACGGATTGAAGACGTTGCGCATGCTTTTCTTGAAGTTATGGCGGTAAATGGATGCCAGCGACTTGCGGGTCTGCTCCGGATCGAATATTTCGCCCAAGCCGCACAGATTGGCATGCCACTGCGCCAAAACCTGGTCGATCACGCAGCCGTCCGCAACCTGGTATTTGATTTCCTTCGCTTCCTCGTTCCAGTAATCCCGTACGGCGCTCTCATCATAGGCTTCCAGAACGGAGCGGTCCTTCAAATCGACGATTTGGCCGTAATATTCACCTCCGAACAAATGTTCGTCCGTCCATTTTTTGCCCTTTGCAAAAAGCGACATATACGTCTTCGCCGTGCCCGCTTCTCCCAAATGACCGGCCATCTCGGCGCCCGCTTTGAGCGCCGCGAGATAGAACCCGTTCAACCAAGCGTTCGGACCGAACAATTCCATATCCAGCGTATGATGCTGCCGGCCTTCCAGCACGCCGTCGCGGTCGGCGTCCCAGCGGTCCTCGTTCGTTTCGGCCCATGCGAATTCGATCGACTTCTTGACGGCAGGCCAAATCGATCGGAGCCATTCGGTGTCGCCGGATAGTTTCCAATCTCGGTACGTTTTGATGACGCCGCCGAACTGTCCGTCCGCGCAGGCCCGGAATCCCGATGCCGATCTGCCGAGCGGAAGCTGCAACCGGAACGCCATTTTGCCGTCTTCACGGAAGTTGTACTTGTAATCCAGATCGCGCATGGACCGCTCCAGCTTCGGAAAAAGAAACGGCAGCGCGTACGCATAATTCCATACGTGGGTGCAGGAGCCTTCGCAACAGCCTTCATTGCAAATACAGCCCTCGAAGCCGTAGAACGAACCGTCCGGCAGACGCAGGCAGGTCGGCGATTTCAGGATCGAAATATTGGCCGATACGGCGTCGAGCGCTGCGGGAGGCAGGCTGGACGAGAACAGCGCATCCTTGAACAGCTTCGTATCGCCGTATAGCCGCTCCCAATTCCCGAGCGCATAGGCTGCGCTTTCGGTGGAATCGGAGAACAGTGTGGCGTAATAATTTTTCCACGTCGCCGGGTTCTCGGGCTTGCACGAGTCGTCGCTGCAGCCGCACGATTGCGGGTTCCAATAATTATGGCAGTTCGGGAAGCTCCAAGCGATGACGAAGCGGGCGTTTTGCTTCTCGCCGGGCTTGAGCTCGAAATGCGCGGCCAAAGAGCAGACGTCTTCCCCTTTTCCTTTGGTTGCGGCCGAGTCGTACATACGGTTCGCGAATTTGGCCGCCGTGGTGAAGTCCTTCCAGAAAATCTCCAGATTGTCGAACCAGCTGCCGCGGTACCAGTATTCTTGATAGCTGACGTCGTCCGCATCGGTGGCGATGCAGAGATCGCCGTATTCGGGAGCGCCGAAATCATGGCCGTGCGAAGACAGCTTAATCAGCTGAATCTTTCCGTTTTGCTTATAACGATGATAGCGTTTGTTATCCTGCATCGGGTTCGTCAGCGACAGGTTGACCGTATACGTAATCGTCCGCTCGGTCGTATTGCTCAGTTCGATGTCAAAAAAAGCGCCGGGAATGCTCGAATCCTTATCGTTAAGCGGAATGAACGGATTGAAGGCCGTCAGCTCGACTTCGCCCGGGAAGCAGTCGTCCACCGCATGCAACCGGGCGAAAGGGAATTCGCCGGTGAAGCGGGTATGCTGAAAGTGCGGAACGCCCGCCATGGTCGCCCGGTTCGGTCCGAAGCCGTAGCCGCCGTGTTTCCTCGTTTGAATATTGCCGATGTAAGAGGGATGCAGATCGCCGTTCAGCACGCGGGCGTCAAGCAGCTCGCCGTCCGCCTCCGCCTTCACCGCAAAGAAGCTGAAGCCGTTCTCGCTCTGCTTGCTGGGCCGGTTGAACATTTCCCAATCGATCAGTCTTCCGTTCCCGGCAAGACCGAGACTGCCCGTCCCGATGCCTCCCAGCGGGAAAGAAATTCCTTTCGTTCGGGCGCCTTCATATCGAAATCTGCTCATTGCCGCATGTCTCCTTTTAGAAATAAAATAGTAGACCGTTCACGTGAACGACTTTATATTAGCATATAGCCAAAAACAATGTAAACACCATTTCGTTCACGTGCACGATCCTCTTGCATTAAGATTCGCTTCATCCGAATCGACATAAAAAAAGTCTCCGGCCCTGGATACAGGAGGAGACTTTAAAGGCTTCCGGCGATTGTAGACAAGATTCGATTAGGATACCCTATCCGCTTGCTTTTAACAGGATTCGCCTTTTATGATTTGATGCTCGACCAGCGTGGTCGGGGGCACTTCCCGTCCTTCGATTCGACCGATCAAGCAGTCGATAAGCCGGTTGCCGATCGTTTCGAGGGAATATGATACCGTCGAGAGGGAAGGCGTCATATATTTCAGCGTTTCAATATTATCGAAGCCCATAAGCCCGGCATCTGCGGGCACCCGAATTCCTTTTTTCTTCAAATGGAGCCAAATGTTCAACGCATATTTGTCGCTTGTGCAGAAAATCGCTTTTCTCCTGCCGTTTGCTTTCAGGCGTCCTTCGATTTCTTCGACATATCCTTTATGATCGATAACATGGGAACGGATATGGCTAGCCTGTTCCAAGGCGTCTTGAAAACCCGCGAACCGCTGTTCTACGGCGTATACGTTCGTTTGGCCGCGCAAAGACAAGGGTGGGCAGACGTAGATGATCTCCTCGTAACCCTTTGCCGCCAGCAGCGTGACGGCGTCCCGCACGGCTTTCCGGTCATCGATCCATACGTGGGGAACGGTTCCGGATATCCGGTTTCCGAAAGTGACGACGGGAATGTTCAGCTTCTGAATGAACTGCTCGAAAGTCGCGCCGGTATTCACGGAAAGCAGAATGATGCCGTCCATTTTCCGATCCGCCAAATGGTGCAAGCATTCCTTCTCGATATCCGGATTTTTGTTCGTAAGCGTCAGGTTCAGAAAGTAGCCCGCTTCTCTTGCCCGGGATTCGACGGCATGGATGAGCTGCGGAAACAGCTGATTGTTGATGTCGAATATGACTGCTCCGATCGACATCGTCCTGCCTCTAACAAGACTTTGGGCGAGAAAATGAGGCCGGTACCCCAGCTGCCGGGCGGTCTCCAAAACTTTTTGCTTCGTGGCCTCGTTCACCCCTGGGCGATTATTCAGGGCGCGGTCTACGGTACCTCTGGAAACGCCGCATATCTCCGCGATTTCTTTGCTGGTAATACTCATCCGTTTCACCTTTGTACATAAGAATGTATTTCATGCCTGCTATCATACCATTTTTGAGAAGGCGAAGTAAGAGACGTTCACGTGAACGCCTCAGGATATCGATAAGAGCCGCACGTTCCTCCCGGCGTTTTGTATCGGGTAGGTTTCGGTCATGATTTGGATTATAATGAAAGATAAAAATCGTGTAAGCGATTTAATGAACGTATCCCGTCGGAGGTCGAATGCTGATGAAAATCGTTTCCGTAGCGCATGCTGCAACATTGACTGCTCTCGCCATTACGCTAACAAGCTGCGGTAATAAGGATTCGAATCCCTCCGGATCCGCACAGTCTGCGACCCCGCCCGTCAAAACGGAAAATTTCTCGATCACGCTGCGCCATACGCAGGTGAAAGACACGCAGCAGACGCGGTTCGATATGCTGCAGGACGTTGTGAAGGCGACCGAAACGGCGGTTCCGGGACTAAAAATCGAGCTGGACGGCGTTGAAGATACCGTTAACCGCGACACGACGCTGAAAGCCGAAATGGCGACAGGCAGTCCGCCCAAAATTTTCGACCTGTTCGGCGGTACCGATACGAAAAACTATGTAAAAGCCGATCGGCTGCTCGATTTGACGCCGATTTTGCAGGAGCTCGGGCTGCGCGAGCATTTTATTAGTCTCGACGAGTTCACGGTGGACGGGAAAGTATATGGTTTGCCTATGGCGGGCTATGTGGAAGGCGTCTATTACAACAAAGCGATATTTCGCAAGCTGAACGCGAGCGTGCCCGCAACGTGGGACGAATTTCTCGGCGTTTGCGACCTGGTCAAAAGAAGCGGCTATACGCCGTTGGCGTTAGCCTCCAAGGAAGGCTGGGCGCCGCTTATGACCGCAAACTACATGTGGGTGCGGCTGGCGGGAGCCGATTCGGTGGCAGGCTTCGTTTCGGGCTCCAAAAAGTGGAACGACTCGGAGGTAGTCGAAGCGTTTACCAAGTATGATTTGCTGCTGAAAAACGGATACATGCAGGCAAACAGCCTGGCTTTAAAATATTTGGAACAGGCGGGGCCGTTTATGTCCGGACAAGCCGCGATGATGGTGGACGGCAGCTGGGCGAATTCGCCGCTCATCGATCCGGGTGTTTCCAAAATCGCGGACGACGTCGGATTTTTTCCTTTTCCCGATATGAACGGGCCGGGGGACGGTCTCATCATGGGCGGATATTCGAACGGTTACGGCTTCTCCAAAGAGCTGAACGAACGGCAATTGTCCGCCGTTAAGCAGTTTATCGTACAAATGTTCAACGAGAAGATGCAAAAGCGCCAGCTTCTTGAAGCCGGGATGCTGCCGTCTATGAAGCTGACCGACTTGAGCGGCGTGAAGCCGATTATTCAGGAAATACTGAATGTCGTCAACAACGCGAAGGGCGTATTCCCCGCCCACGACGCCGTCGTGCAGCAGAAGGTGAAGGAGGCCGTCGAGCGCGGCATCCAGGAGCAAATCGGCGGCAGAACCGGTCCCCGTCCGATGCTCGATATGGTGCAAAGCGTACAAGAGGCGGCAAACAGAACGAAGCCGCAATAGAGGCGAACATATTTAGGGGCGAATCCGCGTGAGTTTGAACAAGAAAATGTTTTTTGCGTTTATGGCCTTCATCATTGCGCCGCTCTTCGTGCTGGGCCTCGTCAGTTATTATTCCTCCCAGCAGCTGATCGAGAAAAAGTACGGCGAGCAAACGGAGCTCACGCTGAAGGCGATCGGCCGCAACGTAACGTATGTGTTCAAAGAAGCCAATTACTTCTCCGACTTCTGGATGGTGAAATCCGATATCCAGAACATCTTTCACGGCTTGAACGAAGGCGACGGGAGCAGAGAAGGCTCCGCCGTTCACCTGGTGGAGTACGAAAGCGAATTGCGCAGAACGCTGCTGACGTATGCGCCGATTCAATCCGTAACGCTGTATGGGACAGGCGGCCAAACCGTTCACGCCGGGCGCGGCGTCACGCGGATGATCCCGTATGAAAAGCTGAACGGAAGCGCGCTTTACGCCGAAGCGGTGAAAAGGAACGGCGTTCCCAAATGGATCGGGCCGGCCGAGGCGAAGCCGATTGCCGGGGAAGGACGCGATTTTTTTCAGCTACGCGTTGTGAAGGATTACTATACGTTCGATACGATCGGCCTGATGGTCGTCCGGTTTCGTTTCAGCGAGCTGGAGCGCATCTTCGACTCGTATTTCCCGCTGGACGATTCCATTCACCGGTATTTGATCGCCAAGGATGACGGTACGATCCTGTTCGACAGCCGCCGCACGCTCGAAGGCAGCGACTTGCTGTCGCTCGTTTCCAAATCATTCGATCTGTCCAAACCCATCGATAGCACGAAGTCGGAGGTGGACGGGACGGAGACGATCGTTTCGCATGCCCGGCTGGATATGGAGGAGCTCGGCATCCCGGATTGGAAGCTCGTCTTCTTTACGCCTTGGGAGGCGGTTTCGGGGGAGCTTACGGCCATCATGCGCTGGGTCGCGCTCATCACGCTGTTATGCATCGGCAGTGCGCTCATTTTCAACCTCGTGTTCGTCCGCAACATCATCCAATTTATTCTTCGGATCGTCGGCTCGATGAGACGGGTGGAACGGGGCGATTTGAGCGTCCGTGTGGCGCACCGGGGCGATGACGAGACGTCGGTGTTGGCTCATGGCTTCAACAGCATGACGGAGCGTATCGAAGGGCTGCTTGAGGAGGTCCGGGTGCAGCAAGACCGCAAAAACAAGGCGGAGCTGATGCTGATGCAGGCTCAGATCAAGCCGCATTTTTTGTTCAATACGCTGGAGTCGATCAATGTGATGGCGATTCAGAACAAAGGCAAAAAGGTCAGCCAAATGGTCCATCAGCTCGGCAATCTGCTTCGCATCAGCATGCACCCGAAGGAAGAAATCCCGCTAAAGCAGGAGCTTGACCATCTTAAGAGCTATTTGGACATCCAGAAGTTCCGGTTCGAGGATTGCTTCGATTACGAGATCGGCATCCCTTCGTCCTTGCTGGCCTATCCGATCTTGAAGCTGACGCTTCAGCCGCTGGTGGAGAACAGCATTCAGCATGGCTTCGAGGGGATCGGCTATATGGGACACATCCGGATTTACGCCGAGGAGGAAGAGGACCGGTTCTCGTTGTTCGTCGAGGACAACGGTCTCGGCATCGCGCCAAGCCGGCTGGCGGCATTCCGTTATCACGCGGACCGGGACGACACGGAGGGAGCGGAGTCCGGAAGTCCGCAAGCTGCCGGGTTTGCAGGGGGAGCCGCTTTTCCTGAAGGGGAACGGATGGCCAGGGGAGAACGGAACGGACTCGGATTAAGCAACGTAGCCGACCGCATCCGCATTCATTACGGCTTACGCTACGGCCTTTTCCTATGCAGCGAACCCGGGAAGGGAACGGTCGTCAAATGTGTGATACCCAAAAGAGGGGGCGAGCAGGTTGCGGCTCAAAGCGCTGCTGGTGGACGATGAACCGAATATATTGCGCAATCTGGAGGCCGTTATCCCTTGGGAGGAGCTGGCGTTCGAGGTCGTAGGGCTTGCGCGCAACGGGCTTCAGGCGCTGGATATCGTGAAGGAGCACGGTCCGGATTTAATCTTAAGCGACATCCGCATGCCCGGAATGGACGGCATCCGGTTTATCGAGGAGCTTCGCTCCTTTAACGAACATGCCGAGGTGCTGATGATTACCGGGTATCAGGAGTTCGAGTACGCGAGGTCGCTGCTTAAGCTCGGCGTCAGCGATTATATCGTCAAGCCGATCGATTACGAGGAGCTGGCGGCGACGATCGGCAAGCTCGGAGAACGCATCCGCATGAAGAAGCGGAATAAGCAGCAGCGGAATAAACGATGGACAAGCGTGGCGAATCTCGCTTACGAAAAAATATTGCATGACGTCATGCGCAACTATGCTTCGGTTCATCCTCTCTACGTGATGGCCGAGGAGGAAGCCGATCTGGAGCAGTTCCGTTATGCCGTGCTGCTGGTCGATCTGGACCGGTATTCCCAGCTGTCGCTCGGCTGGAACGACAAGGAGCGGAAGCTGTGGAGCTTTGCGGTGCGCAATGTGCTGCAGGAGGCGCTGTCCGTCTGGTCGCTCCGTTATGTGGTGCTGCAAATGCGGGAAGGCGAATGGTGCGTCCTCGTGGAGCGCGACAAGGAAGCGTCTCCGCCCGAGACGGAGGATACGCTGCGGTGGGGCGAGCGGCTGCAGCAGGAGGTTGCAAGCAATGTCAAGCTATCGGTCAGCGTCGTCGCCTATCCCGGACAGGTGCAGATCGGTGAGCTCGCCAATGTGTACAAAAAGCTGCAGCGATCGATTCAGCTCGGAAAATCGCAGCCGAAGGCAATGCTCGTCAGCGAAGAAACGAAGGACGAGTCCGGCGCCGGCGAATCGCTATGGAATTTGACGGAGGATCTTGTGGCGGGACTCAAGCAGAACGACCGCAACAAAACGGAAAAGGCGCTGCTCAGGCTGGGTCCAATCATCCGTTCGGTGTCGGAGCAGTCGATCGAGCGCGTGATGCCGATCCTGCATTTTGTGGCGCTTCACCTGCTCCGGGAAATGAGGGAAATCCGGTCGATCGCGGGCGAGGCCGAGGAGCAAATATGGCGCAAGCTCGATCAGGTGCAGAGCATCTCCGACCTGATCGACATCGTTAACGAGATAACCCGCCGCAGCCTCGAATCGGCATCCAAAAAGAAAACGAGCGAAACGCTTATGGTGGCGGCGCAGGATTATATGCAGCGTCAGCTCGGCAGCGACTTCGGTACCCAGGACATCGCCGATTTCCTCGGCATCAGTCCCAGCTATTTCAGTTTATTGTTCAAGCAAACGTTCGGCGAAACGTTCCTGGAGCATCTGACCAAGTTGCGCATCGAGCAGGCGAAGTCCCAGCTGCTGCTTACGGACAAAAGCGTGGCGCAAATCGGTCAAGCCGTCGGCTTTGCGGAGCGCCGCTACTTCACGAAAGTATTCCAGAAGCATACCGGCGAGCTGCCGTCGGACTACAGGGATAAGCGGAAGGGGACGGGAGCGGGGCAGGAATGAACGGTCCGCGCGGGGGGGCTGCAAAGGAACTTCGCTATTGGCCGCCTTTGAAATCGTGTTATTATCGCAAAACAAGTTCAATGAAACACGATTTCAAGAGCGGTTGAAAGCCGCCCCTACCTATTCCCTCCGACACGCACAAACGTAGAGCCATGCACCAAAGGACCGTCCGTGATTTCCGGACGGTTTTTCTTATTTTACTTCCAGCCATCACATTCATTTTTCAACAGCCCAAAAACGTATTCATCGTAGTGTTGTCCATTTGTAAAAATCATCTTTCGAAGCTTCCCTTCTTGTGTAAAGCCAAGATGCTCTTGCAATCTAATGGAGCTTTCGTTGAAAGCATAAATATGCGCCGTTACTTTCTCATAACGCAATTCATTAAAAAAATAACGGAGCAAGATTTTCACAGCGTCCGATGCATAGCCATTCCGCCAATTTCTGCGAAAAATAGCCACGCCATACTTAAAAGTTCCATTTCGGGCATCACAGCTATGGGAATTGATACTTCCTACTAATTCTCCATCGAGAGTTTCGACAGCAAGCATAATATTGTCCCCATCCGCCCCTTTAGAGGCTTGATGTTCCGCCCACGACTTCGTTCCTGCTTCTGATCTTGGAAAGTATACGGCATCCGATGATCGGGCTCCCTCCGAATCCTGATCATTTTCATGAAACTTCATCCAATCATCGGGTACGATTGCCCGTAATCTGACTTTTTTGCCTTCCCAAATGTTCAACGCCTTCCACCCTTTCCGTAATAAAGAGGATTCCCTCGCATGCCTTTATGGAATAGTTTACAGCAAAAACCTGCGGTTCATAAGGAAAGATTCACTAGTACGAGAACTTTCTCGGCGCATAAATCCGGAACGGGAGGAGAAATCTAATTGCGAAAATCCTTAACAAGGGAGGAAAGATCGTGAAACGAAAATGGCTGACTGCCGCGCTGGCTCTTACTGTGGTCGTGCTTCCCGCTTGCGCCAAAAAGACGGAGCAGGGAGCTTCCCCTTCCCCAGGCGGCACGACGGAAACAGGCAAGCAGGTTACGCTGAAATATGCGCTATGGGGGCAGGCGCAAATTCCGGCTATGGAAGAGATCATCGCGAAATTCAAGACGACGCATCCGAACATCAACGTGACGATTGAGCATACGCCGTACAAGCAATATTTTCAGAAGATGGAGACGGCGGCGATCGGCGAAAATTTGCCCGACGTGCTATGGATCAACGGCCCGAACATTATCAAATACGCCGCGAACGGGCAGCTAATGGACATTACGGGGAAAATATCGCAAGACAAACTCGACATGGGCAACTACCCGGCTTCCCTGGTTCAGCTCTACACGGTCAATGGCAAAAACTACGGGGTGCCCAAGGACTACGATACGATCGGTTTATGGTATAACAAAAAAATGTTCGATGCAGCCGGCGTGAAGTATCCCGATGCCAACTGGGACTGGAATACGCTCGTCGATGCGGCCAAAAAGCTGACCGATCCGTCCAAAGGGGTATGGGGCATCGCGGCGGCGCTGGACGGTCAGGGCGGCTATTACAACACGATTCCGCAGGCGGGCGGTTATGTCATATCCGAAGACAAAAAGACTTCCGGCTACGACAAGCCGGAGGCGATTCAAGGCCTCAAGTTTTGGACGGATTTGATCCATGTGCACAAAGTGTCCCCAACGCTGGCCCAAATGACCGATTCCTCCCCGCTTAGCATGTTTCAATCCGGGAAGGTGGCGATGTTCTACGACGGGTCTTGGAGCGCGCTCGATTATTCCAAGAACGAATACACGAAGGATAAAGTCGACGTAGCCGTTTTGCCGAAGAACAAGCAGCAAGCGGTCGTCATCCACGGCCTCGGCAACGTGATTGCCGCCAAAACGAAGTACCCTAACGAAGCATGGGAATTTCTGAAATTTCTCGCTTCCAAGGAAGCGGCGGATATACAAGCCAAAACCGGCGCCGTTATTCCGGCGTTCAACGGGACGCAAGACGCCTGGGTCAAATCGATGCCGAACTTCAATTTGAAGGCCTTCATCGATATGGTCGGTTATTCGAAGCCGTATCCGGCCTCCAAAGACACGGCGAAGTGGAACACGCTCGAGACCGATATCTTGCAGAAGGCATGGTCGGGCGAAATGAAAGTCGAAGAAGCGGCCAAACAGCTCGGTCAAAAAATGAACGAAGCGCTAGCGCAGGAAAAATAGGCGTTCCGACCGGCTCTCGCTCATGTGCAGGGCCGGTTTTTTAGAAGAGTGCATTCCCTGCAACGCGTCTTTGGAAGGAAACGGGTCGTCCTTAGAAATAGACGAAGCCGTTTATGCTTGAACGGAGGAATCCATATGCGTACATCGGCAGATGCCGGACAATCGGCCAAAAAAAGAAAATCCATTACGACGAAGGACTGGTTTTGGGGCTATGTCATGATTGCGCCGCTTATGATCGGGCTGCTCGTGTTTTACATATGGCCGGTCGTGCAAACCTTTTTCTACACGTTCACCGATTGGGGCGCATTCGGCAATTACACATGGGCGGGACTCGATAATTACAAGAAGCTCGGCGACGACCCGTCGCTCCTGAGGGCGTTTCGCAATACGCTTATTTACATCATCAGCATGGTGCCGATCAGCATTTTCTTGTCGATCCTGATCGCCACGCTGTTGAATCAGAAAATTAAAGGATTGACGATTTACCGGACGATTTATTTTTTGCCGGTCGTAACGATGCCCGCCGCCGTGGCGATGGTATGGAAGTGGCTGTACAACGCCGATTACGGCTTGATCAATTACGCGCTAAGCTTTATCGGCATCAAAGGGCCGAAGTGGCTGACGGATCCGAATATCGCGTTGTTCTCGGTCGTCATCGTAGCGGTCTGGAGCTCAATCGGCCATAACATGGTCATTTTCCTGTCGGGCCTGCAAGGCATATCGTCTTCCTACTACGAGGCGGCTGAAATCGACGGGGCGGGGCCGTTTACGAAGTTTTTCCAGATTACGCTTCCGCTCCTGTCGCCGACGATTTTCTTCGTCGCGGTTCTCGGTCTGATCAATGCCTTCCAGGTGTTCGACATCATCTTCCTGATGGTCGGAAACATTACGATCGAGGCGACGCAATCCGTCGTGTATTTGTTCTTCAAATATGCGTTCATGCTGAATCAGAAGGGCTATGCGGCGACGGTGGCAGTTGTGCTGTTCGCCATCATTATGATTGTGACATATGTCCAGATGAAGCTTCAGAAGAAATGGGTTCATTACGAATAGCGTTAGGGAGGGATGCGGCATGGGTGCGAAACCATTCAACCGAGGAAAGGCGATCGTGCATCTCATTCTTGTGCTGGGCGCGATCGTCATGGTCGTTCCGTTTATTTGGATGCTGCTTACGAGCGTCAAATCGCTGGGAGAATCGACGCAAATTCCGCCGGTTATTTTCCCGAAAACGTTCCGCTGGAGCAATTACTCCAATGTCATCGACGCGCTGCCGTTCTTGACGTTTTACTGGAATACGATCGTCACGACGGTCGCCAAAACGATCGGACAGCTGATCTTCTGCGCGCTGGCGGCGTATGCGTTCGCACGGCTGGAGTTCCCGGGACGAAACTTCTTGTTTCTGCTGATGCTGTCCGTGCTCATGGTGCCGGGACAAGTGTTTATCATTCCGCAGTACATGATCATGAAGCATCTCGGGTGGCTGAACTCGCTGCAAGCGCTGATCGTGCCGGGTTTGTTCAGCGCGTTCGGGACGTTCCTGCTGCGGCAGTTTTTCATGACGATGCCGAAGGAGATGGAGGAGGCGGCCAAGCTTGACGGCTGCAACCAGTTTACGATCTTCTGGCGGATCATGCTGCCGCTGGCGAAATCGGGGCTCGTGGCGTTGGCGATTTTTACGATACTGTGGTCGTGGAACGACTTGATGTGGCCGATGATCGTCAACAATTCGCCGGAAAAAATGGTGCTGTCCGTCGGTCTCGCCTCTTTGCAGGGGGAGCATACGACGGATTATCCGACGATGATGGCCGGGTCGGTGCTGGCGATATGGCCGATGATCGTGTTGTTCCTGGTGTTCCAGCGGTCGTTTATCGAGGGGATTGCTTTGACGGGCTCGAAGTAGGGTTATCAAGGAGAATTCGGTGACTACGCACGATATAACGGCCTCCTGCCTTCCATTGAATCCGCGTTCCTATGATTAGGGTTTAAGGTTGAACGCGAATTCAAAAGTCGGCCCGTAAACTATCCGACCGTTATATCATGCTCCGCCCGCTCATTCTCCTAAAGTAATTCCCGATCATCGGCCATTGGAGGAAAGTATATAAAAACTCCCGGCAGGAAATATTCTGCCGGGGGCTCATGATCATATGATGTGGCCTATTTAGGCCACTTTAGTAGGGCCTAAGCGCTAGTGCAGGCGTATGCGTATAGAGCGGCGGTTGGCATTCTGTAATTCTTTTTACTGGGAAAGGATTAGCTTTCCTTTTACTCCGGATAGTAAATCAAGGTGTAATACTTGGTGACGGTGTCAGCCGAGTTGACGTAAGTATGTGGCTGGTCGGCGGTAAAGTGGATGCCGCTCCCCGCTTTGACACGGTGGGATTCCTGCTCGAAACGGACGTCCAGCTCGCCGTCGATGACGAGAATGTATTCTTCGACGCCTTCGTTATGCGCTTCCGACGTATGGCTGCAGCCCGCGTCCATTTCGACGGTATAGATTTCGAAATGTTTTTGCTGGTTGAACGGGAAGAACGGGAATACCCGATAGGCCCCTTCCTCTTCGAGCAAGGGCGTCAAATCGTCGCGGCGGACGATCAGTACTTTGGCGGTGTCATTCTCGATCAAGGAAGTGAAGGAGATGCGCAGGCCGTTTACTATTTTCCACAGCACCGATATCGTCGGATTCGAATCGCCGCGCTCGATTTGACCGAGCATCGCTTTGCTGACGCCCGTTAACTCCGCTACTTGATCGAGGGATAGCGCACGAGCCTTTCGGATCGCTTGCAGGTTTTTGCCGATTTTTTTATGAATGGGTTCCGTTATTTCCATAAGTGCCTCCGGTTTGTTGAGTTCTGTTTTCTATATTATACGAGTGGCCGTTCGACAGCAACCGGAGTGTCGGTCGTTATGTTGTACGTTTGTGCAATATAATTGACGTTCTTCATAGAAACGCATATGATGAAGGAGAAGTGAGTAACGCGATGAAAAAAGTGACAGCCGTCCCCGAGCCTATTACCTACTGCCGGAACACACATGCCGAAATGCATGATAGCCCGGAACAAATCCGCTTACATAAAGGCTTATCGGCCGAGTTTGACGACAACTACCTAAGCATTCGAAGAAATCGTCAAAATCCCCATTGTACAATATAACGCACATATGTATAATATATTGTACAACAACATCAATTAGCTTTGATCACTCTATCATGTCGTATCAAACAATCGGTAACGCTCAGTCGTTCGTCGCCATAAAGACGAAGCGAACATGTACATAGGCGAAGCCGATTTTACGGGATAGGTGTTCATTTCATAAGGGGGATTACGGATGACTGAAATGATGTGGGGACTCGTCAAGGAAACGCGTGGGCCCGGGGCCGTCTATAAAGAAGTGCCGGTGCCGACGTTCGGGCCGGATGAAGTGTTCGTGCGCGTGAAAGCGACTTCTTTATGCGGAACCGACGTGCATATTTACAAATGGGATCAGTGGGCCGAAAGCACGGTCGTTACCCCGAACGTTTTCGGACATGAGTTTGCCGGGATCGTCGAAGCGATAGGCGAAAATGTGACGAACGTCAAGGTGGGCGATCATGTTTCAGGCGAAGGGCATATCGTCTGCGGCGTTTGCAGGGCTTGCCGCACAGGCAATGCGCACGTTTGCCCGTATACGAAGAGCTTCGGTATTACGGCGCCGGGCTGCTTCGCGAAATATGCGATCGTCAAGGCGAGCAATGTCATTCATAACAGCAAGGATATGCCGTTTGAAATCGCCTGCTTGCAGGATCCGCTGGGAAATGCCGTGCAAACCGTGCTATCGGGCGACATTGTCGGCAAGTCGGTCGCCGTCATCGGCGTCGGTCCGATCGGGCTGATGGCCATTCAGGTGGCGAAGGCCTGCGGAGCGGGCACGATTTTCGCGGTGGATATCAATCCGTACCGGCTTGACATGGCGAAGTCGATGGGAGCCGACGTACTGATCAACAGCGCCGAGGTGCCGATGGCCGAAACGCTTCGCGAGCAGACGGGCGGGGAAGGCGTAGAGGTCGTGCTGGAAATGTCCGGTCACCCTGCCGCGATCCGCGACGGCTTTGAAGCGGCAGCGAATGCAGGACGCGTTTCGCTGCTCGGCATTCCGACGAAGGAAGTATCGCTCGACCTTTCGCGTCATATCATTTTCAAAGGGCTGCGCGTAGAAGGCATTACCGGACGGAAAATGTACGACACGTGGTACCAGATGAAAGGGCTGCTCGAGCGCGGCCGGATCGACCTGAAGCCGCTCATTACGCACCGGATGAAGCTGGAGCAGTTCGAAGAAGCTTTCGAGCTGATGACGTCGGGCAAGTGCGGCAAAATCGTTTTTATACATGAGTAGAGTATCACAGAATTTCCGTAAAAATTAGGAGAAACACCGATGCGGAGGATGCTATAACGGTGCTCGTAAAGGAGCTTCGCTGTGTGCCGCCTTTGAACTCGCGTTCTACCATTAAAGAAGTTCCTGGAACGCGAGTTCAATGGAAGGCTGGAGGCCCTTATAGCAATCCGCAGCTGTATTGTGTTTCATTGAAATATTACGGAACGATCATTGGAGGCGTATTCGATGGCGAATTTCAACCATTTGGCGGCAGAGCTCGACCAATTGAAGCAGGACGGCAGGTACCGGCCGTTAACCGTGTGGCAAAGCGGCTCCGGCTCCTGGATGGAGCTGAACGGACGCAAGGTGCTGCAGATGTCGTCCAATAACTACCTAGGCTTGACTAGCCATCCGGATCTGGAGAAGGCGGCGATCGAAGCGATCGAAACGTACGGCGTCGGAAGCGGCTCCGTGCGCACGATTACCGGAACGCTGGCGATTCACGATCAGCTCGAGCAGGAGCTGGCTGCCTTCAAAGGAACGGAAGCTACGCTCGTGTTCCAATCCGGCTTTACGACGAACCAGGGGATTCTCGGTTCCATGCTTAGCGCCGACGACGTTGTCATCAGCGATGAGCTCAATCATGCGAGCATCATCGACGGGATTCGGCTGACCAAGGCGAACCGTAAAATTTTCGCCCATAAAGATATGGATCAGCTCGAACAGCGGCTGAAGGAAAGCGGTAGCTTCCGCTCCCGCGTAGTGGTCACGGACGGCGTGTTCAGCATGGATGGCGACATTGCGCCGCTGCCCGCGATCGTCGAGCTCGCCGAGAAATACGATGCGATCGTTTATGTCGACGATGCCCATGCGAGCGGGGTGCTCGGTACGAACGGCAAAGGCTCGACCGATCATTTCGGCCTGAACGGACGCGTGCACATTCAAGTCGGCACGTTGTCGAAGGCAATCGGCGCTGTCGGCGGGTACATGGCAGGTCCGCAAGTTCTGAAGGACTTCCTGATTCATAAAGCGCGTCCGTTCCTGTTCAGCACTTCCCAGCCGCCATCGGTTGCGGCAACTTGTCTTGCGGCCGTGCGCGTGCTGAAGAAGAGCGGCGGGGAGCTGATGGAGACGCTGTGGGGCAACGCGAACTATTTCCGCGATTCGCTGAAGAAGCTCGGCTTCGACACCGGCGCTAGCGAAACGCCTATCGTGCCGATTATTATCGGCGATCCGGCGCAAACGATGAAGGTGTCCGACCGTTTGCTGCAGGAAGGCATTTTTGCGCAAGGCATCGTTTACCCTACCGTGGCGTTGGACAAAGGCCGCGTACGGCTGATCGTTACGGCGACGCATACGCGTCAGGATCTCGATTTTGCGCTGGAGAAGCTGGCGAAGGTCGGGAAAGAGTTTGGCCTCATCGGATAAGAAAACGTAGAAAACCTTTTGCTAGCGGCTTACGGGCTGCGGGCAAAAGGTTTTTTTTGCGCTTATATGCTTGTTATGCCGCTGCAGTAGAGAAGAACCGCTTGCTGAACCGTAATCAGTACTTTCTTGAAATCATAGCCGACGAAATATTCGGAAGCGATAGCGTCGATGCTAACCTCTTCGTTCCGGTAAAAGGGCGGACAAGGATTGAGCAGAGCTTGCTCGTTCGCCTTACGCATTCGCTCCAGCGTGATTTGATAACGATGCAAATAGCTCTCGTTACGCCTATCGGCGAGCAAGCTGTCCGTCAAGATGACGTCGCTGCCGGGGAGTGCGGCATCCAGGTCCGCGTAAAACGTGTAATTGCGGTTATTTTCAAGGGAGGGCTTGCCCACCGTCGCTAAAAAAGCACATACGTTTTTCCGCTTAACGGTCTTGCATGAGGAGAAGCAGAGAGCCGATCGGCCAATGTGAAAATTTCGTTTATTTGAATCCGGGACAAATCGCAAAGGCTTAGAAAATGCATGAAAAATCCCTCCTTCTATAATGTGAATAAATATACATTAAAGTGAATGAAATGTACATAACGGCTCGATTGCGCGAAGAACTCCCGAAAATCCAATGTGCGCGCTTACAAAAAAGGATTGACAGTTTAAACGTTTAAAGTGTACATTTTATTTGTATTTAAACGTTTAAATAATGGGAGCGTGTTGTGAATGTGGAAGCAGGCGATTGAAGACGCCGTTGCTGTGACGAAAGCGAATATAGCAAGGTTTGACGGACAATTCCCGCATGTAAGCGAATCGGACGGCGTTTATCAGCTGAATCCGAATACGGATTGGACGGACGGGTTTTGGAGCGGAATCCTGTGGCTGTGCTACGAATATAGCGGAGACAAGGCTTTTGCCGAGGCGGCCGGCGGAACGATCGAAAGCTTCCGGGAACGCATCGAAGCGATGCGCGCGCTGGATCATCACGATATCGGCTTTCTTTACTCGCTGTCCTCGAAGGCCCAGTGGATGATCGAGAAGGACGAGAACGCCAAGCGGTTGACGCTTCAAGCGGCTGACGTTCTCTTGAACCGCTGGCGTCCGGAGGGCGAATATATTCAAGCGTGGGGGCCGAAGGGCGATCCGGATAACGGGGGACGCATCATCATCGATTGCTTGATGAATCTGCCTCTATTATACTGGGCCTATGAGCAAACCGGCGAAGCCCGATATCGGGAAATCGCCTTGCTTCATGCGAAGAAGAGCCAGCGCTTTCTCGTTCGCGGCGACGATTCGTCGTACCATACGTTCCATTTCGTGCCCGAGACCGGCCAGCCGATCGGCGGCAGTACGCACCAGGGCTATCAGAACGGCTCTACCTGGACACGCGGGCAGGCTTGGGGCATTTATGGATTTGCGCTTTCTTTCCGATATACTGGAGAGAAGACGTTTCTCGAAACGGCTAAGCGGCTCGCCCGCTATTTCGTCGCGCATCTACCCGAGGACGAAGTGGCGTACTGGGATTTCAACGTGCCGGTTACGGCCGAAACGTACCGGGACAGCTCGGCTTCCGCGATCGCGGCGTGCGGGATGCTCGAAATCCTTTCGCATCTCGAAGAGAATGATCCCGATGCGGCTTACCTGCGGGAAGCGGTGAATCGGAGCTTGACATCGCTAGTGAACCGTTATTCGACGGTCGGCGAGAAGGATGCCCAAGGCTTTATCAAGCACGGCTCTTATCACGTCAGAGGAAATCTCGCACCGGACGGCTTCAACGTTTGGGGAGACTACTATTACTTGGAAGCGCTCATGCGCTTGGAAAAAGGACATAAGGGGTATTGGTACGAGTGAAAGAAAGCAAGGACGAACAGGCCGGGCAGAACGGCGTAAAGGATAAGGACGAGTCGGCCATGACGGAGCCGACGGACAAAACGGCTTCTAAGGCGGCGACAGCCTCGGCACCCAAGCGGTCCGGACGCAGCCAGAATCGAACGGTGACCGTAGTGAACGTTGCGGAGGAAGCGGGGGTATCCATCGCCACTGTATCGAACGTGCTCAACCGCCGCGACGTGCCGCTTTCGGATGAAGTCATCCGTAAGGTGGAAGAGGCCGCCAGCCGGCTCGGCTACCGCAAGAACCGGATGGCCGCAAGCCTCAGCAAGCAGCGAACGAACGAGCTGGGCATGCTGATTCCGGGCTTCGGCAGCTATTTCGGCCAACTGGCGGAGGAGATGGAGAACTTGGCCCATCAATGCGGGTATCATTTGTCCGTATTTTCCTCCCGCTTGAATCCGGCCAAGGAGAAGCGCCATCTTGAAGCGCTGCTGGAACGCCGCGTAGACGGCTTGTTTTGTCACGGTTTGACGATGAGTCATGAATCGATCAAGCGCCTCGTAGGCAGCGAAACGCCGATCATGCTGTTCAATGCCTGGGAGTGGCCGTCGGATGCCGCGGTCGGCATCGTCAATCTCGACTTTTACGCCGCATGCGTCCAAGCGGTTCGTTACTTGCATGCAAAAGGCTGCGGCACGCTTATTTACCTGGGCTCCAAGTCGGCCGAAGCAACCGATCGGCAGAGGCGTGGCGGATTTACGGAGGGGTGCCTGGCACTCCCGAAAAACTGCGGCGTCCATGTCGTCGAAATGTCGGATCGCAGCGCGGAGCAGGCGATCGAGGAGATCGTCCGAATTCGGGCGGCGGCCGGCTCGACGGGGCCTGTCGGCATGATCGGCTTTGACGATCATGTCGCCTTCGGCGTCATGATGAAGCTTCTGGAGCGAGGCTATGCGGTTCCGGAGCAATTCCAAGTCATCGGGATCAACGATGAAGCATTCGCGAGGGACAGCTATCCGAGCATGAGCACCTTCGCGATTCCGCATAAGAGGCAGGCCAAGCTTATGATCGAATGGCTCCTTACGCATTTGGGGGAAGGCCGTAAGCTGGAAAAAGCCGGGCTGGATCCATACGCGCAGCCTGCCGAAATCAAGGAGCATCACATACCGGTCACGTTCGTTCCGCGAATGTCGACCGAAGGAAAAGGCTGACGGCAACCGCCGTCAGCCTTTTTTGCATGTACGCCCAGCATGGGCGTCATCTCTACGGTGAAAGTCCGGAATGGGGGCTGGCAAGCGCCTACCATTAGCCAAGAGCAAGGGTGTCCGTCGCGAGGCGGAATCTGAAGGAAGCTTACGGCAAACGCACGGCTTGAGGTACACGAATCCAATTTGAGGCGGTCGCAGTCGGATGAGTCTCCATTACAAGACAAAATCCAAAGCTGCCAAGGGCTGCGGCCGTAGACTTGGGCAAGCGCGGGCGGAAAGATGACGTTCTTATCTGGGGAGGCCTGCGGAATACGCGAAGTGATTTCGTAACCAGAGCCGGAAGGCTCTGCTGAATCCGCAGGAGTCAGCAGAGGCCATAGTACGTTCGTTGTTGCAACAACTTGCGGAAGGGCCGAACCGAAAGGAGAGAGGAAACCGATGCGTTCGAGCGAAGAGCAAAGACAGCAGAAAATCTCGCAAGAGAGCTCGCGGCAAAGAGAAGCGGTGAAGCCGTCAGGGCATGCCGGAGCGCCGAGTTCTTCGACGGCACAAGTCGCCCCTTCTTCTCGCGAAGACCAAAACGACCTGCTAGAGCGAATGCTCGAAGGAGACAACCTTCGACTGGCTTACAAGCGAGTGGTGCAAAACGGAGGAGCTCCCGGGGTGGACTGTGTAACGGTAGCAGAACTACAGGCTTACCTGAAAACACACTGGGACGCGGCGAAAGTCGAACTCCTCGCGGGAACGTACAGACCCGCGCCAGTCAAACGGATGGAAATCCCCAAACCCGGAGGCGGCGTACGGCTGCTCGGCATCCCGACCGTGATGGATCGCTTCCTCCAGCAGGCGCTTCTACAAGTCATGAATCCGATCTTCGACGCGGATTTCTCTTGGTACAGTTATGGATTTCGTCAAGGGAAACGGGCGCACGACGCCGTCAAACAAGCACAAATCTACGTTCAAAGCGGCCTTAGATGGGTCGTAGACATGGATCTGGCTAAATTCTTTGACCGAGTCAATCATGACATGCTCATGGCAAGGGTAGCACGCAAAGTGAAGGACAAGCGTGTCTTGAAACTGATTCGTGCTTACCTGAATGCCGGAGTCATGGCGGATGGGGCACTAGAGAAAACGGAAGAAGGAACGCCGCAAGGCGGCCCATTGAGTCCGCTTTTGGCGAACATTCTACTGGATGATCTGGACAAAGAGCTAACCAAACGAGGCCTACAATTCGTCCGCTATGCGGACGACTGCAACATCTTCGTGGCCAGTAGACGTGCAGGTGATCGTGTGATGGAATCGGTGACTCGCTTCGTAGAAGGAAAGCTGAAACTGAAGGTGAACCGAGAGAAAAGTGCGGTAGACAGGCCCTGGAACCGCAAGTTTCTGGGCTTTAGTTTTCTGAGGGACAAGAAAGCGACGATTCGTCTAGCTCCACAAACGCTCTCACGATTCAAAGAGAAAGTCCGAGAGCTAACGAACCGATCGCGGTCAATGTCCATGGAAAACCGTATTACGCAACTAAACAGATACCTCATAGGCTGGATTGGCTATTTTCGTTTGGCCTCAGCAAAGAACCACTGTGAGAAGTTCGACCAGTGGATTCGTCGAAGATTACGCATGTGCCTATGGAAGCAGTGGAAACGGGTACGCACTCGAATTCGCGAGCTTCGAGCACTCGGCGTTCCGGAGTGGGCTTGCTTTGTCATGGCCAATTCCAGGCGAGGCGTATGGGAAATGTCTCGAAACACAAATAATGCCCTTCCCACTTCCTATTGGGAAGCGAAAGGGCTGAAAAGTCTGCTTTCACGTTATTTGGAGCTTTGTTAACCTTTTGGAACCGCCGTATGCGGACCCGCATGTACGGTGGTGTGAGAAGACGGGGGTTAGTCGCCCCCTCTTACTCGATTCGTTTGAAGTTGTTATTGGAAGAAACGGAGGTGTTTGAGTTGCGTTTTGAGGCGATCGAGTTTATGGAGAAGCTTGTTTTTGCGCGCGGGCAGAAGCTGAATATGGGACATGGCGGCGATCGTTTCGGCTGCTTCTGTCACCGTCATGTTCTCGGTATCGAGATGCCGCTGAAAGATATCGCCCGATAAGCCGTCGACACATCGGTCGATTTGCCGGGCAGCCCATGAACCGCTTCCTTCGCCTCTGCTGCGCAATCGCTTAAGCAGGATATGCTTAGAAGCGCATAAGGCGAAATGGTTAACCGTTCTTCCGTCACGCCTCAGACGGCCGACGATCTCATCGAAATATTGGGGATTCACGACGGTCATGGGCACGAGTACAATGCCATCGTACTCGTTTGCGATGTGCGTTAGCATGGCATAGTTCGTCTCGCGCCACAGGGGATAGTCTTGAAAATCGTCTGCCGCCCGCACTTCCTTCGGTATGTTCTTCCTTATGTAATAGCCGGCATTCTCGGGATCGAAGACGAAGGAATGCGGTATTCGTCTGGACAATTCGAAGGCGGTTTGCGTCTTGCCGGAACCGAATGCGCCGTTAATCCAAATGATCACCGTTTAACACCTCGTCGTTTACATGTAGTAGTGAATCCGGATGTCGCATGCCATCCGACAGACTTGCTATTGAAGCCCGCCGAATGTATGCGGAGGCCAAATACGGAATACCGCCCGGCCTTCGACGCTCGATAGGGCGATCGGGCCCAATTCCCGGCTGTCCGTGCTGTGCTCCCTATTGTCGCCCATGACGAACAGCTTGTCATCAGGTACGGCGTAGGGGAGAGCCAGCCCCTTTGAATACGTGGCGCCGCGAGCGTAAGGCTCCTCTAACCGATTGCCGTTCACATAAACTTGACCGTCCTTCATATCTACCACATCGCCCGGCAAACCGATGACCCGTTTGATCAGCCTCTGCTCGCTCTCCGGTCCTTGAATGATGACGATGTCGCCGCGGTTCGGATGGCCGAACCTGTACGTTATTTTGTCTTCGATCAGTCGTTGACCTTCATATAAGGTCGATTGCATGGAAACGTTCCTTACTTCCGTCTGTGCGAACGCAAAGTTCTGAATCAGAAGCGCCGAGACGACGGCTACGGATAGGGAAACGCCCCAATCGCGAAGCTCGCGCCGCCATTTGGCCGTTCGTTTTGACGGCTTGTCTGTTTGCCGGTTCTTCATATGGTCAATCTCCCTTCCATCGCTTCAAGCGGCTACTGGGCCGCCTCTCTACCTACATACGCTGCAATGGAAGAAAAAGTTTCTTCGGCGCACAAAATGCGGCCGGAATTCGAAACATAATCCCATTTTTCCCCACATGCTCCTCTGCTAGGATGAAGGTAATCGATGAGAGTTACGTCTCAGAAGTCCCGAGCCTGAGAGGGGGAGAAACCGTAATATTGGCTGAATGCTCGGCTGAACGAATACGCATCGGGATAAGAGATCGCAAGTGCGATTTCCGTAAGCGTAAATGACGTTTCCTTCAGGTACTGCATCGCCTTCTCCATGCGCAACCGCTGCAAATAAGTTTTTGGGGAGAAGCCCATTCGTTCGGTAAACATTCTGGTGAAATGGGAGCGGGTCATTCCGGCATGCTGTGCTACGTCCTGTACCCGGATGCCGCTAGTGAAATGGATGTTCATGAACTCGATGCTGCTTTGCAGAATGGACATGTTCGGCGCGTTCTCGTATCCCCGCTGGCGCCCTTGGGCGAGGAGCTCGTCGAACCATTGAATGAGCAGCAGCACGAAGCTCAGCCTATCGGCGTTTTCTTCGGAAGCGAATACTTGCTCCATGGATTGCAGATACGGCAGCAAGCGGGATTCATCCCACCCCGTAAGGTAGGGAGTCTCCTCGGAAAAGCCGATGCGATTGAGCATTTGGAGGGAATGCTTGCCGTTGAACGTTATCCAGTACATCCGGGGAGGCTGCTCGGACTCCGCATAATAGTATTGATGGAGAACGCCGGGGATGATGCAGAAAATGGTGTTTTTACGGAGGAGGTGTTCGTTGCCGGCATGATCGATAAAGTGCATGGCTCCCCCATCGATGTAAATAAGCCCATATCCCGAAATGGCCGGAGAAGCCCTGCGGTATGTCGGTTTGGCAATCGTAAGCCCGATGGTTGTCGGCCAGATGCCCCATAACTTTTCGAGCGGGGTCGGTCTATGCCACCACATCGATCTGAATTCATTCGGCAATTCCAGCATGGCATGGCACACCTCCATGATTATGCGCGCAAGTTTCATACACTTAAAAGAGCGCTATCATTGTAGCACAAAACGACAAATCGAAGAGGAGAATTTCAGAATGAAACCAAACCTGCTGCCTTATCCGTACGAGTTCGATCAAGACCGCCTTCAGGACATTAGGGAATGTAAAGAACGCCATGGCTTCGCGATCGTTAAACAACTATTTTCCAAGGAACATGTGGAGGGTCTTAAAGAGGAGGTTCGCAGAGTGCTTGGGCCCCAATTCGCGAACGAATCGATTCTTTCCATAACGGATATCGCCTTCATCGAGAAAAGTCCGGTGATGGCCGAGCTATTGGCCTATGAACCGCTTATGCGTATTGCGAATTACCTGAATGACGGGCAGCCTATGACGCTCAATCGAAGCGCAGCCATTTACAAGAAGCCGGGAGCGGGAGGTGATGTAGGAAATTCCGGGGTGCATGCCTGGCATACGGACTGGAACGCCATGGAGCATCCGTATGGCGCCAACGCCGTTCTCAATAACAGCGGAGCCGCTTCTCTTTGGTTTTATTTGACCGGCAGCCATCCGCATAACGGAGGATTGGCGATTTTGCCGGATTCGCATACGGACGATTGGACGGGACCGGAAGGGTTTGCGTTCACCGAGGGGCGTAAATCGTTTTATCGCATGGGAACGGAGCCTAAACCTTGCTGCGACATGGATGTGCCCGGCATGATACCGGTGATTTCCGAGCCGGGGGATCTCGTTATTTTTGCGGAACGAACCTATCACGGGGTGAATGCGCATAAAGGAACGGAGCCTCGCCTAAGCTGCGGTATGAGCTTTCGCTCCAGCAGCTATAACCCGGGACCGATCTGGCCGTTGCCCGAATCGGCGCGGCGATTCATCGAGTCTTGTCCTGCGGAAAGCAAGCATCTGGTAGAAGGGTATAGCGGCATCGATACTTCGTGGAGATCGGCTCCGTAACGGCGGTATGGGGAGCTGCCGCTTCGGCAGGGAAGGAATCGAACGGATGAGGCCGAAACAGGCTATCCGGCCTAGCTGATATAAGCTAAGCCGGATAGCTCGTCTTGGACGGATCCGTTCGAATACGGCTTGGACTCCGGTATGCGAGATTCGCAGTGCCGCCATCCGGACATTGGCCGGGTGAAGGTAAAGCGTCGAAAGAATGCGTGCCTAGTTCAGCATTTATTCGGATTGCCTCGTATTCACGATCGGCAAGCGGGAACTGCCGATTGTCGCAAATCCTCCGCTACTTGGTTCCAATCGCTAATGTGGCAGTGGTCGAACAGCATAAGCCCGTCGGACTTGCCGAAGCAGCGGCTCATGACCGCCTGCCGCAGCCCGGGCTCCCGCAATGCGGGGATCGCGACGCCGGCATAAACCGGCAGTTCGCCGTTCGTCACGAGCCTGGCGAGCGCGATGTAGCGCTCGACGTCGCGAACGGTCTGCTGATACGTGCCGATCATCAGAAAATCCAAGCTGCCGGTGTAGCCCGCTGCCGCATACTCGTCCGTATACAGCGCGTCCTCCGTTAAGCCGAGCCGCCGGTCGTAGCGGAAATGGGGGCTGGCCCAGTTGACGCCGTACCGGTAATGCAGCTCGTACCACGAGCCCACATAAGCGGCAAGCTGGACGGCCTTGCCGCGCTGCGCGTTGTGCAAGTCGATCATGCTCCGCGTTTCGGCGACGAACGAAGCGATGACATGAGCGCGGAACGCCCACCAGTCGGCATAAAGAGGGCCTTCGGTACGCGTTCCTCGTTCGTCATACGCGAACACGTCATGCGGCCAATGCGCCAGCTGCTTGCCGCGCGCAGCCAAATACTGCTTGAACTTCGTTTTCGTGCCGTCGCTGAAATCGGCGAACTCGTTGTCATAGCGGCAGCGGTCGAGCAAAATGCCGTCGATGTCGTAGCCTTCGACGATTTCGCGGATGCCGCGCAGCTCGTAATCGCGGACGGCGTCGTTCGCCGGATTGACGAATTGTACGGTCGCTTTGCCGTTTCGGGCGTAGGAAGCCTCTCTCTGTCGCAGGACCCGGCCGCCGTCTTCCGGCCGCTGCAGCTGCTGCTCCCACGCCGGCAGCCGGTCGGGGAGCGCAAACTGATTCCGGTAAAAGGATCCCTCGGCAAACACGTTCAGCGCTGCATAGACGCGAAGTCCGGCCGCATGGCCATGCCGGACGAACAGGTCGAGCAGATCCTGGTCGGGATTGGCGCCTTTGCGGTCGGGCGACGTCATTCCGCTAACATAAGGCCTTCCCGTCAGTCCGTTCCGTCGGTACGCGGCGAAGCCTTCAACGCCCTTCACGTCGAAGACGATTGCGGTTATGCCCGCCGCTTTCGCATTCTCCAGCATACTCCGGACAGCCGCCTCGGATTGAAATTTCAGCATGTTATGGCCCTGCTCCACCCATAAGAACACATCGCCGCTCTTCGTACCGGGCGACTCCGATGCCGGTTGGCGAAAAACGAACAATGGCGCGGCGTCGAGAAGAGCGCCGTCCTCCGTCAGCGACGCTTCGACTACGTTGCCGCCTAAGCGCAGCGGTACCGTACAAACGAATGAGCCGTCCGTCTCGATCGGCACGTCGGTGCCGTTCACCTTGACGGCATAAGTCCTTCCTTCGCGGCGGCGGACAGCCTGACCTTGCAGCAAGAACGCAGGCTCCGAGAGCGATGTCAGCGCTCCGCTTGCAAGCATCAGGGCAGGCTGCTCGCCGCATGCTGCGGCCAGCTCCCTCGCGGAGGCGATATCGCCGTTCAGCCTCAGCTTGACGGCGTCGCCTTGCTTAAACAGAGAGGAGAACCGTCCGGAATCCTCCGAATCGCCGCCATAGAAGAGCAGGGCAAAGCCGCCGGAGCGAATGCAAGCTCCGGCGGACGCATTCGCCGCCAAGCCTGGAGCGGCAATCTCCCGCACCTGGCTGCAGCGGTCGACGATCACGCACGCGGCGGCTTCCGTTGCCATTATCCCAGCGCTACCCGTGAAGCCGGGAGTCAGCAGCAGGACGCCCTGCCAATCGCTCCCCGGCAGCCGGTCCACCGCATCGATCCGCAGCCGCGGACCCTCTACGGTGATCGAGATGTCGGCCGGCGCGGCTTCTACCTCGCAGAGCCATTCCCGAGTAGGCGCCGCCGAATCCTGCTTATACATAATTTAGCCCCAGCTCTCCCGGCATTGGAATAGGTAAAAGTTGGGAAAGTTCGGCTTTGAGCGCAGGGTCGATGTCCGATTCCGGATGCACGTCGAACAGCAGGGAGATGAGCTCGTGCGGGGATACGACCGCCGATTTGCCGGCCAGAGACAATTGAACGCTGCCTTCATCGCCGGTTTTGCGCAGCTCGAACGTCTCGGCGAGCGTCGCGTTTTTATCCGCCAAATAAGGCTTTAGCTGAAGAGCGAGCCGTTCCGGCGAAACGATCATGACCGTGCAATAGGAGCGGTACGGCTGCCGGTTCTGAACGTCCTTCAATGAGGCATGCAGCTCTTCCTCGTGCCAAGGAACGAACGTATTCAGCTGCTCGAGACCGTAATGGGTTACCACATGCGCGTGTAGGGCGGCAACGGTTTGCGCCGGGCCTCCCCATTCGTACGCGCGAGGCGGCTGCTTGATCGTAGGCGTATTAGGAATTCCGATGATCAGGTAGGCCTCCGGCTTCCCGTTCCGCTCTGCGACGAGCACGCGCTGGCCGTGTTTGATGCAGCGCGGCAGCGCTTCGGCGTCGATCAGCTGAGCCAAATCCCAAACGCTTTGCTCGAAGCGGACGGGCCGAGCTTCGGCGATTTCCTGCAGATGAAACCAGTCCGTCTCGGTCATTTCGCGGTAAGAGAGTTCTCCGTTTAGGTGGATGGCGCTAGCCGATGCCGCATCCAGCGTGTACTGCGTGTAGCCGCCGTATTGGGCGCATCCGAGCCGCGTATACAAGCCTCGCCCGCCGGAGACGAACAGCAGAGGCGAGCCCGCCTGCTCCATATGCGGGATAATCGCCTGCAAAATTTCGCTGGCATATCCTTGTCCGCGATGTCCGCGGTCGGTGCAGACCGATCCGAGCGAGTAAACGTTCAGTTTGGCGGATCCGATGCGGACGATCGAGGGCACTAGACCCATGAAGGAGACGAGCTTGCCGTCCGTGTCGGAGAAGGCGCCATACGATTGCTTTAAGGTTTGGGAGAACACGCCGGGAAACCCGACGCCCATCGATACCTGCTCGGCATCTCGGAACATTTCGTCGGACAACGCGATTGCGTCGCGGAATTCTTCGGGTTTAAGCAAGCGGCGGACAGTGGCCATAGTGATATTCCTCCTGTTAGGCATCATTTTATAGGGGGACAAAAAGCGTTCCTTCTTATTGTACCGAATCGGAGCCTGTGCGGGCAGACTACAACGATGACTTTTTATGGCCGGATCATTGTCGTTTCCCGTCATTTTTGCGGAATTGGGAAGGTGATACGCCCTTATATTTCTTGAACAGCTCGTCAAAATAATTGACCGTGCCGAAGCCGGTCCGCTCGGCGATCCGGGTGATCGGCGAATCCGTCTGGACGAGAAGCTCCGCCGCTTTGGCGATCCGGTAAGCGTTAAGGAACTCCGTGAAGGTGCGCCCCGCGGCTTTTTTGAACGTTCGGCAAAAATGGTAGGTGCTCATATTGGCCAGCTTGGCCGCATGCTCCACAGGGATTTTCTCCGCGTAGTGCAGGTCGACGTACATCATCACATGCTTGAGCTGCTCCGCATGGCGCATGCCCGGCGCTGTGCCGTAAGCGGGAAAATCCTCAGCGGCATAGGCGCGCGAGAGCCGGGCAAGAAGGATATGCAAATACGACCGGATGACGATCTCGTAGCTTTGCTGCCTTTCCGCAAATTCGCCGACGATGCTGCGTATCGTTTGAGCAAGCCCTTCATAATGAGGGTCGTCCGGACGAAGGCGATCGGGAAGAGCCAGACTCTTGCCAAGAATCGGCGCGTCAAGCAAGCCGTTCGGCGCAGTCCCGCTCAAGGCGAAGCGGTTAAACAAGATCGTGTAATAATCCGGAACCGCTCCTTGTAAATAACCGCCATGGATTTGGCCTTCCGGCATGAAATAAATATCGCCCGGTACGGCGGCGTAAGAGCGACCTCCGATATGAAATTCCGCTTGCCCTTCCGCCATCATGATAATTTCCATATGCTTTTCGTGCCAATGCGGATGGAATAATACCGTTCCTTCGGACTGCGGCCGAAACAAATTGAACGGAAACTCGTCGCTGAGCATGAGGGGATTGATGTCGTGAATCGGTTGGCTGGTCAATGCCGCCGCCTCCTCCTTCCGGTCGCAAGTGTAATCGTCAGTCCAGTAGAAAAATAGCATGATTGTGTAACTATCAGGCAATTCCGCCGCTAGACGGTTGAGACGATTGTACCGTAAGCTGATCGTAATGTGAAATCATTTACGTAAAACGGAGGAGCGGTTGGATGGAACGGAATCGATTGGAGCTGGACCTTTTGCAGGGCGAGTATTGGTGGGGCGGCGTCGTATGCGACGGTGCGATCATGCCTTTTGGCGGCGGCAAGGAGACGGAAAGGAATATGCACCTCAATTTGCGGGGAAATCAAGGCGCGCCGCTGCTGCTTTCGAGCAAAGGAAGATCCGTATGGTCGGAGGAAACGTTCCGCTTTCGGGTAACCGCGGACAAGCTGATTGTGGAGGTAGCGGACGGGGAGATCCGCTTTGACGCCGCCGCAAGCGATTTGCCCGAAGCGTTTCGACGGGCTGCGCAGTCGTATTTTCCGGCTGACGAACAGTGCCCGGATCCGCTGTTTTTTACGGCGCCGCAGTACAATACATGGATCGAGATGACCTACGAGCCGACGCAGGACAAAACGATCGCCTACGCGGAAAGCGTCTTGGCGAACGGGATGCCGCCCGGCGTTATTATGATCGACGACAATTGGATGCAGGACTACGGTGTCTGGAAGTTCCATCCCGGACGGTTCCCCGACCCGCGGGCGATGACCGATAAGCTGCATGAGCTCGGTTTTAAAGTAATGCTATGGACGTGTCCGTTCGTCAGTCCGGATAGCGAGAGCTTCCGTTACCTGGAGCAAAAGGGATGGCTGCTTCGCGGCGAAGACGGCGAAACGGCGATACGCCGCTGGTGGAACGGGCTCAGCGCGGTGCTCGATTGCACGAATGCCGCTGCGGTCGATTGGTATCATGAACAGCTTCGGATACTCATCGACCGGTACGGCATCGACGGTTTCAAATTCGATGCGGGCGACCCGGAGTTTTACAGAGCTTCCGACAAAAGCGCCGTCCCGCTTCATCCGAACGGACATTGCGAAGCGTGGGCGAATGTCGGCTTGCGCTATCCGCTCAACGAATACCGCGCCTGCTGGAAGAACGCCGGCAAGCCGCTCGTTCAGAGGCTGCGGGACAAGAGCCATAGCTGGGGCAACGACGGGCTTGCTTCGCTCATTCCTGACGGGCTTGCCCAAGGGCTGCTGGGCTATGCCTTTGCCTGTCCGGACATGATCGGCGGCGGTCAAGTAGGCGATGTGCTGAACGACGATTTTACGGTGAAATCCGCCTTCCAGCTGGACCAGGAGCTGTTCGTGCGCTATGCGCAGTGCTCCGCGCTGTTTCCGATGATGCAGTTTTCTGCGGCGCCATGGCGGGTTCTGGACAGCGAGCATCTGGCGTTGTGTGTGGAAGCGGCGAATTTGCACGCGCAGTTCGGGGATGAGATTATGGCTTTGGCGCAGCAGGCAGCCGAAACCGGGGAGCCGATTATGCGTCATCTGGCCTATGTGTACCCGGAGGGCGGCTACGAGAACGTAAACGATCAGTTTATGCTCGGCGACAGCGTTCTGGTAGCTCCGATGCTGGCGAAAGGCGCAGCAAGCCGCAGCGTTGCGTTCCCGCCGGGCAGCTGGCGAGGCGACGACGGAAGCACCGTCGAAGGTCCGTGCGTGCGGGATGTGAACGCCCCGCTTTCGCGTTTGCCTTGGTATCGGAGACAGGCGTAGCCGGCTTTCCTAATCGACTCGTTTCCCGTATACGGAAGTCCAAGCGCCTGCTATCATGAAAAATAGCGGTCTATGCAGGATGACAGGGACAAAGACGCGGATGCGAACGCCGTTCAAGAGAGTCGAGGGAGGCGCTTGTCAATGAATGTTTACATTATGGGCGACATGGAAGGGATCAGTCTCGTTACGGAATGGGATCAAGTCAAGCAGGGGCATCCTTTCTACGCCAAGTATCAGAGCCTTTATACGGAAGAAATCGGGGCGGCGGTCGAAGGAGCGCTTGCAGCGGGGGCCAAACGTATCGTCATCAACGACGGCCACGGAAGCGCCGATTACAATCTATTGTGGGAGAAGCTTCCGGATATGGTGGAAATCGAACGCCCGGATACGGCGGCTAACATCTTCCCGTCCATGGAGCTGTCTCCGTTCGACGCGCTGCTGCTGATCGGCTATCATGCGATGGAAGGGACGCCTGGCGCCGTGCTGGCGCATACGCAGAGCCACGAAAACTGGCATTCCTATTCGGTTAACGGTCAGACGTACGGCGAAATCGGACAGCTGGCGTTAATTGCCGGCCATTACGGCGTGCCGGTTGTGTTTATTAGCGGCGACCGCGCCGCTGTCGAGGAAGCGCGTTCGCTGCTGGGCGAAGATTTGCCGGGCGTGACCGTGAAGAACGGTCACGCGCATGGCAAAGCGACTTGCCTTCACCCTGCGGTGTCCAAAAGGCTTATACGCGAATCGGTCGAACAGGCGCTGCGGTCGGCAAGCGTAAAGACACGCGAACCGCTTGCTCTGGGGCAGCCGCATTACAATGTCGAAGTGACCTTTAAGAAGGAAGCTGCGGCCGAAAGCTTCGAGGGAAAACCCGGAGTGACCCGAATCGGGGATATGACGATTGCCAAGCGTGTCGGCGATAGTAGCCGGATCCTTGATTTATAGGTTTTGGCGCGCTGCAGTCTGTTGGATGCCAAAAACGCGGTTGAGCGGGATTTCCTGCTCAACCGTTTTTGTTATGGCGAGAGGAGAGGGGCTATTGCTTGGATTGCCTTTATTCAATGTACGTTCATTATTAGTGAACTGAAGTTCACTAATAATGAACATAAATTCACTAAATCAAGGGGATACGTCCGTTTCAGACAAATAGTGAATCCAAGTTCACAATTAGTGAACTAGATGGCCAAATAGCGATGTCTGATTCACTATTTGCGCAAAAAGCATGCTTTTGCACCGGAATAGTGAAGTTTGATTCACTAATAGTGAATCGAAGTTCATTAAGGCTGACTAAGAATCTGGATAATTAGTCTAACATGTATAATATACCTTAAATTTTCCTGCCTTAGCGAACTACCCAGTCCGCCAAACGGTGAACGAAGCCAATTGCTAGCTCAGACAGACTGCGAACTCAGCCAAACTACGTAACTCAACCAAGACTATGTACTTAGCCAACTATCTACTCATCCGAACTATGTGCTCAGCCAAACTGGGAGCTCAAACTCAGCCAAACTACGTAACTCAACCAAACTACGTGAATCAACCAAGACAATGTACTTAGCCAACTATCTACTTATCCGAACTATGTGCTTAGGCAAACTAAGTAACTCATCCAAACTTCGTAACTCAGTCAAACTACGTAACTCAATCAAACTAGATATCTCAACCAAGACTATGTACTTAGGCCAACTCTCTACTCATCCGAACAATATGCTCATCCAACAAAAGGTGCCAACTCTAGCTATACAATCAACTAGCTCACTAATTCTCCTTCTTTTGGCAATTTCGCATACTGTGTCCAATTGTTTCGTTATCCCCCACATGCAACAGGCCAATCCCAAATGCCAATAAAAGGTAAATATCGTTTGATTAGTCAGGCCTGCATAAAAGAACCCCCAACCCCGCTTCAGCAGCTGTGGGGTTGGGGGTTCTTTGCTAACTTATCGGGAGCAGCCTGCGACTTCCGGCTAGACGATTTCCTCGATCTTCACCTCGCCGAGCAGCCGCTCGACGTCGGCCGGGTTAACCTCGCCGGCCTTGAAGTTGAGCGCGTTCGCGGTCCCGCACGCCGTGCCGAGACGAACGGCGTCGATGGCGGAGCCGCCGCGGGCGAAGCCGACGACCGTGCCGGCGACGAACGAATCGCCGCTGCCCACGGCGTTTACGCAGTCGATGACGGGCGCCTGCACGCGGTAAATGCGGCCGTCATAGCCGAACAGCGAGCCTTTGGCGCCCAGCGTGACGATGACGCAGCCGATTCCTTGCGCAAGCACCTCGCGGATGCAAGCGATCAGCTCGTCTTCCGTTTGCGCCGGCTTGCCGAGCAGCTTTTCGATCTCGTCCTCGTTCGGCTTGATCAAGAACGGCACAGCTTTCACGCCCTCGAGCAGGGCGTCGCCGCTCGTATCGAGCGCTACGATGGCGCCGGCATCCTTGGCGATTCCGATCAGCTCGGCGTAGGTTCCGGAAGGACAGCCTTTCGGCAGGCTGCCGGACATGACGATATAGCGGGAGCTAGAGGCGAGCGCGCGAATTTTGTCCCGCATCGCCTGAAGAGCGGCCTCGTCGATGACGGGACCGGCCTCCAGCAGCTCCGTCTGCGTTCCGTTCTCCGCGTCGATGATATTTAGGCACAGGCGGGATTCGCCATGCGCTTCTACAAAGTCCTGACCCATGCCTTCCTTCTCCACATGCTCCGCGATGTAGCGTCCGTTATAGCCCGCCACGTATCCCGTTGCAGTGACCTTCTCGCCTAGCGCGTGGACGACGCGGGCGACGTTGATGCCTTTGCCGCCGGCAGCGGCGTCCATCTTCTGGACGCGCGACACTTTGTTGAGCGCGAAGCCGGGAGCGGCATACGTTTTATCGATGGCGGCGTTAAGGGTTACCGTTGTAATCATGTCAGCACCTCGCATTATGAGCTTTTTCTGGCATGGAGCGGGCATACCGCTCCGCATGACAAATCCCGGCCCCTGCGAATGAGGCTCGCTAAGGCCGGGATTCAATTATCTTCTCAATGGTATTGCCGTCCGAGCCGTAAACGCTCGATGGTCATGGTTTTAGCGGAAATCTTTTGCTTTTCCTACGCAGCCGGTCATGATCATTTTTTCTTTGGCCAGCGCTTTGACCGCTTCTTTCGCGGGTACCATATATTTACGCGGATCGTTCTCGTCCGGATTGTTGTTGAATACGGCTTTGATCGCGTCGGAGAATGCGATGCGCAGTTCTGTGGCAACGTTCATTTTGCCCATGCCGAGCGCCACACAGCGTTTCACTTGCTCTTCCGGAATGCCGGAGCCGCCGTGAAGCACGAGAGGAACGGCGACAAGCTTATAAATTTGTTCGAGGCGTTCGAACGCGATTTTCGGTTCGCCTTTGTAAATGCCGTGCGCGGTTCCGATAGCCGGTGCAAGCGTTGGAACGCCTGTCAGCTCGACGAATTTGACGCATTCTTCCGGATCCGCCAGCTTCGCATCTTCGTCAGCTACGCTAATGTCGTCCTCGACGCCGCCGACTTTGCCGAGCTCGGCTTCGATGTTGACGCCTGCCGCTTTGGCAACCTTAACGACTTCGATCGTTTGACGCACGTTTTCCTCGAAAGGATGCATGGAAGCGTCGATCATGACCGATGTGTAGCCTTCGCGGATGCAGCGGACGACAAGGTTGTAATCGGTGCAGTGGTCAAGATGCAAGGCGATCGGAATGCCGGCGCGCTTGGCTGCCGTTTGGGCCGCCGCTACGATATAATCGGGGCCGAGATGTTTAACTGTGCCTACCGTCGTTTGAAGAATGAGCGGAGCGTCAAGCTCTTCGGCCGCCTCGACGACAGCTTGCAGCATTTCCAAAGTGTGAACGTTAAAAGCGCCAATACAGTAGCTGTTCGCGCGTGCGGTTTGCAATAGCGATGTAGACGAAACGAGATGACCCATGATGTTGCCTCCTTTTGAATATCGACAGACAAAATGATTGAAACGATCAAAAAAATGATTTAAAATTTCATTAAGTTGATTATAAGGGAGAAAAACGAAAGATGTCAAACAACAAAAAGACGGATCTCGACTCCCGATCTATAGAAGAAGCGTTATCGAGTTCACGATCGTCCTGCAGCCGGACAAGTTAAGCGGCATTGGCAACGCTCCTTTATTGTTTCTCCTTTCCGGCAGGAATAAAACGTGGTTGTGACGAAATCTTGTAACGGGGTTTATCATCATATTCGGTTAGAACCGGTAATACAGGCGGGTGACGATATGCAAGAAGCAGCCTCCTCCAAGGGAGAGCAGCGCCGGCAGCGCATGATGCAATGGCTGAAGCAGAACGGTCGCATTACGATCCAGGAAATCATCGAACAATTCGATTGCTCGGAAGCGACGGCCAGGCGTGATCTCGATATATTAGAAAAAAACGGAAGCGTGATCCGTACGATCGGCGGCGCGCTTCTGGAAGGCTTCCTGTCGGTAAAGGAGGTTTCCTTTACGGAGAAGCAGCAGCGGCTGTGGGTACAGAAGGAAGCGATCGCCCGGAAAGCGGTCGAGCTGATCGAGGAAGGCGACATCATCGGCTTGTCGGGCGGAACGACGACCTTCCTGATCGCTCGTGAACTGAAACGGCGCGAAGGCATTACGGTGGTGACGAACGCGGTCAATATTGCCATGGAGCTGGCCGACAACGATGCGGTACAAGTGGTCGTGATCGGCGGCGTGATGCGAGGCAAGAGCTACGAGCTGTGCGGACCGCTTGCGGAGAAGACGATCGAGCATCTGAACATCGGCAAAATGTTTCTCGGTATCGACGGGCTGACGCTCGAGCAAGGACCGACGACGTATTCCGAACTGGAGGCGCAGACCGCCCGAACGCTGCTCAAGCACAGCCTGCAAACGATCGCCGTCTTCGACCATACGAAGCTGGATCGCGCCTCGTTGTTCTCCATCGCGCCGCTTGAAGCGCTTTATGGCTGCATCACGGACGATGGCGCCGACAAGGACTTCCTGCGGCAGCTCGCAGAGCGGGGCGTACAAGTTTACAGCGCCGAGGTTTCGCTGTAGGGGTAGGGGAGCGTGTATTTTCATTGCGCGCTATTCGGTACCTATTGTAAGATAAACAAGCAGTAACACAGAATGAAACAAGTAAACCATAAAACGCGGCCCGTTCTGCACAATCGGACGGAGCTTGTCATTATTCCTACAATTATTCGGGAGGAACGAACGGATGAGCTATGTAATCGGAATCGACATCGGCGGCACGAATATCGTGTGCGGACTATTGGACGAGGAGTACAATTTGCTGGCAAAAGTAAAGCAGCCGACGGAAGCGGCCAAAGGCAGCGAGCACATCTTTGCCAAAATCAATGCAATGATCGATCAATTGTTCGCGGAGACAGGGAAGGATCGCAGCCTTCTTGTTGCAGTAGGCGCCGGAACGCCTGGATTTATCGACTCGGACAGAGGAGTTTGCCTCTTCGCGGGCAATCTTGGCTGGCGCAATCTTGAAGTGGCGAAGCTGCTCGGCGAGTACGTCAAAGTGCCTGTGTTTATCGATAACGATGTGCGCATGTACGTTTACGGCGAAACGATCAAAGGCTCCGTAAAGGGCATCGATCATGTATATGGCATAACGCTCGGAACCGGTCTTGCATCCGGCATGGTCAACGACGGCAAGCTGTATTACGGCGGCGGCTATATGGCCGGCGAACTCGGCCATGTGCATATAGAAGGCGAATCGACGCCATGCGGCTGCGGCATGAAAGGCTGCCTGGAGACGATCGCATCGGCTACCGGCATCGCTAGACAGGCTCGCGAGAAGATTGCGCAAGGTCAGCCTAGCGTGATGAAGGATTGGTTTCCGGACGGCGATCTGAG
This sequence comes from Paenibacillus litoralis, assembly GCF_046244365.1. Taxonomy (NCBI): domain Bacteria; kingdom Bacillati; phylum Bacillota; class Bacilli; order Caryophanales; family Paenibacillaceae; genus Paenibacillus; species Paenibacillus litoralis. The sequence goes on along the minus strand of NZ_CP176395.1, from coordinate 5,951,569 downwards.
CGGCTTGAGCGCGTCGCACGTTTCCAAAGCGTATGACGAAGGCGATCAAGTGGCGATCGACGTCATGAACTATACCGGCGAAGTGCTGGGCAAAGCGCTCGCTTATGCGATTACGCTGTTCAGCCCGAACGCCCTCGTCATCGGCGGCGGTGCAGCGCTGGCCGGCGAGCGGCTGTTCAAGCCGATGCGCGATGCGATTCAAGCGAACGTGTACAGCGGCTATTGGGAAAAGCTGTCTATCCATCAGGGGACGCTGATCGACGACGGCGGCATAATCGGAAGCGCGGCGTTTGCGCGCAGCCGGGTGTAACAAGCGAACGAACCGGCTCTCCTGAACAGGGGGGCCGTTTTTTTTGTGCGAACTCATCGATTGTCCATCGTTATGCACTACCTGCAATGCCGGCAAGAGAAAACAGGCTCCGGTGCCTTAACTGCGAAGGCTCGCTTACTCATGGGCGTTACCCCTTGGAAAGATACGGATGGGGGCTGCGTCATTTTATTGACAGAGATGTTTGATGATTGTGCTTGTAATTGTCTATACTTTTAGTAAGGGCATTTCATCATGAATGCAAAAGCGCCATACAGAATGGATGAGGGATATGATGAAGAATCAACCGGATAAATGGTCCGTCTATATGATGGCGGGCGTTGCGTCTTCCCCTGATTTCATGAACGAATTTCGAGATGGTTGGGAACGGCGGTTCCAGGATGCGGGACATGCCGTTCGCGTTCATATTTTTTATCCTTACGGCGATTGGAGCCGAAGCATGGTCCGTCAACTCAGAGAGGTACGAAGCGATCTGATGGCCGGATTTACGCGTAGAAAGGGCTCTGTAGGCGGCAAACGCGCTTATGAAGCCATCAAGTCGTCTTACGACGGCGGCAATCTGCTGATCGTCGGACACAGCGCTGGCGGATTGGCGGGGGTCCATGCGGCCCATATGCTTGCCGAGGAAGGCCATGAGGAACCGGTACGGGTGGTGAAAATCGGCTCGCCCAAATGTACGATTCCGCTGACCGCCCGCGACTCCGTGCTGATCGTGGATGCCGTAGACGGCAGAGGCAAGGTGAGCGACCCGATAAGCCGTTTAGGAACATGGGCCGGCTGGGAGAGGGGCCGCTTCGGACTGCCGCGCCGCAATTCGCGCTTGTTCGCGCCGGCCTCGATCACGCATGTCTCGATTGTCGGAGGCCATGCCGACTATTTCCGCAGCAGCCATCCGTTTATTGGCGAAGACGGTCAATCCAACATGCAGCTCGTGTCTGACGTGATTTGGTCTTGGCTGCAGCCGACTGGAGAGCGAATACCGGAATGAAAAAAAACGGCGATCGTTTCGCCGTTTTTTATTTGCCCGGAAAATGGTTTCATTACGTACGCTGCATCTTACAGCTCCGACATCCGGCTGTTTTTAACCGATGATGATTTTGCCTTCCGGATGGCGGTACAACTCCTTCTTGGGCTTCGGCTGCAAGGCGAAGGCAAGCGTCACGAGGCCGATCCGGCCGACATACATCATGAAGATGAGGATAAGCTTGCCTGCGTACGTCAGCTCGCCGGTCAAGCCCATGCTCAGCCCTACCGTGCCGAACGCCGAAGCGGCTTCGAACATGATCATCATGAAGTCGTTATTCTGGAAGACGGAAAGCAGCATGGTGGCGGAAACGAGCATAAACACCCCGATCAACGCGAGTGTAATCGCCTTGTAGACGTCGTTGCCGGACATCCGGTAACGGAACAGCACCACATCTTCTTTACCGCGTATCATCGTAACGAGGGCGCCGACCAGAACGGCGAACGTCGTCAGCTTGATGCCGCCGCCCGTCGAACCTGGTGCGGCGCCGATAAACATCATGATAATCATCAAAAATTGCGTCGCCCCGCGCAGCTCGGCAATATCCACCGTATTGACACCGGCGGAACGCAGCGTGACGGATTGGAAGACGGAAGCGAGAATTTTGGAATCCCAGCTGAGCGCGCCAAGCGTCTTGCCGTTCGTATATTCAAAGACGAAAATGCCTACCGCCGCGAGCACCGTCAGTACCGCTGTAGCCGACAGTACGACCTTGCTGTGAAGCGACAGCCGCCTGGTTTTCGGAAACTCGATCAAATCCGTAATGACGATAAATCCGATGCCGCCGAGAATAATGAGCACCATGGAAACAAGATTTATGCCGTAATCGTTGACATAAGGCGTTAAGCTGCGAAATCCGCCGAACAATTCGAAGCCCGCGTTGTTGAAGATGGAGACGGAATGAAAAATGCCGAAGTAGACCGCTTTCCCGAGCGGCATCTCCTTGGCCCAGCGTATGATGAAGTAGAGAGCAGCCGCACCTTCGATCGTGACGGAATATATGAATACCCGGACGATAAGGCGGACGATGCCGTCCATGTTGATTTGGTTGAGCGATTCCTTCAAAATAAGCCGTTCCTGCAGCGACACGCGCTTCTTAAGCGCGATCGCGAACCAGGTCGCCATCGTCATGAAGCCGATGCCGCCGAGCTGTACCATGACCAGCAGTACGATCTGGCCGAACCGCGTGAAATAAGTGCCCGTATCCACGACGATCAGTCCGGTTACGCAGGTTGCCGACGTAGCCGTAAACAAAGCGTCGATGAAAGGCATGCGCTGCCCGCTGGCGGAAGCGATCGGCAGGGACAGGAGAATCGTGCCGATGGCGATTATGAGTGCAAAGCCTCCTGCGAGTACGCGGGGCGGCGTCACTTTTGCATAGTGTTTTAAGAAAGTCAAAGCGAGTTCACCTCATAGCTGAATCGATGTCTTACGATGCATGTCCCATATCAGTAGTTTAAGCTATACTATAGCGTCTGTATGCGGATATTGCCAGCCTTCTTGGGGAAAAAGCAGGTCGAAAAGCCGCGCGAAGACAAATTGCCGGAACAGGAAAGGCATGGTAAGCTTTCCCTATAGGGAGACGCCCAGGCGTCTCGCGAAAAACCGGAGGGATGCCAATTGGAAAGCTTACGATACCCGATCGGAAGGTTTGCCGTCAATGGAGAAATTACGGGGGAGCAGCGGAACGCATGGATTGCACAAATAACCGGCTTGCCTGCGGAACTGCGTATAGCCGTCGAAGACTTAAACGAAGAACAGCTGGATACGCCTTACCGCGAGGGAGGCTGGACGGTGCGGCAAGTCGTCCACCATTTGGCCGACAGTCATATGAACAGCTTTACGCGTTTTAAACTCGCGCTCACCGAAGAGCGGCCGACGATCAAGCCGTATGACGAAGCAGGCTGGGCGGACCTGCCCGATTCCAAGTCGGCACCGGCCGGACTGTCGCTTGCTTTGCTGGATGTACTGCATGAGCGCTGGGCGATACTGCTGAGCGGCATGGGGGAGGAAGACTTTGCCAGGGCGTTTCGCCATCCGGAGTCGGGAATCGTAACGCTTGATCGGGCAGCGGGGCTGTATGCCTGGCACGGCAGGCATCATGTCGCTCATATTACTTCTCTGCGGGAGCGCTTGGGCTGGACATGACGCAGGGAACGGGGATGACGGCTGCGGACGAAAACCTTCATACGGATCGAGCGACGGACGGCGGCAATTCGTTCGACGTGCGGTTCTACGACCGGAGGCTGGACAAATACGTGCTATCGATCGGCGTGTTGATGCTGCCTGGTGCGGCATTCATCGGTCGTATTGCGGACGAAGCTTCGCGAGTTTGGCTCAAGCTGGCTTTCGCGTTCGCTGTCCTGACGGCTGTCTGTACGATCTTGTCCGTTCGCCGCAAGCGCAAAGAGCTTGCCGTCTTCCGTTCGGACGGCATTTGGATGGAGGGGAAGCCGGCCTATCCGGTCGGCGCTCTCGGCAAAATCGCCGTTTCCCCGAAGATCATTACGCTCTACCGGACAGACCGCAAGCTGCTCAGGACTATGGTGCTGGAGGAAACGGACGGTTCCGCGGGAGATCGAGTGCAGGCATGGGCCGAGCGGCTGAAGATTCCGTGCGAGCGGAAGAAGTTCTAACGGCCGTCATTTGACCAACAGCCACACGCCCAGGCCAAAGGAAACGAATATGTACAGCCAGCGCAGCAGCGAATCGAGGGGCGTGTTTCCCTGCTTGTCGTCATTCGGGTCGTCTAGCATGGCATGCACCTCCTAATAGGCAAATAAAAAAGGTACGGAAGCATCAAGCTCTTCCATACCTCTGGTTATCCAGTCGGTTACGTTTGCGATTGCCCCAAATGATACATGACCCCGCGCGAAAAATCAATCCGCAAATGCGGATACGGATTCCTTGCCCTCAGCCGCAGCGGCCTCTTTGTAAACCCTTGCCCCTTGCAGCGGCGGGGAATAGACGTGGAAGCTGACCGCTCTGCGGTCGGACGGGTTGCTCATGTTAAGAAATGCTTAAGGAGTTTTTGCTCATTAAATGAAGTTTTTGTCGGTGTGCGCGAACCCTAAGTTCACATAGTTTCGCTGGGAGGTTCGCGCTCCACGTCCTGCAAGGTTTTATTGGGATTTGATCACTCAATGAATGATTTTGTACCAATGGTGACAAGAGGTTCGCGCAAATTGACTCCTAAAGCCTTGTGTGGTAAGGGTTTTCGGTTACACAAGTTTTACTGAGACTTCGTGGTCGCTCCCCGTGCGGGAGCGTGGATTGAAACCCCATAACCTGATATAGCATATCCCATTGCCATTGTCGCTCCCCGTGCGGGAGCGTGGATTGAAACTTCGGGGTATCGGGCACTTCGATGAAGCCGGTTAGGTCGCTCTCCGTGCGGGAGCGTGGATTGAAACACGTCTGATAGGGATTACTTTAGGAGTAGGTTTACGTCGCTCCCCGTGCGGGAGCGTGGATTGAAACGATCAACCGACGGGTTTTTATCGGCAGATGACCGGTCACTCCTCGCACGGGAGTGTGGATTGAAACGTGGAGGAGTGGATACGCTTTAGTGCTGTTTATCGTCGCTCCCCGAACGGGAGCGTGGATTGAAACATCATCCAAGTAATCATATCGATGCGAGTTATCTATCGCTCCCCGTACAGGAGCATGGATTGAAACTGCAGTTGGCCGATGACCATCGCACTCCATGCCGGTCGCTCCTCGAACGGGAGCTTGGATTGGAACGCCTTAATGTGCAAGCATACGATAATGGGTCATGCTCTCCTTGTACGGGAGCGTAGAATGTGTATCCCTAGCTTACCTAACAATGATTGGCACAGGCAGACGCTCAGTGTACAGTGCCTGCTTGAAGTTCCATGGTGGAACTACGATGAAATAGTCATCTGACTGCAGGGACGTAAATAGAACCAAATAACTCTGATGACCCCGCGCGAAAAATCAATCCGCAAATGCGGATACGGATTCCTTGCCCTTCACCGCAGCGGCCTCTTGGTAAACCCTTGCGCCTTGCAGCGGCGGGGAATAGACGTGGAAGCTGATTGCTCTGCGGTCGGACGGGTTGCTCATGCGGTGCACTTGGTTTTTATCGGCGTGAAAAAAGCCCCCGGCTGGCACCTCTTCCGCGCTAATACGTGCGGCAAGGCCTTCGGTAACCGCGTCGTACTCGGTATTGACGATCGTACCTTCCAGCACCAGCGCGCATCCCACGGACTCGCCGTGGTCATGAATAAAAGTCGAGCTGTTCGCCGGAAGATGAATGACCACGGCTTGAATGGCGTCAGTCGTCCATAAAATGTTTTTTCCGTATGGCAAGCTTTCCGGTTCCGTCACGTAGGTTTCGGCAAAAGCGGGGGAAAAGCGGTACGACTGTACCGCACGCTGCAATTGCTCGGGAGTCGGCCCGCTCATACCGGCAAATAATCGCTGAAGCTCTCTCAAGGATTCCATACGTACCTCCAGTAATTTATCAAAAATTCCTATCGAAACAATAAGAATTTCTTATGAATCGATTATGTTGGTATTGTATGGCCCATCGCTTGAAAGAGTGACAGCAGCCCGGCACGAAGCAAAGAAAAAAGACCTCGGCTTGGAAGGGAGTACGGGCCCTACCAAGCTGGGGTCTTTTCGCGTAATTATTTGGTAACGGCCGCTTCGCCGTAGAGCCGCTCTGCCGCATGCAGCGTCGGGCCGACGAACTCGTTGAGCGGGAAGCTGTGCTTGATCGCGTTCGTAATAAACGATTTGGCGATCGCGACCGCTTCCTTGATACTGCGGCCTTTGGCCAGCTCCGCCGTAATGGCGGCGGAATAGGTGCAGCCGGCTCCGTGCGTATTCGTCGTAACCAGCTTCTCCGATTCGAACAGCTCGAACGTGCTGCCATCGTACAGGAGATCGATCGCCTGCTCGCCCGGCAGCTTGCCGCCGCCCTTGATCAGTACGTATTGGACACCCGATTCTTGTATGATTGCGGCCGCCTGCTTCATATCCTCGAGGGTGGCGATCGCCGGGCGTTTGCTAAGCTGAGAAGCTTCGAACAGGTTCGGCGTGACGATCGTCGCCTTCGGGACGAGCACTTCGCGAAGCGCTACCGCCGTTTCGGGATGAAGCACCTCGTCCGTGCCTTTGCAAATCATAACGGGATCGACGACAACGTTGCCGGACCCGTGACGGACGATGCGCTCCGCCACTCGTTCGATGATGTCGGTGGATCCGAGCATTCCCGTTTTCAAGGCGTCCGCCCCAATGCTGTCGAACACCGTTTCAAGCTGGGCGTCGAACGCCTCGAGCGAGACCGGAAATACGCTGTGCGACCAATCCTTCGGCGACATGGCGACAACGGTGGTCAGTACGGTCATGCCGTAGACGCCGCGTTCCTGGAACGTTTTCAAATCGGCCTGTATGCCGGCGCCGCCGCTCGTGTCGGAGCCTGCGATCGTTAATGCTTTGCGAATGGTCATCGTGGTCTACCCCTTTTTCGGCAATTTGCTGCTGTACCGTCATTTTGACAAATTGCGTACAAGGATGCAAGCCATAATCGTTCTTAAATAGTGGATGTTTCAAAAGCCCCCTTTGATAACGAAGCAGAATGGTGGGCCATTCGACATCGAATCTTGAATTCATCCGGTAAAACTTATGTTTCCGAAGAAGCTTTCCTTAGGAGAATCTAGCCATTACGCCGCAAAATGACATCTTCAAGCCGAAAGTCGGCCTTCGCATCGAGCGGCAGCGCGCTCTTCTCTACAGCGGCGAAGCCGTTGGATACGAACAGGCTGGCGATATGACCGGAACTGCCGGCAGCTTCGACGAGGTCGAAGATTAGCTGGGTCAGCGCGACTTCGCTGCGCCAAATGGAATCCTCCTGCTGGAAAGCCGGCGTATGCGCCCAATTCCAGTCCTCCACGATATAAAAGCCGCCGGCTCGAAGCAGGGGGAATAGCGTCTCGAAGCTTCGTTTGGTCGGCCCGTAGAGGTGGGAAGCGTCATCGAAAACGATGTCGATGCCATCCGGCAGCTCCCTTTGGACGATTTGACTGAGTGCGGACGAATCCGCCTGATTGACGCTCCAATACGTTTTGATGCGGTCCCCCAGTCCGTTATCCGCAACGTAGCGCTGGAAATAGCCGTTTTCCCTGTTAGCCTGCAGATCGATGCCGACGATTTTGGCCGGTTCGAATATTTCGTACCACAGCGCAATGCTGCCTCCCGAGAACATGCCGATCTCGAAGATGCGGGATGGCGTAAAATCCGGCCTGCGTGCGAAAAACTCCCGATACGCATTCATTAAGCCCTTCGTTTTGATCAGCGGTATGCACGCTTCCCCGAGTTCCCAGTCCGCGTTCTTGTTATATTCGTTCCGAAATACAAGTTCGCCCGCCAGCAGTCTGTCCGGCAGCCAAGTCAGCTTGTCAAAATGCGCCATTGCGGCATTCCGCCTTTCCGTACGGTTTCTCTCTTTAAAATATGTGGAAAAGCGCGCCGCGAAAGAGGCAAGCCACCTATCTTTTGATTGCTGCGGGAACAACGGGTTTTCGCGACGGAGAGCCGGAGGCTGCCGGATGTTAACCGCACGGCGCAAAGTGTGCCGCGCAAAAAAAGACGCCGAATGACGGCGTCTCTCTTTCGCAATACGAATGATGCGCGTATCCGCTATCTTTGACGTCAGATGATGGATCCCGCTAGACTGGCTTAGTAGGAGTGTTTATCCTCACGATCCTCGAACGAGTGCTCGATATTGTCGATGATCTCCTCGACTACTTCGCTGACCATGTCGGTCGCCGTAATGTTCTCTTGATCCGGCGGCGTCGGAATGCCCGCGGTTTCGAACGCCGTTTGGTCGGTAATGACCTTGCTGCTGCTCCTCATGCATGCTGCCTCCTCCGGGTTAACGTTCCTTTGCCGATAAGATTTCCCATAAGCAGGCATGCTATTCTTTTCGGTCCCGACCGCTTGGAAAGAAACATTAACGAAGTTCAGACGTATATAACGAGGAAACGGAGTGGAAGGTTATGACATTTCAAGGCGCAAGGGGGGATTTGATATGAAAAGGCTGCTGCCATCGGCGATATTGCTGTTGATCATTTGGGCGGCTCTTACGTTTCAGGACTATAAGCATTCCTATTCCGACATTTCCTTGGCCATTAATAAATACGAAAAGTCAGAGGGCTATCGGATGAAAACGCTGATAGGCGGGCAAGCCTTCGGGCAGGAAGCCGTCTATTTTTACTTAAACGACCGCGATCGGATTGTCGGCGTCGAGTTGGAGAAGGGCATGTTCGGCTGGAAAGTAAGCGGCATGTCTACGGGAACCGGCATGGGTCTAGCGGAAACGGGGCTGGCTCCATTGAGCGGGGGTGTCATACATAACGGCCGCGTCATGTTCGGATTGGCAACGCTTGACAAGTTGGATCGAGTCGTCGTAAACGGAAAGGATGCCGCGCTGCTCTCGCTTGAGGCGAAGCTTGACGACAAAGGGGCGGAAGGCAGATATGCTTGGGCGGTGGTTTTCGACGACGCGCAGCCGTCCTTCAAGCAGGAAGTGCTCGATAAAGACAATCGGATCAAATAGGAATCCCGATAAACGCTGTGCCTCTTGACAACCGGAATCAATAATGTCAAAATGACAATATAAATAAAGCGGCCGGATTCGGTATGCGGTTGGCCTTACTCGCTAGGGCTTCCGCAACGCAGGTTCGGCGGCGAAATAATGAACGGCAGGTGCGATGGCATGAACCAAACGGAGAACGAACGCAACTATTCCGCAGACCGTTACCGGACCCCGGACGGCGCGCCGGCGGATATCGTCATTTTTACGATCACGAAGCAAGAGAAGCGGCCGGGCAAAAAATCGCTCCCCCTCCGCGAGCTGAAGGTGCTGCTCATTCGCCGTAAGGCATGGCCGTTTCAGGGAATGTGGGCGCTGCCCGGAGGATTTTCCAAAGAAACGGAAACAATGGAAGTAACGGCGCGGCGGGAGCTGGAGGAAGAAACGGGCGTAAACGACGTCCATCTTGAATATTTGGGCGTCTACAGCGAGCCGGGACGCGATCCCCGCGGCTGGATCATTTCCCATGCCTATTGCGCCCTCGTGAACGAAGCGCTGCTTGCGCATCGTCAGGCGGCGGACGACGCCGAGGAGGTCGGACTTTTTCCGGTTGACGAAGCGCTGGACAAGATGGAGCTGGCTTTCGATCACCGTACCATTGTCCGCGACGCTTATTCGAGCATTCGCGAGCAGATGCTTACCTCCACGATCGCGAAGCAATTTTTGCCCGAACGTTTTACGCTCGGCGAGCTGCAGCAGGTAATCCGGACCGTGGTGCCGGGGTTCGAGGAGCATAATTTTATACGCAAAATTACGTCGACTCAAAGCCGGAAGGGCATCGTGGAAGAAGTGAAGGATACGAACGGCAGCCCGCTGACTTCCGTCGAATACTCGCAGCGGCCGGCCCAGCTGTACCGGTTCACGGGCTATGAGCCTCCGTTATCCATATACGGGTAAATGATTGGGGCACGGCTGACCGTTGGCCGGAGAACGCGAGCGGAAGCTCGAACATCGATGCCGGGTTGGGCAAGGAATCGCAAACAAGGAGGCGGTTATGGTGAGAGCGTTAATCGTCATTGATTATACGAAAGATTTTGTGGATGGAAGCTTGCCGGTAGGCGAACCGGGGATTGCAATCGAGGAGCGGGTGGCGGCATTGACGCGGGAATTTGCGGAGGCGGGCGACTATGTCGTAATGGCCGTAGATTTGCATGAAGCTGACGATCCGTTTCATCCGGAGACGAAGCTGTTCCCGCCGCACAATATTCGGGGAACGGCAGGCAGAGCGCTTTACGGAAAGCTGGCCGAGACGTACAGAGAACTGGGCGAACGGATTCGCTGGATGGACAAAACGAGGTACAGCGCTTTTTGCGGGACGGATTTGGAGCTCGCGCTGCGGGCCCGCGGCATTGAGGACGTGCATCTGATCGGCGTGTGCACGGATATTTGCGTCCTGCATACGGCGGTCGATGCTTACAATAAAGGCTTCGCCATCACGGTGCATGAGGATGCGGTGGCCAGCTTCAACCAGGCGGGGCACGAATGGGCGCTCGGTCATTTTAAGGGCTCGCTGGGGGCGAACGTCATCCTGGCGCAAACAGAAGAACGATAGACGAACATCGGGGAAAGAGGCGAAGGAAGATGCAAACGAACGGCATGGCACTCCATACCGATAAATATCAAATCAACATGATGTACGCCCACTGGGTGAACGGTACGCATAACAAGCAGACGGTGTTCGAAGCTTTTTTCCGCAAGCTGCCTTTCGGCAACGGCTATGCCGTATCGGCCGGGCTGGAGCGCATCGTGCAGTACATTCATGCCCTGCGGTTCGAGGAGGACGATATCGCCTACTTGAGCGAACAGGAGGAGGCGTATGATCCGTCGTTCTTGGAGGAGCTGCACGGATTCCGGTTTACCGGTTCTCTCTATGCCGTCCGCGAGGGCACCGTCGTCTTTCCGAACGAGCCGCTGCTTCGCGTGGAAGGACGGGTTTTCGAAACGCAGCTGGTCGAGACGGCGCTGCTCAACTTCATGAATTACCAGACGCTCATCGCAACGAAAGCATCCAGGATCAAGCAGGTGGCGGGCGGCGACATCCTGCTGGAGTTCGGTACGCGCCGGGCGCAGGAGGCGGATGCAGCGCTATGGGGAGCGCGGGCGGCTTACGTCGCCGGCTTTGATGCGACGAGCAATATGCTGGCTGGCAAAAGGTTCGGCATCCCGACGAAGGGCACGCACGCGCATGCATGGGTGCAGAGCTTCGGGAGCGAGGAGGAGGCGTTCGAGCGTTTCGCCAAAGCGCTGCCGGGCCAAGTCACGCTGCTCGTCGACACGTACGACACGCTGAACAGCGGCGTGCCGAATGCGATCCGTGTCGGCAAGAAGCTGCGGGAGCAAGGAAAGCGACTGCAGGGTATCCGGCTCGACAGCGGCGACCTCGCCTATTTGTCGCAGCAGGCGAGGTCGATGCTGGACGCCGAAGGGATGAACGACGTCGTGATCGTCGCCTCGAACGATTTGGACGAGAACACGATTTTTAACCTGAAGGCGCAGGGCGCAAAAGTCGATACGTGGGGCGTCGGCACCCAGCTCATTACCGCAGCCGATCAGCCGGCGCTAGGCGGCGTCTACAAGCTGGTGGCGCGGGAAGCGGGCGACTCGACGGGTCAAGGCGAGCCGCGCTTGGAGCCGACGATCAAAATATCCGGCAATCCGGAGAAGGTATCGACGCCCGGCCGCAAGGACGTATACCGGATCGTGGACCGCAAGACGGGCAAAGCGATCGCGGATTACATCTGCTTGACGGACGCCGAGCAGGCGCCGAGCGGCGGCAGGCTGAAGCTCTTTCACCCGGTCCACTCTTACCTGCATAAATATGTGGAAGGGTACGACGCCCAGCCGCTGTTGGAAGCGGTATTTATCAACGGCGTGCAAGCAGCGGAGCTTCCGTCGTTAGACGAGATCAGGGCGCATCACAAGCGCCAGCTGGCGCTGTTCTGGCCGCAATATTTGCGGAAGCTGAACCCGGAGCACTACCGCGTCAACTTGAGCGAGACGGCATGGGAGCTGAAGATGCGCATGATCCACGAGTATACGGCGGGGAAGACGGAGTAGGCAGGAGAACATGGATACGTAAGGTTTTTTTGGAGACCGGTCAAGCGATTGCTTGGTCCGGTCTTTTTTGAATGCTGCGGAAAAGGAGCCGAACGAAAGGGAGTCATAGAGAAACCTAATAGGGATCGGTTTTTATGTTGGTTTTCTTTGCTATACGTGTAATTTATGTTGTGATTAGTGGTTATATCGTGTTATTATGTGCGTAAAAGCTGGAATCTTGAGGGATTGAACCCAGCATCCGAAAGGGAGAGATGAACATGAGTGCCTCCTTGCCAAACCGGGAGCAGGAAGTGAACGGCCGGCTGCCCGATTATTTGCAGGCTTCCGTCCAGACGGCGATCACCAAAGCGAACAGCCTGCGCAGCGATCGAACGCTGCAGTTTATTTTCATAACCGATCCCCATCATCAGGTCGGGGGCAACCAGCTTCATGCGGCAAAAGCGGTCCGGGAGCTGGCTGCCGGCACGTCGGCGGCCTTTATCGTGTGCGGCGGCGACATGAGCATCAACGGGCCGAAGGACGAGTCGCTCCAGGCGCAGAAGGAAATCTTGCAGGCGCTGACGCTTCCCGGGTATCCTTTGTTTCCGGTAAAAGGCAATCACGACGACAACTCGATTCGCGATTTTTACCATCATAAGAACGGGACGGACAATGTTATTTTTCCGGATGAAATGTACGGCGAGCTGTTCAAAGGGCTGGAAGGGACGGTCCGGTTCGACGCCGATAACGCTGCTGGGCTGTACTACTATTACGATGTTCCTGAACGCCGGACGCGGGTTATTGTGCTTGACGCCATCGATATCCCTTATCGCAGGTCGGAGGAGGGGGGACTCGTCTATAACGGGCAATGGAAGTACGCATTCTCGAACCGGCAGCTGAACTGGATGGCGCACCATGCGCTGGATTTTACCGACAAATCGGACCGCACAGAGTGGAAGATCATCCTATTTTCTCATGTCGCACTGCTGCAGGATGACGTGTACGGAACGGATAACAGCATCGAGAACGATCGGGTCATGTGGGAGCTGCTGCGCGCCTATCAGCAAGGTTGTGCGTATACGTCCGAGCCGGTAGAAGGCGATTTTGCCCAGTCCGTCACTGCCGATTTTACGGAGCAGGGTCCCGGCACGCTCGTTGCCTCGCTGTTCGGGCACGTTCATTTCGATCAGGCCGTGGCGAAGGACGGCATCCTGATGATTTCCAGCCTCAACGCCTGCACCCACCGGGATTTCGACAATGCGCCGGCGCGAACGGAAGGGACGATTACCGAAACGGCCTTCGATCTCGTTACCGTCGATTACGGGCAGGGGAAGCTCTATTTTACAAGAGTCGGAGCGGGCGAAGACCGCGTTGTGGACATGCTTCAGGGTTGACGGTTCGCTGCCTTGTGTTGTTGGGGATAGCCAGCATAGGAAGGTGCTGTCCCAAAAGGGTACCGAACCAACCTGTCTCAAGACTGGGAGAAAATAAACTTCAATAACCGCTATAAATGCGTGTTCAAAAACTTGATCCAGCAGATGGAAGTTTTGACGAAATAGCCCCATCGCCCAGGGGACAAATCCTCTCTCCCGTGAATGGATAAGGGGGCTGCTCCAAAGTCATGAAAGTGGCGGAGGGACAGCCTCTTTTTTAGGAGGCGTCACAAACAGCATTACAAACAGGACCTTCACAAACTGCCTCCACAAAGTGCCTCCACAAACACCACTACATGAACCTTCCTTTGTAACTTCAGCCAAATAGTCCTTTTTGCTTCATTATTCGCTCATTAAGGCGGGAATCCAGTAAAATAATGAACTCAGGTTCATTATTAGTGAACCAAAGTTCAGTATCCCAGCTCAAAAACGCGCCTCCATGCTAAATAGTGAAGCAAACTTCACTATTAGTGAACCTCACATCCAAATAGTCCTTTTTACTTCACTATTCGCTCATTAATGTGGAAATTCAGTGGTATAGTGAACTCATGTTCATTATTAGTGAACCATAGTTCAGTAACCTAAGTTCACAACTATGAACCCAGGTTCACCCCGAGCTCAAAACGTACCTCCATGCTAAATAGTGAAGTGGGCGTGGAGGCTAGTTTTAAGCTCGATCACATAGCAAAATGTGGGATTACCATTCCAAAATTGATAGTTGAATTAACCTCTTTTCTTGAAAATAAATCGCTTATCGCTGCGGGAATTGCCGTGTTATTCTTACGATGAACGGGACAGCCGTTTCATTTTGAATAATGAAAGCCAAATGCGAAAGTCGCGCGTCTAATGAGAAAGCGAATAGCAAGCGGGTGATGAACATCATTGAGTTGGTCAAGAAAGCGCAGAATGGCGACCAAGCGGCGTTTATGACGCTGTTTGAGCAATATGAGCAAGACATATACCGGATCGCCTATGTGTATTTGAATCATCAGGAGGATGCGATGGACGTCGTACAGGAAACGGCTTACCGTTCCTTCAAAGCGATTTCCCGCATCAAGGAGCCTCATTATTTCAAAACATGGCTCATTCGTATCGCCATAACCTCTTCCCTCGATTCGCTCCGGAAACGCAAGAAAACGCTGCGGCTGGCGCCTGATTTCGGCGAATGGCTGGAAACCGGCGAGGAGGCGGAAGATATACCGCTGTCGATCACGCTCAAGGATTTGATCGATTCGCTCGATGAGGAAGAGAAGCAGGTTATCGTTTTGCGGTTTTATCAAGACTACACGATCAAAGAGACGGCGGAAATCGCGGAAATCCCGCTGGGGACGGCCAAAACGATTTTATACCGGGCACTGAGCAAGCTTCGGAAACGGGCCAAGGAGGATGACCTGCATGACCAATACCGTTAAACGCGAAATCGAAACGATTCCGATTCCTCCCGAGCTGCACCGCAGAAGCAAGCTGGGTATCCAGGCAGCCAAAGCCGAGCTTGATGCCGAAAGCCGTCATGGCCGAAGAAAGACATTTTACCGAAGAATGGCGGTTGCCTTAACGGCGGGCGTCCTATTGGTTCCGATGGCCGTTTATCATTCGCAGGTCGTAGCTTCCATCCAAAAAGCGCTGCAGTACGTGCCCGGTATCGGCATTGTGAAGGAGGAGGAAATCTCGGCCGAACGGTATGTGCTCAAGCATCCGGTCACGGCGCAGATCGGCAGGGGCGAAATCGCGGTTACCGGGATGATGGTGGACGACGAAATGACGCTCATTTCGATATCGGGAACCAAAACCGCCAAGCTGGAGCACGTCATCGTAAGGAACGGTCAAGGAACCGAGTATACCGTCAATAGCTCCATGTCCAGCTGGTCGCCGGGGGAATGGTCGGCCTCGTTCTGGTTTCAAGGAAAAATGATAGCCGGCGGGCAGGTGGAATTGATCGCAGGCGATAATCCCCAAACGACGATCCCTCTTACGCTTGTGAAAGCGGAGTCGTTCGACAGTTATGGGGACATGGGCGAAACGATGTCGGTCAACGGCGTCACGATAACGGCTGTCGCTAGCAGGACGGGCGAGAAGGCGATGATTTCTTTACTGTCGCAGCAGCCTAAGGAATTGAGGATTGCGGATTACGGTTTGTATGGCGTCCACAGCGATCAAAAGCTGACCGTTACGGACGAATCGGGGACGGGGTACGATATCGAGCGAATTCACAGTCTTGCCAGTCCTGCCCGGGAATTTTATTTCCCTATATCCGTGAACGGAGCTAAGAACTACACGCTGACGATTCCCGAAATCAATACCGAGTATGCCGATCAAACGACCGTTCAAGTTCCGACGGTAACCGTCGATCATCTTAATCAAACGTTCGAAATTGCAGGATTTCCCGTAACGATCGATAGAACGGAACGGATCGGCGATAACCAGCTTCGCCTGTACGTCGATCTTCATTACGATGAGCATGCGCCCCGATCCCTGCATAGCTTCAGAGTCGACGGAATGAGCCACAGCGCCAAAATGAACGAACGGACGGGCGAGATCGAATATGTGCAATTCGACATCGATCCGGGCAGCAAAAAAATAAAGCTGAAGATCGTCAGACCGGAGGTGCTCCTACGCGGACCCTGGACATTCCGGCTGCCGGCGGAGCGGTATTTCGGATCCTAGAGCATCCGCATAAAAAAGAAACAAGGCTGAGCGCGCCGCTCAGCCTTGTTCTTCCAAAATGAAATCCGGTGCCGCTTTACGGGCAACGCCGGTACGGTACGCGGCCTCGATAACCGCTAGCCTTACTTTTTCGACAACCTTATGGTTGAACACGCTTGGAATAATGTACGTCTCGGACAATTCCGCATCGCTGACGGCAGCGGCTATCGCATGAGCGGCGGCAAGCTTCATCTCTTCGTTGATCTCGCGCGCTCTGCAATCCAGCGCCCCGCGGAAGATGCCGGGAAAGCACAGGACGTTGTTGATCTGATTGGGCTTGTCCGATCTGCCTGTCGCCATAACCTTCACATAAGGCAGTGCCAGATCCGGATCGATCTCCGGCACGGGGTTGGCCATCGCGAAGACGATCGGATCCGTAGCCATTCTGAGAACGTCGTCGATGCGCAAAATATTCGGAGCTGACACCCCGATGAAGATGTCCGCGCCCTCGATCACTTCCGAGAGACTGCCGCCGACATCGTCCGGATTCGTCAGCCGGGCATACTCGTTCCACTGCGGATTGTCATAGACGGCGCTGCGGCGGATGGCGCCTTGACGATCGACGCCGACGATATGGCGGACGCCTGCGGAAAGCAGCATTTTGGTGCAAGCAATGCCCGCCGCGCCGATTCCGCTGACGACAACCTTGCAGGCTTCCAGACGTTTCCCCGTTACTTTCGCCGCGTTCAACAAGCCGGCAAGCAGAACGACGGCCGTGCCATGCTGATCGTCGTGGAAGACGGGAATATCGAGTTCCCGTTTCAACCGTTCTTCAATCTCAAAGCAACGCGGCGAGGAGATATCCTCGAGATTGATGCCGCCGAATGCGGGAGCGATGCCTTTTACGATGCGGATGATTTCCTCCGGATCCTTCGTATTCAAGCAGATCGGAAAGGCGTCGATTCCCGCAAATTCTTTGAAAAGCATCGCTTTGCCTTCCATAACCGGCATCGCCGCCTCCGGTCCGATATCGCCGAGTCCAAGCACTGCCGTTCCGTCCGATACGACGGCAATCGTATTGCGCTTGATCGTTAACGTATATGCCTTTTCCGGCGATTCGGCAATCGCCGTGCATACCCGTGCGACTCCCGGCGTATAAACGCGCGACAAATCATCACGGTTTTTCACGGGGATTTTCGATTTCATTTCGATTTTGCCGCCAAGATGCACGAGAAACGTCCGGTCCGAAGCATGAATCACTTCCACGCCTTCCAGACGCTGCAAGGCTTCTCCGATTCGCTCGCTTTGGAGCGGGTCGGCAGCGTTGACCGTAATATCGCGTATCGTTTGGGACCGGCCGGACGAAATGACGTCAATCCCGATAATATCTCCGCCGTTGCTGTCGATGATCGAGGCGATCTCGCTAAATACAGCCAGTGGCTTCTCAAGTTTAAGCCGGTAAATCATATACGTATTGGCACCGCTAGTTGCTGGCATAGTTAAATACTCTCCTCTTGAACAGCTCCGTTCTGAATTTATCTCAGACGTTTAGGCCGCTTGCTTTTGTTTGGATTCGACTACCGTTTTCAAATATTGTTTAGCCCGAGTCTTATCGTATTGTCCTTCCAGCTTGGACATGACGATCGCCGCCAAGCCGTTGCCGAGCACGTTTACGACCGTACGGGCCATATCGAGAATGCGGTCGATGCCTGCGATAATGGCAAGGCCTTCCACCGGAAGGCCTACCGACCCGAGAGTGGCCAGCAGCACGACGAAGGAAACGCCGGGCACGCCTGCGATGCCTTTGGATGTGACCATCAATACGAGCACGAGCGTAATTTGCGTCGTAATCGAGAGATCGATGCCATACATTTGCGCGATAAAGAGAGCGGCAATCGCTTGATACAGGGTGGATCCGTCAAGATTAAACGAATATCCGGTCGGGATCACGAACGAAGTAATCGCCTTGGGACAGCCGAATTCCTCCATTTTCTGCATCAGCTTGGGGAGTACGGTTTCCGAGCTTGCCGTGGAATAAGCCAGCGCCAGCTCGTCCTTCAAGATTTTGATTAAGGAAAGGATGCTGGTCCCCGCCATCTTGGCGATAAAACCCAGTACGACAAATACAAACAAGAACATGCCGCCGTAGACGGTCAGAACCAATTTGCTTAACGGAATGAGCGAGGAAACGCCGAATTTGGAAACGGTTACGCCGATCAGGGCAAAAACGCCGAACGGAGCGAATTTCATAATTTGATTCGTCACCCAGAACATCGCGTCCGATACGCCCTGGAAGAAAGCGATAACCGGCTTGCCTTTTTCGCCGATTGCCGCAACGCCAAGCGCAAAAATAACGGAAAAGAAAATGACCGCTAGCATATTTCCGCTTGTCAATGCATCAAAAATATTGCTTGGTACCATATTAACGAACGTATCCGCAAATCCGTGGCTCTTCACCGCGTCTGCCGTATCGACATATTTGGTGATGTCGGTCTTCGTCAAATGATCCATATTGAGACCGGCACCGGGCTTGAAAATATTGGCCATAAACAGGCCGATAACGATTGCTGCGGTCGTGACAACTTCGAAATAAAGCAGCGTTTTGCCGCCGAGCTTTCCCAGCTTCTTGATGTCCCCGACGCCGGCCACTCCGACAATAAGGGAGGAGATTACGATAGGAACGACAATCATTTTAATCAAGCGGATAAAAATATCGCCGACCGGCTGCAAATAAGCGGCAACCGCCGGATTTCCATAAAAGGCGGCGCCAACGCCAATACCGAGCGCCAAACCGATAAATACCTGTGAAGCCAAACCGAGTTTTTTCATACTTTCACCTCGTCGCGAATTTTTTTAAGCGCTTTCTCAATAATCGTGCGGCTGGTAAAATGATTGTAAATGAGCACCTATCGAATCCTACACAAACCTACAAAGCGCGAAAGGAATTGTCCGTGAAAAAAAAGATAGGCTTTGTCATCATGATGGCTGTAACGGTGTCCTTACTGGGGGAATTCAAATTTTATCCCTTCTATAACGATTTTCGCGTTAGCTTGGGCACGCCGGCATTTCTGTTCTTTTTGCTGTGGAACCGGAAATTGCCTACACTGGCGCTAGGCATTATTACGGCGCTGTCGGTGACCTCATTTCGGATCGCTGAGGATGTGGCGGTTAACGGGATGATTCATCGATTCGAGGCATTCGACTTGCATTATCCCGCCTTTTTCTACTATTTGACCTATTCGGTACTGTTTTACTGCCTCCGCATACAGCGCTTCCGGCAGCGTCCGTTCGTTCTGGGCCTGCTTGCCGTCGTCACCGAAATTGCCGCCAATGCCGCGGAGCTGCTGTTCCGTTACCCGAACGCCCGCGACGAGATTTCGGTGATTGCCTCGAATGAGATCGTGCTGATCGCGATATTCCGCAGCTTTTGCGTCGTCGGCCTGTTTATTTTGATCAATCACCGGGAGCGGCAAATTGCCGAACGGCAGCAGCGAAAGCAGTTCGAACAGATGCTGCTGGTCATCTCCCATCTGTACGAGGAAGCGATACAGCTTAAAAAAACGCAGCAGGACGCCGAGCGCATCACGAGGGACAGCTATGAGCTGTACCAGCTATTGAAGGACGAAAAGACGCTGCCTAACGGCGAAGCGCTGGCTCGAAGCGCTCTGCAAATCGCCGGACAGGTTCATGAAATCAAAAAGGACAACCAGCGCATTTACGCCGGCATTTCCAACATCATTTCGAGCGAAAGCTCGGCGGATATGATGCCGTTGCCCGAATTGTGCGAAGTTGCGTTGAAAACGAACCGGAATTACGCCCGCATGCTGGGCAGAACGATCGATTTCCGGTTGGAAGTAAGCGGCGACCATCCGCTCTATCCGATCTATACCGTGCTGTCGCTGCTGAATAATTTGCTCGCCAATGCCGTAGAATCGATTGCCGCAGCAGGGATTATCACGCTTTCCGCTTCTCTTGACGGCGAATGGCTGGTGCTCGAGGTCCGCGATAACGGGCCGGGGATTTCGCCTAAGGTTCGCGAAGCGGTATTCGAGCCGGGATTCACGACCAAATTCGATGCTTCCGGGAATCCGTCGACCGGCATCGGACTCTATTATGTGAGAGAACTGGCGGGGAGCCTGCAAGGCGAGGTAAACTTTCAAAGCCGCCACACCGGAGAAACAGGGACGACCTTCACCTTACGGCTCCCGATTCATAATCTGATTCATAAAAGGGTGACATGACATGCGTTTTTTTATCGTAGATGACGATCCCGCCATTCGTTATATGCTGACCCAGCTCATCGAGGATGGAGATTTAGGCGTCGTAGCCGGCGAAGCGACGGACGGAATATACGTGGACAACGGCTTGCTGGAAATGAAGGAAGTCGATATTTTGCTCATCGATTTGCTGATGCCCATACGGGACGGCATTGAAACGGTACGAGCCGTTGCGGAGACGTTCCACGGCAAAATCGTCATGATCTCGCAGGTGGAATCGAAAGAAATGATCGGCAGCGCCTACTCTCTCGGCATTGAATATTTTATTACGAAGCCGATCAACCGCTTGGAGGTCATCGCCGTCATTCAGCGGGTGACCGAGAGGATGAAGCTGCAGCACTCGATCCACGAAATCAGACGGTCGCTGGCCGGCTTGGGCATTGAACAGGATAAGCGGAGAGGCGCTCATCCGTATGCGTCTAAATCCATTGTTACGCCAGGGAACTTCCTGTTGTCCGAGCTCGGCATGATCGGCGAGAGCGGCTGCAAGGATATGCTCGATATGCTGGAGGTGCTGTACGGCCTGGAAAAAGAGAGCCCTGCGGACGAAGGCTTTCCTCCACTGCAGCGGTTATTCGAGCTTATCGCCGTGCGCAAATTGGGAACCGGAGCGTCAGGGGACGCATTGAAAAAAGAAATGAAAGCCGCGGAGCAGCGGGTGCGCCGGGCCATTTCCCAAGCGCTTGTTCATTTGGCTTCGCTCGGCTTGACCGACTATGCCAACGCCAAATTCGAAAATTACGCCTCCCGATTTTTCGATTTCAGCGAAGTCCGCAAAAAAATGATCGAAATCGAAAGCGATCTCGATCCGAAGCAATCCGCCGTGCGGCTGAACGTAAAAAAGTTCATTCAAGTACTGTATTTGGAGGCCAGGCAGTTGATGGGCTGACGGGTGAGGTTGCTGCGGGGGACCGGTGAATGGGGGGGAGGAGTAAACAAACACATGCATTCGGCTGGGGAGGAACGGCCCCGGTGGCCAGGCGAGCAAGAGAGCTAAAAGAGAATAGCATCGGTGAGGCGGGTAAAAGAGATCGAGAGTGGCCTCGGCGAGGCGAGCCTGAGACTATAGAAGGTGGCCTCGAGGAAGGAGCGGTTAAGAGATTTGGCGGGACAATGATGATAGTAAGGTGTGGACGTCTAACGTCGGTGAAATAACGGATTTTCGGGGTCTTATTCGGTTGTTATCGCCGGTTGCTTCGGGTTAGCGGACTTTCGCGGCGTTATTCAAGCTATTTTTGGCTCCGATGTAGGGGAACCCTCTGAATAAGTACTTCAAAATCCGTTATAGGGCAACCTTAGGCGTTTTGAATGTAAATAGGGCCTTGAAAGTCCGTAATGACGCATCATTGATCTGGAAAGAGGCGCTGGTGAAAAGCTAAAGGCCGGTTAGCGAGATGCAAAAGGTTCTGGTATATTGGAAAGTAGATCCATTAATACGACATACAAAGCTTACAGAGCATAAAGGAGACATGAAGCGATGACCTATATTTGTACGATTGAATTGGTCGATATCGAACCTAAAATTTGGAGGGAATTTAAGTTCCATCCGGACGTAACGTTCGATCAGCTGCATAAAATCATCCAAACCGTCATGGGGTGGGAGGATTACCATTTATACGAGTTCCAGATCGGCTATCTATCGATTGGATTGCCGGATCCGGCTTCGAGAGGAATGGACGTTCGCGGCAAGCTGAATGCCCGAAAGGAAACCGTCGGCAAGCATCTTAAACAAGAAAGTACGAGATTCTCCTACACCTATGATCTTGGCGATGATTGGCAGCACACGATAACGCTGGTAAAAATCGATCCCTCGGCATCGATGGACCCGACTCCCGTTTGTTTAAACGGACAACGCAATTGTCCGCGGGAAGATGCGGGCGGTGCGTGGGGGCATCTGCATATGCTTGAAGTACTTGCCGGCCCCGAAAGCTCGGAGCGCGACGATATAGTCAATTGGCTGGAGGGAAGCTATGATCCCGAGCATTTTTCTACAAACGAAGTGAATCAATCGCTACGAAAGCAGAGTAAGCAGCTTGTTCCGAAGTCGCTTTCGCAGGAGAGTAAACCGAAATCGGCTCAGAAGCAAAGCAAGAGCAAGTCTGTGAAGCTGTCCAAGTCGGCTCTGAACAAGCATTTGAAAACCTTGAGCCAAGAGCAGCTGATCGAGCTGGTGAAGGCTTGTTTTGACGCGAGCAAGGATATGGAAAGGTTTCTTGCCGTGAGAGTGATAGGGGAAGAAGCGGTGGAGACGTTATTTCATGAATACCGTGTTAAAGTCGAACAGGAATTTTTCCCCGAGCGCGGCACGCCCAAAATGAGGCTTCAGGAAGCCAAAAAAGCGATCGCGGAATTCCAACGACTCACGGACAACGAAAAATATAGTTTCGAGCTAAAGCTGATCTATGTAGAAAAGGGCGTTTTATTTACCGTTACCTATGGAGATATTGATGAACGGTTCTACTACAGTATGGAATCGGTATATGCCGATGCGATTCGCATGGTCAATGAAGACGAAACCGGCGAACTGTTTGAGGAATATAAGGAGCGGCTGGAAGCGATCGTGTCCGATTCGGAAGAAACGGGTTGGGGCTTCCAAAATGGTTTATCCGAAACCTATAGTCAATTAAGGTGGATATAGGCCATTAGGGTGTCTGGAATAGGGAAGGAGGGAGATCGCCTCTGAAAAAGAAATGGCTGTTGGGATTAGGCGCCGGACTGTTACTTGCTTTTTCAAGCTTGGCTTATGCTTCAGATAAGGTAGAAGTTAATTTATTTCCCGTGAAAGTAACTTTTGAAGGCGAAGAAAAACAAATGAATGAAGACTACTTCGTATTCAATCATAACGGAAATGCATACTTACCCGCTCGATTCGTTGCGGAGAATCTTAAAGCGCATGTCCAATACAACGATGAAACAAAGACGATCGAATTTTATAACATGGATATAATAGTCGGCGCCCCGCTCGTCAATGAAGATCAGGCTAAGCTGGTCGGCTATGAGACGGTTGGAATGAAAAAAATCGACTCGCTCGTGTACCGACTACTGAACAAGGAAGAACTCAAACTAATGCCGGAGCAGGCGAAACATTTGACGCCTCTGTATTACGTTATGGAAGGCTCGACGCAATCCGGTGAACGGGTTACGTTGTACGTTTCTTCGAACGAGAAGAGTCATTATTTTATGGTGGGTGCTGCAAATAAATAAAACATTAAGGAGAAATTCGATTGTTTAGGTGGTTCAGAAAGACACTCACAGTTGAAGAACAATACCACAAAGTCAAAAATATCGGAATTGTACTGAATCCAGGGATAAGCCTTGATCAAGTCATTTCTGATTTTAGAAGAGAGGAGTATGAAGAAAAGCCATATTACCTTCTCTTTATTGCCATGGGCTCAGAGTTAGCTTCAAATGGTAATTCTTTTTTGTATGCTAGTGACGATTTCTGGCATTTTGATAGAGAATGTATTGAAGATCACGGTGATTACATTCCGATAATCAAGAGAATAGCTGAAATATTGAAGGATGAATTTATTGTCAATGAAATATCTGATTATGTGGACATAGAAAACAATGAGATTTGGGTTTCCTTTAAGATTAACGGGAATACATACAAATACGAATTATTAGCAGATGACGACTGGTTGGATATCAGTATTTTCAAGCTATTCTCGGAACTCCTTGAGAAACATGGCAGCAAACGGAGATTTTATTATTTCGATCTTGGCCAAGGGATGCTAGTCGGAGCTTACAACAAAGAACGATGGAAATCTTTAAATAAATTAACAAACATATGGATACCGGTTACGTAATGTGTCGGAGTCGCTTAAGTTTGCCAAAATAAGTGAATGAGTGCTAACCACGAGGAGTTCCGTGAATTGAAACTGATTGGAAGCAAGACGGAAAAGGATTGCAGAGAACAATTAATTAAAGCGCATAAATCATTATTTATTGACAAAGATAAAATGAGGCTTTTAGCTGTACTAAGAACCTGCTTTCCAAATATGAAAACCGCATATATCATTAAATGGCTTCCAGAGCAGGGAGAAGATATTTTTACGATTCTTATTAATAACAACGTTATTGCTAGAGTGGAATTAGATCGCAATGATCTCAATACTGCTCCAATAATTGAAAGTGAGCCTCTTGATAAGCACTATAAAAAAGGGCTTCGCAAAATGTCACAAATTATATTAGCAGTTGCACTCGATTTAGCAAATCGTGATTTAGATGTAAAACCAGAGCATTTGTATTATGAAAAATAAAAAAACACGACACTTCTTAGTCTAGTTTGAAGAACTTCCTCCAACTAATAATCAAGCTACACGAAAAGACCGCCTCTCCATACGAGAAGCGGTCTTTCCTTATGCTAACATGCCTCCCCCGCTTATTTCCCCCGTACAGGCACGGATAGGCCGCTGCCCACATACAATGTAACAGACTTGTTTCTTGTTACTGGCGGGATTAGAACGTCTGGAGGTGGCTATCGCGATGCCTGGATTTTTTGCTGCGGTCGCATTGTTTATCAAACAGATTTCATTGCTCGTTTCTTATGTCAAGAATAACGCTTTCCCGCAGCCGCTTGCGGAAGAGGAAGAAATGAAGCACTTGAAACGGATGGCCGAAGGCGATCAAATTTCACGTAACCTGCTGATTGAACATAATTTGCGGCTGGTTGCCCACATCGTCAAGAAATTCGACAATACCGGGGAGGACCTGGAGGATTTGATCTCGATCGGCACGATCGGGCTGATTAAAGCGATCGAATCGTTTTCTCCGGACAAAGGGACGAAATTGGCTACATTCGCGGCTCGCTGTATAGAAAACGAAATACTTATGCATCTTCGGTCGCTCAAAAAATCGCGTAAAGACGTGTCGCTGCACGATCCGATCGGAACCGACAAGGAAGGGAACGAAATCACCCTTATCGATATTCTAGGCACGGAAGCGGACGACGTGGCGGAAAAGGTGCAGCTGAAGATCGAGAAAAGCAAAATTTACGCGCATCTGGACATTTTGGACGACCGGGAGCAGGAGGTCATACGGGGACGGTTCGGACTGGATCACGGGGGAGAAGAACGCACCCAGCGGGAAATCGCCAAGGAGCTCGGCATCAGCCGCTCGTACGTATCGCGAATTGAGAAGCGGGCACTCATGAAGCTGTATCATGAGTTTTATAAGGTGAAAAAATAATTTCAAAAGGATAGAGTATTTTGAAAGAGCTGATTGATGAAATAGACCAAAACATTCAAATACTAAAGAAAGCACTTGAACGAAACATTAAATTCCATGATTATCCTTATATGAATGAGTGTGATCGGCAATACAGGATCTTGATGTTCCAGAAGGAGTTAGAGGATTGGACTAAAATAAAGAGGATTGTTGAGAAGCACGCAGCTAAAGTTGTACAGAAACAGGGGGGCTAGCCTCCCTGTTCTTGTTTTTGCTTAAGTTTGCTTTGAAAACGATTTACTAATGCTATTATGTATCTGTAATGGTACCCTTTCCGCAGATTTTTCAGCCTTTTGTGGGGGGGGGATACTCGATAATAAAAACGGCATTTGGCTAACCTATACCAGCAAATAGCCTGTCAATATTTAATTATTAATGAACAGTAGCGTTGCATAAAACTTCACAAGAAAATCGCGGTAGGGAATGCGCTCATCCGCCCATGCGTAACCTCGCTGATTACTTAGAAGACAAAGGTGGGCCAAGGCGTGGCGTCGGGACTCAGCTCTTCGATGGACAGCCTGGGCCAATCGCGGGACCGCTGATGGGGATGGGAGCGTTCCACTTGAACATCGGCTTGCCTTTCTTGATCGGAGGCGTGCTCTGCCTGGCCGCGCTCACCCTGTTGTTCGGCTTCCTGGCCGCTGATCGCAGCACGCGATCCTCAGCTTCTGCCGCTTGACGAAGTACCTACAGAACGACCTCTCCAAGTCGATTTGCTGCTAGCTGCGGCACTCCGAATTGGAGTTTTTTTTATGGATGACTTTGAAAACGCTTTAGCATATAATGTACACAAATCGAACGATTAGAGCGGATTATACCGATAGCTTCATCCTACGTTCCTCGAGTTCAAGCACTTGACTCCGGTGCTGAATAGCCTGGGCGATCCCATCATCGTAGACGGGCTGCCCCAATATCAGTATGCAGGCAAGGGGAAAAGCATCATGCAGCGACTGCTGCTGCAGCTGGAGCAGCGATCCTATCAATTCATCTCGCTAACGGACTTCGTGCCCTTCGTACCGGCGAAGAGTGTGCGGCTGCAGGTGGCCTCTGAATCCAGCGTACAGCTGGCCGATGTGACGGGTGGCGGGCAGCCGGACGTCGTGCAATGGGACGGGGAGAAGGGGGAGCTCCGCGTTCAGCGCGGCCGCTTCACCGGATTCCGGAACGAGCCGATCGGCGAAGCGGCGGTATGGGCACGGATTCCGCTGAAGTCGGGCGAAGTATGGACGATGCTCGACGACAATGGGGACGGCAGAAGCGATCTGTGGGTCATGCGGCTCGACGGGACGCTGAACGCCTATCGGGCAGGGGACGGGACTTTCACATTGACCCGGACTTGGAAGGTGAGTACGACTGGATGGTCGGAGCTGTATGCCCTGAATGAGGGGGAAGCGGGCTGGGTGTTGGCCGGACGGACGGCTGATCGGACGCACCTGGAGGCGATCGCTCTGCAGGGCGATTCTTACCGTCCGCTCGCACCGCTTCCGCTCGAGCGGAAGCTGGCGCAGCTCGTGACGGGCGACTTGGACGGGGACGGCAGGGAAGAGCTGGTGGTCCCGTTTACTCGATCTTCACGCTGGCTGCAGCTGTCGCCGAACTTAACTACTGGCAAGTGGGAGAAGAACGCGCCTACCTTGGAGCTACCGTCTGGAGTCGACGGACAAGTGAGAGTAGCCGACTACAACGGCGACGGGATGCAGGACGTGCTGTTCTGGAATCGGGCGCAGCAATCGTTCACGGTTTACTTGCAGACCGCCACGAACAAGTTCGAGTATTTGTCCCAGATGGGGCCATGGGGGCCAATGAACGGAAAGCTGATCGTAACCGACTTGAACGGAGACGGATGTAAAGATATTGCCGTCGTGAATGGGGAAGAGCCGTATGTGGACACAGCGATCTCTTGGGAGTCGCGTGACATCAGGCCTATAGACCGATAAACCGTATAGAGAAACACCAGATATTCTGGTTTTACCCTGTACCAGATCGTTTCCCTCAGCACTTATACTGAAGGGAACGGAAGGAGGCGCAGCACGATGTACAAGCTTCTGGTCGTGGACGATGAACCGACGGTTCGGTTCGGTTTGCGCAGTTATATGAGTTGGGAGCAGTACAATATCGAGTTCGCCGGTGAGGCGGATGACGGAGATACGGCGCTGGAAGCGGTCGAACAGCACATGCCGGACATCGTATTGACCGATGTGCGAATGCCCAATATGGATGGGATTACGCTTTCGAATGAAATTCGGAGGCGTTTTCCCCATATCAAAATCGTATTCGTGAGTGGACATGACGACTCGGACTACTTGAAGTCCGCGATGCAGGTGAGTGCGGTTGATTATATATTCAAGCCGGTTAATCTGACAGAGCTGAAGACGGTCATCAAACGGGTCGTCGCCGAGCTGGATGCGGAGCACTCGGAGCGGAATGTGATTCAGGAGATGCAGATCAAATTAAAAGAGAGCATGCCCCTCCTCAGGGAGAAATTTCTAATGTCGCTGATTCGCGAACGAGCTGCCCAGCCAGACCGGGTTCGGGAACGGATGGAATTCCTCGGCTTGAGCATGCCTTACACAGCTGCCTTTTGGGTCATTGTAGTATCGATCGACCGTTTCACCGATATCTTGGACATGTATTCGGAGCGGGATCTCCAGATTCTCTCCTATGCCGTTCAAAATGTGTGCCAGGAAGTAATAAATGAATATCTAAACGGATTCGTGTTCGAGCATCGAAGGGGTGAGTTCGTCGGGATCGTGTACGCAGAGCAGAAGCGAGAGGGGCTGACTTCGACCGATCCTGCAGAGATCAAGCGAATGAATGAAGCGGAAGACCCAGAGGAGCAATTGTTTGAACTGGCTGCTCAACTGCGCGTAAGTCTACAGCGATGGCTCCGAATCAGCGTCACGATTGGGATAGGCGACCGTGTGCCCCAGTTGGATGGGCTAACTGGCTCTTACGAGCAGGCAAGGGAAGCGGCGGACGGCAAATGGTATCTGGGACAAAACCAGATTCTAACGATGGATAGTTTGAATGTAACTAAGCTGGAGCCGAATGAAGAAGGTTCGTATTCGTTTGATCCGGCCAAAATCGGCAAGTTGGTGTCGATCCTTAAGGGAGCCGATCCCGTTCAACTTGGCTTGGCACTCGACGAGCTATTCGATGGATTGGCGCGGCATCGTAAAGGCGGGCCCAAATATAGTCGCAATGTAATATTGCAGATCGTCCTCCTGGCTGGACAGCTGATGCTGGAGCTGAGCCTGCAAGACAAGGAACTTGAAAAAAGGGAAGCCAAACTGTGGGAAGAGCTATTCAAGCAAGAGACGATTACCGAGCTGCGCCAACTGCTGGAGATGTACCTGCTGGAGGTGTGCGTCAGAATCCGAGAACGGCGCAACGGTAGAGCGAACAATCTAGTAGAAAGAGTAAAGGCGATCATTGAGAGGCGCTACACCGAAAATGATCTTACCGTATCGGAAATCGGGAAAGAAGTGTTTTTGACCGATACCTATGTAAGCTTGCTATTCAAGCAGGAGACAGGGAAGACGGTTAATGAATATTTGACGTTGTATCGAATCGAGCAAGCGAAAAAAATGCTGTTGGACCCCACCTACAAGACTTATGCTATTTGCTATGCCGTCGGCTATGCCGATCCGAGTTATTTCAGTAAGCTATTCAAAAAGGTAACTGGGTTCACGCCAAGCGCATATCGAGAAACCAGGCATTCCTGAAAGAGGCGATGATCCGTTTGGTTGAATTCGTCCGCAATACGGCAGGCTCGGTTAGAGAAGTTGTTCGCCGGCTAAGCATGCCCCGGAGATGGTTGCTTACTTTTATCACCTTAGTCTTCCTGCCTGCAATTGCACTGGTGTATGTCTATAATGAGCGTACAGCCTCGATCTTGGAGGAGGAGGTTACCAGTTCGATGCTGCAGACAGTGAAGCAGGCGGGCAATAATTTGTCTTACCGGTTAGGGCACATCCGGGACATTAGCAATGCAGCGTCGATGAATCAGAAGCTCAATCAATTTTTGCAAGATGACGACGTTCCGAGCATAGGGCGGCAGTTGGAAGTTTTGAAGGATCTAAGGTATTTGGTAGAGACCGTTCAGACGAATACAGATGTATTCAGAATGCGCTTATTCGTAAAAAATACAACCATGCTCGCGGAAGAACGGTTTAACTTTTTTTCGTTGGACAGTTTGAAGAGTTGGCCCTTTTACAACAAGGTACTGGATGCTAACGGTGCGATCGTATGGAGCGACATCTACAAGCAATATTTCATTGACACCGGCGATGTGTATATCATGTCGAGTGCGAGGTTGCTACATGATTCCAAACAGTTTGGCCAAGTGTCCGCCATTTTGCTCATAGACGTTTCGGAGAAGCTGGTCATGGAGATCTTGGCCGATCTCGATCAGGCGAAGCCGAACAACGTCTTTCTTGTCGATCAATCCGGGGTTATTTTGGCGCATGCCGATAAATCGCGAATCGGTACATCCTTGGAAGGGGAGGTTCAGTCGGTTATTCGACAAGGCACGGAAGGAAAAGTCAAATTCCAGCTGCACAACAAGAACGAATACGGCATGTTTTCGACGATCCAGCCTACCGGCTGGAAGGTGGTGTTGCAAGTATCCGCTTCCAACATTTCCGAAAAGGTCAAGCTGAAGAAGTCGGCCGGCATAGCTACGCTTGCTGGTATTTTCGCGATGTTCCTATTACTGGTTTTTGCGCTGCTTGCTTTGATTATTCGAAGCATGAATCGCCGCCTGCAGCAGGTCATTGGCGTGATTCGCGAGGAAGGGATCGAGAGGCTCGACGTGCCGCATCCGATGCCGGACGGGAATTTCGTGATGCTGGAACATAGCGTCGATGTATTGATTCATCGAGTGCGGTCTTTAATGGAGCAAACCTACAAGGCGCAAGTTCTCGAGAGGGAGGCTCAGCTGCGAGCGCTTCAAGCGCAGATCAATCCTCACTTCCTGTACAATACGCTCGATACGATCAACTGGATTGCCATTGGACATGGCAATCACGATATTAGCAAGATGATCGATTCCTTGGCCAAGTATTTCCGGCTGAGCTTGAACAAGGGGAAGGATGTGATGAGTGTGGCAGACGAGCTGAACTTGGCCCAAGTGTATTTGGATATTCAGAAGAGCCGGTTTTTGAATTCGTTCGAGTATCGGATCGAGCCGGATCCAGACGTGCTCGACTATATCGTGCCCAAGCTTACGCTCCAGCCCATTGTAGAGAACGCGCTTTTGCACGGAATCCGTAAAATGAAAACTCAATTCGGAACCATCCTGATTAGAGCCTATCGCGAGGAGAACGAGTTGATCCTTATAGTGTCAGACAACGGAATTGGAATGGAGGAGGAACGCGCGCAGCGGCTTCTTGTCGAACCGCAGCTTCAGACCCGGCCAGATGGCTCAGGCAGCTCCTATGGGCTGTATAATGTGAATGAACGGATCAAGCTGTTTGCAGGTGATACTTCGGGTCTCAGTATTTCTTCCCGATTGGGTGCAGGCACTTCTGTATCCGTACGGATCAGGCTCGAGCCATATAAGCAATAGGCTTGATCGGGTACAAATGATAGGTATGGAGGGAACCAGAGGTTCTCTTTTTTTTTTATCGCAACGGGTTCCTCCAAGGTCTATAGGATTCGACCAGAGATTGAAGTTTTGCCTCCTACAATCGATCGCCTCCTGCCACTTATACTGGGAGTACATGCATGAGCAGGTTCCGAACATGGAGATGGAGGTCAATCGATGAGCAGTATTACCCCTGAGCTGAACGAGACACACTCGTCAGTTCGAAGCAACAAAGTTAGAAAATACAGATGGAAGTTGTTCCGCAACAATTTGGATACCTATGCTTTGCTTCTTCCAGGACTCGCGTTTTTACTGATATTCCGATATACCCCGATGTACGGAGTGATCATTGCGTTTCAAGATTTTAATATTTTTGATGGCATTGCCGGAAGCGAGTGGGTGGGGCTAGAGCATTTTCGCAAGCTGATGCATTCGGACGAGTTTATGCAAGTCTTTCAAAATACTTTGATCATCAGCTTCTACAAGATCGTATTGCTGTTCCCGATCCCGATTATCCTAGCGTTGTTTCTAAATGAAGTAACAAAAATGTGGTTCAAGCGAACGGTACAGACGCTCGTGTACTTGCCGCATTTCCTGTCATGGGTCATTATCTCCGGCTTGTTCATCAACATCCTGTCTCCGTCGAGCGGGATCGTGAATGTGGTGATTCAATGGTTCGGCGGTCAACCGATCTCCTTCCTGATTGACAACGATTTTTTTCGCGGGACGATCGTATTCACAGCGGGGTGGAAGGAAGTCGGCTGGAACGCCATCATTTTCATCGCCGCGATCGCCGGCATCGACCAGGACCAATATGAAGCGTCATCGATCGATGGAGCCAGCCGGATTCAGAAAATGATCTATATCACTTTGCCGGGGATTGCCCCCACGATCGTACTTATGCTTATCCTGCGCATCGGGCATTTGCTGGATGCCGGGACTGAACAAATCCTAACTATGTACAATCCGGTCGTCTATGAGACGGGCGATGTCATCGGAACTTATGTGTATCGGGTCGGTTTAGGCAAAATGGATTACAGCTTCTCTACGGCCGTAGGTTTATTCAACTCCATAATCGCCTTCATCCTGGTTATGTCCGGCAATTTCCTTAGCAGAAAGTTTGTGAAACGTAGTATTTGGTAGGAGGCGACCTCATGAAGAAACGTACCATAAGTGATCTCACCCTGGATGCTGTTGTCTACGGCACGCTGCTTCTATTGGCAATCGCGACGCTGCTCCCCTTTGTCAATGTATTGTCCAAGTCGGTGAGCGAGGAGTGGGCGGTTGTCTCGGGCAAGGTCGGGATATTCCCTGTCGGATTTCAGTTGGAGACTATGAAATTCGTCATCACATCCAACCAGTTCCTTCGTTCCTTTTTGGTTTCTATTTCTATTACCATCGTGGGGACTTTTCTCTCCCTACTCATCACGGCAGTTACGGCATATCCGCTTTCCAAACGGCATCTGCCTGGCATTAGCTTCATCATGCTCTTGTTCGTATTCACTATGTTGTTCAGCGGGGGCATTATCCCGAATTATATGCTGATCCGCGGTCTCGGACTCATGAATAGTCTGTGGGCGCTCATCCTGCCGTCTCTCCTCAGCGTGTTTAATTTGCTTGTCATCAAGAGCTATTTCGAAGGGCTCCCGGAGAGTCTGGAGGAGTCCGCACGGATTGACGGAGCTCGTACAATAACGATTTTGTTCCGCATCCTGCTGCCATTATGCGGGCCGGTGATGGCTACGATCGCTTTATTCTATGCCGTCTCTTACTGGAACGATTTCTTTAGTGCCATGATCTACATCAACAGCTCATCGCTCAGACCGCTGCAGCTTTATCTGCGCGATATTGTCTTGAATGCCAGTTCTGTCACTGTGGGAATCGAGCGTTCCTCGGACGAATTGATGAATCTTTCACCGGACAATGTCCGATCGGCGACGGTCATCGCCTCCACTATTCCGATTTTGCTTGTATACCCGTTTTTGCAGAAATATTTTATCAAAGGCGTTCTACTCGGGTCCGTGAAAGGATAGGATCCGAGCTAGCCCAGCGGCGCATTAACTTCTCTTGCGGGGACGCCTGCGGAGATTAATGAAATAGATAGGTAGAAATTCCAACTATTTTGAGGAGGGTTCGCTTTTGAAAAAGATTTTCAAGCAAGCACTAATACTTCCTGTTGTAGGAGCGATGGCCGTCTCCTTGGCAGCTTGCGGAGGCTCGGATGCCCAATCGAATTCGAGCAGCCCAAGCACGAAGCCCAAGCCTGAATTGCGTACATTGCAAGCTTGGATGAAGGACGATTACAACACGTATCCGGTAGGCAAGATGCTAGAGGAGCGAACCGGCTATAAGGTGCAATATGATATGCTTCCTCAGGAAAACGTGCAGGAGAAGCTGAACCTGCTGATCGCTTCCTCCGAGCCGTACGATACGATCACGACTCCCGGCGTGAGCGCCTACAGGGCTTTGTATTCCGACTATGCCAAGCGAGGGGCTTTGGTCGACTTGGGCCCCCTCATCGACAAATACGGACCTAATATAAAGGCGGCGATCTCGCAGGAATCATTCGATGCCGCCAAGATCGACGGCAAGATCTATGCCATTCCGGTCAAAACGTTAAACAATGTAGCGGGCTCCCTTATGATTAGGCAAGACTGGCTCGACAAGCTGGGACTCAAGATGCCTGCAACCACAGATGAACTGGTAACCGTATTGAAAGCATTCAAGGAGAAGGATCCTGGAGGCAATGGAAATCAGAACATCCCGTTCTCGATTTCGGGGAGCGGGTCCATTGAGCTCAACCTGGCAGGAGCTTTCGGACTGTCCAACACATGGAACGAAGTGAACGGCAAGCTAGTGCCTATTGCCTATGATCCAGGCTACAAGGAATATCTCGTCTTCATGAACGAGCTGTTCAAGCAAGGCTTGCTAGACAAAGAATTCGCAGTGAACAAAGGGGCGAACGTGAATGAGAAGTTCACAAGCGGCAAGGTTGGTGTCATAGCGGTCAATTGGTCCAGCGTGCCCGCATTCGCGGATGCGCTGGTGAAAAATAAGCCGGACGCCAAGATGGTCTATATGCCGGCCCTTAAAGGACCGCAAGGCAAGTTTGGCTTGCAGGAGCCTGCAGGATTCGATCGACTTACCTATATCCCAAAAGCGTCGAAGCATCCGGAGGAGGCCATTAAGTGGATCAACGCCAAACTGGACAAGGATACATTCCGGCTAACGGCCATCGGCGAAGAAAACAAGCACTATACTTACAAGGACGGAGCCTATACCCCGATATTGCCGATTTTTAACGATGAGCGCAATAGTGCGCACCTTTACCTGACCGGCTCGGATGAAAAAAACTATCCGATCTACTGGCAGGCCCGCGTACGCAAGGATGCCCGTTTGTTCGACGCTTACGCCTTCTTGAATATCAAAGAGCCTGCCCAAACACGGATCCCGGATACGATTGGCCGCAGTCCCTATTTGGAGGAATATGCTAAAAATAATGACTCGCTGAATGCGATGCTGAACGATCAGACGGTCAAATACATCGCAGGCGCAGAGCCGATCTCGAACTTGGATGCTTTCCTTACAAAATATAAAGCTGCTGGCGGGGACGCGAGCTACAAGGAAGTCAACGATTGGTACGCTGCAACAAAGAAAAATAAGTAACATGCAAGAGATCAGCGATAGGGTGAGATCAAGAAGCAAACAACGCTAATCATGGCTGGGCGACATCAGTTGGGCAATATGCTGTGAAGCTCCTTCGAAATGTCAGGGCTAGAGGAGAGATGAATTTGATTCGCGTGCTCCGTTACTGGGTGGTTATCGCGATTATCGCGGTACTATTATTTCCGGTTGGCCCGAGAAAAGTAGAGTGCACTCGTAGAAGCGAATCGATGTCCGGATGCTCGCCCGGATGCAGAGCAAGCTCATCCAGAATATACCGCATATACGCCTCGATGTTCAAGCTATGCAGGGCCGCAGTTTGCATGATAGTGAGACAAACGGCAGTGAATTCTCCGCTCCACTGGGCGTGGCAACCGTAATAGTTTTTACGTCCCAGCGCGACGAGGCGGAGCAATCGTTCTGCCCTGTTATTATCCATCGGAACATGGGGCTGAAAAGCAAACACGGTGAGTGCGCCCGAGTTCTTTCGCGCACTAAGGCAATTCCACAACTACAGAGAGGTGATTCGATATGTTGGATTTCAGCAAAATCAAGTACTACGAGCCCTCGGCGCCATCGTCCAATGAGGCCTACAAGACCGATCTATGTATCTACGGCGGTAGCTCAGCCGGAGTAGCGGCAGCTGTACAAGCAAGACGCATGGGGTTAACAGTCGTGCTCACAGAATTCGGCCACAAGCTTGGAGGCTTGTCCTCCGGCGGACTTGGTCAGACTGATATCGGCAACAAAGCTGCGATCGGAGGTATCTCACGTGAATTTTACCAAGCAGTGGGGCGCCACTACGGATGTACCGAAGGTCACGGCACGCAATGGACCTTCGAGCCTCACGTAGCGGATCGTATTTTCCAGGGGTGGGTCGAGCAAGATGGGATCACGGTGCTGTATGGTCAACGCTTGTCGACCGTTCATAAGTCGCAACGCAAGATCAAGAGCATCGTGATGGAGAGCGGCGTTCAGATTGAAGCGGACATGTTTATCGACGCCACTTACGAGGGGGACTTGTTGGCTGCAGCCGGAGTCTCGTATCATGTAGGCCGTGAAGCGAATTCGGTATACAAGGAAACGTTGAACGGCGTTCATTTCGGCGATCCGCATCATAATTTTAAAGCATGGGTCGATCCGTTTGTTATTCCGGGCAAGCCGGACAGCGGCTTGCTGCATGGCGTATCCGACGCGGCTCCGGGCTATCAGGGCCAAGGGGATCACTGTGTTCAAGCCTACAACTTCCGTATCTGTCTGACGAATGATCCTGGCAACCGCCTGCCGTTTCCGGAACCTCCGAACTACAATCCCGAGATGTTTACCCTGCTGGCTCGCTATATCGAAGCAGGGGTATGGGACTCCCTCCGGCTTCACTCATCGATGCCGAAGAGCAAGACAGATCTGAACAATTTCGGCGGGGTGTCAACCGATTATATAGGAATGAACTATGAATGGGCTGAAGGCAGCTACTCAAAACGCGAGCAAATTTTCCAAAACCACTTGACTTATAATCTGGGTTTGCTGTATTTCCTTTGCAACGACAAGCGCGTGCCCGAGGCCGTTCGCGAAGAGACACTGCAATGGGGGTTGCCGGCTGACGAATATATGGATTTCGGAGGCTGGTCTCCACAGCTTTACATCCGCGAAGCGCGGAGAATGATTTCGGACCTGGTGATGACAGAAGACCACTGCCGTGGCTACCGCAAAGTGTCTGATCCCGTAGGGCTTGCCGCTTATCGGATGGACTCTCACAACAGCCGGCGCATCGTCATTGATGGCCGTTGCGTCAATGAAGGTAACGTTGAGGTTCCGCCTAGCGGTCCCTACCCAATTTCGTACCAATCCATCATTCCCAAGGGTGAAGAGTGTCTCAATCTTCTGGTGCCCGTCTGCCTCTCCTCCTCCCATATCGCGTACGGCTCAATCCGGATGGAGCCGGTGTTCATGAGCTTGGGACAATCGGCTGCAACCGCAGCGGCGCTAGCCATCTGGCACGGCACATCGGTTCAGGATGTCGATTACGCCGATTTACGCAAGCGCCTGATAGAAGACCGACAAGTATTGGAAAGCTAATTGTGGCTTAAACATCGCACGACAATTGGGCAAGAATCGAGCTTTGATTGAATGATTTCATAGCATCGGATGGTCTATCCGCTACAGGATGCCAAGTGGATGTTGGACCGGTTTGCTGGAGGAGCATCAAAATATGCGATCCCTACCAAACCCTTGGAAGTGTCAAAACACCAAAAGAAATGAAACTGAAAATCGGTCTTGGTTATTGGAAAGGCGGTGTTGCCGAAGATCTGACGGTTTATATCAAGTAGGACTTGAAAGCTAATTTAGGTAATAGTGATTATTGTTACGGTTCGAAATGATTATAAAATAATCAAGGAGGAGTTTGCTATGATAAAAAGTTTAAGGAAGTTGATTTTGATAGGTTTGCTTTCAACATTGGCTTTCGCGCTATTTTATCTGATACCTGCCTTGCAACCTTCTGTTTCGGCTCAATCGTATAATAATTTGGTATCCAATGGTGGGTTTGAATCTAATTTGACTGGTTGGGGTGGAAGTAGTACTACGAAAAGTGTTGTTTCCACTACCTCCCATAGTGGTACGAAAAGCCTCAAACATGTTTCCGATGCCACTAATCGCTGGAATGTAGTTGCTTCAAGCAATACTTGGAGTGCCGTTGAAGGCCAAAGTTTTCGTCTTGATGCGTATGCCAATACTAGCCTGACTCAAGGTAATTATCAAATTGGGTTAAGATGGGTGAACGCTTCTGGCGGCACAATTGATTATAATTTCTATACAATTAAGAATTCAAGCACTTGGGCAAGATCGGGCAATACATTCGTAGCTCCTGCAAATACAGCAAAAGTCCAAGTATATTTGTTAATGCCTCAATATTCAGTAGGCACAGTTTGGTTGGATGATATAACTTTGACTTCGGATAATTTAGCGCTGGATCCTGGCTTTGAACTTAATAACGGAAGTTGGATAAGCAGCGGGACCGAATTCAGCTATGATTCAACTACATTCAGAACGGGTTCCAAGTCCGGCAAAATAACTGGTTCTGCAAGCGCTTGGAACGTAGTAGTTACAAATCCAACTGCACGCATTGCTAGTAACGAAAACCAGGATTATGTCTTAAAATTATTTTCCAAAGACACGGTATCGTCGGGTACGTTTCGTATAGGAATGAGGTACACCGATGATGCAGGAAATACAGTGGAATCCTACAGTTTTACTGTAGTGGCAAATGGTGCTAATTGGCACCAAACCATCACACCCACGATGAAGACACCTGCAGGAACAAAATACGTTCAGATTTACATGTGGCTATCGCAAGATGCGGTTGGGTCTGTGTGGGTGGATGATGTTGTCCTTGAATCACAAAATCTCGAACTGAACCCGGGTTTTGAAAGTGGTATGACCGATTGGAATACAACGATCGGAGTTATAGATACGAGTAATTCTTATCAAGGAACAAACTCTTTTAAGTTAACCGGCAGCAGTTCAGAAGGATGGAATGTTCTTAGCGGCCATTTGGTTTCAGTGAATCAAGGAGATAGTTTTAAAGTTCAATCTTATGTGAAGAGCAGTCTTACTGCGGGCGGATTGAAAATGGGGCTGCGCTTTATCAAGCAGGATGGGTCTACTAATATATCCGATGCTTTCAATGACGTTCCTTTAACAAGCGCTTGGGGCAAAAAGAGCGATGTATTCACTGCTCCTGTAGATACAGCATTTGTGCAAATTTATTATTGGTTAAGTCAAGATGCAGTAGGATCTGTATGGCTAGACAATGTGAATCTAAGCAGTGCACCTACCCCTTTTGTCTTCAACATGACAGAAAAGCATGTGTGGAGCACAGATTCAATTGTAACAACTAACTTCGCAGTAAGCTTGACTGATGAGAATTTGTCAGACTATAAAGTAAAACTTGAAAGGTATAATTTTGGCGGGACAACCCCTGTCTTTACCAAAGAATACTTAACCCTCACATCGAATCTTGCAGACACTTTCAATGTGTCAACTCTTCCTACAGGATATTCAATCTATAAAGCTTATTTAATAAGGAAAAGTGACGGATTTATCAGGGGTACAGAAATTCAGGAAGTTTTGAAGGCGGATAAGTATACTTACCCGGCAATTCCAGACACCACCAGTGTAACTAATGATGTCTACAAAGCAATACTTCTTAATGGAAGCACGTTTTTACCACGTATTATGTATTCAGTAGTTACATCAAAACCAGCAGAATATACGGATTTAAAAGCACAGGGGTTCAACACGGTACTCATTGGAGAAAGAGGTGGTGTCACTTTTGCTACAGCTTTCTCTCAGATTAAAGCAGCTGGTTTAAAAGCTGCAGCTGCTTTATATCTTAATAATACCCAAGTGGATCTTACTTACATCACAAATACGGTAAATACGTATAAAGATGATCCGGCTCTACTCTATTGGGTACTAAACGATGAGCCTGATGGTCATGCGATTTCTGCAGCAACCATGCAGGCAGCCTATAACGCGGTTAAAAGCTTAGACTCCAATCACCCAGTATACTTAAACCTAGGCACAAAAAATATCATTCAAGGGGGGAGTTATAGTGGCGCAACGGACATAATGTCTGCTCATTCTTATCCCATTCCTAATTCTTCTGTTACAGACGTAAGCGATATGACTGACGTCGTTGCGGCGACTGGAAAGGCAGTGAACATAGTTATCCAATCATACGGAATTACGAATAGAGCGCCCCTTCCAGAGGAGACTCGCGCTATGACTTATCTTGCGATTAATCATGGAGCGAAATCTACGGCATTTTATGCCTTTGATGCACCTACTCTATGGTATATGAAAACAGATAGTCCTCCACTATGGGCAGCGTATAAAGTATTAAATCAGGAATTGGAAGTGCTGAAAGATGTGATAGCAGCACCAGATGTTACTCAAAATATTTCATCATCATCTTCGGATCTTGATATCAAGGTACGGGAATACAGTGGCGCACGTTACTTGTTTGCGGTAAATAAAACAGGTTACAATGTCACTTCCACGTTTTCAGGTGCAGG
Organism: Paenibacillus litoralis; assembly: GCF_046244365.1. Taxonomy (NCBI): domain Bacteria; kingdom Bacillati; phylum Bacillota; class Bacilli; order Caryophanales; family Paenibacillaceae; genus Paenibacillus; species Paenibacillus litoralis. The sequence goes on along the minus strand of NZ_CP176395.1, from coordinate 5,911,653 downwards.
TCTGACAGGTAAAACCTCTGCATCGCCAGTTTATGAAAATAGGAACCTTACCATAAGCAGCGGCTCCTACACGGACACATTCTCGCCTTATATGGTTCACATCTATCAATTGAATTGAGGTGCTTACCCCTTGCATTTTTGTAGTGATCGACATGGGGTAATCAATGACTGCGGGGGGGGGCTATTAGTCTTACGACGGAGTTCATTGGTCCATAGAGTAAATCGGGTTTTGACATCGGATTATTATTTCAATTGTGCCCGAGAAAGAATGGAAAGACCCTAGGTGCTAATGTAAACGGTCGTGCTACTTTTTTATATTTGGTCATTCACGGCGGCAAATACCCAGCGCCTGTCTATTGAAGATCAGGACATAGACTGAGATAATTGTTACGAAAGAAAGGTAATGTGCGTGAGCTAGTAGTTCACTTAGTCACCTTTCTGTCTTATTGCGAAAGAGTAACCGCGTAATACGGGTTGCTCTTTTTCTTATTTATAATACAAAACAGTAGCGTTGTTCATGACGGCATTCTCATCTTCGCCGTAGAACCGGGTCAGCTTTAAATTCTGCTTCACCCAGCGAAAGAAGATTTCAATTTGCCAGCGGCTGCGGTACATCTCACCGATCTCCTCGGCCGTGAGGTCGAAACGATTAGTGATGATTCGAACCGGACTGCCATGACTATCGGTTGTTTCGATCATACGAAGCGCATTATCCATCCGCTTGTTCCCTTTACCCAGAATGACTCTGACATCACGTTTGATCTTGGCGTCTTCAGGAGTTGGCAGTTCCTCGATTTCTTCGATGATTGCGTTGTTTTTTAGCCGGGACACGAATCGGTAGTGTCTCTTTTGTTTAGGGGTGTTGACTACCGTAGGTACTTCGGATTCAAGGGATCAGCAGCCTCGCTGCGTTATACCAGCTAATAGGCTGTCAATATTTAATAATTAATGAACGAAATGAAGGGTGGTATACTCGTAAAAGGGGACAACAAATAACCGTCCCGCATTATATGGGAAGGTTTCCCTCAATGGCTAAGGGTTGCTAATTCAGACTAAGCGAAAAGCTTCTTTCTTGGTTAAGATGGCATAAATCCAGTGGATTAGTTTATTTGCACAAGCGATCACAGCTACTTTAAACAGTTTGCCTTCAGCACGTTTCTTATCGTAATAAGCCCTTAATTTTTTGTTGCGTGAGCTTCGCAGACCACAACGAACAGCTTGGTATAAGGCTGTTCTGAGCTTTCTAGAACCACGTTTAGTAATTGGATTTCGAGTAGCAGTAAACTTTCCAGAAGAAAAAACGCTAGGATCAATACCCGCAAATGCGATCAGCTTCTTTGCATGATCGAACCGATCGATTTCCCCGATTTCTGCTAAAATTGTTGCCGCAAGTTTAGTTCCAATACCGGGGATCGATTGCATTAAATCATATTCCAATAATTCTTGAGCCAACTCCTCTATTGACTGATCAAGTTTGGATAGATGCTCTTGGTATTGAAGAAGTAAATTGATGAGTAGTTCCATCGATATTAAATGACTTGGAAAAGCTATCTCCTTGAAGGGATTACGCTTTGCTGCAGCCATTAGCTTTTGCGCCCTTTCTAGTGTCCAACAGTTGGGATTCACATATCCCGCAAGATTCTGAATGTGTGTCTTGACTTCTTCCACGGACATTGCTAGCACCGCTTGTGACGTTGGATAAAGAGCCAGGAAACGAAGGGAGACCTTAGCATAAAGGTAACCAAACACGCCATGATACTCCGGGAACACTTGATCCAGCACCGCTTGGAATTGTAATTTTGCTTGAACGTACATATCCGTGAGAGACTCGTGTTGCCTTGTCAGGTAACGCAAATTCATCAGATATTGGCCTCGTTTTTTGTAAGGCTCCAGTTCCTCTTTGTAGAACATTTCTCCCAATTGGTATGCATCAGCGGCATCCGTTTTTACCTTGCGTAAATTTGCCTTTTTCGCTTGGTGGGAAAGTAACGGATTAATGACGATATGCAGAAACTGATGCTCATCCAAGAATTGAACAACTGGACTATGATAATGACCTGTTGCTTCTAATATGACGGCCGCACGTTTCCCCGTAAAGGATTCTAAATCTTGAGCATAACGAAGAAAAGACGCAAGACCATCAAGATCATGTTTAAAACGAAAAATCTTTCCATAGGGCGTTCCTTTGTTTGCAAAAGCTTGCGCATGACTTTCCCCTTTGGATACATCCAAACCAATGACAGGATTCACATAATCACTCCCAATATATTTTCACCGGCAACCCCTGACCTTCTTGTCGTCCACATTATCGCATGTGATTCGGGATCATCGTCCCAACCAGCCTAATCATGGTTTAACAAGTAGGGGGGATGAACTGTATAGCTCTCGGGATCCAACTCCCACGGGCAGAATCGTTCGATCCCCGGCTACCGCTATCTTACGACCACACAAAAATGAGGTCTACCAGTAAGAACTGGTTGACCCCATAATACGAACGGGCAGGATAGTTTAATCATTTTCGCGAATAACTTCAATTAGTGGGTTCATAAATATGTCCGTATCTCGGATCAAATTTGAAGGAGGAACAAATAAGCCGTATGGCTTCTTCTTTATAAATAACTTGTTGGGCTCAAACAAAGGAATCAATACATTTTTATTGTAAAACGATAAATGAAGTGATAAAATCAAAAATGAGGTGAAATAGATGAAAAAAGAGACGCTCTTTTTAAAAGTTGTTCTGGTTGTTATGGCAATTCCTGCATTAGTGATGTGTTTTTATGGACTCCCAGCGATGGCGCATAGTATGATGCCGGATTTCCCGGATATTAAAGTTTATCTTTCCGCTTTGGCTGCGTATGTGGCGTCTATTGCGTATTCATTTACGCTACTTCAGGCATTTAAGCTTCTCAGGTACATCGATACAAATACCGCTTTTTCGCAAACCTCTGTTTTAGCGCTTAAGAAAATAAAGCGAGCGGCGGTTGTCGTATCACTCATGTTTGCATGTAATCTCCCGCTTTTCTACTTTGTAGCTGACGGCGCAGACGCACCAGGCGTCATGGTCATCGGGCTATTTATAACCTGTGCGCCAGTTGTAATCGCAGTATTTGCCGCAGTTCTTGAGAAACTGCTCAAAAACGCGATCGAGCTCAAAGAAGAACAGGAGTTGACCGTATGATAGTGGTTAACATTGACGTTATGCTTGCAAAGCGGAAAATGAGCGTTACTGAGCTATCGGAGAAAGTCGGCATTACAATGGCGAACCTGTCGATACTTAAAAATGGAAAAGCGAAAGCCATTCGAATCTCAACACTCGAAGCGATCTGCAAAGCACTCGATTGCCAGCCTGGAGATATTCTCGAGTATCGGCAGGATTGAATAAAATAAAAAAAACCGCCGTACGTCGCAGATGTAAGTAATGATGAAGAGTTCGAAAGCTATATCAATCCTAACGACTACATAGCCTTCGCCTTTGAGGCTAACGGCAATATGACACTATACCATAAGAATAACTCATCAATAATAATGCTTGCTCATGACCATTGTTTTGAGCACATTACACCCCTTGATGGTTATCCAGAATATACAATATACAGAATTAATGATTGTCCAACTTGTTGCTTGGGTTGAAGAAGTTGCTAAGCAAGAACTAAGTAGATTGATAACACAATGAATGATTTAGCTAACGGAGAACTTTAGTTCAAAAGCATGGTTAAGAAAACGGGTATGGGCATTTGTGCGAAGTCCTTGGTATTCAAGGGCTTTTTTATTTTGGAAGCATAAGTTTGCCGCGGTAATATGGAAGCATAAGCTTGCCAAAGCGGCAAACTTATGGGTTAAGTGACACAAACGAGGCTGCAGGTAGGGATTCATCAAGGTTGCCCATCAAGGTAGCAAAACATTTACCTTACTTTGTGTTCACATCGTCAAGAAATTCGACAATACCGGGGAGGACCTGGAGGATTTGATCTCGATCGGCACGATCGGGCTGATTAAAGCGATCGAATCGTTTTCTCCGGACAAAGGGACGAAATTGGCTACATTCGCGGCTCGCTGTATAGAAAACGAAATACTTATGCACCTTCGTTCGCTCAAAAAATCGCGTAAAGATGTGTCGCTTCACGATCCGATTGGAACTGACAAGGAAGGGAACGAAATTACCCTTATCGATATTCTAGGCACGGAAGCGGACGACGTGGCGGAAAAGGTGCAGCTGAAGATCGAGAAAAGCAAAATTTACGCGCATCTGGACATTTTGGATGACCGGGAGCAGGAGGTCATACGGGGGCGGTTCGGACTGGATCACGGGGGAGAAGAACGCACCCAGCGGGAAATCGCCAAGGAGCTCGGCATCAGCCGCTCGTATGTATCGCGCATCGAGAAGCGGGCGCTGATGAAGCTGTATCATGAGTTCTATAAGGTGAAGCGGTAAAATCAAAAGGAATCGTTGAAAAACATGCAGCTAAAGTGATAAGGACAAAGTATCGTAGCTTTTGTCACTAATGCTCTTTCATCGATTGTAACGCCGCGGATAGTCTGAGAAAATGTATCATTGACTGGATCGGTTAACGAATCCACAGCTCTAAACAAGACCGAAACCGCCTCAACAGCAGTGGTTCCGGTCTTTTATTTTTCACCGAGGGTCATCTGAGATGTACTATTAGAGAAGGTGGAAGCTGAACGAACGATACCTTGGGGAACGAACAGAATGTCGCCTTTCTGGGGGAGTCTCCTAAGAGGGAATGAGTGTTTCGAAGATATGATACAATGGGAGGGAAAGAGCGGGAATTTAAGGAGCGATCCTAGTCCCTGACTCATTCCCTTTTTCGATTAAAAATAACCATGAAACGATGATAACTATGAAAATCGCATTCGATCACCAAATTATTGAATTTGACGTTCAATACGGAAGAAGGCAAAAGCTGTCGATTCATATTGATTCAGCGGGTTTCATAACCGTCAAAGCTCCTAACGATACAAGTGAGGATATCATTATGAGCGCTGTGACCCGGCACGGGGCCGTAATTTTAGAGAAATTGCAAGCCATCGCGAAAGCTCGAGAAACCCCTAAGACAAGGGAATATCATGACAACGGAAAGTTCCTGCACCTAGGGAGATATTATCATCTACATGAGCTCATCGAGACGAACGGGTTAACGGAAGAGCAGCTGAAAATCAATCTAAAAAAGTTCTATTTCTCAAGCTGCAAGAAGGTGATAGGAGAACGCATAAAAATCTATCAAACCGAGCTGAAAGTAAAACCCAAAACCGTGGAAATCGACGAGTCCGTCAACAAGTGGGGGAGCTGCAGCTCGAATAAAAAAATAACGTTTAATTATCGCTTAGCGATGGCGCCTGTTGAAGTTATTGATTATGTCATCATCCATGAACTCTGTCATCTCCTGCATATGAATCATGATCGATCATTTTGGCGGCGGGTAGGCAGCATAATGCCGGATTATAAGGAAAAGGAAGCGTATTTGGCACGGCACGGGCATGCGATGACGCTTTAAAACGACGGCTTCAAGTATGGCCGACAGGAATTTGATACAATGATTTTAGCTTAATAGTGTTGAAAGGGAGAGTTGTATTCATGCCGCCAATTTTAAAAAGTGTGCTCAAAATCGTCGTTGTGCTAGCGGTTATTGTGATTTCATTTACTTATAACCGGATGATAGGGGTAGCCATGATGGTGTTGATAGTAGGTTACTTTGTTTATACCAATCGTTCTACCCTGTATGCGCAAAGGGGGAATCTGGCCTATATGAGAGGGGATCGCGATAAAGCCCTGCTTTTGATGGAAAAGGCCTATCGGACGAAATCCATTCAGCCGAATCATCAGATAGGTTATGGCTATTTGTTGATGAAAATAGGGGACCTTAGTAAGGCCGAGAACATGTTCGACGAGGTCCTTCACAAATCGAAAGCCAGAGATATGATCATGCAGGCAAAGATTAATTTAGCGACTGTGTACTGGTTACAGAACAAGCGTGATGAGGCATACTTCAGCCTAGAGAAAGTATCGCAGGAGGTTAAGAGCACGTTGGTTTATGGGAATTTTGGTTATTTCCAAATTTTGCGCGGCGAATTGGAAGAAGCTCTTGCGTATAACCTCGAAGCCTATGCATTTAATGACAACGATCTGACCATCATGGATAATTTGGCGCAAAACTATTATTTGCTCGGTCGGCTGGACGAGGCGGATGAGATGTACACGAAGCTGATGGCAAAAGCACCGAAGCATGCGGAGTCCTATTATTATTATGCACGAACGCTTCAAAAACTCGGCCGAAAGCAAGAGGCGAGGGAGCAGATTGAAAAGGCGCTGGAGAAAGAACTTGCGCTCATTACGCCTTTGATCAAAGAAGATATAGAGTTACTAGCAAGAGAGTTAGGTCAGGTAGAGGATGGACATGTACCCTGCGAGCGCTAGTCAATGATGAGGCTGTTCCAAAAGTCGCGAGAGTGACCAAGGGGCAGCCCTTTTCGTTAAAGCACGATGGTTGGCGCATATAAAGGATAATGACTGCACACCGCATGCCCTATTTCATGTATAATGGCTGTATTAAAAACGGTCCGTATTAATGAGGAGAGTCACCATGAAAGAGAAAATCGCCAATAACAAAATATGGTTGCGCCGTCTGATGCTTTCTTATGTCTCTATTTTTCTCTTCATCGTTCCCCTCCTCATGTTTGCCTTGCTAATGGCGTTCAGCGAATTGTCGCGCAAAAATGCGGTCGAATCGAATGCCATTTTTACGAAGCAAGTGCTTCAATCCGTCGATAATCAACTGAAACTGATCGACAATACGATCACGAACGAGATCGCAGCCGACGAGACGCTGCTCGCCTTCTTTAACCCGAGCCTTCGCAATGATCGTTATTATTCGGGCTATTTGTCATCGGTCAGGGTGAAAAATCTGATGGCTACAATGCCGCTCATTGATTCCATCTATATGTACCGTTTATCGGACGGAACCGTGCAGACGCCTTATTCGGTATCCGCGCTGGATGCTTTTATCGATAAGCAAGCCATTGCAGACGCGTTAAAAGAGCCCGTTTTGAATCGTTCCTGGTCGAATGTCCGTAAGGGCTATACCGAACAGAGCGAGCTGACGGAGTACATCTCGCTGGCACGAAACGTACCGCTCAATTCCGGCAATGACGGAGTTATCATTGTTAACGTTAAACTACAGACTCTAAGCGGGTTCGTGCAGACATTGACGACGGCGAAATCCAATCAAATCCGTATCGACGACCGCAGCGGCTCACCGATTTATCACGACTCGGGCGATAGCGGGTCCGTCCTTACGAATATGCGGTCGGACTATTCCGGATGGACGATTTCTAGCGGAATCGCGGACGGCAATATGTTCCGGTTCATTTCGGCATTGTCGAATTATTGGCTTGCCGTTTGCATTGTATTCTTTCTATGCGGAGCCTTATGGGTTGTAGTGGTATCCAAGACCAAATACAAGTCGATTCAATCGATCATCCAGCGAATTCAGACGTTCTCCCAACAGAAGAGCGTTGAACTTTTTCGAAGAGGCGTCCAGGATGACTATAAGTTCATCGATACCGCGCTGGACCATATGATCGAGCAGTTCCATACGTTTCATAAACGGCATGAAGAGGACTTGGTTTACCGTAGGAGACATTTCTTTTTCGAATGGATCGAAGGGAATCGGCCGCTTACTCCGGAGAAATGGAAGCAGGAGATGGTCAGTCTCGGCATGCCTCACGAGTTTACGGCTTTGTGTGTGGCGGTCATCGAAATCAACAAATACGGCAAGTTCACCGATACTTATTCGCCCCACGATCAAAGTTTGCTAAAGTTCATTTTATCCAGTGTTGTGAAGGAAATCGCCGAAACGGGGAATGTCGCGATCTGGTCGGAATGGACGGCGAACGATCAATTGACCGTGCTGTATCAAATCACCGCCGTTTCGAGAGAAGAAAAGCCGGAATCGATCGTGCGCGATTTGTCGGAGAAGCTAGACGAATGGGTTGCCGTTTATCTCGATTTTGGCATTACGGTAGGGATAGGCTCGAGTGCCGACCGGATTGAGCTTGTGCATGACGTTTGCGCGGAAGCTTTGAAGGCTATCCAATATAAACCGTCGCTCGGTCAGGAGAACGTTATCGGTTATTGGCAAATTCCGCCTGTCGGGAAGCAGCAGTCGCTGGACCTTATTCATTACATTCGCGCCGAAGCCTATTCGCTCCGGACCGGGAAAGGCAACAGGCTCGAACATTTTGAGAAGCTGTTTGCGGAAATTCGCACGGGAATCTATATGCGGGAAGAATTGGCGAACCTGATCAGCTACATGATTTTTTTCCTGGATAAAGAGATTATGGAACTCCCTGCGGATGTGCAGGAGCTTTGGACAAGCGGTGCTGTCGAAAAGCTCCGCAAAGCGACGGCGAATTGGGATTCGCTGGATGAGTTGCAGCAGGAGCTTCGCGGCATATTGACGGAGTTCGCGAATGAGATGGATGCGCTTCGTGAAACGAAAAGCAATTACGCGCTTATACGCCAAATGAAAGTATATTTGGAGGAGCATTACCCGAATCCGGATTTGTCATTGCTTCATCTGAGTGATGCCTTTGACTTCCAAATGAAAAACATCAGCCGTCTGTTTAAAGAAGAAATCGGTGAAAATTTCATCGACTATTTGTCCCGCATCCGCATCGAACGGGCGAAGGAACTTTTGCTTGAAACGGACTGTACGATTCAGGAGATTACGATCCAGGTTGGCTACCTGCATCCGAATACGTTTATTCGATCGTTCAAAAAGCTGGCCGGCCAAACGCCCGGGGACTACCGGAAGGATGCTCGCTCGCGCTTCGTGTCCGGGAAATCCGTTGATCTGTAAATATTGTTGATCGCTGCGATCTCTGACGCATATAGAACCGTCATTTGCCCGGTTAATCCGGTGAATGGCGGTTCTTTTCTATAAGTCTCAGAAAGTATATCCTCTGCTGATTGTTCGACTTCCCGGTAAACGCGCCATCTAATAAGACGGCGAAGCTGTTTATCCTTGGCTCGTAAATTTTGTTGATCCGGCGAAAACGATCGATTGTCCGGATGGGCCGCCCGGTGTACAGTAAGGGACAGAAAAACGACAGAGAGAGGAAGCCGAGGCATGCAACTAACCCGAAAGTTCGATAGGAAGCGTTTCCGTCAAAACATTCCGCTGCTTATCATGTTTGCCCCAGTCGTAGCGTTTTATCTTATTTTCAGATATGCGCCTATGGGGGGGCTCATTATCGCTTTTAAAGATTACAATCTGTTTGACGGCGTACTGCACAGCAAGTGGGTGGGATTCGATAATTTCTATAAGCTGTTCCATTCGCCGAATTCGCTTAAGATCATCCGCAACACTTTGATTTTGAGCGCACTGCAAATATTTGTCGGTTTTCCGTTTCCTATCGCACTGGCCATTCTATTGAACGAGGCGAGAAAGATGTGGTTTAAGAAAACCGTGCAGACGCTCGTTTATCTGCCCCATTTTTATTCATGGATTATCGTTGGCGGCATTGTCGTCAGTATTTTCGGTATCGAAGGGAGCTGGCTCAATCACTGGATTACCGGGCTGAAGGGAGAGCCGTTTCCGTTTCTATACACCATGCAGTCATGGATCGCGATTTTTGTAGGCTCCAGCATATGGAAGGAAATGGGCTTCAGCGCGATTATTTACATGGCGGCCATGTCGACCATCGATCCTTCCCTATACGAATCAGCCAATATCGACGGCGCGAACAAATGGAGACAAATCGTTCATATCACGATTCCGGGCATCATGCCTACTATCATGCTTATATTGATTCTCTCGATGGGTCGTATTATGGAAGTCGGATTCGATCAAGTGTATGTGCTGCAGAATCCCGCGGTGAAAGACATTGCCGACGTGATCAGCACCTATATTTACCGGGTCGGGCTGCAAGGAGCCCAATTCAGCTTGACTACGGCAATGGGCATGTTCGAGTCCGTCGTCGCGCTGATCCTCATCGTTACGGTGAACGGGATTGCCAGACGGTTCCGGCAAGGCTTATTTTGAACTATCAGAATTATTGATCGGGAGAGAGTGAATATGCGCACATCCAATGGAGAAAGGCTGTTTTACGCCGTCAATTACATCGTTTTGGCGATCATCGCTTGTTCAAGTTTATTCCCGCTCCTGCACCTGATTGCACTTTCCATAAGCGACCCGTCCGCGGTTGAAACGGGAAAAGTCAATTTGTGGCCGGTAGGCCTCAGCATGGAAACCTTTAACCTGCTGTTCAAAGGAACGCCGATCGTGCATTCGTTTCTAAATAGCGTCAAAGTGACGGTCGTCGGCCTTATGCTTTGCATGGTCATGACCATTTGCGCCGCCTATCCGCTATCCCGTCCCTATTTTTATGCGCGCAGATGGTTTACGCTGGCCATGATCTTTACGATGATTTTTTCAGGAGGACTGATTCCTTCGTATTTGATCGTGAAGAGCCTCGGCTTGATCAACACCTATTGGGCGATTTGGCTGCCCGCGCTTGTCAGCACCTACAATATGCTTGTGCTGCGCACTTATTTCGAGGGCATTCCTCAGGAGATTGACGAGGCGGCGCGAATGGACGGCTGCGGCGAATACCGGCTGCTGCTGCAAATCATTTTGCCTGTATCGATGCCCGTCATCGCCACGCTGACATTGTTTTACGGCGTAGCCTTCTGGAATACGTTCATGAGCATGCTGCTCTATATCAACAGCACGGATAAATACAATTTGACGGTTCTGGTGCAGAACATGATCCAAAGTCAAAGCGCGCTTCAGCAAAGCTTGATCGTTCAGCCGGACGACCAAAGTCACATCGTGGAGGAGGGGGTTAAGGCGGCGGGGGTCATCGTGCTGATCGTACCTATGCTGCTGGTCTACCCGTTCTTGCAAAAATATTTTATCAAAGGCGTCATGATCGGATCCGTAAAAGGATAGGAATCCCCTTCCTGGAGGAGGTGATGCGAACCGCTAATGAAGGATGGAAGGCAATGATGTGCGAATAAAACAATGAGGGAATCGAAAGGGGTACAACAAACATGAAAAAGTGGCTAGCAGCATCAATAGGAGCGTCTTTAACGGCCAGCCTGGTTCTTACGGCATGCAGCAATACGACCAAATCAGACTCGACAAACGGCGCATCCGCAGCCCCGACAAATTCTGCCGCACCGGCTCCGGCGAAAAAAGCCGATCTCACCGTATCCGTTTATGACCGCGGAAACATTCCGGCTGCCGAAGGAACGGCGGAGAACAACCGCTGGACCAAATGGATCAACGAGAACGGCCCTGTCAACGCCAAATTCGTACCGATCCCGCGTAGCGATGCGACGCAGAAATTCAACGTGCTGTTTGCTTCCGGCAGTGCGCCGGATGTCATTAACGAATTCGACGGCAATATCGTGAATCCGCTTATCGAACAAAAGCAGCTTCTGCCGCTGGACGATCTGATCGCCAAGAACAGCGTGGAATACAAAAAAATACTGCAGGATTATCCCGCTTTGAAAAAAGCCGTAACGAGTCCGGACGGGAAAATGTATAAAATCGGAAGGGTACTGGAGGCGTTTCCGAGCTATGCCATTTTCGTCCGTGCCGATTGGCTGAAAAAATTGAACCTGGACGTTCCGAAAACGACCGAAGAGTTGTATAAAGTGGCCAAGGCATTTACAGAGCAGGATCCTGACGGTGACGGAAAGAAGAACACGTACGGAATGGCGCTAAGCTATCGTTCCGATTTTGCGCTCAGCATGTTGTTCGGGGATCCGATCAACTCCTATGGACTCGTGAACGGTCAACCGAGCCGGGCATTCGAGAACCAGAAGATGGCGACGGAGTTCAAAAAGCGTTTGTTTGACGAAGGCCTGATCGATAAAGATTTTGTCAACGACAAGAATGGCGCCAAGGCGAGACAGGACTATTTGAACGGGAGGCTGGGCATTTACCCGGTATTCGTAGGCAGTTGGTTCGACGCAACCGTCACCGATCTGCAAACCTTGAAAAAAACCGTCCCGGGCGCCGACGTCATTCCGATCGCCTTCCCGAAAAGTCCGGCCGGCGAGTTTATCCCGGATATCCAAAGTCCGGTTCAAGCGACGACCGCCATCAATGCGAGTGCCAAGGATCCCGTGGCGGCGATCAAATATATCGATTTCATCAACCGTCCGGCAACCGGTACGGCATTGCTTTCGGGCTTGGAAGGCGTACACTACAACAAGGATGCGAACGCATGTCCGAAGGTCATCGATCCGGCGAAAAACACCGCGGAAGTCGCATGGGCCGGGGATTACGCGCAGTCGTTCTCCCGATTGCTGACGGGCAAATGCTCGCTCATTGAGAATGGGTTCAATACGGACGTTCCCGAGCAAAAGGCGGGGCTCGAGCTGTATAAGAAAGCGCAATCCCTGTATCTCGACCCAAGCAAGCAATATCGTTTCGTGACCCTTCTCGATCAAATGCCGGCTTTGCCGAAGGACCTGCAAACGTCATTCAATACCGTCAATAGCGATATCACCAACATTTGGCTGAAGTCGGTGCTAGGCGGCGATAAATATTCCGTCGAGCAAGCCTACAAAGACGTGACAAGCGCATGGGACAAAGCGGGCGGCAAACAAATCGACGAGTTCATGATCAAATGGTATAAAGAGAGCCAGAACACCAGCTTTACGATTAAAGATCTATGGGATACCGTTGCCAAGCAGAAGCAAATGAAATAATCGGTCGGCGATAGATGGCGTATGAGGCAGGAGAAGGACAACCATTCTTATCGATGGAGGGGATTTGATGGGACGGTACAAGTATTATGCCGCCTATTTTTTCGGACTGCTGCTAGCCATGTTGATCGGAACGACCGCCGCTCATGCGGCGGTCGTTCAGCAACTGCCTGTATCCAATCCGGGATTCGAGACGCTGACCGCAACGAATGGCGTTTACGGGCCGAAGGATTGGAAGACATGGTGGTGGGGGGCGCCGGCCGGCAATCCGCCGGTTGCGGCGGGGTATTCCGATGATGTCCGGAGCGGCGGACTGCGCTCGGCGTACGTGGACAGCGTCGGCACCGGGTATGCGGGATGGGTGTCGAGTCCGATTGCGGTGCCGGCGGATATGTCGTCGTTCCGGATAGCGGTCAAACTCAAAGCGTCGTCGGATTACGCCGGCAATAAGCCCAGGCTGTTCGTCTCGTTCCAGAACGGCGGGACATTTCTGGGGGCGTACACGACGGATCAGACGGAAGGGCTGGCGCTAACCGATTGGACGGAGGTGTCGTTTCTCGTAGATCGGAGCCAATTTCCGGCCGGTACCAATGTGCTGGTGCTGAATGTGACGACGGTGAGCACCGGCGCTGCTTCGGCAAGCGGCAAGCTTTACGTTGACGACGTGAAAATGGAAGCGTCGGATGAGCCGTTTCCGGTCGTCCAGCGGTTGCCGGTATCCAATCCGGACTTCGAGACGCTGAGCGAGACGAACGGCGTGTTCAGTCCGAAGGATTGGAAGACATGGTGGTGGAACGCGCCGGCCGGCAACCCGCCGATTACGGCGGGATACTCGATCGATGAGCGGAGCAGCGGTCAGCGCTCGGTTTACGTCGGCAGTGTCTCAGCCGGTTATGCGGGGTGGGTGTCGAGTTCGATCGCGGTGCCTGCGAATATGACATCGTTTCAATTCAAGGTTAAACTCAAGGCTTCATCGGATTATGCCGGCAATAAGCCGCGGTTGTTCGTTTCGTTCCAGAACGGCGGGACCTTTCTGGGGTCCTACACCACGGACCGGACGGAAGGCTTATCGTTTGCGGATTGGACGGAAGTTACGTTTAACGTCGACCAGAGTCAATTTCCGGCCGGCACCAATTCGCTGGTGCTGAATTTGACGACAGTCAGCACGGGCACCTCGTCTTCGTCAAGCGGCCGGCTGTACATGGACGATATTTCCGCGTTAGCCTCCAATCAGTCGCTAGGGCCGGCTGCCTTTACGTTGAAAGGCACACAGTTTGCGAATTGGTGGAAATTAGGGGACGCCGTCGTCTTCCGACTGGATGCCGGAGCGGTGCCGAGCTCGATCAAAACGGTAATTGGCAGCGTTTACAATTCGGATAATGTCTTAGTCTCACAAGTCCCGGTATCCAGGCAATCGTTTCTCGATCAGGGCTGGAGCTGGATGCCTGCGGAACCGGGGTATTACGAGATCGCGTTCGCATATGAACAGAATGGAAGCGCGAATTCGACGCCTCTCCCGGTGTCCTATACGTATTCGCCGACGGATTTCACGACCTTTACGCGCGATCGGTATTCGCTGGTCGTCAGTTCGGGGCCGACGAAGCCGATTTCGCAGCGGTGGCCGGTCATGGGCTTCAGTTATCAGCTGTCGGAAGGCGAGAATGCGATGAAAATAGCCGATTTGATCGGTTTTCAATTTGCGAGAATCCATGCGGTACCATGGGGAACGCAATTCCGGGATACGAGTTGGGCGATTGAGCCGTCACGGGGCGTTTACAATTGGTCGAAATTCGATGATCAAGTGGGCAAGCTGACAAGCTACGGATTCGAACTTGCAGGGAACCTGCTTTACACGCCGCAATGGGCCTCGCCGCATCCGGAGCAAACGCAGGCGAATATCAGCGTCCCGGCATATTCCGCCTATGCGCCTGTGGATATGCAGGATTGGGAGAACTTCGTTCGAGCCGTGGTGAACCGTTATGGCGACCGGATGAAGACATGGGAAGTATGGAACGAACCGAATATGCCCGGGCTTAGCGTGTTTTGGCTGGATACGACGGAGCGGTTTGTAGAGCTGTTAAGTACCGCTTACCGAACCATTAAAGAGGTGCAGCCGGAGTCGGACGTTTGGATCGGAGGGCTCGCGGGACGCAATTACCTGACCTTCTATAAACATTTGCTTCGCCTTAACGGAGCTTCCTCTTTCGATAAACTGGCGCTTCATGGTTACGAGGCAGATCCGCGCTGGTTTCAGCAAATGGATCAAACACTGGACGTTCCCTCCAAGCCATGGGTCGACTCGGAGAACCATGCGATTTTGGTGAGCTCGAACTCCGTCAATGGCACTTTGCCGACAGAATCGGAGATCGCCAAACGAATGATGATCGACTTTTTGAAACAGCTCAAATGGGGCACGCAAAAAATCGCCTTTTTTAACATGCTGAATTTATCCGAAATGGAAACGTTGGCTTATGCGAAAAGCAAAGGCAATGTAACGCATTCCGCAGGATTATTCCGCTCGAAGCCTCGCATCGAGCCGCGGCTTGCCGCAGCAGTAGCCCATCAATTTCTCGATCTGGCTGGGCAATCGGTCACCTATCAGGGAGAATATACTCTCGCGGACGGTCAAAAAGCGGTGCTGTTCGAAAATGACGGCAGTCCTCTCCTTGCCTTGTGGACTGAACATGCTGCCGACTCCCAGGTCGATAGCCGTTTGGCGGCGGCATTTTCCATGGATACCACTGTGACCGACTGGGAAGGCAAAACGCAGCGCGCAGACAGCTCACTGACGGTGCCTCGCGGCAAAATATTATGGATCCGTCAAATAGACGTTTCGGTATTGGAGGGATTGCCGGGAGCAGTTCCGTTCCTGATCTCGGATTTCGACCGTATTGTAGAAAGTCCGGCCGTCCCGGAGACAACGGGATTGAGCGGACAATTATTCGATCCGAATACGCTGGAGGTTGCCGATGATGCCGTATGGACTGCGGATCATTGGGAATATCAGGGCGTCCTGGAGTCGACAAAGCCTTCGGATTTCGATGCTTCGTTCGCAGCGGGATATTCGGATAGCGGGTTCGATTTGGTCGTTCGTGTAAAGGATGGGACCTTCGTACAGGACAATCCGCTGGGCAGCTATTGGAAGGGGGATAGCGTGCAATTCGCTATCGATACGTTCGGTCAAGGGTACCCAGGCGACCAGGTGGAATTCCAGGCGGCGCTGACGCCTCAGGGTCCGGTATTGTATAAGCAGTTGGTGCCCTATGTAGGAGGCAACTTGCCGACGAATTGGAGTCCGGGGAACAGCGTGGTGCAGTATGGGTCCTTGCATGTCGCGCAAACTGCTTCGAACGAAACGGTTTACTACATTCACGTCGACTCTTCCGAGCTGTATCCTTACATTCCTGCTTCGGGTGAACCGCTACGTCTGTCCGTGTTGGTCAACGATAATAATGGTAGCGGCAGGCTTGGCTGGCTCGAGTGGGGCGGCGGGATCGGCAAAACAAAAAAACCGGCCGAATATGGAAAAGCATGGATAAGTACCGGTGAGGGCGAGTTGCCGGATACCGCCGCTCCTGTCACAACCGCAGCGGTGCTGCCCGAGCTGCCGGACGGGCAGAACGGCTGGTACGTGCATCCGGTTACTGTAAGTCTAACGGCGCAAGACGATTTGTCGGGAGTCGCATCGTCGGAGTACACCCTGAACGGCGGAACGACTTGGCAGCCTTACACGGTACCGGTAACGTTCGATCAGGACGGCAGCTTTACGTTTGGCTATCGTTCGACGGATCATGCGGGGAATAGCGAAACGGCGAAGACGGCTGCGTTCCGGATCGATATCACAGCGCCTACAGCGACGGTGGCATACAGCGGTTCGGGAGCCGATGCGCAAGTTACCGCGATCATTACGCCAAGCGAACCGGTGACGATTACGAACAACGGGGGCTCGACGAGCTATACGTTCCTTTACAATGGCAGCTTCACCTTTGAATTTGTCGATACGGCGGGCAACACGGGTACGGCGACGGCTGTCGTAAACAGCCTTCCGTCGGCAAGCACCGGTGTGCCTGGAAAGCCTGTGCTATTGAATGACAATGGATACGACACGGGTATTCTTGACGGTCACTACAACATCGCGATGAATGTATGGTGGGGCAATAACGGCAGGGTTTATAGGCTTTATGAAAACGATGTCCTGATCGACACCCGAATTCTCGCGGACCGTTCGCCGAATTCACAGTCGACCGTAACGACCGTTACCTACAAGGCAAATGGCACTTACCGTTACTATGCCGAGCTCTCCAATGCATACGGTACCGCGCGAAGTGATGTTCTCACCGTGAATGTCACGCAAGCGGCTCCGGCCAATCCAGTTCTATACAGCGACAATTGGGACGGCGATGGGAATTATAAGGTCAGCATGAATCTGTGGTGGGGGACGAACGGGACGACGTACCGGTTGTATGAGAACGGCGTGCTGATCGATACGCAGATGTTGAACGGCGTTTCGCCGCAAGCGCAATCTGCCGTTACGGCAATCCAGAGCAAGCCGGCCGGTACATACGAGTATCGGTGCGAGCTTGTCAATTACGCGGGCGTGACATCGAGTGAAACGACTGTTGTGAACGTCACCAAGTAATGTTTGGGATTTTTTGATTTGGGATGAAGATAGCAATCAGCAGAAGCGGTTCGTCTGATGACGAGCCGTTTTTGTCGTCATGGGAGGGAGTGGAAGGATAAGTGTGGCAGTGAAGGGGGATACAAGATAGCTCGAGACAGCTGACCAAGGAAGGGAAGAACCGTTTATATCGAAAAGTTAAGAGCAGATAGGAAATGGAGGCTATCTCGAAAGCCATGAAACGGCAGAAGGATAGTGCCCTCTCAGGCGGAGGATCACATGACAGGATAGTGAAGATAGGTTCACTAATACTGAACCTAAATTCACTATCCGAGCTCAAAAACCTGCCAACATAGGAAATAGTGAAGCAAACGTCACTAATAGTGAACGTAACGGTAAAATAGTGACATCTGGTTCACTATTCGATGAAATGACCTAGTTTATCTGAAAATAGTGAAGTTTGCTTCACTATTTGTGAACCTAGCTTCACTAATGGATGAAATGATCTCATTTCATCTGAAATTAGTGAAATTTGCCTCGCTGTTAATGAACCTGATACCTAGGTTCATTAATAGTAAGCTCAGATTCACCAACTACCAGGTACTCGCAAATAAGGCGACCTTTCACCGAATCAAATCCAGTTTAATGGCTTCCACTAGCTCGCCGTCTTGTTTGCCGTTCCCTCCCGGCGGGATCAATATCAGACAATCCGCGTCCTTGATGGACACCGTCACGCTGGATTGGTCCTTGCCGACCGGTTCTACGAACACGCAGCCATGCGCAAAGGTCGTTTTTCCGCGAACGTAACGGGTGTATCCGCTTGCTTTGGTGAAATCGCCCTTTAAATACGCTTGGAATTGCAGGGGATAAGGCTCTTGCTTGCCTTGCATGGCATATAGCACGGGACGAACAAACAGCTCGAATCCGACAAAGCATGCGCCGGGATTTCCGGATAGCCCGAATAACAAGGTGTTGTCCGCAACACCTGCGGTAGTTACGCTCCCGGGCCGCATGGCGACCTTATTGAATAACAGTTGTCCCTGTAGCTCGGCGTAGAAATCCGCCATCAGATCGAAGTCTCCTACGGAAACCCCGCCGGTTGTGATGATCAGCTGTGCGCGGTCCAGGGTATCGTAAATCATCGTTTTGGCTTCTTCTTTCGTATCGGGCAGTACCGCGGTATATACAAGTTCGCCTCCGGCTTCCTGGACGAGAGAAGAGAGCATGAACAGGTTGCTGTTTCTAATTTTGCCCGGAGCGATGGGCTCGTTAATAGCTAAAAGCTCCGAGCCCGTCGTAAATATGGCGACGCGGGGCTTGGCGAATACGTTGACTTTGTCATGGCCGAATGTGGCCAGCAGGGCTGCCTCGCCGGCATTGATTCGGCTTCCGCGGCCGCAGAGGAATTCTTTTTCTTCGATTTCCTCACCGATGTGCGAGACGTTTTTTCCTTTTATCGCTTCTTTTTGGATGGAAACGAACGGTTTGCCGTCTATGATGCGATCTTCGGTCATCTCGAACATGACGACGGTATCTGCGCCGGAAGGCAAGGGGGCGCCGGTCATAATACGCGAAGCCTGACCTTTCTTAACCGGAAGGCCGGGTACGGAACCGCAAGGAATCGTTTGATTCACTTCAAGGATGACGGGATGTTCAACCGTGGCGCCATACAGGTCCTCCGATTTTACGGCGAAGCCGTCCATGCCCGATTTGACAAAGCGAGGCACGGGATGGGAGGCGGTTATATCTTCGGCCAATCTTCTTCCGAACGCTTGCTGAAGCTCAACCGAAACGGAATGCTGCAAGCGAATATAAGACCGGATTTTTCGTTGTGCTTCGCAAACGCCGATGGCTTTTCTATTAACCTTCATAGGATCGTTCCCCTCTGAGGAGCTGCCGCTAATCGTATATCGTTATGACTATAACGTACCCCTCCGGACGGGAGTATGCAAGCTTCAATCTATGAAGGATCGCGGAAGGAAAAGAGCATTGACAAAACCGAAATAATGCGTGATGATTATAAAAATCAGAAAACGATCCGCTAGATTGATTTTTCTATATATTCATGTAGAATATTTAACCAGTATTAACCATTTTCTTCACGGAGAAGAATTTGTTTACTGCTGGTTTTTTTCGTTCAAGCCAGGCAGGGATAAGGAGACGGGTTGAGGTGATGATGATGGGATTGCCGATCGCAGATCAATGGAATCGCCCCTTGCGGGATTTGAGAATATCCGTAATAGACCGGTGTAATTTTCGCTGCCGCTATTGCATGCCGGAAGAAATCTTCGGCCATGACTACCCGTTCTTACCGAAAGATAAAATACTGACGTTCGAGGAAATTACGCGTATCGCTGCCATATTTGTTTCCTTAGGCGTTACAAAGCTGCGTATTACCGGCGGGGAGCCGCTGCTCAGAAAAGACCTGCCTTCGTTAATCGGTTCGCTGCGTCAGATCGAGGGAGTCTCCGATATCGCTTTAACGACAAACGGTGTGCTTCTGCCGAAATATGCGGGAGAGCTGCGGGCGGCAGGAATGGAAAGAGTCACGGTAAGTCTGGATTCGCTTGATGATGAACGATTCCGTCAGATGAACGGCGGGAAAAGCGGTGTCCAAGCCGTACTGGATGGCATAGACGCAGCGGAGCAAGCCGGCATGCAAGTGAAAATTAATATGGTTGTTCAAAAAGGCGTGAACGATCGGGATATTTTGCCCATGGCCGAATATTTTCGGGAAAAGAAGCATAGCTTGCGGTTTATTGAATTTATGGATGTCGGCAACGCGAACGGCTGGAAATTGGATCAAGTGGTTTCCAAACAGCAAATTATCGATTTGATTCATCGGCATATGCCGTTGGAACCTGTTGAGGCCGGGTATAAGGGAGAAGTGGCAGCGCGTTATCGTTACAAAGGAGGAACGGAGGAAATCGGCATTATTTCATCGGTTACCGATGCTTTTTGTTCGACATGCACGCGCGCGCGAATTTCAGCGGAAGGCTCCTTATACACTTGCTTGTTCGCATCCAAAGGACACGAGCTTCGTGACAAGCTTCGATCCGGTCAAACCGACGATGAGATAAGAGACGATATCGAGAACATTTGGAGAGGCCGAACAGACCGTTATTCCGAAGAGAGGCTGAACCATACGAAAGTATCCTCCAAGATTGAAATGCATCATATCGGAGGATGACCTGATCCTTCCGAAGTGCGGAATGCTTGATAAAGGAGTGAGCGTATGGGGAAGCCGACGGACGTGAAGCGTCACATTATCCGGTATCGGGATGGTGAAATCGAACGCTTGCAGGACACCGTAGTGACCGAGCACCCGGTTACGATCAAAATCAACCAGCAGGAATTTGCCACCGTGGTGTGCACGCCGGAGTATGTCGAGGATATGGTGGTAGGCTTTTTGGCCTCGGAAGGCGTTATTCAAAGGTATGACGATATTGACGATATTTGGTATCAAGAAGCGGAAGGGTTTGTTCACGTTAAGACGGACAAAGTAAATGCATTCTATCAAAATTTTCATTCGAAACGGTATATTACTTCTTGCTGCGGGAAGAGCAGGCAAGGCTTCTATTTCATGAACGATGCGAGAATGGCCAAAACGGTAAAGGAAGCTCATGTCACGTTGTCGTTTGAAGACTGCTTTCGTTTAATGCGCGGCATGCAAAACTCGGCGCAAACGTTCCAAGATACCGGAGGCGTTCATAACGCCGCGCTTTGCGACAGAAACGATATCGTGTTGTCGAGAATGGACATAGGCAGGCATAATGCTTTGGATAAAATATACGGATACTGCTTGAAGCACGAGATCGAATTGCATGACAAAATTATCGTTTTTAGCGGTCGCATTTCGTCTGAAATCTTGTTGAAGGTAGCCAAAATCGGGTGCGAAGTCATCTTGTCCAAATCGGCCCCGACGGAGCTCGCACTCCAACTGGCGGATGACCTCGGCATTACCGCCGTAGGATTTGTGCGGAATCGTTCTCTGAATGTGTATACGCATCCACATCGAATCGAAGAACTGCGAGGCTGAGGGGACCGGCTCCGGCGGAATACCGTATCTCTTACCTGAGTTACTCGCGTTCGCGATGAATCGCCCTGCCTTATCGTTTCCGGACTCTATTGAAAAAGCCGCTCCCATGTGGAAACGGCTTTTTCATATGGCAGAGTTTTATTTTAATTTATCAGAATTGGCGACCTCTTTAAGAAGATTTTCGCTGCTTTTTTCGAGAACCATAGGGTAAAGAGCTACCTTCTCGGGGGCCATTGTCTTTAATTCGCTGTAGACGGCGGTTGAAGCGTAAACCTTGTCGGAATGCTCGATATGATCCCGCAATCGCTCCGGGTTATCCAATCCTACGCCATTCGATTCGATTTGCGTGATCCCTGCGTCTTCGACTCGCTTAGCCATCCATTGCCCGCCTGCATTTCCCAAACAAGCAAAGCTCACTTTACTGCCCGTCTCTAGCCTTGCAACCTCCAGCAAAAATGAGATTTCCGTAGTTGCCCCGATGACCAGCACCTTAGCGTCAAAACGGTCGAACACTTCCTTAACCTCATCGGCGTGATTCAGCGTAGTGATCACAAGGCTCGAATGCTCCAGCGCTTTGGCGACGGCATCCTCACCGGACAATAGATCTTCCAGAAAAACGGATGCAACTTCCGCTTCCGTAATCCGCTCGATTTCGTTGCGGTAAAAAATGTGGTCGTGCTCTTTGCACTCCACGAAAACCAAGCGCAGAGGATTCAAGTTGTCCGAGCTGTGCAGAAGGATGTAGGCGAGGCTAGCCGTAAAAAAATCGTCCAAGGGGATGCCCAACTGCTCGGCTTCTTGTATCGTTTTTGATACCAAAGCGTGCATGGGTTGACGCAGCCGGTGAAGCTCCTCCGTTTTCGCGCTTTTGATGACGGTGGTGCCGCGCCCTTTTTGCATCGTAACGATCCCCTCGTCCTGCAATTGGTTATACACCAGGTTGACCGTATTCCTATTGATCCCTAAGATGTCCGCCATTTGGTTAGCGGGGGGCAGCATGTCGCCGGGCTTAACTTGACCGATCCCGATCAGCCATTTTAACTGTTCCTTAATTTGCGTATTTACCGTAAACGTTAATTTGGGATTCACCTTAACGATGAGGTTGTTCTCCATCCATTAGACCTTCCCTCTTGTAATGGACATTTCACTAATGACTATTCAATTAGTTATTTATAAATTTACTGGAACAGGCCATAAAATACAAGAGAGAGCAGACCATCTTAACTGCGCCGGTAAAGCGCGACGCCGCACGCTCGGCGATTCATAGGAAGGGAAGCAGGATATTACGGAATGGAGAATGGACTTCATTCGCGTCCGCGTACCGGAGGCAGGGGGGATAATCGCATACCGTAAGATTGAAGCGTTGAACGTGCGTTCGAACAAGGAGGCGGGGGAAGGCAAGGAGGAACGATCCCGCCATTGAAGCGGGCTCCGATCATTTGGATTTGGTCGTATGGAAAGGCCTTTCGGGATTTAGCGATCCTGCAATTGTTTAGCGCCTAGCCCGATTTTTTTGAGCACATGAATGAGCTGTTGTTTCTCTTCATCGCTAATGAACGATAACTGATTGGAAATCGTTTCGACATGTTTGGGAAACATATCGTTAAATAGCGCTTCGCCCTTTTCGGTAAGAGCGAGGTTTGTCGTTCTCCGGTTGGTTGGGCTTTGATGTCTCTTGACAAATTCTTTTTTCTCCAGCTTATCCACGACGTAGGTGATGCTGCCGCTGGGGATTGACAAAATTTCGCTGATTTTTTGGATCGGATGAGGTCCTTTGCTGTATAGAAGCTCAAGAATCATGAAATTCTCCGGTGCGATTCCGTAGCTTGCTATATCTTTTCTCACATTTTCAAATACGGTCGTAGACGCTTTGATCCAGATACGGAAAAGCCTTAAATCCAGTTGGCTTCGTTCATCTTCAGGAAACAAAAACCTCGCTCCATTCCTTAAGGAAGTATTGCCCTATACACATGTCTTTGGCTCACGATCGTAACCCTCAGTCTATACAGAATGATAACAGATCCTCCACTTGTTTGTAAAAGGATCGAACCTCCCGGGATAGCAAGCAGGCCAGCCTCATGTTGACGTTTATGTACGCCCGGGCTAAGCGCTCGGGCTTATTGTATGCCGACTACGCTGCATAACTCCGCAAGCTCAATCGAATGTCAAGGCTTACCGCTCATCTATAGGTTCTTCAGAATCCTGTGTGAGTCCTGTGCTTGGGATCTCACTAGGTTGAGAGAGGTAATAAGCATATTCCAAGGGTCTGCTATAAATTAGGCTTTTGTGCGTAAAACTCTTAATGTCTTTGTATATATTTTTTTGGGGTTTTCCGTTAAGTTCCATAATCCATAATTTCTTATCTTCGTCTACTACATAATCCACGCTCAGTTCTCCCAATGAACCCATATGCGTTTCTGCTTCTTGAGCGGCCTTAATGCTTACCTCGTTCAGAGTTCGGAGGATATCATTTATTTTTTCCTGCGAAAATATTCGCGGGAGAATTTCTGCAGCATCATAAACGGCTTCACACATGCTCGTGTTAAAGTACTGTTCGTAAGCCACTCTACAAGCTATGGTGGAAACCGTCCATTCTCCAAGAATGTCTTTTTGAACAAGGACCCGGATATCGAAATACTGACGATCAAGTTGACTCATACGAATCCCTTGCTGAACCATGTATTTCTTTTTCTTAAGTCCAAGAAGTTCACCGAGTTTTTCCTGAAAGCTTTCATTTTTTCTGAAAATATATCTAGGAGCCAAGCTGTGCAAAGAGATGTGAACCTCGCCATTATCCGTTCGTTCAACCCGGTACACAGACTTCCCCCTAAATCCGTAAGAAGGCTTAATAAAGAGTAGCTTATATTTCTCTAATAGATCGGATACTATCCCTTCATTATATAAAAACGTGTCGGGTACATAGGGACTAATAGTTGACTGGTTTAACTGGTTATAGAGATTCCATTTGTTAAAAAAATTTACATTGTTGAAGCATTTGTTCTTGCCAATCGCTTCTTCTAGGCGTTGAATGGTTATTGATTTTTTGTTAAAACACCTGTTGTAGACGACATGAGGAAAAGGGAATGATCTTCGTTTCCATATGCCCTTTATCAGGCTAAGTCCGATAATACGTTGTTTCTTCCAACGAATATCTGCCGGAGTAAAGGCGTAAAGTTTCAGGTCTAGATTGTGATATCGTTGATGCAGTTCCAAAATTCTTTTTCTGCTATTCCTATTCGTCACCAGAATACCTATTAACGGGCGATACTCCAATCCCCATCACTCCCTAGCTTTCGATCACTGTTATTATCAAATGCAGGCATGGACATTATGGTATAGGACAATAACATAGCTGAAGGAAATTCAGCGAATGTATTGCTCTATTTACCTATTTTTAAGTTAGATAGGTATTTACTGTGTTTGTCGTTTAAAACTTTTAATATGATAAATTACGTTTTTTAACGTTGATAATGGGAGATGAGACTATGGGAAGATGTAATTGTCCGCCAGGACCTCCAGGACCTCGAGGGCCAGCTGGAGGAGTATTAAGTTTTGCCGATTTTTTTGCATTGATGCCTGGTGATAATGCAGCAACAGTTGCTCTAGGTGCAGACGTAAGTTTTCCGCAAAATGGACCTACTAGCGGGTCTGCTATTACCCGAATTAGTGCCACTCAGTTTAACTTGGCTGCAATCGGCGTCTATCAGGTCTTGTTTCAGGTGAGTGTGACCGAAGCGGGCCAACTGCAGTTGACTCTGGGTGGCGCTCCCCTAGCCTATACGGTGGCCGGCCGAGCAACAGGCACTTCTCAGATCGTAGGAATAGCTCTTGTGCAAACGGCAGTCGCCAATTCCATACTCACTGTACAAAATCCTGCTGGCAATGCCTCGGCACTAACCATTACTCCTTTCGCGGGAGCACCGGCGGGTACAACGCCTGTTTCAGCACACCTTACTATCATTCAAATCGCTTAGTGGGAAAAAAGAATAGCATACTCGAGCATTTCGGGTACTGAACCGTTATGGATAAGAGTTCAATCAATACGCATCCTTGAACAATTCAGCCGGACAAACTGACTTCGAGTCAGTTTGTCCGGAAGAACTGGTTCTGTACGGTCTCATCGACGTCAAACAATTCCTACTGAATAGTTCGGGCTTTAACAGCATTGAGTGAAATAAAGGATAACGATACAAGAATGGCTGGATACATAGAAAAATCGAATGGCAAGAGAATTCGGAATGAAAGCTGTAGCATTTGGGAGGCTCGGCTTGTTTGAGCAATACGAAGCAGTACGGAATTTCAAGTAGAATGACCATATTATCAGGGAAGAGGATGAGAGTCAGAGGCGTATTCGTTAGGAATAGGCTCTGCATTTTTTTCGCGCACCGTCATAACTTATTATGCGATCTATATTATATATAGTATATAATCAAAATGAGAATCAGGAGTAGCTCCAATGCTTCGGGAAGGCGGTGCTTCGGTGCGGATTAACGGTTATTGCAACCGTTTTCGTTTGCGTCGTCAAGGGTAAATCATCGGCAAAGCTCGTATTAGGGGATAAAGCGAAAAGGTTTCATAGAAGAGGCGGAGCGGGTACCACCCTGCTCTATGCCGTTTGAGGGAGGGAAGACGATGACGGATTTCTATGCGAAGCTCGGCATGAAGACCGTGATTAACGCCGCCGATTCGTACACGATGATCGGGGGATCGCGGATGCCGCCGGAGGTGGTCGAGGCGATGGCGCAGGCGAGCCGGCATTTTGTATCGCTAGACGAGCTGCACCTGCGGGTAGGCGCGCGTATAGCGGAGCTTACCCGCAACGAAGCGGCCGTCGTGACGAGCGGAGCGGCTGCCGGATTAGCGGTTGCCGCTGCGGCATGCATGACCGGCACCGACGAAACGCAGGTGCGCAAGCTGCCGTATCCGAACGGCATGAAGAACGAAGTCGTCATCCACAGATGCCAGCGCAACGGCTTCGATATGGCGATTACCCAGACCGGCGCAAAACTGATCGAGATCGGCGACGTCGAATCGACGTTCGCCTGGCAGCTCGATGCCGCGATCGGCGAACGAACCGCTTGCGTGATGTATTTCCCTTCGACGCAATACAGCCGCGGCGCGCTGCCGTTGGAGGAAGTCGTACGTATTGCCGGCGCGCGAGGGGTGCCTGTCGTTGTAGATGCGGCGGCGCAGCTGCCGCCGGCGGACAATCTATGGCGCTACACGGAGGCGGGGGCGAGTCTCGTTATTTTCTCCGGCGGTAAAACGCTCTGCGGTCCGCAAAGCTCCGGCTTCATCGTCGGGAAGGAATCGCTGATCGCCGCGTGCCGGCTGCATGTCGGCCCGCGCATCTCGATCGGCCGGCCGATGAAGGTGGGGAAGGAAGAGCTGGCCGGGCTGCTCGCGGCTGTGGAGCGGTATGTCGGGCTTGACCATGCCGCGCTGAAAGCCGGATACGAGGCGCTCGTGTGCTCGATCGGGGACGGGTTGAGAGAAGCCGGTTTCGATGCGGCAAGGGCCTATCCCGGGCCGACCGGCCAGGATTACCCGCTCGTCAAGGTCGACATGAGCCGCGCCCCACTCAGCGCCGAGCAGCTGGCTGCCGCCCTGCGGTCGGGCGAGCCGAGCGTTCTCGTCGCACTGACCTGGGATAAACGGGATATTATCGTCAATCCGCTGCATTTGCGCGAGGAAGAGGCGGCGATTGTCGTAGAGCGAATGCGCTCGATTCTTGCCGGTCTAACGAATCATGAGGAATGAACTTGCCTTCGTCTAGGAACGAGGCGATTACTCTAAGGAGAGTGGTGATAGGTCATGAAAAAAAGAGTGGCTGCTATCATTTCCGAATATTGGGACATTTCGCATGCGGACGTTATCATCACGAAGATGCTGGACGGGTTTTCATTAGACGGCCGCACCTATCAATCGACGCTCGATATCGTTTCGATGTACGTCGACCGGTTTCCGGACAACGACATGAGCCGGAATCTCGCCGCGAAGCACAGCATTCCGATTTATGGCTCGATTCGCGAAGCGCTGCTGCACGGCGGGGACGCGTTTACGCTGGACGGGATCATTCTGATCGGCGAACACGGCGTTTATCCGTTCAACGAGATCGGCCAAGAGCTATATCCGCGGCGGCTGTTTTTCGAGGCGTGTCTGAACGTCATGCTGGAATATAACCGGATCGTTCCCGTATACACGGATAAGGGCTTTGCCGTCGTGCAGGAAGATATCGAATGGATGTATGCGCAAATCAAACGGTACGACATTCCGTTCATGTCCAGCTCCGTCGTCCCTTTTGCCCGCAAGCAGCCGATTGAGCGGCCGTTTCCGCCCGGAGCGCCTTTGCACAAAATGTTCGGCTTTTCCTACGGATCGCTTGAGCGATACGTGTACCATACGCTGGAAATGCTGCAATCGGTTGCCGAGCAGCGGGCTTGCGGGGAAAGCGGCATTCGGGCGGTTCGGGCTTATAAGAACGAGCAAGCCGTCTCGCGTCTTCTGTCGGACGAGTGGGGGGCGATTTACCGGGCGTGCGGCGGCTTTATCAACCTGCGGGACGTGAACAAGTTTCCCTACGAATTGCAGGAACCGGTATTCTTCGAGCTCGATTACGTCGACGGCTTACAATCCGGCGTCCTGTACTGCGATTGGCTAGCGAGCAAGGAAATGCAAACCTTCGCTTCCGCTTATCAAGTGCTGGAGCAGGAAGAGCCGATTTGCGTGGAGTTTTGGCTCCAGAATCAGAAGCCGTACAGCCACTTCGGCAGGCTGACGCTCGAAATCGAAAAGTTCATTCATACCCGCCGACCTCCGTTTCCGGTCGAACGTTCCTTGCTTACGACGGGCGGACTAGATGCCTGCATGCGTTCGCACTATAGCGGCGAGGAGATCGAAACGCCGCATTTGCAGGTGCGCTACTAATATTTTGTGTGAAATAGGAGAGCCTATTCGGCGAGCTGCATGACTCGTTGAAAGGCTCTTTTTACTGCGCGGCGACAGCCGGTCCATTTTTTTGTGCAACATATTTCGCTATCGCCTCGTCTACCTTTATGTAAGCAGCAAGTAAACACACATCAAGACACAACTCGAAAGGAAGATTGCAATGAATAACGGAATGAAAAAAAGCTTGGCGGTGTTGGTAGCCACGATGACGATGACGAGCGGAGCGGCGTATGCTTCGACGGACAGCCCTCAGGCGAAAGAGGGTTACATGCAGACAACTTCGGCGGTATCCGCTCAGCAGAACATGCAAATTACGGTGAACGGCGTTGCGATTACGGAAAGCGGTTTTCAAAACGCAGACGAGAAGGAGACGATGCTTCCGCTCCGTGCGGTTACGGAAGCCTTGGGCTTCAGCCTGACTTGGAATCAAGCGGATTTGTCGGTCGAGCTGATTAAAGATAGAATTTTCACGACGGTGAAAACCGGAGCGGATCGCTATATTATCAATAAAATGGAGAAATCGCTCGGCATAGCTCCTGTTCTTGTCGACAATAAGATGTATGTGCCCGCTTCGTTTATCGGCGAAGTGCTGCACGGTACCGTGCTGACGTCAGGGAACTCGGTATCGATCACGTTAGCGGAGCAAAAGAAATCGGTAACGACCAAAGGCGTCGTAACTTCGGTCTATCAGTCCGAGAAATACAATTCCGTACATATCAACGGCGTCGGCACGGAAGGTCTTGTGCTCAATATCGGCGAAGATACCGTTATCGAGACGGCTGACGGCAAGAAGCTGGGCTTGAGCGATCTGACGCTGGGAATGCAAGTGGAAGCGGAGCACTCGCTGGTCATGACCATGAGCCTGCCGCCGCAAACGCCGACTTATAAGATTACCGTATTGAACGGTGCGGATCAGAAAGACATGCTCGGTACGGCCGGCGCAATCGAGGAAGTTCGTACCGGAACCGACGGCGGAACGAGCCTGGTCATCAAAGGCAGCGGCTTGACGGAAACTTCGCCGAGCGAGGTCGTGCTGCGACTGACCGACTCCACAATCATTACGAACAAGAACGGCGAGAAAGTAGATAAAAGCAAGCTCGTTAAGGACGCGAAAGTGATCGGCTTCTATAACGCGATGCTGACGAAGAGCTTGCCGCCGATCGGAACGGCATGGAAAATCGTTGTGGAAACGGCGCCAGCAGCCGAGTAGTGCTAGAGGAATCTAGACGATCGAATCCGATATAACCCGCAAACAACCGGTCTGCATATGCAGAGCCGGTTGTTTGCCGTATTCCGCGTCCGCGAATCGTGAAATGACAAATTGGTGAACACACGCCGGCGCTCTTTTTTTCGAAGCCGTTCATTCGCTATAATAGAAATAGTTATACATGACTATTTATGAGGAGCAGCGGACATGTGGAAAACAAGCGTAGGTTGGTTTCGCGGTATTGCCTTCATTGAAGGAATCTCTTTTCTGGTGCTGCTGTTTATCGCAATGCCTTTGAAATATTTTGCGGATATGCCCGCTCCCGTCAAGTTTGTCGGAATGGCGCACGGTGCATTATTCGGGCTGTATATGATTGCGCTTCTCGTCGTTTGGGTTACGCGGCGCTGGTCATTTCTTAAAGGAATCGTGGCGTTTATCGCCGCGTTCGTCCCGTTTGCCACCTTCGTGCTGGAAGCGAAGCTGCGTAAGGAGCAGTAATTGTAACATAACAGCCGAAAATTAGAAGAAGTCACGCAAGCCATGAAAAATCTACACAATATTGAGACCCGCACAACTGGCGGGTTCTTTTTTAAATCGGACAAGTTCTTGTCGCAGACGAACGACAAGAGCTTGTCTTTTTTGTTGTCCCGCGACAAAAACCCGGTCAAACACCGCGATTTCACGGCTTAGTCCGCGTTTGTTTAGGATAAGTCCGGTTCGGATTATAGACGGAATGGTACGGCTCTCCCTATGATGAAGCTATCATCGATCAGAAAGGAGGCGATTAACATGATATCAACATTGGCGCGAAATCGATGGCTGTATGCGATGCTTGTTCCTGGAATCGTTTACTTTTTAGTATTCAAATATTTGCCCATGTGGGGACTTGTCGTCGCATTTCAAAATTATCAGCCGTTCCTGGGCATAACGGGAAGCGAATGGGCAGGCTTTCGTCACTTCGACCGTTTTTTCAGCGATCCGGAGTTTTTCAAGCTGTTTCGGAACACAGCGCTGCTGGCCGTCTACAATATTATCTTTTTCTTCCCGCTGCCGATTATCCTTGCGTTGATGCTAAACGAACTGCGGCTGGAAATGTACAAAAAAGTGGTGCAGACGATTGTCTACATTCCGCATTTTATCTCATGGGTCGTCGTCGTCGGCATGTTCTATACGTTCTTTACCATTCAGGACGGCATCGTGCCTAGTCTCATGGCGGCCGCGGGCATGGATAAAATCGATTTTCTGCAAAGCCCGACTTGGTTCCGGACGATGATTACATCCCAAGTTGTATGGAAGGAAGCCGGATGGGGAACGATTATTTTCCTCGCAGCAATCAGCGGCGTAGACCCGCAGCAGTATGAAGCGGCTACGATCGACGGGGCCGGAAGATTCCGCCGCATGTGGCATGTCACGCTGCCGGCGCTGCGGAGTACGGTTATCATTTTGCTCATTCTCCGATTGGGCAGCTTTATGGATACGGGGTTCGAGCAAATTTTCCTGATGCTGAACGCGTTGAACCGCGAAGTCGGCGAAGTATTCGACACTTACGTCTATACGGCCGCCATTCAGCAGGGTAATTACAGCTACAGTACGGCCGTTGGCCTTTTCAAGTCTGTCATTGGCGCTATCCTTGTATTCCTCTCGAATTATTTAGCCAAGAAAAGTGAAGAGGACGGTATCTTTTAACATGTGCAACCAGAGAGAAGGGGAATTCATTGACTCATGATAAAACACTGGGAAGCCGCTTGTTCGATGTGGTCAATATAGGAATGCTGCTCCTGGTGTCGCTGGTGACGCTGGTGCCGTTCCTCTATATTATTGCCGGATCGCTCGCCTCTCCCGAAGAGGTGCTGCGGAAAACCTTTATTCTGTTTCCGGACCGCTTCGACTGGACGGCGTACCGTTATATTTTTTCGACCGATACGTTGGTGAAAAGCTTGTGGGTGTCCGTCTGGATCACGGTTGTCGGCACGGCGGTCAATCTGTTTATGACCAGTATTATGGCTTATCCGCTGGCGAGACGGGACTTGGCCGGCAGACGGCCGATCATGCTTCTGGCTACGTTTACGATGATTTTCAGCGGCGGCATGATCCCGACATTTCTCGTTGTGAAATCGCTCGGCTTGATCGATTCTTATTGGTCCTTAATGATTCCCGGCGCAATTAGCGCATTCTATTTAATCATTCTGAAAAACTTTTTCCAGCAGCTTCCCGACGGCCTGGAGGAATCGGCGAAAATCGACGGCTGCAACGACTTTCAAATTTTCTATAAAATTGTGGTTCCGCTTTCGAAACCTGCGCTCGCCACATTGACGTTATTTTATGCGGTCGCGCATTGGAACAGCTACTTCTCGGCCATTCTATACATCAATAGCTACGAAAAATGGCCGGTTCAAGTACTTCTGCGGCAAATTGTCATCCTCTCGCAAGGGGGAATCGGCGATTCCGCTATGTTCACAGAGCAGTTTGTCGTTCCGCCTGCGGTTACGATCAAGATGGCGGTTATCGTCGTGACGATGATTCCGATGTTAATCATTTATCCATTCATCCAGTCTTACTTCACGAAAGGGATTTTTCTCGGCTCGGTCAAAGGTTGATAACAGTGTTGGCCAGAGGCGATCGCACCGCTGTGAAAGGAGGATAGGGGTTGCGAAATAGCAGATGCGGATATCCGCCCTGGTCAAGTAAAATATAGATCACTGTTTACTATTACAGAGGAGGTCAACACTTTTATGACAACGTTCTCAAAAGTAGCGAAAAAATCAGCCCTCGGAGGCATCGTTGCGGTTATGG
Organism: Paenibacillus litoralis; assembly: GCF_046244365.1. NCBI lineage: Bacteria > Bacillati > Bacillota > Bacilli > Caryophanales > Paenibacillaceae > Paenibacillus > Paenibacillus litoralis. The sequence goes on along the minus strand of NZ_CP176395.1, from coordinate 5,879,309 downwards.
CGCTTGGCACGACAGTAGCATGCAGCAGCGAAAAACCGAAAGATCCTGCTACTTCCAACTCACCGGCTGCATCCGGCGGAGCGACGTCAAGCACCGCTCCAAGCAAAACGCCGGTCACCATCGCGATGCTGGTGCCGCAATACACGACAGAGCCGGTAAAAGCCGACAGCCCCGGCATGCAGAAGATTCGCGAGTACACTGGTACGAACATCGACATCAACTGGGTAGTTGGCGCCGGCTATGAAGAGAAATTGTATGCGACGATTGCCTCTGGCTCGATGCCGCAAGTGCTCGTCATTCCGGACAATAAGAACGCCAATATCGTCAACGCCGCGCGTTCGGGCATGTTCTGGGAAGTCGGACCGTACTTGAAGGATTATCCGAATTTAGCCGGCCTGAATCCGCAAATTATGTCCAATATTTCGCTTGACGGCAAAACATATGGATTACCTAGAACACGTCCTCTATCGCGCTCGGGCCTCCTATTCCGCAAAGATTGGCTCGACAATCTCGGCTTGAAAGTGCCGCAAACCGTCGACGAGCTGTATGAGGTTTTGAAAGCCTTTACGCTTAATGATCCCGACAAGAACGGCAAGAACGACACGTTCGGCCTGAGCGACCTCGGGTCTGCGTCTGTGGGAGCGGTAATCGACTATCTGGCCATCTATTTCGGCGCGCCGCTGAACTGGGGCGTTCAGCCGGACGGCAAGCTGATCCCTTCCTTCATGGCGCCAGAATACTTGGAAGCAATGAAGTTTAACAAGAAGCTGTATACCGAGAAGTTAGTCAACCAGGATTTCCTGATCGTGAAAGAAGGATATATAGCCAATATCAATCAGGGAAAAGCAGGGTTCATGTTAACAGCCGTAGACTCAGTCACGACTGCGCAGTTCGCCGATTTAAAGAAACTGAACCCGCAAGCGGCGTTAGATGTGGCTACAGGCATCAAAGGGCCGAAGGGCGAGTTCGTGCAAGCTGATCCGGGATTTGCGGGACTTCTCATGTTTCCGAAGAGCAGCGTCAAAACTGAGCAGGATTTGAAAAACATTTTGGCGTTTTTTAACAAAATGACCGATAAGCAAATGATCGATTTGACGATGCTCGGTGTCGAAGGCCATACGTACACGATGGAAAACGGCGCGCCGAAAGTGAATACCGACTTATATAACAAAGAAATCAATCCATTAAACCAATTTATGGTCAAATTAGGTATATTCGGACCAAAACCAGGCGATACGCCGATGGAAACCAAATGGAAAGGAATCGTCGCAGGCAACGAAAAGAAAGGCGTATCCGATCCAACGACTCCTTTAATCTCGCAAACCAACGTGGAGAAAGGCGCCCAATTGAAAAAGCAAATAACGGACGCCCGCGGCAAATTCATTATGGGCGAATTGGATGAGGCCGGCTGGCAGCAGGCGATTGAAACATGGCGTAAAAACGGCGGCGACCAAATTATTTCGGAATTTACCGCCGAATACGCGAAAATCAACAAGAAATGATGGAGTGATCACGGATGAACAACCAGTTATACCGCAAGACGATACGCCGTGGACTGTTTGATTTCCATGCCGGGGAAGCGGTTCCGGAGGTGCGGCTGAACGTTGCGGATTACTTCGCGGCCGCAGCCGCGGCGGGTATGCAGACGATTACGTTTATGACCAAGGACGCGTTCGGAAACAGCTACTTCGATACGAAGATCGGTCACAAGAACGTGAAGCTGGACGGCGACCTGTTCGCCGAAGCTGTGGCCGAGGCCAAAAAGCATAACATCGCCATCATCGCCTACTATAATGTCGGGCTAAACAGCCATGTCGCCGCCGCCAACCCGGACTACCGGCAGCGGGCCGCCGATCAGACGCCGATCAAGGAAGCGTTCGGCTTCTACGATCTGCTCTGCATGAACTCGCCTTACCGGGATTACGTATACGGACAGCTGCGTGAAATCGCCGAACGCTACGAGGTGGCCGGATTTTTCTTCGACATCACGTATGTATGGGACAACTGCTGCCACTGCGAATACTGCCGCGCGGCTTATCGCAACCGGTTCGGCTATGAGGCGCCGACGGCGCCGGTCCCAGGGACGAAGGAAATGGCCCATTGGCAATCGTTCCAGCGCGATATTCGCTTCCGGTTTCTGCGCGATGCGGCGAACGGGCTGAAGGCGATCCGTCCGGACTTTCTGATCGGCTGGAATCATGCCGGCGACCCCCGGTTCGGCCAAGTGGAGGCGGACCGGTATGCGGACTATTTCACCTCGGAGTTCCATCCGCCGCACTACATGTACGGCAGCTTGCTCGCACGCTGGAAACGGTCGTTCGGCAAGCCGTTCGAGCTGATGATGCCAAGCGAGATGGGGAGCTGGGGCGAGTGGACAGTTGCGCCGCCGGAAACGCTGCGCACGACGGCGGCGATCGCCGTGGCGAACGGCGGCTCGATCAGCTTCGGCCATGTCGCCTATCCGTCCGGCGCCTTGAAGGGCAACGTGCCGCAGCCGGTCATGGAGGCGGTCAAGCATGCCAACGACTGGGTACAGTCGCTGGAGCCGTGGCTGCTGGAGGCGGTCAGCGAGCCTAACGTTGCCGTGCTGTTCAGCATCGGCAACAAGCGGATGCTGGAAGCGTCGGCGCTGCCGCACAGTTTGGACGCGACGCTGCAAGGCGTGCACCGAATCTTGACGGAAGGGCATATCCACTTCGATTTCCTCGACGAAGACGGGCTGGCGGCGAATATCGGCCGGTACGAAATGGTGATCCTGCCGGATCAAGCGTATGTGAGCGAAGATCTGCAAGCGATCATACGCGATTATGTGCGAAGCGGCGGCAAGCTGCTGGCAAGCGGGCGTACCTCCCTGTATCAAGCAAACGGAGAGCGCAGCGACAACTTCGGGCTGAGCGATGTATTCGGCGCCGACTTCCTTGACATGTGGTTGTATGGCGTTTCGTACCTGCATTCGCTTGATGGAGCGCTGGCCGAGAACGTCCCGGATATGCCTTTGCTGCTGAAAACCCCGGCGCTGCCTACGCTCAAGGTGTCGCCGACAACCGGGACGAAGCTGGCGGGACTGATGGAGCCGGCCGTTGAGACGAAGGTGCACCGCCATGTGTACCATCAGCACGCCCATCCGGCAGCCGAGACGCCTTATCCATCCGTTGTGGTAAACGCGTACGGCAAAGGAAGCTGTATGTACATCCCGCTGCCGCTGGAGGCAGGATATTGGAGCAGCGGCTCACCGTGGTTGCGCAACGTGTATGTGAACGGCCTGCGAGTCTTGAATCCGGAGCCGGGAATCGATGTGCGCGCGCCGCTGTCCGTTGAAGTGAACGTGATGCGGCAGCCCGGACAATCGCGGGTCATCCTCCATCTGGTCAATGTGCGTGAAGAAACGGCGGCAGGCTCGAAGGTGTTCATCGAAGAGGTGCATCCGGTCGGGGAAGTCGAGGTTTCGCTGCGCCTCGATGCCAGCAGCGTCCGGTTAATCCCGGACGGAACCGAGCTTGCGGTCAGCAAGTCTTCTGGCCGCATCTCATTTGTCGTGCCGCCGTTCGGTTTGCATACAGCCGTCGCGATTGAGATAATTGAACCATCGGCGTAAAAAGCGCGTCGTAAGCAAATTTTTCGACTCTGTATCCGCGCGGGTGAATCCTGTGCCCGTGCGGATCGATTATGCATCCGTGAGGAGGTGGTTGTCATGAAGCGTAGACCCCCGCGATTGTTAGTGCGGCTTATGGTAATCAGCATTTTGGTGGGAGCGATCCCCGTGCTTGCCTTAGGCAGCTTCTCTTACTATTTATTTATGGATCGGGTCGCGAACCAGGTCAATCAGCGCAACAGCCAGCTTCTCACGGAAACGCAGATGCGCCTTGAGCAATTGTATACGACCATCGATTTCTCCCTTACGCAATTGGCTAACGCGACTTTGTTGCAGGACGCGACCGAGTGGGAGTATTCGAGCAGCCGCTTTCAGTCGTTTAACGAGCTGAGCTCGCAATTATACCGGCTGCAAACCCTGGAAATGGGAATCAGCAATGTATTCTATGTCAATTTCGTCAAAGGCTGGCTGCTCGACGACCACGGAGCGTTCCTGCTTAGCGAGCATCCGGATCGCGACCGCTACGTCGGCTATTCCGAACGGAGCGAAAAGTCGTTCTGGGTGACGCAACAGGCCAATACAGCGGCGGAAAACAGAGCGCAGTCGAAGTCGGATATTGCCGCCGTTATTCTGATGAAGCGAACGCCGCTCCACGCGATGAAGCCGACCGGTATACTGGGCGTACAAATTCCGCGTTACGAAATCGAGCGCCGGCTGTCCTCCGGCGGCAATCGCGATGCGAAGCTGATGATCGACGCCGATCTGCATATTTTGGCGGCTTCGGAATCGTTCTCCTCGGGATGGAAACAGCTTCCGGACGATTTTGCCGCTCAGATTAAGGAAACGGTACAGCCAGGCAATCCGGCAACGTTCAAATTCGACGATTCGCATTTGGCGGTTGTCAATCGCTCGTCGTATAACGGCTGGTACTACATTTCGGTATATTCGAATGCCGAAATCGCCAAAGATGCCGGTTCGATTCGGAATACGATGTTTTTAACCTGTTTCCTCGTTCTCTTGCTTACGCTGCTGATCGCGATGGCCATGAACCGCCGGTTTTACAAACCGATACGCAAGCTGTACGATTCGGCTGTCCGTCTGTCCGATTCGCAGGCCGACAACAAATATAATGAAATTGAACTGATCGAAGCGCGTCTGGAAGCGCTGATGGAGACGCAGCACGGCAAGGACGAATTTATCGCAGGTCAGGTCAGCCAATTGCGGGAGCTGTTCCTGTTCAAGCTGCTGATTGGCGAGGTCAATCCTGCGGAAGCGGAAGTCAAATTCGCCTATTACGAGTTGAACACGGAATGGAAGCAATTCTGCGTCGTGTCCTTGCAAATCAGCAATTGGGAACGCTCGCGCTATAAGGAAAGCGACCGCGATCTGATGATGATGGCCGTGAAAAATGTAATGGGCGAGCTTATCCATGCTTCCAATAGCCTGCCTGCCGTTACAATCGGCCAGAGCCAGGTTGTCGTTATCGGCAGCATGCACGAGACGCCTGAGCAATTTCGCGACTATGTCCACTCGCTGATCGTGATGATCCACGCAGCCGTCGAACGTTATTTGGAGCTGGATGCCATATTCGGGATCAGCCGGTCGATTCATTCGTTGAAGGAAGCGAACCGCGCCTATCTGGAAGCAACGGAAGCGCTGAAGCAAAAAAGCGTCATCATCGAGCAATCGCTTTTCTTCTTCGAGGATTTGACGCCCGATCGGATTATCCGGGTCAAATATCCTGCGGCGCTGGAGAAAGCGCTTATTAAAGCGATCGAGGAGAACGATTTCGAGCAGGCGAGAGAGAACTTGCGGCTGATCTCCCGCTATTTGCTGGAGGCCAACGTCAGTTACCGCGAACTGCAGCTATACTTAGTGCGTTTGCTCGTCACGCTGTTGACCGACTCGCTCGATTCCGACGAGTTTCTGTCCCAACTGTTGAACGACCAGAAGACGATTTTCGATCAACTGTTCGAACTCAACTCCCTGGATGAAATCGAGAACTGGATCGTCGGGAAAGTACTCCTGCCGTTTATTCAATGGCGGGAAGAGCAGTCGCAGAAGCAATACTACATCATTACCGAGCAGATGCGCAAAATGATTCACGAGCAGTATCAAACAGATCTTACGCTGGAAACATGCGCGGAGCAGTTAAAATACCATCCCGATTATTTGCGCCGGGTGTTTCGTAAAGGAACGGGCATGAGCTTCAGCGACTATCTCGCCCAGCATCGGCTCAACGTCTCGAAGGAGCTGCTCGAGCATACGGATTTGACGATTTCGGACATTGCGCAGCAGCTCAATTTTCAAAATTCGCAAAACTTTATTCGCTATTTCAAAAAAATGGTCGGCATCACCCCCGGGCAATATAGACAAAGCTTACGGGATTGACATAAGGGCGGACTCGCGCGAAAATGCATCGCGTTTCGCCGGTTCATAAACCGCAAGCGCTTGCAAGGTTGGGAGAGGCGATGCATTACGGCGTTCGTCAGCAACAAATGGCTCTGGTGAGGAACTCGCGGGATGATGCTGCAATTACCTCACTATTAGTTGCGTTTGACTCATTAACTCGCCATAACATGGGATTGTGGTTAGAAATAGTGAGGCTTGCCCAACGAATAGCATTCCTTTGCCTCATTATGCCTCCAGAACATGGGTTTTCGGCGACCAGTTGCTGAATGAATGGTACGAACGTGCGGTCGGGCCCGGTAAGGGATTGCCTTTGCCGACGAAAGGGGGGATTCCAGGGAGCATAAAAGCATGTGGGCTGTGTCCGCTGTCTAGGTTGGTTGGATCCAGAACAACATTTTGTGCTATGTAGTAGAATTCGACTCCTTTTTTAATGCAGGAAATGAAAGCGTTTTATTGTTCGGTCATGGGAACTTTCGAATTGAGGAGGAGAGACATGTTGAAACGCAAATGGATGCTGTGGACGATGGCCTTAGCAATAGCCCTCGCTCCAATGGTAGGCTTGGCCCGGAATGCCGATGCTCAAACACCGGATAGTCCGACTCTGAGTCAGATCAATGCGGTATTGCTACTACTGGACCAGCTGGTCGCATCCGGCGATGTGCGGCATCCGCTATCCACGCAGCTTGAAAACAGCTTGCGGCAAGCCAAACATCAGTTGGAGAAAGGCTCTATCCAGCAGGCCGGCAAGAAGATAGACGATTTCCTGAAGCATCTTTCCAACAAGGGCATGCAGAAAAATATTACCGAAACCGCAAAAAATCTGCTGGAGGAAGCGGTTCAAACGATGCGGGAAGGGGAGGAGCCGAACCCAACGCCCTCACCGACGGCAAGTCCAACTCCGACACCGACGCCAACTCCGACACCGACACCGACACCGACACCGACACCGACACCGACACCGACACCGACACCGACACCGACGCCAACTACGACACCGACTACGACGCCAACACCTACACCGACTACGACACCAACTACGTCGCCGACGCCTGAGCTTGGCAGCATAGCCGGTTATGTAGCCGACACGGCCAGCGCGCCGCTTGCGGGTGCCAACGTCCAGGTGACGGGTACCTCCCTGTCGGCTGTTACGGATAGCGCAGGCGCTTATGCGATCCACGATGTGCCTGCCGGCAGTCATACGGTTACCGTAACGAAAGCGGCATATGCTCCGTACCAATCGAGTCCCTTCCAGGTTACGAACGGCGGAACGGCGGCCGTTAACATTACCCTTCAACATATGCCGAACCTGAGTATTGTGGCGAATGGCCTGGTACAGTCTCTAATTATCGTGGAACCAAGCGCCGATAATCAGACCAAAGCGGCAGCCAATAAATTAGCGGCGTATGTCAAGAAGTCGACAAACGCTACTCTACCCGTCTTGACGACGACGGAGCTTAGCCAGTCCGGTAACCAGTATGACAATAAAGTACGCATTTATGTCGGAACGAAAGCGCCTCAGACACAAACCGCGATCACGAGCGAGCTGCAAGGACTAGACGATCACGGATTTGTCATGTGGCCTCATGAGCAATCGATTTCTATCATTGGGCCGACAGCTTGGGGTACGGAGTATGGCGTTGACGAATTCCTTGAACGCTATGTTGGCGTTCGTTGGTTGCTGCCTGGAGCTGACGGCGAGGATGTGCCGCTGACAGCAAATCTGACGGTCCCCTTCGAACTGGTAAAAGATGAACCAGCCGCAATTTCCCGACATTTCTTCGGGATGGCTATTCAAGGCGACTGGAGTAGAGATAATCGTATGCAGCAATCGATTAATTTCCACCATAACATGAACGTCTTGTTTGATCCTGCTGTTTTTGCCGATCATCCGGAATATTATCCGAACGGGGTTGTTCCTACCGATCCTTACGATTGGCAGCCGTGTTTTACGGATGAGACGGCGCAAGCGGCGATCGCGAGAATTATCCAATATTTTAATCAAAATCCTGCTGCAAGATCTTACTCGCTAGGCATTAACGACAAACAAGATAACTTTTGTGAATCCAATCCGAATCATCCAAAATATCCAGGGAAGTTAAACTCAATGGGTGTAATGAATATGTCAGACGTCTATTATCCCTGGGTTAACCAAGTAGCTGAAGGCGTTTTGGCTGTATATCCCGATAAATATTTTGGATTGCTGGCCTATTTAAACGTCTATGACCCGCCGACCGAACCATTAAACCCTCGCGTCATTCCGTTTATCACGGATGATCGTATGACCTGGGTACTGCCGGAACACGAGACGGCCGGAAAAGGACAGACCGCCCGCTGGGAAGAGAAGGCGACAAATATTGGATTTTACGAATATTTATATGGAGCGCCGTACAATCTGCCTCGTATGTACATACAACAAATGGCAGAAAACTACAAATACGCTCAAGATCACAAAGTAATTGCTCATGTCGCGGAGTTGTATCCTAACTTCGGTGAAGGCCCGAAACCATGGGTATCGGCCAAATTGCAATGGAATCCGGATCTGAATGTCAACGAATTGACGAACGAATGGTATGTGCGAGCGGTTGGCACAGCAGCAGCTCCCTATCTGAAGCAGTACTATGAGTATTGGGAGACGTTCTGGACGACGCGCATCTTCCAATCAAGCTGGTATCAGGCATGGCTCAACGCAACAAATAAGCGGAATTACCTGAATCTGTTCGATCACAGCTATCTGGAAATCGTGACGAAGGAAGACATGGCCGAGAGCCGTCGCTTGCTGGAACTGGCCGTTGCCAACGCCGGGGCAGGCAAGCAGAAGACTCGTGCCCAGCTGCTCCTCCGTACATTTGAGTACTATGAAGCCTCGGCGCTAAGCTATCCGAAGAAAGGAACGGTCAACACGCCTGCGAATGAACAAGCCGCAATGGCGATGTTGGACGATATCGAACAAAGCTACGCGATGGCCAAAAAACGGAAAAATGTATTAAGCGGCTTCACCGGCAATCTTATTCTTGACAGAACGCTCAAAGAAGATATTTACGCTGGCGCATGGGATGGCGTACAAAAAGCACTTATTGCTGCTGTACAACGTTATGTCGATACGGAACCTGCAAACGGAAACGTACGACAACGTTTCTACAACGTCTTGAGTGGAATTGATTCTTACACGAATCTTTCCGCATCTGCGGTTAAAACAACGGCAAGCAAAGAGACTATTTTGCAATCGCTCGATTTCAGTCAAGGACCGTGGACAGCAGCGATTCCGTTCTCCGAGTTTACCGTTATGGGTTCCAACACCGCCCCGCCTGCGGAGACGAAAGTGTACTTATTGTGGGATAACGAGAACCTGTATGTCGGATATGAAAACTTTGACAGTGAAGTGACAACGAACAAGTTGATTAAGAGCACCGAAGCGCCAAATAACTGGTGGAAAAGCGGCCAGGACGATTCCGTCGAAACCTATGTGACTGGCGATGTGACAGCAGGCTATAAAGGATTTTTCACCAATCCGAACGCCGTCAAGTTTGTCTACAAGAAAGGCCCAACGCCAGATCCGAGTACTCAATGGCAAGCAAGCGCACAAATCGGAACCGACCGCTGGAATACGATTCAGGTCATTCCATTCTCCAGCATTGGCGTCGATCTGGCTCAGACCAAAACGCTGATGGGCTTCTTCTTCCGAGCTTATCACGGGTCGACCAAATTTTTAGGCTGGGGCGGCGGAGCGCCCTGGAAGGATGACAGCTTCAGGCCTGTTCATCTAGTAGAGTCGGCAAATTATTTCCAAAATTCATCGTTTGAGTTAGGCAATCCGCAAACACCTAATGTAATCCCCTCGTGGAGTTCCTGGGGAACTACGGTCACACAACGGACTTACGAGTACGCTCACACAGGTACTTATAGCCTTGTGACCAGCGGAGTCCAGTCGGCTGCCGGACCTTATCAATACACCAACCCGGGAATTACTCCAGGCAAGTATAAAGCCGTCCTGTACTACTACTTGCCAGCCGATGCCACTACGACAGGCACGATTCAGTTCTGGACCAACATTCTCAAATCCGGAGGAACGAAGATCACCGATGTGCGTACCGACAACATGCCTCTCTCCTGGGCGATCGGAAAGTGGAAAAAGCTTGAGTATATTTTCGAGGTCAAACCTGACTATAACGGAGTTGCTCCTGCTCAGTTACAAGTCTGTGTAGCGCTAAGAAACTTCAATACAACCACCAGACTTTATATCGATGATTTCTCCTTGTATAAGCTGGCGGACTAAGCTATAAGATTGGGGGCGCTAGTCGCCCCCTGCTTAAAAATCGGCTGTTGCTGCCTTGCAACATTAGTCTACTCGAATGGCGGGGTTACGCCAAAGTCGTTGTCGAACCTATTTTGACCTGATCGGCAGCGTGGATCATACACGGATGCGTCTCCCCTATGGGATCGGAAGTTATGAATTACAGGAATTGTAAGCGCTTACTATTGTGAGAAATCCGTTTGGCTATTCCGCCAACGATTACCATTAAGGAGGCATTTATTCTATGACCCATCCATCCGGTAATTCCAGCCATGAAGAGATTTTGCCGCGCAATGACCAACCGCAAGCCCCTGGCAATGAGAAAATGAGCAGGAGAGCACTGCTCGCCACGCTCGGAACAGCGGGTGTGGCGGTTGCGGCCAATAGCTTGTTTTCGAGCTCTGTCGCCAAAGCGGTTGGCGGAGAATCGACCGTCTCCGAATCGGTTTACGGCGGCGAAGGCTGTGAAACGACCATCGATGCCGATTGCGTCAACTTCCGCTATACCGACGATCAGCCGGTGCGGACAGTCGGGGACCGCTTGCGCGAGACCGTCAGCGTGAAAGACTTCGGCGCGACTGGCGACGGGGTTACGGACGATTCGGCAGCCATTGCGGCGGCGCTGGATTATTGCAATTCGCTAAAAAATGCGGCAGTCAACCCCGTTTACCAATCGCCTGGAGCCAAGTTGATTATCCCGCCAGGTACCTACAACGTCAGTCAACCGTTCACCGTGTTTTGTCATCTGGAAGCACGCGGAGCGGTATTCCTGTATCCGGATAACTTCGCCGGGACTGCAGTCACAATCGGCGGTACGGATAGCAGCAATGTTCTGATCGACGCTATAATTACGCTGCCGGATTTAAAAAAGCCGTTAAATCCTGTGCTGACGGCAGGCAGCAAAGGGATACGTATCGCGAATGTGTGGAGCTGCGATCTTTATCCAGGCCGCATCTATTATTTCGAAACAGGGCAGCATTACGATTCCATCGGGAGAGGGAATGTCTATAATCGAATTTATGGGGGCTATATCTTAAATAGTAAAATCGCCTATTTGATTCAGCCAACCGGTCCTATAAACGATTCGTTCTGCAACGAACTGGATTTCATCGGCGGTTCCGTACAGCAAGTAGGAACCGTGTATGGGGTCAGAACTTCCGGGTGGCGGCATGTTGTCCTTAGTGGCACAGGCGTCTCCACCATTACGAACGTAAGATTCAGGGGCACCGATTTTGAAGGGTACACGAGCGAATATCATGTATACGCCAACGGCGCTCAATACTGTTTATTCGATCATTGCCGCTGGGAAGCCGGACTCGTACCGGATCAAGCCCCAGGCAATTATGGCAACTGGTTTGGCGTTGTCGCGACCCCAAGTCCTTCCAACTCGTTCTCGCAGCCTACCTACAGGACATTTAATAATGGGGATAAAGTTGTGCTCGCATCTGCAACTGCGCCGGCCGGGTTGACCAATGGAGAAGCTTATTATGTTATCAATTCCACATCCGGTTCGTTCCAGCTTTCTACTTCGCCCAGCGACATAAGTCCGCAAACATTTACTACTACCGGCAGCACCGTTCGATTCACGCTTCCAGTAAGGTTTTTCTTCGACGGCCCTCCAGGATACTATCAGGCAAGCAATAATGAAATCATTGGGGGGACCTACTCCTATCCGAACGCGCAGGAAATCATGTATAACGGCGTTCTGGCCTCCAGCAATCAACTGCGCACTGTTGGTCAACGATTTGCGATCGATCAAGCGAAAACAAATGATTTCGGTACACTGGCTGTTTCGAATACGGCCGGAGCGGCTTTAAATGCGCTGACCATCTATTCTCAAGATCCGTACTCAGATCCAATTAAATGGAGAATGGGCATTTCGGCGGGCGGTAAGCTCAGATGGAACGGCACAACCGCCGGTCAGTTTGGCATCGATCAGCAAAATTTTGGACCTGCGGACCCTGGATCGCTTCAACAAAGTATATCGTTTAATTCGGCAAGCCTGATTCAAAATACGAACACAAATAACGGCACTTCCGCGAGCTCGCAATTCAGAGCAAAGGCTGGGTCCAATGCCAGCAACTTGGGAAGTGCTTCCTTTGGTTATTTTCCGGCAGCCAATACGACCTTAGGCGCGTTTGCTTCTGGGAAGGTGGTCATTCAGGGGACAGGAACGGGGACGGAATTGCCGAAGGGTGTCGTCTGTTATGCGCCTGCACCCGGAGCACAGTTTGGCCTTTATATGGGAGGCGGTACAGCCAATCTGACTGTCGATAAAACGAATGGCGTATTCGTCGCCAATGTCGCTGCCGAACCTTCGACGAATCCGGTCGGCGGCGTGTATATATACGCGCACGGAGGCGCTCTTAAGGTGCGCGGTTCCGACGGGACAGTGACAACCATTGCTCCGGCATAGAATCGACGATTTTCCTTGTACACTAGAGAAGTAAGTGATACGATTTCAGTAATCGAGTTACAGAAAATGGTTACTCTGGACGGTAGTCAACTATATTGTGAGATGGAGTGAATAGCTTGAAAGCTTACGAGCTAGTGCTGCCCCCTCGGATTCCCGCGGAAACAGGCAGCGAGATCAATATCTACTTCGATAACCTGATCGCGGGCAATGCCGATCGATACGATTTTGCAGCCGTTTGCGAGATTGGCCGGCATTTGAATGAACGTTGGACAGCCGTACCGGATAAGCCGGGAGATTACAATCTGCGAATAGAGGTTCACGACGATCACGGCGTTCGTTTGAGTGCGGCGGACACGGTAATTCATGTCCGTGACAAGCAAGAATCCAGACATGCCAAGCGTATTTTGTTTATCGGCGACAGCATTACCGGAGCGGGCCGCTATACGCAGGAGCTGCTGCAGCTGTTTGCTCGGGATGACATGCCGTATTCGTTAGCCGGTGCACGGGGCTCCTATCCGAATGTACACGAAGGGCGTGGCGGATGGACGGTCAGCAGGTTTTTTATCGATCAGGAAAGTCCTTTCGTGACGGACGGCGCTTTTTCATTCAAGCATTATATCAATACCCATAACATCGATCGTGTCACGGACGTAGGTGTTTTTCTGGGCATTAATGATATCTTTCATCCTACGGCCGATCATGAGGCCGAGAGTATCATCGATCGGCATTTTGCCATGCTTGAAGCTATGTTTGAGGATATTCGCCGTTTCGATTCTGTTATTCATATCCATTTGATAATGCCGATTCCTCCATCGCGGTTTCAGGATAGCTTTGGGTACAACTACGGGGCGGGGCAAACAAGGAAGAGATTTAAGCGCAATTTGCTTTTGTGGAATGCAGCCATCCTTAAACGATTCTCTCAACGTGCCGGAGAAGGGATAACGCTCATTCCTGCGTATGTGAATCTGGATACGGTACACAGTATGGAAACCTCTGAGGAAGCGGTCAATTCTCGAAATTCCAGCCCCGTCATCAGGCAGAGCAACGGTGTGCATCCGGCAGAAGCGGGTTATTTACAGATTGCGGATATTATCTATTACGGATTGAAAAATCAAGCAGAGCGTAAATAAGGCGATCATCATCCCCTCCATGAGTGCGGTATCGCTCTGGGCACCGGCAGAAACAAAACATGGTCAGTGCTGCTTGTATCAGCCGCAGGGAGAACGAGGAAATCCTGCAAAGCAAGTACAGTCTTTTTTCCATCTATGTTGTAATACTAAGACCTGACGGTTTACGTCAGGTTTTTTTCTGGTTTAATCAGAAGAGAGCGGCGCTGGGTCAGCATTCGGGTAACTTGCCGGAAAGAGGCTTCGATCAATCCTCAGCTATAGATTCGTACTCCAACTGTATGATATAGATTTCGTGAGAATCTGGTTGATAGAAAGAAAAAAGTATATTGAGGACATAGGAAAAGGAAGCTATCAACCGGACCGGAGCCAGTCGCCGTCCGGTTTTTTTTGTTGTATGTCAAAGAGTGGTCCGCCTGTTGAAAAGACTAGAGCGCTTGGCTGACGATCAGGCGCGTTTTTTTGGCAAACGGCAACTGACCGAGCGCAGGGCGAGATAGCGGACTTTCAAGTTCTTATTGCCCGGCGAGTCGCCCCGTCCGGAGCTTTAGCGGATTTCGTGGGCGTTATTTCGTCGTTTTCGTCGCGGTTCTGCTCCCAACCGGCCAAATAAGTCCGCGAAATGGGAAGCCCAACAAAAGGACTGTCCGATGATTATTCGGACGGTCTTTTTTTATTTTCACACACATTAATTGAAAATATGTAAATTTAAGTAATAATTAAACGATTTCTAATCTGAAATTAAAATTCGGTTTTTATAATGATTTTAAGTATTTGTAAATGCGCTTGGAATAGGAGGTTATAAAGCAAGATGCTAAGCAGAAAAGCGATTCAGCTTCGAATATCCGCTTATACGGCGGCCAGCCGGTCCAGAACCTATGTTGCCGCTTTCCTTATTTTGACCGCGGCGTCGGTGCTTCTGGCCATCGGCGTTGAATGTATTCAACGGGGATCCGTCTCAAGCGTAGTCGACTGGGCTTCCGCCAACACGTCGTCCTTTTATATGAATGTCATTTTCGATTTCCTTATCTTGCTGTTCGTATACTGCCTCTTAGGCTCCCTGATGGTCAGCGTGTCCGTAACGACGCTGCTCTTGCTGGTCGCATCCTTAATCAGCTATTACAAAATCAAGCTGATCGGCGAGCCGTTCATGCCTTGGGACATTCTTCTGAAGAAGGAAGGCATGAACATATTGCCGCTCGTTGCGCAGACATCGGCATATTATCGGCTGGGAGCGGTCGTTGCCGTCGCGCTGGCGTGCCTCGCCCTTCGGCTGATCGTGCCTAGACTGTCGCTGCCGCTGGCGCACCGGGCCATGCTCGGGCTTTTCGCCTGTTTCCTGTTGTTCTCGTTATCCTACAAGCCGGCATTGACAGGAAATCTGCAAGCCCGCATGGGCATTCAGGATATCAATTGGAATCAGTCGCAGAATTACGAGGTGAACGGCGTTACGCTCGCCTTTGCCATGAACGTCAAAAATGCGATCGTACCGAAGCCGCAAGGCTACAGCCAAAGCCGCATGGAAGAAATCGCAGCCGGACTGATTGCGAATCCCGAGACTTCCTCGCCAGCCGGCGCCGCCGTTCTGAGTAAAGATAGGCCGAACGTTATTTTCGTCATGAACGAGTCGTTCTGGGATCCGACACTTCTTCCCGGGGTAACCTTCAGCGAGGACCCTTTGCCGACGGTGCACGCGCTTCAGAAGTCCGCTACATCCGGTTCCTTGCTGTCCCCGCAATTCGGTGGAGGCACGAGCAACGTGGAATTCGAGGTGCTGACCGGCAATTCGATGAGCAACCTGCCATCCGGCTCTATGCCGTATCAGCAATACATCAGCAGGCCCACGCCAAGCCTTGCGGGCTTCTTCGGTACCCAAGGCTATAAGAGCATGGCTATTCACTCTTACGAAGGCTGGTTCTGGAACCGGAATACGGTATATAAGCAGCTCGGCTTTCAAAGCTTTATGAGCAAGGAGTTTTTCACCAATCCGGAATATAAAGGCGGCTTCATTGCGGATGACGAAGTGTCGAGAGCGATCATCGGCCAGGTGGAGCAGTCGGAGCAGCCGATGTTTATTTATGCCGTTACGATGCAGAACCACGGCCCTTACGAATCCTGGCGCTATGACGGCAAGCCGATCAAGGCCGAGGGCAATTTGACGGATGCCGCGCGCGACGAGCTGGAAACCTACGTTCAAGGCGCGCGGGATGCGGATGCAAGCCTGAAAATGCTGATCGATCATTTTACCGCTCTGGAGGAGCCTACCATGATCGTGTTCTATGGCGATCATTTGCCGATGCTTGGCTACGATTACGACGTGTACCGGCAGGCGGGCTTCGTCGGTTCGGGCAACTCGGCGGAATGGTCACTGGAGGAATTGAAGAAGATGCACAGCACGCCGCTCGTCGTTTGGTCCAACTATGAGCAAGCGCAGGAGAAGGAGAGCTTGCCGGTTATCAGCAGCTCGTTCCTCGGCTCTTACGTCTTAAACCGGCTGCAGATGGAAATGCCGCCGATCTTCGCGTTCGACTATCAATTGTACGGCAAAACGCCGGGATTGCTTAAGGGGCTTGTCGTGGATTCGAACTACGGGCTTACCGCCGCGCCGGAGGAATCGCTTCGGGAGGATTTGCTGCATTACCAAGAGCTCCAGTACGATACGCTGTTCGGGAAGCAGTATGTGCAGCAGCTTACCGGGTTGGATTTGATCGCCGCCTACCCGTTGTCGGATTTCAACAGTGAGTTTACGGATGTTCGGATTAGCGGAGTGGAAATGTACGAAGCGGACTCCGAGCAGCTCGTGCTGAAAATCAAGGGCAAAAACTTTTTCGACGGGGTGTATGCCATTGTGAACGGAGTCCAGCTGACGCCTTCGAACATATCCGCGGATACGCTCGTCATCGAGGTCCCAAAGGAACTGACGGACAAGAAATTCAGCTTGACCTTTCAAGTCCGGCAAATCAATACGAAGAACATTCCGCTCGCGGAATCCAACGTGCTGGAAATTCCGCTCGACGAGCTGACCGGTCCGTCTTCGGCGGAGAAATATTAGATGGCGTTAACGGCAGAAAGCCCCGGGATCATGTGGAGGCCCGTGAGACTTTTCGCTTGACGGCTGTGCAACAGGGTCAAAAGGATTCTTCCTGTTGGCATGCAGAACGTCAGTGCCTTATTCCCAGCGGTAGGCCTGTTTATCGGCGTTTGGCGGAACTAGAGCTCCTTATTTGCGTAAAATGGGGTGATTTTCAAAACAAATTGTCCTAATAGCGCAACGTAGTTCCGCACTGTCCCGAAATCCAAAGAGAAACCGGCAAATAGCGCACTTTCGTTCCGTCCAACGGAATAGAAGGAGTAAACAGCCCCCCTTGACTCTAATCGAGGCCGCTGAAAAAGTTCCTTGATGCTAGAAAAGGTACTGTCCCTCAAGAAAACGGAGGAGACGGTACTTTTTTTCTGTAGCACAGGACAGGCACGGGGATGATGCAGCTGCATCCTCGCGTCTAGTAGGCACGGAACTCCAAGGAACTATGGCCATGTTCTCGGTTAATTTAATGCGAATATACCCCAAACCAATAGGCCTTTTTAAATAGATGAAAAGACGACCCTCAACCCCAAAAATGGGACAGAAGGTCGTTTTTATTATGCGTTCCTCTTAGCGAATCCCGGCTTGCTCCTGGTTTACGAACGGATGCGTCAGGAAATCGAGCGGACCGGCAAGCCTTCCGGACGCATCGCTTTCAGCTGCTTCTCGTAGAGCTCACGGTACAGTCCTTCCTGCAGCAGCAGCTGTTCGTGCGTTCCCCACTCGGCGATGCGGCCGTTGTCCATGACCAAAATCAAATCGGCCCGTACGACGGTGGCGAGACGATGGGCGATAACGAAGGTCGTGCGGTTCTGCATCAGATGGTCGAGCGCCTCGGTGACGATCGCCTCGGATTCCGCGTCAAGCGCCGACGTCGCTTCGTCCAAAATGAGAATTTTCGGATCTTTGAGCAGCGCTCGGGCGATAGCCAGACGCTGCTTTTGTCCGCCCGAAAGCCGCAGGCCGCGTTCGCCGAGCACGGTTTCGTAGCCTTTTTCCCACTTGACGATAAAATCGTGCGCATTCGCCGCAATGGCCGCCTGAACGACCTCTTCCATCGTTGCCTCTGGACGCCCGTAAACGATATTGTCGAAGACGGTGCCCGAGAATAAAATATTGTCCTGCAGCACGACGGCGATCTGTTTGCGGAGCTCGTGAATGTCGTATTCTTGAATGTTTTTGCCGTCCAAGTACAAGGTGCCGCGGTCGGCGTCATAGAAGCGGGGGATGAAATTGATCAGCGTCGATTTCCCCGATCCGCTCGGACCGACCAGGGCGACCACCTGGCCCGGCTTGGCGTGAAAGCTGATATGCTTGAGCGCGGTGCGTTTCTCGACGACCGTCGGCAGAGGCGGCGATTTCGTTTTGGGCGGCAGCCAGTAAAAAGCTTTGGGCGGCCTTTGCCGTTCGACAAGGTCGGGATCGTAACCGGTTTTATCGTTGCGCGGGACGGGCAGCTCGGTTTCGTAGCTGAAGGAAACGTTTTTGAACCGGATGTCGCCCCCGCACGCGCTCAGCGGCAGCGGATTGTCCGTATTTTGGACCTCCGGAGCCGTGTCGAGCAGCTCGAAAATGCGTTCGATGTTCGTCAGCGCATTTTGAATCGTTACGTTAACGTCGGCGAAACGCTGAATCGGGCCGTACAGCTGCCCCAAATAAGCATGGAAAGCGACAAGGGCGCCGATCGTCAGATGACCGTTCAGCACGAGCGTCCCGCCGATGGCCCAGGTGATAAGCGTGCCGGAATACCCGACGAACTCGCTGATCCGGCCGAGCGTATTCGATAAAAACTGCGCAGCCAGCGAATGATGGATGTGACGCTTGGCTTGTTTGTCGAACCGTTCCAGCTCCGATTGCTCTCCATTGAACGACTGCACGATTTTCATGGCGGAAATGCGTTCGACCAGAACGCCGGATATCCGCTCCATTTGCCGCTGAACGGCCCGGGATGCATAGCGGATTCGGATATTCAGATTCGTGAAGGTCAAATAGTAGATGGGCAATATCCAAAGCGACAGCAAGGCGAGCTTCCAGTTCAGCGAAAACATGAAAACGGCGGCGAACACGATCATCATCATATCGAAAACGATGTTGATAACGGTCGTACCCACCAGGTTTTGGGCGCCGTTCACGTCATTGATCACCCTGGACAAAATGCCGCCGACCTGCTGATTGTCGTAAAACCGCTGCGACAGCTTCTGGATGTGCTCGTACAATTGCCTCCGTATGCCGGCAACCATTCGGCTTCCCAAACGGGCGGTCAGATGGTTGCGGATGAAGGTGACGACGACGCTCATTGCATATATGGAGCCGAAGATGACAAGAACCCGCTTCAGCGTCCACCCGGATTCGGATTGCCCGAGCACGTCGTCGATCAAAATCTTCGTCAGCCAGGGAGTGGCCAAAGGGACGACGAACTGCAGCAGGCCGAGCCCGATAATGGCAAACAAATAATGGCGGTAAGGCTTTACGAACTGCAGGTAGCGCCTGATGAGTTTTTTTCTCTTCATCCCATCTTCCTGGCTTTCTTGCTTGGTCATGAATGTTCCTCCCCGCGATTGCAAATCCGTTTGGAAGCCGGCCGGTTAGCAGAGCATGATGCTGAGCATCCAACTTTTCCCTCTTTTTTCCCCATTCTATATGGCGATTGCGTTGTTGTTAAGAATGGTATTTTCGGGCAATAGCGCATTATGACGGGTGCATGCCGAATCAATCCTCCGTTTGCTCGATTTTTCATTGAATTTCTTACTATTTCATAGAGCAGGTCCGCGATCGTCCAGGGCGGAATCCGCAGCGCGCGGACAGCTGAGGCAGGAAGGACCGGCCGAAGCAGGCAGGACAGGGGAGCAAGCTCCGAAAAAACATCTTTACAAAAACTTTAGTTATCTTTATGATTAAATTAACTTAAAATGGAACATGAAGCAAGCTCTTCTTTTACGGAGTTTGTAAATCCGCACGCTGGACGCAGATCCTGCCCTCGGCAGATGCTTCGGAAGTGCTCAATAGGAGGGGCATATGCTCTTAACATTCGACAAGCTGTGGAAACGAATCGCGCAATTGGAAAAATACCGTTACGTAGATCTTCGCGAGCTGCCCTCTTACCGGCTGTGGATCGACCGGGAAGCGGAGATCGGAGGGATGCCTCCCGAGCATGCCGAATGGGAAACCCTGTCGGTCGGCGACAGGTGGAGAGGATACGATCTGACGGCATGGCTGAGCGTTCAAGCGGAAATTCCGCGCGAATGGTCCGGAAGAACGGTTCTCGGTTTGTTCGACTTCGGGAAAACCGGCGCCGGGCACAATTCGGGCTTCGAATCCTTGCTCTATGTGAACGGCGAGCCTTATCAGGGCGTCGGCAGCAATCATAAGGAAGTCTTCTTCCCGGAATCGTTCGCCGGACAAAAGATAGACCTGCTGTTCAAAGTATGGAGCGGCCTGAACGGCGAGGAAGGGACGAAGACCGAGCTGGAGCACCTCCTCGCGATGTCCGCGCTCGCCGTTCTCGAAACGGAAACCGACGATTTGTACTATTCGGCGCTGGCCGTCGCGCAAACGATCAAGGTATTGGGCGAGAACAGCTGGGAGAAGCAAGCATTAATGAAAGCGCTTGATCGCGCGATCGTATTGCTCGACTGGCGCGTTCCCGGCGACGAAGCCTTCTACGCAAGCGTGCGGGAAGCGAACCGGAAGCTGAAGGAAGAGCTGGACGCTTTGCCTAAATTCCAGCCGGTCACCGTCCGCTGCATCGGCCATACGCATATCGACGTCGCTTGGCTGTGGCGGCTAAGACATACCCGGGAGAAAGCGGCAAGATCATTCTCGACGGTTCTCCGTCTCATGGAGCAATTTCCCGAATACGTCTTCCTGCAGACGCAGCCGCAGCTTTACGAATATATCGAGCATGATTACCCGGATATTTTCGCCAAGATCAAAGAACGGGTGCAAGAGGGACGATGGGAAGCCGGCGGCGCCATGTGGCTCGAATCGGATTGCAACATTCCTTCCGGCGAATCGCTCGTCCGCCAATTGCTTTACGGCATGCGGTATTTCGAGAAATCGTTCGGCGTCAGCTGCGAATATTTGTGGCTGCCCGACGTGTTCGGCTATAGCTGGGCGCTGCCGCAAATTTTGCAGAAGAGCGGATTGCGCCATTTCATGACGACGAAAATCAGCTGGAACGTATACAACCGGTTCCCGCACGACACCTTCCACTGGCGCGGCATCGACGGCACGGAAATTTTGACGCACTATATTACGACGCCGGATCCGGACCTGCCGGACGGCACGTTCACGCGCTTCTATACGTACAACGGGCAGGTCGTACCGGCTACGCTGGCAGGGATCTGGAACAATTACCGCAACAAGGAGATCAACGACTCCGAGCTGCTGCTGTCGTACGGCTGGGGAGACGGCGGCGGCGGTCCGACCCGGACGATGCTGGAAATGCGCAGGCGGCTCGAAAATATGCCGGGCTTGCCGAAAGCGACGACAGGGCGTGCGGACGAATTTTTCCGCAAGCTGGAAGAGACCGTATCCGCGACGGACCGGTACGTGCATCGCTGGGACGGCGAACTGTACCTGGAGCTCCACCGCGGCACTTACACATCGCAAGGCTATGTGAAGAAGATGAACCGGCATATGGAGTTTCTTCTGCGGGACGCAGAGATCGCTTCGATCTTCGGCAGCCCGCTGGCGGGCTACGCCACTTACCCCCAGGACCGGCTGTACGAGAGCTGGAAGATCGTGCTGCGCAATCAGTTCCACGATATATTGCCGGGCTCCTCGATAACGGCCGTGTACGAGGATTGCCGCACGGAATATGCGGAAGCGGAAGGGCTGGCGCAGTCCGCGCTGACGGACGGCTTGACCCGGCTCGCATCGCTGGTCGACGCTGACGGGCCGGGCTGGCTCGTATTCAATTCGCTGCCATGGACCCGCAGCGAGCTCGTCCAGCTCCCGTGGGAAGCCCGCTTCACGGGCAAACGGTGGCGGGATGCGGCGGGCAATGTCCTGCAGGCCGAACGCGTCAGCGGTTTGGCGGACGGCGACAGGCTGCAAATTCTGGCGACGGGCATTCCGTCGATGGGGTTTACGACCATACGGATGGAGGACGACGACGGCGCTTCTGCGCCCGCCGTCACGGCCATCGTTTTCGGAGAGCGCAGCGCGTCCACGCCTTTCTACGAAATCGCGTGGAACGAGGCCGGGCAAATAACCAGGCTGTACGACAAGCGATCCGGACGCGAGATCATTGCCGAAGGGGAAACGGCCAACCGTTTCGATGTGCACGAGGATAAGCCGGTCAACCATGACAACTGGGAAATCGACATTTTCTATTACGAGAAAGTGCGGCATGTTACGGATCTTCGCTCGATGGAGGTCGTCGAGACCGGACCGCTGCGGGCTGTCGTCAGCTTTGCATGGGGGTATGGGAATACGGAAATCCGTCAGGACATGATCCTCTATGCACACGATCCGCGCATCGATTTCTCCACTTGGGTCGATTGGCAGGAGCGGGAAACGCTGCTGAAGGTTGCCTTCCCGGTGCGCGTCCGGGCGACGGCGGCTACGTACGAAATTCAATTCGGCCACGTGCAGCGCCCGACGCATTGGAATACGAGCTGGGATTACGCAAGGTTCGAAACTTGCGCCCACAAATGGGTGGATTTGTCCGAGCGGGGCTGCGGCGTCAGCCTGATGAACGACTGCAAGTACGGCCACGACATCCGGGACAACGTCATGCGGATTACGCTGCTCAAGTCCTCCAACAAGCCGGATCCCGAATGCGACAAGGGCGAGCACAGGTTTACGTACGCGCTGCTCCCGCATGAAGGCGATTGGTTTGCGGCAGGAACCGCGGAACAGGCTCATCGCCTCAACGCGCCCGTCAGAACGGCGGCATTGTCCGAGTCGGCGGATCCGGCATCCGGCTCGCTTCCGGCGGCTCTGAGCATGATCGGCGTAAGCGGCGATCATGTGATGATCGATACGGTCAAGAAAGCGGAAGATTCCGACGACTGGATCGTTCGCTGCTACGAGTACGCCGGCAAGCGGGGGGGAGTTTCGTTCGCCGTCCACTACAGCGTCGCCAAGGTGGAAGAGGTCAATTTGGCGGAACGCGAAGCGGTGCTCATGCCGCATGACGAGCATGCCTTCCAAGCATTCTTTAAACCGTTCGAACTGAAAACGTTTCGGATCGCGATAAGCGGCAAGTAGCTGAGCGATGGACTTTTGGAACGTCCTATAGAAATTGACCGCCGGATGCGGATGACAAAAGCTGGAAGGGAGAGGCCATTCGATGAAGGAAGAAGTGCTGAATTTATCTTCCGTTCCACAATATAACGGATTGATCCGCGGCAGAGTAATGGAAATTCTGGACCGCATCGGGAAATTAAGAGTCGGCGTACTGGGCGACGGATGTCTGGATATATACTGGCATGCGGACATGAGGGTCAGCGAGCTGTCGCGGGAGACGCCGCATTATAATTTGCCGGTCGTGAGAGAGGTTTTCTCTCCCGGCGCGGCCGGCAATGTAGCGGCCAATTTCAAGGAGCTGGGCAGCGGAAAAGTGAGCTTCTGCACCGCAGTAGGCAGCGATTGGCGGGGCATGCTGCTTAAGGAATCGCTCCGCGAACTCGGCATCGACGATTCGTTCATCGTGACGGATACGGAGCGCGTAACCCCTGCTTATTGCAAAACGATTTTGCACGGCCTCGAGGATGTGCAGCAGGAAGCTCCGCGCATCGATTTTATTAATACGGACGCTCCGTTCGAGCTGCTGCAGAGGCGGCTGGTCGCCCAGTTGGACCTGATGGCCGCGAATGTGGACGTCATCAGCACGACCGACCAGCTGAAGAGCGGGGTGATCGGCCCCGCTTTGCGCGAACGGCTGCGTTACTGGGCATCCCAAGGCAAGCGGATCGTCGTCGACAGCCGGGATAACATCGGCAAGTACAAAGGGGTTATCGTGAAGCCGAACGAGCTGGAGACGCTCCGGTGGAGCTACGGAAGCCTGAAATACCCTCAGCCGTCGGACAATGAAATCATCAAAGCCGGCTTTCAGCTTGCCAAATTCGCGGAGGCGCCGTGCTGTGTCACATTAGGCGAAAAAGGAGCGCTCTGGTTCGAAAACGGGCAGGTCACGCTCGTGCCGACGATGGCGGTCATGCCGCCCATCGATATCGTTGGGGCCGGCGACTCGTTTACGGCGGCGTTCCTCGCGGCGCTTGGCGCAGGAAGCACCGGGCCGGAAGCGGCGGCGTTCGCGCATCTGGCCGCGGCGGTATCCGTCCGCAAGCTCGGAAGGGCGGGAACGGCTTCGCCGCAGGAAATCTTGCACCGGTTTGACGAGAATGCATCGCTGCAGCAAACGTCTTGAGCCGTGCGAAGCGGAACGAATAATAACGATTGGGAGATGATGACGTGTCAAACCGGGCATCTGCAGGGCCTGCGGATCGGTTTAAGGGCATATATGCGTTACTGCTTACTCCGTTTCAGCTAAATAAAGAAATCGACTGGGAAGCCTACGACCGGTATGTCGAATGGCAGCTATCCCATTCTCCTCACGGCTTGTTCGCGGTTTGCGGAAGCAGCGAGATGGAATATCTGACGCTGCAGGAACGGCTTACGCTTGCCGAACGCGCGGTACGGCTTGCGGGAAGTACGCCCGTTATCGCAACCGGGAATGTGCAGAGCGACCCTGCCGAGCATGCGGAAGAATTGCAGCGCATGGCGGAAACCGGCGTTTCGGGCATCGTGCTGATCCCGCAGGGCAGCATGGGCGAAGATCAGAACCGGCTGGAGGATTATTTCGCCCGCTTGGCCGATCTGTCGCCTCTCCCGGTCTTTCTGTACGAATGTCCCCTTGCCTCGCCGCGGTTCGTCGATCCGGATGTATACGGCCGGCTTGTTTCGCAGCACGGGATAGTCGGTATCAAAGACACGACCTGCACGGCTGAAGGCATTCGATCCAAAATTGAAAGCGCTACCGAAAGTTTGGTGTTTCAAGCTAACATGTCCTTTCTGCTCGAAGCTCTGCATAGCGGCGCGCAAGGAATTATGGCTACGACATCCGCCGCCGCCGCCGACGTTGCGCTGGCGTTGTGGAGCGAGGCGGCAAACGGGAAACGGGAAGCGGCGGAAACGCTGCACGAGCTGCTCGTCTTCCTCGACGGCGTTCTCGGCAAAGGATATCCCGCTACGGCCAAGCATCTGGCGAAGCTACGCGGCATTCCGATGAACGAGCTAACGCGCAAAGGGAAAAGCATGAACGACTCCGCCAGACAAGGAATCGCCGTATGGAAAAGAGCGGCAGACCGCACGCTGGCGGCGCTATAGGACGGAGGCGCGACAGCAAGCTGGTAAAATTAACAAATGATTAACATGCATTCGCACTGCCCTTGCACTATAATTTAATCATTAAGAAATTACCCACGTCGGTTCGTTGGGGGGAGATACATGCTTAAGTTGCTTCGCAAGTACACGGTATCGATCATTACCGGTGTGCTGCTCGTATCGGCCTTTATCTGGTGGAACAATGCACGGGGCTATGACGACACGGCCATGGCCGGCATACCGGAATACGACAATGTGGACCAGAGCTCTATCATTGCCGGAACCGGTATCGGTGCCAGGCAGGAAATCGCTTACTCCGCTTACTACAAACAAACGAGCGGCAAAGAGGCGCAAGATACCAAGGGGATCCGGATCGCCGTTCCGGGAGCCGGCTTTAAAGCGGCAGGCGGATCAGGCGCTTCCAAACGCAGCGACCCGGAAGGGCTTAAAGGCGAAGTGCTTGCCTTAACCGGAGAAGGCGATTGGGCGGAATACGAGATCGATATCGAAAGCGCCGGGTACTATCAGATGGGTATCGCCTATTATGCGCTCGAAGGCAAAGGGGCTTCTATCCAAAGGAGCGTGCAAATCGACGGCGCTTATCCGTTCTCTCAGTCCAAAAGAATGGTGTTCCCGAGAATGTGGAAGGAAGCCGGTACGACCTGGTTCGATAACATGGGCAACGAGTTTAATCCGAAGCAGGAAGAGGTTGCCGGATGGCAGTTCCGCGAGTTTCGCGATCCGGAAGCGCGCACGGCCGAGCCGTTCCGCTTCTATTTGACCAAGGGCAAGCACACGATTCGCCTCGGCTATATTCGAGAACCGGCTGCCATAGGCGAACTCAGAATTTTCTCCCCCGTCAGTCCGCCAACCTATCAGGAGCTGTTAAAGACGTATAAGGACAAAGGATATAAGGAAGTCCGCGATACGTACATCAAGGTGCAGGCGGAAGAGGCCGCTCTGAAATCCGAAGCTACGCTGCGCAGGGTCGATGAGCGCGATCCGGCTACCGAACCGTTCGATAGAAGCGCCGTCCGGATGAATACGATCGGGGGTGGGGCGTGGCGCGACGGCAGCCAGTGGATCGAATGGGAATTCGAAGTGCCCGAATCCGGACTGTATAACATAGGTGCCCGGTACTTGGCGAAGTGGCTGAATCAGGTTCCGGTGCAGCGGACGATATACCTCGACGGCTCCATTCCGTTCCGTGAAATGAACAGCGCCGATTTCCCGTTCGACGGGGGTTGGCAGGTCGGAGGGCTCGGCAGCAAGGAAGGCGATCCGTACTTATTTTATCTGGATAAAGGCAAGCATCGTCTGCGCATGGAGGTGCAGGTCGGTCAGCTCGGCTCCATCTTCGAATTGATTCAGGACGTTTCCGGCAAAATGTCGTTTTTGAGCCGCGAGGTCATCATGATTACGGGCACGAACCCGGATCCGAACCGCGAATGGGAATTGGAGAACAACATTCCGAATCTCGTGCCCAGACTGCATTTGATGGCGCGCGATCTGGACGATGCCATACAGCGCATATACGGCCTTGGCGTCAAGAAAGGAAGCACCGAGCTTGCATCCATCCTGATGGCCCGCGACCTGCTGATCGATTTGGCCGGCAAGACCGATACCATTCCGAAACGGATCGACAGCTTTTCCACGACGCAGACTTCGCTCAGCTCCTGGATCACCTCGATGAACAAGCAGAAGCTGCAGCTCGACTATCTGGTCGTCAAGTCGCCCGACCGGAACTGGCCGGATGCGAACGCCGCTTTCATGACGAAGCTGGGAATCGGCGTATACGATTTCTTCACTTCCTTTACGAAGGATTACCGGAAAATCGGTTCCACCCGCGAGGATGACGGCAATACGCTGAAGGTTTGGGTAGCCCGCGGCCGCGATTGGGTGCAAATCATTAAACAGATGACGGACGCCGATTTTACGGCCCAGACGGGCATCAACGTCGAGGTCAACATCATTCCCGCCGGTTCCATGAACTTGTTCATGCTGGCGATGTCTTCGGGCAAAGGGCCCGACGTCGCCCTGGGCGTCGACGCGAACATTCCGAACAATTTCGCGCTGCGTGGCGGACTGGTCGATCTGAACGCGTTTCCCGACTATAAGCAAGTCGCGGAGCGCTTCCGGCCCGGCGCGCTCGTGCCGTACCGGTTCCAAGGAGGCAATTACGCGCTCCCCGAGAATCAGAATTTCAACATGATGTTTTACCGCAAAGACATTATGGAGGAGCTTGGCATCAAGAAAATTCCCGAGACGTGGCAGGAAGTGATGGATATCATTCCGAAGCTGCAGCAGAACGGGATGGATTTCTACTACCCGCACGATACGGATGGGTCTGCGGCCCAGTTTGCTCCGTTCCTGTTCCAGCGCGGCGGCGAGTTTTACCGCGACAACGGCGTCTCCGGCTTGGATACGCCCGAAGCGCTCGCCGCGATGAAGATGTGGACCGGCATGTACACGAATTACAAGATCAGCAAGGAATCGAGCTTCTATAACCGGTTCCGCACCGGGGAAATGCCGATCGGCGTAGCCGATTACCAGACGTACATGCAGCTGTCGACCGCCGCTCCCGAATTGACGGGCTGGTGGGAAATGCGGCCGATACCGGGCATTCGCCGCAGCGACGGCATCATCGACCGTTCGGTCGGCGGAGCCGCGCAAACCGGAGTCATTTTCAGCACGACGAAGAAGCAGGACGACGCTTGGGAATTTCTGAAGTGGTGGACCAGCCCGGCCGTGCAGGAACGATTCGGCAGCGAGCTTGAGGCGATTATCGGCGCCGAAGCCCGGTGGAATACGGCTAACGTGGAAGCGCTCCAAAACCTGCCGTGGCCGAAGGCGGACATCGATGCCATTCTCGAGCAATGGGATTGGTTCAAGGAACGGGAAATTGTTCCCGGCGATTACTACACGTCGCGGTATATCAACAACATTTGGAACGAGATCGTATTGAACGGCAAAAACACGCGGGAAGCGCTGGAGGACGGCGTGAAGGAAATCAACAAGGAAATCCGTAAAAAACGCGACGAATTCGGTTTGGACGACGAACCGGCCAAGACGACGAACGGAAAGGGAGGTGACGGCGGGTGAGTGAAGCAGCCCTTGATTCGCAAACCGCGAAGAAGGTCATAGCCGACAAGAAGGAGGGCTTATGGGCCCGTTTGGTCAGCCACCGCACCTCCTTTCTGTTCCTGGCGCCGTTCTTCCTGCTGTTTCTCGTTTTTACGGTGATTCCGGTATTAACCGCCGCGGGATTAAGCTTGACGTACTACAACATTTTGGAACCGCCGCGGTGGGTCGGTCTGGAAAACTACAAGCAGCTGTTCCTGGAGGACGACATCTTCCTGAAGGCGATCGGCAACACCCTTACGTTCGCCGTCTTTACCGGCCCACTCGGCTATTGCATGTCGTTCATTCTGGCTTGGCTCATCAGCAACATTCCGCAAAAATACCGTTTCTTCTTTACGCTGTGCTTCTATACGCCGGCAATTGCCAGCTCGGTTGCCATGTCCGTCGTCTGGCTGTACCTGTTCTCGGGCGACCGCTACGGGCTGATCAACCACTGGCTGATCAAAATAGGCGTTTTCGACGAACCGTGGCTGTGGCTGCAGGATGTGAAGACGATCATGCCCGTCATCATTCTCGTTTCCTTATGGACCAGTATGGGCACCGGATTTCTGGCGTTTCTCGCCGGGCTGTCCAACGTCCCGACCGACTTGTACGAAGCGGGAGTCATCGACGGGGTCAGGTACCGCTGGCAGGAGCTATGGTATATCACGCTCCCTTCCATCAAGCCGCAGCTGCTGTTCGGCGCGGTGCTCACCATCGTCTCTTCGCTGCAGGTGTACGACATCGCCATGTCGCTCGCCGGCTTCCCCAGCACCTTATATGCCGGCCATACGATTATGACCCATCTGTACGACTATGCGTTCGTCCGCTTCGAAATGGGATACGCCGCGGCGATCGCCGTCGTGCTGTTCCTGCTGATGGTGGGGCTTAACCGGATCATCTTCAATTTACTTGGGGAAAGGGATTGATGGACGTGGCCAGTCGCTCTTCACTTATTAACGGGGGCCGTTTCGATTGGAGCGGGTCGATCCTCTACGCTTTTCTGACCGTTTTCGGTCTGCTTATGCTGATGCCGCTCGTCTATTTGGCGGTGACCGCGTTTAAGCCGGTGTCGGAGCTCTTCTTGTTTCCGCCGCGGTTTATCGTCATCAACCCGACCTTGCAAAACTTCAAGGAACTGCTGTTTGCGGCGACGAGCTCCGTCGTTCCGTTCTCCAGATATATTTTCAACAGCGTCGTCGTTTCGCTCTGCGTCGTGACGCTCGGCATTCTGATCAGCACGATGGCGGCTTATCCGCTCAGCAAGCACAAGAAGCTGCCGTTTCGCAAACAAATGTTCAGCATGATCATTCTGGCGCTTATGTTCGCACCGCAGGTGACGCAAATTCCGCAATACATCGTCGTATCCAAAATGGGGCTGATGGATTCCTATTTCGCGCTTGTTCTGCCGATGCTCGCTTCGCCCATGGGACTGTTTCTGATGAAGCAATTTCTCGATCAGATCCCGGATGCCCTGCTGGAAGCGGCCCGTATCGACGGAGCAGGCGAGTGGCGCACCTACTTCAGAATTGTGATTCCGCTGCTGCAGCCGGCCATCGCGACGCTCATGCTGCTTAATTTCATCGCGGCGTGGAACGATCCGTGGGCTTCGACGGTCTATGCGACAACGGACCAGATGAAAACGCTGCCGTTCGCCATCAATACGATCAGCGGAGGCTACGGCGTGGTCGCCCGCGTAGGCGCCTTGGCGGCGGCCAGCTTCCTGATGGTCATTCCGACGCTAGTCATGTTTATCATCACGCAGCGCCGGGTGCTCGAGACGATGGCGCATTCCGGGATCAAAGCATAGCCCGCTTCACTTCGCGAAGCCAGCGCTTACGGAGGAACGCTTCGCTTCGGCGGAGCTCTATAGGGGGGAGTCCAGTGAGAGTTCACATACGCATCGCGTTCGTGTTCCTGGCGGCGATCGTCCTGCTGCTTGCGGAGGCGCCGCCTGCAGAGGCCCGCAGTCCATACGACGGGTATACGTACAATAACAAATTCGACCCGGTCGCCTCGCTGAACGGTTACGCCTATATGGATTCGATCGACGGGTTCGACAACGAAGCCGGTCCGTTCAACAAGCCTCAGGATCTGTACGTCGCATCCGACGATACGATCTATGTCGCCGATACCGGAAACAACCGGATCGTGCATATGGATGCGAACAAACGAGTGCTCGGCATATACGGCACTAAGGACGGGGACGGGAAGCTGAACGGGCCGAAGGGCGTATTCGCCTCGGAAGACGGAACCGTCTATGTGGCCGATACCAAAAACAGCAGAATTGCGGTATTCGACCGCACCGGGCGGTTCGTCAAAGATTTCCGCGATCCCAAAAGCCCGCTGCTGGGCGAGAAGTTCCTGTATTTGCCGTCCAAAGTGATCGTCGATAAACGCGGCTACTTGTCCATCGTCTGCGACGGCTTGTATCAAGGCTTGCTGCAGCTCGATCCGAATGGGGAATTCGCGGGACTGTTCGGAGGCAATCACGTGGAATTCAGCGTGACCCGCATCCTGACCAACCTGATCGCAACCAAGGAGCAGAAGGCGCAGATGTCGGGCGACAAGCCGCCGGAGTTCTCCAATCTGTACCAGGATGCCGAAGGGTTTATTTATACGACGACGCTCGGCACGGAGACCCTTCAGGTCAAGCGTTTGAGCGCCGTCGGCGTCGACACGCTGAATGCGCAAGAATCCGCGAGCGGCCGCTACGGGGACTACCGGATGAAGATCGTGAACGAAAAGCGCAAATATAACTCCTTCGTCGACGTGAGCGTCGATAGCCAAGGATTCATCACGGCGCTCGATAAGATTACCGGCAGGGCGTTCCAATACGACAGCCTCGGCAATCTGCTGTTCGCCTTCGGCGGTCTTGGCGCCCAGAACGGGCTGATGCTTACGCCGTCGAGCATAGCGCAGACGTCGGACGGCATCGTCTATATCGCCGACGAGACAAGAAACCGGATCGACCGTTTTCGCGTCACTGCGTTCGGCGAGCTCGTGCACAAAGCGTCCGTCCTGTATGCGGACGGCCGCTACGAAGAGTCGCAGCAGCCGTGGGCGCAGGTGCTGCGGCTGAACAGCAACTACAATTTGGCCTACTTGGCCATCGGCAAATCGCTGAGCAAGCAGGAGAAATATTCCGAAGCGATGACGTACTTCAAACAAGCGAGAGCTTATGACGAGTATTCGGACGCCTTCCTTGAGCAGCGCAAAATCTTTCTTCGCGAGCACTTTATCGAATCCGTCCTCGTGCTGATAGCTGTCGGCGTTCTCCTCAGGATTGTGATCGGGTGGCGGCGGCGCAAACGCATGCTGTTCATGAAGAGGCAATTGTCGGCTGTACGCGCGGAAGGAGGGGAAATCCCATGAGCACATGGAAAATGGCCGGCAAGGTTCTCGCGCACCCGATCGATTTTTATTACGATCTCCAAGAGCCGGGCCGCGCCCGGTACCGCGATGCCGCTTTCATAATGGCGCTGGCCGTTGCGGTTCGGATTTTGTCTTTGTCGCTTTCGGGGATCTTGTTCCAGCGGAGAGAAGCCTATGAAATTTCCTTCATTACCGAAGCGTCCTCGATCCTCATCCTCTGGCTCACCTGGACAGTCGCCAACTGGGGAATCAGCACGATTCAGGAGGGAGAAGGAAAGTTCAAGGAGCTATTGGTCGGCGGCGCCTTCGCTTTGACGCCTTACATCGTCATGACGCTGCCGCTCTCCCTGCTGACGAACGTACTGACCCTGCAGGAAATGCCCGTTTATGTATTCATCAGCGGGTTCGTATTCCTCTGGGTGGCGTTTCTGCTCATTATGAAAGTGAAAATTTTGCATGACTTCAACTTGTATAAATTGCTGGGGATTCTGCTGCTGACCATCGTCGGCATGCTGATCATCTGGTTTGTCCTTATTCTGTTCTATGGGCTGGTCAATCAGGCGTTCCACTTTGTAACCGGTTTGATTACGGAAATCCGATTCCGAATGTAGAGGGGGGGAGCGCATGAGTAAACGAACCATTTACAAACTTTCAGTCGTCGTTGTGATCGCAGCGGTCGTTGCGGCGGTCCTCCTTCTTCGGTATCCGAAGGGAAAGCAGACGACAGCGGCGGCCGGCATCGGCGTTTGCGCCGAGAACGGCGACAAGGCGCCGATCAAGATCCGCGCATTGGAGGGTTCGCCGGGGGACGCCGTCAAACAAGTGGCCGAGAACGGCAAATTCCGCTTAATGTACGACGGCGCCAAAGGTCTCGTCCATCTGGAAGACAAGACGAGCGGCAACCGCTGGTACAACTATCCGCAGAACCGTACCGGCATTTCGGAGAGCCAACTGGCGCTGATTCAGAATCCGATGGTGATCCGGTATACCCAGGGGGCCAATCCGACGCTGACGAACCCGCTGAAGGAAGCGGGTTCGGCGGTGCCCGCCCTGATCGAGGGCGGCGTCCGGATCGATTACGCGCTCACGTCGATCGGGCTGCATTTTGCGATGGAATACCGTTTGACGGCAGACGGCTTGGAAGTCAAAGTGCCATACGAGTCGATCAAGGAAGGAGCCGGCTGCAAGCTGGTCAGCCTCGAGCCGCTGCCGTACTTCGATGCGGCTAACGCCAAAGAAAACGGCTATCTCTTCATTCCGGACGGATCGGGCGCGATCGTCAATTTCAAGGAGAAGCATCTGGAATATTTCGACCGGTACTATCAGAACATTTACGGCGGCGATCCGGCCTTCAAAACGAAAACGAAGGAAACGGTCCTCAAAAATTCGAAGGAAGACGTGTTTCCCGCGCCTCAGGAAACGATCGCCATACCGGTGTTCGGCATCAATCGCGGCAAGCAAGGCTTTGCGGCCATCGTAACGGAAGGTGATCATGACGCCAAGATCGTGGCGGCTCCTTCCGGCTACCAGAACATCGGCCTTTACCGGGCGTCGGTCGAGTTTACGTATAGGAACGACGATGTCATCTTCATCGGAGATTCGGGCGAAGTGCCGATGTATCAAGGCGGCATGATCCAAGGAGACCGGGGAGTCCGCTTCGTTCCGCTGCAAGGCGAGCAGAGCGGCTATGTCGGGATGGCGAACGCATACCGCAATTACTTGATGAACGACCGCGGCGTCAAGCCGGTGCCGCAGGACCGTCCGGAGCTACAGCTGCAGCTTGTGGGCGGCGTGGTGCGAGACGAAATTCTCGGCAGCACCTATGTCAAGATGACCACGTTCGAGCAGGCGAAGGAAATCATCGACCGATTTGCGGAGAAGGGGGTCGATGCGATGGGAGTGACGCTGGAGGGCTGGTCGGACGGGGGATTGTTCGGCAGCCAGCCGCAGCATTTTCCCGTTGCCGGCAAGCTCGGAGGTTCAGGCCGTCTTGTAGAGCTTGCCAATTACGCCAAATCGAAAGGCGTCCGCTTGACCCTGGATGCGAACTATGTCAAGCCGTATGCCGACAGCGGAACGTTCGAGGAATCTAAGGACGCGATACGCGGACTGAACCGCGAGCCGATGATCGTACGCGAAGCGAATCTGGCTACCTTGCAGCAGCAAAAGGGAATGAGATTCAATTTGCTGAAGCCGGAAACCGCAACCGGCAATTTGAACAAGGAGCTTGCGAAGTACGAAAAACTGGGCATTGCCGGCATCCGAATGAATCACGTTGGCGATCTGCTCTATTCGGATCAATCCCCTTCCTCGCTATTCAGCCGCAAACAAACGGCGGAGAGCTGGAGCGGGATACTCGATACGGTCAAGAATCGTCTCGGCGGCGCAGCGGTGAATTACGGCAACGCCTACACGTTCGGACATGTAAACCGGATCGACAGTGCGCCTATGGATTCGAGTCATTTCATATTCGAGGACCGCACGGTACCGTTTTATCAAATCGTGCTCCGCGGCCTCATTCCTTATTACGGCGAACCCGGAAACATGCGCGAGGACGGACCGAAATCGTTTTTGCGGATGATCGAATACGGGGCGATGCCGCTGTACCGGCTGTCCTATGCGAATTCCTCCAATCTGCAGCGCACGCCGTTGAACGATCTGATCAGCTCCGACTACCGGGATTGGCTTGAACCGGCAGCGGAGGAATACCGGAAAGCCGCGAAGGCGCTCAAGCCGGTGACGAATCAGCCGATCGTTGGCCACGATCAGCTTGCGCCGGACGTGTACCGTACGACATTCGCGAACGGGGTCGCGATTTACGTGAATTATGGAGAAAGCGCCAAGCTTGCGGACAATGTGAGGATCGAAGCAGGCGGCTATGCCGTTGCGGAAGGGGGGAGCGCCAAATGAAAGGAAAGCTGCGCCTGACGCTGAAGGGCAGGCACATATGGGAGGGCTATTCCTTCGTTGCGCTCTGGACGTTCGGGTTTCTGGTATTTATGGCGATTCCGCTCGTCCGGTCGCTCCTCTACTCGCTGCAGGATCTGAAGGTAAGCTCCGGCCGGCTTGAAGCGACTTACGTCGGCCTCAAAAATTACCGGCAGGCGTTTACGGTCGATGTGGAATTCATGCCCATCCTGAAGGAAACGATGCTGAAAATGGGGTTCCAAGTGCCGCTCATCCTCATTTTCGCCATGTTCAGCGCCATCCTGTTGAACCGGCCGATGAAAGGCAGAATCTTCTTCCGCGGCGTCTTCTTCCTGCCGGTCATCATCGCCGCCGGTGAAACGCTGCAGAAATTAACCGCCCAAGGCGCAGCAACGCTGCCGATTTTCCAGCAGTACGATATGAAAAGCATGCTGCAAGACTACATTCCGCTGGAGCTGCTGACGCCGCTGCTGTCCATGATGGATTCGCTCACTCTCGTCATGTGGGGCGCCGGGGTTCCGATCCTAATCCTGCTGGCGGGCCTGCAAACGATATCGCCGACGCTCTATGAGGCGGCCAAATGCGACGGCGCGACGCCTTGGGAGAACTTTTGGAAAATTACGTTTCCGATGATCATGCCGATGCTGCTCGTGAGCACGCTGTTCTGCATCGTCGACTCGTTTACGTCGGTCATGAACAAGATGATGCGATTTATCAATATGCTCGTTTTCAATAAGTTCAGCTACGGCTACGCCTCGGCGATCGGATGGATCTATTTCGTCTTCATCTTTATCGTCATCGGCATCGTATTCGCGATATTCCGCAATACGTCCGCTATGGCCAAGGACAGGAGGTAAGGCGCGTGAAAGAATCCCGGTTGACCCTCGTTTACAGGCGCAGACCGGCTAACGAGCCGGTTTCCGCCTCCGGCTTTCTTCGCTCGACGGGCGTAAGACGGGTGAAGGATGCGATAAGTCTAACGATCCATTACGTGATGATTCTCAGTCTGTCGTTCGTATTTCTGTACCCGATGCTTTATATGATCAGCCAATCGTTCATGACGGGGCAGGATGTGGCGGATGCGCTCGTCCAGTGGATACCGAAGTCGCTGAAGTTCGAAAATTTCATTTATGCGTTCAACAGCTTGTCGTACATGAAGCACTTCAAGAACAGCGTCATCATTTCGCTGGGGGGCGCCCTGCTGCAGCTGTTCGGCTGCGCGCTGGCGGGATACGGCTTCGCCCGCTACCGGTTTCCGGGATATACGATTCTGATGGTTTTGCTGCTGTTCACGTTTCTTGTTCCGCCCCAGTCGATCGTCGTGCCGCTGTTCCTGCTGTTCAGCGATTTGAAAATGATGAATACGTATATGCCGCTCCTCGTTCCTAACTTTTTCGGCCATGGACTGCGCGGCGCGCTGTTCGTCCTCGTCTACATGCAGTTTTTCCGGGGACTGCCGCATCAGCTCGAGGAGGCTGCCAAGATCGACGGCGCCGGACCTTGGCGGACGTTCATATCGATCATGGTGCCGATGGCAAAGCCGGCTATACTGGTCGTCTTCCTGTTCTCGATCGTCTGGCACTGGAACGATTCCTTCTTTCCGAACCTGTATTTGAATAAGACGGACAGCTTTACCTTGAATCAGAAGCTGGGGACGATCGAGGTGACGAAGGAGAAGGACGAAACCGGGATGAAACAAGACTCCAAAGATGTGATCGGAGAGCTGCCGACCAACCATGAGAAGCTGATGGCGGGGGCGTTTCTGACGATATTGCCGATACTCCTCCTGTACTTATTCACACAGCGCTACTTCGTGGAAAGCGTCGAACGAACGGGGATTGCCGGAGAGTAAACGAGGCTTGGAAAGGGGTGATGCCGCAGTTTGGCGCATAGGTGTCCATGGCAAGACGAACGGGCAGTTACAGTCAAAAAGCGGGGAAACGGCAAGTCGAAGGACGATTATACACTGCGAAGGAGAGAAGAACGATGAAAAAAATGTCACTCTCATTGTCAGCCATCCTTTTATCGGTCGGATTGGCGTTAAGCGGATGCAGCGGTTCGAATGCGCCGGGGGATAGCGGGAGCAGCAGCAGCCCTAAGCCAAGCGGTACGAATAGCTCCGCGAGTCCGAGCGCAAGCGCTAGCGCCGCTCCGGCGAAGAAGCCGGAGGATTTCAAAGGCGAGATTACGGTCTGGAAAGGCTACGAGGACGTCACCAATCTTTTCAGGAAAAAATATCCGAACGTCAAGGTCATTACCGATACGCCGCCGAAGTCGGAGGATAAATTTACGACTGCGCTGGCAACCGGAACCGGGGCGCCGGACGTCATCGACTTGTCGCAGGCGCATTTCCATAAATTCAAGGCGATGGACGGCCTCGAGAACCTGCTTGCCGCTCCGTACAACGCAGGCGGCATGCAGAAAGACTTCGCTCCCATGGCTTGGGAAATGTCCACGACACTCGACGGCAAACGGTTGTTCGGTCTGCCTTGGCGGATGACGCCTTACGTCATGTTCTACCGCGCGGACATTTTCGAGGAGAACGGCTATCCTTCCGATCCTGATTCCGTTGGCAAGCTGATTGCCGATCCGGATAAGTTTTTCGAGCTGGCGCAAAAAATGCGCGCCAAAGGCCATTATTTCTTCCGTAGAGCCGAGGAAGTGACCGACATCGCGTCTCCGGGCGTCGGGTACTACGACAAGGATCTAAAATATTTACGGAATAACGATACGTTCGCCAAAGCGATCGACTATGCCAAGCGGGCGACGCAGCTCGATCTGATTTTCCCGGGCGCCAAAGAGGAGCAGGACCGCGCGCTCAATACCGGTAAGCTGATCACCTATTTCGGCGGCGTGTACCGTCTCAGCACGTTCCAAGTCGACGAGAACGGCAACAAAGGGTCCTTGTCCGAAAACCAAGGGAAATGGCGGATGACGACGCTGCCGTTCGGTCAAACTCCCGGTCTCGGCTACGGCACTTACGTGATTCCGTCGCAAAGCAAAAACAAAGAGCTGGCATGGGAGTATATCAAATTTGCGGTCACTTCGCCGGAAGCGCAGCAGATATTCCTGAAAACGGCAGATTTGACGCCGTATAAGCCGCATTGGAGCCTGCCGATCGTGAAGGAAAAGGCGGAAGCCGCCATGGGCGGACAGAAAATACTCGAGTACGGCTTTAAGCTGATGGACAAAATGGTGTACCAAAGCGGCAACCCGCTCGACGAGAAATCCTCGACGATATGGGGCGAGAAGCTGACCGAGGCGCTTACGAAAAACCAGGACTCCCGCGCCGTCCTGCAGCAAATCGCGGACGAAACGGAGAAGGCCGTGTCGGTCGAGAAAGAAGCGCTCAAGAAAGTTCTGGGGAAATAAATGAAGGCGCTCGTCATTTCCGACGTGCATGCCAATATTTACGCCTTGGAGGCCGTCTGGAAGAAGGAGAAGGACAGCGAAGTGGTATATTGCGCCGGCGATCTGGTCGATTACGGGCCTTTTCCCAAGGAAGTAATCGGCTGGATGCGGGAGCATAACGCATGGTGCGTACAAGGCAATCACGACAGGAAGGTGTCCGCTCTGTACCGCGACGCGGACGCCCTCTGGAGCGTGCCGGACGGCGAATTGATGTGGAAACACGACAATGCGCGAAAGCTCGGCGAGGACGATATCGCGTATTTGGAGCAATTGCCCGTATCGCTTCAGTTCATGACGGATGCGATCGGATACGGCATGCAGCATTTGTTCGTGAAGTACGAGACGATCGAAAGCCAGCACGGGTTTGCCGATTTTTGGCGGCAGCATACTTCATATCCGGTGCGGGACGCCATGCAAAAGCGTTTGATTTTCGGCCATACGCACAGAAGATGCATTCACGTTCTAAGCGATGAGGAGCTGTGGCTGAATCCGGGGAGCGTGTCCTACCGCAGGAAGGACGATCCGTCCAGCGCCGCGCATTATATGACGATTACGGACGGCCGCATCTCTTTGAAGAGCGTGGAATACGATCGCTCCCCGCTGCTGCGGGCGACGAAAGCGGCGCTTCTTAGACCGGACGAACGGGAGGTGGGGCTGCGGTTTTTCGGGTAGACCGCTGCATACCCGCTCGGGGCTTCGGCAACCGCGGACGAAACGGATAAGGCCGTGCGGCTGCGAAATGGCAGCTTAACAAGGATTTAGAGAAATCGAGCATAGAGGAGCGGGTAGTCGTGGCCAAAATAAAAATCGGCGTCGTCGGCGGCGGAGGGATTGCGCAGGCGGCTCATATTAACAACTACAAGAAGCACAGCGATAAGGTAGAGCTTGTCGCGATCGCCGACGTGAACAAAGGAGTGCTGCAGCGGAATATCGAGGAGCACGGGTTCGCGTACGGATTCGAAGACTATAACGAAATGTTCGCCAAAGTGGAGCTCGACGCCGTCAGCATTTGTACGCCGAACAAATTTCACGCCCCGGCAACGCTAGCCGCGCTGAAGGCGGGCTGCAACGTACTGTGCGAGAAGCCACCCGCCATGACCGCGGCGGAAGCGGAGGCGATGGAGGAAGCGGCGAACGCGTCCGGTAAAATACTCGCCTACGGCTTCAACAACCGCTATAAAGCGCGGGCGCAATATCTCAAGCGCATGATTGAAGACGGGGAAATCGGCCGCATTTATGCCGGCCGGATTTCGGCGATGCGCAGGAACGGCATCCCGGGAGGCGTTTTCGTCAATCAGGAGCTGCAGGGCGGCGGCCCGCTCATCGATATCGGCGTCCATATGCTCGATCTGGCCTTGTGGTACATGGAGTTTCCGAAGCCGGTATCGGTAATGGGGTCTACGCACCGGGAACTCGGCATCAAGCCGCTCGAATCGGTTCCGACGCCTTGGGATTATCGCAACTATACCGTCGAGGATTTGGCGATGGGTATGATCAAGTTCGATAACGGGGCGTCGCTGCTGCTCGAAACGAGCTTTATCGTCCACACGCTGGAGATTACGAACAATACGGTCAGGCTGCACGGCACGAAGGGCGGCTGCGATTTCAAGACGGGAGGTGTCTTCCAAAGCCGCTATGGAACGATCGTCGATATCGCGGCGCCGAAGCTGCCCGACCCCGATTCCCATCAGCTTCAGCTGGAAGCGTTCATCGACGCCGTCGCCGGCAACGGGCAGATGCTGTCGACTCCCCGCCAGGGCGTCATCGTGCAGCAAATTATCGAGGGCTTGTACCGTTCGGCGGAAACCGGGGAAGCGGTGACTCTGTAATGGACTTGTTCATCATCCGGCACGGACAATCGGTCGGCAACATTAGCGAGGAAGATATGCCCGACTGTCCGCTCACCGAGCTTGGCCGCCGGCAGGCGGAGCATGTCGCCGCCTGCTTGGAGGGGGCCGGGCTGACGCATATCGTATCGAGTCCGCTTATTCGGGCGATCGAAACGGCGCAGCCGCTCGCGCGGCGATCGGGGCTGCCGGTTCGCGTATGGCTCGAGGCTTATGAGATCAGGAACCGCGGCCCTTACCGCGGACCGAAGAGCAAAGAGCTGGAGCGTCAATTCGCCGGCATTCTGCTGGAAGACGAAATGGACGCGGAGGGCTGGTTCTATGCGGGCGACGAAACGCCCGAAAGGGGACATGAGCGGGCGCAGCGTATCATCGGACGGCTGCGCCGCGAATTTCCCGGCGACGAGCGCGTGGCGCTGTTCGCGCACGGAGGCTTTAACCGGTTCCTGCTGCGGGCCGCGATCGGCTTGGATCACAGCAGCGGCGTCCGTTTTGCGGAGAGCAACGGGAGTATATACTGGATCAGCTTCAAGGAGCGGGAAACCGTGGTGGAATACGCGGGTTCGCCGAGGCCATTGTTCGGATGACTGGCTTGGTCCGGCTGGCCGCATGGTCCAGCTGACTGGCTTGGTCCAGCTGACTGGCCTGGTCCCGCTAACCGCGTAGTACCGCTACCCGGCTTAGTCCCGCTGTGCAATTTGTTGCAGATCCGCTCTGCAACACTTCAACATTAGTTTTGGTGGGGTTATGCGGACTATGCTGTGGTATGTGGAGGCGCCTGTCCTGACATATTGTATTTTTTACAACAATTCAGCGGGAAATGAGCAGTTAGCGGAATGGATGTTGCATAGCGTACAACATTTTTGACGGATTAGGCCGTTTGAGAGCAATATTCGGGAAAGTTGTTGTATTTCCTACAACATCTCAATAAATGTACAACATCGCACGACGAGGAGGAAGCCATGGAATTGTTCATCATACGCCACGGACAGTCTATCGGCAATACCGTGCCGCACGACATGGCGGACGGGGAATTGACCGAGCTTGGCCGCAGCCAAGCCGAGCTCGTGAAGGCGGGTATGGAGGGCGCGAATGTGACGCACATCGTGTCCAGCCCGCTGCAACGGGCGATCGAAACGGCGCAGCCGCTCGCTCGGGCGGCGGATTTGCCGATTCGGGTATGGATCGAAACGTTCGAGGTTCGCAACAAGGGGGCATACCGCGGTCCGTGCGAACAAGAGCTGGCGCGAATGTACCCGGAAATTAAGCTTGAAGACGAGATAGAGGCGGAAGGCTGGTATTGCGAAGGCAACGAAGACGAGGAGATGGCGCATGGCCGGGCCCGGCGAATATTGGACCGGCTGCGGCGCGAGTTTCCCGGCGAGGAGCGCGTGGCGTTGTTCTCGCACAGCGGCTTCAACCGGCGGCTGCTGCTGGCGGCGCTAGGTTTGGATCACCGCAGCGATGTCCGCTTCCTGCAGAGCAACGGAACGATGTACTGGCTAAGCTTCGGCGAAGCCGGGGTAGACGTGAAGTATGTGGGGGATTTCCGTCCCTTGTTTCAACATTCGTAACGCACATTGGCGATTTCGGAAGGCGTGATAACAAAATGAAATCCACTAGGACGACGCTTATGCTGGGGCGTTTCCCGCAATGGGAACGCACCTTTTATACGACGCAGCAAGGTCTGCCTTCGAGCCGCGTGAACGTACTGGCGTTCGCTGCGGGTACGTTATGGGCGGGAACTAACGCCGGCTTGGCCCGGCTTGAAGGCGAACGCTGGGCAGCGGTCGACGGGGGTTCGAGCGAGGGACGGTTTCCACAAGAGGCAGCGGTTACCATGCTGTATACGGATCGCGCGGACGCTCTCTGGATGTCGGCAGGCAGCGAGCTGTATCGTCTTCACCATGGAGAGTGGCGGCGGGACAGTCTTGGCTATCCGGCCGTAGCCATGGCGGAGGACGATCGCGGAACGCTGTGGGCGGCCGCGGAAGCGGGGCTGTTTCGTTTGGAGAAAGACGGCTGGAAGCGAGTGGCTCTCTTCGGGCGCGCGCAGGTGCGCGATCTTGCCGTTCTGGGCGACGGTCAAGTGTACGCGTCGACGGACTCGGGGCTGTTCGCGTTATCCGGCAAACGGCCGCACTGGTTCAAGATCGAAGCGCGGGACGGCGGCATCGTCAGCGACGATCTGAGGGGCATGTCAGCCGACCGGTGGGGCCATCTGTGGATCGGAACCGACAAAGGCGTCTGCGTGCACGACGATAGCGATATGTTCTACGTGCTCGACGGCACCAAGGGGCTGGCCTGCGAGGATGTCCGGGTAATCGCGCGCGGCGAAGACGGGACGCGCTGGTTCGGCACGGCGCGGGGAGCGATCCGGCTTCACGAGGGACAGCTGAGGTATTTCGCCTCCAAGCGCTGGCTGCCCGACGACGACGTTCATGCGATTGCGGTCGGGGCTGACGGGACTGTATGGTTCGGTACGTCTGGCGGCATAGCGAAGATGGCTGCGCGCCTGATGTCGCTGGAGGAGAAGGCGGATCATTTTGACAGGATGGTGGAGCGGTACGAAACCCGTTTCGACTACGTCACGCGAAGGGGACTGACCGAAGAGGGCGACATCGAAAGCGGAAGCGTCAGAATTTCCGACAACGACGGACTATGGACGTCCGATTACGTCGCGGCCCAATGTTACCGCTATGCGGTGACCCGTGACGAGCGGGCGAAGGAGAAGGCAAAGCGCTCCATGC
Source organism: Paenibacillus litoralis (assembly GCF_046244365.1). Taxonomy (NCBI): domain Bacteria; kingdom Bacillati; phylum Bacillota; class Bacilli; order Caryophanales; family Paenibacillaceae; genus Paenibacillus; species Paenibacillus litoralis. The sequence continues at coordinate 5,836,624 of NZ_CP176395.1, read as the reverse complement.
ATGCGGTTATGCGCTTACTTTCGGTTACCGGCAGACCCGGCTTTTTCGCCCGTTCCGTTCGTCACCGGTCGGAGTCGGGATTCGGCTTGCACGAAAGCAATCCGGAGTGGCGTTTGAGCGCGGACGGCGAATGGGAATGGAAGGGCGATACGTCGAGCGACGAGCTGACCGGCCATTTTTACGCTTATTCCGTCTATTACGATCTGGTGGCGGATGAGGAAGACAAAGCGCTTATCCGAACATGCGTGAGCGCGATTATGGATCATGTGATCGAGCACGATTATTGCTTGACCGATATTGACGGTTTGCCGACAACGTGGGCAGTGTGGACGCCCGAGAAGCTGAACCGGGACGCCAAATGGCTTGACCAGCGGGGAGTCAATTCGCTGCAGCTTTTATCGTTTCTGAAATCCGCCGTCCATATGACGGGCGACGAGAAGTACGAACGGGTATACCGGAACGTGGTCGCCCGTTACCATTACGGAATGAACACTCTGGAGCAGAAAAGTACGTTTCTGGGCGAAGCGAACAGCATTGACGACAATCTCGGTTTTCATGCTTACGTTCCCTTGCTGATGTATGAAACGGATCCTGATCTGCGCGCCTTATATATGATGAGCTTGGAGCATCACTGGCAGTTCGAGCGTCGGGAGCGGTCGCCTTTGTGGAATGCGGTATACGGGGCGCTGACCGGGAGAGCCTGCGACGTGGAAGCCGCGGTGCAAACGCTTGCCGAAATGCCTCTCGATTTCATTCACTGGAAAGTCGTGAACAGCGTCCGCGCGGACGTCCGCTTCCATCCGGAGCTCGCGAAGCATGGGTACCGCCTGCTCGCCGAGCCGCTGCCGTACGAAGAAAGGCCTATGCACCGTTGGGACAAAACGCCTTACATATGCAACAGCGGAGACGGTCATTTGCTCGAGGACGGAACCGTCTATCTTCATCCTTACTGGCTGGCAAGGTACTGGAAGCTGATTGACGAGACGGCTAAAGCGGAATGACGTTAAGCACAAGGGTTATTGAATTCGAATCCGGTCGAAGGGGATGAGCACGTGGAAGCTGTTATAACGGCGGAGATGCGCGAGTTTTTTGAAACGAACGGCTATGTCGTGGTGAAAAATGCAGTGCCCAAACAAAACTGCGAACGCGTCATTGACACGATCTGGAAATTTACGGGACAGCAGCCGGACGATCCGGAGAGCTGGTATCGGCCGGCGGCAGGAATGGATGCGTTCTGGAAGCACCAGAAGGCAGGCATGCTGCCGCTGTATAACCACCAGACGCTGTGGGATAACCGGCAGCATCCGAGGCTATACCGCGCGTTCGCCGAACTGCTGGAAGAGGAAAAGCTGTGGGTCACCATCGATCGGGTCAATATGAAGCCGCCCCGGCGGGACGATTTTACGCAATTCAATACCGGGTTTATCCACTGGGATATGGACACAAGCGAGCTGACTTTCCCGCTGCCGAAGCCGCGCCGCGTTCAGGGCGTGCTGTACTTGGCCGATACGGAAGCGGATCAAGGCGGTTTTCAGTGCGTGCCGAGCATATACCGCGATTTCGAGCAATGGATTCGCACGCAGCCGGGCGATCGGCATCCGACCTTGCCCGACGTGACGGGCCATGAAGTGGTTCCGATTCCGGGCGAGGCAGGCGATTTGCTAATTTGGGACATTTTGCTTGCCCATGGAAACGGTCAAAATTATACATCGCAGCCGCGGTTTGCGCAGTACATTTCGATGGTTCCGGCACAGCCCGGCGTTCGCCGGGAAGATGCGGTCGCGTGCTGGCGCAACCGGACGGGAACGTCCGACGTTCCTCAAGATCCGCGAGCTTGGGAAGCGAATGCAAGCGCCGAGCCTGCAGAGCTGACGGCTCTCGGCCGTAAGCTTCTGGGTCTTGATCCTTGGTGATGCCGTAGAGAAAGGCAACGAATTCAAGAGAGAAAGGATAATGGGCGATGAAACTGGAGCAAGGCGATACGCTGCTGATGATCGGCGATTCGATTACGGAAGCTCCGAAAGGCGAGGGCTATGTGTCCAGCACCGCCTCGCTGCTGCAGGCCGTTTATCCGCAGCTGGGCATACGGGTGATGAACAAAGGGGTCGGCGGGCATACGTCGCGCGATCTCAAGCATCGCTGGCAGCAGGATGTGCTGGATCATCGGCCGGAATGGCTGTCGATCATGATCGGCATCAATGACGTTTGGCAGCAATTCGATATGCCGGGCAAACCGACGAATTCCGTTTATATCGACGAATACGAAAGCATTTTGCGTGAATTGATCGCCGGTACGAAGGAGCAGCTGAAAGGTCTCGTGCTCATGACGCCTTTCTATATCGAATCCAACCGGGCCGATGCGATGCGTGCCATGATGGATCGTTACTCGGACGTCGTCAGGAGACTGGCGGTAGAGAACGATGCGATTTTCGTCGATACCCAGGCCGTGATGGATGATTTGATGAGCTATTATTATCCCGGCGCTATCGCGTCGGACCGCATTCATCCGAAGAAAGCCGGACATATGGCGATCGCAAGGGCGTTTTTGAAATCAATCGGCTTTACTTGGTAGAGAGGATGGAGATCCGCTTGACGATGAATAACAAAATCGGCGTTATCGAGGATAACTTCAAGATCGGCGCATGGGAAGGCGTGAAGAAGGCGAAGGAGGTCGGAGCGGAAGGCATTCAGCTTTTCGCCCGGCGGGAGCTGGATCCCGATGTACTCGGAGCAGCCGAACGCAAGGAGCTGAAGCGGCTGATCGATTCGCTCGGATTGGAGGTCGCCTCTTTATGCGGCGATACGGGCGGTCCCCGGTTTATGGAGATCGCTACGCACCGGGAGCGGATCGATAAAACCAAGCGCATCCTCGATATGGCGGCCGAACTGGGGACGCCGATCGTAACCGCGCATATCGGCACGATTCCGGACGATACGAGCTCCGAGCTGTATGAAGCGCTGCAGAACGTATGCGCCGAAATCGGCCGGTATGCGGCATCGATGAATGCCTGCTATGCGATCGAAACGGGACCGGAAACGGCTGCGCATTTGAAAACGTTCCTTGACTCGATAAACGTTCCGGGCATGGCGGTCAACTTCGATCCGGCCAACCTGTGGATGGTGAAAGGCGACGATCCGGTACAAGGCGTGCATCTGCTGCAAAAGTATATCGTCCATACCCATGTCAAGGACGGCGTCCGCATTCCCCGTACGGTTGACGGAGAGACCGTATACGAGCATGCGGAAACGCCGATCGGGGAGGGTGAGGTCCGGTTCGACGAATATTTTGCGGCGCTGCGGCAAATCGGCTATACCGGCTACCTGACCATCGAGCGGGAAAAGGGCGAGGTGCCCGAGCGCGAGCTGAATATCCGCAATGCGATAGCATTTATTAAGCGATACAGAGCTTGAACGAACCGTCCGTCAATCCATCACTCAATCGCTTTATCATAGGAGGAGTTCGCATGCTGAAAGGGATTTATCAGGGATGCTTCCCGAACGATATGCCGCTCGAGGAGCTGTTCGCAACTAGCCGGAAAGCCGGCTACGATGCGGTGGAGCTTGTCGTGCATCATGCCGGAAGCGTAGGCCTGACGCTGGAAACGACGCCGGCCGAAGCGGAAGGAATACGCCGGATGGCCGAAAAGCACGGCATTCAGCTGCGTTCGCTGTCGGGAGGGCTTGTACGCAAAACGCCACTTTCTTCCGCTGACCAAGCTGTTAGAGACGAAGGCCGCCGCGTTACGCTCAAGCTCCTGGAGCTGGCGGAAGCCGTCGGAGCGGATACGGTACTGGTCGTGCCGGGCAAGGTTGACCAAACGACTTCCTACGAGGACTGCTATACCCGTACCCGGGATGAGCTGCGGAAGGTGGCTGCCGAAGCGGAGCGCCGGCAAGTGCGCATCGGCGTCGAGAACGTTTGGAATCGCTTCTTGCTGTCCCCGCTCGAAATGGCCCGTTATATCGACGAGCTCGATTCGCCTGCGTTCGGGGCGTACTTCGACGTCGGCAATGTGCTCCAGTTCGGATTTCCCGAGCAGTGGATCCGCATTTTGGGACACCGCATTTTCAAGGTGCATGTCAAAGATTTTTCCAGCAGGGTGGGCAATGGAGCGGGCTTCGTGCCGCTTCTGGCAGGAGACGTCGATTGGCAGGCCGTTCGTTCGGCGCTGCAGGATATCGGCTACGACGATTTGCTGACCGCGGAAATCCACTCGTATGCGTCGGCGCCATTGCAGGCCATCTACGATACGGCCCGTCATTTGGACGTCATTATCGGCGGCGAAGCGAAATAATACGTTCTTACTCTTAAGTGGAGGTACGATGAAGATGACAGTTCGAGTAGGATTTATCGGTGCGGGAGGTATCGCCAATTCGCATCTGAACGCGCTTCGTTCGTTCGAGGAAGTGACGATAGCCGCCATTTGCGATATTAACGCCGAGCAGGCGGCCAAAGTATCCGCGCAATACGGAGCAACGGCTTATTCGGATTTCGACGGCATGCTGGAGAAGGAAAAGCTCGACGTGCTATTCGTTTGCGTGCCTCCTTTTGCGCACGGGGATTTCGAAGAGAAGGCTGCCGCTCGCGGGATTCATCTTTTCGTAGAGAAGCCGCTCGGACTGGAGATGGACGTTATCCGCCGCAAAGCGGAAGCGATCCGCAAGGCAGGCGTCCTGTCCTCCTCCGGCTATCTGCTCCGGTACCAGGATACGACCGCCATCGCAAAGGCGTATGTGCAGGATAAACGGATATTGACCGTACGCGGCTACAATACGACGAAGTTCGTACGCGCTCCGTGGTGGAAGGTGATGGCCAAATCCGGCGGACAGCTGGTCGAGATGACGACGCATCTCGTCGATCTGATGCGCTATTTTGCAGGCGACGTCAATACGGTATACGCCAACATGGCGCGGCTGGCCACTCAGGATGTCGAAGGAAGCGACATCCCCGATGTAGGCATGGTTAACGTCGTGTTTGAATCCGGCGCGATCGGCAGCATCGAGAACAACTGCATCCAGTTTGAACGGCGCTCCGGCGTCGAGCTCATGGGGACGGGATTCCGGATTCTGCTGGACAGCAAAAGCCTGACCATTGCCGATCGCGAAAAGACGGTCGTATACCAGGAACGGTCCGACGGCTTGGCTATGCAGGACAAAGCGTTTATCCGCGCGGTCATGACCGGCGATTCGTCGCTTATTCTTTCTCCTTACGAAGATGCCTTGAAAACGGTTGAGCTTACGCTGGCCGCGAACGATTCGGCGGCATCCGGATTGCCTGTGAACATCTAAAGGGGGAATGACGCAATGACAACCGGGGAGAGCCGCTTGACGGGAGAAGCAGGATTGAAGTTTCGCGATAACGGCACGTTTACGATCGTGCAGTTCACCGATGTCCATAACGGAGGCGGCACCCCGGAGGATTTGCGCTCGTTCGCTCTGCTCGAGGCGATCCTTCGCGAGGAGATGCCCGACTTGGTCGTATACACCGGGGATCAGATCCGCAGCCGCGGACCCGATCCCTTGGCGCAATTTCGCCAGATTACGTCTATCGCCGAAAAGGCGGGGATTCCTTACGCATTCATATTCGGCAACCACGATTCGCGGCGAAACGTCACTCGGCAGGAGCTCATGGATATGGAGAGTCAGCGTCCTCTTTGCTTGGCGCAATCCGGACCGAAGCATGTGAGCGGGGTAGGCAATTATTCGCTGCAGGTTTCGGCATCCCGAGCGCCGGAAGCCGCGGCTGTCCTCTATTTTATCGACAGCGACCGCAATGCGCCGGAGAGCGAAGTCCATGACGGAAGAAGCGAGTGGATCGACCGCGATAAAACGGACTGGTACGTCCGGGAGTCTGACGCCCTTACGAGGCGTCATGGCCGAACGCTGCCGGCGCTTCTTTTTTGCCATATTCCTATGCCGGAATACGAGGAAGTATGGAATACCCAGACGTGCTGCGGGTACAAGTTCGACGAGGTGCGCTGCCCCGAGCGTAACGCCGGGTTGTTTGCCGCTATGGTGGAGAAGGGCGACGTCATCGGGGCGTTCGCGGGCCACGACCATTCCAACGACTATTGCGGCGAGCTGCAAGGGATCCGACTGTGCTATGGGCGGGTCAGCGGGTTTAACGGCAAGGTACAGGAAGGCTTTCAGCGCGGAGCCCGTATCATAAGGTTAAGGGAAGGGGAACGCCGTTTCGATACGTGGATCCGGCTGGAGGACGGCTCGCTCGTAACCCGCCAGCCGGTGCATGACCCGGAGCGGCAGCAAGGAAGCTTGTGCGGCAAGGCTTGAAAGGAGGATCGCATGACCGCCATGAAAGGGAATAAACAATTGGCTTTTCGCGAGGACGGCACGTTCACGATCGTGCAAATCGCGGATTTGCATTATGAAGGCGGCGTACCGGAGGATTTGCGCACGATCGCCGTCATCGAATCGGTTCTGGCGGCGGAACGGCCTGATCTCGTCGTCTTTACGGGAGACGCGGTCAAAGGGAACCGCTGCGACCACCAGCTGGAGCAGCTTCTGGAGCTGACGGCGCTTCCGGAGAAATTCGGGATTCCGTATGCGATTGCGCTCGGCAATCACGATTCGGAGCACGACATTTGCACGCGCGCCGAATTGATGGAAGGCGTATCCCGCCGCGAGCTCTGCCTGGCCGAAGCCGGTCCGGAGGACGTTACCGGCGTGGGCAATTACGTGCTTCAGGTGTGCGGGAGAGACGGGGAGGAAGCGAAGGCGGCGTTGTATTTTTTCGATACGGGATGCAGCGCGCCCAAGCATATTATCAAAAGCTACGCCTGGCTGGAGCGCGATCAGGTGGATTGGTACATCCGGCAGTCCGCCGCGTTCACCGAGCGTTACGGCGAACCTTTGCCCGCGCTTGCTTTCTTCCATATCCCGCTGCCGGAGTACAATGACGTTTGGGATCTTCATACGTGCTTCGGAGTCAAAAATGAAAACGTCGGTTGTCCCCGGCTGAATACGGGCATGTTCGCAGCGATGAAGCAGATGGGCGACGTCATGGGAACGTTCGTCGGCCACGACCACACGAACGATTACTGCGGCGAGCTGTACGGCATATGGCTTTGCTACGGGCGTGCCGGGGGCTATAATACCGCCGGGGAGGATGCGGAATTCCCCCGAGGCGCAAGGGTGATCCGGCTCCGCGAGGGCGAGCGCAGCTTCCAAACGTGGCTGCGCATGGAGGACGGTACGGTCGTGGCGCAGCAGGAAGAGCATGCTCCGGTCGGCCGGCTGCCGGCTGTTCCGAGGCCGGCGAAGACTGCCGACGTCGGGTAGAGCCATTCTATCCAAGCCTAGGTACACTTAGCCGAAGCTCCGGCGAAGAAGATAGTGAACGTAGGTTCACTGTTAGTGAACCCAGATTCACTATTTGTAGCGGATCCGGGGCTTTACAGCTGAATAATGAAGCCAAGTTTACTAATAGTGAACTTGGCGGGCTGAATTGGACTCTATGGTTCACTAACCGGCCAAAAGCTGCACTACCGATGGGAAATAGTGAGCTTTGGTTCATTATTAGTGAACTTTGGTTCACTAACCGGCCTAAGGCTGCTCTAGCGATAGGAAATAGCGAGCTTAGGGTCATTAACGGTTCGAAGGACCGGCCGGGCGGCAAGCGCGGAGCTGGCTGGTGAGCCTGCCCATACTAAGGACGACATACGGAGTGAGATGCCATGAATGCGAGGAATATGACGGTCATGACTTTCAATCTGCGCAGGCAATCGGCGGAGGATGAAGGGAATGCGTGGACGTACCGTAAGGGATACGCAGCCGAAGTCGTGAAGCGGTATCGTCCGACCGTGGCGGGGACCCAGGAGGGTCTTCGCGACATGCTGGAAGATCTTGACCGGGAGCTGCCGGATTACGGCAGGGTCGGCGAGGGAAGGAACGGCGGGACCGAAAACGAGTATAACGCCATTTATTACCGAAAAGAGGAGCTTGCGGTACGGGATTGGGGACAGTTTTGGCTGTCCGAATATCCTTCCGAACCAAGACTGATGAGCTGGGGAGCCACGCATCACCGGATTTGCACTTGGGCGCATTTTCAATACCGGGACGAACCGCAAAAGCAATTTCTTCACTATAACACGCACTTGGACCACCGCAGCCAGTTAGCCCGGGTGAAAGGCAGCGTCCTACTATGGGAGCGTATGTCGGAGCACAGGAACCGGTTGGAGCTTCCCGCTCTGCTTACGGGAGACATGAACGCCGAGCCGGATAATCCGGTTATCGCTTTTTGGCGCGGCCAATCGGAGGCAAGCGGGGTTCCCTGTACGCTGAAGGATGCTTACTCGGTTTTGACCGGCAGTCCGGGACGGTCCTTTCACGGCTTCAAGGGAGGCGAGGAAGGCGGGCCGATCGATTATATTTTCGTTACGCCCGATGTCCGTGTGGAAGGCGTGGCGATTATCCGCGACAGGTTCGACGGCAAGCATCCTTCCGACCATTATCCGGTTCTGGCCAAGATCCGTTTGGAGTAGAAGTTTGGAGCGACTAAAAAGCGAGGGGTGATCGCATGAAGCTCGGTATCAGCAGCTACAGCTTAAATTCCTGCATTGCGTCAGGGGAAATGGATATTTTCCAAGCGATTGGGTGGATCCGCGAGCAGGGCGCGCAGCATGTGGAAATCGTGCCGTTGTCCGGGATGAAGGAGCAAATGAAGGACGAGCGGTACGTGGCGGATATTCGCCGGACGGCCGCGGAGGAAGGACTGGATATTTCCAATTATGCCGTCGGCGGCAATTTTGCCGATAAGGACGATGCTGCGTTAAGAGCCGAAATCGAGAGAATGAAGCGGCAGGTGGATATCGCCCATGCCCTTGGCGCGAAGCTGATGCGGCACGACGTAGCCAAAAGGCCGATCGACCAGTGTTCGATCGACCGGTTTGAAGCGGATCTGCCGGCGATTGCCCAAGCCTGCGGCGAGGTTGCCGATTATGCGGCCGGCTACGGAATTACGACCAGTCTCGAAAATCACGGCTACTACGTGCAATCGAGCGACCGGGTACTCCGGGTGCTTGAGCGCGTCAACCGGCCCAACTATAAAACGACGGTGGACGTCGGCAACTTCATGTGCGCGGACGAAGATCCGCATATTGCGGTCGCCAAGATGATGCCGCACGCCTCCATGGTGCACATTAAAGACTTTTATTCCCGCAAGCGCTGCAAAAATCCGGGAGAAGGCTGGTTTCCCACCCTCTATGGAAACTACTTGCGCGGAGCGATCGCAGGCTTCGGCTCCCTCGATCTGCCTCATCTTTTATCGACGATCAAGTCGTCCGGCTATGACGGGTATTTATCCATCGAGTTCGAAGGTATGGAGCCTGCACGTATCGGCGCAAGGATTGCGTTCGATAACGTGCGCCGAATATGGGATGAGGTTTAAGCGGATTAAGGATTTCATGGAGCGGAACGGAGGGCGGTTGCATTGAAAATCGCGATTGTCGGCTGCGGTACGATGGGCGAGCTGTACGCCCGCAATCTGTCTCAAATTGACGGCGTCAACGTGACAGCCGTCTGCAGCACGCGTTTGGAAGCTGCCGAGCTTACGGCTGCCTTGTGCGGAGCGGCTCCGTATACGTCATACGAGAAGATGATGGAAGAAACGGATCCTGACGTTCTATGCGTGACGCTGCCCACCTATTTGCATAAGGAATATGTGCTGGATGCGGCGCGGCGGGGCAAGCATGCGATTTGCGAAAAGCCGATCGCGCCCCATTTGGCGGATGCGGCGGAGATGATAAGCGCGTGCGAAAAAGCGGGCGTCCGATTGTTCGTTGGGCACGTGCTGCGGTTTTACCCCGATTACGAGCTCGTCCGGCAAAAGGCGGCTTCAGGCGCGATCGGCGAGGTCGAGGCCGCTCATTTGAAGCGGGGCGGCTCGCATCCCGGTTTGGCGCGGTCATGGTACAACGATCCGGCTAAGAGCGGCGGCGTCATACTCGATCTGCTCATTCACGATATCGATTATGCCCGGTTCGTGCTGGGAGAGGTAAGAACGGTTTATGCGCATAACAAGCGGGGGGATGCAACGGACCACGCTTTAATCACGCTGCAGTTCGAGAGCGGCGCCATTGCCCATGTGCAAGGCTTCTGGGGCTACCCGGGGCCGTTTACCGCGGAGGTCGAGTTTATCGGCAGAAACGGCGTTGCAAGGTACAGCAATTTGGAAGGGAAGACGGAGGGGCAAGAGGAACCGGAAACGGCATCGACGCCGGACGCGGGGCTGAAAGAAGTGCCTAAGGTCGTCGTTGAGGAAGGACCGTCGGAAATTAGCCCGTTTCGCGTGCAATTCGAGCATTTTTTGGCGTGCATCGGCCATGGCGGGGAGCCGCTAGTAACCGCTTGGGACGCTTATAAAGCCGTTGAAATCGCACTGGCCGCTAACGAATCGGCGCGTACGGGAATGCCTGTTCAGCTGCCTTTGGCTGCTGCGGATTAGAAATGTATGGAGGCGCTTGACGCAAGGAGGGAACGGCATGGAATTATTCATTATCCGTCATGGCGAGTCCATCACGAATACTTCGCCTACGCTGCTGGCGGACGGCGGATTGACCGAACGGGGACGCGCGCAGGCCGAGAAAGTAGCGGTATGCATGGCGGGTGCCCGCCTTACGCATATTTTCTCGAGTCCGCTGATGCGTGCCGTGGAAACGGCGCAGCCGCTCGCGCGGGCGGTGAAGCTGCCGGTCGAGGTATGGCTCGACGCGCATGAGGTGTGGACCGGTGACGGTTATCGCGGTCCTACGACGGAGCAGCTTGCCGAGAAGTATCCAGAGATCCGGTTTGCCGAAGACGCGGAGTCCGATCCGCTCGGCTGGCACTGCCCCGGCGGCGAAACGTCGCAGACCGGTTACCGGCGGGCCGGGCGCCTGCTCGAGAGGCTTCGCAGCCGTTTCACGGGGGATGAACGGGTAGCCTTGTTCGCGCACGGCGCCCTAAACCGCAGACTGATGCTGGCGGCACTCGGGCTTGAATATTCAAGCCCGTTAAGGCCTTACGGCGATAACGGCTGCGTGTGGTGGCTCGGCTTCGAAGGAAGCCGATTGTGTATCCGGTATATCGGACCGGCGATCCCGCAGCTTTTTCAAGTTGCAGAATAAGCGTTCGCGCAAAGAAGAGGACTGCCCGGTACGATCGGCGGCCCTCTTTTTTCTAACGTAACTTAATGATGATGCCCGTGACCGTCGTGCTTGCCATGCCGGTGATCGTCATGAGACGGATGATGACTGTGCCGGTGCTGATCGGCCGCCGAATGCCGGTGCATGACCCCGTTCTGATGCATCCGGTTGTGCAGCTCGCGGTGCGCGCTCGTCAGCGTCATGAGCAGGCGCTTGTAGGTCTGGTCGTCGGCTTTCGTGGCGAGCGATTTCACATAGGCGGTCGACCCTTCGATCTGCTCTAGGATCGTAACCGCATCGGATGCGCGGAAGCACGGCTTTCCTTCGACGTTAACCATCACCGCACTGGAGTGGGCGGCGATCATTTCGCTCTGGTCGTGGTATTTGCCGCGAATCCGAAGGGCGATCCAGCAGCTTTCCTTGACCGGTACCGACCAGTGGCCGGCATAGTGGCCCGCTTCCGGATCCGTCGTCTGCATTTCGCGGAGCTCGCCGTTCACGACGAGCTCGATTTTGGTGACGGGTACGGTGACGGACGATACTTGCCAAACGACGTCCAGCGTGCCGCCGGATGCCGGCAGGTGAAGCCGGGAGCCCATCTCGCCATCGCCCGCCCGAAAATCGAGCAGCGGACCGAGCGTAGCGAACGTATGCCCCCGCCGCACGGCATTCATCCAACCGTCGTATGTAAACGGTTCGTCTTGAATGAGCGCGTAAGTGCGTATCGTGCCGACGGCTGTCGCTTGCGACATTTTGTCGGTTCCTCCAACGGCCGGCAGCATGTACCCGCAATTCAAGTACCGGTACCAGTCGGACAAGGAATAGGGGTTGATGCCGATATTTTCGAAGGAGCACATTTCTACCGCGTCGACTTCTCCGATTACGATAGCGGCGGCGCCTTCCGCCCGCGGGTTCGGCAGATGGGGCATGACGACAAGCCCGTTCTGCTCGCGGCAGCGCCTCGCCCATTCGCTGATCGTCGCCTCGAGCGGATCGCCGAGTCCCGATTCGTCGGGTCCGCCTGAACATAACGGCAAAATCATTTTACCCTCGTATCCTAGCAAGGATATGTGTCCCAGGACATGCTGGCGGTTTTCCGTTCCGACGCGTACCAAGTATTCTCCGGTGCCGCCGTTTTCCTTGCTGCCGATCGTCGTTTTTCCGTCGAAGTCGCCAAGATTGCTGAACATTTCGCCCCACTGGCTCGTAAGCACGTTGACGACATTGACGCCCTCGGCTTCCCCTTCCAGCAGCGCCGTCTGGGGAGACAGAAAATGGACGTGCGTATCGGCCGTCACCCAGCCCTTTTGCCGCCAGGGCAGTACCTGCTCAAGCTCTACGGTGATCATATCGGTCTCGCTGGTGATCGTATAGGATCGGCGAACCGGGCGGATTTCGAAGCCTTTCGTGATTTCAACGTAAACGGTTCCGAGCGGGAGCTTGTATTCCGCTTCGCCGTCGATGTAAGCGCTGTAGTGATATTGCTGCACATACTCCGCTCCGTAATCCTCGAACCAGTGCGAATTGGGCAGCCGATGACCGTTAACCGGAGCGATATATTCGCCGAACGAGCCGTGGACATGGATTTTGGCGGCGATTTTACGCCCGCTGGTCCGATCGACGACGCGAACGGTCACTTTGCGTGCGACATGCTCCATTAAGGTCCATTCCGGGGATACGGCCAGCATATGCAGCGGAATGACGCGGATACCGCCGTCTTCCGGCTTCACGGTTAATCGGGCGTCCGGATGTGCCGTATAATCGATGATCCACTCGTTCGGCTTGGCTGAAGGGAGACGCGGATTCGGATGGTCAAGCCAGCTGTCGTGATGGTATTCGAGAGCCGGCGCTACGGCGATCACTTCACCCAAGTCGAGCCGGATATTGGCATGCTCGCCGTAAGGCTGCGGGACGAAGCCGGGTTCGGATACGTATCGCATTTGCCGGCGGGCTTCCCAGCGGAACGGATTGGAGGTCAACCGGCTGCGCGTAATGCCGAAAATAAAGGCCGTTCCGTCGACGGGCCGCATGGAGAGCCCGATCAGCTGTTTGTCCGGGTGCGGGTTCTCAAGCGCATACAGCCAGTGATGCATCAGACTGCCGAAGCCTTGAAACGTAGTGCGCAGCTGGCTTTGTCCCCAAGGAATGACCGGGGCTTCCTTATCAAGCAGGTCCGTGTTCGTCGTCATCGTGCGGGGCTTGACGTGTTTAACCGATTCGAAGCTGTTCTCGCCCCATTTGACTTGAAATTCGCTGATCTGATAGCGCCTGCGAATCGGAATCGACGCCTCCGTTCCGTCGGAATAACGCAGCACATAGTCGCACACCGTTTCACCGAGGCGGGGGGTGCCCATCATCGGGCTTATAATATCGCCATGATCGGCCGGACTCTCTTTGAAGTCGGCCGCATGCAGCAGCAGCAGCTGGGGGTCGTGCAACGGCTCCGGAAAAGCGATCTCGATTTCGCGGTCTTTCAGAAGAATGACATTGTTCGCTTGGTCCTGCGGACCGAGCCGGAAGGGGATCCCCCATAGCTCATGCTCGCCGGTAAGCAGCCGCTCCTTGTGGGAAAGAACGGCGGCGGAGCAGTCTCCTGCTTGCAGTCCTGCGATGTTTCGGTTGTAGGCCGCGGATAAGTCCACGGGAACGAAACGCTCGTCGGTTATCGTCGGTTTCTGGTTCATGGATATCCTCCTCGTAAGCCAAACCTATCATTCATCCCATGAACGTAGGCATCATTTGTTAGGTTAGATTCTTCGTAATTCGGACAAAACGTAGCGTCAAACTGTTGCACCCAGACGAGCACTATAGTTCAACACTTCTTGCCTCCGACTGTTCTCCTGGTAACGTAAGATCGCATGATCCCGGCACGGGGCCACCTTTCTATAAAATGTGCGGCTCAGCCAGGTAATAGCTTTAAAACCTCGGCGTTTCCAAGCGTTTCGGCAATTTGCCGCCACCGCTGAACATGATTTTCATGGGCCATTTGCGGATGAAAGCCAAGCTTCAAATAAGTAACAATGGCAGGAATGCGATAATCGTCCGTGTGCAGTACGGCGCTTTTCCTTCCTTCTTTGACCATTTGCTGCAAAGCGGCGAGACTCACTATATGACCTAGCTTCTTGCCGCTATACGAAGGAAGAACCCCGACCATATGCAAATAACCGGTCTGTTCGCCCCATGCCGACTTGTGCCAGGCACATGCTGTAGCTACGGGGCGGTCATCATGGCAGACAAAGAGGACCCGTTCCGGCTTGAAGGCGTCCCTTTCGGAAATATGTTTTGCAAAATCGTATTCCTTTTGAAAGGATGCTTTGATAATCCCATTCCATGCCGTATCGTCGCCCGGCCGGTAGGTACGAACGGAATAACCGGAATGCAGTTGAAGCGGGGGAAGATCGGACAGGCTGGAGAGGAACATGACGAGCTGCGGATGATAAGCGTTCACCCTAATACCCCCTTCGATAGCGATATCATGAAACATTGTGTTATATCTTGACGATCTGATCTTTGTACGGGATATGACCGCGAAAATTAGGCATAGCTATCGCTTTGCCGCCGTTCATAACCGACAATTCGGACAACAACCCGACCGCGGTCCACTCGCAAGCGTCGTACACATCGATTTCCGGCTTCTTAATCCCTTTGATGGCGTCAACAAAATCCTGAACGATGAAAAAATCGCCGCCCCAATGCCCTGTTTTTCTCTGCTCCTCGGTGACTTGTTTGTAACGTTCGGGCAGCAAATCGTAATACTCGGATAACGGCTTCCAGCGGACGGAGTCCTCCCCCATCGTAGTCAACCATATTTTATGCTGATCGCCTAAACCGCGTGGAGCTTCGTAACTTCCTTTTGTACCTTGAAGCGAATAATATTTCATGTTGTGCGGTCTGTTCGAAAGACAATCGACGCGAATTTTAATCAACTTCCCGCTTGCCAATTGGCACATGGTAATCGTGGTATCCTCCTGACGGTATTCCGGGGAGGTATGCCATCCGGTACCGAAGCAGGAAACGGATTGGATCCGGTCACCCTGAAACCACTGCATCACAGGTCCCAGACTGTGTGTCGGGTAAAAGGTCCCCCTCTTGCCAAGCTGCCAGTAATGACGCCATGTCCTTCCCGGATCCCGGTCGTCTCGTTTCGGGCGGATCGCCATATGTTTAACATTATGCAGGTATTCGCCTTCGCCGAAGTAGACGTCTCCGAACAGTCCCTGTTTTACCATGTTACGAATAAGCTGGTTTTCCGGAATGTAACAGTAGTTCTCAGCCATCATATACACTTTGTTTTGTTTTTCCACTATGTCTTTCAACCACCAGAGCTCATCCATCGTCACTCCGGCCGTCACTTCGCTCAGTACATGTTTACCGGCCTCCAGCGCTTGCAAGGTTTGAGGTACATGCATCTGCATCGGTGTGGCAATGACAACGGCGTCAATATCCGCCTCCAGCATATCTTCAAAGATTCGGAATGTTTTCGGAATGCCGTGTTTTGCCGCTTGTTTCTCCAGCAATGCCTCGTTAAGGTCGCACAAAGCGACAACCTCCGCTTCCGGGATCGAGCAGAAGCCTTTCATCGTGCTTAGTCCTCTGGCTCCGACAATGCCTACTTTTATTGTCATGTTTGTTCTCCCTCATCCATCCGATTTCCAATATGGCAGGTCTCTTTGGTGTTGCCTCCGTAAGTCCAAATGCCGGCTTCCCTCGACAAATCCCCATGTTCATAAATAAAATCGCGGGGCCAAAGCTGTTTACAAAAGCCAAGTTTTACCTATATAATACATTTAATTAATCATTAAGTAAATTAGAAAAATGTGAAAACGAGGATAGAAACGGAAGAGATCGAGCTGCACGGCAGACGGTATTTTCGAATGGAACCGGAGCATGAAGCTGCCGTAAAAGGAGGCTTTCGCATGAAAGCGGGATCTTGGGAAGGCGTTTCGATCCGGCACTTTGGGAAAGACGGAGGCGAACTATTTCATGAGCAGCAAACTGGAAGCATGCATGACCAAATATCCGGAATTGTCCGAATGCGCGGAGGATATCGGCCGGGCGTTCGAGGCGATGAGGGACTGCTACCGAAGCGGCGGCAAAGTGCTGCTCGCCGGAAACGGAGGCAGCGCGTCCGACTGCGAGCATATCGTCGGCGAGCTGATGAAAGGCTTTATGTCAAAGCGCCCGGTTCCGCAGCCGATGAGAGAACGGTTAAGCCGATTCGCGGAAGAAGGCGAATATTTGGCGGATCGGCTGCAGGGAGCGCTGCCCGCCATTTCGCTCGTCAGCCATACGGCGCTTGCGACTGCATATGCGAACGATGTGGCGGCGGATATGGTTTTCGCCCAGCAGGTGTATGGTTACGGACGCCCGGGAGATGTGCTGATCGGACTCAGCACCTCCGGCAATTCGCGAAATGTGCTGCATGCCCTCCAGGTTGCGAAAGCGCTTGATATGCGCACGATCGGGCTGACCGGCCGAAGCGGAGGGCGCATGACGGAGCTGTGCGACGTGACGATCCGGGTGCTGCACGATTGCACGCCGGACATTCAGGAGCGGCATTTGCCGGTCTACCATACCCTTTGCATGATGCTCGAGGAGGAGTTTTTCCCGCAATGACGCTGTGCGGCGGACGGAATGCCCGCTCAATCGGTTATGGCCACATATGAAGCGCAGGATAGCTGAAGGCAGCGGGGCTTAAAAAGGGCTTACCGCCAAGGAAGCTCGCTAGGCATTTACAAGAAGAGCCGAGTTTGATTATAATATCAATTAACTAAATAATTAAGTTAATAGGAGGAGACTTGCAATACAGCCTAATAAAATCGCCTATTTAAAGCAGGTTAAGCAAAGCAATATGTCCGAGGTTTTGGATCGCATTTGGCAATTTCAACAGGTTTCCCGGGTAGAACTGGTCGAGCACACCGGTCTGACCTCGGGTACGATAACGAACCTGACGGCCGAGCTGATCGAGCTCAAAATCATTCGCGAATTCGAAGCCATTTCGGGAAGTGTTGGCCGCAGAAGAGTAATGCTCGGCTTGGATACGAGCCTTTACCGCATTATCGGTCTGGATATCGGGCGGGCAACGATTGAGATCGTCGTCGTCGATTTGAACGGGAACATTGTGAAAACGATCGAACGGGATATGAGCGACCGGAAAGGGCCGGAGCAATATTTCGACGTGATCGGGCCGCTGCTGTCCGAGACGAAGCAGGAAATCGAGCAAGCGGGCTACGTCATCCTCGGCTTGGGGGCCAGCGTGCCGGGACCGATGGATTACGGCACGGGCAAGCTGCTGGATCCGCCCAATTTCCCGGGCTGGAGCGGTTTTCCGCTGAAGCGTACCTTGGAGGAAAGGTTCGGCATGGTTACGCTCATCGAGGATGACGCGCGGACTTCGGCCATGGCCGAGCGATGGTACGGACTCGGAAGGAACGTGCAGGATCTTATTTTTATTACGATGGGCGTCGGGATCGGCGGCGGCGTCGTTTCCGGCGGCAAGGTTTCCCGGGGGACGAACGGTCTGTGCGGTCAAGTCGGTCATATGACGATCGTTCTCGACGGCAAAATTTGCGACTGCGGCAACCGCGGCTGCTGGGAGACGGTCGGATCGATTCCGGGCATATTAGGCCGCTGGTCCGGCGGGAACACGATGGAACAGCTGAAGGAGGCGATCCGGCAAGGGGACTTGGAAGCGCTCCGCTGCATGGAGGATACGCTTACTTACCTGGAGACGGCGCTCATCAACGTTTACAATCTTTACGATCCGGAAATGGTTGTGTTGGGAGGGAGATTATATCCTTATTTGGCGGACTACTTGCTGCCCGTCAGAAATCACTTGCGTTCGAGACTGTACGCATTCGCCAAGGATCGGCTGCGTATAGAGCCGTCGACGTTCGGCACTTCCCAAAGCGCCGTTGGCGCCGCGGCATTGTTGTTCGGGTTTTTGCTGTCCGAGCCGGTTCGCTTGCTGTCGCTCGCTGAAGGGAGTTAGCAAGCCTCGGCGAATAAGCAAAGGCTTGTTTATATGTTTCACACAATAAACGCTTATATTTCACCGGTAAACGCACGGCGTCATAAGACGCCGAAAGGCGTTTATCGCTCAATAAACTTAAAGATTAAGTAAAGTGATCGGCGAAGTATTGCCGGGAAGAAGACGGATTCGCGGCGTACTTGAACGAAAGGAGCATGAAGATGGGAGATTCGTATCGGACGTACCGCAATACCGGCTGCAGAATCATTGACGACGTCGTTTACAAGGGCTACCGGTCCCTGTTGCTGGAAAACGACAAGCTGCTTATTCACCTGCTGTTGGATAAAGGCGGAGAACCGGTCCGCTGGCTGCATAAGCCGACGGATACGGATTTCATCTGGCACTCGCATAACGGTCTGGGTCCCCCTCATCCTCTATATGCCGAATACGAGATCGGTTATCTGGGGGGCTGGCAGGAAATGTTTCCCGAAGTCAGCTATACGTCGGTTTACCGGGGAGGAACCGTACACCGCGGGGAATCGGCGGTCACGCCGTGGGATTACCGGATCGTTAAGGACGAACCGGATGAAATCAAGGTGCTGCTGATCAATCAGATCCGATCGCTGCCTTTTCGTACGGAAAAGCTGATTACCTTGACCGCGTGCAGCGCAGTCGTCCGAATCGAGGAGACGGTGCGGAACCTGTCGCCGTCTACGGCGCTGGAGGCCAATTGGGGACATCATCTGGCATACGGGCATCCCTTTCTCGGCAAGGAATCTTACATTACGCTCGGCGAAGGCGCGAACGTGTTTCATCCGGTAACCGGGGAAAGCTGGAAATGGCCCGTCATGCGGCGGGACGGGGAGGAAACGGACTTGTCCATCATGCCGGACGCCGGAACGAGCCGCGATCTGCTCTATATATCCGTACCCGATAACAAGTACAAGTTGACGAACGCGAAAACGGACGTTTCCCTGGAAGTCAGGTGGGATGGCAGCGTGTGGCCGTATTTATGGTATTGGCAAAATTTTCAGGCGGATATGCAGTATCCGTTTTTCGGAAGCGATTACAATATCGGTTTGGAAATGTTCAACGTCCCGCCGAAATTGACGCTGAGCGAGGCTGCGGAACGAGGGTTGGCGCTTGTCGTTCCTCCTCTTGGAAGCATAACGTCATGGCTTGATTTCGAAGTGTGCTGTCCCGGCTAAGGAGACGGCGGCGGACGGCGGGAGCATTCGCAGGATGGGGAGGGAACGGGATGGCAGGGGAACGGCTTTCTTTTGCAGGGATCAGAACGAATTCCGTTTACGATAGAACGAACCTAGTTACGATTCGAAATATGGCCCGCCCTGACGCGGAGCGAGCGGAGCAATGGCCGGGAGCGGCCGATCCGGCGTTTCAAGGACTGATCGAACGGATTATTGCCGCAAGAACGGAAGGAAAGCCGGTCGTTTGGTCGATGGGGGCGCATGTCATCAAGAACGGGCTTTCGCGATACATCATCGAAATGGTGAAGCATGGGTTTCTCACGCATGTTTCGGGCAACGGGGCTACCAGCATCCATGATTTCGAGCTCGCCTTTCTCGGCGAAACGTCGGAGGATGTGGCGCGGTCCATCGAGGACGGCTCGTTCGGCATGTGGGAGGAAACCGGCCGGTTCATGAACGAGGCGATTCAGCAGGGAGCCGCGTTGGGGCTCGGCTACGGCCCGAGCTTATACCGCTACTTATCCGCCAATCCGGAAAAGTTTCCTTATTACGATGACTGCGTGTTCGTGCAATGCCAGCGCTATGGCGTACCCTACACCTGCCACATCTCGATCGGAACGGATATTATTCATCAGCATCCGATCGTCGATTACGAGGCGCTGGGCGCAACATCGGGCGAGGATTTCCGGCGGATGTGCGGCTCCATCGCCGATATGAAGGACGGCGGCGTATTTCTGAATTTCGGCTCCGCCATATCGGGGCCCGAAATTTTTCTCCGGGGCTTGTCGCTGGCCCGAAACCGGGGGCTGCCGATGCGGGACATCGTCGCCGCGAATTTCGATATCGTCCCGGTCACGGCGGATTCCCGCCCCGAAGAGTCGGACCCGGATTACCATTACCGGCCGAGGCGGGTATTGGCGGACCGCCTTCATGAAATCGGCGGCAAAGGGCTTTTGTTCCACGGTCTGCATCAGCAAACCATTCCGGCGCTCTATGACGGCCTCATGCGGAGGAAAGCGGAGCGCGGCATTCCGTTTCCGGCTGCAGCCTCAACGAGCGAAGGGGGAGAGACTGTTCCCGCGGTTTCGTCCTCGGCCGAGGCGGAAGCGGAAGCCGTAGGCGCCGCTTCCGGCATGAGCGGAGAGCTTCCGCTTGCGACGCCGTTTCCCGTCGGCTCCAGAAGGAGCCGGCTTCGCTTGGAGCAGCTGCCCGAGTCGCTGGCTGACAACGTCCCGCTATCGCCGGAAGACCGGTTTCGCGCCGGCGGATCGTTTGCCGGGCAAGCGTCGGACCCGCCGTTTGCGGATTTTATCGGCAGGCTGCGGGAAGCGAAGGAAACCGGGTGCCCGATATTGATGTCGTTAGGCAGTCATGTAATCGGGAGCGGTGTGCACCGTTATTTGACCAATCTGATCGGGCGCGGCTACATCACGCATCTCGCCTTGACCGGGGCGGCCTGCTTCCAGGATATCGAGCTGGCTGCCTTCGGCCATACGGAAGCGGTCGAAGACGGGACGCTGCGGGAAGGGAAGCTCGGGATGTGGGAAGAACCGGGAGACATCGTACACCGGGCGCTCCAGGACGGTTACGGCCGGGATTGGGGCTACGGGCAAAGCTTGGGCGAATACGCCGGCGCCCATCCGGATCGTTTTCCGCATCTCGATGAGAGCTTGCTGGGAGCTTGCCTCAAGAACGGCATCCCCTATACCTGCCATATTACGATCGGTCCGGACGATATCCAGCTTCATCCGCTTTCCGATTTTGCCGTACAAGGGCGGGCGAGCGGCTTCGATTTCCAATCTTACTGCCACACGGTCGCCCATCTGGAAGGCGGGGCTTTCGTCAATTTCGGCTCTACCGTTACCGGGCCTGAAGTGTTTCTGAAGGCGCTGTCGATCGCGCGCAATCTGCAATATCCCGTGCACCATATCACGACGGCGAACTTCGATATCGTCAGGCTGGGCGATTACCATAAGAAGGTTGGTTACGAGGATTGGGATTATTATTACCGTCCGCGCAAAAATATCGTGCACCGGCCCACGAGCCTGGGCGGGAAAGGGTTTCATTTTGAAGGGCTGCACGAGGAAACCGTGCCGGCCATATGGTCCGCTTTAACCGGCGATCCAAAAGCTTGACCAGTTGCGACCTTATTTATTCATTTGGGAGGCCATACGGGATGACATCCATTAAAGCGGTTTTATTCGATTTCGATGGCACAATTTCTACGCTGAGAGCAGGCTGGGAGGAGACGATGGCTCCGTTCATGCTGGAATCGATCGCGGGAGACCGCAGCCTAACGCCGGAGGAATCGGCGGCGCTCGCGAAGGAAATCGACGACTATATCGATCAGTCGACGGGGATTCAAACGATTTTTCAAATGCGCTGGCTGGCCGCCAAAGTCGCGGAGACGGGCTGGAACCCGGAGGTGCTAGGCGAGTGGGCGTACAAGGCGGAATATAACCGCCGGCTTCTGCTGAATGTACAGCGAAGGATTGACGATCTGCAGACGGGCCGCCGCAGTCCGTCCGACTATCTGATGAAAGGCTCCGAAGTGTTTCTGGAAGCACTCGAACGGCATGGCATCGAGATGTACGTGGCGAGCGGGACCGATCATCCCGACGTCGTGAATGAAGCCAAGGTGCTCGGGGTGCACCGGTACTTCAAGGAAATAGCGGGAGCGCCCGTCGGACGCGCCGATTGCTCCAAAGAGAAGGTGATGAGCGATCTGCTGGAGCAAAAAGGGTTTCGCGGCGAGGAGCTGGCGATTATCGGCGACGGAAAGGTCGAGATTCGAATCGCGCGGGAAAACGGCGCATTAGCTCTCGGTCTTGCGAGCGACGAGCATACGCGCGAAGGCGTAAATCCGGTCAAGCGGGCCAGGCTGCTGGCCGCAGGAGCGGAGCGGATAGCGGGCGATTTCTCGGATACGGCGGCATGGCTCGATTGGCTGGGGATCAAGGAGAGTTGAAAAGAGCGGAGGCGTGAACGTCATGGACATCGATTTAACCCGGGCCGTTGTCGTTTGCTCTGGGGAAGCCGCAGGCGCCGAAGCCAAAGCGGTTGACGTGCTGATTGAAGAATTGGCGGTCCGAACGGGGATCGAGCTGAGCCGTCTGCATGCGTTCCCTAAGCAGCCCGTACCGGTCATTGCCGTAGGCACGATCGAATCGTTAAGCGGGATTCCGGATCTGGCGCGGCCTTCGGACGTTCCGCAGCTGAAGCCGGAAGGGTATATGCTGCGGACGGTAGGCGAAGCAGGGGCGCAAACCGTTTGGATTGCCGGTGCAGATGCCCGCGGCGTGCTGTATGGGGTTGGGAAGCTGCTGAGGCGTTTGCGCTGGGGAGCGGAATCGATCCGGCTGGAAGCCCCTCTGGATGTGATATCTGCGCCTTATTCCTCGATACGCGGTCATCAGCTCGGCTATCGGCCCAAAAATAACGCGCTCGACGCCTGGGATACCGGCCAGTTCGACCGCTACATCAGGGAGCTCGCCCTTTTCGGGGCGAACGGCATCGAAATATTGCCTCCGCGCACCGACGACCATCCGACCGGACCGCTGATGAAGGTCGAGCCGCTCGAAATGATGGTGCGGCTTGGCGAAATCATCGATAGCTACGGCCTCGATACTTGGATTTGGTATCCGAATATGGGCGAGGATTATTCCGACCCGGAAACGATTCGGGCGGAACTCGCGGAGCGGGAGCAAATATTCCGCAAGGTGCCGCATATCCGCGCGCTGTTCGTTCCCGGAAGCGATCCGGGGAAGCTGGAACCGGATCCGTTATTCGCGTGGCTGGCGCAAGTGGCGGAGCTGCTGCATCGCTACCACCCCGAGGCGAAAATATGGGTGTCGCCGCAAATTATGCGCTACGATTCCGCCTCTTGGATGGAGGCCTTCTACCGGCAGGTGAATGCGGAGCCGGAGTGGCTGGGCGGGATCGTATTCGGTCCGCATGTCGACGTTCCGCTGCCGGAGCTGAGAACGCTTATCCCGGCGAAGTACCCGATTCGTAGGTACGAGGATATTACGCATAATTACCACTGCCAGTATCCGGTGGCCGACTGGGATTTGCCCTTCGCGCTGACGCTCGGGAGGGAAAGCTGCAACCCGCGGCCGAACGCCCAGAAACATATCCACAATTTGCTGGCGCCTTATGCGGCGGGCAATATCGGGTATTCGGAAGGAATCAACGACGACGTCAACAAATTCGTCTGGTGCGGCCAGGACTGGGATCCGAAGACGCCCGTCGCCGAGACGATTCTGGAATACGCGAGATGGTTTATCGATAGCGAGCGCGGCGAGGCGATCGCCGAAGGACTGTTCGCTTTGGAAGAAAACTGGGTGGGACCGCTTGCCGCGAACGACGGCGTCGAAATCACGCTGCAGAAGTGGCAGCGGATCGAGCGCGAAGCCCCTGCCCGGGTACATGGCAATTACCGCTTCCAGATGCATCTGCTGAGAGCTTATTACGATGTCTACGTAAAGCGGAGGCTCAATTACGAGACCGAGCTCGAGCAGGTAGCGAAGGATGCGCTGCGGCAGGCTTCGCTTGCCGGAAGCTTGGCTGCGGCCGAGCGGGCGGAAGCCATTCTGGCGCAAGCGGCAGAGCAGCCTGTCGCCCGGTTCTATCGCGAGCGTTGCGAGAAGCTGGCCGACGAGCTATTCCGCAGCATCGGGTATCAGTTGACCGTTTCGCGGCATTTCGCCAGATCGCAGGGAAGAGGAGCTTTCATGGATGCGATCGACGCGCCGCTGAACGACATTCGCTGGCTTCGCGCGCAGCTTGCCCTCGTCCGCGATACGGATGACGAGCAGGAACGGCTGGCGTTGATCGATCGCGCCTTGAACCGCACGAATCCCGGGCCAGGCGGATTTTACGATCATTTGGGCTCCTACCGCGGTTTTCGCCGTGTCGAACCGGGGGCAGGCTGGAAAGACGACCCCGGCTATTTAACCTCGCCGAGAATCGCCCATGCGATGCATCTGCTATCGATGCCTGAAGATCGCCAGCGGGAGCTGGGGGGCATTCCGCTGGCGTGGATCGCCCATGCGAACGCATTGCTCGACACGCCGATCGTCGTCCGTTACGATGCGCTCGACCCGACTGTCCCTTATACCGTCAAAGTCGTCTACATCGGCGAGACGAGCGGCAGAACGCCAAGGGACTGCTGGGTAAGGCTTACCGCGAACGACGGCTTCGTGCTTGACGACGAGGTTGCCGTGAAGGCCGGAACGGTAACGGTGCGCGAATGCAGCGTCCCCGTTGAAGCGATACGGGGCGGCAAGCTGAAGCTGACTTTTGTTCGTACCCGCGGGTTTAAACGATTGAATGTTGCGGAAATATGGCTCATACCGGAAAAGGGGGATATGCATGCTGGTTGAAACGATAAATAAGGAGTTCATTTTTGACGACGACCGTCCTTTCCGGTCTTGTCATGCCTCTACCTTGATTGTCCTTGATCGGGACAACGTGCTGGCAGCCTGGTTTGCGGGTACGGAGGAAGGAACCGACGACGTCGGCATTTGGGGATCGCTTCGGTCAAACGGCGCATGGAGCGAACCGCGGCATATTGCCGGCGACGGCAGCGAGCCTTTGTGGAATCCGGTATTGTACCAAGGGGCGGATGGAATCATTGCTTTGTATTATAAAGCCGGCAAAAAAATTCGCAGCTGGCGGACGATGGTTATGACCTCTGCCGACGGCGGCATGACCTGGTCTTCGCCGAAGGAACTGGTTCCCGGAGATGTCGGCGGACGCGGCCCTGTCAAAAACAAGCCGATTCCGCTAAGCGGAGGCGTGCTCGCCGCTCCTGCTTCCATCGAAACGAAGGAGCGGTGGGACGCGTTCGCGGACTTGTCCTTCGACGGGGGCGCGAGCTGGCAGAGGAGCGAGACGGTTCCGCTCAGAAGGGTAACGTTGCCGCCTTCCGGGGAAGCGCCTTCCGATCCGCATGCGGTAGTTCATAAAGGCGTTATTCAGCCTACGCTGTGGGAATCTTTGCCCGGACAAGTGCATATGCTGCTCCGAAGCACGGAAAGCTCCATTTTTCGGAGCGATTCCATGGACGGGGGGCGCACGTGGTGCGAAGCGTATGCGACCGGATTGCCGAACAACAATAGCGGGATCGATCTCGACCGGTTGGATAACGGCATGCTGGCGCTCGTCTATAATCCGGTTAGCGGGAGACACGGTGAGCGTACGCCGCTCGTTGTCCGCTTTTCGCAAGATAACGGGCGAAGCTGGGAGCAGGAGCTCGTACTGGAAGACGAACCCGGCGAGTATTCGTACCCCGCGATCGTCGCTTGCGGCGGCGAGCTTCATCTTACGTACACCTGGAAGAGGGAACGGATCGCGTACCGGCGGGTGACGCTTGCTAGGAAAGAAGGATGACGACTTAATCCGCCTTCCGTATCCGGTATCGGCCAAATATTTGGCTGCGCTGCAAGGAATCCGGATGGAGCTGCACGGCCGGTGGCCGAATCAGAAGCTGCCTGCGGAAGACGCGAAAACGCTTGAGTGTTTTACGAAACGTATTCGAAGCGGAACGGCGCCCGCTAACGAAAACTCATTAGGGAGGCAGAGCGATGATTCGAGTCACGATTTGGAACGAGTACAGTCATGAGCTGCGTAAGGAAAAGGTGGCCCGCATCTATCCGAAAGGGATACACGGCGCCATTGCCGACGGTCTAGCTCCGGACGGCTATGCGATCCGGACCGCTACGCCGAACGAGCCGGAGCACGGGTTGACGGACGAGGTGCTTCGCGATACGGACGTCCTGATCTGGTGGGGGCATCGCTCGCACGAGGAAGTCGACGACGCCGTCGTGCAGAAGGTGCACGACAGGGTGCTGGAGGGCATGGGGTTTATCGCGCTTCACTCGAGTCATTATTCCAAAGTGTTCCGCAAGCTGATGGGGACGTCCTGCTCGTTGTCCTGGAGGGTCGCGGACGAGAAGGAACGGCTGTGGGTCGTGAACCCGGCGCATCCGATCGCCCGCGGGGTGGACCGCTATTTCGAACTGGAGCAGGAGGAAATGTACGGGGAATTTTTCGACATCCCCGATCCCGAAGAGCTGATATTCGTCAGCTGGTTTCAAGGAGGCGAAGTATTCCGGAGCGGCTGCACGTTCCGGCGGGGAAGCGGCAAAATCTTTTACTTCCGTCCCGGTCACGAGACGTATCCGACCTTTCATCATCCGGCCGTCATGCGGGTCATCTCGAACGGGGTTCGCTGGGCTGCTCCCGATCCGGAGTCCGTGCCGTACGCAAGGCCCGAAGGCCCGGCTCCCGCACTTGAGCAAGTGCCGAACCCGAAGCCGGTTAAACCGTAAACCCATAAGGAGGCAGGATCGCAATGGCAAAATTGAAAGTAGGAGCAGTCGGAACCGGCGGCATGTTCAAGGGATCGCATTTGACCGCCTGGCTTGCGAACCCGGACACCGAGCTCGTCGCTTTATGCGACGTCAACAAGGAAGCGGCGGAGAAGATTGCCGCGGAGCATAACATTGCCGACGTGTATGAGGATTACCGCGATTTGCTGGCGCGCGGCGATCTGGACATCATTAACATTTGCACGCCCAATCTGTATCATTCCGAGATCGCGGTTGCGGCGTTGAAGGCCGGCAAGCACGTCTTTTGCGAAAAGCCGGACGCCGCGAGTCCGGAGGAAGCCGTCAAAATGGCGGAGGCGGCCAAGGAGAGCGGCAAAGTGCTGATGGTCATGCGCAACAACCGGTTTCGTTCGGT
The DNA here is from genome assembly GCF_046244365.1 of Paenibacillus litoralis. NCBI lineage: Bacteria > Bacillati > Bacillota > Bacilli > Caryophanales > Paenibacillaceae > Paenibacillus > Paenibacillus litoralis. The sequence goes on along the minus strand of NZ_CP176395.1, from coordinate 5,809,556 downwards.
CGCGCAATTTCTCAAAGCTTATGTCGAGAAGGGCCATATGGGCGAGTGCTATACGGGCAGATGCGGATGGATCCGCAGAAGGGGGATTCCCGGCAAGGGCGGCTGGTTTACGACGAAGGAGCTTTCCGGAGGCGGGCCTCTCATCGATCTTGGCGTCCATATGATCGATCTGGCGGTCTGGATCATGGGGAATCCGAAGCCGGTATCGGTCAGCGGTTCGGTGTATACGAAGTTCGCTGCAACCGAGTTGTCCGACTCGGAACACAGCGCGTTCGGTCAACAGCAGGATGATGGCGTCTTTGACGTGGAGGATTTAGCTACAGGCTTTATCCGTTTTGCGAACGGCGCGACGCTGCAAATCGAATTCAGCTGGGCGTCGAATATCGAGCAAGAGACACGTTTTGTCGAGCTTCGCGGGACGAAAGCAGGCTTTAGCTTGAACAACGATGATTTGAAGCTTTTTACGGAAATCGAAGGGACGCTGTGCAACATCCAGCCGCAAATCGTCAAGAACGGGCACGGGCACGGGGCGAATATCCATCACTTCGTCGATGTCGTTCAAGGGCGGAAGGAGCCGCTTTTCACGCCGGAGCAGGGCATCGATATGATCAGGATCTTGAGCGCTATCTATGAATCGGCAAAGCTCGGTAAAGAGATCCAGCTGTAACGATCAAACGGATGGATGGAACGAATGATCTGGTAATCATATATTTTTGTATTCTCTCGAGTAGCAGGCTGCGATTAGTAATTCGGTAATGGAAGATTAATGAGGAGCTTTCGGTGATCCCTCGATCACTGAAGGCTCCTTATTTGCATAACGAATCGCTTCTTAAGCAGATGGAGCAGGGCATTGACGGCAGTCTTCGGGGAGCTGCTGCCCGATGAGCAGGGACGTGTGGATGTGTAGGCAATGTGTAAGGCAGTTGGCACCGTTCGATCAAAGGAAAAGGACCCCTGATAAGCGCAAACAAGTGACGAACGAGAAGGATAATTGGAAAATAGAAGCGTATACGAATCATTTTGGCAGCCGCAAAGGTTGCTTTTTATTTGGGCGTTCACCTATTTCTCTTCGTTTGAGTAATTTGATGCAGAGGGGAAATCAGGATGGAGGAGATTCGGGTGGGATACTACGTAAGAGTTGAACCGGACGTCAAAATTTATGTCGAGGACGTTAACCCGGGCGGAGCGAAAACGATTCTGTTCATTCACGGCTGGCCAGCCAATCATAAGCTGTTCGAATATCAGTTCAATAAGCTTCCGGGGCTGGGATTCCGGTGCATTGCCATCGACCAGAGGGGGTTCGGCAAATCGGATAAGCCTTGGAGCGGCTATGATTACAATCGGATGGCGGACGATATCCGGTGCGTCGTCGATGCGCTTAAGCTGCAAAACTTTACGCTCGCGGGTCATTCCGTCGGCGGGGCGATTTCCGTTCGGTACATGGCCAGACATAACGGCCTCGGCGTTTCCAAGCTTGTTCTTATGGGCGCAGCCGCGCCAAGCTTCGTGCAGCGCACCAACTTTCCTTATGGCTTGACCAAAGAAGCGGTAGATCAATTCATTGAAAGTACGTATAATGACCGTCCTCTTATGCTGCAAGGGTTCGGAGACATGTTTTTCTTCCAACATGTGACGGGCGCTTTTGCGGAGTGGTTTTTTCATCTTGGCTTGGAGGCGGCAGGCTACTCGACGGCGGCGGTATTGGTCTCGCTTCGGGACGAAGTCTTGTTTGACGATTTAGGCAAGATACGCGTTCCGACGCTCATCCTTCACGGCGTACACGACAATGTGTGCCTGTTCCCGCTTGCACTTGCGATGAACAAGGGCATTGCCGGATCCCGGCTCGTGCCTTTCGATCTCAGCGGGCACGGGTTGTTTTGGGAGCAGCGCGATAAGCTGAACGAGGAAATAGCGGCGTTTATCGGGGGATAGCGGAGACGGAAGTGGAGCTGCACAAAATCGTTATTGCAATTGTTAGGGCATGCTTGCTTTTTTTCATGTAATTCCCGATCCTCGTTGACCGCTTTCTCAAGTTCACTCAAATAAGCTTGCGGTGTTTCGGTCACGACTTGAGTCGTGAATCGATTCTTGCTGACATTAGCCTGGATATGAGTGGAATCGGTAATGAGCAACCGACCAGCTACCATATGATGATGAATCGCCAGCTCAACGACTTCGTCAAAGATGTCTTGAAACACAGTTGTGCCCTTGAAACGCTTGGTGCGGTTCCAGCTAATCGTCGAGTGATCCGGCACAGGATCGGAAAATCCAAGGCCAAGAAACCACCGATATGCGGCATTGAGGATGATTTCTTGTTCCAATTGCCTCTCGGAGCGGATACCGAACAGGTAGCCAATGAGCATCATCTTAAACAAGCTGATCGGGTCAAGGGCAGGGCGACCAGTCTTCTCACTGTAGAAAGGGCTTACCCTCTCAGTAATGAAAGAGAAGTCCACATGTTCGTTGATCAACCGTAGGAGGTGGTCCTTGGGTACCAAAGATTCGATGCTCACGAGTTCCATTTGATCTGTTTTCTTTACACTAGATTTCCTACGGTCGAGCACGAACATCAATGCCTTTCGGTATCCTATACTTTACCAATATTGTATCACATTACCGCACTGTCGTGACGAAATTCCGGACTTTCTAAACAGCCTGAGTTTTTCCATCTAGGCCGGTGGATCGGCATGAACGGGCTGACCCAAAAATCGTTTTTTCCATTTTCTTGCCCGATTTAAAGGCGAAATTAGCCAACAAATAAGCCTCCATCCGCACTTTGCAGTGGTTTTGGAGGCTTTTCCGCTTGGGACTGCCCTTCCGCTCTAACCTTATGGACAGCCCCGTTTTGTCGCAGTCCAGACTCCAGACCCTGCGGTCGAACAAACTACTTGATTCCCGCCGTTAGCATACCCTCGACGAAATAGCGCTGTCCGAACACGAACAGCACGATGATCGGAAGGGTGGCGTAGGTCGCGACGGTCATCAGCATGGGCCAATCGGTGCTGAATTCGCCGACCATGTTGGCCATGCCGACCGGCAGCACCATCATCGTTTTGGACTTGGTGATGATGAGCGGCCACATGAAGTCGTTCCAGTGCGACAGAAACGTCACGAGAATCATCGTCGTCAGCACCGACTTGGAATTGGGCATGACGATACGTACGAGCGTCGACAAAGGATTGCAGCCGTCGAGCTTGGCCGCTTCGATCATTTCCGAGGGCATCGTCATGAATGACTGCCGGAACAAGAAGATGGAGAACGCCCCGACCATGGACGGAATGATCAAGCCTTTGAAGCTGTCGAGCCAGCCGAATTCCTTCAAAAGCAGGAATTGCGGAATAATGACGACTTGATGAGGCACCATCAGCACGGCCAGCGTACAGAGAAACACGATATGCTTGCCCCGGAAGTGCAGGAAGGAGAACGCGTAAGCTGCAAGCGAGCAAGTGACGACCTGCGACGCCACCCGCGCCGAGGCGATGAACAGCGAGTTGCGGAACCATTGGAACAGCTCGGTTTGCTTCCAGATCTGAACGTAGTTCTCCCAGATCCACGCTTTGGGGAGCCATACGGGCGGGAATTGCAGCGTTTCGGGAGTCGTCTTCATCGAAGACGTCAGCATATAGAGAAACGGGATGGTCATGCCAATAGAAATGGCGGAAACTGCAAAGTATAGCGCGATTTTTCCGGTAATTTTGGCGGCAGGCATCGGGTTTCCTCCTCCTTATCGTTCATAGAACACCCATTTTTTTTGCAGCTGGAATTGGACGATCGTAATCAAAATGATGACGAGAAACAGTACGGTCGACAGCGAGCTGGCGTATCCGATATTGTAGCTGCGGAAGGCGTTCTCATAAATGTAGTACAAGAGCGTAGTCGACGAGTCGCCGGGCCCGCCTTTGGTCATGACGTAGAACGTGTCGAACGCCTGGAACGAGCCGATCAGATTGACGATCAAGAGGAAAAAGGTTGTCGGCGACACAAGCGGAACGGTTATATACCAAAGCTTCCTCCAGGAAGTCGCTCCGTCGATTTCAGCGGCTTCGTACACATCCCTTGGGATGTTTTGCAGCGCTGCCAAATAAAAAATGGCGTTATACCCCGAGCCGGACCACAACGCCATCAAAGCGATGGAAGGCACGACAAGCTGGGGATCGTAAATCCAGCCCGGCTTTTGCAAGCCGAACAAGTCGAGCATCGAGTTGATCAGCCCGTATTGCGGATTGTAGATAAGCAGCCAAACGAGCGATGTGGCGACGGTCATGCTGACGGAGGGCATGAAGAACAGCGTCCGGAAGAAAACCGCGAACCGGATTTTGTTCAGCAGCACGGCCAGCACGAGCGATACGGCGACTGTCGAAGGGACGAACAGCAGCACATAATAGCAGGTAATTTTGAGCGAGTGATAGAACATAGGGTCGCGGAACAGCTTGAGATAGTTTTCTGCGCCTACAAATACTTTAGGGGTCAATATATCCCATTGATAAAAACCCAGGGCAACGGCATACAGGAGAGGCCCCCATAGAAAAAGGAGGAGTCCGGCCAGCGTGGGGGACAGCATCCCCCACGCCCAGAACGTATCCCGCCGGAACGCCGGAATTCCTCTTTTCACGGATTTATGCGTTTGAAGCTCGATCGGACTAGGCATGGATTATTTCCCGCTATTCGTAGCTTTCAGCGCTTCGGTCAGTTTGACGCTGACCGCCTTCAGCGCATCTGCAGGTTTGGTCTGGTTAAGCAAGAGGAGATCGCCCTGTTTCGTCGCCTCGTTGTTCCATAGCGAAAAGTTCGTCGTAGCCGGATAGATGGAGGCCAATGCGGTAGAGTCGATCAGCGCCTTCAAATTTTTATCGGGATTGAACTGGATGAAATTGCTATGCAAATCTTTGCGGCTGCTGATGTTCGATTTGGAAAATCCAACCAAACTATCCTTCTGCCCGAGGAACAGAACGAAATCAGCTGCGACGTCCTTATGCTTGCTGTTGGCGGCGACGACGCGAGCCGGTCCGTGGGTCACGACTTTAATTCCTTGCGAGCCCTTCGGCCAAGGGGCGACATCCCAATCGATCGTAGCGTTCGAGCTCTTCAACGTACCGACAAGCGAGCTTCCGGTCGGGAGCATGGCGATTTTGCCGGAGATGAACAGATTTACCAAGTTGCCGTCGGGAGCGGCCGTCTTGTCGGGAGCCGATTTGTCGACGAAAACGAGATCCTGCAGCCACTGCAGGGTGTCTATATTTTCTTTGGATTCGAGCAGCGATGCGGTTTTTTCTTCGTTGTATATGCTGCCGCCGTTCGAAAGCAGCCAATTCTGGGCGCTGAGCACATCCAGAGAGACCGCGGTTCCCCAGATACTTCCCGGCTTCGTCAGCTGCTTCGCTACTTCGCGGAATTTATTCTGATCCCAAGTATCGTCCGGATAAGGGATCTTGTTGTCGTCGAATATTTTCTTGTTATAGAAAATGCCGTTTCCGTCCATAGCCGCCGAAATTCCGTACAGTTCTTTCTTATATTTGTACAAGTCTTGAATGGAAGGGACGAAATCGGCTTCGTTATAGTTGCTGCTCGTGATATAAGGCGTCAAGCTGGCGAGCTGCCCCTTGGTGACATAATCGGCGAAGTTCGGACCGTTCATATCGAAAATATCCGGCAAATCTTTGCCGGCCGCCTGCGCGAGCAGCTTCTCCCAGTAGTTGGCCCAAGGGAATACATTGGTTGTTACTTTGAAATCCAGCTCGGGATGAAGCTTCTGGTAAGCCACAGCCCTCTCGGCAATCCAATCCGCATAAGGCTGATACCAGGCGGCGTACGTAAGGGATACGGCTTTCTTGCCTTTGGCGGAGCCTTCGGGACTGCTGTTCGAACCATTGCCGGCCGTGCCGGAATTCGAGCAAGCGCTCACAAGGAGAGCAAGCAAAACGATGAAGACTGCGATCGGTCTTTTTCTCGCAAAACTTGTTAGAGACATTGTTCAACCACCTTTGTATTGTAGTTAGGGGGGACGCGCGTCCTGCCCTAAACAATAGAGTCGAGCGGCGGGAAGGTCAATAAACTTTATTTTTGGAATAAACCGGATCTTGCATAAACCGGATACGCGGTAAACCGTTTTTGCGTAGCGAGCGGCGGGGCCGTGGTTCAGCCCTCAACCGGCACCGTCGCACGAGGGTTGACCGCCGACGTGTGACCGAGCACCGCGTGCCGAGATGGCACCGCGTGCGGTGCGGAAAAAGAGCAGGGGCGCTAAGCGTATCGCCCCGTGGCGTGCCTGGGGCTGCATAAATACGGAAGCCGCTCCGTCCTCAACCGGCCGATTCCGCTTTGCGGTACATACCGGGGGTCATGCCGACGCTTCTCTTGAACACACGGATGAACGCGATCGCTGTCGTGTATCCGACCGTCTCGGCAATGTCCTGGATGGAGCTGTCCGTTTCGGTCAGGAGCCGTTTGGCGCCGTTCATGCGGAGGTCGATCAAATAGTCGGTGAAATTGATCGAGAGCTCTTCTTTGAAAAAACGGCTCAAGTGGGAAGGATTCATCCCGAATACATGCGCCAGGTGAGTCAAGGACATGTTCGGATTGGCGTAATGCTGGTCGATATAGGCGCGAATTTTGTTCATGGTCGCGGATAGACTGCGGTGCTCGCGTACTTGGACGGACTTTAGCGCAAAATCCTCCAGCACGCCCTGCAGGCAGAGGTCCATCTCGTCGATCGTTTCCGCCCAATCCAGCATGGAGACGAGTATCGGCTGTGCCTCCGACTCCCACAGCCTGCCGAGCGCCTCGGATTGCTCCCACACCTCCCGGTGGATGGAGTAAAGCGTATAGTTCATGATGCTGATCAATTCATCGTGGGAGAAAACGCCGCACCGCAATTGGCGGAAAAAACGCTCCAGCTGCGCCGGCAGGCTGCTGTCTCCGGTTCTGACCGAATGGGCGAGCGGACGGATCATTTGTACGCTTTGGAACAAATCCAGCTGCGGCCGCGAGGCGAGGTCGGCTTCTGTAATGACGCGATTGCCGCCAAGCGATGATTTGCAGCTGACCCGGTGCAGCGCCTTTTCATAGGAGAGTGGAAGCTTATCCAGGTCGTCGACGGAATCGCCGATGCCGATTGTGACCGTAAAAGGCAGGTTCAGCAGCGTCCATTCACGCAGCGTATGGCATAGCCGAGTCAGCCGCTCGTTCAGCGCTTCGGGGTCTCCGCCGGAGGCTTGCACAAGAAGGCACAGCCGCCCGGACGCCAGCCATTCGCACCAGACGGTGATGCCTCGCTCCACGCTCAATTCGCGAAGGCAAGTCTGGAAAGCATATTTAAGCAGCTCCCGATCGCGCTCGGGATAGACGTCGGCAAAATGCCGCTGCTTGTCGATCTCGGCTACGGCTGCCGACATCCACTCGAATTGCATCGATAAGCCGCACATTTCCAGGCTGCTCTCCGTTTTTTCGTCCGTCCGAAGCCGGCCTTCGAGCAAGTCGAGAAACGCCAGCCGGAGCCCTGTCACCCGATGCTCCTCCTGCAGCTTATCCAGCTTGCCGGTGTTTTCCCGCATCCGTTCGATCGTTTGCTCGATCGCCGTGAATTCGTCGCCCTGATTTCGCTTCCATGTTATGTGCGAGGTTTCCGGCATATCGATTTTGGTCATAATTTTACGGATTGGCGCGTAGTTCCGCCGGCTGGCGATCATGATCCACAGTATGCCTCCCGCGACCGAAAGCGCTGCTAATCCGGCGAGCAGCAAAGTGATGCCGGACATCGTATGAACGACGCTTATATATTTGACCCCGCATGTCATCTCCCAGCCGGTATAATCGGACTTGAGGCGCAGCGAGTCGATCAATTCGGCGGCCGTCCCCGTAATCCGGGTTCCGCCTTGATCGAAGAATGTTATGATGTTCATGTTCGGGCCGACCAGCTCCTTCAGCAGAAGCCGGAGATCGTCGACGCGAACGTTGACGACGATGACGCCGCCGTCGAAGAAAGGGAATGTTTTGGCCAGCGAAACGACGGTTCGCGAAGGCTCGGCGGAGGAGCTCCGATACTCGCGTGCGCTGCTCCATATCAAGCGGTCCTGCGTTTCCAGCGCATGGTCGATAAATTCGCGGTCGGCGACGCGATCCCGATGCTCGAAGCTCGTATCGCTGACGAACATGCCGTCGGCTTTTCGCAGCACATATACGGAATCGATCATGGGGTAGCTGGATTTCATATTTTGCAGCGAAACGAAAAGCTCATAAGGCGCGGGGTCCGTCGTTTTGCCGCTTGTCATTGCAAAACGCTGAACCAGATCGGTCGCGAACAGCTGTCTCACCATAGCGTTATCGATCGCGCGCAGGTCGTTGTCGACCGTGCGCAGCACTTGCCGGCCGAACACGTCATTGGAATGAAGTGTCGTCCGGCGGGCCAGATCGCTGAGCGCGAAGAAAGAGATCAGGATCAGAACGATAGCGATGACGAGAAAAATCGGCAAATAGGACACTACCAAGCGGTTGTACCATTTGTTCATCATGCGGCTTGCCCCCCTTCGGAACGATTGATTCGCCTATCTTGATCATAGTCGATTTAGCGGCCCAATGCTTTATCATTCCGGTCGTTTGTTTTGCACCGCGTCGGTCTATTTCGCGTCCCGCTCGGGAATGGCGTCTTTACGCATTTAGATTGAGTAGTACAAACAGAAGAGAAAAGCTGGAATTGCTGCACGAGGTACAACAATATGGCGATAAACCGAGGAGAAAAGCCGGAATTGTTGCACGAAGTCAGACTGTCTAAGAAATCGCTTTCAAGTGATGAGTAAGGGGAAAGTGATGGAGGCAACCGAACCCCAGAGGGGAGAAGAATGAAGGGCCTCTAACTTCGCCAAGTGTCTGGCAATCCGTTTGAGGTTCTGTGCGATGGTCGTCATCAGCGTCTGTTCCTGGACGCCCTCTCGTCCTCGTAACCGGCAACGGCGAAGCCCGTAGAGTTCTTTGGACTCTGCGAAACTTCGCTCAATGGTTTCCTTGCGCTTAGCATACAGTTTTTTGCCCACTTCGCTTTGTAAATGAGTGGACACGCGTTCCTTGTAGATTTCCCACACGTGCCGGCCCATCTCGGGATCGTCACCTCAGCAATGTGACGAATTTCTTGAATCATGCTCCATGGTGTATGAATCGTATGCAGCGCAGACGGATTCAGGCGATCATGAGCCGAATTCGGAAAACACACCTGAGCGGCGGCGATACACGAAAAATCGTTTTCCTCATCGTAGATGACACTTGTTGCAAGAAAGACCGGACGACCAAGAAGATGGAGGCGCTTAGCTTTCAGTATTCGCACGAAGAAGGTAAGTCCGTCTGGTGCCATAATCTGGTCACCACACATGTCGTCAGTGGCGATCAGTCGTATGCCTTTGATTTTCGACCCTACTACCAGAGTGAATATTGCGAAGCCCAGCGGATCCCCTTTAAGAGCAAGAACGATTTAGCCGTCGAAATGATCGATGGCTTTCCGGCAAACGCTGATGAGCGCGTTTACGTCCTGATGGACAGTTGGTATACCAGCGAAAAGGTTGTGAATGCTTGTAACCGCAAGGGATTCCATGTCATTGCTACAATCAAGACAAACCGTCTCATCTGTCCGTCGGGCATACCGATCAAGATAAACGATTTCGCCGAGCAGTACATTCGCAAATCCGATCTCCGCTCCGTTACGGTGGAAGGTCAGGGCGTGTACTGGGTGTATGCTTACTCAAGTTAGTTACTTGCTCTTATTTCACCAAATAGCGGACGACACGAAGCCGTATCGCTGTATTCGGTACCGTTGCGGGCGAAGCCCCGGGATTGAGCAGGGTGACGCGAACCGAATTTGCGCCGTCTACGCAAGCGCTTGCAAGGATCGGAGCGATCTGAATCAGGGGCATCGCTTCGACCTGCCAGCCGTATGTCGCTCCATGTACAACGAAAGACTGAGAGACAGCCGATCCGGCGGCCGCGACCGTGGAGGCGAACGTGACGGTCGTCAGGGCGAGGCTGCCTTCCACGCTGTAGTCGATCAATTGCAGCAGCCCTGGGGAAACGGCCTCATCTTTATAAACTGGACTGCCGGTTCCCAAACGCGGCTGTTGAAACACGATTGATCCGCTCAAAGGAGCAGTGTTGTATACATAAATTTGCGCAGAGCTGCCGCCGCTGAGCGTATCGTTGTCCAATCGCCAGTTTCCGACCGCTTGCAGGCGATATCCGGCATTCGTTCCATGAATCCGGTTATTTCCTCCGGTCATGCCCTTTACGTTTTGGGCATTGACACCTGTAAAGACGCCGGAGACCAGGTTGGCTTCGAACGTGATGTCGGCAATGTTGATAAAGAGAAACCCGCTGGAATAAGGGTTTGTATGGCTGTACGATTTGTTGCCGATCCAGGTCACTTGGCTCGTAGGCGTATTTTGCGTTCCGATACGGAAGCCTTCATAGCATTGGTGCGCTTCATTATCCACGTAGAACAATCTGGCCGATTGCAGCGGAACCCCGTAGATGGACGAAGGGTAGGAATAGTGGCCATAGCTTTTGCAAAAATAAGCTTTGTTTCGGGCGATAAGAATGTCGAACGCCGCTTCGACGAAGGTGCAGGCCAGATGTCCCCAGGCGGAACAGTCCGTAATCGAGCAAAATCTGGACCCCTGGTCGATCGTGAACGCCGGGAAGGGAGTTGCAACGTGATCGCAGACGGACTGGCAATTCATGATGTGGAAATCGCGCAGCTCGACGTCTCCGTTGATCAGGATCGGAGTATCGTAGCCCGTCGAATGTTGAACGGCCCCGTGCCTGACGCAATACAGTTGAACGCCGGCATAGCCGCACTGCTCGAAATGCACATTGCGCAAATAGACGCGCGTGCAATAGTCCTGTGCCTCCGGTGCCGATTGCGGGTCCGTCACCCCGCCGAGCAAGCCGAGCACGCGTAAGCCCATCCAAGCCCAGCCGACAAAACGCGTATTTTCCAGGATGAGGCCGTCTATCGCCCAAAACTGCAAGCCGGTCAGCTTGGCCCCCGCCGCCTGATGGCTCAAATTGCCGTCGAACGTGATGCCTCCGATGAAAATGTCGCCGACACGGGTCGTAGGGTACGACGTCTGGTTTTGCGCCGCATTGCCGCCCCGGATGCTCGGCTCCGTATTGGAACCGCTTTGGTTGTCGTCCAATAAGAAGGTTCCTTCACCGATCAAGGTGAAATGACTCGGAAAAACCAGCTTGCGATAACGAAAAACTTCGTGCCGGGCTACATAGACGGTTTTGCGAATGGACGCCGCATAGGCAAACAGCGCGTTCAAACGGTCATCGTCCACGGTCATGCCGGAAGGATCGCACCCGAATTGGGCCGGATACAGATTCCCGGCTTCGGGGCGCTTCCAGCGGCCAGGCCCGGTCGCTCCGGCAAGGAGGAGTACCGTTCCTCCGTTGTCGGGCTCCGCGGATCCGGCATCCCAATACAGCAGCCCGCCTCCCCCATCCCCTTTGGCAGAGTAGCCCAACGCTTCCACGACGAAGCCGTCGATCGGCGGATTCGATCTCGGCCAATGCTGAAGCTCCGCAATCGTGTCTACTTTCCGCACCACATGCTCGAGCAATGGATGTTCCGAAGACGGGTTCCCGTAAACGGATGTTGACACGCTTTTGGCAAGCGCATGGTTGTCCCATTTTCCCGCGACAAAGGCGGCCCCGGCGATGCCCAGGGAGGCGAGCACTTTTCTTCTGCTCCACAAAATCGGAGCGTATTCCGACTGATTGTCGTTCATATACAAACCCTCCTTTTGCTTGTATAATACAGGTGAAAATCCTCACGGTATTTGTAACGATAGTCGCAAGTTTTGTAAAATCGGTCAAAGGAGGCGGCGATCCTGTGACGGGATGGGAAATGTTGCGTCTGAAGGAAGAAGTAGTCGTTGAACAGCTGCTTTCGTTTCTGTACATGGAGCTGCCGAAGCATTTTCAGGCTACCGGCGAAAAACATGATTTCTGGGAATTCGTTTATGTCGATAAAGGGGAATTTTTCGTCATTACCGACTTGGGGAGCAACCTTCTGGGCCAGGGTGACATGATTTTTTATTCGCCGAACGAATTTCACACCGGTCATGCGATGGGCGGAACTGCTCCCAACCTGATTATTATGTCGTTCGTCTGCCACTCGCTTGCCATCGACTATTTCAAGGGGAGGGTGCTGCATTTGGAGCAATCCGAGCAGGATCTTCTTTATTATTTAATTTCGGAAGGAAAGGAAGCGTTCGATCCGCCCGTCGGACATCCCCAAATGATGATCCCGCAGCGCAAGGAAGGCGCCCAGTTCGGCAGCGAGCAAATGATCAAAAACTTGCTGGAAATGCTGTTGATCCGGCTCATTCGCAAACAATCGGCGGGGACGTGCAAGCAAAGGCCGGAGTCGGTTATGCTCGCAACGAGAAACGAGGACTTGTTCGAACGGATCGCGCTGTATTTGAAAGCCAACGTCAGGAACAACCTGTCCTTCGAACAAATATGCAGCGAGTTTGCCATCGGCAGCACCATGCTGAAAATTTTGTTCAAAAGCCGGGTTAATTCCGGGGTCATGGAATATTACAGCATGCTGAAACTGGAGTACGCGAAACGGCAAATTCGCGAGAAGATGTACAGCATGACGGAAATCGCCGATCAGCTCGGCTACAGCAGCGTGCATTATTTTTCGAAGCATTTTAAAAAAGCGACCGGCTTCACTCCGACCGAATACGCGCGGATGATCGCCGGCAAAACAACGCGAAGGCGAGCCCCGCAGTCCGTACTTCTATATGGCGGCGATCCCCTGCAACAGATTTGAAAACGCTTTCCAAAAAGACGAGTATCCCGCCCAGTCCCCGTGGAGCGGGTTTGTTTCGTCTGTCTATTATTGCAAAACTTGCGACGATAAGGATAACGACTTTTTCCTCGGCTATCCTCTATGATAGGTTCAGGTCGAAGAAAGATAGAAACGGGGAGGTAACATTTCATGAAACGCAATTCGTTGTTGGCATCAAGCGCAATCGTACTATTGGGAGCGATTTTCTTGTCCGGCTGCGGCGGACGTGAAGGGGCATCCGGCGCGGCGGGCTCGAATTCGGCGGCAACCCCCGCGAACGTACAGGAGAAGGCGGCCGACAAGCCGGTCCGTCTGACCTTGCTGGCAGGCGAAGCTTATTTGTATGACGATGATTTTCAGCTCCTGATCGTAGAGCCCTTGAAGAAAAAATATCCGCACATTACCGTCGACCTGGTCAGACCAGGGAAGGGTACGCAAATTCAGGACCTTGTCGCCGCCAAAAATGTGCCCGATCTGATCATTCTGTCGAGAGCGAGCAAGGATCAATACAAAGAGCTGGGGCTTACGACAGATATTTTGCCGCTCCTGAAAAAAGCCCAGATCGATTTGAGCCGATTCCGGCCGGGTGTGGTCGAAGCCTTCGGCGACAACGGACAAGTGTATGGCTTGCCGTATGCGACCAACACCAACGCGCTTTATTACAATGAGGAGCTGTTCGATAAATTCGGCGTGGACTATCCGAAGGACGGCATGTATTGGGAAGATGTTCTCGCCATCGCCAAGAAAATGACCCGCGTGGAAAGCGGCGTCCAGTACAAAGGCTACGATTATTTTATGAACTACTGGCTCGGGTACCCGCTGTCTCTGCCCTTTGTCGACAAAAGCACAGGGAAAGCGGCGATTAACAGCTACGAATGGAAAAACGTATTTCAGCTGATGAAATCATTCGACGACATTCCCGGCAATCAGAAATCGGCGTCTTATGTCAAAGCTTTTACCGAGGAACGAACATTGGCCATGGTTGGCACGATCAATTTGTTTCCGATGCTGAAGCAGGCATCCAGTCAAGGCTTCCGGTGGAACCTGGTCGAATTCCCGAGTTACAAAGATAAGCCGCATATCGCCCCGCCTGTCGACCTGCATGAAATGATGGTTTCGCGAACAAGCGAGCATCAAGAGGAGGCCGTTCGCGTTATCGAGGTCATAACTTCCGATGCCGTACAGTTGATCAGCGCCCGCAAGACGGGCCGCGCTTCCGCGCTGGACAACCGGCAAATCGAGGAGCAGCTTGGGGCTGAAATCCCTCATTTGCAAGGGAAAAATATTGCTGCGATCTTCAAAAGCAAACCCGCCCCGGTGCGCGACGAAACGAAAGCCGACGATCAAATCAAACGGATTATCGACAAAAATTTCCCGCAGGTTCGAAACGGCACGCTCGATATCAACACGTTCATGCAGAAAAGCGAAGAAGAAGCCAACAATTGGATCGCGGCCGAGAAAAACAAGTAAGTAAAGATACTTTACACGATACGCAGAAGGGGACGGGATTACCGTCTTGCCTTCTGTTTTTTGCGGATTGACCTCGATCGTGCGGGTTATTTGAAATGAATTAAGCCTTAGTTTAGCTTTTATTAATATTTCGTTTCTGGGCCGTTTACATCTACCCTCTAAAATGTAGCCATAGGCAGTAACAAAGACATGACAACATTCGAGGAGGAAATAATCATGAAGAAACATAAGCAAGCAGTAGCGGCTTTTCTGGTGGCGGCGGCAATCGGTACAGCATCTTTGCCTTTCGCGGTGATGAATGCGCAAGCCGCTTCCGATACGAGCGCAGTTGCAGCGGTTTCCGCCAATCAAGACCTCAAGGCGACAGTTAACGATCTGATTAAGCTTGGCGTACTGCACGGTTATCAAGATGGATCGATCAGGGAACAAAATCAAATCAGCCGCGCCGAGCTGGCGAAACTGATCGTCAAAACATTCGATCTGCAAGGCAAAGCCGAAGGCCAGGCCCCATTGTCGGACGTCAATGAGAAGGAATGGTACTACGAATACGTCATGGAAGCGGTCGGACAAGGCATCATGCAGGCGGACAACGGAGCGTTCAACCCAAGTGCAACGGTTAGCGACGACGAGCTTGTTCAGATCGTATCCAAGGCACTTAAGCGCGACGTCAAATCCGTACAATACTGGATGAGCCAGCAAGTTTCGACGAGCCAGTCGGCAACCCGCGACGAAACGATCCAGCTGCTTCATACGGCGCGCAAAGCGATTCCTTCCGAGAACGCGAAAATCAAGAGCGTAGAAGTATTAAACGCGATTACGCTTGTCGTCACCTTCGACGCGCCGTTGACGGCTGCCGACGAAGCATTTGCCAAAGCGAAGGAAGACTTCGTGTTCAATGACGGATTGACTCTGACGAATATGCCGCGTTTGAAAACCGGCTCGATTGCCACATACATCGTTCCTACATCGGTGCAAAAAGAAGGCGCGAAGTATAACCTGACGTACAAAGGCAAAAACGAGGGCAGCTTTACCGGCAGCGGAACGAAGCTGGAAATGACGACGGCAAGCCAAGTGACGAACGATACGTTCGAGATCGAAGCGCTCAAGGCGAACGGAGTCGTCGACTACGGCTATATCATTTCCGCATACAGCGGAGGCCGCGGCGCCAATGCGTTCGTACTGGACGACAATAACAAGGCAAACGGCCAAACGTACCAAGTCATTTCTTCCATGCAAGCCAGACAAGTAACGATTACGCCGGAAGGCGGCCAGCCGATCATCGCGAAATACGTACCGTTTACGCAATCGACGGACGGCAAGCAAGAACCGAAATTCCGTCTGCCTGAAGGTCAAGTTCTGACGCCGGGCGTAAAATATACGGTAACGTCCGACTGGGCTTCCATTGCAAACCCGACTTTCGTTGCGCAAGAAATCGCATCGCTGCAAGTTACGGGCGCCGAGGCGACGAGCGACGTTTCGATCAACATTACGCTGTCTCAGGATCCGGGCGACGAGCTGTTGTCGGGACGCAGCGTCGAATTGACGGCTCCGAACGGTGATAAGCTTCTTGCTACGTACAAATATTCCAGCCGTAATGGTGCCGTAGGCGTGTTCGATATTCAGAAGGACGGCAAACTGACTTCCGGTACGACGTACTCGGTAGCTCCGGTTGGAGCCTGGGCGACGGCATCGCAAGTTACCTTGACCGGGAAGTAATGCAATAGGCTCTCCGTCGCTTCGCAACGCCATGATGAATGAATTTCGATTCGCCGACGCTTGCTCGAACTAATTTCAGGGTAGGACTCGGGCGAGGAATGCCTATAAATTCTCATATTTTAAGAAAGGTGCTGGTTCGCTATGCTGCGCTTCGTCGTCTTGGCGTTAGTCCTCGTTTTATCCGGGTGCCGGATGAATGTCGCTCCCCTTTTGCACGATGAAGGGCAGCAAGCGGCCCAATCCGCCAAGATGGAGATGGATAAAATGAACCAAGCTTTGCTGGAAGCCGCCGCAAAAGGAGATAAGGAGACGATCGAGAAGCTGCTCGCGGACGGCGCGGACATTGACGCGACAGACGAACGGGGAAGAACGTCGGCTATGATCGCCGTACACACGAACCAGCTTCCCGTCTTCCATTTATTGGCCGAGAAGGGCGCGAACATTAACATTCGCGACAGCCGCTCGGACAATCCGCTTCTATATGCAGGAGCGGAAGGCATGCTTGATTTTGTCAAAGCTTCGATCGCGGCGGGAGCCGATACGAAGATCACCAACCGATTCGGCGGAACGGCGCTGATTCCCGCCGCAGACCGGGGGCATGTGGATATCGTGCAAGAGCTGCTTGTCACTTCCGATGTGAACGTGGATCATGTCAACAATTTGGGCTGGACCGCATTATTGGAAGCGATCATTCTCGGCGACGGCGGGAAAAATCATCAAGCGATCGTCAAGCTGTTAATAGAGCATGGCGCAAACGTGAACTTGGCCGATGGCGACGGCGTTACGCCGCTCAAGCATGCCAAGACGCGAGGCTATAAAGAAATGGCCGAGGCCTTGGTAGCGGCGGGAGCCAAGTAGTGCGCCGTATAGTTTGAACGCTAAGAAGGCTGTTTAAAAGCCGGCATCTCAATACGCAAGAACCGTCCGGAACATTCTCCGGACGGTTCTTCTTCGATATCGGACGGTATATTAAGCCATATCGAAACATGACTAACCAGGCAGTTTTCGTCGCCGCAGTGAACTAATCGAAACATGATTAATCAAGCAGCTTTCGTCGTCGTAGGGACTAATCGAAAGATCAAGTAGCTCCCGTCGCTATAGTGGACAAATCGAAGGTTGGTTAATCTAAGCAGCTTCCAGCGCCAAGTCGACTAGAGGCCTGAAAATGCGCTATGCGAGTCCGATTTCATCCTTCCTGATGGTGCTTTTGCTATGACATGTGACCCTAACTGGAAAACATGCAGCTATTTTTTGCTTTAAGGCGAGAAAAAGACATTTAACAGGAAAAGTACAGGTAATTTAGGACATTTTCGCATATTTAGGCAATTTGGCTAATATTAACTGTAGGTTTTCCATTAAAATCGATCAATCAACAAATTTCCGAAAAATAACTGTACTTTTTCCATTTGGCTCGGAAATGATCCGTGCGGACACCTTGTTCGAACCGCAGTTTTAGACCCGGCGAAGTGGGCATCGCACGTTAGACGCAAAAAATCGGGAGAAGCCTGCAATGTCATTAAGTTAAGGCGCAGGGCCAAAAATCAAGAACAATAGCAGGTTATCGAAAAGATAGCCCGCTCTTTTTTTTTGCACGAAAAAGAAAAATAGGACTTGACAAGCAGATGAAATTGTGTGGCGAAGCCCCTTGGAAAAACGAGGAGGTTACGCCAATGAATGAGTACGCGAATTCGCTAAAAGAAACGCTGACATCCCTCATACGAGAAATGTCAGCCGCACCAGCACCTTATGTCAAAAACCCTAAAAAAGATTTTACCCGAAAGAAAAAGCTGCCTTTTGAAACGGTTATGCAACTCCTGATCTCCATGGGGGGGAACAGCCTATATAAGGAACTCTTGGAATCGCAGGGCTATGACGTAAATACCGAAACCACTTCTGCTTTTGTCCAACAGAGGAATAAAATCCTGCCTTCTGCTGTGGAATTCTTGTTTCACGAATTTACGCAATCGTATACGGCTAACAAGCACTACCGAGGGTATCGATTACTTGCCATTGACGGTTCGGATTGGCATATCGCAACGGACTCTGCGGACACGGATACCTATTTTCAAAGTCAACCGAGCAAGAAAGGCTATAACCTTCTGCATTTGAACGCAGCCTATGACTTGTGCAACAGACTTTACGTTGATGCCATTGTTCAGCCACGAAGGTTGTGCAACGAGGGAAGGGCACTGGCAGATATGGTTGACCGTTCCCCCATCAAAGGCAAAACCATTGTTACTGCAGATAGAGGTTATGAAAGTTACAACAATTTCGCGCATATTGAACGCAAAGGGTGGAACTACGTCATACGGGTAAAGGATTTGGATTCCAATGGTATTCTTTCGGGCTTGCGTTTGCCCTCTAGCGGAGCGTTTGATATTGACGTTCATTTGACACTCACCAAAAAACAAACCAAAGAGGTCAAGGCTCATCCTGAGATGTACAAGTTCGTCCCTTCCACGTCTACATTTGATTTTTTGGATTTGCATGAGAACTTGTTTTACCCGATTTCCTTTCGGGTTGTTCGTTTCGTCCTGCCTAATGGCGCTTATGAAACCGTTATTACGGATCTTTCTGCCGCTGATTTCCCACCCGATGAAATCAAGTCCATTTATAACATGCGATGGGGCATTGAAACCTCTTTCAGGGCATTAAAATACACCGTCGGTCTGACGAATTTTCACGCAAAGAGACAAGAGTCCATCACCCAAGAGATTTTCGCAAGAATGATCATGTACAATTTCGCTGAAATGATTACCTCACACGTAGTCATTTCCCAAATGGATAAACGGCACCAATACCAAGTCAACTTCACGGTCGCCGTTCACGTTTGTAGACATTTCCTGCGCTCACGGGACGATGAACCCTCGCCCGATGTTGAAGCGCTGATTCGCAAAAACATTTTGCCGATTCGACCCATTCGCCAAGGGCAGAAGAATACGCGCAAAATCCGCTATAAATCAGCTGTTAGCTTCGTCTACAGAGTAGCATAATTCGGTTCACATGAACATTTTTTAAGCGGATATTCCATCCGCTTTGTTTGCTGTACGCTTTTTCCTTGCTGGCACAAAAAAACAAACGGCACAGGGCTTTTTCCCATGCCGTTTCGGATTCCATTTTTCCCGGTGGTGTCTCTGGGCTTAACTTAATGACATTGCCTGATAAGGAGTCCTTTTCGTCGTTATACATGTAAACCATTTTCCAAAGCCGCTAGAGCATCCTCGATCACGTCGACGTAGTCCGTTTCGGGATGGCTCACGCAGTAGGTGTGCGCGCCGAGGACTGCACCGACAATTGACCCGGCGTAGGCGAGGACGGCGAGATCTCCGCTTTCCCGCCCGGCCCGTTCGGCAATCAAGCCGGCGATCATATTCAACGTGTCGGAAGTCTGGCTAAAGTTCGCGGCCCGAAGTTCGGGAATTGACATGATTAGTTCCATTCGTTCCCGTATCGCATGCCGGATATCTCTAGGAATGAGAGCAGAACTATCCCTTACTGCTTGACGAAAGGCCTGTATCGGACTTAGTTCTGACGGCTGTTTCCGGTACAATTCCATCAGCATCGGATCGAATTCGTCGTCCAAAACCAAAGCTTCTTTTGTCGGGAAATAGCGGAAGAGCGTGCTGGGAGAAACCTCGGATACTTCGGCTATTTGCTCGATCGTCGTCTCGTGATACCCCTGTTCGCGAAACAACTTGATCGCGTTCTGCTGAATGGTTGCCCTAGTTTTTAATTTTTTTCTTTCGCGAAGCCCAAGCTTCGGCTGATCGTCTAAAATCACGCGCTGGCCTCCCGGCATCTACACAGTAATGTCTTATACCTGTAGTGTACCGTTTTTGCGATTGTTGGGCAACGTTACATGCCATGCTCCTCCGTTCTTTCGGAAATACCGGCAGTGGAGGTACGGGGAAGGTAAAGCAGAGCGAGCACCATGCCGGCGAGTGCGATACTGCCACAGATTAAGAGCAAGTTATCCATACCGTAAACAAAGGAGATCTTCACCGATTGGAGCAAATGTTCGGACGCCAGCCGATGCGCCACAGCAGTCCCGGATGTTACGCTTTGACGCACGGTCTCGGCAGCCGATTCCTCCAACCCTGTCAGGTCCAGCCGGGTGCGGTAGGCCGTGTTCAGCGCAGCGCCGAGCAGTGCGACGCCGAACGTGCCTCCGACTTGACGGAGAGTCATAATGAGCGCGGATCCGGCGCCGCTGCGTTCAGCGGATAGTTCCCCTAATGCGGCGTCCATGGAAGTCGGCAGCGCCATACCTAGTCCGAGGCCGGAGACTGTGATCCATACGGCTGCATAGCCGTAACTGCTGTCTGCACTTGTAGATGCTCCAACGGCTAAGCCGGTTGCAAGCAGGGCGAATCCGATCGCAGCAATGAGCTTGGCGCCGCCTCTGGAGAGCAGGCTTTGAGCTGCTTTGGCGCCGACAAGCAATCCGCCGATCAGCGGCAGTAGTCGCAAGCCGGTTCCAAACGAGTCGGTTCCTTGAACCGCCTGAAAATATTGCGGCATGGCGAACAATAATCCGAAGATGGCAAAGGTAACAGTCGTTGCCAGCAGGGTTCCCCATGTGAAACGGGCTGACCGGAACAACGACAAATCGATAAGCGGATGAGCGATTCTGCGCTGCCGCATGATGAATAAGATTAGCAGCACCAACCCCGCAGCAATCGTACCGATCGCCGCAGGATCGGACCAACTGTGTTCACCTGTCCGTATGACGCCGTAGGTGACGCCGGTAAGGCCTAAGCTGGATGTCAGCATGCCGATCCCGTCCAGCCGATGCCGCGCGGCGCTTTTGGATTCCGGGAGCAAGTAACCGACTGCGATCAGCGCGATCGCGACCAGCGGCAGGTTAATCAGGAAGACCGATCCCCAAGCGTAATGCTTCAGGAGCCAACCGCCGAGAATAGGGCCGAGGGGGATGCCGAACATGTTGGCCATCGCCCATATCATCATGGCTTTGGTCCGTTCCGCCCCCTGAAAAAGCACGGGCAGTATGGACATGGACAAAGGCATTAGAAATGCGGCGCCAAGCCCTAGAAAGCAGCGCATGAGAACGAGCGAGGAAGGCGTATCCGACATGGCGCATCCGGCGGATGCCGCACCGAACAGGATCAGCGCGGCCAGTAGAAACCTTTTCCGACCGTAACGGTCGCCGAGCATGCCGGCAGGCAGCAAAGCCGCCGCCAGTACGAGGTTGTAAGCATCGACGATCCACTGAAGATCGCTTGTCGAGGCATCGAGATCGGTCGCAAGCGTCGGCAATGCAACATTCAGAATCGTCATATCCAAGGAAACGGCCAAGAGGCCGAAGGTGAGCGCGCCCAGCACCCACCATTTGCGCGTATTAGGACTGCGCATCGTGATCATCCGCCTTTCACGGTTCTTCAAGAACCAATGTAATGACATTGTATTTAAAATGATAGTAACTGTCAAATAAAACTTAGTGTCATAATAACAAGCGATAACGAAGCCATCGCCTGCATTTTTGCGGGGGACGGCTTTATTCCGTAATAAACGGAAATTATTATAGATTTCCCTTATTTTCTTTGTCCCTCTACTTTATAGAATAGGAAATAGACAATCGATTGGAGGGGTACTATGGCTCAGACAACTGTAGCCGAAGGAAAGATCGCCGCAAGGCATAAATCCGGTTCACGCCCGTTGCCCGAGGGATTTTGGGGGTATTTGCTCATATCGCCTTGGTTGATCGGGTTTTTGGTTCTCACCCTTTGGCCGATGATGCAATCGTTCTATTTATCGTTCACGCATTACGATCTGCTTACGAGTCCGAAATGGGTCGGGCTGCAAAACTTCAACGATATTTTTACCGACAGCCCCGATTTCCGTATATCGATGAAGGTTACCTTTCTGTACGTCCTGTTCGGCGTGCCGTTAAAGCTGGCGTTCGCGCTGCTGGTGGCGATCCTGCTCAGCAAGGCGATTCGCGGCATGTCGTTGTTCCGCTCCGTCTTTTATTTGCCGTCTCTCATCGGCGGGAGTATTGCGATTTCGATGATATGGCGGGACATTTTCGGAAACCGAGGCATTTTCAACGTGATGCTGGGCAAGCTCGGCATAGAGGGCATGGACTGGATCAATACGCCGGGCACTGCGTTATATACGCTTGTTTTGTTGGCCGTCTGGCAGTTCGGCTCCTCGATGGTCATTTTTCTGGCAGGATTGAAGCAAATTCCCCGCGATTTGTATGAAGCCGCTTCCGTGGACGGAGCTTCGAGGCTGCGCACGTTCTTTTCCGTCACCTTGCCGATGCTGACTCCGATGATTTTGTTCAATATGGTCATGCAAACGATCTACAGTTTTCAAATGTTTACGCAAGCCTTCGTCGTCACGAACGGAGGGCCTATGAACTCCACGCTTGTTTACGCCCTTTATTTGTACAGAAAAGCGTTCAACTTTTTCGATATGGGGTACGCGAGCGCGCTGGCTTGGATTTTGCTGGTCATTATTGCGGTCATTACCGGCTTCATTTTCTGGTCATCCAAAAAATGGGTGCATTATGAGGCTTGATTCTATAGCGAACGAATGGAGTGGACCAAGGTATGGCGAGAGTTATAAAGAGGAAGTTGCCGGGGGATGTTGTCAAATATGCCGTTCTCGTGCTCGGTTCCCTATTGATGATCTACCCGATTGTATGGCTGTTCAGCAACTCGTTGAAATCAAACGCCGATTTTGCCAAAGGGGATTTGATTCCTGCCGTTCTGCACTGGGAAAATTACACGTATGGCTGGACGGCGATTCCGGGCTTTACGTTCGGACACTTTTTCTATAATTCATTCTTCATAACGATTCTTTCGGTGATCGGCACGGTGTTATCCAGCTCGATCGTCGCATACGGGTTTGCCCGAATCCAATTTCCTCTGAAGTCGATGTGGTTCGGCATTCTGATGATGACGCTGATGCTGCCAACGCAGGTTACGCTGGTGCCGCAATATATCCTGTTTAAAAATTTCGATTGGATCGGCACGACGCTACCGCTGATTGTCCCGCATTTTGTGGCGGCCAGCCCGTTTTTCGTCTTTCTGATGGTGCAATTCATCCGGGGCATTCCGAAGGATTTGGACGAAGCGGCGAAAATCGACGGCTGTTCCATTCCGGGGATCGGCATTCGCATTTTATTGCCGCTATGCAAGCCCGCGATGATTACGGCGGCTCTCTTCAGCTTTATTTGGACGTGGGACGACTTTTTGGCGCAGACGATTTACTTGACGGATACGGCCAAGTTTACGGTCTCCGTAGCGCTGCGGCTGTTTATCGACAGCGGCTCGGAGGTGACGTGGGGGCCGATGTTCGCGATGTCGGCGCTCGCTATTTTGCCCAGCTTTCTCATCTTCTTGTTCGCGCAAAAATATTTCGTTGAAGGGATCGCCACGACCGGTTTGAAAGGATAAGTGCCGCAGCTTGCGGAGTTTGACGGTTTCTCGGTGGATCGTTTATTCTAGTGATTATATTTTTCATTCACCAGGGTGGTAGACTATGAGGAATCCGTTCAAAGTGTTCTCCTTTCATTACACATTTTTCTTTACGTTCCTGTTCTTTTCGTTGTTTTTCATTCTGTTGATCGGTATGGCCAGCTATGCGATCACGAATCAAGAAACCGTCAAGCAGACGATTCAAGCAAGAAAATTGCTGCTAAGCGAGATCAACAAGCAGTTGATGACGCAAATGCAAGCGATCGAATACGATTCTCTTGCGATCAGCAGCAACCCGAAGCTCATTAACTATTTGCAAAATGCCGGTGAATCCTACGACCGCCTTCAGCAGAAACGGGATATTTTGGATCAAATCAGCCGGCTCAGCTACATCAAGGACGGGATCCATTCCGTGCAGCTTTTCAGCGAAAGCATCGACAGGCCGGAAGGAATCGGGACGAACGGCTTGTTTAATTCCGGCATCATCCAGCAATACGCTTGGTACGACCAGATCGTGAATGCCGATTCCTGTTGGGTGGGAGCCCACCAAGCGAATCCGGGCCAAAATGAAAGCGGTGACAACCGGGTCGTCAGCTTCGCTCGGAAGATCGAATCCTTATCGGGGAAGGAAGTAGGCATCCTTGTCATCAACATGAAGCTTTCGTATATGAATCAGCTTATCGCGAACATCGCGCCGGGCGATTCCCGGTATATCCTTGATTCTTACGACCGTTTGATCACCGAGATCGTCGGCAGCGGAATGGGGTCGTTTGCCGCGAATAACGAGAGGAATCAGATGAGCAACGTGCTCGACAAGTCGAATCAAGAAGAATACGCCATCTCCCGAAACAATCGGAAAATGCTGCTCATCTGGAATAAACAAAGCAGCTCCGACTGGGTTCTGATGGACGCCATCGCCTGGGACAATGTTACGAAAGCGAGCCGGCAAATCAAAAATGTCATCGTTCTTGCCGTGTTCGGCTGCATCGTGCTGGCGGTCGGCATGGCGCTGCTGCTCGCTTATCAATTCGTACAGCCCATTCGCAGGCTCATTCAAGTCGTCGGCCAGATCAAGAACGGCAAGCTCGACGTTCAAATCAAGAACGATTACCAGAACGAGTTCGGCAAATTGAACGAGCACGTGAACCTGATGGTCCGGCGCATCCGGCAGTTGCTTACCGAAGTCGACGACCAGAACCGGAAGAAGCGGGAAGCGGAGCTGCAAATGCTGCAGGAACAAATCAATCCGCATTTTATTTACAATACGCTTGATACGATTAATTGGCAGGCTATCGAATACGGCGCGCATAACATCAGCAAAATGCTCTCGCTTCTGGGCAAAATGCTGCGTCTCGGGCTTTCCAAGGGCTCGGCTTTCATCACGATTCGGAGCGAGATGGACTATTTGCAGTGCTATATCGAATTGCAAATGATCCGTTTTCAAAATGAGATCACCATCTCCCTCTCCGTACCCGAGTCGACGTATTCTTATTTGGTGCCGAAGCTCATGCTTCAGCCGTTTATCGAAAACGCGTTGATTCACGGGATGGAAAGAGGGAAAGGAGGAGAGATCGTCATCGTCGTCAGCGAGAATGAAACGGATTTATGGTTCACGATCGCCGATACCGGGAAGGGGATGGATAGTAAAGAGCATTTTACTAACGGAAAAATGAAGGGAAGCGGCATCCGCAATGTGAGAGAGCGCATCCATCTCTATTTTGGCGAAAGCTACGGCGTGGATATTCAAAGCAATCGGAGCACGGGGACGACGGTCAAAATAAAAATCCCGAAGGTGTCTCCGGCGTATCCCGAGTCAGGGGAGGGACATTCATGCTGAAAGCGGTAATCGTCGATGACGACGTATCCACCTTAAACGGCTTGAAAAAAGCGGTTAATTGGGAACGACTGAACATACAGGTTGTCGGAACGGCCGAGAACGGGCAGGAAGGACTTGACCTGATCGAAGCGAGCCAGCCTGATCTCATCTTAACCGACATCTATATGCCCGTTATCGACGGCATCGAAATGCTGAAACAATTGCGAGAGCGCAATCAAACGACGGAAGTTATCATCCTCAGCGGGTACGAGGACTTCAAATACGCGAAATCGGCTTTAAAGCTCAACGTTCACGACTATATATCGAAGCCGGCCACGATCGATGAGATCGAAGCCGTTCTGCTCACGGCATCCGCCAAGGCGCTCAACCAGAAGCAGGCGGTCAAGGAAGATAAGGAATGGCGCGAGCTGCTGGAGTACAACCGCCCGTGGGCGAAGAAGCAGCTGTTCAAGGAGCTGCTGGAGCCGGTGAACGTCCAGTCCTCTTATTTCGCGAAAGCCGCGGAGTATTTGAAGGTTGATTTGACCCATTGCCATTTTGCCATCGTCATGATCGAGTTTCTGAAGGATGGGGCACGATTCAATTGCAAAGCCAGCGACTGGCCCCTGTTTTCCTATGCGGTGAACAATATCATCGAGGAAGTCATCGGCTCCAAAGCAGGCATTTACGTGGCGGACGTTCAGCTCCAAATGGTCACGCTCATCGTATCCGCACCCGGGGCCTCAAGAAAGGAAGCGGTCGTCAGCCGCGCCAAGCAGATCGCGCAGCAGATTATTCAATCGATTCAGCAATCGATCAAGCTGAACGTTTGGGCGGCGATCGGTTCCACGGTCGATTCCGCAGGGGATATCCATCTTTCCTATAAAGAAGCGATGAATTTGATGGAGGAACGCCAATATTTGCTCGACAGCCGGATCATTACGAAGGAGGACGTCAGCATCAAACCTCGCGACCTGCCCTTGCGTCCGATCGAAAGCTACCATGCGATGGTGGATGCAGCCATACAAGGACAGAGCGAGCTGGTTCAGCAAAAAAACGGGGAATTTTTAGCGTACTTGAAGTCGAGAACGGATCTGAGCATTGGGATGCTGAGGGAGTTCGCCGTCGATTTTAGCGGGGTGCTGGTCGTCGCGCTGTACGATCACGGGCTGCGGATCGAGGATGCCGACGCGAATTACCATTCGTATAAGGAGCTGGAACGGATTTGCGATAAAGAAGATCTGGCATCTTGGATAAACGGGATTTTGCTGGCGGTGTGCCGGTTGATGGACAAGCGGGTGTCTACCAAGCATAAGAAGACGATCGACTTCATTACACGGTTCGTTCACGCGAACTATGCGGACGATATTTCGCTTGATATGATCGCGGATAAAGTGTATTTGACCCGAAATTATTTAAGCCAAATATTCAAGCAGGCGACAGGTGAAAATTATAACGTTTATTTGACGAAGGTACGGATGGAGAAAGCCAAGGAGCTGATGATGACGGGCAATTATAAGCTGTACGAGATTTCTCAAATGGTCGGTTACAAAAATAATGCCTATTTCAGCCAGCTATTCAAAAAGTATACGGGTTATAATCCTTCGGAATTCAATCAGTAGTAAATAGGAGAAGAAATTGTAGATTTGTATGATTTCTTTGCCGGTTACGGTTTACTATAATGACCCATGTAAGCGGATTTATGCCAAATTATACTAACAAGGGGTGTGGCAGGTGAAGTGGCTTAAAGCGATTCAAAGCAGAATGTTGTTGTCGGCGTTAACGCTTGTCGTGTCGGCCGGCGTCGTTGCAGGCTGCGGCGGTACGAAGACGGACGGTACGGCGGCTTCTACGGATTCAAAAGGGGGCAGCGAAAAGGAAAACGTCGAGCTTCGGTTCTCATGGTGGGGCAGCCAGCAGCGGCATGATCTGACGATCAAAATGATCGAGAAGTTCCAGCAATTGCATCCGAATATAAAAATCAAGCCGGAATATTCCGCCTTCGGCACGTATCACGATAAGCTAGCCACCCAGGTGGCCGGGAGCAACGCTCCGGATTTGATCAGCATAAGCATCATCTATTTGAAGGAGTACGCGGATCGCGGCGTGCTGATGGATCTGAAGAACTTGGCAGGCAAAGACATTAAGGTGGACGGGCTCGATCAAAACCTGCTGGCCAATCAGGCGACGGTCAACGGAAAACTGGTGGGCCTACCGCTTAGCAAGAGCGGTTCCGTCATGTTTTACAATAAAGAAATGTACAAACAGGCGGGCGTGGAACCGCCGAAAATGGACATGACCTACGACGAATTTTTCGACAAAGCCCGTGAAATGAAGGGCAAGCTCGGCAAGGACAAGTACGGCGCCAACGACATGTCCGGCCTGTTCGAAGCATTCATGTATTACTTGTTCTCCAAAGGCGATGTGCTGTTCAAAGACAACAAGTTAGGCTATAAGGACGAAAACTTTAAAGCCTGGCTGGAGATGTGGGACAAGGCGAGAAAGGAAGGGATCGTTCCTCCGGCAAGCGAAACTTCGTCCTATCAGCTGGCTACGTATGACCCTAACAAGGAGCCGATCCTTAAAGGGACCGTCGCGATGGAAGGACCCTTGTTCGTACCGTACTTCCCGTCGATGGACGGCGTACTGAAGGACAAGCTGGAGATGACGACGATGCCTCGCGCCGACGTGTCCAAGAAGACGGCCAGCGTGCTGCTGCCGGGTATTTTCTTCAGCATGAACGCCAAGACGAAGCATCCGAAGGAAGCGGCGATGTTCATGGACTTCATGATCAACTCGGCGGAAGCGGCCGACATTCTCGGAACGGAAAGAGGGCTTCCCGACAACAAAAAAATGGTGGAGTACCTGAAGCCGAAATTTACGCCTCTCGAAAATAAGATGCAGGACGTGCTCGAGCATATCGGCAAGAACGATCCGGGCTGGTACGACGGCGGTCCGAAGGGTGCCGGGGAGGTAGGCAAGCTGTTCGAGCAAACCGTGCAGAAGCAGCAGTTCGGCAAAGCGACGATCGATGAAGTCGTTGCCGAGTTCCGCAAGGAAGCGAATAAAGTGTTCGAGAAAAACAACTGAATCATGGCAGGAAGCTGATGTCGGTATTGCCGGCGTCAGCTTTTTTTAGTGTCTGACAACGCCCCGCGCCCCGAAGCGGAGCAGGCCGAGCAGTTCGCAGCCGAAGTTGCGCCCGTGCTGCGGCGCGAGATTCCTAGCAAGGTATGGAACGAAGTGCCGCCAAAGGATGTGCAGGCGATGCAAACGGGATAGGCATGCCTAATTCCTAAGGGGGAAGGCGGCGTGGCTGCGGGGAGGCGTTTATATGGCGGACAAGAAACAATTGAAATTGGGCGCGATTTTGCACGGGGTTAGCGGCAGTATAAGCGGCCGGCGGCATCCGATAGCGGTCACGGACGCAAGCGTCAATTTCGAGCTTTACAAATCGTGGACACGAAAGACGGAAGATGGTAAGTTTGATTTTGTATTCATAGCGGACGGTCTCTACATTACGGAAAAAATCGATCCCGCATTTTCTGAACCGTTTCGAGCCGGTTACGGTAGTTCGTCAGGTCGCCCACGAGTCGGATACGCTTCGCGGCAATCTGGGTGTTCCGATTCCGGAAAACCGCTACACTACACAAGCCGTATCCCGGTAATACGGGCGGCGGCATATAAGGAGAGAATAACGAAATGGCGAACATCGTATTGATTTCGGGTAGTCCTGCAGCAAATTCGAGGCTGAACGGCGTACTTCAGGTGCTGGAGCGGCAGCTGACGGAAGAAGGCGCACAGCATTCGCGCATTTCGGTAGTCGAGCTGCCGCCGGAGGATTTGGTCTACACGAAATTCGATAGTCCGGCCATTGCGGCTGCAAATCGGCTTATTGAGCAGGCGGATGCGGTCGTCGTGGCGACGCCGGTATACAAAGCATCCTATACGGGCGTGCTGAAGGCGTTCCTCGATCTGATCCCGCAGAAAGGGCTGGAAGGCAAAGTGACGCTACCGGTCGCAATCGGGGGCACGGTTGCCCATCTGCTCGTGATCGATTACGCGCTCAAGCCTGTACTGTCCGCGCTCGGCGCCCGCCATCAGCTGCAAGGGGTATACGTTCAAGATTCCCATGTGCAGCGGCTTGAAGGCGGACTGTTTCAAGTGGATGAAGAAATTGCCGGTAGAATTCGCCAAGCGGCGCAGGAACTGGTCGCTTCTCTTCCGAATCGCGGGTAACGATAACCGGTATCGGAAACAGTCGGTCTGACGAGCGTTTGGGCGTCAAGGCCGGCTTTTTTTTGCGAACGGGGAACCTCTGTACGCATATGAGGCCATCCGTTCGTCTGCGCCGAGCATGTAACGGCGGAAAGCGATCAGCCGTCAGCCGCTCGTCTTTTTCGAGTGCGTGTCGCTGGATTGGCTTCGGATTCACCGGGTATTCCAAAATCTCGATCAACCGAGCGCTTTTGCCGAAAATGCGACGCAAAAATACGTGGTACATGTTGGTAATTGGAGGCAAAGCGGATTCGCTGGAATCGGGGTTGTCGTTTTTTGCGATGCTGCGCGATTATGGCAGAAATATGGCGCATGAGGGAGAATTCAAGCGTTCATAGCATGGCGCTCTTATAGGAATAACTAGGGATTTGGCGGTAAGGAATGCCTTCGTCATAAGGCCGGTTTTTCAGGGAATCTTGTAAAACTGTAAGAAAATGTGGGTTTTCGTATCGAAGGGTCTATGTTAGTCTTACAGGAGCCGAAACTTCCGCTCCGGAAGTGCGGGGGACGATATATTATGAACGTAAAATGTCCGGCGGTCAATCATTATTTTAAAACCGGTACGTTTATCGTTCGTTTGGGGTGAATCTCGCATCAGCGAGTAGGGACTAACCTTTGGTCCGAACCCGACAACTAACCTCGTAGGCAATAGATATCAAAGGAGACTGCTATGACTTTCAATCCTGTAAAAAAGACGCTGGCAGGCCTTGCCATTAGCCTGTCCATCGCCGCCTTTGCTTTGCCTGCGCATGCTATGGAAGTTGCGGAGGACACGTATGCGGTGCAAGAAAACGATACGTTTTGGTCCGTTTCGCAAAAGCTTCACATTCCCCTGATGGATTTGCTCGCAGCAAACAAAACGATCGATCCGATGAACGTATATAAAGGATTGACTTTCAACCTTCCTCCGATGCTTGAAAAGACCGTATTCGCTTATAAGGCTGAATCCGATCAAGCCCCTGCGGTTGCGGTACAAGCGGCTCCGGCAGCTGAACCGGCGCAAGCCGAGCCCGCGCCGACAACGGCAGCGGCGACCCCGGCGCCGACTCCGGCAGCCAAAAAGGTTGCGGCAGCCCCTGTAAAGGCTGAGGCGAAAGCGACGCCTGTAAAAGCGAAGCCCGTCGCAGCAGCGAACACGGTAAACACGGCAAACGGCAAAACCGTTTCGTACAGCAAAATGATTCCCGTCGTCGCAACGGCTTATTCCGATGCGGCGGAAGAGAACGGCGGCTGGGGCGCAGTCGATTACTTCGGCAATCCGCTCAAGGTCGGCACCATTGCCGTCGATCCGAACGTGATCCCGATGGGAAGCAAGTTGTATGTGACCGGCTATACGTTTAACGGACTGCCGACAGGCATGATCGCAACCGCATCCGATCAGGGCGGCGCGATTAAAGGAAACCGCATCGATATTTTCATCCCGAATTCGATGGGCAATGTTCAATCGTTCGGCATGCAAAACGTGAAGGTATACGTTCTGAAATAAGACCGTTACAAAGATTAGTTTTACCCGATCGCACATTTTCATGACGTGAACGGCCGAAAATAGCAAGCTGCACCGGTTTACATACCGGTTCCGGCTTGCTTTTTTTGCTGTCATCCAGAACCGTTTACGGTTCGTAAGTGTTTAAGGATGAATCCGCTTTCGATGGGGCGGTTTTTCGAATGGAGTTGAAAAGGAGAGCCGGTTGCGTTCGATCGGGACCTCGGCCAACCCCTTGCCTCGCCGCCGGTCAATCGCGCCTCCGAAACCGCCGCTTCTGACTGCGGCGGTTTCGGAGGTTTTTTCGCCGGCACGCTTGTGGTACAATCCCAATCGTGTCCGAATTACGTTTAGGCTTGTATACGCACCAATATTTTTGCTTGCAAGTCGTAACCTGTCTGGATGTTCCAGTGTTTCTACTAAATCCAAGGGAGCATTTTCTAGAACCGGCGTTATTCGCCTGCTGAACGGGATAATATAGGAAAGAAGCCTTACGACGGAAGGAAAAGCGGCGCCGCTGACGAAGCCTATAGATGGCAAAGTCCCGCGAGCATAAGCATCGTATGGACAGACAGAGGGGGGCCTCGCGTTGGATAATCAACAATATATACGGGTCGAAGAAGCTGCGCAACTGCTCGGCGTGTCGGGAGCGACCGTTAGAAATTGGCTGAAGGCGGGAAAACTCGCCGCCTATAAAGAAGGGAGATCGCCTCTCTTCGACAGGAGAATCGTAGCGGAGCTCCGAACGGAGCTGTTCGCTGCGAACTCCCAGCGGCTAAAGCAGAGAAGAAACAAAGCCGCGGCGGAAGGCAATCTGATTCCGGCGGAGTATGTGAAATCCATGGGCCTAGTGGAGCTGGCCAGGACGGTCGTTCAACTGGTCGGCGAGGAAAACGCAGCCGTGCGCTCCGAAGCGGTTTTGGCGGAGATCGCCTTGCGGCTTCTCGCCGATAGAGGGCATATCGCCGCAAAAGAGACGGATTTGCGTGCCGGCGGCATCTTGGCGGCGGTACACGCCGGTAAAATAACGCTTGGCGCTTACGGCAATCCGATTTCCGCTTTGTTCGATTTCCGGAAGGACGGACCGAGCCCGGTGGAGCAGTCCGTCATGCGCAGGCTGCTTAAAACCCCCGTGCGGTATATGGAGGGGGAGGACTTGCTCGGACTCTTGTACATGTCGCTCTCCAATCTGCGGACCCGGAAGCCGCAGGGCAGCTACTATACCCCGTCCAAGCTCGTTGAAGCGCTGGTAGAATCGAGCCTGAAGCTGCTGGCGGACCATCCGCTGCCTGCCGTAATCGATCCGTGCTGCGGGTCGGGAAATTTTTTGATTCATACGTATTTATCGCTTAAAGCGAAGCTGCTTCAAGCCGGTACGGCTGTAGAAGACGCAGAACGGATTTTGCGGACGCGATGCATGACGGGCTATGACATCGACCCGGTTGCCGTCAGCCTGGCCAAGGTGAATATGTCGCTTCTTGCGGGGCGTACGGAGGACGAGTCTTCGCTGGATTTTCGTATCGTGCAGCAGAACTCGCTGGCGTCCGCGGAAACGGCTTCGGAGAAGTTCGATCTTGTGATCGGCAACCCGCCCTGGGGCTACAAATTTAATCATGAGGAAATCGCCGCCTTGCGCAAAGCTTATTTTTCGGCGGGATCGTCGGTGGAGTCCTTTGCGCTTTTTATGGAAAGCGGCGTCAACATGTTGGGAGAAGGCGGCTTGCTCGCGTTCCTGCTGCCGGAGGCGGTGCTGCATGTCCATCTGCACCGGCCTATACGCCGACTGCTGCTGGAGAGGACCAGTATCGAGCGTATCGAGCTGCTGGGCACGCCCTTCAGCCGCGTCTATGCGCCTGCCGTCACGCTAACGGTCCGCAAAACCGCACCCGATGCCGCGCATGCGGTTAAGGTGCTTGCAGGCGAAGAAGCTTATGAGGTCGCCCAAACGCGATTTGCCGAGAACGAGCAAAGCGTATTCAACGTGCAGGCGACGGATCGGGAGCATGATTTGCTCGAACGGATGAAAACGCTGAAGGGCGCCATGTTTCTGGGCGGCCACGCCGAGTTTGCGCTTGGGATCGTGACGGGCAATAACGGTCTGTATGTGCAAGCCGAGAAGCCGGAGGGCGGGGAGGTCGTGCTCAAGGGCAACAATCTCTATAAATACAACTACAACCCGGGCAACAGCTATCTCCTGTTCACGCCGGATAAATTCCAGCAGGTGGCGCCTGAGCAAACGTATCGCGCCAAGGAAAAGCTGCTGTACCGGTTCGTCAGCGAGCAGCTCGTCTTCGCCTATGACGACAGCCGGCGATTATCGCTCAACAGCGCAAATCTGCTGATTCCGAAGCTGCCCGGCTACTCCGTCAAATATGTGATGGCCGTTCTCAACTCGCGGCCGATCCAATATTTTTATTCGCACTCGTATCAGTCGGTCAAGGTGCTCCGCGGATACATCGAATCGCTTCCGATTCCGCCCTGCGGGCTTGAACAGCAAGAGGAGATCGTCCGTTTGACCGACGCTTTGAGGCGGCAAAAAAAGCTTGCTTCGAGGCTTGCGCTTTACGAGCAAATCGATGAAATCATCATGGATTTGTTCTGCTTGCTTCCCGAGCATAAAGCGCTGATTCGCAAAAAGCTGCCAGCCGTCAAATTTTTGTCCGTTCGGTAAGGCGCCTTTGGATAATCCACCGTATCCGGCTGCTAATTTTGCATACAGATAATGACTTATAACCTTCTCAGCGCAGCGAATGGTTGTCAGGAACTGAAAAAAGCCTCTCACCGGCATGGTGAGAGGCTTTTTATGCCGAGGGGAGCCTTTCGGCCCTGTGAAGCATGCTGCCGGCGCTTCGTTACGCCTGTTTCGCAGGGTCAGGGCGTCCGAGAAACGTCCAAAAGGCGCCGCCCAACAAATCTTCGATATCCCGGCGAATCTCTTCTTCCTCCAGCCGCCAGCCGGCATCGAACAGGTCGCCGTACTTTTCGCAAAGCACCTTAGCGATAATCGCCCGTGAGTGATCCCATTTGTAGATCAGCTGGTCCAGAATCCGGCAGTCGGAATGCTGCGGGATGACGCTGCCGCCAAGCAGTTCGAGCCGCATACGCGTTATTTCCTCGATTAAGCTGGGATTGTTGAGGAACCACCAGCAGCCGAATACGAGCAGATTGCGGTTTTTGCGGGCCGTAACGGCCAGTTCGTGCTGGTTTTCGCGAGACAGCATCGTAACCAGAAACTTGTTGTCCGGATAGCGGCTGACGATTCGTTCGACCGTTCCGATATCGCTCTTGCCGACGCTGTCCCCGGCGAAACGGAGCGAAGGGTTAACCTGACGCTTGACGCCGATCATCATGGCAAAAGGAATATCGGCCTCTCGCGTGACCGGAATGATGCACTCGTCGATGATTCGAACGCGTGCGGATTGCTCCGGATAGGCGAAATCGTTCGGCAGGGAAACCGCCATATAGAGCGGGTTCATGACGGAAATCCACGTCTTCAGGAAACGGCGGACTTCGTCGATCGTCCGGCCCGACAAATCGGCCTGTACATCGTATCCTTGCTCCTTTAAGCGAGGCCAGGTAGTGTCCCACGCGTTAAGGAGAGGGTCGATGCGCAGCGCGGCCAGAAAACGCGAATCGGAGCGGCCTTGACGGGCTTCCCATGCGGGCAGCTCGGAAGCGTCGAACGGATCGTTCGTCATGACGACGGTTTTGACCTTGGCCAGCTCGAGCACCCGGTCGATATAATCGCCTGCGCTGACGCTGCGGAAATAATCGCGGTAGCTTTCCAAATTACGGTCGGACAGGTCGAAGCCGAGGCGGTTTAGGACGGTGACCACTCCGCGGCATGCTTCGCTATAAGGCGAGTGCTCGATAAAAAGCGTTTGCCAGATGAGGTTCGCTTGTTCTTCCTTGGTCATGCTCCAAAATTGTTCGTAAGCCATATTCGGATGATAGCGGAACGTTTCGGCAATTAAATAATGATACGTGAGCAGCTCGTCGATTCCCCACAGAAGGAGGTCGCCGAACGATTCGGCAAACAAGTGCGTATGAATATCGGTGACGGGCGTATCCCGCACCGTTTCCTCGACAAAAGCGTGCAGTGCGTGCTTCGATTGAATTGCCATGCTATAGAAAATCCCCTCTCTTATGCAATTGTTAACGTGAACAATGGTATTATATCATTTTTGCTTCGTTAGGCATATACCCAACCGAACCGATTGCCCGTGACATACGCTGATAAAAAGGGATAAACGCCCGGAGCCTGGCGGTTGCCGTAACGGAATGAAGGGCGGCTTTGAAACTTGTTCCAAATAAGTCGTAAAAGGAGACATTGCGATGGGCGCTGTTGCCGGATTCGTTCTTCTCGTGCTGGTGCTTTTCATACTGCTCGTATTTTTATTGCTAAGTCTGGCCGATCTGCTGAAATGACAAAAAAGCCTGGATGCATCCGAATGCATCAGGCCTTTTTTGTTGCTTGGAGTAAGCCTAGAAGCCTTTATATTGCGGCTCTTCCTGCTCCAGCTGCTGAACGCGAGAATTGACTTGATCGCAGATCTGCTGCGTCGATTGCGCCGCTTGCTCGAACATCGTCTTCGCTTCCTGGTTCTGCGTGTTCAGAGCGAACGATTCCAAGCTCGCTTGAGCGCTTTTTAATGACGCCAAGCACGTTTTTACTTGAGATGCTACTGTCATTGCTTTTCAACTCCTTTCCTTTTCCCGAAAACTAATATAACCATTTCCCCGGTATCTCATGTATGTCCGGTTTGCCTCGCCATGAGAAATTGGACGGATTTGCCGTCAGCGTTTCTTTTTGGCAATGGCTCATAAGTGTGGGGCGTTTGGCGAATAATTTACATCGACGGTCATTTACAACAAGGCTCTTTTGAAAATGTGCATAAGAAAGGGGAATTCAAGTGCCACCCTGGATGATTATCGCGATACGTTCGCTCGGAGCCGTTGCCATCCTGTTTGCGATGACCCGTATTTTAGGGAAAAAGCAAATATCCCAGCTCACGTTTTTCGAATACATAACGGGCATTGCGCTCGGAGAATTGGCCGGTTTTCTGTCGACGGACATGGAAGCCCACTACATGCACGGTATCGTGGCAATCCTGGTCTGGTTCGCGGTTCCGTTCTTTCTTGAATACCTTACGCTCAAAAGCAAACGGCTTCGGGAATGGTTCGAGGGGAAGGGAACGGTGATGATCAAGGACGGCAAAATACTGGAGGACAATTTGAAAAAAGAGCGGTTTACCGGGGACGAACTGCTGGAATCGCTGCGTACGAAAAACGTCTTTCGGGTCGCCGATGTCGAATTCGCGATGCTGGAGCCGAGCGGAGACTTAAGCGTTCTGCTCAAAAAGGAGCAGCAGCCTTTGACGCCGGCCTCCTTGGGCATTACCCAATCGCCGGAGCAGGAACCGCAAACGGTCATTATCGATGGCAATATTATGGACGAGGGGCTTGCGACAAGCGGCTTCAGCCGCGGATGGCTCAGCACCGAGCTGGAGAAAATAGGGGTAGCCGCGGACAATGTGTTTATCGCCCAGGTTGATGCGCACGGACAGCTGTATGTGGATTTGTTCGACGATCAAATCAACGTGCCGGCTCCCCAGGCCAGGGCGCTCTTGCTGTCGGCGCTCAAAAAGTGCGAAGCCGATCTGGAATTGTTCGGCATGTCTACGCACAACGAATCTGCGAAAGCGATGTATGATGACTGTGCCGCTCGCCTGACACGGGAAATTGCCAATGTAACGCCCCTGTTGAAGCGGTAATTAGCGGCTCCGGCCGCGCGCCGTCCAAATACGAATGGAGGAAACCCGATATGGCCAACAACAAGACGAAGAACATGACGCCGACGCAGCAAGAATACCAGGAGCTAGCCAAGCAAAAGGAACCGCCAAGGCCCGTCGGCAAAAACTGTATGCGGGCCTTCCTCGTCGGGGGCTTCATTTGCTTGATCGGACAAGGACTGATGGAGATGTTCAAGGCGTGGTTCGATTTCAACGACAAAACCGCGGGCAACCCTACGGTTGCCGTGCTTATTCTGATATCCGTCATCCTGACTACCTTCGGCATTTACGACAAAATCGCGCAATGGGCGGGAGCGGGCTCGTCCGTTCCGGTTACGGGCTTCGCCAACTCGCTCTGCTCCGCCGCGCTTGAGCATAAGAGCGAAGGGCTTGTGCTCGGCGTGGGGGGAAATATGTTCAAGCTGGCGGGCTCCGTTATCGTATATGGGGTCGTGTCCGCGTTTGTGATCGGTATTTTGCACCTTATTTTCGGGACGGGGGGCCAGTAATATGCTGCAGGGACATCAAAGCTGGCGCTTCAAAAACCGGCCGGTCATCTTGTCGGCTGCCACTGTCGTAGGTCCGGACGAGGGGGAGGGGCCCCTTGCCAACGACTTCGATATCGTACACGGAGACTTGACGCTGGAGCAGAAAACATGGGAAAAGGCCGAAAAAATGCTGATGGAAGAGGCGGCCCAGCTGGCGATCAAGAAATCGGGCATTACGAAAGAGCAGGTGCAGTTCTACGTCGGCGGCGATTTGCTGAATCAAATCATCAGCAGCAGCTTTGCGGCGCGGACGCTCTCGATTCCGTATCTCGGGGTCTTTGGGGCTTGCTCGACCTCCATGGAAAGTTTGGCCATCGCTTCCATGATCGTCGATTCCGGCTCAGCCAAGTATGCCATGGCCGGCACGTGCAGCCATAACTGTACCGTGGAAAAGCAGTTTCGGTACCCGACCGAATACGGCTCGCAGAAGCCTCCGACCGCTCAGTATACGGTGACGGGGGCGGGAGCTGCTATCGTCGCCCCAAAAGGAGACGGACCGGTTGTCACGCGGGCCACGATCGGGAGGGTAATCGACATGGGGATTAAGGACCCGTTCAACATGGGGGCTGCCATGGCGCCTGCCGCTGTCGATACGATTCAAGCCCATTTCCGCGATTTCGGCACGAAACCGAGCGAATACGATCTGATCGTAACCGGCGATTTGGCCACGGTCGGTTACAACATAGCGAACGAGCTGTTCGACAAGCACGGCTTTCCGATTCATCAAACGACCTACAAGGATTGCGGCTTGATGGTATATGACGTGAACTCGCAGGGCGTCCAGTCGGGAGGCAGCGGCTGCGGATGCTCCGCCGTCGTCACCTACGGGCATCTGCTGAAGAAGCTGGCTTCGGGCGAGCTGAATAAAATATTGGTCGTTGCGACCGGCGCTCTGCTCTCCCCGCTCTCATTCCAGCAGGGAGAAAGCATCCCATGCATCGCGCACGCGGTTGCCATCGAGAATAAGGAGGCGACGGCATGATCATGCAATTTTTTTGGGCGTTCGTGATCGGCGGCGCGATATGCGTATTCGGACAGCTGCTCATGGATATCGGCAAACTGACGCCGGCCCATACGATGAGCACGCTTGTCGTGATCGGGGCTATCGTCGACGGCATCCAGATCGGCGGGAAAAGCTTATACGACCGGTTTATTGAATTCGCCGGAGCGGGCGCGACGGTGCCGATTACGAGCTTCGGCAACTCGCTCGTTCACGGCGCCTTGATGGAGCTGCGGCTCCACGGCTGGATCGGGGTCGTATCCGGCATGTTCGAAGTAACGAGCGCCGGCATTTCCTCGGCGATCATCTTTTCGTTCCTGGCGGCGCTGTTCTTTAGGCCGAAGGGCTGAGGCATACCTGTAAACAATGCTAGAATGAAACGACAAAACGGCATCTTCCGTCACTTGGGACGGAGGATGCCGTTTGACTTTTTAAGCGGCTAAAGCACGTGCTTGGCGCCGACATAGTACTTCTGGCTCCAGCTGCTGTAGAGGCTGGTAACCGTTACGCCGCGCGTTTTGCCGGACGAGGCGTTAATATACTGGCCGTTCCCCATATACAAACCTACATGAAAAACCCTGCCGCGGTCGGCAAAGAAGACGAGGTCGCCCGGCTGAGGATCGGATACGCCGTATCCCGCCGAAGCGTACATATCCGCCGATGTGCGGGGCAAGTCGACGTTGAATTTGTCAAATACGTATTGTACGAAGCCCGAGCAATCGAAGCCGTTCGGCGTCGAGCCGCCCGTGACGTAAGGCGTACCCATGTACTGTTCCGCGACGTCGATCAGATCTGCCGCAGGATCCGGCTTTGGTTTATACCAGGCAGGCGAGTGGAACTTGCCGTCCGCTCCCAAAATGGCGATCCAATTGTCGTTGTCCCATTGCATGATGCTGCCGAACGTATCGGCGATCCACCGTACGGGAACGTATATCGCCCCGTTCACGAATTGCGGTACGTGTTCGAACGTGCGAGGCTTCCCGTCGATCGTCGCGTTCGCATCATTGGTCGTGATAACGGCCGTATGTGCGCCGCCGCCGATCGTAACCTGGATGTCCGCGTTCTTTTGACTCCACTCCAGCTTGTAGCCCATTGCTTCCATGACGGTGCGGAGCGGCACTTGCAGCACGCCGGATTCGTCGATAAAAGGCTGAGACTCGGGAAACGAAACCAAAGCGTCGTTAACCTGTACCTTGGCGCTAGTGTCGACTGCGGCGGCTTGCGCTTGGCCGCCGGCAAATAGGACCGCTGTAAGGATACCGCATGTAAGCGCTACCGTTTTCCAGCCTCCATGTTGACGTACGATCGGCGCTGCGTTTCTGATTTTCTTTTTCCAAAAATTCAAAGCCTTTCCTCCTAGTTGTCTCCGAGGTTAGTTGTCGGGTTCGGGAAGAGGTATTCCCTAGAAGGCGGGTCGGCCGCCACCATTCACCCCTATGAGCATGCCCGAAACAGCCGGCTTCCGCGGTTTGCCGAAAAGCAGCCTTCGTTGATGCGTCCTTGTGGATCGTCCCCCGTACCGACGCTTTTGCTGCGCCGGATTCGACCTTTTTTTGTGTTGAACTTCCTCCGTAAAGGATTTCACGCTTGTAAAGCGTAAGCTTCTTCCTTATGTAAGGATCATGATCAATTGAAAGACTATCACAAATGACTTCAACCGCGCAATATGTTGGAGCCGCACAATTAATGGAAACGGATCGGTGGGATTTCCAAACGCCGAAATTTCAGCGCTGCAATATTCAGAAATGTACGAATTTACAAAATTTTTTATCGAGATTGCACGTATACTTCCAATTTGAAATTTTGTAGAATGAAGAAGAGTCTAGAAAAAGCGAGTGCATTTACTTGTTTTTGGGAATTTTTATTGATCCTTTATAGATTTCCCAGCTGTTTAGAAAACATTTTTTGGTGCTTTCCGTAACCGTTTTCGGACGGGAAGTTTACCGATAGCCCGGTTGGAGGAGGAGCAGAAGATGGACGCCATTTGGAAAGAGCAGACTCAGGTTATTAAACAGCTGAATGCGAACTTGGAAGCTTGTATTTTAGGGAAAAGCAAAGAAATCGAATTGCTGCTCACGGCTTTTCTCGCCGGAGGCCATGTTCTGCTGGAGGATGTTCCCGGCACCGGCAAGACGGTGCTGATTAAAGCGCTTGCGAAATCGATCGACGGCCAATTCCGCCGTATTCAGTGCAACCCGGATTTGCTCCCTACGGATATTACCGGCGTTTCCATTTATCATCCCAAAAATGAAACGTTTATGTTCCGGCCGGGTCCGATCATAACGAATATATTGCTTATCG
This sequence comes from Paenibacillus litoralis, assembly GCF_046244365.1. Taxonomy (NCBI): domain Bacteria; kingdom Bacillati; phylum Bacillota; class Bacilli; order Caryophanales; family Paenibacillaceae; genus Paenibacillus; species Paenibacillus litoralis. The sequence goes on along the minus strand of NZ_CP176395.1, from coordinate 5,768,869 downwards.
ATGAAATCAATAGAGCGACGACCAAGACGCAATCGGCTCTGCTTGAAGCGATGGAAGAGGGACATGTCACGGTAGACGGCGAATGTTACGTGCTGCCGGCGCCGTTCCTTCTGCTCGCCACGCAGAACCCGATCGACTTCGAAGGCACTTACGTGCTTCCGGAAGCTCAGCTGGACCGGTTTATGATGAAATTCAGCCTCGGCTACCCGGACGAACAAACGGAAAACCGGATGATCATCGAGCAGAGCAAAAGCCACCCGCTCGATTCGCTCACGCCGGTCATGACCGCGCACGAGGTGACGCTTCTGCAGGCAAAAGCGCGCGAGATTCATATGGATGAAGCGGTAGGGCAGTATGCCGTAGCGCTGGCCCGGACGACAAGGGAGCACCCGTCCGTTTTTCTCGGGGCGAGCCCGCGAGCTACGCTTGCGCTTGTGCAGGCTGCGAAGGCGTATGCCATGCTTCAAGAAAGAGAGTATGTCATTCCCGACGATTTGAAAGCTCTTGTGCCTTATGTCTTCGGCCATCGCCTGATATTGAACGCGGAAGCGCGAATGGAAGGAGCGACCGCTGATTCGGTGCTGCAGTCGGTGTTTCAACAGGTGAGAACGCCTGTTCGATTGGAGAAGTGATCCGATGAGCGAATTCACCGGTTGGATGGATCGTAAAGCGAGCGGGCTGTCGCAGCGTTTCTGGGTGCTGGTCGGCTGCTTTGGCGGCAGCTTGCTGTTTCTGCTGTTTCAGGGCGGGAAGCTGGCTTCCATGCTGTTTGCCGTAGTGTGCGTCATCAGTGTGTATTTGGTTCTCGGCCGATGGAGCGGCGTCGCAAAAGCGCAAGGCACGCGGGCGCTCTCAGCCGGCGGCGGCGAGCAGGAGATCGAAGCGGGCAAGTCGCTTACGGTCAAGCTTAACGTACATGTGCCCGGCTTTTGGCCCGTGCCGTACGTGATGATCAAAGACAAGCTGAAGCGCAAAGGCGGGCGCGAGCAGTCGTTCGATACGTCGCTCGTGCTGGATTGGCACCGCAGAGGATGGGTGGAATACGTGACGCCGCCGCTGCGCCGAGGTTTTTACCATTTTGAAGCGACGGAATGCTCGACGGAGGATATTTTCGGCATCTTCGAGCATAAGGGGGAGATGAGTCTCCCGACCAGCTTCAGCGTGCTGCCGCAGCGCGTGCCGATCAAGGAATGGAAGCAGCTGCACCTCATGCTGAGGGGCATGCACCATCATTCGCAAACGACGCGGGCCGTTAGGGAAACCACGCAAATAAACGGCGTGCGCGAATATATTTACGGAGATAAGCTATCGCGCATCCACTGGAACGCGACGGCCAAAACCGGCACATGGAAATCAAAGGAATTCGAGCGCGAATCACTGCCCAAAACGATGATCGTGCTCGACCGCAGGACGAAGCATTACGCCTCAGCCGAGCAGTTCGAACGCGCGGTTTCGGTGGCGGCTTCGCTGTTCGAATACGGTATGAAGCGGGACCTGGCGCTGGGTCTGCTGTCCGTCGGTACGGACTCGACCTACATAGAGCCGCGGAACGGGACCGGCCATCTCAAAAGCATATTGAATCATTTGACCGATGTCGAAGCGGACAGCAGTTACGGCCTTCAGCGCGTGCTGGCCGACCGGTCGCGGCATTTCGTCCCGGGGACGTTCATGGTAATCGTATCTCCGTCCAAGGGCGAGGAGATCGTGCAGACGTTCGGCTGGCTGGATCAGCGGCAGCTGAATGCTTGCCATATGTGGATTTGCGGCGATATGGCGGAGGGCCGCGATAATTGGACGAAGCAGTTGAACGCCGTCGGCTATCTCGGCTATGCGATTCCGTCTTTGCAAGACCTTTCGAATGCGCTGGGGGGGCGGAGCTGATGCGGAAGCAATCCTGGCTATGGAAAATCGTGGCGGGAGACTGGCAGGAGAGGCTGACGAAGCTTTTTGCCGGCTTCCTGCTTCTGCAGTACGTTTCATGGATCGTCGAAGAGGACGGCGTATGGCTGCCCGAAACGGCTAGGCTGGTGACGGCGACGCTCGTTCTTGTTTTTGCCGTCGAGCTGTTCTATGGGATCAACCGCTGGATCCGGTTCATCGCGCAGCTTGCCGTCGTCGTGGTCGCGACCGGCTTTACTGCCGGGTACGAGCCTGTCGCAGGCAGCATCCGGTCCTTCAAGAAGTTCGGCCAATTGTTTGCGGATAATGCGGGTCAGCTGCATCCGTTCATCTGGTTCAGCTTGGGCGCCTGGCTTGTTTACTTGTTTACGATGTGGTATGTGCGCAAGAAGAGCCGCATCTATATCGTCATGCTGTTCAGCGTACTGGCTTTGGGCATACGGGATTCGTTCAGTCTGATCATCTTATGGGATGAGCTGGCGCTGATCATTTGCAGCGGACTCTGTTTGCTGGTTGTTCGCCATCTGGTTCAGCTCAAAAGCAAAAGTCCGACCGGCTGGTCTCATATTGCCGACTACCCTGCCACCTTTGCGGTTACCATTTTTCTTTTGCTCGTCCTAACGATGGGATTCGGGGCGATTGCACCGGAGACGGGCAATCTTTTGACCGACCCGTATACGATGTACAAAAACTGGAAGGGCGAAGCCATTCCCGTATCCGGCAAAGGTAAGGTTACGGCATCCTCGATCGGTTCCACCGGAAACGCGACTTCGGGATACAGCCGTAACGACGAGAGCTTGGGAGGCGGGTTCGAATTCGACTATTCGGTCGTCATGACGATCGACTCCTCGAATCGCAGCTATTGGCGCGGCGAAACCCGGTCGTTCTATAACGGGACCGGCTGGGAGGCGGCCGAGTCCGAGAAGCAGCCCGGCCAGACCGGCATTACGGCAGGAAGCGCGCTGGCGACCGACCCGCTGATGCAGAACGTCAAGACGAAAATGGTCGAGGTTCGCCAAACGGTAACGATCGAGAAGGAAGAACAATTTCCGGTTCTGTTCGGGGCGTTTGCCATTTCGAAGGTGGAAAGCATCAATAATGCGGCGACGGGAATCGAGCGGCTGCAATGGTCGGCCGGGCAGGCTTCGCTGAAGTGGCCGGAAGCGACGAGGACGAACCGGATCCAGTATCCGAAGACGTACACGCTCGTTTCCCAAGTTCCGTTCATCGACGAAACGGGTTTACGGACGGCTCCGCTCGAGCAGCCTGACCGTCAGGCGTTGGCCGACTACTTGCAGCTTCCGACTACGCTGCCTCCCCGCGTGCGTCAATTGGCGCTGGACATTACGCAGAGCGCAGCCAACCCGTACGACAAAGCCAAAAAAATCGAACAGTATTTGCAGACGAATTACAAATACAACAACAAACCTCCGACGACCGGCAGAAGCAGGGATTTCGTGGACCGCTTCCTGTTCGAGCTCAAGGAAGGGTACTGCGACTATTATTCGACTGCGATGGCTGTGCTGGCGCGATCTGTCGGCCTTCCGACCCGTTGGGTCAAAGGCTATGCGCCCGGCGAGACGAATCAGGAGGAGCTCCTTTCCCGGGGAACCTTGCCGGAAGGCCTCATCGACGTCAACGGACCCGCCGTGTTCACGGTCCGCAACTCGCATGCGCATTCCTGGGTGGAAGTGTATTTTACGGGCTGGGGATGGATTCCGTTCGAACCGACAAGCGGATTTGCGCTGCCCAACCTCAAACCGGCCGACGAGCCAGTCGTCGAGCCGATCACGGAGCCGTCGGAAACGACTGCGGCTCCTGTGGAAGCGGAGCCCCGGAACTGGGGCAAGCCGATAGCCGTAATTACCGGATCCGTGCTTCTTGCCGCCGCGCTGGCCGTGCTTGTCTGGCGTTATCGCAGACCGCTTGCGAAGCAGCTTAGACGGATCAGCTGGCTGGAGAAGCTTAGCCGCAAACGCGAACCGGCAACCTTAAACCAGCAGGTGATCGTCGCATACGGGAAGCTGCTGCGCCGTTCCAGGCGCAAAGGCTACGCCGCTTACGAGCATGAGACCGCCCGTGAAACGATGGGCCGCTGGATTCGCAAGGACGCCTGGCTGGCGAAGGATCTCGAAACGCTGCTGGCCATTTTCGAGAAAGCCAAGTACAGCAATAACCCGATAACGCCGGAGGAATGGTTAAAGGCGTCGTCCATCACGCATAAGCTGCGTAAAGAAATGTAGGCGGCTCAGCTTCTCGAGCCGACATGAAAAGCCGTCGTCCCTGTTTATACAACGGGGATGACGGCTTTTCGGTGCTTTCCTAACCAAGAACCTAACCAAGAACCTAACCAAGAACCTAACCAAGAACCTAACCAAGAACCTAACCAAGAACCTAACCAAGAACCTAACCAAGAACCTAACCAAGAACCTAACCAAGAACCTAACCAAGAACCTAACCAAGAACCTAACCAAGAACCTAACCAAGAACCTAACCAAGAACCTAACCAAGAACCTAACCAAGAACCTAACCAAGAACCGCATAGCTATCTGGAGTTTCTAGATTGACTTTGTTTCAGCTTGTCCTGATAGCCATTTTGACTCTTGCATGTAAAAGGGAGTAGGCAGGCTTCAATGTGGTATCCTGCCTCACTTCTTCTGGAGATAGTGAAGGAAAGTTCATTATTAGTGAATCAAAGTTCACTATTTACAGCCATTGGAGGCTTTTTGCTGAGATAGTGAATGAAAGTTCAGTAATAGTGAACTTTAGCGCCAAATAGCGACGTTTACTTCACTATTGGGATGTTTTTACGCGAGGTCGTTGTAAATAGTGAACGTAGGTTCATAAATAATGAACCCAAGTTCACTATTTTTCCTCCGGTTCGTATAGTTCATGCAGCTTGATGGGCTTCCGCAAAACACGCTTACGCCTTTTGTGCTGCTCATGACGGGAGTCAGAACCCTGCCTGTTGTCGTCGCCACGCTCATTGCTGGCGTCTTTGTAGTCGCCAACGTCGCTCTGCGATCCTCGAGAGTCCTGGCCGTCGCTGCCGCCGTGCGAGCCGCCCGAGCCTTGGCAGCCGCCGCCGCTCTGCGAGCCGCCCGAGCGTTGGCTGTCGCCGCCGCCGCTCTGCGAGCCGCCCGAGCCTTGGCTGTCGCCGCCGCCGTGCGAGCCGCCCGAGCCTTGTCCGCCGCCACCGCTCTGCGCCCCGCCCGAACCATGGCCGTCGCCGCCGCCGTGCGAGCCGCCCGAACCATGGCCGTCGCCGCCGCCGTGCGAGCCGCCCGAGCGTTGGATGTCGCTGCCGCCGTGCGAGCCGCCCGAGCGTTGGCTGTCGCCGCCGCCCTGCGAGCCGCCCGAGCCCTGGCCGCCGCCCTGCGAGCCGCCCGAGCCTTGGCTGTCGCCGCCGCTCTGCGAGCCGCCCGAGCCTTGGCCATCGCCGCCGCTCTGCGAGCCGCCCGAGCCTTGTCCGCCGCTGCCGCCCTGCGAGCCGCCCGAGCCCTGGCCGTCGCCGCCGCCGTGCGAGCCGCCCGAGCCCTGGCCGCCGCCGCCGCCCAGCGAGCCGCCCGAGCCTTGGCTGTCGCCGCCGCCGTGCGAGCCGCTCGAGCCTTGGCTGCCACCGCCGCTCTGCGAGCCGCCCGAGCGTTGGCTGTCGCCGCCGCTCTGCGAGCCGCCCGAGCGTTGGCTGTCGCCGCCGCTCTGCGAGCCGCCCGAACCATGGCCGTCGCCGCCGCTCTGCGAGCCGCCCGAGCGTTGGCTGTCGCCGCCGCTCTGCGAGCCGCCCGAGCGTTGGCTGTCGCCGCCGCTCTGCGAGCCGCCCGAGCGTTGGCTGTCGCCGCCGCTCTGCGAGCCGCCCGAGCGTTGGCTGTCGCCGCCGCTCTGCGAGCCGCCCGAGCCTTGGCCACCGCCGTCGCCCTGCGAGCCGCGCGAGCCTTGGCCGTCGCTGCCGCTCTGCACTCCGCTCGAGCCTTGTCCGCCGCCGCCGCTCTGCGAGCCGCCCGAGCCTTGTCCGCCGCCGTCGCTCTGCGCTCCGCCCGAGCCTTGGCTGTCGCCGTCGCCCTGCGAGCCGCGCGAGCCTTGGCCGTCGCTGCCGCCGTGCGAGCCGCTCAAGCCCTGGCCGCCGCTGCCGCTCTGCGTACCGCTCGAGCCTTGTCCGCCGCCGTCGTTCTGAGAGCCGCTCGAGCCTTGGCCATTGCTGCCGCCTTGCGAGCCGCCCGAGCCTTGTCCGCCGCCATCGCTCTGCGCCCCGCCGGAGCCTTGTCCGCCGCCGCCGTGCGAGCCGCTTTCTTTGTCACGGGCCGCCTTGCCGCTGCCGTACATCAGATTGTTGCTGACACTCTGACCGGAACCGGCTTTTGCCGCCTCCGATTGAGGAGGGTTGCGGGAACCGATTTCCGCGTCCGGACTGCCGTTTTTCCCAGGTGTGTACGGTTCGGAAGCAAGAGGGACCTGCGTCACTTTGCTTGTCCATTCATCCAATGCGACAAGATCGCATGGGTTAACTTGGGACAGCTTGTTTTTGCCCAGCGCACGGATAGCGAGCTTCATCTCCTCCGTCATCGAAACGAAGAAATTTTCCAAGTACGCCGCTGCATCGTCCTCATTGAGCTGATCGGTACTTTTGCCGGGATAGAATGCAAGCTCCGTCGGCGGCTCCCAAGGAATCGTTTTGGTCACCTGATCGTGGGTCATCGCCCAGAGCAGGGCGGTCCCCATATAGACGGCGTCCGCTCCAAGCGCCAGCGCCTTGAGGCATTGTCCCGGCGTCGAATAACCGCCCCCGGACAGGATCGAAATTCGATCTCTGACGCCGCGTTCCTTTAAATAGCGGATCGCCCGGGACAAGGCGAAGATGGTAGGCAGACCGAAATCGTCTTCCAGAATAGGGGCTCCGCCCTTCGTCCCGGCTTGTCCGCCGTCTATGCTGATGAAATCGACTCCAGCCTGAATGACGATTTCCAGATCATCCTCAAAATGCCCGCTTGCGCATAGCTTGACGCCGATCGGCACCCCTCCGGTAATTTTACGCAATTGCTCGACAAGCGTACGCAAATCGTCGCCTTGGTTAATTTCTTCGTGCCTGGCCGGGATGACAACGTAATCTTCATTCTGAACGCCCATGATTTGGCTTGCGCGCCCTTGTATGAATTCGGACGGAATAATGCTTGCAGTGCCTGCCGTAGCGCCTTGACCCAGATGAATCTCGATGGCGTCGGCTTGCTTAAGCACCTCCGGCTTGCGTGACCATGGGCCGGAACTGTACTGCCAAATGTAGTGCTTGGCGAGCGCGCGGTCCTCCGGGAGGAAACCTCCTTCCCCGGAATTCGTCGCCGTACCAACGGCCGCCGTTGCCCGTGCGATTGCTTTTTTGACTGTTTCGGTAACTCCGATTCCGTATCCCATCGCTCCGGACATTAGCGGAATGTCCAGCTTAAGCGGCTTCTTGGCCATCGGCCCGATCGTGATCGCCATGTCGATCTCTTCGCCTTCATGGGTGGGGAGAGCGGCCAGCTGCGCAGCCGAAAACAGTAGCCCGTCAAAGTTCAGAAATTTTCGGGGACTGCCGAACGGTCTTTCGATGATGCCGCCGGTCGCTGCCCGCAGGCTGTTTTCCACGACGACAATCGGATTGATCCGCGTCATCGCCGTAACCATTTCCCAAATGTTTTCGGAATAACGGTCGGACATGAGCCTTTTAACGAATTTGCCTACCACACGCTGAATAAGCGGTCTGGCGAAAAGCATGCCGATCATACCCGCAAGCATGACGGCGATAAACGCCCCGGCGAATGATCCAACCAGAAACCAAACCCAATTATTTCCCATACGCAACTCCTCGTATCGTTTTATCGGAATGCGGTCGAATAGCTTAAGATGATATGCCTGACGCAACGCTTTCACAAAAAAAGAGGCTTTTCGTTTACTGTGATGTTATTGCAAATAGGGCATTCTATATTGTGCCAATTCGCGTATTTCATATACGATCTCCGCTTAATCCGTATTGCTTTGCAAGAAAAAGGATTTATGTGGTATAGTTTTTCTAATATTAGTGGCGGATGCCGGGGTGAAACGGTTTGATCAATAAGCTAGTGCCTCGCATGCAGGCGAAAACGGTATACGACATTGATTTGAACGCGCTGCGGAGAGCGGGAATCCGGGGTGTGATAACGGATTTGGACAACACCCTGGTAGGGGCCAAAGAACCGGTGGCGACGCCTAAGCTCGTGGAATGGCTGAACGGGCTGCGCGAGTCCGGCTTCCAGGTCGTCATCGTCTCCAATAACAGCGAGGCGAGGGTAAGCAAGTTCGCAGAGCCGCTTACGGTACCGTTCATTTATAGCGCCAGAAAGCCGATGAACGTCGCTTTTCATAAAGCGATGGGCATCATGGGCGTCACGCCCCAGCAGACGGCGGTGGTCGGAGATCAAATGCTGACGGATGTGCTCGGCGGGAACCGGCTCGGTTTGTTTACGATTTTGGTTCAACCGATCGCGCTTAAGGACGAAGGGTTTTTTACAAAAATAAACCGTACGATCGAAAAAGCCGCACTTTCGTTCATGAAAAAGTGAACGCGCGGTTTTTCGGCGTTTCGTATGGAATCGGAAACCCCAATTAGGAGGAGCTATGTCTTTACTCGAAGAAGAAACTTTGTTTTGCGAAGGGTGCGGGGTCAAACTGCAAATGGACGACCCTGCCAAGATCGGATTCGTTCCGGAGCAGGCGCTGCTGAAAGTGCCGGTCATCTGCCAGCGCTGTTTTCGGATTAAGCACTATAATGAAATGTCTAGCGCGACCCTCAACCAGGACGATTTTTTGCGCATGCTGGGCTCGATCGGAAGTACGCGAAGCCTCGTCGTTCATATCGTCGACCTGTTTGATTTCGAAGGCAGCCTGATCGGCGGCTTGCAGCGGTTTATCGGGAATAACCCGGTGCTGCTGGTCGTGAACAAGATCGATTTGTTTCCGAAAGTAACGAATTGGAATAAGCTCCACAACTGGGTGCAGAAGCAAGCCAAGGAGAACGGCCTGAAAACGGAAGGCATCGTGCTCGTCAGCGCCAAAAAGAATATCGGCTTCGACAGGCTGCTGAGCTTGGTGGCGGAGCAGCGTAAAGGCCGCGACGTTTATGTAGTCGGCGCAACGAATGTGGGTAAGTCGACGCTGATTAACAGGCTGATCCGCGATTTCAGCGACTTGGAAGGAGAATTGACGACCTCCCCGTACCCGGGAACGACCCTCGACCTGATCAAAATTCCGCTCGATGACGGCAAAGCGATCGTCGATACGCCGGGAATCGTGTACAAGCATAGACTGACGGAACTGGTCGATAAAGCGGATTTGCGCTATGTGCTGCCGGATAAGCCGCTGAAGCCGATGGTTTATCAGTTGAACGAGCGCCAAACGCTGTTTTTCGGTTCGCTGGCACGGTTCGATTTCGTAAAAGGGGAACGTCAGTCGTTTACCTGCTTCATGTCGAATGCGATCGAGATTCATCGTACGAAGCTGGACAACGCGGATACGCTGTACGCGGAGCATAAGGGAGTGCTACTGCAGCCCCCGGCGCTTGAAAAGCTGGACGATCTGCCGCCGCTCTCGCGCCATTCGATCCGCATCCCGAAAGGCAGCCGTTCCGATGTTTTGATATCGGGGCTTGGCTGGATCAAGGTGAACGGCGAGACGGGAGCCGATCTAGAGGTGCATGTGCCGAAAGGCGTTAAAATTGCCGTTCGGACATCGTTAATATAAAAGACGGCACCGGTACGCCTCGGAAGGAACGGTTATGCTACGAAGCTCCGCTTCACTTTTTTGGGATTTCATGGGGCTCCCCGAAAAGTAATCGGAATAAGCTTCAAAGCTTCGCTTCACTTTTTTGGGATTTCATGGGGCTCCCCGAAAAGTAACCGGAATAAGCTACGAAGCTTCGCTTCACTTTTTGGGGAACAGACAGGGGGAAGTCATTCATGCATATCGACAGCCATACGATCTTATACGGCGTTTTCGGCGACCCGGTTCGCCATTCCAAATCGCCGCTTATGCTGAACCGCGCTTTTGCCGAAGCGGGACTCAATGCGGCTTACGCGGCCTTCCATATTAAGCCGGGCACGCTGAAAGACGCGATAAACGGCATTCGCGCCCTTCAATTTCGCGGCGTCAACGTCACGATTCCGCATAAAGAGGAAGTCATGTCCTACATGGACGAAATCGACGAGGGGGCCCGGATTATCGGCGCGGTCAACACCGTAGTCAATGACGGAGGCAAGCTGATCGGATATAATACGGACGGTATCGGCTATATTCGTTCCTTGAAGGAAGAAACCGGTCTGACGCTTTCCGGCAAAAAGGTGCTTATGCTCGGGGCGGGCGGCGCTTCTCGAGGCGTTGCTTATGCGCTGGCCAAGGAAGGCGCAGCCGCGATATGGTTCGCGAATCGGACCGTCGAACGGGCAAAGGATTTGGCTGCATATACGTCGGCCTATACGGAATCTGCCGGAATCGGCTTAGGCGACATCGATGCGATCAAGGATCAAGTGGACATCGTCGTTAACAACACGCCCGTCGGGATGCATCCGAACGTCGACGAGGTGCCGATCGACACTTCCTGGTTCCATGAGGGGCTTGTCGTGAGCGATATCATCTACACGCCGATGGAAACGCGGCTGCTGAGGGAAGCTAAGCATAAAGGCGCCGTAACGCATAGCGGGTTGGGCATGTTCATTTACCAGGGCGCTTACGCGTTCGAATACTGGACCGGACAGCCTGCTCCCGTTGCGGCCATGCGGGAAGTCGTTTTGCAATCCATGACTTAATAATCGACACGAAGAATAGAGGAATGTTCATGCTAACAGGTAAACAAAAAAGGTATCTCCGCTCGCAAGCCCATCATTTGACTCCGATTTTTCAGGTGGGCAAAGGCGGAGTGAACGATCATTTGATCAAGCACATCGAAGAATCGCTTGAGGTGCGGGAGCTCATTAAGATATCCGTGCTGAACAACAATGACGACGATCGGAACGAAATCGCGGACGAGCTGGCAGACCGTTCCGGAGCGGAGCTCGTACAAGTAATCGGCAAAACGATCGTACTTTACAAGGAATCCAAGGAAAACAAAAAAATCGAGCTGCCGTAAGTCGGGAGGGAATGACCCGATCGCGAAGCGTCGGCTTCGAGATGGACAAGCTCCTCAAGGAGACGCTGTCGTTGACAGGGGGATTCGAATGAAAAAGGTCGGCATTATGGGCGGTACGTTCGATCCGATTCATCTGGGCCATCTGATTGCTGCCGAAGAGGCGCGTTCGGGGGCCGGGCTCGACGAGGTTTGGTTTATGCCGTCGAACGTACCGCCCCATAAACCGAATGCGCCGAAGGCATCGCCGTCCGAACGCCTCGATATGGTACGGGAGGCGATCGAAGGGCATCCCATGTTTCGTGCGATCGATATCGAGCTGACGCTCGGCGGCACCTCGTATACGTCCGAAACGATGGCTGTTTTACGCGGCTTGCATCCGGACATCGTTTTTTCGTATATTATCGGAGCGGATATGGTCATGTACCTGCCGAAATGGCATCAAATCGGGGAACTTGTTCGTCAGATCGGATTTATCGGACTTCAGCGGCCCGGTTACGATTTGCAGCCGGAGCTGCTGCCGGATTCGATTCGGGACAAGGTAACGCTTGTGCCGATGATCCCGATCGAGCTGTCCTCGACGGAAATCCGGGAGCGAATGAGGACGGGACGGGCAATCCGTTTTCTCGTGCCCGAACCGGTGAGGACGTATATAGAGAGGAATGGGCTGTATGAATCGTGAAGCGATGATGGAAGAAGTGCGTTCGCAAATGCCGGCGAAACGCTGGGAGCATACGGTCGGCGTGATGAAGAGCGCGGTTTTGCTGGCCGGACAGTATGGCGCAGACGTACAGAAGGCCGAGCTAGCCGCGTTGCTTCACGACTATTGCAAATATTGGCCGGTTGATAAGCAGAGAAGCGTGCTTGAAGAGTGCGGCGAGCTGGGCGATTTGCTGGAATACGATAAAGCGCTTTTGCATGCGCCGGCTGCTGCCGTTCTTGTATGCAATAAGTTCGGCATTGAAGACGCGGAAGTACTGGATGCGATTCGTTATCACACCTCCGGGCGCGTCGGCATGACGCTGCTTGATAAAATCGTCTGCTTGGCGGATTACATCGAGCCGGGAAGAGATTTTCCCGAAGTCAATCTGCTTCGCCAGTTGGCGGAAACAAGCTTGGAAAAGGCGCTGATCGCCGGTTTCGACTCGACGATCTCCTATCTGCTCGGCAAAGGGCAGAAGGTATACCCGATGACGCTGCTGGCGCGAAATGCTCTGATTGACGAATGCAGAGGCAAATAACGGAGCGGAACTTTTGAAATGATATAGCAATAAAGTCCCGAATAGCGGAAGAACGAACCGAAAAGAACGGCTTTACGCTGCGGGAATTAAGGGAGGAAGCTGTTTTTGAACATGACACCTGAACGTTTGATGAAAATGGTTTACGGCGCAGCCGAGGATAAAAAAGGAATGAACCCCGTCGCGCTGGATCTGCAAGGCATTTCGCTGATTGCCGACTATTTCGTAATTGTGCACGGGAATTCGGAGACGCAGGTTCAGGCCATCGCAACGGAAATCCGCAAAAAAGCGGAGGAGCACGGCGTGCGCGTGCGCGGTCTGGAAGGGATGGACACGGCGCGTTGGGTGCTTGTCGATCTCGGCGACGTCGTCGCTCACGTCTTTCATCGCGACGAGCGCGAATACTATAATCTCGAGCGGCTTTGGTCCGATGCGAAAGTGGTTGCGAACGTATGACGATGACGGCCGGAACGACCGTATCGCTAGAGGTCGCAAGGGAAGTATCGCCATACGGATATTTTGTGACCGATGGTTACCAGGACGTGCTCCTGCACTATACGGAGATCGTCGGCAGCGTGAAAATCGGCGACAAGCCGGATGTTTTCCTCTATTACGATACGGAAGACAGGCTCGCCGCTACGATGCGCAAACCGCTGCTGCAGCTGGGACAAACGGCGCTTCTGCAGGTGGCGGACCTTCATCCGCGCTTCGGCGCTTTTCTCGATATGGGACTCGGCAGGCAACTGCTGCTGCCCTATAAAGAACAGCCGGAGCTTAAGGAGCTCCGGCCCCAAGTCGGGGATTCCGTCTATGCGGTGATGACCCACGATAAGCAAGGGCGGCTGATCGCCAGGCTGGCCGGCGAGCCGGAACTGGCGGACATGGTTTTCCACGCTCCGACCTCTTGGAAGAACGAATGGCGTTCCGCTCGCGTATACAAATCGCTCCAGGTCGGGACGTTCGCCGTGGTCGACGGGGGCGTGCTCGGTTTTGGCGCTCTCGGCATGGTCCACGCAACGGAACGGGTAGGCTTGCCTCGGGTAGGCGAGGAGATCAAGGTGCGTATCGCATTTATCCGCGAAGACGGAAGAGTCAATCTTTCGATGCGGCAGCCGAAGCATGTCAGTCAAGGCGCAGACGCCGACGTCATTATGGACTACTTGCGGGAGCGTCCGAACCAGTCGATGCCGTATTCCGACGCGACGCCTTCCGACATTATTACGTCCAAATTCCATATGAGCAAAGGGGCTTTCAAGAGAGCGCTAGGCAAGCTCATGAAGGAAGGCCTGATCGAGCAGAAGGAAAATTGGACGTATTTGAAGCAGCAGGATGGGGAGAGCAATGATCCTGCTTGAAAGCGAAAGGACGTGACGAACGATGGCCTATCGGCAATTTGCCTCCGTCTATGATCGTTTGATGGCGGACATGCCATATGCGGACTGGCTTCGTTTCGCGGACGATTGCTGGAGAAGGTTCGGCAGGCCGGCGACCGTCGTCGACCTCGGCTGCGGAACGGGGACGATCGCCGTCCCGATGGCCGGGCAAGGCTTTCAGGTAACGGGCATCGATATTTCGGAGGACATGCTCGCGATCGCGCAGCAAAAAAGCGACGCCGTTTTCGGAAACGCCGGTCGAGGTCCGGTTTGGCTCAAGCAGGACATGCGCCATTGGCAGCTGCCGAGTCGTGTGGACGCCGTCGTATCGTTCTGCGATTGCATGAATTATTTGCTGGAAGAGAGAGATCTTATCCGTACGTTCCGGCAGACGTTCGATGCGCTCAATCCGAAAGGTTTGTTCGTCTTCGACATGCATACGCCTAATCAGCTGCATGCGTACGCCGAGTCGCAGCCGTTCCTGCTTGATGAGGAAGAGATCGCATACCTCTGGACGAGCGAATGGGACGATCGAAGACAGGAAGTCGAGCATCAGATCACGTTTTTTGTCAGCGAGACCTTGATGGAATCCGACAGTCAAGAGGGACGGAACGCGAGCGACGGCGGAGCCTCCCGTGACCGTTTTCGCCGGTTCGAGGAGTCTCATATCCAGCGCGCTTACCCGGAGGAATGGGTGAAGAGCAAGCTGCTGGAGGCGGGTTTTGCGAGCGTATCGAGTTTTGCGGATTTCGGCTGGGAGCAGCCGGATGAGAAGACGCAGCGTATTTTTTATGTAGCTTGCAAGGGATAAGATCCCGGATTAAAGCGCGTATCGGTTGAAGCGCCGTTCCTCGTGCTCAGCCGATTAGGATTGTTTGCCGGCCGGCTTGACAGCAAACGCCATTTTTCCCTATAATCAAAGGAAATGTTGGAATAGAGTAAGGCAGTGACAAGGAGTAGTAGCTGCGAACTCATTTTTCAGAGAGCCGGTGCAGGCGGTGCAAGCCGGTAAATGAGCGAAGCGAACTCGCCTTCGAGCCAGACGGTGAACGGGAACGGTCAATCGGTCCCGCAACCTGATCGTATGCCTGCGTTAAAGGCGTCTGAGTGGGCATGAACGCAAGTATTCGTTCGTGTCAACTAGGGTGGTACCACGGGAATTCAACCTCTCGTCCCTAGCCTTTGCGCTAGCGACGGAGGTTTTTTTGCTTCAAGAACGATTAATCAGGCTCCTCGTCCTATCGGTTTGAATAAACGAAAGACAGCGGAGATCACATTAGGAGGAAGTATTATGGTGCAGGAAGGCAAAGAACAGCAAGGGTATCAGCCGTCCGTATTGGAGCCGAAATGGCAGCAGTACTGGGATGCGAATAAAACGTTCAAAGTGCAGGAGAACGTCGATAAACCGAAATTTTACGCGCTCGACATGTTTCCGTATCCGTCGGGAGCGGGACTTCACGTCGGTCACCCAGAGGGCTACACGGCGACGGACATCGTTTCGCGCTTCAAAAGGATGCGCGGCTTCAACGTGCTGCATCCGATGGGCTGGGACGCGTTCGGATTGCCGGCCGAGCAGTACGCGCTGCAAACCGGACGTCATCCGCGCGATATTACCGTAGAGAACATTAACAATTTCCGCCGTCAAATCAAGTCGCTCGGCTTCTCGTACGACTGGGACCGCGAAATTAGCACGACCGACCCGGATTACTACAAATGGACGCAATGGATTTTTATCCAGTTGTATAACAAAGGCCTTGCCTACGTCGACGAAGTGCCGGTTAACTGGTGCCCGGCACTCGGTACGGTTCTGGCCAACGAAGAAGTGATCGACGGCTTGAGCGAACGCGGAAACCATCCGGTCATCCGCAAGCCCATGCGGCAGTGGATTCTGAAAATTACCGAGTATGCGGAGCGGCTGCTGGAAGACCTGGAGGAGCTGGACTGGTCGGAAAGCATTAAAGACATGCAGCGCAACTGGATCGGAAAATCGAAGGGAGCGGAAGTACAATTCGCGATCGACGGGCATGACGCCTCGCTTACGGTATTTACGACCCGGCCCGACACCTTGTTCGGTGCGACTTATTGCGTACTGGCGCCGGAGCATGAACTGGTTAAAGTCATTACGACGGCCGAACAGAAAGGCTCCATAGAGGATTATCAGGACAAAGCCGCACGTAAAAGCGACCTGGAACGTACCGACCTCGCTAAGGATAAAACCGGCGTGTTTACCGGTGCTTATGCGGTGAATCCGGTTAATGGAGCGAAAGTGCCGATCTGGATTGCCGATTATGTGCTGGCCGGTTACGGGACTGGCGCGATTATGGCGGTTCCCGGCCATGACGAGCGGGACTACGCGTTTGCGAAGCAGTTCGACCTTCCGATTATTGAAGTCGTTCAAGGCGGCAACTTGGCGGAAGCCGCTTATGCGGGCGATGGGGAGCACGTCAATTCGGACTTCCTGAACGGCCTGAGCAACGAGAAAGCGATTGCCGCTATGATCGAATGGCTGGAAGCAAACGGCAAAGGCAAGGGCAAAGTGACGTATCGTCTTCGCGACTGGCTGTTTAGCCGCCAGCGTTACTGGGGAGAACCGATTCCGATTCTGCATCTGGAAGACGGCACGATGAAAACCGTTCCGTTGGAGCAGCTTCCTCTCTTGCTGCCGGATGTCGAGCAAATTACGCCGTCGGGAACCGGCGAATCGCCGCTGGCTACCGTTGAGGAATGGGTCAACACGATCGATCCGGAAACCGGCATGAAGGCGCGCCGCGAAACGAATACGATGCCGCAATGGGCCGGCAGCTGCTGGTATTATTTGCGCTTTATCGATCCGCATAACGACGAGCAGCTCTGTTCGCCGGAGAAGCAGAAGGAATGGTTGCCTGTCGATTTGTACATCGGCGGAGCGGAGCATGCGGTGCTTCACTTGCTATATGCGAGGTTCTGGCATAAGGTATTGTACGATCTGGGCGTCGTGTCGACGAAGGAGCCATTCTACAAGCTGGTCAACCAAGGCATGATTCTCGGCGAAAACAACGAGAAAATGAGTAAATCGCGCGGCAACGTCATCAACCCGGACGAAATCGTAAACGAATACGGCGCGGATACGCTGCGGATGTACGAAATGTTTATGGGGCCGCTGGAAGCGACAAAGCCTTGGAACGTAAACGGCGTAGAGGGATCATTCCGGTTCTTGAGCAGGGTTTGGCGGTTGTTCGTGAATGAAGACGGTACCTTAAGCGGCAAAATCGTCGACGATGAGTCGCAAACGAGCGAAGCCTTCAAGAAAACGTGGCACAAAACGGTGAAGAAAGTGACCGAGGACTACGACGCGCTCCGTTTCAATACGGCGATCAGCCAAATGATGATATTCGTCAATGACGCTTACAAAACGGAGAAGCTGCCGCGTTCGGCCATGAAGCATTTCGTGCAGATGCTGTCCCCAACCGCTCCGCACATTGCGGAAGAATTGTGGGAGCGTCTCGGCCATGCGGAAAGCGTCAGCTACGAGCCTTGGCCGCAGTACGACGAGGCTTGGACGGTCGACAACGAGGTGGAGATCGTAGTCCAGGTCAACGGCAAGATCGTTGAACGGGTAGCGATCCCGGCCGATATGGACGAAGCTTCCATGCAGGAGCTCGCGCAGTCGCTCGATAAAGTGAAGGATGCCATGGCGGGCAAATCCGTTCGCAAAGTAATCGCAGTCAAAGGAAAGCTGGTCAATTTGGTGGTTGGATAAGATCGTATCGTAAGAAAGCCGGCGGATTTCCGCCGGCTTTTTATTTTTTGCATGTTTGGCAGGTACGGTAACATACGGCTATGTACATACGCATACTATAAGGCACCGCCATATTTCCGACAAATATCGAGGAATAATGTGACAAAAGACACAAAACTAGCATATGACAAAAGTCCTATATATCGTGATATAATGGTATGAAATTAGGATGAAAGTAGTAATCGTGATAATGATTTGGCGATAATCGTTTTCCGGTTAACGCGGGGGGTGGAAGTATTGTGGTTCGTTCTGCTGTCCGGAGGCTCGGGAAAACGTCTCTGGCCGTTGTCAAACGACAGTCAATCCAAACAATTTTTGCAAGTTCTGGACGGAGAAGACGGTTCGCCAATCTCCATGCTTCAGCACATCTGGGGAAAGTTTAAAGCCAGAGGCTTGCAGGATCGCTGTTTGGTCGCCACTTCTGCTGAGCAGGAGATATACGTAAAGCGGCAGCTGGGCGAGGATGTGCGAATCGTCCTCGAGCCCGAACGTATGGATACGTTTGCGGCTATTGCCTTAAGCGTCACGTATCTGCATGATGTTTTCGGCGTAACTCCGGATGAACCTATAATCTTACCTGTCTGATGGAACACCTTCGAAAGAAAGGACTCCCCTGCCGCTTTGAAGCCATTCGCAACTCCTACACCGCATTTCCCAAAACCAGTTTCGATTGCGCAGTCGTAGAACTCGAATCCGACATTGCGATGCTTCCCCATTACGGCAGCTGGCAGGACCTCGGCACCTGGTGCTCGTTGACCGGGCAGATGACAAAGAACGTCATAGGCCAAGCTGTCTTAGCGGAAGATTGTTCCGATGTTCATGTTATTAATAAGCAGGCTGTGCCGGTTATCGTCATGGGGCTGCATCATGTTGTGGTAGTGGCTTCCGATCAAGGCATATTAGTTGCGGATAAAAAGGCGAGCGCGAATTTGAAGACGATTCTGCCTGACATGGAAAATACCGAGGGGGACGTACACGAGATAGATAGGTATCGATCCGAAGGAAGCGATACGCTGACGAGCCGTCTGTCGTTATCCGATGGCGATCAAATAAGCGGATGGCTGGAGACCGGGGAATCCGTAACTTGGCATGTTATGGAAGGCTGCGCACGGGTAGTTGCGAACGATGATTTCTTTGAAATTAATGAGGGAGAGAGCAAGAGGATAGCGGATTCTGGTGGGTATTCCTTAACAGCGGGAGACAAAAAACTTGTCGCACTGGAAATTCGAACGAGGAGATGCAGCCATGAGAGCTTCGAAAAAGCTAACCGGATTTGAGAAGGAGAAAGTGGAACGCTATCTCTCCGTTCTGGAGACGGAGATGATCGTAGCCGAGCAGGAGCTGGAACGCAGCCGTAAGCGGTATGAGACGGATCGGCGGGAGTTGACTGGCCGAATGGAGGAACTGCAAGCCCGAATGGCCGAGTTGACGCGGCAAGAGCAAAGGCTGGAGCAATGGATTTCGCTCCATGAACGCGTATGAGGAAATTCCCCACCCGGTTGTTCGGGATTAGCCGCAAGCGCGCGAATGAAGCCATTCAAATGCTCGAGTCCGAGCTGACTGCCCAAAAGCGCAAGCAGCGCGAATTTGAAGCCGCGAGCGCACAGAGGCTGGCGGAGCTTCTAGGGGAGCTTGAGCGGCTCGAAGATGAAATTGCGCGTCGCAAGGGCAGGATTGACGAGCTCATGGAGCGGAAACTGATCATGATGGACCGAAGCGGCCTTCAGCCGAACGCTCTGCAAAAGCCGCCGGTTTCAACCGGTTCCGATCCGGGTATGAGAACCGGACGGTTATTTCGTCTCGGGGACAAGCTGGTTTCCGAGGGGTATGTCAGTACGGAGCAGTTGGATGACGCCATGGCGCATCAGGAGAAGTACGGCGGCCGTCTCGGCGATATTATGATCGAGAAAGGGTTTCTGCCGAAGGAACAGCTTGAACGGCTGGCAGGCCAGATGCCGAAGAAAGGGCGTCTTGGCGACATGCTGCTGGAGGCGGGCGAGATTACGGAGGAACAGCTGCAGAAGGCGCTCCAATTCCAGCAAAAAAGCGGAGGCTTGCTGGGCGATATTTTGCTCGCGCTTCGTATTCTCGAACCGGAGAAGCTGTACCGTTTCATCGCCACGCAGAACAGCATTGGACGCGTGGGCAGCGAGTTTTCGTTCGATGAGGTGCCTAAGCTGCCGGAGCAGATGGCGCGAAGCTTTGACGCGGTCGTCATTAATCAGGACAATAACCGGTTTTTGGTCGCGGTAGGCACCCCGCTGGAAACGGAAGCGGCACGTTCCATCGAAGGGTATTTGCAAATGCCGATCGAGCAGGTGCTTGCAACGCGCGAGGAAATGGAGTTTTTCTGGAAAAATGTGTACGAGTCGGAGCTGATGCAGGAAAGCACCCGGAAGCTTGTGGAGGAGCAGCCCGAAAACTCGGCGCATGTTACGTTTACGCGGCTGCAGCTGGCGGCGCTGGGGGTTATGGTCGTTATGCTCGTCATCGGCTTTTTCGCGGATTTCACGCGGACGCTGATCGGGCTCAATATCGCCGTTCAACTTTTTTATTTCACGATGACGATATTCAAGTTTACGATCATCGCTTACGGGGCGCGCTCCGATGCGCAGCTCCGTTTTACCGATGAACAGATTGCGGCGATCGACGAGAAATCGCTGCCGATTTATACGATTCTCGTTCCCATGTACAAGGAAAGTCAAGTTATTCCGCATCTTCTGGAAAATATCGAACGGCTCGATTATCCCAAGGCGAAGCTGGATGTCAGGCTTCTCATCGAGCAAGACGACATCGAAGCGCAAGAGCTTCTGGCCAGCATGCGACTGCCTGCCTATTACACGACGATCGTCGTTCCCCATAGCTTGCCCAAGACGAAGCCGAAAGCGTGCAACTACGGGCTCATACGGGCGCGGGGAGAATACGTGGTCATTTATGACGCGGAAGACCGTCCGGATCCGGATCAATTGAAAAAGGTGCATGCGGCGTTTCTCAAGAGCCCCGACCGCTGCGTCTGCATCCAGGCCAAGCTGAACTATTTCAACAGCAATCAGAATTTGCTCACCAGGTGGTTTACGCATGAGTACAGCATGTGGTTCGAGCTGCTGCTTCCCGGCGTCATGCAGCTTGATATTCCGATTCCGCTGGGCGGAACCTCCAATCATTTCAAAATGTCGGTCCTACGCGAAATTAACGCATGGGATCCGTACAACGTAACGGAGGATGCCGATCTCGGCATCCGGTTGTACAAGTCGGGCTATACGACGGCCATCGTCGACTCGCGTACGTGGGAAGAGGCGAACAGCCGCGTCGGCAATTGGATTCGGCAGCGTTCGCGCTGGATTAAAGGCTACATGCAAACATGGCTCGTCCATATGCGAAACCCTCTGCGGTTGTGGCGGGAGCTTGGCACGAAAGGCTTCTTCGGCTTTCAGGTGATGGTGTTGGCGACGCCGCTTCTGCCGCTTCTGAACCCCGGATACTGGCTGATGCTGCTGCTTTGGTACGGCTGGAAGCTGGCGATCATTAAACAATTTTTCCCGGGGGCCATCTATTACTTGGCGGCTGCCGAATTTTTCATCGGCAATTTTTTGTTCGTGTTCAGCAATGTTGCCGGCATTTATTGGGTCATCGAGGATTTGGAGAAGAAGCGTCAGCAAGTATTTTCCTATCGGCTCGTGAAATACGCGCTTCTTACGCCGATCTACTGGGTATTGATGAGTATCGCCGCATTTAAAGCGGCTTGGCAGCTCATTACGAAGCCGTTCTATTGGGAGAAGACGACGCACGGGCTGGCGAAAGGCCATACGCCGGACAATCCCCCGGGTCCGTTAGGGATGTAAGCTTGCGTGTCGGTTAATCAAACCTGAAAACAGGCGGCGGTATCGCGATTGAAGGGAGGGCGACATATGGGGAGAAGACAGAAGCTTTCGGTATGGGGCGTGTTTACGCTTGTTTTTATGCTGGAGCTTGCGGTCGGCTATTACTTAACCGATGTATACGGCTTTATGTCCGGCGATGCCATGAGCCGCGTAGCCAACGCCTTCTATACTCTTTACAGCCGCTTTCCCGGACTTGCGAACATCGGCTTTGTCTGGAATCCGCTCCCCAGCTTGCTGGAGCTTCCTCTGCTTGTACTGTACCCGGTTTATCCGGAAATCGCTTCCTCCGGCCTGGCGGCTGTTTTCATGACCAGCCTGTTTGCCGCACTTACGGCGGGGATGCTTGTCAGGGCGGGCATTCGATTCGGGATGAAGCCATGGCTCAGCATCACGTTCGCTCTGCTGTATGCGCTCAATCCGTATATTTTTTATTACGGGGCAAACGGGCTGACGGAATCGATTTTTATTACTTTCATTACGATGGCGGTTGTTCAGCTTTTGCTCTGGATTCAAAAGGACGACATGTTCCCGATCAGCATTATCGCGTTCATGCTTGCGTTCGGCTTCTGGACGCGGTATGAGGCGGTCCCGCTCGGCATAGCCTTCGCAGGGGCGGTTATGCTCGTCAACCTCAGAATGCGAAACAGCGCGTTAAGCTTGAGCGAGCGCTTGTACAAAACGGAGGGATCCTTGATCGTTCTGCTTACGCCTGCTGTTTTTTCAGGCTTGCTGTGGATATTTTTCAACTATACGATCATGGGAGACGCGCTCTATTTCCTTCATTCCTCTTACAGTAATTTGGGACAAGCCGAGCTTATCAAAAACAACGAGGTTTTTGCGGCGCTGACGAACCATCCCGTTCGAACGCTAGCGTTTGTAGCCCGTAAAATGAGCTATTTTTGCATGCCGGTTGCGCTAATCGCGATGATTCGGTTGTGCGAGCGACGGTTGTTCCAGACCGATTTCGTCATCCTGCTGCTGCTTGCGTTCGCAATCCCGGCCATGCAGTTTGTGCTTCTGCTAAAAGGGGCTTCGGCGGCATGGATTCGTTATTACATGTACCCGCTGCCGATCGCAATCGCATGGTTGCCGTACGAATGGAGCATGATGAAGTACCGCAAAACATGGAGCGCGCTAGCGGTCGTAGCTTTACTGGCAAGCTCCGTCGTTCTGACGATGGCGATGAACAATCCGAAGGTGGCTTCCGACGAATACGAAGCGTTTCACCGCAATAAATTGTACAGGGAACAGGAAGCGAAACGAGAAGTAGCGGCTTATTTGCGGGAGCGTCTGCCGAATGCCCGTATTTTAACGGATTCGTTCAGCAGCTTCGGCGTCATTATGAGCAGCCGGATGCCTAAGCAATTTATTATGACGAGCGATCGCGATTTCGAGAGTAGCTTAGCCGAGCCTCGGACGCATAACGTCGATTATATTTTGCTTCCGAATCCGGTCGCGGTGCTTGCACTCGATCAAGTGAACCGTTCGTATCCCGAGCTCTATGCAAATGGAGCCGATTGGGTTTCGCTGGAACGGGAATTCGGCGAATACTGGAAGCTATACAAAGTAAAAGCTGACCCCAAAGTCAGCTAAGCATCGAGGACGCCTTGTCGACGTCTTCTTCATATTTGGCTTGCGTAATGCGGAAAAGCTGGTTGAATACGTCCCGCAGCTCGTCGTTCATCAGCTTCAAGCCCTCCGCCGTGATGCCGCCGGGTACCGCGACGCGTTGTTGAAGCGATTCGGGTGTAAAGCCTCCGGCCGTAAGCAGCTTTCCCGTTCCTAGAAGCATTTCGCAGGCGAGGAAGGCCGCTTGCTCGTAAGGAATGCCCGTTTCTTTAACGGCGGCGGCAATGAAGCTCTGCAGGAGGTTGGCGAAAAATGCCGGTCCGCAGCTCGAAATGTCAGAGGTCACCCGCGTGTACTTCTCGGAAACGCGGATTGGCCGGCTAAAGCGGGCCAGCATCGTTTCGATATGCTCGATATCGTCATTCGTGAGCCTTTCGCCGTACATGCATATCGTCGGCCCGCATTCCACGTAGTTCGTAATACTTGGAATCACCTTGGCGATTTTGCAGGGAAGCTGCTCCTCCAAATGCCGGATCAGCACAGGGCTCGTAATGGAAATGACGATCTGCGATGCGCTCGTCCGCGGTTTGATATCGTCGATAACTTTTTTGAATTCGGATGGCTTTACGCATATAAACATGATGCCGCATTGTTCCGCCACCTCAACATTGGATGACGCGGCTTGAAGACCGGGATAACGGTACGCCAGCTGTTCCGCTTTATTGGCCGTCCGGTTGCTTGCGACGATGTGCTGCGGAAGAAGCGCCCCCGAACGAATCAGCGATTCTATGAGGATGCTTCCCATACTGCCCGTACCGATAAAACCAATTTTCATGTGAATCCCTCCCTGAAATCGAACAACCGGCCACGGCTGCAGCGGCGTCCCCCGCTTCATCAAGTATATTCGCCACGCTTCGCCTTCATGCGCATTCGTTTCCGGGGTATGCTACCCGCTCTGCGGATTTGAGGAGCCCGCTTGCAAGAGCCGAATAGACAAGGTATAGTAAAAGCAATCAATATCGTTTCAGTAAGCGGAAGCACCGCCTTTACTCGCGACATGTCGCGGGTGGAGGCTTTTTTTCATTTATCAGACAGCATATCGTGGAAGTCGTTCTAAATCTCGGTAAACGCATTTGTCCCTAAAAGGACGGCGAAGCCGTTTATCCTTGTTGCGTTTTTATGGTTTGCAGGCTGTAGGGGATATTCGCAGGATTAGGAAGCGAGGGGGAGAAGGAATGTTTTCGCAAAAAGGAAAATGGCTGATCGTCGGGCTGATCGGCCTTGCGGCCGGGTCGGGATTCATGGCCATGCGTCTTCATAACGGTTCGACGGCCGCCGCAGGGATGCAGAAGACGAATATGCAGTTGGAGGCGGTTATGAAGCGCCAGAGTGAGGAGAGCGGCCCCAAGGCAAGCGAGGCTGCGGCGGGGTCGCCCGCTCCGTCTAGCGGATCGGGTAAACAGGCTGTTTCGTATGAAGGCTCGGCGGAAGGAGAGCGCCGGGTGGCGGATGCCGGTGTAACGGCTGGCCGAGGGGGAACGGTTCCGGCTAATGAAATAGCCGGAGTTGGGGAGAATGAGAAAGGGCCCGTGGAGGCGAATGAGCAAAAACAGCCGAGCCCGAAGCCTGCCAAAACCCCGCAAAAGCAGAGCCGGCAAATCGATCTGAATACGGCCTCGCTGCAGGAGCTGATGAAGCTTCCGGGCATCGGCGAAAGCAAGGCCAAAGCGATCGTCGCCTTCCGGGAGCAAAGCCCGTTCCGGACACCTAAGGAAATTACGAAGGTGAAGGGGATCGGAGATAAAACGTACGAAGCGCTCAAGGATATGATCGTCGTGGCGGGAACGAACAAATAGCTTGCCCGCTGTCACGCCGTCCGCGGAACATAGACTTTAATTTCCTATGGAAATATGAGAGAATATACCCAGTCTAGTGAAAACAAAGACGTTATTTACAAAAATGAGGAGGCCTAATCTGTATGTCCGAACAACGCAAGCTTTCCCTTGATACGCTGGCCGTGCACGCCGGTCAAGAAATCGATCCGACAACGCTTTCCAGAGCGGTGCCGCTCTACCAAACGACTTCCTACGGGTTCCGCGATACGGAACACGCTGCGAATCTGTTTGCGCTGAAGGAATTCGGCAATATTTATACCCGTTTGATGAATCCGACGACGGACGTATTCGAGAAGCGGGTAGCCGCGCTCGAAGGCGGAGCTGCCGCTCTGGCGACTGCTTCCGGACAAGCTGCCATTACATATTCGATCCTTAACATTGCCGGTGCGGGCGACGATATCGTTTCCGCGGCGAGCCTATACGGCGGAACGTATAACTTATTTTCGACTACGCTGCCGAAAATCGGGATTAACGTTACGTTCGTCGATCCAAGCGATCCGGAAAATTTCCGCAAAGCGATAACGCCGAACACGAAGGCGCTGTATGCGGAGACGATCGGCAACCCGAAAGGCGACGTGCTCGATGTGGAAGCGGTCGCTAAAATCGCCCACGAGAACGGCATTCCTCTTATTGTGGACAATACGTTCCCAAGCCCTTATTTGCTTCGTCCGATCGAGCACGGCGCCGATGTCGTCGTCCACTCGGCAACGAAATTTATCGGCGGCCACGGCACGTCGATCGGCGGCATTATTGTTGACGGCGGCAAGTTCGACTGGAAAGGAAGCGGCAAGTTTCCCGGCCTGACGGAGCCGGACCCGAGCTATCACGGCGTCGTCTACACCGACGCAGTAGGTCCGGTCGCCTATATTATCAAAGCCCGCGTTCAGCTTCTTCGCGATATGGGAGCCGCCATTTCGCCGTTCAATTCCTTCCAGCTGCTGCAGGGACTTGAGACGCTCCATTTGCGGATGGAACGCCACAGCTCGAACGCGCTCAAGGTCGCGCAATACCTTGAAGGGCATCAATCCGTCGAATGGGTCAGCTATTGCGGATTGCCTAGCCACCCGTCGCATAAGCTGGCTCTGAAGTATATGCCTAACGGGCAAGGCGCGATCATGACGTTTGGCATTAAGGGCGGCATCGATGCAGGACGCAAGCTGATCGATGCGGTTACCCTTTTCTCCCATCTGGCGAATGTCGGCGACTCCAAGTCGCTTATCATCCACCCGGCAAGCACGACGCATCAGCAGCTGAACGAGCAGGAGCAAGAGGCTGCAGGCGTTTCCCCGGGAATGATCCGACTGTCCATCGGGACGGAAGGCATCGAAGACATTATCGCGGATCTCGATCAGGCGATTCTGGCAAGCCAACAGTAAGCGGGTGCGAATATGACGGGACGTAAAGATTGGGACACTTATTTTATGGACATCGCCTATATGGCTTCGACCCGTTCGCAATGCTCGCGAAGGCGCGTCGGAGCGGTACTTGTGCAGGGCAAGAAATTGCTCGGCACAGCTTATAACGGCGCGCCGATGGGCGTTCAGGATTGCTCGGAAGCCGGCTGTATGCTGGTGGAGGAGTTTGAAGTGAAGCTTGTGGACGGAATCGAGCAAATGGTTCGCAAGCAGCGCTGCATCCGGACGATTCATGCCGAGCAAAACCTGCTGCTGTTTACCGACCGAAGCGATCGGGAAGGCTCTACGGTTTACGTGACCGACCAGCCTTGCTGGACATGCGCCAACATGCTGGCCAACAGCGGCGTCAAAGAAATCGTTTTTCACCGGGGCTACCCGAAGGATGGCGAGAAAGTGACTGCGCTGATGCGCGAGCGCGGTATCGTACTACGAAGGCTGGAGTCCTATGTGCCCCCGGCCGGGACTTTGTCGGACGTTACCAACTGACGCGAATGCGGAGGAAGAACCTCTTTTATCCGAAAGGATGAAAGGGGTTCTTTTTGTTTTTTCGGACCGCTATCGCGCCGTATGGAAGGGGGGGGAGATTTTTGAATGGAACCGAGCGTTTTTTACTTATCAGGCCGGTAGTCGTGTATGCCTGGGCTTGGGTTATCGGATACGCTGCAGCCGTAAAGCTGCCGCTTGGGCAGCTTAATCCGGAACGGACGTTTATTGCCGCTGCGGCTCTGCTGGCGGCGCTGATCGTATTCCGCCTGCCTTGGCGACACGCGGCTTATGTCATTCCTCTGGCGCTAACCGCTTGCTGCTATTATCAATGGACCGATCGGCTCAACGTCAGCGAATTGCTGCCGGATAACGCGGCAATCGACTTCAATGAAGGATTGCCCGTTCAAATGAGGGGAAGAATCGCGTCGGTCGTTTCGATTGACGGCGACAAAGTATCGTTCGTTCTGAACGTGTCCGGCATTCTAACGGAGGGTGAGGAAGCGGAGTGGGCGGTTAGCGAAAAGGTGCAGATTACCGTACGCTTATTGGAGCGGGATGAGGTGGCAATGGCAAACGCTTGGGGGAGAGGAGATGACGTCATGCTCTCCGGCGAGTTGAAGCTACCGTCGAGCGCACGAAATTTCGGCGGCTTCGATTACCGCAATTATTTGCGTACGCAGCGCATACATACCATTGTCTCGATAAAGGGAACGGAGCAGGTTCACGTGACCGGCAGTAAAGCGATGGATTGGCTCGCCGTCCTGCGAATGAACGATCGCATACGCAGCGGTTTAGGCGAAACCGCGGGCCGGTTGTTCCCGGGCGAGCAGGGAGGGTACATGAAGAGCTTGCTGATCGGGCTGCGCGTCGACATGGATCCGTACGAATTCCAGCAGTTTTCGAGGCTCGGCTTGACGCATCTGCTGGCTATTTCGGGTCTCCATGTAGCCGTTTTCGTAGCCGTGATTCTATGGATCGCCCGCGCGGCTGGCGTAACAAGGGAAACCGGCTTGCTTATCGCCCTTTGGCTGATTCCGTTCTATGTACTGTTGACAGGCGGCTCGCCGTCCGTCATTCGGGCAGGACTGATGGCGATGCTGGCTTTATATGCCGCCCGAAGGCAATGGCTCAAGGACGGTCTTCATCTCGTATGCATCGTCGGTTGGGGAATGCTCGTCCTAAATCCTTATTATTTAGTGGACGTAGGCTTTCAGCTGTCCTTCCTCGTCACACTCGGCTTAATCGCAGCCGTGCCGCCCGTATCCTCCCTGCTCCCCTTTCGCAGCAGCATGGTCAATAGCACCGTAGCGGTGACTATCGTTTCGCAGGCGGTATCCTTTCCGCTGTCGGTTTACTATTTCAATCAGTTCTCGCTAGTGTCTTGGATCGCCAATATGGCGCTCGTGCCCCTTGTCAGCTTCGTGGTCACGCCGCTCGGCTCTGCGGCGCTGCTGGCCGGCGAGCTTTCAATCGCGGTTGGGAAATGGTTGGCGTGGCCTGTCGTCAAGTTAAACGGGATCACGTCTTGGGTAGTCGATCTGCTGGACAGATTCACGTTGTTTCACCTCATATGGCCGACGCCTTCCTTAGGGTGGATAGCAGGCTGGTACGGATCGGCCGGCTTGTTGCTGGCCGCTTTGATCCGCCGCGGGCGAGCGCAAAAGCTGCTGCATGCAAACCTGTTGCTGGACAATCCTCAGGGCTGGCGTCATAAGGCGGCCATACCGTTCTACGCCTTGTTGTCTGCCTTGCTGCTGATTTACGGCTATAGCCCGGATCGCCTGGAACGGACAGGAATCGTCAGCTTTCTGGATGTCGGTCAAGGGGACGCGATCTGGATCCATACGCCTGACGACCGGAATGTGCTGATCGACGGAGGCGGAACGGTCACGTTTCGCAAGAAAGGAGAGGAATGGAAGGAACGCGCCGAACCGTTCGACGTTGGAAACAAACTGCTCGTTCCGCTGCTTAAGAAACGGGGTGTGCACCGCATCGACACGTTAATCATCACGCACCTGGATGCCGACCATATCGGCGGCCTGCAGGCCGTGCTCGAGCAAATCCCCGTCAAGCAAATGGTGTATAACGGCACCTACAAAAGAGGGGCCGGCACCGCAAAGCTGTTTCAGACCGCTTTGGACAAACAAATACCGCTGATGTCCGCCAATCGCGGCGACCGGCTGCAGCTGGACGGAAACACGGATATTCAATTTCTATACCCTGCGGCTACAAGCGAAACGGAAGTCATAGAAGAGAGCAAGCAGAACAACGTCTCCTTAGTGTTTATGTTGAAGATGAACGGTTTTCGCTTCTTGATGACGGGAGACATGGAGAAGCCCGAAGAGGAAGAGCTGTTGATGCTGGAGAGAGAAGATGAGACGGTGCCGCTTGCCGCTTCGAAGGATGCCCAGTTGGAAGACGGCGACGCGAGTAAGGTAGATGTGCTTAAGGTCGCTCATCACGGCAGCAAAACGTCGACGACGGAGGAATGGTTGTCGTTGTGGAAGCCGTCGATTGCGGTAATATCCGTAGGCGTTTCGAATATTTACCGTCATCCGGCGGCGGAGGTCGTTGACCGGATTGCTTCGCATGAGGCCAAGTTATTCAGGACGGATAAGAACGGCGAGGTGCAGATGAGAATGAAGGGCGATGTTTTGCAGGTCATGACGATGCTGAAGGAGCATTGAAGCTCGCTTCGATTAGATGAGGCTAAGCTCTTGAATAAAACCGCGAGGAGAAGGAGAAGGAACGAATGAGCGTCACCGTAAAGAGCATAAACTGATCATCCCCATTGCTATTTTTACAGCCGATGAGGCTCGCGATGAAACCGATACGCTGACAATCGCGATTCCGAATCACCCTATCCTCCGCTTTCAGTTTTTGAAGGTTGAACTGCGGAGCAAACATTGGCGTACCTTTATCGGCTCGGATAATCCGGTTGCTGCTGCACTGCTTGTAAAAATGGACTATAATAAAAAGGAAGAGCGCGAGGTGCGAATCGCTTACCTGCGCATGCTGTTACGATTGCAAAGCAAATGGGATGACGCGAGAATGGCGCTTATTATGTCCGTAGCCGACTTATATTTTAAGCCGAATAAAGAGGAAGAAGAATCGATATTGAAGGAATTATGCGATCAATATCCGGAGGAAGGGGAGACGATTATGGAGCTGATGCCGGCTTGGAAACGATGGGGATACGAGGAAGGCATGGAAGAGGGAATGGAAAAAGGGCGGGAAGAAATAATCAGAAAGTTGCTGGATAAAGGATTTACGCCTGAAAAAATAGCGGAAACGATCGAAGTCCCCGTGGATGACATTCGAAAGCTAAGCCGGCAATAACAAGGAAAGGAAGCGTCGCGTAAGGTGACCCTTCCTTTCTTTTTTTAAATTCTCTTCTCGTCATACGACAAAGTCCGGTAAAACCGTTTACCCGTTTAATCTTTCATCCTTTGCGGCTCAGGTCACTTCTTTTCTGTGTCATACACTTTCCGGTAGCGGCTCAATGCGAGCAGCGGCCAAATGAGCCCGTAGCTATGATAGCGAATGTAGTAACCGCCTGGCAGACCCGCGCCGGTCGGGTATTTTACCGCCCATATCGGGCTTTGATCGGCGTGCACCAAAAAGCTTGCAGCCCTATCGATTTCCAGCGTGACCTTCCCGTTTATGGCTAGCAAGGCGTCGAGAGCCCATGCGGTTTGTGACGGCGTGGAAGCATTGAGCGGGACGTAGCGCCTCTGAAGGTCGCTGGTGCAAGATTCCCCGAAGCCGCCGTCAGAGCGCTGGATGCCGACCAGCCACTTGGCGGCTTTACGCATCGCGGGGTGATCGGAAGAAAGGCCGGCAGCGGCCAAACCGGTTACAGCCGCCCAGGTGCCGTAAATATAGCAAACCCCCCACCGACCGTACCAGGAGCCATCCTTTTCTTGATGGTCGAGCAGCCAGTTTACGCCTCTTCGGACGAGACGAATATGCTGTTTCAATCCGGCCGTATTTCCGAGAAATTCGAGCGTTCTGCCGGTCAAATCAGCAGTCGAGGGATCTGCCAGAATGTCTTTGGCATGCGGCGCAGGCAGTATGGCTAGCAGCTTGCTGTCCGTGTTTTTCTCGAATGCTGCCCATCCGCCGTCGTCGTTCTGCATGGATAGCAGCCAGTTCAATCCTTTATTCCAGGCCTCCATGTAATCGGACCGCTGGGTTCGTAAACGGGCGACGACCCGTAATGCGGCGGTCGTATCGTCGACATCCGGAATTCTCGTGTTGTTATCGGAGAAACCCCAACCTCCCGGTTCTGCCGGATTGTGAACGCGCCAATCCCCGTACCGGGTTTGCTGCATAGAAAGCAAATAGCGGCCGGCCGCTTGGATGGACGGATGAGCGGCAGTTAGACCTGCTTCCTGCATGGCATGGCTCGTAAGCGCGGTATCCCATATTTCAGAGGTGAAAATTTGGGCATGCGCACCGGCGCCGGCATCCGGATGACCGCATAGCATCCGTTTCATAGCGGAGACGGCTTTGACGATTACCGGGTGTCGTTTATCGTAGCCTAGCGCCAAGAGGGCATAGATCATCAGAAAAGTGGAGGATGCATAGCTGCAGAGGGATCCGTCCGGTTCGATCCGCTCAAGCATGAACCGCTCAGCTTTCTTCAAGGCTTCGGCATGCAGGTCGGAGGGCCACTGATAGAGCTGCTTCAGGGATTGAAAAACCGAATCATGAAGACCACGTGACTCCTTTTCGTTGTCATGTTCGGACTTGAACGCAAAAATATCGGACCAAGATGTGGTTTCGCTCCCCGGGATGTCTTCCGCAGAGGAGGCGTACAAATCGCTCAGATCGGGCGTTTCTACCGTAGGCAGCGAGAAGCGGAGCTGGTAGGACACAAGGATAGGGATCATGTGCACCCTTGAGGATACGGACAGATCGAAAATCGTTACCGGAAATTTAGGAGGAAGCAGCAAGATTTCTAGCGGAAAAGCGAAATAATCGCCCCATTTTTTCTGCCCGGTCAAGGAGAGCGTAACGTTCGTCAGCATCCCGACCTGTCCGAGTCCGCCTGCCGATAAAAGGAACCGTTTGGCCGCCAGCATGCGAGGGTCGGTCTTAGCGATGCGGCGGGAAAACAGCAAGCCGTTGTAGGCCTCGACCGTCGCCGACAGGTTGCCTCCGCCGGGTTCGTCCTCGTACAGCCGCCAGGCGCCGTTCGACTGCTGTGACGCAAGCAATTTGTCGGACAGCTTAGCGATGAGCGTTTCATCATGATCGCCTAGCGAACGGAGCAGAATGATCATATTCGCATCGGTCATCGGACCGCCTTCCAGGCAAAAACGAAAAGCGCCGTCTGGCGATTGCGCCTGCTGCAGCTTTTCCGTCAAAATTGCGATTGCACGCTCTAAATCGGATTTCTGATTCATGACAGCCATTCCCTTACCCTGTAATAATATCGCCTATCTATGTTGTATTCGGCGTGGGAGGGAAAGGTTAACGTACGGGATTGCCAACAGCAAAAAACGGCTAGGAGGAATCCCTAGCCGCATCCGTTCTAAACCATTACGCTTCGTTTACGAAGCGGTTCGTGCACGCGCCAAGCTTTTCGACTTCGACGGTAACGACGTCGCCGTGTTTCAAATAGACGCGTTGATCTTTCGGGTAGCCGAGAATAACGCCGAACGGAGTACCTGTCAAAATAATGTCGCCGGGCTCGAGCGTCATGTGCTGCGAGATGTAGCTGACGATTTCGTCGCAGTGGAAAATCATGTCGGACGTGTTCGAGTTTTGGCGTTCCTCGCCGTTGACGATCGTCGTGAGCTGGAGATCGTTCGGGTTGCCGACTTCATCGGCCGAAACCAGATACGGTCCGAGCGGGCTGAAGCGGTCGCAGCTTTTGCCGAGCAGCCATTGCTGGGTGCGCAATTGCAGGTCGCGAGCGGAAACGTCGTTGACCGTGCTGTAGCCGAATACGTGCGAAAGAGCGTCTTCGCGCGAAACGTATTTCGCTTTTTTGCCCATAACGATGGTCAGCTCGACTTCGTAGTCGACTTCGTTCGACGTGCGCGGAAGCGGAATATCTTGGCCGTGTCCGGTCAGCGTATTGTTGAATTTGTTGAACAAGATCGGGGAAGTAGGAATCGCCGCTTTCGTTTCTTCCGCGTGCTTGCGGTAGTTTAACCCGACGCAAATGATTTTGTTCGGCTTCGTCACGCTTGGTCCGTAGGTGATCGTCGATTCGTCGAGAAGCAGTTCCTGCTTGTCGGATGCGACGGCTTGATCGACGGTTGCCTGCAGAGCGGCAAGTGCGGATTGCCCGCCGCCAATAACGTCCATAACGTCAGTCGGCGCACCTTGCGGACCGAAGCCGGCAGCTACGGCTGCAGCGATGTCTACGATGCCTTGTTCGATTTTAACGCCGAGGTTGTTTTGTCCTTCGCGAACGAATGTTACGAGTTTCATAGTAAATTCTCCTCCTAATGAATGAATGAGTGAATGAAATGAATTAAGCGTTTTTCCCGAAAACGACGCCTCCGTCGATATAAAGCGGCGAACCCATCATAAACTTCGATTCGTCGGATGCCAGGAACAAGGCGGCCATAGCCACATCCTCCGGTCGTCCGAGATCTCCGCTCAGCTGGCGCGTTTTGAGCGAAGCGATCGCCGCTTCCTGATCGTCGTACGACGTCCGCAAGTAGTTTTCGACGAAGGGCGTCAAAATCGTCCCGGGCAGCAGCGCATTGACTCGGATGCCGTACTGGGCATAGTCGACCTGCATCGACTTGGTAAGCGACAGAACGGCGCCTTTGGTAGCGGAATACGAAGCCCGGCGAGCTAGGCCGATTTCCGCGATGCACGAAGACATATTGATGATGGAGCCCTTGCGCGCTTCCATCATATGAGGGAGGACGTACTTGGAGGGCAAGTAAACGCCGCGAATGTTGACGGTCATTACTTTGTCCCATTGCTCTGGCTCAATTTCATGCAGCGCGCCTACTCCGGAGATGCCGGCATTGTTAAAGAGGACATCGATGCGGCCATATTCTGCGATCACGCGGTCGACCATCGCTTTGACCGAGTCGGGATTCGTAACGTCGGCTTGGATGAAAAGGGCGCTGCCGCCGGCGGAGCGGATTTCTTCCGCCGTTTCCTCTCCCTTGTCGACCTGCAGATCGTTGACGATAACGGTTGCGCCTTCTTTGCCGAACAGAAGTGCCGTGCTTTTACCGATGCCGGATCCGGAACCGGTGATGAGAATGATTTTGTCTTGAAGTCTCATGGTTTTCGCTCCTTATGCTTTCCGTTAAGAAAGCCGTTTCGTAAACGTCCGGTCTAGAACAATCCCAATACAGACGGAACTGCACTCAGGCGTTGCTTCGCATGTTCGATAGCGACAAGCGGGCGGCTAGGCCGCAAATTTCTTCGCGGGCGGCGTCTTTCTTCTGCTCCCACAAATGCTGCGGCATCGAGAAGCTGACCGCCGCTCTCGCTTGACCGTCGCTGTCCAAGATAGGCGCCGCTACGCAGCAAAAGCCGATGACCGACTCCTGCAGGTCGCAGGCATAGCCGTCTTGGCGCACCCTTTCAAGCTCGGCGAGAAGCGATCGCTTATCCGTCAGGCTGAAGGGCGTAATTTGGGGCAGCGGCTCGTCTCGGCCGTATAAAGCGTCCACTTCGGCATCGCTCAGGCAGGCAAGCAGCGCTTTGCCAAGGCCGGTCGCATGAGCGGGAAAACGCATCCCGGGGTCGGAAGCGATCCGAACAGGGGACGGGGCATCCATTTTCGCCAAATAAAAGACGTCTCGTCCATCGAGCTTGCCCATTTGGATCGTTTCTCCGATCCCGCGCATCGATTCGATCGCTTCTTTATGAAAGTGGTCGACAAGGCTGTACTGCTGAAAATACGAACTGCCGAAACGGGCGAATACCGGGCCCAGACTGTATGTATCCGCCTTGTCGCGCACGACCCAGTGCAGCGCTTCGAGCGTATGCAGCAGACTGAACATCGTGCTTTTGTTAATGGAAAGCTTTTTGGAAAGCTCCATCAGCTTCAGCCGCGACGGTTCCTCGGCAATCGCTTGCAGTACGGCATGGGCTCGCTCCAGGGCAGGGACCCAGTATTTTTTGTCCATGTAGCCCTCCTTTCACGCATGCTGGTTTATTATAATAAACTAAGTTTTCTAAAATGCTAAACTAATGGTAGCATGAATGATTCCATTCGGTCAATCCGCAGCCGCTTCGAAAAAAAACGATTGAAATATTACCCAAATCGCCGGTCTATATGGCTCATTTCGCCTTTTTTTGCTACCATAGGAGATGGTGGAATCTAGAGATTCCCTTACATATCCTGAAGTCATATGCATAGAACGTCGATTTTACAAAAAAACAATCGGTTATTGGACCGAACCGAAACGAAACCCTGCAACATTTACGGAGCTAGCTCCGTCTAATAGGTTGCAAGAGAGGGGGTACCAGGTGGTAGCGCCCGAAACGATTAAAGCTGCCCAGGCCGGAGACCGCGAGGCTTTGGTTACTCTTTTGCGCGAAATCGAAACGCATGTGTATCGCACCGCTTTCTACATGCTCGGCAACGAGCAGGATGCGATGGACGCTTCGCAGGAGGCACTGATCCGCATTTATACGAAAATTGGTTCTTATGAGGAAAAAGCGCTGTTCAAAACATGGGTTCAGCGTATCGTCACGAATATTTGCATCGATAAGTTCCGCCGGGCCAAACCTGCCGTATCGATCGAGGAGCACGAAATGATTTTTGCTTCCCGCGAGAACGTTGAAGAAGAAATTGTATTTCGGGATACAATGAAAGATGTGCATCATGCGATCGAAATGCTGCCCGAGCATCACCGAAGCGTCGTAGTTCTGCGATATGTGCAGGATTTCTCTTATAATGAAATCGCCGAATCGCTGGGACTTCCGATTAATACGGTCAAGTCGTATTTATTCAGAGCGAGGCAGCAACTGCAGAGTCTGCTGAAAGATTATCAGAAAGGTGGTGTTCGGGGATGAAATGTCCAGAGGTGATGGAATTTATGCAGCGTTATGTCGACCACGACCTGGATCAGGCGGAAGAAGCGCTTCTTCTCGCTCATGTGATGCAATGCCCCGAATGCGCCGATATGCTAGAAAAACTGCAGCTCCTTTCGGACGAGTTGGAAAGCTTGCCGGACGTCGTGCCGCCATTCAGCATCGTGGATTCGATCTTGCCGCAATTGGAACGTATGATGGATGAACAGAGCGCCGCCAAGACGGTCGAGCCGGATATGGGGAAGTTCGTAACGGCAAGCGAACGGGAAGCGCTGCTGGGCCTTACGACTCCGAATGCAGCGGAAGCGGAGAAGGCGATACGCAGCGATAACGGGAACGTTCCGGCCAGAACGAATCGAACCAAGCGAGTGGAGGCACCGCCTAAAGTTCGCTGGTTTTCATGGAAGTGGGCCGGAGGCGCGGCTGCGGCCGCCGTCATCGTAGGGGTATTCCTTTTCCAGCAGAAGCCGTTGTCGCATCAGAATGCGGACAGCTTGGCGGCGAAGTCGGATAAGGTTCGAGCCATGAGTACTAGCGGATCGGCCAATAAACCTGCTGCTGCCCAGGACGCCGGTGGCTCAACCAAGAGCAAGGAACCTGCTTCGCCGGAGAAGGCCGATTCCAATGAAGCCAAAACGGCGCTTCCTACGGAATCGCCGCAAGCGCCTCCCGCTTCGCAAAAGCCCGTTACGGCGCCTACGAACGAGCCGTCGGCATCCGCAAAGCCGGGCGCTTCCGTGAAAGCATTGTCGCCGTCGCCGAACACAACGGCTAAGAGCGTTTTGCCTTCGCCGACTCCAAAGCCGACTGCCGGTAGCGCATCGCCGAAGCCTTCCTCGTCGCTGACAGGCCCGACTGCCACAACGCCAAGCGCCGGAGGCTCAGCGGGATCCGGCAGCAAAGAGCAAGAGGCCGGCGCGATGGATAATTCTAAGATGCCTTCGCTGGTGAAACCTCCTGTGACGACGCCGGGGCCGGATGCGACAGGGAGTTCCGTCGCTCCCGACAAGCAGGAAACAACCGAAAGCGGGAAATTGTCTTTAACGTCCCATCCGTCGCCAGATGGGCTCGAGTCGCCCAATAAAACTTACAAAGCGGTTATTAGCGGGCAGCATGTGAAGGTGCTGGACGCGGAGGGCAGCGTGATCGCCGAATCGCCGGATTGGATCGATGCCAAATCGCTCCGTCTGGAAGCGTGGTCGGGAACGGTTTTGCAGTATACCGTCGTGATGGCTAATGGGGCGGAGAAGCTTCAAGAGATCGATTTCGGAGGCAGAAAGATCAAACCGTAATCGGATCCGGCATGCACGTTTATGACAGTTGCTACGTATAGTATAGCAAACGGCACTTAGCAACCGCGCCCTTCAAGGGTAATCATCCGGCGGAAGTTTCTAGAGCTTGCTGTCCGGATGTTTATATAAACGTGCGTGAACCGGTTCGAATTCTCCGAAGGCGCGATCATTCGCATCAGCTCCACACACAGGAGAGGCGTATTTCCGCAGCCGAACCGTTACGGAGAGCCGCAATACTAGCTCTGAACCTTGGGCGGAAGCAGATTCACCGGTTTTACGTCATTCGAAGGAGACCGCTTCCGGTTCCCGTCGAGCTTGCTGTGCTGGGACAAAGCGATCACGTCCGGAACGAATCCGGCGTGGTCGCTTTGTCTTTGCTTGAGCGCTGGCAAACCGCTACGCTTCGCTCAAAGCTAGTTTCATTTCAGTAACCGAAAACGTCATCGCATAAAGGAGAACGTAGTCGTCCTGGCTCAGGTATGTTATGATGATATCAATTTTGGAGGATGGCGGTGGCAGGATGGCAGACAACGGCACGCGTAAAGGACAAGGGAATCGTGCGCCGCTTCCGGTTACAGTGTGTTACGGCGCGGAATTGTATTTAATGAACCGCTGGATAGCGGCTTTAATAGAGAAGAACGTCGAAGAGGAGCACCGCGAGCTTGCGGTCAGCAAATATGACCTTGCGGAGACGCCTTTGGACGTCGTGCTGGAGGATGCGGAAACGCTGCCTTTCTTCGTGCCGCGCAAAGTAATCGTCGCCAGCAGGGCCCATTTCTTCACGGGGGCAAAGGAAAGCGGCAAAATCGAGCATCGCGTCGAGCGGCTGCTGGAATACGTGAAAGCGCCGGTCGAGCACTCGATTCTGGTATTTACCGTCGAAGCGGACAAGCTGGACGAACGAAAAAAACTTGTAAAAACGTTTAAGGAGCTGGGGGCGGTTCAGCCCTTCTCGGCTTTATCTTCGGACGAATTGAACCGCTGGGCGGCGCGGCATGCCGAGGAGCTAGGGTTTTCGTTCGGCACCGGCGCAGCCGAGATGCTCGCGCTTTATACCGGAGGACAGCTGCAGGCGATGGCTTCCGAAATGGAGAAGCTCTCGCTCTACGCGGGCAAAGGCGGCAAAGTGACGGAAGCGATGGTAGACGAGCTGGTTGCGCGCAGTACGGAGCAAAACGTGTTTTTGTTGATCGAGGAAATCGTTCAGCGGCGCATTGAGAAGGCGTTCGCGATCATGTACGAGCTGCTCAAGCAGCGCGAGGAGCCGATCAAGATCGCAGTGCTGATGGCACGCCAGTTCCGGTTGATCTGGCAGGTAAAAGAGCTGGAGAGGCAGGGTTATTCCCAGCAGCAGATCGCGGGACATCTCGGCAGCCATCCTTTCCCGATCAAGCTGGCGGCGGAGCAGGGGCGCAAATACGACAACGAGCGGCTGCAGCGCATTATGACGCAGCTGGCCGAGCTGGACTACAATATCAAAAGCGGACGAATCGAGAAGGTGCTTGGGCTCGAAATGTTTATCCTGCATGTGGCGGCATAACCGGAAGGGGATGCCGCTGTTCCTTATATCGGGAGAAGAACGAGCGAAGACAGCAAAAATCCCGCGCCGCTCTTGCGAGCTGCGCGGGATTTTGTCACTTCGAAAGGAGGAACGGCGAGACGCCGGCTTCCTTAAGTATGTTCGTAGATGTCTTACGCTTGAGCGGATGCGTTAAGCAATTTCGCCAAGCGGGACTTTTTACGGTTAGCCGTATTTTTATGGATTAATCCTTTCGTCACTGCTTTGTCGAGCTTCTTGATCGCATTGACGAGAGCTGCTTTCGCAGTATCCACATTTTGCGAATCAACAGCAGTTTCGAACGATTTTACAGCCGTACGAAGTGCGGATTTTTGGGATGCGTTGCGAAGACGACGTTTTTCATTCGTTTTCGTGCGCTTGATGGCAGATTTAATGTTTGGCATTACAGTCACCTCCTACCTAGACCAGCTTAAAAGTGAAACATGTCTTTAATGACAACTCCTGATATTCTACCATGGTAATTTTCAAAAAGCAATACCATCTGCAAGCCGCACCGGATGCCCGTACAAATCTGAATAAGATACGCCGTTTGGTTGAACAATAACCCCAAAATACGGCCGCAGGAGGAACCTTTATGGACTATTTTGATTTTTCGGCGCATACCGACTTGGCGGTGGAGGCCAATGAGCTCGCATCTAAGAAGAGCGGCTCGGCCATTCCCGGCGTACATATGGATACAATCGAGGAAGAAGGCGTCAAAGTAACGGTAATCGACGTTACGTCGGAGCAAGCGGCCAGATCGATCGGCAAAATGCCGGGCCACTACATTACGATCGAAGTGCCGAGCTTAAGACAAAAGGATTCCGATCTTCAGGATCGGGTGGCGACGAAGTTTGCCCAGCAATTCGAAGAGTTTCTAGTGAAGGCAGGCGTGAACAAAAACTCCAAAGCGCTCATTATCGGGCTTGGCAACTGGAACGTGACGCCGGACTCCCTCGGACCGTTAGTCGTCGAGAACGTCATGGTGACCCGCCATTATTTCGAGCTGATGCCGGATCAGGTTAGCCCCGGCTACCGTCAGGTAAGCGCGGTTGCGCCTGGCGTGCTCGGAACGACGGGGATTGAAAGCAGCGAAATCG
Organism: Paenibacillus litoralis; assembly: GCF_046244365.1. Taxonomy (NCBI): domain Bacteria; kingdom Bacillati; phylum Bacillota; class Bacilli; order Caryophanales; family Paenibacillaceae; genus Paenibacillus; species Paenibacillus litoralis. Next base: position 5,729,234 of record NZ_CP176395.1, on the reverse strand, counting down.
TACAAGGGATCGTCGAAAAGTCGAAGCCTGATTTTGTCATCGCCATCGATGCGCTCGCGTCCAAATCCCTCGATCGCGTAAATACGACGATCCAGATTGCCGATACGGGGATCCATCCCGGATCCGGTATCGGAAATAAGCGACGCGGGCTGACGCAGGAAATTCTCGGCGTGCCGGTTATTGCGATAGGCGTCCCGACTGTCGTCTATGCATCGACGATAGTTGACAGCAGCATCGATCTGATGATCAAGCACTTCAAGCAGGAGACTCAGAATACCGGGCAAATTCTCGGTATGCTGGACGGAATGCCGGAGAGCGACAGGCTGCAGCTTGTGAGGGAAGTGCTGAACCCCGTCGGTCACGATTTGCTCGTCACGCCTAAGGAAATCGACCAATTCATTGAGGATATCGCCAACATTATCGCCAGCGGCTTGAACGCCGCCCTGCACGATGCGGTTGATACCGAGAACGTAGCGGCCTATACTCATTAGCCGTCCGTACATGAAGGAGCCTGTTCACAACCCGTTCCGCGGGCTGCGACGGGCTTTTCTATTGAACGGGAGGATAACTTCCGAAAGCGTATAATAGCTGCCGGGCTTTCAAAAGGAGCTGCGGATTAGGCGATCGTCAAATTGCTAGAATGCATAAAATAAGATATAGTAAGCCTGCGGACCGGGAAATGCTTCACGGCTAGCAAGATTATCGGTTCCGATTATAGCGATTAAGTTCTGCGCAGGGTAATGGAGGATGTTGCATATGCGGCCACAAACGCTTTTGTTCGATCTCGACGATACGCTCGTTCATTGCAACAAATATTTTGATATGGTCATCGATCAATGCGCCGATCAATTGATGACCTGGTTTGCTTCGGATAGGCTGACGGCGGACGAGGTGAAGAAGAAACAGCTTGAAATCGATACGGCGAGAGTGGCGGTGCAAGGCTTCATGCCCGATCATTTCCCGCAGTCGCTCATAGATACGTACCATTATTTCTCCGCCTTGACCGGAAGGGAAACGTCCCGTTCGGAGGAAGAGAGCCTCCGGGAGCTCGGCAAATCCGTCTATGACCAAGAGGTCGAGCCTTATCCGAACATGGTGGAAACGCTCGATTTGCTGAAGGGCGAAGGCCATTCCTTGTTTTTGTACACAGGCGGAGTGGCCACCGTCCAAGAGCGTAAAATAAAGGCGCTCGGACTTGAAACGTATTTCGGCGACCGCGTCTTCATTCGCCGCCACAAGACGACGGACGCGCTGGAGGACATTTTGAACAAGCAGCGATTCGACCGCGACTTGACGTGGATGATCGGCAATTCCATCCGGACGGACATCGTTCCCGCTTTGGAAACGGGGATACATGCCGTTCACGTACCGGCTATACTGGAATGGCAATTTAATATCGTCGACATTCACGTTCGGCCCAAGGGAGCTTTCTTGCAGGTGCCGACTTTGCGTGAAGTGCCTACGGCGATTGCGGGGTACGGCATCCTTTCATAATGTAAGGAAGCTAAGGAAGAATGACCGGGAGCGATCTGCGGATCGTTCTTTTTTGTTGGATCAGGGGCGGGACGATCATTCTGCGCGAGAGCGGATGCGGTTTCTGCCTAACATAACGTATTTTGTTCCGCAAAGACGCCGATAGGCGTTTTTTTTATGGATCGGGATAGACCGCCCGGGTACCGCAAACTCTAGTAAATGCTTCGCTTCCAAAAGGAGGTTCTATTTCTTTCAAACGGTTCATAGATTCTAGTAAAAGGAATGCAAGACCCGAGCTGAGAGAATGGTTGAATCGGGACGCGTCTCCAAGTCGGAAGGAATACGCATCGAAGCTGAGGAGGGTTCATACCGATGAAATGGTCCGCTTTTATGATCGACGTTGGCAAATTCCGCAAAATGATCCGGAGTGCCGGATATGCAACCAAGCTGTTCGGCATTTTATTCATCACTACCTTTTTGTTTTTCGTCGGGATAGGCGTAATCGGCTATGTGCAAACCAAAGTAAATGCATCTCCCGTCTCGTCGATGCGAGGAGTGGCCGCCTCCGTTTCAAGCGATTTTTTTATGGACATGTTAAGCCTCGAGGTGCCGCATTTGCGCAAGGAGAGGACGGAGACCGCATTTTCGCAGCAAAATGTCATCGGGTTCGTGTTCCGCATGCTGACGGATATCAATCTTCGCGATCCCAAGACGATGCTTGCCAGAGAGGTGCCGGGGCTCGGCAGAGACAATGCCGTCCTGCTGCGCAAAGGGCCGAACGGCAATTCGGATTATTCGCCGGAGGATTATCCGCCGGCTAACGAAGCGGAAGGCATGTCCGCGAACGGCTCGCAGCAGCCCGGTGCAACGCCTTCGCCCTCCGTACCGTCTCCGTCGGCCGAAACGCCGCATCCGTCCGCGTCGCCTTCGCCCTCCGTTTCACCCGATTCGCAGGCGAAGCCCACGACAGGCGGCAAGAAGGTCGTGCTCATCTATCACTCGCATAACCGCGAGTCGTTCCTGCCGCATCTCGCGCCAGGGCTTGAGCCGAGCGAGGCGTACGACTCCAAGACGAACGTGACGCTGGTCGGCAAACGGCTGGAGCAAAAGCTGAACGATCTGGGCATCGGATCGATCGATTACAGTCCCGATTATTCTTCTACGGAAAAAGGGTACAATTTCAATTATTCCTATAAATATTCGCAAAAAACGGTCAAAGAGGCGTTTGCTGCTAATCCGGACATTTCGTTCGTTTTCGATCTTCACCGCGATTCGGGTTCCCGCAAAGCGACGACCGTATCGATCGACGGCAAAGATTACGCCAGAACCTTCTTCATCATCGGCCAGAAAAATCCGAACTGGAAAAAGAACGAGAAATTTGCGGCATCGATTCACGAAAAGCTGGAGCAAAAGCTGCCTGGCATCTCAAACGGGATTTGGGGGAAGACCCAGCACGACGGACAAGCGGAATATAATCAGTCTCTGTCGCCAAACAGCGTGCTTATCGAAATTGGCGGCCCCTACAACACGCTGGAGGAATGTTACCGGACCGCCGACGAGCTCGCGAAGATCATTGCGGAATTATATTGGGATGCCGAAAAGGTGAACGCGCCTCCGCAGACGGCGCTGGCAAAGTAAAACGTTAAGGAGTCGATTCCGATGAGACACGGTTCAGCCAAGCCGATTTCGATTAAGTTGCTGCTCGCGTTGTTCGCCGCAGGCTTCGGTATTTTTTTCGGCGTCGATGTGGCGACGCGCGGCATCGAGCGGATCAATGGGCCCATAGATGCCGTAGAGGCGCAAGCCGGCCCCAAGACCGCTCAAGCAAGTCCGGCCGCGGCAGCGAGCCAACCGAAACCGAAGCCGGATCAGGCGGCGCCAGCCAAACCGGCTCAGGGACAACCGCAGATCGATAAGGCGGCGAAGCAGCAGGCTGTAATCGAGGAATCGGCCGTGAATCGCGTCAGCAACGGGATCGGCGACCTGCTCCGGCGGGCGGCGAACGTATGCTTGAAGGTAATCGTATCGTTGTTCGAAGCGATCTTCGGTTAAGAAGGAAACGCGCCAAGAAACGACAAAGGACAACCATGCCGATCGATATCGGGGCGGTTGTCCTTTGTCGCGAATGAATCTTATATGTGGTGGGTTTATTATCCCTTGCTCTCGTTCTTGCGTACTCCTGATCACTAAAACGACGGAAGCCCTACCTCTCAACCGTTCTTGCGGCTCCTAGGCCGCGCCAGAATGAATTAGCCGATATGCCTTGACTTGCACTTGGAATGTAATAAAGGAATCGAGGGGAATAGAATCTTGGAAACACCTGAAGTCTTGCAGCCTTGTTAAGGACAAAGAAGGGTCAAATCTTTGTTGCTGAGGGTGTTGTTGCGATTCATCAATAAACCTAATTATTCATAATACGGCATCGCTGTGTGATTGTCAAGAAAAAATGTTGGCGGCCGAGGCGACGGCGAGCTTCTTCTGTGATTGTCCCGCCGCGCTCGCCTCAAAACGAGGGGTAAACGGTTGTCCATTGCTGCATCGAACGCCAACTGATATAATTAAAGGTATTGCAAATTAGCAGCTGTCGATGAAGGCGTTCATCGAGAGTACGTTTCTTGAGAAACTTTAGGGGGATCATTGATGGCGGACATGAGAGCCAGACAAAAGAAAATACGAAATTTTTCGATCATAGCCCATATCGACCACGGTAAGTCGACGCTGGCGGATCGGATATTGGAATATACCGGTACGCTCTCCTCACGGGAAATGCAGGAGCAGGTACTCGATCAGATGGATCTGGAACGGGAGCGCGGCATTACGATCAAGCTGCAGGCCGTTCGTCTCGGCTATCGCGCCGACGACGGCGAGGAATACATTTTCAACCTGATCGACACGCCGGGGCACGTCGACTTTACGTATGAGGTATCCCGCAGCTTGGCAGCCTGCGAAGGCGCGCTGCTCGTCGTCGACGCCGCTCAGGGCATCGAGGCGCAAACCCTCGCCAACGTATATTTGGCGTTAGACAACAACCTGGAAATTTTGCCGGTCATCAACAAAATCGATCTGCCGAGCGCGGAGCCGGAGCGGGTAAAACAGGAAATCGAGGACGTTATCGGTTTGGACGCCAGCGAAGCCGTGCTCGCTTCCGCAAAAGCCGGGATCGGCATTAAGGAAATTTTGGAGCAAGTGGCGCTCAAAGTTCCCGCCCCGACGGGCGATCCGGATCAGCCGCTAAAAGCGCTTATTTTCGACTCGCATTACGATCCGTACAAAGGGGTTATCGTTTACGTCCGCGTCGTCGACGGCTCCATTCGCCCCGGCTCGAAAATTACGTTCATGGCTACGAACAAAACGTTCGAGGTTATTGAGGTCGGCGCGTTCATGCCGCGGATGACGATGGTCAACGAGCTTGCCGTAGGCGACGTAGGCTTCGTCGTGGCGGGTATCAAGAACGTGAAAGATACGCGTGTCGGCGATACGATCACGGACGCGAAGAACCCTGCAGCCGAGCCGCTCCCCGGCTACCGCAAGATCAATCCGATGGTGTTTTGCGGGCTATACCCGATCGAAACGTCGGATTACAACGATCTGCGCGAGGCGCTCGAAAAGCTGGAGCTGAACGACGCATCGCTTCGTTACGAACCGGAAACGTCGACGGCGCTCGGCTTCGGCTTCCGCTGCGGGTTCCTTGGACTGTTGCATATGGAGATTATACAGGAGCGCATCGAACGGGAGTTCAACATCCCGCTCATCACGACGGCGCCGAGCGTTATTTATAAAGTGACGCTGACGAACGGGGAAGTGCTGAGCATCGACAACCCGTCCAACTACCCGGATCCCCAAAGAATCGAATTTGTAGAGGAACCGTACGTGAAGGCGGCGATTATCGTGCCGAACGACTATGTCGGGACGATTATGGAGCTTTGCCAAGGCAAACGCGGCGATTTCGTCAACATGGAATATTTGGACACGAACCGTGTTACGTTGACTTACGACATGCCGCTGTCCGAAATCGTCTACGATTTCTTCGATCAGTTGAAATCGAGTACCAAAGGTTACGCTTCGTTCGACTACGAGCTGTCGGGCTACAAGCGTTCCAATCTGGTGAAGATGGACATCATGCTGAACGGCGAACAAGTGGACGCCTTGTCGGTCATCGTGCACCGCGACCGCGCCTATCAGCGCGGCAAGGTCGTTTGCGAGAAGATGAAGGATCTGATTCCCCGGCAAATGTTCGAGGTTCCGATTCAGGCTTCGATCGGCCAGAAGATCATCGCCCGGGAAACCGTCAAGGCGATGCGGAAGAACGTTCTTGCCAAATGTTACGGCGGCGACATCAGCCGGAAGCGGAAGCTGCTTGAGAAGCAGAAAGAAGGCAAGAAGCGGATGAAGCAGGTCGGCAGCGTCGAGGTGCCGCAAGAGGCGTTCATGGCCGTGCTGAAAATAGACGAGTAAACGGAATGGACGCAGCGCCGGACTGCCGGATGGCTGTCCGGGCTGCTGCGCATAAAGAAACCAATCAAACAACCCGCCGCCCAAGCAGGAAACCGACAAGTGACCTTATTAGCGAGGTCGCTTTTCTGGTTTTTCGCAAAAGTCCGGCGGTTTGTAAAAAGGAGGGCTACCCATGTCCGAACGGCCGTGGTGGAAAACGCCCCGCGCGGTATATATTCATATCCCGTTTTGCACGAACAAATGCCATTACTGCGACTTTAACTCTTATGTGCTGAAGGGCCAGCCCGTCATGGACTATTTGAACGCGCTCGAGCGGGAAATGGAATGGACGGTGAAGCGCATCGTTCCGGAGCAAGTGGACACGATTTTCGTGGGCGGCGGTACGCCGACGGTGCTGACGCCGGAGCAAATGGACGTCTTTTTGCGTATGGTGCGCACGTACTTCCCGCAGCGGGCCGCTGGCGCGGAAATGACGATGGAGGCCAATCCCGGCACGACCGACCGGGAGAAGCTGGCGGTTATGAAGGAAGGCGGCGTCAACCGGCTCAGCTTCGGCGTTCAATCGTTCGATACGGAGCTGCTTGCCCGAATCGGCCGCATTCATAGCGTGGACGACGTATACGCAAGCCTTGAGAACGCGCGCCAGCTCGGCTTCGGCAACGTATCGATCGATCTCATGTTCGGGCTTCCGAACCAAACGCTTGAGCAGCTGGATAAGTCGATCAGCGCCGCGTTGGCGCTGGATTTGCAGCACTATTCGATTTACGGGTTGAAGGTGGAGGAAAACACGCTGTTTCATACGCTGTTCCAGCGCAACGAGCTGCCTCTTCCCGAAGAGGAAGTCGAGCTAGGCATGTACCGGCTGATCATGGATCGGCTCAAGGCGGCCGGCTACGGGCAGTATGAAATCAGCAATTTCGCCAAGCCCGGCTTTGAGAGCCGTCACAACAGCGCATACTGGCGCAACGAAAGCTATTACGGACTTGGCGCCGGCGCTCACGGCTATCTCGGGGGTGTGCGGCATGTGAACATCAAAGGGGTTCAGCCGTATATCGACGCCGCCGCCAAGGGATTTCCCGTACTGGAGACCGCCCCGGTTACCCGCCATGAGGCGATGGAGGATTTTATGATGGTCGGCCTGCGCTTGCTGAAGGGCGTAAGCCGGCAAGATTTTCATGAACAGTTCGGCGTCGCGCTTGAGGAACCATTCGGTCCGCTGCTCGTCAGATTGACGAAGCGCGGGCTGCTGGAGGAAACGGCGGAAGGCTACAAGCTGTCGGAAGCGGCCATCATGTATGCGAATGACGTTTTTGGCGAATTCGTGGGATTTTTCTCTTGAAGGATTATACGTTTTGTTGTATATTTATTCGTATTAGCGAAACAACAAAATTACAAGAGTTCAAATAGGCCGCTTTCAGGTGAATTCAAGATTCGATTTCGAATGGCAAACCGTTCTGCTTCGTTATCGAAAGGGGATATTTTGAACTACCTTTTTAAGGTGGGATGAGACATGGGGGTCATTTGCAGAAAAGCAACCGGCGACGACGTGGAGTCGCTTTACCATATCATACAGGGCTACGCGGAGAAGGGCATCATGCTGCCGAGAACGCGGGAAACGCTGAAGGCGATCATCGATACGTTCATCGTTGCGGAGCTTGACGGTCAGCTGGTCGGCTGCGGTTCGCTTTGCCAGCTCGGCAAGGATTTGGTGGAAATCCGTTCGCTCGGCATTACCGAAGGGCACAAAGGGCAAGGGATCGGCCGCAAGCTTGTCGACAAGCTGATAGAGGAAGCCTATGTGCTAAACATTCCGAAAGTTATGGCGCTTACGTACGAGGTCGCCTTTTTCGAGAAGAACGGATTTACGGTCGTGCCGAAGGAAATATTCCCGGAGAAGGTCTGGAAAGATTGCGTCCACTGCAAAAAGCAGCATTGCTGCGACGAAATTGCCGTAGTTCGCATGCTGGATTTATCCACGAAAGAAGAATGGATTACCGAAAAAGCGGCTTCCCAGTAAGCCTGCTCCCAATCGGCCCCAAGAGGATCGCCTGCTTTTCACATTCGGTGAGAAGCGGAGTCGTCCTCTTTTTGCGTTTGGAACGGGCAGTGACGAAAATCGCCTAATTTGCGCCAAAATAACTAGCTTCGGCTTGACAGTGGCGCTGCAGTTTGGTATTTTTGAAATATCGATTAGCACTCATCGATAACGAGTGCTAACGATAGGATCGATTTGAACCATGTACGGCTACTTATAGAGAAGAAGACATTGTTTCTATAAAGCTCTACGAATGGTGCAGAAGGGGTGAAACGCATGTTGTCCGAACGCCAAAAGATGATCCTTCATGCCATCGTTGACGATTATATACGTTCTGCCGAGCCGGTCGGCTCGCGCAGCATTTCGAAGCGCGGCGACGTTGCGTTCAGTCCTGCCACGATTCGTAACGAGATGTCCGATCTCGAAGAGCTCGGCTTTCTGGAGCAGCCTCATACGTCCGCCGGCCGCATCCCCTCCAACAAAGGGTATCGTTACTATGTGGATCATCTGGTCAACTATGGCGCGGTGTCCGGGACGGGGCCGGAATTGAACGTCATGAAAATGTTTTTTGCGGAGAAGCTGCAGCAGCTCGAGCAGGTGTTCCAGCAGGTTGCGCTTATGCTTTCCGGGTTAACGAATTATACGTCGATCGTACTCGGACCGGAAGTGTTCAGCACCACGCTGAAACGGCTGCAAATCGTGCCGATCAACGAGCAGACCGCCGTCGCGATTATCGTGACGAGCACCGGCCATGTGGAAAACAAGATGGTCACGATTCCCGAAGGCATACCGATGTCCGAGATCGAGAAGGCTGTCAATCTGCTGAACTCGAAGCTTTTGAACGTCCCGCTCGCGCATTTCCGGACGAAGCTGTACAACGAGATCGGCACGGAGCTCGGCAAGCATGTGAACGGCTACGAAGAGTTGATGCGGATGCTCGAAGGCGTGTTCGAGAGCGATCAGAGCGACCGAGTATTCCTCAGCGGAGCCACGAATATGCTGACGCAGCCGGAATTCAAAGACGTCGACAAGGTCAAGGAGCTGCTCGATCTGCTAGATGAAACGCCGAAGCTGATGAAGCTCATTTCGTCGGCTACCGAAGGCATTCAAGTGCGGATTGGCAGCGAAAACAGCCTGGCGGCAATCAATAATTGCAGCTTGATCACGGCAACCTATTCGTTGGACGGACACCCGCTCGGAACGATAGGCATACTTGGCCCGACCCGAATGGAATACGGCAAGGTGATTCATCTGCTTGACCGCTTATCGGTCGATATGGCAACCATCTTGTCGCGGTGGTATAAGTAAGCGAGCGCGCAGAAAGGAAGGCCCAGGATGAGTCAACCGAAGCAGTCCCCTCAAGAGGGGGAAGAACGGTTCGCCACGCTGCAGAACAATGCCGGCGCTGTCCGCGCGATCTGTTCGGCGGTGGAAGGCACGTTAGGTCCGAAGGGGCTCGATACGATGCTCGTCGGCAGCCAAGGCGATGTGCTCATCACGAATGACGGCGTCACGATTTTGGAAAAAATGGACGCTTCGCATCCTGCGGCCCGGCTGGTGATTCAGGTCGCGCGCGCCCAGCAGGAAAGAGTCGGAGACGGCACGACGACCGCCACCGTCATTGCCGGGGCGCTCGTCCAGGAAGGCGTGGCCCAGGTATTGCGGGGCGTGCCTCCCGCTAAGGTCGCGCAGGGGATTCAAGAAGCCGTGCGCGTTGCCGTAGCGAGCTTGTCGGAGCGGACGCGAAGCATTGCGAGTCTCGACGATCCGATGCTTCGCCGCATCGCCTATATTGCCGGCCGCGAGCACGAGGACATTGCGGCGCTCGTCTTGGAGGCGGCCAGTCAGGTCGGCGAGCGGCAGCTTCGCAGCGAGACCTTCCGCTTGGCCGAAACGTTCACGTCCGCTTCGAACGGAGCGAATGAAGTATGGCCGGGCATCCTGATCAACAAAAAGCTTTCGCCGCCTTACCGGGATTCGGCAGAGCGTTCTGGCGCCGTCATCGTACTGGTCGATGCGCTCGAGCCGGAACAGCTGGATGAGGAAGCACTGGTAACCGAGTCCGGATTTAAAGCGCATATGGAGCAAAAAAAGCAGTTTCTCCTGCATTTGCAAAAGCTTGCTGCGCTGAAGGTCGCGCTCGTCGCGATCGAACGGGGAGCGGATCCGGAAGCCGAGCAGTTTTGCGAAGATAACGGCATCATGCTGCTGCAGCGCGTCGCCGGAAGAGACCTGCAGAGGCTATGCGAGATGGCCGAAGCGAAGCCGCTGCGGCGTTCCGCGCTGAAGAAGCCAGCCGACGAACTTGCGGCATCGCTCGGTCAGATCCGCCATATCCGGTACGATGAAACGCTCGGACAAGTCCGGCTCTCCGGCGGCAGCGGCAGAAGCTTCGTAACCGCGATCGTGACCGCGCGCACGAAGGATGTGGCAGGCGAGAAGCTGCGCATCGCGAAAGATGCGGCGGCGGCCGTACAGGCTGCCTTCCAAAGCGGTTATGTACCGGGAGGCGGTACGATCGAGCTTGCGCTCTCCCGCGAGCTGGAGCGCCGCCGCGAAGCGGTTACCGGAATGGAAGGCTTCGGCATGGAAGCGGCGGCTCAGGCTTTGCGCAAGCCGTTTTCGCAAATCGTGACGAATGCCGGCTTCAATCCGCTTGAGAAGGTGGAGGAAGCGCGGGCGGCTCAACTCGCGGAGGGGATCGATTCCATCGGCATCGATTGCGATACCGGCAAGCTTATCGATTGCGAGAAAGCGGGGATCGTCGATCCTTCCATCGTCAAGCTGCATGCGCTGCAAGCGGCAGGCGAAGTGGCGGGAGCGGTGCTTCGCATTCAAACCGTGGTAAAAATGAAAACGAATCATGATGGGTAAGAGCCTTATTAAGGAGGTGAACATATCTTGAAAGAACAGGATAAAAACGATCAAACGATAACGGAGGAATCCGTTGATACGGCTGCCGGCGAATCGGAAAGCACTACATATGACGCTTCCGAGCCCGAAGCCGCTTCCGAAGCAGGCTCCGCCGATTCCGGCGAAGCCGATCAGAGCGATCCGCTAGATGAACTGCGCAAGCAGGCTGACGAGCATTATCAACGGTATTTGCGTACGCAAGCCGATTTTGATAATTTCCGCCGCCGTTCCAGACTGGAGAAGGAAGACTTTGCGAAATACGCTTCTATGAAGCTGATCGAGCAGCTGCTTCCCGTCGTAGATAATTTTGAACGCGCGATTTCGACAACAAAAGAATCGCAGGATTTCGCCTCGCTCGTCAAAGGGATCGAGATGACGTTCAGGCAGCTCGATCAGGTTCTCGTCCAGGAAGGGCTTACGCCGATCGAAGCGGTCGGACAGCCGTTTAACCCGGAGCTGCACCAAGCGATCATGCAGGTGGAATCCGACGAGCATGAAGACGGCACCGTCGTCGAAGAAATGCAAAAAGGCTACATGCTGAAAGAAAAAGTGCTTAGGCCGTCTATGGTCAAAGTCAGCACTAAAGGATAATCCGCAAAAGCTCCAAAACAAATAATCAAGCCCAATCAGGGAGGTTAACCACGATTATGAGTAAAGTTATTGGTATTGACTTGGGAACGACCAACTCCTGCGTAGCGGTTATGGAAGGCGGCGAAGCCGTCGTCATTCCGAATCCCGAAGGAAACCGCACAACGCCATCCGTAGTCGGCTTTAAGAAAGACGGCGAGCGCATTACCGGCGAATCCGCCAAACGCCAAGCGATCACGAACCCCGACCGTACGATCAGCTCGATCAAACGTCATATGGGAACGAATCACAAGGAAACGATCGACGGCAAAGATTATTCGCCGCAAGAAATTTCCGCAATGATTCTGCAAAAGCTGAAATCCGATGCCGAAGCATACCTCGGTTCGACCGTTACGCAAGCGGTTATTACGGTTCCCGCTTACTTTAACGACAGCCAGCGTCAAGCGACGAAGGATGCAGGCAAAATCGCAGGCCTCGAAGTGCTGCGTATCGTCAACGAGCCTACGGCTGCAGCGCTTGCTTACGGTTTGGACGACAAAAAAGAAGAGACCGTTCTCGTATTCGACCTTGGCGGCGGTACGTTCGACGTTTCGATCCTCGACCTTGGCGACGGCACGTTCCAAGTTGTGGCGACAAGCGGCGACAACCACCTCGGCGGCGACGATTTTGACCAAGTGATTATCGATTACTTGGCTGCCGAATTCAAAAAAGAACACGGCATCGATCTTTCCAAAGATAAAGGCGCCGTACAGCGTTTGAAAGACGCAGCGGAAAAAGCGAAAAAAGAGCTGTCCGGCGTTCTGACGTCGACGATTTCGCTTCCGTTCATCACGATGGTCGACGGAGTGCCTCAGCATTTGGAGATGAATCTGACGCGCGCCAAATTCGAGGAGCTTTCCGCGAACCTTGTAGAACGCACGCTTTCGCCTACTCGTCAAGCGCTGTCCGACGCCGGACTGTCGCCTAACGACATCGACAAGGTCATTCTTGTCGGCGGATCGACTCGTATTCCTGCCGTTCAAGAAGCCATCAAGAAGCTGATCGGCAAAGAACCGCACAAAGGCGTTAACCCGGATGAAGTGGTTGCCCTCGGTGCAGCCGTTCAAGCGGGCGTTCTGACCGGAGACGTGAAAGACGTCGTTCTTCTCGACGTTACGCCATTGTCCCTTGGTATCGAAACGGCCGGCGGCGTGTTTACCAAAATGATCGATCGCAACACGACGATTCCGACAAGCAAATCGCAAGTCTACAGCACTTACGCCGACATGCAAACAAGCGTGGAAATTCACGTGCTGCAAGGCGAGCGCTCGATGGCGTCCGATAACAAAACGCTGGGCCGGTTTATGCTGGGAGATATTCCTCCTGCACCGCGCGGCGTACCGCAAATCGAAGTTACGTTCAACATCGACGCCAACGGTATCGTTAACGTTACCGCGCTCGATAAAGGTACAGGCAAAAGCCAAAACATCACGATCACCTCTTCCAGCGGCCTTAGCAGCGAAGAAGTGGACCGCATGATGAAAGACGCGGAATCTCATGCCGAGGAAGACCGCAAGCGTAAAGAAGTCGTCGAGCTTCGCAACTCGGCCGATCAGCTTGTGTACACGACCGACAAAACGATCAAGGATCTTGGCGATAAAGTCGATCCTGCGGACGTCGAAAAAGCGAATGTCGCAAAAGAAGCGGTCAAGAAAGCGCTGGAAGGCAGCGATGCCGACGAGATTAAAAAAGCGACCGACGAGCTGAGCGAAATCGTTCAGCAGCTTTCCATGAAGCTCTATGAGCAAATGGCGGCGCAGCAGCAAGCGCAAGAAGGGCAAGCGGAAGGCGGGCCTGAGGGCGCAGCGCGCGGTAAAGAGAACGTCGTGGACGCGGATTACGAAGTCGTCGACGAGAACAAAAAGTAAGTCGAAGACCGGCACGGACAGACTGACGGTAAGCTGTTTGAGGTGCGGTTTCTGAAGAGTCAAAGCCGGTGTGCAATCCGGCTTTGACTTTTCGTTCGAATCATGGTAAGTATCTTTAGGGTTGTTTTATCGGGGGTGGACAAGTGAGCAAGCGCGATTATTACGAGGTGTTGGGAGTCGGCAAGGACGCTTCGGGGGAAGATGTGAAGAAAGCGTACCGGAAGCTGGCCCGCCAGTATCATCCGGACGTCAACAAGGCGTCGGATGCGGAAGCGAAATTCAAGGAAGTGCAAGAAGCTTATGAAGTCCTGAACGACGATCAGAAGCGGGCCACGTACGACCGTTTCGGCCATGTCGATCCTAACCAAGGCATGGGCGGAGGCGGCTTTAACGGAGCCGATTTCGGCGGCGGCTTCAACGACATTTTCGATATGTTCTTCGGCGGCGGAGGCGGCGGACGGCGTAATCCGAACGCGCCTCAGCGAGGCAGCGACCTGCAATATTCCATGACGATCGAATTCAAGGAAGCGGTGTTCGGCAAGGAGCTTGACATTACGATTCCGCGCACGGAAAACTGCGACAGATGTCACGGATCCGGGGCGAAGCCGGGAACGAAGCCGGAAACCTGTACGGTTTGTAAAGGCTCCGGCCAGCAGGAAGTCATTCAGAACACGGCTTTCGGGCGGATCGTCAACCGGCGGGTATGCAGCGCTTGTAACGGTCAAGGCCAGATTGTCAAAGACAAATGCGGCGAATGCCACGGCAACGGCAAAATTAAAAAGCAGCGCAAAATTCACGTCAAAGTGCCGGCCGGCGTCGATGACGGCGCGCAGCTTCGCGTTTCCGGAGAAGGCGAGTCAGGGGCGAAGGGCGGTCCTCCGGGCGATTTGTACATCGTAATCCGGGTGAAATCGCATGAATTTTTCGAACGCGAAGGCGACGATATTTACTGCGAAGTGCCGCTTACATTTGCTCAGGCAGCGCTTGGCGACGAAATCGAAATTCCTACGCTGACCGAAAAGGTGAAGCTGAAAATACCTGCAGGAACCCAAACGGATACGTATTTCCGCTTAAAAGGGAAAGGGGTTCCCAAGCTGCGCGGCTATGGGCAAGGCGATCAACACGTCAAGGTAGTCATCGTCACCCCGACCAACTTGAGCGAAGAGCAAAGAGAACTGCTCCGCAAGTTTTCGGGATTGGGCGGAGAGCATACGCACGAGCAGAATCAATCGCTGTTCGAGCGGATGAAAAAAGCGTTTTTGGGCGATTGACCGAATAATAGGGAGCATGGAAAAGCTGCGGCGATTCCTGCTCTTTTTTTTGCATAGAAATCGGTAAGCGAAGCATAATAAGACGGTGCCGTCAAAAGCCAAGCTTGTCGAAGGGAGGGAAATGGAATGGCAAACAACAATAACCGCGAGCAACAGCAAGCGAACCGTAACCTGCCGACCGGAGCAGCGGAGGACGTAGAATTCTCCGAAGCTTTCGCAGACGCGGACGACCGCGAAGCGGCAGAACGCGCTGCTGCGGCTAACAACCGCCAAGCGGGACAATCCGAACAGTCCGAACAATAAGAGACAAAAATAGCTTTCCTGCAGGAAAGACAGCGGCAGAGCCTGACGGCTTGCCGTTATGAAATCCTTTTCCCGCAGAGAAGTTTAAGGAGGTCGGCCGTATGCCGGAAAAAGCGATTATGGCATATTTCCATAGTCCGGAGGAGGCATCCGGGATTGCGGCTAAGCTTGCAGCCCTAAGGGTAACGGAAGTGAAGGTCGGCCGTGTCGAGGGATTTCCCATCGATCACGCTTATGAAGGGATGTTTCCGGTAACCGGATACGTTTCGGGACTGCCTGGATTAACGACGGACGCCTCGCTCTCTTTGCCGGATACGGCCGTCCTGCTATCCGCCGATCCGAACGCCAGCGGCATGAGCGGAGGAACGGATTTACTAAGCCGTGACGACGAAAGCGCGGGCAATTCCGCATACGCGACAAGAAACATTGCGTTGACCGCAATCGTGGACGAAACGATATTCGATAAGGCGTGCCGGCTGATCGAACAGGGCGGCGGGATGATGTAAGAAACGGAACGTACATAGACGCCAGAAGCAAAGCGCGGCCGGTTCGACCGGATCCCGCTTTGCTTTTTGTTTTGCGTTTTGTTGCGGTTTTTTGTATAGTACAATAAGGTTTGTGTGAGTTGGGATTTCCTGCAAAGCGCTGGAACGGCTTTGTCGATACGAAGAATGGGAGTGTTTATTTTGCGCTGGCATGAACTAACGGTATATACGACCGAAGAAGCGGTCGAAATGATTTCAAATTTCATCCATGAGCTGGGAGCGGGCGGCGTTTCGATCGAAGAATCGGGAACGCTTAACAAGCCTCGCGATACGTCGTTCGGACAATGGTTCGATTTGCCGTTTAACGATATTCTCGAAGGGAGAGCCGTCATTAAAGGCTATTTCGCAGACGGCTCGGACATGGCGGAGGCGACGGCCGAGCTGAAGAGAAGAATCGATGAGCTTGCCGATTACGGCATCGATACGGGGAATCCGGAAATCGACACCAAGGATGTCGACGACGACGATTGGGCGCATGCATGGAAAGCTTATTTCAAGCCGATCCGCATAACGGACCGTCTTACGATAAAGCCGACATGGGAACCTTACGAAGCGCTGCCGGAGGAGCTTGTAATCGAACTGGATCCCGGCATGGCGTTCGGCACGGGCACACATGCGACGACATCGCTCTGTCTGCAAACGCTCGAAAAAGTGGTGCGTCCCGGAGATTACGTCATCGACGTCGGCACCGGCTCCGGTATCCTGTCCATTGCGGCTGCTAAGCTGGGGGCCAAGCATGTGCTGGCGCTAGACTTGGATCCGATTGCGGTTTCGAGCGCCAAAGAAAATTCTACGCTGAACGGACTGGATTCGAGCATTACGGTCGTGGAAAGCGATTTGCTGCAAGCGCTTCGTGCGGGCGGATTGCTGCAAGAGGAGACAAGCGTCCCGAATCAGCCAAGCGGCGAACTCGGCGTTAAGCTGCCTGTCCAGGTTGTCGTGGCCAACATTTTAGCGGAAGTCGTTATCCTGTTCGTCGATGATGTGTACCAAGCGCTTGAACAAGGCGGCGCCTACATTGCTTCAGGCATTATCAAAGCGAAGCAGCAGCTGGTCGAAGATGCGTTGACGGCAGCCGGCTTGACGGTGGAAGAGCGCTATTACGAACTAGATTGGGTGGCAATCGTCGCCAGAAAGAAGTAGGTGATCGAATTTGGGAGGACTGCTGTTTTACGAGTGGGACAAGGTGCCGTTCGTCTTTTTGGCGCTGGTGATCGGCTTTACCATTCATGAATTCGCGCATGCTTACACGGCTTACAAGTTCGGCGATCCGACTCCGAAGCAAATGGGACGGGTGACGCTGAATCCCCGGTATCATCTCGATGTTTTAGGTACGATTCTTATTTTTCTCATAGGCTTCGGCTGGCCGAAGGGCGTTCTAATCGACCGCCGCAATTTCAAAAATCCGCGTCTCATGGATATCATCGTGACGGCCGCGGGTCCGGTAAGCAATCTGATCATCGCGTTCATCGGTATGTTGCTCGCCTATTCGCTGCAAACCATCGATTTGCAAGCTGCCATCACGCCAGGCGGCGCTGACGCGGTATACATCTTTCTAGGGCTCCTGATTAATCTGAATATGATGCTGTTCATCTTCAACCTGATTCCGCTGCCGCCGCTGGATGGCTATGCGATCGTCAAAAACTTTTTGCCGCTGCGCGTCCAGCTTCAGCTTTCCCAGTATGAGCAGTGGGGCGTTTATGTATTTTTGCTGATCGTTTTCCTGCCGCCGCTCAAAAACGTGACGATCGTGCCGTTGTATTCGCTGTCCAATTCCATACTGATGGGAATGAACGACCTGCTCGCCTCGATTTTCGGATTTTCGATTTTACCGCAAATATAATGCGCTTAGAAAGCTGCCGCAATTCGGCGGCTTTTTGTTTCATCCGGTGCTCCATGCAAATAGGATTGATATCGGCTCTATCGTTTCGGGAAGTCGATTTCCATATCGCGAACGCCGATCTTGGAGGCTAGGAAGCGGATGTCTTCTTTCGTGGCGCACTGCTCCGCCGATGATAACGAAGACGTTCCGGACAAGTCCGGCCTGCATCGCCTTCGTGCATCCGCCCCGAGTTTCTGTCTGCGTTCATCCGGATGCGTAAACCGTTCGCTCCATTCTCTGCCTATAACGTACATTTCATTGTGCAAATTGTCGATGCGAATATGCAGCCGCTCGATTTGCTCGTTCAGTTTGTCGAAGCGGTCCATTAGCTCGCCCCTGAGCGAACCGGATTCTTCTTTCACGATGGACCGGATTCTTTCAAGCACTTCCTGTTCCATGAGTGAGCCGCCCTTCCGAATGTGATTTATAAATATGATTATAACGGAATGTAACGGAATAATCGAGATGATTTGATATTTGATTTGCGAACGATTGCGTTGTAAATGAGGCTGGAGTACGAAGCTTCATTCGAAGCACTCGTACAGGTATTTCGTGTCAAGAGTGGCATTCCGGCTATAAAAGTTGTAAGATGTAGGTTGGAACTTTTGTAAAGGCAGGATGCGAAATGCAGCGATATTTTATTACGCCGGATCGGTTCGGTACCGATCGGGTGTCGGTAACGGGCGATGACGCCCATCATTTGACCCGCGTTATGCGGGCTCAGGTCGGGGACAAATTCATTTGCAGCGACGGGCAGAACCGGGAAGCGCTGGCCGAAATCACGCAGCTTGGCAAAGATGCGGTCGAAGCGGCGATCGTTGAACTTCTGCCGATGACCAGCGAGCCGGCTATCCAAGTCTGGGTCGCGCAAAGTTTGCCCAAGGGCGATAAAATGGAAACGGTCATCCAGAAAGGGACGGAGATCGGGGCAACCCGCTTTATTCCGTTCATTTCGGAGCGGACGATCGTACAATATGACGAACGCAAAGAATCCAAACGGCTTGAACGCTGGCACAAAATCGCCAAAGAAGCGGCCGAGCAAGCCCACCGCAACCGCATTCCGGTTATCGAGCCGATGCATAGCTGGAAGCAGCTGCTGAGGCGTGCGGGGGACGTACAACTGGCGCTCGTTTGTTACGAGAAGGAAGGCCAGCTGCAGCTGCGCGAGCTTCTCCGCGGAGCGCTTGGCAGGCAGTCCGTAGAACCGTCCGATCAGCACTGCGTGCTCCTTATCGTTGGCCCGGAGGGCGGGTTTACGGAAAAGGAAATCGCCGAAGCCGAAGAGGCGGGCATCAAGTCGATCAGCTTGGGAAAACGCATTTTACGCACGGAAACGGCGGCTCTGGTCGGCGTTACGTGCATTTTATATGAATCCGGAGAGATGGGGGGTTGACATATGTCGACGGTTGCATTTCACACGCTTGGCTGCAAGGTTAACTTTTACGAAACCGAAGGCATCTGGCAGCTGTTCAAAAACGAGGGCTACGAGCAGGTCGATTTCGAACGGACGGCAGACGTGTACTTAATTAATACGTGTACGGTGACGAACACGGGGGACAAGAAGAGCCGGCAGGTTATCCGCCGCGCAATCCGCCGCAATCCCGAGGCGATCATCGCCGTAACGGGCTGCTACGCGCAAACGTCGCCTGCCGAGGTGGCAGCGATTCCCGGCGTCGACATCGTCGTTGGAACGCAGGACCGCGACAAAATCATACCGCTTATCAAGCAGTTTCAAGCGGAGCGTACGCCGATCAACGCCGTTCGCAACATTATGAAGACGCGGGAATTCGAAGAACTGGACGTTCCCGAGTTTTCCGACCGCACGCGCGCGTTTTTGAAAATTCAAGAAGGCTGCAACAACTTTTGCACGTTCTGCATTATTCCATGGTCGCGCGGCCTGCTCCGCAGCCGCAAGCCGGAGAGCGTCATCCAGCAGGCGAAGCAGCTCGTCGACGCCGGCTACAAGGAAATCGTCCTGACCGGTATCCATACGGGCGGCTACGGCGAGGACATCGAAGGCTACAGTCTGGCGAAGCTGCTCTGGGACTTGGACAAAGTGGACGGCATCAGCCGCCTCCGTGTCAGTTCCATCGAAGCGAGCCAAATTACCGACGAGGTGCTTGAGGTGCTGAAAGGGTCGGACAAAATGTGCCGCCATTTCCATATCCCGCTACAGGCGGGGGACGACAACGTATTGAAGCGCATGCGCCGCAAATATACGACAGCCGAGTTCGGACGCAAAATCGAGCTGATTCATAAAATCATGCCGGACGCCGCCATTACGACGGATGTCATCGTCGGGTTCCCGGGGGAAACCGAAGAGATGTTCCGGAACGGGTACCGGTTTATGGAGCAAATGCAATTCGCCGAAATGCACGTGTTCCCTTACTCGAAACGTACCGGAACGCCGGCTGCGCGGATGGAGGATCAGATCGACGAGGAAATCAAAAACGCCCGCGTCCACGAGCTGATCGATCTGTCCGAGCGGATGCAGCTGCAATATGCGAAGCCTTTCGTCGGTCAAGTGCTGGACGTCATTCCGGAGCGCGCCTACAAGGAAGCGCCGGGCAGCGGCTTGATCATGGGCTATACGGACAACTATCTGCAAGTCGTGTTTGAAGGACCGGAATCGATGATCGGGCAGCTCGTCAACGTCAAGATCACCGAAGCGGGCGTCAACGAGTGCAAAGGCTCGTTCGTTCGTACGCTGGCGCCAGCTCCGGGAATGAAAACGGCGGCTTTCGTTTAATCGTCTCGCGTCTGTCGCAGAGGTTTTGAAGACTGCGGAGCGGTGCGCTTGTTGCGGCGGGATGTTTTTTGCAGGGGTTCATTTTGGAAATAAGGGTAAACTGGTACTAGCGAAGCTCGGCCTCCGGCCGGTCATAAAGCTTGGGTAGGAAGGATTTCGTTTCCGGCTTTTTCGGGGGATGAAATCCTTCTCTTGTCCCAGGCGTACATAATGGGGCTCCTTCTTGATTCCGCAAGTAGAGGACTGTTAGGACGCTATTCGGAAGGAAGGGCAGCTGCAAAAAGAGATAGCAGGTTTTTGAGGCCTTATTTTTCATATAAGGGGTATTCCCATAATGAATCCTCAGATTCTTATGAGGCGTTAAAATAAAGACTCTCAATTATTCGAAGCTTCTTACAAAACGATTTCCCGCCGGCAATCTCTGATTTAGCGTTTGTTTGCGGGGATCACTACAGGAGGATGGGAACGTGAAGGAAATATCGGCAGGCGGTGTGGTGTACCGGCATAAAGACGAGGCGCTGCAAGTGCAAATGATACAGGATCGTTACGGCAAAATCACGTTGCCTAAGGGCAAGATGGAGCAGGGCGAAACCGTCGAACAGACGGCATTGAGGGAAATCTTAGAGGAAACGGGCATCGAAGGACGAATCGTCGAGCCGCTCGAAACGATCGCCTATCAATTTACGCTGCCGGAGATCGGCGTCGTCGACAAAGAGGTGCACTACTATTTGGTTGAAGCGACCGGCGGCGAGCTGCAGGCCCAAATCGAAGAAATTCGCGGCGTAGAGTGGCTCCATCCGCTTGACGCTTGGCAAAAGCAAAAGCATGCCGGATACGGCAATAACGAGTCTGTGCTGCGTAAAGCGCTGCAGCGGCTCGGCTACGAGGTGAACTAGATGACGGGGACCGCGGAAGGAAAATCGCTTGCCTCTTATATCGATCATACGCTTCTTAAGCAGGACGCCCGCGCCGAAGCGGTCGAAAGGCTTTGTAATGAAGCGGTGGAATACGGGTTCTACAGCGTTTGCGTGAACGGCGGCTGGACGCGGTTTTGCCGGGAGCGGTTGACCGGTTCCGGCGTGCGGATCAGCGTCGTTGCCGGATTTCCTCTCGGCGCGGCGAGCGGGGCGGTGAAAGCGTTTGAAGCGGCCGATGCCGTAACCAACGGCGCTTCCGAGATCGATATGGTCTTGAATGTCGGCCGGTTGCTGGACGGCGAGTACCAGGCCGTCGAACAAGATATTCGGGGCGTCGTCGAGGCGGTGGACGGAAGCGCACTGGTCAAAGTCATCTTCGAGACCGGCCATCTGAACGACGAGCAGAAACGAATCGCCTGCAAGCTCAGTGAACAGGCGGGCGCGCATTACGTGAAAACGTCGACCGGTTTCGGACCCGGCGGCGCGACGGTAGGCGACATCCGGCTTATGCGTGCGTCGGTTTCGCCGGCAATCGGCGTCAAAGCATCGGGCGGCGTACGGGATGCGCAAGCCGCGCTGGCGATGATCGAGGCCGGCGCGACGCGCATCGGCACGAGCTCGGGCATCGCGATCGTAACCGGAACGTCAGGCGGGACAGCCTACTAAGGGAATGACCGTCTTCTTGACTACTGTGTCTTCAATCTGCCCCACACGGATAAATAACAGAACGGCAGGGCGAGCAGCGAGCCGACGATGTTAAAAATCGTCTGGGCATGGGCCACCTGCTCGGCCGGCGTGGAAGCAAACAAGCCGGTAAATGCGGCGAGTGCGGCGATAAACGGATAAAACAGCGCGGCCCCCGCTACGTTAAGCGCGACGTGGCTCCACGCGACCCACGTGCCGGCGCGGCTGCCGCCGATGCTTGCGAGAAGCGCCGTGACGCACGTGCCGACGTTGGCGCCGATCGTGATGGCGATGCCGAGCTCAGGCGTGATCGCCTGAGAAGCGGCCAAGCCCATCGCCATCACGATGATCACCGCGCTCGAATGGATGAGCGCGGTGATCGCGGCGCCCGCCATGACGCCCCATAGGTCGCTGTGCTGCGCCTGCTGGACGAGCCATGCAAAGGCCCCCCGCTCGCGCAGAGCGGGTATGGCCGTCTGCATGGTCTCCATGCCCATCAGGACGCAGGCGAAGCCGCACAGCGCCAGGGCGCCATGGCGGAACGAGCGGGCGGCGCGCAGCGCCCGCTCGTTCGTCGGCGCGAGCACGGCCGCCAGCGACGCGAGCAGCCAAACGGCGGCTCCGCCGGCGAACAGCGGCACCGCGTACCTGGCGATGTCGAGGCCGAGCAGCTCGGTCGTCAGCGTCGTGCCGATGTTCGTGCCGAGGATGATCCCGAGCGACTGGGGGAAGCTCATCAAGCCGGCGTTGACGAGCCCGATCGTGATGACGGTTACGGCCGTGCTGCTTTGCAGCGCTGCGGTAAGCGCCGTCGAGGTGAGCATGCCGCGCGCGGGAGTCCGCGTAAACCGCTCCAGGAAGCGCTGCAGCCGGTTTCCGGCGAGGGCGTGCAGCGAAAGCTCCATGACCTTCATGCCGGTAATGAATATGGCGAGTCCCATGACGAGCGGAACGATTATGGAATGCAACATCGCTGCTTGTCTCCCTTCCATTGCAATCATCCCATTATATGCTTGGCCAACCGCAGGAATGACGGAAGGAAGCGAGTGAATGTTAGAGAACGGAGAGGAAAACCGACTAATGATCCTATTAAACAAACAGCGTAAAAAAAGACTGGAGCAAGGCCATCCTTGGATATTCCGGAGCGAAATCGACCGGGTGGAGGGCGAACCCGCTCCCGGGTCGCTCGTGCCGATCCATAATCATAAAGGCGCTTATTTGGCGACGGGCTACTACAACCCGCAATCGCAAATTGTCAGCCGCGTCGTCTCCTATTCGCCGGTTGCGGATATGGATAAAGCTTTTTTCACGGAACGGTTCAAACGATGCTTGGAGCTTCGCCGCCGTTTCGTAAAGAACACGGATTCGTTTCGTCTGGTTCACGGCGAAGCCGACATGCTGCCGGGGCTCGTCGTCGATAAGTTTGCAGACGTGCTGGTGGTGCAGCTGCTCACGTTCGGCATGGATAGCCGCCGCAGCGTCATAGCGGATGCGCTCGTCGACCTCCTGCAGCCTGCCGGCATTTATGAGCGCAGCGACGTTTCGGTGCGGGAGCTGGAAGGGCTGGCGCAAACGAAAGGACCGCTATACGGACAATGCCCGCGTCATGTACGCATTGTAGAAAACGGCCTCCAGCTTGAAGTGGACATCGAGGAAGGGCAAAAAACGGGGTACTTTTTCGACCAGCGCGAAAACCGCGCTTCGATCGAACCGCTCATGACCGGCTGGGGACGGCGTAGCGGCATCGAGCTGAAGGAGAATCCCGAGGCGGCAGGCGCGGATGCAGCGTCCGAAGAGACACGGGCAAAAGAAGAAGCGGCTCGTCTCGTACCCGTAAACGCTAACGGCAAAGTCGTCACTTTCCCTTATTGGGACGGCGCGAACGTGCTGGAATGTTTCTCGCACACCGGAAGCTTTACGCTTCATGCTTGCAAATATGGCGCCAAAAAGGTCACATGCCTCGACATTTCCGAGCATGCCGTGGAGAGCGCCCGCCGTAACGTAGCGCTAAACGGCTTCGAGGACCGCGTCGAATTCGTCGTCGCAGACGCCTTCGATTACTTGCGCGAGCAGGTGCGCGGAGTGGATCAGCGCATCCAGCGCGGGCAAGCCGGCGAGAAGAAGGTGGACACCTCCAAGCCGCTCGACAAGGGCGGACGAACGTGGGACGTCGTCATTTTGGATCCGCCCGCCTTCGCCAAGTCGCGCGGCGCGGTCGAGGGCGCATGCCGAGGGTATAAGGACATCAACCTGCATGGGATGAAGCTGGTTAACGAAGGCGGCTTTCTCGTGACGGCAAGCTGTTCGTATCATATGAAGCCGGAGCTGTTTTTGCAGACGATTCAGGAAGCGGCCGTCGATGCGGGCAAACGGCTCCGACTGATCGAGTGGCGCGCCGCAGGCAAGGATCATCCGCACGTTCTCGGCGTGGACGAAGGAAACTACTTGAAATTCGCGATTTTCGAGGTAACGAGCAAATAGAAATAAGGCGGCTGTAGCGACGAGCTACGGCCGTTCTTACTTTCGTCAGCGCAGAAGGTGCAAAAAGTCATTTGTGCGGGGCGTCTTCCCGGAGTTACAATTTACGTATAAACGTTTCATTCAACTTTCGGGATAAAGGTGATCCTAATGACGAACAATTCCGCATTCTACATGGTAATTCTCATTTTCGGCCTTGTGCTTTGGCGCAGGACGAGAGCGATGCGCGTGCCGATCAAAGGCTCGGGAATCCGCATTTTTTTGCCGCTTCTATTCATGTCTTTCGGCTTCTTGCAGCTGTCGAACCCGGACATTCACGTGACGGTCGCGGAAGCGGCAGTTACGGTAGCGCTCGGTCTGCTGCTTTCCGTACCGATGATCCTGACGACCAATTACGAGCTGCGCGAGGACGGCAACATATATGCGAAGCGAAGCAAAGCATTTGTCGCTGCGCTTGCCGGACTGCTGATCATCCGCCTAGGTTTGCGCAGTTATATCGGCGGTATCGACCAATCGACGCTCATCTTCCTGTTCTTCCTGCTGGCGGTCTGTTATTTGGTGCCGTGGCGCGTGGCCAGCTTCGTGAAATACCGCAGCGTCCTTCGAATGAAGACGACTGGCGGCGTCGGATCCGACGCCAGTCTGTAAAATTGGCAATCATAAAAGAGCCGGCAGCGGACGCGAGCGTCTGTCGCCGGCTTTTATGTATGACGATTCAAAACGTATCTTTCCATGATATTCATCTGCATTTGCGGAAAGCTTCGTCTCTCCGGTAACAGCATGTGGTATCTAAAGTTTTGTTATCATAGTTGTTTGCATGCTCGCGTAAGTCTATTGCGTATTCTAGGCTTCTGCCGCGTGGCCCGGCTCAAGGGCGATGCCGCGTAAGCCTTTGGCTTCCAAACGTTCCACCCAAGCGCGGGCGTCCTGCTTGATCCCCGGAAACGTGCTGTGGTGAACCGGGATGGAAAGCTTTGCATGAACCCATTCGGCCGCCTGCAGGGCGTCATCCGGTCCCATTGTGTAAAAATCTCCAATCGGCAGCGCGCAAACGTCAATGGCATGACGGTCGCCGATCAGCTTCAAGTCGCTGAACAAAGCGGTATCGCCGGCATGATAGAACGTTCGGCCGCCCATCGTCAGCAGCAGGCCGGAGGCTTGACCGCCGTAAAGAAGCGTGCCGTCATCGGCTTGGATGCTGGAGCTGTGGAACGCCTGCGTCCATTTAAGCGAGCCCCACTCGAACGAGCAGCTGCCGCCTGTATTCATGCCGATCGTTTTAGCGCCCTTAGCGGCGAAATAAGCGGCGATTTCAAAATTCGAAACGATGGGACAATCGTTGGCAAGCGCGATCGCAAGAGCGTCCCCGATGTGGTCGGAATGGCCGTGCGTCAGTAGGACGGCATCCGTTTTCACGTCTTCCGCTCTCATGGCGGCAAGCGGGTTCCCAGTCAGAAAAGGATCGATGACAACGCGGCGTCCGTCCGCTTCCACCATAAAACACGAATGACCCAAATACGTAATTTTCACCGAGTAGGCTCCTCTCAATTTCCAAAAATGGCATGTCTGCTTCATTATACCTTATTTCCTTGTCGGAATAGACATGTCCTATTGTCGCCGGTGAAAAAAGACAGGCTGAACTCCCTGAGGTGTCATAGCTGCCGATCGGCCTTAGGGCGGAAACCGCCCGGTACAAGCGTGATTCTTTGGAAAAGCGGCGCGTTGTGTTATGCTAGAACCAGTAGATTTCCGGGGAATGGCGAAGCGGCTGTAAGAGGCTGGAACGACCGGAAAAATGGGGGATAACCGAGAGGGGAAGCACATGAAAGCAGAGGCAGGTTTGAGCGGCCGGAAGCCCGAGACCGAGCAGGAAGAAGGCGCGGGCGTATATGATGACGGCGCTACCGTAACCGAAACGAGAAAGGCGGAGCACATTGACATTTGCTTGCACCGGGAGGTGAGCGGGGAGCGGATCCGCACCGGCTTCGAGCGATACCGCTTTCGCCACAATGCCATACCGGAGCTAAGTTTGCCGGACATTTCGCTATCGACCGTTTTTCTGGATAAAACGCTGCGTGCTCCCTTGCTCGTCAGTTCGATGACCGGAGGAACGAAGGAAGCGGCAGCAATTAATCGGCGTCTGGCCGCCTCGGCGGAACGGCATGGATGGGCAATGGGGCTTGGCTCTATGCGTGCGGCCATCGAACGAGAGGAATTGGCTGATACGTTTCGTATCCGAACGATTGCTCCCTCGATCCCCGTCATCGCTAACCTCGGAGCGGTTCAGCTCAATTACGGCTATGGCGTCGATCATTGCAGACGCGCCGTGGAGCTCGCGGAAGCGGACGCGCTCGTCCTTCATTTGAACAGTCTGCAGGAGGCCTTCCAACCGGAAGGCGATACGGATTTCCGTCAGCTGCTCAGCCGGATCGAATCGGTTTGCCGGTCGCTGCATGTCCCTGTCGGCATTAAGGAAGTAGGCTGGGGAATCGACGGCGCAGCCGCGCGAAGGCTTAACGAAGCGGGGGTATCGTTTATCGATGTGGCAGGCGCGGGAGGCACGTCTTGGAGCCAAGTGGAGAAGCACCGGTCACGCGATGCGGTGCGCAAGGCGGCTGCCGAAGCTTTTGCGGATTGGGGGATTCCGACTGCGGTATCCGTTCGCGAGGTAAGAAAGGCCGTGCAGGAAGCGGTCGTGATCGGCAGCGGCGGGGTGCAGAACGGTGTCGACGCGGCCAAGGCGATTGCGCTCGGCGCGGATTTGGCCGGCTTCGGCCGCTCGTTGCTGGCCGCTGCCGTCGATTCGGAGGAACTGATCGATCGCTTGTTCGATAGACTGGAGCTTGAGCTTCGCATTGCGATGTTCGGCATAGGCGCGGGAAGCATTCGCGAGCTTAAGGAGACGGACCGGCTCGTACGGACGGCATTCGATTTGGAGGACGGTGACAGGTTTGGGTAAGTGTCCGTATCATACGCTTACGAGCGTATTTCCGTTTTTTGGAAAGATGAAGCCGCAGAAGCAGGGAAGTTTGGCGGAACAGGCGCAAGCATCGGAAGCGACGCTTGCGGCGATGCCGAACAGCGAGCTCGCGGACCAAATCAAGATGATTGCTTTGACTATCGATGATTTGCGGATCATGAAAGCCATTCAGCCGCTAATTGAAGCGAATATCGGAATCGGCGGAAACGAGAGCGGTATTCGACGATATTTTGTCCTCGATGGACGGGAATTTGGTAGACATTAACAAGCTGGAGTTAGAAATCGATTCACTAGTCCGTACGATCGAGGAAATCGGTGAATCCGTATCTCGCGTTTCGGTTTCTGCGGAAACGCTGGATGAAACGACGAAAGCGTTGTAAAGACGTTCAGACAGGACGCGGAGGGCCGGTTTCTGGCCGACGGCGAACTGTCTTTTATTTATTTATTTATTTATATATGTATCAGACCTGGTTTGACTTGTTTCAGCCGTTCTTGGAAACGATTGCGTGTTGCAATAGAGCGAATTATTGCTACGCTTGGTATAATGGACTATACGCTCCGAGCAAGGCGATCGCCTGCGGAAGCGGCAACGGGATAAAGGAGTAGCGATT
The DNA here is from genome assembly GCF_046244365.1 of Paenibacillus litoralis. Lineage (NCBI taxonomy): Bacteria > Bacillati > Bacillota > Bacilli > Caryophanales > Paenibacillaceae > Paenibacillus > Paenibacillus litoralis. The sequence goes on along the minus strand of NZ_CP176395.1, from coordinate 5,701,443 downwards.
CGAGTATGAGCAAGATGCGAAAACGTTTCGCGGCAATCGGCGCCGCATTCGGAATTGCGGCTTTGGCTTCGGCTTTGGTTGCGTTAATCGGACCTGCGGTTCAAGCTTGCGCCTGCGAGGGGGAAGATCCTTCGGCCGGCTGGCTGCAAAATATGGCGGGCTGGGTGTTCTTCGGATTTATTATCGGCGTCTTTCTCCTATCGATGGTGCTGTTCACGATCGTCATGATCCGCAACAGCAAGCGGAAGCAATAGGCGGCGGGTTTACGAATCGGTGCAGGAAGTGCCGTTCTTTTCCTGTGGCCGCTACAGTGACCCGATCGGCAGGCAATATGATAGAATACTAGATTTTTAGGAGGCACCATGACCATACGGTTTGTACTCGGAAGATCGGGCAGCGGCAAAAGCAGGCGTTGTCTCGACGACATCCGGCAGCGGCTGCTGGAAGAGCCGGACGGCCGTCCGTTAATATGGCTCGTTCCCGAGCAAGCGACGTTTCAAGCAGAGCATGCGCTTGTTTCGACCCCGGGTTTGAAAGGCTTGATTCGCGCACAGGTGCTCAGCTTTCGCCGACTGGCCTGGCGCGTCATGCAGGAGACCGGGGATACCGCGCGCGTTCCGATTGGCGATACGGGCAAAATGATGCTGCTTCAGCGCATTTTACATAAGCGTCAGGAAGAGCTGAGGCTGTTTCACGCCTCCGCGGAGCAAATCGGCTTTATCGAACGGCTTCACTCTCTGTATAGCGAGCTGAAGCGTTACGGCGTGTCTGCGGAAGGGCTGGACAGCCATCTGCTAACCCTTAATCCGGAGCATCGGGATGAGGCGGTTACGGGGACTTCCCGGCAGCGAGGCAACCGCGGCATTTCCTCCCTGCTGTCGGACAAGCTTCATGATCTATCGGTCGTGCTGCGCGATTACGAGGAGGAGCTTGCCCGCCATTATTTGGACGGCGAGGATTATTTGGCGCATTTGGCCGCACGGCTCGGAAACTGCGAATCGGTAAGGGAGGCCGAGGTGTGGGTCGACGGATTTTTCGGCTTTACGCCGCAGGAGCAAGCGGTTGTCGCCGCTTGCATGAAGCATTGCCGGGGCGTGACGGTTTCGCTGTGCCTCGACAGGCCTTACGTCGCGGGCGAAAAGCCGCATGAGCTCGATTTGTTTCACCCGACGGCGATGACGATGGTCCGCTTGCAGGAGCAGATCGAAGAGATGGGTTGCGGAACGGCTGAGGTCCTTATGCTTGACGGAGAGATTTTGCCGCGCTTTAAAGAAAGTCCGATGCTCGCGCATCTGGAGCGGAACTACGATCTGCGGCTGTCGCGGCGCAAGGCGCTGTACCCGGTTGAAGCGCAGGAAGAACGCGAACCCGCGGGCGAGGGCGTGAAAGTCGCTGCCGCGGGCATCGGCATTTACGCCGCCGTTCATCGCAGGGCGGAGGTGGAGAGCGCCGCCAGACATATTGTCGGGTTGGTTCGCGACGGCGGACTGCGCTGGCGGGACGTCGCCGTGCGCGTACGCAATATCGAGGAATACGGCGAGCTGCTGTCCACGGTGTTCGCCGATTACGGGATACCTTGCTTTTTCGATCAAAAGCGCACGGTGATGCATCACCCGCTCATCGAGCTAATCCGCTCGTCGCTTGAGGTCGTGCGGGGTCGCTGGCGGTATGACGCCGTATTCCGCTGCGTGAAAACCGATTTTTTGCTGCCGCTTGAAACGGAAGGGGCGAATTCCCCTGCAATCGGCCGCCATGCGATGGACGAGCTCGAAAACTATGTGCTGGCTTACGGCATACAAGGAAGCCGCTGGACCGACGAGAGGTTTTGGCGCTCCAAAACGAGCTTTTCGCTCGAAGAAGCGGCGGATGCGGCTGTTCAGAGCGAGCGGAGCGAAGACGGCTTGCAAGCGGCGGAGAGCAGCGGGAAAGCCGGCGGCCGGGAGGAGCAGGCATTGCGCAATCTGCTCGCCTGCCGGGATGCGGTCGTGAACCCTCTCGCCCGGTTCGAGGAACGAATCCGCGAGGCAGAGAACGCCCGCCAAATGACCGAGGCGTTATACGCGCTTTTAGTGGAAGTTCATGCGCCGGAGAGGCTGGAACGGTGGAGCGAAGCGTGCATCGCCGGCGGACTGCCGGAAAAAGCACGCGAACATGCGCAAGTATGGGACAGCGTCATCGATATATTTGACGAGCTGGATGAGCTGATGGGCGGTGACGAGCTGTCCGTCGACTGGTTCGCCGAGCTGGTGGAGACCGGGCTCGAGAATATAAGGCTCGGACTCGTGCCGCCTTCGCTCGACCAAGTGCTGATCGGTAGTATCGACAGGACCCGTTCCGCTCAAGTCAAAGCTTCCTTCGTGCTGGGCGTAAGCGACGGCGTGCTTCCGAAAGCGATGAACGAAGACGGCGTGCTCAGCGAGAACGAACGGGAAGCGCTGCTCGCAACCGGTCTGCCGCTTGCCGAAAGCAGCAGGCGAAAGCTGCTCGACGAGCAGTTCTTAATTTATACGGTGCTGTGCGCCCCTTCTCATTATTTGTGGCTCAGCTATCCGATGGCGGACGAAGAAGGCAAGTCGCTTCTTCCTTCGGAAGTCATTAAGCAGGTAAGATCGCTGTTTCCGGGCTTCAAGGAAAAGCTTCTGCTCGGCGAGCCGGCGGCCGGAATGCCGGAGGGGGAGCAGCTTGCTTTCGTCGCCCATCCCGAGCGCGCGCTCTCCCATTTGCTTGTTCAACTGAAGCATGCGATGCGCGGGGTGCCGATCGAAGGGCTTTGGTGGAACTTATACAATTGGTTTATCCGTCAGCCTGAATGGCGAACGCGACTAAGCGGACTGGTCGGTGCGCTTTATTATACGAACGAGGAGCGGCCGATAACCCTCGAAACAAGCAGATTGCTTTACGGCAGCCATTTGCGGGCGAGCGTCTCGCGGATGGAGCGATTCGTCGCCTGCCCATTCTCGCAGTTTGTCTCCTACGGCTTAAAGCTTCGCGAGCGCCGCATTTACCGGCTCGAGGCTCCGGATATCGGGCAGCTGTTCCATGCGGCGCTCAGCTTGCTGGCCAAGCAGCTGAAGCAGGAGAGGCTGGCTTGGGGGTTAATGTCGCCCGAGCAGCTTGCCGAGCGCGTGGACGGTATCGTCGACCTGCTCGCACCGCGCCTGCAGGGGCAAATTTTGCTAAGCTCCTCACGTTACCGGTATATGACCCGGAAGCTGAAGGATGTGGTCGGGCGCGCCTCCGTCGTTTTGGCCGAGCATGCGAGAAGGGGAGCGTTCGAACCGGCTGCGCTTGAGCTCGGCTTCGGTCCCGGTGAAGCGCTGCCTTCGTACCGGATCGAGCTGGACAACGGATTTTCGATGGAACTGGTCGGCCGGATCGACCGGGTGGACAAGGCGGCAGGCGAACGGGAAACGTACGTGCGCATTATCGATTATAAATCGAGCCCGACGTCGCTTCGCATGTCGGAGGTGTATTACGGCCTCTCTCTCCAAATGCTTACGTATTTGGACGTCGTGCTGACGAATGCCGAAACGTGGCTCGGAACGGAAGCGCAGCCTGGGGGCGTGCTTTATTTCCATGTGCACAATCCGATGATTGCCAGCAGCAATGCGCTGCCTCCGCAGGCTGTCGAAGCGGAGATGCGCAAACGATTCAAAATGCGGGGGCTCGTACTGGCCGATCTGGAGGCGGTAAGGCTGATGGATGGCGATCTGGCCGACAAAAACGGCCATTCCGACCTGCTTCCGGTTGCCGTCAAAGCGGACGGCGGGTTTTACAAAAGCGCCTCGGTGGCGACCGGCGAGCAGTGGGAGCAGCTGCGCGGACATGTACGGCGCGTCATCGGGCGCATCGGGACGGAAATCACGAACGGCCATTGCGCCGTCGAGCCTTTTCGAATGGGCAAAAAGCTGGCATGTACGTTCTGCTCCTACAAGCCGGTCTGCCAATTCGATGCCGGCTTCGAAGGGAATGGCTTCGAGCTGCTGGAGGAAAGAAGCAAGGACGATGTTTGGCAGGCGGTCGGCGAAGCGCATGCCGGTCATGCAGGCGGTACCGCTGCAAGCAATGTGATCGTCTTGCCGAAACGGAAAGGAGGGGAGCCGATTGACAACGATTAAAACGAAGCCGGCCGGCAGTACGTGGACCGACGACCAGTGGAGCGCCATCGTAAGCCGCGGCGAGCATCTGCTGGTCGCCGCCGCCGCAGGTTCGGGCAAAACGGCGGTGCTTGTCGAAAGGATCATAAGACGCATATCCGATCCGGACGACCCCGTCGACGTCGACCGGCTGCTGGTGGCGACGTTTACGAAAGCGGCGGCTTCCGAAATGCGCGAGCGTATACGCGATGCGTTGGAGAAGGCGCTGCTCGAGCAGCCGGATTCGGATCATTTGCGCCGCCAGCTTGCGCTGATCGGGCGCGCTTCGATTACGACGCTGCATTCGTTCTGCAAAGATGTCATCGGCCGATATTTTCAGCTCATCGATCTTGACCCGGGCTTCCGCATCGCGAACGAAACGGAAGCGGATCTCATGCGTCAGGACTTGCTGGAGGAGCTGATGGAATCGTTCTACACCGATTCGGAAGCGGACAGTCCGTTCTTCCGGCTTATTGATTCGTTCGGCGGAGAACGCAGCGACGTGCCGCTTATGCTGCTTATTCAGAAGCTTTATGACGAGTCGCGAAGCCATCCGAAGCCGGAACGCTGGCTGAGCGAGATGGCATCCGGCTTTGGCGCCGCCGGACAAAACGGCTCGAATCCGTGGCTGGCCAGCCTGCTGGCGGATGTAAGTCTGGAGCTGGAGGGAATGACCGGCCTGCTGCACGATGCTGCGCGCATATGCCGGGAGCCGGGCGGACCGGAGCCGTACTTGGCTGCTGTCGAGGAAGAACTGGCCCAGCTGGGAAGGCTTCGCGAAGCTTGCGGAGCGTCCTGGGATCTTTTGTATACGGGCATGCAGTCGGCTGCGTTCGGCCGCTTGAAGCCGTGCAAGGGCGATCATTATGATAAAGCGTTGCAGGAGCAGGTAAAGACGCTCCGCGACGGCGCCAAGGAGCAGCTGGGCAAGCTGCGCACGGAGCTGTTTACGCGGACGCCGGAGCAATATATCGATGAGCTTCGCGATATGGCGCCGATCATGGAAACGCTGGTAGATCTCGTGCTCCGTTTCGGAGAGCTGTACCAGCAGGAGAAGGCGGCGAAGGGGCTGCTCGATTTTGCCGATTTGGAGCATTATTGCTTGCGCATTCTATCGAGCTCCGATTCGTCCGACGAGGAGCCGATGCCTTCGCAGGCCGCGCTGGATTACCGCAGCCAATTTGTTGAAGTGCTGTTGGACGAATATCAGGATACGAACAGGGTACAGGACGCGATCGTAGCATTGATCGCTAAGGATAAACCCGGCAACCGTTTTATGGTCGGCGACGTAAAGCAGAGCATCTACCGGTTCCGGCTCGCGGAGCCGGGACTCTTTCTCGAAAAATACCGCACCTACGAGAAGGAAGGCGGAGGCGCAGGCATGCGTATCGATCTGGCATGCAATTTCCGTAGCCGGAAACAGGTCGTCGACGCCGTGAACTTCGTGTTCAAGCAGATGATGAACGAAGCCGTGGGCGAGGTTGCGTACGATCGCAGCGCAGAGCTCGTCTATGGGGCTAATTATCCGGAAACGGGCGATTACGCCGCAGACATGGCTGTAGAGCTGCTTCTGCTCGACAAGTCCTCCCAGGAATCGAGCGGGGAAGGTTCGGGTGGGGCTTTCCAGCGCTCCGAGGACGGTGCAGACGAGGAGGAAGGCCAAGACCAGGGGGATTCCCCGGACGAGGCGCCGGAGCTCGAAACCGCGCAAATGGAGGCGCGGACGATCGCCCTGCAAGTACGAAAGCTGCTGGGACTGGACGGCGATCAGCCGATGCTGGTGTTCGACAAGAAAGCGGGGGGCATGCGCCGGGCAACCTTTCGCGATGTCGTCATTCTGCTTCGCGCCACGCAAAGCTGGGCGCCGCTCCTCATCGAGGAGCTGAAGCGGTTCGGCATTCCGGCTTACGCGGAGCTAAGCACCGGATATTTTGCCGCAACGGAAGTGGAGGCGGTGCTGTCGCTGTTGAAGGTGATCGACAATCCGTTTCAGGATATTCCGCTTGCGGCCGTGCTTCGCTCGTCGCTCGTGGGGCTGACGGGCGAGCAGCTTGCGAAGGTTCGTCTGGCGCGCAAAGGGGACGGTTTTTTTGCCGCTCTGCTTGCTTATGTGCAGGAACCGGACAACGCTTCAGGCGAGGACGATCCGATTCGTTCGCGGCTTAGCCGTTTTCTGGAGCAGCTCGATGCCTGGCGCCAAGAGGCGAGGCACGGCGCGCTGGCCGATTTAATCTGGCGCATCTACCGGGAAACCGGCTACTACGATTACGTAGGCGGCTTACCGAGCGGCGTGCAGCGGCAGGCGAATTTGCGCGCGTTGTACGATAGGGCGAGGCAGTACGAGGCGACTAGCTTCCGCGGCTTGTTTCGCTTTCTCCGTTTCGTCGAACGGATGCGGGACGGCGGAGGCGATCTCGGCACGGCGCGCGCGCTAGGCGAGCAGGAGGATGTCGTCCGGATCATGTCGATCCACAAGAGCAAGGGGCTCGAATTCCCGGTCGTCTTCGTCGCAGGCTTAGGCAAAATGTTCAACCAGCAGGACTTGAACGGCAGCTTCCTGCTTCATAAAGATTTGGGCTTCGGTCCAAGGTATGTCGATACGGCGCTGCGCGTCAGCTACCCGACGCTTCCGATGCTGGCGATCCGCCGCAGAATGCGGCTGGAGACGCTGGCGGAGGAAATGAGGGTGCTTTACGTGGCGCTGACGCGAGCGCGGGAGAAGCTTTTTTTGCTCGGTACCGTACAATCGCTGCAGAAGCAGCTCGAGCGATGGGGACGTCAGCTTTCCTGCGATACGGTCGAGCTGCCCGATCACGAGTTGGCTAAAGCGCGCTGCTATCTGGACTGGCTCGGTCCTGCGCTGATTCGCCATCCGCACGCCAAGCCGCTTCGGGAGCTCGGCGGACTGGAGCCTCCGAAAGCGATGCTGTGGCTCGGAACGGAACCTTCCGTATGGCGCTTCTCGCCCGTACGCCCTTCATTTGCCGAAGCGGAGGCCGCGGCGGCCGGCGAGCGGCAGCTCGATTTGGAGGAGAAGCTCGCGGATTTGCGGGAGCTTCGCCCGGTCGTTAACGCCGCTGCGGCCTCGCTGAGCGAGGTGGACAGGAGGCTGGCATGGCAATACCCGCACGCCGAAGCTTCCCGTCTTTTCTCCAAAACGAGCGTTACCGAAATGAAGCGCCTGCACGAGCGCGCTGCGGCAAAGCAGGAAGCCTTCGCGGACGACGCAGGCTGGCCGGCCGCACAGGTGGAGCCGAAGCTCCTCCGGAACGAGAACGGGACATATGCTGCGGCAGCCGGTACGGCTTTCCGCAGACCCCGCTTTATGGAGCGAAAGCAGCTGACGGGCGCGGAGCGCGGAACCGTTTATCATGCGGTGATGCAGCATATTCCGCTTGGCGGTAAGGTCGATGAGGAAACGGTAACGACGACGGTCGCGGAGATGCTGGACAAACGGCTATTGACCGGCGAGCAGGCGGAAGCGGTTGACGGCAGCGTCATCGCCTCCTTTTTCTCCGGAGCGCTGGGCAAGAGGCTGTTGAACGCGAAACGGGTGCTGCGGGAAACTCCGTTCAGTTACGGGCTGCATGCCGGAGAAGCCTATCCCGATGCGGACCGGTCGGCGGCGGAGGAAACCGTCCTGATCCAAGGGGTAATCGACTGCTTGTTCGAGGACGAGCAGGGCCTCGTGCTGCTCGACTATAAGACCGACAGAACGGAAGGTCTCGATCCGGCTGCATTGAGAGAGCGTTACAAGGTCCAGCTGGAGCTGTATGCGAGGGCTGTCGGACACATTTGGAAGCGTCCGGTTAGCGAAATGTATCTGTTCTTTTTTGACGGCGGGTATGTACTTGATGTAAAGTGACTAGTAGGGATAAAAAGCGCAATAGCGGATACGCCATGAAAATGACGAGTTTCGTCGAATAACGGGATAAAATGAGGATTAACCTTTTTCCCTTTTGGCAAACTTCTGGTATAATCTTGCTGACCCCACCTTTAACTATACACGAAAGGCTTGATATTATGTCGATCGGAAGAAACGAACCATGCTTTTGCGGAAGCGGCCTTAAATACAAAAAATGCTGCATCAATAAATCGCCTGAAGAGCAAAGCGCCTTGTACGAGGCATTAGACACGCCAAAGCTGTCCCAACACTTTTTCGATCTGCAGCCGTTTAAGAAAGTATCGCAGCCGGCGCTCGTTTGGGGAATGCTGACGCTCCCGGCAACGATGGAGAAGGTCAATCAGCTTTCCAAACAAATGAACCGCGGCAAAGAAGAAGCGGAGCATATAGCAGGCCTCAGCGATGCCGGCAATCTGGTATTGCGGATGAGCGAGCAAACGGATAAAGTCAATCATAAGGTGCTCTTGGATCAGATGCTGAAACATCAAGAAACGGTTACCCCTCTTGTGCTGGACAAGCTGGCGGAGGACAACGATCCCGTTTTCGTCGAATTGGCGGTCCGCTACCTGCACGAAGCGGGCGTCGAGGATTGGGAGCTAATCGCGAAGCTGGCGTCTGAGGCGGATAGCGCGTACAAACGCTCGCTTCTTTCCCTGCTGCTCGGCGTCAAAGGTCCGGAGGACAAGCTGCCGCTCGTTTGGAAGCAGTACTTGGCGATGAAGAAAAACGCCGACCTGCAGAAGGACGAGGAACAAGGTCCGCTTTACGGTTTGATGGAATACGGCTACCGGCTGGGACACCTGGATTCGTAGGGTTCGAGATTATATCGTAAAGCCTGCTCCGCCATATGCGGCGGCGGGCTTTTTGCCGTTGAACCCGTATGCCTCCGAACGAATGACCGGCGTATCTCGGTTGCAAGGCAGCAATAGGTCAAATCGGAGCAAGACTGTGCCGAAAACCGAACGAGAAAACCTCCAAACCCGCTATGTGAACGCGGATTGGAGGTTTGTTTTTGGAAGGCCGTCAAACGGTTAAAGGGAGGGACATACGGCAAGGTTGTCCCTTTGAAAGCCGATATGTCTTAGTGGGATGAGCGTGACGGCAGGCTAGCCTTTGAGGCGAAAATTTCAGCTGTTCACGACCGTGAAACGAGGCGGCCGCTCAGACGAGCGGCGACGTTTTCGGCGGATTCCAGTCCCGACCAGAACAGCTGCATCTCGGCTTCGATTTCGTCGATTGCCTGCGGATCGTCGAATAGTTCGTGCAGGAACAGTCCGAAAGCCCGTTTGTTTTTCGCGATTTCGAGCGATTCCAGCTCATGCCGGTCCCAAACCTTCTCATTCACCGTCTTCAGCACGGACAGAAAACCGGAAGTCCGGCTGATTTGCTCCTGCACGTCAGGAGCCAGGGCTGCCTGAATGAATTGAGCAGCCAGCTCCATATCGCTGCAGCCCGGCAAAACGGTCAGCATGTTGGCGATAAGCATGGTCGATTTTTCAGGGCCGAACGGCAGCTGGGCGACTCGCGGCTCGAACGGCAAATCGCCGCTTTTTAAGTGAGCGATTTCGATGGCGGTGGTCAGCATCATCGCGGCTTTTTGCCTCATAAAGGCGGTAAAATGCTGGGAACGGCCTCCCGGAAGGTGCAGCGTGGCGCTCCGGTCCCGGTAAAGGATGTCGTGAATGAAGGTAAGCGTCTTGAAGAGCGCTTCGCCGCTCCTATTCAAATCGGTGAAGCTGACGCCGTTCTGCAGGGCGATAACGGGCCAGCGGGTAATGGCCGGCGGGAAGGAGAAGCCATATTGATCTACAATCCCGTCCCCGTCCGTATCGACGGTAAGCTTCTTCGCCGCCATCAGGAAATCTTCGCGGGACCAGTTGGGGCGGGGGGGCTCGACGCCGTACCGATCGAACATATCGGGATTGTAAGCCAAATACACGGTCGAGAAACTGACCGGAACGGCCAGCAGCTTGCCGTCTTGGCTGAACGCTTCCAGCAGCCGCGGATACATATCGTGCTCGGCCCCTTCCAGCAGACGGTTGAGCTCAACCATGTCGCGTTCGGGATCGGCTTCCTTATAGTGGCGGTCCGCAACGAAAACGAGGTCGGCCTCGATGCCCATCTCCCGGCTGTCGCGGATGGAAGTCCACAATTGCTCAGTCGGGATCCGGAGTAACTTGACATCGACGGAAGGGTGGCGCCGCTCGAACGTTTCGATAATCGTAGGCATGGCCATGTCGCAAAAGTGCGAGGGCGTTACGGCCAAAATCCGCAGCGTTCTGCGCTTTTCGGCCTGCGTTTCCACATCGGGCGATACGATGGTGCCTTGGCCGACTTTTTTGACGATAAGTCCTTCCTTCAAGAGCTGCTCCAGCGACTTTCGGACGGATGTCCGGCTCATGCCGTAATATTTGCAAAGCTCGTTTTCGGATAATAAAAACTCGCCGGGTTTGATGTAGCCGGACAATATTTGCTCGCGAAGAATGTCCGCAAGCCGCAAATAACGGTATTCTTGTTCTCTTTTCACGCTATCGATCATCCTGTCCTGTAAAATCGGTTTCTTCTGCGCGGATACACCGCTTTAATGTATCTATGATGAGGGAATGTAGGCATGAAAGTCAAGGAGGAGTTGTATAGAACTTGTATCGCGCCTCCAAGTGCACAAATTTCTTCATAAAACAATTGAACAAAATAATAGATACAACTATAATACAGGTATCATTGTTGACTGGAAGGATGGGAATTATACATGGAGCTGCTGCTGGGTACGGCTAAACGGGATATTACACCGGAATATCCCATTGCGCTTGCGGGTTACAGCGGACGTAAAGGCGCAATGGAGGGCGTAAATCTCCCCATTTTTTTACGCATCGCTCTGTTTGGCCAGGAGAGTGAACGGGGATTGCATAAGCAGCTTGTCGCATCCGCCGATATAATCTGGTGGGGGAACGAGCGTATGGAGCCATTGCGATCGAAGCTCGCCGAGCGCTTCGGACTGCGGAAGGAAGATGTGATTTTGGCCGCCTCGCACAGTCATTCCGGACCCCAGACGACCGCCAAGCTGCCGCTGGTCGGGCAAATGGACGAAAACTACGTTCGTTCGCTAGAGGAAAAGCTTTACGAGGGCGTCGAAGTGGCGCAAGCCAATATGGAGCCAGTCACCGCCGAGCTTGGACGGGGCCATTGCAGCGTCGGCGTCAACCGGCGCAAAATCGTGGATGGACGCGCGCTGTTCGAGCCCAATCCGGCAGGTCCTCACGATGATGAGGTAACGGTCGTTCGTTTCCGAAAGGCAGGAGGCGAACCCAAAGCGCTGTTCGTTCATTATACTTGTCATCCTACCGTTACAAATGCGAATAAGCTGTCGGCAGAATTCAGCGGGTTTGCGATGGCGGAAATTGAGCGTCAGCTCGGCGGAGATGCGGTCTCGTTGTTTCTGCAAGGCTGCTGCGGCGATATTCGGCCCGCTTTGGTGCGTGACGGCCAATTTTATGCGGGCAATGAATCGGATGTGAAGGAGCTTGGGGGGAGGCTTGCCGAAGCGGTTGGCAGCGTGCTCGCCGAGCCGCTGCATCCGCTTGCCGCTCGGAGGCTGAACGGGGGACATGCGGCTTGCGAGCTGCCGTTCCAGAGTGTACCGCCAAGGGAAAGGCTTGAAGAGCTGGTTGCCTTAGACGATAAGAGAGTAAGCGATTGGGCCGGACAGCTGCTGGACGACGGGGCGCTGCTGCGTGAGGCGGTTCCGCTCGAGCTCGTGCGGCTCGATATTGCCGAAGGATTATCGCTTCTTTCCATGAACGCCGAAATGGTCGCGGATTACGGCTTATACGTGAAGGTCGCTTCGGCCGGCGCCGTCCTTCCCGTCGCCTACAGCAACGGCATGATCGGCTATGTGCCGACGGCGGAGCAGCTGGTCGAGGGAGGTTACGAAGCGATCGATTCGCACTATTATTTCGGCCTCTGTTCGCCGTTTACAGCATCCTGCGAAGCGATCATCAAGAAGACCGTGGACGATATGCTAGCGGGAAGCCGGAGCGAATAAAAGACGAGCGGATAAACGGTTAGATTCTCATGCGGCTTGCTGCCGTACGGGAGACTAGCCGTTTTTATTTTTCCTCCCGGCGTAAAGGCGAGAGAAAAGAGTCCCTCCCGTACAGCCGATTAATGCGGAGAGGAAGCCGATCGAGAATGTCCATCTATTAAAGTAGAAAGTATTCGTGTACTGGTTAAGCGTCCGGTAACGATAAATCCGGGAGTCCGGAACGGTTGCATTTCCCCCAAGCCGATCGATGAGCCGTTCGATAAACGCGATTTCCATCCAGCAGCACAAAGCAAGCATGGCGGCGGCCAGTACGATTAGCGCAAGGAGAAAGCGCTCGCTCCGGTTTGCCAGCCATCTCACAAGTACAGCTCCTGCCGCAAGCAAAAACAATACGTAAACGAATGCGACGGGCGGCATGACCAGAAGACCGAGGTTTCCGTTACCCGAGTGGCGGTGCGGCTTGATCGTAAAAAGTCCCACGAGCCAAAAACCGGCAACGGCTGAGGGGAAAGCCAGAATCAGTCTGACGACGTGCTTCTTTTCAAGCGGCTTGAACGGCAAGCTCTTCGCTTCGGGCGGCATCGCAATCGTCCCCTTCGCAATATTTCCTTTGCGTCCCTAAGAGTTATGATACTATATCCATATGCGAAAAAAAGGACCGTAGGTGATGAATTGTGCGTTTTGCCAAAAACGGATGGGTGCATCGGATGATCAGAAGCGCGAACGACCGGGCGACATCGGCGGAACAGTCGGCTCGTCTATATAAGTTCGCCTTGGAGGATGCCAACGAGGGCGTTGTGATCGCGGATGCGAACGGCGTGATTTTGACGGCCAACGAAGCGTATGCGTCCTACATCGATCAGACGGTTGCGGGGATGTCGGGCCGGCATGTTACCGAGGTAATCGATAATACGAGGCTTCATATCGTCGCAAAAACGGGAAAGGCGGAATTCGGCGATCTGCAGCTGATCAAGGGGCACTGGATGATCGCAAGCCGCATCCCGATCGTTACGGACGGCGAAGTGGTGGCCGTGGTAGGCAAGATCATGTTCGACGATATCGACCGCTTGTTCGCGATGAACGAGAAGTATAAAGAAATCAAAAAGCATTTGCATTCGAATCCCCGAGACAAAAAGACGGCGGCTACCGGCGCGAAATACGGCTTTTCGCATATTGTCGGCGCAAGCCACGCTTTATCCGACATCAAGCTTCTTGCGGCAAGGGCGGCAAAATCGGGTAGTACGATCCTGATCAGCGGGGAAAGCGGAACGGGCAAGGAATTGTTCGCTCATGCCATCCACCGCGAAAGCTCCCGTTTTTACGGACCGTTCGTCGCCGTCAACTGTGCGGCGATTCCGGAGCAGCTGTTCGAATCCGAATTGTTCGGCTATAAGGAAGGCTCCTTTACCGGCGCCAGCAGGCAGGGGAAAAAGGGGAAGTTTGCTCTGGCGGATAAAGGGACGCTATTTCTCGACGAAGTCGGCGAGCTGCCTTTGACCATGCAAGCGAAGCTGCTGCGCGTCTTGCAGGAAAGAGAGATCGAGCCGGTCGGGGCGCTTAAGCCGGAGCCTGTCGACGTGCGGATTATAGCCGCGACGAACCGGGATTTGAGCAAGCTGGCGGAAGAGGGGGCATTCCGGCGCGATTTGTTTTACCGGCTTCACGTGATCGTGCTTCAGGTGCCGCCGCTTCGGGAAAGACGGGAAGATGTGCCGGAGCTGGCGCGCGAGCTGCTGGCCCAGCTGCAAAGCGAAACGGGTATGTCTGCCGCCGGCATCACGCCCGAAGCGGCAGCGCTGCTGCAGGCATATGACTGGCCCGGCAACGTCCGGGAGCTGAGGAACGTGCTGGAGCGGGCGCTCTTTATAAGGAAGGGAGACGCCATAGCTGCCGGCGATTTGCCGCCGGAGGTGCTTGGCGTCCGAGCGGCGGCTGCTAACGGACTTGCTCTTGCCCGGGAAGAACGCGTGCTCTCAGGCTCCTGGAAATCCTCGATGGAGGCGCATGAGAGGCAGCTGCTTCGTGAGGCGCTTGCCGAGTCCTTGGGGGACAAGCTTCAAGCGGCTAAACGGCTCGGCATGAGCAAGTCCGCTTTTTACGAAAAGCTGGAAAAGTACGGCGCAAGCATGAAGGAAGAATAAAGGAATGGATCGCGTGAAACGTCTGGCATAAGCCGGGCGTTTTTTTTGATTTATCAGAAGTATATCGGGGAAGTCGCTCTAAATCTCGGTAAACGTGCTTGTCCCAAAAAGGACGGCGAAGCCGTTTATCCTTGCTGCGGCTGGAAACCGGCTCCGGGTCTATAGGATTCCAGGAATCCGGAATAATTCCGCATCATCGGAAATATTCCGTGTCGTGCAGCTTCAGCGCCCTTCGCACTGCCGCGTTTACTTGAGCGGCAATCCGCCGTATTGCTAGTCTCGGCCTTTTTGCGATCGTGGCCGGTAAGCCGAAACAGGGCATGAACGGCATGTCATGCCTAATCTATAATCGTTTTCTTAAGCAATTGGCACGATTCTTGCATGTGATATAGACGGATGACATTAAAAGGAGGATCTGCGGCATGAAACCGATTTACACATCCTTTCAAGAAGCGGTGAAGGATATCCCGGACGGGGCGACCCTAATGGTCGGCGGCTTCGGGCTGGTCGGCATCCCGGAGGGCTTGATCGTTGCGCTTGCCGATTCGGGCGTCAGCGGGCTAACCGTTATTTCGAACAATTGCGGAGTGGACGACTGGGGTCTTGGACTGCTGCTGCGAAACAAGCAAATCAAAAAAATGATCGCTTCCTACGTAGGCGAGAACAAAACGTTCGAAAGGCAGCTCATTGACGGAGAGCTGGAGGCGGAGCTGGTTCCCCAAGGAACGTTGGCGGAGCGGATCAGGGCGGGGGGAGCGGGCATACCGGCTTTTTATACGCCTGCCGGAGTCGGCACGCCTGTCGCCGAAGGGAAGGAAGTTCGCCGGTTCGACGGCCGGGACTACGTCTTGGAGCACGCGCTTAGAGCGGATTTCAGCTTGATCCGGGCGCATAAGGGAGACCGCATGGGCAATCTCGTGTATAACAAAACGGCCCAAAACTTCAATCCGATGATGGCGGCGGCGGGACGTATTACGATCGCGGAAGTTGAGCAATTGGCCGAACCGGGCGAAATCGAACCGGCAGCAGTGCACACCCCGGGCATCTATGTGCAGAGGCTCATCCGGGGAGAGCAGGAAAAAAGGATCGAGCGGCTGACTCTGGCGCGCTAGGGCTTCTTGTCCAGTGTGCCGAACCTAACGAAGGAGGATTCGAATGAGTATGACGATGAACGTGCGGGAGAAGATTGCGAGACGCGCCGCACTTGAGGTGAAGGACGGCTACTACGTCAATTTGGGAATCGGAATGCCGACGCTTGTTGCCAATTATTTGCCTAGCGACATGAACGTAATGCTGCAATCCGAAAACGGGCTATTGGGAATCGGTCCTTACCCGACCAGCGAACAGGTCGATCCGGATTTGATTAATGCCGGCAAGGAAACGGTAACTGCGGTTACGGGGGCGGTCTACTTCGATTCCGCCGAATCGTTCGGGATGATCCGCGGCGGACATATCGATCTTGCCATTTTGGGCGGGATGGAGGTCTCGGCTGAAGGACATTTGGCGAACTGGGTCATTCCGGGACAGATGGTAAAAGGGATGGGCGGGGCGATGGATCTCGTACACGGCGCGAAGCGGGTCGTCGTCATCATGGAACTGTTGACGAAGCACGGCAAGCCGAAGCTGCTGGATCGCTGCAGCTTGCCGTTGACCGGCAAAAACGTCGTTCACCGGATTATTACCGAGCAGGCGGTATTTGACGTCACGGAGGAAGGGCTCCGGCTAGTCGAAACGGCCGTCGGCTGCTCGGTCGAGCAAATACGCGGGGCGGTCGAGCCTCAGCTTACGGTTGACGGCAACGTGAAGCTGGATGCGTATTGATGCTAGAACAAAGATTGCGTTAGCAGAGAGGAGCGATTGCCTATGGCGTCGAAACGGGTAGTTCTGATTACGGGTGCAGGCAGCGGAATCGGAAGGAGGATCGGGGAACGGTTTGCGGCTGACGGAGCTGCCGTCGTCATCACCGATCTGCATGCTAAGCTGGCGGTGGAAACGGCGTCCGAGCTTGCTGCCGGCGGATACACGGCCCTCGGGTTCGGCTGCGACGTTACGCGGGAGGAAGATATCGCCGGGGCTGTAGAAGCGGCTGTAAGGGGGTTCGGACGGCTTGACGTACTGGTCAACAACGCCGGCATGCAGTATGTATCGCCGATCGAGGAGTTTCCGACGGACATGTTCGAGAAGATGCTGCGCATGATGCTGACGGCGCCTTTCATCGCGATTAAACATGCGTTTCCGCATATGAAGAGGCAGCGATTCGGACGAATTGTCAATATGGCGTCGATAAACGGATTGATCGGGTTTTCCGGTAAATCCGCCTATAACAGCGCCAAGCACGGCTTGCTCGGTTTAACGAAGGTGACGTCGCTGGAAGGGGCCGAATTCGGGATAACGGCGAACGCGATTTGTCCCGGATACGTCGATACGCCTCTCGTACGCAATCAGTTGGCAGATTTGGCGCGCGTTCGCGGCATCCGGCCGGAGCAAGTGCTGGAGCAGGTCATCTATCCGCTGGTTCCTCAAAAACGTCTGCTCGATGTCGACGAGATTGCCGATTGCGCCTTGTTTTTAGCGAGCGAGCAAGCGAAGGGGATTACCGGTCAAACGCTCGTCGTCGACGGCGGCTATACGGTTCAGTAAGACGTGCGGCATTCACAAGGAACCATAGAAAAGGGGGAATATCCGAATGCATCGATATCATAACATTTCCGTGCTTGGCGCGGGTACGATGGGCCACGCGATTGCAATGCTGCTTGCAGGTAACGGGTTTGCGGTTTCCCTGTACGATCCTAATCGGGAGGCGCTCGATGCGGCAAACCGGCACATAGAGGCAAAGTCGGCCTCTGATCACGGACAGAACAAAGCGCCTGCCGCTCGTTTCCGAAATGCCGACCGCATCCGTTTTACGTCGGACTTGCGTGAAGCTGTCTCCCAGGCGGACCTAGTGTTCGAAGCGGCGCCGGAGCGGCTTGACGTCAAACGCGAACTGTACGGGCGGCTGGAAACGCTCGTAAAGGATTCTGCGGTGATCGCGTCGAATACGTCGTCATATTCTTTGAACATGCTGGCTGAAGGATACAAATTTGCCGATCGGATGGTTATCGCGCATTTTTTTAATCCGGCGCATCTCGTTCCGCTGGTCGAGCTTGTAGGGGGCGCCTCAACCGCGCCGGAGCTTGTAACGGAGCTGGAGGCATTGCTGCGGGATTGCGGCAAAACGCCGGTCGTGCTGCGGAAGGATATCCCCGGGTTTATCGCGAACCGGCTGCAGGCGGCGGTGCTGCGCGAGGCGAGCTTTCTGCTTTCCTCCGGCGTCGCGGACGCGGAGCAGATCGATCTGGCGATGACGGCCGGCCCCGGCTTGCGCTGGGCGCTTAACGGCCCTTTCGAAATCGCGGACTACGGCGGACTCGATATATGGGAGAAGGTAAGCGCAAGGTTGTTCCCGGAGCTGTCTCAGGAAGCTTCCGCTCCCGGTTTTATCCGGGATAAGGTATCGGAAGGAAAGCTCGGGCTCAAGAGCGGGGAAGGCATTTATGCATATCCTGTAGGGAACGGAACGGGAATATCGGACAAAGCCGATGCGCGGGATCGGGCGCTGCAGAGATTGCTGCGCGCCAAACAAGAATGACCGTTAGCCAATACTAGGACAAATGAGGTTGAGAATATGAAGGAAATATACGTACTGGACGGCGCCAGAACCGCGTTCGGCGGGTTTGGACAATCGTTTAAGGATACGCCGGCGGTAGAGCTAGGACTTGTCACGGCGAAGGAAGCGTTGTCGCGTTCGGGTGTCGCTCCGGAAGAAATCGATCAGATTGTATACGGAAACGTGATTCCATCCAGCAAGGACGCAGCCTATCTGGCTCGGCATATCGGCTTGCGCGCGGGCGTTCCGTTAGAGTCTCCCGCCATGGTTGTGAACCGGCTATGCGGCTCCGGCCTGCAGGCAGTCATCTCGGCGGCGCAAAGCATAAGGCTGGGCGAGGCGAACATCGCCCTGGCCGGCGGCGTCGAGACGATGTCGCAAGCGCCGCACGCCACTTTTGCCGGCCGCTTCGGCGGCGTGAAGCTCGGCACGTTCCAGCTGGAGGATGTACTGATGAGCACGTTGACCGATTCGTACATCGGCTGCGGCATGGGGATTACGGCAGAAAACTTGGCCGGTCGTTACGGAATAGGGCGCGACGAGCAAGATGCGTTCGCCGTTCTGAGCCATACGCGCGCTGCAGCTGCTCGCGATCGGCTGGCGGAAGAAATCGTGCCCGTGCAGCAGCGAACGCGAGAGGGTATTCGCTCGGTCGAGCTCGACGAGCTTGTCCGGTCTGACAGCTCTCTGGAGAAGCTTGCGCGTCTGAAGCCGGCGTTCCAAGATGGTGGCTCGGTTACGGCGGGCAATGCCAGCGGAATCAACGACGGCGCCGTCTCGCTCGTGATCGCGGGCGAAGGGGCGCTGAACGGCCGCAAGCCGCTTGCGCGCATCGTATCGTGGGGGATTGCGGGAGTCGACCCTTCCGTTATGGGGATCGGACCCGTCCCGGCAAGCCGGATGGCCCTGCAGAGAGCCGGCTTGTCGATCGCCGATATCGATCTGGCGGAGATTAACGAGGCGTTTGCCGTTCAATATTTGGCGGTAGAGAGGGAGCTCGGATTAGCCCGCGAGCGCACGAATGTAAACGGCGGCGCGGTCGCCATCGGCCATCCCGTGGGGGCGAGCGGCGCTCGCGTGCTGCTGACGCTTGCTTACGAGCTTCGCAGACGGGGCAAGCGTTACGGCCTAGCCTCGCTTTGCGTCGGCGGCGGCCAAGGCGTCGCGATGATAATCGAAAACGTTGGTTGAGCCAATGTCAAAAAAAGTGGTTGAACAGGATCTCGTCTCCTGATCAACCACTTTTTTCACATTTCAGATCGTAGATCTCCGCTGATCGTTCATCGTCTCGGCAAACGAATGGCTTTAAAGGCGCCGTTAGGCGTTTTCCTTGGCTCTGCGGGCGTTACCCAGTCGTAGCCATCGATTCCTGACGAATGTAATGCCAGCGGACGAGGTCGTCCGCATCCATCGGCTTGCCGATCACAAAGCCTTGAATTTCATCACAGCCCAGGCTTTCCAAATATGCGATCTGCTCGGACGTCTCGACGCCTTCCGCGGTTACTTCCAGCTTTAACGTTTTGGCGAGCACGACGATCGCGCGAACGATGGCCGCATCGTCCGAATCCTTGTGGATCCCGCTGATGAAGGATCTGTCGATCTTAATGACGTCGATGGGAAACCGCTTCAAATAGCTGAGTGACGAGTATCCCGTGCCAAAATCGTCGATCGAGATCGTTAGTCCCGTTTCCTTCAGTACATGGAGCATAAGGCCCGCATAATGCGCGTCCTGCATGGCGGCCGTTTCGGTTATTTCCAGCTCCAGCAAATCGGGCGACAGCCCCGTTTCCTTAAGCGTCTGCTCGATGACCTCGGGCAGCTCGGTATGGCGGAATTGCCTGGTGGACAAGTTTACGCTAACGCGAAAAAGCGGCAGCCCCTGATCGGTCCAGCGTTTACGCTGTCTGCAGGCTTTGCGAAGCACCTGCTCGCCGATTTGGACGATTAAGCCGGTATCCTCGGCAAGCGGAATAAAATCGTTAGGCGGGATCATCCCTTTTTCCGGATGCTGCCATCTGACGAGCGCTTCCACGCAAACGAGTTCTCCCGTTTTGGTATTCAGCCTCGGCTGATAGTAGACGACAAGCTCGTCCCTGTCGATGGCGTGGCGGAGCATGGCTTCTTTGCGGACGCGTTCGGTCGTGCCGTCCTCCTCCATTTGTCTCCGGTAAAATTGAAAGTTGTTGCGGCCGTCCTCTTTGGCCCGGTACATAGCGGCTTCGGCGTTGCGCATCAACGAATTCGCATTGTGGGCATCGTTGGGATATAGCGCTATGCCGATGCTGGTTGTTAAAAAAACCTCGTTACGGTTTATGGATATCGACTGCTGCATCGCTTCGATCGCCGATCGCGCGATATGGGCAGCTTCGTCGGAATCGGCGGTTTCCGACAGCAGAATCGTAAATTCATCGCCTCCCATGCGAGCCAGCATCGCTTTTGCCGGCAGGATGTTCCGAATGCGCTCGGTCACTACTTTTAATAATTGATCGCCGGCGTCATGTCCCATATTATCGTTCACATATTTAAACTGATCGAGATCGACGAACATAATTGCCGTGGCATGCCGGTTGCGGTCGGCCTGCCGGAGCGCGGCGTTCAAACGGCTTTTAAACAGGTGGCGGTTCGGAAGCCCGGTCAGCAAATCGTAAAAAGCAAGGCGATTCAGCCGATCTGTGCTGGGACCGATAAAAAAAATGATGAGCACCATCGCGCCGATCATGATGAGCATATCGAGCGTAGCCATAGACATGCCCTTCATCTGATGATAAATCAGCAGGATGGATAAACCGCCGAAGCCTGCAGCCGTTGCGACGAGCGTGCCTAGCTCAAAGGCGTACAACGGGATCAGGAACAGGATTAGCCAGTGCGGCTCTGCTTGCGGAGCCCAGCCCGGGATCATATGGATCGCCAGACAAATGGCATAATCGGTTAACGCAACCGCCCAGACGGCTCTTTTGCGGAGCCAATCGGAAAGCACGCCGACGCCAAAGGCGAAATACATGAGCAGCAGAAACCAAATAAACGAGAACGCAATCAATAAAATCATGTCTGCTTGACGATTTACGGTTACATATAAGCCTGCGAGTACGAGAGGAATGGTTAAATGCCCGATTGCAAAAACTTTGCCTTTCTTATGGAACATCAAAAGCACCTCGTAGCAGAATAGGATGAGATTGGAAAAGTGCCAACTCCAATTATATACCAATTTATACAAGGTTACTATGAAAAAAAACAATCCTATCACATATTTGTTATTAAAGGCATCGCGGATTGGAATCGTCCGATGATTGCGCTTACAATCCTTGTCCCAAACGGGGGGCTATGTGTCCGAGGAGGGCTTCCTTTCATTCGAAGCGTGGTTGCGATGGAAGAGAGATCCACTTATGCGAATGTATGCTGGGGCATGCAATAGTAAACATAGGTTCATCATTAGTGAACGCAGGTTCACTCGGGGCTAAGAACCGGTCCTGCTCAAAGCTCGCAAGCATAAAAAAGCTGTCTCAAAAGGTCTAAATTGACCTTCCGAGACAGCCTTATTGCGCTGCATCTGCTTGAGAAAGCGGAGCCCTACGAATGAACGGGCGATTTCACTTGCTCCAAAACGAGCTTCGCAGCCGTGCGGGCGCTTGAGAAGGCGCGTTCCGCCAGCTCGCCCTTGCCCTCGCAGCCGTCGCCGCAGAAATAGAACGGCACGCTCTCGATATGAACGGGCAGCAGCCGGTTCGTTGCGATATTTTTGACGCTGGAGACCATCGCTTTTTTGGATACCCGCTTCACGGCGATTTCATCCCGCCAGCCCGGATAGTACTGGTCGAACAAGGCTTCCATTTGCGACGTTTTGCTTTCCAGATAGGCCTTGCGGTCGTCATCGCTAGCGAAGTCGTCGCTCAAATAAGCAATGCCCTGCAGGAGCTGTCCGCCTTCGGGAATGAGCGTATGATCCGTCGCCGAAACGTCGCTGATGAACATTTTGTTGTCCATATCGCTGATATAACTGAACGGACGGGCGACGACGCGGTTCAGGCCGATGTCATAGACCATGACTTCCGTAGACGTGTTTCCGTCGTACGGCGCCAGGAACGGCTCCCAGGCAGTGTCTTTAAGAAACTTGACGACCTGCTGGACAGGCATCGCAAAGATGATTTTATCGAACGCTTCCTCGCGGGTTTTCGTTTTGAGCCAGTACTGCTTGTCGGCGTATCGAACGGATTCTACGCCTTCCTGAAGCGCAAGGTTCCAGCGTCCGGACGTTTCGAGCTTCTGGCGAAGCTGGTTCGTAATGACCGCCCAGCTGCCAAGCACATAGTTGACCGGCCGGCTGGAGAGGAACAGATTATGATAATAATCGCTGATTACCGCACCCGACACCCTGCGTGCATCCTCCGGCGTGATGAAAAAGTTGGAGCAAACGAGATGCTCCCACAATTCCTTCAAATCCTCGTCCGCATCGGATTTCTCGATATAGTCTCCGAGCGTCGCGTAATCCTTCAACGTATGAATATTTGCAATGATTGCCGTGATCTCGCCCACGAAGCGCACCTTCTGCATCGTGCTGAGCAGATCGGTGCTGAGCAGATTGACGAAATCCAGCGGCGCGCGCGTGATTTGACCGTGCTTGGCGTACATGACGTTCCGTTTGTCGACCTGCTTGCTGCTGAACGAAAGGCCTAGCTCCTTTTCGAGCGTAGAAATTTTGTGCCTGTCGATGCCGTAGATGGCATGAGCGCCGTAATTTAGCGTAAAGCCGGATTTCTCGTAAGTAAAAGCGCGTCCTCCGAGCTGAGGGCTTCTTTCGAACAGGATGCCTTCAATTTGCGTCGATTCCGATAAATAAGCGGCAGCGGTGAGACCTGCGAGTCCTCCGCCGATAATGGCTACTTTCATTTTCGATTCCTCCTTGGTTTTCGGGTAAAGCTCTAAGGTGTTGGCGTAATCGGTATTGACGCGAATTCCGTCCCATACGAGAGCAAGCTTGTCGCGCATCATGACGGCCAGATCGGTTTCCTCTTGCAGACACCAGATCATCAGCGTGCCCATATAGGTGGTTACCAGAAGCTCGGCTTTACGGCGCTCCGGCAGCCAAACCTGCAAGCTGTCCAGCAATATCCGGAACTGCTTGCCTTCTGCGGTAAGCGGATCGTTGTTCTGCATCGAGAGAAGCATCGAGCTGCGAATCAGCTTCCTATAGCCGGCGATATTAGACGCAAGGTCTAAGAACAGCCGGTTGATATGTCCCTCAAGCGATTGTACCTTCGAGGGGGTTTGCTTCGCCCACTCTTCGATGACTGCGGACTGTTTGCGGTCCACTTCCCACAAAATATCGTCTTTGCTATTGAAATAGTGGTAAAACGTTCCTTTCGACGTATGCGTGGCGTTAATAATATCGTCCACCGATACGTTCTCGTAGCCGCGTTCGACGAAAAGGCCCAAGGCGACATCCCTGACATGCTCACGCTTTTTGCGTGTCGACGACCGCATGAAACGCATGGTTAGTTTCCCCCGATCGAGGCCGTTCGATTTGGTTCCGTTCACAGTATATTCAATATTAGACCGAAAGTCTACTCCGAAATTAGACTTTAAGTCTAAAAAAGAGCGCATCTATCCCGTTTATGCCGATCATGCTTCGCGGAACCGTCTCCGCACGCCGTTTTCCTATGGTATAATTCAGAAAACATGCCAATTGCGCACGCTGAAGGGAAGGGCGGCTGACGATCCGATGGACAACCTTAGTATGGTCCGTTTCGAATATAGAAAGACGGAGCCGATCGCATCGGTGTTTCACTCGCATCCGAATTATGAAATCTTTTATTTTCACGAGGGCAAGGGCAATTATTTGATCGGCGGAAACATTTATTCGCTATCGCCCGGTGACCTTATTTTGATGCACGGAATGACGCTCCATTGTCCGAATATGGATGCGAGCTATCAATACGTTCGTTCGGTCATCGGTTTCGACCCCGCCTATATCCGGACGATTGCGGGACAACTGCTGTCCGTCAACTTGCTCGATCCCTTCGAGCAGCTGCAAAATTGCCGCATCGCGCTGCAGGGCGATTCCAAAGCCAAATTCGAAATGCTGCTAGCGGATATGAACGTTTTGCACGGACGGACGGATGCGGTTTCGGCAGACCGGTTTACGCTATCGTTAGTCGGACTTTTGCTCGAAATTTACGATATCGGCCAAAATCCAAGAGGACGCGGGCAAGACGTGTCTACGGAAAAAGAGCAGACCGTGCAGAAGGTTATCTCTTATCTGGAAGACCATTATGTGGACGACGTTCATCTGGACGATCTCGGCGAGCATCTGCATCTGAATAAGCATTACTTGGCGCGTACGTTCCGCGATATTACGGGCGTTACGATATTTACTTATTTATACAGACGGCGCGTCAACCAGGCCAAAATCAAGTTTTTGCTCGAAAACGGGCTTTCGGTGACGGACGTATGTTTTCAAGTCGGCTTTAAAAACTTGTCGCACTTCAGCCGCGTATTTAAGCAGCAGGTCGGACAAACCCCTGAACAGTTTCGGCGCATGGTAAAAAGTCAACCAGAGCAAAATGCCCTTCTCGAATAGTCAATGCGGTGGAAACCGTTTGCAGCCTGCCTCTGATACAATTTGGTCTAGAACGAAACGAATTTAGACGGAAAAACGGGGGATGCAAAATGAAACCAATGCGTTTTGCTATCATTGGCTGCGGCGTGATCGGAAAAGCCCATGCCGCAATATTGAAGGAAATGCCGGATGCCGAGCTTGTCGCCGTTTCCGACGAAGTGGAGGCGCTCGGCCGAAGCCTCGCCGATAACGCAGGCGCCGCTTATTATCCGGACTACCGGGAAATGCTTCAGCGCTCCGATATCGATATCGTCACCATCGCTACGCCTAGCGGCATGCACGGCGAGCATGCGATCGCCTGCGCCCATGCGGGCAAGCACGCGATCGTCGAGAAGCCGATCGAAATCACGCTGGAGAAAGCCGATGAGATCATCCGGATTTTCGCCGCAAAAGGGCTGAAGCTGTCGTCGGTTTCCCAAACCAGGTTCAGCTGCGACATTCAGAAGGTCAAAAAGCTGATCGAATCGGGCAAGTTCGGCCGGCTGATCATGGGGACAACCGCCGTGCATTGGTACCGTTCGCAGCAGTACTACGACAGCG
This sequence comes from Paenibacillus litoralis, assembly GCF_046244365.1. NCBI lineage: Bacteria > Bacillati > Bacillota > Bacilli > Caryophanales > Paenibacillaceae > Paenibacillus > Paenibacillus litoralis. The sequence continues at coordinate 5,676,418 of NZ_CP176395.1, read as the reverse complement.
GTGACTGGCGAGGCACCTGGGCGCTAGACGGCGGCGGAGCTTTGATGAACCAAGCGATCCACCGCATCGATCTGCTGCAATATTTGATGGGACCGGTTCGCTCGGTCCACGCGCATTGCGAGACGCTCGGCCACGAACGGATCGAGGTGGAGGACGTGGCGGTCGCTTCCGTCCGGTTTGCGAACGGAGCCGTCGGCTCGATTACGGCCACGACTTGCGCATTTCCGGGCTTGCCCACGCGCATCGAGATTATCGGCGAGAACGGGACCGCCGTTTTCGAGAACGAACAGCTGACCCGGCTTGCGTTCAAGGATGAGGAAGAGGAAAACGGCGCAGCCGCCAAAAGCGCAGCCGGGGCGTCATCCGACCCCACCGTCCTTTCGTCGAGCTCCCACCGTCCGCAGTTCGAGGATATGATCGCAGCGGTTCGCGAAAACCGGGAGCCGGTTATCAACGGCGAACAGGGGCGGCTGCCGCTCGAGATCATTATCGGTATTTACCGCTCCTCGCAGACGGGTCAAACCGTAACGCTGCCGATCGTAACCGGGGGTGCCGGATCATGACGCTCGTCCAAACGGCGAAAGCAGACCGGCTGCGCGTAGAAGTTTACGACACACGGCTTGCGATGGGGAATGCCGCCGCTAAGGCGGCCGCCGCCAAAATCCGCGAGCTGCTGGAAAAGAAGCCGCGGGTTCGGATGATTTTCGCCGCGGCGCCCTCGCAGAACGAATTTCTTGCGGCCCTTATGAAGGAAGAGGGAATCGATTGGCCGCGCATCACGGCATTTCATATGGATGAATACATCGGCCTCGCGGAAGATGCTCCGCAGCGCTTCGCCAAATTTTTGTGCGACGGGCTGTTCGACATCGTGAAGCCCGGCGAGCTGCATCTGATCCAAAGCAGCCGGGGCATCGAAGAAGAATGCGCGCGCTACGGCACCTTGATCGAAGAAGCGCCGATCGACATCATCTGTCTTGGCATCGGGGAGAACGGGCACATCGCGTTTAACGATCCGCCCGTGGCCGATTTCCAAGACCCGCATGTCATTAAAGCGGTTGAGCTCGATGAGCCTTGCCGGCAGCAGCAGGTGAACGACGGCTGCTTCCCGAGCTTCGCGGATGTGCCGACGCATGCGCTGACGCTTACGATCCCGACGATGATGTCGGGCGCGCATTTGTTCTGCATGGTTCCCGGCAAGACCAAGCGGAACGCGGTGCGCGAAACGTTGAACGGCGCCGTTTCTACGGCTTGTCCGGCGACGATATTGCGCACGCACGGGGATTGCACGCTGTATGTCGATCTCGATTCGTACGGCGCGTAACAAGCGGAAGGAAGGCGATGGTTCGATGAATGAACCGATTACGATTACGGGGAGACATTACGTTAGCGGTGAGGCGGTTTCCATAGTCGTGCACGAGGGCTTAATCGCCTCCGTCGAGCCGTCGGAAGCGCAGCCGGAAACGCTGCCTTGGCTTGCCCCGGGCTTGGTCGATTTGCAAATTAACGGCTGCTTCGGACTTGATTTCAATACGCTCCCGTTAGCGGCGGAAACGGTCGTACAGGCAACGCGGCTGCTTTTCGAACAGGGAGTTACGACTTATTTGCCGACCGTCATCACGAACAGTCCCGACGCAATCGCGGAAGCTATGAAATCGATTGCTTCAGCCTGCGAGCAGGACGCGTTGACGAATAGCGCAGTAGCAGGCATTCACTTGGAAGGACCGTTCATTTCGCCGGAAGACGGCGCTCGCGGCGCTCATGCCAAAGCATATGTGAAGGCGCCGGATTGGCAGCTCTTCGAGCGTTGGCAGGAAGCTTCGGGCGGACGCATCAAGCTGATTACCCTTTCGCCGGAATGGCCGGAAGCCTGCGCATTTATCGAAAGATGCTCGGGTACGGGCGTCATCGTCTCGATCGGCCATACGGTCGCTTCTCCCGAGCAGATCGATGCCGCCGTCCGGGCGGGCGCGCGTCTATCGACGCATCTCGGCAACGGAGCGCAGCTTATGCTGCCGCGCCACCCCAACTTTCTGTGGGAGCAGCTTGCGCAAGACGAGCTTTGGTCATGCTTTATCGCGGACGGCTTCCACTTGCCGGACTCCTTCTTAAAGGTGGGACTGCGGGCCAAGGCGGGCAAAGCGCTGCTTGTGAGCGACGCCGTCTCGCTTGCCGGCATGGCGCCGGGCGAGTACGACTTGCATATCGGCGGCAAAGTGCTGCTTTCCCCCGAAGGCCGGCTCTGCGTTGCCGAAAATCCGAAGCTGCTCGCCGGTTCGGCACAGCTGCTTCCGTGGGGGATCGCGCATTTGGCCCGCAAGGGCTTATGCACGCTAGCCGAGGCATGGGAAATGTCATCGCTGATTCCCGCATCCCTGCTTGATCTGCCTGCCGCGGCGGGCCTGGCCAAAGGCGCTCCCGCGGACTTGGCACTGTACGACTGGGACGGGAATGAGCTTAGAATTGCAAGAGCTTACAAAAACGGGGCGCTTGTTAAGGGGTAAACGCTCCGATCAAATGCGGTTTAGAGGAGGATTGTCTGTGAGCAAGCTCAAATTTTCGATTATCGGCTGCCAGCACGGCCATGTCGATATTTTCATCAGTGAAATGCTGGCGCTCGGGCACGAATGCGTAGGCATTTACGAGCCGGACAATATCCAGCTTGCGACAAGCATCGCCGGCAAGCACGGAATCCCGCTTGTGGCCGACCGCTCGCGGCTCGTCGCGGACGACGTGGATGTTGTCGGCAGCGCCGCCGTCAACAGCGAGAAGATCGACGTGATCGAGCTGTGCGAGGCGCACGGCAAGCCGATCATGGTCGATAAACCGATTGTGACGAGCACCGAGGCGTTTGAACGGCTTCAAGCCGTCATCGGCCGGGGCAAAATCAAGGTCGGCATGCTGTTGACCGAGCGCTTCAGCGCCGCTATCCATACGCTAAAAAAGCTCATCGACAACGGCGAGCTGGGGGACATCGTGACGATCGGAATGCGCAAACCGCACCGGCTCCGGAAAGAAACCCGTCCGGACTGGTTTTTTGACAAAGCGCAATGCGGCGGCATCGTCATCGACCTGTTCATTCACGATTTCGATCTTCTGCGCTGGTTTACCGGCAAGGAAGTCGTAGCGACGGAAGGATATGTAAGCAAAAACATCCTTCCCGAACATCCGACTTTCTATGATGCAGCGAGCCTGCTTGTCAGGCTGGAGGGCGACATCGTCGCTCAGCTCTACGCGGATTGGCATACGCCGGAGAAAAGCTGGACATGGGGCGACGGACGTATTTTCGTCACGGGAACGCAAGGCTTCGCGGAGCTGCGTCTGGAGGGCGATCCGAGCATCGGCCATCGTCAACTGCTCCTGCAGGTGACGAACGAGTCCGAACAGCGTCAGATCGAGCCGGAGCAGCCGCCGTTTACCATAACCGAGGACTTCCTGAAGCATATTGCCGGCAAGCCTCATGTCATCACGCATGATGCGATCCTCAAATCCACATGGGATACCCTGCAAGCGGACGCGAAAACGCCGGTTATCGGCCGTTACGCATAAGCCGTACCGAGATCTTCCTTCCATAGAAGAGAAAACGGCCGAAAAGGCGTATTTTCATGAGTGATCCCGGAAACCTGTTAGATTTCTCCTTTTTTGAGGAAAGTGTCACGAATCCAGATGAAAGCGAGCCCCGTTTAGCGGGCTCGCTTTTTTTTTCTCTATTCCGCTTGTTAGTTGCCGAGGGCTCCGTCAGCGGTTGTTTTTTCGGATTTGGGAACGAACAAACGGTGCACGATGCCGAATATGCGACGTGCGTTCGCCTCCCACTTCCATTGGTCTTGCGCTTGGCGTTCCACTTCGTTCCTCTTCATTTCCATTTCCTTTTCCAAAAAATACGGGTTCGGTAACATCGTACACCGCTCCTTTTCTTAACATGTAATTCCCGGGTTGGTTATTATTGTACATCGCAAAAAGAGGATAAAAAGGGTACAATCAAAAAAATGGTTTTCCCCTTTTATGAAAGACGGAGGCATCGCCTCTTCATGCGGGAAGGGGCATACATACGGACGAGAAGGGCGGTATCAAGGTGCAGATGCTCGAGTATTACGAGCGGCTAAAAGCGGAGCTGTCGCCTCATCTCGTAGGCGATCAGGTCTCCGTCACGCTGAGCCGGCTCGCGGGTTTATTGTACTGCTCGGAGCGGAACGTCAAGCTCATTCTCCGCAAGCTGACGGATCAGGGCTGGATCGAATGGAAGCCCGGCCGCGGACGGGGCCATCATTCGTATATCAGACTTCTCGCCTCGATCGACCGGCTGGTCACCGAGGAAGCTCAAGAGCTTGTTGAAGCGGGAAATTTGAAAACTGCATTCGAGCTTATTCAATTCAAGAGCGTATCCGCCGCGGCGAGAGAGCGGTTTATGCGGTGGCTCTCCGGCCATTTCGGTTATTTGGAGCTCGGGGAGAACGACAACAAGGTCGATACGCTTCGTTTTTCGTTGGCCAAGTCTAATTTGACGCTCGACCCCGTAGAGGCGCTGTTCTCCAAAGATCAGCATCTCGTCAGGCAAATTTCGGACACGCTCGTACGCTTCGACAGCGTCGATCAAACGATTAAGCCGCATTTGGCGCATCATTGGGAAGTGGATGCAAGCGGGATGCGGTGGACGTTCTTTTTGCGCAAACGGGTGAGGTTTCATCACGGGAAGGAAATGACCGCGGACGACGTCGAGTTTTCGCTGCTGCGGCTAAGAAATGCCGGGGAACGATCATCGAACGGCTGGCTGGCAGCGCCGATCAAGGCCATTCATGTGCAGGACCGCTACATGCTGCAAGTAGAACTGCTTGAAGCGAATTACATGTTTGCCCACTATATGAGCTCCGTTGCCGCTTCGATCGTGCCAGCGGACCTGTACGGAGACCCGGAGAGAAATTTGAACCGGCATCCCGTCGGCACCGGGCCGTTTCACGTAACCCAGCATGACGACGCTTGCTGTATTTTGGAGGCGTACGACGATTATTTTCAAAGCAGGGCTCACCTGGACCGTATTGAAATATGGTTTTTGGCCGACGGTTCGGGTGCCGCTTTCCTGGAACTGACGCTCGATCACGAAAGGCTTGAGAAAAGGGCTTCCCAAAGCGATCACGCGCCTGCCCGCAAAGAGATCGACAGAATGGAAATGGGCTGTTTACTGATCACGTTCAATATCAACAAAAACGGGCCGCAGCGGCATCCGAACGTCCGCAAAGCGATCCATCACGCCATCCGGCGCGATAAGATCGTCAAAGGCGGCGATAACAAACAGGTTTATGTCGCCCAAGGTTTCCTGCCTCCGGAGAAGCCGCCTCGCAAGGATGAATCCTACGATCCCGAAAAGTCGCGGAAACTGCTGGACGAAAGCGGATATGCCGGGGAATCGCTCCGGATGATCGCGAATGTGTACCGGGAGCAAGAGGCGCTGTGGATTCAGTCGCAATGCGCGAAAATCGGTCTTCGCATCGAGCTGGATTTTCATGACAGCGTTCAGTGTCTCGACGCGAACAAAATACGCGAAGCCGACTGCTGCTTGTTCGGCGTCGTAGCCGACGACAATACCGCCCTGTCGCTGATGGAGATTTACCGGACGCCGAATTTGGCGATCCGCTGCCACCTCGGGCACGAGCTGCTGAAGGAAATTGACGAAACGATCGTCCGTATCGTCCGTCTGACCGATGAAGCGGAGCGATTGCGCGGTATTTTGCAAATCGGCGATTTGATCAAGTGCGACTACAATGCGATTTTTCTGTTCCACCAAAAGGCGAAAACGAATTACAACCCCGCCATTCACGGCGTTTCGCTCAATTCGTTCGGCATGATCAACTTTAAGGATATCTGGATCGAGCCGAATCGAACGTGGAGCGGCAAACCGGCTGCAGGCGGCGCATAGCGGTTTTGGCGCTGACTTTGCTTCCGTTTATCTTCTAAGCGTCAAAAAAAGCTGCGGATCGCATCCGCAGCTTTTTTGATGGGGCTCGTTATTTTATTGAAGCTTCAACTTACGACCTGTACTCCCGCGGGATACGGCGCGCGACCTTCGAACGGATCGCCGCTTCCACGACCCGGTTGCGGATCGTTTTGACGATATCCTGATTGAACACGCTCGGAATGATGTAAAACTTGCTGCGCTCGTCATCGGTGATGACATCGGCGATCGCTTCCGCGGCGGCCAGCTTCATTTCCTCGTTGATGGTCGTCGCTCTGCAATCGAGTGCGCCGCGGAACATGCCCGGGAAGCACAGCACGTTGTTGATCTGGTTCGGGTAGTCGGAACGGCCGGTGGCCATGACGGCGACAATGTCTTCCACCTCTTCCGGAAGCACCTCGGGCGTCGGGTTGGCCATGGCGAATACGATCGGATCCTTCGCCATGCGCGCGACATCCTCGCGTTTCAGGATACCGCCCCGCGAAACCCCGATAAAGACGTCGGCTCCCGCAATGACGTCGGTCAGGGCGCCTTCCTCTTTATTTGGGTTGGAGTTCTCCGCGAACCATTGCCAAGACGGATTATCGTATTGCCGGGTGCTGACGATCGCACCGTCGCGATCGACGCCGATCAGATTGCGGACGCCGGCGGATAGCAATATTTTGCTGCATGCCATACCTGCGGCGCCGATGCCGCAAACGACAACCTTGACGTCCTGAAGCGGCTTGCCTACGACCTTCAGCGCGTTGATCAGGCCTGCATACAAGACGACGGCCGTTCCGTGCTGATCGTCGTGGAAGACGGGGATGTCGAGCTCCTGGCGCAAACGCTCCTCGATTTCGAAGCAGCGCGGCGCCGAAATATCCTCAAGATTAATGCCGCCGAATGCAGGTGCGATCGCTTTGACGGTCTGGATAATTTGTTCGGTATCCTGCGTATCGAGACAGATCGGGAACGCGTCGACATCGGCAAACTGCTTGAACAGCATAGCCTTTCCTTCCATAACCGGCATCGCCGCTCTCGATCCGATGTTTCCGAGGCCGAGAACCGCCGATCCGTCGGATACGACGGCGACCGTATTTCTTTTGATCGTCAACGTGAACGCCTTCTGGGGTTCTTCATGGATCGCCATGCAGACGCGCGCGACATCCGGCGTATAGACGCGCGACAAATCGTCGCGGTTATGGATCGGCGTTTTGGGCTTCATTTCGATTTTGCCGCCGAGATGGAGCAGGAAGGTGCGGTCGGAAATGTTCACAAGACGCAAACCCTCTAAACTTTTGAGCTTCTCGGTAATCCGGTCGATTTGCACCGAATCCTTGAGCTGTACGGTCAAGTCGCGAATGCTTGAGCCCCGTCCCGTCTGGATGACGTCGATCGCTACGATGTCGCCGCCTGCTTCAGAGATGGCCGCAGCCACATGACCGAAAGTCAGCGTTTCGGTATTGAATTCCAAGCGAAGGATAAAGCTTTTGCCGCCGAGCGATTTGGATTCCATAGTCGTAGTCGTCCTCCTAATTGTACGATCGTTGTCGCATATGTAACCGGCTAATAAGCAAGCGGCGCCGCGCTTCACTTTACGGGGCGTTTTGCGTTATTATTGGCTTATTGTAGCATAGAAGCAAACGGTACGGCTGATGCCGCTGCGATTCGTTGAACTGCTAAAGCAGGCTTGTCGAACGCTGCCGCCTAGCCGTCCTACCTTGAGGAGGCCATGCAATGGACTGTATTTTTTGCAAAATTATCGAAGGCTCGATCCCGTCCAAAAAAATTTACGAGGACGATGAAGTGCTCGCTTTTCACGACATTCAGCCGGCAGCTGCGGCGCACGCGCTTATTATCCCCAAAAAGCACATTGCTACGATGAATGACGCGGGAGAAGAAGATTGGCATCTTATCGGACGCGTTCACCGCGCCGCGCAAATCGTCGCCAAAGAGCTTGGCGTTGCCGAATCCGGGTACAGGCTCATCAACAATTGCGGGAAAGACGGCGGACAAATTGTTTTTCATATCCATTATCATCTGCTCGGAGGGGAAAAGCTGGGACCGCTGAACACCCGCGCGTAGCCCGAAATCCGTTATTTTAGACCGGAAATGCCCGTTTGCTTAAAATTTCTATGAAGATTGTGTGAAAGAGCCGCTAGCCCAGGTTGACACTCCCTTTCCTTATCACCTATAATGTAGTTTGATAACCGCATTATTCGTTTGGACGGTCTGTTCGGAGGGAGGGAAATCTAGTGTCAGAAACTCGTGTTCGTAAAAATGAAACGATCGATGCTGCACTTCGCCGCTTTAAGCGTTCCATAGCGAAGGATGGCGTGCTCGCTGAAGTTAAAAAGCGTAAACACTATGAGAAGCCAAGCGTTAAGAAAAAGCTGAAATCTGAGGCTGCCCGCAAGAGGAAGTTCTAGGAGGACCATTTGTCGATGAGCTTAAACGAACGATTGAACGAAGATATGAAGCAAGCGATGAAGAGCCAAGACAAATTCCGACTCTCCGTAATCCGTATGGTTCGTTCGGCGATCAAGAATATTGAAATAGATCAGCGAAAAACTTTGGATGACAGCGAAGTGCTTGATATTCTTAGTCGTGAAATCAAACAGCGCAGAGATTCCCTCCTTGATTTTGAGAAAGCAGGCAGAGACGATTTGGCAACGACGGTTAAGGCGGAAATTGACGTTATCGCCGTATACCTGCCGCAGCAGTTGACGGAAGAAGAGGTTAAAGAGATCGTACAGCAGACCATAAGCGAAGTCGGTGCTTCTTCCAAAGCGGACATGGGAAAAGTGATGAGCGCATTGATGCCGAAAGTGAAAGGCCGTGCAGACGGCAAGCTCGTCAACCAAGTCGTTCAGCAAAGCTTGAACTAAACAAGCCTATTGGCGAATCGTTCAGGGCTCTTCGGAGCTCGCGAACGATCTCTAAAAACACCCTTTGAAGTTTGAAGCTTCTAGGGTGTTTTTGTATGCCCTTGAAACAATGTCGCACTTGATTCGTATTACGTTACAGCGCAGTTTATGAGGGATGGTCGAATCGCATGCAGGACTGCTTGCGGCATTCGGCTGCATGCTCCGTCATAATTGCCTTAAGTAAGCGCATACTTCATGGAAGGAGGCGATTCGAAGCCATGAGAGGCTATGCCAAAGGTACAGATTGGAAAGCGCCGAGCAGCGGCCGTTATAACGGCTGGGTGAAACGTTTGGTTCTTTGCTGCATGATGCTGGCCGGACTGCTGCAGGCGGCTGCCGTCATTCCCCAAGCGGTGGCGTCGGGCGAGCAAACGAAGGAAGGACAGGGGAAAGCGTACTATGTCGTACCGGTCCGGCAGACGATCGAAAGCGGGTTGCTCAGCTTTATGGAAAGGGCGTTCGACGAAGCGAAGGATGCCGGAGCGAAAGGGATCGTCCTGGACATCAACACTCTGGGCGGACGCGTGGATGCGGCGCTGGATATCGGGGAGCTTGTGAGGTCCAGCGGTTTGCCTACCGCCGCATATATTCGCGGCAAAGCTGCATCGGCGGGAAGCTATATTGCGCTAAACGCAGGCAAAATCGTCATGGAGCCCGGAAGCTCCATCGGTGCGGCAGCCGTGGTCGATTCGAGCGGCAAGGAAGTGGAAAGCTCGAAGACGATCGCATTCTGGGCCGGTGAAATGCGTGCGGCCGCCGAATTGAACGGACGGAACCCGCTAATTGCCGAAGGAATGGTTGACAAAAGCAAAGGCGTCGATCTGCCGGCCATAAACAGGACGTTTGCCAAAGGCGAAATCGTTTCGCTGACGGCGGAAGAGGCGTTAAAGGTAGGCTATGCCGACAAGGTGGCGACAGGCGTTCAGGAAGCCGTCAAGCTGCTTGCAGGCGACGAGCCCAACCCGGTCGTAGTTACGTTCGCGCCAACCTTTGCGGAGAAGCTGGCGCGTTTTCTCACCAGCCCTTATGTCATGCCGATTCTTCTTTTAATCGGCATTGCGGGCGTCGCCATCGAAATTTTTGTACCTGGCTTCGGCTTGCCGGGCATTCTCGGCGTACTTGGATTCGGGCTGTACTTTTTCGGCCATTATGTGGCGGGATTTGCGGGGGTGGAGGAAATGGTGCTGTTTATCGCCGGCGTCGTGCTGCTCGTCATTGAAGTGTTTCTGCCAAGCTTCGGCATTCTTGGGATTGCGGGCATCATCTGCATTATCAGCGGCGTCGTCATGGCAGCCGCGGATACGGATAGCGCATGGCTGTCGCTTGGCATCGCGTTCGCAGCCGCAATCGTCGTCGTCGCGATTTTCGTGAAAGTGTTCAAGCACCGGGGAATATGGAACAAGTTTATCCTTCGGGAAGAATTGAAGTCGGAGAACGGGTATGTTGCCAGTATGCCTAAACAGCATCTGCTTGGCAAGGAAGGCCGAACGCTGACGCCTCTTCGTCCGGCAGGCACCGTCAGGATTGACGGGGAGCGGGTGGATGTCGTAACGAGCGGGGAGTTCGTCGGAGCCGACCGAGTGGTCACGGTAATTCTGATCGAAGGAGGCCGGGTTGTCGTCAGAGAAATCGGCTGAACGTAAACCGAACGGTTCTGGGGTTGCGGTAATATGGTATGACCATTTATAATGAAAAAGTAAAGGGGCTGTTCAAATGTTGGATCCTACGATTACGCTGTTGCTGTTGGTGGCGCTTGCGATCATCGTGCTATCCGTGTTTTTTACGTTTTTTCCGTTCATGCTGTGGATTTCCGCGCTCGCTTCCGGCGTGCGCGTCGGTATATTTACGCTTGTGGCCATGCGGCTGCGGCGGGTCATCCCGAGCCGGATCGTCAATCCGATGATCAAAGCGACGAAGGCCGGACTCGGATTGACCATCAATCAGTTGGAGAGTCACTTTTTGGCGGGCGGTAATGTAGATCGGGTCGTTAATGCGCTGATCGCCGCGCAACGCGCAAACATTCCGCTCGGCTTCGAGCGTGCGGCCGCCATCGATTTGGCAGGACGCGACGTGCTGCTGGCTGTTCAAATGAGCGTAAATCCGCGCGTCATCGAGACGCCGACCGTCGCGGCGGTCGCCAAAAACGGCATCGAAGTGAAAGTGCTCGCTCGCGTGACGGTACGCGCGAATATTGACAGACTCGTCGGCGGCGCAGGAGAGGAAACGGTTATCGCCCGCGTAGGGGAAGGGATCGTTACAACCGTCGGCTCCAGCGAGTCGCACAAGGACGTCTTGGAAAACCCGGATCTGATCTCCCGTACCGTGTTAGGCAAAGGGCTTGATGCCGGTACGGCGTTCGAGATTTTATCGATCGATATCGCCGACGTCGACGTAGGCAAGAACATCGGAGCTCAGCTTCAAACGGAGCAAGCCGAAGCCGACAAACGGATCGCCCAGGCGAAAGCCGAGGAACGCCGCGCGATGGCCGTCGCTCAGGAGCAGGAGATGAAAGCCCGCGTCGTCGAGATGCGCGCGAAGGTTGTGGAGTCCGAATCCGAAGTGCCGCTTGCGATGGCGGAATCGCTTCGCGCCGGCAAAATCGGAGTCATGGATTATTTGAATCTGAAAAACATCGACGCCGATACGAATATGCGTTCTTCGATCGGCAAAATGTCCGATAACCCGAAATCGGATAAGGAATAGATCCGGACGAATCGTATAAATCTTCGAAGCCGTCGAACGTCCGAAAGGAAGGGATAGCATGAACTTGATCGATCTATTGCTGAAAAATGCGCATATCGTCATATTTGTGGCGATCGGGCTGTTCACGATGTGGGCGAAGGCTCGGCGGAAGGCGCAGCCTTCCGGCCGAGGGATGCCGTCGTTTGGCGGGCCCGCCAACGAGAGGCCGTCGCAGAAGCGGGAGCCCAGCGCTTCGATGGGCAGGAAGCCGCCTTCCGAGGCGTCGAGCCGGGACGTTTCCGCCAAGCCTGCCGCCGCCGTTAGTGCCGGTCGGCCCGGGAAGGCCGACGTATCCCGGCAGAACGATCAAGAGGCGCAGCAACCGCGCGACGACGTCCGCTTGACGCTGGACAACGCCGTGCAGGGCGTCATCTGGGCGGAGGTGCTGGGCGCCCCGCGCGCCAAGCGCCCTTATCGGCCGCGTTAGCGCCTCGCAGGCGCCTTATTATGGCAGTACCGTTTTCATATATATGCGATTTCAAAATCGGAAGGATCAGGTGATTTCATGATTTTCGGCGACTTACGCAGCTACGATCTCGACAAAGCGAGTTATCCCGCACCCGTGCGGCAGGCAATCGACTATATCCGCGGCTTGAACGTGAACGAAACGGAGCTGGGCCGATACGATATCGACGGAGACAATATGTTTGCCCTCGTCCAAGCGTTGGATACGGTCACACGCGAAAACCGGAAATCGGAATCGCATATGCAATACGTGGATGTCCAATTCGTCGCTGACGGCCATGAAATCATTTATTACGGCCGCAAGCAGGACGATACCGTCGCGATCGAGAACAAGCTGGAGGAAAGCGATTACGCGTTGTACGATACCGTCGAAGGGGAAATGGAGCTGCGGCTTGCGCCAGGCATGTTCGCCGTTTTCTTCCCGGACGATCTTCACCGTCCAGGGTGCAGCGATAACGGAGGTACGACAGTCAGGAAGGTCGTCGTAAAAATTAGAAGATCGCTTTTTGAGTAAACGAACCGAATGCAAACACCCGGATTCCTTTTGGAGTCCGGGTGTTTTTTTATTTATCAGCAAGTATATCGTGGAAGTCGCTCTAAATCTCGGTAAACGCGACTGTCCCTAAAAGGATGGCGAAGCCGTTTATCCTTGTTGGGCGCATATTTGCGCATTCTTCGTTTTTGCCGGGACCTTTTCGCCCAAGTGCGAATACGATGCCCATATAGGCAATAAGGGAGAGGATGATCCCGATGACAGAGCCGTATCACCTGCCTGTGCAAGTGCGGACGATGCACATTAAACGTCCGAAGGTCGATATCCAATATCCGAATGTGGTGATGCCGCAGCAGCCCGGCATCCAGCAGCATATAAATTCGCGAATCGATCGGGAGGTCCAGCAATTAATACGGCTTCAAGGGTATTACGAGCATCCGGCGCAAACCGAAATGACCGGCTTGTACGAAATCAAAACGAACGAGCGGGGCATTTTCAGCGTGTCGCTCAGCAACTACGCCTATACGGAAAAAATGGCGCATGGGCTGACGCTGCTCAAGTCGCTTACCTTCGATATTCGCACGGGGAAAGCGTATGCCTTGAACGAGCTGTTCAAGCCGGGCAGCGACTATGTCGGCCGTATTTCGGCGCAAATTCAGGAGCAGATCAAGGCCAGAAATATTCCCGTACTTCAGCCTTTCACGAAAATACGTCCGGATCAGGACTTTTATATCGCCGACCGTTCCCTCGTCGTTTATTTTCAATTGTACGAAATCACGCCTTACTACTATGGGTTTCCGTTTTTTCCGATATCGGCGTATTCCCTTCAGGATATGATCCCGGACAACAGTCCCCTCGGCTATATGCTCGTGAATATGTAGGGACGGCAAATTGCGTTCCCGGTACGCAGAATTTTCATAAAAAGGAGATTACCCGCATAGGGTGTAAAAGGGTCTTCATGCTTGCGGGCATGATGCGCTTTTCGGCTGCGAGCGGGCGAACGGGACTATCGGATAGGAGGGGACGATTACAGGCATGCGACGGCTGAAACGGAAGCTTGGCTTATGGACCGCAAAAATGTTCGACGTGCCTCAGGACGTCGCCCTCGACCTTCCCCGTATTACGGTGATAGGCAACAACCAGCTGTTGATAGAAAACCATCGGGGCGTGATTGCCTTCTCGGATGAGCAGTTGAGACTTCGGCTGGCCAAAGGGGAAATGGAAATTCGCGGAAAGCAGCTTGTCATCCGCGCCATCTACAGCGAAGAGGTGTACGTAGACGGCTTGGTGAGCGATATCAAATATATCGAATAAAGGGTGAGGGACAGTGCAACCAAAATGGCTGTTGTACATGAGAGGGTACGTGGCGATAGAGCTGCACGGGCGTAAGCCGGAAGCGGTGGAATCGTTCATCAATGCGGCTGTCGGACAAAGAATGACGGTATGGGATATCCGGGCAAAAGGGCGGCAGGAGGCCGAGCTCAACATCGCCGTCGCCGATTTTTTCCGGATGAAGCCTTTGCTTAAGGCGACGGGATGCCGCATTCGGATAAAAGCGCGGCACGGTTTGCCTTTTTTGGTGGACAGGCTGGGGTCGCGGCAGCTGTTCGTCGCCGGGCTGATTTGCTTTATTGCGGGCTTGTACTTGCTGTCCGCCGTCGTTTGGCAGGTCAAAGTGGAGGGGAACGACAAACTTACGGCGACCGAGGTGCTTGAGGCGGCTAAATCCGAAGGGATCCGTCCCTTTCAGTGGAAATTCCGGTTAAAAGAGTCGGACGAGCTGTCTCGCGGATTGCACAGCAAGCTTCCCGGCACATCATGGGTCGGCGTGGAGGTAAAGGGCACGCAGCTGATCATCAAAATTGTGGAGTCCAAACAGCCGGAGAAGAAGGAGCTGCAAAACCCTCGCCACCTGGTGGCCACGCACAATGCCGTCATTACGCAAATTTTCGCGGACAAAGGCAAACCGCTCGTCAAGCCGAATTCGGTCGTCCGAAAAGGGGACGTGCTTATTTCAGGCGTAATCGGAGACGAGGTTCATCAGCAAACGGTCGTCGCGAACGGCAAAGTAAAAGGTCTCGTCTGGTACACCGCCCAAATCGAGGTGCCGCTCGTCCAGACGCATAAGGTTTATACGGGGGAAACGCAGCGGCGCGATTTCTTGATGATCGGCGGCCGCGGGCTTAAGCTGTACGGCTACAACCAGCAAAATTTTGAGCAGCAGGAAATCATATCGGAACGGAAAACGCTGCATTTCCGCAATTTTAAGCTTCCGTTCGGCTGGCTTAAGGAAAAGCGGATGCAGGTGACCTACGAAGATCAATCGCTCGATCAGGCCTCTGCGCGCAGGGTCGGCATGGAGCGGGCGGTAGCGGACCTGCTGGCCGATGCGGGGGCCGATTCGAGGCTCGTCGACCAAAAAATTTTGCATGAGAAGACGGAGAATGGTAAAGTTTATATGGAAGCTCTTTTTGAACTGGAGCAGTACATCATGGAGGAGAAAGCCATCGTCCAACAAGGAGAATGAGGCCGTTTGATCGAAAACGCACAAGTGATCAAAGTACCGCTCAAGAACGCCGTCGAAGCGCAATCGCTGTTCGGACCGCAGGACAACTTTCTAAGAATGGTCGAGGCGCAAACCGAGGCGCGCATTTATTCGCGCGAACAAGAAATCGTCATCCAGGGCAGCGCCGCGGACATCCAGTGGCTGCAGCAGCTTTTTGAGGTGCTGCTTGAGCTGGTACGCAACAACTACGTATTATCCGAACGGGATGTCGCCTATGCGCTGGAGTTGGCCAAGCAGATGAAGGCCGACCAGCTGCTGGAATTGTTCAAGGGCGAGATTGCCGTCACGAACAAAGGCAAGCCGATTCGCGTCAAAACGATCGGACAAAAGCAATATGTGTCGACGATTCGCAAGAAAGATATCGTTTTCGGCATCGGGCCGGCCGGCACGGGCAAAACGTATTTGGCTTGCGTTCTTGCCGTTACCGCACTGAAGGAAGGGCAGGTCAAGCGCATCGTGCTCACACGGCCGGCGGTGGAAGCTGGCGAAAAACTAGGGTTTTTGCCCGGCGACCTGCAGGAAAAGGTTGACCCCTATTTGCGCCCGTTGTATGATGCACTTAACGATGTTCTGGGGCCCGATCAAGTGACGAAATCGCTCGAACGCGGGCTTATCGAAGTCGCTCCGCTCGCTTATATGCGGGGAAGAACGCTGGACGATTCTTTTATTATTTTGGACGAAGCGCAGAATACGACACCCGAGCAAATGAAAATGTTTTTGACCCGTCTCGGCTTCGGCTCGAAAATGGTCATTACGGGCGACATCACGCAAATCGACCTTCCCAAAGGCGTCAAATCGGGAATGATTGAAGCGGAACGCATTTTGCGCGAGGTGCCGGAAATCGGCATCATATATTTCGCGGAGCAGGACGTCGTTCGTCATTCCTTGGTGCAAAAAATTATCGTTGCCTACAACCTGGACAAGGAGAATCACGGGTAATAGGAAGGGATTGAAGTTCCAAATGATCCGAGACGAAATGTCGATCAAGGGAAAACTGAATCAACGGCTAACCGGTTGGAAGTACAGCGCAGGCATGCGGATTATTCTGTTCCTTGCGCTGGCTTTATTTTTTTACGGCTCCCTGTCGGGCAAGGTGCTGCCGCAAACCTATGATATCAAGCCGAATACGGTCAGCGAGAAGACGATCGTCGCCAACCGGCAGATCGAGAATTTCATCGCCACCGAAAAAGCGAAGGAAGAAGCGGCCCTAAAGGTGCAGCCGGTTTACCGGTTTACGGGCATCAAACATAACCTGCTGATTGAATCGCTCTACGATAAGCTGGAAATGAACAATGCCGACGCGGAAATGAAATACGATATTAAAGTCAGTCTTTATCGGGATTTATTCCCATCCGTATTGAGCGATTACGTAAACAAAGCGATCGAGAACGCGCAGTCAGGCGGGCAGTATTCCGATACGTTCATCTCGGAAATGCGAACGCAGCTCGAATCCCAGCAATACAAAATTCCGGAAGAAGCGCTTTACAAGCTCCCCCGCCTGACGAAGGAAGAGCTTGCGGACATGGAGCCCGTTACGATAGACATCGTAGGCAGGCTGATGAACGATGCGAATACGGATGCCGCAACGGCGCGTGCGCGCGTAACCGAGCTAGTCAACTCTTCCACGCTGACCAAAAATACGTCGCGCGAGCTCGTGCAGGAAATTGCGAGATTCGCCATCATGCCGAACAAGTTCTTGGATACCAAAGGAACCGATGAGGCGCGCGCGCAGGCAAGGGAAAATACAAAACCCGTGTTGATCAACAAGAACGATGTCTTGGTCAACAAGGGAGAGCTTATTACCGATCAGCTATACAAGCAGCTCGGCGATTTAAGCCTGCTCAAGGATAAAACGAATTACGGTCCGCAAATCGGACTAATTCTGCTATGCACGTTGCTTGTGCTGGGGCTGTATATATTCGTCCGCCAAAGCGAGCTGGCGATCAGCTCGAACAACGCGCAGCTGCTCATGCTGGTGCTGATCTTCATCATTACGCTGGTGTCGATGCGGGTCGTGGCGCTCGGTCAAAATCTCGAGTATCCGCATATCGGATTTCTAGCGCCCGTGGCGCTCGGCAGCATGCTGATCATGGTGTTGCTAAGCGCACCGCTGGCTTTTGCCTCATCCGCTTTAATCAGCATCATGGCGAGCATTATTTATAACAACGATGCCGATACGCTGTTCGATTACCGTTACGGGCTCGTATCGCTGATCGTTTGCTATACGGCCGTATTCGCCTTGCAAAAAGCGAGCCAGCGTTCTTCCATTCTGAAGGCGGGCGTCATGGTTTCGCTTGCTTCGGGATTGTCGGTGGTGGCGCTGATTTTGCTGGATAATCACTACACGATGCGGGATACGGCGTTCTCGCTGTCGTTTGCGGTAGCCGGCGGCTTGCTTAGCGCGGTTCTGGTGATCGGGCTTCTGCCGTTCTTCGAAACGGCTTTCGGTATTTTGTCGCCGCTTAAGTTGGTGGAGCTGTCGAATCCGAACCTGCCGCTGCTGCGCAAGCTGCTTACGGAAACGCCGGGCACGTACCACCATAGCGTAATGGTCGGCAATTTGTCGGAAGCGGCGGCGGAGGCGATCGGAGCTAACGGGCTTTTGTGCCGGGTCGGTTCGTACTATCACGATATCGGCAAAACGAAAAGGCCGCATTATTTTATCGAAAATCAGATGGGCATGGAAAATCCCCACGACTTGATCGATCCGAGCTTGAGCAAGTCGATTATTGTCGCGCATGCGCGCGACGGGGTGGAGATGCTGAAAGAGTACAATCTTCCGAAGCCGTTGCGCGATATTGCGGAACAGCATCATGGAACGACGCTGCTCAAATATTTTTACCACAAGGCGAAGCAGCAGCAGGGAGAGCATCATGATATGCCGGTGGAGGAAGCGGAATTCCGCTACCCGGGTCCGAAGGCGCAATCGAAGGAAGCGGCGATCGTCGGCATAGCGGATTGTGTCGAAGCGGCCGTCCGCTCGCTGCGCAGCCCGACGATCGAGCAGATCGATTCGATGGTGCGCAAAATCATCAAGGACCGGCTTGACGACGGACAGTTCAATGAATGCGACTTGACGCTCAAGGAGCTGGACACCGTCGGCAAAGCGCTTAAGGAAACGCTGCTCGGCATCTTTCATTCGAGGATCGAATATCCGACCGAGCAGCTGGCCGCCAAGCCGGAGAAACAGGCTTAGGGGTTATGGAAGCGGAGAAATCGGCATAAAGTGACAGGAGAGCGCAAATAGTAAGCGTGTCTGCGGGAAGCGGGAGCCTGGAGGGCGGCCGTTTCCCGCAGACGGAAGCGTTCCAAGTACATAATAGGATCAAGGATGGCCGCGAAACGGATACAGGTAGGGTCGGAAAGATTAGGAGGGGTTGCCATGGTTTCACTCGAATGGAACAACGAACAAGATCATATTGAAATCAGCGAGTCGTTTATCGCGAAACTGGAGCAGCTTCTGTCGTTTGCAGCTGAGCTGGAGAACGTGGAGGCGGGCGAAGTTTCGCTTACGTTTGTCGACGACGCTTCGATTCACGAGCTCAACAAGCAGTATCGGGGAATCGACAAGCCCACGGACGTCCTATCGTTCGCCATGTCGGAAACGGGCGACGACGAGATCGATATCAATTACGACGATCTGGAAGAAGTCGAGCTTGAGGGCGACGAGTCGGAAGAGGACGGCGAGGATGAAAGCAGCGAGGGCGGAGAGCCGCTCGGCGATATTATCATTTCCGTCGAGCGAGCCATTCAGCAAAGCGAAGATTACGGCCATTCCGTCGAGCGGGAGCTCGGATTCCTGTTCGTGCACGGCTTTCTGCATCTGATCGGTTACGATCACGGCACCGAAGCGGAAGAGAAGGAAATGTTCGCGAAGCAGGAACAGATTTTATTAAAGGCGGGTTTGACGCGGTGACATCGGTTAAACGATTTTTCCGGGGTTTTCGTTATGCCTACGAAGGGATAAAATATGCGCTGTCCACACAGCGGAACATGAAGTTTCACTTCTTCGTTTCGTTCTTCGTGCTGAGCTCAGCGCTTTTTTTTCATTTGTCGAAGATGGAAATCTTATTTCTCTTACTATCGATTACGCTGGTCATCGTGACGGAATTGATCAATACGGGCGTGGAGAAGGCGGTCGATCTCGCGATGCCGGACCGCCATCCGATCGCAAAAATCGCCAAAGACGTTGCGGCGGCTTCGGTGCTCGTTTCCGCCGTATTCGCCGTTGCCGTCGGTACGATTATCTTTTATGAGCCGGTCGATAAGTGGATTCGCAGCCGCGAGATTCCGGATGCTTCTTTCGCGCCGGGAGAGCTTTGGCTGTATTTGGGACTTGTGCTTCTTACCGTAATCGTTGCGGAAACCCGGTTCGGCAAAAGCCGGTTTCGTCCCAGTCTGTGGACTGCAATCGCTTTCTCATGCGCCACGTTCATTTCGCTTCTGACATCCAAGACGATTATCGCGCTCATGGCATATTCCATGTCCTTGCTGTTTCTGATTATGCTGTACGAACGACGCAGCCGCAGCATGCCGTCGCTATTGTTCGGCTCTGTTATCGGAACGGTCATCACGGTGCTTGCTTATTATTTGAGCGGGTAACGAACGATCTTAACTCGTTATGAAAGTAGGGGGAAAGAATGAACGAACTGCCGAAGGACGAAGTGGAAGTTTTGCTGGAACAAGCAAAAAAGGCCAGACAGCGCGCTTACACGCCGTACTCGAATTTTCAAGTCGGAGCGGCTCTTCTGGCCGCCGACGGCGTTGTGCACCTAGGCTGCAACGTGGAAAACGCCGCATACGGTCCGACGAATTGCGCCGAGCGGACGGCACTGTTCCGGGCTATTGCCGACGGCTGCACGCCAGGGGAGTTCAAAGCCATTGCGGTGATCGGCGATACGGCCGGACCGATAACGCCTTGCGGCGTATGCCGTCAAGTGCTGTCGGAGCTATGCAGTCCGGATATGCCCGTCTATATGTCGAATCTCAGAGGGGATGTCATGAGATCGACGGTCGCCGAGCTGCTGCCGGGAGCCTTCTCGCTGAGATCGGCTACATGAGCGATACGACCCATTTGATCCATAGGGCTCCGGGGACCAGCAGCAGCTGGGCAAGCAGCGTGCCGGCGAATCGCGACAGCATGAGCAAGCCGAACATTTTATTGATCGATGCGATATCGGCTTCGCCGCGCGTCGTTTTGTCCGTCAGCAGCGCAATTCGAGGATCGACCAAAACGGTTAGCAAGACGGTAGCGATGCCGTTGATTAAGCCTGACGCTTGGGAGGCCGTCGTACTTGCTTCGGGAATCAAATAGGAAGCGTACAGTGCCGATAGAACGCCTACCGTGTAAATCGCCGTGGCCAGGCAATTCAACAGGAGCAGCCTTTTGGGGATGCCGCCTATGCGCAGCCGGGAAAGCATCTCCCAGCGGGGACGTTTGACGTGCTTCTTAACCCGCCGTATTCGTTCCACGCTCGCCGAGGTGCGGATCAGCTGCGGAATGGATCCGGTAACCTCGAGATGGGCGATCAGTCTGGAGGCAATGGAAATGCAGGTGGGCACGAGCAGTATGGCGAGAAGCGTCCCGATGGAAGCGGATGCGATAATAAAATGAAACCGCGCAGCCAAGTGGTAACCCTCGGTCGTTTTGGCCGTGTCGATAATATTTCCGATAAGCGGTCCTTGCAGCATGTTCGATGTCCGCGAAACCAGGACGATGATTCCGGTCAGCGAAAGCGCTACTGCCAGCTTGCCGGTACGTACGCCGGCAAGTCTCACGGCAAAAGAAAGCGTCTCGGCCATATGAATCAGTAAAGTAAAGCCTGCCACGATAAGCAACTGCACCAGCATCTCCGTTACGCCTCCCGCACGAATGTAAGGCAGTCCGCCCTTGGGGACGCCATCGCTTTTTTCAAAATGTATAACCTTCGCTGATGGTTCGATTTTCTCGGTAAACGTTTGGAGCCAAAGGAAGCCGAAAGGCGTTTATCCTTGTCTTGTTAATCCGTCATATGGGAAAAGAAGGGGATTCATTTGGGTGAATTATATCGCAGGCCTGTACGGGTGTAAACCGGGGCATTTTATTTGCCGCGCGACCTGTGTTACAATTTGAGTTATTTCATGGTCGACAAAGGAGTCAACAACGAATGAAACAAACTTACAAATCCGGCTTTGTCGCGATTATCGGACGGCCTAACGTCGGGAAATCGACATTGCTCAACCAAGTGATCGGACAAAAGATCGCGATCATGTCGGATAAACCGCAAACGACGCGCAACAAAATTCATGGCGTCTACACGACCGCGAACGCGCAAATCGTATTTCTCGATACGCCAGGCATCCACAAACCGCAGTCAAAGCTCGGCAATTACATGATGAAGGTGGCCGAAAGCACGCTTGGCGAGGTAGATGCCATTCTGTTTCTCGTCGATGTCGTGGACGGCATCGGCGGAGGAGACCGCTATATCATCGAGCAGCTCAAGAAAGTGAAAACCCCCGTTATTTTGGTGCTGAACAAAATCGATCAGGTTCATCCCGAAGCGCTGCTGCCGATCATCGTGCAATACAAGGATTTGTACGATTTCGCGGAAATCGTGCCGATTTCGGCGATGCAGGGCAGCAACGTGAATACGCTGCTCGATCAGACGATCAAATATTTGGAGGAAGGGCCGCAATATTACCCCGCCGATCAAATTACCGATCATCCGGAGCAGTTCGTCTGCGCAGAGCTCGTCCGCGAAAAAATATTGCAGCTGACGCGCGAAGAAATTCCTCACTCGATCGCTGTCGCGATTGAGGACATGAAGGTACAGGAGAACGGGGTCGTCCATATTTCGGCGGTTATTTACGTGGAACGGGATTCGCAAAAGGGGATCATTATCGGCAAGCAGGGTGCGCTTCTGAAAGAAGTAGGCCGCCTGGCGCGCAAGGACATTGAGACGCTTCTTGGTTCCAAGACATTTTTGGAGCTATGGGTGAAAGTGAAGAAGGATTGGCGCAACCAGGAACGCGTGCTGCGCGACCTCGGCTTCCGCAACGATTAAGGGAAGTGCGGTGACTCGGCAGTAAACGCTGCGCTCCAACTTAGGTTCGCATGCCCATGGGCTGCTTATGATTCGTATTTTCCGGCTGTCCCGGTATCCGCAATATCCTTCATTACTGATCCTTCAAGTTAATGGGAGAAGTTCAGCATCCAGTTATTGCTTCGGATTCGTTCCGCATCTATCGAGCATCCTAACAGTATCGTCAGGCACATTGAACAAGGGGATGGTGCGAAATGAGAGATTTCTCGTGGAACTACTTTTCAATGACTGGAGATGTGGACGCCTATTTGCTGTATAAGCAGATCGACGACCGTCAGGAGGAGAACGAAGATGCGGATCTTGGGATGGAGCCGGAGGATTACGATGATTAGGTAAAGGCGTCCGCGGCGTACGGCTGATTGCCGGCGTCAGCGTTCATGGGGGAAAGGAAAACCATGCTGTATCGCGTCCAAGGAATCGTTATTCGCAGTATGGACTACGGCGAAGGCAACAAAATATTGTCGATCTATACGGAACCAGCCGGCAAAGTCGGCGTGATGGTGCGCGGCGCCAAAAAAACGAATAGCAGGCATGCCGCCGTTGCGCAGCTTTTTACGTACGGCGATTTCGTATTTTATAAGAACGGTCGCGGCCAGCTTGGAACGCTAAACCATGCCGAGCTGATCGATGCGCATCAGAAGCTTCGAGAAGATTTGGTTATGGCGGGATACGGCGCCTATATGGCCGAAATGTACGAGAAGCTGATGCCGGAGGAAGAAGGCAATCCGATTATGTTCGAGCAGCTGAAGGCCGGACTGGAAGCTGTCGAGAACGGCAAAGACGGCGGGATCGTGTCCCATCTGATCGAAATGAAGATGCTTGGGCTTTCCGGCTACCTGCCTCAGCTCGACCAATGCGTAAGCTGCGGGGAAACGGTTGCCGACGGCGGTAAGCTGCTCACTGCCCTCAGCGTGAGCCAAGGCGGCGTTTTATGTCCCAGATGCAAATATACCGATCCGAGAGCGGTCATGATTGCCGGCGGAACGTTAAAGCTTTTGCGGCTCTTCCAGCGGCTTGATTTGCGGCGGCTGGGAACGACGGACATAAAGCCTGCTACGAAAGCGGAGCTGAAGCAGTGCATGCGGTCATTTATGGATACGTTTTTCGATATTCGCTGGAAATCGCGGAGCTACTTGGATCAGATGGAGAAGTATTTGACATGACCGCATCGGTTTGATATATTTTGACTATCTGCACATAAGGATGCTGTGACGGAAAGAAGTAGCTGATAATCGACTGTCAAGCGAGCCGGGGGTGGTGAGAGCCCGGTCGGACGTATCAGTGAAAGGCATTCCCGAGCGTCGCGTGAAAAGCGGACCGAATGTTTGGTTGAAATCACCGTTCGGTCAAGTAGGGTGGAACCGCGGGAACTAACAGCTCTCGTCCCTATGTCTGTTATAACAGGCATAGCGGCGGGAGCTTTTTTGCATGCCTGAGGAAACGCATATAGCACGAAAAAAGAAGGAGGCATTCGGCGCATGGCATTGAATTTTCAACAAATCATTTTGACCCTTCAACAATTTTGGGCCGAACAAAACTGCATTATCGTTCAGCCTTACGACACGGAGAAAGGGGCTGGAACGTTCAACCCGGCTACCTTCCTTCGCAGCATCGGTCCGGAGCCTTGGAACGTGGCCTACGTGGAGCCGTCCCGGCGCCCGGCAGACGGTCGTTATGGCGAAAACCCGAACCGGCTTTATCAGCATCATCAGTTCCAAGTCATCATGAAGCCGTCACCCGACAACATTCAAGAGCTGTATTTGGAGAGCTTGAAGCGTTTGGGCATCGATCCTCTGCATCACGATATCCGTTTTGTCGAGGATAACTGGGAGGGACCGACCCTCGGCGCATGGGGACTCGGCTGGGAAGTTTGGCTCAACGGGATGGAAGTGACGCAGTTTACGTACTTCCAGCAAGTCGGGGGCATCGATACGAACCCGGTTTCCGTGGAGATCACGTATGGACTGGAGCGTCTCGCTTCCTATATTCAAGACGTAGAGAACGTATTCGATTTGGAGTGGGTGAACGGCGTTTCGTACCGCGACGTTTTCGGACAGCCGGAATACGAGCATTCCAAATACACGTTCGAAGTTTCGGACGTCAACATGCTTTTCACGCTATACCAAATGTATGAAACCGAAGCGAAGCGCGCGCTCGAGCAAAATCTCGTTTTCCCGGGCGTCGACTACGTACTGAAATGCTCGCATGCGTTTAACCTGCTCGATGCCAGAGGCGCAATCAGCGTGACGGAAAGAACCGGTTACATTGCGCGCGTGCGCAACTTGGCCAGAATGGTGGCTGGCGCCTATTTGGAAGAACGCGAGAAGCTCGGCTTCCCGCTGTTGAAGAAAGGGGTGGACGCGAATGCCTAAACATCTGCTCTTGGAGATCGGCCTTGAAGAAGTACCGGCAAGATTCATTCGCGCCGCGGTTAAGCAGCTTGAAGATAAAACCGTCAAATGGCTGGGCGACGCCCGCATTTCGTTCGGTTCGACCGCCGTTTTTGCGACGCCGCGCCGATTGACCGTGCTGATTGCCGACGTTGCCGAAAAACAGCAGGACGTCAATGAAGAAGTGAAAGGTCCGTCCAAAAAGATCGCTCTCGATGCGGACGGCAATTGGACGAAGGCGGCTCTCGGGTTTGCCAAAAGCCAAGGCGCCTCGCCGGAGCAGCTGTTCTTCAAAGAGCTGGCGGGCGTCGAATATGTGCATGCCGTGAAAAGCAGCATCGGCGTCGATACGGAAAGCGTGCTCGGCGAAGGGCTGACACAGGTCGTGACGTCGCTTAATTTTCCGAAAAACATGCGTTGGGGCAGCCAGGAGCTTCGCTTCGTGCGTCCGATCCGCTGGATCGTCGCTTTGTTCGGCAGCGATGTCGTCCCAATGGAAATCGCGGGCGTCGCTTCCGGCAGAACGACGCGCGGACACCGTTTCCTCGGCCAGGCCGTGGAAATTCCGGCGCCAGACGCTTACGAACGGCTGCTGAAGGAACAATACGTATATGTCAACATCGAGGAAAGGGAAGCGCTCATCCGCAGCCAAATCGAAAGTCTCGCCAAAGAAAAAGGCTGGACCGTGCCGATGAAGGAAGATTTGCTCGAGGAAGTGCTGTTCCTTGTCGAATACCCGACCGCTCTGTTCGGTACGTTCGATCCGGCGTTCCTAGAAATTCCTCAGCAGGTGCTGATTACTTCGATGCGCGAGCATCAGCGTTATTTCCCTGTACTGGATGCGCAAGGAAAGCTGCTTCCGTATTTCGTTACGGTTCGAAACGGAAATGCCGTTTCGCTCGATCAGGTGGCCAAAGGCAATGAGAAGGTGCTTCGCGCCCGCTTGTCGGACGCTCGCTTCTTCTATAGCGAGGATCAGAAAGCAAGTATCGACAGTTTCAATAAGCGGCTCGAAACGATCGTGTATCAGGTCGAGCTGGGTACGGTGGGAGATAAAGTGCGCCGGATCGGCGCCATAACTTCCAAGCTGGCTCTCCTTCTGGAGCAATCGAAAGACTCTAGCCTGCAAGGACTTGCCGATCAAAAAGCGATTATCGAGCGGACCGCCGCCATTTGCAAGTTCGACCTTGTAACGCAGATGGTGTACGAGTTTCCGGAGCTCCAAGGCATCATGGGCGAAGACTACGCGCGTAAAGCGGGAGAGCCCGAAGAAGTGGCTAAGGCCATCAACGAGCATTACCAGCCCCGCTTCTCGGGCGATGCTTCGCCGGAATCGCTCGCAGGCGCGATCGTCAGCATCGGGGATAAGATCGATACGATCGTCGGCTGCTTCTCGGTAGGCATCATCCCGTCCGGCTCGCAGG
Organism: Paenibacillus litoralis; assembly: GCF_046244365.1. Lineage (NCBI taxonomy): Bacteria > Bacillati > Bacillota > Bacilli > Caryophanales > Paenibacillaceae > Paenibacillus > Paenibacillus litoralis. Next base: position 5,650,400 of record NZ_CP176395.1, on the reverse strand, counting down.
ACCCTTATGCGCTGCGCCGCCAAGCTGCGGGCATCGTGCAAATTTTGCTGGACCGCGGGCTTCCGCTTGCGCTTTCCGATATTTTCGGCGTGGCGCTTGATGTGTTCCAGGACGCTAATCTCCTTAAAGGCAGCCGCGATGACATCCGGCAGAGCCTGTACGAGTTTTTCTCCTTGCGGGTCAAAAACGTGCTGGCCGAGCGCGAAATCCGATACGACATCGTGGATGCAGTGCTTGCGAGCGGCTACGACGATATCGCTTCGGTCGTTCGCAGAGCGGAAGCCGTTAAAAATGCGGTAGCCGCCGCCGACTTCAAATTGACGGTCGAGCAATTCAACCGCGCCGGCAATCTTGCGGCGAAAGCGGGATCCGCAGACGTCAACCGCGACTTGTTCGCGGACGATGCGGAGCGGGGCCTATGGGACAGCTGGCAAAGCGCATCGGTGCTTTATGCCGAGCAGCTGGCCAAAGACGATGAAGCCGCTGCGCTTCAGACGGCTGGCACCCTAAGCGAACCGATTCGTCGATTCTTCGATACGGTCATGGTCATGGCGGAGGACGAAAGCATTCGTGCGAACCGGCTGGCGATGCTGGCCCGGATTTCGAACGAGCTGAAGAAAATCGCCGATTTTTCAAAGCTGGTTTGGTAGTTGAAAAGATAGAAGCAATGGCGGCGCCGCTTGTGCGCCGCTGCTTTGCAGCTATGCCGGCAAAAAGGATCCATGCATGCGCGATTAGTTGAAGCCTTGTTTTTATGCGGCGGTATTTCGTTTGCCGAAGCAGGATTTTTTGCTTACCCATCGTATATAATATTGCAGAAGGAAGAATGCCTTGGAGCCTAAAATAATCGTAGATGCGGACGCATGTCCCGTAAAGGCGGAAATCGTAAAAGCGGCAGCGCAGTTTCAAACGCCCGTGTGGATGGTGGCTTCCTATGACCATCGTCTGTCTCCTCAGGAGGGCGTAACGGTCATACAAGTCGACCGATCCGATCAATCCGTCGATTTGTATGTTGCCAACCGACTTGCCGCAGGGGATATTTTGGTGACCCAGGACTTCGGACTGGCGACGATCGGACTGGCCAAAAAGGCGGTCGTGTTGTCGAACCGCGGTCAGCAGTATACGGATTTGACGATCGATTTCTTGCTCGAAAAGCGTCACGAACAGGCCAAAAACCGCCGCGGAGGAAAGTACGGAAAAGGCCCGAGACCTTTTACTGACGAGGATCGACAACGCTTTCTACAAACTTTGACAAAAGTTTTAAGGCAAAGGCAGGAGAATGTATTCCCATAGCGAATACTTATACACGTGTTAAATCGGATAGAAGGTGGATAGGATGAGTAACGGACGTATCCCTGAGGAAGTCATCGAGGCGGTACTCAAGCATCACGATATAGTGGATGTCGTCGGCAAATACGTTCACCTCACCAAGCAAGGGCACTACATGAAAGGGCTTTGCCCGTTTCATTCAGAGAAAACCCCCTCCTTCACGGTAACCCCGGAGAAGCAAATTTATTACTGCTACGGCTGTCATGCCGGCGGTAACGCCATTCATTTCGTCATGGAAATCGAAGGGTATTCGTTCGGAGAAGCCGTTAGGCATATGGCCGAAGAGGCGAACATTCCGATCGGGTGGGAGCCGCCTACCGCGCAAATGACTCAGCAGCAAGCGGAGCAATCCGTTTTGTATCAAGCCTATGAGCTTTCCGCCAAATGGTATCACCACATCCTCAAAAATACGGAGCAGGGCCGTCAGGCCATGGGATACCTTCGCTCGCGGGGGTTCACCGACAAATGGATCGATTTTTTCCAAATCGGCTATGCTCCTCCTATGTGGGATAAGCTTTCGCAATTTCTGGAGAAGCGTCAATTCTCTTTGCCCTTGATGGACAAAGGGGGCCTCGTAACCGCAAGAGCGGAAGGCGGCGGCTACTATGACAAATTGCGCGACAGGATCATCTTCCCGATCGCCGATTTCAAAGGAAGGGTGATTGCTTTCGGCGGCCGTGCTATGGGTGACGTACAGCCCAAGTATATGAACAGTCCCGAAACGCTGCTGTTTAACAAAAGCCGCAACCTGTACAACATACAGCACGCGCGCCCGAATATACGCAAACAGCAAACCGTCGTTCTGTTCGAAGGGTATGTAGACGTCATCAAGGCTTGGGGGGCAGGGGTGAACAACGGTGTAGCCACGATGGGGACGGCGCTCACCGAGGAGCATGCGCAATTGCTGCGCAAAAATGCGGAGCAGGCGATCGTCTGCTACGACGGCGACAATGCCGGACAAGCGGCCGCGTACAAAAGCATACCGATTTTGCAGAAGGCGAATATGCATGTGAAGATCGCCTTGATGCCGCCGGGAATCGATCCCGATGAGTTCGTTGCGGCATACGGAGCGGATCGCTTCCAGCATGAAATCATCGACGGTGCGGTGCCTGCGGTGAAATTCAAACTGCTCTACGCACGCAAAAACTTCGCGCTGAACGATTCGGCAAATTGGCCGCGCTATCTCGAAACGGCCGTCAAAATCATCGCCGAGCTCGAAACGCCGGTCGAGCGGGAGCATTATATTAGCGAGCTGGCGGCGGAATTCCGGTATTCGCCCGAATCGATTCGCCAGCAATTGAATGAGGAAAGGCAAATTTTTCTAAAAAAAAGGCAGGATAAGGGGCAGTCAGGGGATAATTTAAACAATACGTGGAATAATGTAATGGATAAAAAGCAAGGTGCGGGGAAAAAAGAAGTTAAGCTGCAAAGCGCATATCAAAACGCCGAAAAGCAGGTGCTTTGCGCGATGATGCACGACCGCGATATGGCGGAGTATGTAGAGGAGCGGCTCGGGGATCAGTTTAACGTGGAAGCTCACGCAGCGCTTGCTGCTTATTTATATGCCTTTTATGCCCAAGGAAACGCTCCGGATGCAAGCCGCTATTTGGCTTCGCTGCAGGACGAACGGCTGGAGCGAGCAGCCAGCTCGATTTTGATGATGACGATGCATGATGCGGTCAACAGCCAAGTCATCGACGATTATATTCGCGAAATCAAAAAATACCCGCAGCAAAAGGCTATCGAGCACAAAAGAGAAGAGATGGTCCGCGCGGAGAAAAGCGGAGATTTCCGTTTGGCTGCGCAGATCGCAAGCGAGATTATTACCCTAGAGAAACAGCTGAAATCATCATAACGCCTTTACGAGAGACGAAATACGGGGTGTTTCATGGCGATGTCGATTCTAGGGAGGAGGGAGCAGTAAACATGGCGAACGACCAGCATACCGAATTGGAAACCGAATTGACTCTTGAGCAGGTGAAAGAACAGCTTATTGAGCTCGGTAAAAAAAGATCTTCCCTGACATACAAAGATATTATGGAGCGGCTGGCACCTTTCGACCAGGATGCGGAGCAAATCGATGAATTTTTCGAGCAGCTTCAGGAGCTCGGCATCGATGTCGGCAACGAATCGGAGGAGGACGAAATCCAACGTCATCCGGGGGAAGACAATGAACATGACGAGTTTCATTTCGACGACGACTTGTCGCTCCCGCCAGGGATTAAAATCAACGATCCTGTCCGTATGTACTTAAAAGAAATCGGACGCGTGCCGCTCCTGTCGGCCGACGACGAAATCGGTTTGGCTAAACGAATCGAACAGGGTGACGAGGAAGCGAAACGGCGTCTTGCGGAAGCGAATTTGCGTCTGGTCGTCAGCATCGCCAAGCGTTACGTTGGACGCGGCATGCTGTTCCTTGATCTGATTCAGGAAGGAAACATGGGTCTGATTAAGGCGGTTGAGAAATTCGACTTTACGAAGGGCTTTAAATTCAGCACTTATGCGACTTGGTGGATCCGTCAGGCGATTACGCGGGCCATTGCCGACCAAGCGCGGACGATTCGTATCCCGGTTCATATGGTTGAAACGATCAACAAGCTCATCCGCGTCTCGCGCCAGCTGCTTCAGGAGCTTGGAAGAGAGCCGAGTCCGGAAGAAATTGCGAAGGAAATGGATTTAAGCACGGATAAAGTGCGTGAAATTATGAAAATCGCACAAGAGCCGGTATCGCTGGAAACGCCGATTGGGGAAGAAGACGATTCGCACCTTGGGGATTTCATCGAAGATCAGGAAGCGCTCGCTCCGGCAGATGCGGCTGCTTACGAGCTTTTGAAGGAACAGCTTGAGGATGTGCTCGATACGCTGACCGAACGTGAGGAGAACGTGCTGCGCTTGCGTTTTGGCTTGGATGACGGGCGTACCCGGACGCTTGAGGAAGTCGGCAAAGTGTTCGGCGTAACGAGGGAACGGATTCGTCAAATCGAAGCAAAAGCGCTGCGTAAGCTGAGGCACCCTAGCCGCAGCAAACGGTTGAAAGATTTTCTCGAGTAAGCTTCATAGCGTCATCACCGGCCTTTCCATGAGAAAGGCCTTTTTTTTTGCTGCCGGGCCATGATTGGACGTAACATAATGGCCTTCTCCTGCCGATAATAGGAATGAAGCGAAGGAATCGTTAGGGAAAGGTGTATACGAACGAATGGATAAAGAGAAACGAAAGCTAATCGTTACCGAAATCGAACAATGGCGTCGAAGCAAATTGCTTCCCGAGCATTATTGCGACTTTCTGATTAATCTTTATTTGGATGATCCTGGCGAACGTCCCAAGAAGACATGGTTTGGCGTTTCCGCATCGTCAATCCAAAACAGCAGCCTGCGATTTTGGCTCCTGCTGTTCGGCGGCATCGGACTAATTTCCTATTTTGTACTTCATTTTAACTCTTTTCCATTACCAATGCAAATTGCCATTTCTTCACTTTTTATCCTGACATGCTATATGCTAGCAGGAGTTCAGCGCAATAAACAGCCGATCGTTTCCTATCTGTGCTGCGGCATTGCTTCGTTGTCGATATTGACGATCGGGCTGGTCCTATTGCGGGCTCATGATGCCGGCGAAGGGGCGGTTGTCGGTTACGTAGGCCTTTGCAGTATCGTTTGGATGGTTTCGGGAATTTCGATGCGGCTGCCCATATTTCATTTTTGCGGGTGGATCGTGTTATGCTTGTTATATGGATGGTTCTTGAATCAAAATATAAGCAGCTTCGATTGGATGGCGCTGCAAATGAGCTGGGTGCCTGTCAGCGTCGTACTGGCATGGCTGGGCTGGCTCATTCAATACCGTAGCAAAGCGTCGGGTACGGTGCTTCTCGCCGTCGGCTTCTTACTCTGGTTCGTGCCGGAAGGCTTCGGACTCGGATTAACGGAGCTGAGCCGGGATATGCTGCAGCTGTCGATGTTCGGCAAGCTGATGATTGCCGGGGCGGTTTTATTCGCTTCGAGAAAAAAATGGACTGAGTGGGTAGCATAATGGTACTTTTATCAAAACGTTTGGCTTTAATCGCGCGACTAGTACCGGCGGGCAGCAAATTGGCGGATATCGGCTCCGACCACGCGCTACTCCCTGTTTTTTTGTGCCAGCAAGGTACGGTGGTGTCGGCGGTGGCGGGAGAATTAAATCCGGGTCCTTACGCTGCCGCGCAAAAGCAGGTGACGGATGCCGGGTTATCCGATCGCATCGAAGTGAGGCGCGGGGATGGGCTTGCCGTCATCGCTCCCGGAGAAGCGGATGTCGTTACGATCGCGGGGATGGGCGGCAGTCTGATTGCCTCGATATTGTCGGCCGGAGAAGCGAAGCTGACGGGAACGAGCAGGCTGATCCTGCAGCCGAACGTCGGGGAAGAACAGGTGCGCCGGTGGCTGTTCGAGCACGGCTGGGCGCTTGCGGACGAGTATATTATAGAAGAAGACGGTAAAATTTACGAAGTGCTCGTCGCAGAGCGCAGGTCCGACGCAGAGGTTTTCAATGCAGCCTTGTATGAGGAAGCGAAGCAGGGGCTCGGGTTTAAAATGGGACCTTATTTGCTGAAAAACCCTTCGCCGGTGTTCGTAAGCAAGTGGGAATCGGAGCTCGTCAAGCTGAAACGGATTGTCCGGCAGCTTGGCGAATCCGAGCTGGAAGCTTCGGCGGATAAACAGGCGGAATTTCAAGCGGAAATAGCCGATATCGAGCGGGTGCTCGCCGGCGTCGGGAGGAATTAGCGGTGTTTGCAAACGGTCAAACGGTCATCCAACTATTCGAGCAGCTGGCTCCTAAGCATTTTGCCATGCCTGACGATAAAATCGGTCTGCAGTTGGGGACGCTGAACAAAGAAATACGAAAGGTTCTGATAGCGCTGGACGTGACGGAAGCGGTCGTGGAGGAAGCGATCAGTGAGAAAGCCGAGCTGATCATTGCGCATCATGCCATCATTTTCCGTCCGTTAGCCCATTTGCGAACGGATTTGCCGGCCGGGAGGCTGTACGAGAAGCTGATCAAGCACGATATTGCCGTATATATCGCGCATACGAACCTCGATGTGGCGGAAGGCGGCATTAATGACATGCTCGCAGAGGCGCTTGAGCTGTCGGAGCTTCGCCATGTAACGGAGGTTCATACCGAGAAGCTGAAAAAGCTGGTCGTCTTCGTACCGGAGGATCATCAAGAAAACGTAAGGCAGGCCTTGTTCAAAGCGGGGGCGGGCTGGATCGGAAAATACAGCCATTGCAGCTTCAACATCGAAGGGACGGGCACTTTCTTGCCGCGCGACGGAGCGGATCCGTATATTGGCGAACAAGGGAAAATGGAGCAGGTTCGCGAAATCAGGCTGGAGACGATCGTTCCGGAAAGTTTGGAGCGCCGCGCCGTTCAGGCGATGCTCAAGGCTCATCCTTACGAAGAGGTCGCGTACGATTTGTATCCGATGGATTTGAAGGGCCGCATTTTCGGCTTGGGGCGGGTTGGCAAGCTTGCTGCTCCGACTACGCTCGGCGAGTTCGCGGAGTATGTCAAGCGGGCGCTCGAGCTGCCTTCCGTCCGCGTTGTGGGCGATCTCAACAGGCCGGTTGCCAAAGCCGCCGTGCTGGGCGGAGCGGGCGCCAAATTCGTGCGGGACGCGCAGTTCGCCGGCGCCGATGTGCTGGTAACGGGCGATATCGACTACCATACGGCTCAAGACGCGCTCGCTGCAGGCTTCGCCATTATCGATGCGGGTCACAACATCGAAAAAATCATGAAGCATAAAACGGCGGCATACATGAACGCCCAGTTGGCCTCCAAAAAGTATGAAACGGCAGCCATTCATTCGAAGCTGAACACGGAAGTGTTTACGTTCGTGTAGCAGATGAGGGAGCTTCTTCTAAGGATGGAGCGAATTGATAGTTGTGTTTGCTTCGCAAGCGATGTATACTAGCAAATGGATTGGGAAGTTTGACAGACAATCGCTGGCGGCTTAGCCGCGAGAGGAAAGTCCGGGCTCCACAGGGCAGGATGCTGGATAACGTCCAGTCAGCGCGAGCTGAAGGATAGTGCCACAGAAATGGACCGCCGATGGTGCTCACGCACACAGGCAAGGGTGGAACCGTGGTGTAAGAGACCACGAGGGAGGCTGGTGACTTCCTCCCTGGTAAACCCCATCTGGAGCAAGACCTAAGAGGGACGCCGCGAGTTCGGCTCGCAGCCTTAGCCCGAGGCGCGTCCGGGTTGGTCGCTTGAGCCGTGCAGCAATGTACGGCCTAGAAAGATGATTGTCGCTTCAATGGTGGGAGGGTCGTTCCCGTTCGGACCACTGGAAGTACAGAACCCGGCTTACGGCAAACTTTCCATTAACGATTAACGAGAGAGGCTATTCCAAAGTCATGCAGATGACGAAGGGGTAGCCTTTTATTGTTTGATTAATGCAAATGAATCTCCGGCAAATAAAGAAGCTGCCCTTGGCGAAAGGGGCAGCTTCTTTGTTTGCTTATTTTTGTGCCATGGCTTTCGCTTCGGCCTGCTTCAGCTCACGATTCATCCATTGATACCAGAAACCGAGCGAGCCTCGGCTTTGCTGGGCGGCCTTGAGCGCTTTGACGACATCGATCTGCCCGTAGCCAAAATAGTTGTCCTTCCCGGCCGGCCCCAAATCGGATGCCGTCTGGCGCATAATATCCATCACTTCCGTATTCTTAAGCAGCGGATTGACGGAACGGATGAGCGCAGCCAGAGCCGTGACATGCGGGCTGGCCATCGAGGTGCCGGACAGCGCGGCGTACTGGTTATGCGGATAGGTGCTGGCGATACTCACGCCCGGCGCCGCCACATCGATATATTCGCCATAATTGGAAAAGCTCGCTTTACTTTTGTTCGAATCGATGGCAGCGACGGCGAATACTTCCGGATAAGCGGCGGGATACCCGGGTTTTTCGGTGTTATCGTTGCCGCTCGCCGCAATAAGCACGATATCTTTGTCGTACGCGTATTTAATGGCATCATGCAAAAAGTTCGCATCGGCGTAATTGCCCAGACTCATATTGATGACTTTCGCTCCGTGATCGGCCGCCCAAATGATGCCCTGCGCGACGGCGTAGGTACTGCCGGCTCCGGTTTCGTCAAGCACTTTGACCGGCAGCACCGGATTGTACCAAGTCATGCCGGCTACACCCTCGCGGTTATCCGTAAGCGCGGATATGACGCCTGCGACATGCGTGCCGTGTCCGACGTCGTCCTGCGGCGATGCATCGTTGTTAATTACGTTATAGCCATCCAGAAGACGGCCTTTGAGATCGGGGTGATCGAGATCTACGCCGGTATCTACGACGGCTACGACGACGTCCTTCGTGCCTTTGCCGATCGTCCATCCCGATTCGGTGGCGATGATGGGCAAATTCCATTGATACTTGCCGTATAAAATATCGTTCGGCTTCGGGGCAGCCGCTTGTTCCGATGCTTCACTGCCGCCGTTAGCCTGCATTTTGGAGCTATCGACGGTCCCGTAAGGATCTTTTTGCTCAAGCTGCTTTATTGCGGTGTTCGTCATGTACAAGAAATGCGGCTCGGCATAATCGACGCCCCATTTCTGGAAGTAATCCATAAGCTGCTTCGCCTCCATGGCGGAGGAACGAAAAATGTACGTATAGCCCAATTTGCGAACCGAGTGGGCTTGGATATCCGCGCGTATTTTTTTCAGGTCGGCTTCCGTAGGTTCTTTTTTGAATTTGACGACGACCTCGAACTTGTGGTAATGGCTCGTCCCTTCGTTGTCCTCGGGATGATCGACCTTCACATCCTGCAAGGTTTTGGAGTCGACGGACTCGATTTTCCAATTGTTATCCGCGGGATAAGGGACAACGCGTAAATTTTTAATTTGATGATCCTTTACATGACGAAGAATGTCCTGATGGACGAGCCCGACCAAAGCGCCGTCCTTGCTAGGGGATGAAACGCCCAATACGAAATAATTATCTCCTCCAGCTTGAAGGGGCGGCGATTCGTAATCTTGACGGTTCTTCGCAGCTTCCTTCGCCCGCTCAAACTCGTGACCTGCCTGCTGAACGACACTCTCCGGCACATTGCCGACGCCCGTGCCCATCTCCAGAGGAGCATCATGGGGAGTCCAAATCAGCTTCTCCATATGCGGATGCTCCTTCTGCAAGGCCGCCAAAGCCGCGCGGATCGGTTCCTCTCCGTTATCGGGAAGCTTCTCCGCCGCCGCGTGAAGATCGAGCATGCATTGACTGCGGCAGAGCAAATCCGTATCTTTGACGTCTTGGTCCACCTGGGCTTGCTTGATCGATATTTCTTTGTCGGCCGATAATGCCTCCGGTTTATCCGGAACATCCGGCGTTTTTCCTTGCTGCGGGATAAGTATTGCGACAAGTGCCGCTGCAACGAGTACCGCTCCGACTTGTTTCCGCATGGAAACCTCCCTTCACGCCATAACACCTGTTCGTTTTATGCGTGGTTTATTGTTTTTTGCAGCGAATCGGTTTATAATCTTCAAGGTTAGGTTGGAATGCGGGCCGATGTTTTATGCGGCAAGAAGGCCTTTTTCGTTATACCGTTTACAGAAAATTTATGGTACGATGATAGCATGAACACCTGTTAGCCGAAGTAACCCGCCCAAGGAGGTCTTTTTGACATGACGGTGTCTCAAGTGAGAAGTATTTGCGAATCGTCCAAGGACAAATTAAAAACCGCAATCGGCAAATTGGAGCTATTCCTTAACAATCATTCGCTCGCTCAACTGAATACGGAGAACGATCCGTCGAATGATGACTTTTATCGTTCATACTTGTCCGATATGCGTCATCTGCTTGTGTTTTGCGAAGTGGCATATGAAAAGCTCGGCGTAAGCCTGCGCCGCCCTACATTCAACGTCGAATACTCCGAGCGCGTGCTTTATGATGTGTATCATACGTGCGTAAACGGCTTTTTCTACCCTAAGAACGAGTGTTATTCCGAAGACGGACGCTATGCCTATACCGGACAGGACGCCATTCGCTTCCGCAAAAAACCGGTGCGCGACGTTCGCGATCTGACGATCGAGCTTTCCAAAATTTTCGAGGAACTGCGTGAAGACTTGTCTTATTACGAAACGGACTACATTACCCAACGCAGAATGCAAGGCGAGAAGGTATAATTTTTTTCATTCCAAGACAGAGGCAGCCAATTGGCGCCTCTGTCTTTTTTTCACTCGGATTGACCCTTCCCGTGAAGGAGACACTTGTACTGGGAGGTGACGAACATGCCTGATGTAAAATGTACGGTGGCAAACTGCGGATTTTGGACCGAAGGGAATAACTGCAACGCATCCAGCATCCAAATCGAGGTGGACGCCCACGCTTCCGCTAACGTGAAAGAAGAATTTGCTGGAGAGCTCGGCTCCGATCACCAGGATGAAGCTTCCAACTCGCGCAGTACATGCTGTCAAACCTTTGTGCAGAAACGCTAATCCGTTTTTGGGAGTAGGAAAAGCAAGCGGAATGGACTACTCGTAGAAAAGGAGCAACAGCATGACTAAACACAAGCACCACTCGCACAAGGAGCATAAGAATCCGGTTCATTCCGGCAAGAACGAATCGGGCGTACCGGATTCGTTCCAGTCGCAAGCTTCGGCTGGACCCGTTAAAACGGACTCCTCCGAAACGATCGCCGCGACCTCGATGCCCGCTCAATCGGATGCGTTCAACCTCGATGCGTATGAATCGGATTCGGTATCATCCGAACTAAGCCGGACGTACCAGTCGACTTTGCCGGTAAGCGGCAACGAGTGGGGATATTCGTCCACCCGTCAGAAAGAGCCATATTCATCCAGTCCTTCCGGGCTTGCGGAAGAGCCGTTCGAACAGGATGCCGAATTTGCCTCGGAAATCGCCTACCCGTCCGGAATCGGAGCCGATCCTGACGTAAGGCTTGAACGGCGCGACGACGGCCGGAACGATGCGGAAGCGAAGAGCTCGGAGGGAGCGGCTCTCGGCTGGTTCGGCTTAGTGCTTGCCGTCATTTCTTTATTCGTATGGCCGGCAGTGATCGGTACGATCGCCGTCATTGTCGGAATCGTGGCCTACGTTCGCGGCAGCCGCGGCCTTGGGGCTTGGACGATGGGGATCGGGCTCGTTTCGTTATTGGCCTATTTTTTCCTTGTTCCTTATTATGCATAACGGTTAGCTCAAACACATGGGCGGATGGCATTGCCATCCGCCCATGTGTTTTATTTGGCGTAAAGGTCCTTGCGCTTATACAAGCATTCATTGGACAAAATAGTAAATAATGCTCTGGTACAAAAATGAAAAAGCTTGTACAATGACTTTATTGAACAGATCATTCCGCGGACTAGTGTGGAAACGGGCAGGGGAGTTAACATGAGTATCGATCCGAGAATCATGAAGCAGCTAATAGAGATCCAATTTTCGAACCGAATCAACCTGTTGTCCTCCGACAGCGCAGCGCAAGCCGATTCTCAGCCGTTCGGGGAAATGCTGGAGCTTCTGCTGGGAGAGCAATCCTCCTCATTCCCTTCGAACAATAAGGTCGTTCCTGCTGCAAATCTGCTTGCGCGCACGGCTTCTTTGCATCCCGGCTTGGCGGGACCTTCGGCGTTCGATCCGCTCATCGAACAAGCCAGTACGAAGCACGGAGTAGCGGCAAGTTTGGTGAAATCAGTCATTCATGCGGAATCGTCATTCGATTCGCAGTCCGTCTCCGGTGCCGGAGCCAAAGGGCTCATGCAGCTCATGGATGCCACGGCTAGAAGTCTCGGCGTGACCGATTCCTTCGATCCGGAGCAGAATATTAACGGCGGCACACGGTTCTTATCCGAGTTGCTGAGCAAATACAACGGAAGCGAAGCGATCGCGCTAGCCGCGTACAATGCGGGGCCTACCCGCATCGACCGGATGGGAATCCGTACCGAGGCGGATCTTCAGGCCAAATTTGCCGAACTGCCGAAAGAAACGCAGCAATACGTAAATAAAGTGTTGGAATTGGTGAAGGGTTATCAAGTATAATACGTTTTGGTCGAGAAAAGATCGGTTCCGATCTTTTTTCTTTTTGTTCAGTTAGAGGAAGAAGAAGCAGCCGAGGTGATAGCATTTGCTTTATTTCGATATGTGCGCCACAACGCCGCCGCATGAAGAAGTGATTACGGCCGTTACCGATGTGATGAAACGGCATTACGGCAATCCTTCGTCGATACATCGAATCGGATTGGAAGCCGAGCAGTTGCTGCGCAAAGCCCGTGAAGTCGTTTCCGGATCCTTGAAATGCCGCCCGGATGAAATTGTGTTTACGTCGGGCGGAACCGAGAGCAACAACTTGGCGATCAAAGGAGCTGCGCGCAGCTACCGCAATCGCGGCAAACACATTATTACGAGCTCCGTCGAGCATGCTTCCGTTTACGATTGCTGCAAGCAGCTGGAGGAAGAGGGGTACCGAATAACCTATCTTCCGGTTGACGAGACGGGAGCCGTTAGGGTTGAAGACGTTCGAAGCGCTCTATCGGACGATACGATTCTTGTCAGTATCATGCATGTAAATAACGAGGTCGGAAGGATTCAACCCGTTCAGCAGATCGGAGAATTGATTAAAGCGTATCCCGGCATCTTGTTTCATGTCGACGCCATACAAAGTATCGGGAAATTATATGTCTCGCCAAAGGAGCTTGGCGCCGACTTGCTAAGCGTTTCGGCGCATAAGGTGCACGGGCCGAAAGGAGCAGGCTTGCTTTACGTACGCAAGGGAGTCAGCTTGACGCCGCAGCTCGTCGGGGGCGGTCAGGAATCCGGGCTTCGTTCCGGAACGGAAAACGTGCCGCTGATCGTCGGGATGGCCAAGGCGGTGCGAATGGCCGTGCAGGATCAGCAGGCGAATGCGGACAAGCTGTACGGCCTGCGGAAGCGGCTTGAGGATAAGCTGGCGGGCATGCCGGATCTGATCATGAACGGATCGCCCGCAATGAACGAAATGGCGCCGCAGCTCGTCCATTTCTCGTTTCCCGGAATGAAATCGGAAGTCGTCGTGCATGCTTTAGAACAACATGGCATTTGTATTTCTACCCGCTCGGCGTGCGCTTCCGGCGAAGAGCTGCCAAGCCGCGTGCTGCTGGCGATGGGCTGCGGCAAGGAACGCGCCGTCAGCGGTCTCAGGGTCAGCTTTTCGGCGGCGCATACGGCGGAGGATATCGACTTTTTCGGCGAATGCTTGAAACAGGTCGTCGAGAAGCTTCGAATCCTGAAGTAACATCGAGAACGAGATTGGAACAACTTGAATGGCTTCTGGCATGGTGGAGGGATGTTTATGAAAACGGACACGGTGATTGTACGACTAGGGGAACTAACGTTAAAAGGCCGGAATCGTCACCGGTTTGAGAAACAAATGATGCACCAGCTGCAAATGCTGGTGTTTAGAGCATATCCGCGGCTGACCAGCAGCAGCGAATTCGGACGCATTTATTTGCAGTTAAACGGAGAACCGTACGAGGGAGTTGCCGAGGCGCTATCCAAAGTATTCGGTCTAACCTCGTACAGCCCGGCCGTGCGAACGGAGCTTACGCTGGAAGCACTGCGCGAGGCTGCGCTGGAAGCCGTATACGCGATTCCGGTTCAACCGAAAACGTTCAGGGTTACGGTTCGCCGCGCCAATAAATCGTTTCCGCATGCGACGCCGGAGCTGCTTGGCTTGATCGGCGGGCATGTGCTTAGAGCCATTCGCGAATTGAAAGTGGACGTCCACCATCCGGAAGCGGTAGTGACGGTCGATATTCGGGACGATGCGGCTTACGTATTTACGGAGTCGCTTCCGGGTGCGGGAGGATATCCCCTCGGCAGCAACGGCAAAGCGCTTCTCATGCTTTCCGGAGGCATCGACAGTCCGGTAGCCGGCTGGCTGGCCATGCGCCGCGGACTCAAGGTGGAGGCGGTTCACTTCCATAGCTATCCGTTTACGAGCGAGCGGGCGAAGCAAAAAGTAATCGATTTGGCCCAAACGTTGTCGGTCTATAGCGGAAGCTTAAAACTGCACATGGTGTCCTTTACGGACATTCAGACGAAGCTGAAGCAAGCTTCGGTCGATAATTTGATGATTACGCTGATGAGAAGAGTCATGCTGCGGATAGTCGAGAAGATCGCGGGGGAATGCGCTGCGGGAGCGATCGTGACGGGCGACAGCCTGGGACAGGTAGCCAGTCAAACGCTCCCGAGCTTGAACGCGATCGGCAGTGCGGCAAGCTTGCCATTGCTCCGTCCGCTTATTATGATGGATAAGAGCGAAATCATTCGCATGGCGGAGCAAATCGGCACCTTTGAGCTGTCCATTTTACCCTATGAGGACTGCTGCACGCTGTTTGTACCGAAGTCGCCGAGCACGAATCCAAACCCGAATCTTGTTGCGAGAATCGAGCAATCGCTGGAATGGCTGGAAGCCGCGGTTGAAGAAGCGGTGAAAAGCAGAGAAATTTTGACCGTCAGCATGGAGACGAACGGCGAGAATAGCCCGAATCGACCGGAGGAAATGGACGCCTATTTCTGAACCCGGTCAGAGGCGTTTACAAGGACGAGGACAGCGAATCGATTTGCTGGGCAAGCGAAAAATCTTTGCCGGTTACGCCGTTTTCTTCGTGGGTTGTCAACGAAACGGTTACGCGATCTTTGCGGATGAGCAGGTCGGGATGGTGGTTGGCCGTTTCGGCAAGCGCCGCGATCTGTCCTACGAAGCGAATGGCGGCTGCAAACGAGGGTAGACGATACGTTTTATGAAGCGAGCTGTTCTCGAATTTCCAGCTTTGCAGCTTTCTTAAATAAACGGCAATTTGTTCTGCGGATAATTTGGACATAAACGAGCACCTCTTCTCATAAGATATGCTTGTTTCGAGTACAACCTTGGTGTACGGTTTCGAAATGAGCCGTAACGTAAATTATGTAGCGTAATTCTAGAATATACCTTTGGTAACGGGGATTGCGATAGTAAGCGAATATAGGGGGCTTTTCGCATGGATTGGTTTTTGCTTTTTCTCGAAATTATGTTGATCAACATCGTCCTTAGCGGGGACAATGCGGTAGTCATCGCTTTAGCCAGCAAAAATTTACCCATTGAGCAGCGCAAAAAAGCGATTTGGTGGGGCGCATTCGGAGCGGTGGGGCTTCGGCTCGTGCTGACGATCGCCGCCGTTTCGCTGCTGAAGGTTCCCTATATCCAGGCGGCCGGCTCTTTCCTTCTTATGTGGATCGCGGTCAAGCTCCTGATCGAAGATGAAGGGGAAACGAACGTCAAGGAGGCGACCACGCTCGGAAAAGCGGTGTGGACCATTATCGTG
This sequence comes from Paenibacillus litoralis, assembly GCF_046244365.1. Taxonomy (NCBI): domain Bacteria; kingdom Bacillati; phylum Bacillota; class Bacilli; order Caryophanales; family Paenibacillaceae; genus Paenibacillus; species Paenibacillus litoralis. The sequence continues at coordinate 5,634,750 of NZ_CP176395.1, read as the reverse complement.
GCCGACTTTGTAATGAGCTTGGATAATGTGCTTGCTATTGCGGCAGCCGCAAAGAATGACGTAGCCGTTATTATTCTCGGTATCGGACTTAGCATACCGATCATTGTGTGGGGAAGCACGCTTGTCATGAAGCTGCTGCACAAATTCCCGGTTTTCGTCTTTATCGGAGCAGGGATTCTCGGCTATACGGCTGGTGAAATGTTCATCGGCGACAAAAAAGTAAGCGAGTATTTCCATTCGGACCTGCTTCATACGCTTCTGCCTATCGTGCTTGCGCTTGTCGTAATCGTCGCCGGCATCGTCAAGAAATTGATTTCCCGGACCAAGCCGAACGAGCCGTCGACCCGGTAAGCCAACCCTCGGGCATACCGGATAGATAGAAGATCATCCGCAAGATGCGAGATTATGTTGCCAAAAAAAACCTTCGATTCGCTTTCCTAGCGGTTTCGCAGGTTTTTTTATTATTGCCGGAACGTTTCGAAGGGTACGCCTATTTCGCTAAACTGCGGGGATTTCGCGAATTTCGCGCGAAAAGCAACTTTTTTTCCTTTTGCTCGTCTATGTCATTGAAGGTATTTTTTGCCTATTTCAACCGACTGAGAGGAGTATGAATTGTGGTTCGAACGAATGTTCGGAGAGCTTGGCTTTTTTGTATCGCCGTCTGTCTGCTCATTGCGGCGGGCGGATTTTCGTTTGCCTTGCCGGCAAGCGCGGAAGAAGACAAGCTAAGCCTGCAGATCGACCCGGCCGTGAACGGCCAGGCGAAGGGGGATAAGTGGTTTCCGGTTCAGTTTACGATTACGAATCAAGGAAGCGACGTAAGCGGCGAGCTGGCCGTTACGTTTCCGTCGATGTCGGGCGGCAAGGACGTTACCTATTCGGTTCCGGTCGATATGCCGAAACAAACGACCAAAACGGTCACGATGGCGTTGCCGGGAATGAACTTCAATAAAAACAACAATAAAGTCGTTTTTTATAAAGGGAAAGCGGCGGACGGCAAACCGGTCGGCTTCGCCGGCGGTTCGGCTTACATAGAAACCGCTCCGCTGCCGTTCGGCACGGTTCAGGTCGGCGTCATAGCACGCGATCCCGATACGATGAGCTTCCTCGGTTTATTAAATCAAAAAGGCTATCAAGTGAAGACGGTTCCGCTAAAAATGGAAAATATCCCGGCGGAATCCATGCTCCTCGATTCCATGGATATGCTCGTATTCAACGATGCGGCGTCCGATCAGTTGAAAGAAGATCAGGTGAAGGCAATCGAAGGCTGGGTAAAAAGAGGCGGCATGCTCGTGCTTGCGGGCGGTGCCGGCTATCCCAAGACGGCCGCGCCGTTCGGCTCGATTTCACCGGTCGCTTACAGCGGGACGGAGAGTGTCAAAGAGCTGAACGCGCTGTCCAAGGCGGCAGGAAAAGAACTGACGCTTGCGGAGCCGTTCACCGTTTCGAGAGCGGAGCTGAAAGGCGGCCGCGCCGTCATTTCGGAAGGGCTGCTTCCCCTTTTTGCATCCAAATCGTTAGGTGCCGGGCAGGTATGGTATGCAGCCTACGACCTTGCGCTGAACCCTCTCGCTTCGTGGAACGGCAATACGGCGGTATGGGAAACGATCTTATCCGGCTATATGAAGTCTTCCGGCATGAACAAATTTAATAACAACTGGTTTTGGGAAATCAATAACGAACTAGAGAATTTCAAAGCGTTCAAGCTCCCGTCCTTCGGCATTTTGCTGCTTGTCATTATTTTGTATGCAATCGTAGTAGGACCTTTGATGTATGCCGTTCTGCGCAAAATGGACAAGCGGGAATGGGCTTGGCTGACGATTCCGCTGGCGGCGGTCGTTTTTACGGCGGGCATTTATGTCGTCGGTGCGTCAGGCCGCAGCTCGACGATGTCGCAGGCGTTTTCGACAGTTACGCTTGACGGAAGCGGAGAGGGGGCGAAGACCTCTTTCAGTTCGGTATTCGTTCCGCGAGGCGGCGAATTTCGGCTTGACATACCGGTCTCAAGTTATGTAACCCCTATGATCGACATCAATTACCGCAGCAGCGGAGGCAATGGGCTGCGCGGAACGACGGATATGTTCGTAACGAAGGCGCCGGGAAGCACGAACGTGACTTTCAGCGACGTTTCGTATTGGTCGATCCGTAAGGCTTCGATCGAGTTCGATAAGCCCGAGCCGTTCGGCATGCTGGAAACGAAGGTAAAAGTAACGGCGTCCGGAATCGACGGGACGGTAACGAACCGGACGAATACCGATCTTACGGGCGTCAGCCTATATGCCGGGGGACAGATTTATGCGCTGAAGGACTTGAAAGCCGGCGAAACGGCGATTGCGCAATCGCCCACAACCTCCGGCACGGCTTTCGTATCGAGCAATCTGTACGACCTGGCTAACGTTTTGCTGCCCTACCAAGGCGGCCCACGCGACGACAATCGTCAGAAGCGGGCTCTGCTGTCGACATACGTGCAGAAAATGCAGGATCGGGATTTATCCGCATTCGTTATCGGCTGGAGCGAGAAGAGCGACGGCAACCTGTATACGGTAGAAGGCAAAGCGGTGCAAACCGACGAACTGACATTGTGGGCTCAGTCCATCGACGTCGAGCTGGTTTCCGGCTCGTCCGTTTTCGTACCGGGCAGCAATTTGAAGCCGCAGGTCGTATCCTCGACGGCCTCGCAGACGAACGATCCTTACGGGAACGTAACGGCAGGTATGGGGGAAATCGTATTGGAGTATAAGCTTCCCGGAATCCCTGGGGCTGCGTTCGGCAAAATGAGCAAGCTGAATAACCTCGACAAGGGCGGACAAATAACCTATGAAATATGGAACGCCGCGAAGCAGACTTGGGAGTCGTTCGATTATGCCAAGCTGACGCAGGAAGGCGCTCTGGCGGAATTTGTGGAAGGCGGACAGTCGATCAAATTGAAAATCAACTTGAAGCAAAGAGAAGTGCAAATGCGGTACCCTGAGTTTGCCGTGGAAGGAACGGTGAAGCCATGATCGAAATACGGGATTTGACGAAGACATACGGCAGCTTTACGGCGCTCAGTTCTTTGACGATGACGATCGAAGCGGGGACGGTCTTCGGCTTTGTCGGACCGAACGGGGCGGGGAAATCGACGACGATGATGATTTTGGCTACTCTGCTTGCCCCGACGTCCGGAACGGCCAAAGTAGGCGGCTACGAAGTAACGGAGCATCCGAAGGACGTCAGAAGATTGATCGGGTATATGCCGGATTTTTTCGGCGTTTACGATAATTTCAAGACGACGGAGTACCTCGATTTCTATGGAGCCAGCTACGGCATCCCTCGGGCGGAACGGCAAAAGATGATTCCGCAGCTGCTCGAGCTCGTCAATCTGACCGATAAAGCCGATTTTTATGTAGACGCACTTTCCCGCGGGATGAAGCAGCGGCTTTGTTTGGCAAGATGCCTCGTTCATGATCCGCAGCTGCTCATTTTGGACGAGCCTGCTTCAGGGATGGACCCGAGGGCCCGTATCGAAATGCGGGAGATTTTGAAAGAGCTGAAAAGCATGGGCAAGACGATCATCATTTCGTCGCACATCTTGCCTGAGCTTGCGGAAATGGTCGATGAAATCGGCGTTATCGAACGAGGCCAGCTGATCGCCAAAGGGAAGGTTTCCGACATTCAGCGGCAGATGCGGGCAAGCCGCGTGTTGACGATCCGGATGCTGGAGCGGGAAGCGGAGGCGGCGGGCGAGCTGAAGGACGCTATGCACGTTTCGTACGTTCAGCATGACGAGCAAGGGATTCACCTTCATTTCGGCGGCGACGACGAGGAGCAATCGGCGCTGCTGCTGCAGCTGATCGCGAAGGGCTATAAGGTGGTTACGTTCAGCGAGGCGCAGACCGATCTGGAGGACGTTTTCTTGGAAATTACGAAGGGGGCGGGCGCGCCATGAATGGGAGACTTAAGCTGATCAATCCCGTGCTGGAAAAAGAATTTCGCCTCCGGATGCGGACGGTCCGATCGTCGCTGGCGGTGCTGATCTATTTGATTGCGATGACTTTGCTTGCCTTCGGCTATATGTATATGTCGATGTTCGGCGGCAACACCGGCGTATTTAATCCGCAGCGAAGCCAAGAGCTGTTTTATTTCCTTAGCGGGGCGCAGATGGTGCTCATCACGTTTATGGTTCCGGGCTTGACGGCAGGCGTCATAAGCGGCGAACGGGAGAAGCAGACGCTTAATATTTTGCTCACGACCCAGCAAAGCTCCACGACGATCATTTTGAGCAAGCTGTTTTCGTCTCTAAGCTTTATGCTGGTCGTGATGATTGCTACTCTGCCGCTATACAGCGTCGTGTTCCTGTACGGGGGCGTATCGCCGGTGCAGCTCGTTGCGGTGTTCCTGTTCTATGTATTCGTTATGCTGGTGCTCGGCTCGGTCGGGGTGTTCGTCTCGACGGTGTTCAAGAAAACGATGGTGGCGGTTATCGTCACCTACGGCTTCGCGGTATTTATTTACGGATTTACGGGGCTAGCGGCGATTTTCTTGTCGCAAACGTTCTTCCGGGGATCCAGTATGGTACCCGGCATGCTGCTTGGCTTGAACCCGATGGGAGCGCTGATCAGCGTTTTCAATCCGGACTTTTCGTACGACGTGTTTAACCGGCAAACGCATTTGCAGCTTTGGCACATTTTCGTTCCCGTGTACGCCGTCATAACGGCGGCCGCACTCTGGCTAAGCATTGTGTTCCTTCGTCCGCGCATGAAGCGGAGATAGAGTTCGGGAGGGGAAGGTTCTGGGGATTGTTGCGTTAATCGTTCTATTTGTCGTTCCGGTATTGCTGCGGCGGGTATTAGAGGTCGCAATGGGACTGTTTTTCATTCTTTTTATCATCTGTCTGATGAGCCAACTGGGCGATCGCGAGTTTTTGCTCTTTGCATCGGTTGCCTGGATTTTAGGTTCGATTACGGCCCTTAGCCTGCGGGGCCGGCAGTACGGCGCGAATGCTAAGGAAGAGCATGAAAGAGAGTTTCACGACCGGAAATAAAGCCGCGGGACGGCTGCTGCCTTAATGCGGAATAATCGTTAGACGGGCAGCCGGCGATTCCATGCTATTGCATGGCACAAAAAAGAATGAACTCCATTTTTGGGAAATAGGCAGGGGGATACAGCGATGAACGAACAACTGGATGAAATCGTAAAGCAGGTCCGAAATCGAATATGGCTCCAGCGAATCGTCAGATTGCTGGGGTACGGACTGGCAGTCGGTTTCGCTCTAGCTTGTTTGTGGGCGGCAGTTGGCTTGTTTGTCCCTATTGCTTTTTATCGTTACCTTGCTTTCGTATGGCCTGCGTCCGGCATTGCGGCTCTCACGGCTTACGGCCTGTATCGCAAGCCGAACGTACGGGATGCCGCCCGCGTGATGGATGGCGGAGGACTCGACGAAAGGATCGGGACGGCGCTTTCGTTTGCCAAGGATTCGTCGCCGGTGGCGGTCCTTCAGAGAGAGGATGCGCTTCAATACGGCCGGTACTTTCTGAAGCATATGACGGAGCGGATTCGCTTCGGTTGGGATAGGCGTTCCGTTTGGGCAAGCGGCGGCTTTGCGATTGCGCTTCTAATCCTACTTTTGCTGCCGAATCAAATGGACGAGGTTGTCGGCCAAAAGCAGGAACAGCTTAAATGGGTCGCTCAGCAGGAAAAGCAGGCGGAAGCGATGCTTGAGGCGATACGAAAGCCGAACGAGCTAGGCGCCGCGTCCAAATCGTTGGAAGAGGCGCTGCAGGAGCTGGAGAGAAAGCTTGGTGCAAGCAATTCGGCCGAAGCCGCGCTTTCCGACATGGCGAAAACGATTGAAAAGCTGCAGCAGGTTGCGGAGCGTCAGCAAAAGGAATCGGTCAAAGCCGAGCAGCTCGCTAAAGAGCTGCAAAAAACAGACGGTTTAGGCGGTCTCGGCAAGGCGCTTCAGGAACGCCGGGAAAGCGATCTGGCAGGCGCGATTGCCGCCATGAACCAGGAGCTTGCCGGTATGAATGCGGCACGGCGGGAAGCGCTTGCCGCCCAGCTGGCGAAGCTGGCGCAAGCCGCACCGGCAGCCGATGCGGAGGCCGCGGCTAAGCTGCGTGAGGCGCTCGAAAAGGCGGCCGGCGAGCTTAAAGCCGGCTTGCTCAGCGCCGACACGCAGCGGCGGCTTGCGGAAGCGGCTGCCGCAGCGATGAGCGCCCGGCAGCAGAGCGAAGCGCTGGCGGGTGCCGCGCAGCAAGCGGCAGCCGCGCTCGCGCAAGCCGGGCTGCCGATGGCGCAGCAGCTTGCCGCGCAAGGCGCAGCGCCGCCGCCCGCTTGGGCGAGCGGCGCCGCTGCTGCGACTGCGGCGGCGGGCGGCAGCGGCGCAGGAGCGAGCGGCAGCGGCGCTGGAGCGGGCGGCAGCGGCGCAGGAGCGGGCGGCAGCGGCGCAGGAGCGGGCGGCAGCGGCGCGGGAGCGGGCGGCAGCGGCGCGGGAGCGGGCGGCAGCGGCGCAGGAGCGGGCGGCAGCGGCGCGGGAGCGAGCGGCAGCGGCGCAGGAGCGGGCGGCAGCGGCGCAGGAGCGGGCGGCAGCGGCGCGGGAGCGGGAAGCGGCTCTCGCAGCCTTGTAAGCACGCCGCGAACGTCGGCCGGCGGCGGTACGCCGACGCTGGACGGAGGCCCGCTTAACGGTCAAGGCGGCGAAACGGAGCAGGGCGTACCGATGCCTGCTCAGGAAGGCGAGTCGCGTCCATACGAGGAAGTGTATTCGGAGTATGCGACTGAGGCGACCCGTTCGCTTGATCGGTCGGAACTGCCGCAAAGCGTGCAAAACCTGGTTCGTTCCTATTTTACGGAAATACAACCGGATCGTTAGGATGGATATGGGAGCGTTTAGCACGCCTGACAATAAAACTCAGATGAGAAAAACTCAAATGCCGAATATAACAGGTAGGGTGCGAATCCTCGCAAAATTAGAGCCTTTACCGTCGTCTAAAATCCGGTATTTTTCGAAAAACGAGAAATTAGAAGTCTCTGACGTCGTCTAACTGTCGAGATCATGTGGTTTCAGCCGAATTCCAGCAGAATAAGAGCTTTTGCCGTCGTCTAAACCCAACATTTTCAATAAAACGGGCAATTAGAAGCCTTTGACGTCGTCTAGCGATCGTATGACTTCGGGCGATTCCATTGAAACATGCGCCGAGCCGGCTTGCCGAATATGACATCCGCTCGTAATGAGCGAATCCGCTAGTAAATACGCATCGTAACATGCGATTCCGTGAGGGAAAGAAACAGGTTTCTAGAAGGGATGGGGGGAACGGGATGATCGAGACAAAAGAACAGCTCGCGGAATGGGCGGAAACGATACGCGCCGTGAAGGAGCAGATCGGCCGGGTGATCGTCGGGCAGCAGGAAGCGGTGGAGCAGATGCTTTGGTGCATCTTTACGGGGGGACACGCCCTGCTCGAAGGCATCCCCGGCCTTGGCAAAACGATGCTTGTCCGCACGATCGCGGACACGCTCGATTTGCGTTTTTCGCGAATCCAGTTTACGCCCGATCTTATGCCGACGGACATTACCGGGACGAACATCATTCAATTCGGAGTTCGCGGCGAGACGTCTTATCAATTTCAAGCCGGTCCGCTGTTCGGTAACTTGGTGCTGGCGGACGAAATCAACCGGGCGACCCCTAAGACGCAAAGCGCGCTGCTCGAGGCCATGCAGGAAAGAACGGTCACGGTCGGCTCGGAAACGCATGTGCTTCCGGCTCCTTTCTTCGTGCTGGCTACGCAAAACCCGCTGGAGAACGAAGGTACGTACCCGCTGCCGGAGGCTCAGCTGGATCGGTTTTTGCTAAAAATTCATGTGACGTATCCGACGCGCGAGGAGCTGAAAACGATCGTGCAGCGCACGACGTCGCAGGCGCATCCGACGGCGGACAAAGCCGCGGACGGCGTCCGGCTGATGGACATTCAGCAGGGCATCAAAGAGGTGCTGGTTGCGGACGACGTGCTTGATTATGCGGTCAAGCTGCTGCTTATGACGCATCCCCACGAGGCGGAAGCGACGGAGACCGTTCGGCGGTACGTCCGCTTCGGCTCGGGTCCGCGCGGCATTCAAGCGATCGTGTCCGTTGCCAAAACGCGCGCGCTATTCTCGGGCCGGGTTCACGTTTCGCGCAATGACATCGAGCAAGTCGCGCTCCCGGCGCTTCGCCACCGGATATTTCTTAATTTCGAAGGACAAGCGTCAGGCGTTACGACCGATGATATTATCCGCGACGTGATTGCCGTGTCGGGGGCAAGCCGATGAGCGACTCGTCCGTGCTGACGCTCGTACCGGAAGATGTACTGCGCAAGCTGGAGAGATGCGCAATTGCGGGCAGAAGCCGCATACGCGGAACGATGCAAGGCCGAAGACGGTCGCGCGAGCTCGGAAGCTCGCTGGAGTTTGCCGATTACCGTTTGTACGCTCCCGGAGACGACATACGCCGTTTGGATTGGCATGCCTACGGTCGGACGGGAAAGCCGTTCATTAAACTGTTTACCGACGAGCAGGAGATGCAGGTGCACCTAATGATCGATGCGTCCGCTTCGATGGCTTTTACCGCGAATGAAAACGTTTCTAACAAATTTTGGCATGCGCGACAATTGGCCGGGGCTGTCGGTTATGCCGCATTATGCGGGTACGACAGCGCGGATGTCAGCATATTCGGCGCATCCGTTATGTCGCGGCTGCCGCTGCTGCGGGGCAAAGGCGCGGCAAGCAGGTTGTTCGATTATTTGCGGCAGGCGCAACCGGAACGCCAAGGCGATATGCGCAAAGCGCTGACCCATCCTTCGGTACTGCCGAGGCAGCCTGGCATGACGTGGATTTTTTCGGACTTTTTGTTCGAGGATGGGGTGGAAGATACGCTCAAAACCCTTATCGCCGCCAAGCAAGAAGTAGTCGCGGTGCAGGTGTTGTCGGAGGAAGAATGGAATCCGATGCTTGCAGGGGATTTGCGCTTATTGGACAGCGAAACGGGCACGGCTAAGGAAGTTGCCATATCCCGCAAGGTGCTTGATGTCTATCGCGAAACCGTAAAGCAGCATACGCATGCGCTTAAACGTTTTTGCCGGGAACGCGGCATCGCCTACGAGCTCGTGCTCTCCGGAACGCCGCTAGTCGATACGGTTGTACACGGGTTCAGGAGGAGCGGGCTGCTTCGATAAAAGAAGGCCGAGATCCTCGGCGGGAAGGGGCATGACGCGGATGCGGGTGGAATGGATGAGCGGGCTCTGGTTCGCGCTTGCGCTGCCTGCCATAGCAGCATTGTATTTGTTGAAACGAACGTACATCGACACGCCGGTATCGAGCCATCTGCTCTGGAACCGCGTGCTTAAGGAAATGGAAGCGAACCGGCCGTGGCAAAAGCTGCGCAACCGGCTTCTGCTGTACATCCAGCTTCTGGCCGCTGCACTGTTAGTTTTGGCTATCATGCAGCCGTTCATTTGGCAGAAGCAAGGGGCAAGCGAGCAAGTGGTCGTTATAGTCGATACTTCGGCCAGCATGCTGGCGAAGGTACATTCTGCTTCGGGTAGAGCAGGCGGCGATTCGCCGACTGCACCGACCCGGCTTGACGAAGCCAAGCGGCAGCTGCTCGAGTGGGCGGATAAGGAAGCGAAAGGCAGCCGGATTACGCTGATCGCGGCGGGCAGAGAGCCGGAGCTGCTGCTTTCACGCGAAGCTTCCCGGGAAGCTTTGAATGAAGCGGTCGAAAAGCTTGCGCCAACCTATGGCATTACGGCTTATCACGAGGCACTTTCCTTAGCTTCGTCGCTGACGCGCGACGATCCGCGCATGGAGGTACGCTTATTGACGGACGGACAGTGGGCGGAAGCTTCCGCCGGAGCCGTTTCGTTTAACGTTCCCGTCTCCGTTATGCAAATCGGCGGCGAAGCGGGCGGCAATGTTAGCGTCATTCGATTCGGCGTGTCGCCGGACGGAGGCAAGTCAGGCGCCGTGTCGGCTGTCGCTACCGTGAAAAACTGGAGCGATCGCCCGGAAGCTTTCGACATCTCCCTATATGCCGGCGATCGCCTTGCTTCGGTTAAGCGCGAGTCGTTTCAAGCTGGCGAACAAAGATCGTTGTTCTGGCAAGGGCTGCCCGAAAGCGGGGATTACCGGGTTCGGCTCGAAACAAACGATGCGTTCGCGGAGGATAACGAAGCGTATGCCCTACTAATGGGCGCTCGGGAGAAAAATGCTATCATATTATCCAAAGGCAATCTGTTTCTGGAAAAGGCGCTGGGCTTGGCGGGCGTATCCGTCATTAAACCGCAGTTGAACGGAAACACTTTTGTCCCTACGGAACTCGAAGCCGATCTGATCGTTTTGGACAACGTTCAAAGCGGTTCGATGGATGCCGCCTGGGAGAAGCGTCTTGCAGGCAAACCGGTCTGGTATATCGGAAATCTGCCGGGCGTCGGCGGGACGGAGAGTAAGCCGGCTAGGGAAATGACGGTAACCTCGCATCCGGTCATGAAATTTATAAAGCTTCAGGATGCGCACATCGCGCGGCTGTGGAAGCCGCAAGAGGTAACGTGGGGAGAGCCGGTGGCCAGGCTAGGCGACACGCCGGTCGTCTATGCCGGAGAAGATAACGGCAAAAAGAGGCTTCTTTTCGCTTTCGACCTTCATGAGTCGGATTTGCCGCTACGCAGCGAATTTCCGGTTTTGGTGCAGAATGCGGTGGAGTGGCTGACGGAATCGTCGTCAACCGGCTTGGGGTCGGCTATTGCCGGGGATAAGCTGGAAGCAGCCCTTTCGGCCAAAACGGTCAGCGCTATTTGGCAGCCCGTATATCCCTCAGATAGCGCCAAAGCAACGGGTGAGCTGCAAGCGGATAGGCAAGGAACCATCGTCTCCTCCGTACAGACGGTCCCTTCTGTTCCCGGCGTATATCGCTTTGTCGAACGCGACAGCGAAGGAGCTACGGTTCAGGCAAGACTGCTGACCGTCGCGATGGATGCGCGGGAAATGAATGTGGCGCTGCGGCCGCAGCTTGATACGATTATCGGGAGAACAGGTACGACAAACGCCGTAACCGGAATAACAGGTCAAGAGGGGCGGAATGGACAGGCGGCGAAGGAAGACGTCGCTCAGGCCGGCAATAGTCAAACGGATGGGCGAATGCCTTATCATTTACTTCGTTGGATAATCGTGCTCGCGATTGCCGCCGTTCTGCTGGAGTGGGGGGTGTACCGGCGTGGGCATACGATTTAACGAACCTTGGGTGCTTCTATTGCTGGCACCGCTTTGCGGCTTCGCTTTTTGGCTCTGGCTGCGCACGGATCGGTTGTCCGGAATGCGCAAGACGATAGCGGTAACGCTCCGTACGCTCATACTGCTAATCTTGATATTGGCGCTGGCTGGTATTCAAAGCGTAACGTCAACGACCGGGCAGACGGTTGTATTCGTAGCGGACCGGTCGGACAGCATGCCGGCTCCCGATGCCTATGAGAAATGGATGCAGGAAGCCGGCGCCGCCAAGAAGCCGCAAGACAGAATCGGCGTCGTCTCTTCCGGACTGGAAGCTGTCGTCGAGCGTCAAACGGACGATCGCGATTTAAGACAGTTTCAGTTTACCGGGAGTGTCAATCGTGCATTTTCGAACATCGCGTCAGGATTGCAATTGGCGACAGGCATGACGGAGGAAGGCGGCATTGTCGATAGGATCGTCCTGTTGTCCGACGGTATGGAGAACGTTGGCGATATGGCGAGGCAGGCAAGACTGCTACGCGATAAAGGGGTTCCTGTCGACGTGCTGCCGATCCCGGCAAAAACGAAGCGCGATGCGGCGGTCGAGTCGGTAAAAGTGCCCGAAAAGCTGTATCAAGCCGAAAAGTACAGTATCGAAGTGGCGATAAGAAGCAGCGCCGCTGGAGAAGGCGAACTGCGAATATACGAAGACAACCGGGAAGTCACGTTGCAGCGGGTTGCGCTTGAACAAGGCTTGAACCGGTTTGTCGTGCAGAGCGTCGCGAAGGATGCCGGCTTGCATAGATACCGTGCGGAGCTGTATATGGAAGGCGACGAACAGGCGGCCAATAATGCCGGATATGCGTTCAGCCGGGTAAACGGACCTCCCAAGGTGCTTGTCGTCGAAGGAGATCAAGGCTCCTCCAAGAACGTAACCGGAGCGCTTGATGCCGGTCTGATGCCTTATGAGCTCATTCCTCCCGAGCTGCTTCCGAAGGAACTGGCCGACTACGCGGCATACGAAAGTATCGTCTTGAATGACGTTTCGGGGGCGCGAATGTCGCAGGTCCAAATGCAAATGATCGAACAGGCGGTGCGCGATTACGGAATCGGTCTCGTCATGCTTGGAGGGGAGAACAGCTTCGGGTTGGGCGGCTATTTCCAGACGCCTGTCGAGAAGGCGCTCCCGGTGTACATGGATTTACGCGGCAAGCGGGAAATTCCGTCTCTTGCGATTATGCTCGTTATCGACAAATCCGGCAGTATGTCGGGCGGAAAAATGGAGCTGGCGCAAGAAGCGGCGACTCGTACCGTCGATTTGCTGAGGGACAAGGATACGCTCGGCGTTCTTGCTTTTGACGGCTCGCCGTGGTGGGTCGTCGAGCCGCAGAAGCTGACGGATAAGAAAAAAGCGGTAGACGGCATCAACGCGATCCGGGCGGACGGCGGAACGGAAGTATACGGGGCTGTAAAAGAAGCTTACGAGAAGCTAACGAAAGTATCCGCTCAGCGTAAGCATATCATTTTGCTGACGGATGGCCAGTCTTCTTCCGGCGGCAGCTACGAGGCGCTCGCAGCCGATATGGTGAAGGACAATATTAGCTTGTCCAGCGTGGCGATCGGCCAAGATGCGGATCAGGCGCTGCTGGAACGTATCGCTCTGCTGGCGAAGGGCCGCTACTACTTTACGGACGACCAAAGCACGGTTCCCGCCATTTTCAGCCGTGAAGCGGTGCTGATATCGCGGACGTACATCGTGGACCAGCCGTTCGTCCCGGCGTTCGCGCAGGGCGAGGATTGGTCGTCCCTGTTTGCGGGCGGCGTCCCGGCGATCGGCGGCTATATCGCAACGACGGCGAAGGAAACCGCAGAATCGGTGCTGATCAGCCCCGAGCCGGATCCTTTGCTTGCCAGATGGCAGTATGGAGCGGGCAAAAGCGCGGCATGGACGAGCGATGTGACAGGCAAGTGGTCGGGAGAATGGATAACGTGGAGCGGATTTCCGGATATGCTAAGCCGGGTGATCAAATGGACGTTTCCGCAGTTTCAAGCGTCACCGGTCGAACTGTCCAGCGAGCTGAGCGAAAACACGGTCACCCTTCGGGCGAAAACGGCGGATACCGATTTTCAAGGAGAGCTGCGCGCGGTAGTGACGGATGATAGCCTCGGCAAGCAAGAGGCGCTTTTTACACCTATCGCTCCAGGCGAATACGAAGCGAAGCTGCCGGTCGTGAAGCCCGGCGTTTATGTGACCAAAATCGACCTATATGGCCCGTCGTCCGGGACGGAGGCAGACGGCAGCAGCGGTGGAACAAGCGCCAATGCGAATGCCGGCCCGGACGGGGCCAAGCTGCTCGGCAGCGTAACGAGCGGAATCGTCGTCCCATATTCGCCCGAATACCGCCTATCGCCGGTGGACGGCAGCGAGAAGCTGCGCAAGCTGGCGGAGCTCACCGGCGGCCGGCTGCTGTCGCTTGACCGCCCCGGCGACGTGTTCGCCGCGGACTTCAAGCCGCGCACGCGGCCGCACGAGCTGAGCAGGCCGCTGCTCATCGCGGCGCTGCTGCTCTGGCTCGCCGACGTCGCCGTGCGCCGGCTGTCGCTCGGCTGGGCGCGCGCGGCGCAGCTCCTGCGCCGGCCCTTGGCGCTGCTCATGCCCGCCCTCCGGGCCGGGCATGAGCAGCGCGGGCCGGCTGCGGAGGCGGCTTACGCCCGCCTGCGGCAGCGCGTGCGGCGCGCGAGCCCGCTCTTGCGCCGCGAAGACGCGCCGCCGGGCGGGCCGGACGCCGCCGCGCCACGCGCGCAGCCTCGCGATGCAGCCGCCGCTGCGCCGGGCGGCCAGGAGCGCCCAGCCGCCGCGTCGCAGGCCGGCGTGACGCCGGGCGGCCAAGCCCCGCCCGGCGGGAGCGCCGCGAAGCCCGCACAAGCCGGTCCCGGCGAGGCGGGAACCGACGGCATGAGCCGGCTGCTGGCCGCCAAAAACCGGAAGCGCCGCTAAAACGCAAGTTTTACTCTGGTCTTCACGGCTCATAGGCGGTCGGTCGCCGACCGCTGCTCAGCATTTTCATCTGCACGCTAAGACGTTAATTTACGCTGGTCTTCGCGGCTCATGGGCCGGCTGTCGCCGACCGCTACTCAGCATTTTCATCTGCACGCTAAGACGTTGATTTACGCTGGACTTCTTGGCTTATGGGCCGGCGGTCGACGGCTGCTGGTAGCATTTTCATCTGCACGCTATAACGCTTGATTCACGCTGGTCTTAACGGTTTATTAACCGGCGGTCGCCGACCGCTGGTTTTTTTATGCATTTTCAGCTACACTATAATCATAAACCGTGTCGTATTCTGTCTATCCGGGGGGAAAGTCATGGCAAAAAACCAATATTCCATCGGGCTTTTGTTGATTGGCGTCGCCGTCGTTTTGCTGCTGGGCAAACTTGGCGTTTTCAGCTTTCTGGGCAGTCTCGTTTGGCCCCTGTTCATTCTGGTTCCGGGGATTGCGCTGCATATGCTTTACTTCGGTCGGGTGCTTCCTTCCGGGGTTCTCGTGCCGGGAGGCATACTGGTCACCTATTCGCTAATGTTCTTCTATTGCAACTTGTTCGGCTGGAGCAGCATGAAATATTTGTGGCCGGGATTCGTCTTCGGCGTCGCCGTAGGTTTGTACGAGCTGCATTTGTTCGACCGCAATACGTCACGCGGCGTCGCGGTCGCAGCCATGATCATCGCGCTCGTTTCCGTCGTTCTGTTCAGCATCATGTTCCTGATGACGGCAGGCATCTACATCGTCGCCGCCGTACTCATCATAGCAGGCGTGGCGCTCGTTGCCGCACGCAGACCGCGCTCCTGGTAGCCGGTTTTCCTAGAGACCGTCCTTTCGCAAGCCTGATAAGGCTTTGCGGGGGGCGGTCTCTTTTTGTCGACGGTTTACGAATACATATGGAAGGCGGCGGCGTTCTCGCTCTCTGTTGAGCGGAATCCGTCCCCTTAGAAGCAGATAGAACGAGGGGTACAGCATGAGCAGACGAAAAGCGTTATGGCTTAAAATCGGCATTGTTTTGATAGTTGTTACGGCAGGGACGATCGCCGCAGTCGCGGTATGGATCGGCCGGATGGATATCGAGAGGCTGAACGATCCGCTGCCCGAACCGACGACGATATACGACCGGAACGGCAGCGCGATCACCCAGCTCTCGTCTTCCAAAATCGATCCGGTACCGCTGCAGGATATTCCCGTCCAGCTGCGCCAAGCGGTTATTGCGGTGGAGGACCGGCGGTTTTACGAGCATGACGGCGTAGATATAAGATCCATCGCACGGGCGCTAACCACGAATGCGAAATCGGGGGAAGTGGTGCAGGGCGGCAGCACGATTACGCAGCAGCTGGCCAAAAACCTGTTTCTTACCTCGGAGCAGACCATGGCGCGAAAGCTGAAGGAAGCCGCGATGGCGGTCAAAATCGATTCGTCCTTGTCCAAAGATCATATTTTGGAGCTGTATTTGAATCAGATTTATTTCGGGGAAGGACGCTGGGGCGTACAAGAGGCGGCCCGCCTGTATTTCGGCAAAGACGTCCGGGAGCTCTCTCTCCCCGAGTCGGCGCTGCTGGCGGGTTTGCCGAAAGCGCCCACGCGTTATTCGCCTATCCAAAATAAGGAGAAGGCGCTTGAGCGAAGAAACCTCGTGCTCGCGCTGATGAAAGAGGAGCAATACATTAGCGAAGAGGAGTATGCGAAATCGGTCAGCGCCCCGCTCGTGCTCAAAAAGGCGGAGGACCAAACGCGCGGCAAGCACGCTTCCTATGTGGATTATGTCATAGAGGAAGCGGTTAAGCTGTACGGGTTTACGGAAGAGCAGCTGCTGACCGGCGGACTCCAGCTGTATACGCAGCTCGATCCGAAGGTGCAGAACGCGATGGAAGAGGTGTACAGCAACGACGCCTCTTTTCCCAAAAGCACGGACGATCAGCTGATTCAGAGCGGCGCCGTCGTGTTGGATCCTGCGACAGGAGGGATTCGCGGTATGGTCGGAAATCGGGGAGACCACGTATTTCGCGGTTTCAACCATGCCAGCCAGTTGAAAAGACAGCCCGGTTCGACGTTCAAGCCGCTGGTCGTATACGCGCCCGCACTGGAGAACGGGTACACGCCTGCTTCCAGGCTCTATGACGGTCAACTCGATATTAACGGCTACCGGCCGCAAGATTGGGACCATTCCACAAGAGGCGAGGTTTCCATGTACGAAGCGATTTTGAGCTCATGGAACATTCCGGCCGTCTGGCTCTTGAATGAAATCGGAATCGATAAGGGCATCGACTTCGTAAAAAAATTGGACATTCCGCTTACCAAGGAAGACAGAACGCTCGGCATCGCATTAGGCGGCTTGCAGGAAGGTGTCGCGCCTCTGCAAATGGCGCAGGCGTACAGCATATTTCCGAATGACGGGAAAATGAACAAGGCGCACGCGATCGCCCGCATTACGACCAAGGACGGTCTTCCGCTCATCGAAGCCGATGCGAAACCTGTCCAGGTAATGTCGGCAGCGAACGCCAGAGTGATGACAGCTATGCTGCAGGATGTCGTCGGCAGAGGAACAGGCGCGAATGCGGCGCTCGCTCGCCCGGCAGCCGGTAAAACCGGTACGACGCAGCTCCCCGACACCCCTTTGTTCGCCGGCAAAAACGGAGTCAAGGATGCGTGGTTCGTCGGGTTTACACCGGAGCTGGTTGCAGCCGTATGGTTGGGCTACGATCAGACGGATCAGAACCATTTCTTGACGACATCGGGCGGCGCGTATCCTGCAGTCATCTTTCGCGATATGATGACGAAGGCTTTGGAAGGAGTGCCGGTCGCGGCTTTTCAGCTTCCGCCTGCGAGTCAAGTCACAGGCAATGCTAACAAGCCAAACGGGAACGGCGATCAAGGGAAAGATAACGGACAAGGAAAATCGAAGGAGAAGGAGAAGGGGAAAGGAAAGGGCAAAAAGGAAGAGAAAAACGACTAGGGATAATAAAAGCGGGGCATTCAAGGCCGATGGCCGGGAATGCCCCGCTTTTTTGGAGGAACTTAATCGTCACGATCGTTGTCGTTGTTGGCCCGTTCTTTATCTTTATCTTTGCCTTTATCTTTATCTTTGCTTTTATCTTTATCTTTATCTTTGTTCATTGCTTTGTCCTTGCCTTTGTCATTGCCATTATCTTTGCCATTGCCATTATCCTTGTTTTTGTCATAACCATGGCTTTCATTTTTCAAATAGCCATGCTTAATCTCCATCTTGACGTCGCTTTTGGTAAACTCGAGGTTTAACGTTTTTGCGATAGCCAGAGCAAGCTCGTTTTTATCCATATCCGTACGGTAATGAACGGCGGCGAGCAGCTGCCTGATGAATTGCTCGGCTTGAACGCCTTTTAAATGAATATCGCCGTCGTCCTTTTGCTCGATCTCGACTTCGGCTTTCGTTTTGCCGTCATTTCCTTCCTGTTTGAGCTTTACTTTATGGTTCGGTCCGCTTAAGCTGATCTCCAGTTTCTCAAGAGCATCGGTAATCGAATCGGCTGAAGCAGCCGGCGATGCGGTAGGCGGCTGAGGAGCCGGCGGTACGGCGGAAGGCATCGGCTCGGGAGTCGCGCTCGGTGCGGCGGAAGGCGTCTGGCCGGCGGGGCTTGACGGGGCCGGCGCTTCGCTTGGCGGCGAGGCTGCGGCAAAATCCGCCGAGGAAACCATCACATAGGCCGCTTGCTGTC
The DNA here is from genome assembly GCF_046244365.1 of Paenibacillus litoralis. Lineage (NCBI taxonomy): Bacteria > Bacillati > Bacillota > Bacilli > Caryophanales > Paenibacillaceae > Paenibacillus > Paenibacillus litoralis. The sequence goes on along the minus strand of NZ_CP176395.1, from coordinate 5,616,790 downwards.
TGGAGTTGAAAACGAGCTTCGCCTGATCGCCGGTCTTTACGTCGGCAAGTGCCGCTTTCTGCTCATTCCGATAAATCCAGACGGTTTTGGAGAGGGGATACGTATGATTGCCGTCCGATTCCGTTAGTACGATTTGATGCTTTGCCGTGTCGATTGATGCGATGGTGCCCGCGGCCGACGCCGAGGTGGCGGATGCCCGATTTCCCCCAAAAAAAGTAAATCCGTATACCAATAGCGATACAGCGGCCATTGCAGTAACAATCGCAGTCCATTTTTTCATAGGCCAATTCCTTTCGTGTTTGAACTCTATAAAGGAGGTTCGAATATGGGGGGCTTTTTATGTCCGTCCAGCAGGCCCGTATTGCATACTTGCTTGAAAATGGGGTTGACACGGGCTAAACGCGCATGTATATTTTGGGTAACAACATAAGCGGTCAGGTTCGAGTATATGGAGAAGCCCTGAAACCGTAACCATGTTCTTCCTAGCGAAGCTAGCCGAAGGCATGTTTACCGTTTTCATGGCTTTTTTTGCTGTACGAAAACAAAACGGCCGCTGATCAATGGGGAGGACAACATGACGAGAGGATTCGTCTTCGATTTGGACGGAACCGTGTATTTGGGCGACAAGATGATCGCCGGCGCGGCCGAAACGATCCGTGCGCTGCGGGACCGCGGGGATAGGGTCGTGTTTTTAACGAATAAACCGATTGCTTCCCGTTCGTCTTATGTGAAGAAACTGGCCGATATGGGCATCCCCGCGCAGCTCTCCGATGTGCTTAATTCTTCTATGCTTGTGGCGAAATATTTAAGCGACAGGATGCAAGCGGGGCAAAAAGCTTACGTCATAGGCGAGCAGCCGATTATCGACGAGCTCAAGGAGCACGGCGTTCCGTTAACGGAAAACAGCGAAGAGGCCGATTACCTCATCTTGTCCTGGGATCGCGAGTTTACGTACCAAAAGCTGAATTTGCTTTATCAGGCGGCGATGCGGGGCGCCTTTATCGTAGCGTCCAATCCGGATTTTACTTGCCCGGTGGAGAACGGCCAGCTTCCCGATACGGGAACGATCATAGCCGCATTGGAGGCAGCTACCGGCAAGCCTATCGACATGGTTGTCGGCAAGCCGTCTTTGATCGCCGCACAAACGGCGGTCAAGCAGCTGGGGATCGATGCTGCCGATTGTTACGCCGTTGGCGACCGTCTTGAAACGGACATTCGGATGGGGAACGACGGGGGCATGCAATCCGTCCTTGTGCTTACCGGCGTCAGCACTCAGGATATGGCGGCATGCTCCCCCGATAAGCCGGCGCATGTCGTCCCCAGCATCGAATCGCTATTGTCGCTGTAGCGTTTTTTGGTTCCTGCGCCCATGAAAGATGATATACTGAAGCTGTGAAAGAAGGGGGCAGACGCATTGTACAAAATCGTCGATATGGTGGACTACCAGACAATCGCAGCCGTGCAAAAGGAAGAAGATCTGGATCGCGCAATCGCGGGCCGCGTCAATGTCGTCTTCCTGCTGACCGGCTCGATCTTCAATCTGAAGCAGCTGGTCGATCGCGTGAAAGCAGCGGGAAAACATGTATTTATTCATATGGAATTTGTCGAGGGCATTGCGGCGGATCGTAGCGGCGTTGCGTATGTGGCTCAGCACGTAAAACCGACGGGCATCATTTCGACCAAGAGCAACCTGATCCGGTTTGCCAGAGAAATGAATCTGATGGCGATCCAACGTATTTTTCTGATTGACCGAAGCGCGGTTGCCCGAGGCATAAAGTCGGTTGAAAGCAGCATTCCAGACGCGATTGAAGTCATGCCCGGGATTATGCCGCGCATTATCCGCGAAATGACGAACATGACGCCGCTTCCGATCATTGCAGGCGGACTTGTCGACAACCAGGAGGAGATCGACGAATCGCTTCGCGCCGGCGCTCTTGCGGTGTCCGTCGGATCGGTGGAGCTGTGGTAGCTAATCCCAAACGCGTACTAGCCTAAAGCAATAAGCGACATATTTCATTCGGAATGGGAGAGAAGAGGAAATGACAGCAATTCGACCACTGATTATCGCGCACAGAGGAGCATCCGGAGAAGCGCCCGAAAATACTCTGGGAGCATTCAAGCTCGGTTTGGAGCAGGGCTGCCATGCCATCGAGCTGGACGTTCATCTATCCAAGGACGGGCATATTGTCGTCTGTCACGATACGACGCTCGACCGGACGACGGATCGTACGGGAGCCATTAGCGAACTGACTTTGGCTGAAATTCAGACGGCTGACGCAGGTAGCTGGTTTCACGAGAAATATGCGGGCGAACGCATTCCTACGCTGGAGCAGGTGTTTGAGCTTGTCCCTCCGAGCATCGTCATTAATGTTGAAATAAAAGGGTCTTACGGCCGCCGTACGGAGCATGCGCTGGCTGAGCTTCTTCGCCGTACGGGACGCTTATCCAGCGTAGTCGTATCGTCCTTCGATCATAAATGCCTTGCATTCCTGAAGCTGCTTGAGCCGGAGGTGCAGATCGGCTTGCTTTACAGCTTCACGCCTGTCCGGCATGCGGCGCTGGCGAGCCTGCTCGGGGTTCCGGTCTATTCTCTGCATCCGCATTTCTTCAGCTTGAATCAAGAAGACGTACGAGATGCGGTTTCGCAAGGCTTGCAAGTATACCCGTGGACGATCAATGCCGAAGACCAGCTTCGCAAAGCTGCGGAATACGGCGTTTCCGGCATCATTACGGATTATCCGGGCCGGCTGAAGAACGTTCTCGATAACATGGGGCTGTAACGCACGAACGGGAACTACATAATAGACTGGCTTCCGCAGCAGCCCGACCGGCAAACGATTAGCCGGATCGGGCTTTTTTGCAGCTCGTTCGCATGAATATTTTCTCGTTTGGGCAGAGTAAAGAAGGTTAGGAAAGGTTTGGATAAAAGGAGGAAATGGACATGCGTATCGTTTTAGCCGCCGCATGCTCTTTTGCGGTATTCGCTTGGCTTGGCGCGCCTGCTGCAGGGGCTTCCTTGCTAAATTCGGACGAAGCCGCGGCAACCGTTTTGACCGTCAGCTCCGCCGTTTACGCGCCTCATTCCGCTATCGACCCTCCGCCTTCACCCAAGGGGACGCATCGGCACACGCCATTGTCTCTCCAGGAAATTCAGCGGTCGGTTGCTGACGTGACCGGTGACGGGAAGCCGGATTCGGTGCTGCTCCTCGGACACAAGCTGGAGGCCGATAGTCCGTATTTCGATCATCTGTACGTGGCGGTCGACGATCCGGCCAATCAATCTTACCTGCTGTTTCAATCGGAGGGCGGATACGCGCCGCAGCTGGCCTTCTGCGATGTGAACGGCGACAAAGCCGCGGATATGCTCGTTTCGGCTTCGACCGGAGGAAGCGGGGGGACGTCCGACTATTACTTGTTTTCGGCCAAGGACAATAAGCCGGTAAAGATGCCGCTTCCCAGTCCGCTTGCGATTACCGGCTCGCTTCAGAACGGGTATAAAGCGAAAATCACGGTACCGGAGACAGGCAAGACGTATACCATCGATTTAAGGGACCGAAAAAAGATATACGATGAAGCGGGCGTGTACAAAAACGGCAGGCTGGTTAAGCCCGTTGAAGTGAGCGTGAATGCCTTTAGCGAGCTTAAGCCTGTCGTTATCGATAAAGACGGCGTCTGCGAGCTTTCCGGAGTTCAGCGTATCACCGGGGTCGCAAATGCCGATACGATTGCCTACGCCTATTCCGTATGGAAGTGGTCCGGCCAAGAGTGGAGGCTGGCGAAAGCGGAGGTAGTCAAGGCGAAATAAGGTACGGGGACCTTGAAACGCATAAATGTAATAACATATATGTTGTTTTCATAAAACGCTTCGCGGTTTTGAAGTGTGAATGAAAGCCAAAAGAAGACATTTTTCGCTTTAGCGGCCGGATTCCCAGCAGCTGCTTCTTGCGCGGATCATGCAATCCGGTTATAATAAGGTGATTAGTTAGCGTCGGCGCTTTCGTCCGGCGCTTATTTTGTGAGCGAAAGGGTTTGAAGCATGCATTCACGCGAGAAGATACGGAATATTGCGATTATTGCCCACGTTGACCATGGGAAAACGACGCTTGTCGACAAATTGCTTCAGCAGTCCGGGGTATTCCGGGAGCACGAGGCGATTCAGGAGCGGGCGATGGACTCCAACGATTTGGAGCGGGAGCGGGGCATTACGATCTTGGCCAAGAACACGGCCATTCACTACAAGGACTACTTGGTAAACATCGTCGACACGCCGGGTCACGCCGACTTTGGCGGCGAGGTGGAGCGGATTATGAAAATGGTCGACGGCGTATTGCTCGTTGTCGACGCATTCGAAGGCTGTATGCCGCAGACGAAGTTCGTTCTGCGCAAGGCGCTTGAGCACGGACTGAAGCCGATCGTCGTCGTTAACAAAATCGACCGTCCGAACGCTCGTCCCGCAGAGGTGGTAGACGAGGTTCTGGATTTGTTCATCGAGCTGGGAGCGAACGACGAGCAGCTTGAATTCAACGTCGTATATGCATCGGGTCTGCAAGGTACGTCCAGCTTGAACGCGGAGCAGCAGGACAGCAACATGGAAGCTCTGTACGAGACCATCGTCGAGCAAATCCCGTCGCCGACGGAAAGCGTTGACGAGCCTCTGCAATTCCTCGTTACGCTGATGGACTACAATGAATATTTGGGCCGCATCGCGATCGGCCGCGTCAACCGCGGCGTAATCCGTCAAGGACAGCCCGTAGCTGTCATGACGCGCGAAGGCGGCATCAAGCAAGCGCGCATCGAGAAGCTGTTCGGTTTCCAAGGCTTGAAGCGGGTCGAAGTGGAACAAGCGGGCGCAGGCGATATCATCGCGATTGCGGGCATTAAAGAGATTAACATCGGCGAAACGATTGCCGATCCGGCCAATCCTGAAGCGCTGCCTGTTCTTAAGATCGACGAACCGACGCTGCAAATGACGTTCCTCGTCAACAACAGCCCGTTCGCAGGTAAAGAAGGCAAATGGGTAACGTCCCGTAAGCTTCGCGAACGTTTGTTCAAAGAAGTGGAAACGGACGTCAGCTTGCGCGTCTATGAAACCGAAAGCCCGGACGCATTCATCGTAGCCGGACGCGGAGAGCTTCACCTCGGCATCCTGATCGAGAATATGCGCCGCGAAGGCTTCGAGCTTCAAGTTTCCAAGCCGGAAGTTATCATTAAAGAAATCGACGGCCAGAAGATGGAGCCGTACGAGCGTTTGATCATCGACGTCCCAGAAGAAAGCATGGGAGCGGTCATGGAAAGCCTGGGAACGCGCAAAGCGGAAATGGTCAACATGGTCAACAACTCGGGTCAAGTTCGTCTGGAGTTCCTGATTCCGGCTCGCGGCCTGATCGGGTACCGTACGTACTTCTTGACCTTGACCCGCGGCTACGGCGTCATGAACCATGCGTTCGACAGCTACGGTCCGTACTCCGGCAACAATGTCGGCGGACGCCATCAAGGCGTGCTCGTATCGAGCGATACCGGCGTTTCGACCCTGTACGGCATTTTGTCGATCGAGGATCGCGGCATTTTGTTCCTGGAGCCGGGCGCGAACGTGTATGAAGGCATGATCGTCGGCGAGCACACTCGCGACAACGATATTATCGTGAACATTTGCAAAGAAAAGCAGCTGACGAATATCCGTTCCGCCGGTAAAGACGATACGGTCAAAATGAAAACACCTCGTCTTTACTCGCTTGAAGGAGCGCTTGAATATTTGAACGACGACGAGTATTGCGAAATTACGCCGAAGTCGATTCGTTTGCGCAAAAAGATTTTGAATAAAAGCGAACGCGAGCGCGCCGAGAAACACCGCAAAATGGCGGAAGCTAACGCGTAAGCATACCTCGAAGGCGTGAGGCTGGAGCTTAGGCCCCGGTCCGCGCCTTTGAACTACATACCGATCTTTCAAAGGCTTTATTGCTTTGCAAAGTACAGCATATCCTTTGGAAGTCACTTCGCTTCGCAAAGTGTGCAGGAGGTTCTCTCAAAATGAGCACAATTACGGGATGGCTCGTCACGCATCCGTGGATCACCTACATTCTGATCTACATTTTCCTGGTTTACGTGTATAACAAGGTATTCCGGGTACGCAGACTGCCGATTTTGAAGGAAGCGATCGTTTATTTGCTCATTGCGGTCGGCGCATTCGTTCTGCTGCTGTTCCAGGTTGACTTGCAATTGCCGATCGTGCCTTGCTTGGCGGTAGCCGTCGGTCTCATGTTTCTCGTCCGTATCCGCTATTGGGTGGAAGCCAGACAAAAGCGGAAGCAATAAGGAAGTGCTTGCTTAACGATAACCGGCCTGTGAAGCGGAACAGGGGTGACGCAGCTTGGCGAATTTCTGGTTGACGCCTGTAACGAACGATGACAAGCTAATAGTGAGGGCGGAGCGGCTGTTGTGCGCTCCGCTTTTCGAGTTGAACGCTTTTCGGGAACGGCTAAGCGCCGTTCATGCAAGGCTTCTCTTGCTTTTCAAAGCCAACTTGCTGCCTGGCGACGACGATGAAGACGCATGCGGGACGGAGGATGCTTTCATTCCGTTAGACGGCGGCCTCGACATCGCATTCGATGGGGATCCGCTCGAGCTTTCCCACTGCGCGCAAGCCTTTTTCGACCGGCTGCCTAGCGCGCGCGAATGCTTGCAATGGCTGGAGCAATGCCCCGGGGTAGGCGATGGCGCTGCGGTGAATCGGAATGACGCCGGCTGGTCGCCGATTCAGTTGGAATGGCTGAAGGCGATGATCGCTTGGCTGCAAAGCGGCTATCAGGTGATTTTATTAAGAGAGGAATGATGACGGTGACCTTACAGGACGCTTTATTCAACTGGCTGCAGATCAAGATCGTTTCGGAAGCTCGGCCGGATGATCAGGCAGCGAAGGAAACGCTCGATTTTTTCGAGCAAATTCTGACTGAAGACCATAAGCTGACTTCATTCCGAATCGCGGCACAGGATGCTACGATGGTTCATGTGCAATTCGAAGCGGACGGAAAGAGCAAGAAGCAGCTCTTCGATCTGGAACATTCCAGGCAGCTGCTGGTGGACATCGAGTCGAATCCGAAATACGCGTGAACATATATCGGCCAGGTTTACGATACAATACAAGTATGCGGGATTCGTCATAAGAACACCGCAGAGGCGCCGAGTGATTTTACGGAAGCAGTATGCTATACTGAAAATGATCAAACTAGAAGGAGGGCCTGAATGCATGGCAGAAACATTGACAGCCTTGCCGGAGCAGCTGATCTCCATCCTGCAGAGGGAAACGATCGTTATGCTGAATACCGTAGACGCGGATAACGGTTCTCCTACCGTGAGCGCGATTTCGTGGATTTATCCGGTCGACGGCGGCAAACTGCGGTTTGCCATAGATCAACGCTCGCGTATTATCGCCAACATCCAAAAGACGCCGATCGTTTCGTTGTCGTTTTTTGGCGGCGGTACATTGAATGCGGTTTACGGGGAAACGACGATCATCGCCGAAACGCTTGCGGAAGTCCCGCTTAAGCTGGCGTGCATCGAAGTGAACGTTACAGCGGTCCGCGAAGCGATGTTTTACGGCGCGCGCGTTTCCGTTGATCCGGAATATGTGAAAACCTATGACAAGCGTGCAGCGGATAAGCTGGACGGACAAGTATTTGACGCGATAAAAAAAGCCTAGTACTGCTTATGCAGTACTGGGCTTTTATGTTTTTCTCTTGTCGAAAGAAACGACTTTTTGGGGCCATTTACAAATTAGTCGATTCGAAATTTTGTTCATTTTCATTTTTGGGAGCAGGCGGCGCTTGTTTCGGTGAAATGTCGCGCGGCAGCTGCGGAATGATGCGGCCGATTATTTTACCTAGCTCTTCGGCGAAGCCGGCGACAGGATGGCCGTTCTTGATCTGCTCGCGGATGGCTCTCAGCCGGTCGCCCAAGTCCATATCCGCCGTGACGAAGGCATTCACGCCGTAAGGATCTTTGCGCAAAGCTTCGGCCGCCGAATATTTGATGGTGTCTACTCTGGAGCGTTCCATGTTTCCATCCACGTCGATTCCAACGACGGCGGTATGACCGACGACGACGCATGTGGCATTTTTGACGTGAGGGATTCCTTTGACAAGATTCTCCAAACGTTCGGTTACGGCTTGGCGGTTTTCTTTGGTGATCGGCTCGGGAGATGCTTGCTGCGCTCGAACATTTCCGTCTGGCGCGGGCGTTCCGGAAGAAGCGCCCTTGCCGGTAGTCTTGCCGCAGCCGGCAAGCAAAGCCATGGCGACGATGACGATCATTGCCGTTTTCATGTGAATCGTCCTTTCTGCTCGGTTATGCGTTGTAAGATAGGGAGCCGGGCTCATGAGCCGACTTACGCATCGAATGACATCGGTAGCAAGTGCTAACGATAGTTTGTCCGTCTTCGTTTTTTGTATGTATATTTCCGCTGCCGAAAGTCAATCTTGGGAGGGGACCTTGCATGAATAAAATCTTCGTACTTGACACGAACGTTTTGCTCCAGGATCCGAACGCCGTCTTCGCATTCGGCGAGAACGAAGTAATCATCCCGTCTATCGTGCTCGAGGAAATCGATTCGAAAAAACGGCTGGCCGACGAAATCGGCCGGAATGCAAGATATGTTTCACGGCTGCTTGACGGCTTTCGAGCACAGGGCAGGCTGCAGGACGGCGTAGCTCTGGAGAACGGGGGAACGATCAAGGTCGAATTGAATCACCGCAGCTTCGTCAAAATGCAGGACGTTTTCGGCGAAATTACGAACGACAACCGGATTTTGGCCGTAGCGCTTAATTACCACACGGAGGAACAGGATAAGCCGGATCCGAAGGGCGTCGTGCTCGTAAGCAAGGATACCTTGGTGAGGATTAAAGCGGATGTGCTCGGGTTAACGGCACAAGACTATATGAATGACCGGATCGTGTCCCCGACCGATATGTATACGGGCTGCATTACGCTAAGGGTGCATCCGGCCGTCATCGACGAATTTTATTCCTTCCGATTTCTTAGCGTAAATAGTTTGCAGTTAAGCTTCAAACTGCGCCCGAACGAGTTTGTCATTCTGAAGGACGAAATGGGCACGTCCAAGTCGGCGCTGCTTAAAGTGAATGGGGATGGACGCAAGTTGGAGCCGCTCTATTTAAGCAATGAAGCGGTTTGGGGAATAACCGCCCGCAACGCGCAGCAGCGGATGGCGCTTGAATTGCTGCTTAACGACGAAATTCCGCTCGTTACGATGACGGGGAAAGCGGGAACCGGCAAGACGCTTCTTGCTCTTGCGGCCGGTCTCTACAAAATCGAAGACGAGCATAAATACAAAAAACTTCTGATTGCACGGCCGGTCGTTCCAATGGGGAAAGACATCGGGTACTTGCCGGGTGAGAAGGAAGAGAAGCTGCGTCCGTGGATGCAGCCGATTTATGACAACCTGGAGTTTTTGTTCGATACCAAAAAGCCGGGCGATATCGAGAAGGTGCTCGCAGGACTGGGCAGCATACAGGTCGAGGCGCTTACGTATATTCGCGGGCGGTCCATTCCGGGGCAATTCATAATCATCGACGAGGCGCAAAACTTATCCCGCCATGAGGTGAAAACGATCGTATCCCGCGTAGGGGAAGGCAGTAAAATCGTGCTTATGGGCGATCCGGAGCAAATCGATCACCCTTATCTGGATGCTTCCAGCAACGGACTGACTTATGTGGTGGAACGCTTCAAGAGCGAATCGGTCAGCGGGCATATTACGCTTGAGCGCGGCGAACGCTCCCGTCTCGCTCAGCTTGCGGCAGATCTGCTATAGCCTTCCTTGTGAAGCAAGGCTACGCTTGTGCTTTGCGTAGAGGTTCGAAACGGCGTAAAACCCGCATGATTCGCTCATGCGGGTTACCGTTTTTTGTTGGAGGCATTAGGATTCGCTCACAAAGGTTTTATGCTGCATTTATAAGCTTTGGCAATGCCGGCCATCAGCTCGATCTGTTGAGCGTCTACCGCGAAGTATTCCGTGCCACTCTCCGTAAATCGCGCGATCAAGTGCTCGTCGAATTGGAGCAGCGCTTGAGCAGGCTCTGCGCCCTCCCCGAAATGCGGATCGAAGCTGAACAAATGGACGAGCTTCCCGTATAAGTAACTGTTTTCCGAGCGGCTCTCGAAGCCGTAGTCGGAGAACGTATCGTAAAGCTCGGCATCCGCAGGCAACAAAAAAAGCGTCATTTGCTCGGCTTGCACTTTATAGTGATTAAGTACTTCAAGAACCGCATCGCGTTCCGCTTCATCGTTTACGATCAGCAGTTCTTTATCGCGGTCGAACAGCTCCGCCTTGCCTGCGAGCCCCTTGACGATTTGTGCATAGAAGCCGGGCTGCTTGTCGTCTGGCATATCCATCATCAAGCCTATTTTATTCATATCGTGCATGCCCCCTTTCGATAGCGCTCATCAGAAGCGCCGCTTGCGTCCGTTTCTTCTACTACGGTAACAAAATCGGCAGGCCGATGCAAATCGATTCGACAATATGTGCGCGTCTTGCTTGTTGCGATAGTGGAAGATTTGATATAGTAGAGGAAGCGATTGCATAGCTGTTGTTAAAAAGGGAGCGTTTATGTTGACCAAAAGAAGAAGCTTACTCGTTCTTTTTACCATATTAGGCGTATCGATCATCTTATTGTCACAATGCACGGGCTCCATTCAGGAAAAGAGCACGGTCGCGGATGAAGGAGCCGTCGCCAAAAGCGCAAAGGGTGCGGCCGAAGGCGATAAAGGCAAAACTGCGAATGCGCTGCGTGCCGTCGTCTCTATGAAAGATGCCGAATTTACGATACTCCAAAAGCTGAGTACGCAATATGCGGATACGCATCCGGGCATTTCCGTGAAGCTGGAGAACGTAGCGTCCCGCGACGCTTTCGTACAGCTCAAAAAGCAAAGCCAGCTAGGCGAGGCGCCCGATATCATGCTGCTCGACAACGCTTGGGTAAACGAGCTTGCGGCTTTGGGATATTTGCTGCCGGTTGACGAATACTTCACGACGGAGCAGCAAGCGCAAGTGATTCCGCTGCTGATGAATCAGATGAAGTGGAATGGATACATATGGGGCATTCCCAAGGACGTCGATCCGTACATCATGGCCTGGAACAAAAAAACGGCCGCCGAGGCCAAGCTCGGGACCGAGCCGCCGGCAACGGCCGCTGAGCTGATCGCTTGGAACAAAAAGCTGCTGAAGCCGGACGAAGGAAGCTATGGCGTTTATACGGATTTAACGGAGCCGAACGATTTGATCGCCTTGTTCATAGCACTGGGCGGAGCTTGGCCGGACAGCAAGCAGCTGACGATGAAACTGAACGAAGCGCAGTCGCTCAAAGCGCTGGAGTCGTTTTTCGTACCGCAAGAGGAGGGCTGGAACGCCAAGCAATTTGCCAAAAACTTCCCGCCGCTTTCCGCCCAGTTGAACCCTTGGGACCTGCTGTCCAAAGGAAAAATGGCCGCCATGGTCACGACGGTTTCCGCCTTCAAGCAGCAAGCGAAATCCGATCTGTCGATCGCCGCGCTGCCGCAGAACGCTCCCCAAACGAACGACGGGGGCGTGTGGCTCAAAGGAAGAAGCTTTAGCATTTCGTCCCGATCCGCAAATCCGAAGGCGGCGATCGATTGGATCAAGGAAATGACGACGGCGGATGCCGGCAACAAGCTTTGGGCGGAAGCGAAGGTGCTTCCGGCGCAAATCATCGCGTATAACCTCGCGCCGATTCGGTCGGATGAGCATTTCAACTCCTACAAGTGGCTGATTTTCGATCAAGGCAAGGTGCATCCGGTCGATATGGAGGCAGGCAAGAAGCTGAGCGCTTTGCAAAATGAAATGAGCAAGTTGTATAAGGGCGAGCAGGATCCGAAGTCGTTTGCCGAGAAAGCTTCGAAGCTTTGGACGGCTGCGAAGAAAACCGAATCGGTTTCACCCTCACCGTAAACCGCCGGATACAGAAGATTTTGAGCTTTTGCATAGTAAGGGTACCGAATACCAAAAGGACAGCGATTGCTCGCTGTCCTTTTTTATGGGAGTAGCCTGGTAGGAGAGAGAAGAAGTCCGTCTAAAACTTAAGCGAAATTTTTAGCGCTATCGTTAGTTTCCCGTCATCCGTGCTTACGCTGGAAACTTGAATCTGCTTCACATATTTGCTTGGCGTAAAGCCAAGGTCGAATTCCTGCTCGAGCGCCCGGTTGGACGTTTCCGGCAGCGTAAAGTCGTTATAGGTCAATTCGCTGACATGAAACTGCAGCTTGTTGACAGGGTCGTTTTCAACCGTATAATGGCCCTTTAAGCCTACTTTAATCTCTTTCTCGACGCCGTTTACGATAAACGATCCGTTCGCGAACCGGAAGGTCAAATTATCGAACATCTTGTTCTTCGAACGGAAAAATTCGGTTAATTCCGCGTCCGTAATCGTAAACGTGGTGCCTTTTAAATATTTGGAGGCATTCTCGCCGGTTAGCAGCTCAGGCAAGCTCTGCATCGATTCGGAGATCGCCGACAAGTATGTCCGGAACAGCGGAACGCCTTTTTCCTTCCATTCCTTCGTAAAGTCCTCGATTTGATTGCGTACCTCCTGCATTTGGGCTGCCGGTACGGCGGCGATTTGTTCGTCTAATTCCTTCTGCAGGGCTACCGCTTTCTCGCGCTGGGCGATAAATTCGTCCTTTACCTTCCGAAGCTCGGATTGAGTCGTTTCCAGCTCGCCATGAAGCTTTTTGAGCTTGGCGTACGCTTCCTGATAGGTGGTGAGCGATTTATGGTCATTCTCGACGATCATGCTCAAATACTCGTAAACGGCAATGGCATCGGAGAACGACCTGGCGGAAAACATGAGCATCCATAGTGAATCCCGTTCACCCATATAATAGGCCCGCAGCACTTTGCCGGCATGCTGGCGCGTTTCGCCGACCTGTGCGTCCTGCTTGCCGATCTGTTCGCTCGTATCGGATAATTGGAGCGCAATGCCTTTTTCCTGCTGGGTAAGCCGGTCGATTTCCTGATCGATTTCATAAATCGTCAAGCTTTTTTGCAGGAGCTTGCGAGTTTCTTCAAGCGAAGGCTCGGCTAAGCTTTGCGAGCGCGCAAATAGCGCAAATGTACCGAAAAGCAGCAGCGCTGCCGCTACGCGGAGCAGCTTGCTCATATAGCTGTTCCTCCTTCCTAAAAAAATCCTACTACTAATCGTATCGTACAAGCTCACAAAAAATGCTTCCCGCAATTCGGATATGCAGGAAGCAAGGGATGAAGGTCTAAGATAGGCCCAAAAAGTAACCGGATAACCTGTAAAAGCGCTGCGTCACTTTTGGGGGGCTTTGCCCGCGCCGAACAATAATCGCAGCACGTCCTCAAACGGCTTGACCTGGGTAGGGACTTCCTTGACGAATTTCGGTTCCTTGTTAATGCCTTCCGCTTTCAGGTGCAGGTTCAGATGACGTTTGACAGGCAGGCCGTCCTTGCCTGCTTGCGTGTAGGCAATTTCGATTTGCTGCTCGCGCGCGAAGCCCTGTTCATCGATCGCAAAGGTCAGCTTGCCGGGCGTTTCCACGGATATCGTCTTTGCGTCTTCCTTGAGCTTGTCGGCCTGCCCTTTAGCGACGAAGCCGCCCGCTGCCAGTTTGTCGATCATCTCCGGCAGCTTGGCGCGCATGGCGTCCGTTACTTCTTTTTTGTTCTTGTCGGTAATGTCGATCCGGATAAGCGTTCCTTTGGCTCCATCCTGGAAAGCGGCGGGCTCTTTATCCTCTGCGAACCATTTCGGTTTGAGATCCGAGATGAGGACGCTGCCGATTCCGGAAGCCGTTTGCGTGGCTTGCTTGAAGCTTTCCGCCGACAAAGCGTTATTTTGACCGCTCATTGCGCTGAGCTGGGCAAGATCGATCTGAAAAAATTCGTCCTTCTTATTGATCAGAGGGAGATTGACATACAGCTTGTTGTCCTTGAGCAGCAGCGGCAGCTCAAGCGCGTTTGCTGAGCCGGCTTGCGTCGATTTGACGGTTGCCTCCAGTCGAACGGGCTCGGTCGTAGCGGCTCCGTTCCATTCCAGCTTGCTGTTCTGGAACATGGAGAGAAGACTGGATGCTACAGGATTCGCATCGGCCGATTGGGGCAGCGCGCCGATGTTCAAATCGGCCGTTCCGGAGAACGAGTGCGATTTCATGTCCGCTTGTTTGTTCAAAGAGTCGAGAACGGTTTTCTTTAACGCTTCTCCGTTGTCGTCGCTGCATCCGGCAGCGAACGCTCCCGTGAGGGCGACGAGTGCCGCAAGAACGAACGGTTTCAGCTTGCTGCGGGTCGTACGAGTCAAGGCAAATGCTCCTTTGCAAACGTTACTGGGTGATTTCGATTCTTACATTATATCGTTTTCGCCCTTTTTTGTCTGTAGTCAAAGTGGTACATTTAAGGATAGAGCCTAAGCTATTCGAGAGGGGATTCATCATGGGCGAAGCAGGGGAACATAAGAACCCGTTGGTCGTATATATCAAGGATCTGATTGCCGAACGACCGCAAGGAGCGATACCGTTTCGCGAATATATGGAGTACTGCCTGTATCACCCGGCATTCGGTTATTATTCGGGCAGCAGGAAGCCGAAAATCGGCAAAACGGGCGATTTCTATACAAGTTCCGCCGTCGGAGGCATTTTTGGAGCGATGGTCGGGCGTTCCCTAATTCGGCTTATGGGAAATCGGTGGAGCGAGGGGCCGATCCGGATCGCCGAATGGGGGGCGGGAACCGGCCAGCTGGCTTTGCAGCTGCTGGACGAGCTTCAGCTAAGCTATCCGGATTTCTATGAACGCCTTTCTTACATAGCGGTCGAACGCAGCGGCTACCATGCGGAGCTGCTCATGACAACACTTGCTTCGCATGCCGAGCGGGTCAGGATCATGGAGCCGGACGAATGGCTGACGATAGCGGCGCAAGATCGTACGTATCGAACGGCGGTCATTTCCAACGAACTGCTCGATGCGTTCGCCGTTCATCGCATTCGGCGCGGCGGGCAAGTCATAATGGAGCTATTCGTAGGCTGGGACGAAGAGAAGGCGTCTTTCTGCGAACGGGAAATCCCTTGCGACAACGATGACGTGCTTGCCTATTTGGCGAAGGAAGGGATTCGGCTTGCTGACGGACAAACAGCCGAAATCAATTTGGACGCTCCCCGCTGGATGAAGCGGATGGCCGAAACGCTTGGAGAAGGCGTGCTGATGACGATCGACTACGGTGACGTGGCGGAGGAGCTGTATGCCCGGCACCGGATGAACGGAACGCTCGTCTGCTACAAGGAACACCGTGCGCATGACGATCCTTACCGATTTACCGGCGAACAGGATATGACTGCGCACGTCAATTTCAGCGCGTGCATCCGCGCCGGCGAAGAAGCGGGGCTTACTAGCTGGAAGCTGATGACGCAGAAGCAGTTTTTGCTGGAAGCGGGCATTCTCGAGCTGCTGCAGGAGCACCGCTCGACCGATCCGTTCGGACCGGAAGCAAGACGAAACCGGGCCGTTCGGCAGCTGCTGCTGAGCGATCAGATGAGCGAGCTGTTCAAGGTGCTGATTCAGCAGAAAGCGGAAGGTGATCCCGGGACCGCGTAAGACTTCGACATCACCATAAAAAAGGCGACCCTCCGGCTTGTCCGGAAGATCGCCTTTTATTGTTGTCCGTTAGATGCTCATGTGGAAGAATGACCAGTAAGTAAAACCGGTAAACGACAAAAGCATGTACCCCCAGAACATCACTATGTAGGTACGCTCAGATAAGTTCATGTAGCCGAGCATAACAAATAAGGCTGCTTGGAAGAAAAATATTAAGGCCATCGGGATCATGCCGCCGGCAACAGCCATCATGCCGATCACAAGCGCCCAAAAGCCAAGTACGCGAAACATGCGTGACACTCGAAATCCCCCTCTCTGTACGACGGTCGCTTTACGCTTCCTCCATTATACATATTGCCTTTCGGAGTGTAAACCGTTAATCGGTGACGAAATCGAAAACTTTGTTCGAAGGTTGGCGTTCCGCTTTAAAGCTAGTGTAACCTTTTTAACTTGAAATCATGTATGAGGGCGCAAAAAAATGGCAATACCATTTAGTATGAAATAGATTCTATGAACTCTATTATGGGCATAAAAATAAGTAACGGCTGCGAATGGGCTTGGCGTATAGGCTGCCGAAACTTTTGCGATTTTAATCCATGAAGAGATAACGAGTATTTTGTTGGGAGGTATTGGGATGTCGGCGATTCGACAAGATGCATGGAGTGAAGAGGACGATCTAATATTGGCTGAGGTGACGCTGCGACATATCCGCGAGGGAAGCACGCAATTGTCCGCATTCGAGGAAGTTGGCGAAAGAATCGGACGGACGGCGGCCGCTTGCGGGTTTCGCTGGAACAGCTGCGTTCGCAAAAAATACGAGGCGGCGATTCAAATCGCCAAAGCGCAAAGACAAAAACGCAATCAGATGAAAAAACACTCGTCCGTCCTGCCCGGACTGGCGACGGTATCGACGGTGGAGCTGGAAGTGGGCATTCCGCGCAGCGAGATGGCTTCCGAGGATTCGATTTCGATCGATGCGGTCATTCGCTATTTGCGCCACTGGAAGAACGCCTATCAGGATATGACGCGCCAAAGCCGGCATATGGAGAAGGAATTGCAGGATACGCAGGAGGAGCTAGATAGACTGCGTCTCGAAAATGAAAGATTAAGCAAGCAAGTCAATGAGGTAGAAACCGATTATCGGGTCGTGAACGACGACTATAAAGCGTTGATTCAGATCATGGACCGGGCCCGCAAGCTGGCGTTTCTCGTGGAAGAAGACGAGGAGAGCAAAGCCCGCTTCAAAATGGATGCCAACGGCAATCTCGAACGAATCGAATAGCAAGCACAGAAGATCCCGGGGTTCGGATATGGACCTGCAAGGGGTCTTTTTTACTGCCCGGAACGATTCATAGGCTTGCTCCTCCGAAGTTTAGACGAAATGGGGATGGGAGCCGAGAGATAGGGGTTTGGGCTTTACCCTCAGCATGGTATAGTGAAGCAAAAGGAAGGAGTGACGCGAATATGCGAGTCGTTTGTGTCGGTTCCGGCTCGATCGGCATGCTCTACGCAGGGCGGCTTTCGGCTGCCGGAGCCGCCGTCACGCTAGTAACCCGCACCGGTGAGCAGGCGGACCGCTTGAACGCGGAGGGACTTGAGCTCGTCGAGGGGCGGCAATCGGTTCTAAGTACGGTTAAGGCGGACCGCTACCGGGAGCTCGAGGCTCCGGCTGCCGAGGCCGAGGCGGATTGGCTGCTGCTTGCCGTGAAACAGAAACATGTAACGGCTGGCCTCGCTCGTTGGCTCGCTAACCGGATGGGAGCCCGGACAAGGCTGTTATGCATGCAGAATGGCGTCGGGCACGTAGAGCGGCTTGCGCAAGAGGTAGCGCCCGACCGCATTTATTTGGCGGTGACGACGGAAGGGGCCAGGAAAGACGGTCTCAACCGTGTCTGCCATACGGGAAGAGGCGTTACGCGAATCGGCAAAGCGTTCCCTCGCTCAGGTGCGACGGCTGCTGCAGATAAGGACGCGAACGCCGGCGCCTCTTTTGACGAAATTGAAAATAATTTGCGGGAAATGTTCGTTTCGGCAGGATTCGAGACGTTTTTGTCGAACAACATGGATAGATTCGTCTGGCAAAAATTGCTGGTAAACGCGGTAATCAACCCGCTGACCGCGCTGCTCGGCGTGACGAACGGCAAGCTTCCGCAAATGCCGGAAAGCATGGAGCTGATGGACGGGCTGTTGGCGGAAGGCTGCGAAGTCGCGAGGACCAAGGGCTTGGGGTTCGAAACGGATGAACTGAAAAACGAGCTGCTTGCCGTTTGCGGGAAGACGGCCTTAAACCGCTCCTCTATGCTGCAGGATCTCGAGGCGGGCAGAACGACGGAAATCGATTGGATTACCGGGAGTCTGCTGAGGGAGGCCGCCAAGCACAAGCTTGAGCTGCCGGTTAATCGCACCATATATGCTTTGGTGAAAGCCAGGGAACGTTCGGTGGTCAAAGAGAGATAGAGAAAGAAGATCAGGGGGCCGATGCGGATGGATGCGATCGTCGTTGTTTTTCGGCATATTGTGGCAGCGATTGCGATCGTGCCGTTCGTCACGTTTTTCGGCGTTTGGTTCGTCACCTTCGGCGTGACCAAAGACAAGAAGCAGTCGACGCGCGTATCCATGGATGTCACGTTCGTTCTGCTGTTAGCGACTCTATCCATCATGACGGCGAATGTATTCGGCTCGTCGCTGCTTTACTGGTTCGTCATCCTGCTGTTTCTTTTGGCTGCAGCCTGGATCGGCAGGGAGCAGAACCGCAAGTACGGTCAAGTAAACGTCGTGAAGCTGCTGAAAATGTTGTCACGGCTCGGTTTTTTCGTGTTATCGCTATTATATTTCGTACTGCTTCTGATCGGAATCGCTCGTTATATGACGATGACTTAGGCTAATTCAACCAAACAACGAGGAGGAGCCGCCAATGAGCGTACACAACATGATGGAAGAGATCGTAAGAAACTGTTTGAGGGATCTTATCGCCGCCGGCGGGCAGGCGAGCGCTTTGGACGAGAAATCGCAAAACGATGTCATGGCGATCGCGCTCAACAGCCTTCCGCCTAAATACGTGTCGACCGACAAGGGCGAGGTGTTCGCCAAAACCCAGCTGCGGGCGCAGGTCGAAACCGACGTTTACCGCGAGCTGTCGCATGCGATCGAGAAGGTAACCTCGCACGCGCGGCAATCCGTATTCCAGAAGGAAACGAACGCCTAATAAGGGGAATCGAACAACGCCTTGTCTCCTTGAGACAGGGCGTTTTTTGTGTGGAAAGATACTCGTTTCAGCGTCGGGCTGCGAATCCGGCGGTCTTCCCCGAAGTTCGCTGTTTGATTCGAACGGAGTATGTTATGATAGATTCGTTCTTGTCTGGCGCGCGCTATGTCTGACCGATCCGTATAGAAGGAGGGTTGGAACGGTTGCAAATGTTACCATGGATGAAGCAAGCCTCATTTAAAAGAAAACTTTTCGCGTACATGTTTTTGCTGAGCATCGTGCCGCTGCTTGTGCTGGGTACGTTCTCCACATTCAGTACCGCGAAAATCGTGCAAGAAGAGGTGGATCATAACCATCAAATTATTTTGCGTCAATTCCAGTACCAAATCAACGATTTTCTGAAGAAGCTCGAAAGCGCTTCGCTGCAGCTTGCAAGCAATATCGTCATTGAAAAGTCCGTCGAGATCGGGCCGGTAACGACAGACCTCGGTCAAACGTTCGCGGCGATCGATACGGTGCAGAAGCTGCGGACGTATTCGGATATCAATCTGGATATCTCCCTCATCTACAACAAATTCAAAAAAGTGTATTCCACCCGCGAAGGCTATATCAACCAGTCGGATTTTGCGTACAACGAGCTGGTGAAACGCACGGGATACAAATATAATGCGGCTGCGGTCATCCCGCCGAACCAGGATCAGGGCTTGAACGAGCTGCTGATCGTTCGTCCGGTGCCGACCTTCAGCGTCGAATCCCCCGACGGCGTGCTGGTCATCCACGTCCAGACGGAGCGGCTCATCGAGCTGTTCAATCAGGCGCAGCTTGGCGAGGAGAGGAAGCTTCTCGTCATCGACGACAAAGGGACGATCGTCATGAGCCAGGACAAGCGGGAGCTGGGCTCCAAGCTGACGACTTCCTCGGAATTGTACCGGTTCTGGCAAAATCCCGAGTCGTTTACGGACGAGTTCACGCTGGACGGCGTCAGCTATAATCTCACTTCGCAGAAGTCCGCCTTAAACAACTGGACGTATATCGCGATGACGCCTACCAAGGAGCTGTCCCGGAAATCGGACAACATCAAGTACGTGACGTGGAGCCTGGTCGGGCTGCTTACGCTGCTGTGGGTATTGTTTTCCTTAATCGGCTCCAGTCAGCTGTACAATCCGATTCAGCGGCTCCTGCAAAAGTTCGCCGGCGACCGCAAGCCCGGACAGAGCTTTCGGGACGGGCTGGAGGAGCTGGATTCGATTATTCAGCATATGGCCAAAGCGAACGATCATTTGCGTACCGAGCTAAGCGAGCGGATGCCTTATTGGAAGGAGTCGTTCGTTCAGCAGTTGCTGCGCGGCGAAATGAACGACGCGGATTTTCGCGGCAAGATGGAGCAATACGGCGTGCCGCTCAGGGGCGCTTCTTTCTACGTATGCCTGGTCGATGTGGACGAATACGGCGTGTTCAAGCAGCATTATCAAGAAAACGACCGATCGCTGATGCTCTACGCCCTACGCAAAATGGTCGAGGAAATCGCCGAGGAATCGTTCTCCTGCTTGACGGCGGCACCGCTGCCCGGCCAGGTCGTGGTTATCGTCGGCGTCGAGAAAACGAACGAGCAATCCGATCAGGCGCTGTCTGCGCTGGCGAACGAATTTCGCGCGAAGGTACGTCACTATTTCCAATTTACCGTTACCGTCGCCGTCAGCAATGGGCAAAAGGGCTACAACGGTATCGGCGAAGCCTATCAGGAAGGGCTGGAGCTGCTCGGCTACCGGCTTCTGATGGGGCATGACGTCACCATATCGCGCAACGCGATCGAGCCTTCGATCCGGCAATCCAGCTCGTCCTTGCTGCGCGGGCAGAAGCAGATCGTCACGGCGCTGGCCAAGGGCGATCTGGCCGAGGCCAACAATCAGCTGGAGCAAATGATTCAAGTCGTGCCGCATTACGTGCACAATTCCGAAACCGTCCTGGGGTTATTCGCTTATTTGCTCGGCGAGCTCGATTATTTGCTTCAAGAATGGGGCAAGGAACCGCGCGAATGGTTCGATAGGGACACCTACAAGCAGCTATACGGGATGAAATCGCTTAACGAAGTGAAGGAGTGGCTGGAGCAGACCGTCTTTCCTGCCGTCGTTCAAGCGCTTCAGGATGCGAATGTGCCCAAAAACAAAAAGCTCGTGCAGCAGGCGCTTTTCTACATTCACGAGCATTTCGAATCGGACCTGTCGCTGCAGCAGGTGGCCGATACGATCCGCGTTTCGACTTCCCAGCTCAGCCGGATTTTTAAAGAAGAGACGGGCTTTGCGTTCGGCGATTATTTGATCGACTACCGGATGGACAAAGCCAAGGAATGGCTGGCGCATACCGAGATGCCGATCAAGGATATCGCCGAACGGCTCCGGTACACGACGGTGCAAAACTTTACGCGCATTTTCAAGCAAGTGACGGATATGCCGCCAGGCCAATACCGCAAGCAATTCCGACACCATGAGGACTGAACGGAAGACCGACGACTGTGACTTGCCGCTATAAATCCGCTCCCCGCATGCTTCGGGGGGCTTTTTTCTTTTGGTGCAAAGCTTTTATCTTTATATGCTCGAGCAAGCGGGAAGTGATAATTGCCCTTAAAGCGGGATACGGCTATGTTGATTACAGGCGGTTTCGCCAGACGGCCTGCATAGCTTTCAAGAACAGTCGAACGAGGACAAGAACAAGCTGAAGAGTACAGAATATTGAAGGGAAGGTCACACACAGAACGCATTAGGAAAAAAAGACGCACGGACAGAACCAAATAGGCATGCGTAAACGAAACCAACATCAGGGAAAGGGGCTGCTTCTTTTTGGATACGACATCGGGGATTGGCACAGCGGAACGCTTGCAGACCCAGCCGGCAAAAGCTCGCGGCAAGCTGTTAACCAAGCTATGGAAGGATCGCTATTTACTGCTTATCGGCTTGCCGGGATTGTTATATTTTCTCGTCTATAAATACATTCCCATGGCGGGACTGGTCATTGCCTTTAACGACTTCAGCCCGTTTCAAGGGATTTTTAGCAGCCCGTGGGTAGGCTTCAAGCATTTTCAGACGATTTTCGAAAATAAAGAAGTGCTGAGGGTGCTCTGGAATACGTTTAACATTTCGTTCCTGCAGATCGTGTTTGCTTTTCCGGCTCCGATCTTGCTTGCGCTTATGTTGAACGAAGTACGGAACCAGCTGTTCAAAAGGTTCGTGCAATCGGTTATTTATTTGCCGCACTTTTTGTCTTGGGTCGTCGTTGTCGGCATTTGCGTGGTTTTTCTGAAGGGAGACGGTCTCGTCAACCATTTCTTGAAGGATACGTTCGGGATGAAAGCGATACCATTTCTGACGGATCCGGCCTATTTCAAGCCGCTGCTGATCGCGCAGGTGATTTGGAAGGAAGCGGGCTGGGGAACGATCATCTTCTTGGCGGCGCTGGCCGGTGTAAATCCTCAGCTTTATGAGGCGGCTATCGTCGATGGTGCCGGCAGATGGCGGCAAATTTGGCACATTACGCTACCGGCGATTCGCAGCACGATCGTCATCCTGCTTATTTTACGCCTCGGCAACGTCATGGACGTCGGTTTCGAGCAAATTTATTTGATGCTGAATCCGTTTACGAAGGAAGTCGGGGATGTGCTCGATACTTACGTTTATGTAAAGGGCGTGCAGCAATCGGATTACAGCTTCGCTACCGCGGTAGGGCTGTTTAAGGGGCTCGTCGGTCTGGTGCTCGTAACGGGCGCCAACTATCTGGCGAAACGCTTCGGCGAGGAGGGTATGTTCTAATGAACCGGAAATCGGCTTCCAGCTACTTGTTCAACGGCGTCAACTACCTCCTGCTTGCCGTAATCGGCGCTGCGATGATGTTCCCGTTCCTGTACGTGTTTACGATATCGTTCTCGACGTATAAGGAGTTTTTGCAGAGCGAGTTTATGCTTTTCCCCAAAACTTGGGTGACAACGGCCTACGAATATATTCTGAATTCCAAGCCGTTTGTCCGATCCATCGGCGTAACGATCGAGATTACGGTGATCGGGACGCTCGTCAACCTGCTGTTTACGGCATCGCTGGCCTATATGCTGTCTCGTCCCGTGTTCGCTCAGCGGACGATAATGTTTTTCGTCGTCTTTACGCTTTTGTTTACGGCGGGCATGATTCCGACCTACTTGGTCGTTAAAGAGACCGGACTCATTAACTCGATATGGTCGCTCATTCTACCTGCGGCGATCAGCCCTTACTATCTTATCGTGATGCGCCAGTTTTTCCTGAGCATTCCTTCCGAAATTACGGAAGCGGCCGTGATCGACGGGGCGAACGATTTGAAGGTGTTCTGGAAAATCATTTTGCCGCTGTCCAAACCGTCGCTGGCCGCATTCGGCTTGTTCTACGCGGTGGCGCATTGGAACAACTATTTTACCGGGCTGCTTTATTTGAACAATTCCGCGGATTGGCCCATTCAGGTCGTACTTAGGCAGATCGTCGTCGTAGGCGAGCCGCAGGCAAGCTTGGAAATGGCGACGGAGTTCGCTCCTCCCGCAGAGACGATTCAGATGGCTGCCATTTTGCTGGCGACGGTTCCGATTCTGGTGCTGTACCCGTTTCTGCAAAAGCATTTCGCGAAAGGGGTGATGCTGGGCTCTGTAAAAGGGTAACGTAGAATGCATACGATTCAAATTCGATGAAATGACCATCACACGGAGGGGTTTACACATGAAGATTAAAAAAATCGCATCCGCTGCCGCTATCGCAGCTTTGTCGCTTAGCGTCGCCGCTTGCGGCTCGAGCTCCAACGAAAAATCATCGCCGTCCCCAAGCGGCGGTGGCACAGCGGCTAGCGCCAAACCGAGCGAAGCTCCGAAGAAATATACCGTCACGACGCTGGACTTCCGTTACGCCGGGTCCGTTCCTCCATCCAATGGACGAGGAATCGACATGATCAACCAGAAATTCAACATCGAATATAAGCCGCAAATCGTAGTCGTCACCGACTATTTGCAGAAATTGAGCGCAACCGTCGCATCCGGCGATCTGCCCGACATCATTACGCTCGAAAATCATCAGGATTCGCAATATTTCAAATGGGCGAAGCAAGGTGCGTTCCTCCCGCTGAACGACTATCTAGATAAATACGATTCGTTCAAGCTCATTCCGGATAACGTCCGCAAGTCGGTGTCCATCGACGGCAAAATGTATGGTCTTCCGGCCTACTTCCCACTTAACTACCAGCTGACGCCGATGATCCGCCAAGATTGGCTCGACAATCTGGGGCTGAAAATGCCGACCAACTACGAAGAGCTGAAGCAAGTTGCAATCGCCTTTACGACGAAAGACCCGGACAAAAACGGCAAAAACGATACGTACGGCCTTGCGATGTCGCAAAACATCAACCCGCCGTTCTCGATGGGCGCGTACTGGGACTTCCTGGCATGGTACCACAAGGACACCGAGGGCAACTACGTGCCGGGCATCATTACCGAGCCGCGCAAAGAGCTGATTACTTGGATGGCCGATCTTTACAAGCAAGGCGCCGCAACGCCGGACTTCGCGGTTATGAACTGGGGACAGACGAACAAGGAGTTTTACGGCGGCAAAGCGGGCATTTTCATCGGCACGCCGCGCGGGATGAACGAAACGTATGCGCAAGGTCTTGCGGACGTCGCCCCTGGCGCCAAGCTGGAGCCGATTCCGCCTTTCAAAGCACCGGACGGGTCGCAGGGCTTCACCGCGCACCAAGGCTTCTCGGGTATTACGCTGCTTAATGCGAAACTGGCCAAAGAGCCGGAGAAGCTGCAGCGCATTCTCGAAATGCTGGATTACAGCCGCAAGTTTTACCCGATCAACCAGCAGAACGCGACGAACAAAGACTTCGACTGGATCACGGGCAACGACGGCCAAGGCTACAAGGTCGAGAACGGCACTGTCAAGAAAGAAAGCGGCGAAAAAGGCTTGAAGCCGCAGGACTACATGCCGCTTGCCGTACCATGGGCGCCGAGCGACGACGCGAACGCTTACTCCAAAACGTACAAAGTGCCTGTGCTTGCCGATGTAGCCGCCAAATTCGAAAAACTGCACGTGGATACGAAGCACTATTTCAATCCGGTCAATGCCGTATTCTCCGAAACGAGGTTGTCCAAAGAAGTGGATCTGTGGAAATACATGTACGAAGAGCAAACGAAAATGATTTACGGACAGCGTCCGATCTCCGATTGGGATAAGCTTGTCAAGGAATGGAAGGACAAAGGCGGAGCGCAAATGATCAAGGAAGTGAACGACGCCTTGAAAGCCGCAAATGTTCAAGGCAACTGGAAGTAATGGATTGACCTATGCAAAGCGTCGAAGGGAGTATCCCTATTAAGCGCTGCAATGAATGAAGGGTTACGGAAACGCAGAGCCTTTTCCCCGGAGCAATCCGGGGGAGGGGGTATGCGAAGCCGTACCGGATCTTCCTGACGGCGTGTGTAAACGGTTACATTTTAATTGTAGGCATTCGAAGCGGAAATTAGCAGTCCTTGAGGTCTTAGTCGTTAGGTTTAGAAGACGTCAAAGACTTCTAGAATCCGGCGAACGTCAATGAGAGGGGGGATGCCGAAAGGGCCATGAGCCTAAAGGTTTGCAAGGAGTAAGCATGTGGTTTTCGGTAGGGGCATCAAAAATTGATTGGGGAGGTAGTTCGGTTGAGTAAAATGAAAAAAGCGGTAACCCCAATGCTTTCCTCTGTGCTCGCGCTATCCGTTTTGGGGGCATGTTCCAGCAGCAATACCGATTCGAAAGGGGCGTCGGCAAGTCCTTCCGCATCGCCGTCCGCGGCAGCTTCTGTCAAGCCGTCGGAGAAGCCGAAGGAGAAGGTCGAAATTACGTTCTGGCACGTATGGTCGGAGAAGGATTCCGGTCCGATCGAAGCGCAGGTTGCGGCGTTCAACAAGAAGCAGGACGTGATTACGGTTAAGGTGCTCGGCAACCAGGACGCGACCAAGCAGCTTACGGCGATATCGGGCGGCAATCCGCCGGACGTGGCGCTTACGTTCTGGAACAACCTCGGCCCATGGGCGGACGCCGGCGCGATTCTCGAACTGGATCCGTATTTCAAGAAAGATAAGTTCGACCCGGCTGCCGTCATTCCTTCGGCTATGGATCGGATGAAGGTTAACGGCAAATATTACGGCGTGCCGTTCACGATGAGTATGGGCAGCACGCTGATGTATAACAAGAAAGCGTTCCAGGACGCGGGCCTGACCGGGCCGCCGGAAACGCTCGAACAGCTTCTTGAGTACTCGAAGAAACTGACCAAGAAAGATGCGAACGGCAATCTGACGAATATGGGCTTCTTACCCGACTACCCGTGGATCGACAACGTGTTCTGGCCGCTCGTATTCGGCGGATCCTGGGTGGACGAAGCGACCGGCAAAGTTACGCCGAATAAAAAGGAGAACGTCGATTCGATCGCCTATCAGCGCAAGTACTACGAGGAATTCGGCGTCGACGCGATCGGCAAGTTCCGGTCGGGGCTCGGCCAGCGGGGAACGCCGCAGGATCCGCTGCTGACCGGTCAAATGGCGATGATGATCGGCTGGGAATACAATTTCCCGGATGAGCGGAAAGCGGACGGCCCGCTCGGCATTGCGCCGTTCCCTTATCCGAAGGACCGGCCGGATTTGAAAGGAGCGGGGCTCGTATCACCGCGCGCCGTCTTTATTCCGAAGAAGGCCAAAAATCCGGAAGCGGCTTGGGAGTTCGTGCAATATTTGATGAGCGCCGACGCGCAAGTGGAATTTGCAACGGCCTCTAAAGTAATCCCGACGCTGACCAAGGTGCTTGACGACGACCGTCTCAAAAAGAACGAACAGCTGAAGACGCTGTGGGATTTCTACGATCGAGCGAAAAGCAAAAACCTGCAGGGCTTCCCGAACAACGTTTACATTAACCAATACCTGCAGTTTTTGTCCGAGGAAACGGAGAAAGCGCTTAAAGGGCAGCAGAGCCCGAAAGAAGCGATGGATAAAGTCGCCGAGAAGGTTCAGCCGCTCGCCGACAAAGCGAAGAAATAGTGCGGCATGAGCGGGGAGGGCGGCTGAGAGGCCGCCCGTCCTCTACTCCATGCAGAGTTGCAAGGAAAGGAGGCTGAAGACTTTGGCTGACCTGAGCCGGAACATGACGGGCATCAAAAAACGGGAACGGAAGGCGATACTCGTCGGCCTTTTGTTTACGAGTCCCTTTACGGTCGGTTTCTTGATTTTCAAGCTGTACCCGACGATCATGTCGTTCATTTACAGCTTGACGGAGTATAACCTGTTTTCCGCTCCCGAATGGGTGGGGTTGGAAAACTATACCGCGTTGTTCGCAGACGAAAAATTTTATATGTCGCTCTACAATACGGTTTATCTTGTCGTCGTCGGGCTGCTGCCGCATGTGGCTTTCGCGCTCGCCTTGGCGCTGCTGCTCAACATGAACGTGCGCGGGCAATCGATCTATCGAACGATCTACTTCCTGCCAACGCTGGTCCCGTCCGTATCGATTTCGCTGCTGTGGATGTGGCTGCTTAACGCGCAATACGGGCTCGTCAACGATCTTCTCGGTTATTTGGGCCTCATCCAGCCGAACTGGCTGATCGATCCGAATTGGACGAAGCCTGCGATCATTCTGATGGGCTTCTGGGGGACGGGCACGAACATGGTCATGTATTTGGCCGCCCTGCAGGACGTACCGCAGACGTATTACGAAGCGGCGGAAATCGACGGAGCCGGCAAGTGGAGCAAATTTTGGAACATTACCCTGCCCGCGATTTCGCCGGTAACGCTGTTTATTCTGATTATCGGCCTCATCAGTACGTTCCAATATTTCACCGAAGCGATCGTATTCGCGGAAGCGTCGCAATCCGTCGGCGGCCCGGGCAACTCGCTGCTGTTCTACGCCATTTACTTATACCAGACGGCGTTCTCGTTCCTGAATATGGGCTACGCGTCGGCGATGGCGTGGATGCTGTTCATTTTCGTGCTTGCCTTGACCTTGGTCGTATTCAAGACGTCCGCACGCTGGGTGTACTACGGGGGTGAAAAATAATGAGGGAAGCTTCCGTTCCGTCCGTTCGGCCGCAGCCGGAAGCGAGGAAGAGCAGGAGCCTGGGAGTCGTCCTGCGCAAATCGGTGCTGCCGCATTTGCTGCTGGGGATCGTCGGCATTTTGTTCCTGCTGCCCTTCTACTGGCTGATGCTGACGTCCGTCAAGACGAACGACGAAATTTTCGCGATTCCGACCGTTTGGTTTCCGTCGAAGATCGAATGGTCCAACTATGTCGGCGCCGTTAAGACGATTCCGTTTCTGAGATATACGCTGAATACGGTGTTTCTGTGCATCCTCGCCGTGATCGGGCAGCTGTTTTCGGCTCCGCTTGTCGCATACGGGCTTTCGAGGCTGCGTTTCAAAGGCCGGAATTTCATCTTCCTGGTCATGATGGCAACGATGATTCTGCCGGCGCAGGCGACGATGGTTCCGGTATACGTCATGTTCAACAAGTTCAACATGGTCGATTCGTATTGGCCGATCATCCTGCCGAACTTGTTCGGCATCCCGTTCTACATTTTCCTGCTGCGCCAGTTCTTCATGAGCATTCCTTACGAGATATCGGAATCCGCCAAAATCGACGGCGCCTCCGAATTTCGCATGTATTGGCAGATTATCATTCCGCTGGCCAGACCGGCGCTTTATTCCGTCGCGCTGTTCGCCTTCCTCAACGAGTGGCGGGATTTTCTCGGGCCGCTGCTTTATTTGAACGATCCCAAAATGTGGACGCTGTCGATCGGCCTGCGCGCTTTCATCGGCGAATACAAGGTATCCTGGGGGCCGCTCATGGCCGCCTCCGCCTTGTTTACCGTTCCGATCATCGTCCTTTATTTCTTCGTGCAGCGCAGATTTATTCAGGGTATTACGTTAACCGGGTTTAAATGATCCGGCTTGTAAGCAAGTTCACTCGCTAGGTGAAAAGGAGCTTGATGCATGCGATATAAAGTACTCCTGTCCAAATGGCTGGTTGCAGCCGTCTTGTTTACGCTTATTGCGCCGGCGCTCGCCGGGAGAACGGCTTTGGCGGAAGCGGGCTCGCCTGCGGTTACGGGTTCCGTCTACGAGAATGTGTATTACGACAATTTGGCCTCGGGCAAAACACCCGCCGTCTCGCTCATTTCAGGGGATGCGGCGCAAACGGCCAAGGAAGCGGCCATGGCAAGCAGGCTGACAGACGGCGTTCTGGGCGATGGCGACTGGAACGGTCACCGTACGCTTTACGTGGATTTTTACCGGAATATCGGCCGGCATCTGGTGATCGACCTGGGTGAGATTTCCACGGTGAAGGAGCTGAACTTCCGGGCGATGCAGGACGCAAGCGCCGGCATCTATTTCCCTCAAAGCGTAGGCTTCTCGCTGTCGAACGACGGCGGCCAAACGTGGACCTACTTGGGCTCCGTGGCGGCAGACCAAGTCGATAAAGTAGACGCGAAAGCGGGGGTATTCCGTCTCGGCGGTCTGAATTACCAGGCAAGCAAGGTTCGGATCAGCTTCCCCGTTGATGTATGGATATTCGCCGACGAACTGCAGATCATGGGCAAAAAAGGGATCGTAGACGGGGCGACGATTCCGGCAGGAGGGGACTTCGACCCGTATAAGGAAATCAATGCGTATCCCGCTCCGGGCTCCGAGCAGACGAGAGGGGCGGTCAACGATTACCTGGTCTATGCCGGCTGGCATACGAACGGTACCGTTCGCCATGACAAAACGAAGGAGATGCTTCTCCCGGCGGTCGCGTATATCGACCCGGCCAAACAGATCAAAGACATGATGTTCGATTCGTTTACATTCCTGCCGTATGCGACGGCTTCGAGCGGACGGTCCCTCATCTTCAAAAGCGGCGCAACCGCAAATCAAGTGTCCAACAAACAGGACTGGCAGGAATATATCGATTTCCTGTTTGACGGCACCTATCAGCTCGCCGCTTTGAACGAGGCGGTCGGTGAGGCCAAGGCCGCTCTGAACCAGCCGGGTTATCAAGGCAAAGTCAAGATTGCCATCCCGAATCCGGTCGGCGCGCAAAACGCATTCGGCGTAATCGACGGCGTCAACCTCAATTTCAACCAAGCCGATGTTGGCAACGAGCAGGCGCTCGCGAACCGCGTCAAGGCCGTGAAATGGTATGTCGATCAAATTTTGCAGCGGTGGGATCCGGCCAAGTATCCGAACCTGAGACTGGACGGCTTTTACTGGCTCGACGAGTCGGTTCATTATTACTTGGACAATATCGAAGAGAGTTTGGTCATGCAGGCAATCGCTTATATTCACCAGCAGAACAAAATCGTTCACTGGATTCCTTTCTTCCAGGCATCGGGCTTCGAGAAGTGGAAATATTACGGCTTCGACTATGCGGTCATGCAGCCGAATTATGCGTTCCAGGATGCCGCCCCGGTCACGAGGCCGACCGACACCGCCGTACTCGCGAAGCGCTACGGTCTCGGCATCGAAATGGAGCTTCGCAACATAGTGAACGAGACGGACCGTCAAAAGTACTATCAATACGTCTACCAAGGGACAACCGCGGGTTATATGAAGGATTCCGTCAGAGGCTGGTACTTGGGCAATTTGACGCTCCAGGACGCCTATAACAGCACCGTTCCGGCCCAGCGCGATATTTATGAAGTGACGTACAAATCGGTCAAGGGCACATTCCCCAAAACGCCGGAGCAGCTGGCATCCAATCTCGCTTACGGCAAAATGCCCGTTCTTAGCCTGATTTCCGGAGATCAGCCGCAGACGGTCAAAGAAAAGGCCATGCTCGGCCGATTGACCGATAATGTGTTCGGCAACGGGGATTGGAACAAAAACCGGGACAAATACGTCGATTTCTACCGGAATATCGGCAGAAATCTCGTCATCGACCTCGGCCAAACGTCAACCGTTAACGAAGTGAGCATGAGGGTGATGCAGGACGCCGCAGCAGGCATCGGCATGCCTTCGAACGTCAGCTTCTCGCTATCCGACGACGGCGGGCAAACTTGGCGGTATATCGGGAGCGTACCGGCTTCGAATATCGAGACGATTGACGCCAAGCATAAGGCATTCAAGCTGAGCGGTTTGCATTACATTGCGAACCAAGTGAAGATCGGCTTCGACGTATCGGTTTGGGCGTTCGTCGACGAGGTGGAGGTTAACGGACGGAAGGGTATCGCAGACGGTGCCGTCGTGGCGCCCGATCTCGGTTACGAGGATCCGTATAAAGAATTCAATGCATTCCCCGCTCCGGGCTCCGATCAGACTTGGGGAACCCGCAATGACTACCTGATCTACGCCGGCTGGCACACGAACGGTACGATTCAGGAATCCAAAACTGCGGAAAAGCTGCTGCCGGCCGTCGCTTACATGAACCGGGACGGGCAAATCAAGGATATGCTGTTCGATTCGTTCACGTTCTTGCCGTACGCAACCGCCTCAAGCGGAAGATCGTACGTGTCCGCGACTACGGCTGCCGCATCGGCGAACAAGACGGATTGGCAGGAATACATCGATTTCCTGTTCGACGGGACGAACCAGCTTGCGGCCTTGAACGAAGCCGCCGGTCAAGCGAAAGCGGCTCTGAATCAGCCGGGCTACAAGGCTAAAGTGAAGATCTCCATTCCGAAGCCGCTTACCGCACAGACGAACTTCGGCACGGTAAACGGCAACGCGCTAAGCTTTAACGCTTCCGGCATCGGGGAGCAGCAAGCGCTCGCCAATCGGCTGGCCGCGGTGAAATGGTACGTCGATGAGATTTTGCAAAGATGGGATCCGCAGCGCTATCCGAATTTGCGCTTCGACGGATTTTACTGGCTAAGCGAGTCGATCGAGGTGCTGCCGAACAATGCCGAAGAAAGCTTGCTTCAGCAGCTAAACGCCTATATTCATCAGAACGGCAAGATGAATTATTGGATCCCGTTCTATCAAGCGAACGGCTTCTACAAATGGAAGGCGCTAGGCTTCGATTATGCTATTATGCAGCCGAATTATGCATTCTTTGAAAGCCCCGATACGAGACCGACCGAGGCGGCAAACCTCGCCAAGCGTTTCGGACTCGGGGTCGAGATGGAAATTCACTGGAACGGCTTGACGGTTGAAGCGGACAGGCAAAAGTTTCTGCGCTATTTGGACCAAGGGGTTACCGCGGGATATATGAACAACTCGGTGCGCGCCTGGTACATGGGGACCGATACGCTCCAGCTAGCTCAAGCAAGCGCCGTAGAAACCCAGCGGGAAGTGTATGACAAGATGTACGCATCGATCAAGGGCACTTATCCGGCGTTTCCCGATCATACGCCTCCCGTAACGACGGACGATGCGGCTCCGGGCTGGCATCGCACCGAGCAGACCGTAAGACTGCAAGCGACCGACGATTTGTCGGGCGTTGCGAAGACATATATTGGCGTCGACGGCGAACCTTCAGAGGAAGGGACGCAAGCGGCGATCGGCCAGGAAGGCAAGCATACCGTCACCTACTACAGCGTCGATCGGGCAGGCAATTCGGAAACCGTTAAACGCGCCGACGTTTGGATTGACCGAACTGCTCCTTCGTATATCTTGAAAGCGAACGGCAGCCCGCTTGCCGAAGGGGCGACAATCCTCGACGGCAAGCTGATTACGCTGGCCCTGCAGGCGGAGGATTCGCTCTCGGGCGTAGCGGAGCAAACCGTAACGGTGGACGGCAAACCATATGCCTTCGGGACGAAGATCGACTGGGCCGGCAAGCTCGGCATGCATACGATCCAAATCACGGTGACCGACCGGGCGGGCAATCAGTCTCAGGGGACGATTCGCGTTACCGTGAAAACAAGCCTTGCATCCATGGAGCAGCTGCTGGACCGGTACGATTCTTCCGACGAACTGAGCAAATCGCTGAAGGAGAAGCTCGACAAGCATCTCGAGCATGCCAAAAAGGATTTGGCGAAAGGAAAAACGAAGGATGCGGCAGATGAAATGAAAGACTTCTTGAAGACGCTGCATAAGCCGTCCAAAAAGGATTTTGACGATTCGAAGCAGGAGAAGGAAAGAGAGCGAAAGCCTCAGAAGGATTACATCTCGGATGCAGCCAGAACGGCTTTGGATGCCGATGCCAATGCGCTCATAGAGGCATGGTCCGGCAGCAAGGATCATCAAGCGTTGACGGAATAGCTTCGAGACAGCTCTTGTTCGAAGAGCGGACCAACAAACAAGAGAAACGGAAGTCGGCCCGGCAACCGTACGCGGTGAGCCGGGCTATTTTCGAAAACGGGAGAGAAACGGCCATGAACGAACAAATTGCTTCTATCATTACTAAAATAAAGCCGTATTTCATCGGCTTATTGCAGGAAGATCCCGAAAGCGTCGGCTTGACCGTTTGGGACGAAGAGCTTGGGGACAGGGCGAGCTGCTGCACCGTCGGGCAAGCCGCTTGCCTGTTTGCCCTGGATGGGCTGCTGCACGGCGGCGACGGATATGCAATCGCGGAGAAGCTTGCGGCGAACGTCGAATCGAGACAGCTTCCGAACGGGGCTTTCGGACAGCCGTTCTACGTGAAGAAGGGAGAGCCGCAGACCGTCGACATCGCCGAAATCGGAGCAATTGCGAACAGCCTGTATCACGTTCACCGTATTACGGGCAGCGAGCCTGCCAAACGGAGCCTGCTGCTTGCGGCCGATTACCTGCTGACGCAGGTGGCGGCCGAAAATCCGGGAGCCGTTTATAAGCGTCCGGATGCCAAAGGCCATGATGTCCTGAACGGCGACATGTATGCCGCTCATGCATGGGGCAGAGCCTATGAGCTTTCCGGAAACGAAGTTTATTTGCGCCGGCTGGAAGCAACCTTTCGGCATTTGGCCGACCGTTTCGGACGAAATAGCCCCGGCTGGTGGCCGTATACCGAATATTGGGACGGCACCGTCGGGATGGGCAACAGCGTCAGCTATCAGGCGACGATCGTCGCGTTCGGCGCCTCTTCGGTCAAGCATTTGCAGCCCGAGCTTGCGCGGCGGTGGACGCGAATCGCGGAAGCGGCGACGCTTACGATGCTGGAGGCGATGAAACGGGAGCCGGATGACGACAACGAAGCCCCATGGTGGTGCCGGGATTGGGCCAGCGTCTGGGAAATCTGCTTGGCTTACGTGCAATTCCCGGATATTCCCGAAGCGGAAACCTATGTTACGGAGCGGCTGCGGGCCGTTAACGAGAGGCTGGCCGGAGAAGGACTTGGCCTGTTTCAGTCGAAAGTAAAGACGGACGATCCCGAACGTTCTCCCGTGACGACGACGTTCCGGAAAGCGGCAGGCTTTGCGGCGACGGTTTCGTATTTGATTCTGGATCGGATGGCTATGGAAGAGTAAAGGACGATTGGTTTTCCGGATAGGAATGGAGGAAGCAAACCGATGAAAGCAATTAGCGGCACCTGGTTCGATTTTTATCATCCGAATCCCTACGAAGGGGATACGTGGAATGCCACGACCCAGCAATTTACGGCGGACGACTGGACAGCCAAAATCGAAGAAATGGCCGAAATCGGCATGGACACGTTCGTTTTGCTTAACGTTGCCCTGCACGGGAAGTCCTTCTACCCATCGGAGGCGATTCCTTGGCGCTGGGATCTCGTTTGTCGGGATCCGTTAGAAGCGGTGCTTGCGGCAGGGGACAGCAGGGGGCTTTCCTTCTATTTGGGGCTGGGCTTCTTTACGACCCCGATTATGGGCAGTTTATCGACTCGCGGCGACAAGAACGATTTGCGGTTTAAGGTGGCCGACGAGCTTGTGCAGCGCTACGGGCATCACCGTTCGTTCGCCGGCTGGTATTTTCCGGTCGAGGCCGCGATTTTCACTTACTTTCCCGACGAGTATATTTCGTATGCCAACGAGCTGGCCGGCTACTGCCGCAAGATCGGACCGCATAAGGTGATGATCGCGCCGTATGGGACCCGTTCCATTAACGGGGACGACCGTTTCGTCAGTCAGCTTCGTGCGCTTGAAGTCGATTATATCGCTTACCAGGACGAAATCGGCGTTGACCGTACGTCCTTCGCTGCGGTAGAGGAGACGTTCGTTCGGCTGCGGGAGGCGCATGACAAGGCCGGGAAGCCGCTTTGGGCGGATTTGGAGCTGTTCCGCTTTCAAGGCAAGGTTCTTATGCCGGGGGCATTCGAGCGAGTCGAGCGGCAGTTGGCCATTTTATCGAAATATGCGGACAAGGTGCTGTGCTACCAATACCTGGGCATGATGAACAAGCCGGGTTCGACGGCGCATGCGGGGCACGAATCGTCAATCGGGCTGTACGAAGCATACGCTGCCGAAATGAAACGTTTAGGACTCCTGTAACGGGAGAAGCTTCCGCCATATCGGGCTGTCTGGAGTAGATTTCCTACTTCGGGCAGCCCTTTTTCGTATGCGGACGCGATTATTTTGAAGCGAATAAAGGGAGTCTATGAAATGCATGCGATTTATCGACTACGGGAAAAATTGCGGCTTGCGGCGACCGCCCGGCTGCATAAACCAAACCAAGCATAAGGAGGAGCCAGAGTGATCAATCATTGGAAAAAGGGCCTGAGCGTTTCACTGACGCTTGCGATTGCGGCAGCCGTTGCCGGCGGTTGCGGGAATAAACCGAAGGAAGGCGCGGACAACGCGAATCAGGCCGGGGGAGCGAAGCCGTTTCAAGGCAAAACGGTCTCGCTGGTAACGGCGAACCATCCATGGGGCGAGGCGATCAAAGCGCTGCTCCCGAATTTCGAAGCGCAGACCGGCATGAAGGTGAAAGTCGAAAGCTTCTTCGAGGATCAGTTGACGCAGAAGCTGACCGTTCAGTTCACATCGGGCTCGGCGACTCCGGACGTTTTCATGTACCGTCCGCTGCAGGAAGGCAAGCTGTTTTACAAGAACGGCTGGGTGCATCCGCTTGACGAGTATTCGAACAAGGACGCGGCCTACGATTTCGCGGATTTCTCCAAATCGGCGATCGGTTCGACAACCGTCGACCAGAAGCTTGCCGGCATTCCGATTATTACCGAACAGGAAATTTTATATTACCGGAAGGATCTTCTCGAGAAAGCGGGCATCGCCGTTCCGAAAACGCTTGATGAGCTTTCGGCGGCCGTCAAGAAGCTGCATGACCCCAAAAACGAAATGTACGGTTTCGTCGCCCGCGGCCAGCGTTCCCCGCTCGTCACTCAATTGTCTTCGTTCCTGTATTCGGAGGGAGCGGACTACATGCAAGGGGATAAGGCTACAATCAATACGCCGGAAGCGGTCAAGGCGTTTACCACATACGGGACGCTTTTAAGGGATTACGGTCCTCCGGGCGTGCTGAACATGTCCTGGCCGCAAGCGTTCGGCATATACGCGCAGGGGAAAGTGGCCTTTATGACGGACGCCAACTCCCTCTATAAGAACGTTACCGATAAGGAAAAGTCGACGGTAGCCGATAAAGTCGGGTTCGCCATGTTTCCGGGCGGCAAAGCCGGATCCAAGCCTTACAGCATTACTTCATGGGCGCTTGCGGTCAACGCCAAGGCGGCCAATAAGGATGCGGCT
Organism: Paenibacillus litoralis; assembly: GCF_046244365.1. Taxonomy (NCBI): domain Bacteria; kingdom Bacillati; phylum Bacillota; class Bacilli; order Caryophanales; family Paenibacillaceae; genus Paenibacillus; species Paenibacillus litoralis. Next base: position 5,580,383 of record NZ_CP176395.1, on the reverse strand, counting down.
TGGGAATTTATCAAATGGGCGACCTCGAAGGATATCGTGCTGAAGACGCAGCAGCAGGGCAACCCCGGCGCGCGTATGACCGTATGGGACAAAGCGGAGGGCGTAACCGGATTCCCGTCCGAGCTTGTTCCGATTATTAAGGAATCGTCGAATGTCGGCGTCGATCATGACCGTCCGGTCGTCATCAGCGTCGGCGAGGCGCGCGATGCCGTCGGCGAAGTCGTGCAGAAGATCATGAACGGCGATTCGAACGTGCAGGCCGCCGCCGAAAGCGCCAATAAAGCGCTGCAAACCATTATCGACAAAGATAAATCCAAGTAACGAACGGGTATCGGAAGGGAGAGTAAGCCTCCAGGGCATATTTTTCGCGCGTTGCGTAGAGGGTGACAGGAGGCTCTCCCGCTTATCCCGATCGGTGCCAGCGAAAGGATGAAGCAAGTGGGATACAACTGGTTTGACCGCAATCTCAAATGGGTATACACGCTGCCGGCCGTTCTTTTCGTCCTCTTGATGATGGTGTTTCCGATCGTGTATACGCTGCGGATCAGCTTTTTCGAATGGAGCATGTCCGCGACGACTCCGCCGAAATGGGTGGGACTCGAAAACTACGTGGCGCTTTTTCATGACAGTCGGTTTTGGCACGCTACGAGGGCGACGTTTTATTTTACGTTCGTCGCGCTTATTTTCGAAACCGTGCTCGGGATCGCCATTGCCGTTCTATTGAACCGCGAGTTTATTGGCAAAAATCTGGTGAAGACGGTATTTCTGCTGCCGATGGTCGCCACGCCCGTCGCGATGGGTCTGGTTTGGCTGCTCATTTACGAGCCTTCTATCGGCGTAGCCAACACGCTGCTGAAATCGCTCGGCCTGAAGCCGCTGCTCTGGCTGGCTTCCCCGAGCCAAGTGCTGCCGTCTCTTATCGTCATCGACGTTTGGGAATGGACGCCGATGATCTCGCTTATTATTATGGCGGGACTATCGACGCTGCCAAGCGATCCGTACGAAGCGGCTGACGTCGACGGGGCTTCCGCCTGGACGAAGTTCACCGCCATTACGCTGCCGCTCCTGAGGCCCACGATTATCGTTGCGGCCATGCTGAGGCTAATCGACGTTCTGAAAACATTCGATATCATCTATGCGACGACTCAGGGCGGACCGAATTTTGCTTCGGAGACGCTCAATCTGTACGGCTACGTGCTCGGCTTCCAGTACTTTAAGCTGGGAATGGCTTCATCGCTGCTCGTTATTTTCTTCGCCTTGGTTATGGCTTTAACGCTGTTGATGATCTGGGTTCGCAAACGATTGGAGGCCGTGTAATGAAGCGTAAAAAGGGTGGCAGGACGACGATGGCCGTTTTGACGTTCGTCGTTCTGTTCGTATTCGCTTTTCCGTTCCTATGGATGCTGCTCGCCTCGTTCAAGACGCAAGCGCAAATCATGTCGACGAGCAACTTTTTGTTTTTCAAGCCGACGGGACATAACTATACGAGCGTTTTTCAAGAATACGATTTCATGAAATTTATCGTCAACAGCTTTATCGTCGCCGTCGGGTCGACCGTGCTGTCGCTCGTCCTGGGACTTCCGGCCGCCTATGCGATCGCCAGATACAAGCTGCAGCAGCTCGGGCTCGTTATCCTTGTAGCGCGGATCATTCCGGGGATCACCTTCTTGATTCCATGGTTCATCCTGTTCTCCAAGATCAATCTGGTCGATACGTACACGGCTCTGATTCTGAGCCATATGCTTGTCGGCCTTCCGTTCATTATCTGGATCATGATCTCTTTCTTCGAAGCGCTGCCGGTCGAAATCGAGGAATCGGGCTTGATCGACGGCTGTACGCGGCATCAGGTGTTTCTGCGGATCATTATGCCGATTTCCGGCCCCGGCGTCATTACGTCTTCGCTGCTGTCGTTCATTTTCTCGTGGAACAACTTCATGTTCTCCATCATCTTAGCCGGGGACAAAACGAAGACGCTGCCGATCGCGGTATTCAATTTTATGTCCTATTCGGAAATCAACTGGGGCGCGCTCATGGCAGCCGCCTGCATCATTACGCTTCCGGTGCTGATTATCGCTCTCGTCGCCCAGCGGTATATTGTCAGCGGTCTAGCTGCGGGCGCCGTGAAAGGATGACGATCGATGAAAATAACGAAACTGGAATTGTTTAAAGTGCCGCCGCGCTGGTTGTTCCTCAAGATCGATACGGATGAAGGCATCGCCGGCTGGGGAGAGCCGATCGTCGAAGGCAAGGCGGATACCGTGCGAGCGGCCGTTCTGGAAATGGCCGATTATTTGATCGGTAAAGACCCGATGCGGATCGAGGATATTTGGCAGGTGCTGTACCGGGGGGCGTTTTACCGAGGAGGGCCGGTGCTGTGCAGCGCGATGTCGGGCATCGAGCAGGCGCTTTGGGACATTAAAGGGAAATGTTACGGAGCGCCGGTGTACGATTTGCTTGGGGGAGCTTGCCGCGATCGGACTCGCGTCTACTGCTGGATCGGCGGCGATAGGCCGAGCGACGTCGGCGACGCTGCCAAGCGGCAAATCGAAGCGGGCTTCACGGCGGTCAAAATGAACGGAACGGAAGAAATGCACTACATCGACTCGTTCGCGAAAGTCGATCAAGCGGTGGCGCGTATCGCGGCCGTCCGCGACGCGGTAGGAGCGGAGATCGGCATCGGCATCGATTTCCACGGCCGCGTACATAAAGCGATGGCTAAAGTGCTGGCCAAAGAGCTTGAGCCATTCCGGCCTATGTTTATCGAAGAACCGGTGCTCCCGGAGAATAACGAGGCGCTGGCGGAGTTCGCCCGCTATACGAGCTGCCCGATCGCCACCGGTGAGCGGATGTATACGCGCTGGGGCTTCAAAGAGCTGCTTGCGCAAGGCGTGGTCGATATTATCCAGCCGGATTTGTCCCATGCAGGCGGCATTCTCGAGACGCGTAAAATAGCGGCGATGGCGGAAGCGTACGATGTGGCTGTCGCGCCGCATTGTCCGCTCGGACCGATTGCGCTAGCGGCTTGCTTGCAGCTCGACGCTTGTACGCCGAACGCTTTCATTCAGGAGCAAAGCCTAGGCATTCATTATAACCAAGGGAGCGATTTGCTCGATTACTTGGTCAACCCGGCGATTTTCGAATACCGGAACGGCTTTGTCGCGAATTTGACCGGTCCGGGGCTCGGTGTCGAGATTAACGAAGCGAAGGTTCGGGAAATGGCGGCGGAAGGCCATCAATGGCGGAATCCGGTGTGGCGTCAAGAGGACGGAACGATTGCGGAGTGGTAACCGAACACCGAATTTTTATCGAAATGCCGTTGACATCCCATATAGGTTGTGAGATAGTATACCTAACTAACGTTCGTTAGGTGGTGAAGAACATGACAGCCAGCCGTATTAAAGAAGCAGCTCTCGTCCATTTTGCCAAGCACGGATACGACGGCGCGTCACTTTCGCAGATCGCGGCGGACGTCGGCATAAGGACGCCTTCGATCTATGCACATTTCAAGAGCAAAGAGGCGCTGTTTCTGGGCATATTCAGCGATGTCGCGCAGCGGGAAATCGAGTCTGTCGCCGATTGCTTGTCGCGGTTCGAGGATGCGCTTCTGGACAGGACCCTCCTTGGGCTGATCGCTCACTTCAAGGAGCGGTTCGAAGGCGACGGCGCGATGAAGTTTTGGATGCGGATGATGTTTTTTCCGCCGGCCTCGCTGCAAGGCGACACGCTGGATTCGATGTATGACGAATATTTGGACAAGATCGAGGAGGCGCTAGTCGCCGTTTTCGAGAAGGCTCCGTCATTCCGGAAGGAGCGGGACGGAGAGAAGGCCAATCAGGCGGCCGTAGCCTTCCTGTGTCTTCTCGACGGTTTGCTGGTGGAACTGATGTACGGAGGCAAGGACCGGTACTCGAAGCGTCTGGAATCGGCGTGGACGTTGTACTGGCGGGGATTGGACATTCGGCAGTAAGGCGGACCGACAAATAGAAAGGTTACGCCTGCTTACCTTGGGAGGGGAGCAGCATGAATCGCAACTGGTTGATGGTTATCGGCGCCGGCGTGATGGAGGTCGCTTGGGTAACGGGTCTCAAGCATTCCTCGGCATGGTGGGAATGGCTGCTGACGATCGTTTTTATCGCAATAAGCTTCGACGTGTTGATACGCGCCACGCGCGTGCTGCCGGTCGGAACGGTGTACGCCGTATTTACCGGACTCGGGACCGCAGGCACGGTTATCATGGAAATGATCGTATTCGGAGAGCCGTTCAGCTGGACGAAAGTATTGTTTATTCTTATTTTGCTGGCCGGCGTCATCGGTCTCAAGATGGTAACCAAGTCGAAGGACGAGGAGGGGGAAACGGCATGAGCTGGTTGTTTCTCGTCTTTGCCGGGCTCGGCGAGGTGGTTGGCGTGATCGGCATTCAAAAAGTAAACGAAAAACGTTCATGGAAATCGTTCGGCGTCCTAATCGGCGGCTTTGCGGTCAGCTTCCTGCTGCTGTCGCTGGCGATGAACGAAATTCCGATGGGGACGGCCTATGCGGTCTGGACCGGTATCGGAACGGCCGGCGGGGCACTTGCCGGGATGCTGCTTTTCGGAGAGCCGAAGCAGTGGGTCCGGGTATTGTTTATCGCCATGATTTTATCGTCCGCTATCGGCTTGAAGCTGCTTGCCTAAACGCGGGAACGCCGCTTTCCTTTCTTCAAAGGAGAGCGGCGTTTTTCATTAATAGTGCGTGTTTAAAAAGGCCACTTTTCAGAACCGAGAAGGTTGGATGAATCCGAGGAACGAGGACACGGAGCGTAGGCAAAACCTACGTGAGTACCACAGTTACCGGATGAATGCAAGATTCGATGTCGAATAACCCACTGTTCTGCTTCGTTATCAAAAGGGGACTTTTTAAACAACCTCTAATACCGGCGGCCCGCTTGCTGCGGAACCTTGGACCTTTCCGTCGTTTACCAATAACCTTACAGAATCGACTGCCGATTTTCGGTTGATAATAGGCTCGCGGCTCGCGGTTATTTTTGCCGAATACCTCGTCATATTTTCGAATAGGGATCATGCAGGGCATCCTTTAGGATACATTGTTAAAAAGTCCGGAAATGGTGAACGCTCCATAGCAGGCGGAAGGAGGTCGATCATGGAAAGAAGCAGAAAAACGATGTGCTCGGCAGTGCTCGTGCTTTTTGGACTCATGCTGGCCGGTTGCGGCGGCGGACAATCGCCGAGTGGCACACCTTCTCCTACGTCCCTTTCGCAATCCGCCGGTCCGCCCGAGACGCAGCAGCCTACACAAGCGCCGACTCCTTCGTCTGCGCCGCCGTTGCCATCACCATCACCTTTACCATCCCCGGCTCCCGTTGTCCATTCCGTTACGTTTTCGGCGATCGGAGACATCCTGATTCATAATACGGTATACCAAGATGCGTCAAAACCTGACGGTTCTTATGATTTCAAGCCGATGCTGAAAGAGGTGAAGGATTTGCTGGAGCGATCCGATATCGCGATTGCGAATCAGGAAACCGTTATTGGCGGGAGCGAGCTGGGGCTATCCTCCTATCCGCTGTTCAACAGTCCGCACGAAGTGGGCGACGCTCTCGCCAGCATAGGCATATCGCTCGTGACTACGGCGAACAATCATGCTATGGACATGGGGGAGAAAGGGATTGTAAGCGCGGCTGCGCACTGGCGAAAGATCGGCATGCCGTATACCGGTACCTTCGTATCGCAGGAAGACCGGGATACGATCCGAACTTTGACGAAGAATGACATTACCTTTGCGTTCCTCGCGTACACCTACGGCACGAATGGCATTCCCGTTCCGCGCGATAAGCCGTATTTGGTCAATCTTCTCGATGAAGACACGATCAAGCGGGATATTGAGGAGGCCCGAAAAAAGGCCGACGTCGTTGTGGTTTCTCCTCACTGGGGCGAAGAAAACGAGACGGTTCCAAGCGAAGCGCAGAAGGCGCTGGCCCGGAGGCTAGCGGATTGGGGCGCAGACATCATCGTCGGAACGCATCCCCATGTGCTGCAGCCCATCGTCTGGCTGCCGCGCGAAGACGGCAAACGAAGTCTTGTCATGTATTCGCTCGGCAATTTCTTGTCCGCACAGGATCAAGTAAGACAACTGATCGGAGGAATCGCCCAAATTCGCGTGATCAAAACAACCGATTCCGCCGGTTCGTCGATTGAACTGAAAGACCCCGCATTCATTCCCACTTATAATAAATATGAGAATTTTCGCCGTTATCAAGTCATTCCTATCCATCTGGTAAGCGAAGAAGACGCGAAACGTCTGGCTCCGCATTGGAAGAGAATCAAGGAATCAATGCTAAGCTCGCTCCCCGAATTGACTATCGTTGACTAATGGAACGAATCGGAGCAAAACCTGCCTTCGGCTATAGGCATGTTAGTAGCTTTTATCGCGTAAGCTTTGACGAAACGAAAACGGATGTGTACAATCAAGTTGTGCTAGCATGCCGGCACGCACGTGCCAAGGGGAGGCAATAACGATGAAAATCGAAACGGTTCGCTGGCCCAAGAGCCAGCCTTTAGCCGAACAATATACGTCCGCTTTAGAGGATGTCCAAACGCTTTACGATTATGCTCCGGAGGCTTGGACGGAACGGGCCGAGTGGCTTGATAACGGGAGGACGACGGGAGTAAGTCGCGCCGAGCTTACCGAGCTGTTGCTCGCTTTTAACGAGAAGATGGAGAACGCGCCGGAAGCGATCGAAAATATCCGTTTGCTTCGCGATCCGCGTACGCTGGTTGTCGTGGGCGGGCAGCAAGCGGGACTGTTTACAGGGCCGCTCCTTGTCGTATACAAAGCGATTACGGTGCTGCAGGCAGCCCGGGAAGCTTCGTCCAGACTGAACAGACCCGTCGTGCCCGTCTTCTGGATTGCCGGGGAGGACCATGATTTCGATGAAGTGAATCATACATACGTCCTGAACGCGCAGCAATCGCTGGAGAAAATCCAAATCAGCCATCCAACCGGAATTCGGACGTCCATCAGCAGACTGGAAATCCCGGAATGGAACGAAGCGGTCAATCAGCTCGGGAGCTTGCTGCCCGATACCGAATTCAAAGCGCCGCTGCTTGATAAGCTTCGTGCGTTCGCCGATCGTTCGGATACGCTGGTCGCTTTTTTCGCGCGGATTATTGCCGATTTATTCGGCAGGCACGGCTTGGTTTTGCTGGATTCCGACGATCCCGATCTGCGCAAGCTGGAAGGCCCGATGTTCAGACAAATCTTGAAGTCGCACCGAGACATTCAAGATGCCGTAAAGGCCGGAATGGCAAGGGTCGAAGCGCTAGGCTACCGCCCGCAAGCGGAAACGGCCGAGAACAGCGCGAACCTGTTTCTGTACCGGGAGGACGGCGAGCGAGTGCTGCTCCTAGCGGAGGAAGATGAATTCACCGATCGCAAGAAGCAGTTCCGGATCGGAATGGAGGAGCTGCTGCAGTGGACGGAGCAATCGCCCGAACGGTTCAGCAACAACGTGATGACGCGGCCGGCGATGCAGGACTTCGTGCTGCCCGTGCTGGGCGTGGTGCTGGGACCCGGCGAAATCGCTTATTGGTCGCAGCTGAAGGGCGTATTTCATGCTCTGGGCATGCGGATGCCCGTCATCGTTCCAAGGCAGGAATATACGCTGCTGGAAGGTACGCTGGTCAAGTACATGGCCAAGTACGAGTTCTCCTTCGAAGATGCGCTGGCCCGTTTCGACGAGAAGAAGAACGAATGGCTGAAGGGACAGGACGAACTTCGCATCGAAGAGCGCTTTGACGAGATCGTTACGAAGTTTCACGATATGTATGCTCCGCTTGTCGAAGATATTGCGGGCATTAATGCAGGCCTCCGCAAGCTGGGGGAAACGAATATGCAGAAAATTTCCGAGCAGATCGGCTTTCTGAAAGCAAAGGCGATCGACGCCCGGCAATCGCAGCACGAATCGGCGGTGCGGCAGCTGGATCGAATCAAATTAACGATATCACCTATCGGCAAACTGCAGGAAAGAGTGTATAATGTGTATGCTTACTTGAACAAGTATGGAGATTCATGGCTGCACGTGCTAGCCGAAACGCCATACGAATCGGACGGTTTCCACCGCGTCGTCCATCTATAACGATCCCCATAAAGTGACGTCATGCACGGTAGCTTATTCCGGTACTTTGCGGGGGACCCGAAAATCTATTATCAATAATCACTTGGAGGTTGTATATGTCTGCGAAAGAAAGAAGCATCGTAACGGACCTGGCGCTTGTGCCGGAAGGCCATTTGAAAATCGATTGGGCGAGCGCGCATATGCCGGTGCTGAATCGGATCAAAGCGCAATTCGAGAAAGAACAGCCTTTTAAAGGATTGAAAGTCGCTATTTCCTTGCACCTCGAAGCGAAAACCGCTTACTTGGCTAAGGTAGTCAAAGCGGGCGGCGCGGAAGTCGCCATTACTGGCAGCAACCCGCTGTCGACGCAGGACGACGTTTGTGCGGCGCTGGTCGAGGACGGCATTACGGTATTCGCGAAATACAATCCGAGTCCGGAGGAATACAAGGAGCTGCTGATCAAAACGCTGGAGACCGCTCCGGATCTTATCATTGACGACGGCGGCGATCTCGTATCCATTCTTCATGCGGAACGTCAGGATTTACTTGCTAACGTTCGCGGCGGCGCGGAAGAAACGACGACAGGCATTTTGCGCTTGAAGGCGATGGAGAAAGAAGGGCAGCTGAAGTTCCCGATGGTCGCGGTGAACGACGCATTCTGCAAATACTTATTCGATAACCGTTACGGTACAGGCCAATCCGCATGGGACGGCATTAACCGGACGACGAATCTCGTCGTTGCGGGCAAGACGGTCGTCGTAGCCGGCTACGGCTGGTGCGGCAAAGGGGTTGCGATGCGCGCAAAAGGGCTTGGCGCGAACGTGGTCGTTACCGAGATCGACGCAATCAAAGCGGTTGAGGCGTACATGGACGGCTTTGCCGTTATGCCGATGAGCGAAGCGGCGAAGGTCGGCGATTTCTTCGTGACGGTAACGGGCAACCGCGACGTCATCACCGGCGAGCACTACAAAGTGATGAAGGATGGCGCGATATTGTCCAATGCCGGCCATTTCGACGTCGAAGTAAACAAGCCCGAGCTGGAAGCGCTGGCCGTCTCGATCCGCACGGTGCGCCGCAACATTGTGGAGTATCAGCTTGCGGACGGACGGAAGTTCTATATTTTGGCGGAAGGACGTCTCGTAAACTTGGCGGCAGGCGACGGGCATCCGGCTGAAATCATGGATATGACGTTCGCGCTCCAAGCCATGTCGCTGAAGTACGTGAACGATCAGTATAAGGAAATCGGCAGCCAAGTCGTAAACGTGCCTTACGAGCTTGACGAGCAAGTGGCGCGCTTCAAGCTGGAATCGTTGGGCATCGGGATCGATTCGCTGTCGGCGGAACAGAAGGCGTATCTGGACAGCTGGGCAGAGCACTAGAAGAAAAAGGCGTTCCTCTTTGCGGGGGAGCGCTTTTCTTTTGCATGACCGCCGCAGCAGCAAGGGGAAAGCCTTTAGCTTGTATGACATGACGCCTGTTTGCTTCATACTAAGCTTAATCAATGGGAGCCAGAGAGGAGGCGGCGGATTGGATAAGAAGTCGGAACTGGAGCAGCACTTAAGCGAAGCGCTTTCCGAGGGGGAGCTTAAGGCGGATGACCCCGGAGAGACGGCGGTAAAGAGGCTTTCGGCCAAATATGAGATACGCATTCAGGCGGCAAAAGATCCTGTGCGCGAGGAAACGGAAAGATACCGTCAGATGGCGAGCGAAGTCGACGACCGGTACGAGAAAAGACGGGGACGGCAAGGGAACGAGGAATAGCCGAAGCGTACTGCGGGAAATTACCATACGATCGGCTTTCGAAACGGGAGAAACTAATCGAGTAATTCTCCGTTCCATTATTCCCTTGCGAGAGGAAGGTCAAGATGGCATCTGCCGCACAAACGACGCTTATGACCGTGGAAGAAGCAATGCGTTCCCGCCATTCCGTTCGGAAATACGAGGCCGGATTTACGATTCCGGAAAAAGAACTGACCGCTATTTTGGAACAGGCCGCAAACGCCCCGTCTTCCTGGAATCTTCAGCATTGGCGGTTTCTCGTCATTGCGGAACAGCGCAACAAAGACCGGCTTTTGGCTATTGCCAATAATCAGCGGCAGGTTAGCGAATGCTCGGCCGTCATCGTCATGCTCGGCGATCTGCAAGCGAATTTATCCGCGGAAGCCGTCTATCGGCCTGCTTTGGAGGCAGGGGCTTTCCCGAAACAGGCTTACGATACGCTGCTGGCGAATATCGAGCAGGCTTACGCCGCAGGCGGGCAAACGCCGCGCGACGAGGCGATGCTCAATACGGGCTTAGCCGCCATGCAGGTCATGCTGGCTGCCAAAGCGAAAGGCTACGATACGTGCCCGATGGGCGGTTTTAACAGGCCGATGCTCATAGAAGCCTTTCAAATTCCGCAGCGGTACGTGCCCGTCATGATGATTACCGTCGGCAAACAGGCGGCCGCCGCACATCCGACAGTTCGTTTTCCGATCGAGCAGCTGATCGTCAGGGAATCGTTCTAGCGGAACGCAACTATATTTGGGCTCATCCTCCAAATATATGCAACATTTCCAAGACCCCCTTCGTTTACAGATTGAATGCCGCAAGGCGTTTTATCCGATCCGTAAACCGGGACGAAGGGGGTTTTTGGTATGCAGAACAGAGACAGTGTAAAGAAAAATGCAGAAGAAAACGGCAGTTTGGTGAACGCGAGAGGTGCGGGTTTTAAAGGTTCGGGCGAACGGGATAGGGGAAGACAGCAAGCGGAATGCCAGTCTATTTCCGGTCACAAGCAAGATAGGGGGGCGCAAAGGAACGGCTGGAAAGCGGCAGCTGCACTTCTGATCACGGCAGCGTTGCTGGCAGGCTGCAGCGCCGCGAATGAAAACGCTTTATCCGAGAGCGGAAGCACCGCGCAAACCGCTGACAATGCCGCCGCCAAACCGGAGGCGGCGAATGAAAAATCGGCGGCCGATGCCAAAACGGCCGGCACCGCTGCCGCCGATAAAAATCAGACTTCCCCCGCCGCAACCTCGCAGCCGAAAACGGCGGCCGGATCGGGGATGGGCGACGCATCCGATGCAATCAGCCGCAAGCTGATCTATAAGGCGAATATCGCGATGGAAGTCAAAAGCTATGACGACGCGCAAACGGACATACAAAATTTGATAACGTTGAACGGCGGGTATATTTTGGTGTTTTCCGAAAATCAAACGAGCGGCGAAAAAAGCGGAACGTTTACCATTAAGGTGCCGGCGAACGGCTTCTCGACGTTTCTTGCCGATCTTGGCAAGCTCGGCCACCTGAAGCTGCAGCGCAGCGTACAGGGGCAGGACGTTACGGAGGAATACGTCGATCTCGCCTCCAGGCTGAAAGGGAAGGAAGTGGAGGAATCGCGTCTCCTCTCTTTCATGGAGAAGGCGATGAAGGCCGACGATCTCGTCGCTTTTTCGAACCAGCTTGGCAAAGTTCAGGAAGATATCGAGAAAATCAAAGGGCGCATGCGATTCATCGATCAAAATGTATCGTTGTCCACGATCGAATTGCGTTTGTATGAGCGTTTAAGCGGGGCGAAGACGGCAAACGAGGGAGAACCGCCGAAGTCGGCCGTTACCAAAGCGGGAAATGCCTTGAAAGGCAGCACCGATTTTCTCGTCGATCTGTTTGAAGGGATTTTCGTCTTTCTAGCCGGGGCGCTCCCGATCCTGCTCGTGCTGGGTATAGTGGGCATTCCGGTTATTTACAGCTACGCCAAAGGCCGCAGAAATAACCCGCAGCAGCACCAAGGCGTATATGGCGAAAAGATCGATTCGACACCCCCGAAAGCAAGCGATACGGACGAAGAAAAGAACGATCAGGAGAAGAAATAACGCCGAAAATGCTTTAGGCTTGCACTTTCGCGCAATAAAAAACTTAATCGGATTGCGAAAAGTCCTGCACATGGAGCAGGACTTTTTGTTTTGGTGGCGAATAACTCATATTTAGTGGTGAAAAGTGGGGCAAAGTGGGGGAAGGGGGAGAGGGTTCGATGTTTATGGGGGAATACCAGCATAGCATCGACGAAAAGGGCCGTATGATCATACCGGCCAAGTTTCGCGAAGCCCTCGGCTCGACTTTCGTTCTTACCCGCGGCCTCGACCAGTGCTTGTTCGTGTACCCGATGCAGGAATGGGCCGTGCTCGAGCAGAAGCTCAAGGCGCTGCCGCTTATGAAGTCGGACGCGCGCGCGTTCACCCGCTTTTTTTTCTCCGGCGCCACGGAATGCGAGCTAGACAAGCAGGGAAGGGTAAATATACCCGGCAATTTGGTGGAACATGCCAAGCTGGCCAAGGATTGCGTCGTGCTTGGCGTCTCGAACCGGGTGGAAATTTGGAGCAAAGAGCAATGGGGAAGCTACTTCGCCCAATCGGAAGAATCGTTTAACGAGATTGCCGAGAAGCTTGTCGACTTTAATTTTGATCTGTAACATGCCGTTTGCCGCGATCGCTCACCAAGATTCATATAGAAAGGCCAATCGGCGTTCTCCCTGCAGCCATGCAGGAGCCGTTCGCCGGACATCAAGGAGGACTGCAGGTGTTTCATCACATCACGGTATTGAAGGAAGAAGCGGTTGAAGGATTACGGATTAAGCCGGACGGCATTTATGTCGACTGCACGCTGGGGGGCGCAGGTCACAGCGAGCTGATCGCATCGAAGCTGGGGCCCCAAGGCAGGCTGATCGCACTCGATCAGGACGATGCGGCGCTAGCCAATGCCGAGCAAAGACTGAAGCCGTATGCCGACCGCGTGACGCTGGTCAAAACGAATTTTCGCGATATTCGGGACGTGCTGCTTGGGCTGGATGTGCCGGTAAAAGACGGCGAACCCCAGGTGGACGGGATCCTGTTCGATCTTGGCGTATCTTCGCCTCAGCTGGACGAAGCGGATCGAGGGTTCAGCTATAATCATGACGCGGATTTGGACATGCGGATGGACCGTTCCGAGCGGCTTACCGCCCGCGAGGTCGTAAACGAATGGCCGGAGAGCGAAATTGCGCGAATTTTGTACGAGTACGGCGAGGAAAAATTTTCGCGGCGCATTGCGGCTCGAATTGTGTCGGAGCGGGAAAAATCGCCGATCGAATCGACGGGCAGGCTGGCGGAAATCATTAAAGAAGGCATTCCGGCGGCAGCGCGCCGAACGGGGCCGCACCCGGCCAAACGAAGCTTTCAAGCCATACGAATCGCCGTCAACGACGAGCTCGGGGCGATGGAAGATGCGCTGGAAAGCTCGATCCGCTGTCTGTCGCCGGGCGGACGCATATCCGTCATCACGTTTCATTCGCTCGAGGACCGGATTTGCAAGCAGCTTTTCGCGAAATATGTAGAAAAATGCACATGTCCGCCCGGTTTTCCGCTATGCGTCTGTCAAAAAAAGTCGCTGCTCAAGCTGGTTAACCGAAAGCCGCTCGATCCTTCCGCAGAAGAGCTGGAGGCGAATCCGCGGGCCCGCTCGGCGAAGCTGCGCGTGGCGGAAAGAGTGTAAAGAGCCGCCTTACAATCAAGCCTTATCGATATGGCATTGCGCCCTTACCCTTATAAACGAGAGGAGTGACTCCGGATGGCTTACATGCATGGCAATTTAGCTACGAAACCGAAGGAACAACCGAAGGAGGCCGGCCGCGTCCGCATTCGCGAAACGCGCAAGGTCGTATATAAAGCGAGGACGATTCCGGTACAAGAAAAGCTGATGTATTTGTTCACGGTATTCGTGTGCGTTGTAGTCGCCGGCGTCATTATTTGGCGCTACGCGCAAATCTATGAAATGAACAACAATATTCAAAGTATCCAAAGCAAGCTAAAAAAACTGGAAGCAGAGAACAGCACGCTTAAGCAGGAAGTCAACAAGCTGATGGATCCGAACCGTCTGAAGATCGAAGTCGAGAAAAACGGCTTGAAGCCGATCGATGAAACGCAAGTCGTACACGTTCCGGGTAAACCGGTCGCTCAAGCGCCGAAGGCAGCCGAAAAACCGTAACGGAGGGAAAAAGATGGAGAAGAAAACCAAATTGCGCTCGCTTCTGCTGGGCGTCTTTTTTACGCTTTTGTTTACCGGTTTGGTTGCCCGCATGTATTGGGTGCAGGTTGTCGAAGCATCCTCTCTGCGCGAAAAGGCGGAGGATATTTGGAGCAAGTCGGAAGTTCTGGCTGCCAAGCGGGGCGACATTCTGGACCGCAACGACAGAACGCTCGCCGAAGAGGCGGTCGCCTATACGGTTTCGGTGGATCCCGACTATATCAATCAGAAGAAAACGAATCCGAAAGCGATCAATTCGGCCCAGCTCGACTGGGACATCGCCCGCGGCTTGGCCGGTATTCTGACCACTAGTCAAGATCCCGCCGTCATTGCGGAGCTGGAGAAAAAAATATACGGCCTCGTGACGAAGAAAAAGTCGGACGGAAGCGGCTTTCTGAGAAATGTGGAAATCAAACCCGAAGGGTGGAAAATTGACGGAGAAACGAAAAAGCGGCTCGATGCCTTCATCGTCGAACTGACCGAGCGAACGCGGTCGAAGCTAACCGGTATCTCCATCACGGAGACACAGAAGCGGTACTATCCTTCCAACCGGCTGGCGTCCCATGTTCTCGGCTATATCGATAAGGAAGGAAAAGCGGTCGGGGGCATCGAGTCGACGCTGGACGAGATGCTGCGCGGCAAGAGCGGAACGCTTTATCATGAAAGAGATGCGATGGGCGTAGAGCTGCCAAATTCGAAGATTTCGATCAATCCGGCGGAAAATGGTAAAACCGTCCGCTTGACGATCGACCAAAACATCCAATATTATGTGGAAACCGCACTTAAAACATCCTATGACAAATGGAAGCCCAAAAGCATGACGGCCATTGCGGTCGATCCGCAGACGATGGAAATACTGGCTCTGGCGAATGCGCCCGATTTCAACCCGAATAAATATTGGGATGTTAACAGCCAAAGCGATTACATCAACCATGCGGTCGCATCGCAATACGAGCCGGGCTCGACGTTTAAGGTCGTGACGCTGGCCGGTGCCGTACAGGAAGGTAAGTTCGACCCGAACGACAGATTCGTATCAGGTAAAATTCCGATTGGCGGTCGAGAGCTTCATGACCATGAAACGAAGGGATGGGGTACGATTACCTATATGGAAGGCTTGCTTCGATCCAGTAATGTAGCCTTCGTTAAACTTGGCTTCGAGAAGCTTGGGCCTAAACTGCTGACGGATTACATAATGAATTTCGGTTTTGGCAAAAAGACGGGTATCGCTTTGCCGAATGAGATAAAGGGAATCGTCAATATGAAATATGATTCGGAGTACGGAACAGCGACTTACGGACAAGGTCAAGTGCTCACTACTTTACTCCAGCAGGTAGCTGCTTATGCTGCGGTCGCGAACGGCGGCAAGTTGATGGAGCCGCATATCATCAAAGACGTTATCGATCCGCAGAGCGGCGAAGTCATCCAATCTTTTGAACCCAAAGTCGTCCGCGAAGTCATCTCGCCGGAAACGGCAAAGCAGACCTCCCTTTACCTGGAGCAGGTCGTCGCCAACCAGGATATCGGAACGGGCCGCCGCGCTTACATTAGCGACTATCGGGTTGCGGGTAAGACGGGCACGGCTAACATCGTTATTCCGGGCAAAGGATATTCGACTGATACATGGGTCATTACTTTCGTCGGCTTCGCGCCTGTGGAAAATCCCCGCCTGCTGGTCGCCGTTCTCGCCGATCAGCCGGATTTAGGCGGAAACTACCACAAGGGCGGCGAGGTAGCGGCGCCGGTGTTCAAGGACATCATGACGCAAAGCCTCCGTTACATGAACGTACGCGGCAATACCGGCTCGTCCGCTTCGAAGACGACGGCGGGCGTCGAAGCGATCGCAGTCGTTCCCGACGTAACCGGCAAAACGCTGGCCGAAGCGGGGACGCTTTTGAAGCAAACCGGATTGAAATCCGAGGTGCTCGGCACCGGCGGCAAGGTGCTGAAGCAATCTCCGGCGGCCGGAACCGAAATCGCGATGTCGCAGCGCGTGCTGCTGATGACCCAAGAGTCTCAAGGCGCGCAGGTTCCCGATATGAAAGGCTCATCTCTGCGCGAGGCGATGGAGATTTGCGCCGAGCTCGAGGTGCAGTGCAAGGCGAGCGGGGAAGGGTACGTGGCCTCGCAGTCCGTCAGCGATGAGAAAGGCACCAAGGTTGTCGCCCTGGAGCTCAAGCCGATCGACGAGCAGTCCGCCGCCGACGAGAAGAAAGCTGCGGATCCCGTCAAGACCGAAGACGGGAAGAAGACGGGCTCTGCCGGGGCGTCCAGCCAGCAGAGCGGATCCGGCGCGAAGCGATAACGAACAAGCTTATCCGGCGATGCCGGATAAGCTTGTTCTAACCCCTGTTTGTCCCGAATAGTCTGGATATGAAACGATCTTGTCCGCTTGTCTGTCAACAGGCGGCGGTCGAATCATTTTCATAGGCTCGGGAGGGACATGTCATGAAGGTTTCCAACGTAACGATTCGCAAACGTTTATTGTTTGCGCTTATTGCCGGAACGTTCGTTTTTGCGGCGCTGGTCGTACGGCTCGGCTATGTTCAGCTGTGGATCGGCTCCGATCTTGCGGTCAAGGCCGAGGAGTCTTGGCGCAGAAATATTCCTTTCGCGGCGAAGCGCGGGGAAGTATGGGACCGCAACGGCGTCAAGCTGACGTACAATATCAGCTCGCCCTCCGTGATGGCGATTCCTGCGCAGATCAAGGATCCGCAGCAGACGGCGGCCAAGCTGTCCGCTGCGTTGCAGTTCTCGGAGCAAACGATATACAATCAGATTACGAAGCGCGAGCTCATAGTCAAAATACAGCCCGGCGGCCGGAAAATAAGCGAGGAGAAGGCGGATCAGATCCGGGCTCTGAACTTGCCCGGCATCGTCGTCGCGGAAGACAACAAGCGGTACTATCCTTTCGGTCAGCTTGCCGCGCATATTCTCGGCTTTACAGGCATCGACAACCAGGGCTTGACCGGCGTAGAGGCGCAGTACGATAAGCAGCTGACCGGCATCAGAGGCAGCGTGTCGTTCTTGTCGGACGCTTCCGGCAAGAAGATGCCGAACTCGACCGACCGCTATTCCAAGCCGATGGACGGCTTGAATTTGCAGCTGACGGTAGACAGCTATCTGCAATCGGTCCTCGAGCGCGAGCTCGATCAAGCGATGCTCAAATATCAAGCGAACAATGCAATCGCCATTATGATGGATCCTACGAACGGCGAAGTGCTTGCGATGGCCGGAAAGCCCTCCTACGAGCCTGGGAATTATAGAAACTCTCCGTCCGAGGTCATTAACCGCAACCTGCCGATCTGGATGACGTACGAGCCGGGGTCGACGTTCAAAATCATCACACTGGCTGCGGCGCTGCAGGAAAAGAAAGTGAATTTTAAAGAGCAGTTCCACGATCCCGGCTACATCGAAGTGGCCGGCGCCAGATTGCGCTGCTGGAAGCGGGGCGGCCACGGCAGCGAGACGTTCCTCGAGGTCGTCGAAAATTCGTGCAACCCCGGCTTTGTCGTCATGGGGAACCGGCTCGGCAAAGAAACGCTGTTCGATTACATTAACCGGTTCGGCTTCGGCAAGAAAACGGGAATCGATCTCGGCGGCGAAGAGAACGGCATTATGTTCAAAATGTCGAAGGTCGGTCCGGTCGAGCTGGCGACCACTTCCTTCGGGCAAGGGGTTTCCGTCACCCCGATCCAGCAGGTTGCCGCCGTATCCGCCGCGATTAACGGCGGGAAGCTGTTCAAGCCTCACATCGCCAAAAGCTGGGTGAACCCGGAAACGGGCGAAGTGATCGATGTAATCGAGCCGGAGCTGGTGCGTACCGTCATCTCGGAGGAAACGTCCCAGCAGGTTCGTTACGCGCTCGAAAGAGTCGTAGCCCAAGGGACGGGGAAAAATGCGTTTCTCGACGGTTACCGCGTCGGCGGCAAAACCGGAACCGCGCAGAAGGTCATCAACGGCCGCTACTCGGCGAACGAGCATATCGTATCGTTCATCGGCTTCGCGCCGGCGGACAAACCGAGAGTCGTCGTATACGTGGCGATCGACAATCCGCAAGGCATCCAGTTCGGCGGCTTGGTCGCGGCGCCTGTCGTGCGCAACATTATGGGCGACGCGCTGCGCTATATGAACGTGGAGCCGAGCAAAGAGCAAGTCGAACGCGAATACGTATACGGGGACACAAAAATACTCGAGGTGCCGAATCTTGTAGGCATGACGGTTCAGGATATTTACGAAGATATGAACATGGATTTTCAGCTAAGCAAATCGGGTGAAGGCAATATGGTCGTCAAGCAGCAGCCTGCCGCAGGCACAAGGCTGGAGCAGGGCTCGACGATCCGTATCTTTATGTCGGACGCCAAAAAGGAAGCCGGCAGTTGATTTTTTGTTCATTTTTCGATATTTATGTCAATGAAACGTTGAAATAGGTAATAAAGATAGTAGAGGGGCATCGCCTGTCGCATGAGCGATCGAATCCGGGAGCGGACGGCGAGCGGCAGGCCGAGGAGAGGGGGATTTCCCATGAGGCTGAACGAAGTGGCGGCGCTATTGCCTGTAAAGAAACTGATTGGGGACGGCACAGTCGAATTTACGGGGCTGAAGATCGATTCGCACCTGGTACAATCCGGCGATTTATATTTGTGTGTGCCGACGCCGCCGAATTTGAAATTTAAAGACCGTCACCAGTTTGCCGGCGACGCCATAGCTAACGGCGCCGTTGCGCTGCTTTGCGAGCGCGAACTGGATGTCAACGTTCCGATGCTGATCGTACCGAACGTGCGGTTTGCGATGGCCGTCATCGCGAATCATTTGTACGGCTATCCGAGCCGCGAACTGCAGGTCATCGGCGTAACAGGAACGAACGGGAAAACGACGACGGCTCATATAATGGAACATATCATGAGGGAGCAAGGCTTCCAAACAGGATTGATGGGCAATCTCGGTCTCAAAATCGGGGACGAAAGAATCGAATACGAAGGCAATACGCTGGAAAGTCCCGATCTGCAGCAAAGTTTTCGCCGGATGAGCGACGCGAATGTCGACTATTGCTTTATGGAGGTGTCGTCGCATGGCCTCCAGCTCGGAAGGGTGCTAGGGACACGATTCCGGACGGCTGTGTTTACGAACCTGACGCAGGATCACCTTGATTTCCATCTCACGATGGACGCCTACCGCGAAGCGAAAGGCTTGTTCTTCTCGCGGCTGGGCAACGAGTTCTATGCGAATCCTGAAGATCGCAAATACGCGATTCTGAACGCGGATGACGAGGCTTCCGCTTATTTTGCGAACGTAACGCCGGCCCAGGTGATTACATATGGGATTGCGAACGAGGCCGACGTCCGTGCGACGGATATTCGGATTACGGCGCAAGGCACTTCCTTCCGCTTGCATTCCTTTGCGGGCGGGACCGACATCTCGCTTAAGCTTATCGGCAAGTTCAACGTATACAACGCGCTTGGCGCTATCGCTGCGGCGCTCGTTGAAGGCGTCCCGGTGGAGCGGATCAGAGCCAGCCTTGCGACAATGCCTGTCGTCGACGGAAGAATGGAAACGGTCGACGAAGGCCAGCCGTTTCTTGTGGCGGTCGATTACGCGCATACGCCGGACGGCGTGGAAAACGCGCTTGCAACGATCAAGGAGTTCGCCGAAGGGCGAATCCTTACCGTATTCGGCTGCGGCGGGGACCGGGACCGGACCAAGCGTCCGATCATGGGGAATATCGCTGCGCGCTACAGCGATTATGTATTCGTCACCTCCGACAATCCGCGTACGGAGGATCCGCAGGCCATTTTACTCGACATCGAGCCGGGCTTGCAGGAAGCGCATTTTCCGGCAGACCGGTACGAGCTGCTAGAGGATAGGCGCGAAGCGATTAAAAAGGCTATTGAAATGGCAAGCCCTGGCGATGTAGTATTGATTGCGGGAAAAGGTCACGAAACGTACCAATTGATCGGGGGCGTCACGCATCATTTCGACGACCGCGAAGAAGCCAGGGAAGCGATAAGGGGACTTAACAAATGATTACACGCACATGCGGGCAAATCGCACAAATGGTCGGCAAGAGCTTGACCGATGCCGGAAGCCCTTCAGGCACGGATGTAACCGAAATCGTCGTGAAGGGCGTTTGCTTCGATACGCGCAACATAAAGCCGGGCAATTTGTTTGTGCCTCTCATAGGCCAGCGGGACGGGCACGATTATGTGCTGGAGGCGCTGGCCAAAGGCGCGGCCGCAGCATTGTGGCAAATCGGACGGCCGAAGCCGGAAGACGGCTTGCCGCTGATCGAGGTCGACGATACGCTGGAGGCGCTGCAGCAGCTGGCGCATGCCTATAGAAACGAACTGCCGGTGCGCATCGTCGGAATTACCGGAAGCAACGGCAAAACGACGACGAAGGATTTGACCGCTTCGCTGCTCGGCACGACGTATAAGGTGCACAAGACGGCAGGCAATCTGAATAATCATATCGGGCTGCCGATGACGCTCCTCGAAATGGATGAGCAGACGGAAATGGCCGTACTGGAAATGGGAATGAGCGGTCGTGGCGAAATCGAGCTGCTCTCTCGGATCGCCGA
The DNA here is from genome assembly GCF_046244365.1 of Paenibacillus litoralis. Lineage (NCBI taxonomy): Bacteria > Bacillati > Bacillota > Bacilli > Caryophanales > Paenibacillaceae > Paenibacillus > Paenibacillus litoralis. Next base: position 5,559,657 of record NZ_CP176395.1, on the reverse strand, counting down.
GCCTGAAGCGGTCATTGTGACCAACATCGGGGAGGCGCATTTGCTCCAGCTCGGAACGCGGGAGGAAATCGCCCGGGCCAAGACGGAAATATTAAGCGGTTTAAAGCCGGACGGCTTTTTTGTGTACAACGGCGATGAGCCTTTGATCGAACAGGTGCTTCCGGATATGCCGCAGCCTGCCTCGATGCTCCGGTACCGCTTCGGCGCTTCGGACCGGAACGATCTATATCCGGTAGGCGTCATGCAAGACGGCGAAGGAACCCATTTCCAGACGAACCTGCCGGGCTCTCGCAGCTTTTACATTCCGCTGCTCGGTCTCCATAACGTCGTCAACGCTTTAGCGGCTATTGCCGTAGCGAAATTCATGGGCGTCTGCGACGACGAGTTGGATCAAGGGCTCAAGGACGTTGAGCTTACGAGCATGAGGATCGAGCCGGTCAAGCTGAAGAACGGCGCGTTCCTGCTCAATGACGCTTACAACGCAAGCCCGACTTCGATGCAGGCGGGGCTGTCGCTATTGACGGAGCTTAAAGGCTACTCCCGCAAATTCGCCGTGCTCGGCGATATGCTGGAGCTCGGCCCCAGCGAGGAAGAATTCCACCGCGAAATCGGCCGGGGCCTCGATCCGGAATCGATCGACGGCGTCTTCACGTACGGCAAGCTAGCGCGGAATATCGCGGAGGAAGCGGCCGTGCGGTTCGGCGGGGAACGGGTTCGTCCGTTCGACGACAAAGCGGATTTGATTCGCGAGCTGCGCGGTTTGCTTAAAGAAGGCGACGCCGTTATCGTCAAAGGCTCCCGGGGTATGCGGCTGGAGGAAGTCATCCATGCGCTGCAAGCGGAGGACGAAACGGTTTGACGGTAACGGAAATCGCGCTGCAACTTGCCGGACTGCCAACAGTCCGGCTATCGACTTGGAAACGGATGTAAGAAATGTGCAAGGGGTGCCGTCATGATTGATAGTAAAGAGATCCTGTTTCCGCTGGCAACCGCCTTCGTTTTGGCGCTGCTTGCGGGGCCGCTGCTAATCCCGCTTTTGCGGAGGCTGAAATTCGGCCAGCAAATCCGCACTGACGGTCCGCAGGGCCATTTGAAGAAAAAAGGGACGCCGACAATGGGCGGTATCATTATCATACTGGCGCTGGCGGTAGCCGCGCTTCGTTTTGCCGACAAAAATTCCGAGCTGATCGTCCTTCTGGTCGCCTCGCTTGGTTATGGATTAATCGGATTTCTAGACGATTATATCAAGATTTTGTTCAAACGCTCCTTGGGGCTCACCGCGAAGCAAAAGCTGCTCGGTCAACTGATCGTCTCGGCGGTGGTGTGTTACTTCCTTATCCGGATGGGGCACTCGACCGACGTTCACATTCCGATTGCGAACGTCGACATCAAGCTCGGCTGGCTGTATTACCCGTTCGTCGCTTTCCTGATGCTGGCGACGAGCAACGGCGTAAACTTTACGGACGGCTTGGACGGCCTGCTTGCGGGTACAAGCGCAATCGCCTTCGGCGCTTACGTGATTATCGCGGTGCAGAGCCACAACCCGGAAACGGCGATTTTCTCCGCGGCGACGGTAGGCGCGGTACTCGGCTTTCTCGTATTTAACGCGCATCCCGCCAAGGTGTTTATGGGCGATACCGGCTCGCTGGGTCTCGGAGGCGGTCTAGCGGCTGCCGCCATTTTGACGAAGCAGGAGCTGCTGCTTGCCGTAATCGGGGGCGTTTTTGCGATAGAGGTGCTATCCGTAATCATTCAAGTCACATCCTTCAAGACGAGAGGCAAGCGCGTGTTCAAGATGAGCCCGATCCACCATCATTTCGAGCTGACGGGCTGGTCGGAGTGGCGGGTCGTCATCACGTTCTGGATCACCGGACTCGTTCTTGCGGGAATCGGACTATACGTAAACGAGGTGTTCTAACGCATGATGCATCCGATGCATTATCGAGACAAGAAGGTGGTCGTTCTAGGACTCGCCAAAAGCGGAATCGCCGTTGCCAAGCTGTTTCACGAGTACGGCGCAGCCGTTACGGTGAACGATAAAAAGGAGCGCGACGCATGCCCTGAAGCCGACGAACTTACGGCTCTGGGTATTTCTGTTATTTGCGGCGGGCATCCGCTCACACTGATCAACGAAGAGGTATCGCTGGTCGTCAAAAATCCGGGCATTCCTTATTCCGCGGAGCCGGTTGCCCGCGCGCTGGAGCTCGGCATCGAGACCGTAACCGAAGTGGAGGTCGCCTATCACATCTGCAAGGCGCCGATTATCGGGATTACCGGCTCGAACGGCAAGACGACCACGACCACGTGGATCGGCAACATGCTGGAGGCGGCCGGGTTATCGCCGATCGTGGCGGGCAACATCGGCCGGCCTCTTTGCGACGCGGCGTTGGAAGCGACGGCGGACAACCGGATGGTCGTGGAATTGTCGAGCTTTCAGCTCAAAGGAACTTCCGCATTCCGTCCGAATATCGCTTGCCTGTTGAACGTCTTCCAAACGCATCTCGACTACCACGGCGGCATGGAGGACTACATCAGCTCCAAGCTGAAGCTGTTCGCAAACCAAACGCCGGATGACGTCGCGGTCCTGAATGCGGACGATGACGTATGCCGCGGGCTAATGCCGAAAGTGAAAGCCAAGGTGCTCGCGTTCTCCATGTCGGAGCTAACGGAGTGCGGCTTCTTCCTGCAGGACGATACGATCATCTGCCGGACGTTTGACGGCGAGCTGGTCAAGGTGCTTCCTGCGGGCGAGCTTGGGTTACCCGGCCGCCATAACGTGCAAAATGCGCTTGCGGCATCCGCTGCGGCTTACGCGGCAGGGGTTTCCTTCGAAACGATCGCGGAGGTGCTGAAATCGTTCCGCGGCGTCGAGCACCGGCTCGAGTTCGTCAAGGAACGGAACGGCGTCACCTACATCAACGGATCGAAAGCGACGAATCCGGCTGCCACCATCATGGATATCGAAGCGTTCAGCCAGCCGGTCGTGCTGATAGCGGGCGGTCTTGAACGCGGAATGGATTACATGGAGCTGCTGCCGTATTTCGCGAACCGGGTGAAAGCTGTCGTGACGCTCGGCGAAACCCGCGAAAAAATAAATCGCGTAGCGGAGCAGGCAGGACTAGTCGCCGTGAAAAGCGTCGATAATGCTAACACTCCCGCCGAGACGTTGGCTGAAGCCGTGCGCATCGCCGACGGCTTGGCAGAGTCGGGAGATGTCGTACTGCTGTCGCCTGCCTGTGCAAGTTGGGACATGTTTGTCTCGTTTGAGGAACGGGGACGCATTTTTAAGCAGTCCGTGCATAACCTGTAACAAGGGGGAGCTTGTCCCCACTTTTGTTGCAAGGGGTGCCTGGCTATGGGCAAATCGCGTTCCGCTCCGGATCCTATCATGCTGTTATCCACTATACTGCTTCTGGCGATAGGCGTCGTTATGGTTTATAGCGCCAGCGCTGTGCTGTCGTTCCGCGAATTCGGAGACGCCTTCTATTACTTGAAGAGGCAGCTGTTGTTTGCCGCGCTCGGCGGCGTTGCGATGATCGTGATGATGAACATCGACTATTGGGTTTGGAAGAAGTACGCCAAGCTTGCGCTGATCCTGGGCTTCGTCATGCTCTTGATCGTTCTGATTCCGGGCGTGGGCGTCGTTCGCGGCGGGGCAAGAAGCTGGCTGGGGATCGCATCGTTCGGGATCCAGCCGTCCGAGTTTATGAAAATGTGCGTCATTTTGTTCCTGGCGAAGATGCTGTCGGAAGAGAAGCTGCAGATCACCGATTTTGCGCGGGGACTTATGCCGCCGCTCGCCATCGTAGGCGTTACGTTCGGGCTTATCATGCTTCAGCCTGATCTCGGTACCGGCGCTGTGCTCGTTGGCGCTTCGCTGCTGATCATTTATACGGCAGGCGCGAGGATCGCCCATCTGGCCGGACTCGCCATGATCGGCGTCGTCGGCCTCGTCGGCCTCGTGCTGGCGGAGCCGTACCGGATGAAACGGATCACCGGCTTTCTCGATCCGTGGCAGGATCCGCTCGGGGTCGGCTATCAATCGATTCAATCGCTTTACGCGGTAGGGCCGGGCGGACTGGTCGGACTCGGACTCGGCATGAGCCGGCAAAAATACAGCTACCTGCCGGAACCGCAAACCGACTTCATCTTCTCGATTATCGGCGAGGAGCTTGGCTTTATCGGCGGGACGCTGCTGCTTGCGCTGTTCACGCTGCTCGTATGGCGCGGCCTGAGAACGGCGATTACGGCCCCGGATACGTTCGGCAGCCTGCTCGCCGTCGGCATCATCGGCATGGTAGCCGTTCAAGTTATCATCAACATCGGCGTCGTAATCGGCATGTTTCCGGTTACCGGCATTACGCTGCCGCTTATTAGCTACGGCGGCTCGTCTTTAACCTTAATGCTGACCGCGCTCGGCATATTGCTTAACATTTCTCGATACGCGAGGTGACGGTGGCTTGAAAACAATCGTCTTCACCGGAGGAGGTTCGGCGGGTCATGTGACGCCGAACCTTGCGCTTATTTCCGCCCTGCGTCAAGAGGGCTGGAATGCGGCCTATATCGGCTCCGCCGACGGAATCGAAAAGCAGATTATCGATGAAGCGGGAATCCCGTTTCATCACATTTCATCCGGTAAGCTGCGCCGCTATTTCGATTTGAAAAATATGAAAGACCCCTTCAAGGTACTGAAGGGCGTCTGGGATTCTTATAAGCTATTAAGAAAATTAAAGCCGAGCATCGTATTTTCGAAGGGTGGCTTCGTCTCCGTTCCGGTCGTCGTTGCCGGTTGGATGCGCGGTATCCCCGTCATCATTCATGAATCGGACATCACGCCCGGGCTGGCCAACAAGCTGTCCGTGCCGTTTGCCCGCAAGGTTTGCGTAACCTTCCCCGAGACGCTGTCGCTGGCGGCCAAGAGAGGGGCGGCAGCGGAAGGCAGCGAGAAGGCGGTCCTGACGGGCTTGCCGATCCGCAGCGAGCTGCAAGCAGGCTCCGCCGAGCGCGGGCGCGCCATGTGCGAGTTCACCCGAACGAAGCCGGTTCTGCTTGTAATGGGCGGAAGCCTCGGCGCCAAAGCGATTAACGAAGCGGTCCGCGCCAAGCTGCCGAACCTGCTGCAGCGGTTCCAGATCGTTCATATTTGCGGCAAAGGCAATCTCGAACGCGAGCTTGACGGGACGAGAGGTTACCGTCAGTTCGAGTACGTAAATAAGGAGCTCCCGGATTTGCTGGCGATGACTGATGTCGTCGTATCCCGGGCGGGGGCCACGTCGATTTGCGAGTTTTTGGCGCTGCAGAAGCCGATGGTGCTTATTCCGTTAACCCGCCAGGCGAGCCGCGGCGATCAGATCGTCAATGCGGCCTCGTTCGAAAAGTCCGGTTACGGCCGGGTGCTGCCGGAAGAACAGGCTACGGCCGATTCTCTGCACGCTCTTGTCACCAATGTATACGAAGAGCGGGAGCACTATATCGAGCGGATGGCCCGTTCCGAAATCAAGGACGGCGTCCGCGCCATCGTCGGCCTTATTGAAGCGGAGGCGCGGTAACGAACGAAAAACGCTGCCGGGAGCCGGACGATCGTCGACGTATGATTGTTTATGATTGTTTCCGGGGCTCCCCGCAAAGCATTCGGAATAAGCTTCGAAGTATCGCTTCACCTTGTGGGGATTGTTTGTGGGGGACATCGTCATATAGGCGATTGTCACACTCTCGCCGCTTTTACATAAACTACACTATAACCGTGACAGACATCTGGGATGCTTGCGAAACCGCCCACGTTGTTCTGTAAAGGAGGTTTATCCCATGCAACAGGTAATAGCGGAATTGCAGGAGGCCGGCGTCGGCGATATAATGCTCGACGCGCCGATGGCGCCGTACACGACCTGGGAAATCGGAGGGCCTGCCGACGTGCTGCTCATTCCCCAAACGAAAGAACAGCTCGTCGGCGCGGTCAAATTGCTGTACCGGCACCAAACGCCGTGGTTCGTGCTCGGGCGCGGCTCCAACCTGCTCGTTGCGGACAAAGGCATTCGCGGCGTCGTCATCAAGCTCGGTCCGGCACTTGATTATGCGCGATTCGACGGCAACCTCGTCCATGCCGGAGGTGCGCATTCCTTCATTGTCCTGGCAGTGAAAGCCAGTAAACAGGGGTTAACCGGCTTGGAATATGCAGGGGGCATTCCAGGCAGCGTCGGAGGCGCCGTTTACATGAACGCGGGGGCGCACGGGTCTGATGTGTCACGCATACTCAAACAAGCGGAAGTGATGCTCAATACGGGGGAACTCGTCACGATGACGAAGGAAGACCTGCAGTACGCTTACCGCCACTCCGTTCTCCACCGGCTTCCCGGCGTCGTCACCGAAGCGGTTTTCGAGCTCGGCCAAGGCGACCGTAAAGAAATCGCCGGCACGTTCGCGACCTATAAGGACCGCCGGATCCAGACACAGCCGCTGCATCTGCCTTGCGCCGGAAGCGTGTTCCGCAATCCGGAGGGCCATTTCGCCGCGAAGCTGATCGAAGAAGCCGGTTTGAAAGGGACGCGAATCGGAGGGGCGGAGGTGTCGACGCAGCACGCCAATTTTATGATCAACACCGGCCAGGCGACAGCGAACGATATTTTGGCGCTGATGGGGCACGTGCAGGAGCGCGTGCAAGAGAAGTTCGGCGTGAAGCTCGTCCCGGAAGTGCTGAAGGTGGGCGAATTTTAAAAAAGGCGGAAAGCCTCCGTTGACTTTGTTCGATTGCTTCCGAATTGACCTGGAGGTGAAACATTGGAGAAGTTGGTTATCGAAGGTGGGAGACCTCTCTCGGGAACCATACGGATTCATGGCGCAAAAAATGCCGCACTACCAATCTTAGCAGCCAGCTTGCTGGCAGACGGAACACATGCAATAGAAAACGTACCGAACTTACTCGATATCGATGTCATGATCAGTATACTGCGTGCGCTAGGTTGCCGGGTGAAGCATCAAGGCGAAACGGTCACCATTCATACGTCAACCTTGCATTCTTCCCACATCCCGGAAGAGCTGATGAAACAAATGCGCTCCTCGATCTTCTTGATGGGGCCGCTGCTTTCCCGATTCGGGGTCGTTCACGTTTACCAGCCGGGAGGCTGCGCAATCGGTGAACGGAAAATCAATCTTCATCTGCAAGGACTTACCGCTCTTGGCGCTACGATCGAAGAATCCGGCAGTACGATCGTATGCAAAGCCGATAAGCTGAAGGGCGCGGATATCGTCCTCGATTATCCGAGCGTCGGCGCTACGGAGAACATTATGATGGCCGCCGTAAAAGCGGAGGGCATTACGACGATTCACAATGCGGCCCGTGAGCCGGAAATTCAAGACCTGCAAAACTTCCTGGTCACGATGGGAGCCAAAATCGTAGGCGCCGGTACGGATACGATTACGATAGAAGGCGTCGACAGGCTTACGCCGTGCATTTATCGCGTCATTCCGGATCGCATCGTCACCGGAACCTTCATGATCGCGGCAGCGGCAACGCGAGGCAATATTACGCTGGAAAACGTTTGCCCCGCTCACCTTACTTCGGCAATCCACGTCCTGCGGCGCGCCGGTGTTCAAATTACCGCCGAAGGTGATATAATGAACATATCTTGCGGAACGAGGCCGAAGGCGCTGGAGCGCATCATCACGTCGCCGCATCCCGCCTTTCCGACGGATCTTCAATCGCAGATCATGGTGCTGCTTGCTTTGGCGGACGGACTAAGCATCGTCAAAGAAACGGTTTTTGAAGGCAGATTCAAGCACGTCGACGAACTTAGCCGCATGGGAGCCGACATTTCCGTAGACTTGAACGCCGCTTATGTGCGGGGCGTTCCAAGACTGTACGGCGCAACGGTTGAGGCCACAGATTTACGCGCCGGAGCGGCGCTCGTCATTGCCGGATTGGCCGCGCACGGCACGACCGTGGTCGAACAGGTTCATCATATCGATCGGGGCTATGACCGGATCGAGCATATGCTCAGCCGCCTCGGGGCCGGCATAAGCCGTTACCATACGCCTGTCGAGAGGCCCGCCTCGTCGATTGCGAGAACGGATATCGCTCAGACCGGCACGGAGCCCATGCATTTGTAACGTATACTCACTACTATGCAAATAACCGCCCGAATATCCCTTCCTGTAAGCAGGAGGGGATCAAAGGCGTTCTAAGATTTTTTCCATTCTTCCCGGAGCTTCCGCTAGTAAAGAAATGGTTGACGGTAGAATGGTAGGGGAAGGTGTTAGGTTGTCTGCTGCGGAACCGAAAGTGCCTGCCATGAAGCCCGAACGCAAAAAAAGACGAGGCAGCCGGGCGCTTCTTATATTGCTGATCCTCTTTTTCGTTACGGTCCTGGTTATCCTATTCTTCCGATCGCCGATTAGTAAAATTTCCGAGATTACGATATCGGGCAATGAGCTCGTTTCGGCCGATACGATCGGACAAGCCTCGGCTGTCGCGGTCGGCAATCATTATTTTGCCACGAGCACGGGCGCGGTGGAGAAGCGCGTCGGGAAGCTGCCGATGATCGAATCCGTCAAGGTATCCAAATCCTTTCCCGGTCATCTGTCCATTGTTGTGAAAGAATACGCGCGGGCCGCCTTTCAATTCAAGGAAGACGGCACTTTGCAGGCTCTGCTGGTGGATGGAAGCGCGACGACGGTTCCCCTCTCGGGCATTCCGTTCGACAAGCCGATTCTCAGCGGATGGCGCGACGAAGATCCTTGGAAGCAGAAGCTGCTCCAGACGCTGGCCGAGATCCCGTCCGCGCTTCTGTCCGACTTGTCCGAAATTAAACCCGATCCAAGCGACTCTTATGAGGACAAAATTAAGATTTATACCCGTTCGCATTTTGTCGTGACCACTACGGTAACGTACTTGCCGGAGAAGCTGCCTTTTCTCGGAGCGATGATCAATCAGCTGAAGGATCAGAATCAAAATGCCGGTTCCGGCGTAATCAAGCTTCTGGAGCAGGACCGTGGAGAAGCGTCAGCCAAAGACGCGGGAACGAACGATTCGAAAGACGCCAAGAACGGCGACGCGAAGAAATCCGATCCCAAAGGCACGACGCCCAAACCCACGCCGACGCCGGCTAAGGAAACGACCAAATCGACTCCTACGCCATCTAAGGAAAGCGTCAAGCCAACGCCGAGAGATGTGAAAGGAAATTAGCATTTAGCCCCAAATCCCTCGAAAAGGGGACTTTTTACTCATATACTTTTATGCAAAATAGACTACTAATCGTTCTAGAAAACTGTTAAAATTATCATTATGGATTTCTACTGCCCTTTCGCCGATTAATGCGATTCTCGGCATATTGTGGAATTTATTACTATCCAAAAAACTTGCTGAAAAAAAGAGGGAAAACAATAGCCATGTTGAATAAGTTACAGGAGTCAGACAGTATAAGAACGCAAGAGCCTATCAACCTATGGGAGGTGCCAACGGTTGAGCAACGAAGACGTCATTGTTAGTTTAGACATCGGTACATCCAAGGTGCGTGCCATAATAGGCGAGGTATCCGGAAGTTCACTGAATATTATCGGAGTAGGCTCAGCCGACTCGGAAGGAATCCGCAAAGGCGCCATCGTCGATATCGACCAGACGGTTCAGTCAATCCGCAATGCGATAGATCATGCCGAGCGTATGGTCGGCATTCAAATATCGGATGTTTACGTAGGGATTTCCGGCAGCCATATCGCTCTCCAAACGAGCCATGGCGTCGTAGCAGTTTCCAACGTCGACCGCGAGATCGGCGATGAGGATATCGATCGAGTGCTGCAAGCGTCCCGCGTTATCGCGCTTCCGCCGGAACGCGAAATCATCGGGGTGGTACCGAAGCAGTATGTTGTCGACGGTCTCGAGGGCATTCAAGATCCGCGGGGCATGATCGGCGTCAGGTTGGAAGTCGAAGCGACTATCATTACCGGCGCGAAAACAGGCATACATAACTTGCGCCGCGTCGTAGAGAAAGCCGGACTGCATGTAAGCGAACTGGCTTTAATGTCGCTTGCTTCCGGACATTTAACGTTGTCGAAGGACGAAAAGTCGATCGGAACGGTTCTTGTGGATATCGGCGCTGGATCAACGACGATCGCCGTGTTCGAGAGCGGCTCGATCGTAGCGACTTCTACACTGCCTATCGGTGGCGAATTTATTACGAACGACATATCCATAGGACTTCATACGCAAATCGAACACGCGGAACGCGTCAAGCTTAAATTCGGATGCGCCACGATGGACGATGCGGCCGAGGACCAAGTCTTTAAGGTGCCGCGTATCGGCAGCAATATGGAAAAGCAGTTTTCGCAGGTCGACTTGGCCACGATTATCGAACCGAGGGTTCAAGAAATCTTCCATCTGGTTAGAGCGGAAGTGTATCGTCTTGGGTACGGCGAAGCTCCTGGCGGATACGTATTAACCGGCGGCACCATTTCAATGCCGGGCGTAGTTGCCGTAGCGCAATCCGAACTGGCCTCCTCCGTACGTGTGGGAACCCCCGATTTTATCGGCGTACGCGATCCGTCTTATACGGCGGGCGTCGGCATCATTCAGCTTGTCAACAAGTCGTTCCGCAGCCGCGGAAACGCAACCCCGAAACGGTCGGCCGTTAAGAAAGCGACGGAAGAGAAAGTAGGGCTTTTTGAGAAGATGAAAAACTGGTTAAGCGAGTTCATTTAACGAACTTTCTCGCTTTTCTGTTTTGTCATCGGCATACTCGACCGTGCTAAACGGCTATGGCGGAGGTCGCCACATCGAGATCGTTTAGACGTCGAAATCGTTTATCCTAGCTGTAAGTAAGGGGGAGCAATCAATTGTCTATGTTGCAATTTGACTTGGATATCGAATCACAGGCCACCATTAAGGTGATCGGGGTTGGCGGCGGAGGAAGCAATGCCGTCAACCGGATGATCGACCACGGCATACAAGGTGTCGAATTTATTACCGTAAATACGGATGCGCAGGCGCTTAACCTCGCAAAGTCCGAAGTAAAGCTGAAAATCGGCGAGAAATTGACCCGCGGTCTGGGTGCTGGCGCCAATCCCGACGTAGGCAAGAAAGCGGCCGAAGAGTCCCGCGAAGCGATCGTACAAGCCCTCAAAGGCTCCGACCTCGTTTTCGTTACCGCAGGCATGGGCGGAGGAACCGGCACGGGAGCGGCACCGGTAATCGCCGAGATTGCGAAGGAAGTCGGCGCGCTAACGGTAGGCGTCGTTACAAGACCGTTTACGTTCGAAGGACGCAAACGCTCCCTGCAGGCGGAAACCGGCATTGCCGCACTGAAGGAAAAAGTCGACACGCTGATCGTCATCCCGAATGACCGTTTGCTTGAAATCGTCGACAAGAAAACCCCGATGCTGGAAGCGTTCCGCGAGGCGGACAACGTTCTTAACCAGGGCGTTCGAGGCATTTCCGATTTGATCATGGTGCCCGGACTGATCAACCTTGACTTCGCCGACGTGAAAACGATCATGTCGGAGCGCGGCTCCGCCTTGATGGGGATCGGCACTGCAGCCGGCGAGAACCGTGCAGCCGAAGCAGCCAAGAAAGCGATCCAAAGCCCGCTGCTCGAAACGTCTATCGACGGCGCGCGCGGCGTCATCATGAACATTACGGGCGGCATCAACCTAAGCCTGTATGAAGTAAACGAAGCGGCCGAAATCGTTATGGCGGCCTCCGATCCGGAAGTAAACGTCATTTTCGGAGCGATCATCGACGAAGCGATGAAGGACGAGATCAAAGTAACGGTTATTGCAACCGGCTTTGAACACAAAGCGGCTCCTATTCCGGCGCAGCCGATTCGCAGGCCGCAAGAGTCCTCGTCCGCATCGGCCGATACCGGCAGAGTGCCGAATGCAAGACCTTCCTATCCGACCCAGCAGCAGGATTCCAGTCATCTCGACATTCCGACATTCCTGCGCAACCGCGGCAAAAGCAGTCTGAATGACTAATCCATAAGCGAAACTCGAGTGCCCTGACCGGGATTTTACCGGCCGGGGCATTCTTTTTTTTGAAGCCTCAAAAGAAGACGAAGCCGTTTATCCTTGCTTGCATTCAGGGAATACCGTCACCTAAAGTTCGACAAAAAAACATGCTAGTACCCTTCACGTTTAGACAGACATTGAGCATAGATTCTTTTATACTGGGTTCACAACGGTTTATGAGAGTAATGGAGGCAAGAAGTCAGGCAAGCGCGTTTTTACCGGTAACGAAAATGTGATCTGCAAAGCTTCGCTTCTTTTTGCGGGGAATGAGCCGGCTAGGGGCTGAAATGGTGGTCGTTTATGTCGATCTTATCTTTTTGCTGAACGTGGTCATTGACGGCGCTTTGCTGCTCGTTACCGCCTGGACCCGCAGCGCTAAAGTGCGGATATGGCGGATCGCCGCGGCAGCTGCGATCGGCGGCGCCTATGTCGTGATGATGCTTGTCCCGGAGCTCTCTTTTATGTACACGTTTCTGGTCAAGCTGCTGTTTTCCGCCCTCATGATCGTAACGGCTTTCGGATTTGGCGGTGCAGGTCCCTTTTTGCGTAATATGGCCGCATTTTATGTGGTCAGCTTTGCTGCGGCGGGCGGGATATTCGGCTTTCATTATTTTTTTATGGCGTCCGGCGATGTGTTGAACGGTATTTTTTACGTACACTCCGGCGGCATGCTGTTCGAAATGCAAACGGGCATTTGGTTCATTTTGGCGGTATTCGCGATCGTTCTATGGTTCTACCTGCGCGTGTTTCGCGGAGTCAAGCAGAAGGAGCGGCTCGTCACCTATTTGGCTGAAGTCGAGGTGGCCGTCGAAGACTTCGTGCTTCGCTGCAAGGGGCTGGTCGATACGGGAAATCAACTGTACGATCCTCTTACGAAAACGCCCGTTATGGTCGTAGAAACGGCAATGTGGAAGGATGTGCTGCCCGAGGCGTGGGTTGAACGAATTCGAAAGGCGGAAGTGGATCAAATCGTATCGACGATCGGTAACGACGATTTTTGCTGGCAGGACCGGCTTCGGCTCGTGCCTTACCGCGGTGTGAACCGGGGAACCCAATTCATGCTGGCCATCAAGCCGGACAGGGTCACGGTCACGTACAACGAGCAGAAAATCGATACGCATAAAGTGCTGGTCGGCTTTGACGCCGGCAAGCTCTGTTCGGACGATTCCTACCATGCCATAATTCATCCTATGCTGCTGCAGGCATAAATAGTCGTTTCCGTCAACCGGCGTCGGCTGGCGCAAAAGCGAAATCGCACAGGCATTCCAAAGGGCCGCGCAGTCTATAGGAGAGCCGCCGGATCGATACAAAGGCAGGCTGGTCTTGAGCCTTTATGCCAATACAAACTAGACGGGCGGAAGGCCCAAGGGAGGAACCTGCATATGTTTGTCAAATGGAAGCTGACGATGCATCTTTATTATTACCGCCTGCTGCTGCTGTTCGGACTGAAGAGCAATGAAATTTATTATATCGGAGGCAGCGAGGCGCTCCCGCCTCCGCTTACGCGCGAGGAAGAAGAGTTTTTGCTGCAGAAGCTGTCTTCGGGCGATGCGGCTATCCGGGCGATGCTGATTGAACGCAATTTGCGGCTGGTCGTCTATATCGCCCGCAAGTTCGAAAATACGGGCATTCATATCGAGGACCTTGTATCCATCGGAGCGATCGGACTCATTAAAGCGGTCAATACGTTCGATCCGGACAAAAAGATCAAGCTTGCCACCTATGCTTCTCGCTGCATCGAGAATGAAATTCTGATGTACTTGCGCCGTAACAGCAAAATTCGTACGGAAGTTTCGTTCGATGAGCCTCTGAACATTGATTGGGACGGCAACGAGCTGCTGCTGTCGGATGTGCTCGGGACGGAGAACGATACGATCTACCGCAATATCGAGGAGCAGGTGGACCGCAAGCTGCTGCATAAAGCGCTGGATAAGCTTTCCGAGAGGGAGCGCATGATTATGGAGCTGCGTTTCGGCCTTGTCGACGGCGAAGAGAAGACGCAAAAGGACGTCGCCGATATGCTTGGTATTTCGCAATCCTACATATCCCGCTTGGAGAAGCGCATCATCAAAAGACTGCGTAAGGAGTTCAATAAAATGGTTTGATTCTCGGGAAAAAGCCGGCATTCCTCTTGCGTAGAGGTGCCGGCTTTTTGACAAATGTCAGCAAGCATATCCTATGCTGATTGTTCCATTTCCCGGCAAAAGAACGGCTTCCGAAGTCGTTTTCTGCGAAAAGTTTAAGGCGCCGTAAGGCGTTCATCATTCCAAATCGGTGTAAAGCCTTGCGGTTCGCGGGTCTGTTCGGCACCGCGTAACGGTTTCGGGCGAACGCATAAAAAAAGCTTCCAAGGGGATAATGTACAATAATGTTTCTCCTTGGGAGGTAATCACGGTGACCCGAAATAAAGTCGAGATTTGTGGAGTTGATACCGCAAAACTGCCCGTGCTGACAAACGCGGAAATGCGCGAATTGTTCGTGCAGCTGCAAACGCACAAGGATAGGGCGGCAAGAGAGAAATTGGTCAACGGCAACTTGAGGCTCGTGCTCAGCGTCATCCAACGTTTTAACAACCGCGGGGAATTCGTCGACGATTTGTTCCAGGTCGGCTGCATCGGACTGATGAAGGCGATCGACAATTTCGATTTGAGCCAGAACGTGAAGTTTTCGACCTACGCGGTACCGATGATTATCGGCGAAATACGCCGGTATTTGCGCGATAACAACCCGATCCGGGTTTCCCGGTCGCTGCGGGACATCGCCTATAAAGCGCTGCAGGTTAGAGACAACTTGACCAATAAAAACTCGAGAGAACCGACCATTTACGAAATATCCGAAGTGCTGAACGTTCCAAAGGAGGACGTCGTATTCGCACTTGATGCGATCCAGGATCCCGTTTCGCTCTTCGAGCCGATCTACCATGACGGAGGAGATCCCATCTATGTTATGGATCAGATCAGCGACGACCGGAACAAGGACATTTCCTGGATTGAAGGGATAGCCCTTCGGGAAGGCATGCGAAAACTGAACGACCGGGAAAAAATGATTTTATCGATGCGTTTTTTCGAAGGAAAAACCCAAATGGAAGTGGCGGATGAGATCGGCATTTCGCAGGCGCAAGTTTCCCGGCTCGAGAAGTCGGCCATCTCGCAAATGCAAAAGCATGTAAAATCGTAAGGAAAGGCAATGACGCAGCTTCGGAGACCGGTTCAGCCGGGACAAGCTGCGTTTTTTTTGTTGCCCAATTATCGAGAGATTCCGGTCTCCGGCAGCCGCCCGGCCTCCGCAGCCCAAAGAATAGTTTGCGATGCAGGACATTTTGACCTTGCCCGACATATATTAGTACAAAGAAAAACAAATCCGAAGCGAATACGTGGTGAACGCGGCATGAAAATATCCGATTTCCAGTCCAAGGACGTAGTCAATATCGTGGACGGCAAAAAGCTCGGTCAAGTCAGCGATCTAGAGCTCGATTTGCGCCAAGGGCGGATCGAGTCGATCGTCGTGCCGAATTACAGCCGCTTTTTCGGTTTGTTCGGCGGCGGTGCGGATGTGGTCATTCCTTGGCGCAACATCGTCAAAATCGGGGAAGACGTCGTCCTTGTCAAGCTGGACGATGCGAGGCCTTACCGCAATCCGGAAGAAGTCGATACGGATTACAGCCGTTCCTATCGCGAGAGATAAAGCACCGGGTCGAACCTTGGTGAACAACCGGCTGCTTTGTGTTACACTTGTAAGAAGCTGCAAGACGAAAGAAAAAGCGCGGCCGAGGAGAAGCCCGATTGCGGCATCCCGGCCTATTGCGCTACCCGGGGAGGACAACTTGTGGAACCGTTTGTTGCTTTAGCGGAAGCCGGAACGCCGGAGCTTCTTCATATCCGTCATTGGACGGAACGTTATCCGGAACTGACCGCTGGCTTTACGACGAGAAACGGCGGCGTAAGCGCAGCTCCTTTCGGCTCGCTCAACTGCGGATTGCATGTAGCGGATGCGGACGACAGCGTCGTCGTCAATCGCACGCGGGTTGCCGATGCGATCGGGATGCCGCTGACGGGCTGGATTTACGGCGAGCAGGTCCACGGAAGCGACGTTGCGCGCGTGACAACCGCGGATGCCGGCAGAGGGACGGCTTCGCGCAGCGACGCGATCCAGGCGCGAGACGCTTTCATAACGAGCGAAACGGGACTGTGTCTGGCCGCCATGTTCGCGGACTGCGTGCCGCTCTATTTTTACGATCCCGTACACCGGGCTGTCGGACTGGCTCATGCCGGCTGGAAGGGCACCGTTCTGCAGATCGCCAAGCAGACCGTAACGGCTATGGGCGAATGCTTCGGCAGCGTGCCGGCTCAGCTCGTTGCGGCTGTCGGTCCATCGATCGGCGTATGCTGCTACGAGGTGGACGACACGGTTATGGACAAAGTGAAGGCTCTGCTTCCGGAGATTGCAGACGCCGAAGCCTTTGATAGCGGTGCGGAAACGTTCTATGAACCTTCGCCAAACGGAAAATGGATGCTGAACTTGCAACAAATCAATCGACAAATTATGATAAAAGCAGGAATTTTGCCGTCACGTATCGAATTAACTCGGTTGTGTACCAGTTGTCGGGTCGACAAGTTTTACTCGCACCGCAAGGAGCAAGGCTCGACCGGACGTATGATCGCATGGATCGGTTTACGCAAATAAACGTGTCAGGCTGGAACGGAGTGCATGCAATGGGGTTGCAGGAAAGAATGATGGAAGTGGACAAGCGTGTGGAGGAAGCATGCCGCAAAGCCGGCCGCAGCACGAGTGACATACATATTATTGCCGTGACGAAATATGTCTCGCTTGAAGCGACGGAAGAGGTCGTCAGGCAGGGCATTCGCGATATCGGCGAAAACCGGCTGCAGGATGCGGCGCCGAAGCGGGAAGCGATCGGCGAGCAAGCGAACTGGCATTTTATCGGACATCTGCAAACGAATAAAGTAAAGGATGTTGTCGGAAAATTTCAGTATATCCATTCGCTGGACCGTTCGTCTCTGGCATCGGAGATCGATAAGAAAGCGGCGGCGCTTGGCATCACGCAAACCTGCTTCATTCAAGTCAACATATCCGGGGAAGAGAGTAAATACGGACTTGCGCCGGAGTCGTTGTTCGCCTTTGCCGAAAGCTTGAAATCATGCGGCAATATCCGAGTCGCCGGACTGATGACGATGGCACCCTTGGAAGCGGAGCCCGAGGCGACGCGCCCGGTGTTTCGCGGACTGCGCGAGCTGCGTGACGAGCTGAACCGCCGCGGGATTTTGCCTTACGAAGTACCGCATCTCTCAATGGGGATGTCGAACGATTTTGAAGTCGCGATCGAAGAAGGGGCCACCTGGATTCGGCTCGGCACCGTACTGGTGGGCAAATAACAACGGCTACTATACAAGCTTTAAAGGAGGATTCGCGAATGCGCGTCATGAACAGGGTTATGAACTTTTTGGGATTGCAGGAGGAAGAAGAAGTCGTCGAACGGGAGCGTGTGGTGGACGAACCGGAAGAAACTGAAACCAATCCGTTCGAGCAACGTAAGCATAAAGGAAACGTCGTCAGCATTCACTCCCAGAAAAACACGCGCGTTTCGCTCAGCGAGCCGCGTGCCTATGAAGATGCGCAGGAGCTTGCCGATCAACTGCGGTCGCGGAGATCGGTCGTGGTGAATTTGCACCGCGTCTCCGCCGATCAAGGCATGCGCATCGTCGACTTTTTGGGTGGCACGGTATATGCTCTTAACGGACAGATGGCCAAAATCGGGCCAAATATTTTTTTGTGCACGCCGGATTCGGTAGAAATTCATGGCGTTATTTCGGAATTGCTTGACGACGAGGCGGAAACCAACAAAACGAGGTGACGATCTTTGCAACAAGTTTACAGTTTAATTGATACTTTGTCCTATGTGTATTGGTGCATGATTATCGGCTACGTGCTGCTTTCATGGCTGCCGAACGTTCGGGAAAGTTTTGTAGGGCAATTGCTGGGCAAGCTGGTCGAGCCTTATTTGACCCCTTTCCGCAAAATTATTCCGCCTATCGGCGGCATGCTCGACATATCCCCGATCGTCGCTATCTTTGCTTTGCAATTCGTCGTCTTGGGTATTAAAGAAGTTATTCGTTATGTTGCCGGGTTGTTTTAACGGTTATGAACAAAGATATTTACGCGCATTTTCATCCCAGCGAGCAGCATTTCGTGGATAAAGCCGCGGAGTGGGTAGACAGAGCTTCGGAACAGCACGTCCTAAAACGGACAGACTTTCTGGATCCGAGACAGTGCCAAATTTTGACCATGCTTGCCAATCGGTCCGGAGAAGTCGCTTTTCGGCTGGAAGGCGGCTATGACGGAGCGGAACGAAAGCGGGCGATCATCGCTCCCGAATACAGGAACGTGGAAGACGAGGATGCGGGAATCCTCGTTCTTTCTGTTACGTCCGAAGACAGTAAGCTTCAGTCGCTCGATCACGGTGATTATATGGGGGCCATTCTGTCGCTCGGCATCAAACGCGAAAAAATCGGCGATATTCTCGTGCTGGAGGACGGCGGCTGCCAATGTCTGGTTGCGGAAGAAATCGGCGATTACATAAGACTGCAGCTGCAGCAGGTGCACCGCGTTCATGTGCAGACGGAGCTGCTGCCGCTGGATCGGCTCAAGAACGGGAATGTTTCGTTCGAAGAGATGAATATATCGGTAGCCTCCATGCGGCTGGACGGGATTGCAAGCGATGCGTTCCGGCTAAGCCGCGCCAAAATTTTAATCCCGATCAAGGCAGGCCGCTGCCGGGTAAATTGGAAGGTGGAGGAAGATCCGAGCAAGCCGCTTAAAGAAGGAGACGTCGTCTCGCTTCAAGGGTTCGGCAGGTTTCGGGTTACGGAAGTGGAAGGCGTGACGAAGAAGGGCAGAATTCGCGTCAAAATCGGAAAATATCGTTAAACGGGAGAGCGAGCTCGTTCCTCCTGCTTCGTTTGCGCCCGCGCGTGCGAAAATGTTCGATTTTTTGTGCAGGAAAATGCAGGAGTATCGCGGCTTCTGTCGAATATTTACGAGCATAGCACGATATTTTTGGAGGTGCAGGAATGCCGTTAACGCCACTAGATATCCATAATAAAGAGTTCAAACGCGGGTTTCGCGGTTACGATGAAGACGAGGTTAACGAATTTCTCGATCTCGTCATTAAAGATTACGAAGCGCTGATCCGGGAAAATAAAGAGCAACAAAACCAACTGACGACGTTGCAGGAGCGGCTGGACCATTTTTCGAATATCGAGGAAACGCTCAGCAAAACGATTATCGTCGCGCAGGAAGCGGCTGACGAGGTGAAATCGAACTCGAAGAAGGAAGCGCAGCTGATCATTCGCGAAGCGGAGAAAAATGCCGATCGGATCATTAACGAAGCGCTGGTCAAGTCCGGTAAAATTTCGCTGGAGATCGAGGAGCTGAAGAAGCAGGCGGCCATTTACCGCACGCGCTTCCGTACGCTGCTCGAGGCGCAGCTGGAGCTCCTGAGATCCGACGATTGGGATGTGCTGGACGGCTCTCCCGCGCATTCGTTCTCGGACAGGTAGCCATTCTTCATACGGCAAGACCAAGGGAAGTCCGCAAGCGGGCTTCCTTCTTTTTTTGTTATTCAAGGGACGCAGGTGTAATCTGTTGTAAAAATATGTATTGACAGGGTGGGGTGTTGCTGATATATTCTAAAACTAATAATTCCTATTAAAATACTATGAATAATGTTTGGGCCGACCGGAACGCCGGAGGAATAGCGGTACATATGGATGGGACTAATCCAAATTTAATCGGTTCGGCGGTGTACAGAATGGGGAATAAGCTACTACAGTTATGGAAGCCTTCGCGTCAAGCCTCGGCAGAGGATGAAGGAAGGAAGAGCAATCAGGAACAGGCCGGTAAGCTCGTGCAGGCCAGCCGGACGCTTACGGAATCTGCGGATTCACTCTCCGGCTTCGTCAAAGGAACGATCGATAATATGGAAACCGTTTCGAGGTCCATTCATCAGATTGTCACCTCGGCGACGATCCAGTCCGCGGAAGCGGAAAAAAGCCTGGCCGATACCGGACAGCTTGGCTTGGCCCTGGAGGATTCGATGAGGCAGGTCACCCGGATGAGCGAGGCTGTCGAAGAAGCCTTCGATGCTTCCAAGAACGGCATAGCCGTCTCGGAGCTGCTCGCGGCGGAATCGGACAGAAATAAGGACATTTCCAATCAATTGCGTCAAGTGATGGAAGAGCTGCAGGCGAAATCGAAGGCGATATCGTCGGCTACCGACATGATCGCGAACATTTCGAAGCAAATTCAATTGATCGCCTTGAACGCATCGATCGTGGCGGCTCATGCCGGCGAGCAGGGAAAAGGGTTCGACGTCATCGCGCAAGAAATACGCAAGCTGGCAGGAGAAAGCGAATCCGGCGGCAAACGAATAGGCGAGATGCTGTCCGAAATTCAGCGGCAGGTGTCCCATTGCGGAGACATCGTGCGCGTCACCTCGGAAGCTTCCGAGAAAGTGGCTGCAGGCGTGGAAGGGGCCAAACGATCGTTTCAAAAGCTGGACGGTAACTTGACCGCGATTACGGGCTATATGGGAGAAGTTCGCACTTCGCTGCATGCTGCAAGTACGGATAACAGACGTCTCGTGGAGAGCATCCACACGGTAACGGCATTCGCGCAGGAATCGCATTCGTCCGCCGTCGAAGTGGCGGATTTAACGGAGAAGCAAGCTTCCTCGGTACTGTCCGTGGCGGGAGCTTCACAGGATCTGCAAGCCGTTGCGGACGAATTGAAAAAGCGGGTGTCCGCCATGACTGCAGATTATGCCATTACCTTCAAAGATAGGGAAACGGATGCCGCTCGCATCGGGTACATGCCGAGCTTAACGCATGCGCCGCTCTTAATCGCTAGCGAACGTAAGCGGACCGGAACGGCGTCCGTGGACGCGTTCGATACCAAATTGTTTTCGGCAGGCCCGGCCCTTGTCAATGCGCTTCTGTCCAATCAGATCGATATCGGCTATACGGGCCCCGGTCCCGTCTTCGAGGCTTTCGCGAGGGGCGGGGATATTCGGATTATTGCGGGTACATGCCAAGGGGGAGCGGCGCTCCTGACTAGAGGCGATTTGAGGGCGGAGCGCCTTGAACAGCTGGAAGGCAAGGTTATCGCCATCCCTCAATATAGCAACGGTCAGCATATTTTGCTGAGACAGGCTTTGCAAGCCAACGGTCTGAAGGACATCTTTCGCGGCGGCTCCATACGCATCGTTCAAGCGAAGCCATCCACGATCGCCGAGTCTTTCCGCACCGGCTCGATCGATGCGGCGCTGGTGCCCGAGCCATGGATCACGCTTCTTGAAACGAGAGCAGGCGCTAAAGTGCTGCTGGATTGGAACGAGCTTTTCAATAAAGGAGCTTATCCAAACACGATTGTCGTCGTAAACGGTTCTTTCCTGCGGCAGCATCCGGACAAAGTACGCCGCTATCTGAAAGCGCACCGGGAATCGCTCCTTCAGGTGAAGTCGGGTCAGCCTGGAATCAACGATATGATCTCGAGGCAGCTGGAGTGGCTTACTTCCGGTGCGTTTCCCGCAGATCTCGTCGAAAAGGCGCTCCGCCGCATTCGCTGGGATCCGGATATCGACGAGCAGTCGCTGCGATCGTTTGCTCAGCTAACGAGGAAGGAAGGGTTCCTGAAGAGCGATATCGATTTTACAAAGCTGCTTGCGGTGGTTACTTGATCAAGAGCAACTAAGCGCTCTCCAACGGGTCGGCGGTTACTAGCTGGGACAGGCTCGCGAATCGTTGACGATTTCGCCTTTTTTCGATATACTGACGTTTAGCATGCCATTCATGGTATAGGTTAAAACTGCCGTGAATCGGCAACAATAAGCACGTATAGCAGGAAATCGATGAATGGGCCGAGTAAGGCATGGCGCGGGTTAAGCGAGTTAGGGACGGTGTGAGCCTAATATCCGCAATTGCATGAAAATCTCCCATGAGTATCTCTTGAATGAAGGTGCCCGGTTAAGGCTAAGAGGGGACAAGTAAAGAGAATCGGGTGATCCCGTTATCGATCGTCGAGTGGGATTGCGTTCCGGGTAAGCAGGATGCCTGTTTTTTTGGGATGCGTCTTATGAGGGTGGTACCGCGAGTCAAGCTTCTCGTCCCTTTTGGGATGAGGAGCTTTTTTATTTTTTGCATGGTTTAGGGAGCCCCTTTCACGGGGATTAAAATGAGGAGAGTGAAACGGATGGATTATGGAAAAACGCTGAATTTGCCGCAAACGGATTTTCCGATGCGCGGCAGCCTGCCGCAAGCGGAGCCGAAGGTTCAAGCATGGTGGGATGAGATCGGGATTTACGAGCAGGTGCAAGCCAAAGCCAAGGGTAAGCCCAAATTTATTCTGCACGACGGCCCTCCGTATGCGAACGGAGATATTCATATCGGACACGCGCTTAACAAAGTGCTGAAGGATATGATCGTCCGCTACAAATCGATGCGCGGCTTCGATGCGCCGTATGTTCCCGGCTGGGATACGCACGGGCTGCCGATTGAACAGGCGATCGCCAACGGCGGTAAGGTCGACCGCAAAAAAATGAGCGTGCCGGAGTTTCGAGAGTACTGTAAAGAGTATGCGCTGACTTGGGTGGAGAAGCAGAAAAAGCAATTTAAGCGGCTCGCCGTCCGTGGAGATTGGAACCATCCTTATATAACGCTGAATCCCGAGTACGAGGCGCAGCAAATTCGCGTTTTCGGTAAAATGGTCGAGAAAGGCTACATCTATAAAGGACTAAAACCGGTGTACTGGTCCCCTTCATCCGAGAGCGCTCTGGCCGAGGCCGAAATCGAATATAAAGAAAAAACATCGCCGTCCATTTACGTCGCTTTCCCGGTTAAGGACGGCAAAGGCAAGCTGCCGCAAGATTCCGCTATCGTCATTTGGACGACGACGCCGTGGACGCTGCCTGCGAACCTGGGGATTAGCGTTCATCCGGAATTTGACTATGCGGTCGTCGAGGCAAACGGCGGCAAGTACGTACTCGCGCAAGGGCTGCTCGAAACGGCGGCGAAGGAAATCGGCTGGACTTCCTATCAAGTATTGACCACCGTCAAAGGCGCCGAGCTCGAATTGGTCACCTGCAAGCACCCGTTCTATGAGCGGGAGTCGCTTGTCATGACCGGCGAGCATGTAACGCTCGAAGCCGGTACCGGCTGCGTGCACACGGCTCCCGGACACGGGGAAGACGACTTCGCAATCGGTCAGCGCTACAATATCGGCGTCCTATGCCCGGTGGACGACCAAGGGAAGCTGACGGCGGAAGCGCCTGGATTCGAAGGCATGTTTTACGAGAAAGCGAACGGTCCGATTCTTGAAACGCTTACGCAAGCGGGACTTCTGCTTAAGCAAGCGACGGTCAATCACCAATATGCGCATGACTGGCGGACCAAGAAACCGGTCATCTACCGCGCCACCGAGCAGTGGTTCGCTTCGATCGATAAATTCCGGACGGAAATGCTGGAACAAATCAAGCAGGTGAAGTGGACGCCGAACTGGGGCGAAATACGCCTCCACAATATGATTGCCGATCGCGGAGACTGGTGTATCTCGCGTCAGCGCGCGTGGGGCGTACCGATTCCGATCTTCTATTGTCGGTCCTGCAACGAACCGATCGTAAACGAGCAGACGATCGGGCACGTCGCCGCAATTTTCGAAAAGGAAGGCTCCAACGCCTGGTTCATCAAGGACGAGAAGGAGCTGCTGCCTGAAGGAACGGCATGTCCAAAGTGCGGACACGACCATTTCCGCAAGGAAACGGACATTATGGACGTTTGGTTCGACTCCGGCTCGAGCCATGCCGGCGTACTGGAGACAAGGGAAGATTTGCAGTGGCCGGCGGATCTGTATCTGGAAGGCTCCGATCAGTATCGCGGCTGGTACAACTCCTCGTTGATCACGGGGACGGCCGTTTACGGGCAAGCGCCCTATAAAGGCATTTTGAGCCATGGCTTTACGCTGGACGGCGAGGGCCGCAAAATGTCCAAATCGCTCGGAAATACGATCGATCCGAATCAAGTATGCGACAAGCTCGGCGCGGATATTTTGCGCCTGTGGGTGTCTTCCGTCGACTACCAGGAGGATCAGCGCATTTCGGACGGCATTTTGGCGCAAACTTCGGAAATTTACCGGAAAATCAGGAACACGCTGCGTTACTTCCTGGGCAACTTGGCAGGCTTCGATCCGTCAGCCGACCGCGTACAGCCATCGCAAATGAACGAGCTTGACCGCTACGCGCTGATCGGGCTGAACCGGTTGAACGAGCGCGTCGTGAAAGCCTACGATCAATATGAGTTCCATATCGTTTATCAATCGATCCATCATTTCTGTTCGGTCGAATTGAGCGCGTTCTATCTGGAAATCATCAAGGATCGCATCTATGCAAGCGCGCCGGGAGACATCGGCAGGAAAGCGGCACAAACCGTATTATACGAGGCGCTTACGGTAATAACTAAGCTGATTGCGCCGATTTTGCCGCATACGGCGGATGAAGTGTGGAAGCATATTCCGGGCGTTACCGAGCAAAGCGTTCAGCTCACGGAGATCCCTGATGCGGATACTTCGCTCTACGACGAGCAGCTCGAACTCAAATGGAATCAATTCATCGAAGTGAAGAATGAAGTGAATAAAGCGCTTGAAGATGCCCGAAATCGGAAAGTAATCGGCAACGCGCTCGGAGCGAAGCTCGATCTGTATCCGAATGAAGAGCATACACGGCTGTTAGCGCAATTCAAGGCTCTGGATCAATTGTTTATCGTATCGGCTGTACAGGTTCACCGTGCAGATGATGCCGTTCCGTCCGATGCGATGCGGTTGAAGGGGATATCGGCGCAGGTATCGGTCGCGGATGGGGAGAAGTGCGAGCGCTGCTGGATCGTGACCCCCGAAGTAGGCGAGGACGAAGCCCATCCGACGCTCTGCCGCCGATGTTCGGACGTTGTGAAGGTGCTGTCGTAAGCGTGACGCTGCCTATCGGTATGAGGGGCGGGACCGAATAGCATCCTTGTCGGGCGGATCGCAAGATCCGCCGGATTAGCCGTTGTCAGCACTTAGCATTAATGGGGCCTGCAGCATGCCGGCGGAAGCGGATGGCATCGTATAGCTTTACCGGATGATGCGGGCTTACTTCGATATGCGGGGTTATTCGGACCCCCGGGAGGGGATCGTATGAACGGCAGGATCGACGAGAAGGAGAAGATTCCGGACAGCGGCATGACGGATGCGGAACAGCAGTCCGACGGGCAATCGGATCATCAGTCCGATCAGCAGGAAAAGAAGAATAAGCCTGACGGCGAAAGCGAAAATAAACTGCTCGCCGATATGAACAAACGGATTACCGAAATGGCGAATCAAATGGAGCGGGTGCAGATCGCGGATTACGTGCAGCTTTTGAACAGCCCGCGCAAAATTATTTTTACGAACATTATCGCCGGTATCTCGAGAGGCGTAGGAATCGCGATCGGCTTTACGTTTTTCGCCTCCACGATCCTGTACATCTTGCAAGCGCTCGGCGCCTTGAATTTGCCGATCGTCGGCGATTACATCGCGGAAGTCGTAAAATACGTGAAGGCGCAGCTCGAGGGCAGGGCCTATTAGCGATTTGAAACCGCGGCCCGGCTGGCGCGTAGATTGTCGCAGGGATGGAGAATAACGTTTCTGTGATTTTTGTGGCCCCGCAGCGTTCGTACCCGGTAAATGCTCCGGTGCCAACGCCGATTTGCGGGGATATTTGAAGAGGAGGGCTGCATTTGTTTTATTTCATTATCGCATTAGTGGTGTTTTTACTCGATCAAGGATCGAAGTGGCTCGTCAAAAACAAGATGGGGCTCTATGAGTCTCGTCCGGTAATCGGCGAATTTTTTCAGATTACTTCGCATCGCAATACCGGGGCGGCGTTTAGTATTTTGGAAGGGCAGCGCTGGTTTTTTCTGTTGGTGACGACGGTAGTCGTTATCGGGGTCGTCTGGTATTTGCTCAAAATGATCAAAAGCAATCGTAAGCTTCTGGCTTGGGCGCTCTGTTTGCTGCTCGGGGGGGCGGTAGGCAATTTTCTCGACCGGGCTTTAACCGGCGAAGTCGTGGACTTTTTGCAATTCCGCTTCCAATTTTCGCTTTTCGGTAAAGCGATCGACTATACGTTCGCCATTTTCAATCTGGCGGATTCCGCAATCGTAATCGGCGTCGCGCTTATTTTCCTTGACGCTATCCGCAGCTGGCTGCAAGAAAGAAGAGGCAACGCCAATGAATCGCACGGATCTTGAGCCGGAAACGGCTGATTTGCTTGAGCTGATTGTAGAACCTGAAAACAGCGGCGAGCGAATCGATAAATATGTGGCGGAATCGGTTGACGAAAGCTATTCTCGCTCCCAGGTGCAACTGTGGATCAAAAACGGACATGTGACCGTCGGCGGCAATCCGGTTAAGCCGAATCACAAGCTTCAAGCAGGCGACGAGGTGATCGTCCGCATTCCGGAGCCGGTCGATGCCGCGATCGAAGCGGAGCCGATTCCGCTTGAAGTCGTGTACGAGGACAGTGACGTCATAGTCGTGAACAAACCGCGCGGACTGGTCGTCCATCCGGCGCCCGGCCACTATTCGGGGACGCTGGTAAATGCGCTGCTCCACCACTGCAAGGATCTGTCCGGCATCAACGGCGAGCTTCGCCCCGGCATCGTCCATCGCATCGATAAAGATACGTCCGGCTTGCTCATGGCGGCCAAGAACGATTTGGCCCATAACGGGCTTGCCTCACAGCTTAAGGCGCATACGGTAACCCGTAAATACTTGGCTTTGGTGCATGGCAAAGTTTCGCATGATCACGGCACGGTGGACGCGCCGATCGGACGGGACTCTCAGGACCGCAAGCTTTTTGCGGTTACGGACAAGAACAGCAAACATGCCGTTACGCATTTTCTGGTCGCGGAGCGATTCGACAAGTATACGCTGCTCGAGCTGAAGCTGGAGACGGGGCGCACGCATCAGATCCGTGTCCATATGAAGTTCATCGGCCACCCGTTGGTCGGCGATCCGTTTTACAGCAAGAGCAAGGGCTCGCTTGACATGGAGGGACAAGCTCTGCATGCGGCGGTACTCGGCTTCGAGCATCCCCGCACCGGCGAATACATGGAGTTTGAAGCGCCGTTGCCCGAAGATATGCAGCTCGTTCTGACGAGACTGCGCAAAGAATAACATAGATGTATTACCGGCGTGGCCGGATGGAATTCGGGCTTCTGCAAGTCGTTTCGTTTGGCGTCAAAGTACATGTTTTTGGGCGAAAAGGTCATTCCGTCGCAAGCCGAAATTATGCCATCATTATAAGTAAACAAGCCTTCGCAGGAAGGCAGTAAATGAGGCAGAAAGAGGTCAAACCATGGCAAAAATCAACCAAAACTACTTGCAGTTGCAAGGAAGCTATTTGTTCTCCGAGGTTGCCCGCCGGCGCAATACGTTCATCAGCGAAAACCCGAATGCAAGCATTATCAGCTTGGGCATCGGCGACGTTACCCGTCCGCTTCCGGACGCCGTTCTGTCCGGGATGCACGCGGCCGTAGACGAGCTTGCGAATTCCGCGTCGTTCAAAGGCTACGGACCGGAGCAAGGCTATGATTTTCTGATTACGCAAATCATCGAGAACGACTATAAAACGCGCGGCATTAGCCTCGACACCGATGAAGTTTTTGTCAGCGACGGTTCGAAATGCGACGTTGCGAACATTCAAGAGATTTTTAGCCTGGACACGGTCATTGCGGTTACGGACCCCGTTTACCCGGTATATGTAGACAGCAACGTAATGGCAGGGCGCTCCGGCGAATATAACAAATCGGCTAACCGGTACGAAAATATCGTCTACTTGCCGTGCAACGCGGAAAATCATTTCATCCCGAGCCTGCCTGACAAGAAAGTCGATCTCATTTACTTGTGCTACCCGAACAATCCGACGGGAATGACATTGTCCAAGGAAGAGCTGAAGAAGTGGGTCGATTTCGCCAAAGCGAACAAATGCATCATTTTGTACGATTCGGCATACGAGGCTTACATTCAAGAAGAAGACGTGCCTCGCAGCATTTATGAAATCGAAGGCGCGAAGGACGTCGCGATCGAATTCCGCAGCTATTCCAAAACGGCGGGCTTTACCGGCGTCCGCTGCGCGTACACCGTCGTTCCGAAGGGCGTAAAAGCCTACGACGAGGACGGCAACTCCGTCACGGTGCGCGACCTGTGGAACCGCCGTCAGACGACGAAGTTCAACGGCTGCTCCTACGTCACGCAAAAAGGCGCCGCAGCCATCTACACGGAAGCGGGCAAAGAGCAAATCCGCCAGCTAGTCGACTACTACATGACGAACGCAAAAATCATCCGCGAAGGCGTCAAAAGCCTCGGATTTGAAGTGTACGGCGGCGTAAACGCTCCTTACATCTGGTTGAGAACGCCGAGCGGACTGAGCTCGTGGGCGTTTTTCGACAAGCTGCTGAGCGAAGCGAACATCGTCGGCACGCCGGGCGTAGGGTTCGGCCAGAGCGGCGAAGGCTATTTCCGCTTGACCGCATTCGGAAGCCGTGAAAACACGGAAAAAGCGGTAGAACGCATGACGAAACTTTCGCTGTAAGCCTATAACGGCTTGCGGCATTCCTTCAAAAGGCCGGCCCTGTCCCGACAGGCGCCGGCTTTTTTGGCGATTAATTGGGGGGCAGGGAAACTTTTAACGAAACGAAAATGTACCTTTACAAACCTTATTTTACCAAACTATAATGAACGTTAATTTCCATAACAAGCCCATATCAACAATAGCGGGAGGGGTGCGAATGCAGGCTTATTTGTATGTCATGAAAATGCGGATTTTGACGTCGCTCGCCTACCGTTTCGAAGTGTTTGCGACGATCGGGACAAATCTGTTTCTGCTGCTGGCGACGATCTTTCTATGGAAATCCGCCTACTCGGGGATACCTAGCGTCGAATCGCTAAACCAAAATCAAATGGTGACGTATGCGATATTGTCATCTTTGCTCGCCGGCTTGTTCACCTGCAACGTGGATAACATGATTAACCAGCGTATCCGCGAAGGGCAGGTGGCGATCGACTTGATCAAGCCGATTCGGCTGCTTGGCTACTATTTGGCCGAGGATATCGGCTCCTCCGTCAGTTCGCTGCTCAACAAGGTGCTGCCGCTTTTCGTTTTCAGCGCGATCTTCTTTCAGCTGCCGGTTCCGGCAAGTTTTACGGCGTTTCTCTTATTTGTCGTCAGCTGCGCGTTAAGCTTCTCTATCCTTTGGCTGCTTAGCGCCTTGACTGGGCTGACGGCATTTTGGGTAATGGAGCTCGGCAATATGGGCAATGTGAAAGACGCGTTCGTTCGCGTGCTGTCCGGCAGCCTGGTGCCGATGTGGTTTTTTCCGCAGAGCGTGCAAACCGTGTCGGCATTTCTTCCGTTTCAATATACCTACCAAACGCCCCTCGGCATTTATATCGGAAAGCTCTCGCAAACCGAAGCGCTCCGGGCATTGGGGATACAAGCCGTGTGGGTGCTGCTGTTCGCGGCGCTGGTTGCGGTCGTATGGCGTAAAGCCAAGCGAAGCACGATGATACAAGGGGGATGAAGATGCTGCACGCGATCAAATATCATGCCACCGTCGCCGGCTTCCTGATCCGGATGGCGATACAGAGGCAAATCGAATATCCGCTCTTTCTGGTCAGCTGGCTGATCATGATTCCGATGCAATATTTCGCCGGCGCATGGATGCTCAACATTCTTGTAGAGCGGTTCCAAGCGCTTAACGGCTGGGATTTCCCGCAGCTGGCATTCGTATACGGACTCGGCCTGTTAAGCCATGGCGTCATGGTGGTGTTGTTCATCCAATCCTGGAACATGGACCACATGGTCGTGCACGGCGGCTTCGACCGGATGCTGCTTCGCCCGATGAACGTGTTTTTCCAGTTCGCGTTCAATTATTTCAATTTTATCGGACTGATCGATCTTATTCCGGGAACGGTAATTTTTTTCTACGCTTGCTCGCTGGTCGACTTCGACTGGTCCGTCCTGAATATCGTGAAGCTTCTGCTTGTGATCGCAGGAGGGGCGCTCATTCGTTCAGCCATTTATACGCTGCTTGGCTGTGTCGCTTTTTGGACCAAAGGCTCGCGTTCGCTCATATCTTTGACGATAAACATGATGGAAAGGGCGACATTGTACCCGTTGTCGATCTATCCTTACGCGCTGCAGCTATTGCTCACGTTCGTGATTCCGATCGGTTTTATCAGCTTCTATCCGGCCGCCGACTTTCTCGGTCAAGAGGATGGGTTTACGATTCCGGTAGGGCTTGCCGTCTGGACCCCGGTCGTAGGATTGCTTACGTTCTTTATCGCCCACAAGGTGTTTCATATCGGATTGAAAAAATACGAAAGCTCCGGCTCATGAGGTGATCGGATGGCGCTAATCGAAGTGAAAGACTTGATGAAGGAATACATGCTTGTGAAGAAAAAAAGCGGGCTGCGCGGCTCTCTCGCAAGTCTCTTCAAGCCCGAGAAGAAAAAAGTGCGCGGCGTCGACGGCATCAGCTTCTCGATCGAGGAAGGCGAAATCGTCGGCTATATCGGACCGAACGGTGCAGGCAAAAGCACCACGATTAAAATGCTGGCGGGCATCCTACATCCGACATCGGGAACGATTCGCGTCGACGGCATTTCCCCGCAGCAAAGCAGGAAGGAAGTGGTCAAGCGGCTCGGCGTCGTTTTCGGACAGCGCACGCAGCTGTATTGGGATTTGCGTCTTGGGGAATCGTTCGAGCTGCTGAAACGCATCTACAAGATCGATAACGAAACGTTTCTAGCGAATATGAAGCTGATGAACGAGGTGCTCAAAATCGACGAGCTGATCGATACGCCGGTCAGACAGCTCTCGCTCGGACAACGGATGAAAGGCGATTTGGCGGCCGCTATGCTGCATTCCCCTTCGATCTTATTTCTGGACGAGCCGACCATAGGCCTCGATGTAGAAGCAAAGCATGCGATCCGCAGCTTTATTAAAGAGATTAACAAGCGGCGGCGGACGACGGTCATTCTGACTACGCACGATCTGGACGATGTGGAGCAGCTGTGTAAGAGGCTGATCGTCGTCAACCACGGTAAAATCGTGGAGGACGGGCCGTTGTCGGATATTGTCGGCAAGGTGGCTCCCTATCGGCTGCTGGAGCTGACCCTGGCGGAGCCTGCAGCGGATCTTCACCATCCGCTGGCCGAAACGGTCAAGCAGGACGGTATGCAAATCACGTACCGGTTCAATAAGCACGAGATTACGGCGTCCGACCTGATCGCGGATTTGTCGCAAAAGCTGAATGTCCAGGATTTGAGCGTAAAAGAACCGGATATCGAGGATGCGATTCGCGAAGTATATCAATATAAAACGATGTAAGGGCTTCGGCCGTCCCCCTGTTGAAAATAAATCGTGAAAATGCTTATTGACTTCTTTTGTCGAAAGTGGGATAATTCCTTTAATCGCATAGCACCTTTAAGATTCAGTCCCGTGAGGCTGGCAAGGTGAACGACTAAGAAGACGGTTCGCAAGTGATCGGCTGGCGCAGCTATGCGCCCGCATTGTTCTCTTGCGGAAACGGACGACTTCTCGTGTACGTAACCTTTGCCTGCGGGCAAAGGTTTTTTTGTAGGTTTAGGCACGACATTTTCCCGATTCCTCCAACGACAGGGAGCCGGCATCACGGTTCGGAGGGACGCTAGGAGAGAGAGCCATGTCTCACGAAGAGCATGCCATCATGGACGAAACCGCGATACGGCGTGCGTTGACGCGGATTGCCCATGAAATTTTGGAAAAAAATAAAGGTGTCGAAAACTGTATGCTGGTCGGCATTCGAACGCGGGGCATCTACCTTGCGAGGCGGATCGCCGAGCGGATTCACGAAATCGAGGGCATCCCGATGCCCGTTGCCGAAATCGACGTCACGGCCTACCGGGACGACCGAGGGGGCAAACGGGAAGGAGCAAGGACCTCCTCCGGCGCCATGCTTCCGGTCCATGACAAGAAGCTGATCCTGTTCGACGACGTTCTTTATACCGGACGGACGGTGAGGGCGGCCATGGATGCGCTGATGGACCAGGGCAGGCCGCAATCGATCCAGCTGGCGGTGCTTGTGGACCGCGGCCATCGCGAGCTTCCGATCCGGCCCGACTATGTCGGAAAAAACGTGCCTACCTCCAAGATGGAAGCGATCGAAGTTCAAATCGCGGAAGTCGATGGTATAGATAAAGTACTCATTTTACAACAGAGGAGGCCGTCTTCATGACAACTACGAACACGATGACGCAAAAACATTTACTCGGGTTAAAAGGGATGGGCGGGCAAGACATTACCGACATCCTGGACCGCGCCGCTTATTGGGAGCAGCACGAGTCGAAGGTGACGGCTTTGCACAGCGGGAAATTCGTCGCCAACATGTTTTTCGAGAACAGCACAAGAACGCGGTTTTCCTTTGAAGTAGCGGAGAAGAGATTGGGCGTGCAGGTGCTGAACTTTGCCGCTGCCGTCTCGAGCGTGCAAAAGGGCGAGTCGATCTACGACACGGTGCGGACGCTCGAATCGATGGGCATCGACGCGGGCGTCATTCGCCTGAAGCCGAACGGCGTTCTCCAGGAGCTGGTCGAGCGGGTGCAAGTCCCCTTGATCAATGCGGGAGACGGCAATAACGAGCATCCGACGCAAGCGCTGCTCGACTTGTATACGATGCGCAAGCAGTTCGGCGAGTTGAAGGGCTTGAACGTATCCATCATCGGAGACATTCAGCACAGCCGCGTGGCGCGTTCGAATCTGTGGGCGCTGAAGGCGGTAGGCGCGAATGTGAGCTTCTGCGCACCCGACATGATGAAGGCGCCGGAGCTTGAAGCGCACGCGCCGTATGTCACGATGGACGAAGCGCTGAAAGCCGACGTCGTCATGATGCTGAGGGTGCAGCTGGAGCGGCATGACAACGCCCTGTTTACATCCGCCGACGATTACCGGGCACAATACGGGTTGACGGTAGAGCGGCTCGGCCGAATGGCGCCTCATGCGATCATCATGCACCCGGCGCCGGTAAACCGGAACGTCGAAATCGACGACGAATTGGTCGAGCACGAACGGTCGAAAATCTTTACGCAAATGAGCAACGGCGTGCCGATCCGCATGGCCGTCATCGAGCGGGCGCTAAACTAAAGCTCGGATATCGAGCGAGCAATGGAAACCATAGAAGCCGTAATGGAAGGTGGAGACAGGATGGGAATCTGGATTATCAACGCAAAGGCAGTTAGCGGCAGCAACGAAACGTCCGGTAAACACCTTTTGATAGAAGAAGGAAAAATAGCGAAAATCGTCGAAGGCTCGGAAACTCTCGACACAGCGGGACACGAGGTCATCGACGCTCAAGGAAAGCTCGTATCCGCAGGACTCATCGACATGCATGTGCATCTTCGCGAGCCGGGCTTCGAGCATAAAGAAACGATTGCGACAGGAACGCGCTCGGCAGCGTGCGGCGGCTTTACGACAATCGCTTGCATGCCGAACACCCGTCCGGTTATCGATACGGTCGACACGGTGAACTACGTGCTGGACAAGGCGCAAACGGAAGGCATCGTAAGAGTGCTGCCTTACGGCTGCATCACGAAGAACCAGCTCGGCCGCGAGCTGACCGATTTTGACGCGCTGAAGGGAGCGGGCATCGTCGGGTTCACGGATGACGGCGTCGGCGTACAAAGCGCACAAATGATGAAAGACGCGATGGCAAAAGCCGCATCGATCGGCATGCCGGTTATCGCGCACTGCGAAGACAACACGCTTGTCGAAGGCAGAGCGGTCAGTGAAGGCGCGTTCAGCCGGAAGCACGGCCTTAAGGGGATCCCGAACGAATCGGAAGCGATCCATGTAGGGCGCGACATTTTGCTGGCGGAAGCGACAGGCGTTCACTATCACGTGTGCCACGTCAGCACCGAGCAATCGGTCCGGCTGATCCGGGACGGCAAACGGTATGGCGTGAAAGTGACCGCGGAAGTTTGTCCGCATCACCTTCTTCTGTCGGACGAAGATATTCCGGACAACATGGACGCGAACTGGAAAATGAATCCGCCGCTGCGTACGCCGCGCGACGTTCAAGCCGTGCTGGAAGGCCTGGAGGACGGAACGATCGACATCATCGTTACCGACCATGCCCCGCACAGCCAAGAAGAAAAGGCGAAAGGCATGCAGCTTGCGCCGTTCGGCATCGTCGGCTTCGAAACCGCGTTCCCGCTTCTGTACACGAAATTCGTGAAGAGCGGACGCTGGACGCTCGAGTTCCTGCTCGACAAGATGACCGCCAAGCCGGCCGAAGTGTTCGGACTGCCTTACGGCAAGCTCGAAGTCGGTGCCATCGCGGACTTGACGATCATCGATCTCGACAACGAGCAAGCGGTCGACCCGGACAAATTCGCGTCGAAAGGCCGCAATACGCCGTTCACCGGCTGGAAGCTGCAAGGCTGGCCTGCGCTTACGATTGTCGGCGGACGCGTGGTTTGGTCGGCTTAGGCGAGCGAGTGAAAGGTAGACATTGAATATAACATTCGCGTGAAGCGGAGGGTTGCCATGTTGACCGAGGGCGAGTTTTGGCTTTGCGTTCTATCCTTGAAACCTAATCAAAAGAACGCAAAACAAGATGTTTGAGCTTCCGGGCAATATGGTAACACGCAGTGAAACCTTAGAAGGTTGATTGTTCTTATGAATAACCATGAAGGAGCGAGATATATGCAGGCAAGATTGTTGCTGGAAGACGGCACGCTGTTTACGGGCAAGGCGTTTGGAAGCGAAGGCGAGTCTACGGGCGAAGTCGTATTTAACACAGGGATTACAGGCTATCAAGAGGTGCTTTCCGATCCGTCGTACTGCGGTCAAATCGTCACGATGACGTACCCGCTGATCGGCAACTACGGGATTGCGCGCGACGACTTCGAATCGGTTCGTCCGTTCATTCACGGCTTCGTCGTACGCCAATACGAAACGGTGCCGAGCAACTGGCGCGCCCAGTATACGCTCGACCACCTGCTGAAGGAATACGGCATCACCGGCATCAGCGAAATCGACACGCGCATGCTGACCCGGATTCTTCGTCACCACGGAACGATGAAGGGCTTGCTCACGACATCGAACAAATCGCTGGCCGAACTGAAAGAGCAGCTCGGCGCGTCCAGCCTGATGACGGATCAAGTATCGCGCGTTTCGACAAAGAGCGTATTCGGCTGCCCGGGTACGAAAGAACGCGTCGTCTTGGTCGACTACGGCGCGAAGAGCGGCATTATCCGCGATTTGACCAAACGCGGTTGCGACGTCGTCGTCGTGCCGCAAGACGCGACGGCCGATCAAATCCGCCGCCTGAAGCCGGACGGCATCCTGTTGTCCAACGGCCCTGGGGATCCGAAGGACGTTCCGCACGCGGCTAAGGTTATCGCCGAAGTGCTTGGCGAAATTCCGATTTTCGGCATCTGCCTCGGTCACCAGCTGTTCGCGCTCGCATGCGGGGCCGACACGACCAAAATGAAATTCGGACACCGCGGCGGCAATCACCCGGTCAAAGATCTGGCTACCGGACGCTGCTACATTACATCGCAAAACCACGGCTATGCCGTTATGGAAGAATCGATCAAAGGCACGCCGCTTGAAGTGACGCACATCAACAACAACGACGGCACGATCGAAGGATTGCGTCACAAGACTTACCCGGCTTTCTCGGTGCAATACCATCCGGAAGCGTCGCCGGGTCCGTTCGACTCGAGCTACCTGTTCGATGATTTCATCGCCATGATCCGTAAACATAAAGAACAAAATCCGCTGCCGCCGCGTCAAGCCATCATGCGTGCGGAAGCACAAGCAGCGAAGCAAGCCGCGCCGAAAGGAGAACTGACTTATGCCCAAAAATAATTCCCTCAAAAAGATTCTCGTGATCGGGTCCGGCCCGATCGTCATCGGACAAGCGGCCGAGTTTGACTACGCAGGCACGCAAGCATGCCAAGCGCTGAAAGAAGAAGGCTACGAGGTCGTTCTAATCAACAGCAATCCTGCCACGATCATGACCGACACGAACATGGCGGATAAAGTATATATCGAGCCGATTACGCTCGAATTCGTAACGCAAATCATTCGTCAAGAGCGTCCGGACGGCCTTCTGCCGACGCTAGGCGGTCAAACCGGCCTTAACATGGCGGTAGAGCTCGCCCGTCACGGCGTACTGGAGCGCGAAAACGTGAAACTGCTCGGTACGCAGCTGACCGCGATCGAAAAAGCGGAAGACCGCGACTTGTTCCGCGATCTGATGCGCGAGCTGGAGCAGCCGGTTCCGGACAGCGTAATCGTAACGACAGTGAAAGAAGCGGTAGACTTCGCTAACGAGATCGGGTACCCGATCATCGTCCGTCCGGCTTACACGCTCGGCGGAACGGGCGGCGGCATTACGAATTCCGAAGAAGAGCTGATCGAAACCGTTTCTTCGGGTATCCGTTACAGCCCGATCGGCCAATGTCTCGTTGAGAAAAGCATCGCCGGCATGAAGGAAGTCGAATACGAAGTCATGCGCGATGCAAACGATAACTGTATCGTCGTGTGCAACATGGAGAACTTCGACCCGGTCGGCGTTCACACGGGCGACAGCATCGTAGTCGCGCCGAGCCAAACGTTGTCGGACCGCGAGTATCAAATGCTGCGCGCGGCATCGATCAAAATCATTCAGGCGCTGAACATCGAAGGCGGCTGTAACGTTCAATTCGCACTTGATCCGCACAGCTTCCAATACTACGTTATCGAAGTAAATCCGCGCGTCAGCCGGTCTTCCGCGCTCGCTTCCAAGGCTACGGGATACCCGATTGCCAAAATGGCGGCGAAAATCGCGATCGGCTACACGCTCGACGAGCTGAAAAATCCGGTTACGGGGCAGACGTACGCTTGCTTCGAGCCGACGCTCGACTATATCGTATCGAAAATTCCGCGTTGGCCGTTCGACAAGTTCACAGCGGCTAATCGCAAACTGGGCACGCAAATGAAAGCGACCGGGGAAGTCATGGCCATCGGCCGTACGTTCGAGGAGTCGATCCATAAAGCGATCCGTTCGCTAGAGATCGGCGTTCATCGCCTCTACCTGAAAGACGCGGAATCGCTTGATAAAGAAACGCTTGAGCTCCGCTTGCAGAAGCCGGACGACGAGCGCATGTTCCTGATCGCCGAAGCTTTCCGCCGCGGCTATACGCTCGAGCAAATTCAAGAGTTGACGAAAATCGACTGGTGGTTCCTGAACAAGCTGGAAGGCATGATCCGCTTCGAGAACGAGATTCAGCAAACGGAATTGACGCCTGAGCTGCTCAATGAAGCGAAGCGCAAAGGGTTCACCGACCGCGCGATCGCCGAGCTGCGCCGCCTGGCTAATCCGGATCTTAAATACACGCTGGAAGCGGACGTTCGCGAATACCGCCTGCAGCTGAACCTGAAGCCGGTTTACAAAATGGTAGATACGTGCGCCGCGGAATTCGAAGCTACGACGCCATACTACTACTCGACTTACGAGACGGAAGACGAAGTACAGGAAACGACGAAGCAAAAAGTGCTCGTTCTCGGCTCGGGTCCGATCCGGATCGGCCAAGGGATCGAGTTCGACTACTCGACGGTTCACGCGGTTTGGGCGATCCAAAACGCCGGCTACGAAGCGGTCATTATTAACAACAACCCGGAAACGGTATCGACGGACTTCAACACGTCCGACAGACTCTACTTCGAGCCGCTTTTCTTCGAAGACGTCATGAACATCATCGAACGCGAGAAGCCGATCGGCGTCATCGTTCAGTTCGGCGGCCAAACGGCGATCAACCTTGCCGCACCGCTGTCCAAAGCGGGCGTGCGCATTCTCGGCTCCGATCTGGAGAGCATCGATACGGCGGAAGACCGCAAACGGTTCGAAGCGCTGCTGCGCAGCCTCAACATCGCTCAGCCTCCGGGCGGAACGGTTACGTCCGTGAACGATGCGGTTGGCGTCGCTTCGCAATTCGGCTATCCGGTGCTCGTACGTCCTTCGTATGTCCTTGGCGGACGCGCGATGGAGATCGTTTACTCCGATGCCGAGCTGCTTAGCTACATGGAGTACGCCGTGAAGATCAATCCGGAGCATCCGGTTCTGATCGACCGCTACATGCTGGGTAAAGAAGCGGAAGTCGACGCGATTTGCGACGGCGAAACGGTGCTCGTGCCGGGCATCATGGAGCATGTCGAGCGCGCCGGCGTTCACTCGGGCGACTCGATCGCGGTTTATCCGCCGCAATCGCTGTCGGACGAGATCAAGCAGCAGATGGTCGACATCACTATTAAAATCGCAAAAGGCTTGAACGTAGTCGGTCTGGTGAACATCCAGTTCGTTATCTTCCAGGATCAAGTGTACGTTATCGAAGTGAACCCGCGCTCCTCGCGTACGGTTCCGTTCCTGAGCAAAGTGACCAAAATTCCGATGGCGAACGTTGCAACGCGCGTCATTATGGGCGAAAAGCTGAAGGATATGGGCTACGAGCAAGGCCTGTGGCCGGAAGACAACTACGTATCGGTTAAAGTGCCGGTCTTCTCCTTTGCGAAGCTGCGCCGCGTCGATACGACGCTCGGTCCGGAAATGAAGTCGACGGGCGAAGTCATGGGCCGCGACACGAACTATGCGAAAGCCTTGTACAAAGGCTTAATCGGCTCGGGAATGAAAATTCCGCCGACAGGCGCGATCATCGCAACCGTTGCCGACAAGGATAAAGAAGAAGCGATCGAAATTTTGCGCGGCTACGCTGCGATCGGCTACAAAATCGCCGCCACAGGCGGAACGGCGAAGGCGCTGCAGGAAGCAGGCATCCATGTCATGAAGGTGAATAAGCTGAGCGAAGGCTCGCCGAACATCTTGGACCTGATCCGCAACGGCGAAGCTCATTTTGTAGTCAACACGCTGACGAAGGGCAAAATGCCTGAGCGCGACGGATTCCGCATCCGCCGTGAGGCGGTAGAGAACGGCGTTGTGTGTATGACGTCCCTCGATACGGTCCGTGCCTTGCTGCACGTGCTGGAGTCGATCAACTTCTCCTCCCGTCCGATGCCGGCAGACGCTGCTGTTAAAGCTTAATACTGGTTTGTCAGGAAGCTTAATTCCCGCGGGAATTAAGCTTCCCGTGCGATATAGGAATGGGGAATATCCAAGAGGCTCCCCAAAAGTAACAAGCATTCACGTTAAAGATCATATACGGAGGCGATGCGAATGAGTACGGAAACGGGAAATAACACAGCTATAGCCGGACGCATTATGGTAGCGCTGGACTATCCGTCCGCTCGCGATGCGGAAATGCTGCTTTCTTCGCTGCGCGGCATTCCATGCTTTGTTAAAGTCGGCATGCAGCTCTTTTATGCGGAAGGACCGGCATTCGTCGCCCGCTTGAAGGAGGAAGGATACCACGTCTTTCTCGATCTGAAAATGCACGATATTCCGAATACGGTAAAAGGCGGCTCGGAGAGCATTGCGCGTCTTGGCGTCGATATGTTCAACGTCCATGCGGCAGGCGGGAAGCAGATGATGGAAGCTGCTCTTGAGGGTGTGGACAAGGGACTCGCGAGCGGCGCCAAGCGGCCGATCGTCATCGGCGTCACCCAGCTGACGAGCACAAGCCAGCCGATGCTGAACGAGGAAATCGGCATAGCCGGTTCCGTAGAGGATGCCGTGCTGCGTTATGCGCGTCTCACCCGCGAAGCAGGGCTGCATGGCGTTGTTGCTTCCCCGCACGAGGTGGTGCGTATCAAGCAAGAGATCGGCGCCTCGTTCGTCACGGTTACGCCGGGGATCCGACCTGCATCGGCGGCTATCGGCGACCAATCGCGCGTGATGACGCCTAAGGAAGCTTTTGCTCAAGGGACCGATTACATTGTAATCGGCCGTCCGATTACCGCCGCGCCAAGTCCGCGCGAGGCGCTTGAATCCATTTTAGAGGAGCTGGTTTAATATGACGACAACGGTACAACAACTGCCTGAAAAAATCGCGGAGGCGCTGCTGAAGATCGAAGCGGTAGCCTTGAGCCCGAACGAGCCGTTCACATGGACTTCCGGCATCAAATCGCCGATTTATTGCGACAACCGGCTGACGATTTCGTATCCCGAAATCCGCGATCTCATAGCGGAAGGCTTTGCCGCAATGATCCGCGAGCAGGCGCCCGACGCCGAAGTCATTGCCGGAATTGCGACAGGCGGAATTCCTCACGGCGCGTTCGTTGCCCAGAAGCTTAACCTTCCTATGGTTTACGTCCGCGACAAGGCAAAGGGCCACGGAAAGCAAAACCAGATTGAAGGCGTATTGAAGCCGGGACAGAAGGTTGTGCTTATCGAGGATCTCATTTCGACCGGCGGCAGCTCGCTTAAGGCGGCGCTGGCGGTACGCGAAGCGGGCGGCGACGTGCAGCGCGTGCTGGCGATTTTCACCTACCAGTTTAAACAGGCATTGGACGCCTTCGCAGCCGAGAGCATTCCGCTGGATACGCTCTCGAACTACACGGCGCTGCTTGACGTAGCGGCCAAAATCGGCAAGATCGACGCCGGACAAGTCTCCCTGCTGCAAACTTGGCGCGAAAATCCGCAGGAATACGGGAAGTAAGCAC
This sequence comes from Paenibacillus litoralis, assembly GCF_046244365.1. Taxonomy (NCBI): domain Bacteria; kingdom Bacillati; phylum Bacillota; class Bacilli; order Caryophanales; family Paenibacillaceae; genus Paenibacillus; species Paenibacillus litoralis. The sequence goes on along the minus strand of NZ_CP176395.1, from coordinate 5,518,940 downwards.
AGACAAGCGCCACATACGGAATCTATCAAAAAAAAGAGAAGCACCTTGTTCGAACAAGGGCTTCTCTTTTTATTAATTTCGAGTTTGATTAGTGGCAATCGGGAAAGTTGTCCGCGTAAATGACCTGATCCCCGTTAAATTTGATCAGTGGAGTAGGCAGCTCGGCTTTCTTCTCTTCGGAGCTTCCGTTTACTGCAAAAGCCGTTGCGATCGATGCCACGCCGACGATTACGGCGGCAGCCAGCAGCTTCTTCATGTTCCATCACCTCTGTGCGTACACGATTTCAATTATTGCGTTTATTATACTTCAATTCCTATTAAAAAGATAGGGATTATTTTGCGATCCGCCGATCCGATGCGACCTTTGGTTGTATCCGCTATCCGTCTAGGGAAGGAGATCATTTACAGGCCGGAGGCTGTTCTGAGAGCAGGAAGAGTCTTCTACAATAAAGGGGTAGAAGTCTTTTGGGAACGAATAATGAACGATCAGTCGTACGATGGAGGAGGAAGACGATGCGTATGCTTGAAGTCAGCGGATTGCGCAAAACGTTCGGATCGGTTACCGCGGTTGATGAGATCAGCTTTGCGGTGGGGGAAGGCGAAGTATTTACGATCATCGGACCTAACGGCGCCGGTAAAACGACGACGCTGGAGATGGTGGAAGGACTGCAAAAGCCCGATAGGGGAGAAATCCGTATAGCCGGTCTCGGCTGGGAGAAGGACGGTGCGAGGATTAAGCAGGTGATCGGCGTGCAGCCCCAATCGAGCGCACTGTTCGATTTGCTTAGCGTGTATGAAAATTTGGATGTTTTTGCGGCACTATACGAGAAATCCCGGCCGGCTTCCGAAATAATCGATCTCATAAACTTGAGCGATCACCGGAACAAAAAGGTGAAGGCGCTGTCGGGCGGGCAAAAGCAGCGGCTCGCCATCGGCCTTGCGATGATCAACGATCCGGACATTTTATTTCTTGACGAGCCCACGACAGGACTCGATCCGCAAGCGCGCCGAAACATATGGGACATCGTGCTGGCCTTGAAGGAAATGGGCAAGACGACGGTTCTGACCACCCACTATATGGAGGAAGCGGAAAAGCTGAGCGACCGCGTCTGTATTGTCGACCAAGGAAGAGTGATCGCTCTCGATACGCCCAAAAATTTAATCGACGGTCTGACGAAGGAACGGGAAGTGGTGCTCGCTTTCGCTGCCGGCGAGGCGGTTGTCGGTAAAGTGACGGCTGCGCTCGAAACGATGCCCTCCGTGACGAGAACGCAAGCGGATGGGGAGCATCTCCGATTCTGGACCGTGAAGCCGGAGGAATCCTTGTTCCATTTGCTTCGGTGGGCATCCGAGCGGGAGGATCGCATCGAACAAATTTCCATCAAGGATATGAGCCTTGAGGACGTTTTTATTGCCTACACGGGCAAAGAATGGAGGGACTGACGATGAAGCAGTTGCTCAAATTGTTCGAGGCGAATTTCAAGACTACGTTTCGCGAGAAGCAGGTATGGTTCTGGTCTATTTTTTATCCGGTGCTGCTGCTTGTCGTCTTTCTTATGATTTTCGGCGGGTTAGGCAAAAGCGACAGCAGCTTCGAAGCGAAGGTGACGGCTGTAGCGGAACAGGACAATGCGCTATCCCAGTCACTGCTAGCGGCGCTAAAACAAATTCCCGTACTCGAATGGAAGGAGGAACGGCCGGCCGACAGGCAGCAGGCGGAAGAATGGGTAAAGGCAAAAGACGTCGATGCGCTCATCGCCATTCCAGCCGATCCGGGAAAGCCGATAGAGCTCGTCCTGAATAAGGAAAAGGAAAACTCTACGCTGTTTCAAGCGCTTAACGGGATCATGGGCGGTGTGCTGCAGCAGGCCAATTACAATCTTGCGGGCGTTAAGCCTCAATTATCCCTTGAGCCCTCTTTCGTTTCCTCCGGAAGCGATAAGCTGAAATACATCGATTTTCTGTTGACCGGGCTGATGGCGATGTCAATTTCGCAAGGCGGCCTGTTCGGGATGGTCGGTATGGTGGAAATGCGCAGAAACGGCCTGCTGAAAAGGCTGCTGCTCTCGCCGATGAGCACGAAGGCGTTCGGCTTCGCCGATATGATGGTGCGCGCCGTGCTTGCGGTCATCCAGCTGGTTCTTCTTGCGCTGATCGGAGTGCTGCTGTTCGGAGCGTCGCTTCACGTCCATATCGTTTCCTTGATTATCGTGCTGGCGGTAGGCATCGTTTCGTTCTCGGCGATCGGCTTTCTGATAGCGGCGCTCAGCAAAACGATGGAAAGCTATTTCGGCATCGCAAACCTGCTGAGCTTTGTGATGATGTTCTTGAGCGGCATCTTCTTCGAATTGTCGATGCTGCCCGAGTTTATCAAGCCGGTTTCGGTCGTGCTGCCGCTGACCTATTTTGCGGATGGCATACGTGACAGCATGGTATACGGGCTGGCTCCCGTAGGCGGAGGGTTTTGGCTGAACGTAGGCGTGATGGCTGTCTGGGGAGCGGTTGCTTTCGCGATCGGAAGCCGCTTTTTCAAGTGGCGGGCGTGAAAAATCCCCACAAAGGGAAACGGCAAGTCCGGACGGGTTCCGGACTTGCCGTTTGTTTGCCATCACCGTTTTCTCTCGCTCCAGGTCGCTCGGGTGTAGGCGACGCGCATACCGGCGCGCTCCATATTGTTTTGGCTTGTCGAAGCATAGGCGGCCTGGCTCACAAGAAGATCGCAGCCATGAATGGCGGCTTCCCGAATCCGCCGGCGCAAAAGGGCGGACTGCAGCCCGCGTTTCCGATAACCGGGCACCGTAGCGGCAAAGGTAAAGGAGGCGATGCCCTCCCGCATGTGCATGACGCCGACGCCAGCCGGTTGCCCGTCCACAAATCCGATAAAGAAACGCCAGCCCGGACGATTGTACAGCACTCTATTGTTAGCCGCTACATACAATCTGCCGTCAGCGGACATCCCGCTGCCCACGCAGTGAAGCTCCCCGTATAATTCAAATTCGTCCTCTTGCAGCTCGCGGATCGACAATTCCGCCGGCAATTCGGTCCCTTCCATATCCGGGACGCCGTAGAGCGTCGTATGAAAGCCGGTCTGGCAAAAGCCTCTTTCCGCTAAAGCGTCCATCAGCTCCGGGGTAGTCCGGGACGGGATCAACTCGAACTGGCAAGGGCGGTTCCTTTCGCGGTAAAACAGGAGGATTTCGTCAAGGCGGCCGATATCTTCCGCGCCGAGCCGCTTTACGGTATTGAACCATGACCACGGCATCGTTTTGGCGTAAAAGGCCGTTGCTCCCCCGAACCCAATCACCTCTACGCCTTCGGGATTGCCCGGCCGTTCCCGGATGGCGTTCATCCTGTCTGTCAAACATTCCGCTTCCGCAGCTTCCAGCCGTTCGACGAGCGGCCTGTTTAGGATAGGGAATTGCATTTATCGATAACCTCCAAGTCGTCAGTCGACAGCTCCAAGCTCCTCTAGCAAAGCAGCCGCTTCTTGACGTTTGTCTTTCCGTGCTATGCCGAGAGCGCTTAAGCCGCTGTCGTTTCGGGCGTTGATGTTTGCTCTGTGTTCGATTAGAAGCCGAATAAGGACCGTATCGTTATTGTGGGCGGCGCCTTGAAGCGGAGTCCAGCCGCCATGCTGGTTTGCGTTCACATTTGCGCCTTTGGCAAGCAGGAGCTCGACGATGGCCGCTTGCCTATGCGCGACCGCCGAATGAAGCGGCATGACCTTCATTTGGTTATGCGAACGCGCGTTGACGTCGGCTCCCTTCTCCAGCAAATAAGCGGCAACGTCCCTATGACCGAAAAAGGAGGCGAGGCCAAGCGCCGAAAAGCCGTCTTTCGAGATCGCTTCTACGTTCATGCCCGCCTCGTCGATCGAGGCGCGAACTTGCGCCAGATCGCCCAACGCTGCCGCTTCATGCAGGGTAAGCCGTACTTTTCTCGCCCGGATGAAATCAGCGATAGGAAGCGCTCCATAATAGGAAGCCAGCAGAATCGGGGAAATGCCGTTCTCGTTTTCGGATTCGGTTAAGGACGGATCGTTGCCGATCAGCGTTTGCACCGTTTCCAGATCCCTCGCTTTAATGGCGGCGAATAGGTCGTCTTCTTTGCTCACGGGATTCTCTCCTTCTGCTGCAGTCTTTCGGCTGCAAGATTCTACTAGATTCCAACCTCATGCTTGTTAACCCTAATGTAACAAACGGCCGCCTCGAATTCAATTTTCTATTTTGCGTAATTTCAGCAATGTCGGAATTAATAGATTCTTAAGAAAATGATGTTCATTTTTTGTAACTTTTTCCTTAGGTGCTTCGTCTATACTTATGGGAAACTATGGCGTCATGGACAGGTTCCTTATCTGAGACGCGAAATTACGGGAGGGTGGAGCATTGGCGTGGTTCGCTAGAAAGAAACAATCCCTGCAGGAAAATGGGGGGGAACCGAAGCGGCAGCGCTCGCAGGATGATCCGGAAGCTGTCGTTAAGCATGCCGCAGCGATTTCGCCAGCGTCCCAAGCCGGGTATGGCGAAACGGAACCGGGCGAACATGCGGAGCGAAGCAAAGCGAATGGCGCGATATCGGTTGCGGCCCCAAGCGAGCCGCTTCTCGTGGCGAAGGATGTTGAACGATCCTTTCAGGTCGGCAGCCAAAAGCTGCATGTGCTAAAGGGCATAAGCATGGAGCTGTACCCGAAACAGCTTGTCATGCTGCGCGGCAGATCGGGTTCCGGAAAGACGACGTTAATGAACCTAATCGGAGGACTCGACCAGCCGAACAGCGGACAAATCGTTTTTAAAGGGCAGCCTTTTCATTCATGGAGCGACGAGCAAAGAACCGAAGTTCGGCGGCAGGAAATTGGATTCATCTTCCAATCATACGCGCTAATGCCGTTACTATCCGCATACGAGAACGTGGAATTGTCGCTCCGCATGGCCCGAGCGCCGCGTTCGGAGTGGAAAGCGCGCGTGCAGCACTGTCTGGAGCTGGTCGGACTAGGCAAACGGATGCATCATCGTCCGTTCGAACTTTCAGGCGGCGAACAACAGCGTGTCGCGATTGCCAAATCGATTGCCCACCGGCCTTCGCTTCTGCTCGCAGACGAGCCGACGGCCGAGCTTGATTCCCTGATGGGTGCACAGGTTATGCGCGTTTTTCGCAGCATTATCGAAGAAGAACAGGTTACGATTTGCATGACGACACATGATCCTACGATTTTGGAGGTTGCCGACCATGTATTCGAAATGGTGGACGGAAAATTCAAGCAGTACGAAGTTTAAAGGAAAGAGGATGCTGGTCGGCATCGTATGCATAGCGCTGCTCGCTTCTACGGGATGTTCGCTGCTTCCGAAGGAAGCGGAGGAAGAAGCGCTGCCGACGATCAGCCCTCCTAAGCTGTCGCAGAAGCCGACTTACGTGGTCAAGACCGATACGCTCGAGACGAAAGTGCGCGGAGCCGGCAAAATGATGGCAGTCAATGAAGAAGATATTTTCTTTACCCAGGATGGCAAGAGGATTAAAGAGATATACGTGAAGAGCGGCGATGCCGTGCAGAAAGGACAGCCGATCGCGGAGCTCGACGTTTCCGATATGGAGCGCGACCTGCGGCAGAAGCGTCTGCAAATCCAGAAAGAAGAAATCGCCATGATCGAGAAGCTGCGCGGGGCTACCGAGAAAACCGCAGAGCAGCTGGAGCAGGATCGTTTGGATTTCGAGCTGAAGCGGCAGGAACTCGTCAAGCTGGAAGAGGACATAGCCAAAGCCAAAATTACGGCCCCTTTGTCCGGAACGATCGTTTCCGTCTCCATGAAGAAAGGCGATATGTCGAAGGCGTATGAATCGGTTTCGGTTATTGCGGACTTGTCGGAGCTGGTAGTTGCGGCGACGATCTCCGCAGAGGACCTGAAGAAGGTAGCGGTCGGCATGGAAGTAACCGTCGACATTAACGCAGCCGGCTCGCACAAGGGCAAAGTCAAGCAGCTTCCAAGCGGCAAAACGCAAAACAATAACAATAACGGCGGCTTTTATCCGGGAGACGGCGGCGGCGGGCAGAAGCCGAAGGATTCCATCGACAATTATTTGGTCGTCCAACTGGATAAAGTGCCTGATAATGTAGTGCGCGGTACGCCGCTCAGCGTGGCGGTTATCATCCAGCGCAAGGAGAACGCGGTGGTTATTCCGCTTGCTGCTCTTCGTTCGATTACCGGCCGCAATTACGTGCAGGTTATTGACGATAAGGGAAGCAAACGGGAAGTCGACGTGGAAATCGGGCAGCAGACGCCGACGGATGTGGAGATTGTCAAAGGGTTGACGCCTGGCCAGAAAGTCGTAGGTCGATAATGTGATGCCGATGCTGCGATTTTTAGCCCGAAAAATGTGGAATACCCGCTGGCTGACGATCAGTTCGCTGATCGGATTAATCGTCGCCGTCGCGTTCACAACAAGCATTCCGATGTATGCGGACGGCGCGCTGAAGCGGGTTGTCGCCAAATCGCTCGAAGAGAAAAGCGACGGCTTGCCGGCCGGCTCGCTGCTCATGCGTTACCAGGCAACCGGGAACAACAGGCCGGACCTGGCCGCCTTCGACGACGTCAATTCGTACATTCGCGAACAAATCCCTAAGGACATCGATTTTCCGCAAGCGGCATATGCAGGCGTTTTCTCGATACGCGGAGGGCAGTTGACGCCCGAGGATCCGAAAAAAGCCGAGGCAGGCAAAAAGCGGCAAATGACACTGACAACGCTATATGGCCTCACCGAGCATACGGAGCTGTCGAGCGGAGCCATGTTTGCGGATAAATCGGCAAGCGGGATTATCGAAGCCGTCATTCTGGAGGAGGCGATGTTCCGTAACGACATGCATATCGGCGACGTGTACACGTATCCTCTGCCTGTCGGCGTAGCGGGCTCCCCGCTGAAAGTAAAGATCGTCGGATCGGTAAAGCCGAAGTCCGATACAGACCCGTATTGGTTCCAAGGAATGGAAGGGCTGCTGAATACGCTGATGATCAGCGGCGATACGTTCAGGAACGAGCTGCTCGGCACCAAGAAAATTCCGCTGAATATGGCGAACTGGTACTATGCATTCGATTTGCGCGACATCAAAACGAGCCAGCTTTCTCCTTTGGAACGGAAGCTGGGCAAGCTCGAGCTGACGCTCTACGAGAAGCTGAAGGATACGAAGGTCGATTATTCTTTCCTGACGATGCTCGGCGAGTTCCGTCAGCAAAGCTTGCAGCTCCAGCTGCTGTTGTTTACGCTCGCAGCGCCGATGATCGCCATGGTCTTTTACTATATCGTGATGAACGCCAAGCAGTCGCTGGACAGACAACGAAGCGACATAGCCGTGATCCGTTCGCGGGGCGGCAGCACGCGGCAAATTATTTGGATGTACGTGCTGGAAGGCTTCCTATTGGGCGTCATTTCGATGATTATCGGTCCGATGCTGGGCTGGTTTATGGCCAAGAGCATCGGTTCTTCCAGCGGTTTTCTGACATTCGTCGACCGTAAGGCGATTCCGGTCGGGTTTACGCTAGAATCGCTCATGTATGGCGGAGTAGCCGTTCTCCTGGCGATCGTGGCCAGCGTCATACCGGCTGTTATGTACGCTAAAGCATCGATCGTCAGCTATAAACAGCAGCTTGCGAGAGCGGATAAAAAGCCGTTCTGGATGCGTTTATATCTCGACGTCGCGTTGCTCGGTCTTTCCGGCTACGGCTGGTATTTGTTCCAAGAACGACAGTTTTTATCGCAGCAAACCGGTTTGTCGAGCGATCAGCTGCAGGTGCAGCCGCTTTTGTTTTTCGTGCCTGCTCTATCGATATTTGCGTTCGGCTTGTTCTTCTTGCGCGTATTTCCTTGGCTGCTCCGATTCTTCGGATGGCTCGGACGCAGATTTTTGCCGGTGCCGGTTTATTTGACGCTGACGCAGCTGTCGCGTTCCGCAAAATCCTATTACCCGCTCATGCTGCTTATGATCATGACGCTCGGTCTCGGCGTGTACAACGCCTCGGCGGCGAGGACGATCGATTTAAACTCCACGGAGAGAGTCTTATACCAATACGGTACGGACGTCATCATGCAGCCGGCTTGGGAAGGTGTCACCGATGATCTGCCTACGAACCAACAGCCTCAAGGAGGCCAAGGAGGACAGGGGGGTCAAGGAGGCCAAGGCGGCCAAGGCGGCCAAGGCGGCCAAGGCGGCCAAGGCGGCCAAGGCGGACAGGGCGGTCAAGGCGGTCAAGGGGGCCAAGGCTCCGGCGGAGGCGGCTCCGGTCAAGGCGGTCAGGGCGGAGGCGGGGAAGCGCCGTCGTCGCCCGTCCGTTACTTGGAACCTCCGTTCCAAGTGTTCGAGGAGCTGGAAGGCGTCGAAGCAGCGGCACGTGTCTTGCAAACGAAAGGAAATGTCATCGTTTCGGGACGTTCCGTCGGAACGGGCATCGTCATGGGGATCGACAACGATAAATTTTCGAAGGTGGCCTGGTTCCGCCGTGATCTGTTTCCTGCGCATCCGTTTCAGTATTTGAATTTGCTGGGCAATTACGAGCAAGCGGTTATCGTGCCGAAGGCTTTCGCCGATAAATACAATCTTCAGCCCGGGAATCTGGTGACGCTCGCCATTTCCCAGCAGGCCGTCGAGTTCGTAATCGTAGGCGTGTTGCCTTTCTGGCCTAGCCAATATCCGGATACTTCGCCTTTCTTCATTACGAATCTGGATTACATTTACGATCAGGTTCCGATGATTCCATATGACGTCTGGCTGAAAATGAAGGATGGAGCGAAGCTGGCTCCGATGCTCGAAACGCTCAAACAGAAAAAGATCGACCTTCGGGCGGACGTCCAGGATGTGCGCATCGAGCTGGCGAAGCAGAAGAAGCATCCTTCGCGCGGCGGGGTATTCGGCATTCTCAGCTTGGGCTTCCTCGTTTCCGTTCTGGTCTCTTTCATTGGATATGTGCTCTATTGGTTCTTCAACCTGTCGAGCAGAGTCGTGCAATTCGGCGTCCTGCGGGCGATGGGACTCAAGAAGAGGCAGTTGACCGGCATGCTCCTAATGGAGCAGCTGTTTACGGCCGGTTTATCCATCGCGTTAGGCATCGTAATCGGAAAGTTGGCTAGCCGACTGTACTTGCCGTTCCTGCAAACCGCGGAGGATGTCAAAAAGCAGGTGCCGCCTTTCCGTATCGTATTCGATGCGAAGGACACGTTCCAGCTTTATATCGTGATCGGGGTCATGATGGCCGCCGGAGCAGGGCTGTTGTTCATGAACATCAGGCGTCTGCGCGTCCATCAAGCCGTTAAGCTGGGAGAGGAGAGATAGCCCGATGATTGTCTGCGAAGGACTCGTCAAAATATTCAAAACCGACGATCTCGAGGTCGTCGCTCTCCAGGGATTGAACATTACCGTCACGCCGGGTGAAATCATGGCGATTATCGGAAACAGCGGAAGCGGCAAATCGACGCTTCTGAACATTCTCGGAGGGCTTGACCGGCCGTCGGCTGGAACCGTGCGCGTAGGCGAGTGGGATTTGCTGAAAATAACCGACGACCAGCTCGTCGATTACAAACGGCGGACCGTCGGCTTTATTTGGCAGAACAACGCCCGCAACCTGCTGCCTTATTTAACGGCGCTGGAGAATGTGGAAATGCCGATGATGCTGGGAGGCAAAGTCGATCGGGCGTATGCCAAGCAGCTTCTGGAATGGGTAGGACTGAAAGACCGGATGTATAACAAGCTTCAGCAATTATCCGGCGGGGAGCAGCAGCGGGTGGCTATCGCCATCTCGCTGTCCAACCGCCCGGGTCTGCTGCTTGCCGACGAACCGACAGGCTCTGTCGACTCGCAAACATCCGATATGATCATGGATATTTTTCGCCGGCTGAACAAGGAACTCGGCATTACGATCGTTATCGTAACCCATGATTTATCGCTGGCCGGCAAGGTTGACCGCGTCGTAGCCATACGCGATGGCATGACGAGCACCGAGTTTGTCAAAAGAAATGCGGAATCGAGCGAGTCAGGCGAACTGCATGAGAAAACCGCGATCGGTGAAGGGCACGAAGCGTTCGTCGTGCTTGACCGTGCGGGACGGCTGCAGGTTCCGAAGGAGTACTTGGAGGCGCTGGAGATCGACGGGAAGGCGACGATGGAGTTTGACGGAGAGAAAATAACGATTCGCGCGCCGAAAGTTCACGTCAATCAATAGCTACAGTTTTATAAATAGGGGAGGAACCGAAAGTGTTGAAAAAATGGACGGCTGCTACGGTAGCCACGATTCTGAGCGTTTCCACGCTTGCCGCGTGCACCAAATCCAGCGGAGACGATAAAGAGGAGCGCGTGCTGCGTATCGCGACCAGCTTCGGCTACGGCGACGACAGCGAGTATCTTCGCAGAGATTTTACCGAGATATTCGAGTTTGCGAATCCGAATATCAAAATCGAGTTCATTCCGACGAACGACGACCGGTTCATGTACAAAGCGCCGGGACCGAACGAGAAAATGCAGGATCCTATGGAAAAGCTGAAGGAGGTCATGCAGGGAGAGAACCCGCCCGATATCGTCATTACCGGCTTTGAGCAGCTTCCGGAGCTGATCGAAAGCAACATGCTGGCACCGCTCGATCCGCATATAACCAAGGACAAATTCGATACGTCCGGTATCGTTCCTCTTGTTCTCGACGGAATCAAAGGGCTCAGCACCGACGGCAAGTTATATGCAATGACCCCGACATTCTCTTCGCCGGCACTTATTTATAATAAAAAAATGTTTGCGGATGCAGGCGTCGAATTGCCGAAGGATAACATGACATGGGATCAAATGTTCGATCTGGCTCAGCGTCTGACGCGCGGAGAAGGGGCTGACCGCAAATACGGTTTCTCGTTCAGCTCGCAGTCATACGGCGATATATTCAACTCTATGAACATTTATACGAATCCTCTGCAGCTGCGTATGTTCGACGATACGGGCGACAAGATGGCGGTCGACAACGATCAATGGGAGCAAGCTTGGAAGCGGCTCATCGATCTGCAGAAGCAAAACATTATGCCAGGGGCGCCCGATCAAAGAAATCAAAATCTCCGTGAAGATCCGAACGACTACAACCCGTTTGCGTACGACGACTTTTTGTCTGGCCGCGTAGCGATGACGATCATTCAATACTACGATCTGACTCGCATCAACAACGCGAACAAAAATGCGACGAACATCAAAGGATTCACCCCGATCGATTGGGACATCGTTACCGTACCGAGCCATGCGGAAGCACCCGGTGTCGTAGCGAACATCGGGATGAATGGGGTTATGGGGATCAATACGAAAGCCGGTAACGTGAACGATGCCTGGAAACTTATCAAGTTCATTAACGGCGTGGACTGGGCGAAGCTTAGAGCCAATAGCTCGAGCCAAATGGTTTCCCGTAAAGACTACATTAAACCGAAAGCCGGTCAAGAATACCATGTTGAAGCGTTCTACAACGTGAAGCCTTCGCCGGTGCAGAACGAGTTCAACAAGTTTTATCGCCAAAAACCAAACATCTGGATGGTTCAGGATCTCGCCCGGAATGAGTTTCAAGCGGCGGTTCAAGGGACGAAGTCGGTCCGGGAGGCGCTTAAATCTTGGCAGACGAACGGCGATTTGATGCTTCAGCAAATCAAGGATAACCCGAACGGGCCGGTTGATATGGGAATGTTCCGCGGCAATGCGGTTGCGGTACCTGCAGGTTAAGAACAAATAGCCACTATTTCGAACAAACTAGCTCTAGCAGTGGCGCGTTTCTTCCTTTATAGTCGACGTATCTGCGTGCGTTTCGCGGAGCTTCGCCTATCGAAGAGCGCGCCGCAACCATAACCGGGAAGGGGAAACCACAACATGAAGAGACACTATAAGAACCGTATTGCCGTTGCAACCCTGGCATTTGCTTTATCGACGGGGACCGTCTTGCCTGTCTTCGCGGACGATGGCGCAACTGCCGTCCAAAGCGATACGATTGCGCCGCTCCAGGCGATCGGTTCGATTTCGCTTAGCGCGAACAGCTATATCGAGCTGAAGCAAGCGGCTATGATGCCGGGAGACGACGGCAAAACGGTCGTGTTTACCGTGACGTTCACGAATGGCGACGACAACGAAATGCGTTTCATCGATTATTGGGTACGATTGAACAATTCAGCCGGAACGGCATTTTCGGTCAACTTGCTGCCGCAGGACAAAGAGAAGAACGTTATCCCGGCGCACAGCAGTATGGATGTTAGCTTTTATGCCAAAGTAAACGAGTCGACCGACCTGAGCGATTTGAAATTCAAAATGATTAAATGGGATTTCTCCGCGCCGAGTTACGAGAGGACGCTAGGCACGATCACGGTGCCAAGCGACTACTCGCTTGATACGCCGATCGGTCAAAGCCGGATTCTTTCGCTGGCCGGCTCTTCGTTAAAAACGAATGTAAAGAAGGTAGCCGTAAGCAAGAATGACGATTACTTTTTAACGAGCGTTTCGCTGCAGATGGAGAATGCGGGCATGAAAAGCATAACGCTGCCAGGCTTATCCTATGCAATCATGACCTCCGAAGGATTGGTCTATCCGCTTTCTGAAGCCGGTTCCCCCGCAACGCCAGACAAGCCTGCGCCTTCTCCTACGATCGCGCCAAGGGTGAAGAAGGATGTGCAACTGACGGCATCGATTCCTAAATCGGTAAATCCGGAAGGCTGGAAGCTTGTCATTACGAATAAAATCGACGATAAAATCGGTTTCATACCGTTAGCCTATTTCATGCTGCCGGCTTCGTCGACGGATACGCCGACCGCTCCGATCAACGAAAAGCGCCCGATCGACATCAACGGTACGACCGTCAATACGGGGATTTCCCGCGTTTCGATGAGCAAGAACGACAAGGACTATATGGTGAACTTATTTTTCACTCTTGAGAATAACGGAAGCAGCGCGGTTGCGGTCAAAGGCTATCAATTCGATCTGCTTACGAAAGACGGCTTGACGTATCCGCTTGCGCTGGATACGCCGGAATTTACGCTGAACCCGAAAGCGAGCAAGGAAGTTCAGCTTTCCGTCAGCATTCCGACGTCGGTCAGTCTTGAGGATTTGAAGCTGAACCTCAAAACGGCGAGCTCGGGCAACGACTATCCCGTAGCTTCCTATTCGGTACCTAAGGCGACGACGAGCGACGTATCGCTTGGCATCGAATATCCGTACGACGGAAAGGCGGGTTCCTATACGGCCAAGCTGAACTCCGTTCAACGTCTGCCTTGGGAAGATCAGGATATTCTTTCGGCTGAAGTCTCGATCGGCAACAAAGGAAGCGCGTCTCTTCCTCTCCCGGCGTTACAGGGCTATTTCTTGCTTGACGGCGGCGTGAAGGTAGAAGCCGTACTCAGCAAGCAGGATAATGTCATCTCGGTACCGGGCCAATCCGGCGTCAATTATATTTTGTACGCTAAAGTCCCTTATACATCGGTATTTTCCGATCTTAAGCTGGTCTTGCAGGATAAGGTTGACGAGAAGACGACAAGTAAGGTTGCGGAATTCAAACACAATTCCGATCTGCTGCGGATCCCGCAGGTGGCGAAGGATCAAGTGCGCAAGCTGACGGATACCGGAAAGTCGGCCGAGCTGAAAATCAGTCAAGTGCAGACTTACGCCAGCACCAATTCGGATTTGTTCTACGCCGAGCTGGAAGTGAAGAATACCGAGAAACGCGCAGCGTCGGCGGGCAAGCTGGCCGGTTACTGGAAAACGAAGGACGATATGTATTATCCGGCCTTCTTCAGCGGCATCACGCAAAAAATGGCGCCGAACGGCAAGGCGATCGTCGCGATTTGGAGCAAAGTGCCGAAGGGTTACAGCATGGCGGATATGAGCCTTGTTTTGGGCGAGGCGATGGGAAGCGCCGGCGGAGGCGACGGCAAAGGAACACCGACGACCGACGCTTATGTGCGCGCATTCGGCATGCAGCTTCCTGACGAGGCAGCCTCCACGGTCAAGTCGAATCTCGAGGGACTTAAAGTGGGCGGCTATACGGTATCGCTCTCCAATGTGAAATTGGTGCCGCCGACGGATAAGAATCTCGAGCTATCGTTCGGCTATACGCTGGCCAAGTCCAACGATTTACTTCCGGAGCTGTCGGACGCCAATCGTCACAAGCTTGTAATGGAAGTTGTGGATTCCCAACAAAAATACGAGCAATCGTATGACCTTGACGTTAGCGGATCGGCGGCTTCGTGGAAGATCGGCACAAATACAGCCGGTTTCAAAGGAACGGCGACCGATTTTATCGCGAACCGGATGAATCAATCTCAAACCTATACGATTAACATGTATGCCGAATTCGACGGGCACCGCAAACTGCTTGCCACGACGACCAAAGGCTGGTTCGAGAATTATAACTAAATGGTTCGAGCTGCAAGCCGAGAGCATCCCTGTGTCGCTTACCAAGCGGATGGGGATGCTTTTGTTCTGGATAGAGTAAGATCATAACCTTTTATGTTATGATGAGAATAGTTTACAGCAAGCGTAACTAAGCTCGATCTAACGGAAAACAGGCAATGGAACCGGAGAAAGCGGGGATTTGAGATGAACGATACGGTTGACGCTCGCATCGTCGAACTGCTGCAGACAATTAGACCTTGGTTTTCGCAAGAAGACGCATTGTTGATCGATTTGGCAAAACATCAGCCGGATGCAAGGCTTGCAGTCGCAGCCGCACTGCTCGAATCCGGTCAGGATAAGGAAGGAGAGCTGCTGCTGGGCAGCATCGTCCGTATGGGGGACAGCGCTCAGCCGGGACAGGCGCAATCTGTTTTTCGGGCGATGATCGAACTCGCTTATCGGAAGATGGAGCAGCTTAACTATGACGAAGCGGAAGATTTGCTGTGGAGAGCGCGCCATCATGAAGGCGCAGACGGGCAGAGCGATTTCTCGAAAGCAGACGTATCTCTGCTAATCGCGGAATGCCGGTTCGGGCAAGGCTTTATTCAGGATGCGATCGACCGTGCCGAAGAAATATTACGGAAGCAGCAAAGCGACCGGGCTAAACCGGAAGCGCTCTCGCGCACCTACCAGCAGCTCGGCTGGTTTACCCTGCACAAGGCGGATGTCCCGGCCTCGCTGGCCCACATGAAGCAGGCGATGAAGCTTGCCCCTGCGCTTGACCGCGAGCTTGTCGAAGCGGGCCTGGAAGCGGAGCAGGGCCGTGATTTTGCGAAGGCGATCGAACATTATTTTGATTCGATCCGTTTTGAAATATGATATGATGGTGGTACGTCTTTCGAAAGGGGAGATTGGGATGAAACGCAAAGTGCACAGCAACGAGGTAAAATCGGCGGTCCTTCGAAAATTAAGCGAACGAGGCGTGGCGATCGAAGACATCGCTCATATCGTGTTTCAAATGCAATCCCCTTACAACCCCCATCTGAAGCTGGAATCCTGTATTGAAAGCGTGAATGCCGTACTCGAGAAGAGAGAACTGCAGCATGCACTCCTTGTGGGAATCGAACTCGATATACTGGCGGAGAAAAATATGCTGTCCGAGCCGCTTCAATCTCTCGTAGAGAGCGACGAAGGTTTGTTCGGTTGCGACGAAACGCTTGCACTGGGTTCCGTTCTCGGCTATGGCAGTATTGCGGTAACGACGTTCGGGCATCTCGATAAGCATAAAATCGGTATCATTCAAACCCTCGATACGAAGGTCGGGAACGGCGTACACACGTTTTTGGACGATCTTGTAGCCAGCATCGCGGCGTCGGCATCCAGCAGAATTGCCCATAAGCAGCGGGATAAGGAAGAGCGTGAGGCGGCATTAGGCGAACCCGGAAGTGAAGCAAGCGCGGGCTGAAGCATGGCGCCTAGAGGAGTCCGAGAGGCGGACTTGAAAAGCACTAAAAAACACCTTTCTCGCAACCTAGCGATAAAGGTGTTTATCTTTTGAAGGCATTTCCACACTGATGGTGGGCCCTGAGGGACTCGAACCCCCGACCAATCGGTTATGAGCCGACCGCTCTAACCAACTGAGCTAAGGGCCCTTATGTAGGAAATTTTGGTTGCGGGGGCAGGATTTGAACCTGCGGCCTTCGGGTTATGAGCCCGACGAGCTACCGGGCTGCTCCACCCCGCGCCATTCGTACCGACTACTTGGTTGTTAGCGGCAAAAATAACTATACAACATTCTCAAAGAGAAAGTCAAGAATAAAATTTACATACACTTTATAACAAATAACGGACGCCGAATCGTCCTTTTCGCGATTTATAGACTTCAACCGAGTTGGGGCACTCATAGCCGTAAATCCACCAATCCTCTTCCATTCGCTTCGCAAGACAGCCTGCCTGAAATTTGCTGTCATACAGCTTGGACCAGTATACCCAGTTCATGATCGCACCTCGCTTTATTTGTTCGTTACTAGGATATCCAATTTTTCGGTTTGTTACCAATATTTCGCCCCGTGTAAACGCAAAAACCTTCTCGCGTCTTCACGACGAAAGAAGGTTTATTTGAACGATTCAGAAAGGTGATCTCCGCTGATTGCTCATCGTCTCGGCAAACGCACGGCATCAAAAGACGCCTCCTTGGAAACAAAACTATTCGTTCCAGCCGCTAATATCATCGATACGGGCAAGCTCATCCGCCGTGAACGATAAGTTTTGCAAGGTCTTCAAACTGTCTTCCAGCTGACTAAGCTTCGAGACGGCGGTAAGGACGGAGGTAACTTCCTTATGCCTTAAAATCCACGCCAGCGACATTTGGGCTAGCGATTGATCGCGCTCTGCCGCTAGCTCATGAAAGGCTTTAATTTTACGCAGCTGCAAATCGTCGATTTGCTCCTTGCCTTGCTTGCCGAAGCGGGATTCTTTAGGCACGCCCTCCAAATATTTGTCGGTAAGCAGGCCTTGCGCAAGCGGGCTGAAAGCAATTAAGCCGTAGCCGTGCTTGGCTGCGCTTTTGAGCAGGCCGTCTTCCATTTCGCGCCGAAGCAGATTATAGACGGGCTGGTGGATCGTGAGGGGAAACCAGTTTTTCTTATCCTTAAGCTTGATGCTCGCTTCCGTAGTTTCGGGCGAGTAGTTGGACACGCCGCCGTACAGCACTTTACCTTGCTGAATAAGCGTTTCCAGGGCGCCGTGCGTTTCTTCGAGCGGCGTATTCGGATCAAAGCGGTGTATGTAAAAAATATCGAAATAGTCGACGCCCATCCGCTTTAGGCTTTGATCGCAAGATGCGATGATCGACTTGCGGCTGCCCCATTCGCCATAAGGTCCCGGCCACATCAGATAGCTTGCTTTGCTGGAAATAATAATTTCGTCCCGCGGCAAATGCTTCAGGATTTTGCCTCCGATGATTTCCCCGTTCCCCGGCGGCGTACCGTAGTTGTTCGCAAAATCGAAGTGGGTAATGCCTGCGTTAAAAGCCGCATAAAAACAGCGCTTCGCTTCCTTCTCCGCTTCGTAGCCGCCGACCGTTTGCCAGCCTCCTAGTGAAATGACAGGAAGCTTCAAGCCCCATTTGCCGCACTGCCGGTAGGGCATATTGGCATAACGCATTTCATTGAATTCCAAGACGAACCGCCTCCCGCATAATTTCTCTCACGACATCCCATTTCCTTCAAGTGACCTATTGCCTGCTTCCATCGTACATCAATCAGGTATATTGTCAATCCGTTCGATTTTCCACGCTTCATTCACAGCCTTGCGTTTCAGGATAAAACGTAGCGTACGCTTGACTTTCTGCCGGTTATGCAGGGTAACGACCGTTTTTATCGGTATTTCGAGATCAACGAGAGCGGAGCTGTCCGCTGATCGCACAGGCGGCGTCAAACGGTGAATCGACTCGATGGATGGATCGTCATTCCCTTCGGCGCTAAACCGATCTCGGGCTTCGGGCGCCAGCATCAAGGAAGCGGTATGCCGGTCATGCTGGTTCAGTGCGCTCATAAACAGATCAACAAGCTCATAAGGACTTCGTTCGGCCAAGTATGTGCGCAACATGCCTGCCGCTTTCATCACCATTAATTGATGCGCGGGATCGAGACTGCCTGAACCGTGCGTGACGCTGTTTTGAAAATGAATGCAAAAATGTCCGCTGAACTCGTTGTCGGGAATTCCGTCTCCGCCGTGCGGCATCCCGTGCATCGATCCGGCGATCCGCTCGCGGTCCTTCAAGACGAGTATGGCCCGGCGATTCCAGCTCCAGGCACCCCCATAGATTTGCTTCATGATCCGCGTATCTTCCTTCGTGACGGGCTGAACGTCCGCATGGCTGCTGCCGGCTCTTCGCTGGGCGCGGAAACGAAGTCCCGTCTCGAGATCCACGACGGTGACGATATCTTTTTTGGCGACGATCTGCTTCGCTTGCTCCCAAGGGACCAGTTTGCCATAGTGCACCGCTCTTAGCTGTTCGGCAGAACGTTTCAGCTGTTCGCGAAGCTGCGGCGTCGGCAGCATAACCTGGCCGGCTTGCTTATCTACTAATTCCCCGTTCTCAGCGAGAACGTATGTTCTTTTTCGTCCTGCAGCATCGATCCAACCGATTTCGACGTCGCTGTCTTCGCTGCGGTTAAGTTCAATCGGTTCAAGCGCAGAAACGGATTTAGACAGCTTGGCGGAATAAATATCGAGTCGCGTTTCGAAAGCTGCTTCAGGGGAAGTCCGCACGGTAATGCTTAGCGGTTTAACGGGTTCTTTTTCGCCATGAACGACTGCCGGCAAACCGAAGATGACAAAGGCTGCCAAAACAATCGCGCCCATAAACAGACGAAGGCCGATAAACGTAAAATGCCGATTTTTACACATAGCATCCTCCAAAGTCTCGCCTAAAAGCGTATGGTTTAACGGCTGCGCGCATGCTGCAGGGAAGTTTAACACATACAGTTTTTGCTGCTCCGGAAAAACTATGTACACAAAGAAAGACGATCATTCGATTTCGCATGGGCGAGGGTCGACGATCGTCTTTACACGTAAAGAATCAGAAATATTATTGTGCTTGTTTAATCGTTACGTTGTACGAAGAGGCTACAAATGTGGACGCCTTCGCTTCCGTTATTACCTGCGGATACATCCGGCCCGGCTCCGGCGTATGCAAACTGTAACTGATCACGGCTTCATTCCCTGTGAATGCGATGCCGTCGATCGTTAACCGGTAGCCCGGGTTCGGCCTTGTTCCCCATGACAGCGTAACTTTATTAACCTCGTCGTTCACTTTCTCGCTCGATACCGTTACGGTATGCTCCGGATCCGGTTGATTCATGGTCGAATGCTCCTTTACGAAAACGATTGCGGCATGGAGCATCGCTGCTGCCTCGCCGCGGGTAACGGCTTTCTGAGGATAAAACTTCCCGTTCTCGTCAAGCTTTGCTATTTTGGCAATTAGCAGCTTCTGAATGCTTTCCATTCGTCCTTCCGTAACCTCGTCGCCGTCTTTCATAACGACGAACAACTCGATGAAGGCATAATCTCCGGTCTTAAGAAGGGCATGAAACAACAAATCGGCAAAGAGCTCCCGCGTGATCGGCTTGCTTGGATCGATATCTTTCGCGAGCGGCAATCCGTTCAACTGCGCCACGATGAACGATTGAGCATACCATGCGTCGTTAGGGACGTTCGTGAAGTAGTCGCCGGCAAGCGGTTCCTTAATGAACCGGATATGATCGATATTCAGCTTCATGCCTTTGACGATGAGATGAACGGCTTGGGCATTCGTCATGGATTCGTTCGGTTTGAACGAGTGCTCGTCAACGCCGCTTACGATACCGTCCCGTTCCAGCTGTTCGATGGCTGCTTTCGCGGGATTTCCGTTCAAATCGTTGAACGCGAAGGCGGAGCCGGCCGCAGGCAATAGGAGCAAGGCGACTAACAAGGGGAGCAATAGTTTTATTTTGGGTAATATCATTACTTGAACACCTCCGTCCTTCTTGACGGTGAACGACTCTATAATGTTGCTTATTCTTCGCTCATTTTTTCGAGTCGTGCGGCTCTGTATTCGGTTGGCGTCATTCCTTCCTGCTCTAAAAAGCGTTTGTTGAAGTAACTGGGGTTCGAATAGCCCGATAAGGCGGATATTTGCTTAACCGGCCAGTCGATTTTCTCCAGAAGCAGCTGTTTCGCCCTTTGCAGCCTGCAGAGGGTCACGAATTCCATCGGCGTCATCTGCGTCAGCTTTCGGAACAGCCTGCAAAAATAATAGACGCTGACCCCGGCCTTCGCCGCCCACTCCGAAAGCTCGAACGGCAAATGAGCCTGCTGCTGGATTAACGGCAGCAGTTGGGCGATGCGGTCCGTCACCTCCGATCCTTTGTTAGGCGTTAGGGGAATGGCTTGACTCATGAATTCGGCGATCAGCCCGTAGGTCATCGTCGATAAGCGGGTAGCATGGAGCAGCTTGTGCTGCTCGGCTTCCTCCAGCAGCGTCTGATGCCATTGTTCCCATTCCGCGCTTCTTTTGAGTGTCCAAATGGTGGAGCGATGGAAGCCGCCTTCGATGAGCAGCTCCCTTAGCTTGGTGCCGTAAAAATGGATCCAGCGCACGTCCCAAGGGTCGTTCTTGCTGCTGTAGTAGCGCTGCTCGTCATCCGGAAAATAAAGAAAGGTGTCGCCGGCCGTAAGGAGCCGCTCCGTTCCTTCTTCCTCTACGAACCCGGAGCCCTCCACAACGACATGGATGCTAAAGCTGTTTAGAGCGCCTGGCTGCCTGATGACGTGATGCTCGGGAAAATCGCTGTATCTGCCCACCGATTCGGGAAAACAAAAGAGCGTGGGTTCGGATAATGTCGGAAAATATACATGACGTCTTTTAGCCGATTCCATTCGGGTCTCTCCTTGAAGCAATATCGTTATATGCTCGCATCGTATAGGAATATGTTCAGTTAAAATCAAAATTGCAAGAAATGCAATATCCGGGCTGCAAAATAAGCGGTTGGTTGCAGGTTTTTTTGAAATGTCGGAAAGTCTATCCTCTATGATTGCTTCATTACTCGGCAAACGCGCGGCACGAAAAGGACGCCGAAAGGCGTTTATCCTTGACACCGATTCTGATAAAATGGTTTGTGGCTCGCAGATTTGATCGAATCGGGCTGCATGTATCGCCGTTTGCGGGAAGGAAGGACAACCACGATGACATCAAAGCAGCTGTTGGCGGTATTAGGAGTAACGCTCGGCGGCCTGGCCGCGGCGTACGGGCTTGGAATGCCGCTTGCGTCAGGCTTCGCATTCGGCTTGGCGGCGCTTTACGCACGGGTATGGAAGAACGTGGCGAAGCCGATTGACCTGCTGGGAAGTATGCGGAGAGGCGTTTCCGGCACGCTGGGTGTCGTTTGGATTTTGGTTCTTGTCGGGCTGCTGATTCCGGCATGGACGGCGAGCGGTACGATTCCCTTTATGATAGAAACGGGTCTCAAACTGCTGGATCCCGATCATTTCTCGTCAGCGCATTTCTTTTTGCCGCACTGATTTCCATGATCTTAGGGACTTCGACGGGAACGCTTAGCGCCGTAGGCATCCCGCTAATGGGAACGGCAGCTCTTCTCGGCATTCCGCTGCCTGCCGCCGCAGGCGCGCTCGTATCCGGAGCGTTCATCGGGGATCGGACCTCGCCATTCTCAAGCGCTCATCAATTGGTCGCTTCCTCGGCCGGAATCGGCACCGCTTCGTTGTGGAAAGCGCTGCGTCTGACGACGGCGGCTGCCATTCTATGCACATTGCTGTTTTATGCATGTCTCGATGCTTTTGCCGGTTGGACGGGAAAGGGCGGGGGAGCGCCGGAAACGGTTTCCTTCGCCGGCTATTTCCGCTATCATCCGCTGCTGTTGGTTCCTCCTTTGGTGCTTGTCGCTGCGATTTTGTTCCGGATGAGAACCAAATATGCATTTATGCTGTCTATAGGGGCAAGTATCGGGATAGGGACATGGCTGCAAGCGATTTCCCTTCCGCAGTGGCTGGACATGCTGTGGAGCGGGTACGGCGCAGCCGAGCTGCCGTCCCTTCAAACCAATGGCTTATGGCAGATGGCGGGGCTGGTTGTGCTTATAGCGCTTGCGGGAGCATATAACGGGATTCTGGAGGAAAATAGGCTGCTTCAACCGTACATTGAACGATGGATCGGCCGATCCGAAACGATGGCAAGCTTGACGCTGCGCTCGGGACTGTTCGGGCTGGGACTAGGTTTGGTATCCTGTACGCAAACGCTGCCGATCATGATGAGCGGAAGCGCGCTGCAGCCCATTTGGTCCAAATCCTTCGGCAAACAGCAACTGGCACGCGTCGTCGCGGATACGAGCCTGGTATTTGCCGCCATGGTTCCGTGGAATATGCTTGCCATCCTATGCGGCACCATTGTCGGCGTACCGGTAGAAGGCTATGTGCCGTTCGCCGTATTTTTGTGGATCCTTCCGTTGTTGACGTTGGCGGTGAGCGCAGTCAAAGGACGCACGGAAAGCAAGGCGCTGCGTAAGGCATGAACCATGAGGAAGCTGGATAAAAGGAAAATATGAAATAGTTGTTGACAAAGCGGTACAACCCTGATAAAGTAAATAACTGTCGACACCAGTTCGATAGCAAACAAATGTTCGGCTTGCCGCCGTAGCTCAACTTGGTAGAGCAACTGAATCGTAATCAGTAGGTTGGGGGTTCAAGTCCTCTCGACGGCACCACTTTTTCAACTAGGTAAATAAAGAAAAAAGTAGTTGACAAAGAATGAAAGACTTGGTAAGATTGAACACGTTGCTGCAAAACATGACCTGGTAGCTCAGCTGGGAGAGCACTATCTTGACAGGGTAGGGGTCGTCGGTTCGAACCCGGCCCAGGTCACCATAACTTAAACGCTAAAACCCCTTGATGGATAAGGGGTTTTCTTTTTTTGTCCGATAAAGAAGTCAAGGGCCGGTTCCCATCTCTGTGACGAAATACCCTAAAATAGATTTTCGTACGTACACACAACAATAATGATAATCTAGAACGTTATAGAGCTGATTTCCGTTTTCGTTAATCTTGCCCTTCTTGATAGGTACCGTGAAGGCTTCAATGGGATTTCCCCTGAAGAATATAACTCTTCTTACGGATAAGTCGGGCGAAACCGACGGCAGTAAAATAAAAATAATCAATGCTAGAGACGGAATAATCACTTTTTTTCTAATCGTACTCCCTCCTTGCCATACGTATGATTTTACCAAAAAAAGGTTCAATTGTAACCTCCATCCGATTCGGCAATCAAAGTGTTTTCGCAAAAAATACGAGTAGGCAGTCACTCCCGGCCCATTGTATCAATACCTTAAGAATATAAACCTACAGAGGTGAGATCATGGCTGTTGTAAAGGCAAGGGATTCCGATATCGACCTGCTTGCGAGACTGCTGCGCGCGGAAGCGGAGGGCGAAGGGGAACAAGGGATGATGATGGTCGGAAACGTGGGCATCAACCGGATCATCGGGAACTGCTCGGACTTCAAAAATATCCGCACGATTCCGCAAATGATTTACCAGGAGCATGCGTTCGAAGCCGTCCAGCACGGTTACTTTTATCAAAGACCAAGGGATAGAGACAGGCGTTTGGCCAGACGGGCGGTAAACGGGGAACGCTTGTGGCCGTCAAAATTCAGTCTCTGGTATTTCAGGCCTGAGGGTGATTGTCCGCCGACCTGGTACAATCAGCCTCTTGTCGGCAGATTTAAGAAGCATTGCTTCTTCGAGCCAAGAGCCGGCGAATGCGACAGCATCTACAACACGTACTAAAATGCGGCAGGCTTTATGCATCCTTGCACAGGGCCTGCTTTTTTTTCTACATAGAGTAAAACCGGATTAGCCAAGCGCCGAGTGAGCCTCCGGCACAAGAAAGCTATGGGCTAGCAGGATAAATCTGCTATAATAGAAGGAGCTTTTCGACTATAACTCCGGAAGGGGCTTTTTTTGTGGCCTTTATACAATGCGACTTTGCTTCGGAGACGCTAGGCCTGGCTGTCTCCATGAATGTCATTTTACCTCAGCGCACGTCTCAGCAGATCGGAATGAACGGCAAGGCCGGCGAAGGCAAGCATCCGACTTTATACCTGCTGCACGGAATGTCGGACGACCATACGATCTGGATGCGCAGAACCTCGATCGAACGCTATGTGTCCGGTCTTGGTATCGCAGTCGTGATGCCTGCCGTGAACCGGAGCTACTATGCCAATATGGTTACGGGTCCTCAATATTGGACTTTCATCAGCGAAGAGCTGCCGAAGCTGGCGAGATCGTTCTTCCCGCTGTCGGACAAGCGCGAGGATAATTTTGTCGCCGGCTTGTCGATGGGCGGATACGGAGCCTTTAAGATGGCGTTAAGCCACCCGGAGCGATTTGCGGCGGCCGCGAGCTTATCTGGCGCTTTGCTTACGGATTGGCTGTTCGAAACGCGTCCGCATGAGGCTCGGCTCATATTCGGCTCCAAGGAGCAGTTTGCCGGCAGCGAGAACGATCTGATCGCGCTTGCGGAAAAAACGGCAGGCAATACGCAGGTTTCTTCGCCGCTTCTTTATCAATGCTGCGGCACGGAAGATTTCCTATATGCCGAGAATGCGCAGTTCCGCGAGCACGCGAAGAAGCTTTTTCTTCCCCTAACCTACGAGGAAGAACCGGGGACGCACGAATGGGGCTACTGGGACGCGAAAATCAAAAGAGTGCTGGAGTGGCTTCCGCTTCGGACATAAGCCCCATTTCTGCCGAACTACTGCATAAGCCCTATGCCAGCTTTGTCCCAAAGGAATATTCTGTAATGATCCGGCATCGTGGAGTCCGGAAACGCACAGAAGGGGTGAGGCGGAGTGGGGCTTTATCCGGTCAATTCGGTTTGGGTTACCGGCTTGCCCAAGATCGCATACAGGTTGGGCGTAGGCAAGTGGGAAGGGGTTGTCATGCATTATACGGACAACTCGAATAGTACGGCGTGGAACGAGCGCGCCTATATGGCTACGAATTACGATAATGCTTTTGTTCATGAATTTATCGATCCGAACGTGATTCTACAGGTTGCCGATCCTCATTATTTGGCGTATGGCGCAGGTTCCCCGGCGAACCAGAGATTCGTCCATCTGGAGCTGTGTGTTGCCAAATCGCAAAGCGATTTCGACAAGTCCTTCGATATGTGGTGTCAACGTGCCGCTTTTTTTCTGAGCGAACGTAAATTACCGGTTGACTCCGCATCCAGCGACGGTTCGGGTACGCTTTGGGCACATGCCGATGTAACCAGATGGCTAGGCGGAACGACGCACATGGACCCGATTGCCTATTTGAACAAATGGGGAAAATCGTGGCAGGATGCGGTCGATACGGTGCAGCGCCACTACGACCTGATAACGGGGGTGGAAGAGGCTATGCTGAAACCGGAGGATGCCAATAAGCTGATCGATACGTTTTTATCGCCGCTATGGTATTTTGTCGGCTCGGACGAGGATAAAGAAGAAATTCACCGGCTTGCGAACGAGCTGCGCAAAGCATCGGGTCAACCCGAGCAATAATAGTCAATCCCCCATTGGCAGCCGTTTATGACGCCGCTTACCCGGCGCCATTTTTTTTGTACTTTAATTTTTTTTAGTTTTTTTGATTCATGCGTGAAACTACCGATTATTTACTGCTGTCTATATCTACAGAACCAATAAATACAGCAAAAGAAGGAATTGGTAGCGTTTTCGTCGAATCTTTTCTGGTAAGAAAGTCCACAAACGCCGTGACATAATGACAGTTACTAACATAATCCGGAGGCTTTCATGCAAAAAGGGTTCTTAAGCACCGCTTTGATCGGGGAAGAACGGCGGGCGACGCGACTGTTTCTATCCTTGTTCTACTTAATCAGCATCGGCTACGATATCGTCTACAACCTGATTCTTCCGGTCATGACCGGAGGCATTCCTAGGCTCGGGATAGTCAGCAGCTTCAGCGGGATATGGCTAAACGGACTCCTGCTCTGCTTGTTGCCGATCGCCCTCTACCTCATGAGAATCGATAAGCCTCAGACGGTCAAATACATGTATTTGTACGTTTATGTCTGCCTTAGCGTGATAGCGGAAATCGTCCATTATTACGGTAATGCGGAACAATATCATGGCGGTAATATTATCGAATTGTTTCTTGTCCTGTTTACGCCGATATTCGTGAACAAGCGGTTCTTCTGGACCGTTTCATGCGGAATGGCGCTCAAGTACGCCATCGTCGGCATAGGCATTCAATATCCGTTGGTGCTCGTACCGATCGCGCTTATTATCGCTCTTTCCGTCGTAGCGTACCTGCTGCTGAATATTTTCGAAGGGTATGTCAAGTCGATTACGGCTTCCTACAGCAAGCAGATCGACAGCATCGTGAAAGGGATCGTCGCCATATTGGAGCTTAAGGATCCTTATACGAGGGGACACAGCGAACGAGTCGCGCACTACTCGCTTTTGCTTGCCCGGAAATTAAACCTATACTCCGAAGAAGAGCTAAACTCCTTTTATTATTCCTGTTTGCTGCACGATGTGGGGAAAGTGAATATTCCCGATCATATTCTAACCAAGCCCACGAGCTTGACCGAAGAGGAATATGAAGTCATCAAGACCCATCCGTGCGTAGGGGTAGAAGCGCTCAAAGGGATCGACGGCTTGCAATGGAGCGCGGACGTCATCAAATATCATCATGAGCGTTGGGACGGCAAAGGATACCCCGAGCAGCTGAAAGAACGGGACATCCCCTTGCTGGCGCGCATCACGACGATAGCGGACGCCTACGACGCGATTACGACGCACCGTTCGTACCGGCCCGCATTGCCTTCCGACGTTGCATATGAGCGAATTTGCCAAGGCAGCGGGAAGCAGTTCGATCCGTTTTTGGTAAATGTGTTCAAAGAAATATATCCTGTTTGGATAGAACTGGCATCGAGTTTCGAGCGACGGCCGGACATGCATGCTTTCGAACAAGCTGAAACTTCATGAAGGGGGTGATCCATGTGAAGATCCGTAAATTGCAAAAGATCAAAACTACCTGCTGGTGGTGTTTCTGGGCACCTCGTTGATTGAAACGGAATCATTCGGCAAAAGGATGCCTTAACAGGCATCCTTTTGCATGTTGACAAATGTTTGCGGTCCAGCTGCTTCCAAGCGGCTTGCCGCTCAAATAGGGATATAGATGAAAGAGAACGGGGGACGGCTGACACCATGACCTCAATGACGTCAATCCGGCTGCATACGCTGCACATTCGTCCGAACGGAGCTCTGTTTACGGTAGAGGACCCGCATAGCGGCGATTTTTATGAAATGCCTCCCATTTGCATCGATGCGATCCATATGCTTGAAGAAGGAATGCCCTTAAACCGGATTGAAGAGGTATTAAGGAGAAAATATCCGGAGGAAGAAGTCGATATGACTTCCTTCGTAGAGCAATTGATGGAATTCGGACTGGTAAAGGAAATGGACGGACGTAAGATCGAACGCACGGAAACCGGAACGGCGGGAGAAGGGCAATTGAGCTGGATCCCTGTCCGCTTTGCAAGATTGGTATTTAATCGCATCACGCAGACCCTGTTCGGCTTCCTATTTGCTGCGAACATCGCGTTGTTGATTGCGTTTCCGGGTCTGTTTCCCCGGTATACGGACTGGTTTGTGTTTCCTTCCATGACCGCGAACATGCTCGTTTGGATGGCGGTTTCTTTGCTCTTGCTGTTGTTTCACGAGCTTGGACACTTTTTGGCGGTTCGTGCCGAGGGATTGCCTGCCCGTATCGGAATAGGCTACCGGTTGTTTTTTATCGTGCTGGAAACGGAGATGAACGGGATATGGGGATTGCCGAAGCGGCGGCGCTTTTTACCTTTGCTGGCGGGCTTGTGCTTCGATCATTTCGTATTGTTCTCCATTCTCGTTTGGAAGCTTTCCGCGCATGACCTGACCGGGACCGCATCCGGACTGCTAACGATCGTTATCTACGCGGTCATTTTAAATATGATGTTTCAGTGTTTGTTTTTCATGAAAACCGATTTGTATTACGTGCTCGAGCAAGCGACGGGAAATAGTCTTCTGCTCGAAAACAGCCGCAACTGGCTTAGCGGCTTCATACCGTTTATGCGCTCAAAGGATGGGGCTGTCTTATACCCGGGCGAGCAAAAGGCCGTAAAATGGTACGGCGTGTTCTACGCAGCCGGTTTGTTTGTCAGCGGAGCCATCCTGATCGTTTATTTGCTTCCGCAGTTGTTCGTTGCAACCGTGAACTCGTTTCGGCAATTGAAGGAACCGGCGGGGAGCATTTTCTTTTGGGACGGGGTGGTTTTTCTCGCACAGCTGGTCTTGTTTGCCGGACTGTTCGTTTATGCCAGAAGGAAGGAATCCCGAGCACGCGGAGGTTAACCTAGCTACTCGCCAAAAAAGAGGCGGGACTCTAAGCAACACGATTGCATAGGGTCCCGCCTCTTTTTGGTATGCCTACAAACGTTACTGCTTCCTTTCGCGATCGATCAAAGCTTGCAGGCTGTTGATCAATTGCTCCAGCTGAAGATAGCTTTCGACGATATCGCTGATTTTCCCGTCCTGCGTTTCCATGCTCGCCGTTATTTCTTGCACGGAAGCCATGTTTTGTTCGGTGATGCCGGCAATCGTCAACATTTCGTCCGTAATCGTCCGGTAGGCTTGCTCCATCTGCTCCGCGGAGGATCTTACGAGCGACGATTGCTGTTCGGTATGCGCGGCGTTGCCCGCGACGTTCCGGATCATCGATCCTACTTGAACGGCTGCCTCGCGGCTGTAGTTAATCGCATCGCGTCCGAGCCATACTTGCTCGGAAACCTCGGACGTTTTCTGCTGAATGCTCTCCAAGATGACCGTTATCTGCTCGGTCGATTGACGTGAGCCCTCCGCCAGCTTGCGAACCTCGCCCGAAACGACCGCAAACCCTTTCCCGTGCTCGCCAGCGCGTGCCGCTTCGATAGCGGCATTAAGCGCTAGCAGATTCGTTTGGGTGGATATGGCGTTAATCGTTTGAACGATTTCGCCGATTTGCTGATTCTGTGTATCGAGATCTTCCATGAGCCTTACTGTCGTATGGATGATCGAGTGGAGCCGTTCGACCTGCTCGGACAGCGTGGCGACCTGTTCGTTGCCCGAACGAGCAAGCGTCGACGTTTCTACGGCGACGGCGCTCATTTGTGAAGACCCGCCGGACACCGTTCCGACGACTTGCTCAACCTCATGTATCGATTCGCTGATCTCTCCGATGCTGCGCGTTTGCGTTTCGACGCTTGTCGCGATTTCGGCGAACGTATGGGTTACCTCGTGCGAGATGGCCCCTGCGGTCGTCACATTCCCTTTCAGCGTGATGCTGAAGGCGTTCAATTGATCGACGGCTTGCTTGACATGAGTAAGCATGTCTTCCGCACGCTGTTTGGCCTGCAAAGCGGCTTCTTGCTTCTCCAGAACTTCAAGCTGGAGCTTCTCTCCGAATCGTCCCGCTGCTACCAGGGCTGCTAGCGTCATAACGACATATAGATTCGGGGTGAAAAAGCTGACCTCCTGAAGGGGTGCAAACATGGCGTCATAATATTTCGGCACGAAAAAAAACACGTTCGTCAGTGCGATGGCGGAAATGCCGGAGAAAAGGACCGCGCGATAGTTCGTATACAGCATGGCGATCGCCATGTTGAGATAGACGAGAAAATATGTGGTCAAGGCCGGACTGGAATCGACCAAAAGGAAGGTGAGCATGGAAAGGGATAAGGAGATCAGGTACATGATCTGGTTTTCGAATATGCGGCGATAGGTGAGAACGGTCATGAGCACGCAAGTTGCAAGTCCCGCAATGATGAGGACGATCACGGCTTCCTTAGGAACGGCGGTGATGATGTCCACGACAAGACCGAGCGCTAGCAGCGCCCACACAATATTGACCAAAAGTTTGTTTCGTTTAAACATAATGTCGGCACGGTTCATGAGGAATCCCCTTTTAGCGAATCTTTTTCGGTAACTTTTTCCTCTATCATAACATTCTTCCTATGATGTTGTAATGCGGCAATTCGACAAATGTCGTCAAACGGCGCGACTGCGGACTGACGTTTATCCGGCAGCGGGAACGGGCATACAAGTAAGAGTCTGACTATCTCATCATGAAAAGAGGAGCTTGCTTGAGAGCGCTTGTCATCATTCCTGCTTACAATGAGCAAGGCAGCATCGAACAGGTCATTCTCGGCGTAAAGAACGCCCACCCGTCCATTGATATTGTAGTCGTCAACGACGGCTCGACGGACCGGACCGGCGAGCAGGCAAGACGGACGGGGATGGCTACCGTTATCGATTTGCCGCTTAATCTCGGTATCGGCGGGGCTATGCAAACCGGCTATATGTACGCCAAGCGGAACGGCTACGATATTGCAGTGCAAATTGACGGCGACGGCCAGCATGATCCAGGCGAGCTCAGCGCAATCGTGCAGGAGGTGGAAGCGGGCAGGTGCGACTGCTGCATCGGTTCCCGCTTTTTGCGCAAAACGGCGTATCAAAGCTCGGTATCGCGGCGTTTCGGCATCTTTTTCTTCTCGTGGATGGTGCAATGGATGACCGGCGTGCGGGTAACGGATCCGACCTCGGGGTTTCGGGCGGCCAACCGTAAAGTAATCGGCTTGTTCGCGGAACATTATCCGGATGATTATCCGGAGGTGGAAGCGGTCGTGATGCTTGCCCGCAGAGGGCTGGGCATTTCTGAAATGTCGGTTCTCATGCACCGGCGGGCTGCCGGCCGTTCGTCAATCACGCCTTGGAAGTCTCTCTATTACATGTTCAAAGTGTCGCTGGCCGTCGTCATGACGAGGTTTCGCGATTCGGGGGAAATGCGATGACAATTTATTCGGTATCGATCGTTTTTTGTTTGGCCTTCGTCTTCATTACGGTGGAATTGATTCGGCGGCAAAAAATTGCGGAGAGATATGCGCTGCTGTGGCTGGGCCTAGGTCTCGTCATGGTGCTGCTCAGCCTGTTTCCTACGGTTCTGCAAGCCGTTGCCGGGCTGCTTGGCATCTACTATGCCCCGTCGCTGCTTTTTTTGATCGGCTCGGCTTTTGCGCTGTTGCTTATCATGCATGTGACGATGGTGATTTCCAGGCTGCACCGCAAGGTAACCCGGCTGATTCAAGAGCTGGCGCTGCTTCAAGCTTCGCTAGGGGAGGATCAAGATGGCCGTTCTGATCGTTCTTCTTAACGTCTTGCTGCTCGCAGCCGGGCAGGTGCTGTGGAAGCTGGCGCTTCTGCGGCGCCCTCTTACGGCCCCCAGTCAGCTCGTGCCCGTCCTTATGCAGCCGGCGATGATGCTCGGCTGTTTCTTGTTTGCGCTCGCTACGGTCATTTGGTTTTACGCACTCAGCCGGTATGCGTTAAGCCGGGTTTACCCGCTTCAATCCATGGCGTATGTGATTGGCGCATGCTCCGGAATCGTATTGTTCAAAGAATCGTTCTCGTCCACGCAGTGGCTCGGGCTGCTTTTCGTCGTGGGAGGCGCCTTTTTGCTGGCGAGAGCTTGATAGATTTATGGATTAAGGAGGATTCGTATGAACCATTCTTTCCATCATCGGTGGGCGATAGGGGTTATTCTTGCATTCGCTTGCCTGATAAGGCTGCATTACGTCTTAACGGCCTATCACGAGCCGATCGCGTGGGATCAGCTGGAGTACACAAAGCTGGCGATTCAACTGCTGGAAAAGGGGATTTACGCTTACCGGGATACGGAGCCGAATACTTTGGTCACGCCGGGGCTGCCGATGTTTTTGGCCGTTATATACGGGCTGGTCGGCTATGAGCCGCTTGAACCCGCGCTGACCGTTATCCGCGTGCTGCAGTGCTTCCTTTGTTTGCCCGCAATCTGGTTTCTGTATATGACGGGCGCAAGGCTGTTCCAGCCGGCTGCGGGCTTGCTCGCTGCTCTTTTCGCGGCCGTCTATCCTTCATACGTATGGTCGACGGCGCTGATTCTAACGGAAGTGCCGTTCTTGAGCAGTCTTATGGCTATGGTCTATGTGCAGGTAAGAATCATCCAGGAAAACCGCAAGACCGATCATCTCTGGTTCGGTTTGCTGCTCGGGATCACCGTTCTCATAAGGCCCAACGTGCTGCCGCTTGCCGTCGTTCCCTATCTGTTCTTGTGGTTCACGAGCCATCGCAAGAAAGCGCTGGTTTACGGCTTACAGGCTGCCGCTGCGTTCGCGCTCGTTATGCTGCCGTGGTGGGTGCGCAATTGGCTGACGTTCCACGAATTCATATTCATTGCCAAAGGAGAAGCGGGCAATCCGTTTCTGGGCGGTACGGATCCGTATTTCCGGGGAACGATCGACTGGACGGCCATCGACGAAAGCGATCAAATGGCGGAGGGCTTGCGCAGAATAAAGCAGGGACTGATCGAGCAGCCCCTGCTTTGGCTTAAATGGATGACGGTAGGCAAATTTACGTATTTCTTCCGTAGACTGTGGGTAGGACCGTATCCTTTCTATGTACCGGAATGGTATTATTATGCGTTAAACAAGCTGCATTTCATCATTGTGTATGCAGGACTGGCGCTTCTTCCGATTATGGGAGTAAGGAGCAGGGCTTATGCCTTTCTCGCGGTGTCGTTTGCGATCGTCTGCGGCGTTCACTTGCTTTTCATTCCGGTCGACCGTTACGCCTACGGCATGCTGCCGTTCTTGATGCTCGGCACCGCCCACGCTGCAGTCGTTCTGATACGGTACCTGTTTGCCTTCATGGAGCACATCCGGTTACGGGTCAAACGTTTCGGCTGAGCTGAAAGAATCAAGCTTCCTTCAGCAGTTGTCCGGCACAGTACTCGATGATGTCGCTCCGGCGCACGATGCCGATGAAATTATTCGAATCGTCGATGACGGGCACGAAGTTCTGAGCTTTCACCAGGCTGATCAGATCCTCCATGTTGGCATCGATCCGTACGGGCTTGTTATGAATGCGCAGAGGAATTTCTTCGAGACTATGGCGATGCGCGTTCTCGAAGTTGATGTCTTCGCTGTTATTCTTGAGAAACCAGAGCAGATCGCCTTCGGTTACCGTTCCGAAATAGGTGCCGTCTTGATTCAGTATCGGAACCGCCGTATAGCGGTGATATTCCATCCGTTCCAGCGCTTGGCGGAGAGTCGATTGAGGGGCCAGACATACGACCTCTTGCTTCGGGAAAAGAAAAAAAGCGATGTTCATGTTGCATGAACTCCTTTGTCGCGATATTGTAAAAGGAAGTCTTAGGACATTTCGATTGTCGAACAAAATGCTAGTGTAACCGAAAAGGCAGGTGCAGTCCATGGAGATCATTACCGTAACGAACCGTAAACAGCTGGACGAATGCCTCTCAATCCGGTTTGCCGTCTTCGTGCATGAGCAGAACGTTCCTGCGGACGAAGAGGTCGATGCGTTTGACGCAGAGCATGACGCTTGCCGTCATTACCTAATACGAATCGACGGAAAACCGGTTGCAACCGGCAGATGGCGGCCTTATGAAGAAGGAGCCGCAAAGCTTCAGAGGATAGCCGTGCTGTCCGATTTTAGAGGTCATGGTCTCGGCAAAGCGGTCATCGAAGCGCTGGAGCGCGATGCGAAAGCTGCGAATGCGAAAGCTGCCGTTCTGGACGCGCAATGCCAGGCGGAATCCTTTTACCGGAAGCTCGGCTATGAGACCGTATCGGAAACGCCCTTTCTCGATGCCGGAATTTGGCATGTACGCATGAAAAAGGATCTATAATCCTTGCTTGTCGCCGGATGCATATTTTTGGATGAACGGGGCATGCTAGCCGGGAGGAGCGTGAGAATTATGCAAAATCCATCTCGGGAAACGTTCGTTGCCGTACAAAAAAACGGCGACGGGGACATTACCGCCTTCCAAACGAACACGGGACGCGTGCTCGATTACGGAGCGGCCCTTCAGGAAGTACAGAACGGCGCCATTCAAGGCGTCAACGCTTTTAAAGGAAGAGACGGGGACACCTACATCCGCGGCGATGCGGACGGAGACCCCAGCAACAACCTGGACAATCTGCCTACTTTCTAAAATGGGGCAAGCAAGGCGAATGTCCCGAAAGAACCCCCGTTCTTTGCAGTTTATGCAAAGCGGGGGTTCTTGGCGTTTCAAGCAACTGTAACGTACAAGCCGCTATTGCTTCTTCATAAACATATACGCTTCATGCTGCTTAATAAAGGTCATATGACCCGTCCGACCGGCAAACGTCTCCATATCGTCGTCATAATGCATCAAGTAAGTCATCCGCTGCAAATCTTCCGGCATTTCTAGCAGGCTTTCAAGAGTAGCATGCACATACCCCGGAGGATGAAGCTGGCACTCGTGCAAAATATGACGGCATCCGCGGTCGCGCAATCGTTCAAGCGTTCCGATATCGAGCACGGCATCCGCACTGTAGTAGACGAATTCGTTCAGAAATACGCCATAGCTGGGCTTGCCCGGAATATGTATGGTGGGAACGATTTCGAGCGTAAAGCCATCGGTAACGGTTATCGGATTTGCCTCGCGAAGCGGAACGATCCGAAAGTAATCGTCCAGCTTGTAAATTTGATCGTCCCTGTTTTCGAGGGTGCCTTTCAGTGAATGCTCCCATAGCGGTTCGATCAAGGTTTCGGGCAAGAAAAGCGAAAGCTTTCTCTTATACGTGTACATGGACCGGAAGGCGACTTCTTCCAAGCCGCCGATGTGATCCGCGTGCATATGGGAAATAAAGATGCCGTCGATGGCGTCCAGCCCGATATTCAGTTCGTGAAGCGCTCTTGGCGCCGTATGCCCGCAGTCCAGCAGCAGCTTGTAGTCGTTGCAGGCAACCAAGGCGTTATTATTGTAGAACGTTTTGGCAAAGGCACTTCCCGTGCCGAGCATAACGAGCGATATATCCATGTAGCTCCTCCCGCAATTCAGAACAGGAAACTTGGCAACTCTCTACTAATTTATCATTATCTATCGCAAAACGAAAGGCAATGTTGTAAAAAAACCTTCGTTTCTTCCGAAAATCCGCTCGCGTCGAATATGTACCTTTTGGGCTTTCTCCACATATCGTATGGTACGGAGACGTATTCATGGAAGGCGGGATCGCAGGATGAGCAAAGGGAAAACGGGCAAGAAAAAAGAGGTTTCGTCAATCGATCGAAATAAATTTAACATGAAGATCGTGACATCGGAGACATGCGAGGCTTGCAAGCAGCGGTGCCCGAGAGGCATCCGATACATGGAGCGGATGCGGGCGCCGGGATCGGTCGGCTACGGCGTGCCTTGCGTATTGACGAAGGGCAAAGCGTATAAATAAAGAAATTAGAAGCTTTTCGGAACGATTCGGCAGGATTTCCAACATTTGCAGTCGAATAATGACAGGGTGTAGAAACTGTCGGATCGTCCGGGGAGGGTTTTACGAGCGTGGCCTTTTTAATAGCGCCTTTTGTCAGATTGATGAACCGCTTGAAGTACCCGTACAAATTTGCGCTGATTGGCGTAATTCTGTTGCTTCCTTTTGGAGTTAGCATGTACATGATCGCACATCATTACGAAGAGAAGATCGAGCTGGTTAGCTTGGAGCGAAGCGGGATGCGGTTTCATCACGAGCTGAATCGGCTGTCGGGCGACCTGAGGAGCTATCGCTCCTACAGGATACAGGCGACCGGACAGCAGACGGAATCGAATGTCTTGCTCAAGCAGAAGCAAATAACCGACAGCATTCAATCGATCATCGACGAGAACCACAAACTTGGCGATCCGTTCTTTGCTTCCCCGTTCCTTAAAGCCCTCTCAGACGAGTGGGTGCAAATCCAGAACATGGGGGAGTCGGACGTTCAGAGGGAACGTTCCGAGCGGATGAACAGCCTGTTGTCCGATATCAATAAGCTGATGCTGATTGTTGCGGATAACTCCGGTATCCGTTCCGATCATAATTCGATTACGAGTTTTCTGGCTCAAGCGCTGATCGACCGGCTTGTTCCGATGATCGGCCAGATCGACCGTGCGGCAAGAACTGCCGGCATGACGGCGGATTTATCGGTCTCTTCGGCAACAACCGAGCTGCGCGGACAAATTCGCATGCAGGTGAAATCGATCTTGGAGTCTCACGAATTCATCAAGCGGTCGATGGAACATCCCGATGCCGTTTCAACTGGCTACCGGCAAGTGCTGGAAACCGAATATAAGCGTTTTCGCACAGATACCGAAGCGTTGCTCGAGCTTCTGAAATCGGACATTCTGGCTTCCGGGAACGCATCCGCGAATGCGGAGCAGGCGATTGGGGATCAAAGCTTTCGCGCAATGGCTTCCGGCAACGATTTTTATGATGCAATCAGCGTATTGTTGGATAAGCGGCTTTCCAAGCAAATCCATGATGAAGGGTTAAAAAAGATTTTGGCTCTGCTCGTCATGGGAGCGGCGGTAGCTGTCATGGTACTGTTGTTTATCGGCTTTTACATTTCGGTCGTCCACGCGGTGTTCGCCCTGCGGCGTACTTCGCTGGAGGTTGCCTCGGGGCATATGTGGAGCCGGATCAATCTAGGTACGGATGACGAGCTGAAGGAAGTTGAGACCGCATACAATCGGATGGCCGAAGCCTACGGCGATATTATGCGGAAGCAGGAGGCGATCGAGGGCCATTTGCAGCGTCGGGCTTACTATGACGCGCTGACCGGAGCGCCCAACCGCTTCTTGTTTCACGAAAGGCTTGGCGAGGCTATAGCCGGAGCGGAGAAGCAGCAAGTCATGCTGGGGCTCTTGCTGATCGATCTCGACGGGTTCAAGAAAATCAATGAAACAAGCGGCCACCGAATCGGCGATTTGCTGCTGCAGCAGGTGGCGGAACGGCTGACCGAATGCTTGCGCGAAACCGATACGGTGGCGCGCGTAGACGGCGACGAGTTTAGCGTCATTCTTCCCGAGCTGCCGGGGCGGCATGCGGCTTCGCATGTAGCGGATAAACTGCTGCGTGGTTTCTTGACGCCGTTTGCCGTGGAGGGCGTCAATTTGACCGTATCGGCAAGCATCGGCATCAGTTTGTATCCGGATGATGGGGACGAGGCGGATTCGCTGATGAGCAAGGCCGATATGGCGATGTATTCCGTGAAGGAGCAGGGCAAGAACGGGTACCGGTTCTACGAATCCAAGGATTGACGCTGACGCCGCCCGTCCTTGCGGCAAAAGACAAGCCTGATGAATACGAGAAGGCCGGATAAGGGCTTTTGTGATATAATCATCACATCTTAGCGGCTGGAAAGGTTTGTGATCGTATGGTTGTTACCAAGCTGGAAAGAAGACCGGCAGCTCGTTGGCGCAGGAGAACGGGGCGGTCGGCAATCATCGTGCTGCTGGTGCTTGTTCTCGGTTCCGTGGGAATATCGGGCTATGTGGGATGGAGCTTGTCGCATCCGGCCAAGCAGGCGTTATCGACTACGCCGGAAAGCGTCGGAATCCCGTTTAAGTCGATCGAATTTCCGAGCAGGAAGAAGGACGTTACGTTAAAAGGATGGGAATTGACGCCCGCAGGAGATCCGGCAGGTACGGTCATTTTCTCGCACGGCTATACGAAAAACCGGCTGCAGGACGATGTCCCTGCTCTGCCGCTCGCCAAATCGCTCGTCGATGCGGGATATAGAGTCGTCATGTTCGATTACCGGAATTCCGGCGAATCCGGCGGTAATTTGACATCCGTAGGCCAATTCGAGAAATTCGATTTGCTTGGCGCGATCGATTGGGCGAAAGCTAACGCACCCGGCAAGATTGATATCGTCGGCTTCTCGATGGGGGCGACGACGGCGCTTTTGGCGGCAGCCGAAGAACCGTCCGTGTCGCATGTGATCGCGGACAGCCCGTTCAATCACTTGAAGGTATATTTGGAAGACAATTTGTCGGTATGGTCGCACTTGCCGGAATTCCCGTTTACGCCGCTTATTATGGCGATGATCCCGCCGGTAACGGGGATCGATCCCGATCAAGTGGACGCGCTGAGCGCGGTGGATGCGCTGGCTTCCAGGCACGTGCTGTTCATTCATAGCGCCGACGACAACAAGATACCGTACACGAACAGCGAAGCGATGTGGGCAAAGCATAAGAATACGTTCGAGTTTTGGAAAACGTCCGGCGCGCTTCACGTTGGCTCGTATAAAACGTATGGGAAACAGTATGAGGAGAAAGTGCTTACGTTTTTGCAAAAATGAAGGTCAGCCTCGCAACTAAATGAGCGATTCGGAGTATAAACTTGCAAGAAATTGCGAAATCGGCTTCTTCGAAGCGGTTCCCGCAACCATGCAAGGACAATGTAGCCGCAGGCGCCCGACGGCAGCCGGGCGGCAGCATGTCAAATTTACCATTCCGGAGGTTAGTGACCGATGCAGGCCAAACGATTGATCATCCTATGTGTAGCCTTCATGCTGCTTTGCACTGCAACTGTTTTTGCCGATTCGATGTGGGGGACTTATAACGGGTACGAGAAAGCCAAAGTTTACGTCAACGATTCCGAATTGAAGGAAGGGAGCGTTCCCGCAATCGTCATGAACGGCTCCACGCTGCTCCCTTTGAGGCAAGTAGCCAATTCGCTGGATGCGATCGTCAAATGGGATAACGACAAGAAGACGGCCAGCATTTACAAACCGAACGTTCATATGTTTATTGCGGAAGAAGTTGGCAAAAACTATTCCTTGAAAAATCCTTTCAGTATCGTCGATTACGGAATCACCCGGTCGTTTGACGTCTTCGCGCAGATCGACAATCTGAAGACGAGTGCGAACCGAGTCAAAATCACGATCGTAAGCCCCGGCGGAGAAACGGTAGGCACCGTGGAAGACGCCCTCTCGGGCTCTGCGGAATCGTTCTGGTACACGGCTCACTACAAGATCAAGTTTGCCGAGAAGGGGAACTATGCGGTGAAGTTTGCGATTATCGACGGTGACGGAAACGAATCGGTCGTTTCCCAAAAAAGTATTTTATCGGAATAAACGTACACGTGAGGGAGAAAAGAATGAAGCTTGGGCTAGAAAATGCTTTGGACCGTCTCGTAAAAGCGGAAACGCAGGACGATGCGGAACAATTGCGAAAAACGTTCGAGCAAGGCGGATACTCCTTATTCAGCGAACTGCTGAATGAATTGAAAAGCAAACTGACGATGTGCGATGAAACGCTTATCGGCGAGATGAAGCACTGCGTAGCCAAGGGGAAGCGCATCGTGTCCCAGCCGGAATCGATCAGTCCCGCGTGGGAAGGGATCTGGAATAAGCTTGAAAAGCAAATCGAGCTGAAGGAATTCGTGCTCGGGCAAATCCCTCAGGAGGAGAGAGCCGGGGAATGGCAGATCGTCATGGATAATCCGTTCACGAATGACGGAATCGTTTGCTATCCCGCTCTGTCCTTTATCGAAGCGGCATATTTATACGCCTACTTTCGGGTGGACCTCAAGAAGACGGAGTACATCAGGCTCCAGAAGGTCATTAGCCTCATCGTTACGCAAGGATCTTGATTTTCGCAGGCATTTTCTATGCGAATACGGTCAATTGACCGAAGCCGGACTGCGTGGTACGATACTTAAGTTAGCAGATACCAGCGAAAAGAGGGGTTACGATGAGCGAACATAAACATGATGACGACTGCGGCTGCGGACATGATCATGAGCACGAGGACGATGTATTTGTCGTCACGGACGCTGACGGCGTCGAGCGCGAAATGGTCATTGTCTATACGTTCGAGAGCGATAGCAAGGCATATGCGGTGCTTCTTGACCGGAATCAACCGGATGCGGACGGCGTTATATTCCGCGTTGACGAAGAAGACGGAGAAGCGTACCTGACGAACATCGAAGACGAGCAAGAGTGGGAACGCGTTGTTGAAATTTACAACCGGATTGCCGAGGAAGAAGCACAGCAATAATGCGCCTGACACAAATACCCCCGATCCTGTCGGTTTATAACCGATCTGGACCGGGGGTATTTCAAATTCTCAGAAAGCTTACCCTTCGGTGATTGTTCGATTTCCCGGTAAACGTTTGGCGTCTAAGCTTATGCTTCCGAAGTCGCTTTCTGCGAAAACGTTTAGGACGCCGTTAGGCGTTTATCCTTGTTTGACGGTAACCGCTATTTTCTAGGGTTAAAGTACATCGTCCTGCCGTTGAAAAGCGTAAGCTCCGCTTTTAATTGCTTGGCAAGATGCTTGCTGAATTCATTGCCTTTGGCCTTATCGCCATGCGTCGCATCGTCAGGCAGCACGATTTGGACAAAATGCTTCACGGAATCGTTCTCCGTTTTACTGCCGACGCCCAAGACGATATATTTGTAACGCAGGCTGTTTGCCTTTAAATAAAACCATTTTCCTTCGCCCTCGGGCTTTGTTTCGATCGTGTACGGAAATCCTGCTTCTTCATATTCCCAGCCTAATTGTTTGCCTGTCAAGGCGAGCTGTTCTTTGTACTGCAATAAATGATCCTTCAATTCATCGAGCGTCAAGGAAGCGACGGACGAGCCTTCCACAAACTGAATGTAAGCGCTTTGACTCATAGCTATAAACACCCGCCTATGTATTCGTTCATGACCATCATAGCATTTAAGAAATTGCTTGGCAATCTGATAAAAAAAAGTTATCAATAAATGCAAAATATACAAGCCTTTATTATCGAAAAGGGTTGTGCGTTCGAAAAATGTATGTTACGATAAATAGTATAAATATTCTGATAACTTAGGACAGGAGGCTGAACGAGATGAGCTTGGAACGAATGTACGACGTGACGGAGCAGGCGCAGGTTAGCTTTATCGGATATGCAACGGAGAATGAGCGCTTCGATCTAGCCATTATGTATACGGACAATTTCTTCGGGAAGCCGCTCGTCATCTGTATGCAAACGGGTAAATCCGCAATACTGTCCGCAGACGATCTCGATCATGTCGAACATCTGCAAAGGTCTTTCTCCATTAAATGCCGGGAACAAGCGGAGGCGCTTCGCGCGGTTTTGCAGCAATGGCTGCCGGCTATCTCTACGCAAGAACAGTACTAATTCCCATTCTACTCTCATAAACGAGCCATTAAACGGAAAGGCCGGGTACCCTGAATAGGGCAGCCCGGCCTTCTATTGTTTTTCCTCAATACTCGCTTTGCCCGGTTCTAGCGGCAATCAAAGGATCAGTCCGAGATAGCGGTCGTTTCCACGATCACTTTAACCTGTTGTACCGAACGGTCTTCGGGACCTTTAACCGGAAGTCCTACTTTTACATGATCCGTGATGTAGTCGATATTATCCTGCGAGACGACTTCGCCCGGCA
Source organism: Paenibacillus litoralis (assembly GCF_046244365.1). Lineage (NCBI taxonomy): Bacteria > Bacillati > Bacillota > Bacilli > Caryophanales > Paenibacillaceae > Paenibacillus > Paenibacillus litoralis. Next base: position 5,477,731 of record NZ_CP176395.1, on the reverse strand, counting down.
GCAAAATCGGAATGCCCGGCGGATACACGTAAATGAATTCCGCGATGATACGGCCTGCGGATTCCTGAAAAGGAACCGTCTCCGTATCCCCATAGAACGCATCGCGCGGCGATAAGGACAAATGCGGAATTTCCGGAATGACGATGTTCAGCTCGTTAATTTCACTCACGTTCTGGTGCAAGGACGCAAGCTTGCGCAGCGCTTCGAGCAAAATATCGATCTGCTCCTTCTCGTCACCCGGGGTTACGAGGCAAAGAATGTTATACATGTCGCTTAGCTCGACTTCGATGTTGTACTCGTCGCGCAGCCAGTTTTCGACGTCGTATCCCGTCAGTCCGAGATGACGAACATGGACGCAAACTTTCGTCGGATCGAAGCTGTAAGTGGCTTCGGTCCCGAGAATGTCTTCGCCGAAGCAGGCCAAGCCAGGGATTTCGTTGATCTGGCTGCGGGCATATTGCGCAAGACGGATCGCTTTATCGGCCATTTCATGGCCATTGAGCGCCAAGTTGCGGCGAGCAGTATCCAGAGACGCCAAGAGCGGGTACGAGGTGGACGTCGTCGTAAGCATGCTCATGATCGTTTGGACTCGTTTGAGATTGATACGATCGCCTTTGACGTTCAGCACGGAGCTCTGCGTCATCGAACCGCCAAGCTTGTGAACGCTAGTTGCGGCCATGTCCGCTCCCGCTTCCATCGCGGAAACCGGAAGCTCCTCGTGAAAATGAATGAGTACGCCATGGGCTTCGTCGACAAGGACGGGAATATTGTAGCTGTGAACAAGCTCGACGATTTCCTTCAAGTTGGCGCATACGCCGAAATACGTCGGGTTGATGACGAGAACCGCTTTGGCGTCCGGATGCTTCGTGAGCGCCTTGCGGAGCGATTTCGTCGTGATGCCGTGATCGATGCCCCAATTGGCGTCGCGGGCCGGCGATACGAATACCGGCTTCGCTCCCGAGAAAATAATCGCCGCCATGATCGATTTGTGAACGTTGCGCGGTACGATGATTTTGTCTCCTTGGCCGCAGACGGACATAATCATGGTGATGATGGCGGTGCTTGTCCCTTGGACGGAAAAAAAGGTATAATCGGCTTGGAAAGCGTCGGCCGCCAATTTCTGGGCTTCCTCGATAACGCCTGTCGGTTGATGCAGGTCGTCCAGCGGTGCAATATTGATAAGGTCGATGGACAACACGTTGTCCCCGATAAACGAGCGGAATTCTGGATCCATGCCTGAACCCTTTTTATGGCCTGGAATATGAAACTGGATTGGGTTACGTTCTGCGTGCTCGCATAAAGCAGAGAACAAAGGGGTACGCTGATGATCCATCGGACCTCTCTTCCTTTCTTGTTAGAAATGGCACAGTCAATGTAAAGTAACAAACAAAATGAGTATAGCAGAACGCGGCGAGGATGCAAGTCCATTTTTCCCTCGGAGGCTGTGAAAGTCGGGGGGAAAGCAATACTTTGCATGGCAAGAGGTAACATTATAGGAAACGATGTACATACTGATAGGAGCCCTACATTAAAGAGCAGGCGGTGGAGAATGGAAGCGACCATCAAGAAAAAAATAGACAAAAAGGTGCTGCGGTCGCCGTTTGTCATGCAATTGTTGTTCATCATGTTTTTTGTCGAATTTGTGAAGGGAGCCCTCATTATCACGTTTCTGCCGGTTTATATGGAAACGATTCTGGGCGCGACAGGGCTAGTCATTGGCTGGACGCTAGCCGTGCAGTATATCGGCGACAACCTGCTGCGCACGCCAATCGGCTGGGTTATCGACCGGATCGGGTACCGGATAGTCATGCTTGGTGGCGTAATCTCGACGTTCGCTTCGGTCGGCATTTTGGCGTCCACCTCTAACTTTTATTGGATTATCGTAGCTTGCGCCCTTCTTGGCATTGGAACGGCGCCGCTATGGCCGTGCGTCATTACCGGAACGACGGAAATCGCCGGGGAAGATTCCCGGGGGACGATTATGAGCGTGGTTTACATGGCATGGCTTGGAGGCGTAGGGTTGGGACCGTTCGTCATCACCTATTTCATGAGCGGAACTTACGGCACCGCGTTCCGGCTATTGATAGGCATGATGGTAGCGGTCGTGCTCGTCGCGCTGTTTCTGCCCGGTCACCGGAAAGGGGGCCAGCTTGAGGAGAACGGCGGCGGGAATCGTGAGAACGCTCATGGCCAAGCGCAGCCTGCGAAGAGGAGCCGCATGGATCGGATTCGCAGCTACTTATCGGAAGCGCGCCGTTCGATGACGCTAAGCCCGCTCATGTTTCCGGCAATGTTCGCCCAAACGTTCGCACTTGGCTTATTAACGCCCGTATTGACACTTTACGCGTTAAACGAGCTGCATTTGACGAACAGCCAATTTCGTCTCTTTTTGCTTGCCGGGGGGGCGGTAACCGTACTCTTCCTCATACCGGTCGGCAAGCTGGTCGACCGCTTCGGCACCAAATGGTTTTTGCATATCGGCTTCTTGCTGAGCTCTGCCGTTCTGCTGACCTTTACATTCGTTCGCGATCTGAACCTGTTATTCGTTCTGGTGGCGCTTCTAGGCATCGGGTATGCGCTTATCATTCCATCCTGGAACGCGCTTATCGCGGCGGCGATTCCTCCGGAGAAACGGGGGGCGGTCTGGGGATTTTTCCTTACGATCGAAGGGCTGGGTACGACGATCGGTCCGATCGTATCGGGCAAGCTGTGGGATCTGTTCCGTCCGCACGGCCCGTTCGTCGCAAGCGGCATCGTGCTCTTCGTGTTGATGATCGTGCACTGGGTGATTTCACAAGAGCGCAAAGTTTTGTTACGATAAGAGCGTATCACCATGGTCGGGAGGAGCAGAGAGATTATGAAAAAGCAGCTAGGCGTCATCGTGATCGTATTGATGACGGTATTTATCGGTTTTGGCATTATTATCCCCGTTATGCCGGAGATCGTAGCGGGAACCGGAAGAGGGCAATTTCATCTTGCTTGGATGCTGTCCTTGTATTCGGCGGCATCGTTTCTGATGTCTCCGGTGTGGGGCAGTTTGTCGGACAAGCACGGCCGCCGGCCGATATTGCTTATCGGCTTGATCGGGTTTTGCGTCAGCTTCTTTGTTTTCGGCATTGCGGACGGCAACCTGACGCTCATGTACGTATCGCGTATTATCGGAGGGCTGTTCTCCGGAGCGGTAACCGCATGCGCAGTAGCCTACGTGGCCGATATTACGACGGAAGAAACGCGAACGAAGGGAATGGGGCTCGTCGGCATGGCCATCGGTCTCGGTTTTGTCATCGGACCCGGCGTAGGGGGATTGCTGAGTCTGGTTTCGAACGGCGCGCCGTTTTTTGCGTCTTCCATCCTGTCGTTCATTATGTTCGTCTTCGTATTCTTCATGGTTCCGGAGTCGTTAACGGCCGAACGGAGGCAAGCACCGACCGGGCCGAAACCGTCCCGCTGGACGGCATTCGCCGGACCGCTCAAATATTTGTACGTCTTGTCGTTTTTCGTTTCCTTTACGCTTGCCGGTCTGGAAACCACGTTCCAATTATTCGAAATGGAGAAAATCGGCGCCAAACCGGTTCATGTCGGCATTATGTTCTTCGTTAGCGGTATTGTCGGAGCGATGATTCAAGGCGGCGTCGTGCGCAAAAGAATCAAGAACGGAGCCGAGCCGCAATGGATTCTGATCGGGCTTGTGCTGTCCGCTGCCGGCTTTATTCTTATCCTGTTTTCAAGTAACGTCATTACAGCCGCGATCTATATGTCCGTATTCGGAGCAGGAAACGCTTTTATTCGTCCCTGTGTCATTTCTCTGATTACGAAAAGGACGAAGGTCGGACAAGGCGTGGCCACAGGCTTGAATTCGTCGATGGACAGCTTGGGCCGTATCGCGGGACCGCTGTTTGCGATGCTGCTATACGGGTGGCAGATCGAACTGCCGTTCATCGTCGGCGGTATACTGTGCGTAGCGGCAATCGTGCTGGTGCAGCGCTTCAAGGCGCTTGATCCGAAGCGGACCGCAAGCAGTCAGGAAGCTGCCGTTCAATGAGAGCAGTAAGATACGCAAAAGGGCAGCCTGCTGGCTGCCCTTTGTCATAGAGACCGTTACAATAACGATTCAACGCCGTCGATATATAGTTCCGTACCCGAAATATGGGAGGATTCGGCGGAGGCGAGGAATGCCACTAAGGCCGCAACCTGTTCCGGCTCGCCGGGTCGGTGCTCCAATGGCATGCTGCCTTGCGGATACTGAACCGGTATTTTGATTTTGTCCAGTTCAGGGGTCGGATGCGTGCTCTCGCTAATATTGGTTTTGATAGCGCCCGGACATATGGCGTTGACCCGAATTTTGTAACGAGCCAGCTCCAATGCGGCCATTTTAGTAAAAGCCACCTGACCGGCCTTGGAGGTGCTGTACGCCGACATGCCGAATCCGGAGAAAACGCGGTTGCCGTTGATTGAGCTGGTTACGATGATGCTTCCCCCGCGTTCTTTCATATGGGGGACGGCATATTTCACCGCCAAAAACGTGCCCTTCAGATTGGTTGTCAGCGTATGATCCCAATCCTCCGGCTTCATATCCTCGATCGGCGCCAGCGTTCCGTTAATGCCGGCATTGGCGAATACGATGTCCAGCCGTCCCCATTTGTCGACGGCCTGCTTGATGGCGGCCTCTACCCGAATCGGATCCGAAACGTCGGTATCCGCCGTGATCGCTTCCCCCGCAAAGCTCTCGATCTGCTGCTTGACCTTCCCGGTACGGTCATCGTTCAAATCAACCAAACATACTTTGGCTCCTTCTTCCGCGAGCCGGAGCGCGGCCGCACGTCCGATGCCCGAGCCTGCGCCGGTTACGAAAGCGACCTGATCCTTCAGGCGCTGGGTCTGCGCGGTCTTAAGATCCGCCTGGATTACCGCCATTGGCTAAACCTCCTCAAACGTTGCTCTTATCGGCATGTCTATAGACATGCTCATTTTGCAATCCGCATGAGTAGTCTTCCTTACCCGCAGGGTAAATATGACGGGGGGCGCTAATCGATTACACGCGGAGCCAGACCATGCATGATGAAATCGACACATAGCGCAGCTTCTCTTTCGTCGTCCCATTCCCGTTCGGGCAGCAGCATAAAGCGGGTAAGAATATACCCGAAAAGTACGGAAACGGACAGACGCACGGCGGACTCGGCAGGAATCGGTAGAATGGCGCCGCGATCTTGGAAGTGCTCGATGACGCTGCGGAATCGTTCCATGACGCGGGCGCCGACATTCTCGATAAAATGCTTCTTAAGGTCGGGGTGAAACGGAATTTCCTGAAGCATAACCTTAAGCGCGGGCAAATGCTTACGGGCAAATTCCATCCGGTTCAGAAGCACGGCTCGCAGAAAATCTTCGTAACGCTCATAAGGCAGATCGAAAACTTTCCCGAAATCGCGCATGACGAACGGGACGACTAGCTTGGACATCATCGGCGCGACGATAGAGAGCAGCAAATCTTTTTTGGTCTTGTAATGGCGAAAAATGGTTCCCTCGGCGACGCCCGCCTTTTGTGCGATTTCGCTTGTAGACGTAGCGGCATAGCCTTTCTCGGCAAAAATTTCGACGGCAGCCTGCACGATGCGGAACTGTTTTTCCGTCATTTTTACGCGATCGTCTTCCAAGCTTATTAATTCCGCAAGCCATGAATCGAGGGGATCGTTCATTGGGCACCTCATACTATGTCGTGGAATTCGAAAAGCCGGATATTCGGCAAAGCGATCGTTTCCACCATACACCATTATTCCAACCTTGCGCAATGCAGAGTCGTGAACCGGAATCAGGAACGATGGACAATCGGAAGCAAAATCGTGACCTTGGTTCCTTGGCCGAATTCGCTCTCGATGCGGATGTCGCCTTTGTACAAATCGATCATTTTTTTGGCGATCGGCAGACCGAGACCGGAACCGCCTTTTTCGCGGTTTCGCGATTTGTCCGCCCTGTAGAACCGTTCGAACAAATAGGGAAGGTCGGACGGTTTGATTCCGATGCCGGTGTCCGTTACGACGATTTCCGCATAGGTGCCTTGTCTAGACGCTCGGACGGTAACGGAGCCGTCATCCGGCGTGTATTTCATGGCATTCGAGATGATGTTGAGCAGCACCTGCTGCAGCTCTGCCTGAGGCATGGCAACCAACGTATCGTCCGGCGGGTATTGCAAGTCGAGTTTGACTCGCGCGTTCAAAAAGACCGCCTGGCTGCCTATCGTTTCCAAAGCTTCACCCAGCTTTGCCGGCTCGCTAACGTCGCCGTCCGCTGCAGGCACGGCGCTCTCAAGCGCAATGGTTTGCAGAAGCTGATCGGTGAGCAGCCGGAGGCGTTCCGTTTCGCCGAGCATATAGTCTAGAGATTCGTCCAGCACTTCGGGTTTATGCTTGCCCCAACGGCGTAGCAAATTGGCATGCCCTTCGATAATGGATAGTGGCGTGCGCAGCTCATGAGACGCGTCGGCGATAAATTGCTTTTGCTTCTCGAAACCGGCTTCGAGACGCTCAAGCAGGCCGTTCAGCGTAATGGCCATCTCGCGCAGCTCGTCCTTCGAGGGAGGAAGTTCGATGCGTTCGTGCAAATTTTCCACATCTAGCCTTTTGACCTTCCAGGTAATCGCGCCGATCGGACGTATCGTTACTTTGGCGGTCAAGTAGGAAGCGAAGGCGGCGATGAAAATACCGCCAAGCGAGCCGATAAGCAGCAAATTACGGATGAAGCTGATCAGCTTATCGACGCTGTCGGCATTTTCGTACAATTCAAACGTCAGCATCTGCTCGCCGAACAATTGGCCCGGAATCGTCTTGCGGGCGAGGACGATGTGAGCGCCAGCAACTTTATAATCGAATTTGCCGAACGTCAGAGGCTCGTCGCCCGTTTGCGCCAATTCCGGCGCCAGCCATTCCTTAGGAAAGTTGACGCCTTTCTCGAAAATGACCCGGCCCGCTTTATCGATAATGCGGATATATTGATTGCGTTCGAGATCGCTTTGCCAGGTCTGGATCGTCAGCTTAGGATTTTTACGGATATCGTCGATCAGCTGATCGATGCGTACGACGAGCAAATCCTCCTGATAGGCGATCGCCATTTTGTTGAAGGTGACGAAGACGAAGGAATGGGTGAGCACTAAGATAACTAAGATAATGCTGGTAATGATCAGACTCGTTTTCCATTTGAAAGACACCGTATTATCCGCTCCCCCGCAATACATAGCCGACGCCGCGAACCGTATGGATCAGTTTTGTCTCAAAGGAGTCGTCGATTTTGGCCCGTAAATAACGGATGTATACATCGACGACATTCGTTTCTCCGGCGAAGGAGAAGCCCCAGACGTGCTGGAGCAAGCTTTCGCGCGTCTGAACGATGCCTTTGTTCTCCAGCAAATATTTAAGCAAATCATATTCCCGGACGGAGAGATCGATTTGCTTGCTTTCCCTCTCCACGCGGTGCGCTTCAGGATCCAGAACAAGATCCTGAAGCTTGTACGTCGCGCTGTTCTTGTCGGCCAAACGCCGCTGCAGGGCGCGAATTCTTGCGATCAGCTCCTCGATGGCGAACGGTTTGACGACATAATCGTCGGCTCCTGCATCAAGCCCGTTCACCCGTTCGCTGATCGTTCCGCGTGCGGTGAGCATGAGTACCGGCACCTGTTTGCTCCGGCGCAGCTCCTGACAAACCGCGATGCCCTCCATACCGGGGAGCATCCAATCGATTAGGATCATGTCGAATTCGTGCGCCAGCGCAAGTTCAAGTCCTCCGGGACCGTCATGCGCGAGCGTGACATGGTAGCCCTCGTGCTCCAGTTCCAGCTGCAAAAATCTCGCCAGCGGCTTTTCGTCTTCTATAATCAAGATGCGGTACATGGATCGGTAATCTTCCTTTCCTTAGAAGAATGGCTTTCCGGCGGTCAGGAACAAAAGAAGCTGTCCGTGAAGGACAGCCTGTTAGCTAGGTTTTGGATTGCGAGGAAGCTGATGCAAGAGCATCAAACAGAAGGGGAACCTTCCAGTTCCGCTTTAATTTTGTTCAGCAGCTGAGGCTTGCTAAGACCGTACGTTTCGGCAATGTCCGTAAGCGTCCGACCTGCTTGCAAATCGCTCGAGAGGGCTTCCGGAGTCGTGCCGATTAAGGCAGCCATCTTATCCGGATCGAAAGCCCGCAGCGGATGATCGGCCGTAGCGGCTGCAGGTTCAGCATGCTGGCGCTCCAGCAGCGAACCGCCTTTCTGGCGTAGCATGAAGTCGATATGACGAACCATTCGCGTCTTGATCGCGTCCGCCGTTTCCGCATTCAGCCGCCCGTTATCGACAGCCTGATCGATGTTGCCGGTACGAAGCTTCAGCAGCTTGGAGGCAAGATCCTTCACGGAGAAACCCTGCTCAGCGGCTATATCGGCTATAGTCATGTTTTGTGCAAGCTTCTGCTTCAATTGGTCGGTATCCAGCTCGAGCAGCGCCGCCGTTTCACTGACAATCGGCAGCCGGGTCGAGCGGGCTCGCTGCTGGGCATTTTCTCTCATCTTGAACATCCGCTGCATGGCGATGCCGGCATCCGAGCGGATGGACGATTTTCCTTCGGCGGACGCTCGTTTTGGCGGTGCTCCTAGGCAGGTGCTTAATAAAAGCGTAAGCGCAAGCGCGCTGATCATGACATGTTTGGTTGAAATGGCGTGCATCGGATACCCTCCTCGTACAGGCGGCGCATTCATTTTCGAAATATTCTCGTACGGCTCACAAGCCCAGTATACATGACCAAGCTGAAAGCCAGATTAATAGAACATAAAAATAAATGCCGGGCTGCGCGCCTGATTCGTTATTCTTACCCGTTAATACGCTTAGGCACCGATAAAGTTTCGTATGTCAGTTTAACGATAACCGGTAAAGCGGCATCAGCGTTTCGAACGTTTCCTTGGCAAGTCCGATAAAGGCGCTGCCGTCTTTTAAGACCGGATCGTCCGCCAAAAGATGGCGTCCGACCAACAGCTCGACCTTCTGGACGTCCCGAAATCGCTCGAGCGCTTTGCGGAGCTCCGCTTTAGACAGGTCGCCGGCTTTGAGGGCGTCCTTTTTCATGTGATCGAAAGAAATCGCGTAGCCGCTCGGGATCGTTTGCCTGACGGTATCGATGTTCTTTATGAAATCGGCGGCGATCTTCTTCTTCTCGGGCAGTTCATAAATAAGAGCAAACCATAAGAAGACGTGATCGTCGAACAGTCCGATCTGAAAATGCGGATGTTGCTTATAGCCCCGCTTACTGCCGGCAAACGCCATCCAAGTATCTTTGGGCGGATTTATTTTACGGCGCAAATGCTTGGCGATGTGAACGAACATTTCGCTGCCGGCCGCCATTGCGACGTCGTCGCAGAGCGAATCGCCCAGTTCTATGAATTTCGGCTGGATGCGCGTGCGAATCGCGTCCATACGGGCCTCGAGCCCTTCGATATGAAAAGCGGCAAAATCGGAATCGGCAAAGCCTGTAAAAGCCATCTGGGTGTCGTCCTTTCAAGGTTGGTTTTTTAAGTAGAAAATGGCGATTTGCGTACGGTCGCGAAGACCGAGCTTGCTTAAGATTTCCGTTATGTAATTTTTGACGGTGCCTTCGCTCAAAAAAAGCTCTCCGGCAATTTCTTTGTTCGACTTGCCTTCCGCGATTTGAAGCACGACCTGCATCTCGGCGGGCGTAAGACCGAAGGAGTCCCAATTGGCGGAGGACTGCTTGGCGGAGCCCGTACCGGAAGGCTGGATCATCGTGGCGAGTTTCCTTGCGATATTCGGATGGATGAGCAAATTGCCCTGATGCACCGTGCGTATGCCGTCAATAATCCGGTCGGGCGCGATATTTTTGAGCAGATAGCCGTTCGCTCCGTACTGAAGGGCTTGTACGATATACTCGTCGTCGTCAAACGTGGTCAAAATAAGAATGGCGATATCGGGCTTCAACTGCTTGATTCGCCGGGTCCCCTCGACGCCGTCGCATTCCGGCATCCGTATGTCCATCAGCACGACGTTCACTTCTTCGTGCCGCTCGACGAAACGGAAAGCTTCGTCCCCGTTCGTGCACGTTCCGACGACCGTGATGGATGCGTCAAGGTCTAGAATGAGCTTCAAACTTTCGCGTATAAACGGATCGTCGTCGACGATCAGCAAATGAATCACTAAAGGATACCTCCCTGATAAAGGCTTTACCGCTGCTCGACAATGGGAATGACCGTGGTTGCGGTGAATCGATCGCCCAGCTGCAGTTTAAGCTCTCCGCCCAGCAGCCTTGCCCGTTCCTCCATGCCGCTGATGCCGAGCCCGATGTCGCCGATCGACTTGGGGACCGAACCGTTATTCGCAACGGTCATCGCGATTTGCTTGGGGTCGAAACGGACGTGTATGTCGACCTCCGTTGCGCCGCCGTGCCGGATGGCGTTCGTAATGGCTTCCTGGGCATTGCGGTATAACGTAACCTCGCAGCTCGGGTAGAGCGGAAACGGCATGCCTTCGTAAGAATAACGGACACGGATCCCGCTGTCCTGGCCCAGGTCGTCAATCAGCTTGTCGAGCGAATAATTGCGGCTGTCCGCTTCGGCGGGCTTCATATTGCGCACCGTAGCCCGCAGCGTTTCCATGCTGTCGGTCAACTGATCGCGCACGAGATGAATCATCTGCATCGCTTTGTCCGGCTGCGTAGGGAATATTTGGATGCCGGCTTCCATCATCATTTTCAGACGAATCAGTTTGTGGCCGAGGTCGTCGTGCAGATCTCGCGAAATCCGGTTCCGTTCTTCGATCTGGGCGCTGTTCTCCACCTTCTGCGCGTATTCGATAATCCGTTTGCGCGCTTCCTCCAGCTCGTAATGCTTGCGCCTAAGCTCGTCGTACAAGTGCTGCAGTTCGCCGCGATGCGCCGTCATGTGCCTAAGGTGGAGGAGCAGGAAGGCGAACGCTCCGTAAAGCGTATTGGCAAACAGATAAGCGAGCGGCTCGCCGCCGGTTATCGAAGCGTTCATGCCGAGCCAAAGAACAATCATGGCAGCCGTTCGCCCCGTACGGTTGTTCCATTGCGAGACCGGAAAGAGAAGCGATCCGAACAGCAAAAACAGCACGCCTCCGTAAGCGTGGCTCAGCCAGAAGCACATGACCGCTTCCGGCATTAGCAGAAGCCTTGCCAAGCGCTCGTTAACCAGCTTCTCGCGGATGCGCATCAGCAGCAAACAGGAGAGCAAGCCGATCGTAAAGGGAGCATAGGCCGAAATCGGCGAAAGGATCAAGGTGGCGATAAACGAAAACAAAACGAGCAAATAGCGAATCCAAGCGAGCGTAACTATCACGTCGTCGTCAGTCCTTTTCGGAAGCGGTGCTATGCAGGCCGTATATGCTGTTCGTCTCATACTCGTGCTCCGAAACTGCTTGGTACGGAACGTATAAGACGGCAAAACCGCCGATCTTCATCTTGCATCATGGCCGTTCAACGATTATAGCATAGTTTCGCCTGTTCCGGATCAGACCCGAAAATGACTTTCGTCACCTTTCGGTCATGACTTTTTCTTATCGTAGGAAAGGACGGCTATCGTGTACAATAGAAGGCAACGAACCGGATAGAACGGAGAGAACAGGTTATGGCATTTGTTCAAATCAAGCATGCGGTGAAACGGTATGAAGGGAATTTGTCCGTCGACCATTTGAGCCTATCCATCGAACAAGGGGAAATATTCGGTCTGCTCGGACCGAACGGAGCAGGCAAGAGCACGACGATCGGCATGATTTGCGGCTTGTTGCCCATCGATCAGGGCGAAATCCTCGTAGACGGAATATCCGTCGCCAAATATCCGCTGGAAGCAAAAAGAAGAATCGGCCTCGTTCCGCAAGAGCTGGCACTATTCGAGCCGCTGAGCGCGCGCGAGAACGTCGCTTTTTTTGCCCGGCTATACGGACTGCGGGGAAGGCTGCTCGAGGAGCGGATTGCGGAGGCGCTCGCCTTCGTCGGGCTGAGCGAGCACGGACGGGATCGGCCCGAATCGTTCTCGGGCGGCATGAAGCGGCGTTTGAACATCGCTTGCGCAATCGCTCATCGTCCGAAGCTGATTATTATGGACGAACCGACGGTCGGCATCGACCCGCAATCGCGCAACCACATTTTGGAATCGGTTCGAACGTTGAATCAAATGGGCTCTACCGTCATTTATTCCACCCATTACATGGAGGAAGTAGAGGCCATCGGTACGCGCGTCGGCATTCTCGATCAGGGACGGTTGATCGCCTGCGGGAACAAGAGCGAGCTGATCAAGCTGGTCAGCGAAGAAGAGAAGATCGCGATCCAGGTCGTTTCGAACGTGCAGACGGCAGCGGTCGAAGAGCTCAAACGGCATCCGTATATCGATTCCGTAAGGGTTGACGGCCAGTTGATCGAGATCGGCACGAAGTCAGGCAAAGCGGCGCTTCAGGATATTTTATTCGTATTTGCGAAGCATGAAATGGCCATTCAAGCGCTGACGCGGGCGGAGCCCGATTTGGAGAGCTTATTCCTGTCGCTGACCGGGCGCAAATTGCGGGATTAAGGCATCGGACGACCGATTGAGCGGGGAACGCTTAGTCCGGCCGAACGGAGAAATAGCGCCAACGAACGCTCCGTGCGGGGATGCCGTAAACCTTGGAGGAGAAACGATGCAAGCTTTCGTGATCGCTTATTATGAAATGATGCACAGCTTCCGGCTTCGCCACTATTTGTTGATTATGTTTTTGATGCCGATGCTGCTGATTATGATATTGGGGAATGCGTTGTCAGACGCATTTGCCCAAGCGGACAAGGCGCCAAAAGCCGTTAAAACCGTTGTGCTTGACGAACGAAATGACGGGAAGCCGCTGCCTTTTGCGAATGGAGGCGGGCCGGGTACGGCTATCGAGCAAATTCCGGTCCAGTCGCGGGAAGAGCTGATGGAAGCGCTGAAAAGCGGGGCGGACAGCGTCGGTCTCGTGATCCGGCAGAACGGTTCCGCTTCGTCGGAAGAGGCATGGGAGGTCATTTACGGCCGCAGCATGGATGCGAATGTCGCAGTGGAAGCGTTAATTCGCGGGCTTGCCGCACAAACAAGCGTAAGCGAGCTTGCGAAGGAAGAAGGTACAGGGGGGCAGACGGAGCGAAGCGGGAATGCCGGACAGGCAAGCGCAATTGAAAACGTCAAGCTGGAGAAGAATCATGCCTACTCTGCGCTCGAGTATTATTCCGCGTCGTTTCTGATCATGATGAATCTGTATATCGGCATGTCCACGGCAATCGGCATGGTCAAAAGCCGTAAATCCCGGATTCTTGCCAGGCTCGTTTCCATGCCGATCCCGAACAACCGGATCGTACTCGGATTTTTCATCGGAAACGGGATGATCGCCGTTCTGATCACGATATTCCTGATCCTTGCGACAAGTCTCGTATACGGCGTCGATTGGGGCGGCAGGCCGTTCAGTCTGGCCCTTATCTGCTTGTTAACGATTATGAGCGCGGTCAGCTTAGGCGTTATTGTCGGGATATTGGCACAAAAGACGACGCTGGTCATCGCGTTTTTTCAATCGCTCATCGTCGTTATGATGTTCATCAGCGGAGGATACAGCCCGATCATGGGGGAGCTTGGCGAAAAGATCGGCCCATGGACGTTTAACTATTGGGCGTTCCGGCCCATTCTCCATATGATGACGGGCGGCGAATGGCCGCTCTTCGCCAAGCATTTGGGCGTACTCGGCGCGATAACCGGTGCGCTAGCGCTGGTTTGCTTCGCGGTATACCGAAAGGTGGGATTTCGATGAACAGCTTGTTCATAGCCTTAAATATGCTGAAACGGACGATAGGGATCAAGCGGACTTGGCTTTTTTCCTTGGTGCTGCCGCTGCTTGTCATGTCGGGCGGCATTCTTTTTACGGGAAGCTTCGAGAATAAGGTGATCGTCAGCGTTCTGAATGCGGACACGGGCGGGCTGGGGCAGCGGTTGCTGGACGAATTGAACGATCAGCCGGAATATGCATTTAAAGCGGAGAAGGATCTCGATTCGCTTGAAACGAAGGTGAGCAGCGGGGAAAGCGCAGCCGGAATCGTTCTGAAGGAAGGATTTACCAAGTCGCTGCTGGACGGGGAAAGCGGAAATATAGCCTTTTACTCGGTGAACGAAATGGGGTTTACGGAGGGGCTGAAATTCAAAGCCGAGCAAGTTGCGGAAAGATTGGGAAGCGCAGTAACCGCCGCTAAGGAGAACATTTCCGAAGGGGGGGATCCGGACGTGCTGGCGAAAGCGGATGAGCTTCTGCGCGCCTCGTCGCCGGCCGGACGCATTGCCGTGACGAATATCGGACTTGCGCCGACTTTCCGATTGGAGATGGCGACCGGATTTCTGGTCATGTTTCTGATGATGATGAATAACGGTCCCGTGATGATTATGATGGAGGACCGGAGAAATAAAACGTTCCAAAGGATTTCCGCCGCTCCCTTGCGCATACGGGAGATTGTCGCCGGTCAATTTATCGGAAGCTTTGTATTTGGAACGATTTTGATCGTTTCGCTGCTGGCCGTCTTGTTAGCTATGCCGGGCTTTTCATTCGAAATCGGGTTCGGGAAGCTGCTGCTCGTGCTCGAATGTTTTTTGCTCGCTTCCATCGGTTTTTCAGGTGTGCTTGCCGGAGCTTTTGGCGATACTGGAGCTATAAGGGGATTGAATGCGCTGACGATCATCCCGACCTGCATGCTCGGCGGCTGCTTTTGGCCGGTGTCGTTCATGCCGGAATGGATGCAGAAGCTGGCTAACCTCGTCCCGCAGAAATGGGCTATCGAAGCCATCAGGCAGCTTTCCATGGGGGCGGAACTGAAGGACGTGTCGATGCATCTGGCGATTCTCGTTTTGTTCGGGGCCGTCTTGCTGGCATTCGGTTCGTATGTCGCGAACTCGCCGCAGTCGCAAACCTGCTGATGGACTGGCAGACTTATTGGGGAGGGGACGGGCATGTATCGTTCATTCTAAAAAAAATGAGGAAGTCCTTCCCCTATAAATAGTCAATAATCCAAGTTGCTAAAACATATAAATCATAATAAGATAATGAGTAAGAAGTTAAGTTGTCTGAACATTCAGTCAAAGGGGTTGGAGTGTCGAGCTAGACGTAAGGAGGGGATGGCCGTGAGCAAAAGCCATGAAGTGGAATATTGCAACTTGGAGTTACGGTTCGATCGTCGGCTTATCCGTCAATTCATCAAATCGCTCATACAAGAAGGCTTTTCGCTCTATTGGAATGAAAGCGAGCAGCATTTTATCATTTCCGTGCGGACCGGTCGCAAGCTGGTTAAGCTTCGGTTTCAACGGATCGGAGACCGCTATAAAATCGTCGGAAACTATTCGTTCCGAGATGAGAAGCTGGCGGAATTGATGGAAAAAATGATTAATGACACGCGGGGTCATGCCGTCGTCAAACGTTTCCGCGACAGGCAAATCGTCATCGAGAATATCATGTTCGGAGAGATTACCAGGCTGGTCGAAATATCAGGAGTCGAACACAAAATCATATTCCAGAGGGAACCGGTGGTGACCACAGAGGAAATGATCCAGGCGATGAAATCGAAGCGAATCGAAGAGCGTATTCCTGTGCTGCGCTTGGAGCTGGACTACGAACTCGCCTCATTATACGATGCGATTCAGAACGGCGACCGGGAACAAATCGAGAGCAGCAAAAAAAAGCTAAGCGAGCTCCGTCAGGAAATGCTCACTATGGAGGTATAGGGCTTAAGATGAAGATGGGGATAGCTTAAGAGCTCCTTCGCAGCCAAGCGAACGGGGCTCTTTTGCGTATTTGCGGCGGTTTCCGGGGCAGTCGAAGAGAGAAAAAACGGATGCCCATCATGCTTTGTAACCGATTTCGTATTGAGTTTTACATCGCGCTTCAACGTGTCGCTTTTTGTTGTTTAACGTGTGCAGGATATGGTATTATGGTTGGCAGAGGTGGCTTTATGAACGTAACGATCAAAGATATCGCCAAACAAGCCGGCGTATCGCATACGACCGTTTCCCGGGCGCTGAATGACAGTCCGCTGATCAACCCGGAGACGAAGGAACGTATTAAAGAAATCGCAGACAGGATGAATTACACGCCGAATTTCAGCGCCAAAAGCTTGGTTCTCGACCGTTCGTATAATCTTGGGCTGTTTTTCTCGACTCTGGACCGGGGGACGTCGCCGAGCTTTTTCTATGATGCGGTCAGGGGCGTTAACAATGTGATCAAGGATCAGTATAACCTGATCGTGCGCGGGATAGACGATTACGAGCGGTTTGACCGGATTACCAAAAAAAGGTTCGACGGCATCATCATTATGAGTCAGAGCGAACGAGACGATGCGTTCATCGCTTATCTGCTCGAGAAGCATATTCCTCATGTCGTGCTGAACCGGCATATCGAGAACGCGCCCGTTATGAATATTTGCTCCGACGATCAGCAGGGCGCTTACCGGCTGGTCGAGCATCTGATCGGTCAAGGCCATAAGCGGATCGCGATCATCGAGGGGAAAGAAGGGTTTAAATCGACGCAGCAGCGGATGGAAGGCTGTTTGCGGGCTTTGCGCAAGCACGGCGTCGAGCTTCACCCGGAACTTAAAGCGCAGGGAAGCTACGACCTGGAGAGCGGCTATTCGGCTATGAAGAAGCTGCTTACGAACCGGGAGCTGCCGACGGCGGTATTCTGCTTCAACGACGATATGGCGGTCGGGGCGATGAAAGCGATCGCGGAGCGCGGGTTGAGCGTGCCTCATGATATTTCGATCGTCGGTTTCGACGACAACATGTTCTCGGGTTTCGTATCTCCCGCGCTGACGACGGTCAAACGGCCGATCGAGCAAATTAGCCGCAAAGGTGCGGAAACGCTGCTTGAAATGATCGAGAAAAAGGGAACACTGAAGCTGGAAACGATCTATTTGCATACGGAGCTCGTTCTGCGCGAATCGGTAGGCCAGGCGGGAAAGTAACCGCTCCGGTTGCGTTGCGGGCTTCCCGACAAGAGGAACAGAAGGGGGATTACCATGAGCATTCTACGCAAGCTGCTTGAAGATATTCCGGTGCCGCAAATGGTCCGGATCCGCCAGAAATTCGACGACACCGTGATTGAGGATCCGGTTGCGGCGCTGCAGGCCGAGCTGCGGAAGCCGGGCGCGATCGATACGCTGAAGCCCGGACAACAGGTTGCCGTCGCCGTCGGCAGCCGCGGAGTCGCTAATATCGCGGCTTTGACGAAGGCGCTGATCGATGCGATCAAGGAAGCCGGCGCGCATCCGTTCATCGTGCCGTGTATGGGCAGTCACGGCGGCGCAACTGCAGAAGGACAATCGGAAGTGCTGCATCACCTCGGCGTCAGCGAAGAGTCGATGGGGGCGCCGATCCGTTCTTCGATGGACGTCGTTCAAATCGACCAGCTGCCGAACGGTCTACCGGTATATGTCGACCGGATCGCTTCGGAAGCGGACGCGATCGTCGTCATCAACCGGGTTAAGCCTCACACCGCGTTCCGCGGGCGAATCGAGAGCGGCATCATGAAAATGATCGCGATCGGCCTCGGCAAGCAAAAGGGCGCGGAAGCCTGCCATCAGCTAGGCTTCAAGTATATGGCGGAGAACGTGCCGGCTATGGCTAAGCTGATGCTGGAGAAGCTGCCGATCAAGTTCGGCGTCGCCCTTGTGGAGAATGCTTACGACGAGACGTGCCGCGTCGAGGTGCTTGCCGCAGACGCTATCGAAGAGCGGGAGCCCGCACTTCTTGAAGAAGCGAAGGCGCGGCTGCCGAAAATTTTGTTCGAACAAATCGACGTGCTTGTCATCGACTATATCGGCAAAAACATCAGCGGCGACGGCATGGACCCGAACATCACGGGCCGCTACCCGACGCCGTACGCGCACGGCGGTCCGGACGTGTCCAAAATGGTCGTACTCGACTTGACGCCGGAAACGAAGGGCAATGCAAACGGCGTCGGCACGGCCGATTTTACCACGCAGCGGCTTGTCGATCAGACGAACCTGGACGCGACGTATGCGAACGGGCTGACCTCGACGGTATGCGCGCCTACGAAAATCGCCACGACGCTGGAGAATCAGCTTTATGCGATCAAAGCGGCCGTAAAGACATGCAACATTCTGGATTACACGACTTGCAAACTGGTTCGTATCCAGGACACGCTGCATCTCGGCGAGATCGAGATTTCGGTCAATCTGCTTGAAGAAGCGCGCCGTCATCCGGACATTGAAATCTTAACGGAGCCTTACGACTTGATATTCGACAGCGAGGGGAACTTGTTTTGAGCAGCAGCGCCTCATCCAAACCTTATATCATCGCCGCCGATATCGGCACGACGAGCACGAAGACGCTCGTTATCGATCGCGGGGGGCGCGTTCTCGCCTCGCATTCGATCGAATATCCCCTTCACACGCCGAAGCCCGACATTGCGGAGCAAAACCCGCTTGAACTGTTTCAAGCGGTCGTCCGCGGCATTGGCGAAGTGATCGGCAAAGCGGGCATCTCCGCCGAGGAGGTGCTCTGCGTTTCCTTCAGCTCGGCCATGCACAGCATGATTGCCGTTGACCGCAACGGGGAGCCTCTCACGGCCTGCATCACTTGGGCGGATAACCGCAGCGTCGCTTATGCGGACAAGCTGCGCGCAGAGCCTGACGGCCACCGCATTTATTTGGCGACAGGCACGCCGATTCATCCGATGTCTCCGCTTACCAAGCTGATGTGGATGCGCGATCACGCGCCGGATATATTCGGGAAAGCGCATAAGTTTATCGGGATCAAGGAATTTGTATTTGCAAAGCTGTTCGGCCGCTATGTGATCGATTATTCGCTGGCGAGCGCAACGGGATTGTTCAATCTTGCCGATCTGGCTTGGGACGAGTTCGCGCTTGCAACGGCCGGGATATCGGCAGACAGGCTGTCGGAACCGGTACCTGCAACGTTCAAGCTAGAAGGCATGAATCCGCAATTTGCGGCGGAAATGGGACTGGGTGCGGGGACGCCGTTCGTCGTAGGCGCATCGGACGGCGTGCTAGCGAACCTCGGGGTCGGAGCTTTTGAAGAAGGCGTTTATGCCGTGACGATCGGAACGAGCGGCGCGGTGCGCGGCATCGTCAACAAGCCGCTGACCGACCCGAAGGGCCGGCTTTTCTGCTACTCGCTGCATGAGGATTTATGGGTCGTCGGAGGACCGATCAACAACGGAGGCATCATGCTCCGCTGGGTCCGCGACGAGCTTGCTACGCTTGAGGCCGAGGAGGGACGCAAACGCGGCATGGATCCGTACGATTATTTGACGGAGCTCGCGGCGGAGGTTCCGGCCGGCTCGGACGGCTTGCTGTTCTTGCCGCTGCTCGCGGGGGAGCGCGCACCGCATTGGAATGCGAACGCACGCGGGGTTTTCTTCGGACTTTCGCTGTATCACCAGAAGAAGCATATGATCCGCGCCGTCCTGGAGGGCGTCATTTTCCGGATCCATTCCGTGGTGACGGCGCTGGAGGAGCTTGGAGGACCGACGAAGGAAATACGCGCATCCGGAGGCTTCGCCCGTTCGCCGTTCTGGCGGCAAATGATGGCCGACGTGCTCGGCACGGACGTGACGGTTCCGGACTCGATCGAAAGCTCCGGGCTGGGCGCGGCGCAGATCGGACTTTTGGCCATGGGAGAGGCGGTCGATTTCTCCGGTATCCACGAATGGGTGCGTTCTTCGCACCGTCATCGGGCGAATTCGGCGAACTATGCGACATATCGGGAATTGACACCGATTTATTCGCGCGTGTATCATCAGTTAAAGCACGAGTTCGATGCGATCGCCGCATTTCAGTCCAATCTCCACAAAGTGAAGTGAGAATATCCCCACAAAGTGAAGCGAAGCTTTGCAGCTTATTACTGTTACTTTGCGGGTAGCTTGAATTCATCATACCTTTTTCAGGAGGTCTACGTCATGAATTTGTTTGATCTGACAGGCAAAACGGCGGTCATCATCGGAGGCAACAGCACACTCGGCGGAACGATGGCGGTTGCGCTCGGAGGACATGGCGCCGATGTGGCGATCGTCGGTCGAAATCAGGAAAAGTGCATCGAGGTGTGCAAACGAATCGAAGCGGCCGGCGGCAAGGCGAAAAGCTTCTCCGCGGACGCGACAAACGAAGAGGATTTGAAGAGAGTGCTGGAGGAAGTGCTGGCTTGGACAGGCCGCGTCGACGTACTCATGAACTGCCCGGGCAAAAACAGTCCGACGCCGTTCTTCGAGCTCTCGATGGAGGAATGGGATTCGATCATGGAGGTTAACCTGAAGGGCGTTGTACTGGCTTGCCAGGTTTTCGGGAAACATATGGTCGACAAAGGAGAAGGCGGAAGCATCATCAACATTTCGTCCGTTTCCTCGGATCCTCCGCTTTCGCGCGTCTTTACATACTCCGCTTCCAAAGCAGCCGTAAACAACGTGACGATGTTCCTTGCGCGAGAATTTGCGCCTGCGCGGGTTCGCGTAAACGCGATTATTCCGGGCTTCTTCCCGGCCGAGCAGAACCGCAAAATTTTGTCTCCGGACCGCGTAGAGTCCATTATGCGCCATACGCCGATGAACCGGTTTGGGGAAGCGGACGAGCTGCAGGGCGCTGCCGTATTCCTAGCCTCGGATAAGGCATCCAGCTTCGTGACCGGCGCGCTAATTCGCGTCGACGGCGGCTTCGGTTCGATGACGATTTAACATTACAGGATAGGAAGGACTGTTCCACCAATGGCTAAAGGACAAATTGGGGTCGTCGGCCTCGCGGTCATGGGCAAAAACCTTGCCCTCAACATCGAAAGCAGAGGATTTGCCGTTTCCGTGTTCAACCGTTCGAGCGAAAAGACGAATGAGATTTTGCAGGAAAATCCGGGTAAAAACCTGATCGGCACCTTCAGCGTGGAAGAATTCGTCAATTCTCTCGAAGTGCCACGCAAAATTTTGATCATGGTCAAAGCGGGCGACGCGACGGACGCGACGATCGACTCGCTCGTTCCATTTTTGAGCGAAGGCGATATTCTGATCGACGGCGGCAACGCCTTCTTCCCCGACACGCAGCGCCGCAGCAAGGAGCTTGAAGCCAAAGGCTTCCGCTTTATCGGCACGGGCGTATCCGGTGGCGAGGAGGGCGCGCTTAAAGGACCGTCTATCATGCCGGGCGGACAAGAAAGCGCGTATAAGCTGGTTGAGCCGATTCTAACCGCGATTTCCGCGAAGGTTGGCGGGGATCCGTGCTGTACGTATATCGGACCGGGCGGCGCCGGACACTATGTCAAAATGGTGCATAACGGAATCGAGTACGGCGATATGCAGCTGATTTGCGAAGCGTACCAATTGTTGAAAGACGTTCTCGGCGTTTCGACGACCGAGCTGCACGAGATTTTTGCCGAGTGGAACAAAGGCGAATTGGACAGCTATCTGATCGAGATCACCACGGACATTTTCTCCAAGTACGATCCGGAAACGGGCAAGCCGATGGTCGACGTCATTCTCGATGCGGCCGGCCAAAAGGGAACGGGCAAATGGACGAGCCAAAGCGCGCTGGATCTTGGCGTTCCGCTCTCCATCATTACGGAATCGGTATTCGCGCGGTTCATTTCCGCTATTAAAGAAGAGCGTACGGCTGCAAGCAAAGTGCTGAACGGACCTGCGGCGAAGCCTTTCGAAGGCGACCGTGCGCAGTTTATCGAAGCGGTGCGTCAAGCGCTGTATGCGAGCAAAATTTGCTCCTATGCGCAAGGCTTCGCTCAAATGCGGGCAGCTTCGGAGGAGTACAATTGGGATCTGAAATACGGCAGCATCGCGATGATTTTCCGCGGCGGCTGCATCATTCGCGCGCGCTTCCTGCAAAACATCAAGGATGCCTACGACCGCGATCCCGGTCTCAAAAACCTGCTGCTCGACGAGTATTTCCAAGGCGTCGTAGACAAGTATCAGGATTCGTGGCGTCAAGTGGTTGCAGCAGCCGTAAGCAACGGTATTCCGGTGCCTTGCTTCTCTTCGGCTCTGGCCTACTACGACAGCTACCGCACCGAGCGTTTGCCGGCGAACTTGCTGCAGGCTCAGCGCGACTACTTCGGCGCGCACACGTTCCAGCGCGTCGATAAAGAAGGCTCGTTCCACCATAACTGGATGGCGTAAATAATTCCCCATAAAGTGAAGATAAGCTTTGTAGCGTATTCCGAGTACTTTACGGGGAGCCCCGAAACGTTCCCCATAAAGTGACGGTAAGCTCTGTAGCGTATTCCGAATCCTTTAAGGGGGACCCGAAACCGGGCAATCCAAAACAAAGAAGGCAAGCTCCTAGTTCAAGGATGCTTGCCTTCTTTGTTTAGTCCGTATGCAGCCTCCGCCATCCATGCCTTCAGCCGGTCGATCTCGTGGTCGCCCGACGGACGGCGATGGATAAGCAGCATGGCCACTTCCGTAAACGCGTGAAAATTTTTCAGCAGGCGTGCCTGGGAAAGCTCCATAAGCTGCGGATCTTCCTCGGCTACTTTTTTCTTGATATAGTCCAGCACCCAAATGACATCGTCTTTGCAAAGCGGATGGCTGGGTTGGATGATTTGCGCGAGCTTGTTGTGCAGCGGATTCATCGATGCGGCAGTTGGCTGCATAACGGTTCTCTCCTTTGCGGTACAAGGTATAAGTGCTTAGACAAGCGCCTTACTATCATCCTTACTGAAAAGTTTTCGTTTTATTCGCGTTTTTCGCTAATTTATTGCGGACCATGTATTCGTTACTAGCTTATTGCGTCGCAGGCTGGTTCTCGATGCTGTTTTTGCGTTTGCCGATCAGCAGGATGCCGACAACGACTGCGGCGACGATTACCCACTTCCCGAAAGAAATGGATTCGACAAAAGGCTTCAGGAACGGTTCGTCCAAGATCATTTTAGACGCTGTGAAGGCAAGGACTCCGGAGCCGGCATAAATGATCCAAGTAAAGCGGGTGACCAGTTTGACGAAGAGCGTGCTTCCCCAAACGACGATCGGCATACTGATAAGAAGACCGATAATGACGAGTGCAAAGCTGTCTTTGGCAGCGCCGGCTACGGCGAGCACGTTGTCCATACCCATGGCCGCATCGGCGATGATAATCGTCCGGATCGCAGCGCCGAAGCTCGGCTTCGCTTCGAGCTCATGATCTTTCTTGTCAACCAGCAGCTTGTAGGCGATCCACAACAGCAGGAAGCCGCCGATAAGCAAGAGGCCGGGAATTTTCAACAGCCAAGCGACTGCAAGCGTTGCTACAACCCGAATGATAATGGCGCCTAAGGTTCCCCACAAGATTACCTTTTTCTGCTGCTGGGCCGGTACGTTTCTTGCCGCCATCCCGATCACGATCGCGTTATCGCCGGCAAGCACCAAGTCGATTAGCACAATACTTAATAGGGCCACCCAAAATTCCGCTGAAAACCATTCCAATTCAACCACTCCTCGATAATAATGTGATGTTAGTATCAACAAAAAGACCTCCACCGAAACCGGTGAAGGTCTTTAATAAATAGCAAAGCTTCACCGATCTGGCAAAGGTCTTGCTAACAACGTTTACGTTGCCAATAATGCCGGGGATTGCGGTGAGCGATCCCGAACTGACGACATTACTGAAACAGCTACTCCCCTTTGGAGGTATTCAGTTAAGGTGATTATAAGCGATGCTCGTCAGGTTCGTCAAGCGGCTTGTGTTAATTGGCATGCGTGCCAAAGCAGCAGTTTCCTTTTGACATCTCCTGTTTGCCCGCGCATAATGAAGAATGTTAAAGTATTGTAAGAGCGTGGATAATCGATTTCACAAACATAAATTACCAGTTTCAACGCACGGAAGGAAGGCGATTTGCATGTCATTGCTACAAAAATCGAAAGTGCTAAGTAAGAAGCCTTTCATATTATTTTCGCTTATTCTGCTTCTGAAAAGCTATTTGGCATGGTTGGTCGTATTCGATAACAAAATATCGATCATGCCGCTGTTAACGGAAATTCCGTTCGCTTGGCTGTTGTTCTGTCTGATCGAATGGTTTGCGTCCAAACGGAAGCTAACCTACTATTTATCGGTTAATTTACTGCTTACGGCCGTATTTTTTGCAGTCATTATGTACTATAAATATTACGGGGTCATTGTAACGTATCATGCGCTGCAGCAGGTCAATCAAGTAACCGCCGTGAGCAACAGCGTCTTTTCGCTCATGGATCCTTACTTCCTGTTCATTTTTATCGATATTCTCGTATTCGGCTATGTCCTTATGCGAAAGAAGAAAGCGGCGACCTGGAAGACTACTTTTTCCACGAAAACGCAAAGAAGAGGCTGGGTTACGGCCATGTTCGTCGTTTCCCTTGTCCTGTGCCTAATGAATGTGCTGCCTAACCGGGCCAGTATGAACGAAATCGTAAAGGCCGGGGAAATGGGCATTTTGAATTACGAAGCCTATACGATTTTTGCTAACAAAAAACAAGAATTGGTAGATTCGAAGGAAATTACCCAAGAGGCGGTACAGCAGCTGAAAGGGACGCAGAATCCGGCCGATCCTTCATATTGGAAAGCCGCAGCGGGGAAAAATATTATCGTCATCCAGCTGGAATCGTTTCAAAATTTTCTAATCGGCTTGAAAATCGACGGGCAAGAAATTACGCCCAATATGAACAGGCTTGCGCAAGAAAACTTTTACTTCCCGAATTTCTATCAGCAGGTGGGGCAGGGCAATACGTCGGACGCCGAATTTGTCGTCAATACGTCCTTCTATATTCCGCCGATCGGAGCGGCTACGCAAACGTATGCGGACAAATCGCTGCTGAGCTTGCCTAAGCTGATGAAGCAAAACGGGTATACGTCGGCTACCTTCCACACGAATGTAGTGGAATTCTGGAACCGGGGAGAGCTGTATTCGGCGCTGGGCTTCGATCATTATTACGATCAGTCGTTCTTCGGTCAAGAGGATAGCGTGTTTTTCGGTCCATCCGATGAAATGCTGTATGCCAAAACGGCCGACGAGCTGGAGAAAATGAGCAAGTCCGGCCAGCCGTTCTACACGCAAATCATTTCGATGAGCGCGCATCACCCTTTTACGATACCGGACAAAAAATATCACATGACGCTTCCGAAGCGTTATGAAGGGACGTTCGTAGGCGACTATATCCGCTCGCAAAACTATGCCGATTATGCGCTCGGACAATTTATCGACAGCTTGAAGCAAAAAGGCATTTGGGACAATAGCTTGATCGTGTTGTACGGGGATCATCTCGGACTGCCGATTTATTCGCTCGACCGGAACGACAAGGCGCTTATGGAGGAGATATACGGCCGGGAGTACGGATATTCGGATATGATCAATATTCCGCTTATCATCTCTTCGCCGGGCGTTACGCACCAAGCCAAATTCGACCAAATCGGCGGTCAGGTGGACATTTTGCCGACGATTGCGAATTTGACCGGCGTGTCGATGAGCGAACAGCTGCATTTCGGGCAGGATTTGCTGAATCAGACATATAACCTGCTGCCGCAGCGGTATTATTTGCCGACGGGATCGTTTATGAGCGATAAGGCGCTCTTCCTGCCGGGCCGCGGTTTTGAAGACGGAACGAACTATCCGGTCGCCGGAAACGGCGGCAGCGGACAAGGCGCAACGGAAGAAGAGTATCAGCGCGCTTTGCAGCTGCTTCATCTGTCGGACAGCTATATTCAGCAACTTCCCGCCAAAAAATGATCGAGAAAGACGCCGCTCTTGAAGATGAGCTTTCGCTTATCGGAGAAGCGGCTTTTTTTAGCGGATGACCAGTATTCGATGCAGAAGGATGTCCCGAAAGCGTTCCGCTGTGCTATTATAGAAGTCGGTTTCATGAGCGAAGAAATATATGCAAGCAGGTGATCCTATGAAATGGCCGAATATCGTGTTGGTGGGATTTATGGGAACGGGGAAATCGACGGTCGGACAAGAACTCGAGAAGGCGCTCGGCTGGACGCTGATCGACGTCGATCAAGCGATTGTCGATCGGGAAGGGATGAGTATCCCGGACATTTTCGCCCAGCGGGGAGAAGCGGAGTTTCGTGCCGTGGAGAGCGAGGTGCTCGCTGCGATCATGTCCCGCCCGGGACAAATCGTGGCTACCGGCGGGGGCGCGGTACTCGCGGAGCGAAACCGCGAAATCATGAAGGAGAACGGCTTGGTCATAGCGCTTAACGCGACTGTGGAAACGATCATTACGCGAGTAAGCGGCGACACGAATCGCCCGCTCTTGCAAGGAAATCCGGCGGAATTCGTCCCCGTCCTGCTGGAGAAGCGCAAGCACGCCTACGATTTTGCCGATGTGAAGATCGATACGGATACGCTTACGGCGGAGCAAATCGCCCAGCGCATTATTAGCGAGAAGGAAACGTATACGCGCTAAGAGAGCGTCCAAGCTCCCGATGGTCAGGTAATGAAAACCGGCAGAAGCCCTGGGGGCTTTCTGCCGGTTTTTGGTGAATTCGTGCTGAAATTGCGGTTATTCCCAGTCGAGCATGCCGCCCGTCATGTTTTTTAAGCCGGCGAAACCTTGCTGCTGCAAAAAGTCGCACGCTTTGCCGCTGCGGTTGCCGCTGCGGCAAATCATGATGATTTCGCCCGATTGCGGGATTTCGCCGTGACGAAGCGGCAATTGGCCGAGCGGGATGTGTTTGGCGCCTGGAATCATACCGGCTGCGACTTCTTCGTCCTCACGGACGTCGATCATCGTTAACGCTTCGCCTTTCTCCAGTCTAGCTTTCAATTCAGTAGGCGTAATGGTGCCGATCGGGTGCATGGATAATACCTCCGTTAAGTTAGTTCTCCATTGTTGGCAGGACGTCTCTATCGTAAAATTGCGGAAGTCAATTGTCAAACGGATAGTCGTCTTTACAAACGGGGGGACCGAGGGTATGATTATAATTATAAAACCAATGTTTTACTTGGCGAAACCAGGGAACTATGTTGCAGGCAGGTGAACGTCGTGACTGAAGGAACGGGCAAACAAGACCGTTATGCCATTCAATCCGTAGATAAAGCGCTCGATGTAATCGAACTTCTGGCCGAGCTGGAGTCGGCAAGCTTGATCGAGCTGGCGGAGAAGCTGAACCAGCCGAAGTCATCCTTGTACCGAATCATTTTAACGCTCGAGAATAGGGGATTTATCGCCAGAAGCGATCAAGACGGAAAGTATTGTCTAGGCTTCAAGCAGCTTGTCATAACCAAAAACTTGCTGGAAAAAAACTCGCTTCGCGCTGCGGCTCTGCCGGAGATGAACCGGTTGGTCGACAGGTTCGGGGATACGGTAAACCTTGGCGTATTGTCGGACGACAGCGCGTTATACGTGGAAATTATCGAGGGTACCCATGCGCTCCGAATGACCGACCGGGTAGGATCCAAAGCGCCTCTTAATGCAACTGCGATCGGCAAGACGCTGCTTGCTTATATGAACGCGGACAAGCGGGACCGTTTGCTCGAAACGATGGCTTACCCCGTCTACACCGGGCGAACGGCTGTGTCGAAGGAAAGCCTGCTGGCAAAACTGCAGGAGGTCGCGGCAAAGGGGTATGCCCTGGACAATGAAGAAATCGTAGAAGGAGCACGCTGCATTGCGGCCCCGATATTCGACATGTTCGGCGGGATAGCGGGCGCGCTCAGCATTTCCGGTGCGCTGAACCGGTTTACGGACGACAAGCTCGCCGATATTGCGGCGGAAGTGAAGCAAGCGGCGGCTAATGCGTCAAGAAAGCTGGGCCATGAGATGCGACGGGTCTGATTGGGTTGCAAAAAAGCAATCGACGTACGATTTTGTACGAATCGATTGCTTTTTTTGATTTATCAAAAAGGATATCGTGGAAGTAGCTCTAAATCTCGGTAAACGCGCTTGTCCCTAAAAGGACGGCGAATCCATTTATCCTTGTGCGCACTCGGAGTTGTCCAAGCAGCAGGGGAAGCGGATTGTTTTGAAGATGCAGACCTCATTTGCGGGTGAATGAATCGTCTAATTTCGGTCTTTACAAAATTCGGGCATAGGCGTATCATAAAAATAAAACTATAGTTTTATTCAGTGAAACCACTTCGGAAATCCGAAGGGGAGAGAGACCTGAGAAATGAGGAGAGAGACGAACATGACTGAGCCATTGTACAGCGAATTAGACACGCCTGCCGTTCTCGTCGATCTGGACGTGCTCGACCGCAATTTGCGCAGAACGGCCGACCTTGCCAAAGCTGCAGGCGTGAAGCTGCGGCCGCACGTCAAGACGCATAAGAGCACTTGGATCGCGCGGGAGCAGATGAAATACGGCGCTTGCGGCATTACGGCCGCAAAGCTGGGGGAAGCGGAAGTCATGGCGGATGCCGGCATTACGGACATTCTCCTTGCTTATCCGGTCATCGGCAGGCACAAGCTCGAAAGACTGCGTGCCCTGCTTGCGAAAGCGCGCGTGGCGGTAAGCGTCGACAGCGTGGAGGCCGCCCGCGGGCTGTCCGAGCTCGGCGAATCGATGGGTGCCCCGATCCGGCTCTATCTTGACGTTAACACGGGCTTGAATCGCTGCGGCCGCGAGCCCGGCGAAGCGACCGTAGAGCTTGCCAAAGAAATCGCTGCATTGCCTGGCGTGCGAATCACAGGACTAATGACGCATCCGGGTCACGTCTACGGAAAAACGACGACGGATGACGTTCGCAAGGTCGCCAAGCATGAGGCGGAAAGCTTGGTCTTGACGAAGAAACTGCTGGAGAAGGAAGGAATCGTCATCGACGAGGTTAGCGTCGGGTCGACGCCGACTTCGAAGTTTATCGGCGAGCAGAGCGAAGCGACCGAAATGCGCCCGGGGGCATATGTGTTCGGCGACGTTTCGCAGCTAGTAACCAAAAGCATCGGCGAAGAGGATTGCGCGATGCACGTATTGGTTACCGTCGTCAGTACGCCGCGCGAAGGAACGATTATCGTCGACGGCGGTTCGAAAACCTTTTCGAGCGACGTCAATCCCCATCGTCCCGGATATGGCACGCTTCGCGGCAATGACAGCGTCTACATCGAGAGAGTCAGCGAAGAGCACGGCATCGTACGCGTCCCGGAAGGCGTTACATTCACCGTTGGGGACCGCCTTGAATTTTTGATCAACCACTGCTGCGGCACGACGAATTTGCATCAGACGCTGGTCGGCGTTCGCAACGGCAAAGCGGAATGCGAAATCAGCGTCGACGCCCGCGGCAAAGTGAAATAAACCTTTTCATAAAGCCTCACTGTTTAAAACAACTAAAAACGAACCTATTGGAGGAATCTACCATGTCTATCGAAATCAAAGCACCGCAAGCTCCGCAATTCCCGCTGCCGTTCTCGCACGCTCTTCGCGCAGGCGATTTCGTGTACGTTTCCGGTCAAGTCGGCGTCGATCCCGTCACCCGTGAGGTTGTCGGCGATACGGTGGAAGCGCAAACCGAACAATGCGTCCGGAATATCGAAACGATCCTGCAGGCTGCCGGTTTAACGCTTGACCATGTCGTAAAAGTGAACGCTCATTTGAACTCGATCGATCATTTTCCTAAATATAACGAGGCATATCCCAAACTGTTCAACGCTCCGTATCCGACAAGGACTTCCGTCGTAAGCGGTATCGGTTCGTACTTGATCGAAATCGACGTTATCGCCTATGCGCCGACAAAACGCGGAGAAGGCGCGTAAGCTCAATAAGCGATTACGGTGCCGGAGGGAATGGATGATGGAGCAGCGCTCGAAATTGATCAAAGAGTGGGTTGAAAGGCATCGGGACGAAGCGGTGGATTTGGCGCGCAAGCTGGTTCAAATCTACAGCGTCAATTTGCCGCCGAACGGCAGCGAAGCGGAGCATCAGCAATTCGTTGCGGACTGGATGAAAGAAGCCGGAGCGGAAATCGACAAGTACGAGCTTTCGGAGGTGCCGGGGTTAACCGAGCATCCCGCTTATATGAAAGGCCGGCATTATGAAGGAAGACCGAACGTGCTCGGTACGTTCCAAGGGTCGGGCGGGGGGAAATCGCTTATCTTCTCGAGTCATGCGGATACGGTATTCGAGGGTACGGAAAAATGGACCCATCCGCCGTTCGAAGGCGTCATAGAAGACGGCAAGCTGTACGGGCGCGGCGCTTACGATATGAAGGGCGGCTTGGCGGCCTCGATGATGGCGGTCAAGTGCGTTCGCGAGCTAGGCTTGCCGATAGCGGGAAACGTCTTTGTGGAGAGCGTTATCGACGAGGAACACGGCGGCGCAAACGGCACTTTGGCGGGACGGCTGCGCGGGCCTGCGGCCGATATGGCGATCATACCCGAGCCGACTAACCTGGCCTTATACTCCGCCCATTTGGGCGGCGGGATCTGGAAGGCAACCTTCGAAGGACGGAGCGGCATCGCTTTCGCGGGAGAGGTGCTTATCAGCGCGCTCGATGCTTCCATCGCTTTTGCCCATATGCTCAAGGAATTCGACGCGTACCGCCGTCACACCATCAAAGCCCCCGCGCCATGGGATGCAAGCAGAATGCCGGAGGTGAGCGTTACCAAGATCATTTCCGGCGATACGCACCGCGAAATTATGGAGAAGCTGCCGGCATCCGGCGAGGTTCAGTTTTGGATCGACAGCTTTCCGGGGGTAACGGGCGAACAAGTTATGGAATCCTTCATGCAATTTTATGACGCTCATGTCTATAAATATCCGGATTTGCTCAAATGTCCGCCGAAAATTACGCCGCTCATTCGTTTCCTAAGCGCGAGCAGGATGGACGAAAGAGGACTCGGCGGCGCGTTTATTCGCACGGTTCAGGATGCGGGTGAAAGAATGACTGGGTCGCAAGGAGAGCCGATAGGAGCTCCTTTCGCCTGCGACGGATTCATGTTCAACCTGTACAGCCCGACGCCAGCCCTCGTGCTTGGGCCTGCCGGCGCGAATGCCCATGCGGCGGACGAGTATCTCGATTTGGACAGCTATGCGGCACTGATCGGCTGGTATGCCGAAATTATCGCCTCGTGGTGCGGAGCGCCTGACGAGGCATAGAGCGACTATCGGAGAGGAGACGAAGAGATGTCGGCAATGAAAAGAATCGGCGTCATCGGCGTTATTCACGAAACGAACAGCTATGCGCCCGGGACGACGGAGCTGGACCAATTCCAGTTCGAATGGGTACTCGGCAAAGAGGCCTATTACGCCCGTTACCGCGGTGCGCGAACTTCAATGGGCGGCGCGATTGACGGGGCCGAAAAATGCGGGCTGGAACTCGTGCCGGGCTTCTATACGGCAGCGGTGCCGAGCGGTATGGTTTCCGCCCAGACGGCGGAAGCGATTATGCAGAACATGCTGGATGCGATCGATTCGCGGCTTGACGGGCTGCTAGTCATTTTGCACGGGGCCATGGTATCCGAAACGTTTATGGACGTCGAGGGCGAAGTGCTCAAACGGATCCGGGAGAAGGTCGGGGCGGGATTCCCCGTTGCCGTTACGCTCGACTTGCACGCGAATATCAGCCCGTTAATGGTCGAGAAGTCGGACATCATCGTCGGCTATGACACCTATCCGCATGTTGACGCTTATGAGCGTGCCATTGAAGCCGTCGAGATCATGGCAAAGCAAATTCGCGGCGAAATAAAGCCCGTCATGGCGCTGTCGCAGCCGAGGCTGATGGTGCCGCCGCAAGGAATGGTAACGGATGAAGGCGCCATGAAAGAACTGATGGACTTGGCCTTCGCTTTCGAAAAAGAGCCCCATGTGCTGAACATAACCGTGGCTGGAGGTTTTCCTTATAGCGATGTGCCTGACGCGGGGTTTGCATTTGTCGTACTAACCGACGGAGATGCAGGCGGTGCGCAGCGAATCGCCGATGCGCTCGGCGATTTTACATGGGAGAACAGAGACCGTTTCTTCGTGACGGGGTTTACTCCAGAAGAAGCCGTGTCGCAAGGAGAGCGGCATCCCGAAGGTCCGGTCATTCTGATCGAAGGCTCGGACAATGTCGGCGGCGGCGCGCCTGCGGACGCAACGCATCTGCTGCCTGCGCTGCTCAAATCCCCCGCCAAAAGCTTGATCGTCATACGAGACGAAAACGCCGCGCAATTGGCGCATCGTTTAGGCGTCGGCTCTCGCTTCTCGGCGGCTGTCGGAGGCAAAGCCGGGACGCTGAGCGGTTCGCCCGTGCCGATTGACGGCACGATTAGGCTGCTGGCCGACGGCAACTACCGGCATGTCGGCCGTTACATGACCGGCCAGTGGGCGGAGATGGGACTGACAGCCGTAGTCGAGACCGGTAATGTGACGGTCGTGTTGACGGAGAAGCGGGTGGCCCCTTGGGACGCCGGTCACGTGCAATCGATCGGCATTACGCCTGCCGACTATCAGATGATCGTCGTGAAATCCGCCGTTGCTTGGAAAACGGCGTTCGGCGACATCGCCAAGGCGGAGCTTTATGTGGATTCGCCGGGCTGCTGCAGTTTCTCCCTTCAGCATTTTACTTACGAGCATGTCAATCGCCCGCTGTATCCGCTCGATCCTAGCGATGCGGTTCGATAATAGCCGCAGCGTGAGCCATGAACCGTAAGACCAACTCAAACATTATGGAGGTACCTTATATGAAAAGCTATGACACATCCGTTTCGATGCTTGCGCAATCGAAGGCGGTTCTGGCCGGCGGCGTAGCGAGCTCCCTTCGCGCATCGATGAAACCGACTCCGCTGTTTGCGGCATCCGCTTCGGGCGCAAGGCTTCGCGACGTCGACGGCAACGAATACATCGATTATATGCTGGCATACGGTCCGCTTATTTTGGGTCATGCTAATCCGGTTCTGACGTCGGCTATACTGGAAGCCATGAATAAGGGCTATACGTACGGGCTTCAGCACAGCGGCGAAATCGAGCTTGCGAAGCTGCTGACCGATGTGCTGCCTTGCGCGGATAAAGTGTGCTTGAGCGGCTCGGGCACCGAGGCCGTTATGCTTGCGCTCCGTCTGTCGCGCGCGTATACCGGCAAGCCGAAGGTCGTTCGCTTCCACGGGCATTACCATGGCTGGTCCGACTCGATCTTCACTTCGTTCCCGGCCCCCGACATGAAATCGGAGGCTGCCGACGCAGGCGCGGATAAGGTGCCGCCGGGTACGGCCGGACAGAGCGAGAATGCGCTCGAGGACGTCATTCTGCTTCCGTGGAACGAACCGGAAGTTTTGGAAGCTACCTTGCGCAGCAGGGGACACGAGATCGCGGCCGTCATCTCCGAGCCGGTTATGTGCAACTCGGGCTGTATTGCGCCGCGCGAGGGATATTTGGAGAAAATGCGCGAGCTAACGAAAGAGCTCGGTATCGTGCTTATTCTCGACGAGGTCATTACGGGTTTCCGTCTCAGCATCGGCGGCGCTCACGGCCGTTTCGGCATCAAGCCGGACCTTGTGACGATCGGCAAAGCGATGGGCGGGGGGATTGCGATCAGCGCGGTCGCCGGCAAAGCGGACATCATGAATTTGGTGGAAACCGCACAAGTGAACCATCTTGGCACGCTGAACGGAAACGGGGTATCGACGGCCGCAGCGATCGCGACGATCGGAGAGCTGGCGAAGAACGATGGCGCCGCCTATTCCCATCTCGAATCTATCGCTACCGAGCTTGCCTCCGGCATTCGCGGGTTGTTTGCGAAGCATGGCATCGGCGGTGTCGTGAATCAGGTGGGCCCGGTATTCCATATGATGTTTACGGAGCTGAAGGAAGTTCTTCATTTTGACGAATTCCAGCAGCGCGATGCGGGGAAATATTCGCGATTCGCCGAATTGATGCTTGAAGAAGGCGTATTGGTACGCCCTAACGGACTCTGGTACGTTTCGATCGTACACGGCGCAACCGAAGTAAACCTGACGCTCGAAGCGATTGATCGGGTATTCGCCAGATTGTAAACCTAGGAGGGTGTGGCATGAGATTGGACGGCAAGGTGGCGCTCGTAACGGGCGGAACATTGGGGATTGGCCGGGCAATCGCCCTTCGTTTCGCTCAAGAAGGAGCCAAAGTAGCGGTTAGCGGTCGCGGCAGAGAGGCGCTGGAAGAAACGGCGGCGCTTATCCGCCAGCAAGGCGGAGAGGCGTTGGCGATCGAAGCGGACGTGCAGCACAAACAAGCTGTCGACGCGATGTTCGATACGGTGCTCGCCGCATGGGGAGAAATTCACGTGCTTGTCAACAATGCCGGTATTTGCAGTCCGGCGCCATTCCTCGAATTGACCGAGGAGGAGTGGGAGCGGCATATGGCGATTAATGTGAAAGGGACGTTCCTTGCCGCCCAGCGCGCCGCCAAGGAGATGGTGAAGCAGGGCACGGGCGGCTCGATCATCAACATGTCAAGCGTCAACGGCATTCATGCGGAAGGGGATCAGGCGCACTACAACGCCTCCAAGGGAGCGATCAATCTGCTCACCATGTCGATGTCCGTCGAGCTCTCCCATTTGGGCATCCGCACCAACGCGCTTTGTCCGGGCTTGATTGAAACGCGCTTGACGCGGCCGTTGATCGAGAACGGTCCCGCGATAGCGGAATATTTGAAAACCGTTCCGATGAAACGGGTCGGACAACCGGAGGAAATCGCCGACGCGGCGCTTTTCCTCGCTTCGAACGATTCGCGGTATATGTCCGGACACTGTCTCGTCGTGGACGGCGGTCAAGTGACGAAGCTTTCCTAGCCTGATGTCACACTAAATCGGTCCCTTTGCAAGGGGCCGATTTTTTTATGCGCATACGGGCCGTACTTGTTGATAGGTAGACGGTTACGGAGCCGATTACGAGGCTGTGCGAGGCAAACCCTCCAATCCATTATTCCAAAGCAGGTCCCTCTATGGTAAACTGGGGAAAACCAAATCTTGTGCGGCAGGTAAAAAAGATTTCTCCTACGCGCATACCGACTACATATAGGGAGAGATAACGGTCATGAAAGCCATCGTAAAACCGACGGCAAGCTTGAACGGTACGATTCAAGCGCTGTCTTCCAAAAACTATACAACACGCTATATGTTAATCGCAGCACTGACGGAAGGGACGAGCACGATCCATTACCCGGCGCACAGCGAGGACAGCGACGCGATGCGCCGCTGCATCCGCGATCTCGGAGCGGTCGTCGAAGAGGACGACGTCAAGATGACGATTACCGGCTTCGGACGCCATCCCAAGCATGTCGGCGAGTTGAACGTCGGCAATGCCGGAGCGGTACTTCGTTTTCTTATGTCCACGGCTGCTTTTTGTCCGGAACTGACGTTCATCAATGCTTATCCGCAATCGCTAGGCAAGCGTCCGCATGACGATCTGATCGTGGCGCTGGAGCAAATGGGCGTTCAAGTCGAGCATAACGGCGGCAAGCTGCCGATTACGATACGCGGAGGCAATCCGCGCGGGGGCAAAATTACGGTTTCCGGAAACGTCAGCTCCCAGTTTTTGAGCTCGCTGCTCTTCATGACGCCGCTGCTCGACGAAGACAGCGAGATCGAAGTGCTCCACGACCTGAAATCGAAGGTGATCGTCGGACAGACGCTTGAGGTGCTGGAGCAGGCCGGCATTCGCATCGAAGCGAGCAACGACCTGATGCATTACCGCATCCCGGGCAAGCAGCGCTACCAGGCCAAGGAATACGTCGTGCAGGGCGATTATCCGGGCTCTGCGGCAATATTGGCGGCTGCGGCGGTTACCAACTCGGATATTAAGGTGATGCGCCTCTCCGAGAACAGCCGTCAGGGCGAACGCGCCGTAGTAGACGTGCTGCGCGCTATGGGTGTACCGCTTACGCATGAAGACGGCGTCGTACATGTTCAAGGGAATAGCCGGCTTACGGGCGGAGAGTTTGACGGGGACCACTTTACGGATGCGGTTCTCGCCATGGTCGCTGCGGCCGTTTTCGCCGAAGGAACGACCCGGTTCTACAACGTGGAGAATTTGCGGTATAAAGAATGCGACCGCATTACCGATTTCGTCACGGAGCTTCGCAAAGCCGGGGCGGACGTCGAAGAGAGACAAAGCGAAATTATCGTACACGGACGTCCGCAGGGCGTGGAAGGCGGCGTCGAAATCGACGCGCATATCGACCACCGCGTCATAATGGCGCTGACGGTCGTCGGACTGCGTTCGAAGCAAGGCTTGACGATCCGGGACGCGCATCATGTGGCGAAATCGTATCCTCATTATTTCGAGCATTTGCTTTCGCTGGGCGCGGGTATCGAGCTGGTTGAAGGCTAGAGCCGTTTGAATCCGAGCCGACCGGCATGTCCGGAGTGCTTCACTTTACGCATGCTAGCGTTTGGCAGATGACATCAGACTGAGAAGTGATAAGCATGGTCCTTTGGAAAATGATCACCAATACGTTCAGCTTGCTGCTTGTTGTTGCGCTTGCTTTCACAAGCGGTGTATTGAGTCTTCTTCTATACGCCAAAATAACGGGTAAGGATTGGGTGCTGATCCGTAATCCGTACACGGCGGCCGTCTTCGCGGAGGCACCGAAGACGCCGGTGGCATCCGCGTCGCCGACGCCCGAGCCGGCGCCTACTCCCGTGCCGTTAAAGCCTTCCGCGATGATTGATGCGCCCGTTATCCGGCAGCGGCCGGAGCTTCCTTCCGGCTGCGAAATAACAAGCCTGACGATGCTGTTCAACTATTACGGGATCGACAAGAATAAAATGGAACTAACGAAAGAAATGAAATACGACCAAACGCCGCTAAAGCTCGGACCCAGAGGAGAAGTCATTTCCTGGGGAAACCCGAACACCGGCTATGTCGGCGATCCGACCGGTCAAACCGGACGCGGCTTTGGCATTTATCATACTGCGCTTGCAGAGCTGCTGCAGACGTACATACCTACCGGCGTAGACATAACGGGCGGCGAATTCGAGGATCTGGAGAGGCAAATTCAGGACGACAAGCCTGTCGTCGTATGGACCACCCTCGATTTCAACGTGCCGGATCGCGACCGCTGGGTCGTCTGGGACACCCCCCTTGGTCCGATCCGCACGACGTTCATGGAGCATTCGGTACTTCTAGTCGGCTATGACGAGCAATACGTTTATGTGAACGATCCCTATACGGGGAAAGCGAACGTTCAGATCGATAAAGCGCGTTTTATCGAAACCTGGGAAGTGATGGGCAAGCAGGCGATATCCTACAAGTAGTCTGCCTATCCCTTTAAAATAACAAGTGAAGGGAAGTTTTAGCCATGGCATTCGAAAACCCGTCAAGAGAGCACATCAAATCGCTTTTGGAGCAAACCAAAAATGTAGCTGTCGTCGGATTGTCCGACAATCCCGAGAGAACATCGCATATGGTAGCGGCAGCCATGCAGCAGCGCGGCTACCGGATCATCCCGGTAAATCCGAATGCCGAGAATATTTTGGGCGAAACCTGCTACAAATCCCTTAGCGACATTCCCGAGCCGGTCGATATCGTCAACGTATTCCGCCGCAGCGAGCTTTGTGTGCCGGTTGCGGAAGAAGCGGTTAAAATCAATGCCAAAGTGCTGTGGCTTCAGCTGGGCGTCATGAATGACGAAGCTGCCGAGATCGCCAATGCGGGCGGACTTGAAGTGATCATGGATCGCTGCATTAAGGTTGAAGATGCGATCTTAAAGCCGGCGCGGGATTTAGCATGAGCGAACGGCAAGCGGTACGCGGCAGTTTGGCGCTTTATCTCGTGATGGGGCTGGAAGGCTACGAAGGCCGGGATGCCATTGCGATCGCCAGAGAAGCGTTGGATGGCGGCGTAACCATGCTGCAGCTAAGGGAGAAAAAAGCCCCGCTCAAGCAAGTTCTGGAGCTGGGCGGCATTATCAGGGACTTATGCCGTGACAAGGGCGTTCCGTTTATCGTCAACGATCGCGTTGACGTTGCCCTGCTCCTCGATGCGGATGGCGTGCATGTCGGCCAAGACGACATCCCCTATGCGCTCGCCCGCTCGCTGCTTGGGCCGGATAAGATCATCGGGGTTTCGACAGGCTTATGGGAAGAAGCGCTGGAAGCGCATAAGGATGGTGCCGACTACGTAGGGATCGGCGCCGTTTATGCTACGGGGACAAAGTCGGATGCCGGCGAACCGATCGGTACGGCGCTAATTGCGAAAACAGCCCGAGAGCTTGGGATTCCGATCGTAGGAATCGGCGGCATCGATGCCAGCAATGCAGCGGCAGTCGTCGAAGCCGGCGCGGACGGCGTTGCCGTCGTGTCGGCCATCACGCGGCAGCAGAGCCCGAAGGAAGCGGCTCGCAAGCTTTTGCAAGCGATTGGGAAATAAGGCTGCATCAATCAAATTCGCTTATAGAACCGGTAGTGATGTACCGGATTCTATAGGCGTTTTTTCGTTTTGCGCATCATGTGCTGTTGCGATTTCGACCAGTAGTCTCCAATTATAAAAACGAGCCGTCCAGCTGAAAATATAGAAGGCCTCAAGAGCAGGGAAGCATTGAGGACTACCCCATATTTTTAGGAGGACGACACGTGTACAACCAATCCTTTATGAACAATAACTTCCAGCAATCCCAATTCGGCGGCGGAGCGCAAAACAGCCAGTATCAAGGCTTGCCTAAGTTCCAGCCTACCGGTTTCGTGAACTCGGTTTATGGACAAAGCCAAGGCCAGGGCCAATTCGGACAAAGCCAAGGAAATTACGGCCAAAGCATGACCGGGTATGCGACGAGCCAATTCCAACCGTCCGGTTCGATCACCGGCTATCAGCAACAGCAACAACAAGCTCCGCAATCGTTCCATACCAATTCTTATGTTCGCTCTGATAACCCGGTACTGAGCCATTTGGGTCTGACGTCCTCGAACAATTCGATTGGGAATGCTTCCTATGCTTCTCAGGCTTCCTACATGCCGCAATCGGCTCAATCCTTCCATATGTCCGGTTACCGCGGAAACCAGCCCGGACACGATACGCAGCTTCATAACACGTACACATCGAATCAGCAAAATCAATACGGCAGCGGAAGCTTCGGCCAAAACCAAGGGAGCTATGCCTCTGCTTCGACTTTCCAACCAACGTATCAACAACAATCCCAGCAGTCTTTCCATACGGCGGGTTATCGCGGCGACCAGCAAGGTCATGACATTCGCAACGATTCGAGCTACTTTACGCCATATGGCGGCTCGAGCTTCGGATCCTTCACGCGCTAATTACGTGAACTAAGCGGGGAGCGGGCCTTCGGTCCGCTTTTCGCCCTATTTACTTACAAACAGGAGGAAACCGTCATGCAAAATCAGAACGCCAACATGACAAGCGACCGCAGCTTGCTCACCGATAAGGAACTGCTGTATGTGAAGGATTATTTATCCTGGGAGCTGCTGGCTATGAAAAAATGCAACGAGGCGGCAAACCATTGCCAGGATCCGCAAATCAAACAGCTGATTCAAGAAACCGGCCGCAAGCATCAGCAGCATTACGATGCAATTTTGAACCACTTGCACTAAGACCGTCTAGAAATACCGAATATCAACTACCGAAGGGGGAGTCACTATGGCAGTGGAACTGGCGATGCCGAAATCTGCGAACGAGCCTCAAGTAAAGGGGCCGGAAATGAACGACCGCGATTTCATCAACGACATCTTGTCGCAGGCTAAATATTTGACGTCCGGCTACAATACCGGATTGAACGAAATGCAGAATCCGCAGCTTCACCAAACGATTCAGCAAATTTTGAATGACGTGCACCAGACACAAATGCAGCTGTTCGATCTGATGTTTCAGAAAGGCTGGTACAAAATGAAGGCGGCGGACCAGCAAGAGATCGCCCAGGCGCATACGCAATTCGCTAATTATAAAACGCAATTTCCGTCTTTCCATTAAGCGCATAAAGAGGCGTGCTGCCCGAATGCCCTGAATGCTTGTATTCAGGGCATTTTTGCGGAACGAAGGGACGAGCTTTGACAAAAAGCCGCTTTGGCCTTACCATCTTAGTAGATAAAGGCGATAATGCGCTGGTTCAAATAAAAATAAGGGAGGGCAGAACCATGAATTGGATGGGCAACCTGCAGCAACTGGGCCGATCCTTAATGCTGCCCACGATCGTCATTCCGATCGCCGCCATCTTACTTCGGCTTGGTGCCATGCCCTGGGACGCCGCTCATATGGGGACGTTCGGGGATATGCTCCGGTTCGCCGGGGAAACGGTTTTTACCTATCTTCCGTACATATTCGCCATAGGCGTAGCGCTTGGCTTAACCGAAAATAACGGAATCGCAGGTATGTCCGCGCTTCTCGGCTATTACCTGTTTACGCAAATGACGCAAAAATATATCGGACCGCAATTTCAGCTCGGCGTATCGGGCGCCATTATTTTAGGGATTTTGGCAGCGCTCTCTTATCATCGTTTCCGAAATATACAGCTTCCGGAATATATTCAGTTTTTCGGCGGCCATCGGATGGTTCCGTTCGTCATGGGGCTTGTCAGCATCTTATTCTCGCTATGCATCATTGCCGTCGGACCCGCCCTTCAGCATGCCTTCGCAGGGGCGGGAGCCATGCTCCTCAAGATGGGCGGCTTCGGGGCGTTTCTGTATGGCGTCGGCTACCGGCTACTTGTGCCGTCGGGTTTGCATCATATCCTGAACAATGTTTATTGGTTTCAGCTCGGCGCGTTCGAGCGGGCGGACGGTACGATCGTCTACGGAGATTTGCCGCGCTACTTTGCGGGCGATCCGGACGCAGGCGTATTTATGGCGGGGCTGTACCCGATCATGATGTTCGCGCTTCCGGCAATCGCGCTGGCGATCGTGCAGGAGGCACGCGAGGATCTAAAAGCGAAAGTCCGGGCGACTTTCGCTACGGCAGCGCTTGCTTCCTTCTTGACGGGGATTACCGAGCCGATCGAATTTGCATTCTTGTTCGTCGCGCCGTATTTGTTTTTTGTCCATGCGCTGCTTTCGGGCGCCGCTATGTGGATTACGTACGAGCTGGGAATCCGGCACGGCTTTTCGTTCTCGGCCGGCGCGATCGATTACATCATCAACGAGCACTTGGCTACGCGCGGCTTGTGGCTGATACCGATCGGGCTCGTCTATTTTCTCGTTTATTACGTTTTATTTCGCTGGGCGATCAGGCGGTTTCGCATTCCGACGCCGGGGCGCGAGGAAGGCTCTCAGCTTGAGGAATGGGCGGGCGACATTCCGTATCGATCACCGCTCATCCTGCAAGCGCTGGGCGGTAAAAACAACATCAAAACGATTGAAGCTTGTATCACACGCCTGCGGCTAACTCTGGGCAATGACAAGCTAATGGATATCGCCGCATTGAAGCATCTCGGCGCGGCAGGCGTCATTCGGCTCGGCGGAGGAAACGTTCAGGTCGTCTTCGGGACCTACTCCGAGCTTATTCGCGAAGAAATCGTTAAAGTGACGCGGAGAGACGTGCAGCAGGTGCTGTTCAGCTCTCCGATGCAGGGCCGGATGATTCCGCTGGACGAGGTGCCCGACCAAATTTTCGCGAAGAAGCTAGTAGGTGACGGCGTAGCCTTTATTCCGGACCGCGGGGAGCTCGTCTCGCCGGTAAAAGCGACGGTCTCGCTGATTTATCCGTCCATGCACGCACTGGGCCTGAAAACCGAGGAAGGGCTCGAAGTGCTGCTGCATATCGGAATCGATACGTCTCATTTGCAAGGAAAATGGTTTACGGCTTACGTCAAAGAAGGCGATGTCGTCGAACCGGGGCAACTGCTCATCAAATTCAATCTGCCCATGATCAAGAAGAATGCGAAATCGCTTGCCACGCCGATGCTGATTACGAACCCGGGACGGGTGCGGTCGTGGAGCTTCGCTCCATTCAAAACGGTCAAGAAGGGTCAGGCGTCGGTCATGTCCGTCGTATTGAAAGATGAAGTTCAAGCTGCTGGAGGACAATTGAATGGTTAAGGGCATAGGAGCATCATCAGGAGTAGCAATCGGCAAAGCATTCGTGCTTCCGGCCTGGGAATGGGAGCTTCCCGAGAAAATGATCGAAGTCGCAGACCTGGCGTTCGAGTTCGAGAAGCTGTATGACAGCGTCCGCACTTCGCGAACCGAGCTGGAATCGATTAAACAAGATATTTCGGACATTATCGGTCCGGAGGAGTCTCATATATTCGACGCTCATTTGGCGATCTTGGAAGATCCGATATTTTTGAATGAAGTTCAGGAAATTATGCAGCGTCAATACAAAGCGGCCGAAGTCGCCGTTAAGGAAACGATCGACAAATTCGTCGGGATGTTCGAGCTTCTGGACGACGAATATATGAAGGAACGCGCCGCAGACATCCGCGATGTGGGAAACCGGCTGCTGAAGCATTTGCTCGGCAATTACCAGCAGCTTGTTCCGCCGGTCGAAACGCCTTTCATATTGGTTGCAAAAGAAATAACGCCTTCGCAGATGGCTCATGTCGAGCCTGGACAAGTGCTTGGCATCGTCACGCTGCTCGGCGGCACGACGTCCCATTCCGCGATCATGGCGCGGGCGATGGGCATCCCGTTCGTTCTGGGCTTGGAAGGAAAGCTGGGCACGCCGATTCAAACCGGCGATACTTTAATTATCGACGGCGATGACGGGACGGTTTTCGTAAATCCGGCTGAAGCGGATATCGTCCGTTACAACCTTCGCAAGGAGAAGCTGCATGAGCGCAAGGAAAGCTTGCGGCAAATCGCAGGTCTGCCTCCGGCGACGAAGGACGGCAAGCGGATCGAGCTCAAGGCCAACATCAGTTCGCTGAAGGAGCTTGATGTCGCTCTCAAGAACGGAGCAAGCGGAGTAGGCTTGCTGCGAACGGAATTTCTATATATCGACCGGTCGACGCTGCCAAAGGAAGAAGAGCAGTTCGAGGTATACCGGGAGGCTGCCGAGAAGCTTGCGGGCAAGCCTCTCGTCATCCGCTCGCTTGACATCGGAGGGGACAAAGACGTTAACTTTTTGCCGCTTCCGGAGGAAGAGAATCCGGCGCTTGGCTATCGGGCCATCCGCATTTCGCTCGATCGGCGGGATTTGTTCAAGACTCAGCTGAAGGCCATCTTGCGGGCAAGCCATTACGGCAACGTGAAATTGATGTATCCGATGATCTCATCGATTGAAGAAGTGCATAAAGCGAACGAGGTTCTTGCGCTTGCCAAAAGGGAGCTGACGTTAAGCGGGCAGCCGTTTAACGACAATATCGAGGTCGGCATCATGATCGAGGTGCCGGCTGCCGCCGCAATTGCCGATTTGCTTGCGGAGGAGGTCGATTTTTTCAGCATCGGCACGAATGACCTGGTTCAATATGTGCTGGCGGTCGACCGGATGAACGAATCGATCGCGCATCTGTACGATCCGTATCATCCTGCCGTCCTCCGTTTGCTCCGCCAAACGGCAGAAGCGGCGATTAACCGCGGCATTCCGGTCAGCGTATGCGGAGAACTGGCCGGTGATCCGCTGGCGCTGCCGATTTGGCTGGGGCTCGGCATAGAGGAGCTCAGCATGTCCGTGCAAACGCTGCTGCCGCTCAAGGAATGTTTGCTGGCTTCAAGCGCAAGCGACGGCAGGGCGGCCGTCCAGCACGCACTCGCTTGCAAAACCAGCGAAGACATTCGCGCTTTGCTCGAACTGCGCCGCCCTCGCTCCGAGGATGACTAAAATAAGCCTCCAACCCGTTAGGAACGCCGGGTTGGAGGCTTATTTTACTTAGACGGAGTCAGTTCTGTG
Organism: Paenibacillus litoralis; assembly: GCF_046244365.1. Taxonomy (NCBI): domain Bacteria; kingdom Bacillati; phylum Bacillota; class Bacilli; order Caryophanales; family Paenibacillaceae; genus Paenibacillus; species Paenibacillus litoralis. The sequence goes on along the minus strand of NZ_CP176395.1, from coordinate 5,434,070 downwards.
CCAGAATATCGCAGAAAGCTTTTGCGTATGGCGGCAAATCCGGCGGCCGGCGTGCCGAAACGATGTGACCGTCGACGACAACCGCTTCGTCAAACCAGATCGCGCCGGCGTTTTCCATATCGTCGCGAATGCCGGGTGTCGATGTAACGCGGACGCCTTGCAAAATTTTGGCCGAAATAAGCACCCAGCCCGCGTGGCAAATTTGTCCGATCGGCTTCTTGGCCTCATGCAGTTCCTTTACGAGCTGTAGCACTTTCGGATAGCGGCGAAGCTTGTCAGGCGCCCACCCGCCCGGCACGAGAATGCCGTCATAGTCGGCGCTTTCGACCTCATCGAAGGAAAGCTCGGCTACGGCTGGGACGCCATATTTTCCGATGTACGTCTTTCCTTTTTCGGGCCCGACCAGCTTGACTGTAGCTCCCTCTTCCCTAGTGCGGTAAATCGGATACCACAATTCCAGGTCCTCAAATTCTTCGTCAACGAGCGCGATGATTTGCTTTCCTTGCAATCTCATAGCCTATTCTCCTTTGCGCATATGCTGGAAATGAACGCCGGAAACGCTGTAAACTCCGGATTCCGTTCTACTATCTTCCGGTATTGTACCACAGGGAAAGGAGCAAATCACTTCTCCGAACCTGCGATTCCGCTGCTTGACAGAAACGGACGAATCTACTAGTCTAGTTGCATACTTTGAACCGATAGGAGTCTATGACCATGCGCAAAGCGATTCGCTGGCTGCCGAGCGTCATTTGGATGGCGGTCATCTTCCTGCTTTCCGCCCGTACTGCGGACGATATGGATTCGTTTCTGCCATTCTTCCAATGGCTTTTCCCCGCAATGCGCAGCTTCGATTGGGGACATTTTGTCGCTTATTTCATTCTGTCGATTACCTTTCTGTGGGCGATCGGAGGAGCGAGACCGGGATGGCTGATGAAGGCTGCCGCGGTCGGACTTTGCTTGCTCTACGGCCTCAGCGACGAGTATCATCAATCGTTCGTACCCGGTCGAATGCCGGACATGCTGGATATTCGCAACGACCTGATCGGCGCGGCTATCGCGATGCTTTTCGTATCCATTCCTCTCGTCAGAAGAGCGTACGCAGCTCTATACCGAAAGCTCGTCTCTTCCACAAAATACTAACCTTTGGTTAGAAGGAGTTTCGCGCCGAAAAGTCGAATACGTGTACCATAGAAGCGTTGTTTTTGGTGTAGAGGAGTGGTCGTCGTTGTCTAAGGCATGCAAATGCGGCGAACGGATGTCGATTCGTTTGCGGACCGTCATTTATCAGAGCAAAGTAGAGATTGAGAATGTCCCGATTTATTACTGCGAAGTCTGCAGCAGAAGCGAAGTGTTTCCGGAAGTGAAGCCCGAGTTGACCGGTCTGATCGGACAACTTGGCAGCAAGCCGGATAAGCAGCAGCTCCCGTTTCAAGAACTGAGCGAGCTGGCGCTGCTGATGAAGAAAGCGACGGACGAGCAAAGCAAGTGGATGCCGGTCGAAAAAATTTTAGAGGATCGCATCAACGAGCTGCTTGATTTACTGCTTTTGGCGCAGTCGCTGAGCGACGGGGCTTGGGCTGAAGATGTACGCAAACGGTTAACGCAAATTTCCGCGTACGCCCAATCTACATACGACTTTACGTAGAGCAGCCCGAACAGGTTCATCTGAAGCGCAGATCCCAAACTCCGACTTGCAAAAAAGCCGACATCCCGTTGGCTTTTCTTTTTTGTTTTTGTTAGTATGAAAATATAGACGGAGATTTGGGAAGGATGGATCATAGATGGAAACCAACCGCGAATTGAAAAGCATTTCCGAGTGGCAGACGCTGCTGGCCGAATCCGGCGTGAAACCGCTATTTGTATTTAAACATAGCACGACTTGTCCGGTGAGTGCGGAGGCTCACGACGAATATGAGAAATATTTGCACAAAAACGCGAATGCCGACGTGACGCACGCGCACGTGCTTGTTATCGAGTCGCGACCCGTCTCGAATGCGATTGCAGAGTCGCTCGAGCTAAAGCACGAATCCCCGCAGGCCATCTACATTAAGAACGGCAAAGTCGCCTGGCATGCGTCCCACTGGCGCATTACGGAACAGGCTTTACGCGAAAACCTGCAGTAGCCTTGCATTCGGCCGAATTTCTACGAAAGGGAAGGGAGCCATTTTCAAAGAGTCGGATACGATTTCGAAACGGCTTCTTCTTTTTCTTTTTTGCCAATGACAGGGAATTAATTGGTTTTCATTGCACGAAAACGCTTTTTGTCGTATCATAGCTTTAAAGATCATGAACGATATGATGGGAAATATACGATGTGACGCAGCGGTTTTTGATAGTTGGCAGGACAATGAGCGTCTATATTGGATAAAATGGAGAGAGTGACAGTGACTGTTACAATTTATGATGTAGCCCGCGAGGCTGGCGTTTCGATGGCAACCGTTTCCCGTGTTGTCAACAATAACCCGAATGTAAAGCCCCAAACACGCAAAAAAGTATTCGAGGCGATCGAGAGACTCGGTTATCGTCCGAATGCGGTAGCGCGCGGATTGGCCAGTAAGAAAACGACGACGGTCGGCGTCGTCATCCCCGATATTTCGAATGCGATCTATGCCGAAGTGGCGCGGGGGATTGAAGATATTGCGAATATGTACCACTACAATATTATTTTGTGTAACGCCGACAAGAAGAAAGAGAAGGAGATCCGCGTCATCAACACACTGCTGGAGAAGCAGGTGGACGGGCTCCTCTTCATGGGCGGAACGGTGACGGACGAGCATATTCAAGCGTTCAAGACGTCTTCGGTACCGATCGTGCTTTGCGCAACGGCGGACGAGAACAACACGATGCCTGCCGTCGACATCGACCACGAGAAGGCTGCGTTCGATGCCGTTCAGCTGCTGATCGACAAGGGGCACCGCCGCATCGGGATGATCAGCGGAACGCTTCAGGATCCGGCGCTTGGTTTTGCGCGTTATCAAGGCTACAAAAAAGCGATGGAGCAAGCCGGTCTTCCGCTCAGCGATGAGCTGGTGCGTGCGGGCAACTATCGTTATGAGTCGGGGATCGAGGCAATGAAATATTTCTTGTCGCTGAAGGAGCGTCCAACCGCGATTTTCTCGGCTACGGACGAGATGGCGATCGGCGCGATTCATGCCATTCAAGACGAAGGTTTGCGTGTGCCGGGCGATATTTCGGTTATTAGCGTAGACAACAGCCGGATGGCCTCAATGGTTCGTCCTCAGCTGTCGGCGGTCGCACAACCGATGTACGATATCGGAGCCGTTTCGATGCGGTTGCTCACGAAGCTAATGGATAAAGAATCGGTGGAGCAAGCGAAGTTTACGCTTCCGCACGAAATCATCCAACGCCAAACGGTGGCTCAGCTCTCCTGAGCCGCCTTTTCCTTTTAGAGGCGACAATGGCATGCATGCCAGGACGCACTCGGCATCGATAAAGCCGTTTTTGCCGGCGGCTCATTAGGATGCGAAGCTCGGGATTTTCCGGGCTCCGCATTTAGCCATGCTTTTATGAGCCTATCGGAAGCATGCTTGAAGACGGAATAGAAGGGGATTATAGGAAGATGGCATACGGAAAGTTAGGCTTGATCGGAGCGATGAAGGAAGAGATCGAACTTTTTCATGAGCATATGGAAGGTGTGCGCGAGGTTAAACATGCGGGTATCACCTTTTTTGAAGGGATGTTTTTCGGGCAGTCCGTAGTCGTATGCAAATCGGGAGTCGGCAAAGTCAATGCTGCGGTTTGCACCCAGCTGCTGGCCGACCGGTTTCAAGTCGATGCGGTTATCTTTACGGGAGTAGCCGGGGCGCTCGATCCGGCGCTTACCATCGGGGATATCGTCGTCTCTACCGAATGCATGCAGCATGACGTAGACGTTACGGCTCTGGGCTTCCCAAGAGGCATCATCCCTTATCAAGAGACGTCGGTCTATGCGGCTGCCGATGATTTGCGTATGCTAGCGGCAGCGGCGAGCAATAAGCTGTTCGCGGGCCGCGCGAAGGAAGGCCGTATTTTGTCAGGAGACCAGTTTATGGCGGACCGAGAAGCAGTCAAGCAGCTCCACGATCAGCTCGGCGGGGTATGCGTGGAGATGGAGGGGGCGGCGGTCGCGCAAGTTTGCGCCATGAATGAAATTCCTTACGTCGTTATCCGCTCGATGTCGGATAAAGCGGACGGCTCCGCTCATGTCAATTTTGCGGAATTTACCGTTCAGGCGTCGGAAAACTCTTACCGTATCGTAGAAGAGATCGTCAAAGGGCTTTCTTCATAGTATGTCTTGTTAGACATTAGGAGTTTTCCTTACAGGGAGAGCTCCTTTTTTCTCGCTAAAAAAGCGTCCTTGCACTTCAACCTTCCAGGTCGGAGTGCGCGAGGACGCTTTATTTTTTGGGGGGCAAATAGACCATGGCGATGTCTTTGATTTGCAGGTTTTCAGCGGTTATTTCCTTGCGGCGGGGCATCGGCGTCCACTGCTGAACGGGATCGAGCCAAGTATCCGGCAGAACAAGAGGAGAATCGGGCTGCCAGGCTTCCAACCAGCCAGAAGGCAGCTTGAGGCTCGGATCCGCGCCTAGTTGTCCGATAAGAGGATGATCCTTCATGACAAGCCACAGGAGACTCCACGCTCGCGGCACGACGCGCCAAATGTCATATCCTCCGCCCCCCAAGGCAACCCAGCGCCCCTCGCAATAGCGGTCAGCCAGCTTACGGATCGATAGCGGCATTTGAAGGTATATGTTCATGCTGCAATGGATATGGGAGAGCGGATCGTAGGCATGGGCGTCGCAGCCGTGCTGGGATACGATGAGGTCGGGCTTGAACGTGCCTGCGATGCTTTCCAGCAGCTCTTCAAAGCAGTGCAGCCAAGATTCGTCTTCCGTATAAGGCTGAACCGGCATATTGTAGCAGGCGCCGAAGCCTTCGCCGTCTCCGCGTTCATGGGCGAATCCGGTTCCGGGAAACAAGAACTTGCCGGTTTCGTGGATCGAGAACGTGCAAACGTCAGGTTCGGTATAAAACGTCCACTGCACCCCGTCACCATGATGAACGTCGGTGTCGATATACAGTACCCGTGCATGGAATCGGCTTCGGATATGGGCGATCGCCACTGATGCGTCGTTATAGACACTGAAGCCGGAGCCTCCGTTCGGCATCGCGTGGTGCAGCCCGCCGCCTAGGTGGAGCGCGCGCTTAACCCGGCCTTCCATCACTTGCTCCGCAGCAGCCAGCGAACCGCCGACCACATGGGAGGTCGCCTCGTGCATGCCTGCAAAAAAAGGCGTATCCTCCGTCATGAAGCCGTATGCTTCCGCCATAGGCAGAAGCGCCGGGTCCGGCGACGGAACGCTCAGTGCTTTGACGGCTTGTATATAGGACGCGTTGTGTACAAGCAGGAGCTCGGCTTCCTCCGCTTTGCGGGGAAGGAAGAGCTCGCCTTCCGAGAGCGCACCGACTCGTTCCAGCAAGTCAATGGTAAGCCGGAGCCGTTTAGGATTGAAAGGATGACCGTCGTTAAAAAAATAGTTTCCGGCATTCGGATTATAAACAAACATGGCTTGCCCGCTCACGCGTATGCGCCTCCTTCCGCGATGATTGAACAGAATCGAGAAAACGTTATCCCGCACGAGCGGATTCGTTAATACATGAACCTTTGCCGGAAACGTATCCGGTCGAATTGCTCGACGGAAGCAAGCGGCACTTCCCTGCCGATACGGACCATCAGGCAATTGGCGGGATGCGAGCATATTTCCGGATCGTCGGTCGCAAACCACACCATTTCGACGGACTTCATCAGCTTTTCCATCATGGCGCGGTAGTCCCATACGTTCAGCTTGCTGCCCTGCAAATCCCAATGCCAGTAATATTCCGTCGTAAAAACGATCATATTTTCCAGCTGTTTATTTTCAAACGCGAGCTTGATCATGCTTTTGCCCAGCCCAAGCCCCCGGTAATCGTTGGCGACTTCGATCGCGCCCAGCTCGACTAAATCCGCCATATTGCCCTCCGACCAGCGCTCCATCTCATCCGGGTAGTGAAACGTCACGTAACCCACAATTAAATTTCCGTCCCTCACGAGGATAATGCGCCCTTCCGGAAGCCCGGCGATTTCTATAAGCGCGTCATGCTGATCGTTCGGACGGCGGAATGCGTCCAAATCCTTGTGCATATGCATCAAGCTAAGCTGCTCCGGCGGTACGGGTCCTTCGATGTGGAGAGTACGCTCCGCTGATTCGATGCAAACGGCATGATACTGTTTCCGGTGGTCCATGTCGCGCAGCTCCTTTTAAACAATATGCGTTATCGCTTGCGTCCGTGCATTTTCCGGTAGTCGGAGGGGGCGAATCCGGTTTGCAGCTTGAAGAGGCGGCTGAAATAATGCAGCTCGATGCCGATTTCCTCGGAGATCGTCGTAACCGATTTTAGCGAATGAACCAGCAGCGATTTTGCCTTCTCGATACGCATCCGGTTCAAGTATTGAAGCGGCGAAAGGCCCAGCATATTTTTGAATAGCTGGCTGAAGTAATTCGGATGCAGATGGACGAGCTTGGCTAATTCGTCTACCGTAACGGTTTCGGCCATATGCAGCTCCATGTAAGAAACGACGGCCATCACCTTTTCATGGGAGAAGGAACCTTCCAGCTTCACCTCGGCGATGCCCGCTTGCCGAAAAAACGCATAGAGCAGCTCGAACAAGCTCGCTTGCGTCTGCCAAGCCGATAGCGGATCGCTGCTGTGATAATGGTCGACCATACGCCGAAAAAGAGAGGAAATCGATTCTTGATCCCCGGCTTCGATATACACACCGGTTTTCAATACGTCAAAGAGGCTCGCATCGCCGATCGTCGCTGAGAAGTGGCACCAATATTTATAGAACGTATTATCGCTGTCAGTCGCCAAAGACTGTTTGACGCCCGCCGGTAACAAAAAAAGCTGTCCCGGCTTCGGCTGATAGCTAACGCCATCGATCGTCAACGTACCTTCTCCGTCAAGGATGAAATAAAATTTGTGCAGGTCGGGGACGAATTCGGCATTGCCCCAGCTGCCCGGCACTTTGGACAAATCGGCGTAAACGACGTTTGCATGCATGTTGGATAAATATTGCTTCAACAGTTTGGAAGTGCTAAGAAGTGTCAAGCTCAAAACCCCATTTACTGGAAATAGTGGAGCGCAAGTTAGATGATTTGTGTAAATCTATTATAAACGATCCGAATTAAAATAGGATTGCCGATTTCCAATTTCGTGAAACGGAAGCGTGTTCAGCCAATTAGGCATTCCCTTTTGTGCAAATGAGCAGATAGAGGAGGAAGAAGGTAATGGCGCAGCGTCAAGAAGATCATCCTATTGAACGGAAAAACGCTTCTGCTCCGAAGCCGACGAAGGAGCAGCTGGCATGGGCGGATGCGGAATTAGGCGTCCTGATTCATTTTGATATGCAGGTGTTCGAGCCCGGCTACGAATGGCGCAAGCAGTGGGGCTACCAGCCTTCTCCGAGATTGTTCAATCCGGCTCAGCTCGATACCGACCAATGGGTGCGCACCGCGAAGGCTGCCGGAGCCCAATATGCGGTGCTTGTCGCCAAGCATTGCAGCGGGTTCAGTCTATGGCCGACGGAAGCGCACAGCTATAGCGTCAAAAGCTCCCCATGGCGAGAGGGAGGAGGCGACGTTGTCGGCGATTTCGTACGCTCCTGCAAGAAATACGGCTTGCGTCCGGGCTTGTATTACAGTACTTCGGCGAACGCATACTGTAAAGTCGACAATCCGGGGCTTGTCGTTTCCGGCGATCCTGCGGAGCAGCAGACCTATCATGAGATCGTGATCAAGCAAGTAACCGAGCTTTGGACGAATTACGGCGAGCTCTTTGAGGTTTGGTTCGACGGAGGGACGCTTCCTCCGGAAATGGGCGGACCGGATGTCCGTTCCGTTCTGCTGCAAAAACAGCCGAATGCCGTTTGTTTCCAAGGGCCGAAGGAGTTTCCGTCGCTTCTCCGCTGGATCGGCAATGAGGAAGGAACAGCTGCTAATCCGTGTTGGAGCACGACGGACATCGTAAGCAATTTCGAGAATCACGGCGAATGTCCGCTGTACGGAACCGGAAATCCCGAGGGCGCGGTTTGGGCGCCGGCGGAAGCGGATATGCCGAATCGGTGCGAGCAATGGTTTTGGCAGCCTGACGAGGATCATTTGGTGCTGCCCGTGGAAGAACTGGTGGAGAGCTACTACCATTCGGTTGGCTGTAACGCCAATCTGCTGATCGGCATGGTCGTCGATAACCGGGGGCTTGTGCCGGATGCGGATGTGAAGCAGTTTACGGCGTTCGGCGAGCACATTCGCCGGAGGTTCGGCGAACCGGCTGCCTCAACCTCCGGCAGCGGGCGTGAAATCCTTTTGGAATTGAACAAACCGACGGTTATCGATCAGCTTGTGATGATGGAGCACATTGTTGACGGCGAGCATATTCTCGGATACCGGATTGACGTTCGTTCAGGCAAGGAATGGCGCCGCGTTGCCGAAGGCGTATCGATCGGACATAAGCGGGTGGAAAGATTCCCGGCAGTCGAAGCGGATGCCGTGCGGCTATCCGTAACGCGCAGCGCAGGGACGCCTAGCATTCGCTCATTAGCGGCGTATTCGGCGCAATAGCGCGCCATGGGCGGCGGCTCAGCCGTCGCTCATCCGTTTCGGCGATAGCGGCTCTACGGGCAACTCCGGCTGCTGCACCGAATGCTTGGGCCGGTATTGATTCGGGGATAGGCCGGTCCATCTGCGAAACTGCCGGGAAAAATGGCTGATCGAACCGAAACCAAGCCGTACGGCTATCGCTTCGATCGTCATGTCGCTGCCGATTAACAGCTTTTTCGCTTCGCTTAGCTTTAGCTGGCTCATATATTGGCGGGGGGAAATCCCATAAATTTTGACGAACACTTTGGTGCATTGGCTGCGGCTCAGATTGAGCTCCCGCGCGATTTCTTCGACCGCTCCTGTGGCGTACACGGTGCTTCTAAGCTTTTCTTCGATGGCATGAGCCATATCGGCTTCGAAGGCGGAGGCTTGTTTCGCACCTTCACCGTTCGCCGTTTCATCGTTCGTTTGCAGCAGAGGCATCAATTCTTGAATCATGAGCAAAATATAGCCTTGTACAGCCAGCTTGTCTCCGAACGACGGCTGGACTTGGGTGAAATCCGAGCCGGGTGCGCTGCACTCGGCTAGCGATGTTTGCAGAAGCCGCTCGATTTCGTTGCGGTATTCGGGCAAACGCGTCTTTTCGGCGATTGCCCGGGGGATATGCCCGAACGGTTTCCTGCTGAGGAGCTGTCGCATCCCCGTATCGTCGATATCGAAATGCACGTCGAAAAAGGAATACGATTCATTCGACACGTTTTCCAGCTGATGACGGACGCCGGACTTTAACAGCAGCCAGTCGCCGGCGCGAAAAGCGATCGACGTATCGTTGATCGTCTGCCTGACTTCTCCGCTCCAGCAATAGAGCAGCTCGAAAAGATGATGATGGTGCTTCGGATAGGACCAGCCGGGCGCCTTGACGCCGAAATGGCAGCCGATAATTTGAAGGGTGCTGGTCATATTCGGGAAACGAATCTCGATGTTCATGCTTCACCGCTTTTCCTTGGATGAGATTGCATTTAGTATAGCATGTAGCGTGCACAAAAGGTCAAAAATACGGATGGTTTGCCAATTGTGCCAAACGCCCGGTTTGCCTATGATAAAAGAAAGGCGGAGTGCGCCGATTTAATGTTTTACTATTCGATTATTTTACTGTAGGGGGAATCGTCCATGGCACGTTTTTATACCGAGGGTCCGAATTTTATGCTGGACGGCGAGCCGATTCAGCTTATTTCCGGCGCCATTCATTATTTCCGCGTCGTACCCGAGTACTGGCGGGACCGTTTGCTCAAGCTTAAAGCTTGCGGCTTCAACACGGTTGAAACTTATGTAGCTTGGAATATCCATGAGCCGAAGGAAGGGCAATTTCAATTCGAGGGGATTGCCGATCTCGAACGCTTTATCCAAATCGCCGGCGAGCTCGGCTTGCACGTCATCGTGCGTCCAAGTCCGTATATTTGCGCGGAATGGGAGTTCGGCGGATTGCCGGCATGGCTGCTGGCCGATTCCAATATGCGGCTGCGCTGTTACCATAAGCCGTTTCTGGATAAAGTGGACGCCTATTACGACGTCCTTCTGCCGAAGCTGAAGCCGCTGCTTTGCACGAACGGCGGGCCGATCATCGCGATGCAGATCGAGAACGAATACGGCAGCTACGGCAATGACGTGAAATATTTGCAGCACCTGCAGAACAGCATGGTGGAGCGCGGCATCGACGTGCTTCTGTTTACGTCGGACGGCCCGACTGACGTCATGATTCAAGGCGGTACGGTTCCCGGTGTTCTCGAAACCGTCAATTTCGGATCGCGTCCGGAGGAAGCCTTCGAGAAGCTGAAGGAATATCAGAAGGATCAGCCGCTTATGTGCATGGAGTTCTGGAACGGCTGGTTCGACCACTGGGGCGAGCAGCACCATACCCGCGATTCCGCCGATGTGGCCAAAGTATTCGATGCGATGCTGGCGGCAGGCGCATCCGTGAACTTCTATATGTTCCACGGCGGCACGAACTTCGGCTTCTGGAACGGGGCGAACTGCCTGCCGAAAGAAAATTACGAGCCGACGATCACGAGTTACGACTATGACGTGCCGGTGGGCGAAGCCGGCGACTTGACGGACAAGTTCTACACCGTCCGCGAGATCGTCGGGAAATATAAGGAGCTTGGCGAGCTCGAGCTGCCTGAGCCGATTAAGAAAAAAGGATACGGCCGCGTCGCGTTTAACCAGATAGCGGACTTGTTCGAAAGCCTGAACGCGTTCTCCGTTCCGGTACAGGCGACATGCCCGGAGCCGATGGAGAAGCTTGGCCAGGAGTACGGCTTTATTTTGTACACGACGCAGGTTTCGGGTCCTCGCGGAAGCCACGAGCTGGTGCTGCAGGATGTTCATGACCGCGCGCTTATTTTCCTGAACGGCGAGTACAAAGGCGTGATCGAGCGGCGCAAAGACTGGACAGGCAAAATCATGCTCGAAATTCCGGCTGAAGGCGCAACTCTCGGCATCCTGGTGGAAAACATGGGCCGCACGAATTACGGCGCGTTCCTGAAGGATTATAAAGGGATAACGGAAGGCGTGAAATTCGGTTACCAGTTCCTCTACCACTGGACGATTCATACGCTCCCTCTGGACGATCTGAAGGGGCTGTCCTTCGGCGCTCTTGCAGCAGGCACGGCTTCGCCGTTTACGACGCTTGCCGCTGCGGAAGAAGCATGCGGACCGGAAGGCTGCGCCATCGATCCGTATGCCAAAGGAGAGCCTGCCTTCTACCGTGCGACGTTTACCGTCGACGAGGCTTGCGATACGTTCTTGAACACCGCCGGCTGGACGAAGGGCGTCGTCTACATCAATGGCTATAATATCGGCCGGTACTGGGAACGCGGACCGCAAAAGACGATGTACGTGCCTGGACCGCTTCTGCGCGAAGGCGAAAATGAAATCGTCATTTTCGAACTGCATGGCACGAACGAGCCGGCCGTCACTTTCGTCGATACGCCTGATTTAGGATAATCTTACACGCCGGAATAGTCAGTTTCTGATAAACCCGGTTATCATCAAATCCAAAGAGGCTGTCCCAAAAGGTCTGAAAAGACCGGGGACGGTCTTTTTCTTTAAGTCTCAGACTTCCATGCCGCATTGCGGCACCACAACAGAAGCACTGTCCCATTTGAAACAGCTTCTTTATGCACCGAAAGGGTTGAGGGAAACAGGTAATGAAGAAGGAGGATGGATTGTATGATTTGACTGTGGATTTAAGTGGAATTGAATTGAATTCGTTGACATGCTATCCGAAACTCTAGTATACTTGCGAAAAATAGGAAACGGGTGAAGAGGATGGAAAGCAAGCGCCGCATTACCGCTATCGCTTGGATTACGGCGGTATGTTTGCTCGGCGACTCGATGCTTTATGTTGTCTTGCCTATACATTGGCAGGAAATCGGATTAAGCTCGCTGTGGGAGGTCGGCATCCTGCTTTCCGCAAACCGGTTAATCCGGCTGCCTCTCAATCCGCTGATCGGCTGGCTGTATCGATCGATGCCGATGCGGACCGGCGTGCTGCTTGCGGTTGCGCTGGCTGCGGCGACGACCGTTTCGTATGGTTTGGCCGGCAGCTTTTGGGTGCTTCTTCTGATGAGGGCCATATGGGGAATAGCTTGGAGCTTCCTTAGACTGGGCGGTTATTTAACGGTTATGGAGCTTGCGGATGCCGGAAACCGCGGACGGTTGATGGGGACGTATAACGGCATCTCCGGAATCGGCGGACTTGTCGGCATGCTGGTCGGTTCGTTCGCCGTCGACGCTTTCGGCATCAAAACGGTTTCCATTGCGTTTGGCATGGCTGCCGTGTGCTCCATTCCGTTCGTCGTCCGGTATGTATCCGGCACTCGCGTACAAGCGGAACCGAAGGATCGAGGCGAAGAAAAGTCAGGCAGCCCGTGGAAGGAAACGAGGGTGCTTTGGATGCTTGCGACAGGCCTGTTAACGGCGCTTGTTTTCCAAGGGATGTTCAATTCGACGTTAAGCCGGCTTATCCAAGTTCACGAATCCGTTTTCATCGAATTCGGTTATCTGACCCTAGGAGCGGCTTCGCTTGCGGGCATTTTGCAAGCCGTGCGCGCCGGCTGGCAGCCTTGGCTGTCGCCTCTGATCGGCAGAGCGTTTGATCATGCGCTCCGTCCGAATCGGGTGCTGGCGGTCGTTCTGCTATCAGCCGCGTGCTTGCTGGCGCTGACGCCAGTCCCGATGCCGTTTATTCTATGGTTGTTTCTGCTGTTGTGCTTGCAATTGAATGTAACCGCCGTAAGCACGGTTGTCGATTCGTACGCAACGGAGGTATCGTCATCGCAAAAATCAAGAGTTGCCGTCATGACCGGTTACACGGTGGCGACGGATCTCGGCGCTTCGATCGGGCCTACGCTTGCTTATACGCTCGACTCCGCAGCGGGGACGCCATCCATCTTTTTTTGCGCAGCGGCCTTTCTGGTCATTGCAGCCGTCCGCCAGGCGATTCCTTTTGCCGTCAAGCCTGCCCAACAAACGGTTGCACCGGAAACGATCGGAAAATAGCAGAGGATCCTAGCGGATCCTCTTTTTGTGGTTCAAAGTGTATATTGCGGCACGATTCGTCAAAAAAAGATACCGAAGGGCATAAATATAGTAACTTTAGGCTGCATTAGCGTTGTCCAATAGGCTGTCGTAAGTAGGCGCAAATTCGGCTCATATGGTATAATTCTTAAAGCACCATCGGCAGACCGGCTAAGAGAAAGCTTCATGTGAAAGCGTTTTAGGTATCTATTCATTTTACTTCTGAGCAGGAGGGATCAGTATGTCAAATCCAGATGAAGAAATCGTGAAGGTGTTCGCGGCGCATTCTAATCTGGGCAATTACGAAGCGGCACGTGAGAGCTTTACATGGCAGGAAGTCGAGCGGCATTTCACGTGGTCTGAAACCGGGAACGTCAATATGGCCTATGAGGCGATCGACCGTCATGCGGAATCGGGTCTCAATGACAAAATAGCTTTATACTACAGCGATGATAGCCGCGACGAATCCTATACTTTCGGTGAAATGAAGAGGCAATCCAATCGCTTCGGCAACGTGCTCCGCAAGATCGGCATTTCCAAGGGGGACCGCGTATTTGTTTTTATGCCCCGAACGCCGGAGCTGTACTTTGCGCTACTCGGCGCGATTAAAGTAGGCGCTATCGTCGGACCGCTGTTCGAAGCGTTCATGGAGACGGCGGTTAAGGACCGTCTGGAAGACAGCGCCGCCGTAGCCATCGTAACGACGCCTACGCTGCTTTCCCGAATCCCGGTCAACGACCTGCCGCATTTGAAGCATGTCGTTCTGGTAGGAGAAGGCGTCCGGCTTGAGCAGGGGCAGTACGATTTCCATCAGGAAATGGCGAACGCTTCGGACGATTTGCAGATCGAATGGGTGGATCGCGAAGACGGGTTGCTCCTGCATTATACGTCCGGCTCGACAGGGAAGCCCAAGGGAGTTTACCATGTTCACAATGCCATGATTCAGCATTATTATACGGGTAAAATCGTACTTGATTTGAAAGAAGACGACGTGTATTGGTGCACGGCCGACCCGGGGTGGGTTACCGGCACGTCTTACGGCGTGTTTGCGCCATGGCTGAACGGTGCGACCAACGTGATTCGCGGGGGGCGCTTCAGTCCGACAGCTTGGTACAAGACGATCGAACGTTACAAGATTACCGTCTGGTACAGCGCGCCGACTGCGTTCCGGATGCTGATGGGCGCCGGAGACGAAGCCGTGAAGCAGATCGATCTCTCGGCGCTAAGGCATGTGCTGAGCGTCGGCGAGCCGCTTAATCCGGAGGTTGTCAGATGGGGGCTCAAGGTGTACGGCCAGCGCATTCACGATACTTGGTGGATGACTGAGACGGGGGCGCAGCTCATCAGCAACTATCCGTCGATGGAGATCAAGCCCGGCTCAATGGGTAAGCCGATTCCCGGCGTCGAAGCGGCGATTGTCGACGACAGCGGCATCGTACTGCCGCCGTTTCGGATGGGGAACCTGGCGATCAAGACGCCGTGGCCTTCCATGATGCGCAAGATATGGAACAATCCGGCCAAGTACGAAGAGTACTTCCGTCTGAGCGGCTGGTACGTTTCCGGCGACTCGGCTTATGTCGATCATGACGGCTATTTCTGGTTTCAGGGCCGGGTAGACGACGTCATCAATACGGCGGGCGAGCGGGTCGGACCTTTTGAGGTCGAAAGCAAGCTCGTCGAGCATCCGGCGGTTGCGGAGGCCGGTGTTATCGGCAAGCCGGATCCGGTCCGCGGCGAAGTCATTAAAGCGTTTATTTCGCTCAGGGAGGGCTTCACGCCATCCGACGAGCTGAAAGCGGATATATCCAGATTCGTCAAGGAAGGATTATCCGCACATGCTGCTCCCCGCGAAATCGAGTTCAAGGATAAGCTACCCAAAACCCGAAGCGGCAAAATCATGCGCCGCGTTCTGAAAGCATGGGAGCTGAATTTGCCGACCGGCGACTTGTCGACGATCGAGGAGTAACCCAAAATCCCCCAATGGCATTTAGCCGCCGGGGGATTTTGTTTGGAGATCGTCCTGTTCTAGAAATGATTGGCTATTTGGACTGGGGGTATCCCTTTACGGTCACTCTTGCACTCAGGAAATTTGATTAGAACCCGCTATTAGCGGTTATTTCCCGACTGCAAAGGCGAACGCTAACGCTCCTTCAAGGGATACCCGCCACTCCTTTAGCATTTCATTTCCCAATACAACTGCTCTCATCTCAAACATCCCCCAAACGGAACGAAAGCCGTTGGGGGATGTTTGGGTTTCTATCATTTATAAATAAAAAACCGGACGAATGGATCGTCCGGTAGGTGTTAGAGAATTAGCTGTTGAAGAATGCGATAGAGGTTGCGGTATCTCCTGTAAGAGCGCAGCGTTCGCCTTTGTGTTCGGGAAATGTCCGCAGCAAGCGTCTTTTCAATCAAATTTCCTGAACACAAGAGTGACCGGAAGGAGATACCCCAATTGCGAATAACATATATTCTTCAACTACCGTGAATGCTCTATTCAAGGATCAATCATTCGCTCGGTTTTTTGAAGATCACGCTAGATGACGGCGATGACTCGCCGGCGTCGTTCACGGCTGTGACCCGGTAATGGCCGTCATAGAAGACAGCGTAATAAGAGAACTCGGTTACGTTGTTTACGGATCCGAGCTTCCGGTATGTGCCGGATTCCTTCTCAGCGTAATAAACGTTATACTGATTTACCGATTCTTTCTCGGGATTGGCCTTCCAGTTGATCTGCAAGGCCATCCCTTTCATTTTTACGGTCAAGCCGCCGGGAGCCGATGGAGGCGCCTTGACTTGCGGCTTGGCTCCTCCTTGGTTTTCTCCCGTGCCGTTCGGCGTAGCGCTCGGTCCGGGACTTTCCCCGGGGCTGGTGCCGTTTCCGGTTCCGGGGAGGGTGCCGCTGCCCGTGCCGCCGTTTGCGCCAGGCGTCTGGTTCGCAGAGGAGGTACCGTTTTGTTCCGTTCCGTCGGTGAACAGAACCTTTGCATGCGCCGATTCATGGCCGGCAACGTCTACGGCGACCACCGAATATCCGAATACGCCGCCACCCGGCGCGTCGGTAAAGATCGGTTCAGCGCCCGTTAAGACGACTTTGCCGCTTACGGGCTGAAGCTGTCCATGCGAAGCGGATCTATATAGCCGGTATCCGACAACGTCTCCGCTTGCGCTTGGAGCGAACGAAAGCTTATAGCTGTCGCCGCTGCGCGTAAGCAGCAGCTGAGCCGGCGGTTCCGGCGGCTTGCCGTCATCGCCGCGAGGGTCGGTTTCGGATGGTGCGTCGGTATCCGCATCAAGCGGAATGTAATAGTCAAGCGAGTTGCGCTTGTTTTCGGGCAGCTTCTTCTGGGCTTCCTCGATTCGCTTCAACATCGCGCTAATCGACTCCTCGCGACGGATGACAATTTTCTCTTGTACGAAGTCGTCAGGCGTCGTCGGTTGGGCGATATAGTTGACGCCGTTATAGCTGATTACCTTCATCTTGACCATGACGTCGTCTTCCGAGGTCGGCACATCCCTTTTGTTAAACAGGTCTGTTACCAGATGCTTGGATTCCGTCGTCAGATCGGTCGGAAGCTTGCCGGACAGATCGGATACGGTCATTTCCACGATGTTTGGCGGACGCTCGAATTTCTTGGTCGGGAACAGCTCCGGCCGTTTATCCATGGCGGCGTCCATAACGAGCGCCCAAACGTATTTGGCTCGGTTCGTGCCGCCCGTTGCCTTGCTCAGCTTGTGGATCGGCTGATCGTAGCCGGCCCAAACGCCTAACGTCATGTCCGGCGTATAGCCCATAAACCAGGCGTCGCCGTCATCCTGGGTCGAACCCGTTTTGCCGACGATCGGCATTTGTTTGTAATGCTTGAACTTGGTCGTCAAATCGTTCGCGGTCCCGGAGGTGATGACCGTTCTCATCATATCGGTCATGAGATAGGCCGTTTGCTCCGAGAACACGAAGGAAGGCTTCAATTCGTGCTCGTAAATCGTTTTGCCGTTCGCATCGACGATTTTGCTGATCAGGTAAGCATCGTTGAACAAACCTTTGTTGGCGATCGTCGCATAAGCATTCGTCATTTCCTCGACGGTCACACCCTTGGTCAAACCGCCGATAACACCGGTTTGCGCGACGTAGTCTTCCTTCGTGATGGAATTGATGCCCATCTTTTTGGCATAGTCCCAAGCTTTGTTGATGCCTACGACGTTGATGAACAGCTTGATCGCCGGAATGTTATATGACGAGTTCAGCGCCTTGCGCGCCGTTATCAATCCGTGATAGTCGTTGTCCCAGTTGTTCGGAATATGGACGCCTTTTTGGCCGTCGGGCAAAATGATCGGCGAATCGTCGATTACGCTGGCCGGCTGCACGGCTCCCATCTCCAGTGCCGGAATGAAGGCTGCGATCGGCTTCATGGAAGATCCGGGCTGGCGGTAAGCTTGGTTCGCATGGTTGAGCTGCTCGGAGAAGAAGTCGCGTCCTTCGATCATGCCGAGAATCGCGCTCGTTTTGCTGTCCAACAGAACCGCTCCGATTTGCTCGATACCTTTTTTCGGATCGTCCGGCGTAAAGTTTTTGGCATTTTTGGCGATTTCCTGCATGGCGTCGTAGATCGTCTTGTCGATGGTCGTATAGATCCGGTATCCGCCTCGCTGAAGGTTCGCGTTCACGTCCTTGAGCGCTTCGTTGTAAGCTTCTTTCTTCTTGTCGGAATCGAGCACCAGATTCGGGTATTGAAGCTTGAGCAAAATTTCGGCAGTTTGCTTCTCCGCCTCCAGCATCAGATAAGGATAAGTGCTGTACTCTTTATCCTTCTTCTGGGCGAGCGCCCCCTTCAGGTCGAAGGCGAGCGCTTCCTGATATTGCGGCTCCGTGATGACGTTCTCCTCCAGCATTCTTTTGAGCACGAGCTGCTGCCGCTTCGTGGCGTTATCGAGTTTCTTCTTGTCGAGATCGCCTTTGCTCGTGAAAGCGGAATACTCCGAGGGGAGCTGGGGTAAGCCCGCCAAATAAGCGATCTGGGCGATATTAAGCTGATTCAGATCGTTAATGTCGAATATCCCTTTGGCGGCGGCTTTTATGCCGTACAGGTTATAGCCGTTCGATCCGTTTCCGTACGGGATTTTGTTCAGATAAGCCAGTAAAATCTCGTCCTTCGACATCTGCCGCTCCAGGCGCAAGGAGAGGAAAATCTCTTTGAATTTGCGCGTGATATCGCGGTCAAGACTGAGAAAGACGCGCCGCGCCAGCTGCTGCGTGATCGTACTGCCGCCGGTTTGCACGGGCTCGTTAAGCAGCTTCTGCTTGACGGCACGGAACAAGCCGTTGATGTCTACTCCGTAGTGGGTATAAAAATCTTTGTCTTCCACGGCGATAACGGCATCCAAAAGCATTTTGGGGATGTCGTTCAAGCCGACGAGTCTGCGGTCTTCATCCGTACGAAGCTGACCGATCGGCGTTTCGTCATTGAAAAAGACGAAGCCGGTTACCGCATTTTCGCTCATTTGCTCGGTAATGAATTGCTTCGTTCGAACCGGTTCGTCCTTAACGACGGCGGAAACGTATCCGAACGCGGCGCCCCCTACGAGGAATCCCGCAATAATGCCGGTAATGATAAGCCACTTCAATGTAATTAACGTATAAAGGCCAATCCCTTTTAAGATCGGTTTGCTCTTCAGCCACCATTTTCTCAACCTGAAACCTCCTAAATGATAACTCCCCAATAACGTCGTCGTCTTCATGAGCGCACAGCGTTATGCGGCACTTTTCCTATCCCGTATGTAAAAAATGCAAATCCGCCCCAATTATTATAACATAAAGCGGAAACGGCTGGATAGCGAACGCGAATTGACAAAAAGAGACTCCCTGTGCTTTAATATAAGGAATTTCATGATCCAAAAAGCGAAGATGGACCGACAGACGGCATTGCGCCGTTCGTCCAGTAGAAGGAATGCTGTCGTTTTCAGAGAGCCGGTGGTCGCTGCGAACCGGTACGGGCATCCTATCGAACTACCGTCCTGAGCTGGGAAAGGGAACTGGCCGCACATGTTTGCGCGAAACGTCCTTATGGACGATCTTGCGCAACGGACGACAAACCCGCATGGCGGAGAGGTCGGCGCGTGCAACGAGCCGCAGTAGCTTTCTTCCGGGGCAATCCCGTTATGACTTGCCGAGCGAAAATGTCGCCGTGTTAGCGGACGACGTTTTAATTAGGGTGGTACCGCGAGACCTTCTCGTCCCTTTTTTGTGGATGAGCAGGTCTTTTTGTCGTTTGCGGGACATTGCCTGATGGAAGGCTGAGAGTCAGATGGAGCGGGTTCGGCGCGCATTGGACAAAATACGAACTTTCGGAGGGGCGAACAACATGAACAAATGGGAACAATTAACGCCGGAGCAGCAAGCGGAGGTCAACCGGCAGCTGGAGCTATTCGGCCGCGGAGTCGTCGAAATCGTGCCCGAGGATGAATTTAAACAAAAGATTATCGATGCCGTGGTCACGGGCAAGCCGCTTAACGTAAAGCTGGGCCTCGATCCGTCCGCACCCGACATCCATGTCGGACACACGGTCGTGCTGCATAAGCTGCGTCAATTCCAAGAGATGGGCCATCAGGTTCAGCTGCTTATCGGCGACTTCACGGGACGAATCGGCGATCCGAGCGGAAAGTCGGAAACGCGCAAGCAACTGACCGAAGAGGACGTCAAGCGAAATGCGGAAACGTACCAGAAACAGATCTACAAGATTTTGGATCCGGATAAAACGCAGCTGTTCTACAATTCCGAATGGCTTTCGTCTCTTCATTTTGCGGATGTGCTTGAGCTTGCCGGCAAAATGACAGTTGCGCGCATGCTGGAGCGCGACGATTTCGCCAAGCGGTATACGACCGGGCTGCCGATTCATATCCACGAGTTTTTTTACCCGCTGATGCAGGGCTATGACTCGGTAGCGCTCAAGAGCGATATCGAGCTGGGCGGTACGGATCAGAAATTCAATTTGCTGATGGGCCGCATGCTGCAAAGAGAGTATGGCGCGCCGGCTCAAGTCGCTATCATGACGCCGCTGATCGAAGGGCTTGACGGCGTCAACAAGATGAGCAAAAGCCTCGGCAACTACATCGGAATCGATGAGGAGCCGAATCAAATTTACGGCAAAGCGATGTCGGTGCCGGACGAGCTGATGGTCAAATACTACGAGCTCGCCACGGATCTTCCGACGGAGGCGCTCAAGCGGCTGAAGGAGGGATTAGCGGACGGCTCGGTACATCCGCGCGACGCCAAGATGCAGCTTGCCCGTACGTTCGTGCGCATGTTTCACGGGGAGGAAGCGGCGGAGCAGGCGGAAGCACATTTCGTAACGGTGTTCCAGCAGCGCGCTCTGCCGGCAGACATCGCGGATGCGGAGCTTCCCCTGACGGAGCTGGAGAACGGGAAAATCCGCCTCGTCAAGCTGCTCGTGACGCTCGGCCTGCAGTCGTCCAACGGCGAAGCGCGCCGAAGCATACAAGGCGGAGCCGTTAAGATCAATGAGCAGAAGCTGCTGGATCCGAACGGCGAAGTGGAAGTGTCGGAAGGCGATATTTTGCAGGTGGGCAAACGCCAGTTCGTGAAACTCGTACTTAAATAATCCGTGGAGAGGGTTGAAGCCGATGCATATCATCATTGCGCCAGATTCGTACAAAGGCTCGTTAAGCGCGCTGCAAGCCGCTAAAGCCATACGTGAAGGGGTACTTCGGGCGGCACCGGATGCCAAAACAGAGCTGGTTCCGATGGCAGACGGCGGGGAAGGCTTCACCGAAGCGCTCGCAGCCGCGATGGACGGAACCATTGTCGAAACGGATGCGCACGACCCGCTGGGCCGGCAGATTCGCGGCTTTTACGCTTTTGCGGAAGCCACGAAGACAGCCGTCATCGAATGCGCCGCGGCAAGCGGCTTAACGCTTCTGACCGATGCGGAGCGAAATCCGCTCCGCGCTTCGACCTTCGGAACGGGCGAGCTGATCAAGGCCGCGCTTGACCGCGGCTGCGAACGCGTTTTACTCGGTCTCGGGGGAAGCGCTACGAACGACGGCGGCATCGGCATGGCGCAAGCGCTAGGATTCCGTTTTCTCGATGCGGCCGGCCAAGTCATTCCTGCTTTCAGCGATGGCTGGCTTGAAGTTGCGGCGATCGATTCGAGCGGGGCTGATCCGCGCTTGGCCGGCGTTCGCTTCATCGCAGCCTGCGACGTCGACGCACCGCTCTACGGGGAGCGGGGCGCATCCGCTGTGTTCGGTCCGCAGAAGGGCGCATCGAAGGAGGATGTAGCCCGCCTCGATACGGCGCTGCGCCAGCTTGCCGTATGCATGACGCGGGATATTCGCGTGGACGTTCATGCGCTGCCGGGCGGCGGCGCTGCGGGCGGACTCGGTGCGGGGCTATATGCGTTCTGCGGCGCGTCCATGCAAAAAGGCGTGGACCTTGTGTTAGATGCATGCCGCTTCGAAGAGCGTCTTCCCGGCGCGTCATTCGTGCTGACCGGCGAAGGACGCACCGACGAACAGACGGCAATGGGCAAAACGGCTGCGGGTATCGCGCTCCGGGCCGGCAAATATCGCGTTCCCGTCATCTGTTTGTCCGGCGGTCTAACCGGCGATTATACGAAGCTTCACGAGCACGGCATCGATGCGTGCTTCAGCATCATGCCGCATCCGGCATCGCTTGAGGAAGCGATTGCGCATGCGGAGCCATGGCTTGCCGATGCCGCCGAGCAAGTCGCCAGATTGTTCGCGGTCGCAAGGCACGGTTGAAACGCAAAAAAACCAGGAGACCGGGTCTCCTGGTTTTTTTAATGACTCCCGCTGTCTGCGACTCATAAGAAAGCCTACAGCACGAGCGAGAGAAGACGGAAGATTAACGGCTGTAGAACTCGACGATTTGTTTCTCGTCAATTTCTTGCGGCAGCTCGGAACGCTCCGGCTGACGAACGTATTTGCCTTCCAGTCCTTGTGCATTGAAATCGAGGTACGCAGGAACGTGATGACGTCCTTCAACCGCTTCTTTGACAACCGTCAAACCGCGGCTGCGCTCGCGAAGTCCGATAACGTCGCCAGTGTTAAGAATGTAGGACGGGATGTCCACTTTCTTGCCGTTTACGGTTACGTGGCCGTGAGCGACAAGCTGGCGTGCGCCTGCACGGGAGTTCGAGAAACCAAGACGGTAAACGAGGTTGTCCAGGCGGCTTTCAAGCAAGATCATGAAGTTTTCGCCGGAAATCCCTTTCATGTTCGACGCTCTGTCAAACAGGTTACGGAATTGCTTCTCGTTCAAGCCGTACATGTGACGCAGTTTTTGCTTTTCTTGAAGCTGAACGCCGTAACCGCTCATTTTTTTCTTTTGTCCCGGACCGTGTTGGCCTGGAGGAAAAGGACGTTTGCTTAATTCTTTACCCGTTCCGCTCAGGGAAATGCCCAGGCGACGGCTTAGTTTGAACTTAGGACCTGTGTAGCGAGCCATGTATCGATTACTCCTTTGAACGTTAAATTTTCGTTTTTAATGGTTATGGCGGAGTTCAACCGGTGTCGTCATAAGACGAAGCTCTTAGCTGGTCGGTCCGGACACGTCCAATTTTGTCTGGGCTTTGTAAGCCCCATACTGACAAGCTAGTTCAGCCGCTGGCCGGTCAGTAACAAAATCAGTGAGGGTGTTCGCATTCGTTAACGTCCAACGAAGTGATTTTGGTTGCTTCCACTCAACGTCTAATTTTATTAAAAAGGTATAGGAAAGTCAAGCGCACACTTTGCGGTTCCGCGTTTTTTTTACTAGCGAGAAATACGATTTCTTAAGGAAATACAGGCTTTTCGTAATGGTCCGTTTATTGTAAAATTTCACAAAGATAGTGCATCTTGTACAGAAACATAGTATGATAGTACTATAAAATGCTAATTCATCCTTATCATCCCGATAAGGATAATCCAACGGCAATTGCCTCGACGAGTCGTGATTTGCCGGTTTATTCGATTAATAGAGGAGACGAGGTATGAAGGGTTATTTTCAACGTTTGGAAATGGCATCCGAAAATAAATCCGCATACTTTTCTATGGAAGAAGAACCGAATTTCTCGCTGCGCTGCGAGTATCGTCCGGGCTCTAACGGATTGGACGAGAGCTCGTTGAAAGCCCTCCTTCTAGAAAGCTTCGGCAGCTGGGCCGCGCAGGTGAATGACATGAAGCCGAACATGCCCGGAACGCTGCTTCTGTGCGACGCGAACAATAGGCTGATCGCCTTGTATGAATATGGTCAAATGATAGAATCGTTCGGCGCCTTGTCGAACGGCGAGCCGGAGGAAACGGCCGCTGCTCTTGAAGCCCAAGTGAAAGCCTTGTTCATTCCGGTGGAATTTGACGGACCCGAACGATGCGGCTGGATCGGCTTTCTCCCGAACGGCAGCGATCAGCCTTCCGATTGGCTCCGGGCAGCATCGCTCTCCTTCGTGCCCCACCTGAACTGGCAACTCGAGAAACGCAAGGCTGCCAAGCTGGCCCTCGAAAGGCAGCAGTTCGATGCGGAATCCAAAAAACGCGACCTGCTATACCAAGCCGCCGAGAAGCTGCATTCGCTGATCGACGTCGATTCCGTGCTGACCGAGCTGGTCGTAAGGCTGAATATCCTGTTTTCGGACGTTTCGGTAGATTTAATGCTGTCGCAGGACAACCACAGTATGACGATACCGGTTAAGCCTCTGAACTTTACGAGAGTCGAGGAAGACATTTGCACCCGCTCCTTTATGGAAGGGAAAGAAATGGTCGTCCACCATGCGGACGGAAGCATTCGGGAAGCTTCGCTTCCGCTAGTCGGCAATCAAGGCGTGTACGGAGTGGTCCACATGACCGTGCATACGGCGGATCTGCTGTTATCGGATATCCAGATGCTGTCGACGCTTGCACGAACGGCCGGAACCGCCTTTGAGAATGCCAAGCTTTACGAGCAGTCGAATTTGCTGGTGAGCGAGCTTCGCTTAATTAATGAAATTACGAAGCGACTTAACCAAAGCCTGCAGCTGAACGAAATTTTCAACTTCGCCTCGACCGAACTGATCAAAATATTCGATGCGGATTTTTGCTGTATTTTGCAGCTGGACCGCACTCGCGGGGAGCTGGTCGTGCAGGCGACGAATCTGCCGGCCATGTTCAACGAAAACTTTGCCGTCGACTACGGCTTTTCCGGCGTGGTCTGCATGACGAAGGAATCTCTTATTATTTCCGATTACTGGACGAATCCGAAGGTCAGGTCGAAGCTTATGGAAACGACGCAGTCGCGTTCCTTGATCGCTTCGCCGATTATCGTAAACGGGGAAGTAGTGGGCGTCGTGCTGGTCACGCACCGTCTTCCGAATTTCTTCTCCTACGAAAATTACAAGCTGCTGCAGGTGCTGTCGAGCCACATCGGGCTTGCCATCGCCAACGCCTCGCTGCATAACGAAGTGCAGAGAATGGTCATCACCGACAATCTGACCGGACTTTACGAGCGCCATTATTTGGACGAGCAGGTGAATCTTCATCAGAAGAAAGATTTTTGCGGTTCGCTTATCGTTGTCGATATCGACAATTTCAAAACGGTGAACGATACGTTCGGGCATCAGGTCGGGGATAAAATCTTGATCCAGGTCAGCGGCATTATCCACTCCTGCATTCGTGACACCGATATTGCCGCCCGCTGGGGCGGAGAAGAACTCGCCATTTATTTACCGCAGGTATCCCGCGACCAATCCGTTCGAATTGCGGAACGCATCCGCAGCAGGGTCGTAAACGAAACGGATCCGAAGGTAACCGTCTCATGCGGCATATCCGACTGGCATTGGCAGGACGACAAAATCAGCGTCGAGTCGTTGTTCTACCGTTCCGATATGGCGCTCTATAAAGCGAAGAACGAGGGCAAGAACCAAATCAAGATCGGCTGACGGATAAGATGGCGTTCCGGGGATACGATAAAGGTTGAGCATGAGGGCTGAGGCCCCATGGTCAAATCGGCTTCGGGAGGGATGTCATTTGGCTGGTAAGCTAAGCCTGCCGCTTGCGATTGTGATGGTTTCGGTATCGGCTTGCGCTGCTTCAGACGGCGGCGCCACCCCGGAACAAAGGATGAACGAAGGCTTCGCGATGCTGGCGGAATCTTCGTTGAAATACCGCGGACAAGTCGAACTGAATGTGTCGGGCGTTACAATCGCCAAACCTGTCGAGCAAGCGGAGGGGCTCAAAGGGCAAATGGGCAGCGCCTCCGCCGTTCAGGCAAGTTTGGAAGCCGATCCGTTCTTAACGGCTAAGCAGCTGAGCGAAACGAAGAAGACCGTTGTCTCGTCCCGAATCGATCAAGCGGCACGGGAACGGGTGTACGTGGCGAAGCTCGATGGGCAGGACTGGAAAAAGGCGGTAGAGCAAAATTGGCAGAGCCAGCTTGCGGAAGCCGAGCGACAAGCAGTCTATACGCCGGCGCAAACGCTTTCGTCTACATCGGCTACGCGTCTTACGGAGGAGCGCTTGAGGATCGTGAACCGAGCCAAGGAACGTCTGGCTAGTTTGCTGCCGACTCTATCGGCCGAATCCACATGCACGGCGGCAATGGACCGCTATTCCGGCAAGCTGCTGCGATTGAAGGTCGAAACCGTGCTTACATATAGGGAAAACGACGCCGAAAAAAAGGAAACGATCACATCGGCTTTTGATTTTCCCGAAGCGGCCTCGAGCCGAACAAACCGGCAATAGAGCGAGGTACAAAACATCTCTTGCGCAGTTGAGTGATTACAAGGTATCATAGGGGAAGGTATCGATTGCCAAGAACTCATTATTTTGGAGGGGATTCTTATGTCCAATACAACGAATGCCGCAATTGTGGAAATTTCTCAAACTGCGGGTAAATTTCAGTCCTCAATCGTGCTTCAGTACGACAATAAGTATATCGATGTGAAAAGCATTCTCGGATTGTTCACCACGTTGACGACAAGCGGCGATTACAACCTGCACGTACACGGTCCGGATGCCGAAACGGCGAAAGCGGCAATGTCCGAAGTGTTTGCCAAGCACAACCTGAGCATCAAAGTCATCAGCGAATAAGTCAAGCAAGCAGAGCGTCTCCTTATAGGAGGCTCTTTTTTTATTTATCGGAATATCGTGGAAGTCGCTCTAAATCTCGGTAAACGCGCCCATGTCGCTTAAAGGACGGCGAAGGCGTTTATCCTTGTATACGGCAGAGGGAATACATTCGAAAAGTGGGCTTTTGAAAGGGTTACCGGCCATTATTATGAAAAAGAAATTGTCCGTTCTAGCAAAATGTGGTAGATTAACGGTGAAACTATCATGGATTGTAAGGAAGGAAGAAGCTAGTGAAATTGTCATGGTTATCCTTAAAATGGTTTTCCGTAATGGCGCTTTTGCTCGGCATATTTGTGCTGCCGTTCGGTAATAGCGCTTACGCAGCCGCTGCCGGGGACGATGTTATCCCCCAAGTGGTTGAACAAGCGTCTCCATCGGTAGTCGCAATTATTGGCAGACCGACCGACGATGTGCGCGACAGCAGCACCAACCGGTTTCGGCTGGCGCATGGCACCGGCGTAATCGTACGCGCCGACGGTCTCATTATGACCAACGCTCATGTCGTCAAAGATATGGGAAGCATGGTTGTCGTAACGTCGACCGGTAAAACATACAACGGTAAAATGACTCATATCGACGAGGAGAGCGATCTCGCGCTCGTCAAGATTGAAGCAAGCGGACTGCCTGCGGCTACGTTTGCGGCCGCCAGCGATATTCGCGCGGGCGAAACCGTTGTCGCCGTCGGAACGCCCGTTTCGTTTGCGCTCCGCAATTCGGTAACCGTCGGCATTGTAAGCGGCATCGAAAGATCCGTGCAATCCAAGTACAAACTGATCCAGACGGACGCAGCGATCAATCCGGGCAACAGCGGAGGCGCGCTAGTCAATCTGAAAGGACAGGTTGTCGGCATCAATACGATGAAATTCGTCGACTTCGGCGTGGACAATCTCGGCTTCGCCATTCCGGTCGAAACCGTACAGTACGTGCTGAAACATTTTCTCGAGTATGGTAAAGTGATGCGTCCGTATCTCGGGTTGGAGCTGGAAGAAAGCTGGGAAGCGGTTGTCGGCCTACCGACGGAAGAGCCGCTTAAGGTCGCTTATGTCGATCCGGATTCCCCGGCTGCCAAAGCGGGGGTAAAACAGAACGACGTGCTGCTGAAGCTGGGAAGCGCCCCGCTCCGCACGCTTGTAGACTACAACGAGGCGCTCAAAACGTATTTGCCTGGGCAAACCGTCAATCTGACCGTAAAGTCGGAAGGCAAAGAAGCGTCGTTCTCGATCACCCTTACGGAAGACAAGACGGTGACTTCTTCCAAGAAGAAAGAGAATGAAGGCAATACGGCGATTGATACCGACCAAGGCAAGACCAAGATCGGCGACAGCGAGAACGGCTGGTCGATGAAATATCCGCCGGGCCTGATGAGCGATGCCGGCTTCGACGACGAAGATTCGGCCACGTTCTTCGATTCCAAAGGCGAGTTCATGATCCATGTTCAAGTCGAAGACAATCAAGGAGAATCGTTATCCAAAGCGGCGCTCATGCGTAAAATTTCCGGGGAGTCGCGTGACGCGATCGTGCTGGAGAAGCGTTATATCGATTCCGCAAGCGCTCCATATGTGAAGACGAGCGGTAAGCTGGACGAAAATGGAGGCTATTTCCAAGCGAGAGCCTATCAGCATAAAGGAAAAGTATACCTGGTCTCCCTCTTCGTATATTCAGGCGAGAACAACGTCAGCAGCATTAAAGTGAACAGCTATATCGATTTGCTCGACAGCTTTACGCTTTCGTTCGATACAAGCGATACCTCGGTCAAGGATTTGCGGAAGCATAAGAAGTCGGTTGCGGTTACGACGGAATATGGCCTTGCCATGGAGCTGCCCGAAGGATGGGAAAAGGATGGCGATAGCGTACTTTCCTATTCGGACGACGACAAGCGCAGCTTCAGCGTGAGCGTCACATCCGCATCGTCGGGCGACAAACTGAGCGATTGGGCGGATCGTGAAGAAGCGGCGTTCAAGAGCAATTTCGCTCAGGGCTACCGGGAAGTGGGCGAGAAAAAGGAGCGGACCGTTTCCGGCGTGCCGGCGATCGAAGCCAGTTACGGCTGGACGATGGGGAAAGACTGGGAGAATATTCGGGTCCTTTACTTGATAAAGGATAAGTACAAATACTCGTTTGCTTTCCATTATCCGAAGCAGGAGAAGGCGGCGGATACGGAAGCATGGATCGGCAGCATCGTCGATACGATTCAAATCGATAAAGAGCTTATGAACGAGTCTTTAGGATTTATTCAAGACGAGGACGAGCTGGCCGATCCGGACGCAACGACGCTTTATACGAATAAAACGTATAAATACTCCGTACGGGTTCCCGAGGAATGGATAACGTACAGCTACGGCTCGAAAACGGACCGCCCGGTTGCGTTATACTCGTTTGCCGGCGGCTCATTCACGATTTCGGCTGACGAGGACAGGGCTTACGACGAAGTAGTCAAGAAAAAAGAGGCCGAGCACAAGAAAAGCGCGGAGGCCGACGCCGACTACAAATATACGGTCAGCGACGAAACGCTGTTCGGTGAAAGCGGCAAGGCGATCACCGTGCAGTATTCCACGAATAAGGTTCCTTACGAAACGAAGGAGTTTTACTTCGCCAAGAACGGCATTACGTATTCGATTACGTATCGTATTAACGATGCGGTAAAAACGGATCTTAATACGGCCCGTCTGAAACAAGCGTTCGAATCGATTAAGCTCCTCGACTAACCTTTGCCGAAACGCCCTTGACCTTTTCTTGCAAAAGGCTCAAGGGCGTTTCGACGGTTTCGGGGCTCCTAGATTATTCGTCTTGTGTATTATCCTGATTTCGACTAATATAATGGGTATAGGGTTGTTTACTACAGGGGCGCGATCGCACCAACGCACGGCCGCTGCCGTACATTGGATGTTGTACAAGGGGGAGAATGCATGTCTTCATCGGATCTCATGCAAGATTTAAATATAAAAGCGATTCAGCTTCTTCAAGAAGACGCGCTCAAGATCGAAAAGCTGATCGAAGTGCAGATGGACAACTTGACCACGCGCAAATGTCCGTTGTATGAAGAGGTGCTTGACACGCAGATGTACGGGCTTTCCCGCGAGGTGGATTTCGCCGTACGAGCCGGGCTCATTCAGGAGCAGGCCGGTAAAGACCTGCTGATCAAGCTGGAACGCAATCTTGCGAAGCTGTACGAAGCGCTAAACAAAAAAGAGTAGCCGAATGCCGGCTGCTCTTTTTTATATCAGAAAATGGACGGCGAAGCCGTTTAACCTTGCTGGATAGAGTTGGAGATTTAAGCTCAATGTCCGTTTAAACGAAGAAGAAAGCGAAGCCCAGAATAATATAAACGACAAGCAGCAGGACGCCTTCATACCAGTTCGTTTGTCCGTCGCGCGAGATGGATTTGGCAATGGATGCGGCTACGGCGATAGCGACAAGCTCGTACGTCGAAAAGACGATATTCATCGTGTTTCCCATAAAGAAGCTGACGATAACGAGGACGGGGGCTACGAACAAAGCGATTTGCAAGGAGCTTCCGATCGCGATTTCGACGGCCGCCCCGACTTTGTTCTTCATGGCCATCATGACGGCGGCGGAGTGCTCGGCGGCATTGCCGATAATGGCGATGACGAATGCGCCTAGGAACAGCTCCGAAAGCCCGAACTTGTGGGAAAACTCTTCAAGCGTCCCGACCAGCCATTCGCTGACGAGCGCGACCATAACGGTTGCGACGACCAGTAATAGGATCGATACTCCGCGCGACCAGGCGGCTTCGCCGTGTTCGATCACTTCGTCGGACAATTCCTTCTTGTGCGTTACCATGGAGAAGAGCAGCCAGAGGAAGTAGGCGATAATCAAAATAACGGCGACGATTAAACTCAGCGTATTCGTTTTGGCCTCCGGCAGCTGGACGGCGAACACGGCAGGGATGAACAGGGCGATGACCGCTAGCAGCATAAGCGAAGCGTTGTGGCCGGCTAACGTGACGTTAAACCGCTGCGTTTTGAACTTCAAGCCGCCGAGCAGCAGGCTGAGACCGAGGACAAGCAGCATATTGCCGATAATCGAGCCGGTAATGCTGGCTTTGACCATGTCGAATAGCATCGGTTTGCCGTTTACCGCATCTTTGATTAAAATAATGGCTATGATGAGCTCTGCCGCATTTCCGAAGGTCGCGTTCAGAAATCCGCCGAGCCTCTCGCCCGCGTAGTGGGCTACGCTCTCGGTCGCTTTGCCCAGAAAGCCGGCTACAAAGACGATCGCGATACAGGAAAGAACAAATTGAACGGTTGAGTTCATACCGGCGTAATGGGCTACGCCGCTGGCTGCGAAGGTAACGGCCAGAAGTGTGAAGAAAAGCTTTTGACTCACGGATTCACCTCTTTTATCGTTTGCAAATCGAAGCAGATGCCAGGGCACGGCAGACGCCCTATCTGCAGAAAGTATTACCATTTTACTCTGCCAAGTTCTGCTTGTAAATCGGTATCATTGTACAATTGCCCTCTTTTGCGAAAGATTATGCGCGTAAGAATCGGCGGAAAAAGGAGAAGATACAAATGGATCTCGGTCTAAAAGGAAAATATGCAGTGGTGACGGCGGCCAGCAAAGGCTTAGGCCGGGCAGTGGCGGTTGCGCTGGCCGAGGAAGGCGCGAATTTGCTTATTTGCAGCAGGGATGCGGCAGGCATCGAAGCGTTGGCGGCGGAGCTAAGCGACAAATACGGCGTAACGGCAGCCGGCATGTCCGTTGACGTTGGGAACGCCGAGCAAATAGCGGGCTTGATCGCAAAAGCAAAGGAGCTCTTCCCGCGAGTGGACGCGCTGTTGTGCAGTGCAGGCGGACCGCCTAGCGGAAGCTTCCTCTCCTTCGATGACGATGCCTGGGAGAAGGCGTTTCAGACGAATATGATGAGCGTCGTACGGCTCGTAAGGGGCTTTTATCCGCTCATGGCCGAACAAGGCGGACGAATGGTTACGATCGCCTCCACTTCGGTCAAGGTGCCGATTCCCGGGCTTGTCCTTTCAAATACGCTGCGCGCCGGAATTGCAGGTCTCATGAAAACCTTGTCGATCGAACTGGCGGGCGACCGTATTTTGCTTAACACCATATGTCCGGGACGCGTTATGACGGACAGGCTGACCGAACTGGATGAAGCGAGAGCGGGACGGGAAAACAAATCGGTCGAAGACATTCGGGCCGCAATCGTTAAAGACATCCCGCTTGGAAGATACGGCAAACCGGAGGAATTTGCAGCGCTAGCTTCGTATTTGCTATCCCCGCTCAACAGCTATATGACCGGGTCGACCTTCTTCGTTGACGGAGGTATGGTCAAATCATTATAATAACAGTGAGGTTGTAAAGCAGGTTACAACGCTTCTGGCTAATCATTGAACAGGGGATTGCTATGAGATCCGCCGCCGTTTTCGGTACGGGCAGCAAGCATCCCATCACTTTTTTCGGGGAAAATTAGGAGGTGAGCTGGATGTCCGAACAACTTCAAACTGGGCTTATTCGTATTTCCGATGATGTGGTCGCAACGATTGCGGGCTTGGCAGCTCTCGATACGCCGGGAATCGCCGGCATGTCCGGCGGTATTTCCGAAGGACTTGCCAAACGCTTAAGCGGTAAAAACGTGCAAAAAGGGGTTTCCGTCGAAGTCGGGCAGCTAGAAGCCGCCATCAATTTGCGTGTGATCGTGCATTATGGATCGCAAATTCAAGACGTATGTCAAGCGCTTCAGCTAAATGTGCGCGAAGCCATTGAAAATATGACGGGTCTCAATGTCATCGAAGTCAATGTGAAGGTGGAAGGCGTTGCTTTCCGTGAAGAGGAAACGGAAGATCTCCATCGCCTTAAGTAATTCGCTACATAAGGCATGCTATCCGAGGTGCTCCTAAGGCGCCAACAAAAAAGAGAACGTGACGCAATGCGTCGGCGTTCTCTTTTTTGTTGCTTTCCGAAGCTTAGAGGCTTGCCGAACGGCGGCTTGCCTTTACTTCGTTTTTTGGCTTCTTGCGTGCCGGCTGATTGGCGGCTTCCTGGGGCTTGTTCTGCTCCCGGCTGAAGCCGAGGACGATGCCGATGGCCATCATCGTAGCCATGAGGGAGGATCCCCCATAGCTGATGAGGGGCAAGGTGACGCCCGTCAGCGGAATGGTTCCCGTTACGCCGCCGAGATTGATGAACGCCTGGACGCCGAACAAACCGAAAAAGCCGATACCGCAAAGTCTGGCGAACGTATCCGTGCAGCGTACCGATACGACGATTCCTCGCCAAATAAACAGCAGAAACACAAGCAAGAACAAGGTCGCCCCGATAAAGCCGAATTCTTCGCCGATAACGGCGAAAATGAAATCGTTATGCGGAGCGGGCAGAAAATGCATTTTTTGAATGCTTTGTCCGAAGCCGGTTCCGGTTAATCCTCCGTGACCGAACGCCATAAGCGATTGGGCTAAATGATAGCCGCTGCCAAGACGGTCGTTCCACGGATCGAGAAACGAAGTAAACCGGTTGACCCGGTAATCGCTTGATGTTCCGTCCAGAATACCCGGATTTTTCAATAGAAATACGCAAATGGCAAGTGCCGTAACGATCAAGAAGCCGGCGGCCAGCGAAAACACGTGCTTGAGGTTGGCTCCGCCGACGACGATGACAATTACGGCGCTGAGCGCCAGTACGATGGTAGAGCCCATATCCGGCTGCAGCATGATAACGCCGCAAACCATGCCGACAACGACGAGTGCGGGCATCAGCCCTTTTTTGAAGTCGCGGATACGGTCTTCCTTCTTGTGTATGATGAACGCCAAATACAGAATGACCGCGACCTTCGCGAACTCGGAGGGCTGCAAGCGCAGCGGACCGATCGCAAACCAGCTGTTCGCTCCGTTCACATTGTTCGAAGCGAACGGAACGATAAGCAGGAGCGCGAAGATCAGAATGAAAAACGGCATCACCCATTTTTTCAACCTTGCGTAGTTGACGTTCATAAAGAAAAACATGAGAAAGAAGCTAATGACAAGCGAGACGGCTTGCCGCTGTGTATAGTGCCAAGGATTCTCGTAGTAGAAGGTTGCAGACACGGAGCTGGCGCTGAACACCATCAGGAAGCCGAAGGCGACGAGCGCCAGCGTCAAGAACAACAACAGAAAGTCCGGTGTTCCTCTACGCGGCGGGTTCATGGCTTCCCGCGCCTAGTGTTCGAGCGCTTGCTTCAACTGGCTGAGTTTTTGATTGGCCGCCTGAACGACGGGCTGCGGAATCGGCGCGTTGTAGTCGAGCCCGTGCGGGAACGTCCCTTTCCCTATGTAAACATCTTCCAGGTACAGAACCGCATGCGGATTTTCCAGTTTGCCGGACTCCACACGCGCATTGATACGCAGATAGTATTCGGCGTTATTCGCTACATCTTCGAATTTGCAGTCGTAAGTGGCGCGGTAATATTCCCATTGCCAGCGAACGAAGCCTAATTTTTCGGTGGACTCGTCCAAATGGGCGAGCTCGCTTTTAAGTCCTTTTAAACCTGTATTTTCAATAATCATTAGAGAACGCCTCCCGGTTCATTTACATGCTTTGACGCATGAGCACTTGCATATCATTTTCATGATAGTATGTTTCCCCAACTTGTGCAAGCCTTAAGCAAATGTGCCTAAGGGCGCAGTTGTGGCTATTTTGTGGCCGTTTTGGAGCCTTTCAGGTCGAATTTAAGACAGACGGTGCAGGAAATAGACGGCTAAAGCGGTAGGCAACCCAAAGCGATATCTGATAAAATGTACGGTGTAAGCAAACGGTGGGGGTAGGTATTATGATAACGATCGAACAACAGCTGGAGCAGTTGTTTCCCGATATGGTGAAACGCCGCCGGTTTTTGCATCAGCATCCGGAGGTTTCTTATCAAGAGAAAGAAACGTCGGCTTACGTGGCCAAATGTTTGGAGGAGCTCGGCATTCCCGTCAAGCGCGGCGAACGCGGATACAGCGTGGTCGGCGAGCTGAAGGGCGCCCATCCCGGTCCGACCGTAGCCTTGCGAGCGGACATGGACGCGCTGCCGATCCAAGACGCCAAATCGGTCGATTACGCTTCCAAAGTGCCCGGCGTCATGCACGCTTGCGGCCACGATGCTCATACGACGACGCTGCTTGCGATAGCAGAAGTGCTGAGCGGCAGAAAAGACGAGCTGAAAGGAACGATTCGTTTCCTGTTTCAGCCTGCGGAAGAGATTAGTCCGGGAGGCGCCGCTCCGTTAATCGCCGAAGGCGCGATGGAAGGCGTCGATGCCGTATATGGCGTTCATTTATGGGCGCCGCTGCCGACCGGCGAGGCGCAAACCAAAAGCGGGGCCTTTATGGCGGCGGCGGATGAATTTTTCATAGACGTCAAGGGCAAAGGGGGCCATGGCGGATTGCCGCACCAAACGATCGACAGCGTGCTGGTAGGGTCGCAGATCGTCGTCAACCTGCAATCGATTGTTTCCCGCCATATGGATCCGACGGAGCCTTGCGTCGTTACGGTAGGATCCA
Organism: Paenibacillus litoralis; assembly: GCF_046244365.1. NCBI lineage: Bacteria > Bacillati > Bacillota > Bacilli > Caryophanales > Paenibacillaceae > Paenibacillus > Paenibacillus litoralis. The sequence continues at coordinate 5,399,242 of NZ_CP176395.1, read as the reverse complement.
TACATGCCGGCTCGTCCTTCAACGTCATCGCAGAAACTTGCTCGCTTAACGGCACCGTGCGCACGTTTTCGATCGAAGCGAGGGATCGCATCCGCGAGCAGATGAAGACGATTGCGGAGCAAACCGGGGCCATGTACGGGGCGCAAGTCGATTTTCGTTATAAAGTCGGGTATCCGCCGGTCGTGAACGACGAAAAAGAGACGGATCGTTTCTTTAAAGTCGGCGTTTCCGTTTTCGGCGAAAAGCAAGTGAGCAAGTCTCCCTTTATTATGGCGGCCGAAGACTTCGCCTATTACCTGGAACGCGTTCCGGGCTGCTTCGTTTTCGTGGGCGCCGGCAATAAGGAAGCGGGAATCGACGCGCCGCATCATCATCCGAGGTTCGATATCGATGAATCGTCCATGATTTATGCCGCGAGGCTCTTGATCGGGCTGGCCTTGGATTACATGAACGAGCATGCGTAAGAGACGCGCAGCGTAGCCCATGTTGCCATATATTGCGTGCATTCTTCGCCCTTCTGCCGGAGAAGCTAAGTAAGGAGCTTCTACACTTATGCAGGAGGGATTTCACTTGAGCACCGCCAAAACCGTAAAACAGATCATGTCGACCGATTGCGTTACCGTAACGCCAAAGGATAATGTATATGAAATTGCGCTCAAAATGAAGCAGCATGATATCGGCTTTATCCCGGTAGTCGAGGGAAAGAAGCTTTTGGCCGTCGTAACGGACCGGGATCTTGTCGTTCGGGGCTTTGCCGAGAAGAAAGAAGGCTCTACGGCTGTAATGGATGTAGTTAGCCAAAATCCGACCACGATCGCGCCCGATACGTCGGTCGGCGAAGCCGCCAAAATAATGGCGCGCGACAAAATACGCCGTCTGCCTGTCGTTGAGAACGGGGAGCTGGTTGGCGTTGTGGCGATTGGAGATTTGGCGATCCGAGATGTGTTTGAAGATAATGTCGGGGAAGCGCTTGGGAAAATTTCGGAAAGCGAAAAGACATTTGCGACAACGAAATAATCGATGGGGAGGAGCCGGAGCAATCCGGCTCTTTTTTTGTGACAAGGAACGGAAACCCGCTATGCAGAAAGCGAAAATCGAATTATAATTCAATATGATATATCAAGAAAGTTCGATATAACAAATATATATACCATATCAAAGGAGGAGGGTAATGGGAAAAGAAGTCAAGCCTTTGTACCGTTCGATCTTCGAGCAGCTTAAACGACAAATTGACGAGGGCAGGTATGTGGAGGATCAGCAAGTGCCTACGGAAGCCGAATTGTCCGAGACGTACCGGGTAAGCAGGATAACCTCCAAGCGCGCTCTGGAGGAGCTGGAACGGGAAGGGCTTATTTATAGGAAGCAGGGGAGCGGCAGTTTTGTGAAGCCGAAGGGCGGGTTGTTCGAAGCAAGCGAGCAGGAAGGCCGTCCCAAGCATAAATCCGGCATGCTTCCGGCTCCGTCTTCCGGAATCGGCCACGTCGCTGCGCTGGTCATTCCCGGTGAGGAATCCAACGGCTTATCCGGTTATATCCGCGGCGCCGGGGATTACTTGGATTCGAAAGGTTTACTGATGACGATCCATACGACGGGCGGAAATCCGGCCAAGGAACGCGAGCTTCTGGAAACGCTTCCCGGCAAAGGCATCTCGGCCATCCTGCTGTATCCGGTGGAAGACAGAGCTAATTTGGAGCAGATTCTGTCGCTTGCCTACAATGATTACCCTCTTATTGCAATCGATAAGTATTATGACGGGCTTCCTGTCAGCAGCGTCGTTTCCGACAACGAAGCGGGCGGACGTATCGTTACCGACAGGCTCCTTGCGCTAGGGCATAAGCGAATCGCCTTTTTATCGGGAATCGGCATCGAAGCGGTAACTTCGGTTCGCAACCGTTTCATGGGCTACTGCCAGTCTCTTCGGGCACACGGCATCCCGGTCGATACCCGAATCGTCAAGTTGGATTTCGGCAAGCCGTTCTCCCAAGGCAACCCGTTCTTTCACCGGCAGATCGAGCAATCGGAGGAAGGGAAGCGGTTTTTGAAACGTATGCTGGAAGGCTTGATGGCCTTGGGAGTAACGGCGATTCAGGCGGAAAACGATTTGCTCGCGATCGGATTGCTGAAGACGGCAGCGGACTTGGGCATCAAGGTTCCGGAAGCGTTGTCGGTAGCCGGCTTCGATAACGTTGAGCTAAGCGGTCACCTCGACATTCCGCTTACGACGGTTGAACAGCCTTTTTATGAGACGGGGCGCAAAGCGGCTGAGCTGGCCGTGCGGGTGCTCCGGTCGGGTCCTGTACCGATCGCGAAACTCGTGCTGCCGGTAGCGCTCATAGAACGCCAGTCCATCGGCCCGGCCCCGGCGGAGCGGGGGTTATATAGCAAACTGAACGATACATACGAAAGAAATAGCGGAGGAGAATGAGGATGAGTGCAAATAATCGAATCGTGTTCTACGATTCGCAGTTTCCGTTCGCCGGCGCTAGGCCGGACAAGGAGCAGGCAGATCAATTTTCGATACTTAGCCGAGTCGTGAATGCGGACGGATTGGCGGAAGCTTTGGCCGCTGCGGCCGGAGGGACCTTTATCACGATGCACGGCTCTTATTTTCCGAAAGAGGCGTGGCCAGCGATTCTCGCTTTTTTGCGAAAGGGAGGCGGGCTGCTCTGTGCGGGAGGCGCGCCCTTTACACGCCCGTGTAACGGCAGTGGACAAAACTGGTCGGCGGAAACGGAGCAGACGGCTTATCTCCAGCAGCTTCACATTCACGAAGCGATGAAGGTGGACGGCTCGAAGGTAGAGGCGCTAGCCGCATCCGAAGCGATCCCGCTGTTAGCGGGAAGCGAGTGCTTGTTTGCCATGGGAGATACATCAAGCCTTATCCTGCATGTAACGAAAACGAACGATATGCCGCACGAGAGCGGAACGGCGGGTCCGATGGACGCGCACATTTACCCGCTGCTGATAGGTTTGTGCGAGGAAGGAAGAGAGCGCTCGGCACCTGTCGTAAGCCTGGAGTTCACGAAGGGGGAGTTTGCGGGCGGCCGCTGGATATTCGTTAACCAACCGGTCCAGTCTGCATGGTGGGAGAAACAAGGGGCGGAGCTGTTCGTCCGAATGGCCGACCACTGCGCACTCGGGGTAACCGAAATATGGCTGAAGCCGAACTATGCGGCATATGATCCGGGAGACCGCGCAAAACTCTCGCTCCAGATGCAGCGTTTGACGCGTCTTTCCGCAGTGGGGCAGCCTTCATCGCGTTGGACCTTCGACATTGCGGTGTCCAAGAGGGAAACCGCTAAAGGGGAGCCGGTGTGGTCGGGGAGGCTGGAGCTTGAGGCAGGAAATGATTTGCTTCTTAAGACGATACCGCTTCCTTTTGACGTGCAAAAAGGGTTATATGACGTCATATGCGCAGCGGAATCGGACGGTGGCGAGAAACGTCTGCTTAAACAAAGCTTCTGGGGGATGGACGAGGAGCTGCTTGCGGCAGGATCGCCGCTTACATGCGGACGCGATTACTTCGAGCGGGACGGAAAGCCCTTGCCGATCGTCGGGATGACGTATATGACGTCCGATGTGGCGCGCAAGTTTTTGTTCCTCCCCAACGTTCATGTGTGGGAGCGGGATATGGCCCAAATGAAGAAAGCCGGCATCAACCTGATTCGGACCGGCATCTGGACGGCTCACCGCCACTTCATGTATGCGGACGGGCATGCCTCCGAGGAGACGCTTCGCGCGATCGACGCTTTTTTCCTGACGGCTAAGCGGCACGGATTGGAAGTGACTTTCAATTTCTTCGCATTTACGCCCGAGGCGTGGGAAGGTGTCAACCCGTATTTGGATCCGAGAAGCGTGGAGGCGCAAAAAAGGTTTATCGCCGCGATCGTTCAGCGTCACCGCCGTTCGTACCATGTCCACTGGGATTTAATCAACGAGCCTTCGATGTTCGATCCGAAACGAGTATTCGCAGGGCCGAGGTCGTCGCAGGACCGTTTCGAAAGAGCTGCGTTTGCCGAATGGCTGAAGGAACGTCACGGTACGGTAGAGACGCTGCAGGAGCGCTGGAATATGACGCCGGAGGAGCTGCCCGGGTTTGCGGCGGCCGGACTGCCGGAACAGAGCGAAATCAATTTTGACGTCCAGGACATGACACAAGGCAAAAAAGGCAACCGGTGGCTCGATTATTCGCTGTTTACGATGGATATGCATAACAGGTGGGCTGCCGGGCTTCGCAGTGCGATCAAGACGACGAATCCGGACCAGCTCGTCACCGTCGGTCAGGATGAAGCGCTGGCCGGAAAGCGGCCGTCGCCGTTCCTGTATGCGGAGAGCGTGGATTATACGACGGTGCATTCTTGGTGGATGATGGATCAGCTCGTATGGGACGGTATTTTTGCAAAGGCGCCGGATAAGCCGAATCTCGTGCAGGAAACGGGCATCATGTACGTTGAGACGCCGGACGGACGCGCAAAGCGCTCGGAGCTGGAGCTTCGCAACATTTTGGAACGCAAATACGCGTACGCTTTCTCGACCGGCGGCGCAGGAGCGGTGCAGTGGATATGGAACACGAACTTTTATATGCATAACGTCAATGAATCGAATATCGGCGCTCTTCGCGCCGACGGCACCGAAAAGCCGGAAGCGGACGTGTCTTACGATTTCGGCGCATTTATGGAAGCGGTCGGTGACTTATTCGTGGATCGACAGCTGGAGGAGGTTGCGGCCGTCTTTCCATATTCGAACGACCTGTCCAATCGGCCGCTCGCCTTCGATGCCACGTCCAGGCTGACGCGAACCCTGGCTTACGATATGAATGTGCCGCACCGGGCATTCGGCGAATATCATTTGGAGGCGCTTCTGACGGATGCGCCGAAGCTGCTGGTTGTGCCTAGCGCTCACAATTTGAGCGATGCGGCGCTTGAAAAGATGTTGACCGCCGTCCGCGAGCAAGGGGTGACGCTCCTTGTTACAGGTCCGCTCGGCTTGAACGAATATTGGCGTCCCGTTTCGCGGCTTGCCGAGCTTCGCGGCGAATGGACGATAGCCAATGTGCTGCGTGAGGATATGGTCGAGATCGGCGGCAAGCGTTATCCCGTATCGTTCGGCGGGCGGCGAATCGCCGAGGCTTGCAAAGAAACGGCCGCGTCGACCGGCGGGAAGCCGGGTGCTGCCGGCGTGATTGACTTCGGTTACGGGAACGGACGAATCCTATGGTGTCCGCTGCCGCTTGAACTGAACGAGCGGAATGAGCCGCTGATCGCGCTGTATACGTACGCGCTTGAGGCTGCCGATGTCCGCAAGGAGCTGGAGTGGCGCAAGGGCGGCGAATTGCCGGGTATTTACGGGCGCAAGCTGGCGTTTAAGAGCGGGGCGTTGTATCTATTTGTTTCCGAGTATGCCTACGATACGGAGATCGAGATCGCGGATCCCGTTACCGGAACGGTATATGCGTTCACTCTCGAAAGCGAGCGGAGCGTGATGTTTGCCGCTGACGGTGACGGACGGATGCTTGCAGTATACCGGCCTCACGAAGTTGCGGTTTCGGTCTCCAGCGGGAATTGATAATCGAGCTGTCCATGCCGGGCGTCATGCCGGAGGGGCAGCTCTTCCCGTTTTGGCGCCGGTTACGGGCTTGCTATACGGCAACTGGGCAAGGTACACTATTGTATAGGATGTCGGGAGGGAATCGCTATGAGTTCGATCAATCGAGTCAGTCAAATCGGCCCGCCGCGCTTCGGGATAGCCGTTCATGCGCTGGTGTGGCTTGCCCAGAGCGCCTGCGTGCTTTCCAGCGGCTCCATTGCATGCCAAGTCAATTCGCATGCCACCTTTTTGCGCAGAGTGATGGCGCCATTGGTACAAGCCGGCATAGTCGAAGCCAGAGAAGGGCGGGACGGCGGCTATTTGCTCAAGGTGCAGCCGAATCGGTTGTCCCTGGCCGATGTGTACATGGCTGTTCGTGCGGAGCCTGCAGAACCTGCGGAGGGCGTAGACTGCGGAGAAGCGGGCAAAAAGGTGGATATCGCTCTTGAAGAGATCATGCTGGAGGCCGAACGCAATACCGTCACCTTTCTGAAGAAGTATTCGATCGCCGATCTGATGAACAGAATCGACATGCTCGATGGAAAATAAATTATCTGCTTGCAAAAGTATAGTTAGTGAGTTATACTGAGCCTATAAAAGCAGCAGTTAAACAAATCATACAAATTGGCGCTAAACTGTGCTTTCCGGTAGCTCAGTAATGGAGGGGTATCTTCCAGGAAGTGAGAACGGGAGCAACCGTTTCGCGCATTCATAACTGTGCTTTCAATGATTGCAGAAAATACCAAATTACGATTGGAATCGGAGGAATTTCTAATGGCAAACGTACTTTTTATCAGTTCAAACGACCGTCCCGTCGAACAGGCGATCAGCGTGCAAATGCACCAGTCGTTTCTTCAATCGTACCGCGAGGCGAATCCGCAGGATACCATTACGGAGCTGAACCTATTCGACGCGGAGCTTCCGTACTACGGCAACACGATGATAACTGGTTTATTCAAGCTGAGACAAGGCATGGAGCCTACTGCGGAAGAGGTCAAACTGGCCGGGATCGCTAATTTTTACTTCGATCAGTTTATGGCTGCGGATAAAATCATCTTCTCGTTCCCGCTCTGGAATTCGACTGTCCCGGCACCTCTTGTAACTTACATTTCGTACTTGGCGCAAGCAGGCAAGATGTTCACTTATACCGCAGAAGGTCCTGTGGGCATGGCTGGCGACAAAAAAGTCATGCTGCTCTGCGCACGCGGCGGCGACTATTCGTCCGAACAAATGGCCGCTATGGAAATGGCGTTGAATCTGGTGAAGTCGGCCATTTACCTCTGGGGTATCCATAACCCTGAAACGGTGGTCATTGAAGGACATAATCAGTACCCGGACCGCGCGAAGGAAATCGTAGCCGACGGTTTGAAAGAAACGGCGGCAGCCGGCTCGCGCTTCTAATCAATAAACGAATTAAGGCTTCCCGCGTCGCTGAAACGACATCAGGGAAGCCTTTTTGGTTATGTTCCGGGGCTTACCGCTAAGGATCGGACTAAGGCTGCGGAAGCGGCACCCGTTTTGCGGGGAAAATGGTTATTGATACGCCCACAAGCCTTTTTTCTTATCGCGGGCTTCGCGTTCCAGCTTGACGAATTTGTCGGCGAACATAACGTTCGGCGCGATCGTCATCGTGTTGGCGTAACCGTTTAAAAGCAGCGTTTCATTGAACATGACCGGTTCGTTCTCGATAAACACGTAGCGGAGCAAACGGCTGTATTTATCCTTATCGCCGGTATCTTTGAAAAGATAAACCGTTTTGCCGGTTAATTGATCCTTGGTGTATTTGCTCGCTTCCTTGCCGAAGGCTTCCACGGGACTGTTCGGCTTCACCGTTTCCGGCGTATTTACGCCGATTAAACGAACCTTTTCCTTCTTCTCCGTTTCGAACGTATCCCCGTCGACAACCCGCTTCACGACCGCTTTCGTCATAGGGCGATCCTTCAGCTGAGGGTACTCTTTCCATATGCGGTTTGGAAACGACTCGTCGCTTGACGACGTTTGCGTTTTGGCGGAGCAGCCGACTAACGCTACAGCCAGTAATAGGGCGATGAGACCGGCCGATATCCATTTTTTCATTGCATATCCTCTTTTCTCCTTAAAATCTCAGAACGGTGGATTTCGCTGATTGTTCGATTTCTCGGTAAACGTCCGGCACGAATGATTATTTTTCCGAGACCTTTTTCTGCGAAAACGTTTCGGACGCCGAAAGGCGTATATCCTTGGCTATTGTATGTGGTAATCGTTTCCGTGTAAAGCCAAATGCGGAACGGCGGGCGGAGTTTAATTTCCTCCGATTCCTTTCATACTAAGGAAAAGGCACTCGCATAGCCGGGAGGTAGAACCATTGAAGCATCAACATAACGCGCCGCTATTCGTGCAAAACGATATGACGGTGCTGCTTGAAGCCCAGCATCCCAGGGCCGAAACGGTCAGTATGGAACTTTGCCGTTTTGCCGAGCTGGTGAAAAGCCCCAATCCTTTTCATACATACCGGTTAACGCCTCTATCGCTCTGGAATGCCGCGGCTTCGGGTCTGACAGCCGAGCAACTGTTGGTCTATCTGAATGAGAACGGCAAGCTGGGCGTTCCGGCTTCCGTTAAGCAGAGTATCGAGCAGGCGATGAACCGGTATGGACTTTTGCGTATGGTGCAGGAAGAAGACAAGCTGCTGCTCGTTTCCGACGATCCGGGGATTTTGTTCAAGATCGCTTCTTATCCGTCCCTTCAACCGTATTTGACGGCTACGATAGACACGCGAAGCGCCGTAATCGATCCCGTGTGGCGCGGCAAGCTGAAGCAGGAACTGACCCGGCTCGGTTACCCGGTGGAGGATAAAGCCGGGTATCATCAAGGGGAAACGCTGCCCGTTCGCCTAAACGCAGTAAGGTCAAACGGTTCTCCTTTCGTATTGCGCGATTACCAGCGGGATGCGGTCGATGCCTTCTACAGGGGAGGCGCCAACGACGGCGGCAGCGGTGTGCTCGTTCTTCCCTGCGGAGCCGGTAAGACCGTCATCGGCATTGCCGCTATGGAAAAATGCGGCTGCGCGACCTTGATTCTGACGACCAACGTCACTTCGGTGCGCCAATGGCGGGATGAGCTGCTCGACAAAACCGATTTAACGCCCGACATGATCGGCGAATATAACGGCACCCGCAAGGAAGTGCGTCCGGTTACCATCGCGACCTATCAGATCCTGACCCATCGCCGGTCGAAGAACGACGCTTTTTCGCATATGCACTTGTTTCAGGAGCGGGATTGGGGATTGATCATTTACGACGAGGCGCATCTTCTGCCAGCGCCGGTCTTCCGGGTCACGGCAGAAATTCAGGCCACGCGCCGGCTCGGTTTGACCGCGACGCTCGTTCGCGAGGACGGCTGCGAGGAAGATGTGTTTTCGCTGGTCGGCCCCAAACGGTTCGATATGCCTTGGAAACGGCTGGAGCAGGCAGGCTGGATTGCCAAAGCCGTTTGTTCGGAAATCAAGATCGGTATGCCGGAGAAGACGGAGGAACGTTACAGGCACGCGGGAGCTAAGGACAAGCTGCGAATCGCCGCGGAGAACGAAGGGAAATGGCCGGTGCTGAATAAGCTGCTGCAGCGGCATGCCGGCGAGCCTACGCTAGTGATCGGCCAGTACCTGAATCAGCTTCAAACGATATCGGAACGTACAGGAGCGCCACTTTTGTCGGGAACGATGCCGCATGACGAAAGGGATCGGTTGTACCGGCTTTTTCGCGAAGGGGAATTGACGCTGTTGATCGTCTCGAAGGTTGCGAATTTCGCCGTCGATTTGCCCGATGCGTCCGTTGCCGTTCAGGTTTCCGGCAGCTTCGGCTCCCGCCAGGAAGAAGCGCAGCGGCTCGGACGGGTGCTGCGTCCGAAAGCGGACGGTAAAGTTGTGCATTTTTACTCGCTCGTCAGCGAACGGACAAGAGAAGAAGAATTTGCTCTGAACAGGCAACTGTTTCTTGTCGAGCAGGGCTACCGGTACGAGTTGACCGCCGCCTCCGACGTGCTTCAGGATCACAGGCAACAATCTTTCGCCAATCAACGGGATGAGGCGTTTCTTACGTAAACGAACATTTGTTCCGGTAATGAGGAAGTGTCCGATGAGACTAAATGAATTGCTCGTTCAACTGCCGGATTCCGTTACCGCCGTGTACGACGAGCATCCCGCTGTTGCGAATAGGCGAAAACAAGGAATGCCGGTCGGACAGGCGCTTGCGTCTTACGAGACGCTGGCCGATCTGCTCGCCTCGATGCGGAGATGGGAACAGGCGGCGCTGCGGCGGATCGTCCTTGCCTTCGGCTCTCGCCCCTTCGAAGCGTCTGCGCTCGAGAGGGCGGTCAAGCAGGATGCTTTGTCCGGCGCCGAGCTTCGGCTCGGCCTGCTTCAGCTACGGCGCAAAGGGGTGTTGTTCTCCCTGCGCAAATCTTGGGGCGAGCAGCTGTTCGTGCTGCCGGAGGACACGTTCGGCATTTGGCAGAAGCTGCTCCTGCAAGAGGAGCCTTCCGCAAGCGGCCTGGCGGAACCGGATGAATCGGACGGGTCGGAAGCGTTTATGCGAATCGCCTGGGATCTGCTGCTTCTGCTTCGATTTTGCAGCGAGCATGAGGTGAAGCTGACAGGCAAAGGAACGATGGCGAAGCTTCAGCTTGCATCGCTTTTGAAAATCGTAACGCTTAAAGATACGGATCTGCGTCGTTTCGCTCTTTCCTATGAATATGAGGCTTTCTATCCTCCGCAAGCAGCCTTGGTGCTGGAGACCGGATTCCGCCTCGGACTTATTGCCGTCAATGAAAACCGATTGTCGGTTGACCGGAATGCGCTCGGCCGATTGCTATCCTGCACCAATGAAGTAGTGCATACGGCGATTTACCGCTGCTTTAGGGAGCTATATAGACCGGAGGAACTGTGGCTGGAGCATGCGCTCGTATGGCTGGAAGGACTCGGACCGGACAGCTTGCCGAAGGTTTCCGGGCTTCACGGCTGGCTCATCAAGAACGGCATCGTTAGGGAGACCGATCGGAGCGATTCCAGGGCAGTGCTTGACGATTGGCTGAAGGCTATGGACGCCATAGGATGGCTGGAGCTTCTGGCTGCGCCGGACGGCGAGACGGCCATCCGGTTTCGGGTTCCGTCAGGCGGCATCGGGTTCCGGTCCGGCCCATCGCTCATTGAACCCAAGTCACGGCACAGCTGTATTTACGTGCAGCCTGATTTCGAGCTGCTCGTTCCCGCGGGCGTACCGTATGCCGATATTTGGCGTTTGAGCGCGTTTGCCGATATCGTTCGCGTCGACCGGTTCTCCGCCATGCGACTGACGAAAGAACGTGTTTCCGCTGCGCTGGCGAGAGGAGAAGTAAACGGTGCGGAGGAATGCTTGCGCGAATTGACATCGCTCGCCATTTACGGCGTTCCGGATAACGTGGAAGGGACTATGCGGCAATGGTGCAAACAGGTTGCGGACGGTCTGGAAGAAAAACTTCTTTTTCCCAAAATGAAAAACGCCCGTCCTTTAGTATTGAGCGCGAGCGCAGAAAACTTTATACTGGAAATAGGGACAGCTCATTGCGGTGAATTTTTGTTTCATCCGCCGTCACCTGCTTTTGAAGTCGATTCCTCCATTCCCGATCCGAATGAAGGACTTCCCGATATTCGTCAGGTTCCGGCAATGTGGCTCAAGCAATTCCGCCCCTATCACGCCTCGACCTGCAAGGAGCTGCTGCGGCAGGCTGCGGAGTGGAAGACCTACGTAAAATTTGGCATTGCGGGAACCGAGCGGTTCATCGTCCCGACGGCTATTGTCGAAGAGCGCGGGGAGTGGAAGCTTCAAGGCCGAGAGGCCGAAAATACCGTTATGTTGTCGCCGGATCAATGGCACGCCGTGCAGATTATGCTCCCCGGCGCCAACCCGTCATAAACGGTTTTCCGGAAGCGGAAGCCGAAAATAGAAGACAGGTCGTGATTCGATGAGTATTATGGAAGCCGAAGCGATCGATATGGCCGGCGTTTTGATGCAGGCATACGAGTTGGGCGATCTGATCAACGGATCGTCTGAGGTTTCGCAATATTTATACTGGAAACAGAAGGTTGAGCAAGACGAGGAAGTTAAACGGCTTGTCCGCCTTTTTGCCAAAAAGAAAGAACTGTTCGAGGAATGCGAGCGGTTCGGTCATTTTCATCCCGACTATCATGCCGCCATGGATGAGGTCAAGCGGGTTCAAGCGCAATTGGACGCCATGGAATCCGTCAGGCAGTTCAAGGATGCGGAGGAGCGGGTGGACGACTTGCTCTATCAAATATCCAAAACGATCGCTCATGCCGTTTCCGAGTCGGTCAAGGTGCCCAGCAACAATCCGCTGGCGGACGGCGGCGGCTGCAGCTCCGGGGGCTGCAGTTCGGGCGGAAGCTGCAGCGGGAATTGCGGGTAGCTGCAATATAGCGCATGGAAGCGAAGCTTGCCGCAATCAGGCTTCGCTTCCGGCGCTCATTCAACAAAGCGAAGGGCACAAACATTCGCGAAAACGCCTTCAAGCGTTTTCGTCAGCCTATACGATATAGACGGAAGAGAGGAACAAGCATGCTTACGCAGCGCAGCGGGCTGATCGTTTGGGTAAACGATCTGAAGCCGGCCAAAAATTTGGAGCGTTTCGGCTCCATTCACTATATGTCCAAAAAAATGCACTATGTCGTCATGTATATCCATGCGGACAAGCTGGACGAGACGGTTCGCAACATTCAGAAGCTTCCGTACGTCAAAAAAGTGGAACGGTCCTACCGCAATGAAATCAAAACCGAATACAGTCGGAATGTGCCGGACAAGACGAGATCTTATACGGTATAATCGGCTGGGCAATCGCTTCTCCTAAGGGCCTCTCAGAATCTTTTTCATATTTATGGTGCAAGAACGAAATTAATTAATTGTAATATTTGTAAATATGGAGTAAAATGTTCTATAAGGGCGATAACGAAATGTACATAGTCTGAAAGGCCTGTTTTTCTGGGAGGAGAGTTGCGGTAATGAGAGATAGAATGATGGACAGGTGGAGCACCTACGAGCCTTTCTACGTTGCGCTTGGGGAGAAAAGAATCGCCGATATCGTAATTACGAATCATGCCCGCTCTCGCTGGATCGATCGAGTGGAAAGCGAAAAAACAGGTTTCGATGACATTTGTGCTTTTTTATGGAGCAAGCTGAAGCAATCGAACATAAAGTCGTATTACCGTAACGAACAGGATGTGTATTTGATCGATGACGACCTAGTCATGGTTGCGGAATTTTCGCCGATCGAATCCGAGACGGACATCGCGGGGAACATTCTGCACAAAATGATTGTCGTAACGTTTCTGGGACGCATGTCTGAAACGATTGAGCTGAGGGATTTAAAGTCCTATTATTCCTGGCTGCGCCATTCCCGCAGAATGACGCTGATCAAGAACAGCCGAAAGCGCAGATAACAAAAACGGACAGGCGAGAATGAGCATGCGGGATTGCCCTGCATGCTTTTTTTATCGTTAGACGCCTTGCTCCGCCATACAATGTGGGGACCGATGAGAGGGATATGCTATAATGAATGAAGCCGGTCGGCTTAAGATGGGGGTATGAATGACGAATGGCGGTCAACTTTCACCAATTACATATTTTTTATACCGTTGCGGACAAGGGGAGCTTTTCGAGCGCGGCGCAAGCGCTTCATATGACGCAGCCTGCCGTTACGATGCAGGTGCAGTCGCTTGAGGAACAATTCGGCGTCAAGTTGTTCGTTCGCACGACGAAAAAGATCGAGCTGACCGAGGCGGGCAGCGAGCTTATGCCTTACGCCAAACGAAGCATCGAGCTGATCCAGGAAACGGAATCCGCTATGGCGAACTACTGCCGCATGCTCACGGGGCGACTGCACCTCGGCGCCAGCTTGACGGTCGGCGAATATATGCTGCCGCGGCTGCTTGGACCGTTTAATGAGGAGTATCCGCAAATTTCGGTCAGCCTAAAGGTGATCAACACGACGCAAATCGTCGAGGAAATCGCCCAGCATACGCTCAATTTCGGAATCGTAGAGGCGCCGGTCGATCATCCGGACATGCAGTCGGACGCCGTCTTGAGCGACGAGCTGAAGCTGATCGTACCGAGTGCGCATCCGCTTGCCGGACAATCCGAAATTACGATCGAACAGGCTTTTTCGTATCCTTTCGTCCTGCGCGAGAAAGGATCGGGCACAAGGCGAGTGATGGAGGAAGAGCTGCTGAGGCGCGGCGTCGATCCCCGAGGCATGCGCATCGTCATGGAGCTTGGAAGCACCGGCGCGGTAAAATCCGCGGTGGAGGCGAATCTTGGCCTTACGATATTGTCGCAATCGGCGGTGAAACACGAAGTTGCCCTTGGGATCGTGCAAGCGAGGTCGATCGAAGGTATCCGCTTTGCCCGCAGCTTTTATGCCGTTCATTTGAAATCGGCGCTGCTGCCGATGGCGGCGGTGACGTTTCTCGAATTTTTACGGGAACGCGATTTGCAGAAGTGGCTGTAGACCTTGACTGAGGTGCGGCTTGATCTGAGCATACGGGAGGGAAGGGCATGGAGAAGGGCTTTGCGGATTTACATACGCACACGATTGCATCCGACGGTACACTCGCCCCAAGCGGCAACGTCAGGCTGGCGCACGAAGCCGGGCTGTCCGCTCTGGCGATAACGGATCACGATACGGTTGCAGGCGTTGCCGAAGCGGTAAAGGAAGGGCGGCGGCTTGGGGTGGAAGTCGTGCCGGGAGTCGAAATTTCAACCTCGGCGCGCGGGCAGGACATTCATGTGCTCGGTTATTTTATCGATACGGCCGACACCCGGCTGCTGGAACGGCTGGAGCAGCTTCGCGAGGTGCGCAAGCACCGCAACGATACGCTGATCGAGAAGCTGCATGCGTGCGGCTTTCCGATCACGATGGAGGAAGTAATCGCGAATCTCGGCCGCGAGCTGAAGCCGGACGAGTCCGTCGGGCGCCCACATATCGCGTCTCTCCTCGTTAAGCGCGGATATGTAAGCTCGCTGGAGGAAGCGTTCGCCGAATACTTGGGCAAAGGCGGCAAAGCGTACGTAAACGCCCCGCGAATCGAGCCGGCGGAAGCGATTCGCTGGATTCGCGAAGCGGGCGGGGCGGCGGTGCTGGCGCATCCCGCGCTATACGGCGACGACGAGCTGGTCGAGCGGATCGCCGAAGCCGGACTGGACGGCATCGAGGCGCATCACGCCGATCATTCGGACGAAGACGCGAAACGCTATGAGGCGATCGCCTTGAGATTCGGGCTGATCGTGACAGCCGGTTCCGATTTTCACGGCGAGCGGGACGGCATCGTCTTCCATTCGCCGCTCGGCTCGCGCAAAGTAGCCATGTCTGCCGTAGAAGCGCTTCGTAAGAAAGCGGACTCGCGCAGGTAATAGAAGCAAAAACAGCGCTACCACACAAGGGGAGCGCTGTTTTTGCTAATGGGCCGATCATTGTCCTTTGGCTGCAAGCGGAAGCGATTTGATTGCGGCCTCGTCGGGCGTAACGAATAACGTTTTTTGATGATCGTAAATAACGAAGCCCGGCTTGGAACCGTTCGGCTTGCGCACATGGCGGATCAGCGTGTAGTCGACCGGCACTTGGCTGGACTGCTTGGCTTGGCTGTAGTATGCGGCCAGCCGGGCGGCTTCGTTCAAGGTGGCTTCTCCGAACGTGCCGCTTCGGATCACTACATGCGAACCCGGGATATCCTTCGTATGCAGCCAGGTGTCGGCGGATTGGGCGAGACGGTTGGTCAAATATTCGTTCTGCGTATTGTTTTTTCCGACGTAGATCGGAATGCCTTCGCTCGACAGGTAGCAGGTGATCACCGGTTTGTCGTTCTTTTTTTTCTTGGCCGATTTTTTGCCGCGGTGCCGGATATAGCCTTGCTCGACCAATTCTTCGCGGATTTCTTCGATATCGGCGAGGGAGGCGTGCCCGATCTGCTGCAGCACGGTTTCCAAATATTGAATTTCCGCATGCGTGCTGTCCAACTGCTCGCGTACGGCGATGAGACTGTTTTTGCCTTTGGTGTACTTCTTGAAGTAGCGCTGGGCGTTCTCGGGCGGCGAGAGCAGCGGATCCAACTCGATCGTGACGGGACGCTGCTCTTCGTCGTAGTAATTGATTGTCTCCACTTGCTTGTCGCCCTTGCGGATGGCGTGAATGGATGCCGTCACCAGCTCGCCGAGAATGCGGAACCGGTCCGCGTCCTTGGCCTCTTCCATCGTTTCTTCAAGCTTTTCGAGCTTTTTGACATTTTTGTTCTTCTCGTTCTGCAAAAATTTGAGCAGATCCGCCATCCGCTGTTTGACCGTGTCGCGTTCGGCTTTATCCCCGTAGTAGGCTTCCAAACATTCGAACATCGAGTCGAAGCGGCGTACTTCCCCGCCTGCATAAGTCAATGCAACGATCGAGAAGAGCGACTTGCCGGACGGCGTCGTGACGATTGCAGGCGCGTAGCGCCGCTCGCGGACAAGCTCCATCAGCTCTTGGAACACGGGCCACAAGGCGGCTTTCGAAACGCCCGCTCCCCCGTTCGCGGCGCGGTACGCCATTTCGGCAGCAATCGTCGGGCTAATGCCGCTGAATAAGGCGACTAAACGTTCGGCTAAGCGTTTGCCGTCATCCTCCTCCGCTTCGAGCTCTTCGGCCGTTTCGGCATCTTTCGAGAGAAGTTCCGCAAACCGGTCCGCCGTAACGTCGAGCGGATCGTGCTTGCCCTGGTCGGGCGGTGCGACGTATTTGCTTCCGGGCATAATGACGCGGTAGCTGCTGATCGCAGGCGTTACATGATGGATGCCGTCGATAATCGTTCCGGCTTCCGGATCGAGAAGGACGATGTTGCTGTGCCTACCCATCAGCTCGACGACGATCTTCTTCAAGCTTAGATCGCCAAGCTCGTCGCGGTGTCTGACGCTAATATGCAGGATTCGCTCCATTCCGACCTGCTCGATCGTTTCGATAACGCCGCCTTCGCAGTGTTTGCGGAGCAGCATGCAGAACATCGGCGCCTCGAGCGGGTTGACGAAGGGCTGTCCGGTCAGATGGACGCGCGGATAAGTCGGGCTTGCCGATAGCAGCAGCCGTAAATTTTGCCCCTGGGCACGGATGTGAAGAACAATATCGTTATCCGAAGGCTGATGGATTTTGTTGATCCTTCCGCCGATGCAAGCTCGAAGTTCGTCTCGGATTGCACGTATGACTAAACCGTCTAATGCCATGATGACACTCCATTCCCAATTGAAAACATGCGATTTTGTGGTGATTTTTATTTATCATGCCATAGTTTGGGGCAAAACTTAAGCGGAAAGTTTGCTTACTAACGATTTTGGGCCTAAAGCGTTCGGAGGAGTTAAGAAAAACTTCACATTTTCTGTAGTCTTTCTTAAGAGGATTCCGTTACAATTGGAAAGGATTACCGGATGACACGAAACGTTTCCGTACAGACAGCAATCTTTCCGGATCCGTTCTCGTCTATGTAAACGTATGTATATATCGTCTTGGACGGCATAAGGCTGCGCGAAAGCAGGGGGAGCCTTATTGAAGGAGGATTCAGGTGCTTGTCATTGAACATTTGTCACACACATTCCGCAACGGAGGAGAAGACACGGTCGTCCTTCAAAACATCAATTTCCGCGTCGAGAAAAATGAAATCGTCGCGCTGCTGGGCAGCTCGGGCTCCGGCAAATCGACGCTGCTGAACCTGATGGCCGGGCTGATGAAGCCTACGGCGGGGTCGATTCTGATCGACGGTAAGGCCATCGAGAAAATGAACGAAAATCAGCTCGCCGAATTTCGCAGATCGCATATCGGCTTCATTTTTCAATCCTACGAGCTAATCCCGCATTTGACGGTTCGCGAGAACGTCGAACTGCCGCTCGTCTTTCAAGGCGTGCGCGACAAAGATCGTAAAGAGAAAGCGATGGCGCTTTTGGAGCAGGTCGGACTCGGGCAGAAGACCGAAATGTTCGTCTCCCAGTTGTCCGGCGGGCAGCAGCAGCGGGTAAGCATTGCCAGATCGCTCATCACGAATCCGTCGGTCGTCTTTGCGGACGAGCCTACCGGAAACCTCGACACGAAGACGGAGAAGGAAATCATCGATCTTCTGCTGGACTTGAACCGGACGTTCGGCATGACGTTCGTCATAGTGACGCATGAGCATGAAGTGGCCAAACGGACGAAACGGATCATCCAGCTGCGCGACGGCCTTCTCGTCGAGAACGAAGACTGGGGAGGGGAGTCCGAATGAGGCTCAAGGATTATTTCCGGCTTGGCTGGGATCAGCTGAAACGGCGTAAAGTCGTCACGGCGATGTGCGCGATCGGTATAGCCATCGGCTCCTCTTCGATTATGGTCGCCCTCGCATTCGGAGAATCGATCTCGCATTACAGCGAGCAGCAGATGGGCTATTACCTCAAGACCGATGAAATTACGGTAACGCCGTTGCAGAAGAGCTCGCTGGACAATCCGGACAAGATCGTGCAGGAGCCGATTACGGAAGCCAAGATGAACTTGATCCGCACCTTCCCGAACGTGAAAAGCGTAGCGTCGATCGGCCGCGTGGGGTCGTTCAGCTACACCGTCGACGGCGGCAAGAAGGGGTATATCAACGAGCTGATCGCCACCGAGCTGGATACGCTGGAGGCGTTCGGCTCGGAATTCCAGCAAGGGAGGCCGGGCGATCAGGACAACGTCATCGTGCTCGAATACGGGGCGACCGTCAATCTGATCGACGACAAGCAGCGGCAGAAGAATACGACTCAAAATCAGGACTATCGGGAACGGCAAGCGATTCCATATCCGGTTTACCAGAAAACGATCGTCCTTACGCCGAATTCGTTTAGGGGCAGCGAGACGGAAGCGCAAAAAAACGTGGAAATTCCCGTTCGCGTCGTCGCGGTGCTGAAGCGGCCCGAAGGGCAGCCCGATTATATGATCGAAGGGCAAAAGAAGGCTTACGTTTCCCCGGCGCTTGCCCGAAAAATACGCGCCGCCATGAATCCGGCCCAAGCGAACAGCGCGGATAGCGTTTCAACCAACCGCGAACAACTGGTCGTCAAGGTGGATACGACATCGAATGTGGCCGCCGTGGACGAACTGATCAAGAAGCTGAAGGTGCAGACGATGACGAATCTTCATCAGAAGGAGAGGATGAACTCGGAATTTGCCATTATCCGATTGGTTTTTGCCGGTGCCGGTTTGTTCATTCTGTTCGTCGCCTCCATCTCAATCGTCGTTGCGATGACGATGTCCACCTATCAGCGGCGAAGGCAGATCGGCATCATGAAGGTGCTCGGTGCCAACCTCGGGCAAATCCGCAATATGTTCATCGTCGAGTCCGCGCTTCTCGGGCTGCTCGGCGGGTTGTTCGGCATCATGACCTCCTACTGGGTCATCTGGGGCATAAACTTCGCCGTACTTCAGTTTAGCGACAGGCCGCCGGGCTCCGACCCGGAACTTCTGTTTATCAGCACATGGGTGCTTCCAGTCGGCATGTTTTTCGCTTTGCTGACAGGGGTCCTGTCAGGCATATTTCCGGCGATCAAGGCTTCGCGCACGGATGCGCTCAGCGCGATCAAACGCGAATAGTCCATTACTTTTAAAGAAATCGGGAGTTGAACGTTCATGTCCAAGAAAAGAAGGTGGATTCCGATCACGTTGGGCGTGCTGGCGATCGGCATTTCCGCCGGCCTTTACGCGATCAGCCATAGCGCCTCGGGTCCGAAAACGCCTGCCGGCGGCAGTGCGGTGTCCGCTCTGCAATTCAAAGCGACCAAAGAAGATATCAGCAAATCGATCGAAGTGAAAGGCAAGTCTTCGTACGTGAGCGAAACGGTTGTCTATCCGCCGTTCGACGGTTCCGTCCTGAAATGGCAGGTTGCCGAAGGCGGACAAGTGAAGAAGGGAGACCTGTTGTTCCAGCTGGACGATTCGCTGCTTAAGGCGGACATCGAGCTGCAGCAGGCCAATATGCGCAAGCAGGAGCTCGAAATGAAGCTGAAAGAGGCGCAGGATACTTTGCAGGCGAACGATCCGCAAGCGGCGGGGGCGGCGGCGCCCGGCTCCGAATCGCTCAAGCGCTTCGGCCAAGAAGAGCTCCGTAAGATGCAGGACGAGCTTGATGCCCTGTCGCGCAAGACCGCGCTCAAGCAGCTGGAGGAGAAAAAAGAAAAAGTCGCGAAGGCGTCGCTGCTTTCGCCCGTCGACGGCATTTTTCTGTTCGCCGACAAGAAAGAGCCGCCAAAGCTGGAAGAGAAGACGGCTGTCGGCAAAATCGTCGACCTGACGAAACTCCAGCTGACCACGACTGTAAGCGAATATGAGGTATATCAAATCAAGGCGGGTATGGACGTGGAAGTGCGGGCGGACGCGCTGCCCGATATGAAGCTCGCCGGCAAGGTCGAGCGCATTTCCAAGTTCGCCAAGTCCGGTACCGATACGGGCGGAGCCGCCGCGCAATTCGAGGTCGTCGTCTCGCTCGAGCCGAATGAAAAGCTGATCGCCGGACTTAGCTTGACCGGTAAAATCACCGCGGATAAAAAGCAAGGCGCGCTCGTTATCCCGACGATTGCCGTTCAGCGCGACAAGGAGCAGGCATTCGTATACATGCTCGGAGCCCAAGGCTCGGAGCGGAAGCCGGTTACGATTGGCATGGAAACGTCGGATAAAACCGAAGTAACCTCCGGACTAAATGAAGGCGACACGGTCGTCCTGCAATAACCGCTTGGTTGAGATTGCCGGGCAGCCCTCAGAGCAATGCGTTTGCTCATGCGGGCTTTTTTTTTGCATGTGTCAGAAAGTATATCCTCCGCAGAATTTCCCGGTAACCGGGACTTTCGATCGCAACTAAATGAGAGCGAAAGGCGTCTTATTATTGGAATGATTTAGAAGGAGGAGTTTGCTTGAGAAAATGGATGTGCGCCATGCTGTGCTTCGTCTGTTTGACCTTGATAAGCGCAAATTATGCGGCTCCGGCGGCTTACGCCTGTTCGCGCGGACCGACTTCGCACGAGGAAGATTTTTTGGAGGCGCAAGCGATCTTTACGGCAAAAGTGACGAAGGTGCAGGCGATTTATCCTTCGCAGTTTACCGCATCGGTCGAAGCGATCGATACGTATAAGGGGGAGGCGCCGGCTTTTGTCGTCACCAATGACGATGGCGATCAGTGCGGCGCCGGCATAGAAGAAGGGCAGACTTATCTGTTTTATTCCAGAGGGGTGGAGCGGCCGTATGTCAGCGTGTTCGATACGCACCGGTTCGCAGACGACCGTACGGAGAAGCTGCTGCAATGGCTGAACAACAGGACGAAGGATCCCGGGCCGAAAGCTCCCGGCGTCGAAACCGTCACCGCGTATTTAAAGGGGCAGATTCGGGTGCTGTTCGAGCATCATGACAGAGGGCGTCCCGCTGGGGCGTTTATTACGGACAATTCCGTCTACGTGCCTCTTTCTTTTTTTAGCGACAATCTTTGGTACACCGCGGATTGGGATCCGGACGCCAAGCTCGTCACGATCGGACGGACGAACCGCATGGAATTCGAAGAAGCGGCTCCGGACGGAGAGACGCAAGCGAACAAAGCGAATCCCTATGATATCGACATCCGTTATGACGGTATACGCGTCGATGTGAAGGATCAAGCCGGCAAGCCGGAAGCGCTGGACCATGCGCCGGAGCCGTTTCTTATCGGCCTCGACGTCTACGTGCCGCTGCGCGCTGTCGCCGAAAAACTGGGCTACGAAGTAGAATGGGGGGGAGGCTCGTCGGTCGTCGTTCTCCATCTTCCGTTCGAGGAAAAGATCGGCACTCGTTTGTTAGGGATGCGCTATAAGATCAATTTCGGCTTGGAAGGCGCTCAAGAGGTGGAACGATTAACGAAGGAAGAGATTACGTACAGGACGTTTAACGGTCATATCCCGGAAGGGTCTAAGCCCGTAACCGTTCCCTTCGGGGAGATGCTCCGGCAAGAAAGCGGAATTCGCCAATATGCCGCCGAGTTTTATGTGAAGACCGATAAGAAGGACATTCTGCTTCTGGCTTCGCACGAATTCATCAAGAAGCTGGAAAGCGATGCGGCGTTCCGCGAGAAGGTGGGCGCCAAGCTGGGAAAACCGTTAGCCGACGTTCGTCCCGGTCAAGTTTTGCATACGGACGATTTCGAATGACGCCATGCCGCCGGAGCGATGCTCCGGCGGTTTTTTCTTTATGATTTAGATTTTACTGGTTTTTCACACGATGAGGTGGGATATTTTGCTGCTTGTCTGAATACATTTACCCTAGTACAGGTTGTACGATCAGTTAGCCGCTCGCACCGGGGCACCGCGAAAAGTTCCGTTACGTTTCGGAGCAAGAGTCGCTTTTCGGGGCAAACATGGAGGAGGGAAAACGGGGATGAGTCAGAAGAAGTGGCATCAGATGACCGGCGAGGAGGCGCTGCAGGCGACGCAGACCGACCTTGCGGAAGGCTTGTCTTGGGATGAGGCGGGCAGCCGCAAAATGGAGCATGGCGGCAACGAGCTGTCGGAGGGAAAGGTGATTTCCCCCATAACGTTATTTTTGAATCAATTCAAAGATTTCATGGTGCTCGTGCTGATGGGCGCGACGCTCATTTCCGGCTTGCTCGGCGAATATTTGGACGCGATTACGATCGTGGCGATCATCGTAATGAACGGCGTACTCGGTTTCTTCCAGGAATTCCGCGCCGAACGGTCGCTGCGCGCGCTCAAGGAGCTCTCGGCCCCTACGGCGAAAATCATCCGCGAAGGCGTGCTTGCGCAAGTAGCGGCTCGCGATCTGGTCCCGGGCGATATCGTACTGCTGGAGAGCGGCGATCGCGTTCCTGCCGATATTCGCTGGCTCGAAACGAACGGTCTCTATGCCGAGGAGTCCGCGTTAACCGGAGAATCGCTGCCCGTTAGCAAGCATACGCTTCCTTTGGCTGCCGAAGACGTGCCGGTCGGCGACCAGCGCAATCTCGGCTTTATGGGGACGATGATCACGCGCGGCACGGGGAGAGGGATCGTCGTTCGGACAGGCATGGCGACCGAAATGGGTAAAATCGCCGATCTGATCCAGGGTACGGAAGAAATGGAGACGCCTCTGCAGCACAGACTCGAGCAGCTCGGCAAAATTTTGATCATGGTCGCGATCGGTCTTACGGTTATGGTCGTCGTCGCCGGGATCATGCACGGACAGCCGATGTACGGCATGTTTCTCGCTGGGGTCAGCTTGGCGGTCGCCGCCATTCCGGAGGGGCTGCCCGCCATCGTCACGATCGCGCTTTCGCTCGGCGTGCAGCGGATGATCAAACGGAAGGCGATCGTGAGAAAGCTGCCTTCCGTGGAAACGCTGGGCTGCGCTTCGGTCATATGCTCGGACAAAACCGGGACGCTGACGCAAAATAAGATGACGATTACGCATTTGTGGCTGGGCGGCAACGCCTTGGAGGTTACGGGCGACGGCTACGAGCCGCAGGGCGAAATCATGTGTCAGGGCAAGCCCGTCGATATGCGGAGGGATCAGATGCTCCGCAGGCTGCTTCAGGTTTCCGTGCTCTGCAACAATGCGGTTCTCGGTCAGGAGCAGCCGGATGTCAAGCGGAAGAAGGGGAAAGAGGAATCCAGGCCGTTCTGGACGATCAAGGGCGATCCGACGGAAGGAGCGCTGGTCGTGCTGGGAGCGAAGGCGGGCATCACCCCTCAGACGTTGTCAGGCCTTTACCGCCGCGTCAGCGAGCTTCCTTTTGATTCGGAACGGAAACGGATGTCCGTCGTCGTCGAGCACCAAGGCGGAGCGCTTCTGTGCACGAAGGGGGCGCCCGACATGCTGCTGGACAGGTGCAACTACATTCTATGGGACGATAAAGTCATCCCGTTCACCAACACGCTGAGGCAAAAGGTGCTGGCGGCCAACGATGGCATGGCGAGATCCGCGCTTCGCGTGCTGGCCCTCGCGTACCGCGAGCTGAAGCCGGCTGAGCGCGCTTCCGAGGACGGGGAGGCGCTTGAATCCAATCTCGTATTCGTCGGGCTGACGGGAATGATCGATCCGCCGCGTCAGGAAGTTCGCGACGCCATCGTCAGATGTAAGAAAGCCGGTATCCGCACGGTCATGATTACCGGCGATCATCAAGCGACGGCAGAAGCGATCGCAAGGCAGCTCGGCATGCTCCCGGCTAACGGACTCGTGCTGAACGGTCAGCAGCTTGCGGAGATGAGCGACGACCAGCTCGACTCGCGGATCGAAGAAATCAGCGTGTACGCCCGCGTCGCACCGGAGCATAAGCTTCGCATCGTCAAGTCGCTGCAGCGCAAAGGACACGTCGTCGCGATGACGGGAGACGGCGTGAACGACGCCCCTGCGATTAAGGCCGCCGATATCGGGATATCGATGGGGATCACCGGCACCGACGTCTCGAAGGAAGCGTCCGCGCTTATTTTGAGCGACGACAACTTTGCGACGATCGTTGCCGCCATCGAGGAAGGCCGCGGCATTTACGAAAACATTCGGAAATTTATCCGATACCTGCTGGCATCCAATGTCGGCGAGATTTTGACGATGTTCTTCGCCATGATGGCGGGGCTTCCGCTTCCGCTCCTCCCGATACAGATCTTGTGGGTCAATCTGGTGACGGACGGTTTGCCGGCAATGGCGCTCGGCGTGGACCAGGCGGAGAAGGATTTGATGCAGCATAAGCCGCGTCCCGCGAAAGAAAATATATTTGCCCGGAGGCTCGGCTGGAAAATCGTCAGCCGCGGCATTCTGATCGGCTTATGCACGCTCGGCGCTTTTTGGCTGACCTTGCAGCAAAATCCGGGCACCGGCGGAGACGCCTTGGCCAAGGCGCAGACGGTAGCGTTCGCGACGCTCGTCATGGCGCAGCTCATTCATGTTTTCGATTGCCGCAGCTCGCGTTCGATTTTCCACCGGAACCCGCTGCAAAACAAATATTTGGTGCTTGCGGTCATTTCGTCGGTTCTTCTGCTGCTAGCCGTACTCTACATCGATCAGCTTCAGCCTATTTTCAAAACGGTCGACCTGCACTGGAAGGATTGGGTGCTTGTGCTTATAGCCGGCGGCATACCGACGTTCCTCATGGGTATCGGCAGCGTGCTTCAGAAGCCTTCGCAAAAGAAGCGCATTACCTACGGAGGCACGCGCACGCTGGTCAAATAATGGGGGGCGCCGTCTTTGACGGATGCCCGGATAAGGATAGCCGTCGTTCGCAGTGTTGCTGCGGCGGCGGCTTTATTGGTGAAATGAAAATATCCCATTTACAGAAATATAAGCGTTGACATACCATTCCCATGGTGATATTACATGCCAATGGAGCTTTCGGTGTGAGACGATAGGATAACGGACTTTCGGGCGCTTATTTCCCTTCAACTTACCTCGTCTGGGATATAGCGGATTTTGGAGGCGTTATTTCGCCACTTCCGGCAGGAATCTGCTCCAAGAGGCTGAATAAGGCCGCGAAACTCCGCTATCCCGTCCGATTTACCCAACTGGCCGTAAATAGCGCCTTTAAAATCCGTAATGACAAGCGCGGCTCGGGATCCTTTCCTCCTCTCTTAACAAGCGCAATCCTTCTAGTGATTCTAATCATTGGGACTGCCGGATTTCGCAGCAGCCTTGTCTATCTCGTCATCCGTTACGATGCATGTCAAGGGCGGCATAGCCTTTTTCCGAGTATTGCGGTCGCTCTTTTGTGCTATAATTGCAGGAAACTTACGAGTCTCGTCCCGCCGTATGTCCGCTTGCTGAAGCTTAACCGCCCCTGCGGCCAAGCGCATTTATGAAAAACTATTGAAAATATACGGGCGAAAGGCTACTCTAGCAGTAGGATTTGCGGTATGATTATGGCTAAATCAACTGCGTTACGATTAGGTTGAATGACTGCTTAACGCCATCGCCGGCAACGGCTGAAGCATACTTGTAAGAAGAACGCACATGGGAGTGGGGAACGATGGAATTTACGAAAATGCATGGATTGGGCAATGATTTTATCGTAGTGGCAGGGGAACCGAAGCTTCCGGATAACGCGTCCGCGCTCGCCGTCGAGCTCTGCAACCGGTTTTTCGGAATCGGGGCGGATGGACTGGTCTATATTTTGCCTTCGGAGAAGGCCGATTTTATGATGCGCATTATGAATTCCGACGGTTCGGAAGCGGAGCAATGCGGCAATGCGATCCGCTGCGTTTCCAAATACGTTTACGATCACGGGATGATCGCCAAAGACGAAATTACGATCGAAACGATCGGCGCCGGCGTGCAAAGGGTGCAGCTTAGCGTGCAGAACGGCAAAGTGGCGACGGTACGCGTCGATATGGGGCAACCGATCCTGAAAGGAACCCAGGTGCCGACGACGATCGATCAAGACGTCGTGCTCGGCCATCCGATCGAAGTGGACGGACGCGAATTCACGTTTACCGCAGTATCCATGGGGAATCCGCACTGTGTCATTTATGTCGACGATGCCGTCCATTTCGATTTGAACGCTTGGGGACCGAAGCTGGAAACCCACCCGCTGTTCCCGCGTAAAATCAACGTTGAATTCGTTACGGTCAAATCGCGCGATTATGCCGATATGCGCGTCTGGGAGCGCGGTGCGGGGCCGACGCTAGCATGCGGAACCGGGGCGTGCGCAACGCTCGTTTCCTCGGTTCTGAACGGTTTGACGGACCGCAAGGCGACCGTTTCATTGAAAGGCGGCGACTTGTTCATCGAATGGAACGAGGAAGACAACCACGTCTATATGACCGGACCCGCTCAAGAAGTGTTCCGCGGAACGGTAGGATCGTAAGATGAAGCAGGACTTGCGCCAAGCGCTCAAGGAGCGCACATTGACCGGAGACGGAGCGATGGGTACGTATTTGTACCAATTGGGTTTGCCGGTAGGCATTTCGTATGAGGAATTGAACATTACCCAGCCTGAAGTTATAGCCGATGTTCACCGCAGGTACTATGAAGCGGGCGCGAGGCTGATTGAAACGAACACTTACACCGCCAATCGGGAGAAGCTGTCCAAGTTCGGACTCGAGCAAGACGTTGCCGCAATTAACCGCGCAGGCGTTGAACTGGCACGTAAAGCTGTAGGGAGCGATGCTTATGTGGTCGGCGCCATCGGCTCGATTCGTTCGGGCAGACGCCGCTCCATCGTGAACGAGCAGCTCGAGAACGACTTTCGCGAGCAGATGACCGCATTGCTCGATGCCGGGGCCGACGGTCTGCTGCTCGAGACGTTTTACGATCACGACGAAATGCTGGCTGCGCTGCGGATCGCCAGAAGTTTGACGCAGCTGCCGGTCATTTGCCAGTTCGTGACGGAAGACAGCGGTGTGACGCGCGACGGCGTTCAGCTGGATACGGCTTTCGCGCAGCTTGCCGGCGAGGGGGCGGACGTTGTCGGCTTCAACTGCCACAGCGGACCGAACGGCATTCTCCGGGCGCTGGAGAAGCTGACCCCGATTCCGGGCGTTCCGTTTTCGGTTTATCCGAACGCGGGACTGCCGAAACTGGTGGACGGCCGTTATACGTATTCGGCGCCGCCGGAGTATTTCGGCTCGATGGCAGGCCGTTTTGCAGCGCTGGGCGCGCGCATTATCGGCGGCTGCTGCGGAACGACGCCCGATCATGTCGCGGCGATTGCGCAGGCGCTGGCTGCGGGCGTCCCGGCTGCACCCGTGCAGGAATCGGCTGCCGAGACGGCCTCGCCGCAGGCGGAACCCGCCGTGCCGGCCGAAGTCTCGGCAGAGCCGAATGCAGAAGCTGCGCCGCAGCCTTGCGTTTGCGGAGACGAGCATGACGACGAGCTGTCGCTGGTGGAGCTTGCGAAAACACGGCATACCGTCATCGTCGAATTCGACTCACCGCGCGGTTTGTCGGTCGAGAAATTCATGAAGGGCGCGGCTGCGCTTCGCGACGCCGGCGTGGACGCCATTTCGATGGCCGACAACTCGCTTGCGCAAACGCGCATGAGCAATGTGTCGACCGGGTACTTGGTCAAGGAGAAGCTGGGCGTACGTCCGCTTCTGCACATCGCGTGCCGCGACCGCAATTCGATCGGGACGCAGTCGCATCTTATGGGGCTGCATGCGCTCGACATTGATCACGTGCTGGCTATAACCGGAGATCCGGCACGTGTCGGCGATTTACCGGGCGCCAGCTCGGTTTACGACATGACCTCCTTCGACTTGATCCGCATGACGAAGCAGTTGAACGACGGCCTGGCCTTCTCCGGCAAGCAGCTAAAAGAGAAAGCGAAATTCGTCGTCGGCTCGGCCTTCGATCCGAATGTGAAATATTTGGAGAAAGCGGTCCAGCGGATGGAGAAAAAAATCGAAGCCGGCGCCGACTATTTTATGACGCAGCCGGTCTACGACCTCGCAATCGTGGAAAAACTGTACAATATGACCAAACATATTTCGGCGCCGATCTATATCGGCATCATGCCGCTCATCAGCGGGCGCAACGCCGAATATTTGCATAACGAAGTGCCCGGTATCCGCATCGCGGAAGCGACGCGCAAACGGATGGCCGGTCTTGAGGGTGAGGAAGGCCGGCGCGCCGGGGTGGAAATCGCCAAGGAACTGATCGATGAAATTATCCCTTACTTCAAAGGCATTTATTTAATGACTCCGATGATGTTCTACGAGATGACGGCGGAGCTGACGCAGTACATTTGGGAGAAGACGGGCGCAAAACGGATTTCCTCTTGTCCCTAGAGGTAAAATGAATTAAAATGGTTGGGATGTGATGCGGGTGATCGTCAGTATGACCGGGTTCGGCCAAGCGACGCGCAATGCCGGCGGTTATCGGCTGCATATCGACGCGCGTTCGGTCAACCACCGGTACGCCGAAATTGTCATCAGGCTGCCCCGTGAGGCGCAGCCCTTCGAGGATGCTTTGAAGAAGACCGTTCAGCAGTCGATCAAGCGCGGGCGCGTCGACGTTTACGTGACGGTGGAGCGGGAAGCTTCTGCCGGTCAGAAGGTCGACATCGACTGGTCGCTTGCCGATGCATACGTTCAAGCGGCCGAACGGTTAAAGGAAAGGTTCGGACTTTCGGAAACGATTCGCATTGCCGATTTGCTGCAAATTCCGCAGCTCCTTCGACTGGGTGAAGCGGAAACCTCGGACGCAGACGTTCTCGAATCTGAGCTGCAGGCTTGCTTGCAAGAAGCGCTCGGCCAACTGATGAGCATGCGCGAAGCGGAAGGCCTCCACTTGCGAACGGATCTGAGGAGCCGGCTTGCCGAAATGGAGAAACTATGCCGTTCGGTGCGGGGGAGAGCTCAGCAGGTGGCTGACGAGTACAGGAGCAGGCTGCGCGGCAGGTTGGCGGAATTGCTAGAGGGCATTCCGCTGGACGAAGGCAGGGTTATCGCCGAAGCGGCCGTATTTGCGGACAGATCCAATATTGACGAGGAACTGACAAGGCTTGCGAGCCATTTCATTCAGTTTGCGCAATTGATCGACGGGGGAGAACCGCCGGGCAGAAGGCTTGATTTCTTGCTGCAGGAAATGAACCGCGAAGTGAATACGATCGGTTCGAAGGCGAACGACGCTCTCATTGCCGGATATGTCGTCGCCATGAAAGCGGAGCTTGAGAAAATGCGCGAGCAAGTGCAAAATGTCGAATAAACGATCGGAAACATGGAACGTTTTTCCGATTTCAGCGTATATACTTGTACGTTCGCAAAATCGTTCGTTTCAACCGTGTATAGGCCAAACAGCGAACGGCAACACTGAATCATTGTCTTCATTTCATTCAAATTCGACGCAAACGACGCCAACTTTCCTTTCGGAAAGGTTCGAGTTGACGCTGACGACGCCGTTTTTCTGGCAATAAGAAAAACCTAGCTCATGCCAAGACGTCGACTTTCCTAACGGAAAACTTTTAGGAGGAAAACAATGGCCATCAAACTTATTAACATCGGCTTTGGAAACATCGTTTCCGCAAACCGGATCATTTCGATCGTCAGTCCGGAATCCGCGCCGATCAAGAGGATCATTCAGGAGGCGCGCGACCGCCATATGCTGATCGACGCGACTTATGGACGCCGTACTCGCGCCGTCATCATTACGGACAGCGATCATGTCATCCTCTCCGCGGTGCAGCCGGAAACGGTGGCTCATCGACTTTCCAACAAGGACGATGATCATGACGAATAATTATGGCCAGCTGAATAACGAGGGAAGAGGCATTCTGATCGTGCTTTCCGGCCCTTCGGGCGTAGGCAAAGGCACGGTATGCGCACAGCTTAGGCAATGCGCCAAAGACCTCGTCTATTCGGTATCCGCAACGACTCGATCTCCGAGACAAGGGGAAGTCGACGGCGTCAACTATTTTTTTAAGACGAAAGAACAGTTTCAGAACATGATCGCCGGCGACGAGCTGCTCGAATGGGCGGAATACGTCGACAACTTCTACGGGACGCCCCGCGATTTCGTAGAGAAGACGCTGGCGTCGGGGAAAGACATCATTTTGGAGATAGAAGTCCAGGGGGCGCTTAAAGTCAAACAAAAGTTCCCCGAGGGCATTTTCATATTTCTGCTCCCGCCTTCGCTTGACGAGCTTCAGAACCGGATCCAAACGCGCGGAACCGAGAGCGAGGAAACCATTCGCAGCCGGATGAACGTTGCCGTTGAAGAGCTGGCTCTGCTTGAGCATTACGACTATGCGATCGTCAACGACGAGGTGCAGAAAGCTTGCGACCGCATTCAGGCTATTATTACAGCTGAGCATTGCAAGAGAGAACGCGTATCGCCAAAAATTCAAAAATGGCTGGAAGAGGTGGCAGAAAATGTTGTATCCTTCGATCGATAAGCTTCTCGACAAGGTCGACAGTAAATATTCGCTCGTCGTCGCGGTGTCCAAACGGGCGCGCAAACTCCGCGAGGGAACGAAATCCGAACTCCGCAATCCGAAGTCCCATAAGCAAGTAGGCGTAGCGCTTGAAGAGCTGTACCAGGATTATATCCATTACGAGAAGCTTCACAAGGAAGCAACCAAGTAACGAACAATAACAACCCGCGAGGTTGTTATTTTTTTAGAAATCAATCATTTTGGGGCGCCTTGCAACGCCTTAGTTCATTCTCGATTGCAGCTGTTGAAGAAATTGACCGAACATTCGGCAGGTGCAGATACGCTGCATCAGCCGTTCGAATCGGGCGGCAACCGCTGCTGCGGGATATTTTGCGTTGCAAGGCTATAGAAGGAGGCCGGAAAATGCTGAAAGGCAAATCGATTCTGCTCGGGGTATGCGGCGGAATCGCCGCTTATAAGGCGGCGGCTTTATGCAGCAAGCTGACCCAGGCCGGCGCCGAAGTTCGCGTCATCATGACGGAATCGGCGTCGCAATTCGTCGCGCCGTTAACGTTCCAAACGCTTTCGCGCCACGACGTGTTCACGGACACCTTCGACGAGAAGGATGCTTCCGTCGTTTCCCATATCAATCTGGCGGATCATGCCGATCTAGTCGTAATCGCGCCGGCGACGGCAAATATGCTGGCCAAAATGGCGTACGGATTAGCCGACGACATGTTGAGCACAACGCTGCTGGCGACGATGGCGCCGATTGTCGCAGCGCCTGCCATGAACGTACATATGTATGCGCATCCTGCCGTTCAGCACAATATGAAGCTGCTGCAGGAGCGCGGGGTTCGTTTTGTCGAGCCCGGCGAGGGCCAGCTTGCATGCGGTTATGTCGGCAAAGGACGGCTTGCGGAACCTGAAGAGATCGTCGCCTATATCGAACGGATGTTTGCCGAACGCCAGCTGCTGGCAGGCAAACGGGTGCTTGTCACCGCAGGAGGCACGATCGAGCGAATCGATCCGGTGCGTTATTTGACTAACGATTCCTCAGGCAAAATGGGCTACGCCATCGCGGAAGCGGCCAAACGCATGGGAGCGGACGTCACGCTTGTTTCCGCCAAAACGGCGCTTGCGGTTCCGGACAGGGTAAAAGCCGTGCCGGTCGTCTCCGCTCAAGACATGCTAAAGGCGGTGATTTCGCGGCTCGACGAGACGGACATCATTATCAAATCGGCTGCCGTAGCGGACTACCGTCCTGCCGTTCAGGCGCAGCAAAAGATCAAGAAGAACGAAGAAACGATGACGCTCACGCTTGTTAAGAATGAAGACATTTTGCAGACGGTCGGCGCGAACCGGACCCATCAATTCGTCGTCGGCTTTGCCGCCGAAACGGCGCCAACCGAACAGGTCGTCATGGATAAGCTGCAGCGGAAAAATTGCGACTTGCTAGTCGTGAACGACGTCTCCCAGGAGGGAGCAGGCTTCGGGAGCGATACGAATATCGTAAACGTATACGACAAGAACGGTTTGCTGGAAGCGATGCCGATCTTATCGAAATCCGAGGTGGCGGAACGTCTGCTTCGGCTTGTCGCGAATCGTCTCTCGGGCGCCGGGAGCGAGGCCTGATGTTCGCTAATGTGATTGTCGATGTGCCGGCCAAGCAGACGAATCGGACGTTCGATTACAAGATTCCGGATTCGATGCGAGGCTGGGTGGGGATCGGCAGCCGCGTAGGCGTGCCGTTCGGGCCGCGCGTCGTACAGGGATTCGTCGTAGGTTTGTCGGAAACGGCGGACGTTGCCGCGTCCAAGCTTAAGCCGATCGCCCAAGTGATGGATTTGGTACCGCCCCTTACGCCGGAGCTGGTCGAACTGGCTCGATGGATCAGCCGGACGTACTTGTGTCACGAGATTACGGCTCTCCAAGCCATGATACCGGGGGCGCTTAAAGCGAAATATGAGCGGTATGTGACGGCGGGCGATTCGGCAGGAGAAGACGATGCGGTTATGTCGTTCGGCCAGCTGTCGTTTGACAACCGGGCGGAGATCGCGGGTTTTGTCCGGTCGAAGGGACATGTGCCGCTTGAACAGCTGCTTGAGCGATTCGCGGAAGACGGAGCGCTAATACAGCAGATGATCAAGGGAGGCGAGCTGCGGGAAGTACAGACGATCAAAGACCGGCTTTCGGCCAAAAAAGTGCTTGTCGTCTTTCCGCCCGAGGATCCGGCCGTGCTTGAGCCATGCGTGGGCATGCTTCCCGCCGGCGCAAAGCGGCAAAAGGAAGTGCTCGAATATTTGATCGGCCATCCGGTGCCGGTTCGGTTGACCGAGCTGGCGCTGGAGCTGAACGTCGGAGCCGGCACGATCAAAGGTCTTGCCGACAAAGGGTGGATCGAGCTCCGCGAGACGGAAGTGTTCCGCGACCCTTACGCGGGACGCGAGTTTAAACGGACGCAGCCGCTCCCGTTCACGGAAGAGCAGGCAAACGTGTTCGAACCCATTCAGGATGCGCTCGCGGCAGTCCGGCACGAGGTGTTTTTGCTGCATGGCGTAACCGGCAGCGGGAAGACCGAAGTCTATTTGCAGGCTATCCGACAATGCCTGGATCAAGATCGCGAAGCGATCGTGCTCGTCCCGGAAATTTCTTTGACTCCGCAGATGGTGGAACGGTTTAAAGGCCGTTTCGGCAGCGAAGTCGCCGTTCTGCACAGCCGGTTGTCGAACGGCGAACGCTACGACGAATGGCGTAAAATCGCCCTCAAGCAGGTGCGAGTCGTTATCGGCGCCCGTTCGGCGATATTTGCGCCTTTTACGAAGCTTGGACTTGTCATTATCGATGAAGAACATGAAACGTCCTATAAACAAGAGGACAGTCCGAAATATCATGCCAGGGAAGTTGCCATCGAAAGAGCGATCCGCCATAATGCCGCCGTGGTGCTCGGTTCGGCGACCCCTTCGCTGGAAAGCTACTACCGGGCGTCCGAGTCTCCTGCTCGGAGCGGCGCGGTCGTTCGGGCCGGTCTGGCGCAAGGAACGAAAAGCGTTTTTGGTTCCTCTTACCGGCTTCTCACGATGGAAGAGCGCGTGCAGGGGAGGCCGCTTCCGCCCGTGCATGTGGTGGACATGCGGGAAGAGCTGAAGCAGGGAAACCGGTCCATGTTCAGCAGAGCCTTGTATAAAGCGATCGAAGAACGGTTAGAAAAGAAACAACAGGCCGTTTTATTCCTGAACCGGCGCGGTTATTCGACATTCGTCATGTGCCGGGAGTGCGGCCATACGCTGGGCTGCCCGCACTGCGATATTTCGCTTACGTACCATCAAAGCTCGCATACGGTCAGGTGCCATTACTGCGGCTACGCGGAGCCCCAAGCGAAAACTTGCCCGAGCTGCGCCAGCGAGCATATCCGTTTTTTTGGAACGGGAACGCAAAAGGTCGAGGAAGAGCTCGGCAAGCTGTTTCCGGGTATCCGCGTCATTCGGATGGACGTCGATACGACTACGGAGAAGGGCTCTCACGAGAAGCTGCTGACGATGTTCCGCAATCGCGAGGCCGATATTTTGCTTGGGACGCAGATGGTCGCCAAAGGACTCGATTTTCCTGACGTCACGCTAGTCGGAGTCATTGCGGCGGATACGGTGCTGAATTTGCCGGATTTCCGCGCTGGGGAACGTACGTTCCAGTTATTGACGCAAGTAGCGGGAAGAGCAGGCCGGCATCAGTTGCCGGGCGAGGTGTTCGTCCAAACGTATACGCCCGAGCATTACAGCATCGTCACCGCGAGCGGACACGACTATGAGGCGTTTTTGCAAGAAGAGCTTCGTATGCGCGAAGCGGGAGGGTACCCGCCTTATTACCGGCTAATCTTGATTACGATTTCGCACGAGCAGATTCCCATGCTAGTCAGAACAGCCGAATCGCTTGTCGGGCGGATCAAAGAATTGCTGGCGCAAGAATACGGCATCCACGACGATTCGAACGTACTCGGGCCGGTAGCGTCGCCGATTCCGAGAATCAAAGATAGATATCGTTTCCAATGCATGATAAAATATCGGGGGGATTCGCAGCTTCCTTCGCTTGTCGCGAAGGCCGTAGAAGCGTTCGACGACGTGTGCAGACAGCACAACGTTCAGATCGGCATCGACGTCGATCCCCAATTGCTGATGTGACGGAATACCGTTCCGCATCCGGCAGATTAGTTACGAGACAAAAAAGGTGGTTAACGATATGGCGATACGTTTGATAGTAAAAGACCCCGATCCTGTGCTGCGCGAGAAGGCAAAGCCGGTGTCGAGCGTCACCCCCAACATCCAAAAGCTGCTGAGAGATATGGCGGATACGATGTACGACGCCCAAGGCGTCGGCTTGGCCGCTCCGCAAATCGGGATTTCCAAGAGAGTCATCGTCATGGATTGCGGGGAGGAGCACGGCGGATTGATCGAGCTGGTCAATCCGGAGATCGTGTCGACCGAGGGCGAGCAATTCGGACCGGAAGGCTGCTTGAGCATTCCCGGCCTGCAGGGTGACGTTCGCCGGGCAGAGAAGGTCGTAGTCAAGGGACTGAACCGAAATGGCGAGACGATTACAATCGAAGGAACGGAGCTGCTCGCGCGCTGCATTTTGCATGAGGTGGACCATTTGAACGGCGTCCTGTTTACGGACCTCGCAGAGAAGGTGTACCGCAGCGAAGAGCAAGAAGACGAGGAGTGATCGGCATGAAGATCGTCTTTATGGGCACGCCGGATTTTGCCGTGGCGTCGCTGAACACGCTTCTGGATGAAGGCTACGATGTTGTCGCCGTCGTCTCGCAGCCGGATCGCCCGAAGGGCCGGAAACGGGTGCTGACCCCGCCTCCCGTTAAAGTCGAGGCGGAGAAGCATGGCATCCCCGTGCTCCAACCCGAAAAAATGCGCAGTCCGGAATCGGTCGCCGCTCTTGCGGCTTACCAGCCTGATTTAATCGTTACGGCCGCTTACGGGCAAATATTGCCCAAGGCCGTGTTGGAGCTGCCGAAGCACGGCTGTATTAATGTGCATGCGTCGCTCCTGCCGAAATACCGCGGTGGGGCGCCGATCCAGCATTCGATCCTGAAGGGCGAGGCCGTGACCGGCGTTACGATCATGTATATGGCCGAAGGACTGGATACGGGCGATATGCTTGCGGCCGTTGAAGTCCCGATTACGGATGAAGATACCGGCGGCTCGATGTTCGAGAAACTGAGCGCAGCCGGTGCGGATTTGCTGAAGCGCATACTGCCAGAGCTTCTGGACGGCAAACTTACGGCCATGCCGCAAAATCATGCGGAGGCGACGATCGCGCCGAACATTAAACGCGAGGATGAGCTGCTTCGCTGGGAGCGTCCGGCGATCGAGCTATTCAATCAGATTCGCGGGCTGAATCCTTGGCCGGTCGCTTTCACGACGCTTAACGGCGAAGTGTTCAAAGTATGGGCCAGCCAAAAGCCATCCGAAACGGAAAGGCGCGGCGACGACCGGAAGGCGGAGCCCGGAACGGTGCTTCAGCTGACCGACGACGGTATCGAGGTACAGACCGGCGGCGGTACGCTTTGGCTGACCGTCGTACAGCCGGCAGGCAAAAAAGCGATGGACGTATCCCAGTTTAGACGCGGAACGACGCTGACTAGCGGCGCCGTGCTAGGCAAGTAGTTTTAACGGCGGACCGGCTGGACGGATGGAAGAAGCATGGCTTACGATAGCCGGTTCGCGGAAACATAAAGGAGGAGTTCGATTTGAACGAACGTTCGAGCAAATCGGGCGGATCCGCAAGCAAGTCGGCGCGCGAGCTGGCGATGGACGTTTTGACTCGCGTAGAGAAAGACAAGGCTTACAGCAACCTGCTGCTGAATCAGCTGTTGCAGAAGCACAAGCTGGAGCGGCATGATGCAGGCCTTGCGACCGAACTGGTGTACGGTACGATTCAACGGCTCAATACGATCGATCATTTTCTTGCAGGCTTTGTGGCGAAGGGGATCCATAAACTGGAGCCCTGGGTGCGCAGCTTGCTGCGTTTGAGCTTTTATCAAATTTATTATTTGCAGCGCATACCCGCTCACGCCGCGGTCAACGAAGCGGTAAACATAGCGAAACGGAAAGGGCATCAGGGCATTTCCGGAATGGTAAACGGCGTACTGCGCAACGTGCTGCGGCAAAAATCGACGCTGACGATCGCCGAAGACATGGAGCCGGTTCGCCGTATTTCACTTCTCCATTCGCATCCCGAATGGATGGTAGCCCGCTGGATTCGCCAATTCGGCGAGGCGGCGACCGCGCAAATGTGCGCGGCTAACAATGAAGCCCCGCATGCAAGCGTACGGGTCAATCGGCTGAAACGGACGCGCGAGGAGATGCTCGAAGCATTTGCCGCAGCGGGAATCGAGGCCGTTCCGTCCCCGCTCGCTCCTAGAGGCATTATTGCGAGCGGAGGCGGGAATCTCGCTTTTACTTCTTGGTATGCCGGCGGCGAGATTACGATACAAGACGAAAGCTCGATGCTCGTCGGCGAGGCTGTTGCCCCGCTGCCGGGAATGCGGGTACTGGACTGCTGCGCGGCACCTGGCGGAAAGACGACGCATTTGGCCGAAAAGATGGGCGATAGCGGGACGATCGTCGCTTGCGATCTGCATCCGCACAAGGAGCAGCTGATTCGCGAGCAAGCCGATCGCTTGGGGCTTTCGGCCATTCAAACGATCGTCGGCGATGCAGAGAAGCTGGACGGGACGTTTGCCGCCGGTTCGTTCGACTGCATTCTGCTCGATGCCCCTTGCTCCGGGCTCGGCGTCATTCGCCGAAAGCCGGATCTGAAGTGGGCGAAGGCAGAGACGGACATCGCGGACATCTGCGGCATCCAGCACGCCATCCTCGAGTCTGTGCATAATCTGTTGAAACCGGGCGGTTTGCTCGTTTACAGTACCTGTACGATCGAACGCAGCGAGAACGAGGAAATGGTCGAACGCTTTCTCGCCTCGCATCCGGAGTTCAGTCTTGAAGCTTTTCCGAGCGGCGCCTTGCCGGTAGGGCTGGCGGAGACAGGGCGTACCGGCATGGTACAGCTTTTGCCGCATCACTATCACTCCGACGGTTTCTTCATCGCACGGCTGCGCAAAGCGTAGAAGATCGTTCAGGCAACGCCGTCAGGCTGCATTTGGCCGCTGCAGACGGCTTGCTTTCCGATCTCATCCGCTTTATGTTAAAATAAGCTTTAATCGAAACGTTTTACAGGATATAAGAGTCTAAGTACAGGTTGTGATGGAAATGAAACCGTTTATTTACGATTATTCGTTCGATCAATGGCACGACTGGGCCAAATCGAACGGACTGCCGGCTTTCCGCGCAGGTCAAATTTTCGACTGGCTCTATGTAAAAAGAGTGACGACGTTCGAGCAGATGACGAATTTGCCGAAATCGCTGAGAGAGCTGCTAGAATCGCAGTTCCAGTTCGTCACGCTGGATGAAATCACACGCTACGAATCGAAAGACGGCACGGTCAAGTTTTTGTTCGAGCTTCAAGACAAGAACGCGATCGAAACCGTCATCATGAAGCATAACTATGGAAACAGCGTTTGCGTCACGACACAGGTCGGCTGCCGGATCGGCTGCACATTCTGCGCGTCCACGCTTGGCGGACTGAAGCGGGACTTGGCTCCCGGCGAAATCATCGCCCAAGTCGTCAAAGCCCAGCAGCTGCTCGATGCTGTGAACGAACGCGTCAGCAGCATCGTCATCATGGGGATCGGCGAGCCGTTCGAAAACTACGATGCGATGATGACGTTCCTGAAAGTGATGATTCACGAAAAAGGGCTGAACATCGGCCAGCGCCACATTACCGTGTCGACGAGCGGCATCGTGCCGAACATTTACCGGTTTGCGGACGAAGATACGCAGATCAATCTGGCGATCTCGATTCACGCGCCTAACGATGCTCTGCGCTCCAAGCTGATGCCGGTCAACCGCCGCTTTCCGTTCGCGGATTTGATTCAGGCGTGCAAGTATTATACGGAGAAGACCGGCCGGCGCATTACGTTCGAATACGCTTTGATGGGCGGCGTCAACGACCAGCCGGAGCATGCGGAAGAGCTGGCGCAGGTGCTGAAGGAAATGCCTCTAGCCCACGTCAATCTCATTCCGGTCAATTACGTGCAGGAACGCAATTACGTGCGGACGCCGCGCGAGCATATTTTCCGGTTCCAGCGTATTTTGGAGAAAAGCAAAGTGAATGCAACGATTCGAAGAGAGCACGGTAGTGATATAGCAGCGGCTTGCGGACAGCTTCGTGCGAAGCATTTGGAGTCAAGTGCGAGGTGATGGGAAATGAAAACAGCAGGCCGTACCGATGTCGGACGTATCCGGCACATTAATGAAGACCGCGCTGTCGTGCTTCCTGAGCATGACGGCATTACCGTTTCGATCGTCGCTGACGGTATGGGCGGCCATCAAGCAGGCGATATTGCCAGCCAAATGGCCATTGAAACGATCGCCGAACAATTGAAGCAGCTTTCCCGCGAAATGGACGTCGTGCAATTGGAGACGTCTGTTCGCGCTGCAATCGAGCAAGCTAACGAACGAATCTTTGACGTGGCTTCCGCTAAAGAGCAGTATCACGGAATGGGAACGACGGTCGTCGTGACGGCTGCAACCGAGAAAGCGCTCGTCATCGGGCATATCGGGGACAGCCGCGCCTACAAGCTTCACGGCGAGAAGCTGGAACAGCTGACGGAGGATCACTCGCTTGTTTACGAGCTTGTGAGAAACGGGCAGATTACGAAGGAAGAGGCCGAGCATCATCCCCGCCGCAACGTGCTGACGCGGGCGCTCGGGACCGAGCCGAACGTCGTTGTGGATGTTCATCATTTCGACTGGACGGAAGGGGATATCGTCCTGATGTGCAGCGACGGCTTAAGCGGACTTGTGGACGAGGAAACGCTGATTTCGATTTTGCGGGCGGACGGCGAACTGGATATGAAAGTGAACGAGCTTGTCGAGAAAGCTCTCGAAGCGGGCGGCGACGATAACATCACGGTCGTCCTTATGGCGAACGTACAGGAGCAGTCTGACGATCAGGGAGGTGATGCCGTGTGATCGGACAAGAACTCGGAGGAAGATATGAGCTGCTCGACCGAGTTGGCGGAGGCGGAATGGCCATCGTCTATAAAGGGCACGACCTGCTTCTGAACCGGAATGTGGCCGTCAAGATTCTTCGTCAGCAATACGTGCACGACGAGGAGTTCATTCGCCGCTTTCGCCGGGAAGCCCAATCGGCAGCATCGTTATCCCATCCGAACGTTGTCAGCATTTACGATGTGGGCCAGGAAGAAGACATCCACTACATCGTAATGGAATATATCGAAGGCATGACGCTGAACGATCTGATCAAAGAAAAAGCGCCGCTGCAGGTAGAGGAAGCGATTCATATCGCCACTCAAATCAGCGATGCGCTCGATCATGCCCACACGAACCAGATCATCCACCGCGACATTAAACCGCACAATATTTTGATCGGCAAAAACGGACGTGTGAAGGTAACCGATTTCGGGATCGCGCGTGCGGCGACCTCCTCTACCATTACGCAGACCGGTTCTGTGATCGGTTCCGTCCATTACTTTTCGCCGGAGCATGCCAAGGGAATCGCCGCAGGAGCCAAAAGCGACCTGTATTCGCTTGGCATCGTCCTGTACCAGATGCTGACCGGCAAGCTTCCGTTTCTCGGAGAGAGCCCGATCAGCGTAGCGCTCAAGCATCTTCAGGAGAATGTCGAGGAGCCGCGCAAAGTAAATCCGCTCATTCCGCAAAGCGTCGAGAATATTATTCTTAAAGCGATGCGCAAAAATCCGGACGAACGTTACCAATCGGCCAAAGAAATGATGAGCGATCTGGAAACGTGCATGCAGCCTGAACGGCGCAACGAGCCGAAGCTGGCGTTTACCGACGCCGACGAGTGGGACGAGGAACGGACGCGCGTCATACCGGCAATCCGCTCCGAATCGTTCGGCGAGGATGAAGACGAAGAGGAGAACGCGCCAGCCCGCGGCAAAAAGCGCAAATCATGGATTGCCCCGGTCGTATGGACCGTCGTTTTGCTCGCGACGATCGTCGGCATGTGGTTCGGGGTCAAGTACGTGAAGGATTCGATGCCGAAGGACGTGCAAATCCCGAATGTCGAAGGTAAGCCGCTGGAACAAGCGCAAGCGGAGCTGACGGATGCGGGATTGATCTATAAGATTAATGGCGAATTCAATAAAGACATCGCTAAGGACACGGTCATCAGACAAAGCCCGATCGGGATGAAAATTAAAGAAGGCTCGGCGATTACCCTTACGGTCAGCAAAGGGATCGAGAAGCAGATCATGCAAAGCTACGTCGGCAAAAAGTGGACAGCCGTCAAGCAGGAGTTGATTTCTGCCGGCTTTCAGGAATC
Source organism: Paenibacillus litoralis (assembly GCF_046244365.1). NCBI lineage: Bacteria > Bacillati > Bacillota > Bacilli > Caryophanales > Paenibacillaceae > Paenibacillus > Paenibacillus litoralis. Next base: position 5,358,369 of record NZ_CP176395.1, on the reverse strand, counting down.
CCAGCTTCAAACCAAAGAGGAATTCCATAAGGATGAGAAGGATACGATCGTCGCCCAGACACCTAACGTGAACGAGGAATTCGATCCGACGAAGGCGCAGTTTAAATTTACGATCAGCAAGGGCCTGGAGAAGAAAAAAATGCCCGATTTGAGAGGAAAGACACTGAATGAAGCGAAGTTCCTACTGACCAGCATGAACTTGAGCCTCACGCCGGGGGCGGAAGGGGTGGTCGAACAACCGAGCTTCGATCAGCCGAAGGGCCGGGTTATCGGCCAGCATCCGTATAAACCCGGAGAAGATGTCGATGACGGAGCGGGGAATATCGTGCTGTTCGTCAGCAGCGGCCGACCTGCAAATGCCGTAACGGAAACCTTTACGCTGAACAAGCCGTTCGAGCCCGCTGTAGCAGGCAAAGCGTCTAACTTCCTTATCGTCATTAGCGACGCAACAAAAGAAAACTTCGAGTACAAGACGCTGTCGGTAAACAAAAGTGAAGTCGTGTCGGTTCAAGTTACGATTACGCCGGATAAGAATGCCGTCGTTCAAGTGACCCGCGACAATACGCTCTACGATACGCAAACGATCACCTATCAAGATTATTTGAAAAAAAATTCGCCGTCCCCGAGTCCTTCGCCGACCGCTTCACCTTCGGCCAAGCCGGTAGACGGCCCTACGCAGAGCCCGAAGGCTAGCACAAGCCCTTCGGCTGGAGGAAGGTAACGAATGCCTGAAGGTTTAATCGTAAAAGCGTTAAGCGGCTATTACTACGTCCTGTCTGACGACGACACCAGAGATGGAGGCGTCGAGGAGCAGCTTGTCCAGTGCCGGGCGCGCGGCATTTTCAAGAAAAATAAAGTGTCGCCGCTCGTCGGCGACCGCGTCAAGTTCGAGTTGACCGAGAACGGCGAAGGTATGGTCGACGAGCTGCTGCCGCGTACGACCGAGCTCATCCGCCCTCCGGTTGCCAATGTGAAGCAGGCCGTTCTAGTCTTTTCGCTCGCGGAGCCGGATCTGAACTTGCCTCTGCTTGATAAATTCCTCGTATTCGTCGAGCATGCGGGACTGGATGCGGTATTGTGCTTAACGAAGCACGATCTGCTGGACGAGGAAGAGCGAATCGAAACCGAGCAGGCCGCGCGCCTGTACGAATCGATCGGCTATTCCGTATTCGTGACAAGCGCGCTGCAAGGAGAAGGCGTCAAGCCGCTTCTAGGACTGCTGGAAGGCACGATAAGCGTCGTATCCGGTCAGTCCGGCGTCGGCAAGTCTACGCTGCTCAATGCTCTGATACCCGGCTTGAACCTGGCGACGAATGAAATCAGCAACAAGCTCGGCAGGGGAAAGCATACGACGCGCCACGTCGAATTGGTGCCGCTTGAAGGCGGAGGCTGGATAGCCGATACGCCGGGCTTCAGCCAGCTGGATTTCGTTCAGCTGGAGCCGGAGGAGCTGGGCTCCTGCTTCCGCGAGTTCAAGGGCTATGCGGCCGGATGCAAGTTCCGCGGCTGCCTGCATGACCAGGAGCCCGGCTGCTTGGTTAGGGGAGCCTTGGAGTCGGGTGCAATTGCGGCCTCCAGATACTCGTCCTATATGGCGTTCTTAACCGAGATGCGAGACAGAAAACGGAGGTATTGACGATGGGTAACCTGCTGGTGGCGCCGTCTATTTTATCGGCTGATTTTGCCAAGCTTGCCGAGGAGATCGGCGATGTGGAGCGTGCGGGCGCGGATTGGATACATGTAGACGTGATGGACGGGCACTTTGTCCCGAACATCACGCTCGGTCCGTTAATCGTGGAAGCGATACGTCCCCATACGGAGCTCCCGCTCGACGTACATTTGATGATTGAAAATCCGGATCTTTACATACCGGCATTCGCCAAGGCAGGGGCGGACTATATTTCCGTCCATGCGGAGGCTTGCCCGCATTTGCACCGTTCGATACACTTGATCCGCGAGCTAGGCGTAAAGGCGGGTGTTGTACTCAATCCGGCAACGCCTTTGACCGCACTTGAGCACGTGCTCGGCGATGTCGATCTCGTGCTGCTAATGACGGTCAATCCGGGGTTTGGCGGACAGTCGTTCATTGCGCCGATGGTGGATAAGATCAAGGGGCTGAAGCGTATGCTGACCGAACGCGGGCTGGAACGCGTACATGTTGAAGTGGACGGCGGCGTGAATGAAGAGACGGCAAGGCTCGTTGAAGCAGCCGGGGCGAATGTTTTGGTTGCCGGCAACGCGATATTCAAGAATCCCGACCGGGCGAAGGCGATCCGGCTCATTCGGGGATCGTGATTATAGATTGCAGGGCTCCGGGGCTCTAAAGGGGGATATACAGTGGCGGGTTTGCGCAACGTTCTTATATTTATAGCTTTTAGCTTGCTGTGCGGCGTGCTGATGTCCGCTTTTATTTTAGTGGAAGGCGTGTTCCGGTATGCGTTTTCGCTTGGCGCAATCGTAATCGGAATCAAATTTTTTCGGATGTATGCCTCAATAGGAGCTAGAATCGGCTTTGTAGCGCTGGTCGTCGTCTTCGCGTTGATACTGCCCGCGGTTTATGTGACGCTTGCCTATGCGTACGATTGGCCGATCAATCCGGCTTATCTGGAGGGCGTTCAGCAGAAGTAAAGCGACGCGCAGAAAATCGGGGCGAGCCGCATAAAAGAAAAATCGCTATCATACTATAGGTTACAAGAGCGCGAGCTTTTGTAGCCTTATTTTTATGATTCAGAAAGTATATCTCCGCTGATTGTTCATCATCTCGGCAAACGCACGGCATCAAAAGACGCCGTTAGACGTTTATCCTTGTGTTCCCGAAATGCCGGGAAGCAATCCCGGCGGGCGGGAATCAACGTGCGTAGAGCAGCACTGCTGTCTTCGATCCTTGTAAGGGCAAAATCGTCAAGCCCATTGACGGAGGGTTCTTGTTTGCGGCGAACCGTTTTTTTTCCGAAACGGTAGGCACTTTTCCGGCGAACGGGGAATATACTGACAGTAACGCAAACTCTCGGGAGGGGTACTAATGAAATTTTATACGGTAAAGCTGCCAAAATTTTTGGGTGGATTCGTTAAGGCCATCTTGAATACGTTCAGCAAAAACTGATTGACGGGGCGGCATCATTGTACTTACCGGGAAGACAGCACGGCAACGCTTCGTTTAAGCGGTGCCGCTCTTGTCGATCTTTCATCCGGACATAGGGCTGCCCCATACGATCCGGCGCTTTTAGCCCGGAGCCGTCCATAACGGTTTATGATGCCGGACAGCCGCTTCCCTCTAAGTTGAAAAGCAGTCCCCGTATATTCCGTTTTGGCGGGAGCCATCGTTCATCCGCCTTTTTCCTATGTCAACATTTCCGGTTCCTAGTGCGTCTGGCGCATGCCTGGATTGCATGTTGCTGCTCGGCTGAAAAGGCCTTGCGTGATGTTGTGGATCGGTCGATCGCTTGAAGAGATGAGGAAGGGACCTTGCGGAACATGAGGCGCAAAACCGTTTATGCAACGACAAAAAAGCACCTGGTTCCCAGGTGCTTTTTTTAAAAGATAAGAGATGCTTATCTTTCAAAGCGGAACGGCTTGTCTCGAAGGACGAAAGTCGCTCCCGCTTGTATCCGTTCGACTACACGCGTGTAACCTTGCCGGATTTCAATGCACGGGTGCTCACATAAACGCGCTTTGGTTTGCCGTCGACGAGAATGCGTACTTTCTGTACGTTGACACCCCATGTGCGCTTGGTTTTATTGTTCGCGTGGGAAACGTTGTTACCTTGTTTAGGGGACTTCCCTGTAATAAAGCATTTGCGAGACATGAATTACACCTCCTCTGTAAGCGTTCGGAGCTTAATGCCATAAGCAGTCGTTAAACATACTTCAATATAATAGCATAGTAAAAAGAGGCAAGTCAATGAACCCGTTCAATTTTTCCGGCGTCCGTCTAGGTTTTTATAAGAATTTATAGTACAATGTAAGGTAATCCCGGAAGTCAAGTGACAATTTAGGGACGAACTATTCCATTGAACATGTAAACCGGGACAAACACGTATTACATCCGACAGCGATATAGGCGATCAACATGAAGGGAATGAACTCAGGTGCCCATACAAGTGAAGAACGAACTCGGGTCCGTGCACGTATCCGACCAAGTCATATCTACGCTTACCGGATCGGCTGCCGTAGAATGCTACGGACTTGTCGGCATGGCTTCCCGGAACCAACTGAAGGACGGCTTTGCTGAGATCCTCGGCCGGGAGAACCTCAGCCGCGGCGTCGTCGTGCGCAGAGAGCAGGACTTGCTTCATATAGATCTTTATATTATTGTCAGTTACGGCACAAAAATTTCGGAAGTCGCGCATAATGTCCAAAACCGAGTAAAGTACGTGCTTAGCCAGGTAGTCGGCCTTGATGTGGATTCCGTCAATATTTATGTCCAGGGAGTCCGTGTCGCGAAGTAATCATCAGCTCAGCCATCCATCCGGTAAGCAAACAACGATCAGCAGCAATAGGAAGGAGAATGGATTTGGGTAAGCGCTTTAGTCGTTTGACCGGTGCGGATTTTATCCGAATGGTTTTTACGGCAGCTCGATATTTGCATGATAATGTAAACCGCGTGAACGCGTTGAACGTGTTCCCCGTTCCGGACGGAGACACGGGCACGAATATGAACTTAACGATGACTTCGGGTGTCGAGGAGCTTCGCAAAAAGCAAACAGACCATATCGGGCACGCAGCGGAAACGCTGTCCAAAGGTTTGTTGATGGGGGCTCGCGGTAATTCCGGGGTTATTTTGTCGCAGCTGTTTCGCGGGTTCGCGAAATCCGTCCAGTCTTGCGAGGAAATCAACGCGCAGCAATTCGCCGCTGCCCTGCAGCAGGGCGTCGATACAGCTTACAAAGCGGTCGTCAAGCCGGTTGAAGGTACAATCCTGACCGTTGCCAAAGAGGCGGCCAAGCACGCCATTCAACAAGCACGCAGAACCTCGGACGTCACGGAGCTAATGGAGGAAACGTTTGCGGCAGGCAATCAGTCGCTAGCGCGTACGCCGGACTTGCTCCCGGTCTTGAAGCAGGTGGGCGTTGTCGATGCGGGCGGACAAGGGCTCATGTTCATCTATGAGGGGTTTCTTGCCGCGTTGTCGGGGAAAGCGGTCGAGGCGGCTTCGTCTCATGCTTTCACAGGCAGCGCCGCGGCTCATGGAGAGGCTGCGGTTCCTCACGCATCATCCGGCCGAAGCGCTCAAGCTCAAATGTCGGCGGAAGACATTGAGTTCGGCTATTGCACCGAATTTATGGTGAAGCTCGTCCCAGGTAAACATAAAGGAGCCGCATTCGAAGAAACGGCGTTCCGCACCGCCCTGTCCAAATTCGGCGATTCTCTGCTGGTCGTAGCGGATGACGAACTCGTTAAAATCCATATTCACGCGGAATATCCGGGCGAAGTGATGAACTATGCCATGCAATACGGAGATTTGACCAAAATCAAAATCGAAAATATGCGCGAGCAGCATTCCCATATCGTCACGCATGATGACGAGGCCTACGCCCACGCGTGGAACGGCGGACTCGAGCAATCGTCTCAAATCCAAGGAATGACCGGAGCTAGTGCGGCAACGCCTGTTAAAGACGCCTTGAAGCCGAACGGTATGGTTGCTGTGGCGATCGGAGAAGGCATCTCGAAGATTTTTTCCAGCTTGGGTGTCGATGAGATCATTTCGGGCGGGCAGACGATGAATCCGAGCACGGAAGATATCGTCAAAGCGGTTCGAAACGTTGGGGCCAAACGGGTATACGTACTTCCGAACAACTCCAATATCGTCCTCGCCGCCGAGCAGGCCAAAGAGCTTGTCGACGATAAGGAGCTTATCGTCATCCCCTCCAAAACGATTCCCCAAGGCATTGCGGCAGCTCTCTCGTTCCAGGCCGCTGCGGAGGAGGAAGCCGTCAACACGGAAGCGATGAACCGGGTGGTCCGGCAGGTGAAATCGGGGCAAGTGACGAACGCCGTCCGCGATACGTCGATCGACGGTGTAGACATTAAAGAAGGCGATTTTCTCGGCATCATGGACGGCAAAATCGTCGCTTCCTGTCCGGAAATCGGCGAAACGTGCCGCAAACTGCTCGATTGTATGCTGGCGGAAGGCGGAGATCTCGTAACCGTCCTCTCGGGCTCGGATGCGGCGGAGGAAGAGACGGATGCGCTTGAAGCGTACTTGACAGGCGCTTATCCCGACACGGAAGTCGAGGTTCACCAAGGCGGGCAGCCGGTTTACGCTTACTTGTTCGGCGTCGAATAGCGGCTTTTTCGCAACATGTCCGCAAGCTATGGAGATAAATAAGTTTCGGGGTGATCGTTTTTGACCAATATTCGAATCGTAATAGACAGTACAGCTGACATCCCTCGCGAGTTGCGCGAAGCCCTCGGTATTGAAATGGTGCCGCTCAAGGTTCATTTCGGAACGGAAACGTTCCACGACTCGGTTACGATCGAATCCGATCAGTTTTATGAGAAGCTGGCGGGTTCGCCGGTGCTGCCGACGACTTCTCAGCCTTCTCCCGTGGAGTTTTTGGAAACGTACAAGCGAATAGCTGCGGAGCGGCCGGATACGCAAATCATTTCCATCCATTTGGCTGCCGTATTGAGCGGCACCTACCAGTCGGCCGTTCTTGCCAAATCGATGCTGGAGGACGAGACGGACGTTACGGTCGTCGATTCCAAATCGGCTTCCTACGGTATCGGCTTAATGGCGATCGCGGCTGCTCAAGCCGCCCGGCAAGGGAAAAGCAAAGAGGAGTGCCTGGAAGCGATCGCGAAGATCCGCGATCATTGCGGACTTTACTTTTTGGTGGACACGCTTGAATATTTGCAAAAAGGCGGGCGAATCGGACGGGCCGCCGCTTTCGTCGGATCGCTGCTTAATATTAAGCCGATTTTATCCCTGGACGCCGAGGGCGGGGTCATATCCGTCGACAAGGTCAGGGGTCACAAAAAAGCGACGCTTCGTATCGTCGAACTGCTTAAGGAGCAGTCGGGCTTCGGCGGCAAACCGGTGCGCATCGTCATTGCACACTCCAGCTCGATGGAGAATGCCCAGCAATTCAGCTCCGTTATCTGCGAACATTTTGACGTCAAAGAGCTAACCTATACGACGCTCGGCCCCGTAATCGGCACGCATGTCGGTCCCGGTACGGTTGCCGTATTCATGCTTCCCGAAGCGGCATGATCGATTTGCACGAAATACCCGTTCGCCAAGTTCGCGGCATCGGGACGCAAAAAGCCGAAGAACTGGGTGCGCTGGGCATCCGGTCGGCATCGGACCTTCTGGAATACTTTCCGTTCCGATATGAGGATTACCATATCCGCGACTTAACGGAAGCGAAGGAAGGCGAGAAGATTACGATACAAGGTACGATCTATAGCGAGCCCGTCCTGCAGCGATTCGGAAAAGGCAAGGCGAAGCTTTCGTGCAAGGTCGTATCGGACAAGTTTTTTATTACCGCCGTATGGTTTAACCGACCTTATTTGAAGGAGCAGCTCAAGCCCGGACTCGAGATTGTGCTGACCGGCAAATGGGAAGGAAAGCGCCAGCAGATGACCGTTTCCACATCCGAATTCGTCGGCAAGGAAAACTCCAGAGTCGGTACGCTGCAGCCCATTTATTCCTTGGCGGGCGAGGTAACGCAATACGGTTTGCGCAAAATGATCGCTCAGGCGCTCACGCAATACGGGGAAATGATTGAGGAGCTTCTGCCTCGCGATTTGATGAACAAATACCGGCTAATGCCGCGTAAGCGTGCCGTAGCGCTGATCCATTGTCCCTCCGACGTATCGGAAGGCAAGGAAGCGCGAAGGCGGATGGTGTACGAGGAACTGTTTCTGTTTCAGCTCAAGCTGCAGGCTTACAGGGCGATGAACAAAAGCCGTGCCGACGGCGTCGCGCATTCTGTCGATTCGGAGGCCGTCAGAGGCTTCGTGCGAGCGCTGCCGTTTCAGCTGACCGAGTCGCAAAAAAAGGTCATCGCCGAAATATTGGAGGACCTTCGCAAGCCGTTCTCGATGAACCGGCTGCTGCAGGGCGATGTCGGCGCGGGGAAAACGGTCGTAGCCGCCGTGTCGCTCTACGCTGTCGTAAAGGCGGGATCGCAGGGCGCGCTGATGGTGCCGACCGAAATATTGGCCGAGCAGCATAGACGGTCCTTGGAACGGCTCTTCGAGCCATACGGCATCCAAGTGAGTCTGCTGACCGGCAGTTTGACGGACAAGAAGAGACGTGAAGTGCTTTCGTCGCTGCAAATGGGACTTATCGATATTCTCGTCGGCACGCACGCGCTCATTCAAGAAGATGTTTACTTCCGCAAGCTCGGACTCGTCGTAACCGACGAGCAACACCGGTTCGGGGTCAATCAGCGCAGCATTTTGCGGCGCAAAGGAATGACGCCGGATGTATTGACGATGACGGCGACGCCGATCCCTAGGACGCTGGCGATTACCGCATTCGGCGATATGGACGTTTCGACCCTTCGGGAGCTGCCGAAAGGCCGGATACCGATCAAGACTTACGCCGTCAAGCACGATATGCTGGAGCGCGTCCTTGGTTTCATCGACCGGGAAGTGAAGGCGGGCAGACAGGCTTATGTCATTTGTCCGCTGATCGAAGAATCGGAGAAGCTTGACGTTCAAAATGCGATCGATGTGCATACGCAGCTGACGCATCACTTTCCGTCTATGCGCGTCGGACTTCTGCATGGGCGCATGAGCGCTCAGGAGAAGGAAGAGATCATGACGGAGTTCGGCGCAAACCGGCTTCAGGTGCTCGTCTCGACAACGGTCATCGAGGTCGGCGTCGACGTGCCGAATGCCACGCTGATGGTCGTATATGATGCGGACCGATTCGGATTGTCGCAGCTTCATCAGCTGCGCGGGCGGGTCGGGCGAGGCCAGCATCAGTCGTTCTGCGTGCTGCTAGCGGATCCGAAGACTGAAGTCGGGAAGGAGCGCATGCGCGCGATGGTGGAGACGAGCGACGGCTTCGAAATCGCCCGGCGCGACTTGGAGCTTCGCGGCCCCGGCGATTTTTTCGGGACGAAGCAGAGCGGCGTACCCGAGTTTCGGGTCGCCGACATGCTGGCGGACTTCGAAACGCTGGAGCTGGCGCGCGACGACGCAGCGGAGCTCGTCGCCAAAAGCGAGTTTTGGACGTCCGTCGAATATTTGCCGCTGCGCCAGTATTTGCAGCGGGAGCAGGTATTGACGGGCGAATTGCTGGATTAGGGAATAGCCTCGCAGGCTTAGATGCCGTGCGGGGCTTTTTTGCATGCGCGCAGCGGTTCGTTTAGACAAGCTTCGACGATTTGCCGGAACATTTTCGCCCAGCCCCTCATATGCTGAAAGAGAGGGCTTGTGTCCGCACGAAGCATTCGCTTCGGAGCTTAGGGTACTGACGGAGGTGTCGAAGCGTGAACTATCTGAGCTATGGCGTAGAGCGGGAGCTTGTCGAACGCATTAAGCTGAAAATGAAAAATCCGGCGACGAAGGAGCGGGTCAAGTACATTTTATACGGTGTGACCAAAGCGGATCTGCAGGATAGGGAGAAAATTCGCAAACTGCTTAGACAGGCGGCCAAGGTGCTCGGTGAAAATATTACGCAGAGGCAAGAGGAAAATATTATCGCATTCGTCATCGATCAAAAAATCGATCCGAACAACACGTTTCATCTTCTGAAGCTATGGGGAATGTTCCGATAGCAGAAGTCGTGCAGCAAAAAAACGGAACGGGCGGCAGGAGACCGCTGCGTTCCGTTTTGATTTGCCGGCAGGGCGGGGCAAAGAGATTCTCAATTCGGTGGAAAGGGTATGAGACTTATTCACAGCAGCCCGGCGACCGGTTCCATGCATGCCGGACTGTCGTTCTTGACGTTGCCGACGATTGGCGATACCGGGTAAGCATGCATGTCCTCCGCAGGATACGGCTGCAGCAAAGGGAGCAGACGAGAAGGCTCCCGCACCTCGCGGTTCAGCCACATGGCTTCGTCCTCCGGTCGTAAAATGACGGGCATTCTGTCGTGAATGTCCTTGACCAGCTCGTTCGGCGTTGTCGTGATGATCGTACAGCTGCTGATTTTTCGTCCGTCGGGGGCGAGCCATGTTTCGTACAAGCCCGCCATGGCAAAAAGGCTGCCTGATTTTAGCGTAATCCGCATAGGCTGTTTGCCGCTGCCGGACCGTTTCCATTCGTAGAAGCCGTCGGCCGGAATGAGGCAGCGCTTCTTCTCGAGCGGGGTACGGAAGGCCGGCTTTTGCGCGATTGTTTCGGCTCTCGCATTCAGCATTTGATTGCCGATCTTCTCTTCCTTAGCCCAGTTGGGGATGAGTCCCCATTTCAGCTCTCCGAGGCGATTTTTCTCCCCGTCGTTAATGATCGCCATGATCATCTGGCTCGGCGCGACATTGTATTGCGGCCGGTGGAAGGGAGGAGCGACCTGCTCGAGCATGAACCTTAGCATCAGCTCATCCCAGCTGACGACGATCGTAAATCTTCCGCACACATAATCACCCCACAAAGTGAAGTATTGCGTTGAAGCGTATTCCGATTACTTTGCGGGGAGCCCCGAAAGAATCACCCCACAAAGTGAAGGATTGCGCTGAAGCTTATCGCTTCCCGCTAATCCCTTATGGCGTCCAGCACCGGGCTGTCCCACAGCACCCAAGGATAGTCGCGCGGCGGCAGCGAGACGAAGGCAAGCTGCTCCTTCTGCGTCGGATGCTCGAACGATAAGCGAATCGACCAAAGGGCGATTTGCTGGCCCGGTTCGTTGACATGAGCGCCGTAGCGCTGGTCGCCGTACAGTGGGCAGCCGATCGAGGCAAATTGTACCCGGATTTGATGGGGCCTGCCCGTTTGCAGCTTGACCTTTACCAGGCACAGGCCTTCGGCGCCGGCCACAACCTCGTAATCGAGAATCGCTTCCTTCGCTTCCGCGCTTCCCTTAGGTACGGCTCGTACCATATTGGTACGGCTATCCTTACGCAAATAATGGACAAGCCGGCCGCTTGGCGTTTTTGGCTTGCCGCGGACGACTGCGACATACGTTTTGCCGAAAGCGCGCGTGCGCACCATATCGGACAAGCGGGAGGCCGCCTTGGACGTTTTGGCGAAAACCATGACGCCCCCGACCGGACGGTCGAGCCTATGGACGAGTCCGAGGTACACGTTGCCGGGCTTGCCGTAGCGTTGCTTGATGTCTTCCTTCAGTACGCTCAATAAATCGGGATCCTTCGATTCATCCTCTTGGGTCGGCATATTGACCGGCTTCTCGACGACGAGGAGGTGATTGTCTTCGAACAATACCGGAACCGCGGATCGGGATCCGGAGGCCATTATTGTTTTTCCTCCCAGCGTCCGAGAATGCCGCAAGGCAAATGCATGCCGGACTCCGTTATCGGCAGTCCGATTTCACCGGAGGTTATGGCGCCGCCGTATTTTTTCTTGAGCGTCATCGTTAAAATATTCGTAAGCACCGTAGCCGAGATCCCCGTCGTATAGGAATTGATCAGCATGAACAACGGCCTGTCCGTCAGAATGGACATACAGGTTTGTACGAACGGAAAGAGATCTTCCTCAAGCTTCCACATTTCGCCGTTCGGTCCGCGTCCGTAAGACGGAGGGTCCATGATGATGGCGTCGTACCGGCTGCCGCGCCGCTGCTCGCGCTGGACGAACTTGAACACGTCGTCGGTAATGAAGCGGACGGGGCGATCGCCGAGCCCGGAAAGCTGAAGATTTTCCTTGGCCCATTGGACCATGCCTTTGGCTGCGTCGACATGGCAGACTTCAGCCCCTGCGGAAGCGCAAGCGACCGAGGCTCCGCCCGTGTAGGCGAACAGATTGAGCACCTTGATCGGACGGCGCGCCGCTTTGATTTTATCGATCATCCAGCTCCAGTTGACCGCTTGCTCGGGAAAAAGTCCGGTATGTTTGAAGCCGGTCGGTTTAATGTGGAACTTCAGATTGCCGTATGAAATGGTCCACCGCTCCGGCAATTGCTGTTTATATTCCCATTGACCTCCGCCGCTTGAACTTCTGTGGTAGTGGGCGTTGGCATGAAGCCACTGGCCGGTTTCCTTCTCCAGCGGCCATATGATTTGCGGATCCGGCCGGCGAAGCGTATAGCCGCCCCAGCGTTCCAGCTTTTCGCCGCCGCCCGTATCGATTAATTCGTAGTCTTGCCAGTCTTTTGCGGAAAACATGTGCTTGTCCCATCCTTCGATTCGTCTATTGGTTTTCGTAACGTTGATTGCGATTCATTTAGAAAAACGCTTGCCTGCACCCGGAAGACGCAGGCCGTTCCTTCGTTATTTTACAACATCAAGGGAGGAGAAGCGAGCGCGGTCCGCCATTTTAAACGGAATTCCGCAAAAACGATGCCAGTTTACGGCAATATCCGCTATAATAAGTGTGGAACTTTTGTCCATACATAGCGCATTGAACAAGGCGGGGGGAATTCAGATGAAGAAAATATACGCAGAAGTAAGCGGCATGAAAAGCCGGGGCGTATCCCGGATCACCGCTATAACGGCGATTGCGGGCTTGCTGCTGACGGGAACGGCGGTGCCGCAAACGGCTCACGCCGATTACTATTGGGACTTGCACGTGAAAGCCGAGTCGCTGAACGGCGCCGGAAATACGGCTGGGGCTATTCCGTACTGGGACGAGCTCATGCAATATGAGGCGGGGAAAGGAAACTGGGAGAACGCGGCGGTCTATGCCGGCAACATCGACGAATACTACGATAAAGTAGCGAAGGATTACGAGAACGCCATCAAATATTACGAGCTGGAAAACGAATATTGGCTGAAGGCCGGCAGAGATTGGGGAGCGGGAGACCTGCAGCGTGCCGAGCATTTGCGGACGGTAACGGATATCTATCTTTCCTCGAACGATGCCGGGCTCGCGAAACGGATGGCGGCGCCCGAACAAGGAAGCCTGGCCAAATACGAACCGGAATCGGGCGTATACCTTGGGCTCTATTCCGAACGCGATCCGAAAATGGGCAATTACTTTACGAAATCCGAACAGCTTTACGGCAAGAAACATGCGATTTACTTGGCTTATGCGCCATGGGGAACCAAATTTCCGAACGGTCACGCGAAGAACGCCAAAGAAGCGGGCGCCGGCCTGCAAATCGGCTGGGAGCCGTCGGAAGGTCTTGATGCCGTCGTCGACGGCGCTTACGTCCGTCAGTGGGCTCGTGACGCCAAAGCGTCCGGCATTCCGATATTTCTTCGTTATGCCAGCGAAATGAACGGCGCCTGGACGAAATGGAACGGCGATCCGCAAGCCTATATCGAAAAGTTTCGGATGATCCATGACATCATGGCCGAGGAAGCGCCGAATGTCGCGATGGTTTGGAGTCCCGGCGATGTGCCGCGCTATTCGATGGATGCCTATTATCCCGGCGACGCTTATGTCGATTGGGTTGGCATAAGCCTATATACGGAACCGTACGAACATGGGGATCCGGCCAAGCCGGCGTTCGGCCAAACCCCGATCGAGCGTCTCGACGAGCTGTATGGCTTGTATGCGGACCGCAAGCCGATCATGATCAGCGAAACGGCGGTCGCGCATTTTACGAATGCGGACGGCGAGGATTATACCGATTGGGCGCTCATGAATTTGGCCCGGCTTTATGAAGTAATGCCAATGAAATATCCGCGGCTCAAGGCCATTACCTATTTTAATGTAGACATGAAGGAAAAGGATTCGCGCAACAACTATTTGCTCAGTGATAATGACGAGATGCTGAAAGCTTATAAGACGCTTATCGCGGGGCCGAACTTCTTGACCAAGATCGAGCAGGGTGTGCACCCGGCAAAGCCGCAAGCCTATACGAAAGCGGAAGGGAGCGCGTCCTTCGCCGAATCTACGAGAATCGTGCCTTTCGTAAAAATTCCCGAAGCGTTCATTAGCAAGATCGAGTACGTGCTAAATGGAACCGTTATCGGGTCGCAGACGAAAGCACCTTTTTACTTGGAACTATCGGCTGGGGACGTGCCGGAAGGCTCTTCGTTCGGGGTTCGCGTTTACGGCGCCGACGGCGCTTTGGCTTCCGACAAATCGATTGCGCTGTCCTCGATCGTATCCGTTGTCGTCGACGGCAAGAAGCTGGATGTGGAGCAGCATCCGGTTATCGTAAACGGAAGCACGCTTGCGCCGCTGCGGGCGATTTTCGAAGCGATGGGCGCAACCGTCGACTATGACAACGCAACCCGTACGGCAAAGGGTCAAAAAGCCGGAATGACCGTTTCTCTTGCCATTGGTCAAGCTACAGCCGTAAAGAACGGCGTTTCCGAAAAGCTGGAACAGCCCGCAGAGTTGGTAAACAACTTTACGATGGCTCCTGTCAGGTGGATTGGAGAAGCGTTCGGCGGCAAGGTGGAATGGGACGGCCGGACACGCACGGCGTCGATTAAGACAGGCGGATAGCCGTATTTCCCGTTTGCATTTCCTATAGGAATCGATGACAATTAAGCTGCGGACTTGTTTCGCGGCTTTTTTGAAATCTCAGAAATGCCGCTGCCAGTGCCGTTTCAAGGAAAATGTTCGAGAAGGAGCTATCCATATGTTTCAATGGGCATTATTTGTCAGTATCGTTGCATTATGCTTGCCGGGAGTCGTGCTGATGAGCGCTTTCTCGGCGGAACAGCTTCGCCATAAGCCTGAATTCGGCATGACGGAGGTCAGCAAACCGAAGCTTCTTATGATTATGATTATGCAAAACGTGCTGCTTATCGTCATTCCTGCGATAATCGGCACGTATTTCGGACCGCTCGTAGGGATTCGAGAGCCTTTTCTGGAAAGTCTGTTTTACGGCGAAACGGCCGACGTCCAGTCGTTGTGGAGGCAAACGGGGTACGGCCTGCTTTGGGGCGTCGTTTGTACGGGAGTCTGGCTGCTCGCCTATTACGGCTACATTCGCAAGCGGATGGATAAAGAAAGCGTCATGCTGACGGAACGGCTGCGTTTAAGATTGGGGCTGCTCGCCAGGATAACGTCCGGAGGAATCAACGAGGAGGTCATGTTCCGCTTCGGGCTGCTTACGCTCTTGCTGTGGCTGGCGTCGCTTATCGCTCCGCTCAATGAAGCGGTCGTGTGGATTTCGCTTGTGGTGACGGGTGTCGTTTTCGGACTTGCTCATATTCCCGGACTGGTCGCGGAAGGGTGCAAGAAGACGCCTCTCCTAGTAGTCACTTCGCTTTTCGGCAATTTGTGGGTGGCTATTTTTTGCGGATATGCATTGCTGCAATTCGGCCTGATTTCGGCCATTGTCATACATATCGTGTTTCACGTGATGTGGTACCCGTTCGATCGCCGGTATTACCGGAAGGATTTCGGTGACTCGACAGCTTCATAGAACCGACCTTGGACCCGCGGCAAGCGGGTTTTTGCCATTAATGAGTACGGATGCCGATAGGGCCTTCATGCACAGGATAATCGGTTACCCGCTCAGGGAATGCTAGTTCAAGATTGGGAGGAGCGGTTCAAGTCAATCGTAAGTTGTTCAATTCTCGAGTGTCTTTTCATGGAAAAGAACGAAAACGAACGTAAATGAACTTGATATTTCGGAAATATATGTACATAAACGTACCGATGTATTATACTTTGCTTAGGAAATGGAACTAAAACTTACTTATATGGAGGTACGAACGATGGAAATCCGTTACGCTACGAACCCTGCTGCAACAAAGGCATTTGATACCGAACAATTGAGAAGCGAGTATTTAATAGAAGGGCTGTTCGTCCCCGGCGAACTGAAGCTCGTATACAGCCATGTCGACAGGATCATAACGGGCGGCGCTATTCCGACGAACGGCACGATTGCATTGGAAGCGGACCGCAAAGAGATGGGAGCGGAATTTTTCCTGGCGCGCCGCGAAATCGGCATCATCAACGTAGGTCCTCGCGGATCGGTCGTGGTAGACGGCGAAGAATTCATTATGGAAACGAAAGATTGCCTCTATGTCGGACTAGGCAAGCGCGAAGTGCTGTTCAAAAGCGCCGACAACGCGAATCCGGCCCGTTTCTATCTGAACTCGACTCCCGCGCATAAAGAATATCCGACCGTTAAAGCGGCTATTAGCGAAGCGGAGCCGAATCATCTCGGCAGCATCACCAACTCGAATGAAAGAACGATCTACAAATACATTCACGAGCAAGGGATCAAGAGCTGCCAGCTCGTAATGGGAATGACGCTGCTGAAGCCGGGCAACATGTGGAATACGATGCCTTGTCACACGCATAACCGCCGTTCCGAAGTGTACTTCTATTTCGATATGCCGGAGGACGGCGTCGTTTTCCACTTGATGGGCGAGCCGACGGAAACCCGTCATGTTGTCGTACGCAACGAGCAAGCGATTATTTCTCCTAGCTGGTCGATTCACAGCGGTGTGGGCACTAGCAACTACACGTTCATTTGGGGAATGGCCGGCGAAAACCAAGAGTTTGCCGATATGGACGCCGTCGCGATGAAGGAATTGAAGTAGCATGTCGAGCTTGAAGCGCCATGAAAGCATTATGGCCGTTCTTCTTCAAGAAGGGGAGGTCAAGGTTTCGGAGCTTAGCGAGCGTCTTCAGGTAACCGGCAAAACGGTACGAGAAGATTTGGAGAAGCTCGAGCAGCAGGGATTGCTTGTGCGCATACATGGCGGCGCCGTTCTAAAGAACGACGCCGACCGCGGCCTGCTTCCATCTCATGAGCCGAATGCCAAGCAGCTGGAAGAGAAAGCGGAGGTTGCGGCCAAGGCGGTGCGTTTGATCGAACCGAACGATATCATCGCGCTTGACGTGGGGAGTACGACGCTCGAAATCGCCAAGCTGCTCGACAACGCGCCGCTTACGGTCATTACGAACGACCTCTTTATCATTAGCGAGCTCGCCCGCAAGGACCGCATTCATCTGGTCGTGCCCGGGGGATACCGGCAGCGCAATATGCTGATCAGCGCCGACGCAATCGGTTTCATTCGCAAGCTGAACATTCAGAAAGCCTTTCTGACGACCTCGGGCATTCATGCGGACTACGGCTTTACGATCTATACAAGCGAGCTGCAGGAGCAGAAGCGGGCGCTTATGGCCTGCGCCAAAGAAACGATTTGCGTTGCCGACAGGACCAAATTCGACAAGTACGCGCTGATGACGTTCGCCGAGCTGTCCGAGGTGCATACGATCATTACGGACAGCGGACTGGCGGATGAGGTGGCGGACAGGTACAGAGCCAACGGGTTGACGATTGAAAAATAAACGGGGTGACCATATGAGCTTGTTTGATTTGCAAGGGAAAACGGCGATCGTGACCGGCGGCGCCAAAGGTCTCGGCGGAGCGATCGCGATCGGCTTGGCCAAAGCCGGAGCGGACATCGCCATCGTGACAAGCAGCGGCAAAAATCGCGAGGTGCACGACGAAATACTCGCTATGGGCCGTAAAGCGCATATTATCGTAGCGGACTTGAGCAAGGAAGAAAATTTGCCGGGCGTCGTAAGCGAAACCTTGTCCGTATTCGGCAAGATCGACATTCTCGTTAACAATTCGGGCATCATCCGCCGTACGCCGGCAGCCGATCATGCGGCGCAGGACTGGCATGACGTGATCGATCTGAATCTGAACAGCGTGTTCTTCCTCTGCCAGCTCGCCGGACGGGAAATGCTGAAGCAGGGCTCCGGCAAAATCATCAATATCGCATCGATGCTCACCTTCCAGGGCGGCATCAACGTCCCCGGCTACACCGCCTCGAAGCATGGCGTCGCGGGCCTTACGAAGGCGCTCGCCAACGAATGGGCCGGCAAGGGCATCAATGTGAACGCGATAGCGCCGGGCTATATGGAAACCGATAATACGGCCGCATTGCGGGCGGATACCGAGCGCAACTCGCAAATCATGGTGCGAATCCCGGCCGGCCGCTGGGGTACGCCGGAGGACCTGCAGGGTCCAGCAGTATTCCTGGCATCGCGGGCATCGGATTATATGAGCGGGGAAGTATTATGCGTAGACGGCGGCTGGATGACAAGATAAAAAGAGGTGGAACGTTCCATGACGGATATGCGGCAATACCAGCCTGAAGTGGTAACCTTTGGCGAGACGATGGGCCTCCTGTTTCCGACCGGCTCCAAAGGACTTGAATACAGCCCGCTGCTCGAGCAATCGTTCGGCGGCGCGGAAAGCAATCTCGCCATCGGGCTCGCCCGGCTTGGCCACCGCATCGGCTGGTTCGGCTTGCTCGGCAGCGATCCGATCGGCAACATCATCGAGAAGCGCCTGAGGGGCGAAGGCGTCGACGTCAGCCGCTCCTCGCGCGTAACAGGCTCGCCGACCGGTCTTATGCTGCGGGAGGCTGTCGCCGGCAAGACATCCGTTTATTATTACCGCAAGTTTTCCGCGGCGAGCACGATGACGCCGGCGCAGCTTGACGAATCGTACATTGCCGGAGCCAAACTGCTGCATATAACGGGCATCACGACGGCGCTCAGCGACACGTGCCGGGAAACGGTTCTTGAAGCTGTGCGCATGGCCAAAAGGAACGGCGTCAAAGTGTGCTTCGACCCTAATTTGCGGCTTAAGCTGTGGACGATCGAAGAAGCCCGCGAGACGCTGCTGCCGATCGCGAAGGAAGCCGATTACTTCCTGCCCGGACTCGACGAGCTCAAGCTGCTGTACGATACGGATGATACGGATCGAATTTTCGGCCACCTGCATCAGCTCGGCAGCGTCTGTATCGTGAAGGGCGGAGAAGCGGAAACGTTCGTCGTGGAGAACGGCGCAGTCGAATCCGTCCCTTTCTTCCCGGTGGAGCGAGTCGTAGATACGGTTGGCGCAGGGGACGGCTTTTGCGCCGGATTTCTGGCCGGCGTGCTTCGGGGGATGAGCAGCAAGGAAGCCGTGCGAATCGGCAGTTTGATCGGGGCTATGGTCGTACAAGTGGAAGGCGATTGGCAAGGCTTGCCGACTTGGGAGCAGGTTGAAGCCGTGCTCGGCAACAAGAAGCATGTGGAACGTTAAATCTGCAGCATAGTCAGGCAGATGAGAGATGGCTGATTGATCGAAAGGAACGGATGGAACCTATGAAAAAATTGAAGCTGATCGAAAAAATCGTTAACGAAGGCGTTGTAGCGGTACTTCGCGGAGAAACGCCGGATGAAGTGGTGGAAATGGCGGAGCAGGCGATTGCCGGCGGTCTGAAGACGATCGAAGTGACGATGACGGTTCCGTTCGCCTTGAAAGCGATCGAGCGTCTGGCGACCCGCTACTCCAGCACCGCGTCCGACCCGGACAAGTTTGCGATCATCGGCGTCGGCACCGTACTCGATCCGGAAACGGCAAGAGCGGCGATACTGAGCGGCTCCGAATTCGTCGTCGGGCCGTCGCTGAACCCTGCAACGATAGCGCTCTGCAACCGTTACCGCGTGCCGGTCATGCCCGGCGTCATGACGGTTCAGGAAATCCAGACCGCGCTGGAACTCGGCGTCGACATCGTCAAACTGTTCCCGGGCAATATGTTCTCGCCGGCGATGATCAAAGCGATCAAAGGCCCGCTTCCGCAAGCGAACATTATGCCTACGGGCGGCGTTTCCCTGCAAAATCTGGGCGAGTGGGTCAAAGCGGGAGCGGTTGCCGTCGGGATCGGCTCCGATTTGACCGCGGAAGCCGTGAAAGAGAACGATTTCTCGCTGGTCGCGAAGCGGGCGGCGCAATATATGGAAGCGTACCGAGCGGCTGTCCGATAAGCTTTCAAGAGGAAAAATGATTTCCGTTGCTTGAAAAGACTCGTGCTTACAATAAGGAGTGTATCGAACCCATGTGGAAACAAGCGATTGAAGATGCCATTGCCAAAACGCGCAAAAATATAGAACGGTTCGGCGACCAATTCCCGCATGTCGGCTTGGACGGCGGCGGTTACACGAAAAACTTGAATCCGAATACGGATTGGACGGACGGCTTCTGGACAGGCATGCTGTGGCTCTGCTACGAGTACTCGAAAGACGAAGCGTTCCGCGAAGCGGCGCAGCGCAACATTCAAAGCTTCGACGAACGCCTCGCCGGCGACGTCGCGCTGGGGCATCATGACATCGGCTTTTTGTATTCGTTATCGGCCAAAGCGGGCTGGATTATCGAACGGGACGAAGCGGCCAAGCAGCTGGCGCTGCGGGCGGCCGACAAGCTTCTGGGACGCTGGCGCGAAGAAGCGCAGCTGATCCAGGCTTGGGGCCCCTTGGGCGACGAGAAACAGGGCGGGCGCATCATTATCGACTGTCTGATGAACCTGCCGCTCCTCTATTGGGCGTCGGAAATGACCGGCAACGACCGTTACCGCGAAATCGCGGTTAAGCATGCGGAGAAAAGCCGCCGTTACCTCGTGCGCGGAGACGATTCTTCCTATCATACGTTCTATTTCGAGCAGGACACCGGTATACCGATCGGCGGCACGACGCATCAAGGGTATCAGAACGGCTCCACCTGGACCCGCGGCCAAGCCTGGGGTGTTTACGGCTTCGCGCTCTCTTATAAATTTACGAAAGATCCGGCGTTCCTGGAAACGTCCCGCCGTTTGGCGCGCTATTTCCTGCAGCATTTGCCGGAAGACAATGTCGCATACTGGGATTTCAATGTGCCTGTAGACGAGCAGACGTACCGCGACAGCTCGGCATCCGCGATCGTTTGCGCCGGGCTGCTCGAACTGTTGGATCACTTGGACGCGAACGATCCGGAGCGCGCTTATTTCGAGGGATGGCTGGAGCGCTCGCTGAAATCGCTTGTCGACAACTACTCGACAGTCGGCGAAGCGGATGCGGAAGGCTTGATCAAACGCGGATCGTATCATGTTCGCGGCAACAGCTCGCCGGACGATTTCATGATCTGGGGCGACTATTACTATCTCGAGGCGCTAATGCGCATCGAAAAAGGGATCAAGGGATATTGGTATAATCGATAAAATAATCGGGATTTACGAAAAAAGGCTGTTCATGGTCGCTTGACCAGGAGCAGCCTTTTCGTCCGTTACGAGTTACGGTTATGGTTGAGGAATGCTAATCAAAAAACCTTATGTTGCGACAAGGATAGATTCTGGCAAAACCTAGCCTGTACGGCAAGGGGTTATAAAAAAGGGAAGCTCATGATATCGCGCTCGCGAATGCTGACCGTCCGGCTGTTCAGCCATTCGACGCCGGTGCCTTTGATGTGATCCGGATTCTCATCCGCAAGAAACCCGATCTCGATTTCGTAGGGTGCCTGAAATGCGGTGAAAGGGGCGATTTCGGACAGACGCCTTACTGCCCGGGCCGCGCCGTCGCGAATGACCGAGCATGCTTCGCCGGCCTCCAAATGGTTTGCGGCTTCCGTACCCAATCCCTGCTTGACGACGGCAACCTCGATGTCCGGAACGAATAGTTTCGCTTCCAAGGCGGCTTTATCGTCGCCGGACAAGAAAACGGTCGGTACGCCTTGAACGCCCGCAATGTACGCTCTCGCCGCAAACTCGCCGATAAACGTGCCGTTCAGCTTGTAATAGGCGACCGTTTTGGAGGAGTAGGTATGGTTAAGCGGCGCGTGAAACGTGCCCGCCATCGCATGCTGCCCTACGAACAGCATGGCGTCGTAACCTGCTATTTTTTTGTATGGCTGACCTTCGCGCAAATAGTTGGCGTCCCGTATGTCTTCACGGTTCAGTCCGCCGGGACCGTGCCCGTCCCAAACATCGATGTGCGCATCCGGATATACGGAGCGAATGCCTTCCACGCATGCGTTCACCTCGTTTGCCAGCAGCTTCTTGGCAGCTTCATACCGCTCCGGAAAGCCGTCTCCCGGCCGTGTCTGCGTAAAGCTGTCCACACCGGCTGCGCCTTCTATATCGGTCAATACGAAAAATTTCCTCATCCGAAACACCCGCCATGTCTAGATTTACCGAATTTTGCTTGGCATAACTTTACAATAAACATCATTAGAAATCATTTGTCAACCGTTTTTGCCTGTTGGTGCGGTTCAAGCATGGACGATTAACGTCGGCAATCCGAAATGGGGAATCGGGAGTCATATTTTGAAGGCGGCCACAATAAAAATAGAGTCAGGTGGGCAGACCTAACTCTAATGCAACTAACCTTTTCGGTGGGGCAGCTGATTGAGAAACCGGAACGAATGCCGGCGAACGAAAGCGGATTACTTTCTCTTATCGATGTAAGTTAGCAACGTGAGAATAAACATCCCGAACGCAAACATAACCGTAATCGTTTGGAAAGCATCCATGGAGAGGCGCCTCCTTTCAGAAGGTGCTCCACCGGCAGAGGTAGTTGTACTAGGAATATATGACGGCGTGGAAAAGTTTAGCAGTGTCTAAAGTACTTTTTTGGCGAGAATGCCGTTTTATTTTTCGATGAATTCCTTGTTTATTCGCTAAACGGATTGCGTTCGATAGGAATCCTGATGTCCCCGGTTTGAGGCTGGGGGCTTTTTGTCGTGTTCGGACGGGAAAAAGGCGTGGTCATCACGAGCGGATGAGAGATCTTGAGGCGCTATTTTAGGATATGGATAAGAGTTTCAGGGTTTTCGGTGAAAAAAAATCGGGCCCCGTCTTTCGACGAGACCCTTTCATGGGAGATGTGAAATTCGGCTCATTTTGGGGTTGGGTGAAAGTTGGAATGCCTTATTATATGCGGGTTCTGTCAAAAAGGCTAGTAGTGGGAAAAGGGGGAACACTTGTTTGGTTTTGCGAATTTGGTGCCCAATCGGTGCCCATTTCGGTGCCCGCTTTTTACGCCTTTTTCCGCATAGGTACAACGATATCGTCGAAGACGCTCGCGGCTGCCTTATCAACCGATTCGAAGATGTGGCCGTATATCTCCATCATCTTTGTATTCGAATGACCGACTCGTTTGGCGATAGCCTCGGAATGGACCTTCTTGAATATCATCCATGACACGGATGTATGCCGGAGGTCGTGCAGCCTAATCGGTTTTAATTTATGGTCGCGGTGGAATTCAATCCATCGTTTCGTTAGTCGCTGTGGATCATAAGGTTTGCCGTTTTCGTGGCAAAACAGAAACTCATATTGACCGCCTTCCCATTTATCCTCAATTTGAAGGCGATCCTTCCGCCATTCGAAATAATAATCTTCGAGTTCTTTAATGACAGAAGGGGAGAGCGCGATTTTCCGAGCGGACTTTTTGTTCTTCGGTCCCTTTATTACTGGCGCGCCGTCCTTTAGTTTGGGGATGGTCTGTTTTACTTCTAAGGTTCCTTGCTCTAAATTGATATGCTTGTTCCACTCTAATCCAGCTAATTCAGCACGGCGGAGTCCTGTTGTGACTGCAAGCATAACCAATACGCGCAAATGCAGTGGTTCGCCTTCTAGCGCTTGGAACAGAGTGGCAATTTCCTTCTCGTCATAAATTTCCATTTCCTTCACATCGTCTTCTTTGGGCTTGCTAACGCCGATCATGGGGTTATCCTTTATCACGCGCCATTCGACTGCTTTTGAAAAGATGCTTCGCAGCACACGGTAATTATAGACGAGTGTGGCCGATCCGAGCGGCTTGCCTTTACCGTCAAGACGAGCTGCAGGGCTTCGTAAATATTCGAGGTAGTCGTTGATGTGCATGGTTTTGATTTGATCGAGGTGCATATGGCCGAAGTAAGGGAGGATTCGTCGGTTTGTGTGATAGATGTAATTGTCTATGGTCTTTTCCTCTAGATCAACGTCCACGAATTTTTTAATCCAATGTTCAACAAATGCTTCGAACGTCATCTTCTCCAGCCGGACATACGTTCCAGCCTCAACTTCGATTTGAAACTTCTTGAGTTCTAAGTCGAGATAGTTCTCGAGCCGCTTTGGCGCCCGGAGCAAAGTGGGATCGTCCACCTTAATCGTTTTTTTCTCTTGGACTCGCTTACCCTTGGCGTCGTATCCGAGTTCCACGATTAGGCGCCATGAGTTGGTACCGCGTTTCTGGATGCTTGCCATTGTACTGACTCCTCCTTTAAGGGGGTATTTTGAACATACATTCTTTTTTGAAAACGAAAAATTCCGTTCTCGAGTAAGCGCAATTTTGCGCTGAGTGATTAAAACGCAAAACTGCGTTACGACAAGTTTCGGTTTTACCGATCGACTCCTGCACGCCGCTAACCTAACCAATTCTGAATTGGTTAGCTACCCCGAAATTTAGGGTCAGTAGGGTGTCACCAACTTTGGGGAGGCCCTCCCGGGATGACCTCATTTGGAACGATCCCCTTGCTTAACTACCCCAGATTTCGGGGGTCTTGAGCTTTCAAGATACCACCGACCGACGCAAAATTGCACAGATTGAGAACGACTTCCGAAGCTCAGAATTGGTTAACTTGACCCACCCCTTGCGGATTTTGCCGCCGATTTTGGAGAGTCGGATTTTAGTCGGACCGTCCGCGTTTTGGAGTATACCCGTTTTGGAACAGTTTCCGCGCCGGAAACCCTGCTTGTATGACGTTTCCGTAGGTAGAAACCCCGTTTGAGCTTTATTTCCGATCCGGAAACAGAACGGCCAGCATGTCGAGAATGCGCCGGCGGTCGTCATCGGTGAGAGGGTGGCCGTGGTAGGTGATATTGTTGTTTTGAAGGATATCAGTTAGCTCGTAATCCAATTGTTTTCGTTCATTTTCGGCATTCTCTATTGAGTATGCGTCTGCTCGCTCCTTCTTTGCCAATTCCGCTTCTTCTTCGGGTGTTAGTATCCAGTCGTAGATGTTAAAGTGTCCTGCTTCTACCATCAATTCAGCATGAGTCTTTCCAAGGTGTTGAGCAAGCTTCTTTAATGTTTCTGGTGAAGGTATGCCTCTTTGACCACTTTCGATTTGTGAAATGTACGGTTGTGATAGTTTTGCTAATCGTGATAGTTGCCCCATTGATAAGCCGGCGTTTTCCCGTAGTCTCTTTAAATATCTTCCAAAATCTTTCGCTTCCAATTCGTTCACCTTCCTCACTTCAATAGTATATCCAAGTCATAACGATTGCAATTATTTTTTACGAAAACCCATTGCAATTGTTCTTGAGATAAACTATACTCATAACACAAGCAATCAATAACAAGTGTTATGAGGTGATGAATACAATGAAAGTCAAAGTGAAGGACGCGAACCGCTTAAACGAACTAATCATCCGGAAAGGCTTCACCAAAACCGATTTCAGCAAAGAGATCGGAATGTCGCAGCCGATGACGATCCAGATCGTAAACGGTGACCGCAGCCCAAGCCCGAAGACGGCCAAGCGTATGACCGAAGTGTTGGAGGTCGAGTTCGATGATATTTTCGTGATTGAGCGAGCACCGGCAGCATCTGCAAAGTAAGGAGGCCATCGCATGACCTACTTCGACGTATCGATCGGCGGCCGGCTTTACGTCCGCACCTGATCCGGCAATCTTATCGCTCTGCAACTACTGGCAGGAAAGTGATTAAGCTTCGAATCATTCCCCGCATCAAGCGCGACAAACAATCGACTCAGGCTGCCTTAGCCGCAAATTTTAAATTGAAACAGAAGGAGGTACAGTCACCATGCAGATACCGGCACATTTGCTGAAAGACCGCTATTGGCGGGGGACGCTGCACTTGTTTACGAAGCACGATAAGCTGCAGCGCTGTATGACATCGCAATATTTTGATTTCGATGAAGGCGAGATAAGGACCACGGGGTTGAGGCAGCTTACCAAGCCTTGGAGCCAATCCGAACGGTTCATGCTCGAGCTTGCTTTGCACTTATTTAATGAGCGTCACCTTGTGAACCTTCACATCATGGATTATTTGGATACAAGAAACAAGGAGCTTGCTTTCGAGGCGATCCGGCTGAGGTTCGGGTAGTTCGAAACATTAAATAAAAGGCTGTTCTTAGCGTGTTATGAGCTGTTGGAGGGCTTATTTGTTCCGGTTAGTACAATCCGCCTTGATTGGCACACGAGCGATCTGAACAGCTTCAAATGAGCTCAAAACAGCTTTGAAACGAATGGTAGAAGGGAGAAAGCAAAGATGAAGGTTCAAATCGAAGAGAATTTGTTCATCGAGAGCGATACTCATAATTTCATGATTCGGGAGTACAAAACGAGGAATGATGGTAAGGCCGAGAGAGTCACCACTCACGGGTATTTTCTCAGTCTTGCCGGCGCAGCGAAGCATCTTGTGAAAATGAAAGTGAAGCAATCGACGGCTACGACGCTGCAGGAGCTTGTTAGTGATATTCAACGCATCGAAGAATACATCCATAGCAAGATATCGCTTTAACGTCTGTAACACGCCTTAAACAGGCTATAACAGTCCACTAGGGAGGTAAGTACAAATGAGCAGACAAGCAAGAATAGCAGACAAGGCATCGACCGTCATTCAAATGCCGCAATTGTTCGAAATGCAACCAGCAAAGCCAAGCGTAGAAATGCTTCTCTTACAGGTTATTCAGCTGCTCCAGTCCCAGCAGCAAGCGGCGGTACCGGCGATACCGGCGATTGATGAACAACCAATTGCGCCGGAGAAAGAAACGATGGACGCAAATGAGGTAGCTGAGTACCTCAGAATTTCCGCTTGGACTGTTTACGATATGGTTCGCAAGAGTTCATTACCGTTTTTCCGCGTCCGGTCCCGTATCTTTTTCAGAAGGCGGGAAATCGAAAAATGGGTTCAAGAACAAATGAGAGGGCGGCAATCATGACCTATCAAAATCGGCGCGTCACGATCAGTCTGCTCAAGCTGGCAAAACAGATGCAAACCGATATGAGGCGGCTAGGGGCCTGCGGTGTAACCGTGTCATCACTGGAATCTACACAAGCGGAGCTGATGCTTACAGTTCTTCAAGTAAACGGCGTCGGCCGGAATGACGAATCCGTTTGTTGGCTATGTGAACCAATGACTTGGTGGGTGTATGGCGACTGTAGTTTGCATGAGTGTATGGAGCAACTGCAGGAACGATTAATCGAGGTTCGCCGGATGAAAAGGCAGAGGAGGCGGGACGGTGAAGAACGAGCATGAACTATACCCGGAAATTGAACGAATGGAGGTCATGCTCCTAGACAAGGTGACCGGAGAAGTGAAGTATTTCTCCGCTACCTGGATGAATCATGATGAAACCGGCGTATTACAAATGGCGGTCAAACAAGAGCTCGATGCAAATCAAAATATTGAAGTTCACGTCAGGCTGGTGGAAAGAGAGTAGGTGGGGTGATTGAACAAAAAGAAAAAAGTCAGTTTCTTCATGGCACCAAACAGCGCTTTCGATCTTGGCCTGAATACCTATCAATTGTCAATTTATCTTTATCTTACCCGTTGTAACAATAACTCGGGGGCTGCTTTCCCGAGCTTTCCTACGATTGCAGAGAAAAGTGGGATGGGAGAGAGAAAGGCAAAAGATGTCGTTAACGAATTGGTGAGCATGGGGCTTCTGAAAAAGCAAAGACGTTGGGGAGATAAGGGCAGCGAGAGTAATATGTATGTGGTCATCGATCCTAGTGATAGAGGGGGTTATTCGGAACAGGTGAATGCACATGATGCACTAACCCCCATGCATGACATGCACCCCCCCCATGCACCACATGCACTGTATAAAGAACTACTGTATAAAGAACCAACAGATAAAGAAAAGACATACATCGATTTCCCAATCGACGCGCATTTTTTTCTCGAAATCTATGGATTCGGTTATTGGGAGAAGTTCAACAAAAATCATCCGCCTATTACCGAGGAGCAAAGAGACTCCATTCTGAGTCAATGCAGAGAACTGGAAAGCATCGATATCGACAATGAAACATTTACGGAAGCAGTCGAACGTCACTTTGAAAACCTTCCGGAAAAGAACGATGGCAAGATATTCCCCTTTCTCCACGCGTGGAGACGGCACTTTGAAATTTGAATAATGCCGGGAGGTGATTACGCTGGGCAAAACATTTAAGAAGAAGGTCGAGGAACTGTTAGTTCGCGCTCAATTCATTAAAACCATTCTTGACGATGGTGTGCCCGATGTATTCATAGGCTTTGCGGATGAAGAAAAGCAGCAAAGGTATGCACTGACACGGCAGCAGCAAAGAGCTTTTGTTGAACGTATCGAAAGGGCTATAGGATGCTTGGCACCAGTAGAACAGGAGCTCATAACGAAGCGCTACATGCAATGCGATAGCGAATATGTACGCGACTATCAAGTCTATGCGGAAATGCAGATTTGTGAAGGCACGTTCATGAAATACAGAAAACGCGCATTCCTGAAGCTGGCGGAATTGCTCGGGATCCAACATCAAATTGATTTAGGTGCAAATGGAACGTAAGGCACGGGGGGCGAAAAATTTCACCCCTCTCCTGCGGACCGCATGCCCAGCCTTGAACAAACGTGGTCAAAATTTCATAAAGGGGGGATAACCATGGAACAAAATAAATCGAAATCGATTTTTAGCAGCTTCCCCGACCATATCTGGTTAATAGCGGAAGCGCACGACGACGGACTTTATTCTATTCATTCAAAAGTTCACCCGAACGGCAAATGCAAGACGTTTCCGGAGCGCGTCAACCTGCGCGACGCATTGACATTTACAACTGAGCTACAACAAATTCTCGGTCTTCCGGATGATGCCGTTTTGATTTCAGCTAATAAGGCCGTCATGAATGCGCCGGATGTAACCAATAGACGCCTAAAAAGGTACTTGGAAGGAAGATGAAGATTGTCACACAGTAAACGCGCCGTTTGGATTGCAGTCAACAGCGACAAGGGCGATAGACTGGTCGAAATTGCTCGAGAGCACACAAGTCTAGCGAGGCAGATCAGCGACGCCCGAAAGTTTAGGTCAATGGGCATAAAAGAAATGTCGACGTTAATTGATCGTCTGGACCAGCTCCGGCGTGAGCGTGACGAGATTATAGCCAACTTCGAGGAGGTCATACCATGCAATGTTGCGGAGCATCAATGCGAAGAATCGTATCATTTGAACCGGACGAGCCAGGCGTGAAAATGAATCCTCAGCTGTCGTTACGCTGCATGCGCTGCGGATCATCAACGTCAGCACCAATCGAGCCGGATTTGCTGAACATTTTTCAGCGGCAATTTGAACCGGAGGATATAAGGGAGGGAGCGCCATGGAGTTGATCGATTTCGAAGCGAAAGTGAAGGGACTGACGAATAGGCTATCCCGAAATGGCATAGGCCGGACCGAGTTCGTACAAGCTCATACACAGGTATCCGAGACGGACGAGCACGGCCGGAAGGTGATAGACCTGTACAAACTCGAAATCGTGCTCGGTTTACCAGAGGGCTATCTGTTGGGGCTGATCGAGACAAAAGAAAAACGCCCAGCTGCAGCGAACAGCGGAGGCGTCAACGTTTAACCCATTGGCATCATTGTATCACATGGAATTAATGACCGTAAAGGGGGTTATCTGTTCTCTCCATAGTTTAAATCTATAAACGATTTAGGTTCTATAGGCGTGAATATGTTGGTGCGAGGTGATATGAACTGAGCGAGCGTTTGCGAATAAGAGGGCGTGCACCGCCTGCAGGTCATGGTTTATCACGGCATAAAACATAGGGGGTGAACGAGCATATGGAGGCTGCACAAGTGCACCAATCCACATTCTTTACCGATAAGCCAAAGGCCGAAGTGGTAGCAGAATGGGCAAAGAAACATCCGGACTGCACGATCGAGAACGCACGGTTATACGGCGGCACGGTCATCATTAGTTACTACAAGAATTCTGAAATGGAAGCGGCCCGTCTGGCCAGCCTTAACAAGGGCGGCATTCGAGTTGGGAAGATGGAGGGTTTTCGTGCTGAGTAAAGAGGAGGCAGCGGGTATCCAGCTGTAAGGTTCGACTCGGCAGGCCATTGCAAAGTGTGGGTCCTTCTGGAACCCTATAGGTCTGCGGGTGCGTATGAGCCCGAAATCTGGCTAGGCACAATTTTAAAATTTAACTTCCGCTTCCGATGTGGGGCCGGAGGAACGGAATGGATATGAAATTTAGCTTCGAATTAATGCCCTGAAATTGAACCTGCGTATTTTCATCGCAGAAGCGAAACAAGGGGTGTGACGATGGCGAAAGCAAAAGCGGAAGGAATCGCACAGCATAAACAAGTAGTTCAAACTGGCGAACTGGCCGCGATCGTAGGCAAATCTGACCGTTGGATACGGCAATTAACGAGTGATGGCGTGTTGAAGCAGGTCGGGCGCGGAAAATATTTGCTCGGTGAGGCAGTCAAAGCATACATCGAGCACGCATCTGGCGGCGCTACAGAGGACAATCGGCCGCGCCTGAACGACGAGCGGGCGCAGCTGACGCAGATAAAGAGGCAAATGGCGGAGTTGGATTTAGCGGTGATGCGCGGGGAATTGCATCGGGCCGAGGATGTTAAGGCGGTCATGAACGATATGCTCAATTCAATACGTTCTCGCTTGCTTGCTCTGCCTATGGCTATCGGTCCGCACGCGGTTCATGTCCATGATTTGGCTGTCATGACGGACATGCTGACAGAAGAAATTCGATTATGCCTGACAGCGCTGGCGGAATATATTCCGGAGTAGCAATCACAGACAGGTACTGGAAAATTTGATGGGGTACAACTTCCCCATATTGAGAGGTGTCAGGACTTTGAATAGAACAACTCAAGCAGAGCAACAACGGATCCAAGAACTCGACATGATCAAAAACACTGAAAATGCAGAAATGATTGAGGCTGCCAAGCGTGACGGCAGGACCGCTGGTCAAGTGGCTCATGAAATTCTGTTGAACCGAGCAAAAGAAGGGGAATCCGTGCAAGCGATCGTAGATGCGATGAATGCCGGCCGCAAGCAAGAGACCGGTCCGTTATCTAACGCCGATCGATCAGGGCGTCAAGTAGGCAGCTCAGACGTGGACATGATAGCCGCGGCCATGAACAAAAATAGAGACAAATTCCAATAAGGGAGTGATTGCAGATGTTCGGTAAAAACAACGATTTGAACCAGGTCGTAATGGAGTTTTTGGACAAGGAAAGAGAACGGAAGCGTAAAATCGATACGAAGATTGCGGAGCTCGAGCAAAGCAGCCGAGGTATTCAAGCAAAGATAACTGAGCAGACCAGCATCATGGTCGAATATGAATTAAGCGAAAATGAGGCTGAGGTCGACAATTGTCGAAGGGTGATTCGTGAGCTTCGGACGTCTTTGGCTGAAACTGAGGATTGGATTGCCGGCTATATGAGACAGTTGGAAATCAATCCTTCTCGGGAAAAAGAAATCTCCCGGATACGAGAAGTGGCGGCAAAAATCAATAAAGAACGCTTGGATCGAATCCCCAAGATTCAGACCGAACGAAATAAATTGGACCAGCAAGTGAAGGAGCTGGAGCGGCGTATTGAACAGGTGAAACAAGAGTACCAGGAAGCCAATATAGATAGGGAGGTACCAGTCCTTACAAAGATTTTGCCATTGATTGAACCTCGCTTGGCAAAGCCGGGTACTGCGTATTATGATACAGAATCATTCCTGCGCGGCTGGATTCAAGGACAGAGCTCGGAAGAATATTTCGATACCAATCTCAGATATTGACTACACTCTCAGAGTTGGCCCCTTTCAAAATCGATAGGGGCCCTACTTAATCCGAGGATGAAAACTCAATGCCAGGGCGGATTAGGGAGGGAAGTCTACTTATATCGCTGCTCCTAGACATGCTATAGTAGCAATCTCAGGATGACTTCGAGCGACGGTTCCAGCCGATGCTCCAGCAGCAAAGATGGGTGACGATGGCATGATGACCTATAAGACAGTGCAGGGAGATTCTTTGAATGGGATTGCCTTCCGGTTATTGGGCAGCTCGCCGAAGAAAAGAATGTGGCCAAGGGTCAAGCATTTGCGAAAGCCAGCGATTTCCTCAGGTTGTTCTATTCGAACGGCATCCAGCCGGAGCAGTACACGGTTGCTCAATGCATGGTTCGCAATTTTTACAAGCAGATGCGGATAGTATCGCGAATGGATGCTTTCGGAGAATCGCCCTACTGCGACATTGCCGGATATGGTTTGCTTGGAGCATCAAATGACAAAAGAAAGCCGCTTAGCGTATTTTGAACACGCAAGCGGCTTTTAGGTATCTCCCATCTTCCATAGTAACAGATAAGTCAGAATGGGCTTGTATTTTTTCGCCGGAACTCAAAATTGTACCGTTCTGCAAAACGGTCACAGCTTTTTGAAAGAAGACGGCATTGTCGAAATCGGCAGAGGTACGCAGTATGTAACCGCTAGTGTACATGTCCTGAACTCCCTATCCCATTAGCTTTTTGAGTACGGAATTTAATGTTTCTTGCTTTCTTTTTTCCTCTTCCATCCTTGCCCGTACTAATCTCTGAATCAGATCATCTGGTTTGGGTGGAGTAGGAATAGCCGATTTATCTGCTGGCATTTCGGAGCGGAACGGCAGCCTCGGCAGTTTCGATTCGAGTCTAGGCGGTACCGGACTAGGAACATTTTTGGCCGAAAGCCCCAATAGTTGCTTATTGATAGGCGGGCCATAAAATGCTATTAACTCTCTTTCTTTACTATCTCTTAGGCTGGACGAGGGCTCAAATGAAACGGTGAAATGTTTGACGTGCTGCCGGATTCTTGAGTCCTCGCTATTCAAATGTTCGCCGATTCGCCGCTTTAAATCGTCTGATTGGCCAACATAGAGAACATCATATTTACCGTTCAGACGTTTCTCGCTTAAGAGCATGTACAAACCTGCCGACTCTGGTAGCAACTTCTTCGAAAATGGTGCAAAAAATAATGGTTCGCTAAAAGTAACATTCATTGACTTGTTCACCTCCTTCCTATACCTTTATGTGATATTTTACCATAAAATAATCAACATGTAGAGAAGAGTTTTTCGACAAGCCACAAGATGTAGTTTTGGTCGAATTCGGAAGACGGAAACCTCGATAATCTGGAGTTTCCGACGCGTAAATGATTCTACCATCAAGAACAGGTGGGTTTTGAGCCCGATATTGGCCTCTTGAATCTATTCAAACGGTGCAAACGAGTACATTTTGACAAGATGATGAAGTTTACCATAACAGGGTTAATTCCACCGGAAACGTACCTTATTCGGAGTTTCTTCCACCGGAAACTATCATTTAACGATGTTTCAACCGGAATAAACGGGGAAAGGAAAGGAAAGGAAAGGAAAGAGAAAGGAAATTAAATAAAACATTAATGCTCATTCGATAAGTGATAGGAGCGAACTGAAGAACATGGAGGCAACCTGTGCTGGATTTGTATATGTGTTAGCCTTATTTGTACACAACAATCCCTATTTATGGTAATGTTAGTTGGGATGACATATTCAACCAGGAGGAATCAATGAGGAAACTTTCTATCGTCATGATTGTACTTGTACTTTTTATTATTACTGCTTGTAACACTAGAGATAAAACTCTCGATAAGGATACCGCTAAATTAAAACAGGAATATGAAGCAACAAAACAAGAAATAATCAAGTTACAAGATGAGAATTTAAAAAATTATAAAAAGGCTACAGGTGTAAATTTAATACACCGAGATATAGAATTCGACATTGAGAACAGTATTGGAAAAAAATTTATCATACAGGGTAAAGCTTCATTAAGTAAATATTATAATTATGGCTATAAAAACTTAGAAAAAGATGCTTTTAGTATCAAAATTACTCCATATGATAATTCGGAAGCTTGGTATGTATACGTAGCAAGGGATAATGAGAATGGTCAAAAATTGTTTAATAAATTAAAAGATATTCCTGATTTAGACTTAATAGGGGTAGCTACGATATCAAAAGCATATTACCAAAAAGGGCAGGGAAATATGGCTGTTTTACTTGAATATGTTTAACTATCGCATAGATTAACTTTAAGGTATAAAAGTCAGTCAGGTGACACAGGTTTATGGGTCCTTCCTTAGAGAGTTTTGCCTGCGGGTGCGTATGAGCGCGAAATATAGCTAGATTTTATTTTGAAAATTTACTTTCCCTTTCGCTTTGCCGGATAACTGGCAGGGCGATTTTAATTTACCGCTTCATCTAATGCGATAAACTTCATTTACTTTTGAGAATGAGCGAAAAGCGAAAGTGAGGTGGGTTAAATTGGCGAAACCAAAATCGCATGCCGAGCAGCTGCAAATCAAGGGAGTATCAACCTCTGAACTCGCCGCAATCGTTGGCAAAACGCCTCAATGGATACGCCAGCTGAAGTGGGACAAGGCCCTGAACTTGTCGGGAGAGTAAAATAATGAGTTCGTCGCTTCAGTAACATTTTAGATTGGATCCCAATTTGCCTGTGGATTAGAGATATACCTGTGATTAGTACGTATGTTCCGATTGAAATTATTTACAATATAAGTGATTATCTAAATAGGGAAAATATGTCGAAAAATACGGGATATTGACTATTTAGGAGAGATTTTTTTGAATTCTATATTCAGATTGAATCACAGATTAAGAGAGTATTTGAATTTTGATTCTTTAAGAAGGTACTTAAGGTCATCTCCGTTGAATTCATCTGGAACAAAACCTGAACTTATACAAAGGATTGAAGAGGGGATTTCATCGGGGGAGTTAGATAAAAATGATTTTGAATCATTTCTAGCGAATGAAATTAGATATGGTCATAATCGTACTTTATATTGCACAAGGATTAATCCAGCTTCCCTATTTAAAGTAAAAAATAGTAAACTAATTAAACAGGCCATGATGACGGCTGGCTTGTCGGAATGCCAAATCATAAATAATATTCACTTTACACCGGACTCTGATGAGCCAGTTTTAGTCCATTTTGAAAAGTCGGAAATTGAAAATGGGGTTCAAAGAGTAATAATGTGCTTTGCGTCCATGGTAATGATCAGTAAAATAACTGATGAAAATGAATCCATACAAGTCGAAGATACAGATTATGTTTGGATTACAATCGATGTTCCACAGGGGCAATTAACTATATCAGTAAGGCCGAGAAGTAACACTAATGAAACATCTACTAGGTCGTATCAAGTTTTCGAAATCTATACATCGTATTTGACTGAGGTTTTCTCTTTGAGGTATCTTTCAAACGACGAAATGAAAAACACCCTGTATAATATATTTAGAGAGCTGACCACAAAAGCAGAGAAACCATACGTTGAGAAAGTAGAGCCTTTACTATCGGAAATATCTGATTTAAGTGATAGGTACGCTACTTTTTTAGGGTTGCCAAGTAGCAACAATCCTGTGAACTTGCCTTTTAGAATTCGCAGACTTTTAGAGAGGGCCTTAATTCAAAACGATTTTTTCAACTTTAAAGGGTACTCAGAGGGGAAGATAGGAACCGTTGAGAAATTCTTTTATTCAGATGATACTGGCGCTCGTGTAAACGCTTCGGCAAATGATGGTGAAGGAATCGAAGTTTGTGATATATATTTTGATACAAGAGAGACAATTGACGACCAAAAGACCTTTAATAAGCTCTGGATCAATTGGTTTATTCCTGGAGCTTCAGTTGGAAAAAAGACATATACAAAGTTGGAAGCGACCACAAAATATTTTGTGATACATTTTTATAGTTATCATTCAGAGGTGGAACAAGAATATGTATTTTCCTCCATTGAGACGTTTAGGGCAGTACCAAATTAGCGGTATGGCTATCGACTTGCTTGATGATTGGCTTGCTATTCAAAGGAAAGCGGTCCTTGCCAATCTATCTCCAATTAAATTTTCAATACAAACTGAAGTAGATACAGATTTAGCAATTGATATGTTCGCATTGGCATCATTAGAAGAAATAGGTGTACTACGGGCAGTGTACAAGGTTATATGTCCACATTGTGATAGACATAATGGATCATATAGTTCACTATCGGTTGTTCCAAACAATGTTTGCTGCAAAGATTGTGAAAGAATTTTTAATCCACACGACCGATTGGAGTATGTTGAGATTTTTTTTGAAAGAACTCTAGAGCCGAATGAACCATTGGTAAATGCCCCTATAAAAAAGTATGAAATGACTAATTCGGGAAATGCGCAAAGCCTTCGGGTATCTGATGTTGTAAAAAAGCCTAGTAGTGCTCGAAGGCATCTATTTACTTCATTAGATAATCGATATGAGGCAGCACAATGAGAAAATATATGGTCGGTATAATTGGGTTAATTCTTTTGGTTGTAGTAATTAGCACAAGTAATGCACTAATCGTGGCTTATGCAAAAGCGAACAAAGATTGGGTAGGCTCGTTAATTGGGTCATTAGGTAATATAATAGGGGGAGTTCTCGGAGGGTTCATCGCATATTTTGTTGCAAAGTATCAGATTGACGAGGCAAGGGCGCGCGACCTTCAACAGGAACGTGCAGAAGCGAATAATGTAGCTGTGATACTGAAGGAAGAATTAAAAAATAATTCAATGACGCTGGAATCTATCGTTGATAGCGGTGAGTTAGACCCGTCTTTAATAAAGTATAACCTTACAAGAGAAGCATGGATGTTTTTCTCATCAAAATTCGTACATAAACTTGATGAGGTTCTTTTTATAAGTTTGAATACTCTCTATAGGAAGATACAATTGTTTCAAACGATGCCACACGATGAAATACAAAGCGATATTTCTATTGACCAAATAAAAAGATTGAAATTTCAATGTGATGACTGCACTAGAAAACTTGATGAATTTATTAGAGCAAACAAATAACCCCACTGCTCCGAGTAGTGGGGTTATTATTTTTTCAATAAAAGAAAACCATATGTGTTTATATTGGAACCCGCAAACAAATTTATGGAGGGGCTGTATACTCGATGTTCAGAAGATTATTTGCAGATACATTATGTCTTGCTTTGATATTAACTGCTGTACCGTTGTTTTACGCAGATGGCGAGGCTGCTCCCGCCGTGTTCTTGGACGGCAAGAAGCTTGAATTTGAAGTGGAGCATAGGATAGTTGACGGTAGACGCTTGTGCCGCTTCGGAAGATATCTGAATCACTTGGCGCTACGGTAGCTTGGGAACAAGAATCTAAGACGGTAACAGCTACGAAAGATACAACTGAAATCGTTTATACGGTTGGGCATGATTATTACACAAAGAATGGAAAAGCAAACCCAATAGTGGTTACTGGACATGTAAAAGACGGATCGACGCTTGTACCTCTCCGCTTAGTAGGGGAATCTCTCGGGGCTACAGTCGGATGGGAAGGATCCTCCAAGACCATTACTATCAGCTCGGCAGGATTCCGGTAAGGCTTCATTCTATAAAGGTGATCCAGAGTACTGCCGAAGCTCGATCGAGACGGTGACAGCATTGCTTGTGAGAAATAATATATGCCCATTAAACGGGCAGGATAGTTTAAACAATACGACGAAATACTCTCAACATAGGTAGTTCCACGAAAGAACTGGAAGAAAGAGGTGTTTGCAATCCGAATCCATATCATCGGCGGCTCAGGAAGCGGTAAATCCTATATTGCGGCGTTGTTGAGCGATAAGCTCCGGATCCCGCATTATGATCTAGACGATATTTTCTGGGATCATCAATCCAACGAATATGGCGTAAAGGCACCGGAGGATGAGCGTGACCGCCGGCTCAGAGAAATCATCGGTCTCGATTCGTGGATCGCAGAAGGCGTATACAGGTCGTGGGTAGGGCCGAGTTTTGCCGCTGCAGATAAGATCGTCGTACTGATGACGCCGTTGTCCGTTCAGGAGGAACGAATCTGGAAGCGTTATGAAGAGCGCATTGCGGGCATCGTCCCAAGCAAGAAGCGCGAGACGCTTGAAGGCATCCACAACTTGTTGGCATGGAATAAAGACTACAATCTGACGAAGCTACCCAACTTGATCGACCATTGGGAAGATAAGGACAAAATGATCCTCGTTCGCAATAATTTGGATCTTCTTGAACTTCAATTGATGTGACTTGGTTTTTCTTGTTAAGCTAACGGGTACATTAGCTCAATAAAACTTGAAACGGCAGCCGGCCAGAACAACCGGCTGCCGTTTCTCAACTACTATGAAAGAACGGATTAACTTTCACTCTCTGTGGTGCTGCGCTTTGTGCAGCATGGATGGCTAACGGGCAGATTAGTTTAATGAAAAGGGAAATTTGAAATGGAACTAGAATTACTAATCAACTGTAAAAAAGGGTAAAAGAGCATAGACATTGATATAAGGGGAAAATGAATGATTGAATATCGTGGAATAAAAATTTTGTTTGAAAATGGATACATTCGGACAAATGGACTGTATAAATTGATTGATAAAGAATTCATGATATCTATTAAAAAAATGTTACAAGATGAGTATATCGAGCTAATCAGATACTTAATTAATTACGTAATTGATTCTAAGCCAACAATTACGCCTGACCAAACCATTGCATACCATTCTTGGCTGGTGAAATGTTGTGTACTTTCTGAACTTTATTATGAGATAAGGGAAGTTCAAAGTAATGGTGAAGGTTTTGTAGAAGGTGCCGACTATGCAATTAAAGTAGTTCAAGAACAAAAACAATTATGTCAGAAGTACGGGGCAACGCCTATATTTCCGATATTTAATCAAATGATTGTTATTTCTAAAGGTGTGTATGAAGGACTAGCGGTCGAAGCATTGAGATATCCTTCACCAGAGCATATGTCGGGATGGTGGCTTACAACTGACCTGTATGACGATAACGTGGAATCTTTGATGACGGTCCATTATCACCATGTAGCATTTATGAGGCCAGAGATAATCAAATATTTCGCTTTACCTTATGGATATAGATTTTATATATCAGAAAAAGAACAAGATATTTGGTTCGATGAAAATGCTTTGGTCGATTAAGCTAACGGGTACATTAGCTCAATAGATACACGACGGCAGCCCGCCAGAACGATCGGCTGCCGTTTCTCAACTAACGGGCAGTTTTGCATGGTAGCAGCTTGGTGGGGTCAAGTTATGTTTTTTATTTTTGATTTAAGGTAATCACCTAGTATTTGACAAAAACTCAATTGTGGTGTAAAAATTAAGTAATATAATTATATATAACTTTGCGGTGATGAAGAGAGTAAGCATAACGAATACTCCAGAGAGCTGATGGTTGGTGTGAATCAGTGTAGGGATTATGTTGAAGTGGGCTTCTGAGCATCCAAACCGAAAATTCATTGAGTAGGCTTTGGCGAAAGTCTCGTCGTTACAAGAGACGCGCATTCAAACATAGTGCATGTTTCGATGCGTTAGAGTGAGTCCGAATTTATATTTGGGCTAATTAAGGTGGTATCACGGGGTATTCTCGTCCTTTCAAGGATGAGAATACCCCTTTTTGTTATATTCTGAGGAGGGATAACATGACAACTGAAATTGTTCTAACAGGTATTAAGCCCACTGGTAAAGTCCATTTAGGGAACTACATCGCTGCAATAAAACCTGCACTTCAAATCGCAAAAGATAGTGATTGCATCGCACTTTACTTTATTGCTGACTATCACGCATTAACATTTATTCAGAACAGAGACGAGTTCAATGATCTGTCTTATGGTATTGCAGCAACATGGTTGGCATTAGGGCTAGATCCAGATAGAGTAATTTTTTATAGACAATCTGATGTTCCAGAGATATTTGAACTTAATTGGATACTTTCTTGTCTGACATCCAAGGGATTAATGAATCGTGCTCATGCGTATAAAGCAATTATTGATAATAATCAGCACCTGGGATTGGACACGGACACGGGAGTTAATATGGGCTTGTTCACATACCCGATTTTAATGACAGCGGATATATTATTATTTCAATCTGACAAAGTTCCAGTTGGTAAGGACCAGATTCAACATGTTGAAATAGCAAGAGATATCGCTGATGGCTTCAACAGGAACTATGGAGACACATTCAAATTGCCTAATTATATTGTGGATGAAAACACGTATGTAATTCCTGGGCTTGATGGTAGAAAAATGAGTAAGAGCTATAGTAATACGATACCTCTTTTTGAAACAGCTGATGACCTAAAAAAGCTAATAAACAAAATTAAAACAGATTCTATACCTCCTAACGAGCCAAAAGATCCGGAGACATCTAATGTGTTTTTATTGTACAAAGAATTTGCTAACCCAAGCCAAATTCAAGTATTGAGGGATAAATATCAAAAAGGTATTAGTTGGGGAGAAGCAAAGCAAGAACTATTCCAGGTCATGAATGATTATTTAGAAGAACCGCGAAAAAGATACAATGAGTTAATGGCATCACCAGAAATAATTGACAGCATCCTGTTTGAAGGAGCAAAGAAAGCAAGAGCTTTAGCTGCGCCTCTGCTTGAGAATGTAAAAACGAAGATAGGACGCTATAAATAGTTAGACCTTTTGATATAGAAGTCAACTGATTATTGAATGGCTAAGTCTGTTCAACTAACGGGCACGATAGTTAAATTAACCGCCTCATATCAAGGCGGTTTTTTCGTTATTGTTTAAATCACAAATTCAACAAACGCCGGCGATCGGAGCATACCATTACGTGTCCAATTCCGTATTTTAACGCGAGCTTTTATTCTGGGATCCAGTTACACCAAATCCTTTTCCTCTTGAGTCACAAGCGACTTACAGACACCGTAAAAGGCCATCTTATGCCGCGGCGTGACACCCAGCTCGATTATGCCAGCGGGCCGCAAACGGCCGTCCTTACCGGTCATAGACGCCAACCAACCGAATTCACTTTTGCGATAACCGGTTATATAAACGTCCTCGTATTGCCAATTGATTATTTTAAGCCACGCCTCCGAGCGCCTGCTTACGTAGGTGCTATTTTGGAGTTTGGCAACAATGCCCTCCATCTTACGGTCGCGTATAACGGCAAATAAGTCCACGCCGCGTCCCGGAACTGACATCACTTGGGAATAGTGATCATTTTGACCGAGATCTGAAGTAAGTACAGACTTACGTTTGGTCAGTGGGAGCCGACGCAAATCTCGGTCGTCATGTTGCAGAATGTCGAAGCAAAAGAAAGTAACCGGTAGCCGCAGCATGGCTGCCTGAATTCTGTCGGCCCTTGTAATCTTGGAACGTTCCTGCATCAATTCGAAATCCACTTGGCCGGTCGCTAGATCGACCACGGCGCCTTCGCCGTCCAGTATTCCGTCGTCGTCCATCGGTACGTCCCATAGCTCAGGATAGAGGCGTGTTACCTCGTTACCGTGGCGCGTGAATATTCGTGTTGTGCCGGCAGCTCGGACGATCTGCAGGCGGTGTCCGTCAATTTTTGGTTCGAAAACGTATCGCTCATCATTGAATGCTGCCGGCGCCGTCTCAAGAAGCATTGGAGAAATGAACATGAAAACACCTCTACGTCAATTATAGAGCTAGGCTATCCGGCACAGAGGCGGTAAGTGTTGGGAACATCAAAGTTCTTAGCCTTTAATTTAAATCATCTGTGGTTTCGCGAAGCGCGGTACGGGGGCTATCGGGCAGATGAACATAGAAAAATCTGTTCAGTTAAAGCAAACATCTGTAGATCCCAATTTTCAATTAGTTATCATGAAGGAGTCATAATTCTATTGTCGAACTCCTTGTATGAAAAAACAATAGTCAGGGGTTGATGAAAAATGGAACACCATTATTTAGGATTTGGTGGAGAACATTATGTAATTTCACGATTATTCGCTGAATGCTATGAAGCTTCAAAATTATCAGTAGATTTTGGGTTCGACGTTTTACTTAGTAATCAATATCGTTTTACTATTGGAACTGATGACCGATTGAAGACTCAAGCAATACAGGTTAAGACAAGGAATGTAGGAGAGGATGATTATTTAGAAAACGAAGAATTTAATGGCGCAATTAGAAAAAAAACAATAAAAAAATTCTTAATTAAAACACAGGATTTAGAATTGATAACAAATAGTGAAAATGGCTTCTTAGTTTGTCTCTTTTATGAGAAAAATGATATTGAGTATAACGTACTTGGACTTTTCTGGCTATCAGCAAGTCATTTACGACAGTTAATTGATATGGCGTACATTAGAATCAATGCAGATGATAACAGTAAACATGAAATTACTGCAGAACTTAAGTTTAACTCGTCCGTTAATCATTTGGCACAATTTTGTTTGGATGAATTAAACGCTCAAATAGGACCCCATTCAAATATTCAAGAACTAAGAAATATAATAAATAATTCTTTAATTATTCCTAATAATTCAGCCTTTAGAAAATCAACAGTAGCTTTAAAAAATAGTGAAGGAGTAAGTTTACAACTAAACAGAAGTTTAACTGTCCTTAAAGAGTTAGTTAATGAACATCCTTTACAAATAGAATATGACCCAACTGACATATATATTGATTTAGACCCAACTTTTGAAGCTATTAGTAGGAGAAAATTTGAGAGAGAATACACTTGAATGGCTTGAAAAGTGAAAATTACATTTTGAGAAATCATTGAGCTAACGAGGAACGATAGTTCAATGATTTCTATTTTAAGGCCAGCTATGCACAGCCAACTCGTAGCGGATATCCGCGACCATCCCGGCTATAAGACCAACCTCAGGCACTTACCGTATCAGATATTTTCAGGAAAGAGCGCCTTGTTTCCTTAACGAAACAGGTGCTCTTTATATTTGAAAGGAGGACGTACAAAACCATGTATGACATGTAGCTATGTCTTTTTGATCATGATATAATATTTTCCATGTTATTGGTTGACAGGGCTTATGGCCTTGGGGCTTGTATCAGGACAGATTTCCACCTTGTGCGCAGCGCTCTTAATCCCCTTGATAATTGGAATATTGACTCTGCTGAAATTCTTCAGTATGAAGTTAGCTACACCAAAAAACAAGGAGGGGATGCCTATGGAAAAGAAAGCATCTAATATGAGATTGATGTGGTCGGCGTTTTTCGATGTCATCGGGAATATGACCGCTAACATGACTGCGGGGCCTGTCCTGTCCCTGTGAGCCAATAACTGGATCAAATCATTATTCTTGTGAAAACATGATGTCTCCGTTTTGCTATCATCAGATTAAGCCCTATCCTCGAGCTAGGGCTTTTTTTAACGGCAGGAAAAAGATACCTATTGTCGAAATATGATGACGGGGGGTGTCTAATGGGGACATTGGATAATTTATTGAGCGGCTTTATTGGCGCTTCTATCGGTGCAGCCGCAAGCATTTTAGGTGGTATATGGGCTGCAAAGATGAACATAAAAGCGCAAAATATTGCTCTTACTAAACAAGATGAAGAACGAAAGAAAATAAAAATTGAGGCACTTCGGGTTAGCTCAAAAGTAGTGCGATCGGAAATAATGGCCTCAGTTATTGAGAGCATTCGTGCATCTAGCGGCGGAGCAAGGGGGCTTGCAATAGGAAGTGCATACACGGAACATTTCAAAAATCTGATTGAACTTTTGTCAGCAGACGATTTAGCTTTACTTTACAAAATATATGGTCATATTGAAAGGTTGAAGCTTGATTTTTACAATTATGATTCGAACAGTGCATTTAATTCATTAGGAAGAAACTCCATCGAATTTTTAAAAGAACTTTTTGGAGAAAAGTATAAAGACATATTAAACGCTAATCTTGGCGCATCTGAAATGATCGAAGCAATGAAAAAGGAATACCGTGAGCTTATGATTAAACTAGAAGGTTTCTAGCCTCCGCCTCTACGGTGCTTTTTCTTTGACGAAAAATGGTGCCCAATCGGTACCCAACTTTAAAAACTTGAGGTGTGAAGTGGATTGTCGAAGAAGACGGAATCCTTATGTATAAAGGGATATGTA
Organism: Paenibacillus litoralis; assembly: GCF_046244365.1. NCBI lineage: Bacteria > Bacillati > Bacillota > Bacilli > Caryophanales > Paenibacillaceae > Paenibacillus > Paenibacillus litoralis. The sequence continues at coordinate 5,314,685 of NZ_CP176395.1, read as the reverse complement.
AAAAAATCGGGCCCCGTCTTTCGACGAGACCCTTTCATGGGAGAGGAGAAACCGGACGAAGAGCTTATGGGGAAACGTAAGTCTTCTCCGCGGTTGTCTACGACATCCTTCGATGCCGATGATATAAGCATTGCCGTTTATGGATGATTTATACATGGCCTGCGATTTTTTTGTGAAAAAGTTTCCGGTTGTGGTACCATAGAGCATACAACCGATAGGATAAAGGTGGAGCAGAAGTGAGGGTCATATCAGGAACGGCCAAGGGAAGGCCGTTAAAGGCGGTTCCCGGCACCGGTACGCGTCCGACGACCGACAAGGTCAAGGAGGCGATTTTTAGCATGATCGGGCCGTATTTCAGCGGCGGATGGGTGCTCGATCTGTTCGCCGGAACAGGCGGTCTGGGGATTGAAGCGCTGAGCCGCGGGATGGATCGCGCCATTTTTATCGACATGGAGAAAAAAAGCGTTGAAGTGGTTAACGACAATTTGCGCGCGACAAATCTGCAGGAGCGGGCCGAAGTGTTCCGCAACGAAGCCGGCCGGGCCGTGAAAGCGCTGGCGAAGCGGAAGGCGCGCTTCGAGCTTGTATTCCTCGATCCGCCCTACCGGCTGAAAATCGCGGAGGATCTGATGCGATCGCTACAAGAATTAGCCCTGCTTGATGACCGGGCAACGATCGTCGTCGAGCATGACGCGGAGCACCGCTACGAGGAGGAAGTCGGCGACTGCGTATGCATCCGGCGCGCCGAGTACGGGGAAACCGTGATTTCGATTTACCGTTACGAGCCGAAGGCGGATAACGATCTTTCATCAACACAAGGACAGGAGCTGGATCAACCATGAACGGCAACACGCGCACGCCTACCGTGGCGGTATGTCCGGGGAGCTTCGACCCCGTGACGTTCGGGCATCTTGATATTATTCAGCGTGCTTCGAAAGTATTTGACAAGGTCATCGTTGCAGTCCTACATAATGTAAGCAAAAATCCGCTGTTCAGCGTCGAGGAGAGGCGAGAGCTGCTGCTCGAAGTGACGAAGGACATGCCTAACGTCGAAGTCGACAGTTTTGACGACCTGCTTATCAATTATATGAACGCCAAAAAAGCCCACGTCATCGTTAAAGGACTGCGGGCCGTTTCGGACTTCGAATACGAGCTGCAAATGGCGGCGCTCAACCGGAAGATGAGCGACAGCATCGAGACGTTCTTCATGATGTCGAGTACGCAATACTCCTACTTAAGCTCAAGCATCGTAAAGCAAATTGCAAGATTCGACGGGCCGATCAACGATCTCGTACCCGAGGTCGTCGAGAAGGCGATGCGCACGAAATATACGAAGCTGCAAGGAATTTAACCGAATGCTACGGGAGTCGGCTGCTCCGCCAGAACCATCCGATCATGACGGATAACAGGATGAATGCCGCAAGCATGATGGCGGCAATCATGCCGGACTGCAGCACGGACCGCCAGACAAGGGAACTTGCGTTCGGGACCGCATTCCCGGGCAAAGCGGCGGACGCCGAATCGAAAGCGGCGAGCACGGGAGCCGACCGGGCGGTCAGCCACCCAAGCGGCTGCCATAGGAGGAACGTCAGCACGAAAGCGAACGCCGCATGCAGGAGGCGGGCCGTTACAAAGCTTCGGTACCGGATATCGGTTCCGCCAATCAGGCTCTTGACCTGCGCATGAAGGGATAAGCCGCTCCAGCCTAAAGCTGCGCTGATACAAGCTGCAGTGAGCAAGGCGGAAGCTGGAAGCTGGCTGATGGCAAAGGCGCCGATGTGGGGCTCCAGCAGCCCGGGCAGCAGCGCCCGTACAGGGGGAAGAGCCGCGAGTGCGGGCCACAGCTGCGAGAGCATGCGGTTCAGCACGGAGAATACCATGACGAACCCGCCGATAACGAGCAGCGTTTGTGTGGACGCGTATACGGCGTCGCCGAGCAGCTTGCCGAATGCGCGTCCGTCGCTGCTGCGAGCGGCTTGCGTCGCGGCTAATGCTCTCGCCGCAAGGCCGCGCCCGTGCCGGTTAGCTCCGCGCTTTGCGACATTGCCCGAAGCATGGGGCTCCGGGCTCGCCGAAGCGCCGGGTTCGCCGCCGCGCGGCGCGAACAGCCTCACGGCGAGGCCGGCCAGCAGCGCCGCCGCGTAATGCACGAGTGCCAGCCTCACGCCGGCTTCCGCCTGCTGCAGAAACCCCGCACCGATGATCGTGATCATCGTGACGGGGCTGCACAGGTGCGTCAGCGCGAGCAGGCGCTCTGCTTCGTCGCGGCTGACGACGCCTTGCCGGCGAAGCTTCGCCGCCATATCGGCGCCGGCCGGATAGCCGGCGAACATGCCGGCGGCAAGCGACCAGCCGCCGATACCCGGAATGCGGAATACAAGCCGCATAAGCGGGTCCAGCAGCGTGCCGAGACCATGTACGAAGCCGAGTCCGAGCAGAAGCTCGGTCACGATCAGGAAGGGCATCAGCGCAGGGAAAACATAGGTCCACCAGAGCGTTAAACCCTGGAGGGACGATTGAAATGCCTGATCTGGATAAACAATAATCAGGATGACCAATATGGCCGCAAACAGACCGAGAATAACGGTCGTATGACGATCGTTTGACGATATAGCGGGAGCAGACATGCCGTCACCTCTTTTTCGCATATAGTAAACCGTTGGCTGAGAAGGAGTTGTTCGAAGCGCCGAACAGGCTTTGCCGGTTCGGTACAAGTTTACGCGGGGAACGGGGCGAATAGACCAAGCCTGCCGACCGGCGGTCACGGAAGGGGAACTATCCCATGGGGAAGCAGCACGACCATCAGATCAGGGAGCCGTATGAACGGCAGTCCGGCGATGCCAACCGGATCCGGCTAAGCCCGAGAACCGTTTCGCGGTTCGCCATTGCGTTTTTGGTGGGGATAATCGTTTTTTACGCGCTATTCATGATTCCGGTGCCGTTCTATATTTACCAGCCGGGCAGCGCGGAAGATGTCGGTCCGATGGTATCGGTCAAGCAGGAGGATCCGCCGGAGAAAGGACAGTTTCTGCTGACAACCGTCGGAGCGTTCGAAGCGAACGTCATCAGTTTGCTGTTCGCCCAGTTCAATGGAAACATGGAAATCCGCAAGAAGACGGAAGTGCTGCAAAAGGGCGAATCCATGCACGATTACTCGCAGCGCCAGGAAATCGTCATGCTGACTTCGCAGAGCGACGCCATACAAGCCGCCTATAAGAAAGCCGGCGTTCCCTACCGCATTCAAAGCGACGGCGTCGTCATCATGCGGACAATTCCGGGAATGCCTGCGGCCAGTATGCTGGAAGCGGGAGATGCGATCGAAGCCGTCGACGGCAAGCCGGTTAAGAAGCTGACCGATTTGAGCGAATATTTGCAAACCAAAAAGGAAGGCGATACCGTCAAGCTAACGTATAAAAGAGGGGATGTATCGGCTTCGGCGGAGCTGCCCTTGGCCGTATTGTCGAACGATGGCGGTAAAAAGCGGGTCGGGATCGGCGTCGAAACGGGAGAGCTGCGGTCGATAAAGGCGGAGCAGGAGGGACAGCAGGTGACGGTTCATACGTCCGATATCGGGGGGCCGTCGGCGGGGCTCATGTTTTCGCTGGAAATCATGGATCGGCTGAGTGCGGAGGATCTCACGAAGGGATACAGAATCGCTGGAACCGGCACGATCGAACCGGAAAAGGGCAAAGTAGGCGTTATCGGCGGCATCCGGCATAAAGTTGTGGCGGCCGACAGGGAAGGGGCGGAAATCTTCTTCGCGCCGAAGGATTATCAATATCCGAACGGCGGTCCCGTCATCCCTAATGCATCGGATGCTAGCGATCAGGCCAAAAAAATAAAGTCGAAGATGAAGGTGGTTTCCGTGGATACGATCGACGACGCGCTCGATTATTTGGCGAAGCTGCCCGTCAAGCAGGCGGCGTCGCCTGCTTCGACCAAATAAACGTGCGATACCGCGGAAGGAAATCATTCCGCCTGAAGCGGCGCCTGATAATAGTCGCGGTGCAGCTCGTCCGCGGATACGGCATCGTATCCGAGCGCATAAGCCGCGGTTGCGCGTATATCGAGCTCGAGAAAAGGCGTTTGGTGGCCGGCTACTTTGACTAGTACCGGCACCGACGCCTTTTTGCGCATCTCGGCAAGCAAAGCGCGGCCCTTGACGGTAAAGCCCAGCACGCGAAGATAGGAGGGGCCGGCGAGGAGCTTGTCCCTGGTCAGCTCGGCTTTGCTATGCCCGAGCAGGATGCGCAGGAGCGTACGCTGCAGCTTGGTTCGCGTATAGCGTTTCGTCTTGAGCGAAGCGATCAGCGCATCGACGGGATGCTCGGCTCCTGGGGGGAGCAGCCGCAGAGACTGCTTGAGCCTGTTCTCCAAGCCTTCGTTGACCTCATAGAACGTGGAGAGCTCGTCCGCCGAGCGGCTTGCCAGCACATGCAGCAGGGGCTTCGCATAACGGTTCCATTCCATAGGTGCGCGGCCGGCCTCCATCTCGCGGCGCATTATATCGAGCGTATACGGAGGCACGTATGGGGCGATACCGTCCAATCGCTTTTCTTCGAACAGGATGCGCCGTATCGCCGTAGCGCTCGCAATATGCGAATCGGTCGCAATCTGCTGATGGTACCCGGCTTTCGTCCGGGCGATCGTGAGCGGTTCAATCGTGCTTTGGAGCCTTCTGAGCGCAAGCACGTAGTGAAGGCCTAGCGTATTGTTCGGCTGGTTCAGACGGTCCGATAGCGATTCGTCCGCTTCATCATCCGCAGTGGGACCGCCCGTCTCCGAATCCGGTTGACCGCTGCTCCCGATGAAGGCTGCGACGGCTGCGCTGTAGGCGGCAGGGTAGCTGCTGCCTTTGTTCAAGCTCTCTTGCAGCATGCGCTTGAACGTCTCCGGCTCGCGGGTCAGCCGATCGGCCAGCCTTTCCAGCCAGCCGATATCGCCGGTCTCACTGCCGAAGCAGAGGCTGTCAACCACACCTGTCGCATGAAGGGCGGAAACGGCCCCATAAGCGAACCATTCGGCAGCTTGCGAGCTGTAGGCGACGGGAAGCTCGAGCACGACGTCGGCACCCATTCGGAGCGCCATTTCGGCGCGCGCCCATTTGTTCGCAAGCGCAGGCTCCCCCCGTTGGAGAAAATGGCCGCTCATGACGGCTACCGCTGCATCGGCGCCTGCAGCTTGCTTCGATTGTTCAAAATGGTGAACATGCCCGTAGTGAAGCGGATTATATTCGACGACGATACCCACTGTTTTCAATAGCTGATCCTCCAAAAGGGGCGAAATGGCGGCGTATTCCCCGCTAGCCTGCGCGCTTGCTTCGTATGAAACGTTACGGCGACGGCCAAACTGTAAAAAGAATTTGTTGTTTCCATTGACGGATCGGTCCGTTATGCCGTAAAGTTCTTCATGATCCTAAGTAAATCGCAACGTATGCTCCACGTTCCTTTTACTATATCACGCCGTAATTTGGCAATAAACTATTTGACAAAACGGATTGATTATAGCTATAATTATCTTTGTTTGTTTGGGGTGATATCCATGTTGCTTCGTATAAAAGAACTGGCTGCCAAAGGCAGCATTCCCATTAAGGGAGAAGTGGATTTGACCGGCTTGCTGAAAGCACGGCAGGATGTTGTTTCGTTCGGGAATGCGGAAGCGGATTTGCAAGCGAATATGTCGGAAGGCCTGGCGGAAGTAACCGGTAATGTGCATGTGGAGCTACATATGGCTTGCTCGCGCTGCCTGAAGCCCGTAGAAGAGCTGATCGACGCGCCGTTTCAGGAATGGTTCGCAGGGCAAGCGTCCAGTGTCCCGAAGGAGCTTGAGGAAGACGTTCATCTCGTTACCGACGACACGATAGATTTAACGCCGTTAGTAGAAGAAACAGCTGCGCTATCCATCCCTCTCGTCACGCTTTGCAGCGAAGACTGCAAGGGATTATGCCCCGACTGCGGGGCTGATCGCAACGAGCAGGCATGCAGCTGCAAGAAGGACAAGATCGACCCTCGCTTGGCTGGCTTAGCCGATTTTTTCAAAGAGAAGTAAGGCAGTCAGGCGTGAATTAACGTAAGGAGGTGGGAATATGGCAGTACCACAAAGAAGGACATCCAAAACTCGTCGCGATAAGCGCCGTACTCACTTTAAATTAGTAGTTCCGGGCATGGTAAAATGCGATAACTGCGGAGAGCTGAAATTGGCGCACCGCGTTTGCAAAGTTTGCGGAACTTACAAAACAAGAGAGATCATCAAGCAATAATCGAAGAAAGTAGTACTTCATCTTTGGTGAGGTGCTATTTTTTTTGCACATAGGAGGATGCCGGCAGAGTACGGGCTGCGCATCGGGCACAAACCTACGCGCGAGTCGGCGGTCCATGCAGGCTAAGAACGGCTATTGATACTCAGGGCCGGTTTTTGTGGATACTCTTTCTTTTTGAACGAGAATTCTATATACTACACGTTAGCACCTGGTAATATAAGCTCCCCACAATGCGAAGCCGTAACAGCGCTTAGCCGGGGCTTGAATATAACCTTTAAAAATTTGCTTCAAACCACTGGTAAAGGCGGTGTGCGCCATCGAACGCCAACCGAAACGGCTGCGCCAACAGCAGCTGTCCAAATTAATCGAACAAAATCCGTTCATGACGGACGAAGAGCTGACGAAGCAGTTTCAGGTCAGCATTCAGACGATTCGCTTGGACCGATTGGAGCTCGGCATTCCCGAGCTGCGCGAGCGGCTTAAGCTGATGGCTGAACGAACGTACGATCAGGTGCGCTCTTTGCCTTTGCATGAAGTCATCGGGGAGATCATCGATCTTCAGCTCGATAAGAGCGGAATTTCCATGTTTGAGATAAAAGAAGAGCATGTGTTCTCGCGGACGAAAATCGCCCGGGGCCACCATGTCTTCTCGCAAGCCAACTCGCTCGCAGTCGCCGTGATCAACGATCCTGTCGCTCTTACGGCCTCCGCCGACATCCGTTTTATCCGGTCGGTCCGGCTGGAGGAGAAATGTATCGCCAAAGCTTACGTACGCTCGATTTCCAAGGGCAAGGCTAAGGTCGAGGTGTTTACATATGTGAACGATGAAATGGTGTTTCAAGGGAACTTCCTGATCTATCACTCCAAAAAAGAACAACGCAATGAGGGAGGAAACTTGCATGCGGATCGCGATTGACGCGATGGGCGGCGACCACGCTCCCCACGAAATCGTTGCAGGGGCTTTACAAGCCGCCAAGGAATGGCGCGAAGTCGAATTGATTCTTGTGGGCGATTCGGCGAGGATCGAGCCGCTGGTCAACGAGAAGCCTGATAATGTCAGAATTCATCATGCGGGCGACGTGATTTCGGCGGATGACGAGCCCGGCAAAGCGGTTCGACGCAAAAAAGACGCTTCGATGGTCGTCGCCGGAAGGCTCGTGCGAGAAGGCGAGGCCGACGCGATGATATCGGGCGGCAATACCGGCGCCCTGATGGTTACCGGCTTGCTCGTGGTTGGCCGGATGGACGGCGTCGAAAGACCGGCGCTGGCGCCGATGCTGCCCACCATGGACGGAACGGGCGTACTCGCGCTCGACCTGGGGGCGAACATGGACGCGTCTCCGGAGGAGTTATTGCAGTATGCGATCATGGGAAGCATATATCGCAGCAAAGTGCAAGGGATCGCCAAGCCGAGAGTAGGACTGCTCAATATCGGAACCGAAGCCATGAAGGGCAATACGCTTACGAAGACGGCTTACGGCTTGTTGGAGCAAGCGCCCGTTCATTTTGTCGGCAATATCGAAGCGAGCCAGGTCATGCGCGGAGGCTGCGACGTGCTCGTGTGCGACGGTTTCTCGGGCAATGTCATGCTGAAAGCGATGGAAGGGACGGCCGACGCCGTATTCAGCACGCTAAAAACGGAATTTACCCGCACTTGGGTGACTAAGCTTGCAGCTGCGGTTCTGATGCCCGGCCTGCGGCAGTTTAAGAAGAAGCTGGACTATAAGGAACACGGCGGCGCGCCGATGCTCGGCCTTTCCGGCCTCGTGCTTAAATGTCATGGCTCATCGGACGCCCTGGCTGTGAAGAACGCCGTGCGTCAAGCGAAAATCGCGCTGCAGAGCGGTCTTGTTCAAGCAATTGCAGCTGAAATTAACACGAGGAAGTGAGTGGCGCACAATGAAATTGATACCGGTGGGCATTCTCGGAACAGGCAAATACGTGCCGGAGCGCGTACTGACAAACCAGGATTTGGAGAAAATGGTCGAGACGAACGACGAGTGGATCGTTTCGCGAACAGGCATGCGCGAACGGCGTATCGCTTCCGAAGAGCAAGCGACTTCCGACCTTGCTTTTGCCGCTGCTCAAGAAGCGCTGAACAATGCCGGGATCACGGCGGAGCAGCTTGATTTGATCGTTGTGGCGACGGTGACGCCGGATATGTCCTTCCCTTCCACGGCTTGCTTGGTTCAGGCGAAGCTGGGCGCGAAGAAAGCAGCTGCATTCGATCTGTCGGCTGCATGCTCCGGATTTATATACGGACTCGCCAATGCAGCTAATTTCATCGCTACCGGAGCATACAAGTATGCGCTTGTCATCGGGGCGGAATGCTTATCCAGAATTACCGATTATACGGACCGCAACACGTGCATATTGTTTGGAGACGGTGCCGGCGCCGTCGTACTCGGAGAGGTTCCCGAGGGCCGCGGCTTCCGTTCGTTCGAGCTTGGCGCGGACGGATCGGGCGGCGAGCTTCTGAAGGTTGCAGGAGGCGGATCGCGCTGCCCTTCCAGCGCAGCCAGCGTCGAACAGAAGCAGCATTTTATTTATATGGCCGGCGCGGAAGTGTTCAAGTTCGCGGTGCGCATCATGGGAAATGCGGCGGAGGAAGCGCTCCGCAAAGCGGAGATGACGAAGGCCGACATCGACTTGCTCGTCCCGCATCAGGCGAACATTCGCATTATTCAGTCCGCTCTCGACCGGCTTGGCTTGCCGGAGGAGAAGTGCATGGTCAACCTGCATAAATACGGCAACGTCTCGGCGGGTTCGATTCCGATCGCGCTGGCTGAAGCGGTCGAGGAAGGCCGGATCAAAGAAGGCGATTGCTTGGTAATGGTCGGCTTCGGCGGAGGCTTGACTTGGGGAGCGTCCGTGCTGGTGTGGTAAGACCCGCCAAGCAATCTGCCATCATTTTTATTTTGAATTTTCCAATACTTGAATAAAACGCACTGGAGGTAGTGAGCGGTGGGTAAAATCGCATTCGTGTTTCCCGGTCAGGGAGCGCAAGCAGTAGGCATGGGACGCGACGCTTACGATACGTGCGAATCGTCCAAATCGGTTTTCGAGAAAGCCGATTCCGCACTTGGCTTCAAACTGTCCGACATTATTTTCGACGGACCGGACGAGGAACTGAAAAAAACGTACAACACACAGCCGGCTTTGCTGACGGCAAGCGTCGCGCTTTACGAGGCGTTTCGTTCTTCCGGCGTCTCGCCGGACTTTGTCGCAGGTCACAGTCTGGGCGAATACAGCGCGCTTGTCGTCGCCGGAGCGCTCGGCTTTGAAGATGCGGTCCGCACGGTTAGGGCGCGGGGCGAGTTTATGGAGCAGGCCGTGCCGAACGGTCAAGGCGCTATGGCGGCGACGCTCGGCGCAGAACGCGATGCGTTGTCGCAGCTCTGCAAGGAGATTAGCCTAACGACGGGAGTCGTCGAACTGGCGAATATGAACTGTCCGGGACAAATCGTCATTTCCGGCAGCAAAGAAGGCGTACAGGCCGTCGTCGAGCGAGGCAAGGAAGCGGGCGCCAAACGCGTTATTCCGCTGGAAGTAAGCGGACCGTTCCACTCGTCTTTGATGAAGCCGGCCTCGGAGAAGCTGGCCGAAGCGCTAGGCAAGGCAGAGGTGAGCGTAGCGCAGGTTCCTGTCGTGGCTAACGTGAATGCGCGTCCGGTAACCGATCCGGCGCAAATTCGCGGCTTGCTCGTGGAACAAGTGTATTCGCCTGTGCTGTGGGAAGACAGCGTCAACTGGCTGATCGCGGAAGGCGTCGATACGTTCTTCGAAATCGGATCCGGTACCGTTCTGGCCGGTCTGATCAAGAAAATCGACAAGAACGTTAAGGTCGTATCGATCAACAGCATCGAAGCGATCGAGCAATTCGTTTCCGCAAGTTCGGCATCGAACTAGAAGGCGGCAAGGTTACTTGGCGGCGCAGGCATTTCAGTTATCGGTATTCTTTTACTTGTTGGAGGGATTTTCATGCAGCTAGCGGGTAAAGTAGCGCTCGTAACGGGCGCATCGCGCGGCATTGGCCGGGCGATTGCGCTGCGGCTCGCGGAAGCGGGCGCGGACGTAGTCGTGAATTATGCAGGCAGCGAACAAGCGGCGGCAGATGTCGTCGCGCAGATCGAAGCCCTTGGCCGGAGAGCCATGAAGGTGCAGGGTGACGTCGGATCGTCGGCTGCGGCCGAAGAATTGGTCAAGCAGACGCTTGAGGCATACGGCCGTGTCGATATTCTTGTGAATAACGCGGGCATTACGAGGGATAATTTAATCATGCGCATGAAGGAAGAAGAGTTCGATCAGGTCATCCATACGAACCTGAAGGGCGTATTTAACTGTCTCAAAGCGGTGACCCGTCCCATGATGAAGCAGCGCTCGGGCAGGATTATCAACATCTCGTCCGTCGTAGGAGCGCTTGGCAATGCCGGACAAGCCAATTACGTCGCTGCCAAGGCGGGCGTTATCGGGCTTACGAAGTCAGCGGCAAAGGAGCTTGCGTCGCGCGGGATTACCGTTAACGCAGTCGCTCCCGGCTTCATTACGACCGATATGACCGACAAGCTGTCGGACGACATGAAGGCGCAGCTTCTCGCTCAAATCCCGCTTGCCCGTCTAGGCGAGCCGGACGATATCGCGAAAGCGGTTGTCTACCTCGCTTCCGACGACGCTTCTTACATGACCGGACAGACGATTCATATCGATGGCGGCATGTACATGGGCGGGTAAAGGTTGGCTATGGCATTTTTGTAATGATTCTCGTATAATACGGTAGAGGAGGTGAGCCGGATGTCCGACGTTTTGAATCGCGTAACACGAATTGTCGTTGATCGTCTCGGGGCTGATGAGTCGAAAGTGACCCTCGAAGCATCGTTCAAAGAAGATTTGGGTGCTGATTCTTTGGATGTTGTCGAATTGGTCATGGAACTCGAAGACGAATTCGATATGGAAATTTCCGATGAGGATGCAGAAAAGATTACGACTGTGGGAGAAGTTGTTGAATACATAAAATCTCATACGTAAACGAAGTGCAAGTCCCGTTAGACAACGGGACTTCTCCTCTTTTAGCTGAACTGACGGAAAGTGAAAGCTCAAGACGACGGTGGCTCAAGCTGCGAAAGCGGCTACATCGGCGTCTAATCTTGCGTAAATACGCTTTTAGTATAGAGGTGAAACGAATGGCACAGCGGGTTGTAGTAACGGGAATGGGCGTCATGACCGCCATAGGTCACGATCTTGAAACGTTCTGGGGCAGTTTGATGGAAGGCAAGTCGGGCGTGTCGCTCGTTGAAAGTTTTGACGTCAGCGAGTATCCAACGCGAATTGCGTCCTCCATCAAGGATTTTAACCCGGAAGACTTCGGCATCGACAAGAAAGAAGCGCGCCGCATGGACCGATTCGTACAGTTTGCGGTTGTCGCCAGTATGTCGGCGCTGAAGGACGCGAACCTGAACGTAAACGAAGATACGGATCCGGAACGCGTCGGCGTATATGTCGGCTCCGGCATCGGCGGGCTGTCGACTTGGGAAGAGCAGCATAAAATATTGCTTGAAAAGGGACCGAAACGTGTCAGTCCGTTTTTTATTCCGATGATGATCGCGAATATGGCTTCCGGCCAAATCTCGATGATCACCGGAGCAAAAGGGCCAAACAGCACGGCGGTTACCGCATGCGCAACGGGAACGCACTCCATCGGAGATTCGTATAAAATGATTCAACGCGGCGATGCCGACGTCATGATTTGCGGCGGCGCGGAAGCGACGATCAGCCCTACGGGCATGGCCGGCTTCTGTGCGCTGCGAGCGATGTCGACACGTAACGAGGAACCGGAGAAAGCGAGCCGGCCTTTCGATACCGACCGTGACGGCTTCGTTATGGGCGAAGGCTCCGGCATCCTCATTCTGGAGTCGCTTGAGCACGCGCAGAAGCGCGGCGCGCGCATTTATGCCGAGGTGATCGGCTACGGCATGAGCGGAGACGCTCACCATATGACCGATCCGGATCCGGAAGGCGCCAAGCGCTGCATGATCAAAGCGATTAAAGACGCGGGAATCGCCGCCGAGGAGATCGATTATATCAACGCGCACGGCACGTCGACGCCGGTCGGAGACAGATCCGAAACGAAGGCGATCAAAATGGCGCTGGGCGACCACGCTTATAAAGTGGCGGTCAGCTCAACCAAATCGATGACCGGCCATTTGCTCGGCGCGGCCGGCGGCGTAGAAGCGGTTATTTGCGGCTTGACGATTACGAACGGCATTATTCCGCCGACCGTTAATTTGGACAACCAGGATCCGGAATGCGATCTCGATTATGTTCCGAATACGCCGCGTAAAGCCGACGTGAAGGTGGCCATGTCCAATTCGTTCGGATTCGGCGGCCACAATGCGACAATCGTATTGAAGAAATTCGAGGCGTGACACCGATGAATAAAGATTTGAAGGAACTGCAGGCAAAGCTCGGCATCCGGTTCCGGAATGAGCAGCTTTTGCGGCAGGCGTTTACGCATTCCTCCTTCGTGAATGAGAACCGGACATCGATGAGCGACAACGAGCGTCTGGAGTTTCTAGGCGACGCGGTGTTGGAGCTTTCGGTATCGGATTATTTTTTCCATACGTTCCCGGGTCGTTCCGAAGGCGAAATGACCAAGCTGCGCGCATCGATCGTGTGCGAGCCTTCGCTCGTCACGTTTGCGGAGCAGCTTGATTTCGGAAGCTTCGTGCTGCTTGGGCGGGGAGAGGAACTTACGGGCGGAAGAACCCGGCCGGCGCTGCTGGCCGACGTGTTCGAATCATTCGTAGGCGCGCTTTATCTCGATCAAGGGCTCGACGCGGTCAAATCGTTTCTGTACAAGCACATGTTTCCGAAGATTACCGGCGACGGCAAGCCGCAGGTGGTCGATTATAAAACGCAGCTTCAGGAGTATACGCAGCAGAATCTGCTTGGCGCTCCCGAGTACCGGATAGTCGACGAACGCGGTCCCGCGCACGAGAAGCTTTTCGTTGCGGAAGTGTACATGGATCAAACGCTGCTAGGTCAAGGTATGGGCAGGTCCAAGAAGGAAGCGGAGCAGCATGCCGCCGCAATGGCCCTCGAGAAGCTGAATGTAACCGTGAAGTAACGAGAAGGATTTGCCAGCCGAAAGAGCAGAACGACCGTTAGGTTGTTCTGCTCTTTGCTGTCTCGGGTTAATTCCCGGCAGCGGGCTTTGCAGTTGGGAGACTGGAGAGTTGTGCTTGCTCGAAATGATCTTTAGGAAGCGTGCAAGGGGAGCGAGCATCTAACGCGAATGCACGCCAGGATAGGAAAGAAAGCATATTTTGCGCGAATATGGTACAATAGCGTTGAATTGGGCTTTATAAACACGAATTTCATGTATTTTGATAAAGACAGGTGAGTGGATTGTTTTTAAGACGGATTGAGCTTTCGGGCTTCAAATCGTTCGCAGATAGAACCGAATTGGAATTCGTGCAAGGCATCACGGCGGTTGTCGGTCCGAACGGCAGCGGAAAGAGCAACATTTCCGACGGCATCCGCTGGGTTCTCGGGGAGCAGAGCGCCCGTTCTTTGCGCGGCGGTAAAATGGAAGACGTTATTTTCGCCGGAAGCGACGCCCGCAAGGCGGTCAACTTCGGCGAGGTGTCTTTAACGCTGGACAACGGGGACCATGCGCTGCCGCTCGATTTCAGCGAAGTGACCGTAACGAGGCGCGTGCACCGGAGCGGAGACAGCGAATATTTTATTAACAAACAGCCATGCCGGCTGAGGGATATAACCGAGCTGTTTATGGATACGGGGATCGGCAAGGAAGCGTATTCGATTATCGGACAAGGCCGTATCGAAGAAATATTGAGCACGAAGTCGGAGGATCGCCGCGGCATCTTTGAGGAAGCCTCGGGCATCGTCAAATACAAGTCGCGCAAACGCGAAGCCGAGAAAAAAATGGCGGAAACCGAAGGGAATTTGCTTCGCATTCACGATCTTGTTTCCGAGCTTGAGGATCAGATCGCTCCGCTGTCGAAACAGGCGGAGAAGGCGCATCGCTTCAAGGCGCTCAAGGAAGAACTCAAAAGCCTCGAAATCGCCATGTATGTCGTTCAAATCGAACAGGTGCACAAGACTTGGGCGGAGACCAACGACCGGCTCACTAAGCTGCGGGCCGAGCAACTGGAGCTATCTACGGTTGTCGGCAAGCATGACGCGCAGCTGGAGAAGCATCGCTGGGAGACGCGCCGGCTTGACAGCGAGCTCGAGAAGTTGAACGAAACGCTGCTGGTGATCAGCGAAGAATTCGAAAAATGCGAAGGGCAAGGCGAGGTTCTCAAGGAAAGGAAACGCCACCTGGCGGCCAACCGTTCGCAGCTCGAGCAAATGATCGCATCGCAAGAGCAGCGGGGAGGCGAACGTCAGGCGGAGCTGGCGGCATGCCAAGCCAAAATGGCCGAAGTCAGCGCACTACTGGACGGATATGCCTCACAGCTTCGCGCGGAGGAAGAGCGTCTGCTTGGGGTCAGCGGCGGCATTAGCAGCGAAGCCGAGGAGCGGCTGAAAGCCGAGCTGCTCGACACGGTCAGCGAGATGGCGCAGAGCCGGAACGAAATCCGGCATGCGGATCAGCAGATTGAAACCGTCGGCAGGCGTTCGGACCGGCTCGATGAGGAAAGATCCAAATGGACGGAGCAGAAGGATCGCATCACGAAGCGCCGGGCGGAGCTTACCGGGCTGCGGGAGAGCGCCACGGCGGAAATAGCCCGTATCCGCGACGCTTACATAGCCATTAGCCAGCAGTTGAAGTCGCTGCAGGGGCAGCTCGAAGACCTGCAAGGGATGGTTCGGCGCTGGGAGCAAAAGATTGATGCGCTTGTTTCGCGCCGCGACACGATGCGCGAGATGCAGAACGACTACGACGGCTTTATGCAGGGTGTCAAGGAAGTACTGAAGGCGAAACAGCGGCCCGACGGGCTGCGCGGCATTCACGGCGCGGTTGCGGAGCTTGTAAAAGTGCCGGCTGAGGTGGAAATAGCCGTGGAGACGGCGCTCGGAGGCGCGCTGCAGCATATCGTCGTCGACAACGAGGCGAACGGACGCGAAGCGATCGCGTTTCTCAAAAGACGCCAGCTTGGACGGGCGACATTTTTGCCGCTTGACGTCATTCGCGGGCGCTCGATCTCCGACTCCGAAGTGCGAGGGTTCGAGGGAGCAAGCGGCTTCGTCGGGATCGCCGTCGATCTGGTCAGGTTCGATTCGCAATACCGGCAGATCGTCGGAAGCCTTCTCGGCAACGTCATTATCGCCAAAACGCTGGAGGACGCCAACCGCATCGCGGCGAAATGCCAGTACCGGTACCGCGTCGTTACGTTGGAAGGCGATGTCGTCAACCCGGGCGGATCGATGTCCGGCGGCAGCCAGCACAAGAAAACGACGAGCCTGCTCGGACGCCAGCGCCAGATCGAAGAAATGGATTTGGACGTTCGGACCTCCGAAGGGCAGCTGGCCGACCTAAGGATTAAGCTCGGTCAGCTCAAGGCCGATATTGCCGAGAAAAATGGCCAGCTGGAGCAGCTGCGCGTCGACGGCGAGCAGAAACGGGTCGAGGAGCAGCAATATGCAGCCGAGCTGAATCCGCTCGAGAACGAGTACAAAAATATCGAAGCCCAGCTGGAGCTTGTCGGCGAGGACCGAGGTTCGCTGCAGCAGGAGGTTGCCGACTACGGCTCCAAGAAGAATGCGGCATCCGAAGCGCTTGTGCGCCTGCAAGCGAAGGAAACGGAGCTGCAGCAGGCGATCCGCGAAGCGGAGCTGGCCCGGAAAGCGAGCGAATTCGCCAAGGAGGAGCTGCAAACGCTGCTTACCGACTTGAAGGTGAAGGTAGCGGGCGTCTCCCAGGAGAAGCAATCGCTTGCGGAGCAGGAGAAACGGTTTCAATCGGACTACGCCACGCTGAAGCAGGAGCTATCGCACAACCGGCGGATGCAGGTTCAGCTGGACGAAGATACGATGGAAAACGAGCGGGAGAGCATCCGTCAGATCGAACTGCTCAATGAACTCAAAATCCGTAAGCAGCAGTGCACGGAGCAGACCGAATTCAAACGTTCGGAGCGGGCGGAATGGATTCGCAAGCTGGAGCTGGCCGAAAACGAAACGCGCGAGCAGCGGACGCAGCTGAAGCAGGTCGAAGAGCAGCTTCATCAAACCGAGGTGCGTGTGAACCGGTTGGATGTCGAGCTCGACAATCTGCTGAAAAAGCTGTCCGATGAGTACGAGCTTAGCTACGAGCTAGCCAAGGAGCGTTTTCCGATACCGGAGGACGTGCTCGGGACGCAAAATAAGGTTCGCGATCTGAAAAGGGAAATTTCGTCGCTTGGCGAGGTCAATCTCGGCGCGATCGATGAGTTTGCCCGGATCAGCGAACGGTACGAGTTTCTATCGACGCAGAAGAACGATCTGCTTGAAGCGAAAGCGTCCTTGTATCAAGTTATTCGCGAAATGGACGAAGAAATGTCGAAACGGTTCAAAACGACGTTCGATGCGATACGTTCTCATTTTGTCATCGTCTTCGCGAAGCTGTTCGGCGGCGGCCGGGCCGATCTGATTCTTGCCGATCCGCTCAGCCCGCTGGACACGGGCATTGAGATCGTGGCGCAACCTCCCGGCAAAAAGCTGCAAAACCTGCAGCTGCTGTCCGGCGGTGAGCGGGCGCTTACGGCGATCGCGCTGCTGTTTGCCATTCTGCGCGTAAAGCCGGTGCCGTTCTGCGTGCTCGACGAAGTCGAAGCTGCGCTCGACGAGGCGAACGTCGCGCGGTTTGCCGAATATTTGCGAGAGTTTTCGGGCGTGACGCAGTTTATCGTCGTTACCCACCGCAAGGGCACGATGGAGGAAGCCGATGTGCTGTACGGGGTGACGATGCAGGAAGGCGGCGTGTCCAAACTCGTTTCCGTCAGGCTTGAAGAAGCGGAAGCGGCTGTTTCTGCCTAGCTGCAGTTGCGTCGTGATGGAGAAGCGGCTAGCTTTTCTGATGCCGGCTATATGAGGTTAGGCTCGGTTGCTGCGCCAAGTGCTTGGCGATGAAGACCTCTTAAGCTCGGCATGCGAAAGCAGTAAGGTTTGGCTGCAGACTTAGAGCAACAGCATGTGACACGGCAGTACGGGTTAGGAAAAGAGTAACAAGCGGTCAATAAGAGTCCCTAAGGTCTCCTATTTTGATGAAAATGAAATACTTTGATAAAATAAAAGCCTCAAACGACTGCTATATGAGCAGTTATCCGATATTTCTCCTTGATTGATGCCATTAAGAGCCTCTAGAGGCTCTTAATCTGGAGATAAACGGCGTTTTTGTCAAAATAGAAGACCTTAAAGACTTATAAGATCCAAAGCATGACGTCACATTTGAACTGGTTTAGGAGGATACGATGAGTTTTTTTAAACGGTTAAAGGAGAGCATCGCCACCAAGACGGAGGCGGTCACGAATATATTTAAAGACGGTCTCAGCAAAACGCGGGATGCGTTCGTCGAGAAGGTCGGCGACCTGATCATGCGCCGCAAAAAAATCGACGAGGAGTTCTACGAGGAGCTCGAGGAGATTTTGATCGGCGCCGATGTGGGCGTGGGGACGGTAATGAAGCTGATCGAGGAGCTGCGCGTGGAAGTGCGCAAACGCAAAATCGAAGAAGCGTCCGAGCTTCAGCCGATTTTGTCGGAAAAGCTTGTCGGCCTGCTCAAGAGCGAGGAAGACACTTCGCTTAAACTGCCGGAATCGGGGCTTGCGATTTTGCTGTTCGTGGGCGTCAACGGCGTAGGCAAGACAACGACGATCGGCAAAATGGCGCACCGCTTCAAGCAGCAGGGCAAAAAGGTGCTGCTTGCCGCAGGCGATACGTTCCGTGCAGGAGCAATCGAGCAGCTGGAAGTATGGGGGCAGCGAGTGGGCGTCGACGTCATCCGCCAGCAGGCGGGCTCCGACCCGGCGGCTGTCATGTTCGATGCGGTTCATGCCGCCAAACAGCGCGGCGTCGATGTGCTGCTTTGCGATACGGCGGGACGTTTGCAGAATAAAGTGAACTTGATGGAAGAGCTGAACAAAATATACCGCGTAATCCGCCGCGAGGTGCCGGATGCGCCGCATGAGGTGCTGCTGGTGCTTGATGCGACGACAGGCCAGAACGCGCTGCAGCAGGCGAAGCTTTTTGATGAGAAAACCGGACTGACGGGAATCGTTCTGACGAAGCTCGACAGCACGGCGAAGGGCGGCATCGTCATTGCGATCCGGCAGGAGCTGAACATACCGGTCAAGTTCGTCGGCCTTGGGGAGAAGATGGACGATCTGCAGCAATTCGATTCCGAGCAGTTCGTGCATGCGCTTTTCGCGGGACTGATCTCCGAGGAAAAAGAACAAGAGTAAAGAAACGGCGGTCCGCAATGGGCCGCTTTCCCTATATCAAAGCCCTAGACCGGGAAGTCCCGCACAAGCGAAACGCCGCGAAAAACGGTGCGTTTTTCTGACAAGGTAAAATACTTGACAACCAAATGCAGCTCGAGTATGATAAGGACTGTTGATGTAAAGGTTTTTTCCTTGACGGGCAAATGCCGTAGGGGGAGGTGGAGCGCCATGCAGGAATCGAACGTGCTGGCGAAGACGAATCGGATTAACCTGCTATTTGATTTCTATGAGCAGCTGCTCACGGACAAGCAGAAGACGTTTTTGTCCTGCCACTTTCACGACGACTTCTCGCTCGGGGAAATTGCGGCGGAATACGATATAAGCAGACAAGCGGTTTACGAGCATATTAAACGCGCCGCTCAGGCGCTCGAGGATTACGAAAGCAAGCTGCAGCTTCTGGCTAAGCACGAGCGCAGATTACAGTGTGCGGCCGAGATGGAAGCCTTGCTTCAAATGGCAGGGGACGGCCAAAACCGGAACGAGCAAGCGTTAACGCAGATGAAACGGCTGCTTGCGACGCTGCGGCAGATCGATTAGGAATGAATGACGTTGGAGGTGAGTGCGAATGGCATTCGAAGGGTTGGCCAGCAGGCTGCAGAACGTGTTCGGCAAGCTGCGCGGCAAAGGCAAGCTAAGCGAAGACGATGTGAACGAGGCGCTGCGCGAAGTACGGCTTGCGCTGCTTGAGGCGGACGTCAACTTCAAAGTCGTCAAAGACTTTATCGCCAAAATCAAAGAGCGCGCGATCGGCCAGGAAGTGCTCAAAAGCTTTACGCCCGGCATGGTCGTCGTGGATATCGTTAACAAAGAATTGACGGAACTGATGGGCGGCACGCAAAGCAAGCTTGCAAAAGCGAACAAGCCCCCAACCGTGGTGCTGATGGTCGGTCTCCAAGGCGCCGGTAAAACGACGCTGACCGCGAAGCTGGCGAAGCTGCTTCAGAAGCAGAACCATCGCCCGCTGCTCGTAGCCTGCGACATTTATCGTCCGGCGGCCATCAAACAGCTGCAGGTGCTTGGCGAGCAGATTCAAGCTCCCGTATTTACGCTCGGGGATCAAGTGAATCCCGTCGAAATCGCCAAAGCGGGCCTTCAGCACGCGAAGGATAACGGCAATGATTACGTGCTTGTCGATACGGCGGGACGGTTACATATCGATGAACAGCTGATGGATGAGCTGAAGCAAATCAACGAGACGCTCAGTCCTCACGAGATTTTGCTGGTCGTCGATGCCATGACGGGGCAAGAAGCGGTTAACGTTGCGGACAGCTTCCACAAGCAATTGACGATCACGGGCGTCGTGCTGACGAAGCTGGATAACGATACCCGGGGCGGCGCGGCATTGTCGGTCAGGGCGGTTACCGGCTGTCCGATCAAATTTGTCGGCGTCGGCGAGAAGACGGATGCGCTCGAGCCCTTTTATCCGGATCGGATGGCTTCGCGGATTCTCGGTATGGGCGACATGCTGTCCCTGATCGAGAAGGCGCAAACCAATATCGATGCGGACAAGGCGAAAGAGATGGAGCGCAAAATGCGCAACGCCGAATTCACCTTCGAGGATTTTCTCGATCAAATGGAGCAGATGAAGAAGCTCGGACCGCTTGACCAGCTGCTTGAAATGATTCCCGGCATGAACAAGATGAAGGGAATGGGCGATCTCAAGGTCGACGACAAGCAGATGGGACGCGTGACGGCGATCATTCATTCGATGACTACGGAAGAGAAACGCAAGCCGGAGATCATCAACCTGAAGCGGCGCAACCGGATCGCTGCCGGAAGCGGAACGACGCTGCAGGACGTAAACCGTCTGATCAAGCAGTTCGAAGATATGCGCAAGATGATGAAGCAGTTTTCCGGCATGATGGGTCCGGGAGGGCCGGGCGGCGCCAAGGCGATGAAAGGCCTGAAGGGCAAGTTCGGCAAAGGCATGAAATTCCCGTTCCGCTGATTGGACGTTTCGTAATGTGAAGGATGAATTCTTGTAAGGAGGTGAAAACTAATGGCAACTCGCATTCGTTTGAAGCGTATGGGCGCTCACAAAGCTCCATTTTACCGCTTGGTCGTTTCCGATTCCCGCTCTCCGCGTGACGGACGTTTTATCGAAGAGATCGGCTATTACAATCCGCTGACGCAACCTGCGACGGTTAAGATTGATGAAGAAGCTGCACTCAAATGGCTGCAAACCGGCGCGCAAGCATCGGATACTGTACGCAGTCTGTTCAGCAAAGCCGGCATCATGACAAAACTGCATGAGCTCAAACAGCAGAAGTAATCTGCATGTTAGATACCGAAAGCGGCTGTAAAGCCGTTTTTTCGGTATTTCAACGGGTAACGGCTGCCGAGCGTTCGGACAAACCGTTTCTGCATGGGAGGTCATTATGAGAGATTTGATAACCGTTATCGCGAAGGCGTTGGTCGATTATCCGGAAAGCGTATCCGTCAAAGCCGTGGAGAAAGAGCACGAAATCACGTTTGAACTGTCCGTGCATCCTTCGGATGTAGGCAAGGTCATCGGGAAGCAAGGCAGAATCGCCAAGGCGCTGCGTACGGTCGTCACGTCGGCGGCCGTAAAGGAGACGAAACGCGTTTCCGTAGAAATCGTCTCTTAATCAAGGTTCAAACGTTTTTGAACGATCTCTTTGAGTTCATACAGTTGCAGCTGGGGTGGGGGATTCCCGCCCTTTTTGCCATAGAAACGAGGGCTGCGGTGTTTGCCGGATTCGGCTTCCATGCGCAGGACTTCCGCTCTGGGCGATGTACCAACAACAAGCATAATGGGGGGCTAGTATGAGCGAAAAGCTTTACAATGTAGGGAAAGTCGTCAACACTCATGGAATCCGGGGCGAGCTTAAAGTCATCTCGTCTACCGATTTTCCCGATGTCCGTTTTGCCAAAGGCAGTCAGCTGCTGCTGGTCGATTCGGCTACGCGCGGCACTCAGGAGGTCGTCGTGGAATCCGGACGCCAGCATAAAAACGTGTACATTCTGAAGCTTTCCGGCTATCAACATATTAATGAAGTGGAAAAATTCAAAGGCTGGGACATCAAGGTGACGGACGAGCATCTGGTCGAGCTTGAAGAAGACGAGTACTATTATCACGAGATCGTCGGATGCCGCGTGGTGTCGGAGGAAGGCCGGGAAATCGGCACGGTTACGGAAATATTGACGACCGGCGCTAACGATGTATGGGTAGTCGGACGGGAAAAGGGTAAGCCCGTGCTCGTACCCGTAATCGATGACGTGCTGCTGCATGTCGATGTGGAGCAAAAGCTGATTACGATCCGGCTTCTGGAAGGCATGATGGACGAATGAAGATCGATGTTCTCACGTTGTTTCCCGAAATGTTCGAGGGCGTCTTTCAGGCGAGCATCCTGGGCAAGGCGAGGGATAAAGGAATCGTATCGCTGAATGCGGTCAATTTCCGGCTCTTCGCGAACAATAAGCACAATACGGTGGATGATTATCCTTACGGCGGCGGGGGCGGCATGGTGCTCAAGCCGGAGCCGATTTTCGCGGCGGTCGAGCATCTTGCGGCAGAGGATGGCAGCAGCGCGCCGGAATTCGGAAACGGGTCAGACATACATACGGGTACATCGGCCGAGCGTACAGCCAAGGAAGCGTCCGTAACCCAAACCGATGCGGAACTGGCCGATACGATGAGCGGACATGGATCCTCGACGGGCGCAGGAAAGCCTCCGCGGGTCATCCTGATGTGCCCGCAGGGAGAGACGTTCACGCAGAAAAAAGCCGAAGAGTTGTCCAAGGAAGATCGTCTCATTTTCGTTTGCGGCCATTACGAAGGCTATGACGAGCGGATTCGGCAGTACCTCGTCACCGACGAGCTGTCGATCGGCGATTACGTCCTGACGGGCGGCGAACTGCCGGCCATGGTTGTCATCGATAGCGTCGTGCGCTTGCTTCCCGGCGTGCTTGGCAACGAAAATTCGGCCGTGACCGATTCCTTCAGCACCGGTCTGCTGGAATACCCGCACTATACGCGGCCTGCCAGCTTTCGCGGATGGGACGTGCCGGACGTGCTGATTTCGGGTCATCATGAGAACATCGATAAATGGCGCCGCCGCCAGTCTCTGGAACGAACGTGGCGCCGCCGTCCGGAGCTGCTTGCGCAAATGAAGCAAGAGCTTACTAAACAGGACCGACTCTGGCTGGAGCAGCTTAAACAAGAGTCCCAAGCGAGCAAAGCGGCTGCTACCGAAGGGAATTCCGCTGAGGCGGGCAACGGCAAGCAAACTTGACGTGGCCGGTTTGTACAAAAAGTATGCGTACCGGTGTTGTATTTCTAGGCCCAGTATGGTAAGATGAACGATGTTGTGCTGAATCTGGTGGTCCGCTACGCTGTCTTATTGGTAAAATAAGGATAGAGCGCACGAACACCTGAGTGGAAGGAGGAAATCACATGAACTTGATTCAAGAAATTACGAAAGAACAGCTTCGCCAAGACCTTCCTAATTTTCGTCCCGGCGACACGCTGAAAGTTCACGTTAAGGTTATCGAGGGTTCCCGCGAACGGATCCAGCTGTTCGAAGGCGTTGTTATCAAACGTCGCGGCGGCGGGATCAGCGAAACGTTTACCGTTCGTAAAATCTCCTACGGCGTTGGCGTGGAAAGAACGTTCCCGCTTAACTCGCCGAAAATCGATAAGATCGAAGTGGCTCGCCGCGGTAAAGTCCGTCGTGCGAAACTTTACTACCTGCGCGGTCTGCGCGGTAAAGCAGCAAGAATTCAAGAGATCCGTTAAGATGAGGGGAGGCTTGCACAACAAGCCTCTTTTCGTTATGTTGAGACGTATTTGGATACCGAATGCTGGCTATCATACAAGAGGAAGGAAGGTGCTGCGATGGAAGAGGAACAAGCGGTCAGTCCGAAGAACGAGTTGAAAAGCGAAGCGTGGGAATGGATAAAAGCGATTTTGATTGCGGCTGGACTAGTGTTTCTCATTCGCTGGTTCATCTTTGCCACTTATGTCGTCGAAGGGCCCTCGATGCAGCCCAACTTCCATACCGGAGAACGGCTGATCGTCAACAAAATCATCTATACGTTCCGCAAGCCGGATCGCGGCGAGGTGGTCGTCTTTCATGCGCCGCAAGGAAAAGACTACATAAAAAGAGTCATTGCCCTCCCTGGCGAAAAGGTGAAGATTTCCAACAATAAGGTGTACGTCAACGACCAATTGCTGGACGAGTGGTACATCAAAGAGGAAATCGAGCAGCGCGAGAAAAACGGGGAGAAGTACAATAAAGACTTTCCGGAGACGACCGTTCCGGACGGGGCTGTTTTCGTGATGGGCGATAACCGTCTAAACAGCCAAGACAGCAGAGCGATCGGCTCCATCGAATATAAGGAAGTTGTCGGCAGAGCCGACGTACTGTTCTGGCCGGTAGGCAAAATGGGGTTCGTTAAGCATTAAAAGACAGACAGCTAAGTGAAATCGGGCCGGATGGGGTGGTAGAATGACAATACAATGGTTTCCCGGCCATATGACCAAAGCAAGAAGGCAAATCGAAGAAAAATTGAAGCTGATCGATGTCGTGATCGAGCTGCTCGACGCGCGCGTTCCGTTATCCAGCCGCAATCCGATGATAGACGAAATATTGCGAAACAAGCCGCGGCTGGTCGTGCTAAATAAATCGGACATGGCCGATCCGCAAACGACGGCGGAATGGGTCGCTTATTTTGCCGAGAAGGGGCTTGAAGCGCTTCCGATCGACGCAAGCTCGGGCTATCAGGTGAAGGAAATCATTCCGCGCTGCAAGAAGCTCATGTCGGCCAAGATCGAATCGCAAATCCGCAAAGGCATTAATCCGCGGGCGATTCGAGCGTTAATCGTCGGCATTCCGAACGTAGGCAAGTCGACGCTGATCAACCGGCTTGCCGGCAAGAAAGCGGCAGCGACGGGAGACAAGCCTGGCGTGACGAAGGCGCAGCAGTGGGTCAAGGTCGGAACCGAGATGGAACTGCTGGATACGCCCGGCATTTTATGGCCCAAGTTCGAGGACCAAATGGTCGGACTTCGTTTGGCGGCGACAGGAGCGATTAAGGACGAGATTTTGCATGTGGACGAGGTCGCATTTTATGTAGTCCGCTATATGGCTCACTATTACCCGGACGCGCTGCGCGAACGGTATTCGCTCGAAAAGCTCCCGGAAGACGTTTCGGAGGCGGACGAGGTCGTCAAGGTCATGGAAGCGATCGGCAGACGCCGCGGCTGTGTCGTAAGCGGAGGCCGGATCGATCTGGACAAAACGTCGACGCTCATTCTTCGCGAGCTTCGGACGAACATGCTTGGCCGAATCAGCATGGAGCGTCCGTAAGGGACGGAAATTGAAGTAACTCCTAAAACAAAAAGAGGAACGGCGTTCGAACTGCATGCAGTTGGATCGCCGTTTTTTTGTGCTGCCGGAAACAGGGATAATCGATTGCAGACGCATACGCGATTGCCGCGCCGTTTTTGGTTCCGCGATAGCCTGCATTAGCCGCATGCAGTATAATGGGCAAAGGGGAAGGGATGAAACGATATGCACTTGGACGAGGCAGAAGCGGCAAGCACCGGCAAGAAGCGGAATCAAAAGAAGCAGGAAGCGGAGGTCGCGAGAGGGAAACGGGAAACGCGCAAACGTTCCGTCATCGAGGGATCCGGGGAGGATGGCGCGCCTAACGAGCCGCAATCGCTGCTTGAATATGAAAAGGATTTGTGGAGTCAAGGATTTGCGTACATAGCGGGAATCGACGAGGTCGGCAGGGGCTGTTTGTTCGGGGATGTGGTGGCGGCAGCCGTCATTTTGCCTGAAGGACTGATCATAGAGGAAATCAACGATTCCAAAAAGCTATCGGAGAAAAAACGGGAACAGCTGTATGAACAGATTCTAAATCAGGCGGTTGCGATCGGAATCGGCAAAGTCGATTGCACGACCATTGACCGGATCAATATCAAGCAAGCCGCCCGGCTTGCGATGAAAATAGCGTTGGAACAGCTTGAACGGCAGCCCGGCTATTTGCTGGTGGATGCCGAAAAAGTGGAAAGCGGAATCCCGCAGCTTGCAGTCATTCATGGGGATGCACTGAGCCAGTCGATCGCGGCCGCGTCGATCGTCGCCAAGGTAACGAGGGACCGCATGTGTTTTCAGTGGGACATGCAGTTTCCCGAATACGGACTCGCGCTTCATAAAGGCTATGCGACGAAGCTGCACCGGGAAGCGATTTTGCGGTATGGTCCATGTCCGCTGCACCGGCGGTCTTTTCTCGGCAATTTGACGAACGTTCAGCAGGAGTTGTTTTGACGTTCCGCTTTGCGGTACAAGCATGAAATTATCGGCGGCGTAAGCCGATATAAGGAATACAAAGGATTTTGTTCTTATCCGATTGTCCCAGACAAAGGAAATTTTCCGAAAGAGGCTAACATATCGTCCCGGAAGCCGCAGGGAAAGGAGGTACGCCGTGAATACCATTAGTCAGATCATGCAAAGCATCGTCAGTCAAATGCAGGCTTCCGAACCGAAGTCGCTTGAACTGAAGGTTGGCCAAATCGTGAAGGGGCTTGTTCTGGAGCTGCTAGCCGAAAACGAGGCACTCGTAAATATCGGCGGCGTGCACGTGCGCGCACGTCTCGAGATGCCGCTTCGCCAGGGCGATTCCGCGCTGCTGCAGGTACAGCCGGAATCGGAGGGCGGGCAGGTGGTGCTGAAGCCGCTGCAATCGTCCGGCGTCCAGATTGCCGAGCAATCGCTCGGGGATTTGCTGAAGAGCGTCGGGCTCAAGGATACGCCGGCAAACCGCCAGCTCGTTCAACAGATGCATCAGGAAAGCGTTCCGCTTACGAAGGAGGCGGCGCGCACACTTAGCGAGACGATGGCGAAGGCGCCTCAGCAGTCGCAAGCGGAATGGCAGCAAGCGGCGTTCGTTGCGGTGAAGCGGGGGCTGCCGGTGACCGAGCAGACAGTCGGTTCGCTTCACCAGGCAATATTCGGCAAGCCGGCGGCGGCTCAGGCGGGGGATCTTGCCCGCGAGCTGAGCGCATTGCTTGCCCGCGAGAGCGCGCCTAAGCCGGGCGCAGCGCCGCTGTCCGCCCAGGCGGCGGGCGTGCTGCAGCAGGCGAAGCAGCAGCTGGACGCGCTGCTCGGCCTGCTGGCGCAGCGCCCGGGCGGCGCAGCCGCGCAAGCGCCGGCCAGCGCGCAGCCGCAAGCCGCTGCGACGCCTGCGCAGGCGCCCGCAGCGCCGCAGGCAGCGGCCAGCGCGCCGCCGGCCAGCGTGCCGGCGGGCAGCGCGGCGACGGCCGCTGCGCCGGGGCTGGCGCAGCCGGCTGCCGCGGCCCCGCTGCCGCAGGCGCCAGCCGCGCAGCCTGCCGCAGGCGCAGCAACGCCTGCGCCGCGCGCCGCGGGCGAGGCTGCCGCACCGCCGGCGGCGGGCGCCAGCCCGGCAGCGGCAGCAGCCGCGAGCGGCGGCGCAGCGCAGCCTGCGGCAGCAGCTGCGCCGGAGCCGGCGCTTGCCGCGAAGCGAGACGCAGCGCCGCCGGCGGCTGCCGCGCATGCCGCGGAGCCGGCTGAGCCTGCGGCGGCCGAGACGCCGTGGCTCGGCAAGCTGCTGAAGGCGCTCGGCGTCGAGCATGAAAGCCGGTTTGCGAAGCAGCTTGCAAGCGGCGGTCTGGAACCGCCGCAGAGCGAGCTGGCAGCCGTGCTGAGCGGCTCGGCGGACGGGGATGAGGGCTCGAAGCCGCTGGCCGATACGCTCAAGGGAGCGCTTATGCAGCTTTCCTCGCTCGACGAAGCGCCTCCCGCCCTAAAGGAAGCTGCGCAGCAGCTTGTTCAGCAAATAACCGGACAGCAGTTGTTGCTGACGCCGGATCGCGGCTCGATGTTCGCACATGTGACGATGATGGTGCCGCTGTTAAACGGAAACGGAGAGCAAGCGGCGGCCGTTCACATCCAATCGCGCAAAGGGCGAAACGGAGAGATCGATGCGAACAACTGTAGGCTAATTTTCGACCTGCATATGAAAACCATCGGGAACACGATGCTGGACGTGCAGGTATTCAATAGAATCGTCAGCTTGAACGTACATAACGATTTACCGTTTCTGAACGAGCTTCTGGAGTCGAATCGCGATGAAATTGCTGCCGGACTAGAACGTATCGGATACCAGTTTCTTTCTTTGCGCTGCAGCCCTTATCCGCAGAAGCTAGCCGTTGAGGCTCAGGATCAGACGCGTACGGCGGAGGACGGACGAACTGCGCTTGCTTCGCTATACAATGCCAGGCCTTATAAAAGCATGGATATACGCGTATGAAGCATACGCAGAAGCAATCGGTCAAGCAAGCGGTAGCGCTCCGCTACTCATCGGAATCCGGCCAGGTGCCGAGCGTCGTAGCTAAGGGGAAGGGTCATGTAGCGGACATGATCTTGCAGAAAGCCAAGGAGCATCGCGTGCCTGTACAGGAGGATGCTTCTTTGGTCGAGGTGCTTTCCAAGCTCGATCTCGATCAGGAAATTCCGCCGGAGCTCTATCAATTGGTAGCGGAAATTTTAACGTTTGTTTATCGTTCCGATCAGCGGGCGAAAGAGCATGGCAATCGTTAACGGCAGTTGTGGCGATAGTTCAGGAAAGGCAGGGTGGGCAGGTTGAGGAAGCTGCGAACGGAATCGGAGACGCCCGCCGGCGGCGTTCCCGGAAATAAGCGTGTGGACGGCCGCAAGGCACTGGGCGCCCTTGGAGAGAAGCAGGCTGCCGCCCACCTGCTCGGGCTTGGGTACAAGCTTCTGGAGGTCAACTGGCGGTGCCGCACCGGAGAGATCGACATCGTCGCGCAAGACGGGGATACGCTCGTATTCGTGGAAGTCCGCACGCGCGGGAGAAGCGATTCCTTCGGAACGCCGCTGGAATCGATCGATTTTCGAAAACGAAAGCAGGTCCGTGACACCGCTCTCGTGTATCTTCATAGCCGTCGTCATGCATCTGGCGGCATCCGGTTTGACGTTATCGGCGTCCGTACGGCTGCCGGCTTGAATGAGGCGGAAATCGAACATGTGAGAAACGCCTTTTGAGACGGGACCCCTCTATAGGCAAAAGACTCAACTCCTTAGGCGCTGCCGCCGATGTAGGAGCGAGTCTTTTTTGCGTTTTTGCAAGATTATCGCGGTTGCTTCAGCTCGAAATCAACAATCGAACAAATGTTCGGTTGTTGGATTGTTGGGTTGTTGATTGAAGTCAGCGGTTAGCCGTATCGTGCACTTGACGGTCAAGCTGGCGGTATTGAATCGCTTCGGCGATATGAGGAACACCGATATCGTGATGTTCGTCCAGATCCGCGATCGTTCGTGCGATTTTGAGTATGCGGTCATGCGCCCTCGCACTAAGTCCAAGCGCGTCAAACGTTTGCTTGAGCAGCTGCTCCGCATCCGGGCGAACCGCGCAATGCTTCCGCAGCAGCCTTCCTGTCAGCTCCCCGTTGAAATGGATGCCGGCCGACTTATACCGTTTCTGCTGAAGCCCGTGTACGCGCAGAACGGCTGCTTTCATCTCCGCGCTCGACAATGGCGGCGTGCGGGAAACGATCGTACCGTAATCGATGCGGGGAACGTCGATATGCAGATCGATACGGTCAAGCAGCGGCCCGGATATGCGAGAACGGTATGCGCCGATTTTGAGCGGAGAGCAGGAGCATGCGCTTGAGGCGGTTTCTGCCCCGTAATATCCGCATGGGCAAGGGTTCATCGAAGCCACCAGCATGAATCTGGAGGGAAAGCTGTATACGGCACGCGCCCGGCCGATCGTCACATGCCGATCCTCAAGCGGCTGCCGCAGCACCTCCAGTACGGTTCGCGTAAATTCGGGCAGCTCGTCTAGAAAAAGGACCCCGCCATGGGCAAGGCTCGCTTCGCCGGGCTTCGGAATCGATCCTCCGCCGATCAAGCCTCCAGCCGATACCGTGTGATGAGGCGAGCGGAACGGCCGTTTGCGGATAAAGCTGCCCCGGTCTGACAGCTTCCCGGCTACGCTGTAAAGCTTGGTTACCTCCAGCGCCTCGGCATCGCTCATGTCAGGCAAAATCGTCGGGAGACGGCGGGCGAGCATGGTTTTTCCCGTTCCCGGAGGACCGATCATCATCAGGTTGTGCATGCCGGCCGCCGCGATCATCAAGGCGCGTTTGACATGCAGCTGGCCGCTTACGTCGGCGTAATCGACTGCATTGGCATCCTCGCCCGCTTCGCTCGGCATCTCTTCCGCAAGGAGACTTGTATTCGCAGGCGGAGCCGCAGACGCCGCTTCCTCGTCTAAGCCAGTCCGGCTTATTGCGAGATCGCTCAAACGGGACAAGGCTACGACGCGAATGCCGTCTATAAGCCGAGCCTCTTGGACGTTTTCCGCCGCGACGATTACCTGTTCGAACCCTTTTTGCTTGGCGCCGTGAACCATCGAAAGCACGCCCGGCACGGGACGAAGCCTTCCTTCCAGCGATAATTCGCCGATGAGCAGCGTGAGAGGGGTGACCATACCCGACAACTGGTTGCTGGCGGCCATAATGCCTGCTGCGATAGCCAAATCGAAGGAAGCGCCTTCCTTGCGCACATCCGCCGGCGCCAAATTGACGGTTACGCGGGCCAGCGGGAACGTCAGCCCGCAGTTTTTGATCGCAGCCCGGACGCGCTCCATCGATTCCCGCACGGCGCTGTCAGGCAGTCCTACGATGGCGGTTTGCGGAAGGCCGTTGCTGATATCGACCTCCACTTCGATCAGTTGTCCTTCGATTCCGTGAACGCAGGCGCTGTATACGATGCCGAACATACTAAAAAACACGCTCCTCCCAAAGTTCGTGATCCGCAGCTCGATAAGCAAGGCGGTCGTCATCATGGAAAAAGGTGCTTCCTTATGTTCCAAGCCGCATCCCCGGTAAATCCTGACAGAGAATCGCGGTATATTGAAGTATTCTCTCTTTTTCCGCCGAATCCTTTAGAAAGATGGATTCATGGAAAAATTGTTTGATTCCGGAGCAGACTGGAAATACTGGTAATGAGGTGAGCATACGATGACAACCATGAAAGAAGTTCCTTACTTTTGTCCCAACTGCCGCTCTAACCGGGTAAAATTCAGCGTCGTTACGACGTACTCGCAGCGTTTTATGAAAAATGCGGCAGACGGGTCCATCACCGAATCGTTCGAAATGGCAGAGGTTCCCGAGGAGGAACCGAACATTCAATGCATGGTTTGCCAGTTCGTCGGCAATGAAATGAGATTTATCAAACAGGCGGAGCGCGAGCCGCGGATTATGACGCCTACGAATCCCGCCTATACGTGAAACGATTATCCATAGCGAAGCAAGTATCCGAGCAGGCGCATTTTCGCAATCGAAAGTGTGCCGTTTTTTTTTGAAATCTTTAGAAAGATTAGTTCCGCTGAATGATCGATTTCTCGGCAAACGTCTGGCGCCAAAAGCACGCCGGAAGGCATTTTTCCTTGGCGAAACATGTCGATTCAACCTTAGTGGGCGGAGCTCAAAACGTTATCCCGTGAACGTTATTAGGATGCCGGGCGACCTTGGGGGTACGTCAAACTTTGAAGCTGCGAAAGGCTGTTCGAGCGCAGCGGACACCGATTATTCAACGTTGGATTCGCTTTCATTTTCACATCGCAAATATCATTATGAAAAAAGATGATAAAGTGATACAATAGGTGAGGTTGTCGAGTGGTGCGGAAAACTTGCCGAAAAAAGTTCGTCGCTTCAATACCGTTTCTTAACATTTGCGAGCCCTTTTTTATTCCGGGGACAAGGTGTTTTGCAGCGGTATTCGGGCGGTTCATGAGCTTGTTTTTTTGCGGTTTTTCGGCGTCGTCGTCGTGTTGCAAAGAAAAGAATGAAGTCGACAGGAGGAAGTAAACAATGAACATCCATGAGTATCAAGGGAAAGAAGTCCTGCGACAGTATGGAGTATCCGTTCCTCAAGGAAAAGTGGCTTTTACCGTTGAGGAAGCTGTGGAAGCGGCCCAATCGCTCGGAACTCCAGTCGTCGTTGTGAAGGCGCAAATCCATGCGGGCGGGCGCGGTAAGGCCGGCGGCGTGAAAGTAGCCAAAAATTTGGACGAAGTGCGTACCTACGCGAAAGAAATTCTTGGCAAGGTGCTGGTCACGCATCAGACCGGACCGGAAGGTAAAGAAGTCAAACGCCTGCTTATCGAGCAAGGCTGCGATATTAAGAAAGAATATTATATCGGTCTGGTTGTAGACCGCGGCACGGGAAGCGTCGTCATGATGGGTTCGGAAGAGGGCGGAACGGAGATCGAGGAAGTCGCTGCTCATTCCCCTGAGAAAATTTTCAAGGAAGTTATCGATCCTGCGATCGGACTGCAAGGTTTCCAAGCGCGCAGACTCGCTTTCAACATCAATATTCCTAAAGAACTCGTCAATAAAGCTGCGAAATTCATGACAGCTCTATATACGGCTTTCGTCGATAAAGATTGCTCGATCGCCGAAATCAATCCGCTTGTCGTTACCGGCGACGGCGACGTAATGGCGCTGGATGCGAAGCTGAACTTCGACTCCAACGCTCTGTTCCGCCATAAAGATATCGTTGCGCTGCGCGACCTTGAAGAAGAAGACGCGAAGGAAATCGAAGCGTCCAAATTCGACCTCAGCTACATCGCGCTAGACGGCAACATCGGCTGTATGGTTAACGGTGCGGGACTGGCCATGGCTACTATGGACATTATCAAGCACTACGGCGGCGAGCCTGCCAACTTCCTTGACGTAGGGGGCGGCGCGACGGAAGAGAAGGTTACCGAGGCGTTCAAAATCATTCTTTCCGACGAGAAAGTAAAAGGTATTTTCGTCAACATCTTCGGCGGCATTATGCGCTGCGACGTTATTGCCAACGGCGTAATCGGCGCCGCGAAGCAAGTCGGCCTGGATCGTCCGCTTGTCGTACGTCTGGAAGGCACGAACGTAGAGATCGGAAAGAAAATTTTGAATGAATCCGGTTTGAACATCATTGCGGCCGATTCGATGGCGGACGGCGCGCAAAAAATCGTCGCGCAAGTGAAATAAGGCTCTCGCGGCCACCAAGAAAAGGAGTGAATGTAGCGATGAGTATTTTGATCGATAAACATACAAAAGTCATTACGCAAGGGATCACCGGCGCAACCGGATTGTTCCATACGAAGGGCGGACTTGACTACGGCACGCAAATGGTCGGCGGCGTAACGCCGGGCAAGGGCGGAACCGAAGTGAAAATCATGCTGGAGAACGAGACCACGGTTAAGCTTCCGATCTTTAATACCGTTAAAGAAGCGAAAGAAGCGACCGGCGCGACCGTTTCCGTTATTTACGTACCGGCTCCATTCGCAGCCGATTCCATCATCGAAGCGGTAGAAGCCGATCTGGACCTCGTTATTTGTATCACGGAAGGAATTCCGGTTCTGGATATGGTTAAAGTTAAACGGTATCTGGAAGGCAAACGCACGCGTCTGATCGGACCGAACTGTCCGGGCGTTATTACGCCGGGTCAAATCAAGATCGGCATCATGCCGGGCTACATTCACGAGCCGGGCCACGTCGGAGTCGTTTCCCGCAGCGGAACTTTGACGTACGAAGCGGTTCATCAGCTGACGACGCGCGGCATCGGCCAATCGTCCGCAGTAGGTATCGGCGGCGATCCGGTGAAGGGCTCGGAATTCATCGACATCCTCAGACTGTTCAATGAAGATCCGGACACGTATGCCGTCATCATGATCGGTGAAATCGGCGGAACGGCCGAGGAAGAAGCGGCAGAATGGATCAAAGCGAACATGACGAAGCCGGTTGTCGGCTTTATCGGCGGCAAAACCGCTCCGGAGGGTAAGCGCATGGGTCATGCGGGCGCCATCATTTCGGGCGGCAAAGGAACGGCTACCGAGAAAATCGCAACCATGGAAGCTTGCGGCATCAAAGTTGCGCCGACGCCTTCCGAAATGGGGTCTACGCTTGTCAGCGTGCTCCAAGAAAAAGGACTGCTTGACAAATGCACCACAAAGAAGTAAGCTGACTCTCGCAATCGATTAACTGAAAAGTTGTGAACGAGAAGGTAAGCAACCTTCCATTTTCCGCCGTTAGGCGGGAGGTGGAAGGTTTTTTTGTTAGAGTCTCAGAAAGTTATCCTCCGCTGATTGTTCGACTTCTCGGTAAACGCGCCGTCAAAAGACGGCGAAGCCGTTTTTCCTTGGGGTTCGGTTTGGCGGCTTTCAGGGTGCCCCTATGCTTCGTGTCTTTTGCTTTTACTTTTGGGGATCGTCGTAGGGGCATTACTTAGCGCAAACTGTGAAGCTTCGGGTCGCTTTGCGTTACGGATCTTTCGGGGCTCCCCGCAAAGTACTCGGAGTAAGCTTCGAAGCTTCGCGTCACTTTGTGGGGAATAGCTTTGCGGGTTAACTTTTGCATTAGAGGAAAGGAGTGCTATATACTAATGGATAAACGTTCTCTGCTGTTTGGTTTGCACGAGCTGCCCGGAGTCGGATGGAAAACGATTTTACAGCTGTTCGGGCTGCTGGAGGAGCCGTCGCATGTTCTGGAGGAGGACAGCGAGGGCTTGCAGCGCTACGGACTGATGAAGCAGCGCGCGGAATTGATCGCGACCAAGCTTTCGCCTTCTTTTATTGAAGAGCGGAAAGCCCGGTACGAGAAAGCGGGCATCCGCATCGTCACCATCTTCGACAACGAGTACCCCCAGCTGCTTCGCGAAACGGCTCAGCCGCCTTGGGTGCTGTATACGATTGGAGAAGTGCGTTTGCTGACCGAGGTTTCGGTCGCTATGGTAGGGACGCGGACTCCGACCGTATATGGCAAAAGGGTAGCGGACACGCTTTCCGAAGAGCTTTCGGCAGAGGGGCTGTGCATCGTCAGCGGGTTAGCCCGCGGTATTGACAGCGCCGCCCACCGGGGTGCGATGAAGGGGAAAGGAAGCACGATCGCCGTACTGGGCTGCGGCATCGACATCGTCTATCCGCCGGAGAATGCGAATTTGTATCGGGAAATCGCCGAGCGGGGATTGATCGTCGCGGAGCAGCCCGCGGGAACGGCGGCTAAGCCCGGACTGTTTCCTCTGCGCAACCGGATCATAGCCGGCATTGCAAGAGGAACGATCGTCGTGGAGGCGGCGGAGCGAAGCGGCTCGCTCATTACGGCGGACCAGGCGCTGGAATGCTCGCGTGACGTTTTTGCCGTTCCCGGTCCGATCACGTCTCCGAAAAGCCAAGGCGCCCTGTCTCTAATTAAGCAGGGAGCCAAGGTGGTAACGGGCGCAGCGGACGTTGTCGAAGAATACGCTTTTTTGTTGAAAGACACAATAAGCCATGTTCCAAGCCGCCAGCTGCATGAGAATCGCACCGCGGCGCTGACGGAGGAGGAACGCCGCGTTTACGAGCTGCTATCGCCGCTGCCCACCTCCTTTGATCAGATCATGGAGCACACACAAACAAATTTTGGACATTTGCATGCAATTCTGTTATCTTTACAAATGAGAAAAATGATCGAGCAGCTTCCCGGACCTGCTTATGTCATAACCTAATCGCAATTTTTATTTTTGAAGGGGGGAAGGCACACGATGGCAGATTCGTTAGTCATTGTGGAATCACCCGCAAAAGCGAAAACGATCGGTAAATATTTAGGCAGTAAATTTATCGTGAAAGCTTCTATGGGGCATATACGCGATCTTCCCAAAAGCCAAATCGGCGTCGAGATCGAAGACAACTTTGAACCGAAATATATAACGATCCGCGGCAAGGGCTCCGTACTGAAAGAGCTTAAGGATGCCAGGAAAAAAGTGAAAACCGTCTATCTGGCGGCTGACCCCGACCGCGAAGGGGAAGCGATTGCATGGCATTTGGCTCATTATTTGGAGATTGACGAAGCCGAGCCTTGCCGCGTCGTCTTCAACGAGATCACGAAGCAGGCGGTCAAGGATGCTTTTAAAACGCCGCGTCCGATTAATATCGATCTTGTGAATGCGCAGCAAGCCAGAAGGATTCTTGACCGGCTTGTCGGTTATAAGATCAGTCCGCTTTTATGGAAGAAAGTGAAGAAGGGGCTTTCGGCCGGCCGCGTGCAATCGGTCGCCGTCAAGCTGATCAACGATCGCGAGAACGAGATTAAGGATTTCGTGCCGGAGGAATACTGGACGATTACCGCTCTTTTAAAAACGGGCAGCGCCACGTTCGAAGCCAAGTTTTACGGTATCGACGGCGAGAAGCGCGAGCTTTCGAGCGAATCGGACGTTCAGCAAATTTTGCAGGCTATAGCGGGCGCATCCTTCGTTGTCAACGAGGTGAAGGAGAAGGAGCGGCAACGCAACCCTTCCGCCCCGTTCATCACGAGTACGCTGCAGCAGGAAGCGGCAAGAAAGCTCAATTTCCGCGCCTCCAAGACGATGTCCGTCGCCCAGCAGCTGTACGAAGGGATCGACCTCGGCAAGGAAGGTACGGTCGGTCTGATCACGTATATGCGTACGGACTCGACGCGGATCTCGCCTGTCGCTCAGGAAGAAGCGAAAGAGTTTATAACCGAAAGGTACGGCGCAAATTATGTGCCGGAGGCGCCGCGAAACTACTCCAAAAAAGCGGCCAACGCACAGGATGCGCATGAAGCGATCCGTCCGAGCTCCGTACTGCGGGATCCCGATTCGGTCAAGGAGTTTTTGAGCCGCGATCAGCTTCGTTTGTATAAGCTTGTTTGGGAACGTTTTGTCGCGAGCCAGATGGCTTCGGCCGTGCTGGACACGATGAGCGTCGATCTGAAAGCCAATCAAACGATTTTCCGCGCCGCCGGTTCGAAGGTGAAGTTTCCGGGCTTTATGAAAGTATACGTAGAAGGAAACGATGACGGCGTAACGGAGGAGGACAAATTCCTTCCGCCGCTGCAAGCGGGCGACAATGTGCAAACGGAGAACATCGATCCGAAGCAGCATTTTACGCAGCCGCCGCCTCGTTACACGGAAGCGCGTCTCGTTAGGGCGCTCGAGGAGATGGGCATCGGCCGGCCGAGTACGTACGCCCCTACGCTGGAAACCGTTCAGAAGCGGGGTTACGTGGCGCTCGAGGAGAAGAAGTTCATTCCGACGGAGCTGGGTGAGCTTGTCATACAGTTAATGGAAGAGTTTTTTCCGGAAATCCTGGATGTCGAGTTCACGGCGCATATGGAAGAAGAGCTTGACCATGTCGAGGACGGCAAAGAGGACTGGGTGAAGGTGCTCGATCAATTTTATACTTCCTTCAAAAAGCGTCTTGACGTAGCCGAAGAGGAAATGAAAGAAATCGAAATCCAGGATGAAGTGTCCGACGAGATTTGCGAAAAATGCGGTAAACACCTCGTTTACAAAATGGGACGTTTCGGCAAGTTTCTCGCCTGCTCGGGATTCCCGGATTGCCGGAATACGAAGCCTATCGTCAAAGATATCGGCGTGACGTGTCCGAAATGCGGAGAAGGCAAAATCATCGAGCGCCGCAGCAAGAAAGGTAGAGTCTTCTTCGGATGCGATAAGTACCCGGGATGTGAGTTCGTCTCCTGGGACCGTCCTGTCGAGAAGAAATGCCCGAATTGCGGAGGCATGCTCATAGTCAAAAACTCCAAGAGCGGTACGCACATCCAGTGCGTGCAATGCGACTTTAAAGAGGAAGAATCGGCCGATTAAATCGGATTGGTTTTGCGAAACTAAGTACCCGGCGGTTCGTATGACGATACGAATGCCAGGGGCTTAGTTTTCGCTCGTTTGAGGATCAAAACGGCTTTCTTGCTATTTCTGCCAATCGGTTGCGGCCGGAAACGGGAATAGCAACGAACTAAGGATAGGGGATGGAAAGACGAATGGCACAGTTTCAGAGCGTTACCGTAATCGGAGCCGGCTTGGCCGGCAGCGAAGCGGCATGGCAAATAGCGAAGCAAGGCGTACCCGTTACGTTATATGAAATGCGTCCGGTCCGTAAAACGCCGGCTCACATTACGGATAAATTTGCCGAACTCGTATGCAGCAATTCGCTGCGCGCGAACGGACTTGCAAATGCGGTCGGCGTATTGAAGGAAGAAATGAGACTTTTGGATTCGCTTATTTTATCGAGTGCCGACAAGCATGCGGTGCCTGCAGGCGGAGCGCTGGCCGTCGACCGCGACGGGTTTTCCGGGATGGTGACTTCCTCCCTGCGTGAGCATCCGCTTATCGAGGTGCGCAACGAAGAGCTTACGGCTTTGCCCGAGGGCATTGTGGTGGTCGCTTCCGGTCCTCTGACATCGCCTGAGCTTTCCGAGCATTTAAAGCAGCTGATGGGCGAGGAATATTTGTATTTTTACGATGCGGCTGCGCCGATCGTCGAAAAAGACTCGATCGATATGAATAAAGTATATTTGGCGTCGCGTTACGATAAAGGCGAAGCGGCTTACTTGAACTGTCCGATGATGGAAGAGGAGTTTAACGCGTTTCACGATGCGCTCGTTACGGCGGAAGTCGCCCCGGTCAAAGAATTCGAGAAGGAAATCTACTTCGAGGGCTGCATGCCGATCGAGGTAATGGCCGCCCGCGGGAAGCAAACGGCTCTGTACGGTCCTATGAAGCCGGTAGGACTGATCAATCCCCACACGGGTAAGCTTCCGTATGCTGTCGTGCAGCTGAGGCAGGATAACGCCGCTGGGACCCTCTTCAATCTTGTCGGCTTCCAAACCCATTTGAAATGGGGGGAGCAGAAGCGGGTGTTTTCGCTCATCCCGGGTTTGGAAAATGCGGAATTCGTTCGGTACGGCGTCATGCACCGGAATACGTTTATCAATTCTCCGAAATGGCTGCGCCCGACCTATCAATTCAAAGACCGTGACAATCTATTCTTCGCCGGTCAAATGACGGGCGTAGAGGGCTATGTGGAGTCGGCTGCGGCGGGGCTCATAGCAGGACTTAATGCAGGCCGGTTGGCAAAAGGCGAGCCGGGACTCGTTTTCCCAAGCGAGACGGTGATCGGCAGCATGGCGGCGTATATCACGTCGGCGGATCCGAAGCATTTCCAGCCGATGAATGCGAATTTTGGGCTTTTGCCTGCGTTGGAGGAGAAAATCCGCAACAAAAAGCTGAAAAACGAGAAGCTTGCAGAACGAGCAATTCAAACAATTCAGAATTTTTCACACAATTTAACGGCAGTTCGCTTGTAAGGAGAACCGTCCGTATGGTACCATTATTGCGTGTTTAAACATCTTACCTACCCATTTATTTACAAACGGTTTTTGCCGATTCGTTTTGAAGCAGCAGCAGAGAGCTACGTCTCGCTGCTGTTTCCCGCGTAAATGCACGTTCGCTGTTACGGGTACGAAGGAGGGAAACAAAAGATGAGTCAATTTCATGCGACGACGATTTTTGCCATCCGCCACAAAGGGAAGGGTGCCATTGCAGGTGACGGACAAGTGACGTTCGGCAACAGCATGGTCATGAAGGGGCATGCCAAGAAGGTGCGTCGTCTGTACCGCGGCAAGGTGATTGCCGGATTCGCCGGCTCCGTTGCGGATGCCATTACGCTTTTCGAGAAATTTGAGGGGAAGCTGGAAGAACACCACGGCAATTTGCAGCGTGCAGCCGTCGAGCTTGCCAAAGATTGGCGTCAGGACCGTGTGCTGCGCAGGCTGGAGGCGATGATGATCGTCATGGATACCAGCGGGCTGCTGCTTATTTCGGGGAACGGGGAAATCATCGAGCCGGACGACGGGATTTTGGCGATCGGGTCGGGCGGAAGCTTCGCGCTCGCCGCAGGCCGCGCGCTGCACCGTTATTCACCGGATATGGAAGCGAAGGAAATTGCCAGAGCCGCTCTGGAGATGGCCGCCGAAATATGCGTATTTACGAACCACAATATTATTGTGGAGGAAATCGAATCCTAGCGGCGACAACCGGATCGTTGGATATTTCGGGAAGGATGTCCTCCGCCGATTGTACGGTTTCTTGGCAAACGCACCGGATTAGAAGGCGCCGTCAGGCGTTTATCCTTAGGAGGGACTGTCATGAAAAATAGTGCGCTGACGCCTAAAGAGGTCGTTTCGGAGCTCGATAAATATATTATCGGACAGAACAAAGCGAAGAAGTCCGTAGCCGTCGCCCTGCGCAACCGGTATCGCCGCAGCTTGCTCGACGAGTCCCTGCGCGACGAGATCGTCCCGAAAAACATTCTGATGATCGGGCCGACAGGCGTTGGTAAAACGGAAATCGCCCGCAGGCTGGCTAAGCTCGTCAATGCGCCGTTCGTCAAAGTGGAGGCGACGAAGTTTACGGAGGTAGGCTATGTCGGACGCGACGTCGAATCGATGGTGCGCGATCTTGTGGAAACGGCCATCCGTATGGTCAAATCCGAAAAAACCGAGAAGCTGAAGGATAAGGCCGAGAAGCTCGCCAACGAGCGGATCGCCATGATCCTGGTACCCGGACCGGCACGTGCGAAGACGCAGCGCAACCCGCTGGAAATGCTGTTCGGCGGTCAAAACCAAGCCTCCCAGAACGAGGAATCCGACAATGATCCCGGAGTTGCCGCACAGCGCACCTCCGTCAAGGAGCGCTTGGCAAAAGGCGAGCTCGACAATGAAATCATCGAGATCGAAGTGGAAGATAACGCGCCGAATATGCTCGACATGCTGGCTGGCCAGGGTAATGAGCAAATGGGCATCAACATGCAGGAGATGTTCGGCAATTTGATGCCGAAGCGCACGAAGAAACGCAAGCTTCCCGTGAAGGAAGCGCGGAAAGTGCTTGTCCAGGAAGAAGCGCAAAAGCTGATGGATATGGATGAGGTCATGCAGGAATCGGTTCGGCGCGCCGAGCAGTCCGGCATCATTTTCATCGACGAGATCGATAAAGTGGCCAGTACTGGACGCGGAAGCGGTCCGGACGTCTCTAGAGAAGGCGTGCAAAGGGACATTTTACCTATTGTAGAGGGGTCTACGGTCATAACGAAATACGGGCCAGTTAAAACGGACTATATTTTGTTTATTGCGGCCGGCGCCTTCCATATTGCGAAGCCATCGGATTTGATACCGGAACTCCAAGGCCGTTTTCCGATTCGGGTCGAGCTGAGCAACTTGACGCATGAGGATTTCGTGCGAATCTTAAAGGAGCCGAAAAACGCGCTCACCAAGCAATATACGGCACTTCTCGAAACGGAAGGCATTCATGTCGATTTCGCGGATTCCGCCATCGAGGAAATGGCTCGCATTGCGGCACAAGTCAATCAGCATACGGAAAACATCGGCGCGCGCAGGCTGCATACGATTCTGGAGAAGCTTCTGGAGGACTTGTCGTTCGAAGCTTCCGACCTGACGCTCGATACTTTCACGATCACGCCGGAATACGTTCGCGAGAAGCTGTCCGATATCGCGCAGAATCGCGATTTGAGCCAATACATTTTATAACCTTGTTCATCGTTACGAATTTGTTCGGGAGGCATTAGTAATGACTTTACTATCGAAGACGAGAAGGCTGAATCGATTGCTGCAACAAGCGGCCGGCAAAACGGTCAGTTTCATGGAAATGGCCGAGGTGCTGCGCGATATCATCGTCGCAAACGTGTTTGTCGTCAGCCGCAAAGGGAAAATACTCGGATTTGCAAGCGTAGGTCCATTTCCGTCCGAGCACATGCACCGTATGGTGACGGAGGAAAGGCGATTTCCGTCCGATGTCAACGCCCTGTTGATGAAAATCGATGAAACCTCGTCCAATGTTGATCATGACAACCATT
Source organism: Paenibacillus litoralis (assembly GCF_046244365.1). Classification (NCBI taxonomy): domain Bacteria; kingdom Bacillati; phylum Bacillota; class Bacilli; order Caryophanales; family Paenibacillaceae; genus Paenibacillus; species Paenibacillus litoralis. The sequence continues at coordinate 5,273,258 of NZ_CP176395.1, read as the reverse complement.
ACGGCACGTTTACCGATCAAATTCATGAACTTTTTGAGCATGGGTTGATTACAATCGTTCCGATTACAGGCGGCGGCGACAGACTGGGTTCGCTTGTTTTGACGAGAACGGAGCAAACGTTCGTCGACGACGATCTTATCTTGGCCGAGTATGGAGCTACGGTCGTCGGGATGGAAATTTTGAGGGAGCGTGCCGAGGAAAGCGAGGAGGAGCTGCGCAGCAAAGCGGTCGTACAGGTTGCGGTGGGTTCCTTATCCTTTAGCGAGCTCGAAGCGGTCGAGCATATTTTCGAGGAGCTGAAGGGGAAAGAGGGGCTGCTTGTCGCCAGCAAAATCGCCGACCGGGTCGGCATTACCCGTTCCGTTATCGTCAATGCGCTGCGCAAGCTCGAAAGCGCCGGCGTCATCGAGACGAGATCCCTCGGCATGAAAGGGACGTACATTAAAATTTTGAACGAACAGCTGGTGCATGGCTTGAACCAGTGATTGCGCAACTCCATATTTGAAGAGTTGGTAAAGGAACCTTTGTAAAGCGCTATCTTCTAAAGATAGGGCTTTTTTCTTATTGTTTTGTTCTGCTAGTTTATGCCATATTTAATACGTTTCGTATCAACATTTTTTGACAAACAGTACGTCATTTCCTTGTCATATTCTTATCACTTTCTTGTCGAATGCAAGAAGGAGTTTGTCGGACTTTTGTTGAATATGTCTAAGATACGGGAAATACATAGGAAAAAAAACCTAATATGCAAAGGTGGGAAAGTGAATGTTTTTGCTCAACCAGCCGAGCTTGAACTTGCTTGAACGCTCGCTTACTGCCTCAAGTTTGCGTCAGCAGGTTATCGCAAACAATGTCGCGAATGTCGACACGCCTTATTACAAGCGTTCGGATGTCAAGTTCGAGGAGATGCTGAATAGCGAGCTGAAGGGGGCTTCGATTGAGGGGTACCGGACGGATCCGCGTCACTTTACGATCGGAAAATCGCCGGGTGTGAATGCCGAAATCATTACAGATCGTAATTCCGTTATGAACAACAACCAGAACAACGTGGATATCGATACGGAAATGTCACTGCTTGCCAAAAATCAGCTTCGTTATAATGTCATGATCCAGCAGGCGAATCACGAGCTCAAACAGTTCAAAACGGCGCTTGACGGGAGGCAATAACGGATGAAATTGACAAACGGATTCGATATCAGCTCATCCGCACTTACGGCGCAACGGTTGCGAATGGACGTCATTTCCTCCAATATCGCCAATGCGGATACGACCCGTACGCAAATGGTCAACGGCAAATGGGTTCCGTACACGCGTAAAGTAGTGACGATGGAACCGCAATCCCAAACGCCATTCGGACAAATGCTTTCATCCGCAATGGGGAAGGCGACCGGAGAAGGGGTGAAGGTAACGAAAATTACGAATGACCAGTCTCCTTTTAAGCGCGTATACAATCCGACTCATCCCGACGCTGACGTTAACGGTTACGTGGATATGCCGAATGTCGACATTTTGAAAGAGATGGTCGATATGATATCCGCCACCCGTTCCTATGAAGCGAACGTCACGGCATTGAACGCATCGAAATCTATGGTCACGAAGGCGCTCGAAATCGGAAGATAACCATTTTACGGATAATTGGAGGGATTATTAATGATTCAAGCAATAAACGGTTTGCAGACTGCAGTCAATGCCGTGCAACCGAAAATAAAAGCTGGCGAAGGCGCCACCGAGATGGCGGGTCAATTCGGCAGCTATCTTAACGATGCCTTGACCAAGCTTTCCAATCAGCAGACTGCTGTGGAAACGCTGAACGAAAAATTTATTACGGGAGAGCTCTCAGACGTTCACTCGTTGACTATCGCCTCCGAGAAAGCCTCGCTTGGGCTGCAATTTACCGTACAAGTGCGCAATAAAGTGATTGAAGCTTATCAAGACGTCATGAGAATGCAAATATAAGAGCTTCCGCGCTTTTAGCCTGCGTCTTTTACGCTATCGCACTTGGATGAGGTGAAACAGTGAACGAAACGATGCTCCAATATTGGAATCGGACGAAGCAATATTGGAATAAATTTACCAAGACTCAAAAGATTACGTTGGCGACTACACTGGTACTCATAATTTTTACGATCGGAATTGTTACATACTCGCTTTCGAGAACGGAATACGTTGTGGCTTTTCGTGACTTGCAGCCGACCGACGCATCTGCAATCAAGCAATATCTAGATAATTCGAAGGTGCCTTATCATTTGAGTCCGGATGGAAAAAGTATTGAAGTTCCCGCGAACAAAGCGGCGGAATTGACGGTCGACGTTGCCTCGCAAGGCTTGATGCGCAACGGTTCGTTAGGTTATGGAGCTTTCCGGGAGGACAAGCCCTTCGGTATGAGCGACCGGGAATTCGAAGTCAAACACCTGGACGCGATCCAGGGAGAGCTTCAGCAGCTCATTAATGCGAATGCGGCAGTCAGCGGTTCGAAGGTGCTGATTACACTGCCAGAGAAATCGGTGTTCGTAAGATCGGGCGAAAAAGAGCTTTCTTCGGCAGCCGTCGTAGTCAATATGAAGCCGGGCTTTGAGTTGGATCAAAAGCAAATCGACACGATGTACAGTTTGGTGTCGAAGGGTGTCAAAAGCTTGCCGCCGGAAAATATTACGATTACGAATCAATACGGCGATTTATTGCCGTACTCGAAAGCAAGCTCAACAGGCATGGAATCGGGCGATATTGCGCTTCAGCAATTTCAAATCAAAAAACAGCTTGAACAGGACGTCCAAAAGAGCGTCATGAGTTTGCTGGGTCCCGTGCTTGGCGCCGGCAAAGTCGTGCCGATGGCGGTCGCTAGCATTAATTTCGACAAAAAGACGACGCAGAGAAGCAACGTCGAACCGGTCGTCGATACGAAAGGGATCGAGATCAGCGTCCAGGAAATTCAAAAGTCGTATTCGAGCGACGGAAACGCCCAAGGTGGCATTCCGGGTACCGGTACGACGGACGTTCCGAATTATCCGGCTAGCGCAGGCTCGGGGAAAGCGAACTCCGAAGAAATGCAGAAGACGGTCAATTATGAGGTGAACCGGATCAAAACGGAGGTGCAGTCCAGCCCGTTCGTTTTGTCGGACTTGTCGATTAGTGTCGGCATCGAACCTCCGGACCGAAACGATCCTAACTCGCTTACGCAGCAAACGAAAGATGCGGTTCAGCGCATTCTCGTCAATATCGTGAAAGCTTCGCTGGCTAACAGCGACAAGCGTTACACCGAAGAGGACTTTACGACGCGCGTAACGGTGTTCGAGCATAACTTCGCTTCTCCTGTCGGAGGAACGGATGCCAAGGCGACGAATTGGTGGTTGTACGGGGGAATCGGCGCTATCGCACTTGCACTAGCGGCGGCTGGCGGTTATATGGTTTCGCGAAGGAAGAGGAAAGCGGCCGAGGCTATGCTGGCGGATGCCGACATTCCAGCTAAGTTGGAATACCCTACAATCGATATCGAGAACGTATCTAATGAAAGTCAGGTTCGCAAGCAGCTGGAATCGCTGGCTAAGAAAAAGCCGGAAGAGTTTGTTAACCTGCTGCGGACATGGCTGGTTGATGAATAGAGGTGTGATTGGTTGGCTAAGGGAGTTCAACAGGGGTTAAGCGGACGGCAAAAAGCGGCTATTCTATTGATCAGTTTAGGTCCGGAAGTGTCGGCGCAAATATTTAAACATTTGCGGGACGAAGAGATCGAACAACTGACACTGGAAATAGCCAATGTGCGGAAAGTGGACGCAACCGAGAAAGAGTCCATTTTATCCGAGTTCCATCAAATTTGCATGGCGCAGGAATATATCTCCCAAGGGGGGATTGCCTATGCCAAGGATATATTGGAGAAGGCGCTCGGCCATCAGAAAGCGATCGACATCATCAATCGCCTGACCGCAACGCTGCAAGTACGGCCTTTCGATTTTGCGCGCAAAGCGGATCCGGCGCAAATACTGAATTTTATTCAGAACGAAAACACGCAGACGATTGCGCTCGTTCTCTCTTATCTGCAATCCGATCAAGCGTCGATTATTTTATCTTCCTTGCCTCAAGAGAAGCAGGCCGAGGTGGCCAAACGTATCGCACTCATGGACAGCACTTCGCCGGATGTCGTTAGTCAAGTGGAACGCGTACTCGAGCAGAAGCTGTCTGCTACGGTTACCCAGGACTACACTTCAGCCGGAGGAATCGAGGCGATCGTTCATATTCTGAACGGCGTCGACCGCGGTACGGAGCGTACGATCCTGGATGCGCTTGAAATCCAAGATCCGGAGCTGGCGGAAGAAATCAAAAAACGGATGTTCGTCTTCGAAGACATTGTCAATATCGACAATCGTTCGATTCAACGGATTATCCGCGACATCGAGAATGCCGATCTGCAGCTCGCGCTTAAAGTGGCGAGCGAGGAAGTGCGCGAAGCGATTTTTCGGAATATGTCCAAGCGGATGTCGGAAACGTTCCGGGAAGAAATGGAATACATGGGCCCTGTTCGACTTCGCGATGTCGAAGAGGCGCAAACCAGAATCGTTTCGACGATTCGTCGTCTAGAAGATGCGGGAGAAATCATTATCGCACGCGGCGGAGGAGACGATATCGTTGTCTAAGGTCATTAAATCTCATCACTACGTAACCGTAACGGACTCGATAACGATTGAAGTCGCAACGCCGATGGTTCGAAACCAAGCCGTATCTCCTTATGCGGAAAATCCGTCTCTGCTCGATGAAAGGATTCAGGAGATGGAACAGATCTTAGCCTCGAAGGAGCAGATCTTACGAGATGCCGAGCAGTTTGCCGAGCAGCAGCTGATCCAATCGCAGCTCGAAATCGAATCGCTCAAGGAACAAGCGCTACGCGAAATCGACTCCTGGTGGCATGACAGGCGGCAGCAGGATGAGCAAGCGGTTGAAGAGGCAAGGCAATCCGGCTATCATGAAGGATTTCAACAGGGCAGCTCGGAAGCGGAAGTCTCCGTTCAGCAGCATTATGCGGATCAACTAAACGAAGCGCGTTCCGTTCTTGAACAGTCCTATTTGCTGAAGACCCGGATCATTCAAGAGGCGGAGCCATTTCTTATCGAATTAAGCAGCGCCATTGCAGAAAAAATTATCGGACGTCAGCTCACGGTGAATCCGGAGTGGATCATCGAGATGACGCAAGCGGTACTTTCCCGCAGACGCGATAAAGGCGTCGTCACGTTATGCGTTTCACCGAAGCAATTTGCTTATATCCAAGATGCTAGAGACGAGCTTCAATTATCGGTCGACTCTCAGGCGGAGCTGCAAATTTTGCCCGATGCCACCGTTGCCGATCACGGCTGTGTCATCCGTACTTCTTTCGGCAGCGTAGATGCAAGAATCGATACGCAATTGAAAGAGATTAAAGCGGCTCTGCAGCATATGGCCATGACAAGCGAGGAGAGCGCCGACTATGAGTAACCGACCCGATGCGGCCAAATACATAGAGCACTTACAACAGATCGATTCGGTTCGCGTTAACGGCAAGGTGACGCAGGTGATCGGGCTTACGGTCGAATCGGAGGGGCCTGATGCAAGCGTCGGCGACGTCTGTTATATTTATCCGTTCAAGTCCAGTGTCCCGCTAAAGGCCGAGGTCGTCGGATTTCGCGATAATCGGGTGCTGCTGATGCCGTTGGGCGAGCTGCATGCCATAGGGCCCGGCTGCGATGTAGTTGGCACCGGGAAACCGTTGACCGTACAGGTCGGACATGAACTGCTCGGCAAAGTGTTGAACGGCTTGGGCGAACCGCTGGACGGTACGTTTTTGCCATCCCGCATGGCGCAATATTCAACCTTCAACATGCCCAGCAATCCGCTCAGCCGTCCGCGCGTGCTCGAACCGATAAGCGTCGGCGTACGCTGTATCGACGGACTGCTTTCGATCGGAAAGGGACAGCGGGTCGGCATTTTTGCCGGCTCCGGCGTAGGGAAGAGTACGCTGCTCGGCATGATTGCCAGGAATACGTCGGCGGATGTCAACGTCATCGCCTTAATCGGCGAACGCGGACGCGAAGTTCTCGATTTTATCGAGAGGGATCTCGGTCCGGAAGGACTTGCCCGTTCCGTCGTCATCGTAGCGACCTCCGATCAGCCCGCGCTCATTCGGATTAAAGGGGCGCTGATCGCGACGAGCATCGCCGAGTATTTCCGCGACCGCGGCTTGAACGTCATGCTTATGATGGACTCCGTAACGCGTTATGCGATGGCGCAGCGCGAAGTCGGACTTGCCGTCGGCGAGCCGCCTGCGACGCGAGGCTATACGCCTTCGGTGTTTGCGGGCTTGCCTAAGCTCCTGGAGCGTTCCGGAACGGGGCCGAAAGGCTCTATAACCGCATTCTACACGGTGCTTGTTGACGGCGACGATATGAATGAACCGATAGCCGACGCAGTACGGGGGATCTTGGACGGCCATATCGTGCTCCATCGCAACTTGGCGAACCGCGGCCATTTTCCCGCGATCGACGTGCTGGCCAGCGTCAGCCGCGTGATGAAGGAAATCGTTCCCGACGAGCAGCAGGAAGCAGCCAACAATATGAAACGAATGCTATCTGTTTATAAAGATTCGGAAGACTTAATTAATATCGGGGCGTACCAGCAAGGTTCCAATCCGGAAATTGATAGGGCCATGCAGCTTATCCCGGCCATTTGGAGCTTTACCCGGCAAACGACGTCGGAGAAAGCGACTTTTGCGGAATCGCAGCATAGACTGATTGCAGAATTCGGCGGAGGATGATGTGCGCGTGAAATTCAAATACGGCTTTCAAAAAATTGTCGATCTGAAATCGAACGAGAAGACGCAAGCGGAATGGGTGTTTTCCAGCGCTGTCGGCGCGCTGCGGGTCGAAGAGCAGTCTTTGCTGGAGCTCCAAGAACGGAAAAGGCTGCTTCACGACGATATGGTAAACGAATCGGCCGGCCGGACATCGGTTTCCGAGCTTATGGTGCACCAAACGTATATCCAGCATATCGACCGTCAAATTCACCGCAAAACAAAAGACGTGCAGTCAGCGAAGCAAAACGTATCGGTTAAACAAGAACAGCTCGTACATAAGACGATCGAAGAGAAGATTTGGTTTCAAGCCCGTGATAAAGCCAAACAAGCTTTTACGGCTTTGCAGCTGAAGAAGGAGCAGGAAGAACTCGACGATATCGCGATTACCCGGTACAAGCTGATGTCCTAACCGATGAATGCGAGAAGAGGTGAACGGAAATGGACACCGAGTTGGAAAAATCGGAATTGAGCGCTTTCGAGCGGTTTTTGTATTGGTTTTTTATTCCGATTGTTTTTACGGGCGTCTTGTTAGTCGTACTTCTGAAGCTTTTCGATTATGACGTGATGGATAACGTGCTGAAAACCGCGAATAAAATACCATTCGTAAGCAGCGTCCTGCCTGAACCGAAGTCGGAAAGCAAGAAGGAAGAGAATAAAGTTACGGTCTCCTCGGTAACGACGGAGCCGGAGGAGCAGAAGGTAAGCGATTTGAACAAGTCGCTGACGGATATGACGGAGCAGTTGAAGAAGGCCGAAGCCGCAAACCAGCAAAAAGATCAGTCGGTCAAAGAACTGCAGGCCAAGAACACGGCCTTGGAGGACCAACTGAAAACGAAAGCGAAAAGCGACGAGGACTATCTGGTTCAAATTAAGCAGACTGCCGACATGTTCGCCAAAATGAATCCGACCAAGGCCGGTCCGATTTTTGAAAATTTGACGTTATCCGAAAGAGTTCTTGTCATGGCTGAAATGAAGCCGGAGGAACGCGTGAAAATTTTGGAGAAAATGGACCCGAAGAAGGCGGCCGAAACCTCCATCAGTCTTAAGGACTCCGTACCTGTGAAGGACCGGGAAATCGCCGCTCTGCAGGAACGCTTGAAGCAAATGGTAGAAGCGTCGGCAACCGCGTCATCCAAACTCAGTAAAAACGATCTCGGTCAAACCTTTGCCAATATGACGCCCAAAAGCGCCGCGACGGTGCTGATGGAAATGAACGGGGTCAATCAAGCGAAGGTGATCGAAATTCTGAATGCGACGGATAATCAAGCGCGGTCGAAGATTATGACGGCTTTGGCCGATTTGTCCAAGGAAACGGCAGCGGCCATAACGGCTCGCCTCGCACAGTAGCTGATGAAAGGAGGTGAATAATATGAATGCAATCGCTCAAAATGCAGCCGCTGCGGCCCCTCTATGGAAAGCGGTAGCTGGGAACGAAGCAGGTGCGGCGGGTACGGGTGCCGGAGAACTTTTCGCCGGTACTTTGGGACAGCTTCTGGGAGGCGCGTCACAGGCCGAAGGAACGGACGGTTCCGCGTTATCGCTGGAATCGATGCTGGCAGGCTTATCGCCGCTGCTGCTGCTCGCCCTTATTCCGCAAGGAGAAGCCGGCAGCAGCGAAGAAATGGACAAGCAGCTGCAGCAACTGCTGGAGCAGCATCCTGAGCTGTTTAGCGAGCTTCTAGCCGCTCAAGGGTTTACGCAATGGTCCGCCAAGGTGGATGAGCTGGTAGCCGCTTTGTCGGGAGAGGAAGGTTCTGCTACTGTATTGGCGGTTGAGACATCCGATGAAGGTCTGCCGACGAATCCGTTGCTGTCTGCCGGTACTGCGGATCCAGGCCATGCGCTGAAAGATTCGCCGGTCCAAGAGCCCGTTCAGCAGGATAAACCCGAACAGGCTGCACAGACGATACAAAAATTCCTTTCCTTGCTGCAAAGCGATCCCAAGAATCCCTTTGTTCAGCAATTGACCGAGGATTTGCAGAAGCTGATCGCCGAAGTAAGGCCAGCGGCAATGGATGCGCCCAAGGGCACGGAAGCGGCGGAAGCGGCTCAAGGCAAGCCTGCTCAACACACGGCAGCTGTACCGGCAAGCGTAGTCAAGCCCGGCGCTATCCCGCTTGAGCAGCCGATTGTAACGCAGCAAGCTTCCCAACATCTTACAGCGACGGAAGCGTTAAGCAAGCTGCAGGTGCTTTCTGCAAAGCAAGGGATTGTTTTTGAAAAGCTGGTTCAATCGGCGGAGACGAAGTCCGATCTACAGCCGGCGGCTTCCGGAGATGAGCCGGAGTCCAATCTGGTTTTTTCCCTGCAGCACGGAACAACAGCAAAGCACGTGAACGACGTTCAGACTATGGCTAAGCCGGTTTCGGCGCAAAGCTTTGTTCAAGACATGAGCCAATTCGTGCTGAAAAGCATAAAGGTTAACGCGTTAAACGGCTTTTCGGAAGCGCGCTTATCTCTAACGCCTGAACATTTGGGACAAGTCGATGTTAAAATCTCGCTGCAAAACGGGCAGCTGGTTGCACAATTTTCCGCCCAGACCCTCCTCGGTAAAGAAATGATCGAGAGCCAGCTTTCCCATTTGCGTTCGACGCTGGTAAGCCAGGGACTGCAGGTCGAGAAAATCGAAGTTAGCCAAAGTCCTTCGCTGCAATCCGGCATGTTCCATGACGGAAGGCATCAACAGTCGTCCCAGCAATTTACCCAGCAATCGAAGCGTCAGCCGGAACGGTACGAGCAGGGGAATGATTCGTTCTCCGTAGAATCCGCAGCGACTGATGAAACGAATGCATCGGTATCGGCTTCGGGATTCGACGTTACCGCCTAATGGATCGATACGTCTACGGATCGCAATAAGCTAGCGGAGGTGAAACAATGGCAGATGCGGTATTTTCAACAGGCAATGTTTGGCCCAACTACTCCAAGACGAATATCGACAAAAAGGGCACGGCGAACAAGGCCGACAGCAGCACGATGGGCAAGGATGACTTTTTGAAAATTTTAATTGCCCAGCTCAAAAACCAGGATCCGATGCAGCCGCTGCAGGATAAGGAATTTATCGCCCAGATGGCGCAGTTCACCTCGGTGGAGCAGATCTCGAATATGGCGAACGAAATGAAGCTGTTGCGCCAGTCGCTAGGTTTGACGCCGGGCTTGATCGGTAAATCGGTAAGCTGGGAGGCGATTGACGCTTCTGGCGTCAAAGTTCAGAAAGAAGGCGTTGTGGATGCGCTGCTGTTCAAGAAGGGCATACAGTACGCGAGTGTAAAAGGGGAAGAAATTTCTCTGGATAAACTGCTGAAAATCTGGGATCCGGAGATTAAGAACTAATGGAACGCCTATCGATCGGTCAGCTTTATCCGAATGCAAGCAAAGCGCCTGTACAACGGCCTATAGCGCATTCGGCGCCGGTGACGAAGCAAGCTCCAAGGTTCGACGACATGCTGCATAAGAGCATGGTCAAGCTCAGTCACCATGCGGAAGTACGCCTGCAACAGCGGGGAATCGAACTGAAGCCCGAGCAAATGGCCAAAATCGAAACGGCTGTCGACAAAGCCGCGATGAAAGGCTCTAGAGAATCGCTTATCGTCTACGACAATATGGCTTTTATCGTAAACGTCAAAAATCGCACCATCGTTACGGCTATGGACAGCGATTCCATGAAAGAGAACGTATTTACGCAAATCGACAGCGCTGTAATATTGTCCTAGGGCTGGCCCTACACGGAAGCCCTCACGGCTGCCGATCGAATGAAGCAGCCTGCTGTACATAGTACTTGGTTAGACAGACGAGGAGGATAATAAGTTATGTTGAGATCGTTGTACTCTGGCGTTTCCGGAATGCGCGGCTTTCAAACGAAGCTTGATGTCATCGGCAACAACATCGCCAACGTCAATACGGCCGGGTTCAAAGCCGGTCGGGTAATGTTTAAAGATATTTTAAGCCAAACGTCCGCAGGGATGACTGCTCCGGACGGTAACGAAACGGGCGGCGTAAACGCCAAACAGATCGGTCTCGGCGTTACGATCGGCGCTATCGATACGATTCATACGCCGGGCAGTGCGATGACAACGAACGTGCCAACGGACTTGCGGATCGACGGAGACGGCTTTTTCGCGGTAAAAATGAATGCCGGTCAAGGTCAAGAGGAAGCGTACCTTACCCGTGACGGAAGCTTTAGAGTCGATGCCATGGGGAATCTCGTGAATAGCTCGGGCTTGCTCGTCACCCAGCCGGGCGGCGAACCGATTACGATAGACTTCACGACCGTGGTGGAGTTCAGTATCGGTCAAGACGGTACGATTAACAAGAAGCTGAACGACGGGACGATCGATAACGGCATGCGCATCGGCGTCGTGAAAGTAGCGAATCCGGGCGGCCTCGACAAAGTCGGAGGGAATTTGTACCGGATGACGCCGAACGCTAACCCTGACAGCGCGCAAGAGATTATTGAAGCCAATAATCCGGAAACGGGAACGGGCGCTATCATATCCGGTCAGCTCGAAATGTCCAACGTCGACCTGACGGCCGAGTTTACCGAGATGATCGTGGCTCAAAGGGGTTTCCAAGCGAATTCCCGTATCATTACTACCTCCGATGAAGTTTTGCAGGAAGTTGTTAACCTGAAACGATAATAGGAATCGATGAGGGGGTTGCGACCCAACCCCCTCATTATCGAAACGGAGGGAATTGATGATTACCGTCACCCGTTTAAATGGGAAGCCAATAACCGTAAATGCCTTAATGATCGAAACGATCGATGAAATTCCCGAAACGATGCTTATCCTCACGACGGGAAAAAAAATCGTTGTTCTCGAAAAGGTATCCGACGTGATTCGCTTAGTTGCCGATTACATGCAGCGCATCGGAGCGGTAAGAGGCACGATAACGAGTAAGGATGTGGAGGGGTCTTAGTTGTTTAAGAGCAAGTTGTTCCAGATCGTAATCGCGATGCTTATTGTCATCACCTTGATTTTGACCGCTTTTTTTGTCCTTTGGAACTATATGGACAAAAAAGACAAAGCGGAAGATGCCGACCCGAAAAGCGCCGTCGAATCGGTTCAGGGCAAAAAATTATCGGCCTCTCAAATTAAAGACAACACATTCATTCTAAAAGACGTGGTGACGAATTTATCGGAAAAAGACAGAATCATCAAAGCGAGCTTCGCTTTCGAGCTTGACTCGAAAAAAGCGAAAGAAGAATTCGAAAAGCTGGATTTCAAGGTGAAATCGATCATTACGCTTACGCTTGCCGACATGACGCGGGAACAAGTTTCCGGCAGCAAGGGACAAGACAGCTTGACGGCAACGCTGATGAATAAAATTAACCCTGTCCTGACGGAAGGGAAGCTAAAGCAAGTCTCCATTACGGACATCATCGTACAATAATCGATCATTTGAGACGTCATGAAGGAGGTGAGCCCGTTGGTTGACGTTCTTTCACAAAATGAGATAGACGCCCTGCTAGCAGCGCTGTCTTCCGGAGAAATGGAAGCGGAAGAGCTAAAGAAAGAGGAGACCCAGAAAAAAGTCAGAGTATATGACTTTAAACGCGCTACCCGCTTTTCAAAGGATCATCTCCGCAGCTTGACGCGAATCCATGAAAATTTTGCGCGGTATTTGACGACATATTTTTCGACGCAATTGCGCACTTTTGTGCAAATAAATGTTGTCGGTGTCGAACAACTCCCTTATGATGAATTTATAAGGTCCATCCCGAAGATGACGATTTTAAATATATTTGAAGCGGAGCCGCTGGAAGGCAGAATGGTGCTTGAGATTCACCCGAACGTAGCTTATGCGATGCTGGATCGTTTACTCGGCGGCTCCGGAGCCGCACCGTCGAAAATCAGCGCGTTAACGGAAATCGATACGATCATTATGGAAAAAATGTTCAGCCGCGCGCTGGAGTCGTTGACCGAAGCGTGGCGGACGGTCGTCGAGTTGTACCCGCGCTTGGAAGCGCTGGAGACGAATCCGCAGTTCATGCAGATCGCCTCCCCGAACGATACGATCGCGCTCATTTCGCTGAGCACGAAGATCGGCGATACGACAGGGATGGTCAATCTATGTATCCCCCACGTCGTAATCGAACCGATTATGCCAAGGCTGTCCGTGCATCACATGTTCGTGACGCACAAGAAGACGAAGACGGTGGAGGAGTCGGACGCACTCCAGGAAAGGGTAAACAAAGCGAAGCTGTCGATGATCGCCGAACTAGGCCATTCGGAAATAAGCGTTCATGAATTTTTGAATTTGGCCGTAGGGGATGTCATCTCGCTGGATAAGCCCGTGGATCAAGGTTTGCACATCAAAGTTGGGGACAAGCTCAAGTTTATCGGCAGTCCCGGTACGGTGAAAGGCAAAGTGGCCGTCCAAGTTACCGAAATCGTGAGCGAAGGAGTCGAAGAAGAACATGACGAATAGTAAAGATTATTTGTCACAAGAAGAGATAGACGCTTTGCTTAGACAAACGTCGGATAGCCAGAACGAATCTTCGGAAGCCCCGGGTTTGGACCAATTGCTCTCGTCACTCGAGCAGGACGCGCTCGGCGAAATCGGCAATATTACGTTCGGGAGCGCTGCAACCGCCCTTTCTACCTTGCTAGGTAAGAAAGTGGATATTACGACGCCGAAGGTTTCTACCATCAGCAAGCATGAGCTGCAATACGAGTTTCCTAAGCCTCACGTCGCCGTGCATGTCAATTATGTCGACGGGTTCCATGGCATCAATTTGCTTGTCATCAAAACGCGGGATGCTCAAGTCATCGCGGACCTGATGATGGGCGGGGACGGGCACCCGGGAGACGCCGAGCTCAGCGAAATACATATTAGCGCCGTGCAGGAAGCCATGAATCAGATGATGGGTTCCTCGGCCACTTCCATGTCGACCATCTTCAACCGATTCGTTAATATTTCGCCGCCTGGCATCGATATTTTGAACTTCGCTCAAGCGGACTCCGAACAGAGTTTGCCGCCCGAAGATATTTTTATCAAAATTTCGTTCCGGTTGACAATCGGAGATTTGATCGATTCCAACATTATGCAGCTTCTGCCGGTGTCGTTTGCGAAAGATATGGTCGCAACGCTGATGGGAGGCGCATCGATGGACGAGCCTGCGAGTGTCGCCGAAGCGCCGAAGCCGGTTCATGAGCCTGCGCCGACGCATCAATCGCCTCCGCCTAGAGCTGCGGAGCCTGCCCCATATATGGAGCCGCCGATGCAGCAACCTATGCACCAACAGCCCATGTACCAGGAGCCGATGTATCAACAGCCTCCGATGTACCAGCAGCCGCCTATGTATCAGGCGCAGCCGTCGCCGGCAACTTACGGGGCGATGAACAACCGGAATGTAAATGTGCAGCCTGCGCAATTTACGAACTTCACGCAGCAATCAGGTCATCTAGGGGACGATACCAATTTGAATCTGCTGCTCGACATACCGCTTAAAGTAACGGTAGAGCTCGGCAGAACCAAAAAGGTAATAAAAGATATATTGGATTTGTCTCAAGGCTCGATCATCGAGCTTGATAAGCTTGCAGGGGAACCGGTTGACATTCTAGTCAACAATAAGCTTATCGCAAAAGGCGAGGTTGTCGTCATCGACGAGAACTTCGGGGTTCGCGTTACCGACATTATCAATCAGTGGGATCGCATTCAAAAGTTACAATAACCATTTCAGGAGGACTGAACAGACATGGCACAACGAATTCTTATTGTAGACGACGCAGCATTTATGAGAATGATGATTCGCGATATCGTATCCAAAAACGGGTATGAGGTATGCGGCGAGGCGAACGACGGCTTGCAAGCGGTAGAAAAATATAAGGAAGTACGTCCGGATTTGGTGACGATGGATATTACGATGCCGGAAATGGACGGCATTGCCGCGCTTAAAGAAATCAAAAAAATCGATCCAAATGCAAAGGTCATCATGTGCTCCGCCATGGGTCAGCAAGCGATGGTTATCGATGCCATCCAAGCGGGCGCAAAAGACTTCATCGTAAAACCGTTTCAACATGACCGCGTCATCGAAGCAATCAAGAAGACTTTAGGCTAAGCGACGGCAGGGTTAGCGGGAATGGAAAGGGATGGAAGCTTTGCTCAGCTTGAAAAATCGTACGGTTAGTCTTACGCTGTTCAGCTCCGTCGTGCTACTTGGCTTTACGCAAAGCAGCTTTGCCGCACAGGAGGAAGCTCCCCCTGTCGGGGACGGCTTCAGCGTTTACGGCATGCTGTTCCAAGTCATGTTTTTTCTACTTCTTATTATCGGATTGTTTTTCGTCATCATTAAGTTTATCGCCAAAAAAAACAAGCAATTTTCTACCGGACGCGCCGTGAAAAATTTGGGTGGCGTCGCTCTCGGACAGAACAAATCGGTCCAAATCGTCGAGATTGGAAACAGCCTGTTTGTACTCGGAGTAGGCGATAACGTGCAATTGATTTCCCAAATCAGCGATCCTGACGAAATCGAGCAGATCCGGGACAATATGGCGCCTAAAGCTCCGGTAGATTTGCAAAGCTTTACGAGTTTTGCCAAATGGGTTCGCTCGCTCCGCAAAAAAGAGCAGACAGAAGAAGAACTGCCTGCTTCTTTTCATGAGCTTTTTGCCGATCGGATGAAACAGGTTTCCGGCCGAAAAGAACGGATCGACGAGTTGACACAGGATGAATATCGCGCAGATCGGTTGAATGATAACAAATGAATTCCTTTAAAAAGGTTGTCTTCGTTTTATTGCTTGCGCAGCTGCTGGTTGGACTAACGGCTTCTGTCGCTTTTGCCGCCGACCCGGCGACGAACCCGATTCCGGAAATTAAGATCGGCATAGACGGCGGTACTTCAGGCGCAGCGGGATCGTCTAACACGATCGCCATCGTTCTCCTCATAACGGTTTTAAGCTTAGCGCCGGCTATCCTCGTTATGATGACCTGCTTTACCCGAATCGTGATTGTGCTAGGATTCGTCCGGACGTCGCTTGCGACGAACCAGATGCCGCCAAATCAGGTTTTAATCGGTCTAGCATTGTTTATGAGCTTATTCGTAATGGCGCCTACGTTAGGGGAGATCAATGATGTAGCCCTGCAGCCGTATCTCAAAGGCGAGCTGAATCAAACGCAAGCCTTAGAAAAAGCGGCGATCCCGATGAAGCAGTTTATGGGCAAGTATACGCGGGAGAAGGATTTGCAGCTGTTCTTGGACTATTCCAAGTCGGAACGGCCTACCAGTATCGAGGATACGCCAATGACGGCGCTTGTGCCGGCTTATGCGATCAGCGAACTCAAAACGGCATTTTCAATGGGATTTATGATCTTTATTCCGTTTCTAATCATCGATATGATCGTTTCCAGCACGTTAATGGCTATGGGGATGATGATGCTTCCGCCGGTAATGATTTCGCTCCCGTTCAAAATATTATTGTTTATTTTGGTAGACGGATGGTATTTGGTCGTCAAGTCACTCTTGCTTAGCTTTACTACCTGACGTCGAATGGGAGGAAAATCGTATTGAGTGCCGAGTTTGTCATCCGATTGGCCGGTGAAGCCGTCTACACCGTCCTGAAGGCGAGTGCGCCTATGCTGCTCATCGGATTGGTCGTCGGTTTGATCATAAGCGTATTTCAAGCCACGACGCAGATTCAGGAGCAGACGCTGGCCTTCGTTCCGAAGATCGTTGCCGTACTGCTGTCCATTCTTGTTTTTGGACCATGGATATTAACGACGCTTGTCGATTTTACGTTTCGGCTGCTGGATAACTTGCATAAATACATTAGCTAGGTTGGACAACGGTCATGGAAATGATATTGCTGTATTTACCTTCTTTTTTGCTTGTTTTTTGTCGAATCACGTCCTTTTTTGTCGTGACTCCCATTTTTTCGGCCAGACACGTACCCGCGCATTACAAAATAGGACTGTCGGTCTTTCTATCGTTCATTATCGTCGCTTCGCAAAGCGCCGCTCAGCCTGCTGCTATAGACGCCTTATATGCGATTTCCATCATGAAGGAAATTGTGATAGGGCTCTTGCTGGGCTTTATCGCTTACCTGTTTTTTACGGTCGTCCAAATTTCGGGTTCGTTCGTCGATTTGCAGATGGGATTCGGCATTGCCAATATCATCGATCCGATGACGGGCGCTCAAGCGCCGCTTCTGGGCAATCTGAAGTTCTTTATCGCGACGCTTCTTTTTTTGGCGCTGAACGGCCACCACTACTTGATTGCAGCCATTTTGGACAGCTACGAGTGGGTACCCTTATCGAGCGACCTGTTTGCCAAATTGTATGACGGCAGCGTGAACGAATTTTTGGTAACTTCCTTCTCGAAGGCGTTTGCCTTGGCTTTTCAAATGGCCGCACCGTTCATTACCGCAATGTTCTTGGTGGATGTAGGGCTCGGCATCTTAACGAAGGTGGCGCCGCAATTCAACGTTTTCGTCATCGGGATGCCGCTTAAGGTCATCGTCGGCTTTATTATGCTGATCCTGTTGATCCCAGGCTTTTTCAATCTCTTCTCCGAGTTGTTCGATCAAATGTTTAAAGCCGTACACCACATGACCGGCTTGCTGCGGTAAATGCGGATACGACTTGGCGAGGCTGGAGGTTCTTTCGTGTCATCGTTCCGGTTTCAGATGAATTTGCAGTTGTTCGCCGGCGAGAAGACGGAATCGGCCACACCGAAAAAGAGACAGGATGCGCGGAAAAAAGGGCAAGTGGCCAAAAGCATGGAGCTGCCCTCCGCCTTTATTTTGCTCTTTAGCTTCTTTTCCTTCATGATGCTAGGCGGTTTTTACAAGGAGCGTATTTATAAGCTGTTTGTAGATACGTTTCACGATTACATGCTAATGGAATTGTCCATCTCGAACATCACTTCCATGGCTACTCAATTTATGGTTGAAATGCTCATTTTGCTGGCTCCGATATTTCTCATTACGGTCGTGATTGCTTTCGCGGCGAATTATATCCAAATCGGTTTTTTGTTTACAGGCGATCCGCTGAAGATGAAATTCAACAAGATCAATCCGATCGAAGGGGCTAAGCGCATTTTCGGCATGCGGGCCGTCGTCGATTTTATTAAATCGATGCTGAAGGTTACGATAATCGGTTTAATCGTTTATCTGACCTTATGGGGCGAAAAGGAGAACATTTTAGGTCTCGCCCATGTTCCTTTGGAATCGATATTCGCCTATGTCGCTGGGCTGACGCTCAAGCTTGGACTGGAAATCGGCGGCACGCTTATCGTTCTAGCTCTTTTCGACTACTTGTACCAGAAATACGAACACGAGAAAAACTTGAAGATGTCCAAGCAAGACATTAAGGACGAGTATAAATCCACCGAAGGCGATCCGCATATTAAAGGCAAGATTAAAGAGCGGCAGCGGAAGATGGCCATGCAGCGCATGATGCAGGAGGTTCCAAAGGCGGATGTCATCATTACGAATCCGACTCACTACGCCGTTGCGCTCAAGTACGAATCCGGGAAGATGGAAGCTCCGGTCGTGCTTGCCAAAGGTACGGACTACATAGCTTTGAAAATTAAGGAAATCGCCAAGGCGAACCGCATCGTAACCATGGAGAACCGCCCGCTGGCGCGCGCGCTTCACGATCAGGTAGAAATCGGGCAATCGATCCCTCCCGATTTGTTCCAAGCGGTGGCCGAGGTACTGGCCTATGTGTATAAACTTAAGAACAAGACCAAATAGCGAATAAAGGGGGCATCGATAGTGAGAGCAAGAGATTTATCGGTACTTGTCGGGATTATCGGGATCGTGCTCATGATGGTTGTCCCGATACCGATCGGCTTACTGGACGTATTATTGATCATCAATATATCCGTGGCGCTGCTAATTTTGTTAGTTGCCATGAATACGCAGGACGCTCTGCAGTTTTCCATATTTCCGACGCTTTTGCTTGTGACGACTTTGTTCCGGCTTGCGCTTAATGTTTCGACGACGCGGAACATTTTGTCTCATGGCGAAGCGGGGAACGTTGTGGCGACGTTCGGCAGTTTCGTTGCCCAAGGCAATATTGTCGTGGGCTTTGTCGTCTTTTTGATTCTCGTCATCGTGCAATTTATCGTCATTACCAAAGGCTCGGAGCGCGTTGCCGAAGTAGCTGCAAGGTTTACGCTCGATGCGATGCCAGGTAAGCAAATGAGTATCGACGCCGATTTGAACGCCGGTCTCATCAACGAGCAGCAAGCGCGGGAGCGCAGGCAAAAAATCGAGCGGGAAGCCGATTTTTACGGGGCGATGGACGGTGCCAGCAAATTTGTTAAAGGGGACGCGATCGCGGGTATTATCATCCTCGTGATCAACCTGATCGGCGGTCTTATAATCGGTATGCTTTTTCTGGACAAGTCGTTCAGCGAAGCGGCAAAGCTGTTCTCGACATTAACGATCGGCGACGGGCTGGTCAGCCAAATTCCAGCTCTGCTTATCTCTACGGCAGCGGGTATCATCGTTACGCGCGCTTCCTCGGAAGGAAATCTGGCTTCCGACCTTTCCAAGCAGATGCTTTCCCAGCCAAAGCTGCTTTACATCGTGGCGGGAACGATAACGGCGCTCGGTATTTTCACGCCGATTCACTGGTATATTGCGCTGCCGATAGCGGGCGTACTTGTTTATGCCGCGCTCAAAATGCAGCAAACGCTGCAGCGGCAGCAGGTTGAGGAAGAGAAGAAGGAAGAAGAGCAGCAGATCGAAGAAGTCCGCAGTCCGGAGAGCGTCATCAGCTTGCTGCAGGTGGATCCGATCGAATTCGAGTTCGGCTACGGACTCATTCCGCTTGCCGATACGCAGCAAGGAGGAGATCTGCTCGACCGGATTATCCTGATTCGAAGACAATGCGCGCTGGAGCTCGGCATCGTTGTGCCGGTTATCCGAATTCGCGACAATATTCAACTAAAACCGAATGAATACGTCATTAAAATTAAAGGGAATACGGTTGCCAGAGGTGAATTATTACTTAATCATTACCTGGCAATGAGCGCCGGTTACGATGACGAATCCATCTCGGGTATCGAAACGACGGAGCCGGCGTTCGGTCTTCCGGCCATGTGGATCGACGAGCCGACCAAGGAACGCGCCGAACTGTCGGGCTACACGGTTGTCGACCCGCCGTCCGTCGTGGCGACGCACCTGACGGAGGTCATCAAGAAGCATTCCCATGAGCTGCTGGGACGCCAAGAAACAAGGGCGCTTATCGACAACGTCAAAGAGGCTTACCCTGCGCTTGTCGATGAGCTGATCCCGAGCGTGCTGTCGGTTGGAGACGTACAGAAAGTATTGTCCAAGCTGCTGCGCGAGAAAGTGTCGGTGCGCGATCTCGTTACGATTCTGGAGACATTGGCCGATTACGGAACTTATTCCAAAGATCCCGATGTTCTTGCGGAATATGTGCGTCAGGCGCTATCCAGACAAATTACGCTTCAGTACGCCGCGTCCGACGATGCCATGAAGGTCATAACGGTCGGTCCGACGCTTGAGAAAAAGATCGCGGAGGCCGTCCAACAGACGGAGCATGGCTCCTATTTGGCGCTCGACCCGTCTACGTCTCAGCTCATCCACCACCGCGTAACCGAGCAAGTGACGAAAGCCGTCCAATCCGGAACATCGCCTATTTTATTAACGTCTCCGACCATTCGGATGTACTTGCGCCAACTGCTCGAAAGAACGCTGCAGGATATACCGGTGCTGTCTTACAGCGAGCTTGAGCCGAACGTTGAAATTCAAAGCATGGGGGTTGTCAACTTATGAGGGTGAAGCGCTACGTTGTCGATTCGATGCCGGATGCGCTGCAGCGCATCCGCACCGACTTGGGGAAGGACGCCGTCATTTTAAATACGAAGGAAGTACGTTCCGGCGGATTTCTAGGCATGTTCGGCAAGAAGAAGATCGAAGTCATTGCCGCCATCGACTCGAGCGTCTCGCCTGCCGGCCCACCCAAAAAAGATTTGAATTCCGCTCTCAAGCAAGTAAGCGAAGTAGCGGCGGCCATGAATCGGAAGCAATCGGTCGCGGTGCTTGACCAGCGGATGCCTTATGTGCCCGATGTCATGAAAGCGAACGATAACGATATTCCGATCGTCCCGCCTCCTTTACAAAGAGTGCCGAGAACCGCCCCGCAGCCGATGGCGGATGTAAGCCGTCCGGCCGCAAGTCCTATCGTCGCCGAGAAGGCTCCGGCAAATGTTGAGGCCGTTGTAGTACGGGAGCGCCCTTCGGCCGGACAGGAAAAGGCACGTCCGCCCGAGCAGGCAAACAAAGACGAGCTCCTTCAGGAAATCCGGCTGATGAAGGCCATGATGTCGAAGTTGTCGCTGGCCGGAGCGGGAGTCGGAGGCCCGCCTCTCGACCCTGTTCTGGAAAAGCTCGATACGAGATTGCGGGAGCAGGAAGTTGCGGACGATATCGTGAAGGCGGTGCTTGAAGCGGTCCAAGAGCGGGCGGAGGCCGGCGGGCACGAATTGACGTCATCCTTTGTCAGGCAAACGGCTAAAGAGGTCCTCCTTCAGCTGATCCCTGACCGCAAAGGCTACAAGCTGTCCGAACAAACGCGGCTGGCGCATTTCGTAGGTCCGACCGGTGTCGGCAAAACGACGACGATTGCCAAAATGGCTGCCGAGCAAGTGATTAAGCATAAACGGAAGGTCGGCTTCATTACCTCGGATACCTACCGGATCGCGGCGGTCGAGCAGTTAAAAACGTACGCAACCATTTTGGACATCCCGCTTGAGGTGGTTTCGTCTCCGCTAGATTTGCGTAAAGCTTATGAACGTTTGGAGCATTGCGAGCTTGTTTTGATGGATACGGCGGGACGGAACTTCCGCAACGAGCTGTACGTATCGGAGCTGAACGCGCTGCTTCAGCAATCCGGACAAACCGAGACTTTCCTGGTGCTGGGGCTTACCTCCAAATATCGGGATATGCATATGATCGCAAGCAATTTTACGAAGTATGGAATCGAGAAAGTGCTTTTTACCAAGATGGACGAGACGGACACGTACGGTCCGGTTATCAATCTGATCCGGGAATATCCGCTCAAACTCTCGTATTTGACGAACGGACAAAATGTGCCTGAGGATATCGCGCTGGCGGAGGGCGGCAAAATCATCGACCTGATTCTGGGGGATGACGCCGATGAATGACCAGGCTCAAAGCTTGCGAAACCTCCTTCTTTCCAGGCACGAAGCGGCGAACCGGGCGACGAAAGTCATTACCGTGACAAGCGGCAAGGGCGGCGTAGGCAAGTCGAATTTTACGCTTAATTTTGCTCTAACGCTGCAATCCAGAGGTTTTAAGGTGCTCATCTTCGACGCCGATATCGGGCTCGCCAATATCGACGTGTTAATGGGCATTTCGTCGAAGTACAACTTGTATCACCTGCTCAAAAGGGAAAAGACCATCTGGGAAATCATCCAAAAAGGGCATCACGACATCGAATTCATAGCCGGCGGTTCAGGCTTCACGGATCTGCTTCGTTTAACCGAGCAGGAGCTCGATTACTTCTCCGAGCAAGTGAGTCAGTTAAACGGGCATGTCGACTATATGATTTTCGATACGGGGGCGGGTTTGTCGAAGGAAACGCTGAAATTTATTTTGGCCGCGCAGGAAACGATCGTCGTTACGACGCCGGAGCCTACCGCCATTACCGACGCGTACGCCATTATCAAGATGGTGACGAAAATGGAATACGACGTGCCGTTTCGGCTGGTCGTCAACCGGGTTTCGGACGATCGGGAAGGCAGGGAAACGGCCGCAAAAATCAGCATGGTGGCAAGGCAATTTCTGGACATCGACATCCCGACGCTAGGTTTCGTGGCGGACGATATCAGCGTGTCCAAGGCGGTTCGCAAGCAGGTGCCTTTTACCGTAGCGTTTCCGAACAGCGATGCAGCCAAAAGCATACGCGAGCTGGCAAACCGTTTCTTGTCGGGCCAGACGCAAGCGAGCGCTGCCGAGCCAAACGGGGTGAAGGGGTTCTTGAACCGGATGATCCGATTGTTAAAATAAAGTCCTCTTAAGCTCATATAGAGAATACATCATTGAAGGGGGAGAGCCATGCCTTACCGGGTGTTAGTAGTCGATGATTCCGTGTTCATGAGAAAAATGATATCCGATATGATCGCGGAGCATCCCCAATTTACGGTTATCGCTACGGCCAAGAACGGCATTGAGGCTGTGGAACTCGCGAAGCAGCTTAAACCGGATGTTATTACGATGGACGTCGAAATGCCGGAGATGAACGGGCTTGACGCGCTTCGCATCATCATGAGGGAGCAGCCGACGCCGGTAGTCATGCTGAGCAGCTTGACGCAGGAAGGCGCTAACGAAACGATTTTGGCGCTCGAATGGGGAGCGGTCGATTTTGTGAGAAAGCCTTCCGGCTCCATCTCCTTGGACATCCATAAAGTGAAGGCGCTTTTGCATGAAAAATTGCTTGCCGCAGCGGTTTCGAGAGTCAGGAAGCTGCCTTTCGGGACCCGCATCCCGGAATCCGTACTGCCAGTATCCAAAAAACAGGCAGAACCGGCTGAGAAACCGTCCAGCTTTGTGCCGCAAACGGACAAGATCGAGCATCTCGTTGCGATCGGTACGTCAACCGGCGGTCCGAGAGCTTTACAGCAGGTGCTGGTCCAACTGCCTGCCGCATTCAAGGCTCCGGTCTTGATCGTGCAGCATATGCCGCCGAACTTTACGAAATCGCTGGCCCAGAGGCTTGACACGGTATGCGCCATTCGAGTCGTGGAAGCGGCCGACGGGATGCAGGTGCAGAACGGAACGGCTTATATCGCTCCCGGCGGCTTTCATATGACGTTGTCGCATGACGGCGCCAGAGGCTATAAGCTGCGGATCACGAAAGAGGAGCTTCGTTCCGGACATCGTCCTTCCGTCGACAGGTTGTTTGAATCGCTCGTTTCCTTTACGGAGCTGCGCCGACATATCGTATTGATGACCGGTATGGGCAGCGACGGGGCTGGTGGAATGGCCGCACTCAAGCTATCCGGAGCCGAAACGACGATTGCCGAATCGGAAGAAACCTGCGTGGTCTACGGTATGCCGAGAGCAGCTGTCGAGAAAAAGTGCGTCATGCACGTTTTGCGTCAGCAGGATATTCCGGTTAAGTTGGTTCAGGCAGTCATGCATTAAGGAATAGCGTCGGTTCCGTACGCAATCGATCGATCTTCGTGGAGGTGTTGAGAGTGGAATTGAATCAATATTTATCAATGTTTATTGATGAATCGAAAGATCATTTGCAGGCGCTGAACGAAAACCTGCTGGCTTTGGAGCAGCAGCCTAACGAAATCAGCATCGTACATAACATTTTCCGTTCGGCTCATACGCTCAAAGGGATGTCCGCGACAATGGGGTATGAAGATATTGCCTCGCTGACGCATCAAATGGAAAATGTGCTGGATCTGGTGCGGAACTTGAAGCTGAACATGAACGCCTACATCTTTGACGTGCTGTTCAAAAGCTTGGACGCGCTAGAGTCGATGGTTAACGATATTATTGAAGGCGGCACCGGCCGGTTAGACGTTTCGCCAATCGTCACGATGCTCAAATCGATCGTATCGGGCGATTATGAAGGCAAACAGCAAGGCGCGGCTGCAAAAACGGATTCCGGCAAGCAGTCGGATGTCGACGAATTCCAGTATTCCATTATGGAGCAGTCGATCGAAGCGGGCTTGAGCGTATTTTATGTCGAAGTGACGGTGCGCAAGGATTGTGTGCTTAAAGCGGCTCGCGCTTATATGGTATTTAACCAATTCGAACAGAACGGCGAGGTTATTAAAGCCATACCGAGCGTCGAAGAAATCGAGCAAGAGAAATTCGACGACATGTTTGCGGTTTATTACATATCGAACGTCGGCAAGGAACAGCTTGAGAAGCTGATCGGAGACGTATCCGAAATCGATTCCGTTAAAGTCGTTGCCATGACAGCCGACAATTTGCGCCAAATCGCAAAGAACGGCGCGCAGCACGGCAGTCCGTCAGCGGCTTCGCCCGTCCAAGCGCAGCAGCAGGCTGAAGCCGCTAAGCCGTCCGGCGAAAAACCCGCAGCTCCCGCGCAAGGCGGAGGCGGCCAGGCCAATCGAACGATTCGCGTCGATATCGAACGGTTGGATACGCTCATGAACTTATTCAGCGAGCTTCTGATCGATCGCGTAAGGTTAGAACAGCTGGCGGGCGAAATCCGGCGGAACGATCTGATCGAAACGGTCGAGCATATGGCGAGAGTCAGCAGCGATCTGCAAAATATCGTGCTCAAGCTCAGAATGGTTCCGGTCGAAACGGTGTTTAACCGGTTCCCGCGGATGATCCGCGACATCGCCAAGTCGCTGGACAAAAAAGTCGATCTTGTCATCACGGGCGCGGAAACCGAACTCGACCGGACCGTTATCGATGAAATCGGCGATCCGCTCGTCCACTTGCTTCGCAACGCGATCGACCATGGCGTCGAATCCGTGCAGGATCGCCTGGCGTCCGGAAAGAACGATACCGGGACGATTCAGCTTAGGGCGTTTCATAGCGGAAACCACGTATTCATCGAAATCGAAGACGACGGGAAAGGGATTCACCGCGAAAAGGTATTGAAAACGGCGCTGAAGAATAGCGTCATTACGCAAGAACAGGCAGCAAAAATGACCGATCAGGAAGTCTATCAGCTGCTTTTCGCCTCCGGATTCAGTACGGCTGATAAAATTTCCGACATATCCGGACGCGGTGTCGGACTGGACGTCGTCAAGACCAAAATCCAATCGCTCGGCGGCCATGTGCACGTGGATTCGAAGCTTGGCTCCGGCACGAAATTTTCCGTACAGCTGCCGCTTACGCTTTCCATTATCGCAGCGATGCTTGTGCGAATCGGAAGCGAGAAATACGCCATTCCGCTCTCCTCGATCGTCGAAACGATGGCTGTTCCCGCCGACAAAGTGCGCGTCATTCACGGCAGCCGCTTGATCGATTACCGCAAGAGTGTCGTGCCGATCGTATCGCTAAGCAATGTTTTCAAAGTGCCGGACACGGATGAGAACAGCAAAGAATTACATATGGTAATCGTACGCAAGGGCGATAAAGTGGCGGCGCTGCAAGTTGACGACTTTATCGGCCAGCAAGAAATCGTACTAAAGTCGCTCGGCAAATACTTAACGAACATTTTCGCCGTATCCGGCGCCACGATACTGGGAGACGGACAAGTAGCGCTCATTATCGACCCGAACGCGTTGATCAAATAACAACAGACCCGAATCGAGGAGGGCTTATCATGAGTGAAGAAATGAAAGTGATCGTGTTTACGCTCGGCAGCGAAGAATATGGGGTAGAAGTCGAAAAGGTGAAAACCATCGAGCGCATCATGCCGATGACCCGTGTTCCGAGAACGTTCCATTTCGTCAAAGGGGTAATCAACCTGCGCGGCGTCGTCACGCCGATCATCGATTTGCGCGGACGCTTCGGCCTTGAAGAAACCGAGCCCACCGATCAAACGAGGATTATCATCATTAATATTAAGGATATCGAAGTCGGCTTGGTTGTCGATTCGGCAAGCGACGTTATCGATGTCGACTCGGATTCGGTAGAGGATCCGCCGGAAATCGTGGGCGGCGTCAAGGCGAAATATTTACGCGGTGTGGCTAGAATCGGCGAGGACAGGCTGCTGGTGCTGCTGAACCTGGAAGAAGTGCTGAATAAGAGTGAAATCATCCAACTGGAACATATCGAGGAGTAGAGCCGTGAGCGATTTTACAGCATTTGCCGAGTTCCAAATGGATGTTTTGAAGGAAGTGGGCAATATCGGCGCCGGTCATGCCGCGACTGCATTGTCCACGTTGTTGGACAAGCCTGTCGACATGCTTGTTCCCAAAGTCCGGCTAGTTCCCTTTGAAGAAGTAGCGGATAGCGTGGGCGGTAACGAGACGATCGTACTGGCTATCTTTTTGCGGGTAGAAGGCGAAACGCCGGGCAATATGTTTTTCCTCTTGTCAATCGATTCCGCTAAGCGTATGCTGAATAGCTTGGTCGGCATCGAAGTGGAGGATACCGAGCATTTTTCCGATATGGAGCTTTCGGCTTTAAATGAGATCGGAAATATTTTGGCGGGGTCGTTCTTGACGTCATTGGCCGATTTTACAAAACTTTCGATGAGTCCGACCGTCCCGGCGCTAGCTATCGATATGGCCGGCGCAATATTGAGCTACGGGTTAATGGAATACGGACAGATGGGCGACCAGGCGATGCTGATCGATACGAAATTTTTGAACGGACAAGATACGATTGAAGGACAGTTTTTTTTCATTCCTGATCCGCAATCGTTTGAGACGATCTTCTCCGCATTAGGAGTACCACCCAGATGACGCAAACGAACCTGATTAAGGTAGGTATGGCTGATTTAAATGTTGCCCGTTTGACCGGCGTGCTCAAAACGACGGGACTGGGCTCATGCGTGGGCGTAACTTTGTTCGATGCCAGGCAGAAAGTGGCCGGTATGGCGCATGTTATGCTTCCTTCCTCGGAAATCGCCAAAGAAGGGAATATGAATATTGCCAAGTATGCCGATACCGCGCTGCCGGAAATGATCCGGAGAATGAAGGAACTTGGAGCGTCGCCGGATCGGTTGGAAGCGAAATTGGCGGGAGGCGCACAAATGTTCGCGTTTACGACCGGGAGCGACACGATGCGAATCGGCCCTCGAAACGTGGAGGCTTGCAAAGAAATGTTGAAGAAGTTTTCGATTCCGATTAAAGCAGAAGATACGGGTGGTAATTATGGCAGAACGATCGAGTTTGATAGTGAAACCGGTATTCTCGTTATACGAAGCGTTACATACGGCATTAAGGAAATGTGAAAGATGATAGGAAATTACCGCTGGAATGCGACTGTCGGATTATTTGGTTTTGCGATGACGTTCTTGCTGTCGCTTGGCAATAATTCTTTGCCGACAACGTTACTGCGAAGCGTGTACAGCTTTGCGCTGCTGTTCGTTGCGGTCTTTGCTTTTCGTTGGGTGCTCGGAACGGTGGCAGGCTTTTCGAATCCGGCACAGCAAGGTTTTCCTCATCGTGTAGATACGCCCGGTGAAAGTCATACGGGAACCAAGTTTGATATGAGTACACCCGACGATGACGCTCATATTCACGAAATGCTGAAGGGCAATATGCATCCTGGGCAGGACGATTCGTCATTTTCACCTCTGAAACCACCGAAGCTAGTCACCAAGAGCAATACGGATTCCGAAGAAATGGCCAAAGCGCTTCGTCATATGTCAGAAGAGTAAGGAAGGTGTACGCCCGCCATGATCGAGCATAAGCAGCCGCACTTGACCAATATGGATCTATGGAAGCAATGGAAGGAAGACGGAGTGCTGCAAGCCAAAAAAAGCTTGATCGAGCAGTATTTGCCGCTCGTCGACTTCGTGACTAACCGCTTGGCGATCGGTTTACCCAAAAACGTGAGCAAGGACGACTTATGCAGCCATGGCATTATGGGGCTGATCGATGCGATTGAAAAATTCGATTACCGGCGGGGTTTGCAATTCGAAACCTACGCGTCCTGGCGTATCCGCGGCTCGATCATCGATGGACTCCGCCAGGGAGACTGGGTGCCGCGCTCCATTCGCGAGAAGGCGAAACGGATCGAGGATGCTTATCAGAAGCTGGAACAGAAATATATGCGCTCCGTAACGGATAAAGAAATGAGCGAATATATGCAAGTATCCGAGACGGAATTCAGCCAAATGATTCAGGATATCGCCGTCACTTCGGTATGCTCGATAGACGATCCGATTCGCGAAGAAGAGTCGGAGACGCGGCTCTCGTTGTTGATCGACGACAAAGCCAAAAATCCCGAATACAAGGTGAACGAGTTTTTCTTGAAGGAAACGCTTGCCAAGGCCATCGAGAGATTGACCGAAAAAGAAAGGACCGTCGTATCGCTGTTTTATTTTGACGACTTGTCCCTGAGCGAAATTGCGGAGGTGATGTCGCTGTCGCCGTCCCGGATTTCGCAGCTTCATTCCAAGGCGATTCTGCGGCTTCGCGGTTCGTTAAACCGGTTTAAGGTCCAGCTCTTTATCGATCAATAGTAACAGCAGCAAGGGAGGATTATCGTGAGTGATTCCGCTCATCTTTCGGAGAACTTCATTAGAGTGACCGTGTCGAGCGACAAGCTGAAAGCATATATGCAAGTAACGAGGCTAGACGAAACGATCCAATGTACGGCCGTTCAATTGGAAAGCATGCTTAGAGCTCAACTGATCACGGTCGGCGTGAAGCATGGCGTCCTGCATGAAATCGCGATGAACCCTTTGGGGTTTGTGGAAGAGAAAGCGGTCGTGGCTGAAGGGGAACTGGCAATCAGCGGTACGGACGGAGTCATTACTTTCCTGCATAACTTGGATCAAGACGATAAGAAGCCCCTTGAAATGGAAAACGGCAAGGTGGACTATAAGGAAGTGACGGCGCTCAGCAATGTGCGTAAAGGCGAGTTGATCGCCAAACGAGTTCCACCATCGCCGGGAACGCCAGGCAGAGGGGTGACCGGCGAGATTTTGCTCCCCCGGGAAGGGAAAGAAGCGAGGTTTAAACTCGGGAAAAATGTTGTGGTGAGCGCCGAAGGGCTGCATATGTATGCGGCGATTGACGGCATGATCGTCAAAACGGATCGCGATAAGATCAACGTTTTTCCCGTTTTCGAAGTGAATGGGGACGTGGATTACAACATCGGCAATATCGATTTTGTAGGAACCGTTGTCATTCGCGGCAACGTGCTCCCGGGCTTTAAGGTAAAGGCCTCCGGAGATATTCGCGTTACGGGAGGCGTAGAAGGCGCCGATATGGAAGCGGGCGGCTCCATCGAAATAAGCGCGGGCATTTTGGGCCAAAACAAAGGCTTGATCAAAGCGGGAGTCAACGTAAAAAGCTCCTTTATTCAAGATGGCAATGTCGAGGCGGCTGAGCACATCCTGGTTTCTCAAAGCATCATGCATTCCAACGTGCGGGCGGGTAACAGCGTCGTCTGTCTCGGAGCCAAGGGATTGATCGTCGGCGGCATCATTCAAGCCGGAGATAAGGTTACTGCCCGGACGATCGGCAATTCGATGTCGACGAACACCTTCGTTGAAGTAGGGGTGCTTCCGGAGCTCCGCAATGAGCTTATTCAGCTTCGGGGACAAGTAAGAACGGGACAAGAAAATCTGGACAAAACCGAAAAGGCGCTTGTCATCCTTGATCAACTTGCCGCTGCGGGACAACTGACTCCCGAAAGATTGGCGATCCGCGTGAAGCTGCAGCTTACCAAAAAACAAGCAATCGAGGAGCAAACCCAGATTCGGGAACGCATTCTAGAAATCGAAAAGTCTTTGTCCGATACGGATAAAGCAAAGGTCGAAGTGCTGTCCATCGTATATGGAGGCACCAAAATCGTGATCGGAAGGTATACGAAGTTCGTCAAAGATGCGGTGCAGCGCGTAGTTTTCCGCATTTCCGACGGGGATATTTCGATGGTTCCTTATTTGTAGACGGCTGCTGGAGCAGCGGAATGAGGTGAGCCCATGAACTTCAAACCGATAGACCTGCAGCTCGCTGTTCATAAGAACGGTGATGCTGCGCACTGGCAAAACCAAATGCAGCAAAAGCCTGTGCTTGACCAAGCGGCAGCGGCAGGTGCCATGCAGAAAGATGCGGAATTGAATCGTTCGAGAAGCGAGAAAAGCGAATCGGCTGCCAAGGCGAACATTCGTGACGAACGCAAACGATCGCGGCCTGATCGCCAAACGACTGAAAGCAATCGGCAACCGGGTGAAAGTGAGGGAGCACCGCAAAGCTGCGAGCATCCGTATAAGGGACATCGGATTGATTTGTCGCTGTAGCTTCCGCTACGTTTGCGATGAAGAAAAGAGGCTTGGACATGAATGATTGGGTTGTGCTTGTAGTAATCGGAGCAGGCTGTATCGTGCTTTCGCGTTTTTTGCCGAAGACGTCTTCTCCTCCTGCTGCCAGTATGGTTAGAGAGCTAGAGGAAACGATGGAGCATTTTGCCTCGGAAATCGAGGAAGAAAATAAACAGCTGCTCGACTCGGTTTCCCGAATGAAGCAGACGCACGAACAGCAGGTTGGCAAACTAACCGATAAAATCGAATCGCTCGAAAAGCAAAGCTTGGAGCTCTCCAGCGAGTTGAAGCATTTGATCTACAGCAAGCTGCAAGCGCTCGAGAACGGTAATGCGCTTACGGCAGCGGCTTTGGCGCCGGTTGAAGCCGAAGCTGCGAAAGCTGCGGAGCTCGCGGCGGAGGCATCCAAGCCAAACGTATCCCCGGAGGAAGAGGTAGGGGATGAAACGAAGCAAACGGAATCGGTCGGCATGCGGGATCGATTTGCACATATATTCAATCTTTACGACGAAGGAAAATCCATTGAACATATCGCCAAAAAGCTGGGGCTAACCAAAGGTGAAGTCAACTTGATCGTCCAGCTTGCGAAGCAGGAGGAGGAAAGTCGTGGTTAAGCTGAGAAACATGTTGGCCGGGTTCGGCGCAGGACTGATCGTCGCTTCCGTCTCGCTGCAGCTTACGCAAGCAACTGCGGAAACCAAACCCGCCGCTCCTTCTTCCGGAGACGTGCAATTGGATGAAACGAAGGTCAAGCAGTGGGCGGAATCGAACGGATATCAGTTGGTGAAAAAAGATCCGAAGGCGGCTTCTAATCCCTCGCCTGCCGCATCGCAGACTTCGACGCCTGCCCCTTCACAAGCGCCATCCGCAGCACCCGTGCAGACGCCGGCTGTATCTGCGCCGGTATCTCCGGCTTCGCCAAAAAGCGTAACGATACCGGACGGCATTAGTTCAACGCAGGTAGGGGAGATTTTGTCGGGAGCGGGCATTATCGACAAAGCGGCATTCGACCAATCGCTTAAGCAAGCGCAGGCGACAACGAAGCTGCGCAGCGGCACCTACTCGTTCACACCCGGAGAGAAGCCGGAGAGTATCATTGATAAGCTGACGAAAATTCCCGCTGAATAAATAAAACTCCGCAGATTTCTTGACAGAAATCTGCTTTTTATTTTTGGATACGATGCGATTGCGGTGGATGAAGAAGCATTGGTCATGCTTTTGGACCCGATTTCCGACAACAACTTATATGTTATTTGGCAAAGTGTTGCAACGACTCGGCCAATTATGTTATAGTTATTGTCGGCGTTGAAAAACACACGTCGATCAATTCGCGCAAAGGTGCTTTTTTCGAAAAGTTTTGCGCTGAAGATGCGATCGTCGGAGGCCACAAAAACCAAACTAGAGGAGGTGAGTGAAGATGGCAGTCATTTCGATGAAACAGCTGCTCGAGGCTGGTGTGCATTTCGGACACCAAACCCGTCGCTGGAACCCGAAAATGGATAAATACATCTTCACCGAAAGAAACGGCATTTACATTATCGACCTGCAGAAAACTGTGAAAAAGGTCGAAGAGGCTTACAACTTTGTTAAGTCTGTTGCCGCTGAGAATGGAACGTTCCTGTTCGTAGGAACAAAGAAACAAGCGCAAGATTCCGTTAAAGAAGAAGCGGAACGTTGCGGTATGTTCTACATCAACCAACGTTGGCTCGGCGGAACGCTGACCAACTTCCAAACGATCCAAAAACGGATCGACCGCCTCCACCAGCTGGAGAAATGGGAACAAGACGGCACGTTCGAAGTGCTTCCGAAGAAAGAAGTTATCATTCTTCGCAAGGAAATGGAACGTCTTGAGAAATTCCTCGGCGGTATTAAAGGCATGAAAGGTTTGCCGAGCGCATTGTTTATCATCGACCCTCGTAAAGAGCGTATCGCGGTTGCAGAAGCGCGCAAACTCGGTATCCCAATCGTAGGTATTGTCGACACCAACTGCGATCCGGACGAAATCGACTATGTCATTCCGGGTAACGACGACGCGATTCGCGCGGTCAAGCTGTTGACGGCGAAAATTGCCGATGCGGTTATCGAAGCTCATCAAGGCGAGCAAACAACTGCTTAAACCCAAATGTGAACGTAACAAGAAAGGGTGGGTTGAAGGTGAATAACCTATCACCCGCCCTTTTTTTGAAGGAATTTGATTTTATGAACTAAGAATTGGGGCCCCCCAGAAAGTACTCGGAATAAGCTTCGGCAGCTTCGCTTCACTTTGTGGGGATTATCTAAAGGAGGAACATACGAATGGCAGCAGTTAGTGCAGCAGCGGTTAAAGAATTGCGCGAAAAAACAGGAGCAGGGATGCTCGATTGTAAAAAAGCATTGGAAGCGGCAGACGGCGATATGACGAAAGCGATCGAAGTATTGCGCGAGAAAGGTCTTGCGGCAGCGGCAAATAAAGCAGGCCGTATCGCCACGGAAGGCGCTGTAGGTTCCTACATCCACGCCGGCGGACGTATCGGCGTATTGGTTGAAATCAACTGCGAAACCGACTTCGTTGCAAAAACCGACCAATTCAAAGATTTCGTTAAAGACATCGCTATGCAAATTTCGGCATCCAATCCGAAATTCGTTAGCCGCGATGAAGTGCCTCAAGAAGAGCTCGAGAAAGAACGCGAAATTTTGAAAGCTCAAGCACTGAATGAAGGCAAGCCTGCCCACATCGTCGACAAAATGGTGGAAGGCCGTCTTTCCAAATACTATGAAGAGTTCTGCTTGCTGGAACAATCCTTCATTAAAGATCCGGACAAAAAGATTGAGACGCTTGTTAAAGAGAAAATCGCAACAATCGGCGAGAACATCTCGATTCGTCGTTTCGTTCGCTTCGAGCTTGGAGAAGGTTTGGAGAAGAAAGTCGACAACTTCGTCGAAGAAGTAATGGCTCAAGCTAAAATGTAATAATTTTCAAAACAAAGATGGAACACCTTATCGTGTTCCTTCTTTTTTCACCTAGCAAAACTAAAAGATTTACATGCATAGAAGGTTGAAATTTGTTATTTTGTTAATGGAGGTTTACAATTGGAACAGCCCAAATACAAACGCGTTGTATTGAAACTGAGCGGTGAAGCGTTAGCCGGCCAGCAAGGCTACGGTATCGATTCGCTTACGATTGCCTCCATAGCGGAGCAAGTGAAGAAGGTCCATGAGCTGAATGTGGAAGTGGCGATCGTTGTCGGAGGCGGCAATATTTGGCGCGGTATCGCCGGCAGCGCAAAAGGGATCGATCGCGCGACCGCGGATTATATGGGAATGCTTGCGACCGTGATGAACTCCCTGGCGCTTCAGGATGCGCTTGAGAATGTCGGAGTACCAACTCGCGTTCAGACGTCCATCACGATGCAGCAGGTTGCAGAGCCGTATATTCGGCGGAGAGCCATTCGTCACCTAGAGAAAGGGCGCGTTGTCATTTTTGCGGCAGGCACCGGAAATCCGTACTTTTCTACGGACACAACGGCTGCTCTTCGTGCAGCGGAGATTGAAGCCGAAGTCATCTTGATGGCCAAAAACAAAGTCGATGGCGTCTATTCGGCGGATCCGTTCAAAGACCCGTCGGCGGTGAAATACGAGACGCTTACTTATTTGGACGTATTGAACCAAAACCTGGGCGTAATGGATGCGACGGCGTCTTCCTTGTGTATGGATAATAACATCCCGCTCATCGTCTTCTCGATTACCGAAGAAGGCAACATCAGACGAGTCGTGCTAGGAGAAAAAATCGGTACCATTGTTAAAGGGAGTGTAAAATAATGCCGCAATCGGTCAAAAAAAATGCCGATGAACGTATGGAAAAAGCGATCTCTTCTTTGAAAAAAGAACTTGCCTCGCTGCGCGCTGGCCGCGCTACACCCGCGCTTCTCGACAGAATTCAAGTGGAATATTACGGGGCGTTAACGCCGGTCAATCAATTGGCGAATATCAACACGCCTGATTCCCGCACGCTGATGATTCAGCCTTGGGACAAAAGCTCGATCGGCGCGATCGAGAAAGCGATCATGAAATCCGATCTTGGTCTGACGCCTTCGAATGACGGTGCATCGATTCGTATCGTGATTCCGGCGCTTACAGAGGAACGGCGTTCCGAACTGGTCAAAATGACGCGGAAATCCGGCGAAGAAGCCAAGGTTGCCATTCGCAACATTAGACGCGATGCGAACGATGAAATTAAAAAGCTGGAGAAAACGGCCGGTTTGTCGGAAGACGAGTCCCGTCGCCACCAGGAAGACGTTCAAAAGTCGACGGATAAGTTTATTGCGGAAATCGATAAGACATTAGCGGCTAAAGAAAAAGAAATCATGGAAGTGTAGCTTAACGATTCGAACCCCCAGTCTGGTGGGGGCTTTTCGCTTTTTCGTTCTTTTCTGAATGGTTTGAATCCGTCGTGGGGGAAACTTGGAATGATGCGTTTCTTTAAAAAGCTAGTTGGTGCCAACAACACAGAGGAGATATCCGACATATCTGCAGGCAATGTCCCGAACCACGTCGCCGTCATCATGGACGGCAACGGAAGATGGGCGCAGCAGCGCGGATTGCCGAGAGTCGCGGGACATCATGCGGGCATGAAAAATGTCAAAAAAATTACCGTCGCTGCTAACGATATCGGCGTTAAGGTCCTGACGCTATACGCTTTTTCAACGGAAAACTGGAAGCGACCGCGCGATGAAGTCGACTTTTTGATGAAGCTGCCGCAAGAGTTTTTCCCGCTCGAAATCGAGGAACTGATCGAAAAAAACGTTCAAATCCGGATGACGGGCTGGAAGGAAGATATTCCGCCTCATACGCTTAAAGTCGTGGAAGATGCGATAGCCAAGACGCAGCATAACGATGGGCTTATTCTCAATTTTGCCTTCAACTATGGAAGCCGCAGAGAGATGCTTGAAGCGATGAAGCAGTTGTGCCGGGAGATGAACGAAGGAAAGCTTTCCCCCGAACAGCTGTCGGAGGAGCATGTGAGCGAGCGCCTTCTGACTTCCGACCTGCCGGATCCGGACTTGCTGATTCGGACGAGCGGAGAGCTGCGTCTCAGCAACTTCATGCTCTGGCAGCTTGCCTATTCGGAATTTTGGTTTACGCAAAAGTATTGGCCGGATTTCACCGAAGATATTTTTTACGAGTCCATTCGTGAATATCAACGTCGCGTCCGGCGTTACGGCGGCTTGAAATAATCGCGGTGTCCGGTTGGAGGAATGACGTTTGAAGCAGCGAATCATCACCGGAATATTAGCAGGCGTCCCGTTTTTGGCATTTTTGTATTTTGGTGGTTATTGGTATGCCACATTGCTGTTCGTGCTCGCCTGCATCGGGTATGACGAGTTTATGCGAATGTGCGGAATCGGCAAAAATATGCCGCTGCGCATCATCGGCTTGGCCGGCATTTTTTTGCTGGTAGATCCGTGGCAGCTTGCTTGGATAGCGGACAAACTGCCTGTACATACGATCGTCTGGATCGTCATGCTATTATTTTTCGTACTGACGGTAACGACGAAAAACAAAGTGACGGTAGATCAAGCGGCTTTGCTTTTTCTCTCCGTCATCTATATCGGCTTCGGCTTTCACTACATGATTGCAACCCGCTTGCCGGAGAACGGATTGTTCTGGACATGCCTAGTCTTCATCTGCATTTGGATCACCGACTCGGGGGCCTATTTTACAGGACGGGCAATCGGAAAGACGCCTCTTTGGCCGGCGATCAGCCCGAAAAAAACGGTTGAAGGGGCTCTCGGAGGCGTCGTGCTGACGGTGGTAGCCGCTATTTTATTCTCAGTGGCAAAACCGGAGATGCTCGGCATCGGCCGTGCGATCGCACTCGGTGTCGTCATTGCGGTAGTCGGACAGATGGGCGATTTAATTCAATCCGCGTATAAACGTGTGAAGGGGATTAAGGATACCGGCTCGCTTCTGCCCGGACACGGAGGTGTACTCGATCGCGTCGACAGTTGGCTGATCGTGTTTCCTTTTGTCAATCTGCTGGCCGTCCTTCCTTCCATGTAAGCAATTATTCAGGATCTAGACCCGTAAACGTTTTTGCTTATGAAGAGGTGTGCAGGATGAAAAAAATATCGATTCTTGGCTCGACTGGCTCGATCGGAACGCAAACGCTGGACGTTATCGCGCATGACCCGGAGCGTTATTCGGTTGAAGCGCTTGCGGCGGGAGGCAACATTCAACTGCTGGCGGAGCAAATACGTAAATTTCGCCCGCGGAAAGTGTCCGTTGCAACGAAAGCTCATGCCGAACAGTTGAAGCAAGAGTTCGGAGCTTCGACGCAATTTTTTTGGGGGCACGAAGGACTTCTTGAGACGGCAGCCGGAACCGATGCGGAGTTGGTTGTTACCGCAATGGTCGGCAGCGTAGGGCTTCAGCCCACGCTTGCGGCGATTGAAGCCGGCAAACAGATCGGACTTGCCAACAAGGAAACCCTAGTGACGGCAGGCCATCTTGTAACGGCTCTTGCAGCAAAACGCAGCGTCCGGCTGCTTCCGATCGATAGCGAGCATTCGGCTATTTTTCAATGCTTAAATGGCGAACATCCCGATCAAATCAACAAAATTACAATAACGGCATCAGGCGGCTCGTTCCGCGACCGTACCCGAGAGCAGCTGGTTGGCGTAACGGTAGAGGAAGCGCTCAACCACCCTAACTGGTCCATGGGCGCGAAAATTACGATCGACTCGGCTACGATGGTCAATAAGGGCCTGGAGGTCATCGAGGCTCATTGGCTGTTCGAATTGCCTTACGATCGAATTGACGTCATGCTGCATCCGCAAAGCGTCATCCACTCGATGGTCGAATTCGTCGATAACAGCGTAATTGCCCAGCTGGGAAATCCGGATATGAGGGTGCCGATACAGTATGCGCTTACTTATCCCAATCGATCGGTTACGCCTACCAAGCCGCTTAACCTTGCGCAAATAGGCACGCTCCATTTTAAAGAAATGGACTACGATCGTTTCCCATGCTTAAAAATGGCGTTTGCGTGCGGCAGGACGGGTGGTACGGCGACAACGGTGTTCAATGCGGCGAACGAAATGGCGGTTTCGAGGTTTCTAAACGGGGAGATTCAGTTCTTGCAAATCGAGGACATCATTTCGATCGTTCTGGAGAAGCACGAGTCGGTATCATCGCCAGACCTTGAGCAAATCCTGCATGCGGATCGATGGGCTAGAGAAACCGCAGCGGGTATCCGATTCTAATCATTCCGGACAGCGTTCGCGTTGCCCGGTTTTTTTTGAAACGAGAATTTGCTGTTTCTGCCGAGACGAACGAATGTCGGGCGGCGGCTCCCTGAAAGCCGGTTGGCTTGTATTCGCAACCGTAATAATGGTAATCTTAGAACATACGCATGTTAAACGGTTATCGAATGCGGCTCGTTTTATGTTGCCGATAGGCCTATAGGGAGGGACTCCATTGTCATATGTCCAGAACGGTTTGCAGATTGTCCTGATGTTTTTTGTGCTTGTAACGCTTCATGAATGGGGACATTTTTACTTCGCCAAGCGCGCGGGGATTTTGGTCAGGGAATTTGCGATCGGTTTTGGGCCGAAGCTGTTTTCTTATAAGAAAGGCGAAACGCGCTATACGCTGCGTCTCTTGCCGATCGGCGGTTTTGTCAGAATGGCGGGAGAAGACCCGGAAATCGTGCAGATCAATCCCGGGCAAACGATCGCGTGCAAAGTCGTCAACAATACGGTTACCGAGCTGTATCTCGACAAGGTGGACTACCGGGTTGATGCCGTTCTTGGCGTCGTCGAGCAGATCGATCTGGAGAAAGAGCTTTTCGTCCGTCTTCAAGTGGAAGATGAGCAGCTAAGATTCCCGATTCACCCTCAAGCGATGATGGTGACAGGGGGCAAAGAGCATCAAATCGCACCGCTTGACCGTCAATTCGGCAGTAAAACGGTCGGCCAACGCGCGCTTGCGATTTTTGCGGGTCCGGTCATGAACTTTTTGCTGGCTTTCGTTCTGTTTCTGCTTTTCATGATTGTGAACGGCGTTCCGGAAGCTGTTAAGCTAGGCAGGATCGAACCGGGCTCGCCCGCCGAAAAAGCCGGTTTGCAAGCGGGGGATATTATTCGCGAAGTCAATCATGAGCCGATCGGAACGGATCGCGTCAAGCTTACGGATCTGATCAAAGGCTCCCAAGACAAGCCGATGAACTGGATAATCGAGCGCAAGGGCGAGCAGCTGCAGAAGGAAGTAACGCCTAAAGAGAAAGACGGCGTGACGCTCGTAGGAATCGGACTGGAATGGAACAACCGCGGCGTGAAAACCGGCGAAGCGATTAGCGGCGCATGGGATAACATGACCTTCGCGACGAAGCAAATTTTGCTGGGCTTCAAAACGCTGGTTTTCGGCCAGTTCAAAATGGATGATTTAGGCGGACCGATCCGTATCGTCGAGGAATCCGGCAAATATGCCGAAGCGGGTCCGGCTCCGATGATATTTTGGTCGGCGCTTCTCAGCTTGTATCTCGGTATATTCAATTTGCTGCCTATTCCGGCGCTTGACGGCAGCCGTTTAGTCTTTCTAGGTATCGAAGCCGTCAGAGGCAAACCGATCGACCCGAATCGCGAGAGCATGGTCCATTTTATCGGCTTTGCGATGCTGATGCTTTTAATGATTGCCGTTACGTACAACGATATTTTACGGTTGATGAAAGGTTGACGTCCGGCTTGCTGTATCATAGGGAAGTGCTGCCGGGATGACGCTGATCGTCCCGGTTCATTCGAAAAGTGGGGCAGGAGAACAAAACATGGCAAACGACAAACAATTTGTCAAAGAAATTACGCCGCAGAGCGAAGATTTTTCCAAATGGTATCTAGACGTTATCAAGAAAGCCGATCTTATGAGCTATTCGCCCGTTCGCGGCTGTATCGTGTTCAAGCCGGACAGCTATGAGATT
The DNA here is from genome assembly GCF_046244365.1 of Paenibacillus litoralis. Taxonomy (NCBI): domain Bacteria; kingdom Bacillati; phylum Bacillota; class Bacilli; order Caryophanales; family Paenibacillaceae; genus Paenibacillus; species Paenibacillus litoralis. The sequence goes on along the minus strand of NZ_CP176395.1, from coordinate 5,233,614 downwards.
TGGGAGCTGTGCCAGCGGGAGCTGGACGCCCGTTTCAAAGAAACCGGGCATCGTAATGCGTATTTTCCTCTTTTCATCCCCGAGAGCTTCTTCCAAAAGGAGAAGGAACACGTCGAAGGCTTTAATCCCGAGCTCCCATGGGTAACCGAAGCCGGCGGAGAAAAGCTGGAAGAGCGGTTGGCTATCCGCCCGACATCCGAAACGATGATCGGTCATATGTACTCGGAGTGGATCAACTCTTATCGCGATTTGCCGCTGCTGATTAATCAATGGGCAAACGTCGTGCGGTGGGAGAAGCGGACGCAGCCGTTTTTGCGGACGAGCGAGTTTTTGTGGCAGGAAGGTCACACGGCGCATGAAGACGAAGCAGATGCGCGCCGCGAAACGATGCAAATGCTCGAAATATACCGCGAGTTCGTCGAAAACTTCTTGGCCATTCCGGTAATCGTCGGTCAAAAAACGCCGTCCGAGAAGTTTGCCGGCGCAGTGGATACGTATTCGATCGAGGCGATGATGAAAGACGGTAAAGCGGTCCAAGCGGGAACGTCCCATTATCTCGGCACTAATTTCGCCGTCGCGTTCGACATTAAGTATTTGGATCGCGAGAACCAGCATACGTTCGCCCATACGACGTCCTGGGGCGTCAGCACGCGTCTCATCGGCGCGATGATTATGGTTCATGGAGACGATCGCGGGCTGGTGCTCCCGCCTAAGGTAGCGCCGACACAAGCCGTTATCATTCCGATCGGGCCGCCGAAAACGCGCGAGCAGGTCGTAGCGCGTACGAACGAACTGTTTGCGCAGCTGAAGCAGGCGGGTGTTCGAGCGAAGGTGGATGACCGTCCGGATCAAAGTCCGGGCTGGAAATTCAACGAGTACGAAATGCGGGGCATCCCGGTACGCGTCGAGCTGGGACCGCGCGACATGGAGAACGGACAAGTCGTTCTTGTTTCCCGCGTATCCGGCGAGAAGCGTGTCGTGGCGCAAGATCGATTTGTTGAGGAAGTTCAGCTCATGCTGACGGAAATTCACAACGATATGTTCGAGAAGGCGAAGCAGTTCCGCGACGAGTACTTCACATCGGTCGAGACGCTTGACGAAATGAAGCAATTTCTCGATCAGCAGCGCGGATTCGTGCTTGCCGGCTGGTGCGGCTCGAACGCATGTGAAGCGCAGGTAAAAGAAGAAACGGGCGCGACAAGCCGGAATATACCGTTCGAGCCGGGCGAACACAAAACGAAATGTCTAGTATGCGGCGATGCTTCGAAGCATACGGTCGTTTTCGGGCGCGCCTACTAAACGAATATATAGACAATCGGTCGCAGGGCTGCGGAGATATTCTCCTCAGCTCTTTTTTGCCGCTTATGGCTTGATAAGATTCGCTGCGGTTATTTATTTTGCAAAAATATCAAAGCATTGGGAGAGCAAAAAGATTGAGATAACCGAACGTCTCTTATACAATAGTAGGATAGCTTTTGTTTTAGGAGGAATTAGATGGGCAACGGAAATGACAAGCGCAGCCGTTTTGAAATGCTGGTCAGTCAAGCAAGTGTACCGGCTGAAATCATACATTCCTATTTCGCCGCCTGTACGATCGAACAAGTCGAGGTCAGCCGTTCCAATCGCGAATGGCTGTTTCATTTACAGAACGAAACGCTCGTTCCCCACGATATATACCGCTCGTTTACGGGATTGATTCGCGACAAGCTGGCGCATATCGCTGAGATTCGCTTTGTGATGCACTATAGCGAGCCGATTGGAAGCCCGGAAATCGCGGAACAATATTGGGGAATGCTGATCGAGTGGATGCAGCAAAATGCCGGTTCCTTTAACGGCTGGTTGTCCAAAGCGAAGGTGGATGCGGAGGGTTCCCTATTAACCCTTAAGCTGCTCGATGCCGTTGGGCTGGAGTTGGCGCGCAAGAAGCAGCTGGATCAGTGGATCCGGCGTTTCTACGTGGAGCATTTTGGACGAGAGTTCGACGTGAAGCTGACGGTTAACGAATCGAGTACCGAAGAATACGAGAAGTTCGCCCAAAAAATCGTTGAGGAAGAACGGACCGTTACACAAGAGATCGTCACATCGATCGAGAAGGAAGCGGAATCCGAGCTGGTCTCTGACGCGGAATTGAAGCTGATGATCGGTTACGAGATTAAAGAACCGCCTGTGCCGATCCAGACCATCAGAGAAGAAGAGAAGAAGACGACGATCCAGGGTATGGTGTTCGGCTTTGAAATGAAAGAACTGCGGAACGGTTCGACGCTTTTTCAATTCAGTATAACGGATTATACGGATTCGATCATGATCAAGGCCTTCGCGCGAACGAAGGATGACGTGAAAGTATACAGTCTGATCAGCAACGGCAAGTGGCTGAAGCTGCGCGGTAAAGTCGAATATGACCGGTTCATGCAGCCGCCAGAGCTCATGATGATACCGTCCGACGTCGTGGAAGTCATGCCGCCGAAGGAAAGAACCGATACTGCGGAGGTTAAGCGGGTTGAGTTCCATCTCCATTCGACCATGAGCACGATGGACGCCGTGACGCCGATCGACCAATATATTAAAACCGCGGCGAAGTGGGGACATAAGGCGATCGCCATTACCGATCACAGCGGCGTTCAATCATTTCCGGAGGCCGGCAAGGCCGCGAAGAAGCACGGCATTAAAATGTTGTACGGCGTTGAGGCTAACGTAGTGAACGATGCGGTGCCGATCGTACTCCAGGAACGCGAGATGGCATTGGCGGATGCGACTTACGTCGTTTTTGACGTCGAGACGACCGGATTGTCCGTCATCAACAACAAAATTATCGAGCTTGCCGGCGTGAAGATGCAGGACGGCAAGGAAATCGACCGGTTTGCCACATTTATCGACCCGCACGAGAAAATTCCTTACCATATCAGCCAATTGACGAATATTACGGACGAAATGGTTAGAGGCGCTCCCGAACTGGATGTAATGCTGCCGAAGTTCATCGAGTTTATCGGGGATTCGGTGCTTGTCGCGCATAACGCCAAGTTCGATATGGGATTTATTCAAGCGAACCTGAAACGATTGGGGCTGCCGGAATGCCCGAATCCCGCTCTCGATACGCTGGAGCTTGCCAGGCTGCTGTTCCCGTCTATGAAAAACCACCGGCTCAATACGCTGTCGGATAAATTCAAAGTAAGCCTGGAAAACCATCACCGCGCCATCGACGATTCCATCGCGCTCGGACAGGTGCTTTTCCATCTGATCAAAGAAGCTTCCGATCGGGGGATTACGGAGCTTCACAGACTGAACGACTATGTCGGGAAAGACTTGAGCAACACGCGGCCGTTCCATTGCTGTATTTATGCTCGTACGCAAGAGGGTAAAAAGAACTTATACAAACTCATATCGATGTCTCATACCCAACATTATCACCGGGTTGCCTGTATCCCCAAAAGCAAGCTTGCCGAGATGCGCGAAGGCTTGCTGGTCATTTCGGGCTGCGAGAAGGGCGAGTTTTTTGAAGCGGTGCTGAATAAGTCGATGGAGGAAGCCGAGCAGGTAGCCGATTTCTACGACGTACTCGAAATCCAGCCGGTCGATCTGTATATGCATTTGGTGGAGAAGGGGCTTGTGGGCAGCGAAGAGGAAATCAAGCAAGCGCTGAACCGCGTATGCGATATCGCCTACAAACAGAATAAAATGGTCATCGCTACGGGCAATGTGCATTATTTGCACCCGCACGAGAAATTGCACCGGGACATTACGATTCATGGAATTACGGGCTTCAGTCCGCTCAAGGATCAACGCAAGCCTGACGTCCATTTCCGTACGACGGACGAAATGCTGCGCGAGTTTAAGTTTCTGGGCGAGACGAAGGCGTTCGAAGTGGTTGTCAAAAACACGAATGATCTTGCCGACCAGTTCGAAGAGATTCAGCTGTTCCCTAAGAAGGGCGGGCCGACGGACAATGGCCTGTTCTCGCCGATCTTCGAAGGAGCGGATGAAGAGATTCGCGACACCTGCTACAAAACCGCGGTCAGCATGTACGGCGAGCCACTGCCTGAGCTGATCGTCGCGCGGTTGGAGAAAGAGCTGAAACCGATTATCCAATTCGGGTTCTCCGCCAACTATCTCATTTCGGAAAAGCTGGTTAAAAAATCGAACGCGGACGGTTATCTTGTCGGCTCGCGGGGATCGGTCGGCTCTTCTTTCGTTGCGACGATGCTGGGCATTTCCGAGGTTAATCCGCTTCCGCCGCATTATTTGTGCTTATCGTGTCAATACAGCGAGTTTTTCACGGACGGCAGCATTGGCTCCGGTTTCGATCTTGTCAATAAGGTGTGCCCGAACTGCGGCGAGAAGCTGAAGGGCGAAGGCCAGGACATTCCGTTTGAAACCTTCCTTGGTTTCAAAGGCGATAAGGTTCCCGATATCGACTTGAACTTTTCCGGAGAATACCAGCCGGAGGCGCATAACTATACGAAGGTGCTTTTCGGGGAGAAAAGCGTGTTTCGCGCAGGTACGATCGGTACCGTTGCTGAGAAAACGGCGTTCGGCTTCGTTAAAAAGTTCGAGGAAGAGAAGGGCAAGAGCTGGCGGATGGCCGAAGTGAACCGGCTGGCTCTAGGCTGTACCGGCGTTAAGCGCAGTACGGGACAGCATCCCGGCGGTATCGTTGTCGTGCCGGATTATATCGATGTGGAAGACATCACGCCGGTGCAATTCCCTGCGGACGACCAGAGCTCGGAGTGGAAAACGACCCATTTCGATTACCATGCCTTCGACGAGAACCTGCTCAAGCTCGATATACTCGGACACGACGATCCGACGATGATGCGTATGCTGCAGGACTTGACGGATCTCGATCCGACCACGATTCCGATGAACGATGCGAAGACGATGAGCATTTTCAGCTCGACCGATGCGCTTGGCGTATCGCCGGAGCAAATCCGGACACCTGTTGCAACCTACGGTGTGCCCGAGATGGGAACGAAATTCGTACGCCAAATGCTCGAGGAAACGAAGCCGCAAACGTTCGCCGACCTTCTGCAAATTTCAGGATTGTCCCATGGTACAGGCGTTTGGCTAGGCAATGCGCAGGAGCTAATCCGCAAAGGCACGTGTACGATCAAAACCGTTATCGGCTGCCGGGATGACATCATGCTTTTCCTGATTTATAAGGCGGGCATGGATGCCGGACTTGCGTTCAAAATTACCGAGAGCGTACGGAAAGGGAAGGGGCTCACGCCGGAGTGGAAGGACGATATGAAGAAGCATAATGTGCCTGCCTGGTACATCGAGTCCTGCGAGCGGATCGAATACATGTTTCCGCGCGCGCATGCTTCGGCTTATGTCATTTCTGCCGTCCGTACCGCCTTCTTCAAGGTGTATTACCCGCTCCAGTACTACGCTACTTACTTTACCGTCCGCGCGTCCGATTTCGATGTGGAGCTGTTCTGCCAAGGGTACGATGCGATCTTGCGTAAACTGATCGAGATCGAGGAGAAGGGCTTCCAGGCCACCACAAAGGAAAAGGGTATGATTTCGATTTTGGAAATGGCGCTGGAAATGACGGCCCGGGGATTTACTTTCAAACCGATCAACCTGTACAAATCGCATGCGAGCAAGTTTTTGCTGGAAGGCGATTCGCTCCTCCCGCCGTTCTCGGCGATTCAAGGGATCGGCGACAATGCCGCCAAGCAGATTGCCGCCGCCAAGGACGACGGCGACTTCCTGTCGATTGAGGACTTCCAGCAGAGGTCGAAAGCATCGAAAACGATCGTGGAAATTTTGAACGGGATGGGCTGCTTTAGGGGATTGCCGGAGTCGAACCAGTTGTCGTTATTCTAAAAGCGTTCCGGTGCTCTGGAATGGAGTAGTGGTGCAAAGGTTAGCTTGAGGAGACGAAACACAATTGAATTCTTGAATTTGGTCACCTGCAGGAGGTTTCGCACATGCCGCTCGGAAACAAAATCGGCGAAGGCAATACGGCGGAAGTTTATGCTCGGGACGAAGGCACGGTTACTAAACTGTTTCGGAGCTTTATGCCCAAAGCCTACGCGGAGCATGAGTGGTCTGTTAGCCGTGCGGTGGCTGCAGGCGGACTGCCGGTACCTAAGGTGTACGGTATGGTTGAAGTGGATGGAAGGTTTGGGGTTGTTTATGAGCGAGTCGGCGCTCCCAGCATGATGGAACGATTGTTTTGCGATCCCGAACAAGCGGAGGAACACGGACGTCTTATGGCCGGCTTGCATGCGGCAATGCATAGGCAGGACCAGGTATCCGGATTGCCGGTTCAAAGGCCCGCACTCGAACGGGCGATCCGCCATGCGCCTCTGTTGACGGAAGAAGAGAAGACGGAAATAGCCGCTAAGCTCAATCAATTGCCGGATGGCTCCTTCGTCTGTCATGGCGATTTTCATCCGGGCAATATTTTGCTGAGTGATAATGGGGCAGTTGTCATTGATTGGAGCAGCGGCGTTTCCGGCAATCCGCTGGCCGATGTTATGCGAACCCGGATGATGCTTATGCACGCCGTCTTGCCTCCCGAAATACCCGAGCCCGGGAGGCTTCGTTTTGAAGAGCTAAGAAAGAAGCTTAATGAAGCGTATCTGGATTCCTATATTCTGCTGACTGGCGTTTCTCAAGGGCGGATCGAAGAGTGGGAACTTCCTGTGGCCGCAGCCAGATTGGTCGAAGGGGTACCGGATCTGGAGAAGCGGCTGCTGGTCGCTCGGATCAGGTCAATACTGAGCGAGGAGCTTTAACTACGCCTTGCACACCAGGCATAAAGGCTATTCGTTAAGCGGTTTTGCGCTTTCATTTTGTTTTCATGGCCTATTGTATTTGTTTAAATGACTATGCTATAATATTTTTGGTAATCATCTTGATAGGTGTGCGTATCCGAGAGTGGGGAAACCCACTCTTTACATTTTGTATTGGGCTGTTTGCGGTTATGGACGGTCGGAAGTAAGACAGAAAGGGGGCAATATCATGAGTTCGCAGGTAAAAGCTTTAGTGGAGCCGATGCTTGTACCGTTTCTGGAAGAGAGCGGCTTCGAGCTTGTCGACATTGAATATGTGAAGGAAGGAAGCAATTGGTTTCTTCGCGTATATGTGGATAAAGAAGGCGGGATCGATATCGACGATTGCGGGCGGGTCAGCGAGTTTCTTAGCGGCAAGCTGGACGAAGAGGATCCGATTCCGAATGCTTACTTTCTCGAAGTGTCTTCGCCGGGAGCGGAACGTCCGCTTCGTAAGCCGGAGGATTACCGGAAGGCGGTCGACAAACATGTGTTCGTCACTACATACGAGCCGGTTGGCGGTCTGAAGGAATTCGAGGGCAAGCTGCTTGCATACGACGAAGAGAAGCTTTCGATCCAAATCGGCAAGAAGCAAGTGGAACTGCCGGCCGAGAAGGTAGCAAGCGCCAGACTGGCAATCGTATTCTAAGCACCATGACAGCTGCAGGCAGTACAGGGCGGTTTCGTTTGCATCGACAAACGGAACCGTTCGCATCATTTCCTTAAGAATCGATGTTTACTAATTGAAAGGGGGAGCTTCAGGCAAATGAACACTGATTTTATAGATGCGTTGCATGAGATTGAATCAACCAAAGGGATTAGCAAGGATATTTTGATTGAAGCGATCGAGGCGGCACTCATTTCCAGCTACAAAAGAAATTTCAACACGGCGCAAAACGTACGGGTCGATGTAAACCGTCATACCGGTGTTATCAAGGTGTATGCGCGTAAAAATGTCGTCGACGAGGTGCTTGATCCGCGTTTGGAAATTTCGATCGACGCAGCGCGCGAAATCAACTTGAATTATCAGCTCGACGATATCGTCGAGATCGAGGTGACGCCGCGGGACTTCGGACGTATTGCGGCTCAAACCGCCAAGCAGGTCGTTACGCAGCGCATTCGCGAGGCGGAGCGGGGACTGATCTACAATGCCTTTATCGAGAAAGAAGAAGACATCGTAACAGGTATCGTACAGCGTCAAGATACGCGTAACGTCTATGTCGATCTCGGCAAAGTAGAGGCGGTACTTCCTCTGGCGGAACTGATGCCTACCGAGAAATTCAAGCACGCAGACCGCATCAAGGCATACATTACTAAGGTTGATAATACCCCGAAAGGGCCGCAAATCATTTTGTCGCGGACACATCCCGGCTTGTTGAAAAGGTTGTTCGAGCTCGAGGTTCCGGAAATTTTCGACGGTGTGGTCGAAATTCGTTCCGTAGCCCGCGAGGCGGGGTTCCGTTCCAAAATCGCGGTTCATTCCCGCAACGCCGAAGTAGATCCGGTCGGCTCGTGCGTAGGGCAGAAGGGATTGCGCGTGCAAACGATCGTATCGGAGCTGAAGGGCGAGAAAATCGATATCGTCCGATGGTCCGAAAGCGTCGAGGAATATGTGGCGAATGCGCTGAGTCCGTCCAAAGTGCTCGAAGTGAACGTGTTCGAATCGGAGAAAATGTGCCGCGTCATCGTTCCCGATTATCAGCTTTCGCTTGCAATCGGCATTAAAGGCCAAAATGCCCGTCTCGCGGCGAAGTTGACCGGCTGGAAGATCGACATCAAGAGCGAAACGCAGGCCGAGCAAGAATTCGGAAGGCCAAAAGATACATCTGAAGAGATGCGCCAGGATTCGGTCAGCATCGACTGAACGTATCGAATCAAAGTCTTGTAAGTGCGGGAGAAGCGCCCGTTCGTACACGTTTTGAAAAATGCCGTTGACCGACAAGCTTTGCTTGCGGCCTTAACAGGATTGGTGATAGAGCGATGAGAACGAAAAAAGTACCGCTTCGCAAATGTGTAGCTTGTCAGGAAATGATGCCTAAAAAAGAATTGATCAGAGTCGTCCGGACGCCGGATGAGCAAATTTTGATCGATTTGAGCGGCAAAAAATCGGGTCGCGGCGCTTATTTGTGCGGCAAGGTATCCTGTTTTAAGCTCGCCAAAAAAAGCAAGGCGCTGGATCGGGCCTTGAAGCAAACCGTCAGTAATGACATTTACGATCAGCTCGCTAACGATTTCGTTAAGGTGGAAGACGAATTTTTAGCGGCCAAAGAATCGGAGAATGATGATGAAGAATAAGGTGTTCTCGAATCTTGGGCTGGCCATGCGCGCCGGGAAAGTCGTGACCGGCGACGAAAGCGTGCTTGACGCGGTAAGATCGGGAGAGGCGAAGCTGGTCGTCGTGGCTGAGGACGCATCGGATAACACACGCAAGAAGATCTCGGATAAATGTTCGTTTTATGAAGTGCCGCTAATCGTATATGGCAGCCGGAACGAGCTGGGGGCGAGCTTAGGCAAACCCGAGCGCGTCGTCATGGCGGTTACCGATGCTGGCTTTGCCAAGCTGATCGGTAGCCGGATTCACGATAATACCGAGTGAAGCGGGGGGCGGAGTCGGTTATGCGAGCGGACGCTGCAGGTTGGAGACGTTGTGTTTCTTTGAAGTGGACGATGCCGCGTATGAGAGCGGTGGAAAGTATGTAAGTGTGTGGAAAATCTTCGGAGGTGGAACAATTTGAGTAAACAAGACAACAAGGATAATAAAGATAAGCTTCGCGTATATGAATATGCCAAGTCGCTGAACATGAGCAGCAAAGAGATTATTACGATTTTGAAGCGTACCGGCATTGAAGTCAACAACCATATGAGCGTCATGGAAAATTCGGCTGTCGAATCGGTCGAGAAGTTTTTCCGCGATGTAAAAGCGAACGCCGCTGCCAAACGGGCGGCAAGCGACCGGGGCGGCGCGCCGGCCGGTCAGTCGGCTCCTTCGCAAGCCAAGCCGCAACAGCAAGGGCAAGGGCAACCGCAGCAGCGTCCGCAAGGACAAGCGCAAAGCCAGCGTCCTGCAAACGCTCAAGGTTCCGGGCAAGAGCGGCCGCAAGCCAGCCAGCAAGAGCAGCGCCAGCCTCAGCAATCGGCACAGGTGCATGCGGCAGGTCAGTCTCAGCAGCAAGCGCAAAGCGAGCCGGCACAATCGCAAGCTCAGGCGCCTCAGCAAAGCCAAAGCCAAAGCCAGTCCTCGCAGCCGCAAGGACAACGTCCGCAAGGCAGCGGTCAGGATCGGCCGCAAGGCAATCGCGATCAACGCAGCGGTTACGGCGGCGGCCAAGGCCAGCGCCGTGAATACAGCGGCGGACAGGGTGGTCAAGGCCAGGGCCAGCGCTATAGCGGCGGACAGGGAGGCCAAGGCGGCCAAGGCCAGCGCTACAGCGGCGGTCAAGGTGGCCAAGGCGGCGGTCAAGGCCAACGCTACGGCAGCGGTCAAGGCGGTCAAGGTGGAGGCCAACGCTACAGCGGCGGTCAAGGCGGCCAAGGCGGCGGTCAAGGCCAACGCTACGGCAGCGGTCAGGGTGGTCAAGGCGGCCAAGGCGGAGGCCAACGCTACAGCGGCGGTCAAGGCGGACAGGGCGGTCAAGGCCAAGGACAACGCTATAGCGGCGGACAGGGAGGCCAAGGCGGTCAAGGCGGACCTCGCCGCGATTTCGGCGGCGGTCAAAGTCAAGGCGGAGGCCAAGGCGGCTTCCAACGCCGTCCCGATCAAAACCGTCCGGCTGGAGGCGCCGGCGGCGCTCGTCCTGCAATGGGCGGCAGCGCAGCGCAATCCTCGCAGCCGCAGCGTCAGCAAAATAACCGTTTCGACAGCAGCCGTCCCGAAAACCGGGGCCCGAACCGTTCTACGCGTCCGACCTTCGTGCCGAGCGCGCAAGTTGGCGATCATGACGATGTGACCATCGGCAAAACGCAAAGAAAAACGAAGCCTACGCAAACTCGCTTCGATGACAATAAATCCAAAGGCGGACAGGGCAAAAACCGTTACGGTGCCAAAGGCCGTCAGCAACAGACGCAAGTAAGAAAAGAGAAAGTCGACAACACACCGAAAAAAGTAATCGTCCGCGATAAAACGATGACGGTCGGCGAAGTGGCGAAGCTTCTTCATAAAGACGTCTCGGAAGTGATCAAAAAGCTTCTGCTTATGGGCGTCATGGCGACAATCAACCAAGAGGTCGACATCGATACGATCCAACTCATCGCAACGGAGTTCGGCGTCGAGGAAGTCGAAGTCAAGCTGCCGGTCGACGAGGAAAACTTCGAGTTGATCGAAGAGAAAGACGAAGAAGCCGATCTCATCGAGCGTCCGCCGGTCGTCACGATCATGGGCCACGTCGATCACGGTAAAACGACGCTGCTTGATGCCATTCGTTCGACGAACGTAACAGCAGGCGAAGCGGGCGGCATTACACAGCATATCGGTGCTTACCAAGTTGAAATCAACGGCAAGAAAATTACGTTCCTCGATACGCCGGGTCACGAAGCGTTTACGTCCATGCGTGCTCGCGGAGCCCAAGTAACCGATATTACGATTATCGTCGTTGCTGCCGATGACGGCGTCATGCCGCAAACGGTCGAGGCGATCAACCATGCCAAAGCGGCTAACGTGCCGATTATTATTGCCGTTAACAAAATCGATAAAGAAGGCGCGAATCCGGATCGCATCAAGCAAGAGCTTACCGAGTATGAGCTCGTGCCGGAAGAGTGGGGCGGCGATACGATTTTCGTCAACCTGTCGGCCAAACAGCGCACCAACCTGGAACAGCTGCTTGAGATGATTTTGCTCGTATCGGAAGTGCAAGAGCTGAAAGCAAATCCGAACAAACGTGCGCGCGGTACCGTTATCGAAGCCGAGCTCGACAAAGGCAAAGGCCCTGTCGCCCGCGTACTCATCCAACACGGAACGCTTCGCGTCGGAGACAGCTTCGTAGCCGGCGTCAACTTCGGACGCGTGCGTGCGATGGTGAATGATAAAGGCAAGAAGCTTAAGGAAGCTCCGCCTTCGACTCCGGTCGAAATTACCGGTCTGACGGAAGTGCCGCAAGCCGGCGATCCGTTCATGGTGTATGAAGACGAGCGCAAAGCGAGAGAAGTCGCAGAAATGCGTTCGATTACGCTCCGTCAATCCGAAATGGGTGCGAACTCCCGCGTAACGCTGGAAGACCTGTACAAAAACATCAAAGAAGGCGAAATCAAAGACTTGAACGTCATTATCAAAGCTGACGTACAAGGCTCCGTCGAGGCGCTGAAAGGCTCGCTCGCCAAAATCGAAGTCGAAGGCGCGCGCGTTAAAATCATCCACATGGGGGCCGGCGCGATTACCGAATCGGATATCATTTTGGCATCGGCTTCCAATGCGATTATCATCGGCTTCAACGTTCGCCCGGAACCGCGCGTGACGGAGATTGCCGAGCAGGAAAAAGTCGACATTCGTCTGCACCGCGTGATTTACAGCGTAATCGAAGAGATCGAAGCGGCTATGAAAGGCATGCTTGATCCGGTTTATAAAGAAAACATTATCGGCCATGCCGAAATCCGCAACACGTTCAAAGTGACCAAAGTTGGCGTCATTGCCGGTTGTATGGTCATTGACGGTAAAATTCAACGCAACGCCGAAGCCCGGCTTATCCGCGGCGGCATCGTGGTTTATGAAGGCAAGCTTGATTCCCTCAAACGGTTCAAGGACGATGCGAAAGAAGTTGCGCAAGGGTACGAATGCGGGATTACACTCGAGCGTTTCAATGACCTTAAAGAAGGGGATATTATTGAAGCGTTCGTCATGGAAACCGTCGAGAGGTGATACTAGATGGCAAAAGTTCGTACCGGAAGAGTCGGCGAGCAGATCAAGAAAGAACTCACGACCATTCTTCAAACGGAGTTTAAAGATCCCCGCGTCGGGTTTTTAACGATCACGGGCGTGGAAGCGACGAATGATTTGTCGCAGGCGAAAGTATATTTGAGCGTTTTCGGTACCGATGAGCAGAAAGAGAGCACGCTTAAAGCGCTGGCTAGCGGAACGGGCTTTATCCGCAAAGAGCTTGGCAAGCGGATTCGTCTGCGCGTCGTACCGGAATTGATTTTCAAGTTCGACACGTCGATCGAATACGGAAGCCGTATCGAATCGTTGTTAGGAAAGCTGAACGAGGAGAAGCCAGAAGCATGACGACTGCGCCGACCTCCTACGAAAGCCAATTGTCGAAGGCGGCCGCTTTCATTCGCGAGCATGACGATTTCCTGGTGGTGTCCCATCTGAATCCGGATGGCGATGCCGCCAGCTCGACGCTCGCCGTCGGCTGGATGCTGGAGAGGCTGAACAAAACGTTCGTGATGATCAACGAATCGCCGGTTCCTCAAAAGTTTGACTGCTTGTGGGGGTACGGTCGTATCGTGGATTACTCGGATGCTAAGCCGGAACGGACGTTCCGGACGATCATCAGCGTGGACTGTGCGGATTTCCCCAGGATCGGCGATGTAAGCAATCTCTTCGAAGAGGGATTCGAATTGCTTAATATTGACCATCATCCGACGAATGACGGCTTCGGTTCCGTGCAGTTGATCAGACCGGATGCCGCAGCAACGGCCGAAATTTTGTATGATGTAGCGGTTAGTCTCGGCATGCAGTGGGACGAGCCTCTGTGCAGATGCATTTATACCGGCATGCTGACGGATACGGGCGGATTCCGCTATTCCAATACGTCACCGAACGTCATGCGAATTGCGGCGGAGATGATCCAGCATGGCGTCAAGGGTTATGAATTAGCCGAGCGCTTCCTGGAAAATCTTACGTTTGCTCAAGTTCTGTTGCTGAGGAAGGCGTTAAGTACCCTTTCGTTCGCGAACGACCGGCAAATCGCATGGGTTTCCGTGTCTCTTGACGACATGTCGGAGGCGGGAGCCACCAAGGAGGATTCCGAGGGGCTTGTCAACTACCCGCGCAATATCGAGGGCGTAGAAGTCGGCATTCTTTTCCGGCAAGCGAACGAGCATACCGTGAAGGTAAGTTTACGGTCGGCAAGCCGGGTCGACGTATCGGCAATCGCGCAATCATTTGGCGGAGGCGGCCATGTTCGGGCTTCGGGCTGTACGGTCGAAGGAACGATCGAACAGGTGATCGCACGTGTGGTCAAGGAAGTGGGTCAGGTGCTGGGATGAGTTTGGAAGGCGTATTGCCGGTTTGGAAGCCGGTGGATTTTACATCGCATGACGTGGTTGCAAAAGTTCGCAGAATCGTCGGCGTGAAGAGGATCGGGCATACAGGAACGCTCGATCCGAAGGTGACGGGCGTGCTGCCGCTCTGCATAGGCAGAGCGACGCGCGTCGTCGAGTACATACAGGATCTGCCGAAGCAGTACGAGGCTACGCTAACCGTCGGCTATTCTACGGATACGGAAGATGCGACCGGTCAAGTCATTGCGGAAGCGGAGCACGTTCAGGTTACCGCCGAGCAGGTCGAGCGTGCCATTCGATCGTTCGTCGGCGTCATCAGTCAAGTGCCTCCTATGTATTCGGCGGTCAAGGTTGACGGTAAGCGTCTTTATGAGCTTGCCCGGCAAGGCAAGGAAGTGGAGCGCAAAGCTCGCCGTGTGGAAATATACGGAATCGACCTGTTGTCGGTCGATTTGCAGAAGCGCTATCCGGAAATCAAGTTCCGCGTCGATTGCTCGAAGGGGACGTACATTCGTACCTTGTGCACCGATATCGGAACGGCGCTGGGCTATCCGGCCGTCATGTCGAATCTGATTCGTACGGCAACGGGTTCGATGACGAGGGAGCAGTGTCTGACTTTGGAAGAGGTTGAACGCTTGGCCAAAGAAGGCATGCTTCAGCTGAAGCTGATCGACACGGCTGCCGCCATCCCGCATGTGCCTGCTTTATACGTTTCCATGAAAGAAGCGGCCGATGCGCTGCAGGGCAAAAAGGTTCGATTGTCGGGCCCTCCCGCTGCGGCACCCGCCGACCATTTATTTCGGCTCTTTGCGCCGGACGAAACGTTTCTGGGCATTTTTCGCTATGAACCCGAAACGGGGATCATTCGCCCGGAGAAAGTGTTTTCCGAGGCAGGTAAATCTTCAGAGTAAGACGTTAACGAACGGGAAGATCGGCTCAAGCTCGCCCTGATCGGGCAGCTCGTTCTCTTGCCTTTCGGACATAGGACAGGTGAGAATTGCATGAACGTTTATACGTTATCATACCCATTCGAACTTCCGGCAAGCGCGGTACCGGAAGCGCAGGTTCTGGCCCTTGGCGATTTCGACGGCATTCACCTCGGACACCAGGAGGTCATCCGGCGAGCGATCGGCACAGCGCAAAAGTTGAACATACCCGCATCGATCATGACGTTCGATCCCCATCCGCGCGTCATATTGGGTCACAGCAAGTATGAGCAATCGCTAACGCCGCTTGACGATAAGCTGGCTCTCATGGAGAAGCTTGGAGTCGCTTCCGTGTATATCGTCCGTTTTGACTCGGCTTTTTCGAAGCTGTCTCCGGAAGCGTTCGTCGATCAGGTTTTGTGCCGGCTAGCCGTCCAAACGGTAGTCGTCGGCTTCGATTTTCGTTTCGGTCATCAAGGCGAAGGCACCGCGGATTCGCTCGGCTTGCTCGGCAAAGGCCGTTTTGCCGTAGAAGTTGTCCGGCCTTTTCATATGGATGGCGACAAGGTGAGCAGTACGCTGGTTCGCGAATTTTTGCAGGATGGCGATACGCTTCGTGCCGAACAGCTGATGGGCAGGCTCTATACGATTAAGGGGACGGTCGTCGAGGGGGACAAGCGAGGAAGGACAATCGGCTTTCCGACAGCGAATATCGATGCCAAAGACGCTTACGTCCTGCCCAAACGCGGCGTATATGCCGTTCGGGCGCAGCTTGGCTCCAGAAAGCTGGGGGGCGTCATGAATATCGGACTGAAACCGACGTTCGTTACGGGCGAGTTGAAGCCGACGATCGAGGTCCATCTCTTCGATTTTGACGAAACCATTTATGGCCGCGAGCTGACCGTGCAAGTTCTCGATTATTTGCGCGAGGAAGTGAAGTTCGGCTCGGTCGACGAACTCGTGCACCAAATTCAGCGCGATGCGCAGACGGCTAGAGAACGACTGGCTTCCCGTCACGAATAAGGGCAAACCCCGGGAACGGCTGTCATCATCTATTTTAAGAATACCGTTTTACTTTAGTCATTCATGTATGCTATACTGATTAACGGTCGCGGACAACGTAAGTTGTACCTGCTGACGAGAACCGCAGCTTGGATGCTCGTATCACCGACGATTTCTGGGCTGACGGCGATTTCATTGATTTGAGGAGGTGAATAGGATGGCACTTGCAGAAGGTCGTAAGCAGCAATTGATCTCGGAGCATAAGGTTCATGAAACCGATACAGGCTCCCCGGAAGTACAAATCGCTATTCTTACGGAAAACATTGTGAACCTTACTAACCACTTGCGGACGCACAAGAAGGATCATCATTCCCGTCGCGGTCTGCTTAAAATGGTCGGTCAGCGCCGCAAATTGCTCGCGTACTTGAAAAACAAGGACGTTAAACGTTACAGCGCACTTATCGAAAAGCTCGGTCTGCGCAGATAGTAAACGTTCGGAGAAGCAACCTTCGTTCTGCCGTATGGGCTAGCCTGTGCGGTCGGCGGGTTGCTTTTTCTTGCTTCTTAAAGAAGGATATCGTTCGTTAAATGCCCCACAAAGTATCGGAATATGCCGGAAAGGCTGAACGTCGATTTGCGGGGTTTATTTACACTCTTTTATTTGTTCAAAAAGAAGGAAATAATGTACAGTGTGCAGAAGTAAAATAAGGTTTGCAACTCGACTCATTTACCGGAAGAGAAGCTGCTTGCGTTCCCCAAAATGGCGGACAGGCACCCTGCCGGCAGCAGACTTATGAGGCACACGTAGAGGAGGGAAAACATTGGAGAAAAAAATTCAAATCGATTTGGCAGGACGTACGCTCACTCTAGAGACAGGTAGACTTGCCAAGCAAGCCAACGCAGCCGTTATGGCCAGATATGGCGATACGGCCGTGCTATGTACGGTAACCGCTTCGCCCGGTCCGAAAGATCTCGACTTTTTTCCGCTTACGGTTAACTATGAGGAAAGACTGTATGCCGTAGGCAAAATTCCCGGCGGCTATGTGAAGCGCGAAGGACGTCCGACGCAAAAAGCGATTTTGTCAAGCCGTCTGACCGACCGTCCGATTCGCCCGTTGTTTCCCGAGGGGTTCCGTAACGACGTTCAAATCGTCAATATCGTCATGAGCGTCGAGCAGGATTGCGCTCCCGAGATTGTTGCGATGATCGGCACATCGGCGGCACTAGCGCTTTCGGACGTCCCGTTCAACGGTCCGATCGGCGGCGTCATCGTCGGAAGAGTTGACGGTCAATTCGTGATCAATCCTACTGTCGAGCAAACCGAAAAGGGCGATTTATACCTCGTCGTGGCAGGGACGAAGGATGCGATCATGATGGTCGAAGCGGAAGCGCAGGAGCTTCCGGAAGAAGTCATGCTCGAAGCGATCATGTTCGGCCATGAAGAAATCAAGAAAATCGTCGGCGCTATCGATCAATTCGTAGCCGAGAACGGCAAGCCGAAGATGGAAGTGATCCTACATAGCGTAGACGAGACGGTGAACGAAGAAGTTCGCAGCTTTGCGGCTTCGCGGCTCGTTGAAGCGGTTCGCATCCCCGAGAAGCATGCCCGGCAAGACGCAATCGACGCCGTCAATGCCGAAACCGTGGCGCACTTCACAGAGCAGTATGCGGATGCGCCGGATAAGATAGACGACGTGAAAGAAGTGCTTTACGATATCGTGAAGGAAGAAGTTCGCCGCTTGATCACGCATGACAAAGTGCGCCCGGACGGCAGAACGCTTTCGGAAATTCGCCCGATCGAATGCGATACCGGCCTATTGGCAAGAACTCACGGTTCGGGATTGTTTACGCGCGGACAAACGCAAGCGCTCAGCATTTGTACGCTTGGCGCGCTCGGCGACGTTCAAATGCTTGACGGCCTGGATCTCGAAGAAACGAAGCGTTTCATGCACCATTACAATTTCCCGCCGTTCAGCGTAGGCGAAGCAAGACCGCTCCGCGCGCCAGGACGCCGCGAGATCGGCCATGGCGCATTAGGCGAGCGTGCTCTGCAAATGGTACTGCCGTCGGAAACAGAATTCCCGTATACGATTCGTCTCGTTTCCGAGGTGCTTGAATCGAACGGTTCCACGTCCCAGGCTAGTATTTGCGCAAGCACGATGGCAATGATGGATGCTGGCGTACCGATCAAGGCTCCGGTTGCCGGCGTTGCGATGGGCTTGATTAAAGATGGCGATCACGTTTCCATTTTGACGGACATTCAAGGGATGGAAGATCATCTCGGCGATATGGACTTCAAGGTGGCGGGAAGCGCCAAAGGCGTAACAGCCATTCAAATGGATATCAAAATCAACGGCATCGACCGGAACATTTTGTCCGAGGCGCTGACACAGGCACGCGAAGGGCGTATGTTCATTTTGGATAAAATGATGGCGCACATTGCGGAACCGAAAAAATCGCTGTCTCCATACGCTCCGAAAATTACGGTCATGCAAATCCACCCGGATAAAATCCGCGAAGTTATCGGCGCAGGCGGGAAGATCATCAACAAGATCATTGAGGAAACCGGCGTTAAGATCGATATCGAGCAGGACGGTAAAGTGTATATCGCATCCTCGAACGCAGAAGCGAACGAGCGCGCGAAACAAATTATCGAAGGGATCGTTCGGGAAGTCGTTATCGGCGAAACGTATCTCGGCACCGTTAAACGCATCGAGAAGTTCGGCGCATTCGTCGAAGTGCTTCCAGGAAAAGAGGGGCTTGTCCACATTTCCCAAATTTCGAATGAGCGCGTAGCGAAAGTGGAGGACGTGCTTAGCATCGGCGATCAAATTACGGTTAAAGTCACGGAAATCGACAACCAAGGCCGTGTTAACTTGTCCCGTAAGGCGACGTTGCCTCAGCAGCCTCAACAACAGCCACAGAAGCAGCAGTAAGAACAATTTCATCCTTCCACATAAAGAGTCAGAGCAGTCTGTCTCTTTTTTGTTTTGAGGTCGGCACCTTGTCCGTTTTCTTGTCATCTTCGGCGATAATAAGCGGAATCTGGAAGGCGATCTCGACGGGATCTGGTCTATGCAGATAGACAAGCGCATATGAATGGGACAAAGAAGCATCTTAATGGAGACGGCCAATTGGTTTCCGTCTCCAGCGGAACGGTCCGGGACGTATGTGCTTGCGGCCGCCTGCTTTGGCCGATCGTATCCTCAGCGTGGAATGGAGAGTTGACATTAACATGAATCGAATCGTTCTAGCGCTCGGCGCAGTGGGAGCGGCCATCTGTATCTCTGTGCTTGGTAAGGCTGCGGGTATCGACGATTATATCCGCAATGTAAAGAAGCCGATAACGGATTTTGGCGCGGCTATGCCCGTTTTTGCGGCTGCTGCGACTTCCTTATCCGACAATGGCGAAGAGCAAAGGCTCTGGCTGGAATCAGTCAGGCAGGAGGCTGCGAGAAGGCGAATCGAGCCGATTGATGCCAAAGTAGACTCCGTCTGGAAGGCGGTACCCGGATATAACGGCCGGGAGGTTGATTTGGAAAGAACGCTCCAGCTGACGAAGCCGCTAACGCCGATCAAAGATATCCCTTTCGTTTACAAAGAGCTGGAACCGAAAGTATCCCTCGACGATTTGGGCGCGCAGCCGGTTTATAAAGGCAACCCCAAAAAACCGATGGTGTCGCTCATGATCAATGTCGCATGGGGGAATGAATTTATTCCTTCCATGATTGATATATTGAATAAAGAGAACGTTCATGCTACATTTTTCTTTGATGGATCGTGGCTTAAGAAAAATATTCCACTTGCTAAGGAAATCGGCTCGCATGGTCATGAGTTGTCCAACCATGCGTATTCGCACAAAAATATGAGCCGCCTCGGCCGGCAAGCGGCAACCGAGGAAATTACGAAAACGGAAGCGCTGCTGGAGAAGGAATTGGGCGTCAAAAACAAGCTTTTTGCTCCGCCTTCCGGCGACTTTAATGCGCAAACCGTGCAGATTGCTCATGAGCTGAAGCTGAGAACGGTGCTTTGGACCTTGGATACGGTGGATTGGAAAAATCCGCCGCCCGGGACGATTATTAGCAAGGTTGCCGCCAGACTGGAGCCGGGCTCGATGATCCTCATGCATCCGACGCAAGCGTCCAGTCAAGCGCTGGAATCGATCATCAAAGAAGTCAAACGTAAAGGATACGTGCTCGGAACGGTCAGCGAGCTGCTTTCCTCTTCACGCGTTCCGGACGTGCAACCGACTAGACTTCCGTAACATAGGCTATATGGCAAACAATCATTTGTGTCGCCCCGCATACAAACGAATAGGATCGATTGCATCTTCCGCAGCCGCGTTACGACACGCAGCGTACTTTACCTTATATACAAATCAATGAAGCTCGCTTTAGCTTGCGGAAACGTTTGTGGGGTTCACTTGGGGGGGACTTCCTTGATTAAGCATGAATTATCCAATGGGTTACGCGTCGTCTTAGAACAAATTCCGACTTGCCGTTCCGTATCGTTCGGCATTTGGGTAAAGGCCGGCTCCCGCAATGAAGCGGTCGAGCAGAACGGGATTACTCATTTTATCGAGCATATGCTGTTCAAAGGAACGGAGCGCTATAGCGCGAAGGACATTGCCGAAGTTTTCGACGGAATCGGCGGCAATGTCAATGCGTTTACGACCAAAGAGTACACTTGCTACTACGCCAAGGTGCTGGATGAACATCTGCCGATTGCCGTCGACGTGCTTGCCGATATGTTTTTCAACTCGCAAATGGATACGCAGGAACTAGACAAGGAACGCAACGTCATTCTCGAAGAGATTGCGATGTATGAGGATACGCCGGATGATTTGGTGCACGATTTGCTGGCGAAAGCGGCTTACGGGAATCACCCGCTCGGCATGACGATACTCGGTACGGAAGCCAACCTGCAGGCAATGAACTCCGAACGGCTAAAAGCCTATATGGCTGAGCACTATACGATCGAAAATACGGTTATAGCGGTTGCCGGCAACATCGATGACAGCATCTACGATCTGCTCGAAAAGCACTTCGGGCAGTTTGCGGCTACCGGTGCGCCCTTTGCATACAAGGAGCCGTCCTTTATCGGCGATTCGAAGTTTCATGCCAAGAAAACCGAACAAAACCATATTTGCTTGTCGCTTCCAGGCTGTTCGCTCAAAGACGATCATTTATATGCGATGATTTTGCTCAACAATACGATCGGCGGCGGCATGAGCTCGCGTCTGTTCCAGGAAATTCGCGAAAAGCGGGGGCTTGCGTACTCCGTGTATTCCTATCATTCCGCACATTTGGATAGCGGACTTTTTACGCTCTACACCGGTACGGCTCCTAAGCAAACGGAGGAAGTGCTTAAAGTCTCGATGGAAGTCATCGAAGAGATGATCGTGCACGGCATGACGGATTCGGAACTCCGCAAAGGTAAGGAGCAGTTGAAGGGCAGCCTGATTTTGAGTCTGGAGAGCACGAGCAGCCGGATGAACCGGTTAGGCAAAAACGAGCTGATGCTCGGCAAGCATTACACGCTTGACGAGACGATCGCGCGCATCGAAGCGGTTGAAATGGACCATATCCGCTCGCTCACCAAACAGTTGTTCGCCCAGCCTTTTGCGCTTGCCATGGTGGGTCAGAACGACGTCGCGATTCAACAATTCAGGAGGGATCAACTTGCTTCACACGGTACAGATCAAACGCCTTCCGGGCAATGAAGATATATCGCTTCCGCGCAAAATGTCGGAACTCGCGAGCGGCTTTGACTTATATGCAGCCGTAAACGAACCGTTTGTGCTGAATCCGGGAGAGCGCAGTCTGATTCCGACCGGGTTTGCCATGAGCATGCCGGCGGAGCTGGAGGCGCAAATACGGCCGCGCAGCGGTCTTGCTTTCAAGCACGGCATCACGGCGCTTAATTCGCCCGGGACGATCGATGCGGATTACCGCGGGGAAGTCAAGGTGCTGCTGATCAATCATGGGCAGGAAGCGTTCACGATCACTCGGAACGAACGGATCGCCCAGATGGTGTTTCAGCTTGTTCCGCAAATCGAGCTTACGGAAGTGCAAGAGCTTTCGGATACCGCACGCGGTGCCGGAGGCTTCGGGCATACCGGAACCTCCTAACAGAATAAGAAAGGCTTCGATCGTCGAGATCGGGGCCTTTTTTATTTTTTTAGCACCTCTAGGCTTTTCTATATGTCCGCCAGTTTTTGGAGCTCTGCCGGCGCCGATCGTCTTGCATCACGTCAGGAACCCATTATTGGGCGATGGCATAAGATATGTTATCGAAATTGGCGAGAGAGGGGTGCTCAAGCAACATGCTCACCGGCATTCATGTGCTTTTTATCGGTGGCGATGCCCGGCAGCTCGAAGTGATTCAAATTTTGTCCGAACTTGATGCAACGATCCAACTGGTCGGCTTTGATAATTTGCAGCACGCGTTCAGCGGGATTACCAAAACGCAGCTTAACGCGGCTTTGTTTCAAGATATCGACGCGGTCGTTTTACCGGCTGTAGGGACGGACGACCAAGGCCATGTTCATACCATTTTCAGCTCGGACGAATTGAAGCTGACCTTCGAGCATATCGAAGCGCTGCCTAAACATGCCATCATTTATACGGGAATGGCAAAGGATTATCTCAAAAAGCTTTGCGACGATAGCGGCATCGGGCTGGTTGAGCTGTTCGACCGAGACGATGTGGCGATTTACAACTCCATTCCAACTGCGGAAGGCGCCATTATGATGGCGATCCAGAACACCGACTTCACGATTCACGGATCAAACAGCATGGTGCTCGGGATGGGGCGAACAGGGGTTACGATGGCCAGGACGCTTCAAGGTCTCGGATCCCATGTGAAGGTTGGCGTCCGCAAGCCGGAGCATTATGCAAGGGCTTGGGAGATGGGCTTCGAGCCCTTCTACATCAAGGATTTGTTCGACAAAGTGGTGGGCATTGACTTGCTTTTTAATACGATTCCGACTATGATTATCACAGCACAAATCATTGCCAATATACCGCATCGCGCGCTGATCATCGACCTTGCATCCAAGCCCGGCGGAACGGATTTCCGTTTCGCGGAGAAGCGGGGAATCAAGGCGATGCTTGCTCCTGGTCTTCCTGGAATCGTTGCTCCGAAAACAGCGGGTCGCATTATTGCCCAGACGCTAAGTCAACTGATGGAAGAGGAAAGAAACAGGAGGAATGTATGATGGATTGGCATGGGTTGACGGTGGGCTTCGCTTTGGCAGGCTCGCATTGTACGCTGCCGGAAGTGATGCCGCATATTAAGCACTTCGTCGATGCGGGTGCTAGAGTGATTCCAATCGTGACGAATACGATCATGACGACGGATACTCGCTTCGGAACGTCTGAAAACTGGCAAAAACAGTTGAAAGATATAACCGGGAATGATATTATTTCTACAATTGTAGATGCGGAGCCGCTCGGTCCATCCAAGCTGCTCGATGTGATGGTCATTGCCCCTTGTACGGGGAATACGACGAGTAAGCTTGCCAACGCAATGACGGAAAGCGCCGTTCTGATGGCCGCCAAAGCGCAAATGCGCAACCAGCGCCCGCTCGTTTTGGCAATCTCGACGAATGACGGGCTCGGGCTGAATGCGACCAATATCGCTAAGCTGCTCATAACCAAAAACATCTACTTCGTGCCCTTCGGCCAGGACGCCCCGCAAGCAAAGCCGAATTCGCTGGTGGCGAGGATGGATCTTGTAATGGATACGTGCGAAGCGGCGCTTCAAGGAAAGCAGCTGCAGCCGATGGTCATTGAAAGATTTAATTATTAATTCATCCGTGTTTAATAAGGTTGCTTTTTTGGAGTTGCAAGAGTGTAAAAACATCCTTTAATCGAGTCTCTGTAATTACGGTAAGATCTCAACAGGGGAGAGAGTAACAGATGCCGGATCAAAAGCTTTTTAACGTAGCTGTAGTCGGAATTACAGGAGCGGTAGGCCAACAAATCATTCGCTTGCTCGCCGAACGCAGCTTCCCCATTCAAGAGCTGAGACTTCTTGCTTCGGCCCGCTCCGCCGGTAAAACGATTCGATTCAAAGACCGCGACGTAACGGTGCAGGAAGCGACGCCGGAAAGCTTTCAAGGCATTGACATTGCCTTTTTTAGCGCGGGCGGAGACGTGAGCAAGGCGCTTGTTCCACATGCTGTCGAAGCCGGGGCCGTTTGTATCGACAATACGAACGCCTTCCGGATGGATCCGGATACGCCTCTAGTCGTGCCGGAAGTAAATATAGACAAGATCAACGAGCATAAAGGCGTTATCGCCAACCCCAACTGCTCGACGATCCAAATGGTTGCTGCGCTTAAGCCGCTTTACGACCGCTTCGGCATATCCCGCATTATCGTTTCGACGTATCAAGCCGTCTCGGGTGCGGGCAACCTTGCGATCGATGAAATGCTGCGCCAATCGAAGGAAGTTCTTGACGGGAACCAAGTGACGCCGGATATTTTGCCGGTTTCCTCCCTTCCGGTTAAGCATCAAATCGCCTTCAATGCGATTCCGCAAATCGACAAATTCCTCGACAACGGCTTTACGAACGAGGAAATGAAAATGATTAAGGAAACGAAAAAGATAATGGACGACGAATCCATCGAAGTAACGGCGACTTGCGTTCGAATCCCGGTTGTATACGGACACTCGGAGTCCGTCTATGTGGAGTTGAAACAAGACTTCGATATCAAGGAAGTAAGAAGCCTTCTGGCCGATGCGCCAGGCATCGTGCTGGTCGACAACCCGGCGGAACAACAGTATCCGCTCGCCACTGACGCGGCAGGCAAGAACGACACGTTCGTCGGACGCGTTCGCCGCGATCTTTCGAATCCGCGTGCGCTCAATATGTGGATCGTATCCGATAACTTGCTGAAGGGCGCCGCTTGGAATGCGGTTCAAATCGGCGAGTATATCGCGATCGAACAATAAAGCTACGTACCGTCTCGCCGATGAAGCAGAAAGCCGAAGGGGCTCTTGCAGCCCCGCAAAAGAAGCTGATGCCAGTCGGCGTTTCCTTGGTAACTGTGCTTTGTGGGGATTGATATAGGGTTCCCCGAAAAGTACCCGGAATAGGCTCCAAAGAATAGCGTCACTTTTTGGGATAATTTGAGGAGGGAACCTCATGCGAATTTTGGTTCAAAAATTCGGAGGCACTTCCCTTTCCACCGCGCAAGCAAGAGAACATGTGATCAAGCATATCCGGCAAGCATTGCAGCAGCAAATGAGAGTTGTGGTCGTCGTATCCGCGATGGGAAGAAAAGGGGAGCCGTACGCTACCGATACGCTTCTTGAGCTGATTAAGGATAACGGAAACCGCCTTCCGGCAAGGGAGAGGGATATGCTGCTCTGCTGCGGCGAAACGATTTCAGCCGCCGTCCTTTGCAGCCTGCTGAACGAGAGCGGGATTCCGTCCTCCGTTCTTAGCGGGTATCAAGCCGGAATACTGACCAATGGGCAATTCGGCAACGCGCAAATTTTGTCGATCCAGCCGAACCGTATTATCGAACTGCTCGAACTGGATCGTGTCGTGATCGTCACCGGCTTTCAAGGCGTAACGGCGGAGAACGATCTCACCACGCTGGGCCGAGGCGGAAGCGATACGTCGGCGACGGCTCTAGGCGCTGCGCTAAAAGCGGAGCTTGTCGATATTTTTACGGATGTGGACGGCATTTTGACGGCCGATCCGCGAATCGTAAGCGAGGCGAAGCCGCTTCCTCGCGTCACCTATGCAGAAATTTGCAATATGGCACACAACGGCGCTAAAGTGATTCATCCCCGAGCGGTGGAAATCGCCATGCATGCCAACATACCCGTACGGGTAAGATCAACGTTTTCCGAAGGATCGGGTACATGGGTATCCGCACCTCCCCCGCATAAAGGGGATTCGAAACCGCTAGTGGACCGATACGTGACGGGCATTGCCCATGTTGCTGACGTTACGCAAATTCAAGTTATCAATTATGAAAGACAGTATGATCTGCAGTTAAATGTCTTTAAAGCGATGGCGCAGCAGCAGATTAGCGTAGATTTCATTAACGTGAATCCGTCGGGCGTCGTCTATACGGTATTCGATTTCGAAGCGCAACGGGCCGTCGAAACGCTCAAAACGCTTGGTTACGAACCGCAAGCCATATCCGGCTGCGCAAAAGTTTCTATTATCGGCGGCGGTATTAATGGCGTCCCGGGTATTATGGCGAGTATTGTTGAAGCGCTTACCGAGGAAGACGTAAGCATACTGCAATCCGCCGATTCCAATACGACGATTTGGGTGCTCGTCCGAGGCGAGGATCTAGTGAAGTCGGTACGCATCCTGCACAATAAGTTTCAACTGCACATTTAGGAGGATTCAAAATGGATTTCGGAAAAATTGTTACAGCCATGGTTACCCCATTCGACGAACAGATGCAGGTGAATTGGTCCGAAGTCGAGCGCTTGATCGATTATTTGATCGAGGAACAACAGAGCGACAGTCTCGTCATCTGCGGTACGACGGGCGAATCTCCAACGCTTTCGGAGGAAGAGAAGCTGCGCTTGTTCGAAACGGCCGTCCGCCATGCGAACGGTCGCGCTAAAATCATTGCAGGTGCAGGGAGCTACGATACGGCGCATTCCATTCACCTTTCCAAGCAGGCAAAGCAGTGCGGCGTAGACGGTCTGCTTCTTGTCGTGCCTTATTACAACCGTCCTTCGACGGAGGGTATGTACCAGCACTTCAAAGCGATCGCCGAAGCGGTCGATCTGCCGATCATGCTCTACAATATTCCGGGTCGGACGAACGTAAACATGCCTGCCGAGCTGACTTTGCGACTCGCGCAAATTCCGAACATCGTCGCGATGAAGGAATCAAGCGGCGACCTGAACCAGATGACTAAGATCATTGCTGACGCACCTGCCGGGTTCCTTGTCTACAGCGGCGACGACAATTTGACGCTGCCTCTCCTGGCGGTGGGCGGTCATGGTATTGTGAGCGTTGCTAGCCACGTAGTAGGCAAAGAGATGAAGAACATGATCAATGCCTATGAGAACGGACAAGTCAAAGAGGCTGCCAAGCTGCATCAGCAGCTGCTGCCGATTTTTGACGGCTTGTTCAACTGCCCGCACCGCGTTCCGAATCCGGTTCCGGTCAAGCATGCGCTCCGTTTGCGCGGGCTTCAGGTAGGAAGCGTAAGACTTCCGCTGGTGGATGTTACCGAACATGAAGGACGATTCATTCAATCGCTTTTCGGTTGAGAAAAGTCTAAATCGGTGCGCACAGCATCGGTTTTCTTTTTTTGGGTAACCTAATCGTAATCGCTTTACTTGTATTTAGTGTTTTTAATCATGTATAATGATTCCAAGTGACTGGTGCGGGTTCTTCTTAATGTTTGGAAAATACGGATCGTCGTCAATTTAAATAAGGAGGTTTATTTTCTTGTCCAAAAAAAATAACGATAAATTGGTGATCTTCGCTCTGGGCGGCGTGGGCGAGATCGGAAAGAACATGTATGTAATCCAGTATGCGAATGATATTGTGGTTGTCGATTCCGGTTTGAAATTTCCTGATGAAGATATGTTGGGGATTGATATCGTCATTCCCGACATCACATATTTGCTTGAAAATCGCGACAAAGTGAGAGGTATTCTGATCACTCACGGTCACGAGGATCATATCGGCGGACTTCCGTACGTTTTGAAACAGCTGAACGTTCCGATTTATGCTACGAGATTGACGCTCGGGCTGATCGAAGCGAAGCTGAAGGAAGTCGGTCTTCTCGGTGAAACGAAACGAATTACGATCACAGCGGAATCCGAGCTTCAGCTCGGCACGATCAAAGCATCCTTCTTCAAGACGAATCACAGTATTCCGGACTCGGTTGGGGTAGCGCTCGAAACGCCGGAAGGCGTCGTCGTTCATACCGGAGACTTCAAGTTCGATCAAACGCCGGTAAACGCGCATTATGCCGACCTGCATCGGATGGCGGAAATCGGTCAGAAGGGCGTACTGGCTCTTCTTTCGGATAGTACGAACGCCGAACGTCCAGGTTATACGGGATCCGAGAGAAGCGTCGGCGTCGAGCTTGAGGAAGTGTTCCGCAAAGCGAAACAGCGCGTCGTAGTAGCCACATTCGCATCGAACATTCACCGTATTCAACAGGTAATGGATGCGGCATACGCAACGAGACGTAAAGTAACGGTAATCGGACGGAGTATGGTGAACGTCGTAGGAATCGCATCCGAGCTAGGCTATTTGCGGATTCCGGACGGTATGCTGATCGAGCCTGAAGAAGTGAACAAGATTGCGGCGGACCGCGTCGTTATCTTGTCTACCGGAAGCCAAGGGGAGCCGATGTCGGCGCTGACCCGGATGGCTCGCTCTTCGCATCGTAAAGTGGATATTTTGCCTGGGGACACGGTTATCATTGCTGCAACGCCGATTCCGGGCAATGAAAAATATGTTGGACGAACTGTCGACGAGTTGTTCCGTTTAGGGGCGCATGTCATTTACGGTCCGGGCTCCGTTTCCGGCGTACACGTTTCCGGACACGGCAGCCAGGAAGAACTGAAGCTGATGCTTAACCTGATGCGGCCGAAATATTTCATTCCGATTCACGGCGAATATCGGATGCTGCGTCTCCACGGCCAACTGGCGGAGACCGTAGGCATCGATCGGGAAAATATTTTTATTGTTGACAACGGGGAAACCGTCGAGATTCAGAACGGCTCTGCACGCAAAGGCGGAAAAGTGACTACCGGCAACATCCTGATCGACGGGCTTGGCGTAGGCGATGTAGGCAATATCGTCCTTCGCGACCGTAAGCTGCTTTCGCAGGACGGCATTCTGGTCGTCGTTGTAACGCTTAGCAAGCAGGATGGCGCGATTTTGTCCGGTCCGGACATTATCTCGCGCGGTTTCGTCTATGTACGCGAATCCGAAGGATTGCTCGAAGAGGCAAACCGTATCGTGACGGGTACTTTAAACAAGCTAATGAATGAGAACGTAAATGAGTGGGCCTCATTAAAAACGCATGTAAAAGATGTGTTGGGCCGTTTCCTTTACGAGCAAACTAGAAGAAGACCGATGATCCTACCGATCATTATGGAAGTTTAACCCACACCGTCTAAGTCACTTGAACATCGAAATAGGCTTCCCGGCAACCCGGCCGCGGAAGCTTTTTTATTTTGCTTGTCCCTAAAAGGACGGCGAAGCCGTCCTTGCGTTGTATAAAAACAATCCTCATATCCATACTAAGGGGGCGATGGATAAGGAGGAATTAATTATGGCGGATAAAACGTCGGAGGCTCCAATCGAGCCGGCAGCGGAAGAACAAAAGAAGCAGGCTTCGATCGAAAGCTTGCAGCAGTTTGGCCAAACGAATGTGGCGAGCAACGAGTCCAATATTTTTTGTCTGACGATCATCGGACAAATCGAAGGGCATATCGTACTGCCACCGCAAAATAAAACGACGAAATACGAGCATCTCATCCCGCAACTGGTGGCGGCTGAGCAAAACCAGAAAATCGAAGGCATTCTGATCATTCTAAATACGGTGGGGGGCGATGTGGAAGCGGGGCTGGCGATAGCCGAAATGATCTCGTCATTGTCCAAGCCCTCGGTAACGTTGGTGCTCGGCGGCGGTCACAGCATCGGCGTACCGATTGCCGTTTCGTCACAGCTTTCGATGATCGCGGAAACGGCGACGATGACGATCCACCCGATCCGCTTGAACGGGCTTGTTATTGGCGTGCCACAAACCTTCGAATACTTGGATAAAATGCAAGAGCGCGTCATTCGTTTCGTCACTCGCCACTCTAACGTCAGCGAAGAGAAGTTCAAGGAGCTGATGTTCAAGACGGGGGAGCTGACCCGCGATATCGGAACGACGGTCATCGGCGCGGATGCTGTGAAGTATGGGCTTATCGATCGGATCGGAGGCATAGGCGAGGCCATTCGCGAGCTTAACCAGCAAATTGAACAGCGGAGGCAGCAGCAACCCCAAAACGGAGGTGTCCCGCAATGACGGTCATCTATTCGGCGGTAGCTCCGGAGACGCTTTGGGAAGGCTTCGGGAAGGAGCCTTCGTTTGTCGACGTCACCATCAACGGGATGAATATGCAGGTGGAGATGCTCAATATGCAGCAGGCCAAGGTCGTCCGGCTGTATAGTCCGAATCCGAACGATTACTTGAACCCCGCTTATATGCCGGGCTCGATCATCGAATTTCATCCTTAAGACGGATTGCGAACGTGTGTTCGATTTGTAATATAGGCCTTTCGGCTTGAATGCAACGGATTGTATCTCGTACCCCGACAATATGGTATAATTAGCTATCGGGGGTGAACCGTTTTGGCTAAAGGCCGGAAGAAAAAAAGCAAACTGAAGCTCACGATCAAATACGAGCTATACGGGATCATCATACTGGTGCTTTCCGTCATTGCGCTATCGCGTGAAGGCAGAGTGGCGCGGTCCCTTACTTATTTGTTCCGTTTTTTGATAGGTGCGATGGACTGGGTCATTCCTGTCGTTTTTATTTACATAGGACTGTACGTATTTATTAAGCGAGCGTGGCCCGGCGGCTGGAGCGTTCGCAAGACGGGCCTGGCACTTCTCTTGACGGGGCTCGTTCTCTATAATCATATGTCGATGATTCACTTGCTCGATCCTAACGCCGATTTTACGGCTCCTTCGTACATCGTCAGTTCTTCGTGGAACAGCATGATGGAAGGGCTGCGCGCTTCGGGCGGCAAGAGCGATATTTTGCAGGCGGATGTCGGGGGCGGTATGATCGGCGCGATCCTGTACGCTTGTCTGTACTTTTTGTTCGGCGGCTGGGGATCCCGGTTCCTCGTATATGCCTTGTTCGTCGTTGCCTTCCTGCTCATTACCGGGATGTCGGTAGTCGATATCGGCGGTAAAATCGGAAGGCCGGCCGGAGAAATGGCGTCAGCGCTGCGTGGCAAGCTAACGGGTCTATTTCCGAGACAGTCGAAGGGCGGGCTGGTACCGGTGACGGCTCCGGAGGAGACGGTCCGAACGTCTAAACGCGCGGCATTTGTGCCCCCGCTTGACGACGATTTTGAGGATGAGTCATACAAGGCCGCCATACCGAAGAAAAAGAAGCAAGAGAAGCAGGACAAGCGATCGCCGATCTTTCATCTGCTGCCGTCTCTCCGTAAACAGCAGGAGCCGCTGGTCGGGTTCGATCCATCGGGTGAATCGGATGACGAGTACGAAGAGAATGCGTCACCTGCGCCGGTGGTGGAGCGGGTCGTTAAACCGGTCGCCGTTATTCCGGCTATGGATCAAATCGAGGATTTGGCCGGTGAAGACGACGATCAGCGTCCGTTCATCCGCGATTTTCAAGAGCAGCGCGAAGAACTGCCGGCCTTGCCGGAGTCGGCGCAATCCGGGGCGGGGAATGCGGGCGCCGCAGCGGGACAGGATGCTGCCGGCGAAGAGCCGGACAAGCCGCTCGCGCTTGCCAGCAGCAAAAAGCCGTATCAGCTGCCCTCCTATCAGCTGCTGTCCAAGCCTTCGGGCTTAGGAAGGGCGGGAGATCTCGATCATAAAGCGAATGCCCGCAAGCTGGAAGCGACGCTGGAGAGCTTCGGCGTCCGCGCGAAGGTGCTCGAGGTCGTATGCGGGCCTTCCGTCACCCGTTACGAGGTGCAGCCGGACGTCGGCGTTAAAGTTAGCCGGATCGTCAGCTTGACCGACGACATCGCGCTTGCTTTGGCCGCCAAGGATATTCGTATGGAGGCCCCGATACCGGGGAAATCGGCTATCGGCATCGAGGTGCCGAACTCCGAGGTCTCCGTGGTCACGCTGCGCGAAGTCATGGAATCCGGCGCTTTTCATGACGCCGCCTCTAAGCTTTCGGTTACGCTCGGCCGCGATATCGCCGGACAGCCGATCGTTGGCAATATGGCGCGGATGCCCCATTTGCTTGTCGCAGGGGCAACCGGTTCCGGGAAATCGGTTTGTATAAACGGAATCATCACGAGCATTTTATACAAAGCGAAGCCGAATGAAGTGAAGTTTCTCATGATTGACCCCAAGATGGTCGAGCTGAATGTATATAACGGAATTCCGCATTTGCTGGCTCCGGTCGTCACCGATCCGCGCCGCGCCTCCTTGGCGCTCAAGAAGGTCGTAGTCGAAATGGAAAAACGGTACGAGCTGTTTTCCAAGAGCGGGACCCGTAACATCGAAGGTTATAACGCGATGCTGACCGATCCCGGTAATCCGAACCCCGGTGAACCGCTGCCCTTTATCGTCGTCATCGTGGACGAACTCGCGGATTTGATGATGGTTGCGGCAGGAGACGTGGAGGACGCCATCTGCAGGCTGGCGCAAATGGCGAGGGCGGCGGGGATTCACTTGATCATCGCGACCCAGCGTCCCTCGGTCGACGTCATTACCGGCGTCATCAAAGCGAATATACCGTCGAGGATTGCGTTCGGGGTGTCGTCCCAAGTCGATTCGCGGACGATTCTCGATATGGTAGGCGCGGAAAAGCTCTTGGGACGCGGCGATATGCTTTATTTACCCGTCGGGGCATCGAAGCCGGTTCGCGTTCAAGGCGCGTTTCTGTCCGATCAAGAGGTAGAGTCGGTCGTCAACTTTGTCCGAAACCAGGAACAAGCCAACTACCAGGAAGAGATGGTGCCGCAGCTGGAAGAGCAGTCCGAGCAGGAAGACTTGTTCGAGGACGAATTGTATGATCAAGCGGTTCAGATCGTGCTCGAAGGGAAGCAGGCCTCCGTTTCGCTGCTTCAAAGGCGCATGCGCGTAGGCTACACCCGCGCCGCGCGCCTGATCGATACGATGGAGGCCAAAGGAGTCGTCGGGCCTTACGAGGGAAGCAAGCCTCGCGAGGTGCTCATGACCATCGAACAATTTCATGCCATGAAAGCTAGCTCTTAGTTCTTGCCATGTAAGCGCACCGTTAGTTTGCATAGGAATCGAGTCCCGCTGTACGCGGAATCGATTCCTATGCTTTTTTTTAGGACGTCATTTGAATAAAAGCCTTACGACAGGTATCGTTCAAACCGTTTTTCATCATCGTGTACGATGTTCGCGAAAGGTTCGTATAGAACGCCGCCGGCTTTCAAATAATAACTTCCATGAATCATTGCACCAAGTACACCATGATGAGGAAAGGTTGAGAATGCGATGAACAAACGGCTTCTTGTAATAACGGTCGGTCTCGTTGCGGCTCTGCTAGTCGGTATGCAGGTTAAGCATCACAAGCCGGCGGTCGAAACGTTCAGCGAAGCGACAGTCAAATACGGCTCTGCGGGCTCCGACGTCTATGAGCTGCAGGGGCGGCTGAAACATCTCGGCTTCTACAAAGGCAATATCGACGGCGATTTTGGCTATAACACGCTGAAATCCGTGAAATGGTTTCAATCGGAATTCGGAATGAATGTGGACGGCATCGTCGGCAGCAAAACAAAGCTGAAGCTGTGGGAAGCGACCCGCAGCTGGCGGCCTTCGGCTCCTGCCGGAGGAGGCGGAGGAGCCGGACCTTCAGGAGGCGGTGGAGGTGGTGCGGACTCGGGTGCAACGATCAAACCTCCTTCCCTCCAAGGTCTTTCCGATAACGATCTGAAAATTATGGCGAATGCGGTTTACGGCGAATCACGAGGCGAGCCTTATATCGGTCAAGTCGCGGTGGCGGCCGTCATACTGAACAGATTGAAATCGCCAAGCTTTCCCCATACGATATCGGGGGTTATTTTTCAGCCAGGCGCTTTTACGGCAGTGGCCGACGGCCAAATTTGGCTCACTCCGAACGAGAACGCCAAAAAAGCGGTACGCGATGCGGTTAACGGCAACGATCCGACCGGAGGATGCATTTATTACTTTAACCCGGTAACCGCCACATCCAAATGGATTTGGAGCAGACCGCAAGTAAAAACGATCGGCAAACATATTTTTTGCAAGTAATCGCATAACATGTCGTAGCGGCATGATGAGGGAATGCTAAGGAAGCAACCGTCCCGTTTGACCGACGAAGCTTTTCGGGATCTTTTCGTCAGGCAGACAGATCGGTTGCTTCTTCGCTTTCCGTAGGAATATAATGGGAGTATCGCCTTCCGTTGTCGCAAGCGACAGCGGAAGCTGCCATTACCCAATGAGTCGAGGCGGAAGGGAGATCGTTGACTAATGAAATCGTCATTCGAACGTACAACGATTGGAAACATCCGGCTGCATGTGCTGCCGTCGGAACAGTTTAAAACGTATGCCGTCTCCGTATACATAGGGACGCCGCTTGCCGAAAGCACCGTTACGCCGGTGGCACTCACGCCTTTCGTACTGCGAAGGGGCACGGCATCGTTGCCGGAAACGAAGCAGTTCCGCGAACGGCTGGACGATCTGTACGGAGCGGGCTTTGGTTTTGACATTTATAAACGCGGGGATTACCAGATCGTCCAATTCCGCATGGACATCGTCGAAGACCGGTATGTCCATCAAGAGCGTTCGCTGCTCGGTCAGGCGCTTAGCTTCATCGGAGAAGCGATCACGAACCCGCTGCTGGAAGACGGCGCGTTTAGCGCCAAATATGTGGATGCCGAGAAAAATACGGTGCAAAAAAAGCTGGAAGCGATCGTTAACGATAAAGCTACTTATGCAGCAGAGCGTTGTATACAGGAAATGTGCAAAAACGAGCCGTACCGGCTTCATCCGCTAGGCTTTATCGAGGCGCTTGAGGATATTACGCCGAAATCCCTCTATGAATCCTACCTGCAATGGCTGCAGTCTTCGCCGATCGATTTGTATGTCGTCGGCAATACGACGCTTTCCGAGGTTGAAACGATCGTTCGCTCCCAGTTTCGCGGCGTAGGCGGTCAAGCGGCAGGCTATATGATGAATGTCAAGCAGCCGGCTGTAACTTCGGTCAATTCCATAGTCGAGAAGCTTGACGTCAACCAGGGAAAACTGAACATGGGACTTCGCACGAATGCGACGTATGCCGGGGACGATTATGCGGCAGCTCTCATGTACAACGGGGTTTTAGGCGGATATCCGCATTCGAAGCTGTTTATTAACGTGCGGGAAAAAGAAAGCCTCGCCTATTACGCTTCCTCCCGTTTGGACGGACACAAGGGCATTTTGACGATTCAATCCGGTATCGAAATCGCCAACTATGAGAAGGCTGTCGATATTATCCGCAAGCAGATCTCCGCCATGGAGGAGGGCGAAATCAGCGAAACGGAAATGACGCAGACCAAAGCGATGATCGCGGGCCAGCTCCGCCAGCTCCAGGATTCCGCCTACGAAACGATTTCGTTTGACTTCAATAGCGTGTTGTCCGGTCGTCAGCGGTCCGTTCAGGGCTTAATCGAGGATGTGGAGAAGATCGGCACGACGGACATACGCCGAATCGCGGATCAAGTAAAGCTCGACACGATCTATTTCCTGCGGGACTTGAAAGGGGAGTAACGACCGATGAACGTCATCCGCTACGAGCATGTGAACGAAACGGTATACCACGAGAAGCTGGACAACGGACTGGACGTTTATGTGCTGCCGAAAGAAGGCTTCCACAAGACTTTTGCTACGTTCTCCACGAAATACGGCTCGATCGACAATCACTTTCAGGTGGAAGGCAAGGAAGCGGTGCAGGTGCCGGACGGAATCGCTCACTTTCTGGAGCATAAAATGTTCGAGGAGCCTACCGGCGACATCTTCGCTACTTTCGCTTCTTACGGCGCCTCGGCCAACGCGTTTACGAGCTTCGACCGGACGGTCTATTTGTTTTCGGCTACTGACCATGTAATGGAAAGCCTCGAGACGCTGATTAACTTCGTGCAGAATCCCTACTTCACCGACGAGAACGTCGAGAAGGAAAAAGGCATTATCGGGCAAGAAATCAACATGTACAAAGATCATCCCGACTGGCGTTCGTATTTCGGTCTGATCGAAGCGATGTACAGCGCCCATCCGGTGCGGATCGATATCGCCGGAACGATCGAGTCGATCTCTAAAATTACGAAAGAAATGCTGTACGAGTGCTACCATACGTTCTATCACCCGACGAATATGAGCGTCTTCGTTGTCGGCGGCGTCGATGCCGAAGAAGTGCTGGATCGCATCCGCCGCAATCAGGCGGCGAAAACATTCGAGCCGCAAGGCCAGATCAAACGGATTTTCCAGCCGGAACCGAATGCCGTTCACAATCCGAAGAAGATTACCAAGCTGCCGGTCTCGCAGCCCAAATGCCTGTTCGGTTTCAAGGAAGCCCATGACCCGATCGAAGGAAAGGCGCTTCTGGAGAAAGAATCGGCGTCTAAGCTGATGATGGACATTTTGTTTAGTCCGACCTCGGCCCTATACCAAACGCTTTATGACGAAAAGCTGATTTCCGACAATTTCGGAGCCGATTTCAGCTGCACGCCGGGCTACACGTTCTCCGTAATCGGGGGCGATACGCGGGACCCCGAGCTGCTGCTGGAGAGGATCAAACAGCTCGTTAACGAAGCGCTTGAACGGGGGATTGACGAAAAAGATTTCGAACGCAGCCGGAATAAAAAGATCGGCGGATTTCTGCGCATGCTGAATTCGCCGGAGTCGATCGCAAGGCTGTATACCGACTACCGGTTTAAAGGTGCCGACGCCTTCGACATATTGACGATTTATCGCAACATGTCATTGAAAGACGTAACAAAGCGGCTGCACGAGCATTTCCGTTGGGAGCAGCTGGCCGTCTCGATCGTGGCAGATCCTAAGGAAGCGTCATGAACAGGTCGCTAAACGAATATACGGTTCTGGTCACCGGAGCGAGCCGAGGCATAGGAGCTGCCATTGCAGAGCGGTTCGCCTCCGTCGGCGTCGGTATGAACATCGTGCTGCATTATCGTCAGGCGCATGAATCCGTGAATGAGGTGGCCCGCCGTTGTCTGGAAAAGGGCGCGAAGGTGATGACCGTAGCTGCTGACCTAAGGTCGAAGGAGCAGATCGAGCGGATGAAGGAAAAGCTCGATCTGCATGGCCTGCAGCCGGATGTTCTGGTAAACAATGCCGGGTTGTCGCATTACGGCTTGCTTTCGGACGTCTCGGAGGACGAATGGGACGAAATTATGAGCGTAAACGTAAAAGGCACATTCCTGTGTACCCAAATGTTTATGCCTTCCATGATCGAAAGGAAATTCGGCAGAATTATTAACGTATCCTCCATCTGGGGGCTGACGGGCGCCTCCTGCGAGGTGGTGTACTCGACCGCCAAGGGCGGCATCAATGCCTTTACGAAGGCGCTGGCCAAGGAGCTGGCGCCCTCCGGGGTAACCGTGAACGCCGTCGCTCCCGGCGCGGTCGATACGGATATGATGAGCGGCTTCAACGCCGAGGAAAAGAAAGCGATCGAAGACGGCATACCGCTCGGCCGCTTCGCCGTTCCCGATGAGATCGCCTCGCTCGTTTATTTTCTTGCTCTGCCGGAATCCAGCTACATAACGGGGCAGATCATAAGCCCTAACGGCGGCTGGCATACATAGAACGAACACGATCCCCCTTAACCGCCATGCGATTTCGGACGATGAATAGACCGCCATCATTTTGCGCATAGTACAAGTGTTCATCCGAAATCCATCTCAAGGGAGGAATTACTGTGGTTACCGTTCTTAAATCGTTTGACAAATGGAAGCAATTTCTTGGTGAACGCGTCAATATGGCCGAGCATGCCGGCATGAGCGAAGAGACGATCGCGAAGCTTGCTTATCAGATCGGGGAGTTTTTGGCTGACAAAATCGATCCCGAGAACAAAGAAGAACGCATTCTTAAGGAGCTTTGGGATGCCGGCGACGACCAAGAGCAAAAGGTGCTCGCTCGGCTGATGGTGAAGCTTGTTGCCAAGGGAGCATAACCTCGGAGACGATTTCGGCGCTTTTGACGCCGCGTTTGCCGGGAAATCGTACAATCGGCAATGCGAAAGCATGCTGAGATTTTGGAACAAAAGCCTCCTGCCGCAGGAGGCTTTTGTTTTTGAATTGGACGTGGCACCTCGTATTTCTTATACTGATAGAAGTGGTTTGCACGTTTGTCATAAAGGAGAATGGAAAGACGGATGAAGATTTGGATATTGCGCCTCGTTTCGGTTATGATGATTTCGTTGGTTCTCGCGGCATGCGGCCATACGCTGCCGGTCGCGACGGATGGTCAGCTCAAAAACAAAAAATCGCTGCTCGTCGTCACTACTCCCGATTTGCCTGCGGATTTGGCGCAGAAGCTGGACGCCTCGCTTAACGGCTGGCGGTCATCCGATAAAATCGCTTGGAAGTGGCTTAAGGATAAAACGGCGCTTGACGAGGATTCGGTTAAAACGATTCGTGAAACGGCTTACGATCAAGTCGTCGTGATCGGCAGTTCCTTGTTTGCGGATGCAAGGAAGGAAGCCGAGCAATTGCCCCAGATCAAGTGGACGCTTCTTCAGCAAACGCCGGAGAGAAGCCCGGCAGCCATTCAGCCGCTGGATAATATGGCGGTATGGCAGGCCGACGCCAAAACGTTCGACACGCTGTGGAACGACTGGGTTTCCATGCAAAAGACGGCGGGCGCGCCGATTATTTGGATCACGACCGCAGCTCATCAGGTGCCGGCCGTTTGGGCGCCGTCGGAAGAGGCGGAGCAAATCGTTCTTTATGATTCGCAAAATGTGGCGCAGTGGTTCCAGCAGCTGACCTTTCAAGCGCAGCAGATCCATGCCAAATGGATCGTGCTGTACACGCCGGAAGCTGCCGCCGAGCTGACGAAAATTCGTTCGCTGCGCATTCCGTTCATGGACATGACCGCCTCGACCGACTATAAGCTTGCTTGGGACCCGATCCTGAATCGGATCAAGGAAAGCATGCTTTCGGATTCCTGGAAGCCGGGTCTTTTTACCTATTCGCAGCAGGAAGCAAGCGCACAATTGAAATAATTTTTGCGACTGATGAAGGAAAAACGCGAATATTGTAGAATTATTGAACGAAACGTTTGAGGCGATCGAGAAGAATAGGATGTGGGCTTATATGGAAATGAAGCAATGGTACATGGAATACCGAATTCATAAAAACCGTCCCGGCTTGCTTGGAGACATCGCATCGTTGATGGGGATGCTGGAAATAAACATTATGACCATCAATGGCGTTGAGGATAAAACACGCGGCATGCTGCTGCAAACGAGCGATGAAGAAAAAATTGAAATATTGGGTAAACTGTTAAAAAAAGTGGATAATATTACGGTAACCAAATTTCGCGAGCCGAAGCTCGTCGACATTTTGGCGGTGCGCCACGGCCGTTATATCGAACGCGATTCCGATGACCGGAAAACCTTTCGTTTTACGCGCGACGAGCTTGGACTTTTGGTCGATTTTCTCGGCGAAATTTTCAAGAAGGAAGGCAATCAGCTGATCGGACTTCGGGGCATGCCGCGGGTAGGGAAGACGGAATCGATTATTGCAGGCAGCGTGTGCGCCAACAAGCGCTGGACGTTCGTATCGTCGACTTTGCTTCGTCAAACCGTGCGCAGCCAGCTGTCGGAGGACGAGATGAATGTGAATAACGTCTTTATCGTGGACGGTATCGTTTCGACCATGCGTTCCAACGAAAAGCATTATTCGCTCTTGCAGGAAATCATGGCTATGCCGTCGACGAAAGTTGTGGAGCATCCTGACATTTTTGTGAGGGATTCGGAATATGACTATAACGCATTTGACTATATCGTGGAGCTGAGGAATAATCCGGACGAAGAAATTTCGTACGAGAGCTTCACGGGGAACTATGACGGGTTTTAACGAACGATCGGCAATTTGAACCGCGATTTACGGAAACACGGGGGTGAGCACATGTTCGAACTGGGGCAGCTTCTGCGCAAAGCACGCTTGGAGAAAGGTATTTCACTCGAGGATTTGCAGGAAGTCACAAAAATTCGCAAGCGTTATTTGGAAGCGATTGAAGAAGGCAATTTAAAAGTTTTACCGGGCACATTTTATATCCGCGCCTTTATCAAAAGTTACGCGGAGGCGGTCGGCTTGGATCCGAACGAAGTGCTGCGGCTTTATCGCAATGTCATCCCTGTTTCTGAGCCCGAACAAACGGCGGAGCCGGTCAGGCGGAAACGTACGGATTCGAAAAATTCGGAAAAATGGAGCAAGCGGCTGACCGGCATCATGCTCTGGTCATTCGTCCTGCTAATCTTCGGGATTCTCTATTATTTCATCAGCACGAACGCGAAGTCCGAAGGTGAGGAGAACGTATCCCAAAGCCAAACAAATGAGCACCTTACGGACAGAAAAATGTCTGAAGTAAGCGCCGCGCCGACGCCTGCCGCCACCGCTTCGGAGCAAAAGCCGGAGACGAAGCCGAGCCAGACGCCGATCGTGCCGGACAAGCCGGACGTTAAATTGACGAAAAGCGAAGGCGGCAAAGATTTTTATCAAATTTCCAAAGCCTCCAAGGTGATCGTGGAAGTTACGGTGCTGAAGGACAAATGCTGGATCGGAATCGACAAGCAAACCAAATCGGGAGATTCCGTTCAGAAGGAAACGCTTTTTTCGGAGAGTCTTCTATCCGGCCAATACCAGAAATGGGAGCTGGATCCATCCGTTAACTTGACGTTAGGAGCCGCCAATGCGGTCGAGCTGAAAATTAATGGAACGGTCATTCCGATCGGCGAAAAGGAATCGGTCAAGCGGTACCAGTTCGATCTGTAAGGAGTCCGTCCCCTATCCGGCATGAAATTGCCGAACGAATAAATATCCGTTTCCCAGACAATCCTAAAATCGTAACGCCACTTATCCGCTAAAGCGAGGTTGGGACGTATGTCGACAAGTTGGGTTGTTACGGGATTGGGAATCGTCGTAAGTGTGCTCGGTTGGTATTTGACGCCGAATGCTTGGGGATACGGGATATTCGGTTTTGGACTCGCGCATATCGTACTTGGTGTGCTCGATATGTTCCGGAATCCGGTCAGGAGAAGATATTAGGCATACAGGACGCCAGTCCGCCGCATCTTTTATCATAAGGGCATCCGCCATGAGAGTGGATGCTTTTTTGTTGGTTTCAACTATCAGCAAGAACTCCGGATCGGGGCGTAACGCGGCGGGCGGGGGTTTTCATGCTTGGCGAATATTGCTATACTGTTTTACGAGACAATTCATGGAAAGGACGTTGGTTATGGCTTCGGAAAATGCATTTGACATTACTTCCAAAATAGATATGCAGGAATTAACGAACGCGATCAATCAGGCGGAAAAAGAAATTTCTACTCGGTTCGACTTCAAGAACAGCAAAAGCAG
Organism: Paenibacillus litoralis; assembly: GCF_046244365.1. Lineage (NCBI taxonomy): Bacteria > Bacillati > Bacillota > Bacilli > Caryophanales > Paenibacillaceae > Paenibacillus > Paenibacillus litoralis. The sequence continues at coordinate 5,192,406 of NZ_CP176395.1, read as the reverse complement.
CATCACGCTCGAAAAGGAAAGTCTGGTAATCGTTTCGGACGACGAGATGAAGCTGAATAACGTTATCGACATCCTTCATTCCAAAATGGCCAAGCGAGGCATCGCGCTGAAAAATCTCGAGTACGGAAAAGTGGAGCCGGCAGCCAGTACGACCGTACGCCAGCGTGTAACGCTTAAACAGGGCATCGGTCAGGATATCGCCAAAAAAATCAACGTGCTGATCCGCGACTCGAAGCTTAAGGTGACGAGCCAAATACAAGGCGATCAAATTCGCGTTACGGGTAAAAGCAAAGACGATTTGCAGAAGGTCATGCAGCTGCTCAGATCTGCGGATTTGGCGCTCGATTTGCAGTTTACGAACTTCCGCTCCACTTAGTGCAAGCGCAAAAACCTGTGCGTTTCCCGTCCGATGGCGGGTTACCATAGGTTTTCGTTTGTTTTGACACGTTATAGGCGTTATATTATACTTGTTAAGAAATGAAAGGAATAGGTTTGGGGGATGTACGATGTCAGAGAAAATCAAGGTCGTGACCTTGGGCTGCGAGAAAAATTTAGTCGATTCCGAGATTATGTCCGGGTTGGTTCATCAACGCGGATTTTCGCTTGTTGACGATAAAGAAGAAGCGACGGTCATCATTGTGAACACCTGCGGGTTTATCGATGCCGCGAAGGAAGAATCCGTCAATACGATTCTCGACATGGCGGATCTGAAGCAGACGGCGAACTTGAAGGCGCTGATCGTATCCGGATGCTTGACCCAGCGGTACAAGGCGGAGCTGATGCGTGAAATGCCGGAGATCGACGGGATCGTCGGTACGGGCGATTTTGACAAGATCAACGACATCATCGACCAGGCGCTTGCAGGGCGGAAGCCGATGCTGGTAGGCAATCCCGCGTTCAACTACGACAAGGTGCTGCCGCGCCGCCTGTCGACGCCGCGTTATACGGCTTACGTGAAAATAGCCGAGGGCTGCGACAATGCATGTACGTTCTGCAGCATTCCGATCATGCGGGGCAAGTTCCGCAGCCGCAGCATCGAATCGGTTCTGGCGGAAGTGAAGCAGCTTGCCGACCAGGGCGTCAAAGAAATCAGCCTGATCGCGCAGGATTCCACGAACTACGGCTCGGATCTGTACGACCGCTTCATGCTTCCCGAGCTGATGAACAAGGTGAGCGAAGTGCCGGGAATCGAATGGGTACGTCTTCATTACGCCTACCCGGGATTTTTTACGGACGAGCTGATTGAAACGATTGCCACGAATCCGAAGGTTTGCAAATATATCGACATGCCGCTGCAGCACAGCGAGGATTCGATTCTTAAACGGATGCGCAGGCCGGGAAGGCAGCGCGATACGCGCGAGCTGATCCGTAAAATCCGCAACCGCATGCCGGATGTCGCTCTGCGCACCTCTATCATCGTCGGCTTCCCTGGAGAAACGGAACAGGATTTCGAGAATTTGTCGGAGTTCGTAAAGGAAATGCAGTTTGACCGGCTCGGCGTGTTTGCGTACTCCAAGGAATTGGATACTCCGGCCGCCCGTTTGCCGGATCAAGTGCCGAACGACGTGAAGGAATACAGAGCGAATACGCTGATGGAAATTCAGCGTCAAATTTCTAACGAACGAAACGGTATGCGGATCGGTAAAGAGATTGACGTGCTGATCGAGCGTTACGACGGACGTAACGACGTGTATGTAGGACGTTCGCAATACGATGCCCCGGAAATTGACGGAGAAGTGTTCGTCACAAATTGCAAAACGAATATTGGGGAAATGGCCAGAGTTAGAGTTACCCACTCGTTCGAGTTCGATTTGTCCGGGGAGGGAATTGCATGAATCTGGCGAATCGGATTACACTAGCGAGAATATTTCTAGTGCCGATCATCATGTTCTTTTTGCTTGTAAACGTCAGTTTGCCGCAAATTCGGATCGAGCAGTTCAGCATTACTTATAATCAGATTATTGCCGCTCTGATTTTCATTATCGCCGCCAGTACGGACAGTCTGGACGGCTACATAGCGCGTAAACGCAAGCTTGTGACCAATCTTGGCAAGCTTCTGGATCCTCTGGCCGACAAGCTTCTCGTTTCCGCCGTCCTCGTTTCCCTGGTGGAAATGGATAAGCTCGACGCCTGGATCGCGATCGTCATTATTAGCCGCGAATTTGCGATTACGGGCTTGCGGCAAATCGCGCTGCTCGAAGGAACCGTCATGGCTGCCAGCAAATGGGGCAAGTGGAAAACGGGGGTGCAGATTACCGCGATCATCGCGCTGCTCATCAATAATTTTCCGTTTGCATTCATTAACTTCCGGTTTGATTTGCTTGCAAGCTGGGTTGCAGCCGTGATTACGATCTACTCGGGCATCGATTATTTTGTACAGAACAAGCATGTAATCAACAATACGCCGATGTAACGGCACGTTCGGAAATGACGCCATTCTTCTCGCTTTGCCAAGCGGATTTTGGCGTCTTTTTTTGAAAATCGCTGATTGTTCGATTTCTCGGTGAACGTCTGACGGCTAAGCTTACTCTTCCGATATCGTTTTCTTCGAAAACGGTAGGACGCCGAAAGGCGTTATCCTTGTCACTACGATTCTTGGGGGGGATATATTTTGAAAGCGGAAATTATCGCAGTCGGCACAGAACTGCTGATGGGGCAAATCGTCAATACGAACGCTCAATTTTTGTCTCAGCAATGCACGTCCATCGGGGTGGGCGTCTATTTTCAAACGGTCGTCGGCGACAACGCAGCGAGACTCCGGCAGGCGCTCGATATCGCTCGCACGAGAGCGGACGTCATTATTTGCACCGGGGGGCTCGGACCGACGCAGGACGACTTGACGAAGGACGTGCTGGCTTCCTACTTGGATCGCAAGCTGATCGTTCATCAGCCTTCGATGGATACGATGACGGAGTTTTTCAGCGGCCGGGGAATCGCGATGGTCGAGAGCAATGCAAGGCAGGCGCTCATGCTCGAAGGCAGCGACCCGCTACCGAACGATACGGGTCTGGCGGTAGGCATAGCCCTCACGCAGGGCGGAACGCACTACATGCTGCTTCCAGGGCCTCCTAAAGAGATGAAGCCGATGTTCGAGCGCTACGGAACGGAGTGGCTGCGCGCGATTATGGGCGAGGAACAGCCTCTTTTCTCCAAAATGCTCAAATTCGCCGGCATCGGGGAATCCTTTCTGGAGCACCGGCTGCTCGATCTGATCGAGAAGCAGGAGGATCCGACGATTGCGCCTTACGCGAAGGAAGGCGAGGTTACGCTGCGGCTGACTACAAGAGCAGCCTCCCAAGAGCAGGCGGATGCCAATATGGAAGAGACGGTTCGCATCATTCGCGAACGACTCGGCGAGCATTTGTACGCGGACCGCGACGTGCCGATCGAAAGGACCATTGTCGAAACGATGGCGGGCCGCGGACTTACGCTGTCTGCGGCGGAGAGCTGCACCGGCGGCATGCTTAGTGACATGGTGACCTCGGTGCCGGGAAGCTCCCAGGTGTACCAGGGCGGATTTGTTACGTACACGAACAGGATTAAGCATGCGCTGCTCGGCGTGCCGATGGAGCTCATGGAAGGCGAAGGGGCGCCGGGGGCGATCAGCGAGCGTACGGCCCGCGAAATGGCGGAACGGCTGCTCGAGCGGACAGGAACGGATTTTGCGATTTCGGTAACCGGCGTAGCGGGTCCGGATCCGTCGGAGGGCAAGCCGGTCGGACTCGTTTACATCGCCATAGCGCGGCGCGGGGGCGAAACGGCTGCATTCGAAACGAAGCAGTCGGGGAGCCGCGAGCTGATCAAGCTGAAGGCGGCGAAGAGCGCGCTCTACCAGCTCTGGAAGCTCCTCTCTAGCGATAATCCGGAATAGTCTTCTTGATATTTTGGGTGCATTCTTCTATAATTAATGAAACGTTAACGGAAGCACCGTAGCAAAGAAATCCTTCTTTGTTGCGGTTTTTTTGTGGGCTTTTTGAATGTATGTTCTTGCATAGTCCATTTTTTTATCGGGGCTCCCAGCAAAGTAATAGGAATCCGCTGCGAGGAATTCGCTTCACTTTGTGGGGAATATGCGAATATATGTTCGAAAAACTACTTGGCAACCGGCGAAAAAGAAGTTATGATAGATCTATAACATAACCAGTAGAGGAAGTGGACAAGTTGGCGGATCGTCGTGCGGCATTGGAAGCGGCATTGCGTAATATCGAGAAACAGTTCGGAAAAGGTTCGATCATGAAGCTCGGGGAATCGACTCACATGCAGGTGGAGACGATCCCAAGCGGCTCGCTGGCGCTGGACATCGCGCTCGGCGTAGGCGGATTTCCCCGCGGCAGAATTATAGAAGTATACGGACCGGAATCATCCGGTAAAACAACCGTAGCCTTGCACGCGATTGCGGAAGTGCAAAAAGCCGGCGGACAAGCCGCTTTCATCGATGCGGAGCATGCACTTGATCCTTTATATGCAAGCAAGCTGGGCATCAATATCGATGAGCTGCTGCTGTCTCAGCCGGATACCGGCGAGCAGGCGCTCGAAATCGCGGAAGCGCTCGTGCGCAGCGGAGCGGTAGACATTATCGTCATCGACTCGGTTGCCGCGCTCGTACCGAAAGCGGAAATCGAAGGCGATATGGGCGACTCTCATGTCGGCTTGCAGGCTCGTCTCATGTCGCAAGCGCTGCGGAAGCTGTCCGGCGCTATCAACAAATCGAAGGTTATCGCGATTTTCATCAACCAGCTTCGCGAGAAGGTCGGCGTAATGTTCGGCAACCCGGAAACAACGCCAGGCGGACGCGCGCTCAAGTTCTATTCCTCGGTCCGTTTGGATGTACGTCGTATCGAGACGATCAAGCAAGGCAACGATATGATCGGTAACCGCACGCGCATTAAGGTTGTAAAGAACAAAGTGGCGCCTCCGTTCAAGCAGGCTGAGGTAGACATTATGTATGGTGAAGGCATTTCTAAAGAAGGCAGCATCGTCGATATGGGCACGGAGCTCGACATTATCGACAAGAGCGGCGCTTGGTATTCGTTCGAAGGCGAACGTCTCGGCCAAGGGCGCGAAAATGCGAAACAGTATTTGAAGGATAACAAACACATTGCCGACATTATCGAGAAGAAGATTCGCGATGCCAGCGTGTTGGTGCCGACTGCTAATATGGCGGTTTCCCAGGATGACGAAGAGGAAGAAGCGGCATTGTTCGAATAAAGACCGGAAGACGCGCCTTTGATTGACAAAGGGCGTCTTTCTTTTTATAACTAGAACGAAACGCCGGTCCCTCACACAGGGCTCGGCTATAGGACCGGAGGCACGCAATGAATCAGAGTCAAGAATCCGTCATTACGTCGGTAGAACAGCAGAAGCGGAATAAACGCCGCTACAATATATTTGTGGATGAGTCGTTTGCTTTCTCGGTACACGAGGATATTTTGATCAAATACAGGCTGCTCAAGGGCGAAACGATCGATAACGAGCGGATGCTGGAGGTTATTCAGGCCGAGGAGCGGCAGGAGGTATACGCTCATGCGCTCCGATATATCGGCCGGAGTCCGCGTTCGATGAAGGAAGTTAGGCAGAAGCTCAAGCTGAAGGGCTACGAGCAAACGATAATCGACTTGACGATCGAGAGGCTCAAAAACGAGAAGCTGATCGATGACGGCATGTTTGCCATGCAATGGACCGAGCATCGCATCATGAACCAAAGTAAGGGACGCAACTGGGTTAAACAAGAGCTTCAGCAAAAAGGTATTGCAAGCGAAAACATCCAAGAGGCGATCGCATCGCTTGATGAAGAAGCGGAGCTGGCAAACGCAAGCAAATTGGCGGCGAAGAAGCTTTCTTCTCTAAAAGGGGAACCCTATGAACGTAAGCAGAAGCTGGCGTCGTTCCTTCTTCGCAGAGGCTACACGAGCGCTACCGTAAGCCAGGTATTGAAGCGGGTCATGAACGAATCGCTCGACGATTGGGAATTTTAGATCATTAATGGCATTAATGAAATGCCGGCGGGCCGGTCGTTCGCCAAGAAGGGAACGGTCTACGCTTGACAAGCTTCTTTCCCAAAAGCTAAAATGATCATGTATATTTTTTATCCTGAAGAAGTAAAAACGCCAATTTTACTCTCTTTACCGTATGAAACCGGAAATGTTACACAGCACGCAAACGAACGAATAAAAACTGAATTTATCCCAAGCTAACCCCTTGGAGGAACATCGAGGAGGTGTACACGATGGCACCGGAGACGATCATTTGGAGCGTGATCTCACTCGTTGTTGGTTCTCTTCTAGGCGCTGGGATTGGGTATTTTATCCGGAAATCTCTTGCAGAAGCGAAAATTTCGAGTGCTGAACATGCTGCCGCTCAGATTGTTGAGGACGCAAAGAAGAATGCAGAGGCACTAAAGAAAGAGACGGTGCTGGAAGCAAAGGACGAAGTCCACAAGCTACGTACCGAAGCTGAAAAAGACATTCGTGAACGTCGTAATGAAATTCAGCGACTGGAAAGACGATTGTTGCAAAAAGAGGAAACGCTGGATAAAAAATTGGAATCGCTGGAACGTAAAGAAGAGCAGATGTCCAACAAAGAGAAGCGGATCGACGAAACGCAAGCGCAAATCGATCAGCTCTACAAGAGCCAGCTAGCCGAGCTGGAGCGCATCTCCGGTCTTACGACGGAAGAAGCGAAGAGCATCATTTTAACGGGCGTTGAGCAGGAAGTGCGTCACGAAACCGCTCAACTGATTAAAGAAATCGAACAGCAAGCCAAAGAAGAAGGCGACAAGAAAGCGCGCGAGATTATTACGCTTGCGATTCAGCGCTGTGCCGCCGACCACGTTGCAGAGACGACGGTTTCCGTCGTGAGTCTCCCGAACGAAGAAATGAAAGGCCGTATTATCGGACGCGAAGGACGCAATATCCGAGCGCTGGAGACGTTGACAGGCATCGACCTGATTATCGACGATACGCCGGAAGCGGTCATTCTGTCCGGATTCGACCCGATTCGCCGGGAAATCGCCAGGACGTCGCTTGAGAAGCTTGTTGCAGACGGCCGCATTCATCCTGCGCGAATCGAAGAAATGGTGGAGAAGTCGCGCAAAGAAGTGGACGAGCGTATCCGCGAATACGGAGAGCAAGCTACTTTCGAAATCGGCGTACACGGACTGCACCCTGATTTGATTAAAATTTTGGGACGATTGAAGTTCCGCACCAGCTATGGACAAAACGTGTTGAAGCATTCCATGGAAGTGGCATACTTGTCCGGTCTCATGGCAGGAGAATTGGGAGAAGACGTTACGCTCGCGAAACGCGCCGGTTTGCTTCACGATATCGGCAAAGCGCTGGATCATGAAGTGGAAGGCTCCCATGTTGAAATTGGCGTAGAAATCGGTAAGAAATACAAGGAACATCCTGTCGTCATCAACAGTATCGCATCCCATCACGGCGATTGCGAGGCGACATCCGTCATCGCGATGCTGGTTGGGGCAGCGGACGCGTTGTCGGCTGCAAGGCCGGGCGCCAGAAGAGAAACGCTTGAAACCTATATCAAGCGCCTGGAAAAGCTCGAAGACATTTCGGAATCGTTCGAAGGCGTCGAGAAATCGTACGCCATTCAGGCAGGGCGGGAAATCCGCGTGATGGTTCAGCCGGACAAGATCGACGACACCGAAGCGTTCCGTCTCGCTCGCGACATTACGAAGAAGATCGAGAACGAGCTGGATTACCCGGGTCATATCAAAGTAACGGTCATCCGGGAAACGAGAGCTGTCGAGTACGCAAAATAAGGAAGACAAGAAGGATCGGTTTTAAAGCCGATCCTTCTGCATGGACAAGCCGGTTTCGGCCGAGGATAAAGTACGGCAATCAGCGAAAGCTAAATAATGTTTCTATCCTCGTGAAAAGTGGCCTACAAGCCACTTTTCGCCATGTTCGCAAGGTTTGCGGAACTTGCGTACCTATCGAAAGCAAAGCAGGGAGGCAACGACTATTAACGTTTTATTTATTGGAGACATTGTCGGTTCCGTGGGAAGAAAAGCGGTCAAATCCGTCATTCCGAAGCTGAAATCCAAATATAAGCCGGCGATCATTATCGCAAACGGCGAAAATGCCGCAGCTGGCCGGGGCATTACGAAGCCGATCGTGACGGAGCTTTTCGAAGCGGGCGTTCACGGTATTACGATGGGAAACCATACGTGGGATCAAAAAGATATTTTCGATTTTATCGACGACGAGCCCCGTTTGATCCGTCCGGCCAATTTTCCTGAGGGCACGCCGGGACGGGGCAGCGCCATCATTAAAGCGAACGGCAAAGAGCTCATGATTATCAATTTGCAGGGACGCACTTTCCTGCCGCCAATCGATTGTCCGTTTGCAAAGGTTGACGAGCTGCTGCGCACGGAGAAAAGACCCGCTTGCGTGCTGGTCGATTTTCATGCCGAAGCGACATCGGAGAAAATTGCGATGGGCTGGCATTTGGAAGGAAGAGTGTCGGCTGTCGTAGGTACGCATACGCATGTGCAAAGCCACGATGAGCGGATTTTGCCGGGCGGCACGGCTTACATCACGGACGTGGGTATGGTAGGCCCACGCGACGGCGTACTGGGGATGGAACGCAACGCCGTTCTGTATAAGTTTATAACTCAGCTGCCGGTTCGTTTTGTGGTGGATGAAGGAAAATGGCATTTCCATGCCGTATTAATAGAGATGAACGAGCAAACGGGGGCTGCAAGTTCAATCCGGCTTATTCGCATCTACGAAGATGACGTTATTTTTGACTAGCAATCGTCACAAGGCAGAGCCATTCGGCTAGCTGCGAAAAGCGTCGATGGAATCTTTGAGCGAGAAGGGCGAATGGGTGCAAGCAGAAGGAATGATTACCGAATCTCACGAATATGATGGGTACTGGAACCAATCCATCTTTCCTGAGGAGGTACTTTTCCATGGAAGTATTAAAAGTTTCAGCAAAATCCAATCCAAACTCCGTTGCAGGCGCACTGGCAGGCGTTCTCCGCGAGCGGGGAGCGGCCGAGCTGCAGGCTATCGGTGCCGGCGCGCTTAATCAGGCTGTGAAGGCTGTAGCGATCGCCAGAGGATTCGTAGCGCCCAGCGGTGTCGACTTGATTTGTATTCCCGCCTTTACGGACATTGTGATCGATGGAGAGGACCGTACGGCAATCAAGCTGATCGTTGAGCCGCGGTAAGCGTAGCGTCTTGAAGTCCAAGCGGCTATTCCCGTTCAAAAACGCGGCTTATCCATTTAGACACATGTTCGGTGCGTTAAGGATATAAATCGATCGCAAGGAACGCCTGTTTACGGAGTAGACAGGTTTTTTTGCACGACTCCTAAAGAGTATCTCCGCCGATTGTTCATCGTCTCGGCAAACGCACGGCATCAAAAGTCGCCGCCGGGCGATGATCTAGAGTGTTTAGGGGCATATTTGCGTTCCGTTCCCGTTCCATAAGCAAGGATGGATGCAAATTGCAGCTTCCCGGAGCGATTTGCTGGTTTTAACATGATGCGGATTGGAGATGATGTAGATGAGAGTAATTGACGCTCATTGCGATTTGCTGATGAAAATGGTGGAAAACCGCCGACTCGGCTTTGACCACGACGGAAGAGATGCGGACGTATCGCTGAACAGGCTGAAGCAGGCGGAAATGGCGGTGCAAATATATGCCATCTTTTTGCCCGACCGCAGCCGACTGACGTTTGAACAAGTATTGGAGCAGGTCCGATTGTTCATGGAGCATATCGCCGCACATCCGGACGCGATGTTTATCCGTACCAAGGAGGAGCTCGAGCAAAGTTTATCCGGGCATAAGCTCGGATCTCTGCTATCGCTTGAAGGCGTTGACGGACTGGAAGGGAGTTTGACCTATCTCCATACGTTATATTACCTTGGCGTACGGTTGATGGGGATTACATGGAACGAAGCGAATTGGGCGGCTGACGGAGTAGGGGAAACGCGCAAAGCGGGATTTTCGGTTAAGGGCAGGCAGTTTGTGAAAGAATGTGCGAAACTCGGCATCATTCTAGATGTGTCGCATTTATCGGAACCGGGATTTTGGGAGCTGCTGGAGTTGTCGGACAAACCGTTTATCGCTTCCCACTCGAATGCATACGCCCTTTGTCCGCATCCCCGCAATTTGTCGGACGAGCAGATCGAAGCGATCGTTAAGCGCGGAGGAAGAATCGGCATTACGTTCGTCCCGCCATTCTTGAGTAAAGAGAGAAGCGCCGTGATGAAGGACGTGCTAAAGCATCTTGACCGCATTTGTTCGCTTGGCGGCGCCGGTCATGTCGGCTTCGGATCGGATTTCGACGGCATTGACGCGAAGGTGCAGGGACTGGAGCATACAGGCTGTTATGGCAATCTGGCAAAAGAGCTTCAGAAACATTACAGCGAGGCGCAGGTTGAGAGTTTTATGCATGGGAATTGGCTTCGTTTTTTACGCGAACAATTGCCTTCGGGTTCGTTCAACAAAATGTAACATTCCAAAGAAAGATATGAAATCGGTTCATCGATCTAATATTGATATGTATTTGATCGAAAAATACTATGTTTCAAATGTGTCGAAACGACTTGCATTTTACTATCTAAAGTCATAAAATTTGTTTGAGTTAATTGTTAAGTTTTTGTTTAATCCGCTTGAAATGCTGCCTTTCGTATCGGTTTTCGTACCGAAAAATTACAGCAGCGAACAACTAAAGGAGTGGACGTTGTGATTAGTCAATTGTCTTGGAAGATCGGGGGACAACAAGGGGAAGGCGTTGAGAGTACCGACCGGATCTTTTCTACGGCATTAAACCGTCTGGGCTATTATTTGTACGGCTACCGCCACTTTTCCTCGCGTATTAAAGGTGGGCATACAAATAACAAAATCCGGATCAGCACGAAACCGATTCGGGCGATTTCCGACGATTTGGACATTTTGGTTGCATTTGACCAAGAAACGATCGATTTGAATGCACACGAGCTTCGCGATGACGGCGTTATCGTTGCCGATGCGAAATTCAATCCTACGCTTCCGGAAGGCGTTAAAGGACGCTTGTTCCCGGTGCCGATTACGGCAATCGCCGAAGAACTCGGCACATCCCTGATGAAGAACATGGTTGCTTCCGGCGCCTCCTGGGCACTGCTCGGATTGCCGATGGAAGTATTTAATAAAGCAGTTGAAGAAGAATTCGGACGCAAAGGTCTGGCAGTCGTCGAGAAGAACATCGAAGCGGTTGCCCGCGGCGCGAAATTCGTCCTGGATCTCGCAGGCGGCCCGATTCACGAACTGCAGCTTGAGCCTGCTGACGGCCAACAAAAGCTGTTCATGATCGGTAACGACGCGATCGCGCTGGGCGCCGTTGCGGCAGGTTGCCGTTTCATGGCTGCTTACCCGATCACGCCGGCATCCGAAATTATGGAATATCTGATTAAAGTGCTTCCTAAATTCGGCGGCACCGTTATTCAAACCGAGGATGAAATTGCTGCAATGGCAATGACAATCGGAGCAAACTATGGCGGCGCTCGTGCGATTACGGCTTCCGCAGGTCCGGGGCTTTCGTTGAAAATGGAAGCGATCGGTCTTGCCGGTATGACGGAAACGCCGGTCGTTATCGTCGATACGCAGCGTGGCGGTCCTTCGACGGGCTTGCCGACAAAGCAAGAGCAAAGCGATCTTTTGGCCATGATTCACGGGACGCACGGTGAAATTCCAAAAATCGTTATTTCTCCTAGCTCGGTAGAAGAATGTTTCTACGATACGATCGAAGCTTTCAACTTGGCGGAGCAATTCCAATGCCCGGTTATCATCGTTACCGATCTGCAGCTTAGCTTGGGTAAACAATCGGCTGAAATGCTCGACTACAATAAAATTACGATCGATCGCGGAAAGCTCGTTACCGAAGCGCCTGAGCAAGAGCCTAACAAGCTGTTCAAGCGTTACGAATTTTCGGAAGACGGCGTATCGCCTCGCGTCATTCCCGGCGTGAAGAACGGTATTCACCACGTGACAGGCGTAGAGCACGACCAAGAAGGCCGTCCTTCGGAGAGCCCGATCAACCGTAAGAAAATGATGGATAAACGTATGGAGAAGCTGAAGCACGTGAAAGTGACGAATGCGATCCATGCGGATGCGCCGCATGCAGAACCGGATATGCTCATTATCGGCATGGGTTCGACAGGCGGAACGATTGACGAAGCTAGAGCTCGTCTGACGGCAGAAGGCATTAAGACCAATCATGTCACCGTTCGTCTGATGCATCCGTTCCCTACGGAGCTGCTGAAGCCGCACACCGACAAAGCGAAGAAAATCGTCGTAGTCGAGAACAATGCTACTGGACAGCTGTCTCAGCTGATCAAGCTGCACCTCGGATGCGGGGATAAGATTCATAACCTGTTGAAATACGACGGGAACCCGTTCTTGCCGGCAGAAATTCACAAAGAATGTAAGGGGCTGATCGCATGGCAACATTAAAAGATTTTCGCAACAATGTAAAACCTAACTGGTGCCCTGGCTGTGGTGACTTCTCCGTGCAAGCGGCAATCCAAAGAGCGGCAGCCAACGTAGGCCTTGAGCCAGAACAGCTTGCCATCGTTTCCGGTATCGGCTGTTCCGGACGTATTTCCGGTTACATTAACGCTTATGGCTTCCACGGCATTCATGGCCGTTCGCTGCCGATCGCGCAAGGCCTCAAAATGGCTAACCGCGACCTGACCGTTATCGCTTCCGGCGGCGACGGCGACGGCTTCGCGATCGGGATGGGCCACACGGTTCATGCCATTCGCCGTAACATCAACATGACTTACATTGTTATGGATAACCAAATCTACGGTCTGACCAAAGGACAAACGTCCCCGCGCAGCGCCGAAGGCTTCAAAACAAAAAGTACGCCGCAAGGCTCGATCGAGTCGGCTCTTTCTCCGCTCGAAATGGCGCTGGCTGCAGGTGCGACATTCGTTGCTCAATCGTTCTCCAGCAACCTGAAGCAGCTGACGACGCTGATCGAAGAAGGCATGAAGCATGAAGGCTTCTCGCTGATCAACGTATTCAGCCCTTGCGTAACGTTCAATAAAATCAACACGTACGACTGGTTTAAAGAGAATATTGTCGATCTGGAAGAATCCCCTGAATACGATTCGTCCAACCGCGTATCGGCAATGACCAAAATCATGGAAACGAACGGCATGCTGACCGGTCTTATTTATCAAGACAAGTCCAGAAGAAGCTACGAAAATCTCGTTCACGGCTTCAAAGAAGAGCCGCTTGTGAAACAAGATCTTAAGCTTTCGTCCGAGCAATTTGACAAGCTTGTGGCAGAATTCAAATAAGTCGGAACCCCTTCAAAGACATACGGCATCTGCTGTATGTCTTTGTCTTTTTTGGCAGTATACTAGAAGAGCAAGGGAAAGGAGAGAGCGGCTTGATTCGGATCCCTGTCGGCGTCTCGGCTAGACATATTCATCTATCGCCAGTACATATAGACCGTTTGTTCGGTGAAGGCTATCCATTGACGATATTAAAGCAGCTGACGCAGCCCGGACAGTATGCGGCCGAGGAGACCGTAGCGGTCGTCGGGCCGAAAGGACGCTTCGAAGCGGTACGAATACTCGGACCTGCGCGGGGACGGTCGCAGCTTGAAATTTCGCGGACGGATGCGTTCTCGATCGGAGTCAATCCCCCCGTGCGGGAATCGGGCGACATTCAAGGAACGCCGGGCATAACGGTAATCGGTCCGAAAGGCGAGGTTCGGCTGGAACAGGGCGTGATCGTAGCTGCCCGACATATTCATTTTCATACTAGCGATGCGGCGGCCTTTGGGATTGTTGACAGACAGCTGCTAACCGTCAGGTTGAACGGCGAACGGCCTTTAATATTGGAGCAGGTTATTGCAAGAGTATCCGATCATTATGCGCTGGATATGCACATCGATACCGATGAAGCCAATGCGGCGGGCGTGAAGACAGGCGACACGGCGGATATCATGCAGGCTGAATGACGGAACGGTCCGGTTTGATTCCATTTACCGCTAAATCCTCTCCTTAGGCTGGATAGAGAGGATTTTATTTTTGTCAAAAAGCGAACATGGATTACCGAATGGTAAAATGTTATAATACGTTATTGGACTACTAAATCATAAAACGATGACATTTCAAGCATAGAGGGAAGTGAAACAAGCATGTCTAAGGAGAGTAATCAGCCAGCGGACTTAAAATCCGTCAAGGGCGACAAAGACTACTCCCAATATTTCGACTTTTCTAACGCGAAAGTCGTCAAGCAGGAAGACGGGAAAACAACATACCGCGTAAGCGGTCGGAATATTACGGTCAATGCGGCTCCAAGCCATAAAGACGAGAAAAGCAGGGGCAAGGAAGATATCCAAGTCCACTACGATTTCAGCATTCCGGAAGATATGAAAGAGTTCGGTAAGGATAAGTTCTACCTGATCACGACATACGGCTGTCAGATGAACGAGCACGATACGGAAACGATGATGGGTCTGCTGGAGCAAATGGGCTACCAGCGCACGGAAGATAAGCTTGCGGCGGACGTTATTTTGCTCAATACTTGCGCGATCCGCGAAAATGCGGAGGATAAAGTGTTCGGCGAGCTGGGGCATTTGAAGGCGCTCAAAGCCGAAAGACCGTCTCTCGTACTTGGCGTTTGCGGCTGCATGTCTCAAGAGGAAGCGGTTGTGAAGCGGATCATGCAGAAGCATGCGTTCGTGGACATGATTTTCGGTACGCATAACATTCACCGTCTGCCTCATTTGTTAAAAGACGCGTATTTCAGCAAGGAAATGGTTGTCGAGGTGTGGTCCAAGGAAGGCGACATTATCGAGAACCTGCCCAAAAAGCGCGAAGGCATTAAAGCATGGGTCAATATCATGTACGGCTGCGACAAGTTCTGCACGTACTGCATCGTTCCTTATACCCGGGGCAAGGAGCGGAGCCGGAGACCGGATGACGTCATTGCGGAAGTTCGGGATTTGGCGCGCCGCGGCTTCAAGGAGATTATGCTGCTCGGCCAGAACGTCAACGCCTACGGCAAAGATTTCGAGGATATCGACTATACGTTCGGAGATTTGATGGACGACATTTCCAAAATCGATATCCCGCGCGTCCGGTTCACGACTTCGCATCCCCGCGACTTCGACGATCGTTTGATCGAGGTGCTTAGCCAAAAAGGCAATTTGATGGAGCATATCCATCTGCCGGTGCAGTCGGGCAATACGGAAATTCTTAAACGAATGAGCCGCAAATATTCCCGCGAGCATTATCTTGAGCTGGTGGGCAAAATCCGCAAAGCGATACCGGACGCCGTACTGACGACCGATATTATCGTCGGTTTCCCGGGCGAGACGGAGGAGCAGTTCGAGGATACGATGTCGCTGGTTCGCGAAG
Source organism: Paenibacillus litoralis (assembly GCF_046244365.1). Classification (NCBI taxonomy): domain Bacteria; kingdom Bacillati; phylum Bacillota; class Bacilli; order Caryophanales; family Paenibacillaceae; genus Paenibacillus; species Paenibacillus litoralis. Next base: position 5,177,018 of record NZ_CP176395.1, on the reverse strand, counting down.
TGAAATACGACTCGGCTTATACGTTCATCTATTCCCCGCGTGAAGGAACGCCTGCGGCCTCGATGGAGGATAACGTGCCCGAGCATGTCAAGAGAGCGCGCTTGCAGCGCTTGAACGACCTTATGAAAGAGCTTGGCAAACAAAGCAACGAGAGCTTGCGAGGCGAGATCGTAGAAGTGCTGATCGAAGGGGAAAGCAAAAACAACCCGGATGTGCTGTCGGCTCGCACGCGTACGAATAAGCTCGTTCATGTCGTTGCACCGAAGCAGTTGATCGGAACGATCGCACAGGTGAAAATTACCGAGCCACAGACGTGGGTGCTGTATGGAGATTTGATCCCGGAGTCCGTGCAACAAGCCATCTAAGGCAGGTTCCTTACAAAAAAAGAAAGGGAGAGGCGACTCTCTCCTAAATTTGATAAAAGGCAGGCGTCGATATGTCGGAGCATCATCACAATCATGAAGTCGAATCATGCGATATCCCGCATTACAATTCCACGGACCTGATCGTCCGTGAAGATATTATGAGCAAGGCGAAAGAACTCGCGGCGTTGATTTCTACATCGTCCGAAGTGGAGTTCTACCAGAAGGCGGAAAAGCAGATCGCCGATAACGATCATGTACAGAGCTTGATCAAGCAAATCAAGAAAAAGCAGAAGGAGATCGTCGCCTTCCAGAACACGTTCAAAAATCCGCAAATGGTTGAGAAAATCGAAGCCGAAATTACGTCCTTGCAGGACGAGCTCGATTCGATTCCGATCGTAACGGAATTCCAGCAATCGCAAAGCGATATCAACTATTTGCTGCAGCTGGTCATGTCGGTCGTTCGCGATACCGTTTCCGAGAAGATTCAAGTGGAAGCCGCATCGGCAGAAGCCGACCCGGCGAATTGCAGCGACTAAGACGGAAGGGGAAGACCGCGAGGTCTTCTTTTTTATTGTAGCGAGAGGGCAGCATCCGGCGGATGATTATTGTTGTGCGTTTCGCGTTCGTCTGATAAACTGATGGAAGCAGGGAAGCTGCGCGTAACTGGCGGAACGTGGACGACCACGGGGGAGCGCGCGGAACATAAAAGCCGTACGCCTGGGCGAAAGTATTCGACGATCATGTCGGGTGCTTTTTTTTGTTTTCGTACAAAAAATAGTTGGAGGCGAAGACGATGAATGAAATGACGCGTACAAAAAAGCTGCTTGGCAAACCGCTGGCCGACGAACTGGCAGCGTCCATCAAGGCCAACGTGGAAGCGTACCAAGAGCAGGGCGTGGCAGCCAGGGTTGCCGTAGTTTGGGTGGAGGGCGACCCTGCAACGGAATGGTATGTGAACGCCAAAAGAAAAACGGCGGAGAAGCTGGGCATCGCCTTCGATCTGTACCCGTTCCAAAGCGGGGCGGAGGAGCATGCGCTCGTAGACTGCATCCGATCGCTGAATCAAGACGAGAAGACGCATGGCATTATGGTGGAGCTTCCTTTGCCTAAGGCGATCGATGCGAAGCGGGTGACGGCAGCGATCGATCCGCTTAAAGATGTGGACGGATTAACGCCAGCCAATCGTCTTGCCTTGCTGTCAGGCGGACCCGGAATCGCGCCGGCTACGCCGCAAGCCTGCATCCGGTTGCTCAAGCATTATGGGATATCGCTTGCGGGCAAGCATGCGGTCGTGATCGGCAGAGGGGAGACGGTCGGCCAGCCCTTGTATCATTTGCTGCAGCGTGAGCAAGCTACGGTAACCGTCTGCCATTCCCGGACTGCCGATTTGGATAAGCATGTACGCCGGGCGGAAATCGTTTTTGCGGCAGCTGGACGCCGCGGGCTGGTGAGCGTCCAAGCGGCGCACGAGGAACTGATTGTGGTGGATGCCGGCATTAACGAGACGGAGGAGGGAAGCATCGCGGGGGATGTTGATCCCGATGTCCTGCGAGTGGCTGCGGCGATGACACCGGTACCGGGAGGAGTCGGTACGGTGACAACCATGATCTTGTTCGAAAATGTGCTTCGAGCCATGGATTGGCAGCGCGAAGAGCGGGTGAAACCATCTAAAGGTACGGACGCAGCGGCTGTCTCGGAGGAAGTGCCGTATGACGCCACGATTCGGTCGTTCCTGGCTGCGGCCGCTTCTGCGTCGCCTACGCCGGGCGGGGGAAGTATCGCAGCCTTAGCGGCGGCGCTAGGCGCTTCGATGACTTCCATGGTGGCAAAGCTGTCGACGGGTCCTAAGTTTGCGCAAACGGAGGCGGCGGCGAATACGCTAGCAGTAGAGATGGCGGCGGCGATCGCCCGGTCCGAATCGCTGCTTCATGAGGATATCCAAGCTTTTGAAGCGTACATGGCGGCCTTGAAACTTACAAAAGGGGCGTCTCGCGATGAAGCGCTGCGGGAGGCCGCACAAGCTGCCGCCGATGTGCCGCTGAGGCTTGCAAGGCTATGCACGGATGCGATTCGTGCGTCCGGGGCGATGGCGGAAACGGGGAACAAGACGGCGATCTCGGATCTGGGCATTGGCGTCCTGCTGCTGGAGGCTTCGCTGCAAGCCGCCCTATTGACCGTAGAAATCAACTTGCCGGCTTTAGGTGGCAGTCAGCTCGAACAAAAAATTCGCGGAGAAGCAAGCGCACTTCGAAATGAAGCTTATGTGAACAAGGAATCGGTGCTTGATACGGTATATCGACGGATAAGAGCATAAGGCAGGCGTATCGTCAAAAGAGATCGTCATGCAATTCCGTGACATTGCGGATGATAGCGAGCGGTTTGGCTAGCGATTCGGGAGCGGGTAAGCCGCTTCGGTTCAGCCAAACCGTTTTCATGCCCAGCAGGGAAGGGCCGACAACGTCATTCTCCCACGAATCGCCAACGAATAGCGTTTCCTCCGGAGTCGCTCCAAAATGACGAAGCGCTGCTTCGTAGATGGGGGCATGGGGCTTCGAATGGCCGATCGTATCCGAGCAGAAAAGGGAGTCTTCAGGAAAGAAGGGAGCAAGCCCCGCGCCTTCCAGCTTATCCATTTGCAGACGCAGCGTGCCGTTGGTTACGATCCCCAGCAGGTATGACCCGCTCAGCTTCTCCATAAACGATAGTCGTTCCTCATTCGGCCTAAGGTGTTTCCGAATGGCAGGTCGGAACAATTCGTCATACACCCCCGCATCTTCCTTCGTGGCCGCAACATGAAAGGCCGCTAACGCTCCGATAAAGCGCTGCTCCCTGAATGCCGTCAATGTGATTTGTTCGTCCAGGTAAAGAGGTTCTAGCGCGAGATCCAGCTTCTTAAACTCGGCGTAAAGACGGTCGGGATCAAGCCCCTTTGCAAGAGGGTGTGCCGCGAGGGCGAATTTGGAGCTTTCCGCCCAATATTCGTCGAAGAAGACGAGCGTATCGTCGAGATCGAAAAGAATCAATTTGCACGATTTCACAGAGGTTCCTCCCTTGAATGGTTAACGAACAATTTACCACATCCGGAATGGCCGGTAAACCGTTTTGTAACAAACGACAACAGGAGCCGCTAATCTTATACCTGTATTTTCTTGTATTCGGATTTTTGGCATCGGGTTCACAATCGGCGGCTCTTATGGTAATCTAGAGAACATTATTCCTTGCGTCTTATGAAGGATGGAAGATTTTTCTAACGCATAGGGATGCAAAGCCGAATCATGATCCGGCTGGAAATCGCATACAACGTACTGAAGAACGGGAAACGGCTGCCATTCTAGAGCTCCTCGATTTCATTGTCAAATTGTCGGGCTATACGCGTCCTGCGCCTAAATAGCCGGCTTGCGGACGCTATTGACGGGAGGAATATTTATGTTTTCTTACACGATTGACGAACATGTTTCGCTGCGGCTGCTGGAGTTTCGTGACGCAGAGCCGCTTTATGCGCTGATCCGAAGCTGCGGCCCGTATTTGCAGCAGTGGCTGCCGTGGGCGTATAGCCAGAACACCTTGGAATCGACGCAAGCGTTCATTCGCGGTTCGATGGCCCAATTTGCGGCAAACGACGGGTTTCAGGCGGGGATTTGGCATGACAACCGGATTGTTGGCGTTATCGGCTATCACCGGTTCGATTGGATGAACCGCTCGACAAGTATCGGCTATTGGCTTGGGGAGGGCTATCAGGGGCTTGGCATTATGACGAAAGCTTGCCAGGCTCTCGTGCATTTTGCTTTTGGAACTCTCGGCATGAACCGGGTGGAAATTGAATGCGCCGTCGAAAACCGGAAAAGCCGTGCCATCCCGGAGCGGCTTGGTTTTGTCCATGAAGGGTGCCGCCGAGAGCGTGAATGGCTGCAGGACCGCTATGTCGATCATGTCATGTACGGCATGCTTGCGTCGGAATGGCATGCGAAATTCTCTTAAGCCGTTTAAGCCGGCAGGCAGGAACAAGCGGGGGCTGTGTGGAAGTAATGTGCGGAGGACGATGGGAAGCTGGAATCAGGAGTCGTTCTTTAACGATAGCGAGGTGCTTCATGACGGAGGATTGGAATATTTTCGAGCGAAACACGGAACGGGAGAGGATGTCCCTTTTTCTGAATACGGGTTTGAAGCAGAACGACCCGCCAAATGGTTATACGATGCTGCTTTCGCTTACCGTGAATCTGTATCGGGCTTTGGGCAATCAGACGATCGGAGCGATCTATGAGCAGGTTTATAAGCTCGAAGACCGTTTGGAATCGCTCATGAGCCGGCAAGAAAACAAGGATAGGCTCGGCATCTACGTGGGGCGCTTGATGACAAGCTCGAAAGTCGAGCTGTTTTACTATATGAAAGACGGAAGCGAATACAAGCACGAGCTGGAGACGCTTATAAAAGCGTACGATCAATTTAATTTCACTTATGCGGAGCGGCCTGACGCGAATTGGAGCTTCTATACGGACTATTTGTATCCGACGCCTCTCGAGCAGCTTTATATGAGAAATGCGAGATTGTTTTATGGCTTACGGCAAAACGGCTACAAGCTTGATGTCGTGCGTCCGGTGCATCACGTCCTTTATTTCGACGGCCGGGAAAGCATGGATGTTTGCAAGCAAAAGGCGATCGCCCACGGGTTTAAGGTGGAGCTGACGGAGAATGTTACCGAGATGGGAAAAGGGCATAAGCTTGTGGTCAGCAAGCGGGTTGTGCTCGATATGGGGGCTTTGAACGGAATGGTCAGGGAGCTGTTCGAGCTGGCCGAAGCCCATGGAGGGAATTACGACGGCTGGGGTACGGACGCCAGCCGCCGCTTTACGGTCAGATTGCGTTTGGCCATGCGGAATCCCAGACTCATCGTCGCTGCTTTTGCAGTCATTATTTTAGCCGCCGCGACGTGGGAATTGCTGTCCTTCAACAAATAGCCGTTTTTTTTGTCCGGCTCCGCACATATCCATGATAGTAGGAAGTCAGGAAGGGGGGACGTGCATGGAAGAAGTGCTTTGGGAAGGCAAACCGTTTCAATTCGGTTGGCCGAGCTTTACGAAGTATACGTTAACCGGATCCAGAATTATTGTGGAGAAAGGCTTTTTCACGAAAAAAAGAGACGAAATCCGCCTGTACCGGATTCGGGACGTTTCGACCAAACGCAGTTTGTGGGAGCGTATGTTCAGAGTCGGCGACGTAACGCTCTACTCGACGGATGCCAGCAACCCGCAGTTAGTCATCCGCAACATACGTCGTCCGATCGAGGTCGCCGATCTTCTTGGAGAAACGGTGGAGCAATCGCGGATGCGTCATAAAGCGATGGAAGTGACGGAAGTGTCGCAAGAGATGTAAAACCATGTTCAGCAATAGAAGAGCTCTCCTTAAGCAGATGGCCGACTGCTTGAAGGAGAGCTCTTTTTGTAAGGAAACCATGCTTGATGCATGTAGACGAAAATAGAGTCTGTTGTCCTTATGCGTTTTCGATAATCGTGTTCAGCGTCGTCCAGTCCATTTTCTCGATCAGCTTGATAAGAAGCTCCTTGGTAGCGGCATAATCGTCCACGTGGATGATCGAGGCCGACGTATGGATGTAACGTCCGCACAGTCCGAGAGCCGCAGTCGGAACGCCGATGCCGTGCATATGGACGCGGCCGGCGTCGGTTCCCCCGTTGGAGACGAAGAACTGGTAAGGGATTTTATTCGTTTCCGCCGTATCCAGCATATACTCGATTAGCGCACGGTTAGGAACGATGGACGCGTCCATCAGCCGCATGACCGTCCCCTTGCCGAGATGTCCGAATGCGTTCTTGTCGCCTGTAGCGTCGTTGGCCGGGCCGCAGTCTACCGTAAAGCATATATCCGGATTCACGAGATTGGCAGCGGTTTGAGCGCCGCGCAGTCCGACTTCCTCCTGTACGGTGGCGCCGCTGTATAAAATATTCGGATGAGCCTTGCCTTTCATTTCTTTCAGCAGCTCGAGCGCAAGGCCGACGCCGAACCGGTTATCCCATGCTTTCGCCATGATTTTCTTGGGGTTGGCCAGCGGGGTGAACGGACAGATCGGCACGATTTGCTGCCCGGGCATAATGCCGAGTGCCAGCGCATCCTCTTTATGATCCGCTCCGATATCCAGAAACATCGTATTCATGTCAATCGGCTTGCTGCGCTGCGATTCTTCAAGCAAATGCGGGGGCGTCGAGCCGATCACGCCGATAACCGGTCCGCTCTTGGTGATGACCTGCATGCGCTGCGCCGGCAGCACTTGACTCCACCAGCCGCCGAGATTTTTAAAACGGATCATGCCTTGCTCGCTAATCGAGGTTACCATAAATCCGACTTCATCCATATGGCCGTTGACCAGCACTTTAGGTCCTTGTGCGTCGCCCCTGAGGATGCCGAATATGCTGCCCAGCCGGTCCTGCACGATTTCCTCGGTTACTTTGCTCATTTCCGCACGAACGAAGCGGCGTACTTCATGTTCGAAGCCCGGCGCTCCCGGAAGCTCCGTCAAGGTACGGAACAATTCTAAGGTTTCGTTATTCATGGTTCTCCCTTCCGGTGCGGCACCTTGTATTTGATTTGGCGAAATGCCGCTTATCTCTTTTACCATACTCACATTAAAATTGAAAGTCAATTCGGTTGTCCCGCGAAAAAAGGAAAAACCCGGCGCCAGAACGGCATCGGGTTAAAAATGGCTGCAGGGCTTATCAAGCAAGGCTTGACGGCTGTGCGCATTTGCGGATCAACGAGATTTGACCGGCGTGCAGCCCCGTATGATACAGCGTTCTTCCGAACGCTTCGCGAGGGGTAGAAGAGCCGATCGGAGAAGAAACCGGCCGATCCCACGCATCTTCGGGCAGCGCTCTCATCGCCTCCGACAAATGGCGGTCCGAGGCTTCCGAGAAAGCCAGCATCTCTTCAAGACCGGAGAAGGTTATATCGCCCTTCGGAGGGCCGCTTGTCAGGAACGTAACCCCTTCAGGCACGGCGCTGCCAAAAAACCAATCTGCGAACATGTACTCCACCTCGGCATTATGCCGCAGCATGTGGCCGATGGAGGATGTATCGTCCGAAAGCCTAAGATTTAATTCTTCTTCCTTCAAGCCTTGCATCGATTTTTGGAAACGGTCCCGGACCGTTCTCCAAATCGGATAAACAGCTTCGAATGACATCCGTATCCCTCCTTAAATAATCAATGGGATCCTATCGTACAATAGGGCTATTCCTTATCTTTACGGTCAACTACGACATGCTCGAATTTGTCGCCCGACAGGTCGACGTCGAATGCTTGACCGAAGCCTACGACATAACGGCCTGAGATCGGCGTGAGTTCGAATAAAGAAAAGTCCAAGCCGCGAAGCATGCCCATCAGCTTTTCATTGAACGATTCGTTGAACAGCTGGAAAATATCCTCGTTGCCTTCGTTGCCGAGATTTACGGACGAGCAGGCCCAGCGGGCGCGTTCTCTAGCAAAGACGTTCTGCGATTGCGTTTCGTCGGCGATCAGCAGGACATGGATCCGCTCGTTCGTTTCGACATATTTGTAGTGATCGGAAATTTTGCTGATATAGATATAAAGCTTCCCGTCTTTTTTCACGAAGGGCGCATAGCTGATAAAAGGAAAGCCTTCCTCGTCCAAGCTGCTGATGACTAGCGTTTTGCGACTTTCTACGAATTCAACGTAACGCAGTTTTGTCGCTTCCATATCGATTTGCTTCATACCGATTCCTCCTTGTATTCGATCCCCGCAAAGTGAAGCTTATGCTTCGGGGCAAATTCCCTGTACTTTGCGGAGGCCCCAATTCCATTAATTACAATGCGATGGGCTGAGCTTTCCTCAGCGGGTGGATGCGCGGGTAGACGGCGTCCGGCGTAAACTGAACTTCCGCTTCTACCCCGTATACGTCGCGGATAATATCCGGAGTCAATACGTCGCGCGGTTTGCCGGTGAAGGCCAGATGGCCTTTCTGAATCACATAAATCTTGTCGCTGTACGCGCTGGCTTGGTTCAAATCGTGAAGCACCATGACGATCGTGATGCCGAGCTCCCGGTTGACGGACTTCACCAGCTCGAGCACTTCAAGCTGATGGGCGATATCCAAGTAAGTGGTCGGTTCGTCCAACAGCAACACCTTGGGGCGCTGGGCCAAAGCCATTGCAATCCAGGCGCGCTGCGCTTCGCCTCCGGACAGAGAAACGACGAGACGCTTGCGAAAAGGAACCATGCCGGTTTGCTCGATCGCCCAATCCACGATTTCGTAATCTTCGCCGGTCAGCCGCTCATACCACTTTTTGTGGGGAAGGCGTCCGTAGGAGACAAGCTCTTCCACCGTCATATCGGAGGGCGTCTGATTCGATTGGCACAAGATGCACATCATTTGGGAAATCCGCTTGCTGTGCATCGTACGGAGTTCTTGACCGGCAATGCAGACGCGGCCGCTTTCGCAGGGAATGAGTCTCGACATGCCCTTCAACAAAGTCGATTTGCCGGAGCCGTTCGGACCGATGATCGAGACGATTTCGCCTTCGTTTACTTGGAGAGTGAAGGCATTCACAATTTTGTTGCCGTCGTAACTTATCGTCAAGTCCTTGGCTTCGAGCATGTTAAACATCCCCTTTTCTCATCAAGTATAGGAAGTAAGGTCCCCCTGCGACGGCCATGACGATACCGGCCGGTATGTCGAGCGGGGCGAACAGCGATCTGCCAATCGTATCGGCCGTGAGCAGAACAAGCGCCCCCAAACCGATGCTCATCGGAATCATGTTCCGGTAATCGGAGCCTACCAGCATGCGTGCCATATGCGGCACGACGAGTCCGACAAAACCGACCATGCCGACGGTCGATACCGAAACGGCCGCCAAATAGACGGCGATAAACGAGAGAACGAGCCGTATCCGGTTGATATTTTCGCCTAAATTGAGGGCAGCCTGCTCGCCTAACCGTAAAACATTCGCTTGCCGGATGCAGAACAGCGCTGCAATCCATCCGACCACGGAATAAGGGAGCATGACGGTCACGTCGCCCATTCCTTTGCCGGACATGCTGCCGTTCAACCACTGCAAAGCCGCAGGAAGCTTATCGCTGTATAGAATGGACAGCAGGGCGATGATGCCGCCGAATACGGAGTTGACGGCAACGCCGGACAGAATGACCCGAATCGGTGTGATTCCCCGTTTCTTCCAAGCCAGCGCGTATACCATAATCGCCGCTGCCGAGCCTCCGACGATGGCGAATAGGGGAATCCACGAGGAATAGGTCGGCACGACCAGCAGGATGAACAATACCGCGACTGCAGCGCCGCTCGATACCCCGGTTAGTCCGGGATCGGCTAACGGATTATGCATGACCGCCTGGAGGAGCGCACCGGAGAGCGCCAAGTTGATCCCGATCAGAACCGCCAGCGTCACTCTCGGTATGCGTATATCCCACAGAATCGTGTCCGAAACGTCTCCGCCCTTGCCGACCAGAGCCGTCACGATTTCAATGGGCGAGAATCGAACGCTTCCGAGACCGATCGATAGTATGATTGCAATCGCAAGCAGGACGAACGTAATGCCGATCGTGACGCCCTTCGTTTTATTATGCTCTAGCACTTGCCTTCCTCCAATTCAACGGATAACGCGTCGTCGACTTTACTAGATCAGAACAGTTTTGCCGCTAATTCTTTGTATGCGTCAGGTGCTTTGACAATCGAAGCGACGCCGAACGTGTTGTAGTCCAGCGCTTTTACTTTGCTGTTCTTGAATGCGTTCAGCTTTTCCCAAGCGCCGTTCTTCTTGACGTCTTCCTCGAATTTCTTGATGGCGGCGTCCGGATCGCCGTGAGCGACGAGCAGAATGACATCCGGGTTAGCAGTAACAACGTTCTCCATGTTAAGCGCGACGTACGTTTCTTTGGATTTAAGCACATCCGACACCACGTTGGAGGCGCCGAGCTTTTTGGCCAAGCTGCCTGGGAACGTATTCTCGTTCATCAGCATGAACGATTCCGCCGAGCCGAACAGGAACATGACTTTCGGCGCCGTTTTTCCTTTGGCTACAGCCAGCGCATCGCTTTCTTGTTTGTCCAGCTTGGCGAAGAAGTCGTTTGCCTTCTGCTCCTGCTTGAATACACGGCTCAAGACCACCATGGAGAGCTTTAGCTCTTCAAGTGAGTCGGTCGGAATGTAGGCGGTTTTCAGATTCGCCGGCTTGAATTGCTTTTCCAAGGAATCCTTGATCGATGAGGGACCAAGCACGACGTCCGGCTGCAGCTTCGTCACTTGCTCGACGTCCGGCTTAAGGGCGGAGCCGATTTTTTGCACGTTCTTAAGCTCGTCGGCGAGCGCGATCGTGGAGGTTGGAACGCCGACAGGCATGATGCCAAGCGTATTAAGAATCTCGGCAATGGCCACGGATGCGCTGACTACTTTAGCAGGCGCTTGTTGGCCGAATTGAGCCTGAAGCTCGGCAGCTTTCGTTTCGTCCACTTTAAAAGACGGAGCTTTGCTAGGTGCAGCGGTTGGAGAGGAGGAAGCGGCCGCTCCTTGGGTACCGCTTGCGGAGGGCGAAGGAGACGCGGCCGGTTGGTTGCTGCTGCAGGCTACTGTCGCGGCGAGCAAAGGCACGCTCACGCACAAAGCCCATTTGCGAGATTTCTTATTCATGTGAACACCCCTTTATCATTATAGATGATATTGATTCTCAATATCACACATTTCTCTAGGATAGCATGGAAGTAATTTGCTTTCAATCCCAATTGAGAAAAATTATTATTATCAATTAGCGGTGATAGGAAAACGGCTATTAGGTTTTTGTTAGCCATTTCTTATTCTTCAGTCATGTAATGCCCGGCCGTTTTCCCTTACACTGAACGGAAATATAGAAGGGGTGATTCTGCGTGCGCGTGAGTAAAAAAGGGCTGGTCTGGATAATGGCCATAATCTTGATGGGAATCGTGTACGGCTGCAAGGACAAGGTTCCGTCATCGGACGACGGCATGCAAGCTTATTTGTCGGCCTGGATGAAGGGCGATTACGGGAGCATGTACGAGAAGCTTACCGACGGCGCGAAAGCGACAGTTGCCAAAGAAGACTTCGTAACGAAACATACATCCATTTACAGCGGTATTTCCGCTTCTGACTTGAACATCAAGCTTGCCTTTGCGTCTCACGATGAGGAAGCGGGGAATACCCGCGATACGTTCGGTATCCATGTTCAAATGAACACGATCGCCGGTGCCGTCGAATTCGATCAAACCGTTCCGATGGTGCTCGAGCATAATGAATGGCATGTGGAGTGGACCCCCGGCCTCTTGTTCCCGCAAATGACAGACGGAGATAAAGTGCGGGTGCAAGTGCTTAAAGCCGAACGAGGCGAAATTGTCGACCGGAGCGGTTACGGTCTTGCCGTCAATGAGGAGAAGCTAGCAATCGGAATCGTGCCGAAGGATTTGTCTGAACCGGCTGAGGAATCGATCAAAAAGCTGGCGGAGCTGCTGCAAATGAGCGTCCAGGATATCGATAGTAAACGGCAAGCATCCTGGGTGAAGCCGGATTATTTTGTTCCGCTTTCGATCGTTTCTACAAATGATCCGAAGCTTCTAACGATCCGTTCGGTCAAAGGGGTTGCATCGCAGCCCAAAAAAGTACGCGCCTATCCGCTCGATGAAGCTGCGGCGCATTTGATCGGCTATGTCGGCAAAATGAACGCGGAAGAGTGGGGACGGCTGAAGGAAAAAGGATACCAAGAGGATGACGCCCTCGGCAAAGCGGGCTTGGAGCAAGTATTCGAGGAGCGGCTGCGCGGAACGGACGGCGCCCGCATTTATATCGTCGATGCAAACGGCAAGGAAAAGGGGACGATTACCCGCAAGGATCCCGTTAACGGAAGCGAAATCAAGCTGACCGTCGACTCCGCCCTGCAAGCGCAGGTATTCAAGCAGCTCGAAGGGAACGCCGGCGCTGGAGCAGCCATCCATCCGGTAACGGGGGAAGTGCTGGCACTAGCCAGCTCGCCTTCGTATAACCCGAACCTTTTTGTATCGGGGGTTCCCGCGGAGACGTGGAAACGGTGGAACGAGGATCCCGATAAGCCGCTCCTCAACCGGTTTGCCCGAACGTTCTCTCCCGGCTCGGCCTTCAAACCGATAACGGCTGCGATTGCGCTTGATACGCATGCGATCGATCCGGAACAGGAGCGGGAAATCGCGGGCAAGCAGTGGAAGAAGGACGGCACATGGGGGAATTATTATGTGACCCGGGTATCCGCGGCTGCGACGAAGGTGAACCTGCTGAAAGCTCTTTTGTACTCTGACAACATCTATTTTGCGCAGACGGCGCTTGAAATGGGTGAGCAGCGTTTCCTTGCGGAAGCGGGGAAATTCGGTTTTGGCGAGCAGCTTCCCGTTCCGTATCCGCTGGACGTTTCGAAGCTTGCGAACCAAGCGATGAAAAATGACATCCAGCTGGCCGATTCCGGCTACGGGCAAGGGGAGGTTGTGATGAATCCGCTACACGTTGCGGCGGCATATACGGCGTTCGTGAACGGAGGAAATATGATAGCGCCGGTTCTTGAGCTGGAAGAGGGGAAGACTGCGCTAGGCAAGGTTTGGAAGCAAGGAGTGATTCGTCCGGAGACGGCGGCTGCAGTAACGAGCGATCTTATTCAAGTGGTGGATCATCCGGCCGGCACGGGGCATGACGCCAAGATAGAAGGTCTCGCGATCGCGGCGAAAACGGGCACGGCGGAGCTTAAGCAAAGCAAAGGGACGACCGGGAAGGAAGTCGGCTGGTTCGTTGCCTATAATACGGAGAAGCCCCGTCTGCTGCTCGCGCTTATGATCGAGAACGTTCAAGAACGCGGCGGAAGCCATCTACTGTCTCCCAAAGTAAAGGCGGTTTTCAAGCAATATTTACGATGAATCCGGGCTGTCTATCTTTGTGTGTTGCTTTTACAAGCGTTATCGTTCTATATTTTTATTACGGGGGTTAACTCCGAAATGCCGGCAACAAAGAAGGAGCATCGCTTTGGAACCATTTGCAAGCCTGTATGTCATGAGAGGGGATCCGGATCGGGTCGGCGTTCGTTTCGACATCGCTTCCGAAGAAACCGTGGTCGGCCGGGCGAGCAACGATTACATACCGGATATCCCTATATCCAATGCATTTATTTCCCGGCGTCATTTGATGATTCGCCGTGAAGACGGCAAAGCGGTGCTGTACGATCTCGGCAGCAAGCACGGAACGGAATTAGCGGGAAAGCCGCTAGAGCCGTACAAACCGTACCGGCTGCAGGAAGCGGACATCATCAGTCTTGCCAAAGGAACCGTCGTCATGCACTTCGCCTACGCGTTCGCGGATTATACGCTGGAAATGGAGACGAAGGGGCTGCTTAACCGTCTGAAGCTTGCGCATGCGCCGGTTATGCTTGAGAAAGAGAAGCGGGAATGCTATGTGGCGGGGAAGCGCATTTCGATGTCGGAGAAAGAATGGCTGCTTTTCGTTCAGTTGGTGGAGCGTGAAGGAGAGCTCGTCACGATCGAAGAGCTGAAGAAGTGCGTGTGGCCGGAGAGACCGGCTCAGGAAGACGGCATTCCCGACGTAGGCATCGAAGAATTGAATGCTCTTGTATACCGGGTGCGAAAGAAGATCGATACGCCGTACTGCGCCATTAAAACGGTGCGGGGAGTCGGCTATATGTATGAAGAGAGCGGCGAAATGCCGGAGGCCGGCTCCCTGTAGATCCGTTGCCGGCGACAATAGGCCGGATGAATGTTGAAGAAGAGTGGCTCCTTGCGGAGAAGCTCTTCTTTTTTTTGATTTGACGTTAGGGGCTTGTCCATATGACGAAACCCATTCCCCATCTATCGAAATTCCACCTATTTTGTCATAGTTTCGTAACTACTTTTGAAGGCGGTAAAGGTAAGATGAGAGTAAGAAGATACAAGCGAGATATTGGGGATACAGGGGGGATGGCACGAACGGCAAACCCGTTACAGCGTGGCAGCAGAGGGAATCGTTTGCTTTTGGCTAATGGTATATCTGGTTTGGAACATAGGGGTCTCATTCATTCCATATGCAGCATTGATTGTAACCGGGTAAAACTAGTAAACTATGAAGTACATCCTTTCGACTGCGAATCTCAACCTTCGACAAAAGCCGATAGCCAGGAAGAACAGCAAAGGTTGTTTGGAAATCAAAATACAGATAGATAGGCAGCGAACCCGGATGAGAGAGAAGCGAGCGCGAAAAAGAAGGAAAATGTTGGCTGTGTGGTTGGGGATCCTGTTTTTGGCTGGCGGCTGCGCCGGTGGCAAAGTGCTGTATTCCTCGTTTTATATGACGAGCAATGCGGCGGATCGCGGAGCGGAAACGGAGCAAGCCGTTCATGCGGTCGTTGTGCAAGACGAGCCGGCGCCGGCCAAAGCGGCGGTCGTTACAAATGCCGATACGCAGACGGTTAAGCACGGCACCGATGACGGAAACAAACCGAAAGAGAAGAACGACAACGCCGCTGAACTGCCGACAGGCGGTGCGAAGCCTGTGGAGCGGTCCGAGAAAGGCGCTGCGGAATCAAACAAAGCACCCGAAACCGGACATAAGAAAAATGTCAAGCCGATCGCATTAACGTTCGATGACGGGCCCGACACGAAATATACGCCGCAAATATTGGATATTCTAAAAGAGCATCAGGTAAAGGCGACGTTCTTCCTGGTCGGCAAGCAAATCGAGCTGCACCCGGATATCGTCAAACGAATTGTGAACGAAGGCCATGCGATCGGGAACCATTCCTGGGGCCATAGGCAGTTGAACAAGCTGACGACGGAAGAAATCAAGCAGGATCTGGATAAAACGGATCAATTGCTCAAAAGCATACTCGGCGAGGCGCCTGTCATGTTTCGCGCTCCTTACGGGGCGGTTTCCAAAACGCTGATAGACGAAGTGAAGTCGTCCGGCCGCGAAATGGTCAACTGGTCGGTCGATACCCGCGATTGGGCGGGCGTGTCTCCGGACGAGATGATGGAGACGGTTCGCAAGCAAATGAAGCCGGGAGGCATTGTGCTCATGCACAGCTTCGGCGGCAAAAACGGGAGCCTCGACAATACGGTAAAGCTGCTGCCAAAGCTGATCGGCGAGCTGCAGGAAGGCGGCTACTCGCTCGTAACGGTGCCTGAGCTTCATCCAAGCAAGCCATAACAAGGAAAGCGCCTGTCTGTTCCGCAAGAACAGGCGGGCGTTGTTGTTGAACTAGACATGCAAAGGAGTCATTCATGACGAGCAGATGGAAAGGTTGGTGCGCGCTGACGGCGCTGTCGCTTGCATTATCGGGATGCCAGCTCGTTTCGTCTCCGGTCGATCTGCTAAGGTCGCCCCAAATTTCGAGCATCCAGCAGGAAAGAAAGCAAGCGGTTATGCAGTTTATGCCGGCAACGGCTAAGCTGACCGTTCCGATTCATTCCAAGCAGTCAAGCGCGATTGTTGAAGCGGATTTGGACGGCGACGGGAAGCTGGAAACGGTCGCTTTTTACAAAAATGAAAAGAATGAGTACGAGCTGGGCATTCTGATTCTGCAAAAGAAAGAAGACGGATGGATCAAGCTCGGCGATCTGAAGGGCGTCGGGCGGGAGCTTCACTATGCCGACTTTATCGATTTAACCGGAGACGGCGTTCCGGAGATGGTGATCGGCTGGGCGGGCGGAGGCGACTTGTCGAAGGATCTGTCCGTATATATGGTGCAGCAGGGCAAGCCGCAAAAGTTGCAATCGCTGAAATATGACGATCTGGCTGCGGACGACCTGGACGGCGACGGCAGAACCGATCTGGTGCTGTTCCAAAACGACCGCGTGAAGCATGCGTCGCAGGCTTTGCTCTATACGATCAAGAACAGCGAGCTTGCGCTTGTCCAGACGCTTCCGCTCGAGTCGTACATAAACGGCTTCGTGCAGGTGAAGACCGGCCTTGCTACAGCGCAGCAAAAAGGCGTTTTCGTAGAAATGAGCGTAGGAGCCCACTCCAGCATGACTTCGCTGATCGTTATGGACAAGGGACGGCTGCGCGACGTATTCGCAAGCGACGGGAAGGAAGACCGGACGTTTGCTTTTAAAGCTTATCCAACGATCAATGAAGATATTAACGGTGACGGCATCGTCGAAATCGACATCCTGAAGGAGCCGCCTGACTCCGAAGGGTATGCCATGGCATTTATGCCTTGGATTCACGAATGGAACCGATGGGACGGCGGGAACGGACTCATCCCCGTCTACGAAAACTACTATGATAACAGTGTCGGCTATCGTTTCGATATTCCGGATAGATGGCGGGGACGGTATACCGCAACCAAGCAGGATGATAAAACGGATATCACGACCGCTTTCTACACGCTAGGCGCAAACGGCGGCAAACGGTTCGAGCTGCTCTCCATCGTCGGCGTGAAAGCAAGTGCCTGGAGCGAGCGCCAGAAGCAGCTGGCTCAAGCCGAAACGGATTATGAAATGGTCGGGGCCAATAACGGCTTCGTGATTTACGCAGTGCTTCCCAAAGGGGAGCCGGAAGGATCGGCGGAGGAAAATAAAACGTTTGCGGATCTTCGGTTGGATAAGACGGAGCTGGAATCGTTGCTGCGATTGCATTATATGGAGTATGTCAGGTGAACGGAAAGGAAGAACGATCGTGAAGGTGCTTTTGCTTGAAGATGAGGAGTCGATTCGCGGGTTCGTCCGCATCAACCTGAAGCGCAGCGGCATGGAGGTTATCGAGGCGGCTGCGGGCGAAGAGGCGCTGGAGCTGGCCGAACGCGAGGACGATATCGCGATCGCGCTGCTTGACGTGATGCTGCCGACGATCAGCGGGTTTGAAGTATGCCGCGAGCTTCGCCGGAAATATCCGCGCATGGGCATTATTATGCTGACGGCTAAAGCGCAGGATACGGATAAAGTGGAGGGACTCGAGCTCGGCGCGGACGATTATGTCGCCAAGCCGTTCAGTCCGATTGAGCTCGTCGCCAGGATCAAAGCGCTGCAGCGCCGTCTTCAGCCAGGGCAGGATGAGCGGGAGGCAAACGAGCTGCGCTCCGGTCCTTTCGTCATCAAGCTGGATGAACGAAAGCTGTTCAAGAGCGGCAAAGAGCTGGATGTGACGCCTACCGAATTGGCCATGATCAAGCTGCTGATGGAGCATGAAGGGAAGAGCGTAAGCCGCGACGACATTCTGGACAAAGTGTGGGGCAGACACTACGTAGGCGATTTGAAGATCGTCGACGTCAACATTAGGCGAATCCGCAAAAAAATCGAAAACGATTCGTCATGTCCGGCTTTTATCGAAACGGTTTGGGGATACGGGTATTTATGGAAAAAAGATCCAGGCTGAAAAGCGTCAGAAGCAGAGTCGTATGGAGTTTCGTAGCCGTTATCGTGTTTATCATTACCGTACTCGGCGGTTTGTTTATTGCAACGGTGAAGCAATATTATTACGGCAGCGCAGTCGAAGCCATGCGGGAACGAGCGTCCGTTACGACGGCTTTCTATAATCAATACGTTACCGCAATCTTCATTCAAGAGAAGGCGAGATATATTTTCGAGAACGTGTCCCCCGACGAGCTGGCCAAAATCGAAATCATCGATATGAACGGCAAGCTGGTGCTCGATTCGAACGGTTTTGCTTCCGGAATTACGATAAACACGGACGATGTCAAGCGGGCGCTGAAGGGCGAGTCGGCAAGCTGGGTCGGCACGGATCCGGCTACGCACGAAAAAATATTGGCGATTTCGAACGTGCTCTGGGAAAACGACCGGTCGATCGGCATCATCCGGTTTACGACCTCGCTCGAGCTTGTTGACCAAGCGATCGCCCGCGTTACCCGCTTGGCGCTTGCCGCAGGGTCGATCGTTATTTTGCTCTCGCTGGCGATGAGCCTGCTGCTGGCGAGACGTATCGTCAAACCGATCCGCGAGCTGACATCGGTAGCGAAGGTGATGGCCGGGGGCAATTTCAACAAGAAGGCGATTAAGCGGAATGACGATGAAATCGGCCGCCTGGCGGATACGCTTAATTATTTGTCCGAGGAAATTACGAAGAACGACCGGTTGAAGAACGAATTCATTTCGTCGGTGTCGCACGAGCTTCGAACGCCTCTAACGTCGATCAAGGGCTGGAGCGAGACGCTGCTTTCCGGGGATCTGGACGACCGGGACGAGACGAAGCTCGGGCTAAAAGTCATCACGAAGGAAACCGAGCGGCTGATCGGACTGGTCGAAGAGCTGCTGGATTTCTCGAAGCTGCAAGCGGGCGCGGTTAAAATGGTCCGTGAAACCGTCGATGTGAACCGGCTTGCCTCGGACATCGGCAATCAGTTTCATGCTGGCGGCTCCAGGAAGGGGCTGCATTTTCGCGTGGATACTTGCGAGGAGAATCTGTTAATCACCGGCGACGGCAACCGGCTGAAGCAGGTGCTTGTCAATCTGATCGACAATGCGATCAAATTTACGCCTGTAAGCGGTGAAGTCAGGCTGGAAACGATGCGCGAGGAGTCGTTTGCGGTCATACGCGTTCAAGACAACGGCGATGGAATCGCTCCGGAGGATTTGCCTCACGTTACCGATAAGTTTTATAAAGGGAGTACAAGCCGTCCGGGGAACGGACTCGGATTATCGATAAGCAAAGAGCTGGTGGAACTGCACGGGGGCACCCTGAAGGTGGAAAGCCGGTTGAACGAAGGAACGGTCGTCACGTTATCGTTGCCTTTGGCTAAATGATTGCAGCAGAACGCTAACGGTATCACTTTGCCGCGGAACCGGCCATATACTGAGTAAGCAGCGGTGCTCCAGAGTACGGCTCGTGCCGATTGGAGCCGCCGGAAGCGGCGGATATGGACTTCTGGGTAAAGGGGATGCTGACACATATGCCGAATCATCGCGTGCCTGAATCCGCACGGATCGGCCAGCATGTCGTCATCGAAGACGATGTCGTGCTTGGCGAACGGGTGGAGCTCGGGCATTTTTGCGTACTTCTTAAGGGCACGACAATCGGCGAGCGCTGCACGATCCAAACGCTGGCTTCTATGCCCCTGATAAAAGCCTTCGGCACGGCATAAGCCGGGGGTAAAATTGAACTTTCCTGCGGCTCGGCCGCATGATAAAATCAGGGTTGGCCAAAAGCATCAATGGCAGGGAGAGGACGAATGACGTGAACGCAATCGAACAAAGAATCGCCACGCTTAAAGCGTATATGCCGCTGTTGACGGCGAAGGATGATTTGGAACGCTTCTGGGTTGAAACGCTTGCGGAGTTCGCGGACAAGCCGCTTCGCGAGACGGTTGTCCGCGAGGCGACGCCGCTTGCCCAGGCGGATGTATATGCGGTTACCTATGAGGGATTTGACGATACGCCGATACACGGCTGGTATATTCTTCCGAAGTCCGCAGAGGGAAGCCGGGTGCCTTGCGTCGTAACGTTCCATGGTTATCACGGCGGCAAAGGCTATCCGGAGCAGTATTCGCAGTGGCTGTTAATGGGCTATGGCGTGTTTGCCATCGATATTCGGGGGCAGGGCGGAGAGACGGGCAACCGTTTGGCTAGCGAATTCGGCATGACGAGCGGATGGGTGAGTCAAGGAATTCTGGATAAGCGCAACGGCTATTATATGGCCACTACAATCGATTGCTTGAAAGCCGTCGAATGGGTGAGCAAGCAGGAACGGATCGATCCGGCCCATATTTATGTGACCGGATCGAGCCAGGGCGGCGGCCTCGCTCTGCTGACGGCCGCTTTGAGCGATAAGCCCGCGCTTGTAGTCGCGAATGTTCCGAACCTATGCCATATGGATTTCGGCATGCTCAATTCGACGGGCTCGCTAACGGAGCTGTCCAAATTCACGACAACCTTTCCGGACAGGCTTGCGGAAGTACTCGATACCGTCAGCTATTTCGACGTCATGAATATGGCGGAGCGCATTCGCATTCCGGTCATGATTTCCGTCGGGCTGAAGGATACGATATGCATGCCGGAAACCGTGTATGCGGCTTATAACCGGATGACCTGCCAAAAGGAAATCCACCCGTATCCGTTCATGGGTCATACGAACATCGGCTATCATAACCGGCTTGCCATGCGTTTTATGGAGCAATACCAGGCCCGTGCGGGACAATGACAAGAAGGGATACCCGCCAGATAGACGGATATCCCTTTGACAGCGTGAATAATGCCAATCTAAAGTTAGGAATGAGCTTAGGCTTGATCGGCGCGATACGTCTTTCTAGGCCAATAAAGTGATAACGAGCAGCACGTAAAGGGACAGCGTCAATATGAGATCGTTCGGACCGTAAAAGAATCGCGTATTCGGCGTATACGGGTTGACGCGCAAATACACATTGTACGGATCGACATTCACAATGACGCCTTCATACGACATGCCGTTTAATAATTGCACGCGCACGGTTTGGTTGACTTGCTGCTTGCATGTCGTATAGGCTTGATCCCTTGCCTGCTGCAAAACCTGCAGCGTCTCGGAATTCGCCTGATAAACGGACCGTTCTTGCGGTTGGGTCATGCGCATTCCTCCCGGCAGAGCCAGCTTCGCCGGCTTTTCTATCATCGTATGCCGGATGGGCGGCCATTATGTGCATCCCTGCGAATAACCGATATCGCGCGAATAGGAAATAGTCTGTGAAGCGGAAGGAGTAAGCCGTCATGAAGCAAGCGCCTGTTGGAACTGTGAAGGACATTTACCGTTATCCGGTCAAGTCGATGGCGGGAGAGCGGATACCGGAGACCAAAGTGGAGGCATACGGGTTGTACGGAGACCGGTGCTACGCGTTCACGGATCGGACCAAGCAAGGCTGGTCCCGCTACATAACGGCGAGAGAGGTTCCTGAGCTGCTGTCTTACCGTGCACGGCTGGCGGATCATTCGGAGTCGGAGACTGGGATGGACGCGGCGGTACCTCAGGTTGTCATTTCGGCTCCGGACGGACGTTTGCTGGAGTGGGAGGAAGAGCTTCTGCGAACGATTCCCGGTTTGCAAGGACGCCATGCCGACATGGAGACTTTCGTGCCGGGTTCGGATCCGTCCTCCGATCTGCCCGGTCTGCTAGCCGTCGACTCCGCCGGCGTGCTGCTTATTACGGAGCCCTCGCTGCGTAAGCTGGAGTCGTTATGGGGCAATGAAGCGGACATTAGAAGATTCCGCCCCAATATCGTCATTTCGCTGGACGCTGACGTTCCTTTTGCGGAGAAGAATTGGATCGGAAGCAGGCTGATTGTCGGAAACGCTGTTTTTCAAGCGGATTTGCTCTGCGAACGCTGTTCCATGATCGGGCTCGACCCGGATACTCTCGAAAGGAATTCGACACTGCTGAGAACGGTAGTAGCCGAACTCGATGGCTGCTTCGGTTTATATGCGTCGGTACTTGCAAGCGGGAGCTTACGTGTGGGGGATACGCTGTATATAGCGGAAGCGGAAAATCGGGTATAGAAACGCGATAGAATCGGGAGTGTTTTTTTGCCCCGTGTAGGCGAACGTCTAGTCGGCGCGAGTTCCCGTACATATGCTGTGATGAACGTCTATACTACCGCAAAGGGTGACGGCGCATGTACGGGCAAAATCCTTCACATTATCCTCCCGCTCCTCCCGGAATTCCGGGAAACCCGGGGGTGCTCCATAAAGCGCAGAACTTGATTGGGCGCAATGTCGGCATTTCGCTTGCGAACGGCCAAGGTGTTTCGGGCGTTATTTGCGGCGTCCGTCAGAACGAAGTTTATGTTCTACAATATTTGTACCATACGCAGTTCGCCACGTTTCACTATCCGGTATCCGGCATCCGGGACATTTTGCCTTTCCCGCCCTGTCATCATGGCGGCGGACATGGGCACGGCCAAGGTCCGTATTACTGAAAAGCATAGCGTTCGTGAAAGAGGCTGTCTTGAAAACCGTAAAAATGGCGGAGGGATTGCCTCTTCGTATGAGTGGGTCAACCGGATATTACTGGTTGGCCTCTTTACGATTCGTGGGTATCTCTCTATCCTATTCCGCACGTTACCCGCACGAATGGGGGAATGCTCAGAATGAACGGTAAGTTACTTTAAAGGTTGTCATTTATTGTTTTGCAGACATCCGACCCGAGGAGTATAATAATCTACGTGCATTTCCATTAAACAACCTATGGTCAAATAAATAGTGAACAGCACCGTTCTCGAAGTTACGGGGGTCTAACTAACATCATGTACGGAAAAAAGGTCCGCTTGTTGACGGCTGAAGAAGCAGCCGGGCTCGTACAGTCCAATCAAACGATAGCGGTGGCCGGTTTTGTCGGAACCGGTCATCCCGAAGCGCTCACATCCGCGCTCGAAAAGCGTTTTTTGCACGAAAAGGCCCCGATGGGCTTATCCCTTGTCTGTGCGACCGGGCAAGGAGACGGCTCGGGACGAGGTCTCGATCATCTCGCGCACGAAGGGTTGTTGAAGCGGGTAATCAGCGGACATTTCGTGGCGATGCCGGCTGTTACGAAGCTTGCGGTTCAAGGGAAGATCGAAGCGTACAATTTCCCGCAAGGCGTCATCGCCCACTTGTTCCGGGATATCGCGGCGGGCAAGCCGGGCACGCTGACGCAGGTCGGACTGCACACGTTCGTCGACCCGCGGCATTCCGGAGGCAAGCTCAACGAAGCGACGGCCGAGGAACTGGTTGATCGCGTCGAACTGGCAGGCGAGGATTTTTTATTGTATAAATCGTTTCCGGTCGATGTCGCATTCCTGAGAGGAACAACGGCCGATGAATACGGAAACGTGTCGATGGAGAAAGAAGCGATCACGCTCGAAACGTTCGCAGCTGCGCAAGCGGCGCGCAACAGCGGCGGAATCGTTATCGTTCAAGTGGAGCGGCTCGCCGTCGGCGGCTCGCTCGATCCGCAGCAGGTCGTGCTGCCGAACGTGTTGGTCGATGCCGTTGTCGTCGCCGAATCGGAGCATCATCCGCAATCCTTTACGGAGCGGTTCAATCCGTCCTATACGGGCCAAATCCGCGAAGTTAGAGACCGGTTAGAGCCGCTGAGGCTCGATGAACGCAAAATGATTGCGAGAAGGGCGATCCGGGAGCTTGCGGCAGGAGACGTAGTCAACCTCGGAATCGGTATTCCCGAAGGGATCGGCTATGTGGCCAGCGAGGAAGGCAGAACCGATTTCACGCTCGTCCTCGATTCGGGGCCGATCGGCGGCATTCCGGCCAAAGGTTTCAGCTTCGGTGCGTCGACCAATCCCTATGCCGTGCTGGACATGCCTTCCGCGTTCGATTTTATCGACGGCGGAGGTATCGACACCGCTTTTCTCGGTATGGCGGAGGCCGATCCGCAAGGTAACGTGAACGTCAGCAAATACGGCGGATCGATTACCGGCTGCGGCGGGTTTATCAATATTAGCCATAATGCCAAGAAAGTCGTGTTCTGCTCGACCTTCACGGCAGGCGGATTGCGCGTACAAGCGGCCGACGGCAAATTATGCATCGTGCAAGAGGGCCGCCACCGGAAGTTCGTGGACCGGATCGGCCATTTGACCTTTAATGCCGCCTATGCCAGCCAGAAGGGCATTACGGTTCTGTATGTGACGGAACGCGCGGTCTTCCGGATTGTGCCGGACGGTCTTGAACTGACCGAAATCGCGCCGGGGATCGATTTGGAGAAGGACGTCCTTGCCCAAATGGGCTTTCGCCCTTCGATCAGTCCGGAGCTGCGCCTGATGGACGAATCGATATTTCGGTGAAAGCGAATGAAGCGTGTCCGGGGAAGCGGTTCCCCGGACTTTTGTCTTTTCATGGAATCAGCTGCCGTCTCTGCTCGTCGTATCGCTGTAATAGATGGAGGACAAGATTGACCATAATATGGTAAAATAAGTGCGGTATTCTAAATGAAGGAGCTGTGCAAATGAGCGAAAACCTTTTGGTCACGAGAATCGGTTATACCTATGTGCCTACAGCGAATATCGAGCAGTCGATCGACTGGTATGTACGAAACCTGGAGCTGCGATTGGTTCAATCGCTCGAGGACCGGGGCTCGCGAATCGCCGTGCTCCATTATCCGCACCTGCATGCGATCGCGCTGCTGCTTGTCGAAACGAATGCGAAGCAGCCGCTGGAGATTAACCGGAACGGCGCCGCTTTTCCGATTATGGCGATGAACTGCCCCGATATTGAAAATACGTACAATAGACTGACGCAAAACGGCGTCGACATCGTCAAGCCATTGACGGCGTTAGGCGCAGGCGAGGCAAGATATTTTTATTTCAGGGATAACGAAGGGAATTTGCTGGAGGGCGCTTGGTCGATCTGGGATCCGGAGGATGCGGTAAAGGAAAGCTTTGGAACAACGCGCAATCATACATGAGGGAGCGGCAGAATGAGTTACGAACTGACGGTGCATGTGAAGGAACTGAACGACGGAATTATCCCGCAATGGCTGGAGGAGATCAGGAAGTTTAACATGGATGCGGATATTCATCCGGATTTTTCGTTCGAGCGTCACTCCGGTTTTTTGCCGTTTCGAATCGTCGTTTACGACTGTCCGAATCGAGCGCTTAACCGCATGGAGCTTTTATCCGGGTACGAAATAGGGATCCAAACCTACAAACATCCGAAACCGGTGGAATCGCTTTGGTCCAAGCTGTTTGACAAGAAAGCCGAGGAGTCGCCGCTCGAAAAAACGTTAAAGCAAGCCAAGCATGAGGTATTGTTCTCGGTAAGCGCGGGCGACAGCTTCGAATTCAGACTGGCTTGGTTCTCTGCGGCGGCTTTAACGATAGTGTGCGGAGGCATTCTGACGGATCCCCAGGAAGGCGAACGGATGGATGCCGCGAAGGCGATCCGCTGCGCTTATCAAATCGTGATCGACAATGAGAAGGAAATCGGTGAGAACGATTGGAGGACGCACGAATTTAAAGAATGGCTGAGCTGAGCCCAATTGATCCGTCGCCAGCCGGATCGAATAAAGATGAGGGATGGGACCGTTAAAGATTTAGGAGGATAAGCAGCATGGAAATCAGACTGTTACGAGCGGACGAACGGTTGCCGATGGCGTTATTGCTTTTGGCTGACCCGGAGGAGCAGGTTGTTCAAGATTACGCGACGCGCTGCAAGTGCTACGTTATGGAAAAGGACGGAGATTTCGTCGGCGCCTACATGCTTCTCCCGACGAGGCCGCATACGGTCGAGCTGGTGAATATCGCGGTTGCGGAAGAGATGCAGGGACAAGGACTGGGCGGTAAATTGGTCAAGCATGCGATCGAAACGTCCAGAGGCTTCGGCTATAAGACGATCGAGGTCGGAACGGGCAATTCCAGCGTGATGCAGCTTTATTTGTATCAGAAGTGCGGATTTCGCATTACGGGCGTGGATCCGGACTTTTTTGTCAGGCATTACAAGGAACCGATTTATGAGAACGGCATTCCGTGCCGGGACATGATTCGCTTGCAGCAGGATTTGTACTAATATTCGGCGAGCGGACGAGTGAACGCATACACACGAATGAGAATAGCTTCAACCACGAAGGCAGCTATCCGGATAGCTGTCTTTTTGTTTGTCGCTATGAACTTCGTTGCCGGTTCTGGCTTAATCCCGATCATCGGGGCGAATCCCGGCTCTTTGGTCATTCCGAATAAGGATATGCTAAGTTAACGGTTCGATACTCGCGGGTTGCATACGGTTCGTCTCTAGGCCTGTATTTGGAGGTTAATTTCTTCATAACCGTGTCGTCGAAGCCGTTTATCCTAAGAATATCCTGCAGCAGGGATAGTCAGACGAAGAGGTTGGCGCTATAATGGAAGTGTAGTGAGAACGATTATCATTATACGGAGCGCACAGCCATGAGCACAATGGACTTTCACCATAACTTTAATCTTTTCTTCGACGGACTTCAGCTGCCAAGAAGGAGCAAGGACCGGACGGAGCATATGACGCTTCGGGCCCAGGTAGGAGAAGGGACTATTCGCAGGCTGGTCCCCCGGTTCGAAATGGAGGTCGTCATGTCGGAGTACACGTTTCATCGCAGCCGCACTATGAAGCTTTTTCCTAAAGCGCCCATGGTGGAGTTGAGCTATTGCATTCAAGGATCGAGAGAAGTGAGCGCAGCCGGCAATCGTCACGAATTCGTGCCCGGAAGCTGCGCGCTTCAGTTTATGAATTTGCAGAAGGAGGTTCACTTCGAATTTTATGGCAACGAGCCGTTTCTTCTACTCGGCATAGGCATTCCTGTGTCGACGTTCCATCATTTTATGGAGGATGAAAACGGGACGCGAACGGTCGACTTTACCAGCATTCTTGGGGGCCGGGGCTTTCAAATATTCCAAGATACGATCGATCCGGTCGCATCCGTAGTCCTGAATCGACTCGTCCAATCTTCCCGAACGCGCGGAACCTTACATTACGAGATCGAATGCGGCGTGATGGAAATCCTTTCGACCGCTTTTCGTTCGTTCCTGTTTGACGGGAAACCCGAGTCATCCAAGCTGAGCAAGGACGATATGGAAAAAATCCGGCTGGCGCGAAGGATCATGATGGAGCGGATGGCCGAACCGCCTACGCTGATCGGGCTTTCCCGAATGATCGGGTTAAACGACTATAAGTTGAAGGTAGGCTTCAAGGAAATGTACGGCACGACCGTTTTCGGCTCAGGCTATTGGTTTTCGTTCGTTTCGTTTACGCGGACTTTACGATTCTCGGCATCGGCATCGGCTTCACGCTGCTGGGATACAGCGCAGGCGCTTCCGAAGCGGTGCAGGATCACGAGCAGAGGAGCGTCGCCTCCTTCATCGCGGCGCTGCAAGGAGGAGGCGCCTTCATCGGCCCCGTTACCGGGACGGCTTTGTATACGGCGAACAAGGCGCTGCCTTATTCCTTCTGTTTGCTGCTTATCTGCGTTTCCGGGTTGTTCGTGCTCGGGCGCGGAATGTTGCGTTTAGAAGACGCCCAGCGGGGGAGATCCGCATAATGCTCTATGGAAGCCTTCCGGCGTTTATCGCAGGGAAGGCTTTTTTTTGACAAATTCGGAAATCCGCTGACGTCCGGTTACCCGGCAACCCGATTCAACCAGGGAGGACGGAACGGCGCAGCCGGTAAAAAAGGGGAGGCAAATCGTAGAATTTGTACAAAAAAATCGTAGCTTTTGTCCATTGCCATTTCACAGGGGGTGGCCTACAATTTACGGAGTGGTAATGAGAATCAATATCACTAGGAGTGCGAGGACGGTTTGGCCGGGGGCCGGTTGGTTCGCCGTCCGTGAACGTAAGGCTCCGACACTATACAGCGAAAGAGAGGTTTTTCCATGCTTCGGCGTTTTTTTGCTTACTATCGGCCTTATAGAAGGCTGTTCATTCTGGATTTCTCCTGTGCGATCATCGCGGCTTTGCTGGAGCTGTCCTTCCCCCTTGCGGTTAATCGCGTCGTGGACGATTTGCTGCCGGGCGGCAATTGGAATTGGATCTTATGGGGGTGCGTGGGCCTTCTCGGCATCTATGTAATCAGCGCCGCTCTACATTATGTCGTATCGTATTGGGGACATATGCTCGGCATCAACATCGAAACCGACATGCGCAGGAAGCTGTTCGTGCACGTGCAGAAACTGTCGTTCGGGTTCTTCGATAACAACAAAACAGGACATCTGGTCTCCCGCATGACCAACGATTTAATGGATATCGGCGAAATCGCGCATCACGGTCCGGAGGATCTGTTCATCGCCCTTATGACGCTGACCGGCGCGTTCGGTATTATGCTCGGCATCAATTGGCAGCTTGCCGTGCTGACGTTCATCATTATTCCTCTCATGATTTACTTGTCCTTGTATTTCAGCCGCAAAATGTCGGTTGCCTTTAATCACATGTTCTCGGATATCGCCGATTACAATGCGCGAGTCGAAAACAACGTAAGCGGCATCCGTGTCGTTCAGGCATTCGTAGGCGAGAAACACGAAATCGCGCGTTTTACCGAGAACAACGAAAGGTTCCGCCTGACGAAGCTGCTTGCATACAAAATCATGGCTTGGAACTCATCGCTCAGCTATATATTGATGAAATTCGTTTCGCTGTTCGTACTCGTTTGCGGCACCTGGTTCGTTCTTCAGAAAAATATGACCTACGGCGAATTTATCGCATTCGTCATGCTGTCGAACGTGTTCCTCGGGCCGATCAAACAGATCAACTCGGTCATCGAAACGTATCCGAAAGGAATCGCCGGCTTCCGCCGCTACCTTGATCTGCTGGAAACGGAGCCGGACATTGCCGATGCCCCGGATGCGAAGCATGTCGAGCACTTGAAGGGCGACATTCGCTTTCATGGCGTTACGTTCGGCTACGAAAACAGGGATAAAGTGCTGCAGAAGGTGGACTTAACCATTCGAGCAGGCGAAACGGTAGCGCTGGTCGGACCTTCCGGAGCCGGCAAAACGACGATTTGCAGTCTGCTGCCGCGTTTCTACGAGATCGAAGACGGGAGCATTACCATCGACGGTATCGATATTCGCCGGATGAAGCTGGAATCGCTGCGGAGCCAGATCGGTATCGTGCAGCAGGACGTCTTTCTGTTCGACGGCACGATCCGCGAGAACATCACCTACGGCAAGCTTGGCGCAACCGAGGAAGAGATTTGGAAAGCGGCGCGGAGGGCTCAACTGGAGGAGATTATTGTAACGCAGCCGGATGGGCTGGATACGGTGATCGGAGAGAGGGGCGTGAAGCTGTCGGGCGGCCAAAAGCAGAGGCTTTCCATCGCCCGGATGTTTCTGAAAAACCCTCCGATCCTTATTCTGGACGAAGCGACGTCGGCGCTCGATACGGAGACCGAGGCGGCGATACAGCAAGCGCTAGCCGAGCTGTCCAAGGGACGTACGACGCTGGTCATCGCGCACCGTTTGGCGACCATCAAGAATGCGGACCGGATCGTCGTCGTAGCCGAGCAGGGAATAGCGGAGCAGGGCGATCACGATCAGCTGCTCACGACGGGCGGCGTATACAGCCGCTTGCACCGAGCCCAATTCGGTGCATGACGTAGCGCGACAATGAAAAATAGAAATACTACATGCGGAGGCAATCATGAGCGAGCAACTGGAGTTATTCGATATAACGATCATCGGCGGAGGGCCTGCCGGTCTATATGGGGCTTTTTACAGCGGCATGCGGGATATGAAGACGAAACTGATCGAAGCGAAAGAGGAACTTGGCGGACGGATACGCATTTATCCCGAGAAGATGATATGGGATGTCGGAGGCATGACCCCACTGCTTGGCGAGAGCCTGATCGATCAACTGGTGCAGCAGGCAAAAACGTTCGACCCTACGATCGTGCTGGGGCAGCAAATAACGGGGTTTGAACGGCTGAAAGACGGTACGTTTCTATTGACGGCGTCGAACGGCGAACGTCATCATACACGGACGGTCGTACTCGCGATCGGATACGGCATTCTGACGATGCAGAAGCTGGATATCGCCGGCGCCGACCGCTACGAGGTGGAAAATTTGCATTATACGGTGCAGGAGCTGGAAGCTTTTCGCGGCAAACGGGTGCTAATTAGCGGAGGCGGCAATTCCGCCGTGGACTGGGCAAATGAGCTCGAGCCGATCGCAGACTGCGTGACGATCGTTCACCGGCGCGACGAATTCGGGGGGCATGAGAAAAACGTCGTACGCATGAAGCAATCCGCTGTGAGCGTAAAGACGCCTTTTGCGGTCACGCAGCTGCATAGCGGCGGCGTGGCGATCGAAGAGGTGACTGTCTCGCATGTGGAAACGGGTGAAGAAGAGCGCCTCGAAGTCGATGCGGTTATCGTCAACCACGGCCTGAAATGCGATTACGGCCCGCTGGCCGAATGGGGGCTCAAGATGGAGGACGATATCGCCCTCGTCAACGACAAGCGGGAGACGAATTTGGCGGGCATTTTCGCTGCAGGCGATTTCGTCAATCATGCCAGTAAAGTCAGGCTGATCGCCGGAGCCTTTACGGACGCCGTGCTTGCGGTCAACAGCGCCAAGCTGTTTATCGATCCGGAAGCTCCTAAGGTCGCCTACGTCTCTTCGCATAATATCCGGTTCAAGGAGAGAAATAAGCAGCTTGGTCTGGATGACGATGAGTACAGGGCTGGGCGTTAGTAGGGTAAAAGAAGGTCCGATTCCACAGAGGAATCGGACCTTTCTATTTTCAGCAAAAGTTACGAGCTTTTACGCAGCAAACCGGGTAGCATGTCAAGCAGCTTCTCCCGCGTCATGGCGTCGTTCGAGTTCCACATCGCGGCATCGACGAGATAGACGTGGCCCTTCTGGACGGCAGGCATCGCTTGCCAAAGCGGACTGTCCATCAAGGCATGGGCGGCGCGGCTGGAATCTTCGCGATCGTGCATAAGCATGAAGATGCGGTCCCCGGCATAGACGGGTAGCGAGGATGGAAGAATCTCGATAAAGCCGTGACCGGCATCCAAAAGCTCTTGAATTTTATCTACCGGGCGGAAGCCGTGCGGATGATAGAGGGAGGAAGGGAAGCCGACGGCTCCCATCACGAATAAGCGGGCGCCATGAACGAAGATGAACACGGACGCCGTTTCTCCGGGCCTCACGCACGTTTGCAGCTTCTGCCACATCGCGGCGGATTTGGCGTTGAAGGCCGTTAGCCATTTCTCGGCCTCCTGCTTCTTGTCGAGCATATCGCCGAGCGTGTACAGACGCTGGTCGAGCGGCGCGAAGGAATTGAAGGTTACCGTCGGCGCTATTTTGGATATTTGCTTATACTGCGCTTCATCGGGATTGGCCATGATGATTAAATCCGGCTCAAGAGAGCCCGATCGCTCAGCATTAATGGGAAAGCCGACATCTTGAACCAGCTCGGCGTGATCCTCATAAACGGTTCCTAGCAGGCATGCGGACGCGCAGCCGATCGGGATGATCCCGAGGGCGAGCAGGTCGCCGAACGTTTCGCCATGGAAGATGATTCGCTTGGGCTGGACGGGAATCTCAATTTCGTGCCCTGTCCAGTCTCTGACTATATTCTTGCGCCGCATCAGCCGCGCATACTGCTTCGGCGTCGTTCCCGTAGTCTGGCGAAAGCGGCGATTGTAATAATATTCGTCGGTAAAGCCGACTTGCTTCGCGATTTCCCGCAAAGGCTCGCTGGAGTTTAGCAGAAGCTCCTTCGAACGGTTAATGCGCAGCTCCGTGAGGTAGTCGAGCGGCTTTTTCCCCGTTAACTCCTGAAAAATCGGGGTGTACTGCCATTGGGACACGCTCGCAAGCTGGGCAAGCTGTTTGACCGTAATATTGTGCATGTAATGGTTTTGCAAATATCGGATGGTGCTCTCGACGGAACGCGTGGAATTAAATAAATGCTCGGAATGAAGGTTGTGCTCCAGCAGAAAGCCGAGCAGCTCCTGGAACTTCATATGCTGTTTAAACCATTCGATATCGCAGCGGTTGTTTCTTCCGTCATAAAGCTCCTCGGACAACCGCTCCAGCCGGTTGAACGGATACGCCGCCAACTCATACCGGTCTTGGATAAGGCGTTCATTATGCGACACGTGTCTCGTGCGCTCGGTTCGGATTGCCGTAAACGTGATCTGATAGAAGCGAAGGGCGCTATCGTAGCCGTTCTCGAGCTGCAGAATGTCTCCCGGCGCAAGCAGATAGCATTTGTCCGGCGACAACAGCAAATCCATCGCCGATATGTAAACTGCCTCTTCCGTCCGTAATAATCAATAGCTGATGGAGATCCGCAGCGAGGATGCCGGATTTCCAGCCGACGGGCCGAATGACAAGCTCTATGCCGGATAACTGAAATAACAAGGTACGCAAAGATACGGGGGAAGATTGCGGGCGGATCAATAACTCCACCTCCCTTTTTATTGAGAATGATTATCGTTCACAACTATTATAATCAAAATAAAGAAGCTTTTCAACGAGGGTTGAGAAGCTTCTTTATTCGCTTGCATCTGAATCATGGATGATCAAGCCGGGACGACGCTATTTCGACTTCTCCGTAAGCAGTCGCGGCAGTTCTTCAATCAGCCAATCCCTAGTCGCTGCGTCGCTGTTCGATTTTTGGATATCCATAAAATAGACATTGCCTTTCTTCACGGCAGGGAGATCGAGCCAGATCCGGCTTTTCAGCAAATCTTCGGTCGACCGCTTGGCTTCGTCAGGGATCGGATTCAGGATGAATATCCGGTCGCCGGCAAACTCCGGGAGCACCTCCGGCGAGATTTGCTCGAAGCCTTTGTCGGCATCAAGTACGGCTTGCACCTTCGGCGTCGTCTTAAAGCCATTCTTGTCGTAAATAAATTGCGGAAGTCCGGCGCGAGCCATAATGAACAGCTTATTTCCGGGATAGTAGGTCAGTACCGTTGCCGTTTCGCCCGGCTTCATACCCGCAGCCTGAAGTTTGGCCCACATGCTTTCGGTTTTCTTCTTATAAGCGGTGAGCCATTCCTCGGCTTTCTGCTTCTTCCCGATGAGATCTCCCAGTAGAACGATCCTTTCCTCTAAGGGCGCGAATGTATCGAACATTAGCGTAGGCGCGATTTTGGAGAGCGATTCGTACGCCTTTTCATCGGTATCGCCCGTTATGATGAGATCGGGTTTCAGGCTCAGCGCCTTCTCCAAATTCAAGGGAAAGCCGACATCCTCAAACTGTAGCTGCTTCTCGAAAACGGCCCCTTGCATAAACGTTTGACCGCCGCCTACCGGCTTGTAGTCGAGCGCAACCAGATCGCCGATCGTCTCGCCGAAAAAGATCAGCCGCTTCGGAGCGGTCGGAATCGCGATCTCATGCCCCTTATAATCCTTATATTTACGTGTCGTCTGCGCTGCGGATTCTTTCGGCGCAGCGGAAGCTGCGGGCGAACCCGAAGGCGAGACGGACGGACTGGCTGTTCCGGCCGCTTCCTTATCTGTTTTGGCGCCGCAGGCCAACAGCATTGCCCCCATGATAGCGATCGTGCATAGCAGAGCCGTTCTTCTTGTTACCTTGTTCATGTTTCCTTCCTCCAATAGAGTCGAATATTATAGATAATGATTCTCATTATCGACAAGACCAATCATACCGGATCGGCATTCGCTACTCAATGGACAAAGAAAAAGCCGCATTTTTATTTTGTACAAAACAGATGGTACGGGTGCCTATCTGCCGGTTACCAGAGCATGTCCAACGCGCTAATCAATCCTTTGGCTATCCATTCGTTGACAAACGGGCTTGGATGGATCGCGTCGTCATAGAGCAGATCGTGATCGAGCATGCCCGCTTTCACGGCATCGGCAAAATAACGTTGAAAGTCGATAAAACCATATTGATGAGTCAAGCAAAATTGGTTGACCGCTTCAAAATAAGCGGAATAGGGGATCGGTTTCGAGGGCTCGCCTTGGAACACGTTTCTTTGATCCCCAGGTGTCGTAAAGATCAGAAAATCCGTTTTGCGTTCACGGCCATCGTTCAAATGCGCATTCAACTTCCCGATCAAGCTGCTGAGATTCCGTTGAAAATCGCTGATTTCCGTCTGATTAAGGTATTCGTTGACGACAGGTGCTTGAATGATCGCAAGCGTCGGGGTAAAAGGCACGTAGCTAAGCAATTCGTCCGTATGCGGATAAGACACGTCATGAAAGCTTGCGGTGCCGTCGCCTATCCATTGACCGACGGTATGTCCTCCCATAGCAAAATTGCGAATCCGGTTGCCGTCAAAAACGATACCGCGAATCAGGACGGCCGGTGCATCAAGCGTAAGCCTGCCAAGCTCGCAACCTGAAGCCGACGGATGCTCGCCCGCATACCGCAAAGATAAGATTCCCGTCTGTTTCATGCCATAATCGACGCAATAGACGCAGTCAGCCGGCCCGGTCGAGCGGTAGGTATCCAGAATGACGGAGCCGGATACCCCGATTTCAGCTTCGTGCTTGTCAACCTCCGCTAGACGGCCGGCGGCTACCCGATATACTTTGGGAAAGCCGGGGGGGATAACGCTGTAAGGAGAAGCCGCCAACGCGATTTCGAGCTTGGAGCCGTGCGGACCCGCCACAATTCCGACAAATAGTTTGCGGACAGGCGACTTGAGCGTAAGATGTCCTTCCGCATCATGCATGGCGCTTTCCGTGAAAGGCGATAAAACAAAGACCTTCTTTCCGAATTTGCCGTCCTCAGCCAAATAACCTAGATGCTCTTTGGCTTTGTCATTATTCGCTTCAGGCGCGTAGAAGCCGGCTGCTTCATAAGGCGGATAGAAATCGCATGCGGCCTCACAGAATCGGCCTTGCAGCGGGATCTCCGTCGATCCGGGCAATACTGCCGATGCCGGGAAGTCTAGCTTTTGCTGCACGTGTTTGCTCAATCTTGCGTAATACCCTTTATTGTACGAAAAGGCCATGTGCGGCGAATAGAAATGAAGTCCGTCAAAATCGGGACTGCCTTGCCCCCAGCTGTGGCTGTCGCCGAATAGCAAAATTTCCCGTTCCGTCGTTCGATACGTTCTACGATTGGCCGTAAGTACGGGGAAACAGGATGCTTTCAAATGGCAAGCGTACTTATAAAAGAAGGTTAGGGAATTCCAATCATCATTAGCTTGGGCATGTAGCGATGTCATGTGCCGAGCGCTCCTTCTTTGGAATGAATCCATACAAACAATGCAAGTATAGTAGATTTCACTCTTTTAATCAACAGTAGGATTGTTGACAATAGTAAAGGTGCTGGATGTATATAAAGCGAATGAACGCAGGACATTTCTGCCATTTTATCCTATCGAATGAAGGGAAGTTCATTATAATCGTTTCTTCTATGGACATCGCTTCTTCCAGACCATTACAATGAGGGACGTGATGG
Organism: Paenibacillus litoralis; assembly: GCF_046244365.1. Classification (NCBI taxonomy): domain Bacteria; kingdom Bacillati; phylum Bacillota; class Bacilli; order Caryophanales; family Paenibacillaceae; genus Paenibacillus; species Paenibacillus litoralis. The sequence continues at coordinate 5,141,843 of NZ_CP176395.1, read as the reverse complement.
ACGCGGATATCGAAAGGAGCTTTCGAATGGCGGCAAGCGAGTGGGATGAGAGGATCGAGTATTTGCGGCAAACGAGGGATTTATATTACAACGATGATTATCTGGAGTTCCTGGTAAAGTCTGTGTGGAAGCTGACGAAGCCGGTGCGTCTGCTTGATTTTGGCTGCGGCTACGGCTATTTGGGACTAAAGCTGCTGCCCCTTCTGCCGAAGGGGTCGTCCTATACCGGAGTGGATCAAGGAAAGAAACTGCTAAGCCGGGCAGAGGAGCTGTTCGGCGAGCTGCCCTACGAAACAGCTTTTATTTTGGGCGATGTTCATAAAGCTGTCCTAGAACGGGATTTCGATATCGTCCTATGCCATGCGTTCCTGCTGCATATGACCAAACCGCTGGAAACGCTGCGGAAAATGATCGATTGCGTCAAGGACGGCGGGAAAATCATTTGCTTCGAGCCGCATTGGATCGCTTGCATGGCGGATTTCTATATGGGGGAGCTCGATCAATCCCAGTATATCCGACTAGGGGTGCTCCAGAAATTATTCGAGGAAGACGCGAGGCGCGGAGGGAAGGACGGCAACATCGGTGCCGCACTGCCGCATGAGCTCGGTCAACTGGGCGTTAAGGAAATTCAGTGCCGGATGAGCGACAAGGTAGTCATTCTCGAGCCCGGCATGGAACGAACGCTGCGGCAGCGGCTGTTCGATGCCATTCGTACGGACGGTTTCGGCGATGATCCGGGCGATCGCGATGCGTATATAGAACGCTTACTGAGCAGGGGAACGACCCGGCAGGAAGCGGAAGAGCAATATGAAGCGGAAGCGCTGCTGTCGAGCACGTTTAGCGTCAATTCGCGCTTCACGCATGCCCCAAGCATGAAAATTACGTTCGGTACCGTGATCAGGGATTCAAGTGAAACGGAGAAGCAACCCCTGCAAGCAGCCGAATAGTTTCGAATCGAACGAAAACCGCGGATACGCGGTTTTTTTGCTTTATCGTGGAAGTCGCTCTAAATCTCGGTAAACGCGCCGTCAAAAGACAGCGAAGCCGTTTTTCCTTGAAGATAAACAATTTATATGGTGTTACCCTTACTTGAATTAGAAAGTATAAATCTTTCCTGTATGGAAGCGTGCAGGGATTCCCAATTTCAAGTAAAAGATTGGATAGGGCTCCCATCATAAAGAACCAGCAGGATGGGTCTTTAATAAGGAATGAGCGGAACGTCAGTCCTTTATTTCTTGTTTCGAGCGGGTAATCGACGCTTAACGGAACGAGAGTGCGTTATTTTCGGCAAAACACCAATGTATCATTCAAAAAGAGGCGAATAGCGTACTGCAGTTCCGCTTGGCAATGAAATCGAGAGGGAATGCGGCGAATAACGCATCCTACGTTCCGTCTGGACAAGGACAGCGGTGTTCATGGTAATGAATACCGGCTGGAAGATCGGTAGGGAACAAAGGCGTAACAGGAAGCAGCAAAGGAGAGCAGAGGGAATGGGTAGGGGCTGCAAAGTTTACGGGCCGCCTTTGAAATCGTGTGATACCCGCAAATCCAATTCCAGATCACACGATTTCAAGAGCGGTTGAAAGCCCCTACCCATTCCCTCCCACACGCACAAACGTAGAGCCATGCACCAAAGGACCGTCCGCGATTTCCGGACGGTTTTCCTTGCTGCTGCCAGTGACCGGTACTAATTTGAAACAACGGTTTCATATATTGATTACGACAAGTCCCATACATCAAGCGAGCACGCATGATGGAGAAAAGGCGGGATTACCATGGACGGAACAAGCGTAAGACTCCGAAATAGCGAGGGGTATCCTGCGTGAAGCCGGCAAACCGAAAGTTTGTCCTGACGTATCTGCTCTTTTCCTTATACGGCGTTATCTTGACGATGCTGCTGGACTCCAGCATTTCGGCGTCGCTCATCATGATTTTGGGCGGAAATCCGTCACAGGCAGGCAGCGTCGATTCGCTCGTCAATTTGGGCGCGATCTTGAGCGCCGTGTTTTCCGCTTATTTGTTAAGCAAATTCCGGCACTATAAAAAAATGTTCATCCTCTTCAGCTTTTTCAGTTTGACGAGCATCGCAGGATTGGCGCTGTCTCTATACATGCCGGTCCCGGCCGTCGTGATCTACATCGTCTTGTTCTCCATTTTTGCTTACTACTTTTGCGTGGGGAGTCTTTCCCTTCCTCTATATGAATTGCTTAACCGGAATGTCGACAGCCGATCGCGCGTAGTGGTTATGAGCAACAGTCTGGCGATCGGCCAGCTATGCTCGACCGTTGTCAGCGTCGGCATCCAGTGGGTGCTTGGCAGACCTGCTGCGGGTACGATCGCGAACTACCATATCCTTTTTATTTTCGCGGCGATCGTAGCGGCGCTTCACTTGCTTACGACGTTGATGCTCGATAAAGTGCCGGTGAACGGCGGGGAAGCAGGGAACCGGGCTACCTTCGCTTCGTTATACCGGGAGGAATGGACAGCAATCAAACGTCAGCCGTATTTTCGGGTCTTTTTCGCTGCGGTTATTCTTTTCGCGTTCTGCTGGTCGGCAACGGGACTGTATATCAGCCTAGGGTTTCGTGAAAATGCGGCTCGGATGAAAGACATTTTGGCATCCGGTATCTTTATCCGAACGGTGGTAAAGGCATGCAGCTACTACGTTTGCGGACAATTAGCCAGACGCTACGGCAATAAGGCGATTCTTCTCGCGATCGGGATCGTCGGACTCGGCTCGCCGTTTACGGCATTATTTTTGCCGCTTGATTATTTTATTATCGTCTTGATCGCCACGAATCTGGCTCCCATGGCTTATGTGTATTTCCTGAACGATTTGTTCGAGCGGTCGGACGGAACAACGTTTAAAGGCCACTTTACGCTTTTCACGCTGGCGGCCATTCCGGCTACGCTCAGTATTCCGCTGTTCGGTCTGCTGATCGACCGGCAGCCTGCGGCTTTCGGGCTGGTCATGGCCATGCTTCAGCTTGGCGGTCTGTTTTTTGTGGCGAGGCTTCGTCCGGCAATCGCACAGCAATCGTTGAATCATAAGGATTCCGAGGATGCATAGGCAATCATGCGTTTTCAAAAGCCAAACGCAAAAAACCAAGTGACGGTTTTAAGGTCATTTGGTTTTATTTCAATCTCGGCAAGTATGTCTAATCCGTTAATTCGAGCTTCCGGTAATGCGGCGGCTCGCTCTTCAGGGCCAATGTTTTACGTAGCTGTTCTCTGCCAGAACATTAGGGTGTCCTAGCATTGTACGGGGGTATAACGATGGTTTCGAGAAGGGAATGCAGCGAAGCATATTGTGACGGAGTCTCACGTATAGATACAGCAAAGACGGAAACAGGCAGCTGCAGCACGAAGCTCCCGCTTTGCTAACCTGAAGCGGTTGCATATAAGGCCGGGCTTATGCCGCGAGCCTTTTGTTAAAAAGAAAACAGGGAGGTTGGCTATGAAAAAAGCGTTGGTTGTCATGCTTTCCATCGTCTTCTTCGCAAGCATCCTGATTTCATGCACGAAATCGGACTCGAAAGGCGGCACCGGCGGGGGAATCGTAAAGTCGACTGCGGCGGCGCCGGATCCGATGGGCGAGAAGGTCCTGTTAGTGGCAGGAGGACCGGATGACAAATTCGGTGCTTCTTGGGCGGATTACGGCGGCTTTCTCAAAACGAACCTGTTCCGCAGGCTGCTCATGCTGAACGAGAAAGTGGAGCCGGTAGGCAAAGATCTTGCGAAGGAATTTACGGTTTCTTCCGACGGGCTGACGTATACCTTTACGCTGCGAGACGATGTCAAATGGCATGACGGCGTGAAGTTTACGGCAGAGGATGTCAAATGGAGCCTCGGCATGGCTCTCAAATCGGCATCGATCAATGCGGTATTTTCGGGCGCATTCGGCAAGATCGCGGGGGCGGACGACTGGAAGACGGGGAAGGCGAACGACTTGAAGGGCGTTACGATCGATGGCAGCAAAGTGACGATCAAGCTGACCGAGCCGGTCGGCGTTTTTCAGCTCGTTATGGCGCAGTGGCCGCCTTATCCTAAGCATCTGCTCGAGAAAGAGGATCCCGCTAAGCTGCACCTTTCAGCCTTCTGGGAGAAGCCGGTCGGCAACGGCCCTTACCGGATCACCGAAGTTCAGCCGAACAATTACGCCATGCTGGAAGTGTTCAAGGATTTTTACGGGACGAAGCCCAAAATCGAAAAAATTAAGCTGCAAACGATGACGGAGGATAAAATCGTCACGAAAGCGCAAGCGAATCAACTGGATTATATGCAGGTTATGAGCTTGGATCTGGTGAATGAGGCGCTTAAAAACCCGGCGTATAACGCCTATCCCGTCGATATTTTTTTCGACCGGTACTTGCAGGCCAACATGACGGGCACCGACGGCAAGGGCAACAAGAAAATTGCCGACCTGCGCATCCGCCAAGCTTTGCTATACGCGATCGACCGTAAAGCGCTCGCCGAAAAGCTCTTTAAGGGGCAAGCCGAGCTGCTCGAAACCAAAATTCCGAGCCGCATGCCGGAATTCAACAACAAAGTCGTCAAATACGAATTTGACGCCGAGAAAGCCAAGAAGCTGCTGAAGGAAGCGAATTTTGACTTCAGCCAGACGATCAAGCTTCAGTATTACTATACCGATCAGCAGTCGGTCGATCTTATCGACACGATCAAGTTCTACTGGGAGCAGGTCGGCGTGAAAGTCGAAACCTCCCTGATGAAGGGCAATCTGCTCGAGCTGATCTACACGAAGCGCGAATACGATTTCCTCTATGCCGGTCTTTCCGCCATGGCGCTCGAGGAAGCTTACGGCTTGTTCCATACCGACAGCCCGCTCGGCATGCAGGTGCTTGGGGGCGCCAAGGACAAATGGGATCCGCTCATCGACGAACTGCGCAGGGCGTCCGACCCGCAGAAGCGGAAGGAAGCCGTCGGCAAACTGCAAGAAATGGAAAGCCAGTTCCTCTGGCATATGCCGCTATTCTCGATTAAGCAATACGTCCTCGTCAACGAATCGCGGCTGAAAACCGCCGGCATTTTCGGCAACGAATGGACCAATTACGATAGAAAGCAGCAGGATTGGGAGCTCAAAGTGAAGTAACGCGCACATCCATGTCGCACGGTAAGGCGCCGACCGAGCGAGGCGCCTTGCCGTTCTTTTATTTGGCGGCATCCCTAAGGAGGCGGTCACATGCTCAACTATTTTACCTTTCGTTTCTTATCCATCGTTCCCATGCTCTTTCTGGTCACCGTCATTATTTTTATCGGACTCCAGCTGACGCCCGGCGACCCGCTCACTTACCTTATTCCGCCTGAGCTGCTGGCTTCGGCCAATTTCGATCTGGAAGGCTACAAGAAAGCGATGGGGCTGGACGCACCCGTATATATCCAGTTTTTTAGATGGCTAACCGATCTGCTGCAAGGGAAGCTCGGCTATAGTCTGGTCGACGGAAGCAGCATTACCAAAATGATCGCGAACCGGCTTCCCGCAACGCTCGAGCTGGCGATAGCCGCTTTGCTCGTATCGTCCGTTCTCGGCATTGCGCTTGGCCTGATCTCGTCCATCAGACAAAATTCGGCCGCAGACTACGGAAATACCGTGCTCGGCATCATCGGCATCTCGATTCCGGAGTTCTTCATCGGCATCATCGCCATTCAAATTTTTGCGATCAAACTGGGCTGGCTACCGATAGGGGGGCAATACGAGTACGCGGATTCCGGCATTATCGACCGGATCAGGCATTTGGCGATGCCTTCGCTTGTGCTAGGCTTCTCGCTTACGGCTGCGCTCATGCGCTACACGCGCGGCACCATGCTGGACGTGCTGGGGAAGGACTACGTCAAAACCGCGCGCAGTAAAGGGCTGCCCGAATGGAAGGTCACAATCAAGCACGCCTTCCGCAACGCGCTGATGCCGGTCGTGCTGCTGCTGTGCTTCCGGCTGCCGCTCCTGATCGGCGGCACGGTGATCATCGAAAGTGTCTTCGGCTGGCCGGGAATGGGCGGGATGATCCTGAACGCCGTATCGGCCAAGGATTACCCGGTCGTCATGATCACGACGATGATGACGGCGTGCATGGTGCTGTTCGCCAGCTTTCTGGTCGATTTGCTGACGGCGCTGCTGGATCCGAGAGTCAGATTCGAATAGCTATCCGGACCGGGTAGAAGTCTGACGGCAAATTAACGGAAATCGCAAAGGAAAGGAGGCATCTTTCATGGGAGCAGCGGAGGCAAAATCCAGTTTGGCGCTTCGCAATTGGGAGAAGCTGAGCAGAAACAGACTGGCGATGGTCGGGTTCGCGATTATCGCGATCATGATTTTATGCGCGGCTCTGGCACCTGTTCTGTCTTCCTATAAACCGGACGAAATCGATCTCGGCAGCCGGCTCATGCCCCCGTCCGGCGAGCATTGGCTCGGTACGGATAAGCTGGGACGCGATGTGTTTTCCAGAATTTTGTACGGCGCCCGCGTCTCGATCTTGATCGGCTTGAGCGGTGCTCTCGGAGGAGCGCTGATCGGTACGGTTATCGGCTGCTTCAGCGGATACTTGGGCGGGTGGTTCGATAAAATTACATTGCGAATATCGGAAATTTTCATGACGTTTCCGCAGCTTATTCTCGTCCTTATTTTGGTCGTTTACATCGGACAGGGGCTGTTCAATCTGATTCTCATTTTCTCCGTTACGGGCTGGACGGGGACGTATCGGCTCGTACGGGGGAGATTTTTGTCGCTTAGGGAAGAGAACTACGTGGACGCTTGCCGCGCGTTCGGAATCGGCGAGTTCTCCATCATGTTCCGGCATATTTTGCCCAATGCGCTTAGTCCGGTCATCGTTACGGTTACGCTTGCATCGGCCGGATATATTTTGGCGGAGTCGGGGCTGAGCTTTCTCGGTTTGGGCGTCCCTTCGGGCATTCCTACATGGGGGAACATCATCAACGCGGCCAAAGCCGTAGATGTCATCCGGAACAATCCATGGCTGTGGCTGCCGCCGGGAATGGCGATCTCCCTATTCGTGATGGGCGTCAACTTTTTCGGAGACGGGCTGCGCGACGTCCTGGACCCTAATCAATAATCCCGGTACGGAAAGGGGGCTATCACGTGAGCGCCGAACGCGATCTCATATTGAAGGTGGATCAGCTGCAAACCCGGTTCCAGGTAGGAAGGCGTATCGTCAATGCGGTGAACGGCGTTTCGTTCGGCGTGAAAAGAGGCCGGACGCTAGGCGTCGTCGGCGAAAGCGGATGCGGTAAAAGCGTCACGGCGCATTCCATTCTGCAGCTGCTGCCGAAGCTGGGCAAGATTACCGGAGGGACGATTACCTACTACCCGGGTAACGATGAGATCGTCCTTAACCGGCTGAACAGGAACGGAAGGGGCATCCGCTCCATTCGCGGCAAGGAAATCGCTATGATTTTTCAAGATCCGATGGCTTCCTTGAATCCGGTATACACGATCGGCAATCAAATCATCGAAAATGTGCTGCAGCATGAGCGCATATCCAAAAAAGAAGCCGAAGCCCGCGCGGTGGAGATGCTGACGCTTCTCGGCATCCCGATGGCTTCGTCCCGGATCAAGGATTACCCGCATCAATTCAGCGGCGGGATGAAGCAAAGAGCGATGATCGCTATGGCCATGGTGTGCAACCCTAAGCTGCTGATCGCCGACGAGCCTACGACTGCGCTGGACGTCACGATTCAGGCGCAAATTCTCGAATTGATGAAAGAAGTGCAGAAGCAATACGGCACCTCTATTATTCTCATTACGCACAATATGGGAATCGTAGCCGAAATGGCGGATGAAGTGGCGGTCATGTATATGGGCCGCATCGTGGAATTCGGTTCTGTCCGCCAGGTGCTAAGCACACCTCGGCATCCTTATACGAAGGCGCTGCTGCATTCGGTTCCCGTACTCGGAATCGGCAAGGAGGAGCGGCTGAAGACGATCAGAGGCAGCACGCCCGATCCGTCGGATATGCCGGAAGGCTGCGAGTTCGCTCCGCGCTGCGACTATGCAACAGAGCTGTGCAAAACCGCACCGGAAGAAACCGAGCTGGGCGGCGGACATCGCGTCAGATGCTGGAACTGCATGGGAGGTACCTAACATGAATCGAACGGACAACGAGATCGAGGACGATATCCTATTGGACATCCGAAATATGAAAAAATATTACCCGGTTTACAAGGGACTGCTTAAGAAGGTCGTCGGTCAAGTCAAAGCGGTGGACAACGTCAGTCTGTTCGTGCGAAAGGGCGAGACGCTCGGCCTGGTCGGAGAAAGCGGCTGCGGCAAATCGACGCTGGGCAAATGCATCGTCCGGCTCCAATCCCCGACCTCCGGGGAAATGCTGTACCGGCTGGGCGATGGGGGCATGCGGGATATACTCGCACTGGACAAAAAAGAAAGCTTCGACGTTCGCAAAAAAATTCAAATCGTGTTCCAGGACCCGTATTCTTCGCTGAATCCCGTCAAGACGATCTACGAGTCGTTCGACGAGCCGCTTCGCCTTCACCGGATGGGGACGAAGGCCGAGCGCAAGGAAATCGTCGAACGGCTTCTGGAGTCCGTCAATTTACGGGCGGACTATATGTACCGGTACCCTCATGAATTTTCGGGCGGACAGCGGCAGCGCATCTGCATCGCCAGGGCGCTCTGCATCAAGCCGGACCTGATCGTTTGCGACGAGCCCGTATCGGCGCTCGACGTTTCGATTCAGGCGCAGGTGCTGAACCTGATGAAGGATCTGCAGCAGCAGATGAAATTGACTTATCTCTTCATCGCCCACGATCTCAGCGTCGTCGAGTACATGAGCGACCGGATCGCCGTCATGTATCTCGGACAAGTGGTAGAGCTGGCGGATTCCACAAGTCTCTATGTCAAGCCGCAGCATCCTTATACGCAAGCGCTTTTATCGGCAGTGCCGACCCCCGAGCCGGGGCTCAAAAAGGAGCGGATCGTACTAAAAGGAGACGTGCCGAGCCCGATCGACCCGCCGAAAGGCTGCCGTTTTCACCCGAGATGCGAGAAATGCATCGATATTTGCCGGGTGGAGGCACCCGCCTTCCGTAAAGTCGCCGGAACGAAGGATCATTATGCGGCCTGCCACCTCGTCGATACCGTGAGCGGTTGAGGGTGCGGTATGGGGAGATGACGGAGTTTGCTGCAAAACCTGCAGGTAGTACGAACGGATAGAAGGGCTATCGAAGAAGGGAAGCCATAGGATCGGGAGGGAACAAGCATGAGCGGCCGAAAAAACGAAGCGTTGCGTATCGGTAATCGCGTGGAATTGTTCGTGGACGATTTTTTGATCGATAAGATGGAGAATGCGTATCTGAAGTTGAATCCGCCGGAGCGCAAGGAAATCGTGCTTAGGATGGAGAAGCCGTGGGAAGGGCTGGGCAGCGGCGTTTATTCCTGCGTGTTCAAGGACGGAGAAACGTACAAAATGTTTTACCGCGGCACGTTCGACATCAGCTCGGATAAATCGCAAGGCCAATCGTGCTGCTATGCGGAGAGCGCCGACGGTGTTCATTGGGAGCGTCCGGACCTCGGCATCTACGAGCTGCACGGCTCGACCCGCAACAATATCGTCATGCTCGGCTCGATTGCGCACAACTTCAGCCCGTTCATCGACGAACGTCCAGGCTGCCCGCCGGAGGAAAAATATAAAGCGGTGGCCGGCTACGCTCCCGAAGGGTTGTTCGCGTTCGTCTCGGAGGACGGCTTGCATTACAAGCCTTACCGGGAAGAGCCGATCATCAAGAAAGGGGCCTTCGACTCGCATAATCTGGTGTTCTGGGACCCGAATAAGAATGGTTACGTCTGCTATTCGAGATTTTTTTCCTCCACGCAGTCGGCCCATATCGATGCGCCCGAGGATTCGGCGATATTCCTGGGCGTAAGGGCGATTCAGAATTGTACCTCCGAAGACTTCGAGAACTGGACGGTGCCCCAGCCCAATGTATACGACAGAGGCGTGCCGCTGGAGCATTTCTATACGAATGCCACGATTCCGTGTCCGGGCGCCGAGCATATTTACTTGTCCTTCCCTATGCGGTTCATGCCGGAGAGGCATAAAGTAAGCGAGCATGCTAAGGTCGGCGTATCCGACAATGTGCTGATGTCGAGCCGCGACGGGCTGAAATGGAACCGTCCGTTCCTCGAAGCCTGGATGAGACCGGGTCTCGACCGCAGAAATTGGACGCAGAGGAGTCTGATGCCGGCATGGGGCATACTCGAAACGTCTCCCGAAGAATTCTCCATGTACATTAACGAGCACCAGCAGTGGGACGATTGCTATATCCGCAGAGTAACCGTTCCTCGGCATCGCTTTGCATCCGTGCATGGCGGCTATAAGGGTGCCGTGTTTACGACGAAGCCGATCGTACTGGAGGGCCGGTTGCTAATGCTCAACTACGCCACCTCGGCGCCGGGCTCGATCCGCGTCGGGATTATTGACGAAACCGGCTGGCCCGCAGCGCATTTCAGCCCGGAGGATTGCGACGTCATCTACGGGGATGAGCTGGAGGGCAAGGTCACCTGGCGGGGGAGCGGAGACCTGTCGGCGTTTGCCGGCAAGGCGGTACGGTTCAAGTTCGAGCTGAAGGATGCCGATATTTATGCGCTTCGCATAGGCGGCTGAGGAGGATGGACGATGGGGAACGTCAATTCGAACGTCAAGTTCACTTTCTTCGATAACCGGACCTACGAGTATGTCAAAGGATTCAAGCGAGAACTGGGACAAGCGCGCAAATTCGAGGGGAATCCGATCATCGAGCCGGAGCTTCCGCATGAATTCAAACGCGTGCATTTTTACGGCACCGCCTTGTACGACGAGGACGAGAAGCTGTATAAAACGTGGTATTCGTCGCACTTTTACGGTCCGGCCTTCGGCGAATCGGATTCGAAGGCTTACGCCTATCTCAATTATGCGTATTCGCAGGACGGCATCCGATTTATCAAGCCGGAGCTTGATGTCGTGCCGGGAACGAACATCGTGCTGGATAATGAGCATAAAACGCACGGACCGTCCGTTATCCTCGACTATGCCGAGAAGGATCCGTCCAAACGGTATAAGCTAGCCATGTCCCCTTACACGAAGGGGTGCAGCATTTTCTTGTACGCATCTCCCGACGGTATTCACTGGACGCCGATCTTCGAGAAGCCCGTCATCGAGGTGGTGAGCGACTGCCATACGGGTTTTTACCGCGATCCCGAATCGGGCATGTACCGGCTGTCGTTCCGCACGCGCTGTCCCGATAGGCGGGTATGGGTAGCGGAAAGCTCGGATCTCGTAAGCTGGTCGAAGCCGATACTGGCCGTCGAGCCCGATCAGCTGGACGAGTGCGGCACGCAATTTTACGGCATGCAGATGACGCCTTACGGCGCTTATACGATCGGGACGATCTCCATGTACGATACGTATGACTACAGGATCGACCCCGGCTTCAATAAAATGGCGGGCACGATGGATATTCAACTGGCCTATAGCAGAGACGGTTTCGGCTGGCACCGCTGCATGCAGGGGAAGAAGCTTGTTCCGCTCGGAGCGGAAGGCGAATGGGATTCGAAGTGCATTATGCCTTCCACCAATGTGATTTACCGCCCCGACCGGATGGAGATGTACTACTCGGCCATTTCCATCGATCATTCCGGCTTCGGTCTCCTCCCTTACGAAGAAGTGCCCAAGGAATGCATCGGACTTGCAGCCTTGCGGCCCGACGGCTTCGTTTATTTGCATGCGACGCGGGACTGGTGCGAGCTGATGACGAGACCTTTTGCCGTGGAAAAAGGGGAGCTCTATATCAATGCTTCGGCAGCGAACGGCAGCGTCAAGGTCGAGGCTTGCGATTTGAACGGTCTGGCGATCGAAGGCTATTCCTTCGACGACTGCGTTCCGTTTACTGGGGACGGCATCGCAGCCAAAGTGGAGTGGAAGGGAAATCCGGATTTAAACAGAATCGAACGTCAAGCGATCCGGGTCAAGATTCGGGCGGTGAATGCCGATTTGTATTCGTTTTTCTTCCCTCATGAAGAAGATATTGGTGTATACTGGTGCTTTAAGGAAGTATCCTGCTTGAACCCCTTGAAGTTCGATATCGGAAACGGCTAAGCGGCAAGGAGGCAAATCAGACATGGAAAAGGTAAGGTTCGGCATCGTCGGCTGCGGGTATTTCGGCAGCGGCTTGGCGCATGTTTTGCAAGGATTGGAGCGGTCGGAAGTGACGGCCGTTTACGGAGGAAGCCGTGCGGGGGCGCTCGCCGGGCAGTTGGGCTGCCGGGAGGCGGCAACATTGGAAGCGCTTGCGGCGAGCGGGGATGTGGATGCGGTCATCGTAGCCGCCCCAAGCCATCTTCACAGGGAGCCGGTCATTCTCGCCGCCAGGCACGGCAAGCACGTGTTTTGCGAGAAGCCCGTCGCGCTTTCCGTTTCGGATTGCCAAGCGATGATCGAGGCGTGCCGAAGGGCGAACGTGCTTCTGATGGCCGGACATATTTATAACTTCGTGCCCGGGATCCGGCTGGCTCGCGAGTGGATACGGGACGGGGTAATCGGCAAGCCGATCGTCGCGCATTCGGAACGAACGGGCTGGGAGCACAAACAAGGACAGGTCAGCTGGAAGAAAAACAATGAAACGTCCGGCGGCCATCTTTTTCACCACATCCATGAGCTCGACCTGCTTCAGGCGATTATGGGGGAGGCCAAGGCGGTCAGCATGGCGGGCGGCAATCTGGCTCATAACGGAGAAGGCTTCGGCAATGAAGAGGACGTGCTGTTGCTTACGCTAACGTTCGGCGGAGGAGCCGTCGGAACCATGCAGTATGGTTCCGGCTTTCGCTGGGGGGAGCATGTTGTCAAAATCAACGGAACGGAAGGCGCCGTCGTAATCGATTTCAAAAAATCCAAGGTCTATTTGAAAAAAGACGATAGGATTACCGAGCATCTGCTCAGCCGTACGGCGGAAGAGGACGAGGAGCGAGCCCGGTTCTATGCGGAGGCGGACGGAGGTGTGGCATACGGCAAAAGCAGCTCGAAGCAGGCTGCCTTTCTGACAAGCATGATGGAGCTGGAAATGGCGGCTTTTCGAGATGCGGTGCTGGGCCTGCCGGTTGAGGAAGCGCTGCTGCCTCTATTCGACGGTTCTGCGGCGAGATCCTCCGTTGCCGCGGCGGAAGCGGCGCTGCTCTCGTTAAAGGAAAAAAGCTGGATATCCATATAACGAACGCGAAGGAGGCACCTATGTTTCATGCTGCAGTTATCGGACTCGGGAACATCGGCTTGCAGTTCGATATTCCCAGGAAAGTCATGCCGCAAAGCCATGCTTTAGCCTACGAGCTACACCCGGACATTGAGCTGACGGCCGCGTGCGGCGTCCGTCAGGAGCAGGGAGAGAAGCTGGCGCTTCTTGCTCCGAATGCGGCTTTTTATTTGGATTTGCCGACCATGCTGCGCAGCCACCGGCTGGATATCGTCAGCATCTGCACGCCTTCCCATATTCGCCTGGAGCTGCTAAGGACGGTTCTTGAGCATTCCGCGGCCAAGGTCATTTTTCTGGAGAAGCCCGTTGCCGTCAGCCTGGAAGAAGCCGAGCAGGTTGCAGAGCTGTTCAATCGACACGGCGACCGTACCGTACTCGTCAATTTATCGCGAAGATGGAGCGACGGGGCGGCGCAAATGCGGGAAGCGGTTCGTTCCGGGCGTTACGGAAAGCTGAAGAAAATTCATCTGCGCTATACCAGAGGCATTTATAATTACGGCTCGCATTTATTCGATTTGGTTCGTTTCGTAGCGGGGCCCATCGATCAGGTACGCGTGCTCCGGCAGGTATCGACCAACCTGGACGAGCGTAAGGACTGGACCTACTCGTTCGCCTTTCAACTGGAGGAAGGCGGGATTACCGGCTACGCGGAAGCCTTCGACGACCGGGATTACCTGGTGTTCGAAATGGATTTGTATTTCGAGCAGGGCAAGATCGAGATGCTGAGAACCGGTGACGAAATCCGTTTCTATACGACGGAGCTGCATCCGATGCTGGGCGGCTTTCGCAATCTCGTACTGGAACGGACCGAAGAGCAGTTGCTCAGCCGATCCAGCAATATTCAGAACGCGGTCGGACACATCGTAGACATCTTAAGAGGAGAGGCCGAACCGGTGAGCACGATCGAGGACGGTATTTTTCCGATGTATGTGGCGGAGGCCTTACTGGAGTCTCACCGGAACGGCGGAACGACCGTCAGAGTCAAGGACACTGTATGATGAAGGAAGGTGTCTTTGATCGGCTGTACGCAGCTCCGTTTGCTGGGAATGAACGATTGTCAGCATCCGCTCCTTCCGACAGGAGCCCGATTCGGGGTGTAAAGCATGCGTGATCATTACCGAAGAGTGCAAGACATCGTAACCGCCATTGACGAGTACGCCGAAGAGATGTATGGCGCCGTCGTCCCGCCGACGTTCGAGAACACGATTTACCGGTATCCGGATTTCGAATCGGTGGAGGAGACCGTTCAAGGAAAAATCTCCCGCTATACGTACGGGAAGAATACGAACCCGACGATTGAGGCGCTTGAACGGAAGCTTGCCCGGCTTGAGAAAGGGGAAGCCGCAAAGTGCTTCGGCTCCGGAACGGCGGCGATTTACACGACGCTGCTAAGCGTGCTGCAGCAGGGCAGCCATGTAATCACCGTTGCCAACGTATACGGGCGGGTATCGGACTTTCTGCGGCAACCTTTCGCTAAATTCGGAGTGGAGAGCACCTTCGTGCCCGGCTTGCAGGCGGCGGATTTCGAGGAAGCGCTCAAACCGAATACGAAGCTCATTTATTTGGAAAGTCCGACATCGTGGCATTTCGAGCTGCAGGATATACGCCGCGTTACGGACCTTGCCTCTAAACATGGAATCAAGGTGGTCATCGACAACACGTGGGCGACGCCCGTTTTTCAGAATCCGCTGGACTACGGCGTCGATGCGGTCATCCACTCGGCTTCCAAATATTTAAGCGGACACAGCGATCTTGTCGCAGGTGCGGTAATCGGCTCCGGAGAGTTAATAACAGGGCTTCCCCAAGTGGGGGCCGTCCTCTCTCCGAACGAAGCGAGCAAACTGTTGAAGGGCATGCGAACACTGGCACTGCGCATGGAGCGGCACGAGTCGAGTGCCGGCCGGATTGCTTCGTTTTTGGCCGGCGAGCCTAAAATCCGCAGCGTGCGTTACCCGGGTTTGCCTGGCTTCGGGCAGCGCGAGTTGGCTTTGGCGCAGATGAACGGCAGCAGCGGCCTGATGTCGTTCGAGCTTGATTCCGACAAGGAAGGCGTGCGAAGGTTCGTCAACGGACTCCGGCATATTTCCATCGGGGGCAGCTGGGGCGGCTTTGAAAGCAATCTGTACGCGGCAGCGATGTCCGGCAGCGAAGAGGAAGTCCGCAGCCGAGGCTTCGGCATTGGCCAGATCCGTCTCTCGGTCGGGCTGGAGGATGCGGACACGCTGCTTGAAGACCTGCAAGTGGCATTAAGCAAAGTCTAAAGCTGCTTTTAGATGAAGAAGCCTTTTCACGTAGGGTGAAACGGCTTCTTCTAATTGATTTGGGGGAACCGAGACTGAGCGATTCTAAGGAGAGTAAGATGGAAAACAACCAAGCATTCGAGCGGTTTACGGCAATTGGCGAGGAAATGCGGTCCGCACATCAAGCCGAGTTCGGCCAAATGTTCGGAAAGAAAGTCTTGAAACACAAGGGAAAAGCATTCGCTGCTTTTTACCGGGACGAGATGGTGTTTAAGCTGAAGGGCGTTGCGCATCGCGAGGCATTAAGCAAGGAGGGCGCCAAGCTATGGGATCCGTCAGGCAAAAACATGCCCATGAAAGAATGGGTGCAGGTCGGACAACCATTCATTGCCGATTGGCGGGAGCTTGCGGAAAGCGCCTTGAAATCGCTGGAGGAAAAATGACGAAGATCGTAAGGGAAGCGGGAAATAATGAGCCACTCAATGAATGGGTGGTCTAAGACTAAAATAATTTAAAGGGAAGTTGTGCAATTTGCACGATAAAATTTCGGTTCTGGACCAATGCGGGACAAAGAAACATCTACAAACGAGAATCGATTCAACAATGATTCGTTCGATTTGGTGATGGCCAACTTTATGTTGTATCACTTTCCCGATATCGAAAAAGCTGTTCGGGAATTGAAAGGGTTTTGAAGCCGGGCGGAAAGTTGTTAGCAGCGACCAGCAGCTAATTATCCATGAGCGTTCTTTGGGAAATCCACTTGGCATGCCAACGGAAAGCAGGGATTGAAGAAAAGATTGTTCTTCGTTCCGTACCCACCATGCGCTTTTCTTTGGAAAACGGTTCTGATTTTCTTCGCCCGCACTTCCCCGGCTACCGCTATCTTACGACCCATATAAAAAGAGGCCTACCAGAAAGATCTGGTGACCTCATAATATGAACGGGCAGGATAATGGGATGATCTCATGAAGTTATTTTTCCAACATGAATATTGCCTTGTTAACCTCATGTCGTGACATTCCTATCGGACTAATCGGCTGTTTCACATCTTTGTTTAGACTTTCAAGGTGCTTTAGTTGAGTTTCTGTCGGTTTCTGTGCATCGATGAGCATGTCAAAGTTTATTCGTGCCACCTTTTCACGCGTATCGGGCTTTAACTTGTCGATCACTTCATACATTGCCGAAATGGCTTGCTTATATGTCATATCGAATGCGCTGTCCGTACTGAGAAAGAATCGATCCGGGTATTTCTCGATGAGATCAATTTAACTGTCCGTAGTGTAAGGACTTTTCGGATTGTATGAGGTAAATCCAGCAAAGAAGTCAATATACAAGTTTGGGTGATTTTCCATAAGTGCATCAATGACCGCGGCCGGATTGTATACATTCGCATGTGCAAATATAATTTTAGTTTTGGGATAATTTTCGAGAGCTTCCTTTAATTTGGTTAGTTGTATACCGTCTGGCGGATCAATATGTAATAAAATAGGGACATCGTATTCCGAACAGATCTCATAAATCTTTGGCAGATTCCCGTCCATCGCGTTTTTTCCTTTCCATTCACGTTTATCAGCGCCAGGAGTATTTGATGAAGCTGCGTATGTTTCACCGATACCTAAATATCCTTGTTCCAAATTGTCTCTTACCGTTTGTAGACCTTCCGGCTGATACATATCAAAACCCGAAAAGAAGGGGTATATACGTTCAGGATATTTCCTATAGGCATTCCACGACATACGGTCCGTTTTTAATGCCGCTCGGTTAGAAACGCTACCGAATAGGACAATTTTAGCGATGTGATACTTGTTCCAAACGGAGAGTGATCTTGGATATTTCCATGCATCATGATTATGCACGTCGGTCAGACCGAGATTCTTGTACTTCTGGTATAGATCTGCTTTGTCATCCGGAACTTTGTTGGCTTTGGAGACAGATGAATCACCAGGCCTTTGATGCATGGCATACTCGCTTAGGCCAAGTAAAGCGACTACGGTAATCAATGCAAGTATTGAAAATGTCCTTATCCACTTATTCAATACATGATCCCTACCTCTCACCAGTTTCTTCAAAATATTCCAAGATTTAAAAATTTAACTTATAACGGCGATAGTTTTTAGTCTCACCTTAACCCTCCGCTTGACTAATTTTTTCTTGCTTATATAGACAGAGATAAATGGAAAAGGTTGCAAAACGACGATATTAGGCATTACGCTAACGGGCACGATTGCGAAATGATTATAGCTGGAGCATACACCACGGCGATCTGCTCCTGATCGTTGAAGTATACCAGCTAATAGCCTGTCAATATTTAATTATTAATGAAGAAAACGAAGGGTGCTATACTGGTAAAAACACATGACAAATAACCACCCCATAGAATTTGTGGAGGTTTTCCTCGATGTCCAAACTTTGTTTACTCAGTCAAAGCGGAAAGGTTCTTTCTTGGTCAAAATCGCATAAATCCATTGGATCAGTTTATTTACACATGCGATCACGGCTACTTTAAACAGTTTACCTTCTGCTCGCTTTTTGTCGTAATAAGCCCTGATTTTCTTATTACGTGAGCTTCGCAAACCACATCGCACAGCTTGATATAAGGCTGTCCGGAGTCTCCTGGAACCGCGTTTGGTGATTGTATTTCGGGTTGCTGTAAACTTGCCGGAAGAAAAGACACTTGGATCAATACCGGCAAACGCAACCAGTTTCTTTGCGTGATCGAACCGATCGATTTCTCCGATCTCAGCTAAAATTGTTGCAGCAATTTTGGTGCCAATGCCGGGTATCGATTGGATTAAATCATACTCCAGTAATTCTTCAGCCAGGGCCTCTATCGATTTATCCAGTTTCGTTAGATGCTCCTGGTACTGAAGAAGTAAATTGATGAAAAGCTCCAATGAGATTAAATGACTCGGAAAAGCGGTCTCTCTGAAGGGATTTCGCTCTGCTGCAGCCCTTAGTTTCTGTGCCCGTTCCAGCGACCACCGGTTCGAGGCGACATGTCCAACAAGGCGTTGTATGTTCGCCGTAACGTTTTCCTCGGACATCGCTAACACCGATTGAGACGTTGGATACTGAGCCAGGAAACGAAGCGACACCTTAGAAAAAAGGTCACCAAACACGCCGTGATACTCTGGAAAGACTTGATCCAGTACCGCTTGAAACTGCAGCTTTGCCTGGACATACATTTCAGTCAGTGACTCATGTTGCCGTGTCAGGTAACGCAGATTCATCAGATACTGACCCCGTTTTTTGTAAGGCTCCAGCTCTTCTTTGTAGAACAATTCACCCAGCTGGTATGCGTCAGCCACATCCGTTTTCACCTTACGCAAATTCATCTTTTTCGCTTGGTGTGAAAGTAACGGATTGATAATTATATACAGATATAGATGATCATCTAGAAACTGTACAACTGGACTATGATAATGACCCGTTGCTTCTAACACAATGGCCGGACGTTGCCCAGCAAAAGACTCCACGATTTGAGCAAAACGGAGGAAGGACGCTAATCCCTCAAGATTGTGCTCAAATCGAAAGGTCTTTCCGTAGGGCGTTCCTCGATCTGAAAAAGCTTGTGCATGACTTTCCCCTTTAGATACATCTAATCCAATGACAGGGTTCATTCAACCACTCACGATAATATATTCGCCGGCAACCCCTAACCTTCTTGTCGTCCACATTATCGCATGTGATTCGGGATCATGGTCCCAACCAGCCTAATCATGGTTTAACAAGTAGGGGGGATGAACTGTATAGCTCTCGGGATCTAGCTCCCACGGGCAGAAACGTTCGATCCCCGGCTACCGCTATCTTACGACCACACAAAAATGAGGTCCACTAGAAAGATCTGGTGACCTCATAATACGAAAGGGCAGGATAGTGACAAAGAGCTTCAAGTGCCTAACGACTAACTTTCTGATCTAACTTGAAGATACATGAAAAACCATAAACAGCGATGCAACAAAGAAGTGCATCGCTGTTTTCATCATGGTGCCATATAATCTGTTACGAGCGTAATATTTTCATCAGTACTAAATGGTGTGAATTGTATGACATAGAAAAATGGATCAACATTATATAGTTCTTTGCCATAGCCAACAGTGGCATGTTTTGTATAACCTGTTCCATCGATACGTATTTTATTGATATCAATATGGGAACCGTGACTTATTTTCCCTTGTAAAAAGTAAATCCACCCATCACGGTATTGTAAAGAACTAATGGATCCATTGCTGTCCCAAACATTAACACTGTAGAGCTTAATTGAGGTTGAACCATCTAGACTTGTTTTATAAATTCCAACCATGTCGTTTATCAACTTAGTATGATAAATCCACCCATCGATTATAAAGTGATTACTGAATATGTTTTTATCCACTTGTTGTTTCCCCAAGCCAGTTAAATCTGTTTGAAATAAGTCAAATGTTTCGTTTTGATTGTAAAAAAGCTGATTATTAGCGATAAAGAATCTTTGAATATGTTTTTCCGTGACGATTTTTTCGCTCAATGAACCATCGGTTTTCATCCGACTGATACCGGAATCATTGGTTTCCAAAAAGTAAATCCAATCTTGCTCAACTACAATCTGAGAAGCGGAAACAGGGGATAGCTTAGTCCTCTCTGTTCCATCTTGACGAATTTTATACACGCCTCTATCTTGAAGCACTCCATCGGTATATGCCCTTGTATCAATCGTATAGTACAACCAATCTCCTTTAAGATTTATCGATGTGGCATTGTCGTCAGTCAGCTTGATTTTGGTAGCTCCATCTTTCGACCATTTTTCCAATGAAGGTTTATTATTAAAAGGATTTGTGAAAATCCAATTCCCACTAACGGCGAGATTCCCACCCATAAGCAGATTGCGCTGCGCGGCCAGCTCCTCTTGCTTTTTCATATATTCCTGTGTTTGTTCTTCACAAGCTTCAATCGAATATCCATCTAAAGAATCCCATGCGGTACTCCAATTGAATTCGATATTTGTAAATCTCCAAGTCATGGGGAAATAAACAATATTGTTAAGAAACAAAATTGGATAAGGTTCTTCTTCATTATTGATGATCTTCCCGTTAACTGTAACAGGAAAAGGAGGCAGTATGGCTTGCTTGGTTGTTAGCTGGATTGGTTCTGATTGGAGGCTTTGAAACAATGGTTGGCATGAAGGCAGTTTGGAAATTTTAAGTCCCTGACTCTGATCCCAGTTTACTTCCAATCCCAATGCAACCGTGTTATTCCAAGTCATTGGAAAGTAAGTTATACCTTCATAGAGAAATAAGGGATACTGGTTGTGTACATTATCGAGGGGTGATCCATTTACTGTTATAGGAAGAGTAGGAGAGCTAATTCTGTAATGGAGATTAGAGGTGGCTGCAAATGAGGATTGTGCGAACAGAGGAAGCGTTAAAATAATTGAAAGAACGCACTTAATCAGTTGTTTCATAAAGTGAAAATCCTCCTGTGTTAAGAAAAGTAAGTTTCTTCGTATACATACAACTTGTGTTTGAAAAACTCACCCAATATACGCAAGAAATTGTAAAAAGTTTCCCGATAGCACCATGACGCACAGGTTGCCAAGGTAGGTAACCTGTTAAACTCCCTCGGGCAGTTATGCGAAACCCTAAAGGATAATCCAGGAAGAATGTGAAGTATCCCATTAAGAATCAATATTATTTCTGAAAGGGGGATTCCATTGTCTCAGGTACAATCCTTAATTCAAGAAATTTCATTAATTTAGTTCATATAAAGGGGTCACCTCACAAAACGGAATAATCGTACGCTAAGCGATAATTATACCATCGAAAAACCGGACTCCTCATTCCATAAAGGAGTCCGGTCTTCTGGTAGAACACATTGGGTAGAGCCGACATACGTTTATGTCGGCTCTACCCGTAAAGCAGAGTGGGATTCTCGTTTGTACGAAAGTCTAGAGCAGACGCTTTAATCGAGACCCCGATGCTTATCTGACTGCATTGGAGCAGGAATGGGAGAAGATTTTCTGTTAGTCGATTATGTTGTCGAAGTTTTTTCGTAGAAAAAAGAGCCGCCGTGGCAGCTCTTTAGTTTGCAGACTTTTATCTAGCCTTGCTCGCTGACGGTTGTTCCGCTATGTGGCGATTGATAGGTCCCCTGACTACTGCGATCCATACAAGTAGAAAAAGCATAATCACTGGAACGATCACATCGCTAGCTGCCCCTTTCACAAGCGTTGATATCATTGCACCGATCATAATCAACGCCAATAATATCGCGCCGTAACGCGAAGAAGACCGAATAAGCAACGCAATCGATCCGGAAATTTCCAAGGTCCCGATTACGATACGAAACCATGCAGGATAACCGAGCTTATTGAAGACTTCTACCATCGCTTGCACACCCATTAGTTTAAGGACCGCCGCCTGAATAAAGATCAGCGCTATCACAGCAAGCCCTATCCAGCCAGCATATTTCCGCAATTTGTCCATCTACACCTCACCCCGTTTCACTCCGTAGATAAGCCCTACGACTCCAGAACTAAAAGCTATCAAGTGATACGTGCATGAGTAAAATGATTTTTCTCATTGCTATAATCTCCTTTAATTTACTTGGAGAAAAAATCAGTCAAAACGGGAGCGAGGAAATCCAGAGCCACGTTATGATCCTGACCTTCCAGGCTGTGGAGCTTTGCATTGGAGAGTCTGTCCACGAGCGCTTTCACCGCATTTTGCTGGTACTCAGGACTTGCCCCTCCACCCACCACGAGCGTAGGGATCGAGACGGAAGACCACCGATCGGCTGGCAATGGGTTACCCGACATGGTGTCACCCATGATGGTGCCGTCATAGACCAACGTGTGCGCTACATTTTCCATCGCCGGCCAGAATGGCGCGTTTCGCATCTGAGCAACGAAATCGGCAGGAACGCCTGCTGCATTCGTCAAGAAATACTCGACTGCGTCGCCTCGGCGGCCCGACGTTGTCAGCTCTTTGAGTTGCTTTAAGTAATCTTCCGGAAGTGGAGGACGAGTATTGTCAATGACGAACGGCGGCTCGTACAATGCCAGCTTCGCGAAAGCAAGCTTGCGAGCCGCTTCGAGGGCAAGGACTGCACCGGAGGACATGCCGAATACGAATGCCGATCCGCCAGCCTCGTTGATGAGAGCTTCGATATCTTCGACTTCGCGCTCAACCGCGTACGGCGCCGTGTCGCCGCTATCCCCTCGACCCCGACGATCGTAGTTGAAGACAGTAAAGTGGGGTGAAAGAAGCGAAGCAAGCTGCGGCATCATCGGATCCGAACGAGTTTGAAATGCAGCGCACACCAGGATGATCGCCGGTCCATTCCCGGATTTATCAAACGCAATGGCGGTTCCGTCTTTCGAAATTACTTTTTTCATTGTATTTTCCTCCTGACATAACACTGAATTGGATAGATACTCTTTTAAAATTGTTCCTTGAAATTAACTAGTTGAAGATCATTTTGTAATCCGGTTATGGACGAAGCTCAAGCGAAGGTGCGGGGTGCGAGAGCCGTCCCAAATCGTTTAGATAAACGCGGAGAATATACGCCAAGACTTCGAACATGTCCGGTAATTATCTCAGGAAAATCGATTATTTGGCAGCGCCAGGTACAACTTCTGGAATACTATCGGCTTGATTAGACTGAGTCTCTCCGATTGGTCCAATGTGAGGCAGTGCGAGAATCATTACCGAGAGATCGATCGAGACAAGAAGGGCGGGCAGGGCTAGTACCGCAAGCCCTGTCCATCCCCTTATGCCGGCCTTCATTTCATTTCCATGCAAGGCGTTCTTCATTCGTTCTGCAGCTCCAAGCCCAGCTTATCTAACATAAATTTTGTGCCGTGCTCGCGCTGTTGTGGTGTATCGTGACCATCGAAAAAGGCTCCTTGTTCGGTATAGATGAGTTGAGTGCCGTTGCCTGACTGCTTTATTTCCACTGTCGTCACGGAGACTGACATCCGTGACTCTCCTTGGTCCAGGGTGTAAGTATAAACGATGCGGCTGTCCTGAACGATCTCTTGATAGCAGGCGTCGAAAGTGTAAATCGGACCGTTCGGCGGGCCGCCGCGGTTGATTTCTCGACCACCAACCCGAAAGTCAAACTCGTCGGCTTTCGGGAACCACCGGGCTTTGGCTGACGGGTCCGACCAGGAGGAGAATACCAGCTCGGGCGATGCATTATAATTTTTCTCAATGACAAAGGTAGAGTAGTTTACAGATCGTTCGTTCATGTTTATTTTGTCCTCCTTTGGGAATCGTCATCTGGATGCTCATCAAGAAAATCACCAATCCGGTCGAGATGGGATTCCCAGCTCGCTTTCCGCTCTGCAAAATATTTATGATGGCTCACCCTCATGGCGCTCAATATTTTGGTGAATTCTTGAACGGTCAATCGTTCTTTTCTCCGTATAAGGCATGTTACATACTCTAATTCCTGTAAAAGCTTTTGTTGCACACTTATACTTTCCTTCAGACGCTCAATTTGAAGGGAAACAATGTCGAACAGGCTGAAATGATTGCCGTCAATAACGGATTTGACCTGATCCAACGACAAGCCGAGCTCCTTCAATGACAGAACCTGCTGCAGCTGTGCAATATCGGATTCTGTATAGACCCTGTGTCCTGAGTCAGTATGACCGGATGGAGAGAACAAACCGATCTGGTCGTAGTATCGCAATGTTCGAACCGTTAATCCTGCTAATTTTGCAAGTTCTCCAACTTTCCACTCCCGTTTCATGATCATCCCCTTTTTATTCACGCGAGGTTTTACCGGTATCCATAGCATAGATCATTACGTTACGATAGTTTCAAGTAGAAAATGGAAAAATTAATCTTTTGCATGATAATAGGGTGAGATAAGTGAATTCTTTATTCCGACACAGGATGTTTGTCCTCATGCCATCATTTCTGGAATGAACGTGGTGAGTAAAAGAATATTGGAAACTGAGTTTGGTCACGTTAAATGATCTTCATTAATTACCAATAGTCGGAAAAATTCCTCGGATGGAATATAATAAATTCGTTTAAATTTGATATTAAAGTTGTCGTCGCTAAGCTAACGGGCAGGTTACTTGCAATATATGGTATAATTCAAACTTAGGAATATATAAATTAAGAAGATAAATAGTCGAACAGAGAACATTTGGTCAATAGCTATCGCAGATCATTAGGGTATTGGTAGTACCTACTCAAAATCCCAAATTAGGAGCACCGGAATATGACTTCCCAATACTTGAAACTGAACGTTTCATTTTGAAAGAATTGTTATTCACGATGCAAATGAAATATTTGAGTACTTTTCTAAAGATGAAGTGACTAAGTTTTATGATCTAGACAGCTTTACTGATATTCAGCAAGCAATTGAATTGGTTAAGCGATGGAATAATAGGTTTGAGGATAGGCAAGGTATCAGATGGGGTATTGCCAGTAAAGAGGACAATATACTTGTTGGGTCGTGTGGCTATTACAATGAAACCACTCTATTGTCAGGAGTGGCTCTGTCTTTATAAACTGATGTATATTTTGTGGTCAAACTTTACTTTGTGTTTAGATACATTACGGTGAACCGTACCACAAGTAACGGCAAGTTTTTTGAGGTGAAACGTGTAGAAGCCTGTTAAAGCGTGTTGAGCGGCATAGGTTTGGGGTAGGTCACTCGTCTCCGAAACGTCGCTGCAAGGACGCTTTTGCGGGCTTTTTTGAGGTCAAATGACGATGGTGTACTTGGCGGGGAACTTTTGCTTGCGAGAAGCAAAAGCCCCCTCCGCAGTTTGTGCGGAAGGGGCAAACTCAAAAAAATGCTTTTGCAGTTTTGCGTCGATCTCCAGCTCGATTCCTTGGGGAGTGCGTCCGTCCTTGACGTGAACTTGCTTGACCATCGTTTGGAAGAGCGTTTTCTGCGTCTCGGGCGGTGAAGCTTCGAGCATCTCCTGGAATCTGGAGAGCGCCTGGCGGACGTGCTGGAGCGGGATGGGGTCAGAGGTGCTGTCCGCCAGTTGCCGTTCTGCCTCGGCTTTGCGCTGAGTGAACTGCTCCTGTTGCTGCTTCAGCTCGTTTAGGCGCTCGACGAACAGGTCATCGTCGACGTCGCTGGCCTCGTACAGCTTGAAGTATTTCTTGCGCTGCCTCTCGATGGACTCCAACTCCTTTTCGATCGCCGCGAGTTCTTTCTGGAGCGGTACAACGCTCTTTGTCCTGTCCTTGTTGAGCTTGGTTACGATGTCTTCGATCAGCTTGGGCCTTCTGACGACTTCAGCAAGCCTTTCGAACAAGAAGCTCTCTACCTTATCGGCTCGGACGGAGCCTGGAACCCTTCGCCTAGGTCGAGTAGTTCGACGTACTCGGGGTAACTTCCCAGCAGTCCGCCGACTTCGTGGTGAAGCCCGACATTACCGAGGTCGTGTACGTTGTCTCCCGTTTCAAGAACGACGATGTAGCCGCACACGTCTAAGCGAAACTCGCTTTCCTCATCCTCGTCAAGTTCAACCTTTTGTTAGTTGAAGTAGTCCTCGACCAGGTCGAGGAGTGCTTTGGAAAGTGTTCCTGCGTGGCGCAGGATGTCACGGTCCTGCTGAGACTTGATAGTTCTCATTCTTAACCTCCTGAAAATGAAAATGAAAATGACCCCTCGAAAAAGGGGTCTAGATAATAGATCACGAATATGATATATGTCCTAAAATTTCCTTGAACCAGATTTATCTAGAAAATTAAAACTTTTGTAAAATCTCAACGTCTAAGTCAAGTGGAGAGGAGATGGGGCGACTATGGGGAAAAAGTTGGCTGGATTTATGGTTGCATTTTCATTATGCATGAGCTTATTGACGACTGCGGGCTACAGTTATGCCGCAGCCGCAGATGGGAGCGTGAGGGTTACGCTGCCGGATTTTGCGGTGAGCCTCAACGGTCATTCGGTCGAAAGTCAGTACCGCGAATACCCCCTGCTGGTTTATCACGATATCACCTATTTTCCGATGACTTGGTACGATTCCAGACTTCTTGGTTTAGAGGCGACTTGGTCGCAGGACGACGGCTTGGACATTAAGTCAAGTCCTGTCACGACCTCGTATGTTACTTACACGTCAGAGAAACGCAACGCAACGGCTTACACGGCGGAGATTCCCTCAACAGTTGTCACTATAAATGGGAAGTCAATCGACAACAAAAAAGAAGAATATCCATTGCTAAGCTTTCGAGATGTCACATATTTTCCGTTGACCTGGCGCTTTGCGCACAACGAATTCGGATGGGATTACCAGTGGAGCGACACTGACGGCCTTAGCATCTCGTCCCATAACCCGCAGGTGCAAACGGCCATGCTTCCTACATCTGCCGGTGAAAACGATGTCGCCCTTTTCAAAGGATATTATTATTTCGTGGAGACGACGGGTATGACGAACCATATATATCGTGCTCCCGTGCAGAATCCTTCCGACAAGGAAGAGATTTATTCCTATAACTTCTACAGCTCTGATAGGAATCCAAAGGTCGTAACTTTTCAAAACCGTGATAATACGCTTTGGTTTACCTATCACCTCGGGGGAGGATTTACTGGTCAGGATTACTACGTTAAAATCAGTGACGATGGGAAAGCGGAGCTGCTACATCGAGGGTATATTGATTTCCTCGATACCCCGTATGGGACATTAATCCTCAATCTCCCCGGCGGCTACATGTATTTATCGCAACCGGGTCAGGATGAGACGAATAGCAAGATTGTAGGCGGTGGCGACCCGAATGTGAAGATGTACGCCAATCAGGTTCCTCGCAGCGTTCCTTCAACCGCTGCTTCTGTGGTCGGGGATGATCTCTACGTGTTGTGCTTAAGAGGCCCTGCCAACCAGAATTCACTTTGTAAAATCAACCTAAAAACGAATAAAAGTGATACGATCGTCAATTCGAGCATTAGCTCGTTCCGGATGATCAATAACAAACTGTACTATGTAAAAGACGAGGACAACGCGCTATATTCTTCGGTGCTAGACGGGACGGGCGAAATGAAACTATCCCACCATGCTGTGTCATGGTTTGACAGCATCGACGGCAATGTATTTTACACAACCAAGAAGGAAACAAACCAGTACGATTTGTACAAGGCAGATCCGAACGGGGAAGACCCGCTCGTATGGACAACACCGGTCATAGAAGTGCAAGTGTTGAAGGATCGGCTTATCTGTCGGTTTGGCGAAAACGATGACTACGGCGTCGTACTGCTGGACAGTTCAGGACACCTGACGTTGAAATTGACAGATCCGATCTCGCGCGTGCTTACATCCGATGATGGAATATTACTCGAAACCGCCCGAGATTCCTCAATCGAATACATTAGGTGAAGGAATGTTTGATTCACCCTGCTGAAGGGATGCCGGATGCGTCACTGTGCTTACGGGGAAGAAATCAAGATCAAAGAAGGGGCCATCCACAAAGGATGGCCCTAAAACTTGCCGTTACAGACAACGCGGTGAACCGTATCATAAGTAGAAAGACAGACTCCATTCCGGTAACGGGGAACGTTAGCTCAATACAACAGCGGCAGTCTAATACTTAATTTTAGAGGGCTGACGATAATTCATCTAATAAATCCAGTAAAATCAAGCTGTCCAGTCTAACACATTATTTTCTCAAGACACCCGGTTCATTTGAATACCGTTGCATCATAAAACCAAAAGCCCGCAGCGCCAATCTGCGGCTAGATAGGCTGCTGTAAGGCTAAGCAAGCCGTTACTCCTTCCGGTTGTCGATCGCCTCAGCCATCGTTTTATCGGTCAGATGGGCATAGATTTGCGTCGTTTCGGGCGATGCGTGGCCGAGCTGCTCCTGCGTTTTGTACAGGTCATTGCTCAAATAATAGTCGGTTGCGAACGAATGGCGAAGCTTGTGCACGCTTAAATAGGGCTTGCCGAACCGTTTGGCGTATTTGATCACCATTTCCTGAATCGCCCGCTTGGTCATGCGCTGACCTTCGATTTTGCCGTTGGCAAGAGCGACGAACAGCGCTTTTTCGCGTTTGGCCGGCTTGTAACGGAACTGGCGCTGCTCCATATAGGCGGTCAAGTCGTCCACGGCTTCCTGGCGAAAGTAGACCGGCGTTTTGAAGGTGTCGTCGTTCTTGCCTTTGCGGTATACGTAGGCGAGTTTCTTCTTGAGATCGATGTCATCGACGTTCAGGTTGACGACCTCGGAGACGCGCAAGCCTGAGTTCAGGATGAGCGTGATGATGCACGCGTCCCTCGTTTTGTTAAGCTCGTAGGCATACATCGCTTGCTTATTCGTTGCGGCGTCGACGCCGTAGCCTTCGTGCACGTACCCGATAAATTCGCTGATTTCGTTCTCCTGCAGCAGCTTTCCTTCCAGCTTGACCGCGGTATCCTTCGGCTTATGCGTACGCTTGATCTCGACCTTCGCCATAACGTTCCGCTTCAGCAGCGGATAGAAATTCTCGTCCTCGGCGATTTGGCTCAAATAATGAAATAACGAGCGCAGCGACGAGAGCTTGCGGGAGATCGTCGTTTTGGTGTTCGCGTGCGCCGGCTTGGTCAGCAGAAACATCCGGAAATGATCGATGCTCTCCATGTGCAGCTTCTCCAGCGTCTCGATCGGAACGTCGCGAATGGTCGCAGCCTCGGTCAATCCTTCGGCGATCAGCCAGCTCAGGAACGTTTCGTAATCTCTCAAATATTCCAGCAGGGAAGACGGAGACAGATCGGGCAGTTTATAATGAATAAATTTATCGACATACCAGGGCATCGATGGCAGCTTTTTCTCCAGCTCTTGTCGGTCTTTCACTTTAATAACGTTCATCGGCTTCTCCTTGTGCATGTCATAGCTCTATTATAGGAAATCGTTAACAAGATTCCAATCTTTGTCGAGTCGGAGGCAACCTTTTTCTTCGGAGGCGGGTATGATTCGGAGTGAAGGAAATTGTGGAATAAATTGTTAAATGATTTCTTTTTTCATGTATACTTGAGGTAGTCCGTTTTATAAACCAAGGAAGGCGGAGGTGAACGAAAGTGGAACAGGAACGCTTGGAAATAGCGAATGTCTGGAAAGTGATCGATGCAAAGCATGCATGCTTCGATCATTCTACCTTCGTGGCGACTGGTGCGGAAAACTTGCTTTTTGAAGACGTCTCGCTCGCCAAAACCAAAATAACGAATGCGAATTTAAGCAGGCTGGAGATTGACGGAGCCCAACTGGGCGGAGCTTACATTCACAATATCGGCATTCCCAAAGAAGGAGATTTTCATTATCATCCGGAAACGGCCGAGCTGCCGGTCCGATTCGAGAACTGCGAGCTTAGGGGCAGTCAGCTCTTGCAATGCGATCTCAGCGACGTAGAAATCTCGAATTGCGAACTGAAGGGTATGAAAATCAATGGCATACTCGTGGAAGACCTTTTACGGGAATACAAGAAATAATGATCAAACAAGGAGGGGCTATCGTGAATGTAACCATAGTGCACAAGCCGGAAGTAAGAGCAGTCGTCTTGCGGACGAATCAAAACGGGCGTGACGTTAGGCAAGCGTGGAAGGAGATTCAAGAGCTGTTGTCCGAACGACAGGCCGAACTCGATGGTGAGCATGGATACGTGTTCGTTCCGGAATGGCAGTGGGCTACCGGCGTCCATACGCTTTGGGTCGGCACACAGATCGGTTCGTTCGAGGAGCTGCCTGAAGGTATCGAGACGCTGACGCTCCCGGCTAAAAAGTACGCGAAAATTACGGTTCGAGGGGACCGCGGGGAGATGGATGCGGTTTATCGGCATTTGGACGAATGGTTTAAGAACGGCGAGCATGAACGGGATATGGCTGAAGGCTCATACAGCTTTGAAGCGAATCGCTTGCATCCGGTCAATCCGTTTCTCATTCCGGCTGACGTTATCGACTTCTTCGATTTTGACATTTACGCTCCGATAAAAGCTGTGCTTAAGTAAGAGTTGCGATCGTCAGATTCATACAATTGTTCACGAAACGCTGCGTTGACCATTGCCTTCGAACCGATCATAATGGAATCAACCGCCTAACGGGGAGGAGAGCCAGATGGATATATTCGAAAGCATTACCGAACGGAGAATTGCCGAAGCCATAGCCAAAGGGGAGTTTGACGATCTGCCCGGAAAAGGGAAGCCGCTTGCGTTGGAAGACCTTACTCACATCCCCGAGGATTTGCGAATGAGCTATAAAGTATTGAAGAACGCCGGCGTTCTGCCGGAGGAAATGCAGCTTCGCAAAGACATGCTTCAGCTCGAGGACTTGATCCGCTGCTGCTTGAACGACGGGGAGAGGACGGAGCTCGAGCGCAAATGGACGGCCAAGAAGCTCCGCTTCAGCATGCTGATGGACGAACGTCAAATGAATCTGTCATCGGCTTTCGACACGTATCGAGACCGGGTTAATGGCAAGTTTAGTTAAAAGCGCCGAATCCGAATGGCAGCCCACAGCCGCGGAAACGGATTAGACTAGTAGAAGAGCACTTCGCTTGAAGTGCTTTTTTGTTTTGCAGAAGAATATATTGACAAAACGGCAGGCAGTTATCATAATTAGTAAACAAATATGTATGTTATGTTTCAAAAAAATGCGGCCATGCCAGAAATGCAGAACAGAGAAGAGGGATCACATGCAATCCAACCCTGCAGCCCGTACGAACGCCGGAGAAAATTTGCTGCGCGTTCTTGTATTTACTTTAATTATTTCCGTTATGAACGCATCCATGTTCAATGTAGTGCTGCCGGTTATTAGCAAGCAGTTTGAACTTGCGCCTTCTCAAGTAAGCTGGATTGTAACCAGCTACATGATCGTGTATGCGATCGGATCGGTCACCTTCGGGAAGCTGGCGGATAAATACCGGTTGAAGGATTTGTTGACCTTCGGACTGCTTTTCTTCGCGGCAGGGTCCGTAGTCGGGCTAGCCGCTACGGAATACTGGATGATTATCGTCGGCAGAATCCTCCAGGCAACAGGCGCATCCGTCATCCCGGCAACGGCGATGATCGTACCCGTCCGATATTTCTCGCCGGAGAAGCGCGGTCGCGCTTTAGGGACGGTCGCAGTCGGGCTGGCGCTCGGCACGGCGATCGGACCGATCGTCTCAGGCTTCGTCACAAGCGTGGCAAGCTGGCGGTTTTTGTTCGCCATCTCGATTTTCGCGCTGTTTACGCTGCCGTATTACCGCAAATATTTGGACGATGAAAAAGGAAATGCCGCCAAAATCGACTTTATTGGCGGGGGGCTGCTTGCCGGGACGGTAGCGTTCATGCTTCTGGCTATTACGCAGCAAAACGGCTGGCTCTTTATCGCGGGAGCCGTATTGCTTGCACTCTTTCTACTGCGGATTCGCTATGCCGCCGAGCCGTTCGTGAACCCCGCCATTTTTCGGAATAAGCAATATTCGTTCGGTCTCGCCGTCGCTTTCGTGATGACCGGCCTAAGCTTCGGCATACCGTTCATGACGCCTCAGCTGCTGTCGACTGTAAACCAAATGTCGCCGGCGTTCATCGGCTTCGTCATGTTTCCCGGCGCAATCATGTCGGCCGTAATGGGGCGAAAAGGCGGTAAGCTCGCCGATGAGAAGGGGAATCCGTTCCTTGTTTTTACCGCGGCATCGCTTATTTTCGCCGGCTTCCTGAGCTTGTCGTCCGTAGTCGGGATGTCGCCAGTCATCATTGCGGTCTTTCTGATTTTGGGCAACGTAGGGCAGACGTTCATGCAGATTGCGATGTCGAATACGATTTCGCGGACGCTTTCCAAGGAACAGGTCGGCGTCGGAATGGGCATGTTCTCCATGCTGAATTTCATTTCCGGCGCGACTGCGACGGCGCTTATTGGCAAGACGCTGGACTTCGGAGCGGTTTCGCATTGGAATCCGCTCCAGCACAACAGCGCGGCTTACGTGTACAGCAACATTTTTCTGACGCTAGCCGTATTGGTTATGGTGGTGACCACGTTCTATTACATGCAATTCGGAGGAGCGGCGAGGAAGCTGCGGGCCGAACGGAATGTAGCCCAGTAAGAACAAGCTAAGGGGTCGGCGGTTGCCGGCCTTTTTTCGATTCGAATCATTAGAAGCGTTCATGATATGCTGCAGAAAGCGCGATTTTTAAAGCGTTTATCCATTTTCTGACCGTAATTGAAATAGAAAATCGAATCGAGAATATAAAGCAAAAGTCATTTGACAATTGATCCATGAGTATGCTTTCCTGCCTCGTAATGGGCGAATGTAGCTATACAACGCAAATATAATATTGTCCGATTATATATCCTATATTATATTTATGGTGTATGTAGAAATCATGCTAAACCAAATCGTTAACAATTAGGCGGTGGTAGATTCGGAATGACCTTCTTGACGCTTCCATACTAGTGCATCTATAGTGTGTGTAAGCCGATCGAGGATTTCAGCAGCAGGTATGTAAGGGGGAGTAGTTGTGACGAAAGATATGAAATCGTACATCTACAAAGTGATAATCGTTTTGGCGGTCGTCTCCAGTATTCCAGTTCTAATCGTTAGCGCTTACAATATTAATTTGTTCTTAACCAAAACAGTGGAGCTTATCAATTCGAAAAACGAAAACGAATTAACTCGAACCGGCGCATTGATGGAGAGAACGCTTCAACAAATTATCGATTTCACGAATTCCATTACGCTAGACAGCCGTTTCGCCAATATTCGAACGGATTTCGAACAATGGAAGGCATTAGGCGATATTAACAACTTAATTTATGCCAATCCCTATGTCACGGAAATTCTGTATTACAATGCTAATGAGAATATATTGCTTATTTCCAATTATGGAATCGAACGAAATCCCAGTAACAGTCAGATACCGTGGATCGCCTCCGTCGCATCCGGGATGTCCTTATACGGAATCGAGATCGTAGAGGGCAAGTCCAAGCAAGGGGCCCATGTTGCGTCTATTGTTCAACGGCTTCCTTCTTCAAGAGGAGACCAAAATTTTTTCATTTATAACGTGAATCTTGATAAGATTTATGCTTCCTTTTTGCAAGAATTGAACGTGAACGCCGAGCTGTATAATTATTATCTTACAGACGCTGGCGGTAAAATCGTGTTTCATCGGGAGCCGCAAAAATTCGGGATGAACCTTTCCGATATCGAGCGGGACCCAAAGACCATCCAAATGAACGACTACAAACTTAATGCCTTTAATTGGCGATTAATTAGCGAAGTCAATACGAAGCAGTTGTACGGGGATGTCGCGAAATTAAAAAATACGTTGTTGATCGTGGTCGCGGCCGTTGTCGTCTTCATGCTAGTTCTGATCCTGATCGGATTCCGCGAGCTGTATAAACCATTTCACCGGATTGTACTGCGCGTTAATGAAAACGAAGAGCTGCTGAGAAAAACGCTTCTGCATCGCCTTTTGATGGGCCAGATCGGCATTAATCCGGACATTGAACGATTAACAAAAACATATGCGAGATCACATCTTGTGACGATCATCAAAACGTTGCCGTCGATGGATGAAATCGGCCATGATCCCGCGCACATGAGAAAATCGGTTGTAGACGGTTTAGACGGGACATTCCGGTATGAACTGTTTGAAGAGTCGAATGAAACGTACATCGTGTTGTTTCAACTGGAGCATGAAGACGTGAACCGCTTTACTACCGGTCTCTTGCTCAGCTTCAAAGAAGACCTGCTGGAACGGCTGGAGATCAGCATCGGCGGCATTCATCCGCTCCATGACTTGCACAAGTCTTATCTCGAAGCCATGTATGCATACAATGTCGGACGGATTTTTACGCTCGATTCGAAGCTGTATTGTTATAATAAACTTCCGATGGATTACCATAACACGGCAGTCGAGACCCCGGCTGTGGAAGAGATGGAATTGGCGATTAAACAGCAAAACGAGAGGAGCTTTACGAACGCCTTAAACGCTTTGTTCTCCGAGCAAATTACGGTGGTCGCGTACAATTTGAATTTTTATACGGTCATTTCGCTTTTCCTGCGGATGTACGGGCAGAACAGCTTGGCGTTCCTGGATGAATTGAATAAATTGATTGCGGAAAAGGGCAACATGAACGTAACGGCCATCAAGCAATTTTTATTTACCAAGTTCCATAACTTTCGGGAATATGCGGTCGATACGAAGGATTACACCCGCAAGATTGACGATTTCATCGCGGCCCGCTATATGGATAATTTCTCCCTTGACGAAATGGCGGACTACATCGGGATTAGTAAGCAGCATTTGATTCAAGTTTGCAAAAAAAGTTATAATCGAACACCGATTGAATACCTGAATGAGTATCGGGTCGAAAAGGCAAAGTATCTATTATCAAATACGAGCACGAAAATTGCCGAGATCGGCTTGAAAACCGGATTCAACAGCAACAGCTACTTTGCCAGAGTATTCAAGCAATATACGGGGATCACGCCGTCCGAGTACAAAGAGCTGCGAGTCAACCGCAATACTTGAATCAGCTTGAACGAAACCGACTTTGATGTCGGTTTTTTTTGTTTTGGAACCGGGTTGTAATACAATATTAAACACGTTGAACAGGGATGAAAAGCCCGTCGTTTCAACGGATTAATATATTAGGATTGAATTGCGGGCAGGGGCTGATGTAGGTTGTAGCTAACCCGGGGGGCCGGGAACCAATAAGGAGGAATGAAGCGTGGAACAGAAAAGAAGGGGAAGGCTATGGCTCTCAGTTTTGTTAGCGTCCGTCATGGCAATATCGGCGGCATGCAGCTCGTCAGGAGCCAAAGATCCGCAATCTACGGGGGAAAAAGCACCGGCCAATAGCGCCGCTGCCGGGGGGGCCAAAACTCCTGTCAAGGTCGTAGGGCTGAATTGCAATGCCACATTCGATCGGAAGACGCCGGAAGAGAAGCATGTGCACGATATTATTCAGGAAAAAACAGGCGCCGATGTCAACATCGTCTTCTCGGAGGCCGGCCAGTGCGTCACCAAGCGCAATTTGATGCTCTCCTCAGGCGAACAATTGGAGTTCGCGGAAATGTCTATAGCGGATGCGATACAAGCTTACAATGACGGCGTCATTCTCTCGCTCAACGAATTGCTGGATAAATACGGAGCGAACTTGAAGAAAAATGTAGTGCCTGCCGCTTTTGAAAGAGTGACATATAAAAACCAAATTCTCGGTATTCCGATTGAGACCCCTGTAATCACGCCAAACGCTTTGCAAATCCGAACCGATTGGCTGGCCAAGTTAAATTTAACGATGCCGAAAACCATTAGCGATTATGAAAAGATCCTGGAAGCGTTTAAAACCGGCGATCCGGACGGAAATGGAAAGGCCGATACCTATGCTTTGTCAACGGGATCAGGCGGGAATATTGACATGTTGGAATATGTCTTCGCTCCATTCTTCATGCCGGCAGCTACGGAATGGTGGAAAGATACCGACGGCAAAATTAAACCGCCCGAGCTTCACCCGAGTTATAAAGAAATGATGGCCAAATTCATAGAGTGGCAGAAAAAAGGGTATATCTGGCCCGATATGCTGCTCTCTACAGCGCCCAAGCAGCAAGAGTTGATCGCACAGAACAAAGCGGCAACCGTGGCAGCCACATTCTCCGGAACGATCGTAAACGCGGTTGAGGTGCTTAGGAAGACGGTGCCGGATGCCAAATATGTCCCCGTCGCTTTAGAGGGCAAGGGGATCAATAAATTGCCTGCATCGCCTGCCGCCACGTCGGCCTGGGTCATTTTCAAGAAAAACGCCAGTCCCGAAACCGTCATGAAATATTTCGATTTCCAGGCAACACCGGAGGGGAGCGACCTGGTCTACTTCGGGGTTGAAGGCGAGAACTACAATCGGGGAGCGAACAATACGATCGAATTTATCGCTGAAGACAAGTCGGATCTATCCAAGGCCAAATATTACGCCAAATACAAGACGGTGTTCATCAACTGGCCTGGAAAACCCGTATGGTCTGCGAATACCTGGGTACATCAGGAATACAACTTGAAGCGGGAGCAAGTAAACAATCTGCCGCGCTTTGAACCGATTGACGCCAAAGTGCTTTACGACAATGCCAAATGGAAATCATTCTCCAAGCTGACGGATCTGAAAACGTATTGGAAAGAGCAGAAGGTAAAAGTATTCAACGGAGAAATTCCGGTTGAGAACTGGGATAACATTGTGAAGAAATGGCTGGAGATTGGCGGGCAACAAATGATTGACGACCGAAACGAGCAATTCGCGGCGGCTGCCAAGTAAGCGAATGAACGGGTTCTGCTTCCGTTAGTCTCAGCGGAAGCAGAGCCGTCTTATGGAAAGGTGTGAGCCGTTTTGAAATCGATCCCTGTATCTTCATTAAGCAAAGGCAGCCGAACGCAAAATCCGCTGGGAACGAAGAAAACGGGCTTCCTCCGCAACCTGTGGAAGTTCAAATTTCTGTATCTCTTGCTGCTTCCCGGATTGCTGCATGTGCTGTTATTCCATTATGTGCCTATGTACGGCATTGTGATTGCCTTTCAGAATTTCAGCCCGTTTCGCGGTGTCGAATCGATGTTTATCGATGCCAGATGGGTGGGGATGGACAATTTTGTCCAGTTTTTCAACTCCTATTATTTCGGGCGTATCCTTACCAATACGCTGCTGATCAGCGCCTACAAGATCATTTTCGGTTTTCCAGCGCCAATCCTGTTTGCGCTTCTGTTGAACGAATTAAGAAACGCCAAGTTCAAGAAAGCCGTTCAAACGATCAGTTATTTGCCGCATTTTCTGTCTTGGGCGATTATTTCCGCCCTGATTCTATCGTTGTTGTCCCCTACAAGCGGCTTGATCGGCAAGATGGTTGCGGAGTTCAGCGGGTCCCAGAGCAATTTGATCTCCGAACCGAATTTTTTTCGCAGCATTCTTGTTTCCAGCGATATTTGGGCGGGACTTGGTTGGGGAAGCATCATTTATTTGGCTGCACTGGCGGGAATCGATCCGGCTCAATACGAGTCCGCTAAAATAGATGGCGCTAACCGGTTTCAACAAATGATTCATATCAGCTTGCCGGGGATGGCCAACATTATCTCCATTCTATTCATATTCGCGGTCGGCGGCATCTTGAATGCCGGGTTCGAACAAGTGCTGCTTTTGTACTCCCCTAATGTATACTCCGTAGGAGATATTATCGATACGTATGTATACCGGGAAGGGTTAGAAAATTCAAGATACTCTTATGCGCAAGCGGTAGGCGTGTTCAAAAACGTCGTAGGGCTCATTTTCCTGCTCGGCACGAACTATATCGTGAAACGCCTCGGGAAGGAGGGCATATGGTAAGGCTCAAGCTGTTCGATTATGTGAATGCGGCTTTTCTCATCTTGGTATGTTGTTCGATCATCGTCCCTTTTCTGTTCGTCATCAGCCAATCGCTTATGTCCAATGAGGACATCATGCGAAATGGCGTTACCTTTTTTCCGCAGCATGTCGTGTTTGATTCTTATA
Organism: Paenibacillus litoralis; assembly: GCF_046244365.1. Lineage (NCBI taxonomy): Bacteria > Bacillati > Bacillota > Bacilli > Caryophanales > Paenibacillaceae > Paenibacillus > Paenibacillus litoralis. The sequence goes on along the minus strand of NZ_CP176395.1, from coordinate 5,103,914 downwards.
TTTATTTGCTGACAGGCAGCTCCAGAGTGTATCAGGCCTTCGGTAACAGCTTCTTTATTACGTTTTTCGGCACGCTCTTTAGCTTGCTGTTTACGGGCTCGATTGCCTATGCTTTGTCCAAAAAATACTTGCCTTATCGTAACGTGGTGACGGCGGTTTTGTTGGCCTCCATGTTTTTTGGCGGGGGGTTGATTCCTTCCTACCTTCTTATCACCGCTCTCGGGTTGAAAAATTCATTATGGGCCGTTATGATTCCGTCTTTTCTCAATGTTTGGTATGCCTTTTTATTGCGCAACTTCTTTATGGAGATCCCGCCGGAAGTGGAAGAATCCGCGCGCATCGACGGGGCGAATGATGTGACCATATTCGCTAGAATCGCATTGCCGATGTCGATGCCGGCGATTGCGACCATCGGCTTGTTCTATGCGGTCGGGTATTGGAACAGCTGGTTCTCGGCTTCCCTTTACTTGTCCGAACAGAGCAAATGGCCGCTGCAATTGCTGCTGAAGTCCATGCTGCTCGCCTTCGATCCGAATATGAGCGGGGTGGCCGAATCGCTGGGGCTGCTCGCCGCGCTTTCCAAGGATAGCGTCCGCGCCGCGATGATTATGATTACAACGGTGCCAATCCTGCTCGTGTATCCGTTTTTGCAGCGCTATTTTGTGAAAGGCATGATTGTCGGATCAGTAAAAGGATAACGAAAGATGAGGTGTTGGGGGCTTATGAACGTCATCATTCCCTATGTTCAACTACCGGCAACCGCGGGGTACGTGGACCGGGATGAAAGTCCGGAAACGACGCCGGTCGGGAATTGGGGCTTTCCGTTTGCGCTTACAGCCGATTATATGGGCCGAAGCTTAGGTATTCATCTCGGATCGGTGACCCAAGTCGATAAGATCGAATTATGGTGCGCCGGTGTGACCGTAATCGGAAAAGCAAACATGTATCGCTTGTATGCCAGCTTGGACAATATGTCGTACACGGAGATCGAATCCTTCCAATTCCGTTCGCAGGTTATAGAGGGACGAACCGTCGACAGCTTTGCATTATCGGGTGTGCGAGCGCAATTTATTAAAATTCACATTCCTTCCGAGGAAGGAAACGGGCGATTCCCACTTCGCCTGCTGCAGCTCGACACTAGAGCCTATGCGGTCGACGTCAGCGTCGGTTCCCAATTGCCCGCATTAATCGGATTTAGAAGCGGAGACCTCATCCCCGAAATCGGAGCTCTTGAGGAATGGGGCAGCACGGCAACATTTGCCATAGATGTCTTGAGAAACAGCGTGGGCATCGATTTGGGAGAGGCTCGAGAGGTAGCGAGGATCGATCTGATTAACCGGTACTCCAGCTCCAAGGGGACGGGCAAAGGCGAAGAATATGCCTTATATTGGAGCGATGATAATGTGACCTATTCGCAAGTGGAGCATGTGGCCTTTACCCAGAAGATCGCCAATTTACAATTGGTCTACTCGTTCGAGCCGGATCCGATCAAGGCCAGATACTTTAAAGTGAATACACGCTTCAGGGACGGAGAATCGCATTTCGAGCTCTACGACAACCCCCAATTCAGAGTGAAGGCGTTCAGTCCAGCTCTTGATGGCTCGGAAGGAGGAATCTCCACAGCGCCGCTACCTGCAGCACAGCCATTCGCCGTTGGCTCTCGAACGGAATTGTTTATCTCGCGGGATTTGGTGGAGGCCATTGATGGCGTGAGCTATACCTTGCATCCGGGTGTCAAGCAGGGGGATCAACCAGTCCTCACCATGGACCGCCCCTGGGAGGGATACCGGCAGGTGATGTGGGGTGACGTGCTATTCGATGAAGAGGAGCAACTGTTCAAGATGTGGTACTTTACCGACACGGGAGGGAGTACCGAATATTTCCCGCATAGATGGCCCCTTCTGTATGCCACTAGCGAGGACGGGATCAACTGGAGCAAACCGTTAACGGGGACTTCCACGAACAACGGGGAGCCTGCCAACGCGGTAGCGATTAGCGGCGCCGTCGAGACGGCCAGCGTCATGAAGGATAAATCCGCACCCCGAAATGAACGGTACCGGATGGTCACGTTTACTTGGGATAAACGGTACCAAACCATGGTTTCGCCGGACGGGATCAACTGGACGTTCGCAGGGAGCTTCGGTTCGGGCCACGACGTCGCCTCTGCGGTATGGGACCCTTATCGCGAGAAGTACGTAGCTTTGCATAAGTGCAGTTTCACGGATCCCGGTTATTTTCATTCCGTACGCCGATTTTTTTACACGACTACAAGCAGCGACTTTCGAACGTGGACGCCGTCCTACCGCAGCTTGAATACGGATGCGGAAGATCAGCTTGTGGATCAGGTAGCCAAGAAGCTGGAGGAGATCGAGCCGCTGATGGAAGCTCCGGTTAACCGCTCCCTTATGCGGACTGATATTTATGGGGCGGGGCTGTACCCGCATGAGAGCGGGCTGATTGCATTCCCTTGGGTCTTTTATGCGAATGATGAAGAAGCGTATTACTACACCGTCGATGATGGAATCGATGACGTGCAATTGGCGTTCTCACGCGATGGCAACAACTGGTCGAGGGATCTCCGGGAACCGGTTATTCGGCGCGGCGAAGTAAGGACAGCGGGACCGGAAGCCACGGTACAGGATAACGCCGCAGTATCCGATTGGGATTGCGGATGGATCTATACCGCTTCCAAAGCATTCGACGTAGGGGATGAAGTATGGCTGTATTACAATGGTTCGAACTATACGCACACCCAACCGGCCCATCTATATGAAATCTATCCGGAGGGACATCCGCGCGCAGGACAATCTACCGGGCGATTCGATCACAAGACGGGGACAGGCGAGTTCAGGGGCGAAATCGGGTTGGTGAAATGGAAGCGGGATCGCTTCGTGTCCGTCGACGCTGGTCAATCGGAGGGAATGCTTACGACGAAGCCTATTCAGTTTGCTGGCAGCAAACTGCTCTTGAATGCCCGGATTGCAGCGGATGGTTACTTGAAAGCGGAATTGCTGGACGAACGCGGCAACGTGATTCCTGGTTTTAGTGCGGAGGAGTGCAGGGCTTTACAGGGAGATCAGATGCATAATCTTGTAATTTGGTCTGACCATAATAGCGTTGCTGAACTTACAGGCAGCGTGATCAGAATCAGGTTTTATCTAAAAAACGGACAATTGTTTTCCTACCGGTTTGCTGATTGACAATCGGCTGATTCAAAGCGTCAAGCCGTATACCGGTCCCGAGTTGTCGATAAATCAGCTCAGGCTCAGAAGAAATAACGTAAATCTCGAGTGGACGGGCAGCTGCGAGCCGGCTGTCCCGGATCCAACCCAGGGAGGCGTTATCCATGGTTCATACCGAAAACGGAAAAAAAACGGATTGCGTTTTTCGCTGTAACCATGCTCATATAGATGCTTACCGCCACTCAGCTCATCGCCTACTCGGAGGAGGATCCTCCGGCCCCGCTGCGCATCGTAGCGGACGGACAGGCGAATGCGACCGTGTTGGTGTCGGTATACGCCGACAACCAGACATGGGAAGCGGCCGATACACTGGTGGACTATGTGCATCGCTCGACTGGCACCGTGCTGCCTATCGTGACAGATGCGGCATTCGCTGCGGGAGGGAACAACGATGAGGGCATCCTCATCTATGTCGGACTCTCCGCGCCCGATGACGATCCCGGCATCTCGCAGCAGCTGCAAGGGATGGACAACGACGGCTTCATCATCGCGTCGCAAGGCAATCACATGACGATTATAGGCCCCAGCTCATGGGGAACCCGCTTGGGCGTATATGAATTTCTCGAACGGTACGTCGGCGTTATGTGGCTGATGCCGGCGGAATTCGCCGTCTCCCATCCGGAATTTTATCCGATGCGCAACGGCGCTCGATATATCCCCCGGTGTCGGCTGACAAGAAAATTATAACATTAAGAGTCGCGTATATCAGCGGCTCTTTTCATTTATGTTGTCATGTTCTTGTCTTGGGTCAATGACAAGAACTCGACAACATGCCCCACAGGTGACAAGAACATGACAACATACCCCCTTACCCCTTTTTCACCAGGTTGAAACTGTCGGATAGTTCCAGCTACTCAGTACTAGTTGAAATCGGACATCGATTGTATAGATTGTCCGATAGTCATGTCTCCTTATTATTCTTATGATAGAGAAAAAGACTTCCGAAAGACTCGATCTTTGCCGAAACGGGGCGGATTTCTTTCGTCCAAAGCGGGTTACGGAGAAAAGGGGGCGTGAAATGAAGCGTATCAGTAATATGATGCGTTCGATTTTTGCGAAATTGGTATTTGCCTTTATGATCGTGCTTATTCCGCTGTACGCATTAAGCTTGAATATGAACGATTCGGCGTCCCGCAGCGTGAAGGACCAGATTACAGCCTCGCTATATTCGCGGGTACAGTTCCATATGGACTCTCTCGAAACGGACTTCGACCGCATCATTCGTCTCGAGCAGGAATTCGTCAACGATGCCGATTTGACTAAGCTGAGCAACTCTGCCGCCATTATGGAGGACTTCGACAAGACTATCGTCATCAATCGGCTTAGAAGCCGTCTCGGCTTGTTAAAAACATCGAATCCATATATTTTGAACGTCGGCATTTTGATCGCATCGATCGATCGGACGTTATCCACAGACAATATCATCGATCCGATCGATCCAGGCGCGTTCCGTGAGCTTTCGCAGCCGACAAACCGCTATGTATCGCCATTTCTGACTTACAGCGACCGCTTATTCATCAGTGTCCCCTATCCGGAAATAGGCAGGCGGGAAGACCAGCAATTTATTATTGCGGTTGAGATCGACAAGGCGGAAATCAGCCGTGTTCTTCGCCGGCTCTCCGACAATGCGAAGGGCGGCGTTGCGTTATTCGACAACCGCTTACGCTGGCAAGTTTCCGACCGTCAGTCGGGTGAAGGCGATATCGATGCGGCCGAGCTGGCGCGAGGGCTCGGACTGTTAGCCGGCTCGGAGCGCGAAGCTTCCGGCGGGTCCGGTTACCGGACCGTTACGGTCGGCGGAACGCCGTATATCGTAGCTTACGAACAATCCCCATCACTCGACGCAACATTGCTTACCTATCTGCCGGAAAAGGTCGTTCTCGGATCTCTGCGGAAGTATCGCGACGGCTACCGGCTGCTTTCGATCGTCTCGGCAATCGTCGTCGTTCTGTTCTCATATCTGATCTACCGTTTGATCCATCGGCCGCTGCGTACGATGGTAGTAGCTTTCCGAAAGGTTGAGCACGGCAATTTGGACGCTCCCATCGTCCGCATGAACCGGGATGAATTCTCTTATTTATATTCGCAATACAACAGCATGATCGACCGGTTAAAGGTTCTTATTCATGAAGTGATCGAACATCAATACCGCATGCGGATATCCGAATTGAAGCAGCTGCAGCTGCAGATCAACCCGCATTTTTTATACAACAGTTTTTTTATCATTTATCGTATGGCCAAAGTCAACGAAACGGAAAATGTAATGCGCTTCGCCAAATATCTCGGACGTTATTACCAGTACATTACGCATAACAGTCAGCAAGAGGTGCCGCTTAAGGATGAATTGGATTTTGCCCGGACCTATGTCGAAATTCAAAAATACCGCTACGCCGGGCACGTCGAAATCGATTTTCCCGATCCTCCGCCATGGGTAGGGCAAATTCCGGTACCCCGTCTGATCCTGCAGCCGCTGCTCGAAAATTGCTACGAGCACGGGTTGACCGACCCGGAGAAGGACGGTATCATCTCCGTTTCGTTCCATGTAAGCGAAGACGGGGGCGTATTAACTATCGGTGTAGAAGACAATGGGGATTCATTGGAGGACGCCGAGCTGCCACGCCTAAGACAATCGCTGGACGCCGAGCTGGAGCCGCCCGAATCGACCGGGTTGTTCAATGTGCATCGCAGGCTTCGCATCAAATTCGGCATTGAAGGCGGCGTCCGGCTGGAGCGCAGCCGATTGGGCGGGCTGAAAGCGGAAGTCGTTCTTCCCCTTTCCTCCAAGCCTCAGGTCGAGAAGGAAGAGCAGAGGAGGAGTATGCCATGAACAGGCTGCTGATCGTGGACGACGAAAAAATGATCGTCGACGGCATTTACGAATTATTCGAACAATCAGCTATTGCCGATCTGGACATTTATCGCGCGTATTCCGGGAAAATGGCGCTGAAGCTGCTCGGGAGGACAAAATGCGACGTCGTGTTAAGCGACATCGCCATGCCCGGAATGGACGGTTTGCAGCTGCAGCGGGATATACACCGTTTATGGCCGCATTGTAAAGTCATTTTTTTGACCAGTCATAACGACTTTCATTACGCTCACAATGCTTTAAGAAGCGGCATCTTTGATTATGTGCTAAAAACCGAGGAAGACGACCATATCATCGACGCCGTGCGAAGAGCGTTGGACACTCTGGAAGCGGAACGGCGAAGTGAAGCGTTCATTGATCAAGCGCGCAAGCAGCTGCATGAGGCGCTCCCCGCTTTAAGCAAGGAGCATCTGCGTAAAATTTGCAATGGCATCTTCGCACCTGCGGACATCGCGCCGTCAACATTCGCCGAGCTCCACATTCCGCTCGACGCTTCCAAGCCGGTCTGGCCGATTATCGGACGCGTAGATGATTGGAACGGTTACGAAAGCGCCGCAGATCGGGCGTTGTTGACCTATGCGCTGCAGAATATGAGCGGAGAATATTTTGTTTCGGGGCGATTCTATATGATTGCGCTCGATAGCACCCATTTCGCCATGTTCGTGCAAGCGCGGGAAAGGGAGGAGATGCCGGAAGACGCGGAGCGTCACAGCGGGGAGCAGCAGCTCCGCTTGTTTATCGTGGAAACGGTGGAGATGATCCGCTCATCCGTGAAGCAGCTGTGCAAACTTCCCGTCTCGTTCGCCGTCGGCCAAGGTCCGGTGATGTGGGATAGGCTTTATCAAGCATTCGAGCGTTTGCGCAAACTGCTCGTACGAGGCCTCGGCAGCAGCGGCGAGATGATCGTGTGCGAGGGGACGCCGTTTACCGACGTCCCCGCCGCTGCTTCGGACAGTCACCGTCAAACGGTGCAGACGATCATTCGGCGGCTGGGCGACATTGAATTGACGGATCGGCGCCAGCACGATCGGTTTGCGGAAGTGATTCAAGAACTTCAAGCATGCCTCGCATCCGGTTTCACTACTTCCTTGTATCTTGAAGTTTATTATTCGCTTGCCGCCCACCTATTGTCGGAAATGAGCCGCTGGGCGCCTCATTTGCTGCAAGCCGATACCGGAATCGAGTCAATTCTGGAATTCCGTGCGGAGAAGTCCTATGCGATCGCCCTTGACGATTTGATCAAGCTGTCCGCACGGCTCTTGGACGAAAGCATCGCGGATCAGCGCGAGCGGACTCACCAGGTTATCCGCAAGCTGCATCAATATATAGCGGATAATCTTGACCGGGATTTATCGCTGACGGCGCTGTCCGATGTGGTGTACTTGAACCCTGTTTATTTGTCGCGGCTATACAAGCAGTCGACAGGAATCGGACTGGTCGATTACATTAACGATATTCGGATGCAGCGTGCGAAATCGCATCTCGCCGAAACGCAGCTCAAAATACACGAAATCGCCCGAAGCATCGGAATCGAAACGCCGACTTATTTCGCCCGGCTGTTCAAGCGCAGGGAAGGCATCACGCCGCAGGAATATCGGGACCGGTTCAACAAGTAGAAATCGGTTGACGAAAGTTGAGAATGTACGATAGCCGCAGCTCCGCTCTCTTTCTATAATCATATTAACAAACAAACAAACATTGTTTGCAAAGGGGATACAACGATGAAAGGAACGGCCATGTGGACCCGAATGGCATCAGTCATTGCAGCGTCGCAGCTTCTTTTCTTCACAGCAGCTTGTTCCACGTCGGGATCGGAAGAGGAAGGAAACGGGAGCAAACCTTCCGCAGCTGTCCCAATAGAAACCGGCGGCAAGGAAGCGAAAAGCCCGTCTGCCTCCTCACCGCTCGGCAAATACGACCCGCCGATCGAGATTACGAGCGCCCGTATCGTCGATGCTTCCTACAAGTACGATAAGGGAGATACGATTGAAAACAATATTTGGACGAAAGCGTATTTGGACGAGCTGGGCATCAAGCTGAAATACGTCTGGGTAGTCGGAAGCAATCAAGCCGAGCAAAAGATGAATGTTGCGGTCTCTTCGGGCGATGTGCCGGAATTTTCGCTGGTTAACTCGCGTCAATTGAAGCAGCTTGCGGATGCCGATATGCTGATGGATCTGACGGATATTTACAAAATGTACGCTTCTGAGCTTACGAAGCAGCTGCATCTCGAGGACGGTCCCAACGCGCTGAAAGCGGCGACGATCGACGGCAAGCTGATGGCGATTCCGGAAAGCGGCGCAACGATTGAAAACGCCCAGATGATCTGGCTTCGGACCGATTGGCTGCAAAAGCTGCATATACCCGAACCGAAGACGATGGACGATCTGGTACGGATTGCCGAAGCGTTCGCCAAGCAAGATCCGGACGGCAATGGCAAGCATGATACGTACGGCATGTTTTTGTCAAAGGAGCTTTATGTAGAAGGATTTTTCAGCGGCCATCACGCTTATCCAAGAATCTATTTGCAGGATGCATCGGGATCGCTCGTTTATGGCAGCGTTCAACCGGAGATAAAACCGGTGCTGCAGAAGCTCCAGGATATGTACAAAGCGGGTTTGATCGACAAGGAGTTCGGCGTCAAGCCTTTTGACAAAGCGACGGAAGACGTGAAAGCAGGCAAAATCGGTTTCATGTTCGGCTCCATGGCAAGCCCGATGTTTCCTCTAAGCGACAACAAGAAAAACGACCCCAAAGCAGAATGGAGACCGTATTCGCTCGTTTCCGTCGATGACAAACCGGCTTTGGTGCAAACTCCGGCAACAACGATCTATAACTATTATGTCGTGAAGAAAGGGACGAAGCACCCGGAAGCGCTGATCAAGATGATCAACCTCTACGCGGAAAAGGGATATGGTGATCATCCGAATCCGGTGTTTTTCAACAACAACGGGTTGGAAACGTTCAAATATGCTCCGTTCAAGGTATGGCCGCCTGAAGTCAATTTGAATACGCAGCGGAATATAACCGCCACGCTGATGAATGGCGATGCATCCAAGTTAAGGTACGATCAGAAAAAAATCTACGACATGATCGTCAATTACCGGACAAACGGCGACGTTAACGACTGGGGAATGGATCGCGTATTTAGCGATAGCGGATCGTTCGGCATTCTCGACCGGTATTTGAATGAGAAAAAGCAGGTCAAAAACGCATTCTTCGGGACGCCGACCAAAACGATGGCCTTGAAAGGTTCTACAGCGTTCGCGTTAGAAATGGAAACGTTTACAAAAATAATTATGGGGGCGCCGATTGACGAATTCGACCGGTTTGTCGAACAAAGGAACCGGCTTGGCGGCAGCCAAATTACGCAAGAAGTGAATGATTGGTACTTGAAACAGAAGTGAAGCTGCTTGAAGCGGAGGGGAAGACTTGCGCATCAAAAGGCCGGGGCCAGCGAGTACGCGCGCAATCGAACCGGTACGATCGGGCAAGTGGAAGCGGGAGCTTCCGCTGCACCTCATGTTTGCGCCCGCCCTGTTACTTATCTTGATATTTAGCTATGTTCCGATGTTCGGAATCGTAATCGCCTTCCAGGAGTTTAGCCCTGCCAAAGGAGTCGCCCGCTCCGAATGGGTCGGTCTCAACAACTTCCGGTATGTGATGGAGCTGCCCGGAGTGCTGCGTATTTTATGGAACACCGTATCGATTGCCGTTATGAAAATAGCTGCAGGAACTGCCGTACCTATCGCCGTTTCGCTGCTGCTCAACGAGATGCGCAAGCAATGGATAAAGCACGGCATCCAAACGCTGATTTATTTGCCACATTTTTTATCTTGGGTTGTTCTTGGCGGCATGCTGATCGATTTCTTGTCTTTGACAGGCATCGTAAATACGGCGATTACGGGGATCGGTTTAAAGCCTGTGTTTTTTATGGGCGATAACAAGTGGTTTCCTTATGTACTGGTTGCATCCGACGTATGGAAAGAATTCGGCTTCAGCACGATCGTTTATCTGGCGGCTCTTACCGCGATTAATCCTTCGCTTTACGAAGCGGCTGTTATGGATGGAGCCAACCGTCGGCAGCGGATGCTTCATATTACGCTGCCAGGCATGATGCCGATCATTGTATTGATGATGACGTTAAGCTTGGGCAGCGTGTTGAACGCGGGATTCGATCAGGTTTTCAATCTATACAGTCCGATTGTTTACGAAAGCGGCGATATCATCGATACCTTCGTGTACCGGATCGGCATGATTGATGCGCAATACGGCGTGGCTACCGCTGTGGGGCTCATGAAATCGCTCGTTTCGTTCGTGCTTATTTCCGCGTCTTACTTGCTCGCTTATCGATTGGCCAATTATCGCATTTTTTGATCCGTTTACGGGGAAAGGGGGTGACCGTTTCGTGCCGATCTCGCTCGGCTGGGTCAGTCGTTTGTACAGCACGGTCATTTATGTATCCTTGATTACGATTGCGGTGTTGTGCACGATTCCGCCGATACATGTGCTTGCCGTCTCGCTAAGCACCGGCAGCGCGGCGGGAGCCGGGACGGTAACCTTGCTTCCGGTCAAATTCACCCTTCAAGCTTATGATTTCGTACTGAGCAAACCGGAATTTCACCGCTCCTTGCGGGTTACGCTGGAACGGGTGGCGCTCGGCGTTCCGATCAGCATGCTGCTTACGATCATGGCGGCGTATCCTTTGGCCAAAGAAAACAAACATTTTCGTTTCAGGACGATGTATGTATGGCTGCTTGTCATTACGATCCTGTTTAGCGGCGGCTTCATTCCATGGTACATGACGGTTAGAGCGGCCGGGCTGCTCGACACGATCTGGGGACTCGTGCTGCCCGGGGCCGTGCCGGTGTTTAACATCATCCTGCTCTTGAATTTTTTTCGCGGCTTGCCGAAGGAGCTGGAAGAATCGGCATTTATGGACGGGGCCGGCCATTGGAAGACGCTGTGGCGCATACATGTCCCGCTTTCTTTGCCGGCGCTGGCGACCGTGACATTGTTCACGACCGTAGGTCATTGGAACGCATGGTTCGACGGATTGATCCTGATGAATAAGCCGGAGCATTATCCGCTGCAAAGCTATTTGCAGACGGTGGTCATCAACGTCGATGCGAGGCTGCTGGCGAGCGGCGATCTGCAAATGATCAAGGAAGCCGGCAATCAGAACGTCAGGGCTGCACATATCATCCTCGGATCTTTGCCGATTTTATTGTTGTATCCGTTCCTGCAGCGGTTTTTCATGAAGGGCATCGTGCTCGGGAGCGTAAAAGAATGAAAACGGCGGACTACAGTATGGAGGTGAGCCCATGTAGATATATTGCGGCAGATAATTTTAAAAGGCGGGAGATTGTAGCATGATGCAAGATGGGTCTGATGATTGCGAAAGTATCCTAATTTAAGGAGCTAAAATCATGACTGAGAAAAAGCAGCAATCCAATTCGAATAGCCATATCATTGATACGAAGATGAGCAGGCGGAAACTGTTAAGCGTAGCGGGGTCGGCAGTGGTGGCAGGGGCATTGTTAGGAAGCGAAAAGGTATTGGCCCGTCAAGGCGATGATGAAGTGGATAGCGTAAACGGGAAGGCAGTCGGTATTAAGAGAAACGTGGAAGAAATGATGCAGGAATTTACACAGGAGTGTTCAGAGCGTTTGGCGGATATTGTCACAAACGTGAAGTCCTTCGGTGCGACCGGCGACGGCACGACGGATGATACCGCTGCCATTAGGGATGCTATAGAATCCATAAGAACTACCGGAGGCACCGTGCTTTTTCCGAAAGGCACCTATAGATGCAGATCTGTCGTAGTACCGTCAAACATTACGATTCAAGGGAATCATGCGGTTATAAAAGCGAAAGACGTATTTTATACCATAACGACAAGCGCTGTAAGCACGAACGGAACAAGCGTAACCGTTCAAGATCCCGATGGCGTAAACATAGGCGATGTCGTCTCCGTAAAGAGTAATGTAACGGATCTGGTCATCGTAACGGGCAAAACAGGGAATACGATTCAAGTAAAACCGATGAGGATTTTTAAAGGAGCCTCCGAGACGCATACGGGATTCAAATGGAGTCATGCTTCCGGCGCGAATTTTGCCGTGATGCCGCAAATCTTTTGGGTTACGCAAGGCTTAACGACGGATAGCGATGCAATGGACGGTACCCCGAAAACAGGCGGAGTCGAAAACGTAACCATTACGGGGATCACGTTCGTAGGGTCCAAAAACAGCAACGATTACAGCAAGTTTACCGTATACGATTTGGTCTCGGGCGGAGCCGTATTTTTCTATAGAACCGCTAATTGCAACGTCTCGCACTGCATTTTCGAGGATACGTACAGTGCGTCTGTCGTTTTTTACGGTTGGAATACGAATTTCGAGTTTAGTTCCAATATATGCAGGAATATAGGTTACGTCATTCCGACAACCGTATCGCCGCAAATAAGAGACAGCACCAGCGGAGTGACGATGCATTGGGATCAGCGTTATACCTCGCAGACCAGTCTTCATGTTTCCGACTCGTACGTGATCGAGAACAATACGTTCAAGCATTGCTGGAACGGCGGCGTATTCGCATCCGCTACGAATAACGGCGCGATCCTGAACAATGATGTCGACGACTTCGTTTCTCACGGTATCGCCGTGTACGGCGGAGACCTGGGTATTGGAAGCTCGGCTGTCACCGTCGCCAACAACACGATCAGGAACGGAAGAAACACCGGCGATTCGCTCGGTTTCGGTATGGGCATCTGGCTGTCGATTATTAGCAAGAGCTGCAGTGCGGCAAATAACTTTATTGACAATTGTGAAAAAGGCATTGTTGTGAACGGCATGAGTAACACGAATATTACGGGCAATACGATATCGAATTGTACAACCGCCTTTATCGAATTTAAGCTTCGAAATGTGAGCGTGAAGGTTTCCGACAATATTTTTATGCTGGTGTACGGGTACCCGGACAGCAAAACGGGCTCGAGCATCGTTGTGCTGGACAGCTCTGGAAGCGCTAACGACAATGTGAGCATTATGTTTCAAAGCAATCTTTATGCCTTGTCCGGCTCGTTCAAAGGTTCCAGTATTGTCAGCGTAATCAAAAGCAACGACACGTTATTTGTCGGCGAAAAGGGGCATTCGTTCGTGCCGTTTGCTTCGGTCACCGATGTGACTTCCGCCAAAAAGCCGAAAATGCTGCATTGCGATTTCACAGGTATGGGCGGGAGCGGGGTTGCGGCCGGAAAGGCGTCGCTATTGAATTGCATGGACAATAACGGAAAGACGAGGACGATTTTGGCCGATTCGGTCATGACCTACAATGACAAGGAAGTTGCCGTAGTAAACAGCGGCGCCACGGGCGTCCGCCCAACCGGTGTGCCGGTCGGTTATTCTTATTTCGATACGACCTTGGGCAAGCCGATCTGGTGGAGCGGGGCGGGCTGGAAGGATAGCTCTGGTGCTGTCATGTAATCGTAGTGTGTATATCAGATAAAAGGAGCTAAAGGACATGTCTAAGGAATTGCAGGAAGAGCTTTCAGCAACGCTTTCGGATCAAGTAGCAAACGTGAAGTCATTTGGTGCGGCCGGCGATGGAGAAATGGATGATACCGATGCGATCCGGGCTGCAATAGAATCCATAAGAGCCACAGGCGGTACTTTGTTTTTTCCAAGCGGCACCTATAGATGTAGGGCTGTTGTAGTACCATCCAATATTACGATTATCGGGAATCATGCAGTTATTAAAGCTAAAGATGTATGTTACACAAAAACAACCAGTGCCGCATCTGTGAACGGTACAAGTGTAACGGTACAAAATCCGGATGGTGTACATGTAGGCGATGTTATCTCTATAAAAAGCACCGAATCGGAGTTATTGGTTGTAACGGGGAAGAGCGGGGATGTTATTCAAATAGAGCCTATGCGGATTTTCAAGCATATCGCAGGGACACATACAGGATTTAAATATGAGCATGGTTCCGGCTCGGATTTTATTGTGTTGTCTCAAATCTTTTGGGTTACTCAAGGGTTAACGACACAAAGTGATCATTCGGACCATATCCCCAAAACAGGTGGAGTTGAAAACGTTACCTTTAAAGGGATCAAGTTCGTTGGGTCCAAAAACAGCCATGATTATAGCAAGTTTACCGTATTTGAATTGATTGCGAGTGGAGCCATATTCTTTTATAGAACCACAAATTGTAATGTATCCAACTGTCTATTTGAGGATACGTACAATAATTCTGTGAACTATTACGGGTGGAATACAAATTTTGAGTTTAGCTCTAATACATGCAGGAATGTGGGCTATGTCATCCCGACTAGCGTATCACCACAATTTCGGGACAGTACGTGCGGGATTTGCCTGCATTGGGATATGCGCTATGACTCGAAAACCAGTCCGCATGTTTCCGACTCGTATGTCATCGAGAACAATACATTCAATCATTGCTGGAACGGCGGCGTATTTGCTTCTGCTACCAACAACGGATCGATCCTGAACAATGATGTCGACGGCTTTGTTTCTCACGGTATTGTTGTGTATGGCGGGGATTTTGGGATAGGCAGCTCGGCCGTTATCGTTGCCAACAATACAGTCAGGAACGGAAGAAACGAAGGCGATCCGCTCGGTTACGGCATGGGCATCTGGTTGTCGATTATTAGTAAAAGCTGCAGTGCGACTAATAACTTCGTTGACAATTGTGAAAAAGGTATCGTTGTAAACGGAGTTAGGAATACGAATATTTCCAATAATATCGTTTCGAATTGTACGACCAGCTTTATCGAATTTACGCTTTCGAATAGGAGCGTGAACGTCTGCAACAATATTTTTATGCTGGAGGACGGGTACACGGATAGTAAAGAGGGGTCATGCGTCGTTCTTATAGATAGCTCGAATAGCGTAAACGATAATGCCAATTTTGTCATGCAAAGCAATCTTTATTCCTGTTCCACCTCCTTCAAAGGCTCGCATATTACACGTGTCATTGAAGGCAACGACACGCATTTTATGAATGAAAGAGGGCAGGCGTCTGTTCCGTTTGCCTCGATTAGCGATGTGGTCTTCGCCAAAAAGCCGAAAATGATGAACTGCGATTTCACGGGCATGGCCGGCAGCGGAGTTGCCGCAGGCCAGGCGTGGCTGTTGAATTGTCTGGAGGCAGACGGGACGTTAAGGACAGATTTGGATACAGCAGCTATAACGGATAATGACCAACATCCATAAATCATGTGGTCAGACCATAATATCAATTATTATTAGGAGGGGTTATGGAAATGGTTAAATCGTGGGGACGTTTGGCGCTTGTAAGTGTGGTGACTGCTTCTTTGCTGGCTGCGTGCAGCGGGAATACGGAAGCGCCAAAGGGGACGGAAGCATCAAAAGGCACGGAGACGCCGAAAAGCACGGAATCGCCTAAGCCGAAAGAGACTGTGGAAATATCGATTATGCATTACAACGGCGCTTGGAGCGAAGAACAAACGGCGAAGGTGTTCGCGGAACCGATTATGAAAAAGTATCCGCATATCAAAGTTAAGGCGATCGGCTCTACGGGAAAGCCACTGGCTGAGGAACTGGCGCAGCGGGTCGTTACCGGCAATGTGCCGGATTTGATAATGACCACCCCGGGTGTCGGATTCGAAACGACGATTCGTCAATTTAAAGGCGAGTACGATTTGACGCCGCTTATCAAGACATTCAACTATGACTTGAATCAGTTGGACCCGGAGGCGCTTAAAGTCGCCCAAATGTTGTCGACGAATAAGGAGCTTTACAGCCTTCCGATCTACATGTCGCCGAATACGATCTATTACAACAAGGCCATATTCGAAAAGTTCGGCGTCGCTTTGCCGAAAGACGGTATGACATGGGATGACTTATACGAGACGACCAAAAAGCTGACACGCAATGAAAACGGCGTACAATACCGCGGCTTTATGCTTTCGGGTTTTCATTTAATGAGACTGAATCAAGTGTCACAAAAAATGTTCGACAGCTCAGGGGAGAAGCTTGCATTCGACACGTTGGAATATAAAAACTATCTGAAGGACATCTTCCGCATATACGACCTTCCCGGCTACGATATGAACAAAGTGTTACAGGCTGCCAACTTGAATATGTTCTTAAAAGACCAAACGGTCGCTATGCTCGAGCCGGGCGGCGTACTGATTGATGAGAAGCAGCTCGCGGCTCTTGGAGATCAATGGGATTTCACTTCCTTTCCTTCGTTAAAAGAAAAACCTGGCGTCGGCTATCAGCCGTATCCGTTCGTTATTTCGATGTTTAATACGAGCAAACACAAGGAAGAAGCTTTTCAAGCGATGGCTTATTTAACCTCCGCCGAGTTTCAGGCAACGGCTACCAAACAAGGAAGTCTGCTGCCGGTGCTAAAGGACAAATCGATCGTAGGGACATTCGGACAGGAGTCCGCTTTCTATAAAGGTAAGAATGTCGGCGCTCTGCTGCCAAAGCAGTTTACGCCGGTACCGAATGAGCCGACTTCCCCCTATAGGGATATTGCTCAGAATGAACTTGTAAACATCTTTGCTAACGTCGTTCACGCCAGGATGGAAATGAACCAGGCCTTCCGCGAGGCCATGGAGAGGGCCGATAAAAAAATCGCAGAGGCGAAAGTGGCCAAAGGCGCCAAAGGCGCCAAGTAGCGAAGGGCCTCAATATCCCTTAAGGAGAATTTTCATGACTTTACCAAACAAAATAGGCGTCATCGTCGACAGCTTCCGGGTCGGCGTGAACGAAGGGTTGAAGAAAGCGAAGGCGGTCGGTGCGGACGGCGTGCAAATGCACGCCGTTCGCGGGGAAATGGACCCGAACAATTTATCGCAGGCCGCAAGAAAGGAATTAAAGGCATATATCGGCTCCCTCGGGCTGGACATATCGGCTTTGTGCGGGGATTTAGGCGGCTACGGTTTCCAGGACCGAAAGGTCAATCCGGATAAAATCGAGAAGTCCAAGCGGATTCTCGATCTCGCCGTGGATCTGGGGACGAATGTGGTGACGACGCATATCGGCCATATTCCGGAAGATGCGGACGATCCGATTTGCGTGGAAATGCGGCAAGCTTGCGAGAAGCTATCCGAATACGCTGCTAGCAAAGGAGCTTATTTTGCGATCGAAACCGGTCCGGAAACGGCCGAGCGGCTGAAACGTTTCCTGGATTCCTTCAGCTCGAAAGGGGTCTCGGTCAATTTCGACCCGGCCAACATGGTAATGGTGACAGGCGACGATCCGGCGCAAGGCGTCCGTTTGTTGAAAAGCTACATCGTCCACACCCATGCCAAAGACGGGGTAAATCTCCGCAAAGTCGATCCGCGCATCGTTTACAGTCCGCTTGGTTTCAATCCGATGGACAACGAGGAAACCGCTGCGATGATGGAGGGCGGCAGAATATTCAGGGAGGTTCCGCTCGGAGAAGGCTCCGTAAACTTTGACGCCTATTTCGGAGCGCTCAAAGAGATCGGGTATACGGGCTATTTGACCATCGAACGCGAAGTGGGCGACAACCCGGAGGCTGATATTCGCCGGGCGGTGGAATTTATTCGCAGCTATCGATAATCTTGCTGCACAACATTGGATTTCCTACAGTGAGAATCCGATTGCTACGGGGAACGAGTAAGCACCGAGAGGCCGCGTCGGACGCGGGTTTGGGGGCTGTGACAGGTTGTGAGCAAGTGACCTGTTGCGGCCCTCTTTTGGCTTTTCTGTCAACAGCTTGCAAACAAGAATCCGACGAAAGCAGTTGCAAGAACCACGGAGCCAGCCACGGTGAGGCAGTCGGGTCAGGTGGTTGTTGAATGGCATCATGCGCCCTGCCGCTGGCCGCCACAAACAGGCGCGGCGCAACCTTTCGTGCGGAGCAAGTGGACGATCGGCTTTGGGAGCAATTCGCTTGGCTTTCCTTGGCGTTCCGGGTATCCACGGGTTTGGCGGCATGGGCATGGGGAACGGGGAGGTTCGGGGGAGTAGTCTCACCGGAACCGGAGCCGTCCGACCGTGCAAACCATCATGACCGGGAGCCGTTCGGGACAACAGTCCTCCCGGAACCCGACAACCGCCGGAGCCGAACGCAGGAACAGCAAGAGCAAGCATAGATTCAGCCACAGCATGGGTACTCGCTTGGCTTCTCTTGCTTGCTCTTGAGTTATTATTTGTCAAGGGGGTAGCCGCAAGCGGGGTGAGGCGCGAGTAAGACCCCGGTCAAAAATCGATGCTCCACAGAAGCAACTTCTGCGACTTTGATTTAACTTGAAATTGGTATTAGGATGGACTTACGAAAAGAGTCGATGCAACGCCGAGCGACCAGAAACCTTGTAGTGAGGGGGGCTAAAACAGGCAGATCGACACGAACCCCGGCAACGGCGGGCTTCCCGACCCTGTTGCCAAGCGGTCTGGTCATGTCAGAAAATTAGGGTATAGAACGGAAGCCATCTAGCCAGTCAAGCGCTCCCGGAAAGGAGGCGGTAACAACAGAAGAGACACGCTGAATTCTCGGTTCATTATGTCTCTCGCAGACCGCAAGCAGCCTTAATGTTTTATACCGTCATTTTACAATAGCGCCCAGCGGGAAACAATCCGTTGGAGACGACCGTCAATGAACTTCGCGATCAGTTGATTAGCGAGAAGGGCTATAAGGACGAAGTATTCTGCGATTGACGATCCCGGATAAAACTAGTAGACTAAAAGTACACATTATACTATGGTATGACCAATTGTATGACGAACGGGAAGGAGCGGCTTAGCTTGGGCTCCTTTTTTGTTCATGAAGGGGGAATCGGCGTTGAAACGTGATACCCGCTCCTATTTGTACCGGGTGGCAATCGTGCTGATCGTTGTGTCGCTCATTCCGGCATTATTGTCAAGCGCTTACAACACGAATCTGTTTATGAAGCAAACGATCCGTCTGGTCGACGCCAAAAACGGAACCGAGCTGGCCCGCACCGGGACACTGATGGAACGGATGCTGCAGCAGATTATGGATTTCACCAGCACGACCGCCGGCGATGCCCGCTTCACCAGCTTTCAGACGACGACGGAGCACTGGAAGGCTTGGCTTGAGCTGAACAAACTTTTGCATGTCAGTCCTTTCGTTACCGAATATATGCTGTATAACGGCGCCGACCGGACGCTGCTGATTTCCAATTACGGAATCGAGCGTAATCCCGAGCGGAGCGCGATTCCGTGGATTGCCTCGCAAACGCCGCAAATCCCTTTGTACCAGTACGAGATTAAGGCAGGATATTCGAAGACAGGCAAACAGATGGCATCCATCGTGTATAAGCTTCCCGGGCTGCCAAAGGAACCGAACTATATCATCTTTAATGTAGATTTGGATAAAATGTATACGTCCTTTCTGAGCGAGCTGAATGGCAACACCCAGATGTACAACTACTTTTTGACCGATGCGAAAGGCACCGTTATGTATCACCGTGACAAAACCTTGATCGGTACCGTGCTGCCGGAGCAAACGGGAAATGCCAATATTCAAGTCGACCAGATCAAGCTTGCGGCATTTGACTGGGCTTTAGTCCGCGAAGTGAATACGCAGCTGTTGTACAAAGAGGCAAGAGCCCTCAAAAATAAATTGCTGGCGGTATTGTTCACCGTCATCGGTGTCATCGCGGTATTTATCGTGTTTGGGGCACGCGAGCTGTACAAGCCCTTCCGCAGCGTTGTCGCCAAAGTGATGGAAAGCGAAGAGCAGCAAAGAAGATCGCTGCTTGGCCGTTTCATTCGCGGGGAAACTCCGGTCAGTCCGGACCTCGTTCAACGATTGCCTGAGATGTCGCCTTATCTCGTTGTAGCGATCATCACCCTAAAGCATCCGCAAGAAGGAAAGAAACCCGGGAAAACTACCGCTTCCCAGATTCAGCGCATGTCTGCGCCGTCATCGTTCCGATTGGAGCCGTTCAAGGAACCAAACGGGGATGAATTCGTCCTGTTCCAGCTCGAGCATGAAGATATGAACCGGTTTATGACCGAGCTTTTGCTTACACTAGACCCTGCCGAGCTGGATTCGGTCGTCATCAGCATCGGCGGCATTCATTCATTGGAAGACGTTCATAAGTCTTATATCGAAGCGTTGTACGCCTACAACATCGGCCGCATTTATACGGCGGACAGTCCGGTCTATTGTTTTAACAAGCTGCCGATGGACTATGAGGTTCCGATGAAAACGGCCGCTATTGAGGAACTGGAGCTGGCGATCCGGCAGCAAAACGAACGGAGCTTTACGGAGGCGCTGAACGCTCTATTTTCCGGGCAACTGACTGTCGTGGAGTATAATCTTAATTTTTATCAGACGGTTACGCTGCTGCTTCGCATGTTCGGCCAGCATAGCTCAACGTTTTTAAATGAATTGAACCAGCTTATTACGGACAAAGGGATTATGAACGTCACCGCTGTGAAGCAATTCCTGTTTGCGAAGTTTCATAGCTTCCGCGATTATGCCGAGGAAACGAAAGAGTATGCAGACAGAATCCATGACTATATAGTCGCGCATTACACGGAAAACTTCTCGCTGGATGAGATGGCTGAACACTTGGGCCTATCGAAGCAGCATTTGATTACCGTATGCAAAAAAAGGTACAACCGGACTCCGATCGAATATTTGAACGAATTCCGTATCGAGGAAGCGAAGCGGCTGCTAGCCGACTCCCGGACGAAAATCGCCGACATCGGCACACGCTCTGGCTTCAACAGCAACAGTTATTTTGCTAAAGTATTCAAAATGTACACCGGCATCACCGCTTCCGAGTACAGAGAGCTGTTGTTTACGCGGAACATGGAGAAAAAGCCGCAACTCACCGATAGCTGAACGATCAGTCCGACTCGCATGCCGACAGGAAACACTGTCGGCTTCTTCACTTCCCGTGAAAATGAAATGGCGGGGGGGATGAAGCGGTGGATATTTTTTGTATCACAATATTCAACTCGTTGAACTTGGGACTAAAAGCCGCTCGCTGCAACGGTTTTAATATATTGTGATTGAAAAAATCGCCGAAGATGGGGTAGGTTGAAATTGTTCCGGCGTCCGGGGCTGGGATCAATATGGCGAAGGAAAAAGGGGAGATGGTCCGATGAAGATGAAGAGACGTTTTACAGTGATTTCGTCGTTGCTGCTGGCCGGTGCTTTGTTGCTGGCAGGCTGCAGCGGGGGGAGTACGGTCACGACCGACGGCGATAAAACAACCACCGGCGGCCAAGACAAGGAAGGGAAAGCGGCAGCAACACAAAAACCGAGGGAGCCCGCCGAAGTTGTCTTTTACTCGCAGAACGCGATGACGCCGGCCGATTTCGATAATCGTTTCGGCAACAGCCTGAGAAAGAAATTTCCCAACGACACGATCAAGTACATCCAGAATACGGGCAAAGGGATGGATGTTCCCGGCATGCTCGCCGCCAATACTCGTTACGATGTTTATTTCGCCAATGTCGGTTATTTCGAAAACGAGGTCATCTCCTACGATTTGCAGGTTGACATGTCCGAACTGATCAAGCAGCACCAGGTCGATCTGAACCGAATCGACCCGTCGAACATTAGCGGCATCCAGAAATCGAGCTACGGCATGTATGCGCTTCCCGTCGTTGCCGATACGCTCGGCCTCATGTATAACAAAGATATTTTCGATAAATTCGGCGTCCCTTATCCGAAAGAAGGCGTAACCTGGGAAGAAGTCCTTGAGATGTCGCGCAAGCTGACCCGGACCGAGGGCGAAAAAACGTATGCCGGATACTTGCCGTTTACGAATTACATGCTGTCCATGAATCCGCTGTCCATTCCACTCGTTGACGAGAAGACGCAGACGCCTACGATCAACAAGGACGAACGCTGGAAGAAATTTTATCAGACGCTGCTGATCGCCCCTGCCGAGGTACCCGGCATTAAGGAGTATTTGAAGAAGCACAATGCCATCGACGGCTTTTTCAAAGACCAGGAAGTCGCGATGATTGGCGGGATGACCGCTTTCGTGGCCAATAGCCGCGCGGATCAATTAGAGAAATTCAACTGGGATTGGGTGCCTCTTCCGTCGTTCCAGGATTTGCCGAAGGTGGGTGGACAGCCGTATACGCAATATTTCGGAATTACCCGGATGGCAGACAAAAAAACCGCGGATGCGGCAATGGATATGCTGAAGTATCTCCTATCGGACGAATTCCAGATCGAAGTTGCCAAAAAAGGCTTTATGCCCGTGGTGAAAAGCTTGGATGTCAGGAAAGAGTTCGGTCAGGGTACGAAGGCGAAGGATAAAAATTGGGGAGCTTACTTCTACAACAAATTGGCGGATGTTCCATATAAAAGCGTCAATGAAATCCCGATCTCCTCGCTGTATGTTGCGAATATGAATAAGGTTATGATAGGCGAGATCGACTTGAATACCGCATTGCGGTTGTCGGAAGAGAGCGCTGCGAAAAAGCTGCAGGAGTTGAACAAGAAGTAAACGGCTGCCGCAGATCAGCTTGGGATCGTAAGGGGGAGGATGGATTCGATGCGTTCGTTCAGAGGGATCAGGACGATGCTTGCTGCGATGCTTTCGGTATTTGTCCTCATAACAACTTCTTGCGATTCTACTGCTCCGGAGCAAGCCGGTTCGAACGACGGTCAACCGATATCGAGCGGAATTCGCATCGTCGGGCTGAATTGCAACCCTTCCTTTGACCGGCAAACGGCTGAGGAGAAGCGGGTGCATGATCGAATAGCGGAGCAAACGGGCGTTGATGTGCGCTTCGTTTTCTCGGATGGGGGACCAGGCGGGCCGTGCCGGTCGAAGCGGGCGGCCATGCTGTCCTCCGGCGAGCAGCTGGACTTCGCCGAATTATCGATAACCGAGGCGGTACAGGCGTTTAACGAAGGGCTCCTTTTGCCGCTGAATGATCTGCTTGACCGGTACGGGACCCATCTCAAGACAAACATCGTACCCGAAGCGTTCAAGCTGGCGACCTATGAAGGGAATATTCTCGGCATTCCGATCGAGAACGGTCTGTATACGCTCAATGCGCTGCAAATCCGCGCCGACTGGCTCGCCAAGCTGCAGTTGCCGCTTCCGAGAACGATAGACGAATTTGAGCAAGTGTTGAAAGCGTTCAAGGAGCGAGACCCCGACGGTAACGGCAAGATGGACACCGTGCCGCTTACCGTCGTATCGGACGGCGCGTATAACATGCTGGAGGGCGTTCTCGGCTCGAGCTTTCTGCCGCAAGGTTATGCCTGGTGGCAGGACGCCGACGGGAAGCTGAAGCCGCCTGAGCTTCATCCTGCTTATAAGCAGTTGCTTGCCAAGCTCGCAAGTTGGAACGAGAAAGGATATTTGTGGTCGGACTTACTGTTGTCGGCTGCAAACAAACAACAGGAGCTGATTGCCGATAACCGGGCAGGGGCGGTTGCCGCCTCGTTTTCGGGAACGATCGTAAACGCCGGCGAGGTGCTGAGGAAATCCGTGTCAGACTACAGCTATGTTCCGATTGTGCTTGAGGGCGAACAAGGCCTCAATCGTTTGCCTGCTTCGCCGGTCACGCACTCCGTCTGGGTCATTTACAAAAAGAATGCCAGCCCCGAAGCGGTGATGAAGTTTTTTGACTACCAGGGAACTTACGAAGGCAACATGCTGACCTCGTTCGGGATCGAAGGCGACAACTACACGGCGACTCCGGACGGGATGGTCGAATTTATTTCCGAGGACAAAACCGATTTGGCCAAAGCGCATTATTACGCCAAATACAAAACGGTGTTTATTAACTGGCCGGGCAAACCGGTATGGCCGATTAACACATGGACATCCGCAGAATACAATTTGAAGCGGGAGCAGGTAAACCGGCTGCCGCGATTCGAACCGATCGATTATGGCGTGTATTACGATACGACCAAATGGCAGTCGTATTCGAAGCTTGGTGCTTTGAACGCTTATCTTAGCGAGCAGAAGGTGCGGGTGTTAAACGGTGAAATACGCGTCGACAGCTGGGACGGCATCATAGCGCGTTGGCTCGAAATGGGAGGCTCGCAAATGATCGACGATCGCAATAAGCAGTATGCCGCGTCCGTGAGCCCGAAGGTATCCCGGTAACCGAACGGTCTGGAGTGGCGCATAGCCAATAAGGTCAAAGCGCCATTCCACGGTTCAGCGCTTTACGGCGCAACATGGTTGGACCATATTACAGGGATGGCGAGGTAGGGATCGCGATGAGAAAAACCCGTGCTGCCGTTATCGGGCTGGGCTATATCGGATTGAGGGCGGATATACCGCGAAAAGATGTGCCATTAAGCCATTCGTTGGCTTACCGGTTAAACCCGCATATTGAATTTGCGGCAGCCGCAGGCGTACGCCGGGAGCAGGGCGAGCAGCTCGCCCTTATCGCGCCGGAAGCGAAGTTTTACACGGACTTGGAGGCGATGCTCAGCGAGCAGCAGCTTGATGTGATAAGTATTTGCACGCCAGAGCATGTGCGTCTGGAGCTGCTGCGGACGGTATTGTCCCATTCGCAAGCGCGCGTCCTCTTTCTGGAAAAGCCGGTTGCGACGACAGTTCAGGAGGCGGAGGCAATCGCCGAGCTCATGGAGCGCCATAAGCGAACGGTTGTCGTCAATTTTTCGCGAAGATGGAGCGTAGGCGTTCGTCAAATTCGTCAAGCGGTAATGTCCGGGGAGCTCGGCAAGCTGACCAACATCCATGTGCGGTATACGCGAGGGATCGGCAACAACGGTTCCCATCTGTTTGATCTGATACGGTTTGCGGCGGGGCCGATCGCTCAAGTCCAAGTCGTCAGGCAAGTCGCCACGAACATGGATAGCAAAGGAGACCCGACGTTTTCTTTCTTGTTTTCGCTGGATAATGGCGTCCCTGGGTACGCGGAGGCGTTTGACGACCGCCATTTTCTTATGTTCGAGATGGACCTGTACTTTGACAAAGGCAAAATCGAGCTGCAACGGACCGGCGATGACATCCGCTTTTATTCGGTTGCGAAGCATGCGTCGGTTCAAGGCATACACCTGACGCTGAAGCGCGAGGAGACCCATCTGCTGGCGCGCGATAGCCTGATTCAGCTGGCGGTGGAGCATCTCGTCGATATCTCGCAAAATGGCGCCGTACCGGTCTGTACGCTCGAAGACGGCCTCTGTTCGGTATATGTAGCCGATGCCTTGATCCGGTCGCATCGAAATGGCGGAGCCGTCCAATCGGTAAAGACGAATCGTTGACCGAAAAATCCACTTGGATGAGGTGAATAAAAGATGGAGAAGCAGGCGGGGAAAGGTTTGGAGCAGGAGCAGGAACGGCCGGAGGAGTCCGGCAGCCATATAAGCCGCAGAAAGCTATTAACGTCCTTCGGTATGGCCGGTGTGGCCTTAGCCGCGGGCAGTATACTCGGGGGATCGTCAACGGTTTACGGGAAAGGGAAAGAGGGTTCATCGGTTACCGGTGCCGTATACGAAGGGGCTAACGACAAGGGACAAATTCCCCCGGGAATAGCGAAGAAGCTTGACCATAACGAGCTGGTAGGCCGTGATATGGCTGAAGCACATCCCGCGAGCGTTATTCTCGATAGCAGCGGAAAAACACAGCAAGAGCTTAATGATTCATCCGTCTATACCGTTGAATCGAGTTCGGAAATGTTAGCTCTGGATAGTACTTTTCAAACCAGAACGATCAGAATGAAAACCACTGGCGCTATGTATATTTACAATTCTGATAAATCGAAAATAAATGACGGATTTTACACATTGAATGGCTGGGTGCTTGTTGGTTATTATGATCAACTATTAGCAATTCTTGCGGGTTTAAAGGGTGATGGTACCAATGAATACGCACAACTCCAAGCATTATTTGATGTTTCTGCAACATTAAAATTACCTATCAACTTATGCGGCTTGAATATCAGCACATCAGGCTTGACCGCGATTGGCGATATTAAACTGATCGGTTCTGGCGGCATTACATTATTTGCAGGGTCAAACACAACTCTCTTAAACACGGCTTATAATTTAATTATTGATGGTGACATTGAAATTGATCAAAACAAGGCTAATAATGCTGGTGGAACCATTACGTCCGAATCTCATTGCTCTATTAAACATTCAGGCGATTCATTAATTTTAAGGGGCGCAAAGTTTAAACCATCTGTTTCCATCAACATTGTGACCCGAGCCAAGAAAAAGCTGATATGTGAAAACATTGAAGTGGATGGCGGTAGGATTGGATTATATGCCATTACACCACTTGCGAAAGTTTCCATTACCGGCGGAGAGTATAAGAATGCATCTTTGTATGATAATATTCAAATTTTAAATGGTGAAGATGTTTATATTAGCGGCGTCACGTCACATGATGCTCAACGCAGCGGAATTGTGGTAAGCAATACAACTAAGAAAACACGCATTATTGGTAATTTGTGCTATGGCAACAAAAAGGATTCTGCAAATCAGGGTGGTTGGGGTATTGTTTGTTCAGTAAATACTTTAAATAGTGTCGTATCATCAAATATTTGTATCGGGAATCAAGTTGGCGGGATCACTCTCGATACATATCCGGCGCTAGGTGTTGAAAGTCTTGATAGTAAAATTTCCGTTGTCGGCAATATCATTCACGGATTGTTTAATGGCACGTATAGTACAACAGGGATTAGTTTAAATGATGCGCAGCATGTCATTTTATCAGCAAACAATATTTACAAAGTCGGACAAGGGATTCACACAGACAGGGCAAATTATGCAAACATCATTGGGAATACGATTCAAGACGTTAGCGCTTATTTCATCCAATTATACAGGTCCAATCATGCAACGGTAAAAGGCAATCGATTGGATGGCTGCTCGAATCCGCCAAGCGGGGCAATTTCTTGTATCGATTCGTATGCTGCCGATATATCGGGTAATACGCTCGCAAATTTAACAGGTAATTCCGGGAGCGTCTTTAGGATTAGCGGAAGTTCAGCGGATGCGGTCGTACAGGGGAATACGGTTATTCGGGATGTCGCTGGGAGCGGTTATGTGTTTCATATTTTAGGAGCCGCCACTACAGGGGGCATGATTAAAGGGAACACGATTAAGTCGAAAGTGTCCGGCGGATGGCAGTGGTACATCGTATCGGACAATAACGCTCAATTTTCATCTTTTGACAACTTTGTTGAAGCTGCCGGAACTTCTTATATTTATCAAGGGGCAAATGCGACTGCCGGCGATGATACCGTAAATGGCAGCCGAAATGTTTGGGCGACAGCGCCAGCTTTCAAATCGAGAGTTGGACAAGTAGCGGTGATCTCAAGTGTTTTGAAATACTGGAATGGAACTGCATGGACATAAAAGGGGCTGTTCCAATTGGTAAAATTGAAAATATGGGGAAATAAAGGAGTATAACATGATAAACATTTCATCCAGACGCGAATGCTTTTTCGACGATTATTTGATTGACAATGCCAAAACGACGGCAGAATTCCGCTTGCATGGACCGACTCGCCGCGAAATCGCTATCCACCACGATGCATCGTGGGAGGGCGACGGCTGCAATTATCACAATATTTTATATGACAACGGCATATACAAGATGTATTATCTTGCCTGGCAGATGTTTAGCCCCGACAAAAAGGATCACTCGACGAACGGTATTCGTGTTTGTTATGCCGAAAGCCGCGATGGCATTACATGGACAAAGCCTGCGCTCGGAATTTGCGAATGGGAGGGCTCGCGCGAGAACAATATTATTTTGGACAAAAATACGAATAATTTCGATAACTTTATGGTCTTCCGCGATGATAACCCTGCTGTTCCTGCATCCGAGAGATATAAAGGCGTTGGCAAATACAATAATCCGGAGCTTGGACAGCGAATCGAGCTGCGGATGTTCACAAGCCCTGACGGACTTCACTTTACAATGGGCGATATTATCACTACAAAAGGATATATGGATTCTCTCAACGTTATTTTCTGGGATGAGCTTGCGGGGATCTATCGCGGATATATACGCGGGTTCCACAATATCATAGGCGACGACTGGAACGCCGGAATCCGCGATATCCGTTACATTTGGTCAGCAGACGGCAAAGAATGGAGCGATCCCGAACCGATTAATTTTGGAGAGGGGGAGGATTATCCGCTTTATACAAACTGCGTTTCGCCGTATGTCCGCGCGCCGCATATGTATATAGGTTTTCCGTCGCGATATGTAGAACGCCCTGAATGGAGCAGCAATTTTGACCAGCTTGGCGGAAAAGACAAACGTCTTGAACGCATGTCGCCCTCGAAAAATCACAGGCGCTACGGACTTGCGGTTACAGACTGCGTATTTATGGTTTCCCGCGACGGGTTACATTTTACGCGGTATGACGAGGCTTTTATGCGCCCCGGTATGGAAAACGGTTCGAATTGGGTTTACGGCGACTGCTTTCCGGCACGCGGGCTGATCGAAACGCCTCCCCTTGTAGAAGGCGAACCGCACGAGTTGTCGTTATACAGTTTCGACAACCATTGGATGGGTGTGCCGGCACAATTGTGGCGATATGCCATACGCTGCGACGGGTTCGTTTCGCTGCACGCCGGTTATGCCGAAAAAGTCATAACCACCAAGCCGTTTACCTTTACAAACGGGGAGATGCGGGTTAACTTTTCGACATCGGCACGGGGATATATGTACTTCACTTTGCAGTCGTCCACGGGAGAAACAATTGAAAGCTGCGAGATTTTCGGCGATTCCATTGACCGGGTGATCACCTTCGAAAATGGCGAGCTTGCAAAATTTGCAGACCAAGAAGTAGTATTAACCGTGCGGATGCGCGACGCGGATTTATATTCGATAAGATTTGCTTGATTTCTAGCGCTGAGGTTGCATCCGGGTTATCAGAAGCAGAGATTCGGGCGGTGTAGCCGGCATAACGATTATCAAAAGTGGTAAGAGCCAGCCTCACAAACAAGGGGCTGGTTTTGTTTGCATTAATCTAATCCCGTTTTCCTCACAAAAACTTCACAGCGGATTCTTATAATAAAGAATATAACGATTCGCAAACGCTTTCTTTTCATCCATTCTAAAGGGGGTATCCGGCTTATGTCGCGAATCTTGTTCAACCACGTCTACAAGCATTACGGCAAAGACAAGCTGCCCGTCGTCAAAGATTTCAACCTGGAAATCGACGACAAGGAATTCGTCGTGTTCGTCGGCCCGTCGGGCTGCGGCAAATCGACTACGCTCCGCATGATCGCGGGTCTGGAGGACATCAGCAAGGGAGAAATTTACATCAACAACGTGCTGGTTAACGACCTTCCTCCGAAAGACCGCGACATCGCTATGGTGTTCCAAAACTACGCCTTGTACCCGAACATGTCGGTGTACGAGAACATCGCCTTCGGCCTTCGCCTGCGCAAAATGCCGAAGCATGAGATCGACATCGCTGTTAAGCGGGCGGCGCGCGTTCTCGAGATCGAGCAGTACCTGGAACGCAAGCCGAAGCAGCTCTCCGGCGGCCAACGCCAGCGGGTCGCGCTAGGCCGCGCGATCGTGCGGAATCCCGAAGTGTTCCTTATGGACGAGCCTTTGTCGAACCTGGACGCCAAGCTGCGCGTGCAGATGCGCGCCGAGCTGATCCGGTTGCACAAGCAGCTCGAGGTTACAACGATTTACGTTACGCATGATCAGACGGAAGCGATGACGATGGCTTCCCGGATCGTCGTAATGAAGGACGGCATCGTCCAGCAGGTCGATACGCCGGAGGAAGTGTACAACAATCCGAGCAACACCTTCGTCGCCAGCTTTATCGGTTCGCCCCCGATGAATTTCATTGACGGAAGACTCAAAGAGCGGCAAGACGGCAAAGTCGAGTTCCACACGAGCCGGTTCTCCCTCGAAATCCCGCAAGGCAAAGCCAAAGATCTGATCGACAAGCGGCTGATCGACAAAGTCGTCACGCTGGGCGTTCGTCCCGAGAATATCAGCGTCGAGCAAATCGTTTTCGATGCATTCCCTCACGCCGTCGTCAGCGGCATACACAAGTTTAACGAGCTGATGGGCGCCGACCGCTTCCTTCATCTGGACATCGGCGGTCCGAATACGCTTGTCGTGCGTACAAGTCCGCGCAACGATTACGACGACGAGATGAAAGTATCGGTAGCCTTCGACATGAACAAGGCGCTGTTCTTCGATCGGGATAGCGGAGTGCGGCTTACCGATTCGTAATCAAGGATAAAAAAATTCGGCAAAATCTGCTCCCCTCGGAGTATTCAGACACGCCCTAGCGAAATCAGCACAGATATATGCGTAGCTTATATTTTCTGATGTAGGAAGGAAGGAGGATCTCCCTTGCAACGTACGCGCAGCAAAAATAAACGGGCGATCGCAGCCGTCGTCCTCGCGATGTCCGTCCTGCTCGGTCCCGGTTTCGTCGCTCCTTCGCCGCTGCAGCTGCAGCGGGCATTCGCCGCCCCGGCGGCGGCGAACACGCCGAACGATTCGGCAGCGGCCAAGCCGGACAGCTTGACCGCGAGAGGCATATTCGGCAAATTCGAGCCCTATTTCGCCCAAACGCGGGCCGACTGGACCGCAAAAGGCTACACACCCGGGACCGCAGCATATAAGATCAACGGCGGCGATATTTCCGGCCAATCGGAGCCTAAGCAAGCACAAATAGGTTCCTATGAGGGAAAAAGCAACGTGCTGCTCTGGAATAGCGAACGCGACAACTGGATCGAATACCGGGTTCGCGTTGATCAAGCCGGGCTGTACCAGATGAATCTGCAATATCATCCATACGATCCAGGCAGTACCTCCTCCTTGAACCGCAGACCGGTGCAGCTGGCCGTCACCGTCGACGGCGAGTTCCCGTTCCGCGAAGCGAGAGCGGTCGTCTTCCGCAGATTGTTCAAGGACGAGTTGCCGATCAAGCGGGACTTCAAGGATGACGACATCCGGCCGCGGTCGGTCGCCATAAACGAGTGGCTGGACGAACCGTTCCGGGATTCCCTCAATGCGTACAGCGAGCCGTTAACGTTTTATATGACGGCAGGCGAGCATACGATCCGGCTTGCCGGCAGCGAGCCGATTGCGATTGCCTCGCTTGGAATCGCTCCTCCGCAGCCGCTCGCCGATTACAAGCAATACGCCACGAAATTGCCGGAAACGAAAGCCGCTTCAGGCAAAATTGTGAATTTCCAGGCTGAGGAAATGAGCAGTAAAAATGACGTCGCCATTCAAATGGTCGTGAACAAGGACCCGCTGTCTGTCCCGTTGTCCCAGGGGGAAGAACGGTTCAATACGGTAGGAGGCGCCCGTTGGCAAACCGGCGGTCAGTCCGTATCTTGGACGTTCGAGGTACCGGAAACCGGACGTTATAAAATCGCCATGCGCGCTCTCCAAAATACGCTGACAAACATGGCTGCTTACCGGACGGTCCGCATCGACGGCGAAATTCCGTTCCGCGAACTGCTGGAATATAAATTTCCGTTCGCGTCCAACTGGAAAGGGTTAACGCTTTCCGACGAGTCGGGCAAGCCGTTCGAATTTCATTTGGCCAAAGGCAAGCATACGATCGCGATGACGGCGACCTCTTCGCCTTTCCAGACTGTCATCATGCAAGCCGAGGAAACGACCAATCTGCTTCGCGAAATAACAGCCGAATTAAAAGCGTTGACAGGCGCCGTCGTCGACGTAAACCGTACATGGAAAATCACAGAGGAATTTCCCGAATTGCCAGAGAAGCTGAAAGCGGTGCGCGAGCGATTGGTCGTCATGGCCGAGGCGCAGCTGCAAGCGAACGGCAAGCCGGATAACGTGTACCAGACGATCCAGAGCGTCGAACGGGACCTGGACAGTTACTTGCGCTATCCGAACGAAATTCCGTATTACATGGATGAAATCGCAAGTCTGCAGGAAAAAATCGGCGGCATGCGCGAAACGCTGGTCAAGTCCCCGCTCCAGCTCGATCAGTTTTATATCGTTCCGGTCGGCGCCAATATGCCGAAGATGGAAGCAAGCTTCTTCCAGAAAACGAAATCGGCCATTACAAATTTCTTCTTGTCCTTCATCAAGAAAGAGGACATTACCGATCTCGATCAGGATGCGCTTAACGTGTGGGTCGCCCGCGGCCGCGATTTTGTCAACCTGCTGCAGGAGCTTAGCGACGAGCTGTACACGCCGCAGACCGGCGTTCGGGTCAAAGTCAACCTGCTGGCCGATGAAAACCTGCTGATTTATGCGAACGCCGCAGGGATTACACCCGATCTCGTGCTCGGACAGCCGCAGGACAAATCGATCGACTTCGCGATGCGGGGCGCGCTTCAGGATTTAAGCGAGTTTCCGGATTTCGAGCAAATCAAGAACCAGTTTGCACCCGGCTCGCTTATGCCCTTCTTCTATAACAAAGGATACTACGCGCTGCCGGAAACCCAGCAATTCAAAGTGATGTTCTACCGGAAAGATATTATGCAGCAGCTCAGACTGAGCATTCCTAACACATGGGACGACGTGTACGAAATGCTGCCGACACTGCAGCAGAACGGCTACAATTTCTACGTTCCGACAAACGACTTCATTACGTTCCTCTATCAGAACGGCGCCGACTTCTTTACCAAGAACGGCATGCAAACGGCGCTGAGTACGCCGGAGGCGTTCAAGGGCTTCAAGCAATGGACCGACCTGTTCAACATTTATGATTTGGAGAAGAGCGTCCCGAACTTCTACCAGCATTTCCGTAAAGGCTATATGCCGATCGGCATTGCCGACTATACGACTTACATCCAGTTGTCCGCAGCGGCTCCCGAACTGGCCGGATGGTGGGGCATCGCTCCGCTGCCAGGTATCAAGCAAGCGGACGGCACGGTCGCGCGCTGGTCCTCAGGCGGTCAAACGTCGGCGTTTATGTACAAGGATTCGCAAAGAAAAGATGCAGCGTGGGACTATATGAAATGGCTGCTCTCGGCCGATACGCAGGAGCGGTACGGCATGGATCTCGAATCGTTCAACGGCATCACCTTCCGCTGGCCTACCGCCAATGTCGAAGCGTTCACAAGGCTTCCGTGGTCGAAAGATGATCGCAACGTCATTCTCGAGCAGTGGAAATGGTATAAAGAAATGGCCAATCCGCCGGGCGCTTACTTCGTGACGAGGGAACTGAACAACGCCTGGAACCGGACGGTCGTCGATGGCATGAACTACCGCGAGTCGCTGGAGGAAGCCGTTGTGAATATCGACCGCGAGATGGTGCGGAAAGAACAAGAATTCGGCTTCATCGCGCCAGACGGCACTGTGCTGCATACGCTTGACCTGCCTCAAGTAACCAAACCGTGGGAAGGGGTGGACCGATTTGTCAACAAGTAAAAGCGACGTTTCCGTGCCCTTGAACCTGAAACCGGGATACGGAGCACGGTTGACGAGCTATAGAAAGCTGATCTGGTCCTATCGATGGTCTTATCTGTTTATTGCGCCATTCGTCATCTGCTTTACGTTGTTTATTTTGGTTCCGATTATCGTGGCGATTCTGCTGAGCTTTACGTACTTCAATGGGCTGCAGCCGCCGCGCTTCGTCGGTTGGCAAAACTTTCTGTATTTGCTGTCGCAAGACTTGATCTTTCTGAAGCACGCGCTGCCGAATACAATCAAGTTCGCCATTCTTGTCGGGCCGGGAGGCTATATCGCCTCCTTCCTGCTCGCCTGGCTCATTTCGCAGCTGCCGGGGTTTTCACGAACCGTTTACGCGCTCATCATATATAGCCCTTCGCTCGTGGCGGGTCCGGCGCTTGCCGCCATCTGGCTCCCGCTGCTAAACGGCGACCGGATCGGCTACCTGAACAGCATTCTTCTGCAGCTTGGCTTTATCGACAAACCTGTTCTTTGGGTCACCGACGTCAAATATTTAATGGGCTCGATGGTTGCCGTTACGCTATGGGCCAGTATGGGAATCGGCTTTCTCGCTCAGCTTGCGGGTATTCTGAACGTCAACAAAGAGCTGTACGAAGCCGGTCGCATCGACGGGATCAAGAGCAGACTGCAAGAAATCTGGTATGTTACGATTCCGTCCATGAAGCCGCAAATGCTGTTCAGCGCGGTGCTGGCGATTGTGGGCACGTTTAAAGCAGGCGAGATCGGAGCGACTTTATCGGGAACGACTCCGACGCCGCAATACGCAGGACATGTCCTTATGAGCCATATTAGCGATTACGGGGATATCCGGTTCGAACTGGGGTACGCGTCGGCGATCTCGCTGTTCCTGCTGATCATGATGTATGCGGCGAACAAGCTCAGTCACCGATTATTCGGAAGTCGAGGTGATGAGTAAATGGCTGTCAGCGCAACCAACCCGGTAAAACGTCTCTGGATATCGATGCGGATCAAGCGGAAAAACAAGCTGAATCGGATCGACGGCTTTCAAAAAGTGCTGTATCTCATCCTGTCGCTGCTCGCGATTTTTATGCTCATCCCGCTGGTGTTTATATTCTCGCACTCCTTGAAGCCTTTCCATGAGCTGTTTGTTTATCCGCCGCGCATTTACGTAGTGGAACCGACGCTGCAAAATTTTATCGAATTGTTCACGCTGTCCAGCAACTCCGCCGTGCCGGTTACCCGGTATTTGTTCAACAGCGTCGCGGCGACGGCGCTCACCGTGATCGGCGTCGTCGTCGTCAGCGCCATGTGCGCTTATCCCTTGTCCAAGCACAAGTTTCCTGGGCATAACTTCTTGTTCGCGACGATCATTCTCACCCTGATGTTCGCGAGCGAGACCGTAGGGATTCCGCGCTATCTCGTTGTATCGAAGCTCGGCATCATGAACAGCTATCTCGGGCATCTGCTTCCTTACCTGGCGGCTCCGGTCAGCGTGTTCCTGATGAAGCAGTTCGTCGACCAGGTGCCGAACGAGCTGCTGGAGGCGGCCAAGATGGACGGCGCCCGCGAGTGGACCATTTTCTACAAAATCATCATCCCGATGATTATGCCCGCCGTCGCTACGGTGGCGATCTTGACGTTCCAGAGCGCCTGGGGCAATATCGAGCCGTCCCGCTTGTTCATGCAGGACGAAGCGATGAAGACGTTCCCGTTTTTCCTCCAGACCATTTTGGGCGGGGCGGCGAACCAGGTAGCGAGACAAGGCGCGGCGGCGGCGGCAACGCTCGTCCTTTTCCTGCCTAACCTGCTGTTCTTCTTGTTCTACCAACGGAAAGTCATCGCCACGATGGCGCATTCCGGCATTAAATAAGGACTATGTTCGGCACAAGAAACAGAAAAGGCTGAGTGAAACGGAACAAGGAACATACATGGCTGGCGAGTTTTGGCTTTGCGTTTCCACAACCCGAAGGCCCATACAATCAAGGAAA
Organism: Paenibacillus litoralis; assembly: GCF_046244365.1. Taxonomy (NCBI): domain Bacteria; kingdom Bacillati; phylum Bacillota; class Bacilli; order Caryophanales; family Paenibacillaceae; genus Paenibacillus; species Paenibacillus litoralis. Next base: position 5,068,504 of record NZ_CP176395.1, on the reverse strand, counting down.
CGTAAAACAAGATGTCTGAAGCGGGCCATGTATGTCCTTGTGCAGTGCAACGTGCCTTCTGAAGCTTTTGTGCCGAATATATAGACGGATTCGGAGGTCTGACCATGAACCTGAACAAAAAACGGCGGCTCCTGATGCTTCTCGTCCTGATTTTCGCCGTTTCCGCCGCGGCTATGCCGATGACCGCATTCGCGGAAGTGCCGTACTGGACGAACTCGAAGGAGAAGCAAGGGCGCCTGATCTGGACGCAGCCGGCGTACACGCCGGTCGGCATGTTCGGCAAAGATTTAACCGTGCCGGATAAAGACAAACCCGGAGCTGTCAAAGCTTCGCCGCTGCAAAACCCGAAGGATCTTTTTATCGACAAAAGCGATAACATCTACGTGGCCGATACCGGCAATAACCGGATCGTGCAATTCGACGCGAGCGGCAAATGGATTCGTTACATCCAGGTTACGGTAAACGATAAACCGCTGAGCAAGCCCGAAGGCGTATTCGTCACAGACGACGGCATCGTCTACATCGCCGACACCGGCAACCAGCGGATTGTGCGCGTGAATAAGGACGGAACGGTGAAGGCGTACGGCAGACCGTCTTCCCGCTTCATTCCGGAGTCGTTCAAATACGATCCGACCCGGCTCGTCGTCGATAAACGCGGCTTTCTGTACATCGCCGTACTCGGCGGCTACCAGGGGCTGCTGCAGCTCGATCCGGAAGGTAACTTCCAAAGCTTCTACGGAGCCAACGCAACCATATTCTCACCGCTGGACGCGATGAAACGGATGCTCTATACGAAAGAGATGTACGCGAACGAGATCAGCAAGCTCCCCGGCGCCATCAGCAGCGTGGCGGTGGACGACGACGGCTTCCTGTACACGACTACGTCCGGGCAGGGCATCAAAAGCAATCAGATCAAAAAGCTGAGCATCCGCGGCATGAACCTGCTCAAGAGCGATACGAACGTATACGGCGAAGTCCGGAGAATGGACGTTAAGTTTGCTACCAGCGGTCAAGTTTCGCCGCAGCTGGTCGACCTGGCCGTCGACTCGAATGGCAACATCACAGCAATCGACTCTTCCTATAACTATATCAATCAGTACGACGCAAACGGAAACCTGCTGTTCTTCTGGGCAGGCCCTTCCTCGGCTAGCGCCACACAGCTCGGGCTGATGAAAAGTCCGGTCGCCATCGACGCCAGCTCGCGAAACGACCTGTATTTGCTGGACGGCCAGGAAGGCGTCGTGCAAATGTTCAGACTGTCGGAATTCGGCCAAAAAGTGAACGAGGCGAACAAGCTGACGCTTGCCGGTCGTTACGAAGAAAGCGAAGGCCCGTGGCGCGAGGTGCTCCGTCTGAACGCCAACTTCTCGCCGGCCATACTCGGTCTCGCCAAAGCCGCCTACAAGCAGGGCAACTATGAGGAAGCCCGCGATTTGTTCAAACGCGCCGAAGACCACAAAGGATTTTCCAATGCGTTTTGGCAAATCCGGCTGAATTGGTTCCAGAAACATTTCTCGCTGCTGGCTACCAGCGCGCTCGTTCTCGTCATCGGACTTGCCTTGTTCGAACGGCTAACCCGCAAAACCAAATGGCGGTACGCCTGGAAGCACCGCAAACGGTCGCAAAACTCGGCCGCCGTGCAGTTCCGCCATATGTTCTACATGCTGAAGCATCCGATCGACGGCTTCACCGCTCTGCGTTACGAGAACAAAGGAAGCTATTGGAGCGCGTTTGCCGTCCTGGCCTGCGCTTACGCGGCTCTGCTCATTATGCGGCTGTACACCAGCTTTTCGTTTAATATGACCGACCTGCACCGGTTTCAAATGTTCTCGCATTTTGCGCAGTTCGCGCTGATCTGGCTCGGCTGGGTCGTCTCGAACTACCTGGTCAGCTCGATTTATCGCGGCGAAGGCCGCTTCAAGGATGTGTTCATCGGCAGCGCATACGCCCTTATGCCGGTTATCCTGATCGGCATCCCGCTTGCGGTCATTTCCAACATGATGACGAATTCCGAACTGGCGATTTACGATTTTATCCTTAACATGATGTATCTGTGGGCAGGTCTTATGTTTTTCTGGAAAGTCCAATCGCTGCAAAACTACTCGGTCGGAGAAACGATCGTCAACCTGGCGCTGTCCATCGTGACGTTCCTCATCCTCGCCGTGCTCCTGCTCGTTATTTTGGGCCTTAGCAGCGATTTGAAGGACTTCCTGAATGAAGTTTACCAGGAGGTGAGGCTGCGGTGACGATGATCAAACGCATACCGGCAACGGCTTGGATCGTTGCCGCTCTAATCGCGGCGCTCGCTGTATTCGTTCTGCCTCGCATCGAAACGGGCATGCTTGACAAACAGGCGGCGGCTGCGACTGCCGCGGCGGCTCCCGGAGCCGTGAAGGTCGACAAGGGACCTGCCGAGCTGCCGAACGAAGCCGCTATGAAGTCGATCGCCCAAACGCCGCAGCTGGAGCTGAAAATGGATGAGGCGACCGGACATTTCGCGGTTATCGACAAACGCAACGGCAACATATGGCGTTCTTACCCGAGCCCGGAGCAATGGGCGAATGAAACGCAGGAAGGCCAGTGGCGGGTGCATCTTCGTTCCCCCGTTATGTTCCGCTACATCGATCTGTCCGGCAAGCCGTCTCCGCCAAAAGACTCCAGCCTGCTGGAAGAACGCGGGGCAGTCAAGGACGTCGCCGTGATCGACGGCGGCTTCCGTTTAACGTTTGATATGCCATCGAAGGAAATTTCGATTCCAATCGAAGTAAAGGTGGACGGCGATTCCGTAGTCACCAAAATTATCGATTCCGGCATCAAGGAAGGCAAGCTTAGCCTCCTCTGGGTCCGCTTGTATCCATTCTTCGGAGCGGAGCGTTCCGAAGGCCAGGAAGGCTACTTGTTCGTGCCGGACGGCTCCGGCGCCCTTATTCCTTACGAGCAGCACAGCACGAACGTCAACCGGATTTACCAGGAGCCGATTTACGGCCAGGACTTGTCGTTTAAAGTGAACAGCGAGCCGAACTCCCGCCATCAGGTTGTGATGCCTGTATACGGCGCGAAATCGCAAGAACGCGCTTATCTCGCCATCGTCGAAGACGGCGCCGAGCAGGCTGAGATTGTCGGCTCGCCATCGGGCGTATTCAGTGGATACAACTGGATCACCGCCCAGCAAAACTACCGTTCCACGTATTTGCAAGTAACGAACGAAGCGAAGGGGCGAGCCTTTACCACTTATAACAAGAAAGAACGGTTCACAGGCGACCGCGCCGTCCGCTACGTGCTTCTGGATAAGCCGAAAGCCGGTTACGTCGGCATGGCGGAACGTTATCGCGAATATTTGATGCAAACGCATGGCCTGAAGTCCCTTTCGCCCAAGAGCGACAAAATGCCGCTGCTCCTCAACATCATCGGCGGCGTCCAGGAGGACGGCTTGCTCAAGGACCGCTACTTGCGGACGACGACAACCTCGGACGCGATGAAAATGGTGCAGCGGCTGTACGGCCTCGGAATCGATAATATGGTCGTCAACTATCTCGGCTGGCAGGAAGACGGCTACGACGCCCAGGGCGCTCCGCTCCGGGTCGACAACCGGCTCGGTGGCGCGGAAGGGATGAAACAGCTTACCCAATACGCCCGTACGCTGGATATTCCGGTCTACTTGAATACGAACTATACTTACCATTCAATAGACGCCGGCAAGTTCAACCGGAACCGTCACGGTCTGCGAGATCTCGGCGGCACGGTAATGGGCCAGCTCGTCAGCATGGGCTTCCTCGCTCCGCTGCTCGACCGCGAGATCGCTTATATCAAAGGGCTTGGCGCAAACGGCATTACGGCGGAAGGACTCGGAGCCGCCGTGTTCAGTGACTATAACACGAATTACCCGGCAAGCCGGGAGGAAAACCGCAAGCTTCAGCAGTCGTTCCTGCAAAAATTCCGTGACGGCGGCCTTGACGTACGCGGTGCGAACACGCCGTTCGGAGCGCATACGAACTTTTTCGCCGTGCCGCATGTCAGCGCGATCGACGGCCTGGTCGACGACTATTCGTTCGACTCGTTCTCGGCTGCGGCGATCCCGTTCGCGCAAATTTCGCTGCACGGACTTGTCTCCTATACCTCGTTCGCAGCCAACAATCGCGACGAATACCGGAAACAGTTTCTGCGCGATCTGGAATTCGGTTCGGCGCCATCGTTCCTGTTCTTGTATGAGAACGCCGATCGGTTCAAATACGCTAACACCGGCATCCACCCTTACAGTCCGGATTATCGCGATTGGGAGGCGGAAGCGGTCAAGGAATATCAGAAAATGAATGAGGCACTCGGCGACGTGCAGGACAAATTTATCGTCAACCACCGCGAGCTGGCGCCGGAAGTGAAGGAAACGACTTATGCAGGCGGCAAGCGGATCATCGTAAACTACGGTACAGAGCCGTACCAGAACGGCGGCATAACCGTTCAACCGCTTGATTATTTGATCGTGAAGGGAGGGACGACGCCATGACCGCCAACAAGAAACGAATAGCAGCGAGTCATCTCCGCAAGATTGAAGGTTCGATATTCATTGCGCCCTGGATACTCGGCTTTTTGATCTTTATGGCATTCCCTCTCGGCTATTCGCTCTATATGAGCTTCCATCAGGTTCGTATCCTGGGTACCGGGGTCGAAAGCATTCCTGTCGGGCTGAAATATTACAAGTATATCCTGCTTGAGAACGGCGACATTTTGTACAATCAGCTCTTCCCGTTCTTGCGCCAAGCGCTCATGATGATCCCGATCATCCTTGTGTTCTCGCTGCTCGTCGCCATCATGCTGAATCAGAAGTTCCCGGGAAGATCGATCTTCCGTTCGATCTTCTTCCTGCCCGTCATCTTTACGACCGGGCAGGTCGTACGGGAATTTATCACACAGGGGGAAGGCGATCTCGGCTTTCTCGGGCGCTACAACCTCACCGCTCTCGTCCAGCAAAACCTGACGGGCGCATGGGCCGCGCCGATCGTAGCCGTTATGGGCTCGTTCGTCCTGATCCTGTGGTACTCCGGCGTGCAGATTTTGATCTTCCTTGCCGGACGCCAGACGATCGGCAGCTCGGTTTATGAAGCGGCGCGGATCGATGGCGCCACTCCCTGGGAAGTGTTCTGGAAAATTACGCTGCCGGGCATGACACCGTTTATTTTGCTCAATCTGATTTACACGACCGTCGACTTGTTCACGTTCCCGACGAACCCGATTCTGACCCAGGTTTCAACGTCGAGCTACGGTCAGTCCAGCGCGCTCGCATGGATCTATTTCGTCATCATTTTGCTCTTCCTGGGTATCATCATCGGTATTTTCAATAAAGTGAACAAAGCGGCGGACACCCGTTGACGAAGAGAGGAGAACTACGATGATCAAACTGTCGGCGGCCTTCAAGGAAAAACGCTACGAGCGATTGAACTGGAGATCCGGACTTACCAAAGCCCGTTATGCAGTGCTTGGCAAGGAGGCGGACAAGGGCCTCATTTTCCGGCTGTTTCTGTACTTGATCTTGATCGATGTCGCTTACATTTACTTAAACCCGATCTTGTTCATGATCGCTACGATGGTGAAAAACTCGTCGGATCTGCTTGACCCTGCAGTCAGTTGGGTGCCGCGAGCGATTTACACCGGTGTCCTTCAGGACGCCTGGGTGAAGCTGAGATATCCGACCGCGATCTCGGTGAGCCTGCTCATGTCGCTTACCGTGGCGCTCTTACAGACGGTGTCATGCGCAGTAGCCGGCTACGCATTCGCCCGGCTTGAATTCCCGTTCAAAAAGTTTTGGTTTTTCTGTCTCATCCTGACGTTTATCGTCCCGACGCAGGTCGTCGTCCTGCCGAATCTGATCGCGGCCAGCCAACTGAAGCTTATGAATTCGTACTTCCCTATCATTCTTCCCGCCTTATTCGGACACGGGCTTAAAGGCGCCTTGTTCGTCATCATTTATCGTCAGTTTTTTTCCACGCAGCCTAAAGAGCTGGAGGAAGCGGCGAAAATCGACGGCGCCAACGTCTTCAAAATTTTCTTCCGAGTCATGCTTCCGCTGGCAAAACCGGCTATTCTCGTCGTCTTCCTGTTCTCCTTCGTATGGACCTGGAACGACTACTACTTGCCGAGCATGTACTTGACCGGCGTGAAGGAGTATCTCCCGCTTTCGATGGGTATCTCGCAAATCGCAGCAGCGCTTCAGCAAAATGCGAACGAATCCGGACCATCGATCTTTGACGAGCCGACCAAGATGGCGACATCCTTCCTGATCATCTTGCCCCCGCTGATCCTCTACATGTTCACACAGCGCTGGTTCGTGGAAGGCGTTGAGCGTACGGGGTTGGTTGAATAGTCAAACTGCGGCGCCGGCACAATTGCATCGATCCACTCGATTTCCACGGCAGGATTTTCAGATCCTGCCGTGGAAATTGTTTTATTGTCAAAAGAATTTGAGGAGAGGATGCCCGTTGCATATACTGATTGTTGAAGACGAACCCAAAATCCGCGACGTGCTGATCGCCTACTTGAAGAAAGAAGGCTGGACAACCGATTATACCTCGAACGGAATCGAGGCGGTTCAGAAGTTCGATTGTGTTCAGCACGATCTGATCATTCTCGACCTGATGCTGGAAGGAATACCTGGCGAGCAGGTATGCGCCCGCATCCGCGAGAAATCGAACGTCCCGATCATTATGCTCACCTCCAAATCCCGAGAAATCGATACGATCAACGGCCTGAATCTGGGCGCTGACGATTATGTCGTCAAACCGTTCCGGGCGAAGGAACTGATCGCCCGCATTCACGCTTTGTTCCGCCGTATTGCGCCAGCCAAGCCCGCGCCCGACGGGGAGAGAATCGTCCGGTTCAACGGCGGCAAGCTGATCGTCGACACCGATACCCGCGAAGTGATGACGGACAGAGGGCTCGTGCAGCTGACATCCACCGAGTTCAAGCTGCTTTCCGTTCTGATCCGCAAGCCCGGCAGAGCATTCAGCCGCAACGATCTTTCCTATATCGTTCAAGGGTATCGCTTTCAGGGAGACGGGCGGGCCATCGACACCCATGTCAAAAATTTGCGCAAAAAAATCGAGCCCGACCCGGCAAACCCGCAATACGTCGTCACCGTCGTCGGCTCCGGATATAAATTTTCGCTGCAGCCGGATAATGCCGGGATATGAGAAAACTATTTCCGATTTTCCGCAAAATGAGCTTTATTTTATTTGCCAGCTTCTTGATCTATTCGATCGGCATCGTGCTGCTAATTTCGTTCGTCAACAATACGAATTGGCAAAGCTTGTTCACGCGGTTTCAAGCGACGCAGATCGCCAAAAACAGCTACCTCGTCATGGACGACATGCGGGAATACGGCATCGTCGGCGGCCCGCTCACGAACGAGCAGCGTTTATGGCTGCAGCGCCGCTCCGCCCTGTACGGCATCCTGCTTCGCTTCGAAAGCGCGGACCGCAAGGAAGTATGGTTCGATACGTATATCAAGGCCGATCTCCCGGTGTCCGGCAAATCGATAGAATCGCCCTACACCGCGCACGGCGACGTGCAAGGCTATTTGCGCATGGAGTATATAGAAAGCAACAAAGAACTGGAGCCCGCTTACAAGGAATTTATGGAATCGATTTCGTTCCGCTCCAAGCTGCTGTTGAGCGGCGTTGTCGCGCTCTCCATCCTGCTCAGTTACTTCATTTCGCGCGGGCTGACCAGACGGCTGAGCGATGTGTTCCGTATGGCGGACGAGATCGGTAAAGGCAACCGTGACGTCTCCCCGCCGCTTAAAGGCCCGGAGGAAGTCCGGCGCCTGGCCGCGACGCTGCACGGGATGACCAAAGAGTTGAAGAAACAGGAGGATTGGCGACACGCCTTAATGGAGGATTTGACGCATGAGCTGCGTACGCCGCTCACTACCTTGCAAACGCAAATCGAAGCGATCGTTGACGGCGTATACGAGCCGGAGCCGAGCCGGCTTCAGGACATTTATGACGAGCTAATCCGGCTGTCGCGCCTTGTCAACGACCTGGAGCGGCTCTCCGAAGCGGAAAGCGCGCGCTTCTCGTTAAACATCCGCCGGACGAACATGGTCGATCTCGCCAGAACGGTTCATTCCCACTTTATGTCACTTGCCAAAAGCAAACAAATCAAGCTTACATTCGAGCCCGCGTACGTTCCCTGCTACGCCGAGGTGGACAAAGACAAAATCGTTCAGGTGTTGTCCAACCTCATAGCCAATGCAATCAAGTATACGCCGGAGCGCGGCAAGGTGGCGATAGCCGTCTCCTGGAACGTCGACAGCACATTATTCGTGGTCGAAGACAACGGCATCGGCATCGGCGAGCAAGATTTGCCTTACATCTTCAATCGGCTGTACCGGGCAGACAAGTCCCGCTCCCGCTTCAGCGGCGGCGTCGGCCTCGGGCTCAGCATCGCCAAAGCGCTGACCGAGGCGCACAACGGCACGATCGAAGCGGCAAGCAAGCTCGGAGCAGGCTCGCGGTTCACCGTCATTTTGCCAAACAAGTCAGACCCGTATCGGGGGGAGCGGATATGAGTCTGTTTGCGGCACAGCGAACGGGGCCCTATGATTTTCATCCGACGGAGGGGGCGCGTCCGCTCCTTCCGAGCTATTGGGCGAGCTTGGATGGAAAGGAACTCGGTTGCTCATCGGCGGGAACGGGCAGCGAGACAACATCGGCTATCCGATGTCGGTGCCTTCGTTCCGGTACACTGGCGAAGAAATCCAATCGGCGAGCTGGAGCGAGGCCGCAGAGAGAGGCCGGATCCGGCTCGATCTGGCCGCTGCTTATCCGGATGAGGCGGGAATAGCGGTCTACACGCGCGAATTCTTCGTGGAGAAAGGAAAGCCGATCCGCATGCGGGACTATATCGTTCTGGACGAACCGCAACAGTTAACCTGGCTGTTTCAAACGAAGCGGGAGAATGGCTTGCGGACCGAGGTGCGGCGCGGCGAGCTTGGCGGCGCCGAAACAATGCGAACGCGCTGGATGCGTCGGGGGCAGGCGGCCTTGTGCTGACTTGTCATGCGCCGGAACTGACCTTGAATGTCTCGGTCGCGGAAGCTCCGGTCGTCTAGTCGTATGTCAGCACGAACGATTTCAAACCGTTCGATAAGATACGTTATAAATCGGCTAATGCGGTAAGGGCGGCCGTGGCGGACTTTATGCTCACCCCTGTACTTTAAAAACATATTGTTTACAGAATAAATCAAGGAGCAGTTGCTGCGGCAAACTGCTCCTTGATTCGTTCCACAATCGTTCTGCATCAGGATTCATTCATTGTCCACGACATAATCAAAACCAGGGGGGAGAAGTAAGCGGTAATCGTCGAACGGTTTTTTGCTTCTAACCTAACTGCAATTTGCGTTCCTCGAGCCTTTGACGCACATGCATGCAGTTGATTACTTTTTCCATGAGATCCTGCGCCGTATAGAAGTAGTGATTGCTCGCCTCGAAGCCGATACGGGAATCGTTCCGGACGATATCGTACAACTCTTTGGCCAGTTCGATCTCCTCTTCGATAATGACGTAAAGCTGAGCTTTGATGGCTTGGAATTGCGGTTCGTCTATGGCGGTATCCAGCTTATCCCTTAGTCTTACAAATTTCGTTTGCAAATGCGAAGTTTTAAAATGGCAGTAAGCCGCCTTTACCACATGCAACAAATCGAAGAATGCGGCCTTCTTCCTGCTGTCCGAGCAGTCGATGAGCGGTTCCGCTTCCTGAAGAATACCGATACCCCGTTTCCAGCCGTCGGCAACCTTTTGAAATTGTTCCTCGAATATTTCCTCCGGATAGATGGATCGCCATCTCTTCAGATCGTCGTAGGGAATGCCGACCATGGTGGCGGCCATGCCTGTCGGCTTGTCGTACAGCAAATTGGCCGGCCCTATATTTTGCGGTGCGGTGTAGGCAACGCCAACGTCGAAAGGAAACTGCCCGAATGCGCTGCTGAATGCGCTCCAAGCTTCCCTGACGACGGCGCCTGCTTCTGCGCCGAATACTTTGCCGGCGACAAGCTCGGGCCCATTGACGCTCGATTGTTCCGTGTCCCAGTAATATTGGGAAGCGAACTCCAAATTCAAGGAAGGGTAGCCGCCGAGCGTCCAACTGAGCATTAGTCCGCTTACGCCCGACTTTTGCAGGTTGTTTAAATGCCGCTCCAGCAGATCCATAGTAGGCAAGTAAGGAACGGATGCGCATTCCCAGGTGATATTGAACTGCACCTTGGCTACAGTGGACAAACCTCTTTGCCTTGCCTTGCTCCAAATGCGCAATGATTTCTCGCTGGGGCCCACTTGCGAAATGGAGTAGTCGACTACATGTCCTTCGACGCCGCCGATATTCGTAATCAGGCCTTCCTCGCTGTTGCTCATCACGCTTACGCGATCGGGCAGCAAACCGATGGCTTCATCTATCGTTTCGGGGCTCCATCCGAGCCATTTCGTCCATCCCCAAGTCCAGCATAAGATTCTGGCGTTGGGCGCCACGCTATGCGCAGCTTCGGCAATGATCCGGTTGACCTCCGATGCGACCTCATGTGGCGATCGGCTTGCGCAGCGCGGACAATTCGTGTTTCCGCCGCCGGCTCGGGAAAAGCAATTCGTCAAATTTTCTGACATGGTAATCGTGAAGAGGCCGGCGAGCTTCGGAACTTCCGTAAACAACCGCGCCGTACCCGTTCTGAGATAGTCTTGAACTTCCGGATGCGAAGTGCAAAGCGATGCATCCTCAAGATCGGCATGTCCTTTCCAATCCGGGACTTTCTCGAAAAATGGCAAAGGCATCGCACGCGGCTCGTTATAGTATAAGTAGATGCCGATTCCGTAGTCCGCCGCGCGGTCGACGAGTCTCTTTAAGCCTTCAATGCGCTTCTCCCAATCGACGGATAACTCCGGCGCGCGTTCGAAAGGAACCAGCTTATAAAGTAAGGCCTGCAGCCAAACGCCGTTAACGCCCAGCTTGGAAAGCTGCGACAGCAGCTCTTCCGGATAAGGGTCGATGTCGGCGTCCAGCAGCGGATCTCCGTATACGGCGAAGTAGGAATACACATAGCGCAGATCGAAGCGGGTGTTGCGCACGGTTGATTTAGGCTCGAGATAAGGCGCGTTGCGCTCTTCCATCTTTTTTTGCAGCCAGTTCAAGCCTCTTAGCAGCCCGACTTCGTCGACGGCCTGGATATCGATGCGTTCTGCGCTCACCCGGATACGATGGCTCTCGGACAATAAAGCGGAATCGGGCTTAATGGATAGCGAGAGGATCCGCTGAGGGACGTCGTCGATGCCGCGTTGAACGGCTGTGTTTGCACCGACTTGGGCGCCGGAGCAAGGAACGGGCGAAACGGATAACCGGATTCCCCATACCGCTTCATGTTCGGCTACAAAGCGGCGCGCAAATGTTTCGACCCTTTCCCGCCCTTCGGGATAGACGATCGTCCATTCATTGCTCAACAGCACTTCGTCGGGATTTGCCGAAACTGTCCACGGCTCAGCGGATTTGTTATCGGATGTAAAGTTATTCAAGAAATCAAAAGGCTTGATCGGACTTTCGTCCCGGCTATCCGGAAAATGGGCATCGATCGTCTCGCGTATTTCCCGGGTACGAAGCACCTCTTCCCGTGTAAGCGGTATGTAAGCGACCGGCTCGACCGCAGGCTTTACATTGCCCAATTTGACCCAAAGAAAATCGTCCTCTTTGAGCGCATAAGCAAGCATGTCGGGACTCCAACCGAGCAGCTCCAGCAGCTGATTGTAGGGCAGAATATGCCAATTGGTACGTATGATCGTAATATACCCGCGGATCAGCCATTGTTCGTCGATGCGGGGAGGAACGCGAAGACCCATATCCCGCGCAAGCGTAAGCACATTTTCTTCCGTCGTTTTGAGAATCTTGGCCAATCTGTCCAGCGGAACAAGCTCCCAATTGCGCCATACCACCGTTTGCTGAACGGTTGGAAAATGGGGGAGACTCAGCGGTTCGACATCTTTGTTTTCTGCATAGCCGGGATACAACATAGTTACCTCCGCGTATGTTTAATATTGAATACACTTTATATTATATATAATATTTATTATAGCAAATAGTTTATTGTTTGAACAATAGGTTACAAAGAAAAGACGGTACGGCTGCGGGCTGTACCGTTATTCCATTAAACAATCGCAGTTGAGGCTTAAAGCCAGTTCGTCAGGAAGTCGTTTAACACGGTAAACGAAAAGTTGACGTCCCAAGACAGGACGTCAGCTTTTGATTTTGCTGTCGAATTCAGATTAAAGCTATCTTCCCATCTGATGATGCCGCTTATACTCTCCGGGCGTCATTCCCGTCACCTTCTTGAACATCCGAATGAAGGAATTGACATTGACGATGCCGACTTGTTCGGCGATATGCTGAATTATATGGTCGGACTCCACCAGCAAAACGTTGGCTTTGCGGATGCGCAGTTCGGTCAATTAGTCGGAGAAGTTCATCCCGGTTTTCTCCTTGAAATATTTCGAGAAATAGTTCGCGGACATGTTGATTTTTTTGGCCGTCATCTCCAGCGAAATGTCTTCTCCGCAATGGTTTTCCATGTAGTCCGTCACAAACCGGATCGCCGGATCGCTGCCTTCCTTCTTGTCCTGGATCATCCGCAAAGCTTCCGTCAGAAACCACTCGCAAAAATCCGCAAACTCCTCCGGCGTAAAACATTCCTTGATTCGCTGATAGGGAAAATGGCGCTCAAGCATTTCGCCGATGTCCAGGTTCATGGCGATCAGCACTTTCACCGTCTTGGCGACGATCTCTTTCGCAAAATCGACATATTGACCTGCCGACGCTTTAATTAAAGGGGGTGGCCGGGATACAATAGCTGGCTTCCTCGCTGAAGTTGGCGACATTCCGCCAGTACCGTCATCCCAAGCAGATCATTAAGCTCGCAGGGCTGAATCTAAAAGAAAACACATCAGGTAAACACAAAGGGCAGACCAAGATTACGAAGAGGGGCAGGAAGCGACTTCGTGCCTTGCTTTTCCGTGTGATGATGCCACTCGTAGCGAAGAATGGAGCGTTTAAAGCTTTGCACGAGTATTACACCAGGCGGCCGGATACTCCACTGAAAAAAATGCAATCGCTCATTGCGCCGTGTAACAAGCTCATTCGGATTATGTTTGGCATCATGAAAAAAGGCCATGAATTCAGCGAAGAAAAAATGATGCAGGATATCCCTCGATATATAGAAGCACCATTAGCAGCTTAAATGCAGTAGCATCTTCTTAGAAATTGAAGTCGTAACAAACAACAGACAACGAAAGCACGGATGAGTCGGAACAGCACTATTCATACGGACGAAGATCCTGTCGGGCAGCATATCTGACCTCCACCTCATGGACAGGTTGAATGAAGGAATGTGGGAGCGTAGACTCTGTGAGACATGGGAGGGTTGACCACCATGAGAAAGTGTGGAGATCCATAAGTGCAACCATACTTTACCGGAGTAACCACTTTTTACAGAGAAGTGGACAAGGTGAGGATGTTTTTGCGCTTTCCGCAGTCCCACAATATTCTTCAGTTTCAATTTGATTCCATGAATAAGTTGTCTTTTAACGATGCAACAAGGTCAAATTCTAAGAAAACATGAGTATCTAAGAGTAAAGCGATTCTCCATAGAGGGAGGATAGTTTAAGATCATGTGCGGTAAACCGTATCACAGTAACGGCAACGTTTTTTATAAAGTTTGGGAGGATTTTCTCTCGCCTGCACCATACCGTTGTACACAAAAAGGCCCCAAAATGGCAAGGGCCTTAGTCTTGTCTATACGTATACCGCTTTTTGGAACCAAACGTGCCTTCTTCGTAGGTATCAGAAGTTTTCTAAAACAATTTTACCAATAGACCGTCCATTTTCCAACTTCTCATGTGCTAAACGCAGGTTTGCTGCATTAATGGGTTCTAGTCGTTCGTTTAGTGTAGTTTTTAATTTTCTATCATCGATTAAGTCTGCCAGGTCATTCAGCAATTCGTGTTGTTTTATCATGTCCTCGGTATGAAACAATGGCCGTGTAAACATGAACTCCCATACAAACGTTACACTTTTAGAAAACAGCAAGTCCATTTTCAAGCTTCCTGCCCAGGTAGCCTTATCTGTAGGAACGATACAGCAAATTTTACCTTGGGGGGTAATGGCCTCCGACATATTCGCTAGATGTTGTACAGTATCATTCAAGCAGAAAATATAATCTACAGTATCTATACCAAATTCCTTGAGCTGAGGTTGGAAAGGGTTGTTGTGGTTTATGATAAAATCTGCACCTAATCTCTTGACCCATTGAGTTGACTCCGGACGCGAAGCAGTACCGATGACTGTCAAACCTGCTAATTTGGCAAGTTGAACGGCAATCGATCCTACTCCTCCAGCTGCGCCGATAATAAGTATACTTTTGTTTTCATTTGTGTTTAGGCTAATTCCTAAACGATCAAATAGGCCCTCCCATGCCGTTATCGAGGTAAGCGGCAATGCGGCGGAGGCGGCGAAATCCAAACTTCTTGGCATTTTTCCTACAATTCGTTCATCAACCAAGTGAAATTCGCTATTAGTGCCTGGTCGAGCCACACTGCCCGCATAATAGATCTTGTCCCCTGGTTTAAACAATTGACAGTCAGGACCGACTTGTTCTACGATTCCAGCAGCATCCCAACCAAGAATTTTCGGTGATTCGGCTTGGTAGTTATGTTTTTCGCGAACGCCTACGTCTGCAGGGTTGACAGAGATAGCTTTTACATTTACAAGCAAATCGCGGCCTGTAGGTTCCGGTTTATCCAAATACAGATCAATAAGGCTTTCCGGATCAGATATTGGGAGGTATCGGTAAGCACCGATTGCTTTCATCTTTTGGCGAGTATTCATAGGTATCCCATCCTCTCAAATAGCAAATGTTGTACATGTAGCATTGTATATCAGTTAGATTACTTTAAGTAAGTACGCATATTTTTATGGTATAGTATTAAAAATCAAACCTTTGGGAGGATAAGCTGATGGGAGACCGAAGAAACAAATATGGAATGCGTCCAGATATGCAAGCATGTCCGGTTGAAACAACGCTGGATGTTATAGGAGGAAAGTGGAAGGGGATCATTCTCTATCAGCTCCTGGACGGAACGAAAAGATTCAATGAATTCAGGCGCCTCAATCCAGGAATTACGCAGTTTATGCTCACATTGCAGTTAAGAGAGCTTGAACGGGACGGCATCATTCATCGAGAAATATATAAAGAGGTTCCGCCAAGAGTGGAATACTCCCTTACTGATTTCGGAAGGACTGTGGAACCGGTGATTATGTCTATGAAAGCATGGGGGGAGTCTTATAAAGTGCGGCTTGATGAAAATCGCACGATACAAGTGGAGGATAGTTAAATCATTACGCTAAACATTCCTGTATAGGCTAAGAAATGGGCTTTGTCAAAAAAGGAGCGCCTCGGTATGATGGGTTTGTCGACGGGTAAATACCCAACACCATCAAGGAGGCGCTCTTATTATGAAGTTTAAGCAATCAGACGGACAAAATCAACGTATTGAACGAATTACCACTTCCCATCTTGTTGTGGGTATCGATATGGCAAAGGAAACTCACGTAGCTCAAGCTACGAATTATCGTGGAATCGTCCTCACTAGTCAGCATCTTTCGTTCAAAAACACTCTCCAAGGATTTGAAAAATTGCAGCGCTGGATAGATGCCTTGCAACAAAAACACCGGCTAAAAAACATCCTAATTGGCATGGAGCCGACGGGGTATTACTGGTATAGTTTGGCCAACTGGCTTGTTGAGAAAGGCGTAAATGTTGTTTTAGTCAACCCTGCAACAACGAAACGAAACAAAGAGAACCGAGATAATTGTCCTTCCAAGAGTGACCCAAAAGATGCTCTTGTTATTGCAGATGTTGTCAGCCGCGGCTACTATTATGAATACATCCGACAAGCAACTCATTTTCAACGGTTACGCACGATAATGAGCGATAGGGAATTTTGGGTCACAAATAGTGTTCGGATGCAGAATCGGATTGTTCGCTGGTTGGATATTCGCTTCCCTGAGTATGCCTCGGTATTTAAAGATTGGACCTGTCCGCGATCCATAGCGACACTCAAAGAGTTCCCATCCCCGTTTGATCTAAAAGGCCAATCTACGGCAGAGGTTATTACAGGTTGGAGAAAATATATGAAACGAGCTGGCGGTCAACGGGCATTCTGAAGGCAGCTGAACTACTCTCTAAAGCGGCACAAAGCGTGGGAGAGTCTGTAGCACTCAGTGAAGCCAGACAGGATCTACAACGCTTATTAGAAGAGTACGAGCGCATTGCTGGTATATTGGATCAGATTGAGCAAGAAATTGCAACTTTACTCGGCGAGATTCCAATTACTAGCCAGCTTCGCTCCGTTAAAGGTCTAGGGACGATCTATATCGCAGCAATTCTGGCTGGTACGGGCGATTTGAAACAGTATGTTCACGGGCGTCAGTTGCTATGGAAAGCTGGTTTAAACCTGGCAGAGAGCATGTCGGGAAAGCGCAAGGGCCAGATCGTACTTTCCAAACGAGGAGATTCCACACTGCGAAAATATATGTATCTGGCTACCCTTACATTAGTGGGAACAAACCCTGTCTTTCGGCAATTGCATGAAAATAATGTACAAGCTAAACGTATGAGTAAACAGCAATACATATTCAAACTGCTTGGAAAACTGGCGCGAATCTTAGTCGGAATGGTACAGCACGATGAATCGTTTACACCTGAAAAAACGGTCCTCACATACATTCAGGCTGCCTGCCATTTTCGAAGTAACGTAAATTGATTCATTCGCAGGATTTTGAAAAAAGAAAGCACGGAGGACCGAGTTCGTACCCGAAAAGGGCACAGACCCATCCGCTAAACGCTATCGGTCTCCACACCTTGGAAAGGTGTAACGAAGGAATGTAAGGGCATCGACCCGTAGAGCCTTGGGATGGTCAATCTCCAGGGAATTGTGGAGTATGCGTGCAGTAGATATTTAAATGGGGAAATGTTCCAGATGTTTCTTCTATTCCCGCATGCCTCGAAAGGGCACCTTGCGGTCGCAACAACTTAATATCCTTACTACCACTGTATTCCAAAGTGATGAAATCCTGCGAATGATTGAGTTTATGTGAGATAAATCCTTAATACTGAGGGACGGGTACGATAGTATATTTTTTGGAGGATTTCATGAAATTATTGAACTGGCGTTTCGATGATGATCCACTGGGTCCTTCAGATGAATGGAATTGGGTCGAGGTTATCATGACTTTTGAAGATGGAAGCAAGCGGTGGAGTATCTTATACACACCTGACAGGCTAAAAAATAATCTTTCACATAAGAATATCAACCCCCCAGGATTGTTCTTCAAACATATGATAATTGTACGGAGTTATGTTGTAGACGATATTGAGCGAACATTAAGGTATTTAGAGTGTGAAAATGAGTTGTTCTATGCATCAAAGCCACTGAACTAACGGGCACGTTTGCTCAATAAACTTCTACGAGGCTGCCGTGTAGAAAATTCGGCAGCCTCGCTCAGTTAGACGAGCAGGAATACGCAGTACTGTTTAGGAGGATTACCATGAGAAGTGTGACGGTTGTAGAATACGACCCTAAATGGGTTAAGATGTTTGAAGCACTACGGGATTTTGTGGCTCCATCCATAAGCGATATTGTTTTGACAATAGATCATGTCGGGAGTACGTCCGTTCCAGGGTTACCCGCCAAGCCAATTGTTGATATGGACGTTGTGGTGGCTACACGTGACGATGTTCAGATAGCTATTGAAAAGCTAGCTGCCCTGGGTTACGTACATGAAGGTGATTTTGGAATTGAAGGTCGTGAAGCTTTCGTTCCTCCTAGCGGAGTACCTTGGCATCATCTTTACGTTTGTACGGTCGATAACGCTGAATATAAACGCCATATCATGTTCCGTGATTATTTGAGAAGCCATGCTCAAGAAGCTGAAGAGTACGGTAAAATAAAGTTAAAGCTGGCACAACAATTTCACAATGACCGCAAGGCTTATACCAATGCAAAAACCGATTTTGTAGAAGGAATACTTACACGTACCGGGTGGAAATAAAAGCAAGATACCGTTCAGCTAACGGGTGAACGGGCAGAATACTTATAATCAAAAATTACCACCTATAAACCAAGATTAAAGTGTAAATTGTTATCTGATAGAGGTATGCCTATTTGAAACATAAATAACAGAAATAATTCAAAAAAGGAGGGATCGAAGACTGATGAACATCGCAGGTATCCGATACGAACACTTCAGCGGAAAAGATTATAATGTCACAAGAGAATTATTAAGCTTAGACGTCGACGCGAGTGAAGACATCCTTCGGGTGCTTGCTGAAAATCCAGAATTGTTTATTACCGCGTATATTGAGAATAAGCTTGTTGCATTGGCTCAAGTGAACGAGCCTGCATCTCAGTCCTATTTAACGGTGTTTGTTGCTCCACAGTTTCGCAGGCATGGAATTGGTGCGGCAACGGTAAAATATGCTGAAACCAAATTGCGGGCGGGCGGAACCCAAAAAGTAAGGAGTTCCTTTCGTGCTGGTCATCAATCATCTCTTGCGTTTGCGCACAAGCTCGGTTATGACAAATACTTTTCGTCGGCTTTAATGCAGCTAACCGGAGACCCCTTTCTACTGGAGGAGCTTCCGGTGAGGCAGTATAAGGACGATGATTATCTTGCCAGTCATGCGTTGTACGCTACAGCTTTTCATGAAATGCGTGTCCGGGTAGGGTGCTTTCCCGATTCTGTGATTGCCAAGCCCAGTGAAAAAGAGCGAAGAGAATGGAAAGAAGATGCGGAAACCCGCTATGTCTACGAAGTAAATGGGGAAATCGTCGCTTATAGCCACCTTTCTGGAAATGAAATCAACAGTATTTCCGTCCGTACAGACTTTCAGGGGCTTGGGATCGGAAGAAAGTTTGTTATGTATTTATGCAACGAAATCTATCAACGCGGCAGTGCGGAAGTTGACCTTTGGTGTGTTGTCGGGAACTATGCCAGAAATCTGTATGACAGCCTTGGTTTTAAAGAAAAATATATTATGGAATTCATGCGGAAAACGCTGTGATTTTGCTGTATTCCCTTGTCTCTACACACAATGGTGTACGAACGAGTTGTAGTTGAACTCCCTCGGTACGCTTGTTCAATAAACTACACCACGAGGCTGCCGGCATGATCAGCAGCCTTGTTCTCACCTAACGGGCAGTATACTGTAATACAACCAAGTGATAAAATTGCTGTAAAAAGACTTGAAAAGGATTAGTGAGAAATGGAAAACAATCCGTTACTGACTAAAGTTTTACCTTCTTTAGCACATAGAATTAAAGAGTTTTTTATTAGTAATTCTCGGCTTGAATTAGCAATTCAAGTTGATGACCTTAGAATCAAAGAGATGTGTGAGTGTGGAGAACCTGATTGTGGTTCTTTTTACCTTACACAATATATAGATAATGAGAAGAAACTTGAAGGTTTTGCTTTTGAGGGAATAGGAACAATCGAAGTATGTGAGGGCAAAATAAGCTTTATTGAAATCTTTTCAAGTAAAATCGGTAACGAAATTCATACGAAATTAAGAGCTATCTTGTTAAGCTAAACGGAGAACGATAGTTCGATGGCCATGAAATTGAATTCATTTAATCAATGCATGTTCGAAGTTGCCGATAAGGTAGCTTTGTTTATTTTTTTGGCTAAGATGTATGTATCGAAAGGGGCATAAGGCAAATGAAGAATAACAAACCAGTAAAGTTGAACGATCTAATCGGAGAAATTGAAATCCAAATTGATGATACATTTACATTTATAAACACTAAATCAGGGGAAGTTTTTACACTAACAAGAGAAGAAATTGGAGCTGCTGAAGATGATAAGCCACTTGATAAATTTCCCGAATGGCAAAGGGAGAATATTGAAAAAGCCATAAGCGTTATTGAGGATGAAAATGGGATTTACGTTGATTTCACATTTAGAAATGACTATAACGAATATGAAATCATGGAGGAGTTTATTGGGACTCTAGAAGATCAAAACATTCGTAAAGACCTTTATGATGCCATTCAAGGAAGAGGAGCATATCGAAGATTTAAAGATGGAATATTAGAGCATGGTATCGTTAAAAATTGGTACAATTTCAAAGAAAGTAAGATTAAAGAATTAGTTATTGATTGGTGTAAAGACCACGATATTGAAATCCAGGAATAAGAACGAGCCCAAATCTTACGCTATGGGTGTATAAATATACGCTGGTTATGCTATACCAGCTAATAGGCCGTCAATATTTAATCATTAATGAACGAAATGAAGGATGGTATACTCATAAAAGGGGACAACAAATAACCGTCCCGCATTATATGGGAAGGTTTCCCCCAATGGCTAAGGGTTGCTAATTCAGACTAAGCGAAGAGCTTCTTTCTTAGTTAAGATGGCACGTATGGCCCTCGTATTCGATCGTCACTTCTGTAATGTCCGAAGGGGCATAGACCACCTGAACGGTTCGACCGATGAACAGGATGCCGACCTTGTATTTTTTGCCCATGAAGCGATGCAGCCGGCTTTGTTCACCCTCCGATCCTCGCAGTGGAGAAACGCATTTGCGAGAAGTTCAGGCGGGGCGAACCGCAGCGTTTTCGTGTCACTCCGAAAAGCCGGTTCCGGCTTCTTCTCTTCCAGGGCGGAATGCGGCTATTCTAGTGGCATATTTAGAGCCAAGCCTGAAACCACATGTTGAACTGACCCAGCGTTTGCGGCTTCTCAAGCTGCACCCCGCTCAGGAATCCTTGCACAACGCCGTTTAGACGTTCGACCTTGCCTTTTGACTCCGAAGAGAACGGTTTCGCAAAAAGAAGGCGAATCCCAGATGTGCATGTTTGAAGTTTATGCTGAAGCCAAAAGATAAAGGTAGAAAACCGGCGGCAATGTCCATCTCTATTCGTTTGAATATACTCGTTATGATACCTATGTTAATCTATGCCTAAATACATTTGCAACTTAATTAGCATGTTACGCAATAGTGTAAATCTAATACTAAACTACCTGTAGCGCTTGCTTCAGGTAGTACTCCTGTAAGACTTTCGATTGTAATGGTTCTCAAATCTTCAACGAAGATATTTTCCGAACGACCAGGTGTAACAACGATGGGTGATACCACCGTGCCCATGAGTCGGACTGATTGGAGGGGGATTTTCTTGTCGTTGTACTGAAGAGGAGCAAAGGGTAAGGGACAAGCATTCCAAAAAACATGTTGCAAAACTAATGGTATTAGTTATAATAAAACTAATGATATTAGTTTTAATGCTAACAGCGATAATGAATGGGAGAGGGTAACATGAGAACGATAGTGGAGAGTACGGTTTACCAATTGACGTTTATGCCCCGGTTCTTTCCGGTTAACTGTTATATCGTCGAGGAGGAGGACGGCTTGACGCTGATCGATGCCGCACTCCCGTATAGCGTCAAAGGTATTTTGCGGGCGGCTGAGAAAATCGGGAAACCGATTACGCGTATCGTGCTGACCCACGCGCATGGCGACCATGTCGGCGCGCTCGATGGACTTAAGCAAACGCTGCCGAATGCCACCGTACACATATCGGAGCGCGACGCTCGTCTGCTGAGCGGCGATACGTCGCTCGACCCGAACGAACCGGAAACGCCGATACGCGGCGACGTACCCAAAAAGGTGCAAACGCGCGCGGAAGTATTGCTGCATGACGGCGATCGCATCGGCTCGCTGCTCGCCATAGCAGCGCCGGGCCACACGCCGGGTTCGATGGCTTTTCTCGATACCCGTAACGGCGCCATGATCGCGGGCGATGCCTTTCAAACTCGGGGCGGGATGGCGGTATCGGGACAATTTCGCCCATGGTTCCCTTTCCCCGCAATGGCTACCTGGAGCAAGGATATCGCGCTCGAAAGCGCCCGCAAGCTGAGAGATCTTCGTCCGACGCTGCTAGCCGTCGGTCACGGACGGATGCTGAAGCAGCCGGGGGCCAAGATGGACCGTGCCGTCAAGGAAGCGGAACGTAAGCTAGTCAAAACCAACATCGCAAAGGAGCTATGAACCATGTCGCCAAGAATCGGTCTTGATTTGCCGACGATCGTGCAGGCTGCAGCGGAGATTGCCGATACGAAAGGAATCTCTGAGGTAACGCTCGCATCTTTGGCGCAAAAGCTGAGCGTACGTTCACCGTCTCTATACAATCATGTAAACGGATTGCCGGGACTGCGAAACAAGCTGGCCATTTACGGTCTGACGAAATTGAACGGGGAATTGACGCGCGCAGCGGTCGGGAAGTCCGGCGACGATGCGGTTCGCGCCTTTGCGAATGCCTATATCGCCTTCGCGCGTTCCCATCCGGGCTTGTATGAATCGACGCTGCTGCCTCCGGACGCCGCGGATCCGGAGTATGTGCAAATCGGCACGGAGTCTGTCGAGATCGTCCTGCGCGTGCTGCAGGAATACGATTTGATGGACGATGCCGCGCTTCATGCCGTTAGAGGCTTACGGAGCGTGCTGCACGGTTTTGCTTCGCTGGAGCAAAAGGGGGGCTTCGGACTGCCCTTGAGCTTGGATGTGACGCTGCAAATGTTAATCGATACGTTTCTTGCAGGAATGCGTGCAATGACTGCTGCCCCCGATACCCGCCGGTGATGGCGAAGGAGATGACGGAGATGAGTTTCATCGTGTTTCTTTTGTTGTTTACGATAGGCTGCGGCTGGCTGGATGCCAAATTACGCCGCGCGAATGGAAAGGGGTGAGCGGAATATGTTCGCAGGACATTTCGGTTTGGCCGCAGCCGTAAAAGCGAAATCGCCGGAGACGCCGCTTTGGGCGCTCATGCTCGGCACTCAGCTGCTTGATGTCATTTTTGTACCCTTGTTCCTATCCGGTATCGAAACGATGGAGCCGGTAGCGGATGGAGGCTTCGGAGAGCATATCATTCATGCCGATTACACCCATTCGCTGCTCGGAGCCTTATTGATAGCGCTTGCTGCCGGGCTCATGGCGGGGAAAAGGTGGGGGAAAAGAGGCGGCGCGGCTATCGGATCCGTCGTATTCAGCCATTGGCTGCTCGATCTGTTGGTGCATCGGGCGGATATGCCCTTGCTGCCCGGCAACTGGGGCGATTTGCCGACCTTTGGCTTCGGATTATGGCAATATCCTTATGCCGAGATTGCGGTGGAAGCTGCGCTTATCGCAGCCGGAGCGATCTTGTATTACCGATCGGCTGCGTCGCTTCGAGGCCATGACGCAAAAACAAATAGGCTTAGGGTTGCCGCAACAGCCGCATTAAGCGTTTTGCTCGTCGCCGCGCTTGCCTCCGATGTGATTGGCATTGGATGAGAGATAGTTCCCAGGCGAGATAAAGGATCGCATAGTTCGAACGGCTCCGCCGCAAAAACGCCCTCCCGTCTTCCTGTTGGAAGACGAGAGGGCGTTTCGGAAAAATTGGTTTAGCTTTTAGGCTCCAAGACAATAAGCAGGTCGCCCGATTCGATGAATTCGTCGGCCTTCACGACGATTTCTTTGACCGTTCCGGCGAAAGGAGCTTGAATGACGAGCTCCATCTTCATCGCTTCGCTGACGAGAAGAGGGTCGCCTTTCTTCACTTCTTCCCCTTGCTTAACCTTCACGCTGAGCACCTTGCCCGGCATGCTGGCCCCGATATGACCGGGTACGCTCGGATTCGCTTTCTCTTTGTGTTGCTGGGTGACCTTGGCGGATGCGTCTCTAACCGCAATTTCACGAGGCTGCCCGTTCATTTCGAAATAGATGGTGCGGTGGCCATCAGGCTGAATGTCTCCGATCATGACCAACTTGACAATGAGCGTTTTGCCTTGCTCGATGCTGATCGCGGCTTCTTCGCCGACTGCCAGGCCGTAGAAGAATGTCGGCGTATCGAGGACGGACAAGTCGCCGAACCCTTCGGCTTTTTTGAGCATTTCCACATACACTTTCGGGTACATGATGTAGGACATCAAATCGTAATCGGTAATATCGCGGTTCAGCTCTTTCTCGAGCTTGCCGCGGAGTTCGTCCAAATCGACGGACGGCAGCAGCTCTCCCGGACGACGCGTGAAGTAGTCGCGTCCTTTAAGAATAATGTCGCGAAGCTCCTCAGGGAAGCCGCCTTGCGGCTGGCCTAAATATCCCTGGAACATCTGTACGACGGATTCCGGGAAGTCAAGGGATTCACCGCGTTCCATCACATCGTTCGGCTTCAAATTGTTCTGGACCATAAACAGAGCCATATCGCCGACTACTTTGGAGGAAGGGGTGACTTTGACGATGTCGCCGAACATCTGATTGACGGTGCTGTAAGCTTCTTTTACTTCTTCCCAGCGGCTGCCGAGTCCGACGGACTTGCTTTGCTGCTGCAAATTGCTGTACTGGCCGCCCGGCATTTCGTGACGGTAAATCTCGGCGCTGCTCGCTTTCATTTCGGACTCGAAAGGAGCGTAGTAACGGCGCACGTCCTCCCAATAATCGGAAAGCTTCTGGAAGGAACGGTCATCAAGTCCCGTTGCGCGCTCCTCATGCTCCAGAGCAAAAATAAGCGAGTTCAAGCTAGGCTGCGACGTCATGCCCGACATCGAGCCGATTGCCGCGTCCACGATGTCCACGCCTGCTTCGACGGCCTTGAGCAGAAGCGCTCCGCCGTTGCCGCTGGTATCGTGCGTATGAAGGTGGATCGGAATGCCGACTTCCTCTTTAAGCGCCTTGATCAGCTGGTAGCCCGCATACGGTTTCAGCAGAGATGCCATATCCTTGATCGCGAGAATATGGGCGCCGGCCTTCTCCAGTTCCTTCGCCATATTGACGTAGTATTTCAAATTGTATTTGGCGCGGTTCGGATCGAGAATATCGCCGGTATAGCAGATCGCGGCTTCGGCAATTTTGCCGGTTTCGCATACGGTGTCAATGGCCAGACGCATGTTGTCGATGCTGTTCAAGCTGTCGAAAATACGGAATACGTCGATGCCCGCATGCGCAGACGTATGAATGAACTTCTTGATGACATTGTCCGGGTAGTTCGCATAGCCGACTGCATTGGCCCCGCGGAACAGCATTTGGAATAGAATGTTCGGTATTTTTTTGCGCAATTTGATCAGACGTTCCCAAGGATCTTCGTTCGAGAAACGCATGCACGTATCGAAGGTTGCGCCGCCCCACATTTCCAAGGAGAACAGATCGTGAGCCGTTTTGCCCGTTTCTTCGGCGATCTGCAGCAAATCGTACGTGCGAACGCGCGTCGCAAGCAGTGATTGATGCGCGTCGCGGAAGCTCGTATCGGTGACGAGGACGCGGTTTTGTCCGCTGATCCATTTTACTAGCCCGGAAGCGCCTTGCTCGTCCAATATTTGCTTCGTTCCCGGAATATAGGGCTGTTTGAGCGGGATTTTCGGGATTCTCACTTCGTCGAACTCCGGCTTTCTTTGAAGCTTCGGAATGCCGGGGTGCCCGTTGACGGTCGTGAGCCCGATATATTTGAGCAATTTCGTGCCGCGGTCCTGCTTCTGCACGAATTCGAACAGTTCCGGCTTCGTATCGATGAAGGAGGTGTTGTAGTTGCCGCTTAGAAAGTCGGGATGCTGCACCACATTTTCCAAGAAAGGAATATTGGTTTTGACGCCGCGAATCCGGAATTCCTTAAGCGTACGAAGCATTTTGCGCGCGGTTTGCTCAAAGGTGCTCGCATGCGTCGATACTTTGACAAGCAGGGAGTCGTAGTGAGGCGTTACGTTGGCCCCGACCCCGCTGTTGCCCGTATCCAGACGAACGCCGAAGCCACCGCCCGAACGGTAAGCGACGATCCGGCCCGTATCCGGCACGAAGCCGCGGTCCGGATCCTCCGTCGTCACCCGGCTCTGAATCGCGAAGCCGTTGATCCGGATAGCGGACTGGGAAGCGATGCCTATCTGCGCGTCCGACAACGCATAGCCCTCGGCGATATGAATTTGGGATTGTACGATATCGATATCCGTAATGAGTTCCGTAATCGTGTGCTCGACCTGGATACGCGGATTTACTTCAATGAAATAGAAGCGGCCGTCGCTCGTAACGAGGAATTCCACCGTACCGGCATTGATGTAGCCGGAGT
The DNA here is from genome assembly GCF_046244365.1 of Paenibacillus litoralis. NCBI lineage: Bacteria > Bacillati > Bacillota > Bacilli > Caryophanales > Paenibacillaceae > Paenibacillus > Paenibacillus litoralis. The sequence continues at coordinate 5,042,336 of NZ_CP176395.1, read as the reverse complement.
TCGCCGCAAGGCGAAGCGCTGCCTGGCAAATGTCGTTTCGCTGCTCTTCGGTAAGCGTCAGACTCGGCGCAACCTCGACGACCTTCTGATAACGGCGCTGAATGGAGCAATCGCGTTCGAATAAATGGACGGCATTGCCGTAGTTGTCGGCAAGCACCTGCACTTCGATGTGTTTCGGGTTCTCCAAATACTTCTCGATATAAACGGCTTCATTCCCGAAAGCTGACTTGGCTTCCGAACGCGCTCTTTCGAGTGCGGGCTGAAGCTCGTCCGCATCCCGTACGATCCGCATGCCGCGTCCGCCGCCGCCAGATGCAGCTTTGATGATGACCGGGTAGCCGTGCTCCTTGGTGAACAGCATGGCTTCTTGAAGCGAGGCGATGGGATCGGTCGTTCCGGGAATGACGGGAAGCTCGGCTTGAATCGCCATTTGACGCGCGATGACTTTATCGCCGAACATGCGGATATGCTCCGATTTCGGCCCGATGAAGACGACGCCTTCCTCTTCGCAGCGTTTGGCGAACTGTTCGTTTTCGGCCAGAAAGCCGTAGCCGGGATGAATCGCGTCGACATCGTGGCGCTTCGCCACTTCCAAGATGTCTTCAATGTCCAAGTAAGCCTCGATCGGGCCTTTCCCTTTGCCTATCAAATAGGCCTCATCCGCTTTAAAGCGGTGAAGCGAAAGGTTATCCTGTTCCGAGTAAATGGCAACCGTCTGGATGTTTAGCTCCGTACACGCACGAAAAACCCGGATTGCGATTTCGCCGCGATTGGCTACAAGAATTTTTTTGAACCTTCTGATGTTCCTCGCTTCATTCATAGGATCCCTGTTCCTCCGTTGGTGGTTTACTTGTACTTCCATTATACTCATGCCGCATTAAGAAACACAAAGACTTCTTCCAATAATCATAATCATAATCATAATCATAACACGAAAATGAATTAGTATGTCATATTAAAATAAATTAGTCGATTAATTGACAGGCGTCTAATTAACGGCGTGACCGTGCTTGTTTAGCGATTGAGAAGCGGCGGGAAAGGCGATATGATGGAACCGAACAGTGCCGGTTTCGGCTCAAATGTTCGTATGCCGACTTGACTAGAATGGGGGAAGCCGATGAAACCGATCATCGCTATTACGCCTAATTACGAGGATGAGCTTGCTACGCTTAAGCATGCCTATGCCGATCAAATCCGGAAAGCCGGGGGCATACCCGTCATCGTACCGTTCGGATTGAGCGAGGAAGACATCGCTGCGTTATCGGAAACGGCAAACGGTCTGCTGCTGTCGGGCGGCGCCGATGTCGATCCGGGTTATTTCGGCGAGCGGCCGCATCGAGAACTGGGCCGGGTGACGCCGGAACGGGACCGGGTCGAAATCATTCTGGCGCGCGAGTTCGTGAAACGGGAAAAAGCGATTTTTGCCATATGCCGGGGCATTCAGGTGCTGAACGTGGCGCTTGGAGGCAGCTTATATCAAGATATCGCGACCCAGTGTCCGAACACTCACCAGCACACCCAAAGGGCGCCGAGATGCCATTTGTCGCATAATGTAAAGGCAGTGGAGGGAAGCCTGCTGCATAAAATAGCGGGTGTATCGGCATTTAAAGTGAACTCGTTTCACCATCAAGCCGTGAAGGAGCCCGCGCCCGGATTGCGCGTCACCGCAAGCTCCGACGACGGGATCGTGGAGGCGGTAGAAGGCGAGAAGCACCCGTTCCTACTCGGCGTACAGTGGCATCCCGAGGACACGGCAGGAACGGATGAGGTATCGCGCAAGCTGTTCGAGGCTTTCGTGGAGGCAAGCCGCGCGGAGAGCATTCGGGTAGAGGGGAATCTGGAGCGCAATACTTGAGAAAATAATGGCAAACTGCTGCAGGGCAATGGCTGCCGTCAAGCCGGCAATGCCGCCGCCGGCGATCAGAAACCGTTCCTTTGTCATGTCGGTCAGCCTCCCGTTCCAATTGCCATAAAAAACATCAAGGACAGCAGCGCGCATAGCGGGGTAAACAAAAAACTGTCGTAGACGGCAAATCGGGTGCCGCGAATTTTTTTGGCTATTCCGACATAGCGGAAATCGCCGACCGCTCTTAGCCCAAAGACGACGGCGCAAACCAGGCAGCCCCATGTAGCCGGCGAATACTCGGATATACCGGTAACGAGGCCGGTTTCGATCACCAAAAGCGCAGATGAGGCAAGGAGCAGCAATGCGACGATGAGGGTTCCGATTTTGCCCGGAACGAAAGCCGGCTGCCGGGACAAGGTAACGGGCACGGCTACGTCGGAGCCCCATTTCCCTCCGAATGCCCAGTACACGTGAATTCCGCTTAATAAAGCTAACAGCAGCGCCGAAACGGCGAACCATACGTTCATCCCTTGCCGCCTCCCGCCTGCATTCCTTCCCAAACGATATCGAAGTGTCTCCGGAAAATGTCCTCCAACCGACCGGCCTTGCCGTCCGTCGAAAGCCAAACCATCAGCGCATTGAAATAGACGCCGGTCAGGACGGCGGCAGCATCCTCGCATGCCGCACGCTCCCGAAGCTGGCCGTTACGTTGCGCCTCTTCCAGCAGGGGGACGAGCGCATTCCGGAATGCTTGGATCATGCTTATTTCTTCCTGCATGAGTAGACCGGAACGCAGCAGCTCGGCGATCATTTGCCGGATCATCCCCGGCTGCGCGGCGTAGCGCTGAAACAAATCGCCAAAAAGGAGCATCAGCTTTTCTCTCAGATCGGGTATATCCGCATAACGGTTGATGCTTTGGTTGACCGAATCGAGCTGCATCATGCCGAAATGGAGCAAAATGGATTCTTTTCTCGGAAAATAATTATAAAACGTCCCTTTGGCAATGTCGCAAGCTTGCGTAATTTCCTCAACCGTGACGTTGTCGAAGCCTTTTTCGTTAAACAGGCGTAACGCTTGCATGAAAATCTGGTCTTTCAATTGCTGCTTTCTGGCCGATCTCAGCATGGCGGGAGCCGACTCCTTCTTGAGATGTGCTATTTTAAAAAAAATGACTTCGGTCATATAATGACCATAGTCATAATTATATACGGACTTCATTTATTTTCAAGCGGTTATGAAACCTGTTCGGTAAGAAATCGTATAAGCGATAGCGGATACGGCATGCTTTAGCCACCCCCTTTTGGACATGCGTTAGCCGAAACGCCTAAGCGATAGAGGAAAAATGCGCGCGGTTATCGAATGGTAAAAGGGATGCCGCGCATGCGCGTGGGCGATAAGCGGGAACGCGAGGAGGGACGGCTGTGATCTTTATCGTGTCGGTCGGCGTACTGTTCATTCTGATCGTTATGGTTTGCTGTTTGGCCTTCTATCAAAGCGCAATCGCCGCGGGAAAGAAGGCGGACAAGCGGGTATACGCCGCTGTAGCCGTCGTGCTGTCCGTCTTGATCGGGGTCGTCTACTATAAAGGTCCGATGCACGATCCGATGAACAAGCGCGAAGGAATACGACTGGTGAAGTCCCACTACAAGGCGCAAGGCTGCAAAGAAGTTGCGATCGTATCGAGCAGCCGGCAGACGCAATACAATTTTTTCGAGAAAAGAGCCGACTACTATTTCTATCATGCGAAGGCGTGCGGAAACGATCAAATGTTTCTGTATGACGCGATGGCTGACAAGTTGTATCCGACCGATTAATACATATCCGGGCGAAAGGAAGGAACCAACATGGAACATTGGGAGTACAAAACGCACAAATACAAAACCGGCGGCTTTCTGGGCGGTAAAATCGACGAAAAGGAATTCGAAGAGCAGTTGAACGCGTTAGGCCGTGAAGGCTGGGAGCTCGTTTCCTGTTTCGATACAAGCAAGGCCGAGGGATCGTCTCGGGATGTGATTTCGGTATTCAAAAGAAGACGATAGGCTTGACGAGAAGGGGAGCGCCAAATAGGCGCTCTTTTCGTTTGCCTGGAAAAGAGAGGTGGCTTTTGCCGTTGGAGTAAATTCGGTCTGAATGGCCGGCCTCTAATAAGGTTACGCCCATAAAGCGATCATGGAGCTTCCATTTCGTTCATATACTACGATACACGCAAAAACCGTCGAACTTTGTCCACATCGGAAGGCAGCTCAGCAATAATCCGGTTTGCCGTATACGATGCTGCGTTTCTTAAGGGAAACGTTTGAGGAGGAGGGGGAGATGCGGTTTCGTTTGCCCGAAGAGCTGGAGATGACCCGGACGGTCATTCGCGAATTTGCAGAGAAGGAGGTCGCCCCTGGCGCCGGGGAACGCGACGAAGCGGAACAGTTCGATCGCAAGCTGTTCGATCAAATAGCGGCCCTGGGCCTTGCCGGTATTCCTTGGCCGGAACGATACGGCGGAGCGGGGAGTGATATGCTGACTTTCGCCGTCGTAACGGAGGAGCTGGCCAGGGTTTGCGCCTCGACGGCGGCCGTTCTAGGGGGCCACACGGCTCATGCGGGGTGGCCGTTATGCAGGTACGGGGACGAGAAGCAGAAAGGGGATGTATTGAATGCGTTAGCCGGCGGAACGAAGCTTGGCGCCTCCGTTTTTCCTTATCGATCCGGTCGGCGGGGAGTACGGACGCACGGTATAAACGTTCGGCCGGAAAGCGGCGGAAGCCTCGTACTGGAAGGGACGCATCCGTATGTGAACGGTGCGGAGGAGGCGGATTTATTCCTCGTCTATGCGTTTGAGCGGGAACCGTATGGGAAGAAGTGGGATCGGCTATCCGTTTTCGTCGTGGATAAAGGAGATGCGGGATATGATGCCGGCAAATCTCAAAAGCGGAAGCTGGGGCTTCGGTCTATGTCCATGAACGAATTGCGTTTTACGGCATGCCGGCTATCCGAAAGCAGTCGGATCGGGAAAGCCGGGCAAGGAATGGAAATACTCAGGTCTACGCTTGCCGCCGGTCAACTAAGCGCGGCTGCACAGGCGGTAGGCATCGCGCAAGGCGCGCTGGAGGCGGCCGTCGGATACGCAAAGGAGCGCAAACAATTCGGAGAACGGATAGGCAGGCGGCAAGGGATTTCGTTCAAGCTTACCGATATGGCGGTGAAGCTGGATGCCGCGCGGCTGCTTACGTATCAAGCGGCGTGGCGTTTGGACGCGGGGTTATCTTTCGCCAGAGAAGCGGCAATGGCGAAACGATATTCCCTAAACGCCGCCGCCGCAATCGGAATCGAGGTGGTGCAAGTGTTCGGAGGCTACGGGTATATGAGGGAGTACCGGGTCGAACGCTTCTTGCGTGACGCCAAATGGCTGCAGGCAAACGGCGTAACCGGGGGGACGGACGAAGAGGAAATAAAGCGGATGTTGACGGATGGCTAGGGAGGTGCCCGAATGCGGCAAACGGTCATTATCGGCGGCGCGAGAACGGCTTTCGGCAAATTCGGGGGCGGATTCAAGGGGGTTAAAGCGGTAGAACTGGGGGCTGCCGCCATGGAAGGAGCCTTGCATAAGGCGGGGCTATCGGAGAACGAGGTCGAAGGGATTATCATGGGCATGGCGCTGCAGGCGGGTGCCGGGCAAATCCCTTCCCGTCAGGCCGCGAGATTAGCCGGTTTCGATTGGAGCGTACCGTCGGAGACGGTCAACAAAGTATGCGCCTCCGGTATGCGCGCTCTAACGTTAGCCCATCAAAGCATCCTGGCCGGGGAGTCGGAGGTCATGCTTGCGGGCGGCATGGAAAGCATGAGCGGCGCTCCCTTCGCCATTCCGGCGGCTCGCTGGGGACTGCGGTTCGGCGATGCGGTCTTGACCGATCTCATGATCCATGACGGATTGGCGTGCGCCTTCGATAACGTCCCTATGGCTGCTCATGGCAGCAAGGCCGCGCGAGAATACGGCATCACCCGGGAGGAGCAGGACGAATGGGCGCTGCGAAGCCACCTTCGAGCGCTCGCCGCCGTTCGCGAGGGGAAGTTCGCGGAGGAGATCGTCCCGGTGACGGTTTCGGCTTTGCCTGCTTCCAGCGGCGTCCCGGCCGTCATGGATGCCGACGAATGTCCGCGGGCCGATACGGACGCGGGCAAGCTGGCGAGGCTGCCTCCCGTTTACGACCAGAACGGGACGATTACGGCGGGCAATGCGCCGGGGATGAACGACGGTGCGGCGGCTTTGATTTTGACGTCGATGGAATATGCTCGAAAAGGCGGCTATACGCCCCTTGCACAAATCTTAGGGCACGCCGCCGTCGGGGCGGAAGCCTCAGCGATTGCGGTTACGCCGGCGCTGGCGGTCCGCAAGCTGCTGAAGCAAACCGGCTTCAAGCTGGAAGATATCGATTTGTTTGAGATCAATGAAGCTTTTGCCGCGGTCGTGCTTGCGAGCGGACGAATAATCGGCTGGGATGCGGAAAAGGTCAATGTAAACGGCGGCGCTATCGCGCTAGGGCATCCGATTGGAGCAAGCGGAGCGAGAATCGTCTTAACCCTCATCGCCGAGCTGAAGCGGAGGGGGGGAGGTCTCGGCATTGCCGCGATTTGCAGCGGAGGCGCTCAGGGCGACGCCGTTTTGGTCCGGGTAGAGGGGTGAGAGGAGTACGAATTTGACGATGCCAAAGTCTCTTTTCCGGCTAGAAACAGGAAATGGCTCTGGTATGAGTTAAGAGTGTATACGGCGCTAAAATCTGTAATCATGTCAGGTTCTCCTTACCAATTGGGGAGCACAACGGGTAAGATTCCGTCTTATGTCAGTTTGCACGACAATACTCCATGAAATGTTTGTGTCGAATAACCTTTGAGCATCACTCATTTCATCATTGACGGAAGCCGGGGTGAGAGGATGGGCGTCCGAAGCATCATGGTCATCGGCGCCGGCCAGATGGGCGGCGGAATTGCGCAGACGGCCGCGCAGCGCGGCTTCCCGGTCACGCTCTACGATATTGATCGGGAAGCGGTGAACCGAGGAGTCGGAGGAATCAGTAGCTCTCTTTCCCGAATGGTCAAGAAAGGGAGCGTCACGGAAGAGCAAAAGTCGGCCTGCTTGGCGCTGATCGTCCCTACTACGGATCTGAATGATGCCGGAGGAGCCGATGTCGTGATCGAGGCCGCACCGGAACGGCTGGAAATCAAAAGGATGCTGTTCAAGGAGCTGGACCGGCTGTGCCCGCCCGGCACCGTGCTCGCGACGAATACGTCTTCTTTGCCGATAACGGATATTGCGGCAGCGGCCGAACGGCCCGAGCGCGTGATCGGCATGCATTTTATGAATCCGGTGCCTCTGATGCCGCTCGTGGAAGTGATCCGCGGGATCGCAACCTCGGATGACGCATGCAGCCGGATCATGGCCCTCGCGGCGGAACTCGGCAAGACGGCTGTCGAGGTGCGGGACTTCCCGGGCTTCGTAAGCAACCGCATTTTGATGCCGATGATAAACGAGGCCGTTTACGCCGTTTATGAAGGGGTGGCATCGCCGCAGGATGTAGACCGGGTTATGAAGATGGGGATGAATCATCCGATGGGCCCGCTGGAGCTGGCGGATTTCATCGGTCTGGATACGTGCTTGTCGATCATGGAGACGCTCGCTCAGGGCTTCGGCGATCCGAAATACCGCCCTTGTCCGCTTCTGCGCAAATACGTTTCGGCCGGCTGGCTGGGACGCAAAGCGGGTAAAGGGTTTTATTCTTACGACTCCGTTCGGGCATGAGAACGGCAGCATGCATACGGTACTGCAGCCGCTGTTCTTCGGCGGAATACGCACGGAAGTCTGTGCTGCAAGGAAAATAAAGCGCAGTCTGCCTCCTGTCATGGACAGAAGCCTTGCGGAAGGGAGGGGCGATCGATGGAGCTCCGATTAACCGGACAGCAGGCAAAGGTACGAAAAGCGGCACGCCGTTTCGCGGTTCATGAAGTCGGTCCTGCCGTCGAACGAATGGAAAACGAAGACGCCTTTCCGCACGAATTGATCCGCCGTATGGCAGCTCAGAGGCTCATGGGTATTCCCATCGCCAAGGAATGGGGAGGGGCGGGGGCCGATTTTATCTCATACGTGTTGGCTGTTAACGAAATATCGCGGGTGAGCGCCGCCGTCGGCGTCATCCTGTCCGTCCATACTTCCGTTGCAACCTCGCCGATCGTGCAATACGGAACGGATGAGCAAAAACGCAAATACGCGGTGAAGCTGGCCAAAGGCGAATGGCTCGGCGCGTTCGCGCTGACGGAGCCGCAAGCAGGCTCGGACGCCGCTTCGATCCGCATGTCGGCGGTGCGGGACGGGGACGGTTATCTGTTGAACGGGACGAAGGTGTTCATTACGAACGCCGGGGCAGCCGACCTGTATGTGACGTTTGCGGTAACGGATCCTGCCAAAGGAGCCATGGGCATAACGGCGTTCCTCGTGGAGAAGGATAGCCCCGGTTTTCGCATCGGCAACAAGGAAAAGAAAATGGGCCTGCACGGATCGAATACGTGCGAGCTTATTTTCGATCACGTGCTTATTCCGGCGGATCGAAGACTCGGTGAGGAAGGCCAAGGGTTCGCGATTGCAAAAGGCTCTCTGGACGGGGGCAGAATCGGGATCGGGGCGCAAGCGCTGGGTATCGCCGAAGCCGCGCTTCAAGCCGCTAAACGTCATTTGCTGAAGCGCGGCGCCCCGCGATCGGGTGCGAGGCTGCTGCCGCTTCACGTTCAACTGGCGGAGATGGCCGCTCAGGCGGAAGCCGCACGGCTGCTCGTATATCGTGCCGCTTACCTGCGTCAGGAAGGGCTGCTCTGCACGAAGGAAGCGTCGATGGCCAAAATGTTCGCCTCCGACACGGCGGTAGCGATTGCCGGTGAAGCGGTGCGCCTGCTCGGCGCTGCCGGAGGTATGAAGGAGCATACGGCCGAACGGCTGTTTCGCGATGCGAAGGTTACCCAGATTTACGAAGGAACGAATGAAATTCATCGGATCGTGATCGGCAATCAGCTGCTGAACAAATGAAGGCAGTATTTTGGGCGAAGGCGGTGAACGTATCCATGAGCAAGTCCCCCGGATTGCGGCTGACAGAGGCGGCGGCAGTCGAGAAACCGCTGCAGGTCGTCGGTGCGATTAATGCCTACTCGGCGCTTCTGGCGGAGCGGGCCGGGTTTCGCGCCCTTTACTTGTCGGGAGCCGGCGTTGCGAACGCTTCGTTCGGGATGCCCGACCTCGGCATTACGACGCTGAACGACGTGCTGGAGGACGTGCGTCGCATAACGAGCGTGACGGAGCTTCCGCTTCTTGTCGATGCCGACACCGGTTTCGGTGGCGCTTTTCAAATCGCCCGCACCGTGAAGCAGATGATACGGGCGGGAGCGGCCGCCGTCCACATCGAAGATCAGGTGGCGGCGAAACGGTGCGGGCATCGCCCGAACAAAGCGATCGTCAGCCGGACGGAGATGGTCGATCGCATCAAGGCTGCGGCGGACGCACGGGAGGATCCGCATTTCACGATCATGGCCCGGACCGACGCATTGGCCGCGGAAGGACTGGATGCGGCGATCGAGAGGGCATGCGCTTGCGTCGAGGCGGGAGCGGATATGATTTTTCCGGAAGCGGTCGCCTCCTTCTATCATTACCGCAAGTTTGCCGAAGCCGTAAAGGTGCCGATTCTTGCCAACATTACCGAGTTCGGCCAAACGCCGCTGTTTACCGCCAAAGAGCTGGGGGAAGCCGGAGTCGGGCTCGCTTTATATCCGTTGTCGGCCTTTCGCGCCATGAGCGCAGCCGCTATGCAGGTGTATAAAATATTGCGGAACGAAGGTTCGCAGCAAAGCGCGGTTGGGCTTATGCAAACAAGAGCGGAACTCTACGAGGTTCTTCATTATTACGAGTACGAGCAGAAGCTGGACCGATTGTTCGGGGCGGAAAGGGGGAATGAAAATGACGGCTCATAAGTCCGGAGGGCTGGCGGACGTCATCGCCGGCCGTACGGCCATCTGCACAGTAGGGAAATCGGGCAAAGGCCTTCATTACCGGGGCTATTCGATCGACGATTTGGCAAGCGAGGCGTCGTTCGAGGAGACGGCATACCTGCTTATTTACGGCAGGCTTCCTGCGTCGGGAGAACTGGCGGACTACCGAAAAAGACTCGCCGGCTTCAGACGGCTCCCCGACCGGCTGCGGACGATGCTGGAGCTGCTGCCGGCCGGCACGCACCCGATGGATGTGCTGCGAACCGGCTGCTCCGCCCTTGCGGCATTCGAGCCGGAGGAAGACGGCCGGTCTGAAACGGACATTGCCGACCGGCTGTTGGCCAGCTTCGCCTCCATGCTGCTGTATTGGCACCACTACCATGCTTCGGGAAAGCGGCTGGATACGGAAACTGCCGACTCGACTGTCGCCGGGCATTTTCTGAGGCTGCTGCACGGACGAGAACCGGATGACATTCATACGAAGGCGCTGGACGTGTCGCTCGTCTTGTACGCGGAGCACGAGTTCAATGCATCGACATTCGCGGCCCGAGTGACGGCTTCCACGCTGTCGGATATGTATTCGGCGGTAACGACCGGGATCGGCACGCTTCGGGGGCCTCTTCACGGAGGGGCGAACGAGGCGGCGATGGAGCTGATCGACCGGTTTCGCTCGCCGGACGAGGCGGAGGGAGGGATCCTGGCGATGCTGTCGCAAAAGCGGTTGATCATGGGCTTCGGCCACCGCGTCTACACGGTATCCGACCCAAGATCCGATAGGATCAAGCAATGGTCGGAAAGGCTTTCCGAGCAAGCGGGCGATAGACGCATGTACGCGTGCTCCGAGCGGATCGAGCAGGTGATGCGGCGGGAGAAAGGACTGTTTCCGAACCTCGATTTTTACAGTGCGTCCACCTACCGCTTCATGGGCATTCCGACCAAAATGTTCACTCCGCTGTTCGTCATTTCGCGCGTCAGCGGCTGGGCGGCGCATATTATCGAGCAGCGCGGGAGCAACCGGCTCATTCGGCCGAGCGCCGCATATACGGGGCCGGAGCCGTTAGCTTGGCTTCCGCTTTCTGCGCGCCGGGAAGGGGGCGGCGCCTGATGTCCGAGCGCGGCAGCAACCTGAGACCTGATCCCGATCCGCTGCTTACGGAGCTCGCGGATTATGTCGCCGATCATGTGATCGTCAGCCCGGAAGCCTACGAGACGGCGAGGCTATGTTTGATGGATACGCTGGGCTGCGGCTTGCTCGCGCTCCGTTATCCCGAGTGTGCCAAGCTGCTCGGTCCGGTCGTTCCGGGGACGACGGTGCCGAACGGCGCACGGGTACCCGGTACGCAGCATATCCTCGACCCGGTAACCGCCGCCTTCAACATCGGGTGCATGATCCGCTGGCTCGATTATAACGATACGTGGCTCGCTGCGGAGTGGGGGCATCCGTCCGATAATTTGGGCGGTATTTTGGCGGCGGCGGATTATGTCAGCCGTTCCAGAACGGCCGCAGGCGAGCCGGCCCTCACGATGCGGGACGTGCTGACCGCGATGATCAAAGCGCATGAAATTCAAGGCGTTCTTGCGCTGGCAAACAGCTTCAACCGCGTCGGACTCGATCATGTCATCCTCGTTAAGGTCGCTTCAACCGCTGTCGTCACCCATCTGATGGGCGGCGCCAAGAAGGAGATCGTGAGCGCTTTGTCTCATGCATGGGTCGACGGGCACCCGCTGCGGACGTACCGGCATTTGCCGAATACCGGTCCCCGCAAGTCGTGGGCTGCGGGCGACGCGACGAGCCGGGCGGTAAGGCTCGCCATGATCGCATTGAAGGGGGAGATCGGCTATCCGTCGGCGCTGACCGCGCAAACCTGGGGCTTTAGCGACGTTCTGTTCGAAGGAAAGCCGCTTCGACTTGCGCGTCCGCTGGACTCCTATGTGATGGAGAACGTGCTTTTCAAACTGTCGTTTCCGGCGGAGTTTCATGCCCAAACGGCGGTCGAATGCGCTTTGGCACTATATCCGGACGTAAAAGACAAGCTGGATGATATTTGCAAAATTACGATTACCACACACGAGTCCGCCATTCGGATTATCGATAAAGCGGGACCGCTCCATAATCCTGCCGACCGGGATCATTGTTTGCAGTATATGGTGGCGGCAGCCCTTGTCTTCGGGACGTTAACGGCGGATCACTACGAGGACGAGGCGGCGGGCGATCCTAGAATCGACGAGCTGCGCGCGAAGATGGAGGTGGCCGAGGAGCCGCGCTATTCGGCCGATTATTTGGATCCAGACAAACGATCGATCGCTAATGCGGTACAGTGCTTCTTCAAAGACGGCACCTCCACGCGGCGGATCGAGGTGGAGTATCCGCTGGGCCATCGGAGAAGAAGGCGCGAAGGGATCCCGCAGCTGGAACGGAAGTTCACGGCGAATGTGGCTTCGCGCTTTCCCTTCAAGCAGGCGAATGCGATCGAGAGCCTATGCCGGGATAGGGAGCGGCTGGAGTCGACGCCCGTGCACCGCTTCGTCGATATGTTCGTCATTTGACGCTACTGCTTGCACCGCGGACGGCAGCTGCCTCGAAGGAGGGTTAGCCATGAGGCGAACGAAGCATAAGGTCAGATTCGTCACCGCTTCCGCATTATTCGACGGTCACGATGCCTCGATCAACATCATGCGGAGAATTTTGCAGGCCGGCGGAGCGGAGGTCGTCCATCTCGGACATAACCGGTCCGTTCATGAAGTCGTGCGGGCCGCCATTCAGGAAGACGTGCAAGGAATCGCCGTTTCCTCTTATCAAGGCGGGCATATGGAATATTTCAAGTACATGATCGATCTGCTGAAGCAAAATGGCGCGGATCGGATCCGCGTATACGGAGGGGGAGGCGGTGTTATTCTTCCCTCTGAAATCAGGGCTTTGCACGATTATGGGGTATCCCGCATTTTCTCGCCGGAAGACGGAAGAAAGCTCGGTTTGCAGGGAATGATCGACGTCATGCTGGAGCAATGCGACTTCGATCCGGCAGCCGGCGATTTGCCGGATATCGATGCTTTGCTCCGGCGCGAGCAGCGAAGCGTCGCCCGGTGGATTACGATCGCCGAGAACGTCATGGCGGGAGAGGACTCCGTTCCCGATAACATAAAGGAGGCGTTCGAGACCATCAGGCAGCGGCAGCCGAAGGTTCCCGTCGTCGGTGTAACCGGGACGGGCGGCGCAGGCAAAAGCTCGGTTACCGACGAGCTCGTCCGCCGGCTGCTGCGTCACGATCCGGCCATCGAAGTGGCCGTTTTGTCGGCGGATCCGACCAAGCAGCGAACGGGCGGCGCGCTTCTGGGCGACCGTATCCGCATGAACGCCGTTCATACGAGCGGCGTGTATATGCGGAGCATGGCGACTCGCAGCTCGGGGAAAGAACTGCCGGATGCGATCCGCGAAGCGATTGCCGTCTTGAAGGCGGCAGGCTACGATCTTGTCATCGTGGAAACGAGCGGGATCGGACAGGGGGACCGGACCATAGCGGCCATTGCGGATGTTTCTCTCTACGTCATGACTAGCGAGTTCGGCGCGTCCTCCCAGCTCGAGAAAATCGAAATGATCGACGAAGCCGATCTGATCGCCGTCAATAAATTCGAGCGCAAAGGATCCGAGGACGCGCTGCGCGACGTCAAGAAGCAAATGCAGCGCAGCCGCGGGCTGTTTGCCGAACGTTACGAATCGATGCCCGTTTACGGTACGATCGCCAGCCGGTTTCATGATGAAGGCGTCAATGCCTTGTTTACAGCTCTGCTGGAAACGTTGAACCGAAAATGCTCGTTTATCCGGGCTTCGCCTGCGAACCATGCCGGTTTAGCGCCGGTTCCAAGGCAGCGATCGATCATTCCGAACGACCGTACCCGCTATCTGAACGAAATCGTAAACACGGTGCGCGGTTACCGTTCTATGGTCGAACGCGAAGCCGATAACGCCCGGGTCTGCTACCGAATCCAAGGCGCGTTCGAGGCGCTCGAAAACGAGGATGCTCCCTTGGCGGAAGGCGTGCAAGCGCTGGAGGAGCTTAAGGGCAAATACGAGTCGCAGATGAGTGCGGATACGCGCCGCATGCTGGCGGAATGGCTGGAGCTGAAGCGAAGCTACAAAGAAAAATGTTTGCCGGGCGGCCGTCAAGAAGACGAACCCGTTCCGCTAACGGTTGAAAGCCTGTCCGGTCTGCAGGTGCCGAAAGTAAGTCTCCCCAAGTTCCATGATTGGGGCGACCTGGTGGAGTGGCTCAGTCTGGAGAACGTACCGGGACGGTTCCCTTATACGGCCGGCGTGTTTCCGTTCAAGCGGACGGCCGAGGATCCGAAGCGCCAATTCGCGGGCGAAGGCACGCCGGAAAGGACGAACCGGCGGTTTCACTACTTGTCTCAGAACGATCAAGCCAAGCGGTTGAGCACGGCTTTCGATTCCGTTACGCTGTATGGCGAAGATCCCGGCGAGCAGCCGGACGTCTTCGGCAAAATCGGCGAAAGCGGCGTCAGCGTTTGTACGCTGGACGATATGCGAAAGCTTTTTGCAGGCTTCGATCTATGCCACCCGCTGACGTCCGTATCCATGACGATAAACGGCCCTGCCCCCGTGCTTCTGGCCATGTATATGAATACGGCGGTGGCGTACCGGACGGAGCGTTTTCGGCAGGAAACCGGCCGGGAGCCTGGGACGGAGGAAGCCGCCGGCCTCCGTGCGGAGACGCTGAGGATGGTGCGGGGGACGGTGCAAGCGGATATTTTGAAGGAGGATCAGGGGCAGAATACTTGCATTTTCTCGACGGAGTTCGCTCTGCGGATGATGGGCGACGTGCAGCAATATTTTATCGATCATCAAATCCGGCATTATTATTCCATTTCGATTTCCGGCTACCACATAGCCGAAGCGGGCGCCAATCCGATTTCCCAGCTCGCCTTTACGCTGGCCAACGGGTTTACGTACGTGGAATATTTTATGTCCAGGGGGATGCGCATCGACGATTTCGCGCCGAACTTGTCGTTCTTCTTCAGCAACGGGCTCGACCCGGAGTACACGGTCATCGGCAGGGTGGCAAGACGCATATGGGCGGTGGCGATGAAAGAGAAATACAAGGCCAACGAGCGCAGCCAAAAGCTCAAATATCATATTCAAACGTCCGGCAGGTCGTTGCATGCGCAGGAAATCGATTTTAACGACATCCGCACGACGCTGCAAGCGCTTATGGCGATTTGGGACAACTGCAATTCACTGCATACGAATTCGTACGATGAGGCGATTACGACCCCGACGGAGGAATCGGTTCGCAGGGCGGTGGCGATTCAGCTCATTATCGGCAAAGAACTCGGGCTCGTCAAGAACGAGAATATGCTGCAGGGCTCGTTTATCGTAGAAGAGTTGACCGCGCTCGTGGAAGAGGCCGTGCTTCGCGAGCTGGAACGCATCGGCGATAGGGGCGGCGTTCTCGGTGCGATGGAAACCCAGTATCAACGCGGGAAAATCCAAGACGAATCGCTGCTGTACGAAACGAAAAAGCATAACGGGGAGCTGCCGATCGTCGGCGTCAATACGTTTCAAAGGGCGGATGCGAACGCCGAGAGGGAAGTGACCATTCCGTTAGCCCGCGCCTCGCGGGAAGAAAAAGAGGGACAGATCGCCAATCTGAAGGCTTTCCAGGAACGAAATAAAGGAGAAGCGAAAGCGGCGTTAGCCAAGCTGCAGCAGGTTGCCCTGGATGGCGGCAACGTATTCGAGGAACTGCTGGAGACGGTAAAGACGGCAAGCCTCGGCCAAATTACGCATGCTCTCTATGAGGTTGGCGGCCAATATCGCAGAAATATGTAAGGGGGGAGCGCCATGTCGTCTCATCTCTATAAGAGGCACCGCCAGTATGGGTTGACGGATGAGCAGGCGCTCGAGATGTACGCTTGCATGCTGCTTGCGCGGAAATTCGACGAACGTACTCTCGTGCTGCAGCGTGCCGGCAAAATCGCATTCCATGTGTCCGGGATCGGACAAGAGACGGCTCAGGTTGCGGCTGCTCTTGCCTTGCGCAAGCGGCATGACTGGTTCCTGCCTTATTATCGCGATTACGCATTCGTCCTGGCGGTCGGCATGACGACGAGGGAACTGATGCTTTCCGTATTTGCCAAGGCGGAGGATCCGAACAGCGGCGGACGGCAAATGCCCGGACATTTCGGCTGCAAACGGCTGAACGTCGTGACGGGTTCGAGCCCGGTTTCCACACAGGTCGCGCATGCGGCGGGGGTTGCCCTTTCGATGAAACGGAAGGGGGAAAACCGCGTCGCGTTCGTTACCTTCGGCGAGGGGGCCAGCAACCAGGGCGACGTCCACGAAAGCTTCAATTTCGCCGCCATTCACAAGCTCCCGGTCATTTTCATGTGCGAAAACAATCAATATGCCATCTCGATTCCCGCCCACAAACAGGTAGCCGGCAGCGTAGCGGGCCGGGCGTCCGGCTATGGCTTTCCCGGCGTGCGCGTGGACGGCAACGACGGGTTGGAGGTGTACCGCGCGGTTAAGGAAGCAAGAGAACGAGCGCTGCGCGGAGAGGGACCGACCTTGATCGAAGCGATGCTGTACCGGCTATCGCCGCATTCCACGGCGGACGACGACATGCTTTACCGGACGAAGGCCGAAGTGGATTACTACAAGCAAAAAGACGGTATTCTCCAGTACCGGCGCTATTTGCTCGATTGCGGCGTACTAACTGAGGAGGAAGATCAAGCTTTGAATGAAAGGGTGCTCCAGGAAGTGAACGAAGCGACCGAATATGCGGATCGTGCGCCTTATCCGACAGGGGAGGATACGATGCTTCACGTGTATGCGGAGGATTAGACGAAAGAACGGTATTCCGTTTCGCGGGGATGGAATCTTCGCAGAGGCAAGAGACACTGCGTCCCTTTTGATGCCTGCAAAAAGAGCTTTGGTTTGCCGTTCCTTCGGTATCCTGCCGGAAGAGCGGCTTTTTTAGAATGGACTTTTTTCGCCGTATTTTGTATGAATCAATATCAGTAGATGCAGTATCCGTCGGCGCGCGAGCCGCTCCCAACATATGGTATACTTGTTTTCAATACGAGATTCCAAGGGAAAGCAGGCGGGGACATGACCACTTATATCGCTTTGCTGCGCGGCATTAACGTCAGCGGCCAGAAGCTAATCAAAATGGCGCATTTGAAGACGGTGATCGAATCTTTGTCTTTTGAAAGGGTCCGCACGTACATCCAAAGCGGCAATCTCCTATTCGAATCGGGCGAACGGGACACCGATGCTTTGAGCGGGCTAATCCAAAAGAAGATCAAGGAAGTATACGGATTCGATGTTCCCGTCGCGGTCCGAACGGCCGGCGAACTGGATGCCGTCATAAGCGGTTGTCCGTTCGAGACGGAAGATTTGAAGGAAAAAGGGAAGCTTTACGTATCGTTTCTTTCTACGGAACCTTCGGCGGCAGCGACCCTGAAGCTGCTGGCGTTTCAGAGCGAGGTTGACGATTACCGGGTGCAGGGCAGGGAGCTGTATTTACTGTGCCGGGAAAGCTATGGGAAATCTCTCTTTTCCAATAATTTCGTAGAGAAAAAGTTGGGGGTAACGGCGACTACGCGCAATTGGGAGACGGTAAACAAACTGGCGGGCCTGGCGAAGGAATAAGGAGTATCCGGTGCGAAGGGGGTTCGGGAGTGATTCTTCAAGCGATCAGAAGCAAAGTCGCGCGCAAGATCGGCGACGGCATCAATTCGTATAAGCTGAAGGGCTATCGGGAGGTAGTTAATGCCATTAAGGGATTTCGGCATGAAGATTGGACGGACGAGCAGCTGCGAAACCGGTCGAGCGAGCTGCGCGAGGAAGCAAAGGGAGGATCAGCCTTGCAGGGTCTGCTGCCCGAAGCATTTGCGCTTGTGAACGAAGCTTGTTCGCGCGTACTGGGCATACAGCCATTTGACGTGCAAATGCTTGCCGGCATCGCGCTATTCGAAGGCAAACTGGTCGAAATGCGTACGGGCGAAGGGAAAACGCTTGCCGCCGTCATGCCTGCCTATCTTCATGCGCTGGCAGGCAAAGGCGTACATGTTTTCACTTTCAACGACTACTTGGCCGCGCGCGATGCGGAATGGATGGGGCCGGTTTATACGTTTTTGGGATTGAGCGCAGGCTTCGTAAGGGAAGGAATGGAACCGGAGGAGCGGCGAGAGGCGTATGCCAAGGATGTTACCTACGTAACGGCTAAAGAAGCGTGCTTCGATTATTTGCGCGATTCCCTTTGCGATGACGTGAGCTCGTTCGTTCACCGCCCGTTTCATGTCGCGCTTGTCGATGAAGCGGATTCCATCCTGATCGACGAAGCGCGAGTTCCGCTCGTCATCGCGTGCGAAAGGCCAGGTACGAGCGGGGAAGCCGCCCGTATGGCCGGCATCGTCAATCGGCTTTCTTCCGGCCCCGATTATGACGCCGATGAGTATAAGCGAAACATGTATTTGACGGAACGGGGTGCGGAAAAGGTCGAGTCGATGCTGGGCTGCGGCAATTTATACGAGGCGGAAAACGCATCGCTATTGTCGGCCGTTCATTATGCGCTTCATGCCGAAGCGCTGCTGAAGCGGGACGTCGATTACTTAATCCGCGACGGCAAGGTGGAGCTGATCGACGAATTCACCGGGCGGGTCGCGGAGCGAAGACATTGGCCGGACGGATTACAGGCGGCGGTCGAGGCGAAGGAAGGACTCGAGCATCAGGCAAAAGGCATGATTTTGGGCATGATTCCGCTGCAGCATTATTTGAGCTTGTATCCGAAAATAGCCGGCATGACGGCCACTGCCGTCTCCTCGGCCGACGAATTCAAGGATACGTACGGCCTGGATGTCGTCGCAATCCCGCCGAATCGCGACTGCAGGAGGATCGATCATCCGCATCTCGTTTTTACCCACAAAGCCGCCAAAATGAACGCGCTTATCGAGGAAATCGCTGCCGTCCACAAGACGGAACGCCCGATTCTGATCGGGACGGCAAGCGTAGAGGAATCCGATCTTCTGGCTGCCAGACTGGAGGCTGCCGGCGTCCCGTGCAGCGTACTGAACGCGAAGAACGACGATCGGGAAGCGGAAGTCATCGCCAATGCCGGGAAACTCGGGGCGGTTACCGTTTCGACGAATATGGCGGGCAGAGGCGTAGATATTCGTTTGGGAGGCGATTGTCCGGAACAATACGCGCAGGTGGCGGCACTCGGCGGGCTTTATGTTATCGGAACGAATCTTCACGAAAGCATACGGATCGATAATCAGCTCCGGGGACGGGCCGGCCGTCAGGGCGATCCGGGAGCTTCCCGGTATTATGTCAGTTTGGAGGACGACTTGATTCATCGCTTCGGCATCGAACAGGCGATCCCTCAGGAATTCCGTTCCTTGCGTCAGGAGGAGGCGCTCTATTCGCCGGTCATCCTACAACGGGTCGAGCATGTCCAGCGAATCGTGCAAGGCCAAAACATCGAAATCCGGCGTACGCTCAACAAATATTCGGATATTCTGGAAGATCAGCGGCGCATGGTCCACGAAAAGCGGCTCGGCATTTTGTTGGATGACGTAGAGAACGGCATACTGGCCGAACAGGATCCGGATCGTTTTGATTACTGGCTGGAGCTCACGGACGAAGAGACGCTGAGAAAGGCGGAGAAGGAAATAACGCTCTTTCATATCGATCATTGCTGGGCGGATTTTCTCGATTATGCTTCATATCTCCGCGAAGGGATTCATTTGGTGAGCATCGGCAGAAAAAATCCGCTCGATGAATTTCATAGACAAATCATCGAAGCGTTCGAGACGTTCGACCAGCGCGTCGGCGAGGAGGTCGTTCGCACGTTTCGGACGATCGCATGGCGCGGCGGCCAATTCGACTTCCAGCTGAGCGGCATCCGTAAGCCTTCGGCTACATGGACGTATATCGTAAACGACAATTTTTTTCAGAATCGCGTGTCGATTGTCTAGCAGGGAGACTTTATTATTCGGCGCAGGCGAGCAGAAGCTGCCCCGGTTTGCTGTCGAATCGCTCGCCGATTGCGGAATGGCGGCTTCCCCATTGCATTCCGTCTTGCCATCGCCTAGAATGAAAATGATTATCAGTATCGTGAGCGAGGGGGGCTTCCGGTGTCGAACATTGATTTTGAAGCATACAAGAAATATTTTTACATAAGCAAAGGGGAGCCGCAGGAAGAGGCGATCGATTCCGTCAGCGGACTGCAACTGCTGGATAAGGAAACCATGCAGCGCTTTCTCGACCGGTATTCCGTTCACATCAAGGCGAAGGAGCAAACGGCGGCTGCGGCTTACTTTGCCGGCTGGTGGGGCTTTGTCGCCTTCGGCTTGCAATATGCGATGTCCGTTTATCATACGGCGCCGCGTTTTACGCTGGACGCGATTACAGTTCGGACGATTCAGGAAAACGGATACGTTAGGTTCCTCTTCCATGTGGACGACTGGAAGGAAGAGGCGGCGCCTGCCGATCCGGCCGAGAGACGGCAATGGATGGAGCGGGTCCTCTCCGAATTTTACCGCGATCAATTGAGCCCGTTGTATCAGGTCATGTCGGGGGTTTCCGGTTTGGATGCCGGTCAGCACTGGGGGCAGCTGCCGACGAAGTTTAATTACTACATGGGCATGCTGAAGGAAACCATTACCGACGAGAACGTGAAGCTGCAGCTTGACGAAGACTACCTGTTCTTGAAAAATCTCGATCCTTCCGTATTCGGGCGCGCCAAAAATCCGCTTGACGTCAAGGTGCGCTGGATCGAAGACATGAAATCTCCCGACAAGCAGGTGCGGATAAAAAACGCCTGCTGCCTCTACTATCAAACCGGGGAAGGCGAATATTGCTACACTTGTCCGCGGCTGAAGGAAGAGGAGCGGGCAGCTAAACGGGTCAAAGCCAGGGCATCGTCTTAAAAACACACTTGTGAGGACAACGGCATAGCGATGCCGGTTGTCCTTTTTTTGTCAGAACCCTCAAAACCAGTTCCAGATCACAGATTTCAAGAGCGGTTGAAAGCCGATAGCCTCGTCCACACACAACCGTGGTTCCATGCACCAAAAGGACCTGACTGCGATCCGTCATTTTCTTGTCGGCAGGAGCGGCGGCCTTTAGAATTATTTTATTGCGGAATAGTAGAGCGGAGGAGGATGCGGCTGCTTCAGGTCGAATCCATAAACTAGGAAGGTGAAGGCATGGCGATAGTGACAGTCGAAACGCTTGTAAAAGCGCCGTTGGAAGTCTGCTTTGACTTGGCCAGAGATATCGGGGTGCATACGCAAACGGTTTGGAAGCATACGAAAGAAAAGGCGATAGCCGGCCGAACGTCCGGTCTGATCGCGCTGGGCGAAACCGTCACGTTCGAAGCGACGCATTTCGGGATCAGGCAAACGCTGACCTCCAAAATCGTAGAGTTCGATTATCCGGTATTGTTTACGGATGAAATGCAAACCGGCGCCTTTGCGCGGTTGAGACATACGCATTACTTTCGCGGCGAAGGCACGAACCGGACGGTCATGAAGGATGTGCTGGCGTTCAGCTCGCCATACGGCGTCATCGGCAAAACGTTCGATGTTCTCGTACTCGAGAGGTATATGAGGCGGTTTATCGTCTCTCGGAACGAGAAGCTGAAGGAACTGGCGGAAAGAACGACGCAAATCACGAAATAGAAAGAGGCATAGGGATGGAACCCGGGGATACCGTCGAGTCGCTGGCGAGCCGCGTGCTGATCCATGAGCACGAGCTGTTCGTAGAAACGCTTGCGGGCATTAGCCAAGGACGAATTATCCTGTAACGAAATGGGGATGGAATCGATTGAAGGAAGTCATTTACACGAATAAAGCGCAGGATCCGGGCGGTATGCCGTATTCGCAAGCGATTAAAGCGGGGAATACCGTCTATGTAGCGGGTCAAGGTCCGTTCGATCCGGAGACGGGGCGGCTTGTCGGAAGTACGCTGGATGAGCAGGCAAGACGGGCTATGGACAACCTGAAAGCCATTTTGGAAGAGGCGGGGTCGAAGCTGGACGAGGTGGTCAAGGTGACCGTTTTGCTCGGAGCGGGGGCGGGATTCGACGACTTTAACGAAATTTATAAGGAGTATTTTAAAGCGCCTTACCCGGCAAGGACGATCGGTCCTGCGGATCAAGGGTTTATGGTGCAGATCGATGCGATCGCCGTCATTCCTTCTTAGCGCCGCCGAAGCTGCGAAACGATTCCGAGACCCGGATTCCGGAAACATATTTCCTTGTCCCTCGAATATATTGGGTAGGGATACCCTCTTATCTGGGGGAAGGAGGAAAGAACGGGATGAGGAAAGGAAAAACGGGCTTCGAAGCTATTTTTCGCGTTTATATGTTTTTATTCGCCGGACTTTTGCTGTTTTTTCTTCTTTTCTTCCCATTGGTCGTTTTCTATCAAAAGAAAATCGATATGAAGCCGAACGGCTTGACGGGAAAAGCGGTAAGCGTATCGAGTTCGTTCTTTCGCGATATGATCTCGATGGAGGTTCCTCATTTTCAGCGGAACGGCGAAGGGAGCAGCTTGTCGAGAGAGAAGGTTTTCGGTTTTTTGACCGATGTGCTGCTTGGCGTATCGCCTCAAAATCCGATTTCGCTGTTTGCCTCCGTCATTCCCCGGTTTGACGACCAAAAGCCGATATTGCTCGTGGAAGCGAGCCGGAACGATACGATCTACCCCATTCACCATGAGCAACCGAGCCAGCCTTATGAGGAGGAAGCCATACCTGAAGGGACAATACCGCCCCAAACGGTTCGGCCGGTCGAACCGGAGCAGGGAACACAGCCGGAATCGGTACCGAGCGGGCCGGCTAAATCGGTGTTTATTTACCATTCCCACAACCGCGAATCGTGGCTGCCCGAGCTTCCGAACGTGAAAAAGCCCGAACTCGCCTTCGATGCAGACAAGAACATTACGCTTCTCGGCGAACGTCTGTCCGCCAAACTGGAGGAGCAAGGAGTCGGAGCGGTTCACTCGAAAATGGATTACCAGAGCCTATACGGGGATACTTATAAATCGGCTTATTCGTACGACTATTCCAAGAAAACGGTAAAAGAAGTGATGGCGGTTCAGTCCGAGCTGGATTATTTCATCGACATTCACCGGGACTCCAATCCGCGCAAGCATACGACGATTCAAGCGAACGGCGTCGATTATGCCCGCGTATTTTTTATCGTAGGTCTTGAAAATCCGCAGTGGAAGCAAAATCAGGAATTCGCCAAAAAGCTGCAGGAAAAGCTGGAAGCGGAAGTCCCGGGCATATCGAGAGGGATATTCGGCAAGACGCGCAAGGACGGGGACGGCAAATACAATCAGGACCTATCGCCGAACAGCTGTGTGATCGAGATCGGCGGCGTGGAAAATACGATCGAAGAGTCCAATCATACCGTCGACTTACTCGCGAAGATCATCAAGGACTTGGCGGACGAGACGAATAATCGGTTGAAAAGCTGAGGAGACCGCCGCCGTAGGCGGTTTCTTTGTTAGGGGGAAGCGACATGAATAAAAAGCTTCAGAAAATCAGGACAGCGGAAAGACAATATCATGAAGCCTTTTATGAAAACAACGGTCTGTTTGAAGCGGGCAGCTGGCTGAACAAGCCTGTAAAGGCAGTTACGGATACGCTTCAGCGGTTTCGCGAATACGACGAGGTCCGAATGCTGGATCTGGGATGTGGGATAGGGAGAAACAGCATACCGATGGCGCAAGCGCTAATCGGACGGACAGGCTCCGTCGTTTGCGTCGATTTGCTGGAATCCGCGCTATCGAAGCTCGAGGAGAACAGCCGCCGGTATGCGGTAAGCGAATATATCGTACCTCGTTTATCGGATATCACGCATGTAGAGATCGGGGATCGGGAGTATGATTTCATCGTCGCCGTATCTTCGCTTGAGCACGCAGCCTCCGAGGAGGGATTTTGCAATCTGCTTGCCCGAATGGCTGACGGAAAGAAGCCAAGGGGCGTCAACTGTTTAATTATCAATACGAACATGCAGGAAATCGATAGGGAGACCGGCGAGGAGCTGGAGCATCTTACGGAAGTACTGCTTTCGACGGAGCAAACGGAGCATTACTTGTCGGAGGCGTATAGCGGCTGGGAGATCCTGCTCAGAAACGTGAAACAGCTGGAATTCCCGATCGATAGGGGCGAGCGGAAGGTCATTTGGAAGACGGATTGCTTGACCTTTGTTGCTCATAAGACAGGTACAGCCAAGAATAGCTCGAGGGACTACTGGTAGTGTTATTTAGTTAATGAGATTAACAATCGCATATAACGTGACCCGCACGCCCAATTTAGTCGGCAGCGGGTTATTTTTGTTGCATATTTTCGTTAAGACGATATATACTGTATATATACGATATATACGATTATCGGGGTGAAACAATGAATCTTTCCGTATCCTTAACGTCAGGGGAGCCGATTTACCTGCAAATTAAGGAGCAGATCAAAAATCAAATTTTAGCCGGACAGCTTCAGGAAGGCGATCCCCTTCCTTCGATTCGCAATCTCGCTCAGACGCTTAAAATCAGCGTGATTACGACGAAGCGGGCATACGACGATTTGGAGCAGGAGGGACTGGTTGCCTCGGTATCCGGGAAAGGAACCTTCGTTTCGGGGACGAATAAGCATTCGATCCGCGAAATCAAATTCCGCGAGCTGGAGGAGCAGATCAAGTCGATCGTGACGCAAAGCCGCGCTCTAGGCTTGAAAAGGAACGAAGTGATGCAATTGTTTGACATTTTTTACGGAGAGGAGCGGGATTGAAGCAGATGATCGAATTTCGGGGATTTTCCAAGCAGAACGGCGAGTTTCAGCTGCAGGACATCAGCTTTCATGTCGAACGCGGCTATATTACCGGGCTCATCGGTCCTAACGGCTCCGGCAAAACGACGCTCATTCGCTCGATCATGAATCTGATTCGGCCCGACGACGGGGAAGTGCTCGTATTCGGGGAATCGTATCGACGGATGGAACGGGAAATCAAGCGCAGGATCGGATTCGTCTATGATGAAGACTTTTTCTACAACCACTTGACCGTAAACGAGATGAAAAAGATCGTCGCCTCTTTCTACCCGACCTGGGACAATTCCGTATTCACCGCCTATTTATCGCAGTTCGGGATCCCGGCGAAACGAAAGATCGGGGACTTGTCCAAAGGGATGAAATCGAAGTTCGCCTTGGCAGCCGCTTTGGCCCATGAGCCGGAGCTGTTGATTATGGATGAACCTACTTCCGGCTTGGATCCCGTGTTTCGCAGGGAGGTGCTCGCCATTCTGAGCGAATATATCCGGGACGGAGAGCGGTCGGTCCTATTTTCCACGCATATTAATGCGGACTTGGAGCGAATCGCCGATTATATCGTCTATATCCGGGACGGGCGGCTCCATTTTACCGGAAGCAAGGAAGAGCTGCTGGATACGTACGTATTGGTCAAAGGACCGCTAGGGCTGCTTGAGCAAAACCGGATTCCTTTTGTCGGCTTGCAGCATACTTCGCTCGGGTTCGAAGGGCTGTTATTGAGCGAACATTACGAAGAAGCGCGTTTCGGAAGCCAGCTTATTGCCGAGAAGCCTTCTTTGGACGATATTTTAGTCTATACGCAAGGTGGGAAATGAGATGGGACCGCTCATTCTGAAGGATATCCGGATTCAAAAGCGTTATATTTTGCTCGGATTCGTGTTTATCGGGATTGTGTTTTTTGGTCTTGGCGCGTTTGAAGGGCTGCCGTTATCGGTTCCGGCGGCCATTTTCAGTCATTTTCTCATCGTGGTCGCCAGCAAATCGGATGAAAAGAACAACAACGGACGAATGCTCGCGTCCTTCCCGCTGCTCAGAAGGGATATCGTCGCGTCGAAATACGCCGGTATTTTCGTTTTCATAGCGCTTGCTTTTGCGTTGACCTCGTTGTGGCGCGTGCTTGCCGCTTTGATTTTGCCTTCCGAGGAACTGCCATGGTTCGATCTGCCGTCGGTTTTGCTGACGATTGGCGTTTTGCTGCTGTTTTACTCGATTTATTTCCCGCTCTTTTTCGCACTCGGGTCGCGTCTTTCGCAGGTACTGGACATCGTTGTCGTCTTTGCGGTCGGAGGAACGGCGGTTATCGTCTTGCGCATACTTGAATGGACGAACGGAGGCGCCGGCGCTGCGCTTCGGGAGCTGTTTGCGCATGGCTCGGCGGGGATGACGGCAATTGGCTGGTGGTCGGCGGGCGGCGGACTGGTTTTGTCGATCGTTTCCTGTTTACTCGCTATGGCGCTGTATGAACGAAGAAGCTTGTAAGAAGGAAGTCTGCAAAGGGGAAGCCGTCTTCGGGCGGCTTCTTTTTGTCGTTGTGAACAAGATAAGTCGTGCAAACGTATGTTCTTTTATGTTATGATACGTATGGCAATAAATTGAAAAATTTGGGGAGTGAGCCGATGACGAAGAACCAGGCGATCGATAAAGCCAAGAAATATAACCGGGAATCGGGCGATCCCTATTATGTCGTGAGAGATATGGAATCGGAATTTTATATCGTACTGAACAGGCTTCAATATAAGGAAAAATTGACCGCCGATGCGGTTCATCAGGAATTCGTCGTGTTTAGCATCGAGTAGCCACCTATTAAGGGAGATCGTTTCTCCCTATGCCTTCTGGAGCCGAGTAGTACGGAAGTCGCGATTCTCGCGGTTTTTTAGTCAAATTATTAGATGCTTCTACATGATTTCCGCTTTCGTGTCAACAATCGGCTGAATATATCGATTTTTGCGCTTGCCTGGGAAATGTTCGGGGAATACTACGCGAAACAAACGGGAGGATGAGCGAAACATGGCTATCGTACAAGTCACGATCGTTCCTCTGGGGACGGGAACGACGAGCGTAAGCGAATACGTCGCGGCTACGCAGCACGTGCTGGAGCAAGCTCAGGAGACGGTCCGGTACCAGTTGACGCCGATGAGCACGATCATCGAAGGGGAGCTGGAGGATTTGCTTGCCGTTGTCAGGCGCATGCATGAGGTGCCGTTCGAACGCGGGGCGGTTCGCGTTTCAACGTCGATAACGATCGATGACCGGAGAGACGTTAAAGGCACTATGGAGCAGAAGCTGCGTTCTGTCGAAGAGAAGATGAAATAAATTAAGCAACGCCAAGAAACGCGAGCGAATCGCGTTTTTTTTGTTTTCCCAAGCGGTATGAACAGTTTCCTCTTTCGACGTTCGTTTGCGATGCCGTATCGTTTTCGGGTTACGGTCATCTTCGTCCAGACGCCGGGGGCTTCGCCAGTACGCTCATCGTGTGCTGTAGGGTGATAGGTGTTGCAGGTTTTGCAACATTTTAACGTCTGCAGGGGGGAGGACGAACGTGATGTTGTATGATTTACAACAATTTCGCTGAAAAAGCGGGGATACTATTATTTTTTGCTAATATTGCTGTATTTTGTACAACACTTTGCTGTTCTGGTCAAAAAATTGCTCGAAATGCTGTACGCCGTACAACATTTGGTTCCGATCTTGGAGCAACAAAGCCGGTATGAGCGGCGAAGAGAGTTTCTCCATCGGAGCAGTGTCGGAAACCGCGTATTCGGAAACATTTTGTTTACATTTTAGAGAAGGGTTATTAACATTCGTGCTTTATAACTAGAGTTGTGTCTGGGCAATCGTTCGCGAAGCGGAATGCGCTCGTCGTACAAGGGGGAGGATGTTTATTATCGGTTTCGAACAACGCATCGACAGACTGAGAGCCTATGAGACCTATTGCTTTCGGATCGCGCATTTTTTGCTTGATAACAAGAGCGCTGCCGTTTCGGCGGTCAGAAGAGCGATGCTGACCTTGTTTCAGGATCGTGCGTTTCTTTTCGGCAAGGAAAACGAGCGATTCGACCGTGTCAGAGCGATTGTCATTCGAACCTCCTTGGAGCATAAACATGGCGAAGCATGAAGCGGATACGGATATCGCGGCGTAGCGCCACTCGTTAAGAGATAATGAACCCATTCGGAGAGAGGGAATTGAAAATGAAAATGAAAATGAAAAAGAAATTGCTAGAGGCGGCGGGTATACTCTTGATCGCTGCGACGGCTGCTTGCAGCAACGCAGATAACGCAGGCAAGACGGAGAATCCGGTCGGGAAGGATGGGGGGACGGAGCAGACCAAAAGCGTGTCCGCAGCGGATAACAAAGGAACGGAAGGAGAAAAAGCGTCTTCGGATGGCGTAAAGACAGCGGAAGGAAAATCCGGATCCGATGGTTCGCAAACGGAAACGCAATCGCCGGAGGGAAGCAAGTCGTTGCTCGGCAATACGGAATCGGCGGCTGGCAATAAGTCGTCTTCCCGGTCGTCGGCAGCTGCCGGCAGCGATAAACCGTCTGTTGCGGCCGAAGCGAGTCCTCCTGCCGAGAGCAGGCTGCTTCCGGCAGCGCCGGCGGAAGGTGGAAAGCAGCCTGCGGCGGCAGCGCCAGAGAGCAAGCTGCTTCCGGCAGCGCCGGCGGAAGGTGGAAAGCAGCAGCCTGCGGCGGCAGCGCCAGAGAGCAAGCTGCTTCCGGCAGCGCCGGCAGAAGGTGGAAAGCAACCTGCGGCGGCAGCGCCAGAGAGCAGGCTGCTTCCGGCGGCGCCGGCAGAGGGAGGAAAGCGGCCTGCGGCAGCACCTGAGAGCAGGCTGCTTCCGGTAGCGCCGGCGGAAGGTGGAAAGTAGCCTGCGGCGGCAGCACCGAAAAGCAGATCGCTGCCGCAGGCACCGTCAGATGGTGTAAAACAGCCTACGGTAAGCGCCGGAAAGAAGCCCGTCCCAATAGCGTCCCGTACATATTGGATAGCGGCTGTCCTACTCTCGGCTCGAGAGGGATGAATGACGTAGAGGAATGCGCCGATTTGGTTAGCGGATAAAATCGGCGGCCTCTATCCGATGGTTTGACATCCGGGTTGAAATCGAGAATAATTTTGACATCCGTACTGTGCGATTTTTGCCTGGGTTACCGCCTTGAACGTTTGGGCTTTAACGGCTTGCATGTGCGGCGGCAGGATAGAATGGGGTGGAACGTCATAGACAAGACGAGAATCTTGATCATCGAGGATGAAGTAGCGATTGCCGATTTACTTGCATACGGATTGAATAAAGAGGGCTTTGAGACGGTTGCTGCCCATAGCGGAGCGGAAGGGCTGCGCGAGCTCGAGAGGTTCGAGCCGGACATGCTCTTGCTCGACTGGATGCTTCCGGATGTAAGCGGCCTCGACGTTTGCAAGAAAGTGACGGAAACCGCGAACATCCCCATTATTATGCTAACCGCCAAATCGGATATCGCGGAT
Organism: Paenibacillus litoralis; assembly: GCF_046244365.1. NCBI lineage: Bacteria > Bacillati > Bacillota > Bacilli > Caryophanales > Paenibacillaceae > Paenibacillus > Paenibacillus litoralis. The sequence continues at coordinate 5,013,139 of NZ_CP176395.1, read as the reverse complement.
AAGCTGGTAGGCCTTGAATACGGCGCCGACGATTACATAACGAAGCCGTTCGATCTGCGCGAGGTCATCGCCAGAATTCGGACGGTTCTTCGGCGTATGCAGCAAGCGAATCGTTCGATCGGGGAGCCGGCCGAGTTCGGTATTCGTTTTCGAAACATCGAGATCATTAAGGCGGAGAGACGGGTGAAGAAAAACGATGAAATCGTCGATCTAACTCCGAAGGAATTCGATCTTCTCCTTACTTTATACAACTATAAGGGTAAAATTTTTACCAGAACCGAGCTGCTCGATTTTGTTTGGGGGTATGACTACGCGGGGGATACCCGGACGGTCGATATTCATATTCAACGGCTGCGCAAAAAACTGGACATGAACGACTTGATCGTGACTGTCTTCGGCATAGGCTATAAATTTGAGAAACAGGTGGAATAACGTCATGTTTCCGACAATCAAAGCGAAATTTCTGGTCGGTTTTTTGATTATTTTCTCCGTCTCTCTCTTGGTGCTGAACCAAGCTGTCGTCCGGATCATCGAGCGCAGCAACGAGAACATCATGACGCAGGATTTGATCGGCTTAAAGAAAAACAGCGGCGTCTATGTAAAGCAAGCATTCATGATCAATCATTTCGATAACGACGAGATGTATTTTCAGCAAATGGCCAAGGAGATGGCGGAAGAGCTGCGATATGTTACGTCGAGCGCCGTCGGCGCCTACTCCGTCAAAGGCGATTTGCTGTTTGCAACCGACGAAGCGAAGTTTGACGGCGGGGATGATGACCTTAAGCAAGCGCTGACCGGGAAGACGGCGTATTCCATTTCCTACGCAAACGGCCTGTCCCAGGTCTATTATTCCTACCTGGTTGACGGCAGCAAGGTCGGCATTTTGCGGTTTTCCAAGGATTTCACCTATTTGTACGAACAGAGCCGAACGATTTTGGACATTATTTTTTACGCGACCCTTGCAATCTTTGCGGCTGCTTTCTTGTTCTCGTACATTTTGTCCAGAAATATGACGATTCCGCTCGTTAGACTTGCCAAAGCTTCAACCGAAGTGGCTAACGGGAATCTTGACATCCGCATAGAGGTGAAAAGAAGAGATGAAATCGGCATGCTGGCCGATAATTTCAGCAAAATGATCGGGAAGATCAAAGCGCAAATCCTTAGAATCGAGCAAGACCGCGACCGGCTTGAGGAGTTGAACCGTCACCGCAAGCAGTTTTTTGACAATGTCACCCACGAGCTCAAAACCCCGCTGACGACCATTCTCGGCTATGCGGAAATGATCAAAGAGAACGGGAGAGACGATGCCGTTTTCTTCGGCAAGGGCATGAATCATATTGTCGATGAAAGCAAAAGACTGCATGTTATGGTGCTGCGGCTGCTGGAGCTCTCGAAGGAATCCTCCGGGCTTGAAGCGTTCGAGATCGTCGATGCGGGGCGCATACTGAGCGAGGTTTGCGACGGGATGGCGATTAAAGCCGAGCGATACGGAAAGTCGATCCAGTGCGGCGCGGAAGCGGGGCTGCTTGTAAGCGGGAATGCGGACAAACTCCGGCAGCTGTTCATCAACGTGCTCGATAACGCGATCAAGTACAGCGATCCCCATTCCGAGATTGCCGTATCCGCCCGTCGTGCCGTGGATCAAGTGAATCTGAGCATCATCAATCAAAGCGAAGACATACCGCCTGAGCATCTGGAACATTTATTCGAGCCGTTCTATCGCGCCGATAAGCGCAAGGCCAAGGAGCAGGGCAGCAACGGCTTGGGGCTCAGCATTTGTCAGACGATCGTACAGGATCATCAAGGATCGCTCGGAATAGAGAGCGCGAATCGCAAGACGGTTGTGGCCATTTCATTGCCGGCAGCCGATGACGAAAGGGAGGGCTAGGCGGTGAAGAAAATAAGGAAAAGGCTCCTGCCAGTCGTACTCTTGGCTGCCGTTGCGGCGGGCTGCACGGACGGCTTGACCGGCAAAACCGTCATCATTCCCGATTCGGAAGAGACCCAGGAGCGTTCTGCCGGGAACGAGGAATTCGCGGTGAAGAAAATGTATAAGCTGCTGGAGAATGAAGATAGCACCGGCGAGCTGCTTGGGTGGGCGGGCCATAACCAAGTGCTCGGGGCTTTTGGGCGCAGAGGCGGCCCGACCGGCATCGAGCTTGTCGATTATGTGAACCGGTCCAGGCAGAAAGTAGCGGAAGTAAACGGACAAGCTGAAGTAACGGGCGCCTCTCCCGACGGGGCCTTCGTTACCACGGTTTGGGAGGAGAACGGCAAGGAACAACTGGCCATTCTTCAGCTGGCGACGAATAAAGAGCTTCGCATTTCGGATTTTGCCGACGGCTCCATGCGGAAGAGTGCTGTGACTTGGTCGAATAACAGCCGTTATGTCGCTTATGTGAAGGGCAAACGCAAACAAACGGAAGCGCAGATCGTCGTGTACGATGTGAGCGGGCAGACGCGGAGCGAATACACGATCGACCGAACGAATGCGGAGTACAGTCAGTTCGATATCAAAATTTCGGATGACGGGAAAAGCGCGCTGATCTGCAACTATTCGGGCAGCCAATCCGCCATCGTTTACGGAAAGATCGCCGCCGGTGTCTTTACCGGCCAGTTCGAGCAGCTTGCCAGCAGCGAAGCGGGCATGGATTTTGTCAGCGAAAATCAGTTCGTGTATGTTGGTGCCCAAGGTACGCTAACTCTGTACGACACTCGCAAGGCGAGTTCGTTCCCGCTGGTGGAGCAAATCGGCACATTCCGTGTATCGGCCGACCGCAAATATATCGCATACTCCAAAGGTCGCGAAAACATTTTCGTCGTCAAGCTGCAAGGAAATGCCGTCATGAACGAGAAATCGATCTATAAAGGGCTGATTCCGCTTCATATGGACTGGAGTCCCGACAGCAAAAAGCTGCTGGTCTACGGACGGAAATCGTATCCGGCCCCGGCACCGGCACTCCGCCCGGCAGTCGTTCTACCGGACCAACCTCCCTATATTATAGAGTTTTATTAAGCCGGTCTCAGCGGAGGCCGGTTTTTACCGTTTCATGCCCCCCGTACAAATCGACTCCGAGGCGTCTGTTTGTTTTGCTGCGTCTTTATATTTTTCTGACGGTGCCGCCTTTGTAGAAGCTGCCCTGCAAACGGATATGTTCGAACGGTTCATCGGGGTTGGCGATCCGCCACAGCAGACGTTCGGCAGCACGGCGTCCCGCTTCCTTCATAAGAAGGAGCGGCCTCGACAGCTGTGGAAACCGGCGGTTCTCCATATCCTCCAAACTAATGAGCGAGATATCCTCCGGAATGGATAGGTTAACGGACTGCAGGGCATAGATGATGCCGGGCAAATCTTGCTGGACCGCACAGAGAATGGCGGTATAGCGTCCGCGCTGCAGTTTTTCCTTGAGCGTCGACATCCAGGAATCGCCCGATGCCGAACGGTCCGTAATATGATCTTCAGGCACCGCTTCCGCACCAAGTCTATGCATGGCTTCTTGAAAGGCTTGCCAGCGCAGCTGAAAGCCGCGATGCTTATGAATATCGCCCATATACAGGATACGGTTATGCCCCATCGAGAGAAAGTGGTTGACGGATTGATGAATGGCTGCCACTACATCCCATATGACGCTGTCCACGGTTGCGATCGCCGGCGGGTAATTGATCAGCACTTTCGGCATCGGGAGCTGAAGAAAGGCATGCTCAAGCCGCTCGGGTATGGCGGGCGGAATGAACAGGCCGTCATAATAGTGCAGGTCCATGCTTTCCATCCAATAGGATGCGTCGGCCTGCGCACTCGCCGCATTCGGAAGGAATGTGGCGGATACGGTATGGCCCCATTCCTGCAAACGCTCCTGAATGCCTTGAAATTGGATTTGATAGAAGGGCGCATCCTGCGTCATGATCATCGTAAAGCGCCGCCGCTTGGTCGAAAGCAAAGGAAGCTTTTCGTAACCGACGCTAAGCTCCTGCTCCTTGGTTTTGTACCCAAGCCTGCGCGCCGCCTCAAAAATATCTCTTCTCGTGGACTCCGACATGCCGGGCAAACCGCGAAGCGCTTTGGATACCGTATGAATGGTCAGCTGCAGCTCATCGGCGATGGTTTGGAGGGTGACTTCCTTTTTCTTGCGCATAACGGTTCCTTGCTCCTCTTCTTGATAGAATCGTCCGTTATCTTTAAAGGTAAAATGAAACTAAAATATAGTTATAACTTACGCTAAACTGAAAGCATAATCAATGAGAAGAGGTGCAGAACGATGAACACTTCATATGCATTCCAGAGACATGTCGACGTCCATGCTTCGGCGGATGTTGTCGTGATCGGCGGAGGACCCGCCGGCACGGCTGCAGCCATCAGCGCGTCCCGCTGCGGGAAAACGGTTATTCTATTGGAGCAATCCGGACAGCTTGGCGGGATGGGAACGCTTGGAAACGTCAGTATCTTTATGCCGATCGGGAACGTAACCGGGATTTACCGCGAAATGATCGCCGAGGTGCTGGCTGAATATTTGCCCGATCATCACGACGAGTCCATCTCGCCGCAATATTCGCCGTTCGTGCTGCGCTATTATTTGAACGAAAAGATGAAGAAAGAGAACGTCCGGGTGTACTACCATGCCGAGTTTGTAGGCGCCGTCAGCGAAGGTAACCGTTTGAAGGCCGTCATCGTTTCGACGAGAGAGGGCTTGAAAGCGTTCGAGGCGAATCAGTTCATCGATTGTACGGGCGATGCGAGAGTGGCGATTGACGCAGGCGTTCCTTACAGCTCCGGCCGCGAAACGGACGGCTTGACCCAGCCGATGACGCTGATGTTCATGATGCAAAATACGGGGAAGCCGGTCAAAAGCATACTGCCCGAGGGCTGCTATGCCTATGAAACGGTGTCCGATTTGCCACAGGGACGCCGCCTGTTCTGGGAGAAAAATAAAGACGGAACACTCCTCGTCAATATGTCGCGCGTTAAGGGGAACGGAGCCAAAATCGAAGACATCAATTACGCCGAGACGGAGGCGCTGAAGCAGGTGTTCTCGATCGTCTATTACTTGCAGAAAAACGGATTCGAGACTTATGCTTTGGCACATATCGCCGGCCAGGTAGGCGTTCGCGAAACGAATCAGATTCAAGGCCTCTATACGCTGACGGAGCATGACGTGGAAGGCGGGACGCGGTTTGACGATGTCGTCGCCCAAACGAACTACGAGATCGACATTCATAGCCCGGACGGCAAAGGAACGACCGACGAGCGTCACGTTAGCGGATACGATATCCCGTATCGCTGCATGGTTTCCGGCACGCTCGAAAACCTGCTCGTCGCAGGCAGAGCGATATCCGCTACCCATGTTGCGATGTCTTCCATGAGGGTGCAGCCTACCTGCTATGCCTTGGGGCAAGCATCGGGCATCGCCGCTTCGATCGCCATGAACGATTCGTGCTCCGTGAAAGACGTCTCGATCGCTGCGCTGCATGATCTGCTGAGCAGGCAGGGCGTGGAGTTTAAACGATAGCTGCTGGTTGCTCGCACAATATGATCGCTGGCAAGCGGATCGGGCCGATCTGCTTGCTTTTTTTTGATACAAAGCGTTCATATGGCTTGACATCGCCTCGTTCATTCCCGACAATAAATATGTAAGACATTACCAAACGAATCTTCGAGTAGCTTGAACCGCGCTATTTTAACGAAGGGAAGAAGGTTAGGTGGAATTCCGCAACAACGAACTGCACGAGCTTGAAGACTGGGAGGCACGGGCTTTTATTCAAAAGGTATTAGAGCGTGCCGATTGTGCGAACGCACAGCCTTCTACTGGGAAAGACGAATTTGCCGGACAAATCGTCGACATGTGGACTGCCTATGTACAAGCAAGCCGCGAACGCAAAAGAGAAGCGGATGAACGCCGAAATTGCATTCATCTCCTATTCGGACTCTCGGATGCGGGATCCCTGAAGGTGGCGCTAAGCAATGCCGGAATGCGTCAAGCAAGCGAAGTGCTCGCGTTCAATGATTTATTTTCCATCGGGCCGGTCGGGCGGTTGGAGACGACAGACGGGCAGAGGCATAGGCAGCATTGGTTGACCGAACGGTTTGCCGGCTACATGCACGACCAGTTATTCAATCGGGAACATGGAATCGGTGCGATGCTGGATCGGTTGGCAGGCATTCCCGAACGTCAGAACATAACGATATGGTGCGCCGACAATGCTCACGCGCAGGTTGGTTTGCGTTTAGCCTTGTATGCGCTAAGAGAAAGAACGAATCCGATCTGTACGGTCAATATCACACAGGCTTATGCCAAAATTGCCCTTCATCACGAAAGTGAGCTCATACCGGCGGCGCTCGGCGAGATTTCCCTTGAAGCCATACAGGAGCTGCTGATGAGTAAGGAGTGGGAAACTCCGTTGCCGGAAGAGGAGAGACGGCGGTATGAGCGGGAATGGCTGGAACTGTCCGGAGGAGACGGGCTTCTCCGCTTGTGGCGGGATGGGAAGCTTCTCAGCGTACAAGAGACCTATTTTGACGAGTCGCTTATGGGAATCGTAAAAAGGCTGCAGGACGAAGAGGGCGGTGCCTCCTATATTCGTGCGGGCCGCATCGTCGGTGAAGCGATCGCCGAGTGGAAGCAGTTGGTTGGAGATCTTTTCGTGGAGTACAGACTATGGACGTTAATTAGCGACGGAAAGCTCGTTTTTAAAGGGCTGCCCGGTGCGGTTTATAAATTTAGCGTGAAGCTGACGTCTTCATGAAATCGCATTTTTGTCAGGAGACAGCCGGAGAAGCGGTTGTCTCTTTCTTATAGGCAACGATATCGAAAGAATGTAAAGGTGAGGCTTTGCATATTTCCCGTAATTGAGTTAGTATCAAATTATAATGATTATAAATAGTTGTACGATGCTGCCTATCCTATAGTGCCATTTTGCTCATAAATAGCTTTTTCATGCAGGGAGGTATTCAACCATGATGACCATTGAAGAGAATATCGATAAAATCAACCGGCAGCTGAAGGCAAAAGGCTATAAACTGACGCCCCAGCGCGAAATCACCCTCCGGGTTCTGCTGGAGAACGAAGAGGAGCATTTGAGCGCCGAGGAAGTGTTCATGCGGGTGAAAGCCAAGTTTCCTGAAATCGGGCTCGCCACCGTTTACCGTTCCTTGGAGCTGCTCAGCGAGCTGCACGTGGTCGAAAAAATGAATTTCGGCGACGGAATGGCGCGTTTCGATCTGAGGAGCGACGATCATGCCCACATGCACCATCATCTCATTTGCACGGAATGCGGCTCCGTTGTGGAGATCAAGGACGATTGGCTGCAAGAGCTCGAGCAACGTCTTGAACGTGAATACGGGTTTACCGTGACGGATCACCGGCTGGATTTTATGGGCGTCTATGTTACCTGCAAGAAGGGCGGATGCAAACGGGATTGCAAAGCGGTTTCCTAAGTCTGAGGGGCTGTGCCAAAAACTTCTTCAGAAGTAGGATTTTACGTAAAAAAAGGTTGAGCAGCATTAGATGCCTGCTCAACCTTTTTCTTTTTGGCTGAAGGGGATGGTTTCCTAATGAACCTGCATTCTCCATTTATGGACCTGGGTTCCTTTTTTCGAATGATGGCGCCGATATGTCGAACATAAGCATTCTTTTTGTTAGGATAGGGAAAAGAAGGAAAGTGCGGTAACGAATCGAAATTCTAGTAGTGCGGTTCGGATGTTTGGGCAGCGAGTAAAATAGCAGGTTTAAGGGTCTTGCTGCAGGAATCGGAATGAATGATTTGCAGGTGTCTCGTTCGAAAACAGGGAGGCAGGTGAGTGCGCATTGCCGTGGCCTATGATTCATTTTGCAATCGCCTATCGGCTGTTCGATAGCCGTCCGCATCCGGCATTTTTGTTAGGCGCTATTGCTCCGGATGCCGTCACGCTAAGAAAGCAAGATACCGCTGCCAAAAAGAGATCGCATTTGACTACCGTCGAGGGAAAGGCTCCGAGCAAGGAGGCGCTAAAAGAGCATTGCCGAAATGCCGTGCGCGGTCATACAGAACCGGGGTTCAAGCCGTTTATTGCCGGTTATATGAGTCATATCATCGCGGATATCGGCTGGGGAAATGTCAAGCGGGAAGTTAGCTGTTCGAACGCCGCTTTAAAAGAGCTTTTGTGGCAGGAAGAAATCAAGATGGATTTTCTGTTGTTTCGTAGTGTCGAATGGAGAAACAGGTTGATCGAGGATGTATGCAGCAGCCCTCTTTATGAATGGAATGATCTTTACTCTATCGATGAGCTGAATGCTTTTCGAAAGCATGTATTTGACTGGCTTTCCGATACGGCGAAAGAACCGGATATTTCTCCGAGATACATCACAGGCAGCGTTGTAGAACGTTTCATAGAAAGTGCGGTCGAAGAGCTTACGCTGTTTTACGAGGATATTGGCTTGGATCTTGCGACATACACGTCAAAACCATTTGAGAGAAGGGACTAAGGTGAAAATTAAGGAGCTCCATAAGATGAAGCTGGTCGGATTGCGTATCGTTTGCCATGGTGATCAATATGCGGTTGAAATTCCGAAAGCGGCGATTCGCTTAAAAGAACGGCTTCATGAAATCAAACAAGCGCTGGACCCGATCCGGTTGGTTGGCGCTTTTTACCCGGGGGACTTCACGGAGGAGGAAGACGGGTACTGGGTATGCGTCGAAGTAAAGGACGATAGCCATATTCCCGACGGAATGGTCTGTGTATCGGTCCCTTCGCAAAAATATGCCGTTATCCGTCATGAAGGTCCGAATACGGGGATCCAGCAAACGTACGAGTATTTGCATAAGCGGATTGCGGAGCAGGGATTGAAAAGAATCCCTCGGGCCTGGCATTTGGAAATAGCGGAGGAATGGGGGCGCCCGGACATCGCGGAAGTGAAGGTTGACCTTTATGATACCATCGAGTAAATCGGCGGGAATCAATGCCAAAGGATCCGTGTAAGAACGAAATAAATGCGGGAAGTGAAACGATGACGGAAAAAGACCCGAAGGATATATTTGCTTTGCTGGAGTCGGAACTGGAATTGCGGCTGAAGCCGAAGGGATATGTCAAAACGAAACACCAGCATCACCCGGACACGTTCGGCAACAGGTACTCCGTTTTTGACGGCGCCGGAGGACTGGTCCGATTGATATGGGACGGTCAAAAACAGTGGTTTGTCATGCGCGTTTACAAGAAAAGAAGCTGGCTCATGAGCTTTCTGCAAATAGCGGTGAGAGGGAAAAACGATCCGGATATTCTCCGGAAGGAAATAACGCTCAAGATGGATGAGGCAACAAGATTAGCTTCCGAGCAGATGATTAACAAGGTTAATGAAATAGTTGCCGACGTAACCTAAAAAGGCGGTCGGCAGCGGAACATGGAACAACGCAAAGCCTCCCTAAGCCGTTAAAAGAACGGCGGGAGGTTATTTTTTTGCGATATTTAACGTTGTTAATTAACTAGGCTCTTCAACCTTTATTCGATAAGGAGTGAATAACGAAAGACTATCGGCTATACCAAATCGTCCCGTCTGCATACGATATCGTAGAGTACATCATAGGGGAAACGGGTGGGACGAAGTGAAGAGAAGAAGGGCAAGTAGGCTGGAAAATCAAGTGTATTCCAATCGTGTCGTCAGATCCGAATTCGACGATAACTGGGTAAACCGTATATCCGAAAGCGGCTATGTCATCTATACGGCTGTATCCAATCATGCCAAAGTCGAAGTGCTGCTTACGACAGGCTTAAGAAAATTGATTATTTTCAAAAAGGGGGGCAAGGTTGTCGTCGGCGGAGGCGGCACCAGTCATTACAGCAAGCCCCACGTTGCCATCGATCTATAACGGCGTCGGCTGAAGCTGCACCCCATGTTTACCGTACGGCAGAGCACCGGATGGGCGTCCTTGATAAGGGCGCTTTTTGGCGTTTGGCAAAAAAAAAGCGGAATCAGTAACAAGAGCGGAACCCGGTTCATATGTTGTCGTGTGAACAATTAGGCGACTATCACGATGGCTTATTCATTATTTATGGAGGTTGAAACCATGGACGATTTGAAAAATGAATTGCAAGGCCTTCCCGTTTCCAATTTTCAAGCAGGAGATGCGACTCCTTGGCAGGCTCAGAACCAACAGGATCCTCGTATTTTTGGATTAGGATTCGGCAATTGCTTCAACTGCACGAACTGCACGAATTGCTTTTTCTTTTGCTTTAACTGCGTCAATTGCTTCAACTGTCATAACTGCCATAATTGCCAAAACTGTCACAATTGTCACAACTGCCACAACTGCCACAACTGCCACAACTGCTCTCACTGTCATCAAGGCAGGTAAGCCGTTTGCCGGGAAGCCGGTTCAAGGAAAAGCTTATCCCTGTATCCGCCTAGGCTGCAGGGATTTCTTCATTAATCAGACATGACGGACAAATTGCCGTACATAAAATGTACTTGTTAGGCTATCGGGGTTGTTTAGCGGAGGAGGGCTCGAATGAATGATGGACTTTAACGTGTCTATGCGTCTCAAGGTGAAGAGAGATACCTTTTATGTTCCCGATCCGAACGGCGGTGTGTACTTTCGCAACAATAGCAGTTCATTCCGGATGGAAGGTGACGGTATCGATCAATGGATCGATAAATTGCTGCCGGTTTTCAATGGTCAACGCTCGCTATCGGAACTGACGGAAGGCTTGACGACCCCTTACCGGACCCGCGTATGCGAAATCGCTGAGGTGCTGTACCGGAACGGCTTTGTTCGCGATATTAGTCAAGACGCGCCGGCTGAGCTGCCGGAAGCTATAAGGGCGGATTTTGCCTCGCAGATTGAATTTCTCGATCATGTCGGCGGCTCCGGGGCGTATCGGTTCCAGTCGTATCGTCAGGCCAAGGTACTGGCTGTCGGTTCAGGGCCGTTCTTGGTTTCGCTGGTATCGGCTTTGTTGGAATCCGGATTGCCGAAAGTCCATGTGCGTATTCTGGATGCGGGAACAACCGACGTTAGCAGGTTGAGGGAGTTGGCGGCTCACGCCCGTAAAACGGATCCCGAGGCGGATGTTTTGGAAACGGGCGTATGGGACGCAAGGGAAATCCATTGGCCGGAAACGATAGTGCCATACGACTTCATCCTGTATGTATCGCGAGAGGAAGGTCTCGGCCGTCTACGCGAGCTTCATGCAGCATGCAGGAAGGACAAAAAAAGGTTTTTGCCCGTCATTTGCTTGCAGCATGCCGGTTTGGCAGGTCCGCTTGTACATCCGGAAAAAGAAAGCTGCTGGGAATCGGCCTGGAGACGCATCCACCAAGCTGCGCTTAGCGGGAAATCCATGCCTCCGGGCTATTCCTCCACTACGGAGGCGATGCTTGCGAATGTGGCCGTGTTTGAATGTTTTAAAGCGATTGCCGGCGTGTCCGGAGAGGAGAAGAACGGCAGCATCTATCTTTTGGATACGGAGACGCTTGAAGGGAGATGGCATCCTTTCTTGCCTCACCCGCATGTGTCAGGAAACGTCCCGTCCTCCCGTCTGCTTGACTTCGAAGGAGAGCTCGAACGGAGCTCGGACACCGCCTCTGACGCCGCCGAACAAGCCTTGCTTTCCTGTGTCAGCCGTTTGACGTCGGAGACGACAGGCTTATTCCATATTTGGGAAGAGGAGGACTTAAGCCAGCTCCCTCTCGCTCAGTGCCGCATACGGCCTGTCGACCCGCTGTCGGAAGGGCCTGCTTCATTGCTTCCGGATATCGTCTGTTCCGCTATGACGCACGAGGGAGCGCGCCGCGAAGCGGGTCTGAGCGGTATCGAAGCCTATGTCTCGCGGATGGCGGGACAGCTCTTGCCTTACTCCGGCCGAGACGTAAATGGGGGGAAGGCGGAAGCGACCCGTTCCATCGGGATCGGTGCCGGCGGCACGCTTATCGAAGGCGCTGCACGCGGGCTGAACAACTGGTTGGGCGAAGAACTGCGCAAGCGGCAAGAAGGTCGTCTGCCTGTAGTGTATCGGATTCGGTTGTCCGGGATCGAAGATGAACGCTGCCGTTATTATTTGCAAGCGATCACGACCTTACAGGGTTTGCCGATGGTTGGACTCGGAGATGCGCTGTACGGTTTGCCGGTAGTATGGGTCGGTGCGGGGGGCCGCTGGTATGGCAGCGCCGGCTTACATGCGACACTGGCGATGCGGGCTGCGCTGCAGCAGGCGCTAATGGACGAACAGAACCATACCGTTGCCCGATCGGCTCATGTCGTGCAGGTTACCGCTGTTAGCGTGGAAGAGAGGGAGCCGAGAACGGTTGCGATCCCGGCTGCCGCAGAAACGGTGCCTAAGGAGGTTCTTCTCACTGCCGTGTCCATTCTCAAGCAAGCGGGGAAACGGCTTCGACTATACGAATTGACTCCTGAGTCCAGCTTGAAGGATGCGCTTTCGGGCGTGTACGGAGTACTGCCGAGAGAGGAGGGATCCCTGTGAAGGCCGTCGTGGCAATTGTCGGAGAAGGGATGTTGGCGAATTACGTAAGCGAGCAAATGTCAGGGATGCGCATCGGAACGGTTCGCTTGAACCATCTCGTGGATGAAGCTTCCTTAACGGCCGATCTGGTTCTCGTCCTGCACGATGCCTGGAATCCCGCTCTTCATCGGAAGGCGGAAGAGGTCTTGCTGCCCGCGGGTATTCCATGGCTGCGCGGATTCGTTGCTTTCGGCGAAGGGGTGATCGGTCCTCTGGTTCGTCCCGGTTCGCCGGGCTGCTCCCAGTGCGCCGACAGGCGAATGTTAATGGCCGGACGCGAACGACCGGAGATGTGGAGACTTCGCGAAAGCCTGGCCGCACGAGGAGGAGGATCGCGGGACGCTTGGGCATCGCGCACGGGACTTTTGCAGATGGCGCACCTCATTTCGGAAGAAACCAAAAACATGCTGACCGGTCAGCCGATACGGACTGCAGGGCAAGTAGTGCTGATAAACCTGAATTCACTGGAAAGCTCATGTCACTTTGTGATGCCCGATTCTCTATGCAAGGTTTGCAGCATGCAGGCGGACGATTCTGCGACGGAAGCGAGCATTCGTCTCAAGCCTAGCCCGAAGATCAGTCCCGATAGCTACCGCAGCCGTTCGCTTCATGAATGGAAGAACGTACTAATCGGCGACTATCTCGATTTTCGAACCGGTATGTTCAACGGGAACATGCAGGACCTTGTATCGCCCTTTGCCGATGCGAGCGTAAATTTGCCGCTCTTTACGGAGGATGTGGGGACGGCCGGACGGACGCATTCTTATGCGGTCAGCAAATTAACGGCCGTCTTGGAGGGGCTGGAGCGTTACAGCAGCTTGGAGCCGCGCGGTAAACGCACGGTTGTGCACGGCAGTTACCGGGAGCTGCAAGCGCAAGCGCTGGATCCCGTTCAAGCAGGTCTGCACACGAAGGAACAATATGCCCTCCCGTCCTACCGTTTCCAACCGTTTGATCCGGATAGGCCTATCCGCTGGGTATGGGGGTATTCGTTCGGTCAAGAGCGCCCGCTTCTCGTTCCGGAGCAGCTCGCCTTCTACAGTATGGGCGGCAGCTACCGCTTCGCTTTCGAGTCCTCGAACGGCTGCGCGCTGGGGGGGAGTCTGGAGGAGGCGATCCTATACGGCCTGCTGGAAACGGTGGAGCGCGATTCGTTTCTGATGACGTGGTATGCGCAGCTGCCGATTCCGCGTCTTGACCTTGCCTCCGCAGACGACCCGGAACTGGATTTGATGATCGGCCGACTGGCGGCTGTGACGGGCTATGATCTGCACGTCTACGCTTCCACAATGGAACACGGAATTCCTAGCGTATGGGGGATTGCCAAAAACAGAAACCATACGGGAGCCAATCTCGTCTGCTCAGCCGGAGCGCATCCCGATCCGGTGCGGGCCGTGAAGGGTGCGGTACATGAAATAGCCGGGCTGTTGAACAATCTTGACCGGAGAATCGAAACCGACCGGGAAAAGGGTTTACGGATGTATCATGATTCGTCTCTCGTTAAACAGATGGAAGACCACTCCCTCCTGTATGCCTTGCCGATTGCTGAAAGCCGCCTTCATTTCATCATGGACGAGAATCGTCCGATGCGTACGTTTGCCGAAGCGTTTAAGCCGACACCGAGGCATTCGGATTTGACGGAAGAGCTGAGAGAGCTTATTCAAGCGCTCAAAAAGAGCGGTCTGGACGTGGTTGTGATCGATTTAACTGCGCCGGAGATCGGACGAAATGGGCTGCATTGCGTGAAAGTGCTGATTCCGGGGACGCTGCCGATGACGTTCGGGCATCATTTTACCCGGTTGTCCGGGCTGGGCAGGGTGCTTCGAGTGCCGATGGAGCTAGGGTATGTCCAAAAGCCGTTAACGCCGGACCAGCTCAATCCTTATCCGCATCCTTTTCCGTAAAGGGGGAGCATGCCGAAACATGTCCGAATAGGAGGGGGAAGGATGAATGGTCTGGAAACATTCCTCCATCAATTGCACTTTGACGTAGTCAAGACCAAGCCGCCCGACCTGACCGTGGACTGGGAGGACGGACCGCTCGCCTACAAACTGTACCGGGGATTGCCCACGGTTTCGTTAGCGCCCGAAGTTCCGCTTACGCTTGAGAGAGGGGCGCGGCAGGCCAAAGCCGATCTTCGGTCAATCGGGCATTTGCTCTGGTATTCCTTCGGGCTGTCCCAAATGTCGCAATCCGTGAACGAACCGGTATATTCGGAACAAACGACGGAGCTGCTGGAATCGTTTCGGCGGTTTGCGCCTTCCGGAGGAGCGCTTTATCCCAACGAATGCTATGTATATTTGAAAGCCGAGGATTTGCCTGCCGGAGTTTACCATTACGATGCGGCGCATCATCGTCTGGTGCTGCTGCGAGAGGGGATTTTTGATTCCTTCCTATCGCGGGCTCTCGGAAACCGGTTCGACCTGTCGGCCTGCTTCGGCGCGGTATTCGTATCGACGATGTTCTGGAAAAACTTCTATAAATACCACAACTTCGCCTATCGGCTTCAAGGGCTCGATGCGGGCGTGCTGATCGGACAGCTGCTGGAAGCGGCCAAAAGGTTTGGCTATGTGCCGGGTGTTTCGTTCCGCTTTCTTGATCGTGCCGTAAATCGGCTGCTCGGGTTAACGGAGCAGGAAGAGAGCGTATATGCGGTAATTCCGTTATCGGTTAGGCGTAGGGATCCGTGTTTGACGGAGAGGAGGAGCGAAGAAAGTCGCGTCTCCGCATCGAGCCTGTGCCGCGAGCTCGAGCCGGTTCGTCATCAGCACTTCGTCAAGTCTCGGAGGGTTAAAGCTTTTCCTATGTTAATCCAAATGAACGAAGCCTCCATGCTGGAAACGATACCCCCGCTAGAGCTGCGATACGGCAAAGAAGAGGGTATTTTGCGGCTGGGACAAACGGTGTTTCTGCCTCGTGCGGAACGATTGTCGTATGATTTGGCTAGTGTTAGCCGGAAGAGGCACTCACCGAACCAGGATTTCGCGATGGGCAAAGTTAGTCAGACGCAATTGGCCGTATTGCTGCAGGAAGCGACAGCTTCTTTCCGGTATGCGAATGATTTGGATGGCGCACCAAAAAATAATGTATCCCGAGTTACGCTCTATTGCTGCTTGTACAACGTAGAGGGCGTACCGGACGGCGCTTACCGCTATGACGAATCGGGGCACTTGCTGCAAAGGATACGCCAAGGCGATCACCGACTCGTGCTGCAGCTGGGGCTGTCGGTGGATAATGTGAATATGCTCCAAGTGCCGCTCTGCTTTCACGTGGCGGGGAATCGGGATCATCATCTGCCGGAGCTAGGCTACAGAGGATATCGCATTCAGCAGATGGAAGCGGGCATGCTGGTGCAGCGGCTGCTACTCGCGGCTTCCGCCATTGGCATGGGGGGACACCCTCTGCTCGGATTCGATGCTAGGCTGAGCGATGAACTGTACAGGATGCCTGCGAATGGAACGACCAGTTTGATTCAAATCCCGGTCGGTCCTTATCGCCCTAGCCCGCGATTGTCGGGAGGGCTGCACGGGTGAAATGCGGAATACGCACGATTCTTCCTCACTTCTTGAAAGCTGTAACAATAGGTTTGCCTGGCAACGGGGCTGCGACATGAAAATGGAAAGGAAGGCGGCGGCGATGCGCCTCCTTCCTTGTAGACGGGGTTAAGAAGCCGGCATAGAACGCTGGGCGTAACGCCGATACAGCTGCGCGCAACCGATCGAAACGAGCACAATGATGCCCATTCCCCAATAAATATTGCCGTAAGCGGCGGAGAGGGGTAGCTTACGCTGCCAAACCAAGGCGCTCGCCGTAACGGCGACCCCGAACGCACCGCTGAAAAACTGAAGCAATTGGAATAGTCCTAATCCCGATCCGATCTGGGCGGCAGGCAAAATGCGCGACATCTCGTTGGAAATGCTGCTCGACAGAAACGTAAAGCCGACGCTTAGTAGCATATAGATGAACAAAATGGCCCAGTAGGATGTGGTCGCGAGCAGGGCGAACAGGATCACGGAAACGAGCAGCAGCAGCGGAACGTACCGGATGATGGCCCGGTTGCCGTGCTTGTCGATGATTTTGCCGACCCACCTGGAAACGATCATCGCCAGTATGGAGCCGGGGAAGATGACAAGCCCCGATTGGCTTGCGCTCAGACCGAAACGGTGGACAAGGATTTGCGGCATCAGGAAAAGCGTGGCGAAGCTGCATAAATATGCAACGATACCGACCGCTCCCAGCGTCAGAAAAGGACGGTTGCGAAACAGGCCGGGCTGCACGAACGGATCTGCGGCAAGCCAAATGCGAAGGACGAATAGAGCAACGGCCGCTAAGCCTGCCGCAAGGGCCATCCAGGACTGATTCGTCAGAAAAAGGAGCAGTCCGGTTGTCCCGATGCCGGCGAACAGCGCCCCTACTGCGTCGAAAGATCCGCTTGCGGGTCTTTCTTTGGGAAGAAGGCGGGCGTAGAACGGGATAAGCAGCAGCGTTGCGGCGGTCACGGCAAATAAATAATGCCAGCCTAAGTACTGCACGATGACGCCGCCGGCAACCGGTCCAAGACCGAGGCCGAGCGAAGCGGCGGACATGATCGTAGCCATTGCTTTGCCGCGGCGTTCCAACGGTACGTAACGCGTGACTAGCACGAGCGACAAAGCCGGAATCGAGCCGGCCCCGGACGCTTGAAGGATTCGCGCAATCAGCAGAGGGACGAAGCTGCCGCTGAAAAAGCCGCCGATCGCCGCAATACCCAGCGAAAGGAGTCCGATGATAAACAGCCGCCGGATCGGCACAAAGTCGGACAGCCTGCTATAGGTAATGGATGAGATCGCAAATACGATGGAGTATCCGGTGACGATCCACGATGCGGAAGAGGCCGTAAGGTCAAAGGCGCTCGCAACGTCGGGCAGCGCCAGATTAAACATCATGGTGTTCATGATCACCAAGACGATGGATAACCCCAGCAGCACGGTCACCATTCCTTCCCGCATGGCCGGCTGTCCGGGTTCATGTAACGATTTCGAAACGGATTGGTTCGACATGCATACACCAGCTTTCGTTGTTGAATAGTTCGATTATTATCGAACAATAGAAATATATCACGGCTTATGGTAAAATACAATCATTCCCTTTACAAAAAAAAGGAGGCGCCAGCGTGAAAGTACTTCATCATCCCGACCAAGCCGACATCCAATTGTCCTCCGTTCTGTATGCGTTGAGCGATCCTATCAGGCTTCATCTGGTTGCGGAAATTTCTAAAGCCGGCGAGAGAACCTGCGGCGATATTGAGGTGCCGGTCGTCAAGTCAACCATCTCGCATCATGCCCGGACGTTAAGGGAAGCCGGCGTCATTCGCGTACGCGTGCAAGGGACGCAGCGGTTTTTGTCGATCCGCACGGAAGATTTGGAAGCCCGGTTTCCCGGCCTTCTTGCCTCCGTCCTTCAAGCCCATGAAACGTCGGGAGGAGCGCTGCCGCTTGGATTCGAGGAAGAATCGGCGAACCATTCCGGCATGCATTCATCATAAAGTCTCGTTAAGATGAAAAAGAGACATCCCCATACCGAGCGTGAGGGGAATGTCTCTTTATTTATTTAGCTGTCTTGCTTTCGGGAGAGAAAAGCAAGACATCGCCGGTTTTTTGGATCATTGTCCTAGTCATTTTTTCGGTTTGAGAAAAGAGACGCTCGTCCCTTCGAAAATAAATATGGCAATTCGCCATTACGGCCTCAGAAAGTCGGCGGTACGTGCATCTAATAGAATGGAGGGGATGATATGGAAAGCGAACGGCCCGATGAAGACTTGATCGGAAGAGCGCGCGGCGGCGAACGCGAGGCGTTCGGCGAGCTTGTGAGGCGGCACCGGGCCAAAGCGTTCGATTGGGCGAAAAGGATGACGCGCGATCCGCATTTGGCCGAGGATATCGTGCAGGAGGCGTTGTTTCGGGCTTTCCTGCATCTCGGTACGCTGTCCGACATGAACCGTTTCTTGCCGTGGTTACGCAGGATCGTTCGCAACGAAGCTTTGATGAAGCTGCGCAAAGGAGAACACGCCGGACGGGAGAGGACGTTTACGGGCATTGCCGCAAGAAAGGATGCGGAGGGTGTCGACTGCTCCGACATCGACAGCATTTTGAGTTATTTAAACGTTAAAAAAGACCATAGCAACGAAGAGTGCGAGCCTTCCGCCGTGCTGGCCCGCAAGGAGTTTCTGGAAACCGTTCGGCTGCTGCTGCGCTGCCTCGCCCCTAAGGAAAGGGCGGTGTTCGAGGCGCATTTCTTCGGCCAGCTGTCTCCCGCCGAAATCGCCCGCTTGTTTCGAACTTCGGCGGACAGCGTGTACCAATCCTTGAGCCGCGCGCGATTGAAAGTGCGGGAGGAACGCGTTAAGGTGCGCCTGAGAGAATACGTCCGGGAGAAGCGCGAGATCGGCGCCATGGAAAGCGCGGTTCTCTCGCTAAAGCGGGGACCGGGAAGCGGGGGATGGAAACGGTGCAAAACCTCATTCGCCGGTGCGGTACACGCAACCCTGCCCTACGCTAAGCGGAACGGGTATTCGCTTACCGATGTAATGGGACTGACCGGTCAAGCGTTTCGGCTAACGGTGGAGCAGGAGCATATCGATGCAACGGGGCCGTCGATGTATTTCTGGGAACCGAAATTCCGCGAAGGACTGCTGAACCTCGGGCTTGCCAGCTAGCATACCGGGGACGGCGGCGCCCCTCCTACGCCGTACATGCTGAACAAAGGAATCGCTCACATTCGGCGTTCCGTGTTAGAAGGACTACCGGTTGTCGCGTGGGATTTATTTGCGCCCGAATTCGGGCTGATCTACGGCTATGACGATGCGGCGCAGCTCTTGTATGCCGAAGACTCGGCCTCGAAGGGAACGATTCCTTATGACCGGTTCGGGCGCGGCATGTCGGGCGGTTTATTCTTATTATCCGTCACCGGCGAGATGCCGATCGAAGAATGGGAGGCCGTTCGTAGCTCGCTCGACATGGCTGTAAGGCATGCTTACGGAGAATGGACCTTTGTCGGATATGTGTGCGGGCTCACGGCTTACGAGTGCTGGTCGGAAGCGTTCCGAAGAAGGTCGGTCGATCCTCTGGGTAACGCCTATACGGCAGAAGTCGCGGCCGATGCCAGAAGGCATGCCGCGTTATTTATACGGGAGCTGGAACGAAAACTTCTGAAGAACGGCCGAAAGGAAGCGGCGGATATGGCGGCTGAAGCCGCATGCCTATACGAACAGATAGAGGCGGCACTGGGCGAGTTTAGCCGGTTGTTTCCTTTCCCGGACGGCGGCTCCCCGAACGAGCCTGCGCTTGCGGAGAAAGCGATCGGGCTGCTAAGCAAAGCCTTAGCGGCGGAAACGGCCGGGATCGAAGCGTTGGAGCGACTTAGCAGATGCATTGCGCTGACGATAAATGAGGAGGCGGGGAGATGAAGGGTCAAGCCGTAAAAGTCATCAATGGATTGAGATATAACGGGGCAAGAAGCAATCTGGCTTCTATTAATGCGTATAGCGTTTGCTTACAAGAGCTTGGCAGCCCCTACGCATTTACGCCTTGGCTGTACGGAGCGACCGGCATCCCGTTCTTGTTTCGGACAGGGGACGACGTGAATACCGCACCTGTTCTCCATGAGCTGCCATATGGCCGAATGGTGGCCCAACTGCAAAATCTGGGCGTGCAGGTGGAGGGAGTAAGCGCCGTCGCCGAAGGCGAAACACTGGATCGTCTGCGCAGGGAGTCGTGGGAAGCTTGCCGGATTGCGATCGGCTCGGGCTTTCCTTGCTTCGGCAGGGGCTTCGTGTTCAACGGCGGCGAGACCAGTATCGTTCAGGGCTACGATGACAAGGATGCGGCTTACATATGCAGCTGCTGGAATGGGACGACAACCGTCGAGTGGCAATCGCTCGGAGAGCGGGACGGCCTCGTCGACATCCACTGGATGCGGAGGAACGGACAGACGGAGGAAAATGTCCGTAAAACGGTTGCGGACGCGCTTCAGCTGGCGGTCGAATTCGCCGCCGGCAAACTGACCGGTCCGCAAACGTATACCGGTAACCGCGCTTATCGGCGCTGGTCGGCGGAGCTGCGCAAAGGAGCCGTCGACGGCTGGTTTTTCGCGTACAACACCCATGAATGGGATACGTGCAGGTCGAACGGTTATAAGTTTTTGCTGAAAGCAAAGGAGAGACTTGGCAGCGAAACGCCGGAAGCTCTGGAGCGGGCGATCGAGAGCTTCGGCCTTGTTCGGGACCGGTTTCACCGTATTTATGAGTTGTTTCCGTGGGAGCAGCCGCGGGGGTTGATCGAAGATACGGAACGGCGGCTGGAAGCGGCGGCATTGCTGGAGGAGGCGGATGCGTACGATAGTGCTACCATTGCAGCATTCCGCGAAGTAGTCGAAGCGCTGAATGGAGGGGAATGAGTTGGCGAAGGTAAGTTTAGAGAAATACCGGTTTACCGGCCTGCATAAGTCACATATCGGCGCATTAAAGTCGTGTCTCGAATATTTGAATAAATCGTGCTCGGCCGCCTGGCTGTATGGCATGACCGGGAGCGCGTTCCTGACCGTTATCGACGAGAAGGGAGCGGCGCCCAATATCGGGGAGCCGCAGGAGGAGGCTTTCGCACTCGCTCGCCATTTGGGACTCGACATTCGCGGGTATCAAGCCTTCGCGGATGCGGCGGCATTCGAGAGACTCCAGCGCGAAGCTTGGGATGCCGCGCGAGCCGCGCTCGAGCGGGGACTGCCTGTCTTCGCTAGGGAGCTTGACCTCGGCAACGAAACGTCGGTCGTTTACGGCTGCGACGAGGAAGGCTATTATACGCATTCCTGGCATGCCGGCAGCGGACATGAGGGCTTCGATGCCGTTATTCCTTGGACGAAGCTGGGCCGCAACTATTGTCCGTGTGCCTCTTGCCGGAGAAATGCGGGTCAAGATGGGGTGGCTAGTGACGGCGTGTATACCGGAAATCCGCATGACGGAGGCTTTATTTCCCTGCACTGGGCTTCTCCGGCAGAGCCCTCGGATGAACACACCGCGTTTCGCGCCGCGTTAAGCTTTGCGCTGGAATTTTCGCAACGCGGGAAGTACGAGTGGGCCGGACGTGCCTTTTATAGCGGGCTGTCCGCTTATGACCGCTGGATCGAGCTGGTGCGCAAGGATGCCATACTTGGCTTCCATATGGGGTATTTTACGGACATCTTGCATGAAAGCAGGCACAACGCCTATCTGTTCCTGCTTGAAGCAAGCGAACGGTTTGAAGGGGCGCTCGGAAGGGAATGCAGCGGCGTGGCCGAGGCTTACAAGCGAATAAAAGAAGAGTATCAAGCGCTAAATGAGCTTTTTCCATGGATGCAGTCCCATGCGCCTATTGAAGATCCGGACCGAAGGCAAGAAGCCGTAGAACGGCTGGCAAGGCTAAAAAAACTGGAAAGCGAAGGCTATGTAAAGCTGGAGAGGCTGTTAAGCATTTTGCAGGAATAAGAAAGCGGCGTTACTCGAGCCGTT
The DNA here is from genome assembly GCF_046244365.1 of Paenibacillus litoralis. Taxonomy (NCBI): domain Bacteria; kingdom Bacillati; phylum Bacillota; class Bacilli; order Caryophanales; family Paenibacillaceae; genus Paenibacillus; species Paenibacillus litoralis. The sequence goes on along the minus strand of NZ_CP176395.1, from coordinate 4,991,135 downwards.
CGACGGCTTTCCGGATTTTAACCCCGAACGCGGTGTCATCCTGTTTCATCGGCACGGAGCCGGAGTCGGTTTGGCCGTAGTAGAGAACGAGTATCTGCTCCGCTTCATACAGGAGAGGAGGGAAGGAGCTAAGCAGCCGTTGACGCTCCCGTAAGCGTTCGGCTGCCAGCTTGCGGTTTGCCTTGGTGTCGAAAGTATAGACGCGCACCGTTTCCTCATTATCCAGCTTAAAGCTGTCAGGCTTGACCCCGTTAAGCTCCGTTTCCGCGGGCGTTTCCGTCTCCGTGAGGCGTATGCCTTCGGACTCGAACGCTTCGCGAACGGTCGGCTTTTGCTGCTGCGAGCAAGCGCTGAGCACGAATAGGCTGACGATTGCCGCGGCAAACAGTAGACGCAATGGTCGCATAGATTCACTCTTTTCATCGATCGTTTATCCGGTTATTTTCACTGATTCCATGACGCAGATACTGTTAATTATGTTGCATATTAGCAGGGGGGGCAAGTTTTTTTCGATTGCCGCGAGCTGCATGGCATGAGGTTGGCTATTTTACGGCAAGTTGTAGGCGAACAAAGTACCGCCTTTTATCGGCATATCCGGTTCGGGTACGTATAAAATTTCAAGTCCGACAGGAAATGGACGCCCTTAAATGGAACCTTATAGGCATAGGATCTATGAAAGGCGATACTAGAATGACGATTTCGGGAGGGATGTCTGTCATGACGATTCTTTATATGTTGCTTGTCCTGATCGGGCTTCTCATGTTGATCAAGCCAAATGTTTTCTGGAAGTTGACCGAAAGCTGGAAATCGAATGATGCTATGGAGCCTTCCTTCCTTTATGTGATGTCGACGAGACTTGGAGGGGGGATGTGCGCGCTGGCGGGTATTGCTGGAATTATCGCCAACTATGCCGTGTAAGGACAGGCTGATGGGGGATTGAAATCAAGTAATCGTACGCTCTTTGTATTCTGCATAATCTTATTAGTGGCGCTATATCGCAAAAAAAAACATTTTCCCTAAACTGATGATCATTTTCTACAGTGCAAGCTTGGCAATCGGTTTAATCGATTTCTTGCTAATGTCACTGATTCCAATGGCAAGCGAGCTTCAGGACGGCAGTTCGATTAAAGATATCGTTCGTTCGGCTATTACTTGCTTCATTTGGATTCCTTATTTCCGCAAATCCGTCCGTGTGGCCAACACCTTCGTTAAATAGCTCATCGAAGAGATTCGCGAGCTATCGGAAGTTATGCGGAAAGTCCGGCACTTAAGCGAAATGGGTGGCATCAACGGGACGAGGCGATAAGCAAAGTAAAGTGGAACAAAGGATAGGGTAATGAAGGAAAGTATTAAGCTCCGCTCAAGCCGAATCAGGCTTGAGTTTTTTCTTTTGTAAGTTTTTGTCGAAAAAAAGGGATTAATTGCCGACTTATCGAAGTATGCAAGGACGGCTAGTGCATAACATGAGCCGAACGAACCAGACGGAGGCAGCAGGAGATTATGGAGAAGAAACGAATAATGCGGTTCATGATTTCGCTTGCTTTAGCAGCGCCATTGCTTGCAGCAGGGCAGCCGATCGCCCATGTGAACGCGGCGGCCGATGCCGGCGACCAAGTCGTGAATTTCCCCGACGCGAAATTAAAACAAGCTTTGATCAACATCGGCGTCGACACGAACGGCGACGGCAGCATTACCCGTAAGGAGATGGCGGATCGGTCCGATCCGCTGCACATGGGAACGGGATTGGGTACGCTCGGCCTCGGCAGGCAAGGGATTACGGATCTGACAGGACTTGAATATGCCGTTAACGTTACGAGCCTATCCTTGGAGAGCAACAACTTAACCGATATTAGCCCTTTGGCTAAGATGGGCAATCTGGAGACGCTATCCCTGGATTTCAATGAAATCGGCGATTTAAGTCCGTTATCCGGCTTAAGCAAGCTTCGCCTGCTGGCGGCATCCAGTAACAGAATCAGCGATTTACGCCCGCTTGCAAGCATGGGAAGCCTGGAGTACATCTATTTTCAAGATAACAAGATTAGCGATATGAGTCCGCTCTCGCAGCTGAAAAACTTGAAAATCGTTCAGTTTTTCAAAAACGAGATCAGCGATCTCAGTCCGTTGTCGGGACTTAAGAGCCTTCAGGAAATCAATATGAGGGCGAACCGGGTCAGCAGCCTGAAGGCCCTATCCTCGCTTAGCTCGGTACAGCGTCTTTTCCTAAGCTTTAACCAGATTCGCGATGTCAGTCCCCTGTCGGCTATGAGCGGCCTGCAGGAGCTTCATTTGGATATCAATGAGATCGGCGACGTTACGCCGCTTGCGGGCTTGACCGGATTGCGCGAGCTCTATCTGGAGGAGAATCAGGTCGGCGATATTTCCGCGCTTGCCGGAATGACCAATCTGGAAAGGCTCGACTTGAGCATCAATCGCATAAGCGACGTTCGGGCGCTGGCTGCCATGGCGAAAATGAAAAACCTGTATGTATTCAACAACCAGATCAGCGACATCTCGCCGCTCGCTAGCCTTACCGCTCTTAAGGAAGCTTCCTTAGGCAGCAATCGGATCAGCGACATTTCTGCGGCGGCCAAGCTTGTCAATATAAACGCTCTGGACTTGTCAGGCAACCAAATCGGCGATGTTAACCCGCTATCGGGCTTGATCGCCTTGAAGGAACTGTCGCTGAAAAACAACCGGATCGGCGACGTATCGCCGCTTGCCAAGCTGACGAATTTGGAGCTGCTGGATGTTACCGGCAACCCGATCGCCGATGCCAGTCCGCTCTTGAGCCTTAAGAATTTGACCAAGCTGGATATCGACAAAAAAGAGGAGGCTTCCTTAGCTCCTGTCGTGAAAGGCGTAAGCGAAGGCATATTTAATACGGATAAGGTCATTACGTTCGACCGAGGCACGGCAACGCTGAATAACAAACCGTTTGCCAGCGGAAGCACCGTGAGCGATGAAGGCAGCTATACGTTGTTCGTGTCGGACAAATCCGGCCTTAGCACGACGGTCCACTTCGTCATCGACAAAAAGCCTCCGGTCGTCACGGGTGTCGAAGCCGGAAAGACGTACCGGTCGGAGCTGTCGATTACGTATAACGAAGGCGTCGCCACCCTTAACGGCAAGCCGTTCGGCAACGGCGGAAAAGTAAATGCGGACGGGGCGTATACGCTGGTTGTAACGGACGAAGCGGGGAACCGCACGACGATCGCCTTTACGTTCGAAGGAAACGCTCCGGTTGTTCGCGGAGTATCCCCGGGCGGCATTTACAATACGGAACGCGTCATTACATTCGATCAAGGCGTGGCGACGCTTGACGATATGCCGTTCCAAAGCGGGGGCAAGGTGAGTGCAGCCGGCATTCACAAGCTTGCGGTGACCGGTAAAGACGGCAAGCAAACGACGATCGCGTTCACCATTCGGAAGCAGGCCGGCGAGCCGAGCTTGCCGGGGGCGTCCGAATGGGCCAAGCCGGATCTTGCGGCTGCAAGCGAAATCGGTTTAACCTTGCCGGTGCAGGACCGGCTATTTACGGATTATATAACGCGCGAGCTGCTTAGCGAGGTAGCGGTTAAGCTGTACGAAGCGTTAACGGGTGAGGCGGTTCGGAATACGGACGGCAATCCTTTCCAGGATACGGCGAATCCGGAAGTTGTGAAAGCGTACCGGCTCGGCATCGTATCCGGCACTTCGGACGACCGCTTTTCTCCGGATGACCGGATTACGCGGGAACAGCTGGCGACCATGCTGAAACGTGCCTTGGATAAGACCGGAAAGTCAATCGCGAGAGGCGAGGCGATCGCATTTGCGGACCGGGATTCGTTCAGTCCGTACGCCCGGGAGGCCATTGATTTTATGTCGTCCGTCGAAGTCATTAACGGCATCACGGATACGACGTTCGGACCTAAGCAGAACGCCAGCATCGAGCAGGCCGTCATCATGGCCAAGAGGCTTTATGCCATCGCGGCGCCTAACGATACGGCCGTTCCCGGAGAGGCAGGAGCAGGCAGTCCGGTGACCGGAGGGGCGACAAAGCAGACGGAGCAGCCTGCGGCGGGCAACACCTTGTTCTCGTTCGACGGCAGCCAGTTCCGGCTCTATGTGCAACAAACGCACCCTCAGCCTGACGGCAGCGAATATAAGGTGTACGGCTACAAAAACATACGCTCTTTCACCCTGCCTGCATACTGCGCCATCTATTTAACGGCAGGTACGAACTACCCGGTTTTCGAGGAAGATTATTATAACTATCATTTCGGCGGTCAGCTGGTCATCGCCAATCATACGGACAAGCCGAAGGTCGTGAAGGAAGGCGAAATCGATGCGTCTCTTGAGCGCATCTACCGCGACAATATGGGAACGGTGGGCAAGCCGGACGGAACATCGTTCACCCTGAAGGCGACCGGTCCCTACGTCCGATTGATCGCTTTCGAGGGGGATTTCGACGAGACCGTCCCCTACAAAACGTATATGGATCAAAAGAAGGACGTCTTTGCCGGAGATTGGATGACGATCGCGGGTCCATAAGACGGAACGGGAAAAGCTGCGGAAGCCTTATGGGCACCGCAGCTTTTTTATTGGCTATCCTTCCTTGAAAACGCGAGTGATGCGCAGCGTCATGACATAGGCAAGGATCGAAACGCATACCGCTCCAAGCACGTTCATCGGAAGAGCGGCTCCGTATCGCTGCATGGAAGCGTAAGCGCCGAGGCCGCAAATGACCATAATAACGGCTCCCAGCGTCGCCTTGACGACCATTCGGAAGTCGAAATAAAAGCCGATCGTGCTCGAGATCGACAGAAAGTTCAGAACGGTAAGGAGACAAATGCCGAAGCCGAATCCCAGAGCGACCCCTTCGATCCCTAAAGCGGAGCCCAATACATAGATGAGCGCTATCTGAAAAAGATTGGTCAGGATCAGATTCCACATGACCGTCGACGCTTTGCCCAATCCTAGCAGGATCGCGTGCAGCGGAGCTTCAAAATAATACAAGAAGAACAGAGGGACGATCAGCTTCAGCAGCGGACCGGCTTCCGGCGCGCGATAGAGTACGGTGGCCAGCGGAACGGCCCATACGTATAAAATGATCGTACAAGGAATACCCACAAAAAGCGCGATTTTCATCGCGACATCCATCCGGTGATGCATGAGTCGGTTGTTGCTGACTGCCGACGCTTCGCTGATGGCGGGGATGAGCGCCGTGGACAGCGACTGCGTAAAGAAGCTCGGAAGGAACAGCAAGGGAAGCACGTAGCCGGTAAATAGACCGAAGCTTTTGGTAGCTTCGGCGGCGCTGGCGACACCGGACAGCAGCAAACTGTGCGTGACCAGCATCGGAAGAAAGGCGCGGTACAGGGAGTGAACGAAGCCGCTTCCCGTCAGCGGCAAGCCGAGGCGCAATAGATCGCGCATCGTCGGATAGAAGCCCTCGGCAAGCGGCGAAGCTTTCACCGTGGCGGTATTCGCTTTGTTCTTGCGGTACAGAGTAAAACGCACGAACAAATAGAGAAGTCCTGCGCCTTCCCCGAGCACTACGCTGATCATTGCCCCTGCGGCGGCATACTCGACGCCATAAGGCAGCAGCCAGTGAACGAGCCCGACGACGAAGGCGATCTGCACCAGCGTTTCGATCACGTCGGATATGGCGAGCGGGTTCATGTTCTGCTTGCCGCGAAAATATCCGCGCAACACGGCCGTAATCGCCACAAGCGGGATGATCGGGGTAAGGGCGAGCATGGCATAATACGCTCTCTGGTCCGGCAGGAAGATGGAGGCGATCCACTTGGAGGCGAATAAGGCGAAGAGCGTCAGGACCACGCTCAGCACGCCGGTTATCGTCAAGGATACGACCAAAATTTTTCTGACCCGCGCTTGGTTGTTCTGCGTCTCCGCCTCGGATACCAGCTTCGAGATGGCTGCGGGAAGGCCGAGCTCGGTTAATGTAATGAAAAGAGGAAGCAGCGGATGGGCGGTCATCAAAAGACCGATCCCCTCCTTGCCCAGCATGCGCGCCAACAGTATACCGTTAATAAAGCCGAGCGCCCGCGTGAAGAACGCCGCCGCCGTCAAGACGAATGCTCCCCGGATAAAGGATTGCTTGCGCATTTCCATGTTCCCATCTCCATCCCGTATTTTGCCGATATATAAGGATATTCACAAAATCCAAATACATGCGGCCGAGCCGTAAGCTTGGACGGAATCGTCATGCATTCCTTCGCTAGGACTCTCGGCGGTTCTGGTTCCATACGCGAACGGAGACTGACCTTGCATGATGCGAATATATGTTCTATCATACGACATAACACGACAAAATCGGGAGCTGAGACGAACGGATGCTGCATATGTATAGATACAACTGGCTTGTAAGAGAAGAGTGGTTCGAATGGTGTAAAGAGCTGTCGAATGAACAGCTGCTGGAGACTCGTGCGGGAGGTGTCGGAAGCATTCTTCAAACGCTGTTTCATATCGTAGACGTGGAATGCAGCTGGATCAGGGCGATCGAAGGAAAGGCCGACCTGTCGCCTGAATTTGCGGATAACATGACCTTGGATAAGATTCGCGGCTTATCCGGCGATTACCGGCAAGATGTCGAACCTTTTGTGGCGAGCTGGTCGCCGGATAAGGAGCTTGAAATCGTACGAGCTCCCTGGATGAACGGGGAACCGGTTGCCGCAGGGGAAGTCCTGCGCCATCTTATCGCCCATGAAATTCATCATGCCGGGCAACTATCCGTTTGGGCTAGGGGATTGGGAAGACAGGCGGTATCCGCCAATTTGATAGGAAGAGGCTTGCTGCAGCCTGACCGAGCAAAGTAAAACCCCCCTGAAGCCAGGGGGGATTGCAGGCGGTTACAATTTGCCTTTCATATCATAGAGATATTTGAGAACTACGCCGAAAGCTCCGACATAATAACCGGCTAACACTAGATAGCCTGTGGAATCGAGAGACTGCATATTGGCTAAGAGGTAGAGAGGCAGCACGTAATACAGCAAGTCTTTCAAATATCCAAGAATTAAAGTGCTGGGCAGTTTGCCGGCCTTAAGGGAATGATAGAGTCCGAAGAGGAAATCGAGAGCCATCAATCCAAGTACGGCCCACATTGCGTAGAGCATCCAACCTGTAAGCGTAAATGTCATTTGGTGTCACCTCCTTGCAGGAGGACTTGGTACGTAATATATCATATGGATCGAGGCTACGGATTGTACTAGGACAATGCACTTTTTTTATAATTTTTCCTGAAACAGCATGATCCAAGGCTGCTTTTCGGCGATTGTCGAATCGCGGTCTGGAAAATGGAAGGGAACAGGATAGACAGTTTCTTCCTCGATCATGTAAACTAGTTTCATCTACATGAGAAAATTTGGATTGTCGACGGAGTTCGACAAGGTCGGTCAACGAATCGCGGAAGGACTGAACGAGGGGGTATTTGCGGCAAAAGAGAAGGGGATCAACTAACAAATTGTATGCGTTCTCAAAAAAAAGGAGGAGAAGAGCGATGAATCGAACAGCAAAGACTATTGCGGGTGTAGTAGCGGCTGTTATTCCTTTCGTAATCGTCATTGGTTGTACGTCGAGCGAAGGCGGCGCATCTCCCCCCTCTCCGGCGTCTGCCTCAAGCGCTCCGCCTGGTGACAACAAGGAAGATGTCTATCCGGAAAACGGGCTATCCAAGACCGAGAAGGTCACGATCAAGTGGGGATATTGGGAGAACGCGTACGGACGCGAATGGGCGGATAACGCGATCAAGAAGTTTACGGCGAAATATCCGAACGTCAAATTCGAAGTAACCGCTTCGCCGGTAATCCGCGAATTGATCGGCATCAAGATGGCTGCCAAGAACGACAAGGACATGTTCGACATCATATCTCCGACCTTCAACAGCATCGAAGAAGGCACTGTCGCCCAGAAGGAAGGCTTATTCGAAGACTTAACGGATTTGTGGGATCGAGAAGTCCCGGATAAGAAAGGCGTGAAGCTGAAGGACGTCGTGCTTGACAGTACGATGCAGTACGCGCTGAAGGTGGACGGAAAGTTTTATCAAATTCCGATGGGGGCTTACGCGCTTGGATTGTTCTATGACAAAACGTTCTTCGAAAAGAACGGCTGGAATCAAAATCCGAAAACATGGGACGAATTCAAAAAGCTCATAACGGACATTAAAGCCAAAGGGATCATTCCGATCACGTACCCTGGCGTATATGCGACCTATATTTATTACGGTTTTACGATCAAGCAGTTTGAATTGGCGCAGAAAAAAGGGACGCTGGATCCATTTACGAAGGATTTCCGCTCGGGCAAGTGGCCGATCTACACTTCCCCGGAGTATAAGGAAATATGGAGCCGTCTTTATGAACTGGGCAAGCTGGGAGCCTTCCCGGAAGGGGCGGCGGCGATGAACCATACGCAGTCTCAGATGCAGCTGCTCCAGCACAAAGCGGCGCTCGCTTCGACAGGCGACTGGGTACAGAACGAGATGAAGGATTCGATACCGGAAGGCTTTAAATGGGGCTTCATGGACATTCCGTTCGTCGATAAGCCTGGCGATACGATCTGGGTGGAGAACGGCATCGGCGCGGGCAGCATGATGATCTGGAAAAACAAGCCGGAGCTGACGAAGAAATGGGCGAAGGAATTCAACTTGTTCTTAATGACGAATGAGATTCAAGCTTTTAACGGCAAATACGGCATATCCCCGATCCGCAAAGATTTTGCCGATAATCCGGATAATATCGCCCAGCTGCAGGAGGCGCCTAGAGCCGTACTGGAATATGTCCAAACGAATAAAGCAAGATTCGGTACGGCGGTGAAAGACGTGGCGTTCACTCATCCGTCCGCCGGCAGAGCGACGAAGATGGTTACGGATATGATTGTAGAGGTGGCTTCCGGCAAGAAGGATCCGATGCCCGTCTTGGAAGAAGCGGATAAGCTCATGAAGGAAGCGATTGAAGCGGAGAAGAAATAAACGAAGGAAGCATGGCGGGGGAAGGGGAAATCCTTCCCTTTTGCCTATCCTGAGGCGAATGGAGGACCACATATGGCTCAACCGGAATGGAACGCGTCGGCGGCCGCGAGAAAGGGCGGGCTTTTCAGCAAAGGGAAGGTCCGGAAACGAATTTTTATTTTGCTTGCCGTAGGCCCAAGTTTTTTGGGGTACTTGCTGTTTACGTTGTATCCGAATATCATGTCCGTCTACTATTCGTTATTGGAATGGAACGGCCTCAGCTCCGCTAAGTTTGTCGGAATCGACAACTACACATACATGCTTAAAGATAACTTCGTTTGGAGAGCGCTTTCGCATAATCTCATCCTCATGCTCACGATCCCTTTGTTAACCGTTTATATTTCAGTGTTTCTTGCTTATCTCTTGAACAACAAAGGGTACCGGGAAGCGCCCTTCTATAAAGTGTTGTTTTTCCTGCCGAACGTGCTTGCAATCGTCGTCGTGGCGCTGCTGTGGAGGTTCATTTATGACGGCGAGTACGGCATGCTGAACGCGGTGCTGAAGATGTTCGACATCGACGCGAACAATTTCTACTGGCTGGGCGATAAGAAAACGGCGCTATGGGCGCTGCTGCCGCCTGCCATATGGGGAGCGGTCGGCTTCTACATCATCATCTTCATGAATGCGATGAAAAGCATCCCTGCTTCGTTGTATGAATCCGCCATATTGGACGGCGCCGGACACATAACGCGGTTATTCAAGATTACGATGCCTCTCATTAACCCCGTCATCCGCGTCAGCGCCTTGTTTCTCGTGCTTGCTACCTTCAAGGGCTTCGAGCTGATGCTCATTATGACGAACGGCGGTCCCGCCGGAGCTACGGACGTCATCGGACTGTATATGTTTCATATGGCGTTCGGCAAAGATTCCCACAATTATGGTTACGCGTCGGCTATCGGCATGTTCTTGTTCGTCATCATGGTTGCTGCCAAGCTCATTATCGACAAAATCAGTCCAAAGGAGCAAATCGAATTCTGATACGAGCAATCGGAGAGGGGGGAGCTCATGGAAAACAGCAAGCGTACCTGGCTAGATCTCGTTTGGCGGCTTCTCTTGTTGTTATGGGCGCTTTCGATCGTCGTGCCTCTTTTGTGGATTATTTTGGAGTCGCTAAAGACGAACAAGGAGTTTTTCGTCAATGTATGGTCTATGCCCAGTAAACCCATGTGGGCAAATTATAAAAAAGCGTGGGAATCTTATCATTTGGGCTCCACGGCTTTGAATACGCTATACTATGTCGGCGTCGGCCTGCTGCTCGGCACATTCCTTACAACGCTCAACGCTTATGCGTTAACCCGCTTGCAGTTTCGCGGAAGGCAGCTGATATGGACGGTCATCATGCTGTCACTCTTCCTGCCGGGCATCAACGCGCTTGTTCCTCAATATGTGCTGATGCGCGATCTGCATCTGACCAACAGTCTGACCGGTCTTATCCTACTGGACAGCCTCGGGGAAAGCGTCTTTTTTCTAATGCTGCTCGGCGGCTTCATGCAGTCTCTTCCGAAGGAGCTGGAGGAGAGCGCATTTATGGACGGCGCTTCGCTGTTTCAGGTGTTCCTCCGGATCATTGTGCCGTTGTCGACGCCCGGTATCGTAACGGTCGCCAACTTTAAGTTTTTGGGTCTATACAGCTCCTTCCTCGGACCTTTCATCTATTTGAGCGATCAGACGAAGTATACGATCGGAGTCGCCATGTACAATGCGAACCAGCTTATGCAGTACAAGGCGGATTGGGTTACCTTGTTTGCCGGCGTAACAATAGCGATGCTGCCGACGATCGTGCTTTATGTCATGTTCCAGCGTCAAATATCCGAAGGCGCCACTTTGGGTGCCGTTAAAGGATAGTGCAAATATGCGAACGATCGGGAGGCTGATGATCCATGCCCTTACAACTGGAGGGGAAAGTGATTGTCATAACGGGCTCGCTGGGGGCGGCGGGGAGCGCCGCGACGAAGCTTTTTACCGAGAGGGGGGCGTTAGTGGCTGCCTGCGACATTAGGCCTTCCGCCGAGTCCGACGGCTTTGGCGAACTGCAAGGACGTGTAGGCGGCGATCGGCTGATTTACGTTCAAGCGGATATGACGAAGGAAGATCAGGTTCAAGCTCTGATGGACAAGGTCGATCAAGCGTTCGGCAGACTGGACGGCAGCTATCATACGACTTATGTGAACCGCTCCCGAACCGTTGCGGAGCAAACGCTAGCGGATTGGGAGGACTCGATCAAGGGGACGCTGACCAGCACCTTTCTCGTATGCAAGCATGCGGCCGAGCTGATGATCCGATCGGGAGGAGGTTCGATCGTGAACGTTTCCTCCGTGCTCGGCACGTATCCGAAAACGGGGAATTCCGCGTATGGAGCAGGGAAGGCGGGAGTCGAGCAATTGACGCGTTACCTGGCCGTCGAATACGCCAAGCAAGGCATTCGCGCGAATGCGGTGGTCCCGGGCGATTTCAAATCGGAACAGGTGCTTGAGCATATGTCGGAGCAGCATCTCTCGTGGATTCGCTCTTGTTCAACGGTCGGCAGAAGCGGACGGCCGAACGAGATCAACGAGGTAGCGGCTTTTCTGTTGTCGGATGCCGCATCCTACGTGACAGGCTCTTTATACCCGGTTACCGGGGGAATTTGGCTAAATCCCGATTCTAACGAATAAGAGGGCGGCAAGTTGAAACGAGTAGGCTCCCGGGTCCGAGGCGACGGCGGGGGCTTTTTGACGCGAAAATAGAAAATGATGGACAACGTAGATACGTTCAATTATATTCATATTGTGAATATAAATAATGATAATAATAAACCGAATAGGAAAGGAGCGCCGTCCCATGCAGCTGCAAGCCAAATATGTCGCGTTAGCGTTGTTAAACAAACGGCCAATGACGGGATATGAGATTAAGAAAGATTTTGAAGGCGTCATTTCCTTTTTCTTCGACGGCAGTTACGGAAGCGTATATCCGACACTGAAAAACTTGGAGAAGGAGGGCTGTATCGAAAAACGGACAATCGTGCAGGAGGATCGTCCGAATAAGAACGAGTTCTCGATCACGGACGACGGAAAGAAGCTGCTTGCGCAGTATTTCGAACAGCCCGTCGGCGAGGACAGCGTCCGATCAGACATCTGCATGCGGTTGTTTTTCGGCGGCGATGCCGGAACGGACGAGATGCGGGCATGGATCGGGCAAAGCGTAAGTCAGCACGAAAGCAAGCTTAAGAAGCTTCAAGACATACATGACCGACACCGTCAGAACATGCCGAGCCATCAGCTGCTGTCTCTGACCATTGGGATCGGTTACCACAAAGGACAACTCCGCGCTCTATCGGATTGCGTCCAACTGCTTGAACAATCGGAAGGAGGAAACAAGTAATGGGAGTGCTTATCTTTTTGCATGTGCTGGGAGCGGTGCTGTTTCTCGGGAATGTGATTACGGCGGCGTTCTGGAAGCTGTCGGCGGAACGGGGAAATGATTTGGCCCATCTCCGCCGCGTTGCCCGAAACGTCATGCTGGCCGACTATTGGTTCACGCTGCCCGGCGTCGTCCTGCTGCTTGCTACGGGCCATATTATGGCTTCGCTTAAAGGGTATTCGCTCGCTGAGCTAAGCTGGATGACGGTATCGGAGGCGCTCTTTGCTTTAAGCGGGTTGATCTGGGCCGCCGTTCTTATTCCCGCACAGCGGCGAATGATCAAAGAAAGCGCATTGCCCGGAACGATCGCCGATTTGAGCGCTTCCTACCGGAAAGCATCCCGAAGATGGGATGTTTTCGGCACGATCGTAATCGTCATCCCGCTTTTTGTGCTCTATTTGATGCTGGTCAAACCGTTCTGAAACCAAACCGATGCCGTGTCCGACGCGGCCGATATATAGTCCGAAATCTTCTTTTCCAATCAAGGAACTGAACATTACCATCTCTTTCGATTCATTGGGTTTACTCGGATCTACCAACAGCCCGTTTCCGGCTCAAGCTTAGCTTGGGCCGTTTTTTTGTGCTTCCAGAACGGACGGCAAAATGTCCCGAGTCAGCTTTGTATAAATACGCTTCGTTTTAAACCTACAAAGAGCATTGTAGAAAGGAGAGGAATCCGGCAACAATCGAAACGAATTTAGCTCATTTTGACATTGATAATCATTTTCATGTGTGATAGTTTAAGGGATGTGAGAAATTTAAACGTTCGTTTACATTGTAAAAGGAGAGGTTCATTTTGAAAGCACGTTACATATTGCCGGCGGCTATGCTAGGCGCGTCCTTATTGTTTACCGGTTGTCAAGAGAAAGCGGGTAAGGATGCCGGCGCTGCGGAAAGCGAGAAAACGTATAAAGCGGATACTCCGGAACTTAAGCTGGCTACCGAAACGTATCGCAAATATGTGGTCGAACAAAGCGATCTGTTCGTCAAATCGACTGCCGAGTTCGTGGCGGCCGTGAAAGCTGGCGAGCTGACGAAAGCGCAGCAGCTATACGCGCCTAGCCGGATGTTCTACGAACGGATCGAGCCGATAGCCGAGTCGCTCGGCGATTTGGATCCTAATCTTGACGCGCGCGAAGATGACGTGGACGAGAAGGAATGGCGCGGATTCCACCGGATCGAGAAGGCGCTCTGGAAGGAGAAGACGACCAAGGGGCAGGAGACGTATGCCGATCAACTGCTTAGCGACAGCAAACTGCTGCGCGCTAAGGTCGAGACGGCGGATATCAATGCGGATATGCTTGTCACCGGGGCCGTCGAGCTGCTTAACGAAGTGTCCGCAACGAAGGTGACCGGAGAAGAGGAGCGTTATTCTCGAACCGATTTATACGATTTTGCCGCCAATGTCGAAGGGGCCAAAAAAATATTCGAGATTTTGAAGCCTGAACTTACGAAGAAAGATGCGGCGCTGACGACGAAGATCGAATCGAAATTTACCGATCTTGAGAAGGAGCTTTCTCCGTTCAAAAAAGGCGACGGCTATGTGCCGTATAACGAACTGACGAAAGATCAAACGAAAAAGCTGAGCCAGGCCGTCGATTCTTTGGCAGAACCGCTCTCGAACATGGGTAAGCTCCTGGAGGCGTAAATCGAATGGAAGAACGAAACAAGCATGAACCGCAGGAATCCGTTTCGCTGGAGGCGGAACCAAAACCCAAGCAAGGACTTAGCCGGCGCGAAATGCTGAAAATAGCCGGTATCGGCGGCGTCGGGCTGCTTCTGGGCTCCGTAGGAGCCGGAGGCGTTCTTGCCGGGACCGGGATGCTGGATGGCTCCCGGGAAAGCTCCGCATCACCCGGGACAGCCGGGACGCAGGATAGCATCCCTTTCTATGGGGCTCAGCAGGCGGGAATCGTAACGCCTTCCCAGGACTTTTTATGCTTCGCCTCCTTCGATCTGACAACCAATCAAGTTTCCGAGGTCATCGAGCTGCTCCGGACATGGACCGAAGCGGCAGCTCGTCTAAGCGAAGGGCGTCCGGTGGGGAGCGAAAGCAAAAATGCAAACTTGCCTCCGACGGATACCGGAGAAGCGGCGGGACTCCACCCGGGGCGGCTGACCTTGACGTTCGGCGCCGGCGCTTCTTTATTCGACGGTCGCTTTGGCCTGGCCTCCAAGCGCCCTCCGGCTCTGATCGATCTGCCGCGGTTTGCCGGAGACAATCTCCGCGAAGAATGGTGTGGGGGCGATATTGGCGTACAGGTATGCGCAAACGATCTACAGACGGCCTTTCATGCCGTTCGCAACCTGGCAAGACTCGCTCGCGGCGTTGCGGTGCTGCGCTGGACGCAAGAGGGCTTCCAGCGCACGGCCGGTTCCAGTCAGGGAACGGAGACGCCGCGAAACTTACTAGGATTCAAGGACGGTACGGGCAATCCCGATACGGCCGATGCGGAAACGATGAAGAAGGTCGTATGGGCGCAAGCTGCGGACGGACCGGCATGGATGAACAACGGCAGCTATATGGTGACGCGGCGCATCCGCATGCGCATCGAGGTGTGGGACCGCTCGTCGCTGAACGACCAGCAGGCGACGTTCGGCCGGTACCGGGATACCGGCGCTCCGCTTGGTATGGGAAACGAGTTTGACCCCATTCCTCTCGACCGGAAGTCGGAGAAGGACGCTCCCGTCATTCCGGACAATTCCCACATCCGTCTCGCCCATGGAGACGGAAGCGTGAAAATATTGCGGCGTTCGTATTCCTACTCGAGCGGTATCGATCACCAGACGGGACAGCTAGACGCCGGCTTGTTCTTTATCGCGTATCAACGGGATCCGCGAACTCAGTTTGTTCCGATGCAGGATCGCTTAGCCAAGCAGGATAAGCTGAACGAATATATCGTTCATGTGGGAAGCGCGGTTTTCGCTTGTTTTCCGGGCGTACGGGAAGGCGGCTATATCGGCGAGGGGCTTTTCGTATGACGAAGGAGATCATACCGATGAACCGTCGCGCATCCCGCAGCCTGATAGAGAAGCTTCTTCTCCTTGCATTTGTGCTGCTTCTGCTTACCGGACCGGGAGGACAGCAGGCAAGTGCGGCCGACACCGGCACAGCCGGAGCCGACCGGCTAATGCCGCTGGCGGGAGGGGCGCTCGTGGAAGCGGGGCAGAAGCATTGGGCTGTAGCCAAGCAAGAAGTTGAGCAGTTCGACGCCGAGTGGAAAAAGCTTAATCCGCCGTCCTCGCCGTCCGCTGCTAAAGTCGCCGAAGCGATTGCGCAAGCGATACGGTCGCTGAACGATGCGGAAGCCCATCCGGATGAAGCTTATCAGGCTGTTTCGCGCTTGACGAAGGCGACGGACGAATATGCGGCCTCGGTTGCCGTAACGAAGAATAAGAAGGACGGCAAGGAAGCGGTACAATCGCTGCTGCCCTACCTTAAGCAAACGCTGGACCAAGTCAAGCAAAGCAATTGGACCGAAGCGAGCGCCCGGTATAAGCAATTTACCGTGCAGTGGGGCAAAATCGAGCCGGATATCCGGAACGACAATCCGCAGGTGTACGGCTTGATCGAGACGATGAGCAGCCGGATCCGGATCGCACTGCAGACGGATCCGCCTCAAGCGGCTGCGGCCGAGAGCGGTATTACGGCTCTTATGCAGACGGTGAACGATTATAGGAACGGTACCCTAAAGACGGACGCAAGCAATGCCGGCACCGGCAGCATCGCCGATCTGATCGCCATTCTCGACATGGCCCATAGCGAAGCCGGTTCGGACCGGGCGGACGGCGCTGCTGAGCAGATGCAAGCTTTCATTGCCCTTTGGCCGAGTCTGGAAGGGGAAGTGCGGACTCGCTCGCAAAGCACATATGCGAATATCGAGAACGAGATGACGCAAGTATCGGGGTATCTGATGTCAAAGCCTCCGAGGACCACCCAGGCGCTTGCGGTCATTGCCGGCATGCGGGCGGAGCTCGAGCCTTACACGAAGGAAGCTTCCTATACGGCTTGGGACGCGGGCTTGATTTTGCTGAGGGAAGGGCTGGAAGCCTTGCTCGTCGTAGCCGCGCTTCTCGCATTCTTGCAACGGACGGGCAACGGCTCCAAGCAAAAATGGATTTGGAGCGGCGCTGCGGCCGGACTGGTTGCTAGCGCTATGCTCGCTATCGTACTTACGCTGACGATCGCCAAGGCGGCTTCGGGCAGCGCGCGCGAGCTCATCGAAGGCGTAACGGGGCTCGTTTCCGTCATTCTCATGATTACCGTAGGGGTTTGGATGCACGGCAAGTCCAATGTGAATGCCTGGAATTCGTACATCCAAAGCCAAATGGGTTCGGCGCTTGCAAGCGGCCGGCTGTGGTATTTGTTTTTGATTGCGGGACTTGCGATTTTGCGGGAGGGTGCGGAGACGGCGATTTTCTATATCGGGATGGCGCCTTCGATCGAGCCTTTTAAGCTTGTACTAGGTATTGCGGTTGCGCTGGCCGTGTTAGCTATTAGCGGAATCGCCATCGTCAAAGGCGGAGCCAGACTGCCTGTCCGGCCGTTCTTCCTTGCGGCAACCGTATTTATTTACTACCTCGTCATTAAGTTTCTCGGACAGAGCATTCACTCCCTGCAGATCGCAGGAAAGCTTGCGGCTCACAGCAGGGACTACTTGCTTTCCATGGGATGGCTGGGCGTATATCCGACCTGGGAAACATCCGCTCCGCAGCTGCTTGCGCTGCTCTTTATTGCGATTCTTTTCATGCGGACCGCCTATAAAAACAGAAACGGCAGCGGGAGTGCGAGAACGGCCTGAGCCAGTTGAACGAATACGAAAAAACCGGAAGCTTCGGCTCGGTTTTTTCATTTATCAGAAGGACGGCGAAAACGTTTCTCCTTGTGTCCGATCGGGGAGTCTCGTCCCCCTATTTCGAAAAAGAACATAGAGAATCGGTAAGCGAACCTCCTTTCATCGGGCGGTTTTTTCGTGTTTACCGGGCAGGGGAGAGGGAGGAAAATACAAAAAAAGCAAAAGCCGACACGGCCGAATTGATCTTTTTTCTCTAATTGGACAAGAAAATAGGCGGGTCGACAAATAAACAAGCATTCTCCGCAGGCAGTTTGACATGTTTTTTAGTTGCTCATGTGTACAATCTATCCTATATCGTTCCGCACAGCCACCATCAGATGAAGGAAGAGGTGTAGTCATGAGTAGAGAACGGAATCGGCGTTTGTTCGTTTATGCACTATGTTTAGCCTTGCTCCTGACAATCGGTTTGCGATTCTTTCTAACGTCCGCACACATTGCGGAAGCTTCGCCGGGTCCAATCCATATGAACCGAAGCCTACATATAACGGCATTCCTGAATGGGAATTTTCATTCCTTTAAATCCTATCAAGCCGCCTCCCCGACGCCTTTGGCTGAGGAACCCCCCGCAACAACGGAAGTCGTTTCAGCCGAGCCTGCTCAAACGCAGGTTGACGAAACGCCGGTATTAGCCCCCGCTCTGCCAGCCTATGAAGTAACTGCCTACTATCTCAATGTTCGGACCAAACCGAATGCGTCGTCTCCCATAATGAATGTTGTAAAGCAAGGCGAGAAGCTGGAGATCGTCCAAATCACCGAGGAAGGATGGCTGGAAGTCAAGGACGGAGGGTACGTTCACGGCGGTTATGCGAAAAAGGTGGAAATGGAAGCGCCTACGCCAGCTGCGGTCGCCTTGGCATCGATAGCTGCGGCTTCTGCCCGGCCCCTCACGGTAGATACGGCATCGGAGCCAAGCAAGCCGACATCCGCCGTAAAATCCGAATCCGGTTTGACCAAATCGCATATCGCCCAAATTTTTGAAGGCACGGATTTGGCCGGGAACGAGCTGGAGGAAGCGATTCTCGAGATCGAAGAAGAATACGGCATCAATGCCTATTTCACGATCGCCGTCATGAAGCTCGAAAGCGGCAACGGCAAAAGCAGCCTGGCCAAAAACAAAAACAATTTGTTCGGCCTGAACGCTACGGGCGGGAGCAATAATAAAGCGTTTAGCTTCCAAACGAAGGGAGACAGCGTCCGGGAATTTGGACAAATCCTTAACAAATACTATACGGGCAACGGCTACACGACGGTGGAAAAGATCGCCAAGAAGTATTGTCCGGCCAACTCGGAATGGGCCAATCTCGTCAGCTCCATAATGAAAAGCGATTATAAAAAGCTTTAACAGAAATGAAAGAAGCCGGCGCTAATCGTACTTGTCCTCGTCGACTCTGCTTATTTTATCCAGGATGAGCTCGGCTTCGGTCTCGAAATTCAAATAAAGCGGAGCGGGAAGCCTGTTTATGATGTCTTGAACGAACGGCAGATCGAACAAGTCGTCAATCGTTTCCGGCGTCTGCTCCAATTCGTACACCCATTCGCGGAAAGCATCGATAAACCGGTAAAAGGAAGCTTCGAAATCGTTAGCGGTCGACTCGGCGTCATCCTGTTCCGGATTCGACATGGCATTCCAGTTGCCCAAGGCGGTTTTTAATGCTAGTTTTACTTTCGTCTCCAATGTTACTCCTCCTTCTTGAAATTGCCGCAGCGGAGCGTGCATGCTCTAGGCAATAGCATTGCCTGATCGTCCGGGAAACCGGATAATTTAGTAGAAAGAAACTGCGTACAAGTACGAATGTAAAGCAAAGACGACCAAGAAATGGAACGGATTTGTTACAATTTCATGTCTTTTGTCAAAGTGCGGCGGACGCGCAAACCGCCCGGCTGCAACGTGCGCTGGCATTGGACTCATTTCTTTGGTAAATTAGATAGGTCGGTATTCATACTGGATCGGTTGAACAGCGAAAATCATACGACATGCCTGTTCCGTTAACAAATACTAGCCGTGAAGGCCGCAACTATATAGATTCGAACATTGCGTTCCGCATACGATAGGATGGACAGACGATTATTTTGGAGGCCAGACGGTGAATAACAGGAATCAATTATTTAGTGAAGCCATGGACATGTTAGCGAATACAAGCAGAACCTTCTATATTCCGATCAGCTATTTGGTGGAGGGGATACAGGAAGCCGTCGCTTCCGCCTATCTATGCATGCGTGCCATCGACGAGGTGGAAGATCATGAAGACCTGGCATCCGAACATAAAATCAAGCTGCTGCAAGGCATCGCTGCCGTTTTGCGGGAACCGGAGAGAATGGACAAGCTAGATGAGCTCTTCAATCCGTACAAGGAGGTTCTGCCCGACGTTACGCTGCGCCTAACCGATTGGGTGGATCTTTGTCCGGCCTCGATCGCCCCTCGCGTCATGCTGAGCACGGCGGTCATGTCGGAGCAAATGGCCGAATGGGTCGAAAAGAGCTGGGTCATTAAAACGGAAGAGGATTTGGATCATTATACGTACTGCGTAGCGGGAGCCGTCGGCGAGCTGCTGTCGGACCTGTGGTTGTGGTACGACGGCACGCAAACGGACCGGATCAAAGCCGTAGGCTTCGGTCGGGGACTTCAAGCGGTAAATATTCTTCGCAACATTTCCGACGATTCCTCGAGAGGCGTGAATTTCTTTCCGGAGCGGTGGGGGAAGGAAGAGATGGTTGCCTACACCAAACGCAATCTCGCGCTTGCCGATGCATATATCGCGGACATTCAACCCGGGCCTATTCATAATTTTTGCAGCATACCGCTGGCGCTTGCGCACGGAACTCTGGAAGCGATGACGGAAGGCAAGGCCAAGCTGAATAGAACCTCCGTTCTGGATATCGTCAAAAGAGTGACGGGCAGAGCGACCACGCAAAAGTAAAATCCCAAACGGCTGCTCCTAATCGGAGTTGGCCGTTTTTTCTATTATGCCAAAGGCTGCCGGTGCTTTTGCACCGGCAGCCTAAACTGCGCTTGGATGCGGAATGCTCACCATATGCGGGCAAGCAGCCGAAAGAACCGCCAAAACGTTTTCTTGCGAGCGGGATGCCGTTCGGAACGCGAGGTTTCGACGGACGGAAGAGCATCGCTTCGGAATCGGATCGTTTTGGCTTCCGCTTCGGCAATAAGCGCGGAATTCGTGCTTCGGCGAAGAAAGGGCTGCACTTCGATCTCCGGTAATCGGGCCTCCGTTAAGGCGTTTTGGATGAAAGGAGTTTCAGGCGCGAAAGGCAGATTCGCGGCTCCGGTAGCCGCCGTTTCCGCCGAGGCGGCCGCTTCGCCGCACCAAGGCTGTCCTTCCTTCAGGCGGTTTTCCAGCTCGTCCAAACGCTGCGAGAGCAGTAGGTTCTCCTTTTGCAGCTCCTGCATACGTTCAAACAGAATTTTCAAGGTGAGCCTCGGTTTTTTGGTCTCCTTGAGCGCTGCGTCGGCATATTCGGGCAAAGGCGGCAGCAGCGCCTGCTTATCTTCGGCAGTAGTCGTCGGATGGTCCACGGCAAAGCCTCCTAGAATGATGATGGCGAGTCGATAGAGGAGAGAGAAACGATATTCTTATCCTACAGGAGAATGGGTAAGGATACTGTCGAAGGCCGCTGTCAAAAGGTTTCGTTATTTGGTGCCGGAAGGCGCCATCGGAAAGCGAGATTCACGCTGCTCCGCACGCCGAAAGTCCTAACGGATGCAAAATGCCTCGTTCGCATGCGATCCGTGGATATGTATCACTATTTGAGCGAAAGTCATCATAACTTGAAGCATGCCGATAACCTGCAGGCATACAAGGGGGATGATGGGATGATCGCGTTTCACGAGCTGGAAGCCTATTTGGATCGTAAGCGTGCCGATCTGCTCGAGGCGCTTCAAACGTTCGGCGTGCACGAGAGGGGGGCGACGGAACAGGAGGGCGGATGGACGATCGTGCAAATCGTCGAGCATTTGGGTTTGGTCGAGCGAGGCGTCATTCGGGAAGTGAGCACACTTCTCGATAGCTCTCCTGCTAATCCGGACTCATCGCCTGAATCGAAACGAACCGATATGATCGGCTTGTTCAAAGCCAAAGGGATTATCGGACGCAAGAACGAATCGCCGCTATGGGCCCTGCCGAAAGGCGCGATGGAGTACGGGCAGGCTCTGGAGCGGTTATCGGACATCCGTTCGGAACTGAAACGCTTCCTTCCCGAGCTTGCCTCCCGCGAAACGAATTCGCTGGTATCGATGCATCCGTACGGAGTCGAGCTTAACGTTTGCCAGTGGCTTCATTTTGCCGCCGTTCACGAAGCGGGGCATGTCTTGCAGGTCAAGCGAATTCGCGCTGCGAACGATAACTGAAACGGGGGGGAGCCGGCTGGACGAATGGAGATACCGCTCTTGTTGCGGGGGTCGCCTACATTTTTTACACGGCCGATTATTTCGGATATACTTGAGGAAGGTTCAAACATTGGAATAGGCAGCCATCATGGGGAAGCAGGGGAGTGAACGGAATTGTTTTTGCATTTTCTGCAGACAAAGGAACATAAAGAGGCGTTTTTGGAATTGGCGCACCTCGTAGCCGAAGCCGACGGGTTCGTCAACCGTAAAGAACGGGGATATTTACAAACGTACATGGACGAAATGAATATGCAGCAGCCGGAGCGCGAGTTTGCGCCTGAGAGACGGCTCGCGGATATTGTCGGAGGTCTGAAGGACGAGCAAGTGAAAAATATTTTTTTCGCCGAAATTTTACTGCTCATTTTCGCTGACGGCGATTATAACGATGAAGAAAAGCAGATTATCAAGGATATTAAGCAGCTGTTCGGATTCTCGGATGAAACGTACGAAGCGTTTAAAAGCTGGGTAGTCCGTATGGATCAGCTGAAAATCGAAGGCATCAAGCTGATTTTGGATCCGTCGTAGAAACGTACGTACATAAGGACTTCTTTAACAAAGGCAAAACCCCCGCAGCAGCAATGTGCGGGGGTTTTGCCTTATCGTATAGAGCTTCACGATTTCCTGCCGAAGCTCCCCGCCTCCTCGAACGCTTCCGCGGGAGCAAGCACCTTCTTCTCTATTACATAGAGCGGACGTTTTTTTACTTCCTTGTAGATTTTTCCTATATATTCCCCGATTAGCCCGAGCGCCAACAGCTGAACGCCTCCGATAAACCATACGGAGAGGATTAAGGACGTCCATCCGGAAACGGTCGTTCCCCACAGCTTGCCGACGATTGCATAAATGGCGGCAAGGATGCTCATCGCAAACAGGACAAAGCCCGTTAACGTGACGAATCGGATCGGCGTCACGCTAAAGGATGTAATGCCGTCGAAGGCGAAGGAGAGCATTTTTTTGAGCGGATATTTGGACTCTCCCGCGAAGCGTTCGT
This sequence comes from Paenibacillus litoralis, assembly GCF_046244365.1. Lineage (NCBI taxonomy): Bacteria > Bacillati > Bacillota > Bacilli > Caryophanales > Paenibacillaceae > Paenibacillus > Paenibacillus litoralis. The sequence continues at coordinate 4,968,483 of NZ_CP176395.1, read as the reverse complement.
GCCGGTCGTAGTAAACGACGGTTGAAGGAAAACCGATTAACGGAACGATTCCCCGCAAAAACAAATTGACCTCTTTAAAATTGGCCAGCTCGTCCAGCGCCCGTTTGCCCATTAGGCGATAGTCGGCATGATTGTCGTGAATCTTAACGCCCATGCTAGTCATCAGCTTGTAAAAGCCTTCCGCCGTGGTGCGTTTGAACCACGTATCGGTGGTGCGGCTTTTGCGTATGCCGTAAACGACCTCGAAGCCTTCATGGAATTTGATCATAAATTCTCGGATCGCTTCAACATCATCCTGCAAATCGGCGTCAATGGAGATGACGCAATCGGCCGCTTCCTTCGCCGTCATGAGACCGGCCAGCAGGGCATTTTGATGTCCGGCATTTTTGGCAAGCTTTAAACCGGTTACAAATGGGAAAGAATGATGGAAGCGCTCGATCAGCTCCCATGTCTTGTCTTTGCTTCCGTCGTCGACGAAGAGCACCGTGCTTTTGGCGGAAATCAGTTTGTCTTCCATTAGTGCATGAATGATTTTACTTAGACGCTGCACCGTTTCGGGCAGCACTTCTTCCTCGTTGTAGCAAGGCACGACTATCGTAAGTACAGGATTTGACACGATTACACGACTCCATTCCAGAGGATTCACGATAAGCAATAGTATAGCGCATAGGCTAAGGACTACTCATTAGTTAACAAAATCTTCAAAAACATTTTTGCCGCATCCAGCGTCTTACATATAGACGGAGTGGGGTAGGGAAAGTTGCATCCGCTATACGCGGGCCGGCTGTGCGACGTCCTACATACATGGTAACAGAAAAAAAGATCCAGGGAAAACGAGGTGGCAGGTTTTGATTGCAGAGAAACGATTGATCCCAAGCATTCTACTATCGATTGCGGTGCTCATCATCATCAGCCGGGCGCTAACGTTATTTACGGGATACGTAGGCATGAATCTGTTCGGCAAATATACTACGCCAACGTCGTATGAAGCTACGGAGTCCGAAACCTATTCGAAATGGAGACAGAAGCTCCCCGAAGCGCTCGATGAGACGGAAGTGATGAATCTATACGATTTCGTCAAATTCGATACGTTCTCCTACCTGAAAATAGCTACGCAGGGCTATGACAACGTAAGGATGGACGAACCGCATACGGCTGCAAATTGGGTATTTTTCCCGTTATATCCGCTCCTGATTTTTCTGTTCGGGAAAATATTCTGGTTCGATCCAGCGCTAGTCGGCATTATTTTATCCAATTTGTTCTTGTTCGTTTCACTAGTCTACCTGTATTTAATCGGTTTGCAAAGAGGGCTGTCCGATCGGCAAGCCAAGTCGGTTCTATTCCTGATCCTGCTGTATCCGTCGTCGCTCTATTTCTCCGTCCCTTACACGGAAAGCTTGTTTCTGATGCTGTCTGCGGCAGCGATCTATCATGCGTGCAGCAAGCAGTATGCTCTTGCTTTCCTGGCGGCAAGCCTATCGACGGTCACGAGGGTTCCCGGTTTTATCAACCTGGCTTTCGTTCTGGGTACGATCGTATTGGACGAAGGCTTCCGGATCAACAAGCGATATTGGAGATGGGGGCTCTATTCCGTCTTATCTTTGGTGCCGATGGGGCTGTATCTCCTGCATATGAAGAGCCTTACGGGTGATTTGCTGGCGCCGTTTCACGAGCAGAGCAACAACTGGTACCGTTACACCACAACTCCCTTTAAGAACTTCATCGGCTATTTGAAAAATCCTTATTTTTCAACGCCGGACGGATGGGATAACGGACTGATCGCCTTCGTCGTGTCGTCGGCCATCTTCATCGTTTATATCGCATTTTTCATCGTCCGCTTCAAGACCATGATTAAGGACCTCAGGGAGCTATTGTTTTACGTGTACGGCGCGCTGCTGATCGTTATCCCCTTTTCCAGCCAGCCGCTCTTTCTGGTCAGCGTAGTCCGCTATATGATGGTTTGTATCCCGCTGTATTTCTATATTGTCAGCTTGGCCGACAAAAGGGAAAACGTGCTCCGATTTTTTCAGCTCCTGTTCGTGATTGTTAATGTAATCATAACGATCGGTTACTTTAATGATTACTATTTCGTCATTTAGTGGGGCGTACGGCGCCCATCCGCCGAAAAAGCCGCGATTTTCGCGGCTTTTCTTAACGATTCAGAAAGTATATCTCCGCAGATTGTTCATCGTCTCGGCAAAAGCACGGCATCCAAAGACGCCGTTAGGCGTTTATCCTTGTTGCCGCGATGCCCGGAGCGGGCTTGCGCCTTTCAATTGTTTTCGCTTTCCGGCAATTTGACGTTGGCGTCAAAATAAGCGTGTACTTGGGTCAGCAAGCCGATTAGCGTATCGCTTCGTTCTTCGCCGAGAAACGCGATAAGCCCGGAGAAAATCGCCGCAAACCTTTCGCCGGCTTTACGGGCGACGGCTTCTCCTTTCTCCGTCAATCGGATGTCTGCGATTCTTCTGTCCGACGGATCGGTCGTTCTTTCGATATAGCCGCCTGCAGCCAGGCTTTTGATCATCTGCGTCACGGTCGGGGAAGTCACATGCAGCTTTTTGCTAATATCCGAGACGTGCGCGCCATGCGAGCCTTGCCCGGATAGATCGTTTATGCAAAGCAAGACGCGGATTTCGCTGGCGTTTAAGCCCCATAGCTTTTTGTTTCGCCAGTCGGCCTTCGCGAAGCGCTCGAATGTTTCCGCCAGCTGCTTGACCTGCTCGTCGTTCTTCTTGTTCAATGATGTCCCCTCTTTTCCGGTCGCGCATGGCCAATCCGCTACACCAGTTCTCCCTGTTCGAAAATAAGGGCTTCCCGTTCCCTTATCGTTTTCCTAAGCTCGTTTGCGGCTTCGCGGTTGATTTCACCGTGCTCGTATAAGGCTTGAACCTCATCCCGTTCGGCTTGGATGGCCACCCAGTGAAGTTCCCGTTTGCGTTCGTCAAGAGGGAGATCCTCGAGGCGCAAGGAGAGGGACATTCCCGATAGTCTTGCGACGATTTTATGGTAATGCGCGAGAACATCCAGAACGTCTTCCTTGTTCTGTTCCGTTCGCATTTGCTCCAGCTTGGCGATAACCGAGCGGCTTGCTTCGATCTTGTAGTTTTTTAACCGTTCCCGGTCGGCTTCGGAAAGCTTGTCCCACGGTTTATCGATCTTACCGGAAAACGGCGATTTCAGCCAGCCGAGCAATGATTTCACCATGATCAGCCACACTTGGGAGCGGTTCGCTATAATTTCTTCGATTTTATCGAGCAAGGTCAAATAATGCCCGGCGTGTTCCTCGCTCATTCGCCCTTCTTCTTTAGCGCTGCGTACATAATCCCTTTCCAGATCGAGGGCGCGTAGACGCCATTCGGTTTCCGTTTTGCGGGAACGGGCTCTGCCCCTGCGGCTGGCATCCTTCTGCCGAAGCTGCTGCATCCACCGCTTGTAATCCGCAATGACGGAGGCTGCAGCGGCTTCGTTCTCCTCCGTGCTAGCTTGATGGACCGCTTGTATGGCGGCACGCATCGTTTTCGCTTGGCCGTCGCGCTCCATGTCCTCCTGCACGTTCCCGCCCGTATCGGTTTTCCTTGCCAGCATCGGCAGCAGAATGCTGGCGGCAAGCAGCGAGAACAAAATGACGACGGTGGCGAGGAAGATAACCAGATTTCGCTCGGGAAAAGGAGCCCCGCTCTCGATAACTAACGGGATGGAAAATGCGCCGGCAAGCGTAACGGCTCCGCGAACGCCGGACAGGGAAGTCATCGCGAGTATTTTGAAGCCCGGCGTTTCGGCGCTTTTATTTTTGGCGAACGCTCTGCCTCCCCTTGTAAAAGCAAACGTCCAAACGAAGCGAAGCACGATCAGCATAAGGAAGATGACCAAGGCGTATCCGAACGCCTGGAAATTGTCGTAATGCGGATTTTCCAGAATAATGCTGAACACGTCGGGAATTTGCAGTCCCAGAATGACGAATACGAGTCCGTTCAAAATATAGAGGATGACCGACCAAGTGTTAACGGAAACGGCATTCGTCTTGGGTGTAACGGTATGTGTCCGATCGCGCTCGACGGCATGGACGACGCCTCCGGCTACCGCGGCCAAAATACCCGATAGCCCTAGCTCCTCGGCCGTCAAGTATAAGACGAACGGGGTCAGCAGCTGGAGAAGCATATGCATCGTATCGTCCTCCATCCCTGCACGTCGAAGAAGATGCCGAAGCGCGGTGATGAGCGATGCGAGGATAGCGCCGACGACGAGGCCCCCGACGGCGATAATAAGGAAGCTGATGCTGGCCTGCGTCAGCGAGAATACGCCGGTAACGGCGGCCGCGACGGCGAATTTAAAAGCGACGAGTCCCGAAGCGTCGTTCATTAGCGCTTCGCCTTCGAGAAGATGCATCAGGCTTTTTGGCAGATGGATCCGTCCGGCTAGCGCGCTGACAGCTACGGCATCCGTTGGCGATAAGATGGCCGCCAAGCCGAAAGCGACGGACAGCGGGATGGAAGGAATCATCCAATGGATGGCATAGCCGATCAAAAAGACCGTAACGAACACGAGTCCTACGGCCATCAACAGGATCGGGGCGCGGAGCCGCCAAAGCTCGCTGCGCGGGGTATGTTTGCCGTCGTTATAGAGCAGCGGCGCGATAAAGAGCAGAAAGAACAGCTCCGGCTCCAAATGAAGATGAATGCCGGAAGGCAGAAGGACGATGACGACCCCTAGCGCGATCTGGATCAACGGAACCGGTATGAACGGAACATAGCGGTTAATGACGTTGGAAACGCCGATAAGAGCTAGCAAAACCAGTATCGATATGAAAACTTCCATGTCTAGTTTACTCCTTCACTGTAGGATCATAGCGGATTGCAAAGCCGGTCCCGATCGGGCGGCCAAGAAGTAGGTTGCCCCAATAGATGGCAATTATTTAATTAGGTTGCCTACCTAATTATAAGTGTAAAGCTTGTCGGCGGTTCATGCAACCATTATCGGGATAAAAGCGCCGTTTAATCGGCCGAGATGCGACTTTTACCCGGGTTTATTGTCCTTCGCTCCGGTTTTCCCGACGTTTTATATCAGGTATGCTATTGCATGTAAGCACTTTCTTTACGGAAGGCTCCCGGAGATCGGATAGGAGGAGAAAGAAAATGAACGTGGCGACCGCCAGGATCACCGAGGCGAGAGAGACGCCGAGACGAAAGCTGGCAAGGAAAATATGGAAATACAAGCTGCTGTATATGCTGCTGCTTCCGGCATTCGCGTGGGTGTTTATTTTTGACTATATGCCTCTCTACGGAATCAGCATTGCCTTCACGGACTATAACGTCATACAAGGGTTCTCCGGAAGCGAATGGGCGGGGCTGAAATATTTCCGGATGCTGTTCGAATCCGAAATGTTCCGCAATGCCTTCAAGAACACGCTGTTGATCAGCTTGTACAAAATGATAAGCGGATTCCTGTGTCCGATCCTGTTAGCGCTTGCTTTGAATGAAATCCGGACGGTCTGGTTCAAGAAGACGCTGCAAACCGCCGTCTACTTGCCGAGGTTCGTCTCCTGGGTGGTCTACGGAGGGATCATCGCGCTGCTGCTTTCGCCGGAAACCGGCATCATCAACAAAATCATCGAATTTTTCGGCGGAAAGCCGGCGTATCTGCTTGTCGAGCCTGCGTACTTCCGGACGATCCTGGTCGTCACCGACGCGATGAAGGAAATGGGCTGGGCCGCCATCATTTACATGGCCGCGATCGCCGGGCTTAATCCCGAGGTGTACGAAGCGGCCATCGTAGACGGCGCCACGCGGTTTCAGCGCATCGTACGCATTACCTTGCCGGGCATAACGGGCACGATTATCGTCATCTTTATTCTAAGGGTCGGTTATATCATGAGCGCCGGTTTGGATCAAGTGATCAACTTGTACAATCCGATGGTGTTCGAGGTGGGGGACATCCTGGACACCTACATTTACAGGGTCGGCATCGAGCAGTTCAGCCTCAGTCTTGCCGCCGCCGCGGACGTGATCAAAGGCGTCATCGGCCTCGTCCTGGTGCTGGCCGCCAATCAGCTCGCCAAGCGAATAAACGATTCCGGCATTTTCTGACAAGGGAGAAGAAAACCCCATGAAGCTCACCAAAGGCGAGACCGCTTTCGTCGCCGTCAACTATACGGTTCTCACGATCCTGACGATCGTCATCGTCGTTCCGTTCTGGTATGTCATCTCCGTATCGGTCACGCCGTATCACATATTCAGCGAAAAGAACGGGATGATCCTGTTTCCAAGCACCGTCAGTTTTCAATACTACGAATATCTGCTGAAGGAAGGTTCCTTAATCTATGCCGCCTACGGCAACACGATCCGCAACACGGCCGGCGGCGTACTTCTTGCCTTACTCCTCACGACGACGGCGGCTTACGCGCTTGCGGAGAAACGGCTGCCGGGCAGGAAAATGCTGATGCTGTATTTTGTGCTCACCATGCTGTTCAAGGGCGGCATGATTCCCACCTATATCAATATCAAGGAGCTAGGGCTGCTGAATACGAACGTCGTGCTCATCCTGGTGATGGCGTTCAGCGCCTTCAATATGATCATCATGAAGTCGTTCTTCGAAGGCATTCCCGAAAGCCTGAAGGAATCCGCCTCGATCGACGGCGCCTCCGAACTCCGGATTTTGTGGCAAATCGTGCTTCCCTTGTCGCTGCCTGTCATCGCCACCATCAGTCTTCTCTATTTGGTCGTTTATTGGAACGATTTCTTCAACGCCATGCTGTACGTGACCAACTGGCATAAAGCGCCCGTGCAGCTGGTGCTTCGGACGATTATCGCGAACTCGAGCTTGCCTCCGGAGCTTCTGGAAGCCGCCGGCTCGACGCCCCCTCCGACGATAGGCATCCAAATGGCCGCAATCGTCATCGTAGCCTTGCCGATGCTGATCATCTACCCGTTCATTCAGAAGTATTTCGAGCAAGGGATGCTTATCGGTTCGGTCAAAGGATAATCGTTTCTTCCCATGATTTACCCCTCCGGGTAAACATAGATGATAGGATAAATCAAGGAGGTCATCAGTTCATGTCCAATTCCAAAACCAAATGGTCGTACGGCATGCTAGCCGCCGTATTGGCCGGAACAGTCACCATAGCGGGATGCGGCAAAGAGAACGGAGCGGGAAGCGCGTCTCCTTCGCCGTCAGGCGGGACGGCTGCGCCTTCCGCCGCCAAAGCGGCTGAGCCGTACGAGCTCAAGTGACTCCGTTCGCAGGATATTTCCAAGCCGTACGACCCTTCGAAGGACGCCGTCAAGCAAGCGATCGAGAAGAAGCTGAACGTCAAGATCATACCCGAGATGGTCGACGTCCAGCAGTACAAGACGAATCTGAATCTGAAAATGTCTAGCGGCGATTACCCTGACGTGGTCAGAATCGATTTTGCGGACGATTTCCAGAAGTACGCGCAGCAAGGCGCCTTCGTCGATCTTACGAATCTGATTAACGAGAAGGATACGCCTAATATTCTGAAAGAAGTGCCGAAGGACGTATTCGAGCAGGCGAAGGTCAACGGCAAAATTTACGGAATCCCGTATCAGGGCGGACCCGGCGCCGGTTACCGCTGGAATTTGGTCATGCGGAAAGATTATTTGGACGCACTCGGCGCCCAGGTTCCCCAAACGCTTGACGACTATTACCGCTTGCTCAAGAAGGTGAAGGCGGAGAAGCCGGACGTCATTCCGCTCGGAGGGTATACGGCGCAGATCGGCCAGCAAAAATACGCGAACAATTCCTTCGATAACGTCTTCGGCGCATTCGGCGTAACGCCCGGCTATTTCACGGAAAAGGACGGCAAGTTCAGCAATTACGACATCGATCCGAACATGCGGGAAGCGCTTCAATTCCTGCAGAAAATGTATGCGGAAGGCTTGGTCGACAAGGAGTTCGCCACGATCAAGGAAGAGCAGCTGCGTGCGAAGCTGTTCAGCGGCAAGCTGTTTTCCTGGATGGGCTGGTGGTCCACGCCGAACGATTACGACACCCAAGTGGAGACGAGCGAGCTCAAGAAGAGCGGCAAGCTGGCGGCAGACGGAAGCCTTCCGAACCAGGTCGATCAGCCGTTCAAATATTTGACGCTCACCGGCTCGCTTGTCGGACCGGACGGCAAAGCTGTCGCTCCCAAGGGCGCTCCATTCGCACAGATGAATGCCATCAGCGCGAAGACGAAGGATCCGAAAAAGGTTTTGGCCATTATCGAGCAATCGTTGTCGCTTGAAAATCAGATGCTCACGGTGTGGGGAATCGAAGGAGAAGATTATAAAATCGACAACGGCAAGATGAAGGTGATTACCGATCTGATCGATCCCAAAACGATGCAGGACAAGAACGGCAATTTCCGCGGGATTCAGAGCTACCTGTTCGCGCCGGGCTTGAAGGGCTGGCCGAGATATCTGGAGTCCATGCCGCTCCGTAACGCCCTAGCGCTCGACATCGCGATCAACAATAAGTTTCAAATCACGGACGCGTCCAACTACCTGGAATCTCCGACGAAAATCGCCAAGCTGGTCGAGCTAAATACCATGCGCGATTCCGTCTTTACGCAAATTATCATGGGCGGCGACATCAAGAAATTCGACGAATTCGCCGAGAAATGGAAGGCGCAAGGCGGTGCGCAAATCTTGAAGGAGCTGGAGGAATCGTTCAAGAAAAAGACGGGAAAGTAGCACAAATGAACAGCTGTCGCAACACGCCAAGTAAGGTCTGCCTTATTTGGCGTCTTTTACTTCGAGTTAACAACGATCGAACAATAGAACGTGACGAAGCGTTTTTGCTAGAATAACGGATTTCGGGGCGTTAATGGTTGCCAAAAATGCGTATCGCAGAGGTTAAAGTGTATCGCGCTTGCAGGTATGCAAGGCCGGCATAGAGAAATCCATAAGGGAGCCGGGAGCCCTTAGCCGGTAAATGCCGGCCGGTTTGGCCGTTGTATAACGCGGGAAATGGGGGTGAAGCGCATGGTAGCTTTTAAGCGGAAGGGGATCCGAAAGTCGGGTCTGCTGGCAAGGCTCAGTCTGCCGATTTTCGCGCTGATCGTTACCATCGTCGCCCTGTTCGCGACAACCGCCAGTTATCTTCTGATCCGGGTACAGAACGACCATACGCTCAAGCTCGCGGAGCAGTCCATCAAGTTCGTTTACCGGAACGTAGGGTACCAGTTCGATACGATGAATAATGTGGCGGCTTTTATTTTGGCCAATCAATCGATTGAAAATTTGCTGGAAGGCACGTACCAGAAGCCTTTCGAGGCCGTAGGCGATTTTTACGCGGTGCAGACCAACCTCGAGAATCTGTCCTTGCTGTCCTTGCTGAGCGATTTCGGATCCCGCAGCGTGGCGCAGCAATCGTATGTGGTATCGCTTGCGCTGGAACCGGGCAGCGGACTTTACGAGCTTGCGACGGACCATTTCTATCCCGCCACAGGGATTTATAAGCAGGACGATCTGCAAAATCAAGAATGGTTTCTCAGTCTGCAAGAAGGGAAAGGCCAGACGGTATGGTGGGGCCAAAAGACGGAACGGCTGGAGGCGCCGATCCTCTACCTGGCGAGAAAAAAGATGAGCACCAAAGACGGCCGAAGCATAGGCACGGTTATTGTCGGAGCGAATAATCGGAGCATCAAAGCCGTGTTCGACAACGCTCCTCTCGAGATGGGCTACCATCTCTTGCTCGATGAAAGCAACCGCGTGATGTTCAGCGAAAAATACGATTTCCTTCAAGATGCCGGAACGCTGCCCTATGTGCGCGAGCTGACCGATGCCCGAGGATCCCATGTAACCAAAATTGACGGCGAAAAGCACCGTGTCATGTTCGAGACGCTCAACAACGGCTGGAAGCTGCTGGCCGTCGTGCCGGAGAGCCATTTCAGCCGGTACACGTTCGCTATTTCGGCGATCGGCGCGGTTACCGCCGCCGCCGCTCTGCTTGCGGCAGGGCTGTGGCTGCGCAGAATCGTCGTGCGGGTGACGGTCCCCATCACCAGACTGGTAGCCGCTATTCAAAGACCGGAGGTCGTGGAGTTCAAAGAGCCGCTGCCGAACCAGAACACGGGAATCTATGAAGTGGACGAATTGAATCAGAAGTTCGACTCCATGCTCGTTACGATCCGCGGCTTGATCGAGAAATCGTTCAGCGAGGAGATCGAACGCCGACAGCTGCAGCTGGAGCTTTTGCAAGCGCAGATCAACCCGCATTTTTTGTACAACACCTTGGATTTGATCAATTGCCGCGCGATAATGGCGGGGGATCGGGAAACGAGCCGGATCGTCCGTTCGCTGGCGAATGTTTTTCGCTATGGGCTTAACGAGGGCCAGCCGTTGATCACTCTGGAGGGAGAGATCAAGCACGTCGAAGCCTACCTCCTTATCCAAAAGATGCTGATCGACGATCTGGAGGTCGACATTCAAGTGCCGGAGGCTCTGCTGACGGAACGATTGGTGCATCTGACTTTGCAGCCGCTGGCGGAGAATGCCATTATTCATGGATTCGCAGACCGCTCTTCCGGCTGCAGGATTGCGATTTCCGCGAGAACGGAAGGAGAAGCGCTTGTGCTTCAGGTTGCGGACAACGGAAAAGGCTGCGATCCGGAACGGATGAACCGCATGCTTGGGCAGCGGGACGAAAGCCAACCGGGCGAGACGGCGGGGGAAGGCGAGAGCAAGTCCGGCTTCGGCACCTCGAATGTGCACCGTAGGATCCGGCTGCATTGCGGGGAAACGTACGGGCTTCGTTACAGGAAGACATCGGAAGGAACCTGCGTCGAAGTCGTCCTGCCCCGTTTGCCTGGTCAGCCGGCTAGAAGGGAAGGAGATGACCATGTTTAAGCTGCTGATAGCGGAGGATGTCAGAATTGTTCGCGAAACGCTGGTCCGATCCATTCCGTGGCAATCGCTCGGCATCGTGCTTCTGGGTGCCGTCGAGAACGGGGAAGAGGTGCTGGCCTGGTTGGATCGCGAAGAACCCGACCTGCTCTTGACCGATATCGGAATGCCCAAAATGAACGGCTTGGAGCTGATCGAGGCCGTGAAAGCCCGAAACCCGGATATTCGCTGCATCATTCTATCCGGCTTGAACGAATTCGAGCACGCCCGTCAGGCTATCAAGCTTCAAGTGGTTGACTATATTCTAAAGCCGATCGATCCCGAAGAGATCGAGAACATTATGGCGCGTGCGGTTCGGGAGCTGCGCAAACAGCGGGAGGAACGGCAAGCGCTTGCCTTCGCGGAACAGTCCGCCAAGGAGAAGCTGCCCCATCTCTCGGCAGCGCTTCCACCCGCGGAATGGAACGGAAGCCTGAAGAAAAAGAAGCTTGTCGAGCAAGCCATCGGGCATATCGAAGCGGGATTTCATAGGAAAGATTTTACGCTTTCGGAAGTGGCGGCATCGGTCGGATTGAGTGAAAAATATATGAACGTTTTGTTTAAGGAAGTAACGGGAATGACGATCAATCATTGGATCATCAGGCGCCGGATGGAGGAAGCGGCCCGGCTGCTCAAGGATCCCGCGATCAAAATCTACGCGATATGTGATCGCATCGGATATGCCGATCAGGATCATTTCCGCGAGAGCTTCAAGAAACAGTTCGATTTGACGCCGACCGAGTATCGCAACAGCTTTTTGTAGGCTTGCAAGGCTGCCGAAGGCAGTAGATAAAAGAGGAGTCCGGAGCAGGTGATGCCATGCTCCGGACTCCTCTTGCAACTAGCGGTTATCCACTTTCTCGGGATACAAATCATGATTGAGCAGACGGTGCTCCGCCATCTGCTCGTATTTCGTGCCGGGGCGGCCCCAATTGCAATAAGGATCGATCGAGATCCCGCCTCTCGGCGTAAACTTGCCCCACACTTCGATATACCGCGGCTCCATCAAAGCGATCAGATCGTTCATGATGATGTTCATGCAATCCTCATGAAAGTCGCCGTGATTGCGAAAGCTGAACAAATAGAGCTTGAGCGATTTGCTTTCCACCATGCGGCGGTCCGGCATGTACGAGATGTAGATCGTCGCGAAATCCGGCTGTCCGGTCATCGGACAAAGGCTTGTAAATTCCGGGCAATTGAATTTGACGAAATAATCGCGACCCGGGTGCTTATTCTCGAACGATTCCAAAATATCCGGCGAATAGCCGAACCGGTAGTCGGTTCCTTGATTGCCGAGCTGCGTAACGCCATTCAGTTCTTCTTGCGTTCTTCCTGCCATATTAATCCATTCCGCCTTTCCCTTGTAGAGGCGATAGAGCGCCGTCTTTGCGTACGGCCGAAGCTCTATCGTTAAACCCCTTTCTTATTGCCCCAAACCCAAGTGTGCAGCTGAGGCAGCACATGAACCTGCTTAAGCCGGTGATGGGTCATAACACGGCCGATGAGCCACTCGTACCGCTCCAGCAAATAAGGGAGCAGCCGTTCCGGCTCGGTTTCCTGAAGCCGGTCGTTGCCGGCCTGCGCATAGAACGGAACGTACGGATACCGTTCATGGACGTCTGCCGCGAACTGAAGGTCGGCATCGTCGAATATGACAACCTTCAAACTGTAAGGCCGCGAACGTTCCGACAGCTTCCGGACGATCGAATCGAGTACGGACCAGTCCGTTGTCATGCCGGAGCTTGGCGGCTTGGGCGACAACGTCAAATCGTCGATTTCCCAAAACCAATCCTGCCAGCGGCTGCCTTGCGTCTCCAGCGCAGCTTGAATCCCATGCTCGTGCAGGAGCTCGATCAGCTCGCCGAGCTGAGGAAGCAGGGCGGGATTGCCGCCGGAAATCGTGACGTGCGCGAACGTATCGCCGCCCGTGCTCAGCAATTGGTTATAGATTTCCTCGGCCGTTAGCAAACGGATATCCGCTTTGCCGCTGCCGTCCCATGTGAACGCGGAATCGCACCACGCGCAGCTGTAATCGCAGCCGGCGGTGCGGACGAACATCGTCTTTCTTCCGATGACCATGCCTTCTCCCTGCACGGTCGGACCGAAAATTTCCATGACGGGGATGCGCCGGGTCTCCGCTTGACGGTTGCGCTCATTCATGGGAAATTCCAGCCTTCGGACGATAGATGCAATAGCTTGTCGGCGTTTCGCGCAAATAAACCTGCAGGCAGCGCGGACGATTCGGCATCTTGTCCAGGTATTCCTGAACGATCTCATAAATCGTACGGGCAACGGTTTCGGTAGTCGGAAACCGTTCCGGCTGGCTGTCATTGAACCATTCGGTATGTTCGTTGAGCACGGAATGATCGAACCGGTCGTGAATGAGCCGCTTCAAGGTGGAGAAGTTCACGAGAAATCCGGCCGAATCGAGCGAATCGCCGGCGACCGTAATATTGGCGAAATACGTGTGTCCGTGCAGCTTCCGGCATTTGCCCGCTTCTTCGGCGGGAACATAGTGCGCCGCGGCAAATTGCAGGTCTTTATTCAGCTCGTAGCAATACGTATGCGGGACCGAAGGATAAATTTGCTGCATCATACGGCGTCTGCACCTCCGACTTGGCGGGCCAGATAGTCTTCCAATCCTTTGCGCCGCAGCAAGCAAGCCGGACATTCCCCGCAGCCGTCCGCTATGATGCCGTTATAACAAGTAAGCGTGCGTTCCCTGACAAAGTCAAAGGCGTCAAGCCGGTCCGCCAGCTCCCACGTTTGCATTTTGTTCAGCCACATGAGCGGCGTTTCGATGACGAACGGGTAATCCATGGCCAAATTAAGCGTCACGTTCAAGGATTTGATAAAGACGTCCCGGCAATCGGGATACCCGCTGAAATCCGTTTCGCACACGCCCGTTACGATATGCTTCGCTCCGACTTGTTTGGCTAGAACGGCAGCGAAAGACAGGAACAGCAGGTTGCGTCCGTCTACGAATGTAGTCGGCAGCGAGCCGTCTTGCTGTTCGATGGCGATATCGTTTCGGGTCAGCGCATTCGGGGTCAGTTGACCGAGCAGCGACATGTCCAGTATATGGTGCCTAACGTTTACTTCCTTCGCGATCGCGGAGGCGCACTCGATTTCCAGCTTATGACGCTGCCCGTAGTTGAAGGTGACGGCTTCCACCTCGCGGTATCGTTCCATCGCCCAGAACAGGCAGGTCGTACTATCTTGTCCGCCGCTGAAGACGACGACGGCTTTCGAATCGTTCATTTTCCCATCTCCCTCTCATGTAGAGAAGAACGAGATCCATGAAGCGTTTCCCTATTCAAACTAAAGAATCGGCGCGAAACGGGAGACCCGCTTCGCGCCGAACGCAAAAACGACGATACCTGGAACGGGTCATCGCTTTGACTTAGTTTTTTATAGAGGGAGTTCGCGAACCTCTCCCGGCACGAGCGCATCGCGGGGATGCGGCATAATCCGGATTTTCTTCTTTAGTTTTGTCTCACGTACTATAACACAGATGCGGCGGGAAGGGAATAGGAGGCTTTTGGCTTAACAGTGCGTTGCATTCTGCACGATCCGCGCCGAATAGGCGGACTGCCTTTATAGGTATAACAAGCATTCCTCGTCGCGAATGTGCTTCTCCCAAGCTTCCGAAATACGGGCGAGGTCTTTGCTGACCAGTGCCTCAACAAGCAGCGCATGATCCTCCGCGACCCGGCGCAGATCTGAATAATGGCGGGTGTTTTTCATAAAATGAAGTCTCATCCGGTTGACGATTCCCGTCCATATTTGCTGGGTATAGGAGGAATCGCTGCATAAGCATAGGATCTGTTCGTGGAAGCGGATATCTTCGTCCACCAGCCCGGCGATATCATCGTCGTCCGCATACCGCTTCATTCGGTCGATCGATTCCCGCAGCTGGCCAATTTCTTCCTCGTCGATCCGGTTCAAGCTGTATTTAATCGCGTACAGCTCCAATTGAAGCCGGATCGGCAGCAGCAGGTCGACGATTTCTTCTTTCTGCACGTCGGCGACGACGGTTTCTTTATAGGGAAGGCTCATCACAAGCCCCATCGCCGCCAAATCGCGAAGGGCTTCTCTTACAGGGCCCCGGCTGATGCCCATTTGTTCGGAAATTTCCTGTTCCCTAAGCTTTTCTCCGGGTTTTAGGTCGCCTTGAATGATGGCATTGCGGATATCCGTCGCAACCTTTTGCCGAAGCGGCATCGCTTCCTGATTTTTAAACTGAAATTTTGCCATTGAAAGTCTCCTTGGAGGCAGCTTTTTGTTATCGAATCGTCCTCATCATTCCATGATAACGAAGTACGGAACAAATTACAATAGCTGTCAATAGACAGTAAATTGCTGACAATCGACAAGAATGCGGTAATTTGCCCATTCAAGCATGGCAGGGGAGGATTCGAGCGGGGGGACATCGAAAGGATACAAGGAGTTACTGAGCATTCCGCGTGAACCTATACCTTCTTACCGGGCATCGCGCTGCCAAGCGGTTGGCGCATGGCCGAATCTTATGAAGAAAGCCGGGTAGACATGAGTAAGTGGTTTACGACATACTACGATGCGCTGATGAAGCCTTTGGAGCAGAGAGCGCTGCATCCGATCCGACAGAAGCTGCTCGCGCAAGCGGCAGGCAACGTAATCGAAATCGGTTCCGGAACGGGCGTCAACTTCCGGTATTATGCTAACGCGGGCAAAGTCTTCGCCGTTGAGCCCGAGCCTTCCATGCTCGAACGGTCGCTAGAGCGAGTCCGGCTTTCGGATATCCCGATCGAAACGGTGCTTGCAAGAGCGGAGAGCTTGCCGTTTCCTGCCGATTCCTTCGATACGGCCGTCGGAACGCTCGTGCTCTGCACGATTCCCGACCCGCTAGTCGCGCTGGCGGAAATCCGGAGAGTGTGCAGGCCCGGCGCAACCGTTTTGCTTCTGGAGCATGTGAAGGTAGACCATCCCGTTTGGGGTGCGCTGCAAAGCAAGCTCACGCCGGCATGGAAAAGGCTTTGCGGCGGTTGTCATCTGGACCGGAATACGCTGGATTCGGTCAAACGGGCCGGTTTTCGGGTGAGACGCGCTGAGAGAAAGTATAAAGGGCTTTTACTGATGATCGAAGCGGAGAACGATAAACCAGTATAAACGGTTAAAGGCGTCTTCCGCTATGTGCGTTTGCCGGGCAAGGGCACGATCGGCTGCAACCTATATGCTCGGATATTGCAAAAAGGCTGCATATGCAGCCTTTTTACCGTTATTCCCGGCAAATCATCAATTTGTTGCCGTCCGGATCCTTCACGACGAACCAGTGGTCGTGTTCGATTTCCGTCACCAGCTCAACTCCTATTTCTTTCATATAGGCGAATGAGCATTGCAAGTCATCGGTAAGAAACATGAAAGCCGGCGTTTGGATGGCGGGCGCTCCCTCCGGGTCTTGACCTCCCCACATCGGCATCGTATCCAAAAGAATACCGGCCCCCTGCATGGGAAGACTGCATAAATGTCCGTTCATGATGTGGCAATCGGCTTCTTGAAAGCCCAGTAACCGGCAGTACCAGCTTCGGGCTTTTTCGATATCGCGAACGGGGATGAATACGCTGCCGATTTTGTTTTTGACAGGGCTTTTGCCGGACAAGCCGGCCGCAGAATGCTGCTCGTTCATGATCATTCCTCCTTGGCTATCAGGATAATGATACCAAATCAGCGGAAGAGGAGACCATTTTTTTTTAACGAAAAGTGTTGAATCGTATGCCGCCGTTCCAATTGACTTTCGCTATACCCTTGTCTATATTTAAATTCAGCGGTTAAGCAAATTGCAGGTTACAGCGACCAAAAGGAGAATGACGATGAAAATTGCCCTTACGAGTGTATATGTCCATAACCCGCTTGAAGCTTATGCGTTTTACACGGAGAAGCTGGGCTTCGTCAGCAGGCTCTACGTCCCGGAAGCATTCTTGGCTATCGTTGTCTCGCCGGAAGCGCCTGACGGTACCGGGCTCCTGCTTGAACCCAACAACAATCCGATCGCGAAGAATTACCAAGAGGCTCTTTACAACGCCGGACTGCCAGTAATCGTGTTCGGGGTGAACGATATTCATGCGGAGTATGAAAGACTAAAAGGCCTCGGCGTCGTATTCCGGAAAGAGCCTACCCGGACGCAAGCGGGAACGGAGACCGTATTCGAGGACACTTGCGGAAACCTAGTCCAGCTTTTTCAGGTATAGCGACGAAGTTACAGGGCTGCCGGCGCAAAGCTGGCGGTCCTTCTTTATGATTTCGAATGAGAAGGCGAGCGGTCCTTGTTCATCCTTGCCGGTCCGAAGAATGGAGGAAAAGAATTGAACGAACAACGTAACGCTACTGTCTTGGGATTAACGTCCACCGACAAGCTGCTGGTCGGCGTGGTGCCGCCGGTTGTCGGACTGGTGCTCGGTTGGTTCATTCCGGCGATCGCCGAATGGGCGGTTTCTTTGCCGTGGGTGCCTTTTAAAGGTCTGTTTGAACTTATCGTTTCTTTTCAAGGGGTTTGGGTAATCTTTTTAACGACCTGTATCGGCTTTTTTGCCGGACTCGCTTTAACATATTATGTATTTAGAGAAAGCCTGGTCGTTTACCTGTCGGATGAGGACGTTCGGCTGCACATTAGCGGCGCCGAGCAATCGTTCGGGAGAGAAGAAGTTTCGGTCGCTTTTTTGGACGGCAAGCAGCTCGTTTTGATAGGCCAAGCGGATCAGGAGCTCTATCGCGAGAAGCATGAATCCAAAAATGACAAAGTTGCGGAAGCGTTTAGGCAGCATGGCTACTATTGGTCTCAAGCCGATCCGTTCAAAGATGCATACAGAAGATGGGTTCCGGACATGCCCGATCTTACGCCGGGTGCCAACGCCTTGCTGAAGGCGAGAGAAAAGGCGCTGCAGAAGGATGAGAAGGAAGATGTGAACGATTTGAAAAGGGAGCTTGCCAAGCTTGGTATCGCGGTGCGCGAGGAGGGGAAGCGCCAATATTGGCGCGAACATAAGCGGGCGATTTGACTATTCGGTCGGAGGAGCGAAAGTCAACAAATTGACGGATACGATTTGGGCGAAAAGGGTTAGTGTGAGAGAATCTCGAATAGGATGATACGTGAAGAAGCTTGGCAATCAAGCTTCTTTTTCTTTGGTCCTAAACCTGGCTTCCGGCGATAAACGGGATGGGGCTAAAATCCGTATCCGATCCGCTCAAGGAACATGCTAAAATGGCGATATACGGATAAGATCGATTGTCGAACGCCTCGCAGCCGTTAGGCCGAGAGATCAGTGAAGAAAGGGTTGAACGCTTTGGCCGGTAGCCATCCCGAACCCGTATTTGCAGCCATGGAAACGGGCAGCCGCCCGGAAGGATTAACCAACGAACGCGGCGCTGATATCTGGAACATGATTACCGCTTCCCTCCGTGGGGACAACGAAGCGATGCTCAAGCTATTGCTAAAGGACGGAAGTCTGGCGGCCTGTAGCTGGGGGTACTTTACGCCGCTGCATTTTGCCGTAAGATCGGGACGGCTCGAAGGGGTGCAGCTTCTGCTGGACCACGGCGCGGATGCGACCGAGAGAACGCTCAGCTGGCAGGATACTCCGGTGACGAAAGCCAAGGACAGAGGGTTTGTTGCGATTGCCGAGCTTCTGGAACGGCATCTTGAAGCCCGTTTCCGTACATCGGCTGCCGGAAGCCGAATCGCCGGTTTGATCAAAGAAGGACAGAAGGATAACGTGCTGCGCGAACTGAACGAATGTCCCGAAAGCGCATTTGCCGGCGACGAACGAGGCAATACCCCCATGCACTGGGCTGCGCTCACCAGGCAGCCATGGCTGGTTGACGAATTGCTTCGCCGCGGAGCCGATATTCATGCCAGGAGAGCGGATGGCGCGACGCCGCTGCAGCTAGCCGTTCACGGCGATTACTGGTTTCGGGCCAACCGGGATTTGCGGAAGCAAGCGATGCGAAACCTGTGGTTTTTTGCAGGTTATTTAGCCGCCCGCGGCGCGGAGTACGACGTGTGGACCGCCTCTGCCGTCGGCGATACCGAGTTTGTAGCTTCGATGCTGCAAACGGATCCCGGCCTCGCGAACCGTAAAAATTCAGTGGACCGAAGACCGCTCAGCTATGCCGCCAAGTACGGACATGCCGAAACGGTTAAGCTGCTGCTCGAGCGCGGAGCCGACCCGAATGCGGAGGAACGGGACGCTCCTCGCGGAAGCTCGCTTTGGGCTGCCGTCGCCGGCAATCACGAGGAATGCGCCGGCGTGCTGCTGGAGCATGGGGCGGATCCGAACGCCACCGTGGAGGCTGGGGGTAATCCATTGTTCATGGCAACGAAGCAGAAGCGGGACGGACTTGTAAACATGCTGTATGCCGCCGGCGCGACGATGAATCTTGACTCCGCCTGCTGCTTGGGGAGAATCGATTTGGCCGGCGAGATTATCAAAGCGAATCCGTCGCTGATCCATGCAGGAGGCGACTACGGCCCTCTCTGCATGGCCGCCGGATATGGGCATACGGACATTGTCCGCATGCTGATTCGCGGCGGAGCGGATTTGAACGCGCCATGGTACGCCAATAACTACATGGGCTATGCAATGGATACGGGACCCGATATGGTCAGGCTGCTGCTCGAGTCCGGAGCCGATCCGAATCACGCGAACTGGCTGGGCGTTACATACCTGCACAAGGCAGCCTTGACGGGCAGCGTCGAGCTCGCCGGACTGCTCCTTGCGTTCGGTGCCGATCTCCATGCCGTCGATGAGGAATACCGCACGACACCGCTCGGCTGGGCAGCGAAATACGGAAAGCGGGAAATGGCCGCGTTTTTGCTGGAGAAGGGAGCCGATCCCAGCCTGCCGGCAGACGAACCGTGGACGCAGCCTGCCGCATGGGCGAAGCGAAGGGGATTTGCGGATATTGGGGAGCTGGTGTAGCAGAACGGTTAATTCGATCCATCTCCGGGCGGTATATTATAACGCGAGAACAGCCGCCAAATAAGCTCCCTTCGGCTTGCTGTTCCCGTTTTGCCGAAAATCGATTTCAAGTGGTCCTGCACCGTATAAGCGGAGATGTGCAGCGAACGCGCGATTTCTTTCGTCGCTTGCCCTCTGACGATTTGATTGAGAATTTGTTTTTCCCTCTCCGATAACCCGTATGTTTCTGTAATCAAGGGTAAAATATCCGCCGGTTTCGCCGTCTCGAACCATACTGCAAGCTGGATGTCATGGGCAGCGCTTCTCAATTGGCCGGCACGAATCGTCATAAACGTCCCTTCGGGCATTCGAATGCAAACCTTCGCATCGGAGCGAGCCGATTGCTCCTTCTCCGCAAGCGCGCGTGAGCAGACCGCCCGTATCGGTCTTGGAAGCGTATGGCTGCCGATGGATTCCCATTCGCGCAAAGCGGTTAGCCTGCGGTCCGCAGCCGCATTGGACGAGATAATCTTTAGCTCGACGGATAGAACCATGATCCCGGGATCTTCTTCGGAAGCTACGACTCCCTTGCCGGGCATAGCAAGCGTGATGCTGCGCAGATGATAAGCAATCGTCGGGACGAGGGAAGAGAGGAGTTTGCGCTCTTCTTCCTTGAATGCCGGGCTTTCATGCCGGCGAAACATCGTTACATACCCCCAGCAGACTCCCTTGTGCACAAGAGCCGCTCGCATCTCGTCATGAAAGCCTGCGGGAAGCAAAACGTTCCGGTACCGGGCGCTCCGGTCCAAGTCGCCTCCGGTCGCCTGGCTTAAGGTTGCGACGGGATCGGTTTCCTTTGCCAGGCGTTCGTATCGGTTGAAATCCTCATGCATGTATTCATTAGCGAACAAGCCATGATGAATCGACTCGATGCCTTCTTCGGAGATGGCGCCGGTGGATAAAAGCGTTTGGGGATCCACAGACGTGCAGCAGGCCGCGTCGAAGGGGACGATGCCGCGCACCGTGCGGATTACAGCCGTCCTGTATTCCTGTGGGGTTGAGGAAGATTTGGCAAGGGTACCTAGCTTCCGTTTAAAGACTTCTATGGCAGTCTGCATGAAGGATCTCCTATCGGCACTATCCCACTTAAATGGGATGGTGCTTTTGTATGTCATCGTTATAATTGAGAATGATTCTTGATAGTTAGTGTATAGGAAAAGCGGGGAGTTGAAAAGGATTGAAAGAAGACATCATCGTAATAGGCGGTTACGGCCACGTAGGTCAAATGATATGCGAATCCCTGGGCGAAATCTACCCGGGCAAAGTTTACGCGGCCGGACGCAATTTGAAGCGCGCCGAGGCGTTTTGCCAAACGACGAACGGCAGAGTCAAACCGCTGCAAGCGGACATTAGCAAGCCGGTTGACTTGTCCTTTTTTGAACGCGCGAGGCTGATCGTCATGTGCCTGGATCAAACGGACACTTCTTTCGTGAAGGCTTGCATACGCAGCGGCACGCATTACGTAGACATTTCGGCGAACGGCGCTTTTTTGTCTCAAGCGGAAAGCTTGCATAAGGCGGCCGAGGATGCTCGGGCAACGGCTGTTCTTAGCGTCGGGCTCGCTCCGGGTCTTACGAATCTTTTGGCTGTGCAGGCATCTCGGTGGATGGATGAAACGAAGACCATCGAGATCGGGATCATGCTGGGACTTGGGGACAAGCATGGCCGAGCGGCAATCGAATGGACGGTCGATAATCTGAACGCGCGGTATGCGATTATGCAAAATAACCGGAGCGTCACCGCTTACAGCTTTACGAAGGGGAAGCGTATGGATTTTGGTTCGGATCTGTCCCGCAAAAAAGCTTTCCTCTTTCCTTTTGCGGATCAGCAATCGCTTCCTAGGACGCTTAACGTGCCGAGTGTAGCTACGCGGCTTTGCTTGGACTCCGGTATGGCAACTTCCTTCCTGGCCGTTCTGAAAGCGTCGGGTCTGTTCCGTATGCTGAGCGTCGCATGGTTTCGTCAAGCCGTTATCCGCAGCTTCGGATTGCTCAGCTTCGGCGACGACAGGTATGCCGTTAAAGTCGATGCAAAGGGGAGGAGAGGCAGCGAGGAGATCGAAGCGGAGCTTACGGTGCACGGACATCATGAAGCGGATATGACGGCTAAGATTGCCGCACATATATCGGATACGGTTTATCGCTCCGAACTGCCTTTCGGCGTTTATCACATCGAACAGCTGTTTCGGTTGTGCGATATTTATGCGATCATTCGGCAAGCAACCTTCGCCGAAGCTA
Source organism: Paenibacillus litoralis (assembly GCF_046244365.1). Taxonomy (NCBI): domain Bacteria; kingdom Bacillati; phylum Bacillota; class Bacilli; order Caryophanales; family Paenibacillaceae; genus Paenibacillus; species Paenibacillus litoralis. The sequence continues at coordinate 4,946,370 of NZ_CP176395.1, read as the reverse complement.
AAATAAACGGCAGAGCCGTCGATATGGACGGAACCGCCAGCTATTCCCCATAAGAAAAAACACACCGCCGATTTCTCTGCGGTGTGTCTTTATGTTTACTTGATTGTTACTAGAGTTTTCTAGAAAGCGTTATCCTCTTGACCTGTTACTGCCTCTATGCTAGCCTATTACATGATAATGATTATCATTCGCATGATTTAGAGGGGGATTCCTCTTGTCCAAGTCCAGTTATCAAGATTTGCAAGTGCACGCTTCGTTAGACGATCTGTGGTGCAAGCTTCGCGGCATCGATCGACTTCGTTCGATGGGCAAGGAACAGCAGCTGATCGAATCGCATGTCCTGTTCGTTGCCAAAGGAGGCGAAGGCCGGCTGACGATCGATCTGCAGGAGTACCGGCTCAGCCAGGATACCGTACATATCGCGCTTCCCGGACAAACCGTCGGCCTAACTGCCGGAAAAGGGGAAAAGCCGGATCTTTATAAGATTACGTTCGATGTCAAACGCGATTCGGAATCCGACTTCGTCTTCCCGTACCATGGGGAAATTCCGGTTCACGCCGATACGCGGATGCTCGTCCTATGCGATAAGGTTTATGACCATTTCCGCAGCGAGCGGCCATTGGAGCGTTTTGGCGGGCAAGCCGCTTTTCAGGAACTGCTGCACTGGGTAATCAAGCAATTCCGGTACGAGCCCGAGTCGGATTCGCGCACCGCACTGGACCGTACCAGAGCCTATATCGAGAACCACTACAGCGAGAGTCTGACGATCGAGCAGTTGGCTCGAATGGCGGAGATCAGCCCGAAATATTACGTGAATCTGTTCAAAAAGACGTATGGGATCAGCGCGATCGATTACGTGACGGAGATAAGGGTAAATGCCGCTAAGCAGCTCATGGTGAGTTCGGATGTCCGCTTGCGCGATATCGCCCATCAGATCGGGTATGGCGACGAGTTTTATTTTAGCCGCATGTTCAAGAAATCGGTAGGGGTGTCGCCCACGGCATATTTGAAAAACCGCCGCCGCAAGATAGCCGCTTACATGCCGCACGTACTCGGCCATTTGCTTGCCCTGAAGACGATCCCTTACGCCGCTCCGCTTCACCCCAAATGGACGGCTTACTATTATAGGACATATCGCGCGGATATCCCGCTGCACCTTAGCGCTTACCGGTTTAACGAGGATTGGGAAGCGAATATTAGAGCGCTCGATCAAGACAGACCGGATTTGATCCTGAGTCTGGACGATATGGAAGCGGATGAGAGGGAGCGGCTTGAGAGAATCGCGCCGGTTCATTATATCCCTTCCGGAGGAACGGATTGGCGGGAGCAGTTCCGGCTGACGGCGGATGTGCTAGGCGCATCCCAGGAAGCGGAAAGCTGGCTGCGCAGCTACGACCGGAGAGCGGATCATGTCCGGGAACGGGTGAATAAGGAATTGAAGGAAGAGCTCGTCCTCCCGGTGAGCTTCCATAAGCAAAGCTTTTATGTATGTCCGACCCGGGGGATGAGAGACGTGCTTTACCGTGACTTGCGGATGAAGCCGTTTCCCGGCTTTCATGCCGATCACTACAAGCAGCCGATCTCGGAGGAACAGCTTACCGCGTACGATGCGGACCGTATTTTGCTGAATGTTTGTCAGGAGCCGGAATCCTTGAGCCGTTGGCAGACGCTTCAAGCGTCATCAATGTGGAAGAACCTGAAGGCGGTGCGCCAAAACCAGGTATACCTGATTTCATCGGATCCTTGGCGGGAATATTCCGCATACGCTTGCGAACGAATGATTGAAGATCTGCTTCTGCAGGTATGTGGAGATCGTCCATAATGATTCTTGCTATTGTCCATGTTCGCTCCCGAATAGGCGGTTTATAATGAGAATCGTTATCAATTAAACGAAGGCAGTGGAGAGGGGAACGTATAGTAATGAATAAAAGAGTTTTGGCACTTGGTATAGCATCGATCCTGATGCTCGGATTGGCGGCATGCGGAGCGAAGGAGGAGGCGAAGCCGGTAAGCGGCGCTTCGGCAAGCCCGAAGAGCGCCGGTACGAGTCCGAGTCCATCGGCGAGTCCGTCCGTCAGTCCGTCAGCCGCTTCAACGGCGCCTCGCTCGATCAGTTATTTGGGCAAATCGTATACGGTTCCGGGCCAAACCGACAAGATCGTCATCAGCGGGTCGTTGGAATCGATGGAGGATGCCTTGGTGCTAGGTGTCAAGCCGCTTGGAGCGATTACCGTCGGCGGGAAGTTCCCTTCGCTGTTTGACAAAATAACCGATGGCGTAACGGGTGTCGGAGAGAAGACGCAGCCGAGCCTCGAAACCATTTTGAAGCTGAAGCCCGATATCATTCTTAGCAGCACCAAATTCCCTGCCGAGACGGCGGAGAAGTTTGCCAAGATCGCCACTACGATTCCGGTTTCCCATATTTCGACGGACTGGGAGGCGAACTTGAATCTGCTTGCGGAGCTGACCGGGAAACAGGAGCAGGCCAAGAAGGCGCTGCAAACATACAAGGACGATCTCAAAGCGGTAAAGGAGAAGATCGCTCCTGTCATCAAGGAAAAAGAGGTTCTGGCCGTTCGGGTCCGGACGGGCAATCTGTTCGTCTATCCCGAGGACGTGTTCTTCAATCCGTCGCTGTATGCGGAGCTCGGCGCAACCGTTCCCGCTGAAGTGAAGCAGGCGAAGGCTCAGCAGCAGATTTCCATGGAAAAGCTGACGGAAATCAACCCGGATTACCTCTTCATTCAATTCTCGGAGGACGAGAATAAAGATACGCCGAAAGCGCTGGACGATTTGAAGAACAATCCGATTTTCAAGAGTGTGAATGCGGTGAAAAACGGCAATTTGTATGTCAACCTCGTGGACCCGCTTACCCAAGGCGGGACGGCTTACAGCAAAATCGCGTTCCTGGACGCATTGAAAAAGATCACATTCAACCAAGCAAAGTGAGACGGACGGCATGCGAGTAAAAAATCCCGCTACAGCCCTGATCCTATGGAGTTCTCCGGTCGTCATCGTATTCACGATGCTGCTGTCGGTTCTGTACGGGCCTAAGCATATCGAGTTCGGCACGGTACGAGAGGCGCTGCTCCATTTTGATCCGGGCAACGCAGACCATCAAATCATTATGCATTCCCGTATTCCGAGAGCCGTTGGGGCGCTGTTGATCGGCGCCTTTCTCGCCGTATCCGGAGCGCTTATGCAAGGAATGACGCGCAATTATTTGGCCTCGCCCTCGATCATGGGGGTTTCGGACGGCTCCGCATTTGCCGTTACCCTCTGCATGGTTTTCATGCCGAACGCCTCCTCCATGGACATGATCGTATACTCCTTTGCGGGCTCGGCCTTTAGCGTGATCATCGTATTCGGGCTGGCTGGCGCGCTTCCCGGCGGGCTCTCGCCCGTTCGGATGGCGATCCTGGGCACGATCATCGGCACGTTTCTCAGCAGCATATCGGCGGCATTATCGACCTATTTTCAAGTCTCGCAAAATATTAGCTTCTGGTATAATGCAAGGCTGCATCAGCTGGATCCGGCGCTTATCAAGCTGACGATTCCGTTTGCCATCATCGGTCTCGTCATGGCCGTATGGATATCCAAATCGATCTCGGTGCTGTCCCTCGGGGAGGACATTGCCGTCAGCTTGGGACAAAAAACATGGATGATCAAGCTGATCGCGACCTTGAGCGTCATCCTGCTTACCGGGATATCCGTTGCGCTGGCCGGGAAGATCGGTTTTGTCGGACTCATCGTTCCGCATATCGCACGGTTTATGACCGGAGTCGATTACCGCCGGGTCATTCCTTGCTCAGCGGTGCTGGGAGGTATCTTCCTGGCGTTATGCGACGTGCTTAGCAGATTTCTCAACTATCCATACGAGATGCCCATCGGCGTCGTTACGGCTTTGCTCGGCGTCCTGTTCTTTCTGTATTTAGTAAGGACGAAGGGAGGCGCTGTGCGTGGCTAAGTCATCCAAAGTCCGGTTTGCCGCCGTAATGTCAATCGGCATAGGCCTTATGCTCATTACGTTGTACGTGAGCCTGACGAACGGCGCCTTCGATATTTCCGTGAAGGACGTCGTGCGTACGCTGCTGCGGATCGATCCGCAGCGGGATCAGGATCTTGTTATTTTCGAGTTCCGCCTCCCCCGGATTGTCATCGCGGTTCTCGTGGGAATGGGGCTCGGCATCGCCGGCGCCGTTTTGCAGGGGATTACGCGCAACGGTTTGGCCGATCCCGGCATTCTCGGCATTAACGCCGGAGCGGGCGCGGCGATGGTCATTTTTTTGTTCTTTTATCAAGGCCAGATAAAAGGAACCGGCTGGATGCCCATCCTGGCCATGCCGCTGTTCGGGCTGGCAGGCGGGCTTGCGGCGGCGCTGCTTATTTACTCGTTTGCATGGAAGAACGGCCGGCTGGAGCCGCAGCGTCTTTTGTTAACCGGCATTGCGATAGCTTCGGGCTTGGGAGCCGTTTCGCTTTATATTACGCTGAAGATGAACGCCAAGGATTTTGAGATGGCTGCGGTATGGATTTCCGGCAGCATCTATAATGCGAACTGGAAATATATCGCTTCGATCGTGCCGTGGCTTGTCGTGCTGATCCCGGTCATCGTTAGGCGGTCCTACATTCTGGACTTGTTCCAGATGGACGGAGACAGCGTGGTCAGCGTAGGAGTGGCCGCCGAGAAGGAGAAAGCGATCTTCCTCTTGAGCGGTATCGGCATCGTCAGCGCCTGCGTGTCCGTTTCGGGAGGCATCGGCTTTATCGGTTTGATGGCTCCGCATATCGCAAGGCGGCTTGTCGGGAACGCGCATAGGCGAATGATCCCGGTTTGCGGCGTCGTCGGCGCGCTGCTCGTTATGGTTGCCGACTATATCGGCAAATCGCTGTTTGCCCCGGCGGAATTGCCGGTCGGCATCGTGGTAGCGATTATAGGCGTGCCCTATTTTATTTTATTACTCTACCGTAAACAAGTGCGGGCTTAGCTAAATAAAGAAGTTTCAGAGAAGGGCTCCAATCGGAGCCGTCAGAGAGGCGGAGGAGGAACGATGGAAAGCAGAGGAACGGAACGGATGTCAACGGGTGCCGCGGCTGCGAAGGAGCAGAAGGTTGAAATGCCCCGTTCGATACAGCGCGATATGCAGGCACGCACGAATAACCGGCACTACCGGATCTTCATTGCCGTGCCGGCGGAGGAACCGCCTGCAACCGGTTATCCCGTTATCTATTTGCTTGATGCGAATGCCGTGTTCGGGACGATGACGGAAGCGGTTCGCGTACAAGGGAGGAGGCCGGACAAGACGGGGGTCGTTCCCGCCGTAATCGTCGGCATCGGCTACCGGACGGATGAGCCGTTCGATCCCGCCCGTCATCGCGATTTTACGATGCCGGTGCCCGAAAGCGAACTGCCGCAAAGCCCCGACGGGAAAGCCTGGCCCGAACAAGGCGGTGCGGAATCGTTCCTGGCGTTTATCGAAGACGAGCTGAAGCCGGCAATCGAGCGCGAATTCAGCATCGACCCGAAAAGACAAACGATTTTCGGCCACTCGCTAGGAGGACTCTTCGTGCTGCATGCGCTTTTCAACAAGCCCGGATCATTCCAAACGTATATCGCAGGCAGTCCGTCCATCCATTGGAACCAGCGCGTACTGCTTGAGGCGGAAAGGCGATTTGCTGCGGGACTCGAACGGGAAAGACTGGATGCAGGTGTTTTGATCGGGGTAGGAGAATTCGAGGGGAACCTTAGAATTCCGATGAACGATAACGCCAGGGACATGTCGGAGCGTCTATCCCTTCTTACAAGCAGGGGCTTGCGAGTAGCCTTCCGCGAATTCGAGGACGAAGGCCATGTGTCGGTGCTTCCTGTTTTGATCAACCGCGCGGTGCGGTTTGCTTTAAGCCCTTCGTGGGGGAAAGCGTAGGTAAGATTTATTTCGCATCGTAACCGGAGAAAGCCCGAGAAATCGGGCTTTTTTTTATGTGGCGGTTGAGGCCGGTTGGAGTGGGGTGAGATTCGATATACAGGTCATTGCACAACAAAGCACGATGCTGTTCGATGAGAACGATCATTCCGTGCACAAGGGGAATGGCTGGGATCGAGTAAAAGCTTTACCGAGCTAGTACTGCATTGGGAAACGATCGTTCGGATTCCCGGGAATGCGGACGAGTCATAGAGATATAGGGATAAATATCGATAGTGCAAGGGCGACTGTCGATTGTCGAGGGAGATGGTTTCGATTCTGAGGTATATGTTAGAGCTGCTGCGCATCCTCGTGCTGGTGATGGTATTAGGTATCTTGTTCAGCGTATTGCAGAATGCTGCGTATTCCATTGCCGGCTTTCCTATAGACCGAAATGAGTATGCATGGCTCGCGAGAGTCGCGATTCTCGTCCTGATTTATGTGCTTTATCGGAACCGGTTGCAATTCTCGGGATGGTACAAGGGAGCAGGGATGCAAAAGCTGTCGAAACCGGTAACCTTTTCATTGCTTTGCATTTCCTTGCTCCTGATGGTCATAACCCCTTTGTTGGATTAAACCGGGGATTTCTCATTTATTGGTGCGTTTATGCGTCACGGGTAGGTCTGTTCCAATCGTGCGATTATGGGCTTTTTACGGGGAAAGGATGAGGTTGTGCCGCAGAGATCGTAACGGATAAGCCGGCATAACCGTTTCAATACGTAAGGTAGCGGGTAATGATGATCAGCAAGACGAATACAAGCTTCATCATTTCTCATTTAGGAGGGATTTATATGAAAATCATGGAAACGAAAGTGAAGACGGTCGACAATGTGAATGCGGCACAAGTCCAAGTTAGAACGTTTCGTTCGGAAGGATACAGGGAAGACAACATTTATGTGCTGGCCTACGATAAAGACCGCACAGAACGCGTAGCGGAAAGAGCGAGCGCTGGGCAGATCGGGGTACCCGAGGAGGGGCTCGGCACTGCGATCGCCAATATTTTTCGCTCCCGGGGCGACGAGCTGCGTGCCAAAATGAGGTCGATGGGCTTCACCGAATCGGATGCGGAGCGACTGGAAGCCGAAATGGAAAATGACAAGATCGTCGTGATCGCATGGGGCGGAACGCAATATGGAGGCGATGATTACGATCCTGCGATCTATTATTATCCGCCGATGATGCATTAAGGGTTCAAGCGGGCGGTTAAGATAGGGGCTTGTTTCAGCTAGTCTGAGACAAGCCCCTTTTTCCTTATTGCCCAGTGATGCGATTGGCAATCCTTCGGTTTTCGCTAGCGAAGAAGGGGGACATTGGTCCCGAGTGAACCTGGCTTCACTATTTATGAACCTACATTCACTATTTTCACCCATTTCCCCATTTCCGAGCGGATAGTGAAGCAAAAGGGACTATTTGGCCGTAAGGTTCACTATTTATGAACTTTCCTTCACTATTTCGCACGGAAGCACGTTTATCAACCTAAATACTGAGTTTAGATTCATTATTAGTGAACAGAGGTTCACTATCCTGTCGGCTGCATCCTCAGTCCTTCTGAGCTCGCCAAAAAAGGCCGTCCCTCGGCCCGGTTCACGGCTTTACGGGACAGCCTCGCACGTTGCCTGTTATTGCATCGGATCCGGTATCTGATTGTTTTCCAGAAGCTCGCTTCCGGTTTTCATGTGTTTCATCTCATTGCCGAGCTTCTTCATCTCGTCCATGTCCTGCGCCATAGAGCTGTTGTTGGCTTCCTTAAGCGATTTGGCCGCCGTATCGAGGAACAGCAGCTCTAACTCGATCAGCTTGTCGAGCGCCGCTCTGCGGACATGAAGCGGAACCGCTTCACCGCCTTCGAAGTCGGCTTCCTCAAAGTTAACGACCGTATTACCCTGTTCGCATGTGACGGTCGTTACGATCAGCGGGTAGTCGGTGCCGGTTACATCGCTGCTAATCGTTAACCGGTACGTTGATTGCTCGATATGCTCGATTCGTTCCAGTCCTAAGTCGGTAAACTGCTCATGCAGCGTTCCTTTATCCATAGTCATCTCCTCCTAGTGTCTAGCAAAATGGGGGTGCTCTTCATCGCGCGCCGCGGGCTGTCCTCTTATTCCGCGACAGGACTCAAGCTCCCGAGCCGTTCCTGCCTTGAATATCTTCTTTAACGGCTTGCACCGTATCCGCCACGATTTGCTTTCCTTCCTTGGCTTTCTCGGAAAGCTCGGAGGCGTGATTGCCGATGCTGTTCGCAACGTCTTGGGCTTTTTCCTTGACGGTCGAAGCCAGTCTTCTTTTTTTCTCGTGAAGAGATTTATAAGTATTGGACAAATCCTCGCGTAAAGCCGAGCCTGACTTCGGAGCCAACAGTAATGAAGCGGCAGCTCCTAACGCCCCTCCGATCAACAATCCTAACCAAAGTCCGCCTTTATTCGTTTCCGCTGCTTCACTCATCGTACATCTCTCCTTTGTCGTTAGTAGATCGTTTCCTACTTAGCATGTACCCGTATTGGCGGCATGTGAAACAGCGAACGGAAAATCCGCTAAACAACCGATGGAAAACCTGATTGAAAATGCCGTTCGGCGGGTAGTAAAAAGGAGAGCGTCACGCAATTCCATGCTATGATAATAGACTAGGGCACCCATTACGATTCGCCCTATAGGGGGTTGGCTAATTGAATATTGTTATTGTAGACGACAATGCGACGAATCTAATCGTCATCGAGAAAATCCTGCTCAAAGCCGGCTACGATAAATTGGTTTTGCTTTCATCCGCCAGAGAGCTTTATCATTTTCTGGACATGGATTCTTCCAGTACGGCGGAAGTACCGGTAGATTTGATCCTGATGGATATGATGATGCCGGAGATTGACGGAGTGGAAGCCTGCCGAACGATTCTGGGGCAAGAGCGATTCCGCGATCTTCCAATCATTTTCGTCACGGCGATGGGGGATTCCCTTAAATTGGCTGAGGCGCTGGATGCCGGCGCGCTTGATTACGTGATGAAGCCGATCAATAAGGTGGAGCTGCTGGCCCGGATCCGTTCGACGCTTCGCTTGAAGCATGAGAAGGATTGGCATAAGGAAAGAGACAAGCGGATCCAATATGAATTGGATCTCGCCAAGCAAGTGCAGCGAAGCATGCTCAGCAGTCCGGTTCAGGACGAGAGGGCGTATATTTCCGCGGTGTACGAGCCTTCATCCGAGCTAGCCGGCGATCTGTACGCCTGGTATCCGATCGGACCGAACCGGTACGGCATCATTTTGCTCGATATGATGGGGCATGGGATCTCATCGTCTCTTGCATGCATGTACATCTATTCCGCCTTAAAAGATACGATTACGGGAATGGGTGATCCAATAGCCGTGATGCAGGAGTTAAACCGGCGAATGAATCAGCTGTATAAGCCGGATAGCTTGATCAACTACTACTTTACGGCGATCTATTTCGTGCTGGATACGGAAAAGCGGACGATCGAATATGTGAATGCCGGGCATCCGGCAGGGATTGCGTATGTAGACGGGGAAGTGAGGCTGCTGACGGAAGGATGCTGCGCGCTCGGTTTTTTTGAACATATCGACATGGCAAAAGGTGTGATTCCGTACAGCGAGGAAGCCCGCATTCTGCTCTACACGGACGGGCTGTCGGAGTGGCTGGAGGAGGAGCGCGAAGATGGCCCTGCCAAGCTCATCCGCAGCTTGCGGGAGCAAGCCGGTCATGATCCCGCCGCCTTGCTCGACCGTTTGCAGCCGGGCTCGAAGCTCGAAGCGCCTCAGGACGACATGTGCTTGGTTATGATTTCGGCAAAATAAGGGCGCGTATGCGCTAACGGAAGCGGTGAAATGCACGTTAGGCCGATTTGAAACCGGTCGAAGCTTAAGGGAACTCTACATTTCTCATTGTGAGTGAGGGAAAGGCGGTTTGGATCGAGGCACCTATGAAATTATTCGTAACAAAACCACGGAAGGACGGGTAGCCCGTCCTTCCGTGGCTTTGCTGCTATTACTTGCCTAAATAAGCTTCGAGCATCCATCTGTGTTTCTCGAGCGACGAGCGGATGGCAATCAGCATGTCGGCGGTCGGCTGATCGCGATGCTCTTCGGCCAAAGAAATGCCCATCGTGAGATCCGAGCAAATGCAGTCGAAATCGCCTGCCAATACCTTGACCATCTGCGGTGCGCTTTCCTCGCCTGTTGCTTCCTTGATTGAGGCGATCGCGAGCTGCTGTTTCAGCGTTGCCGTCGGAACGGCGCGCAGCGACAGCATTCTTTCGGCGACGGTATCCAGATGCAAGGCCGCTTCCGTATAAAATTCCTCAAATTTAACGTGCAGCGTGAAAAAGTGCTCGCCTTTGACATTCCAGTGATAATGGTGAAGCTTCATATATAAGACGGAGAAATTAGCGACTTGTTTGTTTAAGATTTCCGTTAAGGGAACGGCTTTCGTTTCGGCTTTTGACATGATCTTTACCTCCAAGTATAGGGAATAGGTGGTGATAAGTATCGTTACCCTTCCGCCGCCCGGTTGAAACAGTCCGAATTATTTATGCGATAGGCTGTTTCAATCCGATCACGAGCGGGTAATGGTAGTCATGCGGAAAAAGGAGGGGTCGCTATGCTGCTGCAGATCAGCGCGATCATGGTCGCGATTGCATTCGTCGTTCTGACTTTTTTTCTTATCCAAACCCTGCAATCGCTTAAAGGCTCCTTGGACGAAATTACGCTTGCCATGGGGCAAATGAAGAATGAAGTCAAGGAAATCAGCGAGGAAGTCAAGGACGTGATCGGAAATACGAATGAAATGGCGCTCGATTTGCGAATGAAGCTATCGAAGCTGAATCATGTTTTCGGCAGCGTGAACGATGTCGGACAAGCCGTTCATGAAATCACGTCGTCGGTAAAGCAGTCCGCGGCAAGCCTTGCCGCATCCTTGAAGCAGACAATAAGCGGCAAGACGAGCTCGGCGCGAACCGGCCGATGGCATGCCGTCCTGGACGGGATCGCCGCAGCGCTGGACCTTTGGCATAAGCTTAGACCAATGCAGACCCAAACACCTCGTAACGGTGATGCTGATTGAGGAGGATCTTGAATGAGCGCCATGCATAAGTTCCGGTTGCACAAGCAATCGACGGAAAATGAGAATGTCGTACACTTAAGCGGAGAGCTTGATCTATCCGCAGCGACTTATTTGACAACGGAGCTTGATCCCCTAGTGAAGGAGAGGGACCGAACGCTTATCCTGAATTTGAGCGAGGTCACGTATATCGACAGTACCGGTATCGGCATTTTCGTATCGATTCTTAAAGCCAGAACGGCGATGAACGCTTCCTTCCGGTTGGCGTATACGCCCGCGCCGATCCAGCGGCTACTCGATTTGACAGGCGTTTCGCGTTTTTTCGCGGGCAACCCGCACTAGGACAATCAGGAAAGGAAAGAAGAATGACTATGAATCCATACGTAAGCCTAACGGTTCCCGCCAATGCGGAATATTTAGATATTATCAGATTGACTTTGTACGGTTTTGCTACGAAAGCCGGCTTCTCCTTCGAGGAAATCGAAGATATGAAAGTAGCTGTTGCCGAGGCATGCAATAACGCGATTTTGCACGCTTACGGGGAAGGGGAACCGGGAACGATTGACATCCGCTTCGAGAACAGCGGGGACGGGGTTACCATTTCCGTAAAAGATCATGGTCAGAGCTTTTCCTATGCGGGAGAAGCTGGCCGAGCCATCCCTCCGCACCAGAATGAAATTAGCGAGGTGTCGGTAGGCGGACTGGGGCTCTTTCTCATGGAGGCGTTAATGGATGACGTACAGGTGCATGCGGATAACGGCAGCGGAACGGAGATTGTCTTGACGAAGCGGCTGAGCAGAAAAGAGGAGATGGCATGAATGTAAACGAATCCTCTAAGCCCTTGTACGAAATGTACTCCAAGATGAAAATTTATAAAGAAACGGAATGCGAGGAAACGGCAACGGTTCTTCTGCTCCATTACGAAGCGATCGTGCGAACGGCTGCAGGCAAAATGTCGCGCAACCGGCCAGATTTGATCGAGGATTTGTATCAAGTCGGGCAAATGGCGATGCTTCGTTTGTTTAAGCAGTATGACAGCTCGACAAATATCCCGTTCGAAGCCTATGCCATGAAAAGCTTAATCGGGCATTTGAAAAATTATTTGCGCGATAAGTCCTGGTATATCCAGGTGCCCCGAAAAATTAAGGAGAAGAGCTCGCTTGTGCAGCGTACGATCGACGAGCTTACGGTGAAGCTGGAGCGTTCCCCGAACGTGGAAGAAATTGCCGCCGTTTTGGAGCTCACACCGGAAGAAACGATCGAAATATTGGCCGGCCGCGACTATTATAACTATACTTCGCTCGATACGCCGCTCTCGAATGAAGGAGAGGGCTCAGCTACGATTGCGGATTTGATCGCCGTTCCTTCGGACGACTATCGGCTGCTGGAGACGCGTATGGATTTAATCGAAGCGATGGATTGCCTGAAGCAGGAAGAAAAGCAAGTGCTCTATCTGATTTACGACGAGGGACAATCGCAGCGGCAAATAGCCGAGCAACTGGGCGTTTCGCAAATGAGCGTGTCCCGAATACAGAAGAGGGCCATCGACAAATTGAAGCAGGTTCTATCCGAGAGCGCATCGAGCGAAAACACCTCGTAACGCATGCTCTTGTTTGTTGCTAGAGTTCCCGTAGTGGCACTTAGGATCGCTGTATAGGGACTGTGGTAGAATAGAGGTTATATTCTCTATACGAACTATACGGGGAGGCGGCCGCAATGAAAGCCTTGAGCTACAACATACACGCTAAAATCATTACGGGCTATTTCTGTATTATTCTCTGCTTGGGCGTATCGCTGCTTATCGTGACAGACCGGATGACCGATCTGCAGAAGGAAGTGGAGTTCTTATCCGGTCACGATATCGAAGCGCACGATCTGTTGAATCAGGTTCAGAAGAACATACTGGACATGGAAACCGGTATGAGAGGGTTCGCGATAACCGGAGACGAACAGTATCTCGAGCCCTATGAAGCGGGAAGCCGAAACTGGCTGGACAATTATAACAAGCTGCATACGCTGTTAGCCGATAACGTAGAGCAGCAGCGCAATTTGGAGCAGATGAAACCGCTGATTATAAACTGGGTTTCGAATACCGGCGAATACGTCATTTCACGTAAAAAAGAAAACAACTCGGACGCTCTAAACCGGCATTTCGAGCAAAATACAGGGAAGAAAATCATGGATCAGCTGCGTACGCAGTTTGATTCCTTTCTTGCTGAAGAGAAGAAACTAACGGCGGATCGCACCAATAAGCTCACTCAAAGCAACGCGAATGTCAAAATCATTTTGTACACGATCGTCGGTCTGGTCTCTCTCCTTACGCTGGCGGTAGCCCTGCTTCTGTCTAAATCCATAGTCAGAACGATCAGGCAGGTGGTGCGAACGATTCAGAGCATTACGGATGCCGAGGTCGACCTTACTGCGCGAATCGAAGTGAAATCCCGCGACGAGATCCGGGAGCTCGCGGAGGCGACCAACAATCTGCTTGGCAGTTTGGAGAAGCAAAGCTGGATACAGAAAAGCTTGACGGAAATTTCAACGATGTACCAGGGCATTACCGATATAACGGTACTGGCGCAAGCCTTCGTCACGAAGCTGGCTCCTATGCTTCAAGCGGCATACGGGGTCGTTTATCTTCGCAGGAACCAAGGCGGTGATACCACTTTCTTCAAGGTTGCCGGCTATGCGCTTGCCGGGCAGGAAGATGCTGCCTCCAGCTTTCGTTTGGGAGAAGGGCTGGTCGGTCAATGCGCGCTTGATAAAAGGCTGTTCCTCATCGATAGCTTGCCGGACGAGCATATCAAAGTAACGACAGGCTTAGGCGTTTCCTCGCCGCGCAACTTACTAGTCGCTCCCATTCTGGTTGACGGCCGGGTTGAAGCGGTGGTCGAATTCGCCGCGCTTCAGCCGTTTCTCTCCCAGCATCTTACCTTGCTGGATCTGCTGCAAGAAAAGTTCGGTTCCGCGATTACGAGCGTGCTCGGACGCATGGAAGTGGAACGGCTGCTGGGCGAGTCGCAAATGCTGACCGAGGAGCTGCAGACGCAATCGGAAGAGCTGCAAGCGCAATCCGAAGAATTGCAAATGCAGCAAGAACAGCTGCGAATCTCCAATGAACATCTGGAGGAGCAGAACCTCTATGCCGAACAGCGAGCGCTGGAGCTCAAGAAAGCGAAGGACGAGCTGGAACGGTATTCGCGGGAGCTGGAGACGAACTCGCAGTACAAGTCCGATTTTCTGGCGAATATGTCTCACGAGCTTCGCACGCCGCTGAACAGTATTCTCATCCTGTCGCAAATGCTTGCAGAAAATAACGCGGATATGGACATGTCGGAGGTCGAGGATTATTCGCGTGTCGTCTATACCGCCGGACAAGATTTACTGCGCCTCATCGACGATATACTGGATTTGTCCAAGATCGAGGCGGGGAAAATCGAAATCATGACGGATGAAGTCAATGTTACGGAAATACCGCAACTGATGAAGGGCATGTTCGGACCGGTTGCCGCCGCCAAACATTTGGCGTTCGAAGTGCTGATGCATCCTGAAGCGCCTTCTGTCATCTCAACGGACGGTCAGAGGCTGCAGCAAATTTTGAAAAATCTGTTATCGAATGCCTTCAAGTTTACCGAACGGGGTTCGGTTACCGTACGTATCGATCCTGCCAATCCCGAGCGGATCAAGGAGCTGCTCCCCTTAAATAAAGAGGAAACCGTGCTGGCGATATCCGTAACGGATACGGGGATCGGCATTCCGATCGATAAGCAGCCTATTATTTTCGAAGCCTTCCAGCAGGTCGACGGTACGACTAACCGGCAATATGGAGGAACCGGGCTCGGTTTATCGATATGCCGCGAGTTTACGCGGCTGCTCGGCGGTTCCATCGTCGTCAGAAGCGAGCTGAACAAGGGCAGCACGTTTACTCTGTATGTGCCTAGCAAGCCGGAGCCGGAGCAAGCAGAGCCGGCGAGCGGGGAGTACGAGGAAGCGGCGGCCGCAAGCGAGAATGCATCCGCGAAAGCGATTGCGAGTTCAAGCTCGAACGCGAATGAATTGGAAAGCGCCGAGAGAGAACGGGAATCCGGTAGGAACGAAGCGGCTGAAGCCGTTTGTTCCGATGAACAGTTGTTTAAGGGGAAGAAGGTGCTTCTCGTTGACGACGATGCCCGTAATGTTTTCGCGCTCGTAACGGCACTGGAGCGAAAAGGCGTAACGGTTCTAGCGGCGGAGCACGGCAAGGCGGCGGTGGAGATTTTACAGGAACAAGACGGATTCGATCTGGTTCTTATGGACATCATGATGCCGGTTATGGGAGGCTACGAGGCGATGAAGGCGATACGCCGCCATCCCGGCATGCACAAGCTTCCGATCATTGCGCTGACGGCCAAAGCCATGAAAAACGAACGCGAGACATGCATGGAGGCGGGAGCTTCCGATTATATAATGAAGCCGCTAAATATCGATCAGCTGTTTTCGCTGATGCGGGTGTGGCTGACAAAGCAGGTGAATCCGCATTGAATCGACCGCCAATCGAGCATCCTTACGCAGACGATCCATTCGATTCGGAGACGCTCATTCGCGACGAGAGGCAAGATATTGAAATCAATTTGCTTCTGGAAGGCTTGTATCAGATGTACGGGTATGATTTCCGCGGCTATGTGAGGGCTTCTTTGTGCAGAAGGATTTTGATTCGCATGAAAGCGGAAAGGCTTCCGACGATTACGGCTCTTTTGGAGAAAGTGCTGCACGAGCCGGGATATTTGGATAGGTTATTGAACGATCTGTCGATTCGAATGACCGAAATGTTCAGAGATCCCGGCTTCTTCGTCGCCTTCCGGAATCAAGTCGTTCCCGTGCTCAGGGAGCTTCCCGAGATTCGAATTTGGCATGCCGGCTGCGCTACGGGCGAAGAAGTCTACTCGATGGCTATCCTAATGCTGGAGGAAGGGCTAGCTGAGAAGACGAAGATATACGCCACGGACATGAATGAAAAGGCTCTGGCGAGCGCTCAAAAGGGAGCGTTCCCCCTGAAGCAAATGCAATTGTATACGAAAAATTATTTGGAAGCGGGGGGGACGAGGGCTTTCTCCGAATACTATTCGGCGGATCATCAGTATGCCTATTTTCGCCCCGACTTGATCGAAAGCCTTCTGTTCGCCCAGCATAATTTGGCTACGGACGGTTCGTTCAACGAGTTTCATGCGGTGCTCTGCCGAAATGTCCTGATTTATTTTGACAATGAACTGCAGCAGCGCGTGCATCGCTTGATTTACGACAGCTTGTCTGACGGCGGCTTTCTGGGATTAGGGAGCAAGGAGTCGATTCTGTTTGTACCGGAAGGATTGCCCTATACGGACTGTGTGCCCCATGAACGAATCTACCGGAAGCGGAAATGAGCATCGATCGCGCTAACATGTTTCAATCTGCCGGCAAACGGGTAATAGACGATAGATCGACAGCAACTTAAATCTATTCCAGAAAGCAGGTGCTGCACATGTTAGGATGGGCGATTCTATTTCTGATCATTGCTATTGTTGCCGGCATTTTCGGATTTTTTGGAATTGTATCTGCGGCGGTCGGCATAGCCAAAATTTTGTTCGTAATCTTTTTGGTCATGTTTGTCGTTTCTCTCTTTTTGGGCAGAAGAAGAGGCTATTGAAGATTTCAAGATCCTGAACGTTATTCAGAAACCATCGCGAAACGGCGATGGTTTTTCGTTGTCGCGGACGTATGCCGTATCGGATCAGCGCTTGACGCGATGCTTGGCATCGATGTCCCGCCAATCCGTGTCTTCTCTTAAGAAGTCGATAAGCTCGCCATCTTCCTTAAGCTTTACTCCCGTTAAGCAGCGGCCGAATACCGCGCCGGTGTCGATGTTCCAAGCATTGCTTTCCGCATGGAAGATAGGCTGTTTCCCAGGGGTATGACCCATGATTTGAACCTTTTGCATATTGCGGAGCGGAGATCGATTCCACAAAATGCCTAGTTCGTCGTCTTCGTTAAACGGATCGGCGGCTTGGGCAGCGATGCCTGCATGACTGATCAATACGGCATCGTTCTCCCAAAACAAGGGCAACTGCTGAAACCAGGCGACATCGTCAACCGCGGCTCGGCGATATTTCTTATACTGGCGAAGCGTCTCCTTGCCGCACTGTTTCAGCCAATTGTCATTAGGGCCGGACAGGAAGTGCTGCACCATCTCGTATTCATGGTTGCCTTTAAGAAATACGACTTTATCGGGATAAGCCGTCATCAGACTGCGGGCCATCTCAACTGTCTGAGGCGAGTAGTTCCCCCGGTCGATCAGGTCTCCTACTCCGATGAGCATTTCCGTCTCGATATCCCAGTGGCGTTTGATGATGCTTTGGAAAGTATGATAGCAACCATGAATATCGCCTAATATAAATAGATTCATGCTTCATGCCCCCTTTAGAAAGAGTAAAAGATTTGGTTGCCGCCATCGGTCTTCTAACAGGTAATTTATTATAGGGCAACCCTGCCGCCTTTTCAAATAACTACTATTCTTGCGGACACGGATATGATAGGATTTGGCAAGATGGATGTGGTATTTTGAAGGTTGACGCCGTTGAGAAGTTCACAGAAAAAAAGGAGTGGAGAGCGTGCTTATTGTCGGATACGGCGATAGTATTACGGCGGGCGTATTTTTAGAGGAAGAGGAAACCTATTTGTTTCATCTCGGAAGCCGGTACGGATGCGATACGGTCAATGCCGGGGTGCCCGGACAAACGTCTTCAAAGGCGATGGAGCGTTTGCAAGCCGTACTTGAACTTCAGGCGGATATTTGCATCGTCGAATTCGGCATGAACGACCATGTGGCCGCTTCCAGCAATATGCCGAAGGTAACGATTCCGGCCTTCAAACAAAACCTTCAAACGATATGTAAACAGCTTATTCAGAAAGGCGTCAAGCCCGTGCTATGCACGATTCACCCGATTATCGAGGGAGACGCTTCGCATTATTACTATGCGCGTCATCCGCAGGAATGGTATGCGGAGCCGCTGGGCGCGCAAGCTTGGATAGAGCGCTACAATGAAGGAATCCGGGAAGCGGCTCATGAATGCCAAATTCCGGTGGCGGATATTACGCGCACATGGAATCGGTATCTGAAGGCGGGAGGCAGGCTTCAGGATTTGTTGATTACCCTCGACAACTCCGATCGCGACGACGGCGTTCACCCTAATGCCGATGGCCACAAGCGGTATGCCGAATGCATATCGGAACAAATCGATCTACTGTTGAAATGAGTGCGCGGAGGCTGCCGGTCTTGAAACCGAGCAGCCTTTGTCATTTTGTCAAGGAATGGAATGAAGTGGTTTCCATGTCATCCGCTATGTGGTAATATAAAAAATAAGCGAACATGTGTTCCGTATAACGGTATGAGAAGAAAGGGTTGAAACGGTGACTGTCCGATATTCCGAAATCGATGAGGCGATTGCTTATATTCAACAACATCTATATGAACCGATTCCGCTAGCCCGATTAGCCGCTCATGTGGCCTATAGTCCGTATCATTTCACGCGTATTTTTAAAGAAAGAATCGGACTTTCGCCCTTGTACTACGTGTCCTCGCTCCGACTGCAGAGGGCCAAAGACTTGCTGCTCCGCACGAATCATTCGATAAGGGATATCGGGCTTGAGATCGGACAACAGAGTCTGGGGACGTTTACCACAAGGTTTACGGAACGGGTAGGCGTGACGCCGTCCGAATTTCGGCATTCCACCGCGCACGCAGACGACCATCTTCGCAGTTTGGAGAAGCTAAGCGGTTGGCGCGCGGCGTATCTCCGTTCCAATCAGCCTGGAACAATAGCCGGGACCGTCCACGCATCGATCCCGTTTGAGGGCGTCATCCTGATCGGGCTCTTCGCCAGACCTATACCGGAGGGAATGCCCCTTTACGGAACACTGCTCTCCTCATTAGGGGATTTTTGCTTTGCAGAAGTCAAGCCGGGCACCTATTATTTAATGGCGACCTCCGTTTCATGGGGAACGAAAGCGATCGATTTCATGTTGCCGCATACCACCCTGCGCACCCGCTCTAGAGAACCGATCATTGTCGGCTCCCATGCTTCCGTCCCTCATCAACAAGTGATGCTGTACCCGCCGCGCCAGGACGATCCGCCAATCCTTATTTCTCTTCCCTTGCTGATGAATAATTTCCTCAATCGGGTTGTGCCGGCTAACCGCCGATAAGTACGGCGCTCCATGAAGCGAACGGCCTTTTGGGATGAACATGCGTGGAGTTAACCATCATGTAAACGCCCGTTAGAGACAGATAAGGAGTGCCCGCGTTAATCGCGGCTTTTTTTGTGCCGGAATAATGGCCTCCCGCGGATTGCCACGCATAATAAAGGGAATGTTGTAACTTTTCGCATGCTCAATCGTGGATACTATAGAGGGAGGGGCCCATGGCAAACAAACTGGATTCAATATACCAGCAATATGTAAAAGATGTTTACCGCTACTTGCTCTCCCTCTGCCATGATCATCACGCTGCCGAAGATTTGGTGCAGGAAACGTTTTACCGCGCTTATCTGTTCCTCGAGGACTGCAAGGAAGATAAGATCAAGCCTTGGTTGTTTCGCGTCGCGTATAACGCATTCGTGGATTATAAACGTAAGGAAAGCCGCAGTACCGTGCAGGATCCGGAATTTTTCCAGCGGCTTGGTCATTCCGATACGCCGGAAAAAGCGGTGCTGAGGCAGGAACGCTGGAACGAGCTCGGCCGGGTGCTCGCCGAGCTTTCGGACAAGCAGCGCCAAGCGCTGCTGCTGTATGACTTTGGCAGGCTGTCCTATCAGGAAGCGTCGGAGATGATGGGGATCAGCCTCTCTCACTTTAAAATTTTGCTGTTCAGGGCGCGGAACCGGCTTCGGGAAGCGGAACGAAAGGATGTATGAGCATGAGCGAGGATTTTAGAAGGAAATTGAAGCAATATGCGGACGGAACGCTGCCGGATGACGAGCGGGAAGAAATGGAACGGGAAATCGAGAAGATGGAGGCCTACCAAACCTATTTGGATGAGCTGATGGACGGGAGCGAGCGAGCGGGAACGCAAGCTGCTGGTAAGAAGGAAACGGACAATCCGTCCGCGGCCCGGAAAGAACGAAGCATTATCCGCAGAGGCAAATGGAAAGCGCGGGTTGTCAATACGGTAACCGTTTTGGCGTTGCTGCTGGTCATAACCGTGATCAGTTCGGTCATTACCGGCGTTTATTTCGGGATGGGGGAGCCGAATCGTACGGCGGTTTACAATGATGTCGTAACCTCCGGAATTGCGGTATCGCGTCCGAATATCAGCGTTCAATTGCACGGGCAGGGCAACGCTTTTTTTACCATGGATTTGAAGGGCAAAATGAGTAAACGTGTCGGTGACGAGGATGTGATCGTTGGAGATCTGTCGCTGAGATTTCTGCTGGGGCTTGCATCGTCGCCGCAAATTTCGTGGCTGGATAACAGCCCGGACGGCAATTATACCTTTTACCATCCCGATGTCAAGCAGCTTTCTGCAGAAAGGAAAGAAGCGGAGCGAATAGACGGGGGAGAATGGGCGACATTGGAGAAGCTTCCCGAGGGCACCGTAGCCGAAGCCTATCTGTCGTTCGACAAGCTGTTCGAGACGGATGATTTGCTTGGCCGGTTCGCAAATCTGAATTTGCAGCCGCTATGGTTCGCGGCGGACGCCGGTCCGGCATCCTGGCGTAACGATACCGGTATCGTACCCTATCCGATCGGATTTCCGTATTGGCCGGTATGGCATGTGGGAGATTTGAAAGTCGATCGTGTCGAGGAGCGGAGAACGGGGTGGTTCGGGAAAATCGTGTCGAAGGGCGGTTCCTATCCGGCCGTAAACGCCTATGGCGACGGGGAGCTGCGTAACGAAAATTTTGTACAGTCGCTGCATTTACTTCAATCGTATAAAACCATCGCGAATCGAACGGTTCCCTTCATCGATATCGACGGGTCGGTAGACTATATAGAGAAGCATGGCGTCAAGCTTTATGGCGCCGTCGTTACGGGTCCGGTCAAGGAGCTGTTGAAGCTTCGTCAGGAGAGCTGGATCCGAAATATGCGGGTCGGCGAGGTCAGGCTGTGGAAGTGGAGCGACAGACCGCATTCGTAAATGGTACAATTTCCACAAGTGAGGTGAAAAAATGAAAATAACTTCTTATCGAGCAGAGGATCATGATACGCTTGCGGAAATATGGCTGAGAGCGGTCCGGGCGACGCATCATTTTATAAGCGAGGACGATATCGCGTTCTATCATCGGATGGTTCGCGACGAGTATTTGACGGCCGTAGAAGTATGGGAGGTCCTGGACGATCGGCATAAACCGATAGGCTTCATCGGGCTGGACGGAACGAAGGTGGAAATGTTATTCGTCGATCCGGATCATCACGGAAAGGGCGCCGGCCGCCAATTACTTGACCATGCCAAGGGCTTGAAGGGGAATGCGCTAAGCGTCGACGTAAATGAGCAGAACGAAGGCGCGCTAGCGTTCTATCAAAAATACGGATTTGTGCAAGCTTCTCGCTCGGAACATGATTCGGCAGGAAGGCCGTATCCGATCCTTCATCTCCGAATGAATGTTTAGGTTCCTAGCAATAAGGAGCGGATGGCACAGAAGGGGATCGGGGTTAGTGCCTCCATCCCCTTCTTTGGTTATAACTCGGCAAAGAAACGAATCGCGATTCCCCCTGCGGCGCCTGCAAGAACTACGATCCACGGCGGAAGCTTCCAGAAAACCAGCAGGAGGAACAGGATCGACGCTAACGCAAAGTCGGCCGGACTCAGGATCGCCGAAGTCCAAAGCGGGTTGTATAAGGCGGCAAGCAAAAGCCCGACTACTGCGGCATTGATTCCAGTAAGCGCGCCTTGAATACGCCGGCTTTTGCGAAGCGAGCTCCAGAATGGCAGCGCGCCGATAATCAATAGAAACGCCGGAAGAAAGATGGCTGCCGTAGCTAGGAATGCGCCTGGAATGCCATTTGATACCATGCCAAGGTATGCGGCAAAAGTAAACAAGGGGCCCGGAACGGCTTGAGCGGCACCGTAGCCGGAAAGAAAGTCTTCTTGGTTCACCCAGCCGGCAGTTACCACTTCCCGTTCAAGCAGGGGCAGGACGACATGCCCTCCGCCGAATACAAGAGAGCCTGCACGGTAGAAGCTGTCGAATAACGGCAACCAGCCCGCTGCGTCGCTTTCGCGTAATATCGGTAAAAGGAGCAATAAACCGATAAAAAAGGTTAAGCAGGCGATGGAAAATTTGCGGCTTATAGGGACCGATAGGTCGGGTAGATCGGGAATGGACGCTTTGCGGTGCAACCAAACGCCGATCCCTCCTGCGATCGCGATGATGGCCACTTGGGTAAGCGCGGTTTGCCATAGTACGGCCGCGGCTGCTGCAAGTACGGCGATCGTAGCGCGGCTTCGATCGGGAGCCAGCTTCTGCCCCATCCCCGTTATGGCGTGAGCGACGATTGCGACCGCGACAAGTTTCAAGCCGTGAATCCACCCGGTATCGCCGCTACCCAAGCCCTGTACGAAAAGCGCGAATAGAATCAAAGCCAAGACGGAGGGAAGCGTGAAGCCCAGCCAAGCCACGAATCCGCCGATCAGCCCAGCGCGAATAACGCCGATGCCGATACCTACTTGACTGCTCGCAGGACCGGGCAGGAACTGGCATAAGGCCACGAGATCCGCGTAGCTTCGTTCATCCAGCCATTTGCGCCGCCGAATATATTCGTCATGAAAGTAGCCCAAATGAGCGATCGGACCGCCAAATGAAGTTAGACCGAGTTTGGCCGATACGACAAAAACTTCGAGTAATGCAGTCATTTTGCTTCTCGGTTTACCGGGGCCGATAGTTTGCAGGGAATCCATCTTGCAGGAACTCCTTTCGTGTGTATAGGAAGGTTCTGTAAACACTTCGGTTTATTAAACGATCGAAATAGTATGATGTTACCCTGACCGCGCTATTTTTTCAAGATAAGAGTTTGTAAAAGCCAGAAGTACTGGGGAGTCGGCGTCCTACACTTGGCTGGCATGGAGGACAGGGGTGTAGTAAGATGAATACAAAACCGTTCCCTTTAAAGGAGATTGCCATGTGCCGAAACATTAAAACCCTGTTCAATTTCGACCCTCCGGCTACGGAGGAAGAGATTGTCGCCGCATCGCTCCAATTCGTGAGAAAGCTCTCGGGCTTCAATACGCCATCCAAGGCGAATGAGGCGGCATTCCATCGCGCTATCGAAGAGGTAGCCGCCGTTTCAAGGCAATTGCTGAACTCGCTGGTAACCAATGCCGACCCCCGCAATCGCGAGGTCGAGATAGAACGCGCGCGCACTAGAGCGGCGAAAAGGTTTCGGGTTCTAGAGGATTAAAGTTCGGTTCACTCATTCCATTATGTCCGATTCGCGATTTCCGATCGAGGTTCCGGCAAGGAGGAGAATAAGGAATGCTAGCTGTCATCCAAAAGGCAGAACACGGGTATACCGCTCGGTTTGAACGAATCCTTATACATCCCGTAGATCAAGTATGGGCTATGTTGACGGAGAACGAGCAACTAGCAAAATGGTTTTCGGAACTCCGTGTCGACGACCTCCGGATAGGAGGGAAAATCATGTTTGACATGCAGGACGGCACTTTCGAGGAAATGACGATTACCGATCTCCACCTCCATTCGGTATTGGCATTCACGTGGGGCGAAGATCGCGTACGATTCGAACTGCATCCCGAGTCGGAAGGCTGCAGGCTGGCGATGATCGAGAACATCAACAAAATGAACAATCATACGCCGAAGGATCTCGCCGGCTGGCATGTTTGTTTGGATGTCATCCAAGCGCTGCTGGACGGCAGGACCATAGAGTCCCGAGAAGAGGAATGGAAAAAGTGGTACGAGCGGTACGTGGAAGCCGTCGGAGCCAATCTCGGTTAGCGGATTCGTTCGACTGCCGGAAAACGATAGCCATTTATGAAGAGCAGCTGCCGCGGCAGTCTGCTCTTTTTTTTTGAACGATTGGGGAAGCGGCATAAGAATATCTATTACTTTCCAACTCGGGATGAACCTTTTGGACAGGTTACGGTATCTAATAGATAAGAAAGTCCAAAACCGAATATCTAAGCTGCGTTTCGTTCCAGGACGTCGGAGAGGGGGGAATGATTTGAATTTGGAACAAGATGCGCGGCAGGCGAAAAAAGGAGACCAGGAAGCGTTTATCCGTTTGGTCAAAAACTTGGAAGTAAGCTTATACCGGGTCGCGCGTGCCATCCTGAACAATGATGAGGATTGTGCGGATGCCATTCAGGAAACGATCTTGAAAGCTTATCACGCGATTGTAAAATTGAAGCACGAAAGTTTCGTCAAAACGTGGATGATCCGAATTTTAATCAACGAATGCCGGAAAGTGATCGCCAAACAACACGGTTTCGTCGTTTCAGGAGAAGTGCCGGAGCCGCCTGGAGCCTCGAACGAGTATGAACGAATCGAACTGAAGGAAGCGGTCGACAAACTGGATGATTCGCTCAAGATCGTCATTACGCTTCATTATTTCGAAGATTTATCGGTAAAACAGGTCGCCGCCGCATTGGAGCTGCCTGAGGGGACGGTCAAATCCCGCTTGCATCGCGCGCGCCACTGCTTATTGGAACTTCTAGATCCGGATGTGAAAGGGGACTACGCACATGGTATCCACTGATGTAGATGAGGAGTTAAAGCGGCTTTCGGCTAACGGCCCGCAAACAATTCCGGCTGCCGTCCGATTCAGGATCGACCGGACGCTGGAAAATTTGCCCGTACGAACTCATCGCCGTGCGGCCCGAAGATGGACGATCGGTGCGGCGGCCGCTTCTTTATGCGCGATAACCGTGCTGGGATCCGGGTATTTATCGCCTGTCATGGCAAGTGCGCTTAAACAATTGCCTGTTATCGAGTCCGTTTTTCAGAAAATGGGCGATTGGGGATTGAAAACCGCAGATGAAAAGCATGTGAATGTGCTGGCCGGTCAAAAGATAACGAAAAGCGGAGTTACGATAACGCTCAAGGAGGTGTTGTACGACGGCGCGCGTTTGGCGATCGGATTTACGCTGGATGGAAACGGGGCGGTTCGGGCGATTTGGTCCGCCGCCGCATTTATGAACGGAGAAATGGCGGAGACGGCAACGCGAACAATCGATACGAGGGATGGCTCCATCGTGCCTGGGATCATGCAAGTCAATCTGACCCGCAAGGAGCTGCCGGAAACGTTCGATCTCCGCTTAAAGCTGGTAGTAGCGGGCATGGATAACGAACCGTTCGAATTCAACGTGCCCATTAATCAAACGGTTAAGCCGTATGCGGCTTTTGTTCCGAATGTGACCAAAGCGTATCGCGGTATTTCCATGACCGCGAGCGGTGTCAAAATAACGCCGTCTTCTGCGCAAATCGTATTGGACGTCAAGCACCCGGACGAGCTTGGGCCGATCAACTATGAGGTTTTGGACGATAGGGGGAACCGATTGGCGGTAACGGATTGCGTATGCGGTTCCGGCGGTATCGATAACGATAATTTCTTGACAGGAGTCTCGACCATAACGACAGAAGCTCCTTTAAGCATACCGCATTCCCTCACCATCCGGCCCTATACCCAGTGGGATCAGGGAGAAATTAACGCTGTCATGGAACAGGCGCCTACTCCCGATAAGCCCTTTATCATAGGCCAAGGGGAAGCGGGAAGACTGTTCGTCACAGCGATCGATTATTTGCCCAATAAGACGCTTGTCCACTATACGGCGGAAGGCGACCAACCAAAGGAGAACGGTAAAATTCTCGCTGTGAGGAATTACAGATCGTTCACGAATCTGGAGGATTCGGATACGAACCGGTTCGTTCTTGAGCTGCCGGCTGTCCAATCCGATGAAAAACTGGATTTCGTCACGCTCGCGTTCACGCACCCGACGTATTATCCGGATTTAGAGATGACCGTTCCGCTGCAATAACAAAAGGGGGTCAAAGCTCTGCAGGCGGGCAACACCTCGGCTGCGGCGGACGCTAATAAAATTAGAAAGCAAGTCGAAAGCAATCTTTCGGCTTGATTTTTGTTATTCAAACCGCTTGTCAATCGTTCGCTCATCGATAGTCCGATCAATAAGCAATGCCAACCCGTACACGGCTATACTCCTTGGTGAAGAGTTGGTTGTATGCAAAATCAGCCGTATCCGCAACCGATATGGACGCCCCACCGGAAGGCAGATAGTTCCGCTCCACGCGATAACTACCCGTTCGTTCGCCTGCCGGCAAATAAGTAGGACATACGACGGTCCAATCTAAGTCGGATCCGGACAACTGTTCCCAAGCTTGCCTGTGCTCTTCGGAGGCGCGGGTGGACGACCTCCGGGAATCCGGCGTTTCGTAGCGAAGAAGGCCCGGATGCTCTTTACTTTCAAGGATTCCCGAAGTGCCGATCGTGACGATGCGTCTTACCGCATTGGCTTTCAAGGCTGCAACTAAGAACGGGGTGCTTTCGGACAAAACGCTGCCCCCATCCGTACTTAACGCGCTGATTACGGCGTCCGTACCCTGAACGGCTTGAAAGACATCCTTTTCTACGCAGGAGTTGCCTTGGCGGATCGTTAAGTTGGCAGACGATACCACCTCCAACCGAGCCGGGTCACGTACCAGAACCGTCACGAGATGTCCGTCAGCCATGGCTTGCGCCGTTATCGCTTTGCCAACGCGGCCCGTTGCGCCGAGTATGAGCAGTTTCATAGAAAATTCCCCCTTATTTTTTAACACCTATTGTACCTCACGGCTCTATGCCTAAGCGAGCGATCTTTGATAGTAAGGAAGAGGGAGACTTAAGCAGGTATCCTGTAGCCGATTAGCGGAGTAGCTCTGATAATCGAATCGTGCTACTATTGGGGTAATAGGCAAGGGAGGTTTCCATGGATAAAGTAGCAAACATAATGGGAATACCGTTTCCAAAGATCACAATGGACGAGAGCTTGCAATTGCTCGGCGATGTCGTGGAACAGAAGAAACCGGAGCTTTTCCACGTCGTTACGGGAAACCCCGAAATCGTGATGTCTTGTCAGCATGATGCGCAGCTGCGCACTATTATTGACGAGGCCGGTCTCGTAACGGCCGATGGCATAGGAATCGTAATGGTATCTCGTGTTAGGGGAGGAAACCTTCCGGAGCGGGTCACGGGATGCGACCTTTTGATGAAGCTGCTGGAGAAGGGAAATCGTGAGAAATGGTCCTTCTATCTGCTAGGCGCAGACGAACCGACAAGCCGCAGGGCGGCGGAAGTGATCAATGAAAAATACCCGAACATTGCGATACGCGGCAGGCACCACGGCTATTTCAACGAGGATGACGAAGTGAGAATTGTGGATGAGATCCATTCCGCAGCTCCCGATTTCTTGATTGTCGCTCTCGGAGCACCCTATGCGGAGCGCTGGATTCATAAGCACAGAATGAAGCTGAATGCCAAAATAGCGATCGGCGTCGGCGGCAGTCTTGATATTGTCGCAGGTAAAGTCAAGCGAGCGCCTGCGATCTGGCAAAGGCTGCAATTGGAATGGCTCTACAGGCTAATCAATCAGCCCTCCAGATGGAGGAGACAATTGATTTTACCGCGCTTCGCCGTAAGGGCGCTGTTCTATCGAAATAAGCGAGGGTAGGAAATCCATTCCCCGGCGGGCTTTGCGACCACACGCAAAGCTCGCTTTTTTGGCATCGTTCCGAGCTCCTCACCTGTTATGGCTAATTTTACTCTTCCTTCTTCCAAGGGGGATCCCCGAATTGTCGGAGCTTGCTGCTGATTTTCGTGGAAGCATACGGAAGAATAACGGAAAGAGCCGCACACATAATCGTCAGCCAAGGAGGGAGCAGACCTACAAATTGTTCCCACATGCGACTTACCTTCTCTCGATTTGTTCGGACTTGATGACTTCGCCGAAGTTTCTCATATACACGTTGGCATGCACTTGGATTTCGCTCTTGGCAAAGTACCGATGGCCGTGTTCCCAATCGTTTTTCACTTGCGCCCAGAACGATTTGTGCTTTTTGTTCAAATAACGGCCCAGTTCGAGAACATCCGTATTCATTTCTTTCTGAACCTTCTCGATACAGTCGTAGGCCATCCGTTCGATTTCCCTCGAAAGCTTCTCTTGAATCCCCTTGACGATTTTGCTGTCGGAGAAATCAAGCCTCTCGAAAGATTCGGCAACGTTTCCCTCGCATTGAATCATAATGTCGAAGCGAATATGCTCCTTATCGTCGATATGGGCAGATATTTTCCGTTTCGCTCCTCGAATGTTGAAGGAAACCATGTTGTCGTGAACAGGGATTTTCAGCATCCCGCCCTTGATTGTGCCCGTCAAGAAATTAAGCCCTTCCGTTTCTTCTTCGCCCAAATAGCCGACCATGAGGTTGTCAGCGCCATGAAATACGGCAGCGCCGGCTACTTTTACTTCGTTTTCGTTCGCCGTAATTCGCGGAAGCACGAAACTGGTGCTTTTCAGCAAATATTCATGAACTTCGCCGATTCGCGATTTGGGCAGCATGCGTCCGCTTTTTTCGACGTTCTCCGAAACGGAGTTGATATACATAACGGGCAAACGTTCGTTCTTCGGCGTAACCTCGATTACGCCCTTCGCTTCCCCTTTGGCTATAATCACCTTTACGCTTCGACGGGAGTCGGGGTCGCGGAGAAAGAAGTCCAGCACGTCGGCGAAAAGTCCCTTGGTCTTGGCGATCTGCTCGGAAACGATGATTAGCTTCATATGCTGATAAAAGGGCGAACGGCTAGTTCGCGTTGCCATCGTTCGGGATATTTCGAGTAGAGAGTCCCCTTCGGAGGTGAGATTCAAAAATGCTTGGTCCGGACTGCTCGCCCCTCCTCCTTTATTGCCAATGCCCGTAATTCCCCCGGGAATGACAAACTGCTGGGTGGCGACGACACGATGTTTGCCCTTAGACCTGCCGGGCGCTTCCGCTTCCGCGCTTTTTTCCGCTTCCCGGCTTTTGGGCTTATCGAGCGCCACACCGATCACGAAGCCGCGTTCCTCGATCTGGATCTGATCCCAGCATCCGGATGTGCATAGAGCGGAAGCGAAGAGGAAGACGACAAGCGTCAGCCTTTTATTCATTTCCTTTCACTCCTCGCATGATGGCGATTAGTAACATAGCAATCGGACATGCGTAAACGACTAGAAAACCGAAATAGGTTAGCCTATCGCCAAACTTGAAAAAGTCCACCAGGTTTTGCGGCAGCATGGAAAGAAAATAAATGACCGGAGATACGATAAGAACAAACGTGATTTTACGGACCCGCTTAAATAGCGAATGGAGCGATAGCAGGGCGACGTCCAAATACATAGCGGTCGAATTAAAAATCGTCATGATCCAGATGGTGAAAAATAGCGACTCCACACGCTCGAAAATGCCCCCGGGCACTTCCACTTCTTTGGTTAGTTCAATGGTTGGATACGTCAAGTTTTTGGTTACATCCGCGGAAAATACCCCAATCGTTAAGGTATAAATCATCAAGTACAAAACGAGCGGCACCAATAAGCCGATAATTGCCGCTTTGGGCGCATCGGCCGGTTTTTTCATGAACATCGAATAGAACAACAAAATTTCAAATCCGGTAAACGAGAGGCTTACATCCTTAGCGCCGGTAAAAATATCCTTCCAATTGGAGGTGAACAAAGGCTGTAAATTATCCAGCTCGACAAGCCGTATCGTAAAGCCTTGAACGATCAAAATAACCAGAAGAACGATCGGCAAAAACAGCAGATTCAGGCGCAGGAGCGCCGTTCTGGAACCGAGAACCGCGTATTGGGTTACCAGCAAAAAGACAAGCGTGATCACTTCGACGGGCGTTGTGGAGAATAAGTACTGCGTGGCGATATTGCCGAGCGCCCTCACCTCATGAGCGACGAAGGAAATGAAATAAACGATGATGCTAAACGTCACGACATAAGCGACGGGCTTCGTCGCAATACGCCCGATATAATCGGGAAACGTTTCCTTCGGAAATCGGGCGGCAAGCTTGGCGATTAACCAAGCGATCAGGAATGAAGATAGACCGCCAATCAAGATGGATATCCAGCCGTCGATGGATAACGTATTTTTTGCCAGCGTACGCGGAAAGGTCAGGATACCGACGCCGATCGTCATATTGGCGATATTGAAAACCATTTCCCGTTTTCCTGTTTTAGGGCCGGCATACGTCCAACTATTCAAGGCGAATCTCCTTTCCCCATACGGGTTTTGTCGACGGTCTGCAGCATTTCCGGCCGCTTCTTCAAAGCAGCGATGGGGCTTCGTAAGATTAAATCCTTCCAATCCTTCAACAAATCAGGGGCGAACGGAGTTAAATAAGGGACGCCGAAGCTTTGTAAATTGGAAAGGTGAATGCAGATGACAATGAAGGAAAGAACGACGCCGTAAAGTCCGAACATGGCCGCAGCCATCATGACGCCGAAACGGATGATCCGGAAAGCAAGCGCCATGTTGTAGGAGGGGATCGCAAAAGAAGCGATGGCCGTCATCGCTACGACGATGACCATAACCGGGCTCACGATCCCTGCGCTTACGGCCGCTTCGCCGATAACCAAGCCTCCCACGATACCGACCGTCTGTCCGATCGGTCTCGGCAGACGAATCCCCGCCTCCTGCAGCAGCTCCATTGTCGTCACCATGAGCACCGACTCCGCGAAAGCGGGGAAAGGAACCCCTTCCCTGGTTGCAGCGATGGAAAAAGCCAAATCGGAAGGGATCAAGCCCGGATGAAAAGCGATCAGTGCGATATAAAGGGCTGGAGAGAAGACGGCAAAAAAAGCGCCTATATACCTTAATAATCGGGTAAGAGAGCCAACCATCCAGCGTTCATAGAAGTCTTCTGGCGAATGGAGCAGCATGCTCATCGTTACCGGAGCAATCAAGACAAAAGGCGTGCCGTCGAGTAAGATCGCAACTCTTCCTTCAAGAAGAGCCGCCGCCACCTTATCCGGCCTCTCCGTCGATTGAACTTGCGGAAAAGGGGACATAAAGTTGTCTTCGATCCATTGCTCGATATAGCCGGACTCTTCGACGGCATCGATATCGATCGTAGCGAGCCTGCGTTTTACTTCGCTTACGATATCGGGGTTGACGATTCCCTCTATGTAACCAATAATCATTTCCGTTTTGCTGCGCCTTCCGACTTTACTACTATCGTAGCGAAGCATAGGATCCTTAATTCTTCGGCGGATGAGCGCGCTATTGTCGCGTATACATTCCGTAAATCCGTCCCGCGGTCCGCGGACCAGGCCTTCCGACACGGGCTCTTCAATGCCTCGGCCTTTCCAGCCTTTGCTGTCCACGATGATGATTTGCTCCGTCCCTTCAATGAACAGAACGGTATCGCCGGAGAGGATAGGCGTCAGTGCATCCTCCAGCGTAGTGCCGACGGTTATTTCAATGACGGGCAGCAATTCCTTCAATAAAAAGGGAACGATCTCGTTTGCCGCTTCCGGAATCTTCGTGCCGGTTAGCGGTACGAACAACTGCATATGTTTAACCAATTTGTCGTGAATAATCGTCGAATCGATCAATCCGTCCATGCAGATGATGGCGCTAGGATGATCCGCGATTGCGAGGGTAAATTCTCTGACGATCAGATCGTGCGGATCGCCTAAAACATTCTTTATGGTTTCGATGTTAACCTTGATTTCGGAAGATAGAGGAATGGAAGCAAACTGCTTGACGGAAGAACTCGGCATCTTCATGCCTGTTCGAGACTTGTCCGTTTTTCGTGTTCGCGTAGTAAAACGATACAAGCTGTCCCCCGCCTTTCAAGCACCATATTGCAGAAATATTCATCGTTACTATTTCCAAATCATGTGGAAATATTCGGGAGGAACGGTAGGTGTCGGGACTGGATGAAGCAAGATCAAGCGATACGCACGCGAACAAAAGGGAAGGTTTCGCCGGACAAAAGGGCACCTGAAGCGTGCCGAACTGGCCGCGCGATTATATCGAAGGAATAAGGGAGATTTCGTTAAAGCCGCCGATTGTTACCGGAGGATCCGTTCCAGGGTTTTCGCGCTACATCCGCAAGTTACCTTCGAAAGAGATCTGACCCTGGCGGGAATCGGACCTGAAACGCTTGAGGAGCGGGAAGATTGGTTAGCTCAAACGAGTGCTTTGCAAGATGAATGTGGAGAGGACGATTTATTCGAATTCGGCGCTTTTCGGGAATACCAAGAGGACTGAACCTGAGTGTTGGATGGCGAAATGCGGTTTGCAGCGTCTTTGCGAACCGCTTTTTGGCGTGTCATGCATTAATTTAGCAAATAGCTCCTGCGAGTCATGCTTTTATGAGCGATAGCCGCATAGGGTGGTGTAAGCTGCATGTAATGGCTTCGAGCGCAAGCGGTTTTGCTTATTGCCAAGTCAGCTGACCTAAGAAAACCGGCGAGGAGGAGAAGGATGATCGGCCAACAGCTAGGGGTCATTGCGGCAGCCGGCGTACTGAGTGCTCCGCATTGCATGATCATGTGCGGCGGTATCGTATCGGGGCTGGCCATTCAAAGTAAAGGAAGGCCCGTTTCTATTTTGATTGCCTACAATATTGGACGTGTCATGACCTATACGACGCTTGGGGCATTTATGGGAATGATGGGCTCTTTTGTGGACACGGCAGGCAAATGGACAGGGCTGCAGGGTGCAGCGAGTATACTCGGGGGCGTCTTGATTTTGTTGTGGATGGTATGGAAAATCAGCCTGCCGCTGCATATGCCCCATACCATGAAACAATCCTTGTTGACGCGATTCCGGTCGATGGGGGAGCTGGGAGCCGTTTTTTTCAGCGGCTTGCTATTTGGCTTGATTCCTTGCGGTCTCACCTACGCCATGCAAATGCATGCAGCCGCCAGCGGAAGCGCCGGGAACGGCGCAGCGATCATGGCGGTGTTCGGGTTATCGACGATTCCGTCGCTCCTTGCCGTCGGTCTTCTGGCAGCCGTTATCCGCAAATCGCATCGCTTGTTCATGCTCAAAGCCGGGAATGTTCTCATGACCGCAATGGGCATTCTATCGATTTTAAGAGGCTTTTCGGCTAACGGGTGGATTCCTTCCCTGCATCCTTGGTTATGGTGAAAAAATGCCCTTAGCGAACCGCCTCGAAAACATGTCGGGCGACAACCGTTTGCCCGTCAATCGTTACGTTGGCCTCGGCGGTCCACGAACCCGGCATAAGCGCGATCGCTTCTCCGCCGAATACGCCTTGGCCCTTCGAGGCGGTTTCTACGCTAACCGTTCCGCAAAACATACGGGCCATGAATAAGGAAATCGAGACGTTGGCCGAATCGACCGGCTGTTCGTTCGCGTCAAATACGGAAACCTGCAAAGCCGTTGGCTTTAGCACCTTGGCTTGAAGCGGGATGAGTTTGACGACAATCCGGTAATCGCCGGAGCGAACGACCGTTTCGGCAGGGTACTGAGCCGACGCTTTCCATAAGAATCCGGCAGCGGCGAGGAGAAGGATACAGATCGCTGCGCTGAGAATCGTTTTTGTTTTCATCGCGATCCTCCCGTTCGAAGTAGGCTGATTCTTTACAATGTATCGGCGTAAACGAATGAATATGCCCCACAAATGCCGCACAGACGAGCGTCTGGAAAATCTTTTATCAAGACCGTTTACAAATTGGCTGGTTGTGCTTATTATAAAAATATAGATGTTGGATTAGGGAAACATTTTAACCTATAGCTAAAAAATATTTTTTTAACCTTATTTTTGCCTTAGGTAAATATATTTTCTCTTGTACAAAATGTGGAGAGGCGGAATGTCGATGGGAGACAAAGTTACTCGAAGAAATCTGCTGAAAATGGGGGCGGCCGGCGCTGCTGCTTTCGTAGGCAGTACGTTGCTGAATCCGGGGTCCTGGTTCCAACGTCCGGTTCAAGCGATGGAGAATCATGACGGTCATAAGGCGATGAAAGACAATCTTCACGCCGGAATGAAGCACGGATTTGATCCGGGAACCGAAGCGACCGAAGGATTGAAAATGGCGCAAAAAGCATTGACTCATTTTGATTACGGCAAGGTCAGTAAAACGGCCGATGGGAAAACGGTACGGGAATACGAGATCGTTTCGACTGAAACGGAGGTTGAAATCGCGAAAGGCATCAAGTTCCCCGGCTGGACGTTCAACGAAACGATTCCCGGGCCAACGATCCGATGTACGGAAGGGGACATTCTCCGGGTTAAGTTTACGAATCATTCCAGTCACCCGCATTCGATTCATTTTCATGGCATTCACCCGACGGATATGGACGGATTGGAAGCGATTTTGCCGGGGGACTCTTTCACCTACGAGTTTGAAGCCAAGCCTGCGGGCATGCATGTGTATCATTGCCATGTTGCGCCCTTGGTGCGACACATTCACAAGGGACTTTACGGGAATTTCATTATCGACCCGAAGAAACCGAGAGCCGCAGCTAAGGAATTCAGCATGGTCATGAACGGATTCGATCTCGATCTCGACGGCGAGAACGAGGTGTACACGGTGAACGGTTATGCCTTTGCTTACCAGCAAGAACCGATCAAAGTTAAAGCAGGAGAGATGGTTCGCATTTACTTGAGCAATCTGACGGAATTCGATGTCATCAACTCGTTCCACTTGCATGCCAACTTTTTCAATTATTACTCTACCGGCGCGGATCCCGAAGCGCGTCCGAATTATACGGATACGATCATGCAGTGCCAAGGAGAACGCGGGATTATGGAAATCGTTTTTCCAGCGCCGGGCAAGTACATGTTTCATGCACATCAAAGCGAATTCGCCGAACTGGGCTGGATGGGATTCTTTGTTGCGGAGTAATTAGGAGGGATGAGGGGCTATGTTGAACACGGAAAAGCAAGCAATCCGAAAGCCGGCGCCTAACGGAAAAGGGAAAATGATGGTTCTCGGTATTTTGCCGATCGTTTTGCTGATCGCTTTGGTTACGGCAATCGGGCTAATGGGAACCGGCATCGACAACGAACCGGCGGCGCCGGTGGAAGTGCTGAACGTCGAGAAAATTAAGGTTACCGAAGACGGCTTTGAAGTTAAAGTATTAAACTCCGGACCGGAGGAAGTGACGATTGCGCAAATTGTCGTCGACGATGCCTTTTGGAATGCGGCATTTGAGCCGAGCTCCACGCTGAAGCGCTTCGAAAGGACGACCGTTCACATTCCGTATCCGTGGGTAATGGGCGATCCTCATGAAATCAAGTTCATTACGTCCAAAGGACTTATCTTTACAGGCGAAGTTGCGGCTGCGGCACTGACGCCGGTACCGGATCAGGGGCGTTTTTATCAATATGCGCTCATCGGATTTTATGTCGGAATTATCCCGGTCGGTTTGGGTCTTCTATGGTATCCGTTTATGCGGCGTTTCTCGGCGCGCGGCATGCATGCCGTCCTTGCATTGACGGTTGGACTGCTGTTCTTCCTGGTTATCGATACCTTCGAGGAAGGATTCGAACTGGCGGCCGAAGCGCCGGGCGTCTTTCAAGGGACGGGGCTGGTTTGGTTCGGGGCGCTGCTCAGCTTCCTATTTCTAATCGCTGTCGATCAAATGAACGAGAGAAAAATGTCCGGAAAAACCGAGGATGGCAGAAGAGTATCGTATAAATTAGCGGGCGGTATCGGCCTCCATAATTTCGGCGAAGGTCTAGCCATCGGCGCCGCTTTCGCTGCCGGGGAGGCAGCGCTCGGGACGTTTCTGGTCATCGGCTTCACGCTGCACAACATTACGGAAGGCGTCGGAATCGCTGCCCCGCTGTTGAAAGATCGTCCGACCTGGAAAACGTTCCTGTCTCTGGCCGCCATTGCGGGCGGACCGGCTATTCTGGGCACGTGGACGGGAGGCTTTGTCTTTGATCCGACCTTGGCCGCATTATTTTTCGGTATAGGAGCAGGCGCAATCTTGCAAGTCATTTTCGTCATTTCCAAGATGATTCTGAAGGAATCCGCACAGAAGGGTTATGCGGCGATGTCTTGGCGTAATTTTGGCGGGCTTACGCTTGGAATCGTCCTTATGTATGTGACGGCAATGTTGGTTAAATTTTAGAAATTAAAGAGCGAGGTTGAGGGGAATGCCGATGAGTATAGGGATTAGCGGTTTTTTGATGATTCTGTTTATTGCACTCTTGTTGTTCGGCCCATCCAAGCTGCCGCAGCTGGGGAAAGCGATAGGGGCGACGATTCGCGAGTTCCGGAATGGCGGCAAGGATATTTTGGACGACGACGAAAAGAAACATCTATAGGACGATTGTCGTAACGACACGATTCTCCGTGAATGGTATCAACTGAACTTACGTGCATGCTACAAAAACACCCATACGGGTAGACAAGGGGAGAACGCCGCTCCTTGACACTATTCTAACGGGTGTTTTTCGCGTCTTGATCGAAAGACTTGAAGGATTTTGAATGAAAGATGACCAATGAAAGTTCTGTTATCGGCATATTTTCGTTGTTGAACAATCTAAAAAATCGAACGTTTCGTTCTGTTTTGACTATTATACATAGCTTATTTTCCCATGTAAGCTGAAAGCAGGCCATATCCACTTTCGAACAAAGGGATGATGATTATGGGGAGCTTCGATGTCATTGCGGAGATGTACGAGCAAATCGTAAAGCATGACGGGCTGGACAGATACGTGTATATTTTGGATCAAGTAAAGGAATACGGCGGAGCCGATAAAAAGCGTATCTGCGATATTGGCTGCGGACCGGGCGTCCTCAGCGTTCAACTGGCGAATAGCGGGGCTAAAGTAACGGGGATCGATCTGAGTGGAAAGATGCTTTCCCTGGCACGAGTCAAGTCGGACGCCGTCGAGTGGATAGAAGATGACGCCATGAGTTTAACAAGTATTGCTAATCACTCCATGGATTTCGTTGTGTCCAATTTAATGCTGATGGATGTGCCGGATTTTATGGCGGTCTTTAACCAGGCTCATCGTGTTCTTGTCCCCGGCGGTATGATGATATGGACCATTATGCATCCTTGCTTTCAATCGCCATTCAGTTATCCGTTAGAGGAAGGCGGGAGAAAGGTTTCCCATTACGCGCCGCAATACTGGAAGTCCGAGGGCGAAGGTACGATACGTTCCATTTTAGGTGCTTATCATCGTCCGGTTTCCGAATATATCAATGGATTTCAAGCCTCTGGATTCGATATTTTGCGGGTGGATGAGCCCATGCCGACCGGTGCTGCACCTAGTGTTCCAAAGTGGTTTTGCACTGTCGGAAGAAAAAGGGTTTAAGAGAAGATGGCATTCATTCTACGTTGACGGGGCGTAAAACCATGTGGGATAATCTTCTTCAATTGATGAAAGGAGACAGCCTATGTTTCATTCCGAGCAATATAACGGTCCGCGCGAGCAAAATTACGAATTGGTCATTCGTCAGCTGCAAGCGCTGCTGAGCGGCGAAACGAATAGGATTGCCAATCTGTCGAACGCATCCGCCTTGTTGAATCAATTTTTGGAATCGATCAATTGGGTCGGTTTTTACTTGTATGAGGACGGGGAGCTTGTACTAGGCCCTTTTCAAGGCATGCCCGCATGCGTCCGCATTCCTTTAACCCGGGGGGTGTGCGGGAAGGCGGCTAACGAAAGAACGACCGTCCGCGTCGCCAATGTGCATGAGTTCCCTGGTCATATTGCATGCGATGCAGCTTCGCTATCGGAAATCGTTATTCCAATCATCAAGAACGACGAGATAATCGGCGTGCTTGACATCGATAGCCCGAAGCTCGATCGGTTTGACGAGCTTGATCAGCTTTACTTGGAGAAATTCGTCCGGCAGCTGTGCGAATTCCTGTAATAATAAAGAACCGATAGGATCATCCGGACCGATAGGAACGGATAAACACCTGCAACAGCCTGTTTCCTGGCCGCGTATATCGCGGCTTTTTTTAATGCATGTAAAATTTATCCTTATGATGTCGTTGCGAGGGAGGGATGCCGGATTTGACAGCGAATACATAGTCCATTTGGGCCTAACGCCGAACAAATACCCGAAAGAACAGAAGGTACAAACAACCACTATCAGCTTCGATGTGAAAGTTGTATATGGAAAAGGGAGGAGCATGACACAAGGTGTTAACTGGGAAATATGGAATCATGCTGCGTGTGAAGGATTTAGAACGATCAAGCTCATGGTATTGCACCCATCTCGGATTCACTCTCGGTCCGCACGATTTTAATGATTTCGCCGAGCTTCACGTAAACGGGAGAAATGTTCTCCATCTCCTCAAGTCGGACGAAGCTTCTCCGATGGCAAAGCCTAATTTTGGATTATACGTTAACGATGCAGAAGACCTTCATAAAACCTTAAAGGCGAACGGCATTAAAGTGACGGACATGCTTCGCCGATCCGATCATGCCGAGTTTTTGCTGATCGATTTAGATGGAAATACGATCGGAATCACTCAATGGTTTGAGTAACGCTTCGAATCCGTTAACGGTTTCATTCATGCAGGAGCTTCTTGAGGAGGATTGAATAGTGGATCCATTCCGTTACCCGATTGGTCAATTCGTAGGCAATATCGACCCGACATCCGAGGAACGAAACCGTTGTATAAAGCAAATTCCGGATCTTACCAGGTCGCTTGGCGAAGTATTGACAAACCTCGACCTTCATCAACTTGAAACCCCTTATCGTCCCGGGGGATGGACCATCCGGCAAGTCGTGCATCACATGGCGGATAATGACATGAACGCTTACTTGCGGCTTAAACGGGCATTAACGGAGGACGAACCCGTTGCGAGTTCTTATCGCGAAGATTTATTTGCGGAACTAAGCGACTATCGGGACGTTCCCGTTCAAACGTCGTTATCTCTTTTAGAAGCGCTTCACAGTCGCTTTTACATCCTGCTGCACCGTTTGAGTCCGGAAGATTTCGGTAGAAAATTGTCCACGCAAGCTCTGGGACTGATCACGGTCGATATTGCCGTGCAACGATTTGTCTGGCACAATCGGCATCACATCTCGCAGATAAGCGCTTTGAAGGACAGAAGCGGTTGGTAGGGATATATTCGTTTCACTTTACCCGCTCGAATTTCCCGACGATAAACATTTCCGGAGCGATAAATAGGTTTTCGTAGTTTTCCGTAGTGCGGAATATATGATCTAGGAAACCACGGCGGCCAGGGTCGGTTCAATTACTATTCCGACTAAAATCAGTAGATTACTAAAGATTACCTGATACAAACGGCCGCGCAGGAACAGAAGCGTATGCATAAGGGGAGAGAAGCGGAATGAAAAGAATCATAGGTGTTATCCTAGTAGCGGTACTGATGTTGGCCATAGCCGCATGCGGAAGCAAGGGCGGTACGCCCGGCAAACTGATTGTCGGCGCCGCGAATGTGCCCCATGCCGAAATTTTGGAGAAAGCCAAGCCTTTATTGAAAGAAAAGGGCATTACCCTCGTCATCAAGCCCTTCCAAGACATCGTGCTGCCGAACAAAGCATTGGCGGAGAAAGAAATCGACGCGAATTACTTTCAGCATATTCCTTTCTTGGACAAGGCGGTAAAGGATAACGGGTTTGAGCTGGTCAGCGCCGGCGCCGTGCATATAGAACCGTTCGGCATTTATTCACGCAACTATAAAAAGACGGAGGATGTGAAAGAAGGGGCG
Organism: Paenibacillus litoralis; assembly: GCF_046244365.1. Classification (NCBI taxonomy): domain Bacteria; kingdom Bacillati; phylum Bacillota; class Bacilli; order Caryophanales; family Paenibacillaceae; genus Paenibacillus; species Paenibacillus litoralis. The sequence goes on along the minus strand of NZ_CP176395.1, from coordinate 4,906,663 downwards.
ACCTTTCTGAAAAGCAACAATCCGTCGGAATTCGGACGCATCTTGATGCTTCTGGAGTCGAAGGGTTTGATCAAACTGAAGGACGGCGTCGATAAGATCACGGCAACGGATAAAGATATTGCGGAAAATCCGAAAAAAATCAAGTTTTTACCCGAAATCGATCCGGGCTTGCTCCCGCAAGCCTATAAGAATAACGAAGCCGATCTCATTGCGATCAACACGAATTACGCACTCGATGCCGGTCTGGATCCGCAAAAGGATTCGCTTATTCTGGAAAGCGGTAATTCGCCGTATGCCAACATTATCGCAGTCCGCAAGGGCGATGAAACGCGCAAGGAAATCGTCGCGCTTATGGACGTGCTGAAATCCGAAGCGATCGCAAACTTCATTAACGAAAAATACAAAGGAGCGGTTATGCCTGTAACCGGTAAATAGCGTAAGGTATTTTGAAGCGGTAAGCCGACGCCTTTCTGTCACAGCTGCAGAAGGGTGTTTTCGGATTTTAGAGAAACGGGGTGGGAACGATCATTACGTTAACAGGCGTCACAAAAGTGTACAAGTCAAGCAAAGCCGAAGTAACGGCATTAAACGATGTGAATCTGCATGTCGAAGAAGGGGAGATCTTCGGCATGATCGGATACAGCGGCGCCGGAAAAAGTACGCTGATCCGCTTGCTGAACGGGCTCGAAACGCCGTCCACAGGAACGGTCGAGGTAGCCGGAAACCGTATCGATCGGCTGACAGGAAACAAGCTGCGCAATGCCCGTCAAGGAATCGGGATGATATTCCAGCATTTTAATTTATTGTGGTCGCGTACCGTTAAGGAAAATATCTCCTTTCCGCTTGAGGTTGCAGGCGTAAGTCCGGCCGATCGCTTCGAACGGATCCGTGAGCTTATGAAACTGGTTGGTTTAGAAGGAAAAGAGCATGCATATCCTTCCCAGCTAAGCGGCGGACAAAAACAGCGCGTCGGCATTGCCAGAGCTTTAGCGGCCAATCCGAAGGTGCTGCTTTGCGATGAGGCCACATCGGCGCTGGATCCGCAAACGACGGATTCCATTCTGGACTTGCTGGTGGACATTAACCGAAAATGGGGAATAACGATTGTCCTTATTACGCATGAGATGCATGTAATACGCAAGATTTGTCACCGGGTAGCCGTTATGGATAGCGGAAGCATTGTGGAACAAGGCGATGTCCTGCAAGTGTTTAAAAGGCCGCAGCAAGCCGTCACGAAGCAATTTGTGAAACAGGTCGCCGAAACGGAAGAAACCTTCGGCATGATCGAGCATATTTCCGACAGGTATCCGAACGGCAAGGTGCTGAGGCTCGCATTCTATGGCGAAGCGGCCGAACAACCGGTCATTACCCATGTCATTCGTCATGCTTCCGTTACGATCAATATTTTGCAGGGGAAGCTGTCGCAAACGCAAAAAGGCGCCTATGGCACGCTTTTCGTTTATATCGAAGGGGATAAGAATGAAGTCGAAAAAGCGATATCCTATATTCGAGATCGGCAAGTGGATGTGGAGGTGATCACGCATGATTGAATCTTATTTTACCAATGTGAATGCCGAAAGGTTGTTGACCGCTGCCTATGAAACGATGGTTTTGACCCTTGTTTCGCTTGCCGCAACCTTTGTGCTTGGCTTGCTGTTGGGAACGGCATTGTTTTTGACGGAAAAAGGCAATGTGTGGGAAAATAAAGGGGTGAATATGGCGTTGTCCGCCTTCGTCAATGTGTTTCGTTCGATCCCTTTTATTATTCTCGTGATCTTACTGATCCCGTTCACCAAGGTAATCGTAGGCAGCATTTTGGGGGTAAAGGCCGCTTTACCGGCGCTTATTATCGGCGCTGCGCCTTTTTATGCCCGGCTGGTGCAGATTGCTATGCGGGAGGTTGATAAAGGCGTCATCGAAGCGGCAAAAGCCATGGGAGCCAGAACCCGTACCATTATTCTCAAGGTGCTCATTCCGGAATCGCTTCCCGCTCTCCTATCGGGTATTACCGTTACAGCCGTCTTATTGGTCGGTTTTTCGGCAATGGCAGGAGTGATCGGAGCAGGCGGACTTGGGACGTTAGCCTATATGGAAGGATTTCAACGAAGTCATAACGACGTTACGGTTGCCGCTACCGGACTCATCCTGGTTTTCGTATTCATTCTGCAATTTATCGGCGATTACTTTGCTTCCAAAGCGGACAAACGATAAATCGCCCGATGCTTGATCGGAAGCCGATCCGCTGCGAAATCACGTTCGCGTTCGTGTTGCAAATTTGTCCGCTATACCGGCAGGTAGTTCCGAGATCTTAGCGAACCATTAATGGGAACGAAGGAACGCAGCGGGAAGGAGCAGGTCAATTTTTCATGACAACGAATAAGCAGGAGCCCGTAAAAACCGGCAAGAAATCGGCGAAGCTGCCCGGACATCAGCAAGTTTTACAATTTCTTGACAATCTCGAACATCCTCTCAAGAAGGAAATTATGGAGGTTCGAAGCATCATTTTAAGCGCAAATGAACACATTACGGAACATATCAAATGGAATGCGCCGAGTTTCTGTTTCCATGACGAAGATCGAGTGACCTTTCAATTGCAAGGGAAAGGGTTTTTTCGATTGGTTTTTCATTGCGGAGCCCAAGTAAAAGAGCGTGCCGGGAAGGGGCCGCTTTTTGAGGATCAAACCGGTCTTTTGAATTGGGCTGCCGGCGACAGAGCCATCATTACATTAACCGACATGAACGATGTGGACGCCAAGAGGGAGAAGCTTGCAGCCGTCGTTGCCAAGTGGGTCGAAATGACGAGCTCGTAGCAGGATACTGTGCGATGGAGGTGCTTCAAGTCAAGATGCATGCGCACAATCAGTGGGAATAGCGAGTTCAAGATATCGGGCAAGTCGTTTCACATAAGCGGAAATCAATGCCAGCTCACATTTACTCGGCGTATGGATGATAAGATGAGTTATGATGGCGAGGAAGTCATGCTTGCTTGCGAAGTCCGGCTGGAGGAGTCTGTATTCCTAAGTTCGGCTTAAATCCGAGAGAGTGGAGAAAGAACGGTATATATCACCGCCGAAAGAGGGATGTTTTCGCCAGAACCGCAAGCTCCAGTTTCTCCAACGTATCGCAATAGGCATGGAAGATTTGGCCGTTCGTTTGTTCTTCCTGACCGAGGAAATAACGAACGACTTTCCAATCCTTAAACCAGTCCTCTTCCTCCGTCTTCTCATGTTCAACATCGCTCCAGGCATGTCGTAAAACGGGACTATAGAATCTTGCTGCGCCTGCTCTTAAACGGCAATGCTCCAGACGACGCTCATAGGGAACGCTTGGTGAGGATTCGTTAACGTCGTTAAAAAGATGCGGCCAGTAGTCTTTGCGCGATCCCGTATGGGGATGCTTCGACGCCCAGTCCGATATGCTGCGCAGCTTATCCGGATCGTGAAAAATAATCGAGTACAACCGTTTGCCCAGCATAATGCGATCGTGCAGGGAAGCGAAATGATGAAGCGTTTGTCCGATGATATCGGTTTTCTGCAAGGAAGGATGTTCTCTGCGCTTGTAAAAAGGAAAAAGAATCTGATTCAAGCTTAACAGATCCTGCAATTGGAATTCGATCGTATGCGTCACGTTTTTTTGGTAATAAGGGTTGCGGATTACTCTTTGTTCGAGATAGCTTTGTTCGTTAATGATAAGAGCGACAGCCAACAGATAGCGGTCTCCCATCTTCCAAAAATGATTCCACATCGTCTCCATGAACGTGGATACATGGAAAAACGGCAGGAGGTAAAACAGGTTCTCCCGACGGTTTAAGCTTTCCTCATATATTAAAAACTGGGGATAGACATCCTGAAAGATCAGCCAGTTGCCGCGTTCCAGAAACGCAAAAAACGGTTTACGCCCCCCTTCCGGCAATAACCGGGAGAGGAACTCCCCCTTCAAATCCGTCATATTCCAGCCACCGTTTCTTGACACCATATGCCCGAGCAAGGCCCAATGAATTTCGGGATACCGCGAATAGAAGTCATAGTAAGCCATCGTCCGGGTTACATTATTCCTATTCCATTGCCGCGTGCTCTCTTTGATCCGATGAATAAGGCTACGGTCCTTCAAGGCCAAGTTCGAATCATTCGCCGTACTTTGATTTATTTTTCCACTTTTTTCCTGAAGTTCTTTTTTGATGGACAAAATGTGGGGGAGCCGGCTTTGCTTGAACCTGCTTATCCGCTTTATCATGTTATTCATTATCAATGAAGCTCTACTCCCTTAAGAACGCTTTATTCGAGCCGACGAGTATAAGATTATCCTATTACGCGCTCTAAGGGTTGGTGCCGAAGTTCCTAACGGTTGGCCGTCTCGTCTGCCGATTGAACCGTCAAGCGAGGTTGCGATTACCAAATAGATGCCGGCTAACGCTTCGCCTGACTACTATAAGGCGATCGGCAACTACTTGTGCGTGGACAGCGAAGTGTGCAACAAGAACATAACGGATGTTTCCGTACTGGAAAAATTTAATCATGACGTTATGGGGGAGCGAAAGCAATAATAGCAATCACTCGAGGCTGCCGGAGCATTCCGGCGGTTTCTTTTTTTGTTAAGCAGGTTAATTAGTAGGAGAGAATGAGATATAATATAAGCATATAATGGTAATTTTGCCGCTGCACGCTGCTATTCTTGTATAACGTTCCCAGCGCTTGCGGTCGCGATGCGAAGCGGAACGGATAACGGAAGCATTCATTCCATAGCGGGATAGGAGAAGAAAGATGTTCACGGATCTTAAAGATGTCAGGTATGCATTAGCCGCATTGGAAGCCTCTTCGATCGTTTCCATTACGGATCATAAAGGAATCATTACTTATGCCAATGATCTTTTCTGTGAAATATCCAAGTTTGCGAGGGACGAAATCATCGGATTGCCCCATACGACGGTAAATTCCGGTTTTCATCCTCAGGCGCTTTTTACAGAGCTATGGGAAACGATCGGTCAAGGGCAAGTATGGAAAGGCGAGCTGAAAAATCGGGCCAAAGACGGCAGCGAGTATTGGATAAACCTGACTATAGTGCCGTTCGTGAACGAGCAAGGAGTCGTCTATCAGCATGTCGCGATTGGGTCGGATATTACTAAGCGCAAGTATAATGAAAGTAAGCTGATTCAGACGATGGAAAGTTTGCGCGATATTGAAAATGCACTGGATGCTTCCTCGATTGTGGCTATAACGGACAATAATGGCATTATTACTTATGTAAATGAAAAGTTCTGCGAAATTTCGAAATACGATCGGGAAGAGCTCATCGGAAAGACGCACCGGGTTATCAACTCGGGCTTTCACCCGAAAACTTTTTTCAAAGGCATGTGGGATACGATCAAACAAGGCAATGTCTGGAAAGGCGAGGTCAAAAATCGGGCCAAGGACGGCAGCGAATACTGGATGAACACGACCATTGTGCCCTTTCTTAATGACGACGGAACGCCCCATCAATTTATATCGATCCGAACGGATATTACCGATCGAGTCAAGGCGGAAGCCGATCTTGCCGAACGTACGAAGCAGCTTGCCAAAGCGCATGATGAAGCGATCAAAGCCAATCTGATCAAGAGCCAGTTTCTGGCCAACATGAGCCACGAGCTGCGAACGCCGCTTAATGCGATCATCGGCTACAGCGAAATGCTGCAGGAGGAAGCGGAGGAGCTCGGCCAGCCGGTTTTCGTCGAGGACTTAGCGAAGATCAGCAAAGCCGGCAACCATCTTCTCGCGCTGATCAACGATATTCTTGACATTTCCAAGATCGAATCCGGTAAGATGGAGCTTCATTTGGAGACATGCAGCTTGCCCGATCTGATTCAGGACGTGATGACGACGATACGGCCGCTGGTTGAGGGGAAAGGAAACAGGATTCTCACGATCTGCAAGGAAGAAGGAGAAATAAAGGCCGATGTCATGAAGCTGCGGCAAATTCTGATTAACCTGTTGAGCAACGCGAATAAGTTTACGGAGGCCGGTTCGATCACGTTCGAGGTTTGCAAGGAATCCAGAGACGGCAGGCCCGGTTACGGCTTCCGCGTCCAAGATACCGGAATAGGCATGACGCCGGAGCAGCTTGGCAAGCTGTTTCAACCCTTTACGCAGGCGGACGCTTCCACGACGCGGAAATATGGGGGGACGGGCCTGGGACTCGCGATCAGCCAGCGCTTTAGCCAACTCATGGGCGGAGATATCCGAGTGATGAGCGAGTTTGGCGCGGGTACGACCTTTATTTGCTGGTTGCCCGCTGCATCTGACGAACCGAAAGGATCGCCACCTCCCGAGATGGATGCAACGGCGAATCCCGCTGAAGAGGTCGGTCAGGTCAGTATCCTGCTTATTGACGACGAAGCCTATAATCAGGAATTGATGGAACGGTATCTCGCGAAAACCGGCTGGACCCTCGCATTCGCGGATAATGGTCCGGAGGGACTGCGGCTGGCCAAAAAAATGCGCCCTAAAGTGATTTGCTTGGATATTCTCATGCCGAGCATGGACGGGTGGAATGTGCTTACCGCGCTCAAAAACGAGCCGGAGCTCGCGGATATTCCGGTTGTGGTATGGTCCATGACGAGCGACAGACAGCTCGGTTATTCGCTCGGCGCGGCTGAGTTTCTTATGAAGCCGGTGCAGAGGGACCAGCTCATTGCGGTTATGGACAAGTATGTAGCGAATCGAGCGGCGCATACGGTCCTTGAGAGCCAGAGCGCTACCCCGGCGGGCTGAGCTGCCTTCAGCCCATGCGAAAGCGGAACGGATCGGTTTCGATTCGTTCCGATGGAACAGAAAAGCTTGCCCGGACGACGACCGGAGCAAGCTTTTTGATTGTACGCCCAGCATGGGCGTCATCTCTACGGTGAAAGTCCGGAATGGGGGCTGGCAAGCGCCTACCATTAGCCAAGAGCAAGGGTGTCCGTCGCGAGGCGGAATCTGAAGGAAGCTTACGGCAAACGCACGGCTTGAGGTACACGAATCCAATTTGAGGCGGCCGCAGTCGGATGAGTCTCCACTACAAGACAAAATCCAAAGCTGCCAAGGGCTGCAGCCGTAAACTTGGGCGAGCGCGGGCGGAAAGATGACGTTCTTATCTGGGGAGGCCTGCGGAACACGCGAAGTGATTTCGTAACCAGAGCCGAAAGGCTCTGCTGAATCCGCAGGAGTCAGCAGAGGCCATAGTACGCTAGTTGTTGCAACAGCTTGCGGAAGGGCCGAACCGAAAGGAGAGAGGAAACCGATGCGTTCGAACGATGAGCAAAGACAGCAGAAAATCTCACAAGAGAGCTCGCGGCAAAGAGAAGCGGTGAAGCCGTCAGGGTATGCCGGAGCGCCGAGTTCTTCGACGGCACAAGTCGCCCCTTCCTCTCGCGAAGACCAAAACGACCTGCTAGAGCGAATGCTCGAAGGAGACAACCTTCGACTGGCTTACAAACGAGTGGTGCAAAACGGAGGAGCTCCCGGCGTGGACTGTGTAACGGTAGCAGAGCTACAAGCTTACCTGAAAACACACTGGAACGCGGCGAAAGCCGACCTCCTCGCGGGAACGTACAGACCCGCGCCAGTCAAACGGGTGGAAATCCCCAAACCCGGAGGCGGCGTACGGCTGCTCGGCATCCCGACCGTGATGGACCGCTTCCTCCAGCAGGCGCTTCTACAAGTCATGAACCCGATCTTCGACGCAGATTTCTCTTGGTACAGTTATGGGTTTCGCCAAGGGAAACGGGCGCACGACGCCGTAAGACAAGCACAAATCTACGTGCAAAGCGGCCTCAGATGGGTCGTAGACATGGATCTGGCTAAATTCTTTGACCGAGTCAATCATGACATGCTTATGGCAAGAGTAGCACGAAAAGTGAAGGACAAGCGTATCTTGAGACTGATTCGTGCTTATCTAAGTGCCGGAGTCATGTCGGATGGGGCACTAGAGAAAACGGAAGAAGGAACGCCGCAAGGCGGTCCATTGAGTCCGCTTTTGGCGAACATTCTACTGGATGATCTGGACAAAGAACTAACCAAACGAGGCTTGCGGTTCGTCCGCTATGCGGACGACTGCAACATCTTCGTGGCCAGTAAACGTGCAGGTGAGCGTGTGATGGAATCGGTGACTCGCTTCGTAGAAGGAAAGCTGAAACTGAAGGTGAATCGAGAGAAAAGTGCGGTAGACAGGCCCTGGAACCGCAAGTTTCTGGGCTTTAGCTTCCTGAGAGACAAGAAAGCGACGATTCGTCTAGCTCCACAAACGCTCTCCCGATTCAAAGAGAAAGTCCGAGAGCTAACGAACCGAACGCGGTCCATGTCGATGGAAAGCCGCATTACACAGCTAAACTGTTACCTCATCGGCTGGATTGGTTATTTTCGTTTGGCCGCAGCCAAGAACCATTGCGAGAAGTTCGACCAGTGGATACGTCGAAGGCTGCGCATGTGCCTATGGAAGCAGTGGAAACGGGTGCGCACTCGAATTCGCGAGCTTCGAGCACTCGGCGTACCGGAGTGGGCTTGCTTTGTCATGGCCAATTCAAGGCGAGGCGTATGGGAAATGTCTCGAAACACAAATAATGCCCTTCCAACTTCCTATTGGGAAGCGAAAGGGCTGAAAAGTCTGCTTTCACGTTATTTGGAGCTTCGTTAACCTTTTGGAACCGCCGTATGCGGACCCGCATGTACGGTGGTGTGAGAAGACGGGGGTTAGTTGCCCCCTCTTACTCGATTATTTCGCCGCCTGCAATGCTTGATTCAAGGTGTTCGAAGCCGGTCGAGGACGTGGTAATGTGGTGAAACAGGCGGTGTACGGCAGGATAGCCGTCTGTTTCGCTTTAGATCAAGTAGCCTTCTGTAAGCGTCATGCTCAGGTTCCAAATGTTCTCTACATTTTGAGAGTCCGTCGCATAGTTAGGGAAGCTTCCCGATCCGAAAATGTTCTTCAGCTGTGCGATCCCCTTTTCGTTCACGGATGGCTGAACAAGCTCTCTCTTATGATTGATAAGCCGGCCGGAAACATGCTTATACTCATCGGAGGTGCAAATGTGAAAATAAGTATCGGCCATGCCTGACGGTAAAGGGTTCGTCAAATTTTGAGCCCAAGCAAGCACTTTCCAAACGGATCGCATTTTGCGAATGGTCTCTTTTGACAATTTGACGCGGTTGATTTGGAGTGCATTGATTTTGATTCCCCGGTTTTTGAATTCCTCAGCCATTTTGAAGGTTAGCATCAATAGCGCCATTTTCGAGTCCCCGTACATCTTATAAACGCTATAAGGACGCGTGTCGCGGAATTCGCCGCGCAGGTTGTCGAAGTCGATTTTTCTTTTGGGGTCGAAAAAATGTTTGATGTTCGTCGTACAGGCATGAAGGATTCTCGGGTCTGACGACTTTTGGAGATGATCGATCAATAAGCGCGTCATCAAAAAAGGACCGAATGTATTGGTGGCAAACGTCAATTCGATATGCTCAGCGCTGAGTTTATATTGTTTCTCACCATGCTTTAAGTAAGCGGCGTTATGGATCAAAATGTCCAATCGCGGGTATTTGGCTTTGAAAGCGGAGCAAAACGTACGAATGGAATCGAACGAAGAAACGTCAAGCTCCATCAGATCCACGTTCCGATTGTTCGAGGCGTCAATGATTTCCATTTGCACGCTTTTACTGATCTCCAAATTGCGGCAAGCCATGATGACTCGATATCCTTCGGACGCAAATTTCAAAGCCGCCGCTTTCCCTATTCCCGAATTTGCTCCCGTAATGATCACGATTTGGCCTTTCATGCCGAACCTCCCGTTCGCACCCTATATTTGATCTGCCAGATGGCCCGCTTTACGCATTCGAGCTGCGCCGACGATATCCATGGCCGTGCTGTTCAACATAGCGATCATCGTTTCCTCGTCATAATCGTTCGGCAGCAACGCATTGGCCACCATGACGGAAAGACCGGTTTGAAAGATTTTCATTTTTAATAAGATGGTCGTCAGTTCCGCATCCGTAAAGTCTTCGAGAAGAGGGTCTTGTTTCATCAGGCCGACGAGCATGCCCATATCATGATTTTGTTCGTCCATATAGTCATTTTTCTTCATGACCAGGTCTCGAAACAATACGCTATACTCCTTAGCGAACCGCAAACTGGCGACTCCGATGTCATAAAACGGGTTCCCTGTATCCTGTTCCATCAACAGTTGTTTGCTAATCGCGAAGGTTTTTTTGACGACCTCTTGCATCAATTCGTCCGCCTCTTTGAAATTCACGTAGATCGGGGCGATGGAGCTCCCCAGCTTATCGGCTACCTTTCGGATCGTTATGCGATCCATGCCTTCGGTTCTTGCGATTTCAAATGCCGCATCGATGATCTGGTCTTTCGTAAACTTCGACTTTGGTGCCATATAGCGCTCCTTTTTATATTGAATAACAGATGATACATATCATATGATCTATAAAGAAATTACCATCATTTAACTGAAAGTGCAACCTGTTTTCATGAAAAACTTAACCTTTTCAATCGGAATTTCCGAATGCCGGTGGAGTAAATCGGAGACATTTTCAGGAAGCGGCTGTCTATATAAGTAGGGAAGTTGCGGCTAATACATTTCCTTTGAATGATAGGAGGAAGAAGATTGTCAATTATGGATTTACTTAGCGGTAAAAAAGTGCAAATACAACCATTGCCGAATTGGGGGGTCGACTTGCGCAAGCAATGGGAAAATAACTTCGCAAATCATCTGACGGAGGAAGAGAAAACATCTATCTTTCTACATGATGACAACGGACACAACGGATATTTATGGCACTTGTTTAGTTATAAGAAAAGAGGCTGCTTGAAGGGCGAAGACGCCGACAGGGAATTTAATCAAACGGAAAAGAATGCCTGTTATGTATTCTATCAGCGTACAGACGATGCCCTTTTGATTGAACATGTAAGAACGGTAACGGCTGATGACTTCTTACAGGAGAAAGATATTTATATTGTCGACACAGCTTTTCATTGGACCTATGTAATAACTCACGAGACAGGATGGTGCGGTCCTTACTTTAGTTACAGAGGCTAATAAATCCATGCTTTACAGACGAACATATGTGCGGTATTATTTAATGTGTATAAAATTACCATATATGGTTGACTGTTGCGAGTTCTTTTATCATTTCAAATTGGATTAACGAGTGAAATTGGAGGCGAAGACCATGAATGAAAAGGAAGTATGGATCGAAATAGTGGATAAGAGGGAACCCAAACAAAAGCTTGTCGTTAAAAACTCGGATATTTCCCATTCCGTTTTTACTGATTGCCGTGCCGAACATGTCGCCTTTCATGACATTTCATTACCCCACGTGAAAGTTACCTATGCGGACCTAAGTCATTGCTTATTTAACGACATGAATATGAGAGACGGTAAAATCAGCGACGCCAATTTGAGCCGGCTTACGATAGAAGGGGCCAATATTAGCGGGCTAACGATTCGGAACGCCGGTGCGGACAATCAACCTGCCGCTTTCGAGAACGTCGAGATCCCGAACAGTACGTTTACCGGCTGCGACTTGACCCATGTAAACCTAATTGACTGCAAGATCGAAGGGCTGAGAATTAACGGGGTATTAATCGAAGAATTATTGAACATGCGTTCGAAGTAAATCTTACAAAAGCTGCCGGCATGGGGTCGGCGGTTTTTGTGTATGATGAGGGTATTGCAGCGAACCAGATGGAGAAAACTTTTGGTGTAGCCAAATCTCTTTGAAGGGGAAATATATGAGTAAAATCTATGTCCATAAAAACGTTAAGATGGCTGCCGCAGCCATCTTAACGGTGATTTTATTCTATGGTACATTTTATGCCTATACAGGATACAAGATAGGCGTTTTTGAATACAAGGTTAAGGATTATTTAGTAAACCTTAAAAAATACAAAGAGGATGAAATATTATCTATTCAAGGTGTTCGATCCAAGGGCGGGGATTTGGGGATCACTATTTTTGTTGAATTTAAGGACGAACCGGGTGTGAAATATTCCTACAAAAGTCTCAGCGGAAATATCGTACAGACAGCTGGAAATTTACGTGAAGGTGAGAGTAGAAGGCATCAGGAACAAAAATAGCGTGCAGCTTGGTTAAGCGGACTAGTTTTAGTCCTTGCCGGACACATCAAAATCAACATCCTCAAGAAATTCGATCACTTCGCCGTTAGGGCTGTGGATCACAGCGTTTCTTACGACAAGCGACGGTTCGCCTAGCGAAAGCTGACCGGGTTCTATAAAAGCTTTTGCTTCATGAGCAAGAGCTTTTTCATACATATCATCTACATGTTGGACATAAAACGCTAAATGCAATAACGCTCCATGAGCGATTTCTTCTTCAGTCGAGGCTTTTTTTCCTTGAGCGGGGATAACCGCTTCGTTATCAAATATTTCAATACAAGTTCTTCGATCAAGTGAAACAAGCATGCAAGCCTCCTTAATCCGAAAGGAAGGGAGACTCCAATGGTGGCCTATTTTAAATCCTAAGACCTGAGCATAAAATGCAAGGGTTGCTTGATAATCTTTTAAAAAGATCATGCAATTGCTTCAGCATAATGCGCGAATGCCTATATCTCAAATCAGTAAAGAAATCTCGATGTCTCAGCCGTCCGTGAAAGAGAGGATCATGAAACTCGAAGATAAAAAGATCATTTCCGAGTATCGTACGTCTTTTCGCATGCGAGAGTTGAATAGAGGCACGACCACTTTTATTCTGATAAAGACGGTACACTGCCAAGAGTTAGTCGATTTTTGTACAGAGGTAAGGGAAGTAACCGATTTATTCCGCATTAGCGGGGAATATAACTATCTCATGAAAGTACAGACGGCATCGGTAGAAGAGCTAGCAGAATTTCAAGATTCGCTTGCACGGATCGGTCCTTCCAAGTCTCATATTTGTTTGAAAAATATTTTGGAGAACAGGGTCATCCTGTAAACCGGTCCAAAGCGAACCTTACGCGTTTTAAATTGCTCCTCTTGCATCATACCGATTTTTTATGGAGTTTACATACATTCTGTATGTATGTTAAAATGAGTGTTAATTACTTCCAAAGGAGATGTTTTGCTTATGATAACATCGAGTTTTTATCCGGTCATTTTGACGGAGAAGGTTGCACAGAGCGCCAGATTTTACACGGAACATTTCGGATTCGAGACGGTATATGAAGCAGACTGGTATGTGAGCTTGAAGATGTCCAAGGGTAACATCCCTTATGAATTGGCACTTTTGGATGCTTCACACCCGACCATACCTATGGCATACCGAAAAAAAGCGCAGGGCTTGATTCTTAACTTTGAAGTGGAAAATGTGGATGAGGAGTATAAGAGGCTCATTCTTACTGAAAAGCTTCCACTTGAGCTCGATATTCGGGACGAAGAGTTCGGACAACGGCATTTTATTACTTCTGACCCTAACGGCGTGCTCATTGATGTGATTACGATCATCCCTCCTTCGGAAGCGGAAAGCGCTCAATACGTAGAGAAGGTCTGTTCAACTGATAATGACGGCGGCAAAGCATGATCCGATAGTAAGAGTCCATATGGAGCTAAGGGCGGAGAGAAGTTAGGGGACAAGAACAGGAGAAAGCAATCGATTATGAAAAGAAACAAAGAGGACACGAAGGATACCATTCACAAGATTATCGAAGTCGCCAGAGGGTATTTCACGAAACACGGTTATGCAGATTCTACGTTAGAGGATATTGCGAAGGAGGCTGCATTAACGCGCGGGAGCATTTATCATCATTTCCGGAATAAAAAAGGTCTCTTTCACGTTGTGCTGGAATCGGTTCAAAAAGAAATTGCCGAACGGATTGAAGCGGAAGCGGCAAAAAGCGAAGACGTGTGGGAGCAATTGTTCTTTGGATGCCGTGCATTTGTCACAGGGGCAGTCGAGGCTCAAAACAAGCGAGTCTTGCTTATAGACGGTCCTGCTGTTTTGGGCTGGGAGACGTGGCGGATGATGGACGAGAACAACGCCATGCGGCTGCTTCGCGGGCAGCTTCAGATCATGGAAGGGCAAGGATGCCTCAAGCCTGTTTCGATTGATGCCATGACTCATTGTCTTTCAGGCGCATTGAACGAAGCGGCGCTCTGGATTGCGCAAATGCCGGATTACCAACAATCGTTGGAGGAGACAATGACGGTTGTTTCCGACATGCTCAAAGGATTTAGAAGAGATTCCGTTGAAGAGAAGTAAACCGGCTTTACCCTGCATAATTGTGCACGAAATGTCGGATGGATGGATTTCATTCCTGCTACTCTATTGGTAAGGGAGGTCACGGATATGGATTTGCTTAAAAGCATGAATGGCGCATTGGCGTATGTCGAAGAAAATCTTACCGACGAAATCGACTTCAAAGAAGTAGCGAGGCTTGCATGTTGCTCCGAATATCATTTTAAGAGGATGTTTTCTTTCCTTGCCGGCATTACGCTTTCGGAGTACATTCGTCGCAGACGCCTTACTCTAGCTGCATTTGATCTTAAAGACAATGCCATGAAGGTCATTGACGTTGCCATGAAGTACGGGTACAACTCGCCGGATTCTTTTGCAAGAGCATTTCAACAATTGCATGGCGTAACCCCCTCGGAAGCCAGAAATAATGGCCATTCGCTTAAAGCTTTTCCTGTCATGACCTTTCAGTTGACCATTAAAGGAGGAAGCGGAATGAACTACCGGATTGAAGAAAAAGAAGCGTTTCGCATTGTAGGGATTATGAAAAGAGTTCCTATTATTTTCCACGGGGTTAACCCGGAGATTGCCAAGATGTGGGAAAGTCTAGACGGCGAAACGATAAATACGCTGAAACAGCTTTCTAATGTCCAGCCATTGGGACTGCTTAGTGCATCGACGAACTTTTCTGAAGAGCGAATGGAGGAGAAAGGAGAGTTTGATCACTACATTGGTGCGGCAACGACGAATGAATGTCCCGATCATCTAACCCAACTTGAAGTTGCCGCCTCAACATGGGCCGTATTTGAAGCAATCGGACCGTTCCCGGATACGCTTCAACAGGTATGGGGACGCATCTATTCCGAATGGTTTCCATCCTCAAGCTACGAACTAAGAGAAGGCCCCGAAATCTTGTGGAACGAGAATAAGGACGTGACCTCCCCGAGATTCAAAAGCGAAATTTGGATACCGGTAATGAAAAAGCTATAGAAAAGGGAGCTCCTTCAAGAAAGATAAGCAAGAAGCAGGGCGAAATGGAAGCGACGGAGAGCACAAAGGACGGCGGATGCCGTCCTTTTATGTTTTATTGCGTGTGCGCTCCAGACAACCGTTCCTCTGGAATTTTCCCATATTACCCTCAAGCAAAAGGGTAAATTTGGTATATTTACGCCATTCCGCATGTTACAATGAAGGAGTGTGAAAAGTCCGAAAAATCTGAATAGTTATTTGGGAAGAGGGCGGGAACATGAGAAAGGTTGTTCTTGTTAGGGAGAGTTGCAGCCATGCAAAAGTTGTCATTACCGGCAAAACGGACGAGCGGACGAGGGCTGCGGCGGATGTACTCGTAGAATATGTAAGAAAAGCAACAGGGGCGGAGCTGGAAGTCGTCACCGAAAGTGCGATTGCTCATCGGCAAACGGAAGGGATTGTGCTCATTCGAGTCGGAGAGGCGGGAGAACGGAACGAACAGGTGCAAGCGGCCCTTATGAATCTCGATGCGGACGGATTCGTCATCCGAACAGCCGATGGCGCGATCGACATCGTAGGACGAAGCTCGTGGGGAACGCAATTCGGCGTTTATGAATTTTTGGAGCGATACGTTGGCGTTCGCTGGCTTATGCCCGGCGATATCGGAGAGGACGTGCCTTGGTCGCATGAGCTGGTCGTACCTGAGGAGACGATTAGACAACAGCCTGCCTTCCTTTCCCGAGATATCGACGATACGTTTGGAGCTGAGGAATGGAAGCGCTTCAATCGACTGCACCGCCGTATTTTTCCGTTTCATAACTTATGGAATCTGTTTCCGCCTGCGAAGTATAAGGACAGTCATCCCGAGTTTTATCCGCCTAAGGCGAATCTGGATTCGGGGGAACATTGGCAGCCGGCCTTTACGCTTCAAGCGACCGTCGACGAAGCGATCCGCAACATCAATGATTATTTTGACGCGAATCGGGAAGAAACCTGTTATTCGCTCGGTGTCAACGATTGCGGCGGATTTGTCGAAGACGATCCTAATCACCCGGATTACCCGAATCGGTTGAATTCGCTGGGCCATACCGACATGTCGGATATTTATTTCCGCTGGGTGAACAAAGTGGCTGAAGGGGTGATGCGGAAGCATCCGGACAAATATATCGGGTTGTACGCGTACGCCGATGTATATGACCCGACTACGGATGTGAAGCTGCATCCGAATGTCGTTGTCTATATTACCGACGACCGCTTTTCCTGGGAAGACCCGGAAATGGGAGCAGCGGGACGAAAATTGACGGAAAGCTGGAATAAAATCGCTCCGTCGCTTGGCTACTACGAATATATGTACGGCGGCACTTATATGCTGCCGCGCATGTATTTGCACCGTGTGGCGGAGAGTTACCAATATGCGCTGCAAAACGGCGTGAAGGCTCATTTTGTGGAAATGTGGGCGAACTTTGCCGGCGAAGGTCCTAAGGCGTGGGTAATGGCCAAGCTGCAGTGGAATCCGCATCAAAGCGTCGATTCGCTGCTTGCGGAATGGTACGAGCGGGCTGTCGGGCCGGAAGCGGCGCTTGACCTTGCTTGCTATTTCAAGCATTGGGAACGGTTTTGGCATACGCGTTCCTTCGATTCGCGCTGGTTCCGCAACTGGAAGAAAGCCCATTTGAGAACGAACTATATGGCGTTTTATGAGTCCTGTTATCTCGCCCTCGTTACCGTCGAGGAGATCGCCGAGAGCCGCCGACTGCTTGAATCGGCCGTTGCCAAAACGAAGACGGAGCCGCAGAAGGAACGGGCGAAGCTGATGCTGCGCGCTTTCGAGTATTATGAAATATCGGCTCTCAGTTATCCGACCATCGACACTGCCGTACGGACGGCAGACGAAGAGACGGCGCTTCTGGCCGTTGAGCAAATCGAATTAAACTTCAGTCGGGTGGAACGCCGGTATCAGCTTATCGAAGAGTTCAAGACGAATCCAATGCTCAAACTGCATATGGATCCTCTCGGTTGGGGATTGAAATGGACAGGAATGAACGGCGTTACGGTGGCCTCGCTTATCGCTTGGTGCCGGAATCATCCGGAGGCTGCAGCGACAGTGATCGATCGGGCGAAAAGGATTGCGATGGAAAGCACGGAGCCGTACACCCGCCGCTTCCTATCGTTACTTGCCATCCTGCTGGATGAATCAGGTTGTGACCTGAATTTATCATCCGTTAACGCGAAGGATGTCAAGTCTACCGTGGCGGCTGCCTCAACGGAACAGGCCGATGGAATTATCGCTTGGATGAAATCGATCAAGCTGCCGCCGGAAGGGCGCCAAGCGACTCTTTCGGCAGAACGAGGGCCATCCGGCGGCCGGGTAGTGTCGTTACCTGGCGTTCAGGGGGGCGAGCTTGTAGAAGCCATACGCTTGGAAGCGGGGTTGTACGGTATTGTTATGCATTTTCGTGCGAATCCGGGAGCGGATGAAGCAGCGAAGCTAAAGCTTAAGCTCGACATGCACGGGAACGACAAGAGGCGGCTGGGCACTTGCAAGTCGGAGCGGGTAATGATTCAGGCTACCGGCGGACATTGGAGCACGCTCGTATTGATTGCCGAAATTCCGGCAAAGATCGAGGGGGCGGAGGTACATGCAGTAACTTTGCACACGCAATGCAGCTTGCTGCAGCCTCAAGATACGATCGAATTCGAGCATGCCGGCGTGTACCGGTTAGACAAGTAACCGTTAAGTTAAACCCGATGATTCGCGTACGACGAATGACACAAAAGGCTGCCGGCCACGGCAGCCTTTTGTCGATGAGTGCCGCGCTCATGAACGCTTCCTATCGCGCCCGATCCATTCCGCACTCATGGGCCAAAGATCATGTAACCAACGTATAAATGAACAGATATGTGTGAAATCGTCATTAAACGGTAAGTTAAGGATTATTTATTATGAGAATGATTATCATTAGTGGTTATTTCTGTTACTATCATATATAGATCGATATGGAATGCTTTTGGGTCGAGTCCGCTGAGCGAAACCTCGGTGCCAGGCGTATACGCAGCCGGAGATATTTTGCATCATGTCGGGAAGCTACATTTAATAGCGGGGGCGTTCCAGGATGCGGCGAATGCGGTGAATAGAGCGAAACAGTTCATTACGCCTGACGCTTATGCATACGGCATGGTTTCATCGCACAACGAAATTTTTGCACAAAAAAACCGTGAAATCATGAAGCATTTGTTTGTGAAATCTACTTGATCCTGTCGCGTAGACGCTGCCGTCGTAGTTGAGGTGGCTTCTTTTTTTGAATCCAAACGACGGCTACTTTCTTGTGGGCGTAAGGCTTATATGCAATACTAGTTAAAGGAATAGATGCCTACGCATAGCAAAAACGCAAGGAAGCAGGAGGCTGAGAAAGGATATGAAGGTCAAACGAATCGTCGCCAATATCGTTACGCAGCATACGGCAGCCGCCAAATGCTTTTACCAGGACGTGCTCGGTCTCCAGTTATTGATGGATCATGGTTGGATCACAACGTACGGTTCGGACGAGGAGATGGACATCCAGATAAGTTTCGCCTCACAGGGAGGCTCCGGCACGCCTACTCCCGATCTGTCGATTGAAGTCGATGATGTCGATGCGGTGTTTGAACGCATGAAGAAAGCGAGGTTCAAGATAGAGTACGGGCCGGCTGACGAGCCATGGGGCGTCAGGCGTTTCTATGTCCGCGACCCTTTCGGTAAGCTTATTAACATTCTTGCTCATGTACAATCCAACTGATGCAGGATATAAAGAGGGTGATCAAGATTGAGTACCCTTATAAAGGTGCTTTCCGTTTTTTTGATAGGGTGTAGCTTCAATATTAGTACAGCTCATGCGACATGGGCGTACATGTTTGTTGTAAATGACGGAAACCTATACGTCATTTCGGAAACTCTGGTCGATCCGAAACAAATTGATTCGAAGATAGGTAAGGTTTCTAAATATTCGGACCAAGAAGGCACTTATTCCGGCAACTTTTCAAACAGGTATCCCAAGGGTACTGAATACTTTGCAATCATAGGCGTTGACATAAAAGAAGCAATTGCCGTTAAAGAGGGCGAAGAACGGTTTAAAAAAGCCATTTATCAAGGTGAGTATAAGGGTAGCAAATATAGTTGGCAAGATTTTTTGCCGTATATTGTTGGAATTGTAATGTTGATTGTTGTTATCTATTTAATAATAAAAAGAAGGTAGGAAGTTCTAATCCATTACTATCTTGGCAACCGCATCGCTTTTCTCACCTTGCCGGAAGGGCCGCTCCTGCGGGGCGTCCTTCAATTTAACCCGCTTCCGGACAAGTTGGAGAATGAGGTTTAGCAGTATTCCAGCATAAATTGGCAATTATTAGAGGGACACCGGAATAAGAGAAAGAATGTATCGGAGCCTGATTCATGACGGAGTCGGCATGCTAAAATAAAGGTTTAAAAAAGAGAAAGGAAAGGCAGTCTGGTTCTATGATAGGATAGAAGGAGCTTAGCAAAAGGAAAGGAGAGGTCATGGTGGCAACCCTGAAACAGGTACCGATTGCGAAGGCGGAAATGCTTATTCGAAAACCGGTCGAAGAGGTGTTTGAGGCATTTATCGACCCAGTGATTACTTCAAAATTTTGGTTCACCAATAGCAGCGGAAGATTGGAAACGGGCAGACGCGTCCAGTGGGATTGGGAGATGTACGGTGCTTCTACAAACGTCGATGTAAAAGCAATCGAGGAAAATAAGCGAATCCTGATCGCATTCGGCGACGGCACCACGGTTGAGTGGATTTTCACCCTGCGGGCGGAGAACGAAACATTCGTCACGATTACGAACGCAGGCTTTAAGGGAGATGGGGATGACATGGTTAAGCAAGTCATCGATTCGACGGAAGGATTTACGATTGTTCTCTGCGGGCTAAAGGCGCTGCTTGAACATAATATTGTCTTGAATCTCGTATCGGATAAAGCTCCCGACGCCCATGTGAAGCGCTAAAAAAATTTTTCGAAAAAGGGCAGTAATGAAATAATAACGGCGGAGTGATTGTTCTGGATATTAAAATCGACGATTTGACTGGATCTGAAGTGACTGAATTAGTGAGTGAGCATCTTAAGGGGATGACATTGCTATCTCCGCCGGAAAGTATGCACGCGCTAAATCTTGAGGGATTGCGAAAACCGGAAATTACATTCTGGAGCGCATGGGAACAAGAGGAATTAGCTGGCTGCGGGGCACTTAAAGAACTTGACGAGCAGCACGGCGAGATAAAATCGATGCGAACTTCTAACGCACATTTAAGAAAGGGAGTTGCCAAGCGGCTCCTGGAGCACATTGTGGAAGAAGCCAAACGGCGCGGCTACCGGCGGATCAGCTTGGAAACGGGCTCCATGGATGCTTTCGAGCCAGCAAGAAGACTATACGAAAGTTTCGGGTTTCGATATTGCAAGCCGTTTTCGGATTACATAGAGGACCCCAATAGCGTATTTATGACAAAGGAATTATGAACGGACTGGACAGAAATTTAGCGTATAGAGAAGCGGAGGGGTTGTTCCGAAAGGCGCAGAACCCTCTGTTTTTATTTATAGAAAAGTTAAAGTCGAACCTGCATGTATTTGTGCTGGTTTTAATCGGATGAGTTCCCTATAACGAATTTTTACCTGTCCAGTAATCGGCGTCGGGGATAGAATGATACCTATCAACTATTCTCTTCAGGAGATGTAACTTCGGGAAAATCAATTTCGTTCATGGAGGTATGATTACGATTAAAGCCGATTCTGCAAAACATGTCGATGATGATGAAGCATCCCCTGGGAAGGCAAGATCAATAGGCGTAATACTTGGAGCTGCCGCAAGTGCAAATATCGCCGCTAGACTTCGTGCCTCCGGTTGTGTTTTCGCCGAAGAGGAAACCCGGCTGCTCCTTTCAGCTGCGCGTTCGAGGTTCGAACTCGACGCGATGGTAGACCGGCGTGCCGCCGGATTGCCGCTCGAGCACGTCATCGGGTGGGCTGAATTCTGCGGACTGCGGATTGAAGTGGACCCCGGCGTATTCGTCCCCCGCCGCCGCACCGAGTTTCTTGTTCGCGAGGCCGCTGCTCTCGCCCGGACCGGAGCAGTCGTGTTAGATCTGTGCTGCGGCTCGGGCGCATTGGGCAAAGTGCTGGCGGAAACCCTGGAACGGATCGAGTTGCATGCCGCCGACATTGACCCTGCCGCAGTGCAGTGCGCCCGCCGCAACGTCGCTGCAGCCGGCGGGCGCGTATACGAAGGCGATCTATTCGGTCCGCTGCCCGCCACGCTGCGGGGCCGAGTCGACATCCTGATCGCCAACATCCCCTACGTACCTACCGATGCGATCGGGCTGCTCACGCCGGAAGCGCGTATACACGAGGCGCGAATTGCGCTCGACGGAGGAGCGGACGGACTTGACGTCCTCCGTAGGGTGTCGGCCGAAGCGCCGCTCTGGCTGACGCCGGGCGGGCATCTGCTTGTAGAAACTAGCGGGAGGCAAGCGCCGCTCGCCGCCGAGATTTTCGCAGGAAATGGGCTGATCCCGAAGGTGTCGAGCTTCGACGATCTGGACGCTACGATCGTAATCGGAACCAGACTTGTCTAGCAGACGAAAATAGGGCAACTCCGATGCAGGAGAGCTCAAGGATTATCCGCGAGATAGCTCGTTCTATATCATGGTGAAGGCGGTTTAAATCAAGCTTCGTTTCGATTCTAAGTCATCAATGTGCTTTTTTACCTCATTCCAGTTCGAGGCTCGATATACGAAGTCATTAGTAACGGACAAATTATAAGGCTGTTCGTATAAAATAACGGGCTTTTTGACTAGTGCAAATTCCTCGGCATAGTGAGGACCGTCATCAATTAGCACATCTATCTTTGCATCCATGCATACTTGGAGTTTGTTTTCGGTAAATGTTAGATTATGATAATGGATTTGATGCCGTTTCAACCACTCCATGGTTACATCGCGAAAAAGGAGCGGTCGAGCAGTAATAATAGACAATTGATGCTCATGAAACAGTTGCCGTAAGATTTCCACTGCCATCGGGAATGGCGATGAGTTCCAATGAATATCATGCCCATATCGATGATATACGGCTTCCCGTTCTGCCTTATCCCAACCGTATAAGCGGTATAAATAAAAATCATCGACATCGTCAGGTGTAAACGACAAACCCGATGCTTTATTATAATAGTGCAAATGAGCGGAAGTGGCGTCAAGAATGGTATTATCGACATCTACTCCGATATGCAAGGGTGAACAGCTCCTTTCTACTAAAAGTGACTTGATCTGCTAGCTAGCCGGTAACCCATTATACCATAGGTTAGATCGACCATAGTAAAGATGGAAGTATCGTCAATAGCGGCATAAAAATGGGAATCCCTGCCGATTCTAAGAGTCTAAGAACGCTAAATAACATCGAATCGGAGGGGACTTCTCTTGCAGCTGCAATTTCTAGGTACAGGCGCCGGTCGACCGACCATCGAGCGAAACGTCACTTCCATTGTCTTCTCGCTGCCTGAGCCGCAGCATAGCTTCTGGCTGTTTGATGCGGGGGAAGGTACGCAGCATCGGTTGCTTGAAACAAAGCTTAAGCTTAACAAGCTTCAACGAATTTTCATAACCCATTTGCATGGCGATCATGTATACGGCTTGCCGGGCCTGCTCAGTAGCCGAACGTTCTATGAAGGCGCCGGTCCCTTGCAATTGTTTGGGCCGAAAGGCTTACACGCTTTGCTTGATGGCGTATTTCAGAACAGCGGAGCGCATTTGAACTATGAGCTTGAGATCTTTGAGATCGAAGAGGGTCCAGTCTTTTCGGACGATCGTTTCACGGTTGAAGCTGCGGAGCTCGACCACCGGATTCGTTGCTTCGGTTATCGAATCGAGGAGCGTCCGCGTCCGGGGCAATTGAATATAGCCTTGCTTTCTCGTCTTGGCGTTCCACCCGGTCCTTCGTATGGCAAGCTCAAAAGCGGAGAAGACGTGACTTTGTCCGACGGTCGAATCATTCGTTCTGAGGAAGTCGTCGGTCAGCCGGCGAAAGGAAGGATCTTAACGATACTTGGGGACACGTGTCCGTGCGATAACGCGATTAGGCTGGCTCAAGATGCGGATTTGTTAGTCCATGAAGCGACTTTCGCCGCGGGCATGGAGGAGAAGGCTGCGGCCTACGGCCATTCGACCGTTCTTCAAGCTGCGCAAATCGCTTCAAAGGCCGGGGCAAAGCGGCTTGCCGTCACTCATTTCAGCTCGCGCTTCGACAGGGATGAAATTGCCGAGCTTGTTGAAAGCGTCAAATCCGTTTTTCCGAATGTCGTAGCCGCGAACGATTATTTAGAGCTTGCCATATCCAAATCGACGTAGAGCATAAACGAATCATCAACCGGATATCGCAAAGGAGGGGGAACATGCTTCGGAATAACCTTGTCTCGTTTGGGATTCACTTTTTTGTCCTTGCCTTGTCCGGTTTGCTGTATTCCTTAAGCGGTCATCCGGTTTATCTCGGATTTGTTGTGCTGCTATCATTTACTATGTACGTGTTGCTTGGCCATATTTTTCTCAAATCAATGGGCACAGTCGCATTAAACATTCTCTCTGTCTCGGCGGTTAGTTTGATCGGCGCATTGATCGGGTTGTATGGCTGGTTTTTTCCCAGTCTAATGGGGTTTAATCGGATGATCTTTTTGGCGTATCATTCGTTTACCTTTGCACTGGTACAGATGTTTCAAATTTCTCCAGCGCCTGCACTAACATTTTGGTTTTTTGTAGTTCCGACTTTATTGTTGTGGACGGGATTGCAGTTGAGAAAAAGATAGTTCTGCAGGAGGGTTCATGATCGGCACGGGGGATGCCCAAAAGCCATTCGGCTTTTGGGCATCCCCTCTTTTGCGTCCGTTTTTTCTATCGTCGAGAAGCCCTTATTTCATGAGGGTGAAAAGAATTCATCCTCCCGCATCGGCAGGTATGCTTATATAATCCTAAACAGAGGGAAGAGTTGAAGTTCAAGGAGGTGAGAATGACGATCCGCCCCACAAGGAAGATTCAAGCGGAATTATCCTTTATATACGCTTAAAGTATACTTTCGGATAATATTTTCTTTTGGTCATAGCTGTCATACTTGGTCTTGCGAGTTGGGAACGTATGGGAAATGGTTGGTAAAAGTGAAAACAGGGAGGAAACCGTTACAATGTTTAAAGTAAGCAATAAACTGCGATCTGCGGTTATGTGTTCGGCTCTGGCTGGAGCGTTAGCTTTTTCAAGTATCGCTTCTGCATTCGGAGAGACCGCGCCGAGCGGCGTGGAAATTAAGGAGTTCAGCCTGTTAGATACGGCTTTCGACGTCGTCGGCGCAGCCGACTTTACGCCGGAAGGCAACAAGGACGGCCACTTCAAGCTGCTGCTGAGCCTCGCGCAGAAGACGGTCATTAATGCCGTTGTGCTGCGCTCGACGGACGATTACGGCAAGGATAGTGAGCAAGGCGTGTGGAGAACGAATCGAGTAACCACAGGCTGGCTCCTCGGCATTGTGCAAGACAAAACGGTTACTACGGCAAGCGGTACAACCCACGAAAGCGAAATCATCAACCCCGGTTTTCGAAATGATGTGAATGAACCTGTCGGCGAGTTCAGCGGGGAGCTTGTATTCGACCTGTACGCCAGTAACAACGGAACGATCAAGGAAACACAGTACTATGTACTGGAAATCGAGACGGCGCAAGGGACGATCGTATCCAAACCGATCAAGTACAAGAAGCCGATGACATCCGGAGGGACATCCGCCTCGCCTTCGCCTGCTGCAACTTCAACGCCTTCGACAAACTCAGGGACGGCTACGCCAACTCCGCAGTCGACGACAAAGCCGGTACCGACGCCAACTCCGGCACAGTCGACGCCGACGCCAACACCTGCATCAACTCCGGCACAATCTACGCCGACGCCTGCGCCTGTTCCCGGTGACGGACCAACCATTCATATCTTTTATAAGGGGCAAGAGCTTCAATTTGAAAATGTCAAGCCTATTATTAAAGACGGTTCAACGCTAGTCCCGTTCCGCAAGCTGTTTGAAACCCTTGGCTTTACGGTAGATTGGGTCGACAACGGAAAGACCCGAAAAGCGATCGGAACGAAGGAAGGACTTGTCATCGAGTTAACGATCAATAGCACCAGCGCAAAGGTAAATGGAGAAGAAGTTACCTTGGAGGTCCCTGCACAGATCATTAACGATAGCACGTTGGTGCCTTTGCGATTCGTAGCGGAGAACAGCGGTTACGAGGTGTCCTATTCCAAAGAGGGCGACGTGGCGACGATCGAAATCGAGGAATCGGGCGGCTCATCGAATCCCGGACCGACACCCGGAACGTCCAACGATACGGTCGAACCCTATGTCGTAAAAGGCTATGTGCGCGACGCGCAAGGCCGACCGGCCCCCGGCGTCACGGTTTTTGCGGATAACACCTTGCTATATGACAGTAATGTCCTCGGCGTTACCGACGAAAACGGATATTACCGGCTCGAGCTGCCGCACATCGCGACTTCTTGGCGAATGGGCGCCGATGCGACCGATACGGTGAACGGCAAAAGCTTCACCTTCCATTTGGCGGCCGACGTCGATCAGCCGTTTGGGGGAAGCACGGGGGCGATCCGCGACTTTACTTGGACGAAAGCGGGCGGACAAATTTATGTTTATCCTTACTTTACATTCGATGACGGTTTGCCGGATTTTTACATGAGCGATCTGGAATTGACGCTTACGCCTATCGGCAAGCTCCTTGACGGCAGCGAAGGTAAAACAATCGTCAAACGCGGGGGATCTATCCAAGGCGGCGCCGGTGTCGATAATATACCGATAGGCAAGTACAAAGCGACCGCCAGATGGGTTCCGGAAGGACACGAACCGATCCCGATGCAGATACGGTTAAATTATGTCGGTAAATACGCCGAATCAGCCGTATTCGAATTCGATAAACCGAGAGGGGCTTCGACATCCAACTATTTAGCCGAGCTTGAAGTCAGACTGTATCCTAAGCCTGAGCAGCCGAAGCCCCCGATAACTTACGAGTAGTTTCCCGAGGCCTTTTCCGTACGGTAAAGGCCTTGTTTCCTAAGTACGATGGTTTAGCGATTTTTTTTGAGGTGATCGGAATGAAAACGGTAAGTTTGTCGCTGCTTTTGCTTCTGTTTATAACTTTATTGTCAGGCTGCTTTACGAAGGAAGAGGAGAAACCGTCTTCGGGAACACAAAACGAACAACAATCGAACGAGAAGATCGAACCCTTCGTCGTAAAAGGCGTCGTTCGCGACGCGAAAGGGAAACCGATTTCCGGCGTTACGGTCTTTGCGGATAACACGTTGCTATACGACAGCAATGTTATTGGCGTTACCGACGAGTCCGGACGCTACCGGATCGAACTACCCAATGCCGCCACTACTTGGCGCATGAGTGCGGATCTGACCAAAACGTTTAACGGCAAACCGTTCACGTTTCATTTGGCGGCTGATGTCGACCAGCCGCTTGCGGGGAAAACGGGAGCCGTTCGCGATTTTACTTGGACCAAAATGGACGGACAAATTTATATTTATCCCAATTTTTCGTTCGATGACGGCTTGCCGGAGTTCAACATGACCGATCTGGAAGTGACGCTTACGCCGCTCGGTTCGCTTATTGACGGCAGCGCGGGGCAGACGATCGTCAAACGCGCCGGCCCCGTCCAAGGCGGTCTTGGAATAGACAATGTGCCGATCGGCCGTTATAAGGCGACTGCCAAATGGCTGCCGGACGGACACGATCCTATCCCCATGCAAATTCGGTTGAATTACGTCGGCAAATATGCGGAATTCGCCGAATTCGAATTCGACAAACCGAGGGGAGCGTCGACCTCCGTCTATGTAAGCGAGCTTGAAATCAAACTCCGCTAGCTTGCCTGCAGGGGTGAAAAGAATTCATTCTTCCGCGAAGTTCGTTTAGCTTATATAATCCGATTGGTAGAAATGTGGAAATCCATTCAAGGTCTAAGGAGAGGGACGGAGAATCCGGACACGATCCCTCAGGGCCGGCACGCAAAGTAGCAAAGGATTTTTGACGGCGAATATCTTCGGATGGGGGATGGATGCGGTCATGCGCTTGGAAATCTAATACCTGCTTCGTATCCATAAAAGGTGAAAGGAAGGGATCGTATCTATGAAGAAACTACGTAAAGCAGCGATAGTTGCTGCATGTCTCTTGAGTGTAATTCAAACCTCAGCGGCGGGAGCTGCGAAAATTCCTAACGGAGGCCACAATGATCCGCCAACCGGCGGGTTTAGCATAAGGAACGGAGGCCACAATGAGCCACCAACCGGCGGGTTTAGCATAAAGAACGGAGGCCACAATGAGCCACCAACCACGATAGCTTTGTCGAACGGAGGACATAATGAACCTCCGGTCGGCGTGGTAGCTTTATGGAACGGAGGCCATAGTGAGCCTCCAACCACAGGCTGACCGGCAGCCGAGTCTATTTTGATAAGTTTTCCGGGAAAGCCGCCGAAGCTGCTGAAAAAGCATCAACGTCGGCTTTTCTCATGTCCAGTCCATGTGTTCCATCGAGCCTCCACGGAATAACCGTTTACACAAATGGGAATGATTTGTTATCATAATACCCATATCGAAACGCGATGACGAGAAGAGTAGGGCAACCCGTTCTTGTACAGAGAGCTCCGGCAGCTGAAAAGGAGCCAAGAATGTTCCCCGAATCAAGCCTCTGAGCAGCATGCCGGAACCGCGAGCGGGGATGGTCTGACGGGAGCTCCCGTTACAGAGCTAAAGTATAAGCATTGCTTGCAATGCCGTACTTGAAGAGGTTAATATGGCGACATATTAATGAACCTGGGGTGGTACCGCGAAAATTTCGTCCCCAAGACATGAAGTCTTGGAGGTGGGATTTTTTTTTGTTTTCAAATACCGCTATTCATGTACATTAGGAGGAGTCGCCATGGATCACGAAAAGGAAAAACAAGTTGATCATTTTTTGTTTAGGCTGATAGACGAGGAGCTTGAGTCAAGTCCGTACGGAAGAAAGATGCGCACGCGATTTCCTCCCGAGCCCAACGGCTACCTTCATATAGGAAGCGCCTACGCCATACACACGAATTATGCGACAGCCCAAAGGTATAACGGATCTTTTCATTTGCGGTTTGACGACACGAATCCCCTTAAGGAGGATATCGGGTACGTGAAAGCGATCGTGGAGGACATCAAGTGGCTCGGCTATGATCCGGGAAATCATATTTATTACGGTTCGGATTACTCGGACGAGATCCATAAAGCCGCAGTATCCTTGATCAAGCGGGGAAAAGCCTATGTATGTGATCTGACGCCGGAGGAGGTGACGGATTACCGGGGGACCTTAACGGAGCCGGGAAGGAACAGTCCGTTCCGAAATCGGCCGGTCGAGGAGAATCTGGAGCTTTTTGCGAACATGAAAAATGGCGTCTACCCGGCCGCTTCGAGGGTTCTGCGCGCCAAAATCGACATGGCTTCGCCCAATATAAACTTGCGCGATCCCGTAATATACCGCATTATTCACGCAGAGCATTACCGGACGGGAAAGGAATGGTGCATCTATCCGATGTACGATTTTGCTCATCCTATACAAGATGCCATCGAAGGCATCACCTACTCGTTATGTTCCATCGAGTTTAAAGACCATCGGCCTTTGTACGAATGGGTTTTGCGCGAGCTGGACATTACCGAGCCTCCGCGGCAGCGAGAGTTCGGCAGGCTGAACTTAACGGGTGTCGTGACAAGCAAACGGTTTTTGAGGCAGCTGGTTGAAGGGGAGTACGTAAACGGCTGGGACGATCCGAGACTTCCTACGCTCCGCGGCTTAAGGAGAAGGGGCTTCACGCCGGAAAGCATTCGCAGCTTTATCGAGGAGATTGGCGGTATCCGAACCCAAAGCACGGTTCACATTTCGCTGCTGGACCATTGCCTCAGACAGGATCTTAAAGCCAAGGCCGTAAGCGTTATGGCTGTTTTGCAGCCGTTAAAGGTTGTCATAACCAACTATCCGGAGAACGAAACGGAGATGATGACGATTGACAACAACAGCGAAAACGAAGCGCTGGGGAAAAGAGAGGTTCCTTTTACCAAAACCGTCTATATCGAGCGTGACGATTTTATGGAGGTACCACCCAAAGGCTTTCATCGGCTGAGTCCGAATAGCGAGGTGCGGCTAAAAGGGGCTTATTTTATCCGGTGCGAAGAAATGGTCAAAGACCCGGAAACGGGTGACATTACGGAGCTTCGCTGTACGTACGACCCGATTACCAAGAGCGGCAGCGGATTTACCGGCCGCAAGGTGAAAGGGACGATTCACTGGGTCTCCGCGGAGCATGCCGTAAAGGCCGACGTTCAACTGTACGAGGAGCTGCTTCTGGAGCGGAAGCTTCCGGATGATGAGAACGGAGATTGGACCGGTGCCCTCAATCCGGAATCTCTTGTTGTGGTGACAAATTGCCTGCTGGAACCATACTTGGAGCATGCCTGCCCGGAACAACCCTTCCAATTTATTCGTCACGGCTATTTTTGCATGGATTCAAGATCTGCCGCCGCTGACAGGCTCGTGTTTAACCGCATTGTTCCTTTGAAGGATACCTGGAATAAAGATAAGGCATGAGAAAACATGAACCAAACATTATTTTCAAATAGACCGATATATATGAAAAGGACGTTCAATATTTTGGAGGTGCCGCCATGGCAATTGCACCGGTGTCGGGCAAATCGAATGTTAGCTTTCCGCTATCGAATGATAATGGCATAAAACAGCTAGAGAAACAGAAAATTCAATTGCAGGAACAAATACAAAAAACGAACGAGAGCAAACTCGATCATAAATCGAAGCAAGAACGAGTGAAACAGCTGCAAGAGCAAATCCAACAAATTGATGTGCAAATACAGCAGAAGCGAACAGAAAAGCTAAATGAAAACCAAGAAACGAACCAACAAGCCAAGAGCGTCCCATCCGTTGCAGACGTTACTGATGCGGGAAGTTCTTTAGCCGGTATGTCGCACCTCATTCAAGCGAGCACTACCTATTCCCAATCTATCACGATGAACAAGACCAAAAACAGCTTGGTTGGAAAAGGGAAAGTTCTAGAGAGCGAAATCAAATTTGATGAAAAGAACGGTAACGAAGCGAAATCAAAGAGAGCGGAGCTTCAAAAGATACAATCCAGAGAACGGATGCTTGATCAAAAAACGGGTGAAACGACACAAGCCGTTCAAAATCAAGTTAATAAAGCGGCAGAAGCGGAAGGTGAAAATAGCAATCGTGAAGTTGAAGGAAAAAATCCGGAAGCTAACGATGCTCCTATCACGATAAGCGGAACCGATCAACGTTACAAGAGAGTCGATATTCGGATATGAGGTCATTCCTTCCTCGGATCAAAAAATAAGAGTGCGAATAAAGCCGCCTTTCGGGCGGCTTTATTGTAGTCGATTGACTCCTGCCGATTCATTTATGATAGAATCTACGTAAACTTTTTTAGGCGGCAGGGGGGCGTTTGCATGTTAATAGGCAAAAATAAACGAACGCTCGTTATATCCGACGTGCATGGTTGTTACGACGAATTCAACGAGCTGTTGACGATGACCGATTACGATTCCGAATCCGATCAATTGATTCTTCTGGGGGATTATGGGGATCGGGGGCCACGAAGCAGAGAAGTGATCGAGCAGGTTCGCAACCTGGTGGAACGGCACGGCGCAATCGCATTGCGCGGCAACCACGATCAAATGTTTCTTGATGCGCTGCTTCACAACAAAGACTCCGGCTTCTTGCGAAATGGCGGGTTTGCTACCATTCAAAGCTACTGCGAGCTGGATTTTGACGAGTATGATTTTGATTATGATCGATATTTCGATGCAAAGGCAGATATTATTAACCGTTTCCGGCAGCATATCGATTTTCTTCAGACGTTGCCGCTTTACTATGAAGACGAGCAGCGAATATACGTGCATGCGGGAATCGACCCGGCTGTCGGTGAGAACTGGCGGGCACAACCGCCAAGAGATTTTATTTGGATAAGAGACGCTTTCTACAATCATCCCGTAAAAGTGGGTAAAATCGTTGTTTTCGGCCATACGCCGGTCACTAAACTGCATGAATCGGCAAACATCTGGTTTGGAGACGATAAAATCGGCATCGATGGAGGATGTTGTTTTGGCCGGCAATTAAATGGTTTGGAAATTACGGAAGCAGGGGAGTACAAGGCCTATTCGGTAGTTTCCCGCATGCCGGCGATTCGGACATCGTAATGACGCCGTATGGCGGCGTGTGGAGAAGGGGATCCAGGTCGCGTCAGCGCTAAATACGTGACGTTATGCTATAATGTAGTGTGCTTTAAATGAGATACGGCAAGCGGAAAACCCAAATTCATACAGAGAGTTTTCATTATTGCATCATACAGGCGGGAGGAAAAAGTGTGGCAAAGGCAAAAGTAGCGAAACGACCAACCAGAGATGAATTTGTGTTGGAGGAGATAGGCAATCAGTTGGTTGAAGCCAAACAGGAAAATTCCGAAATCGTGCTGACGGTGTGGGGAGTGGAAGAGCACGTACGCGGGCAAATTGTAGCGATGGATTCCAGAACCGGTAAAGTGCATGTCGAGCGTTACGGGCAAATTTCGAAAGTTCCGTTCATGGATATTATGAGAGTGGATTACCCCAGAGACTAGAGCGGATCTTGTAATGCTCATACCTTTGATGCAGGCAGGTGAAAAGGGATGTACTTTCAGTTTCTGCTCCTGGCTTTGGTGACCAACGCTATGATTGGCAGGTTGATCGGAACGAGATTGAGTTTTGTCAAGCAAGCGGCAGCATCGTTGATCAGCGTGACCGTAACGTCTGTCGTTTTTTGGTTCACCTATATGCGTTATAATGAGTCGACCGAGCCGGGCATTCAAGTGGTGGCTGATCAGTATGGTCATCGTCTCCATGCTGTTCTACCTGCTGTTCGAAAAGTTCGATCCGATTCCTCTGGGCGAGCGGGGCGAACGGCTTTCCGAATCCAAAAACCCGCTGGCGAGACTGCTCGCCTGGTGGCGCGGGCAGCGCCGGTATATGCAAGGGGTTATGATCAGGGGAAGAAAAATATCATGCGCCGATTGTCGAACACACCACCTAGTGGTGTGTTTTTTCGTGCTCGGCCGGATTCGGAGGCACCGAGGCTGGTTACAAAAAATTTACAAGTTAGCGATAAGTCCGATACAAGTACAGGGTATAACCAAAGAAGCGGTTTGAATGTATCGGTGGGAGAACGAGTGAGCGGACAGCGAAGTTGTGCTTGGCCGTACTTGGCGATATCCGCCGCTTACATTTGAACGGCTAGTTGACTAATCACAGGACAAGGATGGGGATGAAAAATGAACAAACCGAAATATCGGATCGGACTCTTTTTGAGCTTGGTCATGCTAGGGGCATCGGCGTGCAGCTCAAGCCCGAACAGCGGCAGCCAAGAAGGAGCATCCGTGCCGGATATGGGAATGGCGGGGGAGATTGCCTCTCCTCAAGTGACGGGGATGCCGCAAGACAACCCCGCAAAAGGCGGGAAAGCGACGATCGTGTTCTCCACCTTTTGGCCGGATGACGGATTGAAGCAAGCCAAGATGAAATATGAAGCCGCTCATCCGAATATAACCATTGATCTGCAGTACGTGCAGACGGACGATGAACATACGGAAGCTGAGCTTAAGAAATACATAACGGCGACGAATACGGCCATGCTGTCAGGCAAAGGCCCTGACATGCTCTCGCTGGATATGCTGCCGAGCGAGAAATATGTGGGTCAGCATTTGCTTGCCGATCTCAGCGGGATGCTGAAGAAGGATCCTTCGTTCCTCAAGGGCGATTATTTCAACAATATACTGGAGAGCAGCCGGACCGGCGGAGGCCTTTACAGCTTGCCGCTCGCGTTCTTCCTGAACGTCTTGATCGGGGACGAAGCAGCCATTAAGCAAGCCGGCGTATCGTTCGATGATAAGAAGTGGACATGGGACAAGTATGCCGAGACACTCCTGCAAATGAACCAAAAAAGAACGACCCACGAGGGGGGCGGCGGATTTCCAGGGGCGATGCCTGCAACAGGACCGGAAGCCATGCAGTCGCTGCTGACCGAAATGGTGAAAGAAAACTATCCCCGTTTCGTCAATGAGGATAGCCGCACGGCAAGCTTCGACTCGGCGGCATTCCTCGATATGATGGGGCAGGTGAAGAAGATGTTCGATGACGGCGTCTTCGCGGAAGGCCGCGCCAGCTCCTATTTCAATCCCCAGAATGTGAATTCGGCTTGGGACTATCTCGTTTCGGTTAAAGAGAGCGGCAAGCAAGCGAAATTGTACGCCAAGCCTCGTGCGGAGGGAACGGCTGCCGGAGGCTACTTCTATCCCTATAAAATAATAGGAATCAATGAGAAATCGGCGGTGAAGCAAGAGGCGTGGGATTTTCTCCAATTCCTGATGTCGGAGGAGCTGCAGCTGGCGCCCGAACGCGCAGGGTTTCCCATTAATAGAAGGGTATACGAGAAACAAGTGGAAGATCTCCTGGCAAAAGGAACGATCAAAGCCTACGAGGAAGGTCCCCTGCAAGGACAGGCGTTCCCGGTCGATCCTGCGCAGATCAAGCTCTTGGAAGGTTACTTGTCGGAAGCGATTCATTCCGTTGCATTCCAGCCGTCCAAGATCGAAGAAATCGTTTTGAAGGAGTGCCAAGCCTACTTCAGCGGTCAGAAATCGGCAAAGGACGTGGCCAAGCTGATTCAGAACAAGGTCACGACCTATTTAAATGAATAAATGCCGTTTGCCGGCATGGCTGAGTAAGGATGGAGTAGCAGCGTTGATCTTCTTGGCGCCCAGCGCAGCCGGCTTTATTCTGTTTTACCTCATCCCGTTTGGGATGGGGATCGTTTACTCGTTTACAGACTCGACGATCGACGGATCGTTTGTTGGCTTAGATAATTATGCGGCTCTGCTTGGCAGCAGGTCGTTTCGTAAAGCGGCGGCCAACACGCTGCTCTTTACGGGTGTGAGCGTTCCTCTGCTTATTATGTTGTCCCTGGGCCTTGCCATCCTGTTGAATCGGCGGTTACCCATGCGGAATTGGCTGCAGACGTCTTTTATCCTGCCCCTTGTCGTGCCGGTCGCTTCGATCATCATGGTCTGGCAAATCTTTTTCGATTGGAACGGCACCTTGAATGCCTGGATGCACAGTCTTCATCTGGGCAGGACGGATTGGATGCAATCGGAAGGCTCTATGGGGGTACTGGCATTCTTGTATGTCTGGAAAAACATCGGGTACAACATGATCTTGTTTTTGGCCGGACTTCAGGCGATTCCCAGCTCGTATTATGAAACGGCACGGATCGAAGGAGCGGGCAGGCTGCAGCAGCTGTTTCACATCACTCTCGTTTATTTGACGCCTACGATGATTTTTGTCGTACTGATCTCGATCATCCATTCGTTTAAGGTATTTCGGGAGACCTACCTGCTGGCAGGCGATTACCCGTATGATCGCATTTACATGCTACAGCACTATATGAACAATATGTTCTTTTCGCTGGATATTCAGAAGCTTACAGCGGCTGCCACGCTCATGGTCGGCGGTATCCTTATTTTGGTGTTCGCCATGCTGGCTATTGAGCGTTGGTTCCAGTCTTTTATGGAATGAGAGGAGAAGCGGGATGAAGCTCTTGAAACGTATGCCTGCGATAGGACTTACCCTCCTGTTAGGGACAGGGGCGCTGATAACCCTCCTTCCAATCGTGCTGACGATTACGAATTCGCTTATGACAGAGCAAGAGATTGGACTCAATTATGATTTGCTCGGACAGATGACGAATGTAGCGGCAGGGGAAAAGGAACCCTTCGTGAATCTGAAATGGATTCCCGATTGGGTATCTCTCGATCAATATGCCGAGGTGTTGGTGCGAAATCCGAAGTTCCTTCATATGTTCTGGAATTCAGTGGGGATGGTCGTTCCGATCGTCGTCGGACAGGCCGCTATTGCATCGCTTGCGGCTTACGCTTTTGCCAAACTTCGCTTTCGAGGGAGGGACAACTGGTTTCTGTTCTATCTCTTGACGATGCTTATGCCTTTCCAAGTCACGCTGGTCCCGAACTATATCATATTGGACAAGCTGGGGCTCCTGAACTCGAAGGCGGCGATCCTGCTCCCAGGCATCTTCGGGGCATTCGGCGTATTCTTGCTGCGCCAATTTATGATCCATATTCCAGGCTCTTTAACGGAAGCCGCCCGAATGGACGGAGCGGGGCATGGTACGATATTCGTCCGAATCATGCTGCCGCTCATAAGGCCGGGGATAGCCGCATTAACGCTTCTCTTGTTCGTCGATTATTGGAATATGGTCGAACAACCGCTTATTTTCATTCAGGATGCGGTCAAACAGCCGTTATCGCTTTATTTGACCCAGATCGGCAAGGAAGCTCGGGGTGTCGTCTTCGCCGCGTCCGTGCTTTTTATGAGTCCTATGGTTTTACTGTTTCTATACGCGCAAACGAATTTCATAGAAGGGGTTCAGCTTTCCGGGATTAAGGCTTAGGGATCTGGAGGAATCGAATTGGAATTACAGACGAACGACGGAAGCTTAGCAAGCCGGAAACGCTGGCTTGGGCTACTTACCGGTTTACTAATCGCCTTGCTAGCGGTTTTTACTTTGCTCAGCAACACGCTATACGCTTTGATGCTGCCGAAGGTGACAACTCAGGCGGCCGGTCCGGGGCAGCTTGATCAAACCTTCAAAGGCAGCGCCGTCATCAAGCCGGTAGAGGTAAGGGATTTAACGGGACAATCGGGCTGGAACGTCACGAAGGTGCTGGTGCGGGCGGGAGACGGTGTCCGTCAAGGGCAATCTCTTGTCCAATACGACAACCCCGAAGCCATGCAGCAGGTTTTGCACGAGCAGGCTGCGCTGAACAAACTCCTATTGGCGGTAGAAAAGCTGGAGTACGACTATATCCAGGCGGAGCGTACCGAAGACAAGGGGACGGTCCTTGCCGCCAAGGCCGCTTTGGACAATACCAAGAGCGATATCGGCTTCCAACAGCAGCGCATAAGCGGCTTGCAGGCCAAACTAAGCGATTACCAAGTGATGAAGGCTCCTTTCGATGGAATTGTTGCAGCTGTGAATGCTAAAGAAGGAATACCCGCTAGCGCGGGCGGCGAACCGGATATCCGGCTTTCCAACAAGCAGCTGGGGTTTCAGCTTGACTTGAAGATTCCTTCGGATATAGCCGAAGGTCTTCCGATTGGCGGAACGATAGAGGTTCGCCTTCCCGGGCAAAACAATCGCGTCATGGAAGGTAAAGTTGCGAGCACGGAGCAAACCGATTCCGATGAATGGACGGTATTTCAGTTGACGGTCCTGCTGCAGGACCCGTCGCTTGCAAGCGGAGAGAGGGCAGAAGTGAAGATAACGAAAAAAGGAAAAGCGGATACGCTGCTTATCTCGAGCGCCGCCGTTCGAAAGGATCAGTCAGGCACCTATGTTTACACGGTCGAGGAGAGAAAAGGTCCGCTGGGCAACGCTTTCTACGCCCGCCGCAGGGATGTTACCGTAGTTAGCTCCAATGAGCATGCAGCCGCCGTCAGCACGGGGTTGTTCAAACAGGAAACCGTGATCGTAGAGAGCAGCGAACCGCTATTGGAGGGGAGACGAGTGCGAGTCCTGACCCAATAACCGACTCCATTTTATCCGATATAGACGACAGCTCCGTCACGCTGCAGCGCTTTGGGCAGCTCCGTCTGCAGCAATTGGACCCGGCTCGCCAGCTTTTCCATCCGTTCTCCGCCGGTTTGGCTTAAAGCCCACTCCTTTAATCGGGCGAGTTCATCCAGCACTGCAGGCAAATCCTCCTTCATGACGTCGATCCCCGTAGAGAATAGGGGCACCCATTGCAAACCTAATGCTTCCGCCGCAGGCTCCCAGCATTCCGCGAAGAAAGCCTCCGCCGCAACGGGCACATGAAATTGTTTCTCGAAACCATCGACGGGATCGGGTATAAATGCACTAATGGACATTACGGTTTCCCTCCAAATAGAACGTTAAATGTGTAATCCGGAAATTCCGTTCTCAATTGATTTAAGCTATTCTCGACGGCGCTCCGTAGCTCAGGGGTATCGCCATCCAGCCGGAAAACGAAGTCGCGGATCGACGTAATCTCCTGCAGATCGGGTACGTCGGGAGACCCGTTTGAAGTCGGACGGGTAGAGGCGGCTTTCTCGAGCAGGTTTTGAATCCGCGTACGCGTCTTCCCCAGTATTTGCTTATCGGCAAATTGCTGCGGCGTCTGCGCGGGCTGTCCCGTTCGCGGATTGATGCGATCTAGTCCTTTGGCTGTTTTATCTTCATAGAAAACGCCTTTCTCCAGATCGATTTCGTCGAACTCGCCCAGCGGATTTCCCCGATGATCGACAATTTCGACCTCGTTGTACTTTTTACCTGCCGTTGTTGCTTTATCGTCGCTCTCGTCTTCGGATTTATCTTTTTTCGGCGCATCTTCATCCGGCTTTTTCGGATTGTCCGGATCATCGGGATGCTTGCCGGGGCCTTTGCCGTCGGTTTTCGGAGGCTTATTCGGCACGTCGACATCCGGCTTCCGGGATCCCAGCTTGTCGAGGAGCTTGCGCACATAGCCTCGTCCTTTTTTGCCCAGCCATCCGAGTGCTTTGCCGAAGGGGATTCGGCTTAAAATAATGCCCGCTGCTACGGCTAACGCATTTTCGGGCGTGAGTATTTTCTTGGGGTCGCGAATATAGCCTGCAATCTCGTGTCCGCTGCCCGCGATTCCCGATACGGTCAGCGCAATGCCGAGGGCCGGCCAAAACCCGACGAACAGGAGCGAAAGCGCAAGGGCGCCGAGCACGATCGCGCCCTGCTCATACCACTCCAGCCGATCCCACCAATTTTGCAGCGAATCGAACATACAGGCAAAGCAAGCCGTCTCGTCGACGCCTGAGTAAGCCGTAAGGCTTGCAAACAAACCGGCGGCAAGCAGGATCGCCGCTAGACCAGTCAGCGTCTGATAAAGCAATTTCATCCTTTCCCGGACATGCTCCTGTCTGCCAACCGCTTCCTCATTCCCATAAAGCATCGTAAACCCCAGTTCCCGCCGCTCCCGGTAAAAACCAAGCCAATAAACGAATTTCCCTCTGTTCAAGCAAAGGGAGGAAAGGATGTTCCACAGCTCGGTGAAGGGATTGAGAAAAGGTTCGTTCGGCAGCCTCGGAAGCCGGTTCCGGACTTTGTTAAGCGACCAGTAATCGGCGAACAGCGAGCCTGCGATCATCAATAGGAACACCGGCTGCGTCTTATACCCGTTTCCGGTCCAGTCATGCAGGTCAAACAGCCAATCCGGCAATTTGTACTGGCCGTTATAGGCGGCATGATCCAGGATGGACCAGAGCAAGAGCAGCGCTGGGAACAGCAATACCCATTTCGTCCATCTTTGCCGCAGCCGGTAGGCGATTCCGCAGCCAAGCGCGATCAAGGCGGTATGTACGGGATGTCCGACGGTCATAAGCGAGGGCAGGAAGCTTTCTTCGAAACGGCCGGGAAAGAGGGAGAAGAAGTCCCAATGGATCGTTTCTCCGCCAAGCATGGTGTAGCTATACCCGTATTTATCCGCTATCATGCCGGAATTCAGCCAGCGGCGGGAGAGCTCCTCCATCAGTTGAAAGCCGACTCCCGTCCCCGCGCCGATGAGCGTATAATCGCTTAAGCTCAAGGAGGAAGCGCGGCGCGAGAAGAATAGAAAGAAGCCAAGCGGCAAGAGCTTCCACAGTTCCTCCAAAATCGGCGTTATGACGGCTACGGACCAGGTGTCGGAGGTTTTGCCGCCGAAGAGCGCATGGAGAGCATTAACCGTAAGCGTTGTAAACGGCACGACAAGGAATACGCCGGACAGGACGAATAGAACGACCGCTTTCCATGGTAGCGTTTTGCTCCGGCATAGGAACCAAAATTGCAGCAGGACATAGAACGACCATACATACTGCACCATCATGATGCGTGTTTCTTTTACGAAAAACAAGCTAGTGACAAATGCGATCAGCGAAAGCCACGACAAAATCAAATACGCCGCACGGATAAACGGAACTTTCGATATCCATGCTTGGCAAATCCGGTAGATGGCCTCAATAAGATCACGGAACCCGGTGCGAATGTGCCAAATCGTATTCATTTCGGTCTCCTCCGTTGACGGTCTGAAGCGTTCCACCGCGTGTGATAGGCAGGCATACACCAAATAATAACATGTATTCCCATAAGCGGCATAAGGTGCTAGAATCATTTTCCGCTAGACTACTTTCGCCTAATCATCTTGCCTACCCCTCTAATAGTCCTCGGCGCGCCAGGCCTCATTTAAGCTAAAAGTCACACGCATTTACAGCAAAAAAAGGGTCTTGCAGGAAGAATTCTACCGATGATTGTTCGATTGCTCGGCAAACGAGTTTCTTCCTAGTACTATGCTTACGAAGTCGCTTTCGCGTTTCGGAACGGCGGAACCGATTATCAATCAAGATATGATATAATGACGAGCAGAGATTACAAGTTTGGGGGAAACGAAGATGAAATCGCTGGTTTTAGCGGAAAAACCGAGCGTTGCCAAAGAAATCGCGCGCGTGCTCGGCTGCACCAATAAACAAAAGTCCTATATGGAAGGGCCGAAATATATCGTGACTTGGGCGCTTGGCCATCTGGTCGAGCTTGCGGAGCCGGAGGATTATGACCCGAAATACAAGTCGTGGAACCTCGAGGACCTGCCCATTCTGCCAGGCAAAATGAATGTGAAGCCGATCCGCGAAACCTCGCATCAATTCCGGGCGGTGTCGGATTTGTGCAAGCGCGGCGATGTAAGCGAGCTGATCATTGCGACGGACGCCGGGCGTGAAGGCGAGCTCGTCGCCCGCTGGATCATGGAGCTGGTGAAATGGCGCAAGCCGTTCAAGCGGCTCTGGATCTCGTCGCAGACGGATAAGGCGATCGCGGAAGGCTTCGCCAAGCTGCGGCCGGGAGCCGAGTACGATAATCTGTACGCGTCGGCCGTATGCCGGGCGGAAGCGGATTGGCTGATCGGCCTCAATGTGACGCGGGCGTTGACCAGCAAACATAACGCCCAGCTTGCCGCCGGGCGGGTACAAACGCCTACGCTCGCGATGATGATGG
Source organism: Paenibacillus litoralis (assembly GCF_046244365.1). Taxonomy (NCBI): domain Bacteria; kingdom Bacillati; phylum Bacillota; class Bacilli; order Caryophanales; family Paenibacillaceae; genus Paenibacillus; species Paenibacillus litoralis. The sequence continues at coordinate 4,866,275 of NZ_CP176395.1, read as the reverse complement.
TAAGGGAGCGCGACATCCGGCGTTTCGAGCCGGTGCCTTACTGGACGGTGACGGCGGAGCTTGCAGCCGGATTTACGGCGATGTGGCGCGGCGCGGACGCTCAGGACGGTCGCTTATTCGACAAGGCGAAGGCGGAAGCCCTCGTGGTCAAGGCAGGCAGCGGCAGCGCGGCGGTGTCCCAGCTTAAGACGACGGAGAAGTCGGAGCCTCAGCCTCTCGCCTACGATTTGACGGAGCTGCAGCGCGACGCGAACAAACGGCTAGGCTTCTCCGCCAAGCAGACGTCGTCAGTGCTTCAGCGTCTGTATGAACAGCACAAGCTGGTGACGTACCCGCGCACGGATTCGCGTTATTTGTCCTCGGATATGGTACCGACGCTCAAGGGGCGTCTCGAAAGCATCGCAGTCGGACCATACGCGCCGCTTGCCAAGCCGCTGCTGCGCAAGCCGCTTCCAGTCACGAAACGGATCGTCGACGACAGCAAAGTAACCGATCACCATGCGATCATACCGACCGAGCAATGGCTAAACTTAGCCGCGCTCAGCAACGAAGAGCGGAAGCTGTACGATCTGATCGTCCGGCGCTTTATCGCGCTATTCTATGCGCCTTACCGGTACGATGAGACGAGCCTGACGCTTACGGTGAACGGCGAGTCGTTCCATGCCAAGGGACGCGTGCAGAAGGAAGCGGGCTGGAAGGATGTGTACGGGACAGGCTCGAGTCTGACAGCCGATGACGACGATGAGGAAGGCGAAGAAGCGGAGCGGCGCCGCGAGGAGAAATCGTCGCAGACGTTGCCGCCGCTGCAGCAGGGGCAATCGCTTCCGGTCAAACGATTGAGGCTTGGTGAGCATAAGACGAAGCCGCCAGGGCGATATACGGAGGCGTCGCTGCTGACGCAGATGGAGAAGTACGGACTAGGCACGCCGGCGACGAGGGCCGACATTATCGAGAAGCTGCTGTCCACCGACACGATCGAGAGGCAGCAAAGCCTGCTTGTACCGACCGGCAAAGGTCAACAGCTGATCGACCTGGCGCCGGAGGAGCTGCGCGCGCCGGAGCTCACGGCCGAGTGGGAGCGCGAGCTGGAGCGAATTTCGCGCGGCAAGGGCGATCCGAAAGCGTTCATCGCCGGCATCCGCGAGCAGACGGCCAAGCTTGTGGCGGGCGTGAAAACGAGCGGAGCAGTCTATAAACCGCACAACCTGACGACGTCGAAATGCCCGGAATGCGGCAAGCCTATGCTAGAGACGAAGGGCAAGCGCGGCAAAATGCTCGTATGCTCCGATCGCGAATGCGGCCACCGCAAAGCGCTTAAAGCGGCACTCTCGAACAAGCGTTGCCCGCAGTGCCGCAAACGGATGGAAATTCATACGGGCAAAGGCGGCAAATATGCGCAGTGCCGCCCTTGCAATCTAATCGAAATGCTGGATGACAAAGCCGGCGGACGGGCGAATCGCAAAGCGCAGCAGCAGCTTGTCCAGCAGTACGGCAGCAAGGAATCGCTCGGTTCTAGCCTCGGCGACGCGCTGCTTGCCGCGATGCAGAAGCGGGAAGAGTAACCTAAACCGGACTGTGACAAATGTCACATTAAGGAAAAGGGAGCTGTGCTATTTTTATGAGCATGAACCCTAAACGGATATGACAGGAGACGAGTAAAATGAAAAAAACGAGAATCGTCGTGATCGGATCCGGAGCGGTCGGTTCGACGACCGCCTATACGCTTTTGCTCAGGAACCGCGCAGACGAACTGGTGTTGATCGACGCCAATCATCAAAAAGCGCTTGGCGACGCGCTGGATATGAATCATGGCATGCCTTTCGTTGGAGGCGCCAAGCTGTGGGCAGGGACATACGAAGATTGCCGGGAAGCCGATATTATTATCATCGCAGCGGGGGCGGCACAAAAGGAAGGGGAATCCCGGATCGATCTGCTGAAACGGAACGTCTCCATCCTGGATGCTATCGTCGGCGAGGTTTTGAAATTTAATTCGGCAGGCATTTTGCTTATCGCCTCCAATCCGGTAGATATCATGAGTTATTTTTCATGGAAGAAGGCGGGATGGCCGGTCAACCGCGTGATCGGTTCCGGTACGCTACTCGACAGCGCCAGGTTTCGCTATTTAATCGGCAATCGGTTGAATATCGATCCGCGCAGCGTGCATGCGCATATCATCGGTGAACACGGAGATTCCGAGCTGCCGGTGTGGAGCTTGGCGAATGTGGCCGGTACGGAACTCTCCATCAGTGAGGAGGTCAAGGCGGACATTTTTGCAAATACCCGGGATGCCGCCTATCAGATCATCAGCGCCAAAGGCGCCACCTATTACGCGATCGCGCTGGCGCTCGACCGGATTTGCACGGCAATACTTCGCGATGAAGGAGCCGTCCTCAACGTATCCACGCTACTCGACGAATATCATGGCATCTCCGACGTATATCTAGGGGTCCCTTGTGTCGTTGACCGCCGGGGCGTGAGAGAGGTGCTGAAGCTCAAGCTGTCCGAGGATGAAGTAAAGCTCTTACAAGTATCGGCCGATAAGCTCAAAGGATTGATCGGGTCGATTTCGATAGGCGATTAATTCGATTGGTTTGCATGAACGCAGCCAGACTTTTGAATAAAGACGCATCCATTTCCGTTTAGGAAGGATTGGCGTCTTTTGTTGTTTATGCTTCCTATCCCGATCACTTGGCTTCAATGGCCGGCAAATGGTATTATGGGGTATTGAAGATTATTTGCAGCAGCATGAGGAGACTTTTTCGATGATAAAACGAAGTATCGATATTGTTGTCATTATGGCGGGAGCGCTGCTTTTTGCCTTGGCGATCAATCTGTTCGTTATCCCCAACGAATTCGGCGAGGGCGGGGTAACGGGAATTACGATTATTCTATACTACCTTTTCGCTTGGTCTCCCGGACTTGTAAGCCTTATATTTAACTCGATTCTACTGATCGCCGGCTACAAATTTTTGGACAAGACTACGACGGTTTATACGATAATTGCGGTCGCTTTTCACTCGTTGTTTTTATACCTGACGGAGGATTGGCATATCGCTTCGGACGAGCTGACGATCAACGCCATATTCGGCGGCGTTTTCGCCGGCGCGGGGATTGGGTTGATTATTCGGGTCGGCGGGACAACGGCGGGGACGACCATATTAGCCAGAATGATGAACAAATACTTGGATTGGAATGTCAGCTACGCGCTATTGTTTTTCGATCTGATCGTCGCCTTTTCCTCGTATTTCATTATCGGCGCGCAAAGCTTGATGTTTACGATTGTGATGCTCTATATTGCTACGAAAGTAATGGATTTCATCATTGAGGGAGTCAATCCGAAGAAGGCCGTTACGATCGTTTCCAAAGAGCAGAACAAAATTGCGGAACAAGTCAATGTGGTCATGGAACGAGGCGTTACGGTCATTTATGGTCGTGGCTATTATTCCAAAACGCCGCAGGAGCTGCTGTACATCGTAATCAGCAAACAAGAAGTGAGCATGCTCAAAAAAATCGTCCGATCGATCGACAAGGATGCGTTTATTACCATTCACGACGTACGCGACGTGTTCGGGGAAGGGTTCCTCGATATTTCGAAGTAAAAAAGCTTTGATCACGCCCCATTCTCGGCGGCAGGATCAAGGCTTTTCGACTTTTTTGCCGTTAAGAATCCAGCAAGCTATCAATAATATGCAGCAGCTTGTTTCTATCCGCAGGACCGGCTAATGTAAAAGAAAATCGATAAGGAGTTGGACGCATTGGAACTGGGGTTAAAAGGGAAAGTTGCGCTGATTACCGGCGGAAGTAAAGGGATCGGCTTGCACACTGCGCTTCTTCTAGCCAAAGAAGGCGCTCGCGTAGCGATATGTGCCCGCAACGAAGAACAGTTGAGAGAAGCGGCCGCTTACATAACCGAACAAACAGGAACGGATGCATGCTATATTCAAGCCGATATGACTGTGCAGTCGGATTGCGAGCGGGCGGTAGCCCAAACGGCAGAGCGTTTCGGCCGGCTTGATATTTTGGTAAACAATGCGGGAACAGCAGCGGCTAGCGCATTCGATAAAGTGGGTACCGATCTGTGGAACCAGGATTTGAATTTGAAATTGTTCGGCGCCATCCATTGTTCCCGTGCGGCCTTACCGTATTTCCGCGAATGCGGCGGCGGATCGATCGTGAATATTGCGACATCGGCAGCCAAAACGCCCTCGGCTTCTTCGCTTCCGTCTTCTGTAAGCCGGGCCGCGGGGTTAGCGCTTACGAATGCGATGAGCAAAGACTTGGCCTCTGACGGGATTCGGGTGAACGCCGTATGCATAGGCTCCATCCGCAGCGAGCAGGTTGAAAAAGTATGGAAAAGAACGGCTCCGAATTCTACCTGGGAGGAGTTTGCCAAGGACCCCAGGCATGCGATTCCCCTCGGCCGGATTGGCAATACCGAGGAGGCTGCCAGAGTCATTGTCTTTCTGGCATCGGATGCGGCATCTTACGTTACCGGGACGGCCGTAAACGTAGATGGAGGAACCGGGGCGGCTCTCTAGAAGCGATAGAACGATTTTGTATGGGTCCCGACCCTCCTTAGTACCGAAATGTCTTCGCCGCAGGCGAAGGCATTTTCTGTTTGGGGTGAAGAAAAATCATCCCAAATCGGATCCTGAAAGGGAAGGAAGGATTTTATCCAAACAGGTTGAATTGAATATATTGGAATTCATTTCGATAGCTAGGGGAGTGATGCGGTATGAAAAATATCCTAAATACGGTGATTGTGACAAGAAGAGTTTCGTTTTAGTGCAGAGGAGTTCCTTTCATTCCTCTGTGGAGCCAAATACGGGAGGAATGTTCAGTGGGAGTTTTTCTAAAGCCAGTGTCTAGCGAGAATTGGTACGATTGTACCGAGCTGAAAGTCAAATCAGAACAACGTAATGTTTTTCCGGTGCCTGTCGTTTACTGGATTGCCGAATCGAAATGCGTTGATGATTTTGAACTGCGCGCAGTTTATTCGGACGATGAATTAGTCGGTTTCATTGTTTTTTGTAATAAGCCCGATCAAGACGGGAACTATTGGATTCCTGCTTTGATGATTGATGCAAAGCATCAAGGCAAAGGCTACGGGAAAGATGCGATGGCAAAACTAATTGCACTTATGGGTTCCATGAACTGCCAAAGAATCATGATCGGACACAGACCCGAAAACCAAGTTGCCGGAAACTTGTATGAATCCTTGGGGTTTAAAAAGGTCAGCGATGAAACGATCGACGGTGAAATCGTACGGTTGCTTCAAAGGACGTAAGGCATTACGGCGCCGGCGGTTCCGGTATAGACTCGTATCACTCCATACTGATATAATACTTGGATTAGAATTCAAAAGTATTGACGCCATTCGAGGGGAGGCAACATGTTCACTTTATCCACCATGATATCCTTCGTTGTTATCGTAGTCGGACTGTTTTTGATTCCGGGCCCGGCGGTACTTCTGACCGTCACTCGTACCGTTCAAGGCGGCAAAAAAGCGGGCGTTGTGGTCGGGCTGGGTATTGCGACCGGAGATTTCATTCATACGTTATTTGCTGCAGCGGGACTTTCCGCCATATTGATGACATCCTCACTCGCGTTCAACTTTGTGAAGTTCGCGGGGGCGGCTTACTTGTTGTATTTGGGTATCCGCGCGATTATAGAAAAGCCTGCAGACCCTCAATTGCCGAAGGTTTCCCCGATGACGGCTTTAAGCAGTTACGGTCAGGCCATTATCGTAGAAGTGTTAAACCCGAAAACAGCCCTATTCTTTTTGGCGTTTTTGCCGCAGTTCGTACATCCGGACCAGGGGGCTTCGTTTTTTCAGTTTTTAGTCCTAGGCTTACTCTTTGTGCTTCTGGGCGTGATCTACACGACGGTAATTGCCGTGAGCGTACATCGGCTGAAAAGGCTGATCATACGGATCTCTTGGCTGGGCCGGTGGAGCGGTAAGATCGTAGGAACCATATTTATCGGACTTGGATTAAAAGTTGCTTTTCAAAGCCGGTAACAGGTTCGCTTTGGCGATGGACGGGTTTATACCCAAAACAAAATCGAAGACTGCCGGCATGCCGGCAGTCTTTGTCAAAATTTAAGAATTTATATGTTTCACACAATAAGCGCTTATATTTCACCGGTAATCGCACGGCGTCATTAGACGCCGGCAGGCGTTTATCCTTGTGTAAACGGGCCGATTAACGGAGTACCGCCGATGCTTATGACCGCCGCAGCACTAGGAAAACGAATAAACAAACCTCCGCTGACACCAATAACTGAATAGAAACAATAAACATTCGGTCGCCAGCTTAGCCGGTACTAGGGGAATCTCGAGCATAGTATGAAGAAGGGATAGAAGGCCATAATTGAGCGCGAGAATCGCGGCTGCGAGCGAGTAATAACGTGCCGCCGACTTTACGACCGATCCCTTCTTCGGACGAGCAAAGACGAAGCGCCGGTTGATGGCGTAATTCGCGGCTGAACTCCCGAGTCTTGCACCGATGACGGAAACAAGCAGATTCGCGGTTATGACTTGAAGGAGCAAGAGGAGTACGAAGTCCAGAACGCCCGAGATGACGGAAGATGCGCAAAATTTCAGGATGGGCAGGTAAACGTTGAGCGAGTCTGCAATCGGCCGAAAATGGGAAGAACGATTCTCGTTCAAATAAATCGTATCGATCGGCAACTCCGCAATGCCATAGCCTTGAGCGGGAGCTTGGAGCAGAAGGTTCATCTCGTATTCAAACCGTTCGCCCGGTACTTGACATAACCAAGCAAGCATATGGCTCGGGTATCCGCGAAGCCCGGTCTGCGTGTCCCCAATGCCGATACCAGTCGCAGCATCGTAAATTTTGCTGGTAAGACGGTTGCCGACGCGGCTTCGTAGCGGCACTTTCCCCGTAAACCTTCGGCTGCCCAGAACAATGGTAGCCTCGCGGGCATCAATCGCCTGGCCGACGGCGACGATGTCCTTCGGCGCATGTTGTCCGTCGCTATCCGCGCAAACGACGCCCGGTGTCGATCCATGTTCCATAATATATTGAAAGCCCGTCTTCAAAGCTCGCCCCTTGCCCCTATTCGAAATATGGGTAAGCACGGTGCAGCCCGCGGCTTTAACGGCTTCGAAAATCCCGCGGAACTTCTCGCCGCTGCCGTCGTCTACGACGACGATTGGGGCATCCGTCATGGCCCGGAGTCGTTCGATCAGCCCGATCAATCGGTTATCGGGTTCATAAGAAGGAATCAATACGGTCACGATGGGTTATCCCTCCCCAAGATAAAGGATATCGCTTACGCCGCGCTCCTCTTGTTTGCCCTGCGGATTATTCACGACGCGGCCCTTAAAATACATCGTCGATGAACCGCCGCCATCCAGATTGTACGCTTCCTTGGCCCCGAGATCGGCAAACAGTTGAGCGAACTCGTTCAGCGTCATACCACGGCTGTCGCTCTGTCTGCCGTCCACGACGACGAATACGTAATGGTTCGGCGCGATCATCCCGATGCCAGTGCGGGGGTTCGCGTTCGAAATGGAACGATTGCCGAAGTTCGTATCGATCTTGACGTTGTTGAAGTCTTGCGCGAGTTGGCCGTTCTTGATTAACGCCGGACCGAACGAGAGCGTATGGAGGACGCCGTCGTCCAGCAGCGTTTGGGCCGAGACCTTTTGTTCATCGTAGGAGGCCATAGTTCCATCCTTGTAGAAAGCGACCGCGTCCCGGGCCGGTTCGTTCCGATACAGCGTGCCGTTACGAATGATGACGCCGTCGCCACGAAAACCGTAATAGTCGCCATTGATCGCAAAGATGGCTTGATGGTCGGCGGCGATGCCGGAGGTAGCTTCGACGATATTGCGCCCGAACTTATTTTTGGCAAAAGCGGACTGCAGCAAGGAAGCGTCCGACGTCTTGACGTCGGCTGCGTAATACGTAATCCGATCGCTGCCGGAGCCGGTAGAAACTTGTTTGATCGAGATGGTTAGATCATCGCTGCTGTAGTTCCAATCGTCGGATTTCACACTGGATGCGCTCGTATCGGCTTGATTTGGTTCGGATGCGGCAGTTGACTTGGCAGCCGTTTCCAGAGCGGTCACGACAACCTCGACATGTTCGATCAAATAACGATCGGCTAGCCGGTATAAGACGCCGCCCGCGAGAAGGGTGCATAACGTCACCGTCGTAAGGATGAATCGTTTTCGCCGGAGAGGACGCTTGGTTTTCAAAATCATTCCGCCGCCTTTCTTGAATAATGTTGTTCTGCGCGGCTCTAGGGTCTGCTTCGGCCTCCGCCCATTCCGGAGTTGCTGCCCCGGCCGCCGGGTCCCGCGCTGCGGGCGGTCGTGACCCCCGACTCATTCAACCAAGTCACCGAGTTACTTATGGTGAACTCGACTATTTTCGTTTCGCCGGAGTAGAGGACATAGGTCTTGCCTTTTTTCAAATCCGGTGAACTGATAACGATCGTTTGAAAAGCTTTTGCAGGCGTGACATCGGCAACGACGTTCCCGTCGCCGTCTTTCAGACGAACCGCGGTGCCTGCCGCTTGCGTTTGGGAATAGGTCATGAGAATAGACGATTGTCCGGATTCCTCGGACGGTGTCATCGCCATGCCGGCACTTCCTGCCGCGACAAGAGAGCCTCCGCTCATGTTGAAGGTGCCGTCATAGTCCAATGCTCCGTTGTTATTGGCGGTCGGACCGCTTACGAGTACGGTGCCGCCGGTCATAACGATCGAGCCGTTCGCATCCAATCCGTCGCCATTCGCATCCACTGTTATGGTGCCGCCATGGATCGAGAGCTTGCTGTTTGCCGAGGCGGCGAATTGGTTTTGTCCCGGCCGTCCTCCTAGGGAGGATCCGTCGTTGCCCCCTGAAACATTCACGCCGTCGTCGCTGGAGACGACGCGAATGATGCCGTCCGCGATCGTGATTTCCGAGCTTTCGATCCCTTCGTAGCTCTTGGCGATATCGATGGTTCCTCCCGCGATTTCGATTGAAGCGTCTGCGTGGAGCCCGTCGTCACCGGAGACAATCTTCATTTCGCCGCCTGACAGGACAATCGATCCGTTGCTGTGCACGGCATCGTCGCTGGAGTCGATCGAGAAGGTTCCGGCCGACACCGCAACGGTTGTTGTCGCTTTCAGCGCTTTTGCGCTTGGCGAATCCGTCTTAGTCGATTGTTGAGCGTTATTTTGACTTCCGCGCGGGCCTTGTTGATCGTTGCCTGTCCTCACCTTACCGTTAGCGCTGCCTCCGCCGGAAACAATCGTATAGGAGCCGCCGTCAATCCTTATGGCAGCAGCGGATTGCATGCCGTCGCTTCCGGCTTTGATGCGGAACGTGCCGCCTTCGATGGCGATGTTCCCTTTCGAAGATTCGGTATCGTTCGTCGTTTTGATCCCGTCTCCGCCCGCTTCGACGGAGAGGTTCCCGTCTTTTACGGCTACCAGGTCCCGGCCAATGACACCGTCGTCCGCCGCATATACCTCGATGCTGCCGCCTGTGATTTTCAAATCGTCTTTACTTGTCATACCGTCGTTAGCGTTGCCGTGAACGATCAGGGTCCCGGTTCCATTCACGGTAAGATCCGCTTTGCTGAAGACGGCGGCAGTCGGTTCGTCGTCGGAAGCTTCCGCTGAAGCTTTCTTTTCGCCATCCGAGATCCTGTTTTTCGAACCTTCTTGCAAAGTAAGGATCGCTTTGTCCGCTTCCTTGACGTAGATCGGGGCGCTGCCGCTGCTGTGAATGTCCACTCCGTTCAGAACGAGTCTTACCGTTTCCGTCTCCGCCACGTTGACCACGATTTGGCCGTCATCCCATGTTCCGCTTAGGACATAAGTACCTGGAGCCGTAATGACAACGGATTTGTCTTTTACTTTGGCTCCAGATCCGTCAATGCTCGCAGACGTTCCATTCAATCGAATCTCGACCGGGTTCTCCTTCGTCCAATCCGTCATTCGATCGTTTTCCTTGTAAGTCGCTTTCTCGGGTACGCCGGTTCCATTAGCCGTTTTTGCGGCTGACGTAGACACAGCCTCCAAAGCGGTTGGAGAAGAGGAGGGAGTAACGGAGGCATTGCCGTTGCAAGCGGACAAGAAGGCCGCCAAGCACAGGAAAGCGGCTCCTACTTTCGTTCGATCATGTTTCATCGGTATCTTCCTTTCCAAAATGGTCTACTATTCCGTCGTCATGGGACTCATGGTTAAGGCGATTTCCAGATTGCCGTTTCGGACTCGAATCGCGTCCAGGAATTCTTTTTGATTCGTGACGTGATCCATCGTAACCAGGTAAACCAATTCATAAAGGCTGCCTAATTCGGTCGTTCTGACCTTCTTGAGCTCGTAGGCAATACGGAATTTCTTGAACACCTCGTCGAATGCTTCTTCATAGCCCAAATCCTCGGGAATCGTGACCTTGAGCATAAGCTGAGTCGCTTTCTTCACTCCGAACCTGGTCATGCTCAAAATAAACATCAGCAGACAAAGACATATTGTAAACAATACGGCATAACCGAAGGATCCTACGCCGACGGCCAGTCCGGCCGCCATCGTGAGCAGGACGTAGGCGATATCTTTAGGGTCGCCGGGCGCGCTTCGAAATCGAATGATGGAAAAGGCGCCCGCCAAGCTGAAGGCCCTTGCGATGTTGCTCCCGATTAAGAGGATAATGACGGCTACGATTGCGGGCAGGATAACCATGGTCAGCGTGAAGTTCGGCGAGTAGCCGCTACGAAGGCTCGTCTTCATATAAGTGAAGCTGATGATCAACCCTAATGAGATGGAGATCAGGATGGTAAGTACTGCATGGGATAACGTTAAATCCGTCGTTGTTCCAGTCGAATTCAAAATGGACTCAAGCATATTGCGTGTCCCCTTGCCTGGTTTTGACGTGTCCTAAATATTTCTTGTATTCATTGCCGTATTTGGAAAAGCTGGCCCGAAACATCCGATGTTCCGATAGCATTTTCGAGAGCCACATAGGGATCGTTTGCTCGGCCTTCACTTCCATCAACCATCGTCCGGGTTCCAGCAAGGAATCGCCATGATCGCCGCTCTCCAGCTTTAAGTCGTATCGCCTGGATCGGATGTTCGTATCGAATGTAATCCTCAGATCGCGATTATCGATACCGAACAGGGCTTTCCGTTCATAAGCCAAGTACACCTTCGGCACCAGCTCGTATCGCTGCAGGAAGTAATGAATCTCATGAATCACTTGCTTGTTCATATAAGGCTTGAAATCGGGCTCGACGCCCGTTCGAACGAAAGCATAGGCTTCATCGAGCCGAAGTGCCGTCCGTCTTTTATTAACCAAGCCGAACACCTTTTTTTTCAGTTCCAGATACACGTTCGCGTCCGCTTCCGGTACGCCGTATGCTCGCAGACGAAGTTTTTCTTTGTACTTCGGCTTGGAGAGGCTTTTTCGAATTAGAGCGTCGTCCTGGGTATCGAAATAAATGTTGCTGATGGAGTAGAACGGATGCACCTTGTTGTATGCGTCGAGCACCATATAGTCGAGCAGCCTGTTGTAAATCCGGTGAAAGGCCGCATCATCCAGCAAATATTTGTTTTCGTAACGGTTGAATACCTCGATAGCCATGTGTCAGCTCCTTTTCCGCGTTCGGTTATGTAATGATTCGAAGTATATCCCCTCAAACTGAATCCGTTCTGAAAGCAAGTTGAAGGAATCATGAGTATTTGCTGAAAGACTACTGAATGTCTCGCGGTTCGGATTATGATCTGCGTTATGGACGGATATTTTTGGTATAATAGCTTTTTGGTGAAGCATTAGCTTGCGGGTCACTATCAATATTTAAGGGGGTTAATGAAATGAAGGTTGTAGTTACGGAATATAACGATAAATGGAGTCGAATGTTCATGGAAGAATCACGGGAAATCTCGACTATTTTTGGCGACGAGTTAGTGGACATTCATCATATTGGCAGCACTTCCGTTCCCGGACTGCACGCCAAACCGGTCATCGATATGATGCCGGTAGTCAAAGATATTGAAAGAATAGATGCTTTTAATAAACAAATGGCAGCGCTTGGCTACGAATGCATGGGTGAGTTCGGCATGAAAGGAAGAAGATATTTCAGAAAAGGCGGAGAGAATCGAACACATCAAGTCCATGTGTTCCAGGCGGATAACGAGGAAGATATTGTTCGCCATTTGGCTGTAAGAGACTACCTCCGAACGCATGACGAGGAAGCAAAACAGTATGGAAATCTAAAAGAAAACCTTGCCAAACAATTCCCTAAAGATATTGCGGCTTATATGGACGGGAAAGATGCGTTCGTTAAACAATTGGAAACAAAGGCTTTGCATTGGTATAGAAGCAGCTAGCCGTATCCGGAATTCAATCGTACTCTCCGCAACTTGATGAAAACAAAAGAAATTTACGTTAGATTGAGATAGGGGACTGCGGGTAGATTTATGCAATGGCGGGTTATAATAGAAATAGTTTGCTGCATGAAGGCAGCAGGAAAAGGGGATACGATGACTAATTCTAAAGCGTTCATAGAACCGGGATGGCATTTCGATAACAGTTACGCGCGTCTGCCAGCATCCATGTTTACCGGGCTCAACCCAACCCCTGTAAGCTCTCCGAAGTTGGTCATCTTGAATGAACCGTTCGCAGCATCCCTAGGGTTGAACGCTCAAGCGCTGCAAAGCAATGACGGCGTTCAGACGCTTGCCGGCAACCGGATTCCCGAAGGGGCGGAGCCGCTGGCTCAAGCTTATGCCGGGCATCAATTCGGGCATTTTACCATGTTAGGGGACGGCCGGGCTTTGCTGCTCGGCGAACAGATCACCCCCTCGGGCGAGAGGGTTGATATTCAGCTTAAGGGCTCGGGGAGAACGCCATACTCGCGCCGAGGAGACGGCCGGGCGGCACTTGGACCGATGCTGCGCGAATACATCATCAGCGAAGCCATGCATGCGCTTGGTATTGCTACCACTCGCAGCCTGGCGGTTGTGTCGACCGGCGAGCCGTTATACCGCGAAACGGTGCAACCTGGAGCTATTTTGACCCGCGTGGCTGCCAGTCATCTGCGCGTCGGCACTTTTCAATACGTTGCCAATTGGGGCTCTGTTCAGGATCTCAAGTCCTTGTCCGATTACACCTTGCAAAGGCATTATCCGGAAGTTGGCGACGAGGAGAATCGCTATCTTGTATTATTACAGGAAGTGATTAAGCGTCAAGCGTCGCTGATCGCCAAATGGCAGCTCGTCGGCTTTATTCACGGGGTGATGAACACCGATAACATGGCGATCAGCGGAGAAACCATTGATTATGGTCCATGCGCTTTCATGGATACCTATGACCCGGCAACGGTATTCAGTTCCATTGACATGCAAGGCCGCTATGCCTATGGCAATCAGCCGCATATTGCCGCGTGGAATCTCGCGAGATTTGCCGAAACCTTATTGCCGCTGCTGCATGCCGACGAGGAGGAAGCGGTCAAATTGGCCCAGCATGCGATTTCCGAATTTTCCGAGTTGTTTCACCGCAATTGGCTCGCGGGAATGAGGGCCAAATTGGGGTTGTATAACGAGGAGCAGCAGGACGAAACCCTTGTCGAAGACCTGCTCGGAATGATGCAGAGGCATCGTGCGGACTACACAAACACCTTCCGCGCACTGACCTTCGATAAGCCGGAAAATACGGATCTGTCCGGTACCGCGGAATTTGCTCAGTGGCAAGAGCGGTGGCAGGCGAGACTCGGCAGGCAGCAGGAAACCAAAGCCTCTTCGCAACAGCTGATGCGGAACAGCAATCCTGCTCTTATCCCGCGTAATCACCGGGTAGAAGAAGCGCTGGAAGCCGCGGTGGAGCAAGAAGACTACAGCGTGATGGAACGGCTGCTTGACGTGCTTTCGAATCCCTACGCGCACGCGCCTGAACAAGAAGAGTATTCCGCGCTGCCGGCTCCATCGACGAGTCCTTACCAAACCTTTTGCGGTACCTGATCAAGAAGCGTTACAGCGACAGAAGGCGGCCGGCTTGATCGGCAGTCTTCGCCGGGCGTTAAAAGACCGTTTTTCACTATGCGCTTTCTGAGCTTAGTGGAAAACGGTCTTTTTGAGGTTCCCGGATTACCGTTACATGCGATGCTTGCGATAGTCTCCAGGCGTTAATCCCGTATGCTTTTTAAACGTTTTATTAAAATGGCTTACATGGTTATAGCCCACGCGGGAAGCGATCTCGGTCACGTTGAGGTCGGTTCCTGCCAGCAGCTCCATAGATGCTTGAATGCGAGTGGCGGATAATAGCTCGATATACGATTTCCCTTTCACCAGCTTCAACATATAGCTGAAATAGGAGGGCGCCATCAACGCTTTGGACGCTACCTCTTCCAGATGGAGCTCCTCATCGTAATGCGCCTCTATGTATGCGATGGCCTTATAAAAAGCATCCCGGTGATGCGCTACTTTTTGGCGCTCATGGTGGCTTTGAGTATGTGAATACCGCTTATACTGTCTGCAGGCAATGACGAGAAGCTTAAGAAGCTCGGCCTTGATCGCGAGCCGGTAGCCTTCTTCTTGTTCTTCCCATTCGGCAAGAATAACGTTCAGCAAGTTCTCGACCACGGATTGCGTGGGAGGAGGGAGCGTCATTTTGGGCACCAGATCGGCTTCGGATATAAGGGGTCTGATAAAGGCGAAATCGACAAACGTCTGAATATGCGCCAGATCCTGAAAGCTGTCATGAATCGCATGGGGCATAAAATCCACCTGAATCATGACGAAATCCATCGAATCGCGGGGTTCCAGCCGATGCTCGTGAAAGGGCGGGATCGAGAAGAGATCCCCCTTCGTCAGCACATACTGCCGGCCCGCGGCCCAGTGCAGACAACTGCCGGATATTAGGTAGCACAACTGCAAATGCTCGTGCGCGTGCAGGGAACGGTTCATCGAATGCGGCCTGCGGACCTCGATTTTAAAAGGAAACGCCTCGTCGAGCACTTCCCGGTAAGCATAGATCGGATAATCAGACATCCATTATGTCCTCCGCCATTATCGTAAGTTTTTCGTCTCTACGGATAATGGTACACGGATTCGCGAAATTGATCAAAGCATAAGTGGAAACGGGATGGCTTGTCTTCGGAGGTTATCTATATCAATCGGTCCCTCTGAACTCAATAAGCGAAACAATAAGTTCCTGATCCAAGCGTCAGAGATACACCCGATACGGTTGGTTTAATTACATGAATTCCATCGGCCAGTTCAAGCGTCGTTCCATTCTCTCGAACCATGGCCGCTTTGGCGTTCGGAAGATGCACGGAGGCCGTCGTATTCGGCGGAATGCGAATCCTGATTTCCATCGAATGATCGTCAGACCGCCGCCATGCGGCATGGATCCGACCATACATCGATTCCAGCGTGGCTTCCGCCCAGGTCAAACCTTCGCCCGGCTGCGGTTTCATGTGAACATGCTTGTACCCCGGCGCTTCTTCATCTGCATCAATACCGGCAACACAGCGGTACAACCACTCGCCAACGGCGCCATATGCATAGTGATTAAAGGAATTCATATGCTCGCTCCAGAAGCTTCCGTCCTCCTTGATTCCGTCCCAATGCTCCCAGATCGTGGTAGCCCCTTTGGTAATCGGGTACAGCCAAGACGGATAATCCGTTTGAAACAAAAGCTTATAGGCCGCTTCCGTATGGCCGGCTTGACTTAACGCGAGATTCAGATAAGGGGTACCGACAAACCCGGTCGTCAGATGGAACTTGCTTTCTTCCAGAAGCTCCAGCAGCTTTTGCACCGCACGTTCCTCGGCTTTACCATCCACTAGTCCGAACAGGAGCGCCAATACGTTTGCCGTCTGCGTAGAAACCGACAACCTGCCTCTCGGCGTGACGAACTCTTGCTGAAAAGCATCCCTTATTTGAGCATGTAGCAGCGTATAACGTTCGAAATCTGAAGTTATCTGCAGTACTTTAGCTGTTTTGGCGAGCAAGGAGACCGAATAGGCATAATAGGCGGTTGCGATAAAGTCGCGGTCGGTAGCGCCGATATAGCTGTCCGGCTTGGAGTCCAGGCCTAACCAATCGCCAAAATGGAAGCCCGTATTCCATAGGCAGGCGTTCTCGCCTTGGTTGCGTATATATTCGACCCATGCTTTCATGCTCCCGTACTGCTGCTCCAGAATTCGCTTGTCGCCATAGCACTGGTAAATCACCCACGGACAGATGACTGCCGCATCGCCCCAAGCGGCCGATGAGTGGCTGTTCTCACCGAGCACATGCGGAATGACGAATGGGACGCCTCCGTTCGAAAGCTGATCTGCAGCTAAGTCATGGAGCCATTTGGTGAAAAATGGAGCTACATTCATGAGATGCGCGGAGGTGCGGATAAACATTTGCGCATCGCCCGTCCAACCCAGACGCTCATCGCGCTGCGGACAATCGGTGGGCACATCGAGGAAATTGCCTTTTTGCCCCCAAAGGATATTATGCTGCAGCTGATTTACGAGCGGATCCGAGCATTGAAAATCGCCAGTCCGCTCCATGTCGGAATGAAGGACGATGCCGGTGAATTGCGCAAGCTGAATGTCTTCGCCAAACCCGGTCAGTTTCACATATCGAAACCCTTGGAAGGTGAAACGGGGCTCATAGGTTTCGGGCTGTCCGCCTTTCAGCACATAGCGGACGGTCTGTTTGGCCTTTCGCAAATTATCCGTATAAAAGTTGCCGTCCCGGTCCAGCACTTCGGCATGCTGCAGGGTCACTTCCTGACCGGAACGGCCTTGTACCTGAAATCTTACCCATCCGACCATATTTTGGCCCATATCGACGACCGTTTCGCCGGATGGCGTCTTCAGAAGGGCGACGGGGAAAATCTCTTCGATTTTGCGCACCGGTTCATTTTCTTGAGCGAGCAGGGTTTCTTTAGCGTACGGCAGCGTATCGGCGGCTAGCCATTCCGCATCGTCGTAGCCGGGCGTGCTCCAATCGATCCTCTCCAATCGGGCATCGTACGTTTCTCCTTCATAAAGCTCCGACATGAGGATGGGGCTTTCCGCCGTCTTCCAACCGCTGTCGGTGACGATGACCTCTTCCGCGCCATTTTCATATTCCAAGTGCAGCTGCATCAGGAAAGCGGTCCGTTCTCCATACACGTTCGGCTTATGCTGACCGGTTAATTTGCCCTTGTACCATCCGTTTCCGAGTACGGCGCCGAGAGCGTTGTCGCCTATAACCATCTGCTCCGTTACGTCGTAGGTTTGATATTGGAGCCGATGCTTGTAACTGGTCCAACCGGGCGTGAAATAAGAGTCACCTACTCTGCGGCCGTTCAGGTGCATTTCATAAAGTCCCAGGCCTGTCGCATAAATGCGGGCGCGTTTCACCGGGCTATTCACCCGGAAAGCGCGGCGCAGCAGCGGACAAGACTCCGCGCCCCATGATCCTGCCGGAGCGCCGATCCACTCGGCTTGCCAATCTTTGGAGTCGAGCAATCCCATTTCCCAGAAAGCGGGCTTCGACCATTCGGTTTCGACTCCGCGATCGCTCCAAACCTTGACTCGATAGTGGTAGCGCTCACCTTTCCGCCAATCCATGGCTGCCAGCCCGACATGAACGGATTGATCCGTTTGCACCTTGGCCGAGTCCCAGAGAAGGGTTTCGAAGGAGAGATCCTGCGAAATTTGTATTTGATAGGCCGCTTGCAGCCATGATCGCGTATCCGATTGAATTTGCCAGCTGATTCTCGGATGCCGGATATCGATGCCGATTGGATTTTCCTTGTACTCGCATCGCAGTTTGGTTACGAAAGCCATGAAGCTCACCTCTCTGATTTTGATGTCCGATTTACCGTATTAATAATTGCGATTATAATCATAAGGAACCACCGATTTCTTTTCTATTGGTACATAGGACATCTAACATAGGTAAAACGGACATCTATGTCAAAAGGGAGATTACGCCATGCAGCATCCGAAGCATACGCTTAAAGCGGATCGTTTTTTTCCAAAGCATCAAATGCTGTACGTAAACCGGGTAACGGAAACCTTCCGGTTATCCCGTCACTCGCATGAGTTTATCGAGCTGGCTTATGTCGGCGAGGGCAAAGGGTTCCATTATATCGAAAATAAAGTTCATCGGGCAGCGCGAGGGCAGCTTTATGTCGTCCCGATCGGGGTTTCTCATGTGTTTCGTCCATCGTCCGCCGATGACTCGAACGAACCGTTAATTGTCTATAACTGTATCTTTACGCCGCAGCTTCTCGAAAATTTGCTTCCCGGCGTAACGGACCCGCCTATCGCGGCGTTTTTGCAGCGGCTGAAAGAAGAAACGCACGAATATGATTCGGTCGTCGATGTCGATGCTGCGATTGAGAAGCTGTTTCTTGCGCTGTATCAAGAATTTTCTTTCCCGCAAAGCGGGTCTTCGACTTATCTGAACAGTCTCCTGCTTCAGCTGCTCGTTACGGTTTACCGTCTGAAAAATAAAGAGCAGCCGGCAAGGCTGCCGGCCGAACCCGCACAACCGGACAGGTTTCTCCAGGTCCTTCTATATATGGAGCAGCATTACGCCGCCGAGCTGTCGTTATCTCATCTGACGGAGAAATTTCAGTGGAGCGAACGGCACCTGCAGCGGTTATTCAACCGGCATACAAGTCAAACTTTTCATCGCTATCTGCAAAGCTTGCGCATCCGCAAAAGCTGCGAGCAGCTGCGCGATTCGCCGCATAAAATCAGCAGAATTGCGGAATCCGTCGGGTATAAGGATCTTCAGTCGTTTATCACGATCTTTAAAAGAATTGTCGGCATGACGCCGGGCAGCTACCGGAATCGGTTCGAGTAGGGAGCAGGCACACGGATTCGCGTAAATGTACAAAGAAATCGCGGAAAAAGGAAAGCGCTCGCGATACCGGCCTGCCATAATGGGAATGCATCGAAGTTAGCGTTATGGAAGGGGAGGAGAGCGGCATGCAGCGTTTAGCCTTCAGCACGATCCCGTGTGACGGCTGGTCTTTGGACGAGATGGCGGATATGGCGAAGCAATGCGGATTTCACGGTTTGGAACTAAGGGAAGGAGACGTCTGGGGGATCTCCGTCGAGATGACGAAGGACGAGCGTAGCGCTGCTCTGAGAAAAGTGGAGGAAGCGGGGCTACGCGTTATCGATATAGGCTCCGGCGTTTGTTTGACAGGCAGCGAGGGGGATGCCGAGCAGCTTGGGCATTTTCGTAAGGTTGTCTCCTTGGCGCAAGATTTAAGGGCTAGCGGCGTGCGGGTATTCCTCGGCTATTTCAGAAACCGCCGAGACGAACAGGTTCCGGCTATCCCCTATGTCGAGCTAATAGACCACATCCGGCAAGCATGCGACGTTGCGGCTGCAGCCGGCGTGCAGGTTTGGATCGAAACGCATAATGATTTTTCCACGGGCCGTTCGCTGCGCAAGCTGCTGGATGACGTAGATCGTCCGAACTGCGCGGTCATCTATGATCTGATCCATCCTCTGGAAGAGGGGGAATCGCCTGCCGATACAATAGCGCTGCTAGGCTCGCAATGTGTCCATGTCCATATAAAGGACGGCGTTCCCGCCGAAGACAAGATGGAGCAGAATTGGATATATACGAAGGTTGGCGAAGGGGAGATTCCCATCGCTTCGATTGTCGGCATGCTGGAACAAGCGGGTTATACGGGTTATTATTCGTTGGAGTGGGAAACCAAGTGGCGGAAGGAGCTGCAGGTTCCCGGCATGGAGCCTGCGGTCGTTTTTCCGGCCTATGCGGACTTTATGCATTTGATCTTTGAATCTGTTAAGAAATGAGGATAGCCTATGAAAACGTTAGTGACGATCGCCGACGCCGGCCTGCGAGACATGTTTTGGCAGGAGCCGGTGCTGAGCAAGTTGACGAGTTTCTCGGAGGTTGATTTTATCCCCTTGAACGAAAGGTTTACCAGCGAGCAATTGACCGATCGAATAGGGGGGTACGATGCTTGTATCACATCCTGGAGCTCTCCCTTTTTCACTCCGGAGGTACTCGCGCGTGCCGAAAAGCTGAAATTTATCGGTCACGGAGCCGGCAGCGTAGCTTCCATTGTCAGCGAGGACGTGTTCACCTCGTCTATTGCCGTCACCTCGGCCAATAAAGTGCTGTCGCATTCGACCGCAGAGTGCGCTTTCGGCCTGATGTTCGCAGGAGCGTGGGACTTCGCGGGCTATAGTGCCAGACTTAAGCAGGGACGCTGGAGCGGCAATAACCGCGAAGCGGTTCTCGGCGTGACGCGCAGAGTGATCGGTCTTGTCGGCTTCGGCGAAATTTCCAAGCAGGTGATTCGGATGCTGCAGCCGTTTCACGCCCAAATCCTGCTGTACTCCGGTTATTGCTCGCAGAAGGAAGCGGATGCGTTAGGCATCGAGCTCTGCGGATTGAATGAGCTGTTCGAGCGCAGCGATATTGTCTCGCTGCATAATACTTGGACGCCCCGTACGCAGGGGATGATCGGGGAGGAGCAGCTGCGGCGGCTGCGGGATGGCGCGCTCTTCGTCAATACGGCCCGCGGCCCGATCGTGAAGGAAGCGGCGCTCTTGGAGGAACTCCGCAAAGGCCGCATCTATGCCGCTCTTGACGTGTACGACCAGGAGCCGCTGCCTGCGGATCATGAACTGCTGACTTTGCCGAACGTTCTGTGCCTGCCGCACATCGGCGGTTTCCACGGCTTGATGAAACGGGAGCTCTGCGATTTCATCGTAGAGGAGCTGCATCGTTTTCGCACAGGCAGCGAGCTGCTCGGCCGGGTTTCCTTGGATCACTACCGCAGGTTAACGCCCAGATAAATAGGAGATATGCACTGCCTCTGACTGCCCGGATCTATCCCGGCAGTCTTTTTTGAATATCGTCCTTTTTGATTGGCGGCATGAGGTTCAGGAAGAAGATTTGCTTCGCGATGCGGAGTTGAGGTGATGAATCTGCTCTTCCAGGACCGAACTTGCTTTGTCCAAAAACTGTGTAATGAGCTCAAGCTCCTCGACTTTATAGGAGGAAGCCAGCTTAATCATGGCGGCGTGAAGCGGAAGGTACGTATTGCTGACCTCTTCTTTATTTTCATACAAAGGGACAATAATTACTTTGCGGCGGTCGTTAGGATCATTTTGCCTGCGAACAAAACCGTTCTTTTCAAGCCGGTCAATCAATGCAGTAACGCTACCTGTTGCAAGCCCGGTTAGTTTGGACAGCTCGCCGGCGGTGATTGGACCTTTTTCGTGAAGGATATCTATGGATAAAAAATCATTATTGTATAACCCTAGTGAGGCGGCTACATTTTGCTGATAGAGTACGGTTCGGGCTCCCAGCCCTCGCATACGCAAGGTGAATGTTTCCTGTAGTTCCGTTGGTTGATCTTGCCGATCGCTTGACAAAAGATACCGCTCCTTTTAAGATGTAATATATCTCGTTTATCGAGATACTTAATGTAAAAGATACTAGATTAACGTGTGATTAATCAAATTTATTTTATCGAAATCATGACGAAATTGCAAAGGGGGTAGGGCACTCAGGCCTTCATGCAGGCGGTAAACGTCTAGCCGAAGGCACACCCGAGCAGGTAGCCGGAGTGCGGACTTCTTACACGGGTATGTTTTTGAAGCGAATGCTGGCCGAAGTGCTATGGCCGCTAAACACTGAGATCTTGGCGGATCATGTAGGATTAAACCATACGGAGGGAACAAGAGGCAATGGCAATGGCAAAGGGAAAAAATATGGGCGTTATCGTTGCCGGTCTGCTGCTGGCTATACTTATGGCGTCGATGGATAACACCATCGTAGCGACAGCAATCGGTACAATTGTAGGGGAGCTCGGCGGCTTTGACAAATTAATGTGGGTGACCTCCGCTTATTTGGTGGCGGAGATGGCGGGTATGCCGATTTTCGGTAAATTATCGGATATGTATGGCCGCAAGCGGTTCTTTATCTTCGGTATTATCGTGTTCATGGGAGGCTCCGCTTTATGCGGTACGGCAGACTCGATCATCGAGCTGAGCATTTATCGCGCTATTCAAGGGATCGGCGGCGGCGCTTTGATGCCAATCGCATTCACGATCATGTTCGATGTGGTTCCTGCGGACAAGCGCGGCAAGATGGGCGGTTTGTTCGGCGCCGTATTCGGTCTCTCCAGTATTTTTGGACCGCTTCTCGGGGCTTATATTACGGACTATATCAATTGGTCATGGATTTTCTACATCAACTTACCGCTAGGGTTCATTTCATTCATTATGATTGCTTTCTTTTACAAAGAGTCGGTCGAGCATTCCAAGCAAAAAATCGATTATCTTGGCGCATTTACGTTAGTCGCTTCAATCGTTTGCCTGATGTTCGCGCTTGAGCTCGGCGGCAAGCAATACGCTTGGGATTCCAGCACGATTCTCGGATTGTTCGCAGCTTTTGCGGTGCTAGTCATTTGTTTTGTTTTCATCGAGCGCCGTGCGGAAGAACCGATTATTACCTTCGGTATGTTTAAGAACCGTCTCTACGCAACAAGCAATGTAATGGCTTTATTTAGCGGCGCTGCTTTTATTACTGCCTCTATCTACATCCCGATCTTCATCCAAGGCGTTCTTGGCGGCTCGGCAACGAATTCGGGACTTGTTCTGCTTCCGATGATGGTCGGATCCGTCGTTACCGCGGCGGGCGGCGGTTCTTTGCTCGCAAAGTTCAAATATCGCTCGATCATGATTCCGACATTAGCGCTGCTTGTTGTCGGCATTGCTCTGCTTACCACGTTAACGACCGATTCATCGCGCTTCATGGTCACGATCTTCATGATACTTGTCGGTCTCGGCATTGGCGCATCGTTCTCCGTTCTGAGCAATGCAGCGATTCATGGCTTCACGGCCAGACAACGGGGCTCAGCAAGCTCGACGCTTAACTTTATGCGGTCGCTTGGGATGGCGCTTGGAATTACGGTGTTCGGGATTATTCAGAGTCATACGTTTATGAATAAATTGGCTTCCGTATTCGGCAGCGGCGGTCAAGGGCCGGAAGGCGTCGATTTAAGCGATCCGCGTAAAATTTTGACGCCAGAAACGCGGGATAAAATTCCCGCTCAAGTTCTTGATAAGATTACAGAGGCGCTCTCCTCGTCTATCGTTCATACCTTTGCTTGGGCGATTATCCCGTCTGTCATCGCTCTGCTTGCAGCACTGGCTATGAGCAAAGAAAAATTAGACCCGGCAGCCGAGCTGGAGGAATATTCGGCTTCCCATTAACAATCGCATAGAAAATGTATGAGGCGCCCCTAGAATATAAATTGGAGAGAAACTTATATCCAATGAAATTCTAGGGGCGTTTTTATTATGTCGATGTTGAACGCATTGCAAAAAAGAGCAAAATCATTTACTATTTACTTACCGACCGGTAAGTAAATTTAGGGGGCTAGAAATGATGAATACGGCTTCGACGTATAGCGTTATTTTGGAAACGGGGTACCGATTATTTGCGGAACACGGCTTTGAGAAAACGAGCATGGTGATGATAGCGAAAGAGGTGGGGATATCAAAGCCTGCGTTATATTACCACTTTTTGTCGAAAGAAGCGATTATTGATGTGCTGTTCGACGAGATCTGCAAAAGCATAGCGTTTTCCAATTTTTTCGATCCCAAGGATTACACGAAAGATCATTTCGAAGGGAAGCTTATTTCGGATGGCTTGAGCATGATTGGAAAGCAGAAAGAAGACGACGCTTATTCCCGCATCATGAATCAGTATCAAGCGCTCGGCTATCGGAACCCCAAGTATTCCCAGAAATTGCTTGAAATCTTAAGCGGATTTACAGCCGGATTTGATGAACTGCTGCGTTACGGAGCCTCGATTGGGGCAATTGAGGAAAAGGATACGCTTATCAAAGCGCAAATGCTTACTATGATTATGGATAGCATGGATAATTTTATGAGCTACGGGTTTGAATACGACTATGAGGATATATGGACTAAAACGGTCAAATCCCTACTGAAAGGGGATTCCGCAAAATGAGTCAATCGACGCAGCGTATAACTGCCCTCGATTTTGCGAGAGCTTGTGCGATCTTTGGCATGATCATCGTAAACTATAAGCTTGCGATGCAAGCTGAGAACGGCGGAGCAGCATGGTTAAAAGCAATTGCGGGTTTGTTTGAGGGGAGAGCCTCCGCTTTATTCGTCGTGCTGGCGGGCGTCGGAGTGTCGTTGATGACTGCGAAAGCAGGAAGCTCGAGGAACAGGGAGCTCATTCGTCAAACTCGGAACAGCTTGTACCGGAGAGCGGCTTTCCTGTTTGCAGCAGGCATGGTTTTGCTTTTAACGGGCTGGAGTGCCGATATTTTGCATTATTACGCGGTGTTCATGCTTGTAGCCTCTGCTTTGATCACCGTATCCGACAACAAAATACTTGGGCTGTTCTCCGTTATCCTAGCAGCATCGCAGTTGTTGTTAATCGTGTTCGACTATAGCAAGGGGTGGGACCCGAGCTTTCACGAGTATTCGGGCTTTTGGACGATCGATGGATTTGGCCGTAATCTGTTCTTAAACGGATTCCATCCGATCTTTCCATGGGTGTGCTTTTTCCTGATCGGCATGTGGATGGGCAGAAAACGTTGGCTGAGTCGGGAAAATCGAACGAAGGTACTGTACTATTCGATATCGGGGACGGTTGTTCTCGAGGCGATCTCCTATGGCTTGATCAAATGGTCCTCTTCCGTATTGGACGACGAAGCCGCTAACTATTTTTTTACAACGAAGCCGATGCCGCCGACCATGCTTTATGTGCTCTCCGCAACTTGCTCGGCTTTGGCCATTATAGCGATCAGTCTTTTTGTTGTTGACAAATTTAGCGATTCCTTACTGACTCAGGCAATCATCAATACCGGACAGCTGTCGTTATCCCATTATATCGGACATGTCTTCATCGGATTGGGTTTTCTTGCTGCGGTGGGCTATTTGGAAAATGGTAAACTCTCTTTTGCCGTCGTTTATGGTATCGGCTATTTTCTAATCGCCATCCTTTTTTCGTGGTTGTGGAGAAAATGGATGAACAGAGGTCCGGTCGAGCTCCTCATGAGAAAATTTTGCTGAGGCATACAGGAGGGGAGGAGGTTATAAAGTGAGTGAAGGGCAAATTGTTTTGAGGCCGTTTCACTGTCAAGACTTAAGAGAGGTAGCAACTATACTTGCCGGCTCATTCGAAGATAAGTTCAGTGCATTAGCCCCTTTACCCAGAGAAAAACTGATCGACTTTCTTATCGATTCGGATCTTGTTCAAAACGAGCCGTTTGAGGGCTATATGGTTGACGAGTTCAATCAAAGATGCATCGGCATAATGCTGCTAAAATGGAAAAATCAAAAACGAATCAAGAGGACGAACCGTCTATATCGACTAGTCAAAAAGTATGGCTTATCCGTAACACTAAAGCTACTATTTGGAATGGAAATGCTTAAGAAACATGTAACTGGAAATGAATGCTATATTGAACATATAGCCGTATCCGCCGATGCTAGAGGAATGGGTGTCGGAAGCCTGTTGCTTGAATATGGAGATAAGCTTGCCAAAACGTTGCCGGGTAATCATATCTTGACTTTATATGTTGCAAAGGATAATTCAAGAGCTTTCGAGCTTTATAAACGACAAGGATTTATTGTAGACAAGGAATTTAACAGCTATATAACCGCTAAAATATTCGGCAAGAAAAAATGGCTGTATATGGTTAGAAAAGGATCGCCGGGGACGGATGATCAAAGCATGCAATAACCTTATTCAGAGCAATCATGGCAGCGCGAATAGTAAGCGAATGAAAATAAAGAAGCTGCGGTTGTTCATCGCACACAAGGAGAAGGGCCTATTGAAGGCCCTTGTTCCGATTTGATTGGGAGACCGAGATTCGCAATGTATCAGGTCTCCATTAAGCGACAGGATCGCTTTTTGCTTCTGCCTTTTTCGCTTGCGTCGACACAACCCCACTCGAGATAAATACGAACAGCGAGCATGCCAGGCAGACCCCCGTAAAAATACCTACGGCCGAATATCCGTTAAACGCCGCATAAAGCATGCCGGCCGTCCATGCTCCGAATGTTGTCGCCGCATTCATGGTTGATGTGGCCAGACTTGAAATGGTGCCGCGGATGGTCGGATTTAAACCGTTCAGCAGCCCTACCATAAGCGGAAACAGAATGCCGAGGATAGCGAAAATGATAAAGGTAGTACCTTTGACTATAGAAACCGATGATACATGAGGCAATGCAATGTAAGCCGCAATAACGAGGAGCATCCCGGCCGCCAAAGTCCGAAACGGATTTAATGCTTGAATCACATAAGGACTGCACAAGCTGCCGACCAAATTGCCGAGCCCCAAAAAAATGATTACATACCCGGCCTCCTCGATAGTAAGGGCAAAGCGGTCCGTCATCCATTTTCCTAGGAAAGCGAAGGCCGCACTGCTCCCTAGATGGACAAAAAAGTAAGCGAGAAAGATGCCTCTCGCTCTGCCGCTAGTCAGCAGGGGAACGTATCTTCTAACGATAGACGGCTTAGCTCCTTGCTGTTGATGCGGCCTCATGCCGGGCACGAAGAAATAGACTGCAACCGCTAGCAGCAGGGAGAACAGGCCGATGGTCCAGAAGGGGAGAGACCAGTTATCTGCTGCCAAAAGGCTTCCGATCGGCACGCCCAGCGCTTGCGAAACCGCGAGTCCTGCATAGGCGACGCCCAGCACTTTGCTGATTTTGGCCGGAGGAAACAGGGTAGGAATGGCTGCCCATACTTGGGGTGCCGTAAACGCCGCGCTGACTCCCGCCAAAAAACGGAACAAGCACATGGTCCAAAAGTTGACGGCGAAGCCGCATAAGCCGGTTGACACTGCAAAGCAAGTAAGGCCGGTCAGCAGCACTTTTTTTCGATCCCATCCGTCGGATAAAGGGCCGGCGATCAGCGCAAATACCGCCGAACCCAAGGTGTAGGCGCCCATCATCCAACCTGCCGTTTCGGTAGGCACATCGAACAAGCTTTGCAGTGTCGGAATCAGCGGAGAAATCAGAAACGTATCTGTGCCGATCACGAACATGACAAGAAAAAATAACATGATCATTTTGTTCATTTGCTTCACCATTTTCTTCTTTTATTTGATCTTGAACCTCATTGTAGCGGATAATAGTGACAATACTTGTCATGAAATAAAAATAGGAGAGCCAGATGATGTCGAAATCGAAACGTTTGTTGGAATTGATGATGACGGTCAACCGAAAACGGAAATTTACGGTGAAAGAGCTTGCCCAGGAGTTCGGCGTATCCGTCAGAACGATGCTTAGGGACCTGCAGGAATTAAGCGAGCTTGGGGTTCCGCTCTATTCGGAGGTTGGTCCTCACGGCGGTTATCAGGTGCTGAAGGAAAGAATTTTGCCGCCCATCGCATTTTCCGAAGAAGAGGCTGTCGCCATGTTTTTTGCGGTGTATGCCCTTCGTCATTACTCCTCTCTGCCCTTTGAAGCGGAATCGGCTTCCGCATTGGACAAATTTTATTTGCATATGTCCGGGGACGTTCGCGATCGCATTGATCAGATGAAAAATCGGGTGGACTTCGTGACGCCGACAAGGCAGCAGGAATCCCCTTATTTATCGATCCTACTAGAAGCAGCCGTTCATCAAAAGGTGCTGCTCATCGACTACGAGTCGCGGGGAAATGAGGCGAGCCGAACCATACAACCGATCGGCATTTATGCCAATAACGGCTTATGGTTTTGTCCGGCTTATTGCTTTCTTCGTAAAGGGATTCGCATCTTTCGTTGCGATCGCATTCATTCGGCGGCATACGATGCGGGCGGTACGGAACCTATGGATCTGCGGCATGTCCATCTTGGAAATAAAGAGTCGTTTATCCAAACGGATAAGGACACGGCCGGGCTTTATGCGGAACTAAGCCCAAGAGGCGTCCAAATGTGCGAGGCTGTATTATGGCTGCAGTCCTATTTGCATTCCCGCGAGGACGGCACCGGGTGGCTGGAAGGTCCGATTCCTCAGAGCGACCTCGCTTTTTATGCCAGATTTTTCGTCGGATTGGGCAATGAGGCGACGGTGAAGCATCCTCCGGAACTGATCGGTCATATGAAACGGTTGTTCGCGGAAATGATGTCCAAATATGATTAATGGAAGATTGAATATCTTTGTATTTACAAATCTATAAATGTAGATATAATGAGGGGTATGGAACCTATCTTGATTTATAAAGCTTTATCCAACGAGACCCGCTGTCAAATTATGCTTTGGTTAAAAAATCCTGAGCAATTCTTTGATGAGAAACCTTATTTGCAGCAAGGCCTTCATTTTGGAATCGGTGTATGCGTAGGAGATATTCAAGCCAAAGCGGGGCTGGCGCAGTCCGTTATTTCGAGCTATTTGTTAACGATGCAGAAAGCTGGTTTATTGGAATCCGAGCGCATAGGGAAGTGGACGTACTATCGTCGGAACGAAGCGACCCTATTGGCATTTTCCGAGTACATTCAAACCGAACTTTAGACGGAGAGGAGATCTTTTTTTTGTAAAAATATATCTATAAATCTGTATATATGAATATGTGTGGAGGCCTGCATTTCAAATGGAAAAGCGTAATCGTTTGCTTATTATTATCCTTGCTTTAGGCGTATTCGGCATTATTACCACGGAAATGGGGATAATCGGCGTGCTTCCCCAAGTAACTCAAAAATTCAATATTTCAACTTCACAAGCCGGATGGCTTGTCAGTATATTTTCTTTCGTCGTTGCCGTTTCAGGTCCATTCCTGACATTGCTCGCCTCCGGCATTAATCGTAAAGTCATTTTAGTATCCGCTGTGCTTATTTTTGCGATTTCAAATCTGGTGTATGCCTATACAACCAAGTTCGAAGTGATGCTGGTTTTCCGCATTTTACCTGCCATTCTTCATCCCGTCTTCTTCTCGGTCGCCCTTGTGACTGCAGCCAAACTTGTTCCTCCTGAAAAAAGCGGCAAAGCGGTCACCAAAGTTTTCGCCGGGATCACGGTCGGGTTTGCTTTTGGCGTGCCGTTGACTTCTTATCTCGCGGAAAAAATTTCGCTTGAAGCCGCGTTCCTGTTTGGAGCGGCCGTCAGCATGATTGCCTTTGCAGGGATACTGGCTTGGCTTCCTTCCATGCCTGTTAAGGAGAAGATGTCTTATGGCAAGCAGCTGGGCATCCTGCGCAAACCTCAGTTGTGGTTAACGATCGCGACGGTCATTTTTATCTTTGCAGCCATGTTCTCTGTGTATAGCTACTTCACTGAATATCTTGGACAAGTGACACAAATGAACGGGTCATGGATCAGTATCATGTTGATGGCTTTTGGCATTATGATGATTGTTGGAAATTTTCTTTTCGGAAGCTTTTTGCATAAAAGCATGACCAAGACCGTCCTCTTGTTTCCTCTGCTCTATGCAGCCGTTTACTTATTCGCTTCCTATCTGGGTGCTTCTTTTATTCCGATGGTTGTTCTTGTAATCCTATGGGGGGTTGTGCATGCCGGAGGACTCATAGTCAGTCAAACATGGTTAATGACCGAGGCGAAAGAAGCTCCCGAATTCGGCAACAGTTTGTTTGTTTCTTTTTCCAATCTAGGGATTACTATTGGGGCTTCTATCGGAGGCTGGTTTATATCTCGCTTGGGCATGCATCAACTGGTCTGGTGCGGAATTCTGTTTGCGACGCTTGCTTTCTTATCGATCGTTATAAAATTAAAATTTCCTAAACGGTGAACCGCACGATGGCAAGCAAACGGTGAACCGATTTGTAAAGGTACGTTACGGTGACCGCGCCAAACATTTTGCACCCCTCGCCGCAGGCTTCAGCTTGATAACACTGTCTTCCCGCTTGTAACCGAAACTTGACATGTTAGCGAACGTGAAGATATTATAGACACAACAAGTCTGTGATCGGGGTGCTATCATGAAATTTACAAAAGCGACGAATTATGCTCTGCATACCATGCTCCTGCTCGTCGACGCTTCTCCGGTTAAGCCGGTAGGCGTTCAACAATTGGCGGAATCGCAGGGCGTTTCACCCACTTATCTTTCCAAAATATTAACGAGGCTCGTAAAAGCAGGGATGATCGAATCGGTTTCCGGCGCGAATGGAGGCTATCGCCTCTCCCGCAAAAAAGACGAGATTACGTTTTTGGATATTATCCACGCCATTGAGGGTTCCGCCTCCTTATTCGAATGTGATTTTGTCCACGGCGACGAATGTACGATTCAAGCCGTAATGAAGGAAGCGGAAGAGAAAATGGAGCGGCATCTCCAACAAACGAAGCTGGCGGACCTGGCCCAAAAAAAGTAAGCCCTTAATCACAGCAATCCATAAGAAATTCCACCTATTCTGAAATGCGATAATGGGTATGAAGAACACCAATACCTGTTTGAAAGGATGATGGAAGATGGCTACGCTTAAACCTTTCTTATTCTCGGAAGATTCCAGAGCTCAAGCGGAGTTCTATGTCGAAGCGCTGGGAGGGAAAATTCAGTCCGTTATGACGTATGGACAGGCTCCGGAACCGAATGATGCGATCAAGGACAAGGTCATGCACATGTGCCTGATGGCCGGAGGAATAACCTTTTTCATGGCCGATTCCATAGGTCTTCTTACGCGCGGCAACAGCTTCAGCCTGAATCTGGAGTTCGAATCCGGAGACGAAGGGCGGAAAGCATTCGATAACCTTGCGGCGGGCGGCAAAGTGATGCAACCGCTCGAGCCGGTATTCTGGGGCGGCATGTTCGGACAACTGGAAGATAAATACGGCGTATCATGGATGATCAGCTGTAAATGAAGAAGGCTAATCCTGACTGGAACTAGTCCTCCAATAAAGAATGCTCAATCGAAGAATAGGGCTGCTGCAGCCCTATTTTTTTGCGTTCAGGGAGAAATGGACAGCCGAGGCGAAAAATTGGTTTTTGATTTTGATACCGTGAAGGAATAATGGATTATCTCGTTTGCACAATGCGGCGCATGGCGCATACGCCCATTTCTAATTCGGACCATAAAAGAAGAGGTGTCATGCAAGCAGCGTCAGTGAAAGAACTCGAGCCCGTTCAGGTGCATATTTTCCTGAAATCAGGATATCCTACACTGGACAATTAAGGATGCTTTTCAGCTTGTTAGACATACAATATTACATATTTAACAATATAGCGGATCAAAAACGACTTAGATTTTACATGCCATTGGTATACTGCCAGTAAGTCGAATGACGAGGGTTCTCTATTATAGATTGATAGCCGCAGTTGCCGCTCAAAAAAGAGTTTGGGGGATTGATTTATGGGAATCCATGCTTATTTCAGGTCTTTAAATGAGTTGGAAAGAATCATTCGATGCCCAGGAAAGTTCAAGTTTGAAGAACATAGCGTTGCGGAGCATTCCTGGAAAGTCGTTCAATACGCAAAGACGCTGGCAGACATTGAAGAAAAAAATGGCGCGCGCATAGATTGGAAAAAACTGTACGAGATCACGAGCAGTCACGATTATGGCGAAATTTTCATCGGGGATATTAAAACGCCGGTGAAGCATGCTTCGCCGGAGCTCCGATTGTTAATACAAAAGGTAGAAGAGGGGATGGTGTATAACTTTATCGAGGAGCATATTCCCCAGGAATACAAAACTATTTTTCATAATCAACTGCGCGAAGGTAAAGATGATACCATTGAAGGGCTGATCTTGGAAGTTGCCGATAAGATGGATCAAGTGTATGAGGCGTTTGCTGAGCTTCAAAGGGGAAACACGGAGAAAGAATTCATTGTCATGTATCGAAATGCGTTAATCAAGATCAAAAACATCAAATTATATTGCGTTGACTATTTCCTGGATCACATCTTGCCCGATATGGTAAACGAAAGGATTGTGTCGTCCATCGATATTCGACGTATAACGGAAGAAGCTTTGGCTTATGAGCAAACAGTCCAATGATGTAACCGAATATTCGTCATTAACGGATGAAACCCGCGTAAAACGCGGTTTTTTTATTTCCTCCAGACTGTCGCAATGCGAATCGGGAATAGCGGTAATTTCACCGCATGCTAGAGACCTTTACAAAACATTAATCTTTCATTCAAGTAAGCCGACTTGGTTCATGATTCCATACCATGCTAAAATGACGAAATACGCATTACGTATAAGGAGGGAGGATCTTCGTGGACCCCAAATGGAAGGAGCAGTTGGAGCAGCATAGGAATAAGCGGCGTGAAGATATTATTCAAGGCGCGCAGCAGTTGTTTGTCGAACGGGGCTTGTCCGCGGTAACGCTCAAAGATATCGTTGAGTTTTGCGGCATAAGTAAAGTGACTTTATATAAATATTTCCGTTCCCTTGATGACATTATTTTTGAAGTGCAAATCAATATTCTGCGCGCTTTTTGGCAGGATGTCAATCTCCTTTCCCCTAAAGGAAACAATGCTTTTGAAAAAGTCCGGCACCTGCTGGTGCATATGATAAGCGCTTCGGAACAACATGCCAACTATGTTCGGTTTATTGCCATGTTCGATGCTTTTTATCGGGAAAATTATGCGAATGCAGAACTTGAAGAGCGTTATATATCCTTCCTAAGAAGCGGTACCCATCCCTTTTACGCGCTGCTTGATGAAGGGATATCGGACAGATCGATTCGCAGCGATATCGATATTCACATTTTGACCTTTACGTTAAGTAATGTCGTTAACGCTACCTTGCAGCGTATGATTGTAAGAGGAAAGGTGCTGCACCTGGACCAGGGAGTCGAACCGGCTTCCGTTTTGGAACATATGACGGACATGGTGCTCACTTATCTGAAGCCGCAAGGAAAGTAAGGCTCGAGCTTAATCAACCCAAACATTTGGTAAATGGAATTCAGGATGCTTTCCCCAAGGGAGAGCATCTTTTTTCAGTTATGAGAAAGCATCGCAGCCCAATATGATGTTAATCCTATTCATTCACAGCGCCAAAGACGGAAAAGTCGAGCATGAGCTGATCGTTCCATTGAAAGTTCCCGAGGAGCGAAACAAGTATAACGTGGAATAAATAAATGGCCGAATTCGGACTTTCGATCACAGCTTGAGCGTTCCGCCGGTCCGGCGCGACCATATGGGGCTGCGTAAACCTAATAACTCCTGGGCAAGCCGTAGATAGACGGCCTGTACAGGAGTTTTTGCTGTCTTACAGCAGTTACCCGCAGCTTTCTCCGGTTCCGGCTGAATGCCGCCTTTCAACTTAAACAAGGGTTCACATATTGTTAACAGGAGTAGCCCCTTCGAGTCATATCACCGCAAATGGAAAAGGATAGAATAAGGGAGGTATTCAAAGCGGAAGGAGGAGGACGATGAAAAGTAAATGCATTCCATTTCTTTTATGCAGCTTGTTGTTGTTGACGCTATCGGCCTGTTCCAACGGAGCGGAATCACAAGGTCAGGATCCGTCCAAGGTCATGGTTGAGATGGTTACGGAGCCAACACCTATCTTGGCCAAGCAGCAAGCGAAAATCACCGTGCAAGTAACCGGTTTGATTAAGCAAGAGGGGGCGAAGGTGCAGTTGGACATTCGGAAAACCAGCAACAGCTTGCCTGATCTTATAAGTGCCGAGCCTGACGGTAAAGGTGGATTTACAGTAGAAAAAACATTCGATAAACAAGGGACCTACACCGTATACGTCCATGTATATCGAGGGGAGCTGCACATCACGAAGAAAAAGCAGTTTGAAGTGACATGAAGCAACTGAAGCTTTCCATAATAACGGGTATGTTCGTAATTTTTACGCTCGTTTTGTATATGACGGCTGCAACTTCCCATGCACAAGCGCTAGCTATGTCGCCTATTGATAAACTGCAGGATCTGATCGATCAAACGAAAGCTGGACAAACCGTCAGACTTCCGGCCGGAATTTATGAAGGGACGCTTATTATAAATAAACCCTTACATCTTCTGGCAGAGCAAGAAACCCGGATCGTCAATACGAGCAAGAATCCTGCGGTCAGTATTACGGCGGATGGCGTAAAGCTAGAAGGATTAACCATTACTCAAAATGCGGAGGAAGAATCTTCGGCCGTATTTGTTTCCGCCAACGAGGTCGTGCTCGAAAAACTGATCATTTATACCCGTTCATTCGGTATTCTGCTTCGAGACGCGGATCGAAACGAAATTATAGATTGCCGGATCGAATGGTTGGAGCGCCCGGATCTTCCGCCGGTCAAATTATCCGAGAAGCGGAACGGCATCGATCTCTATCATTCCCACGAAAACACGATCCTGCAAAATGATATAACGGGAATGAACGACGGCATTTATTTGGAGAGCAGCCACAAATCGGCGGTTGAACGAAATCGCATCAAAAATTCAAGATACGGCGTCCATTGCATGTATACGGAAGAAACGATCGTACGCGGAAATACCGGTATGTTTAACATTACAGGGGCCATGGTAATGGGGGTGAAAGACGCGGAGGTCTCGGGCAACTCCTTTATGAAGCAGAGCGAAAGCGTAAACTCTCAAGGATTGCTGCTGTTCGATGTCCAAACTTCACGTATTTATGACAACAAAGTAGAAGGGAATCGGGTTGGTTTATACATCGAACAATCTAACAAGAATGAGTTGTGGAATAACGACGTTTTTCAAAACTTTGTAGGTATCCAGCTCCTGGAGTCGGAAGGAAACCGTTTTACGGCAAATCGATTTATCGGGAATGTCATCGATGCGGAATCGGCAGATAGCGTAGACAACGAGCTTTACGGGAATTTCTGGGATTCCTTCCGCGGCATCGATACGGACAAAGACGGGATGAGCGATATCGCATATGCGATCAATCCGTTTTTTCAAAGTCTGACGTCGGATACGCCAGCCTATCAATTGTTTTTTCAATCGCCGGGCATGGTGTTTCTTGAAAGCATGATGTCAGCCGGCAAAGAGGAGTGGACGACAGATAACGCTCCTCTGATGAGCCCCGACAAGGAAGAAGATGAGCTTTCTCCTTCGTCAAATTCCGTTGTCGGCGTCACTGCGATCAGCTTTCTTTTACTGGCAATATCTATAACTACCATTACCGTTACGGGGGTTAAACGAAGATGAAGAAGAGTCTGCTTATATTCACGATCCTATCCTTGCTTATAGCGCTAATATCCGGCTGCGGAGAGAAAACCTACAAGCCGGTAGCGATTAATGAAGAGACCGACAAATGCGAAATCTGCAATATGCAGGTTAAGGATGATGCATTCGCCGTCCAATTGACCACGAAGGAAGGAAAAACGTATAAATTCGACGATTTGGGCTGCATGAATGAATGGAAGCAGAAGAACGGGACGGTAAGCATCGGAGCATCTTTTGTACGTGATTTTAACAACAAAGAGTGGATCGATTATGACGATGCTGCATATGTCTACGACCCTTCGCTGAAATCTCCGATGGCCTATGGCATTTACTCGTTTAAGGACCAAAAGTCCGCGCAGGCATTCATCGACGAGCAAAAGAAAGGGAAGCTGTTGACAGCTTCCGATTTAAAAAACCATTCCTGGAAACAAAACACCGATATGATGAAACCTATGGACATGTCCGGCCACGATGAAAAGTCCCATTCAAGCGCCGATGCGCATACCGGCACAGGAATGGATATGAAAGGGAAACCGTAAAGATGAATGTCGTTCATGTTGCGCTTCGAGAATTGCGAATAGGATTCAGGAATATTTGGGCCTATTCGTTTCTTGCCCTATTTTCGCTCTTTAGTCTTGCGTTGCTGCTGATTAACAGCCAAAATGCCGTGCAGGGCTATTCCAGTATGACATCGTCCATGTTAAATCTGACTTTATATCTGCTTCCTTTAATGACGCTTCTTCTCGGCTCATTTTCCTTGACGGCGGAGAAAGAAGAAGGAAGCTGGCAGTTATTGTCCACCTATCCTCTCAGCACCATGCATTTCATTCTGGGTAAATATGTAGGACTAGCGGCCGTCTTGCTATCGATTATCGCGTTTGGCTTCGGATTGACCGGTGCTGTCGGATCAGCCTTCGGTAAGGGATTCGAATGGCATATATTTATTTTGTTTGTTGTATTTTCCATTGGCCTCGTTCTATTGTTTCTGGCAGTCGCTCTCGGTATTGGCACGATTGCCAAAAACCGCTGGCAGGCATTAACGATTGGAGTCGCTATCTGGTTTTTTGCCGTTATCGGTTGGCCGGCCTTGCTTATTTCAATTCTTGGTATCGTGCCTTATCTCTGGATCAAGCCGGTCCTGATCGGTCTTACTTTCTTGAATCCTGCGGAGCTCGTTCGGCTATTCGTTGTAATCAAACTCGGAGGCGGCTCGGCGCTTGGACCGGAGTATTATGCATGGGTTCGTTGGGTAACGCAGCCTTCAGGAACATGGCTGTTCTTTGGCGTTTGTCTTTTGTGGATAGCTGGAGCGATTAGCTCCGCATTCGTATTTTGGGAGAGAGGGCGTTCACGTGGCTGAAGCAGTGCTCCAACTTATCAATGTTGAGAAAACGATTCGTAAGCAAAAGATTGTCGAGCAAATTAATTTAGAGCTTAAGCCCGGACACGTGCTCGCGCTTTGCGGGGGGAACGGAGCAGGCAAAAGTACGATTTTGCGCATGATTGTAGGCATTACTCAGCCGACACTGGGTGAAATTCGTGTGAACGGCTTGAAATGGGACGAGGATCGAAAGGGATATTCCGAACAGCTCGGATACATGCCGGTACGATTACTTGTTCGGACAAGGACTGTCTGCGGAAGAGACATTGTCGTTCTGGGCTTCCCTTCGCAAGGTACCGCGAGCTGCCGTCCTAGAGGCGCTTGAATCCGTCGGTTTAACAGAGGTCAGAAGGAAATCGGTGTCCGCGTTCTCCAAGGGAATGCGCCAGCGGTTGCTCTTTGCGCAGGCGCTTATGGGCAAGCCGCCGCTGCTGGTCATGGACGAACCTACGAACGGGCTCGATCCTTATTGGATGGATTCGTTCGTCACGCTGGTGAATCGGGTGAAGCAGGAAGGTCATGCCGTCATTTTCTCCACACACCAGCTTCAAGTTGCGGAAGCGGTTGCGGATCATGTCGCGTTTATTAAGGGAGGCCGGGTCGCACGGGAAGGGTCCGTGGAATCATTCCGAGAAGCGTATGGTGAGTACAGCCTGCAAAGAGCCTTCTCCGAGCTTATTTTGGGCGCTTGAACGGTTCTTGTGATTCGAAAGGAGGCTGCCTATCGATGAATCCAAGGTTTCGAATATTGATTGTGGACGATAGTGAACACGGGCGAGAAGGGATCCGTACGATTCTCGGCACCAATCCTCAATTTGAGATTGTGGCGGAAGGTCGAAATGGGAAGGAGGCCATTCAACTGACCGATATGTGGATGCCGGATCTTATTCTAATGGATATTCAGATGCCGGAACTAGACGGTTTGGAAGCTACGCGCATTATCAAGCTGAAATATCCGTATATCAAGATTGTGATGGTGACGGTTTCCGACGATATCGCACACTTGTTCGAGGCTTTGAAAAAGGGGGCTCAAGGCTATTTGCTTAAAAATCTGCGTCCCGACGCATGGCATGAATATTTGCGTGCCATTGCCGTGGACGAGGCGCCGATGTCCCGGGAATTGGCATTTCGCATTCTTCAGGAGTTTGCGCAAAAGGAAAAGACGGTGCCGGAACGGACGCCGCTCACGGCTCGAGAGAAGGAAATCTTAAATTGGGTAGCCAAAGGGCTACCCAACAAGGATATTCGCGATTCAGCTCGATATCTCCGAGCATACGGTAAAAAACCATTTAAAAAACATTTTGCAGAAGCTTCATCTGGAAAATCGCGTGCAGCTGGCCAGGTATGCCTACGAGAAAGGGTTAACGGAAACGTAAACCCCTCCCATGTATTTCCCTTCTTTCACCTTGAGCGAGCACATGATTTTTTCCGAAGAGGCCGTGTTCCAGAAGCCCGCATCGGGTATAATCGAGTAATCGTTTACGAAATGACTCGTAAATCGGCAGAGGAGAAACGCTAAAGATGAAAGTAAAACTCCATAGCGGAACGATGCTTGCTTGGACAGCTGCGTTACATACGGCAGTCGGGATTGTGATTTACTGGAATCAGATCATGGATATCGCAAATGATGGTCTTATAAATGCAGTTGAACCCCAACTGCATGCCGATCGAGCTGCCGCTTTCTGGTTTTTGTTGTTTGGTGTTCTTTTGTTTATGGTTGCCCGTTTCATTAGCTGGCTTATACGGGTAAAGGGTATGGACGTACCGAAATTCGTCGGCGTCTATCTGCTGGCACTTAGCTTGATTGGAGTATTTTGTATGCCGGTGTCCGGCTTCTGGCTCGTTATTCCGCAAGCAATTCTTCTTATACGAAGGTAGCTCGTCTTAACATTTTCAACTCTCCACTTTCCCATTTTTAATTGTACCCAGCAACCGATATTTATCCTTTCGTTATCTTGCTCTTACATTCGGGAGTGCGTACAAAAGTAGATTAAGGGGGTTATACTGTTCGTGTACGTATAAGGGAAATTACTTAAACGTGACGAAGCGCGCATGGAGGAGGGGATAGCATGGCAATAAATCTGGCGGAAGGCTTAGCTGACCTGGATTGGAATGTCATCCGGCAATCGCTGGATGAGCACGGTTATGCCAAGCTACCTGGGTTGTTAGGCATAACGGAGTGTAAGGAAATCATAAGCGCTTACGAGGAAGAGGGGCGCTTTCGAACGACCGTTGACATGGCCCGATACCGCTTCGGGATTGGGGAGTACAAATATTTCAGCGATCCCCTGCCATCTTTGATCCAGCAGCTGCGCGAAGGTTTGTATCCGGAACTTGCCGCAACAGCGAATCGCTGGTTCGAACATTTGAGCCAAAAAGTTTCTTATCCGGCAACATTGGCGGAATTCCTAGAGCAATGCCATCAGGAAGGGCAGAACCGTCCAACCCCTTTGATCCTGAAATATGAAGCGGGGGGATACAACTGTCTGCATCAGGATTTGTACGGGAAAGTATTCTTTCCCTTTCAGGTCGTATTCGCTCTTAATCAAAGAGAAGAAGATTTCAGAGGCGGGGAATTTCTTTTGGTAGAGCAAAGGCCGCGGGCGCAAAGCCGAGGTCATGTTATCACGCTACAGCAAGGAGAAGGCCTGATTTTTCCGACCAATCATCGTCCCGTATCGGGAACGCGCGGCTATTACAAAACAACGCTTCGACACGGTGTAAACACGGTAACGGCAGGTACAAGATACAGCTTGGGCATTATTTTTCACGATGCGAAATAGACGTTTACTTCGATACGTAAATGAAAGGACGTTAAAATTGGTTTGCAATTTTATACGTCCTTTTCCCACTTTAGTGGGTTCCATCAATTCATTCAGTGAACATAGTATTACCCCGCTTTTTCATCGCCATCGGGGTCCACATGGTTTACCAAACGGTCTAAACGAGCCATCTGGTACCCATATTCGCATATGGCCGACGCCACAATAAAAAGCCGCAGCGAACCTTCCCGTCCCTCGCCGTAACAATCCGCAGCATGCTTCATGAAAATTTCGTTCACTTCCTCGATCGAAGCGGATTCCCAACTGTTGGGCTTCACCTTATCGTCGAACTTTAGAAGTACATGTTCATGGAACTTGATGAGCTTCTCCAAATGCCGGTCGTAGCTTTTGTTCATGTCGGCCGTCCGATCCGCTTGAAAATAGTGCTCATGTACCGCTTCCAGCACCTCGTAGCCTTTCTGCAACGTGTACAGCATCTGCTTATAGACGACAAGCTGCCGCGTTTCCCGGTATTTGGCCCGCTTCAGCTTTTTCAGTTCCTCCTCCAGCAGCTTATACTTCTCCCGGAGCGAATTGATACGGTCCTGCAGGACTTGCTTCTCTTCGCGGAACACTTTTTCTTTGATCTCGTCGGATACCGCCGTTCGGAGCAGCAGAGACAGCTGAGTAAAAGCTGTATGAATCTGGTCGTTAAACTGTTCCTTAGGTTTAGGCGGCAGGAACAAGATATTGATCACGAAAGCCGAAACGATGCCGATCATGCTAAGCAGAAACCGATTCAGCGCAAAATCCCATTGACCGGTTGCCTCCATCACCGCGACGACCGTAACCAGAGTCAGTCCGATCGTCTCGGCCATTTTAAGCTTGATACAAAGCATGATCACAAGAATGCAGACAACGCCAATGGCGACCGGATCGTTCGAGAGAAACATGCCGGCCAGCATCGCAATGACGGCACCTAACGTAGTGGTCTGAAGCTGTTCGAGAAAATAGCGCCAAGACCGGTATATCGAGGGCTGCATCGCAAATATCGCTGCAACGGCGGCGATTACGGGGGGAGTAAAATTCAGCCATGCGCTTATGTACAATGACAGGGTAACGGCAATTCCCGTCTTGATTATGCGGGCACCGAATGTCATGGCGTCCCTCCTTTGGGTTATAGTATATGAAACAACGAAGACTTAGGCCAAGCCCGTATAACAAAGAAAATTATACATTTCGGAAAACGTTTCAACAAGCAGTAGGAACAAAGAACAACCGGTTATTGACGGGGATCTCCCTGAACGAACGTAAATCGTAATAATAACTAAAAACAGTTGACACGGCGAAAAAACGAGTCTAAACTAACGATTGTGGTTAAATCGTAAAAATTACGATAAAGAACGAATCAACCTAAAGGAGCGGAACAATATGCTGAACGATTCAAAAATACCGGTAACCGTACTGAGCGGGTATTTGGGTTCGGGCAAGACAACGGTTTTGAACCATGTGCTGAACAACCGCAGCGGCATGAAGGTTGCCGTCATTGTAAACGACATGAGTGAAATCAATATCGACGCTAGGCTGGTCGAAGCGGGAACGAACCTTTCGCGTACGGACGAAAAGCTAGTCGAGATGTCTAACGGCTGCATCTGCTGCACGCTTCGCGAGGATTTGCTGCGCGAGGTAGAACGGTTGGCAGAGGAGGGGCGATTCGATTACATACTTATCGAGTCGACGGGGATAAGCGAGCCGGTGCCGGTGGCGCAGACATTCAGCTACGCCGATGAAGAGAACGGGATTGATCTTTCCCGGCTGGCGCGGCTCGACTGTATGGTGACTGTCGTAGATGCTTTCCGGTTCTGGCATGACTTCGCTTCGGGGGAATCGCTGCTTGATCGCAAACAAGCGCTTGGCGACGACGATACTCGAGAAATTGCCGATCTGCTGATCGATCAGATTGAATTTTGCGACGTGCTGCTGCTGAATAAAAGCGAACTTGTAGCCGAAGAGCAGCTCGATGAATTGGAGTCGGTGCTCCGAAAGCTTCAGCCGTCAGCGAAGATCATCCGTACTTCGTACGGGCGTGTCGAGCCGCAGCAGATATTGAATACCGGGTTGTTCGATTACGAAAAGGCAAGCCGTTCGGCCGGCTGGATGAAGGAGCTGCAGACGGAGGCGCACACGCCGGAGACGGAGGAATACGGCATTAGCTCATTCGTGTACCGGAAGAGACGTCCCATGCATCCGTCGCGGTTGATGGCGTTCTTTAACAACTGGCCGGAGGAGGTCGTACGGGCCAAGGGGCTGCTTTGGGTCGCTTCGCGCAACGATATCGCCTGCTCGCTTGGGCAGGCGGGTCCTTCCATTCAGTTCGGTCCGGCGGGTTACTGGGTCGCCGCTCTGCCGGAGGTGGAGCAGGAAGCCGCATTTACGGAAGATCCGCTGCTTCGCTCCAGTTGGAACGCCGAATGGGGCGACAGGATGATCGAGCTTGTCATGATCGGCATCGACATGGACCGCGGGCGGATCGAAGCAGAGCTGGACGATTGCTTGCTAACCGATGAGGAACTGCAATCGAATTGGGCGCTGCTTCATGATACGCTGCCGGAATTCCCGGAGAGCAACGAGGCGTGTGAGTTGCCGGTCCAGAAGCAAGTGTAGCGGGTATAGGAACCGTACGGAACAGGACACACACAGTGCGAGTAATCGTAACCCTGGCTTTCACCGAAACAGGGGACCGGACCGGAACGATACGACAACGAAGAACAACGTAGAAATCAATCTAGTCATAAGGGCTGCCGGTGTTCTTCGATCGGCAGTCTTTCCCGTGAACGTGCAGATTTGTTTAAGCGAAACTATAATAATAATGGATCGGATTTGTTTGTTAGAATCGACTTGTATTTATAATTGTCACAAGTGAGGAGAGAGCACTTGGCCCAACATGTGTGATCGGACACTTTTCATTTGAGGTCCATGCGCTTGGATTCTGCGGGAATATGCCGATGAGTCTGGTAAGTTAAAATAGTTGTCTGGGGATAAACGGAGGCTGCTCGCCATCGATAAGTATCCGACTGCTCCAAGATGGCAGCGTAGACTTTTGTAAAGTAAGGGAGCGGGGGTTACCCGCACCCAGTTGTACCAGATGTTATTCTGTGCGGTCCGTGGCGCCGTCGTTATCTTCAGCACCCTCGCCCACCTTGTTTCCTATCGCTGCGCCTACGATGCCGCCTACAACCGTACCGACAGGCCCCAAGGCGGACCCTACTACAGCCCCTACGGCACCTCCACCCGCGGTTCCAACAGCTTCTCCAGCATCAATGCCCGCATTGTTATTCGAGAAACGATCAGAATCCGCGTTCCGATTGCGGTCGTTGTTTTTAGCCATTCCTTTTCCCTCCATTTATTAGTGATTTGAGCGAGTTACGTGCAAGCGCAACTCCATACTTAACATGCCCAAATCGTTCCGGAATGATTCTTAACAAATCCAAGATCGGTACTCGATCAAGAAAAAAGTAGCGTTATCGAATGGTAAGATATAATGTACGTATGACTATGCGAAAGTCAATTCTATGAACAATTGAGCGCGCAAAAAGAGCGAAGCTGCCATATGATTTAGCTCCACTATGAACAAACTTATGGCGGAGTGCTGTCGCTAACCGGTAACGAAGGTTTCATCTATTTTTAAGACGGGGTGCAATCCAATGCAATTGCTTAAAAGAATAACGGATCATGATGTTCTGGGCGGTGACCCGGAATTGTTGGACACGGTTTCTCGCTGCGGATCAAGAGGCGTTTTAGTCGATAGCAGGTTGAACGTTGCCATGATGTATATGTCAAAATCCAACCTCTATAAGTTACCTGGCGGAGGGGTGGAAGAGAACGAAACCATGGAGGAAGCATTTTTACGTGAAATTATGGAGGAAACCGGCTATGAAGCGGAAATTACTCATGTGCTGGGATATGTTGAAGAACATAAGAAAAAGAATGATTTTATGCAGCTCTCCTATTGTTTCATAGCAAAATCAAACCATAAAGCCAACGATGCAAAGCTTAGTGAAAACGAGCTGCAGCTAGGGTTGGTGGTGAAATGGATGTCACTTGATCAAGCATTAGAATTGATGAATGATTCATTGATAAATTGCAATCATTATTCAACTGCATTCATGATATTGCGAGATAAGAGCATACTTGAAAAAGCGGTTAGCCTATTAAAAGGAATGGGATAATTCGAGCGGCGGACAAAACGCTATAACGGCTATCCTTGCCGGATTGTTTAAGCCCGGTGATAAAATGGGGACAGACCCTGTCACATATCCCGGAATTAAGACGGCAGCCGCAATGCTGGGTATTCAGTTAGTGGCAATCCAGCAAGAGAATAATGAAATATCGCAGGACGGGCTGTTGTATGCATGCAAAAACGAAAAGATAAAAGGGCTGTATCTCATTCCCGACTTTCATAATCCAACTACGCATACCATGTCTGTCGGTACAAGGAAAATGATTGCGGATGTGGCCGAAAAAGAAGGCTTGCTTGTTATCGAAGATGCAATCCATAGCCTGCTTCATGAAGTGCCTTTGGCTCCTATCGTTTCCTTTGCCCCTGATAAGGTCATTTATATTTCCAGTGTTTCCAAAGTGATATCGCCGGGTTTAAGGCTTGCCTATGTAGTTACGCCTGAGGCATTTAAGAAGAAAGTAACGGCTGCAATATATAATATCAATATATCGGTGCCACCTATGATGGCGGAGCTCGCTGCAAGAATCATCACGGACGGAGTTGCGGACACTATTTTAGAAAAACGTCGTCTTTATTCAAGAGAGCAGCATGCAATCGTAAGCATGTATCTTGGTGAATACGATAGTAAAGGCGCACCGGAGTGCATGTTTAGGTGGTTAATTCTCCCGGATAGGATGACAGGGAAAGATTTTGAATGGCGTGCATACCAAGCGGGCGTACAAGTGTATGGATCGGAACGTTTCGCAGTGGGAACGGCGGCGCCACAAAGCG
This sequence comes from Paenibacillus litoralis, assembly GCF_046244365.1. NCBI lineage: Bacteria > Bacillati > Bacillota > Bacilli > Caryophanales > Paenibacillaceae > Paenibacillus > Paenibacillus litoralis. The sequence continues at coordinate 4,822,055 of NZ_CP176395.1, read as the reverse complement.
CCGTAAGAATAGCTATTACGGCACCGGGTAATTCCTCGAAATTACATGAAGCTCTTACCATTATCCGTACATTGTTACAAACAGAAGATGATGAGTTGCCTTCCTTATATTAAATACGGTTTATTGTATGGCACACAATAATCCGATTGAGTCATACAATCATCGTTGCTAAAATGAAACCGGAACGATCATTAAGGAAGGCGGTTACCCATGAAATATTATGTGGTTGATGCGTTTGCGAGTAAGGTTTTTGAAGGTAACCCTGCGGGTGTCTGCATCATGAATGAATGGCTTTCGGATGATATCATGCAAAAGATTGCCATAGAGAATAATCTCTCCGAAACGGCCTTTGCCGTTAAAGAAGGCGATTCTTACCGACTAAGATGGTTTACGCCAGGCAACGAAATAGACTTATGCGGACATGCAACTTTAGCAACAGCTTACGTGATATCCACTTTTTATGAGAAAGCTATGAAAAGCATCCGGTTTCAAACCCTCAGCGGAGAATTGATCGTTGTCAAAAAGGGGGATTTGTACGAAATGGATTTCCCCAGCAGAATGCCGGAAGTACATCCGCTAACCGATCAAATGGTCGATGCTCTTGGTGTGAAGCCCAAAGAAACTTATCTGGGTCGCGATTTAATGTTTGTACTCGAATCGGAATCGGATGTTATCCATCTTGACCCTGATTTTACCAAGCTGTCTTCTTTGCCGGACGGATTAGGCGTATTGGTTACTGCTAAAAGCGAACAGTATGATTTCGTTTCCCGTAGCTTCTTTCCAAAAATAAATGTAAATGAGGATCCCGTATGCGGTTCGGCGCATTGCAATTTCATCCCTTACTGGGCAGGGCGTCTGAATAAACGCGAAATGACAGCAAGACAAGTTTCTAAACGCGGCGGTACATTATTTTGCAAACTCTCGGGTGAACGGGTAAAAATAAGCGGTCAAGCCGCACTGTACTCCGTTGGCGATATTCGTATCCATTAAGAAATTATTCCAGATAGCATAAAGGCAAGCTGTACCCGTTCAACACCGATAAGTAAACGAGGCGTACACCATGTCGAATTAGTAGGAAGTAGGTTACCTTTAGCCCCTCTAGTCCGTGCATCATAAGAATTTAGGAGGAGATCCATCTGGTTTACGTCAATCCTTCTCAGTATCCCGTACCCGAGCTGCATCCATACATGACCCGCAACGGGGATAAACTTTACTATCGATACTATCCGAGCGCTGCTAAAACTTCGACGGCGATTATTCTTATTCATGGAATATCCGAAGACAGCAAATACCTATTCTCCTACTCGGAAAAGGTTTCATCAGCTGGGCTCGCCCACGTTTTCACTCCTGACCTTCGAGGCTATGGACCAAAAGCCGCCAAACTCGGCGACATTGACTATATCGGCCAGCTGGAGGATGATCTTGCGGATCTGATCCGGCATATTAAAACCGAGTTCATTCACGTTAGACAAGTCGTAATGGCCGGTCACTCGGCAGGTGGCGGAACGGCCATACGCTTTGCCGGGAGCCGATATGCCGACTGCGTCGACTCGTACTTGCTGCTAGCACCGCACTTAGGTCCGGGGAACCCGACTGAGCGCCCGGCGGATGGGCATCGCAAGCTGCGTATGGGGGCGGTGATCCTCCTCAGCATGCTGGATTCGATAGGAATCAGAGGCTTGCACAGGCTCCCCGCCATGGAGTTCTACAAGCGTCCCGAGGAGTTGCATGAAGGGATGGCTTCCAAGCTCAGCTTTCGACTGCTGATGTCCCGCTCGCCGATGAAGTACAAGCGTGATCTGTCAAAGCTGACAAAGCCGACTCTTGTACTTGTCGGAGCGGAGGACGAGGTCTTTTATGCAGATCGCTATGAAGGATTGCTTGGGACGTATACCAAAGCACAAGTTCACATCGTCCCTGGAGCGAACCATGACGGACTGCTGGCAAACCCGATTGCTTATGCACATACTGCGAATTGGCTAAAACCGGAATGACGAATGGAGTGTGCGCGGATGAAAAGGTTAGTGATCATTACAGTCGGTAAAACCCATAGCGGGAAAACAACATTTGCAAAAGGTTTAGAACAACAGTTATCTAATTCAATTGTAATCGATCAAGATAACCATGCTGAATTCATCAATACCTATTACAAAACCTTGTTACCTAAACAAGGACCGAATACGATCAAGTACGCCATTACGCAAACCATCGTAGATTATGCGGTTCATCAGACCCCGTATCATCTCATACTTTGCAACTCAAATCGCGCTCGTCAGAGTCGTTTGGATCTGCTTGACCACTTTCATGACAAAGGCTTTATCCGTATTTTAGTCAATTTTGATATCCCGGATTATATTCTTCAAGCTCGAATTGCTAAAAGTCAGCGCAGCAAAACGGTATTTAGGAGTGCTTCTACTTTTGAGGAAGTCCTTATTCGCCAACAGGCGGAGTCTCATAAAGGCGACGTAACGGCACCGGCAGAAGGCGAAGCTGACCATTTTTTTACAATTACTACCGATGATGACGTTCAGTCCGTTACTCAAAACATTGTCCGTATTGCTCAAACTTTATGAGTACCCTCCATCCGTCGAAGGTGCTTTTGCAATCATTTTTTAAAACGTTTTCGCCGTTTCGGCAGCCCGTTGAATGGCATCTTCGATTATTGTTTTTCTAAGATTCGGAGACTTGTTATGTCCTTCGGCAATGACCTTCGTTATATCTCGAATACCGAATAGATGCATATTCCTTACTACAAAATTGACCGCCATTTCTGATAAAGCTGCCTCTCCTTCGGAATAGTAACCTCCGCGAGCATTTAATAACGCCACCTTTTTACCTGATGCCAATCCTACTGGGCCTTCAGGTGTATAGGTAAAGGTAGTTCCAGCACGATTCAAATAATCGATATACGTATGCAAGACTGCAGGAACGCCAAGATTCCAAAGCGGAAAACCGAAGACGATCTTGTCTGAGTCCATAAATTGATCCAGGTAGCGGGTTGCCGTATCGGTTGCCTGCTTTTCTTCCGGAGTGAGAGGCATGCCTTGACTGAATTTGAATGCACCGTTAATCATAGCGGCATCCAAGTAAGGCAAGTGCGCTTGAAATAAATCAAGCTCTGTCACCTGATCTTCAGGATGGGAACCCGTATAACTTTTCAAAAAAGCTTCATACAATTTAACGCTCACTGCTTGTTCAGCCGGACGATTATTTGCCTTTACGAATAAAACCTTTCTCAATCTTGTCTCCCACCTTTTTGGAATATTGCTTTCGATTCCAGTTTAATCCCTGCCATTAGTGTTAGGGTCAATAGAGGAAATTCAAGGGCTAGGGAGAAACTTTTGGAAGGCGTAGAGCGTTAAAGGAGGAGTGAATGCATTCGTGGAGAGGAGATTGCCGATGTTTAAAAGGTTCCGTCATGCCGCATTGCTGGCCATAGGCGGCTTGTGTGCCCTGATGCCTTTATCCGCTGCAAGCCTTGCCGGCGCAGAGCCCCTTCCGTCGTACGTAACCATTGTGGAGGATTTGCCGCTGTATAATGCGCCGAACAAACAATCAGCTGAAGAGGGTGCTATCGGTCCGCAAACGATGGAGGTACTTGAAACGAAGGAAGCCGGCGGGCGCAAGTGGTTTTCCGTAAATACATGGCTCGGTCCGAAATGGATTGCGCCGAGCTTCGATTATCAAGGCTCTCTCAAGAGGACGGAGCCGTTCGACGTGCAGCTGTACGAGGATACGATTCTGTACGATTACCCGTCCGAGCCTTCGAAGACGCGTTACCGCATATCGCCGCAAAAGGTTCAAGCGGACGCCGTCGCCTACGTATACAATCCGGGCGAGCAGATGAATTGGCAGTACCGTGCGGTCCGCATCGATACATGGCTCGGAAAGAAGTGGATTATTCCGGACCGATACTTGCCGAATGTGCAAAAGACCGACGAAACGGTTACCCTGAACACCTATACGCTGTTGTTCGACGGGGTAACGGACGCGATTGATTCCGGCCCCGGCGGGATGTTCAATCATACGCTTTCCTATTTGACGATCGGCGGGATGATCGCGCCTCAGGCCATTCAAGCTTTTGAGAAGGTGACCTTCCCTCATTTCAATACCACCTGGTATCATGTGCAAATGCTGTCGGGCGACACCGCTTGGGTAAACCCGCAGCTGCATATGCCCGCCGAGATCGTACCGGAGAACAAATCGTTCGAGCTGACGAGGATGACGTCGATCCATACGTATCCGTTCGACTTCGCGCCGTCAATAGGGGCTGTCGCTCCGCAGCAGGTCGACAGCTTCGAGCGGGCGGGCGACTGGATCCATGTGCGTACGTGGGCGGGTGACGGCTGGATTCGCATCAAGGACGAGAGGGAGCTTGACATGACGGACAGCGGTCATCGCGTTCAGGTCGGCGTCTCGCCGAACCCTTTTCCTGTCTACGAATCAGGCGGACCGATGCATGTAGGGCTTGAAGGAACGCTTGCCGCAACCGACACGCCGTTCAGCAAGAGCGACATCGAGCTGCGCTTGGAAATATACAACGACAAGGGCGAGGTACAGGAAATTGCCAAGACGTTATTTCATGTCGGTGCCGGAGAATCGCGCCATTTCTTTATTTTGATCAGTGCCGATTTCAACATCGGCGGAGCGAAGGTTCGGCTGAAAACCGTTTCGTTCAAACCGGCCGAAGACCGGTCACAAGATTTGTACACTTTGATCTCGCGCTTGGAGTAAGGAAATCCGCACTCCAAAATTACCGAGGCTGCCGAGGAAACGTACGGCAGCTTCTTTTTCGATTAAAATCAATGATCCGGCACCTTCTCTCTTCGGATACTTCTACATGTGAGGGGATTGCTGCGAAAAGAAATATTTGCATCATGTCGATTCATTCGATTTCTATTCGTCGCTTCTATAGAGACCAAATCCATTACAACAAAAGGAGAAATACCATGTACGCCATTCCATCAAAAGACGGCACCAAGATCGCCTACGATAAAAAGGGTCAAGGACCGGCACTCATCCTTGTAGCAGGGGCATTCAGTTATCGTAATTTTCCCGGCCAGGTGCAGTTGGCGAATGAATTGTCGCAGCACTTCACAGTGTACAACTACGATCGCCGCGGTCGCGGCGATAGCGAAGATACGCAGCCTTATGCCATAGAGCGCGAGTTTGAAGATCTTCAGGCGATGATCGATGAAGCCGGCGGCTCGGCGTACGTATGGGGTTTGTCATCCGGAGCGGTACTTGCCCTTCAGGCGGCAGCTAGGGGGGCAAACATCACGAAATTGGCTCTGCATGAACCTCCGTTCGTGGTTGAAGCTTTGGACCGCAAGCCGCCGAAGAATTTCGTCACGCACGTTACCGAACTCATTGTCTCAAATCGAAGGGCAGAGGCCGTCAAGTACTTTATGACGCAGGGGATGGGGGCACCTTCATTCATTGTCGGCTTGATGCGTTTAATGCCTGGCGTATGGTCTAATCTCATGGCTGTTGCTCACACACTCCCATACGATGCGGCATTGTTGGCCGGATTTATGGACGGAAAGCCGCTCCCTGCCGATACATGGAGCACAGTCACGATGCCAACATTGGTGCTCGAAGGCACGGAGAGCCCGGTTGCGCTTCGTCATGGTGTACAGGCACTTGCTAACGTACTCCCTAACGCGCAATTGATAAGCAAAAAAGGACTTGGCCATACCAAAAAACTCGACACCAAAATCATCTCATCGGAGCTTACGGCATTCTTTGCGGGCGGAAAATAAGAGAGGATGGATTACCAATCACGTTTAGGTTCACCACGCGAAGAACGCAACTTATACTTGACTTGTCTTGGGTCTGGACATCAAACTTAAAATAGCCGGTTGAAGAGTGATGCTATATATGTTGAACTAAAGACAAGGGACAAAATGAAATGGAGAAAGGGAATTGCCTTGCAGCGAGTTTTGGCTTTGCGTTTCAACTATCCGAAGGCCCATGCAATGAAAGAAACGCAAAACAAGATGTTTGAAGCGGCAAGGCAATCCCTTTCGGAATACAATGAACTCCCCATTCATTGGTTCAACTTATAAAGAGTCAACTTAACAGGCAATTGCCCCTTTTTTTTACTAAAATGAATACAGGCTGTCGATCCATACAAGATTAAATCGTCGTGATGATAGAAGCGTAAACTTGTTCGGTTATGGACCGGTATACAGCTTCATAAAAAATAGGAGGTACACACTATGAGATTTATGATGATAGTGAAAGCTACGACAGATTCTGAGGCGGGGGTTATGCCGAGCCAAGAGCTTATTGAGGCCATGCAGAAGTATAACGAGGAATTGGTAAAAGCCGGTGTTTTGCTTGCTGCCGACGGACTGCAGCCAAGCTCAAGCGGAATTCGAATTTCGTATCCGGAACCAGGTGGAAAACCGAAAGTTGTCGACGGACCCTTTACGGAGGCCAAAGAAATGATCGCGGGATATACGCTGATTGAAGTGAAATCCAGGGAAGAAGCCGTGGAGTGGGCTCTTCGTATGCCGGATCCTCATGGATTCGGGCAGGGCGAAATTGAGCTTAGACAGGTGTTCGAAATGGAAGAGTTAATGGATAATCCGGATTCGCTCGCGAAAGAGGCAGCGATTCGCCAGCAGGCCCGGGAGCAGAATAAAGCGTGAATGTAATTCGAACACAGCGAACCGTAGATGCGATATGGCGGATGGAGTCGGCCAAGATTATCGCAGGTTTAACTCGAATGGTGCGGGACGTGGGTCTCGCGGAGGATCTTGCCCAGGACGCGATGGTCATTGCTCTTGATCGTTGGCCGGATACCGGCATTCCGGATAATCCGGGTGCCTGGCTGATGACCACGGCAAAACGGCGCGCGATCGATCTTATGCGAAGGACCAAATTGCGAGATCAGAAGTACGTAGAGATCGCCCACAGCACGGATCTATACACAGTAGACGCTATGGATCAAAATTTGGACGGGGAGATTGGCGACGATCTCCTTCGTCTGATCTTTATGACCTGCCATCCCGTGTTGTCGCAGGATGCCAGAGTTGCATTGACGCTTCGTTTGTTATGCGGACTTACTACGGATGAAATCGCGCGTTCATTCCTCGTCGCCGAATCGACGATTGCTCAGCGAATTGTCCGGGCCAAGAAAACCCTTCATACAGAGCGGGTTCCTTTTGAGATGCCTGCAGCGGAGGAACTCAAAGATCGACTGACTGCGGTACTCGAGGTGATATACCTTATGTTTAACGAAGGATATTCGGCAACCTCCGGAGAACACTGGATCCGTCCGCTCTTGTGTCAGGAAGCGCTTAGGCTGGGACGTATAATCGCCGAGATTTGCCCCCGTGAACCTGAGGTCCACGGACTGGTCGCCTTAATGGAAATTCAATCTTCGCGGTTGAAAACTCGGGTTAACTCGAAGGGGGAACCCGTTCTTCTCATGGATCAAAACCGGGCGCAGTGGGATCAACTGCTGATTCGCCGCGGCTTGGCGGCATTGGAGCGCAGCCGCAAGCAAGGTCGCTCGCTCGGCCCATACTCGCTGCAAGCGGCGATTTCCGCTTGCCATGCGCAGGCGCCGACTGTAACCGAAACGGATTGGACCCGAATTGCCGCCCTTTACGAAGCGCTTTCGAGAGTATCGCCTTCGCCGATCGTCGAACTAAACCGGGCGGTCGCCATATCCATGGCCTTTGGACCGTCCTTCGGATTGCAGATTGTCGACGAGCTGAATGCTGAGCCTTCCTTGAAGGGATACCACCTGCTGCCCAGCGTTCGCGGCGATCTTCTGGTGAAGCTGGGACGGACCGATGAAGCTCGAATGGAATTTGAACGTGCCGCTTCCATGACGAGGAATGAACGTGAACGGACTCTTTTGTTAAACCGTGCGGCTGATTGCGAATCTAGAACATCCGAGTAATTATTTAACCCGCTTGTCGATTAATGGGTTTCTCCTTCGTCGTAAGGGTAAGGGAAGTGTTAAGGCAGCTTATCCGGCTCTCTAAATCTTCCACCTACAAGGAGGGAAAACATGCGATTTATGTTGATTGTTAAGGCGACGGGGTATTCGGAAACCGGAGTAAATCACAGCCGGGAACACAACGAAGAAAGGATTGCGTACAAGAAGTCATTGGCCAAGGCCGGCGCACTTCTTGCAGCGGAGGCGCTTCAGCCCAGTTCAACCGGGATAAGAATATCGTATCCAGCGCATGGCGGAGAACCTGAGTTGCGGCCCGGACCTTTTCCGGCAGATCAAGAGCTCATAGCGGAATATACTTTGATCGAAGTGGAGACGGAGGTCGAGGCTCTGAATTGGGCGCTCCGGATGCCGGTTTCGGCGGGCCGCGGCGAGTGCGAAATTGAATTGCGAAGGCTCGAAGATTATTCGGGTTCTTTACGAGATCCTAGATTACAGGCAATGGAGGCCGATTTGCAGGACCAACTCAACATGTTACAAACGATAACCAACAGAGGGGGAAGAATCTAATATGAGTCAAGAAGTAGCCGAGTTTATCGATGCGTTAAAAGAACCATGGCAGAGAGAATTGTCCGTTAAACTTCGTGAAGTTGTTCAGCGGACCATACCGGATGTGCTTGAGCGCATTCAATACAAGAAACCCCATTTTTTGAAAAACGGAAAATACGCTGCCGTCCTATCAACGTCGAAAGACGCGGTAAGCTTTACGATCTTTCATACTAGCGAGCTCTCGCTTCCGGATGGATTCGACGGTCCTCCGGAAAGAAAGACCCTGAAACTGCGGCAAGGGCAATCGTTCGATGCCGAACAACTGTCTTCGCTGGTGAGCCAGGCGGTTGCGAAGCTATAAACGCCCCTGCCTATTTACAAAGAAATGGTAAGATAAAATAAAGGAGTTGATTCACAGTATGATAGCAATGGATGATTTGGAGATAACCTGCCCTGAATGCAAGGGGAGCGGGGAGGCGGAAGGAATACCCTGCAAAAAGTGCGATAGTAAAGGAGTCATCCTTACGTCTCTTGGACAAACCCTTCTACACTTTATTAATAAGCATATCAAGCATTAATAATTGAAATTGATGCGCCGGAATTTATCGATGCATTGCAAGATAAATTTTGAATAAAGCAAAACCGTCGAGAATCCGTTTAGGAGCAGCTTGCCAAATAGATGGAGGCTCGTCAACCGCCGCGTAAATCGCGGTTTTTTTTATTTATATGCGCCCGAAAGAAATGCCGGTGTATGATGATCTCGCCAACTAGTAGACTGAGGAAATAAAAGATAGACTGTACGTATAAGGACAATTACAATGAAGTTAATTGGACAAATATACCATTTAAATGGATTTATTTATTGTGATTCTTTTGAAAATGTTGCATGGAGAGGGGCTAACAATTTGGAACGTATACAAATCCCACCAAAAAAGGTTAAGGCCAAAAGAACAGGTGCCCTTGTAGGTACAATTACGGAAGTATCGGAATATCTTCGATTGCTTTATGCAAGGATTGGAGAAAGTAGGGACAACAGGTCTTGGACATCTAAGGATTTTATCGAGAACAGTCTAAATGGGGCTTGCTCTGTATGTAACGGGACCGGGGCTGTGATCGATATCGATCCCCGTCGCATGATCGCACCCGAGCTGTCGCTTAAACATGGAGCCGTGCTTTTATGGGCGGGCACGGATTGCGGTCCTGTATCGATGATCAAGGAATTGGCCAAGATGATCGGAATTGATTTTGAAAGACCGCTTGCCGAGCAAGATAAACGGTTTATTGATATTTTGCTTTTCGGATACGATAAGGAACCGGTTTCATACGTTCACAAAAATAAGCAATTGAAAAGTTTTTACCGCGGATGTGTTTCCGATTTGCGGTATATGCGTGATGCGGGTACAAGCAGCAAAGGAAACCTAAGGGCGATCGATTTTTTCTCCGGACAAGTCATATGCCCGAACTGTAACGGCAGCAAACTGAACCCTGAGCGTTTAGCTATAACGATTCAAGGTCAGTCGATCGTAGAGGTATCGAGATTGCCGATAACAGAATTATTACGGTTTATTCAAACGTTACCTGCTTCGCTCGACGAGCACGAAATGAAGATTTCTAGTCAAGTGATAGATGAGATTGAATGGCGGCTGATCTACTTAAATAAACTTGGTCTTAAAGCGCTGTCTCCTGTCGACCGGTAAAATCCGGTTTCCATCCCAAACCGTTTCAGCTCACGATCGGCAGCCTTCGTTGCAACATAGGCCAATGGTGTTGAGCGGATATAACGAAAACAAATCTTTACAAGCGAACGTATATTCGCTAATCTGTATATGGGCATGTTTCCCATATAACGGGGAGGGATATAAAAAATGACAAGTTATCAAGTCGATATTTTGGAAAGAGAAGCGATCAAGTTGGTTGGTTTTTCAATAACTGAAAGTCTCAACCATGTTTTGGAATCGAAGATTGTAGGAACCTTACGCGAGGACTTGGAGAAACAGAGGGATGAAATACCAAACAGGAAAGGGACAGGGATGTATTTAATCCAAATCTATCCTCAGGAGGGCCAATGGACTCCCCATGTGCCGTATCAACATGTGATCGCCTTCGAAGTGACCTCGTACGGTGAAATTCCTAATGGCATGATCACGCATACCGTATCTTCCGGACGTTATGTTAAAATTGTCCACAAAGGGGAGGAATCACATATTGGTACTACTTATGATTTTATTAACAACACGTATGGCGTTCGTCCCATTGATATTGAATATTGGAATGATATTCATACATTAGAAAGCGAAGACGGGCAAATTGATATTTATATACCTGCCAGCTGAGAGCATATGGAGAAAAGGCTGCCGAGACGATCGGCAGCCTTTTAATTTCGTTTAATAAGCGGCTTTTTTCAAGCTATAAGATTCTTGCTATCGGTCGATGTCAGAGTCGGATATTACTTGCTGAGCGAAATGCGGATAATTTTTCCCGAAAAAACATATTGGTCCGTCTTCGATATTATATTTAATACTACAAAAATATATATAATCCAAAATGATGGAAACCATCATCTCATCCTGCATCCGAAGAAAGGAGTGCTGATCGCAAAGAAATGAATCAAGACCGGTATTGACAGCGGTTCCATGCAGCCGCAAATTAGCTGATGCCATGATAATCGTATCGTCTGAAATGGCGTGCAACATGTGGATCGTCGGAGTAAAAAGAACGAGGAACCGAATCATGATTTTGGGGAGGCATCCATCACATGACAGCGGAAAAGATCTTACTGACGGATGAACAAATGGCAGCATTCATTACGAACGGATATCTGAATTTAAATACCGATTTTCCTGCTGAATTCCATCGGACCGTTATGCAAAAATTGAACGAAGTATACAAAGATGAAGGAAATCCCGGAAATAATCTGCTGCCGCGGATTCCGGAAATCGGACGCTTCTTCGAACACCCTGTCGTATCCGGGGCTTTGACCAGCATTCTGGGACCGGAATACATCATGAGCGCGCATCGGCACGGCCATCTGACCAAGTCGGGCGGCGGGCAGGTCGGATGGCATAAAGACAATTATTGGCTAAATGAAAAAATACGGAATCATCATCCGTGGTCCGTCATTATCTTCTATTACACACAAGATGTTACCGAAGATATGGGACCTTCGGCTCTCATGCCGGGAACCCATAATTATTATTCCAAACCCGGAGAGGATAGAGCCATTACGAAGAAAGTGACTGGCAAAGCCGGGAGCATGGCACTGATTGCTTACGATCTCTGGCATACGGCAACCCAAAATCAATCGGACATCGATCGGTATATGTTGAAATTTCAGTTCTTTCGGATGGAGGCCCCCCAATCCCCGACTTGGAACAACAAGAGCAGCCATTTTCTTTCCGTCGACCCGCTACAACAAGTGAACGAGCATCGTTTGATGTGGGAGCATGAATGGAACTGGTTGTCAGGAAGTTCGAAAGAAGGAAAGACGGAGAAAGATGTGCTGTCGCAAACTGCGGAGCAAGAGAGTGAGCGTATCCGCCAGTTGGCTGAAGCGCTGAAGGGAGAAAACGAGATCGTATCTTTGAACGCCGCTTATGAATTGGCTGCGATCGGAGCCGGTGCGATTCCTGCCCTGATGGAAGCGGTGCACTCCCCGGTGCATTCGGTTGCTTGCAATGCTTCTCACGGCTTGATTGTGATTGGAGAAGAGGCTGTACCCTCATTAGTTGAAGCGTTGAAAGCCGAAACCGCGCATGATCAGACCCGCGGCTATATGGCTTTCGCGTTAGGCGAACTCGGCGAAGCCGCCGGAGAAGCGGTGCCGGCTCTAATCGAGCAGTTGCAAGACCAAACGGCTTTCGTACGGCAGCATACGGTAGAAGCTTTGGGCTTAATCCGGCATCCGGCTTCCCTGGTTGTTCCGGCTTTGTGCCAAGCTCTATTGCATGATCCGGACAACTTTACCCGATTTACCGCTGCACTGGCTCTGGCAAGAGTCGGGAAGGAAGCGGCAGATGCGGTCCCGGCGCTTGAGAAAGCGCTGGCCGATCCTTATCGTTATGTGCCCGCAACAGCTTCCGAAGCGCTGGCTAGAATCAGAACGGACGAAGCCTTGGACGTCTTGCTGCCCTATTTGAGAAAGGCGCGTTGGTGCCCGGTAACGACAAGCAGAAGCACTTATTAATCCTAAACATGCGGTGCCGTTCTGTTCTTTTATAACCATCAGGCGATATTCCCTGATGGTTGTTTTTGTTAAAATTTGTCGCGCGAAAAGCCTGCATGCAGGGATTCAATTGAAGGTTCTAAAATGGTATATAAAACATGTATATTAAATCAAATGTTATAATTAACCATTATATCCATAAAGGAGCATGCGAGAATGGAGCTAAGGCGTAATTCAGCGGATAATCAAAGCTTACGTGCGGATATTGTATCGCTCATTAAGAACAAAATTATCAACGGCGAATTAAATCCCGGCGATCGCATCGTAGAAAGCCAGCTGGTCAGGGAGCTCGGAATCAGCCAAACACCGATTCGCGAAGCGATCCATCAATTGGTCGGCGAGCAGGTGGTAGACGTGGTGCCCAACAGGGGGGCGTTGGTCCGAACGTTGAGTGCGAAGGACGTTTTTGAAATTTATTCGTATCGTGCCGTGTTGGAGGGAATGGCCATTCGGCTGGCTGTACAAAATGTATCGATCAAAGACATCAAACACTTGGAACAGTTTTATGGAGAAATGAAAGCCAAAATAACCGATGATTCCGTCGAGTTGTTATCCCAGGATTCCAGCTACATTCATCACTATATTTATAAGCTTTCCAAGCACTCGATTCTATTGTCGATGTACGAATTCATTTCATTTAGGATCCAACTGGTTAATCGGATTCTGCAAAGAAAATACAGCAAAGACCAGGAAGTAGCCGAACATTTGGAATTAATCGAGGTGCTGAAGAACGGCGATCCCGACGAGGCCGAGAAGGTAATGAGAGAACATATATACCGTTCTTACAGGAATTTTGTTGATATAGGCATGTTTGATCATAATGAATTGGCGCAAAATCATTGGCTCTGAGGCATGCGGAGTATGCAGCTAAAGCTATCGGATGCAGCAGCCGGTCCCTACTGTGAAAGTCACAGGGAGCCGGCTTTTTATCATTGCACGTAACATTCGATCGAACATGATGCAAATATTATTACGGAGCATTGACATATCACCTATAGAATCTAAGTAAACTAAATAATAAACAATGAAATTAAATATGATCATACATCCTGTAAGGATCCGTTTTCTAAAACTCGTTAAAAATCGGGGGAGGAGGCATTTGAATCCGCTTGACGAAGCAGATGTGTGTAAGCGCTTACTAATCGGAGGTACACAAGAATTTTAGCAAAAGCAGCGGCTCATTTCATACCTCGAAAGGGAGGTTTGCATGGAGAGGAACTTGGAGACGAATGCGCGGATTCACAGAGACGTATCGGTTTTTAAACGAATGAAGAAGGAACTAACTTCCCGTTATCAACTGTACTTGCTCATATTATTACCGCTTGCCTATATCGTGGTGTTCCATTACATTCCCATTTACGGATTGCAAATCGCCTTTAAGGATTTCATCGCCACGAAAGGAATTGTCGGCAGTCCATGGGTCGGCTTCAAACATTTCGAACACTTCTTTACTTCACCTTCGTTCGGGACTGTTATACGGAATACGCTGTATTTGACGATCTATGGGCTAGCGATCGGTTTTCCGATTCCGATCATTTTGGCGCTCGCCTTCAACATTACCCTGCGCTCCACCTTCAAAAAGACCGTACAAATGATCACTTACGCTCCCCATTTCATATCGGTAGTCGTACTCGTCGGCATGCTTTATCAATTTCTGTCTCCCAAATTCGGAACCGTAAACCAATTAATTAGCTCTTTAGGCGGCAATCCGATCTTGTTCATGGGATCCGAACAATGGTTTCGTCATCTCTACGTGTGGTCCGAGGTGTGGCAGAATATGGGGTGGAACACGATTCTGTATATATCTGTTCTTTCGAACGTGGATTGGGAACAGCATGAAGCGGCGATAATGGATGGCGCCAGCAGGTTCAAGCGTGTACTCTACGTCGATCTTCCCGTACTTATCCCGGTCGCAGTCATCTTGTTAATTCTTAATACGGGTTACATCATGAGCGTTGGTTTTGAAAAAGTATATCTTATGCAGAACCCAACCAACCTTGCAACCTCCGAAGTCATATCTACCTATCTGTATAAGCTCAGTTTTCTGAGCAGTTTCCCTAACTATTCTTACTCGACAGCTATCGGCTTTTTCAACTCGATCATCAATTTCTTGATCTTGTGCTTCGTCAACGGACTCGCGAAACGGTTCGGAAATACCAGCCTATGGTAATCATTTGCCTGATTTTCGTGCTAAGGAGGAGCCTATGAGCGTCTATAACCGGCGAATATCCAGACAGGATCGATTGTTCTATCTGGCTAACGATTTGTTTTTGTTACTGATTCTGCTCGTTATTATTTATCCGCTTGTTTATGTAGTGAGCGCATCGTTCAGTTCGCCGAATGCCGTTGTGAGCGGCAAAGTTTGGTTATTCCCAGTCGACGTATCCCTTGCCGGTTACAAGGCGGTTTTTTCGAACGACAGCATTATGACAGGCTACGCGAACACGTTGTTCTATACCGTTGCCGGTACGATTGTCAGTGTCTTTCTGACGATTGCGGCGGCCTATCCGCTGGCAAGGCGCGATTTTAAACCGAGAAACCTGATCATGATGATCTTTGCTTTCACTATGTTCTTCGGCGGCGGGATTATACCGACATATATACTCGTGAAAAATTTGGGGATTCTCGATACACGCTGGGCGCTCATCCTGCCGCAAGCGATGTCGATATTTAATGTCATTATTGCAAGGACCTACTTTCAGAGCACCCCGTCGGAGCTGCTAGAGGCGGCCCAGATCGACGGATGCAGCGATATGCGCTATCTGATATCCGTACTTCTGCCTTTGTCCAAACCGATCATAGCCGTTCTGGCGCTGTTTTACTCGGTATCGATCTGGAACTCTTATTTCGATGCGCTAATGTATATCAACCGGGAATCCTTATGGCCTTTGACGCTGGTTTTACGGGATATCCTTGTGGCTAACAGCATTAATATGTCGATGATGCAAAACGTCGATATTGACACGCTTTCCGCCAAGATCGGACTTAGCGAACTGTTGAAATATTCTTTGATCATCGTATCCTCCGTACCGCTGCTTGTGATCTATCCGTTCATCCAGCGGTACTTCGTTAAAGGCGTCATGATCGGCGCAATAAAAGGATGAGCCGGCTAAAGCCGTTCATCATATACGCTTTATTCCAGGGAGGGTTTGCAATGCGGAAAAGGAGAAGTACCCGCTTGGCGGTCATCGTCTCCGTAGTGTTCTGTCTGCTGCTCGCAGCTTGCACAAGCGGGAACGACAGCGGGAAAGGGGATCCTGCCGGCAAGTCGACCGAGCCGAAAGCAGCGTCGGCGAATCCGACGGCTAAGTCTTCCAACATGACAGCGCCCGGGGAGTTTCCGATTGTAACGAAGACGCAAGAAATCAGTATGTATACGCCAAAGATCTCCTGGATCACAGAGTGGGATAACAATGTGGCTACGAAATGGCTGGAAAAGAAAACGAACATTCAAGTGAAATTCGTTCTCGGACCGGAAGGCGCGGAAGAGGCTAAGCAAAAGCTTAATCTTATGCTGGCCAGCGGATCGAAGCTGCCGGATGTGTTTATGAAGTCCGGTCTGTCAACCGACCAAATCGCCACTTACGGCCAGCAGGGACTGTTTCTGCCTTTAAATGATTACATCCAAAAGGACGGCGTCAATTACAAAAAGCTGATCGCCAAATACCCTAGTCTGCTCAAGCAAATTACTGCTCCGGACGGCAAAATCTACGCGCTCCCCTATGTGGCCGAATGCATGCACTGTATGTATTCCCAGCGATTTTGGATCAATAAGAAATGGCTGGATGCAGCCGGCCAGAAGATGCCTACAACACCTGACGAACTTTACAAAGTGTTTACTGCGTTTAAGCAAGCCAAGGATTTGAACGGTAACGGAAAGCAAGACGAAATCCCTTTAATTGCGACGATTGACGGCTGGAACGGAGAACTGACGGGATTTTTGATGAATCCGTTTGTGCCTAGCACCGGTAAAGGCTACGGATGGCTGTATATGGACAACAATCAAATCAAAGCTTCCTATATGCAGGACGGATGGCGCGACGGTTTGAAGTATCTGAAGAAATTATATGATGAAGGCCTAATAGATAAAGAAGCGTTTTCCTTGAAGGCGAGTCAAGCGAAGGTATTGATCGGCGGACCGGATGGCAACCGGGTAGGCGCTTTTGCCGACGGGGCGCTCAGCTCCGTCATCGATATCGGCGCCAAGGGGGCGCGGGATGACTTTGTCGTGGTGCCGCCGCTGAAGGGAGCAAACGGCAAATCAATCACCCCATGGTACGAACCATTCGGATCCCCTTCGTTCGTCATTACCAAATATGCCGCTGATCCGGAAGTGGCCTTCCGGCTTGGCGACGCATTGGCAAGCGACTATTCCCATGATCTGGACTGGAGAAACTTCTTCTACGGTCCGGAGGGAGATACGTGGGTCAAACCGGAACAGGGAGTGAAAGGACTAAACGGACAGCAGGCTTTATGGAAACAAACCTACCAGTGGGGCACACCGACGGATAAATTCTGGGCGACGACCGGCATTCTTTATGCCTCCGCGGACGACAAAGGTACGCTAGCGGTGACGAACGACGGATCGTTCAACCAGGAGCAGATCCTGTGGGATGCCGCAGTTAATCACTACAAGCCAGTCGGAGCAAGCATCATTCCGCCGCCGATCTTCTATAAAACGGATGAAGCGGAAGCCATTGCGGAACCTAAAACACAACTTGTCAATTTCGTCGAAAAAAGCATCATGGAGTTTGTTACGGGTAAAAAAGATATCGACAAAGATTGGGACAGCTACAAGAAAAACATCGAAAATTTAGGATTTAACAAGTATGTCAGCACCATGCAAAAGGCGTATGACCGGCAATACAAATAAAGACGCCGTTTTAAGCAAACATTGATCCGCGCGCTGCGCGGATTTTTTTTGTGTTCCGCTAGCGGGACACGAACGTTCAAGAAAACAGCGGCAGTCTAGTACTTAATTTTGTCCTTCTAGGCTGCCGCCCTTACTTGCAGCAAGTCAGTTTCATGCTTATCTTACGAAAGCTGCCGATTGGGCATGCTCTTATTCCGGGTGCGTTTTCGCTGAACACCATTTCTGATGCGTGTGTTCAAAAGGAACGTAATATCTTCTCAATTTCCTCCATTTGTGCCGGCGTTAAAGGCCCGGAGGCAATCGCTAGCGTTAATTCCTCCACCTGTTTTCTCGTTTTGAAGCCGGGAATCGGAATCGTAACATCGCTTCTTCCCCATATCCATGCCAGTGCGCCTTGGACCAAGGTTCGTTCATTGCTGGTCAAAATTTCCTTGACCGCCTCCAGCTTTTCCAGATAGGAAGATACGGGCTTTCCATTTTTGAAATAGGTGACCCATTCATGGCGGCTTCCTCTCACATCCGTTTCTGCTAATTTGGATTCCGGATTGAATTTGCCGCTTAGCAGACCCATGGCCAAGGGACTATTCGTAATGCTTGTTAGTCCGTAGCGTTCGCATACCGAGATTATTTCATCATGATCCTTCAGCACATTTAAGGCGTGCTGAATAGCCGACGCATCCGATTTTTGCGCGAAAATTTCCGCTTGGGCAGCATCAAAGGTGCTCCAACCATAAGCACGGATCCGCCCATCCTCACGCAACCGGTTCAACGTATCGATCGCGGAATCCATCTCCCCATGACTCAAGTTACCTACATGGATTTGATACAGATCGATGTAATCCGTTCCGAGCCTCTTGAGCGATTTTTCGCAGGCATTCCGAATATAGGCGGGGGATACATCATGAAGGGCGTATACTTCTTTCGTTGATTCGTTATTCGTGTATCCGAATTTGGTCGCGATGACGACCTCGCTTCGGCGTCCTTTCAACGCTTTGTGCCCAGCACCTCTTCGCTATGTCCCGTTCCGTAAGCATCGGCTGTATCAAAAAAATTGACGCCCATTTGGACCGCGGTTTGGATCGCCACAATCGATTCTTGATCGTCGACTTCTCCCCATCCATCCGGAATTCCGTCCAGTGTAAAATTCCCTCCGATTGCCCAGCACCCTAGTCCGAGAGGACTTACGGCCAGATCTGTTTTTCCTACTATTTTTTTCATCAAAAAATTCCTCCCTATTCGAATCGACTTTCCTTTCCTATAATAGGAAGAAAAGTGGTTTGTCGGAAGATCCAATCGAGTAGTCATTTGAGGAACCAATGATGAGGAGTCGGTTTATGTACGGGATTTATATCGAGAAGCATTCACCGCTTTCTGTTACCCGGCAGATTTGTCACCAATTGCGTTTGATGATCGAGTCCGGACAGCTGACGGCCGGAACCCGGCTGCTCCCTACCCGGGTGCTTGCGAAAGAATGGGGAATTGCCCGTAATGTCGTGATCGAAGTCTACGAGCAGCTGACAGCCGAAGGGTACCTGGAAGGGCGTGTAGGCTCGGGCACCTATGTGGCCGAAGGAATTACTCCGGCTTTCCGAGCGCTGGCGAGCCACAATTCCAAGGATGTATCGGAGAACACAGGGGCTGATTATCCAAACCCGGATATCATCGACTTTGCGACCGGCATTCCGGACTTGGCCTTGTTTCCAAGAACCCTGTGGGGGAAGTACATGAAGGAAGCGGCTGAAACGGTTACGGATCAAGATCCAGGATACGGGGACATTCTTGGAGACCTGAAACTGCGATCCGCGATCCGTGATTTTGTCCACCGGACGAAGGGGATTCGATGTTCGACTGAACAGGTCGTCATTGTTTCAGGTGCCTCGGAAGGCATCTTCCTAACTGCCTTTTCCTTATCCTCCAAGTTTCATTCGATCTATCTAGAAGACCCAACAATCGAGTTAACCCGTGATATTTTTCAAATGATGAACTACGAGATTGTCCCTGTGGAGGTCGATCGGAATGGAATGAATATCGATTCGCTGCCTCAGTTCGCGCCGGGACACTTGATGCTGTTGACGCCGTCACACCAATTCCCTTCCGGAAGCTTGCTGTCTATTCAGCGGAGGCAGAGGGCGATCCGTTTGGCGGAAGAAGCGGATACGTTTCTTATTGAAGATGATTACGACAGCGAATTCCGGCTAAAAGGCATACCGGTACCCGCTCTCCAGACACTGTCGCCTACCCGGGTCATCTATGTAGGCACATTCAGCAAGACGCTATCGCCAAGTCTGCGAATCGGGTTTCTTATCGTCCCGCCAAATCTGGTCGATACGATTGTCACGATGAAAGATAAACTTCATCTATACACCCCGCTCCTAATTCAAAAAGCGTTAAGTCGGTTCATGCAGGAAGGTCACCTGGATCGTCATATCCATACGATGAAGAAAGTGTATAAGAAGCGGAGAGAGGTACTGAAAGATCGGCTCCATCACACCTTCGGAAAAGAAATTTCTATATTGGGTGACGAAGCAGGCATGCATCTTCTGGTTCATTTCCACTCTAGGTCGCATGCGCTTCTCCCATGGAAACACACAAGTACCTACGGGTTTCGGATTGAACGATCCGACGATTACAAGATAGGAGACCGCCCCAATCGAGCGGAAATCGTACTTGGGTACGGAAATTTGACTGCGGAGAAGATCGAAGAAGGCGTACGGAGAATGCACAAGTTTGTATCTTCCAACCAAGTAACCTCATCTTCACAATGAATCGCACTACCTGTAGCGGAGTCAAAGGGCAGCCATTGACGAGAAAATAACTTCCTAGACTGCCGATTTTCTATTGAACAATCGTTTCCTATTAATGGAAAAGGCGGCCGACAATGCCTGTCAGCCGCCTAAACGGATCGCTTTTTCCCTATTTACTTTTTTTCCATTACAGCAAAGTAATTTTCTTCATGATCTGCAAAGTTAAATACTCTTCCGGAAGGCAAATTTACAATTTCTCCGACTTTGACATGTTTATTTGATAAGTCGCTATGCAATCGATCGAAATGTTCCCTAAAAAACATTAAAGAAGGTGTACCGAGATTTAATCCAGGCGACATTTTAGCAACGAATTCCTTATTATGGAGAATGATGCTTGTGTCTGCGCCCTTTGTAGGAGCAATTTCAATCCATCTCATTCCTTGACCATTATTTTCTTCGGAAATGACATGAAATCTCATTTTTTCCGTCCAAAAATCCAGAGCCCCATCTTGGTTATCTACATACAACATAATTTGTCCGACTTTGCTAATCATAAACGTTCCACTCCTTTGTATGAGTAATTCCCAAACTAGATGTTTCTAATCCTTACAATAGGTACAAGTTTCTTTAATTTTGTTGAAGCGCTTTAGACTGTCCAGGCTCTAAGCTTCCATAAAATACCGATCAGCAATGCTAAATCCCCGTGATATGGCGCGGTTTGGTTTGCTCTATCTGAACCGAGGCATTTGGAACAATAAGCAAATGATTCCCGCGATATGGATTGATGAATCGACCATGATAAACCCCAATAAATACGGGTATCTATGGTGGCTGCACGAAGAGCAAGGGGTTTCAGCATACCTAGCGCTTGGCGATGGCGGTAATGTCATTTGTTGCATTCCGGAAAAAGACCTAGTCGTAGCGATTGCATCAGCATTCATCATGAATCCCCGTGACAGGTGGACATTGATTAAGGAACGGATTATCCCGGCTGTAATGGACTGATCATGGATAAACAACATTTGCATGTGCTCAAAAGGAAACGGTAGACAAATCCATGCTCAGACAAATTTAGTATGAGAAACGGCTAAAATCGGACATGAACAAAGGGGGAGGACGGCTCTTTCAGCCGCGTGTACAAACGGGCGATTATAAAATCGATGCTTGAGTCATGAATTTTCGTGCAACCAGGGGCGGAAAGACAAGAGCCGGATCCTATCAGGATCCGGCTCTTGTCTTATTTCGGTGCTTCCATTACGGTTCTCAAGCTTCCAAGACTCTTTCCTTCTTCAATGACACTATGGATTCCTCTTCGGAGGCAACATGTACACGTTTAATCCAGAAGGAAAGCAGCAATCCTAGGACGCCGATTCCAATAATCACGACATAGGCGTCATTGATCCCTTGGATGGAAGCTTCCATCATCAAATGTTCTTGCGTTGCGCCTTTCGCCCCTTCCGAGGTCATCATGTCCGTAAGATGAGTTTTGGTGCGGTCTGTCATCACGGTCACGAGCAGTGAAGTGCCTACGGCGCCGGCCACTTGTCTAATGGTGTTAGAGATAGCCGTACCGTGCGCGTTGAGCCTGGACGGCAACTGGTTTAATCCTGCGGTTTGCACCGGCATTAAAAGCAAAGCCATCCCGATTCGTCTGCCCGTAGACATAAGTACCAGATAGGTGTAGCTGGTTGAGTCCGTCAAATCAATAAAGCCGATAGTGGTGAGGATCGTAATAATCAATCCGATAATGGCCAGCCATTTGGCCCCAAAACGGTCGAATAGCTTTCCGGCAACCGGCATCAGGAAGCCCATCACAAGCGCGCCGGGCAGCAGCAGCAAACCGGATTCCAAGGCGGTGTAGCCGCGGGCATTCTGTAAGTACAGCGGAAGCAGCATCATATCCGCATACATCACCATGGTGACCGCGATGTTGATGACGGTCGTTAAGGAGAACATCCTATATTGGAAGGCTCGGAGATCCAGAAGCGGATTCCGGGAAACCAGCTGCCGCCATGTAAACAAGGCGAGGGCTACGATGCCCGCAGCAAGAGAAGCGAGTACCTCCGTGCTCGACCACCCTGCGCTGCCGGCCCGGCTGAAGCCGTACAGCAATGCGCCGAATCCGATGGTGGAAAGGGTAACGCTAAGCATGTCGATTTTGGTATAGACCCGTTCCGATACGTTTCTCAAATAAATAAACCCGCAGACGATTACTAGAACGGCAAGGGGAATCATTCCATAAAACATCGTTTCCCAAGCATAATTCTCAAGAATGTATCCGGCAAGCGTAGGCCCGATGGCAGGGGCGAAAATAACGGCAAAACCGACCATACCCATGGCGGCGCCTCTCTTCTCGGGAGGGAAGAGCGTCAAAATGACATTCATGAGCAGAGGCATAATGATACCGGCACCGGCTGCCTGGATCATGCGCCCCGTCAAAAGCACGGTGAAGTCTGTAGCTATGGCGGATACGATCGTGCCTGCAAGAAAGATCAACATAGAGGCTTGAAATAACTGGCGTGTGGTAAACCGCTGCATGAAGTAGGCTGTGATCGGAATAAGAACGCCGTTCACCAACATATAGCCTGTTGTCAGCCATTGAGCCGTTGTGGCCGAAATGTTGAAATCACCCATTAACTTAGGGGTGGCAACGCTCATAACCGTTTGATTCAGAGTCGCAAGAAAGGCGCCTAAAATCATAATGAACAAGACCGGTCCTTTTCTTATGGTACTGCTTTCTATTGCCTTGCCTGTACTCAACCTGCTCCATCCTTCCATGATGCCTAGACTAAATTTACAACGTGTAATATAATTTACATTGTATAAATTAGATTATATGCAGAACAATTGGGTTTACAAGCGACAAGTATGCAAGAAATGTAAATTAGTCTACAGGGAATTGTATGTTGTAGTTTATCTCCCAAAAATACTACGTAAGCCGGGAAATTGTAGTTTGCTAGGTTAATGGAAAAGGGAGGACATATGGATAATAAAGCGTCCCGCACCGATCCCCGCATACTCCGCACGCGTCAATTACTTAAAGATGCCTTTATTGAATTGCTTCAGGAAATGGAAATCGAGAAAATATCGGTCAATCGTATCGCAGAGCGCGCTACCATCAACCGTGTTACTTTTTATTTGCACTATCGCGACATACCGGATATGTTGGAAAAGATGGCGGATGAGATGATCGAGGACATCAGAAGCATTCAGAGCCATGTACCTGAGAATCAGAATCCTACTGAGGATGATGATTGGCCGTTATTGGTAAACCTGCTCGAGCACATTGCGAAACATGCTAAATTTTATAAAGTCATTCTCACCTCGAAGCGCACGCCGATCTTTACGGACCGGTTGTTACATCTGCTTACCGAATTAATTACTGCAAGAGTAGAGAGAATGGGGAGCGAATCCTTTATTTCAAATGGAATGATTCAAAAGGATATTGCCATCTGGTACGGCTCCTCCGCCTTGATCGGCACGATCGTGGCTTGGCTTCGAAAAGATATGCCATACACGCCGCTCTATCTCGCCAAGCAATTTACGTTGCTGCGCTCCCTTAAATACAGTTAACCTTTAAGACCTGCCGATGAAGCAGGTCTTTTTTGCATACAAATTCGAGTAATCGTTCGCAATAGAGCCTGTATGAATGAGATTGTCTGGGGTTAGTTTCTTGTAAGTTTCTTAATGTTGCCTGATAAGAACAGCCCGATAACGACAACGACAGTCGCTGTCATATCGAATAGGGTCACCGGTTCATGGAGAAAAATCGCCGCCAAAATGAAGCCGAATATGGGGGTCATGAATAACCAATTATTAGCTGCGACGGGATCCTGCTTCAACATATAGAACCAAAGCAGCATAGTCCCGATTGAGATGATGAAGACCAGCCATATGAGCGAACCGACGAAATGAAAATCAGGTACGAGGAAAAACTTAACTTTCTCCAAAACGCAGGCAAATGGCAAGGAGAAGCTGCCGCCAATGCATAGCTGCCACGTATTGATAACGATACCCGGCAAATCTAAGCCGACCTTCTTGAAATAGACACTTCCGAAGGCCATCGAGAGCATGCCGATCCCTAAAATAATCAATCCGCTTATACTTGCCACGCCGTTAGCGATAGATGGCCATGCGGCAATCCACAAACCGGCTGCTGCGACAACCATCCCTAGCCATTCTTTTAACGAAATGCTTCGTTTTAGCCAAATATAGGATAGGAAAGCGACGAGAAAAGGATTCGTCGCCACGAACAAATTAAACAAGCCTGCCGGCACATAGCTAAGCGACCAAAAGGTCGCTCCCAAATAAATGGTCGTATTTAGCAGACCTAACCCGATTAGCGGCAGCCATTGCCGGGATCGCGGCCAGGGATATTTCCGGTTGAAAACATAAACATAAAGCAAAAGAAGCAATCCGGCAGTTAGAAATCGGAACGAACCCAATGCTAAAGGTGTTGTGGATTCCAGGCCGAACTTCGTGGCAATGGCCGCAGAAGACCATAAGAGCGCAAATAGTAAACCCCATACAATTGACATCCTTTATACTCCTTAAAGTGAAATGCCCAAAAACCGCGATTCACCGAAAACCACGGTTTGCAGGGGAACTTGGCCATGCTCCGGTCAAGTTCATATTCATTTTAAAGGGCTGAGCATGAGTACTTTTATCCGGATATCGGAATTTTTTTACTCCTTACCGTGTATGAAATGCTTTTTTCGGTATAGACTCGGCGTTGTTTTTTCATTTTTTTGGAACAAGCGTGTCAAAGAAGATTGATGCTCCAAGCCTACTTGAAGAGCAATCTGCAGAATGGAGAAGCTGGTTTCTCGCAGCAATTGCTTCGCCTTACTCAACCGGACTTCCTGAAGATAGGCAGACGGCGATTTTCCGGTTTCCTTTAGAAACCATTCCGTATAATAGGAACGATTGAAATGCTCAAGCGCTGCCAACTGCTGCACCGTTATGTTCTCGTCATAATGCTCATGAATAAATTGAATGGATCTAGGTCGTTGCTCTTGGAGTAAATGATGCGAAATATAAGGATACAGCTCCATAAGAGCAGACCGTTGTTCGTCTTGCTGGTCCAATTCATTCAAGATTAGATAACGAATTCCTCTCCACTTCCTGTTCAAAGAGTAGGAAATCCCTTTATCGTTCATCCTGCTGGAGGGAATCATCTTATCCGGTATATCCAAAACCAGAAATTCATTGCGCACATTGGAATAAAAAGTATGATCGCATTCAGGAGGGACGTATAATAGCAACTGGTCGTCCAATAGAAAATGTTCCGTTCCTGCTTCAATAGCCAATTTGCCTTGGAGAGGCAAAATCAATTGCGCATAGGAATGAGTGTGCTTCACATGAGAGGCGGTATACGTTCGTTTTTCCGCTACAAGCTCTTTACAGGTATCCATTTCAATGCCCCTTCTTAAAGTCTTGCCAATAACACGTTGGCACAATTCTACGTTTAATTTATGTTCGTAGCAATGTCATAAAAAGGAAGAAGAACGAAAGGGAGACGAGAGCTAACTAATCGACTAGGATGAGGCTTGCCGGCATGATAAGCAGCTTCGTTACGAATGGACAGATTAGATGAAAGATAATCCTTGACACTAAAGAGTGGCGGCTTTACCATGGGCCATATCCCATGTAGAGCATTCGACTATTTCACCCGAAGGAGATGCTTTAGTATAAAGATTGGCATCTTACTATAAATAACTGGAAAGGTGTGGTTCTAAGCGATGACGCATGAACCTCATAGTCTAAGAGACAACCAATCTCGAGGTTACGCCGGTTCCCTAGATATGCAGCAGCAGTTGTTTAAACGTTCCTTGATCGTTGTAGTCATATCACAAATTTTTGGGGGTGCGGGGCTTGCTGCAGGCGTAACGGTCGGCGCTCTCCTTGCACAAGATATGTTGGGAACAGATCGTTTTGCAGGTGTTCCAGCCGCCATGTTGACTCTTGGCTCTGCGGTGGCCGCTTTGCTGCTTGGGCGTCTTTCACAACATTACGGGCGCCGGTTGGGGCTTGCCGCAGGGTTTTTGGCAGGCGGTCTTGGTGCAATTGGCGTAGTAGGGTCTGCAGTAAGTCATAGTATTGTACTTCTATTTGTATCGCTGCTTATTTACGGCGCAGGCACAGCTGCAAACTTACAAGCGCGTTATGCGGGAACAGATTTAGCTAAGCCTACCCAGCGGGCAAAAGCGATTAGTATAGCAATGGTTTCGACAACTTTCGGCGCGGTTGCAGGTCCTAACTTGGTTGAAGTTATGGGTCGATTTGCAACGTCAATCGGGGTCCCGGCCCTAGCGGGTCCTTTTATTTTAGCTGCCGCGGCTTTCATCCTTGCAGGTATGGTATTTTTGATTTTCCTACGCCCAGACCCATTGGTCGTATCGAAAGGAATACTTAAAGCACAGTCAGATCTGAGCCAGTCAGCAACTGCGCAAACGAACTCGGATACAAATAACATCAGAGGCTTGTTTATAGGGGCAACCGTAATGATCTTAACTCAAATCGTGATGGTCGCAATTATGACAATGACGCCAATTCACATGAAGCATCACGGGCATAGTTTGGGGGAAGTAGGATTAGTAATAGGAATCCATATTGGCTTCATGTATTTTCCTTCCCTCCTTACAGGTATTCTAGTTGATAAGATCGGACGCATAGCCATGTCAATAGCTTCGGGAGGTATTCTACTGACTGCCGGTATAGTTGCAGCTGTAGCGCCTGCAGATTCTATGTTGGTTCTAATAGTCGCTCTTGCATTATTGGGACTTGGTTGGAACTTTGGCTTGATCAGTGGTACAGCACTTATAGTAGATGCCGCCGGTCCTGCAACTCGTGCAAAAACGCAAGGAACGCTTGATGTATTAATAGCACTAGCTGGGGCATCGGGTGGAGCACTGTCCGGCATGGTTGTTGCTCAATCCAGTTACGCAACGCTGTCGCTTGCCGGAGGCGGCCTTGCACTTTTACTGATCCCGGTAGTGATTTGGGCCCGCAGGGGAGTGGCATCTGACAGTAGCTCTCTTAACTAACGGGAGCGTTTGCCCGAATTACAACTTGATTGATAACGAAGGAGTTGCCAAGCGGCAGCTCCTTTTTTGCTGTCTCTAACGTCCAGTGAAGTCTGAAATGGGGTTAAAAAAAATCATCCTCCTCAAGTTTCCAATATTGGTTTAGAGTAACAGTATCGAATGTGGGAGGTGAAAATAATGAATATCGAAATCCGTGAAGTAGAGGACCTTACTCCAACCATGTATAAAGGAGACGGAATGGATACCCCGTGGGACGGTATCTCCACGATTTAATGATTTAGCTTTCGGCAAGAAGGTCGTACATAAAAGTACGGCCTTTTCCATTCTTTTTGACTGAGGTGAGCGATAAATGAAACCTAGATTGAAGGAGTTTTATCGAAATCAAATGCAAGCAGCCAATCAGGTCATACGGATTCAAACGGATCTTGTTCGACTCGAAATCCCGGATCCGGATGGAACCGTTTATTACTTTATGCATCAATTGACGGGACAGCACACGGTAGAGGAACTGGCGCAACTATGCAATCTATCCGAGGAAGACGTGAAACGCGGAGTTGCCATGCTGCACAACCATAAGCTGCTCGACAGCGATGCAACGGACACGTATGGATTGACTCCGCGAGAACTGCAGCGTTACCGAAACAATTTCACCTTTTATTCGGTGCACGAATCGATGCATGAAAATCGGTACCTGTTCCAGGAAAGGTTGAAGCATAGCTCCGTCGCCATTCTCGGGTTGGGCGGTGGCGGGTTGTTGGCCGTTTGGTTAGCTGCGATGGGGGTAGGCAAAATCGTTGGCGTCGATCATGATCGCGTAGAATTGAACAATTTAAATAGGCAAATTCTTTTCACGGAAGACGATATTGGCAAGCGCAAGACGGATGTCATTCGCGAACGCCTCCAAGCCATGAATCGTGACATTGACGTTCAGGTTGTGAATCGGCAAATCGATAGCGCCCATTCGGTGAAAGACATTATTAAAGACGCGGATGTCGTCGTTTGTGTGATCGATACGCCTCCCGTGCAGGCATCCAGATACGTGAACGCCGCTTGCCTTCACTATCGAAAGCCTGTTTTTCATGCCGGACTTCGCCATGGCAGCGGGTTTATGTACCGGGTAGTTCCCTTCGAAACGGGATGTACGGATTGCTTGTGTATGCAGTCCATTCGCCGCAACTCCAAAGTATTCGACACGATAAAATCCATAGCTAGCGGTGAGCTGGATAGCCGTTCCTTCATGAATCCGTCCTTCGCTCCGAACGTATCGCTTCTAACCTCGGTACTGGCTTCGGAAATAGCCAAATATTTAACGAACTATTCACCCGTTTTTCCATTGCCGTATACGAAAATAAACCTGCAGGATATGAGGTTTACCCATGAAGAAATCAGCCGAATAGAAGACTGCCCCAGCTGCGGGAGAAATAGGGATATAGGCGCCGAACCTATACCATTAGATGCCTTGGTAAAGCTTGGGTCGGAAAAAATGGCCGCAATTTGAGGGGAGACGAGTATGAACCATGAAATCCATTCAGAATCCAGAGTGATCCTGACGCATCTGGCCGTACAACAAGAAGGACAGGAATACACAATCGGCGATTCCCATATTCCCAAGTTTATTCGCGTGCCGGAACCTGCGGTTCTAGTCATACAATTAGCCGACGGCAACCGGACACTACATGAGATTAAAGAGTTGATCCAGCAGGAAAAGGGGATTGTTGTGAATGTTGTAGATTTTGTCGCAAAGCTGCTGGCGCTTGGGCTCGTTTTCAGTATAGATGGGAGGAAAATGGTAGATTACGATAGCAGTCAGGCGTTCCGGCAGGAATCCTGGCAGGTAAGGGCAGGGCGCATTTTGTTTCATGAGTGGATGGCTAGATTCTACGTGATAAATGTCATTGTCGTAATCTTCCTATACGCGCTTAAACCATCTCTTTTACCGCACTTTCGGGACGCTTTTTTGCTATATGGAATTGGAGAAAATGCCTTGCTGATCTTTATCATCAGTAGTATTCAAATCGTTATTCATGAATGCGGTCACTACTTCGCAGCCGTCGGCAAGGGGGTCAAAACGAACATTCGATTCAGTATTCGTTATGTGTTCGTTGCAGTGGAAACTCAAATGACAGGGTTATGGGCGCACCCGAAGAAGAAAAGATATTTGCCTTATCTAGCCGGAATGGCCTGGGATTGCACGCTGCTGCTTATTTGCTTGTTCGTGCAATTATCTGCGATTGAGAGTACTTTCGTCTATGGGCTATCCCGGCTGATCGCACTCGCTCTATTCTTTTCTGTCCTTTCCCAGTTTTTGTTCTTTTTGAGGACCGATGTTTATTATGTGGCCGTTAATTGGACGAATTCTGCGAACCTCCATCAATCAAGTAAGACTTTTCTGAGATCCATCATCCCTTATAAAAGAGAAGAGAGTAAAGGGCGGTGGGAAAGATTGCCTTCGGGTGAGAAGAGAGCGGCAAAGATTTTTTCCATCTTTTACATGCTCGGAATCGCTACCCTCACTTTCATACTTGTAGTATTTACAATTCCGGCCTCTGTTACGGGACTTTCCATGGCTTTTCATCAGGTTGCCCATTTCGCCGTTGATACGGTGTCGTTCTGGGACGGCGCGATCATTTTAACGCTTATGCTGATTCGACTATCGCTGTATTTCATAGGTGCCAGAAATGTTTTCCGCGACCGCAAGATCCGAAGAAGAGACTTGAAAGCTACCGGCGTAAGATAGAAATGGCGTACTTGGTTAAACCAGATACCTATTAGCACTATTCCGCCCAGGACACCGGCTTATCCAGAATGACGCCATCAGTCATCACCCATTGGCGGAGACTGTCCGCTTGGGCTTGAATCACGATGAAATACAAATCCCCATTACCGTTATTGCGGAGCGTGCGTTCGCCTTCAGGCTTTACGCGAACGGCCGTTCCTTCCTTGACTGAGAAAATTTTTCCATCCACTTGAAACTGACCGCAGCCGCCAATGAATAGGTATAGCTCTTCATTCTCGCGATGTGTGTGGTAAAAGGGTACTTCCGCTCCCTCTGGCAGTTGGTTAAGTGAGACTTCCATGCCAGTTAGTCCAAGCTTGTCTTTCAGAAAGTACTTGCCTGCAGCAGGACCCTCCGTCACACTCAGAAGATCGCCAAAAGAACCCGCTTCCACAACGCTAAAATTGATTCCATTCTTCATCACCCAACAACTCCTTCGTGAATTTCTCTGTCCATTTAATATTAGCGAAAAGATGATGCTGATGTTTCTTCTCGATTGCTAACTATTTTAATAGAGTTACAAATTGCAAAATAAATAAACGACAATTGAGCTCCCTCAGAGAATAAGGATTTTCTTACGAATGCTCGCTCATTCGCAGGATTTCAATATGCATGTTAAATAGGAGTTCAGGTGTTTGGGTAGTGTGGGGCAGGCAGTTCCGTTAGAGCGTATGCGGGAACAGAAGGTGCTGAACATTTTTACAACATCTTCCATAAAAATGGTATGCTGCACGCTTCTCTCCACAAGGTCCTTGGGGATTCACTCTCCCAAATCTCGACGGGTCTTTGCCCTCACATTCCTTCGTCCTATCTATCCAAGGTGTGGAGTCCGATCAACGTTAACGGAACGGGTCTATGCCCTAAAGCGTAAAAATCTCGGTACTCCGTGCTTTCTTTGTCAGATCCTGCGAATGAGCCAATCTACGTGTCTGGGTTACGATTTACTTTATGCTGCAAACGGTGGCTGGGCCTTATCCATGGAGAATGTTTGTCCTTCTCTCGCCATGGCTACAAGCATCCGGGCCAGTTTCCCAATCAGCTTCATCATGGACTGCATTTTCGTCATTCGTTTCACTTCGGTATTGTGCGCATGCATGGCTTGGAACGCTCCATTGAAAGATAACAGGTGAAACACAGTGAAGTACAGATGCTTACGCAGTAGTGAGTTGCCTCGTTTGGTGAGCTTGATTTGCCCCTTATACTTGCCGGAACTTCGTTCTGCTAAGTTCAATCCTGCCTTTCGCAATAACTGATTTCCGTGAGACAGCTTACGTAAGTCCCCGCCAAATGCTAATATGGCAGCCGTTGCAGGAACGGAAGCACCGACAGATCGAACGAGATCTGAACAAGGAATTTCAGGCAGTATTTTTTCAATCATCTCGTCCGCTTCATCAATGATTCGGCAGATTCTTTCATACTCTTCGATGAGGTGCCTTAGCTCCCATTTGTCTTCTTCAAGGGCAGTAGTGTCTCCCACGCTATGTCTAGCGAGTGATTGAAGCTCCATTGCCTTGTTCTTACCTCGCACCCCGCCAGGTCTGGCCATGTACTCACCCCAGATCTGTACCATTTGCTCCGGAGTTAGCAGCAATAGGTCAGAAGGGGCTGGGAACCGACGCAAAGTGGCCAAAGAACGATCGCTAAAAATGTCATCAAATGCTTGTCTGTATTCTGGAAACCGGATATCGAGCCAGCGGTGGATTCTGTTCTTAATCCGTCCTGATTTAACAACCCAGTGCTCTCTATTTGTAACTATAACCCGTATGCGGCGGAATGCTTCATCCTTTGGAGCGAAGGGTGTGTAGAACCCGCGACTCATCGGCGATGACCAGAGCATCCTTTGGGTCATTCTTGGAAGGTGAGTTATCTCTGTTTTCCTTATTGCGTTTGGTTGTCATTGGATTGACAAGAGCCACATCAATTCCTTGACCCACCAACCAGTTGGCAATATTGAACCAGTAGTGACCGGTGCTCTCCATTCCCACAACGACGTCATTCATGCCGTGCATCTTCTGTAATTTCCGAATGCTATGTTCTAAATGCTCAAATCCAGCAAGGTCATTCGAAAATAGAATAGGGCGCTTGATGAGGACAATACCTCGAAAATTAATGGCTTGTGCTGCGTGTTTTTCCTTGGCAATGTCGATGCCTATAACCAGAGTGGTAGTGCAGATTCGTTCTACACGTTGATTTTGAGACTTAATTGGATTAGACTTCATGATAACGCCTCCTAAGGTGAGTTCTGAGGGCTGCAACCCAGTACATACTCATCGTAGCGAGGCGTACTTTTTTCTGCAAATTCAATCTGCTAACACCTACAGGAATGTTAACGGGTACATTTGCTCAATGAACACATTCAAGGCTGCCAGCAGATCGGCAGCCTTTTCTCACGAACGGGTACAAGCTATAATAGGAGCTAGAATTCTTCGTTTCGCGGCAGATTCTGACAAAAGAGCACATGGATAGGGGAAAAGGGATGGAGCATGTTCATGGGTCGTATGATACGGCGTTGGTTATTTTTTCATATGTTGTAGCTGTTGTGGCCTCTTACACCGTTCTCGATCTGGTTGGAAGGATAACCACGTCCAAGGGAAGGAACCGGTGGTTATGGCTTATGTTTGGCGCATTTGCCATGGGCATGGGGATTTGGTCTATGCATTTTGTCGGGATGCTCGCTTTTTCATTACCGGTTTCGGTCGCTTATAACCTGATAACGGTTTTGGTATCGGTCTTGGTGGCCATCCTCGCGTCTTTCATTGCCTTATACGTTGTCGGACGAAATCAGTTAACCCTGCGCCAATTGCTCGGCGGCGGGGTGATGCTTGCCTTCGGCATTTCGGCTATGCATTACATCGGGATGTCTGCGATGGTAATCGATATCACGTATGATCCGGTCTATTTTGCACTCTCTATCGTGATCGCGCTTATCGCATCTATTGCAGCATTATGGTTGTCGTTTTATTTTCGCAAAGGCGGGGAGCGCGGCGAGGGATGGAAGAAGCTGGGCAGCGGATTGATTATGGGCGCCGCTGTCGTTGGTATGCATTATACGGGTATGGTGGCTGCCCACTTTCATTTAGGAGATAAATCGACGTTATCCTCGGGCATGGTGCTGGATCAAAAATGGCTTGCTTATTTCATTTCGGGGGGCACGTTGTTTACGCTAGGGTTATCTTTGCTCGGGATTTTCATCTCCAAAAGGTTTTCTTATAAAGAATCGGAAATTCAGGAAAAATCGACTGAAATCTATTTGATGAACCAAGAGTTGCGGCAGTTGAACGAAAATTTGGAGGAATTGGTGAAGGAACGCACAGCGCAGCTGGAACAAGCTCATGACGAAGCCATCAAGGCAAATAAGATCAAAAGTCAATTTCTCGCCAATATGAGCCATGAACTGCGTACGCCGCTCAATGCCATTATCGGGTACAGCGAAATGCTCGCGGAAGAAGCCGAAGAACTTGGCGAGCGGACATTCGTGGAAGATCTGGGCAAAATAAGCCATTCGGGCAAACATCTGCTGTCACTCATTAACGATATTCTGGATATCTCGAAGATTGAGGCCGGCAAAATGGACATTCACCTTGAAACTTTTGATTTGACCGGGTTGATTCAGGATGTGATAACGACTGTCAAGCCGCTTATGGATGGTAATGGAAATCAGTTGGAAACCCGCTCTGTAGAAGGTGAAATGACATCCGATGTGACAAAGCTGAGGCAAATATTGATCAATTTGCTCAGTAATGCGAGCAAATTCACCAAAGATGGCGCCATTGTCTTCCATGTTTACCGCGAAACCCGAAATAATAGGATGGGCTACTGTTTCAGCGTCAAAGACACGGGCATCGGAATGACGCCTGAACAAGTCGGGAGGTTATTTCAGCCCTTCATGCAAGCCGATAGCTCAACGACACGGAAATATGGAGGAACCGGACTTGGACTGGCCATTAGCCATAGCTTTTGCAGGTTGTTGGACGGTACAATTGATATCGAAAGCAATATAGGAGCAGGCAGCACCTTCACGTGCTGGCTCCCGATTTCTCTCCATAATAAAACTTGAGTAAGGCTGCCGACATGGGTCGGCAGCCTTTTGTCAACTAACGGAGCGGATACAAATAGGTGCGCCGCTTTCTAAGACAAACTTGGGGCTTTCCGCCAGAAAAGGGAAGCCTTTTTGCGTTTTTGGGGGAAGGGTGAAAGAAATTCATCCTCCTCAGTTCGTTTTTTCAGGATTACAATGGCTTAGATAAGTGATGTAATAGGAACCTAAGGGAGGCAATTATTCAAATGAAATCGTACCGTAAAACCATCATATCGGCGCTTGCAGGTTTCGTCTTATTGAGCGGCATGGCCACGGGGAACAACATTTCTGAGGCAGCGGAGCAGGCCGCTTCAGGGGGGATACAAATTAAACAATTCCGGTATCTCGATAAGGAATTGGACCGCATTTCCCTGGATACGACTGCGAAGCCTGACGGCACCCGGGACGGTCATCTTGACCTGCTGCTCGATGCAGGGGACGGCGTGGAAATTAAGTCCGTCACGATGAGAACGGCCGATGCGGAAGGCAAAGCTACCAGTCACGGCATTTGGAAAACATGGAAGGCCAAATCGGGAGATATCGGCAATTTGCTTGCGGTCGTCCGGGACGGAAAAATCGTCAATACCACGTTTCAAGAAACGCTAGGCACGTTCAAAGGAATGGCGCAGCTGGAACTGTATGCTTCGGATAACAACGGGATGAAGCCGGGCGAATATTATTATTTGGAAATCGAAACAAACAAGGGCGTAGTGAAATCGTCCGTCACTCCGTTTGCCGAAAATGAAACTTCCTATGCACCGGTTGTCATCCGGGAATTCAGTTGGAAGGATTTGGACTCCGACGAGACAGGAATCGCCGAGTTTGGAGCCGACGGCCGGAAAGACGGTCATTATAAGCTAAAGCTGAGTTTTGCGCAAAAAACGGAGGTTTTGGCTGTAATCCTGCGTTCCACCGATAAAGACGGCAAAGAAGCCTATCAAGGCATATGGAGGACGAATCGGGCCGGCACCGGCTGGCTCCTCGGAATCGCGCAAGGAACAACCGTCGTGACGCCCGGCTTCAAGAAAGATGTAAAAGAGCCGGTGGGCTCTTTCAGGGGGAACGTGACATTCGATTTATACGCCAACAATAACGGTTCTATTAAAGACGGACAATATTATACCGTCGAAGTCGAAACGGCTTACGGGACGGTTATTTCTAAGCCGGTGAAATTCGGAGATCCAGCATCCCATTATGTGAACGATGCGGCGTTTCCCTTTAAAACGATCGCTTTGAAGCTGGATTCGACGGCCGCTTCCGTCGACGAACAGGACTATACGCTCGAAGTAGCGCCGTTTACGCTAGATGGCCGCACCATGGTGCCGATCCGATTCATCGGAGAGGCTCTGGGGGCCAAGGTGGACTGGAACGGTGAAGATAGACGCGTGACGCTAGTGAAAGAAGGCATCAAGATCGAACTTGTCATCGACCAGAAGCAGGCATCCGTGAACGGGGCGGTGAACGTGCTTGATGCACCTGCCATCATCCGGGACGATATCACGCTGGTTCCCGTTCGATTCGTCAGCGAGAGCATGAACATGAAAGTGTTTTTTGACGACGGGGACATTGTGATTACGGATGCCAAGGGACAGAAGAAACTTTAAGGTGGGACTTTTTTGATTCCGAGTCATTGGAAGTCTCGCAAGGTGAAAGTAGCTTTTCATACGGTTATGATCTTTCTTCTTGTTTTTGGAAATGTTGCGCCTGTATTACAGGCATCGCCTTCTCTATCCGGCGTTTCGGACGATCTGATAGGCCGGTTGCCATTACCCGTGCGGAAATGACGAAGCTGCTTGTGGAGTCGCTGATCGGTGCCGGCTTGCTTAGGCTCGAATCTTCGGATTCCTCCGCCTTTCGCGATGTTCCGGCAAACGAGTGGTACTATGCCTACGTCGCGGCCGCTTCGCGTGCAGGAATCGTAGAGGGTGCGGACGGCTTGTTTCGTCCGGGCGACTATGTGACCCGGGAAGAAAACGCATTGCTTATCGTGCGCACGGCCGAAAGGCTGCCAACGGCTTGATAGAGCAGGTCGATGGCAGCCTTTACTCACATAAAGGATAGGATAGTTTAAAAAAATACTTTCCATACTCATTAGGAACTAAATTGACTATTATATATTATAGTCATACTTGGAACGGAGTGAGAGGCATGGATGTGCAATTCATAGTTTCAGAAATTTGCGATCGTCTAAAGCAAGTCGACGGTGTACAAGCTTTGGTTCTAGGCGGTTCAAGAGCAAGGGGAACGGAAAATCCCAACTCCGATATTGATATTGGTATTTATTATAACGCCAATAAGGAGTTAGACATTGCCCAGCTTAGCCGTGCAGCCTCCGTCTTGGATGACGATAATCGAGACAACTTACTTACAGAAATCGGTGGCTGGGGACCATGGATTAATGGTGGGGGCTGGCTAAAAGTGAATCAAAAACCGGTCGATTTTTTATACCGTGATCTGAACAAGGTGTCAAATGTAATGGAACAGTGCTTCGCGGGAGATATCGCAATCGATTATCAACCGGGACATCCTCATGGATTTATCAATTTGATATATTTAGCTGAAATAGCGTTGTGTAAGGTGTTATGGGATCCGTCAGGTGTTGTTGTTGAAATGAAGAACAGAACAAATCCATATCCACATAGTTTGCAAAAAGCGATTATTCAAAAATTTTTATGGGAGGCATATTTCTCCTTTGAGATTGGGAGAAAAGGCATCTATAAAAAGGATTTATCTTATATCGCCGGATGTTGTTTCAGGTCTGTTTCTTGCTTGAATCAGGTTTTGTTCGCATTGAACGAAACTTACTGGATGAACGAAAAAGGAGCTGCAGCCATCGCCGATTCATTTAGCAGGGTGCCAAGCCAATACTCCTATAAAATAAATGACATCTTGACCTTAGTCACAGAAGAGCAAACCGGTTTAGAGAAGGCGCTAGGAATGTTACATGATCTGATTCAAGAAACAGATACGCTAGTTAAGAGTAAAGGTCTAACTAATTAAACGCAGGTTAATGGAGCAAATAGGAAGAAATTTACTACTAGTGTAAAAAAAGGGGGCAGTCCCCTCAGGTCTTGCAAGACCTTGTGGGACAGCCCCTGTTCTTCATGCAGGAAGGGCATTCTGCCAAAGAGAACCCCTTGTTATAGAACTTTCGCCAAAAAATCCTTAGTACGGGCGTTAGACGGGTTTCCAAACACCTGCTCCGGCGTCCCTTCCTCCACGATCACGCCTTTATCCATAAACACAATCCTGTCGCCTACTTCACGGGCAAACCCCATTTCATGAGTCACGATAATCATGGTCATGCCCCCTTTAGCCAGCTTCTTCATGACATCCAGCACCTCGCCAACCATTTCTGGGTCAAGTGCCGAGGTGGGCTCGTCAAATAGCATCACATGCGGCTGCATCGCCAAGGCGCGCGCAATGGCAATCCGCTGCTTTTGCCCGCCGGAGAGTTGTGAAGGGTAGAGATCCTTCTTGTCAGCCAGACCGACCGTGTGCAGCAGCTCCATCGCGGTTTTCTCCGCTTCAGCGGTTGATAGGCCTTTCACCTTGACAGGTGCAAGTGTCAGATTTCGCAGAATGGTCTTATGCGGAAACAAGTTGAAATGCTGGAACACCATGCCCATTTTCTCCCGGGTGGCATTTATGTTGTGCCCGCGGGCTGTAATGGACTGGTTCTCAAACATGATTTCACCGCCGCTGGGTTGCTCCAGCAAGTTGATGCAACGCAGAAAGGTGCTTTTTCCAGAGCCGCTCGGCCCGATGACAACAACGACCTCCCCGCTGGCAATGCTGATATCGATTCCTTTGAGAATTTCTGTTTTCCCATACGATTTGCGCAAATTTTTAACGGTGATCACTTGCTCCCATCCTCCTTTCCCATACGCCGAGCAGCTTGGACAGCATGAAAGTCAATACAAAATAAATCGCGGCTGCAATAATGAACGGGCTCAGTCCCTTGTATGTAATGTTCTTCACGATACCCGCCTGGTACATGATATCTGCCATCCCGATCACGGATATGATGGACGATTCTTTGATAATCGTAATAAACTCGTTTCCGATAGCGGGAAGGACGGACTTGAACGCCTGCGGCATAATGATATGGCGCATCGCAAGTCCTCTGCTCATTCCAAGTGAACGGGCCGCTTCCATCTGCCCGCGATCCACGCCTTGAATGCCCGCACGGAAAATTTCCGCCAAATAGGCCGAACTGTTCAGCGATAGCGTAATAATACCGGACTGCAGCGGAGTAAAGTTGATACCCAGAGTTAAAGCGAGCCCATAGTGAATGATCATGAGCTGCACCAGCATCGGCGTTCCGCGCAGTATCTCGACATACGCTGTACCCAACCAGGTTATGGCCCGGATGCGCGACATCCGCAGCAGACTGACGATGAGGCCGATAATGAAACCGAATAGGACACCAAGAGCCGACAGCAGCAGGGTATAGCCGAGGCCAAGCGCATAATAGCTGCGGTATTCCCAGAATGTCGTGAAAATATTGCCGGGCGGCTGCTGCTTTTCAACAGACAGCCGGCTCGCTTGTTTAACCAACTCTTCAATACTGTTATCGCTTTTCAGACGAGCAATTGTCGAATTGACTTTGGCCAGCAGTTCTGCGTTGCCTTTGCGGATGCCGATGGCCGCCTGAACAGGCGCATCGTCCGGAACGGCTTCAGAAAGTATAAGCCCTGTGTCCTGCAGGTAACCGATCGCAACGGTGTCTTCCAAGATGACGGCATTAACCCGTTTCGTCTGCAATTGCAGAACAAGGTCCGGTATGCGGTCCAGGGATGTAATAACAGCATTGGGAATGGATTGCGCAATCTCCTCCTGAACGGAGCCTTTTTGCGCACCGATCTTATCTCCCTTGAGGCTGTCTATCGTTTTATAGCGTTCCTTGTCTTCGGTACGAACCATTAATACTTGCTTGGATTGGTAATAGTTGTTCGAGAAGTCGATGCTTTGCCTGCGTTCATCCGTTGGTGTCATGCCTGAGATGACAAGATCGACTCGGCCGCTCTGCAAGGCGGGCAGCAGGGCATCAAAGCTCATACCCTCAATAACAAGCTTCGCTCCCATGTCCTTGGCGATCTCGCGTGCAATATCAATGTCGAAGCCTACAATCTGATCTTTCCCGTTGATCGTTTTATGAAATTCATACGGCGCAAACTCGGCGCTGGTACCCAGTACAAGAGTGTTCTCTGACTGGCTGCCTGCCCCAACAGCGGTCAGAACGGGAAGACCGGCCAGCAGCACCACCAGCATCGACAGCATAAGAGCCGTACAACGGTAAACTTTTTTCAACCTATTTCTCTCCTAACTTGTAGTATGTACATGGACCCTGAGCAATTATAAAGGAGTATGAATGATTATGCAATTACCTAAATATGGTAAATGTTCTGCCAACAAGATGGTGATGTCTCTAAACGACATTCCCCACAAGAACATAGTATTGCCGACTAGTTATTAAGCTAAAAGCGGAGATATCTTTAGTAAGAGAATCTGTTCAAATCATCCAATCCGATTGTATGAAATACCCCGCGAGATCATTGACAATTTAGGGATCGTTAAGGACATCAGATTTCCAAGACAAGGTCATACCTCTGGAGTGGTGGAGGGTTCGGTGACCCAAGATACGATCTTTCATTAGCCATTCGTCCCAAGCCTAACGCTTTTGAAATCGAAAGACGGACTCTACTCTTTTTTCTAATTAGGGATTCAATTCTAAATTTTTTTTTCGGATCTGTCGATTTTGTCGTTTCCCGTTCGTTGTGTAAATAGAGTCCGGGTAACACGGTGATCATCCGGTTCGCCCGGCAAACCAAAAAAGAAACCATAAACGAAAGGTTGATGAACATGAAAGCACAGCTAACTCCTTATTTGATGTCGAAGGATGCACGATCGCAAGCCGAAATGTACACGAAAGCGCTCGGAGGCGAAATCCTATCGGTGATGACTTACGGTCAGACGCCGGGAACACCGGAAGCGATCAAGGACAAAGTCATGCACATGGCAATAACGGTAGGCGGCGGGAACACGTTGTTTCTGTCCGACGCTTTTGAACCGTCCGAAAGCAATCGCAGCATCGCACTGGCTTTGGCATTTGAATGCGAAATCGAAGCACGGGAAGCCTACGGGAATCTCAGTGAGGGCGGTACGATCAAATTTCCGTTCGAACTTCAGTCTTGGGGGGCTTATTACAGCGAAGTGGTAGACAAATTCGGGGTCACATGGCAGATCGTCAAACAGTAAGGCTCATACGATAGAAGCTATCATTCAAGCTGCCGCGGAACCGCATGTGTGTAGGAATATCATCGGGAGCGGCTCTCGCGTTCGAGGCCCGCAAGGAGAGATGAAGGCGATCCGGTTAAGGCCAAGCGGGATCATACGGAAATAATCAAGCATGCAGTTGAAAATAGCCTCCGTTTATTTCACCTATAAACGGAGGCTATTTCTTTTGCATTCGATAGTGGATGATGGGGATTGGTATGCTGGTTCAACAGGTCATAATGTTTGTCCGCTGTCCACCGTTATGATTTGACCTGTCATTGCTTCTTGTTCCAGAGCTGCACAGATCATACTTGCAATATCTTCAGGGGTTGAAAGGCGTTGCAGCAGGAGATTGGGAGCTAACCTATTCATTTGGTCTTCTCTTCCAGCCCACCATCTTGTCGCTACGGCTCCAGGTACCACGCAGTTGACTCTAATATTCGGGGCTAAGGCGCGCGCTAAAGATTTCGTAAGACCGTGAACAGCCGCTTTGGAAACGGCGTAGGGAAGAGAGGAGCCTAAACCTGTCTGTCCCGCTATACTGCCTAGATTGACTATCGCTCCCCGTTTATTGATTTTCATAAAAGGGGCAACGGCGCGCGCGCAGAAAAACATGCCTTTGACATTAATATCATAAAGCTCATCCCATACTTCTTCCGTTGCCGCTTCCAGATCATCAAACGGGATGTGCTTTGTAATGCTGGCATTATTCACAAGCAAGTCGATGGTTCCGAAGTGCCGGGCCAATTTATCAACCATCTCCCTGACTTCCTTGTCCTGCGAAACATCCGCTTGTATGGCAATTGCACGCCCGCCTCTACTATGAATGATTCGCGCCGTTTCTTCGGCCTCGGCTCTAGAACGCGAATAGTTCACCCCTACGTGTGCCCCTCTCTCTGCTAGTGCCAGGCAGGTAGCTCTACCGATCCCTGTACCGCCGCCGGTAACAAGAGCCACTTTGTTTTTTACATTCATTTTCGTCATCTCCTTGTGTTCCAATATTGTAAAAATAATTGTATATTACCGCTTAAAATTCGTACAATTGAATTAAATGATTGAAATGTTCAAAAAAAATGAACCATAACATGGGGGGCGGTTCGATGGACCTTAAAACATTAAAAACGTTTCAACTGATCGTCAAGTACGGTAGTTTTAACCGTGCTGCCGAAGAAATGAATTATGTGCAATCCACCGTCACGATGCAAATCCAAAAACTTGAATCTGAGCTGGGTGTTCAGCTTATCGAGCGCGGAAAAAAAATCCGGTTAACAGAAGCCGGAAGGCTATTTTACGAACAAGGTATGCAAATTGTAAAGAGCATGGAGCTATTGCAAACGAATTTGGCGGATTTGCAGCTAGGAGAGGCAGGATATATTCGTATAGGGGTGACGGAGC
This sequence comes from Paenibacillus litoralis, assembly GCF_046244365.1. Taxonomy (NCBI): domain Bacteria; kingdom Bacillati; phylum Bacillota; class Bacilli; order Caryophanales; family Paenibacillaceae; genus Paenibacillus; species Paenibacillus litoralis. The sequence goes on along the minus strand of NZ_CP176395.1, from coordinate 4,780,178 downwards.
CGACTGCCAGTTACCGATTCCCACATATTCTGAAGAGGTTTATCTCTGATTTCCCAAAAATTCGTGTCTCGGTGGACGTTGCGAACACGCCTGTGTTGAGAGAGCGACTGCTCAAAGGAGAGATTGATTTTGCTCTTTGTTCGGCACCGGATCTAGGAGATGAGCTCTATTTTGAACCATTACTGAAGGAAGAATTTACTTTATTGATGCAGGAAAACCACCCGCTTGCCGAAAAGGCGATTGTTGCACCGGATGATATTCGTGGGCACCGTCTGCTCATTACATCAGCTACCTGTCCATACCGTAAAAAGGTTGAAATGGTGTTGCAGGAGTCTGGGCACCTTCCTTTAGACACAATGGAGATTGGGAGTATGACGGCTTTGAAATACTATGTGGAAAGCGGATTAGGCATAGCTCTTGTGCCAAAAATTCTTGTAGATCCCGTTCCTACAGGTACAACGGCTAGGGCTATGAGCGGCGGCCTTATCGATATGACGTTCGGAATCCTCTGTAAAACATCGGAATATCCGTTGAAACATGCAAGCGCTAAGCTTCATCACTATCTCCAGCAGGGGCTTGTCTGATTTAGCGGAAGCAAGGAAGCGCTGGCCGTATATGCCTCAGCGCATGTCGATCTTGTCGTGCTCAATATTATGATGCCGGTTATGGACGGTTGGACGTTGATGCCATATAACCAGAAGATTGGGGAAACCACTGCATGAATCGTTTTGGAGCAGTAATAAAATTACAAACCTAAACGTTAGTCTGTACTCTGCCGGAGCTCAGCTAATATATTGATACAAAAATCTACTGGAAGGATGCGGGACGAATGCATATAGAATGGAATCCGACACTTAACCCCGATCAAATCCTGCTTTCTACACGATGGATCGATCATTTAGGCGAAGTCTCTCAACCGATAACCGTTCATTTTGGAGCTTGGCAAAAAAAGGCGAATGTAAGATTTGATGAACAAATTCAAGACCATACAATCGTTCTGCCTGAAAGGTTAATGAAGGAATTTACCTTGCCGGACGCCATTCCTTTCGAGTTCTACATGGAAGGATCCCATATGTATATCGGACCCGTGATTGCATTTATGGTTTCCAAGCAAAAGCTTACGGAAAGATTAATGCATTATTATCGGCGTTATTTTGCAAATAATCAGGGGATTAAAGGACTTGTCTATATCTGTTCTGTAAAAGGTATTAATCCGGTCCATAAAACCGTCCAAGGATACTACTATAATCAGGACTTGGCTAAAGAAGGGAAAAATCCGTGGAAAAAAGGAATATTTCCTTACCCTTCAGCGGTCTATCGGAGAGTTGGATTGAGAAAGAACAGACTGTATGACGATTTAGCTAATCATATAAGCCACAAAGTGTTCAACTCGGTTTATGTAAACAAATGGGACTTTAGGACGATTTTATCCTCGGATCCTTTGGTTCGCGAACATCTTCCGCATACCATCTCGTTAACCAATTTGCAGAGCCTCGATAACATGCTGGACTTGCACGGGTCTGTCTATTTGAAGCCGGTCAATGGCTCATTCGGAAAAGGTATTAGAAGGGTGGATAAGACAAAACGAGGATATCTATTTATTTATCGGAAAGGGACCAAGTCTTTCATTACCAAGAAAATGTCGGTAAAAAAGCGCATTGGCCGGATGAAGGCTACCTATCCGTATATCATCCAGCAGTCTGTCGCTTTCACCCGCCACAATAAGAATATTGACTTCCGGGTGATCATGCAAAAAGATGCAAGCGAAAAATGGGAGTGCTCCGGGATTGTCGCACGGTTTGGCAGAGAGGGAAGAGTGTACACCAATGATATCAGCTCCATTCAGCTCGCAAGCCATACGCTCCGGGATACTTTTCAATTGGATGATGATCAAGCAAGAAAAAAAGAACAAGAAATGATCTCCATCTGCAGGCAAGCTTGTCTGGTGTTAGAGAAATACTATGGCATTTACGGAGACTTGGGAATTGACGTTGTTGTAGATCCGCATTTAAAGGTGTGGCTTCTTGAAATGAACAGCAGACAACAGCCTGAGATAGCCGTACTGAACGAAGACCCGCATATGTATTACAGAGTGATTGCAAGACCTTTTGAATATGCCAGATCACTCGCAGGATTTACCCAAGAGAAAGTAGCGCTCTACGAGTAGCATCGTGACGAATCGTTAACATACCCATTTTTTTGAAAATGGGGCTGTAACCCAAACCGCAGCCGCTTTGTATGGAATAGAGATAATTAACAGTTTTGAAACCATCATCGCGTTGGGGGGAATGAGATGTTTAAGGGGAACATGCCTTTGGTATCGTTGATTATTCCCGTCAAGAACGAAGGAACCCATCTATGTCGTACCGTCGAGTCGGCATTGGAGGTTAAAACGGAGTATCCGTTTGAAATCGTTGTCGTCGATGACGGCTCAACGGATCATTGCTGTGATTTCCTCGAAACTTCAGAGCAGGGATTTCCAATCAAGCTGATCCGATCTGCCGGGGGACTCGGAGTGGCTATGGCCCGCAATTGCGGAGCCGGACTGTCCGCAGGCGATTACTTGATTTTCTGCGATGCCCATCTTTTTTTCGAAGATCTATGGATTGACCGCCTTCTTGAACCGATTCGAATCGGGAAAGCCGATGCTGTGAATCCGGGTATTGGCGATGCCACCAATCCGGGAAATGCGGGTTACGGATATCGTTGGACGGAACAGTTGGAGCCCAGATGGAACCGCTGGCAGTCTTCCCTTTTTCCGTCGTCCCACTTGGCAGGGGGTTGTTTCGCGATATCCAGGAACGTTTTTTTCGATGTCGGGGGTTTTGATAAAGGCTTCAAGGTTTGGGGCAGAGAGGACGAGGAAATCTCGCTTAAATTATGGTTGTTCGGCTATAAATGCTATGTTGTGCCGAACGTTAACATTCTGCATGTTTTCCGCTCAGACAATCCGCCGTTTAAACTGACATGGGAGGACGTAGATTATAATTTCATACGCATGGCTTACAGTCACTTTAAAGAAGAGCGTATTGCCAAATGCAAAAAACTGATCAAGTATTCCGATCCGGAAAAGATCGAGGCTTTAGTGCTGAAAAGCGATGTGTTGGAACAACGCCGGAACTATTTTTCGCGTCGACAATATGATGATGACTGGTATATGACGGAATTTGGAGTCCTGTTTTAGTCCGGTTTCACATGTTCAGCAACCATCGATTAGGAGGAATTAATAATGGGAATTAATCCTGCACCGGTACCCCCGCCTGTAACAACGACAATGGCGCCGCCGCCAACTACGACTACAACGGCACCGCCGCCGACCACGACGGTCACCCCGTAAATCAGGTAATCGCTAAAGCAATAATGCCTCCGTGATCGACGGGGGCGACCCATTGCGTAGCGCCGACCATAACGGTCGGGAGCTCGGGGTCATATCGGATCCGCGTAAATCGCGGATTTTTTGTTTTGAACGCGCTCAAGATTTGCAAATCTTGAGCACGGATGTTTTTTCACATAGAATGGTTACGAATAGTAGTTACATAGGAGTTGTGTTGATCTCAGCTGCCGCACGAATGGCAGATTGTATCGCCCCCTGAATCCAACCATGATAATCAGAAGCATGCTCACCTGCGAAATATACGCTTCCCTCTGGAATAGAGATGTATGGAGATAGTTCAGTTTCCTGAAATGGTTTAAACATTGTGAAGGCACCGGCTGCAAAGGGGGACAGATCCCAATTATGAGCGACTCCTGTGACAAATGTTTTGTACACGACATCGCCGTGGATGTCAGCCATGATGTTTAGTGCCTTCATTACTTGTTCTTCATTTGACATGTTAATCCAAGGCAGCGAGTCATCTTCCCACGTATAACTTGCCAAAACAACACCGCCTGGTCCTCCGGAATGATGACTGGGGTAGTAAGAAAGTCGAATAGGCAAGTCGGTAACGGTCTGACCGCCATACAAACCATTTTCTTCCCAGAACCTATGCGAAAATTGGATGCCTATTTTTGTGGAGGAGACATAGTGAAGCTGACGAATGGCAGTCCATTTATGATAAGAGAACAAATTATTCGGTTCTACTTCGACTAGTTGCAGCACGGAAAAAGGAACGGTAATGATTGCAAGATCAGCCGTTACCTGAAACGGCTCCGTAGTTTGGGTCTGTACGCCGGCGATCGTTACATGGTTGCCGTTATGGATAATTTTGGTCATCCTGCTGTTGAAATGAATATTCTCTTTTAAATGTGGAAGGAATGAACGGGGTAGTTTGTCAAACCCGCCTGAGATTTCATAAAACCGGGTAGTAGGCGTGAGGAGGATAAAGTCACGTAAGATTTCCAAAAATGAAAGCTCAGGGAATCCTTCAAAACCGGTCATCACATTGATCATATTTACCGCAGCGGCAGACAATGATGGGCCTACCGGGTTGTTGCGCATAAAAAGTTCCATCGAATATTTATCAAGTTCTTTGATTACAATCGGCCAATGCTTTTCAGGATCTTGATTAATATAGTCCATTATTGGCTTTACTGCACGTTGGGCTAATTCTTCAGCCGTCTTCCCTCTTTCATGCGGAGCTAAAGGAAAGCGAAGAATGTTGGGATCTTTTTCGTAAATCCAACGGCGTGTTTTTACACCGTTCACATATAGCAGATCATTAGGAGTCGTGTTAATAAATTCATTAAGGGGCAAGCGAAATTTCGAGATGTATTCCAAAGTTAATTGATGGGTACTAGGAATTCTCATTGCACCCGCCTCAATAAACTGATCATTAATAAAAGGAGAACGAAGCGTGAAGACACGGCCTCCTACCCGGTCGGAGGCTTCGAGTATCGTTACCTGATGTCCTGCATCTTTAAGCAAAGAGGCCGAAACCAATCCTGCCATCCCCGCGCCGACGATAACGATGCGTTTCGGAGAAGTAGTTTTGGGTAGCCCATTCCTGATGAATGAAACCATTGTGGATTGAGATAGTGAAGAGGCTGAAGAGGCGTTAACCATATTTATTCCCCTAGAAGTTAATTTTTGAATACATAGTATTCAGGAATTTGCCTAGATGTGATAGCTTGATTGGGGGAGGATTATGGATAATGTTGTTCGTACAAGCTTTTATTGAACTCCCTCGGAAACGAGAGCTCGGTAAACTACTCCACAAGGCGGCCGCGAGATTCTAATGGTTGGTTGTTTAATTAAAATTTACGAAAAATTTGTTTCTATTTTACACAGGGATTACAACCGCTACTTGTTAACAAGATAAGATAGCCCAATAAATAAATGATTGCTAATCAATCAGAAATTTGTATGCGGGGGGATGCCGGACATGGGAATTAGAAGGGCAAAAGTCGAAGATTGGAGAGAAATTTCCGAACTTATGGATCAGTTGGGTTATCCGGATACGAAATCATTTATGCCGGGGAGAATCAAACAATTGATTGAACTTCCGGATGAGGAATTATTGGTGTATGAATTGGAAGGGAAAGCGGTTGCCGTCCTCTCCATTCATTTTATCCCTCAACTGGCGTTGGAAGGCGATTTTGCGCGAATCAGCTATTTTTCAGTCGATCACAGAATCAGAAGTAAGGGAATTGGAAAGGAGCTTGAGCAATTTTGCGTCAAGCTGGCATCGGAACGACATTGCGACAGAATCGAAGTCCATTGCCATTCTGGAAGAACGGATGCACACCGTTTTTACTTCCGGCAAAACTTTGAAGAATCGCCAAAGTATCTGATAAAAAAGCTTTAGCATTTGTCCGAAGGGTGAATGGTTTGGCTGCTAGCATCTGAAGTTAGACATTAAACTATTGGAAGCAAGAACTTCATATGAAACTCTGACGAGGCTGCCGAAGTGGATCGGCAGCCTCGCTGCGCTTTGACGGGCAGGATAACTTAACGATTTGTCGAACCCCATATTATGGATGATACTTGTTATAGGGGGATTATTTTTCAGACACTTCAAGCTGTTTTTGTAGATCGTGACGGAACCATAGGTGGGACCGGTCATTTCGTTCATCCTCGCGACTTTGAGCTATTTCCTTCCTCATTAGAAGTATTAAAATTATTAAAAGCACAGGGTATTATAGAAAGGAATGGGATTAGATGGGCATGATTATTATGTTAATCATTTATTTGTTGGTGGGAGCACTAATTATTAAAGTAGGCATAGATAATTCTAAAAGCACTCAATATTCAAAAGAAATATTAAAAGAATTGCGAGAAATAAAAGAACTTATGATAAGAAATAAAAACGAATAGCTCCAGTCAATTTCGTTAAGTTGTTTACAGGAGGTTCCTGCAAATGTCGCAGCAAAAATTCACGGGATTAGACGATCAAACCCAATCTCAATTAAAAATACTTGGTGAGATAGCTGATATATTTTCATCCCTCCACGGACGTTTCTGGTTGCGCGGCGGTTGGGCGATAGATTTTCTGCTTGGACGGATTACCCGGACTCACGAGGACATAGATCTAGTTACTTGGAAACGGCATCAAGGAAGACTCGAACAATCGCTAGTGGAGGCAGGGTTTGAGCACATACCAGTGAGCAAGAGACAGTCAGATTTCCGCAAGGGTGAAGTGGACATCCAGTTTTTATATCTCACACGAGGAATTAACGGACACATCATCCCGCACGACTTACCCGAGTGGGTATGGAGACCCGATGCATTGCCATCGCAGCGTTTCGAGCTTTGCGGCATATCAGCATGTGTATTGAGCCCGCACCAATTGTTGGAAGAAAAGGTGGTGTATGAGCAAATAGGCAGGACAGCACGTCCCAAGGATCTGGAGAGCAAAAATTTACTCCAAAGCATCATATCGACACGCTCTGTGGGTCAACGTAGACCTTGAATATTTCCGGGGTCTTTCGTTCCGCTAACGGAAACGAGAGCTCGATAATCAATTAGTGACCCCAGACAGGCAATAGCTTCCATTGGAGGATTGTATACATGGTCAAAATTCTTATCGTGGACGACGATCCGCACATTCGCGCCCTGATGCGCCTTTACTTGAAGAATGAAGGGTTCGATCTGAGCGAAGCGGACAACGGCAACGATGCGCATGCCATCGTCAAAAGTTCGGGAATCGATCTGGTCATCCTCGACATTATGATGCCGCATATGGACGGATGGGATTTGTGCAAAGAGATTCGGAAAAGCGATCCCGACATTCCGCTTCTGATGGTAACGGCCAAGGGCGAATCAAGTCAGAAAATAAAAGGCTTCCAGCTCGGGACCGACGATTATATGACGAAGCCGTTCGATCCGGTTGAGCTTGTGATGAGGGTTAAAGCGTTACTGAAGCGATATCGTATTGTCTCCTCCCAGGTCATCCCGTTGGGTGAAATCGTGCTGAACCGCAAAACGTATAAAGTCATGCGGGGAGACGAGGAATTGGTTCTGCCTCTGAAAGAATTCGAACTGCTGTTCATGCTTGCCGGCCACCCGGGGCAGATTTTTACGAGAGAGCAGCTGATCACACAGATTTGGGGCATGGATTACGAAGGCGACGACCGGACCGTCGACGTTCATATCAAGCGGCTACGGGAACGCTTTGCCGGGGACGTCCGCCATTTTCGCATTGAAACGGCACGAAGCGTCGGTTATCGGCTGGCGGTGAATCCGGGATGAAAACGTTATACGTTCGCGTCGTGCTGACTTTTCTGGCCGTGATCGTAATCAGCTTGATCTCATCCCTTCTCCTCGCCCTTGCTCTATTCCAGAATGATCTAAACGATACGGGGAAAAACGATATGATGGCGATCGGGGTTCGTATGATACGCGTGTACGAACAAACGAATCCTCCGGATTTGGAAGCTTTCATGGAAAATATGGCCGAAATGGTTTCCTATACTTTGCTGCTTTACGACGGCAATGGCGGGGTGAACGCCTATGTACCGACCAAGGGCAAGAAGGCCGAAGCGATCAACCCGGAATCCGTTCGCAAGGTGCTGGGAGGAGAGTTGTACCGTTCGCAAAGAAAGGATAAAGAAACGTTCGTCGGCATTCCGTTTTCATCCGAAGGAAAACGTTATGCCATATTTTTGCAGAGCTCTTCCAAGAACGAAATCACGATCATCCGTTTGTTATTCGCCATTCTGTTCCTCATGCTCGCGATCGGAAGCTTGTGCATTCTCATTGCCGGCAGATACCTGGTGAAGCCTCTTCAAGCGATGACGGATGCAACTAAGCGGCTGGCCAAAGGCGACTTCGAGGTTGAGTTGAAAATCAATCGCGGAGACGAGCTGGGAACTCTCTCGCGGAGCATTAACGACATGGCCCGAGAAATCAAGCAAATGGAGCGGATGCGGCAGGATTTCGTATCGAACGTGTCTCATGAAATCCAATCGCCGTTAACTTCCATCTCCGGATTCGCGAAGGCGTTGAAGGATGGCAATTTGGTTATTGCAGAGGACGATCGCGTCCAATACTTGGATATTATCGTTACCGAGAGCGACAGGTTGTCCAGACTAAGCGATAATCTGCTGAAGTTAACTTCCCTCGAATCGGATCATCATCCGTTCGAGACGGAATCGTTTACCCTCGATGAACAAATTCGGCGAGTCATCGTCGCGTGCGAGTCCCAGTGGTCGGCCAAAAACATTCACGTCGATATAGCGTTCCCTTCGGGTGCGGGCGTCAGAATAACGGCCGACCGGGATCAACTCAATCAGGTTTGGATGAATTTGCTCGGGAATGCCATCAAGTTCACGCCCCACGCAGGACAAATCCTCATCGCGATCAGCCGACCTCATCCTCATGAGATTGCCGTTGCGATAAGCGATTCCGGGATCGGCATAGCGCCGGAGGATGTAAGCCCTATTTTCGAGCGCTTTTACAAAGTGGACAAGTCGCGGGCCGAAGACCGGAACGGCAATGGTCTCGGTCTTGCCATCTCCCAAAAAATCGTTGCTCTCCATCACGGAAGCATAGAAGTGAAAAGTACGGTCGGTCTGGGCACAACGTTCACCGTGACGCTCCCCGCTGTCCCACCTTCCGGTTCCGCCTTTAATAAATGAGTTCACGCTCCGTTCATATTTCTCCGATAAGCTCATTGCGAAACACATTGAACCGATCGGAGGAATAAGAACGATGAACTTTATTCAAGATGTTATGGATTCATTGAAATGGTTGACTGTCTGGACAATGATTTTATGTGCGCTAAACTTGCTCGTCTTACTGAGGTATGCTTTGCCCCTCCTCCAAAATAACCGGTGGTTTGATTTTATACCGAGCGTTGGTGTAATCATTGCGGTTATAAGCCTTATTAATGGCGATGCCTCTATACTGGCTCTTCTGGTTTACTCCTCTACGGTCATCCTTTTCTTATGCACCATTAGACGAATCTTCAAAAGGGCCATTAAACCGATGTCCCCGAAATTTCGGATCGTCATGGTTATCGTTTGCGTCATCGGTTCCCTGCCTACGCTATTGGCATTATCCAGTGCGGGTGAAATTCGATACAATCCGGTGAGCGATTTAAGCCATAAGAGCTATTCCAAAGCGTTCATCGCGATGAACGAAAGATTGTCCGTCGAATATCCTTTCGGAGACTGGAAAAAAATCGATTGGGAAGCACAGAGAAATAAATACGAGCCTCTATTCCTCCAAGCGGAAATCAACCAAGATCCGAACCTCTACTATAAAGCTTTAAGGGATTATCTCTTCTCTTTCCGTGATGGTCATATCAAAATCGCGAACGAAAATCTGTACGACGATAATAGCACGTTTAAGAATGAGGTTGGCGGCGGAGTCGGTATTAGCGCGGTTCGATTGGATAACGGCAAGGTGTTGGTTAGCTTGCTGTTAGCGGGTAGCCCGGCCGACAAAAGCGGAATCAAGCTCGGAGCCGAAATCATTTCGTGGGATGGGAAAGACGTTCAGAAAGCATTGGACCAAACGTCCTGGAGCGAGAACCCGTCGGCAACCGAAGGTGACCGGATTCAAAATCAAGGACGATTCTTGGCAAGAGCTCCGATCGGCAAACAAATCCAAGTCGAATATCGGAATCGGGACGATCAAGCGATCATGACTGCGATGCTTACAGCCTACGACGATCAGTACGAGACCTTGAAGAAAACGAAGGTAAAGCTGAAGAAAGAAGATCCTCCCGTGGAAGGCGAGATCCTTCGGAAGGAATACGGCTACGTTAAAATCAGATATTTCCTTCCCGGAACAACGCAAACCGATCCCGCGCAAGCGCTGGAAGATCAATTAAAAGCGTTTCTAGAGAAACACGTAAAGGGAGTAATCATCGATCTACGGGATAATCCGGGCGGAGACGATGACCTTGTTGCCCAAATGGCAGGACATTTCGTGAACGAGAAAAAGATCTTTGAATACGTCAGTTACTACAATCGGAATACGGGACGTTTCGAAATCAACCGTGCCGAAACCAGAACCGTTCATCCTTCGCGGATTACCTTTCCAGGGAAAATCGCTGTCCTCATTAATCATAACACCGCAAGCTCGGGGGAAGGCTTACCTTTGTTTTTAAAAGGAATGCCTAATGTCAAGATTGTCGGCTTTACGTCTACGAACGGTTCGTTCGGCGTCGTGTCCGCTCCTATAGAAATAAAAATGCCGGGAGGATATGACGTGCGGTTTCCGGATGGCAGGTCCCTAAATCGAGACAAAACGATTCAAGGCGATAGCGATGAACGCGGACAAGGCGGAGCGACTCCCGATATTACGGTTCCCATGAACGAACAAACGTTTAAGATGATGGTTATCGAAGGGCAGGACGTGGAATTGAATTTTGCGTTAGCTTCTTTCAATGGCTAGTTGGTGGACCATGATAAAACGGTGCATCAGAAAAAAGAAGAACTCCTGGCATTCATCCCGGGAGTTCTTCTTTCCATGTTACTCGTAGTCGGCCAATCCAAAATAGTGCAGCGAGATGATGTTCTCGAACCCGAAAACGAATGTCTTTTTCGAGCGGTGGTTCCATGACTGAGCTGCGTATTCGACTTTCGCGTCATGGAAGCTCTGCAGTCGTGTCTTGCCCTCATCGAGTCCGGTATGGTCTTAGGGAACCTACGACTCTTGCAATTGCCCTGACTCCCGGCGCCGCCGACTCATGAATACCAAGGACAATGCAATGACCGTGAGGATAATTCCTAGCACTCGAAATCCCCCGAAGCTGAACATATCGCCCATTACGATGCCTATCAACAAGGAAGAGAGAATGGTTCCAAGGTATCTTGATGTATGAAATATTCCGGATGCTACACCGATTATTTCTTTTGGAGAACTTTTGAACAAGGCGGCTTGCATAGCGACACTATTCAATCCGTTGCTAATACCGAATGCTGCTAACGCTAAACACACACTTATAACCGGTGAAGTTTGATTCAATGTAACGATCCATATTGACCCCAGTGTCATCAGTATGCCGGACAGTAACAATGCCGGCCTGGGTCCTGATTTATCGATCCATCGTCCTGCTAATGGAGAAACAACGAGCGAGCACAAACCCAAGCTTAGCATGAGAATCCCTGTATGGAATTCGTTGACATGACGTACCATTTGCAAGTAGGACGGAAGCCCGAAAAAGATCGAGTAAAAAAGTACGTTAACGAGCATGAATTGGACATTGACCCAAGTCATCTCAGGATATTTGGCGAATGTGCGCAAAGGAATAAAGGGTGACGTCGCTTTTAACTCATGTCGTACGAAAGCCACAAGCAGTACGAACCCTATCAGCCCGACAATGGCGCTTATTATTGAGACATGTCCAGATGATTTTGCTGACAATAAGCCAATGAGCAGGGCAACCAGGCCCACTGTGAATAGCAGGATCCCTGACGCATCAACCAACTCCAACCATTTACGAAAGGACATGCCCCTTGTAACGGATGTTGACGGTTCGTCCTTGGGAATATGCCTCCAAGCTAACAGTAAGCTCGCCGCCGCGAACGGAATATTGACAAAAAAGATAGCAGGCCAATCCCACCAGTGGATCAAGACCCCGCCAATAAAGGGTCCAATTGCTGCAGCTCCGGATAGGAATATGGACAAAACGGACAGCGCAGTCGCTTGTTTCTCCGTAATATGAATGCGTACTAGAGCCATTCCAACGGCTACCATCATGCTTGTTCCGATGGATTGCACGATGCGGAACACGATGAGCCACCCAAAGTTTGGTGATAGTGGAGCTAATAATGAAGCAACGAAGGCTACAACAAGCCCGATAAGAAAAATCTTCTTGCGGTCGAATAAATCACTGGCTTTCCCCATGACAGGTTGAGCGATGCAACTTGCAATGTAGAAAGAAAAAATAATCCAGGAAACAACTGTAAAGTCAAGTTGGTACACATTTTGCAGCCTGGTTATAGCAACAGAAATCATCGAAGAATTTAATGGGTTGAGTAGTATCCCCAGTCCAACGGAAATCATCAACCACCTGCTGCGAGCATTCATTTTGAATTCCTCCCATAGTGTTATGAGGATATCGTATTTGAAATCGCATATTTACTCCAACGCATTCTATGTTATGATTTCATTGATCTGAAGGAATGAATGGAGGGTGCGAAATGGAACTTCTTCAATTGCAATATTTTCTGGCGGTAGCTCGATTGGAACATATGACCGAAGCTGCACGAATTCTGCATGTGACTCAATCGTCACTTAGCAAAACGATTCAACGTCTGGAGGAGGATCTTGGGGTCCCTCTATTCGATCGAACAGGGAGAAAGCTGCGACTCAATGAGTTCGGAAATAGATTCCTTCACCGTGCAGAAAGGGCTTTATTTGAATTGGAACAGGGGAAGCAGGAGCTTAGCGATTTGTCCGGCCCGGATCAGGGCACACTCGAATTGGCGGTGACTACCGCAAGCACATTACCCCATATCCTTCGAACGTTTCGGAAAAAGCGCCCCCATATTCAATTTCATGTGCAAATGCTGACCACACAGGAAATGGTTACGCTTCTTCAACGAGGAGAGGTCAACTTCTGCTTGTCCTCACCTCCTATTGAGGGGGATGACATTGAATGTCAAATCGTGTTCATCGACCCCATCCTTGTAGCTGTTCCAAAGGGGCATCGGCTGGCAGAACGAAGTAGCGTATCCTTGACAGAACTAAGGGATGAATGGTTTGTCGGTGTAAAGAGAGGTTACGGTACTCGCGATTTAGTAGACTCTGTATGCAAATCGGCTGGATTTGTACCTAAATATGTGTATGAGGGAGATGAACCTGCAAGGCTAAGCGCTCTAGTGGAAGCGGAAATTGGCATAGCCTTCATACCGAGCACGGCAAGGAATTCACGGGAACCGATCACCTATCTCCAAGTAGAGAATCACGAATTGGTACGGGAAATAGCTCTGCTATGGCACAAGAGTCGGTACATTTCGCAGGCTGCGCTGGAATTCCGCAAGGTCGTTTCAGAATATTTCGGGTCGATATCCGAGCAGACAATTTAATCATGCTAGTTTAGGAATCGGATATAAATTTGGAGGGGGTAAGTTGTGTATGGATAATTATACCAACCCAAATATCCTGACAAATAATGTGCCATGTCTTGACTGTAAGGGTTCAGCGGCGTTATCCTCACATTGTTGAAAGCGTTTCTATTCATCCGAACGAAGAGTGGTTCAGCCTAAACGGTGGCAGTAACATTCCATGAACGGCCCGCAATAGCTCCGATCCTGGCGAGTGGCGGGCTTGTTGACGTCCGCAAGACGAAGCCCTGCAGCCGCAATTGCTTAAGCAGGGGAGTGAAAGGCATTCCAAATAGAGGGGGAGAGGAATGTTTCCAAAGCGAATGATTTCGAATAACATAAGGCTCTGGAAAAAGTTTATTTTGATTTACTTGATCGTGACGATTATTCCGATCTTGGCTCTGGAATATTTCCTCTCACAGAGTATCGGCTCGATATCTTTCAGAAGCTCCCTGGAGCTGTCCAAGGTTTCGGTCGACCAGCTTGAAGAAAACTTAACGAATAAGCTGAAAGTTTACTACGATATGATCGACGGGCTATCGAACGATCTTCAGTTTACGAAATATTTGAATACGAACTATACGTCGTCTTTTGAAGCCCTGAATGATTACAACCTTTTCATCAGGCCGCTGATGTCCATGTTGAGCTATAAAAATGCCGAATCGGTCATTCGCGTATATACGAAAAACTCTACCATCGGATTTTCCAGGATTACGAATAATTCCATGGATGATTTTGTTAAGGAAGGATGGGCGGATCTTTCAAATCCGGTAGGGGGCACGATCAGGTGGGCTGGAGCCGGAAATTCGATCAAAATGTCCGATAAGGAGTATTTGGGCAGTTACAGATTTCTGTTTAACGATACGACAAACGAATATAAACCGGAATCCGTGCTTGCGGTTTTTTTCAGAAAAGATGAGTTGTTTTCTCTTATTTCCAAGGAATTCGAAGGCGGGAAAAAAATATTCATAAGCGATGCCAAAGGCGATATCGTCCTTTCTACCGAAAATGATAAAAATTATAGAAGCTTGAAGGATGTCGCAATGGAAGACGAATACAGGAAGGGCAGCGATGAATATTCATTTGCCCGGTATGAAGAAAGCGATTACATTGTGCTCAGGAAGCAGCTCGATCATCCGTCAATCAACGTAAACAATTGGAGCATTGTTTATATGATTCCGGCGGGAGCCGTACATTCAAGCATTCAGCATATCCGAATGACAAGCTTGGTTCTTTGCTTGCTCTGTATTGTGTTTTCTTTAATTTTAACGGTCCTCTTATCGCGGAATATTACGGGAAGAATAAGCAGGCTTCTAAGAAAAATAAGCAATGTCAAACGTGGAAACTTTACGATTTCGGATGGAGCGGAGGGTACGGATGAGATCAGCATACTGGATAACAGCTTTAATGAAATGACCGGAAGAATCCACACGCTGATTCATGAGGTCTATGAAGCCGAAATCCAGGTAACGAAGGAAAAGCTCAAAAACAGCATCATCGAAACAAGGGCAAGGGAGGCGGAAATTCATACGCTTCAGAGCCAAATCAATCCGCATTATTTATTCAACACCCTTGAATCCATTCGGATGAAGCTGCTTATTAAGGGCGACAGAGAGTCATCGGATATCATCGGCATGTTCGGCGAAACCTTTAGGCTGGCGCTAAGCAACCATAACGAAACATACAAGCTTTCGGACGAACTGCGGTTTGTCGAATCCTTTTTCCTGATCCAAAAATACCGGTATGGCGATAGGATCAACTACGAGAAAGATGTGCCTGCCGAACTGCTGAACGTATATATCCCGAAGTTGATTTTGCAGCCTCTTGTCGAAAATGCGATCTACCATGGAATAGAAAGAAAAGCGGCCGGGGGGACAGTAGTTGTGCTCGCCCGTATCGCGGATGGAAAGCTTGTTTTAACGATAACGGATAATGGAGCCGGGATGGATGAGGACGAGTTGATTCAAGTGAGGGATGCGATCGATAAGAGCAATCAAGCGGACAATCCTATGGGAGACACAAGGATTGCCCTTCGAAATATTCATACCCGGCTCCGCTTGCTGTACGGGGATCCATACGGCCTGGTCATTCACAGCAGCAAGGGAATCGGGACTGAGGTAACGGTCAGTTTGCCGATGGACGCCAGTTGAACAGGAGGGGACAAGCATGTATAAAGTTTTGTTCGTGGATGACGAGCCCAATATTTGCGAAGGACTGAAGCTGATCATCGATTGGGAGAGCGAGGGCTTCGGCATTGCGGGCGTTGCATTTAACGGGATGGATGCGCTCAAACAGCTGGATACTACCGCCGCCGATCTCATTATTACGGATGTAAGAATGCCCGAAATGTCCGGTATCGAGCTGGCAAAAAAACTGAGTGAGACGAATAATCGCGCAAAGGTCATTATCATCAGCGGTTACTCGGAGTTTGAATATGCAAGAGAAGCTTTGCGGTACGGGGTCCGCAATTATCTATTGAAGCCGATAAACAGGGATATGCTGGAAAACACGGTGCGATCCATTAAAAAAGAACTGGATGCCGAACAGACAAACAAACTTTTGCTCAAAAAGCGGGAGGCATTTATACGAGAGAAGCTTCTTGTTCAGTTGGTCAAAACCGGAGCGTGGGAGAAAACGGATTACGATTCGGGTGATTGGGGACAGAGCCTGATGAACAGCGCCTGCTGCGTCGCTGTCGTTCAGTTTGGCGGCGAACGGCATGCGGATCGCATACCGAGCGAAATGAAAACCGGCATTTCCATGCGAAACGTCAAGGAAATCATGTGCGGCACGCTGGATAAGCATAAATGCGGGTATGTGTTCGAAACGGAAGAGAAGGATAAACTCGGAGCCCTTCTTTACAGCGGGGAGCGCGGCGTGAGTTACATCAAAGAAGTTGTGCTGCCGGAGCTGTATACGGATATTCAGCAGGTTGCAAGCGGCGATATTACAATAGGACTCGGAAATAACGCGATGAGTGCAGCGGCGATTCCCCAATCGTATCGAAACGGCTGCAGAGCCGCCAAATGGCAACGGCTGATTCATGGAACAGGGATGGTTTTCTTCGACGATATGGAAATCGACTTCCATTCCGATTCGGCCTGGGATCATGCCGCCCTGATGAGCAAGGTTCGGCAATACGATGAGGCCGGCATTCTGCATGAGACGGAACGCCTTTCCCAGTATGCGGGTTCTTTGCAAGAGCCGAATAAGGCGCTTTATTCCATCATGATCGGCATTTTTATAGAGCTTGCAGCCACGATGAACGAAATCGGCGGCGATTTAAAAATCATTCTCGACAATGATATCGATGCAGCGAATGTCAGTGCCGAAAACGGCGTTGTGCAGCTTGTCGCGTTTATCGAGGCCGCATGCGTCAAAACGGCTTTCTTTATCAAGGAGAAAGGCGGCGGCTTCGACCATGATGTGCTCAACCATATCGTCCAATATGTGAACGGCCATTATAATACGGATCTGAATTTGGCGACGCTCTCGAGCAAGTTTTTTCTTAATCAAGGGTATATCGGAAAGCTGTTCAAAAAGCATACGGGTATGGGATTCGTCGATTATTTGAACGGCATCCGAATGGAAAAAGCGGCGAAACTGCTGGAAGAGGGCTATTTGAAAACGTATGAAGTCTGCGAGGAGGTCGGGTACAAAGATTTAAATTACTTTTATCGGATATTCAAGAAATTCAAGGGTGTTTCTCCAGCGGAGTACAAAAAAACCAGTCGGACGCGAAGTTTAACGTAAGTGCTTTCATCATCTGTGCTTTTTTGCCCTGCTTTAATAACGGTTTTGTCATGTTACATTCACGGCGCTCCTCTTCTAGAATAAAGGTGTAAGGCACAACCACCATACCATAGAAGAGGGGGATACGATGATTGCGAAGAGCAGTACGGCGAGGAACGAATCGGAAGCGAAAATAGCCTATTATCAAGACGAACTTGGCAGGAGTGACCCATAAGCTAAAACAATTCGCCGGAGAGATGAATGTATGTTCCCCAATATAGATATAATAAATCTTTAATATCGGAGATGTGAAGTTGAAACCAAGTTTTCCAGCTATCTCTTGTGAGGCTTTGGCGACATAGGGAACTTAGACGATTAGTAGGACAAATAGCCATTTTGATAAATGAAAGGGCTTACAAGTTTTGGGGTGATCGACGCTGCCGGACTGCAAGCCGGACTCTAGACGATCTTCGCTAAAGAGAGGAGCGCAAGTGAATCCGCCAACCGACTGTGGCGCAGACGCCGGGAAAATATGGTCCAGGCCGTTTGCCGTACTTGCCTTGTGCAATTTATTGGTATTCATCAATCTGCATATGATTCTTCCTACGCTGCCTTCCTATGTAAAACATACTTTTCGTGCGGATGATTGGGTTGCCGGTTCGATCACGAGCGTTTTCGCTTTTACTGCAATCATCTCGCGTTTGTTCGCCGCAAAGGTGGTACAGAAACAAAGAAATTATTCGATCGTCGTTTGGGGATTGGCCGTAACGATCTTGTCGGGAGCCGGATATTTATGGACGGACGGCATCGTTTGGGTGCTGCTGTTTAGAGCTTTTTCCGGCATCGGTTTCGGTATAACCAGTACGCTATTTGCGACGATGGCAACGGATGTTCTGCCTTACAAACGCATGGGAGAAGGGATGGGGATTTTCGGCTTATCCATCAGCATTGCCATGTCGGTCGGTCCGCTCATTGGATTGCGGCTTCTGAATGAATGGGGAATGGAGCCGCTCATGACCGCCTCAATGGCTGCACCGCTGCTTGCGCTCGGCCTGCTGCCTCTTGTACGGCCGCTTCGTACTGCCGGTGGGGCACCCCTGGCGGCTGCTGAAAACAAAGATTCCGGCCAAGCATTTGCCTTGCTGTCCGTCCCCATGCTGTTGAATCTTTTGTTGGCGGTTGTTCACGGCGGAATTATCAGCTTCCTTGCGCTTTACGGCGTACAAGCGGGTATCGCGCATGTCAGTTTGTTTTTTCTTATTTTCACTTTGGCGATCGTAAGCGCTCGTGCGTTTGTCGGAAGATGGGACGACCGGTTCGGAAACGCGGGTATTTTGACTGCCGGTGCGGTCTCGGTTATTGCATGCGTCTTATTCCTTTCAAGCGCTGCTTCCTTATGGTCAATCCTAGCAGGGTCCATCTGTTACGGAATAGGCTACGGAAGCATCCGCTCCTGTTTGCAAACGTGGATGGTCAAGGCTGTCCCCGTGTCCAAAAGGGGATTAGCCAACGGGATGTATTTCAACTCCCTTGACTTCGGCGTTGCATCGGGCGCCATGCTGCTTGGCCTAGTCGCCTCGTTTACCGGATATGCCGCGATGTACCGTTACTCGTCGCTCTTGATGATTGCATTTCTAGCGTGCCTTCTGGTTCAAGCGGCCAGAAAAAAGAGGTTCATCCATAAACGTATGGATGCCGGAGGAGACGCTTGATCTACCGGCTCCTGAACAATAAGCGGATTGACTTTATGGAGAAGGAGGATCGACTCAATGCGGCTTAGAAGCGAACAATGGTTCCAACATGAGAATGCGGAGACGCGTTTCCAGCATCTTTCCGCGATGCGAGCCTGCGGCCACGATCCCGAGTCGTTCGCAGGCAAGGCAATCATCGGCATTTTTAATTCATGGAATGATCTGAACAGCTGCAACGCCCCTCATCGCGAGCTAGTGGAGTACGTGAAACGAGGAGTGTTGATGGCTGGAGGATACCCGGTCGAGATGCATACGATTTCCACGCCGGCCGATTTCATGAAGCCTTCCGATCTGCCTTACCGGAATTTGATGGCCATGGATGTGGAGGAAACGATCCGATCACTTCCGATTGACGGGGTGGTGCTGCTATGCGAATGCGACAAAACGACTCCGGCGCAGCTGATGGCTGCAGCCAGCTGCGATCTGCCGGCACTTCAGCTGGCGGCCGGGCATCGCGCATCGGGCGTCTTTCGCGGCAAGAAGGTCAATTACGGCACGGACCTGTGGAGATATTTCGAGGATTATCAGGCCGGAGAACTGAGCCGCGAGGATATGAACGAGTTGGAAGCCTGCATTTCCTGCACGAAGGGCGGTTGCCCGGTCATGGGGACGGCTTCCACGATGAAGAGCATGTCCGAGATGCTCGGCATGATGCTTCCCGGTACCTCAAGCATTCCGGCTACGCATGTCTCCCGGCAAACAGCCGCGGAACAAACGGGGAGACGGATTGTAGGTATGGTACGCGAGCGGTTGACGCCATCCGACTTAATGACCGAAGACGCCTTCCGCAATGCGATCAAGCTGCTCGCGGCAATCGGCGGATCCACGAATGCGGCGCTCCATTTGACGGCGATTGCGGGAAGGCTTGGGATTACGATACCGCTCGAATGGTACGAGGAATATTCGCGGGATATCCCGCTGCTTGTGAACCTGCAGCCGAGCGGCAGCGGCAGTATGGACGATTTCTATGAAGCGGGAGGCTTGGCGGCCGTAATTCATCAGCTCTTGCCCGAGTTGGAAGGCAGCTGCTTGACGGCGCTGGGCACTCCGCTCGCCGAAACGTATCGGGAAGGAACGAAAAACCCGCAAATCATATCCGGTCTGAACGAACCGTTCAAGGAACGATCCGGTCTCGTCGTGCTGAAGGGCAATCTAAGTCCGAACGGTGCGGTTCTCAAACGATCGGCCAGCTCGCTCGGATTGGACAAGCATCGAGGCCAAGCGGTTGTCTTTGACGATTACGAGGAGATGTTGAAGCAACTGGATAGCGACGAGCTGCAGGTCGACGAACAATCGGTGCTCGTGCTTCGCAATTACGGCCCGATCGGGATGGGGATGCCGGAGTGGGGCTCCATACCGATTCCGCGCAAATTGCTGCAGCAAGGCGTTCGCGATATGGTGCGGATCAGCGACGCCCGCATGAGCGGCACCAGCTACGGGACGGTCATTCTGCACGTTTCGCCTGAAGCGCAAGCCGGCGGACTGCTGGCGGTTGTGGAGAATGGCGATTGGATCGAAGTCGACGTCGAACGCGGAACGCTGCAGCTGGACGTGCCCGATGAAACGATAAGGGCCCGCTTGAAAGCGTGGACACCGGCACCGCGGCGAAACGTTCGGGGATACCTGCGAATGTTCGAGGATCACGTGCTGCAGCCTCATGAAGGATGCGACTTGGATTTTCTGCGTCCCAACAGCAAGGAAGAGGCGGTATTCGTTCCGCCCGTTGTAGGGAGAGGGTAACGGATCGTACTAGCAAGCGTTAGCAGAAAGCCATGAAAGCGCTTAAACAACCTTTCTTGACGAGGTGTAAATAAAGAAAATACAATGATAGTTCAATATAATGAAAATAATTCAATATATTGAACATTATGATCGGGAGGATAAATATGACGATTAAAGTAGGGATCGTAGGAGCGCGCGGGCTCAGTACGCTTCAAGGTTTCCAGAGTTGTCCCGATACGGAGGTTGTAGCGCTTTGCGATCTGGATGGCGAGTATCTCCAGGAAGCGGCGCGCGAGCACGGAATACCCCGTACTTACCGAATTTTCGAAGATATGCTGGAATCGGACATCGATGCCGTAGTCATTTCAACCCCAATGCAGCTTCACGTACCGCAGACGATCGCGGCTCTCCAGGCAGGCAAGCATGTGCTCTGTGAAGTTACGGCGGGAGTCACGATGGACGAACTATGGTGGCTGAAAGAAACCGTGGAATCGTCTAATAGCGTTTATATGATGGCGGAAAACTATTGCTACATTCCGGAAAATCAGCTTATCGCCAATATGGTGAAGGATGGCTTGTTGGGCGACGTTTACTTTGGCGAAGGGGAATATGTACACGACGTCCGCAGATTGGCGTATCAATTTAACCGTGTTGACGCGGCAGAACAATCCGCACCGACGTGGCGCAAGTATTGGCAGCTCGGCAAGCGAGGGAACTTCTATCCGACGCATAGCCTCGGGCCGGTCATGAAATGGTTTGAAGGCGACCGGATTCGCTCCGTTTCTTGCTTCGGTACAGGATGGCATACGGATTCCCGTTTCCGCCAAGAAGACACGACGATCACGCTTTGCCAGATGGAAAGCGGGAAGCTGATCAAGCTTCGCCACGATTGCATATCCAAGCGGCCGCTCAGTATCTATCACTCGCTGCAGGGAACGAAGGGATGCGTCGAAGGGCCGAGCTTTCTGGGCGACCAGGGCAGAGTGTGGCTGGAATCGATGGGCGGCGACACCGAGTATGAAAGAAAGTGGAGTCCGCTGAGCGACTTCCACGATTATTTGCCGGACCGTTACAAGAATGCGACGGAAGAGCAGAAAAATGCGCGTCATTGGGGAAGCGATTATTTTATCGTCGAGGACTTCGTAAATGCGGTCAAGGGCTTGGAAAAACCGGCGATCGATGTTTACGACGCCTGCGAATGGACGGCCGTGGCGCTGTTATCCGAGCTGTCCGTTATGAACGGCGGAAGAACGATGGATATGCCCGACTTCCGGAAGAGCGCTTCGTATGCGGATCAAATTATTAAACTGTAAGATGAGGGCAAGGAACAATTAAAGGGGGGAATGACATTGAAACTTTGGAAACGGATGACGGGGATTGGCGTTGCGGCTTTGCTGCTATTTATGGCAGCTTGTACGAACGGGTCAGGTTCAAAGCAGGGGGAAACGACATCGGAAGGCGCCAAAACCGGGGAGAAATCGTTATATACGATCAGGGTGCTGGTAACTTCGACGGGATCAACGGTCGTGAAGAAAAGCGACGAGACCCCCGTCGGCAAAGTGATTAAAGATAAATTCAACATCGTGTTTGAATTCATTCCTTTTAACGGCGACTATCGGGATAAGCTGAACATGATGCTCGCTTCCGGAGACTATCCGGAGCTACTGCGCGTAGAACGTCAGGATTTAGTAACGAAATTCATCAATGCAGGCGCCGCGCTGCCTCTGGACGATTATTTGAAGGATGCCAAACATTTCAACGAGGCCAATAAGGCTTCCATTCCTTTTTGGCGGCTGCCTGCGAGCGACGGCAAATTGTACAAATGGGAAACGAACGTTCCGCAGGATGTCAACAATTTTTGCGAATGCCAAGATATAGCCATTCGTAACGATGTACTCAAGGAACAGGGCTATCCGAAGCTGCTGAGCACGGATGATTATGTGGAATTCCTGAAGAAAGCGATAGCTGCGCATCCGACGACGAACGGCAAGAAAACGCTCGGGGTTGTCGCTCCTTTTGCAGAGTCATGGGGGATGGCCGGCATTATGCCCATTCTGTACGAAAAAGGGGATAAGTATATCTCGGTCGGCAACGAAGGGGTAATCTTCAATATCAAAGACCAGAAATTCGAAGATATGCTTTTGAACGCGTATACGAAGGAATCGTACCAGTTCTTCAATAAATTGTACCGGGAGGGGCTGCTCGACAACGAAAGCTTCACGGATACGCTCACCCAAGTGACGGAGAAAATCAATTCCGGCCAAGCGTTAGGCTACTATTACACGATGTGGATCAAAGATACGGTCAACAAGACGCTGGAAAAAGGGGGGCATCCGGAGCTCGGTTACGTCCAGCTGCCGATCCAGACAAATACGATGGTCAAGGAAGGACAGAAGAAAAATCTTCGTTTAGAGACGGTGCGTCCGTACGACTCCGTCATCATCACGAAAAACGCCAAGGATCCGAAGCGGATTTTCGAGCTGATCGATTGGGTTTCTTCCGAGGAAGGGCAGATCCTGCTTCAATCCGGCGTAGAAGGGGTTCATTACAAGCGGATCGATGGCAAACGGGTGCTGACCGACGAATTTAAAAAAGGATACCAGGAGGACCCGAATTATTTATCTAAGCAAGGCATTGGTGCCGGCATGTCGTTCCTGGGCTTTAGGTGGCTTACGGCGAAGGATAACCAGCCTTACAATCTCTTGAACGAAACCGCGGCTTCCGACGAATTCTCCTTGACCAAGACGGTGGCGGATGCTTACAAGTCGCTCGGATGGGCCGACTCGAAGGATTGGTTCCGGAAGAACGGCGTACCGGCTCCGGGGGGACTGGCGAGCGGGATCATTATCGATCCTGCCAGCTCGGAGGGGATGATTTCTCAGAAAATCGTCGAGCTTCGCGTGAAAAATTCTGCGAAACTGGTTATGGCCAAGTCGGAAGCGGAATTCGAACAGATTTGGCAGGAGCTGATTAAGCAATATCAGGCTCTGAACCCGCAAAAAGTCGTCGATAAGTACAACCAGCTGTTCCAGCAGCAGCAAGCCAAAGTGAAAGAGTATATGAAATAACGAAACAATGGGGAATTTATTGAAGTCTACCTTGTAAATTCCCCATTTTTCTCTAATTTGGCGTTTGTCAGGAGAGGAGGGAATCGCGAGCATGGCGAAACAGGAAGCGCTGGCGATCGTCTCGGGAGCGGTACGGCAACCGAAAGCAACATGGATAAACAAAGCGTTCAGGCAAAAATATTTGTTTCTAATGATGGCTCCGGCGGTTCTGTTAACGGTCCTCTTTCATTATATACCGCTGTTCGGGTGGTTGATCGCCTTCAAAAATTATCAGGTGGGCATCAGTCTGTGGAAGGCGCCGTGGACCGGTCTTCAGCAGTTTAAAATGTTTTTCATGGAAAGCACCGATTTTATTTATTTAATTCGCAATACGCTCGTTATGAACGTATCGGTTATTATTTTGAACCTGACCGTCGCCTTGGTGTTCGCCATTTTGTTAAATGAGATTCGTCAGAAATGGTTCAAAAAAATCATTCAAACCGTCTCATTCTTCCCGTTCTTTGTTTCGTGGGTAATCGTGTATGCCATTATTCATGCGCTGCTTGGGGTTTCGACCGGGGCGATCAACGTGTCGCTGGTGAAGAACGGGATTCTCGAGCAAGGCATTAATGTGCTTGGGGATAAAGCGTTTTCATGGATTCTCATCATTTTTGTGGAGGGCTGGAAATACCTCGGCTACAACGGCGTTATTTATATGGCGGCAATCACGTCCATATCTTCCGAGCAGTACGAGGCGGCCGATATGGACGGAGCGGGACGGTTTAGAAAAATATGGCATATTACGGTGCCGAATTTAATGCCGACGCTCGTTATATTGTTGATTCTTAATATCGGCTGGGTGCTTAATTCCGATTTCGACCTTTTCTACCTGTTCACGAACCCGACCAACTGGGAGACGATGGAGGTTCTGGACATGTATATTTATAAATTCGGTCTCAAGCTCGGAAATTTCCCTTATGCAACGGCGGTCGGCATCATCAAGACGATTGTCAGCCTGCTTCTGGTCATCGGGGCCAACTGGCTGTCCAAGAAAATAACAGGCAAATCATTGCTGTAAAGGGGGGAGCTGTCGTGAGAAAAAGAACAGCGTTCGACCGGCTTTTTGATGCGGCCAACTATGTATGGATGTCGATTGTCGGGATTGTCATGCTCTTTCCTTTCTTGTATATCGCCAGCTACTCGCTCAGCGAAACGAGCAAATTGCCCCAAGGCTTGCTGTTGTTCCCTGCGGGCTTTACGCTTGACGCTTACGCGAAGGCGTTTGAAGATCCGGCTATCTTTCACAGCATATTGATTTCCGTCGGAAGAACGCTTCTGGGTCCGATCGTCATGATTTTCGTATCGTCGATGGCGGCCTATTGTTTGACGAGGGACGATTTGATAGCGGTTCGTTTTTGGCGCAAGTTCTTTGTGTTTACGATGTATTTATCCAGCGGGCTGATTCCCCTGTATGTTCTCATCGTTCAGCTGAATCTTTCCAAGACGTTCTGGGTGTATATCGTCATGACAGCCGTCAGCGTATTCAACATGATCCTTATCAAAACCTTCATTGAAAGCCTGCCGGATTCGCTGGAGGAAGCGGCGGTCGTGGACGGGGCGAACGATTTGACGGTATTTTGGAAGATTATTTTCCCGCTCTGTCTGCCCGTCATTGCCGCGGTCGTATTATTTTCGGCGGTGGGGCAGTGGAACAGCTTTATCGATACGCAGCTGTACAATGCGATGAATCCCGAACTCTTCACGCTGCAGTATGTGCTCTACCAAACGCTTTCCAACGCGAACAACGCGAGCCTGATGCAATCGGGGGCCATGAACGCAAACGCCAATACGGTTACGCCGGAGGGCTTGAAGATGGCGATCACGATGATTACAGTACTGCCCATTATGCTGGTATATCCGTTCTTGCAGCGATATTTTATTTCCGGGATGCTGGTCGGTTCGGTTAAAGGGTAAATGGAACTTGGCAGCGGTCTCCGACGAAGAGCAAGGAAAACCTTGCTCTTCGTCGGACCTATAAATGAAGATTCGGTTGCTGCACGAGCTTACTTTCTTGAAGAAGCGAAGATGCGGACGATCTTCTTCGAGTTTGGTCAAAAAGAGTTAAATAGTTAGTCGACTAAATAGCGGAGGGCTGCAATTTTGTGGAAGTTGCGATCGTTTTTTAAACCGTATTGGGCGTTTACGTTGCTCGCTCCGCTGCTGATGCTGCTGGAGGTCTGTATGGATTTGCTGCAGCCGAAGCTGATGGCAAGCATCATCAACGATGGCGTCATGAAGAGCGAGCTTTCGCCTATATGGAATACAGGGTTAGTCATGATAAGTGTTGCTCTGGTGGGAATTGTCGGCGGCGTAGGCTGCACGGTATTTTCGACTATCGCTTCACAAAGATTTGCCGCCGATTTGCGGCTGCGGTTGTTCCGTAAGGTACAGACGTTCTCGTTCGCGCGTCTCGACCGGTTTACATCCGGAACGCTCATCACCCGGTTGACGGGAGACGTCATGCAACTGCAGAACACGGTGCAAATGATGCTCCGCATCTTGGTACGGAGCCTCGGGCTCATTATCGGCAGCATCGTGATGGCAATCGCGATCAGTCCCAAGCTGTCGCTCGTCCTGTTGTTTACAGTGCCGCTGATGGTTATCGTGCTGTATGCCGTTGCCCGGATCTCGCTGCCGCAATATGCGCGTATGCAGCAAAAGCTAGACGGATTGAATACGGTCATACAAGAAAATTTGTCGGGTATCCGCGTCGTGAAAGCGTTCGTTCGCGGCAGCTATGAACGGCAAAGGTTCGAAGGTACGAACGGCAGCCATTTGGAAGCCGCATTAAAGGCGGCGCGTACCGTCGCCGTCAACATGCCGCTGCTCATGCTTTTGCTGAACTTCGGCACCGTGGCCGCGCTTTGGTTCGGCGGCGCTCAGACATGGGCAGGCACGATGCCGGTTGGCGATTTGATCGCCTTTCTCAGTTATTTGGCGCAGCTGTTGATGTCGCTGATATGGATCGGCGGCATGCTGCCGCTCATTTCCCGCGCTCAAGTTTCGGCCGATCGTATCCATGAGGTGCTGGAGAGCGATCCGGGTATGGCCGATGCGGAAATCGCCGTCACTGACGCGGTCCGGGCAGGGGAGTTGACGTTCGATCGCGTCAGCTTTGCTTATGGCGCCGATTCGTCCAAACCGGTGCTGCAGGATATCACCTTTACGGTCAAACCCGGACGAACGATAGGCATTCTCGGCGCGACCGGTTCGGGCAAGTCGGCGCTTGCCAGCCTCATTCCGCGCCTGTATGACGTAACGGGCGGCCGAGTGATGATCGACGGTATCGATGTTCGCGACATGGCCGCCCGTCATTTGCGCAAATCGATCGGCATGGTGCTGCAGCAAGCGATTTTGTTTACCGGTACGATACGCGACAATATCCGGTACGGCAAGCCGGACGCTTCCGAGGAAGAAGTGAGAGCCGCGGCGGAAGCGGCGGATGCGCATGATTTCATTACGCAATTGCCGGAAGGTTATGACACGATGCTCGGCCAGCGCGGCGTCAATTTGTCGGGCGGCCAAAAGCAGCGGATCTCGATCGCCCGCGCGCTTCTGATGCGTCCGCGCATCCTTATTCTTGACGATAGCACAAGCGCTGTCGATACGGCGACGGAATCGCGCATTCGAAGTTCGTTGCGGCGCTTGATGACGCAAAGTACGTGTATCGTGATCGCACAACGCATCGCCTCGATCCGCGATGCCGACACGATCATCGTGCTGGAGAATGGGCGCGTTGCCGCCTCGGGTACGCATGAGCAGCTGGTGCTGACGAGCGACATCTATCGCGAAATCGACCGTTCTCAGGAATGGAAGGAGGACCTTTCTACATGAGCGAGCGGAATAGCGGCTTAGCAAGGGGAAAAGGCGATCCTGCAGATTTGTCCGCCGCACTCGGAGTGCCCGGCAGACGGAGAACGGATGAAGTCTCAAAAGGAAAAGCGCAAAATACGGCAGCCGCTTTGACGAGAGTGTGGCGGTATATTCGCCGCCAGCGGACAGGCCTGTTCGCTGTGATCGTCCTCGTTGCGGCCGGCACGGCCATGTCGCTTGCGGGGCCGTACTTGATCGGTATGGCGATTGACCGATATGTCATTCCACACGACAAGGAGGGACTTCTGAGCCTGTCCATCGTCCTCGCAGCTGTCTACGCTGGCGCGAGTGTCGTGACTTGGCTGCAGGCTTACGTGATGGCAGGCGTGTCCGGACGTACGGTGCGGGATATGCGCACCGACTTGTTCGCCCATTTGCAGCTGCTGCCTCTGCGGTTTTTCGACAAGCGAACGCATGGCGAGCTGATAAGCAGGACGACGAACGATATCGAGAACGTTTCGAATACGCTGAACCAAAGCTTGCCGCAGCTGATCGCAAGCATGCTTATGCTCACCGGTTCCCTTATCATGATGGCGCTATTGAACGGCTGGCTGACTGGAATTGCGCTCTTCACAATCCCTCTCGTCACGCTGCTCACCAAAGAGATTGCGAAGCGGACGAAGAGGCATTTTCAAGCGCAGCAGCAGCATTTGGGCGAATTGAACGGGATTACCGAGGAAACGATTTCCGGGCAAAAAGTCGTAAAGCTGTTCAATCGAGAAGACAAAGCGGCGGAGCAGTTTCAGGAGATCAACGCAAGGCTGACGGCTGTAGGAACGAGGGCGCAAATATTGTCGGGGATGATGGGGCCGATCATGAACATGATGAATCATGTGAGCTTTATCGTTCTTGCTGTCGCCGGCGGCTGGATGGCCTATCGCGGGTATACGTCGATTGGCGTCATCGTCAGCTTTCTCGCCTACTCGCGGCAGTTCAGCGGCCCGATCAACGATCTGGCCAATCAGTACAACATGATTCAATCCGGTATGGCCGGCGCCGAGCGCGTGTTCGAAACGCTGGACGAAGCGACGGAGTATGCAGGGGATGGGGAGGCTGTACAACCCGGCCCGGTTAAAGGGGAAGTGGCGTTTAAGAGCGTGACGTTTCGGTATGGCGAAGCGCCGACGCTGCGAAACGTTTCGTTTATTGCGGAACCGGGCGATGTCGTTGCGCTGGTCGGACCTACCGGGGCCGGCAAAACGACGATCATCAACCTGCTTACCCGTTTCTACGAAATCGAATCCGGCTCGATTACCATTGACGGGCAAGATATCCGCACATGGGACAAAAGCGGTCTGCGCCGCATGCTCGGTATCGTATTGCAGGATGCTTATCTATTCAGCGGTACCATTCGTGAGAATATAAGCTACGGTCGGCTCGATGCGACGGAAGAGGAAATGCGTGAAGCAGCCAGACTGGCGAAAGCCGACGATTTTATCATGAAGCTGCCGCAAGGCTACGATACGCCGCTTGCTGCCGAAGGTGGCAATGTGAGCCACGGCCAGCGCCAACTGATTACGATCGCCCGGGCGATTTTGGCCGATCCGTCGATACTGATTCTCGACGAAGCGACCAGCAGCATCGATACGCGTACGGAAATGCATATTCAGCAGGCGATGGCTGCTCTTATGAAAGGGCGCACCAGCTTCGTAATCGCCCACCGGTTGAGCACGATTCGCGACGCGAATCAAATTCTTGTGCTGCACGGCGGCGAAATCATCGAGCGAGGCACGCACGAGCAATTGCTTGCGGCCGGGGGATTTTATAGCGGACTGCATGCGAAGCAATTCGAGTAGTAGCGCCGGCTGCTGGCTGAAAGAAAAAAGAGCCTTAGAATCGCTTCTAAGGCTCATCATGACTGCTTTCCGGAACGGCTGTTACAAATCGCCTGCGTTTGCGAGATGTCCTCCATCCACGACAAGCGTCGTGCCGGTAATATAGGAGGCCTCGTCGGAAGCGAGAAACAGGAAAGCGTTTGCGGTTTCCTCAATGGTACCGAGACGGCGCATCGGCGTGCGTTCGGTTAGAACGAGACTTTCCGCTTGGCTTTCTTTCAGCTTGCGGTCGAGAGGCGTATCGATGAAGCCCGGCGCGACCGCATTGACGCGAATGCCGTACGGCGCCAAGTCGACGGCCATCGATTGCGTCAGCAGCACGACGCCGCCTTTGGATGCGTTGTAGTGCGCAAGCATGGCGCTGCCGGCCAAGCCGTTTTTGGAGGCCATATTAACGACAGATCCTTGGATGCCGGCCTCGATCATCCGTTTGCAAATGTTCTGGCTAAGGATGAACGTACCGTTCAGGTTGACGTCGATTATTTTCCTCCAGCGCTCGAGCGAAATGGAGGTGAAAGGCTCTCGTACCGCTATCCCGGCATTGTTAACCAGAATATCGACCCCTCCGAAACAGCTCCAGCTGAAATCGGCAGCCTGTTCCACCTGAGACGGATCGGATAAATCGCAAACGACGCTTCTTACTTCGGGTTGCGGCTGAACGTCTAATTGCTGCAGCTGCGCGGCTGCTGCAGCCAATTCGTCGGTGCGGACATCGAGCAGAATGACGCTGGCACCTTCTTGCACGAAGCGGGTGGCAACTCCTAAGCCGATCCCCTGGGCGGCGCCGGTTACAAGTGCGCGTTTTCCTTTAAGTCTCATTGCTATTCCTCCTTGGGATTCATACATGATTTACGGTTCTGTATATTGAACCAAGTTCAACAATTAAACTATAAAAGTTAAGATGTCCGTTTGTCAATTGATTTGTTTCTGTCGTAGCACCATTCGAAATCGATAGCTTTGTATTTTAAATCAATATCCGTATTTTGAATTTATAAGAAATCTGATGGATGCTAAGGAGTTGGAAACGAATGTCATTGCTGGATCAAGTAAGCGCCGAACGGATTACTGCCGATACGCTCGAGTTGGTTGGCATTGCGAGTCCCACAGGAGATACACGGGAGATGGCGGAGAAATACGAAGCTTTATTACGCAGCGTCGGCTGTCATGTGGAGCGATACGAATTCGTTCCGGGCAATCCGACTTTGGTTGCCGTTTATGGCAACGGTCCAGGCAAAACCTTGCTTTTCAACGGACATATGGATACGGTACCGCTGGCTCATGAGCCCGCTTGTGTGAAAGAAGGACGGGTTTATGGCAGAGGGGCGTGCGACATGAAAGGGTCGCTTGCCTGCATTGCGGAAGCGATCCGCGTACTGAGGGACAGCGGCACCCGATTGGCGGGCAAAATGATCATTGTCGCCAACAGCCTTCACGAAAGCCCCGGCGGTCATGGGGAAGATCTGATCGAATTGACGGAGAACGTCGAGCTTAAGGCAGACGCAGCCGTAGTGATGGAAGGGGCGTCATCCGACTGCACGATCGCCCAGTTCGGATCGGCAACGTTCGAGATTATCGTCCGGCGGGAAGGGGAGCCGAGCCACCAGTTGTATACCGTGCCGGGAACCCCGCATCCGGTCAACGTGACGGCAGCCATTATCGACAGCCTGAATGAGCTTAATCGAAGGCTCGAACAAGAATATGTCGAGGATATCGGTTACGCTTCATACTTCATCGGTTCGGTCCACAGCGGTCAATTTTATAATCAGCATCCGAACAGGGCCGAGCTGGTCGGCGTTCGGAGATACGGCCCGCAAACGACTTTCTCGGAAGTGGAGCGGGAGCTGCGTACGGAGCTTGACAAGATCGCAGCCCGATTCGCCGTTACGTTGGATGTGAAATTGACGAAGGTTAGAGACGGATATAGGATCGATAAGCATGATCCCGCCGTCGCAGCGCTGGTTGACGCCGTACGACAAGTAAAGAACAGGCCGCTGCCGCTCGCCGGGAAGAAAATCGTGACCGATGCCGGAATATTCGTGTCTCAGCTCGGCATACCGACGCTTTGTCACGGCCCCGATCAAAGCTCGGCTCACGCGGACGTGGAATTTGTAGAGATCAGCGAGCTTGAGGCGACGGTAAAGGTGTACTTGCAATTGATTGAGAACTACTTGTCGGGCGAAACGGGGGAGAACAATTTGATAGAACGAATGAAATAAGTTAAAATATCATGTTGGAAGTTGAATGTCTTTATGGTGAAGACATCAATTTAGCAAAGACAAATAGAGAGGGTGAGTCAATTGTCTAAAAAGCTTAGACAATTGAAAAACGTCTCCGTGTTTTCCTCGCTTCTAGATTAACATTCTAATTTAGAAGCGAGGAAAGTAACTATGGAGAACAAAAATATATTTACGGCATCATTTCTTCTGTTGTTTATGAGCAATTTTTTTGTATTTATTGGGTTTGAAATGCTGCTTCCCATTTTACCAGCCTATCTGTTAACGATTAATGCATCTTCCGTTCAAGTAGGATTGGTAACATCACTTTTTACCGTCGGCGCTGTGTTGATCAGGCCTTTTGTCGGGTACTATTTAATAGGAAATCGGCGAAAGCCGCTGGCAATTATCGCGTGCGCAGCTTTAATGATTTTTACAATCTTGTATCCGTTTCTCCAGTTTGTATGGCTGTTTCTATTGTTGCGAATCTTCCATGGCATTGCATGGGGGGGATCTACAACGGCTAACAGCACGATCGCGGTTGATTTGATCCCTAAGACGCGGTTGGGGGAAGGCATGGGTTATTTCTCCGTTTCCACAACAGTCGGAGCGATTATAGCCCCGAGTTTAGGGTTATATATATACGATTCTTATTCCTTTGTAGCTTTAATTTGGTCGTCTGCAATGATAAGTCTATTGGCAGTCATTACACTTTTATTCACACACGCACCAGAATCTGAAAAAGGTGAGAAACAACCGTTCCGATTCTTCCCTATGATTTTTGAAAAAGAGGCATGGTTTCCTGCATTGCTTGCGGTGATAAGTACACTTGCTTTTGGAGCCATTATTTCTTTCTTAGTTCTATTCGGTAAACAACAAGGGCTGTCTCACATTTTTCTGTTTTACCTTATTAATGCAACTGTGGCCACGATAATTCGCCCATTTACGGGTAAATGGTATGACAGGAAAGGCCCTTGGTCTATCATCATTAGTTCAGCTGTTCTGGGATTTTTATCCATGATCGTATTGTCATACGCAACAAATGATTTTCAATTAATTGTTGCCGCGATTCTATTTGGCGCTGGATATGGAACCGTCATGCCATCCCTACAAACGTGGGCCGTTCAGAAGGTGAGTAAAGAAAAAAGTGGCGCCGCTAATGCAACGTTTTTCTCCAGTTTCGATGTCGGCGTTGGAATAAGCGCATTTACACTAGGCATAGTAGCGAAATGGATTAGTGTAGGTTCAATCTTTAGGATGGTTAGCATAAGCTTTATTGTCGTTGCTGTTTTGGTTTTTAAGGATTATTTACAGGGAAAGAAAAAATGTAAGCCGATCTCGTAACAATCCAAACGCCAATCGATATGTTATACATCGATTGGCGTTTTTTTGAAAATAAGGTATGTTCCAAATGCAGGAAATGATTTGAAGTTCTAGGATTGGAGGTTGCGCGTCCGAATTCGATATACGCATTTTTTGCCGCCCTTGGCCAAGCATTCCGGACAGGTGACATCCGCATCCAGCAAAGCTTCGAACAAACGTAATTCGCATTGGCAGGCATGGGTGTACTGATTCGCGATTTGCGCGATCGGGCAGTTATGCTCAATCAGAACGTATTCGTGATCGCTATTTTTTTGCAATTCCGCCATGTAGCCGTTCTCGTTCTGGATGTCGGCAAGCGCGGATAATTTATCATGAAAGTCTTTGTCTACCATCATGTCTGCATACTTCTTATACAGCGTTTCTTTGCGGAGTTCGAACAATCGCTCGACCATACTCTCGCCCGATTCCTTCACCAGCTCGTCGAGCAAGTCGAGGGCGACAGCGTGATATTTATTCGGAAACAGCGCGTCGGCGCGATCGGTCAAATGGTACGCGGCAGTCGGCCTGCCCATCGGCTGCCGTATGATTCTCGATTCGATTAATCCGTCGCGCTCCAGCGTGTCGATATGACGGCGGACGGCTATGGACGTAATGTCCAGCCGATCCGTAAGTTCTTTGGCGGTAAGCTCGTCATTTGTTTTTAGCAAATGCAATATCGTATCACGGGTCGATAAATCGGCATTAGGCTGCAAAGGGATCACCACCTTATTTAGAACTGCATAGTACAATCGGGACTTATTTAAATTTTATTTATAAAAAGTATTTTAACACAATACATCAGGTTGACAAGTACGGCTGCGGAGCCGGCTTTCGGACCGCCGTTATCGGGGCAAAGCGGTAAAATGCGACTGATGCTGGCAAACGTATGGCCGGCTATGACATTATGTTTACATCTGCATCCATCGGAGCCTATAATCAGAAAAAGCAGTCTGCGTTATTAGGAACGGATAGAAGGATTCTTAAGGAGGATAACATTATGAAGCTGATCGTTACGGATGCCGCAGTGGATTGTTTCCGGAAGGATTGGGGGTATCGCGAGGGAGACTTCATACGTATTTATGTCAGGTACAGCGGTGGCGGGGAAGATGCATTCGCATTCGGCATTACGAGAGATGATCCGCGTTATCCCGCAATATCGAATGAATACGGCGGCATTACATTTTTCATCGAAGAAAACGATTTATGGCACCTAGATGGCCGCAATTTGACGATCGATTGCCGCCATGATGAAATCGGGTTTGTCCGCGGGGAGTTATAGGATTGCCGGAAGTGGTCATTATGAAGGAATGAATACATCCGATACAAAAACTCCGCTTCGATTAGGAAGCGGAGTTTTTGGCGGTTACAATGGGGCTAAGCCTGCGGCTCGATATTATGATTATGCCTGAAAAGGTTGGTCGGGTCGTATTTTTGCTTTAAGGCGGCCAATTTCCCGTAATTGTCCCCATATGTATCTATTGTAATTTGGCGGTCGTTCCGGACCGTATTCAGATAGGATGTTTTGCGAAGCGAAAACGGCAGCATCGCTTCATAAGCGGATTCGATCCATTCCTTGTATGTCTGCTCTTCTTCCATAGGATAATCGACATCGAAGCAAAGGAGAAACGATGCATCCCGAACGGCAAACGCTGTCGCGTCGGACGGTATCCGATTCATTTTGCCGTGGCATTCCCAGAATTGAACCAATAAGGACGGTCTCGGCAATTGCTCGATCTTAGCGAGCAGGGCGTCAATCGCTTCATCGTTGAACTCTTTAATGAACAGCGAGGTTCCTGCAACGGCGACATTTTTCGGCGCCGCGAGGTCGAACCTCGATTGCAGCTCCGTATATCGGACGATTCCCGTGTTATCCGAGATCGGTTGAGCCAATTCGCGCAGCGGTTGAACGGCCTGATCCCCATCGGCTTTATCTCCGGCATACAAACCGGCTATTACGATTACCCGCTTATTATGCAGCGACTCAGGCACACCTGGAGCGGCGGGCATTTGAAAGGTCATCATATTAAAGGATACTTCGTCGGGTGCCGTACGCAAAAAAGCTTGGGCATTACGCAAAACTTGTTTTGCATCCTTGTAATCGTACATGACGTCGACCGCCAGAACTTCAGGTCCAAGCGGATATAATTGAAATTCAAACGAAGTGACGATGCCGAAATTGCCTCCGCCGCCGCGTATAGCCCAATACAGATCGGGATTTTCCTGATCGCTGACCGTAATCGCTTCTCCATCGGCCGTAACCATACGAGCGGATACGATATTGTCGCTAGTCAAGCCGTATTTGCCTCTCAAATAACCGGTTCCGCCGCATAAAGCTAGTCCGGCGATGCCCGTTTCCGTAACGGTTCCGGTAGGTGTTACCATGCCGTATTTTTGGGTTTCCGCATCAACGTCGCCGAGCGTTGCCCCCGGTTCAACGATCACGACGCGGCGCTCTAATTCGACAGTCACCTTGCGCATTTCGGAAAAATCAACCATGATGCCGCCTTCGCATATCGCTGTTCCGGCTACATGATGGCCGCCGCCGCGAATCGTTAGCGCGATGCTTTTTTCTTTGGCAAATTTTACGGCAGCGACAGCATCGGAAGCGGCTTTGCAAACCAAAATCGCCGCGGGATGCTTATCGAAGGCGGTGTTCCAAATCTTTCTTCTATCGTTATAGTCTTCCTCGCCCGGTAAAATGAGACGTCCGATTAAATCAGCCTTTAATTGCTCGAACAAATGGTTTCCCTCCTAAGTATGGTGGATTGTCCGCTATACCGTTAAAGCTCTATAGTCAAAAGTTGGCAGCGGAGCTGTGATCATTATAGCTTACATAGTACACATAGTAAATATTAATATTTATAAAGTGTACTATGTTGCGTGTGCTCAAGTACCGGACCTCAAAGGTGAACGGGCGTCGTAGGATGCCACACAAAAACGGAGTCCTGATCATAAAGCTTCGGTATTATCGAACGGGAGCTTTTTAACAGCCGGTTTATGTTGATTCGAACATTTTGACAAGTTCTCTCCGAAACGGGTAAAGTCGCTCGATAGATATCGCTTCACCTTCCCGGTTAGAACAATATAGGGTGATATTCAGGCTGCCCCATTTTGTAATGCACGACAAATGATTTCAATGTTAATATTAGAAGAAATTAACACTCTCGAAAGGATGATAAGCGTGAGCGAATCGAATCAGGAATTTATCGTAATCTCGGGTGCGAGGGAAAACAATCTCAAAAACGTATCCTTGCGCATTCCCAAGCGAAAGATCACGATCTTCACCGGGGTATCCGGATCCGGCAAGTCATCGATCGTTTTCGATACCATCGCCGCTGAATCCCAGCGTCTGCTGAATGAAAACTTCAGTATGTTCGTCCGCACCTTTTTGCCGCGTATTCCGCAGCCGGATACGGACGGGATTGAGAACTTGAGCATGGCTGTTACAGTGGATCAGAAGAGGCTGGGCGGGGGTTCCCATTCCACGATGGGCACGATTACCGATATCTCTCCTATTCTCCGTCTTCTTTTCTCCCGAGTTGGTCAGCCCTATGTCGGGCATGTGTACATGTTCTCGTTTAATGATCCGCAAGGCATGTGTCCCGAGTGCAACGGGATCGGTCGCAGGCTGGGCGTCGACATGAGCAAGGCGCTGGACAAGTCAAAGTCGTTGAATGAAGGGGCAATCATGCTGCCGGAATATTCGGTGAGCAGCTGGGAATGGAACATGATCGTGCAGTCGGGGTCCTTCGATCTCGACAAGAAGCTGAGCGAGTATTCGGATGAGGAACTTGAGCAACTGCTGTACGCCAAGGCGAGGAAAGTGGAGATGGATTTCGCCGGTAAGGCAATGAATATTACAGTGGAAGGCATCATCGAGAAGTTTACAAACAAGTACATCAAGCAGGATGTGAAGGCGAAGTCCGAACGCACACAAAAAGCTGTCGCGCCTTTCATCACCGAGGGTTCTTGCTCCAGCTGCCGCGGCGCAAGACTCAGTCAGGCAGCGCTCAGCTGCAGAATAAATGGACACAACATTGCGGACATGTCCTCCATGGAGGTCGGACAGCTCATTCGCGTCATTCGGGAGATTGACGATCCTGTCGCCGCTCCGGTCGTCAAGTCGCTGACGGAGCGGTTGCAGCATTTGGTGGATATCGGACTTGACTACTTGACGCTTGACCGTGAGACAGATACATTGTCCGGCGGCGAGTCGCAACGCGTCAAAATGGTGAAGCACCTGAGCGGCAGTCTGGTGGATGTCACGTATATCTTCGATGAGCCCAGCGTCGGCTTGCACCCCCGTGATGTACACCGGTTAAATGGATTGCTTCAGAAGCTGCGCGACAAGGGCAATACCGTGATTGTCGTCGAGCATGATCCCGATGTGATCAAGGTGGCGGATCATATCGTCGACGTCGGGCCTCACGCCGGCAGCCGCGGCGGTACCATCGTGTATGAAGGAAGTTTCCACGGTCTGCTGGAGGCAAGTACGCTGACAGGAACCCATATGAAGCGGCCGCTTCAGCTGAAGCACGATTGCAGGCAGCCATCCGGCACACTGTCCATCAAGGATGCTTCGCTGCACAACCTGCGGAACGTTAGTGTAGATATTCCAACCGGAGTGCTGACAGTAGTTACGGGTGTCGCCGGTTCGGGCAAGAGTACGCTGATAAACGAAGTATTCCTCAGCCAGCATTCGGATGCGATCGTCATCGACCAATCGGCGGTAGGCGTGTCAACACGCTCGAATCCCGCTACTTACACGGGTATTATGGATGATGTGCGCAAAGCGT
This sequence comes from Paenibacillus litoralis, assembly GCF_046244365.1. NCBI lineage: Bacteria > Bacillati > Bacillota > Bacilli > Caryophanales > Paenibacillaceae > Paenibacillus > Paenibacillus litoralis. Next base: position 4,742,350 of record NZ_CP176395.1, on the reverse strand, counting down.
TTGCTTCCGCGAACAAGGTCAACCAAAGCTTGTTCAGCTTCAATTCCAAGGGGGCTTGCGAGAACTGCCAAGGGCTAGGTGTAGTGTACACGGACCTTGCATTCCTCGACAGTGTGAAGCTGCCATGCGAAGTATGCGGAGGCAGACGATTCAAGGAAGAGGTACTCGAGTACAAGCTGAACGGCAAGTCAATTGCAGAAGTGCTGGAGATGACTGTGGAGCAGGCATTGGATTTTTTTAAGCTAAAAGAGGTTGTGCGCAAGCTCCAGGCGATGAGCGATGTGGGGCTGAACTATATTACACTCGGCCAGCCGCTTAGCACGCTCTCAGGAGGGGAATGTCAACGCATCAAGCTGGCAAGCGAGCTGCATAAGAAGGGCAGTATCTACGTGATGGATGAGCCGACGACCGGCCTGCATATGTCGGATATCGGTCACCTTTTGGAGATCATGAACCGCCTTGTGGATGCCGGCAATACGGTGATTGTTATCGAGCATAACCTCGAAGTGATCAGTCATGCGGATTGGATCATCGATATGGGACCGGACGGAGGCAACAAGGGCGGCCAGGTAGTGTTCGAGGGCACACCTCCGCAGATCATCCATGCAGAGCAGTCGATCACGGGAAGATACTTAATGTAATTAAACAAATCCACTTTCGTCATGTAGGGGATTCGTAATTTCTTAGCATGACAAATAGAACAAATCAGAGGTTAAACCAAGTAAAAAGAGGCATCCAATGTCTGGAGCCTCTTTTTATTGTTTCCCTCCGTTTTTAGAAAAAACTGTACGATTCGCCGTCATCTGGCACTAATACATTGGACGATATACCCTTTTCTTCAATAAAGCTTATTAATTCTTTTCGAGCTAATGTCCAGTGATTCACTGCCTCCATATGGCTGACAATGATTTTTGCACTAGGGGCGGCCTTATACACTTTATAAATATCGTCTTTGCCCATTATAAGAGATCCGCCTTCAAGAAACTGGTTATCTCCACCATTAACAACGATGATCTCAGGCTTGTGTGTTTCGATTACTTCTTGGACCGCGTCATACCAGACGGTATCTCCAGTTACATATAACGTTTTTTCATTTGAGTGTTTGAAAACAACGCCACACACGAAACCAGTAAGTTTTAATATTTCTCCTCTTCCGTGCTCGCCTTTTGTTTTCATTAAATGGATACCTTCGAACGGCGTATCTTCTTGTAGAACCTCCACGTTTTGGAAACCGGCGTTTTTAACTTCCTTCGCCTCTACTTCGTTTTGTACAAACATTCTGATATCTTTTGGCAAGACCTCTTTGGCAGCCTCATCAAAGTGATCTAAATGTAAATGGGTTACAAGAACGGCGTCTACATTTATAATATTGTCGATGGAGGTCGGCAAACTAACCAAAGGATTAAATTGATCTTGTCTTAACGAGTTTGGAAAAGGCGGATAAGCACCTTTCTCCCCCAAAAAGGGGTCTATCAAAAATTTCTTCCCTGCATATTCAATAACTAAAGTTGCGTTTCTAATTTGTGTTACTTTCATCATTTCAGCTCTTTTTCTTTTGTGAATTAAGTTTATACGATCAAGGACTAGCTGTTACATAGATAAAATCAAGTCATTTGAAGGTTTAACTTGATTTTTGAAATTGATTTGTGAATGGAGTGAACATGGGATTACGCTCATCCTGATTGGATATTGATGTCAACGAATTCTACGTTTAAACTAATTTACATCATTTTATTTCTCGTTCGATGCAAAGGATGTGATTTCATGTTGGATCAAACCGATAGGAATATATTGGATGAATTATCTAAAAACAGCCGTATTACGATGAAAGAATTAGGAGAGAAAGTTCATTTGACCGGACAAGCAGCTGCATCTAGAGTTGCAAAACTGGAGGATAACGGGGTGCTTGAGGGTTATACCATTAAAGTTAATCAGCCTAAATTAGGGTGCTTCTTGCACGCTTTTATTACGATCTATACCATTAGCACCTATCACCAACCTTATCTCTCTTTTATAAAAACACAAGAGAAATACACAATAAACAACTATAAAATTAGTGGGGACGGTTGTTATCTACTAGAATGTAAATTCCCTTCTAATGAATTATTGGATCAATTCTTAGTAGATTTAAACGAGCATGCAAACTATAAATTATCGATTGTTATTAATAAGTAGTGAATGGAGTATTATGATGGAACCGAACAACTAGCAAATAGAGTGGGTGCCTACTTCGAAGATGTTCCCTCAGGATGGATGGATTGAAATACAAGACGCCCTCCCGGCAGCCGGGAGGGCGTCTTGTACAAGAAAATGAGGAGGTGTAGCATCGACCACCGGAAGGGTCAAGCTCTACAGATCTTTCCGGCTGAACGCCCGGCACCCCAGGAAGAGCAGAACCGCCGCATACCCCACCGTATACAGGAGGAAGGCATTCGAAGGAACACTCGGCATGGAGAAAGGCCCCATGTCTGATAATGCCAACCCGGCCCAATCTTCTCCCCCCAGAAGATCGTAGAGGCTTCTTCGGTAGACCGAGTCCGTGGGTAGGAGCAGCCCGGTCAGAAGGACGAATTTTTCCACTGCAGGGTGGGTCCCGCTATAGCTCGATACCCCTTCGACCAGCCCGGTGAAGAGGGCGAACCCGTACAACAGGGCGGCGCAGATGCCGTTCCCCAGCATTGGCAAATAGACGGAACCTAGCATCGTTATCGTGAGGAGAAGAAGGGGCATCCAGACGAACAGTCCGAAGCCGCGCAGCAGTTCCTCTACCCGTAGGGGAAGCCCGGCTTGGCTGTGGATGGTCCAAACCACGGACACAAACAGGACAGTGCTGTACACGGCGATCCAGACGGCGTGGCCCAGCCATTTAGCCAGATAGAGCTTCCAGCGGGGGATGGGGCGGGCGGCGACGGCCAGCAGCAGACCGTTCTCCTGTTCGCCCGTGACGGTCCCCATGGCCGAGAAGAGCACGAAGAAAGACGCCAGAAATTGTGCGAAAAAAAGCCCCAGCACCATCATCACCATGCTGTTCAATATCCGTTCGGCGGGGGAAGTCGCATTCTGCCCGACCGTGCCGGCGATCTCCCGGACCCCGAAGACGAACAGAACCAGAAAAACGAAGGTCAGAATGAGCGTGACCAGAAACACCCGCTTGCGGGTCAGCTCCTTGAAGGTGGCAGAGATGTACATAGTCATTTCGTAACACCTCCTTGGCGGGACTTCGTCATCTGGAGGAACCAGGTCTCCAGGCTGTTCGGCTCGGGGCCGGACTCGTAGAGCGTCATGCCGTTCCGAATAAACAAAGAGCACAGGTAGCCGGCCTGTTCCCGGTCGGTTACGCGGGCGGACAGGAGGGCGTTACCGCTCTCATCGGCTTCGACCAGGTGCAGCAGAGAGGAGAGGGCGCCGCCGACGGCTTCGTTCAGCTCCGCCCACGTCTCCGGGAGCCAGCCGCCGAGCCGGAAACGCCAGTTGGCACCGCTGTTCCCGCTATCACCGGTGCCGCTGAGTAGAATGTGCAGAGGACCCGACGCCAACAGCTCGCCTCCATACAGGAAGGCGGCTTCATCGCACAGCTCCTCCACATCCTCCAACAGATGGGTATTGAGGAAGATCGTCACGCCTTTGCCACGGAGTTGCTTTAGCAGGCTACGGATCTCGTAGCGGCCGACGGGGTCCAGGGCAGAAGCGGGTTCGTCCAGAATCAACAGCTCGGGATCCAGGAGCAGGGCGGCAGCCAGACCGAGGCGCTGCTGCATCCCCTTGGAGAAGCCGCCGACCCGTCGATCCGCGGCTTCGGACAGGCCGACCAGCTCCAAAGTGTCCCGAATCCGGCTGCGGAAAGCGGGTGCCCGCGTTTCCTGCGGGCGCAGCCCGCCCAGCTGACCATGGAAGCGAAGCACCTCCGCCGGTGTCAGCCAATCCTGAAAGCGGAACAGCTCGGGCAAATACCCGAGCTTGCGCCGTGCCTCCGGCCGGCCCAGGGGCAGCCCCAGCACGGCAGCCCGCCCGGAATCGGGGCGGTGGAGACCGGCGAGCATTTTGACGAAGGTGCTTTTGCCGGCACCGTTGGGTCCCAGCAGTCCGAAGATGCAGCCCGCCGGCACCTGCAGGGTGATGCCGCGGCAGCCGCCGCGGCCGTTGTAGGTCTTGGTCAAATCCGCCGTATCAATCATCATCATGGTTGAACAAGCTCCTCCGCGGCCCGCTTGAAGGTGGATTCCGTAGGGAAATCCTTCGTATCGCCGCTCAGCAAGCCCATCCGATCCCCGTTGAGCCAGAGCAGATAGCGATTCGTACCGTTCACGGACATTACCGCATCATGTCCGCCCAGCCGGAGGCTGGTGGTCACGCCGTCTCGTGCTGGAACCGGCAGAGTGCTCTGCCAATCGCCGATGCCGGCCAGCTTGGTCCGCAGGCTATCCGGCAGCACGGGCAGCCCCAGTACCGCCTCTCGGACGGTAGCCGCATCGATGCCGCTCTCCACCGTCAACTCGGGCTTGCCGAATTGTAGCAGCCGCATCGGCTTGCCCGACAAGGTGCCCGTTGTAGCGATCCCGTCCGGAATGTGCAGGCGGATGGCTTTGCCATCCGCCTCGGCAGGCAGGGTAGTGCTGCTGCCCAAACGGATGAGCAGCCGGTTGACCGCCTCCACGTTCAGGTGGAAGGTCAGCGTGGTGGCCGGCTGAAAGACAGGGGCTGCGGAGCTCCCCAGTTGGAGCAGGGGGGCGCCCATCTGTTTTTCCGCTTCCTCCCAAGTAACCGTGCGGGCCTCTCCGCCTCCTGATTGGGTCAAGGTGCCGTATTGGGCCAGGTTGAAGCTCCGGTCTCCATCGGGTGAGCCGCGGTCCAGCAGGCCTGAGATGGCCGTCATGTCATCCGCTGAGATCCCGACTCCGACCATGTGCTGGATCCGGAAGGTTTGCTGCATGGCTGCGAGCGCCCGGTCCCCTAGAGGGGTTGCCATCAGGCCGATGACCATAACAGCAGCGGCAACTCCTGCCGTCAGTCTCCGAAGCCTGCGCTTACCCGGTCTCTCCGTCCGCCAGGCGCCGTCCGCCACGTTAGCCATCGACGCGCTTGCAGCCTCCGTCGCCTCGACAACCGAGGGCCCTTGGGTTTCCCGAAATGCTCCCGTCTGCTTCATCTCACTCGCACCATCCTTTTTGTGATCATCTTGATTCCCATCCAACCGTGCCTCGATCCTTGTATCGTCTGAACGCCGACTTCCTTCCGACTGCCTCCAAAACGCCGGAACGGGCTCCCGGGCCGCGAGCCTCTCGAACCGGTCCCAAGCCCGTTCCGTATCAAAAACCGGTTCCTCGCCGGTCCGTTTCTTTCCGTCCGCCATCTTGCCGCTCCTCCTCCTGCCCGTATTTTTTCTTTAGCCGTTCCTCCGCCCGGGCCAACAGCGTGCCGACAATCTTCGGGTTGACCTCCAACCGGAGGGCAATCTCCTCGTAGCTATACCCTTCCTCCCGAAGCAGAAGGGCTGTCCGGTCCCGATCCGAGAGCTTTTGCAGCACCCGGCGGACCACATCTTTTTCCCATTCGCGGATGACTTCCGTCTCTCCCGAAGGGGCTGCGCCTTCCGACCAAGCGGCGACGCGGGCGGTTTCCTTTTCCAATAACGCCTTGCCTGACGACCGATGTCTCAAATAATCGTAGCCGACTCGGGTCAGTACCCGGTGCAGCCAAGCGCCGACGACCTCCAGCCGGTCGGGAGGGCTCCGGTATAACCGTAGAAACACCTCTTGGGCCAAATCCTCAGCCGCCGCATAATCGCCGGTTAACGCATATAGCTTCCGCGCCACCCCGGGGTAATGCTCCCGGAACAAGCGCTGGAACAACTCGGGTACCTGTGCGCCTTCTTCCATGTTGCCGCCGTCCCCCCTTTCGCATATAAGACGGATGCCGGATCGGTTTTGTAGCAGTGAAAAAAGCGGATTGAACGAAGGATAACTTGAAGGCAATCTATTATAAATTGGTTATACACGATTACCGCACGCGAGTAAAACTTGATCGGCTTCAGTGCCAATCAAGTTTTTTTGCGCTCCTCTGCCGAGCAAGGATCGGTGATCGTGCAAAACCCTTGTATCGAGCCGCTGCAGCCTTTTTCTCATCGGGCAAATAGTTTATAAAAAACCCTTATCTTCTCTAGGGAAAGCAATCAGGTTATCATAAATGTAATCGCCTTTGTAAGGGGTTAATCAAAGTGAGAGTTATTGCAGTAACTGATTCGGATTCTGAATACATTTTGAAAACTTGGCCGCAGCGGATATTGCCGTCGCGCCGGAGGCTTTTGTTCATATTGAGTTCATACACATGTCGTAAAATGTGACGGAACAGGCGAAAAGGGGGGGAGGCGGATGCCCAAAGTGCTGGTTGTGGACGATGACGCACACATTCGCGAACTGGTACGGCTCTACCTCGAAGATGAAGGGATCGAAGTAGTGCAGAAGGGAAACGGCGCCGAAGCGCTGGAATACGCCGAGAATCATTCGCCGGATCTGGTCGTCCTGGATATCATGATGCCGGGAATGGACGGTTGGGACTTGTGCGCCAAGCTCCGCGAGCTTGGCGACATGCCGATTCTCATGATTACCGCAAAAGGCGAGCCGGCGGACCGCATCAAAGGCTTCAAGCTGGGTACTGACGATTATCTCGTTAAGCCGTTCGACCCGATGGAGCTTGCGCTCCGGGTCAAGGCGCTGTTGAAGCGTTACCGGATCGCCTATTCCCAAACGCTCCGGCTTGGCGATCTGCAGTTGGACCGCAAATGCTACCAGGTGGTGAACAAGGACGGCCTGGAGGTCACCCTGCCGATGAAAGAATTCGAACTGCTTTACAAGTTTGGGAGTTATCCGGGGCAGTTGTTCACCCGGAATCATCTGATCGGGGAGATTTGGGGAATGGATTACGAAGGAGACGAACGGACCGTGGACGTTCACATCAAGCGGCTTCGGGAGCGCTTCGCCGAACACGAGTCTGATTTCCGCATTGTAACGCTGCGAGGTCTCGGCTACCGCCTGGAGGTGTACCGGGATTAAATCGCTTTATACCCGAATCGTCCTCATCTTCGTCGGTGTCATCGTTGTCAGCCTCATCGTCGCTACCATTGCGTCTACGCTCCTGTTCCGGGAACCGTTTGTGCACACGTTGGAGAACAGCTTGTTGTCGAACGGCAAACAAATCATTCAGACCTACCGTTCATCAGCCGGAACGGAATTGATTCCTTTCATGAACAACGTTTCCAGCATATCTATCTATGCCGTTCAGCTGTTCGACGCCTCCGGCAATCCGTTGCTGGAAGTCAGGTCGGAGCCTGTCGTTCCCGACGCGGAACGGATTCGTCACGTGCTGGCCGGCGGCGTGGCCAGTGACGTCGAGAACGAGGGCAGGTATCCGATGGTCGGACTTCCGTTACCGGTTGACGGCAAGTCCTATGCCTTATTCGTCATGCTGAAGAGCAACGAATTGTGGATGCAGACGAACAGAGAAGTCAACACGGAGCTGTTGACCGTCTTCCTGATCGGAAGTTCCCTCATTCTGGCCGCCGCGCGATCGATAGTGAAGCCGCTTCTTCGGCTGAGAGATGCGGCCGGGCGAATGGCTCAAGGCCATTTTGACGTGCAGCTCCGGACGAACCGCAAGGATGAGATCGGACAACTTAACGCGAGTTTTAACGAGATGGCGCAGGATCTTGCTAATCTGGACCGCATGAGGCGGGAATTCGTGGCGAACGTATCGCATGAGATCCAGTCGCCGCTGACGTCCATCTCCGGTTTCGCCAAAGCGTTGAAGCAGAAACGCATGAGCGAGGAAAGCCGGATGCATTACCTGACGATAATCGAGGAAGAAAGCGAAAGGCTGTCCAGGATCAGCCAAAACCTGCTGCGGCTTTCTTCCTTGCAGCACGATCGTCATCCCGTTCAATCGGCGGCTTTCCGGCTTGACGAACAGCTTCGCAAGGTCGTCATCGCTCTCGAGCCGCAATGGTCGGGTAAAGAGATCGCCGTCGAATTGGACCTGGAGCCGGTAACCGTTCATGCGGATGAGGATCAACTCAGCCAGGTATGGACGAATTTGCTGGGCAACGGCATTAAATTCACTCCTGTCCGCGGAAGGGTCCGCATTCGCGCCTATGCCGACGGCCGGTCGGCCGTTGTCCGCATAACGGACAACGGCATCGGAATACCGGAGGATCAGCGGGCGGATATTTTCAAGCCGTTCCACAAAGTAGATAAGTCCCGTGACCGTTCCGTCAGCGGAAGCGGACTGGGTCTATCCATCGTCAAACGAATCGTGGATATGCACGAAGGGGAAATCCGGGCGGATGGGGAGCCGGGCGGAGGTTCGGTTTTCACGGTGAAGCTGCCGCTCAGGAAGAGCCTGTAACAACCGCATATCTATACTTGTCACCTGATTTACTCGCAATCGGAGGTCGCCGGCCTCCGATTGTTTTTTTGTAACTCTGCGTTCATCTTCAATTCAAATAAGACGCGTATAGTGTCCCTAGATGAATGAAAAGGAGAGAGCTTACAGTTTGGGAGAAAATCGATCCATGAGAATTCGCGAGAGAGCAGAAAAAATTCTTTTACTGAGGGAGGAAGATTATGCGTCTATCTTTTAGAAGTTGGGTAAAGCGTGTGGCCATCACCGGCTCTATCCTTGCAATCGTTCTAGTCTCGATTGGCGGCATTTATGAACAGGCGGCTCGCAGCCGGGTCGCTAAGGATTTCCCTGCGCCTGGAAGGCTTGTGGACATAGGGGGGCGTCAGATCCATCTGAATTGTGAGGGTAACGGCACGCCGCTCGTTGTGCTCGAGGCGGGTGCAGACACAAGCGGATCTGCGCTATGGCAACCGGTGCAGGAACAGGTCGCCCGTTTCACGAGGGTTTGCTCCTATGACCGGGCCGGCATTATGTGGAGCGATCCGGCCAAGGGTCGGCGAAACAGTCTCGCTATTGCCGCAGATCTTCACAAGGCCCTGCGTGCTGCAAATGAACAGACGCCTTACATTTTGGTCGGTGCGTCCATGGGTGGCCCGTACGTCATGACGTTCGCCAAGCATTACGGAAAAGAGGTCGCTGGGATGGTTCTGGTCGACGCCTCGCATCCTGACCAGACCGCGCGCCTCGCTCAGGCCACCGGCGAGCCAGAGAGCGATCCGATTCCAATCGCGTTTCGCGCCCTCGCCGCAATCGCGTGGACCGGTTTGCCGAGGCTCGTGCTTCCCGATGCTGTAATCCCGGAGTTGCCGTCCCAGACAGCTAAAGCAATCACGGCCTATCAACCGACATCACTCGCAGCCGCCTTCGCGGAGGCAGCCGTATTCGAAGATTCACTACGCGAGGCAGGCACATTTCGTACCCTCGGCAACCTGCCCCTCGCCGTGCTCTCCAGAGGAAAGCCTTGGAGCGCTTTCAGCGAATCCGAGCAGACCGCAAGTGGCCTAACGCGTGAACAGTTCAATCGTGCGGAAGCAGCTTGGGCAAGCATGCAGGCCGAGGAAGCCAGTTGGTCCTCCAACAGCACGCAACAAGTCCTCGCAGACTCCAGCCACGTTATACAGTTGGAGCGCCCGGACGCGGTGATTGCTGCTATCAAGGACGTCGTTGGAAAAGTAACACGCGCAAATGCAACTCCCTAGCAGAACGTCGCACCGTCATCCGATGCCGAACGACCGAGATTAGTCTTTTTACTCGATCGGGTTTATAGTATGCTAGGCATATAAGGGAGGAGAGGGGAATTATGGTGAAACAACTGATCGTCGGAGACGCCATGCATGAGCTGGCCAATACGCGCCACATCCTGAAGTGCTTGCCCGATGAGCATATGATGTGGAAGCCGCACGTGAAATCGATGACGTTGGGCGGGCTGGCCACGCATCTGATCAATCTGCTGAACTGGCAAGTCGCGATTTTTCTTTACCCGGTATTCGATCTTTCGACTGTGCCGCTTCGGCGGGAAGCTTTGGAAAGACGCGAAGACGTGCTGGAGGAATTCGACGCGAACGTCGTCAAGCTAGAAAAGCTGTTAGCCGAATGCGACGAGAAAACGCTCGGCGAGGAATGGACCTTGCGGAACGGCGACCATATCATCCTTCGCCAACCGCGGGCGATCGCGCTTCGCACCTTCGGATTAAGCCACATGGTCCACCACCGGGCGCAGCTCGGGGTATATTTGCGGCTTCTCGATATTCCGGTGCCGGGTCTCTACGGTCCCTCGGCCGACGAGGAAGGCAAGTGATCGAAGACGCTCCGAAAAGTCGCAGGGCATCGGCATGACCGCCGGTATACTGCGACTTTTTTTTCGGGACGACGGGGGCACGGCAAGTGTTCTACACAAACGGAAGATATTATGATTCCATCTTATACGGGCTAACCAAGGACGAATATGTTGAGCGTTTTCACAAAAACTAACGTTTACTAATCAGGAAGTGAACTAAGGGGACACGATTGCTCAATAACCCCCTTCAAAAGGCTGCCGGCATCATGGCAGCCTTTTCGAGTTTAATACCGTGCATCAAGCAACAATTTGACTATCTTCATTCATTAACATATACTTAGGTTACCTATTAAATAAGTAACCGAATAAATTAGTGTTCTATTTATTTTGAGAACGAAAGGAGCGCCCATTATGCGCTTGCGCGGATTGACCTATGACACATGAACGACAAAGACCCCGATCATGATTTTGATCGAGCGTCTTATGGGATCGTACGGGTGCTGCAAGAACGCCGCGGCACGACTTACCCTGATATGCCCTGGGAACCCAAGGAAGTATTTTACACCATTGCAGCGCGATTTGCCTCTGAAATGGAGTCTTAGAACTATAGCATCTTTGCAATATGGAACCAAGCTACTACATTAGGCAGTTTCCAATGTATTCGTATTCGAGGAGTGAATGGATTGACGGATGGGCAGACGAAAATAGCAAAGCAGTTAATGGAATCGTACTTCCAATCGCAGGTTAGTGGAAATATGATGCAGAATCGCTCTATATACAATCAAAAGCCAGGCGAGATCATGGTTCTCTATTTCATCAGCATGAATGTCAAGGATGACAGTCCGGGATTGATGGTTTCGGAAATAAGCGGAAAGCTGAATGTCACTTCGCCAACGGTAACGCAGCATATCAATAGTTTGGAAGCACAGGAGCTTGTCGAGCGTCATGCCGATCCTGCCGATCGGCGGGTTGTCAGAATCCGGCTTTCGGATAAAGGGGAAACGTATATACAAGGAATTAATGAGGCCCGCCTCAATATGTTCGTTGGTCTCGTTAGGCATCTAGGGGAGGAAGAAAGCCTGCTCTTTGCCGAGATGATGAGAAAAACTTCGGATTATATGCTAAAACAACAGGAATTTTATCTCCGGAGTTTTGAGAAATGAGTAGACGACTATTATACAGACATCTTTTTGATAACCTAAAGGTAATATAGACATGCGTGGAACAGGAGGATTTTATATGAAATATACGGTTATTACGGGAGCCAGCTCAGGAATTGGGTATGAAACGGCTCTTGCTTTTGCGGCTCGTGGAAAAAACTTAATCATAGCGGCTCGGAGAACGGCGGAATTGGAAAAGTTAAAATCAAAAGTGGCAAACCTTAACCAAGACCTGGATGTTGTCATTCGAACTGTTGACTTATCTGTAACTGCTAATGTTTATGAATTCTACGAAAGTCTTCAAAATTATCAGATCGAGACCTGGATCAACAATGCCGGATTTGGAAACTTCGCTTCCGTAGGGGAGCAAAATGTAAAAAGAATGGAGACGATGCTTCGCTTGCATATTGAAGCCTTAACCGTTCTATCCACTCTTTATGTACGTGACTATGCAGATGTTGAAGGAACGCAAATCATCAATATTTCTTCAGGGGGAGGATACCAAATTGTTGGCAATGCTGTGACTTACTGCGCTTCAAAGTTCTATGTAAGTGCCTTTACAGAAGGGCTCGCACAAGAATTGAAAGAAAAAGGATCTCCCATGCAAGTAAAGGTTTTGGCACCCGCCTCAACGGAAACTGAATTTATTAAAAATGCTTTGGATTTAGATGAGTTTCATTATGAAGGAGTAGTTCCAAACTATCATACTGCAAAAGAAATGGCTGGATTTATGTTAGATCTTTATGATAGCAAGGAAGTTGTTGGAATTGTGAATGGAAAAACGTATGAATTCGAACTAAGAGGCCCGATTTATCCTTATGTGGCGAGGACAAGAAACTAGGTTTAGCGAGTTTCAACGCAGAGCGCCCTCTTTGGTTATGAGTTTTGAACACAGGGCAGTGGAAGGCAACCGGATCGGTTGGAGGGCATATCCGCGGCGATCGATATTTCGTTCGTGGTAATCGCTGGATCCGCTGGTCGATTCGTACATTCCCGCATATTCGGACGGGCGAACAATAGCAAATTTCGTTTTCGTTACATGGGCTGTGCGTACGGGAAAGGGGAAACAGGGAGACAGGGGAGCAGGAGCCTGCTTCCCTGTTTTTTACGTTCAAAAACAACTCCGCTTTACTTTTATTTATGATCGCTGCACGTTTTCATTTCGATGAGTATGGTTATCGTTTATTGCGATTCGGTTGTCGGCGAATGCGGGGGGTTGCTGTCGGGCGGACAAAGACAGCGTATTTCAATCGCTCGCGCCATTCTCAAAGACGCGCCGACCGTGCTGCTCGATGAAGCGACTGCCAGTGTGGACCCGGATAATGAACGGTATATTCAGGATGCATTCGAGGAACTGGCAAGGGACAGAACCGTCGTCATCATCGCGCAAGTTCCTGATCAATCCGGCATATTGTAAGAGCTTTGCACGATCTCAAAGCCCGCTTTTTTCGTGCCGGTTCGAATAGTGAGGAAAAACCGTAACGTAAATATGAAAAAATTTACGGACAAAGTGAAAGCGCCTAGAAACGGTGACGGTCACTCTGTCCGTTTTTATCATGCCTATTGTATTGGAATTTTCCAAGGCCCGCTTCCTTAATATCTTATAAGAAATTCTTGAAATAACAGAAATTTATCCGATAGGGGGATGCTATTATTCAAATATAAATAAAGACGAGGTGATGATATGCAAGCGAAATTGGCAGTGGACACCATTCCCCTCCCCAAAAAGCGGAATTCCTGGATAAGAACGATACAAAAGTATAAAGTGATGTATGCTCTTTTAATCCCGGCATTGGTTTACTTTGCCGTATTCAAATACATTCCTATGGCGGGAATCATTATTGCTTTTAAAAACTACAACCTGGCTTTGGGACTATGGGATAGCCAATGGGTGGGATTGAAAAATTTTAAAGATTTTATTAACGGCGTTTATTTCTGGGACATCATGAGAAATACGATTATCATATCGCTGTATAAGTTATTGTTCGGTTTCTCCGCTCCTATCGTACTTGCTTTGCTTCTCAATGAAGTTTATACCCAATGGTTTAAGAAAATCGTACAAACGATCACTTATTTGCCCCATTTTCTGTCATGGGTCATTGTTTATGGACTGATGGTGGCATTATTAGCCCCGGGAGATGGCCTTTTTAATATGATTTTGAAGGAAAATGGTGTTCAACCGATCTCCTTTCTAACGGAACCTGCCTGGGGAAGACTGCTGATCATCTTATCTGAAATATGGAAGGATATTGGATGGGGAGCGATATTATACCTTGCCGCATTAGCAGGTATCGATCCAAGCTTATATGAAGCGGCTCGGATTGATGGCGCTTCCAAGTGGAGACAGTTATGGCATATAACATTACCCGGCATTCGAGGAGTCATTATTCTGATGCTGATCCTTAAATTAAGCCATATTCTGGACGCTGGCTTTGACCAAATATTCATGTTTGCCAACAGTTTTAACCAGGAGAAGATCGATATTATCGACACATGGGTATACCGTGAAGGACTGGAGCGTCTTAAGATTGGCTTGGCTACTGCTGTGGGATTGTTTAAAGCTGTTATCGGATTTGTTTTAGTTTTGGCTGCGAACAAGCTCGCCAAAAAATTCGATGGGCAAATTTGGTGAGGTGGTATTGAGGATGATTAATCTGACAATCGGGGAAAAAGTATGGCAAGCAGTCGTATATTCCATTCTTATTTTGCTATCACTACTTTGCTTACTTCCCTTTCTATATGTGGTTGCTGTTTCAGTAACGCCAGAATCGGAAGTGTTAAGAAGAGGAATTGTTATTATACCGGAAACCTTTTCCTTTGTGGCCTATAAAGAAGTATTCATTTCTCATGGTATAGGGCAGGCGTATAAAATTACGTTGTTTCGAACGATTGTAGGCACTGCGTTAAATGTGTTTTTTACGGTAATCGCGGCGTACCCGTTATCCAAAAAATATTTGCCGGGACGCAGCTCATTTTTACTATTCATTGTGTTTACCATGATGTTTGGCGGAGGGTTAATTCCGACTTATTTGTTAATCCGCTCTCTGGGATTGCTAGACAGTCCGTGGGTATTGATTATTCCTCATCTCATTAGTGCATTTAATCTGGTGATCATTAAAGGCTTTTTCGAGCAATTGCCTGCTGAAATCGAGGAATCGGCGAGAGTAGACGGCGCAAGTGAACTTCAGTCGTTATGGAAGATCATATTACCCCTGTCGATGCCCGTCCTTGCCACAATCTCTTTATTTTACGCGGTGGGACATTGGAACAGTTATTTCGATGCTATTGTTTATCTCAATGATTCGAACTTAATGCCGCTTCAAGTCGTCTTGCGCAACATTCTGCTTAACGTCGCAACACAAAGCGCTGATTCGATTGCCAATTCCGGAACGGTTAGCAAATTCGCAGTGCAGATGGCTGCTGTCGTCGTGACTACGATCCCGATTTTGATCGTGTATCCATTTATGCAAAAACATTTTACTAAGGGTGTACTCATGGGATCGGTAAAAGGGTAAAGGCAATTCCTAACTAGGTTGTTACGGGAAACCGTGATAATATACAAGCAAAAGGAGAGGTCAATATGCAACGTACTAAGATTTCATTTACTATGCTGGTTGCTATGGCAGGGCTGGGAACGCTATTGTCAGGATGTGGGGGACAAGAAGAAGGTAAGCCGGCAGCTTCGAGCAGCCCAAGCCCGCAAGCCGCGGCTAACAAGTTTGAGAAGAAAATGAAAATCTCGATGTTTAACCAAGGTACTTTCAACGCTGCCGCTCCGATACCTCCACGCGATGAAGACGTTCAACGCCAGATGCTGGAAAAGGCGATGAACATCGACTTGGATATGATGATTCCTCAAGCCGGGCAAGCAACAACCAAATTAAATACGCTTATAGCAGGCGGGGATATTCCAGATTTGCTCTTCTTGAAGAGTCGGGCCGATCTCGCGCAATATTATGACCAAGGCGTTCTTGCGGATTTGACTCCGTACCTGGCTCAATTCCCTGAATTGCAGAAGCGTTTCGGCAAAGACTCCTGGGAGGCGATGTCCTATCAAGGAAAAACCATTGGAGTTCCAGGTTATGATAATGTAAACGGGATCAGTCGAAGCTTCTTCATCCGCAACGATTGGCTGAAAAAGCTGAATTTGAAAGTGCCGACAACCCCTGACGAGCTGTTTGAGGTGATGAAAGCCTTTACGGAGAAAGATCCGGACGGAAACGGCAAAAACGATACGTACGGATTCATAGGCGGTATGAATAAAGAAGGCAATTTGCAAACCTACGGCTTCGACAGCTTGATGTGGATGTTTGGCGTCAATCCTCCCTCAGCCATTGATGTGAAAGACAATAAACCGGTATTCCTATTTATCGATCCCAAAATGAAAGAGGCGCTCGCTTACATCAATAAAATGATGGAAGCCAAAGTTGTAGACCCAGACTGGGTGACGATGAATACGCCCGATTTGTTGGACCAAAAGTTATTTAAGGGTAAAGTTGGCTTCATGATAAGAGATGCCCGCAGGCTCGAACCGGATTATCAGCAGAAAATGAAAGAAATCAGCGGAGAGGTGCCGGAATGGATCGTCATCCCTCCAATGAAAGGGCCTTACGGCGATCAAATCGTGGAGAGAAAATCGTTCCAAGGCAATTCATGGGCCATTTCCAAGAAAGCCGACAAGGACAAAATCATTCGGATCTTGTCTATGCTGGAATATCTCTTTACGGACAAAGAAGCATATCCGAATTTTGCATACGGAATTAAAGGGATTCATTGGGATCTGGTGGACGGCAAGGTCAAAAATAAAACCTCCGAATTATCGAAGGAAATGAAAGAAAAGTACCTATGGGTCGATCATTATAGAATGCCGCGCCGTGGCGATGATGCCGAGTACTTCAGCTTCCAGAATCCTAAGACGGCAGAAGCTTTCACGAACAATCAGAAATATGTGGGGCTTACATTGCCCGGAAATATATTGACTGCAGACCCTAGCGATACCTTGGCAGCTGACCGCACACGTTTCATTAATGAAAGCTTAGTCAAATTTATGTCGGGCAAAGACCCTCTTTCCAACTGGGACAATTTCCTCAAAACGTTGGATACCAAGTTTGATATGCAGAAATATAAGGATACAGCAGTCAAGCAATTTAAAGAAGCGGGCATAATCAAGTAAAATAAGCGAAGAGAGTGGCGATAAATAGCCCCTCTCTTTTATGCTATTCTTAAAAGGAAGATGACCGATGCGAAGAAGAATCAGCTTGCCTTTAAAATTATTTTTTATCGTGTTTGCGTTTGTATTAAGCTGCATAATCTTGATAAGCCAATTGTCCTATCGCTATGTCCAAAAGGAAATAAGAACCAATGGCATTTATTACACAAACCAAATACTCGACAAGGTCGACCAGTATTTGACAGTTAATTTTTCCTCCTTCCAGACGATCTTGTTCTCGGTCGAAACATCGGTGAAAGCCAACATTGACAATACGGAAGTGATTAAAAAGCAATTAAGAGAGCTATATGAACTCAACAGTAATTACATCAGTAACATTTACCTGATCAAAAGCGATTTATCCATTCTGGGCGGAAGTACGACTACGCGAATTTTCGATGAACCTTTATCTGACAGAAAACCTTTGTTTGATGCGGCCGACAAGAACAAACGGACTACATTTGTCAGTGATCCTTATAAATCCAAGTATTCCGGCTGGACAGTTACGATGGTTCGATATCTGAACGGCGCTCCGTTTCCTATGGCCATTGCGGTAGATTTGGATCTAAATGCAATTGAAGAAACCTTGTTCAGGATTAATAAAAAAGAACAAATGAATCTGGCTCTGATCACCACATCGGGTAAAATCATTGCCGGATTTTCGGAAAATAGAGGACCGCTGAGTATTCAAGATCATACTTTTTCAATCGGGGAAACGTCGGCGGAACAAATTCTTAATACTACGGGAACAAGCCTTCAACTGCATACCAAGGATGGCATGCCGGTCTCCATTCTGAAGAAACCGACGGAGAAATTCAATTGGTCCCTCATCTCGATCAACGATGAATCTCGCTTGGAAGCTGCGTTGTCCAGATTGGAAACCTATTATATCGGGCTACTAGCCGCAGGTCTTCTCTTAAGTTTGTTCATTTCCTATTTTATTGCCAAATATATAAGAAATCCGCTCTATGCGCTCAAAACAAAAATGAAGCGTGTGGAGCAAGGCGACCTGACAACTACAATAATGATTAACCGAAACGATGAATTCGGAGATCTTTCCCTAGCCTTCGACCGTATGCTGCAGCAAATTGTGGAACTGATTCGGCGAGCGGAACTTCATAATGAACTTGAGCGGAAGCTGGAAATCCAAGTGCTGCAGTCTCAAATAAACCCTCATTTTCTGTATAACACGCTTGGTTCTATCAGCAATGTCATACGCCTCGGACAAATTGAGAAAGTAGATGTAGTAATCGGGTCTCTCATATCATTGCTGGAATACGGGATCGCCGACGCTTCGGAGAAGGTTTCCCTACGTCAAGAATTGCAAAATGTAGCGGACTATATCGCGATTCAGAACATCCGTTATAACAGCAACTTCCTTTTGATTGAGAACATCGAAGAGGGGTTAATGGATTTTCCGGTTTTTCGAATGCTGCTGCAGCCCATTGTGGAGAATAGTATCTTCCATGGCTATAACGGAGGGGCGATCGAAGGTTCGATTACTATTCATGCGTATAGGGAGGACGACAACATCATGATAGAAGTAGTTGATCAAGGCGAGGGAATCCCAACGGATAGAATAAAGCATATTTTAATCTCAGAATCGAGTGATGTGGAAGTAAAAAGGAAAAGAATCGGGTTAAATAATATTCATGGTCGAATAAGACTTCACTACGGGGAACAGTTCGGGCTCCAAATCATAAGCATACCGAGGGAAATAACCCGTGTCCGCGCCGTATTCCCGGCAGGTTTGTTTAAAGGAGATGCATGATGGTGAGAGACTACACCTGCTTCATTGTTGACGATGAAGATCTAATCATTCAAAGATTGGAATTGTTTTTTAGCGAGCTCTCCCATCGGGAAAGGCGATTTCATTTAGTAGGTAAAGCGAATAATGGGCTGAAGGGGATAGAGGAGATCTTAAAGCTTAAGCCGGATATCGTGATATCCGATATTGTTATGCCGCGAATGGATGGGATCTCCATGATTGAGCAGTTAAAGCCGGAACTGCC
Source organism: Paenibacillus litoralis (assembly GCF_046244365.1). NCBI lineage: Bacteria > Bacillati > Bacillota > Bacilli > Caryophanales > Paenibacillaceae > Paenibacillus > Paenibacillus litoralis. The sequence continues at coordinate 4,723,738 of NZ_CP176395.1, read as the reverse complement.
CCATACCCAATACATTCTTTTGACCGCCTATTCGTCTTTTGAATACGCACAGAAAGCTATTCATGCCAACGTATTGGAGTACATTGTTAAGGTTCCGCTCAGGGAAGCGGATTTGGATCGAGCTCTGGATAAGGCAGCCGGAATTTTGGATGAGAACAAGAAAAAAGAAGAGGAATTTCAATCTTTAAACGTATCCGTTCTTGAAAATAAATATAGAGTCCGCAAGCAATTTTTTAACGAGCTGATCAGAGGGGAAATCCCAACTCATCGGGCATCGGATTTCGCCAATCGCATGCAGTTCCAGTTCTTTCAAGCCAACTATTGCTGCTTTATTGTTGAAATGAATCAGTATGAAAGTTTCCGTAATGAATATTCAGCGGTTGACCAAAACATCTTGAAATATGCGATTACGAATGTAATCGAAGAAACGGTGATGAATTATGGCAGGGGTGTAGCTGCAGAACTATCCGATAATCGGTTTATTGGCTTTCTTTCCTGGGAAAATAATCGCAGTGAGATGGATACGGAATATGCTTGCCAGACATTGGGGAGTCAGATCGTCTCCCATTTGCATCAATATTTGAATCAAATGGTATCCGTCGCTTTTGGAGGTCCGCACCGAGGCTGGGAATCCATCAAACAAGCTTACACGGAAGCTAAAAATGGGAGTGAGGATTTCTATTATCATACAGAGAAAGTAGTGAAAACACCCGCGCATCGGTTCCATTACCGTAATGACAAAAAGGACGACTTTCAGCAAAAACTGGCTGATTTTCTTGCATGGGTGCAAAGGAAGGTTTCCAAGGAAGAGCTGGAGAAACAATTTGCTGATTTAAACCAATTTGTTACGGATCATAAAATCCATAAGTCCATTATGGCACCTATGCTTCGAGACCTGTACAGAGACATTACTGCGAAATTTAAATCGGGGAACACGTTGACCACGGATGTAGCGGAGTTTCCCATAGAATTTATGGCATTTCGGGAGCAGCTTGCCTATATTGGGGACTTCACATTCGAATATGTTCACGCTGGCCAACTTTTACATCGTGCAGAAATCATGAGTGCCATACGGTTTATAGAGAAAAACCTGAAACAGCGTTTAACGTTGGAGGCTATTGCCGAGGATGTGAATTTAGCTCCATCTTATTTTAGCAGCTTATTCAAAAAAACAATGAACGAAGGCGTGATCAGCTACATCAACCGTAAAAAAATTCAATTGGCTCTCGAGCTGTTACATGTTCAGGATTATTCTTTATTGGAATTGTGCGAGGAAGTGGGGATTGTAAATGAAGGGTATTTCTGTAAATTGTTCAAAGAATATACGGGTGATACGCCTAAGCAATATCGGATAAAAATGACACGGTATGAATCCAAATAAGGTTGCAAAAAAATGTGTGAATTTTTCGCGAAATCATGTAAAAAAAACGGAGGTCAAAAGGATTACCATGATAGATGTATCTAATCATGGAGGTTATCGAAATGGAGCTTATTAAAGCGGATGTAACCGTCGTAGGCGGAGGTATTGCCGGGCTATGCGCTGCCATTGCTGCCGCACGTCACGGGCTGCAAGTTTCACTTATTAATGATCGACCGGTTCTTGGGGGAAATGCCAGCAGCGAGGTCAGGGTTCATATCAACGGGTCGGCCTATCTCGGAAATAGTCCATCCTATTATGCGCGTGAGGGCGGGTTGGTGGAAGAACTTAAGATGAAGATTTTCCACTATAATCCGTTATATAACAAGAAGCTTATGCTTTCGCTTTCGGATACGGTCTTGTTGGATATGGTCTATGATGAGCCTAACATTTCTCTATTTCTGAATACATGCGTGCATGAGACGGGCATGGAGAACGGCAGAATTAAATGGGTGGAAGGCCTTCAATTGGCTTCCGAAAGAAAATTTCGTTTTGAAAGCCGAACCTACATCGATTGCTCCGGAGATGGAGTTGTCGGATATCAGGCAGGTGCTCACTTCAGATGGGGAAGAGAAGCGAAGCATGAATACAAGGAAGACTTGGCTCCTGAAGTGGCGGACCATTACACCATGGGAGACACGATCCTGTTTCAAGCCCGTGACGTAGGATATTCCGTTCCGTACAAGAGGCCTGGCTTTGCGTATGATATTACGAAGTTAGCGTTTTTCGATAGTATCAGAAGAGGCTTGAACCATCGGGCTATCCCAAGAAAAATCAACGGGCTTGGCGGATTGTGGTGGCTGGAATACGGCGGACATATGGATGTCATCAAAAACAATGAAGACATCGCATTGGAGCTGCGGAAATTGGTTTACGGGATTTGGGATTATATCAAAAATAGCGGCGAATTTGATGATGTGGACAATCTCATCTTGGATTATGTATGCCCGATTCCGGGAAAGCGGGAGTCGAGGCGGTTTATCGGGGATCACATGTTGTCTCAGAACGATCTTACAGCAAAGCCGCATTTCGAGGATGCTGTATCCGTCGGGGGATGGTATATGGATTTACATGCTGCCAAGGGCATCTATGATGAGGGGCCGGCTACAGCATGGAATTTCGTGCCTGGATTGTACAATATCCCATTCCGCAGTTTATTTTCTCGAAATATTCCTAATCTCATGTTCGCTGGCCGCAATATAAGCGCTACCCATGTGGCTTTCGGATCGACAAGGGTAATGGCAACCTGCGGTTGTATGGGGCAGGCGGTTGGAACGGCTGCTTCGTTATGCTTGAAATATGAGGTAGACCCGGCAGCCATAGTCGAAGCTCATATGGGGGAGCTGCAGGCGCTGCTGCTTCGAGACGGGCAAACGATTGTAGGGCTTCAAGAGGAATTGGATCCTTACTTCGCTGACGGATTAACGATTCGTGCCTCGTCTCAGCGCAGCTACGACAATCTTCATCCAACCGAAGCGATTCCCTTAGAGAAAGGGTTATGTTTGGTCTTGCCGATTCAGACATCCTTGGCTGAAAGCGTTCGGATCCAAATTAAGAATAGTTCCGAGCATTCGGAAACTCTGCATGTGAAGCTGTTTGGCGGAGAACGGAAGGAAAACTACATTCCTACCAGCGAGTTGAAAGACTACCGCTTGGCTATTGCAGCCGGTCATGACGACTGGATTACGCTGGACTTGGGCTGCAAGAAGCCGGCAGACGACAAAATTTACATCGTACTGGAAGGTACGGCCAGCCTTGCCGTATACGTCAATGAAGAGAAAATGACAGGAGCGGTCAGCTTCCATTATAGGCCGGAAGTGCCGTCCAGGCTGAAGAAATTCAATAAGAGCATTTGCTTTAAGGACCTGTCCCCATCCCAGAATATGTATAATCCCGAGAATGTCGTCAACGGTTTCTCCAGACCTTATGGTCTGCCGAACGGCTGGATTTCCGAACGTACGGAAGGACAGGAATGGTTGGAATTCAGTTTTGCAAGCCCCAAAAATGTGGACGAAATCCATCTTGTATTCAATTCACAGTTGGATTTGGAGCATTTCGACGATCCTATCGAGCTCCTCATCCGAGATTATGATGTGACCTTGACCTTAGAAGATGGAACGGAGAGGGATATCATAATCCGCGGAAATTATCTCACGTTGAATAAACATAAGGTGGATGCGAAAAGTGTAACCCGAATCCGGATTAATTCTATCGCAACTTACGGTTCGCCTTATCATGAAGTGTTTGCTGTAAAATTGTTTGCACCTAAAAACGATAAGTGAGGTCAGGTGAAGTCGCGATGAAGGAATTTTTCCCTCGAAGAGGGCTACCTAATGTAATTCAAAAGTTGGAAAATGGGGAAACAGTGACAATCGTCTATTTTGGCGGCAGTAATACGCGTTCTGAAGGATACAGGGTCATGACGGCGGATTGGCTTCGAGGGCAATATCCCAAGGCGGATATCCGCTCTGTGAATGCTGGTATTTCTGGGACAGGATCGGATTTGGGCTGCGCCCGTTTGGAGACGGATGTTCTGCGTCATCAGCCTGATCTAGTGTTTGTTGAATTTGTCGGTAACGATGGCGGAGTTCCCGAGTCCAAGGCGCGGATCGAAGGAATTGTCCGTCAGATCCGCAAGCGGAGCCGGTTTACCGATATCCTGTTCGTTTATACGGTGAAGGAGCGGGATGTGGTCGGATTTCAGTCTGGGGAATACCAGAAGGGGGCTCTTATGCAAGAGGAAGTGGCCGATTATTACGGTATTCCTTCGATTCATCTGGGCGTAGCGGTCTGTCAAATGGTGTCCGAGGGAAAGCTCATTTTTACCTCAGGGGCAGACCAGTCCATTCCCGGAGCCGTTGTTTTTACGCATGATTCGATCCATCCGACAATTCCAGAAGGACACCAGATTTACACGGATACGATCACCCGGTCATTTGAGCAAATTAGCGAACTTCGAGATCACTCGGGAAGCGGGGAACATAACTTGCCTGAGGACCCGTTGGTCCCGGACAATCCTTGGGAGTACGCGGCTATGCTGCCACTGGATGACATTTCCAACTTTTCAGCAGGGTGGATTTACAGAACCCCCGATGATTTCGCTTTGGTACGCGAGTATAATTGGTTGTTCCCCGGTCTATGGCGAGCAGTCGATCCCGGAGAGGCTATCACGGTGCAATTCGAAGGCACCCACATCGGGTTGTTCGATATCGGGGGGCCGGATTCCGGCAGATTGAAGGTGACGGTGGATGGCGGGGAACCCTTCCTTGTCGACCGATTCACACCACATAACGATCATAATCGGAATCAGTATGTTTTCTTGCCGGAGCTCCCGAATGGGAGGCATACGGTTCGCTTCGAAGTCGATGCCGAGAAGACAGACAAAGCGGCCGTGTTTGAGGCATGCGGCAATGAACGAAGCATGGAGCATGTTCGGCAGCATCCGGATTGGTACGATCAAACGGTGATCCAGCTTGGGAAGTTGTTATTGGTACAGCCGCCATTATAATGGATAGGATCGGCTTGGAAGACCTACATCGTATCTGACTGCAGTTGAGCGGTCCGATTACGATGTAGGTTTCTTTTTTACTTAAAATCTTATAAGAAATTCTTGAAATGAAAGAAATTTCTCGGATAGGTGACATGCTATGATCAAAAAGACGGAGCGCAATTAGCCATACGGAAAAGGCTAATTGCTTCTTTGCGATCATTCGAGTGAAGGAGGGAATGATTGTTTTGTAAGCGTTGTCAATATGCGGAGAGGCTGTGAGTTGTATGATAAAAAGGAAGCTGTTTTTCTTAATCGTTTTCATCATGACGATAGTAGTTCCTTTAAGCCTAGTCGGAATAAGGACCGCTAATGCGGAGACCTTACCGTATAAGACGATCATCATCGATGACGGGAGCATTACGATCGATGGTGTTGTGACACCTGATGCGGGTAACGAGAGCAACGGATATTCGGCTCCGAATTGGACTACAAGCACAGGGGTGAAGGGGTATGATAATTCCAGTTCCAAATATACGAGTACAGCAGGCAGAACGATATCGTGGAATCCGCGATTGAAAGCAGGAACGGCGAGAATATCGTTGTATAAGCTTAACTGGGAGGACAAAGCGGATAGCAACGTAAAAATTGAAATCGTTCATAATGGAACGACGGATGTTCTATTTATGGATCTGAGACCTTCGTTTGGCGCTCCTGCGGGATGGGTTGATTTGGGAGAGTACTATTTTTCCGGGGTTGGTGAAGAATTCGTTAAATTGACCCGGTCTACCAGCACCACCAGCACTATACTTACGCGTGCTGATGCGGTCAAGTTCGAAGGGAATATTCAGCAGAAAGAGCCGCATAAGACGATCATCATTGATGATGGAAGCATCACGATTGATAGTATCGTCACCGCGGATGCGGATAACGCGAATAACGGGTACTCCGCTCCTTATTGGACCTCAAGTGCGGGAGTGAAGGGATACAATAATTCCAGTTCCAAATATACGGATGCTGTAGGAAGAAGCATTACATGGAATCCGCGCTTGGAAGCAGGAACGGCGAGAATATCGTTCTATAAGCTTGATTGGGCGGATAAAGCGGATAGTAATGTAAAGATCGAGATCGTTCACAATGGGATTACGGATGTCATGTTTATGGATCTGAGGCCCTCGTCTGGCCCATCTGTCGGATGGGTTGATTTGGGGGAGTATTATTTCAGTGGTGATGATACCGAATTTGTCAGGCTGACTCGAACGCAACCTACGACGGGCACCATCATTACGCGGGCCGATGCGGTCAAGTTCGAAGGAAATATCCGGCAGCAAGCTCCACCGTTGCCTCCGCTGCGCAGCCGCACATTGACGAATCTCAGTTACACGGAAAAAGGCAGCATCGAAAACGCAAGCTATAAGGTGACCTTCTATGAAGCAGCATGGGATGGAGGCAAATCCATCGTTCGTGATATGTTCTACAAGGACACGAATACGAGGAACTGGGTGCCAGTCAATAATGTGGCGGAAAGACTTGAAGAACAATGGGTTTTATTGGATGGGAATGCGGGGAGTCGAACCAATTACTACGATACGATGAACAAACGCTGGATTACATTCGACGGGATTCATTTTCCCGATAGCCACACGGCGGTATTAACCGACTCTTTGCATGGAAGCGATTACGATTTAAAAGTGAACTGGTCCCTATCAGGGGACAAACCGGATGTTTCCTTCGCCTTTACACCTCGCCGGGATGGCAATTATGTGATCGGATATCAGTCTTTCACAACAGAGCTAATCTCTGGCGTCAATGAAGTGTTAAATGGTTTCAGGTCGCATGCGAAAATGGTAGGTTCGGTGGAATCAACAAGCTTGAGGGAGCTGAGCGCTCCGATGAGTCTGGTTGAGAAGAATGACGGCGCGGGGAACGCTTTGTCGTATGGCGTATTTGTACCGTCGGAAGAGCTTCCGGTCGAATTTGAACCGACGGGAGGCGTTACGAAACAACGGCTTGGCATGAGTCTTGTCAACAACGAAGGCAGCGTGCAGCCGATCCTTTATGCTCCTCAGCTAGGGACTTATTCGCAAATGACTGCAGAAAGCACGTACCAGTTTCATATGGGGCTAATCGCTCAAAGCAGCAGTCTGTATGAGGCCTACGAGGATATTCTCCGCAATGAATACGGTTATTCGGCATACCGGGAAAATGTCGCAGATCAGTCGCTTACTGACGCGATGTTCAATATGATCGATCTGCTCAAGATAGAGCCGCAGGGGGACGACTCTGTCCATTATGTCCCGTCGCCCAGCGGGTGGTGGAACCGAGCCAAGGGCTTCATTGATATCGAGAACGAGGATAGCGTTCGAACAACATCAAATGCGGTTCTTCTGGGAGCCTACTATCTGACCGGGGACGACCAGCTATACGATACGAGGGCGCTGCCGTCCATCCAGTATGGTGTATCCCGGAGTGGTATCGGTTGGTCGCCGACGCAGAAGCCGGTATACAGCGTGCCGTCGTTATGGAAAATGGCAACCTTGCCGTTCGATGTTTCAAGCGTAGCCGCTGTCAATCAGATGATGGGCACTTCGGCAGGAATTCAAGCGCTGGGGCAGGAAGAGTACCTCGTGCGCAATCCTGACCAGAAAGACCGGGGTCCTGTCATTCAGCCCCTGATGATGTATCGTATGACGGGGGATGCGCAGTATTTACAGGCTGCCAAGGCTGCAGCCGACAGCTATATCATTCAAAATATCGATACTCCTGAATCCGTGAATGTGAGTAAAAATGAGTTCATTTATTATTATAGCAAGCTGTGGATGGAGATCTTGGAGCTATACGAAGAAACAAAGGATCCCAAATACTTGAATGCCGCGTACAAGGAAGCCAAACAGTATGCCACCATGTTCGTTGCTCGTCCCGTTCCTGGAGGCACCGTTACGATTCCGCAGCCGGAGACGTATAATTACGCGGAGTCGTTCCATTGGCCGGAAAGCGGTAAATACGCATATCCTAGGAGCAAGCTCCCTGAAGATGTAGCCGGGGGCGTACAAGCGGACAGTTGGCTTGTTTCACCCAACGGGTTGACGTTTGAGGCGGGAAGTACAACCGGCTATTACCGGATGAATGCTCAGGAGGCTCCTTTCATGCTGAGATTGTCGCTCTATACAGGTGATAAGCTGCTGCAGGATATTGCTCATAATGCGGTCATCGGACGATATTCCAGCTATCCGGGTTATTACTACAAGGGCTTCGCCGTTAGTCAACTTGAACCGGATTTTCCTCTGGAAGGTCCAAGCGGGGCTACATCCATCTATTATCACCATATGCCGGCGCAGCTCGGGCAAACGATGGATTATCTGATCAGCGAACAATCGTTGAAATCGAATGGGCGTATTACATTCCCTTCCGTATTCGAAACCAATTTTTTATGGTTCAAATATCATCTCTATGGGAATAAACCAGGTCATTTTTACGGCAATTCCGACGTTTGGCTCTGGATGCCCAAGGGGATTATCCAGACCAACCATCCTCAATTGAACTGGATAACGGGAGAGAGCGGGAATAAATTCTATATCGGGTTAAGCAACGAATCGTCAGCTGAAGTTCAGACTCCGATCGAATTGAATGCGCAAATCATTGGGTTCAACCCGGCACAAGATTATACCGTAACCATCATCCGCGATAATGGCACACCAGAGCAAGCGGTTATGAGAGGTGGAATCATTCATGCCACGGTTTCAAGCAAGGGAATAACCGCTATCATTGTGGAGGGACTCAACATTGATGTGCCGCTGCACCAAGTCAGAACTGCCGATACATCGGATGCAAGCTATTTCTTCGATATCCACAGTCCAATAGATGCGGCTAAAGGCATGCTAATCGTCAAGCCCGACGAAACGGCCTACGATGCTTATGTGCAGGCAAAAACGACGAAACCGGCGACGATCCATTACTCTTTGGATGGCGGGGCCACGTACACGACCATTCCAGATACGATATATCCGATGGAATGGTCGATACGGGTAAACGATTTATCCCAAACCTTCACTTATTATGTGGAATCGGACGGAAAACAGACCCGCAAGCGGACACTATATCTGCCTGATCAGGTAACGGTAACTCCGGTCCAACCGGATTGGCAGGATGGTTCATCTATCATTGTAGATAATACGGAAGCGGAGACAGAAGGCGTCTGGATACGGGATACAACGGCTAACGACTATTACTATGATAACTATGTGTATGCCAAATCGGCTGCCGGCACAGCAACAAGCAGGATTCTATGGCGGCCTGAGCTGCCGGAAAGTGTCACTTACAGTGTGTATTACAAGCTTCCGCAAATAACCGCCACGAGTGAAAATTGGGCAACGAATGCCTCTTTTACCGTTTATTATAGCGGGGGTTCCGAGACGGTTACCGTTGATGAGACAACGGCCAATGGAACTTGGGTGTTCCTGGGAGCTTATCCTTTCGCAGCAGGCGATAGCGGGTATGTGGAATTAACCAATAAGGCCAACAAGTCACGGGTAGTTGCCGATGCGATGATGTGGGTGGACCCGAATAGGATGCCGCAATTGGAGTCTGTGGCCATCAAGTCGGATCGGGACGATCTGCAGATGACTCAAACTGCTCAACTGAGTGTAACCGGCTATTTGGATAACGGTCTGATCGGTGATCTGGCACAGGCAAATGTGCAGTATTTCGTTGATCGAACCGATCTGGCTGAAGTGAACAGCAGCGGTTTGTTGACCCTTCAAAATCTCGATGGAGAAACGGATCACATTGAGGTGTGGGCCACTGTAACGATTGACGGAGTGACCTTAACAACACCGCCTTTGACTATAACGATCAGGGACCTAACGATTATTGTCGACAGCACGAATACGACCGGGTTATACGTTACGGAAGGGTCTTGGAGCCAAAGCAATTTAGCCGGATACAAAATTGGTGTTAAGTCCCGTTACTCTACAGTTCAAGGATCATCGGCGACGTGGAAGGGCCTGTTTCCAGAGGGGAGATATACGGTCTCCATCTACAAGCTCGTCCATACGACGGCAAACGATAATCATGTCAAAGTGGAAGTGAAGCATCAATCGGTTACCGAGGTCACGTATATCGATGCGACAGTCGGCTCGTCGGGTTGGGTTAATCTGGGGACGTTCGACTTTAACGGAGACGGCAGCGAGTATGTTCGTCTAACCAGGGAGACCCCGACAACGGTAGATCCGCCAACCCTTCCTGCCGATATGATCTATACGAGGGCTGATGCAGTCAAGTTCGAACGGCATTCCGTCAGTCGGGCAGTGCTTGCGAACGGGGTACCAGGGAAACCGACACTTTCGAATACAAGTGGTGTTGCGACAGGCTTACATGATGGCAATTATGTGGTTACGATGAATATGTGGTGGGGAAACAATGGCTCCCTGTATAAGTTGTACGAGAACGGCCAATTGATCCAAACGAAGTCACTGGCCGATGCATCGCCGGCAGCCCAGATTTCCATTATTCCTATTCAAAATAAGCCAAACGGAACCTATACGTATACATGTGAGTTATCGAATTTGTATGGAAAAACTTCATGTGAGCCGCACACCGTCACTGTGGCTAATGCGAATCCCGGCAAACCTGTGTTGTCCAATGACAACTGGGATCAAGATGGGATCTATACCATTACGGCTAATATGTGGTGGGGCACGAATGCAACACAATATCGATTATATGAAAATAGCGAACTTATTGAAACGCAATCTTTGTCTTCACACACACCAAGTGCCCAATCGGCAATTACACGAATTTCGGGAAAAGCTCCTGGCATTTATCAATATCGCGGCGAGTTTATGAATGGAAGTGGAACAACGGTAAGTGATGTTATACAAATTATTGTAAAATAACCGTAAAAGCCGAGTGGATGAGAACGATCCATTCGGCTTTTTTCTGTAGACGTATGAAACCGCCCAACCTCAGCCGATTTCGTAACCCGATCCCGACTTTCACGTATAGAAATGTAAACATAATCCCTTTCATGGATTATTGTTTAACAAAAACAGAAGTCGAGGGAACTGTCTATGAATGAGGAAATTACGCTTCAAGCGGATCTGTGGTATCGGCTGGCCGAGCGAAAGGCGGCTCAATATTTTGCATCACTTTATGAGCAGGTCAAGGAGAAATCCTATGTACCTGCTTTGACGAAAGACTTTCAATTGTGGAAAAAAAGCCATATGGACCGTAATTCGCTGCTGTCCTTTTTTTCACAAGCCATTCGAAAACCGGATCCCCGGGATTATAACAACTATATACGCTGGCTGAACCATAAGGGCAAACTGGATGGTTTCCTGGATCGAAGCGTCTCCTATATTTACATGCGCGATTTGGGCAAGTCGCTGAATGCTCCCGCCACCCAGACCCGGATTCAGCGGGTAGTCGCCGACGTCAAAAGGTACTTGATTCGTTCCGCAGCGTCAAATGGGGGGGCAGATCCGGAGTTTATGAGCTTGGCCGGGCTGTACCGTTGGGCCGGGAAGGAAGGAATAGAAAACGCCATAATCTGGGTAATCGACAAGCTCAAAACCGTTTCCGCGCACATTCCGAAGGAAATGAACGCCGAGCACTCGCTGCGCAAGCTCATCAAAATCATTACCGGGGTTGTTCTGCATGTTATCGAAGAGATGGGCGACCATACATCGCCTGCGGAGCGTGCGCGCAAACTGGATGAAGCAATCCGACTCGGGTATTCTTACGGCCTGACGTATCCTTTTATCGATGATCTGCTCGATTCCCCGGTCTTAACGGTTCGAGAGAAAGAACAATATGGCCGCATGATCCGAACCTCACTTCTCACCGGAACCGTGCCGGAGCCCGGGAAATTGGCCGGACCAAACAAGGAATTGATTCGATTCGTGCACGCCGAGCTTCGGGACGCTTACGCTTATATCAAAAGGCATCAGCGACCGGAAACGCAGCACCTTTTTTTTGAAAAATCTTATATTTTTTTTCATGCCCAGGATATGGACCGGATAAAGGAGCTTTCGAATCCGGATTACACGAACGAAGAGCTGTATGTGCCGATCATCTTGAAATCCGCCTTTTCCCGGCTGATTGTCCGGTCTGTCATTGATGCTCCAGTGGACGAAGGCTTCGACCAACGAACCTTTTATTATGGCATCTACAACCAGCTTGCTGACGATTTTGCGGATATGTTTGAAGATATGAAGGCCGGAGCGGTGACACCCTTTACGTATTATTTGACCTATCGCGGCCAGCGTCCGGACTTGATCAATCCCTTTGAGCTGTATTGGGCGGTCATCTCGCATTTGATCCATCACGTATATGATGCCGACGCCAAAACTCGGGAAGTGATTCTCGACCGTGCCGTCAACGGTTTAAAACGATGCAGGCAGCGCGTAGGCGTGGAAACGTATAACGAAATCGTAGGTGCGTTCACCTCCGGAATTCCGGAATTCAATCGACTTGTCCAGCAAATGGTCAGAAAAGCGGACGATGTGAATTTTTTCGACAAGCTGCTCCGGGACCAGATGGTGACCGTTCTGAAAAATGAGCGGAAAGAAAAGCAGCAATTTCTTGATAAGGTCAAAACGGTTCGAGAGCAAATTAACAGTCTGCTACTCATTCAGAAGCAAGACGGGATACCGCCGATGAAGGAGGCGATTATCTACTCCGCCAATTACAGTCTCGAAGGGGGCGGCAAACGACTGCGGCCCATACTGGCCTGGGTCATGGGAGTCGACGAATACGGGCTTCAGGCAGCCGCGATCGCTCCGCTGCTGAGATCGTTGGAATATATGCATACGGCCTCCCTGATCTTCGATGACTTGCCGTCGCAGGACAACGCGTCCGTCCGTAGAGGGCGTCCAACCCTGCACGAGGTGCACGATAGCGCCACCGCGGAATTAACCGGTCTGTTTCTGATCCAGAAAGCGATAGAAGAACAGGCTTCCTTGGACGGGTTTGACGCCAAAGTCGTGATGGCCCTGATGCAATATTCGTCCCAAAGGGCGGGGGACATGTGCGCGGGACAGGCGATGGATTTGCAATCCAAAGGAAAAGTGCTGACACTGGAGCAATTGAACAGCATATGTTTTTACAAAACCGGAATCGCCTTTGAGGCATCGCTGGTCATGCCGGCCATTCTCGCTAAAGCCGAGGCGGCGGAAATTGCCGGTTTAACCAAATTTGCCTATCATGCGGGCATTGCCTTTCAGATCAAGGATGACCTGCTTGATGCAGAAGGGAATCTTTGTGTACTTGGGAAGCCTGCCGGCAAAGACATTGAAAACAACTCCTCGACTTTCGTGACCGTCTTGGGCCGGGAGGGCGCCAAAAAAGAGATGTGGGAGCACTACTGCCTCGCCATGAAGGAGCTGAAAAAGCTGCCGCGCAATCCCGTATTTTTGAAACATTTGCTGACTTATATCATTAGCCGGGATTGTTGACGGTTTACTATTGGTCAGGGAAAATGAGAATGAGTTGCCGGAACCATCGGAATAGTATCGTGTGTTTAAGTGCATGACCGGAGAAACCCCGTCCGAGTATTGGAAGCGGCCTGGTAACTTTTCTAGCGGAATATACGTCTAAGGAGAAAAGGAGTGTGAAACTATGTACAAAAGATTACTTACCCTGTTGGCCGCGGTGCTTCTGCTGCCTTCGTTGGCGGTACAAGCGGAGCCCGCCGCGCCCACATTAGGCGAAGAGATCAATCAGCCGTACGTCACCCTGCTCAGTGATTTTACTCTGTATTCCAGTGCCGAGACCAAACCGAGCGAAGCAATAGGTGCTCTCGGTTCGATGCAATCGGTGCGACTTGCTTTGAATGAGGACCAAAGCACATGGATCGGCATCTCCAGCAAGCAAAAGGTTGTCGTAGAAACCTGGCTCGGGCCGGCTTGGCTCAACCTAAAGGAAGGCTCCTACAAGTTCGGTAAGCTGACGGTTCTGGAACAAACACTCACCCTGCTTCAGGAGCAAACCGAGCTATATCAAACCCCGGGTGCCCTCCACACCTCTTACGCTTTGGCTCCACAGCAGGTTCAAGCAATTGCCTCGATTCCGGTATGTGACCCGTACAATGCCTGTTTCGGAAACGAAAGGTGGTATCTCATCCGTACCTCCTGGCTTGGAGAGCAGTGGATTCGTCCCTATCATTTTGCAGAGAGATACGTAGGCACTCCTGTAGAGGGCATGATTGTGCTGGACGGCTCCATGGAGGTATATCCGTACCCGTTCGATAAACCGCTGAGAGACGAACCTAGGCCGGAGCCTCAGGTCGTCCAGCCTAAGGCAAAGTACACTCAACAGGCGAGAATGGTCCCTCCCAGCGTCTGGTATCAGGTGGAGACCCCGAAAGGCCTCCGGTGGGTTCATCAGGATCAAGCTTATGGACTCGGAATTGAACGGGTAGAACCGGTGAAGCAAAGCGTCGTTATGACGACTCCGTTTCATTTTTACAAACTTCCTTTTACCGGCTACAAGGAGGAGAAAGAGCAGCTCCCGCAAACACTGCAAGCCCTCGGCAAGCAGGACAGCTGGTATTTCGTGTTGATAGATGGTACGGGGAAGTGGGTAAATCCTTCCATGGAAGCGGCAGTTCAGATGACTGGTGATTGGGAGAATGATGCGAAGCTTGGCGTGGAGCAAGGACTCGTGGAGGTCGCTCTGACCGAATCGTCCGTCGTGCTGAGCAAGCCGTACTTTGACGGTTCCTATGAGATGCTGTTGAGCCCGCAAACAGTGACCGCCTCTCGTAAGTGGGCAGCTCCGAACGGAGAGACATGGTACTTTATCCATACGTGGCAAGGCCCTAAATGGGCGCGTCCTTAGCTTGAACCAACCGTTCGGTTTCCCGGACGGTTATTTATTTGGCGCACTGCCCCCGAAAGTTAGCAAATGTCTTATTAGGAGAATAACACTTGCGCTTTTGGAATCTGGACACAAGAAATTGAGATTACATCACGAGGCTACCGTGGAAAGCAGTACGTTTGAACTGTTGGTCAAGGGAAAGACAGCTTTTTCGCGACGGGCCTGAAGCGGACGCTTTCAGTCAGCATGCGCAAATCTGGAGCGTCATATCCGGTACGGTTCAAGAGGAGCAAGCACAAACGCTGATACTGAGGATGATGAAGGATGATACGCTCCCGGCGGTATCCTATGCCATGTCCTATTTTCTGTTCCGTGCGCTGTCGGCTTCAGGACTTTATCGGCATTCTTTCGAGATGTGGGATATTTGGCGGCGGCTTGCGAGCTTGAATTTGACGACATGGGTGGAGGACCCGGTATCGCAGCGAAGCGATTGCCACGCCTGGGGGGCGGTTCCTCTGTATGAATTTACAGCCGAAATATTAGGCGTTAAGCCTGCCGAGCCGGGCTTTAAACGAATTCGCGTCGCTCCTCAAACCGGCCATTTGACTTGGGCTAAGGGCGAAGTCGCTACGCCTCACGGTAACGTGAAAGTGGAATGGTACGTTGAAAGTTCGAACAAATTCAGCTTGGCTTTGGATGGACCTCCGCTTATTCCTGTCGAAATCGTTCTGCCGAACGGGGAACGAATGGAAATTCCGGAAGCAAAGCGCTTCGGGATTACGGTAAATCTGCATGAAGCAATGCGGGCATGAAAGGAGACCGGTATGGATACGCAATCTTGGGGCATAAAGGATCAGAACGAGCTGTTCCGAGCAGCGACGGGCTCAAACGAAGCCGGGAGGGATTTGCATATCACCCGCCTGGCGCCGGGAGACGGTTGTGTGCGAATGGATTGGCAGCATCGTATAGATGTCAATCCGGACAGGCTGGAGTATCGGGCGGAATACGGCCAAAAAGGGGATGTCGGGAAACATATCCGTGCGATTGAAGGACCGTCGGGAACCTTGACGATAACCTCGCTTGAAAACGGACGAGATTACGAAGTGCGATTGACGGCTGTTGACCGTCAATCGCAGCGAATCGTCGCGCATAGCCCGGTGCGGCTAGTTCGGCCTGGGATCGTCCCCGGCACGGTGATCAACTACATTCATCCGGACGATTACACATATGATTTTTCCGGGCGTTCCCCAGCCAGTCCTTCGCTTGTCCGGCTTCCCGACGGACGGCTTCTGGCATCCCACGACGTATACTGGGGGGAGGGCGGTCAAAATCTGACCGTCGTCTTCCGTTCGGAGGACGAGGGTAACAACTGGACGTTCGTTACGTATTTGTATCCGTGCTTCTGGGGCAAATTGTTCGTCCACCGCGATCGTTTGTATATGATCGCCTGCAGCACGGAATACGGCAAACTGCTCATCGGCGCATCCGTGGACGGGGGTGAAACGTGGAGCGCTCCCCGTACCATCCTTGCAGGAGGATCACGGAAAACAGGCGGACCGCATAAAGCTCCGGTGCCAGTCGTCGTTCATCACGGACGCATCTGGACCGCTTTGGAGTTCGGCTCCTGGATGCTTGGCGGTCACAAGGCAGGAGTTGTGTCCGCTTCGGAGGACGCGGATCTGCTCGATCCAGCCAGTTGGACGGTGCCGCCGTTCCTCCCTTATGATGACGGCTGGCCGGACACGATTGAGGGAGGTGACGCTCCCAGTGTGCTGGAAGGGAACATTGCTATCACGCCGGGAGGCGATCTCGTCAATGTACTGCGATACAATACGAACGGCGGAACGCCGGATTACGGCCGAGCCATCATGCTAAACGTCGATAAGGAGCGCCCCGCGGAGCCGATGACGTTCCGGAAGGTGATTCCGTTCCACGGCAGCATGTCCAAGTTCACGATCGCTTATGATCCGAAGTCCAAACAGTACTGGTCGCTGGTCAACCGCGTCGATTCCGAAAATATTTATCAACGCAACATCCTGACGCTTGCCGTTTCCGACAATCTGGAG
Source organism: Paenibacillus litoralis (assembly GCF_046244365.1). Taxonomy (NCBI): domain Bacteria; kingdom Bacillati; phylum Bacillota; class Bacilli; order Caryophanales; family Paenibacillaceae; genus Paenibacillus; species Paenibacillus litoralis. The sequence continues at coordinate 4,706,952 of NZ_CP176395.1, read as the reverse complement.
GAATGGACTGCCGTTCGCGATATTTTGAACTATGAGCATAACGGTTGGACGGAGGATAGCTCCATGGTAGGATTTCAGTATGTGGATTGGATTTTTGACGGGGACCGGATAGCAGCTGTTTCCAGAACCGCCATCAACGGAGCTTGCAATTTTCATAATGCGAATTACATCACCTTCCATTCCATTGATGCTTTTCGAGTACCGGTATAGAGACAATTGACGGTGATCGATTCCTTTTAGAAAACAAAAGCTGAGCATATCCTTTATTGGGGAAATGCTCAGCTTTTTTTGTTGGCTATATTGTTTCCGGGACCGAGGGTCGCCCAGACCCGGAGCGTGAATGCGGTGTTAATATGATGCACCCGACTTCTTCGAGATATGTTCACACTGCTTTTCTGTTTCTATTTTTACTCTAATGTATATTTCAGTTAAGTCTTCTTTTAAACGTCACTTATTTATTACCGAGTTGTTCCGCCAAACCGATTAGAAGTCCTTCATTTCCACGAATGTAGCAGAGCCGATACGAGTCCTCGTACTGAACCACTTCGCCAACGAGCTGAGCACCATGCTTAGTGAGTCTGGATACCATTTCGTCAATGTCTTCAACGGTGAACATGACGCGTAGATAACCGAGGGCATTTACAGGAGCAGTTCGGTGATCTGATATAGTAGGTGGGGTGAGAAATCGCGAAAGTTCAAGTCGGCTGTGGCCATCTGGGGTAACCATCATAGCAATCTCTACACACTGTGAACCCAGCCCGGTTACGCGACCAGCCCATTCACCTTCGACAGTAGCTCGCCCTTCGAGCTTCAAGCCAATCTCCTCGAAGAAAGAGATTGCGTCATCAAGGGATTCTACAACGATGCCAACATTGTCCATTCTAAGTAATTTGTTTTTTGCCATAGTTTTATCTCCTTATGTGTACAAATTTATTACCTGATCATCTTCATATTTATTCTATCAAGAATTACTAATTCCTTCCAAACGATTAACATCTTGTCACAGTTCATGATAACAAAGATAAGTCACAGTATACGTCCAATGTATCAGCAAGTCTCTTCAGTTCCTTTAAATCCTTGGGTAAATCATCTCCGAACAGTGATATTACCCTAATTATAGAACATTAGTTCGTATATATCAAATATCAACAACAAAGTTTAACATAGCCTTTTTGTTAACAAATGTTGAACAGGGGAAGCCAAGGAGCGGCCGCCATTTAACTGCTCTGAAAATATCTGAAGCAAGGAGCCAAATGGCACACATAATATCAATAGTTGATTACACATTGCTGATTGAGAGTTTTCATGTGGAGTTAGTTTAAAAAAGTTATTGACACGACACCAAATGGTGTCCTATAATCAAATTGTCACCAAATGGTGTCCAATCGAGAAAAAAACAAAATGTTTAGGAGAGGGTGTTGTGAGCGAGAACAACCAGTTGCGGGATGTGTTTGACGCGATTGCAGATCCGACTAGGCGACGACTGATTCGTCTGTTAGCAGAAGCGACAGAGATGCCGCTTCATGAATTAACGGCACAGTTTCAAATGGGCCGAACAGCGGTATCCAAGCATTTGACAATCTTGAAAGAGGCCGGACTGGTACTTGACCGAAAAGTCGGCAGAGAAACGCTGTTTAGGCTAAACGCCTCTCCACTCAGAGAAATTCAAGATTGGTTAGCTTTCTACAGCAAGTTCTGGAGTGCGAATATGTTGCGCTTGAACAAACTATTAGAGGAGGAAGAAGAATGAGTTTAGTATTATCCTTGGATTTTCAGTACACGACATCGATCGAGAAGCTTTGGTCCGCCTTAACCGATTCAAGCAAGCTTGCCAAGTGGGTGGCCAACATCCACACAGGTCAGGCGATGGAAAATGATTTTAAGCCCGTCGTGGGACACCGTTTTCAATTTCGCACGCAGCCGTCCGAATATTGGGATGGCATTATTGACGGCGAAGTGCTTATCGTGGAGGCACCAAACCGGGTGTCCTATACTTGGGCCAGCGGAGGAGAGAAGCACACGGTCACCTGGACGCTGCAGGATTTAGGAGAAGGAAAGGTTAACCTTCATCTCGAACAAACCGGATTCGCCAATGTTCATGGTCTTGAAGGCGCTAGGTATGGCTGGGGTAAATGGTGCGGCGAGCTTGAAAAGGCATTGGCCTAGTTGTAAAAGGGAGGTGAATTTTATAACGATCATTTTCGTTATATTACAAAGTTTTCTGCTCGTCACCATGGCCTTTGGCGGCGGAAGCAAGCTGGTAGGTGCGAAAAATTTCGTTGAAATGTTCGAGTCGATTAAACTTCCGCAATGGTTTCGAGTTGTTACTGGGCTCGTTCAATTAGCCGGGGCAGCCGGACTTGTAATCGGATACTGGAATCCGGTAGTGGCCGTATGGGCAGGCATTTGGATTGGCATTACGATGCTGGTGGCATGTCTTTCACATTTCAGAGTCAAGCATCCTGTCGGAAGTGCGATACCGGCCTTTGTGATTACTTTGATTGCAGCGACTCTGGTAGTCGTGCAACAGGTAGCATGAAGAAGAGCGATTCAAAGAACCTCAAGTCTTGTTTTGCCAGGCTAAGGAAAAACCACTGACCGTAATTGTCAGTGGTTTTTTTGTATGCTTGAAGTGCTTAAGCCAATAATGAAATGGAGGAATAGGAAATGTTTACAAGAGTTCTGGGTCACTGAGCTGTGGCGCGATGCTCAAGCTCATGCCGACTCTCTCAAGAAGAAGTGCTGGCCGTCATTCAGCGCGAGCGGCCTTTAATCGCAGGCGTCGAGCCGGTTAGACCCGTGCGGTGGGTGGCAAGGGATTAGGCGTATAAAGCGGGCCCAATTCGGACACGAGTACGTTTCGCGGTGTCCAAAGACACATGTTCCTACATTAATTGTAAGAAAAAGATTGAGAAATTAGGCTTATTTGCATACTAAAAGGGATTGTTGTCTTTCGTAAACGTTTTGAACAAGCTTTCAGCATGCCGATCCCTCGTATGAGAATCCTCGTAATCTTCCAGAACATCGATAAGATACTCCTCTCCGGGTTTAAACGCTTTGAAAATGAACTGCTCTTTATTTTCTATGCGTACATCGTGACCACAGTCTTTAAGGCACTGCTCAAAGTCTTGTATGGTAGGCTCTTGATTTTCCTCCAAATAAATAAGTCCTCTTAGCAGCCGCGTTCCCGCCTTGCTTATCATTTTAAAATGGACGATATGCTCTTGTTTCATTCCTCTTTACCTCCATTAAGCAGTCGAAATAGTTATCTTCTTTCCATTGTATAATAACAAGTGATTTGAAGTCAGTGACATTTGCTACAGACGGGGGCCGAATTAAGTGTGAGCAGATGTCTGCTAATGAAGCGCGCAATAGGCATTCTGCCGAGCTCCGGAAGTTTCTGACGACAAGAAAATACGCCGAATTATACCCGCATAGGTTGCGGTTTTTTGTGTTCATCCGGACAGGTTCTTGTCGCGGACGAACGATACGGCTTGACCCTATGGAAGATAGGGGTATTGGTAAGGATGCTAATAATCTCTTTGACCAGTGTGCTAAGCTAACATACAGAATAACACAGCAAAATCACTTACAGGTAATAGTAAATAGGGGAGGTTTAGAGTTTACGCTTACCTTTCCGCTTGCGACGCCTGTGGAAGCGAAATCGGCGGGATGAGGGTAGTTGGGATCTTCCGTTACGAAGGGAGCAATCAAAAAAACATCTGCTCTAGGGAAGAATACGATTCCGTCACCTTGGACCACTATATCCGCGTTATTTCCTTCGGTGATTTCTATACTTTGAAGCTGCGGCCGGAAGCGATTTAGAACGCCGAAAAGAATACAGCATGGAGTACGGAACGGAATACAGCAATACAAAATTTGTACAGTACCGAATAGATTGCGTGTTATGCCATGATGGGGTCCATAACGCTGCGAACGAGGCGATGACGGGATTGAATGAATCCGGCAGGGGCAGGAACACCTCGTTAGCAACGGTCGATTACAATTTCGAAGCATGAAGAAGGCAGTATATCAATCAACGGCTGTGTTTGCTTTTATTAATAGAACATTTTTTTAAACGGATAACAACTTAAAAATCAACAAAATTAATTATTGAATTAATATAATTAATATTACGCATTTACAAATTGAATATGTTGATTTATAATTCAAAAAAAGAAAGGAGTAGAGTATGAAATATCCCATCATCACACAGTGTCCCGTATGCAACCATCCGCTATACGCCGTCAAGCTGGAATGCGGACATTGCCGGACGACGATTGAGAACAAGTTTGAATTATCAAAGCTGGCTCTGCTCTCGCCGGAACAGCTCCATTTTGTGATCACCTTTCTAGTAAACAGGGGTAACATAAAGGAAGTTGAGAAAGAGCTCGGCATCTCTTACCCGACGGTGCGCGGCAAGCTCAATGATATTATTACGGCCCTAGGATACGAAACGCAGAAAAAGCCGGAAGTCGATGAGAAGAAGGTCATTTCCATGCTTCAGAATGGCGAAATCACCGCGGATGAAGCGGTCAAAATGTTGAAGAATGAATAAGGAGGCTGAAGAATCGATGAAAGAAGAAATCGGCAAAGTACTGACCATGATGCAGGAAGGTAAAATTGATTCAAACGAGGCTTCGGAGTTGATTGACGCGCTGAAGGAGAAGCAAACGGCTCATACATCGCAAGCCGTGCAGGTACTGGGGAAACCAGACTACGCTAAGAAACAGTCATCGGCATCCGGCGGTTATTTAGACAAAACGTTGAAAATACGGGTAATATCCCAAGAAAACGATAATGTCAGCGTCAATTTGCCGATTAAACTGGTGAAGGCTGTTCTAGGAGCGGGGCACAGCATCGCGTCCAATATTCCGCAGGCTGCGAAATATGTGAAGGATATCGATATCGACTTGCTGATCGATGCAATAGAGAACGAGCTTGACGGGCAAATCATTGACATCCGCTCCGGTGAAAGGGATACCGTCACCGTAGTGATTGAGTGATTGGTCATGATGAATGTGAAGGTTAAAAACAAGGAGCACGCTTTTACGATTCCGGTCCCTTACGCCGTATTACGCATGGGGAGCGGTATACTGACCTCTAATTTAGTCCAACGCATAGTGAAGGATTGGCTGAACAAGCACGGCGGACATGCGGATGGGCACTTGAGCCGGAAGCATGATTTTGATTCGGACAGCAGCCGGTTCGGAATTGAACTGGTGCTGTCGATTCTCGAAAACCAAAACGCGAAGCAAGCGATCAGGCAGCTCATCAAGGAGTTGCAACGCTGCAAAGGGACGGTTCTGGTCGATGTCCAGACTCAGGACGGCACGGAAGTGTTGATTAAATTGTAGGCAAACCTTTCATTTAAGGGAGGTAATCAAATGCAAACCGTACAAACCAATTCCATTCAAGTAAAAGGACTGCAAAAATCCTACAAGCAGCATCAAGTGCTGAAAGGTGTAGATTTCGAGGTGGAAAAGGGGAGTATCTTCGCTCTCCTTGGCTCGAACGGGGCAGGCAAGACAACGGTTGTCAAAATCCTCACGACACTGCTAAAACCAGACGGCGGCACCGCAGCCATAAACGGCTATGATGTCACAGCCAAACCCGATCACGTGCGGCAGACGATCAGCCTGACCGGGCAGTTTGCAGCAGTAGATGAAATTTTGACTGGCCGGGAAAATCTGATTATGATTGCCAAGCTGAGATACCTCAAAAACCCTCGCCAGGTTGCGGACGACATGTTAAAACGCTTCGGTCTGACTGATGCTGCAAACCGCAGAGTGTCTACTTACTCCGGGGGGATGCGCCGCAGGCTCGACATCGCCTTGAGTATTGTGGGCAAACCACAGATTATTTTTCTGGATGAACCGACCACCGGGCTTGACCCTGAGGCACGGATGGAGGTATGGAAAATTGTCAAGGAGCTTGCCGACGGAGGGACTACTGTGCTTCTCACCACACAGTATTTGGAGGAAGCCGAGCAGCTTGCCGACAGGATTGCTATTCTGCACGAAGGCAGGATAATCGCCAATGGCACGCTACCGGAGCTGAAAAAGATGTTTCCGACCGCTAAGCTGGAGTATGTGGAGAAGCAGCCAACATTAGAGGAGATCTTCCTCGCGATCATTGGTAAAAAGGAGGGGAAGTAAATGGAACAGACAAAGAATCATTTTTTCATCGATATTAGCGTTATGCTAGAACGCTCCATGCGTCATATTTTCCGCAGTATGGATACCATCATCACGGTCACCATCATGCCTATCATGATGATGCTGCTATTCGTTTATGTGTTCGGCGGTGCGATTCAGTCCGGAACGGATAACTATGTGAATTACCTGTTGCCTGGTATCTTGCTCATGGCAATTGCGAGCGGAATTTCCTACACAGCTTTCCGCCTGTTTACCGATGTGCAGCGGGGGATAATCGAACGTTTTCATACCATGCCGATTTCACGTTCCGCCTTGCTTTGGGGGCATGTGCTCACTTCGCTGGTATCCAACGCCATTTCGGTTGTCGTCATCATTATTGCAGCCTTAATTATGGGTTTTCGTTCTTCCGCAGGAGTGCTGCCATGGCTTGCCGTAGCCGGCATACTCGCTCTGTTTACGCTGGCCTTAACATGGGTAGCAGCTACAGCCGGACTGTCCGCTAAAACGACCGATGGCGCAAGCGCCTTTTCTTACCCCCTTATCTTCCTGCCATTTATAAGTTCCGCATTTGTTCCTACCGATTCGATGCCGACCGCCGTTCGCGTCTTTGCCGAAAACCAACCTGTTACCTCGATAGTAGAATCCATCCGCGCATTGCTGTCAGGTCAGCCGTTAGATAATGATATCTGGATCTCTCTTGCGTGGTGCGTAGGAATTATGCTCGTGGCTTATTTCTTTGCAATGAGGGTGTATAAAAAGAGAGTATAACAAACATTTGGTTGTTGGTTGACAAGAACATTAACTGATATCGCGGCTCTTTGTTACGGGATAAAGTTCTTGTCAAAATTTGAAAAGATCCATTCCGATTTTGACAAGAACTTTATCATAGTCCGATGTCAAATTTTTACGATTCAGCGGATCAAGGATGCCCCGCATGGAGAAGCACGAATTGAGAGGCAGGAAAAGCTAAATATGAGCAAAAAAAGGAACACATTCTTAGTGATGCGTTCCTTTTTTGTTTTTGCTATATCGCTATCTAGTCAAATGGACTGGTATGGAAGTACGAAAGGCGCTTCATTAGAAACCATCCATCGAAATAATCCGATTTGACGGTGAACGAGTCAAATTGCAACAAGACGAGATTCGCGCTAGAGTCCGAAAATGTCGACAATCTGCTAAACTCATATGCTATAATGGCTGAAAAAATGAACAAGGTGGTAGAAGCGATGGAGTGGCGATTGTCGTTTCCAAGCATGGCAAGTTTCTCACTGCATTCGCTGAAAAACAGGATGATCGCCGTTCTGCTGCTCAGCACCCTGATTCCGCTCATGCTGAGCGGCGGCATTTCGTATTTTTCGATAACCTCCATCCTGGAAAATAAAATTCAGAGCGGGGTTCACAGCAACCTGAGACAGGTGCAGATATCCCTTGTGAACACGCTCTCGAATTTAAACCATGTGTCCCAGCAGCTCGCTTTTAACGGTACGGTTGGACGCGATCTTGCCAAATATTTGGAAACCGATGACATTCTCCTGAAAGACCAGCTGGGAAAAGGCGTTCAGAACAATGTGAATTTAATCCGATTTACGAACCCCGATCTCGGCCATATGTTCTACTATTTTGCCGATACGCAAAGCTATGTGTTTCCGGAGCCGATGCTGAGCGACAAGTTCGTTCCAGACAACAATCCGCGGCTTCTGCAACAGGGTGAACTGACCTATTACGGTCCGCACCGGACGACATTGTCCCGTTTCATTGACCGAACGGTGCTCTCCGTTACCCGCAAAGTGGATGTCCCCGGCTATGATAACCTGTACGTTTATATCGAGACAAGCTTCCAATTGACGCAGAACGTGCTGCAAGCGGATAACGCATCCATGAGCGCAGCGCATTTACTGATCAACGAGCAAAACCGGATCGCCTACAGCGAAAACAGCGAGCGCTTCCCCGTCGGAAGCCTGTACGAACCTGTTCGCAACCGCGAGGGGGGTTATGAAAGTCAAGGCAGCTTACTCTTTGAGGAGCCGCATGATCAGGGCTGGAAGCTCGTTGCCGTTATCCCGAAAGAAAACTACAACAGCGAGAAAAACTTGTGGATTCGGCAGTTCGCACTGTTCACATGCTTTTCCATACTCATCGCGCTCATTTTTGCATGGACGATCTGGAGAACGGTGCGCAGGCCGCTTGCACGGTTCAATAAGGAAATCAAGCAAGTACAAGACAGTAATTTTCACTCTCCGCTTAAAATGACTAAGATCATCGAGTTTGACTTTTTACTGCGCAAGTTCCAGCTTATGAGACAGCAAATATGGGGGCTTTTGCAAGAGGTCAAGGAGAAAGAAAAACGAAAAACCGAGATGGAAGTGGAAAAGCTGCTGTTCCAGATCAATCCGCATTTTATACACAATACGCTCGATACGATTCGTTGGCTGGCGCGCTCCAAGGGCATGCTGGAGATCGACAACCTGATATCCGCGTTGAACCGGGTTCTGTATTACAATATGGGCAAAGGCGGATCGTCTACGATCCGAGAAGAGATCGCGGCTTTGACAGATTATGTCGAACTGCAGCGCATCCGTTACGATTTTGCGTTCACGGTCCATATTCATGTGAACGAGGATGTGCTCGATCTGCCGATTCCCCGGTTTATTTTGCAGCCGCTGGTGGAAAATTGCTTGTATCACGGGTTAAAGGACGAAGGGATGATCGAGGTACGCATCGAAGCGGCGGAAGGCCGCTATGCGAGTATTCGGGTGCAGGATAACGGAGCGGGTATGAAGGAAGAGGAAATGAAGCAGCTTTTGGAAAATCAGTCTCGCGAGCGCCGCAAAGTCGGGATGGGGATCGGGCTTTACTATGTAAATCGGATGATTCGCACGCAATACGGCGAAGACGCGAGCTTCGACATTCGCAGCAAGCCGGGGGAAGGAACGGCGATGTCCATAAGAATCCCGCTCGAACCAAAGGGCGAAGGAGAGGATTGAAGCGATGATCAAGGTGCTGGTTGTCGATGACGATAAATTGGCGCGCCGCGGCATTATCGCGGAAATGCCGTGGGATGCTTTCGGCATGAAAGTCGTCGGCGAGGCGAACAACGGGGAGCGCGCGCTGGAATTTTTGCGGAACGAGGAGGTCGACCTGCTGATTACCGATCTGGCGATGCCGGTCATGTCGGGGCTCGATTTAATGCGGGAGGTGCAGCGGCTTTATCCGCCTATTTGGTTCGTCGTGCTGACGTTCCATCAGGATTTCGAATTGATTCAGGAAGCGCTCCGCATCGGGGCGATCGATTACATTGCCAAGACGCAAATCGAGAATACCCGGATGGAGGAGGTGCTGGGGAGAATCAGCGAGCGCATTCGGCGCAACCTTGACGCATCCCGTCCAACAGCCGGGTCGAGGACGGCCGAGCCGCTTACCGCCGCGGATTCGATGCTCGTATGCATCGCCGAAGAAGGACAGGCCGATCTCGGCCCGCTCTGGCAGTGTCCGTTCATGCAAGGAAAAGCGGCGCAAGAAATCAGCTTGGGGATGTGGTCCGTCCCGCTGGAGCGGGAAATGACGGCGGAAGCCGTTTCGGCGATGAAGAGAGAGCTTGTTGAACGGGGCTTGGATCGGCAAATAACGGTCCTCCACCTTCACGGGGCGCGCGGCGCGGAGCGCGATCCGTTTCGCAAGAGGCTTCTGCAATATAAGGAAAGATCGTTATTTTACGAGCATAAACCAGAGGTGTTCTATTACGTCTATTCCGCCGAACAACTGCCTGCCGAATATCCGGGCTGGAGCGACGAGGAGCTGCGGACGAATCGCGACGCCTGGTCGTCCCTGCAATGGATCGTCCGTTTCGGCGTGTTCGAGGAGCTACTGCAGGAAATCGGGCGGGCAAGGCCGTCCGTCGCGCAGCTCGAAAGCCTGTTCTATACGGCCGCAATGAACTGGCTCCGCATCGCGCGCGAGGAAGTTTGGGCCGAAACGGGGATGCCGGGCGCAGGCTCGTACTGGACGGAGTGGGCAAGCTGGCTGAACGCCATACGCGGTAAGCTGCGGGGGATCGTGCTTAAGTCCGCGTATTCGCAGGAAATCACCAGCAGCATTATGACGGCTGTCGACTTTATTAATCGGAATCTTGACGCGGACATTCGGCACAGCGATCTGGCGAAGGAAGCGAATATGAGCAAAGGCTATTTCAGCCAATGCTTTAAAGAAATGATCGGCCAAACCTTTCACGATTATATTCGCGATGCCAGAATCGAGAACGCCCGGCTGCTGCTCGCGGAGACCAAGCAGCCCATTTACCTGGTTGCGGAACAGTGCGGGTATCCGAACGAGAAGTATTTTAGTAGAGTGTTTCGCGAACGAATGGGTATGCTTCCGAGCGAATACCGTCAGACCAAGACGAGGGTATAAAATTGTTTCGCTATGAGGGACACTTTTTCATACTTGCTTGCGCCATTATTTCGAGCAGCGTGTATTTTTGACCCCATTGTATGAACGCAGCGTCTCCCGGACGCTGTCTTTTTTGTTTTATGATAATCACTGTAAACAACAATCAAACCAACAGAGGGGGATGGGAGCATGAAAGGCAAGTATAAAGCAATCGGATTGTCGATGATGGCGGTTTCGCTCGCATTTGTATCCGCTTGCAGCAGCAATACGGAGACGCCGGCAAGCAGCCCGAAGAAGGAGGAGCCGGCTGCGGGGGTGTCGAGCGCACAGCCGAAAGCGACGGAAAAGGCCGATCCGTTCGGCAAATACGCCCAGCCCGTCACGATGACGATCGGAAAGGGTGTGCCGGCGGACGATAAAACGCTTCCCGCAGGCGACACCGTAGAGAACAACCAGTTTACGCGTTATTTCGAGGAAAAGCTCAATTTGAAATTCAAGGCGGCGTGGGTTGCGGCTTTGGGAGACGCTTTCGATCAAAAGTTGGCATTGTCGATTTCCAGCAATGATCTGCCGGATGCGATGGTCGTTTCCGAGAAAGAGCTGAAAGCGATGGTTAAAGCCGGGCAGCTTGAAGACTTGTCGAAGGTATACGAGCAATACGCTTCCCCGAATTTGAAAAAAATGTATGACGCGACAAAAGGAAAAGCGTTCGAGAGCGCGACCTTCAACGGCAAGTTGATGGCGCTTCCGAATCTTAACGTTGACGAGGATCCGATCAGGCTGATGTGGGTACGGCAGGATTGGCTCGACAAGCTCGGCTTGAAGCCCCCGCAAACCGTCGACGAATTGGCGGCGATCGCCAAAGCATTCATCGAAAAAGATCCGGACGGCAACGGCAAGGCGGATACATTCGGTCTGCTGGGGGATTCGGGCAATACGTTCGGGCCGCTATACTCCGCGTATCAGGCTTATCCCGGTAAGTGGCTGAAGGATAAGGACGGCAAGGTATTCTACGGAACGACGGCTCCGGAGATGAAGCAGGCGCTTGCCAAGCTGAGAGCGTGGTACGAGCAGGGGATGCTGGACAAGGAATACGCGATACGGAAAGATACTGCGGAGCTTGTAAACGGCGGCCGAGCCGGATTATTCCTGTACGCCGGCTGGTCGATGCCGTGGGGATTATACGATTCGGTCAAAAATAACCCGAAAGCGGTATGGAAAGCGTATGCGCTTCCGCTTGACAGCTCTGGCAAGTACAATGCGACAGTAGGTCCCGTCAGCTCGCAATATTTCGTTGTCAAGAAAGGATATAGGAATCCGGAAGCAGTTGTGAAGTATTTGAACCTGTACTCGAATATCGAGAACGACGCCGAGGCGACGTCCAAATTGATCAACGGCGTCAATGCCGCCTACTACCCGCTTCGCGCCACATTCGTGGAGCCGCAGATCGTAACCAATCGTCTGAAAGCCGTCAAGAAAGCGCTTGACGGTCAGCTCAAACCGGATCAACTGCGAATCGACGAGAAGGACATTTACGATAAAGTCGTTAAGAATAACGCGGATCCGGGCAAAGATCCCGGAAGCTGGATGTACACCAATGCTTATCTGGTTGGCGGCGGAGCGCTGGAATCGCCGATGAACAAGGTGGCGAGCGTGTTCAATTCGCAGACGAAGGCGATGGAACTGAAATGGCCGGCGCTGAAGAAGATGGAGGACGAGATGATTACCAAAATCATCATGGGCAAAGAATCGCTCGATTCGTTCGACGCTTTCGTCACAGAATGGAAGAAGAGCGGCGGCGAACAGATCATCAAAGAAATTGAGGAAGAGTTGAAGAAATAAGCGGTTTCGGGCGTTCGTCAACAGAGCATTGCGGCGAACGCCCGTTCTTCGGAAAGAGCGGGTGAGCAACTCCATGAGAAATCGGCGTTTTCAAATTCACTATCACGTGATGATGATTCCCGGCATGATCGTGCTGTGCATATTCAGCATCATCCCCATGCTCGGCGGGGTTATCGCGTTCCAGGATTTTAATCCGGGGCTCGGTTTTTTCCATTCGGAATGGGTCGGGCTCGATAACTTTCGCTTTCTGTTCGAGCTTCGCGACAGCCGGACGATCTTCTTCAACACCGTCTTTATTGCACTGATGAAAATGATCGCCCATTTGACGGTGCCGCTCGTCTTCGCGCTGATGCTGCACGAGCTGCGCTTCGGCAGGCTGAAGCGGTGGATTCAGACGATCGTCTATTTGCCGCATTTTCTCTCCTGGGTCATCCTGTCGGGCATCGTGATTCAATTGCTGTCTTCGGAAGGGCCGATCAATCAGTTGATCACGACGCTTGGCGGCGAATCGGTCATGTTTCTCGGCGACAACAACTGGTTTCCGTATGTGATCGTAGCCAGCGATACCTGGAAGGAGTTCGGCTTCGAAACGATTATTTATTTGGCGGCGCTTACCGGCATTAACCCGGATCTTTATGAAGCTGCGGAAGTCGACGGCGCGAACCGGCTGCAAAAACTGCTCCACGTTACGCTTCCCGGCATCGTCACGACGGTTGTGCTGCTCGCTACACTTAGCCTGGGCAACATTCTTAACGCCGGCTTCGATCAAATTTTCAATATGTACAATCCGCTCGTATACGATTCCGGGGATATTATCGACACATACGTATACCGAGTCGGGCTCCTGAATATTCAATACGGGCTTGGGACTGCGGTCGGACTGATGAAATCGGTCGTCTCGTTCGCCTTGATTGTGATTTCTTACTGGATGGCTTCCCGGTTTGCCAACTATCGGGTCTTTTAACGGGGAGGGAGAGAGGCATGCACGTAATAAGCACGAATACACGAAAATTGACGATAACGGACTATTTGATTGCGGCCCTGCTAGTGCTGATTACACTCGTTTGCATAGCGCCGATCTGGCATACCATTGCGATATCTCTTAGCGAAAAATCGGCGGTGGAAGGCGGCAAAGTGCTGTTTCTGCCTGTCGATTTTACATGGAGCGCCTATTTGAAAATATTAGATGACGGGAAATTTTTCCGAGCTTTTGCGGTTTCGCTTGAACGGGTTGCGCTTGGAGCGGGAATTCAGTTCATCCTGACCGTGCTGATGGCTTATCCTTTGTCGATGAGTTCACGCGAGTTCGCGGGCCGGAATGTGTATATGTGGATTATCGTCTTTACGATGCTGTTCGGCGGCGGCTTGATTCCGTGGTATTTGGTGATCAAATCGCTCGGCATGATCAAATCGCTCGGCATGATCAATTCGATCTGGGCGCTGGTCATTCCAGGCGCCGTACCCGTCTTCAATGTGATCCTCGTGATGAATTTCATGCGGAATTTGCCCAAGGAGCTGAAGGAGGCCGCTTATATCGATGGGTCGGGTCCCTGGTATTTGCTGCTTCGCATCTATATTCCGCTGGCCGTTCCGGCGCTCGCTACCGTTACGCTGTTTAGCATCGTATCGCATTGGAACGACTTTTTTCAGGGTCTCATTCTGATGAGCAAGCCGGAGAACTATCCGCTGCAAACGTATATCCAGCAGCTTGCCGTCAAAATCAATCTGAGCGAAACGGATTCCGAGAAGCTTGCGGAATTGGCGAAGCTCTCGAACAAGTCGCTTAATGCGGCGAAAATATTCGTCACGATCATTCCCGTGCTCATCGTCTACCCGTTCCTGCAAAGGTATTTCATTCACGGCATTACGCTTGGATCGGTGAAAGAGTAACGGGAGCGCCCATGCTAAGGAAGGAAGTGTATCCGCTTGAAAAGCATAAGAGTAGTTTGGAAAAGCGGTCCCGCAGCGGGCCGTATTGAAGTCATGAACGGCAGCCTGCGCGGCAGCCGGATGATAGAGGGGAGCGGGGTTGCGGAGGGCGATTCCTGGAGCGGTCATGGCGAAGGGCCATTGGCCTTGGAACTGGCCGCTGAGCTGCTTCCGGCGTCCGGCGGCGGCAAGCCGCTTGTCAGCATCGTCAATTGTCCGCTTCCGTTTAGTTTTTTCGCGGAGGATGCCCATCCGGCTTATCCCATCTATATGCCGGACTTTGGCGTAGCGGTAACCGCCGCAGGCGATCTGCGTTCCTACGAGGAGATTGAAGCCGATATCGGGCGGAGAGGACTGCGGACGAATTTGCAAAAGATCGCCGAGGAACCGGAGGAGTCGTTCGAAGCGGCAAGCGCCGCGACTAAAAACCAGCCTTGTCCCATCTGGCAAGGGGTCGGCAGGGATACGAGAATCTTTGAATCCCAGGTACGCGGCAGGCCGAGCAATAACTTCTGGAATCCGCCTGTAGGCGGCTCGGCGCTGCAGTGGGACTGGGTGCAGCCGCGACAGCACGCCAACGAAGCGGGCTTGCCGGAAAACGTCGGCCAGCCGGTTCGCTACTACTATATGGCAGGCCGGGGGATGGGCTGTACGGACGGGATCGTCCGCAGACTGGAGGATAACGCGCTGCCGATTCTCCATACGACCATTGCGGATGACGAGATCGTCTATACAGCCGTATCGTTCGTATCGTACGAAACGCGTCCGCTTGTACCCGACAACGTAGACGGAACGCACTACCTGATCGCCGACGGCTACGGGTTCGGTCATATGTTAACGGAGTCGCAAGCCAAGGAGAGAGCGCGGCTTCTGCAAGAGGAAGGACAAGCGGTTGAGACAACGGTTTACTACTGCCGGATTACGGCCGAAAATACCGGTTCGGTGCCGAGATACGCCTGGTTCAAGAACATCGTTCCCAACGCCGGCGGCATCCCTTATACCTTTGATGGCGATGCAGGATTCGCACAGTATGGCGCCGATCGCGTGTTCGGCGTATCGAAGCTGAACGGCCAGCCTCTTCGCGCGGAGGAGACGGCCGTTCTGATCATGCCCGGCGAGCAGGCCAGCTTCGAGTTTTACTTGCCGCATGAGCCTGTTTCGCGCGAGCGGGCGTTCAAGCTGATCGCGCAACATTTTCAGACGCGCTGCGAGGATTGCCGCGCATTCTGGGAAGGTAAACTGTCGGGCGGCGCGCAAATCCGTTTGCCGGAGCCTCGCATCGAGCAGATGCTCCGGGCGGGCTTGCTGCATACGGATCTGGTTTTTTACGGACAAGAGCCGAAGGGAACGCTTGTTCCGGCAATCGGCATCTACACGGCGATCGGCTCGGAAAGCTCGCCGATTATACAATTTATGAATGCAATGGGCTGGAGCGATACGGCCAAGCGGGGATTGCGCTTTTTTCTGGATAAGCAGCATGAGAACGGATTTATCCAAAACTTCGGCGGCTACATGCTGGAAACCGGCGCCTTTCTATGGTGCATAGGGGAGTATTACCGGTATACTCGCGATGCGGACTGGATTCGCGAGATCAAGCCGAAGCTGCTCAAAGCTTACGAATATTTGCTGGAATGGCGAAAACGCAACGAAACGGAAAGCTTGCGCGGACGGGGCTACGGCATGCTGGAGGGCAAGACGGCCGACCCTGAGGACCCGTTCCATTCCTTCATGCTGAGCGGCTATGCGTATATAGGAATGAGCCGGTTGGCGGAAATGATGGCGGATCTCGACGCCGGGCTGGCCGGACAAATACGCGGCGACGCGGAAAGGCTCAAAGCGGATATTCGCGCCTCGTTCGACGAAGCGGCAGCCCGCTCGCCGGTCGTTCCGCTCGGAGACGGCACATGGGTTCCCACCGCACCGCCCTGGACGGAATATCGCGGCCCGTTGTCGCTCTATGCCGAAGGGGGAAACTGGTACACGCACGGCTCTTTCCTGAGCCGGGATTCCATGCTTGGGCCGATGTATCTGCTGTTCCAGGAGGTCATAGATCCGCGTGAACGCGCCGCGGATTACCTTATCCATTACCATAACGAGCTGATGTTTACGCGTAATGTGGCGTTTAGCCAGCCTTATTACAGCACGCATCCCTGGGTTCACTTGAAGCGCGGCGAGGTGAAGCCGTTTCTGAAGGCGTATTATAACACCTTCGCCGGTTTGGCCGACCGAGAAACGTATACGTTCTGGGAGCACTATTACCAGGTCAGTCCGCATAAAACGCACGAAGAAGGCTGGTTTCTCATGCAAACCCGCTGGATGCTGTTTATGGAGGAAGGCCCAGCGCTCAAGCTGCTGCCGGGTATTCCGCGCAAATGGCTGGAGCAAGGAAAGCGGATCGAGCTGCAGAACGTATGCAGCTATTTCGGCAGCTTCACTTTGCGGGTAACATCCGAAGGCGGGCGCCTATCGGCGAGCATCGCCTGCAGCCCGGAGCGGGGACCCGAAACCGTCCTGCTGCGGCTTCCGCATCCTGAAGGCAAACGGGCAATCCGTTTGTCTGGAGGAGGCGTCTATTTACCGGAAGAGGAGAGCGTACGGCTGGAAACCTTCGGCGGGTACGCTGAAATTGAACTGCATTTTGAATGATTATCTAAAGTTTTTGGATCACAAATGAAAAAATAATGATAAATTTAATGACATTAACAATCCTGGGTGAAGGGTATGATTGGAAAACACAACCAGAGCAAAGACTTGTAAATTGTCATTGAACTCTATCGGTTACGTTAGTTGTGTAAATGTGTTAAGGCCCACAGCCCGTTGCTGTGGGTCACTTTTTTGGTTATTGAAGTAAAGGCAGATTTGTAGATTGTATTTTATCTGGAGAGAGTGTGTGATTCAAATATACCCATAATTGGTTTTGAGGGTGCTAGTGCAGTGGGGATAATCTCTGTTCATGTTCCCGATTCATGTGCTTTAATGATAGGAGAGAATTTAGATGAGAAGCTGAGGAAGTGGGATACGATGAAGCGACTAACGATCGGTTTGTTTGCTCATGTGGATGCAGGCAAGACGACTTTTGCGGAACAGTTGCTGTACCATACGAACAGCATTCGCTCGAGGGGGCGGGTGGATCATAAAGATGCCTTCCTGGATAGCCACGACATCGAGCGGGAAAGGGGCATTACGGTGTTCGCCGATCAGGCGGTTATGGACTATAAAGGCGACGTTTTCTATTTGATCGATACGCCTGGGCACGTCGATTTCTTCCCAGAGATGGAGCGTGCGATTCAGGTAATCGATTACGCCATTGTGATTGTCAGCGCGGTTGAAGGTGTCCAAGGCCATACCGAGACAGTCTGGCAGCTGTTGCGCAAACATCGGGTTCCGACGTTCTTCTTCATCAACAAGATCGATCGGGTCGGCGCGGATGCAAAAAGAACCGAAGAGGACATACGCCGGCATTTGACCGGGGATGTCTGTTCCATCACGGAAAGTTTTGTTGATGGCAGCGTCGTTGGGGCGCTGCGGGAGGTAATGGCTGAGCGGGACGAGTCTTTGCTAGAAGCGTTCCTGGAGGGAAAGGATGATCAAAACTTCTGGTTGGACGCCTTGCAGGAAATGGTGCGAGAAGGCCGTCTCTTCCCCTGCGCCTATGGCTCTGCGCTGCAGGATACGGGCATTATTGAATTCTTGGAACAACTGCACCTGCTGACGACAACGTCTTATGACGAGAACGATCTTTTTGGGGGCAGAATTTATAAAATTCGTCACGATGCAAACGGGGTGAGGCTAACGTTCATCAAAGCGCTGAGCGGCAGCCTGAAGGTCCGGGAGCAGCTTGGCTATGAGAATGGCGGGCTTCAATACGACGAGAAGATTACACGGATCCTATTATTTAACGGCATTAAATATCAGTCGGCGGATCAAGTGGCAGCCGGCGATTTGTTTGCGGTCGCAGGCTTGTCAGCGGCCGAGGTCGGACAAGGATTGGGGCTGTACTCAGACAAGTTGGCTTACGAGTCGGAACCGACATTGCAGTCGAAAGTACAATTCGACGATTCACTTCATGTGCATCAAGTGCTCGAAAAGTTTCGCATGCTGCATGCGGAGGACCCGTCTCTGAATGTCGTCTGGGAAGAGAGCCTGCAGGAGATTCACATTGGCGTCATGGGTCTGATCCAGTTGGAAGTTCTGCTAAAGGTAGTAAAAGAACGATTCGGTTTCGTTATCTCTTTCAGCCAGCCGGAAATCTTATATAAAGAAACGATCCAGTCTGCTGTGACGGGATATGGACACTTCGAACCACTCAGGCACTATGCGGAAGTGCACCTCCTGCTTGAACCGGGGGAGCGGGGGAGTGGAATCCAATTCGCCAGCGCATGTCATCCAGATGACCTAAGTTTTAATTATCAGAATCTGATTCGGGCGCATCTCTACGAACGGGAGCATCACGGGCTGTTATCAGGCAAGCCGGTCACTGACATGAAGATCACATTGCTAAGAGGCGGCGCGCATAACGAACATACGCATGGGGGCGACTTCCGCGAGGCTGCCTTCCGCGCGCTACGGCAGGGGCTGGAGAAAGCGAACAACTTACTGCTGGAGCCCTACTACGACTTCAAAATCAAGGTGGGAATAGACGAGATGGGGAGGGTGCTGTCGGATATTCAGCGTGCCTCAGGTAAGTTCGAGCCGCCGCAGTCGATGGATACCCATGTGGTCATTACGGGAAGGGTGCCCGTGTCGACCTTTATGAACTACAGCACCGAGCTCGCTTCCTTCACGCATGGACGAGGCAGCATCCGTTGCATGTTCAGCGGCTACGACCGCTGCCATAATGCGGAGGAAGTGATCGAACGGATAGGCTACCGCAAGGAAGCCGATTCTCTCTATACCTCCTCCTCCATATTCTGCGCCAAGGGGGCTGGCTACTCGGTGCCGTGGGACGAGGTGGAAGCCAAGATGCACCTGCTTTAAGCGGAATTAGGTATCAATGATAAAGATGGTCCGACGCTGGGTTGTACATTTTGAAAGGGAGTCTAGCAGGTCTGGAACAAAAGCATGGTGTACAAGACCATACGTTCATTAAGGTCCGCGCGCTGCGCGGTTTTTTTACGGGCTAACGGGCAGACTTGTTGAAATTAAATCCAATAATCGCGCGAATTTTGCCAATATGAAGGAAGCGGCCTCTTCTCTTTGAAGGGGCTGCTTTTGCTTTTTGAGCTTAGTTGTTCGTCTTCTTTCTCGGCGGCGAAGCTGGCTGTGTTTGCTCGCTGTGAATATGATTTCGCATCGATGATTTATTCATGGCAATCTTCTCTGGATGGCCCATTTACTCGAACGGATTAAGAGTTTCGACACAAATTGTATCATTTACAGGGGGATCCCTATTTTTTTGGTCTGTTTTTCATTTTTCGGCATCGCGGGTTCGACACCATTTTTAGGTGAATATTGCTAAAATATAGTAGTTCTTGTGCGTATAGTCGAATAGCCACCTTCAAAGGAGTTGTGCCTGTGCCGAAACCGCGAACGAACAGCCTGATTATTGCAATGCTGACTGTTTTGCTTTACGGATGCCAGTCATCTGGAATTTCTTCGATACAGGTGCAAGAACAAGCTCATCCGTCTGTATCCGAGCACCCGATCTCGTCGAGCGAACCGAATGTGCAGGCCGTTTCGCTTACTCCGATGCCAACGCCTTCTCCTGAGAAGCCGGAGCCTACCTCGCCCCCAACCGAAACACCAACTATCCGGCAAGAAATGCCGATCGATATCGTTTACGCCGGCGATGCGATGTTCGACTTGTCGGTTAAGGAAGCCGTAGCGGCGAAAGGTGCCGATTTTCCGTTTGTTCACGTGAAGGATGAAGTAATGGCGGCTGACTACGCCTTCGTCAACCTGGAGACTGCTGTTACGCTTGAGAAGGATCTTGATAAAAATCAGATTTATAATTTCAAATCCAACCCGGAATCACTGGCCGGACTGAAAAATGCAGGCTTCGATATGGTATCGGTCGCTAACAACCACTCGATGGACTACCTGCAAAAAGGCTTCCTCGACACGCTCGACAATCTCGA
This sequence comes from Paenibacillus litoralis, assembly GCF_046244365.1. NCBI lineage: Bacteria > Bacillati > Bacillota > Bacilli > Caryophanales > Paenibacillaceae > Paenibacillus > Paenibacillus litoralis. The sequence continues at coordinate 4,686,560 of NZ_CP176395.1, read as the reverse complement.
CAAAGCAGAACTGCTCTATGTAGGGGGCGGCAAAAATTCGAAAGAAGCCTATGCGGCAAAGAGCGTTGACATAAAGGAGAAAAAGATTAAATTTCTCGCCTTTTCGCGCTTCATCCCGACGGGAGATTGGTTTGCCGGTGCGGATAAGCCGGGTATCGCCCAGGCCTACGACCGGAAGCCGGTGCTGGATGCGATCGAACGCGAGCGTAAGGATGCCGATTATGTGCTGGTTTACATTCATTGGGGTGTGGAGATGAACAATCGTCCGGAAGTGTGGCAGCGCGAGTTCGCCCGCCAAATGATTGATGCGGGAGCGGACGCGATCGTGGGGAGTCATGTTCATGTGCTGCAGGGATTCGAGTATTACAAAGGCAAGCCGATCGCGTATTCGATCGGTAATTTTCTATTTCCCGACTATGTGCGCGGTCCGAAGGCGGATACGGGATTGCTTCATCTTAAGCTTGACGGCGAGCGGATCGAGATGTCCTTCCAGCCATTCGCCATCGAGAAAAATCAGATCGTGCCCAAAGGCGACGAGTACGTGGCGAAGCAGCATAAATATTTGCAGTCGATCTCTTTCGGCGTGACTTTAGAGGGAGCGCTTGTAAAAGCGCAACCCTAATAAAAAGTCGGCTGGTCATAAAGATTTAGACTGGCCGCCAGAGACGTAAAGGCCGTGTATGGAAAGTCTGAGGATTTTGATAAGTGTGCGTTGGTTTTGTTAAAATAGATCTTGCCGTCCGGCAATTTAGCTCGGTGATAGTAGTGGTGGAGAGTGAGCCGTTAGCAAGGGAAATCCAAGCGGCGAGCATACGAACAAGCAGGCGGGGGGAGCAGGCGATGCGAACGAGCCCGTGCCTTTTCCGGGCGGGGTAGATCTGGCCGATTCGAATTTCGCCATGATGTTCGCACGACAGAATTTGACCGGCGGCTCACGTTCCTGGTTCTATACATCGACGGATCGCTGCCATTCGTGGCAGGGCCCTTATCAATTGCCGATGATGGGGCTGCTCGGCATTTCCGCCCACACCGATTATATCGTTTCCGGCCCGGAGGAATGCCTGCTGTTTCTGACCGCTCCGACGCGGGAAGGGACGGAGACGGGCAGCCGCGTGTTTTGCGCGCGGACGGAGGATGACGGCAAAATGCATGAATTTCTGGCGTGGATCGGTCCCGAGCCGGAGCAGGGGTTCCATATCATGCCGGCCGGTGTCCGGCTTTCGGTGACGGACTTGCTCGTCGCGATCCGCTACCGCGGCGAGTCCGGCGAAGGGAGCCGGGACTGGATCGACCTGTACGGCTCGCAGGACAACGGCCGCACATGGAGCTATAGGAATCGTCCGATAGAAGATACGGGCAAAGGCGGCAATCCACCGACGCTGAACCGGCTGTCGGACGGCAGGCTTTGCATGATCTACGGCTACCGAAACGCTCCGTACGGGATTCGGGCTAAGCTGAGTCAAGACAACGGTCTGACATGGGGAGACGAAATCATTCTGCGTTCCGACGGCGGCAGCCACGATATCGGCTATCCGCGCACCGTCGAACGGCCGGACGGAGCGCTTGTAACCGTCTATTATTACAACGATGCGATGGGCGGGTCCTGCTATATCGCAGCCACTCTGTGGAAGCCTTAGTGCAAATGTAGCGAAAACAATACTTAATATTTGAGCCAATAGACTAAACCAAAGACAACCGACGAGAACAATCGGCTGTCTTTTCAGGCTAATCAAAAAAGCGAATTTATGAATCGTTAATAAGATAATATAATAAGAGAAGGGGAGCAATATTTCCTTTGAACGACGGGAAACGATAGTTCAAGTTAAACTGAAGTGAAATTTGGATAATAGCTTGTAGGAAAGGAGGCGCCTGAGTGAGAGTGATCGATTTGTCGTTGCCGATTGCGGACGGCATGCCCGTTTATCCCGGCGATCCTGAGGTAAAAGTCAAGGTAGCGCACACATACGAGTGTCACACGTGGGAGCTGCGGCAGCTTTCGATGGGTAGCCATACCGGAACACACGTGGACGCGCCTTCACATATGCACCCCGGTGCCTCGACATTGGATGAGCTGCCGTTGGAGCGATTTTTCGGAGCATCGCGCGTAGCACGGATCGAAGACCCGACTTGGCCGGAAGGCCGGGGTCTGTTTTTCGTCGATTCCGTCGGGCTAGAATGCTTTGAGCGACTCGCTGCGCTGCGACCACCGTTCGTCGGCGGCGAACTATCTGAAGAACTGGAGCGGGCGTTGTTGGGAATCGGCATTGTGACGTATACGGGGCTGCAGGGTTTGGATCATCTTCCCGGCGGAACCGACTTTATGTTTTACGGATTTCCTCTACGCATCGTCTGTGGTGACGGATCCCCGGTTCGGGCCGTTGCGGTGGTGGAGGATGAACCGGCTGGGCTTGGAATGAACGCATAAAATGTCCTAGCGGAGAACGATAGGGTTGAGCTGCCGCAAGGACAGCTCCTCTTTGATGTTTCATGAAAGTAGTAGGCAGCATTGCAACATTGAACGACTGCTTGCCGTTTTAAAGGCTTAGTTTCCAATAGATTTTTTTGATACGCCTAGGAGGTACCGAGTGGTACCCCTCTATCGCGCAGATCAATATTCCTTTACAGGAATATTCTAATTGAAGTATATTTTAATCAAGAGTTTATATTGAGAAATGGAAATGGAGGAATGGATATGACAGTGAGATCGGAAGGTAAGGAGTTAGTTATAACACGTGTACTCAATGCGCCGCGTGAGCTTGTATTCAAAGCATGGTCCGAGGTCGAACATCTGAAGCGATGGTGGGGACCGAAAGGATTTGAAATAAGTGTCGCGCAATTGGATTTCCGTCCGGGCGGTTTTTTTCACTACAACATGCAATCTTCTGAAGGTAATCAAATGTGGGGTAAATTTGTGTATCAGGAAATCGAAGCTTTTGAAAAGATTGTCTGGGTCAACAGCTTTTCAGATGAGGCGGGCAACATTGTCCGAGCTCCATTTAGCGATTTAATCCCGCTGGAAATTCGAAATACGGTGACCTTTAGTGAAAATAACGGTATAACCACAATGACCTTATGCAGCGGACCGATCAACGCAACTGAGGATGAGAGAAGCTTCTTTGAAGGCATGTTCGAATCCATGCAGGCGGGCTTCGGAGGAACTTTCGATCAACTCGAAGAATATTTGGCAGACCATTGTAATTAACATCGCCAGTAATGCGGCGATGTTTTTTTTATGTCCTCAGAATGGGACAAAGCTCCAGTTCTTGTCATTTGTGAAAGGCTGGCAACCCCAATGCTTTTTTGTTCTTGGACAAGCATCGTTTTGGCGTGGTATATATGAAACATGGATTGTTTTGGGAAATAAGTGAAATGGGAGAGGAAGCCAATGTTCACGATTCTCATTGTGGATTACAACCGCGCGGATCGCACCGGCATCCAAGGTTTGACGGATTGGGACGAGCTTGGCATCAAGGTAGTCGGTCTTGCCATCGACGGTGAGGACGGGTACAAGCAAGCGATGCAACTGCGGCCCGATTTTGTCTTGACAGACGTGGCCATGCCCGTTAAGGACGGATTAAAAATGACGCAAAAAATAAAAGAGGAGCTGCCAGAAACGAAGTTTATTTTCATGAGCTGCTTCGATGATTACGATTATTTGAAAAGCGGGATTAATTTGGAGGTTTACGGCTATATTCTGAAGCCGATCGACTTAACCGAGCTGACCGGCTCGCTCCGCAAGGTGAAGCAATTAAAGCAGCAGGAGCTGGAAAAGCATCAAAGCGACGAGCAATTGCGAAAGCGCATTCAAGAGAGTATGCCGGTGCTCCAGGTGCAATTGATCCCGAATTTCATGTCGTAAGCGAACATAAGCAGAAGGGCTGGGGATAATGTTGGCTTATCCAGTACCATTCTGGCCGGTTATTGAAAAAAAAGTAACTTCACGGAACTTGATCTTACTATTTGCCGCGTAATCAATGAAACTATGTCGGGTGGCAAGAACATTACCTCAGTAACAGTCGCATATAATGCGGCTTTTTCATTTTATGGGATAAAGTTCTTGTTATTCGGTGATGACAAGAACTTTATCCCATTCCCCCGCCGCATACGCGAACAGTTTAACTCGTTTCGGGGGTTCGAATCCCTCCCTCAACCCAATAAATGCACTCGTACTGGTTGGTTTCTTTAATTCATCATTACTTTGCAATGCAACTAACTTGATTTTTTGGCAGCGCCGGGTGCTGCTTCTGGAATACTGCCGGCTTGGTTAGACTGAGTCTCTCCGATTGGTCTTAAATGCCGAAGCCGCGTAGTGACAAGGACGATGATAGCGAGCATGATAGCGCCGCTGGCTGCCGCAACGGCGTGCATCCCGCCGGTAAAGGCTTCACGTGCGCCGGTGAGTAGTACCTTGCCGGCTTGTTCGGAGAGGCCTTCCGCTATAGCCGTGGCACCGGCCAAGCTGTCGCGGGAAGCTTGTACCGCGGATGCCGGCAAGTCGGCAGGAATAGAGTTCGCCACCTGGTTGCTGTAAACGACCGTACCGATGCTGCCAAAGACTGCGATGCCCAGCGCAAAGGCGAATTCACCGCTGGTTTGAAGCATGGAGGCCGCCGATCCCGCCTTTTCTGGCGGGGCAGCGCCAACGACAAGGTCGCTGGACAGGCTCGGGAGCGGAGCTGCACCTATACTGAAGCAGATGTACCCGAGCACCAGAAATGTGAGACCTGACTCAACCCCCACCTGGGTCAGTAGAAAACAGCCCGCAGTAGATACCAATAGACCCGTTCCGATAAGACGAGCCGGTCGGATCCGGCGTGCGATAAGCGGCGAGAGAAGCATACCGGCCATCGAGGCCATTACCCCTGGGAGCATATACAACCCTGCCTGAAGCGGCGACATTCCTTGCACAAATTGAAGGTACTGCGCGATGAAGAGCATGGTCGCTCCTGTCAGTGTAATACCGAACATGCCGCCAAGTGCAACGCTGAATCCGGGACTCGCGAACAGGCGCAGGTCCAGCAGGGGATTAGTCAGCCTGCGCTGCCGCAACACGAACACCGTGCCGAGGACGACGCCCGCCAGTATTAACAGCGCAGGCACCATCTGCAGACCGTATTTGGCGATTTCCTTGAGGCCGTATACTACCGGCAGGATGGCGCCCAGGGATAACGCGACACTGGTCAAATCCAGCCGGCCGGATTCGTGGTGCCGGTATTCGGGCAGCAACAAGGGTCCGGTTATAAGTAAAAGCAACATAACTGGCACGCCCAGAAGGAACACCGAGCCCCACCAGAAATGATCCAACATGATACCTCCAACCACCGGCCCGAGGGCCATGCCGCCCATGGAGCACGTTAACCATATGCCAATCGCGAGGGAGCGCTGCTTATGGGAACGGAACATGTTGCTTATCAAGGCTAGAGTAGAAGGCGATAAAGTCGCCCCCGCTATACCGAGTAGTGCGCGGGCCGCAATGAGCATCTCAGCGCTTCGGGAGAATGCTGCCATTATCGAGGCTATGACGAATGCGGCCCCGCCGATCAACAGCAGTTTGCGGCGGCCGATCCGATCTCCCAGCGTCCCCATGGTGATCAAGAACCCGGCGAGCATGAAGCCGTAGATGTCGATGATCCACAACTGCTGGGCGCTGTCGGCGCCGAGGTCGGCGCCAATGTGCGGCAGTGCAAGAATCATAACGGAGAGATCGATTGAGACAAGAAGGGCGGGCAGGGCAAGAACCGCGAGCCCGACCCATTCACGCATGCCGGCCTTCATCTCAGTTCCGTTCATTGTGTTCGTCATTCGTTCTTCAAAAAATCGCCCAGCTTATCCAACATATATTTCGTTCCGTGCTCGCGCTGTTCCGGCGCATCATGACCATCAAGGAAGGCGCCTTGTTCCGTGTAGATAAGCTGTGTACCGCTGTCCGACGGCCTGATTTCCACTGTCGTCACGGAGACCGATATCCGCGTCTCTCCCAGGTCCATGATGTAGGTATAAACGATGCGATTGTTCTGAACGATCTCTTGGTAGCAGGCGTCGAACGTGTAGATCGACCCTCCCGGCGGGCCTCCGCGGTTAATCTCCCGCCCGCCGATTCGGAAGTCGAACTCGTCGGCTTTAGGGAACCATTTGGCTTTGGTCGACGCGTCAGACCAAGCGGCGAATACCCTCTCGGGTGATGCGTTATAATTACGCTCGATAACAAAGGTAGAGTGTTTTGCGGATCGTTCGTTCATCGTTTATGTAGTCCTCCCTAAGGTCGGCTCATCCGGATGCTCTTCAAGATAATCACCAAGCCGGTCGAGGTGTGAATCCCAGATCGCTTTCCGTTCGGCGAAATATTTCTCATGATTCATCCTAATGGCGCCTAATTTTTTGGTATAATCCAGAATTGTTAAAGGTTCTTTACTCTGCATAAGGCTTGTTAAACGCTCTAATTCCTGTAAAAGCTTCTGTTGAACGCTAATATTTTCTTTTAGACGAGCAATCTGAAGGGAGACGATATCTAACAGGCTGAAATGATCGCCGACAACTACTGATTTAATCTGATCCAGCGACAAGCCGAACTCCTTCATTGACAGAATTAGTTGTAGGCGTGCAATATCGGATTCGGTATAAATCCTGTGTCCGGAGTCAGTATGACCGGATGGCAACAAACCGATCTGGTCGTAGTATCGCAATGTACGAACCGTTAATCCTGCTAATTTTGCAAGTTCTCCAACTTTCCACTCCAGTTTCATGATCATCCCCTTTTTTTGCGCGCTAGGTTTTTACCGGTATCCACATCATAATTCATTACTTAACGTAAGCTTCAAGTGCAAAATGAATTTTTTTGCTATTAGCTTGAAAAAGGGGTATTGTCCTTTAGGGACCTGGGGCGAATCGACTATCGGCACCGAAGCGGCCGGATTCTTTTCGTTTATGTCCAATGCAAGCTAGTCGCAACTAGCCGGTGAAAGCCGACAAAAAGAAAGCCGTCCATAATAATTGTCGGACGACAAGAACGTAGAACGATTCAAACCCGCATAACTTGTGGGCTTTTGATTTTATAAGGTCAAGTGTCGGAGGTGCTGTCGATTAGTAACTGATGATTGTAAAACTGAAAAAGTAGGTGGATTGACGTTTCAAGGTCACTGGGTAGGTAACGCCAGTTACCGTTACTATGTCTGGATATGAGTTAGGAGAAGATATTTTAAAATGACTAGGTTTTGCGCAGGAATTATTAAGACTGGCTCAAAATGACTTTATCGATGGTTATTATATACACGTTGATCCCAGCGAAAGGGGATATGCTTCCCAAACAATGGGCTTTTTCTCCATGCCCAATAGTCGGAGTTAATAATTTGTTGCGCAGATTTTGAAACGATTGATTCCTATCTTAAAGGAGTAAACAATCACGGTAAGCAATCTTGAGGAGTAACTGTGGATCTAAACTAACGAGCACGAGCTCAATAAAGGCATTTGAGGCAGCGACTTGAGAGATTCGGCTGCCTTTTATCAACTAAGGGCAATTATGTATAACAAGGATTTTCGGAAGATATGTGGAAGTTTCAAATGAATCAATAAATCAAGGCGGTGGAAAACAGTATGTGGATGGATCTAATAAAGGAACTGACAAATGATATTAAGTTTCATGTGCCTGTCACAGAATCTCAACTGTTAGAAGTGGAAAGCTTACTTCAAGTCGACCTACCAGATTCATTAAAGGAATTCTTGCTCGAGAGTAATGGGGTAATTGGTGAATACGGTTGTGATATTATTTGGACACTTGAACGTATAAAAAAAGACAATCAAGAATTTAGAAAAAATAATGATTTTAAAGAACTCTATATGCCATTTGATCATCTTTTGTTTTTCTCTGATGCTGGAAATGGAGATCAATTTGCTTTTCCAATCCTAAACGGGAAGATTGTAAAAGAAGATATTTATGTATGGAACCATGAAGATGATAGTAGAACATGGATTAGTTCTTCTTTATCAAGTTTTATAAAAGGTTGGTTAAATGGGACAATTCGTATATAAATCAATACTAAAAAACTATTATACGGATACGATTGCGAAGGAGCTTGTCAAGAGGCGGCTCCTCCTTCATTTTGTTGAAGTAATAGGAAGGATTGTGTAGTAAGTAAGCCGAAATATAGAACGTAATCTCGGAATGGGGGATGTATTATTTTTAATCCAAAAACAGATTATGACTTTAGGATTTACTCCGATGATAGAAATTCGCATATAACTTTCTCATTAGAACAGTACGTACATGCCAACATCCAAGCTTAGCTTGTTCTATTGATGTGCTTGATAACAAATTCACCGGCTGGAACGTAGATATCTGGTTTTCAATTGACGAGTTGATCCATTTTATTGACCGTCTCGAGCAAGGGGATTTATCAGCAAAATGCAGTATCCATGCTATGTCTCCAGAGGATTTTACTTTGTCACTTGAACAGATAACTCGAAATGGTGATTTGTATCTTACCTATTCAATATCAACTTCCAAATACAGCGTTGAAAAGCAAGTAAGGACCACTTTAACTGGTGGGTTTAGTTATAATTCAGAATACCTCTTAACAAATATCGAAGATCTAAAACGTCTATCTTCGGTAACAAAACTTCAAGCCAACATCGACTTTAGGTTCGACTAAACAAATGGGACATAATAGAAAAAAGACAAACCTGTTGAGGGAAAACGATATCTATTCAAGAAGGCTCAAAAGTAGTAGGTTACGCCGAAATAACCAAGATTTTGAATCATATTTTGTTAAAAGATGATTGCGCTAACGGATAAGAGAGGTATCATGACAACAGGCTGCCGGCATCGTCGGAAGCCTGTTCCGCTAAAGGGCAGAAATGTTGAAAAATTTATCGAAAGTCAGTTCAATAAGTTGCAATAATATGAGGTGGATATACGCTAAATACTAATAGCTAAAATCTAACCATGGAGGCTATGTATGGATAATAACGTTGCTCTATTTGTGATTGATGTACTGGAAAGCCACTCGAACCAAGGACTCCTGGGTGGGAAGTTCATCCTGCAATTCGTCCCAATGTCGGAGATATAGTCATTCAAAAAACGACTCCGGATTCTTTTCATGAAACCGATTTACATAGGGAAAACGAGGCAGTGCTTGTGAAGACGCTGCAAAGACTCTAGGCACAGAATGGAGCGAAACGAAAACGAATTAAGGTATCAGTATCCCAATGCATTGTAGATGGCTTCCGCACCAAAAGAGCGCTTGAGGAATGATCCGACTCTCTTTTTTCAACTGACTACATCTTCAATCGGCGTTCAAACGCCTTGGATATCAGGGGAAGAACGAAAGCTCCCAGCACCGCCATGACGCTTAAGGCCAGGGGCAGGTAGAGGACAGGAGTATGGAAAAGGTTGTACGACATGTAGTGGTCGATCAAGTTTCTGCTCCACATCACTTTGGTTGGAAACAGCAGCATAATTTTACCGAGAAGACCAGGCAGTGAAAGGAACGGGACGATGACCATGGTTAAGGCCAAGCCGAGACTGCTCATACTGCTCTTGAAGGCTGCCGAGATCAAGGCCGTCAATAGAAAAAACGCGCTTGCCGCCGCTAAAGTGATCAGGTACTGCAAAAGCAAGCCCTGAAGCTGGGTTAACGCATAGGGACTTTCATCGAAGAGATAATTGCTGTTGAGCGGCGCGTTCCACCCGATAAAACGATAGGGTAGGCAGCTCAGCAGCGCGCATATTCCGTAAAAAGCGGTAACCCAACCGGCTGTAAACAACCAGCCAGCCGTCAGCTTTGCAGCAACGATGCGCCGTCTTCCATGCCTGCTGGACAGAATGAGGGCATCCATCCGGTAGCCGGTTTCTCCCGAATAAAGCGGCGCCAACGCCAGCGCAATCACAAAAGCTATAAACAGGGGTCCGGGACCGGGACTGCCGGAAATAAACAGAAACAGCTGCTCCCAATCCCTTGTTACAAAAAATCCTGGTGGATCGACCTTTTCCATCATGCCCAGTTTTTTAACGGCATCCTTGTATAAGAAAGGGGCTTCCGCTTTTTGCGGTTCCAGCTGCCTCTTCTGTTGACTGAATTGGGCAAGGCTCTTGTTAAAAAGGTCCGCACGATAAGCGGCCGAAGCATATTTTTGCTCCACAATGCGGTAGATTTTCTCTTCATCCGTACCGATGCTGTTCTCCGCGTACTCCTCCTTCAGCCGAAACGCATACTTCTGAGCCAGATCCGCTTGAACCGGCCCGATATGGGCGGCTACAAGCTCCGGTTTTTCTTTCTCCACAGCCAAGATGCTATTCATTCCAGACGGATAATGATCCACGAAATAGACGGCGGCTATCGCCAAACAAGCAGCCATGGCCACCCAGACTCTGAGGATTAAGATTTTTCGCAGCTCGAACGCGATCAACGGTTTCATCGGAATGCGGTCTCCTTCGTAAACGGTTTTTCGCTCTCCAACGAGCGGAAATAGCTCATATAAACATCTTCCAGACACGGTGCGACCTGAATCGCATCGGGGTGGGGCGCTTGTTTGCCGACAACCCGCAATTCCAGCCCGGAATCCAGCTGCAGCATGTTGACTACTGTGCCTTTTTCCTCGATTTGCGCCAGCAAGCGTGCGGGCACGACGACCTGCCATACTTCACCCTGCACCTCGGAGATGAGCTCTTTAATCGTTCCCTGCCGCAATATACTGCCTTGACCCATCAGAAACACATCCTTGGCAATATGATCGATGTCGGGCACAATATGGGTGGAGAGAATGACGATGCGATCGCCGGATATTTCGGATATCAGGTTTCGGAAACGAACGCGTTCCATCGGATCAAGACCGACCGTCGGCTCGTCCAAAACCAGAATCCGAGGATTATTGAGCAAAGCTTGCACAATCCCGAGACGACGCTTCATCCCGCCGGAATATTTGCCGCATTTTACGTCCAGCTGGTCGGAAAGGTTGACGATTTGGGCCAAGCTTTGTATTCGCTCGCCGGCTTCTTCTTTGGACAGTCCTTTCAGAGCGGCAATGAAGTAGAGAAACTTACGCGCCGTAAAATGACTATACATCCCCAAATCCTGCGGAAGATAGCCGATTTGAGCCCGGTAAAGGTCGCCCATTATATTTTTGTCCTGCCCGTTCAGCAGAACTTGCCCGCTTGTCGGATACAGAACGTCGGCGATAATTCGCATCAGCGTCGTTTTTCCCGTCCCGTTCGGCCCTAGCAGACCGTACACTCCAGGCGTCAGCGTAAGGGAGAGGTTTTGTAAAATCCGTTTTTTGCCGTATTGATGATGAATGTTATACAGCTCAAGCTCCATGCAGAAAACCTCCTTTTTTCAAATAACTCCCGTTAATGATGAGGCTTCCGCCTAATAGAAGAGCCGCCAGGGCCGCCAATCCCCCGAGCCGCACGATATCGATAGAAACCGTCCAGTTTATAACCGACTGATTTGTCAGCAGGACCAGCCAGCACACGGGAAGTAGGACGAGCATAGCGGCCAGTTGGCCGAAGTTGCGGATGCGTGCGGCAAGGCTCAGCGCAGCAGCCGTATTGAGAAGCGTCGGTATGCTCCACAGCAGAGCGAGCCGCAGCATAAGCGCGCCTTCCCCTGCCGGATAAAGCACGAATAGGGTAATGCCATTAATGACGAGCGAAATCATGCCTATCGCCAGCAATCTGGCTTGCATATACCACTGAAGCGGGAGGCGTAAACTTCGGGTGAGCTCGCTCATTCCGCAATTGGCAAGCCGGGCCGTGTTGGATAAGACGACAAGCAGCGGAATGCAGCCGACTATCGGGAGAATCAAGGTAGAAGGAACCAGATGTGTAACCAACAAAAAAACAATGCCCCCCACAAACAAGAGAAGTCCTAGAGCAATATCCTTCCACAAGCCCTGTGCATATATCGTCTGCACCTTTTGCCGAAAGGAGAAAGGGGCAGGCATGACGGGCGGGGGCAATACGCGCTGCGATTTTCTCCAGTTCGCCATCGCTGACTCAACGAAGCCGCGGGGCGGAGGAGGCTCCGGCAGAAGCGCAATTTTGCGGGCAAGCTGTTCGAGCGATTCGTCCGTCAAATCGTCTGTTTGATGCTGAGGGAACGAGTCGCCCGGTTTTCCTTTTCGATCCTTCATTGTTTCTCCCCCTTCTTGTACAAACGAGCTTCGGCGGAAGGCATAAGCATGTCACGCAGTCGAATAAGCGAGCGTCTGACTCTCGATTTTACGGTCGATTCGGATTCACCGGTAACAGCGGCCATCTCTCCGAAGGTTAGATCATGCTTATAACGCAGAAGCAGCGCGTCGCGTTGATTGTCCGGCAAGTCGAGAATGGCTGCGTATACTTCTTTGATCTCCTCGCGCATAAGGACGCCGTCCAGCAGATCCGCTTTGTTCGGCACTTCATCCGACAAATGGTCGTGCATGCCGGCTTGTCTCGCCGATTTGCTGCGGGCGTGGTCGATACAGACATGATGGGCGATTGCTAACAGCCATGCCCGAAAACGTCCTTGCTCGCTTTGGTAAACATGCAATTTTTTCCACGCTTTCTCGTAGGTCAGTTGAGCCAGATCCCAGGCCAGCTCGGCATCATGAACCTTCCAGCGGATAAATCGATAGATATCATCGTACGTAAGGCGAATAAGCAACTCAACGGCTGCCTCGCTACCCTGCTGCGCTTCGATGACTAATCGCTCTTCTTTCATGGTCATCCTCTCTTTGCACTCGAACTCTCTTGACACACCATACTACGATTTTTTTGATTGGAAAGATGCATGGCAGGCTACGTTTAGAAATAGACGATCATTCTTTACGAAAAAAACCTCTAGCTTAAGAAGAAGAAAAAGACCGTTCCTCTGCGATGACGGTCTGTCTGTTTATCTGTTTGGCAAAAGTGACAAAGCGGATAAGTGCTTCGATATGTCTCAACGGGCAGGATAACACAATTATTTCGGTAATATTTTGCGTCTTAACAAATATCGTTATGAGATAGTACATCTAAACAAAGGATTTATCATATGTACAATCATCATAGTATCAGGTAACGTTTACCTATGCTATCGGGACAAAATGCAGATCTCAGCCGGACAGCACCCTGGCCTAGAGAGGGGAATAGCGTTTTGAAATGGAAGCTCTCGTTCGGCATCGTATTGGTCGTCGTCATCCTAATCGCGGCAAACTGGCTCTACCAGAACCGCAGCGAAGAGGTATTCGAACGAATCACTCACCAAGACGGGTATACGTTGTCGCTTGTGAAGGAAGGTATCGAAACAGAATTCTTCTTAAAGCCGGAATGGATTCCGAAACGGGACGGCGAAGAGAAGCGGTTGAATCTTGTGATCGAAGAGAAGTTCGATACGAAAATTGTTTTGGAAAAAGTCGCGAAGCGAGAGAAGGATTTCTACATTCAACTAAATACCATCCCTCATCCGAATCGAACCTCCGGGCAACTGCTATCGACATATCTTATTGCGAACGAATCCTTTACGAGCACAGGAAGTTATACGAAATGGCAGGTTACCGACGCTGCAGGGCACGACCTGCTCGGGGGCAGTTTCGGCACGGGTGATGGGCCGGGGAATGTATCCGCACTTTTCATTGATGATGCGGACCGCGAGAAGTTTGAGCACGGGGCTAATGTACGTTTCTCGGGTTTCTACTTATACGGATACCGACAATTGCCAGGGGAGTATGCAGCATTCTGGTTGCCGATCCTCTTTACGCTGCTGTTGATTGTCGTGCTAGCGGTGTTATATCGCAAACATTCGGAACCGGAGAACGGACTTGCGTGGAAGCTTATCGGCTATTTTTTGCTTGGCGGGTTTACGCTTACGTTGAACGACACCCGGCTGCCGTTGGGCTTTGCCGTATATTGGCTGTTCTTCCGAAAGGCGAAGCCAAATCGCGGTATTAAGCATATGGCGGCGCTGTTGGGTCTGCTGCTGTACGTCTCACAGCTGATGATGCCTGGGATCGCTGGCGTTCTGGAATCGCAACCCAGGGATACGTTCATTAGCAATGTATCGATTGAGCAACTCGGGCTCGATGGGGTATGGAAGATGGTTGCGGCCCGAACGCCGGTGAGTAGTCAAGCTAGGCTTCTGGCGGAAAATTTCTTCGAGAGGGTGGAGAGCCTGCATTTAATGGACTTGAAGCCTTCCGGCAGTAATCATCGGCTTGTGAAGATAAAGCTCCTGGAAGACGGAACGCAGGTGAATTATGCGATGAAGGATGCGCACACCCTTGACGTGAATGAGGAGGGCATCTACAGTATTTGGGAGGAGCAACTGCCGGTTCAAGCATATGTAATGTTTGCGTGCGGGGTGCCGCTATCCATCGATCCGGTCTACGTCTGTGAGGATCCGGCGTTTTAGTTGTTTGATATCGTGGGAAGGACGCTACGATAATGTAGTTTTTTCAATGAAGATACATTGAGGTGAAGTTTGACGATGATAACCGGTCAGAACGACGGATGACTTTGTCAACAAAAGGGCCAAAAATTACACATTCGAGATGCAAATAGAAACGCCATTCGGGAAAGTAGCGAGTTTTCAAACCCGCATAACTTGTGGGTTTTTGATTTCATTCGGACAAGTTCTTGTCGCGGACGAACTACAAGAACTTGTCCCTTTTGCCGAAGTAAAGTGGAGGTGGCTAACCTAACGGGCAGTTTTCGTCAAACAATAATATAATTATTTTAAAGACGATGGTTTATTAGCTCTTTATGGGGGGATATCATTTGAGGCAGTCGAACTTACGACGGATGCTTGTCCGAAAGCTGGCAGCCGCTTATTTCACATCCTGGGCAATTGTCACTTGGTTTTCCTTTACTAATATAGCTTTAGGAGGAACAAACTGGAACGCGACTGAAAATTATTTGTCATGGGCATTCATCATTGCATTATACGCAGTTCCCGCTATCTTTCTCTACGGAGTTCTAGTTTCTTCGCTACTCGAAGCATTATCGGTTAAGTTGAAAGTGAAAGGTCCCGGTGAGGCGTTGGTATCTGGTTTGTTACATGTCGCCTTTGGACTTTGCTTTGGCTATGTGCTTCATTCTTCACTATTTAGCATCATGGGGGGAGTATCGGCAATACTTTTCTTTAGTTTCGATCGAATCATCATTCATGCTTTCCCGATCCTTAAGAGGAAGACACGAGTGGTCTTCTTTATTGCCCCCGTGCTTCTGTTTGTTCTCATAGCGGGTGCGATCGATGCCACATCGCCGCCGAAGCCGTCGTTTACTACAAAAGATGCTGTACAATTTGCTACTTCCGGCAGTGGTACTACCAAAGACCGATTCCCCAAGGAAGAAGGAGTGGTTAAGCTGCAAATTGACGGCTATGACGTTGAGCGGGAAACGAAGGTAGAGGAAACGGCCGAGAAGGAAATCTATAAAGTGGTGTTCACGGAACGTTGGCGTAAGGGAGAGGAAAATGGTCAATATCAGATGATCTACGAGGTCAGACGCGGAAGCATGGGAGCCCAAGGAGGAAGTGGTGCTGAGCCTCCGTATCTGTAGTCAATGTAATCATATCTTTACACTGAACACTGGCGTCCTGCCAAGGCGGCCTAATGGCTTTACCGACGAAGCACCAGTACGGGACGGGGCCGTGCCGGATCGCACTTCATTAGATTGGCAGCCTCGCTGCTGAAGGGTACGAAATTAGAGGAGCACCTGTGCGGCAGCTCCTTTTTTTGTTTATTGAAGTAACGGGCAGTAATGCTTAACAATCTGATGTGATAAAATGAAAACATCAATTCGATCAAAGACTGTTTGATGTGCTTTAAATGGAGGTTTATGAGAAAACTAAGAAAACACCTATTGAATCTTGCGTTGGGTGAGTTAGCAGCCGCTTTTTCTTTTTTGGTTGTATATAAAATATATTTAGATTTGGGAGTTGCGAGCTTGCTTGCGCTATCATTCCTAGTTTTTATATTATTTCAAGGTGTTTTATATTGGGTATTTAGATCTTATTCAACAGGTAAACAGAAACCATTTATAATGCTGAAAACCCTGATTGTGCTTAGAAGTATGAATCTTTTTCTAGCTGTGTTAGTAATTATTTTATTGATAATGCTCGCACAGAGTAAAAGAGACCTAATTGTAGGTATGTTAATTTATGTTTTTTCCGTGATAGAATATATAAATTATTATTGGTATCGTTTAAGCTACGGGAAATCAGGTTTCAATATTAAATTGCTTTTTCAAGCCGGCTTACAGCCGTCGAGTATTCATAAATTATTAAAAAGAAAATAAATCACTAAACTATTGATTATCGAGATCATATTAACAATGAGCTGCCTAAATACTTCAGCTAACGGGACGTTAGCACCATGATAGGCTGCCGGCACATTCGGCAGCCATAGGAGCTCGCCGATATAGAAGTTACCGCCGATTTCATACGTATCGCCTGCTTGGGCGGCATAATTCTCAAAGACTTGCGGATACAGCTTCTGCATCTCCGTAGTCCGGTGCTGCAGCCAAACGATCGAGCCTTGACTCCTTCGGCCGGCTTCGCCATGACGGAATGTTCGGCATATATTTTGGAACGTCATGGCCACTACGGTATCGGATTCGTTGTGGTTACCGCCGTTCGTATTCAGAAAGGCATAGCTGACGGCCTGATCGTCCTCGATCAGGTTTGTCGTGCTACCAGCATACTGTGCAAAGAGATGATGGAGCAGTAGCGTTCGCTGCTGCATTGCATTAGCAATCGCGAACGGCAAATCTTTGAAGCGCATTTCTTTCGCGAGCTATCCCCCGCCGAAATTGTCGCGGATCGGGCAGGGTAGATCGAATAGGTAAATATTTACGTAGTTTTATGATCCGTTCGGAAATATGTTTGATGTTCATCAGCCTCCAGCTTCATAAAAAAAGACTGATGGGACTGGTCTATTGTGTTTGTGGTGGGGTGGTCAGAGTCACTTGGAACAAGAACATATCTCAAATCTTCCTGGCAACAATGAAATATTCCTGAGAACTTTTCTTCAAGCAATCCGATTCGACAATTGAAAAATTCCCTTCCTCAATTGTATCTACTAAATTGCGTATTTTAAATGATTTTATACTCGGCATTAACCCAACTTTTCCTGCAAAGAATAACAAATTTCTTAGAAATATCTTTTCTCCCACGCATGGTGTTGCAGAAATCAATAATCCTCCTGGTTTCAACAGTTCATTAATTCTTCGTAGAACGACATGTTCATCTTCCAACAAATGCAGAACATGAAAAACAAGGATGACATCAAATGAGTCTTTCTTATACCTATCATCAAAAATGGTCGAATGAGCATAGTTTATATTTGCAATGTTTCGCTCTTTTGCCTTTTTTTCTGCAATTCCTATCATATTAGAAGAAATATCAATCGCATGAATCCCTTTCACATATTCTGCAATTTCATTTGCTATCAATCCAGTCCCACAGCCGTAATCCATAACAATGTCGCTTATATTGAGATGCGTTTTCGTTCTTTTTATTATATTGATGTAAGTCAGTTCATCCTTCATCTCTATTTGATCATATTTACTTGCTGTTTTGTCCCAAAAATTTTCTGATTTATTCATTTCCGTTACACCTTCTTTTCTAGAGCATTCCTCTTAATTGGATACAGAATCCTGTTCCGTCCGGTTGAATCCTTTCATGATTAGCCATATAGCCAAAGCCAATTGTTGAAAGGCTATTAGAATGTTCAACATCATGTAGGTTGCATCCAGACCGATGAAGCGAATCATAAATAATAAGCTTGCCAATATGGACAATGTAGACCCAATTAGACCCGAAACGGACAACCAACGTGGAACTAATTTTGTTTGGTAAAATATGCAGTTAAACAAGAACATAGCCAAAACAAATGCCAGTGTCGTTGCCACATGGTTCACCAAATCACGTCCTTCCCGTAACAATGCACCCAGGGTCTGGAAATACGAACCATTCAGAGTTCCAACTTTTGCAAATTCGTAACTTAATGTCAATAGCAACAGAAGTATGATTACACCAATAATAATGAACACACCCGCAATGATGCCGAAAGCAACAGATCCAAGAGCTAAACCTTTATTATGCTTGCTTATAATCGGATACATCAAAATAGGAATACCAACATATGCAACAACCATTAACAACTGGAAAAATGCTCCTATTAGTACCTGATTTTCATTTGTAGAAGCTTTGACAAGGTAGTCTGCTCCATCTATAACAGGAACAACACTAAATATACCTGTAACCAACCCGGCTATTAACAACACCCCAGTAATTACTGCAGACCTTCTACCTGAATTTGTACTCTTCCTCAACATAATTAACCTCCTTAAATAATACCCACCTTTGGCGGATGTTTGCGGGACGTGAGAAATATGAGGTCAAAGAAGTAGCGATGATGACATTTCGAATGGCTATCGATTGGTTTTTTGTGAAAAGGGGGATCAGCAGTAGAAGCACACCCACATCCGTCTCGGTCATCGTTCATTCTATGGGGCGCTATATCGCATTGGCAGCAGCAGGCGGCATTCCGAGAAGGATTCCAGTGATCTGTTGAAAGGTGAGGGAACAGACTTTCAACCAATCTGCTCTTCTGCATATGCATATGTCTTTTGGAGGACATCAGTACTTAGTCAGACAAATTCTATTCACTCCCCTGGGGTGATGATATCCATAAACAACATGGGTATGCTACTATGTTAATCACCGAAAAGTTATCGCACCCTTTTAGTTCGTAGCGAGCTCGAAGAACTCTCCGTAGAATGAAAATATGAACACATCAAGCAGTATCTATGAAGATGAACGAAAATCTCTATGATCTAAATAAAGAGATCAAGAAATACGTGGAAGGATATGCATGAATACTTACATTTTATCCATTATTTGCGGATAATGCCAATCAAATGCGGTGCGTTTATCCCATCATGGGATATATGAGGATAGTAACAAATACAAAGCCCTAACCAATCAATATGATGTGCAATACATATGGGGAATGGGGTGGCCGAATATGCGGCGATCAAAGGGGCATTGCCGGGCAAGGGTTTGGGATAGGCCACAAACGTTAGTCCCGTTGCTGTCGGCTGTGACGTTTTCGTTCCGATCGAACGTCTCTTTCAGCTTCTGGAGAACCAATTCGTTCGCCGTCAACTTCTTTCCGCTTGCTCCTTTAGCCATTGTTCCACCTCCTCGTCGTGCGCTCCGGCCTGCGTGAAGAACGTCAACAGGTAGTCGTTGTCGTAAAGCACTACGAATTTGTAAGCCTGAAGTCCTTCGCCTAAGTCGAACAGTTGAGAAATGACCCCTCTAAAAAGGGGTCTTGGTTCTGGATCAAGAATATGATATATGTAAGAGATTGGGTTTAATTTGGTTAATTCCAGGGAATGCCAAGAGATCCCGAGAAAGTCAAAGGTTTTTAATCGGGATTATCGTTTTGCAATCCAAAACGAGGAGGTACTTTATGAGTTCCATTCTAAATGTTATTGAAAAGTTAAAGCTGAACGTCTTGAATGTAGAAGATGTTCCAGAGTCATTTAGTTCTGATGTATACAAACTTACTCTCGCTAACGGAGAAAAAGTGTATGTAAAAATTCCATTTAACAAGGATAAACTATTCCGTGAATTTCAGATGCTTGAAACATTAAAGGGTGTAATACCTGTTCCTAAGGTGTTGGACATTTGGTACGGGGATGAAAGTACTACTGGAGCATTGCTTCTTTCGGCAATTCAAGGTATGCCTTGTACAGGAGACATTAATGAGAAACTCTCTTTTCAAATTGGCGTGTATCATGCTATGCTCCATGAGGTTAAAACTCCTGGGTATGGTTACCATGTAACCGATGGTTTTAAGTTACTTGACCAAAATAATTGGAGATTACATATCAAAAGTAATTTTGAAAAGTGGAAAGAGCCATGCAAAGAGATTCTCGACTCAAAATTGTATGAAAGATGTATTCTTCACTTTGATGGAGTTTTCTCTGCTTTACCGGAACCTGACGGGCCATGCATTGTTCATATGGATTTTAGACCTGGTAATATATTGGTAAATGATAACAAGGTCACTGGCATTATTGATTTCGAGAGTGCCCGTGGTGGATCGTCGGAAATAGATTTTACAAAAGTCAATCGATATATTTGGGAAGTCAATCCGAGAACAAAGTTGCCGTTCATTGAAGGTTATCAATCGATTCGACCTATGTTGGCTCTGGAAAGAGTGCTGCCATTTTATGATTTTTACGATGCTTTCAACGCAGTTGTTTGGTGTAAAAACAGAGGAATTGAAAAAAATCAAACGTTCCTTCAGGAAAATATTCTTACTTTAAGGAATTCGGTAGGTTATTGAGTATAGTTGTTTAGATTTGATAGGGCAGGCCATCCCACAAAGGATGGCCTTTAAACTTGCCGTTACAGACAGCGCGGTGAACCGTACCACAAGTAACAGCAAAAAGTTTTGGATTTGACCGCTCACGGGGCGCAGAAAGCTGGGTTACTGGTGCAAGAAGCTTAAAGTCAAATAACAACTATGAGTTTATGATTCAGTTTAGGGACTTTTCCGTCGAAAGGAAAAGCCCCTTTTTGAACTATTTGCGGAAGGGTATTGTTTAAAATGGTTATTGGATATTTTATCAGTCAGACAACAGTCGAACTGAGGACTGAGCCGGCAAGACTTTCTCTATTATTATTTGGTAGTTGTAAAATAGGATTCTCCTAAAAGTTCCTTCACTTGATAACTGCTTGGTGAAAGTTCTTTTTCAACAAAAGCGTTGATTTCCGACTTTTCAATATCATACATAACTTCAATTTCTTTAGAAAATAATAGCTTTTCTTTTTCAAGCAAGTTAGAAAGCGATGGTTGTTGTTTTGGTTGTATTTCATCCGTATTTAGAATTTGCTGTAGGCCCTCAACATAGGACTCAATCGGACGACTGCCTACGATTTTCAATCCTTTATTTTCCTCGTTCATCATAATGATCGTCGGGAAACCTCTAACACCAAGGCTTCTAGCGAGACTAAAATCTTCATTCAATAATTGTTGGGCGGTTTGTTGTTCGGCATCCTTTACAATAGCTTCTCCATCAAGTCCTAGCTCATTTACTATGTCTATCATGATGGATTCATCGGCGATATTTCGATTAAATGCGAACAGATCTTCTCGTGATCGTCTTAAGTAATCATAGGCTAATGCATCGTTATAAGTTTTTTGAATCACTTTAAATACACGAGAAGGCGGGAAGGAGGATTGGACCGGATTGTCGAGCATCAGTGAACCGTCAATCGGCATGCGCGAATATTTTCCAACCTCTCTCCAGTGGCCGAAGACGTCAGCAGGCCCAGATATTCCGTTACGCGGGTCGACAGGCTCATCACTCCATTTTTCCAGCAATCCACCCATAACCGTATGAAAGTTGAAATAATGTCCATACTGCTCTTTAAATCGACGAAGAACAGGATCAAGCGCCCAGCAGTGAGAGCAAATGGGATCCGTTACATAATAAACTTCAATGGATTTTGGGGGTTGATTAAAATCGATTATCTTCATTTCTTCCTCCCCAGCTACTCCACATACACCTGTTTCCAAATCACAAATCATATGATTATCGTTCGCCATTCGTTTATCCTCATTCACCATGATTATTGCCTCCTTGATGTGTCATAAACAAGCTTTACTAGAAACATCGCTTTGTTTTACAATCCTATTCTAGCCATAAAAAAACTATCGGAACACCAATAGATCATTCCATTTGTCGTTTATGCAACACATTGATACAATTGTTTAAAAAGTTGGAGGGACATGATATGACTCAATCAAAGACAGATCCCCGAATTTTACGAACTCGTAAGTTAATCATGGACTCTTTTATTGAACTTTCAGGTAAAAAAGAATTCAAGGAAATTACCGTTAAGGATATTACTACAGAGGCTATGGTTAATCGTGCAACGTTCTATTATCACTTTGAAGATATATATGACTTGCTCGACAAGGTATTATCGGAAGTTTTATTGATTAATTTGAATGCCATAGACTTCGAGAAAAGCGAATTAAATGAAGAATCGATTACTGATATCTTCGTGGCCATAACGGATTTCCAAAGAGCTTTGTCCAGTCGGTGTCATAGAGGATACGACGAGACCATAGCCCGTATTATTAGGGAACAACTTGAAATCATTTTCTATGGAATGTTGCGAAAACAACATACAACGAAAGAGAATGAATCTCTAAAAATTACAGCTGTCATTTTAAGTTGGGGCGTTTATGGCGCTTCTGTGGAGTGGAGGAGAAATAGTAAGGAATTATCGCCGGAAGCATTTATCAAGTCGGCCATTTCTTTTCTGATGTCTGGGATTGAACAAGTTTGAGATTTTGTTGCCTCCACAAGACTATGTACTACCACGAGTAACGGCAAGTTTTTTAGTGTTCAGACTTTATTATTAAGGAGAGGTAACAATGGGAAATACGGATAAGTTTGAAATGATAGCGAATATATATGACACTTCTGAAAGAATTCAAATTGCCAAGGTATCATCTGATGCCATTCGTGAATATTTAGTTGACGCTAATAGTAAGAATGCTATTGATTTTGGGTGTGGCACTGGTCTTGTCGGAATGAACTTGTTAAACGATTTTAATTCTATGCTTTTTCTGGATACTTCTCAAAACATGATTAATCAAATAAACCAAAAAGTTTCTGGTTTTAATATTCAGAATGTAGATACATTATGCTTTGATTTTGAAAAGGAAGGTCTATCGGATTTACATGCTGACTATATTTTTATGGCTCAGGTTCTGCTCCATATTCATGATGTTGAATTAATTTTATCAAGATTATTTGATGTTCTGAATGAAGGAGGACATTTACTAATCGTAGATTTTAATAAAAATGAAAAAATAGTTTCAGATATCGTTCATAACGGATTTAATCAAGTCGAGCTAACCGACATTATGACTAAAATAGGGTATAGGAATATTCAATCCAAAACTTTTTATACGGGGAGTAAATTATTCATGGGTCAGGATGCATCTATGTTTATTCTTGATTCTCAAAAGTAAACTTTTAAGACGGAATTATCTCGTTAGTACCAGGGGCCGTTCGAGTATGTGCAGCATCGAGCATGTACTTCATTGCCAAGCTGTATTTTAATATGTTATATTATCACTACTATGCAGAAGGAGGTGAGGCAGGTGAATAAAGAGAATCTTAATCATCCAATTAGCCGGCGGCCATTGGCATGTGCTGGCATTGTTCATGATTTTTTCGCGAACGGGATCAGTCCGTCTATTTTTGATCATACCGTTTACCAATCGCGAGAAGACGCCTGCCTTTACCTGATCGGATAAATTTTATCTGTTCAAAGGGCCGTGTGCTTATTGCCGCGGCTCTTTTTTTGTTTTTCTGAAAGGGGAAAGAAAGAGTGTCTCTAATAATTAGGAGGCTCTTGCTATGTTACTGATAAATGCACAACAAGTGAAAAAATACCATGCCGCAAATCTAGTTTTGAACGGAGTAACCTTTCAATTGCAGGAAGGCGAACGAGCAGGATTAATAGGACGTAACGGAAGTGGAAAATCTACGTTGTTTCGTCTATTAGCCGGCTGCGATCATGTTGATGAAGGCGTGTTGACAAGAAGAAAGGATTTACAAACCGGTTATTTGCCGCAAGTACCTAAAGAGTTTGAAACGATGACGGTTTATGAAGTTCTTGCCAGCGGTTTTAATGAAATAATCAATTTAAAGCATGAGATGTCTGTTTTGGAGCAGCAAATGTCAAGTACTGAAGCAGCGGAGCATCCGGGAATAATGGAAAAATTGCTGCTTGCTTATGCACAATTGCAAGATAGCTTTGAGCTTGGCGGGGGCTATGAAATAGATACAACTATTGATCAAGTAACAAGCGGTCTTCAGATAGAGCGCAGTTATGATGAAAGAAAGTTTGGCAGTTTGTCGGGCGGAGAAAAAACAAGGGTTGTGCTAGCTTCCCAGCTTGTTATGAAGCCTGAGCTGCTCTTGCTCGATGAGCCGACTAATCATCTTGATTTAAAAGGCATAGAATGGCTTGAAAAATTTCTTGAGCGCTATGACGGAACCTGTATGATTGTGTCTCATGACCGCTATTTCCTTGACGCTGTATGCAATAAGATAATAGAGCTGGAGGATGGCGAAGCACATGTCTATTTCAGCAATTACAGCGGTTATATGAAGGAGAAGGAAGAAAGGGTGCTGCAGCAGTTCGCTCAATATGAAGAGCAGCAAAAGGCTGTAAAGAAGATGAAGGAGACCATTCGCAAGCTGGAGGAATGGGGACGAAATGGCGATAACGAAAAGTTTTTCAAAAGAGCCGCTTCAATCCGTAAAGTGCTTGAGAAAATGGAGATCATTAAGAAACCTGCTTTAGAGCAGAAGCAGGCTAGCTTTATGATTTCTCCGTCAGACCGTTCCGGACGTGCCGTATTGCAGTTTGAGCAATTATCCAAGAGTTTCGGGAACAAGCAGATTTTGCACGAAGCCGAAGGAAGATTGCAATATGGAGAAAAGGTTGTGCTCCTTGGAGATAACGGCACTGGAAAAACAACATTGTTTAAGCTGTTTTTGGACGAAATACAGCCTGATAAGGGTGTTTTGGAGCTTGGAGCACGGGTAGAAACCGGCTATTTGGCTCAGCAAGAACATACGGGTACAGATCATAAGCTGACGTTATTGAAATATTTTTGCATAGAGGGGCAGTACGAGGAAGGCGAAGCTAGAAACACTCTAGCCCAATATTTATTTTACGGCAATGATGTATTTAAGCCTATAAGTATGCTCTCTGGCGGGGAATGGTCACGGATTCGGCTTGCGTTGCTGGTTAGAAAAAAACCGAATTTATTATTGCTTGATGAACCGACGAATCATTTGGATATTGCTTCTCGGGAGGCGCTCGAAGAGGCGTTAGAGGAGTTTCCAGGCACTCTGCTGGCCATTTCGCATGACCGTTATTTTGTAAACCGCTTGGCTAAGAAAGTATGGGAGTTAAAAAATGGAAAGGTAAGAGCGTTTATTGGGAATTACGATGATTATAAAGTTTATGCGGCAAGGCTGGACGCTTTGGGAACGAAAGAGAATGTGAGCGTGCAACAATTGGAACGGGAGACAGAAGTCGAGAGAGGCAGCTTGCAAAAAAATAATCTGCTTACAGACAGCGGCAGGAAACAGACATTAAAGCAGCAGAAAGAAAAGAATTCGGCTGGACAGCTGGAGCAACATATTGCTGCCTTAGAAGCTGAAGCAGTGTTATTGGATAAGCAATTGGCTGAATGGAATGCTTCTAATGAAATTGAGAAATTGGAGAAGACTTGGTTAGAGCGTGAACAACTGCAGTCTAAATTAGACCAACTAATAGAGGAATGGATGGAATGGATGCAATGACTACAATAGAAAGCAGCAATTCAAGAACTAGGTTTTGCAATGGTTGAACTTGAGTGCCAGAAAATTACAAACACAAAGCCACTCCTAATATTGGAGTGGTTTCTTTGGTTTTTAGATATGCCATAGGCACTTCCGCCGACCGACTATGAGTAAAATTTGAAGCGATATGATATGGCATAGTGTTCCAATAAATGGTATCATGTAATTTGCCTTAGAATTGTATGCGGTTTCTTTTAATGTTTGTCAAGACAGGAAATCAAAAATAGATGATAATGAAGGGAGATTCGACTACCATGAATGAACAAAGTGCTAAAAATAAGATAGCTTGGGAACATCGAGCATATGAATTTTGGAACAGACGAGATGGTTCACCTAAGGATAAGGCAAAACAAATATTGGAGAATCCCAAAGCACAGCTAAAAAAACATAAGCAATATTTTGAACACATTGCAGGAAAAAAGATTGCTAATCTTTGTGGTTCAAATGGAAGAAAAGCAGTCCCATTAGCAGTGTTAGGCGCAGATGTAACGGTATTTGATATATCGGAAGAAAATAAAAAGTATGCCCTGGAACTGGCGGATTCCGCTAATGCATCTATACATTATGTTGTTACTGATATTTATGATATAGACTTAGAAAAGTATAGTGGTCATTTTGACATGCTATACTTAGAAGGTGGAATATTACACTACTTCAATGACATTGAAAAATTCATGTCTATTCTTTTTTCATTACTTAAAGATAGCGGAGTGATGGTACTAAGTGATTTTCATCCCTTGAGAAGGTGTATCGTTTCTAATGCTAAAATCCAATATCAAATCCAACAATGTTACTTTGACGCAGAATTACATAGTGGGGATGTAGCATATAAACACTATTTCGATGAACATGAACAAAAAGAATTTCCAGACGTTTCGACTAGGTCTTATACCCTTAGCGAAATAATAAATTCCGTTATTACATCCGGTTTTAAGTTAATGAAATTTGATGAGCATCGTGGTTGGAAAAATGAAAACATTCCTTGGGAATTTACCATTTTGGCTAATAAATAATAGAGAAGTTACATCCAACGAGAACCACTCTCTGACGTCGTATAAAATTTGATTAGCTCTATCCATGCCTGACCGTCTGGCGTCCGCAATCCTACACATGCTACTTTAACGTCATTAAGCCCAACTACCTGATCCATCCACTCTCCTTCCGATACCCATTCCCCCCGCACCTCAAGGCCAAAATCGAGAAAAAACTCTTTAGCGGCAGAGAAATCATTTACGATTACACCCACATGATCTAATCTTTGGAACTTCTAATCTCATACCTCCATTGTTCCTGTTTTTTGATTAGGGGGGTCCACAGTTCTCTTTTCGATTGCTCTATTTCTTGCAGGTAAAGGAGAAAAATGAAGTTATTCTAACGGGACACAAAAGTTGAATAAGAGACCACCGGCAGCCGGCCAGAATGATCGGTTGCCTTTGTTCACTGGCAGAATAAAGCAAATATCCTTGCTCGACTTTAACTTAAAATTGAATTTTGTTATAGAGAA
This sequence comes from Paenibacillus litoralis, assembly GCF_046244365.1. Taxonomy (NCBI): domain Bacteria; kingdom Bacillati; phylum Bacillota; class Bacilli; order Caryophanales; family Paenibacillaceae; genus Paenibacillus; species Paenibacillus litoralis. Next base: position 4,659,645 of record NZ_CP176395.1, on the reverse strand, counting down.
AGTTTCCTTAGAATTGAATTGGCATTATTAGGTAAAATACAAAGTGAAAAAAGCTTAATGGAGTGGTATCCATGTAAAACAAGGTGGTTATTATTTAATTCCACAGGAGTTATTTACCATTATATGGGCTTATTTTGCGGTCAAAATTAAGGAGAAAATTGAAAATAAATAATAACAGAGTTTTTAACTACGTTAGTAGCTAAGGGAGATATTATGACTTATAACGAGGTAATTAAAATCGGTGATGCTTATTTACTCCCATTAATATCGGAGTTGTACGGGTTGGAAGGCTATGAAACAAGGCCGGTTAAGGCACATGCCGGAGGGCGGAATGTCGTCTATAACTGTGAGAAAGAGGGCGCTGATGCGAAAGTAATCAGAATCGCCTTCTTAAATGACAGGAGCCGGGAAGAATTGCTGGGAGAAGTTGAATATATCAGGTATTTATTCGAGCATGGCGGAAGTGTCTCGGGTGTAGTCAGATCCAGGAAGGGGAATCTGCTGGAAGAGATAACTCATAATAATCACACTTTTTTTGTCTGCCTGTTTGATAAGGCCAGAGGAAAAAAGCTTGTGGAAAATAATTATCGGTACCGTGAAGGAGTTCCTATTACCGAATATTATCATAACTGCGGTAAAGTCCTGGGGAAACTGCACCAATTGTCGAAAGGATATTCTCCAGTCCATCGTCGGTATAGTTTCTTTGATAAATACAATGCCGAATATATCGATAAACTGATACCCGACTCCTTAGCTCTGCTTAAGGAGAAGGTGGTAGAGCTCCTTAAAACCTTAGAAGGATTGGACAGGAACCGTGAGTCTTTCGGTATGATCCATTTTGATTATAACGATGGGAATTATATGATAGATTTTGATAACGGGCAAATAACTGTGTATGATTTCGATAATTCATGTTTCGGTTGGTATATGTATGACCTGGCAGATCTCTGGAGAAACGGAGTGGGCTGGATACTATCGGAACCAGACGCCGGTAAACGCAAAAAGTTTATGGATGATTATTTTATAACTGCCCTCGAGGGATACAGATCCGAGACCAAGATCGAAAATTCGATGTTGGATAAATTGCCCTTATTTATCAAAGTAACCCTCATGGAAAATATTGTGGATGAGTTCGAGTGTATGCGGAACAGTGGTGAAGAGCCGAAGTGTGATGAGGAGTTGTCATATTGCATCAAATGCCTGGAAGACGATATCCCGTATATGGGATTTTTCCATGAAATTTTCTCGTGTGAAGAGCCCTTTGAGTATGAGGAACGAAATATTTAGTCTTTTTATTGCTAAATTACAGGTACACCATTTTGGGAATAAATAGCAAGGCATCCGGCTTCTTGTTGTTGGTCTGGGTATTGCCATGGGCAACGGTGAGGAACGCCTTAAACAAAAGGCAGATTTCGTTACTAAAAAAGCAAGTGAAGATGGCATATACTTTGCCTTAACTAGATTTGGCATTATTTGATTCGGAAAGCCCCGTCGCTGAGACGGATACGATAGCTTCATGACAACAGACTGCCGGCATTATCGGTAGCCTTTTCTCACGGACGGGCAGGAAAGCATAATGAACAAGTGAATAAATTTCAAAAAATGTCATACCATCCTTGTGTAGTAGTGGTAAAATTAGGAATGGTTGGTTGTAGGATGTGATCATTATTGATTTAAGATATGGAGAGGGAGGAAACGGATATGCAGGCAAATGAGGAAATCAAAGTGGAAGAAAAACTGGAAGACATTACGGGTATAACTTGTATTTACGTACCGGTAAATGATGTTTACGAGTCTATTAAATGGTACCAAAAGAATTTAGGGTACCAACCTGCAAACAACGACCGTGTCGAGCCTGGGATGGTGATGGCTGTTTTGAATTTACCCGATCGGAATGGAAACCTGCCTACACCTGGTTTAAGGCAAGTTGTACCTGCTCTGTTCCTTCACAAATCGGATGAAGAAGGCGGTCGGTTACGCTTTTCATGGTCATTGGACAGCGGCAAACCCCATGCAATGGCATGTTTCATTACTCCACGGATCGAGGAGCTATTTGAACGTTTCAAGGAAAACGGAGTGAATATTTTAGGTGAACGGGTGACAAGCGGACCAAACATAACGTTCGCTGATCCTGACGGGAACATATGGGAAGTTTGGCAACCATAATCGATTAATCAGATCTATTACACTCCCTCGAAATGATCTCGTTTTCTCACTCGTCCGGCCAGCTGGCCCGGATGTGCCGGTTCGTTACGGAAGGGGCGGCGTACGCGGAGCTAGCTGTAGGGTGCTCAGGCATCAGGTGTTGAAAATCCTTCCAAGCGGACTGCCCTTGGAAGGATTTTCGTTCAACAAATAGAAAGCGCAACAGCAAATGAATTACCAGTCAGACAATTATTTATTCGTATGCCACCGTCGGGTTCCAGTAGGTTTTGTCATAGGAAGAGTCCCCGTTGGCGTCGACTGCAAAATAGAGCACGTCGCCCGCGCTGACGGTCGTCGTGAAGTTGTGCGAAGTACCGGACAACGTCGTAACGGCCGTGTCGCCCCAGATCTTCGTTCCGTTCTTCCAGATGCTTGCAATTATACCGTTGCCGGATACCGAATCGTATTTGCGGACGGTTCCGCTAAGCCGCACGGTGCCTGTGGACGGGGCCGTCCATTTGCGTTGTGGCTGGATTCCAATGGCGGGATGCACCCAGTCGTTTCCAATATATAAGTTCAACGCGCTTCCCGACCAGACTTCGTAGGCGGCGTTCCAGGTCATATTCGTGCGCGTCGTGCCGTTATACTCGGCGTAATTCCAGTTGTACATGCCCTGCTGCCCCATGAAGTCGGTGCTGGCGGTATAAATCGTTTGTTTAACCTCTTCAATGACCGGATTCCAATAGGTTTTGTCGTAGGAAGAGTCTCCATTGGCGTTAATCACGAAAACAATTTTGTCGCCTGAGCTGACGCTGACGCCGAAATCGTGCGTGGAACCGGTCATATCGGTAATGGAATACGGTCCCCAGATCTGGGTACCGTTCTTCCATATGGAAGCGATGACGCCGTTGCCGAGCGTGGAGTCGAATTTGCGCGCGGTGCCGGTAATCCGGATAATGCCCGCAGCTGCCGCCGTCCAGGTTCGTTCGGTGAAATATCCGACCGCTGGATGCATCCAGTCGTCGCCGACATACAGGTTCCCAACCGTTCCCTCCCATAAACCGGAGGCCGAATTCCAGGAAAGATTGCTAAGGGTGTTTCCGTCGTATTGCTGATAGCTCCAGCCGTTTGCGCCTTGCGCGGAGGCGAACCCCGTGGAGGCGAAATGCAGCGGATTGCCGTTCGGCAGCAGAACTTTGTTGCCCGAAAGGATGTAATTTCCATTGGGCCAGGATTCCGTTGTTTTGGGCGAGAACTCTTGCACGAAATTCAACGCCTGGCTGCGTCCGGTTTTGTAGATGGTATTGCCGGAAATCGTCCCGCCATACGTCGAATTGTATTGATGCGTCAGGAAAGCGGCGTGCAGGTTCGAGTCGCCAAGTATGCCGTTGTTCTTGAAAACGTTGTCGATCAGGCTCGTATTGACGTTCTCCACACCGCCGCTCCATTGCGGATTCCGGTACACCATCACGGCTTCGTCGACGTTGTCGTGGATGTAGCTGTTCTTGACGGTTACGTTCTTGTTTAATCCTTCATAATCGATACCGACACCGTCAACTCCGTTCGGCGCCATCGTGTAAGCGATTTCTACATGATCGGCAACGAAGTCGTGCACGGCGTTGAATGCAAGACCCGCAGTGCCCCATACCATACCGCTCAGACCTGAGTTGGTTATTACGCTGTTCTTCAGGATGCCGACCGGCGTGCCCGGGTAGTCATAATTAATACCCGTCAATATTACCCCCTCCCTGTAGGAATCGGTCGCGGTTAGGTTTTCAATCGTTACGTTATCGCTTTTGCGAATTTCCAGAGGCGCATCCGTTCGTTCGATCGTGACGTTCTTGACGGTTACGTTCTGAAGCCTCTCATTGAAAACGGAAGATTCGTCGAGGTGGGTATAAATGCCAACGGAATATGGCATGATCTGCAGGGGGGCCACCCGATTATCCTCGTTTGGGAACGGATGCAAGGGCCATTTAAAGATATCGTGGATGTAGCAGTCTTCGATCCAAAGGCCATTGCGCGCGCCGCTCGAATCATTGACGTTTACGATGCCGCTCTTGGAGAATCCGATTTCAAGTCCGGAGATTTTCCAGCCGGCCGCATTGTGAAGGTAGATGGCGTATAATAACCCATTCGCTGCTAAATCAGCGGCGTTGGCTGCGGGAATGTTGGCCACGGACGTGTATGGAGTGATTGAGGGTTTACCGCCCGTTCCGTAAGAGGACAAGGTAATCCAATTGGTGTTGGTGCCGATTCCGTTCAAATATAGGGTTTCACCAGTCCAATTGTCTCCCTTTTTCAGCAGAATCGTATCTCCAGCGTTGAACGTTTGGGAGGACACTTTGCCTAACGTCTTCCAAGGGGTGCTGGCAGAAGTTCCGCTATTGGAATCGTTCCCTGAGGTGAAACTCACATAATAGGTGGTCGGCGAGGCGTAAACGGGGGAAAAAGGAACCATTAAAATCAGCAGCGTTAATGCCAGTCCTAACCTTATCCCAATTGCCAATTTCCTCATCAATCGTCAACTCCCATAACCTTTTGGCGGCAGAGAACCGAATTATTGAGAAAGCCGCTCTTGATGCGAATTATAGTGCATGGCGCATGCGGCCGATATGGAAGATCGTGCGTACAGCATGGATTTTTGGACAATGATTCCGTCAAAGGGTTTCGGAGCCATTGCGGTTGCGGAATTCGCTCGGACTCATGCCGATGACCGAAGTAAATACGCGGCTGAAATAGTTCTGGTCGGCGTAGCCGACCAACTCCGCTATTTCTTTGTTGCGCATCCGAGGATAGTGAATCATTAGCTCTTGCGCCTTGTGCATACGGAGTGCCGTTACGTATTCGACGAAGGATTTGCCGCTATAGTCCCGAAAGAGGTTGCAAAGAAGCGTTTTCGAAATATAAAAATGTTCGGTAAGCAAGGGGAGGGACAACGGTTGCCCGATACGGGATGCGATGAAGGTTTCGATCCGGGCAAATAGCAGACTCAAGTCTTGAGACCAGTTTCCGGTCGCTTCCTGTTCAAACATTCTCGAAAGCATGGCGATGAAGCCTTCGGCCAGCTCCGGGAACGATCGGGCGGTCTGCAATTGCTCCTCGATCCTGGCGTCCCAATTTCGAAAGCCCGAATTTTTCGGTTTATTCTCTTGGTTCTCAATGCGGTGCACAATATCTTTCAGCTGCATCCCAAGGATTGCCGTCGGGCAATCGTATTTCTCCCATATACGAAACAGGCTGCGGATCAATTCGATCGCCCCTCCATAATCCCGTGCAGCGAGGAGTCGGTCCAGTTTGGATTTCTCGATGTCCGTGTCCGGAACTGTAGCATGGCGATCCGGTTCGGCAGCGGAGGCAACCAGAAAGATCGCCTTTCCGATGACAAGTCGCTCAGACAAGCAAGTCCGAAGGGCGGGCACAATTTGGTTCAAACGGAAAATATCGTTGAAAGCATCGCTATAGACGACTGAAGGACCTACGCCGCCTCGTGTATAATGCTTGGAAAACGCAGCGAATAGGGAGGGTAGCTTGTTATCCGTGTTATCTTTCAGACCGAGAACAAGCAGTCGCGATCTCCCGTCATCAAGCGGGAAGATCCAGGACAACTCGCCGCCCGACAGGATTTGGCCGAGTTCGTAGATAAGCTTTTTGTCATCCTCGTCGGTGCTTGGGGCAAGAACGGGATACTCGTGTACGGATTCGATATTATTGATGAAAAAGGCCCTATAGAACGGAAAAGGCAGCCGAGAACGGGCCGTTTTCTCCGCCTCGGACGGCAGTGTCGAGGAGACGAGAATAGTGAGCAGCGTCTTTTGTGCTTTGAGATAGTTCTTGTTCTCCACATTCGCGTTGAGCTTCTCCAAAATCTCTTGCAATGCCAGAGCGTCAATCGGTTTTACTAGGTAATCGGTGACGTTGACGCGCATCGCCTCACGCAAATATTCAAACGAGGGATAGGCGCTCAAGATCACGACGGGCAAATCGGGATGACGTTCCCGTATTGCCTTCGCCAGCTCGATACCGTTCATTGTGGTCATGCGGATGTCGGTAAACACAACGTCCGGAGTTTCCCTGGCGATTGCCTCCAGCGCCTCCCTGCCGTTGTAGCACTCTGAAGTAACCGTTAACTCTGTTTGCAGCTCATTGCTTAGCCTCGCAAGCTTCTTTTTCAACTGCTCGATAAAAAAAGGCTCATCGTCGACCACTACGATCTTCATGTTTGTTCTCCTTGTCCGCTGATGGATGCCTTCCATACGACTTCCGCACCGCCGTCGCGATGGTTGCCGATTTCGAACTGCAATTGGTTGCGGAACATCAACTGCAGGCGTACGATGGTGCTGGTCAACCCCATTCCGCCAAGTCCCAGCCCGATCCGTTCGAAATCCGTATCCAGCCGCTCAAACGCCAATCGCACGCTTTCTTTTACTTCCGCCAACCGCTCTTCCGTGAAGCCGGCCCCATTGTCCCGGAATCGAAGCTCCCATCTATCGCAGTCAAGACGTCCTGTCACCTCGATATGGAGGGGATGCTGAATGTCTCCGAATCCGTGCTGGATGGCATTCTCCGCTAGCGGCTGCAATATCAGCTTGGGCACCATCATATGCAGCATGCCGGGATCAAGATCGATATGGTAGGTCAATCTGTGCATGTACCGCGTCTTCATTAGCTCAAGGTAACGTAACGTGAAAGCCGCTTCCTTCTCCAGAATGGTCACGGGGGACTCAATGGAGGTAGAATAGCGCATGAACTCCGACAAATTCCGCGAAACCGTCTGGACCTGCGACAGCTCTCCGTTTTCCGCGGACACCTGAATGATTCCCAACATGTTAAATAAAAAATGTGGATTGATTTGCGCCTGAAGGGTATCGAATTGGGATTGCAGCTGCCTCATCCGGAACTGCACGATTTGTTCGAGCGAATGCTGCAGTCGGTTGTTCATATTGCGGAAGGAACGATTGATCCGCTCGATTTCGTTGACCTTATATTTGTTGTCAATATTCAGCCTCTTGTCCTCCAAATCGATGGAGTCGATAGCTCCCCGTAATTTGACCAGCGGCTGTGTCAGCAAGCGGGATAAGTAATAGTAGACCAGCAAGGAAAACGTGATGAGCAAGAAAATGGTAGCGAGCGCGAAATTACGGAACAGGGTGAGTTCGGAAAGGACGACACTCCGAGGCACCGTTAGGGCAATCGTTAGATTCGAAGATTCGATTCGCCTTTGGAACACGTAGGCATCCTTGGGAAGCGAATTCAAGTTGTCGGAAATGCTGTCGAACAGAAGCCGGTCGCCATCAGACAACGTCAGCTTGGCACCCGGTATGGAACGGATCTGGTCGAGAGGCAGCAGATCGTCTGAGCGGATTTGCATCTCGATGACGGCGATCTTGTTCTGACGCGGGTTCAGCAAGCGACTGAAGGTAAAGACGGTCGTATCGTTCAGACCGGCCCAACGATCCTTCTGTGCGTATCGAAACAGCGTCTCACCCGCCGATTGGCGGATCTCTGTCAAATCACTTTCGTTCGCATAAGCCTGTTCGACGGTCATGCGGGCTTTCGGATTGGAGAACACCTCGTTCTTGGAGGTATAGATCGTAAGCCGGTATATATCATTGTAAATAGCCTTAACGAGTCCTAGCAGATTGTTCACCGCTTGGATCGATTCGTATACGTCAAAAGTGCCGTTGCTTCCGTCGAGAAACTGCAGGTGCTGGATCACTGCCCGCCCGTTCGAATCCGTGCTCAGATAGAGCTGCTTGCTGATGTTGTCGAACTCTTTCAGGCTGGCATCCAGCTTGTTGGTCACGTTTGCGACGGTTTCATTCATGCTGTTCAAGGCATTCTTCTCGACCCCTCTCTTGAGATAGAGATAAGTGGGAACGCTTGCAAGAATCGTAATCAGAACAAATACGAGGGAATATACGAAGAAAAGCTTGATCTGCAAGGGGTTGCGTATTCTCAGTCTGATCACCGCCTTGCGACTATAATAGCACCAATTCTGTTCGGAAATCCATACTTGCACCAATTGTGTTCAAAAATCCAGACCGCAAATACAATCTTCCATATTGTTCGTTTGAACGGTTCGATATAGTAATTGTCAAACGCTTCATTTTAAGGGAGGTTATTCGATATGGGCATAACGGTTCACGCTCCTCACTTGGACTTATTTTTCAGAAATCTGTTGGATAGAGAGTTAAGCCCGTGTTTTTCTGTCGGCTTTATGGATGTCAAAGAAGATTCTCTATACGAATTTAGAGAGGGCTTCTCAGCGCCCGCCGGGTATGAGAGGAGTCCGATTGATCGTCATACACGTTTTAACATCGGCTCGGTCACCAAAATAATCACCGGCAGCTTAATTGTCAAACTGATCGAGGATGGATTGCTGACCCTTACGACATCCGTACAAACGATTATTCCTTCCTTTCCGTTCTCTGACGTTACGGTACTCCATTTGCTTACGCACACGGCTGGTTATGAAGGGTTCGATGAGCCATGGCCGAGCAAGGAAGATGCCGAAGCTTATTTAATCAAAATCTACCGAATCAGCAACAGATCTTATTCGCCGGGTGAGCGTCAAATTTATTTTACGCAAGGTTACACGATTTTGATGGATATAGTCGAAAAGGTGACCGGTACGAGTCTCGAACAATTTGCGAGAGAGACTCTGTTCGTTCCCTTGGAAATGGAAAATACGACTTTTGAGACGGAACGAATGCAGGATCATTCGTTCGTGCTGCCTTGGAACTACGAAACGGGCAGCTGCATGAGCCATTTACGGCATGCGGCCGTAACCGGCGACAGCGGTCTATATTCGACGGCGGATGATTTAATGCGGTTCGCGGAATTGTTCTTGCGTGCAGGGAAATTTAGAGACAAAAGAATATTCTCGCCAGCCGGCATTGATTTGATGATGCGCGAGGTTACGAATGGAAAATTCGCTAAAACCCCTGTTTTTTGGCAGCGAACGGATACCGACCAGTACGGATGTTTTGGCGACTTGCATTCGCCGTCCTGTATCGGGCACCCAGGTTTTAGCGGCTGCATGCTTTCTATCGATCCCCGATATCAACGAATCGGAGTTATTTTAACGAATAGCCCAAGACTTCATAGCGATGAGGAAAATTATAAAATAATCTGGAACAAGCTAATGAGTCTTTAGTAAAAGCGGAACGAAGTTTGTCCAAAAATCCAGATTGGCCGTCTGATCTTCTATATCGATGCATGCAAGCGATCTGCCATAATGGGTCTTGTTAGCTAGTATTAAAGCATCACAAAAATTTGGATGTGGAGGTTATTCGATTGAAGAACAAAAGAGTTCAACGGGGGGCAGTACTGCTTGCAATCGTCTTAATCATGGCGATTTTGGCGGCTTGCGGAGGAAAAACTAACAATGTGCCAGGAGAATCGTCCCCGGCGGCAAGCAGCCCGGCTTCATCAGGTTCGGCGGCGCCGTCCAAAAAACCGGTCGAAATGGTGTTGGCCACCTTCAATGCTTGGGGCGAGACGGAAGGACTGAAGAAAGCAATTGCAGCCTACGAGCAGTCAACCGGCAATAAGGTTAGGGTGGATGTCTATCCAGACGATCAGTTCATCAATATTCTGAAGACTAAATTGTCGACGAATGATGCACCCGATTTGTTCATGGCCACTGCTGGCGATGGTGTCATTCCATTCTCGTTCCTGGAGCCTCTCCAAGGTCCTTGGGTTGATAAGACATTGGATAGCGTTAAACTCTTCACAGCCAAGGAAGGCGTCGCTTATGAAGCCTATGCATTCCCGCTCGGGTATTTCGGAGCGATCTACAACAAGAAAGTGTTCCAAGCAGCCGGCGTCAAAGTGCCGATGATGAACTACCAAGAATTGATGGATGGAATGAAGAAGATCCAGGCGAAAGGAGTTACGCCGCTATTCATTCCGGGCAAGGACGGCTGGACTTACCAAATGCTGCAAGCTGTCGGCGGTGTCTACTCGGTAACGGACGAGGAAGCGAACCGCATGGCCAAGAACGAAACCAAGCCTTCCAAGATGGACGGTTTCCTGAAATTCGCGGAGCACATGGTTGCCTTGCAGCCTTATACAAACAAGGATCATATGTCCACGATAATCGCGGACGGATATCAAGGTCTACTGGACGGCAAATACGGGATGACCGTTCTGGGCGACTGGCTGTACGACGATTTCGCCAAGCTCGACGCCGAGAAAGTCAAAGATCTGGGCTTCATGCCGTTCACACTGGACGATTCGAAGATTAGTGCAGTCGTGAATTTGTCCGGCCGAGTATTAGCCGTTCCTTTCAACAGCAAGCACAAGCAGGAAGCGAAAGACATGGTCAATTTCCTCATGGAGCCGGATCATTTCAACCTCTTAGTCAAACCCGTTCTAGGATCTTCTCCATATAAAGGATACAACACGGAAAAGGGCGCATGGCAGAAAGAAGTAGACGGTTATATTTCTCAATACAATATTCCAGTTACCCTCGATGTTATCAGACAACACTTCCCGACGTTCCCGCTCGGCACCGACGCTGGAAAGCCAATTCAGGATATTTTTAACGGAAAAGACGTTAAGAAAGCGTTTGATGATTGGTACACGGACTACGCGCAATACAACCGGACGGTGAAAACCCCGGGCTGGTAATCCTTAGTCAGTCATAGGAAAAATGGACGCCGTCGCGGCTCGGTTTAACCCGGGGGCGACGGCGTTAACGGAAAGGCGTTGGCGTATGCTTTCGAAAGGAATCTCCAAGCATTATCCGGTACTGTTCGTCCTGCCGGCTTTTATCCTGTTCAGCCTTTTCTTCATTTTGCCGAATCTGTCGGGATTCGTCATGGCTTTCACCGACTGGTCCTCTTACTATCCGCTTAGCCCCAGCTTTAACGGCTGGAGGAATTTCCAGGACCTGTTCGCTTCGCCCGTCTTCGCGACGGCTGTTCGCAACACGATCTATTTCACCGTCGTCACGACGGTTTTCAAAATCGTAATCGGTTTCCTGATGGCCATCATTTTGAACAACGGGGTTAAGTTCAAGAACATGTACCGGACGATCGTTTTCGCTCCATTCGTGTTCAATCCTCTTGTCATCGCATACGTTTTCAGCGCCCTGTATCAACCGGATTACGGTCCGCTCAACACGTTCCTCAGGTTTGTCGGTCTCGATTTCCTGGCACAGCATTGGCTGACGGACGTGAAATACGCGATGCTGGCCATCTGCATGATGGACATCTGGATTTCGATCGGGGCGATCATCGTGATTTTCCTGACCGGGCTTCAGTCCGTGCCGCAGGAATTTTACGAGGCTGCCACGGTGGACGGCGCGGGCAGGTTCGACAAGTTCGTCCACATCACACTGCCTCTCACCATCTACTCGCTGTCGATAAATACGATCCTCTGTTTGATCGGAGGAGCGAAAGTGTTCGGACAGGTGTACGGATTGACCAACGGGGGACCGGCCGACGCCACGCAGGTTTATGGCACGTTCATTTTCAAATCATTCTCTTCGGGCTTATTCGGTTATTCCGCGGCGGCAGGGCTGTTGTTTACAGTGGTTGTCAGTATCGTCAGCTTTCTGACGCTCTATTTGTTCCGCAAGCTGGAGGTCGAATATTGATGTCGCACACAGTCAAAACCCGCCTGATCAAGCTGGTGTTGGAAGCCGTCATGCTGCTCGTCGCCTTATGTTACTTGGCGCCCGTCTGGATCATCGTGGTCAACTCGCTCAAAGACACGCTCAGCGCCAACCGGATCGGGTACAGCTGGCCGAGACAATTCCATTTTGATAATTACGCGCAAGTATTCGAGAAGTCCAATGCTCTGCAGGGACTTATCAACGGCGTGGCAATCGGGGTTACGGTCGTCCTGATCACGGGACTCCTGTCTTCCATGGCCGCTTATTACTTATCGAGAAAGAGCACGGGATTTTCCAAATTCGCCGCCATGTATTTTGTCTCCGGATTGATCATTCCAACTGCGATCATCCCGACCTATTTCGCCATGCTCGTCCTGAATCTGAACAACACGTATTTGGGCTTGATCTCGATTTTCATCGCCTACACCCTTCCATTGAGCATTTTTCTCTATTCGGGCTTTATGCGAACGATCCCAAGGGAAATCGACGAAGCGGCGATCATCGACGGAAGCCGGCCGATGCAGATGTTTTTTCGGATCATCTTTCCGCTGCTTGCCCCCGTTACGGTGACGGTTGTCGTCTTTAACTTTATCGGCGTCTGGAACGATGTGACGACGTACCTATATTTCGCGGGAGGAGACAAGTGGCCGCTGCCGATGACAGTGTTTCAGTTTTATGGCAAATACAGTCAGAGGTGGGATCTACTATTCGCGGATATCCTCATAGCGATTGTCCCATGCTTGGTATTCTACGTATTCGGACAGAAATATATGGTTTCCGGATTAACGGCAGGTTCCGTCAAGGCCTGATGATCCGAGGAGGTGCTGAAGCATGAATTTCGCGGAAAGCCGGTTTCGTTCGATGTGGTTTGCGCACCCGCTGATCGGCGATCCTTCATTTGATACTTTTGAGAGATTCGCAGGCAATCCGATACACGAAGGGATCGGCGTCTGGGAATGGCCTGTCAACGGCTTCCTGTTCGCGGATCCGGTATCGGGCAACTGGTACGTGTACGTCAGTTTGTATGCCAAAGGGTACCGGCATTGCGGTGCGGTCATGCTCATGCGCTCGACCGACAAGGGGAAGAATTGGAGAAACCTCGGACCGGTATTTGACGGCAGGGGATTAGCGGAAAGATATACGCCGGTGGATGCGGCCTTGGCTTCTCTGGATGCTTCGGTCGTCTATGAGGACGGCATCTATCACATGGTGTACGGATGGGGCTCGCTCAAAGAGGCGCAGGGTGGAATCGCGTATGCGTACTCCGACCATCCGGAAGGTCCGTTCCTGAAACACCCGCACCCGATCAAGAATGAGACGGATACCGCGCTGATACTCGGAATGTATAAGCGAACGTATGCAAGCACCCTGATCAGGCGCCGAGGCGACTGGCTGATCCTCGCGATGATGAGTATGCCCAGGAATACCGGGGGCTCCTGGTCGCTGGTGGCGCTGACCTCCGAACGGCCAGATGGACCTTTCGGGGATCCGGCGTTTTTGCTGTACCCGCAAAGTCCGTTCTACCTTCCGGCTCCGATTGAGTTCTACCCCGCTTATGTGCATGACGGATATGTTTATGCACCATCCACTTCGGTGGGCCGTAACCGCACGTATCAAGCCATTTTTCGGGCGGAACTGGAACAGGCGCATTCGGCGGAAGCCTGGCAGCTGGTTCAGGATGGCTCCTGCTGGCATTCGGAGGCGAGACAGTCGGAGCGATACGGGATATGGGGCCAAACTTTCTCCGGCCAAGTCATGGAAGACGGCATGCTGCAGGCGATGTATCCCGCCTTAAACGAGCGGGGCGAGGGGACGATCAACATGGCTTCGCGTCCCTGGTCCGAGCCTTATGCCGACCGTTTCGTGCTTTCGGGGAACAACGCAGCTGCCATCAGTTTTATTCGGCAGGGGTATGGGGATTTCAGTCTGGCGGCGGAGGTGACGAGTACGAATACTTTCACCGTCGTGTGGGGGTGGAACGGACCCGTCGGGTCGACGGTGATGCCGCGCTGGGCGGACGGGATGCCGCACGCTTCGATGTTCACGCACGGCCTGGGACTTTCGGTGTCAGGCGACGAATTTGCCTTGATTGCCGTAACGGATCTGGGGACGGTGGAAGTGCTGGCAAGAACGCAGGAATACGACGAGCGGAACGCTTGTTGGGCTGGAGCGGATTCAAGTCTGGGAACGGAGCCGGAAGAGGACGAATCCGATGGGCGCCCGCCCCTCGGCGAACCCAAAGCGTACCGGATCATGATCCGACAGGAGAATTCGCGCTGTCTCGTGGAGGTCAACGGAAGAAGACTGACTGCCGAGCGGCCCGCCATTGCCGGGCGTATCGGACTCATCGCCGGCAATGGCGCGCTGGTACAGTGTACGCGTTTCGAAATTGAAGGAGAAAGCCGGGAGCATTGGGTGGAGCTGCTGCCGGGCGAGGGGTTGGCAGGCTCGGCTCAGTGTCCGGACAAATGGGACTTCGAGACGGATCCGTCTTACAGCAATGGCTTTGGCTTCCGCTCGACGGACCGTTCCGGTTTCGCTGAAGAAACCGTGTCCATGCTGAAATGGAGTTTTCGCGGAGACGCGTTCCGCGTCAGGATGCCGGTTAAAGGATACGGCAAAATCAGCGTAACGATGGACGGGCAATGGCTGGAAGATATCGAGCTGCTGCCAGATGCCGGGATACCGGGTTCGCGTATTGTGGTCGGGCGGGACGGACTGGCGAATGCAAACCATGCAGTAACGATGACATTGTTGGAAGGCGAGATGTGCTGTGACATTTTCTCTTACCGTGTACGATAAATGGATGGGACAGGAGGGTGATTCCTTGTTATTGACTTATAAGGAAGTCGAACAATACAGGCGGGATGGATTCATTTTGGTTGAAGATGTGTTTACCGCTAAGGAAATCGGGACAATGGTGTCGGACATCGAAGGCGGAGGGCGCACGGCTGCATCGGCCATGAGCGTGAACGACGAATCGGGGAAGAAAGCCAAGCTCGCGTATTGGGAAGAGCTCGCGGACGATGTCTGGTCCGCCGCTTCCACTAGCTCGCGCGTCGTCAATAACGTACGGATGTTGCTCGGCGAAGAGGCCAGTTTTTTCCACGGCAAGGTGATGATGAAAGAAGCCCGGACGGGCGGGGCGTGGGAATGGCACCAGGATTACGGCTATTGGTATGATCAGGGGTTCCTCTTCCCCCATATGATAAGCGCATTCGTAGCGATCGACCCGGCAACGAAGCTGAACGGGTGCCTTCGGGTGCTCAAGGGATCTCATAAAATGGGGAGGCTTACGCACCTTCGAGTCGGGGGGCAAACCGCCGCCGATCCGGCACGGATCGCCGAGGCGGAGAAGCTGTTCGAGACCGTGTACTGCGAGATGAAGCCGGGTTCAGCGCTTTTCTTCGACTGCAATCTGCTCCACTGTTCGGCATCCAACGATTCGGATCATCACCGGAGATCGTTCATCATGTGTTACTCTGCCTGGGGAAATCCGCAAATGGCGAAGGACGGAAAGCCGGTGCTCCGCGAGCCCTGCCCTATTTCGGGAAAGAGGGGGGATACAAGCTCATGAGTACATTCAGCAAAACGTCCGTAACGGCGGAAGACTTCCGGCGCTACTATTTCTCGGCAGAGACGGAGTTCGATCTCGAAGGGACATTCGTTTTTCTGGCTTCGCTGGACAGCGACTTCATCACAGGACAGACGCTGAATTTCGACGGCGGCCGGATGTTACATTAGGAGGAGCCAATGGCAGACATTATCTTATATCCTGAGCGGATGCACGCTCCGCTCAAACGCCTGCACGGTGTGAACAACGGCCCCGTTTGCTACGGATCGCTCATGGACGTTTCGGTTTATTACGAGAAGGCCGGGATTCCGTTAGTCCGGCTGCATGACACGAACTGGCCTAATCCGGGGGAAGTGGATATCCATACCATTTTTCGCGATTTCTCCAAAGATGCCGACGATCCCGCTTCGTACGATTTTGCGCGTACCGACGATTATATCGCCTCCGTGCTGGCCACGGGAGCGAAAATCGTTTACCGGCTAGGGGAAAGCATCGAACATACAAAGGTAAAATATTATGTCCATCCTCCAGCCGATATGCAGAAGTGGGCGCGTATTTGCGTAAACATAATCCGCCATTATAACGAGGGTTGGGCGAACGGCTTCCATCATGACATCCGATATTGGGAAATCTGGAACGAGCCGGACAATCCGGATCGGCAGTGCATGTGGTCGGGGACGCCTGAGCAATATTACGAGCTTTACCGGATTGCAGCGACCGCGATCAAAAGTCTCGATCCGTCCTTGAAGGTGGGTGGCCAAGCCGCTACGATGGTGAACATGCCATTCACGGAAGGTTTCCTCGCGTATTGCCGGGAACATCGGCTGCCACTCGATTTCTTTACCTGGCACACCTACGCGGACGATCCGCAGCAAATTTTGAATAACGCTTTGAAGGCGCGAACACTTCTGGACGAGGCTGGATACGCGGATACGGAAAGCCACCTGAACGAGTGGAATTATATGCGTGCCGACGAAGGCGCGGATGATGGAATCTGGGGGCAGTTGTGGAAGCCGGGGGGAGAGACGTTCCGGAGGAACCTGTTCGAACGGCAAAAGAATGAAGAGGGTGCCTCTTTCGTCGCCGCCGTGTTCGCGATGCTGCAGGATGCGCCGATCGACGAAGCCAACTATTACGACGGTCAGCCGCACGAGCTGTATGGCGGGCTGTTCGACGGCTATTGCATTCCGCAGAAGACGTACCGGGTGTTCGAGCAGTTCCAGCAATTGTGCGCTTACCCGCGCCGGATTGGCGTGGCAGTGAGGGAATCTGCAGCCGGCTTGTTCGGATTCGGAGTCGCTTCGGATGACGGCGTGATGGCGCTATGGCTCAGTAATTTCAGCGGCGAAAGCCGTAAATATTCGATTATTGCGGAAGGCGTTAACGGGGCGGTCGGAGGATGGTCTGCGGAGTGGCGATTGCTCGATGCGGGGCATGATTTCGATTCAGTTGTGGATACGGCCTTGCCGGGCGGAGACGGGAGTATCGAAGTATTCCTGCCCAAGCATTCTGTGCTTGTGCTGCGGATGAACCGGTCGAAAAAGAAAGAGGCGTTCGAATGAGCGCGCTTAATGAGCGATTCCGCAATCCGGGAGCCGAATACCGATCCAGTCCTTTCTGGGCTTGGAACGGTCGGCTCGACTCTGCGGAGCTGATTCGCCAGGCGAGGGAAATGAAGGCCCAGGGAATGGGTGGGTTCTTCATGCACTCTCGCGAAGGGTTGGAAACCGAGTACATGGGCGAGGAATGGATGAATAACGTGGCCGGTCTCGTTTCGGAAGCCCGGGAACTCGGGATCAAGGCTTGGCTGTACGACGAGGACCGTTTTCCTTCGGGGGGTGCCGGAGGGCAAGTTCCCCGGATGGGGGGCGACGCATTCCGAGCTAAAGCGGTGACGCTGGAGATAGCGGATTTTCTGCAGATAGAATCGGACGATCGTCTGTTGGCGCTTTTTCGTGCGCAACTTCGGGGTCATGCGGTAGTCGGTTTGGAACGCGTGAAGGAGGAGCGCGCTTCGCAGGCTGATGTGCAATCGGCCAGGGAAACGGAGCCGGATGTCAGGGCGGTCTGGCTCCTGCTGCGGCGGGAAGTTTCGACCGGAACGGAATGGTTCAATGGCGAAGCGCCCGTCGACAACCTGAACCCGGATGCCGTGGCAGCATTCATCGATGTGACCTACGAAGCATACCGGGAGAAGGTCGGCGCCGAATTCGGCCGGACAATCCCCGGCATATTTACCGATGAGCCCAGCATCGCCGATTTTCATTGCAGCTATCCGAATGGACGCCCTTGGCTTCCTTGGACGGACGGCTTTGAGGAGATGTTCCGGGAGCGGAGAGGCTACGACTTGATCGAACGTCTGCCTTACCTTTTTCTGGACGGGGAACTGGCGTCTAAAACACGGCACGACTACTGGCGCTCCATCACCGAACGGTTCTCGGATGCGTATGCCCGGCAATTGGGCGAATGGTGCGGACGCAACGGCCTGGCTTTTACGGGACATTTTCTGATCGAACACAACTTGGGGATATCCACGCGCGTCAGCGGCGCAGTGATGCCTCATTACCGTTATCAGCAAATCCCCGGAATCGATATCCTAGACGAGAAAACGGAGGAATGGCTGACCGTCAAGCAGTGCACGAGTGTGGCCAGTCAGTACCGCCGCAAGCATGTGATGTCCGAGATGTACGGCTGCTGCGGGTGGGATTTCACCTTCGAAGGGCAAAAATGGCTCGGGGACTGGCAGTTCGTCATGGGCGTGACGATGCGGTGCCAACATCTGTCGCTGTACAGCCTCAACGGCTGCCGTAAACGGGATTTTCCGCCCGTATTCAGCGACGTGTCGCCTTGGTGGAAATACAACCATGCAATAGAAGATTATTTTGCCCGGCTGTCGGCGGTATTGTGCGACGGGATTCCCGTGCGGGACGTGCTGCTGATTCATCCGGCCACGACGATTTGGACCAGAGTGGGGTCGGACCCGGAGCGTTATTTGCAATGGGAAGATCCGAGCTTGCTGGCCGTCAACGTGTATGAAGCCGAGCTGGTGAGGACGATCAAGACATTACTGGGCCAACACATCGACTTTGACTTCGGGGATGAAATCATCCTGTCGGAGGATGGGGCTGTCCGGGAAGGGCAACTCGTGGTGAAACACGCCGCTTATCGTGTAGTCGTGCTTCCCATGTTGAATAACGTGCTGCGGACTACATTCGAATTGCTGCTGCGTTTTGCGGAAGACGGCGGGCAGATTGTGGCGATCGGAGAAGTGCCTGGCTTGATCGACGGCGAACTGTCGGGGGATTGGCAAGCTATGCAGCGGCATCCCGGTTTTCACCTGGTATCAGACGCGCGTGAAGCCGTAGAATGGCTGGAACGATATTGCCCGAGACGTGTATCACTTCGCAACGAGTATGGCCTGGAAGCTCCGCAGCTGCTTGGCATGCTCCGCGAACACGAGGATGGCTATACCCTTTTCGTCGTCAATAACGACCGGCTGACCGGGGTTGAAGCGGAAGTGCGCCTGAATGTGACGGGGGCGGTTGAAGAATGGGATCCGTTTTCAGGTGAAATGTCGGAAAAGGCGGTAAAAACGGAGTCTGGCTCCATCCGTTTCGTCGATCGGTGGGGAGCGGCTGGCTCGAAGTTGTATCGAATCCGTACGGACGGGACGCCTTTGGCTGCGGAATCGAGGTTTACTTATCGGATGGCGCACGAGATGGATACGGCGTCTTGGACGTTTCCGGTAAAGAGTGCCTTTACTCGCACTATGCCCAATGCGCTTTTGTTGGACGTTTGCTCGTACCGGGTGAATGGAGGAGAATGGTCCGAGCCGATGCAAGTATGGCAGGCCCAGAAGGAAATCCGGACGCGATTCGGCATGCGAGACATTCATTACAACGGGCAGCAGCAACGATTTCGCTGGGCGGACATTCCGCACCCTGGGGACGGAGCCGAGGTGGATTGGCGGGTCGAATATGAGGTAGGTGAAGTACTGGAAGGGGACCTTTTTTTTGTTTTGGAATATGCCGAACGGTTTCGAGCAACGTGGAACGGAAAAACCATTCCAGTACGGTCGGAAGGTTCGTATATCGACCGTGATTGGCAGCGCATCCGCCTGCCCCGCCATTCGGCGGGCCGACAAGAGCTGATTCTGACCGCTTTATATCGAAACCGGGATGAGATGGAAAATATGTTCGTCATCGGAGATTTTGCGGTTGATGCCAGCCGCAAAATCGTGCGCGAGCCCGCCGAACTGGCTGTAGGCAACTGGACGCTGCAGGGTTATCCGCATTATCCGGGAAACATGGTGTATCATTATACTTTCGACGCGAGCGGAAAAGTGGAAACGGCTAGCTTGAAGCAGGCTTGCAAACTGCGGCTGGGCACTTGGAAAGGCGTTTGTGCGGAAGTCCGGGTGAATGGATCGCCGGCCGGTTTGATTCCGTGGGAGGACGCGGACGGTCTCGATATTGCGGGCGGGCTGGTTAAGGGCGTGAATGGTATCGACGTGGAAATCGCGGGAAGTTTGCGCAATCTGCTCGGCCCATTTCACCAATCGGGCCAGCATAATCCTTGGATGGATTGGTCGTTTTTTCAGCGGGAGGATGCGCGCGGCGAATCCGGCTACAGGCTAATGCCCTACGGTATAATGGAGCAACCGCGACTGTATTACTGAAATGATCAGAAAGCCAGCAAGAGCCCGGCATGCTCCGGGCTCTTGCGTTGTATTGCTGGACAAAGTGACTGGTTCAAATATCACAGCAGGAAGTGATGACGGCAACGCTCCGGCCAATACAGCCCCCGGAAGCCTCGTAACGCACTTGCCCGCCTAAGGAGATTGACAGTGGATCCATACGATTTGGTTCAATCTAGGCTATCGATTATATGATGACGCAGTGCTATGGAAATACTAGAAAAGCTGAACGAGAAGTGGACAACGATGCAATTGAGAACGTATGATTTTACAAATGTGAAGGTGAAGTAAAGGGCAGGATAGCAAAAAATAGGACGAATTCCTCTTTTACATCATGTATCCATAATTGGTATAATTGGCACATGAATTAGCAAGGGAGAAGTATGATGCTTGTACTTCTTCGCGGTTCACTTAAACCCGGTAAAAAGAACGGAATGCAGTTTAGTATGTTAGTATGATTGTAGCCAGAGGTGAAACTGAATGATTGACATGCAGTATATAAACGATCTTGAGGCAGAGATGGATCTAATGAAGCTTGAAGGTAATTATAATGAAATAAAATCAATCCTGCAGCAGTACCCTCAGGAACAGTGGTCATATGAAATGATTTTAGCATATGCAAGGGCACTGAATTATCTGCAAGATTATTCTGACCAGACCAATCCATTTGAGCAAGCATACGAGCTGCTGCAAAATGTTTCTGATAAGGGAATTACGGACGCTGAATGGCATTTAATTATGGCTTCTGTTAGTTTTAATCTACAGCTTTACGCTGAGGCAGTAAAACATGCTGAACAAGCAAATACTATCATAGCTGGCTGTGCTGATGATATGCTTGCGCTGTACTCACAATATGACGGCTAACGAGAGATCTTCTAGGATGGATCATGTTGCAGCAGCTCTTTAACGATATGATAAAGAAGGACGTAAAGCCGTTCCTTTCCATGCGTGGCTTCACAAAGAAGAATTTGAATTTCAATAAGATAACAGAAAGCCTCATCTACATGTTCAATTTTCAAAAATCCTCTGGCAATGCAGCGGACAATGTTATGTTTTATGTGAACTGCGGTATTTATGCAGCGGAGTTGGCACAGATACAATCGAGAGAGATTCTGACAGCACCCCTAGAAGCGGAGTGTCACTTCAGAGCAAGAATTGGAAATTGTCGAGTCTGTTCCAGATCGATTTTCAATCACTCCTGATACGAATATGGATGATTTGAGAAAAACGCTGCTAAGTGGATTAGAAGAGGTTATTCTTTTCTATGATACGATGACCAGTGCCAGATCCCTTGTTGATTATTACACTTCAGGTCCATTTTTACATCTGGGCGAAGAGAGCTTTCATTTGCTATTGCAATCCAATGATCTAGCAGCGGCTAACCATTATTTGAAAGCTTTGCAGGAAAAGTACGGAACAGAAAAGCGATGGACCATATTCGAAAATAAATACAAGACCATCTTCAATAAATACGGAGTGGAATTTAATAAGCTATAAGTCTCATAAAAACCCCATCATCCACCCAGGTGGGAGGACATTTAGTTATCAATTAGTGTCAGTGGACAAGAACATATATCAATAATAACCCGCGCCGAGCGCGGTTTTTTTTATTTTATGGTTACAACTTCTTGTCCTATCCGCAAGACAAGAAGTCGGATGGTTATCCGTAATTGTACATATAAATGATAGGTTCTCCACCAATAAACACCTGAGTTTGTACGATATATTTTATGATCTTAATAATCAGTTAACAATAAGAGATTGTGATGGAGAACAATCTCTCCGAAACAGCCTCTGCGGTCAAAGAAGAGGATGAACTTTACCGGCTACGGTGGTTCACGCCATGAGGCGAAATTGACTTATGCGGCCATGCAACGTTAGCCACAGCCTACGTGATCGCAAATTTTTATGATAAAGCTAGCGAGCGCATTCGCTTTCAAACATGAAGCGGCGAGTTAGTAGTAGTGAGAAAGGGGGATATGTACCAAACGGATTTTCCTAGCATAATGCCGGTAATTAACCGACCAGATGCTTGAAGCTCTTGGAGTCAGACCCCACTGAAGCGGTTGAAGCGAGGGTACCATCATATGTACATGGCGGAGTTATTTGGTTTTCTGAAAAAGTTGATGCCCTTTGCGGAGCGGCTGTGATAAAATGTAATACAATTAATATGTAAGCGTTTCAACAAAATGGAATATCTCTACGAGGAGCTGAATATGAGCAGCATCCGCAGCAAACTGGTCACCTTTACTTTGTTATTGGGGCTCATCGTTTTTGCGTCTACGGCAGCCGTCTCCTACTATTTGTCTTTGCAGAAGGTGGACGAGGAGAAGGCGAAGCAGCTTGCCGGCATTCAGGATCAGGCATCGCGAAACATCGCCGCCGTATTCGAGCAGGTAGAGAAAATCGCGCTCATTTTATCCGAAAACAATGATTTGCTGAACGAGGTGACCAGTCGGGGAGCCGATGCGCTGCAGGAATGGAGCCGCGTCGAGTCTATCGAAACAAACCTGTTTCGCATGAATCCGACGTTTACACCGATCATCGAATCGATTCAGCTTTCGGAAAAAAGCGGGAACGTGTACGTATCGGCCAATCCGTATTTCCTGACGTCCGACGAATGGCGAGCGCTGAACTTCTATAAGATCCCGCAGTTTTACGAAGCGATGGCCGGCCGCAGCGAGGCGTGGCTGCCTCCGCCGCTTTTTCCCGCCTCCGATTCGCAAGCTCGGCTCTCCGATCTACAAGTTGTCTTTAAAGACCGGTTCGTTTACATCAAACAATTAAACAACAATATAGCCGTAACCATTACCGTCAATTACCGCAACATGAAGGCGCTGATCGCAAGCGAGTCCGTATTCCGGTACGAGCTTCAACCCGTCCTTTCGTCCGTGAAGCAGAAGGTATATCTTGAAAGCGGCGTGGCAAATGCCGGCATCGATGACGCAGGTAACCGTTTATCCTTGGGTCCGCCGGCCAAAGGAGCGGGAACGGCGCGCTTCGGCCTCGCGGTTATCGCTTCGTCGGAGGATTCAGTAGGCACGCATGTTACGGCGGAAAATCGGCAAGCCCTACTGATAGCGGTTTTGGCGCTCATTCTGTTGACGTTTGCCGCCGTGCGGCTTTTTGCACGCGGTCTCATGCTGCCGATCGCGAAGATTAAGCAGCAAATCGAGGACGTTAAGAAGTTCGACTCTGTAAGCGCCGTACTGAATTACAAAGCAGGCCGCATCAGACCGCTCAGCTTCCGTGTTAAAATATTCGTTTTTCTTGCCGCAGTATATGTATTCGGGGCGTCCGTCCTGTTTACGATCAACTATGCTTACGCCTCCCGGCTGATTAAACACAATCTAGAACAATATTACGCGGAATACGTCTTTCAATCGAACAAATGGATGGAGGCGACGCTGCGGAGCTCGGAGCAGGTATTGAATACGGTAGTCAGCGACAGCAAGCTTCAGCAATACTTTACCGCGGCCGGCAGCACCGACGAAATGCGTAACGAATTCAAAAAGTTTTTCTCCTACCGGCATGTCCTCAGCAAAAATATTAACTACATTAACTTATATGATAGCCGCGGCGAGCTGCTCTTTTCCACAGTAAACAGCTTTTTGAACGAAGGCCCGATTCAAACGCGGAACGTTTACCCCTCTCTGCAGCAAACATCAGGCGAAACCATCTATGTGAACGAAAATAAAGATCCTTTCGGGGATCATGTCATAACCGCCGCCAAAAAGATTTACGGGCTCGGCAGCAGTCCTCGCATTATTGGCTATTATATGTTCGCCGTCAACGAACGCGAGCTGGAAATTATGAACAACAGCTTCGGCCTCTCATCCCTCGATTTTCTTATAACGGAGTCGAATGGAATAGTCATCTACAGCAAAAACAAAGAGCTCGTCGGCAAGCCGTGGCCGAATTACTGGACCGTCACCGTCGATGGGAACGCGATGTCGGTGCAGAAGATCGACGGCCGCAACGCCGTCGTCATGCATGAATCGATGAACAAAACGAACTGGACGTTCATCAGCGTCATCGATTCGGCCGAAACATTCCGCGGGGCGAAAGATGTGCTGCTCGTAAACGGGTTTGCCTTGCTCGTCGTTCTCCTTACTTTGTTCGCTTTCATTTATTTCATGTCGAGACAGATCGCGAGGCCGATGCAGGAATTGAACCGTCACATCCGAGTTGTCATTGACAATAAATTCGAGAAGACGACAGTGCCGGTGTTTGCGGAGAAGGACGAAATCGGCGAGCTGGCCGCACATATCCGCGCGATGATTCATAAAATCCAGGAGCAGATGAATTACATATACGACGTAGAGGTACGTAACCGGGAAATTCAGCTTGACTATAAAAAAGCGGAGCTATCCAGTTTGCTGCAGCAATTAAGCCCCCATTTTCTGTATAACACACTGGAAACGATCCGATGGATGTCGATGGAAATGACGAACGGCGAAAATAAAGTGACCCGAATCATACGCGCGCTATCCGTCTACCTGCGCTCAGGCGTACATGCCGGTACGCGCATGATTACGGTTAAAGAGGAACTGGCCCATGTGCGCGCTTATCTCTATATCCAGCAAATTCGCTTAGGCGGAAAATTACAGGTTAAATGGGTGATAGAAGACGGCTTGGAGCATGTGCCGATCGTCCGTTTCGTGCTACAGCCGATTGTCGAGAACGCACTCATGCACGGGATCGACGGGATAGAGACGCAAGCGTACCTGCTGATCTGTGCCGCGAAGAAGGGCGAGAAGCTCGTTATCGACGTAACCGATAACGGAGCCGGTATCGAACCGGAACGGTTGGAAGAGATTCACGCGGACATGAAGGATGAATCGGCCGGGGAAAGCGTCGGGCTTCGAAACATAAGCAGAAGGCTCGCTCTGCTGTACGGCGAGGAGGCATCCTTGCGTATCGAAAGCGTTTCGGGCTGCTGGACGCGCGTCAGATTGGAGCTTCCGTTGAAGCGGGACGAGGATTACGGGCAGATTACGCAGACGGCGGCCGGACATGAATAACAAGAGAAAATATGCCTGAAATCAAAGGAATGCGGGGGATTGCATGTATTCGGTTATGCTTGTGGACGATGAAGCTGTGTTGCGCAGCGGAATGCGCACGTTCATTCCGTGGCGGGAGCTGGGCTTTCAAGTAACGGCTGAAGCGGAGAACGGCGCTAAAGCGCTGGACCGCATCCTGCAGGGCGATATCGATGTCGTATTTCTCGATATCCGAATGCCGCGCATGTCCGGAATCGACCTGCTGGAGGAGCTGGCGAAGCGTGAGCCGAATGTGATTCCCGTCGTGCTGAGCGGCTATGACAATTTCGAATATGCCCGTGCCGCGGTTAAGTACAAAGCGGCTGAATATTTGCTGAAGCCGGTCGACATGGACGAGCTCGTTCCTCTTATGCGAAACATTCGCGGACAGCTGGACCGACGGAAGCGGCAAGAAGCCGAAGAACTTCAATTGCGGCGCCAGATGCTCGAATCCGTACTGCATAAACTTGCCGGGGAGCAAGCGGGGTTAAGCGAAGATAGCAGAGACAGCTTCGTCCGCCATTTCGCGGGATATAAACTTCGGATTGTGGCCATTGCGGGAATCGGTCCCGATTTGGGTTCATTTAAGAAAACGGCGGCGGAACGGCTGACGGAAATTTTAGGGGCCGATATGACGGTTTGTGCGGTTAGTCGACATTTTGGACTGCTTCTTGCCTCTGTCCAAATGGACGCCCCCCATCCGATAAATATCGGGGTTCGTATCGTAGAAAAGGAAGAGTTGCTCGCGAACATTGCGGACAACGCGGCGGAAACGGTTGCCGTCGGACCGTTGTTGACAGCGGAGGATTGGATCGTTTATGTTCGTTCCGCCATCGAAACGGGCTATCTGGAACGGAAGCTGTTCTATGCTTCGGGAAAGGTGATGCAGCTTGAGTTGCCCATTCCTTCCTGCACGCGCCGCAGGCTCGAACCAGATGATAAGCTGGGGACAGCCGTAACGGAGGGGATTCGGAGGAATGATTTGCAGCGTATCCGGCAGTCGATGTCCGATTTATACTTTTCTCTGCAAGCGAATCCTCAATACGATCCGGACAGCGTCCGCCGTATTTACGAAAGGCTTTTGAGCTGTGCCGCTGAAGCAGCGGCGGTCGCGGGAGGACGCTCGTTTACGGAGGAAAACCCCGGTCTCGGCTTGTCCGAACGCTTACCGACACTTTCCGTTCTGCATCGCGACATGATGCGCCGGTTCGAGGAAATCGCCGATCGATTGGCTGCCGCGGCCAAAGATAAAAAACGCAGAATCGTTATGGAAACGAAGCGATTTGTGAACGAACGGCTTGCCGAGCCGATTTTGCTTGCCGAAATTGCTTATAAATATTCGATCTCCCAAGAATATTTGTCGGTGCTGTTCAAGAAAGAGGAAGGCGTCAACTTCCATGTTTATTTGAGGGATATTCGGATGAAGCGGGCGATGGAGCTCATGGCGGCGGATTGCACGTTAAAAATATACGAGCTTGCGCAGCAGGTGGGCTATAGCGATCCTCGTCATTTCTCCAAAGTGTTCAAGGAAAGTACGGGGATGACGCCCAAGCAATACGTGGAATCTCTGTAACGGCTGAAGGGAGAGAGGGACGATGCGCGGATGGAAGAACAGGAGTCGCGAAGCGCGGCTGGGGATCATTTTCCTTACGGTTGCGATGTTCGCATCCGCTTGTAGGGACAGCGCTCCGCTTCAGGAGGGCATGAAGAAGGAGGAAGGCGGGGCCTCCAGCCATGGAACGCCTCTGACCGCTTCGGATCTGGCTTACCGGCGTGACAAAGTCAAGCTAGTTTGGGTCGGTTACAATATGCTTTCCGGAGGGAAGAAAGACGCGATTTTGGCTCGCTGGCACGACAAGTATCCGAATATCGAAGTCGTCTATAAAGATTTTCCCGCCGAGCCGCCTTCATACTCGCAAGCGCTAAACGGAGCGTTCTCTTCGAACGAAACGATGGACGTGCTGCTGTTATCCCATGAGGAGGTGCTGCCGCGTGCGCAGAACGGCCAGCTTCATGAGCTTGACAGCATGGCGCTTCAGGCGAACGACAGCATCGACGCCATATTCGGCGGCAAGCTTAGAAGCATACAACTGGGCGGCTACAACTATCAGCTCCCATACACGTTAAACGTCGAAATGCTGTATTACAACAAAGATTTGTTCGATTCGAAAGGCGTGCCTTATCCGAACGAGCATACGACTTTCGAGGAGCTCGTTTCCATGGCGAAACGGCTCCAGGAAGGATCGGGCAGCGATAAAGTATGGGGGTATATAGGCAAAAATCCCTTGCAGCCGGCGCTCAATGCGGGTTGGAGCTGGATGAAGGACGTTCGGTCGCCGAGCATTGCCGATACCCGCGTCCGTAAATCGCTTGAACTCCATAAGGAGCTGTTCGATTCGGGCGCCAGCCCGAGTTATCTTCAGCTGCGGCTGGATAAGCTGAAAGCTTCCGTTTTATTTGCGGAGGGTAAAGCGGCAATGATGGTCGAGAATTGGTGGCCGCAGGTTTTTTGGAGCATGCAGAAGTATAACAGCGGCACGCTTGATCCGGATGAGCCCGGCTTCCGTTACGATATTACCTTCCTTCCTCGTTACGATGAGACCTCCACGCCTAAACGGCAGGAAGTATTGCCCGGCTGGGGGTACTCGGTTAATGCCCGAACGAAGCATCCGCTCGAAGCGTATATGTTCGCGAAGTTTCTATCGACGGAAATCCCCGATCTGAACGGGCATATACCGGCCGACAAAACAGCGGATATGTCGTTGTACAATCAAATTTTCAATACGTTTATTGATAAAAACAACGTTAAGCATACCGGGCTGTATCCCGAATCATACCTGCGCAAGCTTAAGCGCGTGATGGAGGAAACCGTTCCGATTGAGGGGGAAGTTCCGCCGGACAAAACTAGCGCTCAGCTGTTAACGGATATGAAGGAAGCGTTCAATCGGGAAACCGACCGTTATTTCGCGGGGAGGATCACCGTCGATGAGCTGATGGAGCGGGTTCAAGCATTTGCCGATGAGGAAGCTGCTAATGCGGGAGCGCCAGCGGAATCGACAGATAAAACGAAAAACGACAAGGTATGGTAACAAGATGCCGAGTCGTTTTTTTCATCCCTTTTGATAAGGACATCTGCGATATCGAAGGGTGGGGATCTCCTCGTTGCATGGCGGTGAAGTTTGCCGCTCTTAGTTAATTCCACACACATTTTATTAGTTTTACCACATAGGAAAGCGATTTCATAAAAACTACAATGATATCAAGCCCGACAGTCGGGCGAACATTATGAGAACGGATCGTATCATGATTTTGCCGTAATGCCAGAGGAAAGGGGCGGACCGCATGAACAAAAGGAGGGGTATCACAACCGGACATTGAGGGCGATTGTGTACTGAGAAATTGATTTTGTCAAAATTACGATTGGGGAGGAATCACCGTATGTTTCGTAAAATGCTGCTGGCTTGTACCGCATTCGCTTTGGTGTACTTAACCGCTTGCTCCGGAAACGGCGGAAGCGGAAATGCCGGAAATCAATCGGACAAACCGGCAAACGCATCAGCAGCCGCAACCGGCAAGGATGAAAAGGTTTCGATTACTTATTGGGTGGATCCGCGCTTCCAAAGGATCAAAGGGATGGAGAAGGAGACCGAGAACTTCGGCGATTTTGAGAAAATTCAAGCGAAGAAATTTATGGAGAAATATCCGAACGTGAAGATCGACGTTCAATCGGTTACATGGGACGATTTACCGAAAAAAATTCCGGCGGCTGTAGCTGCCGGCACACCGCCTGACATTTTGCGCGATTACCTCGGCAGGACTGCACAGTACGCGCACCAAGGCGTTCTCGAAAACTTGGAAACGCTCTTGCCGAAGGAGGAGCTTGACGATTATATCCCGTCTTACATGCAGCTGTATACGATCGACGGGCACCTTCATGCGCTTCCGTCCTATGCCTGGGCGAGCGGTCTAGTCGTCAATAAATCGATCTGGAAGAGTAAAGGAAAAGAAAGCATGCTGCCGACCAAAGAAAATCCATACTGGACGATCGAACAATTCGATCAAGCCATGCGTGCCGTAGCCGAGAAAGACAAGGTGTACCCGTTCGGTATTCAAGTTGCCGTTCCGCAAGGCGATCATGGATTGTACAGCTATTTCTGGGCATTCGGCGCCAAGTTGTTCAAGGACGGCGATTACAGCAAAGTAGCGCTTAATAGTCCCGAAGGTCTGAAGGCGCTTGAATATTTGGTCAAAATGAAGGACGACGGTCTTCTGCAGCCTAGCGCGGTTACGGCCAAAGTGGCCGATATCGACCTATTGTTCTGGCAAAGCCAGTTGGGCGCCCAAGGCGATACGCTCGGCCAGTGGTCGAAGCTTGACAATGCGAAGACGGAAGGCAAAGTGAAGGGCAATGTCGAGCTTGCCATGGTACAGCTCCCGAGTGCTCAGGGCGTCAAAAACGGCGTACCGGTCGGTCCGACTGGCCTCGCCGTATTCAAACAAAAAGACGAAACGAAGAAAAAATGGATCGGCGAATTTCTAAAGTTCCTGAACAGTACGGAGTACCAGAAAACATACGCAATAAACGCCGGGCAATTTCCAGTCAAAAAATCAGCCGGCAGTCCGCTTCAAGACGATCCAAACTATGGCGTCCTGC
This sequence comes from Paenibacillus litoralis, assembly GCF_046244365.1. Lineage (NCBI taxonomy): Bacteria > Bacillati > Bacillota > Bacilli > Caryophanales > Paenibacillaceae > Paenibacillus > Paenibacillus litoralis. The sequence continues at coordinate 4,629,909 of NZ_CP176395.1, read as the reverse complement.
AAAAAATCATTCAGGAACGCGGCGTCGAGGACCTCGGCTTGACCGTTCCGAAATATGCGGAAATCCGTGTGCTGCTTCAACCTGAAATTCAAGCGGCGCTGCTTAAGGCCAAGACGCCGGCGCAGGCGCTCGCCGATTATGAGAAGGCGGCCAACAAAATTTTATCCGGCAAGTAACCGGCACGATCGACAATTGGAGCGAAAGCCGCGGCCATACGGGAAGTCCTAACGAACAGTTGACTCCACTTTCAGCTGCGCCGTGAGAGACTTGGCATCAAATGCCAGGCAGCGGCTTTGCTGCTCCGTTAAGGGGGGGACAAAGGAAATGAACCTGATCCGTCAAATCGTCAAAGCGAGGTGGGCTTATTTCTTCCTGCTTCCCGCTTATTTCTTTTTCGTCATTTTTACTTTCGTTCCAATCCTGCGCGGGCTAAGCTTCAGCTTCTATGACGTGAAACTGAGCGGGAAAACTTGGGTGGGGCTCGGCAACTTCGAGAAGCTGTACAACGACGCGGCATTCTGGAAGTCGCTTACGAATACGGTCCTCATCGTATTGGGTGTCGTACCTGCAGGACTCGTGCTGTCGCTAGGCATTGCGGTACTCGTATTTCCGTTGAGCCGCTGGCTGCAGACGTTCTACCGAATGGCATTCTATCTGCCGGTCGTGGCAAGCGGAGTCGTGCTTTCGATGGTATGGATTTGGATTCTGCATCCGACCTATGGACTGCTCAATTACCTCATCGGCTTGTTCGGCATCGAGCCGGTAGCTTGGCTGGGCACGCCGGGCAAAGCGCTTATGTCGATCATTACGGTCGTCGTCACCTTTATTATCGGGCAGCCGATCATTTTGTTCCTCGCGGCGCTTGGCGGCATTCCTTCCGATTTGTACGAATCGGCGATGATCGACGGGGCGAATGCCTGGAAGCGGTTTATACGCATTACGCTGCCGCTTCTGAAGCCGACGACGCTGTTCGTCGTCGTGACCAAGACGATAGCGGTGTTTCAGGTGTTCGTCGTCATCCTGCTGCTCACGGGCGGCGGACCGGCCAACAGCACGCAGACGATCGTGTTCCGCATTTATCAGACCGCATTCGACTTTTTCAATTTCGGCTATGCATCCGCGCTTGGGGTTGTCCTGCTGGCAATCGTCTGTTTAATTACTTGGATCAATTTCCGTTTGCTTGGCAGAGATACCGAATACTGATCCGGAGCGTCGGTCTAGGAAGGGGGGGATAGAATGAAAACGATGCACTTGAGCAGGTCCGAAACGATGCTGCGCGCGGGCGGACTGCTGCTATTGACTATAATGACGGTTATTACCCTCATGCCGCTGTATTGGATGATTACAGGCTCGTTCAAGATTATGTCGGACACGATGAAGATGCCTCCGGAATGGTTCCCCGCCGCTCCGACGATGGAAAACTACCGCATCCTGTTCGTGAGCAATCCGACGCTGAAATGGCTGTTGAACAGCGTGATCGTTGCCGGAAGCGCCGCGCTCGGCGCCATCCTCACAAGCGCGCTGGCCGGATACGCCTTCGGCAAGAAGATGTTCCCCGGACGCACTCTGTTATTCTGGTGCATGCTGGTAACGATGATGCTGCCGAACGAGGTGATGCTCATCCCGCGTTTTCTGCTGATCGCCGAGCTTGGCTGGATGAACACGTATTCGGGACTGATTGTGCCGTTTCTCGCATACCCGTTCGGCATTTTCCTCGTTAAGCAATTCATGTCGTCGATACCGAACGAGCTGCTGGAGGCGGCCAAAATCGACGGAGCCGGCGAAATCCGGATTTTCTCGACGATCGTACTGCCAATCGCCAAACCGGCGATCGGGGCGGTCGGCATTTTCGCCTTCGTCGCGGTATGGAACGAATATTTGTGGCAGCTGGTCGTCGTCGATCAGAAGGAAATGCTGACGCTCCCCCTCGGCGTCTCCAAGCTGGCGTACGGTTTGACGACGGTTCATTTGGGGCTTGCTATGGCGGGCGGTACGGCGGCATTTTTGCCGATGCTGCTGTTTTTCCTGGCGTTTCAAAGATTTTTCGTCAAAGGCATTACTGTGGGCGCGCTCAAAGGATAAGGACAATGACGCATATCGATTTCCTTAATGAACATATCGTGGACCTGGAATGGTGGCAGCCAACTAGCTCGACCTTTCCAGGAACAACTGGACCGCATTCCATTAATTGGAGGTTTTGTGGTATGAAAAGGAAAACAAATGTCACGTACGCAAGCCGGCTGCTACTGTGCTTCGTTATGGCTATCGGCCTGATCCTGTCCCGGTCTCAGCCGGCTTCGGCGATCTCCAGTAAGACCGAGCCTGACATCATCGTCGCATCCGGTATCCCGGGAACGTCGAATACGTATTTTCCTTCGATGGAGCGGTTAGCAGACGGAACTCTGTTCGTCGTCTATTACTCCGCCAGCGCCCACGAGGCAACGAACGGCAAAATCATGAAAACGGTAAGTGCAGACAACGGACAAACGTGGTCGACCTCCGTCACGATAATTGATACGCTGGAAGACGACCGCGACCCGTCGGTCATGCAGATGAACGACGGCACGCTGCTCGTGTCCTGGTTTACCTTCAACAATACGACGACGGCCCGGCAAGTCCGGACGGCGCGGAGCACGGACGGCGGAGCGACGTGGAGCAGTCCGGTCACGGTCGGCACAAGCCTGGCTTCTTACTCGGCCGTCACATCGAAGGCGGTCGAGCTGAGCAACGGCGATCTGCTCCTGCCGATCTACGGTACTATCGTAAACCGGCAAGAAATGCCGCGCTCTACCGCGGTTCGAAGCACGGACGGCGGCTTGACCTGGAACGCTTCGACGGAGGTATTGCTGGCCGAGCCGATTCCGGCGCAAAACATCGGCTTCGTCGAGCCGGTCATCGTTGACCTTGGAAGCGGACATCTGTACAGCCTGCATCGTACGTTGAGAGAATACGATAATTATCACGCATGGGAAAGCCACTCGTATGACAACGGCTTTACGTGGACACAGGCGGCGCGAACGTCGATGAAGGCGCACTGCTCCGATTTGTTGCTGCTGAGCGGAGGTCTTCTTTTGCACACGTGGGGGGATCGGAGCTTTGCTTTTTCAGGCGGCAGACCGGTGGTAGGCAAGGCGATTCCGGTCGGAGACGACTGGGATGATTGGCAAACGGTAGGCATCTACAAAAATGGGAGCGTAGGGGATATGAGCTACCCGAGCGCGGTCGAACTGCCGGACGGGACCATATTCATAGTGTATTACGATGCATCGCGCGGCTTTATCGGCGGGACGTATGCGACCGTGGAGGAGCTGTCCAAGCAAGATCCGCATGACCGATTGGATTTGATGTCCCTTTATGCGAGCGGCGCCGTGCAGATCGACACGGACTTGACGTGGACGACGGCCAGCCATCCGGTGACGGGCATTACGGGTGCGATCGACGGCAGCTTTTCGTACTGGAATAGCTCGTTCCGTGGCTCGAAGGCTCCGCCCGCGGCGCATTACGAGCTGAGTTTCCAAGACCCGGTAACGATTCGGGCGGTCGGCATCAACATGAGGCCCGACTATACGATGAGCGGTACGGTTTCCTATTCGAACGATGGAACGTCCTGGACGACGCTGCGAACGTATACGAACGTCGTACAAAACAGCGGCGAGTTCGACATGATCGAGCCGACCGCGCCTGTCACGGCGAAGCATGTCCGGGTCGAGATTACGTCGTCGAGCCAATGGGCCGGACTGACGGAGATCGCCTTGTTCGGGACGCTGCAGCCTCCTAGTCCCGGCACAAAAATCGACTTGCTTTCGCTGTACAACGCCAACCAGCTCCAGATCGATACCGACATGACCTATACCGCATCATCCCGCCCGGGGCTCGGCGTAACGGGCGCGATCGACGGCAATTCATCCTACTGGTATTCCTCCACCCGCAATTCGTCCGCACCTCCGTCAGCGCATTATACCGTTTCGCTTGGCAGTACGAAGCAATTGAAGGCGGTAGGCGTCAATTTGAAGCCGGGTTATGCCGAGGATGCGGTCGTATCGGTCTCGGCGGACGGTACGACGTGGATCCCCGTAGCAACTTATTCAGACGCCGTCCATCAAGACGGAACGATCGACATCACCCGGTTTGCGGCGCCGATGGCGGCCGCTTACGTCAAGGTGGAGATTACCAAGTCCGCAGGATGGGCTTTGTTAAACGAGCTAGAGTTGTATGAAGCTTCTTAAGTAGAGCTCGAATGATAGAAAAGAGAAGGGCCGGGTATCCGATGATGAATCGGACCCGGTTCTGTTGCGTGTGCCGTTTTGTCCCGGTGGAACGGGAGGATGCGCCCCACTGGTATTGTTTGCAGCACGTTTCCTACGAGTGAGAATGCTTTGACTTGCGGTATTGTTTCGGTGTCTTACCGTACGTTAGTTTGAACATCCGAATGAAATAGCTAGTATCCATACCGATCTGCTGAGCGACAGTCTCAACGGCGATTCCCGGATCCTCTTGCAGCAATTGGGTGGACCAGCGCATCCGGAGCTGCAGAATATATTGCTGCGGCGTCATCCTGTAATAGTCTACGAACAGGCGGCGAAAATGCTGCACGGAGTAGCCCACTGCTCTAGCGACATTCGACAGGAGCAGCCGCTCATTGAAATGATCGTGGATAAGCTTGATGGCCGCTTGAAGAGCGGGATGCGGTTGTCCCGCGGGGAAGACGCTTTTCGGTACCGGTTTGCTTGTAGCCTGGCCCTCCAACAGGGTCAGCATCAAATCGTACAACCGCTTTGACGCTCCCCAATAAGCCTTTTCCCCATTGAGACTAATCAGATGCCAAAGAGCCTCCAACTGATCCCAGAGAACTGCGAAATTCGGCGTTTCCAGTGCTCTCATCAGCAGATGGCTTATTTGCTCGAGCATGGGGAGGGCAGCTTTGCCTTGAAAAGCGACAAAACCCAAATCCCAGACATCATCCGGCCAATCCGGAAAGTAAGAGTGAGGCACGCTGGCGGGCAGGATCAGTACGGTTCCGGGCATCAGGACCAAGTCGCGCCGACCTTCAATGCGAAATGTGCCCCTTCCGCTTCTGGACAGAAACAGCTGATGGGCCGGATAGCCGTTCTTTCGCACGAGATGCTTTTGTTCGTGACTCCCCACACAACAAACGTAAAGCGGAAGAGTATTCTCCATATTGGCGAATTCGGCAAGAAGGAAAGGCATCATGTTCTATAACCACCATGTTCAAATTGGAGGATTTTTCGGTCGTTCTTTGCTATTAGTATAAGTCCTGCTTGGTTTATGATCAAATCAGATGAGCGATCAACCCGATAATCGAAAAGACCCTAAAAAACCATTACTAAAGGAGACATGTACTATGGCAAGTAAGTTTCCGCCCATCAGCAGCAAGCTGCCGGTCTTTATGCACGGGGCCGATTATAATCCGGATCAATGGCTTCACGACCCGCAAGTGTTGGCCGAAGATATCCGCTTAATGAAGCTGGCAAATTGCAACGTGATGTCTGTGGGCATTTTTTCCTGGGTGGCACTCGAGCCGGAAGAAGGGACCTTTGAATTCGGGTGGCTGGATCGTGTCCTGGATACCTTTGATCAGAACGGGATTTATGTCTGGCTGGCTACGCCGAGCGGTGCCCGTCCTGCTTGGATGTCGCAAAAATATCCGGAGGTGCTTCGTGTCGGGGCAAACCGCGTCCGGAATTTGCACGGCTTGCGGCACAATCATTGCTATACGTCCCCGGTATACCGCGAGAAAGTGACGATCATGAACACACGTCTCGCCGAACGATATGGGCAGCACCCCGCCGTCGTAGGATGGCATATTTCGAACGAATACGGCGGCGAATGTCATTGCGACTATTGCCAGACGGCGTTCCGCAATTGGCTGAAGGCGAAATATGGCTCGCTGGATGCGTTGAACCGAGCGTGGTGGGCGACTTTCTGGAGTCATACCTATACCGACTGGGAGCAGATCGAGTCTCCAGCACCGCATGGCGAGAAGATGGTTCACGGTTTGAACCTGGACTGGAGACGCTTCGTTTCCGATCAGACGGTGGATTTTTACAAGCATGAGATTGCGCCGCTTAAGGCCGCCAATCCTGATTTGCCGTGTACGACGAATTTGATGTACCAGTTCTACGATCTCGACTACCGGAAGTTCGCAGACACTCTGGACGTGGTCTCCTGGGATGCGTACCCGACTTGGCATGAAGCGGCTTCGGACGGTAATATCGCGTCATGGTTCGCGTTTAACCACGACTTGTTCCGGTCCTTGAAGAAAAAGCCTTTCATGCTGATGGAAAGCACGCCGAGCCTGACGAACTGGCAGGCCGTGAGCAAGCTGAAGCGGCCGGGCATGCACCGTCTCTCTTCGCTGCAGGCTGTAGCGCACGGCTCGGATTCGGTCCAATATTTTCAATGGCGTAAAAGCCGCGGCTCCAGCGAGAAATTTCACGGCGCCGTGATCGACCATGTCGGTCACGAGAACACACGTGTTTTCCGAGACGTTCAGGAGCTAGGCCAGTCGCTTGCTGGTCTTGGCGATCTGATAGGGATGCCGGTCCCGGCGGAAACGGCCATCCTGTTCGACTGGGACAACCGTTGGGCGGTGAACGACGCGCAGGGACCGAGAAATTCGGGGCTTCATTACGAGCAGACTATTATGCAGCATTACCGGGCCTTCTGGGAAATGGGAGTACCTACAGATATCGTCGGCTCCGGTGATGATTTCGATGCGACGTATAAGCTTCTCGTGCTCCCGATGGCATACTTGCTGCGGGAAGAGACCGGAGAAAAGATCGAGCGGTTCGTCCGGAACGGAGGCACTTTGGTTGTTACTTTTTGGTCAGGGATTGTCGACGAGAACGATCTTTGCCATCTGGGCGGATTCCCTGGTCCGCTGCGCAGGACGGTCGGCATTTGGGCGGAGGAAATCGAGGGGCTGTACGATCACGACCGCAATGCTCTTGTACCAGCCGATGGCAATGCGCTGGGATTGACCCGCAAGTACGAAGTCCGCGAAATATGCGAACGGATCCATTCCGAAGGTGCAGAAGTTCTTGCCGTATACGAGGACGATTTTTACGCCGGCAATCCGGTATTAACTGTCAACCGGCTTGGACAGGGAGAAGCGTATTACCTCGCGGCTCGAGTAAACGACCCCGCTTTCTATCAGGATTTCTACGGCAAAATCGTCGAAAAAGCCGGTGCGAGGAAGACAATCGATGCCAGCTTGCCTGCCGGGGTAACCGCCCAGATTCGCAGTGACGGCGGCCGCGATTATGTGTTTCTGCTCAATTTCTCGGGCAAGGAGGTTGCCGTTCAGCTCGATGGCCGCAACTATGAAGATGCCGAAACCGGCGAGACGGTCGGCCGGCAGGTGGAGTTACCCGTAAATGGCGTCCGGATTTTGCGGCGGGAAGTGGTTTGATCGAGCCCGGAGTCACTATTGTCCGGCGACACAAAGACATAGAGCCTTTCACTTAAACACGTTTGCTCAATAATCACCTTTAAGGTTGCCGATATGGCAGCCTTTTCTTCCAAACGTTATCTTAATCTAATTGTTGTAATATGTGGGAATTAAGGATTCTGGAAGCAGGTTAAAGAATGGAGATATTTACCTGACGAACACTAGATTAAGCGCTTAAATAACACATTCTGCACCTAATGAATAAAAAAAGCCATGAAATTCAACGGAGATTGAATTTCATGGCTGCATAGAAAGCATTTATCTTCTTGGGTAAAAGCCGACAAAAGCTTTTGTGTTGAAATCGAACACGACTGTCAAAGGTCCAATCAGCTCATCTTGGTCCGTGTTGTAAGTAACCGTCACAAAGTTGCCGTTCGCAGCTTGAACTTCTGCAAACAATTTTTTCTGCTCGGCTGTGGGAGCAAATACGTTAACCACTTTAGAAGAAACAATGTGAACAGTTGCTTCATCTTGCTTCGTCGTAATATGGGACGCTTGCACATTCACTTGCGCCCATGCCAAGTTGCGGTATTCCTGCGCCGTCTCTGGCGACATTTTCAGTTCGCCTGTAACTGGCGCTTTAGCCTGAACAACTAGGAGGAAAACAGGGCTTTGAGGAGGGAGGCTTTTCGTCTCGAATGGACCATAGTAGGCTATTACTTTCGTGCCGGCTTTCAGTTCCTCCCAATTTACGGACTCGCCTTGAGACGTCATGACGCGAGTTTCCTTACCTGCGTTCAGTACCAAAGAGTCGCCTAATTGAACTTGCCAGCCGTCATCCGTATGTTTCACTTCTTTGATTGTATCTTCTTTGATCGCACGATCTGCGTGAACGTTAATACTTACGGCTTGCGCTTGGCCCGGGAAGCTCATCGCCATGGTCGGTCCGAACTCCGCATCGATTTGTGTGCCGGCTTTCAAATCGGCAAGGGTTAGCGTTTTGCCGTCTAGGCTTTTAATCGCTGTCGATTGGTCTACAGTCAAAATGACCCATGTGCTGCCGAGGAGCTCGATACGGTATTTCCCGTCTTCTTTAGCCTGCACGTTTACGATTACACCGGATGCACGCATCAAGTCAGCCGCTTCGTCAAGCTCGATTTCTTTGTTGGCTTCATCGTAATTTACAGTATACCCCAGCTTAGCAGCAGCATCGCGCACCGGGATATACGCTTTTCCATCGATATAGACAGGCGTAAGCTTACTGTCTTGTCCGTTAACAAGAACCTTTACATCTTTTTGTAAGAAACCTATAACCTTTTCTACAAAATCTTCAGCTCCGACAGCGGCCGTCGTGCCGAGTATCCCAGCCAAAGTTAATAATACCGTTAGTTTCTTTTCCATACCATAAAGCTCCTTCCCAATCTGATATTGTGCGTCAATCATGTTGACAATCCATCAGACGAATATCGGTTCGAATAGGTTGCAGGTGTCCAAAATTATGACTTTTCGGTTGACGACACCTTTATTAAATAGTATTATTCTCCCAATTTAGCTTATTTTGAGGGGAGGATACAGATGTCTACTATTCAGGCAATTGTACTGGACTTGGACGGAACCTTGCTCGGCAGTGATAAATCGATATCCCCTAGGAATTATCAGGCTGTTAAAAGATGCTTTGATTCTGGAATTCATATTATTATTGCCACGGCGAGGCCGCCTAGAGCGGCTAGTCATTTTTTGAAGAAGTTCCCTTTTGTAGACTACATGGTTTATTATAACGGTGCTTTAGTTACATACAAATCTAAGCAAAATGAGCGGCACATTAGTATCCCTATGGAGATTAGCCAACAGATTATCAAATTTATCGAGTTACGAATACCTCAATCGATAATCTCATACGAGGTTAATGATTCATGGTATACGTGTAGACCAGTTCCCGACTCCCAATGCGCTCCATTAGGTATCCGCTCGAATGACCCGAAACCCCAGGTTGTTGATAAAGATTATATTAGTTCACTTTCCCCGACCAAAATATTGGTACTAGGTTATAACACGTGGAGGGATATTATCGAACATTTCGGTGAGCATGTGAACGTAATCGCAACCGATGGAGGAGTATTGGTTCAAATCATGCATAAATCAGCATCAAAGGAAGATGCCGTGCAATGGGTGTTAAACGAAATCGGGGTAACATCTGAAAATGTAATGGTATTGGGGGATGACTTTAACGATCTAGGACTGTTCCATATGTGTGGATTTCCGATTGCAATGGGAAACGCGATATTGGAACTAAAGAATTGTGCAGCCCACGTAACCGATTCAAATGATAATGATGGTGTTGCTGTTGCACTTGAGAAATTTGTGCTGTGAATCACAAGCTGATACTGATTGAACTGGGTACGATTGCATAGGGTTTGCCAAGCCGCGGTTCCTCCTTCATTTTTTTGAAGTAACGGGCAGGGAAAATACCTGATCTGTCGCACGAACCTTCTAAAGCCCAACGTCACGAAGGGCCTCATCCCCCTGCATTACGCAGAGAATTTGAGGCCCTTAGTATCTAACCTGGAATGTTACCCTACAGTTCAAGCGATATGGAGCCTATACTTCATCCGCGGAATACACACTCGCAACGATAGCCACAGTACACCATATGTCTCCCAGATATTGCTTGCAATCAGGAGCGCGCGAGCCAATCCGCCAAACGGGTCGGCGCAAGACGCACGTTGCTGTCTTCCGCAGGAACGAGCGCGCTATCATCCACTTGCCCTCCGAAGTAGTCTGCCTCGTTGTCCGTGACGACCTCGCGATTATCCCCAGCCACCTTCAAGGATTGGCGGACGAACTCATCCATCCCGATCTTTTCGGGTCCGGCCAGGTCGACTATGCCGTTCACGGGTTCCGCCAGCGCGTAGTCGGCCAAAGCTGCGCTCACATCCGCGGCCGCGATCGGCTGCATAGCGGAGGACGGTAAACGGACGATTTGACCTTCCGTCGCCGTATAGGCGATGGTGCCGGCAAATTCGAAGAACTGCGTCGCTCTGACGATCGTGTAAGGAATCGAGGACGCTTGGATCAACTTCTCTTGGGCGACCTTGGCGTTGAAATAAGCGTTTCCGGGCGGACGGTCCGTGCCGACGATCGACAGGGCGATATAGTGCTGCACGCCCGCGTTCGCCGACTCGGCCAGCAGATTCTTGGTCGACGTTTCGAAGAACGTCAGCACCGCTTGCTCTTCGAACGAAGGCGAGTTGGTGACGTCGACGACGACTTGCGCGCCGGCCAGCGCCGCGGCCAGCCCTTCGCCCGTTACCGAGTTGACGCCCAGAGACGGGGAAGCCGCCACCGCTTCATGACCGAGATTGTTCAGGTTCTGTACGAGTCCTTTGCCGATAAGTCCGCTGCCGCCGATCACTACAATTTTCATGAGTTTCCTCCTGGATTTTAGCCCGTATCCGCTGGGCGATTAGGTTTAAATGAAGCCTGTTGTTTGGTCCGACATACTTATAACGACCGAGCCGAACGTTCTGTGACACGGGACGGCGAAGATTTTCGCTTGAACAAACAAAAAGTAAGCGCCCGGACTGCATTAACTTTATCCGAATGCGACTATTAAACGATATTGCGCAATTCCAAAGGACGTCGTATACCGTTTAGGCTTGGGTTGATTAATTGCCGATCAAGTTATAAGGTAAGTACAAGAAGAAAGCAGCCGGACAAGGAAGTGACAAGATGCAGGAGTTGTACAAGCAGTACAAAGGACTGCTGTTCAACCTCGCCTACCAGCTGACCGGGTCGGTCTCCGACGCCGAGGACGTTGTGCAGGACGTATTTTTGAAAGCCTATCAATTGCCGCCGGAGAAATTGAACGAGCCCGGACCCTACCTTTGCAAAATGGTCACGAACCGCTGCCGGGATCTGTACAAGTCGGCTCGCAAGAAGCGGGAGGAATACTTTGGAGAGTGGTTGCCCGAGCCCCATGTTGCGGCGGATAACGACCCGGCGGATTCGGTCGCGCGCGACGATCTGTTGTCCTATGCCATGCTGGTGCTGCTGGAGCGGGTGTCGGCGTCGGAGCGGGCGGTTTTTGTGCTGCGGGAGGCTCTCGGGTTCGAGTATGGGGAAATCGCCAGGCTAATGGATAAAAGCGAGGTCAATTGCCGGAAGCTGTTCAGCCGCGCAAGCGCGAAACTGGGGCTGGACGCCGAGGCGCCGCTCCCGGCCCAATCGGCCGGCGAGGAATGGGTAGACGGTTTCGTGACCGCCCTCAAACAGGGGAACATGAATCGCCTTCTGTCGATGCTCGATCCCAACGTTGTGCTGCTGCCCGATGGCGGAGGCAAGGTGCAGGCGGCGGTTAATCCGATTCATACCGCAGAGCGCGTTGCGAAATTTCTTATGGGCATCATTCGCAAGGCCGCTACGTTCGAGGGAGAAGTGGTTATCCATATGGAGCGCATCAACGGGGAACCCGGCATGATTCTGCGCTCCGAGGACGGAGTTGTTCATACGGCAGCCCTGTTCCGCGTCGAAGGCGGACTCATCCGCGGCCTGTATGTTTTGCGTAATCCGGACAAGCTTAAGTCGCTGGCGTGAGGGGCTGATGGGCCTGAGGCGAGGGCAGTCAAGTTTTTTCGGGTGATCTTTAATGTCGTTAAGTTCTTGTCAACCGACAAACGACGACTGATGTCGTGTCCAAAGACACAAAAAGCTTGAGAAATCAGGCTTTTTTTTGTGTAGGAAAAAATGCTTGCCGGCAAAACGCACAAAAGCTCCAGCCCCTAGGGGTTCTTCTTGTCGCTCCATAGCATCGCTTGTTATACGGGATCACACGTCCCAACCAGCCTCAATCATGGTCATGACAAGTAGGGGTGAACATTATAGCGCTCGGTATCAAGTCACACGGGCAGGAACGTTCGACTCGGCCAACTTTATCCTCAGAGCATATGAAAAAAGGATCAACTAGAAAGGACTGGCTGACCTCATATTACGAACGGGCAGAATAACGCAACACCACGTTGAACGCATGTTTGATTATTGTGGTAAAATGTTACAGTATTAAATGCCTAATTTGAAAGGAGAATGCCGGTGGAACATCTGATAATTGAACCCTATAAACCCGAAAGGGATAAAGCCTCAATCACAGCCATGTGGTGTGGAAATGAACCGTTTAACGTGTTTCAACAGAGTGACAAAATGCTCTCTGACGGAATATTTGTTGCTCGTTACAACGACTTAACGGTAGCTTTTCTCTCATTTGATGGTTTTAAGAGAAGAGCGTTGACGACGATATTTGTTAATAAAGAATACAGAAGAATGGGCATTGGTGCCGCACTTATGGCAAAGGCGGATGACATACTTTCCAAAAACGCGGCAGTAGAACGTTCGATAGGAGTCTGTATAGATGGCGATCGTTGTTCTCTCCAATTTTTATATAAGCATGGTTATTACATAAGTTATTCATCCTTTATCATGGAGCGTGAAGGTGTACCTCTTCCTGAAAGTAATATTTCTGTCAGGAAATACGAAGATGATGATTATGTAATATGCCATAACATTTGCGAAATAGCCTTTTACCAAATGCATGAACGCATGGGGATTCTTCCGTCTTACTATTATCCTCCTAACGAAACGGAACGGATGAGATTCGCCGAAGATAGAAACAATAGATTCGTGATGCTTATCGACGGTGAAATAGTGGCAGTTGGCATTATTGACGGCAGTGAGCTAAGCCATGTTTCCGTTCGCCCAGATATTCAATCACGAGGATACGGCAGAGCTTTTATTTCATTTCTAGTAAATGAAATTATGCGAAGAAGTGGAAAAAACGTGACGCTCGGGGTTGTAAAAGGCAATCCTGCGATAAAATTGTATAAGAGTCTTGGTTTCAAAGAAAAGTCATTAAACCATTGGGTAACAAAATATTACAAACCGGACACTCGATTGAGCAGACCTCCAAGCGATATATAATGGCTGGCAGATTAGAAGCTGTGACTGGAGTTACTTCTGAATTATTGGCCCAGAGCGGTTACTCAACAAACTCTATGCCTAGAGTGGCGGCAGCAACCATCTATGACTTCGTCGGAAGGGATAACGCGATCTACCCGGATAAGCAGCTCGGAAGCGCTGCCTTTCTAAGTGCGCAAATAAACAAGTTTCCGATGGGAACAATTGGTGCAGGACGTTCCGCAAAGGTTGGAAAAGGGGATAACCATTGGGAAGCAGGAGGCCAAGGCGCAGCTTTTCGGCAAATCGGTCCAACGAAAATTGTAGTATACACAGTTGTCAATTCGATGGGAGCCATTATAGGTAGAGATGGTTCAATTATAAGAGGTTATCATGATATCCATATAAATACACGATATTTGAACCTAGAACATCATATGGATGACTCTGTTAAGAAGCTTGGAAATACAACGTTGACAGTAGTCGTAACCAATCAGAAGTTACCTGCTGCATCTTTGCGCCAATTGTCCAAGCAAATACATACTTCAATGGCAAGAGCAATATATCCATTTCACACAATTGACGATGGTGACGTTTTATTTATGGCTTAAACCAATAAAGTCGATAACCCAGATCTTAGTGCCGGTCATATTGGATTACTTGCATCGGAGCTAGCGTGGGATGCAGTAATAAACAGTTTTGAAAGAAATAATTAGTTTAGTTTCGTTAATGGACAGACAGCCGTAATATTATCAAGCAACTGTAGGGGATATCAGAGGGTGCATCCATTGATTTTTTTGGATTACAGAGAGGAGAAGTCATGCAGCCAGAAGGAGAGTTAGTATTAACTTGGGCATCTTACAGACGGCGAGCTTTTGGTTTTATGATTGACTTAGGTCTGTTACTGGCGGCACTGATTATCGTCATACTTGCATTGAGGGTAACTGGCATAGATTTGAGTAAATTGATGTTCTTTTTGCCATTAGGGCTGTTGCTACGAGACGTAAAGTCGATTTTTGACAGAGGACAAGAACATATATCAATAAAAACCCGCGCCGAGCGCGGTTTTTTTATTTTATGGATATAAAAGATTATCATGTTTGTGTAGAATGATCGCGTTTTTTAGCGAAATGAAACGAAAGAATTATCAAATAAATAGGTATTAGAGCACATTGGTAAAATAAACCACCCTAAGCAATAATAGAGATTAGGGATGCTGACGGACATTGTCAATAAGACAAAAAGAAATCATTTTTGGGTATTAACAGGGGGATGACTATGGTCTTACCGGAAATGACAACAAGTCCAAGCAAAGATGAGCATGTATTAAAGGCGCCCTCCATCTCGCTGCCCAAAGGTGGCGGGGCGATCCGCGGCATAGGAGAGAAGTTCTCCGCCAACCCGGTCACAGGTACCGGATCTATGAGCGTACCCATTGTGACCAGTCCTGGCCGCGGCGGTTTTGGCCCGCAGCTTTCCCTATCGTATGACTCCGGTGCCGGGAACGGGCCTTTTGGTTTGGGCTGGAGTCTCTCTCTGCCTTCAATCACGCGTAAGACGGATAAGGGGCTGCCGCAATATTTGGATGACGAGGATTCGGACGTGTTCATGCTGTCCGGTTCCGAAGATTTGGTGCCTGCACTTATTATGGATGCGGATGAAAAATGGATTCGCGAGAAAGTAGATCCACGGACGGTAAATGGTGAAAACTATCGGATTTGCCGGTATCGCCCGCGCGTCGAGGGCTTGTTCGCCCGCATTGAAAGGTGGACAAATACGTCCAAGCCGGACGATGTCTTTTGGCGTTCCATCTCGAGAGACAATGTTACAACCTGGTACGGCAGAAACGAAGAGTCGAGAATTACAGCCCCCGAGCATTCCGAACGCATTTTCAGTTGGCTCATCTGCCAGAGCCACGACGACAAGGGCAACGTCATCAAGTATCAATATAAAGCCGAGAACGCGGACAAAGTTGATTTCACGAAAGCTCATGAGCTGAATCGCGGGGATGAAACGGACAAGCGGCGATTTTCCAACAGGTATCTCAAGCGCATCTTCTATGGCAACCATAAGCCCTATTTTCCCAAACTTGTGGAAGATCGGCCATGGCCGGAGCCCCCGGACAATTGGTACTTTGAAACGGTATTCGACTATGGCGAACACCATGAGACCAAACCTGCACCTGAAGAAGTCGGCTTATGGAACCTTCGTTATGATCCCTTCTCCTCATACCGATCAACGTTTGAAGTGCGTACCTATCGTTTGTGCCAGCGCGTTCTCATGTTCCATCACATTCCGGATGATCCTGGTCCTGACGGTCACAAAGGATACGATGGCCTTGTTCGTTCGACCGAATTCTCCTACGAATACGAGGATGACACCGAAAACGTTCGCACCCCCATCTTTTCAAAAATGATCGAAGTGGCGCAGCGAAGTTATCAACTTACAGCAGACGGAGAATACCTCACAGCCATGCTCCCTCCGCATGAGTTCCAATACCGCGACGCTGCTATTCAAGATGAACTGCGAGAGTTACAGGGCGAAAGTCTCGATAATATTCCCATAGGCATTGACGGCGCTAAATATCATTGGATTGACCTTGACGGTGAAGGGCTATCGGGTATTCTGGCCGAACAAGAAAACGCATGGTACTACAAACGCAACCTTAGTCCTACCAACGCGGTGGGCGAGCAGATTGAGGCGAAGTTCGGACCGCCGGAACTTGTCTCTACCAAACCTTCGATGGCGTTGGCCAGACAAACGCAGTTCCTCGATTTGGCAGGCGACGGTCGTCCGGATGTGGTGCGATTTGCAGGCCCAATGCCGGGGTTCTTTGAACGGACTATGGACGAGAAGTGGGACACGTTTGTACCATTTGCTTCTCTGCCCAATGTGGATTGGAATGACCCCAATCTCAAATTCATCGACCTCGACGGGGACGGTCACGCCGATATCTTGATCAGTGAACACGATGCGTTTGTTTGGTATCCGTCTCTTGGAGAAGCCGGCTTTGATGCGGCGAAGCGCGTGAGCAAATCATGGGACGAAGAAGAAGGACCTCACATCGTATTTGCCGATGGGGAACAGTCGATCTATCTCTCGGATATGTCGGGCGATGGGTTGAGCGACATCGTACGTGTTCGCAACTGCGAAGTGTGTTATTGGCCTAATCTCGGATACGGCCGCTTTGGCGCTAAAGTCACGATGGATCACGCGCCTAGGGTAGATCAACCCGATCAATTTGAGCCGCTATTGTTCGACCATGCCGATCAATTCGATCCTCGCCGTATTCGGCTGGCCGATATCGACGGCACGGGTACGACCGACATTCTCTATCTTCATCGTGATGGCGTGCGCGTGTATTTTAACCAATCCGGTAATAGCTGGAGCGCTCCGACCGCAATCCAGAACTTCCCCTTACCCGATCATGTAGGCTCGGTGCAGGTGATGGATCTTCTGGGTAACGGTACGGCCTGTTTAGTCTGGTCATCGCCGTTGCCTAGCGACGCTCGCCGCCCGCTTCGTTACCTTGACCTGATGGGCGGGAAGAAGCCGCACCTCTTGGAGAAAACGATCAATAACCTGGGTGCAGAGACGACCATTCATTATGCGCCTTCGACCAAGTTTTACCTGCAGGACAAAAAAGATGGCAAACCATGGATCACCAAGCTGCCTTTTCCGGTACATTGCGTGGAGAAGGTGACGGTGAAGGACATTTGGCGCCAAACGAATTTTTCAACGACCTATAGTTACCATCATGGCTACTTCGATGGGTCGGAGCGTGAGTTTCGAGGCTTTGGTCGCGTTGAACAGATCGACGTCGAGGATTATGGCACATTTGCCAAAGAGAACAATAACAGCCCCTACATCACCGATGTCAATACCCTCTATCAGCCCCCAGTTAAAACCGTCACCTGGTATCACACCGGAGCGTTTCTCGACCGCGAGCGCATCATGGGCCAATTTCAAGCAGAGTACTTTCAAGTTCAAGGCGATTTTCAAGAGAATCCCTTACCCGAGCCCGATCTCGATGCTCTGAATCTTTCGGGCGAAGAGTGGCGCGAAGCGCTGCGAGCCTGCAAAGGCATGATGCTGCGGCAAGAAGTGTATGAACTTGATGTGGAAGCGATAGCGAAAGTCAAACTGTTCTCGGCTGCTTTTCACAATTGCCATATACACCTTGTTCAACCGAAAGCGGACAATCCGCATGCGGTATTTCACGTCACCGAGAGCGAAGCGATTACCTACCATTATGAACTCGATTTGCGCGCTAAGGAGCTAAAGCCCGATCCGCGTATCGTGCACACCCTTAATTTGAGCATGGACGAATATGGCAACAATCAGCAATCCGTTGCAGTGGTCTACCCTCGCCTGAGGAATCATGGCGATGCCGCGTTAATAGGCGATGAGTCGGATGTGTACCTGCATGTGCAAGACGATGCAAGGAAGTTGATCCATCATGTGCATTCGGAAATGCATCTGTCCTATACCGAGACACACTATACCAAGGACGTAATGGAGCCGGACGTCTATCGCTTGCGGCTGCCTTGCGAGTTATTGAGATATGAATTGACCGACAAGCCGAGATTTAATGAAGCCTGTCGCTGCTGCACTCTGGAAGAGCTGCGGGAATACAAATTAAGTGACAGATACCCTAGCGTCAAAAAACCAAAATTGGTTGAGGAGATCGCCTATCAAGTTCTCCCAAGCGGTGACTTGCCTCAAAAGCGAATCGTTGAACATTCGCAAACGCGATTTTTCGATGCAAACTTGGATCAGCCGCTGGCTCTGGGGCAAATGAGCGCACTTGGTCTGCCGTATGAGAGTTATAAACTGGCGCTTACCGATGAAATTCTTGGATTGGTCTTCG
The DNA here is from genome assembly GCF_046244365.1 of Paenibacillus litoralis. Lineage (NCBI taxonomy): Bacteria > Bacillati > Bacillota > Bacilli > Caryophanales > Paenibacillaceae > Paenibacillus > Paenibacillus litoralis. The sequence goes on along the minus strand of NZ_CP176395.1, from coordinate 4,611,685 downwards.
GAGACAAAATCCATCTAGACGTTCAAACGGCGATTACGGACAAGAAAAAAGGAGGCTACTTGAGTATAGCCGGGAAGTACTGGATGTGCTCGGGTGTGGCAGGTTTTAACGTAGATGCCCGTGATCACTTTTATTTGCCCGAACGCTATACCGACCCATTCGGAAACACGACAACATTAAGCTATGATTCACGCGATCTCTACATCCAATCCAGTACCGATGCGAAGGGTAACCGGACTGAGGTGGTTGAGTTCGATTTTCGCGTGCTAGCCCCTCGCCGTATGAAAGATTTGAACGATAATCTTTCGGAAGTGCGCTTTGATATATTGGGGATGCCCGCTGCCACAGCGGTATTGGGCAAAGGCGGTGAAGCCGACAGTCTAATCGGTTTCGATAACGCGCTGCTGAATCCTGATCTAGAAACACGGCAGAACTTCTTCGTCAACCATGACTATGACGTTGCCGATGCCAAAAATTTGTTGCGCGGCGCAAGTGCTCGTCATGTGTATTACTTCGGCGAGATCTTCAAAGATGGCAAGACCGTCTGGGGGCAGCATCCTGCCTGCGCTTGCGGTATTGTACGTGAGCGGCATTTTGTCGACGAGCCGGATAGCACGGTGCAATGCGGGTTTGAATATTCGGACGGCACGGGCAATGTGATAGTGAAGAAAGTTCAGGCCGAAGCGGACCCGGAAACACCCGGCGGTCCTTTGCGGTGGGTAGCAAGCGGAAAGACAATTCACAACAATAAGGGCAATCCGGTTAAACAATATGAGCCGTACTTTAGCCAGCCGATGGTCGGGCATCGTTATGAGGAACCGTCCGAAGCCGGGGTGACACCGGTGATGTATTATGACGCGGTCGGGCGGTTGATACGCACGGATTTACCGAACGGATCCTACAGCCGCGCGGATTTTTCTCCATGGCATGCCGTACATTATGATGCGAACGACACGGTAAAAATGAATAACGCCTGGTACAATCGCAACAGTAAGCTGGAAGTCTCGAAAGAAGACCAGCGTGCGGCCTTATTGGCTGCAGAACATGAGAATACGCCCTCAGTGACGATTTTCGACAGCCTAGGTCGCGAGGTCGTTACGATCGCTCACAACCGCGTGGGGTCAACCGACGAGAAATACGTCACCTTCACCAAGCTAGATGCTGAAGGCAAACCGCTATGGGTGCAAGATGCGCGCGGCAACCGTGTGATGCAATACATCTTACCGCTGCTGCCGGGCGGCGTACATCTGTTCAACGACCCCATCAATATGGATACGGAAGGTTTTTCTCCATGTTATGACATTGCAGGTAACCTGCTCTACCAGCATAGCATGGACGCCGGCGACCGCTGGATGTTATTTGACGCGTCAGGTAAGCCGATGTTTGCCTGGAACAACCGATCGTTCAGAACGAGGACGATCTATGATGATTTGCACCGGCCTATCGGCTCTTATGTCACCGGCACTGATCCGGTCAATCCTAGCCGCGAGATTCAATTCGAGAAGCTGATATATGGCGAAGGACAAGTTGACGATAAGAATCGCAACTTAAGGGGCAAGCTGTTAAAGCATTTCGATACGGCTGGTATCGTTGAGGTTGAGGCCTACGACTTTAAGGGAAATCCTTTGCAAACGATACGCGAACTGACGGTCGACTACAAGGCAACCCCCGATTGGTCGCAACATCCGGCTCCAGCGCTGGAAGCGGAGCGGATCGTCGCCAGAACCCGCTACGACGCACTAAATCGGCCGATCCAACTCGTCGCGCCGCACTACATGACGGCCAACCCGAAGCGCATCAACATTACCCAGCCGGTATACAACGAAGCCGGGCTGCTTGAGCGCTTGGATGTGTGGCTAAACCAAGCCGTTGAGCCTATTACGTTGCTTGCCGGTAACACGGCAAGCCAGCATCCTGTGAAGAACATCAAGTATAATGCCAAAGGGCAGCGTGTGCTTTTGCAATATGGGAATGGATCCAAAACGATTTACAAGTACGAACAGAAGAGCTTCCGGCTGAAACGATTGATAACCACACGCGACAATGATGACGCCCTTCTGCAAGACCTGAACTACACTTACGATCCTGTGGGGAACATCACTCAAATCCTGGACAACGCCAATGATCGAGTGATTCACAACAACCAATGCGTGCTGCCGGGTGCGGAGTATCGCTACGATGCCTTGTATCGCCTCATCGCAGCCGGCGGAAGAGAACATAAAGGCAAGGGCCAGCAATATGACTGGGATGATAGTTCCCATTATGTCCCAACGATAACCAACGACTGTCATGCATTACAGAACTACGTAGAGACTTATCGTTACGACGAGGTCGGCAACATTATGCAAATGATCCATCACACTGGACGTAATCTGGCGCAACCGGGTCAGTCGATCTGGAACCGGCGTTACCAATATGCTTTGGACAGCAACCGTTTGCTTGCCACAAGCCTACCCGATGACCCTGACCTGCTTGGTTATGCGGCAACGCCCGGTGGATACAGTGCCAAATATACCTACGATCTGCATGGTAATATGACGTCGATGCCGCACTTGCCTCAGATGAGTTGGGACTTCAAAGACCAATTGATCGCAACAACGAAGATGGTCAAGAACGATAGCCTGCCACCCGGCAAAGTATCGGCGATAACTTACTACGTCTATGATGCGGCAGGCCAGCGCGTCCGCAAGGTGACCGAAACGCAAACAGGCGCACTCAGCAAGCAGCGCATTTATATCGGCGGGTTTGAGTTGTATCGTGAATACAGCGGCGGCACGGTCAAGCTAGAGCGTGAGTCGTTACATGTGATGGACGACAAGCAGCGTTTGGCTTTGATCGAGACACAAACGATTAAAGAACAGATTCCGATTGCCAGCCCCCAGCCTATCGTTCGCTATCAACTTGGAAATCACCTCGGTTCGGTCAGTCTGGAACTTGACGAGAACGCTGCGGTGATCACATATGAGGAATATACGCCGTTCGGCAGCACCGCTTACTGTGCCGGATGCAGCGCTGCCGAGGTAAGTTTGAAACGCTATCGATATACGGGTAAGGAACGGGATGAGGAGACTGGGTTTAGCTATCATGGAGCGAGGTATTATGCGCTATGGTTGGCTAGATGGACGAGTTGTGATCCAGCAGGATTAGCTGACGGTCCGTGCGTCTATATGTACGTCAGAGGCAACCCAATCCGCTATTTCGACCTTGACGGGAGATACCCCACTGAGCAAGAGGTTCTTCAGACAGGTTATCGGATTTTAGCTTCTGGCTTTATAGCTATTGGTATGCCAGTGGCGGTGCCTGCAGTGGTACGTGTTGCCAGTAGCCCTTATACACTTCTCGCAGTTGTCGCTATCGGAGTACCGGTAGCCGTTCATTTTTACACAGAAGCTAATCCAGTGCCCTATACAAAACCGGAAGACAACAAGACGCCGACTCCTGCTCCAGCGGGTACTGCATCATTGGCGCCGCCAAGTCCGCCGCCTTCAAGTGCACCGCCAAAACCTTCTCAGCCTGCAGTAATTCCACCTCCGCCGTTAAAGGACGATCCTAGTGTTGAGAAAATTCAGGGCAAATGGGAGAACGGCGTATTTGTACCTGCGGTACCTAAGAACGATACCGCGGCTCGAAGATCAAATGCCAAGAGCGGTAATGCTATGAAACCGCCGAAGCTGCCTCCAAATCATGGAGTAGCGGCAACCCCGGCGCCAGCACCGACAGGGAAGGCAACAGGTTCGAGTTCCCCTAAGAAGAAGGAACCAGGTCAATGGGCCCCGGACTTAACAGCTGGTCATAATATGGAGGATAAAGATGCTTTATATCAGAAGCAGATTACCGGTAAACCGGCCAGTGAGACTTATTATGTGAACGGCGTATCTTTTGACGGCTATAGGGACGGAAAAGGAGGAGAGCCAGGAAAACTGCTCGAGGCCAAAAATTGGAGCGATAATAGTAGATTTATGAAGGCTCTAAACAATTTGATGAACGGCAACTACAGCGACTACATGTACTTATTGGATAAAGCTAGTGAAATCTTGGATCAAGCCAAGGATCAAGTAAAAGCAGCAGAAGGAACAGGTGCAAAAATCGAATGGCATGTATCTGGAGAAAAAGCGACACAAGCTTTTCAAATGCTTTTCGAAAACGATCCGGAAATTAAGGGGAAAATTACAGTCATACATGAACCTTTAAAGCAGTAGAATCCCTTATTGAGTCGATAGCGTTGGAACCTGAGAGCTTAGCGAAATGTTGCCCGCACGGGCGTGTTCGATGATGCAACTCGACGCAACTCGAAACGCCCTTGCCAATAGCCACTTTACATTTAAATCATAAGAGCGGAGGAAACGGCATGAACCCTATTATCTTCCCCTTAAAGCGAGGAACAGTCGGTCAAGACGTGACCAATCTTCAAGATGCGTTACTGTTCCTGCTTGAAAGGGGAGCCTTGTTCCCAGGCAATGATGGTCAGCACAACGAGCGGCGCAACGAGTGGACTAACAATCTTAAACGTGAAAGAGAAGCGAACAAATACGGCGACTTCACCGCGATTGTTGTATCCCAGTTACAAAATGAACACGGGCTTCCTTTTGAAGATCATTTCGTGGATGAGAAAACCGCCGATGTCGTAAACGCTCTTCTGCGTCAATGGGGATTACTTCCACCGTTAAGCAGCGCTAACGCTCATATGGATTCCCCGTATATCGTTCTTTGTCAGGTTGTTGATATCCGCGACACGCCAATTGCAGGATTGCAGCTCCAATCTTTCCACCGTAACGAGAATTCACCACCGATACAACTAGGCGAAGCCGTGATAACGGATACCGGGGGGAACGTAGCATTCCGCTTCCGACGAACCGACTTCAGTGCGAATGAGGGTGAATTACATCCCAACTTGTTCTTCACAGCCCAACGCGGAGCAATTCAATTGGAGGATGTACTGCCAGAAAACGCAAACGATCAAGGCGTATTGATTGCCTTTCAGCCTCCGCGGAAACCTGTCGTGATCCGCGTGATCAAACACTCAGTCGTCGCAGGTGTCGTCGTTCAAGACAATGGATTACCTGCGCCAAACCTGACCCTGTTCCTATATCAATTGGGCTTCGGCGGCAATAACTTGTTGCTAGGCAGTTCCAATACCGATCAAAGCGGCAGATATACTTTCCGATATGATCCCGGCACAACTGCAGTCAATCTGGAAATTCGGATCACTGACCCTCTTAACCAGGAGAAAGAGCTTCCGTTGTCTCATCCTAGATACGGTGCAGCTGCGTTTGAGAGCTGGAATTTGGTTGTCCCTGCAGCCCCATCGGCTTCGGAATACGAACGTCTGAAGGCTGATCTCTTACCGCATGTCGGTGAATTAACAAGGCTAGCTGATGCAAGAGAGAGTGACGAACAACAGGATCTGACGATTCTCAATCGGGCGACAGGCTGGGATTCGAGACTTATCGCTCGAGCTGTCCTTACAGAACGACTGAGCGCTGATCAGGAAGTTAATCTGCCGCAGGAGGCGATCTATGGCTTGCTTCGTGCCGGCTTGCCCTCGGACAAGCTGTTGCTTGCGCAAGTAGCGCCCGATTTAGCCGAACAAGCGCTCATACGGGTGCGAGATGCAGGCATTATTGCGCTTCATGACGACCAGATTAACCAATACAAGGAACAGTTCGTCGCTTTCGCTAACCAAGTTCGACTTACGATTCCAGCCCCGGGCTCTACATCGACCTATGGTGAACTGCTTCAATCCTCCGGGCTTCATGAGGAGGCACGCAACAAATTTGTATCGGTCTATCTCAATCATGACGGAGATGCCGAACAATTGTGGAGCAAAGTGCGTGAAGCCGGTCTGGACGATGTTCAAGTGAGCAGGCTGCAGCTTCACGGCAAGCTGGCATTCCTCGTCGGAAACAGCAATGCAATGTCTGCCATGCTCATGAGCAAGAAGATTGGAGCCAGTTCCATCTTCGATCCATCGGAACTGGTAGATCTCGATTTTCACTTGCCTGAAACTTGGAGAGATGAGGTCAGAAGGCTTGCAGACAATGATGAGCTTGTACTGTCAGAATTGATCCCCGCAGCTTATCTTGACGAGAGCCTGGAAAACCGCCTGAACGCCTATACCGAGGATCTGGCTCGCAAAATCCGTTTGAGCTACCCGACGCACGTCGTGGCAAGGTTGCTTGAGAAGGACGACGAGGATCTATTCCGACTTGGCGCATATCGAATAAATACCGCGAAGCTTCTAAAAAACTCGGCTAGGCAAGGCTTTCGGCTAGGCAGAACACCTGTATCCGCATTCCTCAATACGCATACCGGAGTCTCGGCCGGGATGATGGAGCACGAATTTATGGAAGCGGGGAAGCAGTTGAAAACACTGCAGCGTATTTATCAGCTCACCACAGGGAATGAAGGGATTCCTGTAATGCTGCATTTGGGTATTACCTCGGCCTCTGATGTAACAGCCCACTCTGAAGCCGATTTCCTCATTTCCTATAATGCCGCCTTTAAGCAATTATTTCAAAAAGAGCCTGCTAAAGTGGAAGCCAAGCTAGTGTATCGCAAAGCAAAGCAGATCAACAGCGTTTTATACAACCTATTCACTGTGGCCAGAAAAATCGACAGCGACGTGCAGATTGCTGGAATGTCAGCCGCCGCAGATATTCGAGAAAACGTCCGCAATGAACTGATCAAGCAATTCCCGACCATGGAGTCGCTGTTCGGATCCATGGACTATTGCGAATGCGAGCATTGCCGTTCGGTACTCAGCCCGGCCGCTTATCTGGTAGATTTGCTGCAGTTTATTGACACCGAGCCCGAAACATGGAAGACTTTCCTCGCACGGTGGGATGAAAGGCACGATACGCCTTACCATGCAACGTATATGAAGCCATATGACGCACTCATTGAGCGCCGGCCGGATTTGCCTTATCTACCGCTCACCTGTGAGAACACGCTAACCGTTCTGCCCTATATTGACATCATAAACGAGATTCTTGAGTACTATGTAGCCAACGGAGGCTTATCGGAACATGCCTCACACGACACGGGTGAAGCTACAACTGATCAGTTACTCGCCGAGCCTCAGAACGTCATTCGTGAGGCATATGACATATTGCGTGATTCCCTTTATCCCCTTAACTTGCCATTCGATCTGTGGACCGAGACCGTGCGCCAGTTCTGCAGTTATTTCGACACTCCGCTAGATCGATTGCTAGACATTTTCCGCCCGAGCAACGATCTTATGGCTAAGACACAACCCTACGATCGCACCGCTATTTTTATGGAATCACTTGGAATCTTACCAATAGAATTTGCCATCTTCACCGATCCGAACCCGCTTTCCGCCAATAAATGGCACCAGCTTTATGGATACGCATCCGCCGATTCTGTTAAGCCGAAACTGAAATCCGCCAAGTTTTTATCAGACCGTCTGGGTGTATCTTACATGGAACTGACGGACATTATTGAAACCAATTTTGTTAATCCAGGCATGGCGAGTCTGGGTATTCTGTACAGGCTCGGAGTCAGCATTCATGATGCACGGGCGTATAAACTCAACAAGGAGCTGTTGCTGCAGGATCCTAACACGCTTTCACCTGATGATATGCAGCGTCGATTAGAGGCGGATGCATTCTTCAACCGTATGACTACACTTGCCAATGCGCTCAATGTGCAGCTGGATCAACTTCAAAACGAGCTGGATGCCATTGATTTCTCACATGTGCTTGTACTGGCCGATCCTTATGTAGGATGCAGCTTCGACTTAACTGTGCTGCAGTACGCAAATGGGGATGAAGCGGATGATCTCACCTTCTTGCGAATCAATCTTTTCGTGCGATTGTGGCGTAAACTGGGCTGGACGATCGACGAGACCGACCGTGCTCTTCATACGTTCATGCCTAGCGATACACCGTATGATTCCGCCCATCTTGATAAGCAGCCGCTTCAATCTGCACTAATTTACTTGTCGCATTTCAAGTCGCTCGATGACAAGCTGCAGTTAGGCAAAGGTAGTCGGCTAAAGCTGATTACACTCTGGTCAGATATTCCGACGACGGGGAACAAGCCGCTTTATAAGCAACTATTCCTTGCGCCAAGCATACTGAAGAGCGAGCCTGTGTTCGACGACCCGCTTGGGCGATACCTGTCAGAAAAACGGATCGCAGACTTGTCGAAGATAAGCCTGTTCAAGTTTCGTCTAACGCAAATACCGCCAGACAAACAAATCGATCCAGCATTGTTTGCTGGAGATCCTAGGATAGAGCTAACATACGATCATCTGGAGGAAGTCCAGTATGTTGCCTTCAAAGGTGTGATGAGCGATGCGGATAAGGATACTTTGATGAACATTGCGCCTTTACCCGAATTCGCTACGCTGCTGAATGGGGTACAAGCTAAAGCTAACGAGTTTTCGCTCATCAAAGGTCATTTGACTTCACTTCAAGGCATACTAGGTCTTACTGGCGATGACATCGAACACATATTGGTTGACGCCAAGAAGTCTCTAAGTACGGCAGTCCTTTCGTTATCTAATGTATCTCTTCTATATCGTTATGGATTGTTGGCCAAAGCGTTACATCTTTCAGTTAGTGACTTGATCACGCTGAAACAACTATCCGGGCTCGATCCTTTCAAGCCATTAAAGCCTGACAAATTACTCACGCTGGAAGAAGATCATCCGTTCACACAGACACTCGGCTTTGTTGATATTGTTCAGGAGGTCAAGGATAGCGGTGTAACGATTGGTGAACTGGAATATTTACTGCGCCATCGCGACGAGTCTGGCAAGTATGTTCCAAATCGTGCAGATATGTTGGCGCTGCTTAGTAAGCTGGTTGACGGAATACGCGCCATTCGCGCCGAACATGCCGTACCGGAGGATCCCGGCGTCTTGACCGATGAGATGCTGCGTCAGAAGCTGGGGCTTATTGTACCCATTGAGGTAGCCGAACAATTTCAAGCGATGATGAACGGCACAGCAGAGTATACCGCTTCTGTGAAAGTGGAGCTGGATGCCCCCTTACATCCGGAAGACTTTGCCGATGAAGCGGCAATCCGCGAAGTACGCTATAGCGATACGCGTAAAGAACTAAAACTAACCTATCGAGGCGTGCTGTTTGAGAGTGATCAGCAAGTCCTGCTGAGCAGATTGCCACATGAGCATTCTGCTTTATTGACCAGCTTATTGGACGACATTCGGGAGCAGCCCCGGTCGTTCTTTGTCAGACATCTTCAGAAGCAAGCACCGGATTACCAGCCTGCTACCGGCTTTCTCGATAGCGCGGATTTCGATCTGCTGTTTGACCGTTATCGGCCGCTCGAAGTTGACGAAACCGAAGATGTCCAATTGCGCAACCGGGAAGCGCGGGATCGAAACAAGCGCAAGCGAATTGCTGAGAGCTTCCTGCCATTCGTGCAGGACAAATTGATCCGACAATATATGATCCAAACCATGACAGCATATATTGGCGGAGACCCTCTGCTTGTGGAGAGCTTACTTACGGATGCGAGAATGCTAGCTAATCCAGGTTCGCTGCTTGCTAAGTTAACCGCCGCTGCTGAACGAGGGATGACGGCTTCATACTACGCCTCAGATAATTGTTCGGGTGATTTACTGAAGCCGGCAGAAACAATCGCAGTTAATCCGTTTATCAAACCTCCAGGGGCGAACAGCGCTCATCTAGAAGGATATTTGGAGGTCACTCAGACCGGTGCATACCGATTCTCAGTTGTGCTAGATAAGAAGGACGCTGAAGTAGACTTACGCTTCGATCATCTCCCGGATCCGATGTTCTGGCGTGAAGTCGCCGAGCAAGATCTTAGTGTGTTGGGCGAGAGTCCCAAGCATTATTTGGAACTAAAAGCTGGGGTTATGTACGGATTTGCACTGGATCTTCGCAAGCTCAACGGCGGAGGCGCACGGTTGCTCGTTCAGGGAGAAACACTACCCAAGGGCAGTCTGGATCAGCTTGTGCTTTATCCAAAGGCTGTAATCGAGGGGGCTGAACAGTCGATCATCTTGTTGACGAAGGCCAATATGCTGCTGCAGCAGCTTGGATTAGGGGAGCGTGAAGCACGTTATTTGCTTACAGTTGGCGGACTGAATCTGAGCTTAATGCCGACGAAGAGCGGCAGCGACACCCTAGAGGGCAGTCAAGCTTTTTATAAGTCTTTCAGACGCCTGGCGAGCTATGCACGACTGAAACGGGAATTAGTCGTAAACAGCGATCAAATCATTGAGATATTTGAAGCGAACGGAGCAGGGGAGCCGAATCACGCCCCAGATAACGTCTATACGCTCATTGCAAAGCTCTTCCGCCGTAATCAGGACTTAATCAAGTCCATCTGTATTGCTCTGTTTGCAAAGCCCGATTTTGCCAATGAACAGACTTTGCTGCGGATATGGGAAGCACTGAAAGTAATGGAGCGGTTCGGCGTGACCACGTCGTCGCTGGTTGAATGGACACATATTGTAAGTCCGGCCGCCTCGCCTATGCAGCGTTTCGCCATCGCTCGCGAAATGAAGGAAACCATCAAGGCTCGCTTTGACGCAGAGGCTTGGAAGCGCGTCGCTCAGCCTATATTCGACAAGTTGCGCCAGCGTCAACGAGATGCCTTAGTCTCATACGTTAAGCAACAGCTCGGCTTTGCCAGCATGGAGCAAATTTATGAATACTTCCTAATCGACCCCGGTATGGAACCGGTCGTGCAGACGTCCCGAATACGACTGGCTATCAGCTCGGTGCAGCTTTTCATTCAACGATGTCTGCTTAATTATGAAACCAAGGTACATCCATCCGTTATTAACTCGAAACAATGGGAATGGATGAAGCGTTACCGCGTATGGGAAGCCAATCGAAAAATTTTCCTCTTCCCGGAAAACTGGTTGGAACCTGAATTCCGCGACGACAAAACACATCTGTTCAGTGAGTTGGAAGGCGCTCTGCTTCAGGGAGATGTGTCCTCCGATCTAGCCGAGGACGCCTTCCTCCAATATCTGAATAAACTGGACGAACTGGCACGATTAGATGTCGTGGCGATGCATTTGGAAGTAAGTGAGAACGACCCTTCTTTACGAATCTTGCATGTCATCGGACGCACCTTTAACCAACCCAAAAAATACTTCTATCGCCGCCTTGATCAATCGTGGACGCCATGGGAGCCGATCAGCGCTGAAATAGAAAGTAATCACCTTGCACCGATCGTATGGCACGGTCGGTTATATTTGTTCTGGGTAACACTAGCGGACTTGTCCACTAAGGAGCCGAATGTAACCGGGAACGGCATCGAAGGTTCGCTTGATGTTTTTGCCATGACGATGGATAAGCTGCAAACCCTACTAGGCGGAAAAAACATGGAAATCCAACTGTATTGGAGCGAATACCTGCATGGGGAGTGGAGCACCAGAAAAACGAGTACAACTATTCTGAAGGCGGAATTCCCGCGTGATTACGATCCGAATGACGTAGGCATCCACGTTTCCAAGGCATATGAGGGAGGAGAAGAGCAGGGGGTCTATATTCATTTGACTGGCTCGTTCTACAATACGCTCTTTACCTCTTTCTACTTGGCTGGCAGAAATAGTACACCAAAACTTGTAGAGAGCGGCAAGGTACCAAGAAATCCTTACAGTGCATCTGATGTGTCCGCCACTCGCTTTACAGGAGGGAACGAACTCGCCGTTAAGTTTAAGCATCGGCTTACGAAGAGATCACTTATTGAGGCGAAATCAGACCCGAGGCCGGATGCGGAGACTTCTGATATCATTCTGCAAAAAGGCACCACGTTTACCCTGCTTCCTTGTAATAACGACATCGTGATCGGATCGCCCGAAATTTCGTCGCTCATGAAGCCTATATTTTACCAGGACGACAACCGAATGAACACCATTTTCGTTGAGCCTTACGTTGTAGAACAGACCATCGAAGAGTGGAACCAATGGATCGCTCCTCCTCTGAAAGTCAAGCATCCCGATTGGTGGAAAGATATCGTGATCATGCCTCAGAAGCCTAGTTTGGACCCTAATGACACATCTCAAATTGTGCTTGATCCGCTCTCTCGCTTCAGCTTGAAGTCGCACGCCGATTGGCTAATCAATCCCCAAACCAGCTTATTGTTTGACGACAAAGTTATTGGACCACAGCGCTCGAACGTAGTCGGGGAAGCGGGTCTTCATAGCGCAATATCACGAAACATTTCGGATAGTATCCTTTCCACGCAAAGCACAGGCCGCATCAGCCTTTAACGAAGGAGGGAACAAAGCATGAATGCGAAGTATTCGGAAGCGCGGTTCCATGGGCATCTGGACATCGAGCGCCTAATTAGACCAGACGATATGCAGGTATTGAAATCGACAGTCATCCAAGAACGCGAGGTGAGTTACCGACTTTACCTGCACCAGCATCCCTATGTACAACAGCTCATGACAAGGCTGCTCGAAGGCGGAGTATCCGGGTTGCAAGACGCGGACACACAATACGATAAGAGTGCTACCCTACCAGGCAGCATGGTCATTACTCTTGCAAGCAACACGCCGGTGTTGGTTCCCGCGGGTTCCCGGATCGCTCTTACTCAATCCGTACACGCCATGACAGAGGATGGTACCATCGAACTGGCACCTGACCTGGTTTATAAGCTTGCAAATATCGGAAACTATCGTCGCGTTATGCTAACTGGCGAAACAAGAGTGACGTTGATCGATGGTATGAGCAAAGCCCCTTCCATCGGATCCGCTTTTACGCTGTCCGAAGATTGCAAAGCGATTACGCTCAGCGGGTTGAGTATGAAATCCGTTGAAGTCATGCCGATTCAATTGCATGATGGCAAGCTAGCGACGATTCCTGCTGGAACAGACATGTTGCTCACAAGTGATACACAAATGGTAATTCCAAAGCTGACAACGGCGAGTCTACTTAAGAGCAAGCCGCTTCCTGAGCTATATGCTGATTTCTTCGACGCATTGTACAAACCGAATCCGGCATTCGTGCAATGGCCCTACCCTGTGAAAGAACTTGACTTCACATCTAGTGGCGCTTACTCCGTATATAACTGGGAATTGTTCTTCCATATCCCAATGGCAATTGCCAGCCACCTTAGCAAAAATCAACATTATGCAGAGGCGCAAAGGTGGCTCCATTATGTGTTCAACCCGACGGATGACAGCGAAGGACCTACTCCGGACCGATTCTGGAAAGTAAAACCGTTCCAATACTCCGATATGAAGAAGATAGAGGAGATCCTTGGAGCAAACGATGGATTGAGTGAGGAGACCATCAAGAGCATTAAGGAGTGGGAATCGAAACCCTTTCGGCCGCATGTAATTGCCAGATATCGGCAGCAAGCCTATATGTACAAAGCGGTTATGGCTTATCTAGATAACCTGATCTCCTGGGGTGACTCCTTATTTATGGAGGATAAAGGGGAATCGATCGAGGAAGCTATGTTGCATTATATCCTGGCGGCCAATATTCTAGGGCCGCGTCCTCAAGCAGTGCCGAAGAAGGGCTCCGTCCGCCCTCAGAATTACGCCAACTTAAGAAAGGAGATCAAACAGTTCGGCGTCGTGATGAGCGATGTGGCTGCTGACATGCCGTTCGATCTGATGCCGCTTCCATCAGCAAGCACCGGCGATGACGAGCGTATGTCTACAATTCGCAGTATGAGCAAGGCGCTCTACTTCGCTGTGCCGCGTAACGATAAGCTGCTAAGCTACTGGGATACGATTGCCGATCGACTGTTCAAAATCCGAAATAGTCTCAACTTTCAGGGTACGTTTAGACAGCTTGCGCTGTTTGAACCGCCTATCGATCCCGCATTGCTTGCAAGTGCAACTGCAGCGGGCCTAGACGTTGCATCAATCGTGAATGGTTTGAATCAACCGCTGCCAATTGTTCGATTTCAATTTCTTGTACTGAAGGCGATTGAGGTCATTCAGGAATTGAAGTCTCTTGGCAGCAGCTTGCTCATGGCTATTGAGAAAGAGGATGGGGAGGCGCTGGCCGTCAAGCGCGCTCAGCACGAGACTGCCATTATGCAAATGGTAGATTATGTGAAGCGAGGCCAGCTTCAAGAAGCTACGCAATCGAAGGAAGCTATTGGTTCTTCACTCGCTTTGGCCGTGCAGCGGTATTCCTTCTACGAGAAGCAACTTGGAAGGAAACCGGAAGAAATAGAGAAGGCAATCACTCAAGCCAAAAATGAATTGGGTGAACTAGGAAGTAACTTTTGGGATTCGCCTGCGAAAGTGAATGATATCGAGCTGCGATCGATCGAGGCTGATATCGCAACGGATGTATTTGCCCAGGCTGCACAATTTCTGAATGGAGGCAAGCTGCTTAGCTCACACGAAGTGCGTGAGACTCTTCTGCTAGAAGGTGCACAACTTGCGAGTGACATTGCAGGAGTGCTAAACCTTACCAGTTCAGCAGCCACAGTAATGCCAGACTTCTCATTAGTAGCCGCGCCATGGGGAGTAGGTACTGGCTATACGTATGGAGGTCAACACATTTCATCGGGAATTTCCAAGCTGGCAGATGCCTCACGGAGTCTGGCGGATCGATTGAACTTCGAAGCGAGGAGAGCCAGTCGGATCGATTCGTTTGCCCGCCGGGAACGCGAATGGGCATTCCAAAGTAATTTGGCTGCCGGCGAGATGAACCAGATATTCAAGCAATTGCGTGTCGCACAGATTCGGGAGGCGATCGCCGAGCAGGAATTGAAATCGCATCAGCAGCAGATGACCCAAGCCCGGGAAATAGAGGATTTTCTGAATGCGGAGGGAACAGGGAAGGAGGGTAAGAAGTCCAACAAAGCACTCTACACGTGGTTAAAGCGGGAAGTCAGAGGTCTCTATGTTCAGAGCTTCCAATTCGCCTTCGATCTCGCTAAAAAGGCAGAGCGTGCCTTGCAGCATGAAATAGGAAATCCTAATGTAAGCTTTCTTCAGTTTGGGTATGTTGCTGGCAAGGAAGGCTTACTGGCCGGCGAGAAGCTCTATCTCGACGTGAAGAGAATGGAGCTAGCCTATCATGAGCTTAATCAGCGAGAGTATGAGTTGACTAAACATATTAGTTTCCTACAGGTAGATCCACTTGCGCTTATTCAGCTGCGAATGACCGGCCGTTGCACGGTACAGCTTCCCGAATCGCTATTCGATATGGACGGACCTGGGCATTACTTTCGGCGGATCAAGTCTGTGGCTCTAAGCATCCCATGTGTTGTCGGGCCATATGTCAGCGTAAATTGCACCTTGACGCTGCTGAAGAGCAGTATTCGAAAGACGCAAATTTTTAGCGGCGGGAACTATGCGCGCGAAGATGCGGATGACGAGCGATTCAGCGACTATTACGGCAGTCTGCAATCCATCATCACCAGTTCCTCTCAAAACGATACTGGGCTTTTCGAAACCAATCTTCGCGATGAGCGCTATTTACCCTTCGAGAATGCCGGTGTCATCAGCGAGTGGCAGTTGGAACTGCCAGCCGACCTGAGCAAGAATGATCCATGTACATTCGATTACAACACGATTAGCGATGTTCTCCTGCATGTACAGTACACGGCGCGCGAAGGGGGAGGCCTGCTGCGAAGGGCTGCGATGGAGCATGTGAAATCCCTGTTTAAAGAAGCACTGGCACCGGGCTCCATACGCTTGTTCTCCGTCCGCCATGAGTTCCCTACTGCATGGGCTCAATTCCAGGGTAGCAAGCCTGCTGAGAACCAGCGTTTCATGCTTACACTTGATATTCGTCCTGAACATTTCCCAATTTGGAGCAAGGGTCGTCTGAATGCTACAGAACGGGTTGAGATTCTAGCAAGAATCCCTGCAGAGGAGCCGACCCTTAGCATTGATATTTTTGAAAGCGCGGATTCAACCATCAAAGACATAATGGGTACACTTCAGCAGCAGAATATGCTTTTGCGCGGACCTCTAATAAAAGGGGTGCCTGCAAAGCCGGATGAAAAGCTTACTCTCTATTTTGAATCAAAGAATATAACCGATCTATGGATTGCGATAAATTGGCGAGAGTAATAGGTGACAAACGCACTCGGCAGCATGACGGTCGCGATCCCCGACTTCACGAAGGGCAAACGGATCAACCGCGCGCTAGCGCCGGTTAGCCGCTACGCCTTGGACGCGATTCACAAAGAATTGTTCTAAACGCAAGTAGGAGCTATCCTCACGTCATCTTCCTGACAGGGCGGAAAGCTCCTTTTGGTTTTCTTCGGGCTCGGCATCGCCCAGGTTATTCAAAATGTTGTCCTCCAGCACGGCCGCCTTGCTCCCGTACTCTTGATGATCTGCCTTTCCGTGATTCATCGATTACCTTTCCTCCGACTAAAGTCCAGTACAAATAAAGCCGCAGGTCTGTTCTTGTTAATACTGGTATTCAAATATAATAATGACTAAATGAAGCGTGTCAACAGTCGATATATAAAATAATTCGAAGATACAGAGGTGCTTTAGATGGATTTATTGAAAGGCATTGGGAAACTGGCTGGCGATGTGACAGGGAGAGTGCTTGGAGGTACTGTGCGTGTTGCCGGTGAGCTCGTTAATAGCAATTACATTAAAGAGATCGGCAATGATGTAGAAAGAGTAACCGCTAAGACGGGTGAAATCGCAGGGCAAGCAGCGAGCGGCGTATGGGATGTAGGCGCAGGCTTATTAACGGCGGATAAGCGGCAAACGAATACGGGAATAGGCGAGCTTGGAGATGTAACAGTTAAAGGTATTGGCGATGGGATCGAATACGTGGTCGAAAGCGGGAGAGAGATGGTGACAGGCATCAAAGAAAACGATAAGGAGCTACTTAAAGAAGGCGTAAAGAAGCTGGGGAAGGCAGCGGCGATCACCACAATTGGTATTGGCTTGGTGGATCTTGTCGATGGCCCAGACGGAACGGAACCATCAGGTAAAGCTTAAAAGCAACACCAAAAAACCAGAGAATGCAGCTGAGCAAATTAGTCGTTCCATAAAACGAAAGAATCCGATTCTCCGCGATCCACTGTTCGGTGAACCCTTCCACAAGTAGGGCGAAAATGATGTTTTGAGGACTGTAGATGTAACAACAAAAAACTGACCTCTTGAGGTCAGTCAGATTGTCGAGAATTTGCCGAGATCACTTCTGATCCAGCCACAATCGGAAAAATGGGGGGATTCTCAACAGCCTGAGCCGCTATACAAGCGGCTTTTGTTTTGTGATTGGAGAGGGCGATGATTTTGCTCGATACCAGGCAAGGGACTCTCTTATGATATTGAGTAATGCAAACAACACGATGGCGTTTACGAACCATTCTTTCATCCTGGGCCAGGTTGACACTAGGGATTTGAGGTTATTTCCTTCGGCGGACATAAGGCTCGAGGCGGTCAAATCCTGGATGAAATGGGGATTCCATAGCGATATATCCGAAAGCATGATGCACACAAGTATCGTTGTAGTAATCGTCATCACGATATGGAAAGCCAGCAGTTTGCTCGATCTATAACGCACAATAATTCGGACGATTTGCTTCGTAATGGAAAGTGCGGCCACGATCCACAGAAGCGGCCAATAGTGTCGGAATACATCGTTGTCCAGGAACGGAACGGCCGTGAGCACGCCATCGCGGTACCTCCAAATCCCGAGCAGATCGGTCAAATAGAGACAAATCACCATGACCACAATGGTAAAAAAGATGCTTAAGATTGGCCTGATCCTTTTGATTTTCATCTTTGCATCTGGAATCAGCGGCAAATCGGAGGGTCTCCACGTTTTATTCCTGCTGCCGTTACCGGCGTTATTTATTCGCTGCCTATACTCCATCCAAGCGAATACAACGGTGACCCAAGCGAATCCTTGTGCAGCACCCGTAACTAAAGAGGCCAGGTAACTTGTTACCGGTTCAAGCCTCCCCGAATGTGAAAGGAATGTATCGATGATGAAAACGACGGTTAGCCCTATGGCGATCGAAGCCAACACAATCTTTAGCGTAGTCAAGTAAGCGTCGATCAACATCGGACCGATCAAGTAACGCTCGTACCCGCGATACTTCGCGGCCAGCTCATTCGGATGACCTAGCTCAAGCAGCACGCTTTCGACATCCTCTTTAGATGCGTGGCCAGTTGATATGCGCTCCTCCAGCATATCTTCAATCAGGCTTTGCAATTCCCGTTTAATATCCTCTCTTTGCTGCTCAGGCAGACGCTGTGTCACCGCATAAATATAACGGTCAATTCTTTCCATCCTGCTCTCCTCCTCCAAGATCAGTCAAAATGCCTTCCATACTGGCGACTAGCTTGCGCCACTCCTGGTACAGTCCCGCATATACTTTTTTTCCGTGCGGACTGAGTAAATAGTATTTACGGGGGCGAGATTCATTCGTATCCCATCTGCTCTCCAACAGCTCTTGCTTCTCCAGTCTGCGAAGCAAGGGGTACAAGGTGCCGGGATCAACGGTGATTCCTTTTTCCTCCAAGAAGGGTATAAGAGAATAGCCATACCGCGGTTCGGACAATTGACTGAGCACGCCAATGACAATCGTGCCTCGCCGCAGCTCGCTTAATAAACCCATTATCGTTTCATTTACATCCGCCATCTGATCAGCTCCTGGAGATATTATACTGTGCGTCACACACTATTGTAAATGTAACAATATAATTAATTTCACTTTGTGCCTTTTATTCAGGAACTTAAAAGATTCCTCTGTCTCGCTCGCCCTTCAAGTAGTATGAATATGAATTTATGGTGTCAAAGTAGGTGACATCGAAGGTGGTCCTGGATGCCTATGGACTTTTCAGTTTAATAATGTAACCGGGAATCTACCACCAATTTATGGTATCATTGAAAGGGGAAAGACTTTTTAGGGAGGGTTGTTAGTGTGGAAATCCTATGAAGAAATTAGGAAACACCCAGCTGATTTCAGAGTTAAGTACAGATTTTATTCTCAAGAAGAAGGCGGTAGAAAGAAGCCCGTACTTCAAGGTTACCGCTCTGATTTTTGTTATGATGGAGATGATATACGAGATGGTATTTACTGTATACATCCAGAGTTTGAGGATGATCAGGGCAATGTCAATCTAAGCGACACCACTCCTGTACCAATTGAAGGTACGGCTCGAATGTGGATTCTTTTTCCTGAAATGAGAAAGAAAATACATGTGGATAGAATAAGGATTGGTGTTATTGGCTATTTCATGGAAGGTCCAAAAAAAGTGGCAAAAGCAGAAGTTATTGAAATTTTAGGGTTACGTACAAACGCAGAATTGTTAAGCTAACGGGCACAAGAACTTAACATCCAAGACAAGAAGACTGCCGAGGAAATGATTGGCAGCCTCGTTTCGCTATTGGGCTGAATTTTTAAACAGTATCAATCAAATAGCCCTTTATTATAAGTAGTCTTTTAGAGGAGTGAAGGAATTGAGTAATTCTCATGTTGGGGCTGCTTCATTGAAATATCCCTTTGATTGCCTTACGGATCTAGTATTTGTTCCAGATGAAGAAATCGTTCCGTCGGATATCATCCTCGTTCCAGGTGGTAGTCATATAAGGCCTATGGAGCTTGCTGCGGAATTATTTAAAACTGGAATGGCAAACTATATATTACCTTCCGGTGGTTATAATGCAAAGATCGGTAAAACGGAATGGGAATTTCTAAAAGATATCGGAATCTCATCTGGAGTACCTGAAGATAGGATACTTAAAGAAGACCAAGCAAAAAACACATTTGATAATGCAAGGAACTCCTGGAAGGTGATCGTTGAGCAACAAATTGAAGTAAGACGTGCCATTATTGTAAGTAAATCTTTCTTTTCAAGAAGAGCGTTGATGACTTACCAAACAGTGTTCCCAGAAACTGTAATATTCCAGGTGAAGCAAGATGATTCCCGTTTGAATAGAGAGAATTGGTATTATAATGAACTTGGAATAAAAACGGTCCTAACTGAGGCTGAAAAAATCACAAAATATTTTGGTCATCATATTCCAAATTGGGTTAAACAGAGGGAAGAAAAGGGATCGAGCTAACGGGTACTATAGTTTTCTTGCTTTGATTACAAAAGTTACAGGAAGCATCTTTGCTTTTTTTGCAAAATCGCTGTTATCGTCCCGCGACTGCATAATTTCATCATCAGATTGCTCAATCATTCGCTCAATTACAAATCCCGCTTTTGCCAACGCATTCACATAGGTTGATAGTTTACGGTCCGATAATGTTAGCGCACCTTCATCAAGAGATACCGAATACCAAGATTCATCGAAATAACATTTTTTAAAAGCAAGCCTATTATTTTCTGCAACAACACATTTGTGTATAGGGTGAGACCAACTGAAAATAAATACACCGTCTTTTTTAAGGTAAGAAGCGATCCGGCAAAAAGTACCCTCAAGGTCAGTGGTCCAGCCTATGGCATAAATCGAATAAACAAAGTCAAAATAATCCACTGGTATGCCACATTCTTCTTCCATGGGAGAACAGATCAATGTTGCTGAAAGACCGCATGCTTTCAAATGTTGCGCTGCCTTTTCGATTTGTTTTTCTGATATATCCACAGCCCATAGTTCAGATGCTTTGCGTTCCCCCTGATATTGCAAGGATTGACCGTTTCCACAGCCTATCTCCAGCATCTTTTTCCCTGAGACATCGCCAAAAAGCTGGCATTTTTCTTCTGAGACAAATGCTCCATAAAAAGGAAGCACGATTGCTCCTAAGAAATCATTTCCTTTTGTATCCCAATAGAAGCTGTTTGTTTGATAAACAGCATTCTTGTTCATGTCGACCGAGATGGCGCAGCCAACCTCGCCAGCGCCTATTATGTTTGTTTTATAAACAGCATTCTTGTTCATGTCGACCGAGATGGCGCAGCCAACCTCGCCAGCGCCTATTATGTTTGTTTTATAAACAGCATTCTTGTCCATGCCGACGCCCTCCCCAAATATAATTAATATGAGCCTAAACGGATATCCTGACTTGCATGTTAGCCAAATAACACATATCGAACACGAACACTCTGCGCTATTAACCTCAAAATAATATACCGTTTTTCTATGAACAAATCCACCTAAAATCATCCATCCAGCGTTCATTTATGACCGACCCATCCTGTGGCAATGGTACCGGCCTGCAGCATGATATCAGTAAAGTACACCTCTCCGGAGCAGTTTGTGATAACCAGACGGATGGTGACGGAGTGCTGTCTAAATTCATATAACAAAATGATTTCCTGACGGGAACTAATGTTCTATACTCGAGTAAAATGGGGGATTGTGGAAAGGTAGTGATTTCAAGATGAATGAGATAATCAGACATGAAATCAATGGAGATTTGGCGTATTGGTAAGGCTCGAAGAAAGTTGAAGAGAATAGTTTAATTTAGGGAACGTGTTATAATTAAGAGTACTTTGGATTCATCCATGATTCTTTATTTGGCATGCTGGAGACAAGCTTTACCCATTGTTGACAACGATAGATCGACTACAATCCGTTTTTTGAATTAATTTCTAGGAGGACGAATCGTGCTAAACATAAAGGTTCTGATTGCCGACGACAATTCTTTTATAAGCGAAGGGATGAAAATCATATTAGGCACGTTCGAGGGATTCGAGGTGGTCGCAACGGTTCAGAACGGTCGGGAGGCAGTGGCATACTGCGAACAGCATGAGGTCGATGTTGCGCTGCTCGATGTTCGGATGCCGGAGATGAACGGCGTGGAAGCGACCCGGCTGATTACGGAACGGACAGCAACCCGGCCGTTAATATTGACGACGTTCGATGATGACGAATACATAGTGGATGCGATCGCCAACGGGGCTAGAGGGTATTTGCTTAAAAATAATGACCCCGATCGAATTTGCGATGCGATTAGAACCGTATATTACGGCCATAGCGTACTGCAGGATACGGTAATGGAGAAATTGAAATCGGGAGTTGCCGGTACAAAGAATGAAATCAATCAAAATGCGGCTGCGCCCAACCAGTGGAGCGGGATTGACCGCAGTCTATTCACAGAAAGAGAGCACAACGTTATGGCACTGATCGCCAAAGGCCGGACGAACAAGGAAATTTCCAATCAACTCTTTCTATCGGAAGGAACCGTCGCCAATCATGTTACCTCCATACTTGGGAAGACAGGTCTTACGCACCGCACGCAAATTGCCATCTATTATTTGACTGGGGAATTGACCTAATGCGGGAAGCCACCGAAGTACAGGAATTATGGTCGATTGGTTATAAAGCGGTTTTGCTATTATTTGCTGTCACTCCCTTTGTGACGTCCGACTCGAGCTTTACACCTTGGATCGTTTTTTATCTCTTGCTATATCTCAGTTCGAATTTGCTGTTCTACATCATTAAGAAAGAAAGCGTTCGTCCCGCCGCCGCGGCGCTAATCATAGGGATAGTATTTTCCGCTGCGCTTCAGGACTACCCGCTGTTTTTTATTCTGCTTCCGGTTCATGTCTTCGAGTTATCGTCTATGTTTTCCGGCAAAAAAGGGATAGCGGCATTCCTCCTTATGTTGATTCCTCTGATTTTCGTACCCCCGCATCTGCTTCCCTTGTACATGCTGATTGCTTTATTGACGCTAATGTATTTTTCAATGGTCGAGAGGTTCAGCGGCAAGCTGCGGGAGCAAAGCGCCAGTCTGGATCGGATGCGCAATGACTTGGACAGGCTGCAAACCCGGCTGCGGGAAAATGACGAATTTCTGCGGCAAACGGAGTATACGCATAAGATGGAGGAGCGGAACCGGTTATCCCAGAACATTCACGATAACATCGGACATGCGATGACCGGGGCGCTTATCCAGATGGAGGCAGCAAAGCGATTAATTCGAACGGATCCCGGCAAATCGGCGTCGCTGCTGGATAACGCCATCCATATATCGAAAGAAGGCATCGAGAGCATTCGTTCCGAGCTCAAAAGGATGAAGCCGGCAACGGAGCAACTGGGCATCAACCGCATGAAATTGTTCATCGATGAGTTTTCCGCCAAGCATGGCGTTAAAACCATACTGACACATGAAGGAAACATCGATTCGATCACACCGATTCAATGGAAAATTATTATGGAGAACGGCAAGGAAGCGTTAACCAATATGCTGAAGTATTCAGGGGCTGCTACCGTCTCCATCCGCATTCAGGTGCTTAATACGTTGATTAAATTCGAGGTTTCCGATAACGGCAAAGGAACACAGAAGCTGATCAAAGGCTTGGGAATCATCGGGATGGAGGAAAGGGCTGCGAGCGTGAACGGCAAGGTTGTCGTCGACGGGTCGCACGGCTTTTCGGTTACCACCTTGCTTCCCTATGGGGAAAAGCAATGATTCGAGCGTTCCAAAAATGATGAAATTTCTCATGGGTATAGGATGAACTTGTGCACTGTCGCAGGTACATCCTTTTTCATTATACTGAGAGCATCTTAGAGGATGGATGGGAGTGGAACAGATGAACGTGCTCGAAATTAAACAGCTCACCAAGAAATTCGGAGAATTCATCGCCGTGGATAATTTATCTCTGTCCATAAAGGAAGGAGAAATATTCGGCTTTCTGGGAGCGAACGGAGCCGGCAAAAGCACGACGATCAACATGATCGCCTCCTTGCTCCGCATTACGAAAGGCGAAATTCAGGTATTGGGCAAAAGCATATCCCAAAACGCCAAATTTGCGAGATCGAACATCGGGATCGTCCCCCAGGAAATCGCGATTTACGAGGATATGACGGCATATGAGAATGTTCATTTTTTTGCGGGATTGTATGGTCTAAGGGGCTCCGAATTAAAAGCAAGAACGGTCGAGGCGCTGGAATTCGTCGGTCTTGGCGATAAGCATTCGGGCTACCCTCGAAACTTCTCGGGAGGCATGAAGCGAAGGCTGAACATTGCATGCGCGATCGCTCACAGGCCCAAGCTGCTCATTATGGATGAACCGACCGTAGGGATTGATCCGCATTCGAGAAATTATATTTTGGACTCCGTGAAGAAGCTGAACCGGATGGGCTGTACGGTCATTTACACCAGCCATTATATGGAGGAAGTCGAGGAGATCTGTACACGCATCGCCATTATCGATCACGGCAAGATCATTGCGGAAGGAACGAAGAAAGAGCTCGAGGCGATCGTAACGAACCAGAAAAGCATTTGGATCGAAGTGCGGTCGGCAGAGCAGTTGAATTTAAGCAATTTGCAGGAAGTTGCCGGTGTAAACAAGGTGGAAATCGAAGATCGGATTTTGAAGTTCAGTTCCGATGCCGAGGTTAATAATTTAAACAGGATCATCCAGCTGTTGATGGCAGATCATATCGAAATTCGTTCCGTGGAGGAGCGGGAGCCCAATCTGGAGACGGTGTTCCTTACGTTGACCGGCAGAAGCTTGCGGGATTGACCCTGAACGAAGCAAGAAGGAGGCGGGAAATTTGAACGTATGGCGTATTACACTCAAGGAAATAAAAGCGTTTAGAGACATCAAGACAATCGCTTTCTTAATCCTGATGCCGGCACTGATTATCCTTATACTGGGGTCTGTGCTTACGAATGCTTTTAACGGAAGCATAACGGTCGGAGACATTCGTGTTCTATATAAAATAAACGGCTCGGGATCCGAGCTTGCGAAATCCTGGAACGCATTCGCCGATCAAGCGAGCGAATCCGGCATGACGCTTGAGCCCGCTAACGAGAATACGGACGGTAAGCTGGAAGTCGCTAACAATCGGTACGTCGGCTATGTCGAGATTTCGGATGGAGGACTGAACTATTACGGAAATAGTTCAAGTCCGGTCGAAAGCGGTATTGCCCAAGGGTTGCTTACGGCTTTCGCAAACCGCTACAAGCTTGCATCGGCGGCAGCGGGTAGCAGCGATCAAGCTGCATTGTTGTCCGGGAACGGGAATCCGGATTATGTGCGGGAAACTTCGCTTAATGCGGCTAGGCAGCCGCGCGCTTTGGACTATTATGCCATAGCGATGTTGACCTTGATTATTATGTACAGCGCTTTATCGGCAGCCGAGATGTTCAGCAGCGAACGAAAACGCAATACAGCCGCCCGGCTGCTTGCGGCTCCTGTTTCGAAAGCAGAAATATTTGCGGGGAAAATCGCGGGAAACCTGCTGACGAACGTCATAAGTACCGTAATCGTAGTTCTCGTCTGCAAATATATGTTGAATGTGTATTGGGGAGAGAATTTGGGTCTTGTCTTTCTTGTGTTGATTACTGAGATCATATTCGCCCTAAGTGTTGGACTTGGGTTTAGTTATCTCCTAAAGGGAAAAGCCGCGGGTTCGGTCATCATGATGGTGATCCAGGCAGGAGCGTTTATGGGGGGTTCATACTTTCCGGTTGAGGATTTGACGGGGGTGATGAGGACGATCACTCGATTTTCACCGCTGGAGTGGACGAATACGGCTATTCTTCAAGTCATTTATGGGGACGGCTGGTCTGCCGCCGCGAAGGCTATGCTGCTTAACCTCGGGTTCTCCGTGTTCCTGCTAAGCGCGGCGGCGATCATCATGCGAAGACGAGAGGGGTTGTAACATGAAGGATACGGTATGGCTGATCCGAAAAACATGTATATCAACTTTCAAAAACTATAAAAATTGGTTATTATATTTCGCTTTACCCGTATTGGCTATTGTCCTTGCCGTTCTGACCCGCGGCCAATCCGGAGACATGCAAGTAAAGATCGGGTATTTGAATAAGGACAGCGGGCAGATCATGACACAGGATATGATTGCGTTCATCGAACGGCTGGATTCCGTGCTGCTTAGCGAGATAAAGGAATCGGAAGTAAAGGACAAGGTGACATCGGGCGATTTGGATGCAGCACTTATTTTTCCAGCCGGCTTCGCCCAAAGCTTAAAGAGCGGTACACCCGAATCCGTACAAATCGTGTCGATTAAAGGAGCGGAGATTACCGGATATGTGAAGTCGAGCCTTAATCAGTATATCGACAATATGGCTTCCATCGCCGATATGGCTGGAGGAGACGGGGCTGCATTTGATGCCATGTACGCCGATTTTCAAAATTCCGGTTTCCATGTAACCGCCGAAACCATAGAGGATCGGTCGGTCAATTATAGAAAGTCGAATCAATCGATGGGGTATTTGATCGTGCTCATGCTGTTCGCGGCCGCAAGTCTGTCAGGGATCCTTATCAAAGAAAGAGAAAACAGAACGTATCATCGCATCATCACTTCGCCTGTCAAGGCAAGAACCTATGTGATTTCCAATATTCTTGTCAATCTAGCCGTCATGGTTGCGCAAATCGCGATAACGCTAGTGGTCATGATTGAGATCTTCCATGTGGATCCGGGTTTACCGTATTGGAAAATGTTTTTGATCTTGGGGTTATTCGCTCTCGTGGCGATCAGCCTGTCTCTGGTGATTATGGCGTTCTCCAAAAGCTCGATGGCGGCTAGCGCGGTTCAGAATATACTGTTTCTGCCGACCTGTCTCCTTGCCGGGTGTATGTTTCCGATCGAGATTATGCCGGCAATGATGCAGAAAGTCGCCTTTTTCCTTCCCCAATACTGGGTGCTCGACTCATTCGGCAAGCTGCAGGAGGGGAATTCCTTAGAGGGCGTGTTCGTTAACCTGCTGATCCTTATCGCTTTCGCCATTACTCTATCCTTGATAACGATTTATAAATTTAGCAGAAATAATGATACGCGAAGCTATATATGACTAACCCTATAAGTCGGAAGCCTCCGGTAAGTTAACCCCGCTCCATTGAGCAGCCGGGCTCGATCAGCCATGTACTCGTTCCAATGAAAAAGGAGGTCTTTAATTGACCTCTCTTTTTTTGGTGCATTTATTTTTCGTGCATTTTTGAATCAAAGGAAAGTTTTACTACACGCAATAGGGAGTAGCCCTTAAAAATTTTAAAAGTATCATTGTCAGAGGACAAGAACATATATCCATAATAACCCGCGCCGAGCGCAGGGATGAGCGCGACTCGATGAGGGCTTCAACGTTCATAAAGTCCTCGGCACGCGGAAAGCTCCCCGAAAGGAGCCTTACGTCGTTCTATATAAGCGCGATCGCCAGCAAAGAGAACAGCGCTAGCGGTAGAATCGCTCCTCCAAACCCAAACCCGTTGCCATAACCGTTGCCATAACCGTAGCCATTGTCGTAACCATAGCCGTACCCAAAACCCGATGTTCTGGCTTTCTTGCGTTTGGTCGATAACGTTTCTGCCCGATAGCCGGGTGCCTCAGACGTATCGAGATATACGTTTTGTTCGTCAACGCCTACTATTACGCCTTCATGTCGTCTTCCGTCTACCGTGATCACGGAGACTCTTCGGTTCATGTAGCGGTTACAAGTGTGGTATCTTTCATAGATGTCCATATCATCCCTCCCCAATATGCAATATTGTATTGGGACTGCGGACAATTAGTGACGGCGGCAGTCATTTTGCGGATAATACGGTTAACTATTGAGGCATTCATCAATTATCATTCCGCAGGAGGGAAGTACATGGAGACTTGGATGAACAGCCTGACGCCTTTCGTCAGAGTGGTCAAAATTCATAAATCTTTCTCTCTGGCGGGTGAATGGATGGATTATGACCATGTGTTTACCTATATCGAGCAAGGAGAAGCTGAGTTTTTTTTGGACGGGGTCAAATATCAGGTGAAGGAAGGCGACATTCTCCTAATGCCTCCCTTCATGGGGCATATTATACGCTCTATTTCAGAGGTGCCATTGATCCAATATATCGTACATTTTGATTTGTATTATGACGAAAAACTAACTGGCAGAATTGCTCAACAAACTATGCAGGATAGCGGAATAACTTCGCAACCTCTAAAATGATTACAACGTCTATTATGTAAGACTCAAAGGAGGTTATCCATTGAAAAAACTTTGTTTATTATTCATTTTAATAGCATCACTTTTTCTTAATGCTTGTTCCAACAAAGTAGAATCTAAGCAATCTCCATTAGCGGAATCTAATAAATCCAGTTCAGCGGAACTTGTGGGTTATATTACCAAGCTTGAAAATCAAAGAGCCTTGGTGGTTAGTCCGATAAGCAGAGAAATAAATCAAACGAGAAAAGAGTTCTACGATGCAATATGGGTTTCAAATATACCCAAAGATGTAGAGGTTGGGCAATACGTTAATGTATGGTTTGAAGGTGCCATTGCAACCTCATACCCTGCTCAAGGAAAAGCATCGAAGGTCACCATAACCAAAATACAAAAACCTGAAAAAGCAATCATGTCTCAAGACGAAGTAATACGCAAAGCCCTCTTAAACAAGGATATTTCAAGTATCAACATCTTTGTTATCAATGAAGTAGTTTATAATGAAAAATCAGCGGTTTGGACTATTCGATACAAAAGTGCAATTATTACGGATAGTTCAATTGAGGAACATAGTATGCAAGTTCCAGATAAATAACATTAAGCTAACGGAAACGATAGTTCAATAATCGCTTAAGGCGGGGCTGCCGGCAAGGAGCGGCAGCCTCGCTGCGCATCGACGGTCTTTCGATCGTAACCGTCAAGCCGATGCGCGGCAAAGCGTCCCAGACAGTAAAGGAATTGACTTCGATGTTTGAAAATAAGGCTTGCGCTGCTGATGCGCAGAAAGTGAGGAACTGCCTATGACGATGCGTTCAGAAGCGGAGCATTGGAACGAGGTGTTTGCCGGTCTGAAGCTCGGCAAGCCACAAGCGGATTTTTGGCTGGAAAAATACGAACCGAGGCTGGCATCGCCCCAAAATGGACCGGTCATTGATCTTGGCTGCGGATATGGCTGCGACTCTATGTTTTTAACGGAACGAGGTTATCGGGTCATCGCCTGCGACTTCTCCTCGGAAGCGTTGGCGATTATACGCGAATACGTGCCTGGCGCGGAAACGAAGCTGTTCGATATGACGGGCGGATTGCCGTTTCCGGATGGCAGCGTGAGGGCGGTTGTCGCGGATTTGTCGCTGCATTATTTTCGCTGGGACGATACTGTTTCTATCGTTAGCGAAATCGCTAGAGTTGTCGGCACCGGCGGATTGCTGTTAGCCCGCTTGAATTCCACGCGCGATGTTCATTACGGCGCCGGTCAGGGCATCCAAGTGGAACCCCGTTATTACGAGCATGAGGGGCGGCGGAAACGTTTTTTTGACGAAGCAGATTTGCAGCGGTTGTTTGCCGGATGGGCGATCGACGTACTGACGGAGACGAACATGCAGCGCTACGGGAAGCCGAAAATTTGCTGGGAGCTGGCGGCTTGTGTCCGCTGATGGCAGCTTCGGGAAGAGGATATCGTGTCCTGTGTTTTCATTCTATGGGGGCATCTTTTACCTATTTCAGGGTTTGAGTTAATTATTATTAATCTTTCCCTATATTGTGGATGATCTTAATGTTATGATTGTGTTGCAGTAAAAATAAAGCGTAACGAGGTGAGGACAATGAAAACAAAAAAATATACGTCTTATCCTCATGATGCTTTTTAGTTTTTTTTACGAATACATCAGGCTCTGAGGGTAGGATTCACTCTCAGGGCTTTTATATTTAGGCAGAAGGTACGTTTAACCTTTCTTGCCGGTCTATGACAGCCACTCTCGGAGTGGCTGTTATTTTTTTAGGACAAAAGGTTGGTCAAGGCAACAATAGTGGTTTTATTTTGAAATTGGTTAGGATTTAATCGTTTGTTTTACAAATTGATCTGAACTCTATTAGGGGGAATATGTATTGAACTTGGTCGATCCGTTTCGTCGTTACCTTGTTCCAAAGGATAAGGGGCCCCCTTCTTGAGATATCGTTTCAACTTCGGCATCGTTTCCCGTTATTCGCCGCTTTCCAAATATGAAAGGATGATGCTTTATTAAAAGACTCGCTCAATATTTTCGCTCATTACAATCCGGACAGTCATCTTACAGTATGATTTATGAAGGTTCATACTATGATCAAGGGGGGACGATATCGGACCCAACCTATTGGAATAATGATGTTGCCTATTACATTGAACGGACACATAAACTCACACTGGATAAACCATGTATCACCATAAAAATACCTTTTGACCGTCTCGGCTTAGATGAAAATAGGGATCAAGTTGTTCTCTCCGATTTTGCATTAAGAGAATGGGTTGATCATATTGAGGCATTAAATGAATTGATTTATAACCGGTCACGTTCTGATAAAGAAAATGGTGCTTTTTATTGTTTTCGTCCAACCAATGTGGTGTTGCAACGTAATGCATCCTTTGTCGAAGTCATCTCGGAAAAATGGTATCTATGCTTAATGATTACAGTTCAACTTCCATTCAAGAATAATGATAAAGCTATGCGCATGCTCTGCAAAATGCTTCCAAAAGAAGTGGAGGGGTTAATTGCCAAGTTTGATCTCATCAAATTAAATGCTGCCTATGAATTGGTAAAAAAACAAAATAGGATTCGCGAATGGCTGAAATCCAGTGATTATTGTGCGTTTATTGCGAATGGCAGCATTTTGCCAAGAAATAAAGACAACAGCGGGCCACTGGAGGGTGCCTTGCCTTTTACATCCCCGGAAGATGTTGAAGTTGAAATTTGTGGTTTGCGAGGAATGGGAATAAAACATGGTGTGACGGTCATCACCGGCGGTGGTTATTCGGGTAAAAGCACATTGCTGGATGCACTTAATTCGGGGACTTATAATCACATCAAAGGCGACGGACGAGAATTTGTGATTACAGATCAAAGTGCAATGGAAATATCTGCAGAGGAAGGCCGTTCCATTAAAAATATCAATATTACGCCTTTCATAAAATGGATACCCAATAGTTCGGCTGAACAGTTTTCGACTGACTACGCCTCAGGTTCCACATCTCAAGCCGCAAATATTATGGAGGCAATCAACTTCGGGTGTAAGCTTCTTCTTATTGATGAAGACAGAAGTGCGACGAATTTTATGATTCAAGACATCAAAATGCGTTCATTAATCAAGCATGAACCCATTACACCTTTTACGGAACGTGTCAAGGAGCTTTATGAGGCTGTTGGCGTATCTTCCGTTCTTGTTATTGGAGGTAGCGGTGAATTTTTATCCGTTGCCGATCAAATCATCCTGATGGACAATTTTGTGCCAAAAAACGTAACCCAGGAAGCAAAAAAATTATGTGAACACGACAAACCGCGCGAACGTATCCCCCTTACAAAATGGGAGATAGAAAGAAAAATAACCACCGATCACTTTTCGAGCTATCCACAGGGCAGTGGTAGAGAAAAGCTGATGGTTTCAACCATGGGATACATGATGATAGGTGATGAACAAATTGATATCAGAGGGCTTTACAATATCACATCACACGCCCAGCTTGCAGCTATTGCCTTTTTAATTCGAAAAATCGCTATAAGTAATCAGGATCACCTCATCTTTCTTCATGAAAAGATCAAAAAAGCTCTCGAAGATATGGAGAGAGAAGGAGTGGATATTGTATTTTCTTCCTTTTTTCCTGGTTTCGAAAGATGGCTTGAATTACCAAGAATTAATGAAGTATTATCTGTCATAAACCGAATGAAACATTTGAATTTTATTTGAATGGCACCGGCAGACTAGGACTTTATTTTCTCGTCCAAGTCTGTCGCTGTTTCGATTTCTGGGGACAGCCTAATCTATTTAACTGACGATTTCCCTGTTCTCAAAGCACGTAATATCAAGCCTTCCAGTCTAACACTATTTTCATCAGACAGTTCGCGGGTCAAACGCTCTGTGCCGTAGGGCGGGCGCAGACCGCCGCCCGCGCCAGGCACAATGCCCTGGTAACAAACCGGGGACACTATGATCCCCGGCTTGTTGACTTATATGTCCAGCATGCGGACGATGGCGGCGGCAGATTCCGCGCGAGTGGTCGAGGTCTTCGGCCGAACCTTGTTATCGTTCATGCCGCCGAGAAGCGAATACCGATTAGCGACGTATGCCGATCCCCTGGCCCAGTCCGAAAGATCGGCGTCGTCGGCGTAACCGCTGGTCGGCGCCGGATCCGGAACCGTTTTTCCTGAGGCGCGCACGACCATCGCCAGCATTTCCTCGTGCGTGATGTTGTTCGACGGAAGAAAGGTTCCGTCGGAATTGCCCCTTACAATATTGAGCTGAGCGGCTTGAGCGACGGCGTTGGCCGCCCATGAAGGTATATCGTTTTTGTCCGTGAACGGCAGAGCAATGCCTTCCACATCCGGCTTCAAAGCCCGCATGAGCATCACCGCGAACTCCGCCCTTGTCACGCCCTTTTCCGGCTTGAACGTTTCGTCTTCGTATCCGAAGACAATTCCCAGTTCCACCGCTTTCGCAATCTCAGGTTTGGCCCAATGGCCGTCGATATCCTTCAACACGATGCGAGGGGGCGTGGAGGTGCTGACGTTCACCTCGCTAATCGCCATGTAGCCGCCTTCGTCTGTCGATGCGATCACCTTGGTTTTGCCCGCCGACACTGCCGTTACGATGCCCGCGCCATCCACCTTGGCGACATTCGGATCGTCGCTCTTCCAATTGACTTTGCGATTGACCGCTTCGGAGGGAGCGACGGTGGCGGTTAGCGCCGCGCTCTGTCCGGCTTGCAGCTCGATCGTCGACTTATCCAGCGTTACGCTGGCAACTGGCGGCGTTCCGAGTGCGAACAGCCCGAAGCCGCTGGCAAACAGGGTACCGTCGGAGGAGAAAACGATATTCCCGTGGCCGCCGCCGCTGTTATGAGGCACTTCGGCTTTCCACTTGGCATTGCCGTCGACCGCGGCAATCGCGTACAAATATTGACCGTCGCTGCTGTAGACGTACACGAGCTCTCCCGGACCGGCGACGATTCGCGTGATGGAATTGGTGAATTTGGTGATCCATTTCACGTCCATGGCTGTATTCAATCCGACCAGCTTGCCATTGACGAGTCCGACGTACAACTCGCCGGATTTGTCGATGACCGGGGTCGTCGAAATGTCCGCGGATGCCGTAAATTTATCTTTAACACTCCCGTCCGGCTTATAGGCCATGACGGTGTTTTTGTTGGCTACGGCGTACACGGTGCCGTCAGAACCGAGCGCGGTGCCGAAGAAGTTAGCGGAGCCACTGCCGCCGGTCATATCGCGCGACCATTTCAAGCTGCCGTCCGGCTTGATCGAGTAGATAGTCGAGTTTCCGGATACGGCGTAGACAGTGCCGTCGGAGGCGACGCTGAGCGAATGCGGGAGCACCGAAGGCACAGCGACCGACCGGATAACCGAACCGTCTTCGGGGTCGATAAATACGATTTTATTCGAGTCTGCGAGCACAATCGTTCCGTCCGGCAAAAAAGAAATCTTCCCCGTAATAGAACCTGAGTACGTCCATCCGGTCCGTCCGTCTTTGAATATTTGTTGCAGCCCGCCTCCCCCTCTTGCAGCGTATAAAGTGCCATCCGGTCCGATGGTCGTGTCGTAATAGCCGTTGTCGGAGAGGAGGCTCCACAACGGCTTGCCGTTTGGTGCGATGGCGGCCAGCCCGTCACCGTCTGAGTATTTGTTCCAGCTTCCGACGTATAAGGTGCCGTCTGTCGCCAGGCTCGGAGAATAATACGCTCCCTTTAGGTGGGAATACTCCCAACGGCGCTCGATCAACGTGGCGTTCGCCAAGGACCCCGAAGGGAAATCGTCATCGGGATCGATCAATATGATCGGTACAGACGGAAAAGACGGGAGAGTCGGCTTAATAATCGGTTCCGCTGCCGAGGCGGTGAATGGCGAGAAGGCAAGCAGCCCAAGTATAGATAATAAAGAAGCCCTACGTCGCAACTTGTTCATGGAATTCCTCCAATGTCGATATTCCGACGGGATTCGGATACTCAAATTATATTATTAGATGGTTTTCCAATGATAGTAAAATGTGAAATTTCTTTTGTCCCCCGAGAACGTGGCCATCCTGATCCGAGGCAAATGCTCTGTGCCGGGGCGCGGGGGGCACAGGCCGCCGCCCGGCGCCAGGCACCCTGAGATCGATCGAGAAGCA
Source organism: Paenibacillus litoralis (assembly GCF_046244365.1). Classification (NCBI taxonomy): domain Bacteria; kingdom Bacillati; phylum Bacillota; class Bacilli; order Caryophanales; family Paenibacillaceae; genus Paenibacillus; species Paenibacillus litoralis. The sequence goes on along the minus strand of NZ_CP176395.1, from coordinate 4,577,767 downwards.
GCAGCAGCTGAAGGAAGAGCCTGACGAGAGCGTCGCATCTGGCTCCTGTCAGAAGAAAATAATATTTTAGACTGGAAATAAAGTATTAGACTAATGTATTAGACTGACGTAGTTGTCAGCTTGTAGAGCTATTGAACATAGTTGCTCAACTAAGAGGACACGAGAAGCCGGCTGTTGGAGGACAAATTGTTTTGCTCCTTTCATGAATCCAAATCATGCCGGCATCGATTGACTCTATTAATGATTAACGCAAAAAAAACGAACGGTAGTGTAAAACGCAGTGCAATAAAAACGTTCGGCCGTATAAATCAATTTCCGCGGCCCCGTGCTAAGGTGGTAGGGAATGATGTGCGCGGCGGCTGAACGAAGCGCTTACCGATCCGATTCCAGATCCAAACATTCCTGAATATGACTCCAACAGTCCCAGGGCCGCGGCAGGCTTGCGAAATTTTTTTTTGGGGAGGCATCAGTATGGAGGACAGTGTGAAGCGGGACCGAGGGGATTGGACTGAAGACGAATCCGGCGGGCAAACGCCGGAGAGGAACGAAGATGGCCGTGACACGGGGGGCTTCATAAGCCGCAGGAAACTCCTCGCCTCGATCGGAATGGCTGGAGCGGCATTCGCAGCGGGCAACCTGCTTCCAAACCGCATGGGAGAAACAGTTGCCCTTGCCGTCTATGGCGGCGGCTCCGCAGAGATGCTGGCCGGGGCAGGTAACTTGGAATGCGCGACGATTCCCGGACTACGGTCGATGGCATCGGCGCCCGCGGCCGGGACGATTTACTTTGTGACGGACAGTGGGCAGGAAGGCTTTTTTGCGTACGATGCCGCCGATACGACATCCCCCGACAATACCGGAACGATCGTCGTGTCCACGCCGGCAGGCACCGGCTACCGGTTCAAGCGGATCATCGAGACGGAATACCTGAGCGTCAAGTGGTTCGGGGCCAAAGGGGACGGCAGCACGGATGATACGCAGCGAATCCGGGATGCAATCAATGCCGTTTCCGCCATGGGCGGCGGTACGGTCTTTTTTCCGCGAGGAACGTATATCGTCGCACCCAGCCTAAGCAGCCGCATCGACCTGAAAAGCAACGTCAACCTGCTCGGCGAAGGCACGAATTCGGTCATTAAGGTAAAAAACAACGCCGGTGACTACTGGACGATATTCGGCACCATGAACCCGGCTTCGGCGAGAGTCGAAAATGTCCGCATCGCCCACCTTTGCATCGACCAGAACGTCGACAACAATACGTCGTGCGGCATCGATCCGGCCAAGGATGCTGCCGGAAACTATTACTGGCGGCAGTTTTGCATTGCCCTTTATGATTACGAGAATATCGTCATCGACCATGTCCGCTTCGACCCGACCTGCGGCGTCAACACGATCACGCTGAACAAACCGACCTGCCAAAAGGCGACGATCACCGACTGCGAGTTCCGTTTTGTGCACGCCAAAGGGACGTCGACGGCGAACTACGACAACTCGGCCGTTTATTTGAACGGCACGAACCATACGGTCATGAACTGCAAGTTTTATGCGGCCATTGACGCGAAGGCGCTCGGTGCGATCGAAACGCACACCGGACAAAGTGTCATTACCGGCAACGTGACCGACGGCTATTGTACCGGCGTCAACCTGCAGGCGAGCGAGCAGACCACCGCGCTGGATCACTGCGACATGACGATTGCCGGCAACACGTTCAGCAACGCGAACAACGGCATCCAATTGTGGCCTCGGCTCGGTTACCCGCTCAAGAACGTGACCATTTCCGGGAATACGATAAGCCTTAATAATACCGCTCATTTGCGGATAACGACGACAGGCATCGGAACGGCTGGAGGCGCGGAAGATGTTGGCGCTTTCGAGAACATTACGATTAGCGGGAATACGATCTTGTTCAAGGAAGAGCTGACGTACCGTTCGAGCTTGGACGGGGCTTTTACATGCGGAATCGGATTTACGCGCGGCGCTGATACGTCGGTGAATCCGTTAGGGATCGAATACCGGAACATCCTCATCAGCAACAATCTTATCCGAAATGCCCCAACGTTCGGCATCCACATCGGATGTCCGAACCCCGCTCCCAAGACGAGCACCTTCAGCAACCTGGAGATTACCGGCAACGTCATCGTCAATGCCGGCCATTTTCCGTCCCCCGCTGTCACTGAACAATACAATACCGGCATCTATTTGCGCAAAACGGCCATGAATGCCAAAATCTCGAACAACTGCATCATCGATACGTACGATTCGTGCAAAATGCTCTATTCGATCCGCATAAACGACAACGATGGCACCTATACGAACGTAGAAGCGAGCGGAAATTTCATTCAGGCGAAGCAAGGGGGGCCTTGGCTCGATCTAGGTGGCTCCGTAACCGTTTCCGATACGAACAAACGAATCAAATTCGCGAGCGAGCATCCGCCGGCTTCGGGAACGTTCGATCCGGGAGACATCGTGCTTTCGATCAAAACATCCATTATGGACGGCCAAACGCCAAGCGGCTACAAATGCGCGTCAGGCGGCACGATCGGGTCGCTCAGCGGGGTAACGGCCACAGGGAGCAGCGGCTCGAACAAAATAACCGTAAGCAGCTCTTCGCAATTAAAGGTGGGGCAATGGATCGATATCGTGCAATCGGACAGTACGACGGTATCGCGCAAAATCTTGCGAATCGGCGGGAACGAGCTCCGGCTTGACCGAAGCTTGACGGCTGCCGCTTCAAGCGGGAACGTTTCCTTTACCGTACCCGTGCTCAAAACGTTTGGCGCAGTCGGAAAGCTTCCGGGAATCGTCAAAACGACGACGCTCACGACGGTGACGGCGCTCGAGGCGGAAGTGAATAAATTGAAGGATGCGCTGCGCGACTACGGGATTATCGCATCGAGCTGACCTTACTTGAGTGGTTGCGGGCAGACAGATGTCGTAAACGCAATCGGAAGGTTGCGCTGCCCGCGACACATAGTAGGAGGAGAAGCGCGATGTCGGAAGCCAAGAACATACATTCATTAAGATCCGCGCGCTGCGCGGTTTTTTTCTATATGGACAAGAACATATATGCTTTCCCGCAAGTGAATAAACGTGTTCAAAGATTCGGCAATCACCTTGGGATGGTCTTTCACACGTTAGCTCATGCTTGTCCTTCGTACATATCCTTTTGTCCAAGCAGCGTCAATTAAAATAACCGTACTGCCTTTCATGAGCTCTTTATTTCCCCGTTCAAGCAACAAAGTAAGAATGATCCAAGGAACTGTTAATCGTTTCGTTGACAGAAAGGGCTTTCAAAATTATAATGTGTTACACACGGTGTGTAATGAATGAACTAGGTGTAACATAAAATGAATGAGAAAGGATTGCAAAACCGTATGACGACCTCGGAACAGCCGACAGCACGCCCATGGATAAAGTGGGTGGTCATGCCTATAATTGTGCTGCTTATGTATGTGCTTAAATTACGCGAGCGGTTATACCGCTATCGACCGGAGAAGCTGGAGCGGCTGTATCGCGAATCGGGGCCTTACCGAAGCGCCAGCGTTGTCATTCATGACGAACAGGGACGCCCGCTATATCGGATCGATTATCCGGAAGATCGGATGGAAGCCTGCCCGGTTGTCATATGGGGCAACGGCTCGGATGCTCAGCCGGAGAATTATGGAGATTTGCTGGCTCATCTGGCCACTTGGGGGTTTGCGATTGTCGGCAATTATTGCCGCAATACGGGAACCGGCAAGGAGATTGCGGACACCGTCGACTATGTGTTACGTGAGAATGAAAAGCCAACAAGTCTCTTCTATGGTAAGATCCGTACGGATCGGATTGGCGCGGTTGGTCAATCTCAAGGCGCGACCGGGGTTCTGAACGCCAACAAGTATTTGGAGAAGCCGCTTCAGACGGTTGTTACGATTGCTCTGCCGGCTCTGAAATGGTGCGATGCGAAGGATGTGTATGAAATCGAGAGCCAGTCTGCCGACTTGTTTTTCATGGCCGGTACGCACGATTTCATTATTTCTCCGACAGCTTCCAATTCGAAAGCCTATCATGCGGTTCGTCCGGGGCAAGCGGCAGCCATGGCTATGACGAAATGTGCAGACCATCTGGAAAGCATGGGGAACGGAGGCATGCATAGAGGCTATCTGACCGCGTGGCTGCGGTATCGGTTGGCAGAGGACGGGCAAGCCGCTGCCGCCTTTGCGGGTAAGAGCCCCGAGATGCATCGCAATCAAGGCTGGAAGCATATCCGCACCCAAAATCTTAAGGACGTTAATTAAAGACGGGAAGAGGAAATCGACCAATGAAAACGATTAAGCGCGTTCTTTTTTATTCCATTGCCGCTGTTGTGCTTTCCATCGTGTACTTCAACCGCAAAGTTCTCAAGAGACCGAGCAGCAAAACCAGCTTTGAGCAAACGAAGCCTGGCAAGTGGAATAAAGTGAAGCTGGGCACAAAAGCAACGGCAACCGACGGCTCGAAGTTTTTTTTGTACACCCGCAAAGGCGCAAGCCGCAATTTGATGGTTTATTTTTGCGGAGGCGGTGCCTGCTGGGACGGCGAGACGGCGCATATCCCTTTGTCGCTGCGCTCTTATCTCAAGCAAGGACAATTCGGCTATTACTTCGCGCGAATTCCTTTTTATATCCTTACCATGCATCGTGGAATCTTCGACCAACGTCCCGACAATCCGTTCTCGGAATGGAACGTCGTGTTTATCCCTTATGCGTCCGGCGATTTTCATGTTGGCCATACGACAGCCCGTTATGAGAGCCAAAACGGCTCAAAATCCCGAACGGTCAGGCACAACGGTAGAAATAACGTAGAGGAAGCGTTACAGTGGATTTACCGGAATTTCGAAACGCCGGATAAGTTGCTCATTGCAGGCTCCAGCGCCGGAGGCTTCGGTTCCGCCTTCTGGGGGAGCGAAATCGCGAATCATTACGCCAGTGCCGAAATCTATCATCTCTCGGACAGTTCTTTTCTCGTTTCCGATCAGTGGCCGACCATTGTGGACAACAATTGGAAGGCAGATTTTCAGCGGACGTTCTCTTATCCGATGGAAGCGGATATGATTGGAGCCGCATTCCGGCATAACGGCACGGCCATGCCTGCTCATTCGGTTCTGCTTCATGCCTGCACCGTCCACGATAAAGTACTGACTTCGTTTCAGAATAGGCTGAACGGCAGAGGGGACGAGATCAATAGGCAAAGCTTGGAGGAATGGAGCCATCAATTCCGAGCGTCCACCCGTCGGCTTGATGAACAATTGCCTAATTTTTATTATTTTCTCACCGACCATGAATACGATTCGACAACGCATACGACTCCGCATACTCTGCTGCCTATGAAAGCCTTCTACGAGGCGGAGGAAGAAGGCACGAAATTAATAACGTGGCTCGACGGGATCATACACAAGAACAAGCGCGTCTCGCTGGGCTCCCGCTTTCTTCAGTTCAAGGAAGCCGAACCGGCGGATGCAGAGAAAGCTAGAATGCAAGCCTAGAACAAGGGGGATCGCACAATGAAGCTTAGAGAGAAGCAGCTCCAGCTTACGAGGGAAATGATCAAAGAGGCTGCGTTGGAAACGTTTTGCGAGAAGGGGATCGAAGGCTCGGACCTCGTTCTCGTCGCTGCCCGTTCGGGTACGTCCAGACGGACGTTGTACCATCACTTCAAAGACAAGGAGCAGCTCGCGACCGAGGTGTACGTGGACAATCTCAAAAAAATGTTCGGGAGACTGCTTCTTGAATTCGACTTCCAATCGCCTCGCGCTTCAATAGAGGCTATTCTGAATAAATATTTGTTTCTGAGGGAGCACCACCCGGACTTGCTGTATTACGATTCACTCTTCAGCGTGTATTTTGCCAGCATGGGCAAAAATCCGGCGGAGCTGCCGGCGTTCAAGGAATTGATCAGCGAGGAAACCCATCTATCCGTGAGCGCGTTTTCGCTGGATTTGCAATCGGAGGAAACGGGACAAAAGCTCGTTTGGATCGAGCGCACGCGGATGGTGACGCATCTTTACTTCATTTATTTGCAGAAGTCTGTGTTAATTTCCCGCCAGAATCAAGATGCGACGAAAGCCGAGGAAATCGAGCAGAATATTCGTTATAAGGAATTTCTGCTCAGCTTGTGGAACGGGCAATGATTGGTAGCGGCCGTCGCGGGCTAAGGCACACGATTCGCTTCAAACTGGTGGCAGGCGTAGCTGCTATTCTCGTGCCGCTTATCGCCCTTCTTAATTTCAACCAATATTACGCCGCGCAAGTCGTCCGAACGCAGGTAGCCGAGAGCAATCAAAGCTATATTTCACTTTATATGAATCAAATAGACGGCGTTTTGGAAGAGATCGACAGCTTCCTCATCGGCATGATCGTTTCCGACCCGAATTTGCCGTTGTTGGAAAAGCGGCAGTCCGAGGAGCAGGCGGCTCTGTTAAAGGTGCAGCTCTCCAAGCAGCTTACGAACGAAATCGCCCGTTACGGAACGATGGACGAATTTTTTATATATTCGGCTATCGACAACACTCTTATTGAATCGTATAGCTTGCGGCCGTCTTACTCCGAGCGAGTTGCGGTAGGAGAAGAAATCGTCCGATTGCTAAGCTTATCTTCCATGAAGTCTCCACATGAGGCGAGAAATTGGACCGTTCGCGAGATCGATGGCAGATACTATATTGTGCGGCTGCTTCAAGCTGAACGAAACACCTACGTCGGCGCTTGGGTGAAGGCGGACAGCCTGCTAGTTCCGCTTAAGCTGATCGACTTGGGGGAAAGCGGCCTTTCTTTGTTCGCCACGACAGAAGGAAAGCCGATGATGCATACCGCATTCATTCGCGAGAATGAAATCGATCTTAGCTTCGCCGAGGGAGGCTACAGCTTATCCGGGAAGCCAGAGCGTTATTTAACCGTGGGGGCGTTATCGAAGCAGGGAGACTTTCGCCTCGCAGCGCTAATACCGGAACAAAAAATCTTAAAGGGCCTGTTTAATCTCCGGGAATGGAACACGGTTGTTTCGGTCGGCTCGATCGTGCTGCTGCCGCTGAGCCTGTTGCTGCTTCGCCGAACGATTTTGCTGCCGATTCGGAGGCTTCTCGCCGCGATGAAGCGAATCGGGGAAGGTCATATGCAAGGAATTCCCGAATCCAGTTCCTCGACGGAAGAGTTTCGCGTTGTGAACGACAACTTTAACTACATGCTCTCCCAGATTAGAGAGCTGAAAATCCATGTTTACGAGGAACAATTGAGCAAGCAACAAGCGGAGCTGAGACAGCTTCAAACGACGATTAACCCTCACTTTTATTTGAACTCCTTGAACATTATGCACAGCCTTGCCGCCGTTGGCGACTATAAGCTGATTCAGGAAATGTCCCGCTGTCTGGCGGACTATTTCCGGTATATATTTCGCAGCGGCGCTTCATTCGTCTCCCTTGGAGATGAACTTATGCATACGCGGAATTACATTCGGATTCAAGAGCTGCGGTTTCCAGGCCAACTGAGCAGCGAGATCGAGGTTCCGTCTTATTTATTAGAGCTGGCCGTTCCCTCGCTCGTTATTCAAACGTTCGTGGAGAATGCCGTTAAGCACGCCTTTTCGTTGGAAAAGCCGTTCCGTCTTACCCTTAGAGGAAAGCTGGAATCGGATGAAAGCGAGCCTCGCTTGCTTCTCGTTATGGAGGATACAGGGAGCGGTTTCCCTCAAGAGGTGCTGGAAAGCTTGGCAGAGGGGAGGAGCTTGGAGCGCAAGGACGGAAGCAGGCATGGCTTATGGAATGCGCGGCGCAGGCTGGAGCTGCTGTATGAAGGACATGCCGACTTGAAGTTAGCCAACCGGGATTCAGGAGGAGCAAGGGTTGAGATTCGTTTGCCGATGAAGCCGTTCCCCAAGGGAGAGGACGACAACGATGCTGAATGTATTAATCGTCGATGACGAGATTCATTTTGTGGAAGCGGTTAAGCGTATGGTGGATTGGGCGGGGCTAAACGTAGCCAACGTTTATGTCGCTTATAGTTCTTCTGCCGCAGAGCAGGCTTTTCAGGCGCATGACATTCATGTGCTTCTTTGCGATATTGAAATGCCGCAGAGGACCGGGCTGGAGCTGCTGGAGTGGATGAGGCATAAGGAGCTGCGGACGGTGCCGGTTCTGATGACCTGTCACGCCGATTTTCGGTTCGCGCAGGAAGCCGTACGTCTTGGCTGTTCCGATTATTTGCTCAAGCCGCTGTCCAAGGAGGAGCTGGAAACGGCTATCCATAAAGCGGTACAAATTGCGAATCGGGAGCAAGAGCGGATTGAGGCGCAGCGAAATAAGCTTTGGTGGTCGCATCAGCAGGACTTGAACCTTGAGAGATTTTGGATGGATCTGTTGAGCGAGGCGATTCCGGCTAATCGTGGAGATTTTCTTCGCGAAGCGGCCGTCCGGCAAATTTCATCTTGCAGGGATGCCGAAGTGCTCCCGGTATTGATGGTCGTTCGACATTGGCATCAGGATTTTCGGGTTAGAGACAAAAAGCTGTTGGAGTACGCGCTGAAAAATGCGGGCAATGAACTGATCGGAAGGCTTAGGCCGGGGAGCGTATTCGTGTCGGTTGGCAGCGAGGCTTGGCTGCTCATTATGTCTGTTGCCCCGGATCAGCGTGTAGGAGAGAGCGGACTCGCCATCATGTGCCGTCGATTGGTTGAATTTTGCAAAACAAACCTCTATTGCGAGTTAACCTGTTACGGGGGGCAAGCCATACCCGGACACGAGGTTTCATCGATGCTGCACAGATTGCTGAGATTGGATCGGAACAATGTGAACGGAGTCGGATATGTCAGCCTTGCCTCGGAGAACCGTTCCGTCGATGCTTCAATTGCCTTGCCCGATATGAGCGGGTGGGCGGCGTTGCTCCGGCAGGGCGTTAAGGAGAGGTTGCTGGAGGAAGTGGCAGCGTTTATTGGCAAGCTGAGGCATCGGTCGGACATCGACAGCCGATATTTGCTCGCATTCAAAGAGAATTTCCTGCAAATGACGCACGCGGTGCTGCAGCAGCAAGGTGTCCAAGCGCATCTTATGTTTTGCGACGGGGGCAGCTTGCGGTTGTCGGAAGCGGCGTCGCGATCCTTGGCGGATCTGGAGCGCTGGCTTGCGCATATCATTGCGAAAGCGGCGGGGTATGCTCAATCGTCTTCCATGGGAGATGTCGTCGAACGCGCAACCCGTTACATTTTGTCCAATCTGGATCAGAACCTGTCCAGGGAGGCGGCAGCCAGCCACGTTTATTTGCATCCGGATTATTTGACGCGCTTATTCAAGAAGGAGCTCGGCTGCACGATTCCGGAGTTTATTATGCGCGAAAGAATGAAGCTGGCCAAGCAGCTGCTTACCCATTCGGAGCTTCCCGTAAGCGCCATATCGATGGCCAGCGGTTATGCGAACTTTTCCCATTTCGCCAAACTGTTCAAGCAGCAGACGGGCTTGACCCCGGTAGAATTTCGGCAAAGCGAGCGCGGAGGCGCCAATGACAAGTCGAATTCACGTCAGGCTAAAGTCGAAGCTGAAGCAGAAGAAAGCGGCGGTCTCCGGCTACAATGGCAAGAGAAAGCCAAATAACGAGGCCAGGGGGGAAATACAATGAGCAAGAAGGCATGGTTGTCCGCAAGTTTAGGAATCGTATTGCTATTGTTGTCGGCATGCGGTTCCAATGGAGGCTCAGGCGAGTCGGCGAAGCCGGGGGACGCTTCCGGGACGGAAGCTCCGTCAGGCGGCGGCAAGCCGCAGAAAACCGACGAGCTGAACGTCGCCTTTCTGAGCGTAACGGGAACGCCGCCCGATCTGAAGGCGGTAGAAGCCGAAATCAACAAAATCACAACAGCCAAAATCAATGTGTCCGTCAATTTGATGCCGATCAATTACGGAGCATACGCCCAGCAGGTCAATCTGATGCTGACGAGCAACGAGAAGCTGGATCTCATCGTTGTAGGCTCGCCGTTCGGGTTTAGCTCCCAAGTATCCCGAGGACAATTGCTTCCGCTCGACGAACTGCTCGACAAGCATGGGAGCAATATTCGCAAGGCGCTTGATCCCGTATATTTGAACGCAAGCAAGGTGGACGGCAAAATCTACGGCGTAACGCCGGTAAGAGATTTGGCGACTGCCAACGGTTTCACGATGCGCAAAGACCTTGCAGACAAGTACGGCATCGATGCAAGCAAGATCAAATCCTTGAACGACGTGGAAGCCGCGCTTAAGATCATTAAAGATAAAGAACCGGGGATCACGCCACTAATTCCAAGCGGTGCGGGGTTTTCTTTCTTAACGAGCTATAGCTGGCACGACGGGTTAGGCAACGGAATGGGCGTCCTTCCGGGCTACGACAACGGCTTGCAGGTTGTCAACAGCTATGAGTCGCCGCAGTATGCCGAGCTCTTGAAACGGATGAGAAGCTGGTATGAGGCGGGTTATTTGCTGAAGGATGCTTCTACGAACAAGGCGAGCCAGATCGAATTAATGAAGGCGGATCGGGCCTTCGGCTACCTCTCGAAGCTGAAGCCTGGCTTTGATGCGCAGGAATCCCGCTCGATCGGCAAGAAGATGGTTAGCGCAGAGCTATCGACTCCGGTATCGATGACGGATCATGTTTTGAACATTATGTGGGGCATTCCGAGGCAAGCGGACAATCCGGTAGCATCGATGAAGTTTTTGGACTTGATGTACGGAGACGCGAAGCTCGTCAATTTGTTGGACTGGGGCATTGAAGGCAAGCATTACGTCAAAGCGTCCGACAATGTGATCAAGTACCCGGAAGGCGTAACGTTGCTGACGAACGGCTATAACTTGAATATGAGCTGGCTGTTCGGCAATCAATTTCTCGCTTATGTGTTTGAAGGGGAAGACCCTGATATTTGGCAGAAAATGAAGGAGTTCAACGAGCAAGCGGTCAAGTCGAAAGCGATGGGCTTTACGATGGACCCCGAGTCCGTGAAGACGGAAATCGCCGCGGTTTCCAACGTCATCGCGCAATACTACCTCGTGCTGGAGACCGGCTCCGTCGACCCGGATAAAGTGCTTCCTCAATTGAATCAAAAACTGAAATCCGCGGGCCTGGATAAAGTCATTGCGGAGAAACAACGCCAGTTGGATGCATGGGCTAAAGCCGGGGGCAAGCGATGAGCGGCAAAAGCAAATTGCAGGAACTGCTTGTCGGAGAGGAACGGAACTATATTCTTCCGTTCCTCTGGCAGCGCGGAGAAGAGGAAACCGTTATCCGCGAGGAGCTTGCCCGCATAAGGGAAGCGGGGATACGGGCGGTATGCGTCGAATCCAGGCCGCATCCCGATATGCTTGGTCCGCAATGGTGGAGAGACATGGACATCATTATGGACGAGGCTCGGACTCACGGCATGCAGATTTGGGTGTTCGACGACGACCACTTTCCGACAGGCCACGCCGCAGGCAAGGTGAAGGAAGCTCCGCCGGAGCATCAGCGGCAGTTTCTGTCGGAGCGGCGAATCGATGCGAGGGGGCCTGATCTCGAAGCCTCCTTCCTGCTGCGCCCATGGTCCGTTCTGGATGGAGCAAGACCTATAGGTGCTGCTGCGGCCAGACGCGATCCGGCCACGGGCAAGTTGGACGGCGAGTTCATTCCCATTGACCTCGAAGCCTCCGTACAGGATGGCGTGCTGTACTGGCCCGTTCCTGAAGGCTTTTGGACGATCTGCTTGTTCGTCGTCACCCGCGAAGGAGGAGACGAGCGCAGGAAGGATTATTTGAACCCGATCGTTCCGGAATCGACGCAAATCTTGATCGATACGATTTATGAAGCTTATTATTCGCGCTACAAAGACGATTTTGGCGTAACGTTCGCCGGCTTTTTCTCTGACGAGCCGGGCTTCTACAACAGCAAGGCATCATACGATTACGCATCGGGCCTCGGCAATGCCAAGATGGCTTTGCCGTGGAGAGACGATCTCCTAGATCTCCTTGAGGCGGAATACGGCCCGGATCTTCGCGGGCATCTGCCCTTGCTATGGAACGAAGGCGGTCCGCATACGTTCGCGGTCCGTTATGCCTACATGAATGTCGTCAGCAAGCTGTATGCGGAACATTTTAGCGGCCGAATCGGACGCTGGTGCCAAGAACGCGGCGTAGCCTATATCGGTCATCTCATGGAGGACAACAACGTCCACGCCAGACTCGGCTGCGGAGCCGGACACTTCTTCCGCGCGCTGGAGGGCCAGGATATGTCGGGCCTTGACGTTGTGCTGTGGCAGATCGTGCCCGGCTTCGATGAAATGTCCTTTTCCTGGATGGGCGGCGAGACGGACAGCGTCTTTTTCCATTACGGAATGACCAAGCTGGCGGCATCGCTCGGACATATCGATCCTCGGAAGCGGGGACGGACGTTTTGCGAGATTTTCGGAGCTTACGGCTGGGCGGAAGGCTTGAAGCTGATGAAGTGGCTGACCGATCATATGCTGGTTAGAGGCGTCAACCATTTCGTTCCCCATGCCTTTTCTCAGAAGGAATTTCCCGATTGGGACTGTCCTCCGCATTTCTATGCAAGGGGATATAATCCGCAGTTCAGGCATTACGGGCTGCTCAACGCCTATACGAACCGGCTTTGCCACTTACTGAACGACGGACAGCACGTGGCTACCGCCGGGGTATTGTATCATGCGGAAGCGGAATGGTCCGGGGAGTCGATGTTGTTCCAAGAGCCTGTCAAGCAGCTGATGCAGCGTCAAATCGATTGCGACGTTCTGCCGGCGGACGTCTTGCTTCGTTCAAGCGTTATTCAAGGGGAGCTTGCCGTTCACGAAGAACGGTATCGCTGCTTAATCGTTCCCTATGCAGAAGCGTTGCCGATTGAATTGATCGCGAAGCTGTCCGAGCTAGCCGCGTCAGGCTTGCGGGTCGTCTTTGTCGACTCGCTGCCGAAGCGGGCAAGTCAAGCCGTGCCGCATGCGGAGCCGTTGAGGAAATTGAAAGCCCAGGCACAAGTTACCGTTGTGCCTCTGCTTCAGCTTGCCGATACGTTGCGGGATTGGGGCATGTACGAGCTTGAGGCATGCGAAAGACAGCCTTATCTTCGAGCGTACCAGTATCGTCATGACCGTCTGGAAACCGTAATGCTGTTCAATGAGCATCCCGAAGAGACGTTGAATACTCGCGTCATTCTTCCGGGCGAGGGAGTATGGCTGCGCTACGACGCTTTCGGCAATACGTTGGATCGGGTCGGAGAAGGTAATAAATATGCTCATGATCTCACGCTCAGAGCATATGAATCGGCCGTCTTGCTGCGCATTCCGCCCGGTGACGAGGCGAATTATTCGATTGGTCCGGGGAAGACGGCACCAACGTCGGAAGCGACAAGCCGTCTGATCGAGCCGACGGAGTGGCATGTTTCGTTGGCCTCGGCACAGGACTACCCTGCGTTCAAGCCTTGGGGGACATTGACAAGCTTGCGGAACATAAGCTCTCGCGATTTGCTGCCAAGATTCTCAGGCACGATTAAGTACGAATGCCAAGTGCAGAACGATGAAGCTGCGGGCCCTGTCTGGCTTGATTTGGGCCGGGTATACGAGACGGCGCAAGTTTGGGTAAACGGACGGGAAGCCGGAGTCCGATTATGTGCTCCCTATGTGTGGGATATTTCGGAGTTTTGGCGGCAGGGGTCGAACGAGTTGATCGTCGAGGTGACGAATACGTTGGTCAAGGATCAGCAGGATTGGTTTTCCAAGTTCGTTCAGCAGGAGCCCTCCGGTCTGCTTGGCCCAGTTAGGCTCCTTAGGTCATCAGCGATAAGCGTGGGAAGCGGGGAGTAATATGGAACAAACCTATCGGCTCCGCCGGAAGAACGGCATCCGCAAATACGGCGTTTTGCTGCTCATGATGGTTCCGGGCTTGGCCTATTTGCTAATCAACAACTACTTGCCGATGTTCGGGCTGCTTATCGCCTTCAAGGATTACAATTTTGCGAAGGGGCTGCTCGGCAGCGATTGGGTCGGCCTTAGAAACTTCGAATATTTGTTCAAAACGCAGGACGCCTACATCATCACTAGAAACACGATTCTTTATAATTTTTCATTCATCATTTTAAATACGGCCTTCGCCGTGGGAATCGCGATTGCGCTTAATGAAATTCGCAGCCGGTTCATGTCGAGATTTTATCAGAGTGTGCTGTTGCTGCCTCATCTCATCTCGATGGTTATCGTCAGCTACTTGGCCTATTCCTTGTTGAGCATGGATACCGGTTTTATGAACAAGACCGTGCTTCCACTTCTCGGGATAGACGACATTTCGTGGTATAGCGAGTCGCAATATTGGCCGTTCATCCTGACGATCATCAGCTTGTGGAAGGGGGCCGGCTTCCTGTGCGTCATTTACTTGGCGGCGATTGTCGGGATCGACCCGGAATATTACGAGGCGGCCAAGCTGGACGGTGCTTCCAAATGGCAGCAAATCCGCAGCATTACGCTCCCGCTGCTGTCTCCGATTATCATTATGATGACTTTGCTCGCTATCGGTAAAATCTTCTATTCGGATTTCGGCTTGTTTTATCAAGTTCCGCTAGGCTCGGGAGCGCTTAACGATACGACTCAGGTCATCGACACTTACGTGTACCGGGCTCTTATGAATCTCGGAGATATCGGGATGTCTTCCGCCGCAGGGCTGTACCAGTCCATCGTCGGCTTCGTACTGGTGCTGCTATCGAATTACGCGGTGCGCAAATTCAACAAGGACAGCGCATTGTTCTAAGGTCTGGGACTGGAGTGGAGAAGCATGAATACGATCAACAGGGGAAAACAGATTTGGCTTCATCTTCCGATGCTTGCCCTAGCAGCGGCCTGCGTGCTGCCCTTCCTGCTGCTCGTCATCTCATCCGTATCGGATGAAAGCTCGATTCTGCGGCAGGGCTACACCTTTTTTCCCGATCAGCTGGGGCTGGATGCTTACCGTTACTTATGGAATCATTCCGATCAACTCGCGCGGGCATACGGCGTAACGGTGTTTATAACGATTTTCGGCACGGCGGCGAGTTTGCTCATGACCGCGATGCTCGCTTACCCGATGTCCAGACAAGGCGTTCCATGGCGCGGGGGAATTGCATTTTTCGTTTTTTTCACCTTGTTGTTCAATGGCGGGCTGACCCCGACTTATTTGATCTATGTGCAAGTTTTCGATATTAAAAATACGATTCTGGCGCTTATTGTGCCCGGATTGCTGATGAACGGCGTTAACGTACTGCTGATGCGGACCTTTTTCATGACGACGATCCCTCCGGCCTTAATCGAAGCGGCGCAAATAGACGGAGCCGGTGAATTCAAAATTTTCTGGAGAATCATTTTGCCGCTGTCGATGCCGATCGTGGCCACCGTAGGCCTGATTCAGACGATCATCTACTGGAACGACTGGTTTAACGGCATGATCTACGTGACGGATTCCAAGCTATTCAGTATTCAGAACATTCTGAATCGAATGCTGACGGACATTCAGTTTCTGACGGAAAGCAAGTTCAGCGCGCAATTAGGCGAGGCCGGGGCGAATTTGCCCAGCACGACCGTGAAGATGGCGGTCGCCGTAGTCGGCGTTCTGCCGATAATCGCCATGTATCCCTTCTTTCAAAAATATCTCATTAAAGGCATAACGATCGGCGCGGTAAAAGGATAGGCAGGTGCGAGGAGGAACAGACGGATGAAGCTTACAAAAGGAAAGGAATGGCTTTCCCTCATGACCTTGGAGGAGAAGGCGAGCTTGTGCTCGGGCAAGGATTATTGGAGAACGAACGCGCTGGAAAGATTGGGCATCCCGTCCATCGTCATGATGAACGGCCCCCACGGGTTAAGGAAGCTTGACGAATTTGAAGTCAACTTCGATGTGAGTGACAGCGCTCCGGCCACTTGCTTTCCATCGGCATCCGCGCTGGCATCCTCCTGGGACCGGGAACTGCTGACGGAGATCGGCGTTGCGCTCGGGAAGGAGTGTCATGCGGCGGGAGTGGATATTTTGCTCGGGCCTGGCGTGAACCTGAAGCGCTCTCCCCTAAACGGGAGGAACTTCGAATATTTCTCGGAGGACCCCTATTTGTCGGGGGAGATGGCCAAAGCTTACATTAACGGCGTTCAGAGCCAGAACGTTGGCACCTCGTTGAAGCATTATGCTTGCAACAATAAGGAAGAGCGGCGGATGACGACCGATGCTGTCGTAGAAGAGAGAGCGCTGCGGGAGCTATACTTGAACGCCTTCGAGATTGCCGTCAAGGGCAGTCAGCCGTGGACGATCATGAGCGCCTACAATCGGGTCAATGGAGCTTATTGCTCGGAGCATCCGCATTTGTTGAATCAAATTCTGAAGCAGGAATGGGGGTTTGAAGGCGCGGTCGTCTCCGATTGGGGAGCGGTGAACGTGCTGTCGGAAGGAATTCGGACCGGGCTTGATTTGGAGATGCCTTCGAGCGAAGGCTACGGTCCTGCAAGCATTATCAAGGCGGTGCAAAGCGGGGCATTGACCGAAGAAGCGCTGGACCGCGCCGTCGAGCGGGTGCTGCAATTGGCCGTTCTCTCCGCGAAGCGTTCCGGGCAGCCGATCGATTGCGATTACGAGAGTCACCATAATCTTGCCCGGAAGGCCGCAGCGGAAAGCATGGTGCTCCTTAAGAACGAGGCGAGCCTGCTTCCGTTGTCCAAGGCGCAGCGTAAGATCGCGCTTATAGGAGCAATGGTCCGTTCGCCGAAAATTCAAGGCGGCGGAAGTTCGCATATGAAGCCGACGCAAGTGGACGATGTTGAAGCCGCATTTGCCGCCAAGCTGGGCGAAGGCAGAGAGCTTGTCTACGCGAAAGGCTACGATCTGGACAGCGAGGCAATCAACAAGGCGTGGGAGGAGGAGGCGAGAGCGGCAGCGGCGGAAGCCGAAGCGGCTATCGTTATCGTCGGACTACCCGAGCGCTGCGAATCGGAGTCGTATGATCGGCAGCATCTTCGGATTCCCTTTAACCAAGCCGAGATTATCCGCGCCGTAGCGCAAGTTCAGGAGCGGGTCATTGTCGTTTTGTGCAATGGCTCCCCCGTGGAGATGCCTTGGGCGAAGCATGTGGGCGGAATCGTTGAAGCTTACTTGGGCGGCCAAGCCTTTGGAGGCGCGCTTGCGGATATTCTGTTCGGAGATGCGAATCCGTGCGGCAAGCTTGCGGAAACGTTCCCGATCGATCTGCCAAGCACTCCGGCTTTTCTCGGTTTTCCGGGCGAGGGCGATCGCTGCGAATATCGCGAAGGCCTCTTCATCGGCTACCGCTACTATGACAGCCGCAATATCGAGCCGCTTTATCCGTTCGGCTTCGGCTTAAGCTATACGTCGTTCGAATACAGCGATTTGTATCTCGATAAGAAAGATTTCAGCGATCAAGAAACGCTCACCGTGCGTCTTCGGGTTCGGAATACCAGCGATCGAACAGGCAAGGAAACGATTCAATTGTATGTAAAGGACAAGGTGAGCCGATTGGTTCGGCCGGAGAAGGAACTGAAGGCATTCGCGAAAGTCGAGCTTCCTGCCGGGGAAGCCAAAGAAATCGTCTTTAATTTGGATAAGAGGGCGTTCGCTTATTATGATCCAGAGCTTAAAGATTGGCACGCGGAGACGGGAGAGTTCGATATTCTGATCGGACAGTCCTCTCGGCATATTATGCTGCAAGAGACGGTAACCCTCCGCTCGACAACTTTGATCGCAAGGCAATACGACCGCCAGTCATCCTTGTCGGATTTGATCGCCGATCCTCGGGTTGAGCCTATCATTCGCCAATTTACGCAAGGACTGTCCGATTCCCAAGACAAGCACAGCTCGGAGATGATGGCTGTGTTTATCCGAGAAATGCCGCTCCGATCGCTAGTCGCTTTCAGCAAAGGGGCGTTCACCGACGAAATGCTGGAGGGGCTTTTGCACCATGCGAATACGATAGGGACGCGGGAGAACAGTTAGCGGACGCAGTCCGCGAAAGCCTTATAGAGAGCGAGACGGGGGAGTTCCAGTTCATTCCCTATGTCTCGCTCCCTTTTTGAAATAGGATGAAGTATTGAGAAAAGGGAGTCAAGACAGTGATGTGGAAGCGTTTTCTAATTAGGTGAAGGTGTCGAACGACAAGAACAATATCTCATTGAAAGTCGCATATAATGCGGCTTTTTGATTTTATGGGATAAAGTTCTTGTAAAAGTCTAATGACAAGAACTTTATCCCATTCCCGAAATTGACAAGAACTTGATCCCATTCTCGACAGAACGCTGTAAACCTGTCACCAATAACTGCAGATCAAGCGGAAAATCCCTTCCTAGTAACTCTTATGTTATTAGTTCGAGAGTTTACACAAAGGATTTTACTGCCTCAGCCTCGCTTATTTTTTTTGCTTAAAATATAAAGGATATTCAATTAACAATAACAATATAATATATATCGATATATATTTATTGTTAAACAATATATCGTGTGTTAAAGTCATTTTATAATTAAATTAGCGAGGTGCTTTTTATGAAACGGGGAACAACACTCTTTTTGAAGATGGCTAATATTCTTATTGGAATCCCAGTTCTTGCATTGTGCATATTTTTGTTGCCTAAGATCGGGAATTTTGCCGGAGAATTGTATCCAGATATTACTTATATGAAATCTCTCGTTTTAATCGATATGTACGCGGCAGCGATACCTTTTTACTTCGCTCTGTATCAAGCTTTTAAACTTTTAAGCTATATTGATAAGAACCAAGCGTTCTCGGAATTATCCGTCAAGGCTTTAAAGAATATAAAATACTGTGCCATCACAATAAGTACCTTGTACCTGCTAGCTATGCCACTCTACTATCTCATGGCGAAGAGAGTTGACCCTCCAAGTTTCATACCAATCGGATTGGTCATTATTTTCGCCTCTATGGTGATCGCCGTTTTTGCTGCTGTTCTCCAAAGACTTTTACAAGAAGCTATTAATATAAAATCAGAAAATGATTTAACGATCTGAGGTGAATATCATGGCGATTATCATCAATGTTGATGTGATGTTGGCAAAAAGGAAAATGAGCGTAACAGAACTTTCGGAGAGGGTTGGAATTACTATGGCGAATCTTTCCATTCTGAAAAACGGGAAAGCAAAAGCGGTTCGTTTTTCAACATTAGAAGCGATATGTAAGACTTTGGATTGTCAGCCGGGTGATATTTTGGAGTACAAAAGCGACGAAGTCACTCAATAAAAACAGACTTTTTTCGGAACATATAGCATCAAAGTATGGCAAGTAAGCAGTGATTCTGATTCTGGGGCTTGTCAATTCGAATTCTTGTTTGAGGTCAATAATTCTCTTTACTATCTCCTTATGTATTTGAACGATTAATTTGATGCATTTCAACAAAGTGAACTCAATTAACGGATATATTTGCTCAACCAGGGCTGCTGACAATCGGCAGCCTTTCGCTTAAGTAACGGGCAGTTATTTTTCAATAGCTCTTGTTTTTATGATCCAGACAATGATAAAATTTCATGGGAACATGCGTTTGTTTTTTTGTGTATTTTCCAACGGATAGGGGGAATAGGCGTGGTTGAAATCGATGAAAAAGAGCAATTTTCGGTTATTGGAAAATTAGGAAAGGGGTTTGCTAATGAAGCTCCCCAATGGATACCACCATTATGGCAAGAAGCAAATAGTAACTTTATTGAGAAAAGCAACCTCGCCATCCATCATCATGTGCAAGCGGTTCCCGTTTGTTTCGTTAAGGAGCCAATGCGTACATGATCCAAATGACGAACCGCCAGGCACGGCAATTTTTGTTATTGAAGCACGGGCTGTTGGGCGAATATCAATTTACCGGAAAGCAGGGAGTATTGGATTTTGTGCGGCAGGTCGGCTGTATTCAATACGATCCCATCGATGTTTGCGGAAAAAACGCCGAACTGGTGCTGCAGTCGCGAATCAAAGGATTTACCAAGTACATGCTCGACGAGTTGCTGTATAAAGATAGACTCCTGGTCGATTATCCCGACAAGAATCTGGCTATTATCCCTGTCGAGGACTGGCCGTACTTTGAGCGGTACAGGCAGGCTGCCCGACAACATGCCAAGCGCTATCCCGAAATGGAAACGTTGACAGAGCAAGTACGGGCTCACATCCAAAATCACGGTGCGCTAAGTTCGGATGATCTTAAATTGGATGTTAATTTCGCTTGGCAATCGGCCATCCACTGGAGCAGCGGAAACAATTCATCCCGGTCGGTGCTGGAGCAGATGTATTCGACAGGCGAGTTGATTATCCATCACAAAAAAGGAACGCGTAAATATTACGATATCGCCGGGAAGCACATACAGCCAAATCTGCTGAATGCGCCGGAGCCGCTGGAGGGCGAGCTTGAGCATCATAAGTGGCGGGTACTGCGTCGAATCGGCGCTGTTGGCCTTTTATGGAATCGCGCATCCGATGCCTGGCTGAACATTTGGGGATTGAAAGCGGAGCAGCGCAACGAGGTTTTCCGCCAGCTGTTGCACGAGGCTCGCATTGTTGCTGTTGCCGTGAAACAAATGAAGGATATACTGTACTGCCGCTCGGAGGATTTGCCGCTTATTGAAGCCGTCCTGCAAAATCCGGCGCCGAAATTGCGCTGCGAGCTGATTGCCCCACTAGATAATTTCATATGGGACAGAAAACTGATCAACGAATTGTTTGGATTCGATTACATCTGGGAGATTTACACGCCTGCAATCAAACGGAAATTCGGCTATTATGTGCTGCCTCTATTATACGGAGAAAGCCTCATCGGACGAGCCGAGGTAATCGCGGAGCGAAAAGCCGGGACGCTCGTTGTTAAAAACATCTGGTACGAGAACGGCATAAAGCCAACAAAGCAATTGCGAACAGCCTTGAACAATTGTTTTCAAAATTTTGCATTATTCAACGGATGCGAGACGATTTCGACAATGTCTATGAACTGATGAATAAAGTGGCAAAGGGTAGGGGCTAGATGAATGGCAGCCACAGTAGGGCTTATCAGCTGTTAAACGAAGTTAAGTTGTATTTAGAACGGAATTACAAACCTGACGGCTATAATGTTGGATGGAATTGTGGTCATGTGGGCGGGCAACATGTCTTCCATTCTCATTTGCATATAATCCCCAGATATGCCAATGAGAAAATGGCTGAAAAAAGGTATCAGGTATTTATTTAAGAACAACCAGTGAAAAGACTAAACTAAACGAGTACGGTTGCTCAATAACCACCTTCACGGCTGCCAACAGATCGGCTGACTTTTCTTACCTATACCAGCTAATAGCCTGTCAATATTTAATTATTAATGAAGAAAACGAAGGGTGCTATACTGGTAAAAACACATGACAAATAACCACCCCATAGAATTTGGGGAGGTTTTCCTCGATGTCCAAACTTTGTTTACTCAGTCAAAGCGGAAAGGTTCTTTCTTGGTCAAAATCGCATAAATCCATTGGATCAGTTTATTTACACATGCGATCACGGCTACTTTAAACAGTTTACCTTCTGCTCGCTTTTTGTCGTAATAAGCCCTGATTTTCTTATTACGTGAGCTTCGCAAACCACATCGCACAGCTTGATATAAGGCTGTCCGGAGTCTCCTGGAACCGCGTTTGGTGATTGTATTTCGGGTTGCTGTAAACTTGCCGGAAGAAAAGACACTTGGATCAATACCGGCAAACGCAACCAGTTTCTTTGCGTGATCGAACCGATCGATTTCTCCGATCTCAGCTAAAATTGTTGCAGCAATTTTGGTGCCAATGCCGGGTATCGATTGGATTAAATCATACTCCAGTAATTCTTCAGCCAGGGCCTCTATCGATTTATCCAGTTTCGTTAGATGCTCCTGGTACTGAAGAAGTAAATTGATGAAAAGCTCCAATGAGATTAAATGACTCGGAAAAGCGGTCTCTCTGAAGGGATTTCGCTCTGCTGCAGCCCTTAGTTTCTGTGCCCGTTCCAGCGACCACCGGTTCGAGGCGACATGTCCAACAAGGCGTTGTATGTTCGCCGTAACGTTTTCCTCGGACATCGCTAACACCGATTGAGACGTTGGATACTGAGCCAGGAAACGAAGCGACACCTTAGAATAAAGGTCACCAAACACGCCGTGATACTCTGGAAAGACTTGATCCAGTACCGCTTGAAACTGCAGCTTTGCCTGGACATACATTTCAGTCAGTGACTCATGTTGCCGTGTCAGGTAACGCAGATTCATCAGATACTGACCCCGTTTTTTGTAAGGCTCCAGCTCTTCTTTGTAGAACAATTCACCCAGCTGGTATGCGTCAGCCACATCCGTTTTCACCTTACGCAAATTCATCTTTTTCGCTTGGTGTGAAAGTAACGGATTGATAATTATATACAGATATAGATGATCATCTAGAAACTGTACAACTGGACTATGATAATGACCCGTTGCTTCTAACACAATGGCCGGACGTTGCCCAGCAAAAGACTCCACGATTTGAGCAAAACGGAGGAAGGACGCTAATCCCTCAAGATTGTGCTCAAATCGAAAGGTCTTTCCGTAGGGCGTTCCTCGATCTGAAAAAGCTTGTGCATGACTTTCCCCTTTAGATACATCTAATCCAATGACAGGGTTCATTCAACCACTCCCGATAATATATTCGCCGGCAACCCCTAACCTTCTTGTCGTCCACATTATCGCATGTGATTCGGGATCATGGTCCCAACCAGCCTAATCATGGTTTAACAAGTAGGGGGGATGAACTGTATAGCTCTCGGGATCTAGCTCCCACGGGCAGAAACGTTCGATCCCCGGCTACCGCTATCTTACGACCACACAAAAATGAGGTCCACCAGAAAGATCTGGTGACCTCATAATACGAACGGGCAGGATAGTTGAAGTTCACGTCGAATAATACGTTGCGTATGGTTGATTTGTATAGTGTGAAAAT
The DNA here is from genome assembly GCF_046244365.1 of Paenibacillus litoralis. NCBI lineage: Bacteria > Bacillati > Bacillota > Bacilli > Caryophanales > Paenibacillaceae > Paenibacillus > Paenibacillus litoralis. Next base: position 4,554,858 of record NZ_CP176395.1, on the reverse strand, counting down.
GGGGTTGATACTTGTGTTTTTAGTAAATTCTCGTGCCATAATTGAAAGAACAGTAAATGGAGCATTAGAAATAGTAGTGCAGACAAGGAATAAATCGGGCGAGGCTCAACGAATAGAACTTCCTGGTGGAAGAATTGAGCAATATGAATCTTTAATAACGGCTCTAATCAGGGAAGTTAAGGAAGAGACCGGACTAGATGTAGTAGAAATTGAAGGCGAGGATACACGGGTTGATACAACAGGTATCGACCCAGACTTCGAAGTGGAATGTATAAGACCTTTTGGAGCTTATCAAACCATTAATGGTCCTTTTGATTCGGTTGGTGTTTATTTCCGTTGCAGGGTACAAGGGGAGTTATTATCTTCAGGTGATGACACTAAGAACCCACGATGGATTACAGTAGACGAATTGAGACGGTTGATGGATGATGACCCTTTGCAGTTTTCCAATGTAGACAGAGCAGGGATAATGTTTTACTTGAAGTCATTAAATCAAAAGTGTGATTGAGAAGCTCGTTCCGCTCCCTCGATATGATTTAATTTACTCACGCAAGCTTGTGTATTCGCAGGATTTCATCCCTGTTAAATTCGGTAGAAGAATGAAGATAGTCGGGGCTTGCTATGTTGAGCCGTTAGAAGGCGTGCGAGAATAGAGGTGGGGGAATCCCTACCTAATTTATTCCATATACTGCACGTATACTCCACAGAGCCCTTAGCGATTTTCGCTCCCATGTCTCAACGGGTCATAAGCCCTTTCATTCCTTCGTTACACCTATCTAAGGGGTGGAGGTCGGTTTTTCTAACGGAACGGGTCTGAGCCCTTTTGCGTAACGTATCCCGATACTCCGTGCTTTCTTTGTCATCCTGCGAATATACCAACTTGCGTGAGCGGTGTTATTGTTTGTTTTTAAGCTGCTAGTGCAATAACTTTATCTGGTTTGTAGGCTTCCTCGCTACGTGCCAGACCTACTAAGAGTCGAGCCAACTTTCCGCATAACTTCAAAATTGATTTCATTTTTTTCAGCTTTTTAACCTGAACATTATGTTGATGCAGAGCCTTGAATTCTTTGTTAGTCATAACCATGCACATCGTGATGAGGTAGAGGAAGTGTCGCAGGCGTGGTCGCCCTCGTTTACTGAGCGTCATCTGGCCCTTCCATTTCCCAGAGCTTGCCTCGGTCAGATTAAGGCCTGCGTGACGCAGTAGTGCGTTTCCGTGGATATAACCGCTGAGATCACCTGACTCCCCTAAAACGCCTGCTAAAGCGATCGCACTTACGCCAGTAATGGCAAGGATTTTGCCCGCATAGGGGATTCGTTTAAGTACGGTTTTGGCTTCATCTTCGATTCTCAGCAGCTGTGTGCTCGCTAAGTCATACTCCTCAAGAAGATGCTTAAGATGGAGCTTGTAAGCGTGTGTTGCCTGGATTGAACCAACGGTTTGCTTGGCAAGATCGATGAGCAGCTTAGCTCTACGAACACCCGAGTGTCGTTTCATGGACTTTTTCCATCCCGCAATTACATCTTCAGGCTCTAATTTACATAGATCAGCGGGGAGAGGAAACAACCGAAGAGTTACCAATGCACCTTTGCACGTTAAGATTTTAAAGACTTGTCTAAGTTCAGGAAACACAATGTCGACCCAGCGGTGGATTTGATTCACTGCGCTGACAAGACGCTTAACAACGGTCTCTCGATTTGCCATAAGGACTCGCAGCTCTTCGTATTCTGCGGAATGAAAACGGACAGGGGAATAGTAGCCGTTTTTCACCATGTCTGCAATGACAAGCGCATCCTTTTTGTCACTTTTAGATCGTGTATTGTCGCGGTTTTCTTTGTTCTTTTTGACTAGGTGAGGATTTACGAGTACAGCTTTAATCTCAGTGTCTTTAAGCCATTGTGCAAGGCTAAGCCAGTAATGTCCTGTTGGCTCCATGCCGACGATTATTTTGGTTAGCTTGTACGAAGCCAGCAAGTCTCGGATCCAGCGATCGAGAGATCGGAAGCCACCTTCATCATTACTAAATTCTAATGGATTACCCAAAGCAATTCCGCGAAAATTAACGGCTCTAGCAACGTGGTTCTCTTGAGCGATATCTACACCGACAACAAGGTGATTAGCGGTAATGTTTTCAATGAGTTGATTTTGTTTATCTTGTGCTTTAAACTTCATAGTAGAGCGACCTCCTGATGTGGGATTTTAAGGGCTTTAGACCCGTAGCGTACTCCCATCATACAGAGGCGCTCTTTTGTATTCAAACTCCAAATTAATCGTTCCACAGGAATTCTAATGGAGAACGATAGCTCAACAAGGACATATGTAGGCAGCCGGCTTTCTTGTGGTCGACTGCCTTTCTCAACAAACGGGCAGAAGTGTGTGGTGGAACGGCTATTTATTATCGTTCTCTTTTTTGCCAGAGTAACACATCCGCTTCACCTACAATATGATGAGTCTAGAAATCTAAAGAGGTGAGCCAATGGCAGTCGTAAAAGCTAGGCAACAGGATATTAATATGTTGGCAAGGTTGCTTCGAGCTGAAGCTGAGACCGAAGGCGAAATGGGCATGCTCCTTGTTGGAAATGTTGGCATTAACCGAATAAGAGCGAATTGCTCCGATTTTAAAGGAATCCGAACAATTCCCCAAATGATCAACCAGCCGCATGCGTTCGAAGCATTGCAACATGGTTTGTACTATCAAAATGCAAGAGAGAGGGAACGCCGTCTGGCGCAACGGGCTGTGAATGGGGAGCGGAATTGGCCAGCCAAATTCTCCCTATGGTATTTCCGTCCAGGAACGTTCGAAAATCCCGGACCATGTCCGCCAACTTGGTATGATCAGCCGCACGCAGGACGATGGAAGAAGCACTGTTTTTATGAACCGACCGCAAAAGAATGTGAAAGTGTATATACTACGTTTTAATTTTATAAACGAAAAGAGCTCAAGATCTCTTAACCTGACTTGTCACAGCCATGTGTCGGTTGAAAAGAACTTTATCTCATTAAGTGCCGCGTAAATCGCGGCTTCTTTAGGTTTAATGGAATAAAGTTGTTGTCACGGTCATTATTCGGAAACTTTACCCACGTGAGAGGCCGTCCGATGTCGGATGACAAGAACATTAGTCGAATGAAGTCTGCTTGCAGCGTATAAAAAATTTTATAATAATATTTACCAACTAGTCATTCTCGACATCATGTTGCCCGTTATGAGCGGCCATGAGCTTTTTCGGGAGTTTCGCAAGCTAAATAATACGCCCGTACTGATGATGACCGCCCTTTCAGACGACGAAAACCAAATCAAGGCGTTTGATACAGAAGCGGACGATTATGTGACAAAACCATTTGCCGGAACGTAAAGATGAGCTTGGCATATTAGCCCGCGACGTTCATTCCATGTACGACAGGCTGAAAAAAAACATCTCCCAATTAGAGGACGAAATCCTGCGGGAGCGCGAGGTGGAGGAAACACAGAGGTATTTCTTCTCTGCAGCTTCTCACGAGTAATAACGCCTGTCGCGGCTACAAGCGTCTTGCTGGAGGGAATGCTTGAAAATATAGGCGATTACAAAGACCATTCCAAATACCTGCGCGAATGCTTGAAGATGATGGACGCACAGAGCAAAATGATTTCCAATATACTGGAGATTGTCAGTCTGAACGACGGGAAAATCGTACCCGTTCCTGAAAAACTGGACATCAGGCGTACCATTGCCGACATGCTGTCTGACTTTCATACATTGTCTGAGGCAAACGGCCAGCGTATTGTTACGGATATTCCTAACGGGTAGACCTGCCTTGCCGACCCTAAAATGTTAGAAAAGGCGCTTTCAAACGTCATATTGAATGCGGTGCAGAATACGCCGGACGGCGGCGAGATTCGGATATGGAGCGATCCTGTCGCTGACCAATACCGCCTTTGCGTGTTGAACATGGGCGTGAGGATTGACGATACTGTTCTGCCGAAGCTTTTTGACCCGTTCTACCGCGTGGATAAGGCGCGGAGCCGGAAAAACGAACGAAGTGGCTTGGGACTGGCCATTGTCCGTAAAACGTTGGAATCAATGAACGTTGATTTTGCTTTGGAAAACACTCCGGACGGCGTTCTGTTTTGGATGAACTTGCCGAAGATGTGGTTTTCTTTCAAGCATATCTTTTGTTGCGAAGGATGAAAAAAAGGAGATATTTATGAATAAACGAAAACGAATAGAAACAGTCTTTTTATATGGTGTTTTCATCTGTTACATACTTTTGTTAATTAAAATATTTTTCTTATCGAGAGTTTCGATTTTGGAGCTATTTAATAGCCAAAGGACTTTAGTTAGGTCAATCAATCTCATTCCTTTTGATAGCATAGGTGAATACATATCTGGCAACTCTGCAAATTTAAAAAAATTCGCTTTCTCTAATGTGGTTGGCAATATACTTATTTTTATTCCCCTTGGTGTATATTTTTCATTATTTATGAACAATAAAAGAGTAATAATCAATCTATTGTTTATATTTATTGTGAGTTTATTTGTTGAAATCATTCAGGGGCTTTTAGGCATTGGAGCAGCAGACATTGATGATATAATTCTAAATTGTATAGGTGGATGGATTGGTATTTTAGGGTATAAATCTTTACTATTTATATTACGAGATGAGAAGAGAGTATATACTTCATTCACAGTACTATCTACTATCGTAGGATTACCTGTTATATTATATTATTTATTCATGATAAAAATGAGATTCTGAATATCTTTATTGCATATGCAATAAGATATCCTACTCAAAAGAACGTAGATAGTAAGCTTCTTGTAACAATAGTTTATTGCTTGGATCGACAGGTTTATTCCTGTCGGTCTTTTTTGATTTCTCGCCGCTACAGACTAATTTTCTTATTTAACAATACCTGGTGAATAAAATGTTCCCATGGGTTACAGAATAAATTTGCGAATAAGCATAGATAATATCAGCCTAAGTGGTGATTAATAATGAGGCAAAAAAAGAGAACCTTAGGTCCTCAATTCTACATTATGATTTTGTTAAGTTCGATCGTATTTGGGTTATTTGATCCCAATTCCGCATATGCCGATCCTAACTTGCCGATTGTCGCAGGACAGGAGGTTATATCCATTGAAGTTTACCCCGTTCAGCATCAATTGATCGTTCGAATGCAAGGGCAAAAAATAAAAGTGTATTCCATTGCCGTTGGCAATCCATCCACTCCGACCCCTGTTGGTGAATACCAAGTCGTATATAAGGGGGAAAATTGGGGGACTTCATTTGGGCCCCGCTGGCTGGGATTGAACGTTCCTTGGGGGAATTATGGCATCCATGGTACGAACAGGCCATATTCTATTGGACAACATCTCAGTCATGGATGTATTCGGATGCGTAACAGTGACGTAATTGAATTATTCGAATTGATTCCACTCGGGACAAAAATCACGATATACGGACATGTATTGGGTGATATAAACCATAATTCAAGGGATCTAGCGGAAGGCGACGTTGGGGGAGACGTTCAATTAATTCAATCTCGCCTGAAGAGTGCAGGTTACTTCAATGGAATCTGTAACGGTAAGTTTCGGGCGGATACAACCACCGCTCTTAAAAAATTTCAACGCGATCGTCATATGGATCAGAATGGTGTTGTCTCAGCGAGGGTATATGAGGAACTTGGATTACTTGAGTAACGTTAGTTATTCCTCTAGAGGGAGCATCGTTACAAACCGATGGCGCATGAGGGGCATTTGGAATTCACTGGGATCGGTCGATAGCCTCGCTGCCACGGGGAATCTAAGTCCTTATGAATAGTGTGCTAGAACGGCAGAAGTCATACCGATGCATTATTCGGCAAGCGGGGGTCGCCAGAAACCAAAATATTGTCAGTGTGGAGTGCGATGCTGTAGATTCAGCTCCTGAAGAACAAAAAGTATATCTGCATTGACTCGTAATGAGCTTTGGAAGGAGAGCGGACAAGAGATGAACTAATAAAAATCCCTCACTGGCTTAGGCAGTTGAGGGGTTTTCTAAGCCTTATTTTATACTACTAAACTAGTAAACAAGCAACGCCTCCCAAATAGTAATAAAATGAATCATTAAATCGAAAGGGGGAATTTCGATGTTGGATCAAAGAATCCAAGACACAGCAGAGTGTAACTTTTTTGGCTGCGGAGACAGATTTACGGACCCTTATTATAGATCAGGACGTAGGGATCGTTCTGAACGCAGGGATCGCTCTGAACGCAGAGATCGTTCTGAACGGAGAGATCGCTCTGAACGCAGAGATCGTTCTGAACGCAGGGATCGCTCTGAACGCAGAGATCGCTCTGAACGCAGAGATCGTTCTGAACGCAGAGATCGTTCTGAACGCAGAGATCGCTCTGGACGCAGAGATCGCTCTGGTCGTAGGGACCGCTCTGGTCGCCGTCGTTCCGGTCGAGGCCGCTAAATGAACCGTATAACTGGAACCCCCACTAGCTTAAGACAGTGGGGGTTCTTTATGGTGCAGATTTGCACTATTTACGTTTATGATTGCACGGCAGCAAAGCGTCGACGTTACATAATAATACCCTCACGGGCTTCGTTTATGTTAGGTGGGAATACTTGTTTAAAACGGTTTATGTACAAAGGGACGTGAATAGTCCCCTTATGGTCTTTATTCGCATTCCCCTACCTCCTAGAGCAAGCGCAGGCCACGATGACCAATAGAATGAAAAGGACCAGAATCACTCCAGTGCTTGTAAATGCTCCAAGGACATGACGTTCTTCACGACGTTCAACACGACATTCATCACGTTCAAAACGATTTTCTTCATCAAATCTAACTTCACTCATCTACGTTTCCTCCTTTTTTAATTACAATATAATTGGTTAATAACCGAAACCACAAACGGAGCAGGCAACGATCACCAACAAAATGAACAATACCAAAATCGTTCCAGTCGAAGTAAAAGCTCCTCCTACAAAGGACATCTAAAACCCTCCTAGTTTGGTATCCATCTGGTTATTTCTCTATCGGGTCATCTCTACCAGCGGTCTGAAAACATATTATGGAATCGTGTCTTTTTTGATTGGGTTAATGATGATAGTTATTAATATTAGTGAAAGTGCTGATAGACGAAGTTTGGATAATCCATTCCAGTTGCTGTTCGATGTTGCACCTATCGTTTCGCAACTACGGATGGAAAGATTTCTAATCTTTCCATCCGTCCGAATTGATCAGGGCATGCTGTAAACCGGTTGCGTTTTAATCTCGTCGGATACAAGGGCGGCAGCTGCCAGCTTCCGCCGTATCTGTACGGCCGTAGCTTTCAATGGAAAGGACGGGGTGGTAAATAACATCAGAGTCATATACCCAATCAAAAATCAGCCATAACCATATCATAGGTGTAGACCGACGGATGGGATGTTTTAATACCACCGAACGGATACCTAACTAGGGAGGGTTTTAGATGTCATTTGTTGGAGGAGCTTTTACATCGACTGGTGCAATTCTTGTTTTGTTCATTCTGTTGGTGATTATTGCCTGTTCCGTTTGTGGTTTCGGCTATTGATACTCTCTGTAATAGGGATTCTGGTCCTTTTCATCCTGTTGGTCTTTGTTGTTTGTGCCTGTGCTTTGAGGTAAATCAATAGTTAGCTTACAGGAGGGAGCCACCGTTGCTTCCTTTCTACATACTATATAACCAAGAAGAACAATCCTACCAGCCGGAGCCAGTAGGGGATTCCGCCGTCACGAATTGTCCGCAGTCCCAATACAATATTGCATATTGGGGAGGGATGATGATGGACATCTATGAAAGATACCACACCTGTAACCGTTACATGAACCGTAGAGTCTCCGTGATCACGGTAGACGGAAGACGACATGAAGGTGTAATAGTAGGCGTTGATGAACAAAACGTTTATCTAGATATGTCTGAGTCACCCGACTACCGGGCAGAAACGTTATCGACCAAACGCAAGAAAGCCAAAACATCGGGTTTTGGGTACGGCTATGGTTATGGCAACGGGTTTGGGTTTGGAGGAGCGATTCTACCGCTAGTGCTGTTCTCTTTGCTGGCGATCGCGCTTATATAGAACGACAGAAGGCTCCCTTCGGGGAGCCTTCTGCGTGCCGAGGATTTTATGAACGTTGAAGTCTTTATCGAACCGCATGCATAAGTTCAATATAAATCCCGGTAAACGATCCAAAACGAACGATCCGGATACTGAAGATTAAACTGTTCCAAAGCGCCGATCAGCTCTAAAATAACAATTATCGAACTCAAACCGCTCCTTCCAATCCGAGATTGCCGTGTAATTGGAATCATTTCGCTCGTTAGCCTTTGAAAAAGATGAACCTACGTCGCTGCCAAGACATTTCCCGTTTAAGCACTGCTTTTCCGTGACATCACCTGATATATATCAATAAGATGTTGTGATATCAGCGATAGTCTCTAGAGATGAATTGCCTCTCTGCTCATATCGTCTCGCGTGATCTGGAATACTAGAAACCTCAAATTAGTAACCCATTTTCCACCACGACTCTACAATTTGATGGGCTGTTGCATATCCAAATCCTTTTCCCATTAAATAACTAATTGCCGCGGCTTCCCTTAATGCATGTGGATAGGAAGTCGCATGAGCTTCTTTCATTCCATGCTTTACAAATGGGTCGATCGCAGTTAAGGTCTCCATTGCCAATTGATGATGCGAACTGGAATGACCGGGATAGGATTGTGAATAATATGGATTTTGATACATTGACTTCATCCTCTTCTCTAAAGCATAGCGATTGAACCAGAACAGGGTACATACATCCACTTCTTTACAGTCATTTTCCCTAATATTAAAAACTATCGTCAGATACCCAGTCAAAAAGTATTCCATTCCATAATATGTTTTCAGACCGCTGGTCGAGATGAACCTTTAGGGGAATTAGCCAGATGGACACCATTTATGGAGGTGTTACGATGTCTTTTGGTGGAGCGTTCACATCGACTGGTACGATTTTGGTATTGTTCATTTTGTTGGTGATTGTCGCCTGCTCCGTTTGTCGATTTGGATACTAATTCTAATGTGACTTGTAAAGGAGTGAAATAAACATGGGTGAAGTTGCTGAGGTTCGCGGATATGGAAACAGAGGATTTACTTCTACTGGAGTTATCCTGGTTCTTTTTATTCTGTTGGTTATCGTGGCATGTTCCGTTTGTGGATTCGGCTATTAATGCTTTAATAATAGTGATTCTGTCCCTATTCATCCTGTTAGTCATCGTCGCTTGGATATAAAAAAGTGAATTTCTACCAGGAGGGAGCCCCGGTTGCTTCCCTTCTACATACTTCCAAGCCTCTACAAACTAATCCCCCACTAGCTTAAGCCAGTGGGGGATTAGTATTATCCGTTGTTTTCCCGATACAGAAATCGTTTTAAGTTCATAGCAAATTTAGCAACGCCGTTACGGTTTATCCGGCCGGGACTTGCCATCCTCGTATTCCGGCTTCAGTCCGACGTCTGGCGCCGATATGGTGACGAAGATTGCACCTGCAGGCTGATCTTTCCATCTTCCCAGCCGCCATGGCTTGCTTTGGTACAAAGGCCCATTAAATGGGCGTTTATCTCAGTAACAAGCGCGGATACCCTTCCATAGATTGGAATCATGTTCAATCTTTCCTTTTGCCAATATCCATTACTAAAAAATCGGAGGTATTTACAATGAATGATTTTCAAAATGAAATTCAACAGTTGAACGTTTCCCAATTTCAGGCCGGTGAGATGACGCCTTGGAATCAACAAAGCCAGTACCCGGCGGGTCAGTTTCCGAATGGAGCAAACCCGGTGGATCCTTCACGGCTATGCATTGGCTTCGGCTTCGGCGGTTTCTGCGGTGGTTTTTGTGGCGGCTTCGGCGGTGGTTTTTGTGGCGGTTTCTGCGGTGGTTTTTGCGGTGGTTTTGGCGGTGGCTTTTGTGGCGGTTTTCATCGCTGCGGCGGTTTTTGCCATCGCTGTCGTTAACCCATTCGTTCCCAGATTCTTAGAGATCACGCATCGGCTTGAGGAGAAGCGTCCGCCCCTGTACAGCGATAAGTTGTCAGGGGCTTTTAATAATTATAGGCAACGCATTTGGGACGAATAGACGTACATATAATAATGAAGAATCGATGTAACAAATTGGTAATTCCCATCAGTAAGGAGGAGTGAAATGACCATTTTAACCCCTGCTGCGCGACTGAAAGTAAAGGGGGATACCTTTTTTATTCCAGTTCCGAACGATGGCGTGTATTTTCGGAATAACGTAGGCACGTTCCGTATGGAAGGAGAGATGATCGATCGGTGGATTGAAAAACTGATCCCCATGTTCAATGGAGAACACACATTGGCGGATTTGACTGACGGATTGTCGAACCCCTACCGGGACCGGGTGTATGAAATCGCGGACACACTGCACCAAAAGGGCTTTATTCGGGATGTGAGTCAAGATCGCCCGCATCAGCTGTCGAATGGAATTATCCAAAAGTACGCTGCTCAAATAGCCTTTTTAGACAGCTTCGGCGATTCCGGCGCATACCGGTTTCAGTGTTATCGACAGGCCGGCGTATTAGCGATCGGGTCCGGTCCTTTTTTCGTTTCGTTGATTTCGGCATTATTGGAGTCCGGACTGCCTAAAATTCGTATGTTGATAACGGATTCTGTGCCGACGAATCGGCAGAGGCTGGCTGAATTGGCGGATCAAGCCCGCCGAACGGATCCAGAGGTGTTACTTGATGAGATTGCTTTGCAGAAAGAAGGAGCACGCGGTTGGCGAGACGTTGTGCAGCCGTTCCAATCGATTCTGTATGTTTCCCAAGAGGGAGATGTTGAGGAGCTCCGGCTTCTCCATGCAATTTGCAAAGCGGAGAAGAAGGTTTTCCTGCCGGCAATGTGCTTGCATCAGACAGGAATAGCGGGTCCGGTCGTACATCCGGAGTCTGAGGGATGCTGGGAATCGGCTTGGCGCCGCTTACACCAGTCAGCCGTGTATAAGGATCCGGAGCAGCATGTCTTCTCCTCCACTGCGGGAGCGATGCTCGCGAATGTGATCGTGTTCGAGCTATTTAAAACGGTTACCGGAGAATTGGAACAAAGAAATTCGTTATTCCTGCTTGATCTGGAAACGTTGGAAGGAGACTGGCATCCATTCATGCCGCATCCTATGATACGTGGATACTCGGCAGCCGAAAGAGTTCAAGTATCGAATACGTGGATGGAAGGGAGCTCGGACAAAAGCGTATCGAACCGTCTGCTGCCATATTTTAACCGATTGACTTCGGCGCAAACGGGAATTCTCCATATTTGGGAAGAGGGGGACTTGAGACAGCTTCCGCTCTCTCAATGCCGTGTTCAGGCGGTTGATCCGTTGTCGGAGGGACCGGCCAGGCTTCTGCAGGACTTGATCTGCACAGGTCTGACGCACGAGGAAGCGCGGAGGGAAGCGGGACTGACCGGGATTGAAGCGTACGTGTCACGATTGGCCGGTGTACTGGTACAGACCAAAGAAATTGTCGGAATCGGAGTAGGGGAAACGGCTGCGGAAGGCGTTATACGCGGATTACAAGCTAATTTAACCGAGCAGTTGGCCTTGCAACAGAAGGTTCGGAAGCAACCTGTCATTCGGGTGCAGTTAAGTAAGGTGGAAGATGAAGAATGCCGGTTTTATTTACAGGCTTTGACCGCTATGAGGGGAACACCGATGATCGCCTTAGGGGAGAAAGTGTCCGGGTTCCCCGTAGTATGGATCGGTACAGGTGATAGCTGGTATGGCAGTGTCGGCTTGAATATGACAATGGCGTTCCAGAAGGTGTTGAAAGCTGCATTGCTTAAAGTCCAGAATCATATCGAATGTCGTGCGGCTCAAGTGCTGGAAGCTTCGTCCGTGCAACTTGGAAAAGAGGTCGCGGTAGACCTTGTGATCCCTTCAAGTGAAGGAACGGTACAACCGAAAGTCTTGCGGGAAGCCCTTCAGATTTTGAAAAAGAACGGAAAGCAACTCTTCGTGTTGGATCTGGCCGTGGAACCGTTTTTGAAAGAAGAGCTTGAAGGCGTGTTTGGCGTTTCGCTGCGAGAGGAGGTGTCCCGGTGAACACAGTGGTAGCCATTATCGGAGAAGGCGAGTTGGCAAACCTTGTATGCAGAGAGATGTCCGCTCTAAGTCGGATTGTACGTCTGAACGATTTTAAGGCAGGAGTACCAGAAGCGGCGGATTTCGCCTTGGTATTGCACGATGCATGGCATACTTCCGTTCATCGGGAGGCGGAGGAATTACTCCGGGCAGCAGGTATTCCATGGCTGCGAGGATTCGTCGCATTCGGCGAGGGTGTGGTCGGACCCCTGGTTCGCCCCGGTTTATCAGGTTGTACGCAATGTGCCGACACCCGGCATCTCTTGGCGGGACGTGACCGCAAGGAGATGTGGATGCTGCAACAGCGTCTGGCTGATGCCGGGGAAATTCCGCGTAACGCTTGGGCATCCCTTACAGGATTATTACAGATGACAGTCCTGCTCGTGTCGGAATCGCAGAAGGTTCTTCAGGGCTATCGGTCCCGTTTGGAAGAGCGGATGTTTTACTTAGACATGAAAACGCTAAAATGCACAAGCCACTTCTTTCTGCCTGACCCGGTATGTCCGGTTTGCGGCCAATTGTTTGACGACACGCCTGCAGCGGCCCGCATTTCACTGCAGCCAAGTCCCAAGATCAGCGAGAAAAGCTACCGCTGCCGTTCGCTGGATGACCTGAAGGAGTTTCTGATCAAAGATTATCTGGATTATAAGACCGGCTTCTTGAATGGAAAAATGGTTGATTTCGTATCGCCATTTGCCGATGTGAGCGTAAATCTTCCGATGTTTGACCATGACGAGGCAACGGCAGGTCGAACGCATTCCTATGCGGAAAGCGAGCTGACTGCCATCATGGAGGGGTTGGAGCGGTACTGCGGTATGGCCCCCCGCGGCAAAAGGACGATGATCATCGACAGTTACCGCAATCTGGCGGATCATGCTCTTAATCCTGTCACGGTAGGCTTGTACGCGAAGGAACAGTATGAGCAGCCTAATTTTCCTTTCAAGCCCTTTCATCCTGACGACCCAACCGACTGGGTTTGGGGCTACTCGTTTATGCGACAAAGTCCGATTTTGGTTCCTCAACAGCTCGCCTATTACAGTTCAAGCTGCGGACAAGGATTTATTTATGAAACATCCAACGGCTGCGCGCTCGGAGGAAGCTTGGAGGAGGCCATATTCTACGGCATTATGGAAGTGGTGGAGCGAGATTCATTCCTGTTGACTTGGTATGCGCAGCTGCCGCTCCCGCGGCTTGATCCAAGTTCCGCGGGCGATCTGGAACTGCAACTCATGATCAACCGATTGCAGACAGTGGCGGGATTTGAAGTGCATTTGTATAACGCGACTATGGAGAACGGTATCCCAAGCGTTTGGGCACTGGCGAAAAACGCGAGACCAAAGGGAGTAAACCTGATTTGCGCGGCCGGTGCACATCCGGATCCGGTTCGGGCGGCGAAAAGTGCGGTTCATGAATTATCGGGGATGATGCTGACGCTTAACGAGAAGTTCGATGCGAACCGGGAGCGGTATGAGCAAATGTTCCACGACCCGTCGCTGGTGCGCGGGATGGAGGACCATTCGATGCTGTATAGCTTGCCGCAAGCGGAGGAGCGGTTGCACTTTCTGTTGGAGAGAAACCGACCAATACGAACGTTTCATGAGGAATTCAACCGGATACCGAATCATCCGGATTTGACCGATGACCTGAAGGACGTCCTTTACGCGTTTCGCCAGCTGAACCTCGATGTGATCGTGGTGGATCAGACAACTCCGGAATTAAAACGAAATGATTTGTTCTGTGTGAAGGTGCTGATTCCAGGGATGCTACCGATGACGTTTGGTCATCATCTTACCCGTGTGATGGGGCTAGAGAGGGTGTTGAAGGTACCGGCGTTACTCGGGTATGCGAAGCAGCCGTTGCTTCCGGAACAACTCAATCCACATCCGCATCCGTTCCCATAAAACCGCGTAAGATTATGCTTTCGATGCAGGCATTGCTTCGCAAGCCCTCAGGAGGAAGACGGATGAGCTTGGATAGTTTCCTGCACAATCTCCATGAGGATACCCACGAGTCCAGACCGCCGGATGGGGAGATCGATTGGGAGGACGCACCGCTTACCTATAAACTCTATCGCAGCTTACCGGTCGTTCCTTTATCCTCGGAAGTACCGTTGACACTTGGTGGACGTGAATCGTGCGCCAATCCCGATCTGAAATCAATCGGTCATTTTCTTTGGCACGTATATGGCCTCACGCAATTGAGCCAATACTCTGCGGCGAATTTCATGGACCAATCGGCGGGCCCGGTACAGATGAACCGGCGTTTCGTCCCATCCGGCGGCGGGTTGTATCCAAACGAGCTATATGTATATCTGAAGACTGCGGATGTTCCTGTCGGCGTTTACCATTATGATGCGGCTCACCATCGTTTGGTATTGCTTCGTGAAGGGAATTTTGATTCCTATCTGGCCCGGGCTCTCGGTAACCGATGCGATATGTCGCTTTGTTTTGGCACTGTTTTTGTTTCCGTCATGTTTTGGAAAAATTTCTATAAGTATAGAGACTTTTCCTATCGTCTACAAGGACTGGATACTGGCGTATTGATCGGGCAACTACTGGAAGTGACGAAACGGTTCGGTTATGAATCAGGCGTGTATTTCCAGTTTCTTGATCGGGCAGTCAATCATCTGCTTGGGATATCCGATCGGGAGGAAAGTGTATATGCGGTGATTCCGCTTTCGACGGAGCCTACGCTATCTTGGTTTCATGATAGAAATTATGGAGAAGGGGTTGTCGCTGCGGTCGATTTATGCCGGGAGCTACCGGTCGTTCGGCATGAACACTACGTACGGTCGAAAAAGGTCAAGGACTACCCGATGCTGACCAAGATGAACGAAGCGTCCATGCTGGATTCAACAGGATCGTTTCGACACGTCAAGGTGGAGAAGCACGTTGAAAGCGGGATTCAGGCGGTATATATGCCCCGTGTGGAGCGGTTGTCGTATGATCTTGCGTCGATCTGCCGAAAACGGTATTCGCCGGAAACGGATTTCGTATTGAGCAAGATGGCTGCGTCGGAAGTGGCCTCATTGTTGCAAGAGGCGACGGCTTCCTTCTCCTATTTCAATGATTTGAAGGGACATCGCGAAAAGCCTGTTTCCCTTATGTCCTTGTATTGTTGTTTATATAACGCCCAAGGCGTTCCTGACGGCGCCTATCGCTATGATCGTACAGCGAATATGCTACACCGAATACTTCCCGGAGATCATCGGTTAAGACTGCAGCAGGGAATGTCCCTGGGCAACGTTAATCTGTTTCAAGTACCGCTCTGCGTGCATGTGGCTGGTGACAAGGAGCACCTCAAATCGTCATTAGGGTACCGAGGATACCGAATTCAGCAGATGGAAGCGGGGATGCTTGTACAACGCTTACTCTTGGCGGCGTCTGCCATAGGAATGGGAGGGCGACCACTGCTCGGATTTAATTCGAGTGTAAGTGACGAGATTTACAAATTGACCCAGCAAGGAAAAACCAGTCTCATCCAAATCCCGATCGGCCACTATCGTCAGCGTCCTTGTTTGGAAGGGGGATTGCACAGTTAGGACGATTAAAAAAGAGGGCAGATCAGAGCAGATCGTTGTTGAATTGTCATTTATTTATCGGGTTTACGGTGATCTTAGCGCCGCTGTTGTCGGGTGACAAGAATATTGTCCGAATCCAGTCCGTGCAAAACACGGGCTTTTTTTGTTATAGGATCCAAAAAGGAGAACGAAAGTGGAGTAGCGTGCAGCAGCGGCTGTTCCACTCTCACTCAACTAAACGAGTAGAATCATGCAATAAAAATGGGCACCAATCGGGAACTGGGCGAATATTCTGTTTTGGCTATAAAAGCAAAGGAGGATTCGCAATGATTCCGAAGTATCCTTACTTCAGTTATGAGACACGCTGCCGGCAGGTACCGATTACTTTTCCACCACAGCATCAGGATGTGCAGCCTGGTCTGGAGTATTTAATGAACCCGGTTCCGATATCCGACAATCCCGAATACAGGGGAAGCGGGAAATTGGTTGGGAAAATCGCCATTATCACAGGAGGCGATAGTGGGATCGGCCGTGCTGTCGCGATCGGTTTCGCAAAGGAAGGGGCGGATTTGGCGATTGCCTACTTATATGAACGAGAAGATGCTGAAGCGACCAAACGGATGGTGGAACGTTACGGGCGCCGTTGCCTGCTGATCGAAGGAGACTTGCGCCAGCCCGCATTTTCATCAGAAGTGGTAAGAAGAACATTGGAATGCTACGGACGGCTAGACATTCTTATATTGAATCAAGGCGTCCAATTCCCTCAAGAAAGTATATCGGACATTACTGACGAACAGCTCGAGGATACGTACCGCACCAATATTTTTCCTATGTTCTATTTGACGAGAGCTGCGCTTCCTTACCTGAAGCAGGGGAGCACCATTATATCGACCGCATCCGTAACCGCATATGCGGGCGCCCCTTTACTTGTCGATTATTCCTCAACAAAAGGCGCAATCGTATCGTTCACTCGTTCGCTGTCGCTCCAGTTGGTAGACAAGGGTATCCGAGTCAATGCAGTGGCTCCAGGCCCGATTTGGACACCGCTCATCGTATCTAGCTATTCGGCTGAGTATGTAAAAACGTTTGGTTTGGAAACACCCATGAAACGAGCTGGACAGCCGTTCGAGCTAGCGCCCACCTATATTTACTTGGCGTCGGAAGATTCATCCTTCGTGACGGGGCAGGTACTTCATGTCAATGGCGGCATCATGACAGAAACCTAAAAAAATTTCAGTTCATGTCATTTATGATATCAATTTCTTGTCATCGGAATCAGCAGCGAATTGATAAGCATCGATTCAGAACCGTCATTACCTTAAAGTAAGAGGGAGACAAATCGACATATTGGGACATCTGTCGTTCATACGCTTTTTATAGGTATTAACCGCGAGGAGGACTCCACTCATATGCCCGCAAAAGTAAAACTTCAAAAATTCGTCGATAAACTGCCGATTCCCAAAACCATTTCCCCGATCATGCGAGACAAGAAAGGTTCTTATTATGAAGTGAACATGAGGGAATTTACCCAAAAATTACATCGTGATCTAGGCCCAACCCGCTTATGGGGCTACAACGGAATGTACCCTGGCCCGACTTTCGATGTGATGAAGGGTGAAATGACATATGTCAAATGGATGAATGATCTGCCCGATAAGCATTTTCTCCCCATCGATACGACCATTCACGGTGCAGAAAAAACACTTCCACAGGTTAGGACTGTGGTTCATCTACATGGGGGAAAACAGCATGACCACAGTGATGGGTACCCTGAAGCGTGGTTTACGAGAAATTTTGAACAAACAGGACCTTCGTTTCAAAGAAAAGTATATGAGTACCCCAACCTTGAAGCGACTACGTTATTTTATCATGACCACACAATGGGGATTACGAGATTGAACAATTATGCGGGGCTTGGAGGCTTTTTTATCATTCGTGATCAGCATGAACAATCCCTAAATTTACCGAAAGGAACATATGAAATCCCTCTTATGATTCAGGATCGATCGTTTAATCCGGATGGCTCGCTCTTTTATCCCGCTACTCCGGATAAAAACAATCCACGTCTTCCTTATCCTTCGATTGTCACACCTTTTGACGCAGATTACTTATTAGTAAACGGCAAAGTTTCCCCATATATAGAAATAGAACCGAGAAAATACCGATTCCGCATGTTAAATTACTGTAATAGTCGAGCCATTACATTCAAACTGGACTCTGGACAGCCATTTTATCAAATTGGAACTGATCGCGGATTACTCGAGAAACCAGTGAAAATGAATGAGATACTCCTTCTAACGACCGAACGTGCGGATGTGATCGTTGATTTTTCTCGATTCTTTGGAAAGACGGTCAATCTTAAAAATGTCTTTATGGGAGCCTCCCCCGAAACAACCGATGTCATGCAGTTTAGAGTAACCTCTCCGTTAAAAGGCAAAGATGGCAGTTACCTTCCAGAGCATTTAACGAAAATTGATTTTCTTTCAAGAGAGATGGCAACAAGGACAAGAGATCTCACACTCACCAGAGTAGAGGATGAATATGGAAGATCGTTGAATTTACTGAATGGTAAAATGTGGAATGATCGAGTGTCTGAGAAAATGGAATTAGGAACTGTTGAGATATGGCGCTTAATCAATCTGTCAACTGATGATCATCCTATTCATTTACATGTTGTTGACATGCAAATTCTTGAGCGCCAGCCTTTTGACGTTGCTCATTTCCAAACCACAGGAAAACTGAAATTTACAAAACCTGCTGTTCCTCCTGAACCTAACGAGAGGGGATTTAAAGATACGATTAGAGCCCCCGCTGGTTACGTTACCTCTTTTATTGCGAGGTTTGATCCTTTCACAGGAATTTTTGTATGGCATTGTCACATGCTCGAACATGAAGATTACGAGATGATGCGACCGTTTGAAATCGTGAAGAAGAAACATCGTTTAAAAAATTTGTTATTGAGAGTGATTTACCCTTCACGGTTTCAATGAAATGATGTGGTTTTCATTAACTTTCTTATGCTCTGGGGATCTTTTTGCAGATTCGGTTGCCTCGGCTCTTAGCATATCCGTCCCGTATAATGTGACGTTCCATACTTCGCTCGAGAACGCTTTGGTCACCATTCAAGCGGACTTCCTAGTCAATGTAACTCCCCTATGATTCATCGGCAAGTGAATTTTGCGGCATTCGACCGAAAGCTACCCGTGCTCTCCGAAAAGCCGACTTCCTTCGGCTGGTACGAGTCCATAGAGATCGTCAGGCGAGTATGCAGAAACGTACGGTGGACGTTAGGATGCCGGAATTTTGATGATGACAAAAAAACAACGCCGGTGAGTGGGCTCTCGGCGTTGCTTCATCATTTCAGACATTAATAATTTCCGCTTATATCAAAAAACGTTTGACCATGACGGCTGTTTCCGCACGTGTTGTCTGTGCTTTACCCTCGTAGGTGCTTTCCGACCTAATAATGACTATTGCTTTACCTCAAAGCACAGGCACAAGCGACAAAGACCAACAGGATGAAAAGGACTAGTATCCCTATTACAAAAGTATCAATAGCCGAATCCACAAACGGAGCAGGCAATAATCACCAACAGAATGAACAAAACAAGAATTGCACCAGTCGATGTAAAAGCTCCACCAAAGGACATATAAAACCCTCCCTAGTTTGTGATCCGTTCGGCGGTATTCCGCATTAAGCCATCCCATCCGTCGGTCTACACTTATGTTATGGTCATGGCTTATTTTTGATTGGGTATATGACGGTAGACGATATAAATGGTGAAATGGCTGAAAGATCTAGTATATATGCCATGTATACGTTCTGAGACTTTAAAAAAAGACGCGTAACGAGATAAAGATTACTCGTCATGCGTCTCTTTTTTGTTTCTAGCCGAGTCCGCTTCGGCGGGGGCTTCATTGAAAAACGCTCCGCTCCGCAACGCGTCAACAAACTGCTGCAGCCACTCGTAATACTTCTTCGCATGTTTAAACTTGTGCAGATCCTGAAGAGCAAGCTTCCGTTCCTCGTCGGTAATATGTTCCTCAAGAATGAGCTCTGTTAACTCGGGAAGCGCTTGAGCAATGGCCTCCGTCATAACATCGACTTCATGCTGAAGCTTATTAAATTCATTTTTTTTTGAATGGATGCCTCTATATATAGCAAAAAAATCGCCATGTAGGCCAGAACGAATATAAGAAAGGCTTTACATAATCTTAAATTCCAGTTAACAGTCATTTGACACAAAAGAGACAAAATGATCGTACAATAATATTTGTACATAAAGGGAAAACAGATGAAAAATAAAGGAATATTCAGGTAGATTAAATATTTTTTGAACAAAAAACATAAAAGGGAGAATATACTTTGAAAATCAAAATGAAATGGAAATCGATGGCGGCGTCATCGGTCTCAACATGAGCGGCGATGTTCATTAAGAACAGGTGGTGGATATTGTTCTACTCCATTACTCGAGCCTTGAACAGGCTCTTCAAATATATAATTCAACCTATGGAGGTTTTCTGTCATGAAAAGAATTTCATCTTTTACCCTAGCGTTAACGATGATATTCATGTTGTTATCGACCACCGTACAAGCCGCAGTCCCTCAGCCCCTTATGCTCGCGAACGCAGCAGGAAATGACAATCCCCTGATTGCATCGATAATGTTCGATAATCAGTTACAGAACGATGCCGATCCGGAGAATCCGTTGAAAGCAACGGGGGCGTATAGTTATGTAGACGGAATCATGCCCGGGACCAAGGCTCTGCATCTGGAAAGCGGAAGCGGCAATTATGTCGGTACGACGAAAAGCTTGCCGTTTGGCGAGGACAGCTTTACCGTATCCTTCTGGTATAAGGGCGACACGAATCAGAACAGTGTCATTTTATCGAACAAGGATTTCAGTAACGGCTCTAACGCAGGCTGGGCCATATACACATCGGCCAGATCGGTCAAAATGAATTTGGGGTTCCCGAACGCATCCGTAAAAAACATTTCCTTCGGGCGCAACACGTTCGATGCTTCCGATTGGCGTTACGTGACCTTTGTAGTGGACAGAGATAAATTGCTCGCTTCGTTGTATATCGACGGGTACAAAATGGATGATACCCCGATCAGACGCGGAGCGTTAGATACATCGAACCCGTTAAATATTGGCTGTGACGGATTGGGCAATCGCTGCGGCAATTCATTCGATATAGCGGATCTGAAGATTTGGAAAGGCGCCATCAGCAGCGATGTCATTCAGGCTAACTATAATAGTTACGGTGGAAATAACGTGGATTTGCAGGCACTCACCACCAAACTGGCGGAAGCTCATGCAATAATCGCAGGTAGTCTCGGCAACGGCTTCAGCGAAACCGATTTTGATTCGTTGAAGAAGGTTGCGAATATGGCCAATACGGTCGCAACAACGCAAAAAGTAAAGTTTTATACGCAGGAAACGATCAATTATTACGAGCGTGAACTGGACAACGCCATCTTCATCTATCAAAAAAGCAATAAAGCGTTGACTCCCGCAGACTTGAATATGACGGTGAACAGCGACCCGGAAATCAGCAGCAATCCTGCTGCAATCGAGCGCGTAGAATCCGATATGAGAAAGGCCATGAGCGTATTTCCTCAGGCTGACGTGATGGTGATGCCCGGCGACATTACCGGCGGCAACAATGCCAATGAGTATGTCTGGATGGGGCACATGAGGGACGTATACAATAAACTGAAAAATGAGGGCTTATTTGACACGACGAAGTTATATATGGTCAAAGGCAATCATGATATGAACGGCTCCGAAAACTTGATACCTGTCGGTACGGCGGGCGCGTGGAACGAATCGACGAATTCGTACGATAACGATTTCTACAACAGTGCTTACAGGGTAAAGATTAATGGATATAATCTGATTGGCTTTGACGCAAATATTAACAGCGAGAGTACGGTAGGGAAAGCGAAAAATTACCTCAATCAAATTAAAAGCGAACCGGATTATGATCCGACCAAACCGATATTTGTCATGTCTCACTACCCGATAAGCGGAACGGTGTGGGGATCGGCATGGAGCAGCGCCGCAAGCAATAATTTCGGTCAATTTCTTACCGGCAACGATTTTTCTCAGGTGTTCTATATGTCAGGCCATACGCAATACGACCCGACCGACGAACGTTCGCTCTATCAAGGCGCGGCTACGTTTCTCGATTCCGGCGCGACGTCTTATTCCAGTTATATTGATAACGGTCCGTACGGCGGATATATAGAAGGCGCGTATATCAATTATAAAACCACGCCTCGTATTTTGAATTTCCTGGAGGTTTACGGTCCGAAACTGATCATTAAACAGTACAACGTCAGTACCAATGAATTTGTAGGTACACCTCGTGTAGTGAACGTTGGCGAAGGCAAAGATGCCTTTACGTATAACAAGAACAAAATTAAAGAACTCATAGCTCCGCAATTTGACGAGGGGATTAAGGTCGATTCCCTGACAAGCAACGAAGTGACGTTTACGATCAAGCAAGCAACTGACAATGTGCGCGGTTTGGAATATAACGTTCAACTGATCAACAGGCAAACCGGGGAAGTGGACAAATCGTTCAACAGCCTTTCGCTGCCGCTGGACAAACCCTATGATGAGTACAGGCAATACAAGATTACAGGGTTAATGCCGAAAACATCCTATTTACTTCGGATATTCGCTGCCGATGACATGTATAACCGTTCGTATCAGGACGTGGACATTACAACCCCGGGTGCGAAATTAACCAGTATCACAGCGCCTGCAGCGGTATCTGCAAACAACGGGACGGCCAAGACGGCGGCAGCTCTCGGCTTGCCCGCAAACGTTACGATTGTAACCGACGGAGGAATTATTAACGCAAGCGTAAATTGGGATTTAAGCAGCGTTAGCTACGATCCGGCTATCAAGACGGTGCAGACCTTCCCGGTGCCAGGAACCGTAACGCTTCCTCTCGGAGTGGAAAACCCGAACAACGTATCCTTGACGACAAGCATTGACGTAACCGTTCAGGCAGCTGGCGTAGCTGCCGGTCGATTAACGCTGGACAAGTCCCAGTACCTGCAAGGGGAAGCCATTTCCATGTCTTATTCCGGAGCGGCGGCGCATGGGAAAGATTGGGTCGGTATCTACAAAGCAGGAGCTGTTCCTCCAGGCGCAGGTGTGTCGATAACATGGGGTTATTTAAAGGGCGGATCCGGAAAAGTCAGTTTAAATAACGGACTGGCTCCCGGTATGTATGATGTACTCTATATGCTCAATGACGGGTATGAGATCGTGGCTCGCAAGACATTTGAGGTCGTTCAACACGTGACGTTAAAGAGCATAACAGCGCCTGCAGCCATCCAGGGAGTGGCGAACGGAACCGTAAAGACGGCAGAAGCCCTGGGCTTGCCTTCCACCGTAGAACTGGTTACCGATAAAGGAAACAAGAATGTCGCTGTGTCTTGGGATGTAGCTGCGGCCAATTATGATCATTCTCTTACGATCGAGCAGACCTTCACGGTAAATGGAACCGTAACTTTGCCGGCAGGCGTCCTGAATCCGGACAACGTAGCATTGACAACAAGCATCAGCGTGACGGTGCTGCCGGCGTTAACCATGCCTCAATCTACATTGACAGGTTTGCAGCAGGCGGCCGCCGGCCAATCATTCGAAATCACGATGGGATTGACCGGCGTTACGCAAAGCGTATACCAGTCGGTATATGCGCAAGATTTGACGCTGCATTTTGATCCGGCGTTTATACAGTTCGATTCGGTTGCATCGCTGAACGATGGATTCAAAGTCATCGATCAGAAGGAGACGGCGCCGGGACAAATCCGGATTATGGCTGCCAGCTTGGCAGCGAACGTGCCTGCACAAGGCGATTTGCTTGCATTCAAATTTACGGCCAAGACGGCAACGCAAGCTGCCCATACGACGACAATTTCTGTAGACCATGTAGTCATTGCGGGCGGACAAGGGAATGAGCTGCAAGTTAACGGAGCCTCTCATGAAATCCAGATCATGAATTCTGTAGATAAGTCGCTCTTGAATGCATTAATCGCAAACGCTCAGACGATGTACAATGCTGCAGTGGAAGGAAATGGGGACGGCTTGTACGCGATTGGCTCCAAAGCGCAATTGCAGTCGGCAATCGAGGCGGCGAGCGCAATAGCGAACGATCCGAATGCCGATCAGCAGCAGGTGGATATTGCGAAAACCACGTTGGAAGCGGCAGTTCAAGCGTTCAATGCCAAGAAAATAACCGCAGATATCAATGGTGGCGGTGTTACGATTGGAGACTTGGCTATCGTTGCAGCGGTTTACGGCAAGGAGTCCGATCAGGCGGGCTGGAACGCGAGAGCGGATGTGAATCACGACGGTAGGGTTGACTTAATCGACCTTGTCATTGTCGCTAAAGCGATCTTGAAATAAAAGCAACCATAAAGAGGGGGAGAGCTTCTATTCTCCCCCTGATTATTTCATGTAGAAAGGACGGAATGTTACGATGCTAAAAAAACGATTCTCGCTTAGTCTCGCGTTGCTTTTGACCATATTCGTTTTCCCTCAGATTGTTGTTCATGCCAACGCAGCCCCGACCTTTTCTCTCTCGATCTCGGACAAAAATGTTTCCGCAGGCGATGACTTTCAAGTCACGGTGACCGGAAAACATGTAACCGACTTGTACGCCTATGAAGTAAATGTCACCTATGATTCCAGCCGCTTGAAGTTTGTGAAGAGCATTAGCGGAAGCAACGGCGGCTTTACCGTGGAGCCTGTTGTCAAAGGGAATGCCATTCAACTTGCGCATACGCAATTAGGCAATACGCCCGGCCAGGACGGAGAGGTAAAACTGGCTACGCTGACATTTCACGCAGATAGTCAGGGAAAGGCCGATATTGTACTGGACAGCGTGAAATTGGTGAATTCGAAAATAGAGTCTGCTGTCGTATCGGGCAATAGCATGGTGTCTGTGAATATAAAAGCATCGAATGGCGGCAACAATGGTAACAATGGTAACAACGGTAACAATGGCAACAATGGGAATGGCGGCAACAACGAAAACACCGGCGGAAACGGGAGTCATGTCATTAAAATCGTACCCCAGGTGAAGGTCGACCCGGCAACAAACACAGTGACGTCAACCGTTGATGCAGCAGCATGGAAAGAGGCTGAAAGCAAAGCGAAATCGGATCCGAGCGGTAAGAAAACGATCAGCATTGACGTACAGGAAGCAGAAGGAGCAAACGCCTATGTACAGCAAATTCCTTCTCCTTCCATTTCAACAGGAAAGAAACAATATCAAATAGAAATCAAAACCTCCATTGCCTCTATCGTGATTCCGAGCAACATGTTCAAGGAAAACGATCTTATCGGTAGCGAAGTCGGGCTTCGTATTACCAGGGCGGATATCGGCAAGTTAGACGAAAGTGTACAAAAAAAGGTCGGGGCCCATCCGGTGATTGAGCTTAGCATTCAAGCAGGAGACAAAATGATCGCCTTCAATAACCCGAAAGCGCCTGTAACCGTGAGCATCCCTTATTCTCCTACAGCGGAGGAACGAAAAGATCCGGAGCACATCGTCGTTTGGTATATTGACGGCAAGGGAGATATCCATTCCATTCCGAATGGAAAGTATAATCCGGCTACCGGCCAAGTGACGTTCACGACGACACATTTCAGCACATACGCTATTTCGTTCGTACAAAGGACATTTGACGATATCGCTTCTGTGGACTGGGCTAAAAAGCAGATTGAAGTTTTGGCATCCAAAGGCATTATTAACGGCATCTCAGACAGTCAATTTAGTCCGGCAAAGCAAGTAACCCGTGCTGATTTTCTCGTACTGCTGGTACGAACGCTCAATCTGCAAGGACCGGCTGGCGATCGTTTCGCCGATGTTGAAGCGGGTTCCTATTATGACGAAGCATCCAGGATTGCCAGAGGCATGGGAATTACGGACGGCAGCGGGGATCATGCATTCAATCCGCATGCTTCGATCACGAGAGAGGATATGATGGTGCTGACGGAAAGGGCGCTCAGAATAATAGAAAAACTGACAATCGACGCTTCGCCAGCTGAACTCGGTTCCTTCACCGATACTTCGGAAATTTCCGGTTATGCAGCGAATAGCGTTGCCGCTCTGGTTAAATCGGGGCTGGTCGACGGTTACGGCGGCGGGATTCATCCGAAGGAAACGACAACCCGCGCGGAAGCGGCCAAATTGATGTACAGCATTTATCATTTATAAAAAGAGGTTTAGCAGCTATGAATGTACAAAGGTTCCTCTCCTTGTTCATCCTCTTATTCTTTTTTGGGATTGCTACAACGTCATATGCGCATACCGCAAGCATGGGGTACTCGGCGTTAACCGTTAAAGGGAACCAGATTGACTATGAACTTTTTCTTGATCAAAGAGACTTGCTTCCACAATTCGATGCCAACAAGGATAATAATCTGGAGAATGATGAACTGTCCTCGCAAAAAGAAGGGATCGAATCGTTTATAAAGAAAGGGCTTCGTATAGAGGTTGATTCGAAGCCCTTGACGATTACATTGCTTTCGACGAATGTGGAGGAAAAGGGGTCTACTAGAGGCGTCGTGCTTCAACTGCGTTTAATCGCCGATGAAGCGATCGAACAACTCGATCTTCATTACAATCTGGCGTTTGAAGATGCGCTCGTGCATATGAGTGTACTCACAGTTCGTTCAGGGGACTTTTTCTATCAGGATATTCTGGATGTCAATACACAAGATGTTCAGGTCACTTTACCTCAGTCCAAGATTGACTCCGTTTCTTCCGGGATTGGCTCCGTTCTGTGGAAATATTTTGTGCTTGGAATCGAACATATTTTAATCGGTTATGATCATTTGCTGTTTTTGTTATCCTTAGTATTAATCGCAGCTCGATTCAAGGATGCAATCAAGATTGTGACTGCATTTACGATTGCCCACAGCATTACCCTTTTCCTAGTGGCGACGGGTCGCATTCATGTCATCCCGTCCTGGGTTGAAGCCTTGATTGCTTTGTCGATCTGTTATGTAGCGGTGGAAAATCTTTTTGTTCAAAAGGCGAAGTGGCGATGGATATTGACTGCCTTATTCGGATTGATTCACGGCATGGGCTTCGCCGGAGCTTTGGCCGAAACGGGACTTCCAAAGAGCAACTTGATTGGCTCGCTCTTGACGTTTAATTTAGGTGTGGAAGCAGGCCAGCTCATGATCCTGTGCCTGTTGCTTCCCCTCTTGATATGGTTGCGAAGGTTTTCGTGGTATCGTAAAATGATGATCTCAACGTCTTGCCTTATTTTTGTACTGGCATTTTATTGGTTGATACAAAGATTGCAATGAGGGCTGATCGCTTGGCTTTTCCCACTTCAAAAATTAGTATTTTTTCGGAGTAGACACGCCAAACGCAAGAAGTCTATATAAAAAATGGGGAACGGAACTGTCAGCGACAAGATCTTACCCCGATTAAAACCCGCATAACTTGCGGGTTTTAGTTATTAATAGGCATAGTTTAAATTGAACTATATTTTACGTTGTTCGTAATTCCTATAAGGTGTAATCTGGAAATAACTTCAATACGGGTTGTACGTAATCGTTGAAGTAAGGGCACTAATCTCTAGCAGGAGGTACCGATAAATGAGCACGACGACTTTCTTTCTTGTTAGGCATGCTTTAAAAGAAAAAGCAATTGGAGATGTTCCAATAACCCTTAAGGGCGTATTACAAGCACAATTGACAGCTAGACGTTTTTGTAATTTGCCGATAGCAGTCATCCTTTCAAGCCCACTTCGAAGAGCAAAAGAAACCGCCGAGTATATAGCATTAGAGACGAAATCAACAATAAATGTGGATGCCCGTTTGCGAGAACGAGCTAATTGGGGAGACTCACCAGGACAAACTTTTGATGAGTTTGTTGCGATGTGGGAGAGATGTACACGTGAGCCTGAATATATACCACCCGTTGGTGATTCTGCAAAGCAAGCAGGGCAACGTCTGTCCTCTTTATTATCAGAATTAGCAATGCAATACCCGCCTCAAAGTAATATTGTAATTGTTACTCATGGAGGATTAATAACTGACTTTCTGGTTCATACATTTCCTGAGGACGAACTTGATGCTTGTCACTTTAATTTCATCTCCGTACAAAGCGAGTTGATTCCTGAGTGTTCGATAACAACGCTTAATTGTGAAAGCGGAAAGTATAGAATTGAAGACTTTGCATCAGTTGAACATTTAAAATACTGATCCTCACCTAACCTTTTTGCTATATTTCACCGCTGTTTTCCAGTTTGGCCTTTTCTCTGTACGCGGTAGGGGATAGGCCTATTATTCGTTTAAACATCCGTGAAAAGAGAAGCGGGTCCTGATAGCCAACCGAACGGGCGATTTCGGCGATCCCGTGCAGCTGCCCGCGGAGAAGGCGACAAGCTTTCCTCATCCGCACGTCAGTCAAATACCGGTAAGGGGACATGGACAGGCGCTGCCGGAAAAGACGGCACACATATTTGGCGTCTAGCCCAAGATGGCTTGCAATGTCGTCGAGCCCGATGGGATCGGCGTAACGGGCATTGATGAAGGAGACAGCCTTCTGCACGTGAAGGCCGACGTCGGCTCTCAGCGGAGGCGTATCGTCCGGGACGGCAAGCGTGCCGAATATCCGGTACAGCAGTCCGGTTAGAAGGAGCTCTTTGGACGGTTTCTCCCGCAGGCTAATCACATTCCGAAACAGCGGATCGACGGAGACGGACGGATCCGGAGTACGGACGGGAGCGGGCCCGGTGAATCCAGCCTGCTTGCTGAAACGGGCAGCCAACGTACCGACGAAACCGAACCACGAATAGTGCCAGGGCTCGTCCGGATCGGTCCAATACGAATGGACGGTGTCCGGAACGACAAGGAATAGACCGCCCGGTCCGATCGGTTCGCTGCGCCCCTCTGCGGAATAAGTGCCATATCCGCTGTGGATGTAATGGAGGATGTACATATCCCGCACACCCGGTCCGAATTTCATATCCGGGGTGCAGGCCTGCGTGCCGACCTCGAGCACCGCGAGATCGGTCAGTCCGATCGGCTCCGTATAGATAAACTCCACCTGGATCACTCCCCCTTTTGAACTTGTAGAGAAGATATGCTATAAGATGTGGAACTCTGGCTATTTCATTATAAGGGATGATCTTTACAATCTAAAGTAGGAGGGATGAAAGTATGGAGTATACAACGTTTGGCCGAACAGGGCTTCGCGTGTCGAAGCTCGGGCTTGGCGGCGCTCCGCTGGCCGGCGTTTTCGGCCCCGCCGATGAGCGCGAAGTCGAGAAGATGATCCATGAAGCGATCGACGGCGGCATCAATTTTATCGATACGGCTCCCCGTTACAATAGAGGCGAATCGGAGCGGCGGATCGGGCAAGCGCTGCGAGACGGGAAACGGAACGGGGTCGTTCTGGCTTCGAAAGCGGTCGGCCCTGACGAGTCGTTCGGTTATGCGGATACGATCCGGTCCGTCGAGCAAAGTCTGGAGCGGCTGCAGACCGACTGGATCGATTTGCTGCAAATTCACGATGCCGAGCAGGCGCCGTACGAGACGCTTGTGAACGAGACGCTTCCGGCGCTCGAGAAGCTGCGGGACGAAGGGAAGATCCGGTATATCGGCATCTCGACAAGAATACTGCCGCTTCTGATGCGCTTCGTCAGGCTGAACCGGTTCGACAGCATACAATTTTATGCGCGGTATATGCTGATCGATCATACGGCCAAGGACGAGCTGCTTCCGCTCGCAGCGGAGACCGGGATCGGGGTCATCAATGGCAGTGTGCTGGGGCTCGGTTTGCTTGCGGACACGCCGGCGCCGTTCCTGACGGACGATATCGTGACGGAGGCGGCGCAGCGCATCGAACAGCTGCGATTTTTGCGAACGAAGGAGCCGCACGGACTCGTCGAGCCGGCTATGCGCTTCAGTCTTTCGCAGCCGGCCGTTCATGTTACGCTGACCGGTGCCGCTACTTGCGAGGTGCTGCGTACGAACATGGCGTATTGCGACGGGCGAGGGCTTGCGCCAGACGAGCTTAGCCGGGTGTATGCCCTGTTTCAGGGCAAGAGTCTGTTTCCGGCGGAATAGGGGGAAGTGATATGAACGCACAAGGAAGCGGGCTTCCGCGGATCGAAGCGGGGGAGCGGATGGTTCCGCCGGCATGGGCGTTGCAGGAGCAGTGGCTGCTGCAGACGCTGAATCAGGCGGCGAAGGAGTTCGTGGAGCGCTACACGCAGCCGGACGGAAGCCTGATCTGGCAGAAGGAATGGCCGGGAATGGACGGCTCGGACGACCCGTACGAAGGATTTATGAACCTGGCGCTGCTCTACGTGCTCGGGGGAGACAGGGAGCTGCACGACGTGTCGCGCAAAATATGGGAAGCGATTACGTGGCAATGGACGGAGTACGGTCAAATCCACCGGGAATTCGATGCATATTACGATTGGATGCATCATGGCGAAGGATATTTATTTTTGTACTTCCTCGGGCTTGCAGGCCCGGCTACATTGAAGGACCGGCAGCGCTCGGTTCGTTTCGCCCGCATGTATACGGGTGACGACCCGGACGCCCCGAACTATGACAAAGCGTTGCAACTGATCCGCTCGCCTCTGAACGGCAGCAAAGGGCCGCGCTTCCAAGTGACGGCCGAGGATTGGATCACCCATCGCGGCATCCTTGATCATTATCCGGCACCATATGAAGACATTCCCGGCGTCGATTACGCAAAGGGCAAATGTCCATGGACGGACGACGATGTATACCGGCGGCTGATCGCGATGATGAACGAGAGGATGAACCGCGGGGACGTCCCTTTGAATTTGAACGCCAGCGGATTGGTCGCGCACGCCTACATGCATACGGGAGATGAAGCGTTCCGCGAATGGGTGGCCGATTATCTTGCGGCCTGGGAAGAGAGAACCGGCCGCAACGGCGGAATCATCCCGGACAATATCGGCCTGTCCGGCGAGATCGGCGAATACAACGGCGGCAAATGGTGGGGCGGGTACTACGGCTGGAGATGGCCGCACGGATTCATGACGATCATCGAGCCGCTTACGAACGCATGCATGAACGCCGTGCTGCTCACGGGGGACATGAGCCGGCTGGCGCTCGCCCGTTCCCAGCTCGACGCGAACTGGGCGCTGCGCCGAGACGAGAACGGCCATGCGCTCGTTCCCAACAAGCACGGGGATAACGGCTGGAGCGATTGGCGGAAGCCGCTGCCGAAGTATCCGATCTATCTGTGGACGATGTCGATGGCCGAAGAAGACTTGCAGCGGATCGAGCGGATTCCGAAGGATCACGATTGGAATGAAATCGTCGTGCCGGTCGTATCGGGGAGAGACAGCCGGACGGGCCGGGAGACGAAGCACTATATCGGCAATACGGAACCGTGGTTCCAGTATATTCGCGGCTGCAATCCGGACTA
Source organism: Paenibacillus litoralis (assembly GCF_046244365.1). Taxonomy (NCBI): domain Bacteria; kingdom Bacillati; phylum Bacillota; class Bacilli; order Caryophanales; family Paenibacillaceae; genus Paenibacillus; species Paenibacillus litoralis. The sequence continues at coordinate 4,523,750 of NZ_CP176395.1, read as the reverse complement.
TCTGGAGGCCATCCTGTCCGCCAATATGGAGCTCGTCGGCCGGCAGCTGGAACGGATGCGCTCGGAGCAGGGCGATCCGCGCGGCTGGAGCAGCGGCTTTCACGATGGAAACTACTCCAGCATTCATATTTGGCAGGAGATGTGCCCGCTTTACTTCGAGTCGCTCGTACAGCTGACGCTGGGCGGCCCGATGCACATCTCGCACGGCGGCCTGCAGCATGCGAGGGTGCGCTACTTCGACGCCTTGGAGCGGCGGCCGGGTCTTCCGCCTGGCGTGTCCGCGCTGGTGGAGGCGCTTGCGCCGGACAGCGTGACGCTTCAGCTCTGCAACACCAGCTTGTTTGACGAACGCGAGGTCGTCATTCAGGCGGGAACGTTCGGCGAGCACCGGTTCACCGGCGCGCAGCGGCTCGACGCAGGCGGCCTTCCGCAAGACCCGTACGCCGAGGTTCAAGGCAAGTGGCTGGCGGTCGGCCTGAAACCCGGAGCGGGCATAAGGCTCAAGCTCGGCATGGAACGGTATGCGAATTCGCCAAGCTATGACATGCCGTGGCCGAACCCGTATTCCGGCAATCCGCTGCTGAGCGGTCGGAGCGGGCAAGAGGACGATGCGCCATGTACATAGACAGCCACGTGCATTTCTGGAAGCCGGCGCGCGGCGATTACGGCTGGCTGAAGCCTGATAACGCGCTGCTCTGCCAGGATTATATGCCGGAGCGGCTGCTTCCGGCGCTTCGAACGTTCGGCGTCGAGGGGCTTGTCGCCGTACAGGCCGCGCCTACGGCCGAGGAGGCAGCTTTCCTGCTGGAGCTGTCGCAGAGCTGGCCGGTCATCTCCGGCGTAAGCGGCGGGCTTGATCCGTTCGCGGAACGCTTCCCCGAGCAGCTCAGGTCGTTGCAAGCGCATCCCCGCTTCACCGGGATCAGGATCAACGGCAGCGCGTTTCGCGAGGGTAGGTCTGCCGGCGACCGGAGCAAGCTCCGGGCGGCGCTCGGCAGTCTAATGCAGGCCGGGTTGACGCTGGACCTGCTCGTGCAGCCTGACGATCTCTTCGGCGTCGCGTCGTACCTGGAAGAGGTACCGGCGTTGAAGGCGATCGTGGGCCATCTGGGTTGCCCGGCCGTACGGACGCGGCAGACGGAGCCGTGGCGAACCGGCATGGAACGGCTAGCCCGGCTCCCGGAAACGGCGGTCAAGCTGTCCGGCATGATCACGATGGCCGGCGGTCCCCATCCGGAGCTGCTTCGGCCGTACGTCGAGCAGCTGGTCCGGCTGTTCGGCTGCGATCGGCTGCTATTCGGCAGCGACTGGCCGGTCGCCTTACAGGCGGGCGGCTACAGGGATGTCGTCGATTTGTTTGAAGATCTGCTTCCTGACGGACTCTCTCAAGAGGAGAAAGGGGAAATTCGCGCGGGCAACGCCCGGCGATTTTATCGGATCGAACCATGAAAAGACGGATGTACAGAGCTCAACTGAAGGAAAGAACCAAGGACAAATTTGTCCTGGCTTTGAAGGAATCCCTCTCCGAGTGGCGGCAGGAGCTTCAGCGGCAAGGGATGCTCGCCGGTTCCCTATTCGAGAAGGGGGACGGCTTGTTTCTTTATTTTGAAACGGCAGGCGAAAGCTTCGAGTGGGAATGGCCGGCAGCTTGCCGGGCGATGTTGGAGACGTGGCCCGGGGGAAGCGACGGCACAAGCCGCTTGGCGGTCCCGATGCTCGATATTTATCACGACGGGGAGGGAGAATCGCCGGAAGCCCGCTGTGAAGACCGGGAGCGGATCGGCTCGCTGGCGCGTCTGAACCCGGAGATGTACGGCAGTTACGTCTTCTATCATTACGCGAAACAAGAGGAGACGCCGAACAGCTTCAATCCGACCTACATGATCGGAGCGCACGAGGAGGTGATCTTCTCCTATTACGAACGGCCGGTATCGGCGAACGTGAGCGGAGTGACGCGAAGGACATGGCCGGCGCCCATCACACCTGAGAACTGGCATGACATCATGAAGCCGCATTTCATTCCCTGGAAGGACGGAGAGCAAGGAGCCGAACTGTGGGTAAAAATAAATACGCTTTTGACTATTTGAATACGAAAGCCGGCCAACTCTCAGACGGAGTGGCCGGCTTTTCCTCGTTAAGTCGATTCCGGCTCCTCGCGGCTTGCCTCTGCGATCCGGTCCGCCGACTGCAGCAGCCGGTATTGCCCCGGCGTATGTCCCATACGCGATTTGAACAGCTTGTTGAAGTAGCTGACATTGGAGTAACCGATTTCGCGGCAAATGTCCTCCAGCGAATATTTCGGCTGCCGCAGCAGCTCGCAGGCTCTTTGGATCCGAAGATGAATCAAATGGTCGTTGATCGTCGTGCCTGTCGCTTCCTTAAAGATGCGGCTCAAAAAGGACGTGCTGCGCTGCACGTGGCCGGCGACCGTCTCGATCGTAATATTGTTGTTATAGTTTTTGTCCATAAACTCGGTTGCGAGCTGCAGCGTGACGTCGTTCAGCTTCAGCCGCTTCTCCCGGTTGTGCTCGATGATTTGAGCGCACATCTCCAGCAAGCGCATCTCCATATCGCGAAGCGTCTGAATGCCGGATAGCACGAACGGCCGGTCGCCGAACACGATGGACATATCGCCCCCGGTTTGAACCAGCGTTTTCACGATCTCTCCGCTTAGCTGAAAGAAAAGCTGCTGAACGTTGGCTTTCCCCAGCCTGCGTGCGGTCACCTCTTGCGTGATCAGCCCGATGATCGCCGCACAATCCTCCTCGTTCAGTTGCAACAGCGCCTGAAGCAGCTTCGTCTCCAACTCATACGGATAAAAGTAGGTCTCGTCATCCTGTTTCCAGCTGCTGACGATCGCATAAGGCACGATTTCGCCTTTGCCGACATACATTTTGAGGCTGAGCGCCTCGACCGACTCTTCATAGGCCGACTGGACCGACTGCACGCCGGCGCATATGCGGCTGATGCCGATCGTCGCGGTTATGCCGTAACGGCTTTTCATATGCAGCTGGAGCTTTCTTGCAAGCTCGGCCGGGAGCTCGTCATGTCCGGACGGCACGGCATGAATGATCACGATCCGTTCATCGTCCCTGGCGAAAATTTCGCCGTCGACTTCGGCTCCGAACTCTTCGATCAAGCCATATTGAAACAGATGAAAATGAAGCTTGCCGGTCGAGTCGTTAAGCAGCGCCTGCTCCTCCAACTCCTCCAACTCTACGGTTAGGATGGCAAACCGCGCGAAATCAAGCTTCAGTCCGAGAAGCTCCGATGCGTCCTTCTCCTGCCCTCCGCCCTGCGGGGAAACCGCGCGCCCCTTGATGAGGTCGCTCAAATATTTTTCCTTGATCGCCGAGCGGTTGGCCCCAAGCAGCGTCTCGACCCGCTCCTTCTCGCTGAGGATGGCTTCCCGGCTGTGTCTGAGCCGTTCGAAGGATTGCCGGATGAAGCTCGCTTCGTCAGCGGCCGGCGGGGCGGATTCCGGGCTCTGGCCTTCGCCGGGGGAGGGGCCGGATGCCGCGTTGGAGCCGCTGATATAAGCAAGGACGCTTTTAAGCGGGCGGTACAGCCTCCGCGAGATATAGAACGACAAGAGGATGGCGGCCGTGACGTAAAGTCCGGAAACGGCTATCACAATCATTTTAATACGGTTAAGGCCGTGAAGCAGGACGGATCGCTCGGTTAAATTGACGAATTTCCATCCGGTCAAATCGGAAGTCGTATAGGTTACGATCCATCGGCGATCGTCTTCGTACGATCCATTTTCGGGCGAAGACAATGCTTCCATATTTAGTTGGGAGATAAGCGACGCCGTTTCATCGTTTTCGCTGTAGAGCAGCTCGCCTTGCGGCCCGAGGACAAGCGTCGTTCCCTTCTTGCTGCGGTAATGGCCGAGATAGTCTTTAAAAAGCGCGTCGAGCTTCAAATTAATGAGAATGGCGCCTTCGACCGGTCCGATGAGCGGCATTTTCTGCATTAAGCTGGTGGCAAACTTGCCCTGAGCAATACCGCTCGAACGATCGGTGAGCCATACCGTCCGGCTCCCGGTTTCTTGGTATACCTCCGGCAGCCACGAACGGTCGGAGAACGAAGATAAGGATGACGTTTTCATATCCGAACGGGTGGTTAGAATGAGATCCAGCTTGCCGTAGGCGAGATAGATGGAATCGATATACGGACTCAGCTTCTTCTGCTCCTCCAAAAAACGGGACAAATCGATCAGCGAGGCGACGCTCAGCTTATCGTTAATCGTGTGGTAAAGGTACGACTGGGTCATCATCATGCTTGAGGCGATATTTTTCATGGCATGCAGTTCTTTATGAATCAGCTCCCGCTGCTGCTCCAAAATCGACTTGTTGTATTCGATCGAGTTCTGAATGTTCGTATCGGCGGAGATCGTGTACGTGATCGAGGAAATGAGGATGACGGTGACAATGACGATTGCCGTCAAGGAGATCAGCAGCTTGACGAATAACGAGCGGTTTCGAATCACCAGACGAACGGACATCCTGACCCTCCTTCGAGTTTGATAGCGTTTACAAGGTCGTACGGATACCAGACACGGCACCACGCAAATTATAGCATAGATTGAAGGGGCGGAAAGGCGGGACGCGAAAAACATACGAAAAATCGGATAACATAATGCCCGGAAATCGGCACCAAAAGGGAAAAACATAACGAAAATCGAATGAAATCATTGTGAAATCGCTTGCGGCAGGATAACGTAAATGATGTAATCGTTCCCAATCCCGGCCGGGGACAGCACATCGGGGAACGTCTTTCAATCAAGCCAAACAGGGGGAGTTTGCGTTGCCTAATAAAATGAAGACCATAGGTGTTGCCGTCCTGGCTGCCAGTATGGCGGCAGGCGTACTCGGCGGGTGTTCCGCAGAGAAGAAGAACAGTTCCGAAACGAGCCAGCCGAGCGGTTCCGCCAAGCCGGCCAAGCCGATCGAGATTACGTGGGGAATTCACTTTCAGGCGGCGGCGGTCGTTGCCGATACGCAAGTGCAGAAGTGGCTGGAGCAGAAATTCAATGTCAAAATCAAACCGGTCAAGGTGACCGACGCCAGCATCGCATCCGGCGAAATACCGGACCTGTTCATGCTTGGCGATCCCTCGAACGTATCCGCTTACCAAGCTCAAGGGGTGCTCATGAGCATCGACCCGAACATGGTGAAGGAGAAGATGCCGGAATACTATAAGGACGTTGAGCAGGCTAAGGCGTTGTTTCAGACGGTTACGTTCGGCGACAAGCTGTGGGCGGTTCCGATGTTCATCGATTTGAAGCCTTACGATCTCACGATGCTGTGGCGCAAGGACTGGCTCGACAAAGCCGGCATTGCGAAGCTTCCGGAGACGCTCGACGAGTTCGAGAAGGCCGTTTATGCGTTCGCGAAGAACGATCCGGACGGCAACGGCAAGAACGACACGTACGGCTTGACCGGTACGGCGACGTCGACCTGGTCGTCCGGTTTCTATTCGATATTCGGCGCATTCGGCGTCGAGCCCACCATGTGGCAGGAGAAGAACGGGCAGATCGTCAACGGGTCCGTCATGCCCGAGGCGAAGGACGCGCTCGCGAAGCTGCGCCAATGGTACGCCGACGGCGTCATCGATCCTGAATTTATTACCGATACGCAGGATTCGTACCGCAAAAAGCTCTATAACGGCCGGATCGGCGTCATCGAGGAGCAGATCGGCAAGGCCGCGCTTGCCGACGGGGCGACGATCGTCGCCATGAAGGACATCAACCCTAACGCCAAGCTCGCGCTCGGCAAAAATCCGAAAGGCCCCGGCGGCAGCGGCAGCTGGGACTGGGGAATCAAGAGCAATTATGTCGTGTTCGGCAGCAAGGTGAAGGACGACCCCGCGAAGCTGAACAAAATATTCGAGATCCTGCGGGCGGAGAGCAGCGACGAAGAGACGATCAATATGACGAGCATGGGCGTGAAAGGGACGCATTGGGACTTTGCGGACAGCGGAGCGTCCTCCGGCGCGACCAAGTTTCTGACCGGCTTCGAGAAGCAGGAGCAGCGCGATTCGATCGGCGCCCGATTGTTCTCCCTGGGCAATATTACGACGCGCAGCTACCGCGATAAATATTCGAATCCGAAGCTGAACGAAGCCGTTCGCACGTACTCGTCCGCACCGAACTGGACCGATGCGCTGCTGTTCGCGGCGCTGCCGTCGGACGGCAAGTATAAGAAGGATCTAACGGCGCTTACGCAAAAGTATTTCGCCCAATTCATCAGCGGGGAAATTCCGCTCAGCGATTTCGATAAATATGTGACGGAATGGAAAGCGAAGGGCGGAGACGAGCTGACCAAGGAAGCGAACGAGATGTACCAGAAGCAGTTTAAAAAATAATCGGCTTGCGAAGCGATTCCACGCTCCCGGGGAAGAGGCAGCTTGCCTCTTCCCGAGCAGGGGGCGGATCGAATCCGGCTTGAGGATGTGCGAAGTGGAATGAAGACCATCATGAAGCATCGGGAGCTGTTTGCGCTCTATCTGTTTGCGTTTGCCTTTTTCCTTGTGTTTAAGTACGGCCCGATCTACGGGGTGATGATCGCCTTCAAAGATTTTCGCATTGCCGACGGCATCTGGGGAAGTCCGTGGGTCGGATTGAAGCATTTTGAAGCCTTGTTTCAAACAGCCGACTTTTACCGTTTGCTGAAAAATACGCTGCTGCTGAACCTGTATTTGCTGCTGTTCGCCTTCCCGGCCCCGATTCTGCTTGCGCTGCTGCTGAACGAGGTCCGGTCCCGCTTTTTTCAGCGCTTCATCCAAACGACGATGTATTTGCCGCATTTTGTCTCGTGGGTCATTATGTCAGGGCTTGTCATCTACTTCCTGTCGCCGACGACGGGCGTCGTGGCCGAAATCGTCGGGTGGTTCGGAGGAAAGCCGGTTTTTTATATGGGGCAGAAGGCGTATTTTCGCTCGATCATCGTCGTTTCGGCCATTCTGAAGGATATCGGGTGGGGCTCGATCATCTATTTCGCCGCGCTGTCGGGCATTCATCCGGAGCTGCACGAATCGGCGACCATCGACGGGGCGAACCGCTGGCAGCGGATCGTTCACATCAACATCCCGTCGATTATGCCAACGGTTGCGATTATGTTTATTCTCAGCCTCGGCGGATTTTTGAGCGCAAATTTCGAACAGATCATCAACCTGCTCAATCCCGTTACCTACGAAACCGGAGATGTGATCGACACTTACGTGTACCGCGTCGGTCTTCAACAATTCCAGTACAGCTACACCGCTGCGATCGGTTTGTTCAAGTCGCTGGTAGGGCTGCTGTTGATCCTGGGAGCGAACTTTACGGTACGAAGGCTGAGCCGAGGGGAGAGCGGTTTATGGTAGGAGGATTCGCAGCATGAGAACCGGAAATTGGCAGGATAAGCTGACCGTCAGCTTGATTTATGTTGTGCTCGGTATACTAGCAATCATTGTCGTCTACCCGTTCATCCACGTATTTTCGGTATCGCTTAGCGGCAGGGGGGAGGCGCTGCGCAACGGCTTTCATTGGATTCCGAGGCAGCCTACCTTCGTTCCTTACCGGGAGCTGCTGACCTATCCGTTTATATGGACGGGGTACGGGAATACGCTGTTCCGCATGGCGGTCGGTACGCTCTTGACGCTGATCGTCACGATATGCGCCGCCTACCCGCTGTCCCGCAGGGAGTTTCCATGGAAGCGGGTGCTGGTGATGCTGCTGCTGTTTACCATGATATTCGACGGAGGGATCGTGCCGAATTATCTCCTCATGAAGGAGCTGCATCTGCTCAATACGCGGTGGGTATACGTGCTGCCGCATGCGGCTAATGCGTTCCAGGTGCTGGTCATGATTTCGTTCTTCCGATCGGTGCCGGACGCGCTGATCGAGGCGGCCCGGATCGACGGCGCGCGCGATCTGCGCATCCTCACCCGGATTATATTGCCGCTGTCGATGCCCGTTTTGGTGACGATCGGTCTCTGGTCGCTCGTTTATCACATCAACGCCTTTATGGACAACTTGCTTTATGTGACCGATCAAACGAAATTCGTCCTTCAGCAGATCGTCCGCCAAATTCTGATCGAGAACCGGCTCGATCCGTTTACGACGGCCGTTAACGAGGTGCCGCCCGCGCCGGAAAGCTTGAAGATGGCGGCGGTGATCGTTTCCGCGTTTCCGGTGCTGGTGCTGTATCCGTTCCTGCTCCGTTATTTCGAGAAAGGAACGATGATCGGCTCGGTTAAAGGGTAGCGGAGCGGACACCGCTCAAGTCTCAGAAAGTAAAGCCTCCGTTGATTGTTCGACTTCTTGAAAAACGTACTGCCTCAGAATGGCGGCGAAGCCGTTTTTCTGGGGCCGGTGACGACTGAAACTTTCCTTATGAAGGGATGGAGAAGCATGCTCGGAAACAAGGCAATCCTTCTCGTGATCGTCGCACTTCTGCTTAACGTCTTTGCTTTGCCTGCCGTTCAGGCCGAGTCCGGGTCACCGGAAACGGCCTTCTATGTGGCGCCGAATGGAAGCGATTCCAATTCGGGCGCGATCGACGCGCCTTTCCGGACGCTGGAGAGGGCGCGCGACGCGGTCCGTCAGCTGAAGAGCTCCTCAGGCTTGCAGGCTGGCGGTGTGACCGTATATTTGCGGGGCGGTACATACGAAAGGTCCGCGAGCTTTCAGCTGGAGCAGCAGGATTCCGGCACGGCCGGCAGCTCCATCACGTATAAAGCCTACCCGGGCGAAAGCGTCCGGCTGTCCGGCGGCCAGGCGCTCGATAAGAGCTGGTTCGCGCCGGTCACGGACCCAGAGGTCTTGCAGCGCATCATCAGCACCGATGCCCGGACTAAGGTGCTGCGGGCCGATCTGCGCAGTCATGGGATTACCGATTACGGCGTGATGAGCCGCCACGGCTACTATAAGGCGAACGACGTCAGCCAGGTTCCCCCGATGGAGCTGTACGTGGACGGCGAAGGAATGACGCTTGCCCGCTGGCCCAATAACGGAACGGTCCAGATGGGCGACATCGTCGATCCGGGTCCGACCCGCAAGGATGCCGATTTGCAGGAACGGGGAGGCACGTTCGGCTACACCTACGATCGGCCGCAATATTGGACGAAGGCCGACGATATTTGGCTTGACGGCATTTTCGGCTACAGTTGGGAATGGTCGTACAACAAGATCGCGTCGATCGACACGGTGAACAAGCGAATTACGCTGCGCTACGGCGAGATGAGCGGCTTGTTCAAGAACTGGTACCCGGATTTCCACTTCGCGCAAAATTTGCTCGAGGAAATCGACATGCCCGGCGAATACTACATCGACCGCACGCAGGGCATCCTTTACTTCCTGCCTACGGCGGCGTTCGAGGCGGATCATCCCGACATTACCGTAACGATGCTGAAGACGCCGATGATCAATGCGGTGGGCGTTTCTTATGTCACGTTCGAGGATCTGACTTTGGAGAACGGCCGCGATTCCGCCGTAGTCATCATGGGCGGCGATCACGTGCTGATAAAGCATTGCGACATCCGCAACTTCACAAACGGCGGCGTGCTGATCAATACGCAAAGCCGGTGGCTGTACAACGACTTTGCACCGGCGACGGGCGTCTACCACGGAGTCATGAACAGTCATATTCATCATATCGGCGGCACGGCGGTCGTCTTGAACGGAGGCAGCCGGACCACGCTGGAGCCCGGGAACAACTATGTGGAAAATTCTCATCTGCACGATTTCGCCTACTATCATAAGGCTTACAATCCTAGCGTCATCCTGACCGGCGTAGGAAACCGCGTGTCGCATAACGAAATTCACGATGCGCCGCATCCCGGCATACTGATCTTCGGCAATGATCATTCGGTCGAGTTTAACAACATTTATGACGTTTGCAAAATGTTCTCCGACCTCGGCGCCATCTATATGAATGCCGGTGACACGCCGCAGCAGCGGGGAACGGTCATCCGGGGCAACTATTTTCACCATATCGGAGAAGGCAAGGCCGGTGTGGAAGGCGTCTATCCGGACAATTTTACGATGGGGCTGACGATCGAAGATAATATTTTTTACAGAATGGGCAACTCCGCCGTCAAAAATAACGGGGGCGCGCATATCAAGACCCGCAACAATCTGTTTGTCGACAGCAAAGTGCCTTACGATTATGCGGATATATACCTGGGCAGCGAGCCGAACAAGCCGATCGCCAAGGACTATATGCCGAGATGGCAGGCTTTGTTCGCGCAGAATAACAACTTTGCAGGGACACCGTATTTGGCGAAATATCCGGAGCTGGCCGACTTTTTCACGGAAGACCGGTTTTATCCGAGGACGAACGTATACCAGAACAACGTTGTCTACAATCCGACGAAAACGCGCAGCAGCATCACGAACGCGCAGGGTGCGTACGACAAGTTCAATCTGCTGCAGTACGGAGGGAACTGGGTGACGGATCGGGATCCGGGCTTCGTCAACCTAGCGGCAGGCGACCTTAATCTGAAGAGCGATGCGGAGGTATTCCGGCAAATTCCCGGCTTCAAGCCGATTCCGTTCAGCGAAATCGGGATTGTGGGGAAAGCCGGGCCGTATCTCGCACCGGACACGATTCCTGTACAGGGTGTCCGGGTATACGATCGGAACGTGACGGTCGGCATCGGTAAAACGTACGACCTGCACGCGGCCGTGCTGCCTTGGGATGCGACCAATCCTAAGCTGCATTTTGCCTCCAGTAATTCGAGCGTGGTTAAGGTGGATGACAAGGGGACGATTAAAGGGGTGAATGTCGGGCAGGCGGTCGTCACGGTCGCCTCGGACGACAATCCGCTGCTCTACGAAGAGGTTCAGGTCGAAGTCGAGGTCGGGGACGGGATTTACGAATATACCGATTTCGAGACGGGACGAAACAGCTGGCCGGTCGATCCGAACCGGTCCATCGTCGACGTCGGCGGCAACCATATGTATAAGGTGCTGAAAGGCGCAACCGCCGTTTCGCCGAATGAATATACGAATTATGAGCTGACGTTCAAGCTGAAAACGCCGCCTTCGATGCCGAATATCGGCACGTTCTATATATTCGACCGGCTTGGCGCTAACGGGGGCGGCCGCATCGGATACCGCAAGCTTGAGGATGGAACGTCCAAATGGCTCCTCTATAATCAGGCATGGGCGACCGTCAAGGAATCGAACCTGCCGAACGGGGATTTGGCACCGGATACCGAATACAGCGTTAAGCTGCTGGTGAAGGGAGCCGACATCAGTTTGTACGTCGACGGCGCGCTGAAACTGAAGGCGACGGACTCTACGCATAATCCGTCCGGTACGGTCGGCTTTTATGCGGGCGGTTTCGACTACCTGCTGTTCGACGACATCAAGCTGTCGGTGCCGACCGGTCGGGTCGCCGGACTGCTGCTGGACCGGAGCAGCGCGAATCTCGGAGCGGACGAAACGTTGCAACTGAAGGTTAGCTTCGATCCGTCCGACGCCGCCGATCGCTCCGTTACTTGGACGTCGAGCAATCCGTCCGCAGCCGTTGTCGATGCGAACGGCTTGGTTACGGCTGTCGGACCGGGAGAGACGGTCATTACTGTCACTTCGGTTGAAAATCCCAGGGCCTCGGCGGCTGCCCGCATCGTCGTGTCGGACATTCTGCTCAGAACGGATTTCGAATCCGGAGGCGGCGGCTGGCCGGTCGATCCGAACCGAAGCATCGTCACGGTGGACGGCAATCGCAAATATAAGCTGCTCAAGGGGGCGTCCGCCACTTCCCCGCGCTCGTTCACGAACTACCAGCTGAAGTTTAAGCTGAAGACGCCAGCGGTTATCCCAGGCGCGGCGACGTTCTATATTTTCGACCGCCTTGTATCCGGGAGCGGCGACCGAATCGGATATCGGAAGACGACGGACGGTGCGTCGCAATGGATTCTTTACAACGGGGCCTGGGCGACCGTGAAGAAATCCGACCTGCCTTATGAAGATTTGGCGCCGAACACCGAATACACCGTCGAGTTGATCGTAAACGGTGCCGACATCGGTTTGTATGTCGACGGCAAACTTAAACTGAGAGCCTCCGACCCGGCGCACAATCTGTCCGGTACGATCGGCTTTTATGCAGGTGGCTTCGAGAGTCTGACGTTCGATGATATCGAGGTCACGCAGCTTCGCCAGCCGGTGACGGAGGCGGCAATCAACCCGTCACAGCCGGACGGGGCGAACGGCTGGTACGTGCAGCCGATCACTTTGCGACTGAGCCCGGGCGCTCGCTCGTCCAGCGTTGCGCAAACCGTCTATAGTCTGGACGGCGGGGCGAATTGGAGCCGCTACACGGCGCCGGTCACGATCGATCAGGACAGCGGAGCGATCGACTTTCGTTACCGGTCGACCGACCTGTCGGGGAATGCGGAGACGGCGCAGGCGCTCACGCTTCGTCTTGACCGGACGGCACCGGCGACGACTGCGGCCCTGTCCCCGGAGCAGCCGGACGGGCTGAACGGGTGGTACGTCACTCCGACAACGTTGACATTGACCGCGTCCGATGTGACTTCCGGCGTAACGGATACGGTATACAGCCTGGATGGCGGAGCAAGCTGGCAGTCGTATTCGTCGCCTATCCGGTTCGCTCAGGACGGTAGCTACACAATCAACTATCGGTCGACCGACCGGGCGGGAAACGAAGAGGCTGCGCATACGATAAACATTCGTCTGGATACGACGCCCCCGGTCATTACGGCTGAGAAGCCTGTGGCGGATCAGTCGTATGCGGACAGCGAGGAGCTTGTTCCTCAGTTTGGTTTGCTTGACGGGCCATCCGGAGTGGACCGGGCGCAAATGAAAGTGCGATTGGATGACCAGGAGGTGATCGGGGAAGGCCCGATCGCGTTGTATGCGCTCCCGCTCGGTATGCATACGATAACCGCAACCGTCTCCGACGCAGCCGGGAATAGTAGAAGCTTTACGGTTACGTTCAGAACCCGAGCTGATGCGAATTCGGTCAAGGCGCTCATCGAGCGGTTTAGGGCAATGTCCTGGATCGATAATGAGGGAATCGCGAACAGCCTGCGTCATAAGCTTGAGAACGGGAGTCTGGAAGCTCTAATCCACGAAGTGGAGGCACAGAACGGCAAGCATATTACTGCGATGGCTGCCCAGGTGCTCGTGCGGGATGCGCGGTACATGCAGCAAACTCTAGGGGAATAAGAGAGTATTCTAAGGAGGTGAAGCGATAGCTGCTGCTGCGGCAAGTCGCTTCACTTTTTTTCGAGATGAAAATCCTTTCCTTGCCTCATATGTCCGGAGACAGCGTGAGGCTGCCGCATACGGCAGCCATGAACCGGCAGCCTCGTTGCGGGCAGGATAAAGAGTCGGCAGAACGAAGTTGTAAAAGTGGAGTGAAGTCGATTGTGACACAAGATGTCGGATGACAAGAACATAATCTCATTAAGTACCGCGTAAATCGCGGTTTTTTGTGTTATGGGATAAAGTTGTTGTCCCTTCCAATCTGGACGCGATTCGTAAGGCTGCGGCTGACCGGAGAATCCCCTTTTCGGAGGAAATGAGGTTTCTCCCTGTATTGATAAGCGTCCAAAGATATTAAAAGCCCATAAAAACGCGCGATGAGAATGTCGCCTATAACAATAAGGTTTTCATGTTAACCGGTGCGAAACAACTCTCCCGATCTGTTCAGATGCCGGATATGGAGGTGTGGTCGGCCATGCTGAAGGAAGGCTCCATGGGAAAGGTATTGTCAGAGGCGGAAAATTATTTGAAAACGATGGTCGAAACAGAAGGGTTGAATGCCGGAATGCTGCTTCAATTTCATCATAATTTTCTCCAATTGATCTATCATATATTGATTCAAACAGATGACGAACATGACGCCAAATGAATATCGGCAGCAAACTGGTCGAAACCAGGCAAACGAAAAGTCGAATCCGGAGTAGTGACCGTTAAGGCATGAACCTATAATGAAGCTACAATCGGATGAAAGGAAGGAAAGCGATCCGTTCAGAATCGATTCGTAACTATGAAAGGATGGGGGATCTTCATGAAAAAAGAGTTGCTCTGCTAAGTACAATCCTGGCATTGGCATTTGCAACTGCAGGCTGCGGTTCGGGCGGGCCTCCTGCGCTCATTGAAGCGGCTAAAATCGACGGGGCAGGCGAAATAAAAACGTTTTGCAGAATCGTTCTTCCTTTATCGCTTCCTATCCTCGCGACAATAGGGTTGTTCGAAGCCATTTTGTACTGGAACGATTGGTTTAACGGATTAACCTATGTGACGGATCCGAAGCTGTTCAGCATTCAAAATATTTTGAACCGGCTCATTCAGGATATTCAATTTTTGAACAGCAACAGCAGCTTATCTTCAAGCGGTACCGCATCCAAGATGGCTGAGCTCCCAAGTACGTCCGTAAGAATGGCGATTGCCGTTGGCGGTGTCCTGCCGATTTTAATCGTGTACCCATTCTTTCAGAAGTATTTCGTCAAAGGAGTTACGATCGGTGCCGTAAAGTAATCTGATTCAAAGGATGATAAACAAGGAGGAATATAAAGATGATTGGAACGAAACGGGACATTCGACAATTGATTGCGCAAATGACACTGGAGGAAAAAGCCGGCCTGTGCGGCGGTGCGGATTTCTGGCATATGAAAGGCATCGAACGGCTTGGTATACCTTCGATTCGGCTTTCCGACGGCCCGCACGGCCTTCGGGTACAGAAAAACGCAGCCGATCACCTCGGCATTTACGACAGTGTACCGTCGACCTGCTTCCCGACAGCCGCCGGCGTGGCAAGTTCTTGGAACCGTGAACTAATCGGGCGGATGGGTGTGGCGCTTGGCGTGGAATGTCAAGCGGAGGAAGTCGGGATTCTGCTCGGACCTGGCACGAACATCAAGCGTTCGCCGCTGTGCGGCAGAAATTTCGAATATTTCTCGGAGGATCCGTATTTGTCCTCCGAAATGGCCGCACATCACATTAACGGGGTGCAGAGCCAAGGCGTCGGTACGTCGCTTAAGCATTTTGCGGCCAACAATCAGGAACACCGCCGAATGACGGTCGATACGATCGTCGACGAGCGCACTCTTCGGGAAATTTATTTGGCCAGCTTTGAAGGCGCGGTCAAACTTTCGCAGCCATGGACCGTCATGTGCGCGTACAACAAAGTAAACGGCGAGTACGCCTCGGAAAACAGCCTGCTGTTGACCGATATTTTGAAGGACGAGTGGGGTCATGAAGGCTTTGTCGTCTCCGACTGGGGAGCGGTTAACGAGCGCGACAAGGGACTCGCGGCAGGCTTGGAGCTCGAAATGCCATTCGATAGAGGCACAGACAAAATCTTGAATGCAGTGAAGACAGGCAAGCTAGCGGAGGAAACGCTGGATCGTGCGGTCGAGCGGCTGCTGACCGTCATATTCAAGACAGCGGACCAAAAGAAGACGGCTGCAGCGTACGATAAGGAAGCCCATCACCGGCTGGCAAGAGAAGTGGCCAGGGAAAGCATGGTCCTGCTCAAAAATGAAGGCGGCATCCTCCCCCTGAAGAAGGGAAGCAAGATTGCGGTTATCGGAGAGATGGCGAAGTCGCCGAGATACCAAGGAGGGGGAAGCTCTCGCGTGAACCCGACGATTCTGGACGATATCGCCTCGGAGATGGCGAAATCGGCGGGCAGCGGGGCGGAAATCCTCTATGCGCAAGGCTATAAGCTTGCATCGGACGACATGGATGCGGTATTGGCCGAGGAAGCGAAAGCAGTTGCGAAACAGGCGGCGGCCGCGGTCTTGTTCATCGGGCTTCCCGATCGTTACGAGTCGGAAGGCTACGACCGCACGCATTTGCGTATCCCGCATAACCAAGTGTCATTGATTGAGTCCGTATCAGAAGTGCAGCCGAACGTCATCGTTGTTCTTAGCAACGGATCGCCTGTAGAGATGCCGTGGCTCGGCAAGGCGAAGGCTGTACTTGAAGCGTACCTGGGCGGACAGGCGCTTGGCGGAGCGGCAGCGGATTTATTGTTTGGCGATGCCAATCCAAGCGGGAAATTGGCTGAGACGTTCCCGATCAGCTTGAAGCACAATCCTTCCCATCCGAACTTTCCGGGCGAGGGAGACCGCGTCGAATACAAGGAAGGGCTGCTGGTCGGATATCGCTATTACGACACGAAGGACATCGAGCCGCTCTTTCCTTTCGGTTACGGATTGAGCTATACGAACTTCGACTATTCCGACCTGACCCTGTCCAAGAAAGAGATGCTAGACAAAGAGACACTTAGCGTAAGCCTAAAGGTGACTAATACCGGCGATCGCGCGGGTCAAGAAATTATCCAGCTCTACGTTCGCGATACGGCCAGCACCGTCATCCGTCCCGACAAAGAGCTGAAGGGCTTTGACAAGGTGCTGCTTCAACCGGGAGAGGAAAAAACAGTCCGCTTTGTGCTCGATAAACGCTCCTTCGCTTATTACAACGCGGAAATAAAGGATTGGCACGTGGAAACGGGGCAGTTCGAGATATTGATCGGCAAATCTTCGCGAGACGTTGTGCTTCAGGAGACGGTCCATGTCGTTTCGACAACGACCTTGAAGCAACACTTTACCCGTAACTCGACGATCGGCGATTTACTTAAGGATCCGTTCGCCAAATCTTATCTGGCACAAATGCTAAAGCGGAATCCGCTGGACGGATCGATGGGCGAAGAAAATGCAGAGATGTCGATGGCGATGCTCATGAACGCGCCGGCTCGCTTATTGCTTTGGTTCAGCAAAGGCGAGATCGACGAGCGGATTTTGGATGAGATGTTGGCGGAAATAAACAGCAGGCCATGAATCAGATTCGAACGTAGGGAGTAATGCCGGATGAGCCATTCAACCCGACTTCGATCGGTACCCATCATATGCGAACAGAGCACACCAATCCTTATACGCAGGAACTGCCGACCCCTTATTATGCTGTTCCGCCTGCTCATGTCAAGACGATTCCCGAAATGATGCGCGCGAACGGATATTTTTGTACGAACAACTTTAAGACGGATTACCAGTTCGAGGTGCCATTAACGGCTTGGGACGAAAACGGAAGGGAGGCGCATTGGCGCAACCGGGAGCCCGGACAGTCTTTCTTTGCGGTATTCTACTATATATTTACCCATGAGAGCTGCATGTGGCCGGGGGAAATGACGAAATTTTTGCATAAAATTCAAGGCGGCGAGAAGCCGCTTATGACCGATCCCAACCGAGTTATCGTTCCTCCCTATATACCCGACACGCCTAAATCGCGACTGGCGCTTGCCAAACTTTATGACAATGTGGCAAACGCGGACGAATACGTGGGACGCATCCTGCAGCAGCTTGACGAAGACGGATTAGCGGACAATACGATCGTCATGCTATGGAGCGATCACGGTGAAGGATTGCCGCGCGCCAAACGTTGAACGTACGACGCGGGAATCCGCGTTCCGCTCATTTCCGGACACGCTTGAAGTCACGTCGATTATTGATGGCTATCGGGATGGTTACGAGATCAGCAATTGGGCGAAGGAGTCAGTTGCTCGCATGTCCGGAATGGGCGTATTTCAGGGGGATGACAGCCAAAGTTTGCGCCCGCTTGAACCGGTGACACGTGCGGAGACAGCCGTGTTATTGATCCGTATGCTGCGTCAGATTTCTTTTATAGAGCCATCATAGTTTAGCGGTACGCCATTGCTTTGAGGTGGCTGTCGGAATTCCGTCGACCGCAGCGGCTTGGGATTGCCGCCGCTTTGCTCGGCAATCCGGAGCTGCTCATTCTGGACGGCGTAAAAGGAGCAGGGCACTATGTCGGCACCTACCTTGCCTGGCAAGTCAACCATACAGGCTGGTGGGGGGAAGGGGAGAAGGTTTGGCATGTATAGATGGCATATCATGGACCCGATTCGATTCCAGGAGGAGTTAAGGATAACGATTCAGGCGCTTGGATGGTGATCCGGAGGAAGATATTTGCCATTGCAGGATGATATTTCATCCGTGGCCTTCTGGTATCAGCTATAGCCTCATCAAGCGTACCCACAGCTTCCGGAAGCGGATCAACTCGAAGTGATCTAACGAGGATAAAGTGGTAGTGGTGCAAGAATTAAAATTGATATAAGATACACAACAAATTGTAAATTAGCTATGCCACAATACCAAATATTTTATTAAGCCATTCAAAAGTAGAGAGGACAGACGAATTATTTACCGCCTGTCCTTTACTAATCATATGCATGGCCTCAATTCCCTTTAACGTCTGTTCCGCAGTGTGAAACGTTTTGGAACCAAGCATCGGTTTTGTGATTTTCTTTATGAATCGATGATCTTGCTCCACAATGTTGTTTAAATACTTTGTCTGTCTAATCAAAGTTTCTTTAGGCAGAGCTTTTTCATTTATTCGCGAAGAAATCAAGCGCAACGAAGTCAACCGACAATAAAGGGATGTTTCACGCCGTAAATAAACTTATATATTATCGAATATAGCCCGAAACACTGCGTCCCAGTCCGACAGCAGCCGTTAAGGGTAAAGTAAGCTGAGGGACAGGGAACAAAAATAATTCAGCCGGTATCTTGATGTCGGATCCGGCTTTTTTGTCATTCCAATTATACTAAGATAATGCATCAAAATTTCAGAACGACAGCCCGCTCGAAATCTAGTTTTCAATAATAATGTTATGTAAACAAAAAAGATCGTCGATGGGTTCTTTTGTAAAAAGTTCAATATTTTCTTTGAATCATTTTATTACTTAAGTTTAAAGCTTTACCTAAAGCCTGATAGTAAATGGACGATTCAGGGCTGGTTTATACCTACTTTTTTGAACGGCGACTTTGCGCTTGCTTACATCATCGATCCGCTTGGCGTTCACTACGGCATGATCGAAAATAAGAAGTAATAGCAAGGAAATGCCTTCCTGATCGCTGGATGGCATTTTCATTCGTTGGCGTTAAACTAACGGGTACGGTAGCACCATTACACAGGCTGCCGACACAATCGGCAGTTTTCTCCACTAACAGGCAGAGAGATCAAAAAAGAGAATTGCTGAATCGCTGCCTGCTTTTACGGTCCCCTCATTGCTTTTTATTCCGTTTTTAGGTAAAATGACTGTCAAATATAGGTAAGGCCATGAAGGACGAATAGTACTTGCGAGTGTTTTGAATCCAGCGATCCGGGGACGGTGCAAGCCCGGACAAGGCAGCAAGGAAACGGCAGTCCGGAGCCGGTACGTTTAAAAAGCGGGTGTCTTGAGCCAAGACGCCAACTAGGGTGGAACCGCGGGTGCTAAGCAGCTCTCGTCCCTAGGCGTGTATCCATTATACACGCCTAGGGACGAGAGCTTTATTATTTTTCAAACAATCACGTGAGGGAGGCAATAAAATATGAATATATCGATGGAACAAGTCGTGGCTTTGGCCAAGCACAGGGGCTTTATTTTTCCCGGCTCAGAAATTTACGGCGGTCTTGCGAATACATGGGACTACGGCCCGCTTGGCATCGAACTGAAAAACAACATCAAGCGTGCCTGGTGGAAAAAATTCATCCAGGAATCTCCTTACAATGTCGGGCTGGACGCAGCAATTTTGATGAATCCGCAAGTGTGGGTCGCTTCCGGCCACGTTGGCAATTTCAACGACCCCATGATTGACTGTAAAAACTGTAAAGCGCGCCATCGCGCAGACAAAATTATTGAGAATGCCCTGGCCGATAAGGGTAACGAAATGGTCGTTGACGGTCTGTCGTTTGATCAGATGAAGGCTCTGATCAAAGAGTACAACATCACTTGCCCGGATTGCGGTAACAATGACTTCACAGACATCCGCCAGTTTAACCTGATGTTCAAAACGTTTCAAGGTGTGACCGAATCCAGCGTAAATGAGATTCACCTTCGCCCGGAGACAGCACAAGGGATTTTCGTCAACTTCAAGAACGTACAGCGTACGATGCGCAAGAAGTTGCCGTTTGGCATCGGCCAAATCGGTAAAAGTTTCCGGAACGAAATAACGCCTGGCAACTTCACTTTTCGGACTCGCGAGTTTGAGCAAATGGAGCTTGAGTTTTTCTGCAAGCCCGGCGAGGATCTTAAGTGGTTTGAGTACTGGCGCGGCTTCTGTCGCGACTGGCTGCTTTCGCTAGGCGTGAAGAAAGACCACATCCGCTTGCGCGATCATTCCGGAGACGAACTATCTCACTACAGCAACGCGACGACCGACATCGAGTATCGATTTCCATTCGGTTGGGGCGAGCTATGGGGCATTGCTGATCGTACGGACTATGACCTGAAACAGCATATGAAACATTCCGGCGAGGACTTTTACTATATCGACCAAGAGGCGAACAACGAGCGTTACGTGCCGTTTTGCATCGAGCCTTCGCTAGGAGCCGACCGCGTGACGCTGGCCTTCTTGATCGACGCTTATGAGGAGCAACAGCTCGAAGGTGACGACAGCCGTACTGTACTTCGCTTCCACCCGGCTCTCGCACCGATCAAGGCGGCGGTATTCCCGCTGTCGAAGAAGCTCACCGAAGGTGCACAGCGGGTATTCGCGGACCTCGCGTCCGAGTTCTTGGTGGACTATGACGACGCAGGGTCGATCGGTAAGCGCTATCGCCGCCATGACGAGATCGGCACGCCGTTCTGCATCACGTACGACTTCGAGTCGGAAAATGACGGTCAAGTGACCGTTCGTGACCGTGATACGATGGAACAGGTGCGCATGCCGATCGCCGAGTTGAAGACATACATTGTAGAACGTATCAAATTTTAGCTTTTCAACTAAAGGGTACTAGTTACCAACTATAATGTCTGCCAACAATTCTCGATGGGGAGGGGCGACTAAGGGGAGTTGCCCGCGGACAACTCCCCTTTTTTTTCATATCCGTTACACATTTCAAAACTTAAATTTTAAATCAAGCCATCTTTCCAATGACTATTTCAAAACTTTATTTGTCACTCAAAAATCGTTATTTCCCTCGAAAAGCTTGATAGTACTGGATTTGTTGGTAACTGTCATTAAAGTGGTAACTATACAATAAAGTTGGTAACTGACTTGCTAACTTTAAACGCCGTGCTCCTTCTTTCGAGGGAGCGCGGCGTTTTTTGGTTAGGGGATAATCTGTCGTCATCGGTTTTTTTCGATTTTAAACGGGTTTTAAACAATTGCCTGTATAATCTTGATGGCTATGATTCGGAAGATAGGGGGAGCTATCCCGATACGAGCCAATGCCAAAGCAAATAGAACGGCGGCGAAGCGAACAGGATATTGTCGAACCTGTCGAGAATGCCGCCATGTCCCGGAAGCAAGGCGCTGAAGTCCTTCAGGCCGAGCTTGCGCTTGACCGCCGACAGCAGCAAATCACCTGCATTGCCGAACAAGACGATAAAGAGGCCGATCGCGATGCTGTTCCAAAGCGGCTTGCCGGCAAGTACAGGAACCGTCGTATGCAGAAAGACGAGCCCAAGTACGACAGCAGCGACGCCACCCGCATAGCCTTCGACCGACTTGCCGGGACTGAGGCGGGGGAACGGCTTCGTTCTGCCTAGCGCTTTACCTGCCAAGTAGCCGAACGCATCGTTGAACTGAAGGAGCATGATCAAGGCAATCATCGCACCGGGCTCCATGGCATACAGGCCCCGGAAAGCAACGATGCCGAGGCACACGATGAAGGCGGCAAAAAGCGCGGCGAATGCGGGATGGCTGATGGTTTCCTTGGCTGCGGCGAAGGTCAGGAACGTGATTGCGCCGTAGCCGATCAAGCTCCAGGGAAGCAGCGGCTCAAGGAAAAGACCGAAGGCGACAAATGAGAGGCACGCGGCGGCATAAACGGCTGCACGGCCTTTTCCGTAAGCCCTGCGCAGCTCGTCGACCGCGATTGCACCGATAATTGCGGCAAGAACTGTAACGGCCGGGACGCCTGCCGCCATGACAGCGGTGAACAGGTGCAGCAGTGCGAGCAGGGTGAGTGCGCGGTGAACGGTTTCCCGCTTACGATTGAGCAGCGCGATGGCAAGAAACAGCAGAATAAAAGGCAAACAGGTGAAGTAAAAGCCGGACAGCACGGGAACCCCCCTCTCGAACGTGACGGCGGCGCCAGCGTTATCATTGATGCAGCTTGGCGCGAGTCTTATATTCTTTTATATCAAAATGCCGAATTTTAGGCTACTAGATTTACAGGAGGCCGATATGGGCAAACCGAAATCGGAAGGCGCGAAAATAGCGGTTGTCGGGGTCAGCGCGCTGTATCCCGGATCCGTCGACAAGCACGGCTTTTGGCGAAATATTTTGGAAGGGGCGGACCTGATTCAGGACATCCCGGACTCACATTTCCTCATCGACGATTATTACGATCCGGATGCGCGGGAGGAAGACAAGATTTATACGAAACGCGGCGGCTTCTTGCCCGACGTCGAATTCGACCCGGTCGAATTCGGGATTCTGCCGAGCAGCATTCCGTCGACGGACACAAGCCAGCTGCTCGCCTTGATGATGGCGAAGCAGGTGCTGGAGGATGCGGCCGAAGGCCAGTTCGCCGGCATGAACAAGGACAAGATCAGCGTCATTCTCGGCGTCGCCGCCGGCACCGAACTGGTGGTTGAGATGGGCGCGCGGATCCAGCGTCCGGTATGGGTCAAGGCTCTGCGGGAGAGCGGGCTGCCCGAGGAAGAGGTGCAGGCCATCTGCGACCGGATCGCGAACCACTACGTTCCGTGGCAGGAGAGCACGTTCCCTGGGCTTCTCGCCAACGTCGTGGCCGGACGTATCGCGAACCGGCTAGATCTCGGCGGCACGAATTGCGTGACAGATGCCGCTTGCGCGAGTTCCTTGTCCGCGATCTCGATCGGCATGATGGAGCTCGCGACCGGTCAGTCGGATCTAGTCATTACCGGCGGGGTCGACACGCTGAACGACATTTTCATGTACATGTGTTTTACGAAGACGCCAGCTTTATCGCCGACGGGGGATTGCCGGCCTTTTGCCGCCGACGCGGACGGCACGATAATCGGGGAAGGCATCGGCATGCTGGCGTTAAAACGGCTGGCGGATGCCGAACGTGACGGCGACCGGATTTATGCCGTTATCCAGGGCATCGGCACCTCCTCCGACGGAATGGCTAAGAGCGTGTACGCACCGCGTCCGGAAGGGCAGGCCAGAGCGATCCGCCGTGCTTACGAACATGCCGGCTACGGGCCGGAAACCGTCGAGTTGATGGAAGCGCACGGCACCGGCACGAAAGCGGGCGATGCGGCGGAGTTCGAAGGCCTTCGCGCCGTATTCGGCGAATCGGGGCGGGACGACCGGGGCTGGTGCGCACTCGGCTCAGTCAAATCGCAGATCGGTCATACGAAGGCGGCCGCCGGCGCAGCCAGCCTGTTCAAGGCGGTAATGGCCCTGCACCATAAAGTGCTGCCGCCGACGATCAAGATTGCGTCGCCGAATCCGAAGCTTGGGATCGAGAGCAGCCCGTTTTATTTGAACACGGAAGCCAGGCCCTGGATTCGCGGTTCGGATCATCCGCGCCGGGCTTCGGTCAGTTCGTTCGGCTTTGGCGGAAGCAATTTTCATCTGACGGCGGAGGAATACGAAGGACCCGGCCGTAAGGCGAGCCGGTTGCGGAGCATGCCGAGCGAGCTGATCGTGTTGTCGGCATCCGACGGGACGAAGCTGCGCGAAGCGGCCCTTGGTTTGGCCGGAGAACTTGCGTGTCGGGTGCCGGACTGGCGGCTGAAGCACGCGGCGCGCAGCGCGCAGGAGGCATTCGACGCCTCGATGCCGTGCAGGCTTGCAGTCGTGGCGGCCGGCTTCGAGGAGCTGCAGCACAAGCTTGCGGGCGCTGCGGAACGGCTGGCTCTCGGCTCAAGCTTTGATGATCCGGCGTCAGGCATTTACGCTTCGATCGGGCCGGGCGCCGCGAATGAAGGTAGTAGGAGAAACGCCGGCAAGCTCGCGATTGTATTCCCTGGGCAAGGGAGCCAGTATGTCGGAATGGGCGGAGATCTCGCTATGGCGTTCGGCGAAGCTAGGGCGGTATGGGATTTGGCGGCGGACATGCCGTTTGGCGGCGAGAAGCTGCATGAGCGAGTATTTCCGCAACCAGCCCATGATGTCGAGCAGAAGAAGGCACAAGCTGGGCGGCTGACGCCGACGGAATGGGCTCAGCCTGCACTTGGGGCGGCCGGTATGGCAGCCTACGCGCTGCTCGCGCGCCTCGGTGTGAAAGCGGACTGCTTCGCCGGGCACAGCTTCGGCGAGTGGACCGCGCTGTGCGCGGCCGGCGCCCTCGACACCCGGACGCTGCTGCTTGCCGCGCGCATGCGGGGCGAAGCGATGCAGGAGGCGGCGGCCGGTGGCGAGCCGGGCGCGATGAGCGCCGTCATGCTGGATGCCGCTGAGCTGGAGCGGCTCTTATGCGCGGGGACTTCTACCGAAGGCCGACCTGCCGCGATCGCGAACCGCAACTCGCCTTCGCAGACTGTCCTTTCCGGTACGGCGGCGGCCATCGAAGAGGCAGAGCAGGAGCTGCGCAGGGCGGGAGTCGCATACCGCCGCCTGCCGGTTTCGGCCGCTTTCCACTCTTCGCTCGTCGAGGCAGCCGTACAGCCGTTTCGAGAAGCAATCCGTGGACTGGAGTGGCGGGCTTTATCCGCGCCCGTGTATTCGAACCTGACGGCGTTTCCCTTCTCTGATGATCTGGCGGATCTGCAGGCCGGACTTGCACGTCAAATCGCGGAGCCCGTCCATTTCCGTGAAATGGTTGAATCGATGATCGACGACGGTGTCACACTGTTTATCGAACCGGGACCCGGCAACATCCTGACCGGATTGATCGGGCAATGTGCCAAAGCCAAAAGCGCGAACGTGCAGACAATAGCGCTCGATAGCAAAGGCGCAAACGGCATCGACCGTTTGTGGCACGGATTAGGGAGGCTCGCAGCCGCCGGGGTGGAGATGGATTTCGCGGCTTTTTGGCAGGAGGAGGATCCGCTGCCGAAACGGCAGGAAATCGCCAAGAAAAGGATGACCGTTACGATCAACGGAGCCAATTCGGGACGCCCTTACCCGCCCAAAGGAGGAAGCGCCGCGCTGCCCGCGCCAAATCCGGAATCCAATGCCGGGCTCTCGCCTTCGCCGTTGTCAATTGTCCAAAGCGATTCGGCTTTAGGATCGGCTTATGGGGAAATAGCGGCTGCTGCGGAAACGCCGTTTACAGGCCCGGTCCGGCAAGCGCCAATCATACATTCAGGAGGTTCTTCTATGTCGACACCTATCAAGCCGCAGCCTGCGGCCCAGCATGCGCCCGCAGCAATCATGCCGGCGGCCGACTTCGCAGCCATCCAGAAGCAGGTTGCGGATACGCATGATTTGTACATGAAAATGATGACCGAAAGCCACATGCAGTTTTTGCGCCTTGCTGGGAGCTTGATGCAATCCGGCGCCGGGGCGTATCCCGCTCCGGGGGCGTCCGAATGGGCGGAACCCGGTCTCGATACCGGAAGTTACGCGTCTGCCTGGGAAGCGGCATGGCAGCAGTCTCCGCTAGAGTACGAGCAAGCGCCAGCCCTTTGGTCGGTTGCCCCGGAAGCGGCGGCAGCGCTTCAGCAGCCGCAGGCGGCTGCCCCGCGGACGTCTGCGGTTGTTCCCGAACCGCCTGCGTTCCCGGCCGCGCCTTCGCTTGTTCTTGCGGCCCCGGCTGCTTCGGTGCCTTCGCCTGCGCCTGTGCAAGCTGCTATAGCTGCCGCGCATGCGCCGGGAACCGTGCCTTCGACCTATGGACCCCAAGGGGCGGCGATGAAAACGATTTTGCTTGAAATCGTCAGTGAGAAGACGGGCTATCCGCCCGATATGCTGGACTTGGAAGCGGATTTGGAGGCAGGGCTTGGCATCGACTCAATCAAGCGGGTCGAAATATTCGCCGCCTTGGAGGAGCGCGTTCCGGGGCTTCCTGATGTCGATCCAGGTTTGCTCTCGTCGCTGAACACGCTTGCTTCTATCGTTCAGTTTATGGAGGCCGAAGGGCCGGGAGGGGGAGCAGAAGGAAAAAAGTAGCGGACGGACCCGAACGGTCCGCTGAAGACGCGCAAGAAACGGGCGATAACGTACGGGT
This sequence comes from Paenibacillus litoralis, assembly GCF_046244365.1. Lineage (NCBI taxonomy): Bacteria > Bacillati > Bacillota > Bacilli > Caryophanales > Paenibacillaceae > Paenibacillus > Paenibacillus litoralis. Next base: position 4,497,670 of record NZ_CP176395.1, on the reverse strand, counting down.
CCGCCGGTATCGGGTCGTGGAGACGGACGCCCCGGCGTCAGGCTTTGCGATGGCCGGATTGAGAAATTGCCGGCGGATCGTCATCCTGGGGGACGGGAGCGGTGTTACCGGCAAGCTGCAGGAGCAGCTTGCCAAACGGGGCTTGCCGGCGGAGACGGCGGACCGGGTGGCGGACGATGCCGACGGCGTCATCTATCTTGGCGCCCTTGCGATGCCGTGGACGGTCGAGGGTGCTCGGGCGATGAACCGGGATGCCTTCCGGGCGGCTTCGGCCGCCGCCCCGCGCATGCGCCGAGAAGGCGGGTTGTTCGTCACGGTGCAGCGCACTGGCGGTGATTTCGGCCTGAGCGGTTTATACGCCGAACGCGCCTGGTCCGCAGGGCTCGCCGGTCTCGTCAAGACCGCCGGTAAGGAATGGCCGTCCGCTTCGGTCAAAGCGATCGATGTGGCGGAAGCCGTCACCGAGCCTGGCGAAATCGCCTTGCGCATCGCTGAGGAGCTCGAATACGGCGGACCGGAGAAGGAAGTCGGCTTGTATCCGGACGGCGGACGAACGACGCTAGCACTGGCTCCTTCCGGCGATGACGACTTCGCCGGCGGTTTGGATGCGGCGTGTTTACAGGAGGATGCGGTAGTCGTCGTATCCGGCGGCGCGCGCGGAGTCACGGCCGCTTGCGCGGTTCGGCTGGCCGAAGCGAAGCGGCTGCGTTTCGTGCTGCTTGGCCGCACGGCCCTCGAAGAGGAGCCTGCGGAATGCGGCGGGCTGGACACGGAGCAAGAGCTTCGGGCCGGGCTGATACAATCGGTCCGTTCGACCGGCGGCACGCCCAGCTTGCCGGACATCGCCGGCCGGATCAAACGGATTATGGCGAGCCGGGAAGTTCGCCGCACGCTCGAGCAACTGGCGTTCCGGGGCTCGCAAGCGATTTACGTCCCTGCAGACGTGACGGATGCGAAGGCGCTGAAGGAGGCGCTGGTATCGATGCGGGCCGAATGGGGCCCCGTCTCGGCGATCGTTCACGGTGCCGGCGTGCTCGCGGACAAGCTGCTCGGCGACAAGACCGAGGAGCAGTTCGATCAAGTGTTCGACACCAAGGTGCTGGGACTGTATGCCTTGCTCGAAGCGGTTCGGGAGGACGACTTGCGGGCGCTGAACGTCTTCTCGTCGGTCGCCGCCCGCAGCGGCAATGCCGGACAGGCCGATTATGCGATGGCGAACGACATCCTGAATAAAGTTGCAGCGGCTGAATACCGGCGCCGCGGCGGTAAATGTCATGTCCGTTCGATCGATTGGGGGCCGTGGGACGGCGGCATGGTCGGCCCGGAGCTGAAGAGGCTGTTCGAGGAGCAAGGCGTTCCGTTGATCCCGCTTGCGGAAGGCGCGGCAAGATTTGTCCGCGAGTTCAGCGGCGTTTCGGACGCGTCGACGGAGCTGTTCGTAGGCGTAGGCCGGAGGGGGTACCCGCTGCTGGGCCGTTTAGGTACGGGTACGGTAACAGCCGAAGTGCTTGTGGACGAGATGCGGTATCCGTTTCTGCTGGATCACCGGATCAAGGGAAAGGTCGTGCTGCCCGTGGTCGCCGCAGTGGAATGGTTAATGCGCATGGCCGGCACCTTCCGCGAGGATGGCGAATGCAGGACGCTCCGGAATTTGCAGGTACTCAAGGGTGCTGTCCTTCCGTATTTTCCCGAGGAAAGCGCGCGGTTCCGGCTGGAAGCCGGACCGCTAACCGAAAGCAACTGCTGCCGGTTCCGTGCCATGCGGCTGATCGGGACGGACGGGACGGTTCATTACGCGGCGGAAGCGGTATTCGAAAAGGGAGAGGAATCCGGATCCGGGTATCAACGCAGGCTGTCCGGGCAAGCGCTCGCGTATTGGCGCGGCGGCGAGGCAGACAAGCTCCATGCGGAGCTGATCGGCGGCACGCCGGAAGCAGCGGCAACTTGGCCGTGGCCCGCTGAGGCAGTGTACGGCGATCCTCTGCTGTTCCACGGGCCGAGGTTTCAAACGATTGCGCGCGGACTCGGCTTGACCGAGAACGGCGTTACGGCCGAGCTCGCCGGAATGATTTCGCTCGGCTGGAAGCAGGAGGAGCGGCAGCGGACGGACTCCGCCGCCCTAGACGGCGGCTTGCAGCTCGGACGACTATGGTCGATCGCGATACACGCGCTCCCGAGTTTGCCGGTTTCTTTCGCAAGCTTCACCGCATTCGGAATCCCGCCTGCGGAAGGAAAAATATTGTGCGCGGCGAATTGCAGGACCAAGGGCAGCTTGGGTGTGACTGCGAACATCACCTTCTACGACGAGGAGGGCCGGTGTATCGCGGAATTGAAGGACATGTCCGGCTTCCGGGTATCGGAGGGGACTTCATGAACAATTGTAATCGCGATACGGGCTTGACGATGCAGGAGGCGCCTCGGCTGCCTTCGGCGCTGGATGCCTACGACCGCCTGAAGGCCGGTCATGCTGCCCGCGCCGCAGGACGTACGCAAGGTCGGGCGGCGAATTCTGCGGGCCGCGAGCGTGGCGCCGCAAGAGTGATGCACCTGCTCGCGGAAGCGCAGAGGAGCTTTGCGGCACGAATGAGCGGGGCGCATTCGCTGTTTTTACAAGCGTATCGCCCGAGCTCGCAGCGGAAGCCCGAGGCGTCCGCGATGCGCTCCGCGAACGGCGCCCTTGGGTCGTTCGCGGAAGACGGGCATATCGGCTTCGAGAGAAGGATGCCGGTAAACGGACTACCCGGTCAAGCCGAAGGGGCCGATCCGGGCAAAGACCGGACAGCGTTGTCGTTGAACGGCTTCCGGTTCGGCTATGAATCGCTGCTCCACTGTGCCGTGGGCCTTGCTTCCGAAGCGTTCGGCGACATGTACCGCATGTTCGACGACGGCCGCCAAATTCCGCGATTGCCGGCGCCGCCCTTCTTATTCGTTTCGCGGATTATGGCAGTGACCGGGCTGATCGGGGAGGTGCGTGAAGGCACAAGCGTGACGGCCGAATACGATATTCCGCCGGATGCCTGGTATTTTGCCGAGGGCGGAGGCCGAATGCCCTATGCCGTCCTGCTCGAAGCGGCTCTCCAGCCTTGCGGCTGGCTAACCGCGTATATGGGCGTCCCGCTGTTGACCGAGACGCCGCTTTACTTCCGCAATCTGGACGGCCGGGCGCAGCTGTACCGGGAAGTACGTCCTGGTGACGGCACGCTTCGTACGACGGTGGAGCTGACCCGGTTGACCCGGCTGTCAGACACATTCGTCGAAACGTTCCGGATCCGCTGCCATATTGGAGAAGAGCTTGTGTACGAGCTGACGACCGTGTTCGGCCACTTCCCGATCGAGGCGCTCCGCAATCAAGCGGGGTTGCCTGGCCCCATCTCTCCGGCTTACAACCCTTACGAGGATGAGCCTGTCCAACCGTTCTGTTCCGCCTCGGCAATGGAACGCTCCCCTGTCGAGGAGCGGCTGCGCATGATCGGCAGCATCATCCGGTTCGAGCCGCATGGAGGCGCCTATGGGCGCGGCCGGATCGTCGCGGAGACGGCGATTCATCCGGACCAGTGGTTTTTCAAGGCGCACTTCTTCCGGGATCCCGTTCAGCCGGGTTCGCTCGGCATCGAAGCGATGCTGCAAGCCGTGCGTTGGTATATGAATGAGACCGGACTTGCGGAGGTAGTGTCCGGGATCGAGATGGCGCCGGAATCCGTCTTGAATTGGAAATATCGTGGACAAGTGCTGCCGCATAACCGGTCCATACGGGTGGTCGTCGACATTGCGGATATCGAAACGAAGGACGGAGTGGCGGTCGTGACGGCCGAGGCCGCGCTATGGACGGAAGGAAAAGCCATCTACGCGGCAAGCGGGATGAAGCTTCAAGTCCGGACTGGAGACACTTCCGCAGTGGCTGTCACCGTTCCCCTTGACATCGGCCGGGAGCCTTGGCTGAAGGATCATTGTCCGACCTATACCATGCCGGTCATGCCGTTTACGTTCCTGGCCGATTATATGATTCGCGCCGTCCGCGGCTCCCTGGCCCCCGGCATGCGCGTGACCGCTATGAGAGACGTTCGCATCTTTAACTGGCTCGTTTGCGCGCAGCCGTCCGTGCTGCGCGTCGAAGCGAAGCCGGAAGCCGGGTCTGGGCGGCGTCAGGCAGCGATCTTTCGCATGGATGCCGGCGGTTCCGAATCGCGGTCCGAACGGATTATGACCGCGTGCATCGAAACGGGAAGCGGCTATCCGGCGCAGCCCTCCGAAAGACCGGCCCCGCTTGCGAATCCAGCGGCCGCGCCGAATCCGTACGATTCCGGGCGCGTGTTTCACGGAGAGTCGTTCCGTATCGTCGAACGGCTTGTTTACGGTGACAACGGCTCCTCCGCGACCTTGAATCTGGGGCTGCACCGGATGCTTCCCCAATGGGTGCCCGCGCTGCTGCTCGATGCCGTGATGCATGCGATCCCGCATGACGCATTGGAGCGATGGGATGCCGGGTTGCCATCCGGCCGCATCGCCTATCCCTATGCGATGCCTGAAATTGTCTTCTACGGCCCGTTCCCGGACGCCGGGCGCCTCGAATGCGAAATCCGTTATCTCGGGCCTCATCGCGGGCAGTCGCGGTATCCCGCGTTCCGTGCCTGGCTGTATGCGAGCGGCATGGCGATTGCCGAGCTAACGCTGGTTGAAATCATGTTCCCGCAAACCCGACTCGGCATGGCGGACGGACAGGAACGCAGACAGTTTCTGCGGGATCGCCGGTATAAGCCCGGCTTGGCGCTTTCGCGCTTCCATAATGGGAATGCGATTTTGAGCGAATCGGAAGTGAGGCAGGCCGATTGGCTACCCGGCACGCTGCGGCAGCTGTATCTCGCGGACGGCACGGGCAGCGATCTGACACGATCAATCGTATCCAAGGAGGCGGCGGCAGCGATCTGGCAGGTGCACCCTTCCGCGATCGAGATCGCTCCTCGCCTTTTCGGCGGTGTGACAGCGACTTGCCGGCAGCTGCCGTTCGCAAGGCTCGACATCGAACTGACGGAGACGGCCGAGGGGGTCACCGCTGTCCCTGTCGAACGCGAACAACCCGAACTGAGCGTGATCGACGCATACTGGAGTGAGAGAACGGGAGTGAGCGGCTGGCTGATAGAGGATATATACCGGGCGCTGGCCTCCCGGTTCGTCGGCCGATTCGCCGTCGAAGATCCGGACAGCCTGGCGAAGCTCGCGGGTAAGCCCGTCCTGTACCTCGGCAATCATCAATCGGCCGTCGAATCGCTGCTTTTCTCTTACCTGACGGGCGGGCTGCTGCGAATGCCCGTCGTCGGCCTCGCCAAAGCGGAGCATGAGGTGAGCTGGATCGGGAAGTTGCTCCGTCTAGCGGCTTCGTACCCCGGCATTCGCATCTACCGGACGATGATGCTGTTCGACCGGGATAATCGCCGTTCGATGCTGGAACTTCTACACGAGATGCGAAGCGCGATGACGGAGGAGGGGCTTTCCGTGCTGATTCACGTGGAAGGAACGCGCGCCACTTCCTGCCGGACTCCCGTCCGCACGATGAGCTCCACGCTGATCGACCTCGCCGTATCGTCGCGAACCGCGATTGTGCCGGTGCGATTCTCAGGCGGGCTGCCATTGGGTGATACGGGGGAGAGGCAGGAGTTCCCGGTCGGCTACGGCAAGCAGGACTATTTCATCGGAAAACCGATTATGCCGGACCGGCTCGAGGCCCTTCCTTACGCCGAGCGCAAACGCGCAGTGATGGACGCAATAAACGGACTCGGAACGAACCTGGAAGAGGAGCTTCCTTATCCGCCGGCTACCGACTGGGCGGACAAGCTTCGCGAATGGACCGGCGGGCGGGGAATATCGCCGGAGTGGGCCGTCATTCTGCAATGCTTGAACGAGCTGGACGCGCCAAGTAAAGAAACGTCGGCCCTGCTCGACGCCGTCCGCCGCGGGGAAACGGACATAGCGAATACGTGGCTGACCGGCGTCCTGAGCCTGATGAAAGAAGGGAACGTATGAGATGTCATCAATCGCCTTCCGGCTTCGCCGGCATCGACCTCTGGTACGGCCGCTTGGAAGACCTGCGCCCCGAATGCGCCCGGTACGCAGCCGTCCTCTCGCCGGACGAGAGACGCCGGGCAGCACGTTACATCATGCCGTCAAAGCGGCGGGAGTTCGTGCTGGCAAGGGGCTGGCTGCGGCATGTTCTGTCTTCCTATACGGGGATCCCGCCTGGCCGCTTGCGGTTCCGGTATGGTCCTTCCGGGAAACCGTCGCTGGTTCAACAAGCCGGACACGCCGCGAAGAGGCTGGAATTCAATATAAGCCATTCGGGCTCCCATCTTCTGCTCGCGGTTACGCGGGGAAGGCGTGTCGGCGCCGATTTGGAAACGATACGTCCGATCCAGGGGATTTGGTGGATAGCTGACCGCTATTTTTCGGAAGCGCAGCAGAAATTTCTCCGGGACACGGACGGAGTGGAGGCGCTCCGGCTTTTCTTCCGGGAATGGACAATGCTCGAGGCGGAAGGCAAATGCCACGGCTCGGGGCTTGCCGGAGCCGGCCGAGCCGGCAGGAAACGATCGGGCGGCTACCGATACCGATGGGAACCAGAGCCTGGCAGGCTCGCCGCCATATGCACAGACGGCGCCCCGTGCCGGCTTCGTCGCCGCAATCCGTTCGGCGGTAGGGGGAGAGGGCGATGCTGAAGCGAAGCTACCTGTACTTCTTCTCCGCCTTCGTAGGAGTCGGACTGCAAAATGTCATTCCGCAGCTCATGTTCGGCCGGATCGCACCGGAACGCGAGGAAACTCTTCTCGCGTCCTGCCTGATGCTCGGCGCGGCGGCCAGTCTGGCTACCTTGTTTATACGCCCGGGAACAATCTGGAACGACGGCAAGGGCGGAATGCCGCAAATCCTGCTGCAGGGCTCCGTTATCCTTGTCTTGTTTTTCTCCCTGTTTTACTGGCAGCAAGCGGCTCCGTTCATCGTCGCGTTCGCGCTGCTACGCTTCGTCATCCAGGCGTTATACGACAGGACGGATCACCGATATGCGGCGATGACGACGCCGGAGGAAAGGCTGACTTATGCCCGATGGGCGACGTTGTTTCAGCTAATCGGCATCATGACGGGACCGGTGCTGTTTACGCTGACCGCTCATCGTGAAGGGCTAAATGCAGCCATCGCCGTCGTCATGACGGTCATTCTTGTGGGGACAATCGCGGCTATGCCGAATGAACGGACAGGTTTGCCGGTTTCAAAGGAGCTGACCGCGGGGCAGGAGCGCGGTTCCGATCCGGGCGTCAGCCCCTATTCGTTCTTGGCATACGTGCTGACTGCCGCCGTTGCCGTCCAATTGTTCGCCGCGAACGCGATCTATCTCGTCCGGGACTACTTTCATGTACCGAACGCGGTTTTGCTAGGCGGGATTCTGCTTACGGCCATGAACGCGGCCGGCATTGCGGCCGTTCTCCTTCAACCGTGGGCGGGCGCCAAGCTGAAGCTTCGAGTACGGGCGGCAGGATCGCCTTGGCAAGCGGCGGTCATGCTGGCTTCCGTTCTGCTTATGCAGTGGCCGCTTTCCCGGTCGTATGCTTATTTATTGGTGCTCGGAATCGCAACAGGCGCAGCGTACGGCCTGTTCTGGATGAGAACAAGAGAAGCCGCGGTGAACATAGGCTCGTACCCGCAGCATGCCTGGGTGCTGACGGTATACAACAACATCAATAACGTGGCCGTTCTTTGCGCGGCGGCCCTTGCGGCGATCGCCGCCCTTTCGTCCCAGGACCGCGACGGCTACCTGCAGGGCATTCTGATTGTACTGGCCGCATGCTTCGCCATTTCCTCGGCGCTGGCGATCCGGCTGCAGAATCGCTCGAATCAAACGGAAAAGAGAGGTGCGGGATGTCCGCCAATCATCAGGGAAGATACGCAATAAAATGGCGCCCGGGCGCGCACGGTGAGGCCGTATTCGAGGGAGGATCGCTGCTCGCGTTAGCCGGCCGTATCCGCGAGCCCGTGCAACTGATCACCCATCCGGGCAGCGGCGCGATCGGACTGGGCGCAGGGGGCGAGACTGTTCCTCTGCAAACCGGAGAGGACGGCGACTATCCTTGGCTCGGCACGCTTCCGGCGATGTATCCCGAGTGGCTCGGTGACCGGACCTTTCAGGAAACGCATGGCGTCCGGTTCGCTTACGTGACCGGGGAGATGGCACAAGGCATCGCATCCCCGCAAATGGTAATCGCCGCGGCAGAGGCCGGCTTTCTCGGCTTTCTCGGCGCCGCTGGCATGCCGCTTACCCGTATCGAAGCTGCGGTCCGGGAATTCAAGCAGGCGCTCGATCCACGCTCCTTGCCCTACGGAGTCAACGTCATTCACAGCCCGCATGAACCCGCAATGGAAGAGCGGACGATTGAGCTTCTCATGAACGAAGGGGTGAGACGCGTTTCCGCTTCCGCCTTCATGAAGCTTTCGCCCGCCATCGTCAGGTACGCATGCACGGGTCTAGCGGCAGATGAACGCGGCCGGGTCATTCGGCGCCATCATTTGTTTGTCAAACTTTCCAGGCCGGAGGTGGCGCGCCATTTTCTATCGCCGGCCCCCCGAGCGATGCTGGAAGTGCTCGTGGCCGAAGGTAAGCTGACGGAGACGGAAGCCACGCTTGCGGCCCGTGTGCCGCTGGCGGAGGACGTCACGGTGGAGGCGGATTCCGGCGGCCATACCGATAACCGTCCGCTGCCGTCTCTTTTCCCGGTCATCGCGGAGCTGAGAGACCGCCTCGCAGCGTCATTCGGCTATACCCGGCCGATCCGCTTAGGCGCGGCGGGCGGGATCGGCTCGCCCGCCGGAGCCGCCTCGGCTTTCGCGCTCGGAGCGTCCTATATCGTGACGGGGTCAGTGAACCAAGCAGCCGTCGAGTCCGGCATGTCGGAAGCCGGCAAACGGATGCTCGCGCAAGCGGAAATGGCCGACGTCGTCATGGCTCCCTCAGCGGACATGTTCGAGCTCGGGGTCAAGGTGCAGGTGCTGAAAAGAGGGACGTTGTTCAGCTCCCGCGCATCCGAGCTGTACGAGGTTTACCGGAAGTACGGATCGCTGGAGGCGATTCCGCAGGACGTCCGCTCGAAGCTGGAAACTAACGTGTTTCGGGCCGGTCTCGACGATATTTGGAACGAAACGGCGCGTTTCTTCGGGAACCGAGACCCGGAGCAGCTCCGCAAAGCCGACGCGGATCCGAAATACCGGATGGCGCTCGTGTTCCGCTGGTATTTGGGAAATGCAAGCAAATGGGGGATTCAAGGTAGTGAAGAGCGAAGGCAGGATTATCAAATTTGGTGCGGGCCAGCGATGGGCGCCTTCAACGCGTGGGTGGCGAATACGAAGCTGGAACCTCTCGGCGCGAGGACCGTGGCCCAAATCGGGTTGAACCTGCTCGAAGGGGCGGCCCGATTGACGAGAATGCACCAGTTGAGAACATACGGAGTGCCCGTTCCCGGGGAAGCGTTTCGGTACGCGCCCGTCATCTGGAAGGCGCACGGGACCAAGTCCTAAGGAGGTATATCGCACGTTCGGCTTTCTTTAGGGGTGTTATCAAATTATGTAACTTAAAAATCCTAAGTGAAAATTGATTAGAATGACTCTAATCAATTTCACTTAGGATTATTTGTTTTCACTCTTGAGCGTTCAAGAATGCGAAGCAACATCATATAATCCTCAGTAACCGCAAGCTCTGCTTGTTTTGCTTCTTTAAGTTTTTGGTTCAGACGCTCTATTTCACGATCCATATCATCAATAATCGTTGTTAGTTCATCAACCCTAGGAACGCGGCCGGCCTTTGCCTCAACATCCTTGGAAATGAACTTATTGAGTAACTTAATTGCTGGATATAAGGGATGACTTTTTATGAGCTCAGGCTCATCCAAATAACTGATAAAAACGCGGTCTTGATTCGATGGTAGTTTACGACTAAGCATTCTCGAATGCTTAGCTTCCTTAACTTCTTTTGAATAATGCTTTCTAACTTCAGAATTCCATCGGAAACCACAAGCTGCTGATGTACGCTCTAGCAGATCCTGCTTCTTCAAAAGCAACTAATTGTGTGCTTCCTGTACGGATATGTTGTAAGTAAGAGCTAGAATAGTGTCGTCCTCACTAGTCCAGCAATCTTTTCTTGGTTTAGACGGAAAATATAATATTAGACTGGATATGGGCGAACGGGCAGGATAGTTAAAGAGATGATTTTGAGTTCTAAACCGATTCGTGATCATATGTAAGCGCAGATCAATGAGGTTCCTATTAGTAAATTATCAGTGATTTTTCATTGTCTAAATTCCAATATTATGGAATAATACGTCAAGATTTGAAAAGTATATTTGTCTGAAATGGAATAGATTGGAACAGGTGAAAATTTTAAAGGTAATGAGTGTATGGCAGTGCTAACCCACATTGTAGCTGTTGACGGTATCGTCCGAAAATGAACAAGGACTCTTGTAAGACTCAATCCATTTTTAAGGAGGTTGTAATATATGCCTTTTCCAACGCACATCGTATCTGCAGGAGGATATGTGGAAGACGGGCAAGGAAATATCCTTTTAGTTAAAACTCGTGACGGTGGTTGGGTTTGCCCTGGTGGGCAAGTGGAAGTTGGGGAAAATCTGATGGATGCTGTGGTTCGTGAAATCAAAGAGGAGAGCGGAATTGAGGCTTCGGTTAGCTACTTAGTTGGTGTCTGTTCGAACACAGGGATTTTTAAATGGTATGATGGCGTGACTGAGGTTCCTACGCAAGTTATATTTGAATTCGTATGTAAACCCGTCGGTGGAGAGTTGTTAGCTGTTACTGAAGAAACAATCGATAGCCGCTGGGTTGCGAAAGATAAAGTTCTTGATTTCATTACACATCCAGCTCTTCGTGCTCGCTATCAGGCTTATTTGGATTTTAATGGAGCGGTAAATTACATGGAGTATGTAACGCACCCCGAGTTCATAATAAAACACAGCACATATATATCGAAATAGATTATTCAAGTTAACGAACAAACGGGCACGATAGCTCAACAATCAACTAAGACGAGGCTGCCGGTATGGATTCGGCAGCCTCGCTGTGCTAACGGGCAATTTATTTGATCAAGAGCACAAACCGAAGCAGTCATTCTGGAAAGTATCTGGAGGTTGCCCGTACATCTGAATAGATTGAATGGATAGTGTACAAAAGAGTGATTTATGGCTACGAAATGGTAGGTTGAAGCTCCGATATGCTGCTGGGGACGACAGCACGGCGATGGAACCGATCCATCGCTTGTTTTAGTATGTCTGCACTTCGTTTAACAAACGGGCAGGGTAGTTCCAATATGTGGTATATTTGATTTAAATGACATTTTCTAATCGGAGGTGCTTATGAATTTTGCTTTCGACACCTATATCCAATCGCTGGCCGGTCGGGACGTAACTATCATCGGCGCCGGCGTCAGCAATTCACCGCTGATCCGCATGCTGTGCTCGGCCAGGGCGCGCGTCACCGTGCGTGACCGCAATCCGGCCCTACCCCGGGAGGAGTGGGACAATCTAGGCGTCAGGTTGCATCTGGGGGAGAATTATCTGGATCGCGTTGGGGGTGACGTGGTGTTCCGCACTCCGAGCATGCGTCCAGACCATCCGGCGCTGGACTCGGCCCGCGCTGGCGGTAGCCGTGTGACCAGTGAGATGGAGGAGTTTTTTGCGCTGTGTCCTTGTCCCATTTTCGGCGTGACCGGTTCGGACGGTAAGACCACCACCACGTCGCTGATGGCAGACATGCTGGCTGACGGAGGGCGTACGGTACATCTGGGTGGCAACATTGGCACGCCACTGTTGACGCGCGCGGGCGAGATGTCGCCGCTAGACGCGTGCGCGGTCGAACTGTCCAGCTTCCAACTGATGGACATGACGCGCTCTCCCCATGTGGCGGTTATTACCAACCTCTCGCCCAATCACCTCGACTGGCACCGCGATATGGATGAATATACCACCGCAAAGCGTCGCCTGCTGGATTTTCAGAGTGCTGACGACTTTGCCGTCCTAAACGGCGATAATCCGGCGACCGCCGCACTGCGGGGGCGAGGAAAAACCAAGTATTTCGGCGGGCACACTGTCCACGATGGCGTAATCGACGGTCTATTACCCATCAGTGACATTCGATTGCCGGGGTGGTATAACGTGGAAAACGTTATGGCTGCCATGACTGCTGTGCGGGGGTCCGTGTCGGATGAGTCAATCCTGGAGACGGTGCGCAACTTCGTCGGCGTGGAGCACCGAAATCAGTGGGTGGCAACTGTGGACGGCGTGCAATATTACAACAATTCAATCGGCTCCAGCCCCGCCCGTACCGTCGCCACGCTGCATGCGCATGTGGGCCGAGTGCTGCTAATCGCGGGAGGTCGAGATAAGAAAGTACCGTTTGACGAGATGGCTAGGCTGCTGCCTGATCATGTCAAGGTGCTGCTGTTGATCGGAGAAGCGACCAGTCAAATCGAGGCTGCGGCGCGCAGAGTGCCGAGTTGTCCGCCTATTGTCCGCTGCGAAGGCCTGGCCGAGGCAGTGGCGCAGGCGCACAAGCTGGCCACACCGGGCGACACTGTGCTACTGAGTCCAGCATGCACTGCGTTTGATCAATACCGTAACTTTGAAGAACGCGGGCATCACTTTGTAGAGCTGGTAGGATCGCTGCACCGGTCGGAGTGAAAGGATTTGAATAAGACACGTGTTGATTGCGCTGATGTATTTTCATTTATAGATGGTTCTTAACAGCAACTGATTGATTCATTATGTTAACGGGTACGTTATTAATAACAATTATTCCCATTTTGTTATGATTACCCAAACGATGTAAGTTGGTGCGGCGTGCATGGAATGGCAGGGCAAGTCCGGGAATGGTGTAGTGATTGGTACGATCCTGACTATTATATTCAAAGCCCACATGAAAATCCTACGGGACCAGAAAAACACGGAAGTCGTCCTGGTCAAGCACCTTGCAGAGTGTTGAGAGGAGGCTCTTGGTTTGGTCCTGCGTATCAAAGTCGAGGGGCACAGCGATTATTTTATCCGCCTGAAAGACGTGATGCTAATGACCATGGATTCCGCCCTGTGCAAAATGCCTAGGCCTTTGAGGACGAAGAGTAGAAATATAATTCTCTTTCAATTCATTCATTCCGCTAAAGGGTACGATAGCACCATGCACAGGCTGCCGGCACAATCGGCAGCCTGTGCCGCTATTCCAGCTAATAGCTTGTCAATATTTAATTACTAATAGCAGATTCATGAAGTGGTATACTTAAAAAAGTGCATGGGAAAGAACCGTCCCATAAAGCACGGAAGGGAATTCCATATATTTCTATTCCTTGCTACTACTCTAAACGGAACGCTTCCTTAGTAGTTAAGATGGCAAAAATCCAGTGGATGAGTTTATTCACACAAGCAATTACCGCTACTTTGAACAGCTTTCCTTCAGCACGTTTCTTATCATAATAAGCCCTTAATTTCTTATTTCTATTACTACGAATGCCACATCGTACAGCTTGGTAAAGGGCAGTACGAAGTCTCCTGGAGCCGTGCTTAGTGATTTTATTCTGGGTAGCTACAAACTTGCCTGAAGAAAAAACACTTGGATCAACACCGGCAAAGGCCACCAGTTTCTTTGCGTGATCAAACCGATCGATTTCCCCGATCTCAGCTAAAATTGTTGCAGCAATCTTAGTGCCAATACCGAGTATCGATTGGATTAAATCATATTCAAGTAACTCTTCAGCCTGGAGGGACGCATTCCTGCAGCTGATTCCACCCCTCTCATATAATTCAGAAAAGACCCTAATCCTTCAAGATCATGCTTAAACCTAAAGATCTTTCCATGAGGTACTCCACGATCTAAAAATGCTTGTGCATGGCTTTCTCCCTTGGATACATCCAAACCAATGACTGGATTCATGACATCACTCCCGAAGTAATTTCACCGGCAACCCCTAACCTTCTTGTCTTCCACACTATCGCATGTGATACGGGATCAACGTCCCAACCAGCCTAACCATGGTTGAACAAGTAGGGGGGATGAACTGAATAGCTCTCGGGATCCAAGTCCCACGGGCAGATACGTTCGATCCCCGGCTACCGCAATCTTACGACCATACAAAAAAGAGGTCGACCAGAAAGATCTGGTGACCTCATAATACGAACGGGCAGGATAGCTCCAGTATTCAGGTCCTGGCGTGAGGTATTGCGAATTATTTCTAAAGTATAGACAAGGGTTAATTTATTGGTTATTGAATTATTAGTACGATCGTGCTAAATTTTTATCCATGAGTACTAAATCTTGCCTATTTATTCGGATTGAGGCTGTCCGCTTCATTGCATATAATGAAGGTACCACCCTTCGGGGAGATCGTTAACGGAGGCCGCGATGAACGAGACCGCATTTGACGAACCATTATTTGCAAGCTTGAAGCCGGGCTTGACCTTGTTCTGTTACCGAATGCTAGGCTCCATGGACGATGCGGACGATGCCGTTCAGGAGACGAGTATTCGGGTCTGGCAGAGCTGGAGCACGTTCAGACAGGATTCCTCGTTCAAAACTTGGGTCTATCGGATTGCCTCCAACCTGTGCTTGGACAAGCTGAGACAATCCAAACGCCGCGCGCTTCCCGTTGACCTGTTCGACCCGGCCGTCGCCATCGTCGAGCCGCGCGACACGCTGCCGGACTCTGCCTGGATCTGGCCGTCTCCCGACTTTGGGGGCAATCCGGAGGATCGGCTCGTCCGCAGAGATACCCTTCAACTGTGCTTCATCGCTCTCCTGCAGACCTTGCCTCCGCGGCAGCGCGCGGTACTCATTTTGAAGGATGTATTTGAATGGACCTCCAAGCAGATCGCGGAAACGTTGGCGATGTCGCCGGCAGCGGTGAATAGCGCCTTGCAAAGAGCCCGAGAGACGATGGACCGGGCGCAGCTTCGCTCGGATGAGCTCAGCAGCATGGACGTTCAACCGGAGCAGCAGTTGCTGTCCCGGTATGTGGAGGCCTTCGAGCAATTCGATATTGCTGCGCTCGTCGCGTTGTTCCACGAGGAAGGCTGCATGTCGATGCCGCCCTTCGAGATGTGGATCCGCGGCAAGGAAGATTTGTCCGCCTTCTATTCGCTTACTCGCTGGCATTGCGAAGGTTCGCGATTTGTGCCCATTACAGTGAATGGCGGTTATCCGGCGTTGGCCCAGTATATGCCGGGCAAAGAGGGCTCTGGCCTGGTACCCTGGGGCATCCACGTCATCGAAACCAAAGAAAATCAAATCCTGCACGTTCAAAACTTCATTCATACGCCATTATTTTCGCGATTTGGGCTGCCTGAGCGAATTGACCAATGAATTTCGTCATTGGCTTACGTCTATATCATTGAGAATAACCAAACGACGAATATCATGAGAGAGGTGTCTATTTAAAATGGAAACGAGTCAACCGACGAAAGTAACCGTGCAAGCCGTCATTCAAGCCCCTGTCGAGAAGGTATGGCGCCATTGGACCGAGCCGGATCACATCACGAAGTGGAATCAAGCGTCCGAGGACTGGCATGCGCCGAGAGCCGAAAACGATCTGCGGGTCGGGGGCAAGTTTCTGACACGGATGGAAGCGAAGGATGGCAGCATGGGCTTTGATTTTGGCGGCGTCTACGATGTCGTGAATCGGCATGAGGCGATCGGCTACACCATGGAAGACGGAAGAAGAGTGGATATTGCTTTCGTCGATCAAGGGAATGAGACGAAGGTCATTGAAACGTTCGACGCGGAAAGCTCCAATCCGGTCGAGTTCCAGCAAGCAGGCTGGCAAGCGATCATGGACAATTTCAAAGCCTATACCGAACAAAACTAATCATCGCGAAGAAGACGCCGGGGAAGATGCCCGGCGTCTTTCTTTTTGAACCCTAGTACGAGCGTGCTCTCCGTTAGCCTTAACCTTGTGCCGCATCCATGTTCATGTAGTTAATGGCCCACAGATGGCCGTCCAAGTCCACGAAGCCCCAATGATACATGAACCCATGATCTTCAGGTTCAGCGTGCAATTTCCCGCCCAAGGAGATCGCGGTATTCACGATTTCATCGACCTTTTCCCGGCTCTCGAAGGCCAATGCGATCGTCATCTGCGCATACTTGCTCGTATCGACGGATTCCTTCTCCGTGAGCGTATTAAAGAATGCTTGATTGATCAGCATGACCTGCAGGTTGTCGCCGATCACGATGGCTACCGAATTCTCGTTCTCGGGGAATTGCGGGTTGAGCTCGAATCCGAGTCCGGTGAAGAACGCTTTCGATTGTTCTATGTTTTTTACAGGCAGGTTGAAGCTCGTGAATGCGGACGTTAATGCCATTTTCAAAACACCTCTTCGTCAAATTAGTTTGTGTTCATTTATGCCTTCGTTTATATAGACGACAGCCGATCCGGGAATTCATCGGTCTCATGGATTCGGAAGCGTAAATTTTGAAAAATAACTTGGTATTGAGTTCAGATACCCGCCATTCCGTAGCTAACGGGAACAAGAGCGCAACATCCTGAACAACAAGGCTGCCGAAAAAATGGCAGCCTTTTCTCACCTAACGGGCAGTTTAGTTGCAAATAAAGGAAATTGTATGCTTCTGAAGAATATCAATTTAGTTATATTGCTCGACTGCCTAGAATGCCTAAGAATATAATTGGTTGGTGGTATTAAATGAAAGTAATAATTGGTGCAGGGCGGACAAAGTATGAGGGTTGGCACAGTACGCAGGAAGACGAGTTGAATTTACTTTCTTTAGAAAGTTGGAATGGGTTATTTAAACCGAAAAGTATAGATGCACTGTTGGCTGAACACGTGTGGGAACACTTAACTTATGAGGAAGGAATTATCGCTGCGAACAATTGTTATGAGTTTTTAAAGCCAGGTGGGTACATTCGTTGTGCAGTCCCAGATAAAAATTTCCGTAACGAATGGTACCAACAGATGGTTCAAGTCGGTGGTCCTGGACCAGCGGACCATCCGGCGGCAACCCATAAAATAGTTTATGATGCAAAAACATTCGTACAAGTATTTGAAAAGGCGGGGTTTGAAGTATCATTGTTGGAGTATTGTGATGAGAATGGAGATTTTCATTATACATACTGGAATGAAGTGGATGGGAAGATAGGAAGATCTTTTCGGTTTGATACAAGGAATTCTATCGAAGACTTAGGGATGGTTTCGATTATTGTGGATGCAAAAAAGCCATTGATATTAAAGAATAAAACCTGAGCATTTATCGCTTAACCGAGGGACGGGATACTATTGAGCAATAAAAGGGACGAAAGTAGTCGATCAGAACGATCGGCTGCTTTTTCATTGAAGTAATGGGTACGTTTGCTCAACTAGGGCTGCCGGCAATCGGCAGCCTTTCGCTTGAGTAACGGGCAGTTATTATTAACCAATTTATACATTGAATTCGTGTTTCCTAATAGGTAAAGTTTATATAAAAACAATCGCAACAGGAGACTTGAAATGGAAGAGAAATGCGTATTTTGCCATAGTTAGAACCATCTCAAAGAGTTGTTTTACAATATGAACATTGTATGTTTATACAACTTGAAGAATCACTTATAAAGGGTAGTCAACTTGAAGGTGCTGGTGTGATTGTGCCAAAAAACCATAGAGAGACAGTATTTGACCTTACACCAGAAGAGTGGAATGCAACTCAGTCGCTTCTTCTAGAGGTCAAGAATTATTTAGATGATAATTTTCAACCACAAGGATATAACCTTGGGTGGAATTGTGGCTCAACTGGAGGACAACATATATCCCACTCCCATTTTCATGTTATACCAAGATTTGCTGATGAAACACTAGCTGGTAAAGGAATAAGGTATATGTAAAAGTTCCATTTATCGGCGGTCTGGTACAGTTGACTAAGATAACGGGCACGAGAGCGCAATAGGTGATTCAGCAGTCTGCCTGCGATCGGCGGCCTATTGAAGTAACGGGCAGTTTAGTGCAACTAAATTCTTACATTTACGTTAAAGTGAATATGTGATTGTCGTAACGCCACGATGTTGAATCATTCATGCTGGTGACTGATTTTTTCCTAATACCAGTTGCTGTAATAATTTTTCTCTGGCTAACAGGATTATTTGGGTTACGGAGTGAAGGGATGACTTATATAGCGAATAATACAAAAGATTTTACTGATACAAAAGGACATATTGTACACGGAGAATATTCAATTTCAATTGACCTGTCTGATTTAAAAAGTAATATTGGAAAAGAGTTATACAATGATGGTACCCATACCCATAAGGTATATGTATCTTGGATTGATAATACAGGTAGCATAAATTCTGGAGGATATAGAATCGGGTATAGGTCCGTTGGACCGCTAACGGAGTACGCTAGTGGCGAGAACATTATTTTGACAAGGAAAGATTAAACCCTCCCAAACAAAGCGAAGCTAAGGATAATTAGCCATTGGGAGGGTTACTTTTATGAAATTGACGGATCTGTGGATGTTGTATGAGGCTGATAAGCGCATTTTGGGATTTAGCCCGCATACCTTGAAAGCATACTCCCTTCAGTTAAATGTTCTGATCCGAGAAATCGGCAACCTTGAAATCGAAGAAGTCTCCCTAACTTTGCTGAAGGATTATCTGACCAAACAGTCGGAGCGATTAAAGCCAAGTAGCTAAGGCCATCGCATTCGGTTCGTCAGATCCCTTTTTCGATTTGCATTCGAAGAAGGGCACATCACTAAAAATCCAACTTTAAAACTGAGAGAACCAAAGATGGAAAAACGGATCCCAAAGTTTTTGATAGAGGAGGATGTTATTCATCTCAAGATTACCTGTGATTCTCCCCGAGAGCATGCACTCTTAGAATTCCTATATTGTACTGGTTGCCGTGTCGGTGAGGTTAACAAATTTAAATGTTGAAGACATCAACTGGGAAAACTGCTCCGCTATTGTGAATGGGAAAGGTTCTAAACAAAGAGAAGTTTATTTTACGACAGAGTGTAAGGTCTGGTTAAAGAGATACCTTGAGGAGCGTGTAGATTCTTGTACAGCCCTCTTTGTGACGGAAACTCCCCCTGTTCGACGAATGACAATTCCCACAATACGCTTTTCGTTAAAAAAGCTCGCAACCCGTGGAGAGGTTACGGCGAACGTGCACCCTCATCGGTTCCGTCATACCTATGCCTGTCACTTGCTTGATAACGGTGCCCCGTTGGATTTTATTCAGGGGATGCTAGGCCATGAGAAAGCATCCACTACACAGATCTACGCCCAGCTGCGCGGCGAACGGAGAAGGGAATTATATAGGCGTTTCTTTTAGGGGCCATCGGCCCCTTCTCAGCTAAAGGACAGTAATCCGAAATAATAAGAGTATCAGAGGTTCATATGGTACCTATATCTATACAAAAAAAGGAGGAGTAATTTTGAAACGAGTTGATGTAGCTTCCGCTTTAGTAAAAGACGATAACGGAAATATATTAATAGTAAAAAATAAAAAGGGAGATTCTTACTATTGGGGGCTTCCAGGAGGAGCTGCTGAAGATGGAGAAACATTAGAACAAGCTTTAATTCGTGAAGTAAAAGAGGAAACAGGATTTATCATCGTTATAAGTGGCTTGAATTCAGTAAGAGAAATGTTCTTTGCTGAGGCTGGCCACCATGCCTTAATTGTTACTTTTTATGCAAAAATTGTTGGCGGGAAAATAGACATTAATGACCCCGATAATGATATTATTGAGGTAAAATGGGCAAATATCGAAATGGTAAAGGAGCTTATGCCATCCTTATTTGAAATGCTTAGAATAAATTCTGATAATGACAAGGCGTTGGCTTTTTATGCATTTGAAGGAGTCAAATAACTATATTGTTACGTTAACGGGCAAGATAGTTCAAGGATTTCGCGAATACTCCAAAGTAGAATATTTGCGAAGCTCGTGAATAAGTAAAGACATTATCGAAGATTAACGCAATAACAACCACATCTATACGAGGTAATCTCATGGCTGTTTTTCGAAAAAAAGGGTCAAAAATTGGAGGTATAATTGCTCTTGCTTGTTTAATTATTGGATTTATATTTTTGGGAATTGTATGGATTGTAAATAGTAATATAGCGAAGCAAGAAATAAGAAATGTAATTAAAGCACATGGTGGGGAAGTACTAAGTATTCATAAAGTAAAACTAGAAGAAAGTACTTTTTTGGATACTATGGAAAGCAGAAAAGGAAAAAGGAAACAATATTCAAATACTTTTTACAAGATTAAATATTTGAAAAACAATAGAGAATTAGTTGCATGGTATCGTTCTGTAGACGGTATCTTTTCTGTAAAAGGAGAAACAACAGACTTTTATGATAAACCGATTGAAGAAAAACCTGAGAATAAGGGACTTATTCAAGATTATGGAGAACGCTGGATATTTGAATAGTAACTCAAGAAGGCGATAATATCCGACAACACCATGTTCGGCTTCGGTTCACCGGAAGTCTGTAATCCGTATCCTTCACTGCACTAACGGGCACAAGAGTTGAATTAGACACCACGACGGCAGCCGGCCAGAATGATCGGCTGCCTTTGTTCACCTAACGGGCAGATTAGTGGAATATGTAATTAAAAATAGAAGGTGATAAACAAGTGAACATTGAAGGTGACTTGCTCGGACAGGCGGCGTTAAAGGTGAAACGCTGGCCTAAGGATACCATAGCGGCGGGTCGTCGTCATACCGTTGGGCTTAAATCGGACGGCAGGGTGACGGCTGTGGGTGATAATAAATATGGCCAATGTGATGTAAGCGGCTGGCGCGATATTGTGGCGGTCGCGGCTGGTAATGTCCATATGGCGACGAACACGGGTAATGCTCATACAATCGTTCTTAAATCTGACAGTACTGTGGCGGCTGTGGGTTGGAATAAGCATGACCAATGCGATGTAAACGACTGGCGCGATATTGTATCGGTTGCGGCGGGTTGGTGTCGTACCATTGGGCTTATATCGGATGGCACGGTGGTAGCAGTGGGCCGAAATAATGAAGGTGAATGCAATGTAAGCGACTGGCATGATATTGTGGCGGTCGCGGCGGGTGACTGGCATACCATCGGTCTTAAATTGGACGGCACGGTGACGGCTGTGGGTAATAATCGGTATCGTCAATGCAATGTAAGCGGCTGGTGCGATATTGTGGCGGTCGCGGCGGGTTATCTTCATACAATCGGTCTTAAATCGGACGGTACGGTGACGGCTGTGGGTGATAATAAATATGGCCAATGCGATGTAAGCGGCTGGCGCGGTATTGTGGCGATAGCGGTGGGTAGTAATCATACCATCGGCCTTAAATCGGACGGTACTGTGGCGGCTGTGGGTTGGAATGAGTATCGCCAATGTAATGTAAGTGATTGGCGCGATATTGTGGCGATTGCGGCGGGTTGTGCCCATACCGTCGGTCTTAAATCGGACGGCACGGTGGTTGCTGTGGGTGATAATGAATATGGCCAATGCGATGTAAGCGGCTGGCGCGGCATCCAACTACCTGGCAATTAGTTTTCAATATTAATAATACATATAATAATGAAAGCCATGCGCCGATGCGTCGGGGACACAGAATTAAAATGGTTATTTGAATAATTATGATAGCATACCGTTTAAGCGACAGCATTGGGAATAGTATCATTTTCCGTTAGACTAACGGGCACGATAGCTCAATAGTGCGCCTAGCGAAGCTAGGCATAACTTGTTGGTGAAAGTCCAATCGAGGTAGGGACCAAGCCACCTTGTAGCTAGCAGGCATCTGGTGGTGAGAGCCTAAGGATGAAGCCCTGTGAAAAGCCCTAACTGGGTGAAGCAAAACTGCAGGCCGTAACATGAAGTGAATCCTGCCGCATCGTCATATCGAACCCGCAAGGGACAAGAGGGAGCCGAGCTTTGTATTGTATGGCGAAGGCCACGGAACGCGTGAAGAACTTGGAGAAGCAGCGCGGAAGAACCCTCCGGTGTATGGGGATCGGCATGTAGTGACAGTTTTGTCTGGAACTAGGGAGACCCTACCTCGCACGACAGCGTCGTAAAGCGTAAACCTATAAGCCTGAAGGGTGAAATGGCAAGCGGCGAGAAGGGAGTCGGAGAGGGTGGTAGTACCTGTGAACCCAGGACAACACAACCTGGGGGAGGAAAGCACCCTTGCTTTGTTCATGGGTATCAATGGAGGTAAGAACGAGTGAATGCAGTGAAATCTGCTAACTACACCAAAGTAAAAGTTCAAGAACTTCAAAGAACCCTCTACCTTGCGGCGAAGGCGAATGCCGAGCGCAGATTTCATGCCCTGTACGACAAAGTGAGCAGACCAGACATGATGTGGGAAGCATGGAAACGAGTTAAGGCAAATCGAGGCAGTGCAGGAATCGATGGTGTGACGATTCAGCACATTGTACAGGAATACGGGGAGGAACCGTTTGTAAGAGAAACGCAACAGCAACTGCTGGAGAATGCCTATCGCCCCAAGCCAGTGCGGAGGAAGGATATACCAAAGGGCGACGGGAAAACGCGCCCGCTAGGAATACCTGTAATCCGGGATAGGCTGGTACAAATGGCAGCGAAAATGGTCTTAGAGGCGATTTTCGAGGCAGACTTCAAGGATTGCTCGTTTGGATTTCGACCGAAGCGAAGCGCAAAGCAGGCAATTGAGCGGATACACAAGACGGTGAACTACGGGAGAGTGTACTGGGCGGTGGATGTAGACATCACCGGGTACTTTAACAACATCCCGCATGACAAATTGCTCAAACTTGTGGAACAACGCGTGAGTGACCGAAGAGTGTTAAAACTTATTCGAAGCTGGCTGAAAGCCGGCGTCATGGAAGAAGGCCTGTTCCATGAAACGGAAATCGGCAGCCCCCAAGGTGGAGTTATCTCCCCATTACTGGCGAACATCTACCTAAACTATCTCGATTCGATATGGGAGAAGCAGTTCTCCCATATCGGCACACTGGTGCGTTATGCTGATGACCTCGTCATTTTGTGTAAACAAAAGACCCATGCTCTTGAAGCCATCCAAGTGCTCAAGGCTGTTTTCAAGAAATTGGAACTGACGATGAACACAGACAAGTCCAAGTTAGTGAACCTATGGTTGGATAAAGAGGGATTCGACTTTCTGGGATTCCATCACCGCCGAATGCCAAGATTACTTAAATCGGGGAAATTCTATGACCTTCGTAGTTTCCCATCCAAGAAAGCGATGAAGAAGATGCGTGCCAAAGTGAAGGAAACAACCGCACCCCGCTCAGTACTCTACTGGTCGCCTAAACAAATGGTAGACAAGCTCAATCCCATCATACAAGGCTGGCGGAATTACTATGGTAGCGTAGATCCAGGCATGAGCAATAAGTTCCTGTCAAAAGTGGACTGGTATATCATCGGCAGATTGACACTGTATTGGAACAAGAAACATAAACGAAATCATTTGCACCCGAGGAAGGTAGCAGAGGTTCTCGGACGTACAGAACTGAAACGAGTTAGTGCTTGGGGTAGTTATATTGCACAAGGTGAAGAACATCGGAAAGCCGTATGCGGGAAAACCGCTCGTACGGTTTGATGAGGGGGGACTGGGGAACCAGCCCTCCACTCTACATCAATTAAGACGAGGCTGCCGGCATTTATCGGCAGCCTTAACACGGACAGTTAAATGGAATCTTATTTATATACTAAATATTGACTTCATAGAAACTCTACCTTGTTGACTTGAGTGAATTTCGTGGAAAATAAAATAGAAAAAATGCAAACACTACTTCAAAAGGTGGAGTATATATGGAACGAAATTGGCCTCTTTTTATCGTTACGGGTTCAAGTGGATCGGGTAAAACTTATGTATTGGATGAGCTGCGGAAAATCATGCCAGGATTCGTGGCTTTTGATCTAGACAACTTGAGGGGTTTCATTGATTATAATGATTGGCAAAAAGGATTAAATATTTATGTTCGTTTTGCAAGGGATATTGTAAAGAGCGGCGTCATGACCATCTTGTGTGGGACCGTCATGCCTTGGGACATGGAGAAATGTGCCGACTTTGAATGTTTCAGCCACGTCTATTATCTAAACTTGCACTGTGATGACGATGCGAGAGAACAGCGACTGCGTGCAAGGGATTGGCCAGAAAATAAGATTCATGACTATAAAAACTTTGCAAAATGGCTGATCGATAATGCAGACACCGCGTATTCTCCACCCATGCCTATTGTAGATACAACAAACAGCAATGTGACCGAAGTTGCTTCCCGGATAAAAGAGTGGGTACTTCAATACGCTTAGCCGGACTGCTTTGAGATATTTCGCTTAACTAAACGGGTACGTTAGTGAGGAGCTTGCCGCGCGGCAGCTCCTTTTTCGTTTATTGAAGTAAAGGGCAGCATAGCTTAACATCAAATCTTCACCAATATAATTCATACCCATGGTAAAATATGCTATAAATAGGCTTCTAACGTACAAAATTCGTTAATCAGGAGGAAGCAATAGTGGTCGAGATAATTGAAAAGAAGCATTTTGCCGTTATTGGTAAACTGGGGAAGGGAATTGCGATTGAAAGCTCAAAGTGGATACCGCCTTTATGGCAAGAAGCGAATAGTAACTTCGCCGAGATAAGCAACCTAGCAAAGTTGGATGACGCGGGTAACATTGTTGGCATTTGGGGTGCAATGAGTGATGTTAATGAGAAGTTTGAAAGATGGAAAGAAGAAGGTAAGTATCTGGCAGGATGTGAAGTTATAGACGACGCTATTGCCCCAAATGGGTGGACAAAGTGGGTGATTCCAGCCTTCAAGTACGTTGTAACGAAATGTACTCAAGATTCGTATCACAATGTTTTTCACCATATGGTTGCTGAATATTTACCTCAAAACAATTACAAAATCGTGGGAGCAATTCACGAATTTTATAATCCAAGAGATAACAACGGCGAGTTATCCTTATATTTCCCAGTAGAAAAAGTATAATGACACACTCATTACACTCTAACGGATAACAAGAGTTGAATAAGTCACCGCGAAGGCAGCCGGCCAGAATGACCGGCTACCTTTGTTCACCTAACGGGCAGTTTAGTGCAGGATTTGAATGTTGTTTCGTCAAATATGTTAAGAAATGTGTTTGTACTGGAGAAGGTTGGAGAATATTTGAAAATATATATTTGAACAGGGGGAAGTCAATCGTGCTGTTTCGAAAAGCAATTTCAAATGATATACCACAGTTAATTAAATTTCGTAAGATATTGCTAGATCATGAGGACAACAGTAGTATGGATGAAGCTTTTAGAAACTACTTCAATTCCTCCTTTTCAGACAAGTCACTCGTTGTATGGGTTGCTGATGATGACGGAGTCGTTGTATCAACAGTATGTTTTTGCATATGTCGATTTGCACCACGATTTGAAAATCCTTCTGGATTAGTTGCATACATGACTAATGTTTTCACAATTCCGGTTTATCGTCGTCAGGGTATTGTATCCAAACTTATTACTGAAGCAATAGACGATTTGAAGGCACAAGGAATTGGAAAGATCCTGCTACATTCGTCTGATATGGCTAAACCGATGTATGAAAGTCTTGGTTTTGTTGAAGGAAAGAACTATATGTCAATAAATATTTGATGCTAGAACTTACTCTAATAAGCACTCTCTTGCTTTACCAGTCAGTGACGTGTCTTGAGGAGAACCGTAACTAAATTAGGTTCGGTTGGTATCGGAGAAACAATCTTGCGCCGCACATTTACCGTCGCTGCCGGAAATATCAATGGCAAGCCCCGTTTCGTGTTCGCTAGTTCCCGGCGCGGCACTGTAGGTTGTGGCATTGGCCGTGCCGCTTTGTTCTGCGTAGTGTGCAAACAGCACTTTTTGCGTAGCAAAGGACCGGTATGCAGAAACCCCTGCGAGCTTTACACCGTCTTTATTTGCTGCGGAGAACAATCCTTCCAGGGCATGAGCCGCCTCTTGCCGCAATTCGCGTTTTTCGATTTTCTCCTTGAATAGGAAAGGAACATCGGGAAAAACCATGTCTATCGGTTTATAATCACCTGGAAGTGCAAAGTGTTTATTAACCAGCACGGTTATGCTGTCGGGATCCGTTACTGTTTGAATCTTCGCCGTATCTGATTCTGCCTGCGTCGTCGCTTCAGGAATCGGACTGGCGGCAGACAGGGCAGAAGGAGAGGGCGCTGGGGACTTGGTTGAGGCGGATGTGTTTTTTGTGCAACCGCCCAATAGAACCGCGACCGACATAAATAGGGCAATCATAGTTTTGTTCATCGTAACCCCTTACCTTATTCATAAGTATCATAGAAGTCGGGATTCGGATAAACATAAGGCGAATTCGGCGCCTTGATTTTCGCCACCGATTGGGCATCGATCTTCATGATCTCATTTTGATTATAAGTCGTTTTGCCAATGATCCCCTTAATTTTGACCCAGGAGTCTTTGGGCAAGTTTATGGCCATCGCCGACTCAACCATGACGCCGAATGGAGAGGCATCGGCAGAGCAGCAGGAGACGCCGAAACGGGCGATGACGAATTGCTCCGGTTTCATATCATTTTCACGGTATACGAATCCGCTAAGTTCGATTTTTTTGCCTAGGAAATTATTCGAAAACAAATCGACCGACTGTACGATTTCCATAAAACCTTCCTCCACTTAAGAGGTATTAGACTGAAAGTGCAAGTCGGGAGGTTTTATCTCGATCCGACAAATCGTTGGTGTCGATCATAAGCAAAAAAGATCATCGACACGCCTAGGATCGCGCAAATCATGTACATGAACGAATAAGAGGAAAGGTCCGCTATCGGGCCCATAATGACTCCGCCCAGTGAAACCCCCAGGTCTGCCATGGCAATGAACAAACCAACCAACATATTGCGGCTTGCCTGCGGCAATACAAAAGTCAAATACGTCGTTAACGTAGGATAGAGAAGTGCTTGAGCGATCCCCATCAATACCGCCCCCGCATAGAAAAAGGCAATTCCGCCTGCTATAGAGAAGCTCACGCTTAGTGTGGCTGTTGCAAGTGTGAGCATAATTCCCATAATAAAAAAGGAATGCCATTTGCCGTCGGAAGGGATTTTCTTTCTGAAGAGAAAGCGCGCCAGTACGACAGTCCCCGCCTGAAGCATAAGATAAATGGCGGCATTGCCGCTTTGGATTTGAGCTGCGTACAGCGGGATAAAGGTTGTCACCGCTCCAAATACAAGAGATGCGGTCAGCAACAGGACGCTGCATTTGAATAAATGCGGGTTTTTCACTAACTGGCCGAAGGACAGCAACATCGCCTCGACCTGGTTTGTCTGACCGGCAGCAGGCTCGTCCATTTTTTTTTCGATTTTGACGCTATATCCCGCGACTCCCGTAAGGATGGCGATGGCGATCATCGCCGTTGTAAAAACGTGCATCTCTCCTGCCTGCCACATGCCCAAAGCCAGCAGGGGACCGATGATGCCCGGCATGGAAGCGCAGAGTGAATACATCGAAATGCCTTGTGAACGGTCCTTGTCCGGCAATGCGTCGATAATGCCGAGCTGCAAGGCCATTGAGAAAAAAGCGGTGCACACCCCTTGTAGGAAACGGGCAACGAAAAAGCCCCCCAATCCGGTAAACGTGTAGAGAAGGAGAGCCAGTCCATTGATCACAAGAATCGTGCGCAACACCTGAATGGGCCCATTTTTTTGGATCATAAGGCCTGCCCACGGGCGAAAAAGCATCGTAGTAAATAAATACGCCCCCATGATTATGCCGATTGTCGTATTGGTAGCCCCCAGCGATTCGCCCTTCAAAGGAATAATGACATTCAGTATCGCATTCGCGCTAAAATATAAAAACGTCAATAAATATAGCCTCAGAAAAGGCCATGACAATGCTCCTCTCAAAACGCTTGCTCCTTTCTCCAATTTTCTTGATAGCTCTTTTTGGTCATATGGTTAAGCCATGACCATGTGTAGCAATTTCCTTGCATACGGGGATTGAACGTCCTTTAATTGTTCAATGTTGACGATTTCCTCAATTTGGCCACTTCTGATAATCATCACTCTGTCACAAATATAGGCAGCGGCCTGCATATCGTGGGTGATGAAGATATAGCCCATGTTGTACATGGTTCTCAAGCTTTTCAGCAATTCAAGCACCTGGATTTGGACAGATCCATCGAGGGAGCTGATGGCTTCATCCAATAAAATGCATCGCGGTTCCGTTGAAACGGCTCTCGCAATGCACACCCTCTGAGCTTCCCCGCCGGACAACTCATGCGGGTATTTTTTTCGATACGACGGGTCCAGTCCGACTTGTCGCAGCAGCAGATCCATTTTGTGATGATGATCCTCTTGAAGTTTTTTATGCAGCTTCAATGGCTCCATCAGCGCCTTCTCCACGGTATAAAACGGATTGATAGAGGAGGTGTAGTCCTGGAATACGGCGCTTATGCTTCCAAGTCTCGCTCTTCGATCTTCTGCGGGCTTTCCCTCCCATAAAATGCTTCCTCGATCCGGCTTTTCGATTCCCAGCAGCAATCGTCCCAATGTGGATTTGCCGCTTCCGCTTTCTCCGATAATGCCGAGACATTCTCCTTGTTTCCACTCGATGCTAATGTTTGTAAGCACCTGCTTCCGTTTCCCGAAAAACAATCCGCCTGTCCTGTACGATTTATCGACACGGTCAACGGTCAACAATGCTAACGCCTCCCATGATATTGTTAAAATGGCGGTTTAACGCCTGCTTTGCCGATACTAAATAGCGGGTATATTCATGCCGAGCTTCGGAGAAGATGTCCCGGGTCGTTCCGCTTTCCACGATTTCCCCGTCCTTCATGACCAGCACCTCATCCGAGATGCGTTTGACAACGCCCAGATCGTGAGAAACAAAGATCATGGAGCAGCCCATTCTTGCCCGCAATTGCACAAACTGTTCGACGACTTCGTATTGTGAAACGGTATCAAGCGCCGTCGTCGGTTCATCGGCGATCACCACGTCGGGCTCCAGCACAATGGCCAGCGCGATCATCACCCGCTGCAGCATGCCGCCCGACAACTGGTGCGGATAACTGTTCATGACGGCGATCGGGTCCTTCAGCATTACGCTTTCCATCGCCGTTTTCATCCTTGCGGTGATATCTTCGCGGCTCCAACCGAAGTGCCGGGCAAGCGTTTCCTTTAAATGAACCCCGACTACACAAGAGGGATCAAAGGCGCGCATGCCGTTTTGAACAATCAAGCAGAGCTGTTTTCCTCTTTTTTTCCTCATTTCTTTTTCGGGAAGCTCGGTCAGGTTGACTCCGCCAAGCAGAATGTCGCCGGATTGGCGGAGCCCGGCTTTATTCAGTCTCATAATGGCCCTGCAGGTCAGAGACTTTCCACTTCCGCTTTCTCCAACAATGGCCAGACAGCTCCCTTGCTTGACGTGAAAGGAACTGTTCGGGATGATCACGGTGCCCATACGGCTATCCCATACTTTCAAATTTGACACTTCCAGGCTGTTCATAGACGAATTAGGCCACCTCTTTCCCCTGAAGCTTCGCGGTCGCGGCAACCGTTTGGACCTGCAGCTTGCGCCGGGAAGTCATTAATTTCGGATCTAAAGCTACCTGAAGCGCATCGGACAAAAAGTTGACGGCCGATACGACAAGGATGATAGCGATACCGGGAGCCAGCATAATCTCCGGCTTGGAGAACATGACGGATCGCGCCTCATTCAGCATCATGCCCCATTCCGCATTTGGTGCTTGAATGCCTAGTCCGAGGAAGGAGAAGCCTGAGATTTGCAAAATCATGGAACCGAAAGAACTGCTGGAGACGACGGCAATATCCGGAAGCGCAACGGGAACGATGTGCTTCGCCATAATGCGTATATTGCTGGCACCGATCGTTTTGGCGAATTTCACATATTCGGAGTCCGCATACTGCATGACAGACGTTCTAATGATGCGGGCAAACCACGCCCATTTCATCAATGCGAACGCGATTAAAATATTCTCGAGACCTACGCCCAGAATGCCGGTTACCGCCAAGGTCATTACATATCCCGGGAAAGAAAGCATGCAATCGCAGACCCTCATCAAGAAGGCATCCGTTTTTCCTCTGAAGTAGCCTGCAATAAAGCCCAGAAGCGCTCCAATCCCCACCGATATGGACAATGCAACCAGTACCCAGAGCACGCTGGGACGAATACCATAAATGATTCGGGATAATATGCATCTCCCCAGATGATCGTTGCCTAACCAATATTCCCAAGATGACGCTGCAAATCGAAGCTCCATATGGACCTCTTCGGGGTCATGCGGCGCAAGGAATGGGGCGAAGATCCAGGCAACAAGGGTGCCTGCGACAATGAAAAAGGACAGGACCGCCAACTTATCTTTCCATACTTGTTTTAGCAGTTTCATTTAAAGATCATTCCTTAACTTGGGGTTCACCGCAGCATTGAGAATGTCAGAAACGGTATTAAAAAGGACAAAGGCTGCTGCCAGCACAAGGACATACGCCTGGATGATCGGAAAATCCCGGCTTAAGATGGATTTTACGCTAAGCGATCCTAGCCCGGGCCATGCGAACAAGTTTTCTACGACGACCGTACTTCCCAAAATAATGGGAATCGCCATGCCAAACATCGAAATGGCTACCTGCAGCGAATTCCTTAATAGGTGCAGCGTGATGTTCTTCTCCGGCAAGCCGCAAGCTCTGCCGTACAGCACATAGTCTTCATTCAGGTTGCTGAGCATGGAGCTTCTGATGATTCTAAAGTAAACGCCGGTATAGCTGATTGTGATGACCGTAACCGGCAAAACGTAGCTTCGGTAAGAGTCCATCCCGCTTGTCGGCAGCAAGTCCAGCTTTACGGAAAAATACCAGACCATCAGCGCTGCAAGCCAGTAGGGGGGCATGGAGGTCAGAAAAAAGGAAACGCCTCTGATCGATTTGTCCAGCATTTTTCCTTCTCTTAACGCGCAAATGACACCAAGCGAAATGGAAAAAACAATAATGGCCATAACGGAAACCAGCGTTAGCTTTAACGTATTGAGAAAAGCCGGGCCAAGCAAAGACCACACCGGTTTTCCCGTGACGTACGAGTTGCCGAAATCAAGCTGCAAGCAGGAAATAAGCCAATTCAGATATCGAATCAGGAAGGGCTGGTCCATCCCGAGCGCCGCCTTCGTTTCGGCGATTAATTCACCCGTAATGTTCGGCACGCCTTGTGCGTGCAAAACGACCTCGGCCGGGTCTAAAGGAGACAAATGATTGAAGACAAACGCGAAAAACGAAATCATCACGAGCAACGGAATCGATATCAATACCCTTTTGATGAAATAAGTGCCCATAGCCATCTCCTTACTCAAATAAATAAAGGGGGAAACCCCCTTTTATTTATTTGAAATACATGTTCTCAAACGGCAACTCAAATTGCGTTTGTTTAAAGGAGATGCCTTGCAAGCTTTTTGGAGCGACGACCGTGACTCTTCCGTTTGTAACGGGAATGAAGACGGCTTCATCATGGACGATCCTTAAAATTTCTGTAAATAACGACTTTCGTACATTCTCATCTGAGGATACCATCACTTCATTTATTTTTTTATACAGCTCGGTTGCTCTCGCTATACCTTTGGTCGTGTGGTAATAAGCAGATTCGGATGTAAAGGCGGCTATTGTGCTTTGCGGATCGTACGCAAGCCCCCATGTTTGGTTAAACAGCAAATCATAGTCCCCCATAGATCTTCTTTTTGCGATATAAGAAGATTGTTCGCCGACAAGCTCCAGACCGATCCCGATCTTTTTGACGCTGCTTTGAATGAATTCGGACTGCGTTTTTTGCGAAGCGGAATTGGCGTCGTAGTAAAGCTTCATGGCTAGTTTGTTTCCGGCTTTCGTTCTGACTTCGCTGCCGTTTTCCAGAATCCAGCCCGCATTTTCCAATATCTTTTTCGCCGTTTCCAAATCATAGCCCCGTTTTTTCAACTCGACATCGGCATAGTTGACGTTAGAGGAGAAAAGGGTATTGGCGGGCGTCTCCGTACCGTTAAAGATTTGCTTGCTAATCGTTTCTCTATCGATCGAATACCAGACCGCTTCGCGAACAGCCGTTTCCTGTACGGGACTACCCGCCTTGCTGCTATTGGCCACGAGCATTTTCGTATTCATCGGCTCGCTTCTGACAATCTGGTAATCTTTAGAACCCGCCAGTTGATTCATCGCTTCCACATCGATGCTGTCGGTGCCGCGATCATCCGTAAAGATGAAATTGATTTCTCCCTTTTGCAGCGCTAACAACGTCGTTTCGCCAGCGGGAAGCACCTTCGCCGTAATTTTTTTCACTTTGGGCGCGCCGCCCCAATAGCTTTCATTGGCGTCAAAAATGGCATATTGATCCGTTTTATGTTCAGCGAGCTTATAGGGACCTGTGCCGCTATAGCCTTTTACGCCATCCTTTGTTCCCCCGTTACTGAATTCTTTCGGCGAAAGGAATACATAGGGCCTGGTCATCGCCAATTCAAGCAAAGTCGGGTAGTACGGTTCCGATAGCACCAATTGGACGGTATGTTCATCGAGTGCGTTGACGCTCACGATCTTGGTCGACAGCTTGATCCAGGAATGCTTGCTTGCATTGCTTTGGATCGCTTCGATGTTTTTTTTCACCGCTTCCGCATTAAACGGTTCACCGTCATGAAAGGTCACACCTTTTTTCAGATGAAAGGTGTACGTTTTACCATCCGCGGAGATGTCCCAGGATTCGGCCAGCAGCGGCTTGATGCCGTCTTTCGTGTTCTCCACCAATGACTCGTACACCATCCCTTGTGCCGGCATAGAGCCTGTATACAGATGGGGATTCATGTCATTGATATCTTTCGCCGTGGCATAGATCAGCTCCTGTGCTTTGTTCGATGCCTCCGTGCTTCCTGTTTTGCCGCCGCTGCAGCCTGCGAGCAATACAAGGGCAGCCATCAGTGCAGAAAGTAATGCAACTAAATTTCTTTTCATGTCAAATCCTCCTGTATGGGTTTTGATGGAATCTGGCCTTGCTCCAACTTAATACGTAATTATTACTATTTATAACTGAAAAAATTATACCCACAATATGGGGAAGCGTCAATACATACTTGTATTTCATTCGTCCATCATAGTTTGTAATAAAATGTCTATAATAAAGAGATGTTTGATCGTGCCGGACTGGCGTATCCGACCGAGGATTTAACATGGGACGATTTTATCGAGATGGGTAAAAAATTGACAATCCGCGATGAGCATGGTGTCGCTTCGCAGTTCGGCTTTGGCATCGGCGTAGATATCGAGTGGTATGAGCCGTTTATTTTTCGCAATGGCGGAAGCTATCTGTCTCCGAATGGATCAACTGCTAGGGGGTATGTCGATAGTCCGGCGACCATTGAGGCGTTCCGCAAAGTGATTGACGCGTACCGTGTACACGCGATTATCCGAAAGCCGGACGAGCCTTCCGTAGCAGGACATCTTCATGAGGGTTTTGCGATGATCTTCGGATTTATGTGGTTTACCGGCGATTTGATCTATCACAAGATCGACGACAAGTTCGGGGTGGTTGGTCTGCCTAAGATGCAGGGAGGCAATCAGTCGAACATGATCTATATGGGCGCGGCCGGAGTTACTTCGAAGTCGAAGAACCCTCGTCTTGCTTGGGAGTTTCTACACCATTATATCATTGAGCGGCATTCTTGGCCGCTTCCGATCACACACTCTCAAGCGAAGGAGCGAGGTCTAACCGAACACCGCCTTTGGTCACGTTACATGGAGGAGCTCGACGAAGTACGGTCAAGCGGGTTTTACCTAAGTGAGAAGTGGAATTCGTCACGTCAACTCATTAATGAAGACATCCGCAGGATGATTCTCGATGGTACTGAAGTGTCCCAAACCCTGCGGTCATGGACAAGGTTCGCATAAAAGGAGAGCAATTGACCAGGATTAGGCGCAGTGGCATCGGACTTTTATTTAGGATCTACTAGAAGTTGATTATCTGTTTGTTGCAAAGCCGTAGATGAAGCAGCCGCTCGTTCAGTCCCTGTGCACCTATTTGGACAAGAGCAGGAGCTTAAATCCTTACTATCCAGTTGAAGCAAGATTGATACTAAATAACGAAGGTGCAGCTAAGTGAAGCTTGTTCTAATGACCGTTAAGGGAGGGACTTTATCAAGGTTATAGGGTCATTGCGCTAACGGATGACAAGAGCGCAACATCCTGAACAACAAGGCTGCCGAAAAAATGGCAGCCTTTTCTCACCTATCGGGCAGTTTAGTGGAGTGATAGTATAATTTCTAATTACAAAAGTAAGCGGTCTCGCTATATTAATAGAGTAGGTTATAAATGGAAAATGGGAGGAATAACAATGCGCATCGAAAATGACAGACAGACGCTTACCATCGTGAATGCGGACATTAGTGGTTCTAACATCAAGAATGTTGGGGCGGAGGGAATAAGCTTCCAATGTTGTAACTTGGCCGGCGCTACGTTCAACGACATCAACTTGACCGGTATGGTGATCTCGGATGCCAATCTGACCGGTATGTCAATCGATGGCGCGCAATGGGGCGGCGCGCATTTCAAGCATATCGGCTACGGGGACAAGGATCGGCCCGAGGCCGGGCATACCGTAGCGAAACCTCCAGTACAAATCATTTCATGCAACTTGGAGGACGCCGTCGTGCGTGAAACTAATTTACGAGGTGTCAGTATTGAAGGTTGCGATATCGAAGGGTTGACGATAGACGGCGTCGACATTGCGGCATTGTTGCGGCAGCACAAGGCGACCCTCGGTTGAATACCTTATTCGCGCTATTCCGCCAACGGAAACATGACGGCAGCCGGTCTGAACGATCATACGAATAAGGAGCAGGGCTATGATTAAGAATCTATATGAGACTCATTTACAAGTTAAAGATTTGAATGCATCTATTGAATTTTATAAAAAGTTGGGACTGGAACTTTCATTATTAATTGAGGAAAGAAGAATTGCATTTTTTTATATTGGAAAGGAACGTCAATTACTTGGTCTTTGGGAAGTTCCGAAGGGAAGTGATGTTAGCAAAAGGCATTTTGCTTTTGGGACTGATTTGGATTTATTAAAGGATTCAATTGACTGGCTAAGAGAAAGAGGGCTTGAACCCATAAAAGCTTTTGGAAAAGAACCAATTGAGCCGATTGTACATACATGGATGCCTGCAGCAGCGATTTATTTTAACGATCTTGATGGTAACGAATTAGAGTTTATTTCATGGTTGCCGTCTGAACCTAAAAATGTGGGATATGCAATTTATTTAAGTGAGTGGAATGAAATGATAAAGTCTGAAAAACCACGTAATTAATATGAACTGGTGTAGGTATTTCACAGAAGTTCCAACCGTCTAAAGTTAACAGATTATTCCCCTAACGGAGAACGAGAGCGCAAAAACCAGGGAGCAGATCGCCGCGGCAGCTGCTCCCTGTTCCTATTGAAGTAACGGGAGGTTAGTAAGGCAGGTAATTTGTGGATAAGCACCGAATAATAAATTCAAAGGAGTTTTAGGAGGTGTGGAATGAACCGGATCGAGGTACGCAGCGCACGGATTCATCATCTAAAAGAAATCGATGTCTCCCTTCCGAAAGGGAAATTCATCGTATTTACCGGTGTCAGCGGTTCAGGGAAATCAAGCCTCGCCTTTGATATTTTGTACGAAGAGGGGAGGCGTCGTTATCTTCAGTCCATCGGCTTGAATTTGCGAGGCGGTGTCAGTACGGACGACATCGAGCCGTTCGACGACATATCCGGACTTCCGCCGGCTATCTCAGTCGAGCAAAATACGATCCGTCAATCCAACCCCCGTAGTGTGGTTGGGACAAAGACAAAAATTCTCGATTATATCAAAATGCTGTTTGCGCTTGAAGGCCGGTCATTGAATGGTAGTCGGGCTAACTTGCCTGCGGAAGTGTTTGCGTACAACTTGGAGGCAGGCATGTGCGAGGCTTGTTACGGTCGCGGGTTTATCACGGAAATTGACATGGGCAAGGTAATCCCCGACCCGAGCAGAACAACGGAAAAAATATGCGCCGCGATCAGCTCGGTGCTGTTGAGGGAGATCCAGAAGTTGTCGAAGGAGTGTGCGATCGATTGGGCGGATGTTCCTTATGAGAAGCTGCCGAAAGAGACCCAGATTGGCTTTTTGAAAGGTCGAGACGGTTTTACAGGCGTTATCGCCTGGGTCCGGAACCGGCTCCGTAACAAGCCAAATCAGCGGCTGCATCTGGAGCGAATGTATTGCAAAAGCGTTACTTGCGAGCGATGCGGTGGTTATCGAATCAATGAGATAGCACGAAATGTTCGTATTTGTGGAAAGCATGTCGGAGAGCTTTGCGGCATGACGATGGCCGATCTTTCGCGGTTTATGGAGTATCTATTGCTCGAAAGCGACGAGCTCACGCTGCAAGGCAGAAAAATCTCCGGGTGGCTGGTCAAGCAACTGCATTTGTTCCTGGATGTGGGACTGTCGCATTTGACCGTGCTCCGCAGCCTTCCGACATTAAGCGGCGGCGAGCTGCAGCGACTTTATCTTATGTTTCATCTACAGTCTCAATTCGACTCTTTGCTCTATGTGTTCGACGAGCCTACGGCGGGTCTGCACGAATCCGAAAAAGAAATGCTGCTGCGCAAAATAAAGTCGCTCACCGCCTCCGGAAATACGGTTATCGTGGTGGAGCATGACGGCAACGTCATGCAGAGCGCCGACTATATCGTGGAGCTTGGGCCCGCTGCGGGTAAACATGGAGGGCAGCTTATTTTTCAAGGCATTATGAAGGATTACATGCGGTCCGAATTGTCCGCCATCAGTCCGTATTTGTCGGGAAGAAAACGGTTGCCCTTCAAGACGCCCGAGCAGCGACGAAGCGTTACGCATGTGACACCCAACCTGGTCATCCGACATGCGAATTTGCATAATCTCAAAGATGTAACGGTCGCTATCCCATTAGGCGTCATGGTAGGCGTAGCCGGCGTTTCGGGTAGCGGTAAAAGCACGTTGATCTCGGATACCCTTGTTCCTCTGCTAAAACATTTTCTGAATTCGGAACTGGAAGAGGAAACGGAGGAATCTGATGAACAGCTCGATTCTCCTGCATCCGCGCTGAACGACATCGGTACACTCGAGGGCTGGCAGTCGATCGAAAAATGCGTTATCGTCACCCAAGAGCCGATCGGCCGTTTCAAAATGTCAATGCCGATGACGTATGTGGGCATTTGGGAAAAAATCCGGCAAATTTTTGCGGATCAACAGGAGGCGGTGCGACAAGGATTTAGTATGAGTCATTTTTCCTTTAATACCGAGCACGGGGCTTGCCAGGCATGCAAGGGCGATGGAGTGGAAACGGTGGAAATGGGTCCGCTTGGCTTGATCAATCGGCCGTGCTTGGCCTGCAAGGGGACACGATATAAGGATGAAATTTTACAAATAACGTTTAAGGGGAAAAACATCCACGACATCATGATGACAAGTGTCGAGGATGCGCTGGAGTTGTTCGGCGAATACAAGGCGATCTCCCTCATGCTTCAAACGTTGACCAAGGTTGGCTTGGGCTACATCTCTCTTGGGCAGCCTGCTCCTACGCTCAGCGGAGGGGAGGCGCAGCGCATTAAACTGGCAAAGGAGCTTGGCAAAACACAGAAGAAAAATACATTATACGTTCTGGACGAACCGACGTCTGGCCTGAGCTACACGGATATCGAAAGGCTGATGCTGCTGCTCGATGAGTTGACGGAGCAAGGTAATACCGTTGTCATTACCGAGCATGATACGTCGATGCTATCGTACTGCGACTGGGTCATTGAAATGGGGCCCCATGGCGGAAGCGCCGGCGGGAAACGGATAGCAGAGGGGACGCCTGAAATGCTCGCCGAGTATCCCGCATCAATGATCGGAGCGTATTTGAATAAGCATTGGCCCGAACGTTTTCGACCGGTACAGGATAAGTGTCATGACTCACGATCTGTCGCTGAGGAGACATCAAGTGCTGTATAGGCTAAGAAATGGGCTTTGTCAAAAAATAAGTGTCGGATGACAAGAATATAGTCCGATTAAATCCCGCGTAAATCGCGGGTTTTCATTTTAATCGGAACACATTCTTGTCAAAAACGAATGACAAGAATGTGTTCCGAATGCCGATTTGTGACATGGGAAAGAGCCGTCCCACATAGCACGGAAAGACATACCATATAATTCCATCCTGTTCTGCCTACTCTAAACGGAACGCTTCCTTAGTAGTCAAGATGGCGAAAATCCAGTGGATGAGTTTATTCACACAAGCAATTATCGCTACTTTGAACAGCTTTCCTTCAGCACGCTTCTTATCATAATAAGCTCTTAGTTTTTTTATTTATGGTTGCTGTAAACTTGCCTGAAGAAAAAACACTTGGATCTATACCAGCAAAGGCAATAAGTTTCTTTGCGTGATTGAACCGATCGATTTCCCCGATCTCAGCTAAAATTGTTGCAGCATTTTAGTTCCAATTCCGGGTATCGATTGGATTAAATCACATTCAAGTAACGCTTCAGCCAGGACCTCTATCGATTTATTAAGGTCAGCTAGATGGTCCTGGTATTGAAGAAGCAATTTGATGAGCAGCTGCATGGAGATCAGATGACTTGAAAAAGCCCTCTCTTTAAAGGGATTTCGCCTTGCTGCTGCTACTAAGATTTGAGCGCGCTCGAGACACCATAAAGCCGATTTACCGCGTCCTGTAAGGCTCCCGATTGTTATTGCAATCTCCTTTTCATCTAGTTCCAGAACCTCTCCTCACGTCGGGTGTAAGGCCAGAAGTCGAAGGGAAACTTTTGAATAAAGGTCACCAAACACACCATGATATTCGGGGAAAACCTGATCCAGAATGGCCTGAAATTGTAGTTTTACTTGGACATACATACCCGTTAAAGATTCTTGCTGGCGAGTTAGATAGCCTAAGTTCATGAGATGCTGACCCCGTTTTTTGTAGGGTTCAAACTTTTCTTTATAAAACAACGCTCCTAATAGATGGGCATCAGCGGCATCCGTCTTCAATCGTCGCAAATTGGTTTTCTTGGCGTTATGTGAGATTAAAGGATTAATGACGATATTCAGATACTGATGTTCATCTAGAAACTGAACGACGGGGCTATGATAATGGCCTGTTGCTTCCATCACAATGGAGGGACGCATTCCTGCAGCTGATTCCACCCCTCTCATATAATTCAGAAAAGACCCTAATCCTTCAAGATCATGCTTAAACCTAAAGATCTTTCCATGAGGTGCTCCACGATCTAAAAATGCTTGTGCATGGCTTTCTCCCTTGGATACATCCAAACCAATGACTGGATTCATGACATCACTCCCGAAGTAATTTCACCG
Organism: Paenibacillus litoralis; assembly: GCF_046244365.1. Classification (NCBI taxonomy): domain Bacteria; kingdom Bacillati; phylum Bacillota; class Bacilli; order Caryophanales; family Paenibacillaceae; genus Paenibacillus; species Paenibacillus litoralis. The sequence goes on along the minus strand of NZ_CP176395.1, from coordinate 4,458,274 downwards.
GCAACCCCTAACCTTCTTGTCTTCCACACTATCGCATGTGATACGGGATCAACGTCCCAACCAGCCTAACCATGGTTGAACAAGTAGGGGGGGATGAACTGAATAGCTCTCGGGATCCAAGTCCCACGGGCAGATACGTTCGATCCCCGGCTACCGCAATCTTACGACCATACAAAAAAGAGGTCGACCAGAAAGATCTGGTGACCTCATAATACGATCGGGCAGATTAACGTAACTACTAATTAGTAAAAAGGACAAACCACTGGATATGGAGAATAGTTTGGAAATGAGTTATGGGTAGGAAGGTTCTGTGAATATGACAGAAGGATGTGAAATGCTTGGATATTCATTATTTATCGGAGTATCTGGTTAAAGATATCTATGTTGATCGAATACATGATCGTCCATTTTGCATATTTGATTTAGAAGGAACGGGCATTTTTGTTGAGAAGGAATACATCACCCAATTTGGTGCCATTATGTATCAAAATGGAAAAATATTACGAAAGTTCAGTTCCTTAGTTAAATCACCGAAGTTAATTCCGGAAAGTGTTCAGCAATTAACTGGGATATCGAATGATAGCTTAACCAATGCTCCAGTATTTGCCGATGTATATCGGCAGTTTCTAGATTTTTGCGGAACGGCGGTATTGGTCACACAAGCCGGTTATGAATATGATCTTCCTATGCTTAAAAAACATTGCCGAATGAGTAATTTATCATTGTTTGAGAATCCTGTTATCGATACTAAGGCTTTATTCGCAAAAATACATCCCGAACTATTTGATGTATATAGTACTGATTATTTTGTTAGGCATTACCATATCGAAACAAACGATATTAAACGTCATGATGCATTAGGGGATTGCATTTTAATAAGCAGGATATTTGAACAAATTTTAATTGAATACGAACAAAAAGATATGCACGAATTCAATCTCAAAGAAGCTTTAACAGTAAAACGATTTGCTGTTCCTCCGATGTACCTTAAGGAAGAATGAGTACGGGTACGATAATTACTGGTGTAGACGCCGAGGCGACCTGCTCCTGAAGCGTTGAACTAACGGGGAACGATAGTGCAAATATCAGGGAGCAGATCGCCGCGGCAGCTGCTCCCTTTCCCGTTGAAGTAACTGGCAGGATAATGCAATGGCGACTGATCGGGGAAAATAAAGTTTTTTCACGGCGTTTGCAAAAGTGAACTAGTCTTGTACGTTAAACAGGCAGTAGTGCAAAATTTCGATTAGGCATTTTGACCGTGATAATTGTACAGTCCCCACCTTACCGGACATCATAGTGTGTTAATACTCAAAAGAAAGAAGGTGGTTTAGTTTGCTAAAAAGAAAATGTCGTGTTCGTCCTCGCCGAAAAAAAAAGGAACGATTACTTAAATGGTATGACGCGGTAGAAGTACCTGATCCAATGGTACCCGGGTTTACACTTGTATCAGCCCCGTTACCGACAGCACCCGCTACCTTTGGTCCTGAAATTACATTACCAGTCGAAGTAAGATTGCGACGCATCAATCCTAATGACCGTGAGGAACTGAAGGCTACGATCGTTTGGACTTTCGGCTTCCCAGTCACAGGGGATGTTGTTCCCCTAATCGGAGTTGCTTCCCAACAAATGCAATTTAGTATTTGGCGTGATTCACCTTTGACGGGAACTCGACTATGTACCGTAATTGATTCAGGACACATTACTGAAATACTATCTGCCCCTGTTACGACTATAACAAACACAGTGACAACAACATTTTTATGCGCCGATAAAAAGGTATCTGGAAGAAACCATAATTATTTTTTGACAGCAGCTGCAGGAGCTCCAGATGGTTTCACGGTTGGATCTGATGGCGGTCCCACCATCGTTACAACATTCATTGCACCAATCATAAATGAAGTTCATCTTGACGGATCGGTGATCGACGAAAACGGAACTTGACGAAAAAAAGAATATTTGAGGGAACGGTTTCTCTACGTTTTCGTAAACAGCTAATTATTCCTTCCGATCACAAAAAACGGTTTGATCATCCGGGCAGCCGATGATAGACGTAAAGGGATTAACGGGCACGATAGCAATAACCTGGGAGCAGATCGCCGCGGTTGGCAGCCTGTTCCCTTTTCATTAAGTGACGGTAAACTATGGTCTCCGAAATTCGAGGAATTTTGTACACCCATTTATGAACATTCCAGAAATTAAAGATATCCTTATTCCGCAAGGAGTAGGATATCTTTAGTTTATTTTTGAACACCTGCTTTTATGTAGATACTCGGTAAGCGTCAAAACAGCACCTACGTAAGCAGCCGATCGGACGACTATGGTTGATTTTCTGATTTAACAAAAAAATCCCTACTAGCCTCAGCTAGTGGGGATTCAAATTCCCAAGCGCTTGTGAATTTCAAATACCCGTCAACCAGGGTGTTGGCGGGTACCTCTATAAGCTGGAAATAAATTAGACTCAAGTACCGGAGCTAAACTAACGGGCAGCATAGTTCAACAGACATCCATAAAGTTCCGAATAAATAAAGCATAAAAAATGACCTCAAAGACAGAGGTCGGTTGTGAGTTACAATTATATTGAATAGTTCAACCAGTTTCCTAACGAGCCACCCATTTTTTCGTAAAATCGTTGAGCATATTTATTATCAGATGCGGTTACCCATTACATATGTGCATATTCATTTTCATTAGTAACGGGCAGTAATCGATTATCGATCAAGGATACATATTTTCCCTAATTGTGACCAGACTAAGCAAAAAATGGTCAGGTGAAAAATTATGAAAAGTAGGTTAGGCTTAGTCACTGTTACTTATGGCAAGTATCGAGCTAAATAAACACCTTCCAAAACTATTCGCCATAGGTGGTCATTGTGACGCCAGATATCATATCCTTGCATTTCCAGCAGCGTTACGTTATCTAGACTACAAGAATGTTCAACGATGCCAGTCACGCCTGTATATTCAATAAGCAGCAGCTTGAAATCATGTCGCACCATCGATGATAGAATCGAATGCAGCTCTAGTATATCGTTATCAATTCTTCCCGTTCGAACAAACAAAATGCATTTACTTGTTGCAGTCTTATCAAAAAAACGCTGAATGCGGCGATCCATCTTGCTCTTAAATCCGGAATAAGATGCTAAGTTTCCAGGAGTATTTCTTAGAATAGGAAAATCATGAGCTGAGACGATATTATACGCATTATCTTTCAGTAAATAGCTTGTTTCATGCGCATCTATCCCTTCGATCGTCATATTTTGAAGCTCCATGAAGCCTGACGGCGCCTATACTCTCGGCATAATAACGATTGCACTTTGCACTCGTGATGGAGCATTTTTCGGCGAGGAGACTGACAAGGTTGTAAAGCTTTCTTCAGCTTTACCGATTAATTTCCTGGTATTTGATATTTGTCGATGACGAAGGCGAAGCGCTCTTCGAGCAGTTTCGAGTCTGGAACATGGAGGGTATCACTGCTAAGCGGAAAAACATCTTATACGTCTGCAATCGATCTAGCGCATGGCAGAAGATTATCAATTGGCAATACGAAATATTAAGGTCTGTGGGCCTTTCGGTTCGTACGGGCATCGGCGACCACGGTACGTGTTTAAGGCTTTGACCTCGTGTGCAACCCAATCGTACCGAGGCGCTCGTAAATCCGCTTGACGAGCACATTGCGCCTTGGGCCCGAAAGGAACGGGTTGAAACCTACCGGCATACTGCCGAGATGGTCACGGATTCCTTATGTATATCATAAAAAGTTATGGGCAATATAACCTACGACTGACGATAACAATTACGCACCGCGCAGCGACTCCCCAGCACGCGGTGCGGGGTTGCATAACGCTCAGACTACTAACTAACGAGGTGTTGTTATCGATGGGTATTTTAAGTGGCAATTCAAAAGACGAGCCTCTACACTATGGAGAAGTTTTTGATGTGTGGGCTTTCTCGATGAAAGCAAAAGGTTGTGTGTCCGTGTATAGAGCCTATAGTTTCCATGCAGGCGATAAAGAACTAAAGAAGATTTTGGATGATTTAATTAACCAAGCAGAATTAGAAGTTATGGAATGTGATTCCATTATAGTTAGTAACGGAATAGCGACTACCCCTGATCTCCCTGTAAGACCTGAAGCCAAACTTACTGATATTCCTGTCGGTGCTCGAATAAGTGACCAAGAAATTGCATCCCTTATCGGAGCAGACACTGCAGCAAGTTTAGTTGCATGTAGTCAAATCATGGGCAAGTGCATAAGAGAAGATGTTGGAGCACTATTCGGTAAATATCATTTAACGAAGGCTGCTTTAGGTTTGAAAATTCTTAAATTATGCAAGGAAAAAGGCTGGTTAGTACCGCCGCCTCTCCATGTTCAAAGACCTGAGCTGGTTGAAGTCTAATACAAATAAAAAATGGAGGAAAAATGACATGAAAAAGCTATCTTCAGTAATGATGAGCATCGTTTTAATTCTGTTCCTTTCATTACCGGCTTTTGCGGAAGGAACATCAACTGCAACGGGTATGAACAATACAACAGGGAATACAAATGCCTATGGTACAAATTACGGAAATACCACGAGAGCTTATGCAACAAATGACAATCGCAACAACTGGGGATGGTTAGGGCTTCTTGGCTTGTTCGGGCTTGCTGGTTTACGAAACAGATCAAGAGAGCGTGAAAAATAAGTTATTCTAAAATCCACCTCAAATTACCACCTCTTCGTCGTAGCCAAGCGTTATAATCGACGTAGAGGTGTTTTTATGTTTATTTCTCCTATGCTGCTCGAATCAGCATAAACCCCATTCTCATACGATGCTTACATTTATGATCTCTCGCACATCCGTAACAAGGCTGCCGACTGAGACAAAGAATGAGGACGAATGGTTTAAAAAGTCATCCACATTTACAAGTTACATCTCCTGAAGGAACGTAACCCTAGCTACGGAAAACTCCTTGAATATCTCGAAAGCCATCTCCAAGGCATCTCAGAAACGTTTATGCAAATGATAGACATTGAAGCCGAGGAGAAGCGTCGGTTAATCGAGCAGCATGAAGTGGATGAGACTGATTTACGGGTGATTGTGAAGAAGCAGCTAGAGTCAGCCGAAGCAGGAGAGAAGATCAGGTCTGATTATGAGTCGCTTCAGCGTAAATACGCAGATCTGGAGCGGGAAATGGCATCCCTTACTGAAAGACATGCTCGTGAGCTGGAGTGGCTCAGTGAAAAGAAGGACATCGAACGAGAGCGAGAAATCATCAAGTTGCGGACGGAATACCAGGAGGACATTGAAAAGTTACGGCGAGAGCTGTCCGGGAAATTGGTGGGATTGTACGAGGAGCTTCATGCACGCAACCGATCGAGCGGAGCGGGATTGGAGGAGGAGCAACCTCCAGCAGAACCGGAGGCATAAAATGGGCGCCCAAGCAGGGCGCCTACTTTTTTGCTAATCTTGCTTCTTGCGTGACTCCTCGATTTTCCCGATTTCCATAATAGGCTTCTTGGTCATAATCATTTGGATAACCTTCTTGTTCAACTGCCGACGTTCCTCCGGTTTGAACCTCCACACCCTTAAAAGGGTGGGATTCTTGGCTAGTTAACGGGCGATACAGCGCATCGAGATCGTGTCGGTGCAATCAACATCATGCGTCAACCTGTGGCAGATGGTAACAGTCTGTCAGCCTAGATAGCTATATGCTCTGATCTAGGACGGGCTATTGAACTAGCCCTTAACTTAGCAGTTGGGCAAAGCGGAAACGTATGCGCCTTAGTGGCGAATATGTCCCATTTGATGAGTTCGGAGCTGAGGTGGTCGTATTCGATAATTTCATTGTAGGTGAGGGGAGAGGTGGGGACGAATTTAGAAAGGGTCCATTTTCACCGGGAGTGAAAACAGACCCTTTTAATTTTTTGTCATTATTACGACTTCAATTGAGTGCAGCATTTTTCGCTTTTCGGCTTGTCGGATGGAAAGGGAAGGGCCGCGTTGTCTTTTTTACCGTACGCTACGCATAGCAATTTTCCATCTACGAAATAATGCTGATGGGTAGACAGGAACATCTCTGACCAGAACCCTTCTTTTCTCATACGACCATCCCCTCTTAATGTCCGAAGAAAATAAAGTTATAGACTGAAAAAAATATAGTTGTAGACTGAGAAAATAAAGTATTAGACTGGCGTGGGCGTTAAGCTAACGGGCAGTTATGCTCAGAAAGCCCGACATAAGTGAATATTTACAGCGGATTACATGTTGATTAAAATTAGTACTATCAATGGAAAGAGGTGGTTGTATTGTCAAAAATAAACCTCCATGAACTTACCGCGGAAAATTGCAGCATAGAAAAAACAGATGAAGAAATCAAAATATGGTGTTCCTATGATAAAGGTTATGCGGTTACTACTCAAAAATATAAAAGCCCCGTCGTCATTCGAGCAGAAGTGATGACCGATTCTACGAACATCCGATTGCTCTATGATGGGGGGCAACTCATTTTTAATTGGGAGCGCAATGAGGAAGAATTGCGTTGGTGCGACCCCGGAACAGGTAAGGCAAAAAGTATTGCAGATGCGGGAAAAGTGCCGAAAAATACATGGATAGACCTAGTATGGAACATTGAAGTCGACTATGTGTCCGTTAGTGTTGATGGGATAGAACGTTACCGTGTATCAGGAGATTTCAGTAAGGTGGCAGGGCAATTTGGGATTGGCTCTGCAATGGGTTCAACTGTTAGTGTGAAATCGCTCTCGATTACAGGAACACTAACCGATGAAGGCACTTCAATACCGGACATAATGGAAATCAATGATTGTTTAGATCGACAAAAGAAGATATTGGTAAACTGCGCCGACCTTTCCGGCTCACGATTTGTAACCGTTAAGGGAGAGCCTCTCTATTTTCAAGAAGTAACGCTTGCGGGAACCAAGATTATCGATGCTAATTTAGGCGGATTAGAGATTGATGGGGCGAATCTTGGTGGAGCATTCATCCACAACATCGGTCCTAAAATGGCACCTATTGAACATCCTGCCTATAACCCAAACGCTAGGATGGAACCGGTACGTTTCGACCGTTGCGACTTCAACCGAAGTGTAATGACAAACTGTGACTTGTCGGACATCGAAATTACGAATTGCAATATCTCCGGGCTAAAGATCAACGGGATATTAATTGAGGATTTGATTAAGGGATATGAAGATAATAGGTTACAGGATCAACGTTAGCAAATACGCATTGGTCGCTACGCTAACGGGAACGAGAATTTATTGAAATTGTTCGACGGCAAGGAGGCTCTACATGACACTTAAACTTGTGCCGCTCCGAGTTCCAAGTGGTTGGAGAGTAAGTTTTAATGAATTTACTGAGGCGAATTCTGACTCTTTTATCGACGAGAATCATGAGCATTTGTGGGAGTTCAAAGAGGACCTCCTGCAGTTTGAGTATGAAGATAAACGAACGCTGGATCTAGGTTGGTATCCTGGATTCAATCCCCAAGGTAAATATAAGCTTGTACTAAATAACTCGACGAACAAGGAGCAGTCAGACTGGGAAAATCCCATTTATGTCTTCGAGTCGAGAAATAATAAAGAGATTATTGAAAAAATTGAATTTGTATTGAATGAGGTAAGTAAATGCAGGCTGTAAAAACCCGTTCATTGAGCTAACGGGTACGTTTGTTAAATAAACCAGCGTGAGTCTAGGACTTTATTTTCCAGTCCAAGACCCCCGCTGGTTTTATATTGGAGTCAGTCTAATACTTATTATTCGAATCCTAACATCCAGTCTAATACTTTATTTTCTTTTTACACAAAGGTAACAAAAAGGGGAATAAAGGGGCGTGCTAAAGGTAACATCTTCGGGAAGGTAATGGATCATCGCACAACATAGGTAACAAAAACAGGAGGAAATCAGAGTGGATCTTTCAAAGGTAACAAAATCGGGAACAATTTAAGGAACATCATGGCACTGCTTCCAAGCCACACCTGATGGGGATTTAACAACGAGCGACCATTGATTGCAGATGAGCCCTAATCGGCCCTGTTTTTGTTACCTTTGCAGCTTTTGTATCAAGTTTTTCCCGAAAATGTTACCTTTGATGGTTATCGAGCCATTTCACGTCCCCTTTTTGTTACCGTTGGTATGGGAGGCGGCCAAAAGAACGGCATTTTGCAGGAGAGTATGTAATTGATGTTTCAGAGTATTTAAATTCGACAAATGACGATTTTGAGAAAGTGATACACTTACAACATAAACACACAACCGCTAGATTGAATCAGCCTTTCAATTTAAATGACTTGAGAGGGTATCAGCTCCTTCCAGCGCGATGTTGTTATGTTCTTGTCATGTCGGGTGACAAGAACATCGCCCCATTAATAGCCGCGTAAATCGCGGCTTTTGTATTTTATGGGATCAAGTTCTTGTCAAAACCCAATGACAAGAACTTGATCCCATTCCCGATTTTGACAAGAACTTGATCTCATTCCCGACGGATCCACCTATGACGTTGTAACTGAACTGAATAACCAATATCTAGTTCAATTTTTAGAAGTCAGACTTTGGAGTGCCTCGTATTTATTAAATGTTGAGCCAGAAAAAATATTGGAAAACCAAAATCCTTGGTTTCATTTTCTGCTGAGATAACTCCTTTCCAAAAAGAATTTACTCACCATGACACCTTATGTCATACCAGTTATTGTATGATTATGGCAGTAAGACAAAAGGAGTGCATGTAAATGAGATTATCGGTCACGGCGAGCGACGATAAAAAACAGAAGGTGCTTGAATTGGCCAAGAAACGGTTCGAGGAGAAGCACAGTGGGACGGTTATTGAGATCGAAACTCTGCCTAGAGAGATCCTGGAGCAGCGTGTCCAAGATGGCAATGCCCCTGATCTGATCGAGTGGGACGGCAGCAACATCGGAAGCCTTCTCGATCGGAAGATCATTCATGAACTCACCCCTCTGTTGGAAGATGGATCATTCGACTTGTTGGACTTCTATCCGGCGGTGCTTCAGGCAGTTAAGGATCAAGGCCGAGTTGGAGCCATTCCGGTAATGGCGGAAGTGACAGGGGTTTTCTACAACAAAACTCTATTTGACCACGCGGGAGTTACTTATCCAAAGGAGAATTGGACCTGGGACGAGTTTGTGAATAAGGCCCGGATGTTGAACAGCTATGATGTTGACGGCGATGTGATCCGCTACGGGGCTTATTTGGTCCCGAGGCTTCTTCCGGTGGAACCTCTTGTGTGGAGCAACGGAGGCGCGTTTTTATCTGAGGATGGAATGAGAGCAACTGGCTATCTAGATTCCCCCGAAACCGTGGAAACGATTCAAAGGTATCTGGAGATGTATCACCCCCTCGAAGTGACGCCATATGAGGATGTAGGTAAGGAAACATGGATCTCCTGCTTCAGACATCATAAGATGGCCATGTATTATGATGCGAACTGGACGATCAAACCAATGGGGCAAGAGCAACGGGAACAGTTTGGCGTTGTTATGCCTCCTCGTATGGGAGAAGGGCCGCTGCGCAACATTGTTCAAGTGTATGGATACTGCATTTCCGCGCAGTGCCAAGATGTCCAGTTAGCCTGGGCATTTCTTCAGGAGCTTGCTTCTCCACATACAGAATCGGGAAGAGAATGGGCTAAACATAATCTGGCGGCTTCGCGTACTGTGGCTGAAATAAGCGGGCAGCAGTCTGATCCTTTATATAGCCCTTTCCTCAAATCGTTAGAGGATGCAAGGCAGGGCGCGTTTGATGTGTCCAGCCTGAAACTATGGCGCTTTTGGAACAATGATGTATTCCAAGAATGGATTTTCCGTGAAAGTCGGATCAATGTAGAGGAGCGCCTAAGAAGAATCGCGAGAGAGTACGACGATACCCCTTAGAAGAATGGAATGTGTGGTGAACAGAATGGGCAATATGCATCGAATCCTATGGTTTGATGAACAAGTGCGGTTCGGAAAGTACCCTAATAGCGGTCATTTGTCGGAGCATTTTGAAATATCCGTCCGACAGGCCTGCAGGGATATCGAGTATTTGACGAATACTCTTTGTGCTCCACTGGTATATAATCCTAAAAGGCGGGGGTACCAATACGAGGATAAAACTTATGTGCTGCCTACGCTCATACTGACAGCATCCGATATTCAAATGATACAAGCCATCATATCCCACTTAGAGCAAACGGCAGCTTTGTTTGGATCAACCGCGTTTTCAGAAAAAGCAGTCGGTCTACTGCAGAATATCGTTTCACACTCTTCCTTTGAGGGGGAGCAGGACTACAACAAATAGAGAGAGTGTCAAAAGAAAATAAACCATTAGAAGTAAAAAAATATTATTAGGAAAATAAAGTATAGACTGGAAATTGATTAGTATTGATTCTGTATATAAGATATTACATGTAATTGAAAAAAAGGATACTAAATATATGCTTTAAAGAGGAGAGTATTTGGATGTCACTGGAAGTTCGTCCGTATAATTCAGAGCTAGAGGATAGTGTAATGAAGTTAAGCCATAAGGCATGGGTGCTTTTTAAATACAACAAAGACTATGAGCATCAGAAGATGAGCTGCGTATTCAATGAGGACGGTAATTTAATTTGTGTGGGATACTTACGACATGGAATTGCTGATGATCATGATGTATTCGAAATCGAAATGCCCACTAATGAATTAGCTTCATATCGTATGAATGAAGTGAGAATGGCTCTTTACCCTACATTCATAAATACCTGTCAAAAGCTCCGTAATCCAAACAAGAAAACAAAGTTGGTTGCGTGGAGAGACTTTTATGGTGACGGGGATTTTTGCAAAGAGAAGGGCTTTATCCCTTATCAAACATATTATAAAGCACAGCGTTCACTTGAAAAACCCATATCTGAAGTCAGAACGCCTGTTGGAGTTGATGTCAAATACCACCCGATGGAATCCAAAGAGGAAAGAATCAAATATACCGAATTAGAAAATCAATTTTATCAAGGAGTTGTATACAGAAGTGTAAATATGTTGGAATGGATGATGGGTGGACCAGAGTTACATACCATTTCTGCATTTGAAGGCGATGAACTTGTTGGTAGCGTTATGTGTTGGCAAACTGGTGCAGTTGAAAGATTATTCGTAATTCCGCGATGGCGTAATAAAGAGTTGGGTAAGTTTCTCATAACGAAGGGTTTTGAGTATCACCTTAAAAATGGTCGAATGAATGTTGAGACGCTGGTAAATGAACTAGATGAGGATGGTAAGCTTTTGTTAGAGTTAATGGGTTATAGCTTTCCTGTTAAACTGGAGCTATTCGCATTGGGTATTAATTAGGTATTAATTAGTTAACAGACGGAAAAAAGCCTCTGCGTGTGCACGCAGAGGCTTTTTTATTCCGCTGAGTTACTGCACGCAGCGGGAATGAGATCAAGTTCTTGTCATCCGACAAGATCAACTGTAAAATGACAAAAATCTAGTCTGATTAACTCCCGCGAATTTCGCGGCTTTTTTATTTTATCGGAGCATATTCTTGTCAAATTCAATTGACAAGAATATGCTCCGATTCCCGACAAGTGACAAGAAAGTATTCCGATTGCCGCATGAATATAAAACGTAAGCCGCAGCCGTGGCTGACTGATAATAGGGTTTGAATTCAGAAGCATACGTTGGACGTCATCTATGACAAAGAAAATTGAAAGTCGGAAAATCGATAATAAATAGTCGCGATATTTTTTGTCCCTATCAATAATGAACTTCCAGGACTGGATGCAACCAGTGAAGGCACTTTCTTTGAGCCGACAATGGTCATGCTCCATTCATCGACCCAAGGAGTTTCTATTGCTTACTCTCTAGATGAAGATCCTAGTTGGAAGCTTTATACAGGTCCTATTCGCGTTACTAATGGCAGGATGCGGATTCGGGCAATTTCAGTACGTCCCGGCTATAAGGATAGCGATCCGGTGGAAGGCGTCTTTGAAGTGACGTTATAGACCATTGATGATACCAGTTGAATTTGGAGGAAAAGTACCATGTCCAACACAAAGAAAACGTCAGCAGCTGAAGAGCTGTCTATTGCGTATGTCCATAACGATGGAGGGCCAACCCTCGGTTATTCCGTTGCTTCCGGAGTAAAAATCATGAAGCAAGACGGCTTTTCTTTTAGAAACTTAAGTAAAGATGGCGTCTTAAAGCCCTATGAAGACTGGATGTTGCCGGCTGAGGAACGGGCAAAAGATCTTGCTTCTCGGCTCTCGATCGAGGAAATTGCGGGACTGATGCTGTATAGTAACCACCAAGCGATTCCCGCTGGGAGAGGCTGGTTTGCCGGTCATTACGGCGGAAAAGCTTACGAGGAGAGTGGCGCCAAACTTTGGGACTTGACCGATGAGCAAATCGCCTTTTTGAGGGATGACCATCTTTGGCATGTGCTGCTTACGACAGTAGAAAATCCGGAAACGGCTGCCCGTTGGAACAATTTATTGCAGGCCTACTGTGAAAAAGCAAGTTTTGGCATTCCCTCCAACAACAGCTCGGACCCGCGGCACGGCTCCGATACCATTCCAAACATCCGAAGGCGAGCAAGAAATAGCGGAAGGTTGGGGCTACGACAGTGTAAACGCCATGGTCAAGCATTGGCCTGGCGGCGGATCTGGAGAGGCGGGCAGAGACGCCCATTTTGCCTGCGGAAAGTTCGCTGTCTATCCGGGTAACAATTTCGATGAACATTTGAAGCCGTTCGTCGATGGTGCTTTTCAGCTGAAGGATTTGGGAGACGGCTTGAATATGGCGGTATTCTCCAGCGGTTACGGCGACGGTCTTTATCCGACTTACATCGGGTATGACAAGGCGGGGCGAATTGCAAGGCTAACGACTGATTTCGGATGTTTATGGGAAGCGATCGATGATTAATTAATTTTGACAATCTATACGATAATCCTTTTTCGATCCCTTTCTATAAATAGAAGAGGGATCCTTTTTGTTTCCAGTAAGGACGATGAGTTGGTGTCCCGGGTTTATCGACATAATCCTTCAAGATTTGAGACCAGCGCCTTTTGCCACATTTTACAAGGATGTCTATAATACTAGTATTCCGCGAGAAACAGGTTAGGCGCATGTTGCGGGTGTTACTCTACTCCGATCGATCGGTTTCGTCAAGGGAAATGTCCCGCACGCACGAGGTCGTCTTTCAAAGGAGGTGTGGTAATAATACGATCTGGTCCATTCGAACCGGATTCCGTGATATCCTTGAGGCCATTTATCGAACTTGCCAATCATGGATAGAAAAATATCCGTTTATTAAAACGGCGTATACGATTTTTTCCTGGTTGTCGTTAATCCTATTAGTTTTAAGCTTGTTTTTCGTTAAAGAATCGCGTACAAGGAGAATTCGGACATTTTGGGAATAGATTCGCTGCGATCTCTAAGAGAGTTATCGATCATCTCGGATAAAAAGATCCTCCACCTGCAATATTTGAAAGAGTTCTCTCATTTGGAACAATTGCATATCGGGGGCAAGGTGAAAAACCTGGAGGCGATAGGCGATCTAGAGGGCTTGAATTATCTCGCGCTGCATTTGATTAGCAAATCGCCGTTACATTTTATTAACCGACTGAAGAAGCTGAAGCACCTTCGCCTTTTGCTTGGAGGACGGGAACATATTCGGGAAATCGAAGAGAATGAAATCGACGATCTAGAGATCTCTCGAGTCCGCGGTTTTCATGATTTGACCCCAATTACGAACTTCCGAGCGCTAACGAGGCTTGTGATCGAGGATCAAATCCAACTGCATGAAATCGGCTTTGACCGGGAGATGAAGGCGCTGGAGGAGCTATCCATTTCAAATTGCAAAGGTTTGACCCGCCTGACGGGAATGGAGCGATTGCCTTCGGTGCGCAAGCTCCGCATTTTCAAAACGGCAATCGATTATGATTCCTTTATCCATCAACAACTTCCCGGTTCTTTATCTGAGATGGAGTTTGCAACTTCCAAACGTAAAGAGGACCAAGAAATACAAGAAACCTTATTAAAGCTGGGTTATCAAAAATGGAGCAGCTTCCAATAAGTTACCTAGGAGGAGTATTCATGTATGTTGTATCTCAGCCAAAGCCGCTGTCTGATGGCCGAAACCAAGCGCCGGCGAAGGAAGAAGCCACTGCTTTTCCGCCGGGTTACCTCCGGTTTTTACGGCGATTCGGCGCAGGTACTTACAGAGGGTGGATGAATGTCTATTTGCCGGACACGGAGGTGCTTAAGCCTTTTGCCGAGTACGATTTATGGGAGCATGACGAGGATAGCCCGATTACGCAACAGCAAATCGGCCAGTGCGTCGCGATAGGTACCTCGGTGGACGGCGATTTCCTAGCGGTGCATCCGCAGACGGCTCAACTACTATGGCTGCCTAGGCATGCTGAGCACTTGACGGCGCTCTCCTTGCAGGTGGAGGAGAAGGAAGACGAAGGAACGTACGCTAGGGTGCTGGACGAAATCTATCGTCAGGTGTACGGAAACGGCCAAGAAGGAGCGTATTATTATGAACCGTGGTCGGAGACTCGGAGCCACCTCTTTCTACGATTGCCGCCGGGGCCGGATCTTCGGCTCTCGCTGCCGAAGCTGGCCGAGATGTGCCGAGAAGCTTTCCCGCCTGATCTGGCGGTAGAGAACGAATATGTTTGTAAACTGTTCTACCGGCAAATGGGCGGCTATGTAAGGTTCAATTATGCCAACAAGCAAGAGGTGGCCGTCATCTATGAAGAGGACGGCAAGCAGGCATTTTCCGCTATGAAGCAATGGCTATTGTCAAAAGGGTGCGAAACGTAATAAGACCATGGAGGTGCCTCCCCATGAACGAGGCGTTAATGGAGAGATTATAGATTTTCCTTCAGCGGGAGGATAATCGCACGCTAGTAGGCATTCCGTCGAGCTAAGAGGAAATTGCCGGGGCACAGGAGAGGCTGAATGTAAGCTTTCATGAGAACTACGTGCGCTTTATCCGGATGTTTGGGGGAGCGTATGCAGGTCTAGCGGTTCATGCATTCTCTAACGGCTCCAGTCTCGGGAAGGAGACGATTGTCGATTTGACGCTGGAGTTCCGTGAACAATTCAAGGAGTCTCCCTTCGCGGAGGTTTTAAGAACCGGTTATGTCATCTCGATGGACGGGTCCGGCGATCCGATCTTCATCGATCAGGAAGGAAAAGTTTGTATATGTTATCATGATACCGGGGAAATCAAGTTATTAGCGGATTCATTCGAGATGCTGATCGAGGATAATTTTTATGAATGGTGATTAGTGCAATCCGGTAGACCATCTGTCCGCGGCGGTTCCGATAATAAGCCAAGAGTGCTGGCGGTAAGGCGCCGCGGCGGATTTTTCGCCGATAGACCCGTTAAGCTGAACCGTATCATAAGTAGGGCAAGTTATTGAACGAAAGGGTAACGGCTGACTTTAGAACTGAATGATCACGTTACCTTTTTTACGTTCGGTCTCTACATATTGGTGGGCATCTGGCAGATGCTCCAAAGGATATCGACGATCGATCACAGCTTTCAGTGTTCCATTGTTGGCGAGTTCCATGAGAAATCTCAGATTCGCCTTGTTTTGCATAAGTCCGGCTGTTGCAAAAACAGCCCTTTTGCCTTTAAACATAGATGTCCACATCATTTGCATCAGGGTAGACAATCTGGGTGCGGTAGTCAGATACATTCCCTTGGCCCTAAGCACACGATTGCATGCCGAGAAGGAGCATTTTCCTACAGCATCAAAAATGACATCATAAGCTTTGTCTGCTTTCATGAAATCTTCCTGGGTATAATCAATAACGAAGTCTGCACCTGCTTTTCTTACCAGACTTTCGTTGGCACCAGAGCAAATACCGGTTACTTCAGCGCCATAGTATTTGGCCAATTGCACAGCGTAGATGCCAACGGCCCCTGAGGCGCCATAAATTAGCACTTTCTGTCCTTCTCGCAAATGTGCCTTATCTCGTAGAAACGTCAATGCGGTGGCGCCTCCGTCACAGACACCGACGGCTTCTTCAAAGGTAATATTGTCCGGTATAACCGCAAGTGGGCTCTCTTCGGAAAGACACTTATATTCGGCGAAAGCACCGAAGTTTTTGACGCTCATACCCAAGACGCGATCCCCTGGCTTGAAATGCTGTACTTCCTTGCCGACCTCTACGATTACTCCAGCTAATTCGGTTCCTCCTATTGCAAATTTTGGCCTGGACAGCCCGTATAACAGTTTAATCATAAACGGATTGCCCTTGCGAAAAGCGCAATCCGACGGCCCTACTTTGGCAGCTTGGATACGTATGAGAAGCTCCCTGTTTCCAGGCGACGGTTTCGCGATTTCTTGCATAACAATCACTTCCGGTGGACCATACGAAATTTGAACCATGGCTCTCATGGCTTAATCCCTCCTAACGGTAATTTCACTGCAAAGGCATTTACAAGAGGTCCCCCCGTGTTAGAAAATGGATAGGGAAAGTAACGACAGACAAAGAGATGAGGGTAAGAGATAATGGAGGACATTCTAAACAAATACATGTCGAGATGGACTTCTCTTAACAAGGAAGATCAGCAATCCGTAGTGGACGAAATCCGTGTAGAAAAATTTGCAAAAGGAGACGTTCTCTTTCAACAAGGAGATACCCCGGCCGCATGCTATTTCATCTTGAAAGGCTGCGTAAGACAATACTCGATCGATGAGGATGGCAGAGAGGTCACGTCTAATTTTTACACCGAAGAGCAAGCCATTGCAATTTTCAATCATCACAAACCAGACAACTCTTCCGATTACACTTTCGTGTGCGCAGATGATTCAGTAATGGTCGTTGGCGATCTGGATAAGGAAAGGGATATGTACAACAAATATCCTCAATTGGAATCCATGACTCGCAGGATGATGGAAGAGAACTTTAGTCAGGTTCAAGAGGAATTCGCTGCATTTATCGCTTCTTCGCCTGAAGAACGCGTCAAGACACTTCTAATGAAACGCCCCTCTCTTTTCGACCGGGTACCCCAACATCAACTTGCCAGTTATCTCGGCATTACTCCAGAGTCGCTAAGCCGCATTAAGAAGAGAATTCAGTAAGATCTTACTGGTTCGAACACCATAATTGTATCTGGGAAAATGCTTCCCTTGCATTGACTTAAGTCAATAGAAGCGCCTAGAAATACAGAAAGGGCACCCTCCCAGGTGCCCTTTTAAACTTGCCGGAGGCTGACGCGAAATATGGGCCCACCTACATATCGATTGAAAATTAACTCTCGGAAAAGGAAGGGATTAAAGTATGGATGATACTCAATTGAATTCCGTTGGTGAATTTAAGGCATACACCGGCCCGGAATACGTCGACTGCGTTTATTTGCCTGCCGCGGACGTAGGAGCAACCTGCGAATGGTATGCAAAACAATTCAATCTGCCAGCGACTCGGGGGGATGTCATTTTGCCGGGCAACCGTGCGATGTTTATGCTGAATCCAACTGAGCCGGGCCGTACATCCAATTTTCATACAACGGGAAGGGCGCTAACCGGTCATGAAATGTTTGTGCTCCGCTTCGAGACCAACCAGATCGAAGAGTTGTACGAAAAGTTGGTGAGGAACGGTGTCAATGTGGAATCGTTGGCGGACGAAGAAGACGGTGGGCTTCAGTTCGTTTTTGACGATCCCAACGGGAATAAATTTCAAGTTAGGCAAAGCCCGGCTTCCGAAACGCATCCGATACAGGAAGACGCCCCTGCATCCGGCATATATTTACCAGTAGCCGATCCAGAATTGGATCGGGTGTCGGAAGACAAGAACATACATTCATTAAGATCCGCGCGCTGCGCGGTTTTTTTCTATATGGATATATGTTCTTGTCCAAACTCAGAAAGAGATTTCCCCAGGTGTCGGTTGACAAGAACATCATCTCATTGAAAGTCGCATATAATGCGGCTTTTTGATTTAATGGGATAAAGTTCTTGTCAAATCGTGATGACAAGAGCTTTATCCCATTCCCGAAAATGACAAGAACATGATCCCATTCCCGACAAGCCTCTTAATTCGGAGGGAGGACTAGCCCACATCCTACGCAGCTTCCCATCAAAGAACTACGGTAAGATTGGCCCAGCAGTCTCCAACCGTTCCCTGCAGAAAATTGATAGGCATATTATAACTTTATTTTCTTCGGGCATTGGATAGGTAAAAAATCATTACCTACAAGAATATGTTAGCGCGCTCTCCTGGATTAACCCAGCTACACAGGACGGTATGGTGATATTGGCGAAATCGACGATCATAACGGACAGCACAACAGTAATTTGTTAAAAACAAACGGGATAACAGAGTGTGAATAGTGGCGAGGATCGCAAACCGATCCAACGATTTTCGCTCCCTTGCCAGCGAACCTGTTTGCAAGTTATGATGGGAGCAAGGGCGACCACGGACCAGCTCAGGGAAGAAGGGACGGAAGTGTAAGTTTTTGTCCTTCTGTTTTTGTGAAATCGCTTTCAAATGAAACAAAAGGGGTGAACAGCGTGTCAGGCAAGCGGTTTTCGTTCAAGAGCAAACTGATCGCTTTTACGATGATGGTGAGCGCTGTTCCCGTCATTTTGCTCGGTTTTATTTCCTCTTATATATTTTCCAAATCGCTGCAGCGTGAAGTCGACTTGCATCAGCAAAGCATTCTGAAGAATTTTGAGTCTCAACTGAACAATTACTTGTCCCGAATCGATGAAATTTCGATCTCACTGGCGACAAGTCCGATCGTGCTAGAGGCTGCGGAGCGCGGGGTTTCGATGAAGACGCTCGACATTTCCCTGGAGTTGATGGATACTTTGCGCAATCTTGTCGGTAATTCTGATCTGCCTATCGACATATCGCTTATTTTCCCAACCCAGAATACGGTATATTCGCAAACGACCGGGCTCGTGCGGGAAATCTATTATCCGTTCAGCGAAATCAACCGGCTGGTATGGAACGGCACGATTACCTCCTACCGGCTTCCGCCGCAAACGTTTGCGAATCAGAATGATCTGCTGATTGTTCGTCCGGTGCCTTTGAACTCATCTGCGCCGAAAGGGGTTCTGGTCGTTCATCTGAAATCGGATCTGCTTGTCAAAATGATTGAGCGAATGGCCCCGCCGCTTCAGCGCATCCTGCTCGTGCTGGACGATCGCAATCGTCCAGTAGTGAGCGGCCAAACATGGAGAAGCGGCGGCGCGGCCGATCCGACCGCCCAGATTGTCGGCCTCGTCACGGCCAGCCGCGAATTGCCCGATCAGATCGAGCTGAACGGGGAATCGTTTATTATGACAGCTACGCAATCATCGGCCAACGGATGGAAGTATGTGGCGATCGCCTCTACCCAGGAACTGTCCCGGCAATCGCACAATATGCAGCGAATCGCCTGGCTGCTTGCCGGAGGGCTGGCGATTATATGGGCCGGCGCCGCCATCGTAGGATCGAATCGGCTATATTCCCCTCTGCAGCGTCTGGTGAATAAGTTTTCACCGCGTTCGGAAGGACATGCCGGCCTCTTCGTCAAGCGGGCTCCCGACATTATCGACAGTCTCGACTTCACCATTCAGCAGCTGCACGACAACAATGAGCGACTGATGGTGCGGCTGGATGAGCAAATGCCACTGGTAAAGGAGCAGGTACTGTTTCAACTGTTACACGGCAAGATGACCGATCCGGACATTCCCGATCAGGTGCGGCAGGCGGAGCTCGCTCCGCTACGAGGCGAACTAATCTATGTCTGCATCGCCGAAATCGATCAGTGGCACGAATTGAGGCAAATGTATGGCGAAACCGACCGCTCCCTCATCGTGTATGCCCTGCGCAAGCGGATCGAGGAGCTAGGAGCGACGCACTATCCGATTCTCGGCATCTCGCCGAAGCCCGGACAGGTTGTTTTTGTATTGGCTGCTGACGAGCCTAAGGAAGTGTCCTTTGCGAAAATTAAACAGCTTGGCGAGCAGCTTTGCCAACAAATAGACCGAGAGTTCCCGTTCTCGCTGTCGGTTGCAATCGCCGGGCCGCGAAAAGGGCTTGAGCATGTTCAGCTTTCCTATGAGGAAGCGCAATCGCTCATGTCGTATCGGCTGGCCAAAGGGCCGCAATCGCTCATTACCCGGGAAAGCATCGAAAGCACCTTGCACGCCCCGCTCGGTCGTCTGATTATACATGAGCAGGCGATTACGGCCGCTGTCGCCCAAGGGCGTTTTGAGGAAGCGTATGAAAGTCTGGATGAGCTGGTGCGGGAAGCCGGTCAGTCAATCCACAGCTCGGCGACGATTTTGGCTCTGTTCACCCATCTGCTCGGCGAACTGGAGCGACTGCTGGCTGCATCGGATATCGAGTTGTCCGGCATCATCGGTGAAGAGGCTCTTGGTCAGTTGTCCGGTATGCACAGTCTGGCCCTACTGCATCAGTGGATGCGGGATACGGTGCTGACCGGCATTCAGCATCAGCTTGAGGAGCTTCACGTTCCACGCCGCAAAAAGCTCGTTCAGCATGCCGTCTCCGCTCTCCAACAGCAGTTGGAGGAGGATGTATCCCTGCAGTCACTAGCCGAGCAAATGGGGGTATCCCGGGCGACTTTGAGTAAATGGTTCAAGGAGGAAACGGGGCTGTCCTTCAGCGAGTTTCTCATCCAGCTTCGCATGACCAGGGCGAAGGAATGGTTGTCTTCTTCGGAGCTGCCCATTCGTGTCATTGCCGAACGTCTGCGCTACACATCGGTCACCAATTTTACCCGCATATTCAAGCAGTCGACCGGCACGACGCCGGGAGCGTTTCGCAACCGGTATATCGCTTCGGAGGAGTGAAGCGTTACTCAACAGCCCCTTTCTCTTGAGAAAGAGGGCTGTTATCTTTATGTCGTCCTGCTTATCCGTTTGTCGCCTTGCGGAAAGACGAAGTGACAATTGAACGGTTTTCGTGGCCATGTCACGATGGCGTTACCGGTTTTGACAACCGGAATCTGAAATCAATGGGGGATAAACATGAAAGCGTTACGAATTGGCAAAAGCGGGGTCGCGCTGACGATGGCGGCAACGCTAGCACTGAGCGCCTGCAGCAGCAATGGGTCGTCGCAGAGCGAAACCCCTGGTACGAGCGAAACAAACGGCACGACCGGCACCAACGCCGAAGCAAGTAAGAAGATCAGCCTTAACTGGTTCATTACGGCACCGCCCAACAGCGTTCTGCCAAGTGCGGACAAAGACTTCGTTCGAAAAACGATCGAGGAGAAGTTCAACGTTGATTTACATGTGGAGTACATGGCGGCCGGCAGCGACTACAATACGAAGATAAACGCGCTGCTTGCCTCCACGCCGCCCGATATGTGGCGGGATGCTAATCCCGACGGCGGGGTCCAATTGGTCCAGAACGGACTAATCGCCGATTTGACAGATTTCGTCTCGCCACAAACGATGCCGAACTATTTTAAGCATTGGGTTAGTAAAGAAGTGCTGCAGCGCTATCAGGTGGAAGGTGGTTTTTATCTCGCTCCTTTGCCGTACAGGAAAAAGGTTTACCGCTCTTACTATATTCGCAAGGATTGGCTCGATGCGCTTAACTTGAAAATGCCGACCAATTACAAGGAATATATGGAGGTGCTGCACCAGTTCACCTTCAAAGATCCGGATGGCAACGGCAAAAACGACACGTACGGCTTCACCACATCCGGAGGCGGAACCAGCATCGGTTATGATTGGCCGGAGGAAATCAACCACGGTCTGCTGTTTCCTGGTTTTGTCGAGGGAAATCGATTTATTTTGAGCTTGTATTCGCCGAAAATGGAACAGGTGTTGGATGATATCGCTAGAGCGATTGATATGCAGGTTGTCGATCCCGACTGGTACTTGAACAAGAATCCGCAGCATATCGAAAAGGCGATTCAGGGCCGGGTCGGCGTCGTCGTCGGCAACTCCATTGATTTTGCATTGGACAACAACAAGCAAGGCATTCAATACCGGTCGAAGCAAATCAATCCGAAGGCGGATTGGAGACCGTTCACCCTTTTTGGCGATAGACCGGTCATGTTTGACGGAGCTCCGTCAAGTCCGTTCCTGTTTGCGAAGTCTGTTGCCACGAGAAACCCCGAAAAAGTACGACGTTCTGTGGAGATTTTGGAGTGGCTGGCGGGCGAGGAAGGATTTCTGCTCACCCAATTTGGTCAGGAGGGCAAGCACTATATACGCGAAGGCAATACGATCAAGCCCGATTACGAGGCATACACCAATGACATTATCAAAAACGGCGATTTTTTGCGAATCTGGTCTTTTTTTACGGAAGCAGTACGGCAGCCGGAAGTGTTCGGATTGGACCTGATGGACAACAAGCATACCGATCGCGACCGCGGCATTCTCAAATGGCTTGAAGCCCAGCCGACTCATATATTTACCGGGGGAGTTTCACTCATTCCGCCGACAAATTTTGATCTGGCCGGTGTGGACAAACGGCGCGACGAATTACTGGCGAGAGCGCTTTTTGAAGACAAGTCAGGAAAAAAATGGCCGCTTTATCTGGATGAATTGCGGAACAAGTACAAAGTGAAAGATCTGGAGGACGCCTATACCGAAAATGTACGAAGCGCAGGCGTCATTCGCTAAAGCCGTCTGGGATGAGGAAACGGGCGGCTCGATGGTCTGGGTTGACGAGATGAATATCCGTTCCGAATAAATAGTGGAAATAAAAACGATAACCGGAGGAGAAGCAAATGGAGAAAACACATAATGGAGACAAAGGGAAGCCTGTTCAGCGTATCGGCTATTGGCCGCTGAGTGCCGACTGTAGGGATGCTTCAGGCCATGGGAGACACGGTGAAGCGAGCGAGATCGTCTTCGGCGGCGAAGGCGCGCTATTTAACGGCATCAGTTCGGCTGTGACATTGCCGGTTTTTGCGGAAACGGACGGCCAGCAGCCTTTCAGCTTATCGATGCAGTTTCAGATAAACGACAGGAAAGGATTTTTACCCGGGGGCTTGGCAAATGTGTACTCGGAGAAACGGATGGAGGGGTGGCATTTGTCGGTTTTGACCCAGGCCGGTGTCACATCGACCCAACCCAACTGGCGCAACCTGCAGTTTGGCTGGAGCACGGCTCGCGGAGAAGAGAAGTGGCGCGACTGGGGCAGTCCCGGAGAAGGACGTATGATTAGCGCCATGTGCGTGTTCAACGGGCATCTGTATGTCGGAACGTTCGATAATGCAGCAGATCATCGCGGGAGGGTATTCCGTCTGGATGAGGCTGCAAGCGCGTGGATCGATTGCGGCCACCCGGATGACAGCAATGCGGTATATGCGCTGGCCGAATTCAAAGGCCGACTATACGCTGGCACGATGCGCTACCGGGCGATCGGCTCGGCGCTCCCGGAGTCGCCGAACCTTGAGCCAGGCGGCCGCATTTACCGCTATACGGGCGGTCGGACTTGGGAACTGTTCGCCGAACTGCCAGTGCCGGATAACGATAGCGTCGGGGCGCTGACGGTGTACGACGACCGACTCATTGCGATGTCGTTTTATCCCCACGGAGTGTTCGCCTACGATGAGTATGGCAACTGCGAGATTCTTGGTGCACCGGGTCCGGAAGGTCGGACGCGTACATTTAATATGGCGCCGTATCAAGGTGATTTGTATATCGGTTGTAATGAGAAGGGTGGCGTATACCGGAGAAAGCTCGATGAGCCGTGGACCTACTGCGGGAATGTGCCGCAATGCTCACAAGTGTACTGCTTCTCGATTTTCCACAACCAACTGCTGATGGGCATTTGGAACGAAGCAAGGATGTTGCGCTACGAAGGCGGTACCGAATGGAGCGATTTCGGACTGATGGACGACGAATTGGAAGTGATGGGCGTTTCGGTGTTTAACGGCAAGCTGTACGGAGGCACGCTGCCGGGAGGTTACGTATTCCGCTACAACGGTGAACGGAACTGGGAACGGATTGCTGTGCTCGAGGAACCGGATCCGAATGTTCGATATCGCCGCGTTTGGTCGATGGCGGTGTTCAACGGCAAGTTGTTTGCTGGCACATTGCCGAGCGGCAAAGTGTGGAGTATGAGTCGCGATCCGCTGGCAACGCACGATACTTCTCTCACCGACGGGTGGCATCGCGCAGTCGTGACATACGACAAAACGCTGCTCTCGCTGTATGTCGACGGCCAGCTCGTATCCGAGGCGGCTTGCGATCATCAGCGTATCGACAGCTCCGCGCTGGCCGGAGTGCCGCTTACGATCGGGACAGGGCCGCAATGCCATTTCTCCGGCGCGATCCGGGAGATAGAACTGTTCGCTGGCGCTTTGAATTCGAATGAAGTTGCTCTTATGGAAGGCATACCTGCAAAACAGGGAGACGAGTTATGACCACTGGAGGCGAGCCATGAGCATAATCCAAGTTCCTGTCCATTACTACCGACAGTTTGATGCTGAACTTGAGTGGGAAGTGCCGGCTGAGGCATACGGAGGATGGAATAAAACAGAGCTTCCGCTTGATCCGAACCGTACCGCCGTCGTTGTGATGCACGCATGGGATTGCGGCGAAGCTGGGCAATATCCGGGTGCGTTTCGGGCTGTAGAGTACATTCCAAGATCGTACGCGATCAGCCGCGATATATTTCCCGGACTACTAGCTGCCGTTCGCGGGGCGGGGATACGGCTTTTTCACGTAGTCGGAGGGAAGGACTACTACTCCAGATATCCCGGCTTCAAGCAGGCCGTTCGGCTCGCCGGCGAAGAGCCTCCGATGTCCGAACAGATCAACCATGACGACAGCTATGATCAGCTTCAAGAATTCCGCAGGAACAATGTGTTCCCGGGAATCCATAACTGTACCGACAACGATAGAAGTGTAACGAATCTCCGCTTCCTCCCGGAAGCGGAGCCGCAAGGCAGTGAAGGCGTAGCGGCAACATCGAAGCAATTGTTTGCGCTATGCAGGCATTACGGCATCAACCATCTGATTTACACCGGGTTTGCTATCGACGGCTGTTTGCTGCTTTCGCCGGGCGGCATGGCGGACATGAACCGCCACGGGATACTTTGCTCGGCGGTTCGTCAGGCGGTTACGGCCATTGAGAACAAGGAAAGCGCACGGCGGGAAGTGCATAAGGAAGTCGGCCTGTGGCGCGTAGCGCTGATTTTCGGATTCGTATATGACGCGGATGACTTGATTCGGGCATTTGACAACTTACACTCCTCGCACTAATTAGTCGCTTTTTTTGGCGGCGCTCAGCCGACACGGCACTCCAGTCCGCTTCGAGCGCCGCTTTCTTCGGCATCCTTTGCTACCGGATGTTGCTGCGGATTTTGCTTCCGTACTGCATCAGCTTGTAGAAGAACATTAGCCGTCAATTAAAAAAAATGTATATGAAGCCGCAGCAGGAGGTGAGCAGCAGTGAAAACGAATCATCTATCGGGGAACAGTCCGCCTGGAACAAATACGATCTTGCCTCAAAGGTTCTTCCTAATCGGAAGAGCGCTTGTCCGCTACCGTTGGTTTTATCTGATGATGCTGCCGGGCATCCTCTACTACGTCGTTTATCACTATGTACCGATGGGCGGTCTTTTGATCGCCTTCAAGAAGTACAATCTTGTTAAAGGAATTTGGGACAGCGACTGGGCCGGCTTCGAAAACTTCATCACCGTATTTTCGTCGCCCGATTTCTCGATTTTGCTGAGAAATACGTTGCTGCTAAGTCTTTACCGGATTTTGTTTAATATGCTTCCGGACGTGTTGCTGGCGCTCATTTTGAATGAAATTCGGGTGCAATGGTTCAAGCGCGTCATTCAGTCGGTAACGTACGGACCGTATTTCCTTTCGTGGATTATCGTGTACGGGCTTGTGTTTTCGTTCCTTGCGCCCGATGCAGGACTGATCTCCTCCTGGTGGAGGGAGCAGACCGGTCAGACGCTTAACTTGTTGACGGATAAAGACTTTTTCCGTCCGCTCCTGCTATTGACCGAGATTTGGAAGAATACCGGATTCGGAGCGATTATTTACTTGGCCGCGCTGTCTGCCATCAACAGCGAGCTCTACGAGGCGGCGGTCGTCGACGGGGCCGGGCGATGGCGACAGATGTGGCATATTACATTGCCGGGCATACGCGAAGTGTTCGTACTGCTGCTCATTTTGCGCATCGGACACATTTTGGACGCCGGCTTCGAGCAGGTTTACATCTTCCTGAACGCCCGCGTTTACGAGGTCGGAGACATTATCGACACCTGGGTATTCCGACGAGGGATCGAGCAACTGGATTTCAGCGTTGCGGCGGCAGTTGGTTTCTTCAAATCGGTCATTGGCTTCATTCTTGTTCTCGGGGCCAACAAGGTCGCGAAAAAACTCGGAGGCTCGGGAATTTGGTAGGAGGTGAACCATGTCATTCATACTCAAAAAGACGAAATCCGATTACATTGTTGACTTTTTCATTTACTCGTCTCTGACATTGTTCGGCCTGGCGACGCTGTTCCCGCTTTATTACGTGTTCATCATGTCGATTACGCCGATTGTTGAGGTGCTCCGCAACGGGGGGTTCGTAATCTGGCCGGGCGAGATGACGCTGGAAGCTTACAGATACATTTTCGAGAGCGACCGGATTCCGAACGCGTTGAAGGTGACGATAACGGTCACGGTGATCGGAACGTTTCTAAACCTTTTCGTGACGATGTTTCTAGCGTATCCGCTGTCGAAAAAGTTTTTGCCGGGACGAAATATTGTGTTGGCCGGGATCGTGTTCACGATGCTGTTCTCTGGCGGTCTCATTCCGCTGTATCTTGTCGTGCGGGCGACCGGTTTGCTGAATACGATATGGGCGCTAATTATCCCGGGTTTAGTCTCGTCGTTCAACATGCTTATCATGAAGACATACTTCGAGAATTTGCCGGGAGAAATCGAGGAAGCAGCGAAGGTGGACGGCTGTAGTGACGTGCAGACGCTGTTCCGTATCGTGCTGCCTCTGTCGATGCCGATTATCGCCACCCTCGGTCTGTTTTACGGGGTGACACACTGGAACGCGTACTTCGGCGGAATCATGTATTTGACCGATCGCACGCTGATGCCGATTCAGGTCGTGCTGCGCAACATGATCGTGACGCCGAGCGTCAGCACCGAGCTGGGCGTAAACGTGGCGGAGCTGCAGCAGCTGCCGCCGGAGACGATCAAGATGGCGACGGTCGTCGTCGCAATCATTCCGATTTTGCTCGTCTACCCGTTTTTGCAAAAATATTTCGTCAAAGGGATGCTGCTCGGTTCGATCAAAGGTTGAACGGACTGTGCCTTTTATTTCTCGGTGGCGGGTTTCTATGCCAGAATGTTTGGGCGAGAAAAGGCCGCTATACTTAATAGGAGAGAAAAGATAATGGAAAAGCTTCGATTAGGTATTCTTGGATGCTGTAACATGGCGGGGGCACATGCCAAGGGGGATGAAGAACTTGCCAATCGAATGTCGGTGACAGCGACCTGCGACATTGTGCTAGAATGCGCGCAGCATGCAGCTGAATACTATGGGGCAAAGCTTGCCGTATCACGTGGACGCGGTTCTTGTTGTATTGCCACATGATTTGCATCATGAAGTGGGGATGACTTGTCTGAGAGCTGAGGCATGTGCGCCGGCCGCAAATGAAGTTGGTCCACGGTCAATCCGATCTGTGTATCCGTCGTATATGATTAGCGGCATTCTTCATTTTATCGCGGATGATCGGTGGATTTGATAATTGCCGACCCTTCCTACAATTTGGGATTTGGCGGAACTTCGATGACTAAAACGAAAAAACGTAGATTTGAAGTTATTGCAAATGACAAACTTTCACATAGAAACTACCAAAGGTTTACTTTCCAATGGCTCCATCAAAGCTTATCGAATTTTAAATACAGGAAGCCACTTTGCATAGACTGGCGAATGTATCCGTTTATGGCACTTTGGATGAGAAAGTTGGTTTCGTTATAAAGAACTGTATTGTGTGGGATATGGTTAATATGGGGGTGAGGTGGCAATATTGGTATCAACATGAGTTTACAATTTTCGCAGTTAGAGGTAAAGATCGAGTAAGGAAAATCAGTACTAGATCTGCACCGGATATATGGATAGTGCCCCGAGTCAATGGCAACAACAAAACAATACATCCGACCGAAAAGCCAGAAGAAATCATGACGAGAATTGTTCAGCATAGTTCAAATCCCGGCGACTTGGTTGCTGATTTTTTCCTTGGTAGTGGACCGGCAGCGGCAGCTACTATTCATTACTTTTCAATTGTAAGTGATAGAATCAGCAGAATAACAACACAAGTGATAGATTGATAAAGCAACAAATCAACAGGCGCTTAATTTCAAATACCCCACTAGCAGCGAAACTAGTGGGGTACTTCTTTTATATTCGTCCGTAATCACAGATGTGGTCAGTCAGTAATAGGGACGAGGTGATTATTTATATGGAAAACTTTATGTGACAATTGCGATGAAGAAATTGTTAAGTCGCTCTCTATGCCCAATGGCGCCAAAATCAACCGTCCGACGGGGCATACTTCTCCACGTCCGGCTCGAATGCCGCTCCACTCGCCAGGTCCAGCTCCATGTGGATGGTTCCACGATCATCGGTTAGCACGATCATTCGCGACCCGACGATGGGAACGCGGTCGGCGCTGGTGCGCATGTGCGCTGAGACGACACGAGGAGCACCGTCGACGATATAATTTACCTCAATTATGAATATCGGGAAATTAAAGAGCCAGCTGTTAGTAAAGTTCACGGCGGTCAACGTCCCGGTGCATGACGAACCCTCCACGCGGAGTCGCTCGATGTCCGCCTGACGCCGCCGGGCGTGGGCGATAGAGCCGGGCAGCAGCAGGAGTGTGATGGCGGCCCAGAGGGCGAAGCTAGCTCCGACGACGACGCCGAGCTCTGGCGGGATCGTCGGTGATGTCGCTATGGCGTCGAGGTCGAAGGGGCGCGACGGATCGCTTGTCAGCGTCCAGAGCAGGAGGACTCCCGCAACTGCTGCGAGTCCTCCTGCTATCGCTAGCGTTGCGAACAGGCCGGCCACCTTGGTCTGTCCGAACTGCTCGATCGCTCGCGAGTACACTCCGCCAGTCGTACCGATCGCGACGAACAGCAGCAAAACGGCGACGCCCACTGTGACCGGATGACCGAGGAGCATGCTGATCGCCGGTGTCGGCGCCATGCCGAGCAGTGCGCCGAATGGCATGGAGCCTGTCAGCGCCCACAGTGCAGCGGCTGTGAGCAGACACGGCATCAGCGGAGACGCGCGTCCGATGCGACGTCCCGGCCGGAGCATCGTCATCCGTCCGTTCTTATCCGTGGTGGAGAACAGCGGCAGCATCTCGATATGTTCTTGCTGCCCGTGCTTCTGCTGACCTTCCGCAGCATCCCTCATTGGCATGGCCCTCCCGAGGAAGATACTCGCACCCTGAGCGGCGGAGGGGGATTCCCCGCGATGCGGCTGGGACGATCAACTATAAAATGGAGGAGTTTCTTCCCTTTTTCTTCCTCACTATTGAACGCTTCAATTTTATATATTTGATAAGGGAAAGGTGAATTTTTGTAGGTGTTATGATATTCTGGATGCCGTAATAGAAAGTTCAACTTCCTATTATCTTTGTACTCAGCCATATATACCTTCACCTCCAATATTTCTTATCTATATTTTACCACTATAAGGTTGTCCGCTGTAAATACCCCCAAACGAAACAAGCAAATCACCGCGCAGCAGCTGTTCCATTCGCATTTTTCGCCGATAGCTTTTGAGGGGAATGGGATCAAGTTCTTGTCTTGTTGGTGGTTGTGTTGTGTGTAATGACACAAAAGTACCTACATTATCTTTTCAAAAAAAGCTTGGGAAATCAGGCTTTATATTTTTTATGTAGGAACACTTGTGTCAATGAAAAATGCACAAATCCACCTACGTTGTCGTAGAATGACACAAATTAACCAACATTGTAGTCATCATTACAACGTTGTCCAAGTAAAGCATGTTATTGAACCAGTTGATGGAACTGGGTGAGGCCAAGCATTACGGCGAGTGGAGAGTGGAACAAGAAAACAAGCAGGCCTGGCGTGGTTTGATTCGCGAGGACATCGATGCCGCTATCGCCGCTGCCATGACGATGAAGCAATTCTTTGGCGGTACGCCCGCCGGGCAAAGAGCGGTTTGTTCGATTGCGCAGTCTAGGCACAAGTCTTCTTTTGGATAAATTCAACCAAGATTAAAAGCCCTAGAACGCTGAAAGACATCTGCATTCTGGGGTGTTGATATTTTAAGGTGTTATGTTAAGAAACTACTTTTCGGACAGCTCCATAACTTGTGAATGAGTTTGTTTCTTGCACATTTAAATTCAAATCAATGCTAAGATTGCTTTCTTTAGATCAGATTCAAGGGGAACATCTCGATCATGATTTCACCCAACCATCGACTTTGATGGTGCGACTCGGAGTTTTTCTCGGAGTCGGGGTAAGTTCTTGAATTATCGGAAAGTCGCAGTGGATCGTCTTATGCTATCGAGAATGGCAGAAGCTAACTATGAAAAGGACACCCATAAAGTCTAGAACACTCTCGAATACGTTATTATGCTCGCAGCGAGACTACTAGAATAAAGGTGATCATTCATGAAAAACGTACAAATGACCAAATTGTTGTCCAAAAGCATCGTTACTGCCATGTTTCTTACCACGCTCGGTACAGGAACCGCATTCGCGTCCGAAGACCCGGTGGCAGCCCCGGTAGCCCAAGTAATTGAAGCAGACAGCCCCGATTTGCTTCCGGGCGATATTCTATATTTTGTTAAAAAGACCTATGAGAGCATCCAACTGGCCCTAACGGTAAATGATATCAAAGAAGCAAGGCTGCTGGCCGGTTTCGCCCAAGAACGGATTTCCGAAGCTCAGGCTCTTATGACCAAGGGGAAAGACGAGTTAGCCGCTAAAACATTGCAAAAAGCGCTGGATACGCAGAATCGTTCGATAGTTAAAGTAGAAATTGCTACCGGCGACAAGGGCACTGCCGCAGCTGCAACAGCAGCCCCGACAGTGTCTCCGACTCCGGTTGATGCGACTGCACCATCCGCACAGCCGGCATCTACTGCAACACCGTTAGCCGAGCCTTCACAGATGCCTACGCCAACTCCGACGATTGTACCTTCTGATGACGAAAATGAAGCCGAGCTAGCGAAAAAAGTGAAGAATCCTGAGCAAGTCCTGAAGGTGAAGACGGATCTGCAGCATAATATTGTAGCGTTAACCGCCGTGTTGGAAAAGGTCCAAAATCCGAAAGCACAGATGGCCTTGTTGAAAAATATCGAAAAATCGTTCGCTCACCTGGAGAAAAAGCTGTCCAAGTTGGAGAAGAAAATCGATTCCTCAGAGTCCGGTCCGTCGGAAACTCCGCCCGTCAAGAGTGAGGAAAAAGAAACGACGCCAGCTCCGACATCGGGCTCAGGGGAGAAAACGGTTGGGAACGCCGAAGAAGTCTCGTCACCTGCGCCTGACCTCGAGCAAGAGAAAGAGGAAGTAGTGAAGACGTCCGCAAAGGAAAAGCATCATGACAAGGACGCGGCAGAGAAATCGAGGAAGGAACACTCTCCTAAAAACGAGAAGCAAGTGGATAAAAGCCAAGACCACGGCAACGGAAACGGGAAAGACAAACATTGAATATCGGACGACCGGTGCTTGAAACAAGTTCGAAGGGGCTGTCCCAAAAGTATGTTTCCGCTTATTTTGAGAACAGCGCACTTGAGTAAAAATGGTGTTTATTGAATAAATGGCGGCGTTAGGGATACTGTCCCTGCGCCGCCACTTTCCTTTTTTGTTCTACTGCCACCTTCTTGAGGAAATTATGGGCAAGCGAAAGCCATCCGACCTCAAGGCTTACTTTCATCCGATTGTGCACTAATCAATGTCATTCAGCAATTGGACAGTTTAGCGAAGACTTGTCGTTTAAAGGGTCAAGTTCTTGTCGCGGACGAACGACAAGAACTTGACCCTTTTGTCGAAGTAAAGTGAAGTTGGCTAACCTAAAGGCAGGATAGCGTACCTTAGGTGAGACGGATTTTTACGAAGTTCGTAAAAAAGAACGCTATGTGAAAGTTTTATATTATGCCTTATCTCAAGGTGAAACGCATAACCGGATATTGTAGCTTAATCCGACCACCTCTGCTTACTTCACCTTACCCGGTTCCGCAGTTCAGGGTTTGAACTTCGGCGGGGATGCAATTTACAATGAATTTTTGGAGCTAAGCCACCATTTGTGTGTTAAACAATGGGATTACGAATATGGCGATGAGTATATTATTACGAGACATGGTCGAGTAGAGGATGGAAAGTTTTTGGATTTTCA
This sequence comes from Paenibacillus litoralis, assembly GCF_046244365.1. Taxonomy (NCBI): domain Bacteria; kingdom Bacillati; phylum Bacillota; class Bacilli; order Caryophanales; family Paenibacillaceae; genus Paenibacillus; species Paenibacillus litoralis. Next base: position 4,425,967 of record NZ_CP176395.1, on the reverse strand, counting down.
CAATGATGACCGGTGCGGAATCGTCTTTGAAAGTCAGGTTAAATTATTACACCTTTTATTGAAGATGCATGCTGTTTTCCTGCACTTTTTTGAATTATAGTAGAGGTAGTACGGAAAGTTCTCCTATAACGCATTCGAGAAGGATTCGTCGCTGCCCATGTAGAATTAAGAAAGAAAGTATCGACTCATTTGGACAGGGAACGACATGAGCAAACAAATAAGCTTCCATCCCCACGTTAGAAGTGGTTTTGGAAGCTTATTTGTTTACACTGGGATTGGCCTATTTGTTTCTTTCGGCGAACGATAGCGGGTTTTTCCGTTTTCGATTATGGAAGTATTTAGCGCAAGGGGTGGTCACATGTACAAAGTGCTAATAGCCGATGACGAGGAATGGATTCGCGACGGGTTAAAGATGTTCATCGACTGGAATATGATGGGGTTTACGGTTGTGGGTGAGGCGGAGGACGGAAGACAGGCCTTGTCGATGGTGGAACAATTGCAGCCACACGTCGTATTGACCGACATTCGAATGCCATTCTGCACAGGGATCGAATTGATGGAGAGCGTACGAAAGCAAAACAAGTCGGTCAAATTTGTGGTTTTAAGCGGTTACAATGAATTTGAATATGCGAATGCGGCAATTGACTCGGGAGCTTCGGGTTACTTGTTAAAGCCGATCAATGTAGACAAGCTCAAAGAAGTATTCGGCAAGGTAAAGCAAGAATTCGATTTGCTGATTATAGAGGATATGAAGAAAAAGCAGGCTTTCAAGCTGCTTCGAGAGAGATTTGTGACGAAGCTGGTACAAGGAAAACCGGAAATCATGAAGCACTTGTTTGAACAGGCGACGGAAGCAGGCGTCAATCTCAGGCATAACGCGTATACGGTGCTGCTGATTGAAATCGATGAGCTGAACCGGGTTTTAACGAAATATGGCACGGACGATTTGGAGTTATTGCAGTATGCATTGAAAAATATTGCCGAGGAATTGTTCCAACCCGCAAGCGAGGTGTCGTTTTTTAACTGGAATCAAGCGGGATGCGGGTTACTGGTTGCCGACGAATCCAACAACCCGCATCACCTTAACGAAGCTGCGGATCTGCTGATTGCGAAAACGGCGGAATTGTTGAAGCTCAAAATTACGATATATGCAGGTTCGACAATCGAAAGCGCTTACCGGATTCAGGAATCCTTCCATAATGCGCTGAAACTAACGAAGATGAAGTTTTTTTACGGGAAGAACCGCCGGATTACGGAGGACGAGTACCTTTCATTCCAAGCAAATGCCAATTCGGAATACAAACGAATACCGGTTCATGCAGAACGGCTCCTTGCTTTGATACAGGAAGTGGACAAAACGGAGCTGAGCGAGTATGTGGATGCGGCCTTTGCCGGTATCCGGACGAGAGAAGAGGCGATTGACATCTATGCCCAGTTTATGAAGGTAGCCGCAAAGCTGAAAGAGAAATATCATCCGCTGTTTGCCCATGAAGAGATGATGAAAGAGCAGAATTTTTTCGACATGCGCTGTATGGAAACGGTAGAGGAACTGAAATCTTCCGTGATCCAAATGTATGCCGAAATCATTCGGCGGCTGAGTGCGAACGGGAACCAACCAAAAAACAAAATGATGGATCAATTGATTGCTTTTCTGGAAAATCACTATTCGGAAGAGATCACATTGGAAACGGCAGCTGAGCGAGTGTATATGCACCCTATGTATGTCAGCAAATGGTTCAAGAAAGAAACGGGAAAAAACTTTGTCGACTATTTGACGGAAATCCGCATCGCCAAAGCGAAGGAGTTTCTTGGCGACTACAGTCTGAAAATATATGCGGTCAGCGATTTGGTCGGTTACAGCGATCCAAAGTACTTCAGCAAAGTATTCAAACAGGCGGTCGGGGTAACGCCCAAAGAGTATCGCAAGCTGGTGCTTGGCTATATGGACGATTTATTTGAAATGTGAGGCGATTTCATAGATGCGCTCGATGAATCTCCGTAACAAAATCATTGTATATTCCGTTGTCGTACTGCTGCTTAACTTGATTATTATCGGGGTGATTTCTTACAGGATTGCATCGGCAACCATCTATGCGGGCATCGTGGAAACGAATAAAAGTATTGCCGAGCAAACGGTAGATAATATTGATTTTGTCTTGCAGGGGATTGAACGCGAAACGATTAATGCCTTCGAGGGTGTAGATTTCAACCAATACCTGGAGACGGCCGCAAACGACGATACGATTGTGCGCAACAAGACGGAGCTGTCGCGAATCATCAAGCAGTTTACTAACGTCACCGACAATGTAGAGCAGGTGTATGTGGTCGGGAAGCAGGGCCAGGTGTATTCCAATAAGATTTCCGGGGAAAACGTGCGGCTGGATGAAGCCGGGTTCCGCACTCTGCTTGAGCAGGGCGACGGCCGGTTTCAGTGGGCGTACATCGTGATGGAGAACGAAGCCGTCAGCCGCAAATTGATCAGCCTCAGCCGCGCCATCTATGACAGCAACGGTTTATATAACGGATTTGTAGTTGCGCTTCTGAAGGAGCGCACGTTTGCCAATTTTTATCCCGATGCGCAAACGAAGATGATGATGCTTGTAGATCGGGAGAACCGGATTGTTTCCGCCAACGATCCTGCTCAGATTGGCCAATTGATGCCCGAAACGTTTGCGGTGCCCTCAGGCGTTCATGAAATCCGCTCCCTTCGGCAGGAAACGTTCGTCGTTTCTACCATTGAATCCCGCTATACCGGATGGAAGCTCTATATCGCGACGCCTTATCAGGACGTCTTCCAAGTATTTTTGACAGATAGAACGGAACTGGCGTTCTTCACACTTCTATGTCTTTTGCTTTTTACCGGAATAATCGTGTTCGCGGCTAACCGCTTGCTTGCCCCGTTTCATCAATTGAACGAAGCGGTTGATTCCATTAATCGTTCCGCAGCCGCTCCCGCAGCCGACATCCCGCCCTATGCGCTTCGTTCCGGAATATTGGGGCGCATCCATTTGAAAACGAAGCTGGCCTTTGTCTTAATGGCCTGTATTGTGACGCCCGTAGTCATGCTGATGATGCTTTCCTACAGCTTCACGCAGTCGCTGGTCGAGAAGAAAATGATTGAAGTGATTACGATCAATGCGCAGCAAACGATGAAAAGAATGACTTCCTATACGGCCAATCTGGAAAGGACGGTCTACTATTTTTACTATGACGATCCATTTATTTCCGCATTAGGCGGCGGTGTGCCGGCATCGGAGTTATATCCCGCGCTTGATAAAACCGTTGCGAATGCGATGAATCAGAAGACGGATATTGCGTACATCGATATTTATAATGCGGACATGCAGCGGCTCTATACGTCAAAAAAACGAAGCGAGAGGTTTATGTACCCCGCAGTTTCGCCGGAATCGATCGAGAAGAACGCCTGGCAGGATACGTATCGGGATCAGTATAAGGACGATCTGATCACATTCGGCAGAAAGATCGGGGATATGCGAAGCGGCCGCATCATCGGCTATATTTTTATTACGCTCAAGGAGAAGGAACTGGCGAAGCTATATAGCGGAATGCGGACGGAAAGGAACGAGTTTTTCGTTATCAACAGCAGCAGCCGGATCATGTCGCACGCCAATAAGCACAAGATCGGGGAACTGCTGGAGCCGGGGCTGGCGAGCTACATCGATCCTCTGGCCTATGAGGGGAAAGCGGTTAGAGACGCTCAGGACAGTGAGGTTATCAGTTATGCCGACATCGGTATTTCGGGATGGAAGCTTGTCAATGTAGGATCGTTGAGGTCCGCGAAAGAGAGTATGGAAAAAATATGGCTCTACGACTTGCTCGTCCTGCTCGCCAGCGTATTGTCCATCGGGATTTTCGTCATCCGTTATACGGGGCGCATCGGCAAGCCGATCAATCAATTGACCAACCAGGTGGTCCGTCTGGCCGAGCAGTATGTAGGCGACTACGAGCAGGCGCGCGTAGCCGGAGACGAAATCGAGCAATTGCGGAGCAACGTTTATTTAATGATTTCGAAGATCGACACTTTGATTAAGGAAGTATACGAAATCCGGCTCAAGAAGAACGAAGCGGAATTAAAACAGAAGGAAGCGGAGCTGATTACGCTGCAGTCGCAAATCAATCCGCATTTTCTTTACAACACCCTTGAAGTCATCCGATGGAAGGCGGCTTTCCAGATCGGCGGCGATAACGAAGTATCCGATCTGGTGGCGACGCTGTCCGAATATTTCCGGCTCAGCTTGAGTCAAGGCAGACGAACGATTACGCTGGCGGAAGAGCTGGAGCATGTGAACCGGTATATTAAAATTATGAGCCACCGGTACCGGGACAAGATCGAGTTCAAGTGCGAGACTTCTGCTGCCGCTTTGACCTGTATCGTCCCGAAAATCACGCTGCAGCCGATTGTGGAAAATGCCTTGTACCATGGGATCAAGCTGCGGAGCGGCAAAGGAACGATTGCGATCGATGCGGCAGTGGAGCGGGATGAATTGCGGATAACGGTGTCGGACGACGGAATCGGCATGGATGATGAACGGCTTGCGCGCCTGCAGGCGCATATTGCCAAGCCCGAAGCGATGGGGAGCGATTACGGCAACGGGGGATACGGGCTGCAAAATATTCAGCAGCGGATTGCCATGCTGTACGGCAGCCAATACGGGCTTGCGATCGCCAGCGCCGCGAACGAGGGGACTTCCGTGACGATCAGAATGCGGGCGAAGGCTGCGAGCCTTGCGAATGGGAACGATGGCGATGGCAAAGACGGCGGCAACGCTGGCGAAAACGGTTAAAATACTCGACCATTTGTTAAACGGCGCTTATTTTTGTACGGGGCGCTTGTTCCTATAATAAGGGTGTATCTCGAAAGAGGTGCACATTATGCTAGGGGGAATGCAGAATATGAAGAGATGGTTAAGCTTCAAACTGGCGGTTATATTTTCGCTTGTCTGCCTGCTCGTTGTTTCCGGCTGCAGTTTCGGGGACCCGAAGCCGTCGGCATCGGGGCAAACGGTGTCGCCAAGTGCAGCGTCGACGCAAGCACCGACTGGCGATGAAAAGGAGAAGCCGCAGACGGGAGTCACGCTTGATCCGAATAAGAAAGTGAAGCTGCGCTATTACACGCCGTCCGCCTACGATCAAGTCGAGTTCGATGCGGCGTATCCGGAATGGAAGAGGCTGTATCCAAATATCGAGGTTGAGCTCGTGCTGGTTTCGGGCAGCGACTTCGATACAAGCGTCAAGATGGCGACAATCGCCGGGGAGCAAGTCGATGTCATTTATACGGGAACCAACAATATTGAGCGTGCAAGCCCGGATAGCTTGTACTTGCCGCTTGACGATTTCGTCAAGAGAGACGGTTGGGATTTAGCCGCGGAATTTGGCGGTTACACGAATCAGTTTATTGTCGGCAGCAAGCTGTACGGGATTCCGCGCGCTGTAGCGCCGGATGGCGTCTGGTACAACAAAAAGCATTTTGCAGATGCAGGCTTGCCCGATCCTTCTTCCGGCGATTGGACATGGGAACAATTTTTTGAAACCGCCAAGAAGCTGACCAAGTACGACGACAAAGGAAAAATTATACGCTACGGCGTTCAGGATTGGAATTTCGGAACCGGCTCTTTGGCGGAAACCGCCCAGAAGATTGCCTTGTACAGCGGTTGGGAAATGCTGAAGGAGGACGGTTCGTTCAATCCGGATTGGACGAATTTCAAGAAAGCGGTTGATATGCTGTATCGGGCTGTATATGTGGATAAGTCAATGGCAAGTCCCGCCGAATTGACGGCGAAAAACCTGCATTGGCAAAACGATTATTACAAAGGCGTCAACTCGATGGGCATCGGCGGCCGGAACGGCGCGATATTCCAGGACTTGGCGGTCGAGTACGGCCAATTGACGGCAGAAGAAGACGCTGCGGGCTACCACACATTAGCGCCTATGCCAAGATGGGATGCAAGCTCGCCGAAAAAGCAAGCATTCGAAACGGTTGTCGGCGACTCGATATCCAAGTTGACGAAAAATCCCGATGCGGCTTATACCTTTATCAAGTGGCATGCCACGAAATCGATCGAGCTTGCCTCCAAGGTCGCTCACCGGATGCCGGCGTCCAGGAAGCTGGACAAGAATACGCTGCTGGAAAATTGGCGTTATTTCAACAATAAGAACGGCAAGCTGACGCAAGGTAAAGAGCGGAACGACCTTTACAGCAGAATGATGGACCCGGAAATCAAGCCGATCTATGGCAAAAACTCGATTAAGTACGCATACGCGGCGAAAATGAAAATCGAATTGGAGAAGCATCTGTCGCTATTGTTCGCGAATGAAGCCAAGCTGGACGAAACGATTGAAAACGCCAAAATCGCGACCTTCAAAATTTACGAAGCGGAAACGAAAAAATAAGTCAAGCGGAGTCGCCTCAAATCCGCGTATACAAGGCGATTGACGGCTTGCCTCCAAAAACGGCGGTGGTGGCATGAGAAACGGGCATGTACTGGCAAAGAGAAAGATAAAGAAGGCCGTTGAGGGATATTTGTTTATTTTGCCTAATTTGGCCGGGTTCCTTATATTTACGTTTTTTTCGATCGGCTTCTCATTGATCGTCAGCTTTACCAATTGGGATTTTACGACCGGGCTGGACAATATGAGCTTTAACGGTCTCGATAATTTCAAGAAGATGCTGGACGATCGCTGGTTTATCGATTCCATGCTCAATATTTTGTACTTCGCTGCGTTCGTTCCTTTGCAAATTTTGCTGGCGCTGATCATTGCCTTTATTATCAACGAAAGCGTTTTCTTCAGCAAAACGATTCGCACGGCGTTGTTCCTGCCTTATGTAACGAACACAGTCATCATTGCGCTTGTGTGGGGAATGCTGCTGAACCCTGGGGAAGGGATCATTAACGGCATGCTTCGGATGTTCGGGATTGACGATCCTCCCGGATGGCTTGGTAGCAGCGCTTGGGTCAAGCCAGCGGTTATACTCATGACGACCTGGTCGGGGCTTGGGCTAAACGTCATTTTGTTTCTGTCCGGACTGGTCGGGATTTCGAAAGAGATTTACGAATCGGCGGAGATTGACGGTGTCAAGCCGCTCTCCAAGTTTTGGCATATTACGTTCCCGCTTATTTCGCCGACGACCTTCTTTGTTGTCATTACTTCGGTGATCGGGGTGTTTCAAGCTTGGTCGCACATTCAGATTTTGACCGGCGGCGGTCCGGGAAGCTCAAGCACGGTTATCGGATATTACATCTATAAAGCCGCATTCGAGTTCGGCCAGATGGGGTACGCTTCGGCGATGGCCTGGGTATTATTCGTTGTCGTGTTTGTTTTCACCTTGCTGCAATGGCGTCTACAAAAAAAATGGGTCCATTATTGAGGCCGTTAGCGGAGGTGACAAACCGTGACTAAACGATTGCTGATCGGGAAGCTGACGCGAACGCTTATTTTGCTGGCATTCAGTTTCGGCATGGTATATCCGTTCCTGTGGATGACGGCGGCCTCGTTCACGGCGGAGCGGAGCATTTTTGAATTCCCGTTCTCCATGATTCCGAATCCGGTAAACTGGGACGGCTACAAGGCGGTATGGATTAAGCCGGTGCTCGGTTCTTCCATGTGGCTCTATTACTGGAACAGCATCAAAGTGACGGTCATCGCCATGGTCGGCGCGCTGATCACCTGTTCGTTCGCGGGGTATGCTTACGCAAGAATGCATTTTCCGGGGCGGAACATCATCTTCCTGCTGCTGCTGGCGACGATGATGATCCCCTCGCAGGTCGTCATGCTTCCCAACTTTATGATTTACAAAGAGCTTGGACTCGTTAACACGCATGCGGCGATCTGGCTAGGCGCTTGTTTGGGTTCTCCGTTCGGGACCTTTTTGTTCAAGCAATATTTCTCGACACTGCCAATGGAATTAAATGAAGCGGCGGAGATCGACGGAGCGGGGCATTTTCGGATTTTTACCCGTATTATGCTGCCGCTGGCGAAGCCTGTTATTGCCACGATGATTATTTTCAACTTTATCGGGTATTGGAACAACTATGAAGGCGCGCTCATTTATTTGCGGTCGCCTAAGTTGTATACGTTGCCGCTCGCGCTGAAAATGATGTCGGAGGACAAATACTTTGTCCAATATGCGGGAGTGATGGCCGGATCGGTAAGCGCCGCATTGCCTATTCTGATTGTATTTATTGCGATGCAAAAGCATTTTATTCAAGGCATAGCGTTCGGCGGCGTGAAGGGATAGCGGAATGGAAGGATAGGCGAAGGAAGCTAGAAGGATTGCTGAATTGCGAGGCTAGGGGGCGGTCCGTAACGCAAAACTGCGGCCGTGCCGCTCCTGCCGCAGCATGAGGCGGAAAATGGAGGACTGGGATGAGTCAGAGTCAGGAGAAAAATGCCGGATTCATTGGATATTGGCCGCTAAGAACGGATAGCGAAGACTATAGCGGGCTGGGGCGGCACGGCGCGGCCAAAGGCGATGTGACGTACGAAGACGGGGCCGTGTTTGACGGCGTTTCGGCGGCGGTGGAGCTGCCGGATATTCCGGAAACCGACGGAAGTAGACCGTTCACCTTGTCGCTAGAGTTCGAAGTCAACGACGGGCGGGGATTTTTCCCCGGCGGACTCGCGAGCCGCTATTCGGAAACGGCGATGGAAGGATGGCATCTGTCCGTGCTCAGCCAGGCAGGGGTAACGTCGAGTCAGCCGAACTTGCGCAACGCGCAGTTCGGCTGGAGCAGCGGAAGGTCGCCGATCCGTTGGAAAGATTGGGGGAGTCCAGGCGACTGCCGGTATATCTGTTCCATGTGCGTATACAAGGACAGTTTGTACGTAGGGACGTTCGACGACGCTTCCGACAATCGCGGCCATGTGTACCGTCTCGGCAAGGACGGCGTCTGGACCGATTGTGGCACTCCCGACAACAGCAACTCGGTCTGGTCGATGGCGGAGTACAACGGGAAGCTGTATGTCGGCACGATGAAGTACCGGGCATCCGGCTCGGCGCTGCCCGAATCGCCCAATCAGGAGCGGGGCGGCAGCATTTACCGGTATGAAGGCGGCAAGAAATGGACGCTGTTCGGCCGGTTGCCTGTCGAGAACAATGATAGCGTCGGCGCGCTCACCGTCTATGACGGCAAGCTGATCGCCATGTCGTTCTACCCGCACGGTATTTTTGCATTCAGTGAAGACGGTTCCTGCGAATCGCTCGGCTCTCCGGGGCCGGAAGGCAAGACGCGGACGATGACACTGTCGCCGTTCCGGGGCCAATTGTTCATCGGCTGCAACGAGAAGCAAGGCGTATCGGCGAGAACGCTTGACGAGCCGTGGGCCGACAGCGGCGCCGTGGCGAAATGCGATCAGGTCTACTGCTTCTCGGTTTTCCATAACGAGCTGTTGACGGGCATTTGGCCGGAGGCGCGAATGCTGCGGTATGAGCAGGGAAAAGACTGGAGCGATTTCGGCCTGATGGGCAAGGAGAAAGAGGTCATGGGCATCTCTGTCTTTAACGGCAAGCTGTACGGCGGGACGCTGCCGGGCGGCCATGTGTACCGCTATGCCGGCGGCGGCCATGAATGGGAGTTGATCGGCGTGCTGGAGCAGCCGGACCCCAATATCCTGTACCGCCGGGTTTGGACGATGGCGGTGTACGACGGGCAATTGTTTGCCGGAACGCTGCCGGGCGGCAACGTATGGAGCCTGACGCATGACCCGCTGGCGACCGCGGATGCGAGCCTGTCCGACGGGTGGCACCGGGCGACAGCCGTGTATGATCGGGAGCGGCTCTCGCTCTATATCGACGGGGAGCTCGCGTCTACCGTCGCGGTTCCGCCGCAGGCAAGCGACGAATCCGGCCGCGCCTCCGCGCTGTCGGCGAGCGGTTTCCCGTTCGTGCTGGGCAAAGGACCGCAATGCCATTACTCCGGACGTATACGCGAGGTCAAGCTCTTCGATCGCGCGCTCGCTGCGAGCGAGATCAGTTAACAGTTGGATGGGACGGCTTCTTGCCTGGAGGGGGGATCGGTCAAGCGCATTACGGGGTAGTTTAGCGCCTCATGGGGACAGTATACGATCAGCTTTACGGCGCCTGCCGATGCTGACGATGTAGTTCAAATTTCTTTGGAACACAACGACCCTAACGTTTCAGGCGGTGTTGCCTACTTTGACGAGCTTGGCATAACGCTGAATTGAGGATTGCGATTGTAACGCAGGAGCCGCAGCGATCCGCGGAGCTTCGTCGATGAAGCTCCGGCGATTGTTTTTCAGGCTAAACCCCAAAGGAGACAAGGATATTCAGGAGGGCAGCGATATGAGCGATCTTCACAATTGTTTCTATTGTACAGAAGCATATAAGGGCTATATGAAGGAAATAGGCAAACTTCAGGTTTCGACGGTATATTTGAACAACGAACAAGAGTATCATGGCCGTTGTACGGTGGTGTTGAATACTCACAAAACCGAGCTATTCCAGTTAGACGACGAGGAACGCAATCAATATATGAGCGATGTGGCGAAGGTGGCGGCGGCATTAAAGAAGGAATTTGCAGCGGAGAAAATCAATTATGCGGTGTACGGAGATATTGATTCGCATATCCATTTTCACGTCGTGCCTAAACATAAGCATTCGAAAAATTGGGGTTGGCCGTTCGAGCTGACGGCGGGAGCGGGCAAGGAGAAATTTCTGACCGACGAGGAATATGCGGCGACGATTGAACGGATTTGCCGGCATTTGAATTGAAAATGGCATTATATCCCTTGGAAGGATCACGAACTGTTAATCGAGCTTATGCACGGGTACATGAGCTCCGGTTAATTTGAACATGGAGTTTAAATCGAAATAACAAGGGGCTGTCCCAGAAGGTCATAAACTGACCTACTGAGCAGCCCCTCTTTTACACATACGAAAGGACCGGTTTTTTTGTACATTTAATATACTTCACCAAAGTCATCATCTACGCCTATACGCCGCAGATTTACTTATCCTGCCATAGAACGAGATTCGGAAGAAGGAATTCCTCAGCAATTACGTCGAGCGTACTCCGACCGGCAAGATGGCCGATGATAGGAGATATCCATGCAGTTCAAGTGGTAGTCGGCACTTTTTTTATGATTGGGTTTTGAAAGCCTGTCGAGTTTTCAGATTATCATCGTCAGCACGATTTGCTTTAACCCTTCTTTCCGGTTTGCATGCTTCTTCTGTATTCAACAGGCGCGAATCCGGTTTTCTGCTTGAAAACGTGGACGAAACTGCGATGCAGCGAGTAACCGACGCGTTCCAAAATTTCCTGAACGGAAAGCTCGGTTGTGGCGAGTAAATTTTTAGCCACTTCTATGCGCGTGTCGAGCAGTTTTTGTTTAAAAGTGGTTTGGTATGACGGAGCAAACCCTTGAGATCGCCGTAGATAAAACGGTCCCTTCATTCACGCTGCTGGCGGGAGGCGAAGCTTTGTCGAACGGGGCCGTTATCGAAGACAGCCGGCCTGTCGTCCTTTCTCTTCAGGCGACTGACGGACTATCCGGCGTTGCTTCGCAAGGGATGACCGTTGACGGTCAAGCGTATCAGGAAGGGGTGCCGCTAATTTGGGCAGGACAGCTGGGTACCCATACGATTGGCATATGGGTGGAGGATCATGCCGGAAACCGGATACAGGTAACGGTAACCGTTCAAGTGACGACAAGTCCCGCTTCCATCACGAAGCTCATTGACGCTTACGAGGCAGCCGGCGAGCTGGGCCACGCCATTGCTTCGCAGCTTCGCAACAATATGATGCAAGCCGTCCATCATTGGTACGCCGGCCAGAAAACGCAGGCTCTTAAAAGTTTGGACGATTTCTTAAAGCATATGGACAACACGGCGCATCAGAGTCAAATTACCGCACAGGCGAGAGCCGCTCTGGCGGCGGATATCGGGGCGCTGCGGCAAATGTGGGAATAACTATTTACGTCCGCCTTGCATGGCAAAAAAACGTCCGGTGATCATCGATCATCCGGCCGTTTTTTTGATGTTTCGGGGCTCCCCGCAAAGTAATCGGAATAAGCTTCGAAGGCCACACGTCACTTTGTGGAGTTAGTTAAAGTCTCAGAAAGTATATCCTCCGCTGATTTTTCGACTTCTCGGTAAACGCGATTTCGCCGTCGTGTGAATATTTTGTACACTTTTCTAAAATTAGAGGTCTATAACGGGCTTTACCGCGGTTAGATGAAATGCAACCCGATTGATCTGGATCTGGATTCTACGGTGGGCACGGTATATGACGATCAAGCTGGAGAGGCCACCAAATCCGCTGTTGGACGACAAGCCACAACCCGAATCACCCCCGCATAACTTTCGGGTTTTAGATTAATGGGGCAAGTTCTTGTCGCAGGTGAACGATAAGACGACTCACAATAAAAGATCAGGAAAATTGTGCAGTAACATAAAGCTCCGAACTTTGTGCCGTGTGACAATTCAGTCATATCGGCACTTCTTTGACTTCATGTTCGTATTTTTGAGTTACAGTAGATAACTCAGAAATATGAACTTTTACGTTTTATAACGTGCAATTGAAAACTTTTGCGAGAAGTCGTACAATTGGGGCCAGATACCATGTAAATAATTGTGGTAAGTAATACATAAGTTAAGACCTTTCTTGCGATTGATATGGTTATTGTGGACACAATAGACGGTTGAAATCTTTGGCTGACGGTAATACAGAAAATCTCCGCTTTCGGCAATACCCGAACTGCGGTATAAAGGAAAATGGTGATGATAGAACAATATGGACACTAAAAAAAATATTGAAAATATCAGCCTATTAAAAGAGAAAATATCTGATTGGCATAAGTTGAGTGAAGAAGAGCTGTTTCTTGCTGTTAAAGAGTTTGAGAAAACGCCCAGGTTAGAGGTTTCAATTTATTATCAAGATTTATTTAATGATCCGAAGTTTTCTAAAATCCTTCTTGATATCTATATTAGGCATAAGGATAATACTAAGCTTGTAGTTCTGCTTGTTTCAGCAATTGGGAATATGATTCAGAGATATGATCTTCCGGAAACAAAGGAAATTTACGAATTCATGCTGGAAAATTCAGATAAAAGTAACATTGGACCTTATGTTGCGATATTCCTGCCTAAATTAAAATATTTTGATATTTATGATAGAAAATGGGAATATATTATGAATATTAAAAAAATGTCACCCAAAAAAGTAGCCGAAAGTTCTTTTGAAACGATTATGGATTTGTATTTAGAAAAAATTCCGGAACAATATAAAAAAGAGGCCATCGAATATTTTAATAAAAAAGTAGAAGCGTCTAACAATGAATACGGTAAACAATATTATCAAGATATCATTAATAAAATCAAGAGTTAATTACGGTTTGTTGAATGCTCGAAAATTCGCTAAAAACCAGAATTTCGCAGCAGCGACATCGTGTCGGAGGACAAGAACATATATCCATTTAAAGCCGCGCAGAGCGCGGTTTTATTTTTTTATGGATATAACTTCTTGTCTTTTTCATAAGACAAGAAGTTATAATGTTTTCCGTAAATGGACAAGAAAATGATGTGCTTTCCACAAACAGCGAACGATATAGATTGAGGTACCAATATTCAGTATACAATACATTTTGTTGTCCCGAAATTTGGCTTGTTATATAAAAACTCGTACTAATATTTTATGGTGGATTTATGATGGGGCACTGGATGAACCCTTGTCCGGTGCCGGCCTGCAGTGGATTTCGCTACTGCCCGGCACTTTCGGGGAGTTTGGCGTAGTTTACGGACAAAGCGGATTCACACCGGTTGCCACAATTCATGATGTGTTTGGACTTGGAACTGAAGAGGATAACGCAACAACACGATAGTGGAGGAGCTTGCAGTGATGTAGCTCCTCTTGTTCATTGAAGTAACGGGCAGTTTAGCTCCCAGCCCCTTTTCAGATATTACCAATAAGTGTTATCATGGAATGCGAACAAACATTCTTTTTTTTGGGGTGATTCGCGTGGATATCTTTAACAACCTAGACCAGTATACTAAACAAATAAAAGATCGCATTGCTGCATCAGCAGCAGCAGTATACGTTATGAAAGACGATGAAATCATTCATGAATGGTATTCAGGAAACCACATATTCCATAACGGCGCCAGAAAAGTAGATGAATTTTCACAGTTTAACGTTAATTCAACGCGGGTTACCTATGTTGGGCTTGCCGCTGCAATAGCTATTAACGATAATGCAATAAAAGGCCTAGACGATCCAATTAGTAAATACCTTTCTAATTATGACAATAATATTCTCGGTAACACTACAATAAGACATCTTGTTACAAGAACAACAGGGTTACAATTTCTAGGAAATGGCAGCGTAGTACGTAAGTATGAAGAGGGTACTTCTTTTGAAGGGAAAAAACCTGAGGTACTTGCAGCGATTATTAAGAATGCAACAGGAAAAACGGTTGCTGAAATCATTGATGAACGAGTGTTGAAACCATTAGGACTAACCCAAACGGAGTGGAGAACGGAAGGTAAAGAAACCCTAGTATGTGATATAAACGATCCAAACAGCTATCCTACCTTAAGCCGCGGGCTCGGCGGCAATATTACAGCTGGCGTGCGCAGCTTGTTCGGAGGCGAAATAAAGGAGTATACCGAGATGATTAAAGACACCCGCAAGTCGGCGATCGACCGAATGATTCAGAACGCGCCGCAGATTTACGGCGATTTTTTCTTTGCGGAAGCAATCTGCGAATTGCGCGGCATGACAAATACGTTCTGGTAGGTGCAAGAATGAAAAGAAGCTCAAAAACCGTTAAAGCCGCGTTGTTAGCGGCTTTTTTATATGCGCAAAAGGTATTGCTAAGCGGCATGTAAACAAAAGTATATCCAATGTCATCAACTGTTGCTTTGAATGGCCGAACAGGTTCCCTAGTATGGAAGAGGAGAGGACGCGCACCAAGAAGCCGGCATCGATCTAACAAGCCAAGGAGGAGAACATGAGTAAAAGACCCTTATCCATTCTTTTGTCGGTTGCCCTGTTGCTTTCCCTTATTGTCCCGGCCACCAAGCCGCAGAAGGTCGCCGCAGCGGCGCAGGCAAATGCGGATTATTCGCATCCCGTTTCCTTGTCGGTAAATGATTCCGTTTACAGCGGCGAGATCCCGCCTGCCGACACGAATACGCCGATTAGTGTCAACCTGTCGGTTCATAAAGCGGTCTATGCTTCGGGTAACGAAGTGGACTGGCTTGGCCCGGCCAACGCCGTGGACGGTAACGGCAGCACCAGGTGGTCATCCGCGAAGGCAGACGACGAGTGGTTCTATGTGGATCTCGGCGAAGCGTATGTCATCAATCGGATTACGATCAAATGGCAAACACCGGCCAGCCGCTATAAGCTCTTGGTATCAAGCGATGCGGAGCATTGGGTGAACGTTCTTGCAGGCGATGGTGAAATCGCTTGCAAAGGCGGGACGGAAGCGACCGATTTCGATGACGTACAAGCCCGGTACGTGAAGTTTCAAGGCGTGCAAAGAGCACCTGTTGACGGCATCTTCTATGGCTATTCCTTCTTCGAGTTCGGAGTATACAATGCCGGCATCCTGCCCAAGATCGTGAAAGGCATTACCCAAATACCGCCTATCGCAAAGGGACAGACCGAGATCGAGCTACCCGATGTGCCGCAAGGGTATATGGTTTCGGTTTACGGCAGCGACAGGCAGCCCGTGATCGACAAAGCGGGCGTCATCCATACGCCGCTCGTGGATACGAAGGTCAATCTGCTGTTCCAAGTTGAAAACATAGCCGATCCGGGCGATAAGGGGATTACCGGCAGCGTACCGGTCATGGTCCCAGGCGCCTATACGCAAACCGCGGATTTGAACAAAGAACCGATGGTCGTGCCTTCGCTTCGGGAATGGCATGGCCGGACAGGCGATTTTCTTCTGACATCCGGATCGAGAATCGTCGTAAACCCCGCCAATCAGTCGGCTTTGAGCAAGGCGGCGGAGCAAACGAAAGACGATTTGAACGATATCGGAGGCTTTGTCCCGGAAATCGTGTACGGAGCTCCGCACACGGGCGATATTTATTTGTCCTTGGACGATACGTTATCGCAGCTCGGCAGGGAAGGCTATCTTCTCGATACCGACAATTATGTCTCCATTGCCTCGGCGGATGCCGTCGGCGTATTTTTCGGGACGCGGTCGGTGCTTCAAATGTTGAAGCAAGACGCGCAGCATGCGCGGATCCCCAAAGGGACCTCGCGGGATTATCCCAAGTACGAAATCAGGGGCCTCATGATCGACGTGGCGAGAAAGTTTTATACGATTGATTTCTTGCGCGATTATGTGAAGCTGTTGTCCTGGTATAAAATGAATCAACTGCAAATCCATCTGAACGACGACGTAGGGACACCTTTCAAAGACGGGACGAATTCCGCATTTCGTTTGGAAAGCACGCAGTACCCCGGCCTTACGAGCAAGAACGGCTTCTATACGAAGGAGGAGTTCCGCGACCTTGTTCGGCTTGGCATCGACTACGGCGTCAATATCGTGCCAGAGATTGATACGCCGGGACATTCGCGGGCGTTTACCGCATACGATCCGACGTTGGGAACGGGGCCTCATCTCGATATTACGAAGCCGGCTACCGTCGAGTTTGTCAAAAGCTTGTTCGACGAATATATCGGCGGCGATAATCCGACCTTTATCGGTCCCGACGTTCATATCGGAACGGACGAATATTGGGGCAGCGACAAAGAAGTTTTCCGCGGCTATATGAATACGCTTATAAACCACATTAACGATAAGGGTAAACATCCGGAAATATGGGGCGGTTTGGCGGAATACAACGGCGTCACGCCGATAAGCACCCAGTCGACGATGAATATTTGGCATGTGCCGTACGGAAACGCGCAACAAGCGATCGATCAAGGTTTTGATATCATCAACACCGAGAACAGTTACATGTATCTCGTTCCAAGGCTGTACAAGGACTACATGGACACCAAATATATGTACAACAATTGGGAGCCGAACATGTTTTCCGATATGACGATCCCGGCTGGGCATCCGAAGCTGAAAGGCGCCATGCTAGCGCTGTGGAACGATATATCGGACGCAAGCGGATTGTCGATGGACGATTCTCACGACAGGATGTTTCCGGCTGTACAGGTGCTCTCCGAGAAAATGTGGTCGGGATCCAGGGAAGACCGGAACTACGCGTCCTACAACGCTACGGCCGCCGCGGTCGGAGAAGCGCCGAACGCTAACATTTCTCATAAGCTGCAAGTGAGTAATCCGGACGGAAGCGTACTCAAGTACCTGTTCGAGAACGGCTTTGCCGATTCCTCCGGAAACGGATTCGACGGATCGGGCAGACAAGTGACGATAACGGACGGGAAGTATGGGAAAGGCCTGCGATTCAACGGGGGAGAAAGCTATCTGCAAACGCCGCTGCAATCGTTAGGCTTCGGATGGACCGTATCGATGTGGATCAAGCCGGATGCCGACAATCCCGATGACGCCGTGCTGATGGAGTCGCCCGCCGGTAAGCTTCTGCTGAAGCAAGGGAATACGGGGCTGCTTGGATTTACGAAGGAGCATTACACCAGCCTCTTTCAATACCAAGTGCCCGCCGGGCAATGGACGCACTTGCTGCTGACGGGAGACAACAAGGGTGTGTCGCTCTTTGTGAATGGCGATGAGTACGTCGAAAAATTATGGGTTCGAAACGGCTCGTCTCCACGCATCGATACCCTTGTTTTGCCGCTCGCCCGAATCGGCAGCCAAGCGAACGCTTTTAAAGGCGTCGTCGATAATGTGATGGTGTTCAACAAGGCGGTCCAATTTGACGGGGACAATCTGGCTCTGCACAAGTCGGCGCAATCGTCGTCGAATGAAGCCCCTCATTTATCGCCGGATCAGGCGGTCGACGGCAATATGGGAACGAGATGGTCCAGTCCGTTCACGGACGATGCCTGGTTCGCCGTCGATCTTGGCAGCGAGCAGCCGATCAACAGCGCCGTCATCAAGTGGGAGACGGCATATGCCCAATCCTATAAGCTGTATATTTCCGCCGACGGCGAACACTGGACGAACGTGAAGGCTGGCGATGGGACGATCGATGGCCATGGTGGCGTGGAGACGATCACATTCCCGACCGCAAACGCAAGATATGTCAAAATGGAAGGCATCAAGCGAGCGACGGATTACGGGTACTCGATTTTTGAATTCGAAGTGTACGGACCGGGCGTTCTTGGCAGCTATTTGGCGCTCGTCAAACAAGCGAATGACATGCTTACAACGGGTAAAGGGGATGCCGCGATTCGGAGCCGTCTTCAGGATGTGTTAAACAATTTCCCGTATGTTTACGATTCGACCCTCCCGCAGCTTCAACAGTTGATCCGGGAGCTTCAAGAATCGATCGATCGGGGCAACGATACGGCGCCTCCGGAGACGACGGCTCTCGTTGCGCCTTCCGAGCCGGACGGCCTGCATGGATGGTACGTACATCCGGTAACGGTGACCTTGTCCGCGCAAGACGATCTTTCCGGCGTCGCTTCGACGGAATATAGCTTGGACGGCGGCGGCTGGCAGCCGTACGCAGCGCCGTTCGCCATTGGCGTAGACAGAACGTATGAATTGCGTTACCGGTCTGCGGATCAAGCTGGCAATAGGGAAGCGTCGAAGACGCTCCCCGTCCGAATCGACCGGGAGGCACCTACAGTGACGACTATCGTCAATGGAGCGCCGCTCTCCGCCGGAACCGTTTTCCAGGACAGTGTGGCGTTCGTACTCGAGCTGCAAGTTTCCGATTTTGGGTCGGGGGTCGCCGAAACGACGGTCACTATAGACGGTATTCCGTACGCCGCAGGAACGCCGTTGCCTTTGGCCGGCTGGCTGGGTACTCACGAAATCCGGATTGTGGCGGCGGATGTTGCCGGTAATGAATCGCAAACGATTATCCCGATTACGGTTCAAACTAGCATCGCTTCAATGGAGCGTCTCCTCGACCAGTATGCGGCATCCGGCGATCTGAGCGATTCGCTGAGAGATAAGCTGGCCGACAGCTTGAAGACTGCCCGGAAGCATGAAAGCAAAGGCAAATGGAAAAACGCAGCCGATGCGATGGAACAGTTCGTGAAGAAGATGAGCAAGCCGGGCAATAAAGAGACGATTTCCGAAGGCGCGAAAGCAGCGTTGATGGTGGATGCCAATGCGTTAATAAAAACGTGGTCCGATGGGGCCGACGTTGAAAGCACGACCTGACAAAGGCCCAAGTATGGAAAAGCATCCGGGAGAGCGGCGAAAGCCGTTCCTCCGGATGCTTTTTTCAATCACGCTCGCATGCGATGGGAGCCAATGCGATCATCATGATGCGTTTCGATTCCGGGGAAATCGGCAACACGATGTCCGAAATCGTCGCTTACGGGACCGCAGTCGTTGCGGAGAAAGCGTAGCCCATGTATTGCTTCTTCGGAGCGTACATATCGTGCATTCGTTTTATCCGACTGAAGCTTATCAGCGCGCGGATGACGGCTTGGAATCTCGGTCAAAAGCCGCAGACGTGAGTGTCGGATGACAAGAAAATTATAACATTAGGAGTCGCGTATATCGCGGCTCTTTTCATTTATGTTGTCATGTTCTTGTCTTGGGTCAATGACAAGAACTCGACAACATGCCCCACAGGTGACAAGAACATGACAACATACTCCACAGTTGATTTTGTTTCTGAATTCTTACGTTGTGGCCGTCAGGCCATGGTTGACATTCTTGGAGGACAAGAACATACCATCCTTAGCCGCGACTGAACAAAAAACGGTTGAGGGAGGGGCAGGGATACCTTAAACTGGAAATGGATTAAGCTAACTGGCAGATTACCGCGGCAACCGCTCCATTATTCGTGAACATTTAGTGGTCTACCTTGAGATCTGATGCGGGTAATTTGATATTTAAAATGAAACTTTTGAACAATTAAAAAAGACTGCCGAAACAATCTCGACAGCCTGCATGTTTTCGTACTTTTGAACTTTTTCAGTGGCCCCTTAGACCCGCTATTATTGTTTCTATTTGGCCAACGAAGAAGGCCATTTCCATGCATACCAGATAATTAGACAAAGAAGAGCGACTTCTACAACAGCGCCAAACACCATGTGCACCCAAGCCTCTCCTGTCAAATTAAACAATGTATAGGGAATATACACCGCGGCAATAATGATATTTGCCCAGCGACTTACTTTTGCCGGCAGGGCAACAGAAAGGAAAATCATAAGAGCTGGAATTGTTACCGAAATCAGTGCTATCAATAGAAAGACATATGAAATGTCAAATATAAATATTTTTCCTGCCAGAATACCTTCTATTTTGCCCGGCATATATAAGGCGAAATAATCAACATAAATATAGAGAAACATAAAACTCGCCCACAGCGTAGCAATCTTCAGTTTCGAACTGACTTTGATGTCTTCCAGTGCATTTTGTGCTTTATTTTGTGTATTCATATTAATCTCCATTCATAAATTAAAAGTTGTAATCCCTATATTCCACGTCATTTTACGATAACCATAATAATTCGATATTTTCGCATATCCTACGAAGAATTCAAGTAAAGCTTACGATACGTTGACAGACTATTATAGCCATTTATGGCTATAATCAGATCAAATTGAGCTTTTAGGGTGTCAAGAGGCGCCACCGAATAGTTTATAACGGCATCAGCTCCCAAATTTTTTGCTTGTTTGACATGCTTTGTACCTGTCACCGCCGTCACATAACCGCCGAAATATTTAGCTAGCTGCAGTGCATAACTCCCTACACCACCAGAAGCACCGACAATAAGAACCCGCTCCCCTTTTTGCAACTTTCCGAGATCCCTTAGTCCTTGAAGGGCTGTCACGGAAGTTAGAGGTAGCGACGCTGCTTCTAAGTGACTTAAGCGCTTTGGTTTATGGACCAATAGTGTTTCTTTGACGCTGACATAATCTGCAAAGGCGCCAAACCCTGCATCCGCTAAATCTCCATACACTTCATCGCCAACTTTAAACCGCGTCACACCCTTGCCCATCTTAGAAACAATCCCAGAGACATCTGTGCCCTTTATGATGTGCTTAGGGCGAAAGATCCCTGAACTTAAGCGCATCATCATCGGTTTACCCCTTAGAAGACGCCAATCCGGAGCATTAAGGGATGTTGCCTTCACATGCACAAGCACCTCATCGTCTTTAGGCGTAGGCTTTTTCACTTCAACTAGTTTTAACACACTAGCAGGTCCATATATTTCTTGTATAATTGCTTTCATTGACTCTCCTTCCACTGAACATAGATTAAACATAACGAATTGTGTAAGGCCTCACTACCTACTAAAGTATGGTTTCTTAAAAAAAATAAATAAGTAAATTTTATGGGCTTGATCGTGAGGGCAACGAGTTGTTTCGAATCATTCGGAACAACAAGGATCAGACCTCAAGCAGCTTAACAGTTGTGAACGAGGGAGGTATTCTAGCCGAAACGCAGGATATCGGACTTTTTAAAATCGGCAAAAAGGAAATCGGCATTGCGGTGGAGGGAGAGCCTCTGCGTTTTGAACGAAAGCCACTAATCCGGGAAGGTCATTTATTGGTCCCTTTCCGCCCGCTATTCGAAAAGCTCGGACTTCAAGTGGAATGGAATGATCAGGAGCGATCGGTCACGGGCCGGAAGGAAGGGACCGAAATCCGATTGAGTGTCGACAGTACGTTGGCAGTTATTAACGATATGGAAATTTCATTACCTGCTGAACCGCAGATCTTTGAAGATTCTCTCTATGTGCCTTTGCGATTTGTCGGGGAAGCGATGCAGCTTGAGGTCGAATGGGACGGCGTGAATCGGGAGGTTCGGGTCGGGCGGCCGGAGCAGCTGGCCAAGCAGGCGGTGCTGCGTTTTCTGATGCATCTGGAACAAGGTGACGATTATAAAGCTACTCATGACTTGTCTGAATCCGGATTATCCATCGTCGAGCGTTCGCCCGCCTTGGCGCCTTATTTTATGCGAAAGCAGTGGAAAAACGATGTTACCTCAATACAAGCCGAGGCATATGGGACTTCAACTTATATGGTGAAAACCAAACAGCGCAACCGAAGCTATGACTTCGCGGAAATATTCGATCAGGTGCAAGAGAATTGGTATCAGGTCGTACGTACGGATGAAGGCCAGTGGAAGCTGAAGGACAGCGATTTGTTTCAGATGACATCCATATTCGGAAATGCTGCGGGAGGAAAACCATAGTGATGAGAAATAGACGATTTCAAACGTGTTTGCTCACCGCTCTCCTTACGGTTACGCTTTGCTCGCCAGTCTCAACGCTATATGCGGATTCCAAAAGTGAGGAACCAATCCAGGTTCTCATGGACGGGAGGCCACTGCCGCTTGATCCGCGGGCACAGCTTCTGGAGGATAGCGTTTATGTTCCTTTTCGTCCGTTCTTCGAGAAGCTTGGTTTGCAAATTTTCTGGATCGACGAAACCCGGACGGTTCTGGGGAAGGGCAAATCCGTGGAAATGGAGCTTTCGATCGGAAGCCGGAAAGCCAAGGTGAACGGACAATCGGTTGAGCTCACGGCTCCGCCTGCGATCCGCGACGGGGTAACTTATGTTCCTTTGCGCTTTGTTACCGAGAATGTCAAAGGAGAAGTGGATTGGAATGGTACCACGAGAACAGTTGAGATTGCTTCGTCAGCCGAGGGAAAGCTCAGAAGGGCGGTCATTCGCCGGAGTGACGCTTTGATCCGACAGTTGCTGGACTCGGGGGCGTACCCCCACTATGAGGACGGTTTTGGCATGACGCTGCTGGAGAGGGCGATTGAAGCCCGTGATCCTAATGCCGTACGAGCGTTGCTGAAAGCCGGAGCGGATCCCGACTCAAGGAACGGAAAAGGAGATTCGGCACTGCATCAAGCGATACGATTAGATGACAAGGAATTGGTTCAACTGTTGTTGGACGCAAAAGCTGATCCATGGCTGCCCAATGCGGAAGGAAAAACTCCCATCGCTATGGTTGCGGACGGCTCGGTTTCCACTTCGATTAAGGGGCTGCTTGATGCGACTTCATCTAGATTAGAAAAAGATAATCGGCCTCTATGGCCTGCCGGTCATAAGGGGATATACGGATTTATCGATAGATCCGGTAATTGGGTGATTGATCCGCAATATAGAAGCATTCACGGGTTCTCGGAAGGTCTGGCTGTTGTGACCGTTGATACCCCGGACGGGAATCTGGAGGGATACATAGACAAAACAGGTAAAAGTGTCATTGATCCGACCTTTACTGTGGCATCCTCCTTCCACGAAGGCTTGGGGGTGGTTACGAATGTTCAAGGAAGCGAGATTGTAACATCTTACATCGATAAATCGGGAAAACCTGCTATTCCCAAACGTTATACGTACGGTTTCTCTTTTAACGAAGGGCTTGCAGCTGTATTAACCGGCAATTTTCAAGGAACTATGCGTTTAGGATTTATCGATCGAGAGGGGAACGAAGTCGTTTCTCCTTCTTATCAAGGGAATTTCTTATTTGGCCAGTACTTTTCTGAAGGCTTATCTCCTGTAACGAAAGATGGCGAGACTTACAGCTATATCGACAAACAGGGGAAGACCGTCATTCCCCCTAACTTTTCGAAAGCCAAATATTTTCAGGACGGTCTTGCCGGAGCATCTGCATTTTCCGATCCTGAGGGTAGGTGGGGATTCATTGATCTTTCCGGGACATTTGTCATAGAGCCGCGATATTCGGATGTGTCCTCTTTTTCAGAGGGACTGGCTGCGGTGAAGGTTCAGCAAAATGACCGGGAAGCGAAATGGGGCTTCATTAACAAATCCGGCGATATGGTCATCGAACCGATCTTCGACAGTGCCCATGATTTCCGCCAAGGCCTTGCTCCTGTCAAACTCGGAAAGTACTGGGGGTACGTAAATAAGCTTGGGACGCTTGTAATCCCTGCTGTCTATACATGGGCGGACAATTTTCAAGACGGTATGGCGGAGGTAAGCATCGGGGAATCAACAGAGAGGTACATTGATTTGTCAGGCCGTATCGTATGGACGGAGGAGGAGACTGCTCCGCAGAAATCATTGTAACGAGTTCAGGAACTACCTAAACGGAGCCACGCAGGATTGCGGGCTCCGTTTTCTAATTCATTCTGGAATATCACTGCTATAATGTTGTGGCCTTCTCCTGATTAACCATAACTGATCCCCGTACTGTCGTATTTGTCCAACGATCTCCTGCTGTCCTTATGTACTTTGCAAAGACGTAAGACCAAGGCATAGCAATTGGAATAACAATCGCAAAGGTGCAGGCAAAAACATTCGCGACGATTGAATCGTCCATCTGGCCGGATAACCACAGTGGTAGCGCGACAATTAACAACCAAATCGACTTCCAAATCATTTCCCACATAAGCACAGGCAGCATCTGCAACGGATAGCGGATTCCGATGATCACCAGCAGCCCAAAGGCCACCTGCATGCAAGCTACTACTCCTTCCATAAACTCCCATGGTTTATCCTGATAGATCGCTTGATGGATGACCGCTGGAAATTGGAAAATAACGAGACCAACGGCAATGAAAAGATACACAGCTCTGAGTAAATATAGTCGAAACAACGATACTTCGTTCATTTGGTAGCTCCTTTTGGTTGGTAGATTCAATTGGCTTCTGATCGTACAGGCCACTGATCAATTTATTCGACTTCTTTCAATACCTTCTCGATCACTGTCAATCGATTATTGACGTCAACAAGTGTGGCGTCGAGGGAAGAGAGTGCGTTCGCTGCCTGAGTTTGGGCGGCAACGGCTTTTTCCGCGATCTGTCGGTAGGCCTCATCACTGGCGAAGCGATACTTTGCCTGTTGGATGGCTGAGAAATATCTCATACCGAAGATGAGTAACAACGTTGCGAGCGGGAGGCAGATAGTTAAAAAATACACTTTTTCGGACATAAGTACCTCTACTTTTCAGGATTGGTTGTTAGAGACTTCTCAGCTTCAGCGATGGTCGTCGGAGAGAGTTCGAAGCCAAAGTTAGTAACTTCAAAATAGTTAAGTGCTTTGCCATCATGAGACACAAGCGGGACATGTAGATGTAACAATTGATATATTAGATTTTCTGACATCTGTATAAAATACGGGTTTTGTGAATATGTAATCAAGCAAAACAACAAAAACCTTGGCAATCACTTACAAGGAATTTTTAGTACTCTTCTGCTCCCGCACTTTACTTCGACAAAAGGGTCAAGTTCTTGTCGTTCGTCCGCGACAAGAACTTGACCCTTTAAAATCAAAAACCCGCAAGTTATGCGGGTTTTAATCGGGCTATGTTCTTGTCGTCCGACAGAGCTTTTTGGAGCTATGGCTGCCAAAGGTACATACCGACAAATAGCATGACCCCAGCCGAACTGTTATCTATTCGAGTATAAGCTCCCAAAAAGCGATCTGCACCCGATTCCAGGTGTATGTGATGAATAGCCGGTTCCTCTGCGCAACAATGGCAGGGTACGAATATTCACCAGGATCCCCCTCCAGCGTCAGCATTTCGCGCCAGTTCACACCGTTGTCTGCGGACAGACTAACAACCAGCGGCGATCGAGATGCCCAATTGCCAGGGACAGGATTGTGCACAAGTACCAAACTGGCGTCCGACAGCCGCACCAGATCGATGCCACTGTTATTGTTCGGATATGGCGTCGCATAAGCCTCGCTCCACGTACTTCCGCCATCTGATGAATCGCTGCGATAAATCGATCCTTCGGTACTGCGCAGCAGCATGTGGACGTGACCTGGAGTTGACTCCCACAAAGTCGGTTGAATGATCCCTTTCCCTTTGAGCGCGGAATGAGCAATCGGTACCACTTGGCTGCGCTTCCAACACCGACCGCCATCAGAAGATAAGTCTACGAATGCGTCCCATATCTCCTCCGTTTCGATCGAAGCGGGAGCCGCCAACATTCCGTCCTGCAGCATGATCAGCTTGTTTTTCACTGGCCCTCTTCCGCCGCTGCGGTCGCCTGCGACTAGCTCAACCGACTCGCTCCACGTACGCCCGCCATCCCGGGATGTACAGACCCGCGTCACCCATTCTTCAACGGTGTGGCCTACTTTGTAATACAAATGAACGATTCCTTCGGCATCTGCGAACAACACCGGATTCCAATGCGGAATTCCCGCCTCCCCAGCCATTCGAAAAGGAGCGGACCAATCCCTGTCCATTCGGATCGCTCCCCAAATATCGACGTCCTGATCCCCTTCCTTCGTCCCGCCGAACCAGGCGCTGATAACCGAGCCGTCAGGCATCACAACTAACGTCGATGCATGGCAATTGGCAGTCGGTTTACTTGCTTCTGGGAAAATAAGCTGTTTACTTGCACTGATGAGATTCATGACCTTCTCCTCTCTCCAAATGAAATATAATGAACCGGAACTGCCGCTACTGGCGCTTAATTTCCCCAGGAGTAACTCCCCAAAACTTGCGGAAAATTTTAGTGAAATAGCTGACATCCCCATAGCCTAGCAGCTTGGCGGCATCATACACTTTGGCCCCGTTCGCGAGCAGTTCTCTGGCCCGTTCCATCTTCACTTCGGTTACATAAGTGCTGAATGACTTGCCGATCTCTTGTTTGAAAAGGCGGCTTAGGTAGGATGAATTGGCGTATAGTTTCTCGGATGCCGCATACAAAGATACGTCCTGGTGAAGATTCTCTTGGACATAGTCAATCATCGTCCGCACCAGCTCGTTGGAACTCGAGCTGCGCTGTGCTGAGGCATACCGGAATATCGTGGCGACCAGCCGCTGCAGCCAGGCGGCGATTTGTTCTTTGCCGATCAAACGATCCGGATGGCGGAAGTATTCGTAATCTACTCCGGTTACCTCGCGGACGGACCAGCCTTTGGCATGAATAACGCGTACCATCAGGCTATGCACGTACAGAACGTATTCGCTTGCCTGCTCCGCATGTTCCGCCTTCCCCACGGTAGCATCGTACAACTCGCCAACCGCCGTTGCGGCCGCCACTTCGTCCCCCTGATCCAAAGCACGTTGCAACGCCTGTTCCGGACGGCTACTCACGGAGAATACGCTCGCTCTGATCTCGTTCTGCCGATACGGGATAACGATGTCCGGCCCGTGAACGACCCGCTCGTGCAGCGCCTGTACCGATTGTTGATACGATGCCCGAATCTGTTCACCGGAGCAGATGGTACCGATGCCGGCGCTCACTGTTACCTTCAGGCAATCGTGCACAAGCGACACAATTTTGATGGCGGTTGCCTGCACGCGCTGCATGAAAATGGCCTCAATCTCGTCCGCCTCAGCAGGCAGTATGCAGACCGTTCGGCCGGCCTCATCGTTTACGACCCAACCCGAGACGGTCTCAGCCATGTATTCCCGGGCAATGCACAACAGCGAGAACTGCAGCAGCGCCGTATCCTTGCTGCTGAAACGTGAAGGCCGGTCCGGCTGGTCAGCGAGAAGCGGATCGATTTCCATCGCCATAACGGCAAAACGGCCGCTACTGCAGATCGCCAGTTGCAATTCACCGCTTCTACGCTCCACTTCCCACGCATCGTATCGGCCGCCGATCCAGTGCTGCAGAAACGTCTCCTGCAGGTGCGGCATATTTTCGTCCCATTTCCGTTTGAGACTGATCTGGTTGTACTTGTCTTCTCGCTCGCGTCGCAGTTCATCCGCAGCGGCAGCAACTGCTTGTAGAATATCCGCCCCCCCTGCAGGCTTCAGTAAATAGCTGCTTATACCAAGCTCGATGGCAGTCTGAGCGTAAGCGAAATCATCGTGCCCACTCAGGATGACAATTTTTAAAGAAGCGGCATCGCGTAGAACGGTTCGCGCCAGCTCCAATCCGTTCATACCAGGAATTTCAATATCTATAAGCAGCAGGTCGGGCTTCTTCCGCTCAATCAAATCCAGCGCAACAAGCCCATCTTCGTACAATCCCGCGATTTCGATGCCGTGGACTTCCCACGGAATATTGTTCGCCAAATTGTTGCGCAGCTTCGGTTCGTCTTCTACAATAACAAGATTCATGTCGGTTCCTCCCCGTTCGCGACGCTGCCGGGTCGCTCGGGAATACGTGCGACTACCTTAGTCCCCTTGCCCGGCTCACTTTCGATTTGCAGTTCCGCCTCAGGACCATAGTACAGCTGCATTCTCGCTTTCACATTACTAAGCCCGAACAATCCTTCGAAACTTTCCCCGATTTGCTCCCGAAGAAATTCCTGCCCAATTTTCGCGAGCTTGTCCCTTACAAACGCCAACCGTTCCGCCGTCATGCCACTGCCGTTGTCGCTGATGCACACGATCAGATGACCATCTTTCATCGCCGTGCTGATCTCCAGCAACCCGCCTTCTTTCTTCTTCTCCAGCCCGTGAATGATCGCGTTTTCGACAAGCGGCTGCAGCAGCAGCTTGAGAATCATGCAAGACTTGCTCTCCTCCGACACATCGATAACGACAGTGAATTGATCCTCGAACCGGATCTGCTGGATGCGTAAATAAAATTGCAAATGTTCGATCGTCTCGGCAATCGTATACGCATCACGCCCTTTGCCTAGGCTCAGGCGGAAAAATTTCGACAAGTTGAGCACCATATCGCTGATTTCGCCAGCGTCGTAATTTTGGGCCGTCCAGTAAATGGAGTCGAGCGTATTGTACAAAAAATGCGGGTTGATTTGCGATTGCAGAAATTTAAGCTCAGTCGTCGCGACGCGCAAATGCTGCTCATATATATTTTTGATCAAATGCTGCTGCCGCTGCGCCATCGTATTGAATGTCCTCGTTAAGTAGCCGAATTCGTCAGGTCGCAGCTCGTCCAGTTGGACATCGAGGTTGCCTTTCTGAATCTGCTTCATCCCATGCAGCAGCCGCTTGAGCGGCACCGATAAACCGGTATAGAAAACGCTGGGGACGATGATTGCCAGCAGCCCGCTGACCGCAATAATAACATAAAGATAGAGCCGCAATTGTTTCGTTTCGCGGTAAATTTCCGCTTCCGGCTGCATGAGCACTAGCGACCATTTGGAAAATTCCGATTGTACGCGGAACATCAGAGCCTGCTCCCCCGTATCCGGCATTCGCCGGACGAGCATGTCCTGCCCATCATCCGGCCACTCCGGCAAATCGCCGGCTTCCGCCGTCCCAGCTACCAGCCGGCCGTCTCCCGCGACTAGATACCAGCGCGCGTGAGGAGAAGACGTTATTTTAGCGAAAGACCGCATAAAATTCTCTTTGCGTACAGTCATCATCAACATATTCGGCTGCCGCTGCCGATTGTACAAATCCATTAAACGAATGAAGGTGACGCTCCCGGTGTTCAGGACAATATCCGCGCCATTCGGCGACTCGGCTTGCGAACGCGGAATAACCAAGGTGGACCGACCTTGGTTGGCTTCCACCTGTTGGAACCAGTCCTTATCGCGATAGTCTTCCAACCGGCTGCCGCCGAACCCGCTTGAAATGAGCATACCGGATTTGTCATGTAAAATAGCAATGGGAGCGATCACCTGATTGATTGTCGAAATATTGACGACTTGAATCAATATTTTTCGGAACTCGTAAACGTCGTTCGGGGTCAGAACGGAACCGGCGTTATTCAGTATATTGTTCAGGCTTTCGTCGGTAGCGATAAGCGTCGACAACTCTTCAATACCTTGTAGCGTAAGATCGATGTTATCCATGGCAGATGCCATTGCATTCCGTGTTCTTTCGCCAAGCTGCTTCTCCAGTATGGATTGCGATTCGCTCACCACAAACAAACCGATGAACCCCAGCGGCACCAGTACGAGCAAAAAACAGGCCGTCAGCCTTGCCTGAACGGACTCCCTGAATAATCTGAATACCGCCTTATAGACGTATTTCACGAATATGCTCCCCCCGGTATGCTGGCCAGGAGCCTGCAGCACGCGGGCTCCTTTTCTCCATCATACTCATAAGCACCGCACTGGCAAGTTTTCTTCCCTGCTAACCGTATCTATTACAAGGACAGATTAGCCCCTCTCTGTTCCACCGTCCGCCGTACTTCCATGTAATCGGTATCCCGCGGATCACAGCTGTCCCGTACGGAAATCGCTGCAGCGATTCCGGAAGCCTGCCCCATCATTGCGCACGTTGGCATGACTCGTGCCGATGAAAGTGCCAACTGGTCGGCCGACATGCAACGGCCCGCGACAAGCATGTTGCGACTGTCTTTGACAAGCAGCGAACGAAACGGAATGTGATAAGGCGGAACTTTCAAATCGTGATGGGCGAGCACATATGTACGTTTGTCATCGTCCGGTTTGTGTGCATCCAGAAAGTAAACGCCGCGTGCAATCGCATCGTCGAACGTGCGGGCAGCCCGCAAATCGTCGACGGTCAACACATAATCGCCTACAACTCTGCGGCCTTCGCGAATACCGATCTGCGGTGAGCAGTGATCGAGAATGAAATTGCGGTTCTCCACGCGCTGGTAGTAATCGAGCACTTCCATCATCCGGCGACGGGCTCGAATTTCAGCGGCGGTCATACTCTCCGTATCGGATGCGTCGAACATCGGGATTTTCACCTTAAAAGCGCTGCTGCCCGGCCCATTGGGCCATCTTGACGTCATCGGCAACTCTTCCCTGTCACGGATCGTCTCGAACCAGCCTTCAGGCACTTGGCAATGGATGTCGTCCCCTTCCACATCGCGGGTGAAAAACATCAACGACATCGGCAGTTGAATGCTGTCCTCCTGACGCCCCTTCATCGTGGCAAACCCGGCCATGTGGGCGACCTGAGCTTCGCCGGTACAATCGATGAATTGCTTCGCCCGCAGCGCCTCCGGTCCGGATTTGCCACATACGATGCACTCCCTGATGCGACCGTCGTCCGAGACAGACACGTCGACGAATTGCGTGTGCAACAGCAGCTTGACTCCGCGCCGCAACAACAGTTCTTGCAGCACAACCGCCAATATTTCATGATTGAACAGCCGATGGTCGACTTTCGGATACGACCCGTATGGGCCGATCGCGCGGAACTGTTCCAAATCGGCTATAATGGCGTCGAACACTTCGCCCTGTCCTGCCGTCTCGCCACAAAATGCCGCCACGCCACCTGTGGTGGCGTTACCGCCGGTGACGCCGAAACGTTCCACCAGAATGACCTTCGCTCCTCCCGCGGCCGCCGCGCAGGCAGCCGAAATGCCGGCAATTCCACCACCGATGACGGCGACATCCGCTTCATATCGCAGCGGAATGCGACGGCTCCATGCGATATGCGTTAACGTTGCACCTTGCATGGTTGAACCTCCTCTCCCGGAGTGCTTACGCTCCCGTTTCCACTACTTTTTCGCTTTGTACCAGTCGTTCACGTCTTTTGTCATCTCAGCCCCGCCTTGCTTCGTCCATTGCGCAACGAATTCGTCGAATGTATCGATCGGGGAAATGCCAAGCACGATTTTCGTAAAATATTCGTTCTCCAGTTTGTCGAGGGAAGCCGAATGCTTGCCCATCGAAGCGGTCGGGATGCCGGTAAATTTCGTCTCCATCAGCACCTTGTTGATCATTTCGATATTGGGCTCCAAATTGAATTGTTCGCCAAGCGATTTGAGCTGCACATAATAAGAGGCGCGATCGCTCGGCGTGACTATGTTGGTAAGCGAGTTCCGGTATACATGCTTGTTGTGCTCCTCGAAATTGGTGACTACCTTTCCGTCTTTGTCGCGTGTCCATATTTGGTTCTCGAAGCCGAGCAGCAGATCGCTGTAGCCTTTTCCGACCATGAAATTCAACATTTTCACCACGGAATCGGCATTTTTGCTTGTAACCGGCACGACATTATAGGTGGCGATCAAATTACCCGCGACCGTTCCCGATTTGCCGTCTTTGCCGATAGGGAAGCCGGCCTCGACCCATTTGGCATTCGGATCGTTCTGCTCATTTGTCAGAATCTCTCCGCGCCGCGCGCTCCACAGTCCAGAGTACAACCCGGCTTTTCCGCTGCCGACCTTCTGCCCGACTACCTGCGACTTATTCAGCGCCCATTCCTGATCGATGATTTTATCTTTGTACAGTCCCGCCAAAAATTGCAGCGCCTGCTTCATTTCCGGCAGCGTACTGGAATAGACGAGCTGACCGCCGCGGTCAACCCATTGCCTGCGCTGCACGCCGAAAGCGCCGAAAAATGGCGTCGTATTGTTCAGGTTTTCGCCGATCAGCAGCCCAAGCGTGTCCTTCTTGCCATTGCCGTCCGGATCTTGCTCCGCAAACGCCTTAGCGACGGCAACATAGTCGTCCAGCGTCTTCGGCACCTGCAGCCCGAGGCGGTCGAGCCAATCCTTGCGCACCCACATCAATTCCATTGCCTGCGTCTTGTTGATGCTCGGAATCGCATAGATTTTGCCGTCGATCGTAACGCTGTCCCACGCTTCCTTCGGAATCAGCTTCTTCAAATCGGCGCCGTATTTGTCAATCGAATCGTTGAGCGGCTTGAGCGCCTTCTGGTTGATGTAGTTGACGACCCAGCTAGGGTCGCCTACTTTGATCATATCTGGAAGTTCGCCGGAAGCCATGATCACGTTCAACTTCTCGTTGTATCCGTCTGCCGGCGGCACGATCGCTTTGATGTCCAGATTCGTATTTTGCTTGATGTAATTGATGTACGGGTTGTTGCTGTCGTCCATGCCGTCCGGATACTTGTACGTATTGCTGATCACGATGCTGATTGGCACCGGCTTCTCGTCCACTTTTGACGTGGACGGCGACGTTCCGGCTTCTCCAGCCGAACCGGTCGAATTGCCTCCGCAAGCCGTTACCAACGTTAGCGAACCGATGAGAACCGCAAAGCATAATCCTCGTACTCCAGACCGCCTGTGCAAACTTCCCAATTGACGTTTCATCGAGATTCCCCTCCTAATTGTCGCTTATCCTTTTACCGAACCAAGCATAATGCCTTTGACAAAATACTTCTGCAAAAACGGGTAGACAAGCAAAATCGGTATTGTACTACAGATGAGCGCTGCACTTTTGAGCGATTCCATGGCGAGCATCTGGCGCTCCAACCCGTCGGTCAGGTGAATTTGGGTATCGTTCAGTTGAATCAGATTGCGCAAATACACCTGCAGTGGGTATAACTTTTTGTCGTTTACATACAACACGGCATCGAAAAACGCATTCCAATGGCCAACCCCGTGAAACAATGCAATGGTCGCGATCGCAGGCATGGACAGAGGCACAACGATGCGCAGCAAAATGCCCAAATTGCCGCAACCGTCTATGCGGGCTGACTCCTCCAGCTCGTTCGGCACACTTTGAAAAAAATTTTTCATGATGATAACATTAAATGCGCTTAATGCACTGGGAATGATGTAGGCCCAGAAGCTGTTGAGCAAGCCCGTCTCTTTGACGACCAAGTAAGTTGGAATCATGCCGCCGCCGAAAATAAGCGTGAACGCAAGCATGAACAACACCGTTTGCCGGCCATAGATGTACGATTTGGACAGCGGATAGGCGAGCAGGCAGGTAAGCGTAACGTTGACGGCGGTGCCGAGCAGCGTTCGTTCCACGCTGACCACAGTAGCATTGACAAATGCGTCGTCACCAAGCACTTCCCGATAGGCGTGCAGCGTCCACTCCACCGGCCAGAAGACGACTTCGCCAGTCATGATGGCGCGGTAGCTGCTGAACGATAGTGCGAGCACATGCACGAACGGAGTAACGGCAAGCAAGGCAAATGTGCTGAGCATGATACTGTTGGCCAGTGAGAATAATTTCTCCATACGACTTATTGTCATGATGATGTCTCCTTACCAAATGCCCGATTGTCCTAGTTTTTTGGCTAATCTGTTGGCCGCAACCACGAGTATCAGACCGATGACCGATTTGAACAGCCCGACGGCGGTAGAGAAACTGAATTGCCCTTGCGTAATGCCGACGCGGTATACGAATGTTTCAATGACGTCGGACACTTCGTAGACGATAGGATGGTATAATACGAAAATTTGCTCGAAACCGACATCAAGCACATGGCCAAGCCGCAGTACGAACAAAATTACAATGGTGCTTAGCAACGCGGGAAGCGTGATGTGCCATATTTGTCGCCACTTGTTCGCCCCGTCTATGATCGCAGCCTCGTACTGCTGCGGATCGATGCCGGCAAGCGCTGCCAAGTATATGATCGCCCCCCAACCGACCTCTTTCCATATGTCGCTGACGACAAGTACCGAACGAAACCATCCTGGGTCGGCGAGAAAAAAAACCGGCTCCAAGCCGAACATTTGAATGATCCGATTGACTATGCCTTCGGTCGGGGAAAGCACATTGATCAGAATGCCTCCGATAATAACCCACGACAAAAAATGGGGGAGATAGACGAGCGTTTGTATAGAGCGCTTAAACCATGCGCGTCTAACTTCGTTCAACAGGATGGCAAGAACGATCGGCCCGGGAAATCCCCATACCAGCTTGTATAAGCTAATCAGCAGCGTATTACGAAATATGCGAAAAAACTCAGGATTGGTGAACATTTCCTGGAAGTGTGCAATCCCTACCCACTCGCTTGCCCGAATGCCGGTGAACACGCTGTAATTCTGAAAAGCAATGACGATGCCCCACATCGGCAAATATTTAAACACCACTAAATAAACGATCCCCGGCACCATGATCAAGTACAAGTCCCAGTATTTTCGCAAATTGTTTCTGACAGCTCGGTTTGCCGCCGGATATTGTACCGCTTGAGGAGCGGGCTCCAGCATCTCTCCTCTGCTCATTGGCTCACCCCTGTCCATTTCCTTTCGGTATTTCGGATCCGATACAGCAATACTACAAGGGTGCGGTCCGAAACACTAGGTGAGTAGCATGACATCTTGTCGCTATTTTGGTAGTTTTATGACATTTACGAGACTTTTTATCGAAGATTACAAAAAAAACGAGCTCTCCCACTAACTCGGAGTGCCCGATCAAATAGTCAAAAAATTAGAATTACAGCAGATTCAAGATAGCGTACGCAACGCTTCAGGGGTGAAAGGCTTCAGCTCGTCAAGCCGGCCATCGCGAACCTTAGCCGCCCATGCCGGATCAACCAGCAGCGCACGGCCGACTGCAACCAGATCGAACTCTCGATTGTGAATCTTGTCGGTCAAGTTATCCACGTTCACCGTACCTGCATTTTCCCCTCTAAACGAAGATAGAAACTCATTATCCAGACCTACGGAGCCCACAGTGATTGTAGGTTTGCCGGTTAATTTTTTAACCCAGCCTGCGAAATTCAGATCGGAACCGGCGAACTCCGGTTCCCAGAAGCGGCGGGTCGAGCAGTGAAATACATCAACGCCCGCTTCTACAAGCGGCGCAAGGAATTTGGCCAGTTCATCCGGATTGGCTGCCAATTTCGCCTCGTAATCACTTGATTTCCATTGCGATATCCGCAGTAGGATAGGGAAATCGGGTCCTACGGCGCGACGGCAAGCCGCAATAATTTCAGCCGCAAAACGGGTTCTTTTCACAAGCTCTCCGCCATAGCTGTCGGTGCGTTGGTTCGTTTTCTCCCAGAAAAACTGATCGATCAAATAGCCGTGAGCACCATGAAGCTCAATCCCGTCAAAGCCGATCCGTTTGGCATCCGCCGCCGCTTGTGCGTAAGCAGCAACAACGGAATCGATCCTTTCCTGGCTCATCGGCTCATTGACTTTTTCCCCGGTCGCGAGATCCAAGCCTGAAGGTCCGATCGGCAACTCCTCCGGGTTCGGAACGGCTCCTACCTTACGGTCTGTGCCGATATGCCACAACTGCGGCATAATCAGCCCGCCGGCTTCATGTACTTCCGCGACGACGTTAGCCCAGCCCTTCAGTGCTTCCTCCCCATGGAAATTCGGAATATTCGGATTATTGGTGGCAGCCGGATCGTTGATCAGAGTGCCCTCCGTAATAATAAGCCCTACACCGTTCTCGGCACGGCGACGGTAATAAGCAGCCACATCAGGACCCGGCACTCCTCCGGGAGAGAAGGCTCTCGTCATTGGAGCCATGACGACCCGGTTCTTTAGCTTCAAAGTACCAAGCTTGAAGGACTCGAATAAAGGTCCTAGCTTGGAGGCAGGTTGGATTTTATGATTATTCATTTTAGCATTACCTCCATTATGAATAAACTCTGGTTAATAAGCCTCACCACTTAAACTGTCATATATATTATTACAGTTATTGAATTTATTATACCATACTATTTCCAAAAGCACTACTTTTAACATACCGCCTTCTATTGTGAAAATAATTTATACTTAACTCTGAAATCATGAAATCATTATTCAAAGGTATTTTAATCTCTTCATCTTTGAGACAATTACGTCTCCAGTACCGAATAAACATCCGTGGTGGTTTTCACATAACATCCATGAGTATTTTTTAGAAACTATATAGTATTCGAAGCGAGAACACTCTCGAAGGATATTTTGCACGAACTGCGTCCGAAAAACCTATGGCAGCGTATAACAAAGCCAGACCAACTGCGCATCGACGTACTCGAGCGCGACCTTCAGCACATTTAGCAATTGATCCACATCGAACAGCACGGCACCCCACCGGCCAGCGAAGCGCCGAAGATAAAGAAAGAGCCTTCCAAGCTGCAAGGCGCGTTTAAGGCCATCGACCAGGCTTTTATCGCGATTGACCAAGAGCGGCGGCAGATGCAGTAAGAGGAATTTAGGCGCAGGATGAAGGAACAAGCGAAGTTGCAAGAGCGTTACCGGTATCAGGATCGAGATCAAAGATGGGAACGTGAAGCGCCCATCCTATTGAAACCCTCTGATAAGTTTCAACCACTTCTTTTGTAATGTTCTTCAGATCGTTGATTTGCATGATACGCTCAATCTGTGAAAATAAACGCTGCAATACTCTAAAGTTGCCGTTTGTAATACGTACAATTGATCCATCCGCTTCCATATCTGTAAGATCATCAAAGTTTAGAGTTTGGGATAATTAGGACCATTTCTTTTCAAGTTATTAACTCCAATCCCTTAAATGTGTTGTCTATACAAAAAGACGCCTTCTTATTAAAGAAAAGCGCCCTATTGTAGAATAAAGCGAGTTCGTTTTCAATAAAGGCGTCCCCTCTAAAATAAAGATGTTTTCAAAAACGCATCCCCTGTAGGGTAGTCTAAAGGTTTCACTACCACTTTATTCACTTTTTTTAAGCACCACTAGGTTTCCTTTCATTCCTTCACGGCTGAACCCAATACCGGTTACCATTTGAATTGGAAACACTTCTCCACGGTCAAAGTATTTACCGAAGTATCGGTCGACTGCTTGTCCTGTCACAGGGACAAAATGACCCTCTTCTATTTTTTCACGACAACCTCTGAGCAACATCATGCCACCCGGCTTGAGGATGCGGGCAATCTCTCGTGCAAATTGATCTCGTTCCACTTCGGCAATTGAATGAAAACAGCCGCGATCATTTACAAAATCTACGGACTGGTCCTCAACCGGTAAATCTAAGACATTTCCATGACGCCAGTCAACCTGCACCCCAGCCTCCTTTGCCCGTTCAGCAGCGATCCTGAGAGCTTCTGCACTTAGATCCACTCCAATCATATTCAATCCGTGTTGGGCAAGAAAAACTGCTTCTCGACCAGCTCCACAACCAACATCCAAACCCACTGTCTCCTTTGGAAAGTTTATAGTGGCAATAAAAGCAATCAACTCCTGTGACGGATACGAAAGATCCCACATATCGCGAAAACTCCCATTGATATACGCTTCGTCCCAACTCATTTTTTACACCTGCCCATAAATTTTTTTCCTTAATACCCATTCTGTCCAATCCACTAAATTTCCTGTAAAATGTACTCCTTATTCTACAAAATGGCCCGTTTGTTGAGTAAATATAATACCACACTCCCAAACTAACCTACCCGTTAGCGCAACGAGGCTGCCGGTGTATATCGGCAGCCTCGTTCTGGTTGAATATTAAGTATTTAGTGATTGGGTTAATATGTATAGATTCTACAATCCCGTCATAAGGAGCAAGAACGTCAGCACCCATCCGCACCAGTCCTCATTGTTGCGTCCATCATTCCTACACTTTCTCATCCATCCATCCATCTACAAATTTTTCAATTACACAGTCACAACCTAATGCATCTCCAATATGAGAGGTAATTGGCCATCTGGATGTTCAGACACAGTAAATGCATGATTGTAAACTGGATGAATAATAACCACTTCGATTGATGTCATATTCATATGTCCACCTCCACCTTATTCCTTGCTTCTAACATAAAGTTTTCTACAAACGCTTGCTAATATCCTTTATTTGGAATTAGGCAAATCTGCCCTATAGTTGAGAAGGGGGCCCACCTTACTTTTCAAAAATAACGACGGTACAATTCTTTTCGCCGCTCCATAGATTTGAGTAGTCGATGCTTTTTCGTGGCTCAACATCCCTTGAATAATATCTAATGGAGCGCCGTTATCTAACAATTGACAAGCATATAGTAGTTTCATAACTAAACCCTCCCAACTTATTTATATCCTTAGCTTCGCAAGGATTGGGAGGGTATAATCAAGGTATCCATTTATTTGTTAATAAGTTAGTGTGTCCCGTTAACTGAATATTTCAGTCGCTTTCTTTAAGAAATTCTATTCCCGCCATCTGTTTTGTCTCGCTGAAGTAGCGCGACTGATTCCTCGGCAACACTTCTAATAAATTTATGGTAAACTATTTAAATATTCGACAAACCGTAGTCCCCCCCCATCATCACCTCTATATCAAGGTTTGAACGCGATGATGCTAGTAAAATATACTAGAACAAGATGCGCTGCCGCCTGTTTGAATGGTTACAAGTAAGTACCATAATGGGTGAAGCTCTCATAGTGAAAGGAATTGGCTATGTGAAACATAGAAAGACGCTCGCTCTAATTATGATCGCTGTCACTCTCTTGACAACGTACTTTGTCCTTCACTCTTTTCGTGTATTCGACTCCAATACATTCGTGGCGAAAAATGGTGTTCTTTCATTGCAGCATTGGGATTGGCAGGATGAAAAAACCATTGCGCTTGATGGAGAATGGGACTTCTATCCAGATGAATTAATTGTGCCAAGCCCGGATGTGGATGTCTTTGAACGTTATAAGAACAAACGCCAATCCATTCCAGTACCTGCAGCGTGGGATCGCTATAGAGCTGAGAACGCTACTCCTTATGGAACAGGCACGTATCGCTTGCTTATTCATGTTCCGGAGGATGACCGTTACGGTGTAAAGCTGAATACGATTCGAAATGCCAACAAAGTGTATGTAAACGGGGAGGAGCTTGGCTCAGCAGGTGTTCCTTCAAAAAACACCGAAGAATATCACTTCGATTACAAAAAGTATGTCGTACTGGAAAATAGTAAAAATAAACAAATAGAGCTTGTTATACTAGTTGCTAATTATGACTATGCCGTTGGCGGTATTGTCAATTCGCTCTATTTCGGTCCAGCCGATCAAATATTAGCAAAACAAGGCCGTGAAAAATTCATTGAAGCCTTTCTCATTTCCGGCTATTTTCTGTTTTCATTTATATACTTTACGACATATTTACAACACAAACGGAAATTCCGGTATGAGCTCTATTTCAGTCTATTCAGTTTAGCGCAAGCTGTACATATATCTACGATAAATGAAAGATGGATCTACTTACTATTTCCGGAGCTCAACCCATCCTCACAACTAGGAATACAAGCCATTTCACTTACACTTTTCGTTTTGTTTTTCCTACTATTTGTTTATCATTTCTTCAACATGTCTGCCAGCAAAAGGATCGTCACTGCATTAAGTGCAATCTTAGGATTTCAAGCCTTGGCGGTGTGTGTGTTAAATATGACCATTGATCTAATGGAAAAGGTTCCATTTCCGCTCATTCAACTCATTGTTTCAGGGACTACGGCTATTGGTTATGTGTATATTTTTATTATGCTGCTAAAAGCCTATAAACAAAAAACGGATGAGTCTGACTATGTGCTGATCATCGTTTTTACTTTTGCTGTTTATGGTATTCTACTCGCAATTGTCCTGCTATTTGATGTGGATATCGAAATCCCGTCACTTCTTTTGTTTTTACTTATGGTGATGAGCTTGGCGCTACTAATGAGTCACCGTTCACAGCAGGCATATAAAAAAGTGGAGGAACTGTCCAATGAATTGCTTGAATTCGACCGAATGAAGGATGAATTTCTAGTCAAAACATCACACGAGCTCGGCACTCCGCTCCACGGCATTATGAATCTTTCTCAATCGCTGCTGGAGGGTGAAGAGGGGCCTTTAAAAAGAAAACAACAAGAAAGTGTTATTTTGATACACTCGGTTAGTAGAAGATTGGCAGGCTTGGTTAAGGAGCTTCTATTTATTTCTAAAATAAAGCAAGGTGAGGTTTCTTTTACATCCAGACCGATCGAAATTCGAATTATTGAGGAAGTGCTCGCTGAGATTGCCTATGTCATGCCGCCCGCTCCGTCTGTTCAATTGATCAATACGATCCCAGAAAACTTGCCGCTTGTCTACACCGATGAGCAAAAGCTAAAGCAAGTTTTCTTCAATCTGATCTACAATGCGATTAAATTCACTAAGCAAGGAACAATCACGATCTCAGCTCAAATCATAGAGGAACAGATGCACATATCGGTTGAGGATACAGGTCCAGGTATTGCTGCAGAGTACCATGACCTCATATTTACAACCTTTTATCAAGTTGAAAGCAGCCGGAGCAGGGAATCAGAAGGACTTGGTTTGGGATTAAGCATTACCAAGAAAATTGTGGAGAGTACAGGCGGACGTATTTGGGTAACTTCAGAAATAGGTAAAGGCTCATGCTTCACCTTCACGATCCCGCTGGCTACTAATCAGCAGCTATTCGAGCATAACGAAATAAACAATCACGAAATGAACGAACAAGTTTCGTCTGCCCAAATGAAAAATCGGGAGATGAAGCAGTCGCAGGTTATCCTGCCTACAAAAGTGGAAGGATCAAAACCGTATACGATATTAGTTGTAGATGACGAGCCTGCTAATTTGAAGGTGCTTATTAATATGCTTCATTCGCTTCATTATAGCGTAATTGCAGTAGGCAGCGGGCAGGAAGCACTCGACATCATTGAAACGGAAAAAGTGGATCTATTAATTTTAGATTTAATGATGCCCCATATGACGGGATATGAGGTCTGCAAAACGATCAGACAGGAGCAGGACTTAGTAGACTTGCCTGTCATCATATTAACAGCCGCAGGACAATTGTCTGACTTAGTTGTATCCTTTCAATTAGGTACCAACGATTACTTGCAAAAGCCTGTTAATTTGAAGGAATTAGAGATGCGAATCGAGTCCTTATTATTGATGAAAAAATCAGCACAGGATGCTGTGGAGCATGAACTCAGCTACTTCTACGCTCAGATTACACCGCATTTTTTATACAACACACTCAATTCGATTATTACGCTAAGTTGGACTGACCAGCAAAAAACCCAAACTGCATTAGAACATCTTTCTACCTATTTCCGAGGAAAGCTGGATTACCAGAAGCAGCGCTCACTCATCCCTTTGGATGAAGAAATACAATTAGTGAAGGCGTACTTAGCGATAGAACAAATGCGCTTCGAAGAAAGGCTTCATATCGAATACAATATCGACGAAACGATTCAAACCTATATCCCAGCAGTGACACTACAACCGCTAGTAGAAAATGCTGTTTGTCACGGGATCTCCAAAAGTAAAAATGGTGGAACGCTGCGTCTTACAATCGAGCGGGAGCAGCAACATATCCAAATCACAATAGAGGACAATGGTGTGGGGATTCCTCTAGAAAAGCAGCAAGAGCTATTGCGTGGTCGAAATGAGCGATTGGGCTTTACAAATCCATTTAGAAAGCTTTCGCTTATTAAAGGAGCTCGTTTTCAAATGATCAGTGAAGTGGGCAAAGGGACAACGATCATCATTCATATGCTCGAGATCAAAGACAACAGGCAATTGTTCTAATTTTCACTCATACATAAGTGAAAACACCTAATCAACCAAGATGTTCGTCCCCAGCATATACAGTGGCATAAAAGGACGAGGGCAACCCGCCTCTCCATTTAAATAATAAATTCAATCTTATGATGATAGCCCTCACCTGAAAGACAAGGTGGGGGCTATTTGACGCTTACGCCTCTCTCTCCTACTCGATTATTAAGCCCCTCTATTTTTGTTAACTAAAGTTCTTATAAGCGATATTATAAATAGTGCGAGAAAAGCATACCCCATTTTTACATATAGTGAAGTAATTTTATGCGAAGTCGTAGGTTTATCAAAAAATATAAAGTAACCCAAATATAAAACATACACAATTGTACATACCGTAATGATATCAACGATACGTTTTATGATTTTTTTTGTCATACACTCACCTCCGTCAAATAATTGAATAAACATCGATATGAAATGTGCATTGCAACAAAACTGATGACGAGCAAGTCCTCCCCTGGAATGTAAGTATTAACGAAACCTGCCAGTTAGCTTAACGCCCGACGCCAGTCTACAACTTTATTTTCTCGGTCTAATACTTTGTTTTTAGTTTAACACTTTATTTTCTCAAGAGAAAAATAACGAATGTATATTTGCTTGTAAAGATACTCTCTCAAGACAATCACCACGCATAACTGCCCGTTACTTCAACAAACTTTCTGGCATCTCCGTTACATCAAAAGTGCTGTATAGAATCCGCTTGCCGTAATCGGTCGGCCCGGGATCATGCACGTGATCGCCGACCTTTCGGTCATTCAGCCTGAGCTTGAAATAACCGATGCCGGATACCAGTACTTTAGCTCTGTCTGCATGAAAGTGCTTAATATACCGGAGGCGGAGTAGTCCAAGGTGACGGAACCGTTGGTCAAAGATATTATTTGTATCCATACCCTTACCAATTGCCTAAAATAGGGTCAAGTTCTTGTCGCGCATCAACAAACGGGTCAAATTCTTGTCGTCCGTCCGCGACAAGAACTTGTCCGAATGAACAAAAAACCCGCATCCTATGCGGGTTTGAATCGGGCTATGTTCTTGTCGTCCGACATTTCAATTTCGTGGGTTTTTGTTTTGTTTAATAATCTTACGAATGAAAATCCTGACCATCAAGTACTTCTTTTACGTATCCGGTACGGATTACAAAATCGCCGAAATGTTCATCTTGTTGCCGTTCCTTAGCATACTGATTAACGATCGGTTGCAGCGATTCCAGAATTTCCGTTTCGCCGATGTTTTCCTTATATAGCTTGTTCAGACGGTTTCCGGAAAAGCCGCCGCCCAAGTACATATTGTATTTGCCAGGCGCTTTTCCTATGAATGCAATTTCCGCTAACATCGGACGTGCGCATCCATTCGGGCAACCGGTCATGCGAATGACAATTTCTTCGTCGCGCAAGCCGGCTTCTTCAAGCATCGGCTCGATCTTATCAAGC
The DNA here is from genome assembly GCF_046244365.1 of Paenibacillus litoralis. Taxonomy (NCBI): domain Bacteria; kingdom Bacillati; phylum Bacillota; class Bacilli; order Caryophanales; family Paenibacillaceae; genus Paenibacillus; species Paenibacillus litoralis. Next base: position 4,382,517 of record NZ_CP176395.1, on the reverse strand, counting down.
AGCGACGGCAAGTAACGCTCCGATTCCGCCATGGCCAAACCGCAAGTCGGCAAAGCCACGCATGCCATCGAATTTCTGCGCAAAGCGGAATATTGGATCCCGTCCGTGAGCCCGTATTCCTTGATCAATGCTTCGATTTTTTTCTTTTTCTGGCTGCTAATATTACCAATAATTAGGTTCTGATTCGGAGTGAGCCGGAAATCCCCGTTATGCAACTTAGCAATTTCCCGCAGCCCTGTCATCAGCTTATAGTCATCCTCATCTTTTACCCTGCCGTTTTGGATAAAAAGAGTAAAATGCCATTTTCCATTGCTCCCCTTCACCCAACCATAGCGATCCCCGTTATGATCAAATTGATAAGGACGCGCATCCTCAAGCTTCCAGCCCAAACGATTGTTAAGCTCATTAACAAACCATTCAAGACCGCGATCATCGATCGTATATTTAAAACGCGCGTGTTTGCGCACCGCACGGTCGCCATAATCCCTTTGGATCGTGACTGTCTTCTCTGCCACATCGACGATTTGCTCAGGCAAGCAAAAGCCGATCACACGAGAAACTTGAGGGTATGTTTTCGGATCGCCGTGACTCATCCCCATGCCGCCGCCAACCGTAACGTTAAAGCCCTTGAGACGCCCCTCTTCAATGATCGCAATAAAGCCGAGATCTTGAGAAAATACGTCTACATCATTTGACGGAGGCACGGCCATGCCGATTTTGAACTTGCGGGGTAGATAAACAGGCCCGTAAATCGGTTCTTGCTCTCCCCCGTCTTCCACGCTTTCCACTATTTTCTCGCCATCCAGCCATATTTCATGATAAGCCTGAGTCCGCGGATCCAAGTGAACGCTAACCTTACGCGCCCATTCATGAACTTCTTCGTGTATTTCGGACTGGTACGGATTCGGGTTGCACATGACGTTACGATTCACGTCGCCACATGCGGCCAGTGTGCTGAGCATTGCATCGTTTACTTCCCGGATCGTGCTTTTTAAGTTCCATTTAATGACGCCATGCAATTGGAAGGACTGCCGAGTAGTAAGACGAATCGTTCCATTCGCGTACTTCTGTGCAACATGGTCCATCATCAACCATTGCTCCGGCGTGATGACTCCGCCAGCCGCACGAACGCGAAGCATAAATTGATAAGCCGGCTCCAGCTTCTGTTTATTCCGTTCGTTGCGCAAATCCCGATCATCCTGCATATAGCTGCCATGGAATTTCATAAGACGGTTATCGTCTTCGGGAATGGAGCCGGTGATTAAGTTTTCCAGAGTTTCGGTAAGACTACCTCTAAGGTAATTGCTTCGGATCTTAATCTGTTCTACATCGCTATGTGGCGCGCTATTCGGCGACAGCAAGTTATTTTCTGACATATGTTTATCTCCTCTCGCAATCTTTGGGACTCGGAATTAGTAAACATCCCGCTGATAACGTTTTTGCTGCTGCATACCATTCAAATACTCGGCCGCTTCCTCTTGGCTTAAACCGCCTTCACGCTCAAGAATGGTGGCCAAGGCCGCATGGACGTCATGCGCCATTTTCTTTTCGTCCCCGCACACATACACATAAGCGCCTTCCTGCAGCCATTTATAGACTTCGCTTCTCTTCTCCAGCATCCGGTGCTGTACATATACTTTTTGATCCGTATCGCGGGAGAATGCTACATCCATCCGCGTCAAGACGCCATCCTTAAGCCAGCGCTGCCATTCCAGTTGGTACAGAAAATCGGTGGAGAAATGCTGATCGCCGTAAAACAGCCAGCTTTTTCCTTCCGCACCCGTTTCTTCACGTTCACCAAGGAATGCTCGGAACGGAGCGACTCCCGTACCCGGTCCAATCATGATGATCGGCGTTTCCGGATTCACCGGCAGCTTGAAATTATCGTTTTGTTGAATAAAAACCGGTAATGCCTCCCCCGCTTGCACGCGTTCGGAAAGATGTACGGAGCATACGCCATACCGTTCTCTGCCATGGGCCTCGTAACGTACCGTGCGTACCGTGAGATGCACCTCATCCGGGAATGCTTTCGGGCTGCTTGCAATCGAATACAAACGAGCAGGAATTTTCCGAAGGATCGCTGCAAAATCAGCCGCAGGAATGCCTTTAAGCGAGTAATCCTGCACCAAATCCAGCAAATCGCGTCCATTTATATACGCTCTGAGCTCTTGTTCGCGGCCCGGCTCGATCAGTTCTTTTAGCCCGTTATTCGAAGTAAGCTTTGCCGCCTGCTCCAGCAACGGTTTCGTTAGAACGGTAATTTCGAAATGCCGAAGAAGCGCATCCCTCAACGATTTCTTATCGCCGTTCTTATTGATCGCAACTTGTTCATTCGCGTTCCACCCCATCGCTTCGATCAATTCATCTACAAGACGAGGGTGGTTTTCAGGATATACGCCTAAGCTGTCGCCTGGCTCGTACTGGAGATTCGACCCGTCGATGGAGAGCTCGATGTGGCGAGTTTCACGGTCCGATCCGCGGCCGTTCAGATTTAGATTTTCCAAGATTTCAGCTTGAAACGGGTTGGATCTCGAATATTCGGATTCCGTTGCGATCGCAACCGCTGAAGCGACTGCCCCGCTTGCGTTTGCCGTCGATGCCGAAGCAGCGCTCAATGAATCCAAAACATTTTTCATCCACTCAGTAGCGGATTCCACAAAATCAACATCGCAGTCGATACGCGGTGTAAGACGTTTGCCTCCAAGCTCTTCCAGACGAACATCGAAATCCTTGCCGGTTTTACAGAAAAACTCATATGACGTATCGCCCAGCGCTAGCACGGAATACCGAAGTCCCTCTAATTGAGGAGCCCGCTTGCTATGGATAAACTCGTAGAAGGAAATGGCGTTATCCGGCGCATCGCCTTCCCCGTGAGTACTTACCAAGATCAGCAGGTTTTGAACCTTTTTCAATCCGTTCGGTTTGAAGTCGCTCATCGAGGAAAGCGACACCTGGAAACCTTGGTCCTCCAGCTTTTTGGACACTTTCTTGGCAAGCCCGTGCGAGTTGCCGGTCTGCGATCCGTATAACACGGTCACTTCCTTGGAAATCGCTTCTACGCTTGGCGTTACAACCGTCAGCGGTGCAGCAATAGCTGTCGTCGCGGCCACTTCTCTGTGTAGAGCCGCTAGATACCCGCTTAGCCAAATTCGTTGACTTTCCGTGAGCGAAGGCAAAAGACGATTGAGCAACTCGGCTTGCTCCTGATTAAAGGGGCTGTTTGTTATTTGAAGATCCAACGATATCCACCTCACCTAACATGCAATGATCCTAATTCCTAGTATTAGCATCAGAGTATTTTATCTCTATTGAACCTATCACAGCAAGCCTTAAGGGTCAATTAGAATGTTCTTATAAGATTGATTAGTTTGATTGATAAAAGAACGATTTATAGCGTTCTCCAATATAAGTTTACATAATATTTGTTATGTATACTTATAATGTGCGCATATAGCGAAATCAAAGCAACGTCGAACTAAGTGAACATATTATTTATTATGTAAACTACAAACGCGCTACCCCAACCTTTTACACCCGCCCTAGTTTTTGTTTAGTTACGTTGAATGTTAATGTTATAAATAATTATTTATCGCACGCCAAAACAGCTCCGTTCTCATTAAATCCCCCTCTTCGTCTTGTTTTATAGGACGTCCCGTTCACTTAGCCTGAATGCTGAACAAATAAGTTAAGATCCCTCTGTTTTTTTGGTTATGGAACTGTTTTTCAAATGTCATGCCGATTTTCTCCGCGACTCTTTTGGAAACATAATGATCATACGGCATATTGGCGCATATCCGAGACAAGCCGAGCTCTTTCAATCCGTAGTGCAAACATGCGTCGGCCGCTTCAACTGCGTAACCTTTGTGCCAGAAAGGCCAATGGATGATATAGCCGAGGTCTCGCTCCAGCGTTCCATCGATTTCGGATACCTGAATGCCGACATCGCCGATCAATTCGCCGCTCTCCTTCAACTCTATCCCCCATCGGCCATAGCCGTGTTTTTCATAAGAAGCGATGCTTCTCAACAGCCAACCTTCCGTTTGTTCCTTTGTAAAAGGAGCAGGCCAAAACGACATGGTTTGAGCATCAGTTAGAATAGGAAGCAGACGCTCCATTTCCTCCATCATATACGGCTTGATAAGAAGTCGCGGTGTTTCAATCAGCGGTTTCATTTTAAAGTTATCGTCCTTCCATTCGTTGATTCGCCGTTTAGAAAAACGGGGATTTTCCCTGAGATGTTATTCATAGCATGCTTTAGCTGCTTGTTGTCTACATGCGTATAGATTTGCGTCGTCTCGATGCTGGTGTGGCCCAGCAGCTCCTGCAGCGTTCGTATGTCAGTCCCGCTGCGGATTTGCATGGTGGCGAAGGAATGGCGCAGCTTATGGCTGGACAGTTTTTTGGCGTGCAGGAAAGGAAGCTTTGCCTTCAGCTTCGCGAACATGTCTTCCGCTATCGTTTGAACCATCCTAATAGAAAGGCGCCTTCCAAATTGCGAAACGAAAAAGGCCTCTTCTTTCCCCTTATAAGGCTCGAGGCGTTCTTCCAGAGATTGTCGTAAAAGTGCGTGCAGGACGTCAGGAAGCGGAATGACCCGCCACTTGCGACCTTTACCCAGCACGTGAATCGATCCGTCCTGCGTAAGATCCTGCATGTTTAACCGGTGAATTTCTCCAACGCGCAAACCGGCATAGGTCATCAAGCATAATATGGCCATATTCCGCGTCCGATATTTCCCTTCAATCGATTCGAACAAGACTTCAAGCTGATCCTCTTCCAAATATACGGGAATCCGGTTTTTCTCTTGCTTGGACTTGGCAATCATCGCCGCCGGATTCGTTTGCAGGATTTCCAGTTCCATTAGCGCTTTATAGAATGCTCGAATGGCGGCCAGTTTCCGATTCCTCGATTCATCCCCTGCTCCGCGCTCCCGCGACTGCGACAAATAGTCCATCATTTCCACCTTGCCGATCCTTTTCAATTCCGAAGGATAAACGGTATGCAGGAACCTATGGGCGTCGCTCATATAGGCGTGCTGCGACGCTTTCGTCATCCCGCGGTTTTTCATCCACATGGAAAACAGCCGCAGTTCATTCTCATACTTTTCCAAAACCTCGTGTCTAAGAGCGTTCATTATTGCCTCCGTCAAAGCTAAGCTTCTCTCTACATGATACCGAAAAGAGGACTCACAATGCAAATTGCGTGAAATTCGTATTTCATGCAATTAATTATTGGCAGAAATTAGCCTGCATCAAAGCCTTCGATTCAGTGATTATACCCATGTAAAACAACAACCCTCCCATTTCGGCCGATACCGATTTAAAAGGGTTGTTCCTCGCATTTCGAAATTCGAACCGTCTGCTCAAAAGCGAAACCGAGCATGTCCGCCGTCTTCCACATCTTCGATGCCTTCCAGCTTCAGCATTTTACTCTTCATCGTAAGGCCGCCGCGGAAACCCGTTAGCTTGCGGTCAGCACCGATAATCCGGTGACAGGGCAGAAATACGGGCAACGGATTGGCACCATTCGCCGCACCGACAGCGCGTACCGCATTCGGTCTGCCGATCATCTCCGCGATGTCGCGATAGGTCCGGATTTCGCCATAAGGCACGCGTCCCAGCGCTGTCCACACCTCTCGTTGAAACGACGTTCCGATCAAATCCAACGGCAACTCCGCGAATGAAACTCGTTCCCCTGCAAAATAAGCCTGCAATAAATCGATCGCACCGGTTCGCCGCAAAGCTGCCGGGTCCTCTTTCGGTTCGACGCCCGGCATGTAACGATCCAGCCAACCCTGAAAATCCTTCAGTCCTTCATGCGGGAAAATAACGCGGCAAACGCCAAACTCCGTCGCAAGCAGAAGCCAGTCTCGTCCTTCAATCATTAATTTGACCCAATTCAATTGAGTTCTCATCGTTAGACCTTCCTTTGCATTTATTTCTCTCTGATATTGATAATCGATCCGTTATTGCGATCGCGCTGCGGTTCTCGGTACACATACGGTAAAGCGCCGCTTTTGTTCTTGTCGCTCGGCTGTGAGCCGCGTTGCTCGGTTACCATGAGGAGCGGTACCGGAAGTTCAAAGACATGACGTCTTCGTATGCATGAGCGGAGTGCTTTTATGCCACTTTGTATATTACCTTATTTTTAACAGTATTAATAGAAGCAACGAAGTTGTGACAAAAAGTTTCTTTCATTAATCTATCCGGAAGTTGAAATAGACAGAAGGGAAGTCAAACGATGCAAAAGGGACAAGCTCTTGTTGTCCGACTGCGACAATAACTTGGCGCTCGACTACAAATAAACCCCAATCCCCCGTACCGGCAGTTGGGAATCGGGATTTATTAGCTTTACAGCTTTCTGAGCAAACTGATTGCTTTGGGGTAAGTGAATTCAAATCCGTACTTCTGATACAAGCCGATAGCCGGCACCTCTGCCAGCAAAAGAACGTCGGCATCCTTGGGGATATGCAGATTTAAGTACTCCGTTATCTCATCCATTAGGACTTTATCCAATCCCTTGTCTTGATACGAGCGGTTAACGGCAATATCGACAACTTGATAATAGCACCCTCCATCGCCAATAATTCTGCCCATTCCAATGAGTTCGGAATCGTCGTTTCGTATCACTACCGAAAAAACCGAATGGCTCAGCGCCGTTCCGGCAGCCGATTCCTCCTTTTGACTTAAGCCTGCTGCCAGCCTCAATTCCAAGTACTCTTTTATCCCTGGCCGTTCATGCAAAATATTCACTCGGTCTCCTCCTTTTTCCTTGGCACATCGTTTCTCCTCCCCCTCATCTTCTATGTTACAACATTCATGCAAGTGAGAAGGCCAGTATCCAAGGGCTTTGAAGGCAACAGATTCCTTGGAAATCAAGATTATCTTTGCACTTTAAGGTTTTAAATTAGTGTTTGTTTCATGTGAGCGCTTTTGCTATAGTGGAATTCTACCGGTACGATTAGGAGGGACGCAGATGCACTACTACAAGCCAATTGAAATCGCCCGAGAGCTTAGCATTAGTACGAGCGCCCTGCGGCATTATGAAGCTTGGGGAGTCATCCCGGCCCCCGCCCGCTCTGCGAATGGATATCGTCTGTATACGAAAGTGCATTTGGCTTATTTCCGCTGTATTCGCGCTATGTTCCCGGGATTCGGCGTCTCGATCTCTTGCGACGTGCTTCGTCACATTCAAAATGCCGATATGGACATCGCCTTCTGGCTAGTCAATAAAGAACAAGCCATCCTCCAGCATGAAAAAGCCGTAGCCGATCAAACGCTTGCGCTGCTTCAAGACCCCGAACTTCCGCTCGTGGCAAATAAAAAGCTCAAAACCCACATGTCCATTGGGGAAGCGGCTGCTCTTACCAATGTACAAGATTCGGCAATCCGGCACTGGGAAAAAGAAGGACTGATCAAGCCGGAAAGAGATCCCGACAATGGCTATAGGATCTTCACCCCCATGCACATCCGGCAAATTTTGCTCATCCGCACCCTGCGAAGAACCGTTTACTTTCTGGAGAATATGAAGGAAATTGTCCAAGCAGTGGAACATCAAAGCATCGAGAAAGCCAAAAAAGTCACGGAAGACGCCCTATTTAGCATTCACCAGCGCAATCGCAAGCAATTTTATGGCGTTCATCAATTGGTCGAGCTTTGTAAAGAGGTCGGCCTGGTGGTGCCGGAGTAACTGTCTCATTAATAAATAAAGCCCCGACCGCAAGGTCGGGGCTTTCCGTATGGGAGCGAAATTTACTCAACTTTTGAATCGAAGCGTGATTTCATGAAGCTCCTGCGCCATATCCGTAAGGGCGTGGACCGCGGATGATATTTCCTCCATCGTAGCCAATTGCTCCTCCGAGGCGGCTGCTACGCTTTCCGTTTTGACAAAGGCGGATTTCGTAATGTTCTCCATATCCTGAAGGGAAGCGGTAATCTGCTCGCTGCCGGCCGACATTTGCTCCGACGAGGCGGATACCTCTTGCATTTGATTGGCAACCTCCTGGACCGACTGCATAATGCTGCGGAACGCTTCGCCGGCCTCCTGCACGATGATCGAGCCGCTCTCGACTTCTTTGTTGCCCTTCTCCATCGAATCGACCGCCAGCTTGGTTTCGCTCTGAATCTGACGGATGATGCTCGAAATTTGATCGGCCGATTGCCGCGATTGTTCAGCCAGCTTGCGCACCTGATCGGCCACGACGACAAAGCCCTTCCCATGCTCGCCCGCACGCGCCGCTTCAATCGCAGCGTTCAAAGCGAGCAAATTCGTTTGGGACGAGATGTCCGTAATGGCGTCGACGATCTTCCCGATCTCCTTGGAACGCGTCCCCAGTTGATTGACAAGCACAGCGGAATCGCTGACCGACTCGCGAATCGACTCCATTTGTGCGACCGCCTTTTGAATGGCTTTATTTCCCTCCTCCGCGTCTTTAGATGCATCCATGGACATAGCGGAAACGCTGCCCGAGAAGTCGGCGATCCGATTGATGCCGATGGCCATTTCCTCCATGGCTCTAACACTTTCCGTCGTGCTCTGAAGCTGTCTATCCGCACCTGCGGCTATTTCTTGAATCGCAAGAACGACTTGATTGGTCGATTGGCTGGATTGCTCCGAGCTTGCGAGCAGTTGCTCCGAACTAGCCGACAAATTTTGCGATTCCGTCCCGATCTTGACGATGATTTCTCTTAATCCGGCGATCATGCCGTTAAAATCATGCGTCAGAAGTCCGATTTCGTCCTTGGAACGATAATCGCCTTGTACCGTCATATCGCCCTTTTGCGCTTTGGCCATCCAGTGCTGAATGCTCCGTATCGGTCCGGTAATCATATTGGCGATCGCATATCCAAGCGCCGAGCACAGCAGTACCGTCAATATCGTTACGATCACGATAACGGCCGTAGCGTTTCGGGAGCTATCGATGCTTTCCTCGTAAAAGAGCTTCGCATCCTCTTCGTTAAATTGGACCACGTTCTCCAGGCTCGCGATCATTTCGGCACGAATCGGTTTAAAAGAATTGACATACTCTTTATGTGCTTCTTCTTTCTTGTTAGCTACCGCGAGCTCATCGACCTTCTTCTTCGCCTCGTTGTTTTTGGGAATCAGGTCGACGAATTTCTTGTATTGCTCCTGTGCCCGCGGCGACAATACGATTTGCTCAAGCTCTTTACGCGTCGCCTGATTTTTATCCCTCGTTTGGGTAATTTGCTGTTGGATTTTGGCTACGATAGCTTCGTCCTTCGCAAGAAGCAGTTCAAGCTGCAAAGCGTCCATTTGGGAATTACCGAACAGAAGCGCTTCAATCAGGCTATTGGGCATCATCTTCTCTTCATACATCGAACGGGCATTGTTCCCCATCGATTGCATAACGCCGAATCCCGAGATCCCGATAACCAGCAGGAAAACGATCGCCAGCCCGATAATTCCGAATATTTTGGTTCTAATCTTCAAATTGCGAATGTAGCTCATGTTGGCAGCATCCTTCCTCATCCTCTTTCGTATAGTTGCCTTGACCTGCAAGGCGATAACCGGAGACGGCGCGGTTTCCGTGAAATGACGTTGCAAGCTTCCCTAGCAAGTCGGAAGGCAACAAAAAATCCACCCCAAAAAAGGATGGATCCCCAAGGAAACCCCCTATTTTCGGCGGCTCGGCTGCCATAGAATGCAAGCATTCCTTAGGCCCGCAGCTTTGCGTCCTTCTCTTTAGAGAAGTTTGCCATTATCGGATACGGGTATGTAAGTTCTTTCGAAAGTATAATATAGCCTTTTTGAAAACACAAGACCTATTAACTAAACTTTTACAAACCATCTAGGGCCACCGTAACGAAAAAGACTTGCCCACATAGGGTATGCACGGAAATCCAGTGCCGGAAGTCTATGTTTTCTCGGTATTATTTGACAAAAACACAAGTCTGTTATATTCTCTGGTTTGTCCGGACAAAACTACTTTTTGGAATGGGGAAAACATCATGAAAAGTCTTCTTTCGAAACTGGCTTTGTCAAGCTTAGCCCTTGCCACCCTAATTTTGCCTCTCGGCACTTCTTCCGCCGAAGCGAAGAAAGACCATTCGTCCGAGAATAAGAAAAAGCCTAAAATATCGCTGTTGATCCCAGGTCAAGCGAACGACGGCGGCTTTATGGAGTCCGCATACAAAGGTCTGATGAAAGCGAAAGACGAGTTCCGCATTAAGGCGAACTACGTAGACAATATCCCTCACGATACGGCGCAAATCGCCGATGCGCTCCGCAAATTGGCCAAGAAGAAACCCGATATGATCATTGCGCATGCAGGCCAAAGCTCGGAAGCGGTCAAGCTGGTGGCTAAAGAATATCCGAAAATCAAGTTCGTCAACACGCAAACGAATTTGACGGGCGATAACTTGTCCAGCTATCAAGTGAAGCAAGAAGAGTCCGCTTGGCTGGCAGGCGCCGCGGCTGGTCTGTTGACCAAAACGAATGTTGTCGGACATATTTCCGGCGCACGCGTAACTCCTGGCTTTTATGGCCGCGCCGCTTTCGCCGACGGCTTGAAACATACGAATCCGAGCGCTCGGTTCGTGACAACCTTCACCGGCAATCAAGACGATGCTGCCTTGTCCAAGAAGGTCGCGCAAGCCCAAATCGATGCAGGCGCCGATATGATTTTCACGATGCTGAACGGGGCACGCGCAGGCGTAACCGAAGCAAGCCGGGAAAACGGCACGTTCCAGTTCGCCAACGTTCGCGACTTTTATGCCGATGCGCCTGATGTGTTCATTGGCTCGGCGATCGCCGATGCCGGTCTGACCGTTTACAGCGCCATCAAGGATTTGGTCGAAGGCGACTGGCAGCCGAACACGGTCGTCAAAATCGGATTGGAAAATCCGGATGCGATCCGTCTGGCTCTTGCCCCTTCCGTTCCGCAGCAAGTGAAGGATCAAATTGCCGTTTTCGCCGAGAAAATCAAGTCCGGCGAAATCGAAGTCAATGTAACCTACACCGGCCCTGAGTTTACGGTAGAGTAAACTCACGCACGAATAAACCCCTTTCCGCTTCCCTTCGGAGGCGGAAAGGGGTTATTTGTTTATGCCGCAGGAAATCGCATCGTGATGTCGGCACCGCCAGCTTTATGATTGCGCGCCGTAATATTCCCGCCGCAGCGCTCCACAATGGCGCGTGATATGGCGAGACCGAGCCCGGTCTCGCCATCCTTCCCTTTCACGAAGCGGTGAAACAGATGCGGAAGCAGCCCGTCCGGGATGCCGTCTCCATCGTCGGCAATCGAAATTTCTATCTGGTTTTTGTTGATGCCGGCGTTTATCCGAATCTGATTGCGCGCGTAGCGAGTCGCGTTCGAAACGACATTTAGCATGGCCTGAAGCAACTTATCCTTGTCCGCTTGCACCGTTAAACGCCTAATGGAATCCACGTCAACAACCGTTTGAATATGGAGCCCGTTTTTGACTAGGAGCGGATTGATTCGTACAACGGTCTCCTTTACCATCTCGGCGATACTGACGGTCGAAAAGCGGAAGCTGTCTTCTTCGCCATCCAGCTTGGCCAGCAGCGTCATTTCGGTCACGATGTTTTTCAATCTTCCGCTTTCGCTAATGATAATGTCGAGCCCTTTGCGCACCCGCTCCCCTTCGAATACTCCGTCGCGTATGCCTTCCGCGTAACCGGAAATCGACATTAACGGCGTTTTCAATTCATGAGAAGCATTTTGGATAAATTGCTTTTGGATCCTGTTGTAACGCTCGAGCTCCTCCGCCATTTCGTAAACCGTTTGCGCGACGTCGCCGATTTCACCGCCCGTCTTGACAAGCTTGACTTCGGAGAAACGGCGGTTCTCCACTTTGCGGAGTTCCCCCCTCAGCTTCATAAGCGGTTTGATCAATCGGCGCGTGATGAGCAGACTTAACAGAAAAACCAATACCCCACCGATGCACAGCACGATAACAAGTCGTCCCATTACCGCTTGCTCGACCGCTTTAATCTTGCTCATGGGCGTAAATAACGTTAACGTCCCTTCTTCAAGCGTGTTCGATGCGACGAGAAACCGGTCTTCGCTGCCGACATGAAGCGTCTGAACGGTTGCAGTCGGCGATTCTTGAATTGCACGGGATTCGATACTTTTCACGGTCATCTGGCTTGAAGCTTCAGAAAGCGTGCTATAAACGATCTTCGCATCGCGATCGGTAAGAATGGCGTCAATGCCCAAGACCGGCGAAACCGATATGGGCATCGCGATCGCTTGCGCTTCAACGGGAACGGCCGATGTCTTCATTTGCATGGAGATGGTTGAACTTATTTCCTTCATGTCTTTCTTCTGGGCTTCGATAAAATGGTCAAGCAGCACATAGTGAAAGATTACGGCCGTAACCGACAGAACAAGTAGGAGCAGGGCGCCAAAAGCGACATTAATCTGTACAAACAGCTTCATCCTCGGCCCCTCCCCCATCCGTTCGCAGCCGATAGCCGTGTCCCCACACCGACTCAATCGGCAAATGCTCGATTTTTTTGCGCAATCGTTTTAACAAATGATCGACGGCGCGTTCGCTGCCGAAGTAGTCGTCGCCCCAGACGAGGGTTAATAGCTCGTCTCTCGTATAGGCGCGGTTCGGCCGTTCGGCGAACGCTTTAAGCAAAGCGAATTCCTTGGACGTCATATCCACTTCCTCCCCGCACCAGAAAACCCGCCGTTCCTCCAGCACGAGCTGCAGCTGTCCGGCTCCGACCTGCAGAACAGGGGAGGTTTCGTTCCTGTTTTCCTCGATCGTCTTGAGCTTGTACCAGCGATGAAGCTGACGCTTGATCCGGGCGACCAACTCACGGGGGCTGAACGGCTTCACCAAATAGTCGTCGCTCCCGAGTTCCAGCCCCAATATTTTATCCACTTCGTTATCCTTCGCGGAAATCATGATGATCGGCACTTCGGCCTCGGCGCGTATTCGTTTGCAAAACTCATAGCCGTCCATCCCCGGGAGCATGATGTCAAGCACCCACATATCCGGCGGGGCCGCTCTCCACAGCTCCAGAGCTTCTTCTGCATTCGCAAGCGTTACCGTCCGGTAGTTCTCCTTCTGCAAATAAGCCTCGACAAGCTCACGTATATATTGATCGTCATCTACGATAGCAATGCGATAATCGTTCATTCCTGGACCTCCATAATCAGCTCTACCTATTATATTACCAGAGCGGGCCGCACACAGGGGGAATGCCATCGTTTTTCCACATTCCATTACATGGATTGCCACAATTCGCCGGTACACTGGGAACTGTAAGACAAACCAAATTCGAAGGGAATGCCATCGTTTTTCCACATTCCATTACATGGATTGCCACAATTCGCCGGTACACTGGGAACTGTAAGACAAACCAAATTCGAAGGAGTGCTATAACATGAATCGCAACAATGTGTTTAGAAAAGTTGCCCTTTCCACTCTTCTGCTTTCTGCCGTCGCCGGACCGACCGCGTTTGCGGATGCGCCAAAGGCAACGGTAACCGCCGTTTCTTCCGTGAAGATCGCCGCAACGCAGATGCTTGACCCGTTGAAGTTGGCCGAAACCTATGCGCCGGAAACCGTTAACGATTGGAAGGAAACGCTCGACCAGTACAAAGAGGCCCTCACGCCGAAGGTATGGAACGCGAACGGAGATTCGGTAACGGACGTTCAAGCTTTACAAGTGTCCATAAAAGCCATTTCCGCGATCCCTGCAGAAGCGGCTCCTGTCGGGACTGTAACCGTGAAACGCGAAGAAGCACCGACCTTTACCCTAAGCAAAAATGACGACATGAAGACAATCGATGCTAAGGAAGGCATCGCGCTGGAGAAAATGGTGTTGAGCGAGAATTCTCTCCAACAAGTATCAGGCGCCGATGAAACGGCTGGCGTAGCCGTTCAAAAGCTGGCTTCTACAAAACTTGACGGCGAGCTTCCGGTCAGCCCTTTCTTTCAAGGCTGGTCCGAGCTTGAGAAAGCAACTGAGTCCAAAGACGCCGAGGCGATTAAACAAGCGCTAGCCAAACAGCTTGAACTGTACAAGCAGGAAATCGCATCGTTAAAAGAAAATCCGATTACCCTCGTTTACTCGATCAAAAATGCAGAAACCGTCCCTGTAGAGGAAGGAAAGCAAAGCGAGCAATAATCGACAAACGGCAAGTCATTGCTAAACAAAGAGAGAATATAAGGGCTAGAGGAGATGTAACCGAACGGAAATAGGATCGAAGACCGCAGAGCGAACGTTTCGCAGCTGCGGTCTTCTTCCTGTTTACGAACGGTTTTCACCAGTTAAACATGCTCTCCAAGCCGCTACGGTTAGTAAGCTATAGAAAGCAAACGGCATATTATGGCGCAAATGCGAATAATGCTGGTATTAACGACTATATACGGCTGTTTTTCAGACTTCACGATGGAATATGTTTGATTTACCTGAAAGTCGCGAGTTTGATCTTATCTGACTTTCTAGTATAATTCATAATACGTACATTTATATTCTCATCAAAAAAGGGAGGTGTACCTATCTGTCTGAAGTTCGGCAGATAGGAAACTATTTGGACAGTGATCCTGGACCGTTACTTATGAACCTGGTTTTAGCCTTTATTTTAATTCTCCTTAACGGCTTTTTCGTCGCGGCGGAGTTTTCCATGGTTAAAGTCAGGGGCACACGCATTAATGCACTCGCGCTCGAGGGTAACCTGAATGCCAAATTTGCAAGCAGTATCTTGAACAACCTTAATGCGTATTTATCGGCGTGTCAGCTTGGGATTACCTTGACTTCGCTCGCTCTCGGCTGGCTGGGAGAGCCTACGATCGCCAGGATGCTTGAGCCGGTTCTCACCAAATGGAACGTGCCGGACAGCGTAACTCACGTGATCGCCTTCATTATCGGCTTCACGATCATTACCGCCCTTCATATTACGATCGGCGAACAAGTTCCCAAAACGTACGCCATTCGGAAATCCGAGCAAGTGACTTTATGGTCCGCCGGACCGATGGTCCTGTTCTACAAGATCATGTACCCGTTTATTTGGTCGCTAAACGGCATTTCCAACTGGATGCTGCGCAAATCCGGCATCGAACCGGAAGCCGAGCACGAAGCGGTGCATACGGAAGAAGAAATTCGGCTTTTGGTGAAAGAAAGCCACAGAAACGGCTTGATTGACAATACGGAGCTCACGCTAGTCGATAACGTCTTCGAATTCACGGAAACGGTAGCGCGTGAAATTATGATTCCCCGTACGGAAATGGCTTGCCTATATGCAAATTCGTCCTTTGAGGATAATCTCGAAATCGCGACATCCGAAATGCGTACCCGGTACCCGCTGTGCGATCCGGACAAGGATAATATTATCGGTTTTGTACACATTAAAGATCTGATGCGCGCATCCAGAAAAGGACTCGACGATATACACCAAGTATGCAGGCCGATTATGGCGGTTCCCGAAACGGTTCCCATCAGCTCCCTGCTCAAGCAGATGCAGAAAAAGCGGACGGAAGTCGCGCTGCTGATCGATGAATACGGCGGAACATCCGGTCTCGTGACGATGGAGGATATTCTGGAGGAGCTGGTCGGCGAAATTCACGACGAGTTCGACCAAGAAAGACCGACGATCGAACGAAAAGACGAACATATACATTCCGTAGACGGGCTGCTCCATATCGATGAAGTAAATGATTACTTCGGATTGGAAATCGAAACGGATGATTACGATACAATCGGCGGATGGGTATATTCGCAAGTCGAAACGCCTCCGGCCAAAAACCAGCGGATTCGATTCCAAGAATATGCGTTTATCGTCGAAGAAGTCGACCACCTGCGCATTTCGAGGGTGACGATCCAGAAGCTGGAAGCGGGAAACGATACGCTGGCAGTCGTTTCCTAACAACAAAAAAGAGTGTCTGATGCTTCATGCATCGTCACTCTTTTTTTGTTCGAATAACATCGTACACCCCTGCGGCATCCTATAGAATGAACGTTCCCGCACGATTCAAGGAATAACGGCTCCCCTCTTGCACTAGCAGCGAATTTCGCTATTCTTTCGTCCGGACGACATAAGGCTCGTCTTTCGCTTCGGCCTGCAGCCGGTGAAGCTCTTCCGTCATGCGAGCTACTACGTTGGCATAATCCGGATCATGGTACACATTGATCATCTCGCAAGGGTCTTTTTTCAGATCGAATAGCTCCCACTCCGGCGTCTTCGGAATATCCTTGGAACCTGTCGTTCCCAAAGCATCCGCATAGTAGTAGATCAGCTTAAACTGCTCCGTACGAACGCCGTAATGCGAATAGACGTTATGGTCGACGTCCAGATGCATCCAGTAGCGGTAATACATCGAGGTTCGCCAGCCCTCCGGATTCTCTCCGCGCAGCAGCGGACGCATATCGCTTCCTTGTACCTCTTCCGGAATTTCGATCCCGGCATAACTCAAGAAGGTTGGAGCAAAGTCCACATTAAGCGCAATATGCCGGTCCGTACTGCCGGCCTCGATCTCCTTCGGGTACCGGATGACGAACGGCATGCGAAGCGATTCTTCGTACATGAACCGTTTGTCGTACCAGCCGTGGTCGCCCAAGAAAAAGCCCTGATCGGACGTATATACGACGATCGTATTTTCCTCCAACCCCGCTTCCTTCAAATAATCCAGAAGCCTGCCCACATTATCGTCGATGGAAGCGACGCAGGCCAAATAATCCTTCATATACCGTTGATACTTCCAGCTTTTCAGCTGCGATTCGGTTAACCCTTCCGGCGGATCCATCTTTAAATCCGTTTTCGTCAAGTCCCTATCTATTCGCATGCGCGCTTCCGTCGCTGCGGCAGCTCGGTTCGAATAATCGTCATGGAACGTTTCAGGTTCCGGAATGTCCACGTTTTCAAACATAGCGGCGTGTTTGGCGTCCGGTATCCAAGGGCGGTGCGGAGCCTTATGATGGCACATCAGGTAGAAAGGCTTGCTTGCGTCCCGGCGCTCAAGCCAGTCGATCGATTGATCCGTAATAATATCGGTGACATAGCCCTCGATTTGGCGTTTGCCTCCCTCTTCGATAAAATACGGATTGAAATAATCCCCTTGCCCCGGCAGCACGCTCCAATAATCGAAGCCGGTCGGATCGCTCTCCGCTCCATGGCCCAAATGCCATTTTCCTACGATTGCCGTCTGATAACCGTTCTTCTGCAGAAGCTTCGGCATCGTTTGCTGCCTTCCGTCAAACCGGTCGGACAATGTCCGGACGCCGTTCAAATGATTGTAAGTGCCCGTTAGAATGGTAGCCCGGCTGGGAGCGCAAATCGAATTCGTGCAAAAGCAATTATCCAAACGCATGCCTTCGTCCGCAATCCTGTCGATATTCGGCGTCCGATTCACCTTGCTGCCGTAGCAGCTCATTGCATGGGCGGCATGATCGTCACTCATGATAAACAATATGTTCGGTCTGTTCGTCGTTTCCATCGGTTTGTAGCCTCCTACGGTGAAGTTACTTTTATTATAGGATGCGAAACCGCCGTTAATCGATGTATGTTATGCGGATTGATGTACAATTCTACGGCCATCCTACAATCCGAGGCTTCAGTTGCCTGACGATCGCTTTCATTGTACGATAAAACCGTATGATTCTTGCAGGAAAGAGATGAAGACCGATGATCGTTTTGCATTCCGTCCACTTCGATGACCGCATCCCGAATTGGAGCACGAGAAGCGAACGCTTGACGTATAATATTATGATTCTTGTTCTCGAAGGGACTGTCCTCTACACGTTGAATCATGAAGATATCGTAGCCGAAAAAGGCGATTTTCTTCTGATTCCGGCAGGCACTTCCCGCTCCGCCCGAAACACGGATGCGCCTCATCAGAAGTTGACGGCACTTTTCTATCACGATCCCGTTCAGCCGGAAGACGGCTTGCTGCTAAAAAGATTGAAGCTGAAAATCCGTGACTTTGACTACGCACATCGGCGGTTCTCGCAGCTATTCCATGAGATGCTTGAGAAAAAGCCTTATTACGAAAGCTTATGCCGCAGTATCGTGATCGAATTGACAAGTCTAGCCAACCGTCAGCGGGAAACGGCTGAAGCGCCGCCGAATAAAGTGCTTCTCGCGGGCAAAATCCAGCAGTATTTGCACTCGCATTACCGTGAACGCGTTCAGACGGAGGAGCTTGCATCCATCACAAACCGATCGCCCAATTATACGATATCGATTTTCAAAGAAGTGACGGGAGTCTCCCCTACCGACTACCTGCACGGACTCCGGATCAAAGAAGCCTGCCGGTTGTTAACCGAGTCCATGATCAGCATTTCGGAGGTCAGCGAATATTTGGGCTTTTACGACACTTCGCATTTTTACCGGATATTCAAAAAACAGACCGGCATATCGCCCACCGCTTTCTCGGAACAGGTCAATCATTCCTTGCGCCGCTAGCTGAAAAAAACGGACTTATCAAGCGAAAGTGCACCTGAACAAGTCCGTTTTCTTTTCTCTATGGGTCAATCGCTACATCCCATCCGCCGAAGCGTCCGATTGCTTTTATCAAATCTCGGTGAATCGGGATAATGAACTGCATCGTACCTAGCTTGAACACCCCGCTTCGGTTATGAAGCGTTGCGTTTTTGACGTAAACGTTGTAATGCGGCGTACCGTCCCCTGCCGAAACGATCTCCTGCCTGGTCTCCTGCTTGTTAACCAATCGGAAAGGCAGCAGCTTCCCGGATTCGCAAGGCGTAATGCTTACAATATCTTCGAAGCTTAAATAATAATTGGCATGCGGTTTGTGCAAGACTAGCTCCTTAGTGGAAACGGTAATGCCGAAATGGCTTTTTTTATGCGAAAGCTTCAAATCTCCTGCCATCGGCATAAGCCTTATAAAATCGGGATTCATGTCGGGTATCCTCCTCTTCCGATGAATGGGGCCCATCGTTATTGGGATAGCGCGGCTTGGCTCATGTAAAAAAATGATGATTGACGCTAAACTTGCCGTCGTGAATAGTGAGCATGCCGAACGAATAGTCCGGCTGTCTTCTTTTATCTGTCGGCGACCCGGGGTTGAATAATACCGTCTGGCCATTGCGCTCCATAAATGGAATATGGGAGTGGCCGAAAACGATCAAATCCGTTCTTTCGTCATGAAAGGCACGGCTCGCTCGTTCGGGCGTCGATTTGCCGGGTCCCTCATGGCCGTGTACGATTCCGATGCGAACGCCTTGGAATTCGACGATCGTTTTTCTGCCGAAACGGCGAACCAGCTCTTCCCCGTCCCCATTGCCTGCAACTCCATGTATAGGCGCAAACTTGGACAACTCCTCCGCCACTTCCATTGTGACCCAGTCTCCTGCGTGTATAATGGCATCCACTTGACGAAGCCCTTGAACCAAGGCATCCGGAAGCGACCGGGCACGGCCGGTTATATGCGTATCCGAGACGATCCCAATGATCATCATATCCCTACTTTCTATCCGCAGCACTTGGCACAACATGTGTCAGCTGCCGAAAAATTGCCGTAATGTCCTCGATTTGCATTCGCACGAGTCCGCTCGACGAAGGCGCGACGAATTCGACAACCCCATCGACGATAGGTTCGGGCTGTTCTCCCCAGTCGGCTCCAAGCTTTCCGCTGTACTGCTCATAGACACCTTTGCCGACAAAACAGGCAACCTTCGGACGGTAATGGCGAATCTTTTCCGTTAACAGCGACCGGCCTTCCCGGTATTCTTCCTTCGTAATTTCGGCAGCCGTCTTCGTCGGCCGGGAAACGATGTTCGTAAACCCGAATCCGAGGCGAAGCAGATCGCCGTCCTCCTCCGGTTTATATTTGCGTGGCGTCAAGCCCGCTTCATGGATGATTTTCCAAAACCGGTTGTTTGGGTTGGCGTAGTGATGCCCCGTCTCGCTGGAGCGAACACTCGGATTGAAGCCGATGAACAAAACGGACAAGCCGTGTCCAATATGATCGGGTATCGGTTTCACAGCACTCCTCCTCGTCGCCCTCTAAAATGTCCCTCTATTATAACATAATGCATGCAGGACAACTTCCCGGACATCTTCTTAGGACGATACCGCACTCTCCCTCTCGATAAATGAACCGGCTTCCGGTTTCACGAGCGCTTTCTTCTCCCATGCTCGGCTTCGCCAGCGAAGCAGCATAATGAGACCGCGCAGCCATTCGTCGACCGTGAACGCGATCCATACGCCGAGCAAGCCCATCTGTACGTGAACGCCTAAATAATAAGCCAAGGGCACGGCGATCCCCCACATCGATACGACGCCCGCCAACACGGGAAACCGGGCGTCTCCGGCGGCGCGAAGCGAGTTGATGACGACCAGATTGAACGTCCTCCCCGGCTCCAGCAGGATGGAGAGCAGCAGGATCGCCGAGCCGGCAGCGATGATATCCGGGTTATCCGTAAATAATCCGATAAGCGTTTCCCGGAACAACGCCGTCACGCAGACGAACCCGAATGTAATGATCAGGCACATTTGCACGCTGCGAATCAATCTTCGATAGGCGAGTCCCATCTCTCCCGCTCCGACCATATGTCCGACAATGATTTCGGTACCCGCTCCGATCGCCATCCCGATCGCCATGAAATATCCCGATATGTTGAGTACGTATACGTGAGCGCTCAGCGCCGTCTGGCCGATCAGATTGATGAAGCTGACGATCATCAGATGCTGCGATTGATACGACAAATGCTCACCGGCTGCCGGAATGCCGATACCCAATATCTGTTTTAAATAAGCGGCGTGAGGCGTGACATAATCTTTGAACCGGATCGGCACTTGGATGCGGCGGTACAAAAAAACGAACAGGACGAGCATGCCGAGAAAGCGGCTGATGACGGTCGAAACGGCCGCCCCCGTTACGCCAAGCTCCGGAAACCCCAAATTGCCGAATATCAGCAAATAGTTTCCGGCAATATGAAGCACATTCACCCCGATCGTCACAAACATGACGTCCCGCGTGTTTCCGTTGGAACGAATGACGGAGGAAATGGCGCTAGAGAGCGCTTCGATCCAAATAAATCCGCCGATTAGGCTCAAATAGGTTTGGGCAATCCTGATTTGTTCCTCGTTCAAATGCATGAGCGTCATCAGCGGCTCCCCGAAGGCTACAAAAACGACGCTGACCAAAATGCCGAAGACGAGATTCGAGGATATGGCCAATGCCGAAATACGGCTTGATTCCGCCTTCTTGCCGGCTCCAAGATATTGCGCTACGGCAACGCTTGTACCGATTCCGACGAAACCGAACATCAGAATACAAAAAATAATGAGCTCATTGGCCAAGCCGACCGCCCCTGCCGTCGTGTCGGAAAGGCGGCTCAGCATAAATACATCCGCCGTTCCAAGCATCATACGCAGGACGGTATCGACAAAAATCGGCCATGTCACCGCCATTAGACTAAGTTTTTTCCAAGTAGGCATGATTGAGGCGGCAGTCAAATTCGTTTCACTCCTTATGCTTTACACCTTCATGTTGCAGGCGAATCGTTCGTGTGGTTGTCGTTCTACCTTTATTGAAGATCCTTCCCTATGCCCGACTTCCGATGCGTTCCTTTGAACGCGTGTTGTGACCTGCAGCAAATACGAATAAAATATAGACAGAAATAGATACGGTTTACCAGGAAAGGGGAACTCCATCTCAATGTCCATCATCTCAGATATCATGGAATTTAATCGCGAATTCGTCGAAAACAAACAATACGAACAGTATTTGACCGACAAATATCCGGACAAAAAAATGGCCATTCTCACCTGCATGGACACTCGTCTTGTCGAGCTTCTTCCGAAAGCGTTGAACCTTAGGAACGGCGACGCCAAAATCATCAAAAATGCGGGCGCCATCCTGACGCAGCCTTTCGGCAGCGCGATGCGAAGCATTCTAGTCGCCATTCATGAAATGGGTGTGGAGGAAGTGCTTGTTATCGGCCATCACGGCTGCGGCATGACCAGCCTCGATACGGAAGCGATGGTCGAGAAGATCAAAGCGAACGGGATTCCCGACTTGGTTCTGCAAACACTGGAGCGCTCGGGCATACGCATGGAGCGGTTCCTGAAAGGATTCGATACGGTTGAAGAAGGCGTCATGCAGAGCGTAGAAATCATTCGCAGACACCCTCTGCTTCCGTCGTTCATTCCGGTTCACGGTTTCGTCATGCATCCGGATTCCGGATCGCTCGAGCTTATTTCCGAAGGATATCCATACATACAGCCAAGATAAGGTTTCTGCTTCTCTCATCAAAAGTGCCCGCAGCCGGAATGCTGCGGGCACTTTTGCGAATTACAGCATACTTTCTATGTCCTTCTCCATTGCGCCAGGATCGACGGTCGATTCGAACCGTTTGACCGTTTCGCCATCTCTGCTGCTCAACTGCTCGCAGAAAGAATCGAGATCCTCATTTGTTCCCGGCTCTTGCCCGCCTTTCCTTCAACTTTATGCCCGGCTTCCTCCAGTGTCAAGCAATCCTTGCATCCTTGAGCTTGCAAATTACGGTAATCAATGCCGATCCGGTTCGCTGCGCCTGCATTTTTTTCAAACCTAACAAACCGTCTCTTTACAATGCTCACGGACGGTCGGTATAATCGAATCAATCAGAAAAGTGAGTGATCACTCACTTTTCATAAAAGGAGCGTGAGATCATGTCTTCAACCGAAGCAAGTCCCCCTCTTTCCTCGCCCCAGCCTATTATCGATCTTCGTGAAGTCGTGCGCACTTTCGGCAGCCGAACCGTCCTGAACGGCATTTCTCTGCGTGTCGAACGCGGCGAGCTTTTCGGTCTGCTGGGTCCATCCGGCTCCGGCAAGACGACGCTGATCAAACTCATCACCGGCATCGACAAAGCCGACGGCGGGACAGTCCGGCTGCTCGGGGAGCGGATGCCTAAGCTGGCGATACTGCAGCGTTTTGGCTATATGGCGCAGTCCGATGCCTTGTATAGCGAACTCACAGCCAAGCAGAACCTGCAATTTTTCGCTTCCCTTTACGGGTTGTCCGGCACCAGGCGCAATCAGCGTATGGAAGCCGCCATGGCGGTCGTCGATCTGCTCGACCATATGAACAAGCCGGTTGCCGCCTATTCCGGCGGCATGAAACGTCGGCTCTCGCTGGCAATTTCTCTGCTGCACGAACCGGAGCTGCTTGTGCTTGACGAACCGACGGTCGGCATTGACCCCGTACTTCGGCAAGCGATATGGAAGGAGCTGCTCGAGATGCGCGATCGCGGAACGACGATTATTTTGACTACGCATGTCATGGATGAAGCGGATAAATGCGACCGGATCGGCCTCATCCGCGACGGTCTACTGACGGCAGTCGATACGCCGGAAGCTTTGAAGGCCAAAAGCGGAACGGCCACGATCGAAGAAGCGTTCATTGCTCTCGGAGGAGGTGTCCGGTCATGAGAACGCGCGCGCTCGCTCTACGAATCATACGTCAGTTCATTCGGGACAAACGAACGCTTGCTCTTATCTTTTTAGCCCCGCTGCTCATCCTTACGCTGTTGAACTTCGTCTTCAACGGTCAGGCGATTAAGCCGGATATCGGGACAATAGGCGTTCCGCAGCAGCTAGCGGAACGCTTGGTGAAGGCCGACGCCAATGTAACGGCATTCGCTAGCTTCGACGAAGCCGAACAAGCACTCCGGAACGGCAAACTGGATGCCGTCGTATCTATGGAAAGCGGCAAGCCGTCCATCAAGCTCGAGGGCAGCGATCCGACGATCAGTAAGGCCGCAATCCTGCTGCTTCAGAAAACGTTGCAAGCAGAAATATCCGCCATACAACCTAACATTGCGTATTTGCACGGCAAAGAAGAGATGTCTTCCTTCGACTCCTTCGGTCCCGTATTGATCGGCTTCTTTTCTTTCTTCTTCGTGTTTATGCTTGCAGGGGTCGCCTTCCTTCGCGAACGGACGACAGGGACGCTGGAACGATTGCTCGCTACGCCGATTCGGCGCACTGAAATTGTAGGCGGTTACTTATCCGGCTTCGGCTTGTTTACACTACTGCAGGCGGCGCTTATCGCCTGGTATGCCATCCATGTGCTCGGTCTTTATATGACCGGTTCGATATGGCTGGTGCTGCTGGTCAATCTTCTGTTAACCTTGACGGCGTTAACGCTGGGAACCCTTCTCTCCTCCTTTGCCGGGAGCGAGTTTCAGATCATTCAATTTATCCCGGTCGTCGTTGTCCCTCAAGTGTTCTTCTCCGGTCTGTTTAATCTGGAAGCCATGGATCCTTGGCTGCAAAAGCTCAGCTACCTGATGCCGCTCTTCTACGGAGGCGACGCATTGCGCGGTATCATGATTCGCGGAGAAGGCCTAAGCGACATCCAGCTCGATATTTATGTCCTGCTAGGCTTTTCCGCCGCCTTCGCGCTGTTGAACGTACTTGCACTGAAGAAGCAACGAGCCATATAGATGCTTGCCGTCAAGGATAAACGGCTCCGTTTTCAAAAAGGAGAACATGCATTCAGGACGCTCCCTGAAGCTTGCTCTCCTTTTTTTTGAGTTGCGGCATTCTTTTTTTCGTATGGCCGTTCCTCAGCTTTTCCGCCAGACATACGCTACGTTAACGGCAAGCAAACCGGCTGCACCGGCTGCCAGGAGCCACTTTCCCGGCTCAAAGCTGCCCTTTAGTAAGCTGAACAGGTAGAAATCCCCCGTATATTTCCCCTTCGTAAACATTTCAAGTACATAATACAGAAAGCCGGTCATGTAAGCCGCCGCGATATTTCGGCTGAACGTCGCTGCAGTCATGCCCGCGGCACCTAAACATACGGCCGAAATCCAACTGCCGCCCGTTAGCTCCAGCATCGGAAAGTCTCCTCCCTGATTGCCGGCCAACAAGGCGACGGACAGGATGAGAAGCCAGAGCAGCGCGACCGTTTGCAAAATACGGAACGATACCGTTAACGCATGGCGCTTGCGCTTCGCGTACACCGTTTCATGTATGGAGTCGGCATCCTCGATAATCGTAAGATGAGGCATTAGCATGATGCCTAGCAGCGACAAATACAGCTCGCCGATTTGCGCCATTTCCGTGTAGGTTATAAAGCGCAGGTTAAAAATCAGGCTAATGACGACCGTGCACGATACCGCAATCAGAAAAGGAACGTATCCGATAGTCTTGGCATTGTAATAAAGCAAGCTTGCCGCATGAGAAGTCGCGTCACTTAAGCGCCGCACCGGCATTCCCCCGCTTTCTATCCCAGATCCAGGCGACAATGGCAACGATCGCAAGCGCTAACGCTGCATAGAAGATCCGGTTAACCAGGATCGCGGAGCTCCACTTGGCATAGTTTTCGTATCCTCCGAATGTATTGTAGCGGATGACGAATTTACTCAAGCCGTACTCTCCTTCCAGAGGCATCATCGAGCTCATCCAGAGCAAAAATTGAATCGGGATCGCCGCCAGCGCATAAGTAAGCAATACGGATACCAGCATCCCGGCCGCAACCGTAACCATCACCGTCGGCAGGAGCCACGCTATCGTATATTTGTAGAAAGCCAATACATCGATCTGGAGGTGCTCGGCCAAGGCGATCCGAGAGAACGCAAAGGTCGCATGCGTCGCGAGCGCCAAATATCCGAACAGAACAGCTAAGCAAAGCGCGGCAAACTTCGGCAATACATAGTGAAAGGAGGCGAACTTTCGGCTATAGATCAGCTCCTGCATACGGCTGCGTTTGTCTCTTGCAAGCATGAATGCCGACAGGAAGACGGGGAAAAAGCCGGCCGTAATGCCCATATAATCCGCGAACAAACGCCCTCCGGCATTCGTCACTTTGTCTTTCTCGACAACATCGTTGAAATCCTGAACCGCTTCTTCGTATGTTCTCGGTTCGTTCAGGACGGAGGCACGCATCTTGTCCCCGTACACGGTCGAGCCTCCAAGCTCTTTATCCAGATTTCGCATCAGCCGCAAATATTCGTCGTAGCCGACGGCAAATGAAACGCGGTCAGCGCCGCCTGCCGAAACGGGAGGCGCGCCTTGCGGCGCGATAGCCTCGCTCGTCCTTTTGATCGAGGCCTTCTGCGCTTCGTCCAGCTTGACGAACTTGTTGATGAACACGACGGCCTTCATCATTTCGCCGTTTGCATAATCGCGTTCCAGCTGACGCACCATCTCGGCCATTTCCTTGTCGGGATCGGCAATCGGCTTTTGGCCGTAGTATGCGTACTTCCCCTGCGCCTTCGCCTCCTCCGGAGCGAGCGGCTTCATGTCGGCGATCGAGCGAGGCGGATCGAATTGCGTTACGTAAAAAAGAACGATGACGGCAAGGAAAATATAATAGGTCGCATTCGTAAATTGATACTTGAGCTCTTTGCGCAGGAGCGGGATAAACAGCTTCATGCCGATCCCTCCATCAGCTTCATATAAGCGTCCTCAATGGTCGGTTGAACGGAAACCGCTTGGGCCAAAGGACGCTGTTCGCTCAGCAATCTCAACCGGATCCCGTCCCCCTCCGACACTGTGGAGAGTATCGGGTATGCGCTTCGGACCGCATCAAGCTCGTCGCGTTCGATCGTGGCGGTCCAGACAGCGTCCTTTGCGTGCTCAAGCAATCCTTTTACCCGCCCTTCGTATAGCAGCTTCCCTTTCTTTAATACCGCCAGATTCTCGCAGGTAAATTCGATATCCTCGACGATATGCGTCGATAGGATGACGATTCTCCCTTCCGAAAAATCGCGCAGCAAATGACGGAACCGGATTCGCTCCTCCGGATCGAGACCGGCCGTCGGCTCGTCCACGATCAGCACGCGAGGATCGTGCAGCATGGCTTGGGCGATGCCAAGCCTTCGCTTCATACCGCCCGACAGTGCGCGAACCTTAATCTTTCGCTGCGCTTCGAGATTGACCTTGGCAAGCAAATATGCGATTTGATGACCGCGTGCTTTTCTGTCGCTCATCCCGGAAAGCATGCCGAGATAATCCATCGCTTCATAAACCGTGAAAGATGGGTAAATCGAGAAGTCCTGCGGCAAATACCCGACCATCCCGCGTATCCGAGCCTTCTCTTCTATTGCAATGCCGCCGATTTCAATGTGGCCGCCGCTCTTCGGCAGCAGAGTCGTCAATATGCGCATGAAACTCGTTTTACCCGCCCCGTTCGGGCCCAACAAACCGAACATCCCTTCGCCAATACGCAGATTCACGCTGTCCAGCGCTTTTTTGGCGCCGAACGTTTTCGTCAATTGTTGGATAAGTATTTCCATCTGGCAACCGCCTTTCCGTATGTTGATCGCATTTGCTTCATAACTGGCTATTTACCGCAAGCGTACCGTTCCAACCACTTTTCGCAGCAGCTCCACTACCTGACCGTCGTTTAGGCGCAGCTGCTCGAACAAGGTTGCCGCACCCATCCATAAGAATGAGAGTACGAATACGGCGCCCATCGAGAAATCGCTAGCGGCAAGAATGACGGCGGTGACGATTAACAGTGCAGCGGTGCAAAAAATATAGGCAAGCAGCGCTTTGCGATAACGCCTTATAAGCTCGGCCACGCACTCTTGCTCAGCCCGTTCCTTTTGCAAGTCTTCCGCCTTCGCGTAAACGCCTTGCAAAAAGCGGATTTCCGCATCGTTAGCGGTCTCGGTGTTAGAATCGTTCGGGTATACCTTGGCCGCCTGCGGTTCATTCTCTGCTTTTGATGACGAACGAAACATCGCTTATTCCTCCTGTTCCAGGTGACGCTTCATTTTTTGCCGGGCCCGGTAAATGAGAATTTTCATTTGCATCAGATTTTTACCCATGATGGCTGCAGCCTCCTTGTAGGAAAACTGTTCGACGTCGATCAAATGAATAGCCGTGCGGTAATCCTCATGCAGAAGCAGGAGCTTGCTTTGAATCACCGAGCGTTTCTCTCGATTCAATACGACTTCTTCGGTGGTACGGGCGACGGGAATGCCGGTATCCAGCTCGACATGCTTGAATCGGGTTAGCTTGCGGACATGGTCGACGCATTTATTGCGGATAATAGTGAACAAATATGGCTTAAACCTGTATTTCGGATTAAACCGGGAGCGATGGACGTAGATTTCCGCGAAGCTTTCCTGGGCGATATCTTCTGCTGCGTAATAGTCCCTGACATATTGTTGACCGAACGCAATCGCGCTTCGGCGATATTTCAGAACAAGACGTTCGAAACCGGCGTCGTCTCCTTGCATGAAACCCTGTATCCATTGCTGCTCTTCATCCATCTTGTCCCTCCCTTCCGCCTGGTTATCTATTATTCGTATCATTGCGCTGAAAAGTTACAGGGCTCTCGAACAAATCTTTTCAACCCTTCGAAATCGTCACGCTCGGCCGGTATCCGGGCAACTGAAAAAGCACGGTCATAGAGACCGTGCTCATAAGTTTAACCCTAAAACAACCATGAGAGCTGCACCTGTCCAGCCAATATTCCATGCCTACCTAGGATAAAAGGACGAATTGATTGGGATGACTTTTGATGTACGCGGCAATAAGCCGGTGCGCACTCTCTGCGGCCGACGTGTACTCAGCGAACAAATGTTCCGACAAACTCCTAAGCTCCGGGTCCCTGTCCAAATCGAGCGCACTGGCTTCCATCCAGCTGCCGTTCGACAAGCGATTCGTTCGATCAAGCGCTGTCTCGGCTTTATTCATGACGCGCAAGGTCTCATCCGCCCCGTAAAAGCGCAAACCGGCAAGCAGAGCCTCCCACGCTTTCGGCTTCCTTAGCTGTTCACAAGTCCACCAATACCATTCGACCGCCGAACGGCATGCGTGATTGTGGTAAGCGCGAAAGAGAAATAGCCCTCTTTGGCCTTCGCCAAGGGCTTGGTACATCTCCGCTTTCGTTCGGTCATCCTTTCCTCTCACCTGCAGCAGCAGAGGGCCGATACACGCCCACCCGAGCGTTTCCCCCTCCAATGCTTCGAAAATCTCTCGTTCCACCGGAACTAAAAGAATAATAATCGCCTCCACCCTCACCATACATGGGAAGCGGGCGGAAATCAATATGCCTTGCAATCTCATTTATTGACCGTCACTAGTTCGTTCCGATGCGATGACTCAGCAGCCATTCGAACAAATCCGGCCTGCGGTAAACCTCATCCATGATCTGATGCTTATAGCCGGGAAGCGGTGTTAGCAGGCTTCGACCGCCCTTTTCCTTAATGGCATTAACCATTTCTTCCGAATGTTTGTAAGGAACTACGTCGTCCTCGACTCCGTGAAAAGCCCAGACCGGCATCCGTTCGAAGACTTTCGCCTCCTTCGGATCATACCATCCGGATAGAGGGACAACCGCGGCAAAACGGTCGGGAGCATGTGCAGCCAGGTCCCATGCACCGTTTCCGCCCATACTGAAGCCGGTCACATAGACACGCGCAGAATCGATTCGGAGGGAGGATACCGTGTGATCCAGCAAAGCGATAACCTTGCTTCGCTCTTGCGGCCAAAAAGAGTTCGAAGGACACTGCGGTGCGACCACGGCAAACGGAAAATCGTCTTGTCTAACGGCTAGCCCCGTCAATCCATAACCTTCAAGCATGCTTAGATCCTCTCCGCGCCTCTTGATTCCGTGCAGAAACAGGATCAACGGCCAAGTTGTATCCTTGTTTTCTTCATATCCGTTCGGCACGAACCAAAGATGTCCTAACGTTCCGTTATGTACCGCTCGCTTTACTATTGGCATTGGATTCCCTCCTTGCTGGTTGAAAAAATTGTAAGTAAAGTCACGGTCAACCGTCAAGGAATTTGTGTACATGCCCTCCCTTTTTTATATACATTTCTAGCGGAGAGGCGAATAAGGTAAACGATAAGGGGGTGTACGGCATGGTACTTATTCGCATGGAAAGCGCAGCCAAAACGTACCGGCTAGGCGGAGAAACGATAAAAGCGCTCGATAACGTAAACCTCGACATTGAGCGGGGCGAATTCATCGCCGTCATGGGTCCTTCCGGATCCGGGAAGTCGACGCTGATGAACGTTCTGGGCTGTCTGGACGTACTTGAAACCGGCAGTTATTCGCTTGACGGGAGAGAAGTTCGAGGAATGACGGACGCTCAGTTGGCCGATATCCGAAACCGCAAAATCGGTTTCGTCTTTCAAAGCTTCAACCTGCTTCCTCGGCTGACCGCAATAGAAAACGTGGAGCTGCCGCTGATTTATCGAGGGCTTTCCAAAAAGGAACGGCTGAAAAAGGCGGCATGCGCTCTCGCTGAGCTCGATATGCAGGACCGTGCGGAACATAAACCATCCGAGCTGTCCGGCGGGCAGCAGCAGCGCGTCGCCATTGCGCGGGCATTAGCCGGCGACCCGCCCATTTTGCTGGCGGACGAACCGACAGGTGCGCTGGACACCGCTACAGGTAACGATATCCTATCGATACTAAGGCGCCTCAATGCGCACGGGCGAACAATCGTTCTCATCACGCATGATCCCGCTATCGCTAAGCAAGCTGACCGTATCATCCATATCCGGGATGGCCGAGTAGATTTAATCGTCTGCTGATAAGCCGCAAAATAAAACAGCCGTCAACGCAAGGCTGACGGCTGTTTCGATTGAAGATCGTATAAGGGCAACTTGCTCTGGTGAAGCTAAGCTTAGTTCGCGATAAACTCCTGCACCCATTCGCCATTGTAGTAAGCGACGCCGATCTTCGTGAAGTTCGGGCTCAAAATGTTTTGACGGTGCCCGGCGCTGTTCATCCAAGCAGTCATGACCTCTTGCGGAGTGCGCTGTCCTTTGGCAATGTTCTCCCCGGCATACGTGTAACGAATCCCGTAAGATTTCATCATGTCGAACGGCGAACCGTAAGTCGGTGAGTTATGATCAAAATAGTTATTGGTATACATGTCTTTGGCTTTATCGAGCGCCATAGCCGCCAAAGCGCTGTCGCTGGAGAGCGGCTTCAGCCCTGCTTTCGCGCGTTCCTGGTTGACCAGGTCGACTACTTGGCTGGCATAAGCCGATTGCGAAGCATTCGCGTTCGAGCCTTGTTGAGAGCCTCCTGTAGTTCCAGAGCCTGTTTGCGAGCCTGTGCCTGTGCCTGCACCGGAACCACCGCCTGTCGAACCTGCTCCCGTTCCTGCTCCGTTGCCCGTACCCGGTTTTGCCGAGAAGTCAGGCGCTTTAACGCCAAGCTTGGCAAGCAAGTCGTTCACATTAATGTTATTGAAATTCTTATTTCCTTGAAGCAAGGCTCCCAAATCAATACCATATTGCTTGGCTGCTGCGACTTGCGGGGCATTATCCGGAACGATGCATGGCGCTGCGGAAGCAGAAGCCGCACCGGCGCTAATAATCGGACCCAATACCAGAACACCTGTCATCGCTACTTTCTTAAAACGTTGCATCAAAAAAATCGTCTCCTTTTCCCGGCCTACGAGGTTAGCTGACGGATTCGGGTCAAAGAGTAAACACCCGGCCACAACGACGTGGCTTCACCCCAGTGACAAGGGTTCCCCCGTGCTTCTGACGAAGCTTCGGCCTTCTGTTTTTTTTGCCTCCGACAAACCGTTTTGGGCGGCTTCCCTTTGGCACGGTCAATTGTAGCACGGGAGATAGTCGATTTCATGACACAAAGTCTTCCAGAACGCGAAAACGACGATGCTTTACAGATGAAACAACGAGAGCACGAGACCGACGAGAAAGCCGCAGAGTGCGCCGTTTACGCGGATCCATTGCAGGTCGCCGCCGATTTTTTGTTCCAGCATTTGGACTAACGATTGGTCGTCCAACTTATTGAGATTGTCGCGAACCAGCACGCCGATACGGAAATGATTTTTCTCTACAAGATCAACGAGAAACGTACGAAGCCCTTCTTCCCATTTGTCGGTCATGCCCGGAATCGATCTTATTTTCTCGACGACGAACCTGTATGCGCTCAACACATACCGCCCGCCGTTTCGTTCATCTTCCTCCAGCTTTGCGACAGCCGCGTCGCGAATGTCTTGCAGCCTCTCGAGCAGAAAAGCTTCGGTTTCCGGACTCTCCGCTTTCTTCTCCAGCCACCCCTTCAGCTTCGATAGAATATCGTCGTTGTTCGCCAGTCTGTCCGCTTGATCCTTCAATTCGTAAAGCAGCTGCTCGCGGTAAGGGTTGCCCGGCTGACGAAGCTCGCGCATGCCGGAAACGAGCATCCCCTGCAGGATGCCGCCAAGCTTCTCTTCATTCATAAATCCGATAAAAGCTTGCACGGCAAACCCCATAAACCCGCCGACTTGAAGCTCATTCAGCTTGCCGTAAGCGATTCTCCCGAGCAACTGCTCCGTTTCTCTTTTGACGGCCCAATCCGTTCCCATTTCGAGCGCCCGATCGAGCGCTTTCTCGTCCCAACCGTCCCGAATGGCCGATGCGACAGCGGATTGCGCCAGAGGCTTAAGCTCTTTGTTCCGGACATAACTCGTCAGGTAGCTTTGAATTACCGGGGCAAATCGCTCCAAAGGAAGCTGTTTAAGCAAGGATTGCAGGAACGCCAAAATCCTTTTCCTAGCTTTCCGCTTCAACACAACCTTCGTTACCGCCGAAGAGATGATCGTCATCAGATTCAATTGGCTTAATTTATGCGTAATGCTATCTTTGTTCAACAGTTCCGTTTCCATAGCGGAAATAAGCGAATTAACGATTTTCCCTCTGTTCTTGAGAAGGAGCGAAGTATGCGGGATGGGAATCCCGAACGGATGGCGGAAAAGGGCGGTTACGGCGAACCAGTCTGCGATACCGCCGACAAGACCAGCTTCAAATCCCCCTTGGAGCAACGTCGTAATAAGGCTATCCGGCAAAAATAACGTGACGATAAAGCCGATTCCCATAGCAGCAAGAGAAAATCCGGCAATGTTCCTCGTGTTCAAATCAAACATCCTCCGATCGTTCAGAGATACGTACTAGTATCCCTCAAAAACTTTGCCTTACACGGCAAGAAGCATCTTTCTGCAAAATGGTTCCATTAGGTTCGCGGGCGAGTGCGATTCGTCGGAACCGCGGCTGTCGGATCGTCCGGCCAATAGTGTTTGGGATACCGCCCTTTCAAGTCCTTCTTCACTTCAAAATAAGCATCCCGCCAAAAGCTTGCCAAATCGCGCGTCACCTGAACGGGACGTTGCGCCGGCGAGAGCAGATGAACGGTCAGCGGCACCCGTCCGCGGCCGATCGACGGCGTATGCTCGAGGCCGAACATTTCCTGCAGCCGGACGGCCAAAACGGGTGATTCGGGATCGCTATAGTCAATCGGTATGCGAGAGCCGCTCGGAACGACGATGTGCGTCGGTACGAGCTCGTCCAGTTCGCGGCGTTTGTTCCACGACAGCATGGACTCCAACAGGTCGGCCACATGCAGACGTCTCAGATCTTCTCCGTTTTTGAGACCATACAAATGCGGAAGGAGCCAATCCTCAAACGTATCCGTTAAGCTTTCGTCGGAAACATCCGGCCAATCCTCGCGTTCTAACCGGTGCATGAATACTATTCGCTGCTGCAGCTGGCGGGCGGCTTTCGTCCAAGAAAGGAATCCGATGCCTTCCGCCTTAAGTCCTCCCAGCAGCGCCATAGACACCGCTTCCGGATTGGGATTGGGCATTGCGGCTTCCCGCAGGACGATCGCGCCGATCGATTTCCGTTTGCGCGCACGAACCGTTTTGGCTTGACGATCCCAAGAGATGATCGTTTCCTCCTCGATCTGATCGGCTGCATAACGCTCCAGCTCATCTTCCTGAATCGGAGCAGCCAGAAAAATTCGGCTCTCCGCTCCCATATCGTCCAGCTCTGCGGCTACGAGATATGGCTCCGACGAAAGCGGCTGCGCGTTTAAGAAAGCAGCCCCCCTGCCGCTTCGCAGCAAATAACGTCCGCCCTCCTTGCGGCCGGCGATTCTGTCCGGAAAGGCAAATGCAAGCAGAAAGCCGCACGCTTCCGCATCGCCGTCGGCACTATCTTTGATAAAGAATTGCCGTTTCCATTGATCCGCTTCAGCCGCCGCTCTTCTGCATACCGCCATGTCTACCTGATGACCCTCCTTGAAGAGCGGTTCCGTCCATTTCGAGCGGACCGCTTCCCGCAGCGCTTCGACACGAAGCCGCAAGTCTGCCGCAGGCGGCTGCTGAGGCTGTCCCCTGAGCAAATCCCGCTCGTTCAGCAATGCGGCAAGCTCGCAGGCCAATGATCCAAGCTTCAAAGGAATCGCCTGCAATATCATATGGGCCAGACGCGGATGCATGCCTAACTCCGCCATGCGCTTTCCGTGTTGAGACATCGTCCCGTCTCCGTTTAGCGCCCCAAGGTGACGCAGGAGCTGCCTTGCCTGCGAATAAGCGGCCGCAGGAGGCGGATCGAGCCATTGCAGCTCCGCCGGATCGGCCGCTCCCCAGGCTGCAAGCTCCAAAGCAAGCGGAGCCAGATCCGCCTCGTTGATTTCGGGCACGCTTCGCGCAGCAAGCTTGCGTTCCTCTTGCTCCGTCCAGAGCCGGTAACATACGCCTGGCATTTGCCTTCCCGCCCGCCCTCTGCGCTGATCGGCGGACGCTCTGGAAACGGTGACGGTTTCCAAACGCGTCATGCCGGTTTTCGGCGAAAAGCGCGGTACCCGGCTTAAGCCGCAGTCGATCACGATCCGAACGCCATCGACCGTCAAGCTCGTTTCGGCGATCGATGTTGCAAGCACGACCTTACGCTGTCCGGCCGGGCATGGAGCGATCGCTTCATCCTGGGCGGATTGCGGCAAATTGCCGTACAGCGGCGAAATGCGAACGCCCTTCCCCAAGGATAGGGCCGTTAACTGGGACATGACACGACGTATCTCTCCGGTCCCAGGCAGGAACACCAGAACATCGCCTTCATCGTTCTGCAGCGCCTCCGTAACGGCTCGTACGACGGCAGGCTCGATCCTCCCGTCGATGCTGCGGTTCAAATACCGCGTCTCGACAGGAAACGATCTCCCTTCGCTGATGACGATTGGCGCTTTTCCCAGCAGCTCGGCAACCGGTTCTGCATCCAGCGTAGCCGACATGACCAGCAGCTTCAGATCGTCGCGCAGCACCGCTTGGCATTGCAAGCATAGGGCAAGCCCAAGATCGGCCTGCAGACTTCGTTCGTGAAACTCGTCAAAAATGACAGCAGCTACACCTTCAAGCGACATGTCGTCCTGCAGCATCCGGGTAAGCACGCCTTCCGTGACGACTTCTATTTTTGTTTTTGCGCTGACTCGCGTATCCATTCTTACCCGGTAGCCCACCGTCCCGCCGGCTTCTTCCCCGATCGACCTAGCCATATAGCCGGCAGCCGCGCGAGCGGCGAGACGGCGCGGTTCCAGCATGATGATTTTGCGGCCTTGAACCCAAGGCTCATTCAGAAGCGCAAGCGGGACGCGCGTCGTTTTGCCGGCACCCGGCGCGGCGACCAGCACCGCATTAGCATGCGATTGTAGCTTATGCAGCAATTCCGGCAATACCGGATCGATTGGCAGTTGATGCATGACGTTCTCCTCAGCTATCTTTTCTATCGCTTTCCATCATACTCCAAGGAAAAAGCCTTGTCATCCCGGATGATACGATAACAACTTCCCTTCTCAGCACGATGTCTACCGAACAGGA
Organism: Paenibacillus litoralis; assembly: GCF_046244365.1. Lineage (NCBI taxonomy): Bacteria > Bacillati > Bacillota > Bacilli > Caryophanales > Paenibacillaceae > Paenibacillus > Paenibacillus litoralis. The sequence goes on along the minus strand of NZ_CP176395.1, from coordinate 4,346,988 downwards.
CTTGAGGCGAAATGAAACAAGCGATGAATGACCTAACCCGAAAAGAAGCCCGCTATCCTCGGAGAAACAAGGATAACGAGCTTGATATGCTGCGATGCATTTACGGCCTAACCGATAACCGTTAGCTCCTTCGAGAACGAAGTCAGCACTTCGACGCCTAAGGCCGTAACCCATACGTCGTCTTCGATTCTGACGCCGCCGAGACCGGGCACATAAATGCCGGGTTCGATCGTGAAGGTTGCCCCTTCCTGGAGCAGCTCGAGGTTAGCGCCGTGAACCGACGGATATTCGTGGACGTCAAGACCCAGCCCGTGACCGAGACGGTGCATGAATTGCGGGCCGAAGCCTTTGGATGTAATATAGCCGCGCGCCGCTTGATCGACACTTGCATAGGTAACGCCAGGCTTTACGGCATCGATCGCTCTTTTGTTTGCTTGCAGCACGGTATCGTAGATCCGTTTCAGCTCGTCGCTGATATCCCCTACGGCGAACGTGCGTGTAATATCGGATGCATACCCGTCCGCATAAACGCCGATATCGAATAACAGCAGTTCGCCGTTGCGTACTTCGCGGGTGCCGGGATCCCCATGCGGAAGCGCGGACTTCTCTCCTGCAAGCACCATCGTATCGAAGGAAGGGCCGTCGGAGCCGAGCTTTTTCATCTGGTATTCCAGTTCGGCAACAAGCTCGATTTCCGTCACGCCCGGTTTCACGTGCTTCAAGCCGGCGCGAAGAACGTCTTCTATAATCCGAACGGCTTTTTTCATACTTGCGATCTCATCCGCCGACTTCACTAATCGCATCTCGCGCAGCGGTTCGTCGACATCTATATAAGCGGCAGCACCGACTGCTTCGGCAATCGCCTCGTAACGATTCACCGTCAAATGCGACTTTTCGAGACCGAGACGGCTGACGGTAGAAGGCAGTTGCTTCTTAAGAATCGAATGAGGATCTTGCGTATCCGTATGCGTTACGATATGCCGTACGCCATCGGCCGCACGTGCCGCTTCTTCGTCCAGCGCAGGCACAATCAGCAGCGGTTCGGCCGTCCGGGAAAGAACAAGCCCAAGGAACCGTTCATGCGGATCGGTGGCAAGTCCGGTCAAATAATAGATATGCTTGGGCTGCGTGATCAGAATCGCATCCAATTGATTTCGTTCCAGATATGCCTGCAGTGCGGCAATTCTGCTTGTCATCTCCATTTCCTTCTTTCCTGAAAATGCCTATTCTCGTTGTCGAAGGCAATTTTGTTATCCGAAGCTTCTAACCTATTAGTGGGATTCCGCCAAAAGGCGGTTGATCTGCTCGCGTTTGCCCAGCAGCCACTCGGCATCGCTCGGATACTCGCTGAACGTAATCGGCTGTTCAAGTCCTTCCTCGATGAGCGAGAGGACGGCGTCACGGCCGATTTTGCTCTCCAGCAGCTCAAGCGCGCGAAGATCCTGAAGCGTCTCGTTGAATACTTCAAGCCGAAGCGATTCGATCGGGCCCTCTTCTCCCGGATAAACGAGGAAGGCATCTCCGGACGGGAAGCCCTGGCCGGCATCCGTTACGCGGAACGGATCGATCTCCTTAATGGAATATTGCGAATACCAGAAGTTATAGCCCCAGTGCAGGAAGCCCGCGATCTGGAATTTATACAGCTGCAGCGCAAGAACACGGTTACGTACCGACGGGAATGCGAAGAAACGGTTCGCTACCTTCTGGTATTGAGCGCAGCAATAGTATGTCCACAAATTCGGCACGCCGTTCTCAAGAAACGGCTCGATATGATTGTTCGCGGGAATCGGATTTTTGACGAGGCCTTTCTCGTAAAAAGCGTAATCCGAGAGCGCATCGATCATAGGGAACTGCGCCAAATGCACTTTAATCGTTTCGTAAGCGCTCCTGTAAGATTCCAAATGACTCATGCTCGGCTCATCGGAAACGTGAAAATAGCTTCTGTCGTTCAAACCGTGCTTCCCGATAAACGCCACGAGCTCAGGCAGGAACCCGTTGAGGAACGCTTTGTACGCTTCCCCGTGCGCATCCGTTTCCCAGCCGAAAATCCGTTTGTACTCGCCGTTTTCGGTCGCCATGATTTTTGGAGCGTGAGCCGCACCCCATTGCGTGAACAAGTGCGAAAATTCGAAGTAGCGGATACCGGCGCTGTCGGCCATGTCGACCCAGCGTTTGAGCTTATCGAAGCCGAAGCGGTAAGAATCGCCTTCCTTCGTAACATCGATCAGTTGTACCGTCGGACGCTCGCCGCCAACTTTCGTATCCAGAGGCGGCGTGAACAGCGGGGTCAACAGCATGTTCATCCCGTGCTTGGACGCCGTTCTCACAAATTGTTCGACGCGCTGCCAATGCCTTTCGCTGAACACTTCATCGCCGTAGTAAGTAGCTATGCAATCCGTATGAAACCATTCCGTATGTATCAGACGCTGTTCAGGCAGCGATACCGGAACGACGTCCAGCTCGAACGACTCGCTCCCGAGCAAGGTGCCGTTCTCTTCCGCAAAGCGAACCTCGATAACGTGCTTGCCCGCTGCCGTAAGCGGGGTCACATCAACGGAAACCCACACCGACCTCCATTGACTGGGAAGCGCGTTGACGCCTTCCTTCCCGATCGGGTATAGCGGATCCGGATACAAACCTGGCGCGGAGCGCAGCAGATTGCCGTCGTGATTGGCATACATCGGGAACTCCGAAGGCGCTAACCCGACTTCCCTTAAGGTTACCGCATTGGAAAGCTCCGAAACGACGGAGACTTGAACGTTTTTATATGTAGCATTCGTACGATAGGCAACTTGGAACGCATACGTTTCGTTATGCAGAACGGTAGCGCGCCGAAACGGCGTTTCATTCAATTCCGCGTCCGCAAACACCTTGACAAGCGAGTGTAGGCATCTTGTTTCAAAATTACTCCCTATCGGTTGGCTGACCATTACGTTCTCTCCCTCGACCTCATATAATTTACGTCATGAATAATTTATGTCATTAAAATATCAAATCTTTCTCCCGCATCGTTAATTTTCTCGCCGGAATATCGACGACGATTTTGCCTCCGGACAATCCCCATATCCGTGTAGCAAAGCGTTCCGCCAATTCGATTTGGTGAAGACTGCAGACGACGGTTACCTGCTGCTTCTGACAAACGGACTTCAAGTCCTGCATGACCTGGATGGCGGATTCGGGTTCGAGACCGGAAACAGGCTCGTCCGCGACGATTATTTTAGCTCCCTTGACAAGCGCTTTCGCAATCGCAACGCGCTGCTGCTCGCCATGACTCAGTTTGGAAACGCGTTCATGCGCTTTGTCAAGCATGCCCACCTTTTCTAAGAAATCCATTGCCAGCATATGCTCGTCCTGCGCCGGTTTGCCTATCAGTTTGCGCCATAGCGGCGTTTCGTAAAACCTTCCGGACAGCACGTTTTTGAGTGCCGTTTTATTCGGATTCAGCTGAGGCTTCTCGTGCAAATACGCCCATTCCGTGCGAAGCTTGAAACGCTGCAGCAAGTTCATCGCCGTAACGTCGTCCCCATTGTATATAAGCTGTCCTTTGTCCCATTTTTCCTGCATGGTTAAGCAGCGAAGGATCGTACTCTTGCCGCTTCCGCTCACGCCGAGCAGCGCGACGAAATCGCCGTCGTCGATCTGCAAGCTGATCTGCTTCAGCACTTCCTGACCCGACTCGTACTTCTTCGTCAAATTGCGTATCGAAATCACGTGCTAATCCCCTTTGCTTCCAGTTAAAAGCTTGTTCGATGAAGGCATTTTCATTATAGCCTATTCTCGCTGGCTAAGCCAAGGAAAACCATCTGAGAGCAATCGATCCCACATAACGAAAAACCCGCTTGGAGAAGCGGGCCGTCCCGGTCATTTCGTGAAAATATGGTTGCCGATCTGTTTGATCTGCGGCCTCGTCCAAATCCAGTCGGAGGTAGCCGTATTCGGATTGAAATAATAAAGCGCACCGCCCGAAGGATCCCAGCCGTTCACCGCATCTCTTGCGGCATTGCGTGCCGACTGGTTGGGGGTGAGCCAAAACTGGCCGTCCGCCACTGCCGTGAACGCCCCCGGTTGAAAGATAACGCCCGAAATCGTGTTCGGAAATAACGAACTCTTTACCCTGTTCAAAATAACCGCGCCTACCGCTACTTGTCCAATATAAGGCTCTCCTCTGGCTTCGCTGTAAATCGCTTGAGCAAGCAGCTGCATATCCTGTGAGCTGTAGTTCCCGGTTCCGGTCGAACCTCCACTCCAGTTACGCGTCGCGCGAACGAGCATATCTTTGGTTTTGGCACCAACGACGCCGTCGACGGCCATCCCGAATTTCCATTGGAAATTGCGAACGGACTGGTAGGTTTGCCAGCCGAACACGCCGTCAACGCCGCCGTTATAATAGCCTAAATAGTTTAACCTGCCCTGCAGCTCGTAAACGTCGCCTCCCCTAGTCCCGTATTTCAGCGTAGCGTCGCCGAACGAAAACGATTTGGACGGAAGAAGCAAGCAAACGGAGAAAGCGATTATCGCAAGAAAAGGCACGAAGCGATAGAGTTTGCCGCGCATACCAACACCTCCACCCTTAATATGAAAGTATCGTATGGAAATTATTCTCTGAATATAATTAGCAACATTAAGTTTACATATTATTTATTACGTTATCTTTCTATTTTTCTATAGTTTTCTAACTCGCAAATGCGACACTAAACCATCGATCTTTCGTTTCGCCCCCAGTCCTCCGCCTACTCGTCGTCTGGATCCGTCCCCTTCGTTTCTTTGCCAAAAAACAAAACGGCAGCCGCCCCTACAAGAATCGCAACAAAGAACAACATAAACACCGCCGTAATAGCCGTTCCGCCCGCAACAAGCTGCCCTACAAGATAAGGGCCGATTACGCCGCCTATCCTTCCGAAGGATGCAGCCAGCCCTACGCCGGTGGATCGGATAGCGGTCGGATAAAGCTCGGGCGTGTACGCGTACATGCCTCCCCAAGCGCCGAGATTAAAGAACGACAAGCTGATTCCGGCCGCCATAAGCATTCCTTCCGTAACCGCATTGCCGAACCATAGCGCGCTTACCGCCGTCATTAGCAAATACGCGACCAACACGAACTTGCGGCCGAATTTTTCGATGAAGTATGCAGCGGTAAAATATCCGGGAAGCTGCGCCAATGTAATGATCAGCACGTATTGAAAGCTCTTGACGAGACCGAAGCCCTTCATCATCATAACGGTAGGCAGCCATAGAAACATCCCGTAATACGAGAACACGACGGTAAACCAAAGCACCCACAACGTAATGGTGGACAACCGGTATTTGGCCGACCATACGGATGCGATCCGCTCTCCGAACGACAGCTTGCGGCCGGTTTGCGCGGTAAATTTGTTCGAGTCCCGTATTGCCCTTCTCAAATAGAGAGCGTACAGCGAAGGAAGGGCCCCGATCGCGAACGCCATTCTCCAGCCGTATTGGGGGATGACGAAGTATGCGATTAAAGCCGCCAAAATCCAGCCTCCCGCCCAGAAGCTTTCCAGCAGAACGACAATCCGCCCCCTATCCTTGACCGGTACCGACTCCGAAACGAGGGTGGAAGCAACCGGCAGCTCGCCGCCGAGCCCGAAGCCTGCGACGAATCTTAATGCGCAGAGGACGCCAAAACTCGTAACCAATGCGGACAATCCGCTCGCGAGCGAGAAAATAAGCAGCGTCCATAGCAAAACGGCACGCCTTCCATACCGGTCTGCCATTGTGCCGGCAACGGCTGCGCCGACAGCCATACCGACCGAGTTAATGGCTGTCATCAGCCCGACCTGCTGTGCCCCCAAATCCCATTCGACAACCAACGCAGCGACAATAAACGAAACCATTCCGACATCCATCGCGTCAAACAGCCAGCTTAACCCTGCGCTCACCAGCAATTTCCGCTGCTTCGGTTCTTGAGCTCGTACGGAAGTATCCATGTAAAGGACTCCATTTCCATATGATTTATATACCGATACTATTTACAGCTGCCCCGCACTTTATGTCGGCTTGTTAAACTTCGGAATGCGGATTAAAGCAATTCCGAAAGTCTATGGATGTTTGTAAATAGAAGAAAAAGCCTCGTCATCAAGATGACGAGGCACAATTTGTTTACATAACATATATTATGTGTACTTTTTGATATCCGTACTCGATTTCGTTACCTCAACCGCCATTCTTAGCCGTTGCCCCCGTCTCCATTCCCATGTTCGTCGGATTCGATATAACGCTTGAGCGCAGCAAGCTTGTTTTCCCAGAAACGTTCATAATACGAAAGCCATCGCTTCAATTCGAGCAGCGGCTCTGGTTGAAGCCGGTAACGGGTTTCTCTGCCTGCCTTGCGTTCTTTGACAAGCCCGGCATCGGATAATATGCGCAGATGCTTGGAAACGGCCGTCCTGCTCATCGGAAAGTGTCCGCTAAGGACGGTTACGGGCATTTCCTCGTCTGCAAGCAGCTTCAACAGTTTGCGGCGCGTCGGATCGGCGATCGCCTGAAAAACATCATGCTTCGGCGCAGCGGCTGTCCCATTACCCCTCGACATAAGCGCCAAGCTTTTGAACAAGCCCCACCCAGCCGTTCGACATTCTTTCGCGAACGATCGAGTGAAGTTCGCCGAATTCCGTAACTTGGTCGGCATCCCATCCGCCATGAATCAAGGTAAACTCGGTTTTATCCCCTCGCTCGACAAGCTCGAAGGTAATGGTCCAATCTTTCCCCCACAAGAACGCCAAGCGGTTTGGCGGATCGATTTCCGTCACCTTGCACGGAGAATTGCCGAACGGACCGGCATTTAATTCGAATTCATAGCCGGCAATCGGCTGGAAGTTGTTAGGCATAAACCATGCGGCTATTCCTTCCGAAGTTGCAACAGCATCCCAAACTTTGCTTACCGGCGCTTTCAACATGATCGATTGCCGAATATCCGGCAGGGTATTTTTGTTGTTGTTTTCCATTCTTTTCATTCCCCTTTTCCTGAAAATGATGTTATTTCCCGCTCTTCACTTTGTCGACGGGACGAAATCGAAGCGCCGACCATTTGTCATCGACGGCAACATTGCTAACCGGGCGGTATGGCGTTATATTTTGCACCAAAGCAGCCAAACTATCACGGTTGATGTCCGTCTTCACTTTGGAGCTTTGTTTCGGATATGTGATCCAAAATACCGCATCCTCATTCAGGTATCCGATCGCTTTGGGCGCCCATTCTGTAGCTTCGTCGGCATTGTTTACGAATACCTGTACGAAATCGTATGTTCCTTCCGCGGACTTCTCTTCCTCGATCCCGAGAAAATAGCCTTCCGGAGCGTTCCATACAGCTGCTCGTCCATCTTTATAGCGCAGCTTTTTCAGCAGCTCTTCCATGAAGTCAGTCCTTTCTTTTGCGAAACCTTTTGGTTTCCTATTTCAATAATAGGACACCGGAAGGTTTCGTGTCAAGCCTGTGAGCAATATAAAAAGCCGCTGCATTACGCGAACGGCTTTTCCTTTTTGATTAATCGAGCGCCTTAAACGATTTCAGAATTTCGGCCAACATGATTCGGTTCTCCGGCGTATCCATAGCTTTACTCGAAACAAACTCGACCAAATATACGAAATTTCCTTTGGCGAGAACGACGGTTACACGCCTGACAATCTTTCTTTCGTATCCGTTTCTTGACCGTCCAACCTTTTCTCGAGCGTCTTTCTCCAGCTTGCCGAAAGCGCGGAAACAGCCAATATTCGCCGGATTCCATCTTGGTCCTGCTTGTCGTGGTGCATGATCCGGTTGGCATATTCGATCGTGACGCCGTTCGGATCCCGTTCGATCCTTACAAGCCGGCTGTCTTTGGAGACGAATCCTTCCTGAAGTACGCGAAAATAATAACCGGTATAGCCGGCATTCTGCACCTTGAGCGGCATGTCGGGCTTGCCGTATTTTACGGAGAGCTTATAACAAGGCTGCCTGGGTTGGCTGATTTGAACGACCGCATCCCCGAGTTGAAACGTATCCCCGATGTGCACATCCGGCTCCAGCATCCCGGTTACCGTCACGTTTTCTCCGAATGCGCCGAAAGAAAGCGGCCTTTCCAGTTCCTGCTGCCAATATGGGTAGTGTTCGTAGCAATACACACAAACCGCTTTATCTACGCCTCCATGAAACTTCAGATCCGCCTGACCGTCTCCCTCGAAATTGATCGCAGACAAAAACAATCGCGTCTCAACCGGACTTTTATTAATCCCGGTACTTACGATTTTCCCTTGATGTTCGACGTCAGCCGGTTTTCCGACATTCAACGAAATGATAGTGCCTTCCATTAAATTCCCCTCCAAGTGAAACAAATGCCTCTCCGGCGTGTATGATTGAATTTATTATACATGCCGCTGCAACCGTCCGTCACCTTTTTCCATATAGGGCGATGGCACGAATACATTGTCAGAAACCATAGATATCACGCCAAAGTACCGGAAGTTGGTTCTGGCATAAATCACCGGCTCAATAACGGTTGTCCTTGCTTCAAAATGCTGGCGACCGCTTCGTCGGTCGTTTGTTCGCCTTTATATACCGCAATCAGCTCACGATCGATCAAACCAAACAGCTTGCGTTCAAAATCCGGACGCAGCTTCGGATTCATTTTACCGATCGTCGACCGGCTATCGAGTTTCGGCTGTTTGTAAAACGGCTCAAGCGAAGTACCTGCCGTTTCTTTATCGAGTACATGGATACGTGTCGTAAATTGACTTGTATTCGTATTTCTTTCCGTAATGCGCGCGACCTGATCGCTGACGACGAATTTGATTATCTCCCACGCTGTATCCGGATTTTGGGACCGTGCGTCGATTGCGAAAATCGTCGCCGGGCTGACATGGATCGTGCCGTCAGACATTTGCGGATCGACAGGGGCCGTGACGAATCCTACGTCAAACATGAGCTCCATTGCTTTCATCTTATTGATCAAATCCGTACTTGTCAGCGTCATTGCAGCCCGCCCGGCTTTAAACAGATCAGAAGACTCGGAAAGAGCATTCACTTCCTGGTTCGTGTAAGCTTTCGCCTCTTCCGGAGGCAGAAGCGCCCCCTTCGCATACGCATCCACGATCAGGCGGATCACATTTCGCCATTCCGGCGATCCTAGCAGAAGTTCTTTAGCCTCAGCGTCTATTAACGATAATCCGTTTGTTTTCCCGATCATCGTCACGTAGCTCGATGGGCTGACGAATACGTTTTTGCTTGTAAAAAAACCGATATTCCTTTGTTCTCCTCCCCCCTCTTGGGCGAACTGCCCGGCCACGTTCATTACGTCCGTCCAGCTCATTCGGTCTGTCGGATACGGGATCTTTTTTTGATCGAACAGCGACTTATTAAACGCCAGCGCACTGCTGAAAAATCTGACTGATAGCCCGTAAAGCTTTCCGTTCCCTTTGTCCCGCAACAGATCTGTGACAGACGGAAGGAAGCCTGAGAGCTCGAATCGATCCCGTGCGATGTATGGCTCGAGATCAAGAATTTTGCCGCTCTTGACCATATTTTCGTACATGTCGATACCGACAAAAGAGACGATATCCGCTTGTTCCTTGTCGATCGAGTCGATAACCGCGCTTTGCAGACTTATCGATGGATTATTCAGTGTCTCATCTGCGAACTCCATCTCAAGCTCTGGGAATTTGGTGTCAATCAAATCCCCATAGTCCCTATAATATTGCTGCTTTGTCTGCGATGTTTTGAGCTTGCCGGATACGGCCGGCTTTGATGCTGCCTCCGGCTGTTTTTCGCATCCTGCCGCAAGAAGCGATGTTGCCAAAAGCAGCAGGAAGATTTTGTTTTTCATACTCTTTCCCTGCCCTTTCTATCTAAGGCTTGCTTGTCTTGGTAAACTGCTGCTGCAGTTTGCTTTCAAGCGAAATGAGCGCGTCGTTCGCATGTTTACTCCCGTCCAACACCGCTCGCAGCTCTTCGCTGCCATTTGACGCCCACATACCGGAGAGCGAGTTGGGAATCCGTTTCCGGCCGCTCTTCTCAATCGCTGCCTTCAATTCATAAAACGGCTTTGGATCGATCCCTGCTACCGGAATCATGGCGGAAGGACGAGACAAGAGCGGATATTGATTTCGCCTGAAAGCGTTATAGATCTTGGCTTTCGGCAGCAATTGCGCCATTTCGTCCGAATTGATATATCGAAGCACTTCCCATGCCGCCTGCCGGTTCTCCGAATTGGCCGACACAGCCAACAGGTCGTCCAGCCCGTATACCCCTTCTGCGTCGGAAGATCCGGGCTCGACCGGTACGGTGACTATTCCGATCGAGAAAGGCTTTAAGCCGTTTTCCTTCATTTTTGCGATTTCGCCCAGTTCGGTATGTGAAGTTATTTCCATCGCCGTCTTCCCACTCAGAAATCCGTTCATCTTAGCCAGATCGGAGAGTGAATACGACTTCCCTTGCTCCATTCCTGGACGGTTGTATAACGTCTTGTTCTTGTACTCCGCGATTACGGTGTTCCATAGTTGACGCCATTCATTCGTTTGCAAATCAACCTTGGTGCCGTCTTTGGAAATTGGCGACAGCGCATGGACGGCCGATAACAAATCGACCGCCTGGAACGGGTCGTTTTCACCGCTTGCTTGCAGGCCGTACAGATCCGGTTTTTTGGCGGGAAATTGGCTCGCCAGCACAAGAAGCTCCTCCCAGCTCATTTTGCTTCTAGGATAAGGGATCTGATACTGGTCGAACATATCTTTATTGTAAAAAAGCGCCTTGCTTTTCATTGTTGGTGCCAATGCATGCAACTTACCGTCGCCCATCGCTCGAATTGTGCTGGGAACGGAAGGATGAAGGCTATCAAGATCGAACTTGTCTTTTTTGATCAGCGGATCCAGCTCGACCAGGAAACCGTCCTTGACAAGCCTGCCATACCAATTCGTTACATCCGAAAGGTAGATAAGATCAGGTTTCTCGATTTCGATTTGCCGTTTCAACTCGCCGTACGCTTTATCTTGTTGGTTATAATCGTATTTATAGATGACGATATCGAACGCAATGTTCGGTTTCTTCAGCATAATCAGTCGTCCGTATTTGTCCATAAAATTGCTTTCATTCATGTAAACGAGCACTTTAAGCGACTTTTCATCGCCATCATCAAGCGGATCGGCTGTTACTACGGCTTTTCCGCCAGATAAACTCTTCATCCAGTCATAACCGCTTCTCAGCAGATCAGGTTTGGCAATAACCAAGACCGCCGCAAGTGCCATCACAAATACCGCTGCAGCCGATCTTACGGAGAACCGTTTTATTTTGCTTTGCTCCATTCTTATCCGCTCCTCAATCTTTTTGCGGTTTGCGAGGATTCGTTCCTCCGTGTGGGGTAGCGCTTCCTTCAGTTTTTCTTCCCATTCAGCAGCGTGCATGTTCCGGCACCTCCCCGTTTAACTGCTTGTTTATTTTGGCGCGTGCCCGGTGCATTCGCGATTTGACCGTTCCCTCCGAGATGTCCAGCAGCCCGGCGATTTCCGCTATCGACAAATGATGATGGGCGTACAACAGAAGGGTCTCACGAAGCTTTTTCGGCAGACCGAGCACCTCCCGCCACACCTCTTCCCTCGATAAGGCATCGATGACCACATACTCTGCTGACGGAGACGTCGTTTGTCTCTGCAAAAACCGTTCAACGAGGCTGACACGCCGAAACCAGGAAGAACGCTGGTAATCGCGGACAACGTTGCGGGTTATGGCAAGCAGCCAGGTACGGACGGACGACTCGCCGCGAAATGCACACAACTTCTCATAAACTTTAATAAATACATCCTGCATAACATCGTCGGCAATGTCGGCGCGAAGCGTCAGAAAAAACGCATAATTCCACATATCTTTTCCGTAAGTTTCCATCAAGTCGGTTAATGTCCTGTTTTTTTCCATCCCTTCCGAGATAGTGGCTAAATATTCGAATGCCAAAGCGTTCACCTGTCCTGTTCGGTTACCAAATTAAACCCCGGGGTGTCGGACGATGCCGACGATGAAGTTGAATCGCGAGCTCAGTGAGTTCCTCATGGATTAGACGGGTCACAAAGGAAAAAGTTCCCTGTTCGTTTCGTTTTTTTCGTTCAGGTATACACAAGGATAAACGCATGGCGTCATATGACGCTATGCGTTTACCGGAGAAATATAAGCGCTTATCGTGTGAAACATATAAATTCTTCTATTTCAAGGATCCAGTGGTGCCGCAAAGCGGCATGCTAGTCTGATAAATGTACAAAAAAAGCCCCCTTCTCTTCATTGGAAGAAAAGGAGGCCGTTTATCCAGCGTTTTCACTACCCTCGCAGGTCAATCGAACGACCTAGATGCGGCTGAACGGAAGTCTCGATCACTTTCTGCTGTGCTGCCGCAAAATCGTTCAGCATAACGCTCGTTTGCTCAGCGCTAGCCTCCATCGTTTTGTCCAGCATGCGTACGCCTATCAATTGCTGCAGCAAGTCGGCGCTGCCGGCAGCTTGCAATGCGGCGTTGGCTCCGGATACGTTCATTGTCGTCGTCTCCCTTCATCCCATTCGGCAGCTGGCTGGCTTGGACGGCTGGCGTCATTAGCCCCTATAGCTTTGCGTCTTGCGTTTTCACGCAGTTTGCCGTTCTCGCGGCACGGAGTTACCCGCCACTCCAAAATTATACAGCCGTTCGACAGGAATCGTCAATGAATATGCCGGAAATCGGAAAATGACATAACAAACGCGCCCGGAAGCCCGGAGCGCGTTATGCAAAGCTTTATTCAAGAGATGCGGCAACGATCTCGGCAACGTCCATCGTCCTTACCCGGTCGTCGGCCTCAAGCGCCTTCGTACCGTCGCTCATCATCGTCAAGCAATACGGGCAGGCCGTTCCGATTATCGTAGGCTTAACCGCAAGCGCCTGTTCCGTTCTCGCGACATTAACCCGCTTCCCCTCGTTCTCCTCCATCCACATTCTGCCTCCGCCCGCACCGCAGCACATGCTATTGCGTCCAGACCTTTCCATTTCGGCCACCTCTAATCCCGGAACAGACTCCAGTATCTCGCGCGGCCCTCCATAAATGCCGTTATACCGCCCCAGGTAACAAGAATCATGATACGTGACCCTTTCCGCAAGCTTCATTGCAGGGGCGATCCGAGCCTCCTTCAACCATTTGGCAATCAATTCGCTGTGATGGTATACCTCGACATCCGGCGAGAGACCGAAATCCGGGTATTCGTTCTTGAACGTATTGTAGGCATGGGGATCGATCGTGATGATTTTACGGACACCGTACTTGTCAAACAATTCGATATTCGCGCGGGCAAGCTCCTGAAAAAGAAATTCGTTGCCAAGCCTTCTTGCGGTATCGCCCGAGTTGGTTTCTTCGTTCCCGAGGACGGCGAACGAAATGCCGGCACGGTTCATGATTTTAATAAACGCTCGGGTTATTTTCTGGCAGCGCTTGTCGTAGGCGCCCATCGAGCCGATGTAGAACAAGTAGTCGAAGGGCTTTCCTTCCTGAATGGCCGGCGCCTCTTCTCCTGCATCCAAACCTTCCTTCCATCGGGCGCGTTCCTGTCTGCTAAGCCCCCATGGATTGCCCTGCCGTTCGATATTCGTCAGCGTTCTTCCTGCCTCCGCCGGCAAACTGCCTTGCGTCAGAACCAAATATCGTCGCATGTCGACGATAAAGCTAACATGTTCATTCGCAACCGGACATTGATCCTCGCAATTGCGGCACGTCGTACAAGCCCATAACTCTTGCTCCGTAACCGTATCGCCGAGTAATTCCGCCGCAAATTCCGCGCGTTCCGTCCCTCCGACGTTCGGCCCCTTTCCTTCGGAGGCAGCCCGATTCTCCGCCGTGCTTGAGAAAGCGAATGCGGGCATCCATGGCGTGCGCGACGTAATCGCAGCGCCTTTATGCGTCAGGTGATTGCGCATATGAATGATCAGATGCATCGGCGAAAGCATTTTACCCGTTCCGGAAGCCGGGCACGAAGAGGTACAGCGGCCGCATTCCACGCATGCATATAAATCCGTCAACTGGTTGCGCGTAAAATGCTCGACTTTCCCCGCGCCGAACGATTCGGCATTCTCGTCCTCCAAATCGACCGGTTCCAGCCTCCCCGCCGGCTTCCCGCTTCGCAAAAACAAATTGACCGGCGCAAATAAGAGATGAGCGTGCTTCGATTGAGGCACATAGACGAGAAAGGCAAGCAAAATGAGCAAATGCGACCACCAGCCCGCATAAAACATAACGCCATTCGCCGCTTCGCCCAGCGGTTCGAACCAAGTTGCAACTGCCGAAGCTAGAGGCTGGTAGCCGGATGCCGTTTCGCCCAGCCATGCACGTTTGGCCGAGAGCGTGAACACCACGCTCAGCATAAGTCCGCTTATGAAGAGAAGGACGATTGCAGGTCCCCAGCCCTTCTTCAAGCGAGACAGCTTTTCGACGTATCGACGGTAGGCGGCATACATAACCGCCGCCATAACGAGCAGAACGACGATTTCCTGACTGAGCTCAAACCACGGGTATACGCCGCCGATCGGCAAATGCCACTCCGTATTGATACCTTGCAGGATCAGATCTAAGGCGCCAAGCTGCAGCATGATGAAGCCGTAAAAAATGACGAGATGCATGAGCCCGCTTCGCCAATCCTGAAGCAGCGTGCCATGACCGAACATTTGGGCCGCAGCTCGCTTCAGCCGGGCACGCCATTCCGCCTTGACGTTCTCCTCACCGGGTCTCCCAAGCCGGATAAATAAATAGCGGCTGTATACGATATGCGCGAACAAATAGACTGCGTAGCAAGTCACCAGTAGAGCCGCCGTCAAATGGATGGCCAGAAACGTTCCGCTTCCTCTGCTTACCGCGGAAGGAGCTATTTGCGTGTAGAGAGCAGCGAACGAATGAACGAATGCGGAAACAAAGTACAGCTTCATCGTTGCACCGCCTTTCCGAAGTCGTTTTGCTTGGCAAAACGCGAACCGTGTTTAGGATGCCGTTATGTTCCGCCAATCGTTACGTTACCCGAAACGAACCGGTTCCGATTGATCCGAGGCGGCCGTCGGCGTCTACGATTCGTCCCTGGGCCGTTATCCCCTTGCGGGTGGAATGAACGATTTCCGCCGTGACGGTCGCAAGTCCGGCGCGGATCGGGGATACGAAATGCACGTTCATAACGGCGGTGACGATCTTCTCCTTCGGACGCGAAGCCATTGCCGCCAATCCCATCGCGTTGTCTAGCAGAGACGCATGGACGCCGCCGTGCAAAATGCCGATCAAGTTTAGATGGTGTGGCTGAACGTCAAGCGAAATGACAACCTGACGGCCGTCCCATTTGTCCAGCTTGCAGCCGAGATAGGTCCAAAACGTTCCTTGCGCGGCCCGTTCAAGCGCCTCCCACTCCTCATCCGACATCTTCTTCCCGGTATCTATGATGGATTACCTCCTTCATGCCAGTCATCCGGAAGCTCGGCGCGGACGATCACGTCACATATTTGCCGGCGGCAATATGGACGGCGGCAATGCTTCGCTTCAAGGCGATGAGATTCACTTGCTTGAACCGGGTCAATTTCTTGAGGACAGACAACTCCGTCTGCAGCTTATCTCCATCGCTCATAGCTGCCAGCGCGGTTCGCGCAGCCGACTCTATCCGCGCGAACGATTCGTGTACGAACGCTTGCGCCATCTTGGACTTCAAGCCGCCTTTTTCGGCTCCATCCCGTTCGCTTATTTTAACGGCACGCAGCAGGGCGGACTCCGCCGCATAAATCTCCATGATCATATTGGCGAGAGACTCCAGAATTTCTTGCTCCGCATCCAGCTCAGTCCCATATTTCGCGACAGCCATACCGCCCGCCATCAGAAACATTTTTTTGGCTGCGCCGATCATTTCCGTTTCCTGCGCCAGCGCCCCGTCTTCCGAAACGGCAGGGACGTAGGCAATCAGTTCCTGCTGAAGCCGTTCAGCCGCTTGGAACAGCGGCAGCTCGCCCTTCATCGCCTTTCTCAGCAGCGTGGCGGGAATCAGCAAACGGTTGATTTCGTTCGTCCCTTCGAAAATGCGATTGATGCGCGAGTCGCGGTAAATCCGTTCGATCATATATTCCTGGATATAGCCGTAGCCGCCATGAATCTGTACGCCCTCGTCAGCGGCATAGTCCAGGCATTCCGTCGCGAACACCTTATTGAGCGAGCATTCCATCGCGTATTCTTCTACCGCTTTGGCCACGAGCCGGCTGTAATCCGGCGCTTCCTTATCAAGCGGCTTCATCGCCGCTTCAATCAGCCCCGAAGTCCTATAGACCATACTTTCCGCCGCATAAGTCCGGATGGCAACATCGGCTACCTTTTTCTGAATAAGCGGGAATGCGATGAGCGGCTTGCCGAACTGATTGCGCTGCTTACCGTACTGGATGGCGAGCTCGAGCGCCCATTTGGCTGAACCCGCACAGCCTGCAGCCAGCTTGAACCGCCCGATGTTCAAAATATTAAAAGCAATGACGTGCCCCCGGCCGATTTCGCCGAGCACGTTTTCAACGGGAACCGGCACCTCGTCGAGCAGCAGCGGCCGTGTAGACGACCCCTTGATTCCCATCTTCTTCTCCTCCGGTCCGGTAGAAACGCCGGAGAACTCGCGTTCGACGATAAACGCGGTGAATTTCTCGCCGGCAACCTTTGCATATACGATGAACAATCCGGCAAATCCGGCGTTCGTAATGAACTGTTTGGCTCCGTTCAAGACATAGTGCGTCCCTTCCGGATTGAGCTTGGCGGTCGTCCGTGCGTTTAACGAATCGGAACCCGAGGTCGGCTCGGTCAAACAGTAGGCGGCAATCGTTTCACCCGAAACGAGTTTCGGTAAGTAGCGCTGCTTCTGCTGCTCATTGCCGAACAGGGCGATCGGCAAGCTCCCGATGCCGACATGAGCACCGAAGCTTAATGCGAACGCTCCTGCGCGCACAAGCTTCTCGGTAATAAGCGTCGAACTGATTTTATCAAGATCGGCTCCCCCGTATACTTCCGGTATATCGGCACCGAGCAAACCGAGCGTCCCCATTTGCCGGAGCAGCTTGACCGTCAGCTCGAAATCTTGCTTTTCCAGCTTCTCGTCATGCGGCAGCACCTCGCCCTCGACGAACTGTTCCGTCAGTTCAGCGATCATAAGCTGTTCCTCCGTAAAATCCTCCGGTGTAAACACGGACTCCGCTTCCGATGATCCAAGCAGGAAGCTTCCTCCGCGAATAAGCGGATTTACAGCCATAGGCGTTTCACCTCCGTCCAATAGTAATCGCAACCTTCATCGCTTCCTTGAAGGGAAGCTTTGGCCTTGACCTCTGGTCTAAGCAAATTCATAAACCGCCGCGGCACCCATCCCGCCGCCTATGCACATGCTGACGACGCCATAACGGCTGCTGCGTCTGCGCCCCTCGTGCAGCAGCGTTGCCGTCAGCTTGGCGCCGGTACATCCTAGAGGATGTCCGAGGGCGATCGCTCCCCCGTTTACATTGACGCAGCTTTCATCGATGCCGAGCTGCCGAATGACCGGCAAGCACTGCGCTGCGAAAGCCTCGTTAATCTCGAACAAATCGACGTCGGCAATCCCGATTCCCGCTTGTTTCAACGCTTTCGGTATGGCCGTAAGCGGACCGACGCCCATGACGTCGGGAGCCACGCCGGTGACGGCAAAAGACCGGAATATCGCAAGAGGCCTCAGACCGAGCTCATTCGCTTTCTCCCGAGACATCACGATGGCGGCGGCGGCGCCGTCGCTCATCTGCGATGCGTTTCCTGCCGTAACGGTGCCCTGCGGATGAAAGGAAGGCCTGAGCTTTGCCAGCACCTCAACACTGGTATCCGCGCGAACCCCTTCATCGGTATCGAACTTCACGCTGCGAACGCGCAGCTTGCCGTCATTACCGAGCGACCTTTCTTCAACCGAATACGGAACCGTTTCATCGCGGAATTTGCCGGAGGCGATGGCTGCCGCCGCTTTTCGGTGGCTGTTCTCGGCAAATCGGTCCTGGTCCGCTCTCGATACGCTGTATCGTTTGGCGACCTCTTCCGCAGTATGGCCCATCGCCATGTATAATTCGGGCCGGTATTCGACCAAGTACGGATTGGGCAGCGGCCGGGAGCCTGCCATCGGAATCATGCTCATGCTTTCCGCCCCGCCTGCCGCAATCGTATCCGCTGCGCCGCTTTGAATTTGCTGCGCCGCATAGGCGATCGCCTGAAGACCGGAAGCGCAGAAACGGTTAACGGTAAGTCCGGGAACGCTATCCGGCAAGCCTGCGCGCAGCGCCACGATACGTCCTATATTCAGTCCTTGCTCGCCTTCCGGCATGGCGCAGCCGATAATGACGTCGTCGATATCGGTGTCAGTCACTCCGCGCGTTCGAACAATCGCTTCCCGCACCACATGCCCGCCAAGATCGTCCGGACGAACGCAGCGAAGCATCCCTTTGCCCGCTCTGCCGACCGCTGTCCGAATCGCCGTTACGATTACGGCTTCTTTCATCGACGTTTCCTCCTCCCCGTGATGGCGCTTGGCGCCGCCTGCTAATTGCGCAGCGGCTTGCCTTTAAGCAGCATATGCTGCATACGTGCTTGGCTTTTCGGTTCGCCGCACAAGCTGAGGAACGCCTCCCGTTCAAGCTCCAGCAAATAATTTTCGCTCACAAGCGTCCCGGCAGGCACCTCGCCGCCGCACAAAATGTGAGCCAGTCTGCCGCCGATCACGGCGTCATGCTCGCTGATCAATCCGCCGCAGCGCATTTGGTATACGCCCAGATTAAGCGCCGCCAGTCCCGGTGCGCCCACGACTCGCGTTTGCCGCGGAGCAGGCGGCACATAGCCTTCCGCATCCAGTGCAAGCACCGTCCGTTTCGCGTCGAACAGCTGCCGTTCGCGATTGAATGAAATATTGTCGTGCGTCCGAAGATAGCCGATTCGCTTGGCGTCGGCTGCGCTTGTGGACACTTTTGCCATCCCGATTGTTTCGAATACGCGGTTAACGAAAGGCTGCAAATCGACTTTGCCGTCAAAATCAACAGCCGCCGCCGCTCGCACGAGCATTTCTTTCGTTCCGCCTCCCGCTGGTATCAAGCCGACCCCCGCTTCTACCAGTCCCATGTACGTTTCAGCTGATGCCTGTACGCGAGCAGCCGGAATCGACAGTTCGACGCCTCCTCCGAGCGTCATCCCGTAGGGGGCCGAAACAACCGGGCGGGCACTGTATTTGATTGCCATTCCCGCACGCTGAAAGCTTGCAATCATCCGATCGATTTCCGTCCAATTGTCGTCCTGAGCCTCCATCAGCAGCAGCATCAAATTCGCTCCGACGCAGAAATGCTTCCCTTCGCTTGCTATGACAAGTCCGCGGTAATTGCGCTCGGTCTCATCTACGGAATAAGTCACCATCTGCAAAATATCCGGCCCTACCGCATTATTCGGCGAATGGAGCTCCAAGCAGACCACATCGTCCCCAATATCGACGAGGGTAGCGCCGTAATTTTGACGAATGATTTTCTTATCTTGTTTTTTAAGCGCCGATAGCTTTATATGCTCTTGCGGCACCTTGCGGCTGCATCTTTCGCCATCCGAGCCGACAACTTCACCTTTTTCATAGAAGCTCGGTATGCCGTCGGCCAGTCGGCGTTCAATCCATAGCGGCAGAACCTCGCCTTCCGCTTTCATACGCAGTGCCGTCTTCACGAACCCAAGTTTATCCCAGAGTTCAAACGGCCCCCATTCCCAGTTAAAGCCCCAGCGAAGCGCGTCGTCAACGCTTGCCAGATCGTCGGCTATAACCGGCATGACGGCTGCGGCATACAAGAGGGTGCGCTTAAGAACGTCCCATACGAAAGCCGATCCCGGATCGAGTCCGCTAGTCATAGCCGTAAGCTTTTCGGCCGCTGTCTTCCCGTTTTTGGCTGCATCAAGACAAGCGAAGCGGGTTTTGTCTTTTGGCGTATAATTCATTGTAAGAAGATCCAGCTGCAAAATGGTTTTGCTGCCGTCCTCACCCGGAACCGCCTTATAAAAGCCCTGCCCCGTCTTCTCCCCCAACCGGCCGAGTCCGACCATTTCACGAAACCATTCCGGCAGGGCAAATATTTGCCGTTCCTCTTCATCGTCTGCGTGTTCGCGCATATTGTTCGCCACATGAGCGAACGTATCAAGCCCGACAATGTCAAGCGTGCGGAAGGTCGCGCTTTTTGGTCTTCCGAGCGCCGTGCCGGTTAAAGCATCGACTGCGGACAAGGATAATCCGTGTGCCGACATTTCTTCCAAAGTAACCATGATCCCGTAAGTTCCGATGCGATTGGCGATAAAATTCGGGCTATCCTTCGCGGTCACGATCCCCTTGCCGAGACGCCGCTCCGCGAATGAGGCCAGCCGTTCGATCGTCTCCTTAGAAGTGTGTGCCGAGGGGATCAGCTCCAGCAGCTTCATGTACCTGGGCGGATTAAAGAAATGCGCACCGAGAAAAAAAGGCTGAACCTTCTCCGGCATCGCCACCGCCAGCCGGTTGATCGACAAGCCGGACGTATTGCTGCTCACGATGGTGCCAGCTTGGAGATGCGGGGCAAGCTTCGCAAGCAGCTCCAGCTTGATGTCGAGACGTTCGCTCACCGCCTCGATCACCCAATCCGCATCAGCCGCCGCATGCAGATGTTCCTCGAAATTACCGGTGTCGATACGATCCAAATCCGAGTGGTCAAAGAGAGGAGACGGTTTCTGCTTTAACAGATTTTGCTTGCCCGCGTTCGCCAGTCTGCTGCGATCGACGGATGCTGCCGGCCTTTCCGAAGAATCGTCCGTAGGACGGTCCAACAGTACGACATCTACACCCGCTCCCGCTAGATTTGCGGCAATTGCCGCACCCATGACACCCGCTCCAAGGACGACAGCTCTGCGTATCGTCGGCCTCATGCCATCACACTCCTTCCTTTGGAATAGGCTTGCTGCGAATAACGCAGGTTTCATGTCGGCAACAAGGCTGATAAGTCCTGGTAGAATAACATTTTGATAAAGCAGATTTACAGAATCGTTTGTAAGTTCCGAGTAAGCGAGTGATTAGGCGAGTGTGTGATTGTGAAGTGAGTTGTTTTAGACGACGCAAAAGACTCCAATTTTTCCGATATTCCCGAAAAGGCGAGAATTAGAAGACGGTAAAGACCCTTAATGCAGAGGTTTGTCATCAAACAATCACATCACACTCGCCCTTGGCCTTACTCTTGCTCTTCTCCTTCGCCCTTCATGCCGGTCCTTTCGGCCTCTTGGCTATCGCGATTCGCTGCTAATTCCGCTTCTCTCCGCTCTCCGCCGTCCGAATCATCGGAAGAGGACCGCTTTCTCTCTTCATCGACGAGCAGACGCCGCAGTACCTTGCCGACGAACGTCTTCGGCAGCTCTTGCCGGAATTCGTACACGCGCGGGATTTTGTAGGCTGCCAGCCGGCTTCGGCAAAACGCATCCAGCTCCGATTCGCTGAGTTCGGCCCCTTTCTTGCTAACGATAAACGCTTTTACCGTTTCGCCCCGATACGGATCGGGAACGCCGATTACGGCAGCTTCCTGAACGCCAGGATGGCCGAACAGCACCTCCTCGACCTCGCGCGGGTACACCTTGAGGCCGCCGGCATTAATCATGTCTTTCTTGCGGTCGACGATATAGAAGTATCCTTCCTCATCCATGTAACCGAGATCGCTGGTATACAGCCAGCCATCCTTCAAGACGGCGGCGGTTTCCTCCGGATTGTTCCAATACCCCTGCATCACCTGCGGTCCTTTGACGATCAACTCCCCCACCTCGCCGGGCGGAAGCTCCTTGCCGGTCGCCGTTTCGACGATCTTGCACATCGTATCCGGCCAAGGAAGTCCGATGCTGCCGGTTTTGCGGTTCCCCCATATCGGGTTGGCATGCGTAACGGGCGATGCCTCCGTCAGTCCGAAGCCCTCCACAAGTCGGCCGCCGGACAACTCCTCGAATTTCGTTTGAACCGATTGAGGGAGCGGAGCCGACCCGCTAATGCAGCATTGTATGGATGACAACTTATAACGCCCGATGTTCGGATGATTGATGATGGCGATGTACATCGTAGGCGCACCCGGGAAAAGCGTCGGTTCTTGCGTATGAATCAGATCGAGCAGCGGATCGATCTCAAACCGCGGAAGCAGCACAAGCCTCGCGCCTGCAAGCACCCCCAGATTCATGCATACCGTCATTCCGTACACATGAAAGAGCGGTACCGCAGCCAAAAGACTTTCCTTCCCTTCCTTCATTCTGTGCATCCAGGCACGGCATTGCAGGGCGTTCGCGATCAGATTGAAATGGGTCAGCATCGCACCCTTGGACGTCCCCGTCGTCCCTCCGGTATACTGCAGGACCGCAACGTCGCGTACGGGATCGACCGCCGTTTCGACCGGCGTGCTCGGTGAGGCCGACAGCAACCCGGCAAAAAGCTGCACGCGATCGCGGGCCGGGTCCAATTTGGGCAAAGGAACGCCCTTCCGTTTCTGCACAAGCGGATACAGCATACTTTTCGGAAACGGCAAAAAGTCTTTAATACTGGTAACGACGACATGCTGGAGCGTAGTCACCTTGTCTCGGACCGCTCGCAGCCTCGGATAAACGAGATCCAGACATACGATCGCTTTGGCGCCGGAATCGTTCAAATGCCTTTCGAGCTCGCTTTCGACATAGAGCGGATTGGTTTGCACGATCACCGCACCGACGTACAGCGCCCCATAATAGCCGATCACGTATTGCGGGCAGTTCGGCAGCATAAGCGCCACCCGGTCGCCCTTGCCGACTCCAAGCGAGCGAAGCGCATTAGCGAATCGATACGCATCCTCGCGAAGCTTCCGGTACGTCATCTTTTTGCCGATAAAATAGATCGCAACATGGGAGGGGTATTTTTCGGCCGCTTCGTTCAAAAGCGCGGTTAGCGGTTTGGTCGGGTAATCAAGCTGCGGCTGGACTTCATGTTCGTAGAACGAATACCACGGTTCGTTACGCATGAAACGATCCACCTCCTGGCTGGCTTCCTTCCCACGCTTCGCTTCGTTAGCCTCCTGCCTGCAAACCTTTGATCTGCCGCGTCAGCAGAGGCACGACCTCGAACAAATCGCCGACAATGCCGTAATCCGCCGCTTGGAAGATAGGCGCTTCCGGGTCCTTGTTGATCGCCACGATGATTTTCGAGCCCGACATGCCCGCCAAATGCTGAATGGCCCCGGAAATGCCGCAAGCGATATACAGATCCGGCGTTACGACTTTGCCGGTTTGGCCGATTTGCAGCGCATAGTCGCAGTACCCGGCGTCACACGCTCCGCGGGAGGCTCCGACCGCACCGCCAAGCACATCGGCTAACTCGCGCAGCGGCGCAAATCCGTTCTCGCTCCGGACGCCGCGTCCACCGGATACGATCACCCTTGCTTCGCTTAAATCCACTCCGCCTGAAGATTTATGCACGAAACCGGTAACGATCGTACGCAAATCGGCCAGCTTGACCGGAATCCGCTCGCAAACGGCTGTTCGGGAGTAATCCGGCTCCAGAGCGGCGATATTGTTCGGCCGAATCGTCGCGAACATGATCCCGCTTTCGAACGTTCTGCGTTCGAAGGCTTTGCCCGCATAGATCGGTCTCGTAAAGACGGCCGCTCCATCCGTATCCGATACCGCTATGCAATCGCTGATCATGCCGCAGCCCAGTCTCGCAGCTGCCCGCGGCAGCACGTCCTTGCCTCGCGCGGAATGGGGCGCCAGCACCGCGTCCGGCGATAAGGCGGCTATTAATTGCAGCAGCGTTTGCGTATAGCCTTCCGGCGTGAATGCGGCTAGCTGCGCATCCACCGCTTCATATACGCGGTCCGCGCCATAGGCGGCGAGCAAATCGGCGGCTCCATCCGGAAACGGTCCGATCAGCGCGGCACCGACGCTCCCGTCCGAGCCCGCTATCGTTCTGGCTGCATGCAGCGCCTCGAGCGAAACGCGCCGGACCGCACCGTCCTTCGTTTCCGCCCAAACGAGTACGTTTCTTCCCACAGCTTCACCTCCCAGGTGTTTGGCCCGTGAACCGGTTCGTTAGCGTGTAACGTTGCCCCCTTTATAGCATCTTCGCCTCCTCATGCAGCAATCGAACGAGTTCGGCCGCTTGTTCATGTAACTCCCCTGTCATAAGGCGGCCCGGCTGCTTCGGCGGCGGCAAGAAGCGCTCGACCGTAATCGTTTTCGGCATAAACCGCGCGGAATCGAGTCCGATTTGCTCGGCCGTCGCCGTCTCGATCGGCTTCTTCTTGGCTTTCATGATTCCGGGCAGCGTCGGGTAGCGCGGCTCGTTCAAGCCTTGCTGCGCCGTAGCAAGGAGCGGCAGCTTGACCGTAACCGTCTCCTCGTCCCCTTCCACATCACGGCGAGCCTTCACCTCGGAACCTGAGACGACAAGCTCCGTTACCGCGGCGATATGCGGAATGCCGAGAAGCTCCGCAATTCGGGGACCTCCTTGCGATGCTCCGTTGTCCACCGACATGTGCCCGGCGAGCACCAGATCGAACGGTTTGCCGGCATCTGCGCGAGTGCGTATGGCCGCAGCCAACGTTTCCGCTATCGCATACTCATCGCCAAACAATCGTTCGTCATGAATGAGCAGCGCTTCGTCGGCGCCTACCGCGAACGCCGAGCGAATCGCCGCCTCCGCGCGCTGCGGACCGACGGTAATAACGGTAACCGTTCCGCCTATCTTTTCCTTCAACCGAATCGCCTCTTCCAGCGCAAAATCGTCATAAGGGTTGACGACGCGCTTGCCGTCTTCCGGCTCGACGGTTCCGGCTCGACTGACGACGCGTTCCTCCGTATCCAACGTTTGTTTGAGGCATACGACGATATTCATGGTTCGCCCCTCCCCTACCGCTCAGCGACAACCCGTCCTTGAACAGGGGTTGATTAACGGTTATTTCATTGTATGGGCCGCAGGTTGTCCAACATTCGTCTTTTACGTTCAAAAAAAAACCGCCGATCTCATAGGATCAGCGGTTCAGCGGTTTAGACGAGCGGAGAAAAGCCGGCTAACCTGACTTGCTCGGCGATAACCGCATAGCCGTTTGCATTCGGATGTATGTGATCGACATACAGCAGTTCCTCCTCGCGTCCTTCGAACGCTTCGAACACCGAGACGACGCGTATATTTCGGTCTTCATATCTCATCAACTGCCTGTTGAATTGCTGTACCCAAAAAGCTGCAACCGGCACCATCGGTATCGGGTTGTAAAGATTGACCAGCCTGATCATATACGGCGCTTTGGCCGAACGCTTCAGCTGCTTCAATTCGGCGACCAGACGCTTATACTCCGAGGCATAATGCCTTAAAGCCGATTTCAGCTCGTCGGAACGCCCCTCGTAGAAGAACGTTTTCGCCGCGCTCAGCAGATCGTTGCCGCCTGCCGTTACCGTGATCAAGTGAGCCTTGACGATGTACTCGCGTACGCTGCGGTCCGTTTCGACCGTATGAATAATTTCGTCCGTCTTCGCCCCGACCACACCTACATTGATAACCTCGACCTTCCGCCCCAGCCGCTCCTCAGCCATCATAGCGAAGCGCGGAACGAAGCCCTGTCCGGCCGATGCGCCGTATCCGACCGTCAGCGAGTCTCCGATGGCGATATAATGCAGCGCTTTCTTCATCGTATCAGCTCCCGTCACACGAATTACTTCATCGTATTCACGCGGACGGCGATTGGGTATTCGCCTAGACCGTTTTTTTTCGAAAAATGAAAAATTTATGCCTTTCCCGTTTCCTTACTCAAGGGCTGTTCGCTTCCCCTTCCTATGCCGTCATTTAATGATTGCTTTTCCGCAAGCCGCGTTATATGATGATTTTTTGATGTCGAAACCGCACATAGCTATTTAACTATCGAAGGAGCCGTCCTACCATGTGGAATACCGCGAAGGCGATGCTTGATTTTTCTCCGGGCGTTCGCCGGTTTATTGCGACAGAAGCGCTGCTCGGCCTCGGCGTCGGCATCTTTCAGCTCGTTCTGAACCTGCATTTGCTTGAAATGAAGCTGGACGAGAAACAAATCGGAGAAATTACGTCGGTCGGCGCTTTGCTGATGGGACTCCTGTCCATCCCGGCAGGCATGATGGCGGGTTGGGCCGGGCGCAAAAACATGTTTGTGCTCGGCATGTTCCTGATGGGCGTAGGCTATGCCGGCTTCGGTCTCGGGGAGACGATCCCGTTCTTCTATGCATCCCAGCTTGTTCTAACGCTCGGACTCACGTTGCTCGTAACCTCGGAAATTCAATTGCTCTATCAGTACAGCCGGTCGCAAAGGGAAGAAACGCGCGCGTTCAGCATGCTGTTTGCCGTATTCACGCTATTTGTCGGAGTAGGCACCCTGCTCGGGGGCTACTTGCCCAAATGGCTCGGCGGAAGTACGACCGTCTATCAGTGGACCTTGTTCGTCGCAGCGATCATGCATGTGCTTGGCGCACTATCCCGCGGTCTGCTGCTGCCCTCCGAACCGAAGCCGGAAACTGCACCGCAAGCGGCTGCGGCAATCGGTACGGCAGCCGACACCGCCGTTCGCGCGAGAAAAAGCAAACTGCCGAGCCGCTCCGTCTGGGTGCTCTCCGTTTTCACTTTACTGACCGGCATGGCGTTCGGCTTCACCGGACCGTATTTGAACGTAATCGTGAAATTTCGTCTCGATTGGCAGGATACGACCGTGTCTTTGCTTTTGATGGCGGCTGGATTTTTTACGTTTGCGGGCTCGCTCATCATGCCGGCGCTATTGGAAAGGGCCGGGGTGAGCAAAGCTTTTGCACTCGCCTATGCGGCCAACATCGTTCTGACGCTGTTGCTTTGCATGGTATTTCCCGTGTATATTTTTTGCTTCGTACTGCTCGTCAGAGGAGGCGGCTTTACTCTGCTGACCAACATGACGGAAAGCCAGGCCATGTCCTGCATCGACGAACGCGAACGTAACATCTTTGCCGGCATGCGCACCGTTTGCCGCAGCGTCGGCACCTCCGTCGCTTCCTACTCGGCCGGCGTTATACTGGCGGCCAAAAATTATACGACGCCTTTTCTGCTGACCGCCATCGTCATCGCCGCCGGATACCTATATTTTTTAGTTTGGGTGAGGCCGCTTTTTCAAGCGCATGCAAAGCAAACGGAAACAACCCGCTGACACCGTAACGGTGCAGCGGGTTGTTTGTAGTTCGGTTTATTTTCCGGCCGACTCGGCCTCCGCAGTGAAATCATACTGCCAAAGGATGCGTTCGCCGATCTTGAGCACGGCTCGAAGCTCATTTTTACCCGGCTTTAGGGTAAGAGCCCCTTTCAGCTCGAACATTTTGAAATCCCTGATGAACGGAACCGCTACCGTCTCCTTCGCCTGTACGCCGGCATCGCCCTCCTTCGAGCGATCGTAGAGGACAAGTACAGGCCGATCCCGCTTTTCGCTGTTCGACTGCTGCAAATTGTCCGTTAAATAAACGGACAGTTCCAGCTTATCCCCGGCAATGACCGGTTTGGGCACCGGCTTTTCGATATTGTATGCGTGCAGGAGGAAAGCAACGTAGGACTCGTTATCCGCAAAGGAAGCGCCGAATAGCATGCGAATATCCGGTACCGCCAAGTAAAGCACGCCATCCTTCGAGCGTTCGGCCGGTTTCGTCAGCTTCACTTTACGGCTGTCGACGCCTTGCCATACGACGGTTGCCTCGTCGGAGCCGGGAACTACGCGAAACCCGTATCCCGTCTTGCTTTCGAACGTGACACCCTCTTTGCTTTTATCCGCACCGCTTACCGTATAGCGAAACCCTTCGGAAACGAAAGGGATGGAAACGAACCAGTCGTCGCCCTTCTTGTAGCCGACTTGACGATTCTCCGAGGTTAGCTTGTCGCCGTCCGTTTGAGCGCTGGAGAAGTAAAGCGTGAAAAACTTCGCTTCAACCGCCTTATCGAAATCCGGCAGTAACGGTTTGCCTTGCCCCGGATACAGTTGAAACCACGCCTTGCCGACATAAGAATCGATTTGGTACCAGCGCGTTCCGTTCGGATCGTCCCAGAAGGCCGTCGGTTTTACCTTTTGCGGCGAGAGCGAAGCGAATTTATACCAAATATTCGATGTCGGATAACTCATGAGCTCCGTCTTGTAATCCAGTTGAATCTCGACGTCGGACGATTGGGCGCCAACCGGATCCGCAAACAAACGATTGATCCAGCCTTCCCCTTTCGACGTGCGTACATGATACCACGGAAACTGGTTGTCCGGGTTATACGTATACGGATTCTGATCCATGATCTGGAATGCCTCTACCTTCTGAGGGTCGAGCTGCGCGATTTCCTCCCCGTAAGGATAAGGCTGTTTGAACAACGTTGTCCGCGTTGCGACGTCGACCGTTTCCTTCGCATTCTTGACCGGCATACCTGGATTTGCCATCCATTTCGGACCGTTCACGGTCTCTATTCTGTACCAGGACCCTCCGGACATCGGAATGAATTCGGCGGTTATGTGCACCGTCTTGTCGATCACGTTTTCCGAGGTGTAATTCGTTTGATCGGCAGGGTGGATGTAAGGTGCATGGTAAGACATGTCATTCAAGTAATACGCTTGCTGGTCCAGCTCGCGAATCATCCCGATCCGGCTTAGGGGGAGACGAATCCACTGCTCGCCCAGCCACGTCGTTTGAATTTTGAACCATTTCCAATCGTTCGCGCCATAGTCGCTCTCCACGAACCATTGCTTCTGCGCCCCGGCTACCGTGACGTCCTGCGGGGATAATGCGCCGGTCGGGGTAAGCTTCTCATCGGGCTTGGCATACATCGGCGTTTCATCCATAAGCGTTATCGTTCGGGGAGGCGCCGCTTCCATATCAGACGATTGGACAAGAATCCATTTTTCTCCGAGCCACGTTTCGACTTTCCACCAGTTGTTCGAGCCGTACCATGGCATGCTTGCTTTGACGATGCTGACGTCCTGCGGTGCGAGTACGCCTTTCGGCTCCCCGGACGACTCGGTATAGCTGTCATAGAACGGCGTGTTCTTTAACAGCGTAATAACCGCCGGCACGCGGCCCGTATCCGGAGTTTCGGAAGGAAACATCTCGTTCGCATGCGCCGTTACCGATATTGCCCACAAAGCCTGAAGCCCCAGC
This sequence comes from Paenibacillus litoralis, assembly GCF_046244365.1. Classification (NCBI taxonomy): domain Bacteria; kingdom Bacillati; phylum Bacillota; class Bacilli; order Caryophanales; family Paenibacillaceae; genus Paenibacillus; species Paenibacillus litoralis. The sequence goes on along the minus strand of NZ_CP176395.1, from coordinate 4,317,846 downwards.
ACCGAGCCGATCAGCTTCTTTTTCCAACCCATTTCGATCTCTCCCGTCTAGTGGCGTGCCACTTCTTTCTCTGACTGCTTTTCACTCCAACTGTTAGACTCGCCATTCGCATGAAAAGTTTCTGTCGGCGTTTACTTTTTTTGTTAGGCTTGTCCTTTCGTTAACAAAAGACGAACCCCTAATCAACATTAGGTGTTCATTTGTCTCGCGCTGCCGTCCGTTCAATCAAGCTCAAGCCCAAGCCTGCGCTCCTTCGCCAGTCCCGCGTACCGGCTCCCCATCGCAATATCGAACACGGACAAGCCCATCGGACAGAACAGCACGGTTTCGCCGGCCGGCCATTCCGCCATTGCATTTCGGCATACGATGTCCGAGACGGATCGCGTCTGTTCCTTCATCAAGCCGTATTCTCTATGAAGCAGCTCGATATCCGTTCGCTCACGGCATACTTCCTCCCAGTCGTCTACGATAATCGCACGTACCGTACTCAGCGCTTCCGGTACGTAATCGCGCAACGAAACATGCAGCAGTAAGGAGCCCGGCTTCGGCAAGCGAGTTATATAACGCTTATCGGAGACGGTGCATGTGATGACGACGTCCGCCTTCACGACTGCTTCCTGCCAAGTGTCCGTGACGCGAACCCGTTTCAGGTAAGGAGAATCGATCGGGCGATTGTGAAGCCGTTTCGGGTCATGCAAAAATATCGTTTTCAGCCTATCGCCGAAACATGCCGTCATCATTTGAAAATGCGCTTGACCGATCGGACCCCAGCCGAGGATTGCCACCGAAAATGGTTTGTCGAACCGCTGCTTCGAAGCCGTCTCCATGACAAGTCCGCTCACCGCCGCCGTACGTAGAACGCTCAAACGGGGCGTATTGATAATCGAGGTCGGCACCCCCGTATCCGCATCGTTTAGAATCACTACGCTGTGCGCGCGCGGCAGCTGGCGCCCCAAGTTGTCCGGGAAGCTGGCGATCCATTTGATGCCCGCCGTTTCGAACGAACCGCCCACGAAAGCCGGCATGGCGATGATTCTGTTTTTGGGATTGCGGTATCGCAGGTATGGCTTGATCGGCTGGGCAAAATCGCCATCGTCCATACAATGTACGGTTTGACGGATGACGTCGATCAAGCGTGGCCAATCCGTTTCGATTGCGGCTATATCGGCATCGTTCAAGTACAGCAAGCAGCTTCCCCTCCGATATGTCTAGTAGATTTGCATAATGGACGTTCTGGCACCTGCTGCGTAGATACTAGCGCTTATAGTGTGACGTCTCCAAATTGACTTTTCACCCAATCGTCCGAGTAAATCGTGTCCAAATACCTCTCCCCGCGATCGGGTAAAAGAAGCACTACGTTCGATCCGGGGTCGATATGGTCAGCCATTCGATCCAGCGCCGTCACTACGGCTCCTGACGAACCGCCGGCAAGGATGGATTCGTTTCGCACGAGCGTGCGGCAGCCCCTAACGCAATCCAAGTCGCTGACATGGACGACATGATCAACAAGCTCTCTTCTCAGCTGCTTCGGAACGAAGCCGGCGCCCAAGCCGGGAATCATTCGCTTCGCCTGCGGCCCGCCGAAAATGGCGCTCCCCGCCGCATCAACGCCGACAACCTGCGTCCACATGCCGTGATCGCGCACGTACTCGGCGCAGCCGCGAATCGTTCCGCACGTGCTTACCGCGCAAAACAAATAATCGACCGGCATAAGCTCTGCGGCTATTTCCCGCATCGTCGTATGATAATGGCTCGAAGCGTTGTGCGTATTTTCATATTGGTTGGGCCAATAGCTTCCTTCGATTTCCTGAAGCAGCTTCTTCACCCGATTAATGCGCGCCGGCAAAAACTCCCCGGTTTCCGGATCCGGTGCTCCCACATATTCGATTTTGGCGCCATAGGCCTCCATGATCTTCCTGTTCTGATTGGTTGTCTTCGGATCGATGACGCAAATAAGCGGCAGGTTGATATAGGCGCATATTTTGGCCAAGCTGATCGCCATATTACCCGAACTGGATTCCACAATTACCGTACCCGGTTTGATTTGACCGCTCTCGACGCCGTATCGGATCATTCTCAGGGCAGGACGGTCCTTCGAGCTCCCGCCCGGATTCAACAGTTCCAGCTTGCCGTATACCGTAAACGGGTATTTATCGCCAAGCTTCACCAGCTTCACAAGCGGCGTATTCCCGATCGCAGATAGGATGCCTTCCTTCAACGACATGATCTTCTTTCCGCCCTTCTATGCAACCCTAGCTTCGGTTTGCCGTTCATATGCCATTTGAACGGCACGCTTGCTTATGAACCCGGTTCTTCGATGCGCAGCTTCTTCTCTTTAATACCCTTTCTGGCTCCCGGCTCCCCGTACGGCTGAGTTTCTACCTCGATGTCTTCGAGCAGCCGATTGCGGATCATAAGGCCGATCTCCGGAATTTGTTCCCGAAGCCCGGCTTTGATCGCGATTATCGCCTCTTCCGTTATATGTGCGCTGCTGACCGTCACGCAAAGCTTATTGCCGGCAATGGCAACGCGCGCGATCGCATCGGGAAGCAGCGAGCCGACAACCTCTTCGATATCGTGAATGCTCATTTTCTCCCCATGCTTGAACTCGGGTCCGACCCGCTTAACGATGGATTCGAAGCTCGCCGGTACGGAACCGTCCTCCGCAGCCGGCCTGAAGCCGCGAACGACGTCGTAGGTGACGAACCGCAGTGCGGGAAAATAACGCCGGTTCATAGAGGTCAGGACGAGAATAGCCTCATCCTCGCGAAGCGGGTCGATCGTAAGTCCGAGGTCCTGAGGCTGTGCCGTTTCGGCAATAATCGTGTCTTCCAAGAAATAACGTCCGTTGGCATGCGAGTAATACGCCATGGTCCCGAGCTCGATGGAGCCGTACGTATCCGTCACGTCGACAGGTGAAAGACCGAATGCAGCGGCCATGTTCGCAATCCACCGCGAACTCGCCACCTCGCCGACCAGGATGATTTTGCGCAGCCCGAATGCCCGCGGCTCCCTCGCCCCCTGTACGATGCGCTCCAAAATGGATGGCATCGTATACAGCAGCTCGGGCCGATACGACTCCAATAAGGCAATATGCGTTTCCAGCGGCTCCTCGAACGGAACGATCCGGTAATCGATACCCATTGCCGCGAAAATAGCTCCGGCGGTGCTGGCCGCATGCCCCGTCCCCATATCGGAGACCGCCTTCGTTATCTGTGTACCGTTCAGGATGTCGGCAAACAGTTTTTGTTTAAGGGCAACGTAATAATCGTCGTCTTCCAGCGAGTATAAGATCGTCTTTCGCCCTTTGGCGCTCGTTCCCGAAGTCCGATAGACCGATATGGCCGGATCGTCCGGCGGGGGCTGGCGGTAATACCGCGCTTCCAATAGGGGCGCGGTCATGAAGGGAAGATCTTCAAGCGATCGGATCGTACGGTCTTTTGTCAAATCCCGATACCACGGGTAAAGCCGTTCGATCTCCCGCCATTTTTGTTCCCACTTGTGCGCTGCTTCCATGATCCGTTCCCTCCGGCTCTCGTGCGGTGACAAGCTTCGTCATGTTCCGCCATCTTACAACCTCTTAGAACTTATGCGTCCTGCAATCGAATAGAACCGCATCAAATGCCCGATTGTCTGCCGCCGCTAACGAAACGGGCTTCCGCCTTCCGTTTCTTAGCCGCTCCAAACTCCGCTCACTATTAGGCGGTTACGCATACAACATGAGGCATGTCAACATATGATAAGCAGAAGCAATCCTCTTTACAGGAAACGGAGGAGACAACCGGTGTCATTCGATTACAGGCGAAACGATCCGAACAAGTGGCGGAAAACCGTCGTGATGCTGCGTCATCCCGTTCTTCGGGACCTCATTCCGGAGACGAAGAAACTGACTCGCCAATCGCTTGTCAGCATGTTAGACAAATATACGTCGGTCTATATAAAACCCGAGGTGGGTACGGGCGGACAAGGGGTCATACGCATTGAAAAACGCGGGAAACGCGATTACCGATGTCATGCGGGGCTGAAAAAGCGTTCCTTCACCTCCCTTGACTCTCTGCTCGCCTTCCTGCGGCCGATCACGGCAGGCAAGCCTTATTTGGCGCAACGAGGGATCGAATTACTCAAGCACGATAAGCGTCCTCTCGACATCCGCGTCATGATTCAACAGAATCCGCGCGGCCGCTGGGAAGCGACCGGGCTCATTTGCCGTGTCGCCGAACCCGGCAAAATCGTAACCAATCGTTCCAACGGCGGCACGGTAATGACGGTACAAAGCGCTCTTCGCAAACATGCCGAAGGGAAGAAGCTCAACAAGGTCATTGTCCGCATGAAGCAGGTCGGCTTGCTTACCGTTAAGCAGCTTGCTACGAGGTATCCGAACATCAAGGAAAGCGGTCTCGACATCGGCTTGGATGCCAATCTGAAGCCATGGATCTTCGAGGTCAACATGAGTCCGATATCCAAAATGTTCCGCGAGCTGAAGGACAAACGAATCGTGCGCAAAATCATGCGATATTCGTCCGCATACGGCCGTAAGCTCACTTTCAACATTTATCCGGAAAATGACTAGGAACGTACAGAAAAGAACCTCCCCGATCACGTAAGGTTGTCCGTGATAAAGGAGGTTCTTTGCTTGGGCTAAAACACCTTCTGATCGGGATACCGGTCTCGAATAGCCACTACTTCATCCATGCTTCCAAGAAACAGATCGACCAGGACCGGATCGAAATGCTCCCCCCGTTCGCTTCGGAGAAGCTCGATAATCCGGTCGAGTTCCCATGCTTTCTTATATACACGCTCGCTGCCGAGTGCATCGAAGACGTCGGCGATCGCCGTTATCCTGCCATAAATATGAATGTCCTCGCCCTTGAGACCGTTCGGATAGCCTCTCCCGTTATATTTCTCGTGATGCTGAAAGGCGATCGTGGCGGCGGCATTGAGCAGCCGCGTGTTGGAATGCTTCAGCATGCTGTAGCCGAGTCCCGCATGATGCTTCATCGTATCGAACTCTTCCTCGGTCAGCTTCCCCGGCTTGTTCAGGATCGAATCCGGAATGCCTACCTTCCCTACGTCGTGTAGAGGAGAGGCAAGCCGGATAATTTCCGCTTCTTCTTCGGACAAGCCGTATTTGAGCGCAAGGAGCTTCGAGTATTCCGCTACCCGCTTGACATGATACCCCGTTTCCTTCGAGCGGGTCTCCGTAATTTCACCCATCGTAAAGATGATTTCCTTCTGCGTATGCTCCACTTCTTCGTTCAAATAGATGTTCTCGAAAGCGACCGACACGTTAGCGCAGTAAATCTCGATCAAATAACGGTCCCATTCGTTAAGCGCTTTGTGTCCGCTTAAATAGATGACATTCTCCGAGCCTGTCTTGCTCTGGAAATAATAAACGAAATGACTGTCGAAAAACTTGCTGCGCTTCTCGCGAAAAGCGTCTTCGATCTCCTTAAGGATCGTTACGGGCACCACATCTCTTACCCGTTCGTTATCCTTGGAGGAATAGTCGCCTGTTGCAGCCAATATGTAAATATCGCTGTCTTCCTTCGTTACGGCCAAGCTGCAATGCAGCGCATTCTTGTTCAGATTGATAATGGAGGTCAGCTGCGTAAGGACGCCCCCGGCAAATTTGCGCATGGATTGAAGCTCGAAGATCGTCGCGGACGATTTGATGATTTCCTCCAAGCCGTTCTTGTTTTTCTCGATGACCTTCATATCCCGGAACGTCCGAAGCGAGGAAACGACTGTCGTGAACAGCTTCTGGGATGTCAGCTCCGTCTTTTCCTTGTAATCGTTAATGTCGTAATCCATAATAATCGTCTTCTCCGGCGCCTGACCCGGCTGACCCGTACGCAAGATGACTCTGATCGTGCTGTTCTTAAGCTCTTCACGGATGAAGCGGACGAGCTTAAGACCCGAATCCTCCTCTTCCATGACGACGTCCAGAAGCACGAGCGCAGCGTCGGGATGCTCGAGGAACAGCTTTTCGGCATCGGCTGCCGTATAAGCGCTTAAAAAAGAAAGCGATTTACCGCCGAATTCGAAATCGCCGAGCACCAGCTTCGTTACCCGGTGAATTTCTTGTTCGTCGTCGACGATAATGACCTTCCAAGACTCTTTGGCTGCTCCTGAACCGCCCGCCTCATCGTCTTCCTCGGCAAAAAGCAGCTCCCCTTCCTCCTCGGCAAACTGGACTTGATCGTTATTCGTATCCTGCGTCAATTGATTATTGATCATATGGTATTGTCCTCCTGGTCGGGTATTTCAATGATGAATGAAGTCCCTCTGCCGAGCTCGCTTTCGCAGCGTATGGTGCCGCCGAACGTTTGCGTTACGATGTTGTATACGATATTCATGCCGAGTCCGGTCCCCCCGCCCCCGCGGTTCGTCGTGAAGAACGGATCGAATATTTTGCCGACCGTTTCGGGTGTCATCCCTTTGCCGTCGTCCGAGTAATTAATGCATAGCATGCCGCCCAGCTTGGCGATGCCGATACGGATCGTACCGGCCTGATCCGCCTCGTAAGCATGAATGGTTGAATTCATGATAAAGTTCGTGATGATTTGCGAAACCGCCCCGGGGTAGGTGTCCACTTCGATATCGCCCTGCGGGCTGTCGATGCGGATGCACAGCTTCGTTTTCTTTATGCGCGGATTTAAGCTGAGCAGCACTTCCTCGATATAGCTTTTCAGCTTGAACCGTCTTTTGGCCTCGCTCGACTGGTCTACCGACACCTGCTTGAAGCTGCGGATCAGCTCCGATGCGCGCTGCAGGTTGCTCATGATGATCGACGTCGTCTCCTCCGCCGATTGCAGATACGTATCCAGATCGGATTTTTTCATTTTGTTCTGGCTGTATAACGCCGTAATCTCTTTGGTACGCTGATCCATATACGAGGTAGCGGTTACCCCGATGCCAAGCGGCGTGTTGATTTCATGAGCGATACCCGCGACAAGCCCACCGAGCGCCACCATTTTTTCGGACTGCACGAGCTGTTTCTGCGTCGATTGCAGCGTTTCGAGAGCATGCTGGAGCTGCTCGTAGCGATCGTCCAAATTGTCCACCATATCGTTGAACGCAGCGGCCACCTCATTGATTTCAAGGCTCGCGTTCAAATCGACGTGATTGTAGTCTTGACCCTGTTTGACCACGGAGGCCGCCTGACGCAGACGCAGAAGAGGACGGATCAGCAATTTGCGGATCATGAACAATAGCAGAACAAGCATGACCACGCCGATCAGGAAGCATACCCAAGCGATCGTCCGGATTTGCGATGCGACCAGCTTGGTTTCCTCCGATGTATCCAGAAGCAGAACGATCGCGCCGACCGTCGTCCCGTCCTCCTTCAGCGGAGCGACGAGCTGCGCCTTCGGAATCCCGTCCCCGTCATGATTGATGCGCGTGACTAGCGACTTGTCCGTTCGGGCTTGCTCGAGAACAGACGTCTTCGACGGCAAGCCGATTTTGGCCCGGTCCGTGGAAGCAAGAATGCTGCCATCCATGCCGTGCAGCGTCAGTTCGATGACCTTCTTGTTCTTATACTGGATATAATCGAATATTTGCTGGACGTCCTGCAGGACATGCGACTCTTCATAGCGGCCGTTAATGGCGATCGTCATGCCTTGAAGCTGCCCGTTATACGTCTCTTCAACCGATTGCCGCAATACGATCGAGGTGAACCAAATGACGCACGTCATCATCACAATCGTGATCGCCGTCGTCAGTACGATGATTTTGTTTCCTAAGCTGATTTTCGTTATGAACGGTTTCATTCTTCCCCCCGCAAGCATTCATCCAAACAGACTCGAATCCAATTGCATATGTACACGATACCGCTCAGAACCCTTATTTGACCTCGAACGCAACCGTCTTGGTGACGTCATAAGGGGTATGATCGTTGTTATGGAGGGAAACCTTGATTTCATGCTTACCGGGAGCCAAGCCGGGAAACGTTTTCTCCGGCTCGTCCATCGCTACCTTTTCTCCGTCGTTCAAGTAAGTATGAATATGTCCTTCCCCCGCCTTGCGGGCCCCGCCGTAATGCTCCTTGGAAATATGCAGGTCGGTTAGAACCGATACCTTCGCACTATTGCCTTCCACCTTGATTACGACGTCCAAAGTAGGTTTTTTGTCCTCTATCATGCCAGCCGTCTCACGGTTTGTCCCGCATGCGCTAAGCGTTAAACAGCCTGCAACAAGCAAAATCGCCAATCGTTTCATCCAATAACCTCCATCGGTTCGTTCTTCTTCTAATCTTACAAAACGCAACATCTCTCGACAATAGCGTTTTTGAAGACTTTTCCTCGGAGGCCCGATTAATCCAAAAATCTTTTGCGCAGCTCAGGAGTAGGCATCATGCAGGAATCCGTCTTTCCGAACCATCGGTAACGGTTGCGCGCCACCCATTGGTACATCAAGTCCCTGACGCGTCTAGGTACGACGATCCCTGCATAAAGCAACGGCCATAGTCCTTTCAGCCCGCGGCAAACGCGCAGCGCGGCCGTCGACTTGATCCAGCTGCGTTCTCCCTGCACAAGGACGAATGTATCCAGCCGGCCCGGTTGCAGCCCATGCTTCTCAAGAAGCAGGCGCCCCATATCCGACTGAAGAGCGGCGAACTGGAATCGCCCCTTCGGATCTCGCTGGATCACGAATCGAACGACAGCCGCACACATGTTGCAAACGCCGTCGAACAAAATAACCTCTTGATTAGCCCGTTTCGGTACCTGCATGACATCTCCTCCATTTGACCGCCGATTACCAAAATTATGACATACGGCCGCCGTCGATACAATGCGGGAAACGGCAAGTTTTGGACGTTCCATTACAGCCGTGTTACACGGAGATAACATTTCGCCGCGCTTATTGACGGTCTCCCCTCCCCGTCATACTATGAAGATAAGCAACTAACACAAAGTAGATTCCATTCCCGTTATGCAGCTTCCCATTACATCTTAAGGAGGGATTCGGATGAAAACCGTCACATTGAATCCGTTGCTTCGCCGTTTTGAAAACGCTGTCAAAATAGGCGTACGCAAAAAAATCCGGTTGCCCAGATGGGCTACGGCAGTCGCTTTGCTGCTGATCATGCCGATTCTCGCCTTTCACGGCTATATCGCCTGGACGCTCGGAAGACCCGCCATCGCGCCGCTGCTCTCCAATCCGTTGGAAGCGATCGGCCTCTCTTACGAAGACGTCACCTTCCCGAGCGCCAACGGCCGCAGCTCCTTAAACGGCTGGTACATCCCGGGCGAGTCGCAAGAAACGGTCGTTTTTTCTCACGGCTATGGCGCAAACCGCGAGGAATCGTGGGTGCCGATGTATGAATTGGCGAAAGCGCTAAACCGCATGCAATACAACGTACTTATGTTCGATTACGGGTTTGTTCAGCCCGGCCGCGTCGTTACCGGAGGCATCCAGGAAACGCAGGAGCTTCTCGGCGCGATCAGCCTAGCCAAAACGAAGGGCGCGCAGAACGTATTCGTCTGGGGCTTCTCGATGGGGGCCGGAACTGCCTTGCAAGCCGCACTCGTAACGAAGGAAATCAGCGGCATGATTCTGGACAGCACCTATCTGCTCGACCCCGATACGCTCTACATGAACGTGAAGCAGCATGTCGACCTGCCGAGGTTTCCGTCCCTTTCTCTCATCCGTTTCTTCTTCCCGATTTTTAACGGCGTCAGTTTGAGTCAAGTGCCGACGCATGACGTGAAGACGACGCATTACGAGCTCCCCATCTACCTGATTCACAGCAAGCAGGACAGCAAAGCGGACTATCAGCTGATTCAGGAGCTCTACGACAACCAGCCCGACCACGAGAAAACCCGGTTGTGGCTCGTACCGAACAGCAAACACGAGCTCATCTACAGGTCTCATAAGAAAGAATATATGCTTCGCGCAACCTCGTTCCTGAAAAGCTTAACGCAAGGAGCCCGCTGAATAGGCAGGCTCCTTTTTGCATGGGTACGAACTTTGGGACATTGACGCCGCTTCGTTTCCTCACCTCCTTGAATAAGCTGCGATTACCGATTACGCTCAAGCTTGCTCCAAAGGAATCTGATGTTTTTCGGCCAACTGCCGGATATACTCCTCGATCGCGTCGAACGATTTCACTTTATCGCTGCCGATCGAATAAGGCTCCTCTTTATCCTTGGTGTACAGCTCGATCCTTCTGACTACTTTCGTTGAAAACCACTTTTTGACCGTTTCCTTGCTGAACCGAATGCTTAGCACTTTGTCGAAGGCGACCGTTTGCGAAGCGACACGTTTGCCGTTGTCGACCGTTAAAATAAGCTCCGTCCGATCAACGTTGATGTCCACCACCTGCATCACGCTATCCCTCCCATAGGATTTCGTAATCCGCCGCCCCGCCGCTTACCCGAAAGAACGGCTTACGCAACTCTCTAATAACTTATTTGCAATGGCGAGGGTTCAGACTCCTTTTTTTGCAGGAATCATTTGGGTTTTATCGGCCGTCGCCCCAAGCCCCGGCTATACGCCGTGCCTTTCATGAAGCCGTGACATATGGTAGGAGTAATACATTCCTTCAACGATTCCGACGAAAAGAGGCGCTCCCATGAAACCGATCTCGATTGAAAACGACCATATTCGGCTGACGCTGCAAAATGCCAAGGAAGCCGGCTTGTATGGAAGACGCCGTAAACGGAATAACGACCGCCGTCTGATTTTCGCCATTTCGTCCAAGTCGGATAACGCAAAAACGGCGATCGGAACGATTGCGCTGACGGAAACGGATTTCGAAAGACGCGAGGCGGCGATCGGACGCCCCGTGATTACCCTTATCGAGGCCGGTCCGGAAATCCCGGAAGGCGATGCGGTTCGTTTGCTGTGCCGCCTTGCGTTCGAAGTGCTGCGGTTAGAGGAAATCGTTCATTATGTCGATAAAAAAGATGAGGCATCTTTGCGGCTGTTTCAAACATGCGGCTTCACGCCGACCTCATCTATCGTTAAACAAGGCGGCCAATCTTTTTATGAAATGCGGCTCTGCTCGGGATAACCGGCCCCCTTGCGGGACAAGCTGTTGGAAAAAGAGAAAATGTTCCTGTTTCCTTCGTTGCGACTTGTCGATTTGATGAAAATGCGATATGATCAGAATGAAAAATATTTTCTCGAAATGATCCGTTTTTACTGAAATTATTTTCATTTTGTAAAGAACAACCTGCCGATGCAGGAAGCTGAAGAATGTGGTGAACCCGCTATGCAAAGCATGCTCAAGGCCATTCGGGAGCAAACGTCCCGCTTTAACAAGAAAGAGCTGGCGCTAGCCGAGTTTATTGTCGCACAGCCTCAATCCGTCGTGAGCATGAATATTACGGAGCTTGCGGAGCTGTCACATACGAGCCCGGCAACGATTTCGAGGTTTTGCAAAACGTTCCATTTCACCGGATTCACCGATTTCAAAATGAAGCTCGCAGCCGATCTGGCGCAGCAGCCGATCGAAATGACGTACCAGGATATCGTAGCGGGCAATCCGCTTAACGAAATCGTGGCGGCAATCGAAAAAAATCACGTCCGTTCCATCATGGACACGACTCACCTTCTCGACTTCCGTCAACTGCAGCTCGCTCTCCATGCGCTGCGTACCGCCAGGCAGATCGATCTGTACGGCGTCGCCACCTCCGGCATCGTCGCGCAGGATTTTCACCATAAGCTCGTTCGCATCGGCAAGCGGACGTCCGTATTTTCCGATTCGCACATGCAGGTCACGTCTGCTTCCACGCTGTCGGCAGGCGACGTAGCGATGGCCATCTCCTATTCCGGAGAAACGCCCGAGACGATCGACGCTCTGCGCTGCGCGAAGGAGAACGGCGCCACCACGATATCGCTGACCAAATACGGCTCGACGACGTTAGCCGGCTTGTCCGATATTCCGCTTTTTACTTCCTCGCTCGAGGAAGGCGTCCGCCGCGGCGACATGGCTTCGCGAATCGCCCAACTGCACGTGATCGACATCCTGTTCACCGGCATGGTGAGCGAGCATTTCGACGAGTATGTACCCATGTTGGAGCATTCGTTCCAAATGGTCAGAAAATATCGCAAAGAAAAAGGGAGATAAGCAGATGAACATCTTAACGTTTCGCACAAACGACGAACTGAACGAAGCAGGCGCAGGTATCATTACCAGTCTTGTGCAGACGAATCCTAGAGCCGTGCTCGGACTTGCGACAGGCAGCTCCCCGATCGGCATTTATGAAGAAATCATCAAGACGTTCCGCAAGGATATGGTCAGCTTCCGCCAAACGACGACCTTCAACCTGGACGAGTACGTCGGTCTTCCGAAGGATCACCAGGAAAGCTACCACAGCTTCATGAACCGCCACTTGTTCGGTCATATCGACCTGCCGGCTTCGCAGATCAACATTCCGGACGGCAACGCCGCGAATCTCGAAGCGGAATGCGAAAGATATAACCGATTGCTCGAAGACGCTAAACAGATCGACCTGCAAATCCTCGGGCTCGGCAATAACGGTCATATCGGCTTCAACGAACCGTCTCACGCTTTATTAAGCGGGACCCATATCGTCGAGCTGAAAAGCGAGACGCGGGAAGCGAATGCGCGCTTCTTCAACTCGATTGACGAAGTGCCGACCCATGCGCTGACGATGGGCGTAGGCGCAATCCTCAAAGCCAAAATGATTCTGCTCGTCGTACGCGGCGAGGCAAAAGCCGAAATCGTCCACCGGGCTTTGACTGGTCCGATTACGACAGAGTGCCCGGCATCCCTTCTGCAGACGCATTCGAACGTCGTCGTGCTGCTCGATACGGAAGCGGGCAAATATTTTGCCGAGGAAAAATAATTAGCGGCATTAACAATAGCGAGGGCTGTTCCAAAGCAAGATCATTTGCTACTGGAACAGCTCTCTTTTATTTATAAAACAAGGGACCCTTCAACTCGCGTTGGAAGGGTCCCTTGTTTACGTATATGCCATTTTTTATCCGATACTGACCGCTTTGCCCGCTTGTATGGAATCGTAAGCCGCTAGCGCCACGCCTGCCGCATTCATCCCGTCTTGGCCGGTAATCGGCACCGGCGAACCGGTCCGGATCGCTTCGGCAAAATCCTCGATCAGCAAAAAGTCCATGTTGTCCGTCCACGGACTCCAGCTGGCTCTTCCGTTCTTCTTGCTGTATACGTCATTCTTCTGACCGAAACTATCGACTGAGATGACCCCTTTCGTGCCGACGATTTCCATCGTTACGTCGCCCCAGGTCGGGAACGGAGCGGATCTCGACCAGCTTGGATCAAGCACGGTAATGACCCCGTTAGCGAACTTCGCGTGTACCATGCCCGCATCGTCGATCGGGATGTCGTTGAACAGCGTTCCGCTTTCCGCATACACTTCCGTAACGGTCGATCCCGTGATCCAATGAATCAAATCCATCACATGAACCGTGTGGTCGAATACCGCGCCGCCACCGGACAAGCTTTTATCGATAAACCAGCCGCCCGGCATCGAACCGCGATTCGTTCCTTTAATCGCAATGATGTCGCCGATTTCGCCGCGGTCGATCGCCGCCTTGGCGGCAATGACGCCGGACAAATAACGGCAAGGAAACGCCGTCATAAGCTGAACGCCGTTCTCGGCGCAAACGTCGATCATTTCCTTCATTTCGGCTACCGAAATGCCTAGCGGTTTTTCGCAAAGCACATGCTTTTTGGCTTTGGCGGAAGCGATCGTAAGCTTTGCATGATGCACGTTTTCGGAGCAGATGACCACCGCATCGATGTCTTTCGCCAGCAGTTCTTCATAGTTCGCAAAATAAGGAATTCCATTCGTTTCGGTAACTTCCTTCACCCGATCGTGCACTTCGTCGGCGATACCGGCAACCTCAACCTGCGGCAGACGAAGCAGCCCCTCCAAATAGCCGTATGCGTGGCTGTGGGCAAAGCTGATCATACCTATTTTCACTTTACGCATCTGCATTCCCTCCGATCCTTACCGGCTGGCCGGTTTCTATCGATTGCATCGCGGCAAGGGCGATTTCAACCGCTCTGTAAGCATCCTCCGCCGATACAATCGGCTCCTTGTTGTCGCGGATGCAGGAGAAGAAGTGACGGAGCTCTTCATAGTAAGGATCGTGCTTCGAAGGACTGTGCGGCACAGGCATCGAAGGCGAACCGTCTTCGCTTGCTTTCGTGATCGTCATCGATGAAGCCTGCTGGCTGTCATAGCGCAAAATGCCGCCGTTGCCCGCCAGCTCGACTGCCGTCGAGAACGGCCCTGGATAGCCCCAATACGACTCCAGATTGGCGATTGCGCCATTCGCGAAGCGCAGCGTGGCCAGCGCGTACTCCATCTTCGGCTCTTCGCTGAACCGGCCCATGGCGTAAACCGATTTCACATCGCCCCAAAGTCCGCAAATATAGTCGATGTCGTGAATCATCAAGTCGAGAATAACGCCGCCGCTCAGCTTGCGGTCTGCAAACCAGCTGCGCCCGGCCGCTTGCGGGAAGGCCCCCACTCTTTTCAGATGGGCCACGCCCGGCGAACCGATATGCCCGTCCTTGACGGCATCCGCCAAATTGCTGTAGCTGGGGAAGAACCGGACGACATGGCCGATAAACAATTTGACATGGTTACGGCTGCAAGCCTCGATCATTTCACGGGCATCCGCCAAATCCAGAGCGATCGGCTTCTCGCAAATGACGTGCTTGCCCTTCTCGGCCGCTTTGATCACATATTCTTTATGCAGGAAAGTCGGCAGGGTTACGCATACGACATCCACCTCAACCTGCGACAGCATCGCGTCAAAATCGCTGAAAGCCGCAGAGCCGCAAATCGCCGCGGTCCGTTCCGCCGAAGCCGAGTTGATATCGCAAACGCCGACTACTTCGATATCGTTCATTTTCGCCAAATCCGCAGCGTATGCTTGACCCATTCCGCCGCCGCCAACAATGGCTACTTTCATATGGTGCACCTCCATGTATCGTCGTTCCTATTCATTTTTACGCATCCTTTCCCATGCTATATGAACCAAGCGTCGCTAGTCAACCCATTACGGCTAATGGACGGGTTTATGACACCATTTCGCATGGGCGATTCTTGCCGCGACTAACGTTACTATCGCCATAATCGGAAGCCAGCCGATCATGACGGCTTGCACGGCCGGCGAAAGACCGCGCACATCCGCAAGCAAACCGATCCCCATAAAAGTCACCATCATCCCTGCCGAAATCATCATACTGAAAACGGACAGCATCGTTGCGCGCATCGCGGAAGGCACCAGTTCATGCAGATACGTTTCGAGGAGCGGCTCCAGCCCGCTTATGAACAGCGCCATCAGGAAGAAGCAAGTTATCGTGCCGACTCCGCCGGTTTGAAAGCTAAATAGCGCAAAAGCCAGCATAAAGCCGAAGGCCGCGACGTACAGCGTCCCTTTCCTGCCGAATAACCGCTCCCCGAAATAAGCAACGGCGGCAACCGCCGCAGAAAACCACGTTTCCGCGCCGTTAACGACTCCAATCGTCCCTTTGCTTAGCCCGGCTTGCTCAAAAAGAACCTGACTGTAGAACCCTATTGACCAGAACATCGCGTATAAGACCGCCCCGAAAACGGAAAGCGCCGCAAACGCCTTATTCCTGCCGATAAAACGGAAGATCGCCCCTATTTGATGATGAAGAGGCAATCGGTCAAAACCCGCCTTCCCGCTTTCCTCGCTAGCAGCTTCCGCCTCTTCAGATCGTTCATCCGGTTCGTCCGCATGCACGACAGGCTCCTCTATCCTCCATATGACGAACAACAATGCAATATGGAGGATCGCTTTCCCGCCGTATACGTAAGACCAGCTAAGGTCGGACAGTGCGCCTCCGGCCATTCCGCTGATCCCCATCGAAACCAGCGCCAAGGATGACAAGCGAGAGTTCAGCACGCTAAATTCATGCCGTCTCCCCTGTCCTTTCAGCGTTTCATAGAAAAGCGCGGATGCCGCTCCGGACTGCAGCGTATGCACCAGCGAGCCCAGCATGAACGCAGCGGTCAGTCCGTAAAAATCCGTAGCTGTCATCAGCCAGATGGCGCTGACTATCCCTACGCCTTGCGCCATGAGCAGACTTGTCCGTTTGCCTAGCCTGTCGGCGATCATCCCCGTGGGAACCTCGCATAGAAAATTCATGCCGTGATACAGCGTCTCCAGCAGAGCAATCTGTCCGAGCGTCAATCCTTTGGACACGAGAAACAGCATCCATATGGCACGATCCAGCACGAACATGCCTAGCCATTGATAAACAAAAAACAGCGGTACATTCCTTTTATATAGCGTTTGCTTCATCACAATCATCCTTTCGCCCGCTTAAGCGCGGCGGTTGTTTAACGAACACAACAAAAAACCATGGAACGGCAGCTCCATGGTTTCATCGGATGAGCGAGAAGCAAATGAACATCTTTGCTACTTCTGCGGCGATCCCGATTGTGGCGGCTGGAGCTGCCGAACCGTATGCATCGAAAAGGACAGACGTATCCCGTTCCCTTTATTCGCATGCGTAATCGACCGCTTGAACGCCATGCAGCGCATCTGTTCGTTCATCTCCAGTCACCTCCCTTTTCTTAGTGATTCGTATTGCTGATACCGTTTAACATACCGCATCCCCATAGGTCCGAAAAGGGAAGTTTTCGTTATAACCGAAATTTCCTTGTCATGTTCTGGCGGCAATGTCTCTTAAAGCGGCCTCCAGTTCGTTATAACGGAACTGAAAGCCATGCCGGAGCGCTTTGGAAGGCAACACGCGTTGACCCTCCAGGAGCAGCACCGAAAGCTCGCCGAAAATAAGCTTCAGCATGAACGCCGGAACCGGAAAGTAATGCGGACGCCCTAGAGCTCGCCCCAGCACGCGGCCGAACTGGTCGTTCGTCGCAGGCTTCGGCCCCGTCCCGTTCACAGCGCCCTCAATCTGCTCGTTATCCATGCAGAAGGCGATGAGCCGCGCCATATCTTGAACGTGAATCCAGGAAAGCCACTGTTTCCCGCTTCCCACACGTCCGCCCGCAAAGAGCTTGTAAGGCAGCATCATCGGCGGCAGTGCGCCGCCATCCGAGCCGAGCACCAGACCGACGCGAAGCTTGACGATCCGCTGTGCGGGGATTCGGTCGGCCGCCCTTTCCCATTGTTCAACGACGGAGGACAGAAAGTCGACGTTTCTGGCAGGGCTATCCTCATCGTACGAATCCGTTTCGGACGTCCCGTAGATCGACATGCCGGATCCGGTCACAACGACCTTAGGCTTCCTTTCGAGCCTTGCGATAACGTCCGCAACTTGGCCGGTTGTCCGCAGGCGGGATTCCAGTATTTCCTTTTTGGCTGCCGCCGTCCATCGTCTATTGATCGATTCGCCGGATAAATTCACCCAGCCGTCGATACCTTCCAAAGGCGAAACGTCCCGTTCTAACCGCGACCAGCTCACGGACCGGATTTCGGACTGTCGGCCATCGCTTGTATGTATGCATAAAGGTTTATCGCTGCGCGAGACAACGACGACTTCATCCCCTCGCTCGAGCAAATGCCTGATGAGGTGATTTCCAATAAAGCCGGTTCCGCCAGATACCGCAATAATCACGCGTTTCCCCTCCCGGTTTCCGAATCTTTCCTACATCATACCCGGAAAAGGACGACGTCACAAGGATGCCTGCCGTTCTAGCTCTTTATGTGAGAAATGTATTAATGATCGCCTTCGGTGTATGCGGCATACTCTTCCGCCGTCAGCAACCCTTCGAAAGCGTCGTCACCGCTTACTTCGACTTCCAGCATCCAGCCTTGCTCGTACGGATCGGAATTGACCGTTTCCGGAGCATCTTCCAGCGAGCCGTTGATTTGCACCACTTTACCGGATACCGGGGTGAAAATGTCGGAAACCGTCTTAACCGATTCGACGGTTCCGATGCTTTCGTGTGCGGAAAGCGTCGATCCCGCTTCCGGCAGCTCAACGAACACGATATCGCCGAGCTGGCTTTGCGCAAAATCGGTAATACCGATGCGGACGAGGTTGCCCCCCAGCTTTTTGACCCATTCGTGCTCCTTCGTATACAACAGTTCCGCCAACACTTGACTCATCTTCAACGCCTCGCTTTACATTCGTTTTAGGTAGTTTTTCGTTATTCATGTCTGGCATAGTTTTCCCAGTAAGCCCCTATACATGCAGCTTCGAAAAAGGACAGAGCAAGGGCGTGAACCGTCTCCCTTGTCTCTGTCCTTTGTACCTGAGAGTTTCGTTCCTTTACCGTAGTGCCCTGTCTTGCCTGTTAAGCAAGCCTTGTTAAAGAAACATTCCCCTTGGGTGGCGTACCGCTCTCTCCAGAGGCGCGTCCCGATGAGATACTTTTACCTGAGAGATTGGTCCCAAGGTCTTTTCTGGGATTTGCTCCTTCGGTGCCGCGTCTTGCTTTCGGTCTCTCTCGCATCGATCATCCGCGTGTATGCAGTTACGATTAGCATAAAACACCAAAAAGAGCGCTGTCAATCTTTTAAAATAATTCGTCGTTCTCGGCAAGTAAACATTGACAAATCGGTGCGTCATTCCGTAATAATATAAGAGAACTGAACATGATAAGGCGAATGATGGCACAGGGAGAGACCGTCAAGCCGGACCGTATGGTCCGACGGGAGACGGCGCCGAAGGAGTAAGCCGGAATGGTGAATCTCTCAGGCAAAAGGACCTTTGCCGGACGCATCTCTGGAGAGCGCCTAGGAAATTTTCCCGTTATCGGTCAGAAAACGTGAATTCCATAGAGGTCACCCAAGGGGAAACTCTACGCCACCCGCATAGAGGCAACTCTCAGGTAAAAGGACAGAGCGAAAAGCGCGCAGGCGACTGCGTACTTTTTGCTCTGTTTTTTTGCGTTCGCATTCCGGATGCGCTACTCCAGCTTTCGCCTTTGTGTGTCTCGACCATGCAATCGGGAAGCCTGTAAGCGCTATTCCCTCCCCTTTGCGGGAGTTCGCTGCACGGGGAATAACTTTGCAGGAAACGAAACGGCTTCAAATGAAAATACTAAGACGAAACGTAAAATCCGGTTATGAGGTGATGGTTATGACTACGCTAAAACGCACGCCCCTTTTCCCGCTTTACGACAAACACGGCGCTCGGGTGATCGATTTCGGAGGTTGGGAGCTCCCCGTTCAATTTTCCGGCATTCAAGCGGAGCATGAAGCCGTCCGCACGCGCGCTGGACTCTTCGACGTGTCCCATATGGGCGAAGTGAACATTGCAGGCAAAGACTCGCTCGCCTTCTTGCAGAAGGTTACGACGAACGACGTTTCGAAGCTCGTTCCCGGGCAAGCGCAATACAGCCTGATGTGCTACCCGGACGGCGGCGTGGTCGACGACTTGCTCGTTTATTACATCGAGGGCGACAGGTACATGCTTGTAATCAACGCGTCCAATATCGATAAGGATTTGGACTGGCTTCGTTCGAACAAGGAAGGCGACGTGACGATCGAAGATATCTCGGAGCAAACGGCGCTGCTCGCCATCCAAGGCCCGAAAGCGGCATCCGTTCTGGGCAAGCTGACGAACGAGCCGATCGCCGATCTGCAGCCATTCCGTTTCCTCTTTGATGCAAAAGTAGACGGCGTATCTGCTATCGTTTCCCGCACCGGGTATACGGGCGAGGACGGCTTCGAGCTTTACGTGGACGGCGCTGCCGCTTCCGCCTTATGGGAGAAGCTGCTCGAAGCCGGCGCGGAGGAAGGCATTTTGCCTATCGGGCTTGGCGCGAGGGATACGTTGCGTTTCGAAGCGCGGCTCCCGCTGTACGGCCAGGAGCTCTCGGCTTCGATTACGCCGATAGAGGCGGGCGTCGGCTTTTTCGTCAAGCCGGATAAAGGCGAATTCAACGGCCGCAGCGTGCTGGCCGAGCAGAAAAAAAACGGCGCCCCCCGCAAGCTAGTCGGCATCGAAATGATCGACCGCGGCATCCCGCGCAGCCATTACCCTGTTTTTGCCGACGGCAAGCAGATCGGCGAAGTTACGACAGGCACCCAGTCTCCTACGCTGAAAACGAATGTCGGGCTCGCCCTGATCGATAAAGCATACGCTGAGCTCGGGACGGAGCTTTTCGTGGAAATCAGAGGCAAGCAGCTACGCGCGAAGGTCGTCAAGACGCCTTTTTATGCAAAATCGAAATAACGCAAGCAGCCGAAACCGGTCACCCGTCCGAAATGTATGATGTGACGGTCATAAGTCTATAGTCTGAGAGGAGTATTTCACAGCCATGAAGCACCGCTATTTACCGATGACGGAGCAGGACAAAGAGCAAATGCTGGAAACGATCGGCATTGCGAGCACCGAAGAGCTGTTCGCCGACATTCCGGCTTCCGTTCGGTTCCAAGGAACCTTAAACATTGCCGGTCCGCTCAACGAGCCGGCCATGCTCAAACATATGAAGGCGCTGGCCGGCAAGAACGCCGACTTCGACCGCTACGCGTCTTTCCTCGGCGCCGGCATTTACGACCATCACGTTCCCGTCATCATCAATCATGTCATTTCGCGATCCGAGTTCTACACGGCTTATACGCCTTACCAGCCGGAAATCAGCCAAGGTGAGCTTCAGGCGATTTTCGAATTTCAATCCTATATTTGCGAGTTGACGGGAATGGCAGTCGCCAATGCTTCCATGTACGACGGCCCGACCGCGCTTGCGGAAGCGGGAGCTCTCGCAAGCGGCGCAACCAAGCGCAAGCAGATTGTCGTTTCCCGTGCCGTTCATCCGGAATCGAGACATATTTTGCGGACGACGGCCAAAGGCCTTAATCTCGAGGTCGTGGAAATCGGCTGCAAGAACGGCGTCACCGATCTGGAAGAGCTGCAAGCAAAAGTATCCAAAGATACGGCAGCCGTTATCGTGCAATCCCCGAATTTCTTCGGCTGTATTGAAGATTTGGCGGCTGTAGAACCAATCGCTCATGGAGCGGAGAGCCTGTTTATCGTCAGCAGCAATCCGCTCTCGCTCGGGCTTCTGGAAGCGCCAGGCAAACTCGGAGCCGACATCGTGATCGGCGACGCGCAGCCGCTTGGCATTTCCGCTTCCCTGGGCGGACCTACCTGTGGCTTCTTCGCGGTAGCGGACAAATGGATGCGCCGGATGCCCGGCCGGATCGTCGGCCAGACCGTCGACAGGAACGGCAAGCGCGGCTTCGTTCTAACGCTGCAAGCTCGCGAGCAGCATATTCGCCGTGAGAAGGCAACCTCCAACATTTGCTCCAACCAGGCGCTGCTTGCGCTTTGCGCTTCGGTTTACATGTCGGCCATGGGCAAGCAAGGAATACGGGATGTAGCTAACCTGAATGTTCAGAAAGCGCACTATGCCGCGAACCGGCTGGGCGGACTGCGCCAAACCGAGCTCGCTTTCGCTTCCCCGTTCTTTAACGAATTTGCCGTGAAGCTTCCCGAAGGAACGGATATCGGCCGGCTGAACGAATCCCTTCTCGGCCAAGGAATGATCGGCGGCTACGATCTGGGACGCGATTATCCGGAACTGAAGGGCCATCTGCTCGTCGCCGTGACGGAGCAGCGCAGCCGCGAAGAGATCGATCAATTTGCCGCAAGCTTGGAGGAATGGCTATGACCAGCGTAAAACACGATAAAGCATTGATTTTCGAGCTCAGTCAACCGGGCCGCGTCGGTTATGCGCTGCCGGAATGCGATGTTCCGGAGCAGAATATCGACTCGCTCATTCCCGCTAGCCTTCGGAGGAAAGAACCCGCCGAGCTGCCGGAAGTATGCGAGGTTGACGTCATTCGGCACTATACCGCCCTTTCCCGCCGCAATTTCGGGATCGATAACGGATTTTATCCTCTAGGCTCCTGTACGATGAAATACAACCCGAAAATCAACGAGGATGTCGCCAGATACGCCGGATTTGCCAAAATTCATCCGTACCAGCCGGAGTCCTCGATACAAGGTGCCCTTGAGCTGCTATACAGCTTGCAGCAGGATCTTCAGGAAGTAACCGGCATGGATAAGGTGACGCTGCAGCCTGCTGCCGGCGCGCACGGCGAATGGACCGGGCTGATGATGATTCGCGCTTACCACGAAAGCCGCGGCGAACTGCGCACGAAGGTGATTGTCCCCGATTCCGCACACGGCACCAACCCGGCGAGCGCAACCGTAGCCGGCTTCGATACGATCACGATCAAATCGAATGACAAGGGCCTTGTCGATCTGGATGCGCTGCGCGCCGTTGTCGGTCCGGACACCGCTGCGCTCATGCTTACGAACCCGAATACGCTCGGTCTCTTCGAGGAGCAAATCGTCGAAATCGCGGCGATCGTCCACGAAGCCGGAGGCTTACTCTACTATGACGGCGCGAACGCGAACGCAATCATGGGCATCACCCGTCCCGGCGATATGGGCTTTGACGTCGTGCATTTGAACCTTCATAAAACGATGAGCACGCCGCACGGCGGCGGAGGTCCGGGAGCGGGTCCCGTAGGCGTCAAGCAGAAGCTGGCGCCGTTCCTGCCCTCTCCGATTATCGGCCGCAAAGAAGACGGCACCTTCTATCTGGAGGAAATCCCGCAAACGATCGGCCGCGTCAAAGGCTACTACGGCAACTTCGGCATCCTGGTGCGGGCTTACACGTACATTCGCACCTATGGCGGCGAAGGCTTGCGTCAAGTATCCGAGAATGCCGTTTTGAACGCCAACTATATGCTTCGCCGTCTGGCGCCTTACTTCGACGTTCCGTTCGACCGGGCATGCAAGCATGAATTCGTGCTCTCCGGCACGCGCCAGAAAAAGCTTGGCGTACGCACGCTCGATATGGCGAAGCGGCTGCTCGATTTCGGCTATCATCCGCCGACGATTTACTTCCCGCTTAACGTCGAGGAATGCATCATGATCGAGCCGACCGAGACGGAAAGCAAGGAAACGCTTGACGAGTTTATCGATACGTTGATCCGCATTACGCAGGAAGCCGAGCAAAATCCGGATTTGCTGCTGAACGCGCCGTACACGACGGCCGTAAGCCGCCTGGACGAAGCGCTCGCGGCACGCAAGCCGGTGCTCAACTGCAGCTGCGGCTAATAAAGCGAAAGACGGAAAGGAGCGGCATTGCGCCGCCTCTTCCCGTCTTTTTTTGTTTGCATTCGGACAAGCTAATTAGAACTCGGCGATACCTTCTTCAAGTGCATCGCACTCTCCGCATTCGCGGCGGTCACATGGTCTTGCCGCCGTTGTATTCCTGCTTGGAACGAGATAAATAACGGCGAGGCAGCCGCCATTTGTAGAAGACTGACAGCATGCGCAGAACGACGACGACCGCGAAGAGTAGCATAAGCTCGAACGTCGATTTGCCGATGCCAAATCCTACGGCGAGTCCCGCCAGGATCGCCCACCCGGCATATATCTCGTCGCGCAGCACGACCGGCTTACGTTTGGCCAGCACGTCGCGTATGATACCGCCGCCTGTCCCCGTCATAACGGCCGCCACCATCGCCGCGCTGATCGGCAGCCCCATTTTAACCGCGTGCAGCGCGCCTTGAATGGCGAATGCCGCCAGCCCGATCGCATCGAAGAAGGATTCCAGCGATTTCCAGCGCCTGATCCAGCCCTCCGGCATAAAAAATAAGATCGTCATCGCGACGAGCGATATTTTCAACAGCATGCCCTGGTTCCAGATCATCGTTACCGGCGCTTCAATGAGAATATTGCGAATGATGCCGCCGCCGAACGCTGTCGCGAGTCCCAATACGAACACGCCCAAAATATCGTAATCCTCCTCCATCGCCACAATCGCGCCGCTAAGGGCGAATGCGATCGTTCCGATGACGCTGAACACTACCCACTCCAAGCTACAAGCAACTCCTCTTGCTGTATGATGCGTTTCTATACTTGCGGATCAATCTCCATCCAGCATTCGACCGAGACCGCCTAGCACGCTTCCTTCTTCCTTGCGGCCGACTGTGCCTGCAGCGGAGGAAATCCGGTCGGCCAAACGGCTGAACGGCAGCGATTGGATCCATACTTTTCCCGGGCCGCGCAGCGTCGCGAAGAACAAGCCTTCTCCGCCGAACAAGGCCGATTTGACGCCTTTGACAAACTCTATATCGTAATCGACGTCCTTGGTCATGGCAACCAAGCAGCCGGTATCGATTCGAATCATTTGGCCGGGCTGCAAGATCTTCTCGCAAACCGTTCCGCCTGCGTGCACGAACGCGAGACCGTCGCCTTCAACCTTTTGCATGATAAAGCCTTCGCCGCCAAAGAAGCCGGTCCCCAGCTTCCGTTGAAACTCGATGCCGACGGAAACGCCTTTTGCCGCGCACAAATAGGAATCCTTTTGGCATACGATCTTGCCGCCCAGTTCGCTCAAATCGAGCGGAATGATTTTACCGGGGTACGGGGCCGCAAAGGACACGGATTGCTTGCCGTATCCGCCGTTCGTGAAAACGGTCATAAACAGGCTTTCTCCCGTAAGAAGCCGTTTGCCCGCTCCCATCAGCTTGCTCATAAAGCCTTTGTTCTCGTAGCTGCCGTCGCCGAAGATCGTTTGCATCTGAATGCTCTCGTCCATCATCATAAAGCTTCCGGCTTCGGCAATGACGCTCTCCTGCGGGTCCAACTCGATTTCGACATACTGCATTTCATTGCCGACTATCCGATAGTCAATTTCGTGCGCGTTCATGGCTGGCCGCCTCCCGTTTCCATTTTACGCGAAATAATCGCGCTTTAAAGCTTCAAGTTCTTCCAAGGACCGCTCCGCAAAACGAAGCGTTCTATGGAAAGCGTCGATTTCCGACTGAATCGCCTTTTCCAGCGACTCTCTGTATTCGGGAACGCGCTGCGAATAAGGCTCCAACGTTTGCAGAGGCATCAACGCGATTTCTTGAAACGCCAGCGCCCTTCTTTGGTGAAAAAAGCCGACGTCCGGGTTCATCGGGCGATGCAGATCGCCCTGTGTCGGATGCCGGAGCACCGCCAGTACGCGCACTGCCGCTTTTTCAGCTGAAAGTTCGACGATTTCGCCGACATATTCGCCCGTTTTGTAACCGGCTCTAACCATTTGTCCCGTTTCCCATGGATGCGACATCTCATTTATCATCCTTTCTTCGTAGACAATTCCACGTCAAGTTCACTTCGTAAGCGGCTTTAGCAGCAGGTACAGCTCATCGACGGATTTCATACTGTATGCCCTTGCTGTTTCATTCCCGCGCTCATACAGGATGAGACAAGGCACCGAAACGATTTCCTGCACTCGCACCCAATGCGGGGCAAAATTGACATTACATTGCACGAGAAGCAAATCCGGCAGCATTTGCTCGACGATGCCGAGCATCCGGCTCGCCAGCTTACAGGTTCCGCAGAAAGGCGTGTAAGCAAATACGGCAAAACGATTCGAATCGTCCGCCAGCATTTCCATCAGCTTCCGTTCGTCGATCTCTTTCATGCGCGCGCCTTCTCCCGGGTTTGCAGCGGAACGGATTGTACGGAAACGAGCGCCCCGTTAGTAAATACGCACTGGTGATCGTAAAGTCCGTCATCCTCCAGCATCCGCTTTAAGAAATGAGGCAAATTGTGCGCGACGCCTTGATTAGCCGGGTGCATGATCCATTCTATCCTTTTCCAATCCAGTATGCCTTCATCCGTCGCGATCGGGGTTGCATAGAGGAAATCCTCCGGAAGATCGGACAAGAATGCGTGCATGCCGCCGTAACGCCCTCCGTCAATCGTCCATGTAACCAGTCCTTTATAACGCACGCCCGGCAAAGCGATGCCGGTTTCCTCGAGCACCTCGCGAAGAACGCCGGCTTCCTCCGATTCCCCTGCCTCGATTTTCCCGCCTACGCCGTTCCATGAACCCATATAAGGAGCAGACTGTCGATTGAGCAGCAAAAGGCTGTCTCCCCTGCGTATCATACATATCGTATAAAGAATCATGCGACGCCAACCCCTAACCTGGCAAGAAGCCTTCTTTGCTGATGAAAATGCGATCGTCCGAAAAATGACGCCGCAGTTGTTCGAGCACGTATTCGTATGCGCCACGCCGGTACCATGACTCCAGCCCGAGCTCTTCGTACAAGCTTTTAACGCCTAGCGCTTCCGTACGCTTGCCTCCGCTGCCGTCTCCCATGTAGTAATCATCCAAGCACACTCGCGGAACAATGGCCGCTAAGCGTGCGGCAAATTCGTCGGAGCAGGGCAGCATCGGGGCGATCGTCGCCTGCACAGGCAGTTCGGCTTCGGCGAGTTGTCGCAAGGCGCGCAGACGGGCGGCAATCGGAGGCGAGCTTGGCGCGAAAAGTTTGCGCATGTCCTCCCGGTCGGTTTCCACCGTCATACTTATACGTATGCGGCCTTTAAATCGGGTAAGCACATCGATGTCTCTAACGACAAGCGGACTGCGTGTTTGGACGAATAGAAAGTCCGGCGGATCTTCGGCCATCGTTTCGAGCAAGGAGCGCGTAACCCGGTGCTTATATTCCTCGGGCTGGTACGGATCCGTGCTTGACGACATGAAAATCGTCACGGGACCCTTCCGTTTCGCTTTCGCAAGCTCCTGAGACAGTTTGGACGCCGCCCCCTCTTTCACATCCACCCACTGCCCCCACGCTTCGCTGCGAAACAGCGCGACGGGCATCCGCCTCACGTAGCAGTAGGAGCAGGCAAAGGCGCATCCGGTATACGGATTTAACGTATGGCTGTAGCCGTTTAAAAAGCCTGTGGCGGGATTCAGCAGCTGCTTCGGCTGACGATGCGAAATTTGAATCGCCATTATTTTACGCCTTGCAGCGCGTGTAGTCCTTCCAGCACTTCTTCGCGCGGCAAGCTTCCTGCTTGCAAGTCGTCGTCATCCATGGCGAGCAGCCGTTCGTAGAACGATATCCCCTGCTTCTCCGCTTCCGAAGCCAGTTCACGGTCGCCTGCGGCAGCGGCGCTTTCCAGCCATTCGTGCAGCAAATCCTCCGCTTTGGCAAACTGGCCTTCCTTCTCAAAATGCCGCCAAAGCCGCTCGCATGCCTCTGCCGGAAGCTGATACCGCCGAAGAGCGGCAAGCAGCTCGCCGATATGGACACCGCCGTCTATCGGCTCCTTCTCCGCGCCGTTCTCGCTTGCCGCGAGCAGCAGCTGAAGCGATTTGAGCCGGCGGCGATAGCTCTCGTCACGCTGTCCCTGCAGTTCGTAGAAATCTCCCTCTTCTTTCAGCAGAACACCGGCCATCTGCAGCGGAACGGGCTCGATGTTCCCGTTTACGGACAGCATGGCGATCAGATCTTTTTCCGACAGCGATCCTGCCAGCCTGGAATTCAACCGAAACCACTTCCCCCACAGCTCGTTGATCGTAAGCAGCGCTTGCGCTTCTTTCCGCTCCACTTTTAGTCCCATCAGCTGTCCGAGCGATTGCGTCATCTGTTCGATCATTCTCACCAAGTAATCCCTGCTGTACATGGCTCTTCATCCCCTCTCGATCGCATTCTCGCATTGACATCTTGCCTGCCGCCGAGAAAAGCATTACAATATGTGCAAAGTGTAAATAAAGGTGGGTGACAACATGGCGGAATCGACAAACCACGAAGCGGAAGCGGGCGAACCGAAAAAAGTGAGCCTAGCTGACGCCGTGCGAAACAAGCTCGCACAAAAGAAGCAAGCGCAATCGAATGGCTCAAATGTTCACGGCAAGGACAACGCAGCGAAGAAGGTCGCTAGTCAGATGACCAAGAAAGTCAACAACCAGCGCCGCCGTACTGGCGGGAGCTAGAGTACAGTCTTACTTAACGGCTATGTATTCGGCTTGCGATACGGATGAGCGAATAGCTTAAGCGGATGAAAAGGAAGGCCCGGCAATCGTCAGGGACCTTCCTTTTTTTGCGTGCTCCGCTTCATTCTTATTTCACTTCGCCGTACATCGCTTCACGCTGGCGTTTCACATCTTCGCTTTCCATATATTCATCATACGTCATCAGCTTGTCGATCACGCCGTTCGGCGTAATTTCGATAATCCGGTTGGCGATCGTTTGGAGGAACTTATGGTCATGCGAGACGAACAGCATCGTGCCGTCAAAATCGATCAAGCCGTTGTTAAGCGCCGTAATCGACTCCAGGTCCAAGTGGTTGGTCGGTTCGTCAAGGATAAGCACGTTGCCTGCGGTCATCATCATACGGGACAACATACAGCGCACTTTCTCTCCCCCGGAGAGGACGTTCGCTTTCTTAAGCGCTTCTTCACCCGAGAAAAGCATGCGTCCGAGGAAGCCGCGGATAAAGCCTTCATCCTGCTCTTTCGAATATTGGCGAAGCCAGTCGACCAGGTTCAATTCGGTATTGAAGTACTCCGAGTTGTCCTTCGGAAAGTATGCGCGCGATGTCGTGATTCCCCAGCTGAATTCGCCCGCGTCCGCTTCCAGCTCGTTCATGACGACTTGGAAAAAGGTCGTTTTTGCCAATCCGTTCGGACCGACGAACGCGATTTTATCGCCCGTGTTCACTGTGAACGTTACATTGTTCAGAACCAGCTCGTCGCCGACTTTTTTGCTGATGCGGTCGACGGCAAGCATTTGTTTGCCCGCTTCGCGTTCCGGCTTGAAGTTGATGAACGGATATTTGCGGCTCGAAGGTCTGATATCCTCCAGCGTAAGCTTTTCAAGCAGTTTCTTACGGGAGGTGGCTTGCTTCGCCTTCGAAGCGTTGGCGCTAAAGCGGCGGATAAATTCCTCGAGCTCCTTGCGCTTCTCTTCGGTCTTCTTGTTCGCATCCCGCTGCAGCTTCAAAGCGAGCTGACTGGACTCGTACCAGAAGTCGTAGTTACCGACATACATTTGAATTTTGCCGAAGTCGATGTCCGCGATATGCGTACACACTTGGTTCAGGAAGTGACGGTCATGGGATACTACAATGACGGTGCCTTCAAACTTCCCGAGGAAGTTCTCCAGCCATTCGATCGAAGTGAGATCCAAATGGTTGGTAGGCTCATCGAGCAGCAGGATGTTCGGATTGCCGAACAACGCTTGCGCTAGAAGGACGCGTACCTTCTCGTCTCCTTCAAGCTCCTTCATTAGAAGGTCGTGCATGTTTTTCGAGATGCCGAGACCGATCAGCAATTCCGCCGCATCGGATTCCGCCTCCCACCCGTTCATTTCGGCGAACTCGCCTTCCAGCTCGGCTGCGCGCATTCCGTCTTCATCGGAGAAATCGGCCTTTGCATAAAGAGCATCCTTCTCTTCCATGATCTGGAACAGCTTGGCGTGACCTTTAATAACCGTCGTAAGCACCGGAATTTCGTCGTACTCGAAATGGTTTTGCTTCAATACGGCCAAGCGCTCGCCGGGCGTGATGTTCACGTCGCCGCGCGAAGGCTCGATTTCGCCGGACAATATTTTCAAAAACGTCGATTTGCCGGCCCCGTTGGCACCGATCAAACCGTAGCAGTTCCCGGGTGTAAATTTAATGTTAACGTCCTCGAACAGCGCTCTGCTGCCGTAACGCAACGTAATACCGCTTGTGCTAATCATTGTAACGATTACCGCCTTTACCTCAATTATTTGGTAGGAAACGTTCTCTCCCGAGCTAGCGGTTGAAAGTTTCCTCGTGGTCCCTCAATCGGTTTATTCGAGTCCTCCCGATGCGGTGACTCTATTTAGTCCTTCCGGACAACAAATCTTCACTATTATAGCATATTTGTTCCTATACCGACATAGGGCGGATAAAACCGTCTCGCACAAAAATGCGGTTATTCCGTCACATAAGCGGTCAAAAGCGAAACCGTATTCCAAATCGCTTGCTCGTGCGTCCGCTCCAGGGTGTGCGAAGCATGTACGCCCGGCCCGATCAGCGCAGCGCGAATATTATTGCCGCCGCGAAGGGCTGCCGACGCATCCGAACCGTACTGCGGATAAATATCCACCGCGTACGTGAGCTTCTCCCTCTCCGCCAGCGCGATCAATCGCGTGGTCATCTCGTAATCGTAGGGACCCGACGAATCTTTGGCGCATATGGATACGCCGAGCTCCGATCCGTTCAAATCGTCTCCGAGCGCTCCCATGTCAATGGCAATCATCTCGGAAACGGAAGCCGGAATATAAGAGGAGCCGTGTCCGACCTCCTCGTAGACCGAAATGAGGAAGCATAGCGTTTTGGCCGGTTGCAGTTGCTCGCGCTTCAATAGCTCCAGCAGTCCGAATAGCGCCGCTACGCCCGCTTTGTCATCGAGATGGCGCGATTTGATCCAGCCGTTCTCCTTGAACTCCGTGCGCGGATCGAAGGAGACGAAGTCGCCGGGACGAATGCCGAGCGCTTCCGTTTCCTGTTTGCTCGACACGGTTTCGTCCAGCCGAATTTCCATGACGGCTTCTTCACGCTTCATATCCCGGGCATCCGGATACACGTGAACGGACGGCTTGGTCGTCAAGATCGTCCCGCTTACAGTTTTACCTCCCCGCGTATGAACGAGACAGTATTCGCCTTCCACGGACCCCATCATATAGCCTCCGACGGATGTAAACCGCAGCGTGCCGTTCGGCTTGACCGAACGAACCATGGCGCCAAGCGTATCCACATGCGCAGTCAGGGCAAGTGTTTCTTCACTGACGCCCGGCACCGTGATGATTCCGCAGCCTTTATTCGTAGTTTCGAACTTGTAACCCAGCTTCTCCGTTTCATCGCGGACATAGTCCATGATCTCCTTGCAATAGCCGCTGGGACTCGGAATCGCAAGTAATTGCTTAAGGATGTTAAGTATGTAAGGTTTGTTCATTTCGCTCATCGTTATCGCCTCTCTCAGTTGACCTACAAGCATTTTACCCTTTTAACGCGTTTTTGTAAAAAGCCCCGTTCAAACGTAAAGGGACTGCCTGCAGTCATCGAAATGACCGGAGACAGCCCCTTCTTTTCAATTGGCTCTTAAACAGCTGCCGATTAGGACGGCACTTTAATCATGCCTGACGCTTGCTCGAACACTTCATCCATGCAGCGCTCCATACAGTTGCAATAGTAGTCTTTTCTGCAGATCGGACATGGAACGTTTTGGAGCCGGTTAATGCTCGAAGGCTTCATTTCGCCATTGACCATGACGACAAAAAGCTTGCATTTAGCCGAATCTTGCAGCGTCACGGCAACTTCATAGGCATCGCCCGATTTGCTTGATTTGACGATTTGGGCATCCTTCACAACAGGACGATAGATCATGCGGAAACCTCCAAAAATTAAGTGTCTTGAACAGTGATTATAGACGTATTCGAAGCTCAAAACAAGAGTAAACTTGTATCGCCGGCATTATTTCGTCCGCTTTTCTACTGAATAGTATTGCCAAAAAGTGAAAGCGCAACGCGCGGGGATTAGCAGGACTATAATAAAATAGCAAAAACGGAACAGCCCTTCTCGATCCGGCGATCAAAAAGGGCTGCCGCGGCAAATCCGGCAAATCCGGTTTGCCAAAACCGTTCGGAATAGAATTATGCTTCGTAATCGACGGCAACCGCCGACTCGCGAACGGTCGACATGTAAGCAATGACTTCTTGATGAACAGGATGAACCTGGTAAGCGTTCAGGTCGTCAAGGGAATCGAAGCGCGTAACGAGCGCGATGTCGTAGGAACGCTCGGTGTGCAAGACGTCCGCGCCAACTTCGAGATATTTCAATTGCGGGATTTTGCCTTCCATGTTAAGAAGTACTTCTTTCGTTTTGGCAACGACTTCCGGACTGCGGTCCTTCAGCTTGAAAAAGACGATGTGCGTAAACATGTGTGTTCCACCTTTCGATCTGCGAATGATTTATTAGGAAAGGCCGGATAAAGGCCGATCACGTTAACGGGCAGCTTCTTTTTCGAGTGACCATTGCTCGACGTCCCACGTCTTCGTTACCCAATCTTCATAGAAGTCGGGTTCGTGACAAACGAGCAGAATCGTCCCTTTATATTCCTTGAGCGCACGTTGAAGCTCCGCTTTGGCGATAACGTCAAGATGGTTCGTTGGTTCGTCGAACAAGATCCAGTTGCTTTCGCGCATAAGCAGCTTGCACAAGCGAACCTTCGCCTGCTCACCGCCGCTCAGCATGTTCATCGGACGCGTGATATGCTCGTTCTTGAGACCGCAGCGGGCAAGAGCCCCGCGGACTTCGTGCTGGTTCATATGCGAAAACTCGTTCCACACGTCGTCGATGGGCGTCATATTCGGCGCTTTTACTTCCTGTTCGAAATATGCAGGGAATAAGAAATCGCCCAGATAGGTGGAGCCGTTAAACGGCTTGATTTTACCCAAAATCGTCTTAAGCAGTGTGGATTTACCGACGCCGTTACAGCCGACGATAGCGATTTTGTCGCCGCGCTCGATCGTCATATTCATCTGAGGCAACAGCGCCTTCGTATAGCCGATTTCGAGATCTTTCCCTTCGAATACGATGCGGCCGCTTGCACGCGACTCCTTGAACACGAACGTAGGCTTCATCGCTTCCTCCGGACGGTCGATCCGTTCGATGCGTTCAAGCTGCTTCTGACGGCTCTTGGCGCGTCCCGACGTCGAATACCTTGCCTTATTGCGCTGAATGAAGTCTTCCTGTTTCTTAATAAATTCCTGCTGTTTCTCGTAGGCGTCGATATGCTGCGTCTTGTTCATGTCGGCCATATCGAGGAACTTCTCGTAGTTGGCGGAATAACGCGTCAGCTTCGCAAATTCAAGATGGTAAATGACGTTAACGACTTTATTCATAAACTCCGTATCATGCGAAATCAGCATGAAGGCATACGGATAGTTTTGCAAATAGTCCGTCAGCCATTCGATATGTTCAACGTCCAAATAGTTGGTCGGCTCGTCAAGCAGAAGCACGGTCGGCTGTTCGAGAAGAAGCTTGGCAAGCAGCACTTTGGTACGCTGTCCCCCGCTTAAAGATGCAACGTCCCGTTCCAAGCCGATGGCGCTGATCCCAAGCCCGTTAGCCATTTCCTCCACTTTGACGTCGATCATATAGAACCCGCTGTTCTCCAGCCTGTCCTGAATTTCGCCCATTTGCTCCAGCAGCAGCTCGAGCTCTTCCGGCGTTGCATCGGCCATCTTATCCGTTATGGCCATCATTTCCTTCTCCTCTTCGAACAGAGGCAGGAATGCATCCCGCATGATATCGCGGACCGTTTTACCTGGTGTCAGCTTCGAATGTTGGTCCAAATAGCCGTAATGAACCTTAGGCGTCCATTCGACCTTCCCCTGATCCTTCAACAATTGCCCGGTCAAAATATTCATCATCGTCGACTTGCCGACGCCGTTCGCGCCGACCAGTCCGACATGCTCGCCCGGAAGCAAGCGGAACGACACATTCTTAAACAGTACGCGATCCCCAAAAGTATGACTTAATTCTTCTACCGTCAAAAGGCTCATAATTCTCTATATGGCTCCTGTCGTTTCATAATTCGGTTTTTACCACCCTATATTATAGCACTAATAACGAC
The DNA here is from genome assembly GCF_046244365.1 of Paenibacillus litoralis. Taxonomy (NCBI): domain Bacteria; kingdom Bacillati; phylum Bacillota; class Bacilli; order Caryophanales; family Paenibacillaceae; genus Paenibacillus; species Paenibacillus litoralis. Next base: position 4,284,463 of record NZ_CP176395.1, on the reverse strand, counting down.
AGGAGGAAACGGGAAAATACCTATTCACTAAAACCGTCCGAATCTACGGCAATTCTCCCGTTCGGCATTTAAGCAAGGTGTCAAAACCATCGCTAGATAAGCGACGTGCGGTCACGCATAGCTTTTGAATACACATTCGACGGAAGCCATCCGTATCCGGTCGCCGTCCTGGAGCGCGTATTCGCGGTGAGGAACAAGTCGTTCGCCGTTCAAAAAACTTCCGTTTTTGGACGCCAAGTCTTTGACGACATACTCTCTGCCGCTTTGTTCAAAAACAAGATGCTGCCTGGAAATACTCGCCGCATCCAGCTCGAAATCGGCGATCGGCGTTACGCTGGAAGCTACTTTTCTCCCTACGATCAAACTGCTGGAGGCGATCGGAAGAAAAACATGTTCATCGCCGGTGTGCACCTCCAAAACCGCCGCCGGAGCAAGCAGCGTCGTTTCCATTGCAGACTGACCAAGAAAAACCGTTCCGTCCGGCATGTCCAAATCCTCCGATTCCTTTTCAGGGACGAGCAAGGTCGTGCGCGACGATAATCCCGCATAATAATCGTCTATTCGGGATTCCGGCCGCCTTAAATTCCCCGCGTCACGATCAGCAGAATGATACGAACCGGCGTTCTTATCGATATCCAGCCCAACACCCGATAAATGCCGAATATCCATCCGTTCATTCACCGTATTTTTCGCCGAGCACTCATCAGAACCGTTGGCATACTTTTGCTTTCGTTCAACCTCCGCTTCTACTTCCGGCAAGCTTGGAGCAGAAGCATATCCTCCGCACCCGGCTTGGCTTTCCGTTTTCAGCTCTTTTCCTTGAAATGCCGGTAATTCAGTTCTCCCCCTACGCACGCTAACGATGCACACGGCTCCGCTAAGCAAAGTCGTCCCGAAACAAACGTTCAACACGGCCTCCGAGGGCTGAACGGCAAACCACAGCCATACCGCCAGTGCGCCGACTAGAGCGAACACTCCAAACAACCGGTAACGTCCTTTGGTGAGGAAATTCATTTGCGCCGCCGGTAAGTCGCCGAATTTGAATTCACGAATCGGAACTAGCGGTAAGCCGCCAGCAACCTCTCCTGTCGAATCTCCGCTGCTCGAAGCCGAATTACTAAACGGCTCTTGCCATTGATCATGATGCGGTTCCCTTTCTTTTTCCGCTTCCATTTGTCCGACAATCTCGAGCAGCAGACGCTTCAATGCCGAAATGCCGAACGTTTCCTCCTTCAAATAATCCAACAGTTCATTCACTCGGTATCCGTCAAAATCTTGCACATGCTCGAACATACGGCGCGTCAGCCGCCGGAATTCTTCTTGCAGCCCGCCCTTCCCACCGATATCCGCAATCGGAATGTACATTAAGTGCAAGTCGGTTATTTCTTTCCCCAGGAAAATGAACTCTTCCTGCAGCACATATTTGTTCTCATCGAGCATAAAAATGCTGCTGTCATCGATAATCGAAGCAATCGCATACAACATCCGATAGCACGCGAGCGGCGTAACCGAATCATTACGAAGCGCTTTGGCGAGAAGCCTCTTGCCTGAAGCCCGGTATTGAAGGGTTAAGCTGCCATCAACTTCTGCAAACTGGATGGGCAAAAGTCGCGGAATGCGATTGTGCCTAAGCATCTTCTCTTCCAACTCGCTTAGATCGCGAATGGTTAAAGACTCTTCCCGGGTCAGAGAGACGTATCCCGATTGCGGCTTCGACCACTCGACTTGAAGACCGTATAACGGCCGTTTCATCAAATCGTCCCCCTTTCACAAAAAAATGATCTCGAACCCTGCTACCACTGCACCTGGCAGAACGGCATACATGAATGGGAACTTGTGCAGTTCCGTCCTCTCGGCGGGCTGAAACCACGCGAACCGCTTAGTAAAAACCAGTCCGACGTAGACGAAAAGCAGACGTTCGGCCAGGGCAATCAGCCGCCCCTTAAACAGCAGCACCATAATGGCAATCAGGCCTGCTATCAGCAAAGAATAGAACGAACAAACAAGGACGAAACGAACGCCTCCAATCGCGCCGATCGCCGCAAACAGCTTGACATCCCCCGCTCCAAGCGCACCGCATAAGTGAAGCAAAAGCATCAAACCAAAGCCCGCCGCCATTCCCATTGCCGATTCTCGCAACTCACCTACCCCTCCAACGAGGCCATTCAGAAGAATACCAACCGCAGCCCCGCCTGCCGTCATCCAATTCGGAATGATTCGGCGACGCGCATCCGTCCAAAAAGCTCCCGCCAGCAGGACGGCGAGAAGCGTCCATATTACCACCCGTCCTCGCCCCCGTTATTCAGTTTCCAACCCATGTCCGTTCAAAGGAAGACTTTGCGATAACAACCGTCTTGCGAACGAATGGAATCGGCAAAACATACTCATATTCGGCTTCGATTCCGATAAACGCCTTCCCGTGATTCCCCATTTCGGGAAGCGTCACCTTCACCACTTTTAAGCGATCCGCCTTCAGTTTTTTTGCGTTGTCGCTTTTTAGAACCAGCGCGGCAAACGCCTTATTGACGATCGGCGAAACCGCCTTGTCGACTGCCTCCGTTACCTGTTCCTGACCAGCCGCCTCCATCTGCTCGCGCTTCGTCTGCTCGATTTTTACAAGTTCAACCAAAGCATCCGGTATAAACGCGGCATATTGCTGAATCAATCGCTCTGCCCCCGTCACTATACTTCTCGCACTCATGATTCTGCTTGCCATTTCTTGGAGAAGCTGAGCCGGCCGGCTTTGCAGCACTTGCGACTTCGCTTCAACATAGAGCAGTTCCACCGGATACATATTGGCGGCTATCGTTTGTGTCGTATCCGACAGAGACGTCTGCAATGCCGTCCCAACAATCGAGATTTGCAGCAGTGCATGCAGCGCAAGCACAAGCATAAGGAAAAACGGGAGCGTCACCGCCGCTTCGACCGCCGCTCCCCCATCCGCACTTCGCACAAAAGCGCGACCAGGGAATCCCTTCACCCATCCGACCACCTTCCGTCACCTTCCTCGCAACACTCAGTAAGACATGGAAGCCGATTTAAACATTTCGCATCGATTCCCCCGCGGTTCGCAGCTAATGCCGCCGGATACATTTGCGACCTTCGCCAAAAGCGGCGCAAACCATAGCCTCATGGAGGTTTGGGCATTCGCTTGAATCGAGGCAGCGTGGAGGGTTAAATCCTTCCCCGTATTTAGTTCGATCAATCCTTGCATCCGCGTCATCATCGCCGTATCATTCGTATGAAGCAGCATGAATATCCTTAGCAGCTCCTTGTAGTCGACGGTTACGCCTGCAGCCTTCTTTAAGATCGGAACCGCATCGCCATCGATAAGCTTGCTCATATCGGCAAACGCATCGATCGCTCCTTGGGCCAAACCCGCTAAAAACACTAACAGCGGCGACCCCGCTTGCAGCAACTGTTTCTTGGGATCGGCAAGCGCCTCAGTCGTGCGGACGGCCAAAAGCATCACATACATCTCTCCGTAAGCTGCCGATACATTTGCCGCACAGGAATCGAATCCGTATAAGATGTATTCCGCTTCTTGATTGGCAAGGACATGTGTAGCCGGCGCAGACCGCTCGGAGGATGGCTTCGGTTTGCCATTCGCAGCTTTTTCCATCCCAAACGTCCGATAGTTGAATTTAGTAAGGGCGAATTCAGTCATATACAACTCCGATCGGAACCCTGTCAGCACATCGGTAAATCGTTTGATCCAGGTCATCGCGTTTTTGCCGGCCGTGCCTGGATCGCCGGGTTCGTAAAACGTATCTTTAGCGGCAGCGGCAATTTGATTGAAGCCGGCATACTTACGAGCCAAACCGTCAATATTCCGACCGTTATCGCCTTCCAGCTTTTTGTAAGCCTCAACCGATCGATCAGCCGACAAAACACCGCAGCTCCCCATCGCATTTCGCGCATTGTTTAAAGCTCCCTGCATGATCGTATGCTGTTTCCTTTTCTCCTCCGCGAGATCACCGTTTCGCGATTTTCTTTCATTTTCCTTAGCCCCCTGCTCTGCCCGAAATCGATCCGCTTGAACCTTCAGTTCCGTTACAGATCCGGACATTGCAGAGAATGTCTCGCCGGCAATCCAACCCGCCTCCTCGATTTTTTGCCTCAGCCCTTGGACGATAGCTGCGAGCTTTGCCGCATCCGTCTTGTATATGGAGAAGTACGTCAAATCATAGACGGGAACATGTTCCCAAACACTCTCCGCAGCACCAGGTCCGTTCATTCCGCCCGCTTCTTGCTGCAGTCTTCGTTTCTCGGATGCCACTTCGTCATTAAGCCGCTGGGCTTCGCCAATAAGTTGAGCTACCTCTCCGTATTGTCGATTAAAGCGTTCTGCATCCGGTCCGATTTCCGATTTGAGCGCTTGAACTGCCGCCGCATATCGTATCGAATCTTCAAGCAACCTTTCAAGCTCGAATTTGGTTGCCAGCAGCGACTCGATGCCGGCGGACGCCGATTGAAGATCATCTTCCAGCGCTCGTTCCTCTTCGTAAAGCGAACTAAGCTCGTCCGCATACAGCTCGGTTTTTTTGACAAGCTCGGATATACGTCCGCGCGTCGACGAAAGCGATTGACGAATCGATTCCGCCGATTCCTGCATCGTCCGCACTCTATCGGAAGCATCCGACAACGCGCGTTTGAGCTCGGCAGCGTCGTTCAGTCCGATTTTTTGTCCCCATTCGTGAAGTTCAGAGAGCTTTGCGGCATATTTACTATGGAAAATCCGGGCCTGTTCCGTTTCCTCTAGCGCCTTTGTCCACGCCTCGTCCAACGCTCTATCCCGCTTCTCCAACATTCCTTCGAGTTTTTCGGCGTTATCGCCGAAAGCTGCCGTCGATGTCAAGTTCGAGGCGATGCCGGATTTCCGGAATTTATCCGTCAATTCAAGCGCAAATTCGATCGGCGCCCGGTATTTCATTTCTTCCTGTACCTGCTGCCGAAAGACGACATGATTGGCCAATGTTTGCAGTGCCGTAACCTTCCAACCGCCTGGCTGAAGCCGTAGATCCAGCTCTCGGAACGATCCCCCATTGGCGGACCCCCCCTTGACATTCCGGTCGACAACCTGCGAGAAAAGTCCGGGGGCATCAACACTCTCGGAATCGAGTCCGAATAACCCATAGGTTTGCAGACTGGAATCGAATGCCGACAACGCCGAACGAACGCCCTTGCGGACGGCCGATTCCGTCTCCCTTTCCGCTTGCCGAATTCTTACGACATCGATAAGCAGCGCATGAAACAAAAAAATAGGTACAATTACGATAATCAAGTATACGGAAACCGATCCATTCGCGGAGCGAAGCTTCCCGAACAGTCTTTTCAATGTAAATTGTCACCCTCTTTCGATTTCCTCCAGTCCATCAATTGTGAATGATTACGATGATGCCGTTTCGTTCCAACTCCTTCCGCAGTTTATTCGACAAGTCGATCTTCCCGCTTTTTGTACGGAAAAAGTGCCAGACCACGCCCTTCACCTTACCTGTTCGCATCAGTTCCACATCCTTGGAGAGCTGCTGGCGCGCATCTGCGGCATTAACCGTAAACTTCGCCTCATGGGCAACGCCGTCATTGTCGAGAACATCGATCTTACGCCTTTGTCCGACAGTCTCCGTTTCGAAGTATACGGTCTTTCCGCCCACGGTCTTTCTCAAGTAAGCAGCCGCTTCAGCCTCCGAACGAATAGAAACCGATTCTCCGGAAGCCTCCTCATTACCAAACTGTTCCTTAATAGCTTCATTCGCGGAAGTCGTCGAAAGCGATTGGAGGAGTCTATCCATGTACGTCCGGGTTAAATCTACGGTGCGGATCAGTTCGACCGGTTCGGTTACAAGCGAGACTGAAGCGCCCGATACTGCGTTCTCCCCCTTTCGCCAACCAGATAGCAGCGAAGGAATCCGAAAAATGCCGGAAAGCTGGACTTGAACGCTCCGTTTGAACCAAGTGTTCGTATAACTGAGCTCGCTGCGCAAGCTGTCAGGAAGCAAACGTCCCGCTTGACGCAATTTGCTCTTTACAACCCCTCCGTCGTTCGAAGCCGATTCTGCCGGCAGGACGACCGATGTCCGCACTGCATTTCCTGTAAATCGCAGTAAACCGAATAAACCGTCCTCTGCAACCCGCCAGTAAAGTCCATCTCCCGCCCCAAGCGGTGCAGCGCCGGTAGCCGGATCCCGATGCGAGTTATCCCAGTTGAATGCAGCGCGTTCCGCAGTTAAGGCCGAAGTCTGCACTAATGCAGCACGATCGTAAATAATAAGACCTAGCGCAAGCAGGAGGAGAGTCGAAACAAACACTGCAGGATAAACGAGCGAAGCCTCCAGCGTGTAACTCCCTTGTTCGCCCTTCAGCAAGCGCTTCATCATTCGGCCAGCCGCAACGCCCGATGACACTCGCATCGATTACGGCTTGGCGGTAGGACTTATACTGCTGCCGTCCAAGTTTTGATTATTGATTTCCGTGTCGGCTTTATTGAACAAATCGCCTACCCACTTCATGATCCACTTTCTAAATGCGACCGCTATAATCACGATGACGGCAAGAATCAACAGCACCTCAAGCGTGCCGAGCCCTTCTTCGTCTTTCCAAAAAGCCGCTGCGCGTCCACTCCATTGTTTCCCCATACTTTATCCCTCCGTTTATTGTTGATTCATAAATAAGATGGCAGGCGCCGCCACCACGATTACGACGACACCGAATATGACGACCATCGGAAACACCATTTTTGACGACGCCTCCTCACCCAGCGTCTTCGCCGTCGACAACCGCCTATCCCAAAGAGCGCGCGACAAATCGCGCAGCGCATATATAAGCTCATCCCCGCCTCTACGAATATTCAGCAGCATGGCACTGGAAAACATCGACACCTCCTGGACGGCTACCCGCCGGGACAAATCTTCCATCGCCTGAGGGAATGAACGGTTATTATTCAGCTCGTTGGCAAGCTGCCGCAGCTCCTTATGCAGAGGATGGCCGGCGTCGGCCTTATCCTGCGATACTGATAACATGAAATAATCATGTATACCGAAACTCCGCATTTAACTGTGTTTTTTCGTCCAACAATATTTCAAACAGTGAAATAGTCTTGTATACTGTTGTAATTGCAGTGAATTATAGAGTAATGATGCGAGAAGCGCCGAGGATATCGACTTTTTTGTTCGAGGATAAATAGGGGAACAACTAAAAAAGCGCCAATTAATTGGCGCTTTTTTTACATTGCGATGGTGGAATATATAAGTCCTTTACGAAGTACGTATTAGCAGTTCTTTTTTCAACCAATCAGATGCTTTAGGGAGAAAGTTTATTAAAGAAGTTATGGCAAGTATTTTGTACGGCTTTAAAGCCTCTCCTCGCTCTTCCAGGTGATTAATGGCCCATTTTATTCTAAGAATTTGATAATCCTCTGGGGATTCAATGAGTTCATCCAAAATCTTTCGTGTTTTAGGCAACTTATGCAAATTGCATTTCAAGAGCGACACTTTACCGATTTCAACAGCGATCAACCTTTTGGTAAGTCGAATTGGTTTACCGTTTTGAGACCTTAATCTTTCAATTGCTGCAATAACCTCTTTTTTGACATCCTCATCCCGTTTCTTCCAATCGTATTCTCTTTTGATACCTCCTCTCTTGGGTTTTGGAAGATGCTGATTTAACCAATCATCATCGTGCCTGCGCAGCCAAGTGATTTCCGTATTTACTAGTTGTTTCAGTTCATGTCTCCCCATATCTTTATTTAAGTTAATAGCTCGGAGAAAATTACTCCTATGTTTACTTCTCTTCAATAAGAATGATTCTGTTTTTCGATCGGCCTTATTAACCATTGTTTTCATTCCTTTCCGATTTTTATATTTATTGATCGTAGAAATGCTAACATTTAACTCTTTTGCGATCTGGCTAACACTTTGTTTTCTTTCTTCGAACAATCGAACAACTTCATTTTCCCAAACATGGCCGTAAGAGATGACAAAACAGTTCTTCATCCATTTTAATGGATCGTCAACGAAGGGGGTGGCACGTGAGTATACAAAACCGCATTCACAAAAAAACATACACTTCGTTTCACTCTTAGTCTTAAAAATTTTAAATTTATTGATAACGGCTTTTTTGTAATGATCAGCCGCTGGATTGATGCATATCCACGGTCCTTCACCAAATGGAAGGGGATCATGATATTCAGGTTCTTGAGCAAAAAACTGCTCAGGTGTGATTCCTATTAAGCCAATCAAAAGTAGGTGACGTACAGGCTCAATTGGTTTTTTTAAGCATGGAATCAGAAGATTAGTTAACCAATTTGTTTTCTGCTTTATATCGATAAAGCAGTCAATTTGTTTCAGAAGTTCGCAATCATAGCGATCGAGAAAACGTTTTGTTAATTCTCCCCGCTGTATTCCACGCGAGTCAACACAACCCAATCTTCTCAAATAGTAAATGTACTTTTGATGCAACTTACCTACACCTAAAACTTGTTGTTCATTATTAAGCAGCCAATGAACACCATCAGCTATTTCTTCATAAAACTCACGGTAATGCTCCTTCTTCTCTGATATAAAGTAAGTAGTAGGTTGCTCACTGTTTAACGGGTATATGTTGTTTGAAAGATTATTCACTCCAATTTTGACTTGGCTGAATTTCAACCACTCGCGGTGATAGTGGCATATTTCGACCCCCAATACCTGATGAGATCGATGCCAGTAAGGTTCACCAAAATTATCAATATCGGATTCAATACAGGAAGAACAAAATCTAAAATAAGTAGGATGCTTTATTTTTAATCCTCCTAAATGACTACGATACTCATTCCCCATATTTTCCAATATTAAATCGACTTTTGTCTGTTCTAAAAATGGTTGAATCAGAGGTATAAAGGTGTGCATGCTGATCAAATCGTTGGGTGTTAGCATCTTATCAGGCAATCGTTCAGACAATTTATTCAAAAAATTAGGGAAATCAACAAATTCAGTAGAAAGTAATCCAACCCTCGTTGTTCCAAATAGGTCTTCTATCGTGTGCTTAAAACGAAGATTTGAACTCCAAAGATGATATCTCGCAATAATCGAATATAATAGTTCATCGGGGTAAGGTGTCGGAAATCTTGGCAGCACGAGCGGGTGCTCATCATTATATGATTTCATGCAGATCCCTCTTTTGATCGTCTATTAAAGCTTCCATTTCTTCTTGACTAAGCAAGCTCTTTTGTTGTTTCTTTTTCTTCGGCGAATCTTCCGTAGATTCAATTTGAACCTTCAAGTTACTTGACATTTCTAATGCATAATGCATTGCTTTTGTAAGATCATTATCGCTCGCGTGGAGTTCCGCCGCTTTTTGCGCTGATTCTGACGCGATATTTAATGCTACACCTGCCTCCATAAGCCAATTTTTTATGCGATTGAATGGGGAGTTTTTCATATCCTCTTGACTTTTTAGTGTTTTATACTGGTTAATAAGCGTGTTCTTTGATCCAAGAATCGAAACGCGCTCATTTGCGTCGCGCAAATATGAATCAATATCGATTACCATATCGCTGTATCTTGCCAGTTTCGCATCATCGTTTTGTCGCAATGCATCTAACATCGGTTTTGCAAGCCGTAAGCTGTCCTTGGCAACTTGACGGATTAAGGAAGCAGTTATTTTTTCATTTTCTTCGCCAATCACACGCCATTGTGCCAGTTTGTAAAGTTTCACAGCGATATCGATAATTCCTTGGGATTCATCGTACATTACTTGGCTGATTTTCGGAGTAAGGGGTGTAACTACGTTTGTCCATTGATATTCCCATAGCTTATTAATAAAGAAGCCCCATTCCTCATCGTTGCTCATGTTTGTCCAAATCACGTCGCCTTGTCCCGAACTGCGCCTCGCAGTCGCAAAATCTTTACTCAACAACTGATGCGCTCTGTATGTTCCAACAAGAACAACAGGAACACCAATTGTGTTTATCAACTTCACTAAGGCGTTAATAATAACTTGCACGTCATTTCTTTTTGCTTCGTTCAAGTTTTGAATCTCATCGATTACCAATACCCCGATTCCATATATGCTTGCAACATTTTCCATTGTGTCAATAAGTACATTTGTCGCTTCTCTTTTGTACCTTGCTCTATATTTTGTTCCCAGGATCTTATCCAGGGATTGAAAAAAATTCAAACACATAGATCGAAGTGAGCCGTCTTTGGGACAATCAATTTTTAACCATACTAACTGACTTTGAATAAACGTTTCACCGTTGTAGCTTGTATGTTGGATCACTTGTGGATAAAGTCCCAACACGCTTTCGATAGCAGTGCTTTTCCCTAGCCCACTGCAACCAAGCACCGCAAACCCTGCGGCGGTTGAGCGTATTAGAGGCACATAGTTTTCATCTTCATTCCAATAAAGATTTTTAAACGCTGAACGCATTTGTTTTTTCCACTCCTTATCGATGGGATTCCTTGCCATGTAACCATGACGAATCATTCTTGAAAATCTTTTTTCAAGGTCGAGGTGCGAGGGCAATGGCAACACAAAATTATCGATCGTTTGAACCAACTGGAGGCGATCATTGGGTGGAAGCAACCGTTCCGACTCTTCATACGCAGGCATTCTATCTATTCTTATTGAAACATCCTCCCATTCCAGGATCGGAGGCAACGCTTCGATATAAGGATTGTGGCGATACGCCGCGATTGCCGCCTCTTTATAAACCGCGTTGATTCTGTTCCCTTTAAGAACAATTGTCCCTTTGTCGACTTCTTCTAAATAAGTGTCTTTCGACATCTTTGCATCTCCTTATCGATTCATCAGTTTTTTTAAGGCCGATTTATTTAGTGATGGCACAAATTCTTCATCATCATCTTCTTCAAAACGAATATCGGGGTTATTCGGGATTCTGTTTTGCAGAATCAAACTGTTTCGATCAGCCTCTTCAGCAAGACGTCTTGTTCGTTCCTCATTCTTGCTTTCATTAACATTTTCGGTTCTTTTGCCACGACCGCTCCTTTCCCTGTTCTTCAACTCCATTTTCTTAGTTGATTCTTCAATCATGGCTTTCTCGTACACTTTCAATTCCGCATTTGATTCATGCTGTTGCTTTTGTTGCAACTTGGCCTTTATTTTTTCCCGTTTTTCTATGTCATCGATCTCGGCCTCATGGTATTTTTGGTAGAACTTGTCCTTCTCGACAAGTTCACAACGCTCGACCTTTCCGTCATCCAAGAGAAAGTAAATATAGTTAGGGTTCCGTTTATCATATGCAACCTCTATTTTTTCGTAAGCTGCGTTTCTGGCTCTTACAAACCAACCATTGTCCTGAGCAAAACGGCCTGTGTAATATCTATTTCCAATTCTGAGTCCCCCTTTAGTAACTGAAGCTTTTTTCTGCGGCATTAAATGAAACATCACTTTTTGAGCAGAATATTGTCGTAAGGCGCCTCCGTTTTTTATCCCCCAATCCCACAGGTCATTGGGAGTTGGAAGAATATTATCCTTCAACATGGTTTCGTTCATCGGATAATCTACCATTATGTGGTTGTTGTGGTGGGCAATAATGGCATCAACGTATTTCGTAAATTCCTCTATATCAACAACTGCGTCTTCGCGGTAATCTTTTTCTCCTCTTTCCCTGTATCCTTTTTTGACCGCCCCTGGAATGTTTCTTAATTTTATACGCAACTGGTTAAACATCTGTTCAATGATTCCCTTCCAATCCGCCCGATAGGATGCGGTGTTGGTTAGAATTACGGCAAATGCTTCAGCCATATGGTCAGATGCCATTCCAAGCTGTTCCCGTGCTCGATCCCAAACAATACACTCTGGCAAATAGCATATTTTCTCCATGGGATCATCTGTGTGAAAGGCGGGATTGGCGTTTGAAAATGCGTCATACAATGCCATTTGAACAGCCATCCAACTTGGGTCATTCACACTTACATATCTGCCGACGATTTTTCTTGCGAGAACATCCATAACCAAATAAACAGTAGCTTTCCCAATGTTTCTTGAAGGGTCAAAACGATTAACTAAATGAACGCTAGTGATTGTTGAGTCGATTTGATAAACTGATCCAGCTCCAATTTGGTCGTTATCGGTCGAACTCCCTAACACCTCACGCTTATTTAAATTAAAAAGTTTCGTTCCCTCTCTTGCTTTAAGCTCACTTACCACATCACGATTTTTATAGTGCAGAGATTTAAATTGGTCCCAAGATGGATACTTCCCTTCGGGATCAAGTATGGGGACGGTTAGGCCATCTTTGTTAATTCTTTTATCGATGGTGTAATATTCAACTAGAAAAGCGTCATAGGTCTCGGGTAGAGAAGGTTTCTTTTGGGAGTAGAAAAACCTTTTAATAAAGCTGAGAATCAATCTTTCCGTTCTTTCATCTATATTTATTCCTTCTTGAGTCGGATCGGCTTCAAGTATGAACCGCGGCCTTCCTCTTTTAGGGATTTTTTTTCCTTCAACCTTCGCCTTTTGGAGCATCTCTTCCGTAATAACTCTGGGCTTTCCAGGAGCGCCGAATTCTTCAAAATGCGGGTAAAGAGCGTCTTCGGTTTTGCCATACTTCCAAAACTTCCTAAACAATCGGTATATCGATTTTTTGGTTTTCAAACCCTTCTCTTTTTTTTCTAGAATTTCTTTAATAATCGCGCCGCGCAACTTTGAGACGTATATGTCAGGTTCGTCTAACAAGTAATTCCCGATTTTCTTCCATGTTTCATCGCGTTTAGCAACATGTTTCTTGTATTGTTCGTCTTTAGAATTAATTCTTCGAACATAAGGATCAATAGGTCTAACCACCGCTTGCTCTGCGGACAATGCCTCTTGAATTTCGGAGAGGGCTTGAAATTGTGGAAGCTCCTCATCGCCATCTTCCTTGTCAGCAAGGGAAAACAGAACAATTTCATCCCTTTTTTCATCTATCCAAAGAACCCGCTGCATCAAAATCTCTTTTTCATCAAAGCCCCTATTCCATTGAATAACAGAATTTTTCGCTAAGATCATTTCCCTTCACTCCAAATTATTGATGAAAGAGATTTTGATTTCTCTCAAATGAAAGCGGCTCTGCGGTGTCAAGCTTGCGCGTTATATCTATAAGCCAATATCGGTTAGCAATCAAATGCTTGACCGCCCATAGCGAAGTGCCAACATCTAGTCCCAATTTTTCATCTGTCTCCCTGCAAGCATTTGCCCACGCAGTATCAGATTTGTGCATTTTCGAATACAGAACACTTTCAATTTCGGCCATTCGATCGGCAGCTCCCCGAGGAGCAAATGTCACATCTTTCGTGGGATGAAGCCGTTCAATATTTCTCATTGACGTCCTTGGTATATCGTTTTCAGTAATCACCCTAAACTCAATACCTTTTTCATGCCAATATGTGCGTTCCAAAAACGTTCTCACTTTACTTGAAGTTTTACTTTTCTCATATTTGACCGAAAACGCTATAAGTTTCGTTCCATGATCCAGTTTTATCTCCACCAGAAAATCGGTAGTCAGGACAACAGGTTCCCCAGTTTTGTTATCAAAGGGATGCGTTAATTGAAATCGGCGCGCGACGTCAACCGTATTATCAATTGGCAACAACGGATACTTTTCACGAATATCCATCACTTTTTCCGACCACTCCAACAGATAAAAAAATGACAGTTCCAAATTTGAAAGAAAATGGTGCAGCCTTCTAGTTTTCCACCCTTTTACCCGATGTGAAAAGCCAAGAGTAAAACCATCGCGCACTGTTGTCCATGGTTTATACCCGCTACCAACCCCTTGTCCGCGGCCTCGGTTTTTCATTATATCTATCCGCGATTTTACAATTCCGTGGCTTCTTCTCAAACGAATCAGTCCCTTTCCAAAACTTCATATTACCTTTTATTCCCAGTATTCGTGAAAAAAATTCACCATTCGGTTACAATTTTCAGATTTTTCACATGCCTGTGATTTAGCGACGAGCCCTGTTACTGTTCCCATTCTATCGACGGCCAATGTGCAATTCCAGAACCAATAATTTCATACATAAATTAGCTTTAAATGCAATATATACATGTTTTCTTTTGTTTTTTTATTTTCCGAATTTTGTTTTTTTGCATAAAAAATTTGCTAACGAAACATCTATATATTTTTCCATAGGTTTATAAACCCTACAAAAAAACAAAAAGACGGTTTTAAAACCCGTCTTTTTAACCATCCTTTTTCATTTGTAAGAACCTGTTAAAGTCATAAAGTCTTGTTACAAAAGTTTCCCGATCAGGGTGAGAACAAAATTCAATCATATTGTGAAACAAAAAGGTTATCTCCGTGAGAAGGGCAACATCGTCTAAATGACTTCTGATCTGCATTGGCGGAACATAATCTTTGGCGACTAAAGCAATAATATCGCGCCAATTGCTCGCCGCTTTGGGATCGTTCCCTTTCAGCACTTCGATTGAGCCAAAACGCGTCGTATCGTCAATTGTTAACAATATTGCTTCAAAGTTTTCTGTCGAGACGGTCTTCTTTTCTAAAAACCGATTAATAATGTTTACGGCATCTTTTTTTTGCATGTAATTCTTTCTGTTTTTATAACGAAGTATTTTTAAAAACTTATCGAGAAATATATCTCTCTGTTCTGTTGATTGATTCTCCATATATAGCCTAACTCTGTTTGTATACATTTAATCCACTCTTTTTAGTACCAGTAATAGTCGAAGTGAGTGAATTTTATTCAATTAGATGCTTATTTAAAAGTTTTCTAAAAATGTATTTATAAAATCGACGTTCCCGCCGCAGCCTCAAAGATCGTGTGTTTAATTTTTCTAATTTGAAATTGTTCAACGCTTTCCACTATTCCGATAATATATTTCATTGTTTTTGGCAGCTTGTTTAGTTTCTTACTTAATAAATGAGCGGCGCCAATTTTGTAACCAATAGCGTGAATAGTAATTCTTTTTGGTTTTTCTGGATGACTTAGCAATTCTTCTGCTGCAATCTTGACTTTTTTTAGTATTTCTTCATCTCGGGCACTCCAATCTAATTTTATTGAATAATATTTTTTTCTGCTTCGAAGCATTGGCGAATTGGCATACAACCACTCGCTATCATTTTTTAACAACCACCTATATACTCTTGGCAATGCGCAACAAAGCGCGGTTTTTGATATTTCAGGTGAAAGTTTTTTCTGTTCAATCCAGGCGCTCCGCTGCGAGTTTTTGAAATCTTCTGAATATCGTTCCTTATGCGTTTCCTTCCTGTAACAAATATGAGCTTCCTTATCGATATCTCCCCCCTTTATTTGGAGATATTTTTTGACAGTAGAATAATCGGCGTTAAGCTTTTTCGCAATTTTGCCAATACTCATATTTTCTTGTTTTTTTAGTCTGTGAACCTCTTTGATCCAAACATGCCCAAAGCTTCTAACATCTCGATATTGATATTGGCTGTTTGAGCAATTTTCTTCTGCCAACCTAGTGTAGACAAATCCACATTCGCAATAAAATGTACCAAGCGGCAGACCATTATTGAAACGATTTGTTTTACAATCGCACCTTTTCACCACATGTTTTAAATAATGGTTGGCAGCGGGATTCAGACATGGCCACGGGGCTTCGCCAAACGGAAGGAATTGGCTTTTGCTCTGGAAAAATTGTTGTGGAGTGTATCCGAGAAATTGCATCACCAAAATATGTTGCACTGGTCCGTTAGTTTTTTTCTTGTTATGGACGAAGGATTTTAACCATAAATTATCATTATCATATTGCACTTCACAGTTTATCCTAAGTAGGAATTGTTCGCCGAAGTAAAGAATAAATTCGTTAATAAGGCGGCGTAATCGCACATTTCCAGACGTAGTGGCAAACCCCGCTTCTTTGAAACGATTCAAATATAAATTTTTCAAAGCATTTGGCCCTTTCAATGGAACTTGATTATTTAACAACCAAAAAACAGCGCGCGCTAATGTACGATCATGATCCAAGAAATCCATTTGTATAGCTGGCGTTATTTGATCCGTTCTAATCCAATTCAAATCATTAAAACTATATTTATGCTGTCTTTCTCTGAATTTAATCTGGCTTTCGATTAATGGAACCAAATGCCTATGACACAAAGTTACAGCATTAATTTGATGGCTTCTATGCCAGTAAACTTCGCCATACTTATTCCGATCGTCCATCAAGCATTCTGGACAATAACGAAGGTGTTTTGAAAAAATTTGAAATGGACTACCAAAACCAATTGATGCGTGAATTTTTTTCCCGTTTTCGCCACCCTCAGCAAGAAATTTTTCCAGCTTGTTCACCCGATCCTCTGGCAGAAACGGGCGAAATAATGGGAAAAGACTGTTGTTTTGAATTAAATCATAATGATTAATAGCTGTTCCATGGGGTAAACGTTCGCAAATGTTCTTTAATCCAGTTGGGAAGTCGACAATTGCGGCCAATTTAATTTTCCCGAATACATCTTCAATTGTGTTTGAGAAATGTTTATTTCGCGACCAGGTATGGTATCTGGCAATTACGCTATATAGCAGCTCATCAGGGTATGGTGCTGGAAATAATCCAAGCATTTTTATAGTCTCCCTCTTGACGCATTTGCGGTTTTAAAGTTAACCGTAAACATAATTTACACGTCCATCCCAAATCATCGATATTCCCATATAGCCACAAGCTTTATGGTGCTGTAACATTATGGTATAAAACCTTATTAAGTTATTTACAAATTATCTGATAATTATACCCGATTGGTTAAATTGCTTATTCTTGAAGGAGGTTTTCACGTGTCATTCGGAACTAATCTTCGATATTATCGAATAAGAAAAGGATTAACCTTGCAAGAATTGGGCGACGAATTAGATGTATCAGCTAATTATCTAAGCAAACTTGAAAATGAAAATGGAAAGCTGAAACCAGAGTTTCTTCCTCGACTTTGTTCCGTTTTAAAAATCCAAATGACAGATCTTTACGAAGAAGACGAATCGAAAAATTTCTTTAAGTAATTCAAATGAAAAAATAATGTATACTAACTGGTTATCCAATAGGAGATATGACCCATTGGCTTATCGATTTTCGGCTCTACTTCATTTTAATGCTTCCCTTCATTTCCATCTTTTTTGATTAGAGACGTTTGGAAGAATTCCCAAATGGATATAGATGGACAATCGAGGTGATTTCGTATGAAATGGATAGAGAAGCCACAAAATTATTCGGCACATGCGTTATCATATTACTCAAGCGCTTTTTACGTTGAGCCGCTTACGACAAAGTTGCTTTTTTCAAGAGGCATATGCAACGAGGATGCATTTAGCAAATACGCATATCCTTCGATCACAGATTTGCATAACCCGTTTTTGCTAAACGATATGAAGAAAGCGGTCATTAGAATTATCCGCGCACTAAAAAATCAAGAAAAAATTGTGATTTACGGTGATTACGATGTCGATGGAATTACTTCGGCAACTTTGCTCTATAAAGGGCTACGTTTTTTCAACGCCGAAGTAACATCTCTGCTCCCTACCCGTAAAGACGGTTATGGAATTACGATAAATGCGATTGAAAGAATGGAGGTAAGCACCCCCTCCTTAATCATCACTGTCGACAATGGATCAAATGCACACGACGCTCTTCGATATGCTGCATCAAAGGGGATTGATGTGATTGTCACTGATCATCATGAGATCAATGGCTTATATCCTATGTGTTATGCCTTTATCAATCCAAAAAGATATGACAATGAATATCCCAATTCATCTTTAGCGGGAGCTGGAGTTGCTTTTAAGTTAGTTCAAGCACTATTTGAAGCAAGCGACAGACATGAATGGATCACACACGCCTGGGATTTTATCGAGCTCGCCACTCTCGGTACGATTGCCGATTTAATGCCGCTTACTGGCGAAAATAGGGTGATCACCAAGCTCGGTTTGTCTAAAATGAATGCAAATCCGTCAGCACATTTACGGCGGCTCTTCCAGTTACTTCGGCTGTCTGCTATCGATAGCTCCACGCTTTCCTTTCTTATTGCTCCGATATTCAATTCCTGCGGCCGCATCGGCGATCCCAACGATGCATTGCGTGCCCTGATCAATAACGAACCTCAAATCGATGAGTTTCAGCGTTTTATTGAACAGAACAATGAGCGAAAAAGAATGACCCAAGAATGTTTTCAGTTGTTGGATAAGTCGATTAGTATTCAGGGATTGAACAAACATAAGGTAATTACAGTATGTGGGGATTATCCCGAGGGGCTTATTGGAATTCTCGCCGCCATGATATCCGAAAAGTACCATAAACCCTCTATCGTAATTACCGCAGCAGGAAAGGGTTCTTGCAGAAGCGTTCAAAATTCAAACTTTTCAATTGCAAACACCATTTCGAGATGCTCTCAATTGTTGAAAGCATATGGAGGTCATCAAGCTGCTGCTGGTCTGACAGTAGACATAAACGTGTTAGATCAATTTACTGCTGAAGTGCAAAAATCAGCAGAGCTGGAACCCACAATTGATCCAATAAAATATTTTGATGGAGAAATTCCGCTAAAGAAATTATCCAATGAGATTTTTGAGGATTGTTCGACACTAATGGAACCTTTTGGTATAGGAAACGAGAAGCCGATTTTTCGGGCACAAAATGTCACCGCCGATTATATCGAATATTTCGGCCGCCAGAAACAACACGCAAAATTATTATTGTCGGGTAAACACGCATTACTTTTTGGACGGGCTAATTTGTTCAAAGACAACAATAATGGAATGTATGATTTTCTATACAGCCCGAATTCGTATTGGCAAAAAAATTTTATAATTGAGGATATACGAATGCTTGAAAAATAAGGGGGAGATAGATCTGAAATTAAATCAAGTGAAGGTTAGCCAATAATCGGCAAAAATACTTTCCACCTTTCCCCGTTTCTAATGTGAACAGAGAAATTTTTAGCAAAAAAAGCCCAATTGGATTGGACTTTTTTGATTGTTTTGCCTCGTCTGCATCTGGTACAGTTATTACGTGGTAATTACATGGGGGTTTTTCCCGCTTGCCACAGGTGTAGGTATGAAAAGAAGCAGCAAATCACCTGTGTTTTTAGCTATCGTCGATCGTTTTATTACGATCGCGTACTTAGTTTATTTGTTCACCCGTTGAGCAAAATAAACAAAAACTAAAAATCCGCTAAGACATCTTTTGCACCTGAGGGGTCGGGGAAACTCGACCCCCTTTTAAATTATTTGTAGAGCCTAGGATTATTAAGAAAGGCTCGTTTTCTATGCAAAGCGTTACATCCCAAATTTGTTTAAATCCATATTTTTTAACGATTGGAATAAACATCGATTATCCAGAATACTTTGTACAAGTTCATTTAATACGGGGTGAACTATGGCGAAGTATATTTTCGTAAGAAAACCAAAAATAATTAACTATTTGTTTAAAATTGTTCTTTTTATATTATTAGAAACAAGCATGATTTTCGTATTGCTGTCAGTGAATGTTGCTTTTAATTTGAAATTAGATGTGGATAATATCTTTTCTCTTGACATTCAACCTTTTTTATTAACTATTTACTTTCTATTGTTATTTCCTGATATACGAAAGCATTTTTTTGATCAATTTTTAAAAAACTCTCATAAATATAAAGTCATAATTTTTTCGATAATAATAGGAGTAACTGAAAATTTATTAATTGATCTAAGCAGATTTATACCTTTGATGTTTGGTAATGAAATGATAGGTGTGGGTAAGCACCAATATACATCTGACTTGAATTACTTTCCCGAGTCATTAGATTTTTTGTTCCTTGGTTTATTTCCAGGTTTTACAGAAGAATTCATATTTAGATTTTTACCTTATACATTGCTTTTTATTTTTTTATCAAATCTAAGATTGAACAAAAAAATAGACGTTCAAGAATTCAAAACAAATAAAGACTCTAAAATTCAAATACAATTAAGAAGAATAATAGATAACATTTACATGGGCTTTTATATCGAAAAGAAGTTTAGCTATCTCCTTGTGTGGATAATACTCGTCTCAATTATGTTTTCCTTAGCTCACGGACCAGACTACAAGACGTTTTACCTATATTTTGTAGGTGGAGTAATAAATTCTGTATTATTCTTACGTTGGGGCTTTTTAGCGGCAATGTTATCACATGCTGCATTTAATACATTTTCCCGTTCAAATCACATACTGATTGAACAATTATTTAGTTTATATTAGTTTTTTTGTCCAGAAATACCCAAACACCTTACTCTCTTCATTAGTAAAGTGCGTAATTGTTGTATTTAATTCCCCGTAATCATTTGATCGATATCATATTTTTTTTGATACCGTCAAAATTAATAGAGCGCCCTCTTTTTCAATTTTATTTCTAAGGAGTTCCCTATTTCACGAATTATCTTCTGCGTCGCGGCGATAGGTGAAAGACCAGGTCATGACGATATTCATCCCAATTCCCTTTAATCGTAGCCTCGATCATCTCTTCTGTTCTTGGGTGGAAACCAGAAAGTCTAGATCGGAGTTCTTTATAAAGCAATCGGTCGACGAGTCGGATCGACTACTGTTCGGAGGTTGAATCTAGCTTTAAACAACAAAACCCAATCCTTTGGATTGGGTTTCGAAAAACGGATTATTTGTTTTTGTCGTTGCTGTTATCGTCTTTTTCAAAGTGGTCTTTAATATCTCTCATAGCGTCATCCAGGCCTTTGTTGCCCTTTGCTACTTCAATAAACTCGTCAAAGCCTTTAGATGCACCCTTTTGGAATTTATCCCAATTGCTCATTTTACTTGCTCCCTCCGACTTTTTTTGCGATTGCGTTGCCAGCCATAGTGCCACCAGCAGTCCCACCGATTGCCCCAACTCCAAACCCGATAGCAGCTCCAACAGGTCCGAGTGTGACAAGACCAATGCCCGTTAGAATTGCGGAACCTGCTGTACCGCCAACCAGACCACCAGCAGCTCCTCCGAACAGTCTGTTCAACATATGTATCCCCCTTCCTACTCTATCGTTTGGGTATTGATACCTACATTATAATCATTTTTTCCCAAGTCTGGAAGTGGGTCGTCCTAAATATTTACTAATAGTAACAATATTTACGAAATCATTCATAAATATAAATCATTGATATTACTTCAAACGCAGCCATTTCGAGAAGCCTCCCGCGTGCAAGCCGTCCGCGTTCGATCACGATTCAAGACATACAGTAGAAGGTCGGGGAGTTTTACGAGCCTTTAATAATTACATTATTCACGTGCATTCCTTTCATCTGCGTCTCCGTCTTCCATATCCTCTTCCTCAGGTAGCATTGCAAATTGTGATTTATCAATTTCCTGAGGAATGATTCTCTTTTGCAATTCTTTGCTTACTGCGGTAGCTCTAGCATCAAAAAACTTTTGATAATCATTTTCCCAAATCCCGAAATCGTCGAGGTTGTTGATCAAATGTGTTTTCATCGTTTCGTAGAGGTTAGGGTTATCTTTTTTAAACTTCGCCATATATATAGACGGTGCAAGAGCTCGTATTTCACGCTTATTTAAGAAATCATCTACGATGGTTATGTTTAAAATGTGATTAACATGGTACTCCCCATCGTCAATACCCACTTTTTTTAAATATGCTTTGGGAAAGAAATGATGATAGTTCTTGCTGTTGGCTTGTTTTAAGTAGTAGTTACTAATATTTACAATGGAAGTGTCGTTAAATGACTTCGGCTGTTGGTACGCATACAAACAAAGAATCGCTTTGATAAAACTGCGACCCGCGCTGAACCATCCGTTATCGATCAGAAACTTCTCCGAAGTGTTCACGGGCCAATCGTATCTCGGCAATTCCCCTTTCAATATTAGGTCAATTCGCTTTACATCCTGCGCGATCTTAGCTTCGACTGATGATGAGTACCTACCAGCCAAGGAACATCTCCAAAAGAAATCCTGGAGGTGTTTTTGCATATCTCCAGTTGGCTTGTCAGGATGCTTATAGAAGAAGTATGCGAACGGAACAATTAACGCGTTATATGGCAGCAACTGCGAAACAGGAATGCGGTAATAGTTTCGAAAATATTCAACCGTACAATGAACTGCTTTAACAACTGAGTCCCAAACTGAAATAAAACGATCCTTTTCAAGCTTCAGAATAACCTTCTTTTGGCATTCCTTTTCTAAGAGTACCGAGACGGTTTGCAACACTGTTGCATCGGATAATGTTTCATAATCGAGCGGCTTAAGTTCTTCAATCAGTTCTTCATATTTCTCAGAGAGATCGAAGTCCTTCTCAGCGTCAAATGTTTTAGCGATCATGATTTCAAACACGGAAAGCGGTTTACCACCTACGTTGATCCTTGTAAAGATCTCTGTTGCAATGTCTATCGGCGCTTCTTTTATCTGAACTATTGAATAATTGTACGATTCGATTCTCTTTTTGTATTCTTCAATCGTCTTGAGATATTGCGACGGATAATTTGCAAGCAATGTGAGTCCGCCATATAACAGGTCAGTCAGCCGTATAATAGCTTCTGGGTTTTTATTAATTTTTTCTAAAACGACAATTTGATCATCTTCGTCAGCAGCCAAATCCAAATAGATCTCGGCGTAATCGTCAACCTTTCCACTTTCCCGTTCAATCTTTACCCCCTTCAAGCTGGCAAAAAGGCTGGTTAACCTTTGTTGTCCGTCCAACACAAAATCAATATACTCACCTTCGGTGGGGTTAGGCAAAGAGAGGTTCCCAAAATTCCTGACTGCTCTTAAACGCTCTTTGGTTCTCCAAAATATAAACGTTCCGATCGGATAGCCTTTAACAATGCTGTCCATAAGCTGTGCAGATTTTTGAATATCCCAAACAAAATCACGTTGAAATTGAGGAATCTTGATTTGCCCCTTCTCAATATCACTGATCAAACTGGAAAAAGTTCTTGATTGCGGCTCAGGTAGCTTCATAAATCCTCCTTTTAAAGTACAACAATCATTTGGATGAAGACCCCTATCACTTTTATCGATCCGCTTCATCTTGTCAGACTTCCAGGATAGAAACGAATGGTAGCAACGGTAGTCGCTCATCTGTCCGCTTGGATAGCATTGGGAATCCCCGCTTCTTAAGCAAAGCGAAAGCTGGGGAGAATGTCAAGAACTAAGTCATTAACTTTAGGATATTATCCACCCAACTCAACTTTGTAGTAAGCGGGTGTTGAAAATGATAATTTTTCTTTGCTGTCACGCCATAACTCATATGCCCTTTGATTACAGTTAAGCAGACTTTTGCAAATTGGTTCAGACAATTTTGAGTCCCCCAAGCAATAATTATTGGTTTCCCCTTCATTTTCTTTAATAAGCTATCCACCTCATTTTTTCTTACTCCTGAAAAAATGCTATGTTCCATCAAAAGACTGTGCTTATTATATTGCTTTAATTCTTCAGACAACTTTTGACTTTCGGGTTGACGAATGTCAGAGAGGTTGATCACTCTAAGGTGTTTCCACTTTTTGATTTGCATTACCCTCATGAGACGCTTCTGCGTATCATCGGGAATTGTATGAACAATCTCTTTTTCCTCAGTAATAAAATTATCTAAATCTATTTCTTTTTCAATATAATTTGAATCCGCAGGCCTAGATGTTCCTGGGTTCATCATAATGCTCAGTGCATCAGGAACTGAATCAATTAAATGATCAAATTTCATTTTATCAGCATTGATAATATCAAGCTGACTACGGCAACGGGCTACAACCATATTATCTTTTGTTATTTTGTAAAAATGACCGTAGCATTTGAATTCATTAAACTTCGACATGTAATCCCCCCATTAGAATAAAGAATCGTTTTTTTCACCATTTTCATTATATGCTGCAAAAAAAGCAACCTGAGTATTTATATGAAAGTTTTCTAAAGCTTAAATCATCTGTAACCCCGCATCATCGTTTTTTCAAATGATTTCACCTGATAAAAAATTATGTATCCAATAAATCCTCCTCCCCTACTGCTCCATTTTGCTAACACCCCCTTTATTTCTATTCCCTACATTTAAGTTTCTGGACTGAATAAACAAAATCGTGTACCATAATATTTAGTAATAATGGATTATTCTAATAATAAAACGAGGTGACTCATGGGGAAACCTAGTTTTCGACAATATGCAATTGGGATTGGATCAATTCTGCTTGTTATTATCGGCATCAGTAGTTATTTTGTTTATCAAGAACATATTAATAAAGTAGGAAGAAATGAATTGACCTTAGCCAAAGCTGCATTTGAAAACAGTGACTTTGATAGCGCTTTACTGAAAATTAATAACATACCGTCTAAATCAAAAAGTAAATCGGCAGGTGAAGAGTTAAGAAAAAAAATAGATGAAAATAAAAAGAGCACAGAAGTGTTGAAGCTTGTTGAAAATGCCCTTGCTGATGGCAATTATACAGAAGCAAAAACGCATCTCAGTAATGTCTCAGCGACCACAAAAGCTTTCGAGAAAGTTGCCGCTTTGCAAAAGGAAATTGACGATAATGAAACTGGGGAAAAAGAAGCAAAATTGGCGAATGAGGCATTTGAACAAGGTAGATTTGAGGATATGAATAGTCACATCAAGGCAATTCCAGCTACTTCTAAAGCAAAAAAACTAGCTGTGGAATTACTAAAAAAAGATCCACAAGAATTTAAGTTTGAAAATTTTGTTTCTCCTACTTTTAAAGCCCAAGAAAAGAAATATGTCATGTTAACGAAACAAATTCCCGCAATTATTGTTACGGGTAAAGATATAAATAACTCTAGAAATACAGTAAATTCATATATATTCTATTATGATCAAAAGAGCGATAATTATATTTTAGGATTTTCAATGTCAGATGACTTTTTCTTAACTGAAAAATACGATGTTTTATACGGCAATATCTATAAAGATGATAATAAAAATGGAATTATTCTTAATTATTATTCAGAGGGTAGCGCATGGGAGATAACAAGTTACGTTATAGGCTTCGATGAAATTAGTGGAAAATTTTTAACACACTTAAATAAATCAACATATAAAGGTATTGTTGAATTAACAGATGGCTCTTTTATTATTCAAGATCTTTCCACACACAGAATGATTAAATATGTATGGAATGGAAAAGAGTTTGAAGGGCAAAAGGTTACTATTCAAAATCCATTTGGTCTTAATGATATTATTGTTTCGTATTCAATTTCTAGTAATGATATCGTTCAAATCAAAAAAACAATTACAGTTCGAGTGGGTCAAACAATAACATTTGTTAGAGAAGATGATACAAATTATTATGACAATTTTTTCATGGAAAGGAATGACTTCTTTGATTGGGATAAACAAGGCCGCATCATAGGAATGAAGAAGGGGGTTGATGTGCTAAAAATCGTCCCCAATGGTAATAATGAAAAAGCCGTATTAGTTATGATAACTGTAACTGATTGACAAAACGCTTATTACTTTGCTCTCCCATAAAAGACTCTCCAGCTTAAGGAGAGTCTTTTTGGAATTGTTCTACTACCGTTACGTTATGTGCAAAATAACTTGTACATAGCAAATGGAAATTCATTCATCTTCACTTACTCTCGTTTACAAATTGCTTACTTAAGCGATTAGGCTTTTTATATAATTGAAAATATTTAGTTGTAGACTATCGAACAAGTATTCCCTATAATTTACTAATAGCTCGTATAAATTAGGAGGGCATCATGAGAGCTTTAGAATTATTCGCTGGAGCTGGTGGTTTAGCGCTAGGGACAGAACAAGCAGGGTTTGAACATATTGCAGTAATTGAATGGAATTCTCATGCCTGTTCAACTTTAAGGAGAAATCGCAGCAAGTGGAATGTCCTTGAGACTGATGTCAGAAAATTATCATACTCAGATTTTGGAGAAAACCTTGAACTTATTGCTGGGGGGCCACCATGTCAACCTTTTTCCCTTGGGGGTAAACATAAAGCATGGGATGATACGAGGGACATGTTTCCTGAAGCAATTCGCGCTGTTAGAGAAATTCGCCCTAAGGCTTTTATGTTTGAAAATGTACGCGGACTTGCGAGACAAACATTTTCGACCTACTTAGAATATGTGGTACTTCAACTTACGTACCCTTCTTTGATGCGCAAAAATTCAGAAGACTGGCAGGACCATTTGAAACGGTTGGAACAACATCATACAGGGACTGGTGGAAATAATCCTGAATACAAGATTATCCCTCCCCGAATATTAAATGCCGCTGATTATGGCATCCCTCAACGAAGAGAACGTTTATTTTTTGTGGGCTTCAGAAGCGATATTGATGCTAATTGGAGCTTTCCGACTTCTACCCACACTCAAGAAGGTCTTTTACATGCAAAATGGGTGACGGGTGACTATTGGACTTCAAGAGGAATTGCTCCAACACAAGCCATGCCTGACAAAAAAATTATTGATAGACTAGAAAAACTTTCAAATGATCAAAGAAAAAAAGCTTGGCAAACACTTCGAGATGCAATTGCGGGTCTTCCTGATCCACGTATCGAACTTGCAAATGATATTGCTAATCATACTTTTCAACCTGGCGCAAGACCCTACCCAGGACATACAGGGAGTTTTTTGGATGAACCGAGTAAGACATTAAAAGCTGGTGATCATGGCGTGCCTGGTGGTGAAAATATGATTGCCTATCCTGATTTAACATATCGCTATTTAACAATTCGGGAATCCGCACGCGTTCAAACATTCCCTGATGATATTATTTTTGAAGGTGCTTGGACTGAGGCAATGCGCCAAATTGGTAATGCTGTTCCTGTTCAATTGGCCCATTGTGTAGCTAAAGAAATTTATAAAGTCCTTAATGTCGGATAAACTGTCAAGAAAGAAGTGAGATCGATGACACATGGATTTGATGAGTTTGAATTAGACATTGAAAAAGCATTTAGAGATTACTTGCCACCTTTTATTCTTAACGTAGGGGATGCCCCGTTAACGGTAGAAAATATTTTAGCAATTCCACCTAATAAAAATGGTGTTTACTTATTACTTGAAAATCAAGTTATACGGTATGTTGGCAAAACTGATTCAACAGCAGGATTTCATTCGAGGCTCAGACGCCATCAAATCCATATGAATCATCGAAAAAACCTCGACCCAAGCACTATAACTTTTAAAGCAGTCGCTATCCCCGTCTTTAAAAACGCTGATATTGAAACAATGTTAATCGATCATTATAACGCTCAATGGAACTTTTCTGGTTTTGGCAGTAATGATCCAGGTAAAAATCGTGATGATCAGGACCCTGCTGATTTTGATTTACAATATCCAATCGATGTTGATCTTCCCCTCTCTTTTTTAGCAGCAGGAATCTATGAGTGTAAGGAATTATTAAAAATATTAGCTCGCGAGTTACCCTACACTCTGCGATATGAAAAAACAAGAGATCAACAAGATCTTGACTTTTCCATAAACATTCCGATCCAATCAAATCTTAAATATATTTTACAAACCATCATAAATGAAATGCCTGCCGATAAATGGCAGGCAACAGTATTATACGGAAGGGTTATTCTTTATCCTGAGCATAAATTATACAGACATACTCAATTTGTAATTAGATAGGAACAATACATAAAAAAGGCATGCTCAGAAACTAACACGAGCATGCCTTTAATTAATAATAGCAACAGCTTTTCTATCCGAATTTGATCTTGATAATAATAACTTTAGAATTGATTCGCCAATACTTTTAGCCATTAATGGGGGAACAGCATTTCCAATTTGTCTATATTGAGCATTTCTTCCTCCTTTAAACTCATAATTGATAGGAAAAGTTTGAATTAATGCGGCTTCAAAAGGTGTAAAAGTTCTTGGTTGATCGGGATGAATAAACTTCAAACCATCTTTTTCCATATGTGATAGTATTGTATTTGATGGCTTGTACCAAGCGTGTCGGACATATGTATCGAGATGTTTTGTCCGATCATATGGATATAGATTATTTAAAAGATGATCATACAATTCCGAGTCTTTATTAATAAATTGTGCCGAAGAAGAGCCTGGCTTCATCATCGAAAAAATAGCTAAATCTCTGATATTATGTGCCCTTGAAGAATGAAATGTAGGAAAATCGGCAAGATGCTTTTGAGAATACTTTTCAACCAGTATATTGAATTCTATTAAAAAATCTACGAGCGACTTCAATTTCTTATACTTTCTTTTCACTAATTTTGGAGTAGCATCTTTTATGAAAGTGACTATTTGTTTAAATTCAGGTGAATGAATCTCTGGCGCGTTATTTTTCTTATTTTCAAGTGAAATAATGCTGTTTGCAAATGCAGAAACACATTGATCAAAATTATTAATAACAATATCCATGTTTATTAGATTATTCGTTCGACTTATATTTATTTCGGGAATCACTAAGGGAATATTACCAATCGCTTGTCCTAGATTACGATAATTTGTTACTTTTTTTGTAGGGGTAGGGTTAACAAGTCCATGACGATTGGCAATTATAATCACACGTTTACGTTGCTGAGGAACACCGTAATCTACCGCATTTAACACTTGGTAACGCTGCCCTGGTCTTTCTTTTAAATACGTACAATACCCAATCGACTCAAGTTCATCACATATAACATCAATTGCAAGCTTTTGCTTTTCTGACAACTCTTCTTCATTTTCATGTTCCAACTGTTTTGAAATAATACCTTCAACATTTTCAAAAACAACCACTTCAGGTTGTATAGAATTCACAATTTCAAAAAAGTGTCTAAATAACGTGTTTCTTGGATCGCTTTTTAATGCTTCTCGCATCTCTTGCTTGCCTGATCGAGAAGGACCTGCCAATGAATACGTTTGGCAAGGTGGTCCTCCAATTATGACGTGTACATCATTACATTCCCTAATGATTTGAGTTTTTATTTCAGGACTGGTAATATCTCCTTCAATTACTTTAGCGTCTCCAAGATGAGCACGTAGAGTTTCGCAAGCATCGGGATTAAGTTCGACAGCCCTAACTACTTCAAATGAACTATTTTCAAGCTCCGCCATTTGAAAGCCAGTGGAAAATCCTCCACCCCCAGCGAATAGATCCAACACCTTATATTTCATATCAATCGTCCCTCGATGAATATCACTATGTCACATCATTATATCATGATTATATGGCTCTACAAATCAACTTTTCTTGTCAGTTTATTTGCTAATAAGGAATCAAAAGCGCTTGCCACTTTAATCACTTCATTGCCCGTTATCATAACAGCTAGTTCATGGTTTTCAAAAAAACCTCTGCGGGAAATATTAGATGAACCGATAATAGCTTTTTCTCTATCTGCAACTATCATTTTTGCATGAAGATCGTAGTTATCAGGATGATTAAAATCAAAAATACTGATGTTCATATATTTTTTTGAAAAATCATCGAAAATAGACTTTACCGAAGGATGGATTTGTTCGTATTTGTTAATGAGTAACCTAACGTCAACACCCCTTGATAAAGGGGTGTTGAGCATTAAAATAACTTCTAATGCGCCTGCACTTATACTATATGCGGCAATAAACAACTCATATTTAGCACTATTGAATAATTCCTCAACATTTGTTGTTATTGATTCTACACCATTTCCCAACCAACCAAGTCCCGTCGCTAACACTTTAATATTTGTATTACTCATGGTAAATTGTTCAACAATAAGTTGCGATCAAGCAACATATTTCTATGTTCGCAGGATGTTTCAGAAGCAAACTGACATACGTAACATGCAGCTCCATTTAACCGTTTGGGACCAAATACTTCTTCGCCACAAAGGGGATCATTAGAGCAAGTATCAACATCTCTAAATACTCTATGTAGCACTTTATTAAATTCTGGGACTAATCCGATCAAGCCTCCTAACGTACCGTCTCCCCCAGGTTGAGTTGTATATAATAACACTCCCCCTCGTGCAACATTAGGATTATTCTTCTCTATTTTAACAAAAACACGTTCCCTAATAGATGCCGACGAATATCCCGAATCGATGGAAAGTGAGTTTATCAATCGATGCGATAACGTATGCCACCAAACAAAAACAGGATGGGTTTGATAATTCTCAACGACTGCCGAATTCAATCCATATTCTTCACTGTTTTGAAATGCGTTCAGCCAATTATTATAATCAGCACCATTCATCTCAAAATGATTCAATGGACCTTGGTCATTCTCAGGAGCCAAATCGATAAATACTCCTTCACCAAAAGTTTCGATACCTGGATACCATTCCTTCACACCATCATGATGTGCTGTGGGCACCGCTTGTCCATTCACCACATCAAGTCGTTTATAGCCAGTTTGAACCATTACGACCCGCAACCTACTTACAGGCGTAATTCTTAGTTTATGTCCCCGCGGGCCAACAAAAGCCCTTACATCTTGCCTATTTACTTCAAATTGTGGCGGAGCTCCTGGTGTAGACGAGACTTGTATTGGAGCCCCCCGAGTGGAAGCTATCTGAAGAGCATCAAACTCCGTTACTCGATAATCAAGTTCGTTATCTATATTTGTTGGCTCACATACATCAGCTACCGCTCTTACAATCATTTCATCGTCGTATCGATTTATTTCTTCATACATTCCATCAGGTAACCTTTTTCGTGTTACAAGTGCTTTCAACTTCTCCATTAGTTCATTTTTGGTCGTAATGTTTGAAGAAATTACTACACCAAAAATAGCTGAATGGGCAAGAAGTTGATGTAAACGAGTATCTCTCTTTGGAATCGTTAGAGAAGATACGATTTCAGCAACTCTAATATTTGATGCTCCACGTTGCATTATTTTAGCCTTTTGATCACAACCATTTTGCTCGGTGCCAGCCTCAGGAAGGCGACCTGTACATTCATGTTCCATTGCATAAGCCTGACCTAAATTAAACTCTCCCTTACAATTAGGACAAAGTATCTTGACATTCTTTAATGCACCCCCACCACCTATCCAAAGAAGATAATCAGGATAACATTGTGGTCGTTTATGTTTTACAAGTCGAGACCAGTTCACATCGTCAAGATGACCATTCGGGCAAGCCATAACAAAACGAATTGCTTCTCTACGGGACTTTAGCCAACCTTCATATGAAGAAGCAGGTCTTGGACAATCGGGACAACCACGATTGTTTCGACTATAATTATAAAGTTTATTATGATGATTTTTTATGCATAATGACCATCCTGGAAATTGTTTTGTCTCGTATACTGGCTTAGATTCGGCAAGATGAAGCTCCGCATTTGTAGGAAGTCTAAGAATCCCTGCGCCGTTCAGCAGTGACTCAGATAGTCTTTGATCAACTATTTCTAACTGATCAATATTCTTAAAATTTAAAATTCCAGACAATGATATATTATTAATGATTCGAGGTCCATTGGGGCCTTCTAATATAGCCCCAGGACCATATGTTGTTATGAATTGCGACGGTCTAATTGATTGTCCCAAACTTTTCACCTCAGCTTTTAAAGTTAGTTGTGCCTTCCACATCTCGCAAAGACTGCGGAACATTTTCAAAGGCCATATCTAGCCCTCTGAAGAAATGCTGCAAATCTCCTAAAACAACGGGATGAACTGGCGGTTTTGTCATCGAGTATTCATTGAATAATAAATTTCCATGTGTTTGTGATAATGCATACCAACGATCCAATTCCGAACGTAATTCTGAAATAACTTTTTTCACATCGGGTCTACGTCCATCGGGAAGCTGTAAAACACGTCGAGAAAAAATATCAAGTATTTTCAGAACTTCGCTGTTATGTCGACCAAAACGCATATTCGTCGCGGCAGAAAGTGTATTCTTACCTTGAAACTTTTGTTGATGCCTCCACTGCACAGGCACACGCTCACCTAAAATGTGCAACGCTTGCCTCAAAAGAGCGACGCTTAAAGCACCTAACGCTTTTTCACGAGCGCGCGGAGAAAATGGTGCAACCGTAACAGGCTCAACATATTTATATAATGCTCTGTGATAGCCAGTAAAGAATTCGTAATGATCCAAGTCACGTGGTCGACTAGCCCTAAAAAAGGAGACTACTAGTCCACCTTGTTTACGCCCTACACGCCCTGAAGCTTGAATATACGACGATGTGGACTTCGGTTGACCGTTGATCACCATGAGTCTAAGTCGATCAACGTCAACACCTGTTCCAAACATGCTAGTTGCTAGGACGCCATCCTCTTGTGAACCACTATCTACTGTTTTGTCCAACAGTTCAAGCAGACCTGGGAGTTCCGTTGAACTTTTGCGACTAGACAACTCCAGCGGATTTTCAGAGAGTTGGCGGCTAGCAGCGCCATTTAAATAATCCATGCGTTCTGGAATGTCCTGTCTGTATAGTGACGCCGCCCCTGCCAATTCACGAAGAGCGTTAAAGTAACCAACAATTGTAGTAAATCCATCAATCCGTTTGGGGTCTGCCCCCGCGTTTTTCAAGTCGTGAGCAATTTGCAATAAAGAAGACCAAATTCTAACTAAAGGTGTTTGCGCACCTTTACCAGGAGCACAGATGCCAACATAAAGTCTTCCAGCGCCCGTATTATCAAGAGGATGGGACTCAGCGGTCACGGAGAAGAAATTGTCGTTTACATCTAATCCTGATGGTGGAAACTGGGCAAAATCTCTCGCGAAAAGGGTCTGCACTTGCTTCCTGGCTTGGCGAACGGTAGCAGTTGAAACAACATACTTTGGCGGAACACGTTTATCACCCTGCTGTTTTGTGCATAGTTCGTCAATTATCGTTTCATATAATCCGTACAAACTTCCTAATGGACCCTCAATTAAATGTAATTCGTCCTGTATTATTAATAATGGCGGATCAAACGAATCAACCCGTTTATGTAATGGCTGATTTTTCTTAAATTGTGGAGGATGCCTCAAAAACTCTGTCGGTTGAGAACCTCCAGCATTTGGAGGACAATTTTCTCGATAATAGCCCCATCTTGCATGATAGTATTCTACATTTCCAAATAAGCTTGCCGCTTTCGGTTCGAATGGCAACTGGGCAAATTTATCTGCTGTCGCGATAATCATGGAGGGACAACGATGATAAACTTGATCATCTACTGTGTAGGCAGGAATGATCACTCTCGTTGAATAATGTGGATGCCCCGCGACTTTGAATGCTTGCAATACATCTTGATACTCAGTGTCCGTAGCACTTGATAAGTGTTGCGTACTTGAGCTAACTGGTACTTTTTCCGTCCAAAATCCTTGATTCAACTGACACTCAGGGTTAGGGCAAATAACCTCAAAATTCATTTCTTTCTCTTTTTGCAAACTATTCAAAAATTTATGATAAAAATACCCTGGTCTTGTTGGTCGAGTAGATTGCAATTGAGCTGACCCCAGTAGAGGAGCCAGTTGATTATTCCATAAATCGTCGAGTGAATCCGATTCTAGATGGTAGCCATTAGCTACTTCAAAATCAATTGTTGCAGTATAATAAACTGAATTATGCTGCATGATTTGAATTGATGAAATAGACGCACCTTGAAGTGTGAAGGCTGTCGCCGTTAAAGACAATGGAATAGAAGTTGTACTTTTAAACATAAAGTGGATGCTATGAGTGCCTGAGCCAACCCCTTCATTTGGAACCGCTACAAAGGAATTGCAACACGGACAATTAATAACTTGGGCAGGCTCTCCTTCACTATTCTTACCTTTTTTACTTAGTAACTCCAATGCGCCTGGTATTACTCTAAACACATTGTTCTCATCTTTAAACTGCAAAGAATGTAAACCGTTAGGAGTAACACCCCCACCCACCCACAAACCAACGGAGAATCGCTCTGCTCCCCAGATAAAATCATCGGTTATTTTACAAGTTGAGGGTCTCCATCCAACATTTTGGTTTGTAATGTTTAGCTGATCTACTCTTAAAAATTCCGCAGCAGTAATCACTCTTAAAGCCCTACGGAACTGTTGTATGGTCAATAGACGCAACGTGTATCGTGATAACACATTCACTCCTGCACCTTTTTTATGGCCGTCTCGATCTGTCTTTGCCCTTCGACGTTGAAGTGCCATTGTGAATGCCGCCAAGCCCAAATAACTTTCAGTCTTGCCTCCACCTGTTGCGAACCAAAGCAAATCAGCGACCCCCCTATCAGGGTCATCAGGATCTGCAATAGCTGCAATGTTAATTAGAATGAATGCAAGCTGAAAAGGTCTCCATTGATTTACGACCTTATTTGCCCATAATGATTGCAAAGCCATAACTCGATTTGCAAAGCAAAAAGACAATTGAATATCTTGATCACGACATAAAAGTTCAATGGACCGCTCCATTCTTTCAATCGCCTTTTCAATGTTTGAAAAATGAATTTCTGCGGCTCGTTTTAAATTACTTTTAAGGTCATTAAAGGAAGAGGATTGCTTCTGACTTCCAAGCCACTTTTTATATCCATCAACAAAAGGCATTAGTTTATTTCTCAATTCATTTGTATCCCAACATTCTGCTAATACGGCAGGGTCAAATTCAGGCTTGGGGCCAAACTCTTCTCTCCAAACCATGCTCGGTGCTTCTAAAGGGTATGTAGGGGTATAATCAGAGCGTATATGAGGCACCAAGAACCGTTCACGGACATTAGCAGGCACGTTAGCGCCATCCACCCAACAAAATGGTGGGAATTGAAGATCTTTCAGCTTTTGGTGGGGACGTTGGATATCAATATCTCCCCAGGTAACCCCAACTAAATGTCCTCTCGCTAAAGCAAAACGATCTCGATACATTAGTTTCAAGGACTCTTCTTCAATTCTTTCATCCGTGTACTCATCATCACTGTTGTCTGTCATGTCTTCTAATGGGCAAAATTGGCATGCGTTAAGCTTATTAAAACGAATTTCTGGTTGAAACACAAAATCAGAAGTTGTAGGTTTTGAAGGAACTTCTAATTTTGAATTATTCACCAAAAACACGGATAGCTTGTATCTGTTTTCCGTTAATTTAGTTGATTTCATTGTAAACTCGACACCGCTTTTATAAGTGTCTTCCCAATGCTTTGGTTGAATTACTGGTAATTGTTTATATTCATAGAACGACCTACGTTGCCATTCAGAACCATTCGAAAAGTATCTTGCCCACGTAAAACAAATTTCGACTTGCGCATCTTCATTTTCAACCTCAACTACAACAGAAAAACCTAAAGATTTAGGCGGTGATTTAGGATCAAGAGAAGGAGAGCCTGTTAATGACGCTTCAACTACTTCTTCAGTATCGTCCTCGTCGCTGCTATCACCATCAGACAATAATTCTGCCTCTGCGTCCACATCGCGTTCCTGTTGCAGTTCTTTTGGAGCCAGGACTCCTACAATAAATTCATTTCTCGGGTCCATGTCATTTCTAAATGTTTCGTTTATTCCGTTTCTTGGGCCAAGAACTTCTTTTACTAGTTCCCCAAGAATAATTGCTCGTTCCAAAGTATCATCAGCCCCTAATTGATTATAGTTCCAAATGGCTATTAAATTCGCTATCGACTAGGCGATTCCTTCAAAATATTGATAAAAATACTTCCGTTTACTTTCACGACTTGCCGCAATTAAAAAAATAAGTTGTTTACTTTTGTAAACAACTTTTCTTTTTGATAAAAAATGACCCGTCCAGTTGGGACAGGCATAAAATAAGCTTATATGTTTTTTCGGTAAAAAACGTAATTGATGTTAGTCCATAGAAATTATTTAACAAAAGCCATACTGTGAACATTACACAAATCCAGTTAAATACGACAAAAAAAGCCCTGATAGGTTTTATTTATCCCTACGTTGTTGTAACTTAGTTTTTTAGATTTCTCACTGGATTTATCGTTGCTCCGAAGTCGTATGGTTGTGAAAAATAAACCTTTTTGCAATCGCTACATTGTACATCGCACAATCGGTTATAAATAAGTTTTTCTTGTTTCGATAAATGTTCTGGAGTTTTCTCCACCCTTATAACCATCAAAATGCCCCCGCATTTTTTACAATTAAGCATATTCCATCAACTCAATTCTTTATTGAAATCAATATGATATTTTTTATATTACATCCTTAGAAAGCTTTATCTTTTCGATCGTGTCCATTTTATTTAGCTCTTGACTGGGGACCTTTTCGAACAATTATTAATGGTCGTGTGATGTCTCCCTAGAAAGCTAACAGTA
The DNA here is from genome assembly GCF_046244365.1 of Paenibacillus litoralis. Lineage (NCBI taxonomy): Bacteria > Bacillati > Bacillota > Bacilli > Caryophanales > Paenibacillaceae > Paenibacillus > Paenibacillus litoralis. Next base: position 4,248,413 of record NZ_CP176395.1, on the reverse strand, counting down.
ATGAGCCCAAGAACATGAAAGGTTTCATCCTTACATTTGATTATAATTTGCTGGATCATTTCTTTCTCGGCCTTTAAGAATTAGATCATTCATAAAGGCCGTACTCATGTTCTTTTTGCAATAATCACAAACAATTGTTGCATTACTGTTTTTTTGCTTTAATTATGAGATTGGCACGTGAGTATGGGGCTTTGCTATTACAATAATCACAATAATTATGATTTGCACTAGTTGTGAATGACTATAATGGAACATAAAACACCAGACGCTCTATCAGTAATCCTTAGTCAGATAGCGGACTAGAATCCGAATCGATTTCACGTAATCAGCCGAGTCGAGCATGCCTTTGGAGTCACGCTTAACATTAAGGCTAACCACTTTAATGTTCTTTATGTTGAACTTCCTTACTGTTTCCAAATCTGCATTGGGTATGAGGATGTAATGCTTCGACTTGACAATCGAAATCATTTTCTCGTACAAGTCTTCAAAGAATTTGTCAGTGAACGAAAAGCCGATGAAGAGCAACGGATTGTTGTTCATAATCGAACTGAATTTGATCAATAGCTTTTGATCCCCGTACAATTCTTCGTAATCCTTGTTTGAAACGATCATAGTATCCATTTTATTGATATGTCCGTGAAGATGGATGACTTGATTCTCACCTTTCATCAGCCTCCTGATGCTCTCGATTTCTCTAAGACACACAGGCGCCGTGTACTTGCCGTTCTCGGTGGATAAAAACTCGCTCATTAGTAAGTCGTAATTGGTCGTGATGTAAAACCTACTATTCAAGCTGACTAGGTCTCCATAGTTGTGTTGGTCTAGGCGCTCGTCTTTTCGCCACTCTTTGATGATTTCGACGATTCTTTCTTTTATCTGATCGTAAGATGCGAACTCGTAAGAGCTATCAACCAAGTAATCGAACGCGGCGAGTAAATCCCCCTCAGCGATCAAGGCTTTAAATACCTCATTGCTCTCTTGATCGGCGAAAGCGCCCTCTTCTAAAATTTCCAACAACCCTTTCCAGCTCGGCAACCCCAGTGCCATGGAGACACCTGAACCAAGAAAAGGAATCACGTCTTTTATTTCACTCGAAAGCATCTCCAGATTTCTCGGAAAGTCCGATTTCAAATAATTATCTTCTTCCGCTTGAATAACACGAGACCGAATCGATTCAATAAACGAATGCTTCAGTACGAACAACTCCTCGATCTCATGGCGATCGACTTCTCCGATATTCCAATCACAATACTCGCATTCTTCATCCAAATTATAAGTTTGGCCTTCTCCAGCCTGGCTCACGCAACGGTAATAAAAATACGATTCTAAGCCTTCTGTTTCACGAATAACGTGAAGCAACGTGTTTATTTCACTCTCGGCAAACACCGCCAGAAGAGCGTCTTTGCTGAAGGGCGAAAATCCTCCAAGTTCAACAAGTCCGTGAATTTTCGCCAGGGCGGCTTCTTTCTCGATACCAAGCTTAGTAGCCGCGGCAGCTATCAAGGGTTCTAACGACATGTGTAATTAACTCCTTGCCAAGGTGTTTTTTTCCTTTGAACCGCAAGTACAAGCAGTCGGTCATCGATTCAATCCTCGTTTGCTCTATTCGCCCGACACTTGGATTGCTTGGGTCCCGAAACCAAGACAGGTTCCATTTGTTCAGCTTCTGAGCCTTTTCGAAGTCGGTTAACAAACTGTACAAGTTCTCCGATTTGCAAATAGGTTTGCCTTTTTGACCCGTGCCAGTGGAGCTTCGATTCATTCGGTTATTTTGATAATCAATGTTAGTCGGGAATCCAACGAGTTTCTCATCGGCTGCTTTCTGCGCCATGACCGAATCGGGGATGTTATTTTCAATGTGAATGCCCAACAACAAATTATGAATATTTTTGGACAAATCGCTCACCTGGTCCGCCGTTGGCTTCTTCCCAAGCGCCTTTAGTTTCTTTCCCAATTTTCTTGTGATCGAATCAATCTCGCTCTCTGCCGATGTCCGTACTTCGTCACGCACATCGTTGATCAACTTTTCGTACATCGATTTGCAGAAAACGAACATCCCTTCCCTGTCTTTCTTCAAGTCGGTGTCTCTAGTTATCGAAAGGGGAGTCACGAACTTGTCCAACAAAAATCTGTGGTACCCGCTTGGGCTCTTTATTGAATCGTCGCCGCTTTCGTCCAGCATGTCAGAGGTATGCTTAGTCATGATTACGCATATACGCTGCTGAAAATCCAACTCGATCCCACCCAATAGATAACCTGAGATCGGCGATTTGCCTTTCTTGAGCATGACGGTTTTTCCAACTAAAAATCGCACGTTTGTGACTTGATCTCCTGATTGCTCATAATCAAGCCCTGCGATGAAGTTCGCCCCCATCTTGGTCACGTTTAGAACATCCATAAGGTAAAAGCTCTCGACAGATTTCATGGAGGACTGAGCCATGACCGATACATTCCCATTAAAACCGTCGATGATTTTATCTACTTGCTTTTTGAATATATCGACACCAAGCGATGATGGGGCTTTTATTTTGTGAATATATACATTCGTCAGCCGCCCATACATGATGTTTTCAAAAAGAATTTTATTCAATGGGTCGGTCGACCCTTGCCGCTCAGCGTAGTTTTCATAGAACTCTGAGAGCTGATTGGCGGTATGGTCGGTATATCCAAGCCGCGCTAACACCGCAGCCTTAAACTCCTCAAAGTGAGTATGTTCCACAAATCTGGCTCCGTTAAACGCATATACTGTTTCAGCTTTCATAACCTTCGCCCCCGCCTGCTTAAGCAACTTGTTCTAATGTAATTGCATTATATAGCAATCGCGTATTACATTCGGTATAGATTGAAATTATTACATTGATTATATCACCTTTATCTTTTTATCATAACTTAATTATGGAAAAAACGGTCGCTTTAGAAAGTGTGCTTTCTAGTGCAACCGTTGAACTATCAAAGCTTTTGCAATTTTCGTGACCTTTTTATCAATCTTCGTGACAATACTCTTGCGAAACCGATTCGCTTATCGACATTCGTTTCCTGTAAGCAGGCTAAAATGCTGAACCGTTGATTAACCTACACACTACGAAGAAGAGATTTATAATAATGCAACAGTTGACAATATTTGAACATTGCCTCGAAGAAAGCGTCCGTCCGCTACTTTTACCGAAAACTTGTTGTATCCCTCAATTAGCACATTTTCTTCAATCAAATAACCATCACTTATAACGTTAACGGGGATGCGAAACAAAACAGCATTATTTAGGTCAGCGTCTGTTCTTAAAATCTTAAGGCTCATAATCTACCTCTCCTTTTTGATCACACTGGAAACTCAGGTGACATGATTATTTGACGGTATACATGACTATTACACTAAAAAATGCTTCTTCGGTATACACGATTATTACTCAGTATACTTGATTATTTCACATCATCAGATACGCATCTTATCATGGCCCTCTGTACCGTTTCTCCTGCATTCACTAACAGAAGAAGCTTGTCTACATATTCGGGTAAAGCAAGAATAATCAGCCTTCGGCGAAGCTTGATTTGCTTCTCCAGATCGAAATATGCGCGAATCGGCACCAAAACGGCTAAGAAGAAACCGCCAAAAACAAAGCCGACAAAATCGCCGGAAACCAGTCCGAGCACATGCAAGAAAACAAAAACAATGACGGTTCGAACGACTGTTTGCGCCATGAAAAATCGCGTACGGCCGTCAGCTTCTTTCCCGCCATGCAGCATCGACATTCGTACGTGAATTTTGGCCGTTACCTGCGGCAGCGTGTCCAGCCAGCCTTTCCTATCCAAAAACCGCTGAGCCCACTCATCCAAAGACCGAAGCGGCGATTCACGTTTCCCTTTCCCCTTTCTTAGCTCCATCCGCTCACACCTTAACATCCATCATTTTCGCAGTTAAGACCCACGCACCCCCAAGCAGCCCTAATGCTGTCGACATGACAAGAATTCCGGTTGCATTCCCGTATAAAGGTGCCATGTAATCCGGTGAGCTCAAGCTTAGAAGGGCTATTACCGCTGCCGGCGCGCAGACGAGCACTTTGGATTCGAAGCGTTTCTGGGCGAGCAAAACGATAATTTCTTGCTGAAGCTCCATTCGTTCGCCGATCATATCGGAAGTACGCCTGACAACCTGCATCAAATTGCCGCCGGAACGCTTGCAGGTAGCAAAAACATCGCAAAAGCTGCGTATATCCTCCAGGTCGGCGCGCTCTGCCAAATCAAGCAGCGCACCCTCGATCGTTTCTCCGTTCTCCAGTTTTCTCCCGATCCTGTCCAACTCGTCCACAATATAGGCGCGTTCGTCGCGAAACAACATTCGCATATCGGATGCGGCGTCATGAAAGGCGTTCTCGACCGATTTCCCTGCAGAAAGGGAAGAGGAAATGGCATATAAAGCCTGCTTGAATTGTCTTGTCAACTCATTCTTCCTGCGGCGTATTAACATGCGGCGATACACGTTCGGACAATAGAAGGACAGCATAGCCAGCATGAAACCGGCCACAGGATGTTTGTAGAACAAATAACCGACGCCGAATAGCGCCATTGCTGCAGCCATTGAAGAGGCAACCCTCTCTTTAACGGTCAGCTCGTAACGGGCATAGTGGATAGATGCGCTTTGCCGTTCGTTCGTTAATGATTGGACACTTCGTTTATCCTTTGCAGCAACTCGTTTAGGGGCAACTTTTCGCAGCCAAGCTGACGCCCTCATCCGCATGTTCCGATTTAGCAGCAACCAAAAGCAAGCACCAGCAACTATTGAGCCAAATAGGATCACGAGCCCGCCTCCATTTCCTCCAACATTCCCGCCATCTCCAGCTTCCGCCTATTTTGCAGCGAATTCCCGGTCGCAGTAAGCTCTCCGAGTACCCGTTCAACAGAGCCTCCTTCCGATTCCCTGAACAAATACAACGGATTCAATCGTATTTCCCCGTCCCGAAAACCGCATACTTCATGAATTTCCGTAACCCTTCTCGATTTGTCTCTCATTCTTGACAGGTGTACCAAAATGTCGATCGCAGATGCAATCTGCTTGCGCACGACGTCCATCGGAAGATCCGCTCCGCTCAGCACCATCGTCTCCAGTCTGCCCAGCATATCGGACGAAGAGTTGGCATGCCCCGTCGATAAACTGCCGTCATGTCCCGTATTCATGGCCGACAGCATATCTAGCGCTTCGGCGCCGCGCACCTCGCCGACGATGATGCGGTTCGGACGCATCCGCAGCGAGGTGCGTATCAGCTCGCGAATCGTAATTTCTCCTTTGCCCTCCGTATTCGCATTGCGCGTTTCGAGCCTGATGAGGTTGGGGACACTCGTTATGCGAAGCTCTGCCGAATCCTCAATCGTGATGATCCGCTCGTCAGGGGGAATGAACTGCGATAGCGCATTCAGAAAGGTCGTTTTCCCCGAGCCGGTCCCGCCCCCAATAAAGAGGTTATATTTTGCGGCGACAAGCCGCTCCAGCAGCCTAGCCGCGTTATTCGTCAGCGCGCCTCTTCGAACGAGATCCTCAATGGTCATCGGGCTGCTCGGGAACTTGCGGATCGTCACCGCAGTCCCGTCAAGCGATACGGGCGAAAGCACAACGTTTACGCGGGAACCGTCTTTAAGCCTCGCGTCAACGATCGGACTGCTATCATTGACAACACGATTCACCTTAGCCACGATCGACTGCACGACGTCCTCCAGCTTTTGAACCGATTCGAATTTGTCCGGCACTTTGATCACCTTGCCGTCGCGCTCGATAAAAATGCGGTCAGGACCGTTAATCATGATTTCCGTTACGGAAGGATCGTCTACGAGCGGCTGCAGGATATCCAGCCCGCGAAACGAATCGTACAGCCTTCGCACTAACTCCTTCTTCTTGCCGGCAGTAAGGTAAACTTGATCCGAATAGGCAAACACCTCACTTTCAATTAACTCGAGCAGCTTCTCGTCAGGCAATGACTGCGAATAATCCATCTGTCCAGCTATATGTTCGCGCAGCCTCCTAAAAGGCAGATCATCCGGAGCCTGTATCACCTCCATCACCGCCTTCATAGCCGCCAAGTCCTAGCGCGCGAATGAGATGCTCCTGAAACACCGCATCCTCCAGCAGCCGTCCGGGTGAACGCACCGACTTCCACTCGGGAATATACGGCAGCTTGACGTGCGACTGAATCCCGAAATCCGCCGGGTTTAGCGAAGCTGTCCCTGTGTATTTATTCATGATGAATGTAACGGGAGGAATCCGCACATCTTCTAAACGCGAAATCCTAGCTAGCCACTCTTCATAAAAGACTTGCGTCTTGGATAAGGACTGAATATCGTCCGTAAAGACCCAAACGATCTCATCGCTCACCGAAATGGCACCTTGCTCCCGTTCGCTTAAGGCGGCATCCAGGTCCACAATCAATTCGTCATAAAGTCCGCTGTCACGCATGGCTCTCACAAGCCGCCGGGTAACTTCGTAGGTGAGTTGTTCCATTTCCTCCAATTTGCGAACAGGCTCGAAGAAGCTTACTTTCAGCTCTGGGTTGTTGCCGGCAAGCTCTGAAAGTTTCGATGCTAATTGCCGTTTGCCCGATTGGACGAAATATAACCACTTGGAAAAGGATTGTCCGTCCGCCGCAAGGCCCTCGCCAAACAACGATGGAGATTGCAACAGTTGCAAATTGAGATAAAACGTTCTCCGGTTACGAAACGCGTGCAGTTTTGCGAGATTAGCCGCAACGGTCGTTTTGCCGTTCCCGCCTACGGCCGAATATACAGAAATGACTCGGGCACCTTCTCTCCGTTCATCGCGAACGGCTCCATGTCGTCTATTGCGTTCCATGGCATTCGCCATAAGAGTGGCAAACATCCGATCCAGCGGCTGGTACTTGTTTACCCACAGTCCGCCTTCCTCCATAACGGCATAATCGCTCTCATCGCCAATGAGTCCGACCGGCATAACTTCCGCGGGCACCTCCAAGGCCAGCAAATGAACGGGCTTTGCGAGCAGCAAGTCCGTATGTGCCGAACTCCGCAAAAGCTCTTCCACCCCTTCCGGCCGTGTAAAACTTTTAAGAATTAATTTATCGCCATGGGTAGAATCTCTCAAATACCGGGAGATCGATTCCAAAAATTTTGAATCCTCTTCCAGTACGCATAACACAATCTTCTCCAACCTTCTCCCCCCTCCGCCACGGATTTCCCCCAAACAATCCCCAATTATAACCAGCCGAATACCTGCATCAAACCGCAAACGACCATCACGACGCCGGCGATCGCCGCAGCGGCGGCGATTCGCTCCAGCTGCGCGCCACTCACAACAGCACCTCCTTGAATCCAATGAAAACAAACAAAAAAAGCACGCGCCAACCATGGATCCCAAGATCCGGTTAGCGGTGCTTCCGCGTTTATTTCCATATTTGCCCTTTATTATATCATCATCGCCGGCAAAAACAACTTTTTTTTCAAGTTTTTGTCGAATAGGACCTTCTCACCCAAACCAACGGGTCAAAATATTACGTTTTCTCTGAAACCGAGGTTCATTCGCCGGTAGGAGCCTCGATAAAAAGGGCTTCAGCAGTCCATCCAGCCGAACTCGAATAGCTGGGTCGTCAAAAATCATTCTCCCTCGCCATTCGGCTTCCAGCACGCTTGCGCTAGGCAGCTCGGGAAATAAGCATAATGGCTTCTGAGGAAGGGACGAAAGCCATTCGCCGCGAAAATCCGTAGGAACATCGCGGTTCGCGATCATCGATGCACCTTTTCCACTCCGGCTCATCGAGCCAAGCAGCTCGAGATTGGATCGTGCAGTTCGCCCATCCCATTTCGAAGGATTCGGTCCGACTACCACTACGATTTCATGAGCTTGCGCGCACAACTCCGCAACGGCTTCATGCGTCCAATAACTGGAAACGTCGACAATGACGATCGGTTGGGAGAGCGAAACGAGGAGCCTCAAACACGACTCGGACGTCCACTCGGAAGCTGCCCCCGGCGGAATGGCAACCCACTCCGTCATACCGTCAATCCGGCGAATCGACGAGCGCCTCCCGGCCGCAGCGGCATTCGTTTCCGCGCCTTTATCCGTGAATGACGTACTCGAAAAAGCTAACTCGCCTTCCGTGTGCAATGCCAGAGCAGAGTACAACTCACCTTCGCCGACTCCAGCCTCGACAAAAGCATGCGGAACTCCGGCATGATGCAGCGCTCGTGCAATAGCCTTGGCAACAAAGGTTGCGCCGGCGCCAGCATATAAGCCCCCTACGACGACTAGCTTTCTTTCAAAGGAACGCGGAGACGGGGGCGAAAGGTCACGTTGAATGCCATCCTCCTTGCCATCCGCTCCGCACTCCAGCGCTTGCTTGAGTTGGCCCGCCGTTTGATAGCGGTCTTCGGGCTTAACGCTAAGCAGCCTACGGACAATGGATGACAGCCACTCCGGCACATCACGACGCATTTGCCGCCACATGGCCGGATCGCCGGAGTAGCACTTCCCTCCGCTCAGTAAATAAAACATGCTGGAGCCCAGCGTATACAAATCGGTGCGCGCATCCGTTTGCAAGCCCCGAAATTGTTCCGGAGCGGCAAACCCGACCGTCCCCAATTGAACCGTATCGGCCAGCCTGTCGGACGAGTAATGGCGGGCAACGCCGAAATCGATCAGTCTCACGTTATCTTGCTCGTCGATCATGACATTGGCAGGTTTAAGATCGCGATAGATGATCGGCTTCGGCACGAAAGCGTGCAAGTAATCGAACAGCTCGCAAAGCTGTACGGCGTACTTGACGACTCTTGCGACGGCAAGCTCGCGCCTATTCTCCGCAAAAAGCGTATCCAGCGTCTTGCCCCTCACGTAGTCCATGATCAAATAGCTGTAGCCTTCATCATCAGGCGGATAAAAATCGACGAGCTTCGGAATGAACGGATGTTCCAGCCTGGCGAGGACCTCCGCTTCATCCGCAAAACCTCTCGGGTCCCGCGCGTGCCGCAGCGATTCCTTGACCGCCCATCTTTTGCCCGGAAGCTTCGCATCCTCCGCCAAATAGACGCTGCCCATCCCTCCCACTCCGATCTTCGAAACGACGAGATACCGCCCGGCAAGCAAATCGCCGGAAGTGAGCTTCGAAACCACTTCGTTCACTCGTCATGTCCCTCCTCCGCATTTCCAACATTTTCAAACCGGATTATAGGACAGTCCTCCGTAAAAATCCACCGTTTTTTATTTAATCTCATTTATCATTAATGTCATTACATTTATTTGAAGCGAGACTACTTATGATTCGCCTGAAGCTGAGCCAACGCTCCGATCCTCGTCAGATCGACGTTCCCGCCGCTCACGATTGCTACCGTCCGTTTCCCTCTGACGTCTACGAAACCGCCGAGAATCGCTGCCAATGAAACTGCGCCGGCGCCTTCGACCAACTGCTTTGCGCGCTCCAAATAAAGCAGCATCGCATGCATAATCGCCTCTTCCGGAACGGTTACCACTTCATCCACCAAGCGTCTGATCATGGAAAACGGAATATTGCCAGGCCGTTTTACGTTCAATCCGTCAGCAATAGAGGCAGGAGACTCAATCGGTATCAACTGCTTGTTATGATAAGACAGCGCCATCGCATTCGATTTTTCCGGCTGCACGCCGATGATGCGAATGGACGGATTGATCGTCTTCGCCGCAAGAGCGACACCGCTGATCAGACCGCCGCCCCCGATCGGCACGACTATCGTTTCGGCATCCGGAAGCTCATCCATAATGTCAAGACCGATGGTGCCTTGGCCTGCAATAACATCCGGATCGTCAAACGCGTGAACGAAGGCAGCTCCTGTCTCTTTTGCGTAACTGCGAGCGGCCGCGTAGGCTTCGTCGTAATTGCTGCCTACGAGCATCACTTGCGATCCGTAGTTTTCCGTAGCCAGCCGTTTGCTCTGAGGCGCCGATACAGGCATGAATACGGTAGCCGGAACACCGAACGCAGACGCCGCACAGGCCACGCCTTGCGCATGATTTCCCGCCGAAGCCGTAACGACGCCGAGCCGGCGCTCCGCTTCGGGAAGCAGGGCTATTTTGTTATAAGCCCCGCGCAGCTTGAAGGCGCCCGTTTTTTGCAGACTTTCCAGCTTCATATAAATCTCGGTACCGGTCATTGCGCTGAATGTAGTGGAATGCTGCAGAGGCGTTTGATGCACGACCGGCCTCAACCGGTTTCTAGCCTGCACAATTTGTTGAACGTTTACTTGGTAATCCCCATCGAAAACCACCAGCCCTTACTTTAATAAAATGACATTACGGTATTACGCCTAATTTACCGTTCGTTTTCAATACTTTCGATGAATATCGCAGAGAAAAATAAAAAACTCCCGTCCCCAAAAGGGACGAGAGATTCTCGCGTTACCACCCTAGTTCCGGCTGCATGCTTGAGTACAGGCTTAACCGGCGCTTACTGGCATACCATCATATGCCGCTCCCTGTAACGGTGGAGTTCCGGTAACACCTACTCGCACGACGCTTTATGCGAAAGTCGTCATGTCCGGCTAGTCGACAGCAAGGCTGCCGATCGAACGGATTCGGATTACGCCTCAGAGGTGATTTTCTGTAAAAACGGAACGTCGGCTCGCAGCAACCGCCGACTCTCTGAAGCTCCGGACTTTCACATACTCTTCCTCGTCAATGGCTTTCATTATGAAACGAATTGTAAATTAGCCTTATGATAGCAAAAAGAAGCAATCGTTGCAATAGGCCTGATCGAATCGCCCTATTCCGGCAACACTTTAATCCAAGGACGATCCTGGAACCATTCGACGGCAAGAGGAACTTGGTAGGCTCTTTGCAGATTTTCCGCGTGGAGCACCTCCATTTTCTCTCCGGAAGCGATCATTTCCCCTTGCTCCAAAAGCGCTACATGCGTGAACAGCGGCATAATTTCCTCGATATGGTGCGTAACGTACACCAGGCTTATGTTTTGCTTGCTAAGCGCGTTGATATTTACGAGCAGCCGTTCTCTTTCGTACAGATCAAGCCCTGCACACGGCTCGTCCATAATCAGAATTTCCGGACTCGACATCAGAGCGCGCGCCAGCATGACCTTCTTGCGCTCTCCTTGGGACAACGTGCCGAGCGGCTGATCCTTGACATGCGCCATCTGAACGGTTTCGAGCATGGCGACCGCTTTATCGATAACCGCCTGATCGATCTCTTGATAAAAACGGAGAAAACCGTATTCTCCCGTTGCGACGACTTCCCAAACCGGATCACCCAGGTTCAGCTTCTCGAATAGGGACTGGCTGATATAGCCGATCCGTTTGCGCACTTCGCGAATATCGCATTTGCCGTATTCGTTACCCAATACTTCTACGCGTCCGGATGAAGGAAAATGATAGCCGTTCATCATTTCCAAAATCGTCGTTTTACCCGAGCCGTTTCGTCCCAGAATGACCCAATGCTCGCCTTCCTGCATGCGAAACTGCACATCGCGCAAAATGGAGCGCGATTCCCTTTTAAAGTTGATATCCGTCAATTGAATCAAATTCATGTTCATCACCGTTAGTTTTTAGTTTTGTTTGTTTCTCCAGCCGATCATTTCAATCTCTTTTTGTTTGCCAGCATCACGATCGCTTTGGCGATACGGTTCGCTTTGGTTTCTTCCTTTTTGGCGGAGCTGATCCAGTCCACGTACTCCTTCTGATGGGAATAGGCGAACGATTCAAAAACCGCATTCGCTTCCGGCGCCCCTGCGAGCGCTTCGCGAAATGACTCCGGCACCTCGACCGATCGCTTCACCGTATCCGGCTCCAGCATCACGTCCACACGGTCACCCGCATGAGCGCCTATGGCATCCCGTATCGTCTGATTGACGACCAGAATATGGACATCGTTCCCTTGCGGCATCAAAGAACTTTGAAACGGATGTCCGTTAATCGTTCCTTTTACAGGAAATCGCGACTTCGTGCCATAGACGGCCTCCACGGCAAAAGGCACCGTCAAATACGTCCATGAGCCCGCCATGTCCGGTCTTTGCAAAACAGCGGAAAACGACTGCGCCGTCATCTCGGCAACCTCCACCCTCAGCTTCACGAAATCAATCCGGGCCTCGGCAGTAGTCCGCCGTCCGGCTCATTCGTCCCTACGCCCTCTTATTGTTTGAAGTCTCGTCTGCTATCCGACGCAGCAGTTCCAGCGGCATGGCATGCATAAATAATTGAACCGCCTCCGGCTTATGGAGGTAAAGCAGTTCATACATTTTCTGCCTGCCGATCGCGCTGGACGAATGCAAATAGATGGTCTTCGCGTAACGGGAATGGGCGATCATATGACGAACGATATCGAGTCCGGTCGGCGCATGCCATCCCAAATCGTAATCGAGCGAAAGCACATCGATATCGCATTCATCGAGAAGCAGAATGCACTCTTCGGCGTTGGCGGCATGGACGAAACCTTTCGGACATGGGCGAAAATCGTCAAGATATACATGAATCATCCGGGATCCTCCGTTCCGGCAATGGACCTGACATAGGCGATTTCTTCCCGGTGCGTTCGGTCTCTTCCCGGTTCCGTTTCAAGAACGACGGGAATTCGCCTTATGTATGCAGACTGCAGCAGTATCCGAAAGTGCGTCTCCCCGATAAACCCTTTGCCGATATTCGCGTGGCGATCGCGACGGCCGCCATAGGCATACACCGAATCATTCAAATGGATAGCCTTCAAATGTTCGAAATAACCGAGCGCCGCGCCGCGTTCCTCAAGCGCCGTCCAATCGTCCCCCGCCCAAAGGCCGCTCGCGAACGCATGACAAGTATCCAAACAAAAGCCTATCTTATCGGGGTATTGAGTAAGCTTGCGTATGGAAACCATTTCTTCCAAGGTCGTTCCGACAACCGTTCCTTCACCCGCCTGGTTCTCGATAAGCAGCAGCGCGTTCCCGTCGTAGCCGGCCAGCACCTCATTAAGACATTGTATACTATTTTTATAGCCTTGTAACGGGTCATTCGATTTCCACTTACCAAAATGTACCACAACGCCAACGGAGCCGCAGCGGTCGGCAATCGCAAGATCGTTTCGCAGCGAAGCCACTGTCAGTTGAACGCTCCGCTCGTCTTCCGCCATTAGATTCGTGGGATATGGGGAATGCGCGATAGATAGCAGCCCATGCTCACGGCAAAAGAACGCGCAAGCTTCCGCATCGCGCGCATCGAAAGATTTGACCGTCAAGCTTCTCGGATTTTTCGGAAAATATTGAAATGCGTTCGCGCCGATCTTCAAAGCCGTTTTCGCCGCCTCCGCATAGCCTCCGCGCGTACTGACATGGCTGCCGATATACATGTGTAGCCCCTCCTTCGCAACTCCATCGAATCAATGCTGACAATGCGAACAGCAGAACGATTTGCGCGATCCGACGTCGGCCCGTGCTATCGGCGTTCCGCATCTCACGCACGGTTCGCCTTCCCTGTCGTACACGCGGCATCTTGCGTCCGAGCCGCCGGTTAGCTTATCTCCAACATAAAGGGGCATATCCATATATCCGCCATATCCCGCCGCTTCGCGCAGAACGGTCTGGATGGACCGATATAGCCGGCCGCCCTCCGCCTCGTCCAGCTTTTCGATTTTGCGCGAAGGCAAGAGACCCGCGGCAAAACACACCTCATCGGAATAACAGTTCCCGATCCCTGCAATAAAATGCTGATCGACCAGACTGGCCTTCAGACTGCCGCGCTTCCGAGACGCCAATTGCCGGAATGCATGCTCGGTAAACGAAGGTTCGAGCGGCTCCGGCCCAAGCCCGTTTAGCTCCTTCTCAGTTTCTTCTATAGATAAAAGATGCAAATATCCGAGACGCAAGCCGATAAAATGCAGCGTTTCTCGACCGAAAGCAAGCGCAACCTGAACCGTTCGGTCAGGCTTCTCTTCCGGCGCCCCCCAGAACAGAGCACCGCCCAGCATCAGATGGAGCAGTAAAACATGCCCGTCGTCAAGCAAAAATAAAAGCTGTTTCGCGCGTCTTTCGATCCGAACCACTTTGCGCCCGATCACCGTAGAACAGAACGCATCCGGTGAGCAATTGACCGATTTGAGACGAGTAACTTCACATCCTGTAATCGTCTTTCCGGCCACACGGGGCATCAGTTGCTGTTTGTATGTCTCCATTTCCGGAAGCTCCGGCATAAGCGTTCACCCGCTCTCCTAAATCCCGCAGGCCGAACCGGAAACCTCTTAACGAGAAAGGCTCGAACCGCTGTCCCTATTAATCGCCGGACAGCCAGACCTTTATACATCGCCTATGTTAATAGCTTCAAGACATGCTTTCACGCCGCTTGGCGCAGCTAAAACGTCATCGTCCCCTGCGTCAAAACACGCCCGGCTTGGGGCCGAGTCTTTTTGGCCTCGACATTTCTCGCCTGGGCCGTGTCCTCGCCGCCCGCTTCAAGCAGATCCAGCCGCGTTTGCTTCTCCCGCAGCCGCTCGATCCGTTTGCGCAGCTCGTCGCATACTTCCTTCAGTTTAGCGTCGCGCCGGCTTAGAGCCGCCCGTTTCCAGGCCAGCTTCTGCGCTTCCTCCGCATACCGGAGCGCCTCCACGAATTGTTTGCTGCGATGCTCGTAATATTTGGCCAATTCGATAAACGGCTCAAGTCCCGCCATCGACTGTTCGGTGCGTTCATCCGCTGCGCGATGCCACAGCTTGACCGCTTTCGTCCACTCGCCTTTTTGTTTGTAGTATCCGGCCAAGCCGCTCCAATAACGGCCGCTTTCCCGCTCCGGTCGGCTGAGCAGCTCACCGAACGCACGTTCGGACAGCTCGCTTTTCCCCATTTTATCAAGCCAAAGTCCCAAGCGGTACAACTCTTCCTCTTCCATACGTTCCGCGCTCCATAACCCGTTCAATCTGCGCGACAGTAAGACGGCAAGTCCGGCAAGCGATAAGATATCATGCTCGTTATGCTCGAAAACGCCCTTCAGCACGGACGGATCCTTCTCGGCCAAGTACAAAAAGTACAAGGTAGGAGCAAGCGATCCCAGCACATCGTCCGTACGCGTGAAGCCCAGCTTTTCTTCCTCCACTTTACCGAGCTTGCAGGAAGGCAGCGTATGGCGCCATAAGCTGCGCGATGCGTATAAAAAGTCGAGATGCCCAATCTGCTTGCTATCCTGCTTCATCCGGTTCAGCACGTAACGATTTTTGACGATCGGCCAATCGAACGCCCTTCCGTTATAGGAAACCAAATGCGTAAACCGCTTTAGCAGCGTTTCCAGATA
Organism: Paenibacillus litoralis; assembly: GCF_046244365.1. Taxonomy (NCBI): domain Bacteria; kingdom Bacillati; phylum Bacillota; class Bacilli; order Caryophanales; family Paenibacillaceae; genus Paenibacillus; species Paenibacillus litoralis. Next base: position 4,233,176 of record NZ_CP176395.1, on the reverse strand, counting down.
AGCCAGCATGGCGACTTCTTCGGCCGGGTTGCGCATGAGCATTTGTTCGATGACAAACGCCTCCCGTTCAAAGTAGCCGAGGCCGAGCATAAACGGGACGTTCCCCGCACCGTGGCCGAGACCGGTCGTTTCCGTATCGAAAAAAAGCAAGTTCTCCGGTCCTGCAGATTCTTGACCGTCTTCCAAAAACGCGTTCAACTCACCGGCATGCTTATGGATATCTTTCAGCCAATAGCGCCCGTGCCGATGCTCGAGCGAATAACTTGTTCTGCGCATAACGAACGATCCGTTCTCGGTTTCGAATAGCTGCGCCCCGCAAACCGCCCACTCGTTCTTATGCTCGGGCTCTTCGAAGCATTCGGACCGGGAGGGGAAGCTTGTTCGCTCCGCATTCCGCTCGTTACCTTCAGACCGACGTTCCCCATTACCGTCTACAGACAGCTCCGTCATTTCGCCCGAATCCGCACGCTGCGTCTTCCCTGCTGCGGCAGGCTTGGTCAAACGGCTAAGCTTTTCCCTGAGCAAGCTCATTCAGCACTCCCCTTCCCGCTTTCGCTCGTTTTCACTGATCCATTTAGTCATTCAGCCGCTCTGCCGATTGATTTTGATGAAACAAGATCCTGAAGCACGGTTATCTAAATCAGCCCCAACAATTCTACGCTTTTTTGTTTAGCGTTTAGGCCGTCTATTTCAGTACCTATACACGAAGGGCAGCCGTCTTCACACGGACATTTTCGAATTAAATTTCTTGCCGCTGCCTTTATTTCATCGAAGCGTTTATAAACGTCTTCCGCTAAGCCGATACCGCCCGGGTAATGGTCATAAATAAAAATCGTTGGCAACTGCGTATGCTCGGCCCTTATTTGTGAAACTACGTGAATATCGCTACGGTCGCACATAACATGAATGGGTACGATATGCCTTATTACATTGGATACCCCTAATAAAAGCTGCTCCAATGTTTTCGTTTCTATAGTCGGGTCAACCTCATGTAACTCAATCCACGTCGCGCTGGTGTGCAATTCTTCTTCGGGGAGATTCACCTGGCCGTAACCAATATTTTCGAAACTGGTCAGACGGATTTTTTTGAAGATGGTTGCCATGGCATTAACTACTGCGTCGCCGAAATGGATCGAAGTTGTTCGTCTTTTCTCCGTTCGGTCAATCGATAAGACTTTTAGTTTTACAGCTAAGTTAGCATCTGTATAATACTCGACATCCACTTCCCTTACATATGCTTTCTTATGCTCCCAATCCAGTTTCTCGACTTGAAATTGTACGCCTTCGTGCAAATATATAGCTTCGTCGTGCAGAAGGGTCATGGCGCTAAACCGATCCATTTCCCCTATGATTTTCACGTTGGCAATGTCCGATTGGTCTACGATTACTACATTCTCCCCCGCAGCCGACCGCAAGTTCACTTCACTGGCAGGGAAGGACTGATTCGCCCAATAAAACGTATCGCCCGCATGATGCAGGACCCTTTCATCTACTAGGAATTCTAATATTTCTTCAATTTCTAAAGGCCCGAATTCTTCCCCTGTCTTAAAGGGCAGTTCATATGCCGCACAACGCAAATGATCTACAAGAATAATCAAATTTTCCGGGTTAATTCTTGCGGATTCCGGGGAACGATCAAAGAAATACTCCGGGTTTTGGACGACATACTGGTCAATCGGCGTGTTGCTTGCCACCATTAGAATCAGGGCTTCCCCATGCCGTCTGCCGGCCCGGCCCGCTTGCTGCCACGTACTGGCTACGCTTCCAGGATAACCGGTCATGATGCAGACTTGCAGCTGTCCTATGTCTACGCCTAACTCTAAAGCATTTGTACTTACAACACCTAAAATCTCCCCGTTCCTTAATCCTCTTTCAATCTCGCGCCGCTGATTCGGCAAATATCCGCCCCGATATCCCCGTATGGATTTGGCCCCGATCTCGTTTTTAACCAGCTCCTGTATGTGGCTTAAGATGATTTCAACCCGCACACGGCTTCGCGCAAACACGATCGTCTGTATTTTATTCGCTAAAAACTCCCTGGCTAAGTGGTTTACCTCGACAGTAGAACTTTTTCGAATATTTAACGGTTTATTGACAATCGGAGGATTATAAAAAACAAAATGCTTCCTTCCCCTAGGCGCACCGTTATCGTCAATCAACCGCATAGGGCTTCCGGTCAGCTGTTCGGCCAGCTCCTTCGGGTTGGCTATTGTAGCGGAAGTACAAATAAACTGCGGATTGCTTCCGTAAAATTTGCAAATCCGCTTCAGTCTGCGTACCACATTCGCTACATGGCTCCCGAATACGCCCCGGTAGGTATGCAGTTCATCGATGACAATATATTTAAGGTTACTAAACAAACTCACCCATTTGGTATGATGCGGCAGAATGGCGCCATGCAGCATATCGGGATTCGTTATGACGATATGACCGACATTTCTTACTAGTTGTCGTATTGCCGGGGAAGTATCGCCGTCATAGGTAAAACTTTTAATATCGATTCCCATTTCGGCAATGATTTCGTTAAGTTCGCTTTTTTGATCTTGCGCCAGAGCTTTCGTCGGGAATAAGTATAGCGCTCGGCTATCGTCGTCCTCGGCTACCGCTTGTAATACAGGAAGGTTGTAACATAATGTTTTTCCCGAAGCGGTCGGGGTAACGGCCACTATATTTTCGCCCTTACGCGCCGTTTCATAAGCGGTATGCTGGTGTGTATATAGTTCGCTTATCCCCCTTTTGATTAAAGCGGATTTTATTCTATGATCTACACTGGCTGGAATCGGCTTTGTTTTCGCTTCCTGCGGTTCTATCTCATGCCAGTTAATTATATTTTCATTGGCTCTTAAATCCTGTATCAATTCCGGAAGTTGTTTTTTCCTAATCATGCTAGCCCACCTCATTACCTTATGGTGTAAGTTTCTCATAAACCCGCACCCGAATAGAACAGTCGTTCTCGTCATTATAACCTTCCAGGTAAAAAGAAAAAAGCCCCCGGCTTAACAGCGGCGACCTAATTTGTGTGCAAAATGCCGAAAAGGTGCGTCCTTCCCCTTCTCCAACCGTATAGAATGTACGTTCGCACGGCAATACGCGATTGCTCGATGTCATCCGTAGCCACGTACGATTACCGGATTTCGGGGAAAATCGGTTAAATCGTTTTTTTCTATTGCGGCGATCGCCCGAGGATGGTACGCTTTCCAAAGAAGAGATTCCATTTTTTGTGAAAGGCGGTCTATCTATATGCATACGTTCCTTCCTTTTCAATTCGCTGGAAATACGTTCCGCTTTCATATGCCAGGTGTGTCGAAATGTTGAGCTCGCGGTTCCGATTCGGACGGCGCAGATCAAGATTTTTAGGCGACCACCGGTGGTTAACGGTGGTTTTTTATTTTTTCGCAAAGTTTCGGCGAGCACATGCAGTTATTTAGCGGCAAGCCCTGCTGTTTGCCGCTTACGAAGTGCGTTTCCACAGAAACGCTTAATAGGAGGGTTCACACCATGACAATGTTCACCAGGTTGGCTAGGTTCGCGCTTCCTTACAAGCGCTGGTTTGTCTATGCCGCCTTGGCCATGATTGCGGGAATTGCGTTCGATCTGATCGCACCTTGGCTGCTTAAGCAAACGATCGACGTAGGCATTTCCAATTCGAATGTGCGGGCGATCGTCCTCTATGCCGGGTTGCTTGGCATCGGTCAAATTTTCAAAAGCGGGATCATGTATTTGCAAAACTATTCGCAGGAGCGGCTCGGCCAAGACGTTATTTTTGATTTGCGCCAGTCGCTCTACGCCCACCTGCAAAGGCTTTCCTTCGGGTATTACGACAAAGCGCAGACCGGACAAATCATGTCGCGGATGACCGGTGATATCGAAGCCGTCAAAAACTTCATCGGGTTCGGGGGGATGCTGATGGCGACCGGCGCCGTTTCTTTCGTCGGAACCGTCATCGTGATGCTGAACATTCACTGGAAGACGACGCTGATCAGCATGATCACGATCCCCCCGCTTCTGATCGCGTTACGCCAGTTCAACCGAAAAGTCGGTCCTGCCTGGGGCGCCATCCGCGAGCAAATGGGCAAGCTGACGACAACGCTTCAGGAGAATATCTCCGGCATCCGCGTCGTTAAAGCTTTCTCGCAGGAGAAGCTGGAGCAGCGGAAGTTCAACGACCGGAACGAAACGAATTTCGACTCCAACATGTCGCGCGCCAAGATCGAAGCGCACTCCTTTCCGCTGCTCGGCTTTTACGGCGGGATCATCTTCCTCCTGATGCTATGGGTGGGAGGCTATTATGTGGCGAAGGGAGAAATGACGGTCGGCGAACTGATGGCCTTCCAGTGGTACATCTGGGGAATCGTCTGGCCGCTCAACATGCTCGGCTGGCTCGTCAATATCATGCAGCAAGCTTTCAAAGCCGCGCCGCGGGTTTTCGAAATATTGGATACCGAGGTCGACATCGACACGCGGCCGAACGGCTCGATAAGCGCACAATCGATTCAGGGCTACGTCCGTTTCAACCACGTGTCGTTCCGATTCCCGAACAGCGCGGAGAACGCGCCTATGGTGCTAAGCGACATCAGCTTCGAGGCGCGCCCGGGCGAAGCAGTCGCCCTACTTGGCGCGACAGGCTCCGGTAAAAGCAGCATCACGCACTTGCTGTCCCGTTTTTACGACGTGACGGAAGGGGAAGTGCTGATCGACGGGCGCGACGTCAAGGACTACGACCTGATGGAGCTTAGGCGCAAAGTCGGTATCGTCCCTCAAGAAACGTTCTTATTCTCGGCTACGATCCGCGACAACATCGCATACGGCAGGCCGGAAGCGACGCAGGAGCAGATCGAATGGGCTTCCCGTAAGGCGCAAATCCACGATTTCATCGACACGCAGCCGAACGGCTACGATACTTTGATCGGCGAACGCGGCGTCGGCTTGTCGGGCGGCCAGAGGCAGCGCGTGGCGCTTGCCCGTGCCATTCTGCTCGATCCGCCTATACTTGTTCTCGACGAGGCGACGGCGAGTGTGGATACGGCTACGGAATCGGCCATCCATGAAGCCCTGCACGAGGTTATGCAAGGACGTACGACGTTTATCGTCGCGCAGCGGCTCTCCTCGATTCAGCGCGCAGACCGCATTCTGGTGCTTGAAGACGGCAGTATCGCTCAGGAAGGTACCCACCAAGAGCTATACGAAAGCGACGGCTTTTTCAGAAAATTGTTCAACCTGCAAGATAAATCGGGCAGCGGCCATTCCGAACAAGATGGCGTGCTTGCGAAAGCGGAAGGAAGGTGAGAGCATGAGCCAGTTTGAATGGGATACGGATGAGGATGACAAAGACCGCCCCTTAAATAAAACCTATATGAAGCGAATGTTCGCTTACTTAAAGCCGCACAAGAAACGAATGGGATTCATTGCCATCGTCGTCATTTTCAACATGCTGCTGAGCCTTGCCGAGCCGATTCTCATTCGCTACGCCATCGACGAAGGCATGGTTGGCAAAAACCTGACGCTGCTCAATATCATCGGATTCACGCTGCTGGGCATTCGGCTCGCCAGTTGGTTGTTCGGGTATATTCAGATCCGGTACATCAACGAAACCGGTCAGCGCATCCTGTTCGAGCTTCGCCGGCAGTTGTTCGATCATTTGCAGTCGCTCTCCTTCCGTTTTTTTGACGGACGGCCTGCCGGCAAAATCATGTCCCGCATCACGAACGACACGAACGCCATCGGCGAGCTTATTAACGGCGGTTTAATTACGCTGCTGATGGAACTGACGCATCTTGTCGGGATTGTCATCATTTTGCTGTATTGGGACTGGAAGCTCGCGCTTGTCGCCTTCACCGTCCTTCCGTTCTTGTTCTTGATCGTCACCCGGTTCCGTCCGAAGATCGAGTCGGCCTGGACCCGCTCCCGCAAATCGATGTCCGCGATCAACGGTAATCTGAACGAAACGATACAGGGCATACGCGTTATTCAAGCGTTCTCCAGGCAGGAAACGAACGATCATAAGTTCAAGGAAATTAATCAAAAGAACAAAAAAGCGTTCCTTAAGGCCGTCTCGCTCGAATCGATGGTATGGCCGCTCGTTGAGTTAATCGGCACTCTCGGCACCTGTTTGGTCATGTGGTACGGCTCGGTAAGGGTCATGAACGGCGACCTGTCGATCGGACTCGTCAGCGCATTCATTCTATTCCTGTTTCGCTTCTGGGGACCACTTAGCTCGCTCTCCAAAGTATACAGCCAGCTCTTGTCGGCGATGGTATCGGCGGAACGCATTTTTGAAATACTCGACACCGAACCGGAGGTAAAGGACCAAGCCAGCGCTAAACCGCTGCCGCCTATCACCGGGAAGGTTGCATTCGAGAGTGCGAGCTTCCGATACGGTCCCGATAAGCCGGATGTTCTGCACGGCATCGGCTTTGAAGCCAAGCCCGGACAGCGCATTGCGCTTGTCGGACCGACCGGGGCCGGCAAGAGTACGATCGTCAACCTACTTATGCGGTTCTACGACCCTACTGATGGCCAGGTTAAAATCGACGGCCACGATCTGAAGCAGGTTACGCTCTCCTCGCTGCGAAGCCAGATGGGCATCGTACTGCAGGACTCGTTCATTTTCTCGGGAACGATCGAGGAAAACCTTCTGTACGGCAATAAGCATGCAACCAAGGAGCAGATGGATGAGGTCATCCGCAGCGTTCGCATCGACCGATTCCTGGATAAGATGCCGGACGGCCTGCAAACCCAGGTCGAGGAGCGCGGCTCGAAGCTGTCTGTAGGCCAGAGGCAACTGCTAGCGTTCGGGCGCGTGCTGCTGGCCGATCCGCGAATCCTCATTCTCGACGAGGCAACGTCCAGCGTCGACACGGAGACGGAACAGCATATTCAAGAAGCGCTGCAGCATTTGTTAAAGGACCGGACCGCATTCATCATCGCTCACCGGCTTTCCACGATTCGCGATGCCGATATCATTATGGTCATACAGAACGGCCGGATTGCCGAAAGCGGCTCCCATGACGATCTTTTGAAGCAAGGCGGCATGTACGCTAACCTGTATTATAATCAATATGCGATGCAGCAAAGTATCGAGCAGCGTGCAACCGGCGCCTGACCGTGCAACGTTATAAGCATAAATTCGAAAAGCCTCGACAAGGTCGAGGCTTTTGTGCGTCCGGACGACAGATAACGGGCTTCTCTGTCGCATCCTGCGCTTTCCCGGGAAAAGTTACGGCCTTATCCGCGGTTCGCGCTGCTTATTTACTTCAAATCAGAGGAGTCGTCATAATCGTAGCGGAAGCCGTCATCGAACATCGTTCCAGGCTCCATCATTCCGCTTACCGCTTGTAAAGAGCTTAAGTGAAGCTTCAGCAGAACTTCGCGGTACATGCGCACCTGCCGTTCGTCTTCTTCCATTTCGATCGCATGATTAAGCGCTTGCTCGACCACCGTAATATCTTGACTGTTCAGGCTCATCCCACTCACCTCGCAGCTTCATAGTCGTTCCACTCGTTATTTTGCCCACTTCGCGATCAAGTCATTCACCCGAAGCCGCATTCTGTAAGCATTTGGCTTTTGCATGCCGAATTAGGGTACAATAGAAGATATCCGCCTGAAGAGAGGAGATCTGAAATGTCCGAGTCTCAAGTTACGCCGGAAGCCGCTGCAACCCGAAAGCCGGAGCATGAGATCATGCCCGTTCTGCTCAACCGTTGGTCGCCACGCGCTTTTGCCGCCAAGGATATTCCCGAGAATGTATTGTATCGATTATTCGAAGCGGCGCGCTGGGCTCCTTCCGGAAGCAATGAACAACCGTGGCGTTATATAATAGCGAGAAAACCCGAAGATCGCGAACGCTTCTTGTCGTTCATCAATCCGTTCAATACGGAGTGGTGCGCGCAAGCGCCGGTTCTCGTCCTCGCCCTGTCCAAAAAGACGACATCCAAAGGCAGCCCGAGCTCCTCCTATGCATTCGATGCCGGCGCAGCCTGGGGATATCTCGCATTGGAAGGTGTGGCGCAAGGGTTAATTACGCACGCCATGGGCGGATTCAACCGGCAGCAAGCCATAGAAACGCTTGGGATTCCCGAAGAATACGAACCGCTTGCGGTCATTGCGATCGGCTACCGCGGCGATCCCGCCTCCCTCTCGGAACGGAATCGGGAACGCGAGGTTCCCAGCACAAGGCGTCCTTTGGAAGAACTGCTTTTGGAGGGCTCCTTTACCGCCAAGCCTTAAGATCGTATCATAACAAGAGGAGGAATTCGTCCAAACGACGGATCCCTCCTCTTTCCTTTGGTTCCCTGCTCGTCCACATTCTGATCGGCGCCCTTCTAGGAGGGAGTCTCGGCTACGTATGCTATGAGCTCGGCAAACTGCTTGAAAAGGTTCGCCGTCTGACGAAATTTGTCGAATTTATGGTATAATAGAGCGATCATTATTGCCAGGACGGGACGTAAACGGTTGTGCGGTACTCCTGTACGTTCGTATTCGAAACTTGATATTTCAAATGAACGTCGATCCTGTCACCCTTTACCGTCACGATTTTCTCGCTAGCCGTGTTTACGATTTGATCCGTAAGCTTCATTACGGTTTTATCCGAGCCTTTCCGGATTTCGACCGATATGGTTTGGGCTGCCGCATCGTACAAATAACGGATATGCTCGTCCTGGAGATCGAGTGCGAGCAGCACCTGCTGATTGCCGGCGGGATCGGGCTGACCGACCGACGTATATTTCTTGGCGCGCACTTGATTAACCAGATGCTCGGTAAACATCCGAGAATGCTCTTGCACAAACTCTCGCGACGTTATCGTTTTATAGCCTAAGTTGCTTTGATAGATTAGCGTCGTAACCAGTCCAATGACGAATGCCATGATCGTAATCGCGGCGAGCAGCTCGATAAGGGTAACGCCTCTCTCTGACTTGATCCGCATCTCAATCACCCTTTATTTCCATATAACTTTGCACCTTGTAGCTCGTATTCATCGAATGCTGCTTGACCTCTACCTGAATAAGCGAGAAAAAGTCGCTCAGCTTGAAAACGAAGCTTTTATTGTTCGTATCCGTAATCGGATAATTTTGGTCCTCGAAGTGAAGAACGCTGATCACGATTTCGTATTGCTTGTCCGATGCGGACGGAAAGTAGACGGAAGGTTGTTTGATTTCCGAGCCAGGAAGCTGGCGCAAACCCGCGAGATTGACGGGTTGTTCGTAAATCGTTTCGACAGCCGACGTCGTTTTGAGCTTCCGCTTCAGCTCTTCCATGACCGTACGGGCGATATTGACCGATACGTCTTTTTTCTCTTCGCGATACGAATTTTCGTACGTTTTGGTAAACAAATACGAGATCGATAAGACCAACATGGTGACGATCACGATAGCGACGAGCAGCTCAATTAAAGTGATTCCCTTTTCCGACTTCAACGCGTTCACATCCTTACATAGAAAAACTATAGCTTACTCCTGTACCGAAAGGAAGTCTGTCAGTTGAAACTAACGGCTAACGAGCGAGGTTCCGCCCTGCTGCTCGCTCTCTTTCTCGTCTTTCTCGTTTCGATCCTCGCCGTCTCGTTATTAACCGCGGCCATGCAGGGATATACCAGCTCCAAAAAAGGCGAAAATATCGAGGTCGCCAACTATGCCGCAGAATCCGGAGCCGCCATCGCAAAACGCGCGTTAAAGGAAGCCGTTGCAACCCAGAAGCTCAATTTGGGTCAACCGCAGGTAGAAGCTTTCGTTTCGGCTTTCAACGCGAAGCCATTGACGCTGGACCATAAACCGAGTTTATCGTTCGGGATCGACACGCTCGACAGCTCCTACTTCAAGCTGACATCGGCCCGTACCGTCGGTTCGGATAAGCTTGCCAAGGATAAATCCGTCACCTTGCGGTTCAAGCTCACCCCCGGCTCTACAGGCACGGCGGGTGCGATTTTCGGCAAGGATGTCATCGCAGTTGCGGATCCGCCCCTTTACAGCCAGCACGGCAACAGCCATAAAATTTTCGTAACCGAAGACAACTCGGCACCCTTAGTCGATACATCGATTCCTTTCGTGCAGTACAAACAACAATTCGAAAGCTATTTCGATGCCAAAATGGCCGAGCGTCCGCTGCCGCTAACACCGGTCACGCCAATCGCACCTTTAAATGTCCCGCTAGCCGGTTACTCCTTGACCGCCGGGAACCGTCAAATCAGCGATAGCCCGCAAGGCCCTACTGCCTATTCCGGAAATATTACCATTTCCAACAAAGGGGGCAATGTCCTGGTCGTAAACGGCGACCTGGCGGCGGGCGGCGATATTGAAATATCGAATAATTTCACCGACATTACGATTAACGGAAATATGATCGCAGGCGGCAATATCAAGATCAATTCCTATTTGCAAAAATTGACTGTCGCCGGCAATATCATTTCCGGTGGGCCGATCTCCTTTAACGGCGCTAAAGCCGTTCAAATCGGCGGAACGATCAGCAGCAAAGCCGACATCAACTTTAAAGGCATCGACGACGCTTCGGTCGGTCTCACGGTCGGCGGCTCTATATTGGCGGAGACGGGCATCCAGCATGATAATCTGGCGAAGCTTAAAGTTTCCGGCACCATAAGCAGCCGCAAAGGAATCGCTTATTCCGGTTCGATCGGCTCCGCGGATATCGGCCAATCGATCGTAGCAAAAGACAATCTCACATTTCAAAGTATCGGTAAACTCCTTGTCGGACAAAACGTCAGCAGCCAAGGAGACATCGCGTTCGGCGGGACGGTCAATGAGCTTAAGCTGCAGGGCGGCTCGATTCGATCAGCAGGTAATTTGACCTTTTCGCATTTGGGCAGTGCAGCCATAAACGGCTCGATCAGCGGCGGCGGTACGGTGCAATTCCAAAGCAGCACGAATTCCTTTGCCCTAACGGGCAGCGGATCGATCATTGCCGGCCAAGATGTCCTGTTTAACGGATCGCTGGACAATTTCAGCTTGACGGGAAGCATCAGCAGCGGACGCAACGTAACGTTCGACAATACGATTTCCGGCACGACGATCGACGGTTCGATTTATGCGGCCGGCTCACTCGGTTTCAAATATGTAGGGAATCTGCATGTGAAGGACTCGATGCTGTCAGGCAGTACGTATGGCAACGGTGCCGGCTTCAGGTTCAGCGGACAAATCGGTAATTTGAACGTCGACGGAACCGTCCTATCCAAAAACAAAATCGAATTCGCCGGCAGCAACAAGATAGACGTCAAAAGTTTTGTCGGCTCGATTGACACCATCACCTTCGGCAACTTGGATGGCGGTTCCGGGACGGTTCATGTAGGAGGCCTTACGACAGGCAAGGAGATATACGTATCCTCCGGCTGGAAGCCTCCAGGCGGGGTCGTCATCGATTGCTTCCCTCCCGCCGGAGGCACTGCGGGAAGCGACCCCCAGCTCGAATTCGGCGACTGGTCGACCAAATAGCCCGGCTCGCAAAAACTCCCTGCGATCGACTTCTAAGAAGCGTTCAAACAGGGAGTTTTCTTTGCGGTGACTTTCACTTAAAGATTACTCGTTACATATGAAGTTTAGCTCGCAAGAGTTCATTCAATTGACCTGCATTTTCTTTAAAAGCGGCCCATGCCAGCTGAATATCACTATCCGGCTTTTTGGTTTCCCAACCTCCGCGAAGCCATTCCACCGACATGGTCAGCTTGGCGATAACCTCCGCCGTGCCGTTGTCCAGAATGCTGGCGCTTAAGGACTTCAGGCTCTCGTACGAGTCGGCGACCTTACGCAGCTTCGCCGTATCGTCATTGCCGAATGCCTCGATCATCATGCTCATATTTCTTTGATGCTCCAACGCCATGTACTGATACAAGCCTTTATAATAGGCCGACTCCACGACTTCGTCGCGATCGGCAAGAAAATCGAGTTCGACCGTTCGCGTCTCGTTGTCCCATGTCGTTTTGGCGCCCAGCATCTCGGCTAAACTGCGAAGCGGCACATAAACGGAGCCCTCGTAGAATATCGACTCCTTGTCGATATTCGTTCGGTGTCCGTTTACCGCGACCTGAATCTTGTCAATATACACTTCAATCGTGCGGTATCTGCCTTCCGCCCAAGCAGCGCCGCTGCATAGCAGCATGAGAACGAGCGCGGCAAGAACTGTTTTTTTGTTCATCGTACACGCCTCCGCCAGTTAACTTTATGGATTTGTCGTATGACCCGATTGGCCAAGTATGTCTCGGAACGCTGCGTCGGATAACGTCGGATCGCCGCTTCGAACGCTCGCATCCCTCTTCGTCTGACCGGTTGCAGAGCCGCTTTCCCCTGGCTCCATGGCTTTAGAATAATAGATCGTAAGCTTGATCGTAGTGGTGATCGTTTGATCGGTTTCGTCGCGCAGCCCGGATAGGCTCGAGTTATCCGCTCGAGACGACGCGGATCCGATCACCATATCCCATTCGTTCAACGTCGCGATTCGCTCCAGCAAGCGCAAGCGGTTGATAAAGTCGATCGATTGCGCGTACGTTCCGCTTATGGTTAAAGAAGCTTCCTCTTGCTGCACCAGCTTCGGCTTATTTTCCGCAAATCCCGTACCATACGAAGTCTGAGGACTTGGCGAGGGCTGCGCGCCGGACGAATTGCCATTGGCGGAAGTTGCTTTGGCAAGCTCAGACTCCAGGTTGCTTGCAGATGGACCGCTCCCTTTTCCAAAACCGACGGATGACAAGGTCACCCCGGTTGTCAGCTCCAGTTCTCTCAAGTGCAGGACGAAGCCTGCCGTATCGGGCTGCGAAGGCAATTGCCCGTATAGCTTCCGGAAATCCGCCGGAGATGCGAGCGCAGGAAGCGGACGGGCCATCCATTCGTCCACTTGTTTTTGCTTGGCGTTAAGAGCGGATTGCTGGTTCTCCTTCAAGAACAAGTCCGGCACAATAAAGAGGACTAGCAGCATTATATTGACAACCAATCCGGCTATGACCAATAAAATAATAACGAATGCCGGTTTTCTCAGCTTCGCGACCAAGTCGCGCAATAAGTCATGTTCCATCATTCACCTACTTACTTGGCATGACCGGCTTCAGGACAATGTCCAGCGAGAGCTGTACAATGTTGACCGGTTTCACAGTTGGCGACGGAGTCGGTGCCGGGGTCGGGGTCCGAGCAGGCGGCACGCTTCTTGTCGCAGAGGATGGCGACGGCGTAGGAGCCGGCGTTCCGTACGGTGCAGACGATGCGGTTGAACCCGCTGCGGCCGGACGCTCGGGAAGCGAAATGCCATACCGCTCCTTCGCCTGCTGCCGGTACATCATCCAATCAAGCTGCTGGAGAAGCGAATCGGCTGAATCTCGCTCGACCTTCTTGTTTTTCAGCCACGCTTCGGTTAGCTGCTCTGCCGTAACGGCCTCTGCAGACGGAATCGGCGCTGCTGGCTCCGAACGCTCCTCTTCCGCCAGGGAAGGAACTGCGACATCCGGTACCGGGTCTATCCCCTGCGGCAGCAACGACTGAGCGGACTCGAGCTGCGGCGTGAATGCTTTCACTTCCGCACTCTTGATGGCGACCGAATCGAAGAGGCTTTGTTTCTGTAAAGTCCGAACATACTCGGCCGCTGCTTTCATATCCGAGAAATCCAAAATAACCGAAAGTTTCTCCGCCTTGGCCGAAAGCCCCGACAATCGTGAAGCGGACGGTAGCGGCGACGTCAATTCTTGCATAACCGCCTGCCAATCCATTCTTGCATCGGACAGCTTCTTCGTCTCGTCGAGGAGCGCCCGATAGGTTTGCGTGCCGGCATCGATTTGACGCTCCGCGGTTAAACGCCCGATCTGCTTGTCGAGCTCGGCAAGTTCGTGTTTTTGCTGCTCTGCGTCTGTTTTCATTTTGAAATGGACATAGGTAATGGCGACTCCCGAACAACCAAATATAAGAACCGTTCCTGCAAGCAGCGGAACGAACAGTCTTTGCACAATGGGAATCCGGGGCAAAAGGTTGATCGATCTCATGTCCGATCCCTCCTAATCGCTAATCCGATCGGGACGGAGCAGCGGAGAGCCGCATCATGCAATTGCGGATGATTCAGCTTTAACGAACGCAAGGGAATCATCACCACCGGCTGGGAAAATCGGCTTTTAAGCGTCTCTGCAATACGGTCCGCGTTCTCCACATCTCCCGAAATATACAACGCCGAAAATTGCTGCGTGCGATTGTTCAGCGTATACCGGTAAAAATTCATTAACCGTTCCAGCTCATGCACCAGCTCGCCAATGGCTTGCCCGTAACCGTCATTATCGCTTGGCTGCTCGAACTCGGCGAACAAATCGAACCCCGGCTTTATCGTGGCGTCAGCCTCCTCATCCTTCATTATGGCAAAGGAAACCGGGACGCTTCGCGTTATTTTCAGCTGCCCCTCGTGAAAAATGCTCATATCCGATGCGGTTTCATTAATATCGAGAACAAGCAACGTTTGCGATCGTGCATCGGCTACTTCCTGCTCAATCAACCGAAAAAGCGATAGCGCCTTGAACTCCATCGCAGCCGGCTTTAAACCAGCCGCTTCCGCCGCTTCTTTATAGCTGTCGATCAGCTCTTTGGGAGCAGCTACCAGCATGACATCGCATGGCATCGATAGAGGCGATTCGCCTTCGTTTCTCTGCTCCTGTCTGTAATCGTCAAATAAGGAAGCTCTCGAATTCGACAGATCGTAATGCCCGGCATCGGATGCAGCCGCCGCTTGATTGAACGCCATTGCATGTTCGCTGGCTGCCGGCAGCTTGGCCGTTGTTTTTCGTTTCCCTTTCGAATGGTTGGAGCCGTTCAATTTCATAAAATCGTAGTACGGATTTTCAAACGGCAGGTGAATGTTGTGCTTCACTTCAAAATCGATCACCTTTGAAAGCTCTTTATACGGGATGTCAGGCATTTTCAGAAACCGTACCATCAGCATTTGACTTGGCGCAACCATATGTACCCTTTTAGTTTTGATACCCGCCCGATGAATCATCGTTTGCAGCGTCTGGATCACAACCAACGGTCTTATAAGCTTCCCTTCCTCGACAACGCCAGGCGGCAAGCTCTCAGTGAGCACGCGGCGTATTTCAGGCTGCCGATTTTTTGCACTGACGACCTCAGCCAGCTTGATGGACGTATCGGTGATTTCCAATCCCAAGGAGGTGCGCCCCGGCAAAACTTGATGAATGATATCGGATAGTTTCATTGCCGCAGCCTCCTTTTTTTTGTTTATATAAGATCCAAATCAACCTAGAATCAGAGAAAAATAGAAGTCGATCCAGCGCTCCCCCCACAAAAAAACGAGCACCCCCGCCAGCCCTATAAACGGTCCGAACGGAAGATAAGCCTCGCGTTTGATTTTGCCTGAGGCGATGAGCAGGATTCCAATGACCGAACCCAATAAGCTGGACACAAACAAAGTTAACAGCGTTAATTTTATTCCGAGCACTATGCCGACAAAAGCAAAAAGCTTCAAGTCGCCCCCGCCAAGCGCTTCTTTCTTCATCAAGGACGAAGCAAGCGAAGCCAATGCGAACAGGATTGCGCCTCCCAGCAGAGACGCCACAGCGTAGTTCCAAAGCGGTAGCGGATGATTCCATAACCTGAGCAGGCCTCCTGCGACGACGCCGAACAAGACGAGCCGGTCCGGAATGAGCCGGTAATGCAAATCGCTGATTGAAGCGGTAACGAGTACGGCTGCAAATAGCAGTCCGATAACGAGATTCGCCGAAAATCCGGTTTGCCAGGCGATAACCGCAAACAGCGCAGCGGTCACCACCTCGCCTACCGCGTAGAACGACGAAACTTGATGGCCGCAGTAACGGCACTTCCCTCGCAGGAGCAAATAGCTCACTACCGGTATGAGATCGACCGCGTGGAGGCGGTGCTTACAGCTCGTGCAGTGCGACGGAGGATAAACGATAGATCGTTTCAGCGGAAGCCGAATCGCGACCACATTGAGGAAGCTGCCGACTAACAAACCAAGCGCGGCCGACACGGCGCTCAGCAACCAAAGGTTATCGCGAAGCATCGTCCCGTAAAAATCAGCCAAATCGATAAGCATGCCAGCGGCAGCTCCTTCCCTTTGGAGTAAGAAAGGTAACTCGGGGGAGTTACCTTAAAAGAACTATCTTGATACTGTTTAAGATGATGTTGCTGCTGCTACAACATCAAATTTATAATTCCCGTCAGCATCTTTCGTTACAGTTAATTTAAAGACAGGCTTATTTTTGTCTGCCGTAGCAGCCGGAGCCGACGGTAAATAACCAGCAGAAACCAATGCATTTACGGTAACGGTTGATACATCACTCGGATTTTTATCCATCACATATCTTTGAGCAGCATCAGTAATGACTTTGATGCTTGTTGCATCTGCGTTTGTTTTTGCGCTGTCGAAGCTTTTTACGATTACGGTTCCTGCGACAGCCGCCAATATCCCTAAAATAACGACAACTGCAAGCAACTCGATCAGCGTCATACCCTTTTGATTCTTGTAAAGCTTCAGTTTCATTTTCATGATTGCCATGAAAATCTCTCCCCTCAAAATAAAATCATTTATGTTTTAACAACGTTAAAACCACTATTCGTGCATGTTTATTAAGTCGACTGATCAGCACCGAGAAGGTTGGGTAAAACGGAAGAAGGAGGCGCGGAGTTTAGGCAGAACGAAATGAGCGCCGCACTTCGAAGTTAAACCCAAGATTCGATGTCGAATCCGCTTCTCGATTAGCATCGTGATCATAAGGTGACTTTTAAATAACCTTTATTAGTGCAAATTCTCCATCAGCTTGAACGAAGGCAGCATAACGGCAAGCACGATCGTTCCGACGATGACGGCCAGGACGACAATCATTAGCGGCTCCAGCATCGCTTTCAACCGGTCGGCCATCGCGTCGACATCCGCCTCGTAGAAATCGGCGACTTTCTCCAGCATCGTGTCCAGTGCCCCCGTTCGTTCGCCGACCGCGAGCATCTGCACGACCATCGGGGGAAACAACCAGGAATTGCGCAGCGGCTCCGTGATGGAAGCCCCTCCCCGTACGCCCTCGCGCGCTTCTCGGATCAGCTTGGCCATGACTTCGTTTCCGACGACCGCCGAAACGATCGACATCATTTGCAGCATCGGAATCGCAGCCGCGAACAGCGAACAGAAGGTGCGGCTGAACCGGGATAACGCCTGTTTTTGCCACAGCTTCCCGAAAACAGGTATTTTCAATTTGATAAAATCGATTCGGTATTTGCCCTTCTCCGTTCGGGCGATCAGCTTGTAGACGATCGGAGGAACGAACAGCTCGGCAATCACAACATACCAGTACGCCTTCATCCACGCGCTAATAGCGATGACAATTCGGGTCGGAAGCGGTAATTCCAGTCCCATCGAAGCGAAATTGCCGACGAGCCGAGGCACGACGAAGTTCATCAGAATGATGATCACGATGACGGTCACGATCCCCATGATAGCGGGGTACACCATTGCCGACTTTACCTTTTGACGTGTGTAATATTCCTTCTCATAGAAGATCGCCAACCGGTTCAGCATCTCGTCGAGATTGCCGCTCGCCTCTCCGGCGCGGATCATATTGATAAATATCGAAGAAAAGACGGTCGGATACGCCGCAGCGGCAACCGAAAACTGCGTACCTCGCTGCATGTCCCCGGATATTTCGAGCAAAATTTTCTTAAATGCTTTGCCGCTAGTTTGCTGGCCGAGCACGCGTACGGCTTCAACCATATTGACGCCCGCTTTATACAAAGTAGCCAGCTGGCGGCAAAAAATCGTAAAATCCTCGTTCTTGATTCTCGGCTCGCCAAAGGAAATGTCACGGTGAAGCAAGCTTGTCCCTTGGTCGAAAAGCTCGGTAATCCAAAGTCCTTTTCGGCGGAGCTCGTCCGACGCGACCTGAAAAGTCTGAGCATCGACCACACCCTTGTAAACGCGGCCGTCATCGTCCACTGCGCGATATCGGAATTTGGGCATATTCCCAACCCCGCTTCCTGTCGTAATACCGGTTCCATCCCCATCCAAGAGCTACGATTAACTAATGTGTAAAGAGTTATTGAAGCTCGCTAAAGCCGAACATGGCTTCCCGTGCGGCTTCGACATGGATACGCCGCTGCTGTAGAAGCTCGCGAAGCGCATTATCCATCGTCTGCATACCTTGCGCCTTACCGGTTTGCATCGCAGAACGAATTTGATGCACCTTCTCCGATCGAATCAAATTGGCGACGGCAGGCGTATTAACGAGTACCTCGATCGCGGCAACGCGTCCGTTACCGTCCGCAGTCGGAAGCAAGCGTTGGGCCATGACGCCAAGCAGCACCGATGCCAGCTGAACGCGAATTTGCTGCTGCGCCTCCGGCGGGAAGACGTCGACGATGCGATCGATCGTTTGCGGCGCATCCGCAGTATGTAACGTTCCGAATACGAGATGGCCCGTTTCCGCAGCCGTGATCGCCGTACTGATCGTCTCCAGATCGCGCATCTCGCCGACCAGGATAACGTTGGGATCCTGCCGCAGCGCGGCCCGCAGCCCGCTTGCAAAAGTATTCGTATCGACGCCGATTTCCCTTTGATTCACAATGCAGGACTTGTGAGAATGAACGAATTCGATCGGATCTTCCAGAGTGATGATATGCTCGCGGCGGGTACGGTTTATGTAATCGATCATAGCTGCCAGCGTCGTCGATTTCCCGCTTCCGGTCGGGCCTGTGACGAGCAGCAAGCCTTGCGGCTTCTTGGCAAATTCTTCGGCGATGGCAGGCAAGCCTAACGCTTCCATGGCGGGAATACGATTCGAAATGAGCCGGATCGTCATACCTGCGCTACCTTTTTGACGATAAACATTCACGCGAAATCGGCATAAATCTGGAATGCCGTATGAGAAATCCAGATCACCCCGATCCAGAAAAGACTCCTTCTGCTCCGCGGACATCAGCTCTCCCGCCAGTTCCATCGTCGCTTGCGGCATAAGCGGCTGATCGTCGATCGGACGCAGCTGACCGTTGATACGCAGCATCACTGGCGAGTGGACCGTTATATGGACGTCGGAAGCCCCTTTTTGGTAAGCGAGCTTTAACAGATCTTCCATTCGCAACTCGATCTACCCTTTCCGATGAATTCTCATAGGATTCAACTTAAGCAAGCTCTATCCGGTAACCCGGTACACTTCCGTGAGAGTCGTCAGTCCGGCAATCGCTTTGGCTATTCCATCATTTTGCAGGGAAACGAGCCCTAACGTTCTGGCATACGACGCATACTCCGCATCCGAACGACGCTGTAATATCATCCCGCGCAGCGTGTCGTCCAACTGCAGCACCTCATGAATGGCCAGCCTGCCTTTATAGCCGCTCCGCCCGCATTCGCCGCAGCCGCTGCCTTTATAGAGAACGTCCGTCTTCCTGCCGCTCGAAGCAAGCAGTTCGGTTTCTTCGCGAGTGGGCTCATGCGGCGCTGCGCAATGGGGACAAATGCGGCGGACAAGCCTCTGGGCAACGACGCAATTCAAGGAGGAAGCGATCAGGAAAGGCTCCACGCCCATATCGATAAGCCGCGTAATCGAGTTAACGGCACTGTTGCTGTGCAGCGTGCTCAAGACAAGATGTCCGGTCATTGCCGCTCTGACGGCAATTTCCGCCGTTTCGACGTCGCGTATTTCGCCGACCATGACGATATTCGGATCTTGACGCAAAATAGAGCGCAGACCTCTTGAGAACGTGAGTCCCGTAACCGAATTCACCTGTACCTGATTGATGTTTTGGAGTTGATATTCCACAGGATCTTCAATGGTGATAATGTTAACTTCGTCGTTATTGAGGCGGGAAATTGCGGAGTATAACGTTGTCGTTTTACCGCTTCCGGTCGGACCGGTTATGAAGACGATGCCGTTTGCGCTGCCGATGCCTTTCATGAACAGTTGTAAATTCGAGGGAGACATCCCGAGCTTCTCGATTTCCGTCAGCGTATTCCCTAAGTCGAGAATCCGCATGACTACCTTCTCGCCGTGAATGGTGGGCAGCGTCGATATCCGGATATCGACTTTGCGGTACTCGATGTCCATTTCGACGCGCCCGTCTTGAGGCAGCCGTCTCTCGGCAACGTTCAGATTCGCCATGATCTTCACGCGGGCAACGATGACGCTCTGCATGTGAGGCGGCAAAGACCGTTCCGTACGCATCATGCCGTCTACCCTGTAACGGATTCGAATGCCGTCCTCCTGCGGGTCGAAATGAATATCGCTCGCTCCGAGCTGCACCGCTTGGATGATAATTTGGTTGACGGTCTTCACGACCGGCGAATCGTCCTCGTCCTGCTGAGGTTTCGTCTCTTCAAGCTCGCGCGATTGCAGATTGCTCATGATCTGATCGACGGATTCCTGCAAGCCGTAATAACGCTTTATGGCGCGGGAAAGCTCGTCCTTAGAGGCAATCGTAGGCTCGATCCGATAGCCCGTACTCATCCGCAGCTCGTCGATGGCGTAATAATCGAGGGGATCGGCCATAGCAAGAACGAGTTTGTTCCCTTCGGTACGGATCGGCAGCACCTGATGCTGCTCCGCAAGCCGCTGAGGAATAATATTAATGATCTTCGTATCGATTTTTTGCCGGTATAGCTGTATGTGCGGAATGCCAAGCTGCAGCTCAAGCACTTCGATCAATTGTTGCTCGGTTATGTAATTTTGCGTGATCAGTACGTCGCCCAAACGCATATTCCATTCTTTTTGTTCTTTTAAAGCTTGCAGAAGCTGATCCGCCGAGATGACCCCTGCCTCCACAAGCAAATCGCCGATCCGTTTGCGTTGAGCCATGCGCCGACCTTCTTTAGTGGATATTTTTACCTATCATTCGACATTTTTTTCTATAGATTGAAAGATATGTTATAGTTCTATGGAACTATTTTCAAAAACTATCATACTCATAGCGGAAAGACTCTGTCAATGGAAAAACAAAGAAATTGCGCTCGACTTTGAAGGCTGTCGTCGTCCGTTCATGCAGATCCCGCACCGCTGTTGTTCCTCTCCTAGATTGCGCAACTGTTTTTCTTTTGTAAAGGCGCTTTCTGATTTGTGCAGCATGTATGAAACGACAAAGAAACCGTGCTGTCTTTACAGACTTCACGGTTTCTTGCATAGCCTATTAACTATTTGCTGCATACGCAACTAACGAAGCATAGACTTCTGTTCCTCATCGGAAACCAGTCCAAATTCGCCTTCGTGCAGCGTAAGATTCGCTCCCAAGCTTCGGAACTGGCCGATAACATCCTCATACCCGCGTTCGATATGGTCCACGCCCGTAAGGATTGACTTGCCTTCCGCCATGAGCGACGCAATGAGAAGACAAGTGCCTGCCCGAACGTCGGACACGTGCACGAAAGCCCCCTTGAGCGGAAGCCCTCCCTGGATAAAGGCGCTTCCACGGCGGACCTGAATTTGCGCACCCATCCGTCTAAGTTGAGGCACGTGGTTGAAGCGTTCCGGGTACACTTTGTCCGTTACGATGCTTCTTCCCGGCGCTCTAAGCAGCAACGCGGAAAAAGGCTGCTGCAGATCCGTAGCAAACACCGGATACATGCCGGTACGCACGCGCGTCGCTCGAAGCGGCACATCGCCGTATGCAGTCAAACTCTGATCCTTCTGCTCGATGTTCATGCCGATTTCCCGCAGCTTCGTCAAACAAGAGCCGAGATGCTCGGGGATCACATCGTCCACCGTTACGACACCCCTCGTCGCCCCCGCCGCCATCAGAAACGCACCGGCAATCAGCCGATCCGGAATGACGGTGTATTCGCATCCGCCAAGCTGCTTAACACCTTGAATGCGGATCGTATCGGTACCGGCTCCGCTAATCTTTGCGCCCATTTGGTTCAGGAGGTTCGCCGTATCGACAACTTCCGGATCGACAGCTGCTTGCCGCAGCTCCGTTTTCCCATCTGCGAGAACGGCTGCCAGCATGGCGTTAATGGTAGCGCCCGACGTGATCGTATCGAAATGAATGGCGCAGCCTTTGAGGCCGGTTGTCTCCACTACATAACGATCCTCATGAAATGTGAATGTCGCTCCCATTGCCTTTAGTGCTTTAATATGCTGATCGATCGGACGCGATACGAAATTGTCGCCGCCCGGATAACCGATCGTCACTTTGCCAAACTTGGCTAGCAGCGCGCCTACAAAATAATAAGAAGCGCGGTATTGCGACGTCTTCCTTGCGTCAAGCTGAGCATGACAAATCGCCCGCGGATCGATCCGGATGTCTCCGGAAGGCTCTCTTTCCATTAGAACGCCTATTTCTTTCACAATATCGGCAATTACGCGAAAATCAAGTATATTCGGAATCCCTTTAAGCGTAATCGGCTCCTCGCCTAGGCAAGCTGCGGCCAACAATGCAAGCGAGCTGTTTTTGGAACCGGGAATTTTGACCGTACCCTGCAGCGGGCCGGAGGGAAACGCTTCGATCCATTTCATCGTGTCATACCTACTCCCAATCGTTTATCGACTACCGTAATCATTCGTTATTAGCGTTTTCAGTACCGTAATGCGCATAGCCGATTCATTCCGCTATACGGCTCCATGCTTACTAGCTTTCCCCAAAAGTACAGGTCACATAACCCGTCTACGCCATGCGCACTTTGCAGTTCCTCTCGGGATGTCATCTCTCGGCTGCCTATCATACCCTAGTTATTCTCGTCTTCGAACGCCTTTCGCTTCCCGGCGGAAGAAATGCAGCTATGCTGCACGCACGTAAACGCCGCCATAAGGTCCGGTTAACAGAATGCCGGTTACATGACACCGTTATGTATAATGGCTCGGAATCAGCCTGAATCCGTCTCCAAATCAAACTGCGCCATGAAGGTAACGTTCAGCTGGTCCCTTATTTTTGGAATACTCTATGAATGGCTTTCCAATAACCTAAGGCATAGCTTATCACAATTGCCAGCAAGATGAAATAGGACGTAGTGCCAATAAATAAGGCGGAAATTCGATTTTTACGTCTAATTTTTTTGTTAGCGTTTACAGCCTATCCGTTTGTTCTTACCGATGAAACGATGAATACAAACGCGCCATTCGTGGTATGTTAAAAGCTGGGGAATAACCCAAATTTCACACTTGAATCGGAGGATGAAGACATGGCTAAACCGGATAACCGCGCTGATAATGTAGAAAAGCTGCAAAATAGTGTGCAGAATACGATGGAGAACTTGCAGGAATCGCAAGACTATTTGGATGAGCACGCTGACGAAATAAGCAGCCAAGAGGTTGAACAGCTTCAAGAGAAAAACGAACGCCGCGAGCAAAGCATCGCAGGTTTCAAGGCGGAAATCGAAGACGAGGCTGCCGCGCAAAACGACTGAGCATGACAAGCAAAACCCCCTTTCCGCAGCGAAATAGCGAGAAGGGGGTTTTATTGTTCTATACTTTATCCACGTTGAAATAGCGCGCTTCCGGATGGGCGAATACGAGCGCCGATACGGATGCTTCCGGTTCCATCATGCTGCCTTCGGTCAACTCGACGCCGATATCTTCCGGTTTCAGCAGAGCGAACAACTGCTGTTGATCGTCCAAGTTCGGACACGCCGGATAACCGAACGAGAAGCGCTGTCCGATATATTTCGCGCCAAAGCGCTCCTGCATGGACATTTGCGGCGAATCCGGAATCCCCCATACGTCCCGCATCATATGATGAACGCGTTCCGCGAAAGCTTCCGCCATCTCGAGGGCCGTCGACTGCAGCGCATGCGATTTCAGATAATCGCCTTTTTCGCGCCATTCTCTGGCTAGCTCGGTGATGCCGTGTCCTGCCGTTACGACGAGGAAGCCGACATAGTCCATTTCACCGCTGTCCACCGACTTCAAATAATCGGCCAGGCACAAGAACGGTTCCGTCTCCTGACGCGGGAAGCTGAAGGTCTGAAGCACCTTGCCCGGTTCGTTCGGATCGTAGACGATCACATCGTTCCCCTTCGACTGCGCCGGAAAAAAGCGGTACATGCCGTGTGCGCGGATGATGCCTTTTTGCTGCGCTTCCTGGAGAATCGCATCGACGACTTCCTTAAGCTGTGTGGCTTTCTCGTCTTTGTCCGCGATCAGCTTCTCTACCTTCCCTTTCAAGCCGAGATGGTGTCCGAGCAGCATCTGCATGTTGATGTAAGGCATAATATGCGAGATCGGATAGTCGCGCAGCACATGGCGTTCAAGATCCGTCGGTTTTTGTACGGGCGCGTTCCGGTTAACGGAGGACGTTTTGACCCGGGTCAGCACAGGCATCGGCTGCGACGGCTTGCCGGATTCTTTGACGTCGGATTCCATGCTTTCGCGAAGTTCCTGGATCATCTTCTGTTTCTCCGCAGGATCGCTAAGCTTGTTGGCAATATCGAGTCCGTCCATCGCGTCCTTCGCATACAGCACGAGTCCTTCGTATTCCGGTGCAATTCTGGTTTTCGTAAATTTACGGGTTAGCGCGGCTCCGCCAACCAAAATCGGGACATCAATGCCCGCAGCCTTCAAGTCCTGAGCGGTGACAACCATTTGCTGGGCCGATTTAACGAGCAATCCCGACAAGCCGATCGCATCCGGCTTCTCCTTGCGGTACGCTTCGATCAACTGTTCAGGCGGCACTTTGATGCCAAGGTTGACAATCTGGTAGCCGTTGTTCGACAAAATGATTTCGACCAGGTTTTTGCCGATATCGTGAACGTCTCCCTTGACGGTCGCGAGGATTATCTTTCCTTTGACCGCCGACTCGTTCTTCTCCATGAACGGCTCGAGGAAGGCCACAGACGCCTTCATGACTTCAGCGCTTTGCAGCACCTCGGCAACGATCAATTCGTTGTTGTTGAACAATCGTCCGACTTCCTCCATGCCCCTCATCAGCGGTCCGTTGATGATTTCAAGAGGAGAATATTTGTTCATCGCTTCCTGAAGATCGGGGATCAAGCCTTCCTTCGTGCCTTCCACAACGTAGGAGCCCAAGCGCTCCTCAAGCGAAAGATTCGATATCTTCTCCTTCTTGTCGACCTTCTTCTCGCGGAAAAAGGCAACGAACTCGGCAAGCGTTTCGTCGTTCGTGTTATAAATCAGCTTTTCAGCCAGTTCCTTTTCGGCATCCGGAATGGAGGCATACCGTTCCAGCTTCTCCGTATTAACGATCGCATAGTCGAGTCCCGCTTTCGTACAGTGGTACAAGTAAACGGAGTTAAGCACCTCGCGGCCGGCATCGGGCAAACCAAAAGAAATATTGCTGAGTCCAAGAATGGTTTTACACTCCGGGTACTTTTCTTTAATCATCCGTATGCCTTCGATCGTTTCCACAGCGGAGCCGATATATTGCGGGTCTCCGGAGCCAATCGGGAACATATTCGGGTCAAAAATAATATCATGCGGCTTGAGTCCGTATTTTTTCGTTAGAAGTTCGTAGGAACGTTCGGCGACTTCCATCTTCGCTTGACGGGATACGGCCTGTCCCCGCTCATCGATCAAAATGGTGACGACCGCTGCGCCATAACGATGCAGGAGCGGCACAATGCCGGCAAATTTCGTTTCGCCGTCCTCGAGGTTAATCGAATTGACGATGGCTTTCCCTTGCGAATACTTCAAGCCAAGCTCGATGATATGATCGTATGTCGAATCGATCATGAGAGGTACTTTTACTTTTTTGACGACATGCTGCAGGAAGTTTTCCATGGCGAAAGCTTCGTCGATATCGGTATCTTGAAGATTGATATCGATCACGTGTGCGCCGTTCTTTACCTGAGCCCGGGCAACTTCGGAAGCTTCTTCGAATTTCTCTTCCTTAATCAGACGTTTGAATTTACGCGATCCGGCAATGTTCGTACGCTCACCGACCATGATCGGGCGGTTTTCCTCTTCGATATATACGGTTTCGATACCGGATACCGCCGGAGGATGAGCGCCCGTTTGCGGCCGCGGCGCGTATTGTTTGAGCGTTTCGGCCATCGCGCGAATATGGGCAGGCGTCGTTCCGCAGCAGCCGCCGGCGATGTTCAGCCAGCCTTGCTCGGCGAAGCCGGCCATTTTCTTGGCGAGCGATTCTGGCGATTCGTGATATTGGCCGTTCTCGTCAGGCAAACCGGCGTTCGGATAACAGCTGACGGCAGTTCCGGCAATATCCGAAAGCGTGCGGATATGATCGCGCATAAATTCCGGCCCGGTCGCACAGTTTAAGCCGATGGATACCGGATCGAGATGCTCTAGCGAAACGTAGAAGGATTCGATATTTTGACCTGCGAGAGTAGTTCCCATCGGCTCGATCGTACCGGAAATCATGATCGGCAGCTTGACGCCGAGCATTTCGAAGGCACGTCGAACACCGATGCTACCCGCTTTTACGTTCAGCGTATCCTGGGAAGTTTCCAGTAAAATCGCGTCAACGCCCGCCTCTATTAACGCTAGAGTCTGCTCATAGTAGCTGTCCACCAGGTCATCGAATGTTACGCCGCCGGTAACGGACAACGTTTTGGTCGTCGGTCCGAGAGCGCCCGCCACATAACGCGGCCATTCCGGCGTCGAATACTTGTTCGCCGCTTCCACAGCGAGCTTCGCTGCCACGAGGTTAATTTCCCTCGTTTTATCCTGAAGATCGTATTCCGCAAGTACGACGCTTGTCGCGCCGAACGTGTTCGTTTCGATGATATCGGAACCGGCTTCGAAATACGCTTCGTGTATTTTCGATATGATGTCGGGTCTGGTCAGCACGAGGTTTTCGTTACATCCGTCCAAGTCCTCGCCGCCGAAATCATCGGCCGTCAAATCCTCCTGCTGGATCATCGTGCCCATGGCGCCGTCCAGAATCATAATCTTTTTGCTAAGCTGCTCGCGCAGCGTCGGTTTACTCATGCTTATCATCCTTCCCCATCTCGCCCACAACGTTGTCCTATCTGTTTGCTTCATTGCTGTCCTGACCGATCGATTAGTTGCAACTTGCATCCGTTCGGTTCATGTTTAATTCCCCGTACTTCTATCGGGTAATCAAATGGTTTTCATAAGTGTATCAAACTTTCATCATTTACGAAAGTATCCTAAGCCTTCATGCCGTCAAGTCCTCTACTTTCTAGACGATTCCAAACCAGCCCCATAGCCGAAGCGCATCGACAACAAGCATCAATTCCACTATAATAAGTTTAGTCTGAACCTATGGCTCCGGTACCACCCGCAAATGGAACCGGAATTGTCCAGAAGACTATGTTATCATATGCGGGCATTAAGATGGGAGAAGGAGGAATTCAAATTGGCTGAAATACGTATTCGCAATACGAACGAACGCATTAGCGGCGAACAGAACGTTAAAGCGTTCCTTGAAAATCAAGAGGTGCTTTACGAGCATTGGAATGCCTCCAAGCTTCCGGCAGAGCTGCAAAATAAATTTGTTCTTTCCGATGATGAGAAAGCGCAAATCCTGTCCGCTTTTGATGATGAGATCAAGGATCTCGCTTCCCGCCGCGGCTATCTCACTTGGGATATCATCGCGCTGTCCGACGCCACGCCTAACATTGAAGAGCTTCTGAAAAAGTTCGAATCGGTGCATACGCATACTGAGGATGAAGTGCGTGCGATCGCTGCCGGTAAAGGCATTTTTGTAATTAAAGGCACGGACGATGTAGGATATTTCGATGTCGAACTGGAAGCGGGCGACGTCATTTCCGTTCCGGAGCACAAGCCGCATTTCTTCACGCTGATGGAAAATCGGCAAATCGTCGCCGTCCGCTTGTTTATCGAAACGGAAGGCTGGATCGCCCACCCGTTCGCAGATCCTTCTTTTAATAAATAAGCTTACGGAACTATAGACGAAAACCCGCCCTACTGTATGAACAGCGGACGGGTTTTATTGTATTTATCAATGATGATTGATCCTGTCGATGATAGCTTGAAGCTCGTTTAAGCTCTTGATTTCGTGTTTCGGCACGATTTCGTCGCTGCGGGTAACGCCGTGATGATTAATCCACGCATTATGCATGCCTACCCGATTGGAACCCAGAATGTCCGTTGTCAGCTTGTCCCCGACCATAATCCCTTCATGCGCTTCAATGCCGAGCAGCTGCATAGCGTGTTTGAAAATCGATTCCGCAGGCTTTCCTTCCCCATGTACCCCGGAAATAACGATATGATCGAAATACGTATCGAGCTCGGGAATACCCGCTATTTTCTCTTGCTGCAAATCAGGCGCTCCGTTCGTAAGCAAGAGCAGCTTGTACTTCTTTTTCAACTCGTTAAGCACTTGGAAGGTTTCCTCGTACACGTACGGTCTTGCCCGGCGCTCGGCAGGAAACTTCTCGGCCAGAAGCGCGCCGAGCTCCGCGTCGTCAACGCCAACGGCCCGCAAACCGCGCGTCCATGCTTCCTTCCTGTAGCCAGGGGCCAGATCGCCAAGCTTACGGAACTGCTCGTGATGATCGGTTCCGAAATTCGCCCATAGCCCCTCGAACGGATTGATCCCGATCATCTTCGTAAACGGGAACGTCTCGAACGTCTCGTATAACGCACGCGCCTCTTTGCGCACCGCTTCCTCAAGGTTGTCCGGCGCGATATTCGGGTAACGGACGGCCGCCTCCGTACAAGTTGCTAAGAAAGCCTCGTTTACGCTTCTGTCATCCCACAGCAACGTATCGTCAAGATCGAACAATACCGCTTTGATCGTCATTCTCCCAGTCTCCCTCGCCGTTATTTTGCCTCTTCTTTTAATGGAACGTTATTTTTCTGCGCAAACTGCTTGATTTCGGCTTGCATGCCGCTAATATCGAAGAGATTCATCAGCTTGGAAAATACCCAGCGGCGTTTTTTCTCTTTAAGCTGGACGACAACATAGCCCGGAGAAACGACGATTTCCTCGATATCATTCACTTGAAGCGCATGGTCCCCCGTAAACCGGCGGGAAACAAGTTTCGTTTTGCCGATCGACAAAAATGGCCTTCTGACCAAAAAAATAAAGGCGCCGAGCAAAACATAAGCGAGTGAAGTATACCAGAATGTTTTATCCCCTTCATTTACAGCGCTAAAGGCGACAACATTAAAAACTCCGATACTGCAAAGAATTAACGGAAGCATGTAACTTCTTCCTTTGAACTTGCGCATTTCCTCTGCGCCCGTTGCTGTGATCGCGGTTCGTCCGCTCTTCACCCGGGACTTGTTCACTTTCTTCTGATTTCGCTCGACCATTCGTTCCCACGACCGGGACATGACGAGACCCCCCATTCTTCAGATCACGCTAGTTTTGACACGTATGCTTCGCTTTGTTACTGTTTGTTCTCTTCTTCGTCTTCCACATACTTTATGGAATCGAGCTGTGTTTTCAGAGACGACTTGAATGCCTCGATATAACGCTTGCGCAGCTCGTTGCGCTCCTCCAGCTCTTGCTCCGTCAAACCTACCGTCTTCGCTTTGCGGGCCAGCTCATTAATGCGCTCGACCGTCTGATCCATATTCATTTTCAATTCCCTCCTGCGTAACCATCGAGAAGATGATATTCCAATCTTTCGTAATCATAGCGCAATCCTTATTACTTTGCCATTCCTACGCGGCTCTTGTCAAGATTTCGCAAGTAAGCGCAAGCAAATTATCCCGAATATGAAAGAGAAGAAGCTTGACGCTACAGCATGATAAACAAAAACACACCTAGCCCGGCGTCCCGGAAGGTGTGTTCTTATGAATTCATTTATATTCGGCATCAATCATTGAAGTGAGGTTCCCCTTCTAGAGAAGGGGGCTCCGCATTAAGGGAGTTCTAAGATCTGACCTTCCTGAAGCATGGCATTTTTCAGTCCGTTCAGCTTTTTGATTTTATCGACATACGCATGGATGTTCGCATCTTTTGGAGCGTGTTCACGGGCGATTTTTAACAGCGTATCTCCTTTTACCACGTCTACGCTTTTCACTGTTTCAGCGTGAAATGCAAGCGGTGCCGAAGACGTATCCTGCGCCGAAGCATAACTTTTAAAAATGGCTCCGCAGGAAAACGAGACGACAATGGCAAGCAGGAAAAAGAAAAGGCGGATAAGCTTTTTATGAGAAACGGATGTCGGTTGTTTGCGATTTGTTCTGTTCACATTTTGTCTTCTTTGGTTAATGGCTGCGTTCATGATTGGCGACCCCCAAACGTTTGTTCTGTTTCGATACCCATATCTTAATACGAACGGTTGTTTGTGTCAACATCTTTTTAGAACGTTTGTTCCCTTTTTCTGTTCGTATTTTCGAGCCGCATGCAGAGGCCGGAATAGGCGCTCTCCGCCCGCTCCATGCCCTTCTTTCGCCTCCGAACACCCAAACGAGCAATACGAACAAAAACTCGAACTTATGTTTGTACGAACTCGGGTTCTGTGCTATAATGTCGATAATTAGTTACCAAGATTAGGAGGGTTTTCGGTGGGGAAAATATCAAACCGCCAGCAGGCGATCCTTGATTTCATCAAGAACGAAGTGCGGGATAAAGGCTATCCGCCGTCCGTACGGGAAATCGGAGAAGCGGTAGGCCTTGCTTCCAGCTCGACCGTTCACGGTCACTTGGAGCGTCTTGAGAAGAAAGGCATGATTCGCCGCGACCCGACAAAGCCTCGCGCGATCGAAATAATCGGACTTCAGGACGAGTCCGCAGCAAATTTTTCGTTCTCATTTACGAGAGTGCCCGTCGTCGGGAAAGTTACTGCCGGGATGCCGATTACAGCTACGGAGAACATTGAGGACTACTTCCCGCTGCCAAACAATGTAGTGAAAGACGATGCCGTCTTCATGCTGAACATCGTCGGAGAGAGTATGATCGATGCAGGTATCCATGACGGCGATCTTGTTATCGTCCGCCAGCAGCAAACTGCAAATAACGGCGATATCGTCGTAGCGATGACCGAGGACGATGAAGCTACCGTGAAGACGTTCTATAAGGAGAAAGACCACATCCGCTTGCAGCCCCAAAACGAACACATGGAACCGATCCGATTAAAGCATGTATCTATTCTCGGCAAAGTAATCGGCGTATTCCGAAACATTCACTAATCGCTCGTCGCTCCGACCTTCAAGGACAAGCGTCTCTACTGTTCCTAGTAAAGGAATCTTCCGCAATGGAAGATTCCTTTTTTGATGTTCCCGCAACCGAAAAATCTTAAATATTTAGAGTATAATAACGACATCTATTCGTTATAGGCAGCCCATCTCAATTACTAGTAAAAAAGCTAGAATCATTTGTTATCCCCCATATACCCAGCATCGTATTCGCTTTCAAAACATTATGGGGATATGATTGGAAGGAACTTTCCTTCGAGGTAATGCCCGAAGTCACCACCATGCGCCCATTTTATTTTTGCAAAAAATTCTCCCCTTCTTTGGACTGCCGAAATTTTATTAGCATGGCGAAGGGACAACTTGAACCGGCAAAAGTAGCGGGTCCGGAAGCAGAGACAATCTCCGACTTTCGTATCTCTGAAAACAGTTGGTTCGACCATCACGTGAACGAGTCCGTTCACACTCTGTGCGATCCGTTGCGGAAACGGTCAGACATCCGATTCATCATAATCATGACGCTTTGGTTCCGCGATCGCCCTCCTTACGCCTTATAAATAATAATCGCGCCCATCAGCATTTCCCATAAAATTAATAACTATCGTCACTAACCCAATCAAAAAGCATTCGAAACCATATGATGTCATCAGGCAGCTGGTTGAAATGGCCCTTTCGGGAATATAGCCAGATGGATACCAAACAAGGAGGGATTTCGATGTCGTTGGGTGGAGCTTTCACGTCGACCGGCACGATTTTGGTATTGTTCATTTTGTTGGTCATTGTCGCCTGTTCCGTTTGCGGATTCGGCTACTGATTTCATCGTAAGAAAGAATGGAGGGGAACCGAATGAGCGAAATTGCTGAAGTTCGCGGTTATGGGAATCGAGGATTTACTTCCACCGGCGTAATCCTGGTTCTTTTTATCTTGCTGGTCATTGTCGCTTGCGCTTGCGTTAGCTCTTGGTGTTAATAAGCGAATGCATAACAGGAGGGATCGCTTTTTGTTCCCTTCTACATAACCATACTTTTCATTTTAGGCTCTTCAGTATAAATAGCGAATGTACTCCCCTAGTCATTTATCCAAGGCGTATGATATCGTCTTACTCGTGAAAGCGAAAGCGCTCTACGTTTATGTCATACGATTTATTAAAGCAGCATATTTCTAGCCCAACAAAAAAAGCTGACGCCGTATAAATTTCGGCGTCAGCTCGCAGCCAAAAGGCTGTTTTCTCAAAAAATGCGTTTTTGAATAGGAAGCGTCAAGAGCTTCCTCAATTAGTACAACGTAATATACTGCTCGCGTTCCCATGGGTGCACTTGCGTGCGGTACATATCCCACTCGATTTCTTTAAGCTCAAAGAAGTGAGTCAGCGCATGCTCGCCGAGCGCTTCGCAAACGACTTCGTTGCGGATCAGCTCAGCCAACGCTTCCTTCAGATCGGACGGCAAGCTAGGAATGCCTTGCTCTTCCCTTTCTTCCTCGGACATGACATAAATGTTGCGGTCCGTCGGTGCCGGCAGACTCAATTTGTTCTGAATGCCGTCAAGTCCCGCTTTCAGCATGACTGCGAGCGCCAAGTACGGGTTTGCCGCCGGATCCGGGTTACGAACCTCAACGCGCGTGCTCAAACCGCGGGAAGCCGGAATACGAATCATCGGACTGCGGTTGCTTGCAGACCAAGCTACATAACAAGGTGCTTCATAGCCGGGAACAAGACGCTTGTACGAGTTGACGGTCGGGTTCGTAATGGCGGTGAAAGAACGGGCATGCTTCAGAATACCTGCCATATAGTGGCGGGCGGTCGCGCTCAGGCCCAGTTTGTCTTTCTCGTCATAGAACGCGTTAACGTTGCCTTTGAACAGCGATTGGTGACAGTGCATACCGGAACCGTTAACCCCGAACAGCGGCTTCGGCATAAACGTTGCATGCAGACCGTGCTGTCTTGCAATCGTTTTGACGACGAGTTTGAAGGTTTGGATCTGGTCGGCCGCTTTAATCGCATCGGCATATTTAAAGTCGATTTCATGTTGTCCAGGCGCTACCTCGTGGTGAGAAGCTTCGATCTCAAAGCCCATTTCTTCAAGCGTCAATACGATTTCGCGACGGCAATTTTCCCCTAGATCCGTCGGAGCAAGGTCGAAGTATCCGCCTTGGTCGTTCAGTTCCATTGTCGGGTTGCCCTTCTCGTCCGTTTTGAACAGGAAGAATTCCGGTTCCGGGCCTACGTTCATCGCCGTATAACCCATCTCTTCGGCTTCCTTCAGCGCACGCTTCAGGATTCCGCGCGGATCGCCCGGGAATGGCCGGCCATCCGGCAAATAAATATCACAGATCAAGCGAGCTACGCGATCCTCGGCTACCCAAGGGAAAATCACCCATGTGCTCAAATCGGGATACAAGTACATATCGGATTCTTCAATACGAACATAACCCTCGATTGAAGAGCCGTCGAACATCATTTTGTTGTCAAGCGCCTTCTCCAATTGGCTAAGTGGAATTTCGACATTTTTGATGGAGCCGAGCAAATCAGTAAACTGCAGGCGGATAAAACGAACGTTCTGTTCCTTTGCAATGCGAAGAATGTCTTCTTTCGTGTAGTTTACCATCTTGCAATCTCCTCCTCATAAGTAATCCCCACAAAGTGAAGCGGACGCTTCGGGGCTGTTTCCTGGTACTTCTTTATAATCTTCATAGAATGCACTCAAACATTATAGCATAGAACCCACGATGCTATCTCTTTGTATAGAATCTCGACAGCTCGCCTTGGATCAAGGAAACCTGACCAGGCCGTTTGGCGCCGATCAGCTGCTGCTTGAGCATTTTGTGCAGCTGGGTTTCCGACATTTCTTTACGCTTCACTTCGGACTGCTCGTCGATGAAGGTCGCTTCCTCCGAGCTCTCGGACATCGGAAGCAAAACTTGCTTAATGCCGGCGATATTGACGCCCTTCTCGATCAAGCTTTTGATTTCGAGCAGCCGCTCGACGTCGTTGAACGAATACAACCGCTGATTGCCGCCGGTACGAGCCGGCATAACGAGCTCATGCTGTTCGTAATACCGGATTTGCCTTGCAGTCAGATCGGTCAGCTTCATGACGATGCCGATTGGAAATAATGCCATATTGCGGCGAATGTCATCACTCATACCGAATCACTCCTGTGATCGTTTCATACCATTTATTGTACCTTCGTTACAAAAAGGTGTCAAGTTATGTTAGGTTTAATCACAGAATATTCAGAAGTTTTCGATCGGCTAAATGCTGAATGGCGGTCAAAACGCCAAACTTTACATGCGCATATGTCAATCCGCCCTGCATGTAGGCTATGTAAGGTTCTCTGATCGGCGCATCGGCCGACAGTTCCAAACTACCGCCTTGAATAAACGTTCCCGCCGCCATAATGACGGGATGCTCGTAGCCCGGCATGTCCCAAGGCTCCGGCACGACATGCGAGTCTACGGCAGCCGCTTTCTGAATGCCTTGCACGAATGCTATCAGGTGCTCCGGACCTGTAAAACGGATCGCCTGAATCAGATCGGTCCGCGTATCCTGCCAGCGGGGATGCGTCTCGAAGCCAAGCTGCTCAAATACGGCGGAGGCGAAAATGCTCCCCTTCACCGCTTGTCCGACCAAATGCGGCGCCAAAAACAGTCCCTGATACATGCTGCGGGTCGCTCCCAGCATCGCGCCGACCTCGCCGCCGATTCCAGGGGCAGTCAGCCTGTATGCGGCAAGATCGACATACGCTTGCTTGCCGGCGATATAGCCGCCCGACGGCGCAATCCCGCCTCCCGGGTTTTTGATCAGCGAGCCGGCGATCAGATCGACGCCTACCTCCGTCGGCTCCACCGCTTCCGTGAATTCCCCGTAGCAGTTATCCACGAAGACGATCACATCAGGCTTGATATTTTTTACGAAGCGAACCATTTCTCCGATCTGCTCCACGGTAAAAGAAGGCCGCCAATCGTAACCGCGCGACCGCTGGATGCCGATTACTTTCGTATTTGCCGTAATGCCTGCTTCAATGGCAGCCCAATCCGGTTTGCCGCCATTCGCGAGCGGAATTTCCCCGTACTCGACCCCCCAGTCGCCCAAGGAGCCGCGGCCGTCGCCCGCCGAGCCGATCACCTTATGCAGCGTGTCGTATGGTTTCCCGGTTATGTACAGCAGCTTGTCTCCCGGACGCAGGACGCCGAACAGCGCGGTTCCGATCGTATGCGTCCCGGAAACAAAATGAGGTCTGACAATGGCCGCTTCCGCTCCGAAAACGTCCGCATAGACGAGATCCAGCACCTCCCGCCCTCTATCGTTATACCCGTAGCCGGTCGAGGAAGCAAAATGATAATCGCTCACCTTATGCTTCTGAAACGCTTGGATCACTTTCCATTGATTCGTATCGATCAGCTTGTCCGCCGCCATCAGCCTGTCTGCGATCAAGCGTTCCGCCTTCTCCATCAAATTCGTAATTGCCGCTGAAAATGTCATGACTGCTCTCGCTCTCCCCCTCATTTTCCTGGAAACATGCAAATCCGCCGCTTCAGCGTAATGACGCCAAGCAGCGGATATTTACCTATTATAACGTTAACGGTCGTAAGTTTCGACTCCTGTCGCTTCGCCGTCTTCGCCTTGTGCCGGAACGGCTGTCCGATCCTGCTCGAAGGGAGTCAGCATATAGCCCGATTTGGCGTAATCGTCCGTATTCACCCGCACCTTGAAGAGCAGGCTGTCTTCGTCGGCTTCCTGCTCGAGAACATCGCCGATCCGGTAAAGCTTCGCGATCAAGTCTCCGCGTTCGGCCGGAATACGGAATGTTTTGGTATCCCCTAGCAGCTTCTCTTGGATCGTATGAGTCAGCCGTTCCAGATCTTCTTTATTATAGGCGGACACCCGCACGGAATCGCTGTCGGCCGTCAGCAGCTCCAGATCGCCCGATTCACAGAGATCAATTTTGTTGAACACGGTAATTTGTTCTTTGCCGTGAGCGCCGAGCTCTTGAAGCACATCGCCGACGACCTTCATTTGCTCGCTGCGTACCGGACTTGAGCTGTCTACAACGTGCAGGACAAGATCCGCCTCGCACACTTCCTCCAGCGTAGCGCGGAAAGCGGCAACGAGATCATGCGGCAAATTTTGAATAAAGCCTACCGTATCGGTTAGGACGATCTCCTTTCCTCCGGGCAGCTCGAGGCTGCGGGAGGTCGGATCGAGCGTAGCGAAAAGCTGGTTCTCCACATAGACGTCGGCATTCGTCAGCTGGCGCAGAATGGTGGACTTGCCCGCATTCGTGTAGCCGACTAAAGCAACTTGGAATATTCCCGCTTTCTTGCGTCTTTCCCTATGCAAAGTGCGGTGCCGAACGACTTCCTGCAGCTGTCTTTTCAGCTCCGAGATTCGGTCGCGGATATGCCGCCGGTCCGTTTCCAGCTTCGTTTCGCCCGGACCGCGCGTACCGATGCCGCCGCCTAGCCTCGACAAGTTTTTGCCTTGCCCGGACAGCCTCGGCAGCAAGTAACTGAGCTGCGCCAGCTCGACCTGCAAAATCCCTTCGCGCGTCTTGGCGCGCTGCGCGAAAATATCGAGAATGAGCTGGGTGCGGTCGATGATTTTCACATCGAGCGCCTCTTCCAGATTGCGCACTTGAGCGCCGGAGAGCTCTTGATCGAAAATAGCCGTGTTGCCGCCGTACGTTGTCAGCAGCTGCTTAAGCTCTTCGACCTTGCCCTTTCCGATAAACCATTTGTTGTCTGCGGTTTCTTTATTTTGGACCATCGTATCGAGCACTTCGACACCGGCCGTCTCCGCAAGATTGACAAGCTCCTGCAGCGAATAGTCGGCGGAAAAATCGGTCTTTTTCAACTCGTTCGTGACTAGGCTGATCAGAACCGCTTTCTCCTCTTTCGTTCCCTCGACTTCGTGGATCGTTTGTTTCATCAATGATTACCCCCTTGCTTGCATGACCGTTAGTCATAACCGTTACTTTTTCTTATCTAGACGAAAATCTTCCTGCCGCAGCGTCATCAGCTCCTGCTTCGAGTACGTTTGCATTTGCAGCTGAAGCAAGCGTACCGCCTGATGGCGAATCGATTTCTCCAGCGTATTGCGCACATACCGGGCATTGCTGAATATTTCGGCGAGTTTCTGCTTTTCCTGCGTTAGATGCTGACGAAGCTTCAGCTCGCTTTGCGGCGAGAGTACGTATTGCCTTTCCTTCGTCATCAGCTCGGCGATCTGCATCAGTTGATCGACCGTGTAATCGGGAAATTCGATATGGATCGGAAAGCGCGACGGCAAGCCGGGATTCGTTTGGAGGAACGTATCCATTTCATCTTGATAGCCGGCCAATATCAGAACGAACTGATTTTTGTAATCTTCCATCGCCTTGACCAGCGTGTCGATCGCTTCTTTACCAAAATCTTTTTCCCCACCGCGGGCCAAGCTATACGCTTCATCGATGAAGAGGATGCCGCCTATCGATTTCTTGACCATCTCGCGCGTCTTTAGCGCCGTATGCCCGATATATTCCCCTACGAGATCGGCTCGCTCCACTTCGATCAAATGGCCTTTGCTAAGTACGCCCATCTCCTGAAAAAGACGGGCAACGATTCGCGCAACCGTCGTCTTCCCGGTACCCGGGTTCCCTTTGAACACCATATGAAACACATGCGCATTTTGCAGAAGGCCGACTTCCGCCCGGATCAGACCGATTTGAAGCAACGCATACACTTCGTACACAATGTCTTTGACGCATTCCAAACCGACCATTTGCTCGAGCTCCAGAAAAATTTCCCCCAGCTTGCCGCTGGCGGGCACCGACTTGCCGCCGACCAATTGCTCCGGCTCGATCGGTGCGGGAGGCTCGGGATTACGCAGCACGACGTTGATTTGCCTTGAAACTTTGCCGCCGTTCGCGTTGTCTGACGCAGCAGAGACGCGTCCGCTCATAAACGATCACCTCGGAGTTTGAAGTGTTGGCAGATTGAGCAAGCGTCCGTGTGACGGCGAATGAGGAAAGTTCCGGTCGTCTTGCTTCAAACTGTACCATAATCATCCTTTGAAAACCACTGGCAGGGAGCCGACGAAATGAATATAACGGTTATTTCCGGTCAAGCTTGCCTTACTTTGAGGAAACAGAAGGATCGGCGCCAGTACATGTAAGAAAAATGAATTGAATAATAATGCACATAAATGTATAATCGCTGTATTTCCATCATTATGCGGCATGATTCCGTTCCCAGGAGCTGAACGAGTATGAACCATCAGGATACCAACCTCCCGCTAATTACACAGCTTGAGCGATTGGCGGCGAATACATGGCCGGCTGCCGAAAGCAGACGGTTTGGCGATTGGCGGCTGCGGGCGACTTTCGGCGTCACAAGACGCGCAAATTCCGTATTCGCGATCGGAAGTCCGCCTGCGGAAGCGAACTGGCGGACCGAAATCGAAAGCTTTTACCGGGAGAAAAGCCTGCCCGTTCGTTTTCATGTAAGCCCGGCTTCGCCAAGCTGGCTGGATGCGGAGCTGGAAGCGCAAGGGTATGTCGCCGATTCTCATACTTCTATGCTAGTTGCGGACGCCGGCAAGGCCCGGCAGCTGCTTGAGCCGGCAGACCGGTTTCAGGCTATGCTATATGAATATGCGAATGAGGAGTGGCTCCATACCTTTTTAACTTGCGAAGGCTACAGCGAAGACAGGATTCCGGCTTACGAACGCATTTTTGCGGGAATCGAACCGGCTCACCGGTTTGCGGTTTTCCTTGACCGTGGAACACCGGTAGCCGTTGGAACGGTAGTCGTGGAGAGCGGCTGGGCGGGGTTTACGAACATAGCGGTGGCAGAGCCATACCGGCGCCGCGGCGTCGGCCTGCAGCTGATGCGCAAACTGATCGACTGGGCGAACGAGCGGGAAGCGGAAAACCTGTATTTGCAGGTGATGAAAAACAATGAAGCCGCTCTTCGCTTGTACGCGAAGCTCGGCTTCCGTCATTTGTTCGATTATCACTATCGCGTGGAGAGCCGTTAACGCAGCCCTAACCGCATTAGCAGCTTGTCGAGCTCCCACTTCGTGAAAGCGAGCGTCTCCCTCGTATTATGCCACGTCATATTCATGACGCGCGAGTCGGCCGTGTCCACGTCCGCATCCTTCATCCCGATGAAATTCGCGATATCCTGCGCTCGTGCGCCATGATAATGATGCGTCACGATAAGAGCGGAGCGCCAGCCGTTCCGTTCCATAATCGCTTGGCTAAAAAGTAAATTCTCATACGTGCTGCGCGCTTCGTTCTCAAGGAAAATCCGTTCGGACGGAATGCCTTTCTCGATCAGGTAATTGCGCATCCCCTCCGCCTCCGTCAGCTTGGAGCTGTTGCCGTCCAAGCCACCGGACACAATCAGGCGAGGGTATTTACCCGCCTTGTAGAGCGAGTACGCATGATCGAGCCGTTCCTTCAGGCCGGGGCTCGGCTTGTCGCTCCATAAGGCCGCGCCAAGCACGATGCCGACGTCGGCGGCTTTCGTTTCGCCGAACTGCGCCGCTTGAATTTTCCATTGGACGTACCCTACCCACACCAGCAGCAAAACCGCCGCGATCCCCGCAAGTTTAAGGAGGAGACGCAGCCTCCCCCATTTTCTTCTACGCATCGTTCGTTTCCCCTCTCCAGGAAGTGTCGAACCGGCTGCCGCCCCCGGAGATAGTAAGACTCTAGACGCTAGCCGCACGCAATCCGCAGCAGGTCGTTTTTCACGATTTCTCCCAGCGGTGCAGGTCTCTATCCGCAAGATTAATCAGCTTGATGCCGCCATTCTGGTATTCGCCGATCAGGCGATTCGCTTCCGCCCAGGCCATATCGTATTCCCGCTGCGTAACCGAGCCTTTTGCAAGCGCTTCGTTCAGTTCTTCTTCATCCAGCAAATATAACTCCCCGGTAGGCAATACGACCAAATCCAAATAAAGATCGTCAAACCACGGCACCCCGTGATCCGTCACTCCCTGCACGCTGCAAATGTCGATATACCACTGTACGATGCGGTCATTCTCGTCATACATCGAGGTGAGCGCATAATGAGCGTTTTTGGGAAAATGCTGAAGCCATTTATAGCCCGCGTCCGCCACGCAAACGACCCTTTCGTCATACTGCTTCCAGAGAGGATCGCGTACCTGCAGGATATGAAAAAGCGAAACAAATCCGGTAAAATCCGCTTCTTCAACGAAGGATACATGAAACCTTTTATCGAGGACGCGCCGCCAATTGGCACGGTCGGAATATTTTCGCTTCATGAACGTCGATCCCTCCTTCATTGTCAGGCGCGGCAATCAACCCGCCTGCTTTTTACCCATAGTCTACCATTAATGCGGGCTAAACACTACTTGACGCCGAATTCGCTATAAACCGATGATCTGAGCCGCGGTTCCGTAGCAAGATGCAAGCTCCTCCGCCGCTACGAGCGAAGCCTGGTGCTCAAACAACAGGTGAAACCGCCGATTCCCCTGATGCAGCCGCTTCAAATACGCAATTGCGTCTCCGAACCGAACATCCCCTTCCTGCTCGGACAGCACAGGCAGATGGCGTTTCATGCCATGCTCTTCGTACTGGATATTGCTGTAATGAACCAGATAGGTATAAGGTGCCATAGCGTCGATCAAACCGTAAGGATCGAAGCCTGGAAACGCCCTTGCATGCAGATCGAGTCTCTGCGTATCGAGAACGGCCTCCACCGACGGAAACTCGCGAAACAATTCGATGAACTTATTTTCATATTCGCCAAAAAAATCGTATTCCAAAACAATTCGCTGTTTATAGCGCAGCTGCAGCTCCGCCAGCGACTCGAAAACGCGTCTGCCGATTTCCATAAACGTTCGTTCGCTAAACGGGCTGCGGTCATAAATACCGGGAATCGGAAAAATCCATGACAGCGCTTCGCTGCGTTTCTCCGGACAAAAGGCGGGAAAAGGAAAATGCAGCAGCACGTAGTCGGCCCCCTGCTCCCTCGCCAGCTCGACTTGTTCTTCGGCATGACCGATTGCCGCCCCACGCTCTTCCGCATCGGACGAGGTCAGCTTTGGCAGAACATACGCATCCCGGCGAATACCCGGCGCATGAAGACCAAAAGCCACTCCCCGGTCTCCGCAAAAACGGACTGCCGACCGCAGCTCAGCTTCATCTCTCATCTGGCACAGCTCCAGCCCATTAATCCCCCCCAGCGCGAACCTTTCCCATGCGGATGCGTCAAAGCTGCCCCACATGCCGATTTGCAGCCTTCTGTCAGCCAATCCCTATCCCTCCCTAAGCTTGAAGCTGCTCTTCTTGTACGCGCCGGCGAGGTCTGAGCATAGCCAGCCCCGATACGGCGAGTGACATGACCAAACAGACGGCAAAAAGCCATTGCAAACGCGTATGCATTTGCGCGCTCTCCAAGAATGCCGAGGATGCGCCTCCGCCTCCCAAATCGCCGACGAAAGCTGCCGCAATCCCCGTTCCGGCAATCATTCCCATGTAGCGGATCAGCGCAAGCATGCTGCCCATATGACTGATCTTGTGATCGGGCGCGGCACTCATGATTTCCGCGTTGTTCGTGGATTGGAACAGTCCCATGGCTATACCGAACAAACCGAGCTGCAGAGACATCGCGACCGCCGATCCTGCAGGCGCCAGCACGACGACCGCCATGGACAGTGCAGCCGTAATCGGTCCCGCGAAGAGCGGCACGAAAGCGCCGTAGCGGTCACGGTACGTGCCGCCGTAAGGGGCCGCAATCCCCATTAGCAGAGGCTGTATGCATAGCACCAATCCCGTAAGCCATGGGGAGAAGCCTAGCTGATGCTGAAAATAAAACGTAATCGGAATGAGCGACCCCATTTGAACGAGATGAATGACGAATGCAGATATGTTCCCGATGACGATCGATCTTTTGGTGAACAGCTCTCTATCCAGAATGCCGTCCTTGATCCATACCTCATAAATCGCGAATATCGCAAGCAAGCAAAGCCCTCCGGCGATCAGCCACCATACGTCGATTGCGCCGCCGCTCCCTTCCGACGCCAGCATCAGCAGTACGGCGGAAGCCGCCAACATCAGCGAGCCGGCCAGATCGAGCCTGGCGGTAACCGCTTGCCTGATCTTTGGAAACCATTTCAGCCCGAATACGAACCCGGCAATGCCGAATGGAATATTGAGCAAAAACAGCCATTCCCAGCCGGTTACGCCGAGCAGCAGACCGCCAACGGCCGGACCGGATAAGGTGCCGATCGAAATGATGACCGCATTGAAGCCGAGTGCCCGTCCTCTTTCTTCATCCGGAAAAATCTGCCTCACCATAGCTTGGCTATTGGCCATAATCATCGTGGCCCCGATACCTTGCACGCACCTGGCGATGACGATTCCGGTCAAGCCGCCGGCGAACGCTGCATAAAGCGAGCCGATCGCGAAGACGAGAAAGCCTCCGCTATAGATGTAATGCCGCCCTACGGCATCCGAGAGCCTTCCCATAAGCGGCAGCAGCGCCACCATCGTAAGCAGATAACACGTAACGACCCACTGCACATGAGCCAGCGACACGCCGAACTGTTCGGCCATCGTCGGCAGCGCCACATTGACGATACCGACGTCGAGAGTCGACATGAATGTTCCGATATTGACGATGTGCAGGATTTTCCACCGATTCGCAACCATCGATAATCCCCTCTCCAACGGACAACTTGTACCTGTAGCGATGTTACCATATGGTACCGGTACGGTGAATCTTTTTTTAATCATCTCATAAGCAGCGCTATCTTTCATGCGATGACGAGAGCACGGAAACGTACGAAAGCCAGGGGCTCCCCCCTGGCTTCGGATCTTTCTATTTCTCGGTGATCGTCACCGATTCGATCGTTACTTTTTCCTTCGGCGAGCTTGCTTCGCCGTTTGCTACCGCCACCGGCGTTTTGGCGATTTTCGTCACGACGTCCATACCTTCGCTGATTTTACCGAAAATCGTATAGTTCGGCTGTTTGTTCAGCCCCTTGCTGTCTTCGCCCGTGCAGATGAAAAACTGGCTGCCGTTCGTGTTCGGTCCCGCGTTCGCCATGGCTACGATACCCGGCTCGTACGAATGGCCGTTTTTCAGCTCGTCCTCGAATTTATAGCCCGGGCCGCCCGAACCGGTACCTTTCGGGTCGCCGCCTTGAATCATGAACGATTCGATGATCCGGTGAAAAA
Source organism: Paenibacillus litoralis (assembly GCF_046244365.1). NCBI lineage: Bacteria > Bacillati > Bacillota > Bacilli > Caryophanales > Paenibacillaceae > Paenibacillus > Paenibacillus litoralis. The sequence goes on along the minus strand of NZ_CP176395.1, from coordinate 4,190,021 downwards.
TAACGCCGTCATAAAAGCCTTCCTTGGCCAAGAAAACGAAGTTGTTAACCGTCTTCGGCGCATCCTTGGCAAACAGCTCGATTTTAAACGCGCCTTTGTTCGTCTTCACTTCGGCGACGTATGTCTTGTTTTTATCGATTTTCATCTCCGGAGCTTTGTTCCACTGCTTGGCGCCGGCCGGACTCGGGCTTATGCTCGGCGATGTGCTAGGCGAAGGCGTCGCGCCGCCTCCTTGAACCTGCTTGTTCGTAGCGCTGGGCGAAGGCGAGGCTGTCGGTTTATTCCCGCAAGCGGTTGCCACAGCGGCCAGCATGGCGCACATCAATACAAGTACAAGCTTATTCATTAGAATACTTCCCCCTGTCTTTGGATTGGTTCGTCCAAATTATAGCACAGGGGTGCGCCGGATTGCGAACCTTTGGACAGCGGGTCCAATACGGCTACGCATCGGGCGGCAGCAAAACGATCTTCCCGTCCTCCATCGTTACGCGCACTTTATTCGTCCGCTCGAGTCCCGTCGCCTCCAAATAGCCCGCCGGAATTTGCAGGCGACCCGCTTTATCGAGCACCGCGTATTCGACATGCGTCGCGCTCTGTCCTTCCGCTCCGCGCTCCAGCTCGGCAAGCTCCTCCGCATACGATTTATCACGGATAAACTCTGCCGACGTTTTGCCGTCCCGAATGGAAACGACGCGGTCGACCTTCTTCGCCAGGAGGGGATCGTGCGTTACGATGACGACCGTCAAGCCCATATTCCGGTTCAGTTCCCGGAACAAATCGAGGATCTGGTTAGCCATCTTCGTATCAACAGAACCCGTCGGCTCATCGGCCAGCAGAAGTTTGGGATGGTTGGCCAGTGCGATGGCGATCGCCACCCGCTGCTGCTCGCCGCCCGACAGCTCGTTCAGCCGGTTTTTGACGCGGTGGCTAAGGCCTACCGCTTCAAGCAGTTCGAGCGCCCGCTGACGTTTGCGCCGTCCCTGGAGAAGAATGGGCAGCTCCACGTTCTCAAGCGCGGTCAAATAAGGAATCAGGTTGCGAGCATTGTTTTGCCAGACAAAACCAACCGATTCCCGCTTATATTTGACGATGTCTCTTTCCGTAAACTTCAGCAGGTTTTTGCCGTCCACGTTCAGCGTTCCCGCCGACGGCTTGTCGAGACCGCCGAGCATATTTAACAGGGTGGATTTGCCGCTTCCGCTGTTCCCGATAATCGCCATCAGCTCGCCGGACTCGACGTGCAGATCCAGCCCCTGCAGGGCGACGACCTCGAGATCGGCAACCTTGTATATTTTGACGAGATTCTCGCAATGGATCATCGATTAATCCTCCCCCAACTTGACGGCCTGATGAATTTTGATCCGCGACAGCAAATAGCTCAGAATGACAAGCGCAATCGCGATCATCATGAACACGATGACGTACAGCTGGAGCGAATCGCCCGGGTTGAACGTAACCTGGAACGGCGGCACCTGGGTAGCCGGATTGAACGAGACCTGGAAAAGCTTGACGAACAGCTCGCTCGTCGCCGTCCCCGTCAGCGCCCCGATAAGAAAGGCGGCCCCCGAGGTGAGGAGCTGCTCCGTGATCAACATACCGATGAGCTGGAGAAAGGAAATGCCCATCGCACGCAGAATACCGAGCTGCAAAATGCGTCCGTATAAGGAAAGCACCCAGTACAGCAAAAATCCGAAAAAGCTGATTACGATCGAAATGATAAAACCAAGCGTCATCACCCCGTTGATCGCCAACTGAAACGGATCGTTTCTAGCGTTGATCAGCTGCTCCCGCGTGTCGGTCGTCGAGGTCACGTTGTAGCCCTTGGCGACTACGGCATCATAGAATTCTTGTCTGCCGGCGTCTTTCTTTAGCTTAATCCAAACCTGATACGGTTCAAGCGCCAGCGAATTTTGGATATAGCTGAGGTGACCGATGATCAGCATCGGCGCTACCGGCTTTTTGTTGCCGGAGGAAGTCTCCGAGCCGGTCGGATTCGGATTGAATGTCGGCCAGTAATCGACGATACCGTAGACGATGAACGGACGGTATTCCACGCCGGTCCATCCGGCAAACAGCTCGTCGCCTACCTTTACGCCCTTCTGTTCGGCCAGCGATTTGGAAATGAGCACGGCAGACGTATTCGTTGCCATCACATTCAAATAATCGTTGAAATGATGATCCAGAAGTCCGTCGCGCAGCCATGCCGCCTTGCCGAACTGATCCGTCTCGATGCCCATCAGCGTAGCGGCGCCACGCTCCTTGCCTGCCGTAAAGCCTGCTCCGTTCTTAACGAACACCTTCGCCGCTTGCTCTACGCCGGGGAGCAGGGTGAAGGGCTGAAACGGCGGCTCCGTATACTGGATTTTTTTGGTGGAGGCTACCGTCTGCTGAGAGCTCTGCTCTCCCCCTCCGGGACCGCCTGCATCGGACGGCGGCGGAGCGTCGTTTTCCCATTGCGTCTCCAACACGACATCGCTGCCGTTCGCATACATGATTTTGTCGTCCGTATTTTTGTTCAGAGTTCGCGCAGCGCTCGCGCTGTATAACCCCGTAGCGATCGTCATAATCAGAAATACCATCAGAAACTGGTATTGCGTGCTCGAACGCCCTACTTGAATCAGCGTCGAATATAACGAAGGGGGCCACCACTTTCTGCCGAGCCAATAAACGAAACGGACAAACCACGGGTAAATCCTCAGGATGAGCAGACCCATTCCGAGAATAAAAAATGCCGGCACCAGAAAAAGCAGCGGATCTACGGAGAAATTGGCCCCGTCGACGCCTAACGCAATGAAATCTTTCCGCTGGCGCTCAAACGAGCGGAGACCGTAGATCGAGACGCCAATCAATACTAGATCGATCCCGTATTTATGCCAGAACGACATGCGCATTTGCCGGGCTAGCTGCTGCTTGTGGCCGACGATACTCGTGCGCGTCGCGAGGAACGCCGGTATCAACGTCATGACAAGCGACGTGCACACCGCGTACAGCGCATATTTGTAAGCTTCTTTATTGAGTTCCACCTTGAGTGCGGAACGCTGCACGAACTCCAGAAAGCCGTTCGATGAGCCGAGCACCTTCGTGAGCGACATCCCGAAGAACGGACCAATCGCATAGGCAAGCCCTCCGAGGAGCAATCCTTCGATCAAGTAGCCCAGCATGACCTGAAACCGGCTTGCCCCGCGGCTTCGCAGGACGGCTATCTCCGTTTTTTGACGCTCCGTAATCAAGTTAGATACCATGAATAAGTAGAAAGCTAGCATGATGATAACCGGCACGTTAAGCGACCACAGCATTTTACGCAAATTCGCTTCCCGGTCGAAGTAAGTCGTGAGCGTTTTGTAAGCCGGCACTTTAAAATTATAAGGCTCTAGATGGGTTCCCAAATAATTTTCTATCCGGTCGCTTCCTGCAAGAAACCGGGAGACGGCCTGCAGATCCATTTCCGAATAGTCAAGCACGCCGTACCAGGTAGCCGAACGGACCGGAAGAGCTTTGGACGTCGTGAAATCTTTCTCGAACAACGAGTAATCGACGAACAGCGAATTGCGGTAGGCCCCCACATTGTACCAGTAAGGATCGTTTGGATCCTTGACGTCGATTACGCCTACCGGCTTGATTTTGATTTTCCGCTCGGGCTTCGTGTCCGACTTCTCCTCGCCCAGCAGCAGCTCCGTCCCGATAACGGTTTTGAACGTATTCAGCGTATTCTCGAAGGCCAGCACCTCATAGACGCCGTCAACCGGTTCTTTGGCGGGAAGCCTGCCGTCTACAAGCCTTACATGTTCGCTCAGGCCTTCAAGCGCAACGATTTCCCCTGCGTAGTTTACTTTCGTATCGCCGCGGCTCGGATCGGCCAGAATCATCGGATACGTTTCGGTCGCCCGTTCCTTGACCAAATACCGGATCGGCAGCTTGAAATAGGGCAAGCCGTCGGTTTCCAGAAAGCCGTCGACCTGCTTCAGCTGCTGAACCGGGTCCTTCTCGGAATAGGTGTATCCGTTCATATAGACGACGCCCGGATAGCTGCCGCTCGATTTTTGCAAATTTTCCATGTCCTTAACCAGCATCCGCTGCAGGATCGCATCGGTATAGATCGGCATACTGCTGATCAAGCCGACGGATAAAACAAGTCCGAGCAGCAAGCTTAATTCGAGCCATTTGTTTTTGTACATTTTCCGGATGATCATGACCAATAGCGCCACTCCTGGGCACCTCCTACCTTGTGCTTGGCTTAGCCCGTTAAAGTCGGGATTGCGGCGCTACTGCAAAATGACCTTTTGCCCTTCTTTCAGCCCGCGAACGATCTCCACCTCGGAAGGCGTTTCAAGCCCTTTCTCCACGTCGATTTCCTTCACGCTTTCGCCGTCCAGCACCTTGACGAAGGTTCGGCCCAAATATTGGCCCAATCCGGCTTTCGGTATTTTGATGACATTGCTTTTGTGCTGCGTAACGATAATAATGTCGACAGGCAATCCGATAACGGGCATCTGCGGGCTTTTTTCAAGCTCGATAAAAAGCGCCTTGCTGTATTTCTCCGCCAGCTGCTTATTTTCCGTCTTCGGCGAGGAGGACGGCGTTTGAACGACTTTCCCCGTAAACTTCTCCGATTTGATAGTCACGTTTACCGGCATGCCAACCTGTACGTCGGCAATATCGTTCGGATTGGCGGCTACATAAGACAGCCTCAACTGATTCGGATCGGCAATCGTAACGTAGGTTTTGTTCAGCTGAATGATATCGCCGACCTTCATAGGCTCGACAGCCGTCACTAGACCGTCCATCTCGGCAACCATCGTCTTCCCGTTCAGCTGTTTCCGTGCATCGGCAAGCTTGATCTCGGCAATTTCCAGCTCCATCAGCCGAATGCGCATGTTTTGTTCCTCGCGTGTTTGTTTCGACTGGTCGAGCGCAAGTTTCGCTTTCTCGAGGTCGCGCTCCTTCTCTTTCACATTCAGCTCAAGACCGTCGGCTTCGAGTTGGATCAGCAGATCCCCTTTTTTCACGGTATCGCCGCTTTTCACGTTGACGCCCACGACTTTGCCGGTTACGTCCTTGAATTCCTGATATTTCACGTTGGTGGATTCGAAAACGGCCGTGCTGTTGATTTGCTTCGTGATGTTATCCACCTTCACCTCGTACAGCTCGTATGTCGGCTTCGTCGGCTTGACCAGCGGCGGCTTCAGCACTTCCTCTTCCTTCGGAATAAACGTGCAGCCCGAAACGAGCACGGCTGCGCTTACCGCGACTGCTGCGGCACGACTCCAGCTAGCCTTGATCGACAATTTGCCCATCCTCCAATGCATAAACTTGATCTACGATTTCCATGATGGCGGGGTCATGCGTCGTCAATACGATCGTCATTCCTTCCTTCTCGACCAAATCCTTGAACACCTTAATGACCTGCAGGCCCATTTTGCTGTCAAGCTCCGCCGTCGGCTCGTCCGCCAAAATCAGCTTCGGCCGGTGCGCGATCGCTCTAGCAATCGCTACCCGCTGCTGCTCGCCTCCCGAAAGCTCGAACGGGCGATGCTTCATGCGCGGCTTCAAGCCGACATAGTCGAGCGCCTGCTCCGTCCACTCCCGGTAATGTTTGGCGGGAACGCCGGCGATGCGCAAGCCGAATTCGACATTTTCGTAAGCCGACATCAGAGGAATGAGCGCAAACGATTGGAAAATAAGCCCCATCTGCGTTTTGCGCAGCGTGTTGCGCTGCTTTTCGGACATATCCGTTATTTCCTGTCCGCAAAAATAGATGGCGCCCTCCGTCGGGCGATCCAGTGCGCCAAGCAAATTTATGAGCGTCGTCTTCCCTGAGCCCGAGCGCCCCTTCAGTGCGACGAGACGTCCTCTCGGTATGGATAAATGCGCTCCCTTGAGCGCATGCACAGCTCCGCTGCCGCGACCGAAAACCCGCATGACGCCGACCGCGCGGATGATCGGTTCGCCGCCGAACGATAGCTCGCCCGCTTGTTTGTCTTCTCTAGGTAAGGATACATCCATCTTGATCACCATCCATTCGCACACACGGCGCGTTTCATTTTAATGTAAACCTTTTCATTCCAGCATAGTAGTCTGCATTTGTTGGGAAAAGGTGTCTATTTGTTCTGCGCTTCGTATTCTTTCGGACTGCAGCCGACAAGTTTCTTGAACGTTTTGGCAAACGATTTCGGGTCGGCAAAGCCGACTTCTTCGGCAATTTCGTACACTTTGCGTTCTCCTGCCAGCAGCCTTTTCTTCGCTTCTTCGATGCGAATCCGGGTAAGCGTCTCAATTAACGACTCCCCCGTTTCCTTGCCGTACAGATCGCTCAAATAACTGCGGCTCAGCTTCACGTGATCGGCGATGTCCAGCGTACCGATATTGCGTCTGTAATGCTCCTTCATAAAGTGAACCGCTTTACGCACAAACGGATTGTTCGAAGCGAGCGAGACAGCCGAAACAAACCGGCAGCTCCACAGCTCCCTCATCGCTTCGGACAGCCAGCGGCATAGCTCGCCCGCTTGAAAAAACGCTCTTATTCGCTCAAGCGACACGAATCGTCTCTCATAGTCGTCCAGTTGACCGTATCCGTTCTCCCGGGCATAACCGACGGACAAGCTGATCAGCTCGAACACGAACGCATGAAGCCGCTCCGGCGGCGGCTGATGCTCGGCAAGCCATTCGCTGAATTTCTCGACGCGATGAAACAGCGCTTCCGGGTTGTCGTTCGCAATCGCTTTCAGCATGTCGTTCCGGAGCTCGTAAGGCATCCCGCTATCAGAACTCCGCAAGCCCGCTGCATCTTCCCACATAACAGGCTCGCCGGCTTGATAAAAGCGATGGTGAAGCTGTCTGGCATGCAGGGCGACCGCCCGCACCAGCTCATCCGAACTCGTCACAAGCGGACCGACGCCGACGAACCATTCTCTCCCGCTGTCAGCGGTCAGCTTATCCAGCTTATCCTTAAGCTGCTGAACGGTTCGGGAACGAAGCGTATGCTGTTCCATTCTGGAGTGCGCCTCTAAACAAGGGACAAGATAAAGGTTCGCATGCTCGCGAAATCTGGCGGATGCCGCACATTCCGCGAGCCCAAGATCGGCCGGCGTCAGCTCGGAGCTTTCCAGGCACGTGACGACGATCGAATACAGGTAATTCGGCTTGCTCCAAAGCTCCTGCTCGAGCCGCTCATCCTTCGCTCCGTCACGTAGCAATTGCGCGAGCCAAGCGTTCAATTTCGATTGCTTCGTTTGCTCAACCTGGGCATGCCAGTCGTCCAACCGCAATTTGGCGAGCCGGGTTTCGGCAATTTGCTTTCGGATCGTTTGCAGCGCAGCCACCAACTCTTCAGGCTCCATCGCCGGCTTTAGCATATAATCGCTTGCTCCGAGCTTCATCGCTTCGCGGACGAAAACAAAGTCGTCCAGACAGCTTAGGACGAGTACGCCGAGATCCGATTGGATAGCCCTCGCGCGGCGAATCAACTCCAGCCCGTCCATGCGCGGCATGCGAATATCGGTAACGAGGATGTCGATATCATGCTCTTCGATACAACGCAGGGCTTCGACCCCGTCGTTCGCCTCCGCTGCAAGCGTCAGTCCATGACTTTCCCAATCGACGAGCGTGCGGAGTCCGATGCGGATGACCGGCTCGTCGTCCACGATCAATAAATTCATTCACTTATTCCTCCTCGCGGTGAATTGGAAGCGACAAACGAATCGTCGTCCCTTCGTTCGGTTTGCTGAACACGTGCATTTTATAATCGGGCCCGTAATAAAGCTTAATTTTTTGGCGAATGTGGCTGATGCCGATACCGCTCATTTTTTCTTTAACGGTTCGTGACCGTAAGGTTTCTTCTTCCGTGAACACCTGCTGGTTTTCCGGCATGCCGACCCCGTTATCCGCCACCTCGCAAAGCAGCAGATCGCGCTCCAGCCATGCTTTGACGGAAACCACGCCTTCCCGCCCACCGGGCTCGATGCCATGAATGATCGCATTCTCCACAAGCGGCTGCAAAATCATCCTGGGCACTAAACAGACGGACGCCGCGGGTTCGATATCGGTCTCCAGCTTAACCCGTTCGCCGTACCGAAACGCTTGGATATCCATATAATCGCGAATGAGCGTGGCCTCTTCGCGCAAGGGGAGAAAATCCCCCTTTTTCCCGAGGCTCGCTTGCAACAAACGGACCAGAGCGCTGACGGCTTCGGATATTTGCGGCGTTTTATGAATTTTGGCGACCCACTTGATCGTATTCAAGGTATTGTACAGAAAATGCGGGTTGAGCTGGTACTGCAGCGCTTCGATTTCGGCTTCTTTTTTAAGCGCCTCTTCCCGCTTTACTTGCCGGAACAGCTCGTCAAGCCGGGATAACATCTGGTTGTAACTCTCTCCGACCTCGACGATCTCGCGCGTTCCCCTCGGCGTCCAATACGCTTTCCAGTCACCGACCTCAGCACGTTTCATCAGTGTTCGCAAATGAGTAAGAGGCTTCGTCACGAGCCCGGAAACGACGATCGAACCGATTACGGATAGCAGGAGAAGAATGGCAAGCAGGATGAATAACGTGTTGCGAATCATGGCTGATGCGGAGGACAGCGCGTCGCTGTGCGTTCCGATCAGCGAAGTCCATTCATTCCCTCCGACTCCGATGGTAAGCTTGCTGAACATCATGCCGTCCCATTCGGCCGGTTGACCGGGGATTAGATGCTCTAAAAACGTATTGTCCAGCGTATAAGCGTTACGGCCGTAAGTAACAACATTGCCTTTCTCGTCCATAAGGGATAGGTGATCGATTGCGTTATTGGCGCTGCGTATTTCGGCCAGAAGCAAACTCAGATTAGCCGTGACGACAATTTGACCTTCGACTGCGGAAGAATCCAGGCTGAATAAAGGGGCGACAAGAGCCGCGAGCTGCTGTTTCGACTCCGCTTTCCCATTTTCCGGGGGAATGATGCGGTACCATTTGTCCGTCCGGTTTTTCGGCATTTGTTTGGTATCGGTCGGAAGCGACACCGTACTGCGGCAGCTCGACACAAAGCCGTCGCGGCTTGCAAATAAGCAGATGTCCTCCAAGTATCTCGATGACCCCAGCTGTGTTTCGCGCAAATTGCGGAAAGACCGTATAAAATCGCTGCCGGACTGTCCGGAGCTGTTCTTAAGCGCTTGCTGCACGTAACTGTCCGCATTGACGGATTTTGCGACGATGTCCATCGCCGACAGCTCGCGTTCGATTTGCATCGCCAGTTGTTCATGCGTCCGTTTCGTGGAGCCGCTCCATTCGCCGAGCGCGTAGCTGTTTGACTGTTTATAGAAGACGAAGGTCGATAGCAGCAGAGGAACCAGACCGATCACAAGCAAATAAACGAGCATGCGGAACTGCAGTCCGCGAATCGATAGTTTGGCCAGCCATTCCATGATGTCATCCCCAAAATTTCCATGATCCGTAAATCATTCGACATGAGCGACGATTTTCCTACTTTGCCAAAAACAAAACGAGCAGACGGAAGGTCTGCTCGCTAATGGTTACCGGTTACCGGTCAATGTCCGGGTCCGTCTTCGTTCTTCAAAATGTCTTGGATGCTCTGCTGCTCCTTGCCGTTTACCGGTTTGCCGACCCGCGGTACGGTTGTTCCGGCGCCGGCTTCAACGGAGGACGGGGATGGACCTCCGGCGCCGTTCGAAGGTGAAGCTCCCGGCGAACCGCTGGTACCCGGACTCGGTTTAGGCGTTTTGCCATCCGAAGGCTTAGGGGTTCCGGATGTTCCCGGGCTGCCGCTAGTTCCCGGACTCCCGCTTGGACTCGGCGTCGGTGACGGAGAAACCCCTCCATCCGCCGGTACTTTGATTTCCAGCTTATCGGTCGGCGCGCTTTCCGTGTTCGTATCCGGATTAAACGCTACGACATAGTACGAGTAAGTTTCTCCCGGCATCGCCGAGCTATCGTTGACTGTAGCCGACTTTACTTCCACCAGGAGCGAATAGTCGGCCTCCTTCGAGGATTTCCGGAAAACCCGGTACTGCAAGTTCTCCGCACCGGCATTCCACGATAAGCGTACCGCACGGATCTCCTTGGCATATTCCGCCTTAAACCCGGTAATGGCGTCTGGCGCCTTCGACTCCTCAGGCGGCGATACGCCATCCGGTTTGACGAAATTGGTCGCCGGCATTTTGGCCATAGACTTGGACATGACTTCCTTGAAAATGGCTGCCGTGCTGCCGCTGCCGACCGTTACGAAATGCTTCGAATCGGTTTTGTCGAAGCCCTCCCATACGGCGGCCGACCATTCCGGCGTATAGCCGACGAACCAGACGTCTCGGTCGTATTTCTCGAGCCCCTTCAAATCGAGCTGGGTGGAGCCCGTTTTACCTGCAAGCGGCCGATTGAATTTGGCGCGAACCCCCGTACCGCCCGTTTCAACGACGGTTTTCATCATTTCCGTCATATAATAGGCGGTTTTGGCGCTCATCACCTGCTTCGGCTTCTCTTGCTTATAATTCAGCGTTTCCCCGTTAGGCTTCACGATTTTGACGATGGAATGACTCTTGTACTGGACGCCGTTATTGGCGAAGGCGCTATACGCCATTGCCATTTGCAGCGGCGACGCTCCCTTCGTCATGCCGCCGAGGGCAATCGCCAGGTTTCTGTCCTGCGATTCGAAGGTGATGCCTAGATTCTTAGCAAACTCCATTCCTTTGCCGACGGTTATTTCGTTCAACAGCCATACGGCCGGAAGGTTGATCGATCTTTTGACCGCTTCGGTCATCGTCACTTGACCCCGGTACGCAAAATCGTAATTGTTAGGCGAATAGCCGTTAAAATCCATCTTTTCGTCCTTCAGCATCGAATAAGGCGAATATTTGCCCGATTCGATCGCAGGCGCATAGACGACAATCGGTTTAAACGAAGAGCCCGGCTGCCGCGGCACCAATGCGCGGTTGAGCCCCTTCTGCACGTAATCGCGGCCGCCGATCATCGCTACGATGCCGCCGTCCTTGTTATTCACGATTACCATGCTGCTCTGGATTTTCTGCGAAGGGCCGTCCTTTTGGAACATCTCCGGTTTGTCGTACGTTTGTTCCAGAGTCCGCTGGGCATCCGCATTCATCGTCGTATAAATTTTGTAGCCTTCCCGCAGCAGCTTCTCTTCCTCGATGCCGAACGATTCGGTCGCTTCCTTCACCACATAATCGAGGAACGTCAAGTATTGCTTTTTGTCCGTCTCCGGCGGCCGCGTGTAATCGACTTCTTGAGCGGCCTTCTTCTCTTCCTCGGTAATGTACCCCTGATCCGCCATCAGTTTCAGCACAACGGCGCGACGTTCTTTCGACTTCTCCGGATTGACGATCGGCGAATAGTAGCTAGGCGCCTTCGGAATAGCCGCAAGCGTGGCGATTTGCCATATTTTCAGCTCTTTCAGGTCGTTTACGCCGAAATAGACTTTAGCCGCCGCTTTGACGCCGTATGCCGAGCTGCCGAAATAGATCCGGTTCAGGTACATTTTCAAAATTTCGTCCTTCGAAAACTCATGCTCGATCGCAATCGCGATTGAAACCTCGGTCGCCTTGCGGAAGAACGTTTTGTCGGCGTTCAGAAACATATTCTTAGCGAGCTGTTGGGTAATGGTGCTTCCGCCCTCGACTGCGCTTCTCGCAATCACGTCTTTGACGACGGCGCGTCCGAGAGAGTACAGATCGACGCCCGAATGCTCGTTGAAGCGTCGGTCCTCGGTCGCTATGAACGCATTTCGGAGCAGTTCGGGAATTTCGTTATACTCGACGATTTCCCGGTTCACCCGCGAGAGCGTCGTCACTTCGTTCTCCCCAACGTCATACACATGAGCGGCTTCGTCCATATTGAACTTGTCCGCCCCTTGCGCCAGCTCCTTTTGCCCGTTTGCGATGATGAACAAATATCCTGCGAATGCGAGCACAACGGCGAACGAGCAGGCCGCAAGCATCCAAACAAACAGTTTTTTGCCGTTAACCTTCTTTTTCTTTTTCTTTGCAGCAGGTTTCTTCTCCGTATTGCTCATGCTAGCCCCTCCTGAAATTTCCCCACAAAGTGAAGCTAAGCTTTGTAGTATAATCCGAATACTTTGCGGGGAGCCCCAAGTTTATAATCCCCCACAAAGTGACGTGATGCTCTGTAGCTTAATCCGAGTACTTTGCGGGGGGCCCCAAAATCTCAACCAAACAACCGAATACCTAGCGGGGAGCCCCGAGTACAGAATCACCACAAAGTAACGCGATGCTCTGTAGCTTAATCCGAGTACTTTGCGGGGGGGCCCGAAATCTCAACCAAACAACCGAATACTTTGCGGGGAGCCCAAGTTCAAATCCCTACGGAGTGACGCGATGCTCTGTAGCTTAATCCGCGACATTCCTAACAGGCTCCTAACAATTTTATAACAAAAGCTCCTTTCTAACAAAAGAACAACCCGTTGGGGTTGTTCCGTACGTTGCTATAGACGATGCTGATGCGAAAAAGGTTACGCGATTAGGCGTCGTGATTGTTGTCCTGCAAAAAAGAAACCGAGCGGGAAGGCGTAAAGGTGGAAATCGCATGCTTATATACCATTTGCTGTCTGCCTTCGCTGTCGATAATGATCGTAAAGTTGTCAAACGCTTTAATAACGCCGCGAATTTGAAAGCCGTTCGTCAAATAGACGGTTACCGGAATGCTCTCCTTGCGCAGCGAATTCAGAAAATTGTCCTGGATGTTGATCGATTTGTTCATTCGTCGAACCCCCTAAATAATTGTGGAGCGAGCAGCCCGCTTGGCAAGCATTCGCTGATTCATTCAAAGCTTGTGGAACTCCGGACCGAAAGTACGAACCCGTCCCGTCTGGACGTCTCTATCGCCGATCCCGGTTCAAGCAAGAACGCCGAAGCGTTCCGCGGCTTGCCATATGTACAAGGTCAATCGATTCCTTGTCCCATTCCATACCGCTTGCTGACGGCATGCGCACATAGTATAAGACATACCGTAGAGCGTATTCGTTTCACAAAACCGGTATTCAATCCTGGTACTAGCTATTGCTTTGTAGTATATTCCGCATGAGGGTGAAACTTTCCTGCTATTATAGCACGAATTTCTTGCAAAACATCACAAAAGTTTGACGCTTCCTGGACGGTTACCCATTGAATGTCATGCATATGCCGAAACCAGGACAGCTGTCTTTTGGCAAAACGGCGCGTATTTCGCTTAAGCAGCTCGACGGCTCTGTTATATTCCGTCTCCCCGCAGACATAATCGATAATCTCCTTGTACCCGATCGCTTGCATGGCAATATGCCCGCGGTTATAGCCTTTGGCAAGCAGTCCCTTCACTTCATCGACAAGCCCCTGCTCGATCATCAGATCGATCCGCTCTTCAATTCGTTTATATAGGATTGCCCTATCCATTGTCAACCCGATCAGGCAGAGTTCGAACGGCGATTCCTTCTTCTGCCCGGCCAAATGCTCCGAAAGCGGCTTGCCCGTCACATGAACGACCTCCAAGGCGCGAATCACCCTGCGGTGATCGTTCGGGTGCAACCGTTCGGCGGAAGCGGGATCGACCTGCCGCAGCCTGTCGTGAAGCGCCGCCTCGCCATGCTCCTCGAGAAAGGCTTGCTGCGCGTTGCGGAACGGCTCGTCCCAGCCGGCATCCGTAAATTGAAAGCCGTAGCAAAGCGATTCCACGTAAAGTCCTGTCCCGCCGACGATGAACGGCAAGTTGCCTCTTGCGGTAATCTCTGCGATCAACCGATGGGCCCGTTCCTGAAATTCGGCAGCCGAGAAAGGATAGTCGGGATCGTGAATATCGATCATATGATGGGGAACGAGCTTCTGCTCGTCCGGAGACGCTTTGGCCGTCCCGATATCCATGCCGCGATATACTTGCATCGAGTCGCCGGAAATGATTTCGCAGCCTAGCTGCTTCGAGATTTCCAAGCTTAACGCGGTCTTTCCTACCGCTGTCGGTCCGACGAGCACCAGCAGCTTTGGTTTGGTATTGCCTTGCGTCACAGTTCAATCACTCCATAAACGGTTTTAGCTGCTTGCGAACGATCGTTTCTCGTAAAACCGAGCCGCTCGAATTCTCCGCTATCCCGGTGCTCTTTCAGGATCACGCAACGCCGCGCCACCCTTTTCGCTTCGGCAACCGCCTCCTCGGTAAGGGCACGCATGTCCGCTACCGAACGGATCGGCGACATGGAGCTGGAATCTTGTATCGGCTTGCGAAACATCGGATCAAAATAGACGATGTCGAAGCTGCGGTCAGGCTGTCGCCGCAAATAATCCAGATGATCCGATTCTTCAACGCGGACGGCTCTCATGGCAACGGTCGCTTCCGCAATTTCGGTCGTGTAGGAGGATAAACCTTCACGCAGCAAGCATGCCAGCACCGGGCTGCTTTCCAGTGCCGTAACGGTACCCGTCGGCCCTACGGCGTAAGCGAAAACAATTGCATCGGCTGCGAGCCCCGCCGTACAATCCAATACGGAATCGCCCGGCGATGCCCCGCTGATTTCGATCAGCAGATCGCTCTCGCCCTTCCGCATGCGTTTGATTCTGACATATCCGTTGCTGGGATGAAAATAAACTTCCGTGCCGTCTCCGGCATAATACCGCAGCTCCCGTTCGTTCGCGACCAAAATATCGGAATCGCCGTACATCGAACGTAGCCTCGGCAAGGAATATTGCCGCCTTGGGACAAGCTTTCCTTCAAGCCCGTCCGCAAGCCTATTGACCGCAGCCTTCAGTTGATCGGACGGCGCATACGATGTCGTGATGAGCACGATGTTCCCCCTTTCAACATCGCGCGGAAACGCGTTTCCGCGCGTTACATGACGCGTTTAAACATTTTTTCCAGTTCATACGAAGAGAAGCTTACGACGATCGGCCTGCCGTGCGGGCATGTATAGGGATTCCGGCATGCCGCTAACCGGTCGAGCAGCGCCTCCATTTCGAGCAGGCTCTGGCTCTGATTCGCTTTAATCGACGCCTTGCAGGAGCAGAGCGCCGAAGACTTCTCGCGCAGCCGCGCCAAATCGATCGTTTTCTTCTCGGACAGCACCCATTCGGCCATTTCCTCAAGGACGTCTTTCTCCTCGCCGGCCGGCAGCCAGTGCGGATACGCCCTTACGATAAAAGTGTTCCCGCCAAAATGCTCGATAAACACGCCGACCTGCTCGAACATCGACAGCCGCGTTTTCATCTGCTCCGCTTCCGCGGGGGTAAAATCGAGCGTAATCGGTACGAGCAGCTCTTGGCTTACCTCGACGGGACGGCCGAACAGCTCGTAATAATGCTCGAAATTGATTCTTTCGTGCGCGGCGTGCTGGTCGATCAAGTACAGACCGTCCTCGTTCTGCGCCACGAGGTACGTCCCGTGCAGCTGGCCGATCGGCGCAAGCTGCGGAAATGCGGGCAGCGTCGGCGCGGGACGCTCGACCGGCTCGGCGCTGACGCCGCCGATCGCCATATACGCGCCCTCGGGCAGCTGCACGCGCGGCGCAGGCTGCGGCGCCCGGCCGGAACCGCCGCCGGAAGCGGCATACCGCTGCGGCATGGCAGCCGGCGGGACGGCCGCGGCTGCCGATTCGGCGCGCGCCGGCGCCGGGCTGTCCCCGGCTGCTGCAAACTCGCGCGGCGCAGGCTGCGCCGTTGGAGCCGCGTAGCTGACGCGCGCAGCAGAGCCGCCGCCGCTAGGCGCAGCCGGGCGGATCGCCGCCAATCCCGCATCAAGATCGCCGGCGGAGCCGGGGACCTTGATGTCCGGGCTTGCGGCGGGAGCCGCCGGTTGCGGCGCCGCTTCCGCTGCCGACGGGCGATACAGCTCCATCCTTTCTTGGATGACCGCAGTCTTTGGCGCAGCCGTCTTCCCTCCCTTCGGGATAAGCACATGGCGGCCAAGCGCTTCGCGAACCGCCTGCTCCACGCACTGCATCAGCTCCGCTTCCTTGCTGAAGCGGACTTCCAGCTTCGCCGGGTGAACGTTCACGTCCAGTAGTGAAGGATCCATCGTTAAGTGCAGTGCAGCCGCAGGAAACCGGTTGATCGGCAGCAGCGTGTGGAAAGCGTTCATGACAGCATTCGCAAGCACATAATTTTTTACGTACCGTCCGTTGATGAATGTGGATACGGCCGAACGGTTCGCCCTCGTCAACTCCGGCTTCGAAACGTAACCGATAACCGCATAATCGAGACTTTCGCCGCTGACCGGCACCATCTGCTTTGCGAGCGCCGTTCCGTATACCGCCGCGACGACCTGCAGCAAGTCCCCGTTGCCGAGCGTCTGCAGGAGCGTATTTCCGTTATGCTTTAGCGTGAACGCAATGCCGGGATGCGCCATCGCCAGCCGGTAAATATAATCCGAGACATGTCCGAGCTCCGTCTGAATCGTCTTCATATACTTGAGCCTGGCCGGCGTGTTGTAAAACAATTCCTTAATCAAAATGTCGGTGCCGCGCGATGACGCCGCATCCTCGAAGCTTACGACCGTTCCGCCTTCAATTACGAGACGGCGGCCTAGGCCGCCGGTATCGGTTGCCGTTGCGCACTCGACTTTAGAGACGGCGGCGATGGAAGGCAGCGCTTCTCCGCGAAAGCCTAACGTTCGAATATGGAACAAATCTTTGCCGGAAACGATTTTGCTTGTCGCGTGACGGAGAAAAGCCGTCTGGAGGTCGTCACCCGCAATGCCCGATCCGTTGTCGGTCACGCGGATCAGCTGCAACCCGCCCTCTTCGAGCGATACGTCGATCCGCGAGCTCCCGGCGTCAATCGCATTCTCCACCAATTCCTTTACGACCGACGAAGGACGTTCGACTACCTCGCCCGCGGCGATCTGGTTCGCAATATGATCGTCTAGAATGCGAATGCTGCCCATACCTTTTACCCCGCCTTCCTGGCAAAAATCGATATCCGCTCCCCTTCTCCGCCCCAAGCCAGTTGAGGGAAAGCGCGCGTGAATGCGCCTAATTCGATGTATCCCGTACCGTCCTTCAAAATGAGCGTCCTGTCTTTTTCGGTATAGGAAGCGGCCGCCTTCGCAGCTTTCACGTCAACCGAGGAGTACTCGGCGTTCCAGCCGACCGTTCCGCCGATAAGCGCAGCCAGTACTCGAGCGGGAACATACGTTTTTCCATTCTCGACGACAACGCTCATCAGCTCTTCGCGTTTGACTCTATCGATCGTTACTTGCGTCGGCGTTCGCTCGAGAGTTATTTCCGTGATGCCGGTTTGATGGAGTGCTTCGATCAACTGCGGAAGGTTGCCCTCGACCTCCGTATCCGGCTGCAGTCCTTTATGATCGACAACCCGATAATTAGGCGTCAAGTACTGTTCGATCGTCAGTTTTAGCATGCCGCCGCTTGTGAGTCCGAAAATCGACTGTACGCTTCCTTTTCCGTACGTTTTCTTCCCGATCACTTTGGCCAGCTTGTAATCTTGAACAAAGCCTGTCAACACTTCAGAGGCGCTTGCACTGAACTCATTTACCAGAAAGTAGACGGGCAATGGCAATGCCGAACCGCCTTCGACGAAAACGGGCTTGTCGTTCTTGTCCCGGTCAAGCATATGAATGAGTACCCCGTTCTCGATAAACGCCTTCGCGATGTTTTGCGCCGTATCCACCAATCCCCCCGGATTGTCGCGCAAATCGACGATCAGCGATGTCATCCCGGCTTTTTTCAATTTGTTTAATTCGTCTTGAAAACGTTCGTCCGCGTCCTCCGAGAAAGTGGCGACTTTAATATAACCCGTTTGGCCGTCGAACAGCTGTCCCGTGACGACAGGCAGTACGATGGTTTTACGTTTGATGGCGTATGCTTTTCGATTGCCTTCGCGTTCGATCTCCACGTTCAGTACGCTGTTCTCGGGACCAAGCAGAACACCGGTTAACTCGTCATACTTCTGTCCCGCTACCCGACTGCCTTCGACCGCTACGATGATGTCGCCCTCCCGAATACCGGCGGCTTCCGCCTCGGTACCGGCATACACTTCGACAATGAGCAATCCTTCCTTGACCTCTTCGAGCTGAATGCCGATCCCGACGAAATCCCGGTTAAGCATGCTTTGAAAAGAAGCGTAGTCTTCCTTAGTAAAATAGTTGGTATGCGGATCATTCAGCTTCTCCAGCATTTCATCGACGGATTTCCCCGCGAGCGCTTCGCTCTCCAACCCGCTGACATGGTATTTCTCGATCAATTCCTGTACGAGATCCCGATCCGCCGCTTTACTGTCCATACTCTCCGCCGAGAGGACTGCAGGCGATGCGGACAAGCAAGCCGCGATCAGCGCACCGACAACCATACGCCGCAGAAATCCGTATCTTTGACGCTTCATCTCAGCCCGCCCTCCCCAAGGTCGTCTATATTCATGTTGCGGCAGCCCTTATTTCTCCTGCAGCTTTTGTTTCAATTCATAGAGCAAATTCATCGCCGCAAGCGGCGTCATGTTGATCAAATCAGCCGTACGGATCAGCTCCGCGACATGATCCGCCTTCGCATCCGATTTGGGCTTGGCTGCAGCCGCCTTCGCTTCCGCTTGTTCTTGGAACAGACTGAGCTGCACGTATCCGGCCGCCGTCTGCTGCCGGGCGACGTCGCTTTGAACGGAGCCTGTCTCCCGAATGTCGAAACCGGACGAAGGCGCCGCTTGCTTCTCATAAACGAGCCCTCCGGTCGTTCCGGCAAGATTGTCCCCCTGATCCGGAGGCTGATGAGCCGCTTTTCCTGACATGGCGGAGGCCGCTTCCGTCTTAGCCGGTCGCGATGCGTCTTCTTGATGCTCCATGCCGTTCAACAGCTCGTATGCCCGTTCGATAATCAAATCGGGAAGTCCGGCGATTCTGGCGCAATAGATGCCGTAGCTCGTGCTTGCCGCCCCGCGGATCAGCTTGCGCAGGAACGTCACCTGCTGGCCGCTTTCCTTCACCGCCATACAGTAATTCCGCAGCTGCGGCAAGCTTTCCTCCAGATGAGCAAGCTCATGAAAATGCGTCGATACGAGCGTCTTGCAGCCGATCCGGTCATGCAAAAACTCGATCACGGCCTGGGCGATCGCCATCCCTTCGCCGGTGGAAGTCCCTCTTCCCAGCTCGTCGATAATAACGAGACTTCTCTCGGTAGCCTTGGCGGTCATTACCTGTATGTCCATCATTTCGACCATGAACGTGCTTTGTCCGCCGATCAAGTCGTCAGCCGCCCCGATCCGCGTGAAAATACGATCGATCAGCGGCACGACGGCCCGATCCGCCGGGACGAAGCAGCCGATTTGCGCCATGATGCCGATCATCGCCACCTGGCGCATGTACGTGCTCTTCCCCGCCATATTCGGCCCCGTGATTAGCAGCATACTGCCGTCCTGCTTGTCCAGCATCGTGTCGTTCCGAACGAATTGCCCGTCCTTCGACACCGCTTCGACGACCGGATGTCTGCCGCCTTCCACTTGAAGCCCGTATCCGTCCGACAGCTGCGGACGCACGAAACGGTTGCTCGCGCTTATCGTCGCCAGTGATTGGTAGGCGTCCGCAGCGGCAATGCGCTCGGCCAAACGCTGTAACCGGTCGATTTCGCCGGCTACGCGTTCGCGCAGTTGAACGAACAAGCCGTATTCGATGTCGACCATCTTCTCCTGAGCTTCGAGAATAAGCGCTTCTTTCTCCTTGAGCTCCGGCGTGATGAAACGCTCCGCATTGGCCAGCGTTTGCTTGCGCTCATACAATCCTTCCGGAAGCGATCCCAGGTTGGAGCGCGTTACTTCAATGTAATAGCCGAACACCTTGTTATAGCCGATTTTGAGCGATTTCACGCCCGTCCGTTCTCGCTCGCGCCGCTCCAGCTCCGCAATCCACTGCTTGCCGTTGCGGTCCGCTTCCTTGAGCTGGTCAAGATGCGGATCGTAGCCGTCCTTGATCATGCCGCCGTCGCGTACCGAAACCGGCGCATCCTCGACGATCGCGGCCTCGATCCAGCTGCCGATGTCGGTGCAGCCGTCGATTTGCGAAGCGAGCCGGCGCAGCGTCTCGGACGACGCGGACAAGCACAGCTCGCGAACGGCCGGTACGACCGCCAGAGACAGCTTAAGCGCATGAAGATCGCGCGCGTTCGCGCTTCCGTAGGAGATTCGGGCGACGAGCCGCTCCAGATCGTAAACCTCTTTCAGCAACCCGCGCAGCTCGTCGCGAACGATCAGTTGATTATAGAGACAATCGACCGCGTCGAGACGTTCTTCGATACGCTCCCGGTTCATTAGCGGCTTCTCGATCCAGCGCCGCAGCATGCGCCCGCCGATCGCGGTTACCGTCTCGTCCAGAAGCCATAGCAGCGAGCCCTTTTTGCTTCGTTCACGAACCGTCTCCACCAGCTCCAGATTTCGTCTGGTGAACGGATCCATCGTCATATATTGATTTGTTTCGTACCAGTGAACGTTTGTGATATGCGTAAGCGCCCTTTTCTGCGTTTCCCCCAAGTAAGAGAGCATCAAGGCTACGGCGGCGCGTGAGGGTGCAGAAAGCGCGGCGACCGTCTCCGCCGGAAATTGATTCTCCAGCGGAACGCCGTCCGCCTTATCCCAGTTCGTCATGACGGCGGGCCGTACCGCTGCATGAAGACCCGTCTGAAGCTGTTCCAGCAGCTCCGTGCCCGCGATCAGCTCCGACGGCGAATATACGGCGAGCTCGTCGACAAGAGGCTCGTATGCGCCGGCAAGTTCCGTTACATACATTTCGCCCGTCGACAAATCGCAAACCGTGAATCCGAAGCGGTCGCCAAGCGCTACGACACCGGCGATGTAATTGTTCAGCCTGTCGCTTAGCAGCTTCCCGTCCATCAGCGTGCCCGGCGTAACGATCCGCACGACCTCGCGTCGAACGACGCCCTTCGCCTCGGAAGGATCCTCCACCTGCTCGCAGATCGCGACTTTATATCCTTTTTCAATCAGTCTCGCTATGTAGTTTTCCGCAGAATGGTAGGGGATTCCGCACATCGGGATGCGCTCCTCCGCCCCGCCCTCTCTGCCGGTCAACGTAATCTCAAGCTCGCGGGAGGCCAGTATCGCATCCTCAAAAAACATCTCATAAAAATCGCCCAGCCGAAAAAACAAAAAGGCGTCCTGCACACCGGCTTTAATGGACAAATATTGCTCGATCATCGGTGTGTACTTCGTCATTTCCATCCCCCAATACGGTTCACAATAGCCCTATTATAGCATGAATCGGATGGAAACCGTAGATTTGCCGTATTTTGTCGATCCTCTTCACCTGCCTGCGAGCCAAACGTTGGGCTTCTCGTAAGCTCTCTTCGCGGCGCTCCGCAATTGCTTATTCCCCTCTGCCGGCGTCCATACAGGCGCTTCCTCCTCCGTTTGTACGCCCCACTTCGGGCGGAAATCTTCGGCTTCGTCCCAGCAATGAAGTTCAAGCATACGCATTTTCAGCCAATCCAACTCGGTCCGGTATGCTTTGTAGGCGGGAGTTGACTCGATATCTTTCCACAGCCGCTCCGCGTGCGGAAGGATGGCGAGCTTATCCCCTTCGTAATAGGCTTGCTGAATGCCGGGCATCGAAAGCGGCTCGTAGCCGAATTTCAAATAATGGTCGCTGATGATGCGCGCAAGCGTGATCACCCCAACTGCGGTTTCGGGCGAAACCAGCCAGCTTGGAAGCGTACGGTATTCGAAGCCCCCGTGAGGCTTCTTGCGAAAATCGCCGAGCACCCCGTAACGAGGTCTTCGGCGCTTCGCGCCTTCTCCTTCTATTAATGAAAGCGGGAGTGCCAAATAATTGTCCAGCGCGCGAAGCAGGTGAACGTTCGGCCAAAGTCCGCTGAAATGAATGTGTCCCCCGAGCGCAAGTCCTTTGACGGGCATGCCGCCCGCCAGCCAAACGAGCGGCTCGTCGCCCAGCATCGAAGCCGCCGTCCGCATCGTCTGTTTCAGTCTGCGGACGAGCTCGCGCGGGTTCGAGCTTGGCGCGGGTCGGAGCTCGGCGAGCGCTTGCACGACTTTATGACTGCGCATAACGACGCCGTCGCTTCCGACTTGACCGTCCTTTTCAAAGAAACGCGAAGCGGGCACAATGCGCCCTTCCGGATTTTGCAGAACGAATTCGGGATCGGCGCCGAGCACGGCGGGGGATTTGCGCTCCAGCTCGCGGGTTAGCTGTTCGCCGTAGGCTGTAATGGCATCCGCAAACAGCTCGGCGTAGCGGATTGTCATAGGAAAGGTCGGCCGAACGTCGGCGACCACCGTATCGCCATTCGGCCGTATGCCGACGTGGACTAACGCATAATCAAGCCCGAGGGCATAAACGGCTTTCACGGCTTCCCGGCTTGCGCGCTTGGCATGAAACGTTAGCTCGGACGAGTCCAGCTCCTGGTAATGGCTGCCGGCGTTCGATAACCGTGTTTTGGCCGTAAGCAATGCACCTTCATGCTTTTTCTCGAATAACGCCAATGCATCCAATTGAAAAACGGGTACGCGGTATTCGCGCGAAAATTCGCTGCCAAGCGAGCCTCTCGGCCGGCCTCCGGGCAACCGCTCCATCGTTTTTATGCCGTGCAGCCGTAACGTCCGTTCCCGAAGCCTCGCCTGGCTTGCGCCTTCCACCGCCTCCGGCCTGTTCAACAGACGGACGGAAGCCGCCTTCCGCAGCTTATCGCGATGACTGCCCCCCCAACACAACACCGCATCGCAGGCCAAACCGGCAGGATACAGACTGCCATGCGGTATCAGGAGACGCTCAAGCAGCAGCTTGACTCCCGGCTCGTTCCCATGCAGAAAAAATAAATGCACGCAAACCCCTCCCGCAACTTTTTTTCAAGGGCATCTTTCCGGAATAAGAAAAAACAAAAAGAGGGCAAACGCCCTCAGCACGATCTGTGCAGCCGCATATACTATCCCATTAGTACACAACAAACGGAGTCTTAAGCGACGCCATCGCAAATCGTTTTGTGCCAGCAAAACGGCCTCGAGAGCATGCAAAGAGCGTCAAAAGCTGCTTACCCGTCAGTTCAGCTCGTCGTCGAGCAGATCCGGATCCAAGTCTTCGTAATCGTCGTCTCCGCCATCGAAATCGATCGTTTTGTCGCCAAAATCGCTGATTCCGTTCGGATCGACAATGACGCATACCTTCGTTTCGGCGACCATTTCGACGAAATACTCCCGCTCCACTCGAATGATCACGCTGTCTCCGTGGGACGAAACCGTAGCTTCCACACAGTTCGGCTCCTGTGTCGCCACCGCCGAAACTTCCGCTGTGGAAGCTCTATGTTTTTTATCCAGATAGGATAGCGGGACAACATCAACATACGATACCGTTTCCTTAGCTACGTCCGTTTTCGTGTTTTTGTCGTACGAATACCAGATGTTGATGTCGTAAGTACCGATTACCTCGATTCCGTTGCTGCCTTTCGCGGCCTCGTATTGGTTATTGATAATCCAAGCGCCGAGGATGCTGGTTGGAGCATGGGACGGAATTACGGTGTGGCTCACCTGGCTGAACTTACGACCTTTGCCGCAGACCGCTTTCGTTATAATCTCTCTCCGCTGCAAGTCTTTATCTGCAATAGACATCCTTTCAACCTCCTCCATACAATCATTCATTTAAATTGTATGCAGGACATTCGTCTAGGGTGACAACTATTTGATTAAGCTCTCCGTAAATTTTGCAGGTAACCGAAGAATGGTTTCATTTGCTATTTTCTCCCTATCGCTTTCGAGCCTCGCCCTTGTATTCAAAGGGTATTTTCATTGCTTTCTTTTCGCTTCTTAAGCGTCTTGGCGATGGACAAGTATACCTTAAGCTCCAGGCAAAGCTGCAAAATAGCGGAACGCATCTCGAACTCTTCGCGCGTTTGCGGCAGCTCCATCGATTTGAACGAACGCTCCAGAGCATCAAGTTCTTTCTCCGCGTTTCCGGTATAAAAGGTTTCTTTTACGTCGACCTTCAGCATATCGAACAAACGCGCGGCCGCCTCCCCGTGCGGAAGGCTTTGATATACCTGCGAGACGAGATCCAGCATATCGTCGATCGTATCGAGCTGCTGCCTTCTCATCTCGAAATAGCCCTCCCATTCGTTATCGGCATAGAAGAGCCGATTTTCGGCGGAATGTTCGGATAACGATAAGCCTTCACGGATGGCTTGGCCTGCCGCAAGCAGCTCTTTGCCGTCCCAAATATGATTGTCGCCTTCCCGCAAATGAATGGCGATCTCGCCGAAAATAACGGAAAACAGCTCGTCGATCCGTTTGCGCGCTTCCTGCAGTCTGCGCTCCGGACTCGGCATATAAATCAAGTTGATGACGGTAGCCGTGCCGAGTCCGACGAACAGCAGCATCACTTCATTCCAGATCATCGCCGCCTCGATCGACTCCGCGACGAACAGATGAATCATGACGACCGTTCCGGTCACGATCCCGTCGCTTAGCTTAAGCTTAGCCAGAATCGGATAAACCGACATCACGAAGAGCGCCATAACCCATACCTGAAAGCCGCATACATAGAAGAGAATCGATCCGACAAACAGTCCGAACAAGGAAGCTAGAATGCGGATGCCGGCGCTTTTCAAGCTCCGTTTTTTCGTAACGTCGACGCCCAGAATCGCAAGCAAGCCAGCCGACAATGGAGAGCCCAGATCAAGCCACTGCGCTAAGTATATGGCGAGCGTCGCCGCAATAGCCGTCTTAAGGACGCGAATACCCATGTATGCTCACTCCGCTCGAAATCGTTCTTGGTACCGGTACCGATCATCCTGAACCGGGTTTCCATCGATAAAAAGAACCCCGCACCGGAATGCGGGGCAACTCCTATGCTTTACTTTTTTAGCATATGGAATACTTGTTCCACGTCTTTGTCGCCGCGTCCCGACAGGTTCACGATCAATATCGCATCCTTGGCGAGCGTCGGCGCCAGCTTGAGCGCATAGGCGACGGCGTGCGCGCTTTCGAGCGCGGGGATAATCCCTTCCGTCTTGGAGAGCACCTGGAACGCATCCAGCACTTCTTCATTCGTAACGGTATAGTATTCCGCGCGGCCGCTTTCCTTCAAATAGCTATGCTCCGGTCCGATACCCGGGTAGTCGAGTCCCGCAGCGATCGAATAGGTCGGCTTCGGATTGCCGTTCTCGTCTAACAGCACCAAGCATTTGAAGCCGTGGATAACGCCCGGCACCCCCTGGGTCATCGTCGGAGCTTGATCCGGCTCTACGCCGATCAGGCGTACGCCTGGCTCGTCGATATAATGCGCAAAGGCGCCGATCGCATTGCTTCCGCCTCCGGCGCACGCGATTACCGCATCGGGCAGTCTGCCTTCCTTGGCGAGAATTTGCCGTTTGGACTCTTCACTGACAACGGATTGAAAATGCTTGACGATCGTCGGATACGGATGAGGTCCTACAGCCGAACCGAGCAAATAAAATGTCGTTTTGTAGTTCGCGACGAGATCGCCGAGCGCCTCGTCAACCGCGTCCTTCAAACGTCCCTGCCCTTTGGCGACCGGAACGACCTTCGCTCCGAGCAGCTCCATCCTGAATACGTTAAGCGCCTGACGGCGCGTATCTTCCGCCCCCATATAAATGACGCATTCCATATCGAACATGGCGCAGACGGTAGCTGTAGCCACCCCATGCTGTCCGGCGCCCGTTTCGGCGATGATGCGCTTCGCGCCCATTCGTTTGGCGAGCAATATTTGTCCGAGCACATTGTTGATTTTGTGGGAACCGGTGTGGTTCAAATCTTCCCGCTTCAAATAGATTTTGGCCCCGCCAAGCTTGTCCGACAAATGTTCGGCATAAGTAAGCGGATTTTCGCGGCCTACGAATTCCTTCAAATAATAGTTGTACTCTTCGATGAATTCGGGGTCGTCTTTAAACTTGTAAAATTGTGAAGCTAAGTAATCGAGCACCTCTTGAAGCTCGGGCGGCACAAAGCTCCCCCCGAATTGACCGAAATAGCCAACCTGCTCTGTCGTCATCCAAAACAACCTCCCAATTCGAATTGTAACGGTTTCCATTTTACTAAATCCGGCACGCATTGACCAGCGAAACATTTCTCCTTCATTGACGAACCTCGGCACTGCCCTTATATTTAATAGAATCGTAAAAAGCCCCGCAACGCTTCGGTCGGCCATGGGAAGCGCCTTCCTCGTTTACGGGGATTCTCGTCATTCATACCGCCAAAGGAGAATACCTATATGTGGCTCGCCTATGCTGCCGGAGCAGCCGTTTGCTTCGGCTTTCGCGGCATCTTCTATCAATGGACGTCGCAAAAACCGCTGGATCGCAGCCTGATGCTGTTCGGCGTTTATTTACTCGGCACCGTCGTCGCTCTGACGGCCGCGCTCGCAACGGGACAGCGCTGGACGGAAGGATCGCTGATGGGACTCGTCATGGGCTTGTTTTCGTATGCGTCTAATGCGTCCATGTACAAAGGCTTTGCCGTCGGCAAAGCTTCGCTTGTCGCCATCTTCACCGCGCTTCCGCCCGTCGTCGTCGTTGCAGGCGCTTACGTGCTGTGGCGCGAGACGCTAACCACCGGTCAGATCGTCGCTTTCGTTATTATTTTAGGCGGAATATTGATGATCCGTTATTCGAACGAAATTTCGCTCTCGAATCTGAACGGCGTTCAATGGGCGATACTCGCCATGCTCGGCTTTGCCATTACCGACCTGGCTTCGAAGCAATCGACGCTGTGGCATGCGTTTACGTTTCCGACGCTGACCTTTATGTACGGAACGGGTGCCCTGCTGTTTATCGGAACTTGGCTGCGCAGCACGCAATCCCGCAAGCAGCTTCAATCCGGCCATGTTCAAGAAGCGGCGGATGCTCCTCAGCCGCTCAAAGCAGCCGTATCTTCCGCCGATAATGCCCGTCACTCCGCCTCGCAAGAAGCGGCGGTTTCCGCAATGAACGATGATGACTCCGTACGGCTTACAGATGCGGCGAGTACGTCAGCCCGGCAAGCATCCGTCCCTGCCCAATGGCCGTTTGGCAAAACGGTGTTATGGGGCATGTTCGTAGGCATAACGAACATTTCCGGTATGATGCTGTTGATGCCGGCATTCAAGTACGGCGTCACCGGACTCGTATCGGCGATCGGCGCTATGAGCGTCGTCCTGATATTGCTTTATGCCAGGCTCGTGCTGCGGGAATCGTTCAGCCGGATGGAAGCCGCCGGAGCCGCACTCGCGATCGTAGGGATACTCGTATTGAGACTGCTCGGCTGATCAGAAGTCCAAATTCACGCCGCTCGTCCTCTGCTCGAGCATTTTCTTGAGCACCGTTCCGATATGCGCTCCCGCCTCTACGGGAGGCGTCCCGCCGTGATGAATATTCGAAATGACCGTACGGTCGCTTTCTACCGTCCCTTTACGCGGCCGGTAGCACATGTAAGCGCTCATCGATTTTGAGGATACGAGTCCCGGTCGCTCGCCGATCAGCAGCACAAGTGTTTCCGGCTGTAACATCTCGCCGATATGATCCATGCAAGCCACACGGCCGCCCCTGACAAAAAAAGGAGTCCCGCTTTTCAGCCCGTACGCTTCAAGCGAATCTCGCAGCGCGGGATACACATCGCGTAAATTCGCATCGATCGCATTAGCGCTCAGACCGTCCGACACGACGATTTGGACCTGCGGCTTCTGTGCGCAGCGCTGCCGGACTGCGCTTACGCCCTCCTCGCTAAGGACTCTCCCTTTATCCGGCCGTTTCAGGTAATGCTCCGTGTTTTCGAAGCACGTCTCCACCGTAAACAGCCCAAATTCATCCAACAGCTTCCGGTTTACTTCCCCGTAGATCGAATCGACCGCCGCCGCATGGTCGCATCTGAATTTCAGCATCTCTTTCGTTAACGGCCTCGTGCCCGCACGCCATACGCCGATTCTCGATGGGGTGCTGGACAGCAGCTCGTCCATTCCTTCCGGCCAAATGGGCTTCGGCACGCTAGATGGGGCCGTTGCGGATGCCGGCACCTCTTTTTCCGCTCGAGGCTTATCAGTAACCTCTCGTTCCACCCGAGGTGAATCAGCAACTTCCTGTCCCGCCTGCAAGGAATTAGCCTCCGACGCAGCGGTTCCTCCAACCGACAATCGTTTATCCAGTACTGCCATCACCTTGTCGAGCAGCAATTCGGCCGTTAGCCGGTTGTCGTGCATATGCGCTTCCTCCTCTGCTATAGAAGCCGCCGCAAGTGCTACATAAAAAGGGTCGGATCGCCGGCAAGCGCGGTTAATTTGCCATTCTCCATGATCCCCATTTTTTCGAGCCATCTCTCGAAATCGGGTGCCGGCCTAAGACCCATCAGCTCGCGAAGCGTCGCAATATCGTGGTAACTGGTCGACTGGTAATTGAGCATGCAATCGTCAGCCATCGCGACGCCGATAATATAATTGACACCCGCAGCGCCAAGCAAGACAGCCAGATTGTCCATATCGTTCTGGTCCGCCTTCATATGGTTCGTATAGCAGACGTCGACGCCCATCGGGAGCAGATGCATTTTGCCCATAAAATGATCCTCGAGACCGGCACGAATCACCTGCTTGCTGTCATACAGAAACTCCGGTCCGATAAAGCCGACGACGGTATTGACGATAAACGGTTTATAATGCCGCGCAAGCCCGTAGCATCGCGCTTCGAGCGTCAACTGGTCGATACCGTGATGGGCCTCGGAGGAAAGCTCCGACCCTTGTCCGGTTTCGAAATACCACAGGTTCGGCCCCGGCGCCGTACCGCTCCTGCGAATCAAGTCGTCCGCTTCGTCAAGCAGCGCGAAGTCGATGCCGAACGCCCTGTTGCCGGCTTCCGTTCCGGCCAGGCTTTGGAAAACCATATCGGCAGCCGCCCCCTGGCGGATGGCGCGCATTTGCGTTTTGATATGGGCAAGGACACAGTTCTGCGTAGGAATGCTCCATCGCTCCATGACTTCCTTCGATGCATGCAGCAGCTCCTTGACGCTATCCGCCGAATCTATCACCGGATTGATGCCGATCACCGCATCCCCGATACCGTAGCTGAGCGCCTCATATAAGGAAGCCTTCATGCCGGCAACGCTGTCGGTAGGATGATTCGGCTGCGCGCGGCCGGCGAGCACGCCCTTTTGCCCGATCGTGATGTTACAGTGAGTCGTCGCTTCGACCTTGGCCGCCGCTTGGATCAAATCCATATTGCTCATCAGCTTGGCCGCTGATGCGATCATCTCGCTCGTCAATCCTCGGCTCAGCCTGCGAATGTCGGTGTCTGTCGTACTCTGCTTTAACAAGTATTCGCGGAGCTCGGCAGTCGTCCAATTGCGAATATCCTTATAAATGCTTTCGTTCATCGCTTCTTCGATAATCCGAGACACTTCGTCCTTCTCCCCCGGCAGAAGCGGATTGTCGCGAATTTCCGCCAGCGTCAGATCGGCAAGAACAAGTTTGGCCGCCATCCGCTCCTTGGCGTCTTCCGCTGCAATACCGGCCAGCTGGTCGCCGGACTTCTCTTCATTCGCTTTCGCCATGATTTCCTTCAGATCGCCGAATTGATACGTCTTTCCAAGCAAAGTCGTTTTTTTGCGCAGCTTCCTCTCCTCCTTCCTTACGGTGAAAGGCTAAGGTTTTCACTACGACCGGAATAAGCGAACCCCCTATCGGCTCGCCTATATCAATGTAGTCGCCTTGCCGGACGTTGATCTGATCGATGCAAACGATCCGCGGCCGTTCGCCGCATCGGCGTTCCAGCGATTGTCCGAGCGCTTTCGCCGTATCGCCCTCGCATATGACGACAAGCTGACCGACCTCCCCAAGCTGGCGCTTATAGGCAGCGATCGTCTCTTCCGCCAGCGCTTGCACCGTTTGATACGAGCAGTATCCGCCTCCTCCTAGGGCCAGCGCAAAAGGCGGCGACCCTCTAACCCCGAAAAGACTCGCTCCCTCTTCGACCATCCGACCGAACGCCTCTTTCAGCAAGCTGCGATCGGTCAATAGCGCAGCGGTAAGCTCGAGTTTCGCAACAGGTAAATTGCGCAGAGGCAGAAGCGTATGATCGGCATGCACGGTCGCACCGCTGATTTCCGTGCTCTGCATCCCCGCGCCGATGACCGTAGCGCGAACGGTTTGTGCCGGCTGTACGAGCTTGAGCCCAAATGCTTGGCATACATGCTTCAAGGATTGCGCCAGCAGCGGCCCGACGTCCCCGAATCGGGCCATTGCCGCCGGCGAGGCCGGTGCGGGCTCGTTCATGAGCTGACCGATCCCGCCCGAAATCATCCATTCCTCAATGGGCGGCAACGGGTTTGAGGGCTCGCTAAGCAGCAAAGCGCGGATGTCGTCATGCCGGCCATAACCCGCCAGATACGAAATCATCGTCTTGCACATATGCTCGCAAATCCCCTTAAGCCGTTCCCAGCCGACATGCTGCCCGGCTTCAAGCCGGTAGCCGCATGTCCGAAGCCAAGGCAGCAGCGACGGCGAAACCCCTGTCAGTACGCCGCCGGCATCCGTCTGCAGCAGCCTTCCTCCAAGATGGAAGGTTGCGGTACCGGCAAGCTTTCCGCGTTGAAACAAGGCCGCATTCGCCGTCCCCCCGCCGATATCGATGCTTGCGACGATGCCCTTCGTTGCACGCGACCGCTGCTCCGCCCCTGACCCTTTGCCTGCAAGCAGCGCTTCCAGATCGGCGCCGGCCGTCGCGACGACAAACCGTCCTGACGACTCGGCAAGCAGATGAACGATCCGTTCGGCGTTTCGCTTATTCGCCGTCTCGCCCGTAATGATGACTGCGCCGCTTTTCAAGTCGGACGGACGGCAGGCCGCCTCGGCGTATTCTTTTGCCAAGATCGACGAAATAGCCGGCGCGTCGATATCATCGCCGGACGTTAACGGCGTGGCGTAAACCGGACTCGCATACAGAAGCTCGCGCTCCACGATCTCGTAGCGAGGCAAGGCAAGGGAGCTCGAGGTCCGAGCGACCTTCAGCCGGCTTACTATCATTTTCGTCGTGCTCGTGCCGATATCGATGCCGACGCTTTTGATCCACTCCCCCGTTTCGGCGCTCCTCATTCTAATCCCCATCCTAACAACTATTATTTGCCTATTGGAAAAGCCGGGACTCGCATATCGAACATGGCTTCAGCCCGTAGAGCCCTCGACCATACGCAGCAATCTGCTACGCAGCTCTTCAATTCCTCTTTTATCGGCAGACGACGTGTAATAAATATCACTTGACGCCAAGGACTGTCTCAATAATCGAGCGGCAAGTTCCGCATCGGCTTTCGGATGGTCCATTTTCGTAATCGCCCCCAGCGCAGGCACCGGAAATCCGCTTGCGAACCCCGGCGGGAAATAATTTCTTCCGCGCGTCGCGTCATGAACGAGAAGGACGGCGCAGGCTTCATGAGAAGTCGCCATAAGCGAACGGTAAAACATAGGGTTCTCCGTATATTCCCCCGGCGTATCGATGACCCAATCGCGATAGCTCAGGCTTTGCGTCTTAACTGCAGGTGCATCGTCGTGAAACAGCGCTCGCACGAGCGACGATTTCCCCGCTCCGACAGCGCCGATAATCATCACTTTTCGCATGCTTTACGACCTCGTCAATTCTGCCGCAGCAAATTTTAGCTTGACCCGTAAAAAGTCGTTAACCGCCTCTATCGCCGTTTCGACGGCGGACACTTCGCCAACAATGACTAACGAGCCGGTAAAACGGTCCAAATAGCCGATCCCGACATCGGCCGCCTTCGTAGCGATATCCGCTGCGATAATGGCCGTTTCCGTAGGCGTTAACGTGAGGATGCCGAGCGCATTCGATTGTTCGATACCGAGCTTCGTATACAACGAGCGGTCCGGATTGGCAATCACATGCGCCAGTGTAAGCTGCTTGCCCGGCACGTATTCTTGGATCACGCGCTGTTTCTCCTGTTCCATGCTTCCTCGCCTCAGCTTTCCTCCGCGACATCGTACGAATCGACGATGCCGACGATCATCGCGTCGACCGGTACCGTTCGGCTGCCGAACAAAGCCCGCGCCGGGCTCCCTCTCGAAACGATGACCTTCTCCCCGACTCCGGCACCGATCCGATCCGTGGCAATGACGTAGGCACCCGTCTCCCGCTCCCGAAAATCGATCGGCTGAACGACCATCAGTTTGAGATTGTCCATGCCTTCTTCCTTCTGGGTAGCCCACACGCTTCCGATCACTTTCCCCATAAACATATACGTCCCCCCGATCACCTTCCCGATTTCGGTTCCGGCCTATCCACGGCGATGCCTCTATCCCGCAGCATATCCAGAGCCAGCGAAGACACGATGGTCCGCTTCCCCACCATAACGCGGCGAATACCGGGCTGCTTACCGATCCCCTTCACCCATTCGGCGCCAAGCAGCCTCCCTTCGAAGCGCAGAACATCCTCGACACCGGCGCCTGTATGCTCGTTAGAGCCCGCTTTCGTACGCTCTCCGCACTTCAGAACCGCAAGCTCCGCCAGCTTGCTTTGCGGAGCCAGAACGACCCCGTAATCCTGAAGCTCCTTCTGATAGTAGCCGAACAAATTC
Organism: Paenibacillus litoralis; assembly: GCF_046244365.1. NCBI lineage: Bacteria > Bacillati > Bacillota > Bacilli > Caryophanales > Paenibacillaceae > Paenibacillus > Paenibacillus litoralis. The sequence goes on along the minus strand of NZ_CP176395.1, from coordinate 4,157,531 downwards.
CGGTGCTGCTCCGGCAGGCGCAGCGTTTGCAGCGTTCGTCGGTCGGCCCGTTTCATGCCTGGAGCGTCTTCGCCGACGAGCACGAACTTTCCTAATACGAGCGCCGCAAAAATGATCTCCGCTTTAACCGTTCCCTTCATGCCCAGGACGACGCGAGCCGCATTATCCAAATCGATTTCCGGAATGACGATGCCGTCATAGGCCTTCGGCACTTCCAGCGGCAGCGGCGCATATTCGTCGGCGGCGATCACTTTTCCCGCTCCGCCGCATTCCAGCTTGTGCATGCCGAGCCAAGCCGAAGTTTCGCCGTCCAGAAAAAGGAGATCGCAGCAAACGCCATGGTTGCTCAGCAGAATGAAATGATCGGTAAACGCCTCCTGGGCGGTACTGTCGCATAATACGTACAGCACCTTGGGCTGCGGCTTGCTTGTTTCGGCGGCGATGTCCCTCAAGACCTCGCGCACGATCGACTCGATCATCTGCTTCTTATCGATGAGATTCACACCTCCATGCCCCCGTTTAGACGGCCGTTCACGCCAACGACGCGAACGAGCTCTCCGGTCTTCACATCGGCCGCGTTGCCTTCGTCCGTATCGAGATGCAGCTCGAGCGTAAACCTTTCGTCCACCCTTACGACGACATCCGCATACAATACCGGCCTCTCGCCCGCCGATTTCACGATGAGACGGTCTCCTTGCGAGACGCCGAAGCGACGGGCATCCTCCGGCGACATATGGACATGATTGCGGGCGACGATCAATCCGCGATCCAGGGCGACGGTTCCCTCGGGACCGGAAAGCGTTACGCCAGGCGTCCCGCGGATTTGACCGGATAGCCGCACGGGCGGATGAATCCCTAGGAAATAACCGTCCGTCCTCGATATTTCCACCTGCGAGGCGCCTCGAGACGGGCCTAGCACGCGCACCTTCGCGAGCGATCCTTTCGGTCCGGCGACGGTGACCGTTTCTTCCGCGGCGAACTGTCCTTTTTGCGAGAGCTCGCGCTGCGGAGTCAACCGGTACCCGGTCCCGAACAACCGCTCGATATGCTCGGGGGATAAATGCACATGCCGATTCGAAACACCGACAGGTATCGTTGCCGTCAACGGATCTTCATGGCCGGATGGAACCGTCTGGCGGCATAGCTTCGGGATACCGATACGGATACCGCGATCCTTCAGAAAGTCGGCCGCCGCAGGAGTCAGTTTGTCACCTTCGCCCAGAGGGAACGGATCCGGAATTCCTCTCGGAAGCAGCACGCGCAGACTCGTTTCGGTAATGAAAGCCATACCGGACTATCCTTCCAGCTTCGGCAAAATAAATTCGATATCCGAGTGCGGACGCGGGATGACATGCACGGACACGAGTTCGCCGATCTTCTCCGCCGCCGCCGCTCCGGCATCCGTCGCCGCCTTGACGGCGCCTACGTCTCCCCGTACCATAACGGTTACGAGTCCGCCGCCCACGTGCACCTTGCCGATCAGCTTGACGTTCGCAGCCTTTACCATGGCATCCGCCGCTTCGATCGATCCTACAAGCCCCTTCGTTTCCACCATACCGAGCGCCGACATTTCTCCAGCCATTGAACATTCCTCCTATCGATTATGAATACTTGTTTATGCCGCCCATACTCGTTTCTCAATCGGGGCTCCCGCCAAACTAAGATGTCTTCATCTCCGCCAGCACGCTCTTGATAATGTCCAGCACTTCCTCCCGGGAGATGCCAAGTGATGCGCCGTTATCCGCTGGCTGGGCCTCTTGACGGTTGCCTTCGTCCGCACGCCTCGTTTCATACCCGACAGCAGCTCTCTCCAGCCGCATCTCTTTGAGGCCGAATGCGACTCTTTTCAAGTTCATCAGATGCCGGGGTCCGATATTGTCGGATGTGATATTATGGCCGTACGAACCGCAGCCGAGTGTAAGCGACGGCATGATACCCGTAGTAGCGCCAATCGCCCCGAAGGTGGTACCTGCGTTGACCACGATGCGCGAAGCCGGCTTCTCCAGGCCGAACGATTCAATGACCGCTTCGTTCTCGCAATGAATGCCGAGCGTATGCCCCATTCCGCCGAATGCAAGCAGTTGCATGCAAATGCGGCAGCCCTCCTGCCAATCATTCACGGTATACAGCGCAAGCAGGGGACTAAGCTTCTCGGCGGAGAACGGATAGCCGCTGCCGATATTCGTCTCCTCGGCAATCAGCACCCTCGCGTCCTCCGGTACCGAAATACCGGACAACTCACCGATGACTTGCGGGGAACGACCGACGATACTCGGATTCAGCCCTTTCCCGTTCATGATGACCGCGCTCACCTTTTGTTTCTCCTGTTCGTCCAGTAAATAAGCGCCTTGACGAAGGCAGGTGGCCACAAACTCCGATTTGACCTCCGCATCGACGACAAGCGCCTGTTCGGAGGCGCAGATCGTTCCGAAATCGAACGTCTTGCTTTCCAAAATCCGCCTTACGGCTTCTTGAATATTCGCACTCGCGTGGACATACACCGGCACGTTTCCCGGACCGACGCCGTATGCGGGCTTACCGGAGCTGTAAGCGGCCTCGACCATCGCCGATCCGCCGGTAGCCAGAATCAAATCGGTCGAAGGATGCTTCATCAGCTCGTTCGTCGCCGTCATCGAAGGCAGTGTCAAGCACTGAACGAGACCGCTCGGCGCGCCCGCTTGTTCCGCAGCTCGCTGCATGACCTCAGCGGCTTCCGCCGAGCATCGCCGGGCTGCAGGGTGAGGACTGAAGACGATGGCATTGCGTGCTTTAACGGCAATCAGCGACTTATAAATGACGGTCGACGTCGGGTTCGTCGAAGGAACGATACCCGCGATAACGCCGAACGGCTGCGCGATTTCCCATACTTTGCGAATATCGTCCCGCGAAACGATCCCGACCGTTTTCATGTCTTTGATCGCATCGTAAACATCGCGGGCGGCGAACACATTTTTGATCCTCTTGTCGTCGGCTTTGCCGAAACCGGTCTCTTCGACCGCCAGTACCGCCAATCGTCCGGCCTCCGACTCCGCAGCCTGCGCCATGTTCTTGACAATGGCGTCGATCCGGCTTTGATCCATCCCTTCGACAAGCCGCTGCGCCTCACGCGCTTCCTGCACCATATTTCGCGCTTCCTGTATCGATTGCAAATCGGCGTCCAGCTTCAAAGCTTGTCACCTCCTTTCTATGTATCGAAACAGCGGGAGTTCATACAAGCGGACCCTATTCACAGATGCTCGCTCCCGTCATGCACGTCCGACTGTGCAGGCGTTCGTGATGACCCTCTTTTGCTTTTGCGCGATTTACCGGAACTCCCCTCAGCATGTTCTGTCTTACGTGCTTTCCGGCTTTCCGCCATATCCGGCCACAGAGCCGCAATCATATTCGGCACGCTTGGATCCGGCCGTGGGATGACGTGCGCGCCGAGCAGGACACCGACCCGCTTCGCTTCCGCAGCCCCTGCGTCGACAGCTGCCTTCACCGAAGAGACGTCGCCAACCAAATATACCGTCACAATGCCAGCGTCCGCCTTCTCATAGGTCTTCACCCTAACATCTGCGGTTTTGGCTGCGATGTCGGCAGCCGCGATCATAGCCGGCAGTCCCCTCGTTTCAATCATGCCCAGCGATAAAACCGGTTCGTCCAACGGCAATCACCCGCTTTCTCCTATGTCATATACAACCTGAGCTAAAGCTTGATGGCCGAACCGGCAATGCCTTTCACCGCTTCGGCAAAAGCCTCGGCTGCAGCCGTACAGGCGGATTGACTGCCGGTAAGCAGCCCGCCGCCGAAATTCGTTTCGCTCGGAGGTCCATAAAACTGCCGAAGCTCCACATCCGCCGCCTTTAACGCTGCATCGAGCCCGAATACCGCTTCGAGCGGCGGCGCTATCAGATAAGCCAGCGGTTCGCCCTCGGGAATTCCCGCCGTTTTGGACAAGTAAGTGCCTGTACGGGAAACGACATGCGCGTAGTAAGCGTGAGTCCCTTCATCATTAAGCGAATAGAAGCAAGCTCCGCTTTCCATAAGCGCTATGGCCGCTTCCAGTCCGCTTTTTACCTCCGCCGGCGTCTCCCCCGCAAGAATGCCGATAAACTCGCCCGATAACGGCCCGGAAGCATGAGCGGCTCCCGCATAGAACGATTTCGCATAAACGACTTCTACCGCCGCTTTCTTCGTCGCTTCGTCGACCGCCGTGTAACCGACATCGTCGATGCTGGAGGTCACCAAGCCGATGCTTCGGTAATTCGCCTTCAGTGCCAAGCTCCGCGCCAAATCCGGACTGACGTTCGCGATCACCCTGACGGCCAGCGGCACGGCGCGTATCGGTTTTCCTGCCAAGGCTCTCCCCTCCTCGCTTCCTTGCATGACCACCTTCCTTACTAAGATATGTCCGATCATGACAAGCTAGGCTTGTTTCGAGCATTCGAATCGGTTCAAATCAAAATAAATCCATTCAGATTTCGATCGGCTACTCCGGAACGAACCTTTTCGAACTTGCCGCCGAACCCACTCTCCAGGAACGAAAAAAAAGGCAATCGGATGAAGAAGCTCGCGCTTCGTCACCATGCCTTTTTCTAAGTCCATCCTTTTATTGAAAATACTCGATCCACCATTCCCGTTCCGCAATCTAATACCCGTTATCACCATTTCGCCAGAAACGATGTGACGACCGTCACATTAGCCTCCTCCCGGCTCTGATAAGCTAATCGTTGTAAGTGAATATAGCCAACCACCGAATGGAGGATGTACCATGTTTTGTTACCAATGCGAGCAAACCCCGAACGGGGGCTGCAAGGTGATCGGGGTTTGCGGAAAAGACGAGACGATCGCAAGTCTTCAGGATACGATCATTTTTGCACTGAAGGGAATTGCCGCTTATGCGACGCATGCCAAACAGCTTGGTTACACCGATCCGGAAGTCGATAAAATAACGCATGAAGCGCTCTATTTGACCTTGACCAACTCCAATTTCAATCTTCAGGAGCATCTGGATATGGCGATGAAGGTCGGAAATGCCGCAGTACGGATCATGGATTTGCTCGACCTTGCGCATACGACGCACTTCGGAATACCGCAGCCGGTTACGGTTCCCCAGAATAAGATCGAAGGCAAGTGCATCGTCGTGACGGGGCATAACTTGTATGCGTTAGAAGAGCTGCTTAAGCAGACGGAAGGCAAAGGCCTCAATATCTATACCCATTCCGAAATGCTGCCGGCCCACGGGTATCCGAAGCTTAAGCAATATGCACACTTAAAAGGAAATATCGGGAAAGCCTGGTATGACCAACGCCGCCTGTTCGAGCAATTCCCGGGAGCGATTCTGGCGACGACAAACTGTGTTATGCCAATCAAAGGCACGTATGCGGATCGCTTCTTCTCTTATGAGGTGGCCGGGCTTGAGAACGTCATGAAAATCGTCGGCGAGGATTTCTCGCCGCTAATAGAGCGGGCGCTCGAGCTGCCGGAGGCGAATATCGATTCCGAACAAGTGCTGACGACCGGCTACCACCACGAAACCGTCATAGGGCTCGCGCCGGAAATCATTCAAGCGGTCAAAGACGGCCTTATTAATCGTTTCTTCGTCATTGCCGGCTGTGACGCTCCAGGCAAGGGCGGTGAGTATTACCGCGAGCTGGCAACGTCGCTTCCGAACGACACGGTCATCCTGACGACGTCTTGCGGCAAGTTCCGCTTTAACGATGTAGATTACGGCACAGTTGCCGGCACCGATATCCCTCGGTATATCGATTTGGGCCAATGCAACAACTCCGGCTCCACGGTCAAAATTGCGCTTGCTCTCGCCGACGCCTTTGGCTGCAGCGTTAACGAACTGCCGGTAAGCATCGTGCTGTCGTGGTTCGAGCAGAAGGCTGTCGCCATTCTGTTAGGCTTGTTCAGTCTCGGAATCCAGGATATCCGTATCGGCCCGAAAGCGCCGGAGTTCATTAACGAAGGTGTCATGAACGTACTCGTCGAGAAATTCGGCCTGAAGCTGATCGGCGATGCCCAAGAGGACATGGCGGCCATGCTTTCTCTGCACTAATTGGGTTATGGCGTTGCATAGCCCCCCGCTCCAGCTATGCGCTGAAACGGGGGGATTTTATTTCATATCCCGTTTTGCAGCCATTACTCACGAACTTGAGCTTTATTATTCGGCCTGCACGCAAAACGCAGACGGCATTCGGTACGGTCGCCGGCATTTGCACAGCTTAGCCGGAGACGGTGCACCGTTACGGAACCGCCCAAGTGGTCCTTCGTCTCGATCTCTTCCGCGGAAGCCGTCCAGTTAGAAGAATCATAAGCAAGCCTCACGGCGCCAAACGTTCCTTTCCACTCCACCGAACCGTCACTTGCAAGCGACGGCTTATAGGTGCTGATGACCTGCTCTTGTATCGTATTGGTTGCGCCTGCAAACACGAAGGAATCGGTCAGCTCCAGCACCGCTTCCTTCACCTCGCCCTCCGTGCGCCATTCGAAGCGGCGGCTAAACCGAAGCAAGTCCGCATCGCGGCCGTAGGCTTTCGTCAAATCCAGCTCGAAGGAGCTGATTTCCTCATCCGAAGCCGTATCCGTAACTGCGGCCTCATATTCCCGGCCTGCCTGTTGCTCCTGCCCGTTAATGACCGGAACGCAATGACCCAATGATGAATTATGCAAGTAGCCGTAACGGTCCGGTCCGAAATAGCCTTTGTCGTACACGCCGGCGCCAAGATCGGTAACCAGGCTTTCGCCGCCGATATTTAGGATGAACTGCCCGAGGTCGTTATGATTATGCGGCTCGTCGTTATGTCCGCCTTTGGCCGCGAACGATACTAGCGTACCGTTCACATCCCGCCGGTCGATCAGCCAACAGAGATTGTCCAGATAGTTGCGACCCGCTGCCGCAGAGCTTCCCAGCATTACCTCGTCCGTCCACAACAGGTTGCTTCGCAAATGCGGAAACCGGTAGCACCGGTCGCTGTCGAAGGAGGGTACCTCCGGCATATACGGCAGTTTGCCGCCTACCCGGCGAGCAAGCCGGCAGGATAAGCCCGTCTGCAAATAAACGAGCGGCGAAGAATCGGAGAAGCTGACGAAGCTTTGCCCGGCAAAGGAAACGGCCGCCGGAAACTCGGCGATTCGGCGTATTTTATCCCCCTGTAACAAGCATATCCGTCCGTCCGTGTACGTCTCCAGCATGTCCGCAAAGTATACGAAGTAGCCGAAGCCGTAAGTCCAATAGCTAATGCCTTCCGGACAACCGCCGTCCGCCGCATAGCCGTCCAAGAAGCTGTCCATGGCCCGCAGCACGCGGTCCATCATGCCCGCCAGCCTTTCCTTGTCCTGAACGATAAGCAGCGCAGCCATACCGGCGGCGCCGGAGCAAACGGAAGCCCAGTTATTGTCTCTCGATTCCCAGCCGAACGCGACCGGATCGTGAAACAAAGGCTGCAGCACGCGCCGCTCCACTTCCTGTACGATACGCGCCTTCACCTGCCCATGCAGACGATCGCCTAGGAGATGATTGATTTCAGCGAGCGCATGCGCGGTTTCGGCGGCGAACAGATCGACGATCTGCGGCGGCTGGACCTGGTACCCGCCCCGACCGAGATAGCCGTTCGGCATATGGGCAGGAACCGCCCAGGTGTACTCGTCGCAGATTGCCCAGATCCTGTCTTCGAGCGCTTCCAAATAAGCGTCATCCTGATCGACGAACGCCGCCAGCGCTAGCGCTGCCAGCTGCCCCCGGCGGTCAAAATAGAAACGCTCGTACCGGTAACGGTCCCCTGTCGTTTCGTACAGCCGAAACAGCGAGAATGGCAGCGCTTCGACGGGAGCGCTCGCAGCGGCGGCAGCCGCCTCTCGCATTTCCGCCAAAAAGCGGCGCAATACCGGTTTACGGCGAATTTCCTCCAGCCTTTCCTTCGTCAAGGCGACGCCGAACGGAAAATCGGCCGATGGCGTGTCGATTGACGTGATTGCTTTGCGAATTGCCGGAAACTTGACCATCTGCCCTATCCCTCCAACCTTACTGATCGTAATGCCTGCATTATAGAATGGGATCCCGCTTTTGGACAAACCCCATATTCGCCTAAAAACCGGCCCCGATCGCTCGTTCCGGGCAGCTGTCTCGCCAGACTTTCCATAAACAGCTAAATCCGGCCTCTCTGCAGAGACCGGATCCTTATCGCACATAAGTTGATTTACTTTCGCGTCAGCTTCTGTTCCGTGTAAGCCACCGCTTGATACATGGCCGTCGCGAATATCGCGATGATAAACAAACTCATAATGACAAGCGTAAAGTTAAACACCTGAAAGCCGTAAATGATCAAGTAGCCGAGGCCCTGCTTGGAAACGAGGAATTCGCCGACGATCACACCGATCCAGGACAAGCCAACGTTAACCTTAAGCGTAGAAATAATAGCGGGAAACGATGCGGGATAGATGACCTTGCGAAACACGTCGCGCCGGTTTCCTCCGAAAACGCGCACAACCTTCACATAGTTTGCGTCCACTTCATTAAAGCTCGAGTAGACGACCAGCGTCGTAATCACGACTGTAATCGCCAGCGTAATGCCGATGATCGACATCATACCCGGACCGAGTCCCACGATAAAAAGCGGACCGAGCGCTACCTTGGGCATGCTGTTGAACACGACGATATAGGGATCAAGCACCTTCTGCAAGAAAGGCGACCACCAGATCAGTACCGCGAGTCCCGTTCCGCATAGGGTCCCAAGAAGGAAGCCGATTACCGTTTCGAAGACCGTTACGCCGATGTGGGGCAGTACCGAGCCGTCGGCCAGCTTCTCTACCAGCAGGGATACGATCTTGGTCGGATAGCTGAACAGGAGGACATCGATGTATTTGAAGCGTCCCGCCAGCTCCCATGAACCGAGAAAGGCAACCAATATGGCCAGCTGCGTAAAAAGCACGCGGCGCTTCGTCCTTGCCCCGTTCGAAACGTACTCCCGGTAAATTCGTTCCGATAACCCGTCGTGTTTGCGGCTCCGTTCCTGTTTCTCCATTCGATCACCCCCTGTCCTCCGACGCTTCCAGCTCCTGCCATATATACTCCACGAGCGGGTGGAAGCCGGGAAGCTCCCTGGATCGGAAAGGCGTCTGCGTCCGGATGTCATTCGGCACCTGAATTTCGGACCGGATTCGGCCGGGATTCCGGTCGAGCACGATCACGCGGTCGCTCATGGCGATCGCTTCCGCGATATCGTGCGTAACGAGCAGCGCCGTCTTCCGGTGCGTTCGCAGAGTGGCGGCGACCAAATCCTCCAGCTGCAGTTTCGTCTGGTAATCGAGCGCCGAGAACGGTTCGTCTAGCAGCAAAATATCCGGCTCGGTAACGAGCGTTCGCACAAGCGCGACACGCTGTCGCATGCCGCCCGAAAGCTGCGCAGGAAACCGATCGCGCACTTCCAGCAGCCCCATTTCGCCTAGCAGATGCTCGGCATACCGGCGCTTTTCGTCCGTCAGCCGCCCGTTCAGCTCCAAGCCGATAAGCACGTTCTGCCAAATGGAACGCCATGGAAACAAATAATCCTGCTGAAGCATGTAGCCTACCTTCGTCGACGGCCGCGCTACGGCGCTTCCGTTCACTTCAATCCTACCCACCGTAGGCTGAAGGAGACCTGCGATCAGCGATAATATCGTCGTTTTGCCGCAGCCGCTCGGACCGACGAGGCTTACGAACTCGCCCGCATCGACAGCGAACGTGATGTTCTCGATCGCAAGCGAAGCCCCCCGCTCCGTGACATATACTTGTGTGACGTCCGCTAGCGATACTGCGTGATTCATGTCGGAACCCCTCCCCCTCGCGTCCGGCGGCTAGCCCTAACGAAGCACGGATGTTTGAATCCCTACTTCACGGATTTGATCGCTTTCTCGGCATATTTATTGTCGACCAGCGTGCCATGGGAAACTTTCTGCTTCAGCTCGCCGGCGGCAGACATGACGTCCTGCAGGTTGTTCCATTCCTGCTCGTCGACGACCGGATCGCTTGCGAACGACTGCTGGTCTTTGTACCGCTTGACGACCATTTTAACAATTTCGATATCCGTATCCTTGAAATACGGTGCGATCGTTTGCGCCACCTCGTCGACGGAAGAGGCATAAACCCATTTTTGCGCGCGGTGGACGGCATTCGTAAATTTTTGAATCGTGCTTTCGTTTTTGCCGATAAAGCTTTTCTTGGCCATAAACACCGTATACGGAAGCTTCCCGCTCTCGACGCCGAACGATGCGATGACGTAGCCTTTTCCTTCCTTCTCGAAAACGGATGCCTGCGGCTCGAACAGCTGGACGAAATCGCCGGTTCCCGAAGCGAATGCTGCCGGAATATTGGCAAAATCGATGTTTTGGATGAGCTTCAAATCCTTTTGCGGATCGATGCCGTGCTTCTTAAGCGTAAATTCGCCGGCCATTTGCGGCATGCCGCCTTTTCTTTGGCCGAGGAAGGTGACCCCTTTCAGCTGCTTCCAATCGAAATTCGCGATTTTATTTTTGGCGACAAGGAAGGTGCCGTCCGTCTGCGTCAACTGGGCAAAGTTAATGACCGGATCGTCCGAGCCTTGCTGGTACACATATATGGACGTTTCCGAGCCTACCAGCGCTACATCGATCGCATTCGACAATAGCGCCGTCATCGTTTTATCGCCGCCTGCCGTCGTCGTCAGTTCAATCTCGAGCCCCTCATCCTTAAAAAAACCTTTGGCAATCGCCGCATACTCCGGTGCGTAAAAGATCGACCGTGTCACTTCCCCGATCCGCACTTTCGTCGTCTCTTCTTTCTTGCCGCAGGCCGTAAACAACAGCACTGCCGAAAGCAGCGCAGCCAGACAGCCCACCCATGCACGTTTGTTCATTGTTCAATCCCCTCTTGCAGCCGTATTTCCGCAGGACAACGACGCGCCGCTGCCCGGCGGTATTGGTTCATCCTATGCGCCAGCCCATCAAGCGGTTCCGCGTTCATGCGCGAACATGGGATAGGAAATTGTATTCCATTTTATAGGTAATTCAGCTTATTTCTGTTACGTTTTGTCCCATGCTATAATCCGAACCGGGTCATGTTCCGAACAAGAAGAACAGAAAGGAATCGTGATGAATGCAAAAGAATCGTTTGACTAAGGCAATCCTTATCGCAGCGGCTATAGTAACGGCCTCCGGCTGCAGCTCCATATCCGTACCGGACGGCGAAGGCGGAAAGACGGACATTTCCGTCAAGGGCAACGATATAACGGTGAAATCCAAGGACGGGGAAGGCAAAATTACGGTTAACGACAAAGACAATTCGACGACGATCAAGAGCAAGGATGCGAACGGGAACGCTTCCACAATGACATTCTCCGAGGACAAAAAGCTGCCGGACGGTTTTCCCAAAGACATTCCCGTACCCGAAAAAGCTCAAATCACAGGCTCCATGTCGACAAGCGCCGATAAAGAAAAATCGTTCATGGTGACCTTTCAATCGAAGCAATCGATAAAGGATGCCGGCAAAGCGTATCATGACGCGCTGAAAGCGGCAGGCTTTACGGATCTGACGGAAACGTCCGCGGACGACTTCTATATCGGCAGCGGACAGAAGGACGGAATCCGCGTATCGATCTCGATTGCGAGCGGCAGCGCCAAGGACGTAACCGAGTTGGTGCTGACGGCACTAGTGCAGTAGTCGGCCGCTGCAGTCGGAAGGCGCTTCGCGCACGACAAAAAAACATGCACCCCCACCCTCGGTTTGAGGGAAGCGGGTGCATGTTTTTTCGGTTTACAGGCCGTAAATATCCTTGTATTTCTCTTCCAGGTAGGCCACCAGGTATTCGGGATTAAGCGGTTCTCCCGTAACGTTCTGAACGATTTCCGCAGGATCGAGCAGCTTCCCGTAGCGGTACACCTTCTCCGTAAGCCATTCCTTAATCGGAGCAAGATTCCCTTTCTCGATCAGCTCGTCAAAGCCAGGGATTTCTTTGATCAGCGTATGGCGTATTTGCGCGGCGTACATGTTTCCAAGCGAATACGACGGAAAATAGCCGAACGAACCGCCGGACCAATGCACATCCTGCAGAACGCCCTCACCGTCATTCGACGGTTCGACGCCAAGGTACTCCTTGTATTTGGCGTTCCACAGCTCCGGAAGATCTGCCGCTTTGACGGCCCCGCTGAACAGCGCTTTCTCGATTTCATAGCGGATCATGATATGTAAGTTATAGGTGAGCTCGTCGGCTTCTATGCGAATGAGCGACGGCGACACTTCATTGATAGCGCGGTAAAAGGTTTCCGCTTCGACGCCCGCGAACTGTCCCTCGAACGCCTGCTGCAGCTCCCCGAAATAACGATGCCAGAACGGCCTGCTACGACCGACCATATTTTCCCAGAAACGAGATTGCGATTCGTGGATCCCCATCGACGTTCCCGTACAGAGGTTGGTCCCGAGCAGCTCCTTCGAAATATTTTGCTCGTACAGCGCGTGGCCGCCTTCATGGATCGTGCCGAATAACGCGGTCAGCAGGTCGTTCTCCACGAACTTCGTCGTGATGCGCACGTCGCCCGGATTGAGTCCCGTCGCGAACGGATGCACCGTTTCGTCAAGCCGGCCGGCTTCGAAGTCGTAGCCCATTTCCCGCAAAATATGATGATTGAACGATCGCTGCTTTTCTTTCGCAAACGTCTGATTCAGGAATGAGGCTTCCGGCTTTGGCGATGCTTGGATGGCGGCGACGAGCGGAACCAGCTTCTCGCGAAGGGCACCGAACAGCGCATCCAGTTTCTCGACCGTCATCCCGGGCTCATACATGTCCAGCAGCGTGTTGTACTTATGGCCTTCGTAGCCCCACAGATCGATAAATTCCAAATTCGTCTCAACGATCTTCTCCAAATAAGGCCGAAACATGGCGAAATCGGACTTTTCCTTCGCTTCCTCCCAAACCGATTCCGACTGCGACGTCAGGACGACGTACGCCTCGAACTTCTCTGGCGGAATTTTTTTGCTGCGGTCATATTCCTTGCGACATTCCCGGACGATTTTTCGGTCGGTTTCGGATAACTCGGCGAGCCGCTCCTCCTGGTCCAGAAATGCCAAATAGCCGCCCATCTCATCGGAAACCGACAAGCGAAACATTTCGCCGGACAGCACGCCGACAACCTCAGAGCGCCCTTCCACCCCTTTTTTCGGCAGTCCGGTGCGCATATCCCAATAAATGAGACCTACCGCTTCCTCGTAGCTTTTAATCTTTTTGACGAGCGTTCTAAGCCCCTTCATCTGTGTCTGAATGTCGCTCATACGAAGCGCCTCCTTCGGAATCGAATCTGGTGTGCGAGCGCGATGGACTCACTAGTTCGATCTTACTGATTTCGGAAGCGGGAAGCAACTTTTCGGTAAAATCGTCAGGCCTAACGGTCTCGGCAAACGGCGGCGGATGTCAGAAGGGCGCAAAATGTGGTAAAATAACCTCTAAAGGAGAGAGGAACCATGCAAATTACGTTTACGGAAGCGGCTTTGCACGAAACGAAGCGGCGATTGGGCGATGAACCTTACCGGCTCAAGCTTGTTTACGATTCGGAAGGCTGCGGCTGCGCGGTCAGCGGCGTCCCCACCCTTTGGGCGGAGAACAGCGAAACCAAGCCGTCCGTGCACCCCGAGTCCAAAGCGGAAGCCAACGCTCCGTTTCCAGTCGTATTCGAGCAGCGTCATGAGGTGTTTTTCGAGGAGCGCATGACCGTCGATTATCAGCCTGCCAAGCACGCTTATATGCTCAAGAGCGGCAGCCAGATCTATAACGGCACCATGAAAGTCCTAGATAAGAGGTCTGCTGTTCGCCAGCACTGATGCCATCAAGCAACGAGCACCATACATTCATATGAAAAAGGTCGGATCCCATGTCAAAACATCTATCGAATATTTTATCGTTTAACCGGCATTTCGTCGAAAATAAAGACTACGAGCAATACCGTACGGACAAGTATCCGGACAAAAAAATGGTCATCCTCACCTGCATGGATACGCGGCTCGTCGAGCTGCTACCAAGAGCGCTCAATCTGAAGAACGGCGACGCCAAAATCATCAAAAACGCGGGCGCCATCGTCTCCCACCCTTTCGGCAGCGTGATGCGGAGTATTATCGTAGCGATCTACGAGCTGAACGCTTCCGAGGTACTCGTCATCGGGCACCACGATTGCGGGATGACCGGATTGAATTCGGATTCCGTACTGGATAAGGCTAAAGCGAACGGCGTCAGCGACAAGGTGCTCACTACGCTGCACCACTCCGGCATCGATCTGAAGAGATGGCTCACGGGCTTCGATCACGTTCAGGAAGCGGTAGTCAAGAGCGTCGGCATCATCAAAAACCACCCGCTTCTCCCTTCCGGCCTGCCCGTTTCCGGGCTGATCATCCACCCCGTTACAGGGGAGCTGGATGTCGTTACGGAAACGCACTCTTAAACCGTGCAAGTGCGGAGCGTCACTCCTGACGTTCCGTTCTTCGCGCGGAAGATTGTCGGGTAATCAAAAAAGGGGCCGTCTGCTGACGGCTCCTTTTTCCTGATTGCTTAAAGAGATTGCCGGCACCGGCATGACCGATCGGATGTACAGCTATGCTTACGACTATGCTTGCAATCCCTTCCGCTGCCGCTTTTTCCATGATTGTCACCGCGTTTCTCAATAATCAGCAGCAGCAGAAGTGCAATCAACAGATTCGAGCTCTCCCGATGATCCGAATGCGCATGATTATTGAAATTAATATTGTTATTCACATTTTGATTATTCGTATTCTGATTCGTATTGTTCGTATTCGTGTTGTTCGTCTTTCTGATCCTGCGCACTTTCCTTCTAAAGCCCTTCTGCTTACAGCGCCTGCGTACTGGTTGTTTTTTACAGCATTTTTTCGGCACGCCCACTGATCGTCCCCCTAACTCCGCTTACTAGCTTTATATGAGAGAACGCGACCGGACGGAACGGCGAAATGCTAGATTCGTTACCTTTTGCTAGAAAGAATAGCTATGCGACGATAGGCCGACTTCAAAGACAATCGGCTCGCCGTCTTTTGACAGCGCGTTTACCGAGAAGTCGAACAATCAGCGGAGGATATCCTTTCTGAGACTGCAAAAAAAGGGAGCCTCTCGGCCCCCATTCCTTCCATCGATTATTGCGATCTACGCTCTTGTCTGAGCGCCTGCTGCCGCTCCCGCTCGCGAATAACGCCGGAACGATCCCTCAGCGTATGCCTGTCGAGCAGCGCCCTGTTCGCCAGCTCGCTAGGCGCTTCCCATTTAAGCCCTTGCCGTTCGCACGCCTCGGTGCATGCTTTCTCCAGCTCCAAGTCGGCTAACGGGATGTTCATATCTTCATAGGGAGCCGATCCGTTCAATTGAACGACGCGTTCCCGCAGCTTCTCCTGAAGCCGGCCGGCATGGATCCCGAGTTCGGTAATTTCGCCGCCGGACAATTTGCCGATTGCGCTTTCCATCATTTTAACGGCTCCCGCCAGGTTTCCTCTTCTTTGGTGATAGAGCGATACGGCCAGTTGAATCAAGCCGACCCATTGATCACGGTACGGGCTGTCCGGGTTCTCTTTCCAATATTCCTCCAGCAGCTCGTGGCATTCGAAGAAATCGCGCTTCGCATGAAATTCAATTAAATAACTGACATATGCTTCGGGATATTCCCGCATCGAAATCCCTCTCTCCCGCTTCATCCGGAAACCGACGTTCCCTCGAAAACTATTTTAACAAACCCGGATAATTAATGAAACCGTTGCCCATCCTATTACGTAAGTATACTGTGGATGTCTATTTCCAACACATATAGACTACTTGGGAGGGTACCATGAAAAAGTTTTTTCTCGTCATCCTGTCCTGTATGCTGTTCGTGACTTTCGTCGCGGTAGATACGGCGGACGCCAAACCGAAAGCAAGCTACAAATCCAACAGCGGCAGCTTCAAAGCGCCGGCTAAAGACAATGCAGTCAAATCCGATTCGGGAACGACAACCTCGAAGACGAACGGAACGACGAACTCCACTGCAACCCCTACGAAATCCGGCGGATTTTTTGGCGGCGGCGGGTTTATGAAAGGGATGCTGGTAGGCGGACTTGCAGGTATGCTGTTCGGCTCGATGTTCGGCACCGGATTCCTCGGCAACATGATCGGCTTTATGATTAATATGCTCGCGATCATCGCAGTCGTATTCCTGATCATCCGAATTGTCGGCTACTTCCGCGATCGTAAGAAGCAAAAACCGGATCAGAGGTTCCAATAATGCGGCTTAGCGAACAAGATATCATGAATGCCATATGCATGCATATCGCGGAACGCAAGCAGCTGCGTCCGGAGCAAGTATCCGTACAGCTCATGTACGACGAGGATCTCGGCTTTTCCGCCGAGGTGACCGCCGAAGGCAGAAGCCAGTTTCTGATCGAGGCGAGCATGAAGGAAGCAATCGAACGCTATTTGCTTAATGTATACAATACGCGCGCATTCCGCAGCCAAATCGAACTCGATATCGAGGACGAAATGATCGCGATCATCCACGATTAGCGCGCGCCGAAGCAAGGGCTGCCCCACCTATGTGGGGCAGCCCTTCTGCGTGTTATAGGTCAAGCAATGATTGCACGAGCGCAGCCGTTTCCTCCGGATGCGATAACGGGAACTGGTGGCCATACGGCAATTCGATCCGCTCGATATGCTCGGGTGCCGCCGGCATGGCGTACTCCTTGTCGGCATTTCCCCATATGATCGATATTTGGCCTTTCTCCAACGCATTTGGCGGCATTCCGCCTGGACCATGATGCAGGATGCTCAGTATCTCTCCATTCGTGCGCCGAACGCGGGGCGACTTCAAATCGCGGATGATCGAGGCGATATAATCCTTCGGCAGCTCCGAAGCGTTACGGAACGTGCCGTTTCGCAGCAGCATCTCCTCAAGCGAGCTCACAGTCAGCCCGCGCCGCATGTACAGGTCGAGCAGGAAGCGCGATCGCAAAATCAGCTTCTTCGGCCAACCGATGATTCTCCGGCGGACGAACGCCGGCTGCAGCAGCAGGAGCTTACGCACGCGATCCGGCGCTTTGGCTGCGACTCGTGCGGCAACAACGGCGCCGAAGGAGTGTCCAACCAAATCGACCGGCTGTCCGGCCTGTTCCAAAGCGTCAAGAATCGCTTGCACATGCCCCTCCAAAGGATCTTCGGCATGGTGATAGGGCGATCTGCCGCACCCAGGCAAATCAAGCAATGCTATTGGCCGGTTCGGCAGCAGACTTGCAAGCCGGGTCCACTGATCGGCTCTCCCCATGACGCCATGAAGGAACAAAATCGGCGTGCCTGCTCCGGCTCTTGTCAGTGCAGCTACATTCGCCAGGCGATCCCATGCAAAAGACGCCGGTTCCGCAGCTTCCGGGTGACTGAGGCGGTAATCCAGATCGGCGACTACGCTCGGCAGCACCTTGCGAATATCCGTCTTCCGCAGGCCATACGCTTGCCAGCCCCTTTCCTTCGAGGCGATGTCGAACGTTTTGCGTGTAATGAAGGACAAGGATTCTGCTGGAATACCGGTCAGCTTGTCAAAACCGCTTTTGAGCGTTTTTCGCAAAACAGGCAAAGGTACGGAAACGGACGGCTTTCGCAGACGGAGCTCGCGGGCTATGATGCCAACCGTTTCTTTGATTGCCGGACTCTCCTCTCTCCCCTCCAGCAGCATATAAGTTTCGTTTACCGGCTTTGGCTCCTTGGCAAGTGCGGCAATGAATGCAGCCGTTTCTTCGATCCCGACCAGCGGCAGCCAATGGTCGCCGCCGCCCGGAACGGCCGGCATCATGCCGCGCCGCATCGCATCCACAAGCAGGCCGAACCCTCCGGTTTGCTCGGTTACGCCGGTTCTCTCCGATCCGATTACCGTACTCGGATTGACGACGGAAAGCGGATAACCGTGCCGGAGCGCATGCTGGCGTATGACAAGATCCGCTTTAAACTTCATCCGTTCGTAACCGCCTTCGTCTTTCCAATTGCCGTCCATATCGAACGGATCGGCTGTAAGATCGACATTTTGCTCGTGAAACGGACTCATATAGCCAACGACGTGCACAAAATGGCTTAATCCGTTACCGGCATGAATGCGCTCCGCTATTGCAGCGATTTCTCGGGCCGCTTCCAGAAAGGTCCTATGCGCCGTTTGGTCGTCTAAAGTAATATTCATCGGTCCTCCCGCATGTACGATAACATTAGCATTCAGCACGCGCAGCATATCCTCGTCGCCGATCCCTAATCCCGGCATCGTTAGATCGCCCTTAATCGGCTTCACGCGTTTGCGTTCCGCCTCCCCCAGTCTGGATATCAATCGGTTTACTTTATCGGGCGACCTTACCAGAACAAGGACCTCACCGATCTCATCCGCCAACCGTTTCAGTACGTGCTTCCCGATATACCCTGTTGCCCCAGTCATAAAAACAGTTGCCATCCTTATCATCCCCATCATCCTATTTAGTACTGCGAAGTTCTAATCTAAAGTAAAAAAAGAGAACGCCAGATGACGTCATAGCCTGCATCGTTAAGCAGCTTCCAGCAGCCTGCACAGACTGCGCGCAGACTGTCTGATGATGCCTCCGTTCTGGAGCGTCTCCGCCAGCATGATCGCTCCTTCGAGCGAGGCTAGGATAAACGCCGCCGTATCCGCCGCGTTAAGGTTTGCGCGGAACTCCTTCTTCTGCACCCCCTGCAGCAGCAGCTTCTCCACAAGCGGCAGCTGCTCCCTGAAAAACCGCGCGATTCTTTCTTTCACAGGCTCAGCATCGGGCGGGCATTGCACGTAGAACGAAAGAAACGGGCAACTGCCCTTTCCGCCCCGAGCTTCGAACTGTTCGGCCAACATCTCGAAAAAGCTTGCGATTCTCGCCTTCGACGTAAGCTCCGTTCTCCCGAGCAGCGTAAAAAGTGCTGACTCATATTGCGCCGCCCACCAGTCGACGACGCCGAGCAGCAGTTCCTCCTTGCTTTTGAAATGATAATAGATGTTCGACTTGGATACTTGGCTCCGCTTCATAACCTCATCCATGCTTGTTTGCGTATAACCGTTCGTCAGAAACAGCTGAGCGGCCGTTTCCACCACTTGATCGCGGTTCGATTTTGCATTTGGATTCTTTTTCATATTTAGAACTATAAAGTACTATCATGTCGATGTCAACTCTATATTCCCACAAGTCTGATTCCTTTATTTCCAGCGTTCTCCTTCGCAACAAATCTATCGATTCGGCGTTTAATAGATGGGGACTTGATTCATAGAGATGCAGAGTCCTCTTATATCCCCTAACGAAGGAAGGTGCGTATGAACAAAACAGTGAAATCCTCCCTCATGCTGTTGATCGCAATCTGTATGGCGTTCGGCATGCTGCCGGGAGCGGCGTTCGCCGCAAGCGACAAAACGACGAAATACCGGGTGTACCAAAACCATTCGCTGCTTATGGAATTCGCGGATTACGCCAAAGCGCAGGCCTATGCCAAAGGCTATACCCGAAGCCATGTAGAAGAAATCAGCACGCGCAAATGGCTGTGGCACAATATGCCGCGATACGCCGTTTACCAGTATGATGCCGTCGTGCCGAACGGTGAATTCGAACGGCTGGAGGATGCCGTCAAGGAAGCGAAAAACTGGTCTAACGCCTCCGTTAGAGATATTCAGTCGCCCGGTTGGGCATGGAATAATTATCCCCGTTACCGCTTATATCAAGGCGATATTACGCTCGACTCCTGGAATTTCCTGACGCTGGACGCTGCGAAAGCGGAAGCGAAAAACTGGGGTAACGCCCATATTATCGAGTTGAGCTCCAACCGGTGGATTTGGGATAACCTGACTACCGCTGCGAAGCAAGAGCTGCGCGGCGGCAAGCCGGTTTACCGCGTTTATCAAGGAAGCTATACGCAGGATGCTTGGGCGTTCGCTTATTTGGAAGATGCGGTAGAGGAAGCGCTGCGATGGGCCAACTCGAAGGTCGTCAATACCGAGCAGGCGAACAAAACCGTTTTTTCCAATGAAAAATCGTATGCGGTTTATCAAAACCTTACATACTTGAGTTCATTCATAAGCATCGACGAAGCAGCCGACTATGCCAGAGCTTACGCGCATACGACGATCCGGCTCGGCAGCCGCGTCATCTGGACGAATAATCCCGGCTATACCGTTTACCAGAACGATAACCCGATCGGCGAGTTCAACAAGCTGACGGATGCGCTTGATTACGCCGTCCAGTATAGCCATTCATCGATCCGCTTCTACGACGGCAGCGTGATTTGGGACAATTTCCGCAAACTGTTGTTTTGGGGCTGGAACGGAGTCTCGGCGCTGCAAACGATCAAGACGCAAACGGCAAGCACGCTCGGGCTGGACGTCGATTCTCCGTCTTGGTTCGAGGTTGCCGATGCAAAGGGCGGCTTGAAGGATTCCTCCTCCAAGGAAGCTGCAGACTGGTTGAAAAAACAAGGATACGCCGTTCACCCGCTAGTGAAGAATCCGTTTAACGACAAAGAGTTGACAAGAGAGTTCCTTAACAATCCGGACGCTCAGCAAACGTTTATTCAAACGCTTGTTAAACGGTTGGTCGAGCTTCAGGTAAGCGGAATAAACGTCGACTTCGAGGCGTTGAACGGCAAAGACCGGGCTGCTTTCACCTCTTTTATGCAGAAGCTGACGGATGCCGCCCATGCGAACGGATTGATCGTCTCGGTCGATCTGCCGCGCGGCGATGTAAGATGGAACGCCCAAACCGCTTTCGATCATGAAAAGCTGGCGGCAATGGTCGATTACATCATGACTATGACGTATGACCAGTACTGGTCCGAAAGCACCGCCCCGGGCTCCGTCGCAGGCATGCAATGGGTAGAGCAAGGCGTCCAGGAATTCCTGGCCTACGGCATTCCAAGAGACAAGCTGATAATGGGGATCCCGTTCTACGTACGGATATGGACGCTCGATGACAAGGGCGCCGTAACGGCCAATAGAGCCGTATACATGAAGGACATTCCGGCGCTTATCGCCGGCAAAGAAACCACAACGAAATGGGACGAATCGTTTAAGCAGTATCGTGTCGAGTTTATGCAAGACGGCAAGCTCCAGCAGTTTTGGCTGGAAGATGAAGAAACCGTGCAGGCGCGTCTCGCCATCGCCAAGAAGTACGATCTCGCAGGCGTCGCCGCATGGCGTCTAGGCCAAGAACAGGCGGACGTCTGGAAAGCGATGCTGCAGGTCAAATAATGACCGTAATCCTTGCAATACGGAAAACAGGCTCTTTTGCGAGCCTGTTTTTTATCATTTTAGTTGTATAAATATACATTATACTGTATTATTATGATTACCAAATGAATAATAATGAGTAAAACCATACATGCGAGGTGCTGAACATGAAAATGAAGTATACGCATGCGCTTCCGGAGAAGGAAGCGTTCTTTGCGCTCTACGAAACGACAGGCTGGACGTCTCCTATCGGGCTAGGCGCGGATAAATTATACGAAGGCATTACGGACGGCAGCTGGCTCACCGTATCCGTCTATGACGGCAGCCGCCTGGTCGGATTCGGCCGCATTCTTTCGGACGGCGCCGTACAGGCGTTCATCTGCGATGTCATCGTCCATCCGGATATGCAGCGCAAAGGAATCGGCAGCACCCTCATGTGCATGCTTCTTCAGGCTGTAGCAGCCAGCGGCATTCCTACCGTTACCCTATGCTGTGCAGACGGCAAAAGCGAATTTTATAAGCGTTTCGGTTTCGTCGAGCGGCCCGACAACGCGCCCGGCATGTACTGGAAGTATAAAGACGTGAGACTTCCGGCCATGGCCGTCGGCTCATAAATAACTACGACGCGGTGACCGGCCGCCAGCGAAAACAAAAAACCTCCTATCCCGCTTTATGAAAGCGGATCGGAGGTTTTTAAGTTGATGAAGGTTACATCCTCTTATTCGGCATTCAGCCGGATACGATCATAATGTTGGCATATGGGACGGCGTCGCCGGTGCGGATTACGGCACGCGACTCCGGACATATTTCCTTAAATCGCGCGTGGCTGACCACGGTAAAAGATAAATTCGGAAACTCCGCAGCAAGCTGCTCGAATCGTTCCGGGCTTGCCGTCTTCATCTCCTCCGTTACGATCACCGTATCGATAATAAATTCCCCGTCTATCGCCCTCAGCACATCGAGCACGGTCGGAATGCCTTCGACAAGCGCGAGATCGAGCCGTTCGCATGTTTGGGGCACCGGAAAGCCCTTATCGCAAATTGTAAGGATGTCGGTATGACCCGTCTCCGTCAGAATACGGTTCAGCGCCGGATGCAAAATGCCGCTTCTTCTCATTCGGCACTCTCCCCTTTCCGTTCGAGCACGTTCGCCCGCTGGGCAAGCGTAATTTCTTCGCGGATGGACGGGCGCGGCCGTTTGAAATAGAACGTTTCGACGCCCTCCACTACCGCTGCCGACACGAGCTCCCAACCGTCCGCACCGCGTTCGGCCAGCCGTTCGCGGCCGGAATCGATTGCATAATCCCATTTCGTTGCTGCCATGTCGCCGCCCTCCAGGTTATCGATAACTTCTACATGTTTAACGATCCATATGGTCGTCCGGCTGGGCCGCCTTGACCGTCAAGCCGCCGTCGACCATCAGTAGATGTCCGTTTACTTGCATCGCTTCGTCGGAAGCCAGGAACACGACGGCGTCGCCGATCTGTCTTTCGGTGCCGAGACGCTTCATCGGATTGGCTTCAATCTCTTTCGCAAGTATAGCCGGATCCGCCAAATAGTCCGTGCACATATCGGTGGCTACCGTGCTTGGCCCTACCGCGTTTACGTTGATGTTGAATTTGCCGAGCTCGATCGCCATGCCTTTGGTCAGCATATGCGCTGCCGCTTTGGACGATTGATAGTGCGGTATGACCGGGCTTGTCACAACGAGGCTCGCCGTCGACAGCACGTTGACGATTTTGCCGTAGCGGCGTTCGATCATGCCTTCGGCAGCGAGCTGCGAGCACAGGAAGATCGATTTGACGTTCGTGTTGTACGTGCGGTCCCACGTTTCTTCCTTCACGTGCATGAACGATTCGAATGGCGCGATCCCTGCGTTGTTGACCAAAATGTCGACCGGTCCAAGCTCCTTCTCGACTTGGCTGAACATCGCTTGCACCTGCGATTTTTGACCTACGTCCGCTTGCACGACGATAGCTTTGCTGCCGAGCGCCTCAACCTTCTGCTTTACAGCCTCCGCTTTCGCACGGGACGAATCAGACGTAAAGTTGATCGCGACATGCGCGCCTTCCTCCGCCAGACGAATGACGACCGCTTCCCCGATTCCGCGGCTTCCGCCCGTAACTAATGCAACCCGATTTAATAAGCGTTTCATTGTGGATCGCTCCCTTGAAAAGTATGTTGAACGGCTCTGAAAATCCTGCTCAAATCCCATGCATGCATAGCGAAGCCGGCGAAACCGCCGCTTCCTGCCAGAAGCCCCGCCGGCTGATAGTCGAATCGTCTTGCAAGTTGTCGCTTACAGACTCGGTCCGATCCGGTTAATGCTGAATTCGGAGTGGCCCAAAATTTCCGCTTTGGTCAGCTTGCCGCTTGCCACCTCTTGAATTTCGTCCCAGATCAGCTTGCCTGCCGCATCCAAATCCATCGTTCCCGCCAGCATCGGGCTGACGTTCACATCCATATTGTCGGCCATGCGCTCGTACATGCGTCCGTTTGCCGTAATCTTGATAACCGGAACGACGGCCGAGCCTGTCGGCGTCCCGCGTCCCGTCGTAAAGCATACGACGTGAACGCCGCTTGCAGCCATGCCCGATACGCACTCGATGTCATTGCCGGGCGAGTCCATAAAATAAAGCCCCTTGCCTTCAATCGCTTCCGCATACTCGACTACGCCTTCAATCGGCGCGGTTCCGCACTTGCTTATGCAGCCGAGCGATTTCTCTTCGATCGTCGACAAGCCGCCGGCGATGTTGCCCGGGCTCGGATTGCCGCCGCGCATATCTTCGCCCATGCGCTCGACTTCCTTCTCGAAGCGGTCGACGATGTGGTAGAGCTTCTCCGCCGTCTCCGGTGTCCGGCAGCGTACGGCCAAAATATGCTCGGCGCCGATAATTTCCGTCGTTTCGCTAATGACGATGCTGCCGCCTTCGCGAATCAACGCGTCCGCCGCTACGCCAAGCGCAGGGTTAGACGCTAATCCGGAGGTCGCGTCCGAACCGCCGCACTTCACGCCGACCATCAGCTCGCTAAGCGGGATCTCCACGCGTTCCGTTTGATCAAGCTCGGCACGCAGTCTTTTGGCGATTTCCGTTCCGGTTTGAATCGCTTTGATCGAGCCGCCGACTTCTTGAATGTCGATGACTTCGACCGGCTTGCCCGTCACGCGAATCGCGTCGGCCAGCTCGTAAGGATTGATAACCTCGCAGCCGAGGCTGATGACGATTACTGCTCCGACGTTCGGGTTTTTACCGGTTCCGGCCAGCGTATCGAACGTCCGCTGCTTGTCGGCTCCGATTTGGCTGCAGCCGTGCTGATGCGGAATCGCGACGGTGTCCGGAACGACTTGACTGATCCGGCTGCATACCTGGTTCGAGCAAATGACCGTCGGAATGATGAGAAGATGATTGCGTACGCCGATTTGTCCGTTAGGGCGCTTGTAGCCCAAAAGAGTACCCATGGGAAACCTCCTGTTAGTAACCGTGTTCATTTTGCCAAACCTTGACCTGCGAATGAACCTCGATGCCGTTTATTTCTTCGCTTGGTCTCCGCGTCCGCGAATCCCTTCGATATTGTGTACATGCACATGTTTCCCTGCCGGGATAGCCGTCGTTGCGCGGCCGATCACTTCTCCGTACTTACGCACATGTTCGCCCTCCAGAATGTCTGCAATCGCCACTTTGTGGCCGAATGGAACCGCATCCTGCAGCACAAGCTCGCGCGCTTCTTCCTTTACCCGATATTTGATCGTTTGGCCCGTTTGCAGATCGGCCAAAGCGGTTGCCACATGATCGTTCGCATCCATGACGATCGCATCGGCGCCTGCTTGAATTGCCTCCGCCATACGTATTCCGCCTCCTTCGAATACTCAAAATGTTACCGATAACATCAAGATAACAACTTCTCCTCTTGCTGTCAACGATTTGTTTCTGTACAATGGTTCTCAACGGCTGCGGCTGATTGAAAACCGCAGAAAACACGGCGCCGAAGTAGAGTCGCTTCTTTCTATTATATGCAGGCAAGGACGAGATGCATGGTTACCATTTACGATATTGCAAAGCTGGCGAACGTATCCGCGATGACCGTATCCAGGGTTATCAATAACACGGGGAAAATCAGCGACAAAACGCGCGCCAAAGTCAAAAAAGTGATGGAGGAGCTGCACTACGTTCCCAACTCGATGGCCCGCGGCCTCGTGCTCCAGGAAACGAAAATGCTCTCGCTGCTCATCACGGATATTACGAATCCGTTCTACACGACGCTCGCGCGGGGAGCCGAAGACGCCGCCATGAAACGCGGCTATAAACTTCTGTTCAGCAACAGCGACGAGGATATCGCCAAGGAAAGCGAATACGTCGACATGGTGCTTTCGACTCGCGTCGACGGGGTCTTATTCGCACCGGCAGGTGACGCCTCCCTCGTTCATCTCGAGAAATTGCGCAAGCACGGAGTTCCTTTCGTGCTTATCGACCGCGAGGTGCCGGGCATGGAGTCGGACACGGTGCTGGGCGACAGCAAGGAAGGCGCCAAACGGCTGATCGAGCATCTGATCGGACTGGGCCACCGCCGAATTGCGCTGCTGAACGGTTCGCTCGACGTATCTACGGCGAGGCATCGCTTCACCGGCTACAAGGAAGCGCTCAAGCTGAGCGACCTCCCCTATGACCCCGCACTGGTCGTCGAATCGGGATACAGCCGTTCCGCGCCGAGCCGAACGGTCGACGCGATCGAACGTCTGCTTCAGCTGTCCAAACGTCCCACGGCGATATTTGCCGCCAATAACTTTCTCGCTATCGAAGCGATCCGAGCGCTGCGCGAACGCGGCATTCGCGTGCCGGACGATATCTCCGTCGTATGCTTCGACGATCTGGAGCTCGCTTCCGTCATCGATCCGTTTCTCACCGTCGCCGCTCAGCCGGCCTATCAATTCGGCACGATCGGCGTGCAGCTGCTGCTGGACCGCATTAACGAAACGGATACGGCGGAGTGGCATAAGATCATCCTGCCATCGGAATTGATCGTACGGAAATCAGCAGTCCCCTACTCGGTTTGAGCTGCTTGAGAAGGACATAATTGACTATAGACAAGGAAGTGCAGCCATGAGCGACATGAGGACGATTCGCGACGCAACTTCGGATGATTTGCCCGCCATCGTAGCGATATACAATTCCACGGTTGCGGGCCGTATGGTGACCGCCGACACCGAGGAGGTTTCCGTCGAAAGCAGGAAGTGCTGGTTTGACGAGCACTCCCCGTCCTTCCGTCCGCTATGGGTTATGGAATCGGATGGACGAATGCTCGGCTGGCTGAGCTTCCAATCGTTTTATGGCAGGCCCGCCTATAACGGAACCGCCGAAGTCAGCATCTATTTGCATGTCGACTCGCGGGGCAAGGGTCTCGGACCTTATCTGCTCCAGCAAGCGCTCGACGCTTGTCCGCGCCTCGGCATCAAGACGGTACTCGGATTTATTTTCGGCCATAACGAACCAAGCCTTGCCCTATTCGGACGATTCGGTTTTGAGCGGTGGGCTCACCTTCCGGGAGTCGCCGAGCTTGACGGCGTCGAACGCGACCTGATTATCGTCGGGAAGCGGATTGCGGCGACGGAATAGGACCATTTCCTTACGCACAAACGCCAAAAACCGGCTAGACGCCTATCGCGCCTGCCGGTTTTTTTGCCGCCGTTTATTTTAAGATCCACTGCTTCAGGTCAAAATCTTTTTCGGCCAGCTTCTCGTCGACCAAAAACTTTTTCGTTCCTTCCAGCAGCTTGATGCCTTCGTCCGTAAACGGAACATCCTTAATGCCGTTAATCGATGTCGATTTTTTGACCAATTCGACCGTCGTACCTTGCACCTCTGCCAAAAATGCATAATACTCCTCAGGCTTCGACTTCAAATCGTTGAGCGCCTTCAACCGGGCTTCGTTCCAAACCTTCGGAAAATCCGGGAATTTCTTTAGATAAGCTTCCGTTACGACAGTCGCGCTCGTTCCGATCAGATCCGGATGCTTCGTCGCGTCATCCAGGAGCGGATACCCTTGTTCGACCTGCTTGAGCGCGTAAACGCCCGTACTGGTCATCGCGTCGATCTCGCCTCGCGCAAGCGCCGCTTCTCCGTCGACACGGAGCAGATGGACGACTTTAACGTCCGTAATGTTCTTCTCCTTCAGCAGCCCGGCCAAGTAGCGGTGATGAAACGAGCCTTTTTGCGTGGCGATCGTCTTCCCTTTCAAATCCTCCAGCTTAGTGGGACCATTCTTCTTGCCGATCAAATACCCGATGCTTTCAATTGCGCCCTGGGTGATCAATCTTGTATTCGCTCCTGTGGAACGAGCCAATATAGCCGGCGTATCTCCCAGGCTGCCGATGTCCAGTCTACCGCTGATCAGAGACTCGCTTTGGTCCGGACCGTTCGGGAAAGCCGTCAGCTTGATTTCCGATATGCCGTGCTTTTTCAGCTCCTCCTGAATAATGCCTTTATACAATCCCCAGCCTTCCGCGCTGCCGGGCAAATTCAGTTTATTCGTTCCGATAAAGCCGTAGTTCAGCACGGCCGGAACGTTCGCCGGCTCCGCACTCCCGCCACCCGCAGCCGTCGTTTTGCCTTCGGCTTTGCCGCAAGCTTGCGCGATCAGCGCCATGGCGACGAGACCGATCAGCAGCAGAACGCCGATGCTTCGTCTGCTTGTTTTTCCTATTGCCTTCCTCGTCTCCACCCTGCCCCCAGCCGTCGTATGCAATCCCGTTTCTCTGTCTCTCTTCATCGAACGATCTCCTCTCATGGTTCCAAGCCTAAAGCCGCTTATCGGATTACGGGATCGCCCGCACCGCCAGCTTGTATAAATTCGGATGGGCTGCAACCGGCTTTCTCCCTTTTCCCCAGCCCACCTTTTCCCGGTAGCCGCCAAGTATGCCTTGCGCTTCTAATACTCCTTCGTCCGCTTGCTTGCGAAGCTCCGGATCGGGAGCCACATACAAGGCGTCTACGGGGCAATACAGCTCGCACATGAAGCACGTTTGGCAGTCCTGCTGGCGGGCGATAACCGGAATGCCGTTCTCCACCCGGTCAAATACGTTGGTCGGGCATACCGAAACGCACTGGTTGCACTGGATACATTTCGTTTCGCTAACGATCTCGATCAATGTACCTTCGCCTCCTTATCTACAGGCTCCGGCTTCACCCATACGGTATCCAGGCCGCCGCTTACGAGGCGGTAGCGCTGCGCGGCGTCAAGCTGCGGGAAGTCTTCCCGCTTATGCATGCCTCGCGTTTCCGTCCGCACTTTGGCGGAGCGGTACATCCAGCGTGCCGTAGCGGTCATCGCCGCGGCCTCCCGCGCCTTGAACGAATCCGGCCGAAGCTGCACGGGCTCCTCGCGGATTTCGTTCCACAGACGGTCGAGCCGGTCGAGCGAACCGTCAAGCGATTTTTCCGTCCGGAACAAATTGCGGTCGTATGGCGTCACTTCGTCTTGAACGGCTCGAACGAATGCGTCCGTTCTGTCCGGCTTCGCAGTCGATTTGGCCGTCAGCGTCGAGGTCGACAAGCCGCGCAAGCTCCGCTTGACGGCTTTCGCGCCCAAGCCGCGTGCATGTGCCGCCGCCCCTTCGCCGGCAAACGAGCCGGACGACATGGCCCACGCCGCATTATGGCTGCCGCCGCCTGTAAAGCCTCCGCATATGAGTTCGCGCGTCGCCGCGTCGCCTGCCGCATACAACCCGGGCACCTTCGTCGCGCAAGTCTCGTCCGTAATATGGATGCCGCCCGTGCCGCGTACCGTCCCTTCAAGCCGCAGCGTTACCGGGAACAGATCGGTGAACGGGTCGATGCCGACGCGGTCGAACGGAAGGAAGAAATTTGTTTGACCGGTGCGCAGCAAGGGCCGAATGTCCTCCGGCGCTTGATCCAGCCGTGCATAAACCTGCCGGTTTTGCAGCAAATTTCTTGCAATGACCGAGCGGCCTCGCGTCGAGCCCGCCCCTTCGACGACCGTCCCGTCCTCGTAATAGAACGATGCGTACCGGTAGTAGGCCGTTTTCGTAACCGTCGAGAACGTAGGGGCGATCGCGTAGGCGTTCGAAAACTCCATGCCCGATAAATTCGCTCCGGCTTCCGCCGCCATTAAATATCCGTCGCCCGTAAGCACATTACAGCCTAGCGCCTTGCTTAGGAAAGCGCAGCCGCCCGTGGCAATGACAACCGCCCCCGCGCGAACGCTCCACGTTTCGCCGGATTGCGTCCGAACCCCGGAAGCGCCTCCGACGCCGTGCTCATCCGCCAGCAGCTCAAGCGCCGGGCTGTGGTCCAAAATGCGAACGCCCGCCTTCTTGACCAACTTCCTCATGAGGCGCATATATTCCGGTCCTTGCAGCCCGCGGCGGTAAGGATTTCCTTGATCGTCCTGCGGGAACGGATAGCCCCACGCCCCCAGCTTGTTCATGTTGTCGTAGGTGCGGTCCAGCACCCGGTTCATCCACCCCGAATCCGCCAGCTGTCCGCCGAGGCCGTATCGGCTCAGCTTCGCTTCCTCGCGCAGCTTCGGATCGGGCTCCACATACCAGACGCCCGTGCCGGACGGCGCCGTTGCGCCGCTCGTCCCGCAGTAGCCCTTATCCGCGAGAATGACGCTCGCTCCCGATGAAGCTGCCGTCAATGCAGCCCAAGTTCCCGCCGGACCGCCTCCGATTACGAGCACATCCGCTTCCAGCTCCAAATCGCTGATCCGTCCATGTTCACTCATGTTTCGCTCCCCCTTCATGTTTCGCTTACTACTTACCCTTCATAGCCGTCGCGCCACGACAGCCAGCGTGTCTCGAGCAGCCGCACGACCGAATCGACCAGCTTGCCGACGACCGCAAAAATAATGATGCCGACGAAAATCAATTCCGTGTTCGAATCTTGCTTCCCGATATTGATCAAAAAGCCGATGCCCGATTTCGAGCCGATCAGTTCGGCTACGACGAGCCCGAGCCATGATACCGCCAATGAAATCCGGAGTCCGAGCAATATGTTCGGAAGCGCCGCAGGTAAAATCAAACGAACGATTTGCTTGTACCGATTGAAGGAAAGAACGGAAGACACTTCGAACAGTTTGTTGTCGACGCTTCGAATGCCGAGAAACGTGTTCACATATAACGGAAAGAACGCGCCGTTTGCAATGATGGCGATCTTCGAAGTCTCTCCGAAGCCGAACCATAGAATGATCAGCGGAGCAATCGCCAAATGCGGCACCATTCTCAGCATTTGCACGGACGGATCGAGAAGCTGCTCCGTATTCCGCGACAGCCCTGCCGCAATCCCGAATGCTAGGCCGAGACTTCCGCCGATGGCGAAGCCGGACGCCGCTCTCCCTAGACTGATGCCGAGATGCTCGGCCAGCTCGCCCGATCCGAGCAAGCCTTTGAATTCCGCTGCGATCATGAACGGCGTCGGCAAAAACACGGTGGAAATGAACCCGAGATCACCGCCCAGCTGCCAGAGCACGAGCACCAGTACCGGCAAAACCGCTCCGACCAGAAAACGGTTCGCCCACTCCTTCCCTTTTGCGCCGAACCAAGTCCAACCCGATTTCCGTGCGCTTCGGACCGGAGCCGCAAGGATTTCTACCCGGTTGTTCATCCTAACTCCCCCCTTTTGTTAACATGTGGCGTTACTTCCCTTGGAAGCTATCCCTCCAATGCAGCCACCTTCGTTCGAGCAAACGCACCGCCGAATCCGCCAGCTTGCCGACAAGAGCAAAAATGATAATGCAAACGAAAACGACCGGCGTTTTGGAAAACTGCCGTGCATCCGACATCAGATAGCCGATTCCGGACGTCGAGCCCATTAGTTCCGCAACGACCAAACCGAGCCACGAGATGCCGAGGGAAAGCCGGACGCCGAGCAAAATATTAGGCAGCGCCGCCGGTATGATCAACCGGACGATCTGCTTATACCGGCTGAAGCCGAGCACCTTGGCGACCTCGAACAGCTTGTTGTCCGCATTGCGTATCCCGAGAAAAGCGTTAAAATAGAGCGGAAAAAACGCACCTTTGGCGATCAGTAACACCTTCGACGTCTCGCCAAGCCCGAACCATAGGATGAATAGCGGGGCTACGGCCAGATGCGGCACCATGCGAATCATTTGCACGGACGGGTCCAGCGCCTTTTCGGTGCTGCGGAACAACCCGACGGCAATACCTAGGGCAAGGCCCAAGCTTGCGCCCAGAGCGAAACCGGAAATCGCGCGAACGACGCTAATCTGAAGATTTTCCCACAGGACGCCGGATACGACGAGCGTATAGCCGGCATTCGCAATCTTAAGCGGCGTCGGAAAAAGCAGCTTCGAGATGTAGCCCAGCTCGCCGAACACCTGCCAGAAAATCAACAGCGATACGGGAAGCAGCGCACCCTTGGCGAATGTGCGAAGCTTGCCGCGTCCAAGTACGGCTGCCGTTCCTTGCGATTGCGGCGTACCGACCGCCGCTCCGTTTGCCGCAGCTAGCTCCGCTTGATTGCTCATATGCCATCCCCTCCCTGTTCGTCATATGCCGGAGCTGTCGATCAGCTCCAGCTCTTCGATTTTCTCGAATTCGTTCAGCACCGCGTAACGCAGCTGTTGAAACGAGGTGCTCGCTTTTTTGCGCGGGAACGGCAAATCGACGGGCACGATCGCCCGGATCGCTCCGGGACGCGGCTTCAGAATGACGATGCGGTTTGCCAAAAAGACCGCTTCATCGATATCGTGCGTCACGAATATCATCGTCGTCCGGTTTTGCTGCCAAATGTCGAGCAGCACTTCCTGCATGTGCGCTCGCGTAAAGGCGTCCAGCGCCCCGAACGGCTCGTCGAGCAGCAGCACCTTCGGGTTCCGCAGCAGCGCTCTGGCGATGGCCACCCGCTGCGCCATCCCGCCGGAAAGCTCCCGGGGAAACGCTTTTTCGAAGCCCTTCAATCGCACCAGCTCGATTAGATCATCGACCTTTCGGCGGATTTGCGGATTGCGCAGCGACAGATCGGCGGCTATATTTTTTTCCACCGTCAGCCATGGAAACAATCGCGGCTCCTGGAACACGAACCCTTTATCGATTCCCGGTCCGGTCACTTGCTTCCCGCTTAGCTTCACGTCGCCTTCGTACCGGTTGTCGAGTCCGGCGACGATTTTCAGCAGCGTGCTTTTGCCGCAGCCGCTCGGCCCGATGACGGTGATAAATTCGCCTTCTTTGATCGTGAGGTCGATCTTATGGAGCGCATGAACGGCGCCCTTGTTCGTTTGAAACGTCTTATTCAGCTTGCCGATCTCCAGCAGCGGAGTACTCATGAGCGCCCCTCCCTTTCTCCCGTTTCATAAACCCCTTCCGTCTCCTCTACGGAGCATTCGATTATTCGGCTGCCTCCCACTGTCCTTCTATTATACTTTCGCTTAGCGGTCTGCGGCCGTTCGGAATTTCCTTCTCGCGAAACTGTTCATGCAGCGCCGCCGCTTCTCCCTGGTAACCAAGCGCCACGATGGCATGAAGCTCGTACTCGTCCGGCACATTCAGCGCAATGCGTGCCTGATCCTTGTCAAAGCCGCCGACAGGTCGCGTCGCCAAACCGAGCAATCTGGCCTGAAGCGCTATCGAGCCCCATGCCGCGCCCGTGTCGAATGCGTGAGCGCCGTTCGGATCGCCGTTCGCATTCGTACGCTGCGATGCCAGCAAAATCAGCACCGGAGCTTGCTCGATCCAGAGGCGATTGTTCGGCCGAATAAATGCATAGAATGCCTTTAGCTGTTCCTCCGTCTTGGCGATAACAAAGCGCCACGGCTGCAAATTACTGGAGGACGGCGCCCATCGCCCCGCTTCAAGGACGGTGAACAAGGCTTCGTCGGACACCTCACGGTTCGAATAGGCGCGCGGCGACCAACGGTTCAGAAACAACGGCGTTACCGGATAATCCGCCTTCCGATGCGTTTCGACCTCTTCAAATAACTGCTCTGCCGGATTCAAGGTTTGATTGCTCATAGTCATGTTCCTCCTGAAATGGTTATGGTTATTGGCTTGCATGAACCGTGCGATTCCCCATCGCAAGAAACGCAAAAAGAGGCTGCAAGTTCGACACATGCGCCTCCAGTTGTCTGGTCGTCAGTATGTGGTTGTTATCTGTTGTAAGATGGCCTCACATTTGTTAAATGCTAATGCGGCGTTTGGCGACGGGCTGTTCGGAACGCTCGCGCGCTGGCTCGTTATCGTACCTGCGCCGCTCCGTTCTTTCGATTTGGACAATTCTGCCGTCGTGAACGACGATCTGAACCAAGCCGTACTCCAATCCGTTCAAGCTTTTCACAATGCGTTCATTCCACAATTCATCAATATAAAGCGGTTTTGTCATTGCGGCTCCCTCCCAGGAATCATTTCCCTACTCGTGTCGAGATCGACATTTCCTTCAAGCCTTCCTTGTACTGCGAAGTTCCATCCTTACATTTCCGATTAACTTACTATGTTTTATTTGTATGAAGTATAGATTCCTTCTGGCACTTGTGTCAACAGGCGCGGCACATTTCTCCAAATCGAAAAGATGTAAGGCCCATCATGCTTCGCGACTTCGTTTAATCGGTTGTCCGGCCCCTCCTTTTCACGCAAAATGAACGGAAGTTTCCTCACAGGTTCTACACATTGCCGGTTTATGATCGATGCATGTAGACGAAAGGATGCGAAAGACCATGAAGCTCAGACGGAAACTTAAAAGCGCGGCTGCTGCAGCCGCTATGGCCGCCCTGCTGGCGGGCTGCTTCAATTCGAACGATTCGATGAGCGGGATGGACCATTCCTCGATGAACATGGGGACCCCTTCGCCGAACGGCGAACAAGCGGACACTACCCGCACGGACCGAACCCCCGTATGGGAAGGCCGGACCTTCTCGTTGACGGCCAAGACGAGCAATCAAGAAATCGCTCCCGGCCATACGCTCCCGGTATGGACGTTCAACAACTCCGTACCCGGCCCGGAGCTTCGGGTCAAGCAAGGCGAGAACGTGCAGATCGTCTTGAAGAACGAGCTGAAGGAACCCGCAACGATCCACTGGCACGGCGTTCCCGTCCCTAATGCGATGGACGGCATTCCGGGCGTGACGCAAAATGCGGTACAGCCGGGCGAAACGTTTACCTACGCGTTTAAAGCCGAGGTTCCCGGCACGTACTGGTACCACTCCCATCAAGACAGCGTCAACCAGGTCGATCGCGGGATGTATGGGGCTTTTATCGTCGAGCCCAAAAACGGCGCTAAACCGGATCGCGACTACACGCTAATGCTGGACGAATGGAGGAGCGCAGATACGACGATGTCCGGCGGAGGCGCAGGCGCAGGCATGTCCGGGATGAACGGCATGGATCATAGCAAAATGAACATGGGCGGCGCGAAATCTTCGGCGGGGGAATCGGAGAATGCGGCCGCAGAAGCCGGTCACGACATGAGCATGTACGATCTATACACGATAAACGGCAAATCAGGACCGTCGATCAGTGAGTTACCCGTCAAAAAAGGGGAAACCGTGCGGCTGCGGCTTATCAATGCGGGCTATTTGACCCACCGCATCCATCTGCACGGCCATGACTATCGCATAACAGCCGCCGACGGACAGTCGCTGAACAACCCGGGCCTTCTGCGTGACAGCGTAGTCGAGATCGCCCCCGGCGAGCGATACGATATCGAGTTCGTCGCCGACAATCCCGGACGATGGCTGATCGAGGATCACAGCGGCAATCCGGCGGCCAAAGGGATGAAAGCCGTCATCGCTTACGAGGGCGGGAACCCGGGGAATGACCGGCCGGATGAAGCGAAAGTTTTGCCTTCCGTCGATATGTCAAGCTATGGCGAGGCGGGAAGCATGAGCTTTACGCTAGGGCAGTCTTATAACTTGAGTTATACGATGAATCTGAATACGGCAACCCGCGACGGAGACACCGTCTATACGATCAACGGCAAGGCGTTCCCGGAAACGGAACCGATGAAGGTGAAGAAAGGCGAAACCGTGAAGGTCCGGCTTGTCAATCAGTCCAAAACGGACGATCATCCGATGCACCTGCACGGCCATTTTTTTCAAGTGCTGAGCAGGAACGGCAAGCCGCTCGAAGGCTCGCCGCTAATCAAGGATACGCTGAATCTGAAGCCCGGCGAAGAATACGTGGTGGCCTTTCAAGCGGATAACGAGGGCAACTGGATGTTCCATTGCCACGATCTGCATCATGCGTCGGCCGGTATGGTGACGGAACTGCAATATGCGGGCTTTAAGCCGGGCTTCGTTCCGGACCCGAATGCGGGCAATATGCCGGAGTAGCGGGACGGTATGTCGTCGACGGAATGCTCCGAGCGCCGGCCAGGTGTCTCCGAACCGGTAATATAGTATGATGGGCTATGGGTGATTGCACGATGCAAACGATACTGATGGTCGATGACGAAGAGAAAATACGCGATGTCGTCGTTTCTTATTTACGCAAGGATGGATTTCTCGCGATAGAAGCTTCCAGTGGAACAAGCGCGCTTCAAACCATACGATCGGCATCCGTCGATCTGGTCATCCTCGACCTCATGCTCCCGGATATGTCCGGCGAACAGGTATGTCAAGCGATCCGCCGCCAGTCCTCCGTCCCTATTCTCATGCTTACCGCCAAAACGGAGGAAACTAGCCGCATTCACGGCTTGACGATCGGCGCCGACGACTATGTGCTCAAGCCATTCGACTCGCGCGAGCTGGTGGCCCGGGTGCGCGCCATTTTGCGCAGAAGCGGCGATCACGCCCTTCTGGCCGAACGGATTACGTTCGAGGAAGGCGAGCTGTGCCTGGATGCGCGACATGCCGAGGTGTACCGCAATGGCGACGCGGTATCCTTGACCCCTAGTGAATACAAGCTGCTGCTTGTGCTCGCCAGGCATCCGCTGCGCCATTTTTCCCGGGACGAATTGGTCGAAAAGGTACTAGGCTTCGATTTTGAGGGTGATGCCCGCGCAATCGATCAGCACATCAAAAATATTCGACAAAAAATCGAACCCGACCCCAAACGGCCGAAATACATTCAAACGGTATACGGCAAAGGCTATCGTTTTACGGGAGGCGCGCGATGAAGCGGGGGCTGCGGTTCCGGCTCTCGCTCGTCATGATCGGCGTCGTCTGCGGCACGCTGCTCATTGCGGGAATAAGCGCCATGGTGGAAATTCATTACCATTTCCGGATGTATCAGGAGCAGGAGACAGCCGGCGATCGGCCTACAGGCTTGAACGAGCATCTTGAGCAGGCTCTGCTGCAGTCGATAGGCTGGACTATGCTTGGCGCGGTCGTTTTGGCCGTTGCGATCAGTCTCTACTTCGCCAAACGCCTCACTTCTCCGCTATCGGAAATGAAGCATACGGCGGAACGAATGACGCAGGGCAAGCTGGACGTACGTACTGGCGTCGCGGGGAACGACGAGCTGGCCGAGCTCGGCAAGGCGCTTAATCATTTGGCCTCGCAGCTGGAGGAGCAAGAACAGCTGCGCGTCGCGATGACCCAGGACATCGCCCATGAATTACGCACGCCCCTTGCCATTCTCAAGAGCCATCTGCAAGCGCTCATGGAGCAGGTATGGGAGCCGACGCCCGAACGGATTCGCTCCTGCTTCGAGGAAACCGCGCGGTTAACGGCCCTAGTTGCCGATTTAGAGCAGCTTACGCTCATGGATTCTCCCCACTTCCGCTTGAAGCGCGAGCCTGCTTCGCTCGTGTCGCTGCTCAGGCAAAGCTACGAGCTGATGAATGCGGCTTTCCGGCAAAAAGAAGTAAAGCTCGTTGTCCAAACCGAAGGCTCGGATCCGATTCTGCTCGTTGATCGGGACCGGTTCATTCAAATTTTGGTCAACCTGCTCAGCAACGCCCTCCGCTTTACGCCGGCAAGCGGGCTCGTCGAAGTGTCGTTTGCCGAACAAAACGGAATGGTCCTGCTATCGGTACGCGATACAGGGCCCGGCATTCCGGAGGGTGAACTGCCGTATGTTTTCGAGCGGTTTTACCGCACGGAGAAATCGCGAAGCCGCAAATCCGGCGGCAGCGGAATCGGTCTTGCGATCGTCAAAAAGCTCGTGGACGCCCACGACGGCAACATATCCATCGAAAGCGGGCCAGGCACGACGGTAACGATACGGATGCCAGAAGCCTAAGCAACATGAACGCCGTTCAATGACGCAAAACCCGCAGGCGATAAATCTCCTGCGGGTTTTTGTAGATGTACCTTAGGTTATTGAGATTATCATGGAATTGTCTCTGCTCGAAGCTTATCCCAGCAGTTCCTCAAGCTCTTTCACATCGTCGGTCGGCGAATGGCAGGCGAAGTTCTCGCAAACGTATGCCGTCGTTCTTCCGCCGATCGCTTGCTTGTCGCGAACAAGCGGAACGAGCTCGCGGATGCGGTCGCCCTGTTCGCCTTTTGGCGCCAGCACCGTAAGCGTATGCGGCCGGAAGCCGTTCTGCGCCGCGGCGAGCATCCGTTTCGTCTCTTCCTTGTCCGGATCGCCGGCTATGACAATTTCGCCGGACGGACTATAGGCCCAATCCAGCGCGATCAGGAACATCGAATGCCCGGCCGGATATCGCTCGATCGCCCCCGCGAATGCCTCCAGCTGCCGCTCCGCGATTTGCGAGAGCTTGGCATCGTATGCCAGCTTCGACAACCGCTGCAAATTGTAGGCGGCAACTCCATTTCCGGAAGGCTGCGCGCCGTCGTAGATTTCCTTATTTCGCGAGAAAAGCTCCTCGCCGTCATGTCCGTAGAAGAACAGACCGCCATTCTCTTCGTCCCAGAACAGCTCGAGCATTTGCCCGTTCAACTCCATCGCTTGCTCCAGAAATTCCGTTTGGAACGAAGCCTGATACAGCTCAAGCAATCCCCACACCATAAATGCGTAATCGTCCACGTAACCGGGATACGCGGCTTCCCCGTCACGGTACCGCGCCAGCAGCCGGCCGTCGGCACGCCTCATCTCTTTCATGATGAAGCGAACGGCACTAATTGCCGCTTGCAAATACTCGTCCCGCTTCAGTACCGCATATCCTTTGGCCAGCGCCATAATCATGAGTCCGTTCCATGAAGTCAAGATCTTATCGTCTTTGCCCGGATGAATACGGCCCTCCCGATAGTCAAACAGTTTCCTTCTGGACGCTTCCAGCCTGCTTGCAAGTTCTTCCGGGGTTAGGCCCTTACGTTTGGCAGCGCTCTCGAGATCCGTTGCGATCAAGTTCGGGATGCTGCGCCCTTCGAAATTCCCTTGCCGGGTAATATCGTAGAGCTCGCCATACCATTCGCCGTCATCGTCGCCCAGCACGTCGAACACTTCCTTCTCGTCCCAGACGTAGAACTTCCCTTCGTGCCCTTCGGAATCGGCATCCTCCGCGCAGTAGAAGCCGCCGGCCGGGTCCGTCATATCGCGCAGCACATAAGTGAAAATTTGCTCGGCGACATCGGCATACCGCTTTTTGCCGGTTACCTGGTAGGCCTCGAGATACGTCCACGCGAGCAGTGCGTTATCGTATAGCATTTTCTCGAAATGCGGCACGAGCCACTTCTCGTCGACCGAATACCGGCAAAAACCAAAGCCGACATGATCGTACATCCCCCCGCGATACATCGCATCGAGCGTGTGCTCCGCCATGTTCAGCGCCTCTTCGTTGCCCGTACGCTTATACAGCCGCAGCAACAGCGAAATATTGTGGGAAGTCGGAAACTTCGGACCGCCGCCGAAGCCGCCGTATTCCTCGTCGTACCGTTCCCGGTATTGCTCGAATGCGGCCGTCAACACCTTCTCCGAAACGGTGCCTTGGAGGCTGGAAAGCATCCGCCGCTCGACTTCCTCAGCAATTTGCTCGCTCGTTTCGGTCAGCTTCCCATGATCTTCGGTCCATTTCTCCACGATCTGAGGCAGCAGCTCCATCATCCCGTAACGGTTGTACTTGCGGCGCTTCGGAAAATACATCCCGGCAAAAAACGGCTTTTGGTCCGGCGTCATGACGATCGTCAGAGGCCAGCCCCCTTGCCCGGTCATCGCCTGACAGACGGCCATATACAAATGATCGATGTCGGGCCTCTCCTCCCGATCGACCTTAATCGACACAAAATGCTCGTTCAAGACTGCAGCGACCTCTATGTCTTCGAACGATTCGCGTTCCATGACGTGACACCAATGGCAAGTCTACATAAGTACGCCCTTTCGTTTACTATGAATATCCAACTGATAAGAATACAGCCTTGCCTTCCCTGGCAGCCTTTTTAAAGGCTTCCTCTCCCCAAGGATACCAATCCACGGGATTATATGCATGCTGTAACAGATAAGGTGATTTTTCAGTGATCAACCGATTCGGTTTGCGGTTATGCTTTTCGGTAGTGTCGCGCATTATTACCACCCTTTCGAACTGTTTATATTTACCGTTTCAGTATAACAAAAAAAGAGGCGTCTATGCAGACGCGCTCCGTTTTTCAGCAACCAATTGCAAGCTATTCAATTCAGTCTTATGGTCATGATAACGTTGATTGAAACGACGCATCGCTTCTTCCGAAGGTTGCCCGTGGTATTCAACCTCGATCTTTATTTTACCTTGGCGAAAAACCGATCTCCTTACCCTTTCTTGCCTCTCATCGCTAATAATTTCGAGTTCAGACATCGATCGTTACCTCCATGTCTTCCAGCATAAGCAAGAGCTTGTCGAATGACTTCTTTCTAATTTTGGAATATGTTCTTTCGCATATCGCCGGATCCATCACATGCTTGAAGACAACATAATCAAGAACACGGCTGCGCTTCATATACCGTTCACATATTATCTTCTTTTCGTCCTCTTCGAGTTCACTTACAGCCGTTTCGATTTTCTCACAATATGTTTGCCGTTCAATTTGGTTATCGACGTTATATATTGCAATTTCTGCTGTCTGGTCGCTCGTCGCATTAGTTGCGCCGTGATATCTGGGAACGTACGCCGGTGTAATTGTTGCCTCTTTTGCCCTGAAGTTGACTGCGGCTTTATATGAACGATACTTTTCAAATATTGCATTAAATGCCGCTCGCGTTACCTTCCAATCATTCATTTCCTTTACCTGTTTTAAAGTATGTGATTCCATCCGATCACCCCTCGTATGGCTTGGAATTATTCATTTTTCGCCTTCCGTTTCTTTTTCTCAGGCGGGTTAGTAATTGAATGAATGACTTCGGTTTGCACCTTTATCAAACCAGTGGGCTGATGTATCGACTTAGCGATCTGTGCTAGGACAAAGGCATCCGTGATGTTATCGCTTTTATCTTCGAATTCCCATCGTTTAAATGCCGCGAGCGCAACTGCTGTTTTACTTGCGTTACCGCCTGCACCAGTGAACTTTTTAAGCGATGTCGGCGGAACCTCCAGGTAGTTGATACCTCGATCAATCATTTCAAAACGGATTCTCCAACCTATACCGTATAATAGGCTGACTGCTGCCCCTTTTGACTGAAGCGAGAAGCCTTCAACGGCTACAATGTCGTTCGGCTCTAGTTGCTCGATTACGCGATCTGCAATATCGAGAATACGAGTTTCGCCTATAGCATCTGAAGTGATTTCCATCCTATCCAATATCTCTCCGTGTTTGTCCAATATAACCAAACCAGCTTTGGTACTTGGATCAATTCCAACAAATCTCATATTACCCCTCCATAATCGTACGTACGTTCGCATTTAGGGCCGCGACGTCCCGCGCAGCAGCCCCTTCCTGCCCCTCTATCCCCAATTACGTCCCATTGCTTTATACTTGATGTTTGCTCGCTTAGCCGCGGCGCGCCGTTTCAATTCCTCGCCGGCGTATATCCTACATGCGATCGGGCATTCACGATCTTCATAGGCGATATTCATTAGTTGCTTTTCACTCGCCTGCTTCCAGTTGAATTCCTTCATCGGCCTCCATACCCCCAGCCGCCGATTATTTCAGCTTTTGTCTTTCTACTCGGGTCCACTAGGTTCATCATCCGATCTTGTTCAGCCTGCGGCAGCTCGCTTATGTGGTATGTCTTGACTTGTCCATGAAGTGATCTTTCGGCTATCGTCTTACAGATTGGCGGCGGCGCCTTCTTTGGTTGACCCGGCTTCCGTGGAGGCCATTTTTCGGGTTCCTTTTTTTGAGCACGAGCTACAATGTTCTTAATTTGATTTCGAGTTAATTTCATGAGCCTGGCGATTTCCGGCATTGTTGTACCCTTTAGGTAAAGCCGATGGATCATTTTTATGCCGTCATCGCTTAGTTTTAACATTGTGTTATGGTGACCTGTTCGTTGTCTGGTCAATATACTATCCCTCCTGTATGGGATGCCCTACCTCTGTATATAGGGATAGGTATTCCCTAGACTGGCGGCCTCCGCTGCGCTGAGCTTATTCGGTCGGTATCGATGGCCTGTCGGCCTATTGCATCATGTCGTCGATTTGTTTAATTGCTTCTATGACGGGATAGATTTGATGTGGATTCACTGCATTTCCGAGGCTCTTCAACCGACCAACCCGGTTCTTCACGCCAACTGCGACGCGTGCCGGTTCCCATTCATACTGTTCCGCTCCATACGGTGCTGGCCATCGATGTTCGTCCATCCTGCAGGAAAGCCCATAAGCGTTTCCACCCATTCGGGATTGATCTGACCCTGATGCCCCTGTCTCATTACAGCTCCCGGAATTGTGTCCCGATCGATCTGGGACGGCGGAAGCGTCGCATTCTTGCCGTCCTGAGCTGCTGGAGTTGGCCAGAGTTTCGAGTGATGGACGGCTCCCGGTAAAGCGTAGTTCCCTTTGCTGTCCCTTTGATTCGGACCTCCGTGCCCCCCATCCGATGCCCTCGGCGTCGGCCATAAACCCTTCTTCCAGTTGCTTATATCGGTTCGTAAAGAGCGGCTCTGCCCCCCGCCGTGACTGCCAACGCTGTCGGACGCATTCGGAGTAGCCCACAATGAATACTCTGTCTCGTCGGTTTGGGGAATTGACGGATGCAGCTGGAATAACGAACGTCTCCCAGGCGTAACCGATACTTTCCAAGTCAGTAAGCACAACGTCGAGCCCCAATGTGACGTGCCCAGCAACATTTTCACCAACAAACCACCTAGGCTGGATGGCTTGTATAAGGCGAAACACTTCTGGCCAGAGGTGACGGTCATCTTCCGTGCCTTTTCGGTTCCCGGCATTACTGAAAGGCTGGCAAGGGTATCCTCCGTGAATAATGTCAATTGTCCCGATTCCATCTTCTTCTAACCTCTCTTTCGTTAAGGTACATACATCGTCGTATATGGGTACGTTAGGCCAGTGTTTGCGAAGCACCTTTTGTGGAAACGGCTCGCGCTCGCAAAACGCCACCGTTTCGATGCCAGCCCATTCACAAGCCAAGTCGATCCCGCCGATCCCGCTGAACAGGCTTAATCCTTTCATTCCCTCTCACCTCAATCTATCGAATATATCCTGATATGCCGCTATTCCTTTAATAGATGGGGATGTTCGTATATGTTGCCGATCAACTTGGAATTTGGAATCCATATGAAATTCCTGTCACATTCCATCCGGTCTGAAATCCACTCGTACCCGTCATCCAGTTCATCCGAAACCAACATGAACCCTGGCGCTTCGTAATGAACTTTGCATCTGACAACCTTTTTGTCGATCTCGACTTCGACAATATCGCCATGATAAAGCTCATTTTCTGCGTCTTCGCTGTCGTGGACACCGGAATATTGACCGACTGTTTCCGGTTTAATCTGCCAAATAGTTGTCATGTATCCAATTGCCGTTTCCCGTTGCCAATGAACGATGAAAGAGTCGCCATTATCAGCCTTGATTAAATTTCCATTGACCCATTTTTCTAAACAAGAGGATCCTTGTTCTGAAATTGCCAATCCTCGAAACTTGTATTCTCTCATCCCTTTGTTTCCTCCCCATCCCAATGTATCTGAACCAGTAACTTTTGTAGAATCAATCGCGCCGTCTGCGGATGATCACAATCAATATCGTTAATGGCTGCTATGATCCGATCCGCTATACGCTGCCGTAATATCGCATTCTCCTTTTGCAGATCGTTCCTTTCAGCGATGGCGTCAGCGGTGCTCATTTCTGCGCCGTCCAAGGCTTCGCGTAGTATCGCATTCTCCTTTTCTGCTGCTATGGCGCGGTCGATTGCTTCTGGCCAGCCGGTGCGGGCATGTACCATGAATTCTGCGTCCGCTTCTTTCTTGAATACTGCGATATTTCCGGATATCTCCTCTTGTTCACGATAGAGAGTGAAAACGACTTTCCCTTCTCCTTCCAGCCCTCCCGTAGCAGCCTCACATATCGCTTTATCCTTCAATAGGTCTCTCATGACTCTGCTCCTTTCGTTACCGTAACCGCCATTACATAGGGTTTTTCGCCATGTCTAGCCAAACTACACATTTTCGGATAATGTTCAGGCGTGTTGTCTTTAGGTTGAATCCAAGATGTACAATTCATATTGCCCTCATCGCTTGGAGTCACGTCTTCTGATTTCAAATAGAATGTTGCCATCATTGGTATTTCTTCGGCTTTGCAAATTTGCAAAATCTCATGCATCAAAGGAGCGATCCGTTCATCGTAAACCGATTCCTTATCGTATCCTGTTTTCACTGTTCCTCTGCTCCTTTCTCTATATCCGCTATGACCACGCGTAATATAAACTCTCTAACTTTTTCTATTTCGCTGTTTTCTATGATGATTTTTTCGTTTGAATTTGTAGCAAAAAAGTCGATAGTCTCATAAACGAAATCAGGAACCATGCTTTCCATATCCTCGGGAAATTCGGCCGCTTCATGCCAAGGTGCCCATTGCAATGCGTCTTCTTTGCTGATTTTAAATTCCCTCACCTTACTCGTTTCTGGGTTCGGCAACTTTTGATTGCAGCATGTGCAGTAGTGCTTTTGAATCTGATATTTAATGACGACGATCTGGTTTGCTATCTCCTTATCGGATATCTTGCTCATTGGCTACCCCCAGACGCTTATTGACCTGATCGACATATTTGTCAAAGTGCTTCTCGATCAGTT
The DNA here is from genome assembly GCF_046244365.1 of Paenibacillus litoralis. Taxonomy (NCBI): domain Bacteria; kingdom Bacillati; phylum Bacillota; class Bacilli; order Caryophanales; family Paenibacillaceae; genus Paenibacillus; species Paenibacillus litoralis. The sequence continues at coordinate 4,113,302 of NZ_CP176395.1, read as the reverse complement.
CTCTTGCGAGCTTAACGGCATCTTTGTACCGTTGGCTGTATGATATAGCTGCGCCTATGGCGACGTCGGACACTACCCAACTCCGGCTATTGTGATGGATGGAAAAATCATAACCGCCTATCGAGAACGCTATCTCTCCTGTCACCGTTCGCGTCGTTCCATCACGATCAGCTATTCGGAACTCTTCCGGTTTTCTAAGCTTTCGTACTGGTGGTTCTGGCTTTTCTTTTCTAGGCTTGCGGTCACGCTTAGGTAGCTTTGGCATCTGATCCAAATAGCTATCAAACTGTTTCTGGTCGATCCCCGAAATGCGTTCTATCTCTGCATTCCACTCCTCAACATAGCGTCGGTGTTCGGTAGTTAAGTCCAACTTGCCCCAATTATCAAACTGATCCCACCACCACGGCTGAAATTCCGTTACGTACTTGATGAAAAAGAACCGCTGTATGCATTTCAAAGCGCGTCGTGCGTAAAAAGGAGATAGCTTTCCATTGGCTAAGCCGGCAGCTACACGGCTGAAGTATTTCTTCTGAAGACGTTTCTTAAATGCGCTCATATGTCTATTACCTCCCGTTCCTCATTCGCTTTATCGTCGAACTGTGCAGTTATTTGCTGTACAGCTTATCTCTTGGAATCCTTGGTGTTTCCCCTCGTAGGAGTTGCCCATAATGCTCAAATCTCTCAAAATGGTATCTTTTCACGGGCACATGGAATTTAACGCCGCGATATAAATGCCATTTGCGCAGTAACCAATACATAGCTTTCATTCCTTGTCACTCCTTCCTGCACAAAATGAGTCTGTTGTTCAGTGTCTCCTGTTACTGGTATCTCAATATTCAAGCTGTCCGACTGTTGCTGGTCATGATATACTACCAATAAATACCTGTAGGCGGTGGTTAACAATGTTGGATTATAAAGAGATTGAGACTTATAAAGAGATTCGGATATTGCAATATGATTCCGAAGATGGATACAGGGCTGATTTTGGCACCAAGCGTTCAAAGTTAGTTCCCACTGTCCGTGATGCTAGGGATTTAATCGATTTCTACCACTCTCCTGATAAATGGAGTGCTGAATAAGAAATGTAGCTTAGACGTTCCGACGATGGAGCGTCTTTCTTATGTCCTTACGTATTCATTTTGTTACTGGTATCTGATTTATTTTTTTGTGTCGCTCTTGACCGTTGCGTCAGGGATATAATTTAAGCAAATTGGTCTTTTCCAACCGAAATTTCTACAAGCTACCCATCTGCAATTTTCACAACTTTTTACTACCATTCCCTTGTACACCACCTATACGTCTGTATTCCTCCACTATCGGCCTCCGCCTTCGGCTAAGCGGTTTCGGTCGAATCGGACGCCTGTCGGCCCTTATCCCCAAGTATTATCACTCTATCCCCAGTTTGGTTACCTATGACCATGAAGCCCACAACCGCAATAGGTCCACTTTTCAGCGTGATCCATTCAAACCCTTTCTCTTGTATTGCCTTGGCTAATTGACCGATCATATCTATCGTTATTTTGACGACACTGTAACCTCCATCCTTAAGCATCACAGAAATGTTGAGCAAGTCATGCCCCATTTTGCTTTACTCCTTCCATATATTCAGAATCTTCTGAAATCTCTGTTTAGACCAATTGCAATTCCAACTGATGCTCGGCCTTGTAGGGCAGATTCTTGCAAAGCTCCGGCAGATTCGCCTCAACGAGCGACTTTGCGAACGGCGGCGGTACCGAATTTCCGCAGCGGGCCACCTGCGCCGACTTCGGATATTTCCGGCCTTCCGCGTCCCGGTCGATGATGTACTCCGGTGGGAATCCCTGAGCTGCGAATAGTTCGTGCGGTTCGAGCATCCGCATGCCGATGTCAACTATTTGATAATCAACACCGTGAATCGTGACCAACCCGAAGCGGTCTTTCGTTGTGACCGTATGCAGGGGCTCGTCCAGTGTTTGTCCATTGTCCGCGCTTCCGTAGTATTTAAGCAGGAACGCCCGTACTTCTCCAACATGCAGTCCTCCGGCCGTTATCGTAGGCATTGGCTCTGTCACGGGTTGGCCGTCCGCACATGTACCACGCAGCTTTACCAAGTGGCTTGTAACAAGCGATGATTTGCCGCCACCGCCAGCAGTCACCGTGCCGATCGGATCGCCAATCGAACTTCCAACAGACTCTCCAAAATGCCGGGCGATGTGAGCGGTGACTAGTTGGTTCTGCGTCCCTCTCATCGTCGTGGTGGGAAGCGGAGTATCTACCCCTACACCAGTCATTCCGCCGTAATGTTTGGCGATAAACGCCGCGACCACTGCATGTTTCCGTCCGCCGGCTACTACCGTACCAAGCGGTTTATTGAGACCAGGCGCCCGCGGCGCTTGACCAGGGCTTTCTCCGTATCCGATCTCAATCAGTGTCGGGCTCACGAGCATATGATGGTTGCCTGTAGTAATGGTCCGAAGCGGCTCGTCTGGTGAACTTCCCGGATGTCCTGTCGTATTTACTCCTAAAACCGGGGTCACAAGAAGGTGTTCAGCCTTCGTGGTAATCGTCGTCAACGGATCAGTCACTTTGTACTGCAATCTGTCACCTCCGAAGCCGGTCTGACCGATTCGTACGATGAACGGATTCGGATTATCGATCACAAACCGCTGAATACCCCGGGCGATTCGGCGTAACGTATTTTCAGCCAATGGTTTCGACCGTTCGAAAATACTCGGGCAGGGCAATGACCAGTCTATAATCTCAGCCGCTGTACGCCACGGCAGCAACTTGCCTGCTTTAACTGCCGGGCTATCCGGCGCGGCATGTGTCGGCTTCGGCCAGATGACCGGGCGACCATCGCAACGGGCGACCAGAAACAGTCTCTTGCGAATTGTTGGAGCCCCGTAGTCGCATGCCCGCAGTTCTCGCCAATCAACCTGATATCCTTGCCGCTTGAGAGCGTTGACGAAAGAACGGAACGTCCTGCCCTTCTTTGTCGGATCAGGCCTCAAGCTCAGCAGTTCAGGCAGAACATCTTCACCCGGTTCAGATACCACCAAGTCGAAACTCTCACCATCTTGCCTGAACACCTTTTTCATAAGCCTTCCTGTTTCCTTATCTCGGTCAGCGATTAGCGGTCCCCATGTAACGAATTCCTCGACGTTCTCCAGCATTATCACCCGGGGTCGGACCGTAGCTGCCCAGCGGAGCGCCACCCAAGCGAGCCCGCGGATTTCCTTCTCAACAGGCTTGCCGCCCTTGGCCTTGCTGAAATGCTTGCAGTCCGGCGAGAACCACGCCAAGCCTACCGGGCGCCCTCGTGTTACATCTCGCGGATCAACATTCCAAACGTTATCGCGAAAATGCTCCGTCTCTGGATGATTTGCCTTATGCATTGCGATAGCTGCCGGATCGTGGTTGATTGCGATATCGACGCTACGGCCGATTGCAAGCTCGATGCCGGTGCTTGCCCCGCCGCCGCCGGCGAAATTATCGACAATGATCTCCCGCATTAAGCTATTTGCTCGCATTCTTATCACCATCCCGTTTCCGCTCGGCCAACTCCGGATATCCGACCGCTTTAGTCCAATGTGTTTCGATCAAGCTCAGCACCGCGGCCGCAGCCAATGCCAGGAACGCCCATTCCATAACCGATCCAATTGCCCACCATGCTGCCGCCATCCCAAACGATACCCATATACCAGCGCACCAGTGGCAGATTAACATCCTGCCGATAAACGATCGGAGCCTGCCGCCCTGAAGCGTGAATGTCGGGGTTTTCCCGGTAAAGTCCCGGGTCACAAAGCAATTACGAACCGGTTCGAAAATCTTATCGAACACCAGTAAATGCGTGAGCCTGTATGCTGCCAAAGAAAAAATCATGAAATCTATCAAGGTAAATTTGTTCATTTGATCCACTCTCCTCTTAGTCGTCGTATCCGTATGACGTATCTACTTCGTCCTCGTCGACGATAACCTTTGCACCGCTTGCGAATATTTGGAACATCGTTCTTTCGAAACCATGGAATCCACGCATGATGCTTTTGTTATCAGTTTCCTTACCGTCGATTTTTACGGACTTAACGCTGCCGTCTCCCAAATCAACCGTTAACCCGTAGTCACAACGGTATTTTTCTTTTCTCTCCTCTTTGTCAAAGTAAATGAATGCAAGCCCTCCGCCTCTTGAATGCCGAGATTGTTCGCAATGGAAACTAATATAGTCGCCATCGTATTCATGGTTTTCATTCGCTTCTTCTTTGAACATTTCGATGAGTTCCGAAAGTTTGTATTCAGGCTTGGCTGCAGTAAGCAATTCTTCAAGATGTTCCTTGATCTTCTCGGCACCTTGAATGTGCATTGCCTTATCAAGAGCAGCCTTGACTTCGTTAAGAACCATCAGGTTATATCCGCCAAGATCAAGCTTGTCTAAGTTGATTTTCAGCTTGTCTTTGACTTCGTTTTCCAGTTGCTTGCGGAAATCTCCGTACGAACCGAACATGTCGTCAACAACCTTTTTCAGTGTTTCCTGCAGCCGATCCTTAACAACCTTTTCGACGAATCCCTCTTGTTGAATGCTTACCATTGCTTCGTTTACGATTTTGTTTAAGTCCATTGTTTGATCGCTCCCTTTGTTTATTGGTGATTCCTTATCCAGCCCCGTTCGCTTTCTCCTTCCCTACCAGATCAGGAGAGTCGAGCATTTCAAGCAAATCCGAGATATCTTGATTGTCGCTTGTCATCCGCATCGGCATGATCATTAGGTCGTTATTCGCAAAATACAAGGGCGAAAAAGGCGCGTCTCCGTTTACTGCAGCCCTGTGACCATCCACCAGTAGCTTTTGATAATCTTCGTTGATGAAGGAAAACCGATCAGGGAATTTGACAACTCTATAGATTCGCTTATCGCCTGCATCGTGTATCAAGGACGTGACCTCGCCCTTAACGCGCTGCTTTTCCGGCTGATATATCTTTTTATAGTCAACGGTTTCAATGTTCGATATGACATCTCCACGCATAAATCCGAGTGTTTTCCCCATTTCCGGCAAGCGGAGAAATATTCCGAACAAGGTAACTAATACATCGCGAGGCAATTCATCAAATCTTACGAGATAATGACCGCTTATGATAAAATGGCCTCTTTCTTCCTTGGCCCAAAACATCCGGCCGTATTTCCCATCATGCTTAATTCTCTTGCAAAGCTCCTTGATATTGATTAACTGTTTCATACCCGGTTCCCCTCTCTAATCGTTAATTACCCAACCGCGAGTACCCAACCACTTATATCCGGGCGTGATTTGCGGCTCGTTCGCCGCCTGTAGTGCGTTCAGGCGCTCGGACGACACTACGATCATCCCAGACCTTTCGAGCCTTAGAATTAATTCTAGCCCTATGATTTCGATTGCTCGTTTTCTAGCGTCTTCCATAATGCCTCCAGATCATAGTTTGCTTAAGAGATATTGAATTTCTGTCCTGTATGGCGATAGGTATCTTTTCTTCATTTCTTCAAACTCTGCTTTGCCCCATTCCCCCGCAGGCGGCAGGATTGGTTCCAAGCGATTGACGCCGTCCTTATTCCGTATCAGCGCCCCGGCGCTCCGTACCGTCCATAGCCGACGAAGTAACTCATAGCCTGTCTGTTTGTTGTGGAGCGTGCAGGTCAGGCGAAAGAGCTTTTCCCATTGCCAGCTATCCGACATATTAGGGCGAGGATCATCTAAAAGATCATTCATGGATTATTCCTCCGCTGCGCTTCAAGCCTAAGCGCCTTTTGACGTACCAATTCGATTTCTTCCGCCGTCATAGGCGCGTCATCGTCCTTGGGCTTAACCATTGGGAGGACCGGCTTGCCGCTTGAGCCTTTCTTTTGAACAGTAACCCCTTTGTCCCGGTCCTTGTCCATATGGACGCATAATGTCGTGAACTGCTTTCGAAGCTTTCCCGGGCTTAAGATGTTCCCCTGCCAGAAGGTATCCTTTGTTGCCCAGTCGATAACGTCTCGCACAAGCCCTTTATCGCGTTTATCGATTTCAAGAATCTTCCGACAGTCGTCAGCCCATTGCTGCATATTTGGTTGTTCAGCCCTGTTCGTCCATTCCCGAATTCTTGATAAGAGATAAACGGCCATTCTATAGGGCGGCGAATCCTCGTCATACTTTTGGCGAGGATTCTTTTTAATTAATTCTTTTTCTCTTTCTTTATCTATTTCTTCTTCTATATCTACTTCTATATCTGTTGCGTTACATTCCGTTACTGTAACGTTACTTGTAGCGTTACCTGTAACGTTACAGTCCCCTATTAATTGAAGCCTTTTATTTTCGCGGTATTTTCGAACGCGGTTATTTGTCTGGAGCTTGATCTTTTCCATACCGTCGACATTTTGGTGCTTGTCCCAGTTGGAAATGTAAATCCCTTCCTCGAAACGCTCGATCATTCTAAGGCGAGCAAACGTATCGAGAGCCAGGCGGACGATGTTGATAGGCTTCTTGAATTTTGAAGCCAGCATATCGTCCGTGTAAGGAATGTTCTCGGTAAGCATCACATAGCCCCCGGCATTACATTTCCCTGCCTGAGCAAGAAGCCTTACCCATATCACAATGATCGCGTCCGCTTCCGGCAGCGTGTAAATGAAATCAAATTTGTCATGCTCGAACATGTTGGTTGTGATTTTGATCCATTTCACCTCGGCACTCACGGCCCCGTCTCCTTCCCCATAAGCTGCTCGATCTCAGTTTGGAAGCTTGCTGCCCATTTCCTGCCTTCAGCCGCGTAATACTCCAGCAGCTCGGTACGCTTTTTCATCTTCCATTCAATGCCGTCCCGGGTATTGTCCGCCCAGTCATGGCAGCCTTTTGTGCCATGGGTGCCACATAGATTACACACGTTCCATGGGACATTCCCTGGTCCGAGCTGGCTTGCATTCTCCATATGAGCGGCCGTTCGGTTGTTTCGTCCGCACCGCTCGCAGCATGGCACAGGAGAATTCCATTTCTCCATCGCTCGCCTGTCGCATTCCTTACGTACCTTATCCGTTATCGCCGTGATCCGGCCACGCTTCCGTTTATTTCGCCTATGTTCAGGCTTAGGGCATGGTTTTGATGGTGTAAAGTCAAAGCTCATGGTATTCACCGCCTTTAAAATGGGAGATCATCGTCCGAAATATCAATCGGCTTGCCGTCATCTTGGAACGGATCGGTTCCCCAGCTTCTTCGGTCATTCGGCTGTTCCTGTGGCTCGCGCTGCTGCCCAGAACCGGCGCTTTCGAGGAACCGGACATTATCCGCTATGACCTCTGTAACGTAAACTTTGTGCCCTTTCTTGTGATCGTAGTTCCGGACCTGCATCCGGCCTTCCACTGCCGCAAGACGTCCCTTGCGTAAATAATTCGCGCAGTGCTCGGCCTGCTGACGCCAGACGACGATAGGTATGAAATCCGCTTGTTTGTCTCTATCATCGCTTGTATATGGACGGTCTACCGCTAGTGTAAAGGTACATGTCGCGATGCCGCCCGGGGTATATCTCAACTCCGGATCGCGTACTAGCCTGCCGATTAAAATAACCCTGTTCAGCACCCTAGTTCACCGCCAGTTCAGCATAATGTTTGATTTGTTTGATTTCTTTCGTGCCCCGACAGTAGTCACATTTTTCACATCGGATAGGCACTACGCTTCCGGATTTAACGGCCTTGACGCGTTCAATGTGATTTCCGACGATGGCGAGCTGCTGAACGATCATATCGAAATCGAAGTACAATATTTCGTGGTCTGGCGGATCTTGCTTCGTCACAATTACCATGTGAGGCAGAAGCCAAGTATTTTCGCCACGATTCGAATATCTCCGCTCAACCTCTGCATAAACCGCCATCTGTACGAGATAGCCGTAGTGATCGAGGAAATTCTCCTGACTCTGTGATTCTTTATTCCACCATCGCCCCTCGATCTCTCTTAAGGCTTTCAGGTCTGCAAACAGCCCGACTTCCGGTTGATAGCTATCAATCATGATCTTCCATGGAATCCCGAACAGTTCAGCCGTCATAATGACTTCTTTTTGGCCGGCCAATACTTTCAATGCAAGCGGCGCATTTTCCAGAACGTCAATCATCTTGTTGCAATGTTGGAAATTGGATTTCAATTGCCCCGCCGTCGGGCCACGGCTGCTGTAAAGGTCGAGATTGCTTGCTTTAAATTCATCGAGCTTCCCTTCATTCCAGGCGTGGACGTAATGGCCCTCCATAAAAGCTGTAATCGAAGGCTGTTCATATTCCCCTTTTACTTTGGCAAGCGCCCGGGCTTCGCACCCCCCAAAGGAGGGCGCGAAATCTTTGAATTGACTTACCGACATGTAGTGACGACCAGCTTCCAGCGAAAAATAATTGCTTTTTGTAAGTTCCATCCTCTAGCCCTCCACGATATCGATATTTAAGTCCTGGCCTTCGACCGTTTCCAGAACGAAATATTGATAGTCGTCGTGTTTGGCGCTCTCGATGATTTCCTGCTGCCGGCTGCCGAGGTTTTGCCACCCGTCAACGCAAATGACCTTGAGCTCTCCGGCCTGCGCCCTGGCAAGTTTAAAAGCAAACTCTAGCGCCTCTCCTTCGGATAAACCATCAATCAGTGTTTCGTTAATGCGGATGCGTCCCTGCTCGTCCACGGACAGCCCATCAACCGGCAGCGCAGCCGTCTTCAGTAGTTCCTTCGGCAGCTCTCGCGCCTTTTGGATCTTGGTTGTCAGATCGGAGGAGCGCGCTTCCTTCGGCGCGAGCTTGTCCTTGATGATGTCCGTCATGCGTTCCCACTCGCGGAGGTATTCTTTCATTTTTGCAGCATTGTCAGCGGCTTCTTTCAGTGGCGCCGGATCAATCCAAGCGGCAGTATCAATGATTTGCTGGGCATTGCCGGACTTGGCATTTTCGGCGGCTATAAGGTTCGCTTCGTGGTCTGTGATCTTCTCCAAGTCCTTGCGTTCGTGCTCTGCGATGTTAGCCAAAGAGCTTTTCTTTTCGGCCAGCTGTTCCCTATACTCAGCCATGAAAACGCGGGATTGTTCCGCTTCCTGTTGGATATCTTCGCGGGCCGTCTGCTTGCGAGCTTGAAATTGCAGCTTCAGACGCTCGATAGCTTGTTCGAGTTCAGCGTCCATACGAACATTCGAGTCCAGAATACGCCGGTCCACATCATCGATTTTCGATTGTTCCTGCTGGATATTTTCTTCAATGCGCTTAATCGCATTGGCATAGGTTTCGCGCTGCCGCTGGTAATCCAATCGTTTTGATTCCGCGGCATTTGCCGCCTTTTGTTTGATGTCGTCGATACGGATCGATAAGTCGTCAATTAACGATTGTGCTTCCTGCAGGCGTTTATTTGATTCCTCCGCATCGGACAGCTTTTTGTAAAGCTCCTGCAGGTTGACGCCGCGCCATTCCTCTCCGTCATAGTTAGGCGGCAGGTCGCGCTTGATGCCCTCGATATTAGCCCGTAGCAAATTTATTTCGCGGTTTATTGATTCCCTTTCGGCATAGTAGCCCGTTTCGATCTGTTTCAAAATCTGGAGGATGTGGAGCTGATAGTCTGCCTCTGGCATTTCTCCGAACCAGCTTTTTATTTCTTCAACCGTCCAATCGATCGTTAACATATTTAGGATGATTTCCGTTTGCTCTTTCGGTTGCTTGTGGACAAATTCAATTGGCCGGAAGATTTCTCCGTTAACCAGTTTTTTCAGGTATGCCTCCGTGCTGCTGACGGCCTTGCTGTCGTGTTTGACCTTCAAATAGTCTGCTTTCTCATTCCGGATTTTCCGCGTCGTCTGCAGCCCGTCGTTCAGTTCGACGAACAATTCCGCCTCTTCCTGATCGTGCCGGATAACCTCCGTCCGGCGGTTGCGGTTAGTGAACAGTTTTTCCATCGCTTCGACTACACTGGTTTTGCCGGTCCCGGAGTCCCCGGAAACCTTATTGAACTTGCCCGGGCTAAACAGCAACTCCTTAATGCCGAGGAAATTTTTAATCTCAAGGCGTTTAATATGCATGCGTATTCCATCCCCTTCGAAAATTTGGTATGATGATCGATAAGAACTTTAGCAAGGGTTCGTTTGGGTCGCTGTTCCCGCAGCGGCCTTTTCCAATTCCTTCTCTTGAGCGTAATCCGATTTCTTTCTTCCTTCTTCAGCCCGACGTTCCCGATCAAGCTGCAGCCGCGATTCAACACGCTCTCGGACTTGTTCACCCATGGTCTTTGCCAAATCACAAGCTTTTACGGTTCCGAATGTGAGCCTATAAACATTGAACAGCTTATAAAAAGTAACCTCTTCGTACTCTAACTTGAAACTCATCTCGCAGAAGGGCGGCATTACCATCCATCCGGTATAGTGGGTAAAAGGTTCGAGTATGAATTCCGCAGCGTCAACGCCGTATTTCCCGATATACTGGTCGATCTGTTCGTCAAGCCTCCGATCGATTCCGTGCAGGACATTTCTGATAACCGTCGCTTCTACTTCAGGCCATGCCCAAAACATTCTCACGCTTCCATCCCCCTCACTTTCTTTTAAAGCCCTCCGAAAAACATTGGAGGCAGCAGAACAGCTTCTTTCCACATTTCCACGCCCTATCTCCGCGATAGATCGGCAATCCGCAATTCTCGCTGGCGCATTTTGCTACAACGTCCGCTTTATCCACTAGAAACCGCCTCTTTCCATTGCCCGGACTCGACCATCTGAACAAAGCGTTCAAACGTGATTCCGAATCTACGGCCAATTTCCCAGAAGACAAAATACTTACCGAGCCGATTGATCATTTCATCACTCCTCATACTCCCTACCCCTTCCTAGCCCCAGCAGGCCGCCAATTGATAAAACTATCGCGGAGGTAAACAATATTGCTCCTATCGCCTGCCACGCCGCTGAAAAGATCACCCTTCCGCCCCCACATCACCACGGCAGCGGTGACCGATCGGCAGCATACGGTTCATCCGGTTAGGCTTACGGGAATACTGCCCGTTTCCGGCCGGGACAATGGACAATACCGGTTCAAAATCCCACGACTCACGAAATGCTCTTTTTAAATCCCTCAGGATTTTCGCTATTTCAGCGGGCGAAAAGTAGAACAATACATCCCTCTCCCTTCTATAGGTAATCTTCCGGATTAAACGTTTCGATGAACATAAGAGTGGAAACGTAATCCATTCTTTTGATATGGATGTATTTGCTAGTTCCGAAGCGTTTCTTCAACTTGCTCCAGATCAGACGGCGATACTTACCGACGACCTTTGTAAATCCGTCATCTTCCTCGTGATTTCGCCGTTTCGCTAGCTCAACAGATTTATCAACTACTGCCCTATAGACGTCATCCACTTCACTGGGGAGCAGCCGGTTTGTATCGCGGAACTCCTTCTCAAACTGGGCAATTTCGTCTTTCACACCCTTGACCTCAGACGCCATCATGGTTACTTCCTCTTTGACATGCTGAGTTTCTTGACCTACAGCCACTACCTGTTCAAGCATGACTTTCATGGCGGCGAGCTGCCCTTCCGAGCTTTCTATTGAGCGCCGGACAAGACTAATTACATTAGAATCTTTCATGGCTATACCTCCACAATTTGAATTTTGGAATTAAGTACATCACGCATCGAAGAACAGAATTCCTCTAGCGAAACGATACTTCCCTCAATATCTTTTTTCATAATTGGATTTGAAGCGATGGCTCCTTGAAGAAAAAGCGTAGGGGCGGCATCCTCAATGAACTGTTTGATTTTTATTTGTAATTCATAGATACTCGTCCGGCCTTCGATTTGGAGCTTCTTTTCCCGGTATTCAAGGTCGCTTAGTTCCTTGTGCTTCTCTTCGAGCTCCTTCCGCTCCGAAGTAAGCTTGCGGACATAATGACGAAGCTCATCAAGCTCGTCCTTCACCTTTTGTGGGACGACTTCCTTTGTTAAGACTTCCGGCTTACGTGATTCCAGTGCCCGAATTTCTCGGTCTTTTTCCGCAATGATCTGCTGTTTTTCGATCTCTGACTGCTCGCGATGTTGCTCGAGCCGGAAGTCGACGACCTCGTCAAGCTGATCTATGGGGATCACGTTCTTTAGTTGCTTTTCAAGATTTCGCTTTTCTGCATCCAATTGATCGGCGCGATCCTCAGCCTCTTTCTTGGCTCTTTTTACTTCCCTTAATTCCTTTTGGGTAAGTTCATCGAAGTGTTTCTCCTCGCCAGTAGATGGGACAACATGAATCTGAGTCCTGACCTCATTTCGCTCCGCTGGCAGTAAGGACATGATCTCAACTTCCTTTGTAAAACTAGGTAGTTGTGAAGTTGACTGCACAAGTTCGTTATCTTTGTAGTAATTCATGAAGTTATAGGCGTATCGGCGAGAGAATCTAAAATTTTCATTTACCCATTCGGTAAACTTCCCGTATTGCAAGGTTTCCTTGACATGGTTGAGTAACTGTCCGATCTGAAAAGCTCGCTCGTTCATCGTCTTTTCGATCTCGCCTTCTATAAATTGAATCTGAACCGTAATTACATTTATTTCATCCGATAACTTGGTTATTTGGTTCATGAGCATCTCCTTTCCTTAGATTTTTTGAATGATTTGACTACCCAATAAGTCACAAGAATAAACTCTTGTACTCTCACAAAATGCTGCCTGTCTTTTAAACACTCTCTCGCCTCGTTCCTTACAGCATTCAGAAGAGTAAGAACATATGACTGTTTTTCCAATCTCACCACCACCGTTGTATAAGTTTTTTAACGATTACGTTAAGTTTCCTAAACCGATACGCATGATAAAAAGACCTGTTGAATTGACAACAAATTTTGCTATTGCGTAAAGTTTCTTTACGTTATATAATCAAAAATGTAGCCGGAACTGTGTACCAAGCGTAACTGTCAGTGTCGGAAACTTAAACTTTTGATACTTTAAATTTATCTCTAAGATGTCTAAGCAATGGAGATTCTGGGAATAACTCAAAAACATCGACGTTAAGAAAATTTGCGGACCCGACCATGAACTCCTCGGTCACTGACGTGCGGCCAGATTCGTAATTACTGATTGTGGCCTCCGTTACTCCGAAATGATCAGCCATCTGACGCAACGAAACATCTTTAGACCTTCTAACCGACCTCAGTTTTTTCTTTGGCGGGTAGATTGCCCCCTTATACTTCCTTCTGACAGAAATCAACATTATCACCAACCTTTCGTGGGGTATGTCCGAATAATAACACGTTAGATTTCTTTGCGCAAGCGTAAAGTTTTCTTTCGTTGATATTTTTTTTTAGAATGGAGATGTGTTCTGTGTCACATTTTAGCGAAACACTCAAAGAATTGAGAACAAAGAGGAACGTTTCACAAGATGATTTTTCCGAATATCTTGGTAAGACAAGAGCCACGATATCCAACTATGAAAATGGGAAAACAGAACCAGAGTTTGCAGACTTAGTAAAGATCGCAGACTTTTTCAATGTCACTGTCGACTACTTATTAGGACGAAAAGAAGCCGAAAAGCATTACTTCGATAAAACGTCGATAATGACGGAACACCAAGCGTTGATGGACAAGTTTCTCAAGGATACTGAGGCAATGCTCCGTGACAAAGGGAATGTAGACGAAGAAAAGATGCGTATTGTTTTGAAATTCATGAAGTTCACTTTCCTTGAGGACCTAGAAGATGAAAATCGTGGAAAAAATTCTAAATAGAAGCGTAACATATATGTTATTGGTTCTGTCCTATATAGTACGATCGATCTAAACCGTCGAATGCTGTCCAGATCGACGGCATTCTTCAAAGCTCTGTGTCATCGTTTTGCATGACAACCAACCCGGAAGACAACCATTTAGGTCATCTTCTTCGGCTGCCTTCGGCGTTCGGATTTCTTTACCGGAATAAGCTCATATAGGTCCCTTGGATGACAGTCGAGAGCTTCGGCTATCGTGATTGCGTTGATATAGGACATCTTCCTTTTTCCGGTAGCATATTCCGAGATCTGCTGACGGGTAAAACCTTCTTTGTCGGCAAGTTCTTGTTGGGTCATTCCTACGTCACGCAAACGATCAACCAGAAGGCAGCGGCCGGGTTTATACGGCATCTGCGCGGTCCTCCGAAATGCAAAATGCTTTACATTGTCACGACAACAATCTTACCAAAAAATCACAGCGAATAAAACCTTTGGGATGGAGTGAGCTTATGGATGCAAAAAAGAGGGTCAACCAATTATTTGAGGAAATAGGGGAATACTGCCCTTTTGCATTGGCGAGGCATCTCGGCGTAAAGATTTCTCACCGTGATGACCTAGGGGAAATATACGGCATGTATTCAAAAACATCGCCCGAAACAAACCGCATTTTTATCAACTCAAGCAAGAATATCGAGATACAAGAGAACGTTTGTTACGAACTGGTTGTCCGTCACATTTCCCATCCAGGTATCCAATATTGCATTACAATAGACGACATCGCAAAAGAGCAAGCTTCAAAAGCGGCAGCGTCTCTTAAGAACTTCATGAAAAGACACATCACACGCATGAAGAAAGCAGGAACATAAAAAAAAGCGGAGCCTGTTGTCAGGTTCCGCTTTTTGCCGTTATTAGGCTTTAAATAGTTCTTCCGGAGCTTCCGGGCGGTGACAGAAAATCAAGCATCCGGTTTTTACGAATTTTTTTGCTACGAACGTCAGGCCGGCATTAGCCGCTTTGGACAAAAATGCTTTCATTGTCGAGTTCCCCCTATGGGTTATTTTTCGATGAACCTCCGAAGGATCGGCGGCGTCGTGAGTGCTTGTAAGAAAAATGCCGCAGCCAATACATGACTTTGGAATATGAAATTCATACAAACGATAACGACCGCTATAGCCTTCAAAATTGGGTTGTATTTTGGTCCTAATGTATTACGCTCGATACCACTAGGGGCATAAACAGCTAGGATCAAAACTGACAAAATATTCATTACGAATCCAATGTACCAGTAATTAACGGGCAAGTAAATCGATAAAAGTAAAAATAATGTCGAAAGTATGTTGCATTTTGTCGAAGAGTTCAAATGTAGCCCTCCGCTAAAATAACGCAATACCGGGAACGCCACTAACACTACCACTGCACTCAATATATGACCGGTAATAGAGGCAACAACTAGAACCATAAGTGTAATTAAAATTGTATTAATTACCCCAATCAATGCGTACCTTAAAACCCCGACAGATGAGGCATTAGGCGTATTTTGATTGATTTTGACCGCTAAATAGTCAGATACCTTCTCCACTATCACTCTTTTCGTCCTCTTTTCTGTTTTCGTATCGGACCGCAATTACTTTTTGATTTTGAATATAGGAGTATCCTATACTAATAACCATACCAAGTACCAGCAGGATTATAGCAGTTAAGTATAGAGGCTCAATCTCAAATACCCCCGAAACCAATTGCAGCGAAGCCATAATAACGACCAGGATTACAGCCCACAAAAAATTGTAGCCACGCAATGCATTTTTCCCCGAAAACCTTCTGACGACAAAGGAAAATCCGATGTTAAAACGATATATCAAGAACGACGCAAGGCCGTTAATTGCACTTATAAGCAGGTGCATTGACGCATAATGGAGTATGCTTTCTTGCATCAAGTATGTCGAGGATAGACCCGTTTGAATTACTGCCACGGACACGATAACTTCCATCACTGAAGCAACAAGGAATCCCGTCACACATACCAGCACTGAGTACAAGAGAGGGTACTTTCGAAAGAGCATTAGAATGACAATATACATTACCAATTGAACAATCATGTATGTAGGCGAATTAACTACGAATTTAAAGTAATAGTTCGCCGATCCAACAATTAATGCAAGAAGAACGATCTGCTTATCGTTCCCTCTGATTGGGATTCGAAACAAAGAGAAGGATAAAGCCACAACTGAGGAGAACATAATAATCGACATGATAATTTTAACGAGCCCATCCCAGAACAACATTGAATTAACCTCCAATTAATTTCTCTTCCTTCTGCGAATCCTGTTATATTCCTTTATATCATTTTCGATCCAAAGCGGCCTTTCTCCTACATAAGTAATAGGCGAAGGGAACCGCTTTGCTTTCATCATGTTCGGCATATTTTGTCTTGTGACCTCAAGTATCTCCGCTGCCTCCTTCACTCCGCACAGTTTGGGGAAGTTATCCCGACTGAAGTCCTCCATCTCACTCACCTTTTTCCATTAATCAGTTGTTCAATTACCATTAATTATAATACAATGTATTATATATGTCATTACTTATTTAATACTTTGTATTATATTATTAGGAGGAATTACCTAAGTGGATCATCTGTTTGTCATCTTAATTTGCTCCGTTTTCCCTATCTTTACTTTCTATCAAATCCGGAGTTTAAAGTCCCACTCGAACGAGAAATTAAAGATTCGAATGTTCTGGAAAATGTGCGCTCTTTATTGGATATTTGCAATTCCCATCATGCTCTTATACCCAATATTCACAGCCGCTCCAGCGGACTCTATACCTTTCTGGTTCGTGATTGTTTGCCAAGTAGCCGGCATACTATTGGTAGCATCTGACTTCTTGCCCATTCTACTTGTTAGTTTCAATACTGAGCTGCGTGATAAATTGCAGGAGCAGTTCAAGGAAAATAATTTCATCTATCCAGAGACTCGGCGCGAGCAATTAGGGTTTGTATTCGTGGCGATCACAGTAGGCATTTGCGAGGAAATCATGTTCCGATCTTTTATGTACGAGTACATCAAAGAGCATTTGAGCCTTGGCGCCCTCTGGAGCTTAATTATAGCGTCAATCATTTTCGCACTCGGTCATTATATTCAAGGGATCGGCGGCGTTATCGTCTCGTTGGTTTTGGGATTGTTTTTAGGGACGTTATATATATGGGGTGGCACCCTACTGGCGCCGATATTGGTTCATATTTTATTTGATCTGAAGATCGTTATTATGTCCGTCCTATTAAAAAAACGAACCGACTCCCCTTAATCAGGGCCGGTTCGATTTCTTTTCTTGAAAATGAAACTCTTGAGATCTCCATTTAGGCGCTTGGTTGACTGGTGCCGGTTCCCACAAGCGTATAATCCGCAGCTTGCCGTCTACGACTTCTATATATCCATCCGCTTGCAGCTTTCTCACAGCTGCTTTTACTTTCCCCGGCATGCGCTGAGCATAGCGGCTGATCCGGGATAGATCAGGAGACGCCCAAGAATGGCCGTAGAGGTTAAATAGGATCGTGATAACCTTGCGCTCCGTGTCCGGCAACACCCTGTTCGCCCTCCCACACACTTTGTACCAAATCCCCTATATATTGCCCCAGCCTAACGCTGATTTCAGCTTTTACGACATCCCTCGTAAGTGCAAAAATGTCATTATATCCACGGCAAAAATACCTATAGTAGATCGTCGCATCAGCCACTTTATCATCCTCAACAACCTTGATTTTGCTTGCTCGTAGTAATTTTTTAACCCTGGTCAGATCGCCGTTGATGCGGTTCATAAGAGCATGATTTGCCGCAAGATACAATTGCCGCAGTGGCTGCTGATCGAACTCGATATCACGACATTTATTTTCGCAAATACTGAGCATCATCGGCAGCAGGATTGAGTCCCGAATCGCGATAATCTCATCATACGTCGGTAAGTTACCGCGCATCATCTCCGTCATATGCTCGCCCCCATAAGAACATTTGTTTGCATATAGTATATGCGAACAGAAGGAGAACGTACAGCACAATAATGATATATTACTTGCCCATCTATTTCCATCACTGATATACTAACATTTGACAGATTTCGAGCAAGGACTCCAGCCGATGGAGACATTTCGGAGGGCTTTTAATGTTTATTTTCTTCCTGATTTTTATAGGTATTGTTGTAATTATTACGTTTTTCTACTACGCGTTAAAAGGATCAGCCGCTGTATTTGTTGCTCCAGAACTCTGCCCGGTATGCGGAAGGAAAATAAAAGTGATTGGGAAAACGCCGATTTGTTATAAATGCAGATCAAAACTTATCAGACATGCAGATGGCCGTCTAATCGCTAAATGAATTCTCATGAAACACAAAAAAGAGCTGTGGGGTTATCCCTCCTGCTCTTTTTTGTCTCTTTCGATCTTCTCATTTATTGCTTGTGCGATGAATGCATTTCGACTCAAATCAGCAGCATTCGCCGCCTCATCTATTATTGCCCGCCCACCTTTGGGAACCAAAAACTTAACTTGATCGTAATTCGCAGCGTTGTACTTATCCTTCGCCCTCGTTGCTGCTGTACCCTTCCTCTCCATCTTGCCACCACTCCCTTTTCATCATCCAATGATACCACAAAAAATATACTGATACCAGTATACAAAACATTGACAATATACTGGTACAAGTATATAATTATGACAAGAAGTGAAGGACGAGCTTCTTGAAAGGGTGACAACATGAAAGATTGGGTGGGACTTCTTACGGCGATGATTCAGCTAACCACAGCGTTACTTCTGCTAAAAGCAGGCCGTAAGAAAAACAAAAAAGGAACCAAAAAACGCAGCCGCCGAGGCAAACGTAAATAGGTTCCCATCGAGAAGGTCGGAGTCGACCCGGCCTTCTCACCCCAATCTTAACATAAAGCATGATTAAAATAAACGGGAGGCGATCGGCATGAGCACTGCAACATTGATCATCAGCATTGCGGCATTGGTTCTTTCGGTGGCAGCGTTGGTTCGGACATTACGGAATAAATAGTCAAGGAGGGCGAACGATACGATGGATGTCGTACACATCGAGCGAGCCATTGGCCGCGGGTTAACGGACTCCGAACGAAAAACAGTCGAATGGGTAAATGGCTGGGAGCGCGAAACAAAACTAAATCTGATGTCGCTTATATGGGCAGCGCGGGAAAATGGGTTTGCAGAAGGCGTCCGGAATAATACCTAATCGTCGGCGGACGGTAAACGCGGGGAGGTAATAACGGTGAATGCAGAAAAACAGCGGTATGTCGTCAGTCCATACAGTTACTACGGAGAAAGTAGCCGCCCGCGCTCCTGGTCCGTATGGGATTCGGCAGTGAAGGAATGGACAGGCGAATTCGTCGGCAGCAAGACGGGTGCGGAAGAAGCGTCTGACGCTTTGAATTATAAGTACCATGAATGCCATTCGTGTGGTTTCGTCCAAGTCGATACAGCGACCGTTGAAGTGATGAAATGTGACCGCTGCAACCATACGTATTATCCCGCCTGACGAGGCCCTCCGCGGAACGGGCCGAAACCTACCGGCACATATTCCAACACTTACCGCCTCTGCGTCGTATAGCCGCGCGCTATAATTGACGTAGAGGTGTTTTTATGTTTATTTCTCCGATGCTTCTTGAGACGGCGCCGACAGCATTCAATGATGAGCGATACGTTTTCGAACCAAAAATCGACGGGCATCGCCTGCTGATTGTACGGCAGATCGGCGTCACGCGTATTTACACTCGCCACGGCAACGAGGTGACGCGCCTTTACCCGGAGCTATGGGATGTCCCTATGGACGGCGACGGTATCCTTGATGGCGAAGGCGCCGTGATTGATCCGGCGAGCGGTCAAGTCGATTTCGAGTTGATGCAGGAGCGTTCCAAGATCACAAGGCAAGATAAAATAGTAGCGGCTATGCAGCGCTTGCCTGTCTCTTTTTTCTGCTTTGACATACTGCAGCGTGATGGGCGGGATTTACGGCGGCTGCCGTTGACTGATCGAAAGAAGATCCTTGATGCGACGATGGGGCAAAACGAGCACTTTTCCAGCGTGACGTCGGTTCCGGAACGCGGCGAGGACTTGTTTGCCATTATCCGCGAAAGGAAGATGGAGGGCATCGTCGGTAAACGCATTGACAGTAAATACGTCAGCAGACGATCGGATGCTTGGCTAAAAATCATCAATTGGCAATACGAAAACGTTTATATAACTGGATATCGCAAGAACGAATTCGGCTGGTTGGCGTCTGTGCCAGGTAAGGACGACCGTTTGCGGCCCGCAGGTATAATCGAGCTGGGCGTTACGCCGCGGCATAAGATGGCGTTCTACAGTGTGAGAAAATCGCTTGTGACAGGCGAGGATAAGGATTTCGTTTACATGGAGCCACTCATAAAAGCAAAGGTGAAGATCCGTAATTGGACTAAGAATGGAATGTTACGTAGTCCTGCAATGGTTGATTTTCTGATATAAACAAAAGAATTCCCCACCAGCCGAAGCCAGTGGGGAATCCGTTTACTAATCTTCATCGATTTTAGCCAGTACCGGTAACTCGACCGTCTGCCCGGCCAGCTTATGGGTGCAATCGGATAGGAACTGAATGCGCCCATCCGTCACGAAGCTATGACAGACGTATGGCTCCATGTCGCCGTAGTACGGAGCCGAACACAGCAGCGACGGGCTGAACGCCGGCGCATTTACGTTGCCATTGAATGTCCATCGCTGGTCGAATGCGTGCGCCCTGTTGCATCCCGGACACCAAAAGCGCCATAGTCCGCCGCTCATCTCCTTGACTTTAGCGCCCATATTATACCTCGATATTCCGGTCGATCCGACCATCCAAAACCGTATTCAGGAATGAGAGCTCCGCAGCCGTTAGCGTCTTATCGACGATCTTCTGCATCCAATCCCAGTCGAGCTGATCTGCGTTATATGCCTTACCCATTACTTCGTAAAGCATATCCCATTGCCATTGTTTTAGTTTCATCGGCATGTTGTCTCCGTCCTCCTCTTCTTCGTTTAACTCTTCGGGATTTGCGTTCCACCATCCCTCATTACCGTAAGACTCATTCAAATCGACCATGATGCCGTTCTTTTCCATGCCGAGCCCTTGCGGCCCGCAATCGTACTGGTAGATGTTTGCGGTACCCGATCGCTTCCCTCCGCTCCATGCTCTTGTCTGCCAGAACCGCGAGCAGACACCAGCCGCGCTTACAGCCTCAATAACCTCATACTCACCATATACGCCCGTCGTATAGTTCGGCGTAGCCTCGCTGGCCGCGTGGATATATTCGATTACGCATTTCATTTGCACCTGATTTGTTACGTCGAAATCCACTGCAAAATATATCGCGCTTCCCTCCGGCTGGCCGACGGCGTGCGCTGTTTGAGCAGCGAAAGCGCCGTCCGCGAGTCCGGCAGCCCGTCCGCCAAGCGCCCGGTCCGCTGTCGTTTCGAATACGGAAACGATTTGCATCCCCGCCTTACTGATCGCGTCAGCCTCTTCCCCGGTTAGCCTCTTCCAACCACTTGGCACCAAATACCGGCATACAAATTCATAGCCTTCTTCTTTAAACCGCATTGCCAAATTGGCATTAAGCGGCGTCGCACAATCAAATCCCTTTGCCATCGCCATCCCCTTCTCTATGTCCCGGCGGACGAACCGCCTTATTTTGCATTTGACCAGCCGCTGCCGCTATGAGAAACGCATTAGCGAAGGCAAGACCATACATTCGCCAATCCGTCGCATTCGCGCCGATGGCGAGCTGCGCCATGATAAGCACTAAGAACGCCACTACGACCGCGTAGACATCCGTCGGTAGCCAGTGTGCAAACTGGTCCATCAAACCTTTCGTGTATTGCACAACGAAGAATGTAAGCAAAGAAGCTCCCCCCATTGCGGAGAGAGCTTCCCATGTAAAGAGTTGGGTTTCCAAATTATTCACCGCCTTTCAATTTCAATATAAGCGCGACAGCAGTTATAAAAAGCCCGATAGCTCCAATTCCCGTCGTGATAGCCCAGCGCCTTCCGGTAGTGATTTCCGACCGAAGTTCCTTTTGTTCCTTTACTACCTCGTCAATTCGATGATGAGCCGACCTCGCTCGTTGATCTGCTTCGCGGGCGATGTCATCGGACTTGTCCAGTTTTTCGACGAGCCTGTTCACGTTGGCCGTCAACTCATGCGTTGCTTTCCCGTTTGCTTCTTGGAGCGCTTCAAGTCGCCCGAGCTTGCCGGAAATATCGTGAAGTGCCTGTGCTTCGTTCATGCGTTCACCCCCCAAAAAATAGCCCCGATCGGCTCGGAGCAAACTAAAGCGCATGCCAGTTCAGTTTTAAATTAAAGGACTCCGCGCTCCCACTATAGTTGTAAAATGTCAGTTTAAGCGAGATCGTGCTAGCATCGTTCGGGTCCGGCATCAGGTCACAGTCGTATAGCATCGTGTAGGACTTGTTCCAGACTCTCGGGCTAAGTACATGGACGCCGTATGGCGCTGTGTTCCGTTGTCCGGCAACATGCCCCCGGCCTCCATCCGCGTCAACGTAGGTCGCCCATAGTGGACGCCCCTTTCCGTCGGCGTTGTTCGCCGCCTTGCGGCCCACGACGACCGATGCGCCGTACAAAACGTTGTCATACCCGCTGCCATCGTCGAGTGTGATAGATAGGTTTACGCTGCGGCGAGATTTACCGACCGGAATGTAATAGGTCTGGTACGCCTGCCCCGCCACGGAAACCGCCAGTGTCTGCGCTCCGTAGGGTGCCCCGCCGAGCAGCGCCTCGTTCCCATTCGCGCGGACAGCGCGTTCGTCTCTATACCTATTGTCGTGATAGATCCGCTGCGTCCATATCGGATATCCATTTCCGTCAAAGTTCTTCGACGAATTGATTGTGCCGTCCGGAGCTTCTTTCCCGAATCCTACGAGGAGATACCCAAGCCGTACCGAACCGCTCGGAGGATTGGGCGGATAGACATTTTCACCGCCGCTTGTACCTGCATCCGTGATCTGCGGGACGCCGGATGAATTGACGTATAGATAGGTGAATTTCCACCCGTCCTCATCACTCCCCGGCACGGATACCGTATAGGAGTTAAACCTCGTTTCGGGTACAACAAAACGACGCTTATCCGGCATGACGACGGTTGTCCCTGAGACTACGATGTCCGCCGTTACGTTTGGGAATTGGATGATTTTTTGACCTGCTACCACATTGACCACCTGGAGGTTAAAGCCATTCGTTACGGTCCATATCTCTACTCCCGTTAACGTAGTAGCAGTCTTCCCCGTCCAGGTAACATAAGTAAGCGCCGTTTGGTTGTATGAGATGCTTCCGAAAATGTCAATTGTCGCGTTGGCGTTATACCATATAAACCAAGAGTTGATTGTCGAATTGCTTGCCGGGAACGCGCTTGTATTGCCTACATCAATCACCTTGACTGTCTTGATGTCGCCTCGACTAACCGTGATCCCGACAGCGGGAAATCCGGACACTGAAACATTTTCCACGCGGATGATTCCGCCTGACTCGATGCCGTATCCCGCGACATTTGCGAGATCGAGTCCCTCGTCATTTACGATGACTTGACCGTATTTATCTTTGACATACAAATTTCCATTATCGACCTTATTCTTCGTTCCGGAATAGTTTATGTCCGCATGACCGATTGCCGCATCCCTAGCCGCTTCAGACTTAGCTAATGCGTCAAGCTTCGCAGCGGCCAGATTCGCGGCAGCTTGTGTTAAACGTGCCTGTTCTTCATCGGTCACGACGTTGTCGGCATATGCTTCGGCTTGCAGTCGCGCATATTGTGCTTCTTGCAATGCGACCAATTCTGCAGCCTCCCGCGCTGCATTAGCCTTAGATGTAGCGTCCGCCGCCGCCGCTTGTTCAGCTGCTGCCGCTTTGACGGAAGCATCCTCTTTGGCAGCAGCTAGGTTCGCAGCAGCTTGAGCAATACGCGCTTGCTCCTCGGCTGTAACGATACCGTCCGCATGCGCTTTCGCCTCTTCCTCGGCTAATTGGGACTGAGCATAAGCAACCGCCTCTGCCGCTGATTGTGCGGCTGTCGCCTTCGCTGTTGCGTCAGCGGAAGCATTGCTTTCCACTTTCCTCGTGATCGCGTCCCATGCATCCTCTAGTGTCTGCCGGAGTGCTGAAAGCTTTGTGGTCAAGTCAGCAAAGCCATCATCAACGGCAGCTCGCTCGGCTGGCGTTACTTGTCCATCAGCAGCGACGGCATCGATTGCTGAAATAAGTTCCGCATAGCTCGTATCGTAATTCGTCTTTGCTGTAGCGAGATTCGTTTTAATCGTCCCCGTTAAATACGTGTTGGCGTACACCTTCGCATACTCGGCGTCGACGTCCGCTTTTTCTTTCGCCAGTTGCCGCTTGTGTTCCGCTATTGCTTTCGCCTCTGCTTCGGTAATAACGCCATCCCGAAACACATCGTCGATGTATTCCTCAAAATCCGTTTGCGCCTGCTGCAGCTCGCCGGTCTGTTGGGCTATTTCTGCATCCCGCTGCGTAGCGTACCGCTCGAAGCCGCGCTGCCTGCGCTTGATGGAAACAAAGTCATCGACTGTGGACTCAATGAACGACGATAACGTCACGGAACCGGCTTTCCGGTCCTTTAAGTACCGGATGCGTTCTACGACGCGGGTGCCGATCGTCTGGATACTGAACGGCAAATGCGTCAGCGTTGTCGAGTCACCAAGTTCAACGCGGCCACCGGGGATCCCCATCATTTCAAGGTCGTAATAATCGACCTGATAGGAAACGATCATCGTATCATGTTTCGAAAGATACCGTTGCGCCTCCCCCTTGAGCTCGTTCACGTCAGCAATGTCGTTAAATCGTACGGACGCGCATTTCGGGCGACGATATAGCCCGATGTTCGGGGAATCAATATATTTCTTCCCGCCGTTGATCGATTCGATTGTCAGTCCATCACGACCATACACATATAGGCGGGTGATGACGTTGTTCGTCGTGGACGGTTTCCGGAGTGCTTTGAGGTTCCGGCCGTACCTGATTTCCTCTCCCTGTGTCGTACCACGCCGCCCGAGATAGACGGTTCGGTTGTCGAACCACAAATCGACGTCCCACTTTTCCCGAATCTTCTGCAAAGCTTCGAGCGAAGAAATTTCAGAAATATCAATATCATGTAGCCCGGGTGCGTTAATCGATCCGATGGAAAACGGTGTACCATTAAGCGCTTGTGTCACAGCGTACGAAGCCGTGACGCCCAGTAGATCAAGCGTTGCGTCGATATACTCGTCAACGAGCTCGACATAAACGTGTACACATTGGACAGACGCCGACTTCTGGCCAGAATCAGAAACGTCGATAGACTTGATGATGTAAAGCTGGCCTTCCACCTTTACATATCCATCCAACTGCAGCAGCGCATACTCATCGCCATCGAACGGGATTTCAAAAGAAAGAAGCGACTCGCCATTGAGCCGCTCCCTGATTTGTGCACCTTTTGCTTTTGTCAGTATGTTGAGGGGAATTTCGTTCCGATCCAGAGCGATAAGAGTATCCATTACTCCAGCCCCTCGTCGCGCAATTGTGTTCGGTACGGCTCTGGAACAGAATCCAGCACCATCATGCCCTTTTGTACTTTATACCGGTAGTAATTAAGCATCCGCGCCACCTCCTTCCAGATCGACAATGCGCTCTTCCAGCTCGTCGATCTTCGACAACAACATGACGAGCGTATTGCCAATGTCGTCGTCGTTTTGTAGCGAAAGCAGCAGCCCCTCGCCAATATCACGGATGACAGGCGGTTCGCTGATTCGGTCAAGGTGTTCGGCTGGAACGCCTTGCTGCAGGAGCCAATCACGTATGGTTTTCAATTGCATGCCTATTCGCCTCCTAGCGCCATTACTTGCCGGTATAGCTCGGCGATTGCGTTAACGTTAATGCTGATCTGCGTCTTAGCGTCCGCCATATCCTGTACCAAAGCGTCTTGTACCATTTTGGGGTTGGTATCGTATTCGGCGGTTACGTCGATGACGTTTGTCGTAAGATTGTACTTGTCTAGCGCGAGAGATGTAACCGTGTAAACGGCTGTTGGATCATAATCCGATGCTTTGATTTCGGCATATTGATTTCCGTATGAATCTTGTGGCGATGTTCTAACTAACCACTTCTTATCAAGAACACCGTTCTTGTAAATTGCAATGAACATCGACACTCTTTTGTTCAGAAACGACGATGGAAAATAGATGTTATTTATCACATGAACGTTGAACGCCGAATACAAGACCGGGGTCACAGGCTCTCTTACGACAACGCCCTCAACGACAGCGATCGCATTCCCGCCGTTATTCAGCCCGATAGCACCCTCAACCATTACCGCCTCTTCGTAAGGTTGCGCCAGCACATAGTCGAGCTTTGCCCAACCGGTCCAGCCCGGTGCTTTGTTCGCAGCGACGTATGCCTCCGTATTCGTAGCCGGTGCGCCACCGTCCAGGATGGACACCCACGACGTATATGCGCTGCCGTTGTTGCCGTTGGCGCGCCAACCGTTCATTATCGCTTTAATTGCGTTGGCGTTCGGATTGAGCGAATCAGTCCATCCGCTGTCGGCATCGTCTATTCTTACGTGTAAATGGTTTGCATTCGCGTATAATGTATCTTTCTCGCCGGTTGTTGCAGATTTAATAATTTTTCCATCATATTTTTCCGCGACACCCGTCGCTTCCCTGTGACCACTCAATGTAATTCTCACTTCTTTGAATCCAGCAAAATCACCAACGAACCCGTCCCATCCAGATGTTCCATCCAACAAAACGGTATTCCACCTCTTAAACTTCCACCACTGGCCATCCCTCTCGTACAACTCGTCGCATATACCGCTGATCGAATCGCCAGCAAGTTCGAGCTGCTTGCCCGCACTATCAGACACACCGTACAGATAATCGTTATTCTGCGGCTCAAAGTCTACTTGAGTTGAACCCAAGTTCAACATAGGATTTGTCCATTCCGTCGGCGCCCCGGCATTACTCCCGTTTTTCAGTAAAACTTTTAATTTAACCGTATTACTCGGCGTTATGAAAAACCCACCTGCGCTTAATAGGTTTTCGCTTCCGTTCTTATCGACGTTGTAAACCTCGAAAACAACATCTGCAATTGAGACATAGTAGTGCTGATTGGGCAGAGCGTCGACATAACATGAAATGGATTGATTCCACCCTCCATCAGGCGTATGCCTGATCTTGTAAGGCCCTATGATCTCTATTGTGGACGGATAATGATTTGACCACTCCGTAAACGGCGCAAATAGATTTCGCCCCCGTTTGATGATACCAGGAGTCCGCAGTCGTTTCATTCCGTTGACGAATGGCAGCTTTTCCGCAAGCTGCTCACCGCTCCATTCCGGATTGACACCGATTTTAGCGTACATTTCCGAAGATACTTCATAAACGAATGCACCGTCAAACGTATGAGCATAGCCAATTGCCAATGTAACAAAGTCAAAACCTGTCAGACTTGGCGGACTAACCTTGGCAAATCTGAATGAAAATCCATCAGGACTCGCTGCTGCTGTATTTAAATAAACATTTCCTTCTGTCAACTTCATGTCGAAAGGCACGGCGCCTTTATACCATACCCCTATTACGTAGTATTTCCCTGGGGCCATTACTGATTGCGCAGACCTAAGCTGCTGATACAGCATATCAGGGGTTATTTGTTGAGCTTTATTTCCGTACTTAGCGTCCGATACTAGTTGCGGATTAGGCGCATGCATCCAACCGTCGGCTAATCCGTCCCCGTTCGAATCTTTCTCAAAATCACCCGCGTTGCCCAGCAGATTTACCAACGTGTGGCCCTTAATCGTAACCCGCAGCGGTCCCGCCTGATCCGTCGTAATGATGTTTTGCCCGTGCTTGAGCAGAGCCTTATGCGCAGCCTGGGCGAGCTGCTTACGTTCCATACGATCAAGCCGCTCCTTGAGTACTGGATGATTAACGCCATCAGGCGATAGGTGGGAGTCCCTTAATTCCGTGTTGTCGCCGCCGGATTGGCCGACGATGTTGTTAATTCGGGCATTTTGCGCAGCCAGTTCGGCCCCCACATTTCCGCCGCCATAGCTGATCTGTGCGGCCGTATGCGCCGCTGGAGCGTTAGCGTGAGCACTATCCGCGTTAATACGAGCGAGTTGCTCCGCCGAATCGGCATTCGCACGAGCAGCCGTTTCGGCATTGATTTGCTGCTGTAGTCCCGCAAGATCAGCATCCGCTTTGTCGAAATTCCCATTTAGATCAGCGCCCCATTGTAGATCCAAGTCCGTGCCAAGTTGTTTGAATCGTGACATGCAAAGTCTCCTTTCTCAGAACAGGTAAGTGTGGCGGAAAATAAAAACGACCGTCAAATTCGCCGCGGTCGCTGTTATTGTGAAATTGTTATTGCCTTCTGCGAGCCTTGGATAGACACCAGAGAAACCAGCAAAAGCATTCACTCCGTTTTTTGTTATTCGCTGCCGGGAACAATCGATCTCAAGCGTGTCGCCTCCTGACAATGCACCGTTGAACATCATCGCTTCTGCAGTCGTATCGTTCGCAATCGAAATGTTGCTCCCGGTACCAGTAATCCGGATGATGGGCTTGGCGAAATACGTCCCGGCGTGATAGACGGAAAAGGCTCGCGGCGAAGTTGTCACCGGGAACGAATAACCAGTAGGCCCCATTCCCAAATGATAGCCCATGCCGATCACGTACCCTAAGCCCAGTCGTAAAGGCTGCTGATTATCCGGTACTGACGAAGCAAAGGGATAATGCGCCTTGAGCGGGAGCGTGAACTCCCCCAGCTGCGCGATCCGCTCAATGGACATCGTACCGTTATACTTCGCAAGCCATTGTTTACCTGGCGCCCGTTCGAGAATAAGCGGCTGTGCGCCTCGATGCGGGGCAAACATCTTCGCAATCTGCTGCAGCTTCGTTTGATATTCCCCTTCGCCATTCTTGGCTAGAACCTGAAACGTCAAATTGATTGGTCGCGGCCCGTACTCCATTCCCAAATCGAGCATGCCGTCCATTCCGGGGATGTCGTCCTCGAATTGCTTTGTTTCCGGCAAGAGGGGAACATCGGCCTTCGTCAGCAGCAGCCCGACGTCAGAAAAGGCGGTCCCGCCAAAGCGCCCGCCGCCGTTAACCATCATCGCGTATCCCCCCTGCCAGAAGCCGCTGTGCGGCCAGCTCTCGCTCGTTCCAATATGTCCGAACATCCGTATCATCTTCGAGTCTCACGTCGCCTTCGTGAGAGATGAGCGACCCGTGTATCACGATACTCGGCTTCTGCTCGGTGCGGCCTCCCCCGGCAATACTTGCTACCTGCTCAGGAGTTAGAACCGGCTCTCCGCGCCGTAGGATTGCATACAGCTCATCCGGCATAAGCTTGCTCTTCGACCGAAAGTTCATCTCGCCTGCAATGCCTCCGGAATGGTAAAGAGGCGTGCCATTTTTGTACCATGTACCGTCAATGTAATTAGCCCCAATCGATGATCCTAGAGCGCGGTTTGCCGCTTCCAATTGCCTGCGCTGGCTATCACTTGCGCTGTGCCATGCTGCGCTGTTTTGCTGCATTTGCGACTTTACCGCAGCACTTGAATCGTTACTGCCTGCGCTCGGACTTGGCGGTCCGTAAACAGGGCCGTTAGAAGAGGGTGAACCGCCTCCTGCACTCGGGTTACCGGTTGGTGCGGTCGGCATGCTGCTGACGATCTTTGCGTACTCGTTCTTATAATTTTTCATTTCTTCCAGTAGCTTTTTGTTTGTCTCCTTCAGCTTCGTAACGCGTCCATCCTGCATAAGCGCGTCAACCTGAGACATATCCCCATTTGCTTCTTGGAAAGCCCGGGTAACCTCGTCATAGTACGCTTCAATGTCCCGTTTTTGGTCATCGAGAGCCCGAAGCTTTGCGTCTCGTTCATTTTGCAAGCCGCGACGCTTGTCGTCCGCATCCATGCGGCCAAGCTGCTTCTCCAGATCACGAAGCTTTTCTTGACCATCCTTCGAAGTCGAATACCGGTATTTCTCGATTTCCTCCATGAGCTCTTTTCGCTCGTTGGCCCGGTTCTCTTCATCGACTTGGTTGAGCAGCGAATCGTAATAGTCCTGAATGGCTCGCTTCCTAGCATCAAGAGCGTCGATTTCCTTGCGCTGCAAGTCTCGTATGCTATCGGATGTTTTTTTGTTGAGCTCGCGGAGATTCTTTTCTCCCTCTTGCTGCGCTTCTTTTTCGAGACGTTTCTGCTCCTCAAGCGTTTCTTTTTGCTTCCGCGCCGTGATTTCAATGAGCGTCATTTTGGCGTTGTAGTAGCCGGTATCGGCTCGTTTATAGAACTCGGTATCTTCCTCGTACCGATCCCGGACGCGCTCCCATGCGTCGAGCTGCATCATGGCGACGTCTTCCTCTTTCGCCCCCTTCTCCTTCAAACGGCGCTCCTCCATCATGATCCATTCCGACGAAATTTCAAACTTCGATTTGTCCGTATCCTCATGGAGCCGCTTGATTTGCAGCGCAATCGTGCGCTCGTCTTCGACGGTTTCGGCAAGATGGCGTTTATGCTCGGTCTGGATCTTCGCATAAGCCTCGATTTGCTGATCGGCTGACCAGTTATACATTTCCGCCTCGAAGCGTACGGTCGCAACGGCGGCATTAAACGCATTGGATCGCATCTCCGCAGCAATTTCAGCCGGTGATTTTCCGCCCTCTTTCTCCTTGTCCTTTTTCGGCGCATCCAGATTCGGACGCTGGACTTTGAAAGCATCCCAATTCCCTATCGTGAGATCCTGCTGCATTTTCTTGATGTCGGTTATGGCTTGCTGATACTTATTTTTCTCTTCATTCACCTTCTGCGTCTGCCCCTTGGCCCACGTTTGGGTACGCTGCCCCATCAGCATTTCAATGGCGTCCGCCCCTTCGCCAGTAGCAAACTTTGGCGCTGTACCCGCTTCGCTGACTTTTTGCAAGGTTTCGATTTGTTTAACTGCGAGCGCCAATTGCTGCTCCGCTTCTTGTTTACGCACCTCCAGACGTTTTTTTGCCGACTCCGTAACGGCTTCGACGGATGACTTTTCAGCCGAAATAAGGTTGTTAACGATGCCGATGTTCCGAATGTGCCAGCGGCCTTCCTGGTCCAAGTCCGCGAGCATGTCGGGGTATTCGCGTTTCAACTGTTCGACAACGCTGGCAAGCTGGGATTTCTGCGCTTCGTTCATCTGCTCGACCTTGTTGAGCTCGTTGTACTGGTCGCGCAGCTGCGTCATCTTGTCGATATGCTGCACTTTGGCTGCGGTCCCGGCCAGTTCCTCGCGTTCCATCGCTACAAGAGCAGGAACCGACTTTTCCATCTCCGACCGCATGCGCCCGAGAGCGGCCGTCGCCTGATCGACGTTTTTATAATCCATCCCTTTGAGCTGCCTATCTACGTCCTTAATCTGATCGGCTAGTTCGAAGATTCGGTGCGTGTTCTCGATGCTCCCCTGGCCGCTCTTTGCCCTTGCCTCGCGCGCATCGTACTCCTGCATAAGACGCGTTCGTTCTTGAAGGGTATCGTTCAGCTTATCGATGTCCGTCTGCATCTTCTTCACATCATCCGTCGACCTACCTGCCGGTGACTGTGCCAATTTCGCATTAAGCTCGTCCTGGTTTTTAGCAAATTCCATAACGGACTCACTCGCCGCGTCTGCCGCAGCCTTGTAAGCAAAGACGCCCGCAGCAACCGTCGAGATGATAGATATGGCGATGCCGATCGGCCCCATGCTGACGCCAAGCGCGATAAAGGCTATCCTTAAAGCAGCAACCACGGTAATCAAGCTTGTGATGATCGCGATAAACCCGCCCACGGCCACCGCTGCCGCCGTCGTCCCTGCAATGAACTCCTTATGCGTCGATACCCATTTCGTGAAATCCACGATGATCGGCGTTAGCTTCTGCAGCAGTTCATTCAGGACAGGAATGAAAGCTTCCCCGAGCTCCTGGCGGGCGGTGGTGATGGTTTGATTCCACTGTGCCTGTGTCCCCGCATATCCCTGCATGGCTTTATCCGCATTCCCTGCAAACAGCTTCGCCTCGGCCATCATTCCATTTAGTGCCGCCTGCGCCTTCTCGGTATCCGTGAGCTCACTTGCACTCTTCCCGATCTGCCTTGCATATCGGTCCCACATCACGCTAAGGTTTGTCGTGATACCCGCCGAATCTGTAAGCTCCGATTCTTGCTGCTTGATCCCTCGGACCGCCTGGACGACCGCCTCACCCCACCCGAGATGCGCCTCGCGGTTATATGCTGCAGCGTCAGCCAGGGCGTTGATTAGCTTGATTGACTCCTCAAGGTTGTACCCCGTTGCAAGCGCCGTTTTTAAAGCTGACGCTGACTCTTCGACCGTCATAAATCCTCTGGCCGCTAAATCCTGCGCGGCCTTTGTTGTTTCGTTTACGTCATGGCCGAGCGCCTTGGATACCTCCGTTAACCCTTGGAGTGACATATGCAGCTTATTGGCCTCGTCGACTAGCGACTTTACGGTTCGAAGCAATCCGACAAGGCTTGCCCCCGCTCCTAGCGCCAGAAGGCCCGACGCGAGTCCGTCGAAATTCCGCTTCGTTTTCTGCGCCTCATCGCCCATATCCTTGACGTGCTCTTTCGTCACCTTCGACTGATTCTGCACCTCTACGAGTCGGTTTTTCACCCGGGCAATTTCCTCGCTGCTTGCTCCGAGTCGCTTCAATTGCGCCTCTACCTGTGAAAGCTGCGCTTCGAGTATCTTCGGGTTTGTCCGTTTCAGCTCCTGATTGATATTGCCAATTTCCTCCGAGCTCAAACCGAGAGAGCGAAGCGTCGAATTTAGCGAGCTAAGGTCTGATTTTATTTTCTTGCTCTCTTCCGCAGCTTTTTTCATTTCGGTCACGGCCTTCTGGAGCCCCTGCCGAAACCCTTCTGCATCCAGCTCCATCTTTGCCTTAATAGCACCGACTTCTGTTGCCAAATCTTCACCCCCTCACCCGTTGCCGCAGCTGCGCTATTGCCCCGGCATCGAAATCATTCTCTTCCTCCTGCTCGGCTTTGAGATCGGCAGACAACTCCTCGACGAATTGCTTAAATGCATCCTCCTCCATGTGAGGGGCGCACTGGATTTGAAGCGCAAGCAACCTTTCGCTGGCTTCCTTCCTCTTGTGATGGTGCAACAAGAGCGGCAAGTCGATCATGTAATAATCGCGCTCTAGAACGAGCTGCGGGACTCCTAGCTGCAGGGCCGCTTCCATCAAACCATCTGAAAGGGTTACGGGGCCGAGTTTTCGCCGGCCGCTTTCGCCGCCCACTTCCCGAACGCGGCGCGGAACTTTTTTACAGCGGCTTCGAGGTCGTTCTTCTTGGCTGTCTTGGCTATAAAATCAAGCAGCTCGTTATGATCGGCGTTTTTCTTGATCCATTCCGGTTCAAGATCGGTCACCGCTGCCACCATGTTAACAACTTCGTCGAGCATCATCGTTATTCCGACGACGAACGTCGCCACGAAATCGTCCGTATTCTTCGCTGCAAGGACGCTGACAATCGTGTTCGGAAGCGTTTCGACCGTTTCGAAGAGCCGTTCCCACTTCTCGATTGTCAGCTTTGGAATTCCTACCTTTGTCCCGCCGAAAAACACGTGGTCATTCTGTCTATTCAAATGCCTAAGCATATCATTTTCGCCTCCGTAAAATGAGAATAGGCGGAGCAGATGCCCCGCCTCGTACTACGCCGTTTTGTCACCAAATGCAATTAAAAATCCTGTCGCCGAATCCGGAAACCCTTCAAACGTGACGCCTGTAATGAGCTCATTATCGTAATCGTACTTGTAATTCAGCTTCACTTGTGGAGCCGCTTTGTATAGAGTAACTGCATCATTAGCTGTTGCATTTGTAGCGAGAGGTTCGATTTTTAGTTCCTTCGCGAAGTCCAACAAATCAATGACTTTCGAAGCATCAACATCCAAACGTTTCTTCGCCGGTGTTGTTCCGTTTGTCGTCAACGTAGATCCCGGGATAACTTTGGCCAGCTTTTCGAGATCATACTCAGCAAACGGCACTTCTACTGTCGCCTTACGGCCAGTGATGATTCGTTTCACAGGAGTCGTGCCGAATTGATCGACGGTTACATCCCGGGACGTTTCTTCATATGTCAGCGTTACCCCGCCCTTAGTCGTTTCAAAAACAACGGGAGAGGATCCGCCCACGTCAAATGTTACCTTGCAGGGGCCTAGCTTGATTTTTGTCGTATCACTTGCCATTCGTTTCATCCTCCTTCGTGTATGCAGCAAAACCGCCTTGTACGAGCCGATCTGCTATGTCCTTCTCGCACTCGACAACATCACCAGCAGTTTTATTGATTGGCTTTTCGGCTGTGCCGAAGTTTAACACGTGCTCATACGTCACGCGGATTTTGACTTTGCCCTGTTTCATTCCATCACCACGCATGTAAAATTTAAGGAGTAAAGCGGACGGTTGTTTTCGTCTCGGCCGAGATAGAGCGGCGACGATTGATCCGAGCTACAATGTACGATGCGCGTCGTACCGATCACAAACTCTGCCCGGTTATGGAGATGGCCGAAAATGGAATTCGCTTTCGCTTCCAACGCCGGACCGCCTGTTTCCGATCCGCGCATCAGCACCTGGAACGATGGTCGCTTTTTCGGCGTCCACTGGCTCGGCGGAAACCCGCCTGTCAGCCGAACAAAAGCGGCGTCTGTCGTCGATTGTGTCGGGAACTCGTTGGCATAGTACGTGTACGGCATGTTCGTGACGAAGTATTGCTTCAGTTCCGATACGGTGAACACACTACAACTCCTTCGCGATTTCGTCGGCAATCATCTTCAGATAACGCTCTGCTTTCCGTTTCATTGGCTGCTCCAGAAACTTCGGTTTCGTTCCCGGTGTTGTCGGGTCCTTAAACGGTCGATGCTCATGCAAATACAACGCCAAGCTAAAGTTTGCCGTATACGCTTTTGTGCGTTTCGGCTTCGTGGCATAGACGACGGCGCCGGTTACACGCCCATCCTTTGCCTCGACTTCAGTATGCGCTTCGTTCCGCAAGTCGCCATCTTCTTCCGGAGCGAGCTTTCGGGACTCCTGCAGCAGATCGTCCGTAACCTTCTGCATGCCACGTTCAGCCGCAGCTAGGATTCGCTTATCCGTTAGGTCAATCGATTTGAAAAACTCTCTCAGGTCAATCTCCATCAGCAGTTCACCAATGTGTCGACGACCTGCCCGCCTGGTTTCCGAATAATCTCGATTGATATCGGACGAAATTCCCGAACATTACCGAGCTCGTCGCGAAATTCGATCACGTCAAATAACCGGATATTGACTAGTCCCGTAAAAAACACCTGTGCTGTTGAGACAACCTCGGCACCTTGGCTATTCCTCACAACCTTACTGCCTTCTCTCACGCGGCAACGAAGGGGATATGACGAACCGCTAACCGGAGTATCCCAAGGATCGGCGCCCGGGTCGACGCTGGGAACGATCGTAACCGCGTGGCGTTTCGGCATGACGGACACTACACACCACTCCAAACGTAAGGGCTAACAAGAGCAGCCACCGCAGGCGGGAGATTGCTTTCCCGCCCGGGTAAAGCTTTTTGAAACGTTACGGCGTAATCTGCCGTGCGTTCAGACTCTTTGCCGTAATTCCCTTCAAAAATCATCTGTGCAAGCATGATACAGGCCAATTCTAGCGGCTCCGGTAACGTATGTGGCCTTTCTCCCGTCTCGTCGACAGGGAGAATATAACCGCCTTCGTACGTCACCGTGATATTGTGCTGACCATACGGCCAGCGAGCAGCCCGCAATACAAGTCCATCCCCGAGGTTTCGATAATCTACGATGGAACCCCCATCAGATTCGATGATCTCAACAATACTGACGACCGGAGAGTTTCGGAGCGAGATGTAAGGCGATCCATCACCGCTCAACGTTTGCACGTAATTTTGCAGTTTAAATGATCGCCTACATTCGTTTTCTATCGCCTGTGAAGCCGCCAAAATAGCCATTCGCAGTTCATTATCTTGGCTCGAATCACTCTGCTGCAACTGGAGGAACGGCTTTGCTCTGCTTAGAGTCGTCAGCAACTTTGCCATCCTCCTTTTTCGTGGCCGGCACTTCTACACCGAGAAACCCACGTTCCTGCAAATACTTTACGCGTTCCTTATCAACGGACTCGTACTCGGAGCCTTCTGGATAGTACCGTCCGTCATGCTGAGTTTCGATAAATTCACTCGTTACCGTGTATTTTTTCATCAGATCACCTCAAATTAGAGTAAAAGCCGCCCCGATTAAGGAGTCGGGACGACTTTTGCAATACGGAATGCGGATTTCAACTTGATTTTGTGATCAAGCCAAGCCGTTAACACGAACAATTCAACACCGGTTTTGACATCCTTATCGCGGTCATAGATCATCAGGGGGTCGTAGTTAAAATGCGAGTAACGGAAGTCGCCGACAACTGGCTTTACAGCGGAGTCGCAAAATTCGACGGGTTTTCCCAAAACGCGTTCCGGTGGCGCATCGTACAATGTTGCATTGCCGTTTGCAAGGACCTCGATCATGTCCGTATAGTCCGCATAACGCATCATTACCTTCGCATTTTCGCGATAATCCTCATGCAGATCCGCAATAGCAGCCTTAATTGCCTTATACATCGTCGCTCCTGGAACTTCGGAAATGCTTACACCATAAAACGACATACTTTCTTCACCGACTTTCGGCGTTGTTGCAAAAGCAACTTTCTTCTCCTTCGCAGCAAGGCCGCTTTCGAGACCAAGGTCAACCGTCTGAACGAGATTCGTATCCGTAGCTGCAAGAATCGTTTCCGAAATTGGAACATACACCTTGAATTTGTTTCTTCCGAAGGAAACGACATCGCCTTCTGCTTTAAGCTCTTTCGCAGTAGCTGTATCAGCAATGAAATCATCGTCATCAAGCGTGAATGTGATTTTTGGGATTTCCAAGTTTGTCACACTTGTAAAAGTGGACACATTACGCAACGGATTTTTGACGAACGGCTCATGAAGAAGTTCATTCGTCATCGTGCTCGGGAGAATTTTCTCACCGCCGGAGGTGTTTTTATCGCCGAGGATTGCTTTTACGTCCTCCCCTACTTGCCGGTTTCTAACCGTAGCACGATAAAGTTCGGCTTTCGCAGACGTCATCTTTGCTTTTGGGTCATCAACGCCGTCAAGTTTGCTCCTATTGTTCTCCAACGACGCCCTTTGCTCAGCTTCCAATTGGTCGTGTTGCTCCTTAAGAACAGCAAAACGCTCTTGCAGGTCCGTCTTTTTAGCCTTGAGCTGCTGTACGTCTTCGATTGGTACGGATGGATCGCCGGCTTTTGCAATAATATCAGTCTCAACGCTTGCCAGTTGATCGCCAACAGTTTTCAAGCTCATTTTCAATTGATACAGGTTTTTCATAGTGTAATTCCCCCTAGATATGTTTTAACGGCTTCGGCATTTTGCCGTGCCTCTTTGATCATTTCCTCGCGCAGCTTCAACTCATCCGCCTTAGTTTCAGGCGACCTCTGCGATATTTGTGCCACTTTTTCGGGAACATTACGGTATTTCGCGAATAGTTCCTCGCTAACGCATGCGGCTGCCTGATTCGCTTCCCCGACAACGTCGCAGAACCCGTAATCGAAACACTCTTTAGCTGAAAGCCATGTCTCGTTATCCAGTAGATTCTTGAGCGTGTCCGGCTCCATTTTATCGCCAGCCTTTGAAAGGTAACTCTCGCTCATACTGGCGCCGATCCTGTCAAGATCATCAGCAGCTTTACGAAAGTCAGTCGCGTTCCCCCATGCCATTGTCCATGGATTATGGACCATCATCATGGAATTTTCGGGCATGTGAATGGTATCACCAGCCATGGCAATAACGCTCGCGATGCTCGCAGCCAACCCATCAACATAAATATTGATCTTGGCTTTATGACGTTTTAGAATGTTGTGGATCGCTACTCCCTCAAAGACGGAACCGCCCGGGGAATTGACATAAACATGAAGCGTTCCGATATCCCCAAGCGCGTCCAGGTCCTTCTTGAAACTTTGCGCCGTTGTGTCGGAATCATCCCACTGGTAGGAGACGATTTCACCGTAAATAAACAGTGAGCCTTCGTTCTTCTTTCCATCGGCTGCCGCTTTGAACTTCCAAAACTTCTCTTTCAATCGATTTTCACCCCCTTTCGTTGGTCGACAGGCATGTCAATTGGATAAAGATCACCGCTCACATAGAGCTTGTCCCCGCCGGGTTCTGGCGGTAGCTCTTCCCACGCCCGTACTTCGTTTGGCTTAAATCCTCCCGAGCGAATCATTTTGAAATAGAAATCGCCGCGGGTTTGGGTGTCGCCACGCAAAAGAGCCCCAAGGTTGAACTTGAAATAAAGTCCACGCTGGCGCTCTTCTGGAGAAAGCAATTTTCGATTGAATTCCTGTTCATACATTCGGACGATCGGCAGTAAAGTGTTCTGAACAAACTCTAAAGCCTGTTGTTCCATACTAGAGTAGTTCGTTTCAGTGAAGTCGCCTAGCATATGAGGCGGAATATTGAACACCGTCGCAACACGCGAGCGTGTAATGCGCTCTACTTCAAACACTTTCATGTCGATAACGTCCTGACGAACCTCTTTCAGATCCTGATTCGAATCCAGCACTATGACGCCGCTGCCATTCTTGGAATAGAAGCTGCTGAACATTTCGAGCATTGCCTTTCTCTTATCGGGATCAAGTGTTTGATTCAGTTTCAATACAAACGATGCCTTTATGCCGCTTTCCATTTGTGTAAGACTGAACTGTTTCACTTGTCTATCGTACTCGATTGTGTTTTTCAACACCTTCAAGGGCGATATTCCTTCATATCCAGAAGTGTGCATATACTGGACATGGACCATATCCAAGTTATGCACGTAATACCGGCCATCATCGCCTTGTATTTCGTAGAACAGCTCTTTTGAGTCTTGTTCAAGAACGGGCCTCACCTTTGTCGAGTCCAGTAAATGGAGCGCGATTACCCGATATCGCGAGTCGTATTCTTTCAACGCATATGCGTTGCCATAAGTATTACGATACGCCTCCATTGTCCGGATAAAGTTGAAACTTGTCATATTTTGATTAGGACTGTTTGCCATCATGTCGGAAAGCCGATCATTTACCGGCTTGTAATCTCGGTAAATCTTAAGCGGTAGGCTTGCCATAGCATTTGAAAGACGGTTAATTGCTGAAAAGATAGTTTCGTCCGTAGCAAGCGTGTTGTTCGTCATTCGCGAAAAAATGTTGTGAGGTTCGAACCACTTGGCGAACGCACCATAATCAACTTTAGCTTTCGCTCTTACAACCAATGATCGAATGGCACTAATAATCCCCAGGTTTTTCACCCCCTTTTCTTAGAAAGTCCATATTTCAACTTCACCAGACGATGGTTTTTGCATTGTCATAGCCAGTTTATGGCTATCAATCACGGCATCTACCGGGTCGATACGCTTTGTCTGTGCGTCCTTTTCGACTTTGATTTCTCCGAAGCTATTGCTTACCGTCTTTGCATGGGCCATGCTCCAAGTCAGCAGTTTGTTGCGTTTATCGTAGATCACATTTCCGGCCTCTGCCTCGAGACGGAAATCCACAGTCGCATCATTGAGGCTCTTGCAACTTTGAACGATTTCTACGCAATCACATCCAAACTCTGAGGCAAATTCGTCCAGGTCATGCAAAAAAGCATCCGCGTTATGAGGGTCATAACCGATGCCTTTCAGCTTCAGATCGTATTTTTTTATTACGTCACGATAATATGCGATGATATATTTATAATCTGTCTTCACGCCTCCGAGCGTTTCCGTCACCGTTAGCAGCTTCTCACGAATCCACATATCATACGGCGCTTTATCGCTCTTTATATGTTCTGCAACGCGTTTTTTCGGTATGAAGCTATGAGAATGGATATAGTATTTCCTCTGAAAATCTATATCGAGAGGAAAGTCTAATGCTCCTGTTGTAAGGTCACCACCGCTGGAAAGATCAAGACCGAGATAACATTCGCGGCCGCGCATATCCTCCAGTATGGTTTCGCTTTCGCAGGCTTTCCAGTGTTCCAAGTTCATGTACTGATTGTCCGCGAATTGTACCCATTGGTTGAGCGACTTGGTTAGGAAATTACGAAGTTCCTCGCCCTGCATGCGCCTAGCCTTGATTGCGTCAGCACGTAAACTGTCGAGTGTTTCTGGCGTCCATAGCGGATTTGCCTTCGGCCAGTTTTCCTCATCCCAAATGTCATCATCTTTGTCGAGCTCGCAAATGAAGACGAATTGTGTTTCGTCGCTATGGACACCTTCAAGGATCAACTTACAGTATTCATACAGTTCGTAGCACGGGCTGTTAAGCTCGAATCCAGCAGTCGTAATGACAGAGATCAAGCACTGCTTAAGTTTCTTCGTCCCGTCTGTCAGGAGCTTGTACATCTGATTTGTTTGATGTAGGTGATACTCGTCAACGCTACCGAAATATGGTCGAAAACCGTCGATCGACTTCGTATCTCGTCCAAGAGCAACAATTTCGCCATGTGTCAGATTGCAAAGTATCCTGTTATTGTACTCTTTGATCGAAAAAAGTCCTTCTTCGTACTCGCTTCCACCAAGTTCCGGATCTGCATTAATGAATTTGACACACTCTTTTGCTACAATCCAAGCTTGTGCTTGTTTTGTAGCTGTCGCATAGATTTGAGGGTACTGGTAGCCATCGAAATTCCCGTAGTACATTGCAGGTACTGCATTACCAAGTGATTTCCCGTTCTGTCTAGCAACCTGAATGTAAGAAGTGCGAAAACGGCGGTATCCGTTAATCGTGCGCCATCCATGCCACGATCCGAAAATGAAGTCCTGAAAGCCCCATAATCTGAGCGGCTGAGGCTCCTCGCCCTCCGCGATCGTCAACGATTCGGCAAAATCGATTATCTCTTGCGCCTTACCCGGGTCCCATACATACGGGAAATCAGAATTTCCTTGTCGCCCCAAGTCCCGAAGATGTCGCTCGCATGCTTGCCGCTCCGATTTTCCCACACGGCGCGGGAGTCGGCCATTTACGACGTCGAGTGCATATCGGGTTACACGATCATCTTCAGCAAGGACGTTGAGCGGGTAATTATCCGCCATGAGCACCACCGCCGAACTTGGCGAACTTGCTCACAGGTTTGTCGTCCTTCTTTGGCTTCGGCACGTTTTTGACTTTTGCCAATGGATTGAGGAAGAGTCGGTCCTGCATCTTAAGCAACATATCCATTTTCTTGTTAATCGCCGATTCGATACGGAGGATTCCGTCTATGGATACAAGGTTCATGAGCTGCCGCTTGACTTGCTCGTCGAAAACCTCACTATCATCCATATACTGTTCCACCGGACCGCTATTCTTTGCGATGCTGTCAATGCGTTGGTAAGCATTTAGTAACCTCTCATATTCAGCGTAGGTTTTGCAGTAAATAGCGAGCATACCTACATCGGAAGTCGTCATCAGATCAATGCCTTGATCGGCAGCGCTTTTGTATTCCTTGATATGCTGCTTCCAATAACCAAAAGCCACCGTATCGTTTTTGACGAATAACGGTGGCTTTAACTTGTCCAATTCGCTTTTTCCGAGCTTTATTTCTGATTGTTTTCGCTCATGAATTTCGGCTTTGGTCAAGTGTTTTTTGCCGCCGGCCGCTAGTAAATCAATAGGCTGGGCTCTTCTACCCATGACCTTCACCTCCTAAAAATTCATAAAGGGAGTTTTTGCGGGAAATAACCCCCAATGCGGTCTCGGCCCCGCTTTAGTCAATTAAAGTGAGGTGGGGGGGTATATCAGAAACGTCGGCTGTTTCGCACGTTCCGCAGCAATTACTCTCGCATTTTCCTTTCTGTTCATCCGGTACGTTGTCATACTCTATTCCGACTACATCAGATATCCCTGTGTTTCCATCTTTGCATGAGTGTAAAGCGATCATAAGAATTCGTCCGCCTTCCCATTCTTTGGGCAGTGGAAAACCGGATATCAAACTAACACCAGCCATCAATCCATCAGGCACATGTATAGGCATATGATGCTTGCCGCATCGTCTGCACTTATAAACAATGAATGCCCCTTTCATATATGCCGCCCCCTGTTCTTATGTTAGCTTGCTGAATACTTTATCCAGTTCGGACGCCATCGCTTCCCCTATAAGACGTCCTGCTTCTTCTGCGTTATTACGAACGAGTGAGAGGTTAACGCGAACCTCTGTATCCAATATGTCGCATGCATCTAGTGCTGCGGTGATCTGGTATTCAGCTTCCTTCGTCTTTACCTTGGACCCGATCAGAGTACTTCCGCCTGCCTTAGCGTTTACCAACTCTTCCTTTGATACGAATAGCGTAATGTTTAATCCTGTCTTCATCGGCAATCATCTCCTTCAAAGTTTGAATACGACATCCCTCACAGTAGCCCAGCACCCGCATCGGCAAGTCATGTAGTCTTTATTGCATTCTCTCTTACTTACTGTACGGAACGAGTACGGACGGTTTGCAAACTGCATACGCCCTTCTTGATAATCAATCTCGTCTAGGGTTCGCATCAATTGGCTGCGAATCGAAAATCTCTTGAACCACCCAGCGGACTCGAGTTTCCTCTTTAGGTCAAATGCATGTCGTTTGATCTTCTGTGTATCCGAACAACCAAAAAACTCACCCCACACGCTGCTCATCTACCAAACCCTCCATCTTCTTTCACTGTCTTGGCGTCATGGTGTGGCTTACATAACGACTGCCAGTTGTTCTCGGAATCCCAAAACAATTGCCAGTCCCCTTTATGAGGCTTGATATGATCGACTACCGTTGCCGACGTAAGCTTTCCAGCTTCAAAGCATTGTTTGCACAATGGATTACGCTTCAGGTATGTCTCCCTTGCTTTCCTCCACTTGCTGTTGTAACCTCTCTGAGCTGCTGTAGGTCGGTGCTTATCGTATTCGTATTGAACCGTTCGGTGTTCTTCGCAATAC
Source organism: Paenibacillus litoralis (assembly GCF_046244365.1). Lineage (NCBI taxonomy): Bacteria > Bacillati > Bacillota > Bacilli > Caryophanales > Paenibacillaceae > Paenibacillus > Paenibacillus litoralis. Next base: position 4,070,609 of record NZ_CP176395.1, on the reverse strand, counting down.
TTCTCTTCCGTTAGGGTTTGGCAGCCTTGCCTTCTGCAGAACTTTTTTAGAGCCATGTTTTCCAAGACTCCCGCCATTGGCGCCGGCGTGTTGCTCTGTTACTCTTTGGCTTCTCTACCGAATAAAACTTATCTGCTATATCGCTATCTGGCACGACCTTCTTACCACTGATCTTGCCCCATAAATTTTTTAACATCTGATCACATCCGTTTCATTGTTTTTGGACAAAAGAAAAAGCACCACATTGGGTGCTTTTGGTAATCAACTATTCAATAACATTTTCGTCATCTTCCATAACGTACCGCATAAGTCTTTTGTCTCTTCAAGGTGCAATCCATCTGAGATTATAAGCCATCCACCTCCATAGCTCTGTATCTGTAAATGCTGATCACAAGATAAGACATCGATCATCTGCGCTACATCTAGAAGCGGAATGCAATCATCATGTGCAACGCTCTTTTGCACACAGTCTTCTGTGTAATAGATCCTATATTCAATCTCATCTATTTCGTTGTCCTTGATATAATAGTGAATCTCGTCTTGTCCGAAGATAATAAATGGATCACCAACAACCGGCTCTTCCCATTGATTTAGAAGTCTTTCTCTTGCCGCTGGATCAATAAGTTCCTTCGCTTCCTCGACTGTTATTCTTCCCCTCATTAGTCCCATGTGATAGTCTCCTTTGCGAGTTGGTTAATATCACATTCGGCATTCCATTGCTTAAACCCTTTTCTTTGTTTTTTCATCGGCTCTTGTTAACGCGGCCGACTTGCGCCCGTGATCCACACCTTAACGCCTACGGTCGACGTGAGAAAGGAGGGCAGCTACTTATTTCCCTTTGCCCCGGGAATAAGGATGTCATGAATGCGCTGCAGTTATAGGGAGGTGTGGAGTGTATCGAAAGGTAGGTGTTATTGAGCTAAAGAAGCAAATAGATACTCGCGGCTATGATGGACCACAAGATGATGCTGAAAATTGCTCCCCACATGATTCCTCTTGCCGGTGCTAGATCATCTTCCATACGCCGCGCCTCCATTCTTAAGTACCGGGAACCAACGAGAGAGTTGAACCGCAGACAAATAAAATAGCCTGCGGCATATAAGCGGCAGGCTTGGCATTGAGCGATTACGCTCAGACGGTTTCTTTCGTTCGGTTCCCGATGATATAAATATAATTGAAAAAAAACAAGAAAACTTATACGAATTTCTTATTATTTTAATATTATTTTTGATTGGAATTATTGAGATTATTTGGTATGATTTCTCCATTACATATCAAAGAGGTGTTTTGTCATGGAGAGAACTTATGACATCAGAGATGTTGCGTTATACCTTAGAAAATCGAGAGGCGAGCTTGAATCTGATCTTGATAAACATAGAATGCTTTTGACTGGTCTTTGTAAAAATGGAGGATGGAGGTTTATTGAATATCTAGAGATTGCCAGTTCTGAGACAATCGAGTTCAGACCAAAATTTTCTCAACTCTTAAAAGATGTGCAGGCAGACATGTTTGATGCCGTACTGGTTGTGGATTACGATCGATTAGGTCGCGGTGATCTTGAAGATCAAGCAGTTATTAAACGCATTTTCAGAGAAAGTGAAACACTCGTCATAACTCCCGATAAAGCTTATAACCTTTCGGATGATTCAGATGATCTCCTTGTTGACGTTAAAGGACTATTGGCTCGACAAGAGTATAAGGCTATTAAAAGAAGACTATCGCGAGGGAAAAAAATTGGTGCAAGGTTAGGGAACTGGACAAACGGGACGGCACCCTTTCCTTATTTATACGATCCCTCTAGAAAAGGCTTAATTGTCGATCCCGTCAATAATGAAATATACCAAGAAATGAAGCGCTTGATTATCGAAGAAGGGTATTCAAACGAACGGGTAGCGTGGTACTTAAACAACAAAGAAGTAAAATCTGCAAGGGGCAGCGTTTGGCATGAGAACCAGGTTAGGAGGCTAATAATTGACGAGACGCATCTTGGAAGGATTATATCGAATAAAACAGAGGGGTCCGGCCACAAGAACAAAAAAACAAAGCCTCTTCGGAAACTACCTCGGGAAGAATGGGTAATAGTTGAAAATTGCCATGAAGCGGTAAAAACAATTGATGAGCATAATAGATTACTTGAAATTTTTGCAAGTCGTAGGATAATACCTACGGCAGCTCGCAAAGGCAAGCATCTTCTCTCAGGAATTGTGAAGTGTGGCATTTGCGGTTATGTAATCGGGCTCTACTCTAGAAATACGGAAAACGGAGCCTCCTATGTTAAGCCTTGCAGGAAAGCTAGTCCTTACGGCGTTAAATGTACAAATAGTGGTATTGAAATCTCAATTTTGCTTGATGTCGTTTATCATGACCTTAAGGATTATGAGCAAAAATTGATATCTGACAATCCGTCGACAAATCGAGAGCAGTCGAAGCTATCTGAAAAGCTTGACATGACCGAGCATGACTTAGTAAAAAAGCAATCTGGCATCCAAAGAGCAAAAGACCTATACATTGACGGAGATATTTCGAAAGATGAGTATGAATCGAGGAAGAACCGGATTGAACAGGATATTTCACGACTGCAAGAGGAAATTGAGCAACTAAAAGCTGCACTTCACATAAGAGAAAACCGCACACGAGAGGAAAGCCTTCACAAAGTAAAAAGCCTTCTCAGCATTTGGAACGATAACGGCGTTGGCAGCGAGATAAAGAACCACTTAGCCAGGGACGTTATTGAGAAAATATCGTACAATCGTAATGGTGATAATGTAAAAATTAATGTTCACTACATTTCGTAAACCGCTTATCAGAGCGGTTTTTTTACGTACTTATGTAGACATGTCACCAATGGCAAGTGCTATAACCGATAGATAGGAAGATCGGCTTGTTTTCTCGTTTAGCTTTATCGAACGCTTCTTCACTCCAGGGATACCAGTCAACAGGGTTATATTGATGCTGCAGCAAATATGGCGACTTTTCCTTGGCTAATCTATTGGGTTGTGGATTCGTTGTCATGGGGCACCACCTCTATTCGGTTGGTTTTTTTAGTGGATAAAGCCAATGGTACTCTATCCATCCGGTTATTTGTCAATAGCGGAAACCGGTATCAGGCTCGACACAGTCCTTCTTCGTCATTAGCTTTTCCCGAACGATATGCCATTCCCTAGCATACGATATTCTATCAAATGCAAGGAGGTTTATAGAGTATGGGGATTCGTTACAAGTATTCCACAGGCCCGGTTGAAAATGCGATTTTCGCTCTCACTCTGCCGGGAGAATCGCGAACATTTTTTGCAAAGGCTGTCAACAATGGGAGCAAGACCGCAACTGTCAAGGTCGTGCTGTTCGCGTTAAACGGCAAGAAGCGAATAATTAGAGTAAGATCGCTCCCCGTAAAGCCCGGTGAATCCAATTTAGGGATTTTTAACGTCGGACAACTGCTTCAGTTTGAAGTGGTTTTCATCGTAAACAGCGCCCATGTACTTGTCTCCGGATGGGGGAAAAACGAGAAAGGCCGGTTGGTCTCCGCGCATCGGTTCACCCAAAACGAACTGCATAGAACGATTCTTTAAATTCAGAATCGGGCAGGAAACCGTTCGAAACCTTATCACTTCGCAACTACCATTTTCAAGGTTAACGACCTCATTCGGCGTCGAAGATTTCCGTAACGCAACGAACAAGCCGTAACGCTTTTCCGTGCACCACGTTACGGCCTGTTTTGATGAACTTCAAATGAACTATCCTCCAAAGTGTCCTCGCAGCCTATGATTCATTGCATCATCGTACGACCGCTTCTCGCTTTCCCCATTCTTTAAATCCTCATCTAACTTTTCATCCTCAACTGATCGCATGTAATCGGCATACCCTATGTCATAATCATCTTCAAGCCAGTTTGCTTCTTTATATCCTCTTCCTCTGGTATAAGGTTCCGTCTTCGGAGAAAGTTGTTCGAGTACGCTTCCTTCCCATGACTGGATATGATCTAGTATAAGCTCTTTCGTTTGACTGCTATCCAAGTTTGTTAGAATGATTTCACAGGTATCCTCAAATGATTGTTTTGTAACCTCAAGGTATTCATTTCTATATTCCGTATTATTCATTAAGTACCAATCTTGAATATCCTTACTCTCAAGACAATCCCATTTCTCAAAAAACGCCTTCAGTCGTTGATCTCGATTCAAGGAAAGTCGATCAATTCTAAACATCCTTCTACCTAAGAACAATTTGAAAGTTTGAGGATAACTGATTTCCCCTACTGGGAAAAATTCCAAAACATATCGAGACTTATACTCTTCAAACGAATTGAAGTATGTTGTCGTCTTACTCCCGTTATCCCTGGTAGTCGAATGATTATCGGTATAGGTAACGTCAGAAATCCGATAGTAGTCTCCCAACCATAAAGCCTGTAATACGATTACACTTTTTTCTTTCTGAATCGCACTTTCAAACTCTTGAAGAAATAACGCTCGATCATTTACTTGTGTTAAGTCATGCAGAATAATAGCGTTTACTTTTAAACCGCAATTTGAGCAAAAGTTCCATGAAGCCTGAATCGCACTTTCACAATTTGAACAATTCATGCAGTTACGCCTCCAAGTAAGTATACCATTATGCCTGGCCCCAAATCCCTATATATGGCATGCTTTTCCCCCCACGATAACCGATCGAAGGGATGTATGCGTATCGGAGCCAAATCGGGCTTATACCGCCGTGTTCTAAAATCACTTCACAAGCGGCTTATGATATCCTCTGTCTCCGAATGGCTGCAATTTCTCCAGCCACCGCTTTTCCAATTGCTTAAGCTCCCAGCGCATGTCGGTAATGCCGTCCGCTTCCTTTTCCTCCAGCACCTCATAGGTGAAGGATTCGGCTCCGAATTCCTTCCACTCCTTTTGCAACTGAAGATTTGCAAACCTGCCCATGTCCAGTTGAGACTGTATCATGATCCATTTGTTTTTCAGATTGGGATACGTATCCACGAAAATTTTCCCGTTGGCCTTATTTGTTATTTGGATTGCCCCCATATAGGTCTTAATCTGCTTGTATTCCTCTAAGAGCTCCTTGCGTTTGTTCTTGTCCATGCTTTTCTCTCCTTTCGGCCGTGTAAATGACTGCCGCAATCACAAATACCGCGCGATGATCCGAACCAACTTTGCAGGGAACTCTTTGAGATTGGCAATATCCAAAAATCTCTCATTCCCGTAGATTCGATTAATCACATCTTTGTCCTGGCCGATCGCGGCTGCCAGAAATGTAATTCCTTTTCGCTCATATTCGGCTATGGTCTGCTGCATATCTCGGGCTGCATAGCTCCCGGTATAATCGTCCATGGCTTTCGGCTGTCCGTCACTTATGCTAATCAACAGCTTAGTTTGTTGCTTTGTATTCGCTAACCGTTCTGCAATTATTCGAAGAGCCATCCCGTCACGATTATTGCTTCTGGCTCGAATTCCCATCAGCCTGAATCGATCGTTGGGATCCGTTTTAGCGCAATCGGCATAGGCGTAAATCGACATTTGCTCCAATCTGGAAACATCCGCCGTATCCCCGTAGATGAGTATGGGAATTTGACATCGTTGACAAAACTCGTATACCGCCAATACCGCGCGCTTTGCGGCTTCCAGTCTCCCAAAAGCAGCCATGGATGCCGATTCATCAACCCTTAGACCAACTACAAGCGAAGGGGATTCCGTTGGGGGACGTTTCTTGGCAAAATACCTGAAATCCCGATAAGCCACACTGTCCGCTTGAAATTTACTGCCATAATAATGATTCCTTGCGAATTCGGAAGAAATCTCATGTTTCAATAGAGGAAGCGTTTTTCTGGCAATTTCTAGCACGGCGGGCATAACCTCATTACTCAGGCTGACATATTCCTGCTCATTGTCCGGAACGTATTCCGGACGGTGAACGATAAGCTTAACCCTTTTATGAATCGAATCGGACACAACTTCCCTTGCGTCGCGATTCAGCTTTTTTCGGAACTCCCGGTCTTTTTGTTTCGCATCTTCCGACATGGTTTCAGGATTTGCCTGGTGATAGATGGGTGTACCATCCTCTCCCTGATCGGAGCTTTCCATATCGGTTGAATCATCGGAAACCTCGGATGTGCTTTCGTCACTATCCGCAGATTTTTTCAATGCGATTCCTTGTTCCTCTTCCTTCTTGTCGTGGTCAAAATCAGGATCGTCGGCGGTTCCCCATGTTCGAATCTCTATTTCATCAAATATTGTTTTTTTTTACTTTCCATCTCAACTTCATCTAAACCCGCTAACAAACCGCGGCTTTTCAGCGCTTCTTCCAACAGGTTGATTTCTTCGGAATCGGTCGTTATTTTGTAAATGACTTTATGATAAAGGGATTCTTTGGCTGAAGCGCCTTCGGCAATCGCATCCGCCCAGTAGAAAAAGGAGCGCATGCCGGCGACGCCTTTAATCGCATTGAGCCGGGCTGTTCTGTCCAAAACAATTATGATATCCGCTAGTACATCCAACACCTGTTCATCCTTATATCCGGTTTTGGCCATTGCACGCTCAATCATGATTTCTTTGGTTGGCAAATCCATCTTTTCCGTATGCTGAACCCTGTCGCGCAGTGCTTCGTTTAACGGTCTTGTCCCTCCGTAACCGCGGTTCGTTGTGATGACTGCTATGAAGTCCGGGTGTCTGCGTAATATTTCTGTGGGAAGATTAATGCTGCCATCCAGCTCTAAGGCGGAATTGAGTGCCATTAACACCGCTGCATCACGAATGACGGTTGGTTCTTGAATTTCCAGAAGATAGCCTTTTTGATAAGCTCTGACGATCTCGGAAGGATAAAATCGGTACTCGACCACCTCGTCCTCGGTGTTTTGCTCAAGCCGCTTCAGTAATTGCTTCATCTTTAATGCAGCCTGTTCCCGGGTATCCCCCAGCTCGTTCATCCATATTTCGGTTATGCTTTGAAAACCATCGCTTTCATATATAGCCTTCAGAACGTTCTGCTCCGAATGCTCCAGCTTCTCTAATCGTTCCTTTGAAATAACCGGCAAAATAGCGCCGATAATATCCGATTTATCCATATCGGCAAAACAGGTCACTTTCGTATAGGGCAGCCCAAAATCCGCCGACAATGCTTTGGCAAGCTGCGTTTTACCAGAACCTGCATCGCCCTCCAACAAAATATTGGCGATTTTCATTTCCCCGCGATTCCAGTTGCGCTTTACTTCTTTACAAATACGCCTTTCTTCAACGCTGACCTTATGCGATAACGGCTTTTTCCAAACAAGATCTTTTTCTAGATCGGTCAGTTGCCTTGCAGGGGACAAAACATATACTTCAGGGTTGTTCATACCCTTTCACCCTTTCCAACATGTTAATATCCCATTTCTTTTAACAGCCGGGATAATACACGAAGTCGTTCTCCGATCATTTCGCCATCATCGCTAAGCGCCTGAGCGAACAGCTTAATATCCTGATCAATCATGGGATTTTCAGCACAAACGGATACGCTCATAGCATCCCCTTGCAGTCCGATGCGGTCAATCATCGTGTTATCAGGGTCATACATTTTAGGGAACCGATAAGCTTCCTGAAAATATAAATTGCTTCTGCAAATCAAAATGGCAAGGTCCAGTACACGGTGCATAGGTAGCTCCTCCGACTGTCTTGACCATTTTTCCCCTGTGTATCTCCATACTTTCGCCGAGATATCGACCTTCCCCCTATCATTCCACTGGGCCAATCCCAGGGATAGACCTTTGGCATCCGTGTTTCGGGCGTACCGGCCGTCAACCTGCTCATAATTTTCCGATACGACAACAGGCTTATGTTTTAGAGTTGTTGGTATTTTCATTTTTTACACTCTCCATTTATATTTTACTGAATTACTGATTTACTAATTTACTAAATCCAAAGTTTATATTAGCCTTCCCTTCACCATCTGTCAATCCGGTCATTTGATCAAAAGTCGCTCTTGCGTATAAAATAATCTGTCCACCCGCTTCCAACTTCTATCGTTTAAAATACAAAAAAGCCGCAAATCAGCGGCTTCTTCACCGTTCACAAGTCGTGCTCCGGCTTCTTAAGAGGTTTCCTATAACGATTGCCTATCATCCACTCCGCAATGACGACATTGACGACCAAACCAACCCAGATATTGACCTCGAGCACTTGTTTCAGAATAGGCTCGACTCCTTGGAACGGCATGTCCCGATGTCCTGCGAGATAGATCAATATGCATATCGGAGTAACGATGCGCGCACTTGCAGCGACAAGCGTCACGGCATAGTTGCGGGTCATCCACACGCCATGGGCTTCAAACCTTTTTTGTCGGGCCGTCCAATATCCTTTCCATCCGGTAATACCCCATAACGCCACTAAGATCAAAAAGGCCATTTGTCGGTTATAACTTGACGTATACATCCCCACAACCAATCCGGTTGCGCTGCCGATGGCTACGAAACCCAGATAGAATCGTCCGACCATCCGGTGGACGTACGGTCGGCCGGTCCGCAAGCCGGGAAGAAATTGCAACCACCCGACAAGCAGAGCAAAAAGCGATGCAAAAATATGAACGAGCAGCAGCGGGTAATGAAGGTTAAAAGAAGCGTTAAGCGATACTCGGCTTTGCCCGGGATCAAATAATACATATGGAGCTACGGCAAATCCGGCGGCACCTAATGTAAGCACAACGATAACCTTCCACCCTGTCCGGATTTTGCGCTCCCCCGTCATCCTTTCAAATCCGATACGATCGCCCCCATGGAGATCGCTTCTGTGGCATTGTTCGACATCTTGCTGCTCCTCCTTCTGTTCGGTCTAATTCATACACGGTTCATGCTCAGCTCAACTATTTTGATATTTCAACGACGGCTTGAAATGACGTTGAATCCGGAACCGATTTCATCATGTAGTCGGCCAGGTCCGCGCGCGAAATCCCTTGTGCCTTAGGCAGATGCTTGTTAAGAGCCGTCCGGTACGTTCCCGTCTTCGCTCCGTTCGTCAACCGGGGAGGACGAACGACTGTCCAGTCCAGCCCTGATTTCCGAACCTTCTCCTCCATCCTTGCCATATCTTCGTAGGCATGTTTGTAAAGGGGCTGAATCACAAAGTGGATGACAAACCACTGCATCAATGGTGTATCATCGGGGATTTTCAGCCCCGCCGAGGATAGGCAAACCAAGCGGCGCACACCCTCGGCTTGCATCGCCTTCATGATATAACCGGTTCCTTCGGAATAAACGGTAGTGGGTTTGCGGTGCGAAACACCTAGCGCAGACAATACCGCGTCTTTGCCGGCTATCGATTTGCTGAATGAAGAGGGATCCAGGACGTCTCCGCGAATCACCTCCAACCGTTCATGGCGAATGTCAATCGCCTCGGGATTGCGAACAATTGCCGTGACTTCGTGGCCGTACTCAAGTGCCTGAGCGACAACTTGACGACCGGTGCCGCCCGTTGCGCCAAATACGACGACTTTCATCCCGTTTTTCCCCCGGTAAGTTCTTCGACAAGCCAGGTAACGATAGCCTTGTGTCCTTCAATCGTCGGGTGGAGCCCATCCATCCCAATGAATTTCGCCGACGCCGGCAGACCGAAGCCCGCTTGCGTGTCTACGACCGGGTTAGGCTGGCTGCGGATGATATCGCCAACTGCGATTATGTCTTCGTTTCGCCAGCTTAATTGCCCCATTTGAAAGTATGGAAACGCAATAATTCGCTCTTCGTCGAAAGTAGGCGGTGTCATCCATACCCATTGAGATTTGGTGCGAGCCGCGGCAATCCGCCGGATCTCATGAATGTTTTTGGCGGTTTCTTCCAAGCTGACTTGCGTTTTGGCAGACTCGGGACCGACCCGCATCATATCGTTGCCCCCAATCATGCAAAGGATCCAATCCGGTTGTTTGGCGACAATGCCACTTATCCGGCCAAGCACTTGAGATGAAGTATTGCCTGATATTCCTTCATTGATCAGACGTATCCCGTCCTGCGGTCTTTTCCGCTCAAGCAGGTGCCTGAGAATTTCAAACCACGATAGCAGATCATCTGTCGTGCTTTCCCCTACTCCGATAACGGTTTCACCCGCTTTGAACGGCAAGCGGTCGACCCGATCGGCAAAATCCGGGGATTCCAGCAGCTGTTCCGCGGCTTCTTTCGCCTGCCGAACCAACTGATCTTTGACGATCAGGTAAGTTTCCAAATCTATGCCATAAATGGCCGCTATCAATTTATCGTCGAGATGACGCGCAAAGCTCAGCAGCTTCTCAGGATGCTGCGTTTGAATCATTTTGACCCATTGAGGATTTAATGTCGGTTCCATCGATTTACGATTCTCCTTTTTTTACGGTTCTCTTCCATTCGTTTTGAACGGTTTATCGCATGAACATGCCGCCGTTGATTTCGATCGTCTCTCCGGTCACAAAAGAGGAAAGGTCGGAAGTTAGGAACAGTACGCCGTCCGCCACATCCTCCGGCATCCCCTCCCGTCCTAGCGGAATGCCGGCGATAATGGACTTGCGGATTTCCTCGGTTTTGAACCGATCGTTCGAGGTATTGGCAATCACGCCTGGAGAAATGGCGTTTACGCGAATTCCTTTACCGGCGTACTCCTTTGCGATATTTTTCGTAAAGGAGAGCAATGCGCCTTTAGCCGCCGCATACAGCGCGACGCCCGGACCTCCGCCGTTATGGGCTGATAACGATGCAATATTCACGATATTGCCTCTTCCCTTTTCCAGCATCGCAGGAAGTACTGCCTTGGATAAGAACACGCATGACTTGAAGTTGACATTGAGCATCTCGTTGTAATAATCCTCCGTCATTTCAATTATCGATGCCCGATGGCTCATCTGGCCGGCATTATTAACCAGAATGTCTATGGAAGCCCCGAATGCCGTTTGAACCTGAGTCACCAAGGAATTAATCTGATCGATCTCCGTAAGATCAGCATGAAAAGCCGTAGCCTTCGCCCCTGTCTCGCGAATGACACGAACCGTCTCGTCTGCCGCCTCCTTATTCCGCAAATAATGGACAGCAACCGCTGCACCTCTGGATGCGAGTCGTTTGGCGATCGCGCTACCGATCCCTCCGCTTCCTCCCGTTACAAGTACCAATTGTCCGTCTATCTGCATGTTCATCGTTTCCCCTCCCGGTAACATGGTTTCTCGAATTCCTTTATGCTGTTTTCTTTACCGTTCCGACCGAGCCCCAGAAGAGCAGCAAGGCGATTACCGGGTGAAGCGCTGCGATCACATTCGCCGATGAGAATACTTGAATCGTCAGAAACTGAAACACGACGAGCACAAATAATCCAAGACTGATCCAGCGTTTGAGTCCCTTTATGCCGACAATAAAAGTAAGCAGGAACATGATCAGGGGAACCAAGGCGAACATCTTAACAAACGATTTGTGCACCGACCAACTTGCAGCATCCGAAAAAGTTGCCATCCCGGCGATAAACACTTGCGCCACAATACAAGCCAAAAAAATCCAAGCCAATATTTTGAAAATAAAGCCCCCGATTTGCACGGGTTCATCCCTCCCTTCCGCGATTTCGCATATCGACATGTCATACAATAAACTCCGAATATCACAAGGCACTGCATGAAACAATCACAAAACAATCAACGAGCGGTTACATTCCAGTCATGCAGACCACGAACGATGACGGATATGCTACAATTATGCCAACTCATTTTTACTGCGTATTTGGAGGAAAGGACATGAATAGTAAACGTACGGTATTGATCGTTGACGATGATAAAGAAATCGTGGAATTAATGAAGGATTTTCTCGAGGACGAACAGTTTAGCGTGGCGGAAGCGTATAACGCCTCCCAAGCAATTGAAGCATTGGACCGTATTCGGGTCGACTGCATCCTGATGGATGTGATGATGCCCGGCCAGAGCGGATTGGAGCTTTGCAGGCAAATTCGGAAAACTCAAGATACCCCTATCCTTTTCCTCAGCGCACGGGGCGAAGATGTGGACAAAATTCGAGGCCTCAGCTTAGGCGGTGACGATTATATCGTGAAATCCGCCACCCCCGAGGAAGTCGTCGCCCGTATTAAAGCCGTACTCCGCCGCTACGGCAAACATGAAAAGAGGCTCAAGCTTGAGCTTGATTTCGGCCGGCTCGTCCTTGATATAACGGCACATGAAGCAAGAATAGACGGCCTTCCGATACCTATGACGCCCAAAGAGTTCGATATCCTCTGCCTATTCGCAGAGTATCCGCGTCAAGTATTCACGTATGAACAGCTGCTGCAGCGTTTCTGGGAGGGGATTGGAGACAAGCATTCAGTTACCGTTCATGTTGGAAGAATTCGCGAGAAAATTGAAGCGGATCCCAGAAAGCCGACACTCATTACCAATGTTTGGGGCGTTGGTTATCGGTTCGAAGGGGTGCGAAGATGAAGCCGCTCCGCATACGGCAATGGATGTTGATCGGTATGCTCATCATGCTCATTCTCCCGCGGTTGTTTTATGAAATTCCAGGTCTGTTCGATCGCTATGTATTGGAGAACACCGAGCATTTACAGCAGCAGTCGTCCTTAAACGCCTTGATGAACGAGGTAAGCGCAGCGGATTTCGCTCGTTGGCGTGATCCGAGCTGGCAGGCAGCACTAGGAAAAGTGATCGCCAACTCGAATTTGGGAATCGTCTTACTCGATTCTTCCGATCATGAAATCTATCGTTCCGTTCCTTCTGGATCGGAAGCAGCCGCGTCTCGAGAACTAAGCGTCATGGAGCAAGGCCGATTGCAGGGAAAAGCACTCTTCTACGTTCCTAAGCAAACGAGCGGGTTGGCGACAGCGTTCGCCATTGCAGCAGGATTATGTGCCATTCTCTTTATCGGGTGGCAGATGGGCCGCGTTGTCGTGAAGCCGTTGGAAGCGATGAGTACTGCAGCCAGACGAATCGCCGGCGGCGATCTGAATTTTCATCTTCCCGAATCTACCGTTCTGGAAGTCGCCGATGTACGTGCAGCCTTCCATGCAATGGGCAACGGACTTCGGGAATCTCTGATTCGCCAGTCCGAAATGGAAGAAGAACGGCGCTTCTTTATCAGCTCGATTGCACATGACTTAAGAACGCCCTTATTTACTTTGCGAGGGTTCTTAACGAGATTGGAGCGCGGTCTGTCCAGTCATCCGGAAAAGGCTTTAAGATATGCCGCTATTTGCAGCAAGAAGGCTGAACAGCTGGAGCGTCTTGTATCGGATCTTTTTTCTTACAACCAATTGACATCCTTGGATCAAACGTTGCGGCAAGAGCCGCTGGATATACGTGCTCTTTTCACAGATATGGTCACCGAATATTTGCCGACAGCCAAGGAAAAGGATATCGACTTGGTGTACGATGCATCGGCGGAAGAAAGCAATCTCCATGGTGACGCTCATATGCTAAGGCGTGCGATCGGAAATTTGATCGATAACGCCCTTCGTTATACACAGAGGAACGGCGTCATTACCATTCGCTTGCATGTAGAGGAAGAACGAGTCCTCTTCACAATTGAAGATTCGGGTCCGGGAATTTCCGAAGATGAGTTGCCGCATATTTTTGAACCTTTCTACAGGGGCGAGGATTCGAGGAATCCGGATTACGGTGGTACCGGACTTGGTCTCACGATTGCGCAACGTATTCTTAGAGCGCACAATGGTGATCTCACAGCCCGGAATTACAGTCAGACGGGGGGCGCAATTTTTACAGGCTGGATTGCTTGTGATTTTCTATCCAGGGAGATTTAGTTCTTCCGCTAAACTATTTAAGGTGGCAGTTCTTTGTCGTGCATCTTGTTTGTCAAATAGAAGCTGCTCGATAAATTCCCATATATCCTCCAATTTCCGTCTGATTTGATAAAACTGCAGGGCGTCAGGATTTATGGCATAATCTTTATGGACATTTTGATAGATGCTAAGATACTCAGTAAAGTATGGCTTATCGACCAAAAACATCTGATCAGCTTCAACGGGTGCCCATTTCAGCCCTTCCCAGTCAATCAAAATCAGTTGATTTTCGGATTGCATCAGATTCCAATGGTGAATGTCCGTATGGCACAGGGCCATTCTTACGTTACTGTCTTTCAAGCGTATCGACAGCTCTTCAACAGTATCAACCAGACTATTAATTCGTTCTATGTGATGATCGACCACTTCTCTTACATCATTTGGTAGATGGTCATATTCCTTATCCAATGTGCTCCTAAGCGGTTGCAAAAACGGAACGCAAAAATCTTCCTTAACAGAATCCGTTGCAATCGGCGTTTCTTCTCCAAACGAATGAAGCTCGGCTATGATTTCCGAAAGTTGGCTAATTTGCTTCCCGTTTAAGGCTTTATCTCCAATTGTTTCCCCATTTATATAGGCATAAAGCAAATAAATGCCATCGTCATCTTCACACTTATAATCACCATTCTTTGCCGATAAAGGGACAGGAATTTTACCTTTCAAGCCGCTATTATGCATGAGCCAAACCATGATGGGAACATAATCATCGATAAGAGCCGTCCATCTTGGCGTGGACGCTCTGCTCTTTTCGTAAACCTTCAAGAAGTAGCTTTCCTTGTCGGTAAACACTTTGTATGCGAGAGCCGACCAGCCGCCCTGCTGCGGTAAAACGTTAGTCATTTCTATATCATAATGATTTTTCAAAATCGCTTTTATCTTATCCATAAGGTTCTTCTCCTACGACAAAGTAGATATGATTGAATCACGCATCATCCCTTCCGTTGACGTTTAAGAATATAAGTATTTTCGTTTTCTTTGGTTGTCAGTTCCCAGCCTTGATCTCCCAGTATATTGAGCGTTCGTATAAGCGATATATCATTATAGGACGGTAAATGCGCTTCATCTATAAAATACTTAACGCCGTATTGGTCCGGACGTCTCACAAGCGTTGTGTATTCGAATTTCTTCAATTTACGTGAACTCCTTTCCGACCTGTATTTCATGTCTACGCTCGTCGTTTGTTCATTTCCTCATCCAATCTATTTTATGGGTTCCTATTTTCCCTTCTTCTTCCTTCCAATTCTTTTTTCAACGCCTGTTCAACAGATTCGGCAAGGATATCAAATTTCTCGGCAACCGTATACGCAAGGATTTTTCCGCAATGTGAACAATGACGCATTTGAAGTTCCGTTGGTTTTGAACAATCCGGACATTTTATCATGTGTATAGACCACCTTTGTCAAGCAAGTTGTATGCGCTTTTAGATATGGTATTTACCGGCAGGTGCATCAATTACCCATTCCAAAACCTCAATCTTTGCTTTGGTTTCATTTATTTCATCTTTGTTATGTACGGGATCTAGTCTCTGTATCAGCTGTTCGAATTGAAGAATCATACGTTTAATCTGATCTTCGGATCTCATGGTATTCACCTCGCAAAAGAAGGATTGTTTCATCTTCTAAAGGTTCTTTCGTAATCCTCAAAGCGGATTTTTCTAATTGGTTTGCGGTCGAATGTTCGAACGATTATGCCTTCTGACTTTCCGGTTGAATCGAGACCAGCTTGTGTGCTCTCAAATTTGCTCAGAAAGGCAAATGTACCTTCCAGGGTAACAGGAAATTCAGAGCCGCTCCCCTTCGCTAGAAGCGGAGCGTATTCCAAGTCCATCCTGTCAACAAAGCTTCTCTTCTTATGCTCGTCGTAGAAAGGTTGATTGCCATGATCACGCCATTCTGCAATCTTTTCTTGCGGCAGCTCGAGGAGTCTATTCCATTCGTCTTGATCTAAAGAAAAAACATCAAACACTTTGTAGCCCTGCGTCTTGGATTCCGTGTAATTCTTCGCCGCTTTGGTCTTACCGCCATAAGATTCCTGATAAATCACAGTCAATGCCCAATCCGCTTCCGGGATAAGACGATCCGCAATTCTATCCGCAATAGGCTTTAGAAACTCCGCTATATTGCCGTAAGGATTACCGATCCGGTCCCCTTTAGCAAATAGTAACTCTTCTCTCGATCCTATCAAATAATCAATCTCATTGTCATCATTTTTGAATAGAACGATTCGTGCATTCTCGCCGTCGATTTTCTCATAAATATATATATCGGCTGATTCAGAAAAACCTTTTAACTCGGATAGTTCTTCGGTTAGCCGGCCTCTTTCACCTAATTGATGATAAGTTAAAATACTCGGGTATTTCGTTAACGAGTTCATTTTTTTCAAATCCATTTCTGCTAACCCCCGCGACACTATTTTTGACTAAAATCTCTCCTCCATGATGAATACAATCTTCACGCCGATGGTTTGCCCTTGCCCGCAGCCCAGTATTATTATTACATTTTTTAGGCAACATGTGCATGCCGAGCTTCATTTTCTTCATCAAAACCAAAATATAACATTTGTGGAATTTTTGCAACCACCCTAACATTCGTTCCATTCCTCTTTTCCATTTCGGCGCTCCTATCAAACAACAAAAAGCATCTCGAAGAAAACTCTCCGGATGCTTTGTTTTCTAAAGGAATTTACGTGGTATCCCCTTTTGCCTGTATTTCCTTCAAATAAGCGTCTAATCGGTCCAACCTATCCTCCCATAAACCGCGAAACGTCTCCAGCCAAGTGTCCAGCTCCTGAAGCGGCTCCGGCCTCAGTTTGTAAAATCGGCGATTGGCATCGGGGCGCACTTCTACAACTTGAGCTTCATTCAGCACTTTCAAATGTTTGGATACTTGCGGCTGCCGAATGTGGAGCCGGTCGGCGATTTCCCCTACGGTAAGAGGACCATCGCGAAGCAATTCGACGATCTGCAATCGGTTGGGTTCGGCAAGGGCGCTCAACGTTGTCGTATTCATTTTACTCCCCCTTCCGATCCGTCTCGTCTCGTTTAGAGCGAACTGGATGCCTGTGCGAGAAGAGTTGCCAGGGTGTCGTAGTCGGGCGATTCGCCTTCGCGTATTTTGAGCCATTTTCGTTCCGGCGGGCCATCAAAGCCTTTCGGCACTTCAAGACCGGTCGCATTCATGATCATAAACGTAACGGCATCCTTGGAAGTGGAAATGACTGCGGCATAATGCCCGTTCTTCAGAAAATGCGGCTTCTTGTACTGAATGCGTTCCGTTCCTTCCGGTATGATCTCATGAACCATCCCGCGGAGACGATTGCAAATTTCAATCTGCCACGGTTTGTCTAGGCTTTCGATAAACGTAGTGACCTCTTGGCTCATCTCAGTAACTCCTTCCATTCCTTAACTATTTGAAGAAGCGTTCTGTGGAATCCATTGTTATTCCACGAATTCAATGTACTACGGAGAGAATATTCCTGTAAAGGAATTATCCAAAATCATATGCCCTCCGTCTCCATATCCGACAGAGGCTTCGCCCGTTCTTTCCAGCGCTCCGGTATCGTTTGGCAATCGCCGGCGTAAACCGCTCGTAAATGCTTGGACACATTCATTACCCGGTCTTCAATGAGAACCTCCCGTATCTCGGACGGAACTGTCGGCACCGTGTTATTCATGATGCGCTTGAAGCTGCTAATCGGCAGAAACATTTCCGGACTCTTCTTGTAAGAACAGCTAGCCGGAAACCGCGGCGCGCTCCCCGAGTCGTATTTGGAAAGCTTCACGGCGGCATAATGCTCCATGATTAAGGAGTGCGCATCGAACTCCAGAACGGCAAATCGTTCGTCCGGTTCCCTTCGGGCATACGTGTCCATCATTTTCCGGCAATCCTTTCGAGTTGGCCAAAAAAATACATGCCGATCCAGACAAGTCCTGAATTGTTCCTGTGAACTGGCAGCATCGATCATCCTGTCGGGAATCCTTAGATGAGCATTAATTGTGATCGAATAATTCTCATAGTTCACTTGCATGGCCTTAGTTCGGCGCTCGCCTGCAGAGGCGGGGTTCGTACAATTACTTGACAGCAGAGCATCGAAATGAGCGATAACCGGCAAATTTCTTGCTCTGGTAAAATGATAAAGGGATTGTCTGCTCTTGGCTTTCGTTATGGTTGCAATAACCGCCTCATTCATGCTCCCGCTCCTACACGTCAATCAGGATACTAGCAGGATTCCAAAAAAGGCGGCATTTCAAACCACCCTCAGCAGGGCATTCCTTACATGCAGCGACTCACAGGCTGTTATTTAAACTTTACAATGTTGAAAGACCGTCCGACGCCTCACTCTATGACGACGTCTCACCGGCCAGCATTTGGTAAGCCTTTCTTCCTTTTCGCTTGTCCATGTACATCGCCTTGTCCGCACTGTTGAGCAGGGCATCTCCATCCGACCCATTCTCGGGAAAGAAGCTTGCTCCTACGCTTAGTCCAAGCGAAATCGCTTCCTGCGTGACCTCCAGCTTGCTTTGCGCCACGGCACTCTGCAACTTATGAATCAATTTTTGGACAAATAGTTCCGATGCGACCGGATGAACGAAGAAAACAAATTCATCCCCGCCCAGTCTTGCCGCCGTTCCGTGAGAGGCAACCGTTTCTCGAATAAGTTTCGCTACTAGCAGCAGAACTTCATCGCCGGCCTGGTGTCCGTATTTATCGTTGATTTCTTTGAAATAATCGAGATCGATCAGAACAACAGCCAGCCTCTGTCGATGTTTATCGGCATCCTTGATGGCGGCTTCCAGCTTCTCGTAGAAGTATCTCCGGTTAGGCAAACGAGTTAACGGATCATGATAGGCCAAGAACGTAACTTCTCTTTGATTTTCCTTCTGCATAGTAATGTCGCGCAAAATGAGAAGGATATGCTGTTGATCGTCTACCCACACATAATCGCCGTCGATCAGAACGTCCAACCGCTTATTTTCTTTACTAATCGTCATCTCGCAATTCTGGATTTCTTCACGACTTCGTATCCGGTTTCTGAGGTCTTCGCTTAGCAAGGTGTAAAATTCCGCATCATCGAGACGAAAATATTCGAATAATTGCTTGGCGCTAGGATTAGCTTCCTTCATATTCCCTTGAAGATCTGCGAGCAGAATCGGTGCCGGATTCAGGTTGAACAATTTCTCATAGCGCTTGTCCTTGAAATTGAGGAAATCGTATCTTTTCATCGTGCGCCGCAGAAAGAAGCACCACACGACACCGCCGTATAAATAAGGGTAAGGCGGTAGGCTGCTTCCGAAATCAATCAACCCGAACACGATAAACCAGCAAGCGGAGATGACGACGCCAAAAATCAGTTGATTGTAAATCCCCTTAAGTCCCGTCGTTCCTGCTGCTGCCCGGCCTTTCATAAGCGGAATCAAATATAAGAAATTATTCACAATACTGGCGATCATGGCAATGTAATACGGCTTGTTATAAACAGGAAGTTTCCATATTCCGCCTTGATAGAACTCGTTCGCCGAAATCATTTTATCGTTTGTTAGAAGATTGACGAGAATGATGATCACCGGCAAATAAAAGATAGCGGGATACATATAGCGCGGCATTTTCTTGTCCAGTTGAGAAAGTTTGATGAATAAGTGAAAGCCCAGTCCAGGGATCAAAATTCCTGCAGTGCTGAACCACTTGGCCGCAAGACCCGGGCTGTACGCGATGGGGAGCTGGTGTCTCACTATTCTTCCGTGAATAGCAGCATAAAGCATAGTGCAGTAAGGCTGACCAATCGATGCTCCACTTTTTTCGGGTTGCGCGTCAGGACATCCATTCCCATATAGACAAAAAAGAGTATCGGAATAAAATGGGTAAATACAGGCACGATCACTTCCGATAGGCTCAACTGATCACGTCGCTTTCCGTCATTTGCTGGACTCGCTATGTATCCTTCTATATATTATCGTATTTTATGAGTTTTGTGTTGCCCTGCGGCAGCAAATGACAAACGGAACGATCGCCGATACGAATAGACCACCCGAATCGTCCTTATCGCAGTCAATGCTTCGATAGGATCGTTGCCGAGTGGTCTTCGTTCGCTGCACGATAATCAATAACCTCGCTCGCCGCGGCACTCCCGCTTTCAACCCAAGACTTACAGCACATCGTCAATCTTGCGGTTGTGAGAGAGCACGCCGTAGTCCATCCACGCCAGAAAATCCACCTCGTATATCAGGACGGACGTTTGCGGCCTGCTGGTATAATCGAGCTGGGCGTTACGCCGCAGCATAAGATGGCATTTTACGGCGTCTACAAGGGGCTATTTACTGCAATATTGCTTTATCCCGTCCCAGTGCCCCCACAACAACTAACGCATTTTTTAGGCTGCTTAGGTTTAGTCATCATGGTCATAGTCCTTCACTCTCCAGAATGTTCAAGTGCAACGTAGCTTATAATAACCGACCGCATGAAAAACATACCTGTAAAACCAAAAATCCCCACTAGCCTAAGCCGGTGGGGATTCTGTTTGATTTGGTTCAAGATACGTTAGTTACGGCCACCTGCGGCCAAAGCGTCTAGACCGATCCCTTCGTCCAGAACGGTCCCTACGTCCAGACCGATCTCTACGTCCAGAACGATCTCTACGTCCAGAACGATCCCTACATCCAGAACGATCCCTACGTCTAGACCGATCCCTACATCCAAAGCAATCAAACCCAAAGCCAAAACAGTTACACTCTGCTGTGTCTTGGAATCTTTGTTCCAACATCGAACCCCCCCCTTTCGTTTTAATGATTCATTCTATTACTATGAGTAAGGTAGTGCTTGTTTAATAGTTTAGTAGTTGAAAAAAAGGCAAAAAACCCCCACTTAGCCGAAGCCAGTAAGTGAGACCTTTGGAATGAAGTAACAATACATCAGTCTATCAGCATATTAACTAATATTAAAAACCATCGTCATTAACCCAATCATAAAGAATTCAATTCCATATCATGGTTTCAGACCGATGGTTGAGGCGACCAGTAAGGCCATACTGCCAGACGGACACAAATTAAGGAGGAGATTATTTTATGGGTAATGTTTTCACATCGACTGGTACTATTTTGGTATTGTTCATTTTGTTGGTAATTGTTGCCTGTTCTGTTTGTGGCTTCGGCTACTAAATCAAAGGAGTGAATTAGCAATGGGAGAAGTTTTACTTGCAAATTGTGATGACCGCCGCGAAGAACGCCGAGAAGAACGTCGAGAAGAACGTCATGTTCACGGAGCATTTACAAGCACTGGCACGATTCTTGTTTTGTTCATTTTATTGGTGATTGTCGCCTGCTCGGTCTGCAGAATTGGTTACTGAAACTTTCATAGTAGCAATTTTGGCTCTCTTCATCTTGATAGTTATCGTTGCTTGCGCTTTATTATAAAATAATAGTAATTGGTCATTAGAAATAAGCTATCAAACCATGAAAAATCCCCAACCAGCTGAAGTTTGTGGGGGTTCATATTCTGGAGGTGGGAATATGTCCGAACAATACCATGTGTGCCGCAGCTACTTGAACAAACGAGTTGCAGTATATACAACTCGCGGCGAAACACATGAGGGCGTTATCGTCAATGTCGATCCGCAATACGTTTATCTGGACACGTCGCCTCGCGCTGAAACAGCGTCCACCAAGAAAATGGTAAAAACAAAGGGCTGCGGATGTGGTTACAACGGCAATGGCTACAATGGCTACAATGGAAATGGTTACAATGGGTCCGGGTTTAATGATACGATCACGTCGCTGGCGCTTTTCGATTTGCTGGCGATTGCCTTAATTTAAAGTCATTATAAAGGACTCCTCGATTAGAGTCCTTTTGTTTTTCCTAGCGGCTTCTCCATCCACAAAATTTCCATTATATCGATTTATCAGCATATTCACTAATATTAAAGACTATCGTTATTAACCCAATCAAAAAGGATTCGGTCCCATATTATGTTTTCAGACCTCTGGTTGAGATGACCCGGTAGGAGATTTAACCAGATAGATACTGTTTAAGGAGGGGTTCAGATGTCTTTTGGTGGAGCTTTCACATCGACTGGCACGATTTTGGTATTGTTCATTCTGTTGGTAATTATTTCCTGCTCCGTTTGTGGTTTCGGCTATTGATTCATCATACTGAAATTAAAAAGGAGGGAACTTAGATGGGTGAAGTTAGATTTGCTAATGAAGAAAATCGTTTTGAACGTCGTTTTGATCGCCGTGATGAACGTCGTGATGAACGTCGTTTTGATCGCCGTGAAGAACGTCGTGATGAACGTTGTGATGAGCGTCGTTTTGAACGCCGTGAAGAACTTCGTGATGAACGTCGTGGGGGATTTACAAGCACTGGAGTGATTCTGGTCCTTTTCATTCTGTTGGTCATCGTGGCCTGTGCTTGCTCTAAGAGGTAAGGAAAGTTGCGGATATAGACCACAAGGGGACTAGTCGCGGTCCCCTTGTACAAAATTAGCGAAGCCGCACCGATTCTGACCGACGCTCAGAAAATTTGCATCCTGATCAATCTGGTAGACTCGTCCTTGGCTGACGGAGAACCCGAACGGCAAGAACAGGAATTGTTCGCCAAGTTTTTGACAGGGTTCGGCATTACGGAACAGCGCTTCACTCCGTTCTTTGAAGTGATTATGCTGAAGAACGACCGTTCCGTGTTCATGAATCAGAATCATCCTAAGAACCAGCCGGGATACCAAGTAAGTCTTTCGCTATAGTACATAGCATTTGTTTGTTGCGCACCCTCCTTCCTTCCCATTGGAAAACATTCGGTACGTCCAATGATAGGAACGGGGTGCTTTATTATGTCGATAAATAGGCTGCCTATTTCTTCATTTACATGAACGCCATCCTGCTTATCTTGCTATAATACAATTATCCGTTCGCCTATTGGGAAATCGGATCGCCATGTCGTCTCCTGGCACCAAATAACCGGCAAAGGATTATATGAACGTGAAGAAAAAACATTTCATCGTAGTCGCCTTATTCCTTCTGGCCGTTGCCTTTTATTTATTTAACCAAGGCGTATTCGACTCCCTCTTGCATCGTAAGAACGATTCCGCCGCTTACACGCTCGTTATCCCTTCGGAGCGGTTTCCGGAAACCGCCGCTCATATTCGAGCCGCAATCAAGCGCGGGGAATCGCGCATCTGCACGATCGACCGCGGGGGCGCCGAGGAGAACAGAAAGGAATCGCTCAAAGGCATTCCTACGAAACCGAACTACGACCGGGACGAATATCCGATGGCCATGTGCGCCGAGGGCGGCAAGGGAGCGGATATCGCCTATGTAGCGCCCTCGGATAACCGGGGAGCCGGTTCCTGGGTGAGCAACCAGCTCGAGAAATTTCCTGACGGAACGAAAATCGAGATCAAGGTAAAATAGCCGTTCGCCTCGTCGGGCGGTTCCTTGAACCCGCCGCAAACGAATGAAAGCACGACGTTGCCCCGAAAAACGCTGGGGCATCGTCATGCTTTCGCTAAAGTACGGCTATCGGTCATGCTATTCTTCCTTCTTCACTTGTTCTGACGTGCGGTATCCATATGTTCTTAGGTATACGTCACATCATTCTAAATACTTCTTCGAATAGTAATTTCTCTTTTGATACAATTCCTCGTACGGGTTCTTCGACTTTTGCCCTTCATCATGATCCTTGTTCCAGCCAAAAGTGAAAATGGTACGCTGCTGTCTTTCCGGCGGATTTTCTTCCGTGTCGATCTTCAGCAGGACCCATCCGCGATTGAGGTAATCGTACACTTTCTCAGGATTGTATTCTCGATGCACGGTTTTGAAGCTCTCCAGGTTACGTTGATTTAACTTCATAACTAATCACTCCCGAAGAAATAGTAATTGTTCCTCGTCAAATCTTTGTCTGAAAACCTTTGCACAATACTAGTATACCGCCCTTTGAACCAAATCGCCAGAATGACTTTCCATTTTCCAATATCTATTATTGCCGCCTTTCCGTTAGAACCGTTTTTATGCTTTATCGTTAACGCAGAACATGTAAAGTGCCTGCTCAATGGATGAACAGGCACTTTTGAGCAATTTTATTGATATTAGCAGGAAGGAAATGGAGGAATATTACTCAGTAGGTTCAGAAGCATGTTCATCGGATTCAGTCGGTTCTTCTTCTTCGGCTTCTTGCATTTCTTCTTCGCTAGTTTCTTCGGACGAGTCCTCGGTAACTTCTTCGCTTGCCGCTACTTCTTCTTCGCCGCTTTCTTCAACTTCCTCTGTTACCGTTTCTTCTACGTTCTCTTCTTCCGCCGACACTTCTTTTTCGACATCTGCCATGTTTATCCCTCCATTTTTCACTTAGATTCCCTAAGTGCATCTCCAGTATACGAGATCTGCCATGGACATGCTGTCGATTTGTGTCAAGGCCATATTACGTTTCGATTACAAAACGGCGAGGAAACTGTTACATTCCTCATTTCGCTTTATCGCCATCAAATTTTCACATAAAAAGGCTTTAGAATTAACACGCCCATCATATTCATTTACTAAGATGTCATTATCCAAAAGATAGGGAGTGTTCGTTCCGTGGTTGTTTTTGATGTCATTCTGAACGGCGAAGTGAAAGAAACCATTATCCCGAGTAGTCAAAGGCTCAAAGACATATGCAGCATCGTAAAAGATCAATTCGACATCCTGAAAGAAAAATACGGCAGCAGCATCGAAGTGACTAGGCGACTGATCTATTAAACACTCCGCAAGGAGTGTTTTTTTCAACAGAAAGTATATCTCCGCTGATTGTTCATCGTCTCGGCAAACTTACGGCATCAAAAGACGCTGTAAGTCGTGTATCCTTGTCCTTCCGCAAAACAAAAACGACGCTCCTCATGAGGAGACGCCGTTTGGCTCGATTCGCCATGACCGCTTACTTCACTCCAAAATAAGCAACAAGTTCGTCTAACAGCAAATTAGCCGCTTCAATGCCTCCCGCCGAGTTCCAGATCGCTTCATCCGCTTGGATTACTTTGTTGTTTTTGGATACGTTCAAGTTTTTGAATAGCGGATCGTTCATCCATTCCTGGACGACTTTGCTCGCATCGGTTTTGCCGGCGGCTTCCGTGACGAAGTAGAACATGACGTCCCCGTCCATTTCGGGAATTCTTTCTTTGGACATGACTTCGATGTTGCCGTCCTTATCCTGCGAGGCGGGCCGGGCAATTCCCAATTGATTCAAGAGTACGCCGGAAAAAGTTTGCTTCTGATAAATGCGCACCTGCGTAGCGGAGAAGCGGGCAACCGATACCCGGGTAGCCGGTTTTCCGCCAAGCTTCGCCTTAACATCGGCAACGCGTTTATCGAATGCTTCCATCGCTTTTTCGCCTTTGGCTTTTTTGTTGACGGCTTCCATATACAGCTTGAAATTGCTTTTCCAATCTCCGCCCAGATCCTCGGAATATACCGTTGGCGCGATCTGCTTCAGCTGCGCATAAATTTTTTCCTGTCTGACCTTATTGCCGATTATCAGATCCGGCTTCAGGCCGGCGATCAGCTCGATATTCGGCTGCAATTCATCACCGACAATCGTAACATCCTTCATATCGTCTTTAATATGGGTATACCAAGGATCGCCAATCCAGGATTTTACGGCGCCGACCGGTTTGATTCCCAGTGCCAGCAGCGCTTCGGTCCCTTCGTTAGTCAGAATGACAACCCGCTTCGGAGTGCCGGTGAGCGTTTCTTCGCCCATTGCGTGTTTAATGACTCGGGGCGCATCGACTTCCGACGGCCGGGTCTGTGAAGGTGAGGACGATGCCGTATTACTGCCGGACACCGCCTTCCCTCCGTTTGCTTCATTTGATGGATTCGAACCGTTCGCGCAAGCGCTCAGCAATAATGTAAAACAAAATAATAGCGTTGCTGCCATAGCTGTCCTGGACTTTCTAAACATATGTAGTTCTCCCTCTCCCTTATATTGATAATGATTCTCATGATCATTACTAATATAACGTCGAAGCTTTTTTGCAACAATAGGATATCTCGACAACCGGGATGGATTATTTCGACTCGCATCCATTTTATGGGCATGCTCTTTGAAAGCAGTGGGAGAAACCCCTTCCACTTTTTTGAAGATACGGCTGAAATAATAACTGTCCGAATAGCCTACGCTCTCGGCAATTTCTTTTAATGTAAAATCCGTGTTCAACAGCCGGTCCTTAGCTCTATTCATTCGAACTTGAATCAAATAGTCGATCGGGCTGGTATGCATCCGGCCTTTGAACATCCTCAGAAGCTGCCTGGAGTTGCATTCCAGCATCTCTGCCAGTGATTCGAGTGTAAGGGGCTCCTTATAATGCTCATGAATATAGCGTACGGCTTGCGCTGCGAGATCCGGCTTGATGACCGTGACTCCATGCTGCTCCAATTGCCTCAGAATCTCGCAAACAAATTGATAAAACCATGTTTTGACTTGCAATTTCTCCAGGCTATCGGATTGCCGCCACTCTCTGTTCATGCGTTCTACTTTCTCATATAAGGAAATTGGGTATTGCGGAGCAAAAAGATATTGCATGTGAAACGGTTTATGTTCCTCCATCATCTTCAGAATCTCCTGACGGCATGGCAGCGGCAATACGGCTTTATATAAAATCATGTAGTATTCCAAATGTTCTTCGGCTGCGATATCCAAGTTTAGCCCCTTACCGCCATGCAGGACATGAAACCGATTCATTATGCTTGCATGTCCATCCAACCGCACTTGTGCGCGACCGCGTACAACATATAAGAATGCACTGGCAGGTAAACGATAGGAGCGTAATTCCTCCCCCTGATTCATAATCGTATGACGAACATCCATCATCCTGATGAAAACATGATCCCACAGCATGATTTGGTCTCTGAGTTTCATAGCCTGTCTCCATTCCCTTCTCAACCGCACATCTCTTGCAGCTCATCCAAATAGGTACACGAACGTTTCAAATATTCTATTAGTATAAATGATAATCATTCTCAATATCAACCGTCAAATCATTCTGGGGCCAGTGTAAACGCCAAAAGGAAAAAACCTTGCGCCATGGGCAGCAAGGCTAGCCGGTATGTATCGATGTATGTCAGGCAAGCAAAACTACAACCCTGGTCCCCGCCAATTTTGCGGCATGCTAACGGACGCCTCCAGCACCGTCAACGTCGTATTGTACGTATTCAGATTAACGGGGGCGCCTATAGGGATGGCAGCCTTATAGTATCCGTGAGCGGAAGCCAAATTGGTCAGCAGCGGTTTCCCTAACGGGACCAGCACCTCATCGATCAAATTTTGGTACGTTTTCCCATAAGCCGTCTGACAACCCGTGCATTCTCCCGTTACGATTCCGATACAATTGGTAAATTTGCCGGCAAGCTTCAACCGGTTGATCATTCGATACACCTTATTGATAGGCTCATGCGTCTCCTCAATAAACAGGATTTTGCCGTTGGTATCGATCTCGAAAGGCGTCCCAAGCGTATCCGTTATCGAGGTGAGGTTCCCGCCGACAAGGGTTCCCGTCACATTGCCCAGCACTTTACTGACAAGCAGCATGCCCGGAGGGTTACGAATCAATCTAGGGGCGGTGAAGGTCGAAGTCGCCTCAAAAAATTGATTGTAGTTATACGCCGGCGTCGATAACGTGAAATCGATAAGAAGCAAGCTGGAAAACGTGACCAGATCCGAAAACTGATACAACGCGTTCATAAGCACGGAAATGTCGCTGTAACCCGTAAGGATTTTGGGATTTCTCGAAATGACGCTATAGTCCAAATAAGGGAGAATGCCTGCTACCCCGACTCCTCCCCTAGAGGGTAAAATCATGTTAACGGTTGGGTCGATAAACATATTCATCAAATCCGAGGCTCTCTGTTCGTCCGTTCCTGCAAGAAAACCGTCCACCGAGTAAACGTATTTCCCTAGTACAACATTAAACCCCATGTTCCGTAGTACGGCGATGCCATTATCGATAGTGACTGCGCTAAGCGGGCTTCCCAATGTTACGATACCAATCGTATCACCGCGCTGTAAGATCGGCGGATAAATAGGCATGGCGCAACGCTCCCCATTTTCCTCTTCGCTTCATTCCTCATATTTATGTCGGAAACGGGAAGAACATGTTCGGTAGTCGAGAGCCGTGCATGACGCATGTTTTCTTATGGCATATTTATGCTCCGCCCTACGTTATCGGGGCAACATTTTTTTCCGAACCTATGCAAGAGTCTAAGCATCCCCCCTGCCGCAACATACAATGGTCATTAGGTTTACAGTCAATTGTCTCTGATTAAAATAACAATTAGGAGGTTATTTTCTATGGGTTATGATTTGGGTGCAGGTTATGGCGGAGGTTATGGCGGAGGTTGCGGCTGCGGCGTTTCTCCTGTAGCGGCCGCTCCAGTTGCGGTTTCTCCCGTCTCTACCGGCTGCGGCGGTTTTACTACAGTAGGTGTCATTCTCGTGCTCTTCATCTTGCTGGTTATCGTCTCTAGAGCATTCATCTAACCCCCCCTTCTTGGGGGTTACATAGTCTAGAACACGCAAGGGAGGGAGTGATAGCATGATCAACGTTTACCTCGACGACTTACGCCCGCGGCCTAAAGGATATAAATTGGCTAGAACGGTCAAGCAGTGCCTTAAACTAATCAAACGAAATAAAGTAAACGTTCTGTCGCTCGACTATGATCTGGGCTTCGGTAGGCCGACAGGGTTTGAAATTGTTCAGTACGTGATGAAAAGCAAAAGATACCCAAAAAAAATCATCCTGCATACCGCGAACCCATTCGGACGCATCCGAATGTATCATGCGCTGAAGCTGAATAAGCCGAGGAACGTCGCCTTAGTCGTTCGGCCGGAACCGATTTCCTTATTCTAATTCCACTTGCGTATTGTGTCCGCATTCGTGCCCAGTCCTACATTACCGACTCTCTTGAAAGCTTTCCTCTATCGCTTGTCTGAAACAACCAGAAAGAAAGTCGCAATCGGCCCCAAGAGCAAGGACAATAGGAACCAGTTCAATCCGCCTCTATTTTTCCCTTGAGCTAATCCCGCATTGATAAGGGCCAGCGTTCCCCAGCCTACAAAATACCCGTTGTCCATCTGCATGTCACGCCCCTTTCCTTTGATTCCCGCCGGCTATTAATTAACTATAGAACAGATTAAAGCGTTAACGCTTCCAGAGCCGCTCGATATTTCTTTACTCGTTCTTCGTCCTCTTCGGTTGGATCGGGGATTCTTGTCAGATCCATGTTGTCTTCAATATCTGCCGCTTTAACTTTTCTAGCGATCCTATTTTTTTTGGCTCTAGCAATGAAATCCAAATACGCTTCACCATTCTTCTTGGTTAAGGCATGAACGGCATCAATGATTTCGGCACTGAAGCCTTGCTCTCCGAGATCCGCAGACGTTACCGCAGTATCCTCGAACAAGTCATGGAATACCGCAACAATGCGCTCTTCATCCGTGTCAAGCCGTAACATGACTCTCAGTGGATGAAGGATATACGGGTTGCCTCCCTTGTCTACTTGTCCTTCATGTGCCTTAGACGCAATCGCAATCGCTTTTTCCAATGTGCTCATTCGGAACCTCCTTTGCCCTTCTTCTCTTTGTAAGCTTGAACGAGAGAGAAAATCAAAAACAAAATACCCGAAATACATGTAAAGACGTAAGTCAATATCGATTCAAAATGAAACTTGCCGTCTCCTATAACCCCTACCCGGTTAGTTGTTGCGTAGAGGTACGTGTACACCATCATGATCAAGGAAACGGCGATAAGGAACGAAGACAAAATCAGTCCGAGGATTACTCTTTTGCTCATCCGAAGGTCCCCTTCCTACCGTCAAGTCACTCCGCTTTCCCTACCTTGAATGTCCATGATTTCATCCCTGCTGTCCCATCCTTTAATACGTACCTAAATTGTAGCTCCACCTCGCCGCCATCACCGTTTGGTACGTACGTCCAAGGCGCGAACTTGACGATTGACCTCGTGCTTTCTATTTTGAACGATGCGATATCCCCTTGTTTGGGCGACATCAGCTTATTCGCGTCGGGATGTTTGGGATCCGGCTTTACTTTCCACTGGGACCTATTGATATCGACGACATCATTGTAGAACACTTCCACCTCCGCCTCCTTTTTCCATTCTATGAGGAGAGGCTGGGCCATTTCACTAATTTCTTTATCCACTTTCGTTAAAGCCGACGTTTGATATTTTTGAAAGTCAAAATTTTTCCCTTTCGCTAAATCAAACTCTCCTAACCGTACAAGCTCCTTTTGAAAGGCGACCGTTACTTTTTCGTTTTGTTCGACCGGTTTGTTTTTTTGATCTCCGCTGCTTTTGCTGACCGTGGCTGACGGGGGCGGCGCGATTGTCGGAGTCGTTGCCGGCGCATCCTTGCTGCAAGCCGTCATATATAACGCCGAGCAGGCCAGGATAATCATTTTTCTTTTCATAGATCATCTTCTCCCTTTGCTGTGAGTATTTCTTGTTCGCATGCCGCAAATAAAAACTTCTCCAACACTTATACCAATAATATCAACGGAATACAACTGTTGGAAAAGAAAATAATTCCTCCATCGGCGCCGTACTTGGCGGGGATATTTGATTATTTCCATTAAAATGCTACAATGAACACGTACATAAGGCTTACTCAGTACCAACCAAAACGAAGGAGTGAAGCGAATGGCCGTTGATGTTTATATTAACTTTAATGGAAACTGTCGTGAAGCTGTCGAATTTTATGCCGAGGTATTTGGAACGGACAAGCCGCAAATGATGACCTTTGGCCAAACTCCGCCAGACCCGTCGTTTACGCTTCCTGAGGAAGCCAAGGATTTAATCATGCACACGCGGCTTAACATCAGCGGAAGCAATGTCATGTTTTCCGATGTTTTCCCCGGTATGCCCTTTACTGCAGGCAACAACATAAGCCTGGCGCTAGTCGAAAAGGACATCGATCTCGTTAAATCCTTGTTCCATAAGCTGAAAGAAGGCGGCAAGGTCGGCATGGAGCTTCAAGAAACGTTCTGGAGCAAATGCTACGGCAGCCTGACGGATAAATTCGGCATCCATTGGCAATTCAACTATGACAATGGAGAAACTTTCATGTAAGGCTTGAGCAATTGAAATACAATAGGGATAGGGAACGTTTCTTCCGTAGAAACGACGCCCTATCCCTTTTGTCATGCGGATACCGATTCGAGCGTCTTAAAGCTGCATGAACATTCTACCCGGTATGGGCATATGGTGATCTATCCACGTCTTGAAAGGAAATGATCATGTACGTCCATTGGCCTTATAGAACCTCTCCTCCGAATTCCCCTCCCGCCTGGCCTGCCCCCGCACTTGCCGGTCATGCGCAAGGAGTGAATGAGGACGATCGCGAAAAGCAGCAGTCTCTTACTTTTGTTCTTGTTCACGGATCTTGGGCGGACGCCGGGTTTTGGGACCGTGTAGCCGCGGAATTGCGGAATAAGGGCCATATCGTTTATGCGCCTGAATATCCCGGACACGGGAGCGATCCGAATAAAGCCGTAACCCATGCCATGATTACGAAATCGGTCGCCGATTTCATCGTATCAAGGCATCTGCGAAACATTGTCTTAGCGGGACACAGCTTCGGAGGATCGGTTATCCAGAAAGTCGCCGAGCTCGTCCCTGACCGTATCCGGCGGCTTGTCTTCTTGAATGCCTTCGTGCTCAAGGACGGAGAAAGCGTTGCGGACGAAGTGCCGCCGCCCGTTCGCGAAGCGTTTCAACAGCTCAGGCAAAGCTCGAAGGACGACACCATCATGCTGCCCTTTCCGTTGTATCGGGAAACGTTCGCGAACTTGGCAAGCCTAGGTCTCGTTCAACAAATGTATAACAGCATATCTCCCGAGCCTGCCAAGCCGCTCTTCGAAAAGCTGGATCTGAAAACCTTTTACAGGCTGAACATACCGAAGAGCTACCTCTATCTCACGGAGGACACGGCTCTGCCGCAAGGGAGCAGCGAATACGGCTGGCATCCCCATATGTCCAGCCGCTTAGGCTTATTCCGGCTCATTCAAGGACACGGCGACCATATGTCGACTGTACGAACGCAGCCCGGCATGATCGCCCATAAACTTTACGAAGCGGGAAGGGATTAAGAGGAAATACTTAAAAGCATGACACTCCCCCTGCGTCAGCAGACAGTTTCATGCTTTTTTAGCTTGGAACTTTAATAACTCGTCATCAGCCGCTACTAAGAAACAACCGAACGGGCCCGATCCGGCAAGCTGCCCTGCACCGCCCGTTAAGCGGATTGCAATATTTTGGCCTGAAGGTTCGTGCGGATATACCGGATTCTTTCTTTCACGTAAAAATCATAGGCGGCGCCGCGAAGGTCGTGCAAAGAAATGCGCTGCTCCGTATGGTTATCGAATATCTCAAGCTTTCCATTGTCGTAAAATTTAAAAGTCAAATCGTCCCATAGGGTGCCGGCCTGATCAAGAATTTTCTCAATTTGGTCTTCCGTCATCCATTCGCTGTTGTCGATCATTAGTTTTCTGAAATAGTCTCTTTCGATAAATCTGATCTTATTTGCCGGCATACGATACACCCCTCTCAAAATAGGAACGTTTGTTCTATAACTCTATTATAGCAAACATTTGTTCGTAGTCAATATTTTACAACCTTCATATGGAAATATCCTCAAAAAAAAGAAGCCCGCTCTTTCGAGCAGGCCCCTTCGTTCCCCTATTCCATCTTTTCGAGCTTAAATACCGTGTCCAGCTTCCCGCCTTGTCTCTTCTTTAAAGGAACCTTTATGTCCCTTCCCAGCTCTTTAAAAAAGACTTCCACTTCGCACTTTACATTAGCCAGCACGACTTTCAGCGATCCGTCCTCCGCAATGGACTGGTTCCAATCAACCGGTATCGTGACTTCTATGTCATACTTTTTGGTTAAGGTATTCATATATCTATTAAAAATTTCTAATAATTCCTCGTTGGTAAACAGCTGAATCGCCAATTTCCCGTTATTCGTAAACTTCAAGTTCATTTTCATTTTTGAATTTCCCCTTTTCTTTTAACGACTGATTTTCACATAGCAAGTATTCGGTTCATCATAGAAAAGGTTCCTTATCGACAGGTCTCTTTTAATATGGATTAGCGAACAATCTAGTGTCATCTCTACTCACCGGCGTTCATTGCAAGGCGTCAATGCTGCCAATATACTAATTATACCCCGAAACGCTCGCTAATAATAATAAATTATCATATATTCGTTCCAAACTCTTGCGAAACGACGTAAAAAGGCATAAAAAAGCCGGCCTTCGTCATGCGACCGGCTTTCTTGCCCTCCTATTTACTCCCTCGTAAACCCTTCTTCTTTCATGTAGGCTTCAACCTCTTCATAGGTTTCGAATGCCGATTCCAAATTCGCTCCGGTATACAAATACCACAACTCGTCTTCATAAGTGACCGTAAGCACGTGATCGTCAGGCCCGACCCAACGTTCTTCCCCGGCGCTATCGCCGCCGTTCGCATTTGGTGCCGATGCGCCGGACAGCGACCGGATCGACTTGTCCACGATCGAGCGAAGCTCGTCGGACGTGAAATCCCGTATATTGACGAAGCCTTTGTCGTCCGTCGCATAGCCTTGCAGCAAGCCGTCGTAAACAAAGCCGTTCCCGTTCGGATGCATATGATAGGCAACCGTCTTTTTCTCATGTACGCTTTCTTCATAGTGGAAATTGACGCGCCCTAGCGATACGTTTTTGCGCTGCAGCTCGGGAAACGATTCCAGAATCGCAAGTTTTTCTTCAAAAGTAAGCATATACGCCTCCAACATTCATCATACGGTCCGTTTCCAAGCTCATGCCTTCTTGTAATCGGTATGTCGCACGAACCAGTGCTCCATCTCCGGATGCGCGATCGCCTCTACGCCGTATACGGCGTCCGACGCTTCGAAATCGTACCAATCGGTTACGAGGACACGCTGCCCTATTTCAAACGGATGATCGTTCGTATTGGCTACGATGACAATCGTATCTCCAGGCTGCGCTTTGTCATTACTCTGGCTCATGTAAACCGGCTCTCCTTACGGTCTGTTATGTAAACGGTCAAACGACGGATGATTCTCCGCCTTTTGCAACGATCGGCGCGAACCCCCGATCCTTCATAACGGAATATGCTCATTATACCCGTAAGCACCCGATCCTGACAAAGCCCAATCGCCCGTAATGTTTAATTTTCAAATTCTGGCATTTCGGCTATACTACTTAAGGTGAAATTCCTATCCGACATCCAGAGGAGATGCAAATGAAAAAGATTGGACTCATTTATTTCGGCGATCTGCAAAGACTGGCCAAAAACTGGGCGGCGACGGTGATTATACTCGGACTCGTTTGCCTGCCCTCCCTGTACGCATGGTTCAACATTAAAGCGTCCTGGGATCCGTACGGACAAACAAGCGGGATCGCTATCGCGGTCACGAACGAGGACAAGGGTGCCGAGCTGCGCGGCAAGCCCGTCAATATCGGGGACGAAGTCGTCTCCTCTCTGAAAGCCAACAGCAAGATGGGCTGGAATTTCGTCAGCCGGGAGGATGCGCTACACGGGGTGAAGCACGGGGGTTACTATGCCGCCATCACGATCCCCTCCGATTTTTCCGCCAAAATCGCGACCGTGCTGACGGACAATCCGGAGAAGGGCGAAATCTTATATGACGTGAACGAGAAAATCAATGCCATCTCGCCGAAAATCACGTCCAAAGGCGCTTCCGGCATTACGGAGGAAATTACGCGCAACTTTATAAAGACAGCCAACGGCGCTATTTTCCAGCTGTTCAATGATGTAGGCGTCGAATTGGAAAACGAGCTGCCGACGATCGAGAAGGTCAAGGAAGTCGTCTTCAAGCTGGAAGCGGCATTTCCGGAGATCAACGCCGCCGTCGACACCGCAGCGAAGGATATAGCAACGGCAAACGAACTGGTCGGGAAAGTGCAGTCCCGTATCCCCGAGGTGGCGAGAATCGCCGAGGAAGGCCAGCAAGTAACCGAGGGGGTAGGCCAATACCTCGACAAAGGAACGGAAGCGCTCGAGGCGATTGCGCCGAACATCAAGCAGGATCTGCTGCTCCTGCAGCAAGCCGCTATCTATACGGAACAGCTCACGGCTATTTTACTGGATGCCAATTTCGATCCGAATGCAGCTAAGACCGCTCTTGATATTGCCTCCCGCAGGCTGACCACCGCCATTTCGGTTACGGACAAGACGATCGCGCTGTTCGAGAAGCTGAACGGCTTCACCTCCGGCAACCGTCTAGCGCCGACGATCGCGAAGCTGAATGGCGTCAAGGAGAAATTCCAGCAGCAGCTGTCGGTCGTTACTCGTATCCAAGACGCCGTAAACAAGGGCGAGAAGCCGGCAGCGGAGCTGGTGAACGAGCTGAACCGGCTATCGAAGGAAGCGTCGGCGCAGCTTGGCGACATCCTCAATCGTTATGACAGCGAAATCCTGCCGGCGGTACAGCAAGGGCTGGCAACCGCCAAAAAGTCGCTCGCAACCGCGCAATCGGCGCTTACGGAAGCGGCCAAAAGCATTCCCGACGTGAAGCGGATCGTCGACGATGCGGCGCAAGGACTTGCTGTCGGCAGCCGGGAATTCGACGCGATCCGCCAGCAGCTGCCTGCGGCGGAAGCGAAAATCGCGCAGCTGGCCGACCGGTTCAGAGCCTTCGAAACGGAAGGCGACATCCGGCAAATTATCGATCTGCTCAAAAACAATTTCGAGAAGGAAAGCGAATTTTTCGCCGAGCCTGTACTGCTTAAGGAAAACAAGCTGTTTCCGATTCCGAATTACGGCTCCGGTATGTCGCCGTTCTTCTCCACCCTCTCGCTCTGGGTCGGCGCGCTGCTGCTCGTTTCCTTGTTGACGGTGGAGGTTCACGATCATCACGGGGCATTTCGCAGCTATCACGTTTATTTCGGGCGTTTCTTAACTTTTCTTACCTTGACGCTGCTTCAATCTTTGCTCGTGACGACCGGGGACATTTACATACTCGGCGCCTATGTGGCGGAGAAGCTGTGGTTCGTTCTGTTCGGACTGCTCATCAGTACCGTGTTCATGCTGATCGTGTACACGCTCGTATCGGTGTTCGGCAATGTCGGCAAAGCGCTCGCGATCGTCCTGCTCGTCCTGCAGCTGGCCGGCTCGGGAGGAACGTTCCCGATACAAGTGACGCCGCCGTTCTTTCAAGCGATTCACCCCTTCCTGCCGTTCACGTATGCGATCAGCATGATGCGCGAAGCGGTCGGCGGCATCCTGTGGGACATCGTCGCACGCGATATAAGCATGCTTGCCGTTTTCGCCGGGATCGCGCTGATCATAGGGCTCGCGCTCAAAAAAATCATCAACCGATCCAGCGAAAAGCTCGTCAGCAAAGCCAAAGAAAGCGAGCTCATTCACTAGTTCGTTTATCCGAAGCCCGAATGTGGCATACTGGTTGCATGAGTATGCCGCCATAGGCCCGAAAGGACGATTAGGATGTTCTCACGCATGCTACTTGCTTACGACGGTTCGCCTTTATCCAAGAAAGCGCTGCAGCTGGCCATCAAGCTTGCGGGGGACAGCAAAGCGAAGCTGGAGGCCGTTCACGTTCTGCACAACCCGGTAGCGGTCATCGGCGAAGCGATCGTCAAGCCTTCCGACGAATACGAGAAGGAATACCTGAAGCGGGTCGAAAGCATGGTCGAAGAAGCAAACCGGCAGTTGGCCGGTCTGCCGGACGCTAAGGCCACCCTGCTGATCGGCAACCCGGTTGCCGCCATTTTGGATTATGCCAAGGAAATGTCCGCCGATGTCATCATCGTCGGAAGCCGCGGCTTGTCGGACGTGAAAGAGCTGTTTCTCGGCAGCGTCAGCCATAACATCGTTCAGCACTCTCCTATTCCCGTTCTTGTCGTGAAGTAACCGAAATGAAAAGAGCAGCCAGGCTAATCACCCGACTGCTCTTTCTATTGAACGGCTCACTTGACGAATGACTCTACATCGATGAACGGCGTTGCTCCACCGGTCACCGACGGCAAGCGGCCGTCCCATTTCTCCAGCGCTTTTTCCTGCACCTCGATTTGTTTCAGCTGCACCAAGTCGGGGGTTATTTCCTGCTTCTTCAGCTTGAGCGATTCCGCCTCGGCTTGCGCTTGTGCGACTTTTTGCTTGGCTTCGATCTCCACGCGCTTCAAGTCGTTCTCCGCTTTCAGCGCTTGCTGCTGAGCGACCTGCTTCGCTTCGATCGACTGGTTGAACGCGTCGGAAAATTTGAAATTGACGATGTTGATATCGTTTACGATGAGATCGTATTTCGCCAGCCTTTTGGTCAGGAGATCACTCACTTCGTTCGCTACGACATCGCGCTTCGCAATTAAATCCTCGGCGGGATATTTGGCCGTTACTTCTTTGACGATCTCTTGAATAGCCGGCGAAATGATGATGGTGTCGTAGGCGCCTCCGATATTGTTCATCAAGTGATAGACAGCCTCTTTGTTCACCGAATAGTTTACCGCCACATGCGTGGAAACCGGCTGCAAATCCTTCGACGAGGCCGACGTATCGGACTCCGCCTTCGTGACCTGCGTATTGACCTGAATGACCGTCTGGACGAACGGCAGCCTCATATGCACGCCCGGCGCCAGCACGTTGTCGCTTAGCTTGCCGAACGTTTTATACAGCCCGACATGACCGTACTGCACGGTCGAGAAGCTGTTCATGCCGACAATGACGACCAGCAGTCCCAGAACGGCAAGATTCACGATAGTCTTCACGCTGTTTTTACGGGGCTGCGGGGCTTGCATTTCCGTATTCATGTCACGACCTCCTGTAACATATTGGATTTCTTATCTCTAATACGTTACTTTCCCGAAGACGTTCCGCTCAAATCTGCACAGCCCGGCTATGCAGGAGTCGCGGAAAGCAAAAACCGCCCGCCCTAACTCGGACGAACGGCTTTTGCTTGATGATTTACTTCATGCTGCCGACTCAAAAAATCATTATCTCGCCGTCCATCCACCGTCAATAATAAGCTCCGTGCCCGTTACGAACGAAGATTCGTCGGAAGCCAGGTACAGAACGCCGTACGCGATGTCGTCCGGCTTGCCCAGGCGCGGAATCGGCGTTCCCGCTTGGAACATTTGCTCCGCTCCGCTTTCCATCGCTTCGCGGATCATCGGCGTCACAATGATGCCGGGATGCACCGAATTCACGCGAATGCGGTCCTGCGCAAGTTCTACGGCCGATGCTTTGGATATGGCCCTGAGCGCGCCTTTGGACGCCGTGTACCCGTTCGTGTAGTTCAGCGCCACGATTCCGGCTATCGACGAAATGTTGACGATCGAGCCTCCTCCGGCTTTCTTCATTTCCGGCACGACGTATTTCATGCCGATTACGCATCCCGTCAAGTTGATGTCCAGCACCTTGCTCCAATTTTCGATCGTAAAGGTGCTCAAGGTTGCATCCGTGCTGATCCCGGCATTGTTGACAAGCACCTCCACTTTGCCGAATGCCGCGACGGCCTCTTCCACTACCCGCTTCCAATCGTCGTCAGACGCTACGTTATGCTTGACGGCGATGGCTTGTCCGCCGCCGGCATTAATTTCGGCCACAACCCGCTCCAGCTGGTCGGTCTGCATATCCGTTGCGACAACCTTCGCCCCTTCCCGGGCGAACAGCCTCGCCTCCGCTTCTCCTTGCCCCATTGCCGCACCCGTAATTATGGCTACTTTATCGTGAAGACGTCCCATCGTCCATCATCCTCTCCAAATTGTCCGCAGCAAAGCAGCTGCGCGTTCAGGCAGCTTTATTTTTCCGTAACGTTACGATAAAATTAAACATGACGTTGTTTATACGACAGCGTGTCGACTATTAATATAACAAACCGATCCCGGGCGCGCAAACATCAATACGCGGCGATTTGTCGATTTGTCGACAGTCTCCGGCAGTGTGTGGCCGAAACGGAAAAAGTTAAACAGGAGAGCTGCAAATGTCGATCAGAAACAAAAAGGACGATCCCCGCGTCAAGCGGACGCGTCAGCTGTTAAACGCCGCGCTCATTGCCTTGATTCGCGATAAAGGATACGAAAAAATTACGGTGCAGGATCTCGCGGAACGGGCCGGTCTGAATCGCGCCACCTTCTATCTGCATTACAACGACAAGCACGATTTGACGGAGCAAAGCACGGACGAGATTATGCTGGAGCTAGGTGACCGTTTGCGGACGGCCGGCGTTTCGGAGGATATGAAGATATTCGACTTTCGAAGCGATAAGCCGCATCCTACTTTCGTTCATCTCTTCGAACATGTGGAGTTGCATGCGGATTATTACAAAGTCATGCTGATCGAGACGCGCATGCCCTATTTCACTTCGCGGCTAATCAACGCGATAACCGAATTCATTTCGACGGGACTCCTTGCCGTCCAGCCGGACGACAGGCTTTTGACGGCGCCGCGGGACATGCTCGTGCGCTATACGGCGGCCGCTTTCGTGGAAGTGATCGTTTGGTGGCTGGAAAACGACACGCCGTACTCCCCGAAATTCATGTCCGCCAAATTGATGAAAATCGCCATATACGGCCCTTATGCAGCGGATCCGTTCGCTTAAAAGCCCTGCCTGCCAGCTTGTCGCAACAAAAACTAACACAAATGTAACAAAAACGAAATACTTTCTTCATGTTTCTTTAATGATGACCGCCTATACTAAGAGTCGACCCCCCTTTTAATATAATCTCTTAAGACCCGCGGCCCGTTGCTTGCGGGTCTCTTTTTGTCCTTTGGCCCGTATGGACGAAGCATGCTCGTATAGGGACTAGCCGTTAGGCATCCGTACAAGCCAACCCGCCCCGCGAGGGATATTTTCCATCCACAATCGTCGAGGTCGCGTTCTCTCTTGTTCGCACCGGCCGAACCGTATGCAACACCATGAACGCCACTTTCAAAAGGCGCATTCCCGCTCCGATAAGCGGCCGAATGCGCCTTTTGGGCGTGCGATGACGATAGGGACGAACGTACATGAATTGGGGAAAAGCCCTTAGGCTTCCATCCATGCTATTTCCCATTTGCCCCATATACTGTACTACTTCACAAGAAAGGGTTGATGCACATGTCTTGTCATCCAAAACCTCATTGCCCGACATGCCCGACGAAAACCGTTTATGATCCGCCTGTTCAAGTTTTTAGAGACATTTATCATCCGCAGGTCGTGGAGATCGTTCATCAGGTTGAAATCGTGAACCGCCACCATTGCTGCCCGGTTCCTCGTCACGTATACACATCCAGAACTGTCGACGATTTCTCGGGCATGAACAATCCGTATTTGCGCACGGAAAGATCCGCCAGCTCGAACCCAAGATACGGCAGATAACCGTATCTGCCGGAATGCTCGCTGCCGGACGGCTATATCGCCTGCCCCCAAAAGGGAACGGTCCCTTTTATTTGACCGCTTCCGGCACGAGCCGAATGATTTTATCGTCACCAGCCTTCGGGGTTCCTCGCCCATCGCGATTATTCGTCAGCACATACAGCGAACCGTCCGGCCCTTCGTATACATCCCTTATTCGCCCAAGCTGCCTCTGTAGCCAATATTGCTTGCCGGACACCGCCGGTTGGCCGCCGTCACCCGACAGCTCGAAACGGATTAATTGCTCGCCGCGTAAA
Source organism: Paenibacillus litoralis (assembly GCF_046244365.1). NCBI lineage: Bacteria > Bacillati > Bacillota > Bacilli > Caryophanales > Paenibacillaceae > Paenibacillus > Paenibacillus litoralis. The sequence continues at coordinate 4,030,189 of NZ_CP176395.1, read as the reverse complement.
TTAGCCGCGAGCATGCTGCCTTTCCAAGGCCCTTTCGTGACGAACGTCATGCCTGACGGCGCCCAGGTCGTCGTACCGCTGTGCGCGAGCGGCGGCTTCATCCGGGGAGCCGTTTGGTCCCCTTCAATCGTCGGCCAGCCGTAATTCGCTCCCGCTTCGATCACATTGATTTCGTCATGCGCGCTCTGCCCGTGCTCGGACGCGAACAGCTTCCCCGTCTCCGGCTGCCAGACAAGCCCTTGCGGGTTCCGGTGGCCATAGCTGTAAACCGGGGAGCCCGGAAACGGGTTATCCGCCGGAACGGAACCGTCCGGCCGGATGCGCAAAATTTTGCCGCCCAAACTCTTCGTATCCTGCGCAAGCGGCGGCTCGTACCGGTCGCCTGACGTGACGTATAAATGGCCGTCCGGACCGAATTTGATCCGTCCTCCGTTATGATTCGTGCTTCCCGGCAGACCGTCGATCAGCACTTTATCGAGCTTCGCTTTGCCGCTCTGCTCGATCAGGCGAAGGAGTCGGTTTTTCGTCTGCCCCTTGTCCTCGTACGTATGGTACACATACATATAATGATTGTCCGCAAATTGCGGATCAAGCGCCAGGCCGAGCAGACCGCCCTCCCCTTTGCTGACGAACGGCGCCGGCATCGAAATGACGGGGTCCTTGACAAGCTTCCCGTCGCGGATCATGCGGACTGCACCCGAACGCTCGGTAAAGAACATGCGGCCGTCCGATGAAATCTCGAATGCCCAAGGCACGTTGAGGTTGTCCGCGACCACCTCCTGCCTGTAGGGAAGAACCGCTTGCCCTGCCGTCTCCGGAGCCGCTGACGCAGCCGTTTCGCCGCCTGCCTTCCCGTCTCCGCCGTTTCGCCCCTTCATGTTGTCGACGAGGGAGCACCCTCCCGCGGCAAGCGCTATGGCGAGAACGCCGACGAGAGACCGAAGCCTTTTACCCGACACCCGCATCCCATCCTTTCGTTTCCTTTCTTTCCTTGTACCTTCCGTCCTGTCTGACGAAAATCCGCGGCCTTGCGGAACCTTTACCGCAGTGCTAGGGTATATACGTAGTGAAGAACGAAGCCGACAGGAGGGAGCCTATTTCATGAACGCGCGGAGAATATGTGCACCGCTGCTCCTGGTTATGCTCATGACGGTCTGCGGATGCAGCGTTACTCATAAAGTGGATACCGATGCCGCCGACGCTTGGAAAAAAGAGCTGATGAACCTGTCGGAATCCGTCAAACATGTAAGCATCACGTTTACGCGTCCGGATGTGACGTGCCGCATCACGCTGAAGGAAGAGCCATCGCAGCAATTGCTCGATTCCATCGTAGCAAGCGCCCGCACCTTTGCCACCGTCGATACCATGAAAACAATCGCCAAGAGCCTCAAATGGGGGCTCGACATCTCGGAAATCCACATGACCATCGACTCGGACGGCGATCCGAAAACCATCGAGCACGCCTATTACGCACGGTATTTCAAGACATTCGATGCGAGCGATCATTCCGATTCGAACATCGAGGCTTACGCGACGTGGTACGAGCTCAAGACTCCTTCCCCTTAACGACAGGCCCGGGAGCCTCGGAACGCCGTTCTCCCAGCCGTTCGCCTTTGTGAGCGAGCCCAGACTTATCCCCTCGGCCGCCACAGCCTTTCCACATTTTCCAGCACGTCGCCGTCAAACTGCAGTTTGTAGATGTCCGGCTTGGACGTTTGCTTCCAGAATTCGAATCCGTACCGCCCGTCAAAATATTGCAAAATGATCGTCATAATATTCCCATGCGTCCCTACCGCTATTTTTTGCCCGCGATACTGCTCAAGCAGCCGCTTAAAGACCGGGATCGCCCTGTCTTGCGCTTCTCTGGTCGTTTCCCCCTCCGCCATGCAAAAATCGATGTCCTCGAACGATCTTCCGATTGCCGCCGTCAGCTCGTCCTCCGAAATGGCGTACCGCAAGCTTGCGATCGGTCTTTCCCGCAGCTCCTCGAATTCTACGATTTCCGTTTGGAGCAGCTCCGCGAGCGGCCTTACCGTATCCACGGCTCTTGTATACGAGCTCGATACGACGACGTTTATTCCTTCGGAAGCCAATAAACCGGCCGCATGATGCGCATCGGCAGCCCCCTCCCCGGATAGTCCCCTGGCTCTTTCGTCATGAAGCGCAAACGGGGACACCGCGTGTCTGACAAAGTAAACATAGGTTTTCATAGGCTTCCTCCCGTTGTGTTAAGCGTTCTAGCCGATCCTGTCGAACAGCAAACGGTAATAGGCGTCCGTATTCGGCACGATATCGCCTACGCGGATCTCTCTGCTTACCTGGAGTCGTTCCCTCCCGTGATCATCCATCAGGATTCCCTCTGCCGTTATCGAATCCCGCTCTCCCGTTACCAGCTGTTTGTACGCCTCCGCATCCACCGCAAACAGCCCGGAAATCTCGCTGAGCTGGAATTCGTAGGCTTCCACCGGCTTATCGCATTCGTATACGAAAATATGGTTAAACTCGCGGTCAATTAACCGGGCCGTAACGATGTTCTCCTGCGCAACCATTCCGCAATAGTGAAGCTCCTCGAAGGAAGCCCGCAGCCCAAGTTCTTCCTCCAGCTCCCGCACGCCGTCCCGAACGGTTTCGCCCGACAACAGATGCCCGGCGCACGATATGTCAAACAGATTCGGAAACGTATCTTTATCTTTATGCCGCAATTGCAGCAGAAGACTCGCTCCGCCTTCCGCCGATTTATTCACAATCCAGCAGTGAAAGGTTTGATGCCATAGCCCTTGGGCATGTACATCCTTGCGGCTTGCTTGGCCGGTCTTCCTCATTTCTTCATCGAAAACATCGAACATCTCGTGCTGCGACATACGCTTTCTCTCCTTTTACCCTTTATTTCGATCGACATTCGCGTCTTCCTTCCTACCCGCGTTTCCGGCAAACGCGCAGAAGATCGCGTAGACCAGAAGCTGAATCCAAAAGAACAGCGCCGTAAACGGCAGGAACAAGCCTTTATCGCTTTCTTGCAAGACCAACGCAAATACATCCGAAACGATGGCATTCGGGTCGCTCATCATATCCCAGCTGTTCCACCTAACGAATCTGCCGATATAAATGCCTACAATGCCCAGCAGCAGAACGAACGCGGCGACAATCCAGCTGAGCTGCGTTCCCAGCCGGATTTTCCACCTGGCATGCAAGAGGAGAAGCGCCCACGAGGAAAGCAGCAGCCCGGTCACGGCAGCCGTAAACGTAACCGATAGGCTGTACCAGAAGTCGATACGGTACCAAAACCTCCCGCTCGTCCCCGGATCAAAATACCGGAAGGAGTGAATGATCTCCGTCACCAAATAGGCGGAATTCGGAAAAAACATAAGCCACCAAAAGCCCGCTGCGATGAGCAGCAGCCGCCTGGGCCACCTCCCGGCATGCGATGCACAAGCTCGATGAGAAAGGAGCCCGCGAGCGGAATCCAGGCCAGAAACATATCCCAGCCAAGGAAGTTATACATATTGCTGTTCGTCTTGTGCCGCAGAAAAGCCGCCAAGCCCAAAGCAAAAAAGGTGCCCAGCAGCAAAAGTGCGATTATCCAGCCGCGTTTGGCGATAGAATGGTCATTCGTCATGGATGCTCCTTTCGCGTCGGTTCGCTGCACACCGCTGTTTATCGTTCGGCACGTTCGTCTTCGACCGTTTTGCTCAAAACCATGTGCGTTACAAGAAGCGAGAGCAAGTACGCGATTGCAGGATCGCCGGTTCCAAAGATTTCCTTAACCACTGCATACAACAGTAACGATACAGGGATCAATAAGAGAAGATATACGCCCTTGCTCGTTTTTCGTCCCCCTCCGCAGTTGTCGCCGCAACTGTAAGAAATACGTCAACCCTTCCTCTATGAATATTATTCCATAACCGGCGTCCTTTCCCCTTTAAATTATCTTTCCTCCTTCAAAAATCGGCTGGACCGCTCCCGGATACCGTTTCGTCTAGCCACTCCCAGACAAACCCGCATTCCTCCGCCAGTTCCCCCTGCATCTGGGCCGTATCGCGAAAAAGGCCTACGAGTAAAGCTACGGCGGAAAGCGTGTATGGCACCAGCCACACCTTCTCGCCGGGATTCCAGCGCCTGCCGGGAATGCCCTTGATCCTGTCGACGTAATCCGGCCGGTACGGGAAACGAACGGACACATATTGCTCGGAATGCTTGCTGACCACCACGATCGCGTTCATCGTCACCCTCTCTTTCCATCCGCTTGCAGGGAAAACAAAAAGAGGCATCCCTGCTCTCCTTAAGAGAATGCAGGATGCCTCCGATGCTTTCGAAGTGCTCCGTTATGCGCTTTGGATTAAAAAATGCTCAAATCCCATTGCTCCGCCAAATGCTGCAGCAGCATGCCGCCCGCCTTGCTGTTGCCGACGTCGTCGATCGCCGGGCCGTAGAGCCCGATGCCGCAGCCGCCGGCGCACGGCGTTCCGGGCGGACGGACGCGCGACGGGACCGCCGCCATAATGCCGCCGGATACGCCGCTCTTGGCGGGCACGCCGACAAAAGCGGCGAACTTGCCGGAGGCGTTGTACATGCCGCAAGTGAGCATAAGCGCTTTGGCCATGCGGACGACCTGCTTCGGCAGCAGCTGCTCGCGGCGGATCGGATGATAGCCGTCATGCGCCAGCACAAGCCCGATCATGGCGAGATCCTCCGTCGTCACCTCGATCGCGCACTGCTTCAAGTATACCTCGATCGCATCCTCCACATCGCAGGCAAGGAAGCCGGTTTCCTTTAAGTAATAAGCAAGCGACCTATTCCGGTAGGCCGTTCCCCATTCCGACTGAAACACGTCCTCGTTCACCTGTGCCGGCTTGCCGGTCAGCCGTTCGACCACGCGAACGATCGCCGCCAGTTTCTGCTTCGGCGTATCGCCCGGCAATATCGAAGCGGTCGTTATCGCCCCCGCATTAATAAGCGGATTAAAGGGCCGCCCCGGCTTGTGCATTTCAAGCCGGACGATCGAGTTGAACGGGTCGCCGGTCGGCTCCACGTCCACCCGCTCCAGCACATATGGAATGCCGTGCGCCACGCAAACGGCGATAAAGCTGAGCACCTTGGATATGCTTTGCAGCGTGAATGGGACGTCCCAGTTCCCGGCTCTCCAGACGGTTCCGTCCGGCTGGACGATGGTCGTCCCGAGATGCGAAGACTCCGCATTCGCCAGCGCCGGAATATACGAAGCGCATTTGCCTTCGGCCGCATACGGACGAAACCGCTCGACGAGCTCCTCTAACTGCGTATTCGCTGCGTGTTCCCCGTTGTATTCGTTTGTCACGGCCAGTTCCCCCATCGCTTACGGAAAATGTCGAATCCTGTCCCCTTATTTTACAATGAGGGCCGAGGCGCCGACAATACAAATCCGTACGCCGGACTGAGATTGCCGCGAGCAAGACCGGCATAACTCCGGCGGAGGGCTTTCCTTGCGTCAAGACCGCTCGGAGCCCGCGCCCGCCGTCAATCCTCGGTTGGTTTTACCAACCTCATGCGCCTTGACTTGTTATTTCTTCGATGGCGCTTCCGTTTTGTGTTCAATAACTTGCAATACTTTCGGTTCAATAGCTTTTAACATTTGCTCAGTTGAACGATTGTTTTTAGGAACATCGCCATTACTTTCACCTTGCAGCTGTTTCTCAACCTGTGTTTTGGCAATGACATCAATCACTTGTTGTTTAGAAATATTTTTAGACGCTGCAATTTCCACAACAGACTTACCTTTTGCTAGTTCTTGCTTTAATTCCGGCGGGCTAATGTTTAGTAAAGAAAACAGTTTGACATCATTTAAATAGGCATCAGCAAAATAATCAGGCTTACCATTTCTAGAGAAAAAACCTTCTACTTTACTGTTTGAAGGTGCAATCTCGCCGCCGATCAGAGAAACACTGATTGTATTGCCCTGAACAAATGCCTGGTAGAACGGTGTTTGTGATCCCTTTTTAGTGTAATTCAACATAAACGTTTTTTGATCCGGGTTCTCCATTTGCTCCATAGCAAACTCGTATTCTCCGATGTTGCCATACATTTTATCAATTAGAAAATCTGCCTTCGCCTTGATTTCCTGATCGGTTAAAGCAGTGAGCGGCTTCTCCTTAGGCTCCCAATTCTCTTGAATCACATGTTCAATCGCACCCGTAATCGCGTTTGTATGAAGGGTAATCTTTTTGCCGGTTCCTCCTTTTTCCTGCAGGATGATGCTAGTTTGGACACCTTGAACGTTGCTTGCATCGATAATCTCAAACGATTTTGTTTCTGGAAATGCGCGATACAGCTTCTCAAGCGTTGCATTGCCAACCTCATCCGTCTTGACTTGTTCAGCAGTCATTGGCGTTCTCGTAAGCATGTCAATCAGGGCAGGGGCCGCAAATGCCGCGGTTGGAATCAAAATCGCAGCAGCAACTATTCCGCCAATCAATCGTTTTTTCATGTTTTTTTCGCTCCTTTTGCGTTTCAAATATTGAGAATAGGATTGTTCTATTCGTTTGGAAATGGCCGGCGGGCACTCCATCGTTTCCGCTTCTTTGTGCAGATGTTCACGGATATTGCGTTCAATAGTCATTGATCTTTTCCATCCTTTCCGGGGGGAGATTCCTTATGTATTTTCGAAGCGCCTGGAGGCCTGCGTGATATCTGGACTTGACTGTACCCAGTGGAATATCGAGCAATGTCGCGATTTCCTCAAGCGCATAGTCGTGAAAAAAGCGGAGGATAATCACCGTTCGCTGTTTGTCGGTCAGTTTTCGGATTGCCTGCGATATCATGAGGTTCGTCCCATCCATCAACACAGCAGGCTGATCCCAATGAGACTCTTCCCGGGAGAAGGCACGGATGCGTTCAAAAATTCGGAATCTCCGCCAGCTCTTGACCCGAAATCTCTGCACTTGACGGATTACCAAGCCGTGCAGCCAGAAGTGGAAAGGCCGGTTCGTATCGTAGTTAGCAAGTGAGGTCCACATCTGCATATAGATCTCATTCATGACATCTTCCCGATCCTGCCGATGATCCACCAGAAAGGAGACTGTCCGGTAGACGTCTTGATAGGTGGCATCATACATCGTATGAAAAGCCTGTCGATCACCGCCTTTCATTTTTGTAAGTAATTGGTACATAGGTTCACTTTGCATGCGGAGGGCCCTCCTGAATAAGCAGCTTACACCCTATATTGTCTCTCTATCAAAAAAAGGTTCGGTTCTTTATTTTTTTGCAAACGGCTGAGTGTCGGGGGCCATCGATCAGGAAGACAAACCAGGAGTGCAACGCCCTATATGGCAGCCGTGGCCTGTCTAGTGCTTTATTTTTCAGTTAGGAGCCCGCATTGATTTGAAGATTGATTTGAAGAAAAGATCGCCTTATCCGGCCTACTTGGCCAATTGGCGATCTTTTTCATATGCCGGCTTAAGCACGGATTTCGGCCGCTTGACTGGCGAAACTGATTTTCTGTCAATCTAAGCTTTTTTCGCAGTCCATTCGGCTAATTAATTCCTTAATATACTTTGATAGGCGAATGCTGATTTCCGAGCGCATAACATCCCGGACCATTCCAAAGCGATCCTCGTATCCCCTACAAATAAAACGGTGGTATATGACCATATCCGCTTGTTCATCATTAGTAATTTTAATATTACGCTTGGACAATTCGCGCCGAACATTGTACATATCCGTGCTTATTTGCTTCATTACCGCCCGGCCTGCTGTCAAATAAAGTTTCTTTAGAAGGGTGGAATGGTTGCTCATATCTTCGATGCTCTTTTGCACCATACTTAACATGTAAGGGAGCAAGATGTAATCACGAATCATTTTGAGCTCATCCTCTGTAGGCCGATTACGAGAATTCTTGGTGTCGTAGCGATTTTCATATTGTTCTTGATGTTCGGTGAGCAGCATTTTCGATTTCCACCTTTCATTGCCATCCAATTTGCTCATATATAATGACCTCCGATCTGTTCCGCCCTCTCACGGGCCACTCCGGACTGTAATAATGAGGATGCTCGCATAATAGCGGAGCTTCCATATTTATCCTTTATTTTATCAGTTGCTCTTTCTAGATCGTATGTTTTGATCCGGTCATCGAAAAAAGTAAGCTGAATGACGCTATCATCGGTCAGCTGAGTCAGTGCAATATACAGGTGGCTAACAGGCATACCGCTCCAATGTTTATGGAAAATCCCGAAAGCCGCTGCTGCGACTTCATGTGAAAGGGATGTCGGTTGTTCAAGCGTTACCTGTCGATTAAACGATGCCGAGCGCTGGCCATCCGTTTCCGCTGCTCCGACGGATACAACTCGCCCGATGTAACCCACTCTCCTGCTGCGACGGCAGACCTCCACAACCAATTCCAGCAGTACAACCTCAATATCTTCAAGTTTCCGATAAAGGCTGCTTCTGAGCGCCTTGCCGTGACTTACCGATTTCAATTGATTTCGAATACTTGCCACGACAGGACTAGGGTCTATGCCACGTGCTGTTTGCCAATAATATTCCGCTTGTATATCGCTTTGCTTGCCCATTTCTTTACGCATGCGCCTTTTAAAATCACCCAGTTCCAGACGAGCAATATCGCCAATCGTGTAAAGACCCATGCGTGTGAAGTGACGAGTCATTCGAGAGGCAACCATGAACATTTGATGCACCGGCAGCGGCCATAATACAGATTCCAAATTGTCGAAGCCAAGTTTGAAAATACCATTGGGCATTTTTTTGGCGAAATTGTCCGTAGCCATCTTCGCCAGTATTTTGGTAGGTCCAATTCCGCAACGGGTCCAAACTCCTGTCGATAACTGAACACGTGTCTGGATCTGGCGGGCGATCTCCTCCGGAGCCCCGAAGTAACCGACAGAACCCGTAACATCGAGAAACTGTTCGTCGATGGAATAGGGTTCAACCTGGTCTGTAAATGACTCGAATATCTCGGTAATGAGTAAGGATACCGTGATATAGGTTTGCATTCGGGGGCGTATTACGACCAAATCGGAGCATTTCGCGAGCGCCTCGCCCACTCTTGAAGCAGTCGTCACACCGCGTGATTTGGCAATGGGACAAGCGGCCAAAATGATGCCGGATTTTCTAGAGGGGTCACCTACAGCTACCGGCTTATGCTTCAAGGCCGGCTGGGCCGCTTTTTCAATCGAAGCATAGAATGACTGTCCATCGATTAACATAATGGTTCGCTCTTGAGGCATGACATCCACTCCTGTATAGTCGCGATTCGGAGATGCGTCCAACACCTTCGCACATATGACCCACTAATAAACACGAACATATATTCTTATTATATACAGAGTGTATGTTCGCAATGCAGTGGGAATTGCGTGAAAAACAAAAAATGCTAAACCTACAGGAATGAATTCCGCCAAAAAAATCGTTCGGTTCTTCGCCGTACGCATGGTCAACCCTCCGAAAGGAAACACTGATTATATTCATCATTATATACCGAACACTTGTTCGTTATGCAAGTGGCAAAATGTAACTTTACACCCATTTGACAAAACTTCCAATTGTTCGATAAATAAATAGAAGCTATAACAGCAGCGATTGTCGGAAAAACTCCACAAACCTCCGAAAGGCGGCATAAAGACGAACGGCGAACAAGAGCCCCCGCCGCGATACGCTTATTATTTTCAGCATTCGAAGCAAAAAAAGAAGCGCACCGCAATGCGCATCTTCACAACTTTCACGATTAATACGTTCTCCACCAAGCGGAGTCCGGGTATTCGGCAGCGCCGATCAGAACCGGCTCCCCGATTCTTGGCGTAGAAACATGCGCGCCTCGTTCCCGGGCAGCCTTCGTCACACGCTCGATCGGGTCTGTCCATTCATGCAGAGCCAGCGTAAAGGCCGACCAATGAATAGGGAGCATGACCCGGCCCTTAACGTCCAGATGAGCTTGCACCGTTTGTTCCGGCATCATATGAATCGCAGCCCACCGTTCGTCATATTGGCCGCATTCCATCAGCGTCAGGTCGAAGGGCCCGTACTTTTCTCCAATCTCCGCAAAATGAGGACCGTAGCCGCTGTCTCCGCTAAAATAAACGCTGGCATGCCGGCCCGCTATGACCCATGAACACCACAGCGTGGAGTTGCGGTCCGTCAGGCGTCTTCCCGAAAAATGCCTTGCGGGCGTACAGGCCAGCCGAAGCCCGTCGCATTCGAACTCCTCCCACCAGTCATGCTCTTCGATCCGCGCCCGCTCGACGCCCCATCTTTCCAAATGGCTCCCCACCCCTAACGGGACGCAGAAACGCTTGACTTTGTTTTTGATCCGTCTGATGGAGCCATAGTCCAAATGGTCGTAATGGTCATGAGACAAGAACACAACGTCGATCGCCGGGAGCTTCTCCAGTTCAGGCAGAGGCCCGCTATACCGCTTGCCCCCGAACAGCGGGAACGGAGAAGGCGTCTTCCCGAACATCGGGTCCAGCAGCATCGTCTTGCCGTCCAGCTCGAGCAGCAAAGCCGAGTGCCCAAACCAGGTAACCCGGCCCTGCGCGCCGTTAAGCGGAAGAGGCAGAGGCTCGACGCCGAGCGGTCTTCCCGGCCTTCCTTTCGGGTTCCCCTTTACAAATTCGCGCAATACCGCAAGGTTCGTCTTCAGATCCATGTTCATGGACGTAGGGATCAGATTGCTGAACGTCCCGTCCCGGTAATGAGGAGATTGACGCAGATCCTCTTTCGGCGCTTTTCCGCCGAAAGCGGGGTAAAGCCGCATGAACAGAAAAACCAAGAGCAGCAAACCTGCGAGGATAAGAAGGATGTCCGCCGCGTCCGCCAATGTATCCATCAATTTCGCCCCGTTTTCTTCCAAATCATAATCATCCGATTATAGCATAGAGCTCTTGTGTAAAAAAGCGGATCGAGCCGCGTTCCCATGCCCGCACCGCGACGCAAGAGCCGCCGAGCCTTGCGCGCGAGACCTCAGCGCAGAGCCCGCATAGACGTGCGACTGCAGGGAAGCCTAATCAAAAAAACCTGCGTGCCGGCGCATCCCAAGGCTAATCAAAAGCAGCTCCGGTCGATCAAGCCGGTCCGGCTCCCGCCTCTTATTCGTCGTCAAGCCGGATTCTCTTTGCCCCGCATCCGGAAACAAAAAAACAAGGGAACGCCAACCTGTCGCGGGGCTCCCTTGTTTTCGGCAATCTTAGTAACATGCTTCTGGCAACGTCACAAATTCGCGACCTTGCCGAGCAAGTAAACGAGCACCTGCTGGTTGTGGGAAGAAATCCGGCTCAAGTAGCCGTCCAGAAACTGCTGACGCAGCGTAACGCCGCGCCGGCATTCCTGCTTCCCTCTATCGGTGACGACCACCCATACGATGCGGCGGTCCTTGTCGTCCCGTTCCCTAACGATCAGCTCGGCCTTCTCCATCCGGTCAAGCAGCGTTGTAATGGCCGCAGGCGTCGTGGACAAATAATCGACCAGATCGGACGGCTTCATTCGCACCTCTGCATGCGCCTGCAAATACTCGAGCACGTGCAATTGGCCTTCCGTTAGCGAAGGAGCAAGCTGCCCCTCCATAAATAGCTTCATGTCTTTCGAAAGCTTGAACCATAGCTTGGCAAACTCCTGCGAGTACACGGCAACTACCCCTTCCGTTTCCAACTATGGCGTCCCGCCCTGCCGTTCCGTTCATACGATGCCAAAGCCGCCAAGGCCGTTTCGCCAGCGTCATGGACGTCCATTTGTTATATCCAGTATACCATTGTGTCTCTCGCTTTTAAAGGTTAGCGTCGTTAATATTTTAAGACATTAAACGATAAAATGCGGTACCGTTTGACGGCATTCAACATATACTATTCGTGAGTAGGCGCATGGCCCTGCGAAAGGCGGCGCATAGCCGGCCCAAAGCGGGAATGAAGCACCACCGGGAGGTCATAGCATGGATGAACAACGCAAACAGGACATCGTCAACCGGGCGATTCGCGAAGGGATAATAAACGACCCATACTGGCTGGAGCAGTTCAATGAACCGCTGCCTGCATGGGCCGTCCTTGAAATTGCGCTCAAGCTGCTGGATCGCCTCGAGCCGCCTTACGACAGCTACGATTGAAACTGCCGCCTTAGACTGCGCCGGTGCATGCCGGTTGGCGGTCGTTAGGGCAGCATGCAACTCCGTGATGCTAAGTAAGTCTGACCATATCGGCGATTACATCGCCTTTTTGAACGGGGACAAGCAGTTTGCCGATCGCCTTGCGCTCCTCGATTGGGGCCGATTCCGTAGAGAACGTATGCTTCTCTCCATTCGCCGTAACCGCCATAATGGCGTACGACTCTTTGACGGAAAACGCCCGTACGAGCTCGGAGCCGTTCGGCCGCACTCGCTTCCCTTCTTTGAACTCAAATGTAATGATCCCTTTGCCGCCGCGTCCTTGGACGGGATAATCCATCAGCAGCGACGATTTGCCGTAGCCGATATCCGAAACGACCATAATCTCGCCTTCGTCTCCGTTCACCCATACCGCAGATACGACATCGTCGTCCTCTTTCAGCTGGATGCCGCGTACGCCGCCGGCAGTCCGGCCCATCGTGCTTACTTCCATCTCACGGAAACGAATGCTCATGCCTTGTTTCGTGACCAGCAAAATATCGCGCAGATTGTCGCTAGGCTGCACCGTAATCACTTCGTCGTCATCCGCCACTTTGCAGGCTGCGATGGCGCCGGAGCGGTTCGTTTCGTATTCCGCAAGATCGGTCCGTTTCACCTGCCCGCGTTTGGTAACGAAGACGAGCGATTTGCCCGGTTCCTTGAAGTCTTTGACCGGTACGATGCTGACGATGCGGTCTTCCTTCGTAATCGGAATGACATTGACGATCGCCGTACCGTTGTCCTTCCATTTGAATTCGGGAATTTGATGGACGGGCAAGAGGAAGTACTGGCCTTTCTTCGTGAAAATGAGCAAATTTTCGATCGTATTCACGTCGAACAGGTAGCGAACATAGTCCCCTTCCTTCAGGCCCGTATTGCCGATTTCGCCGCCCGAACGGGTGAACGACAGCTTGCTGGTCCGCTTGATATAGCCTTCGCCGGACAGCGATACAAGCACATCCTCCGGCGTCACCATAACCTCCAGGTTCACTTTAATTTCTTCGACCTCGCCCTGAATGTCGGAACGGCGATCGACCCCGTATTTCGTCCGGATTTCGCCAAGCTCATTCTTGATGACGCCGATCAGCTTCGCTTCGCTTCCCAAAATGCCCCGCAAATACTCGATCGTTTTTTGCAGTTCCTTCAGTTCTTTCTCCAGCGAAGTGATTTCCAGGTTGGTCAACCGGTACAGCTGCAAAACCAAGATCGCATCGGCCTGCCGCTCGGTAAACCCGAACTTGGCGACCAAGTTGTTTTGCGCGTCTTGACGGTTTTTGGAGGCTTTGATCGTTGCGATGACCTCGTCGAGAATGTTCAGAGCCTTGACGAGTCCCTCCACCACATGCGCACGGTCTTCAGCCTTCTCGAGCTCGTACTTCGTGCGGTACGTCACGACTTCCTTCTGATGCTCGATATAGGCATGAAGCATCTGCTTGAGGCCGAGCTGGCGAGGCGCTTTATTAACGATCGCTACCATGTTGAAGTTGTAGGTCACCTGCAAATCCGTCTTTTTGAGCAAATAGGCGAGAATGCCCTGCGCGTCGGCGTCTTTCTTCAGCTCGACAACGATCCGCAGCCCGTTTCGGCCGCTTTCGTCGCGCACCTCGGCAATGCCCTCGACCTTCTTCTCCAGACGGATGTTTTCCATAGCCGTAACGAGCCGCACTTTCACGACCTGATACGGGATTTCGGTGATGACGATTTGCTGGCGGCCGCCGCGCATATCTTCGATCGCCGTTTTGGCGCGTATGTAAATACGTCCTTTGCCGGTTTCGTACGCCTCGCGTATGCCCTCGCCGCCCATAATGATACCGCCGGTCGGGAAGTCCGGCCCCTTGATGAGCTGCAGCAAATCGTCGAGCGGCAGATCCGGCTTATTCATCAGCGCCACGCAAGCATCGATGACCTCGCGCAGGTTATGCGGCGGAATTTCCGTCGCAAACCCGGAGGAAATGCCGGTTACGCCATTGACGAGTAAATTCGGGTAACGCGAAGGGAGCACGATCGGCTCCTTCGTCGTATTGTCGAAGTTGTCGCGGAAAGGCACCGTTCTTTTGTCGATGTCGCGAAGCAGCTCCATCGCGATTTCGGATAGCCGCGCTTCGGTATAACGCATAGCCGCCGGCGGATCGTCGTCCAGCGAGCCCCAGTTGCCGTGGCCGTCTACCAGCATATGCCCCATTTTCCACGGCTGCGCCATCCGGACCATGCCGTCATAGATCGACGAGTCGCCATGCGGATGGTAGTTCCCCATAACGTCCCCGACCGTCTTCGCCGACTTGCGGTACGGCTTGTCCGGCGTATTGCCGGAATCGTACATCGCATACAAGATCCGGCGCTGAACCGGCTTCAAGCCGTCGCGCACATCCGGTATCGCACGGTCCTGTATAATATATTTGGAATAGCGGCCGAACCGGTCGCCGACTACATCTTCAAGAAAGGCAGGTAAAAACTGTTCCAACATACTCATTTGCAGACCCCTTTACACATCAAATCGGAACTACTCCTCATACTCGGTGAAATCGACGTTCTCGATGATCCAGCGCTTGCGCGGATCAACCTTGTCGCCCATAAGCGTCGTGACCCGGCGTTCCGCTTTCGCGGCATCCTCGATCTGCACCTGGAACAGCTTGCGCGTCGCCGGATCCATCGTCGTCTCCCACAGCTGATCGGGATTCATTTCGCCGAGCCCCTTGAAGCGCTGCAGCTCCACTTGCTTGCCCATCGCCTTCAGGACGACCTGAAGATCGTCTTCGGAGTAAGCATACTGGATCGTCGTCGATTTGCCGCTCTTCTTGCTGGCTTTAAACAACGGCGGCTGGGCGATAAACACCCGGCCCGTGTCGATCAAAGGCTTCATGTACCGGTAGAAGAAGGTCAGCAGCAGCACCTGAATGTGCGCGCCGTCCGTATCGGCGTCGGTCATGATAATGATTTTGCCGTAGTTGCTCTCCTCGGGATCGAACTCGGAGCCGACGCCCGCGCCGATAGCCGAAATGATCGCTTTATACTCGTCGTTCTTCATGATATCGATGAGCTTCGCCTTCTCGGGGTTCATCGGCTTTCCTTTGAGCGGCAAAATGGCCTGATGCTTCGAGTCGCGCCCTTGCTTGGCCGAGCCGCCGGCCGAATCGCCTTCGACGATAAAAAGCTCGTTGCTCGCATGATCCTTCGACTGCGCCGGCGTCAGCTTGCCGTTCAGGTTCGAGCTTTCGCTCTTCCCCTTCTTGCCGCTGCGGACCTCTTCGCGCGCTTTACGCGCCGCTTCGCGGGCTTTTGACGCCTGTACCGCTTTTTTGAGCAGCTGCTGCGCCGTCTGCGGATTTTCCTCGAGGAAAACCGCCATTTTGTCCGCTACGACCGAGTCGACCGCACTGCGGGCCGATTGGCTGCCGAGCTGGTCCTTCGTTTGTCCGACAAACTCGACGTCGCCCATCTTGATATTGATGACCGCCATCATGCCTTCGCGGAGATCGGTTCCGTCGAGGTTTTTGTCCTTTTCCTTAAGGATGGTCAGCTTGCGGGCATAATCGTTCATCACGCGGGTGAATGCCGTTTTGAAGCCCGTTTCGTGCGTACCGCCGCCCCGGGTCGGAATCGAGTTAACGAAGGAGGCGAGCGTCTCCGTATAGCCGTCGTTATATTGAATGGCGACCTCGACCTCGATCTCGTCCTTCTCCGCGCTGAAATGAATGACGTCGTGCAGCACCGTTTTCTCTTCGTTCAAGAAGCGGACGAATTGACTAGCTCCGCCCGCGTACTCGAAGGAATCCTGTCTTCCGGAACGCTCGTCCTTCAGATTCACCTTCAGCCCCGAGTTCAGAAACGCGATTTCCTGCAGCCTCTCGGCAAGCGTATCGTGATTGATCGCCGTTCCTCCGTGAAACACGCGCTTGTCCGGCTTGAACGTAACCTTCGTCCCCGTACGGTTCGTGTTGCCGATCACCTCGAGGCCGGATACCGGCTCGCCTACATGCTCCTTGCCGTTCGCGTCGACCCAATATTCGAACCGCTGCTTATGTATTTTGCCGTCGCGGAAAATCTCCACTTCCAGCCACTCGGACAAGGCATTGGTTACCGAGGCGCCAACGCCGTGCAGTCCGCCCGACTTTTTGTAGCCGGAGCCGCCGAACTTGCCCCCCGCATGAAGCATCGTAAAAACGACCTGCGGCGTCGGAACTCCCGTCTTGTGCATGCCGGTCGGAATACCGCGGCCGTTGTCCCGCACGGTGACCGATTGGTCCGTATGGATCGTTACATCGATCGTCGTGCAATATTTGGCCAAATGCTCGTCGACCGCATTGTCGACGATTTCCCAAACCAAGTGATGCAGGCCGGAAGCGCTCGTGCTGCCGATATACATCCCCGGCCGCTTGCGTACGGCGACAAGCCCTTCCAGTACTTGTATGTCATCCGCATCATAGTCCGCCTTTTGCGGCGTTTGCTGCGGAACGGTTTTCGTTCCAAACAAATCGATCTGTTCGGCCATTCGTAAAGCCCCCTCCAAGGATAACGGCTGTGCCGTCCTAAACATTTACACAGAAAACGACTTCAAAAGCATCGTCCAAAACGATATTCGGTTACCTGGCAATCGAGAAATCGCCGGCGCTTGCATGCTCTGACGATACGAAATATGCCGGCAGTACTGCGGACAAACCCGCAGAGGCACGCTGCCGGCACGAAAGAAACGGTTTCGATGGCGGTTCCAGTTGCCGGATTTCCGCTTGCTGTCCGTTACCCGTAATTCGTCACTCTGCTATCTTAATTCAAAATATCCCGTTTCGTAAATACGCGGAATGCCACAAATAAAGCGGCAGCCGCCCAAATCGCCAGTACGGCCAGTGAAAAAGTGATCGTCATTCCCGCGATCGGCGGCGGCGATCCGACCAAATAGCCGATCGTGTCGATGTTGACCATAAATAAATATTTGGCCGTTTCCCATGATGATACCATGTTCGCGAGGATCGTGCCCGCAATCAGCGTGGCCAGCATAATGCCGATCCCCGCGGCCGTGCTGCGTACGAGCACGGAAACCATAAGCGACATGCAGGCGACGACGACGCAGGAAAACCAGGCGAGCCCGAATTCCATTAAAAGAAACTGCCACTGCTCGATCGCATGCGTATTGGCCGTGCTCAGCTCGCCGCCGACGAACTGATAGCCCGTCAGCACCGGAGCGGTCCATCCCCCGTAACCGAACACAAGCCCGGAGATTAGATAAGCAAGCGCTCCTGTCGACAGAATGATGAGCGAGACGAACAGAACCAGCGTCAAAAATTTGCTCATGAGCACTCTCCAGCGCCGTACGGGCCGCGTCAGCAAAATTTTGATCGTGCCCGTCGACTGCTCCGACGATACGATATCCGCCGCAATAACCGCAATAAGCAGCGGCAGGAAGAGCGTCACCGAGTTTTTCATAAATTCGCGCGTGAAGGTAACCCCGTTCGGGCTGTTCGGGTCAATGTTCTTCTCGAGCGCATACTGTGACTTTCTGAGCTCGACACGCAGCATCTTTTTCCATTCCTCGGTCACGCGTCCGCTGGAAAGCCGGTTCGTAATATCCGAAATTTTTTGCTGCTCGGTCACGCGCCAGTTGTCGGTACCGAACTGCTTGCGCGTATTTTGCGCGACTTTCAGTTGTCCGTATGTAAAAACAGGCACGAGGATGGCGACGATTAGAATAACGACGAGAAACCGCCTTTTTTTGAGCATTTTAACGGTTTCGTTCTGAATGAGCGGCAGCAGCCTAATCAATCGTTTCACCCTCCGTCAGGCGCAGGAACAGATCTTCCAGCGTCGGGTTGTAGACCGTAATCGCGTAAACGTCGACGTCCGCCTCCACCATAAGGCGGTTTACGCGGGGGATGTCATGCTGCGGCATATCCGCGTCGATCGTAGCGATTCTTGCCGCGGATATCTTCTCCGCCGTCGCGGTGGTTCGTTCAGGTCCGGCTGTACCGAGCGACGCGGCCGTCAGCGAGAGGCCGTCCGGCTCCGGGCCGGCTTCCGTCTCGCGAACGGTTCCGTTCCAGCCGCTCTGACGCAAAACCGCAAGCGCGCGTTCGGCCGGAACGGCCCGCCAAACGACCGACGCTTCGGACCGGCTGAGCAGCTCCGAAACTTCGCCTACGGCGATGACGCTCCCGTGGCTGATAATCGCAACCCGGTCGCACATCAGTTGAATTTCGCTCAGCAAATGACTCGAAACGAAGACGCTCAGTCCGTCTTTAGCCAAATTGCGAATGAACACGCGCATTTCCTTGATGCCCTGCGGATCGAGTCCGTTCGTCGGCTCGTCGAGAATGAGCAGCCGTGGCCTGCCGAGTAGTGCCTGCGCAATGCCGAGCCGCTGGCGCATGCCGAGCGAGTAAGTGCGAACCTTATCGTAAATGCGCTTATCCATGCCGACAATGGCCACGACTTCGCGTATGCGCGCATCATCGACGTCCGGCAGCATTCGCGCGAAATGCTCGAGATTTTCCCAGCCGGACAAATAGCTGTATAGCTCCGGGTTTTCGACGATGCAGCCGATGTTCCGCAAAGCGTCGTTAGGGCGCTCGCCGACCGGCACGCCGCATATCGAGATCGTGCCGGTCGTCGGCTTAATCAGATCTACCAGCATACGAATCGTCGTCGTCTTGCCTGCCCCGTTCGGACCTAGAAAGCCGAACACTTCGCCCGCGTAAACGTCGAACGATATCCCTTTGATGATTTGCTTATTTTTGATCGTTTTGGTGATGCCCCTGACGGACAGCACGGTTGAAACGTCGCTCACCCCGCACCTCTCCCTTCGCTTTACTCCAGCACCTGCAGCACGCGCTCCGCCATCCGCTCGTAGCCGAGCGCATTCGGATGAAAATGGTCGACGGACAAATAACGCGTCTGTTCGCGTTCAAACAAATCGTAGGTCGGCACGACCGTTACATTGGCGTATCGGTTCGCCGAGGCGAACGCCTTCGCATTCCACTCCTGAATGACAGGCGATCCGATCCGGTCCGGATCGGAATCCAAATACGGATGGTAAAGCCCCACATATACGATACGGGCTTTCGGGTTCAGCTCGGCGAGCTTCGCCAGAATGGCGGCAAGCTTGTCCGCCGCTGCGGGAAGCTGCTTGCGCAGCGAATCGAAATCGAGGTTCAGCGATTCGGGCAAAGCGGCAGTGCCGGAAGCCGAGGGCGGCTTAGGCGTCGCTTGGGCAGTCGGCGCAGGCGTAACGGCCGTGCCCGGCGATACGGCAGGCGCTCCCGGTGCAGGCGATGCAGGAGCCGACCCGCCGGCAATGTTCGCCGCACGGTTCAGGTCGTTGCCCCCGATCGTCAGCATAATGACGTTCGCTTGCTTGACGAAGCCGGGCAGCTGACTGTCCGCCGCGTTCAGCTGCATCAGCAGCTGCTCCGAGAGCTGGCCGTTCACCGCATAGTTCCAGATGAAGACGGGCTTCTTGTATGCCGCTTCAAGCCCTTTTTTCACTTTGCCGACATACCCCTCGCCGGTTTGATCGCCTGTCCCTTTGGTCAAAGAATCGCCTAGGGCAAGAATGTTTATTTTGTCCTGCGAAAGCATGTTGTCCTGCCGATCGGGCGTCTGAGCGCCGTCAAATTCGCCTGCCGCCGAAGGAAATAAAATGTCCTTGACCGCATAGCCGAATCCGAATACGAACAATAAGGTGGCAAGCAGTCCGGCAATTCCCGCGACTCTCCACAACAAACGCGTCGATCTCATTATGGCCCTCCCCTGCAAGACCGGTGCACAGCCAGAGCGTCTGCGGCATGTCTGCGGCAACCGCCGGTTGATTCCGTTACTTTGTTTTATCGACAAGCACGTACAATAAGATTAAATGTTCGCTCCAAATTTTGCAACTAATTGAAGAAAACGCTTACGCCAAGACGCGGAAGCCGTTCCCCCGGATAGAAACGAAAAAGCGGCCCCAAAGGACCGCCTGCAACCCGTTTATTTATACGATTTGATTTTGAAATTGTCCTCAAGCAGCACCCAATTTGACGTGAACGGCTTGCCGAGCACCCAGTAGCTGATGCCGCGGAGGCCGTATTCTTTAATTAAATTAAACTTGGCTTGCATGCTGCGCGGATCCTCGAACCAGACGACATGCTCTTTTCCGTCCCGGTCAAAGTAGGTATAGTGAGGAGCCTGGGACGTGTAATCGTACTGTATCGCGGCGTTGACGCGGGCCGCCTGCTCGACCGCTTCATCGATGCCGAGCGTGCGGGCGAACTTGCCTCCTTTGACAAAAGGCAAGGTCCAATCGTATCCGTACAAGGGTGCGCCCATCATAATTTTTTTCCGCGGAATAACGGATACGGCGTAGTCCAGCACTTTTCGTACCTGCGGAATCGGCGCGACCGCCATCGGCGGACCTCCCGACCAGCCCCATTCGTACGTCATGATGATGACAAAGTCGACGATGCGGCCGTGTGCGGCGTAATCATGCGCTTCGTACCATTGCCCGGCCTGCGCGGCGCTTGTTTTGGGCGCAAGAGCCGTAGAAACCAAATGGCCCTCCAGATGGGCTTGCCGCGTAATTTCCCGCAAAAAGTCGTTATACTTCTCGCGGTCCTCCGGATACAAATGCTCGAAGTCGATGTTTAGCGCATAGTAGCCTTTATCCTTCATCACGTTCAGCACATTGCGGATGAGATTGCTCCGGACCGATTCGTTCCGGAGGATGGCGGCGCCTATGTCGCCCGAAAACGTGCCCTCCTCGAAATTCGTAATGACCATCATAGGCACGGCTTTCGTATCCTTCATCGCCGACAGCGCCTGGTCGACACGGGGAGCAACGAGATCGCCTTCGCGCGTAACCCGGTATTGGAACATGCTGATATACGTGGAATGGGGAGCTGCCGTCTTCACGCGTTCCGCATCCTGAGCCGTTCCGGTCGGCTGCAAATAGGAGTTGACCTCGATCGTCGGCTTCGGCCGGATCGGTATGCGAATAACCATTCCGGGCTGCAGCTGAGCAAAATGGATCGACGGGTTCAACCGGCTGATCTCCTGCATCGTTACCCCGTACAGCTGGGCAATCGACCACAGGCTTTCACCGGGCCGTACCGTATGAATCGAGCCCGCCGTCGGTACGACGAGCGACTGCCCGATCACAAGACGCTGCGGGTTCGAAATGCCGTTCGCCTCGATAATCGAGGCCGGTGTCACGCCGTAGCGCTGGGCAATCGCCCAGACCGAATCGCCCGGTCTAACAACTTCAATATGCATGTGGGGGGACCTCCTCAAACTTTTCGCAAGAAAAGTTACTTCGTAAGCGGCAAGTCGTCAGACTTGCTACTCCGTTTCGCGAGAAACGCAGCTTCGTAAGCGGCAAGCCGTCAGACTTGCAGCTCAACCTTTTCGCAAGAACTTCCATTTTCAATCCGGTACGAGCAGATCCCGGGTTCCGTCGGCTCGCCGGCCGCAGGGCGCTTCCAGACGCCCCTGCAACGCAGCAATAACGCCGGCGCATCAACCATTCGAGTCGTCATGAGTAGCCTATTCAGCTAATGCCCAATCGGTGACTGCATGTGAAGGAAAACTGCCGGATAACCGGGCAGTGACAAGGATCAACCGTCAGGGAAGTTTCACCCTGTCGGTCCTTTTTGTGCGAAGCCTTACGTCTGCGCGTGGGAGAGGAGACGGGTATGAGATTCCAGCCGCTCTTCCACCCCATACCCGCCCCCTCTTCTCACCTTCCCTGCTTTCTGTTACGTCTTGCCTCCCTACCTGTCTTGGAAATCAACAAAAAACCCGCATATGGATGCGGGTTCCGGTTTCCTATCGTCTTGCCGTTACGTTATTTCGCCAGCTCGTCGGCAAGCTTGTTCAGGTTATCCAAGCTGATCTGCATGCTGTCCATCGGGTTGCCCGGGCATACGTCCTGCTCGACGCAGTACCATTCGATGCCGTTTTGCTCGCCCCAAGTCAAAATCGGCGCAAAATCGATGACGCCCGTGCCGATTTCGGCGAACGTTTGCCGTTCGTCGTTCGTCATATCCTTCAAGTGAATGATCGGCATCCGGTTTGCGTAAGGAGAGATGAACGAAACCGGGTCGCTGCCCCCTCTTTTCACCCAATAAACGTCGATTTCGGCGAGCAGCGCATTGTCCGGAGCAGGCTCCAGCAAATATTCGAGCGCCGACTTGCCTTCGATGACCGTGTCGAATTCCCAAGCATGGTTATGATAGCTGATCCGATAGCCTTGCGGAGCAAGCTTGCGGGCAATATCGTTCATTTCGCTGCGGATCGTGCGGTATCCATCTTCATTGCGCACGGACTCGGGAAGACCCGGCAAAATCAAGTCTTTCGTGTTAAAAAGACGGGCCTCCTCAAGCACCGTGTCCAGCTCGCCGCGGAACCGGTCAAGCCCGATATGCATCCCTGCCGTGCCGAGCCCCGTTTCCTTCAGCACCGATGCGATTTCTTCCGCGCTGTAGCCGCGCAGTCCGGAAATTTGCACGCCGGCCCAACCCATTTTTTTCAACTCGCGCAGAACGCCGGGAAAGTCTTTCTCAAGCTCGTTGCGAAGCGTATACAGCTGTGCCGAAAATTTGCTCTTCATGGATTTTACACTCCTTCGAATGGGGAAATGAAAGTAAGCTATATGAGCGATTCAACTGAATTGTTCACGTTAACATCAAGTGTAAAAGAAAACCTCCGGGAAGGCAACATGAAAATAACTTGCGTCTTTTCAGGCTGCCTTCGCTTCGGAGGGAAGAGCTTTATCCTCTAGCTTGCTTCGCTAAGAAAGCGGTACTGCGCTTGAATCAAGCCGTAATAAATGCCTTGATGCTCCATCAGCTGCTCGTGGCTGCCGCTTTCCATAATGCGGCCGTGATCAAGCACCACGATATTGTCACAGCTGCGGATCGTCGACAACCGATGCGCGATAATAAAGGAGGTGCGGCCTTGAAGCAGCGTCTTGAGCGCCTCCTGAATTTTCAGCTCGGTTTCCGTATCGATGCTGGCCGTCGCTTCGTCGAGAATGAGCACGCGAGGATCGGCGAGCAGAGCACGCGCAAAGGATAAAAGCTGACGCTGCCCCATCGACAGCACGTTGCCGCGCTCCTGCACCTCGGTATCGTAGCCCTGCGGCAGGTTGACGATAAAATCGTGCGCATGGACGGCTTTGGCCGCCGCTTCCACTTCCTCGTCGGTCGCATTCAGCTTGCCGAAGCGGATGTTGTCGCGGATCGTACCCGAGAAAATGAACGTATCCTGCAGCACGATGCCGACCTGCGAACGCAAGCTTTCGATGGTGACGTCGCGGATATCGTGACCGTCAAGGATCACGTTTCCTTGTACCGGATCGTAGAAGCGGCAAAGCAGGTTAATGATCGTGCTTTTGCCCGAGCCGGTATGTCCGACGAGCGCCACCGACTGCCCTGCCCGCACTTTCAGGCTAATGCCGCGAAGCGCAGGGCGGTCTTTTTCGTATTCGAACACGATGTCTTCAAAATGAATGTTCCCTTTGATCGGCGGCAGCTTGGTTGCATGCTTCGCTTCGGCAACGTTGGGCTTCTCATCCATAAATTCGAAAATGCGCTCCGAGGAGGCCATGGCGATCAAAAGCTGCGAATACATTTGTCCCAAACGGTTGATCGGCTCCCAGAAGTTGCCGATGTAAGTCGCGAAGCCGACCAATACGCCGATCGTCACTGCGCCGCTCTGCACGAGTGAAGCGCCGTACCAGAACAAGATGCAATACCCGATCGCCCCGGTTACCTCGATGATCGGTCCGAAGCTTTGGTTCAGCGCGGTTGCGTTGTTCCACGACTTGCGGTTCGTATCGTTCATATTTTTGAAATAGCCGATATTTTCCTTTTCCTGCGTAAACGCCTGCGTCACTTTAATCCCCTGAATGGATTCGTTCAAGTGGGAGTTGATCCGCGACTGCTTCGTCCGAACGTCCTGCCATGCCCGGCGGATCCGCTTGCGCAGCGTAGTCGACACGAGGAACATAAGCGGTACGGTAACGATGATCGCAAGCCCCAGCTTCACGTTCATACTGAGCAAAATAATGATGATACCGACCAGCTGCACCAGATCGATCAGCACGTTCACGACGCCGTTCGTAAACAAATCCTGCATCGAGTTTACGTCGTTCGTCACGCGAACGAGCACAGAGCCCGCCGGACGCTTATCGAAAAAACGGAACGAAAGCTGCTGGATGTGGCTGAACAAATCCTTCCTCAGGTCGTAAATGACCTTCTGTCCGATGTTGTTCATATAGCGGATGCGGTAATTATTCGCCAGCCACTGGACTACGTAAACGCCGGCCATAATGCACACGATCGTAATCAGCTTCGAGCTGTTTCCTGCGATTAAGGCATCGTCGATTGCCAGCGTGATCAGAAAAGGGATCGCCAGCTTGGTAAGCGTACCAAGCAGCATCGTAATGATGATGATCGGCATCATTTGACGCCCGTAAGGCTTCAAATAGTGCGACAACCGGCGCAGCTGGCTCCAGTCGAATGCCTTCTCCATCACTTCGTCGTCTTGATAAGTAAAACGTTCATTCGCCTTTGCTTGATTGGGGCCGGCGTCTCCCGTTTTCACTTCCGGCTCGGCCTGGCTTCCGTTATCCGCCGTTTCCTGCCGACTTCGTTCTTCCTGCTGTCCGCTCACTGCGCCAGCCTCCTCTCCAAACGAATGACTTCCGCCAATTTGCCTTGCTCCTCATGCTCGGCGGCATCATGGCCGTTATTGTCTTCCTGCGGTCGATCCGCATATTGAATGTTATACGTGTCGAGATACGGCCCCGGCTGCTTCAGCAGCTCTTCATGCGATCCGCGCTGCACGGTATGGCCCTTGTCTAATACGATAATCTCGTCGGCATGACGAAGCGAAGAAATACGGTGCGCGATGATAAATGTCGTACGTCCCTTCATCAGCTGCTTGAAGCCGGCTTGGATCTCATGCTCGGTTTCCATGTCGACGGCGCTTGTCGCGTCATCGAGAATCAAAATTTTCGGATCCTTGAGCAGCGCCCTGGCAATCGCGATACGCTGCTTTTGCCCGCCGGACAATCCGAGTCCGCGCTCGCCGACGATCGTATCGTACCCGAGAGGCAGCTCCATGATGAAATCATGCGCTTTAGCCATCTTCGAGGCCTCGATAATTTGCTCCAGCGAAACGTCGCGGTTGCCGTACGCAATGTTGTTCCGAATCGAAGCGGAGAACAGGAACGTCTCTTGGAATACGAGCGCCGTCTGTTCGCGCAGATCCCGAACTTGAATATCGGCGATATTACGCCCATCCAGCGTGATTTTGCCTTCTTTGATGTTGTACGCCCTCAGCAGCAGCTGAATCACGGTCGATTTACCCGCGCCCGTACCGCCAAGCATGCCGATCACGCTGCCCGGAGGGGCATCCAAACTGAAATCGGTAAGCGCCGGCTTGGCATCCGGATAGGCAAACGTAACGTTTTCATACCGTACATGGCCTTTTACTTGATCCGGAATCAGCTTTACGGCGTTTTCCTTGTCTTTGACGTGAACGTATTGGTGCAAAATCTCCAGTACGCGCTCACCGGATGCTTTGGATTGCGTATAGTTATTAATGTGGAAGCCTATGCCCCACATAGGACCGATAATGTACCAGATTAGGCTGAAGAATGCGACCAGCTCGCCGATCGTCATCGATTCTTCGATCACCAGGTAACCGCCGGCGCCAAGAAGCACGACTACGCTTAAATTTGCGAACAGCTCCATAACCGGAAAGTATTTCGCCCAAATGTTCGAGGTTTGGATGTTCGTATCTTTATAAGCGGTGCTGCGCTCGGAAAATTTGTCGATTTCGTAAGGCTCGCGCGCAAACGATTTCACCGTGCGAACGCCGGTAATATTTTCCTGAACCGCCGTCGTCAAATCGCTCATCGATTTGCGGATGCTGCGAAAGGCGGGATGGATGTTTTTCTCGAATTTCATCGCGGTGAAGACGAGAAACGGCATGGTCACGAACGTGATGAGCGTCAGCTTCCAGTTCAGCGAGAACATCATGGCCGAGCCGAATACCACCATGAGCACGACGTTCAAAATTTGCGCGAACCCAAACCCGATGAACTGGCGGATTGCCTCCAAATCGGCCGTTAGCCTCGACATCAAGTCGCCCGTGCGGGCCTTGTCATAATATTGAAAGGACAAAAATTGCAATTTGTGATAAAGCGCGCCCCTCATGTTGTAAGCGACTTTGTTGCCGAGCCAGCCGCCCGACAAGCCGTGCAGGTATTGCAGCAGCCCTTTGACGGATACGACGCATACGACCGCAAGCGCCAGCCTCGGCACCATGCCGTATTCCTCTTTACGGATTACATCGTCGATCAAATAGCGCAGCAGGTTCGGATAAACGAGCCCGAGCGCCGTGGCTAATACCAGACATCCGATCGATACAAACAAAAGCTTTCGATCCGGCCAATAATACTCCTTCAATTGCTTGAACACGTTCACAGTGACAACCCCCTACAAACTTTCCGTCAGGAAAGTTCTTCGTAAGCATAGTTTTCCTCTGCCGGATAAGATTGTAGGAGCGACTGAACTTCCCCTCGCCGGGAAAGCCTCATCGCAACCCTGGATCCTTTCCTTTAGGGAACTGTTTTTGAATGCATACGCTGCATGATTATTCATAGTTACAACCAGAAAAGCTTTTCAATTTCCCAGAAACCCGTGAAACCAATTCCGTTTTGAGAAGTGGTGCTTCGGAACATGCGGTGTTAGCGCACCGCCGGATGAAACGACATCGCTTCGCACCCCTACGTCGGATTTGCCCCGCAAATCGCAAGATTTTTGCAGCAAAACTCCTCCTCTTAGCGTGGTTGATTTCGAAACCGATTTAGCGCGTTTACGGGCTGGAAAAGCTGGAATAGAAAGCGATTTACCAAATTGTGTACCCGTAATACGTTGAATGTTAGCACCATATGAAACATACGGCAATGAGTGGAATCCCGCATATAACCGCTTATACTTACATATCATGTTGAAATGCAAACACAATCCAACGTATTCTCTTAAATCGTGCCTTTCAGGGCCAATGAAAGCCCTTTCGTGAAAAACAGAAAAAACGCATTCCGCATTATTTTCCCAACTTTCCCATAACCGTAGGAACCCGGAAAAACCCATGCGAATATTGTTCTATCGAAGCGAAAATTGTTCAAATCGGAGAAAATCGGTATAGCGGAAAATTCCGAACCGTTCGGACGCGCGAACGATCCGTGATGCCCATTCGCCCGGTGTCGGCTTCATGCAGCGGCTTCATTTCGGAATGATTGGTCATGTAGTAAAAGAGGATGAACGTTCCTTTACCGACACGCAAAAAAGACTGCTTCCCTTCATTTCGAAAGGAAACAGTCTTTTTCTCGTTATAAAAAGCGGGTCAAGCTTTAACGGCCGCTTCTTCCCCGTACAGCACCTCGAGCTGCTCCTGCATATGCCTGAGCTTATCGAAATCGACCTTCATCTCCAGCGCGTCGCGGATACCCGATACATGCTCGGCGGCGGCTTCGAGCAAGGCGCCCCGCCTTTCCAGCAGCAGTCGTTCGAACTGACCGCCATACATGTCGGCAATCAAACTCCGGTGGCGCTCCAGATAAGCGGCGATCGGCTCGGCAAGCTTCGACTCGAGCGAAGCACGAAGCTTTTGCTTCCCTTCTCCTTCAAAGAAATGCTTCCCGCTTTTGAAAAAGCCATGCAGCCATTTCTCGTCCGCCTCGCCGATCTCAAGCGTCTCCTCTACCTCCGGAGTAGTGAAGGAAGCTTTCTCAAACGGTTCGCTCTCAAATGCCGGCAGCCGCTCACGCACGCCCGCGGCTTTTTCCGAAAGCATGGTTGCTGCGCTCCGGTTCATAAACTGTTCGACGCGCAGCGTCGTGGCGAGTACTTCTTGCGAGAAATCGTAAGAAAGCAGCCTTTGCAGCTCGATCCAGGCGGAACGAAGCAGCTTGCGGATATCGCCGCCGTCCTCGCGCAGCGAAGCGGGGTTGAACGCCATCTGATAGAAGTCGCCGAAGCGGTACATCGCCCGCTGCTTCACGTAATACAAAAGCTCCTGCGTTTCTTTCCCCATATCCTGCACATAGCTTGCGGAGAGCGGGGCTTTCAGCTCCGCTTGTACCGCTTCAAACGCGTCGTCCAGCGCGCGAAGCCGTTCCTTGCGCTCAGCCTCGCCCTGTCTCGCGCTCGCCATCCATTCCTGCAAAAGCGCGGAAGCGCGTTTCATTTCGTGCTTGGCCGCACGCACCGTAATGCCGGTCAGCTCCTCGAACGTAAAGCGGATGAAATCCTGCTCGAAGGGCTCGATGCCCGATTCTTCGACGAGCTTGCGGTCCGCCTGCATTTTGCCTTCAACCGCCAGCTTGCTTGATACCGGATAAATGCGCGGATTGCGAATCCCGTGCTTGAGCAGGTTATCTTCCACATGCGCGACGACCTGTTTGAGCTCGTCGCTGTCCTCCGCCAAATCGGCGGCATTGACGATGAAAAACATTTTATCCATCTCGAAGCTGTCCTTGACGCGCCCCAGCTGGAGCAAAAATTCACGGTCCGCCTGCGAAAACGCATGATTATAATACGTGACGAACAAGATCGCGTCAGCATTCTTTATATAGTTAAAGGCGACGCCGGTATGCCGGGCATTAATCGAATCGGCCCCAGGCGTATCGACGAACACGACGCCTTGGTCGGTCAGCTTGTTTGCGTAATGCAGCGCAATCGTTTCGACGAAACAGGATTTCCGTTCTTCGGCGACATACGAGGCAAACTGCTCGAAACCGGCGATCAGCTCCCGGCCGAAGCTTTCTTTCGCTTCGCCGTAGCCCTTGGCGACCGCCTTCAGGAACGTGTAGTGCGCTTTGCCGCCCGCGTTCACCTGCTGCGGCGCGATCGCTTCAATCTTGGCGAGCGCGTCGTCCCAGCCGCCGCTTGGATGACCGAGCACGCGAAGCGAGTAGCGAACCTCTTCGAGCACCGCTTCCTCCTGCTTCATCTTCACGCGCACGGTGCCGTGCGGATGCTCCGGAGTCGCCGGTACGATCGTATTGATCGCCGCGGTCGTCGGGTTCGGCGAAACCGGCAGCACCCGTTCGCCGAGCAACGCGTTGGCGAACGAGGACTTGCCGGCGCTGAACGCTCCGAACAAGGCGATCGTAAAGCGGTTGCCGGCGAGCCGGTCGGCTTTCTCGCGCATCGAGCGCGCGATCGAGCCGAGCGCCGGGATGCCGCCGACCAGCTCGGCGGCGCCGCGCAGCTGCACGGCGGTGTCCCGCAGCCGCGCGGCATGCGCGCCCGCGGCGCCCTCGCCTGCGGCGGCGGCCTGCGGCGCCTTCGCCTGCGCCGCCGAGGCGGCTTCGCCGCGGCTCGCGGCGGCCGGCTGCGGCTCCGCCGGCGCCGGCACGGCGGCGCGCTCGCCCGGCGCGGACGGCGCAGCGGCTTCAAGCGCCGCGCCGTCCGGCACCGCCGGCTTCGCGGCGGCTCCGCCCTCGCGCAGCCGCTGGCGCAGCGCCTCGGCATACGCCGCCTCCTGCGCGCGCAGCCGCTCGAGCGCCTGCTGCGCTTCGCAGCGCCGTTCCAGCGCCGCAAGCTCGGCGCGCAGAGCGTCCGCCTCCGCCCGGCTCGCCTCCGCGAGCTCGGCATGCGCCCGCTCGAGCACCTCGAGCGACAGCCGGCGGAACTGCGTCTTCACCTCGCCAGCGATCTGCTTCGCATAGTTAAGCGTATATTCCCCGGTGAAGCTGGCGCCCGGCTGCACCTGATTGGCGAGCCACTGCGGAGATACCTCGAAGGCTATCGAATCGACTGCTCCTGAGTAGGCTTCGCCCTTCAAACCGGTCTCTTCCAGCGCCGCCTTGACCCACGTCTGCAAATGCCAAGCGATATTGGCCCGAACGCGCTCGCTGAAATCGGCCTGAAACGCCGCCAGCCGGCTTTCCGTTTCCTTCGCCGTCTTCGCAGCCCCTGCAAAAAAGCCGACCTTAAAGCCTGGCTTCCGGGCTTGCAAGTAATGCTCGGCCAAATCGCGCGTACCCGCCGGCGTAATGTTCGCGTTGTCCAAAAGCTTCTGGAGCTCTATCTTCCAATCCGCCAGTTTCCTGTCCGCCTGCTCCGTCAAAGCGGCAAGCTCCCGGCGTTTGAGGTTGAGCGCTTCCGTCAAAGACGCCGCATCGCCGCCGTCTGTTTCCGGCTCCGTTCCCTCGCCGCCCTCCTCGTCCACAGCTTCCGCGCCGTGGGCGTCCTGCAACGGCTTTACGTCCGCGGCGATCTCGGCCAGTTTGCTCTTCTCCGCCTCGTTCTGCGTTTCCAGCACCTTGGCATGATCGCGAATCAGCTGATCCGCCGAACAAATGGCGGACCATTCGCGCAGCTCATCGGCCTTCTCCTGAAGGCTGCCGATCAGCCAGAGCAGCTTTTCCCACTCATGATGCGGATGATCGGGATATTTCAACGACAAATAGACGAAACCGTCAGGCGAAATATGCCAGTTGGCGAACGCCTCCGCAACGCCTTGGCGGAAAGCCTCGAAGGTCAGCTCCTGCTCGCGGTGCTTGTCGATTTGATTGACGATCAAATAGATCGGCTTGCCCCATTCCTTCAGCTTTTTGGCAAACTCGAAATTCATTTCGGAAAGCACATGATTGTAATCCATGACGTAAAAAACGACGTCCGCCAAATGCAGGGCGGATTCCGTCGCCATACGGTGCGCATCGTCGGTCGAATCGACGCCCGGCGTATCGAGAAGCGCCAGCCGGTCGCCCAGCAGCGGAATCGGATACGAAATATCGATGGATGCGATGTCTTCCCCATTTTTGCAATAGGCGTCAAGCTCTTCGGGAGCGATGACCGCCGTGCGCTCTCCCGCCGAACCGCCCGTGCGCGTAACTTTGACCGCCGGAGCGCCATTCCGGATCGCTACGATATTCGCGCTTGTCGGAATCGGACTGGAAGGCAGCAGCCGGTGGCCGCAAAGCCGGTTAACCAGGCTGGATTTCCCCGCGGAAAAGTGGCCGCAGAATGCGATCGTCAGCTCGCCCGACGAATATTTCCGTTCAACTTCCGCCAGCTTTTCCGCATGAAGACCGTCCCCCGACTCCCGCATCAGCTGCGCAATGTCCAAAAGCGTTTGATTATTCATTCTTGTTCCCCCCGCTGCCCGGTCGTACCCGGGATCGGCTGCCTCTCCGCAGCCTTCTCCCGTACTCTCGTAAATAACCCCACGCTACTGAAGCTTTGTGGAGGCCTTTCCTCTTCAAAAAAACCCCACCTTGGACGTGGGGCTTCCGTTTGTGTAAAAAGAAGCCGAAAAATTCGGCTTCCGGCTTCTATAGCAGTACGTTTTCTTCTTCGGGAATGAAGATCTCGAACACGTCGCCGTGCTGCAAAATCGTAATATCCTTGTCCTTCACCTTCATGACGACAACGTCCGGACGAACCTTCATCCGATCCAAATAGTTTTCCGGCACGGTACCCGATTCGCTAACCACTACGCCCTCAACCTCGCGCTCTTCGTTCTCCGCAAGCGGCGTATTCAGAACTTCCTCGTAAATGTCCGAAAATTGTTCGAAGCTTTTCGTATAAACTGCGATGCATTTCATCTTTAATCCCATCCTTATTCGTTATCGTCGCTATCTCTTTACAATCTTACTAGTCTTTCTAATCTTCGGCGTTTTCATACGTTTTTTGCCCTCCCGGCAACCCTCGAGGAGAGGGCAGACGGTACAGCTAGGGTTTTGCGCTTTGCAGTGATATCTCCCGAAAAAAATGAGCCGGTGGTGCGTTATCGTCCATTCGTCCTTCGGGACCTTTTTCATCAGCTTCTTCTCGACTTCCAGCACCGAATCTTCTTCCTTCGCCATGCCCAACCGTTTGGAAACACGCTCGACATGAGTATCGACAGCTATAGCCGGTACGCCGAAAGCATTCGAAACGACCACGTTAGCCGTCTTCCTGCCCACGCCGGGCAGCTCGACAAGCTGCTCGTGCTTCTCCGGTACGTTTCCGTCATATGTATCCAACAAAATTCGGCACAAGCTTTGGATGTTTTTGGCTTTGCTGCGGAACAGCCCGATCCGGCGAATATCCTGCTCCAGCTCGTCAAGCGGAACGGACACATAATCTTCAGGCTTTTTATATTTCTCAAACAGCGTTTGGGTCACTTTATTGACCGTTTCATCCGTGCATTGAGCGGATAGCAGTACCGCAATCGTTAATTCGAACGGATTGGAATGGCGTAACTCGCAATGCGCATCGGGAAACATCTCCGCAATCGTGTCAAGCACGTGTCGAACTTGTTTCTGGACCACTTGGCGTCATCCCTCCCCCATTGCAAGTAGTAGCTTTTGCCCAATACCCATCAGTGTACAGAATCATACAAGGATAATCAATGCTTTCCTTCATCAAAAACCGAACTTTTTCGCAAAAAAGCGAAAATTCCTTGTCTTTTTTTTGCCGGCATCATGCGGTGCATTTCGAATAGGTCACAACGCGAAAAAAACGCAAAGAATCCGGCAACGAAAGCCTGTCGCTTTGCTGCCGGATTCTGATCATGTCAACTGTGTGTGAGTAGCACAGAATGAGGGCTTACTGACGTTCTACCTCAATAATCTTGCCGTCGATCAAATAGATCGAAACTTGCTCTTGCGCCACCAGGTAATTCGGAATGACCGCCGTATCCCCTCTGTGAACGTAAACGTTCTGATGGAGCACGTATTCCGTCTTATCGCCAATCGCTCTAAGCAGCAGCGTGAGCACCCTCGAGCTCGGATTGTATCCGGAAACCGTTCTCTGCTGCTTCTCGGCAACCGTTGCCGTGAAGCCGCCATCCGGATTGGCGTTCAGCTCGATGCGGTCTCCTTGCTTAAGGGAAGAAAGCGAACCGTTCGCAGCATTGCCTTGACGTACGATGAATTTACCCGCCGTATCGATCGTTTGCCTTGTTCCCGACGATTCTTGCACGATCAGTTTGCCGGTTGCCGCATCAACGGATGTAACCGAGCCGCGCAGGGTTGACTGCATAGCGACTTTCGTAACTTTAGTTCCCGTAAACGAAATATGCATGTTCTCGTCGATGCTCATATCCGCGAAAACGGCATTTGTTTTGGACGAGTTGATAATCGGAACGTCATAGTTAACGATAAAAGTAGACGTTGCTCCCGATTCGTCAATTACTTTGATTTGGCGGTTCGGTTCATCCTTGAAAACCAGCCGGACCAGCTTTGTTTTCACTTGCTGCACGCTGCTAACCCGATCCTGCGACGAACTAAGCGTCACTTTGACCTTGTCGTCGACTGCCAGCTTGGAAGGAACCGCAGCCCCTTGTCCCCCTGCCAACTCAACTAGCGGAGACGAGCTAAGTTTTAACGGCAAGATTTGTCCGTCATCCGTTTTGATCGTTAAATCGGACGTTGTGGAGTTGATAAGCGCGATGGTTCCTTCGTACGTATTGGATACCATAATTTTTTGCACGGATTTATCGCCTTGGGAAGCGACCAGATCAATTTTCATGCCCTTTGGAAATTGACTGGGGAAATTCGCGACCGTAACCGGATAGCCGTTCTTATCGATAACCGTGTTATCGCTCAACACATAAGCTTCGGGACGACCGTCCTGGAGAACGGTTAACGATTTCGTATCGGCGTCGTAGCTGACAACCGAAACCATATACGTCGTTCGAATCGAGCGGGACATCACGATAATGGCGGTGACGTTGTTATTGTCGTCAAGCTCGACTTTCAGTTCGTCCCCTACCTTCAAATCTTTGACCCCCGCATATGACAATCCGGGAATCGTCACCGTAACGTCGGAGCGAACGTCATAGCTTGCCGGTTTGTTTCCGGCCGCTTTACGGATGGTCACATAGGAATTGCCCGCGTCCGAGCTTACATATTCCAGCTTCCCTTGATCGACCGTCTCCGCATAAGGCTTAGTGACGTCAAGCGTCGTAATGGCGCCGTTAAGCGTCTGGTACTTGACCTTGTCTCCTTGCTGAAGCTTGCCGAGCTCGGTCGAGGTCGTGCCCTTAAACGTAATATCGGCACCGGCCGCCAGCGTGTACTCAACCGTGCCTTTATCTTTTTCCGCAACGATCAGCTTATTTTCCGAAGCTTTGACGCTTTGTACGGCACCTTCGGCATTCGCGATGACAGGCGGCTGTACGATTGTTACCTGGCTGAACTTGCTGCCGGCTGGATAAGACAAGCGTTTAAGCGCAAGCTTGCTGCCCTTCTCCAAGGAGCCGAGACTGGACCCGCTGCCGTCTTTGTTGAGCACCGTGACGGCTTGCGCCAGATCGTACCAGCCGGTTCCGGTAGCGGCAGTCAGTTTCAGCTTCATTTCGACCAAATTGACCTCTTCAAGAACGCCCTCGGCCATTTCGATCCCGGCATCCTCGCGAACCACCTCGATATAAACCGCATTCGTACCTTGCGTCACTACGTAGATTTCGCTGCCCGCTTTCAAATCGCTGAACTTGATTTGTCCGGGATCGTTCGAAGCGTTAAAAATAGCGGTTGCGCCGCTTACGCCAAAACTTGAGAGTGTGCCGACCGAATCGGCTAACCGAATGGACTTATCGCCAATCTGGTCGATGTACCGGATCGAAGCTTGCCCCGAAAGCTGAGCGATGTCTTTGGCAGCCCGGCTCAGGAATGTCGCCATTTGGGCCCGCGTTACGCTGCCCTTCGGCTTGAAGCTTCCGTCCTCGAAGCCATCCACAAGCTTCATGCCTACCGCCGCGTTTATGTAGCCGATTGCCCAGGAAGACATGCTGGACGTATCGGAGAATGAAGTCGAGCCGTTTTGCTGCTTGTCCGCTTCTCCTTGCTTGCCGAGCATGCGGACGACGATTTTGGCGATCCATTCGCGCGATGCGCCGCGCTCTCCCCAACTCGTTTTGTCTCCGCTGCCCGCGCTGTCGGACTCTTCCTGAATTTTGATCAGCCCGCTCTCGATCGCCTGGATGACGTAAGGTTTTGCGTCGCTGCGTACGACCATATTTTTAGGCAGGACCGTCTCGACGCTGTTCCCCTTCGCTTTATCCTCGAGTCCCATCATGCGGATTGCCATAATAAGCGCATCTTGCTGGGAAACATTGTTCTCCGGGAAAAATTTGCCGTCGTATCCTTGAATGATTCCGAGCAGCGATAGTTTCGTAATATGTTTGTTCGCCCAGTGCGAAACCGCCACATCGGGAAAGCTAGATTTCGCCGTCGCCGTGCTTCCTTGGGCCGTTCCCGTTCCCCCGGTCGTTTCCGCCCATACGGGAGCGCCGCCAAGCGCCATCGTCGCCGCGATCGTTACGACGACAGCGCGTTTTGCCACCTTCGAATTACCCATCTGTTTTCCCCTCTCTCCATGAGCCGCCCGTTAAGACCTGTGCATAGGATGCGGCAAATCCATATGCCCCATTAAACTTTCGACTTGCTTGCCGTCAAGCAGCACGTCGATCGATTTCAATTCGGTAAATTGAAACAGCGTCTTTTGCAGGGCCTGCAAAAGCATCGCTTCCCCATTTGATCCTAATTGCCCGTCCGGATTTAAAGAAACGTCCAGTACGAGCGCACCGTCTTTGGCGGTTGCCGACTTCAGCGTCAATCCCGCGCATAGCGGAATTGCCTGTTTGTCCGGCCCCGTCTGCAGCGCTTTGAAAGCTTCGGCGTATTTGGCTTGATCGTTCTCGTAACGGATCGTAACCGTTCTCACTTCCAGCTTGCTGGCCGTTTCGTCGGAATAATAGACCTGGATGCTCTTCTCCTGCTTAGCCGGCGCAATCGAAGCCGACGGCGACGGGCTTTGCGAAGGCTGCTGCGTTGCGGCAGAAGGCTGCGCGGCGTTGTTGTTCGGCTGCTTCGCTTGTCCGCAACCGGCAGCGGTTACGGCCATACAAGCGGCTACGATGTACGTGATGGTTTGTTTGCGCATGGTATCCCCTCCCGGTGTATTTGGTTTCTTAGGTTCCGTTCGACGTACCGCTCGGCGCTTCACTAGTGAAGGTACTGTTTAA
The DNA here is from genome assembly GCF_046244365.1 of Paenibacillus litoralis. NCBI lineage: Bacteria > Bacillati > Bacillota > Bacilli > Caryophanales > Paenibacillaceae > Paenibacillus > Paenibacillus litoralis. The sequence goes on along the minus strand of NZ_CP176395.1, from coordinate 3,994,083 downwards.
TGCCTGCGGCTATGGCTTCGGCAACCTTTTCCTGGAGTTCTTCCTTGAACATCTGTGCTTCTTCCGCTTCATTCGATAAAAATCCGATTTCGCAAAGTACGGCAGGCATTGTTGTGCTTTTGATGACACGGTAATCGTTCTTCTTCACTTTCCGGTCCGGAAAACCGGCCGCATTCAAAATGCGGTCATGCAGAAGCTTCGCCAGCTCAAAGCTTTGTTCGCGCCAATAATACGTCTCCGTTCCGCGAACGGAAGGGGATGTAAACTTATTGCCGTGAATCGAAACGAATACGTCCGCGTTGCGGTTGTTGGCGAATTCGACCCGTTCGTCTAACTCAAGGAAGGTGTCGTCCTCCCTCGTCATCAGCACTTCAATGGAAGAATCCTGCTGCAAATACTTTTTCACTTTGAGAGCCATCGCCAGCGTAAAATCCTTCTCGAATCGCCCCGTTACCGATTTGGCGCCAGGATCGCCATCTCCGTGTCCCGCATCGATAACCACTTTGTATTTGGCTCCCGATCCGGGCGAAGGCGCCGCCGTCTCCTTGTCGCTGAATGCGATGACGATAGCGCCGGCCGATGCCGACTCCACTAAATTATAAAAGATTTTCGAGTTCAGGTCGACCACAACGCGAACGACTGCGGGATCGTTCTTAAAATTAGCGTATCGGATTTTACCGATAGCCTTATGTATAGGGGTAAATTCTCCGCCGTTAGCCGAAGCGGCTGCTTGCACGGAATCGCTCGACAGTCCGCCGGCTGCGGTTGCGGTCGAAGCCTGGGTGCCGGCGCCACCGGCGTTATCTTTCGGACTTGGCGTCGGGCTTGCCGAGCCTGTCGCTTTAGCCGTCCCGGTTGGAGACGGGCTTGGCGTCGGGCTTGTTGCAATTGACCTTTTGCCCGAGTCGCTTGTAGGGCTTGTCCCGGCGGCGCTCGAACTTTCGGGATTCCCCGAAGCCGCGGAACGAATGGTCTCGCTTCCGGATGGCGGCGCGGATGCGGACGGCACCTCGGCGACGGATACGCCGCTCGCTTGCTTCAAGGCGGAAGCGGTATCGATGCCTGTTCCTGCTTTTAATGACTTTGACAATTTGCTGTTCGGCAGTTCAATGACGAGCCGATCCGGGTTTTTTAATGTAAACAATGATGGCTTTACGTTCCCGTTCGTCAGAATGGTCAATTTGTCTTCGGCAAAGCCGATAGCTGTGACTTCAGCTGTTCCCGACGGCTTTTGTCCGCCGCCGCCCGGCGCTTCCGAGCCAGGAGTTCCGATCGGGCCCGGTTTATCGGGTAGATTTTGGCCGTTTTCGCCGCCATTGCCTTTCCCGTCTTCCGGCTTCTTCTCCGGTTCCTTCTTGGTTAACAGTACGGCCCTCGCGTCATTGTCCCAGTCGACCTTCAGCCCGAGCTGCTCGGCAACGATTCTGACAGGCAGAAGCGTATTGCCGTTTACGTTGATTGGCGCGGCTTCAAGCTTTTGGACGGTTCCGTTGACGTTCGCTTCCAGACGATTGATATGAAAATCCATATGAATCTCGCCTTTATCAACCGTAGCTTTCTGTTTCTCCTGTATCCAGTCGACCTTGGCTCCGAGCGCTTCCGAAATGATACGCATGGGAACGAGCGTAATTTCATTGACGATTCGCGGCGGCTCCTCCGGTTTCAGCTGCTTGCCATCCAGAAACAGACGTACCTCCGAAGCGTTAGCCATCCCAATCTGCGGCAAAAGCAGCTGCAACAGCAACAGCGCCGGCAACAGCGCAATCCAAAACTTCCTCATCGCACACCTCAACCCATGTTCGTTTTTCGTACTGCGGTAAAGCGTAAGCTTCCGACTTTGTCCGACACTAGTATAACGCAAAATCTACGATAAAGTTGCGTTAAATGTCGTATTTTACTAGATTTAGACGCTGCGGACGGATTATCGGCAATAATGTCATCCATATCTTCCTTTCATTCCATTTTCCAATGATTTTTGGATAGGGTAGACGGGCTGACTCTTGATAAATCGAAAAAACCGCGGGAGCGAAGTCCCGCGGCTGGCGTTAAACTATGCGTTTTTATTTATAAGCGATACGCGACGCGTGCTGTTCTTCATAGGCGGCGATCGCCGAATCGTGCTGCAGCGTCAGACCGATATCGTCAAGACCAAGCAGCAGGAACTGTCTGCGGTGCTCGTCAAGATCGAAGGCAATTTCCAGGCCTTGTTCGTCGGTAATCTTCTTTTGCTCAAGATCGACGGTCAGCTTGTAGCCTTCTTTAGCCGTCGTACGCTGGAACAAATCTTCCACTTGCTCCTCGGAAAGCTTGATCGGCAGAATGCTGTTTTTGAAGCAGTTGTTATAGAAAATGTCTGCGAACGATGGCGCGATAACGACCTTGAAGCCATAGTCCAAAATCGCCCAAGGCGCGTGCTCGCGGGACGAGCCGCAGCCGAAGTTGGCGCGGGAGATAAGCACCGAAGCTCCTTCGTAACGCGGTTGGTTCAGCGAAAACTCGGGAATCACGTTGCCGGCTTGATCAAAGCGCCACTCAAAAAACAAATATTGTCCGAAGCCGGTCCGCTCGATTCTTTTCAAAAACTGTTTCGGAATAATGGCATCCGTATCGACGTTGACGCGGTCGACCGGTCCGACCAGACCTGTATGCTTAATAAAAGGTTGCATCTATTCGTTCTCCCCTCAAGGTAATTCTAATGTCCCCTTCCGGTAACAAAGCAGAACGGTTGGTTCTGAAAAAGAGACATTAGAATGTCTAGTTATGATCTTAGTGGAATTGCCATTCGCGAACGTCGTAGAAATGTCCTTTGATCGCGGCAGCAGCAGCCATTGCAGGCGAAACCAGATGGGTGCGTCCGTCGCGTCCTTGACGTCCTTCAAAGTTGCGGTTCGAAGTCGAGGCGCAGCGTTCGCCCGGGCTCAGCACGTCAGGATTCATCGCCAGACACATCGAGCAGCCGGCGTCGCGCCATTCGAAGCCCGCTTCGACGAACACTTTATCCAAGCCTTCTTTCTCCGCTTGTAATTTAACACGACCGGAGCCCGGCACGACCATTGCGCGCACCGTAGGATTTACCGTGTAGCCTTTGGCGACCGAAGCAGCCGCGCGCAAATCTTCGATCCGGCCGTTCGTGCAGGAACCGATAAAGACAACGTCTACTTTCAGGTCCGTCATCGGCGTTCCCGGAGTCAAGCCCATATATTCAATCGCTTTTTCAGCCGCTTTGCGTTCATTCTCCGTCGGAAGGCTCTTCGGCTCCGGTACGGAAGCCGTTACGTCCGTCCCCATCCCCGGGCTCGTTCCCCAAGTCACTTGCGGCACGAGGGTTTCGGCGTCGAAATCGACGACCGTGTCGTAAACTGCGCCTTCGTCGGTTGTCAGTTTCTTCCATTCGGAAACCGCTTGATCGTACGCTTCGCCTTGCGGTACGTATTCACGGCCGCGCAAGTAGTTGAAGGTCGTTTCGTCAGGCGCGATCAGGCCGGCGCGCGCTCCCGCTTCGATCGACATGTTGCAGACGGTCATCCGCTCTTCCATCGACAGTCCGCGGATCGATTCGCCCGTATATTCGACGACATAGCCTGTAGCAAAATCGGTGCCGTACTTCGCGATAACGCCAAGAATCAAGTCCTTTGCCGTTACGCCCGGCTTCAGCTTGCCGCTGATGCGAACTTCCATCGTCTTGGACTTGCCTTGCTGCAAGCACTGGGTGGCAAGCACGTGCTCGACCTCGCTCGTGCCGATACCGAAGGCCAGTGCGCCGAATGCGCCGTGCGTCGAAGTGTGGCTGTCGCCGCATACGATCGTTTTGCCCGGGTGCGTCAAGCCGATTTCAGGTCCCATAACGTGAACGACGCCTTGGTCGACGTTATTCAGGTCGAACAGCTTGACCCCGAAGTCCGCGCAGTTTTGCGACAAAGTGTCGATCTGCTGTTTCGAAATCGGATCGGTTATGTTAAAACGGTCTTTCGTAGGTACGTTATGATCCATCGTCGCGTAAGTAAGATCCGGACGGCGCACCTTGCGGTTGTTCAGGCGAAGCCCTTCGAACGCCTGCGGCGACGTTACTTCGTGAACCAGGTGCAAATCGATATAAATAATGGCCGGCTTGCCCGCTTCCTGATTAATAACGTGATTGTCCCAAATTTTCTCGTACAATGTCTTTTTTGTCATCGTTACCCCACCTCTTCTTGAAGATGTCGAACTTTGTAAGAAGCTAACCTATGAATTTCGATGCAAATATCGTATCATTTCTTTGTTCATTGTTCCAAGATATAATATCTATAAGAGCTATAGGATGAAGTAATAAGCAACCCCGCAAAATCATTTAGGAGGAATATAGATGGAAATTCGGCAGCTTCAATATGCGGTGCAGATTGCAGCGGACAAAAATTTTTCGCGGGCGGCGGAAAAGCTTCATATCGCGCAGCCTTCGCTCAGTCAGCAGCTCGCCAAGCTCGAGAAAGAAATCGGCGTTCTGCTGTTTCAGCGCAACACGAATTCCGTCGAAGCCACTCACGCGGGTTCCGTTTTTGTGGAAAAGGCGCAAACCATACTCGACATGATCGCCCAGCTCAAAAAAGAAATGGAAGACATATCGCAGATGCGCAAAGGCAGGCTGATCGTCGGCTCCCTGCCGATGACGGGCGCGCATATTTTGCCTCGCATTCTCCCGGTATTCTATAAGCTGCACCCCGGCATCGAAGTCATGCTCGTGGAAGAGACGACATCCAATCTGGAATCGCTGACGGCAAGCGGCCAGACGGATATCAGCCTGCTGACGCTGCCGGTTATCGATCCCGCGCTTTCCTACGAGCCGCTTATCGAAGAGGAAATCGAGCTGGCCGTTCCGCAGCAGCATCCGCTGGCCGAGCTGGCCCGAAACGGAGAACCGGTTGATGTCTCCATACTGCGCGACGAGCCGTTCATCGTGCTGAAGCGGGGCCAAGGCTTCCGCCAGCTGGCCTTTGAGCTTTGCGCCGCAGCCGGCTTCGTGCCTCGGGTCGTGTTCGAAAGCAGCAACATTGAAACCGTGCAGTCGCTCGTCGCCGCCGGCATGGGCATCTCGTTCGTTCCCTCAATGATCGCCAGAGAGCTGGGCAGCCCCTTTGTCCCCGTTTACTTGAAGCTGATCGGCGCCCCAAGCCGGATGCTAGTCATCGCTTACCGCAAAGGACGCTATTTGTCGAAAGCGGCGGAAGCGTTTATCTCGACAGCGGTCGAGGCCGTAAAATAAGCACGATCGCCGTGCATGTGCGAAAAACAACCCCCGCCGCTTCGGCAAGGAAGCTTCGGGGGTTGTTCTTATTTATACAAATGCGGGCGGCGGTCTTCGAAAATCGGGATCGTCCGGCGCACCCTGTCGACATCGTCCAGATTGATCGTCGCCGTCAGAACGGCTTCCTCCTCGCCGCCTTCCACAAGCGCTTCGCCCCACGGATCGATGACCATCGAATGTCCGAAGAACGATGTCGTACCGCTCGTTCCGACGCGGTTGCACGAAACGACATACATTTGATTTTCGATCGCTCTCGCCATCAGCAGCGTGCGCCAGTGATGAAGCCGCGGGTGCGGCCACTCGGCGGGCACGAACAGCAGCTTGGCTCCGTCAAGCGCGAGCTTCCGGGACAGCTCCGGGAATCGAATGTCGTAGCAGATCATCATCCCCGCCTGAATGCCGTCGAAGTCGAAGCGGCCGACCCGTTCCCCCGCCGTCAAATATTTTTCCTCGTCCATCAAACGAAACAAATGAATCTTGGAGTAGTCCGCGGCAACGGCACCGGTCCTGTCGAATGCGTAAATCGTATTCAGGACGGCGTCGTCCTTCTTCTCGGCGATCGAACCCCCAATAATGTTCACTTGGTGCTTTCGGCTGAATTGCGACAAATATTCGCGCGTCCTAACGCCCTGCACGTCGGCCAGCTCGTGAATGCGGTCGAGCGCATAGCCCGTATTCCACATTTCCGGAAACACGATGACATCCGGCTTTTCGGCCGCTCCGACGGCTTGTTCCAGCATCGACTCCAGTTTGGCGAAATTGCGCTCGGGCTCGCCGATCGCGATATCCATTTGCAGCAAGCTGATGCGTAGCGAAGATGTAGTCATGATTCGATAACTCCCTTGCGATAGTTATGGTTGGGTGTCATTCCAAGCAAATTTCCGGATCTCTTCTATAATTTCCACTCGCTCGCCTTCCGTCCATCCCATGTAGTCGGCGCAAGTGTATTGACGTTTCGGCAGTGGCATACTCATCAAATCCACCGCAATATCAAAGCTTTTCCTCATTATAGCATGAATCCGCCAGCCATTTGAAAAGAAACCGAACGGGCTGCGCTAGACGCCCTTCGGTTCCCGCGTCTTACCGCGGAGCAGCAAGCCCATCTGCGGAACCGCGATGCCGAACAAAATAACGGCGACACCGAACCATTGCAGCGGCGATACCTGCTCGCCGAGCACGACGGCGGACAGCGTTACGGCTGTCGGAAGCTCCGCGGCGCTCAATATCGTCGCAAGTCCGGGGCCGATCCGCGGCACGCCGATGGCGAAGAACAGCGGCGGAATGACCATGCCGAACACGCCTAGAGGTAGTCCGTACGGCGTCATGTCGGCGAGCCTGCCCAGATCGAGCAAATAAACCGGCGGATAGACGATAAAGACGAGCAGCAGCGAGCCCGACACCATCCAGAAGCTGCGTGTCAGCACCGGCACATGCGTGGCCGTACGGCCGCTGAAAAAAATGAACAAGGAGAACGTCAGCGCGGACAACAGCCCGAGCACGATTCCCTTGCCGGTCAGCTCGAATGCTCCGCCGTTCAGCAAGCCGCTGGAGACGACCGTTCCGATGACGAGAAAAACAAGCGACGCCAGCTTGGAGGTGCCCGGCGTTTTCCGGTCGATGACCGACTCGAGCAGAACGCCGATCCACGTAAACTGAAACAAAAGCACGATGGCGATCGAAGCCGGCACCGTCTGAAGCGAGCCGTAATAGAACATGCCGGTCAACCCGGAAGTCATGCCGACCAAAGCTAGCGTGCCGGCCGTCCTCCAGGGTATCTTATGCCGCGAAAAGAAGAGCATCAGCACGAGCAGCACGAGCCAGCCGAACAGATTTTGTCCGCCTACCGCCTCCGCGGGCGTAAAGCCCTTGCCGTAGGAAAGCTTTACGATCGTGGACAAGATTCCGAAGCTGCACGCCCCCAAAAATACAGATAGCATATACTTCATGGCCAATCCCCGTTTCTATTGATGTGCGTCAAACTAACCCAGTGTATCATGTTCCGCGAGACATGGGAACGATCGGACCTGAACGCATCGTTTGTCACCTCTTAGGTACCTTATTTGTGCAAATCCCGTAAAATCAGCGTCCTACATGAGTTGAACCTTAATTTGCCGCAAAACCGTGAACTCCACCGACCAAGCAACTGGAAAAACTCCAGCTAATATTAATTGGTTTGCATAGTCATTTTGAACGGACTGGATTTTCTCCATCTATTTCCTCACGTTTTCTAAGCAGATGAGGGGAATTATCGGAATAACGGCAGGTTTTCCATATAAATGATGATGAGAACCGCCTATGAACAAAATGAACAGCATGTTTTCCAGTTAGATGCTTACGCAATGCGCTGAAGAATCAAGATTTTTCACCTAAGCAGTAACCCCGTACCGTACTATACAGCCATCCCGTTTTTTGATACAGTAGAAATCGACTTGTGCACAGGATAAAACCGAGCGAGGTTGACCGTTTCCAAACGGAAACCCGCCTTAATAAACTTGCGGAGTGAAGCTATATGAATCTCGAACAACCGATGCCTTTTGCCATTCAGCCTGCGGAGAGAATGCAGCAGCTGCCGACTCAATTTTTTGCTACCCTGGTCAAGAAAGCGAACGCGCAAATCGCCGCCGGCCACGACGTCATCAATCTGGGTCAAGGCAATCCGGATCGTCCGACCCCTGCCCATATCGTACGAAAGCTGCAGGAAGCGGCGCCGAATCCACTCTATCACAAATATCCGCCCTTCAGCGGCTTCGGCTTTTTGAAGGAAGCGGTCGCCCGCCGTTACGCGGAGGATTACGGCGTTCAGTTGGATCCGGAAACCGAAGTAGCCGTCCTGTTCGGCGGCAAAACGGGTCTCGTCGAGATTAGCCAATGCTTGCTTAACCCGGGAGACGTCTGCCTTGTTCCCGATCCGGGCTACCCCGATTATTGGTCGGGCGTCGTGCTCGCAGGCGGTGAGATGGTGTTCATGCCGCTGCGCGAATCGAACCGTTTTCTGCCCGATTACGGTTCCCTGAAGCCGGACGAGCTGAACCGCGCCAAGCTGATGTTCCTCAATTATCCGAACAACCCGACCGGCGTGAACGCGCCCGCCGAGTTTTACGAAGAAACCGTGCGCTTTGCCGAACGGAACGGCATCGTCGTAGCGAGCGATTTTGCTTACGGCGCAATCGGCTTCGACGGACAAAAGCCTCGCAGCTTCCTGCAGACGCCCGGAGCGAAGGAAGTCGGCGTCGAGTTCTACACGCTGTCCAAAACGTACAACATGGCCGGCTGGCGGGTCGGCTTCGCCATCGGCAACCGTGAGATCGTCCGTCTGATCAATCTGATTCAGGACCATTATTACTGCAGCCTGTTCGGCGGCATTCAAGAAGCTGCGGCGGAAGCGTTGACAGGGCCGCAGGATTGCGTGCGCGAGCTTGTCTCCGTGTATGAATCCCGGCGCAACACGCTGTTCGAGGCGCTAAACCGGATCGGCTGGCAGGCGAAGCCTTCTGAAGGCTCCTTCTTCACGTGGCTGCCCGTGCCTAAAGGCCATACGTCCGCGTCGCTTGCCGACCTGCTGCTAAGCGAAGCGAAAATCGTCGTGGCGCCGGGAATCGGCTTCGGGACCAGCGGCGAGGGTTACGTTAGAATGGGACTGCTGACCACCGAAGAACGGCTCGTAGAAGCTGCCGAGCGTATCGGAAAGCTGGCGTTGTTCGGGTGACGGGATACGTGCTTCCGTCTAAGCCGCGAGGCTTAACGGAAGGGTTTGGTTAGAAAGAACAGTCACGCAGACCCGCCGCAATGGCTTTACAATCGCATGACGCCATGCTATGCTATACGGAAATCATTTCATATTTGCCATACGCAAACGTATTGACGGGACCAGTAGGAAGAAGAAACGCGTCAGAGAGTAAATTTCCAGGCTGAGAGAATTTACCGCGGATCCTATCCGAAACCCACCCCCGAACGGTCAACGACGAGTTGAACGGCTCCCTGCCGTTACTAGGGACTAAGTCGGACGGCCCCGTAGTCGGGTTCGTCAACTAAGGTGGTACCGCGGAAGCCCAAGCTTTCGTCCTTGTTTTCATGAGGACGGAAGCTTTTTTATTTTCGGCGAATAGCCGGCCTTAAACGGAATATGGAACGCTCATTAACTATGGATTCAAGGACGTGAATGACATGACGCATCGTATCGTAGTAAAAATCGGCAGCAGCTCGCTTACCTCGGAAGCAGGAGGCTTAAACCGGGAACGGGTCGCCTTTTTTGCGGGCGAATTGGCTAAGCTGAGACATTCCGGCCACCAGGTGCTGCTGGTGACGTCGGGCGCTGTGGCGGCGGGCTTTACGACGATCGGCTACAAGCAGCGGCCGAAGAACGTGCACGAGAAGCAAGCGGCGGCGGCCGTAGGGCAAGCCCTGCTCATGCAGGCTTATCAGGAAGCTTTCGCGGCGGACGGCGTGCACGTGGCGCAGCTGCTGCTCACCCGCTCCGACTTCTCCAACCGCAAACGGATGCATAACGCACAAATGACAATCGATGAGCTTCTGGCACACGGAATCGTTCCGATTATTAACGAAAACGACACGGTGTCGATCGACGAGCTCAAATTCGGCGACAACGACAAGCTGTCCGCGCTCGTCGCCAACCTCGTAAAGGCGCAGCGTCTGATCATCATTACCGATACGGACGGCTTATACACCGATAATCCCAGAACGAATCCGGAGGCGCAGCGTATCGAACGCGTCGAAATCATCAGCGAGGACATTTACCGCTTTGCCGGCGGAGCCGGGTCGGCTGTCGGTACGGGCGGTATGCGTTCGAAGGTCGAAGCGGCCCGCATCGCCATGCGCGGAGGCGTTCCGGTCTTCGTGGGGCGCGTATGCGAACCGGGCGATCTGCAGCTCGCGGCAGACGAAGCCGGCAAAGGCACTTATTTCGAGACGAGCGCGCACAGCCTGTCCATGAAAAAGCAGTGGGTCGGCTTCCACTCGCTCTCCACGGGGGCGATCACCGTCGACGACGGCGCCCGCTCCGCCCTCCTCGCCGGCGGCAAGAGCCTTTTGCCGGCCGGCATTACGCTGGTCGACGGCGAATTCCATCCCGGCGACGTCGTCGAGGTGCTCGGCTCCGACGGCCGCACGATCGGACGCGGCGTCGTGAATTACACGTCGACGCAGCTTCGCGCAGCAGCCGGCTTATCTACGGACGAAGTCCAGAAGCGTGTTGACGTGCTGCGTATCGAAGTCATTCACCGCGACGAGTGGGTCGCGATTTGAGCCCCACAAAGTGACGCGAGCCTTCGAGGCGAATTCCGACTACTTTGCGGGGAGCCTCGACACATAAACCCCACAAAGTGACGCGAGCCTTCGAAGTGAATTCCGACTACTTTGCGGGGAGCCCCGACACATAAACCCCACAAAGTGACGCGAGCCTTCGATGCGAATTCCGACTACTTTGCGGGGAGCCCCGACACATGAGCCCGAAAAATAGGAGGCGAATATACGATGAGAATGAAACACGCGCTTCTGCCTACCATGCGGGAAGTGCCGGGCGAAGCCAAAGCCGTCAGCCATCAGCTTATGCTTCGCGCAGGCTTAGCCAGACAGCTTGCAGCGGGTGTCTATACGTTTCTGCCGCTCGGCTTGAAGGCGCTGCGCAACGTCCAGACGATTATCCGCGAAGAAATGGAAGCCATTGGCGCACAGGAGCTGATGATGCCGGCGCTGCATCCGGCGGAGCTGTGGCAGCATTCCGGACGATGGGAGCAATACGGGCCGGAGCTGATGCGGCTGACGGACCGCCAAGGAAGCTCCTTTGCGCTTGGCGCAACGCACGAGGAAGTCGTCACATCGCTTGTCGCAGACGAAATCAAATCGTACCGCAAACTGCCGTTTACGGTTTTCCAGATTCAGACGAAATTCCGCGACGAACGGCGTCCGCGCTTCGGCGTCCTGCGCTCCCGCGAATTCGTGATGAAGGACGCCTACTCCTTCGATTCATCCTGGGAAGGACTGAATGACACCTACGCGAGCATGTACAAGGCGTATTCGTCCGTCTTTACCCGCTGCGGCCTTACCTTCAGAGCCGTGGAGGCCGATCCCGGCACAATCGGCGGGACCGGCACGCATGAGTTTATGGCGCTGTGCGATATCGGCGAGGATACGATCGTCTCCTGCACGAGCTGCGACTATGCCGCAAATATCGAAAAAGCGGAAGTCGGACCTCCCTCGTCTCGCGAAGTCCGCTTGCCGGAGGAAGCTCCACATTTGCCTGTTAAAATGCATACGCCCGATGTCCGCACCATCGAGCAGTTGACCGCCTTTTTCGGTTGTCAGGCTGGACGTATTGTGAAATCCGTCGCGTATCGGGTCGACGGTCAAATCGTCCTTGCCCTCGTACGCGGCGATTACGCCGTTAACGAATTGAAGCTGAAGCACATCTTTCAGGCGAACGAAGCGGAAATGCTGGATGAAGAAGCGATTGCTCTGACGTTCGGCTGCAAGCCGGGCTTTGTCGGACCGATTGGCGTTTCAGGAATCGCCGTCGTTACCGATCACAGCGTCTCCGGCATGCGGGACGCCATTACCGGCGCCAATGAACAGGACTATCATTGGACCCGCATAGATGTGGAGCGGGATCTGAAGAACGTGGCGTACTACGATCTGCGGAATATAACCGGGAACGATCCTTGTCCGAGATGCGGGTCGCCGATCCGGTTCACGGAAGGGATCGAGGTCGGCCAAGTGTTTAAGCTCGGAACGAAATACAGCGAAAAGCTGGGCGCCGTATGCTTAACCGAGAGCGGCAGCCAGGAACCGATCATAATGGGCTGCTACGGCATCGGCGTAACCCGGACTGTCGCGGCGATCATCGAGCAGCATCATGACGAGGACGGCATTATATGGCCTCTCGAGATCGCTCCCTACCAAATCCATCTGCTGTGCGTTTCCATGACTGACGACGTTCAGCGCGAGCTGGCGGATCGATTGTATGCTTCAATGAAGGCACAGGGGTACGAGGTGCTTTACGACGACCGGGACGAACGCCCGGGAGTCAAATTCAAGGACGCTGATCTTCTCGGCATGCCGGTCCGCCTTACGGTAGGCAAAAGAGCGGCGGAAGGCGTGGTCGAATGCAGCATGCGAGCCGACCGTCTTAAAGCGGATATCGCCATTCAAGATCTGAATGACTATTTATCCGCCAAGCTTCACAAAAAGCGGCCATTCTAAAGGCCCTACCGCATCCCCCATCATGATTAGGAGGTAATCCCATGACCGAACTATCGGAAGTGAAGCAAAAGGCGAAGCTCGCCAAAGAAGCCGCACCGCTGCTCGCACGTCTGACGACAGAGCAGAAGAATGAAGCGCTGCGCCTTATGGCGGATGCGCTCATCGAACGGCAGGAAGCGATCATTGACGCGAATAAGGAAGATTTGGAGCGCGGCGAAGCAAGCGGGATGAGCCGTTCCCTGCTCGACCGTTTGACGCTGACGCCGGAGCGGATTACCGGCATTGCAGAAGGCCTCAGGCAAATCGTCGATTTGCCTGACCCGATCGGCGACGAGCTCGAACGGTTCGATCGTCCGAACGGTCTACGCGTTCATAAAGTCCGCGTGCCGATCGGCTTGATCGGCATCATATACGAAGCCCGGCCTAACGTTACCGTTGACGCCGCCGGACTGTGCCTCAAATCCGGGAATGCCGTTCTGCTGCGCGGCGGATCCGATGCGCTGTCCTCGAACCTTGCGATCGTGGGCATTCTGCACGACGCCATGGCCCGTTCGGACGTACCCCAAGATGCGCTGCAGCTGGTCGCGAGTCCGGATCGGGCTTCAGTCGACGAAATGCTTAAGGCGAACGGCTTGCTTGACGTCGTCATTCCGCGCGGTGGTCGGTCCCTGATTCAACGTGTCGTCGCGAACGCAACGGTGCCCGTCATTGAAACGGGCGCCGGTGTGTGCCATACTTATTTGGATGCGTCCGCAATCCCTGAAATGGCGGCGAAAATCGCTTTTAACGCGAAAGTGCAGCGGCCCTCCGTATGCAACTCGATGGAAACGCTGCTCGTACACCAAACGTTCGCCGAAGCGCATCTGCGCGTAATCGCAGGCCAGCTTCGCGAGGCCGGCGTAGAACTGCGCGGCTGTCCGGAAGCCTCCTGTATCATCGGCGACGTCAAACCCGCAACCGAGGAAGACTGGGGCACCGAATACAACGACTACATTCTGAACGTCAAGATCGTTGACGGGCTGGATGAAGCGCTCGCTCACATACGCGCTTACAGCACCATGCACTCCGAATGCATCGTGACGGAGGATGAGCGTCATGCGCAAAGATTTTTGCTAGAGGTTGACGCAGCGGCGGTCTATCATAACGCATCGACGCGATTCACCGACGGATTCGAATTCGGCTTCGGCGCGGAAATCGGAATCAGCACGCAAAAGCTGCACGCACGCGGTCCGATGGGACTTCCGGCGCTTACCTCTACCAAGTATATCGTATACGGCAGCGGCCAAATCAGGGAGTGAAGAACCATGGCAAACAACCGTCTTTCCGCCCAAAAAATAACGTTCGTCGGAGCCGGCTCGATCACGGAAGCGATCGTCCGCGGTCTCGTGGAGCAGCGTATCGCCGACCCCAAACATCTGTTCGCGCTTAACCGCAGCAGCCGGGACCGGCTCGATGCGATGAAAAAGCAATACGGCATTCAAGCCTGTACGCTTGAAGAAGAACGGGAATGCTACGAAACGTACATCCGGGACGCCGATGTCGTCGTCATGGCGATGAAGCCGAAGGACGTCGGTCAAGCTGTACACGCCCTGAAGCCGTACCTGAATGCGAATCAGCTTCTCGTTTCCGTCGTCGCCGGCTTATCGATGGATACGGTAGCCCGTATCTTGCAGAACGGAATGCCGATCGTCCGGACGATGCCGAACACGTCCAGCACGCTGGGCCTCGGCGCAACCGGGATGAGCTTCTCGCCGGAAGCCTCGGAGACGCATCAAGCCATCGCATTCGAAATGTTCCAGGCCATCGGCGAAGTTAGCGTCGTAGCCGAAGAGCAGCTCGATACGGTGACCGGACTGTCCGGCAGCGGTCCCGCTTATATTTACTACATGATGGAAGCGATGATCGAGGCTGGCGTCATGGGCGGACTAACGTTCCAGGATGCGCACTCCCTTACCGTTCAAACGGTGCTCGGTGCGGCGACGATGGTGAAAGTGACCAAAGAGGATCCGGCCGAGCTTAGACGCAAGGTCACCTCCCCGAACGGCACTACGCAAGCGGCGCTCGAGCTGATGAACGAGAACGGGTTTACGGAAATCGTACAGCGGGCCGTCCTTCGGGCAACCGAACGCGCACGCGAGCTCGGCGACATGATTTCTTCCGATGTCGCCAACAAAACAACATAAAAGGTGATTGGTATGAGTTCTTATTGCATCGCGACCTATCGTTGCTATGACGACAAGGCGGATTTTCACAAAAAAGCGCAGGGCATCGCCGTCGGCCTTACCGTAGGCAGCTGGACGGACCTTCCCGAAGCCAAAAAAACGGCGATGGAAAAGCATCTCGGCAAAGTGATTCAAGTCGATGTTCAAGAGTCCGGCGCAAACGGCCGCTTCGCGGATATTTCGATCGCTTATCCCGACATTAACTTTTCCGCGGACATTCCCGCCCTGCTCGTTACGGTATTCGGGAAGCTGTCGATGGACGGCAAAGTTCGCTTGATCGACCTGCATTTCTCCGA
The DNA here is from genome assembly GCF_046244365.1 of Paenibacillus litoralis. Lineage (NCBI taxonomy): Bacteria > Bacillati > Bacillota > Bacilli > Caryophanales > Paenibacillaceae > Paenibacillus > Paenibacillus litoralis. Next base: position 3,979,072 of record NZ_CP176395.1, on the reverse strand, counting down.
CACGTTCCTGCGGCATTTCCAAGGTCCGAAATTCGGTATTGCGGGCGTTCGCGGGCTGCTCGGGGTACACGACCGGCCATTGCTCATGAGCATATTCAAATCCGTCATCGGGCATGACATCCAAGCGTTGCGGGAGCAATTTTACCAGCAGGCGCTCGGAGGCGTGGATCTGATTAAAGACGATGAAATCCTGTTCGAGAATCCGGACACGCCGATCGATAAACGAGTGGCCGTCTGTATGGAGGCAGCCCGTCAGGCAGGCGAGGAAACGGGTCAAAAGCTGCTTTATGCCGCAAATATTACCGGGCCTACCTTGAAGCTGAAGGACCAGGCGAAACGGGCGATCGATGCGGGCGCTAACGCCCTTTTGTTCAATGTGCTCGCCTATGGCTTCGATATGCTGCGCGAGCTTAGCGCCGACCCGGACATCTCTGTGCCGATCATGGCGCATCCTGCAATGGCCGGAGCGCTGTACCCGTCGCCTCATTACGGGATCGCCGCCTCGGTGCTGCTCGGCAAGCTGATGCGGCTGGCCGGCGCCGATCTCGTCCTGTTCCCCTCCCCATACGGCTCCGTTGTCATGCCGCGGGAGGAGAATATGGCGATCAAGCATGCGCTGCTTGCCGCCACAGACGGGCCGGACTACATCGCCGCAGGCGATATTTCCGAGAAAGCCCCTTCGTTATCGGCAAGCTTCCCGGTACCGTCGGCAGGCATTCATCCCGGACTCGTACCGCTTATTTTGAAGGACTTCGGCAGCGAGGTCGTCGTCAATGCAGGCGGCGGCATTCACGGTCATCCCCTCGGCACCGCCGCGGGCGGACGCGCATTCCGGCAAGCGATGGAGGCGGTAAAAGCAGGCATCCCTTTGACCGAGTATGCAGCGAACCGCTCCGAGCTGGATGCAGCCATCAAGGCTTGGGGGATCCGCGAATGAAAAAGCCGGTCATTTTTTGCGACTTTGACGGAACGATTACCGAGAATGACAATATCATCTCGATTATGAAGCGTTTTGACCCGCCGGGCTGGAAGCAGCTCGTCGACGATTGCTTTGCCGGCAAAATAACGCTGCAGGCAGCGGTCGGCGGGATGTTCGCACTCCTGCCTTCGTCGCTCAAGGAAGAAATCGTATCGTTCGTGAACGATCAAATCCGCATACGGGCGGGATTCCCTGAGCTTCTCGCCTATTGTCAGGAGCATGACATCACGTTTATCGTCACCAGCGGAGGCATCGACTTCTTCGTCTACCCGACGCTTGAGCCTTACGGTATCGAGCCTTCACGCATCCATTGCAACGGCAGCGACTTCTCGGGAGAGCATATACGCATTCTGTGGCCGCACGAGTGCGGCGATGTCTGCGAGCAGAAGGGCTGCGGGATGTGCAAGCCGACGATAATCGGCACCTACCCTGCCGACCGGTACGAACGCATCATGATCGGAGACAGCATTTCGGACTTTGCCGCTGCCAAGGTGGCCGATACGATTTTCGCCCGCTCTCATTTGGCTGAACGCTGCGAGCAGCTTGGCGTACCGTTCTATAGGTACGAAACGTTCCATGAAGTCGTTTCCCAGCTGGAAGCCCACCTAGAGCGAGCAGGCGCCAGCCGCTAACCGGCGAAGGCGCCACGCTACGCATCCGTGCAGACGACGGCCCCCCCCGCTCGCGAGACCGCAATGGTGCCAATGGTGCCGGAAGTGATCGCTTCTTTAACTGCGGGACGAGTTAGAATTAGGAGGAATTTAAGTAGATGTCCATTACGCTAGAACAAAAACAGCAGGCTTTCGCCGAGCTTCGCGATATTAAAACGACGCTGGCCGCGCGAGGCTGGTTTCCCGCGACAAGCGGCAACCTCTCCATCCGCGTCGGCGATGCGATCGGCGACGATCTGACGTTTGCCATCACCGCCAGCGGCAAAGATAAAGCGGTACAGACGCCGCAGGACTTTTTGCTCGTCGATCGTGACGGAAAGCCTACGGAAGCTACCGCTCTCAAACCGTCCGCAGAGACGCTTATCCACTGCGAGATTTATAAAGCGACCGGCTGCGGAGCGATTTTTCACGTGCATACCGTATTCAACAATATCGTATCGGAGCTTTTTGCGGAGAAAGGTTTCATACCGGTGAAAGGCGTGGAGCTGATCAAGGGCTTTAACATTTGGGAAGAGGATACGGAAATCCAAATTCCGATTTTGCCCAATTATGCAAACATCCCTAAAATCGCCGAGCTTGTTGAAGGCGCCATCGTCCCCCGAATCCCGGGTATCGTGCTTCGCAACCACGGTATTTACGCCTGGGGAGCCAACGCGTTCGAAGCCAAAAGGCATCTCGAAGCGTTCGAATTTTTGTTCGAATACGTGTATCGTTGGCAGGCGTTATCCGGCCGATAAAGCGGCCATAACGTATAGCACTCTTGAAACCCCACGCTGTGGGGTTTTTCTATTGCCGGAGCTTCGCTTCCCGTTTGCACTTTAACGAAATTTTAGAAATCGGCCGCCCCCAATGAATCGAACAGTTGTGCTATAATATAGGAATCGTTGCAAATCAGGATTTTATAGCTTCCGGGAGTTGACGAAAGTGAACGGGATCGAAACGCATCCGGTCGGCATTCAGCATTGGAACCGTAAAATATTGAACGTCTATTGGGCCGTCACGGTGATATACATGATAGCCAATGCCTTGTCCATCTCCTATCAGTATTGGAAGGGCCTCCAAACCGTCTCCCTCGCCGAGATGATTTGGCTCTGGTTTGCGCTTCCTCTTGCGGGCATGGTTCTTTGCCTGATTTTTACGGAAACCGCAAGCAGGCTGCGCTACGGCTGGAGCGTCCACGTCGTTATCGTTGCAGGAACGGCGTTAGCCGGCATCATTGTGGCCTTTCATGCGCAGATGAACGGCATTCAGCTTGTTTTCTTAATGCCGATGTTTGTCTCCGTTTTTTATTTTCAAAGACGCAAGGTCGCCATTTCCTTTGCGTGCAACCTCGTCGTTTTTTTTCTCTTGCTGCTCCTTCATACCGATCTGATGGAGCGTTTGGATGGAGACGATATCGTCTTTACGGTCGCCGTGCTTATGGCCGGTCTTGTGATCGCTTACGGGATTTTAAGCCGGGGCATCGAGATGCAGAAACATTTGAAAAAAACGGTGGAAGCGCAGCAGGATCTGCTCGTCAAGAACGTCATGATGGACAAGCTTTCGAAAACCGACGCCTTAACGGATCTATATAATCATAAGACGTTCCATGAATATTTGGACAAACTGATCGAGCACGCGGAGAAAAACGGCCTCTCTCTCCAGCTTGCCATCATCGATATCGACAGCTTCAAAAAAGTGAACGATACGTACGGCCATTGGATCGGCGATATTATTTTAAGACGCGTAGCCGCCGCCATCCGTGAGCATATTGCGACCGACGATTTTGGGGCCCGCTACGGAGGCGAAGAATTCGCGGTTATTTTTACGGATAAAGCGCTGGAACAAGCCTTTCAAATCGTGGAAGTTATCCGGCATACGATCGAACAGATGGAGCACGAGGAGCTCGACGGCAAATCGGTAACGATCAGCATCGGGCTGCAGGCTTACCGCCGCGGCACCGGCAAAGAATTCCTGTTCAAAGGTACGGACGCCTCCCTCTATACGGCCAAGCGTACAGGCAAAAACAGAACGGTCGTCGGGCAGCCTGCGGAAGCGATCGGATAACGAACGAATGATAAAGAGCCTCCCTTATTGGGAAGCTCTTTTAACGCTTATATCGATCATGATCTGCTGCGAAAACGCTGCGCATGCTCCTTAGCCTGCTCCGTCGTCGTCACGCGATTCCGGCTCCATTCCAGCAGAATGCGGTCCACGTACCGAAAATGAACCTTTCCGGCAAAAACAGCCTCTTTCAACGCCGCAACGATCAGCTCTTCGCGATAACCGTCCTTGTCGAGCCAGTTTGCGATCGTTTCCAGCTCCATCGGCGTTAGCGGACGGGCGAATTCTTTCTCGAACACGGTAAACAAATCGTTATTTTGCTGAAGCAGAGCGAACTTGTCTTGCTCGCGCTCCCGCATCAGCTCCTCCGCCCCGCATGCCGCCAGTTTCGCATAGACGCCGGTCAGATTGTAGCGCTCGTAACGGATGCGCGTAACGGGATCGGAGTGCTCGTCGATGTTGATCCACCCTTCTTTCATCAGCTTCTGCAGCAGCCGGATGACATGGTCCGGGTCGGACGCCATACGGCTTTGAATTTCTTCGATCGTCGGGAAATCCTTCTTCTCCTTATCGACAAACGCGAGCAAATGAATGAGGAGCATGGCCTCCGAATCGCTTAGCTTCAGCCTCGCATAATATTTAAGCAGCAAAAGCGGCACGGCGGCGTTTCCCTCTCTAAATGCAGCTAACATGCCCGCTTCTAGCAGCTTTCCCTCGTCTTTTTTGCTCATTATAGGCCTCCACTACGTAATTCCCCGCTCGGCAGCTATCTGGCCTAAAACAGAGCTCAGATAAGCATGGCGAGCGGGGCAGCAAAACTTCTTTAAGCCAAAACTACGGATACAAACGGTACAGCAGCCTCGGAAACGGTATCGTTTCGCGCACATGCTCCAGCCCGCATATCCAGGCTACCGTCCGCTCCAAGCCAAGACCGAAGCCGGAGTGCGGAACGGTGCCGTATTTCCGCAAGTCCATATACCACTGATACGCCTCTTGCGGCAAATTATGTTCATCAAACCGCTCAGCCAGCAGCTGCGGATCGTCGATGCGCTGACTGCCGCCGATGATCTCTCCGTAGCCCTCCGGCGCAATCATATCCGCACAGAGAACAACCTCGGGACGGTTCGGATCCGGCTTCATATAGAACGATTTGATTTGCGTCGGATAGTTCGTAATAAACACCGGTTTCTCATGGGATGCGGCAATCGCCGATTCATGAGGTGCACCGAAATCTTCACCCCACGGAATATCGAAGCCGTTCTCCTGCAGAAACCGGATGGCATCGTCATAAGAAATGCGCGGGAACGGCGGCTTGATCGCTTTCAGCTTGCCGATATCGCGCTCCAGCGTTTGCAGCTCGCTGCCGCAGTTGTCCAGTACGGACTGGACGATATGCGACACGAACTGTTCTTGAATGTTCATGTTTTCCTGCTGATCGACAAAAGCCATCTCGGGCTCTATCATCCAGAATTCGATCAAATGCCGGCGCGTCTTCGATTTCTCTGCACGGAACGTCGGCCCGAACGAATACACGCGTCCCATCGCCATCGCCGCCGCTTCCATATACAGCTGCCCGCTCTGCGTCAAGTAAGCGTCCTCGTCGAAATATTTCGTATGGAACAAATTGGTCGTCCCTTCACAGGAGGAAGGCGTCAAAATCGGCGGGTCGACCAAATAAAAGCCGCGTTCGTCAAAAAACTGCTGGATCGCTCTAATAATTTGTGCCCGAACGGCCAAAATGGCACGCTGGCGTGGACTCCGGATCCATAAATGCCTATGGTCCATTAAATAGTCGACGCCATGCTCCTTGGGCGTAATCGGATAATCCTCGGTCAGCTGGATGATGTCAACCGACTCCACGTTCATTTCGAACCCGCTCTGGCTTCTGGCATCCGCGCGAATCGTACCGGAAACGTAGAGCGAGCTTTCCTGCGTCAGCTTCGAGGCCGCCTCCCAAGTTTCTGGGCTTACTTCTTGCTTAACAACGACCGCTTGTATGTAGCCGGAGCCGTCTCTCAGCTGCAAAAATTGGATTTTGCCGCTGGACCGCTTGTTATACAGCCAGCAGCCGATCTTAACCGGTTGATCGACAAATCGGTTCACTTCCCGAATCAGGCAAACGTTGCTCATGGCCGAACCTCCTCCACCTATGTCCTTGCAAAGACCGAACATCCTTGCAAAGCGATTTCCGCAGCAGTCGTCCTGGATACCTTGTTCTCCCCGTTATCGTACGCCATCCGGTTTAGTCCCATGCGGCTTCTTCTATTTTACACCTTTCGCGGCACGTTTGCAGCTTTTATGAGACGATGCGTATCCCCCCGGTTAACGACAACAGGCCGCCCTCGCTTCTTGCATGCGAGGACAGCCCGAGTCGGCTTAGTTTAAGCAGTCTGTTTGTTCAATTCGGCCAGCAAATTACGGAATTGTTCGCCGGACAACACTTCCTCATGAATGAGAATGTCGAGCGATTGAAGAAATACCGGACGATACCGCTCCAGCAAATCCCGTGTCCGCTGCGTCAGCTCGTCCATGATTTTGGCGTTTTCCTTCATCAGTTCTTCCTTCGTGACTAGATTTCTGTCTACGATACCGAGCGATGTCAAGCCGCAGTCGATCATGTTGCCTACCATATTCAGCGCCTGCTCGAAGTCGTTGCGAGAGCCGGTACTGCGGTTGTCGTAAAACATTTCTTCCGCTACCGCTCCGCCCAACGAAATCATGATATGCTGCTCCAAATACGGCTTCGTATACAAATATTGATCCTGCTGCGGATTGTGCCGAACGTAGCCGAGCGCTTGACCGCGCGGACTTAACGCCACCTGGGATACGGTTCCCGGCTTCACGGCTTCCGCAACGATCGCATGGCCGAGTTCGTGATAGGCGACGCGTTCCCGTTCTTCCTTGGACGTTTCACGGTCCGCTTTCTCCCCCATCATCACCTTATCGATAGCGAGGGACAAATGCCGCTGCTCCACTTGGTCGATCGAATCCCGCATCGCGTAAATTGCAGCTTCGTTCATGACGCTCTCGAGCTGAGCACCCGAGAAATGGAACGTTTCTTCCGCTACCTTATCCAAAGACACTCCCTCTGCCAGCGGTTTGTTTGCCGAGTGAATGTTCAGGATGTGGAGTCTGCCTTTTTTATCCGGCAAATCAACGGTAATATGACGGTCAAAACGGCCCGGGCGCAGCAGCGCGCTGTCGAGCATTTCCTTGCGGTTCGTTGCCGCGATGATGAGCACGCGCGGAGTCTCGCCCGAATGGATGCCGTCCATTTCCGTGAGCAGCTGGTTCAGCGTCTGATCATATTCCCGATGCTGCCCCCCTTCGCGCTTGCCCCCGATAACATCGATCTCATCTATGAAAATAATGGCGCTTTCCTTGTTTTCCTTCTGGGCGCGGGTACGCGCATCCTTGAACAGATCCCGGACGCGGCTTGCGCCTACTCCTACGTACATCTCGACAAACTCGCTGCCCGCCGCCGAAACGAACACGGAATTCGTGTAATGAGCCGCGGCTTTGGCCATCAGCGTTTTGCCCGTTCCCGGAGGACCTGTCAGCAAAATGCCTTTTAACGGCCGAATGCCGAACTTCTTGATGTCCTCATGCCGGATCAGAAAGTCCAGCGCTTCCTTCAATTCATTCTTGGCGCGGTCCTGTCCGCCGATATCGTCAAACGTCATATAAGCCGGGGCTTTGACCTTCGTTTGCCGTTTGCGGTCCATACCGCCCCCGGATACGCCGTCACGCATACGGGTCATAAAGAACAGAAAGCCGCCTATGGCTAACGCGAACAAAATAGGCAGCACATTGACGCCGACGAAAGCTAGAAATAATAGAATAACCGGTACGAAACCGACTGCGATTTCCTTGCCGTATTTACTCATTCGGCCACACCCCCATTTTCGCCGGGTTCCGAGGAAGCATTTCAAACTTGCTGTGTTCGCCCTCCGTCAAGCGGATATACACATACTTGTCGTCGATTTGCGTATCGACTTGAATGCCTTCGTTTGCCGCCTTCTCGTTAAGCAGCTCGGGAATACGCGCATATTGCTTCGTCTCCATAGCTTGCGCGACGCCGAACAGCGCTTCGGACCACCACTTGTCCAGTTTCTCGGAGCTGTCGCTCTTCACGTTCAGCTTCACTTCACGTTTGCCGATCTGTTTGCTGCCTTCAGTCGTTGCTCTATGCATCAAGTCGAACAGACTCGCTTGCTTGTTAACTTGTAAATCGAAAGTGACTTGTCCTGCTGACAGATCGGCCTGTACACCCTGAACCCCCGGCTGATCGGCAAGCAGCTGCGTAAGCGGATTTTCCATGGCCATGCTGTTATAAACGAACCAGCCTCCGAACAAAATAACGCAAGAGGCCGTAAAAGTAACGATAACGGGTATGAGACGCAGTTTCAACTTCACAGCTGACGTCCCCCTTTCACATAGTTTATCGCGAATCGACGAACAATCCATATCAATTGCTATACGACGAGTATATCACATTGTATATCACAACTGCTGATGTAATGCATGGTAATCCGCGCGATAAACGCCAAATACCAGCGGACAATCGCAAAAAAACCGGCCCGGACAAAGTCCGAACCGGCTGATATTTATGTAAGTGCATACGGAATCAAGCGGCTTTCTTCACATTTCGGAGTACGTTGATCAGGAATAATATAACGCCGATGATGGCAAGAAGCGCGCCTGTCGAAATGAAGATAACGTGAATCGGCTTCTCCTCGTCTGCAGATACCGCCCAGAACAAACCGATAATCATGATCGGGACGCCGATCGCATGAAGCCAAAAATGCGCCTTAGCCAGCGCGTGATTGCCTGCAGCCGGAAACAAATGATAGATGATGCCGGCAAGCGCCATCGATGCCCAGCCAAGCAAGTTGATGTGGGCATGCACCGAGGAGAAACCGAAGTTTTGCGTAATGCCGATTACGAGCCCGAAAATGACGCCGACCGTAAAGTAAACGACAGCCATCTTCAAAAATCGAATACCCATGAAACAACCCCTCCCGTAAGTTGTGACCATTTCGTGACAGAAAAAGTATAGCAGGTCGCCGAAATACTCACAATCCTTTTTAAGGAAGGATTGTCCAATTACAGCCTATTTGAGGCTTAACTTCCAGGTATCGATAAGGGCCCCGTCCTGAAATCGGTAATAGTCATAAAAATAACGCGTTGCGCCGTCTCCGCTTTTCTTGTAAAAAGCTTCCCAGACGTAAGCATTGTCAAGCTTGCCCGGGGTGATGCGCAAAGCTTCAATCGCGGGGTCGTTCGCTTCAAGCTTCTTGCGGATATCTTCCTTACTGACGCCGTTCGCCGCATACTCGCTATGGATATCGTTCTGGCTTACCCAGACGATAACTTCTTGGCCGACCTTGTCCTGACCATATACGATCGTATAAGGACGATCGCCGACAAATTGCTCCGTGCGGACCGCTTTGGCCAAAATCGTTTGTTCATAGGCGGTCTTGACCGATTCGTTCTCCTGCTGCCATTCCCCGGCCTGCACGTTCTTATACCATGCTGCTCCTCCGTAAAGGAGCAGCCCTGCCGCAACGATCGATCCGATCGTAACCTTAGTTCTTGTGCGCATAAAGCTTGCTGCTCCTTTCCTTCATTCTAACCGATCAGCCGTTTGTAGCATGCCTGGAATTCCGCCTTGATCCGCTCCTCGTCAAGCGTCACGCATTGGCCATTCCGCACCAGCGCGCGGCCGTCCACCCAGACGTCCGTAACGTCCTTCGCCGAGGCGGAATAGACGACGTGCGAAACGAGATTCGAATGCGGCAGCAAATGGGGCTGATCGATATCGATGCCGATAAAATCCGCCTTCATGCCGACCTGCAGGCTGCCAACATCCGGAAGCCAGATCGAGCGGGCTCCGTCAAGCGTCCCCATCCGCAGCGCCTGCCATGCTGGAACCGCGGTCGGCTCGAACGACACGCCCTTGTGCACAAGAGCGGCCAGCCGCATTTCCTCGAACATGTCCAGGTTGTTGTTGCTGGCGGCACCGTCCGTTCCGAGCGAAACGAGAACGCCCGCGTTTAGCAGCTCCGGCAATCTCGCAACGCCGCTAGCCAGCTTCAGGTTGCTGCCGATATTATGGGAAATGCGCACATCATATTTACAGAGGACATCGATCTCTTCGTCCGTCAAATGAACCGCGTGAGCGACGAGACACGGGCGACTAAAGACGCCGAGCTTCTCCAGATGCGCGACGGGGCGCAAACCGTATTGTTCTTCATTTTCGCGCACTTCGCGGATCGTTTCCGACATATGCGTATGGATAGGCAGATTCAGCTCGTGAGCAGCCTCGACGATTTTCTCGATATAGTCGGGCGGACACGTATACGCCGCGTGCGGAGCCATCATGGTCGTGATGCGGCCGTCCGCTTTGCCGTGCCAATCCCGGGCGAACCGTTTCGCTTCCTCCAGCTTCGCTTGCTGCACATCCGGCGGGCACAAACCGATAACGCCACGCGTCAGGCCGGCCCTCATCCCGGATTGCTCGACCGCTTGCGCGACTTGATCCATATGATCGTACATATCGACGAAGCAGGTCGTTCCTCCCTTGATCATTTCCACGATCGACAGCAAGGAACCCCAGCGAACGTCCTCCGGCGTGAATTTCGCCTCATTCGGCCACATTTTCTCTTGAAGCCATACTTGCAGGGCAAGATCGTCGCCAACGCCCCGCAGGAGCGACATGGCCGCGTGGCCGTGGGTATTGACCAAACCCGGCATATACAGCCTATGGCGGCCGTCGATGATCTCGTCACCGGGAGCCGGCGGCTCCGGCAAATGTTCGCCTATGTACGCGATACGTCCGTTATCGACTACCATGCTGCCGTGCACGACCGGCTTGGTTTCGTCATTCGTTATGAAAATACCGTTTTGAATGATAAGTTTAGGCAAAGGAATCTCTCCATTCTCCGCAAAAATCTTCGTCATTGTCCAATGTACCGTTTCGCCGACGTAAAATCAAGAAAAGATCATTCTAACATTGCATTTCTAGCCCTCATTATGCTAATTTTAAGGTTATGAGCTTTCCGTTTGTGAATGATGTCACTTTTGGGGGACTTAAGGACTTTCTTAGAGACAAGTTTTGAGGAGGATATCGCAATGGCACTTGGCAAAAAAGACATCGATTTTTTCGTTCTGCTGATTGAAGCCGCTGAAAACGTGCTGGAAGCTTCGCACATGTTCCGGCAGGCTATGCTCGGGAGCGAGCCGCCGGCTACATACTTTAGCCGCCTAAAGGAACTCGAAAATAAAGGCGATATGATCACGCATACCATTTACCGCGGATTAAACAAAGTTTTCATTACGCCGATCGACCGCGAAGACATCATGGAGCTCGCCGTAAAAATCGACGACGTCATCGACGGTATCGAGGCGACGATCGCCCGGTTCGATTATTTGAATATCACCCATACGGATAATTACATGAGAGAATTTTCCGCTGTTATCGTCAGCTCCTGCCAGCACATTCTCGATGCGCTTAAGCTGCTCGCCAAGAAAAAATATTTGCAAATCGCCGAGCATTCGGTGCAAATCAACAGCCTCGAGAACGAAGGAGACCGCTTGATGCGCGAAGGCATTCGTCAAATTTTCCTCGAGCAAAAAGATCCGTACCAAGATTTCAAGCTGAAAGAATTGTACGAGCGTCTCGAGCAAACGACGGACGCCTGCGAAGACGTCGCCAACATTCTTGAAAGCATCGTCCTGAGATACTCTTAATCCACAGCCTATCGCCCTGTTGTCCGGATAAGTCCGGCTGCAGGGCTTTTTTGTTTGAGCCTTGAACATCCCAGTCAGCCGGCCGAGTAGAAGAAGCCGGCGATACTCATACTAAGCCTTACGAACATTCAGATTGCGAGGCTACCTGAACATGATGCTTTGGCAGTTGTCGGAACACGAAACCGCAGCCGTAATCATCGGCGTCTTCTTTGGAATTTTGGCGAGAATTCTCATGCTCCGCACCGATTACCGTCAATACCCCACGCATCCGCACGGGAAGATCATTCATTTGGCACTGGGCGTCATTGCAGCCGGACTCGGAGCCGTCGCCGTTCCCTCCCTGCTCGGCAAAAACTATACGGCCATCACCTTCCTGTCGCTTGCTGCGCAGCAGTTTCGAGACGTACGCAATATGGAACGGCAAACCTTGACCCAAGTGGACAAAATGGAACTCGTCCCCCGCGGCACGACGTATATCGAGGGCATCGCCATGGTGTTCGAGGGGCGAAATTATCTCGTGATATTCAGCGCGTTCGTTTCCTCGCTGTTCGGCATTTTATTCGAATGGTATTGGGGCATCGTCGCAGGATTGCTGTCACTCTTCGTTTCCAAGTGGTTCCAATCCGGCAAAAATCTCGGACAAATCACGGAAATACGGACGGCCGAAGTCCGGCTGGACGGTCCCGATCTGTTCGTGGATTCGGTTTACATCATGAACGTCGGCCTGGAGAGCGACCGCCGGATCATCGCCGAGCACGCCCTCGGACTGCTCGTCATTCCCAAAAATGCCAACGTAAAAGTAACGCTTGCCAACTTGGGCCAACGTCAGGCTATTTTGCACAACATGTCTACCATATTGGGCGTATACCGCGATTCCGGGGAGCCCTCTCTCCTGCCGATGGCCAAGCTTGACCTCGAAAGCGGAGTGCTTGCCGTCTTTTTGCTACCGAGAATAAAGAACGAGACGCTGGCCTTAAACGTGCTTAAACGCGTTCCGGTGCTCGAGAATGCCATTCGCTTACCGTCGGAGTTCGCAGGCGAGACAAGCAAGGAGGCTTGAGGGAAATGGCCAAAATCGTAGCCGTCGTCGTCTATAGAGCGGAGCAGGTTGACGGAGGAGCGCCGATTTTTATCGCGGAAGGCCCGGTGGAACAACAGCAGCTGGCCTTTTCTCTGGAAAAAATATTGGATGCAAATGCGCATGATTTGAAAAACGGGGTTATCATTCTGGTCGATCATTCCTAACGCGGAAGCTGCCGGAACGATTCTTGGATCCGGCAGCCACAACCTTTGTCTACATTCAGGTTATTCACTTCCGGGATAGCGAGGTGAGGGCAGGAATCCGCCAGCATTCCCCGTTTTGCCGAATTGAGCTCCCATGCAACCAAGATAAACGAAAAAGACCCGCAAACCTGCGGAATGCAGGCTTACAGGTCTCCGTGACGGAAAGGATCAATCCAAATAATACGCCAGACTTTGCAGCTCGGTCGTAAAATCGGCATGGTGTACGCGCACTTCGTTCGGTACCTTGATGATAACCGGCGCGAAATTCAGTATCGCCTCGATGCCGGCTTTGACGAATTGGTCCGCGACGTTCTGCGCCTCACCCGCCGGCACCGTGATGATGCCGATGCGCACCTTCAGCCGGTAAATGGTCTCGATCAGCTCGCTCATCGGCTGAACGGCCAAGTTGTTGATACGGGCGCCGATCTTATCCGGCATCACGTCGAAAACGGCGACGATCTTCATATTATCGCGTAAATAAGCGTTATAATTGCTGAGCGCCCGCCCGAGATTTCCCGCTCCTACCAACGCAACGTTTATGTGCTGGTCCAGCTTCAGAATTTGCCGTATTTTCTCGATCAGATACACGACATCGTATCCGATCCCTTTCTTGCCGAATTCCCCGAAATAAGCTAAATCCTTGCGGATCTGCGCGGGATTGAGTTCCAGCTTCTGACCCAGGTCCTGCGAAGAAACGGTTTGCACGTTTTTCATGTTCAGCTCGTTCAGAAAGCGCAGGTAAATGGGTAGACGCCGTACGACCGCTTCCGATATTTTCAGCGATTTCATCCGTGCTCCTCCTCCATCCATTCCTTGATTCTCGGAACGAGCCGATTCGTGTTCATATGTTCGATTTTGGGTCCGGGCAGCGAGTACAGAAAATATTTGCCGTAATGCGTCTCGAGCACGCGCGTATCGTAAATGACGACGATTCCGCGGTCGCTGGCGGTCCGCACAAGCCGTCCGAAGCCTTGCTTGAACCGGATGACCGCCTGCGGCACCGAAAGCTTCATAAACGGGTTCTGATTCGCTTTCTTGAGGTTCTCGCATTTGGCCTCGACAACCGGATGCGTCGGCGGCTGAAAAGGCAATCTGACAATCGCCAGACAGCTGAGCGCATCGCCGGGTATATCTACGCCCTCCCAGAAGCTGCTTGTGCCTAAGAGGACTGCGGCGGCGCTATCCTGGAACATCCTGGTCAGCTTGCTCCGGTTACTGCTGTCGATCCCCTGCCCCAGCACCTGGATGTTCTCGGTCGACAATCTTTCCTTGAGCAATCCGTGTACGAGCTTGAGCATTTTATACGAAGTGAACAGAACCAGCATGCGTCCTTTCGTTTGCGACGCAATATCGCCGAGCGATTCAACCAGCTTATCGAGGAAAACCGCATCGCCGGTTTGCCCCTTGATGGTAGGGAAATCGCGCGGAATGACGACGAGCGCCTGCTTCCGGTAATTGAACGGCGACGGCAGCATGACGGTGCGAAGCTTATCTTCCCGGTCGGTTCGCAAACCGAGCTGCTCGGCTGTATAATCGAATTTCTTATCCACGGACAGTGTTGCCGATGTCAATATTATACTATCCTTCACATTGAAAAAATACTGCTGAAGCATATCGCTCACATCGGTCGGAACGCATACGAGCTGCAAGGACTTCGCCTTGTACGTAGCGCTGGCCTCCAGCCAGTATACGTAGCTCGCTTCCGTTCTTTTCATGAAGAAGCGCACCGCATCGCGCTGCTTGTAGAGCGTCTTAACCGTTCCGTTCAGATCGGTAACGATGCTCTGCACGTCAAGCTCATCTAATTCCTTTAGCGTGACCAGCATCTTTTCGATTTTTTTCAAGCTGTCGGTTAAGCCGGTATACAGATTGTCCTCGATTTCCTGCAGCTGTTCCCAGTGGGACGGCAGCGAGTCTTCCTTGATCCGAAGCACCAGTTGACCCAATTCTGCCGAGCTCGAGTCATGCTGTCTGATCAGCACCTCATAGAGCTGCGAGGTCAGTTGATCCCACTGCTCCTTCACCTGCACCATGGCCGAGTACGTATCGTCTATGAGCCGCGACCAATCCGCCGCTTTCTCCGCGAGCTCTCCGTCCGCCCGGGATAACCGCATCTTCAAGAGCGGCAACTGCCCCGTTTTGCTGTCCTTATAAAGCCAGGTAAGCGCGCCGACGAACCCCATATATTGCGCTTCGATGCCGAGATGCTTGCTCGCCACGTCTTCGAAATGGTGCGCTTCATCGATCACCAGGTGCTTATAGGACGGCAGCAGCCGGTTTTCGGCCACGATATCGGTAAACAGCATGGAGTGATTGGTGATGACGACGTCCGCCAAATTCGCCTCGTTGCGCGCGCGGTGATAGAAACATTTTTTAAACCAAGGGCAGGCCCGGTTCAAGCAGGAATCGGCGTCGCTGGAGACCGTCCCCCATACGTCGTTGCCGCGCCCCGTAAAATGCAGCTCCTCATCGTCTCCGTGCTTCGTATCGCTTAACCAGACGATCATCTGGGCAGCCGTCAGCCGTTCTTCTTTGCCGTATTCGAAATCGTGAGTCACGATCTTTTGCTCGAATTTACGCAAGCACAAGTAATGGCTTCGTCCCTTCAGAACGGCAGCTCGAAAAGGTACGGGGAAAATGTCGTGCAGAAGCGGCACATCCCGCTGGCGAAGCTGCTCCTGCAAATTGATCGTATGCGTGCTGACAAGCACCTTCTTGTCTTCTTTGATGCCGTAAAAAAGTGACGGCAGCAAATAGCCGAGCGATTTGCCCGTACCCGTACCCGCTTCGATCATAAGATGACGATCCTTCGAGAACGACTCGTTCACTTCCTTGATCATCAAATCCTGGGATTCGCGTTCCTCATAAACCTCGAACCTGCGCTTGAGCGATTCTTTGAAATGATTGTAAAACTGATCGAAATCCAATTTGGCCAAGGCGGAAGCTTCCGCATCTTCCCGTATCGGTTCCTCGTCGCCCCAGTCGTCCACATTCAAGGCAAACTGCCTGTGAAACCGGTAATGCTCACGATCCGGCGCAGCGGATTGCTCCTTCCGCACAAGCAGCTCGTTCATGAACCATCCCAAATCGCTCGGGTCGTCATCGAAAATTTGCGAAATCCGCTGCACGGCGATGAGCGGAAGATCTTCAAACCTCTGCAGGCACTTCAGCCATACCTCTGCGGTCGCAAGCGCGTCGGAATCCGCCTGATGCGGACGGTCGTGAGGAATGTCGAGCGATTGGCAAACCATGGACAACTTCAGGCTCGGCAAAGACGGGAAGCAGATGCGGAGCATATCCGTCGTATCGAGCACGCGCCCGTCGAACGACGAGTAACCGCTCAAATCGAGGGCCCGCTGCAAAAAGGCGAGATCGAAGCCCACATTATGGGCAACCAGCACGCTGTCCTGCAATCTCCTTTGCATCTCTCCGATTACATCTTCGATGGGCGGGGCGTCCGCTACCATCTCGTCGTCAATGCCCGTTAATGTACAAATATAAGAAGGTATACGTATCCCCGGTTTCACGAGGGACGTATACCTGTCGGTGATTTGCCTATTTTCGATAATGACGAGTCCTACCTGAATAATTTCGTCTGCAGGTTGGGTGCCGGTCGTTTCGAAATCGAGTATGGCGAATTTCACTCCGTATTCCAGTCCCTTCTTCTATATCAAGGCTTCGCTCGGAAGCTGTTTGGATGCATGAGTCTATCCCTTAGCATACCAGACATTGAAGAGGAAAGGAAAGGAGCAGTTTTCGGAAATTTACTGTCTTTTTGACCAACCCACCAGTTGAAAGGCGTCGTCGACGCAAGTCGGATCGGAACGGTAAGCCATTTTGAAGTACTCGTAAGCCTTATCCATATTCTGATTATGCGCATGAATGCAGCCCATTGCATTGTAAGAAATCGCTTTGATTTTCGTGTTGTCGGTGAGCGGCAGCAGAAATTGAAAGTGCCGGTACGCTTCTCCATAATCGCCGAGCCGCAAATATCCCATAGCCAAATAAATGCGGGCGAGTAAAAAATCCGGCTGCTGCTCGACGAGCTTTTGGAATTCGTCTACGGCTTGGGGAAACATGTAAAGCTTGTAATAGCCTTGCCCGCGTGCAAACGATTCGTTGGCTTCGTCATCCTGAACGGCCGCCGGCAGCAGCGTCGCGACACAGGCGGGAACGTCGGGCTGAGCTTTCGCCGGGTAAAGCAGCTTGCCCATTTTCTCCTCGAACAGAAGCCATTCTTCAATGCACACGTCGCTCATCGACTTTAATGTGGCCAGTTGGTCGTCCAAATCCTTGCGTTCGTTGTCTTCGGCAAGCGGGTATCGCCCTGCAATTTCCTCAAGCACATCGTTCATCGTCGAAAATAACTGTTTGAACACGTATCATCCCACCTTGCACACGGAGTATGTCCCTGCTCCCGGTTCACACTCATTGTTTGTCAAGGAGGCGCGTTTCATTCTGCAATTCGCTGGAAAACATGTCTTACACGACTGTGGAATGCGGCTCTGCGCTTAGCGAAGCGACGATCTTGTTTTTCTCGTCGAGCAAAGCGATTTTCGGCGTGTACGTACGAGCATGTTCGTCGGTCATGAGCGCGTATGAAATAATAATGACGTTATCGCCCGGTTGAACAAGACGTGCAGCCGCACCGTTTAAGCATATGACGCCGGAGCCGCGAGGGCCCGGTATAATATAGGTTTCCAGCCTTGCTCCGTTATTGTTGTTGACGATCTGCACCTTCTCGTTAGGCAGCATATCGACATAATCGATAAGATCCTCGTCTATGGTAATACTGCCGATGTAATTGAGGTTTGCTTCGGTCACCGTAGCCCGGTGCAGCTTCCCTTTCATCATCGTTCGGAACATATGCCCGCCTCCTTTAGCGATTTATCCATGATTGATTAATGGGCAAAAGCCGATTGTCGATCAGCCTCGTTTTCCCGAATTTGACAGCGAGAGCAAGCAGCATACGATCATCCCTGATTCCCTGCTCGTTCCATTCCGCGGGACTAACGAGGGAAGGGTACGAGAGCAGCTCCACATAATCGATGACGGCTAGCGGAGCCGCTTCGATATGGCTTCGTACGCGCCGTAGCAAATCGCCGCTTTCGATGCCCGGTTCATCGCACCATTTCTCAGCGAAGTCAAGCGATTGAGAGAGCACTAACGCTTGTTCCCGCTCCTCGGCCGATAAATACACATTGCGCGAGCTCATCGCAAGACCGTCCGCTTCCCGAAGCGTCGGACAAGGCACGATCGTTACGCGCATATTCAGATCGTTTGCCATTTGCTGCACGACGGCTACCTGCTGGGCATCCTTCATGCCGAAATAAGCGCGATCGGGCTGGACAATGTTAAACAACTTGCTCACCACAGTGGCGACCCCGTCAAAATGCCCCGGACGCGATGCGCCGCAGAGCTTTTCCGTAACCCCGCTGACCGAGACGTTCGTCCGGATCGGCTGCGGATACATTTGCTCTACGGACGGCATAAAGATAAAGTCGGCGCCTTCCCGGTGCGCTACCGCTTTATCGCGCTCTTCGTCGCGCGGATAGCGTTCGAAATCCTCGTTCGGACCGAATTGAAGCGGGTTGACGAAAATACTCAACACGACGACGTCGCACTCCTGTTTGGCCCGCTTCAGCAAGCTGGCATGACCATCGTGAAGAAAACCCATCGTCGGCACAAAGCCGATTCTTCCTAACTTATTGGCACCGAGCGGCTTCACGCGGCGAAGTTCCAGCGCATCGCGCATTTCCTCGATTGTTGTCAAGACATCCATCCCGTCCACTCCGTTTCGTTAATTTCCTCTTCCGGCGGGCGTTCCGTATAGCTGGCCGACGATCGAACCGCCGCCTTTGAACGTATGCTCCTCGGCTGGAAATTGTCTGGCTTTAACATCCTTCACATACTCTGCGAGTCCGTTACGTATATGTTCCCCGATATTGGCGTAGGTTTTGACGAACTTTTTGGGAGCCGAATCCGAGCCGTATTGCAGCAAATCATGAAATACGAGCACTTGTCCGTCGCAGCCGGCTCCGGCCCCGATGCCGATAGTCGGAATCGAAAGCCGGGAAGTAATGTATGCCGCCACTTCGTCCGTTACTAGCTCAAGCACGACCGAGAAAGCGCCGGCTTCTTCCAGAGCCTTCGCATCGTCAAGCAGCTTTTGAGCCTGCTGCTCGGTTTTGCCTTGAATCAAGTAACCCCCGATCTGATAAACGGATTGAGGCGTCAAGCCGAGATGCCCCATTACCGGAATCCCTGCAGAGACACAGGCCGCCACGGCACCGGCGATTTCTTTGCCGCCTTCCATTTTGATCGCTTTGGCTCTTCCTTCCTGCATAAGCATGCCCGCATGACGCAAGGTCGTATCAATCGAGCCGTGATACGTATTAAACGGCATATCGGCAACGACGAAGCTCGTGGTAACGGCGCGCGTTACCGCACGCGTATGATACACCATATCGTCGATCGTGACGGGAAGCGTCGATTCGTAACCCAGCACGACATTGCCTAGAGAGTCGCCGACGAGAATGACGTCTACTCCCGCCTCTTCCGCGAGCTTTGCCGACGGATAGTCATAGGCGGTGACTACGGAGATCGGCACGCTTTCCTGTTTCATCTTTTTCATACGAATGGTGGTGATAGGCTTACGTTGTTCCATGGTTCGCTCCTCCTTGCGGTCGTCTACTTTGAGTGTGCGCATTTTCCTCGCGGTTTAAAGAGAACGGTCAAATTCCCCGTAAATGAAGTCTGCTTCCAACCATTCAGGGATGTCTCTCACCGGTAGAATTTGCCCCGCACAGCAGCCTGGAACATCAAAAAACCTTCTAGTCCCAGACTAAAAGGTTACGAAATACAAAGGTTCTGTATCGCGTATGTTCCTTCTGTCTCGGTCCTTACGGCTCAGAGCAGAATCCGACATCGTCGCATTAAAGTATTGTTCTTACCTAACCCGAAAGCTAACGTTCATGGCCTTGTGAAGAGTGCAGCTCCTAAGGATGCCACCTCTTCCCCAAGTATACCATAATTTGCGCTAAAACTACACGATTTTATGTTCTTTTCGCCCTTGTTGCATCAAGGTTGCCCGATATCCCCCGAAAAAAACTTTACCATTCGCCCGTCAGGCGTCCTCACCAGAAGGGCACCCATATCGTCAATCGATTCGGCCGTGCCTTCTTCCGGTCCCTGTGCGGTTTGAATCGTTACCTTACGCTGAAGCGTCACGGTTAACGCTTCCCACAACAGCCGAATCGGCGCAAAGCCTTGGGAACGGTATAAATCGTAAAGCTCTTCCAACTGCTGCAAAAAATCGCAGACCATGGCTACACGGTCGATCGGCTGCCCGGTTTCCAGCAGCAGCGAAGTCGCCTTCTCGCGCAGCTCGTCCGGATAATCCTCTTCCTTCAGATTCGCGCTGATCCCGACGCCGACGATGACATAATTGAGACGTTCATCCTCTGCGCTCGATTCTAGAAGGATACCGCTTATTTTTTTGCCTCGGATCAGAAGATCGTTCGGCCACTTGATGCCAACGTCGGGCGTCAGCTTCCGTATCGTTCTGCATAGCGCGACGGCTACAAGCAGCGTAAGCTGAGGCGTGAACGGAAGAGGAATATCGGGCTTCAGCACGATGCTCATCCATATGCCCTTGCCTTTCGGCGACAGCCAAACGCGCCCCATGCGGCCGCGGCCCTTGGTCTGCTGTTCCGCTATAACGAGAGTCCCTTCACCCGCGCCCTTTTGTACGAGATCATGCGCGATATTATTCGTGGAATCGACCTCGTCGAACAGCTTGATCGACTGTCCCAATACGCGCGTCTTCAGACCGGCCAGTAGCGAAGCATGATCGATCCGCTCCGGCTCCTGCAATAACCGGTAACCCAGCTTCGGTACGGCCTCGAATTCGAAGCCTTCCTTACGGAGAGCTTGTATATGCTTCCATACGGCCGTCCTGCTGCATTGCAGCTCCTTGCTGAGCTGTTCGCCAGACAGGAAAGCGCCCTTGCTTTGTTTAAATAGCTGAACTATCCGCTCGTTCATCGCATCTCCAACTCTTTACCGTAATGTTCGGCCAGCTCCAAAAGCTTGTTTTTCTCGTTAGCCGTCTTGCATAGCGCCGTATCTGCCAGTAGCCTGTCCAGCACCTTGGCCGTCCATGGACCCGCTTCGCGCGAGAACGCTTCGGCAACCTCCGCTCCGGTTACGGCCAGCTGCGTCCGCTCCCAAATCGGCATTTCCTCCAGCCATCCGGCTCCATGATCCGTAATCGCTTCGTAAAGTCCGCGAAGCCGTTCGTCGCGATCGGGAAGCAGCAGCGTTTGCAGTCTGAGCCAGTCCGAAGCGCAGCCTTTCCCGAAAGGAAGAACAAGTCTTTTGAACGGATCGCTATGCATGTCGACTTCCGCCGCCCCCTTGTTGTAGAGGTCATATACCATCAAAGCAACCGCTTGATCCAGCTCCAGCAGCTTAATGATCCGATCGGATCTTCTGCGGGAGAACACGAGCCCTTTCATCGCATAAGCAGCGTCATCCCGGTTAACTCCTGCAGCCGCGAATAGCAGAGACCAGCGCATGACCTCGCCCGAAAGCTCCGTCCAGCGCAGCAAACAGAGCGCCCCAGGGACAGATGAATCCGGGATACCGCCTGCTTCATTAACTTGAGACGCGAGCCAGTCCGCAAGTGGACCGAGCGGAACTTTCGTATGCCGAAGCAAGCCGCTTCGCTGAAGAAGCCGGACCGCCCTTAGCGGGTCGGCTCCGGCAATCATTTTCGTCAGCTCCGCTTCCACGCGTTCCATGGCGATATGCCTGAGCAGAGGGGCTTTCGCAAGCAGCGCTTGCCAAGTCGCATCGTCGATCGCGAACCCGTAATTGGATGCAAAACGCAGACAGCGCAGCATGCGAAGCGCATCTTCCTCAAAGCGTTCCCATGCGTCGCCGACGCAGCGTATTGTCTTGCGCCCGATATCTTGCCGCCCTTCGAACGGATCGATCAAACGATCGTTCCGATCCATGGCGATCGCGTTAATCGTGAAGTCCCGGCGCTGCAAATCCTCGCGCAAATTCGGAACGAACGTAACGGATGCCGGTCTGCGGTGATCCTCATACTTCGATTCCGTCCGGAACGTCGTCACTTCCACCGGCGTGCCTTGTATGACGACGGTAATCGTGCCGTGCTTAAGACCGGTCGGGATCGTGCGGGCAAACGATGCGATTACTTGCTCCGGAAGTGCGGAGGTGGCTACGTCATAATCCTTCACAGGACGGTTCATCAGCATGTCGCGGACGCAGCCGCCAACCAGGTAAGCTTCATAGCCTTCCTCTTCGAGACGGGCGATAACCGCATAAGCAACTTTTTGTGGATCCATGGCTGCCGCCCTCCTGCTTTCACCCCGGATACGCCGTTAATAAATTTAGAAATGGAAGACCGTTCCCTTTTTATTGACAAATCATTTTATCGAAGGTCCGGTTCTGCTCCGGAATGTCCCGGCCGAGAATCCGGTAATAAATGTTCTCGTACTGCATCGTAATCAAGTCGTTGCAGAACGTATATCGGGCGCGATCCAAGCATGCCTGCTTCATGCGCTGATACATCGTTTCGTCCTGGAGCAGCTGCAGGACATAACCGGCCATCGCATCCGTGTCGCCGATGGGAGCCAAGAAGCCGGTTTCGCCGTGCGTAATCAGCTCAGGTATGCCGCCGGCTTCCGATCCGACCGTAGGCACTCCGCACGCCATCGCCTCAAGAGCAACCAAGCCGAAGCTCTCCTTCTCCGAAGGCAGCAGCATCGCGTCGGCAAGCGAAATGATTTGGGCCACGTCGTCCTGCTTGCCGCAGAACGTAACCCGGTCGGACAGACCTAGCTCTTTCACCGTGCTGCATATACGGGAAAGCTCCGGCCCTTCCCCGACGAACAAGAGACGGGAAGGTACCTTCTCATTGACTTTGGCAAAAATATCGATGACATCCATCACCCGTTTGACCGGACGGAAATTCGAAATATGAATCAGTATTTTCTCGTCGGGCGACGCAAATTCTTTGCGGAGCTCCGTCACTTCCCGCGGATAATAGACCCGTTTATCGACGAAGTTATAGACTAGGTCGATCGGTCTGTCGATAGAAAGCGTTTCTCTCGTTTCGCGAATGAGATCGTCCGATACCGCTGTCACCGCATCGCTGCGGTTGATCGCATATCGGATCAGATCGCTAAGCGAGTGATCCTGCGCCAGTACCGTAATGTCCGTTCCGTGAAGCGTCGTCATGACCTTCAAATGATCCCCGACCATCTGCTTGGCCAGCAATGCGCAAACCGCGTGCGGGATCGCATAGTGTACGTGAAGCAAGTCGAGCTCCTCCATCTGAGCGACCTGAGCAAGCTTGCTGGCCAAGGACAAATCATAGGGCGGATAGCGAAATACGTAATAATCGCTGACCTCGACTTCATGATAATAAATATTTTTATCGAACTTGCCGAGACGGAACGGGATGCTGTGCGTAATAAAATGAACCTCGTGGCCTTTTTCGGCGAGCAGCTTGCCGAGCTCCGTGGCAACTACGCCCGAACCCCCTAGTGTCGGGTAACAAGTAATGCCGATTTTCAACCGATCGCTCAAAGCGCTCTTTCCCCCTTCAGCCCCACAACGTGAAGCGAGGCATGGATGCCTCATCCGGAAAACCTGCGATAGGTGCCAGCATTTCCGCATGATACACCGCCGGCCCTATTAATCGGAGGCTCCTGCCTGCTCCCACGAAATGACTTTGTTTTTATGTTTATGCCGTGCGAAGTCAAAATAGGTCGACAACATAGGGCAGCCTGGTCACGAACCCTTCCGCATAGGGAACGAGCTGCTTCTGGCCGAGCATACGGTCGCGCGCTTCGACCCTCTCGACATAGCCCTGGTTGAGCGGCGTCGAGACAAAATCGTTGCCTTGACCCGCGGGCTCGAATTGCGTACGGTAAGCGCGCAGCGACTCCAGCTTCTGCTCATATACTGCGCTGACGTCGACCAACAGATCCGCATCGTGCAGATCGTTTATGAAATAGTATAGCGTCTGTTCAACCGTTACCGGCTCCGTATGCGAAGCATATTTCCGAAGCTTGGCGTTGAACACCGCTTGCTGGACAAGCTGGCTGCATAAGATGTGATCGGGATGACGATCCTCCCAATACGGCGCAAATACGATTCGCGGACGCCATCTGCGAATCTCGAGCGTAATGGCTTCGATCTGCTCCGCACAAACAAAAAGTCCGCGGTCCGGAAGCCCCAGGTTCGTTCGGGCGGCGAGCCCCAATATCCGGGAAGCGTCTTCTGCCTCCCGCTTACGGGTTTCAACCGTCCCGTTCGACGACATTTCCGCATACGTCAAATCGCAAATGCCGACCTTGTAGCCCGCTTTCGTATGCTTGACGATGGTTGCGCCCATCCCGATTTCCGCATCGTCCGGATGTGCGCCGAATACTAAAATATCTAGCGTCATTCCAATTCACCCGGCTTATATTTATGAACGAGCTCGCGCCATGCAAAATCTCCCCGGTCGAGCGCCTTCACCAAGATTTCAGCCGTAGCGATATTGGTCGCAACCGGAATCCCTTGCACGTCGCAAAGCCTGAGAAGGGCGATAATGTCCGGTTCGTGCGGCTGCGCCATAAGCGGATCGCGTAAGAAGATAAGCAAATCCATCTCGTTCTGCGCGACTAACGCTCCGATCTGCTGGTCGCCGCCAAGCGGTCCGGACATGAAGCGGTGAACGTTCAGTTGCGTCTGCTCCATGATCCGTTTTCCCGTCGTGCCTGTTGCGTAAAGAAAATGTCCTCTTGCAAAGACATGCTCATATGCGATGACGAAATTGACCATTTCGTCTTTTTTACGGTCATGTGCGATTAAAGCGATATTCAGTCCCATGCCTGCACTCCCTTTCTCAGGTGACTACCGGTAAGCATGCCATTCGTAACCGAAAAAACCGAATTCGGTTGCGATCGGCCGCTTAATCCATGAAGTTTTCGAAGCCGTAAACGAGGCCGGAGCAGTCCATCACTTTTTTGACCGCGATGTTGACGCCCGGCATATATCCGGCTCTATCGTATGAATCATGGCGGATCTTGAGCGTTTGCCCAAAGCCGCCGAAAATAACTTCCTGCTGCGCGAATACGCCCGGCAGCCGTACGCTATGTATACGGAATCCGTTGTAGTAACCGCCGCGGCTTCCTTCAATTGTCTCTTCCTCGCTAGGATTTCCTTGCCGGAGCTCCTGACGGTTTTGGGAAATCAGTTCGGCGGTTTTAATCGACGTTCCGGAAGGAGCGTCAAGCTTTTGATCGCCGTGGTATTCGATAATTTCTACATGAGGCATATATTTAGCGGCTTGCGCTGCAAATTGCATCATCAGAATGGCCCCGATCGAAAAATTCGGCGCTAATAGTCCGCCTATTTCCTGTTCGCGGCACAACTTGTCCAGCTCTTCAATTTGTGCCGGAGACAAGCCGGTCGTACCGATTACCGGACGAACCTTACATTTGATTGCGGTAAGCGCATTGCTCATAACCGTTTGCGGCGTTGTGAAATCCACGATAACGTCCGGCTTCGTTTCCGCCAGCGTCAGTTCCAAATCATTGCTAATCAGAACGCCGCATTCTTCTTTACCGACAAGACGTCCGGCGTCCAATCCGGCCGAAGCCCGGCCGACAGCGGCGACCAGCTTCAGCTCCGGATCGTTCAACACCATTTTGACTACTTCTTGCCCCATACGGCCGCTTGCTCCAGCTACTGCTACTTTTATCGTTTGACTCATGGATGGACACCTTACCCTTTCCTTACTTCGTATGCCGTAGTCGCATGTAGGCAATAAATTGCCTTTCGTATTCGGAAAGCAGCCTTATGCCGCTTTCGTTGTCCGGTTCCAGACGAAGCGCTTCCTTGACCGCTTGTATCGCCTCCGCATAATCGCCCAGGCTGCCATAGGCGACGCCAAGAAGCAAATAGGCGTTGAACGAAAGCGGGTCCAGCCGCGCGGCTTCTTTCAGAAGCTCGACGGCCATGTAAAGCTGCTCGAAATCGAAATCCAAATATTTTTCCGCCTGCTCGATCAGCTGTCTTGCTTGAATATGCCGCAAATGGCTGGTGAAAACTTCGTTGTCCGGCTCCAATGCGCAAGCGCGCTGAGCGAATTCAAACGCTTTGTTCAACCGGTTGCTTCTGGCATATGTCACTGACAGCTTATAGTAGTAACTTCCGTTATCCGGACTGAGCCGGATCGCTTGTTCGAAGCAAGCAATCGCCCGTTCGAAATCGTTGACGAGGATCGCTTCATAGGCTTCATGAATATACGTTTCACCGCTCACTGTCCATCCCTCCATACTTTTCGCATGAAAAAGCATTTTAGAAAACCGGCCTTCCGTTCCTGGAAAACCGTTCCCCCATCACGTACGAGTCCGCATCGGATCCCCTACGTGCATCAGGTGATGGTACAGCATATGATCGTTATTGCGGTTCGGAATCGACAGGAGTCCAGCGGTTCGCGTCTCGGGTACGAAACTTCTCCATAACGCGGTCATGCGATTCGGTCAGATCGATACCGAGAGAATTGGCGAAACATATGACAATGAATAAAATATCGCCTAGCTCCATCTCGATCGAATTATCCTCTTCATCATGCTTTTTCGGCTTTTCGCCGAACCGGTGATTCACTTCGCGAGCGAGCTCGCCGACTTCCTCCGACATGCGGGCAAGCATGGATAGAGGACTGAAATACCCTTCCTTGTACTGCGATATGTACCGATCGACTTCCTGCTGCAGCTCTTGCAATGATTTTTGTGACATCGGGTCCCCTTCCTTCTATGTGATCAGTAGCACCGTAGACCCTTCAGGCCCGGCTAGTGATGATTGAACAAACGTTCCCTTTCATCCATGTTAACCGAAAGCTTTGTTGAAAACAAATGCTTTTCGCAAAAAAACGGGTATAATGTACGTTATCGGCCGCTCCATCTTCTAGATATTCCCTTTTTTTCGACAAGGAGGCTTCAACAACCATGCTCCGTGCTATGGACAAGCTATTGCTGAAACAGATCTTACCGATCATTGTCGGGACCGCCATTTACGCTTTCGGCCTCCACTATTTCGTCATATCGAACGAGCTGATGGAGGGCGGCGTGACAGGAGTCGCCCTGCTTCTTAACTATTCGCTGGATCTCCCTCCATCTTATACGACGCTCCTCTTGAATGTTCCGCTATTCCTAATCGGCTGGAAAGCGCTTGGGAAAGGACCGATGGCCTACTCGATTTTCGGAACGGTTTCCGTATCCTTCTTCCTATGGGTTATGGAAATCATGATTCACCGGGGATGGATTCAACCTTTTACGACACAGCAGGACTATTTTCTGGCTACGTTATACGCCGGCGTTACCCTTGGCACAGGGCTGGGGATCGTGTTTCGTTACGGTGGCACAACGGGGGGCTCGGATATTATCGCGAGGCTTGCGAACAAATGGAAAGGATGGTCGATGGGACAGGTCATTTTGGCGCTGGACGCGATCATCATCGGCGTTTCGATCTTGTACATCCCGCGCGAGAAAATCTTATACACGATGGTGGCAGTGTTTATAGCCTCCAAGATGATCGACTTTATTACGGAAGGCGCATATGCCGCTAAAGCATTTACGGTCGTATCCGATCGAAGCGGCGAGATAGCCAAGCTGATCACCAAGGAAATGGATCGCGGCGTCACCCTTCTGCAGGCAAAAGGCGCATACTCGCAAAGCAGCAAGGAAGTCATCTATTGCGTCGTCGCCCGCTCGGAGCTGCGCCAACTGCAGACGCTGATCAAATCGGTGGATCCTCGGGCGTTTATCATTATCAGCGATGTGCATGACGTGCTAGGGGAAGGATTTAAGGAGGGATGAAAAAGAAGGGAACCCCTCGCTTCGCTGGGGGCTCCCTTCTTTTCATTGTGATGGCAGGTAAAAAGAGGACGACATCCCTACATCTTTTCCTTCTCGTTCGGTCCCAACCTAATCAGACTGCGCTCCGCATGCATGCGCCACCCTGCGAAGATAAGGACGGGGATGATGATGAGCGCCATCAGTGCCGCCCACCAGACGGGATTGCCGTTCTGGCCGAGAGGCAGATATGCGGTATCCTCCTCCCGTTTGCCGAACACAAGATCGAGCGTATCCTGCAAGGTGGACGATACGGAAGTAATATTGCCGTAAGGAATCGTTTTCGCTGAAGCCTGCGTCTTGATGAACGACAGCAGGGAATCGAGCTTTTCGACATCCGAGGGCTCTTTGCTAATGAACAAGGCGGGCCGGATCGTCAAGTAATGCTGTTCATACCTGGCGGCAGCCTGCACAAGCTGGGCTGCCTTCTGCTGCTGGGCCGCAAGCTCGAGCGCGCGCACATCCTCTTTCATCACTTTATAATATTGAAGCCACATCGGCTCGTTACGATGCGTAAGCGCGTCCGCTACCAGCCTGATTTTGGCGGCTGCCAGCAACGTTTCCTGCTGCGATGCATACACGCTGTTAAACGAACGCTTCGCTTGAACGACGGACTGCGCCAATGCGTTCATCCCTTCCACCGTCGTAACCCCGCCGTAGTGGATCGTCGGAATGAGCAAGCTGATTTCATTCATTCTATCCAGAGCCCCGACGATATTCCCTTCCGAAACCTGCTTGTATATGTCATCCGCCGCTCGATTCAGCTGTTCGAGCTTACGATAATCCTCCGCTCCTGCCAGCGCCGGCTTTTGCTTTTGCTCTTGACGGATACAACCCCCTATTACGGCAAGCAGGAGGCATAGGACAAGCAGGATGAATACTTTCCGATAGCCCTTAACGAACATGGACATCCCCTCCTCATCAATAAGATATGGGGGGATGTCCGGTTTTAGACCGCCGATCCGAAGCGGATTGAGCGAATCCGGCTATGTTCTTTTGGCCGAAAGCATGTAGAATACGAGTAAACTGATTGCGCTTAGCAAAATCGTGAACAATTGAATAACAGGAAGGTCGTCCAACAGCACTTTCGGCAGCGCCGGGAACACATCATAGGTGTAATCGACAAAGTCGCTTGCAAACACCCACAGAGCGGCAGCCGCCAGCCCGATCGGCCGAATGTTGAAGAAGCGGGCGAACAACAGCGCTTCTGCAGCCATCCCGAGATGGGAAATGGACAGCATCCAGTCCTGCCATGCTCCCGGCGATCCTTGAGCGTTAGCCGCAACGATAACGACTACCGCCCATATGCCGTATTTAAAGGAAGAGACGACGCCCACCGTCTCGATCATGGAACGCAGCGCAGAAGATTTGCCAATGACGGGAGAACGATAGCTGTCGATCAGTAAATAAAGCAGTCCCAGTGTAAAAAACAAACTGCCCGTCGGACTGTCGGGAACTAAAATAACCATCCAGAGAGGCTTCGTTTCGACAGTCAGCTTAAGCTGCTCCCAATACCAAACGTAGCCGTAATAGGTCCCACCCAAATTAACCAAAAACAATGTCCAAAGCACCGACCGCGAAGTCAGAAACGGTCTGCTCCAAAAATGCGAAAGCGATGTCGGCATAAGCTATCCCCACTAGTCCGATTAATGTGATACCCGTACAGCGTCAGCTAACGCTCCTAATATTTAGAAAAGCCTGACCGCTCATTCGAGGGTCAGGCTTCATTCGGTGCATTATTGCGCTTTTTTCTGCTTGGCAAGCCAGTCGGCCAATTTATCAAGATCGGCATCGGTCAAGCCTTTGCCTTTATTGGCATCCCATAAGCCCGGAGGCATTTGGCCAACGCCTTCTTTCATGATCTTGACGATACCGGCTTTGTCATGCTTGTCGCCGACTCCGGTAAGTGCCGGAATTTTTGCCGCAGCCATCCCTTTCAGGCCGTCGCCGTGGCAAGAAATACAAGTCGATTTCTTGTAGATTTCGGCTGCCGGGTCAGTCGGATCGACGACCGCGACCGCCGCCGCTTTCTTATCCGTCGAAGGCGCGGGTTTGCCGCTCTTCTTCGCTTCGTGCATTTCTTCCTCGCGTTTGATATGCTCCGGAATCATGCCTTTAGCTTCCATCTCTTTGGTGTAGTGGTGCCAAGAGAAGACGGTCAGATAAGTAACCGCAACAAGCGATACAATCATCAAGCTTGAAGCGATCGGTCTTCTGTAAAACCTTCTTTCCTTGCCCGAATCGAGGAACGGCGCCAACAGCAAGCCGCCGAACAGAAGACCGGGAAGGACAAGCGCACCGATCAGCTTGTAATCGCCCGATGCGTACGGGTATTTCAGAAGCTGGTACAAGAATAGGAAGTACCAGTCCGGCATCGGAATATATCCTGGCGTAGTCGGATCAGCCGGATAACCGAGCGGTGCCGGTTCGGACATGGTCAGCGCAAGAATACCGACCAAGCAAACAGCCGCAACCATCCATTCCTTGAGCAGGAAGTTAGGGATGAATGCTTCGGATTTGCCCGGATATGCAGAGTAATCGATCGGCAACGGGCGGTTCGATTTTTGACGCACACGCGAATCGCCTACGTAAACGATCTTTTCATCACTTTTATGACCGTGAGCCACGCTCTTCCCCTCCTTATGATCTTATAGTGGTCCGGAAATGCCTTGCTTCCGAATCATAATAAAGTGACCGGCAAGAAGAGCTAGCAGCGCTCCAGGCAAGAAGAACACGTGAATCGCGAAAAATCTTGTCAAGGTTGTCGCTCCTACGATATCTCCCCCTTGCAGCAACGTCTTGATGTAGTCACCGATAATCGGAGGCGAAGCGGCAATTTGAATACCTACTTGGGTAGCGAAATACGCTTTGTTATCCCAAGGCAGCAAGTATCCCGTGAAACCAAGACCTAACATGACGAAGAAAATCAGCATCCCGACAACCCAGTTCATTTCGCGCGGCGCTTTGTAGGAGCCTGTGAAGAATACGCGAAGGGTATGTAGGAACATCATGACGATAACAAGGCTCGCTCCCCAGTGATGCATACCGCGAACGATGACGCCGAATGCAACCTTGTGCTGCAGGAAGTCGACGCTCTTGTACGCGTTAATGATATCGGGCGTGTAGTACATCGTCAGAAACATGCCGGACAATATTTGAATGACCGTGATAAAGAAGGTCAATCCCCCAAAACAGTAAACGAATGCGGAAAAGTGATGCGCCGGGTTCACGTGTTCAGGAACTTCGTGATCGGCAACGTCTCTCCACATTGGCGTAATGTCAAGGCGTTCGTCTACCCAATTATAAAGACCTTTCAGCATTTAACTGTTACGCCTCCTTACTTATTTGCGATTTGGTTCGGACCGAGTTGACCCAAGTATACGAAGCCGTTCTCGATCTTCACTTTGTACTCGTCCAAAGGCGCGGTTGAAACAGCAAGCTGCTTGCCTTCCTTCGTGTAATGCGCGCCGTGACACGGACAGTAAAACTGATCCTTGTAATCGGCGTTGTTATTCCAGCCAACCGTACAACCAAGGTGCTTACACGTCGGATTCAATGCGAAAATGTTGCCGCTCTTGTCCTTCGAAATAAAAGCCTCGATCTCCGGATCGCTTTCATACCAGCCGTCAACTTGATGGATTTGGAATTTAAAGGCTTGCGGCGAATCCGTTACCTTGCTCGTTTCGACAACCTTAACCCAGTCCGCTTCCTTTTTCGGTTGCAGCACCGGATCGACGGCAAAACGAATCATCGGTACGAGCATGCCTGCAGCCAAGAAGCCTCCCGTTCCGCCTAGCGTGTACGACAAAAATTGACGTCGCGACATTTCCCGCTTTGCCACCGGCATGTTCTCCGATCCATGGGATGCGTGTTTTCTGCTCTCGCTCATGTTCTCTTCTACCCCCTTTTGCCATTCATATCATCATGTCTAATCGACAGAACCTTACAACATACTAGGACATAAATATAATAGCTTACGTCCCTATAAGCGTCAAGAACGGCTGAAGATAAATGGCGACCCGTTTGCTCGGCGTTCGCCCAAACGTTAACGAAATTGTCACATATCAATTATAGGTCAACAATAGCTATAGCTTTTTCCAAAAGCGTTACATTCATGCGTCTTTCGTTAACTTTTCCTTCTCCCGCCGCCAAACCTCCTGCAGCTTCTCTCCGATAAGCGCCTTCCCGCCGCTTGCGTCTTCCGCCGAAAGAAACAAATCCGCGCCTTCGAACGACATGATCGATATGGCCGGGTCCGCGCTAATGAGAATGACGTAAGCGAAACCGCCTTCCCTAAGCTTACCGCATAAATGGTTGACACCGGCGACGAACGAACCCGGCTGGCCATTATAATGAAGCGAAGGATAAGTGACGACCCGCCCTTTAAAAGGGATCTCGACCGGCTCCATAATGTCCGCCAGCCGTTCCAGCGCCTGCGTAACCTCCCATGGCTCCTCTCCCCCGGTCAGGCCGGTTAAAGGCACCAGGCAAGTGTCTAAATAGGGCTGAAGGTCGGCCCATTGGTCTTTTTTGATATCGCTAAATTTCATAAGGCAGGTCTCCCCTCTCCGCTCGGAACTCGATTCCTTTTTGCACGTAGCTGGCGGACGTCCGTTTCATCCGCTGCAAGTCCGCTTCCGTCAGCTCGCGTACGACCCTGGCCGGCGATCCCATCACCAGCGTGAACGCGGGAATCTTTTTGTTCTCGGGCACTAGCGATCCTGCCGCAACCAGTACGGATTGGCCGATGTCGGCGCCGTTCAGCAGGATGGCCCCCATACCGATAAGACTCCCGTCTCCGATCGTGCAGCCGTGAATGATTGCTCCGTGACCGACGGAAACGTCATTGCCGACGATCAGCGGCTGGTCCGTGTTCACATGACCGATGCAGCCGTCCTGTATGTTCGACCTGTCGCCGATCCGGACAGGTGCCAGGTCTCCTCGCAGCACCGCATTGTACCATACCGTAGCCTGCTCTCCGAGCGTCACGTCTCCGATGAGCTTCGCTCCATCCGCAATGAATACGGATTCGTGCAGCTGCGGTCGTATTCCTTTGTACGTATGTATCATTCGCTTCTCCTCCAGTGGTGGCTCCGCAGGAGATTGTAGCAATCCCCTCACCACTTGTCAATCTTCAAGTCAATCGCTTCTTCCTCCGTATAAGAGCCGGCGATCACGCTGCTTCCGAGCTTGCTTACCTGCACGACCTTCCCGTGCGTTTCGTCTTCCCCGATCCGGATCAACCCGATATGCATCATCATTTGCAAAATACGCGCCTCCAATATGGATTCGGAAGAGTCGTAGTAGTAAGGGCGAATGAGCTTGTATAACACGCCGCCGAGCGATTCGACCGTCACCCAGCGGCTTGCAAGCTTGTCCAGCCAGTAAACGATCGAACGAATGTTCGATATGGGACCTTTGTATAGCCGCAGCCAAAAACGGTAAATCTCCGTAAGCGGTTCCTTCTGTCCCGTCGCCAAACGGGAGCGTCCCAAATCGGTAATCGTAAGCGAGTCTCCCGTTTCCGCAATCAAGCCGTGGTAAAAGCAATAATCGTAAATAAAAGAAAGCCGGATCGGGTACTCCCGGTAACGGCGGCCGTAACCGAATCTCCATGCCGTCTTTGCCACCGGCTCTTCGGCAATCGAAAGCCGTTCCATGATCTGCTGCAAATGTCTTTTGTACATGAATCCTTCGGTTGAAAGCGGAATATCCTGCTCCAGCACATACCGCAGAAAATGGAGAATGTCCCCGAGCAGAAGCTGCTGCTCGTCCCGGTATACGCCAGGCGCTTCTTCCAGCTCTTGTACCGATTTACGAAATTGAACGGTCAACACGTCGTCAAACCGCCGTTTCAGATCGTCCGGCAGTTGAAATAACGATTTGGTTTGCTGCAAATAACCGTTGAACAGCCAGCCGTTTCGTTTGAATTTGACGATCATGTCGCGGGAATTCGCTTTTTGCCCGTCTTCTTGCTGCCATTTGGACATGCTCGCGCGAGCCAGCAGCTCCTCCATACTGAACGAATTTCTGGAATCGAACAACAGAGAGTTCAAAAAACGGACGTCCTCCTCGGTCAATTCCGTCATTTGTCTCTCGAAGATGTCTCTGCGGTTAATCGCGGAAAGGATCGTTTGGATCAGCTCGTTCTTGGAGTGGCCGTTGCACTCGCACTTATAGGTTTGGGCAATCCGGCTTAATTCGTGGATGTCGGCGTAACAAAGCATATCTGCCAGGTTCATGGCGCGTTATCCTCCCTTTCGTCAGAAATCATGAAAGAGCAAAGCAGCAGGCCGCCTTCCGTCCCGTTATGCTGCCGTTCCTTTCATTTTCCATTATGGGAAAATTCCGTCCAAATCATTCCGGGTGCAGCTACATTCCGCCCAAATCGCAGCCGTCGCAAGCTGGAATCATCCCTTTGCTGAATTAAGGGAATGATGCCCGATTACGAAAGAAAAAGCGTCCGTTAATGGACGCTTCTCTGCCGAACAATTTTAAATAGCCGTCAACTGCGCGTACGCGATAACCAATTCATAATGAGGAGCGAACTTATCAATCCTAGAATGGATATCGCAAGTAAATAATCCGCATACGTATGAATCGGTCCGAGCTTCATCGGTTCGATGACACGACCGGATGTGCTTGCCATTGCAAACTTCGGAATATTGCTTACATTGATACTCGTATTCCGCTCTTCGCTGGCTTTAGCCGCTTGATGAAAGCCGTATGACGATGACTGGGCTTCATCCTTCCGAAACAAGTCGCCCCCGGCAAACGTGTACATGAAGCTGAATAGAAATAGCGCCAAGCAGAAGGATAAGACGGCCGTCAAATTGCGTCTAATGCGATACGGAATGGCATATATGCGATCGGCGATCGGAATGCGCCAGGACTCGTCCTTGTAGATGCGATCCATGACCTGATTGGAAATCAGGTACGATTCCTTGGAGGAAGAAGGAATGTCGCGAGCTGCCGTTTGAATCAGCAGCAGGCTTTCCTCCCAAATCTCAAACTGTTCGGCGCAAACCTTGCAGCGGCGTACATGCTCATCGACGCACAACCGCTTAAGATCCGTTTCGGGCAAATCAAAATAATCGCCGAACAATTCCTGAATATCCTCGCATTTCATCGATGACTCATCCCTTCATACTCTTCGTAAATCGCTTCTCCAAAGTATGGCTCAAGCTGTACCTTCACACTGGCCCTCGCCCGAAACAGCAGCGACTTGACGGCGCTGACCGTTTGTCCCAGTATGTTTGCAATCTCCTGGTAATCAAGCTGCTCGTATTCCCGTAAAATTAACGCCGACCGCTGTTTCTCCGGCAAGTTATTGATCGCTTCGCGAACCAAAGCCACCTTCTCGTTGCGCAAGATGGTTTGTTCCGGCATAGCTTCGAAAGAAGCATGCGGCGTAAGGCCGCTCTGATCGAGTGACACTTTCACGTGCCTTTGCTTCCGCATCTCGCTAAGAACCGTATTCCTTGCTATCGTATACAGCCAAGTGGAGAACGAAGCCTCGATCTCACGAAACGTCTGCAGGCTGCGATACGCCTTATAGAACGTCTCCTGGCTCAAATCGTCGACCAACAGCTCCATATGTGCGCTTTTAAGCATATGGAAGATGAATGCGTATATCTTGCGCTCGTAACGACGAACGAGTTCCGCATACAATTGCGTATTGCCGTCTTTAATCTCGCGAATTAACTGGGAATCGGTCATTTACAAGCGATCCTCCTTGCAAAGCACCCTTCTCCCAGCGTCGCTGAATCTTGTATGTACGTTATTTACCCGACTGGGAGATAAAAGTTGCGGTTCTCTTCAAATTAATTAGACGTATCTCATTCGAAAAATGTTCCATTTACAACATTCGTTAAAAACGGTAAAATTCCTGCTTTATTTCGACAAATGCATGTAAACTAGGTCATCATGCCTAGTGAATCGTCATAATGACAATCCAAATACCGAACACATAAAAAAAAGCAAAAAAAAAACCACCGGAACCCGGTGGGCGCACATAGTGCAAATTCGGATAGGAGTGGAGAGAAACCATACTGTAGTTCTTATTATATGTATCCGTTTACATTTTGTCAACAGTTTTGTGCAAGCGGTTTCTTTCCGACCGATGATTATTAGTCGTCATTAATGGGGGGAGCGCATTCCTGACGGAATGCGCTCCCGAATACTTATTAGACGGCAAGGATAAACGCTTTTATGCGCTTATCGTATGAAACATATTTTATAAAAAATAAGTCTCTCTTCCTACACGTGCACCGGGTAATGCGGTTTCAGCACTTCGGAAGCGCGCTCCCAGTCCTCTTCATTGCGGAACGACAGCCGAAGCACGCCGGGGACGTCGTCACGGCTTTCGATTATCTGAATGTTGCTTAAATTGATCCTGTGACTGCCGAGCAAGGTGGCGACCGATCCGATAATGCCCGGATGATCGGGTACGTCGACGTATAGGTCGTACAATGCCGTAATGACGCCTTTGCGGCGTTCCGGAAGCTCGCTGCGGAACTTGCCCGCCCGCTTGAACGCATCCATAATGCCGTCGCCGTCATCCGTTTCGATCATGCTGCGAAACTGGGAGACTTCCTTGTTCCAATCGTCAAGCAGCTTCAGCATTACCGGTTTGTTGCTTTGAAAAACGTCACGCCACATAACCGGATCGCCGGAGGCGATTCGAGTAATATCGCGGAAGCCCCCCGCAGCCAAAGCGCGGTAAAGCCCGTTCGACTCGTTGTAGCCCGCAATCTGATTGACAAGCGCGACAGCGATCACATGGGGAAGATGACTGATAGCGCCGACGATATCGTCATGCTGCTTGGCGTCCACCCGTATGATCTGCGCCCGCGTCCATTGGAGCAGCTCGACTAAACGTCCGTAGACGTCCTCCGGCGTTCCTTCGGGAGGCGTGAGCACGTAAAAGGCATTTTCGTACAAGTATAAAGAAGCGGCTTCAACCCCGGAACGTTCGGAGCCGGCCATCGGATGCCCGCCGATGAAATAGGCGCCCTGAAGCTTCATTCGAGCCGCGCATTCGGCAACGGCCCCTTTCGTGCTTCCGACATCCGTAATAATGCAGCCCGGCTTAAGCGTAACCTGCTGCAGCTTGTTTAAATAATCCGAGATAAGACCGACCGGTACGCATAGAAAAATAAAATCCGCGTCCGCCACAGCTTCCTCCAAGGAAGTCGTGGCCGAATCGACAACGCTGCGCTTCAAATATTTATCGACAGAGGCCGGATTGGAGGAAAAGCCCGTAATATGCAGTCCGGGCTTTCCTTTCCAGCATAATGCAAGCGAGCCGCCCATTAAACCTACGCCGATGATGGCGATTTTCGTCATGAGATCAAAACCTTTTTCTGTTAAAGTTGCCCGTTCAAAAGTTACGCTGTTGCGTTAATCTTCGCGGGGTGCCTGCTGATTCTAGGAGTCTGCAAGCTTGGGGTGCAGCAAGCTGGAAACATTAAACGGTAACGGCGACTTCCGACAGCACTTGCTCAAGCGCGGCAATGAATTTCTCGTTCTGCTCGCGGCTGCCCACCGTAACGCGGATCGAGGTCGGGAAGTCGAGTGCATGACCGCCTCTTACGATGATCCCTTTGCGCATCAGCGCGTTAAAGGCTGAAGCTGCGGGACGTTTGACATCGACCATCATGAAGTTGCCGTTCGCCGGGAAATAGCTCAGCCCGAGGCGATCGAACTCGCCGGACAAATATTTGATGCCATCGGCGTTCGCCGTACGGCAGAACT
Organism: Paenibacillus litoralis; assembly: GCF_046244365.1. Classification (NCBI taxonomy): domain Bacteria; kingdom Bacillati; phylum Bacillota; class Bacilli; order Caryophanales; family Paenibacillaceae; genus Paenibacillus; species Paenibacillus litoralis. The sequence continues at coordinate 3,941,648 of NZ_CP176395.1, read as the reverse complement.
CGATAAACGACTGGTCGCCCAGTGCCGCCAGCGCTGCCGCTTGGGCGAAGCGCGAAGTATTGAACGGCTCGCGAACTTGATTGATCGTATGGATGACGTCCGGATGCCCGATGCCATAGCCGATACGCAGCGATGCGAGACCGTAAATTTTGGAGAAGGTGCGCAGCAAAACGACGTTCTTATGCTCTTTAAGCAGTTGAAGCCCGTCCGGATAATCCTCCGTCGTAATGTATTCCGCATAAGCCTCGTCAAGAATGACTAGTACATTCGGCGAAATGCTGTTCAGGAAATCTTTAACTTCCGCATGCGTGTTGATCGTACCGGTCGGATTGTTCGGGTTGCAAATCCAAACGATTTTCGTTTTATCCGTAACGCGGGCGAGCAGAGCAGGCAAATCGTGCGTACCGTCTTGCAAGGGCACCTCGATGATTTTCGCGCTCTCGATTTCCGCATTATGCTTGTACTGCGGGAAGGTATGCGAAGCCATAACCGTTTCGTCGCCAGGCACTAAGAAAGCGCGCGCGATCATCAGGATGATCTCGTCCGAGCCGGCTCCGAAAATGATTTGGTTCGGCTCGACGCTATAAAACTCGGCAACGGCCTTCGCCAGATCGACGCTTCCGCCGTCGGGATACAGGCTTACGCGCTCGACTTCGTCGACGATCGCCTGCTTCGCCTTCGGCGAGCAGCCGAACGGGTTTTCATTAGAAGCAAGCTTCGTCACTTCGGTAAGTCCAAGCTCGCGTTTCACTTCTTCAATCGGCTTGCCCGGCTGATAGACCGGCAAATGTACAATGTTCTGTTTAGGCTGCATGTAGGACACCTCTTTAAATAGATGTGAAAAACAACTATACCTTTTATTGTCTCACAATTTTTTTTCAGATACAAACAGTTTTTTGATTGCACGAAGGGCGCCAATCGAACGTCAGGCAAAAAGAAAGCCCGCCATTCGCTCGGAATGACGGGAATTCGCTTACCCTTTCAGCTGTTTAACGAACTCGCGGATTTGCGCAAGTCCTTCTTCTTTCGTAGCCGGCGACGCCAATAGTGGCCCTGCTTCTTCGATCTTGCGCACGATCGCGCTGCCGACGACAACGCCGTCGCACATCTCTTCGAACCGCGCGACATGCTCCCTGCTCGAGATGCCGAAGCCGATAGCGACTGGAATGTCGGACGCTTGCTTAACCGAACCGATAAAATCTTCAATGCCGCCGAAAAAGCTAGAGCGGGTACCGGTAACGCCTAAAGAAGATACGCAATAAATGAATCCGGCCGCTTGCGCGGCGATTTTGGCAACGCGGTCTTTGGAAGTAGGCGCCACCAGAGGCACGAGATGGATATTATACTTTACGGAAAGCTGGTAAACCTCGTCGCTTTCTTCAATAGGCAGATCGGGAATGATCATCCCGCTGATGTCATTCTCCCTAAGCAGCTCGAAGAAATTGGCGAGCCCCAACTGCAGCACCGGATTGTAGTAAGTGAACAAAATGAACGGAAGCTGCGAACCCGCGTCTCGGCATTGGCGAGCTACCTTCATACAGTCAAGGATGTTGATTTTATGCTTAAGCGCGCGTTCCGATGAACGCTGGATGACCGGCCCGTCCGCTAGCGGATCCGAATAAGGGACGCCCAGTTCGACAATGTCGGCTCCGGCTTGCTCCATCTGAAGAATGATTTGGACCGATGTCCCCACATCGGGATCGCCGATCGTCAGAAATGGAATGAGCGCCGCTTTCTTCGCTTCGCGAAGCTTGGCAAACGTCTGATCAATGCGATTCATGCTCGCCACCTCCCAAATAGCTCATAATCGCTTCCACGTCCTTGTCGCCGCGTCCGGAGAGGTTGACGACGATAATCTCGTCCTTGGACATCGTAGGAGCGACCTTAATCAGCTGAGCGAGCGCATGCGAGCTTTCGAGCGCCGGAATAATGCCTTCCGTGCGGCTCAGGAGCTGGAGTGCGTCAAGCGCTTCTTTGTCGGTAATCGGCACGTATTCCGCACGGTTCGAGTCGCGCAAATAAGCATGCTCCGGCCCTACGCCCGGATAGTCCAGGCCTGCCGATATCGAGTGGGCTTCCGTAACTTGGCCGTATTCGTCCTGCAGCACGTAACTGAGCGAGCCTTGAAACACGCCATGCCGCCCTTTGGCAAACGTAGCCGCATGCTCCTCCGTATCTACGCCTTTGCCTGCCGCTTCAACCCCGATTAGCCGAACGGATTCATCGTTTACGAACGGATAAAAGATACCGATCGCATTGCTGCCCCCGCCAACGCAGGCGATGACCGCATCGGGCAGCCTGCCTTCCGTTTCCAGCATTTGCGCTCTCGTTTCGTCGCCGATGACTCTCTGGAAATCGCGTACGATGAGCGGGTAAGGATGAGGGCCGGTAACGGAGCCCAAAATATAATACGTGTCTTCAACGTGGCTCACCCAGTAACGAAGCGTTTCGTTGCATGCGTCTTTCAGCGTGCGGCTGCCGGATTTAACCGGAACGACTTCCGTGCCGAGAAGGTTCATGCGGAAAACGTTCAACTGCTGCCGTTTCGTATCGACTTCGCCCATGAATACCTTGCATTCCAGCCCCAGCAGCGCCGCCACCGTTGCGGTAGCCACGCCATGCTGACCTGCGCCGGTTTCGGCGATGACTTTCGTTTTGCCCATCCGTTTGGCAAGAACGGCTTGGCCTATGGCGTTGTTGATTTTGTGAGCGCCCGTATGGTTTAAATCCTCGCGCTTCAGATAAATTTTGGCACCGCCCAGCGTTTGGGTCAGGCGTTCCGCGTAGTAGAGCGGCGTAGGACGGCCGGAATATTTGCGGCGCAGTCCGTCTACCTCCGCAATAAAATCGGGATCCTGCGAATATTTCTTATACGCTTCCTCCAGCTCAATCAGCGCATTCATCAACGTTTCCGGCACATAACGGCCGCCGAATTGGCCGTACCGCCCGTGTTCGTCAGGTACTTGCTTCACGATGACTTCACCCTTTCCACAAATGCTGCAATTTTATCGATATCTTTGATGCCGTCCGTTTCCACTCCGCTCGAAACATCCACCCCGTCCGGCAAATATTCGCCGATCAGATCGCCGACATTCCCCGCGTGCAGCCCTCCGGCCACGATCAGCTTCATTCCTGCAGACTTCGTCCAGCTTAAATACGGAGGGATGCGGTCCCAAGCAAACGTTTGGCCGGAGCCGCCCCCGATCACCGGATCATACGTATCGAGCAGGATGGCGTCGACGGTCCCGCGGTATGGACCGAGCAGATGCTCAATTCTCTCTTCGTCGGTAACGCCTTCGCCGGACAAGCCTGCCGAAGCGCCCCCTTCCTTCTCCTGCCCGCTTGCGATCGGCAGCGCTTTGAATACTTGGAAGCCGAACGCTTCTTTCACCTCGGCGCAGAAAGCCGGAGATTCTTGCCCGTGCAGCTGGATGACGTCCAGCGGCGCTTGCCGCATTACAGCGCGCAGCTCCTCAAGCGTAGGGTTTACGAACACCCCTACGCTAAGCGGAGCAGTCCCTGCTTCCCGCCTCTTGCTCAGCAGCTCCACCATCGGTGCCGCTTCATCGGCCGTCACCTGACGCTTGCTGCGGGCAAAAACGAAGCCGATATGATCGATCGGCAAATCGATGATGCTTTGCAACTGGCCGTATGTACGGATGCCGCATATTTTGACTGTGGCAGCCGCTATTTGCGAACCCACGTTAAACCACCCCGCCCGCCGCAGGCACATCCAGCAGGTCGTGTACCGCTTGCGTTACTTCAGGCTGCCGCATAAAATGTTCCCCGATCAGCACCGCATGAGCGCCGACGGAGCTCAAGTAGGCGATCTCCTCCGGACGCGAAATTCCGCTCTCGCTTACGATCGTTTTGCCTTTCGGAATCATCCCGATCAGCTGCTCGGTCGTTTTCAAATCGGTGACGAACGACTTCAAGTTCCGGTTATTAATGCCGATCAGCTGTGCATCCAGCTCCAGCACGCGGCTAAGCTCTTCTTCGTCATGCACTTCCACCAGCGCGTCAAGTCCCAGGTCCCGGCTCAGCTGCAAATAGTCCCGCATCTGCTCCGTCGTAAGGATGGCGGCAATCAGCAATATGGCATCCGCGCCGATCAGCCGCGCTTCATAAATGTGCCGGTAATCGGTGGTGAAATCCTTGCGCAGGATCGGAACGCCGACGGCTTCCCGCACCTGCCTGAGGTAAGCGTTGCTGCCTTGAAAATAATCGGTGTCCGTCAGAACGGATATGCAATCCGTCTTCGCCTGCTCATATGCCTTGGCAAGCGTCACCGGATGGAAATCCTCGCGGATCAAGCCCTTGGATGGGGAAGCCTTCTTGACTTCGGCAATAAGCCCCATATTGCGGTTGCGCCCTTCGGTGAGCGCGCGTATAAATCCGCGGCATGCCGGCATGCCGGCGATCTCTTTCTCCGCTTCGGCTAATGAGAAATGCGCCGCAAGCGCTTCAACTTCCTTCTGTTTGGTAGCGACAATCCGATCAAGAAACATGGCTCAGTTCTCCCGTACATGCGATTAGTTGCTGCAGCTTGTCACTCGCAAGCCGCATGTCGATGACCGACGCTGCTAATTTTACACCTTCCTGCAAGGTGGAGCAACGGCCTGCCACATAGAAACATGCGCCGGCGTTGGCCAGCACGATATCCCGGTAAGCGCCGCGTTCCCCGTCCAATATACGGCGGATAATATCCGCATTCGTTTGCGCGTCTCCGCCTTTGACCGCTTCGATGCCGGCTGCCCGTAAACCGAGCTCGTCGGGCGTCAGGTCGTAAGTCCGCAGCACGCCGTCTTTCAGCTCCGTTACGCGGGTCGGCGCCGAAATGCTGATTTCGTCAAGCCCGTCGTGGCTCGACACGACCATTCCGCGCTTCATGCCCAGTGCTTTGATGACTTCGGCAAGCAGCTCCGTCTTATTCCGGTCGTAGACGCCGAGCAGTTGCAGATTGGCACCGGCCGGATTCGTTAGCGGACCCAGCAGGTTGAATATCGTCCGAATGCCGATTTCCTTGCGCGTAACGGCCGCATGCCTCATCGATTGATGAAATACCTGAGCGAACATGAAGCAAATGCCGATCTGGTCCAGGCAACGGGCCGCTTGCTCGTTGTTCAGCTGGATGTTGACGCCAAGCGCTTCAAGGACGTCCGCACTCCCCGTTTTGCTCGTTGCGGCGCGGTTGCCGTGTTTGGCTACGCGAATGCCGCCTGCGGCGGCTACGAGTGCCGACGCCGTCGAAATATTGAACGTATTGGAGCCGTCCCCGCCCGTTCCGACCGCGTCCAGCAAATCCCCGTCAGCCGTCTGTACGCGGCTTGCTTTGCTTCGCATCGTCTCGGCAAAGCCGGTAATCTCTTCGCTGGTTTCGCCTTTCATTCTTAAAGCCGTCACTAGACTTGCGATTTGCGACGGCGTCGATTGCCCGTCCATGATTACCGACATCACTTCGCGCGCTTCGCCGCGCAGGAGATGCTCGCCGCCGACGATTTTGGCGATCGCTTGCTGCACCGTAAACGTACTCATCCGTAACGCCCCTCACTCTAAATTAATCCCCACAAAGTCAAACTTCGAAGCTTAATCCTGTAGCTTTGCGCGGGCCCCATAACCATTAATCTTTACTGTTAGTAATCGCTATTGATAACGGCTGCTTGCGGCTGTTTCTCGGACAGGAACACCGCTTCCGCCATCCGGATCGACTTCAACATCCCTTTCGCCTTGTTGACCGTTTCTTCGTATTCCTTCTCCGGAACGGAGTCCCATACGATGCCGGCTCCGGCTTGAACGTAAGCTTTGCCGTTCTTGAAAATAATCGTCCGAATCGTGATGCACGTATCCATGTTGCCCGAGAATCCAAGGTAACCGATCGCTCCGGCGTAAGCGCCGCGCGCTTCGTTCTCCAGCTCTGCGATGATTTCCATCGCGCGCAGCTTCGGAGCGCCCGATACGGTGCCTGCAGGCATACAGGAGATGAAGGCGTCGTAGAAGTCTTTATCCTTGCGCATTTTGCCTGTCACGTTCGAGACGATATGCATGACGTGGGAGTAACGTTCGATTTCCATGAACGAATCGCATTTCACCGTACCGAACTCGGCGACGCGGCCGATATCGTTGCGTCCCAGGTCGACCAGCATCAGATGCTCCGCGCGTTCCTTCTCGTCGGCGAGCAGATCTTTTTCCAGCGCCAAATCCTCTTCCGGCGTTTTGCCGCGCGGCCTCGTGCCTGCGATCGGCCTCGTATCGACCTTGTCGTCTTCAACCCGAACGAGCATCTCGGGCGATGTGCCGACGATGACCTCGTCGTCCATCTTCAAGCAGTACATGTAGGGGGACGGATTCATCGTCCGCAGCATACGGTACACCTGAAGCGGCGAAACATCCGTTTCGATCTCAAAGCGCTGCGAAAGCACCACTTGGAAAATGTCGCCGGCGCGAATGTACTCCTTGGCCTGCTCGACATTCGCCATGAACGATTCCTTCGTTTGATTGGACTGAATGACGCCTAGCTCCACATCCTCCGGGATCGACCGGTTCGCTGCGTGCAGCTGCAGCTGCGGCCGTCTTAGCCGTTCGATCATGCCGTCGATTTTGCGGCATGTCGCCTCATACGCGCGCGCTATGTCCGCGTCCGTTCCGTGCTGCGGGATATGAACGTTCGCGATGACTTTGATTTGCTGCTTGAAATGATCGAAAACGATAATCTGATCGCAGAACATAAATTGAATGTCGTTCATTTGCAGATCGTCGATCTTGTGCTTCGGCAGCTTCTCGTAATATTGCAGCAGATCGTATCCGAAGAAGCCGATCGCTCCGCCCGTCAGACGCGGCAAATTCGGCAGCGGAGGGCTCGAGTAAGCGCGCAGATAGGCTTTAAGAACTTCAAGCGGCTTTTCCGCGGTAACTGTCGTTCCCGCTTCGTTCGTAATCGATATTTTGCCGTTCTTCGCTGTAATCATGAGAAAAGGATCGGAGCCGATAAACGAATAACGCGCCCATTTAACGCCGCCCTCTACGCTTTCCAGCAAGAACGCGTGCTTGCTGTCATAAAATTGTTGAAAAAGACGGATCGGCGTTTCGGTGTCGGCGAGCAAATCGCGTACGACCGGAATGACATTGTACTGTTTGGCGAGTCGGATCACTTCGGTTAATTCGGGCGTATACATGGGCACCTCTCCTTATCGGCGGCAATCTGGATGGAACAATAGGGCTATAGGGGAGTTTCCCCATTAAGCGAAATAAATAAAAAACCTCTACCCGAAAGTAGAGGTTCTGATTAAAATCGATAGTAGAATGAACGATGCCAAAATCAACAGCAATGACTCGCAAACGGCGAAAAAGATCCCCGTACGAAGACACTCGGCTCGACTCTTCTATGCTCGACTCCACTCAGCTATGCTCTACTCTTCTTGTCTTCTCTTTGCTTGCACTGCGCTCAACTGCTCTACTCTTTCCTGCTTGCTAACTCTCTCAACTACGTCAACTATACACCTGCGCCGCTGAAATCGTCAAGCCATTTCTGATTATTGCTTTACGATATCCGGACGAAGCCGCTTCGCTTCGTTCAAGTACACGTGTCGGATTTCATTCTGCGCTTTCGGCGTATTGATATGTACCATCAGTCGGATACATTTCGGCAAACTTGGCTGTACCGGAATTTCCACGGAGCACATGATCGGCACGAGCTCCCATCCTTCCAGTTGGCGGATGGCTCTTGCCGGAAACGCCGCGTCCAAATCCGTCGTCGTCGTGACGAATACGCTGCAAATGTCTTCCGGTACAACCCCGTTCTCCGCTACGATTTCATGAAGCATTTCCGCCGTAGCCTGCAAAATTTGCTTCTCCTCGTTAAGCTCCACGGTTGTCGCACCGCGAATTCCCCGAACCCACATCGCCTTACGCCTCCTGCTTCAATTGTTCCACGACTTCCCTCACGAGGTCGGCGGATACGTTTTTGTTGACTTCCACTTTGCCGATGTCCGTCGGAACGACGAATACCATTTTGCCTTCTTTAAACTTCTTATCGTGCAGCATGGCCGACATGATCGCATCGGTATCCATATGCGCAGGCAAACGTGTCGGTAATCCGAACTTGCCCAATATCCGTTTCGTTGTCACATATATATGCTCGGGATTACCAAGTTTCAGAGCTAACCTGGCTGACCCGACCATGCCGATTGATATCGCTTCGCCGTGCACAAGCTCGCCATAGCCGGCAACGGCTTCAAGCGCATGTCCGATCGTGTGCCCGAGGTTCAGAATCGCGCGCAAATCGTTCTCGCGCTCGTCTTGGGAAACGACGTGGGCCTTCACCTTGCAGCCTTGATATAAACCGTACTCCAGCGCCTCCGGATCTAGCGCTAGCAAGTTGTCCGCATTCTCTTCGCACCAGGAAGCGAACGCCGCATCCCAAATCAAGCCATGCTTGATCATCTCGGACAGCCCTGCCTTCACTTCCCGCTCCGGCAGCGTTTGCAGCGTTGCCGTATCGTAAAGAACGAGCTCCGGCTGGTGGAACGCGCCGATGATGTTCTTGGCGAGCGGATGATTGACCGCTACTTTCCCGCCGACGCTGCTGTCATGCGCGAGGATCGTCGTCGGAATCTGAACGAACCGTACGCCTCGCATATAGCTGGCGGCTACGAAGCCTGCCAAATCGCCTACTACGCCGCCGCCAAGCGCAATGACCGACGAATTGCGGTCAAGTCCGGCTTCGAGCGCGACGCCTACGATTTGCTCCAGCACGGCGAGCGATTTCGATTTCTCCCCGGCAGGTACGATATAGGAGGAAACCGTGTATCCCCCCGCCTCAAGAAGTCCTGTGACGGGCTGCAAGTAATGCGGCGCCACGCGGTCGTCCGATACGATCAGAAGCGGGGATCCCTTGCGGATCCCGTGCTTCTCGAAAAGCGGCGCGATGTCGTTCAGCAAATGCTGTCCGATGTAGATCGGATAGGAGCGATCCCCCAGATCAACCGTCAGTTCGCGCATATTAGTAACGCTCCACTTGTTTTTTGTAGTTTTCCAGGTTCGCGCGGATTTCTTCGATCGAATCGCCGCCGAATTTTTCGAGGAAAGCATTCGCAACTTCCCAAGCTACGATATTTTCCATAATGACGCCGGCTGCCGGCACTGCGCAAGTGTCCGAACGCTCAACCTGGGCAGTGAACGGCTCCTTCGTGTCGATATCCACGGATGGCAGGGGCTTATACAGCGTTGCGATCGGCTTCATAACTCCGCGAACGACGATCGGCTCACCGGTCGTCATACCGCCTTCGAAGCCGCCAGCACGGTTGCTGGCGCGGTAAAACCCGCGTCCTTCTTCGTGCATGATCGGATCGTGAACCTCGGAGCCTTTCAGGCTGCCTGCTTCAAAACCCAAGCCGAATTCCACGCCCTTGAACGCATTGATCGAGACGACTGCCTGCGCGATCCGTCCGTCAAGCTTGCGATCCCATTGCACGTGGCTTCCAAGGCCGACCGGCACGCCTTCTATGATGACCTCGACGACGCCGCCGAGCGTATTGCCTTCGGCTTTGGCCGCATCGATCGCGGCGATCATTTTGGCTTCCGCTTCTTTGTCGGCGACGCGTACTTGCGATTCTTCGGTAACCTCGTTCAATTCGTCAATCGTCAATTCAGGACGCTGGGCGACGATTTCGCCGATACGTACGACATGACAGGCTGTCTTAATGCCGAATTGTGCCAGAAGCTGGCGGGCAATCGCTCCGCATGCGACGCGCGCCGTCGTTTCGCGGGCGCTCGAGCGCTCCAAAATATTGCGCAGATCTTTTTGGTTGTATTTCAGGCCGCCGTTCAAATCGGCATGGCCCGGGCGCGGACGGTGAATGCGGCGGCGTCCTTCGTTATCCTCGTCTACCGGTTCGACGCCCATGACTTTCGTCCAGTGCGTCCAGTCTTTATTCTCGACGACGAGCGCAATCGGCGCTCCGGTCGTCATCCCATGGCGTACGCCTCCGACCAGATTGGCGGCGTCCTTCTCGATTTGCATCCGCAATCCGCGGCCATATCCTTTTTGCCTGCGTGCCAATTGCTCATTGATGGAATCGGGAAGCAGCGGCAAATTGCTCGGTACTCCTTCTATAATGGCGGTTAGCTGCGGACCGTGCGTCTCGCCGGCTGTCAAATATCTCATTGTAAGTTCCCCCTAAGCATCGTCAAACGAACATCCCAAGCATAAGCCTAATCATTCTGCCTGTCCGAACTCATTCGTTAGCGCCGCGGCGCTGTCATTCAGGCAAAACAAATCGCAAGCATCCGGTTTCGTTCTTTCCGATCGCGTCATTCGAGCGCTTTAGCGCTTTTATGTGCTCATTATAGTATAGGCATTCCGGTTTGACAAGGAACGACAAGTAATGGAATCGCTTTCAATTATACGCAAACAAGGATAAACGCCCTTCGGCGTCTTTGATGCCGGACGTTTACCGTGAAATCGAACCATCAGCGAAACATTTATCTTTCCGGGATATTAAGGATAGACGGCTTCCCCGTCCTTTTAGGGACAAGCGCGTTTACCGAGATTTAGAGCGGCTTCCACGTTATACTTTCTAATAAAATGAAAAAAAACATGCCGCCCGGCTCGGCCGCCGGACAGCACGCTTTTCGGTTATGCCAAACCATTCGCCGCATCAAAGCATCGCAGGAAACAAGCGTTAATTCAAGAATGCCGCTGAAGAATCCTTGCCGGTTCCGCATGCTTCGGATCGTTCACCATTCCCATGATTTGCATCGAATCGATGCCGAGAATTTGCGCGCATTCTTTCATCGAAATAAAACCTCTTCGGTAGGCGTTGATCACCTTCCGCTTGTCCATGGGGGAAGCCCTCCTCGAGCATTCGGCAAAAGACATAAGCACAATGGCCTCTTGCCAGCTATCCCTAGTATAGGAATTTTTGGAAAGGGCTATACGCTGCGCTTATTTTTTTCGGTAAAAAAACGTCTCCGCCGTCTCAAGTCCGTACTGGGCGGGCGTGAAGATCTGCTCGGTGCTCCCGACGAACAGAATGCCTCCCGGACGCAAAGCGTCGGCAAATTTCTGGTACAACAGATGCTTCGCTTCTTCCGTAAAGTAAATCAGCACATTCCGGCAGACGATCAGATCGAAGCCGGACTCAAACCGCTCCGTCAGCAGGTTTTGCTTTTGGAACTTGATATGCTTCTTAAGATCGGGACTAATATGATATAACGCGTTATCCGGGCGGAAATAGGTTCGCAAATAATTAACCGGTACGTCGCGGACGGATCTGTCAAAATAAACGCCGGTACGCGCCTTCTCAAGCGCTCCGTCATCGATGTCCGTAGCGATTAGCGTGGAGTCGGACAGCACCTTTGCCTCTGCCAGAATCATCGCCAGCGTATAAGGCTCTTCGCCCGTCGAGCAAGCGGCGCTCCAAACCTTCAGCCGACGCGAGGCGCGCATCATCTCCGGAATGAATTTCTGCTCCAGAACTTCCCAGCGGTTCGGATTACGCCAAAATTCGGAGACGTTGATCGTCATCCGGTCCAAAAATTCATGAAGCAGCGCCTTGTCCTTCGCCAGCGCCTCAAAATACTCGGTAAACGACGTATAGCCGCGCTTATTGCGCAGCGTCGTCAATCTCCGTTTCATTTGCGCTTCCTTGTACAAATTCAGATCGATCGTCGTAAAGCTTTTCATTTTTTGTACGAATAACGAGAAATCGCGGTCTTCCATCAAAACAAATCACGCTCCTGATCAAGCTGTCGACATAACCGCAAGCTGCGAGTTATCCCAATAGTTCGATACGGGAGCGTGATTTTCCTTCTAGTTCGACAAAATCCTCCAATTTCCTTCGTCGGAGCATTTTCCAGGGCCCCGCAAAGTAATAGGAATACGCTACGTCAGCATACTCTTCACTTTGCGGGATTTATACTAAACCCATTTGTTAACGTCTTTGCTGTACGAAACGATTTCTTCCGGCTTGAAGAAATTGTTGATTTCGCGTTCCGCGCTCTCTACGGAGTCGGAGCCGTGAATGATATTAAGGCCCGTATGCACGGCGAAGTCGCCGCGAATCGTTCCAGGCAGCGCGTCAAGCGTATTCGTTTTGCCCATCATCGTACGGGACAGCGTAATGACTTGATCGCCTTCCCAAACCATACCGAACACAGGACCGGACGTAATGAAGCTTACGAGCTCTTCATAGAAGCCTTTGCCTTTGTGCTCTTCGTAGTGGTATTCCGCTTGCTCGCGGGTAATGACCATCAGCTTGCTGCCGACGAGCTGAAATCCTTTTTGCTCAAAGCGTTTGACGATCTCGCCGATCAGGCCGCGTTGTACGCCATCCGGTTTTACCATCAGAAATGTTTTTTCCATAGTGACCACTCCTTGAATTCGTTATGATTATGTATCGGAACCTGCATGATGCAGTGTATCCTACGTTGGTACAGCAAGTCAACTTGCACGCGGTTTGCCAAGCGCGACCAGGCGGTCGGCCTGATCGCAAACCCGTTAATTGGTGCGGCTCGCCACGAAGTGGGCAATGCGAACAAGATCCTTTTTGGCTTGAATATCGGGCAGACCGTCAAGCGATCGGATCGCTTTCTGGATGTAACGCTCCGCAAGCCTCTCCCCCTGTTCGATACAGCCGCTGCCGCGCACAAGTTGCAAAAACTCGCTTACATCCGTCTGTCCGTCCAGCTTCCGGATACGATCCAGTTCGGCAAGCAGCCGGTCTCGAAGCCCGGGTTGCCGTAATGCATACAGAACGGGAAGCGTAATATTCCCCTGCTTGATGTCGCTGCCCGGCGGTTTGCCGATCTGCTCTTCGGTGCCGCAAATATCGAGCACGTCGTCGCGAATTTGGAACGTCATCCCGACATAGTAGCCGAAGTCGTACAGCTTGCGGGAAATGGCCTCGGGCGCGCCGGCCGCGATTGCGCCCAACTGGCAGCTGATTGCAATGAGCAGCGCCGTTTTTCTTTTGATCCGAAGCAAGTAGTCCCTTACGCGCTGGCTCGAATGAAAAAAGTAGCGGATTTGCTCCATTTCCCCGATGCTCATCTCGACGATCGCATGCGACATGATCTGATGAACCCTCGGATTGCTCAGCTGGGTAACCACGCTAAGCGCCTTGGCGAAAATGTAATCGCCCGTATACATGGCGATCCGGTTGTCCCATTTGGAGCGGACGGTAAGCTGGCCCCGCCTCGTTTCGGCATCGTCGATGACATCGTCATGAACGAGAGACGCCATATGGATCAATTCCATCGGAACCGCGATTTTCTTCATTTTATCGATCTCGTACAAGCCGAACTGCCCGGACAGCAACACAAATATGGGACGTATCCGCTTTCCGCCCGCCTTAAGCAGGTGAAGCGACGTTTCCTTAAGCATAGCATGCTCGGAATAGATGCTCGCTTCAAGCTCTTTTTCGATGGCATTCAGATCTTTTTTGAGACGCGTGTAGATGTCAACAATTTTCATTCGTTCACCTGATCGACAGTAGTATATACTAATCCCCACAAAGTGAAGCGTGCCTCCGAAGCTTATTCCGAGCACTTTGCGGGGAGCCCCGGAAAGACTAAGATTTCCACCCTAGAGAAGCATGACTTCGGTACTTACTTACTTTGCGGGAAGCTCTTCCCATATTTGGATCGGCACATCGCGTTCAAGCAGTCCGAGCTCCTTCGCGTAGCGGAAATATAAAGACAGTCCCCGCCATTGATCAGGCCCGAATTCGTATGTCAGCTGGCTGAAATACCCGCGCCAGTAAGCCTCCGTACCGCCGATCGTCGCCTGCGCTTTGGCAATCATGCCTTCCGGATGACGAAGCCCGTGTTCCTTGCTCCATTGAAACGCTTCGTGAATCCGCGACACGAGCTGTGGATTGCGACGGATCGTATCCTTGCGGACGGCCCATACAGCAAATGTCATCCACTCGCCTGTAAATTCCTTCCACAACTCGCCGAGATCCGTCACCATGTAGCCGTGGTCAGCCCAACTGGCGCGTATCGCATCGTCGCCGATCAGCAGCGCGCCGTCCGCTGCAGCCATCATGGCTTCCAGCGAAGGCGCCATGGAGATGTAAGTAGGATTTGCTCCAAACCGTTTACTAAGCAAAATTTTCAAAAGATTGACTGTCGTGGCGGAAGCCGTCGATAACGCAAACGTGCCGCCGGCGATCTTCTCGAGCGGCTCCCTGTGAAATAACAGGAGCGAATTCACGCGACCTAACGCGCTTACCGATAAGCCCGGAAAGAGCATGTAGTCGTCGAAATTAGCCCCGTAAGCGAAGGAGGACATCGCCCCCATATCGACTTCTCCTGCGGCCATCGCCCGGTTAAGCCCCGTAGGAACCTGGAGGCTGAACAACACTTCCCCGGCAAACCGGTCCTCCGGAAAATGGTGAAAAATCGGCCAAACGTTCGTATAGTTAATGCGCCCGATGCTTATGCGCTCATGATGTCCCATTGTCCTCGCCCCATCTTCTGAACAATTCGTGATCCACGTCCATCGTATCCAGCACTTTGCCGACCAGAAAACGCACGATGTCGTCAAGCGACTTCGGCTGCTGATAAAAAGCCGGCATCGCGGGAATGATCGTTACGCCTAGACGGGACAGCTTCAGCATGTTTTCCAAGTGAATCGCATGAAGCGGCGTTTCACGGGGGACGATGATGAGCCGTCTTCCCTCTTTAAGCATAACGTCTGCCGCCCGCTCCAGCAAATTGTCGGACGAGCCGTGCGCGATTCCCGACAATGTCCCCATCGAACAGGGGATGATGACCATCCCCTTCGTCCGGAAGCTTCCGCTAGCGATGCTTGCGCCGATGTCCTGATTCGGGTGATAGATCAGCTTGCCCGGCAGTTCGCCAAACTGGCGTTCCAGCGTTTCCTGCCGGCGGGAAACGTTCCAGCCGAGCTCGTCATGCAGCACGCGCCAGCCGGCATCGCTAATGACGAGATGAACCGTCTCGCCAAGGGAAAGCATGTGACGGCAGAGCAGCTCGCCGTAAGGGGCTCCGCTCGCTCCCGTAATTCCGATTACCCAAGGCTTGTCCATCGCTGCACCACCAAATCGATCAATGTGAATGCAAACACTACGACGCTAAGAACGCCGTTCATCGTGAAAAATGCGGTTTGCAACCTGCTTAAGTCGCTTGGCGATACGATCCAATGCTCGTAGAACAAGATCAGGTAAGCGATCACTAAGCCCGCGAAATACACCCAACTCAAATCGGTCATAAAAAAGACGAACATCAAACCAACCGCCGTCAGCAAATGAAACGCCTTGGCAAAAAGGAGCGCCTTGGCCACGCCGAAACGGCTCGGAATCGAATGCAGCTTCTCGTTCCGGTCGAACTCCGTATCCTGACAGGCGTATATGACGTCGAAGCCCGCGATCCACAGTGCGATGGAGACGTACAAAACAAGCGATGCCGCGCTAAACTCGTTCGTTACCGCCACCCATGCCCCAAGCGGCGCAAGTCCGATCGTCAGTCCCAGTATCAAATGGCATGCCCATGTGAAGCGCTTCGTATACGAATAGATAACGAGAAAAAATACGGCAAGCGGAAGCAGCTTCATCGATAACGAGCTTAACTGCGATGTTGCGATAAACAACAGAACGAATGAAACGATAATAAATCCGATCACTTCGATCGACGATAATAGCCCCGCCGGAATCGCCCGCATGGCGGTTCTGGGGTTTTTCTTATCAATCGCCTTGTCTATGACGCGGTTCAGTCCCATAGCCGCGCTGCGGGCCCCAACCATCGCTAGCGTAATCCAGCCGATTTGCACCCATGACGGAAGCTCTCCGGTTGTTGCGACCGATCCGAGCAAAGCGCCCATATACGCGAACGGCAGCGCAAAAAGCGTATGCTCGATTTTAATCATTTCTAGAAATACTTTAATTTTATTAGTCATGAGCTCACTCCCGCATCGTTTTCGCCTTTACGCCGATGTGAAGCGCAGCGATGCCCCCGGTGAGCGGGTAAGCTTCCACTTTCTCCAATCCGACCTCGCGAAAAATGTTCGCCAGCTGCTTATGGTCCGGGAAGCTTCTCAGCGACTCCGGCAGCCACTTGTATTGCTCATAGCTTTTGGCGAGCATTTTACCGATAAGCGGCAGCACCTTCTGAAAATAAAAATAATAAATGGATTTAAACGGCTCCCACGTCGGTTTGGAAAGCTCAAGCGAAACGACAAGCCCACCCGGCTTGACCACGCGCTGCATTTCTTTCAGCACCTGAACGAGATCGGGCACATTGCGCAAAGCGAAACCGATCGTCGCGTAATCGAACGAATCGTCGGCATAAGGAAGGCTCATCGCATTGCCGCGAACTAGCGTAATCTGCTGATCCAGATGGAGAGCATTTACCTTCTCCGCACCGAAGTCAAGCATATTCTGACTGAAGTCGAGTCCGACAACCGGCCCGCTTCGGCTTGCCTGAGCCAGGCTGATCGTCCAGTCGCACGTTCCGCAGCAAACGTCGATCGCCGCACTGCCTTCCCGCACGTTCAGCTTGGCCATCGTAAACTTTCGCCAATACTTGTGCCGGCGGAAGCTGAGCACCGAATTCATCAAATCGTATTTGGGCGCAATCCGCTCGAAGACGGAATGCACAAATTGCTCTTTCGATTTCATCGCAGATCCCCTTGTAGCTCTTCCAACAGCACTTTTTGCCTGTTCAGGTAACTCGCGAAAGGCTCCACGATCTTGAACAGCTCTTCGCCGAATTTCTCCGAGTCCAGCTGCCGGATTTGTTCCCATAGGCTTTTGACCTGAGTATCCAGCATATGATACAGCTGCGAGCTAATATTGTACTTGTGTAAAATCGCCTTCGTTCTCGAAAGATCGGACTCTTCGGCTTGCAGGATCTTCTTGTCTTCGCGCGTTCCGGCTTGCATAATATGCCAGTATGCCCAACTGCCGCGAATGTTCTGCAGCGAATCCAATCGGGCAAGCTCGTTCGAGATCAATTCGCATCTCGTAAAGCTGATCAGGATATCCGGCCACAGCTTCTGGCCTAGCCCTTCCATCCCCCGCGTAAACGACAAAAACAGCTGGGAACGAATGCTCGTCGACTGAAGCAAATATTCCTCTGCCGTCATTTTGAGCTGCTTGACCAAGTTATAGAAGTTCATCTTCATCCGATTCACTTCGCATACCGCTTGGGATAACAGCCTGATCATCTCGATCTGCCCCGCTTGCGCCAGCAATTGATAAAAACGCGAGCTAAAATAATCGCCTGCCAGCACTTTAAGCTGCCGGGAGCGGGCTTCCGCCTTCTCCTTGGCGACATTCGTGATCGGAACCATGTCGTGGGTGTCAAGTCCCATCTGCACGAGCGAAGTCGCCAGCGCATACACCTCACGATTGTCCGCATTTGTTCCGCTGCTGCCGAGGAACGCGAACAAAAGACGAGTCCGCAGCTCCGGAAAATCCGGCAGCTCCGTATGGATGCGAATCATATCGTAATCGATGTATGGTTTAGCCATTTCATGAATTCGAAACGTAGTCATCGAGAGCCTCCGAACGATAGCAAAAAATCTACAGCAACTCATTATAACACAACAGGTAACCTGCCGCACGTTCCGCGGGCAGGAAATCGTTCAGCCCGCGCATTTCGTCCGGCACCTACCCATATCCTGTAAGCCCAAGGGAACGATACCCATCAGGACGTCTGCCATTTTTTCGTGTACGTGATGCGATAATGCGACTGCAAGTAATCCTGCAGCGTTTGAGCGCCCTCTCCCTCGCGCTTCCACGAGCTGCTGCGGCTCGCTTTGCGGGCATCCATGGCGACAAGCAGCGGATAGCCTGATTCTGCCGCGCCTGCTTCCTTGCGTCCTTCCAGCACCCGCACTAGCACCTGACGCACGTTCGAGGTCTGGAATCCGAATTCGGACAACGTGTACAGATCCCGGTAAACGCGCTCGATACCGGATGCCGCGGAGGGCATCAGCAAATCGACCGAAAGCACGGACTGATGCCAGTCCGCCTTCTTGATGGACAACTGGAGCGGAAGAGCGCTCAGCATATCGACCATATTGTCGTCGGATAACGTTGGAACGGGAGACCGATTCGCCGCAAGCGCTCCTGTACTGTCCGTCGATCCCCTAAATGCAATGGACATCGCAAGGGCAATACATACGGATATCAACAGCGCGGTCCCAATCCCGGCAAGCTTGCTCATCGTACGCAATCCCTCCCGAAAATAGGTCTGCCTTATCTGTATCTATTACCCATTGTACAACGAAAAAAAGCAGGCTATGCCTGCAGGAGCAAATTATTGATCGGTTTCGATCATGCCGTGCTTCGTGATCACGACCGCTTTACCGCGGATTTTGACGGCGGATGTATGATCGGTGAATTGCGCGATCATCACTTCCCCTTTATCCAGCTTTTCCGTATGGTGAAACCGCGTATCTTGACCACGGGTGAGACCGATGACCTGAACCCCGTTTTCCTTCGCTTTCACGACGAAATAATCGCTTTGACTTGTTTCCAACCTTCTCGCCTCCCCCGTTAAATCATGCCTTAAACGGCTGCCAATCCCCTTTGCGCTTCTCTTATGATGATGGAAAACGCCTACAAAGTCAACAAAGCCATTAAGCGGACGTCTCCATCTTCGCATTTGCCGATTTCGTTCCATAGAAGGACAGCAGCCGCACGGGCAGCCTGGCCGAAACGAAGCGGATCAGGAAATCGGCCAGCTTCACTACGCCGTATGCGAACGCCATGCCCGCAATCACGTCAAGCACCCAATGAATTTGCAAATACATCGTCGAGAAAATAATAGCCGAGCAATACACGACCATCAGCCATTTGAAAATAAAATCTTTCTCCCGCAAAGCAAGCAGCAGCATCGCGAAAGAGATGGACGTATGCATGCTCGGAAAACAATTCATGACGCTTACAAGCAGCTCGTTCTGATCGGCAAACGTCCTTTTGAGCAAATCCGGCTGACCCTTCACCCACCATACCTCGCGCAGCAGAATGAGATTGTAGAACGGCAGGATGAGCGGAAACTGGAGAAGATGGCCGGATAGCGCATAAGACAGCATTTTTTTGACGCTCCTGGTCCAGAAGCTGCGTACGATGCAGATCCATAAGGAAAGCACAAACCCGTAGTTGTAGATCCAAACCATCGCCCTGTCGAGAAGGGGAAAGTGGATGACGCGCGCCCACATGGCATGATTAAGCGGAATGCCGTTCATCCAATCGTCCCAGTTCCACGGATGCCGGTTGTTCTCGAACATCCAGTTGGCGATTTTCCACCAGAACGAATTGCCGGAGCCGTAGAAATAATAAAATATGCCCAGCAGCGGGATACCGGCCCAAAAAAACTTTCGCCATTCGATATCCGCTTGATCCGCCCTGATCCCAACCAGACACAAGAGCAGTAAAATCCAGCACTCCTCGCTCCAGCCGCCGACGACGCCGATGCGCCACGTCAAGTAGATGGAAACCACAATGCCAATCATCGTCCAATCAAGCGGGTTCCATCCGATATTGGCCTTCTTCGGCATCGACTCTCTCCCTTTCGTAGATCAAGAAATTCGCATGAATGAGAAAAAGACATCGAATTTACGATGTCTTCTCCATGGTCGGAGTAACACGATTTGAACGTGCGACCTCACCCACCCCAAGGGTGCGCGCTACCAGGCTGCGCTATACCCCGACGATGCTAAACCTATGCTGCAAGGAAGATTTTATATGATATTCGAGAAATCGTCAAGCGTAGAATCCGAGTTTGTAAGCGCTGTATACCAAAGCCCCGCAAGCTCCCTATTAAAAATAGAAAGCCGCCTTCCTCATGGAAGACGGCCAGTTAGGTCAAACCTGTATGTAACGGAAACCGGCGGCTTATTGAATGACGTCTCTAAGCGCTTTACCCGGTTTGAACGAAGGCACTTTGCTGGCGGCAATTTCAATCTCTTGGCCCGTTTGCGGGTTGCGTCCTTTGCGTGCCGAGCGTTCTCTAACTTCAAAGTTACCGAAGCCTACCAATTGTACTTTATCTCCGCTTTGCAGCGCATCGGAAATCGCCTCAAAAACGGCTTCAACCGCTTTCGTTGCATCCTTCTTGGAGATGTCGGAAATTTCGGCAACCTTGTTGATCAATTCAGATTTGTTCACAGCTTTCACCTCCCCATATGCGTTAAGTGCATACTCTTACTTTCTGTGTTAACCGTTTCAGCCTAAAATATACGTATGCAGCAGCGAAAACGAACAAATTTATCTTATTATAGCAGGCTTCGTTTTGCAATACTTCACTTTAGGCGCTTTCCGCACAAAAAAAGAGACGCCATAACAAGTAAGTCGTTATTAGCGTCCCTTGGCGATTCTATTCGGTTGGGAACTACAAAATAATCGCGATCAAACCGCCGGAACCTTCGTTGATGATGCGCCCAAGCGTCTCCTGAAGCTTGTAACGGGCGTTGTCCGGCATCATGGCCAGCTTGCCTTGAATGCCCTCGCGAACGATGGAGTGGAGCGAACGGCCGAATATGTCGGATTCCCAAATTTTCAGCGGGTTATCCTCAAAGTCTTGCATTAAGTACCGCACCAGCTCTTCGCTTTGCTTCTCCGTTCCGATGATCGGCGAGAATTCCGACTCGACATCGACGCGGATCATGTGAATGGACGGCGCCGTCGCTTTCAGCCTGACGCCGAACCGCGAACCTTGCCGGATCAGCTCCGGCTCGTCGAGCGCCATTTCGGCAAGCGTCGGCGGCGCGATGCCGTAGCCGGTCGTTTTGACCATCTCAAGCGCTTCGGCGAATTGATCGTATTCTCGCTTGGCATGCGTAAATTCCTGCATCAGTTGGAGCAGATGATCTTTGCCGCGAATTTCCACACCGACGACTTCCATCAAAATTTTATCGTACAGCTCATCCGGCGCATACAAGTCGATCTCGGCTACGCCCTGCCCCATATTCATTCCGGCAAGCGCAGCCCGGTCGATAAAATCGTAATCCGAGAACTGGCTCACGACGCGGTCGACGTCGCGCAATCGGCGAATATCCTGCACCGTATCGCGGACTGAATTTTCAAAATTGCTGCGCAGCCAGTGGTTATCTTGAAGCACCATCACCCAGCTAGGCAGATTGACATTCACTTCGTGAACCGGGAATTCATAGAGCACTTCGCGAAGCGCGGACATAACTTCCTCTTCGCCCATCGTCGCCACGCTCATCGCCATGACCGGAATATCGTATTTACTCGCAAGCTCGTTCCTAAGCTCCTGAGCGGGCTCGCTTTGCGGTTTCATCGAGTTAATGATGAGAATGAACGGCTTGCCGACTTCCTTCAGTTCGGCGATGACGCGCTCCTCTGCCTCAACATAAGAAGAACGCGGAATTTCCGCAATGCTGCCGTCCGTCGTGACGACGACGCCGAGCGTGGAATGCTCTTGAATGACTTTGCGCGTACCGATCTCGGCCGCTTCCTGGAACGGGATCGGCTCGTCGAACCACGGCGTAGATATCATCCGGGGACCGTTTTCGTCTTCGTAGCCCTTGGCTCCTTCGACGGCATAGCCCACGCAATCGACGAGCCGGATATTGACGTTCAAGCCTTCGGCCACCGTTATTTGCACCGCATTATTTGGCACGAATTTCGGTTCCGTCGTCATGATGGTGCGGCCTGCCGCGCTTTGCGGGAGCTCGTCAATCGAGCGTATACGGTCCGACTCGTTCTTGATGTTCGGCAGCACGACGGTCTCCATGAAGCGTTTGATAAAGGTCGATTTACCCGTGCGGACTGCACCGACGACCCCCAGGTATATATCCCCGCCGGTCCGTTCGGCAATGTCTTTAAAGATGTCCACTTTTTCCAAAGAGATCCCTCCTACAGGTTAAGATGAAACATGCCGGTGACCGAAGCACGAACCGGTAAAGGACGCTCCTTCGGGCTCGCCATGCGACCACACTCGTACAATCTTTTTGACTAGTAAAAATATATGTCGTCTTGCAAAGAATATGACTACTTTTTGTACATCCTATCAACTCCTCGTATACCTTTCGGCGCTGCCGTTTAACGGCTTCCGAATAACTTATATGAGCGATCCTCTCCTCCTATTCGTAAAAAGATGCCTCTTTTTCCAAAAAAAAAGCCCTCGGGCATGCTCATGCATGCGCCTAGGGCTTCGGCTATTCTTGCTTGACGACGGGCTGATTATCGGACCAATAATAAGGAAAAGAACGGACGGGAACATAAAAGCCTTCCTCTACGAGCAGAGATCTCAGATCCTGCGACGGATCCGGCTTTATCGACTTTTTGTTGATCAGCTTCATGATTTCCGGGCCGTAATCGATCGCTACCTGGCCGGATTCGCTAAGGATGACCGTCAAGAACTGATTGGAATACGGGCTTCGAAACTGTTCCATCTTCTGGCCCAGCTTATCGAAATCAAGCGAATACATGGACGGCGCAACTTGGCTGCCTAGCGGAAGAACGTCTTTCTTAGCCTTGTATGCATCTACGTCCGCTTGCAGCTGGACAACCTTCTGATAGGCGGTCAAGTCCATCAGCTTAACGGTCGGCTTCGTTTCGGCGTCTACGATTACATATAAAGCCGTCCCTCCGTTTTCAAAGGCGTTCGTCGGCACCGTGCTGATCATGTTACGGTCCTTGATCTTCTTGAAGTCTATCAAATATTTTTCGTAGAGCGGCGTTTCTTGAGGTTTCGTTTTGATTGGGAGCACGCCGGTCGCTTTCCGGTACGTATCGACGGCGTTCTGCACGACCGTCAAATATTCACCCGATGCCAAAGAATACCCCTTTTGCACCTCTCCCCGATACATGCAGCCCGATAACAGCACCAGAAATACGGCCGTGACGCCCAGCCTCCAGAGCAGCCCTCGGTTTGCTCGCTGAGCGATTTCAGTCATTCGGGAAATCATTGTCCTGCCTCCTTCAAGCTGTTCCCCGCAATATGGTTTATCCATTGGGAGAGCAGCTACCATTCCTCTTCTTTTTGCTTTTGAAGCTGCGCCCGTACGGCAGCCTTGAGCGGATCCTCCGGCACGAGTACGGTGACGGGGCCGGCAACGCTTGCCTGACAAGCAAGACGGTAGCCTTCGTCAAGCAAAGAACCGAGCTTCAGCTCCTCGTTCCGGTTTGCCTTCGCCAGTCCGATCCCGCCGTCGACTTTGACCTTACACATGAGGCAAGCCGCTTTTCCACCGCAACGGGTGCGAATATTGACATGGGCTTTGCGTCCGGCATCGAGCAGCGTCGTACCGGGACGTACCTGGACCCGTTTATCGTCCGGCAGAAAATGTACCTCCGGCATCTTTCACCGCCATCCTCTCTTGTAGCGATACGCCGAGCAAACCGTTCATCCGCTCGAGCAGTTCAGCCGAGATGAGGTTCCGGCCGATAATCGCGATAAGCGGCGGAAGATGTAACGCTAAATCCCCCTTGATGACCGGGGCGATAGCCTCGTAGCGGTCGGGACGTTCTCTAAGGATGTTAAAAAGAAATTCATGCGCCAGCGGCATTAACGGTATACGCCGACCTGCAGCTTCCGCTTGAAATCCGAAGTCATATAAGAGCGACCCGATTTCCACTCGGTATTCGGCGCCGCATGCCTGCACCCGAAATCCGCCGACAGCTTCCAGCTGTACGCTTGGAACCGCATAGTGGCTCAGGACGGATTCGTAGATCGGCGTGCGGCTGAATTGCGGAGCATCCATCGCCAAGTCTTTAAGCGCATGGTGAAAAGGGATCGCATCGGTTTCATCCATATAAACGTCCAAATCACGCGGCTCGCGGCCGATCGGCACGCCTTGCAGCAGCAGGCCGCAGCTCCCGCCCACCAGCCACTTTACGTTCGCAGGCTTCAGCCGGTCGTGCAGCGCAGCCA
This sequence comes from Paenibacillus litoralis, assembly GCF_046244365.1. NCBI lineage: Bacteria > Bacillati > Bacillota > Bacilli > Caryophanales > Paenibacillaceae > Paenibacillus > Paenibacillus litoralis. The sequence goes on along the minus strand of NZ_CP176395.1, from coordinate 3,917,780 downwards.
ATGCTTGTACGATCGATTCGGACAACACCATGTTCGTCAAACCTTTCCCATCGCAAAATAGTTCGTTCTTTATCCTGTTAGAAATACGTTTTGTTTGCAACGGACACAGGCCCTTCTCCCGTTAAAACAGCCTGGCAGCCCAGTCTGTAGCCTTCTTCGATTTCTTCCGGTTCAAGCGCATCCAGCTCCGCATTCGTCGGCGCGGCGAGATGATTCATACCTGTCGTAACCAGACACCTGCAGCGGCAGCATGTTCCCCGCGTGCACAGATGCCCCCACTCGACATCATGCTTAAGTGCGAGCTTCAAGATTGTCATGCCGGGTTCTGCCGGTACCGTTTTATGTACGCGTTTCCCTTTTAATTCAATCATTTTACGTTCCTCACTCTCAAGCTGCGTTCCAAATACTCGGATGATGCTGCGTTGCGATTCGCCGCTTCGCGGGGTTAAAGCAATCCGGCCAGCGCCAGCAATACTCCATACACCAATAAGATAAAGGCAATAATGATGATCAGCACGCGAAGCCAAGCGTATTTAATCTTATAGCGCGCGTACATGACTAACAGCGAAGCGATGACCATAAAGCCGATTGCATACATCGTCGCCCACATTTTATCCATACTGCTCATTGTCTACAACCCACCTATTCTCCAACTCAACCCGTTTGATTATACCATTCTCACCGCAAAAAAATAAAGCATAAGGCGCGCCTGAAGGCGTGCCTTATGCTCAATGTTCACTTTTTGGATATCATTTTCATCAATTGTTCCAGGTTATTCGGGTTCAATTGACTGTTTTTGACCGCATTGACAATATCGTTAACGGTCGACTCCGGAACGTTGATGTTGACCAAACCGGACACCTGCTTGATCAGCTGCCGAAGCTGTGCTTCGTTTTGCATGGTCGAAGGCTTGACGGTGCTCGCCAGTTTGTTGATATCTTTCTCCGAAACCGATTTGCCGGTCTTGCTCTTCACCGTATTCAATATGTTCTTGGAAATATCCTTTCCGCTCATCCATACTCCTCCCATCGGCTTAGGTATGAGTATTGTATGAGTCGGATGCCTTTATGGTGTAGGCTCTTCGCCGGTCCATGAAACGGTCGTTAGTTCTTCGATTTCGTGCGTGCGCACGCGTCCCATCAATTCTTCAACGGCCATACGCGGGGCTTTACCTTCGAACAGCACCCTGTAGAGCGCATCCGCAATCGGCATGGAGACCTTGTATTCGCGGGAAAGCCCATACGCCGCTTTGGTCGTTTTGATGCCTTCTACGACCATTCCCGTCGATTGCAGCACTTCCTCAACCGTTTCTCCCAGCCCCAGCCGGTTTCCAGCGTTCCAGTTGCGGCTGTGCCGGCTTGTACACGTAACCACAAGATCCCCGACGCCCGCGAGCCCGGCAAAAGTAAACGGATTCGCGCCCATCGCTACGCCCAGCCGGGAGATTTCCGCTAATCCCCTCGTCAGAAGCGCGGCCTTCGCGTTATCGCCGAAGCCGAGTCCGTCGCTCATTCCAGCGCCAAGCGCGATAATATTTTTCAGCGCGCCGCTTACTTCGACTCCGATCACATCCGGATTCGTATAGACGCGAAAGTTCGCGTTCATAAACAAATCCTGTGCCGCCTCCGCCGCCTCCAGACATTTCGCTGCGACGACGACGGTAGTCGGACAGCGAACGATCACTTCCTCGGCATGGCTCGGGCCGGACAGGACGACGATCCGATCGGGATCGGTTTGCGGGATTTCTTCCGCGATAACTTCCGTCATCCGCTTGAGAGTGCCCGCTTCGAATCCTTTGGTAGCGTGAATCAGCAGCGTGTCCGGTTTCACGAACGGCTTCATTCGCGAAGCGACATCGCGCATCGCCGCAGAGGTAGCCGCAAGCAGAACGGCGTCCGTATCGCGAAGCGCGTCCTCCATATCCGTAGTCGCCTTGATGTTCGGATGAAGCGTTGCGCCTTTTAGAAAGCGGCCGTTCGTATGTAGCGTGTTGATTTCCTCCGCTTGCGCGGCATTTCGCGTCCATAGCGTCACGTCCGCGTTGTTATCGGCCAGAACGGAAGCAAGTGCCGTCCCCCAGCTGCCGGCGACGAGCACACACATTTTTTTGCTCAACACGTTTCCTCCCATTCCTTTAATGATGCTGCTTTCTTATTGCTTTTTAGCGCCCAGCTTATTTTCTTTCCCTTGTACAAGCTTGACGATATTCGTGCGGTGGCGCACAAACGCAAATACGGCGAGCACCAGGCTGGCCCAAAGAAGCGGCATCGGTTTATCCATCAGGATGATGATGATCGGCAGCAGACTTGTCAGCAACAGCGATCCGAGCGAAACATACCGGGTAATCGCAATCGTTAGAATAGCTATGATGCCCGCAATCAATAGAGGAAGAAACGCCAATGTCGCCATGACGCCAACCGTTGTCGCAATGCCCTTACCGCCGCGAAAACCGAAGTAGACCGGCCAATTATGGCCGATAATGGCTGCCAGCCCGCATGCTACGGCAACCCAAACATTACCTTCTACAAGCCACATGCCGACCCAAACGGCAAGCACGCCTTTGAGCGCATCCAGCAGCAAAACGGCAATCGCCGGGCCTTTTCCCAGAACGCGCAACGTATTCGTCGCCCCGGCGTTCCCGCTCCCGTGCTTGCGAATGTCGATCCCCTTCAACCATTTTCCCGCAAGAAAGCTAAAGCTGATCGAACCAAGCAAATAACTGATTATGACGCTTACAATGGCTAACACCAACGAACCTCCTAAGATCCACCGAAAAGGTATGCAACGCTTCGTCTCTTGAATCCGGCCGCTTTTCGGTGAGTTTCCCTAAAATCTTACTCTTTCCTTTTAAAAAGATCCCCCCGTCATGCGGGGAGATCTCTTCATCTCCCCGAAGACTTGTGGGGAATGCCCGCTGTGCGAACGGAACGGGGCATTACTCTTCGCCCGACGTTTTTTTCCTAGTAAACAAGCGCAGCGGCGTTCCCGAAAAGTCGAAAGCGGCCCGTAACTTGTTTTCCAAGTAACGCTCGTAGGAAAAATGCATCAATGACGGATCGTTTGCGAATAAAACGAATGTCGGCGGCTTTACCGATACCTGTGTCACATAATTCAAACGAAGCCGGCGGCCCTTGTCCGTCGGAGGCGGCGTGATCGCCACCGCATCGGAAATAACCTCGTTCAGCAGATGCGTTTGAATGCGCATGGAATGGTGATCGGCCGCTTCTACGACCATCGGCAGCAGCTTATGCAGCCTTTGCTTCGTCTTGGCGGAAACGAACAATACCGGGGCATACGACATGAACAAGAAATGGTCGCGAATGGTCTGCGTAAATTGGTGCAGCGTTTTATCGTCCTTCTCCACGACATCCCATTTGTTTACGACGAAAATCGCCGCTTTACCCGCTTCATGCGCGTAACCCGCGATATGCTTATCCTGCTCGATGATGCCTTCCTCGCCATTGATCAGCACTAGCGCCACATCGGCGCGCTCAATCGCTTTCATTGCACGCATAACGCTGTACTTTTCCGTAGCTTCGTACACCTTGCCGCGTTTGCGCATGCCGGCGGTATCGATCAGAACGAATTTCTGGCCTTCCCGTTCGAACGGCGTATCGATCGCATCGCGGGTAGTCCCGGCAATATTGCTGACGATAACCCGCTCCTCGCCCAGGATTGCGTTAACGAGCGAAGACTTGCCGACATTCGGACGGCCGATAACCGCAATCTTGATAACATCGTCGCCATATTCCTCTTCCTCTAACTCCGGAAAGTGAACAATCGCTGCGTCAAGCAGATCGCCCATCCCGATCCCGTGCGCGCCCGATATCGGAATCGGGTCGCCAAAGCCGAGTGCGTAAAACTCATAAATCGCTTCCTGCATTTTGATGTTGTCGATCTTGTTGACCCCAAGCACGACCGGCTTGCCCGATCGGAACAATAGCTGGCTGATCTCTTCGTCCGCCGGCGTAATGCCCGTTTTGCCGTCAACCATAAAGATAATGACGTCCGCTTCCTCGATGGCAAGCTCCGCCTGCACTCTTACGGCGCGCAATATTTCATCCTCGCCGTCAATTTCTATACCGCCCGTATCGATGACATGGAACGATTTGCTGAACCATTCTCCCGATCCGTACATCCGATCCCGCGTTACACCTGGCTTATCTTCAACAATTGCCTGCCTCTCTCCAACCATACGGTTGAAAATCGTCGATTTCCCGACATTCGGGCGGCCGACAATTGCGATCGTCGGTCTTGCCACTGCCTTCAACTCCTCATATGAACTATTCCCTAGTGAAGAAATCGCTGCGCTGCTTGTCTACCGCTATTTTACCCTCAACGAGGGAATCGGTGAAACAAACGTTTCTTGCAGCTTCACGGTCATTCTTGGCACTTTCTTCCCATACACACAACTTACATCATAACAAAAAAGCGCACGCTTGGCGAATATTTATTCGTTTTCTATTTGCGCCACTGTCTGGTCCGCTCCAGGATCGAAGAATACCCCGCTTTCGCCGCAGCGGCTATACCTTCTGCAAGAACGGTCCATATTCGCGCCAAGCAGACCGTCATCCACCAGTGATCTTGAAAGCGCGCATCGCCGAGTACGGACGGCAGCCTGCCGCCCGTCACATACAGAAACATCGCGCTGCTCAAGAGCAAGCTAAGAGAGAGCACGGCAATTTGCTTTGCCGGCCTTCTTACCAGCAGCGTCACCGCAACAGCCAAAACGAAGGATGAATCCGGCATCGCCGGAGCCGCAATCCCTTCCGTTTGACGCATCCCGAAATCGACGGTGCCGAGTAAAATAATCGCCGTAACCATTTGCAGACGGCGCTGACCGGCGTCACGCGCAGCAAGGCCATAAAGCCCGATAATGGCCAGTAGCGGGTAAATGCCGTAGATCGTTATCCGCCCGACTTCGACAGGCAGGAACGATAACGGGAGCCACAAAGCAAAAAACACCGCGATTTTCCCATTCGGAACATCTCTAAGAAATACGTCCTTCCAGCCGCTTGCAAGGAGAATGACCGTCATGACCATCCATATTAGCGATAAATAGCCCGGATTCATGTTTTACGTTCCTTTCTGTATACATGGAAAGGGAACCCCAGTATCTTTCGCATAGTATGATTCAGGCGCTGTCCGAACATGCACGTTGCACAACTGTCAAATGATCCGCGTTACGCAAATCCAACGGCAAGGATAAACGGCTTCGCCGTCCTTTGACGGCGCGTTTACCGAGAAGTCGAACTGAGACTTAAATAAAGACGGCGGGCCGCTTGGCCCGCCGTCTTCCTATGTTCGCATTCCTGATCGATCACTTGAATTTGCTCAGTTTGTCGCCAAAGCGCTCGCCAAGAGTCAGGTTCAAGCTTTGGTTCATTTTCTCGGCGTACTCGACAGCTTCTCTGTCTTCTTTGGACTGACGGTTTCCGCGTGGTCCGCGATCGCCGCGGTCTCCACGTTCGCTGCGTTCCGGTTTCGGCGCAGCTGCCGGAGCCTCTTCCGTTTCTTTGATGCTCAGGCTAATCCGCTTCTCGTCCGGATTCAGGTCGAGAATCTTCACTTGAACCTCTTGACCATCCTTCAGCACCTCATGAGGTGTTCCGATATGACGGTGAGCGATTTGCGAAATGTGGACAAGTCCTTCCACGCCAGGAGCCACTTCGACGAAAGCGCCGAAGCTAACCAGACGCTTCACGGTACCGGTTACGATCGCCCCGATCTCGAACTCGCTTCCGAGACTTTGCCAAGGACCTGGCTGAGTAGCTCTGATGCTCAAGCTGATCCGCTCGTTCTGAGGGTCGAGCTTCAGAATGTGAACGCGAACTTTGTCGCCTTCCTTCACAACGTCAGACGGTTTTTCGACATGATGCCAAGCCATCTCCGAAATATGAACGAGACCGTCGATTCCGCCGATATCGATGAAAGCGCCGAATTGCGTAAGACGCTGAACGGTTCCGTCCAGTTCTTGCCCGACGGACAGCCCGGAGATAATCGTTTTCTTGTTGGCTTCGAACTCTTCGTCCAGTACATCTTTTTGCGAGAGAATGACTTTGTTCTTCTCTTTATCGAGTTCCTTGACGCGCAAGCGCAAAGTGCGTCCTTTGTAGTCGCTGAAATCTTCTACAAAATGACGTTCTACCATCGAAGCCGGGATAAATCCGCGCAGACCGATGTCCACGACGAGTCCGCCTTTGACCACGTCGGCAACCGTTGCCTCGATGATCTCTTTGCTGTCCAGCTTTTGTTGAAGATCGTCCCAAGCTTTCTCGCTGTCGATGACACGTTTGGACAAAAGCAGCTTTTCTTTGCCGTCGTCTATCGAAAGCACCTTCAGTTCGACATCTTGGCCGATCTGAACGGCGTCAGCAGCGTTGTTCAACTGCAGGGAGGAAAGCTCACGAATCGGAATGATGCCGTCATATTTATAGCCGATATCAACATAGGCTTGATCGTTGTCGACTTTGACGATCTTTCCTTTCACGGTAGTACCTTTTTTAATCGTCATGACGTTCGTCATGTCGGCGCTGCTGTCCGCGGCTTCTGGAGCTGCGGTTTCGTTTACCGTTTCCGCTTGCGCGGCTTCCGGTTGCACTTCGTTTTCGGGTGTTTTCATTTCTTCAGACATGTTTGATTACCTCCTCGTTTAGAAGACCCAAACCACTGTAAAGATAATGGGCAGGATTAACAATATATGTTGTAGTATAATTCCAAGATACCATTTCCATTCACGGCAATCAATTTCTAGCCGTTTTTTTGTAAGCTTCCGCTTGCGAGCGAATCGTCTTCATGATTTTATCCGTAGCGGCTTCCAATTGCTCGGAAGTTCCTTCTGCGAATTCGCTCAGGTCGACAGGAGGACCATAAATAACCGTCATTCTGCGGAAAAGCTTGTATTCGCCTACGATCGAAACCGGAATGACCGTTGCGCCTGTCCGGATCGCAAACATCGCAGCGCCTTTCTTGCCTTCTCCGCTCGGATTTTTACGGGTGCCTTCCGGGAAAATCCCCATTACGCGACCGTCTCGAAGAATCTGCAGGGTAAGCTTGATGGTCTCCTTGCCGACGCCCCCTCGTTTGACGGGGAAAGCACCTACTCGTGGAATAAGCCAACCGAGTATCGGCATGTCGAACAGCTCAGCTTTGGCCATGTAGTGAACTTCCCGGTTAAGCGGCGTGCCGACGATAGGCGGATCGAACGTACTGATATGGTTTGCGCACAGGATTACCGCTCCCTGCTTCGGAACGTGATGTGTCCCGACGGCTTTCAGCCGGTAAAACACCGCAAACAGTATGCGCAGCAGCCTCCGACATATGCGATATAACATAGCCTATGCCCCTCCGCTTACTTTAGCTCTGCAAAGCTCCAGCACTTTACCCACGACATCCTGCAAGGGCATGTTCGAGCTGTCGAGCAGCACGGCATCTTGAGCCTGCAAGAGCGGCGAAACGTCACGCTCGGAGTCCAGCTTATCGCGTCTTGCGATTTCCTGCTCCAGCTGTTCGAGCGTAATGGCTGGCTTGTCCATTTCCTTGTATCTGCGCTCCGCGCGTTCCCGCGCGCTCGCGGTCAAGAAAATTTTCACTTCGGCATCAGGCAGCACCTGCGTGCCGATATCGCGGCCGTCCATGACAACCCCTTTGGATGCGGCCATCGCTTTTTGCTTGGATACAAGCAGTTCGCGAACTTCCGCAATTTGAGCGACCAACGATACGTTAGCGTTAATCGCAGCCGATCGAATCCGATCGGTGACATCTTCCCCATCGACTAGCACCTGTTGTCCGGTTGCACCGGGCCTGAGCACGATGTCCATCGCTCGCGCCGTTTCGATAACCTTAGCGGTATCGCTCGGCTCAATGTTTTGCTCCAGCACCTTCCAGGTCACCGCCCGGTACATGGCGCCGGTGTCGATATACACGAATCCCAGTTCGTTCGCGACAAGCCGGGCAACCGTGCTTTTTCCGGCTCCCGCCGGACCGTCGAGGGCGATGTTGAATTTGTTCAAATGCTGCCCCTCCCAGAATGATGGAATGCCGCAGGCATGGAAGCGAAACGGAGATCTTCTTCCACATGAAGACGATACGTTCGCTCGCGGCAATCGAACTTTTCAAGTCATGAACGTGGTAAAAAAAGCAGGCGACGCCTGCGAACGAAGAAAATTATAACACATCTACTCGGCGATTTGCAAAGAAGGCTTGCGGATTCAACGATTCGAACCGCCTTCATAATGAACGCCTTCCAGCGCGTCGACCTGGGTCACCCATTCTCTTACCGCGCTATGCTGCAGGAGAGCTTGCGAGACGATGACGCCGGCGATCAGCGCATAAACGACATAGACGATTATTTTTTCGACCTTATCCGAAAATCGAATAAAGTCGTTTTCGTAGGCGAATGGTTTCTTCTTCATCGATGCGTCTCCGTTCGTTAAGGAATCTGGCCGGTAACCGGACGTAGTATTCCCTAACGGGGCTTCTTTCATTCCGCTATCATTTCCGCAAATCAAGCTGTCTTTCGAAGCAATAACGGATGATCTGCTGCCGGTCGCGATCGGAAATTTCGGAGAATCGCAGCATAACGAGCTGTTTGCCCGTTTCCATCTGGATAACCCTTACCACTTCGCCCTTAAAAGGCAAATGATCGAGCTTGCCGTTCTTATACTGAACGAGCAGCCAGCAGCTCGCTTGCATATTACTCTCGACAGGGATATTCCCGTCGCAAATGAAAGAGACACCCCCGCCGCCGACGTCCTCCGTACCCGCGACAAACTGGAGCTGATCCGAGAACTTGATGGCGATTTCAAGATCGGCCGGCACGCGCAAAAAGCTGCGGCGCTGCACTTTCGTGATCGCTTCGGGTTCCGGAGTCCGGATCAGAACGAGTCGAATGATTTCTTCGCGAAAGCCTAAAACCGTCGTTGTAAAATAGTTTTTGACGCCCCCGTCGCTCAAAAAATAAACCGACAGCTCGTCTCCGGCATAAAGCCGCTTAAGTCTTCCCGATTGGACGTTGATCGGCACTTCCATCGTTATGTATGAATCGCTCACCTCTGCGATACGTGATTTGAGCTCTTGCTGCGCTTCATCTTCATCGATGGAATTGACTTGAAGATAAAGCAGCTGATTCACTTTTGGCAGCAAAAAAAGAGCACCTCCCCTTTCATCTAGTTCGATTATACCACGACGCTCCGTTTGTGAAAGCCCATAATCCGCCAAAAGTCGACAGAAGTTCCTTCCTTAAAACCCGATAACGCCATGATATTCGAGGAGTTCGTCTAGGCGCACAAAAAAAGAACGCCAATCCTATAGCTTGACCGCTAAGGATTGACGATCTTCTGTGAGCCGCCGTTATGCGCCCGCTTGCTTAGCGGCCTGCGGAATGGACTCGATTTTCTCTTCCATACCGGTATCGGCGTTCAAATAAATATTGTAATCCGCCCCGTTCAGCTTGCCCGTAAATTGGTGGCAGAGCACTTCCTCGTTCATATCGTTCAAAATCAGTGCCATAACATGAGACTCTATGGCCAGGCTCGGATTCAGCTGTTTTTTGGCTTGCTCTTCCGTCAGCTTGGCGCCGTCAAGCTTGCGCTCCTTATGCTGAAGGACGTAATCCGTTCCTTGAAACGCCGTGACCTCGCCGTTATCAAGCGCAACCTTGACGGTTAGCTTATCCGGATAAAGGATAACGTCGTTCTGCTTGCCCGCAAACGTCAAATTCGCCACATTCTCGTATTCGTCGGCGCTTACGATCGTCATGCCGTCATAACCGTTCTTGTCGAGGAATTCGAGCGCCGCGTCGCGCGCCCCGCGTATATCGAGCGTCTTGTTTTTAACGTCGCGCGTCGACATGAAGAAAAGAAGCTTGCCGCCTTTTTTCGCATAATCGAGGTAAACGTCTTCGCCGCTTCCCGGACGCTTGCCCGTCACGCTGAATGTGTTCGTTTCGGTGCCCGCCCCGTTTTCCGTTACGGTCAACGGCGTGCCGTCGCCAAGAAACTGAGCCGCCTTATCCTTGATCTCGTCGGCCGTTACGTCATTGCCGGAAAGCATGGAGAAATTCCGCTTCTGATTCATGCTGGCCAGCGTCGGTCCCCAATCGACATCCGAGTACTCGCCGACCTTTTTGTCCACCAGCTGGAAGCCGTCCACAATGACGTTATCCATCTTTTTGCTTTCCGAAGCGATCGCTACCTCCACATCCATCCAGCGCAAATTTTTGGCGAGAACCTCCGATTGGACCGAGCGCAGCTCGTTCTTGATTTCTTTGGAGCGCTCATGCAGGGTGGATAGTGTTTTGATTTCCTCCTGGGACAGCGGCTGTTTGGACAAGTCGCGAACCGCGGTCGCATAAGTAAACTTCGCGATATTGTCAAGGAACTCCTCGGTCTTGCTAAAAGGCAAGAGCGTCAGCGGCAGCTGGCTGATTTCATTTTGCGCCTGACTCGTCAACCTCCATACGTTAATCAGCCCTTTCCGGTACATGTCGTTGGATGTCGTGTTGAGCGCCATCGTGTTGCCAAGCTCTGAGTTAAGCTTTTCCATATGGTAAGACAAATCGTGAAAGGAGCGCTGATATTGGTTTTCCGCTTTGATCAGAATCGCATTCTTCTCTTGATTCTCCTGATAACCCCATACCGCTGCCCCCACAAGGCCAAGCGCACAAACAGGAAACAGCACCGCACTCAATCGTTTGTACATGGAAACGTTCCCCTTTCAAACCAATGTTGGTAATAGCTTTCGTTGATTGGCAAACGATTATGCAACCATTCCCCACAAAGTGAAGCGATGCGTTGCAGCTAATTCCGAGTACTTTGCGGGGAGCCCCGAATTACAACCCCCACAAAGTGAAGCGAAACGTTGCAGCTTATTCCGATTACTTTGCGGGGAGCCCCGAATTACAACCCCCACAAAGTGAAGCGAAGCGTTGAACGCAAAAAAGAGGCCCGTTTGGGAGCCTCTTTGGGTTATGGATCCGTATTAGCCGAATTCGGCCGATAATGGCGATCGAAGGAACCGACTTCAAGGCATAGCCTTCAGTCAGTAGTCCTGAACTTCAACATCGAAATCATGCTCATTGCTGCAAATGCACTGGCGGAATCCGGTATCCACCTTCCCTTTGTCTCTGCGGCCTTTCAAAATGAACCGTTCCCCGCAGTGCATGCAGCGAATTCTCACTTTTACCCGATTGGCTGTCATGGGCGCCTCCTATCGAACTAACGGCTGTACCCCCATTATTGACAAACGGATCAAATTTTAATCTCGTCTTCCCGCCTCACGACGCGAAAAGGCGATCTTGCATTCGCATGCTTGACCTTCCATAGCCCTCTGATCCAAAGAAATATCATAAGCGGCAGGATAAGCCACATCCAATTCGATTTGGACATCAAAATAATATAATCGAACATGCCGTGGTAAAAAATAGGCAGCGCAAGCGAAAACAACAAATGCTTCTTCTCGCTGGTCGGTTGAAATTTCGCTCTCCCCAAATGATATCCCATCATGACCCCGAACAGCGCATGCCCGGAAACCGGTAAAAGAGCCCTCATCAATAAGCTTGAGAACGTCGTAAAGTTGAGCAGCGAGTAGATCACGTTCTCGATCGTCGCGAAACCCAGCGATACGGCGACAGCGTATACGATTCCGTCATACGGCTCATCAAATTCCACGTGCTTATATATGACATAATAGACAACAAACCATTTGAGCAGTTCCTCGATTCCCGATGAGAACAGGAACGAAAAAACGAACGGATTCTCGCCGAAGCCAAGCACAAGCGCCCTCTGGAGCATCATGATCGGGAAAACTAGCAGTGCTCCAAACAGGAAGACGCGAATCACCATTCCGATCGGCTCCGATTCGTAGCGGTCCTTCAAATAAAAATACGATAAAAGCGCTACTCCGGGTGCAATCGCTGCCGTCAGCACAGATAGCGTCATCATGCTGCTTCCCCCCTCTCCATCGCATGCGCACCGTGAATATGGCATTGCCCCCATCCTAAAACGGGCTGCATCCCTCATATTCCGCTCGCCTACTTATGACGGCTTGGCGCATATCGACTTTACGGCTCTGATGAACATTATAGACACTTTCGAACGCTTTTTCCACGACTTCCTTCAATTTGGCATGAACTTCGTCTTCCGCCCGGCAATCGCCTTGATTGTTCCGTACTACTAGCTATCGCCGCATGTTCTATTCAGTCAAAAAAGCATCCGGCGAACGCAAGGTTGCCTGACGCTTGTTTAGTGCCTCATTTATACCTATCCTACTGGAGGAATGATTGCGAATCGGTATCGGGTACCCCTGACGCCTATCCTATTATTTAAAATGTTCACAAAGAACATGAATCGCGTTCTCGGATATGACCGTTTTGCCGTATTCCTCGAGAACGGCTCTTGTGACCGAAGTCGCTTCTCCGAACTCGGACAGAACGGCAATGATCGCCTGGTAACGGCTGTCCTTCTCGTCGATGTCTTGAGGCTCCAGCTGCAAAATCCATTTCCCTTGATAGGAAAACAAGATTCCTCCGTTGTCGTTCTCGACGATCGGCAAAATGACCTTCGCCATGCGAAGCAAGTCCTCAAATTCGTGAAAGGCGTAGGAGATCAGCTCGCTGTGCTCAAGCGTCACTTCCATTTCATAAACTTCTTCGTCCTCGTCGTCCGTTTCCTCGCTCGCGCGATTTCCGTCGGACTTTCCTTTGGTAACGATTACGACCATTCCTTGCGCCGGAAGCGCGAACACTTCGACCGCCAAAGGCCCTGTCGCGTCAAACCCTAGTTCGGAATATGCTTGTTCCATCATTTCACTGAACAGCTCGTGGACTTTCGGAATTTCTCTCCACATATCTTCTTTCTGAATGCCGCGTTCCGTCAAATCGTCAAAGGTAAGGAAAATCCTTATTTTATCTGGGCTTAAGCGTTCTATTTTCATACAGGATCCTCCCTCTTGCAGGCGGCGGTTCGCAAAACCGCATATAATATACAGAATATGATGCCGCAACCGAAAGGTGCCGTATATGCATGTACTCTGCCTATCAATTATTATACCATGTTATCACTATTTTTGGCCAAATACCAATTTCATTCATAGTCAAAAAATCCGTTCGGCAGCAGGATTCATCCTCTTTTATTCGGCCTCGTCACCTTCGAAAACGGGCGATTGCCCGAAGAGGCCCTTATTAAGAAATATAAAGAAAAACCGCAAATATCCCTCATGCAAATAAAAAAAGCAGCACCGGCAAAAGCCGCGCCGCTCCAGCGCTTAACCTTCTGCTCGGTACTGCTTTTTGGGACGTGCAACAAATCGCTTCGCTTCGAATGAAGGCGACTTTTTTCATGAGCCGTTAATGGCTGTTGAATGCCGAATGCGTCTCATTCTCGGATAAGATTTGCGAAACATGCTTTTTGAGTTCGAGATCCTTGTCCACGATTTCTTTGACTTGATTCAAGATCCCTTTCTCATCGGCATGCGTATCCGATTTTGCCACCGTTTGGGCGTGCGATTGTACGTGCTCATGTCCCGCGCCCGCAGCATGGCTGGAGCCGTGCTTGATAGGCGTCGCTTGTCCGTTTTCCGCATCCGAGCTCCATTTGCGCGAATCGCGGTTACCGGCTAACCAATTGTTTTTGTTTAACATTTGGCCCACGGATTCACCCGCAGAGCTTAAACCGGCCATCATCCACTTGCTGCGGTTGTTTCGGCTCAACATGACGGCCGCGGCCGCCCCTACAAGTCCGCCAAGCATAAAGGCACCAATTTTCACTGCGTACTCCTCCTTATGTTCGTTGTTTAAGGCGCACTTCTAGTTTTCGCCGCCGGGAGGGATCTATGCCGACAAAATAAAGGGTGCCATGGAAGCGAACCGGCAACCTTGTGGTACAATACAAGAACACAGCCCTATCCATAAACCGGCAGATCCCTTCACCAAGGGTATGTGCGCAAAGGAGATACCGATGAACCGTTTGACATTAGCAGCAGTCGTCTCGCTTGCTTTGTTTACAGCCTCCTGCCAAAACGGAGCCGATGTTCCTTCCTCTTCGGGTCAGGATGCCGTTTCCTCTCCATCCGCTTCCGCAACCCCGGCGGCTCCGTCGCCGACAGCAGCCGTCAGTGCGCAGCCATCCGCTTCGGCAAGCGCGACTCCGATGCCGGAACCCGCGAAGCCGGCCGAGCAAACGATCGCCAAAACGTACCGGATGAACAAAAATTACGATATTGTGCCGATCGATCCTAACGTTTCGAATAAGAAGGTTGTTCTGCTCACCTTTGACGATGGACCTAAAGAAAAGGGAATGATCGACGGCTTGATCGACACGCTTGACAAGCATAAGGCCAAAGCGATTTTTTTCGTAAACGGCTATCGGGTTAAGCAGCATCCGGAGCTGCTGAAGCTCATTCACGACCGCGGCCAGATTATCGGCAACCATTCCTGGGACCATATCGATCTGAAGAAGGAATCGAATGCTTCCATCGATAAACAGCTGGGGGACGTACAGACGATCGTAAAAGATACGCTCGGCTTCGCGCCGCAATTTTTCCGGCCGCCGTTCGGCTCCTCTAATGAGTACGTCAAAGAAAAAGCGAAAGCCGAGCACATGCTGTTCATGACTTGGTCGAACGGTTCGCTCGATTGGGAGGAAAAAGAAACGAAAAAAACACCCGAGCTGGTCATTCAAAAAGTGCTCGACCAGCTTCATGCAGGCAGCAATATTCTCATGCACGAGCTTCCCTGGACCGTTCAAGCGCTAGACGGTCTCTTGACCGAGCTGGAGGAGAAGGGCTACGGCTTTGTCGATCCGCGAGCGATCGAGATCGAATGATCGGAACCCGTAAGCAGCGTCAACAATAATTGCAGCGGCCGGTTCATCCACTTTTTGGGATGGATCAGCAGTTGGATATCCACACGGAGATCGGGGTGAACAAGCGGCAGAGCCTTCAGCCTGCCGTTCTTCGCTTCCTCCGCAGCCGCGATTTGCGGTAGCAATCCGACCCCTAGCCCGTTAATAACGCATTGCTTGATCGCCTCAAGGCTCCCCAGCTCGAATCCGATTCGGTAAGGCACCTGCCGCTCCTTTAAAGCTCGTTCAAAATATCCTCGGTACACGCAGCTTTCCTCGGACACGATCAGCTCCGTTCCCTCTAGATCTGCCGGCTCTATTCTATCAAGTTGCGCCAAAGGATGGTCAGTCGGCACGACGATAACAAGCGGCTCTTCTCTTACCGGTAAGCAGCGCAGTGCGGAATCGGCAGGCCCCCGCTCCAGCAGCAGTCCTACATCCGCATCCCCCTCCTTTACTTTCTTTATTAACACATCCTCTCTTTCCGGCTGAAGCTGCACGTTAAGCTCCGGACACAATCGCCTAAGCTGCTGCAGGTAGGGTGGTAGGTAGTATGCCGCTAGCGAATCGATCGTACCGATCAGCAGCGTACCTGACGCTTGATTCCCTACGGTTTCGAGCGAAATTTCATAAGATTCCAGCATTTGGGATGCAAGCTTGAGCAAAATCTCCCCTGGCGGCGTCAATCGCAAGGTGCGGCCGCATCTTTCGAACAACGGAACGCCATAATGCTTTTCCAGCTTCTGAATTTGCGTCGTCACGCTCGATTGGGCGTAGCCTAGCGATTCAGCCGCTCTCGTCATGCTTTGGCGTCTCGCTACTTCGCGAAAAGACCGGTAGTAATCCAATTCCAAAACGGCCGCCTCCCTATTTATCAATATTTTCGATGGTGGTTATCAAACATTATAGATAACTTCGATGATTATAGCCATGGTATAGTAGTAGCAATTCCAAACCGGAGGTTGTTGCATATGCTGACCGCAGAACAATTACGAGGAATATACGTCCCGATTGTCACTCCCTTTCATGCAGACGGCAAAATCGATTGGACTTCCTTCCATAACCTTGCCGAGCAAGTCACCGCAAGCGGAATAAACGGCCTCGTCGTGAATGGAACGACCGGAGAGTGTCCGACGGTTAGCGGAGATGAAGCGGCGGCTCTCATCCGGGCAGCCAAAGCGGCGGTCTCCCCCAAAGGGATCCCTGTCATAGCCGGAACCGGTAGCAACGACACGGCGGACGCGGTAAAGAAGACGGAGCAAGCGGCAAGCCAAGGCGCCGATGCGGCATTAGCCGTCGTCCCTTATTACAACAAGCCCTCCCAGGAAGGTATTGTCGAGCACTTTCGCAGGATAGCCGCCGTCGGTTTACCGGTCATCGCTTACGACATTCCTCATCGCACAGGTGTCGGCTTGACGTTGGAATCCGCGCGAACGATTATGGAAATGGATGGCGTCATCGGGTTAAAAGACAGCTCCGGCAGTCTTCAAATGGTATCGGAGCTCTCGCTCGTCTCTCCGAAACCGGTGCTGTGCGGGGACGATGCCTGCTTCTTCGCATCGCTGTGCTGCGGCGCTCAAGGCGGAATGCTTGCTTCCGCGAATGTGAGAACCGAGCGTTTCGTCCGCGTATATGAACTCTTCCGCGCGAATCGCATCCAAGAGGCGAAGCTAGCTTTCGAGGCGCTTCTGCCTTTAATCCGCCTTCTGTTCCAAGAGCCGAATCCCGCTCCTCTGAAATGGCTGCTATCGCAACAGGGCATCATTGAGTCGGAGACCCTTCGCCTACCGATGACCCCGATCAGCCGGAGTCTGGCAGCGGAGCTGGCGGTTATTCCGAAAAGCTAGGCACGTAAAAGAGGCTGTGAGCCAAAGCGGATTCCCCGCTTCGGACACAGCCTCTTTTAGCGTATCTTACAAATACTCGTTTTCGTGACGAGCCTTCAGCCGCACCCAGCGACGTTCCACTTCGTCCTCGAAGCTTTTGAGCGATTCGGCGTATTCCGGCTTCACCATATGCTTCGTTTTGCCCATCGTTTTGAGCCACTCGGCAACCGGCACGCGCTTGCCCTTGTCCTCCGGATTGAACGTAATCGACGTTACGCCGCGTTCAATTTCATAGAGCGGGAAGAAGCAGGAGTCTACAGCATAATTGATGATCGACGTGCCCTCCTTCTCCTCCGACAGCCAGTTGAGCGGGCAAGTGATCAGGATTTTGCCGTAAACGAGCCCCTCGTTCTGCGCATACCATTGCGCTTTAGCAGCCTTCTTCACAAGATCCATCGGGTAAGCCTCGGAGCCCGTGAATACATAAGGGATGTTCGTCGCCGCCATAATTTGCGCGGTGTCTTTATGGTGGAACAACTTGCCGCCTTGATGCTTGCCGACGTTGGAGGTCGACGTGCGGTGACCGAGCGGCGTCGAATACGAAAGCTGCGCTCCCGTGTTCATGTATCCTTCGTTATCGTATTCGAGAATGATCATTTTATGGTTCCGCAGCGCGGCGCCGATTGCCGGTCCCATACCGATGTCCATGCCGCCGTCGCCCGTGATCATGACGAACGTGAAATCGTCCTTCAAGTTCAGATGATCGAGCTCGCCGCGGCGCTTGCGTTCCCAGAACATTTCTACGACGCCGGACAGCGTTGCCGCACCGTTCTGGAACAGGTTGTGGATGTAAGTCGCCTTGTGCGCGCTGTACGGGTACCCCGTCGTGACGACCATCGCGCAGCCCGTATGGAAGAGCGATACGATATCCCCTTCGATTCCCTTGAAGAACAGCTCGAGTCCGGAGAAAATGCCGCAGCCCGGACAAGCGCCGTGACCTGGAGCAATCCGCTTCGGCTTCTTGGTCAGCGAACGGAGCGGCGGAATTTTGACATTCAGCTTGCCGCTTGTTTCGTCAGGCGTAACCGTAATCAGGCCTGTTTTCAAATCCTCGAACTTCATCGGGTTCAGCACCCGTTTAGGCGCCTTGGAAGGATCCCCCGGCGTATGGCCGTGATAGTCGAAAGGCGTTTCGACCTTCCCCGCTTTAATCGCGTCCAGCGCATACTGGAACATGGCATGACCGTCTTCGGCGTAGAAATCTTTGCCGCCCAAGCCGTAAATACGGCTGACAACCATCGTATCCTTATTGCCGTGCGTAAACAATGCCGCTTTGATTTCGTTCGTCATGTTACCGCCGTATGCGCCGAACGAATCGGAACGGTCGCCTACCGTAACGGCTTTGACGTTGCGGAGCGCCTCGGCAATCTGCTTCTGCGGGAACGGACGAATCATGTTCGGCGCGATCGAGCCTGCCTTAATGCCCTGCTCGCGGAGCTGATCGACGACATCCTTGATGATTTCCGAGGAGGAGTTCATCAGGAAGACGGCAACCTCCGCGTCATCCATCCGGTACAGGTCAAGAATCGGATAGTCGCGTCCGGTCAGCTCCTTGTATTCCTCCCGGATGCGGTCAAACACCTTCTCCGCGTTATACATGGCGACAGACTGCTGATAGCAGTTGTTGATATAGTCCGGCTCGTTCATGTACGGTCCGACGGTGATCGGATTGTTCCGGTCGAGCACGTCCGGGTAGCCGCCCGGCGGCTTCTCGCCGACGAATGCATGCACATCCGCCCGGTGGGCGAACGTTTGCACCCTGCGCTTCTGATGGGACGTGAAGTAACCGTCGGAAGCAACCATTACCGGCAGGCGAACCTCCGGGTCTTCCGCCAATTTAATCGCCATGATATTCATGTCGTAGACGGCTTGGGGATCGCGGCACATAAGAATTGGCCAACCCGTGTTCAGCGCGTAATACAAGTCCGAATGGTCGCCGTGAATGTTGAGAGGACCGGAAACCGAACGGCAAACGAGATTCAGCACCATCGGGAACCGCGTTCCGGACTGCACCGGCATTTGCTCCAGCATGTACAAATAGCCGTTCGCGCTTGTCGCGTTGAAAACCCGCCCGCCGGCCGTCGATGCGCCGTAGCACACCCCTGCCGAGCCGTGTTCGCCGTCGGCCGGAATCAGCACGACGTCATGCTGCCCGCTCGTCTTCATCAGATCC
The DNA here is from genome assembly GCF_046244365.1 of Paenibacillus litoralis. Classification (NCBI taxonomy): domain Bacteria; kingdom Bacillati; phylum Bacillota; class Bacilli; order Caryophanales; family Paenibacillaceae; genus Paenibacillus; species Paenibacillus litoralis. The sequence continues at coordinate 3,898,881 of NZ_CP176395.1, read as the reverse complement.
AGAAACTGCGCCACTTCCGTAGAAGGCGATATCGGGAAATAACCCATGATATGATAATTGATTTGATGCGCGGCATAGGCTGCCATCTCGTTGCCGGACTCATACACCATGCGCTGCTCGACTTTCCCTTGACCGAGCTCGCGTTTGATTTCGATAGCCATCGAATTCACACCCTTCTCTAGTGATTAAGAATTCACTGCCAAATCAAACTTGTGCGGCACTCGGTTCGCTTCGCCGTAGCCATCCGTTTCCCTTGCGCTATCCAGCGCTTCGGTCGGACAAGCGGCAACGCATTTCAAACAGCCCTTGCAATATTGGTAATCGATCCCCTGCAGAAACATTTGCGGACGCCCCTTCTTGTCGGGCAGTTCTTCCCAAACGAAGCAGAAATCCGGGCAAACGTTATCGCAAGCGGCGCAATGAATACATTTATCTTCAAAATAATGCGGCATCATGCCGGAACGGGAAATGCTCAAATCCTTCAGCACGCTGTTGCCCGGATTCGAAACCATACCGCCGATCGGCTGGGTTTCGTAACCGAGTACCGGCGTATCGTGACGGACGAATGCCGGCATCGTGACGCCTTCCGGCAGCGAGAACGTCTGGAACTTCACTTCGTTGTAGCCGCGGTCGAACGTACGCAGAGCGGGATCGACGGCTTGCGGATACTTTTTCTCCAGCGACTTGCGGATAACGTCCCTCATGATTTGCGGATCCAGGAACGGACAAAGCCGGAACAATGCGCCCAGCATCGCCATGTTGACGCGATTGTTCTCCTCAAGCGAAATGCCGATCGCATCGATGACCGCAATCGTTCCTCCGACCATATGCATTTTCTCTTTTAGCTCTTCCGGCGATTTGGTCGAATTTATAAGCACGACGCTGTCTTCGTAAATTCCGCTGGTGACATTGATCGTCTTGGAAAGCGCCTCATGGAAAACACCCACGACATGAGGCCGCTCGACAGGCGACGTATCGCGAATCGGCGTCTCCATATCGCAAAACCGGATGTGCGCCTTTACCGCCGACCCCTTCTTCTCCGAACCGTATGACGAAAAGCTGACACCGTTCAACCCGACTCCGACGACGCCCGCTTCCGCAAGCATTTTACCCGCTAAGTTCGCGCCTAGACCACCGATCGATTCGAGGCGAATTTCAAAAAAACCAAGCTCGTTCTTCTTGGGCAGGATGGTCATGTTGCTCGTTCCCCTTTCTTCCCCTTCAATGAATGAAAACGTTTTTACAGACGTCCATTACCGACAGATCGAGCTTTGGCGCCTTGCCGTACAAGGCAATTTGCGGGTAATCACTGATGCAGCCTTCTCGATCATACAAGCTTGCGAACCCGTTTCCGTGGCATCCACAATTTGTTTAAAAACATTATAACAGTTGAGCATTAAAGGGGCAACAGATTTGTGACACATTTTAGACACAATTGAAAATCATTCTCAACCCTTAGTAATGACGCGGTGTTCCGCGATATTTCCATAAAAAAACAGAGGCCCTAGGCCTCTGTCACGATATATAACAGCGTACAAAAGTTATATAACAGTTGCAATTCAGATACGAACAGTCCCGATTTACGTTTCCCGGTTCTCCCATAAAAACCACCCGATCAACGACGCGATGAGCAGCATGAACAAAGCCAGCAGCGTCCTGTAAAATATTTTCGTCCACTTGCCGCTCTCCGCCGGATGGGAGACGCTTCGCGGCGGCAGTCCGCTTCCCTCTTCTTTGTTATCGCCGGCGGCAGCGCCATGATGTCTTTTACTCCTTGTCATTTGCTTCCCTCCGAAAACGAATCATGCAGCCCATTACGAAATCGATCGCAAAATGAGCCATAATAGGCGTCCATAGCGTGCCTGTTTGCACATAGATCAAGCCGAGGCCGTAGCTGACGCCGAACACGAGCCCCGTCATAATCCAATGCCGCAAATACCGGATATGGATCGCGGCAAACAGGATACTCGTCCAGTAAGGACCGAATGCGTGCTGGACGGCACCGCGGAAAAGCAGCTCTTCGCAAACCGCCACCACCAGGGATATTAGCGCGATATGCCAGATCGGTCTTCGGCCGAACAGCTTGTCGTTAATCCCGCCGTCGTCGGCGACGTCTTCCGGAACGAAACGCGAGATGAGCATGTCGACCGCGATGAAAGCGGCGGCGAATCCAAGTCCCCAAAGCACGATGCGAAGAGGCTCCGCGAACGATAAATGTTCCCAAAATTTATTTTTCTGAAAAAAGAAGACGATCATTCCGATAATAAGAGTAAGCGCCTGTGTCAGATACAAATTCGCGAGCAAAAAGCGGTCGTCCAATTCGTCGATATTGCGAACCTGGAAACGGATATTTTTAAGAAACTTCCATTTTTTCATGCATTCCCGCCTTTTCACGCCATAAAGTTGGTAAGTCGCAAGTCTGTTGTGTCGCTGCTCCGCGTGGACGGCATATTCCTTTTTGGCAAGGGATCCCCTATACTAGGCTTATCGACCTATAATTTGTCGAATGGAAGAGGAAACACGCAATTTGCGCCGTCGAAACACGCGCCTACATCATCGCCCGAAAGGAGCTGCTTATGGAGAGAAAATTGACACGCTTTGACTACATATTCGTCTTTATCGTTATCTTTTTGCTGCTGTGCGCGTTCGGATCTTTTTTCCTTGGATTCGGCATGGGCAAGGGACGCGCGGAAGCCAAATACGAAGCGATCTTAGCGAAGCAAGAGGAAGAGGCAAAGGGGTTCACCGCTTACCATCAAACGTACTTGGTCTCATTCTATCATACCGTCTTTCTCCCGTATAAGGATTTCCAGAACAAGTGGTTCATGCGCTGGAACGAAATCGAATCGCAGGGCGGCTCCGTCGACCCCGCATCCATCATTAAAGAACTTGGCAAGCTCGCCGACGAGAAGTATGAAAGCATGGTGACGAATACGATGCCGGAATCGTCGCCTTTGCTGAAGGAAGCGCACGAGCAATACCTGAAAAGCCTGAAGCTTTTCGCCCATGCCGCCAAGAGCTTTCAGTCCAAAGCCAATTCCGTCAAAGGCAGCGTGCTGGCCGGCGAAATGGAGAAGGATGCGGCGTTCGCCGATGCCAAGCTGTTCGCGCTCCAAGGTCAGAAGCTGTACTATGACGCGATCGTCAAATGGAACGAATCGGCCGGCGGAGAACTGAAGGCTGCGGAGCTGCTCAAGAACGCCCCTCTTACCATCGACGAGTGGAACCAGCTGAATTTGAATCTCAAGAACAGCTATATTTCCAGTTTACTCGTTACGGGCAAAACGTTCAAACCGTTCAACCCGCAAGATCTCGTCTACCATGTCGACCAGATGATCAAGTCCGGTCAAGCGAAAAAGATGAACGCCGGAAGCGTTCAACAAACCGTCGATATTTTAGTCGGAACGGGAGCCGTCCGGCAAGGGGACTTCCTCGGCGGCAAAGCGAAGTGGTATGCGAACGAAACGCTGCCGCAGCTGCCTTTCTTTTCGGAATCGAAATGATCGGGTGCTGCCAGACGCACCACCTAATTTGCGTCGCCGGATCCAGCCTGTCATCATAGTAAAGCAAAAACCTCCACCGCTGTTAAGCGCATGGAGGTTTTTGGTGTACCTTGTCGTCCTAACGGTTTCCGGCGACAATCAATCGTATTGAAAACCTCTCAAGCTTGCTACCGCCGCCATGCCGCCATTCACATTGATAACGTCGCCGACACTGTTCTCTTCCAAAAAGCGGCACACCATCATACTCCGGACGCCGTGAGCGCAAATGACGTATACCGGCTTGTCGCGGGCGATTTCGCCAAGCCTGCCGGGTATCGTCTGCATCGGGATCAGCTCGGCCTCCCCCAGATGGTAGTAGTCCCATTCTTCTTGCTCTCTGACGTCCACCAGCTGCGCCTCATCGAGCGAGCCGTCCGCCATCAGCGCAAGCAGCTGTTCGGGATCGATCTGTTTCATTGCTCCGTCCTCCCCCTCGATCATTTTCTTTACTTGAAGAATAGCAATAATCGCAACAAAAGTGAAGCGTTCACGCTCGTATAGATGCCGACGCCTTCGCTCATATTAAAGACAATATTGTGACATTTTGGCGGTAGTCTATTGACATGCCTGAATCCATCGTGATAAATTATGAAAAACGATAGCAAGAAACGACGATGAAGGAACCAAGCATCAAGGATTACCTACAGAGAGCCGGTTATTGGTGGAACCCGGCGGTTTGATCGATGCGGAGCATTCCCGAGTCATGGCGCTGAACGACAGTTGCGAGTAAAGCTTCCGTTCAATAGGCGCTGTCGGCAGGAAACCGTTACCTTTCCAGGTTTGCAAAAACCAATGAGGCTGTTCGCGAAAGCGTTCGGCGAATTAGGGTGGTACCACGAAATCAACTCTCGTCCCTTCATACGTAATCCGTATGAAGAGCGGGAGTTTTTTATTTTCAAACATTATGCACAGGGGGAATAACCAAATGTTTAAAGTACTCGTATCCGATCCGATCAGCGACATGGGCATTCAACAGCTTCACGACGCGGAGGATGTCACGGTCGACAAGAAGACCGGCCTCTCCGAAGACGAGCTCGTTGCCATCATCGGCGATTATGACGCCCTTCTCGTTCGCAGCCAAACGAAAGTAACCGAGCGCATCATGGAAGCCGGCAAAAAGCTGAAGGTCGTCGGCCGCGCCGGCGTAGGCGTCGACAACATCGATCTGGAAGCAGCCACCAAACGGGGAATCGTCGTCATCAATGCACCGGACGGCAACACGATCGCCACTTGCGAGCTCACGTTCGCGATGATGATGTCCGTAGCCAGGCAAATTCCGCAGGCGTACAAGAAAACCGTCGGCGGCGAATGGGACCGCAAAACGTTCGTCGGCGTCGAGCTTCGCAACAAGACGCTGGGCGTCGTCGGCATGGGCCGGATCGGCGGAGAAGTCGCCAAGCGCGCCAAAGCTTTCGGCATGAACGTAATCGGCTACGATCCGTTCCTGTCCGAGGAGCGCGCCGAGAAAATGGGCGTTAAGCTGGGGACCGTCAACGAAATCGCGGCGCAAGCCGATTTCATTACCGTTCATACGCCGCTGACGAATGAAACGCGCGGTATTATCGGTAAAGACCAGTTTGCGATTATGAAACAAGGCGTGCGCATCATCAACTGCGCCCGCGGCGGTATCGTCGACGAGAAAGCGCTCGTTGACGCGATCGACGGCGGCATCGTTGCCGGTGCGGCATTCGACGTATTCGTCGAGGAACCGCCGGCGCCGGATCACCCTTTCCTGAACAACCCGAAAATTATCGTAACGCCTCACCTTGGCGCTTCGACCGTCGAAGCTCAAGAAAATGTCGCCATCGACGTTTCCGAGGAAGTACTTCATATTTTGCGCGACGAGCCGTTCAAAAACGCGGTCAATATGCCTCCGGTACCGGCAAGCGTGCTGAACATCCTGCAGCCGTATTTCAATCTCGGCGAGAAGCTCGGCCGGTTTGCCGGTCAAATCGCGGACGGCGCTGTCAAAGAAATTAACGTCAGCTATTCCGGCGAGCTTGTCGACGTCGACGTATCGCCGCTTACCCGTTACATTGTAAAAGGCGTACTGTCCAACCATCTGGCAGGCGAAGTCAATATCGTTAACGCGATGCATCTGGCCAAAAACCGCGACGTTAACGTCGTCGTTCAGAAGTCGTCGGCGGCTCAAACGTTTACGAACCTCGTTACGGTAACGCTCAAAACGAAAAACGGCGACCGCACCCTCTCCGGCACGCTGCTTTCCGGCTACGGCGAGCGGATCGTGCAGATCGACCAATATCCGGTCGACATTGCGCCGGAAGGCACCCTGCTGCTTATCTCGCACAATGATAAACCGGGTATTATCGGACGCGTGGGAACGCTGCTCGGCAGCAACAACGTCAACATCGCATCGATGCAGGTCGGACGGAAAGTGGTCGGGGGCTCGGCAATTATGATGCTGACGATCGACAATCATGCGACCGACGCCGTGCTTGCAGAGCTGACCAAGCTGCCGGAAATCATGCACGTGAAGGAACTTGCGCTGTAATACGGCGGGCTCGATGTTCCACGGGCAACAAGATTTTCCTCGACATTTCTACAAATAACCTCACAAAGTGACGGAATCGCCAGGCGGTTCCGTCTATAAAGACTAAAGAAGCTATCCTTCCGGCAGATTGCTCTGCCCGAAAGGATAGCTTCTTTTTTCATACCGAAAGGCTTACGGAACCCTATTTCCTTGGCCGCCGTTCTTCATCCTTTTATCTCCGTCGGGAGCATGATCGAGAATATCGTCCCTTTGCCCAGCGTGCTTTTTACTTGTATCGTGCCCTGATGCGATTCTACGATGTTTTTCACGATGGCGAGTCCGATCCCGGTCCCGCCTGAGCCTGATGAGCCGCGCGTCCGCGCTTTGTCCGCTTTGTAGAAACGTTCAAATATATACGGCAGATCGTCGGGAGGAATCCCTTCCCCCTGGTCTTCCATATCGATTTGAATGCAGCGCTTCCCTTTGACGAGCACCGTAAACGTTCGCATCGTGATTTCGGCTCCGGGAGGCGTATGGCGGATCGCATTGTCCATCAGATTCGTCAGCACCTGCTCGAGCCTGTCCTCGTCCGCCCGCAGGAGCGTCGCATTCGGGACGCGGAAATCGGCATTCAGCTTAATTTCCCTTTCCTTGCTGAGTACGGAAAATTTGCGGTACACCCGCTTGAGCAGGCCGTCCAAGTCGGTTTCGCGGAATGTCATTTCCATATGTCCCGCTTCCATCCGCGCCAGATCGAGCAAATCGCGCACCAGTCTCCCCATTCGCAGAGACTCGTCATGAATGACCTGTACGAGCTCCTGCCGCTCTTCCGGCGTAGCGGCTATGTCGTCAAGCAGCGCCTCGCTGTAGCCCTGGAGCATAGATAGCGGCGTACGCAGCTCATGCGAAACGTTGGCGACGAAGTCCTTGCGGAGCTTGTCCAGCCGGTGTTCTTCCGTGACGTCGCGAAGAACGGCAACGGCGCCCCGTACGGCCTCCTGCGAATAGAGCGGAGCCATCGTAACCGACCATACCCCGTTCTGAACGTGCAGCTTCGTCGTTATTTGCCTGGTCGCTTGAGCCACGCTCTCGAACAGCTGCAGAAGAGGTTCCGGAACCTGCTTGCCTTCCCCCTCCACATCATCCCACTGAATAGCCCGCCATTCCTCCAGCAGAGCTTCCCCCTGCGGATTCGTAAACGCGATGTTGCCGACCGCATCGAACGAAATGACTGCATCGGCCATGCTTCTAAGCACGCTGCTTAAATTTTCCGTTTCGTGGTTGAGCGCTTTGACCGTTTGCTCCAGCCTCTCGCCCATATGATTGAACGTATTCGTAAGCTCCCCGATTTCATCGCTCGTTAGCGGCGCTACGCGGATGCCGTATTCCCCTTGGGTGATTTCCACCGCTGCTTGCTTCAGCTGCACAAGCGGCCTCGTAATCCGCGTAATCAGGAAGAAAGCAAAAAAGGTCGTGAGCAAAAATCCGATGAAGGAGACGAGCGCAAACAGTTTTTTGACATACAGCTGCGTATCCTCTACCGACTTTTTCGACTGGTACACGACGATCGCGCCGATCGTTTCGGCCTTCGAGGCGTCTTGCAGCGGCACGATGACGGCGAAGTAATCGCCGAACGATTTGCTTACCGCTTTGCCGGTCGCGAACACGACTTGAAGATCCGACTGATGAATGATATCGTCCAAAATGCCGATCGTTTGTCCGCCGAAGGAAATCGGCATCCCCGTATCGACCGCTTTACGATCGACAAGCGCCATCCCCGTTTCCTGGGCGACAAGCAGCTCGTTCATCGATTCGACGTACGCTTCCTTCGTATCGCCGCCCGTACCGATATGCCGGTACGCTTCCTTCGAAATTTCCCCGGCAAGGCGGGATAGTGACTGCTCCTGTTCATGCTCGCGCGGGAAGCTGGTGTCGATGTACTTAAATAAAAACAAGCCGAGTATGATCAGCACTACGGCAACTAGCCCAATGATGGTCATCCACAGCTTGCCTACTACGCTTCGGAATATAAACACTATTTCGGCACCTCTAACTTATAGCCGACGCCCCAGACGGTCGTAATCATCGCGGCCGCATCAGGCGATACTTTGTTCAGCTTCTCCCGCAGACGCTTCACATGCGTATCGACTGTGCGCAAATCGCCGAAAAACTCGTAATTCCATACGTCCTTGAGCAATTCCTCGCGCGAAAACACTTTATCCGGCGTAATCGCCAAATAATGCAGCAGCTCGTATTCTTTCGGCGTGAGCGCGATTTCCTGTCCTCCGGCCGTTACCCGGTGCGCATCGTGCTCGATCACGAGATGAGGAAACACGATGTTGTTGCTCGAGCTTACGTCCTTCACCAAGTAAGCCGTAGCCGACGAGCGGCGCAGAATCGCCTTCACCCGGTAAATAACCTCGCGCGGACTGAACGGCTTGACGACGTAATCGTCGGCACCTACCTCAAAGCCGCTTACGCGATTCGCTTCCTCGCCTTTGGCGGTCAGCATAATGACCGGCGTCGCCTTTTGCTGGCGAAGGCGGGTACATACTTCTATGCCGTCGATGCCCGGCAGCATCAAATCGAGCAGAATGAGATCGAAGTCGCGTTCGACCGCTTTTCTCAGCGCGGATTCGCCGTCCTCGGCTTCGTCAATCACGAAACCTTCTTTCTCGAGATACATTCTAAGCAGCCGCCGAATCCGTTCTTCGTCATCGACGATCAAAATGTTCGCTTTCATTTCCGTCATCGCATGCAGCCTCCCATCTCTATCTGAAAACCCTTCTTTTAACCGCAAGCCCGCCGGCAACGGCGCTAATCGCCGCCATGTACCGGCAGGCCTGCATGAATGGCTACTTACATTTTTCGACAATCACCACGCTGATTCCTGCAAAAACCTTAAACTCCTGCGTAAGAATGCAGGCCCGCGATAACCAGGTTAACGCCGATCAGCGTAAACATGACGACGAGGAACCCTAGAACCGACAACCATGACGACCGCTTGCCCATCCAGCCTTTCGACAACCGCAGGTGAAGATAGGCGGCATAGAAGAGCCAGGTGATAAGCGCCCATACTTCCTTCGGATCCCAGCCCCAGAACCGGCCCCACGCTTCATGCGCCCATATCATCGCGAAGATAAGGGCACCCAGCGTAAAGATCGGGTAACCGATAACGATCGCACGGTAGCTGATCTCGTCGAGGTCTTCGGCATCGATCCCGTTCAGCACCGGGCTGATCGCCCGGCTGAGCGGCTTGCGAACGATCAAGCGAAGCAGTCCGTACAACAGGAAACCGGCGACAATCGTCCAAATGACGGTATTCGTCTTCCGAGCGGCGAGCCAGGACGGCGCCTCGAAAGGCGGTTCTTCCATTCCGAGGAATGGCGTCATCTCCAGCTGAGTCGAGCCGTGAGGTTTAATAAGCGGCGGCAGCACGTAAACCGTCTCTCTCGCGATCGTTTGCTCGACGCCGGATTTATCCGTTTGCGTCACATCGACGGTGAAGCGCGCCTTGTATCCTGCCCCGTTGAATGCGAAAACGGCGGCGACGAATGCAAGGATCATAATCATGAAAAAGATCGTAAACTCGACTCCACGCTGTTCTCTGCGGGACGATTTCGAAGTACCCGTAAAATCGATCGTCCGCAGCAGGTGCATCAGACCGCCTGCAAAGCCGACCGCGAAGAAAGCTTCTCCGGTCGCAGCCGTAGTGACGTGAATTTTGAGCCAATAGCTTTGCAGAGCCGGGATGAGCGGCTGTACGTCCTGCGGAAAAACAGCGGCATACGCGAGTATGATGACTCCGATCGGCAGCGCGAATATTCCGATGACAAGCGTGCGGTATATCAGATACACAATGATATAAGCAAAAATAATCATCATGCCGAGGAAGGTCATGAACTCAAACATGTTGCTCGTCGGAATGTGCCCGGCTAAATACCATCGCGTAAAGAAAAACAACAGATGGCTGACAAAACCGGCTACCGTGGTGATGAAAGCGATTCTTCCCCACCGCTTCATATGCGCCTCAGGATTGGTTCCGCTCCATTTCTTCCCTGCGACGGCGATTACAAATAACATAAACCCCAGGCAATACAACAAGAACGTTAACGTAAAGAACGTGTCATTGTACGCGCTGACGGCGTCCATCAAATCATTGAAGATCGTCAAGACTAGCTTCCTCCTTTTTCCGCCAGTTGCTTCAAGTCAACCGCGATACCTGTCTGCTTCAAACTGTCGGCAACCTCTTTGCGGATACCGAACCAGTTTTTATTCGTATGCGCTCCGATCGACATCCGGCCGTTATCGATGCGAATCCAGACGCGGCGGTGCTGCCAGTAGGTGCCCATCAATAATCCGATCATAGAGATGGTCGCGCCGATCCAAATATACGGCATGGCGCGGTCTTTCCTGATATTCAGGTAGCTCGTGTAAGCCGCGATTTTGACGTCATCCATCGTGCCTACCGCAATGTCGAGCTTCGTGCCGATCGCGCCGTTAATATCGTTCTGGCGGAACGTTTCTTTGTCGATCTGCTTCGGAAAGTACATGAACAGTTCGCCTTCCTTGGCAAGCTCGGGACCGGTAATCGAGAAAATGAACGCCGGTGCGTTCGGATCCTTCGTCTTGGTCATCGGCAATCCTTTATCGTCAAGCCCGAAATCCGGGAAATACCCCTTAACGTCAAGCTTGTACGGTCCCGCCTGATACGAAGGCTGCGGATTGAACATATCGAGTTCGAACTCGCCGTACACTTCGCCCGTTTGTTTGTTTTTGAGTTTGGGCGTAGCGGCAAGCAGCATCGGCGTTTCCTTATAATCGAACTGATACGCCAGAAGCCCTTTGTATTCAAAAGGTTTATTGACGATAATGTTTTGCCTGTGCACTTCCTCGAGCTGGGGCTTCTTGCTCGGGTCGTCGCAGTCGGCTGTGCAGGTATACAAAATCGCTTGCGTTTCGTATATTTTCGGCACGGACGTATCGCGTTTTTTGAAATCCTCCGACATTTCTTCTTCCGTGTAATACTCGACCGTAAACCGGTCATTCTTCAAATAATAAGGCGTTTCCGGTATTTTGACGACACGGCCTTCCAAAAAGCCCATGTATTGGTCCATATGCCAGCCCGGGATACTCCTTGCCAGAACGGCTAGCAAAAAAACGATGAGCCCGATATGGTTAATATAAGGCCCCCAACGGCTGAACCTGTACTTCTCGGCGAGCAGCGCGGTTCCGTCCGTATGTACGCGGTAATGGCGCTTTTGCAGCTTTTTGGACACTTGTTCGATCCAAGCCTGATGATCCGTTTCTCCAAGATCCGTTTGATAGGACACCTTTTGCCGCATAATGAAGCTTAGATGCTTGCGGATTTGCTGTTTGTTCAGCGCTTTGTAGAGAGGAAGCACACGGTCCAAGCTGCAGATGACGAGCGATGTGCCGATCATGAAGAGCAGCGTGATGAACCACCACGATTCGAACGTATGCGAGAGTCCGAGCAAATAATAAAGATGGCCCCAGGTGCCGTACGTGTCCTTGTAGTAAACGGAGAAATCGGTGTTGATGAACGTATTTTCCTGCGGGTAAACCGTGCCGAGCGCAGAAGCGACAAGCGTAATGATAATCAGATAGACGGCGATTTTAACGGAGGAAAAGAAGTTCCACACTTTGTCGATCACGTTCGGATTATGCTTCTGCGAGCGTCTTGCCATGCCATCGTAACGCATTTCAAGAGGCGCCGTTCCATCATCCTCCAACAGCGGCTTGCCACACGACTCGCAAAGCACGGTGCCGACCGGGTTCTGATGTCCGCATTCGCATTTGGTGTTCTGAAACAATGTGTACCCTCCCGTCACTTACCGAGCATGGCGGTGATCGTCTGATCAATGTACGATTCCGTCATTTCGCCTACTTTAATCGTATGAACCTTGCCGTCCGGCTTGATGAAAAAGGTTGTCGGATACTGGATAACGCCGTATTTTCTGCGAATTTCCTCCGACTGGTCGAGCAAGATCGGGAATTTCACCTTCACCTGGTCCACATAGCCCTGTGCCGTAATTTTGTTCTCAGCCACATTGAGGCCAAGCACAGTGAGCCCCGTTGCAGCCCATTTCTCCGATTGGCGTTGCAGCGCTGGCATCTCGTTCCGGCACGGCTCGCAGTAGGAGCCCCAGAAATTGACAATCACGCCTTTGCCTTCGTAATCGGAAAGCTTATGCGTTTGTCCGTCCAAACCGGCCAATTTGAATCCTGGAGCCTCGTCGCCGGCCTTCGGAATTTTGTCCTCGTTGAACAAATTTCCGGCAATCGTCCAAGCGCCAATGACCACGATGGCAAGCAAAATGGTAATCTGGATCCACTTTCTATTTTTTCCCACTTCATTCACCTTCAACCGCTTGAGAATTGTTTGCAAAGCTAAACTCATTATAGCGAACTTTCCCGAATCGGAAGATTACTGATTTTGAATTTTATGTGTCCGCTTTCTGCGTCAGCTTGGCCGCATCCTGCAGGCTTCGGATTTCCTCGGCCGTAAGATGCCGGAACTTGCCCCGCTGCAATCCGGCTAGAGGGATCGGACCGAACTTGACCCGCTTCAGCTTCTCTACCGGAAACTTGATGGCGTCAAACATGCGCCGCACCTGGCGGTTGCGTCCTTCGTATATCGTTATGGAAATGACCGTTTCATTCGCCGCCGGATCGACGTCGACATAATCGACCTCCGCCGGAGCGGTCATCCCGTCCTCGAGCTTGACTCCTTTAGCCAGCTTTTCGAGCAACGAGCCGTGCGGAACGCCCTTGACCTTGGCATGATACGTTTTGGGCACATGATGCTTCGGATGGGTCAGCATATTCGCGAACTCGCCGTCATTCGTCAAGATCAGCAAGCCTTCGGTATCGTAATCAAGCCTTCCCACGGGATACAGCCGTTCGGTGATGCCATGCAAAAAATCGGTCACCACTTTGCGTCCGCCCGGATCGTCTACGCTCGTAATGACCCCTTTGGGTTTGTTCATGATAATATAAAGCTTCTTTTGCGCCTTGATGGGCTTGCCGTCGACTTTGATTTGGTCTTTCGCCGGGTCCACCTTGGCTCCAAGCTCCTTCACGGGAATGTCGTTGACCGTCACTCTGCCTGCCGTTATGTATTCCTCGCATTTGCGCCTCGAGGCTATACCTGCTTGTGCCAATACTTTTTGCAACCGTTCCATCTCTTTGTGCCACCCTTCCATGATCGTAACGAATAAATAGTGCATGTTAACGGAACGCCTTATCGGTCGCCCGCAATATGCTTGTCCCTGTAAGAGGCGTCTAAACGCGAGCATTAGGCCATACGCAGTTCGCGCTCGCATAGACGATATGCTAATGATAACGATCATTGTCCGAAATCACAAGTTCCGCCCAAGGAAAATACTTGCCGGGACAACGATGACCGTGCGGAAAAATACGCTCATGGGAGAAACCGAACGATTCGGATACGCGAACGATAAGCTTAGACAACAAAAAAATCTGCTCCTTCAGTTCAGGAACAGAAACCGTATGCGGCTTGGCGAAATCGCCCTCCACGCAAATATGGATATACTCCGAATCCGTCCGGTCGGATGCCGGAAAAATCGAGCCGCTCTTGGAAATATAGAAATCGTAGCCTTTGCCGTTAATGGACGAACAAGCCGAATCGTGAATGATGATGCCCGTTACCTGCATGCCCTTCACCTCTAACGCATTCTAGTGCTAGCAGTATATGTGCGCGTCAAGGCGAATGTTCTGCCGTTCCCTCTTGAAAACTCAGGCAAAGACGAGAAAGCAAATGGCAATAGCCGCGATAAAGCCTACCGCATCCGAAATAAGTCCGACCTTCAGCGCATAGCCCGCCTTGCGAATGCCTACCGCTCCGAAATAAACGGTCAGCACGTACAGGGTCGTATCGGTACTCCCTTGAATGGTCGAGGCGATACGTCCTATCATCGAATCCGGACCGAATTCGCGAATCAGGTCGGTCGTAAACGCGAGCGAGCCCGCTCCGGTTATGGGCCTCAGTACGGCGAGAGGAAGCACCTCTCCCGGGATGCCCACTTTATCCAGAAGCGGCCGGAAGACGCCGACAAGAAGATCCATTGCACCCGAGGCGCGAAAAACGGTAATGGCGACCATCATGCCGACAAGATGCGGAATTATTTTTATGGCCGTATCGAAGCCGTCTTTGGCTCCTTCTACGAAGGATTCGTAGGCGGGTATTTTTTTGTAAGCCGCATAAAGAGGAATGAAGACGATAATGACCGGGATAGCCCAAGCCGAAATGAGCGAGACCAATGCGTACAACGGTATACTCCCCTTTCCGGAACACGAATGAAACTGCGGCGGCAAGCGCCGCTAAAAGTGCGAGTTCAAAAAGTCGACTTATCAGCACCGAGAAGGTTGCGTGAAGCTGAAGAAGGAGGAGCGGAGTTTAGGCAAAACCTAAATGAGCACCAGACTTCGAAGTTGAACGCAAGATTCGATGTCGAATCCACTTCTCGAAACTCATCGTGATCATAAGGTGTCTTTTTGAACATCCGCTTTAACGCAGATTGCGAATATATTGCCGCCTGTACCAGCGGTCGGCGACAATGGCCGCGGTTGTCGATATGGCGGTAGCGATGAGCGTCGTTCCGACGATCTCGGCCGGATTGAGCGACTGGAAATTCATTCGGATCGCGATCAGCGTCGTCGGAACAAGCGTGATGCTCGACGTGTTGAGCGCAAGCAGCGTACACATGGCGGGACTTGCGATTTCCTTGTGCCCATTCAGCTTTTGCAGTTCCTGCATGGCTTTGATGCCCATCGGGGTAGCTGCATTGCCTAGCCCTAATATGTTGGCGCTCATATTGGACATGATGTAGCCGAGCGCCGGGTGATCGGCCGGAATGCCGGGAAACAGGAAGCGGACAAGCGGCCTCAGGAGCTTGGCTAGCTTCTCCAACAGTCCGGCGTCTTCCGCAATTCGCATGATGCCGAGCCAGAACACGAGAATGCTGATCAAACCGAAGCATACCGTTACGCCCGTTTTCGCCCCGTCGAATACGGCTTGCGTCACGGCTTCGATATTTCCGTTAATGGCCGCCACGACAAATCCCGCCAAAATGAAAAACAGCCATATGAAGTTTACCATTTCGCCTCACCTCGCTTTGCCCGTAACGAGCGTCCGGATCAAGATCCGTATCTTGTCGATATAGCGGTCGCCCCCGCTTGCCGCGGTTTCTCCTGCCAAGAAACCGAATGTCCCCTGTTCTTTGCCGTTAGGCAGAGCGCTTCCTTCCGCATAAAGCGGAACTACGCCGACATCCGCACCTGCTACGCTTATCCTCATCTTGCCGACAATGCCAAGACGGTAGTTGAGGGATTCGCTGCCCTCCAGCTCGATTTTGCGCGTAATCCGCTCCGTCTCCGTCTGCTCCAGCGGATAGGAAACCGTTCGGCCTGCTACCAGCCCTTGACCGACCGACTCGCCTTTCTCAACGAGCATGTTTAGCGGATAGTTGGCAAAGCCGTAATTCAGGAGCTTCGTATGATCCGCCCAATCTTGGCCGTCGTTGATCGTAACGGCGGCGAGCTGTTGTCCGCTCCTGGTCGCCGAGGAAACCAGGCAGCGTTTGGCAAGCTTCGTGTATCCCGTTTTCACGCCATCCGCACCGTCGTACAGACCGAGCATTTTATTCTTGTTCAGCCATGTATAATCCCATGATTCGTTAGGGTTCGGCGCTTTTTTGGTTTCGGTCTTGACGATTTCCTTAAATACGGGGTTCTTTAGAGCATACGCGGTCAGCTTCGCCAGATCGTTCGCCGACGAGTAATGGCCGGCTGCATCGAGACCGTGCGGGTTCATAAAATGAGAATGAGACAGCCCCAGTTCCTCCGCCTTCTGGTTCATCAAGTAGACGAACCCTTCCTCAGAGCCGCCGACATGTTCGGCGATAGCCGTAGCGGCATCGTTCCCCGAGCGCAGCATCAAGCCGTACAGCATATTGTGCAGGCTCATCTCTTCGCCCAGCTTCAAGTAAATCGACGATCCCTCTTTGCCGAAAGCCCGTCCGCTTACTTTCACTTGGTCGGAAAGCTTTCCGTTCTCGATGGCGACGATCGCGGTCATGATTTTGGTCAGACTGGCAATCCGCAGCTGCTTGTCTCCGTTATGGCTGTACAACAGCCGGCCGGAAGTCACATCGATCAGTGCGGATGCTTCCGCATTCGTCCCTACGGCAGGGGCCGCAAAGGCAGGCGTGTTTACGGACCCTCCGGATAAAGCGAATACTAACGCAACGAAACACAAGAGAATCTTTTTCATGGCCATCCTCCCGAAACATGACGGCTGCGCTTGGCTGCTGCCCCACCGCTTTTCCGCCGCCTTGTGGCATCCATACTTGTACATGTATATGCCCGTCCCGGGAGGATCATGTCCAAATTACCTTTCGTTACGCATGGTTCCGCAATGCAAACAAGCCGCCTTCAGAAGAAGGCAGCCTGAGCGAATTTCGGGCATGCAGCCAGGAGGCGGCTTTTAAACGATATAGTTTTGTTCCGTCTTGGACTTTACCGTTTCACCTGAATCCGTTGTCCCTACTTGTGTAGAGGACGTCGTTGTTGTCGTGGTACGGGCATTCCTCATCATGTTTTGGATCCGGTCGAATACATGCGGCGCCGAATCGATCAAGCGCTCGTATAAATGCGTCGTGTTATCAAGCGGCACGACTTTAACCCCTTCTTTGCCGACTACCAGGAAAGCGATCGGCTGGATGGATACGCCGCCCCCGCTGCCCCCGCCGAAAGGCATGGCGACCGAAGCGTTATGCGAATCATTCTTGGAAGCGGATTGCTCCTCGAAATCCCCGCCGAATTCGCTTCCGCCCGCGGCAAAACCGAAGCCGACTTTAGAAATCGGAATAATAACGCTGCCGTCGGGCGTTTCTACGGCGTCCCCTACAATCGTATTGACGTCGACCATGTCCTTAATATTTTCCATCGCGGTTTTCATCAGACCTTGAATCGGATGATCTGCCATTGTCATATTGCCTCCTGTCTTTAAGTTCAGAATGATTCGTATTTAGCGTCCCCTGAGCGGAAAAAGTTTATGTAAGCATCCGTTAACTTGCCGGATTGCTCTCCAATTTCGTCTTTCTACGTTTGTACGCACGGTTCCCGCGGATGTAACGAACCAGCAGCCGCATCCCGGCGAGCAGCACTACACCCAGCCGCATCTGGAACATGAAACGCACTTTCGTCGCGAACTGCATGCGGTTATACTGGGGCTGCACCAGAAGCTCCGGCTTGGCGTCCAGTTTTACGAAACGGAACAGAATGCCGAGCAGCGACGTTTTAAGCCCCCAAATCGCACCGGTTAGCACAGCCGTTTGCGCAGCATCCCCAATCCCGATATAGGTAGCCCATTGAAGCTGGGTGCAATGAACACGGGCAAGCGTTCCTTTCACCCAGTCGGCGAACCCGACGATCCGTTCCAGAAGCACATTCGCCTTCCGGTATAAGTCGAGAAAGCGGTCGGGTGATACGTTATCCCCTACCCCATCCATCAGAACGTTCTTTTTGCGGTCGACGGTCTCCGATCGGATCTCGATCCCTTCAAAAATCCCGAGAAACCGGATGATCGGGACCTCATATTTGAAGCGGACGATTCCGAACAAGGCGCGGGCTTCGACAAATAAATGATCGTCGGCCCCCACACGAGAAAAATACAGTTTTAACCGTATACGGCTTGCCAACAGGACTGCAAGAAGTGCAACCGCGACCGCTCCGGCCCATAACCAACTCATCATCCGAGCCCCCAGTTCCGGCAACGCCAAAAAACTCCGTACCGCTTTGCGTCTTCAGCAGCCGCAGAAGCGGCTCCGAAGCTAAAAGCACGGAGTTAGTATGACCGTATCCTATGGAAACCATGCTACCCGAGGTCAGCGTTCCGGATCTTCCTTCAAAAAGTCGGGAAGCTCGATTTCCATCTCGCCGATGTCCGTTTGCGTTTCCGTTACTGCGGCGATTTCATCCTCAGCCGGATCAAAGCCTTCCTCGTCTGCCGGTTCGTCTCGTCGCTTGCCATCGATGTCGTCGATCGTCAATTGGCGGTCGAGCTTCGAAAACAGCAGGCGCGTTTCATCTTCAAGGCTCAAATCGGCCTCGAATGAAGAGGAATCCGGCAAGTCCTTCAAGCTGCCAAGCCCGAAATAGTCCATAAATTGCTTGGTCGTCCCATACAAAATCGGACGGCCGATGGCTTCGGCGCGGCCAATCTCTTCAATCAGTTCTTTGGCCACTAGCGTATGGAGCGCACGGTCCGATTTAACGCCGCGAATCTCCTCGATATCCACTCTCGTAATGGGCTGCTTGTACGCAATAATGGAGAGTGTTTCGAGCGCCGCTTGCGATAAATTCGTCCGGGAAGGCGTATGCGCCAACCGTTCGAAATATGGCGCGTGCGCAGGAATGCTCGCCATTTGAAAGGTGCCGGCAATTTCAACGATCTGCAGGCCTCTTTCGTCTCGAATATAATCGGCTTGCAGCTCGTGAACCAGTTCGACGGCAATTTCCCTCGGCAGCTGCAGAACATCTGCCAGCTGCTTGCTCTCAATGCCTTCGTCCCCCGATACGAACAGCAAACCCTCAATAATTGATTTCATCTGACGGTAATCCATCAAGCTGCACCTCTTCCCTTGCCTCGATCACAATGTCGTCAAACAACCGGTGCTGGAAGCAGACGATTTTTTTGACCTTCATCAGCTCAAGCAGCGCCAAAAACGTTACGACGACGTCTTCTCTCGAAAAATCATCGGTCAGCAGCTTCGTGAACATCATTTTGCCGCCTTGCTGCTCGAGCACGGAAACGACTTGGAACATACGGTCTTTGACCGACACTTCGTCCCGTCTGATTTTCGTGACAACGTTTCGACTCGCCATTTTGCGAAGCGCTTTTTGAAAAGCCAACAAGAGATCCGCAACATGAAGCCCCTGTACCGGGTTCTCTTGCACGACGGGAACGTACGGCGTCAGATCCGCCGGCTCCCTGGAGTAAATTAAGCTGCGCTCCAGTTCTTTTTCCCGAAGCTCGACGGCGATTCCTTTGTACTTCCTGTATTCGATCAGCTTCTGCACCAGCTCGGATCTCGGATCCTCTTCCTCCATATCGAAGAGCATATCGTCCATCTCGATAACGGGCGGCTTAGGCAGCAGCATTTTGCTTTTGATCGAAAGAAGCGTCGCGGCCATAACCAGAAACTCGCTCGTCACATCGAGCTCCAGCTCCTGCATTTGCGATAAATAATCCAGGTATTGATCGGTAATCTCTTTAATTGGAATGTTATAAATATCCACTTCCGCTTGATCGATAAGATGAAGCAGTAAATCAAGGGGGCCTTCAAACGTATCCAGCTTAAATGTAACCTTCAAAGCCCCAGTCCCCCTCATAATCCTCGCTAGTAAAAAAGTTGCTGCGCAGTCTTAAACCGATTACCTGCAGGAGGGGCGTAACCTTTACCCCCTCGCGGCAAAATACCCGGCGAACCCGAATTTATGCCTTCAGTTGTTTGACTAGATTAACCATTTCGATGGCCGTTGCAGCCGCTTCCCAGCCTTTATTTCCGGCTTTCGTGCCTGCGCGTTCGATTGCCTGCTCGATAGAATCGGTAGTAAGCACGCCGAAGATAGTCGGAACGCCCGTTTTCAATCCGATGGCGGCTACGCCCTTCGAAACTTCGCTGCAAACATAGTCGAAATGCGGCGTAGATCCGCGGATTACCGCGCCGATCGTAATGACGGCGTCATATTTGCCGCTTTCGGCCATTTTCTGCGCGATCAACGGAATTTCGAAGGCGCCCGGCACCCATGCGACTTCTACGTCATCCTCGGACGCACCGTGACGCTTCAGCGCATCCAGCGCTCCGGACAGCAGCTTTCCGGTAATAAATTCGTTGAAACGTCCGACGACGACCCCATATCTGGCTTGCTGCGAAATTAGTTGACCTTCGTACATTTTCGGCATAATGAACTCCATCCTCTCTGTGAGTGAACCATATCTATAGTAGGTTTGGCAAGCATCGTTAGGCTTATTTACTGAACGGTAATTCCTCTTGGGACTGTGTTTTAAGCGGTCCCCGTTTCGTCGGCATCCGTAAATTTCAACATATGCCCCAGCTTTTCCTGCTTCGTATGCAAATAGTTGCGATTATTTTCATTTTCCTTCATTTGAATCGGCACGCGCTCGACGACTTCGAGGCCATACCCTTCAAGACCGCGTATTTTTTTCGGGTTGTTCGTAAGGAGCCGGATTTGTCTAACGCCGAGATCCTTCAAGATTTGAGCGCCGATGCCGTAATCGCGCAAATCCGCGGCAAAGCCCAGCTTCAGATTCGCATCTACCGTGTCCAATCCTTGTTCCTGCAGGTTGTAGGCGCGCAGCTTGTTGATCAGGCCGATGCCGCGTCCTTCCTGGCGCATATAGAGTAGAACGCCTTCGCCCTCTTCCTCGATCGTGCGGAGCGCCGCTTCCAGCTGAGGTCCGCAATCGCAGCGATGGGAGTGAAAAATATCGCCGGTCAAACATTCCGAATGCACCCTGACAAGCGTCGGCCGGCTGGAATCGATTTTGCCTTTGACAAGCGCGACATGCTCCTTGCGATCCACCTCATTGGTATAGGCGATCATCGAGAACACGCCGAAATCCGTCGGCATTTTCACTTCCGCTTCGCGGGTTACGAGCTTTTCCTTTTCATTGCGGTAATGGATCAAATCTTGAATCGTAATGATCTTGAGGTCGTGCTTCTCGGCGATTTCCATGAGCTCGGGCACCCGGGCCATCTCGCCGTCTTCCTTAATGATTTCGCAAATGACCGCTCCCGGATAAGAGCCGCACATGCGGGCCAGATCGACGGCAGCTTCCGTGTGGCCGGCCCGGCGCAGCACGCCTCCCTTTTTGGCAATCAGCGGAAAAATATGTCCCGGTCTGCGAAAATCGCCAGCCAGCGTATTCGGATCGATCAGCGCTTGAACGGTCCGGGATCGCTCGGATGCGGAGATGCCGGTCGACGTGTCCGTATGATCGACGGAAACCGTAAACGCCGTACCGTGATAATCGGTATTGCGCGCTACCATGGGAGGGAGCTCCAACTGAGCGGCGCGTTCCTCCGTAATCGGGGCGCAGACGAGTCCCCGTCCTTCTTTTATCATAAAGTTGATGACCTCAGGCGTCGCCTTCTCGGCAAGCGCGATAAAGTCGCCTTCGTTCTCGCGGTCCTCGTCATCCACCACGATAATCGTTTTGCCCATAATCAGATCGTATATCGCTTCCTCAATCGTATGAAAGCGGATGTTTGTCATGACGCTCACCCCTTATCCTAATAAATATTCGGCCTATAGAAAACCGTTCTCCGCAAGAAATTCCGCCGTCAAACGCGACGATTTAGCTGGGCCGCCGCTTTTCGAAGCGAGTTCCGGCTTTTCCGCTCCGCGGTAAAAGAGCAGTCTCTCGATATATTTGCCGAGCAGATCGGTTTCGATATTGACGGATGCGCCGGGCTGCTTATGCTGCAAAATCGTCTGCGCCAGCGTATGCGGTATTATGGATACCGAGAACGAACGCTCGTCAACGCCGATCACGGTCAGGCTAATACCGTCAATCGTTATCGACCCGCGCGGCACGATATATTTCATTGCGTCCGTATTCTCGAGCTCTATGGTAAAATATACGGCGTTCTCCTCCGGTCTCCTTGCCGTAATGCGTCCCGTCGCATCGACGTGGCCTTGAACGATATGTCCCCCGAACCTCCCTTGAGCGGACATCGCGCGCTCCAGATTGACGCGATCGCCGGCACTTAAAAGAGACAGATTCGTATGACGGAACGTCTCCGGCATTACGTCTACGGTAAAGCTGCCCGCATCAAACGAGATCACCGTAAGGCAAACGCCATTAATCGCGATGCTATCGCCAAGCTGAACATCGCTCATGATACGCTTCGCAGCAATCGATAAGACCATCGTCTGGCCTTGTTTGCCGATGCGCTGCATAATCCCGACTTCCTCGATTAGTCCGGTAAACATATGCTTCCCTCTCCCTTACCGGTCACCGTAAACCGGGTATCCTGTAATGCAAACGTCGTCTCCGAAGGTTTCCACCTGGATTCTCTCCAATTTGACAGCTTCGGCCATTCGTTCGAAACCGTCAAACGCAAAGCTTCCTGGCGCTTGCAGGCCGCCCACAATCTTCGGAGCGAAGAAGAGGCGGCATACGTCGATCAATCCGTTTTCCAGCATCGCACCGTTCAACCGGCCTCCGCCCTCCAACAAAATCGATCCGATTTCCTTCTCCCCGAGCAGCTTCATCGCCTTCCGCAAGTCGACTTGCGGTCCTTCGCCGGTATGGATCAGTTCTATACCTCTGTCTGCCAGACGCTCTGCCTTATCTTGCGGCGCTCTTGCCGTGGTAAGCACGATAGTCGGCGATTGTCCGTCAAAAACTTTAGCATGCTCCGGAGAACGCAGCGTCGAATCGACCACGATCCGAATCGGCTGCAGCGCATCCACAGGAAGCCGCGTCGTCAATTGCGGGTCGTCGGCGATTATCGTCCCGGCTCCCACCATGATCGCTTGATGACGGTGACGGAGCGTATGCACATAGGAACGGGATTTTTCGTTCGTTATCCATTTGCTGTCGCCGGTGCGGCTTGCGATTTTGCCGTCAAGCGTACAGGCGGTCTTCAGGGTGACGAACGGAAGGCGGCTGACAATATATTTGTTAAACGGCTCATTCAGGGCAGTCGCCTTCTCCTGAAGCACCCCTACCTCGACGACGATGCCATGGGAACGCAGCTTCTCGACTCCTTTGCCGGCAACCTCCGGGTTCGGGTCTAGGCAGGCGACCACTACCTTCGCCACCTTCTCCTTGATGAGCAGATCGGCGCATGGCGGCGTTCGGCCGTAATGGCTGCAAGGCTCCAGCGACACATATACCGTACTGCCCTCCGCTTCGCTCCCGGCCATGCGAATCGCATGCACCTCCGCGTGCTCGGTACCGCGCCTTAAATGGGCGCCCATGCCTACGATCCGCCCATGCTTCACGACGACGCACCCGACGACCGGATTTATTCCGGTTTGCCCCTGGGCGGCTTCAGCCATCTGCAGGGCCAGGCGCATATAAAAAGTCGAATCCATCGTATCCGTTGCCATCACCTCTTCTCGAATATCGGGAACGCCAAAAACACCCGCAACAGAAGGTCGGGGTGAAGAAAAGAGCACAAGCCGGCCATTACCGGACGTATCCCGGCAGGCAATATGTTGTTATCCGTATCGCACATCCGTCTGCGCATCTTCTTGTTCCAGCTGATATCCGCGATTCTAATCCCGCAGCCATCGCATGGTCTACGAGCTGGCCATCGGAATGAAAGCCACGCTTTCCGACCTCGCGACACGACGAAATAGAGCCGCTTCGCCCTATAAACCATAGCCTCATAAGGCTAACACTAATAAACCGCATGATACGGTATATTAGACGGGCGAAACCGATATCGCGAAAATGTGAAAAAAAGTACATATGACGTCGGCTCAACGAAACAATTATGCTCCTTCTCCCATCCAGACTTTAACTGTCGGTCTCGGAATTGCACCGAGTCCACCGGTTGATCTCGCATCCAAGCACGGTCGGCAACTTAACGCCCACGAACTTCGAAATGCGATGCCACACGGGTCACGGACTGACCGGATAGCGGAAGAAGCCGCCTCATCCGGATCACCGCCGGTCGGGAATTTCACCCGGCCCCGAAGGATATCCTATGAAATTGTCGTTGTATTTTCAGAAAAGCCTTACTTTGATTGAAATAGTACCACTGTGTCGCAAAAAAAGCAAGGCTAATCATTCCTATTTTTCGCATTGATTTTGTCGACATTGATTCGTCGGGACAATTGAGGAAAAAAATGGAGGGCAATTTAGTAACGCGGGCTATCAGGGGCTAAATTATGGGCTATATTATGGGATATATTATGGGCTATATTGTGGGCTATATTGTGGGCTATATTATTGGCTATATAATGCTATATCATTCTCTATATTACGAGATACATCACAATCTATATCATTGCATATAATCATAGGCCATATCACGAGACATATCACGAGCAACTCCTAGGCTACATAAAGGGCTACTTCTTTGGCTACTTCTTTGGCTACTTCTTTGGCTACTTCTTTGGCTACTTCTTTGGCTACTTCTTTGGCTACTTCTTTGGCTACTTCTTGGGCTACTTCTTGGGCTACTTCTTGGGCTACTTCTTGGGCTACTTTCAGGACTTATAGCCGTTATCCATAGCTAAATCCATGACTGGAAATTCCGCGCTCCCCTCCAGTTGTGGGCTTCTCCCCGCGTTCCGCCCCATCCGGTTTTAGAGCAAGTTTGCCGGATCCAAGCATGCGGGAGGACCATTATAAAGTTAGTGAGCCAAAGTTCACTATTACTAAAGCAACGTTCACTATTTTCACACAAATGCCTTAAAACCAACAGGATAGTGAACCATACGTCACTATTTTCCCTTTACGTTCACTAATAGTGAACTTCCCTTCCTTAATCCCCATTTAAACCGTTGTCCAAGCCAAAATAATGAATTTATGTTCACTAATAGTGAACTTCCCTTCTCTAATCCCCTTCCAAACCGCTGCCCAACCCCAAATCATGCATTTACGTTCACTACTAATGAACCCAGATCCATAATCACTCACCTACGGGATCCCTCCAAGACACTCGTCTCCTTTTCCCAAGCGATCTATCCATCCGCGAACCCGGATGTTCGTCTCTACCAATTAGACAAAGACGGATACATGAATATCCGGACAAAAAAACGGACGCACGAGCCAATACGGCTCATGCGTCAGCGGGAAAACATGATTACACTTCAACGACCTTAACCGACTCCATCTTGTCGCGGCCTTGGAACTTGTCTACATGCTCCATTCCGGATAACACTTTGCCGAATACGGTGTGCTGTCCGTCTAAATGCGGTTGCGGCTGGTAAACGATGTAGAATTGGCTGCCGCCTGTGTTGCGTCCGGCGTGAGCCATAGCGACCGAGCCGCACTCATGCTTGTTCGGGTTGATTTCGCAGTTGATTTGGTAGCCGGGGCCGCCAGTTCCCGTTCCGCTCGGGCATGTTATTGACTGCCAAGAAGTGCATTAATTGGATCAATTAATCTTATCTCGATTTCAACTTTTCTAAAAATTCATTTCTTCACTTCTCCGCTCATAGTAAAATCCCCTCAATAAAAATATACTGAGGGGATTTTTCACAATACTATTCTTCCCAAACTTTAACTTCTTTCATTTTATCGCCCTGTTTGATCGAATCAACATATTCCATACCCGATATAACATTTCCGAACACTGTATGACCACCGTCAAGGTGAGGTTGTGGTTCGTATACGATAAAGAACTGCGAGCTTCCTGTGTTGCGTCCAGCATGTGCCATAGATAATGCTCCACGTACATGTTTAGACGTGTTTGTTGCTGTCTCACAGTCTATAGTGTAACCTGCGCCACCTGTACCAGTTCCGTTCGGGCAACCCCCTTGGGCAACAAAACCTTTAATTACACGATGAAATGTTATACCGTTATAAAAGCCCTCATTCGCCAATTTTTCAAAGTTTGCTACCGTGTTCGGCGCTTCTTCAGGTAAGAAATTTATTTCAATTTTATTACCATTTTCAAGTTCAATAAGTCCTTTTTTTGCCATAGCTTATCTCTCCTTGTTTGTCCTAAGTTTTATCAAAAGAAGTGTACCATATATGAGCAAATCAACGCAATTTTATAGGCGTATTTGTTGCCCGGTAGGATCATACCGTAAAAATATTCCGGTTGCAACCGCAGACTCGGTTTACACCATCGTTTCTACGCCCGCCGCGGCAAAAGAACGGCGCATATCGCCGATCAGCTCGACAGGATCCTCCAGACCGACATACATTCGGACCAGCACCGTTCCGTTCCGCTTCTGCTCGTCCGATTGCCTAGTGGCTATTATTAAGCTCTCATAGCCGCCCCAGCTTACGCCGATGCGGAAATAGTCCAGCTTATCCGCCCAGACGCGTACCTGCTCGACAGGCAGCTTTAGCTCGATTGAAAATAAACTGCCGCCTCCGCTCATTTGCGTTTTGCCCAGCTCGTGCTGCGGGTGGGCGTCCAGTCCGGGATGATGAACGGCGGCGACGAAAGTCTGCCTTTGTAAGAAGCGGGCAACCTCAAGCCCATGCTCCTGCAGCTGCTGCATGCGCAGCGGCAGCGTTCGCAAGCCGCGCAGAACGAGCGATGCATTCTGGGGTGACATGATGCCGCCAAACAGTGTAAACTCGTTGCCGTTGATGGCCTTTAGCTCATTTTTGCTGCCGATGACCACTCCCCCCACAATGTCGCTGTGGCCGCCGATATACTTGGATATGGAATGCACGGACAAGTCTACCCCAAGCAGAAGCGGTTTCTGATAACATGGCGTGGCCCATGTGTTGTCGATGATCGTTTTCGCGCCGATCCGCTTGGCGATAGCAACCCATTCCCGCAAATCCTGCAGCTCGAAGCGCATGCTCGTCGGACTTTCCATGTAAAGCAGCTTCGTATTCGGCCTTATGGCTTCCTCTAGGGCGGCAAGGCTCGTACCGTCGACGAAGGTCGACTCGACGCCGAATCCGCTCAAATATTGCTCCAAAAACCGTTTCGTAACGCCATAAACCTGATCTACGCAGACTACGTGATCGCCAGACTTGACCGCCGACATGATAGCTGCCGTGATAGCCGCCATCCCGGAACCGAAGCAGCGGGCCGCTTCTCCGCCTTCAAGCGCCGCAAGCCTTTCCTCAAGATGGCGAACCGTAGGATTATTCCCTCTCGTGTACACATAATGATCGAAGAAACGGTCGGTCGCCGCTTCGAAGGCATCGTGGCTTGGAAAGGTGAACAGGCTGTTCTGGTAAATCGGCATAGTGACGGCGCCGTAATGGCGTTCATCGTGACCGTCATGCGCGACTAGGGTCCAGTCGTGCTTTTTATTTTGATGACTCATGTCGTACATTCCTCCCGGTAGGTATGTATGTCAAAAAGCACCGGGGCTTACGCCCCGATGCATATTTCGAATCTCTATTTCCCTATTATTTGGAAGCAACCGTTTTTTGCAAACGTGCCGGAATGACGTCCAGACCGACGATGTTATCCAGCGTCTCGCGTTTAACCGCTACGTCCGCTTGACCGTCTTTTACGAAAACGACCGCCGGCTTGCGGATCCGGTTGTAGTTGCTGGACATCGCATAGTTGTAAGCGCCTGTGCAGGCAACGGCCAAAATATCGCCGCTCTCTACCTTAGGCAGATTCAGATCCCAAATCAGCATGTCGCCGCTCTCGCAGCATTTGCCTGCTACCGAAACGATTTCCGCGTTCTCTTCTTTCGCGCGGTTAGCCAGCATCGCCTCGTATTGCGATTCGTAAAGCGCCGGACGCGGGTTATCGGTCATACCGCCGTCAACCGCAATATATTTGCGTACGCCCGGAATGTCCTTGGACGTTCCTACGGTGTACAAAGTCGTACCGGCATCGCCAACGATACTACGGCCCGGTTCGATCCAAATTTCCGGAATCGGATAGTTGTGGCTCGAGAAGTAAGACTGAATGCCGTCGGTGATCGCCTTCACGTACTCGGCAACCGGAAGCGGGGTATCGCCTTCCACATAGCGGATGCCGAAGCCTCCGCCAAGGTTAACGACCTTGAACGTTACTTCCAATTCCTCGCGCACTTTCGTTGCAAATCCGATCGTCTTCTCCATCGCCATACGGAAACCTTCCGTTTCGAAGATTTGCGATCCGATATGCGAGTGAACGCCCAGAACTTCGATATTTGCCAGTTCTTTCGCTTCTTGAATGGCCCGGTAAGCGGCGCCGTTGCCAAGGTCGAAGCCGAACTTGGAGTCCTGCTGTCCGGTCGAAATATATTCATGCGTATGCGCGGAAACGCCAGGCGTAATACGGAACAATACTTTTACTTTCTCGCGTTTCTCGGCCGCAATTGCGTTCAACAAGTGCAGCTCGATGAAATTGTCGACGACGAAACAGCCGATTTTGGCGTCGATCGCCATTTCGATTTCTTGCGGCGACTTGTTGTTGCCGTGGAAGTGAATGCGCTCGGCCGGGAAACCGGCTTGCAGCGCCGTATACAGCTCGCCGTCCGAGACGACGTCCAGCGACATGCCCTCTTCCTCGGCGATGCGGCACATCGCCATGACACAGAACGCTTTGCTTGCATAGGCGACTTGGAATTTCAAGCCGGACGCTTTGAAGGCCTCGACGAATTGACGCGCCTTTTGGCGAACGAGCGCTTCGTCTACGACATATAATGGCGTGCCGAACTTCGCGGCCAGCTCCGTCGCGTCCACGCCTCCGATTTCAAGATTGCCTTGTTCATTTATTCTACTTGTCCCATGTAAATACATTGATCATACACCTCTCCCTGGCATATTCAATTTGTTCGTTTCATCCGCAAATGCTGTCGTATTCGACTATATTTAAGGTATCATATCGGTTTTCATAACTCAATAACGTCCTGCGCGGAATGCAAAAGTTCGGGAGAAAAGTGCATCCTCCCTCACTTCCTAACCCATTTCAAGCTGCGGTTCCATCCCGAACCCGTAGCCGTGCTGAGCTCTCCGTACCGGCAAATACCCCAAGAATAGCAGTATAAACAAAAATGCGTGGAATGTGCAATGGAAATCTTCATTTATTCCAAATCAAGCGGCTGATACGGCTAATCAAGACGTTTTGCGAACGTTACGTTTCCGATGCGTTTGAGTCTGGAGTGGGGTTCAGGTGGGGGAATCAACCTTGCTTTCTCTACAATAAAAAGCTCTTCCTATTCCCGAAACGGGAACAGGAAGAGCCTCTCACGGATGGCATGTGAGCGACCGGCGCCGAAAATAATCGCTTAGTCCTCCCAGGCTTGAAGCCCGGCTCCCAGCATGCCGCTCATATTGCCTTGGTAAGCAGGAACGATAATGGCGCTTTCCAATAAAGAGCTCATCGCCCGATTGCCGATTTCTTCGCGAAGCCTGACGAAGAGAGGCTCGCCCGCTTCGGCTACTCCGCCGCCAATAACGACGACTTCCGGATTGAACAGGTGGACGAGACTGGCGATCGCGCCGCCAAGCGCGGCAATCGTTTCATCCATGATGGCCGAGGCCGTTCGGTCGCCCGCCAGCCATCTCTCCACGACGTCGCGCGCGTTCACGGTTTCGTCCGGTCTGCCTTCGGCGGCAAGCAGCTCTCGCATACGCCTGCCGATCGACGTCCCCGATACGTACTGCTCCAGACAGCCGCGGTTGCCGCAAATACATACGGGACCGTTAAAATCGACGGACATATGGCCGACTTCTCCGGCGCCGCCCCAGGCGCCATGGACGATTTTGCCGTCCGTCATGACGGCCCCGCCGACGCCTGTCCCCATAGCGATGCATATGACATGCTTAGCATCCTTAGCGGCGCCGATATATTTTTCTGTAAGCGCCAGCACATTGACGTCGTTGTCAACGAATACCGGCAAGCCGTACGCTTCCTCCAGCAGCCTTTTGACAGGCGTGCCCGTGTAGCCGGGAATCAGCTCGGAAGCGAATCGGATGCTGCCGGACGCCGTATCGACCTGTCCCGCCGTACCGACGCCGATCCCGCGCAGCGCCTCGCCGGGCTTCAAGGCGTAAAACTGGTCGAGCGCTTCGTCGATCCCCGCCTTTACTTGATCGACGACCGTCCTCCCCGGCAGTTGGGTGGCAACGCGCACCGAAGCGATCACTTCGCCGCTCCGGGTAATGACGCCCACATTCGTCTTCGTACCGCCGACATCGACACCTATCGCATAGGAAGCATGCCGATCGAATACAAGCCCGCTCATCGCTTGGCCTCTTTGGCCGCCGCTTCGGCTACGGCCTTGGCGAACCGCTCCGCGATCAGCTGCGGCCGCGTTATCGCGCTGCCGACAACAACGACGTCCGCGCCCGCTTCTAGCGCTGCAGCCGCTTGCTGCGGCGTCCAAATGCGCCCTTCGGCTACCACGGGCACCTGCAAAGCCGCCTTCAGCCTACGCACGAGCCCGAAATCCGGCTCCTCCTGCTGCGGGCTGTACGGCGTATAGCCCGACAATGTCGTGCCTACGTAGTCCGCGCCCAGCTTCTCGGCAGCCACGCCCTCCTCATAAGTGGATACATCCGCCATAACCGCGGCGCCCAGACGATGGGCGCATTCGATTAGCTCGCGAACCGTCTCTAGCCGTCCTTCGCGGTCGGTCACGTCAAGCGCAACGATTCCCGCGCCGGCCTCGACAATCGCCGTAACCTCATCGACGGTCGGCGTAATGAAAATAGCCGATCCGGGTATGTCTCGTTTAATCAGGCCGATAATCGGCAGATCGACAGCCTCGCGAATGCGGCGGATGTCCTCAACGCCGTTCGTGCGGATAGCGACGGCTCCGACCGACTTGGCGGCAACCGCCATCTTAGCCATCGTGTCGCCTCCGTGCAGCGGCTCATGCTCGAGCGCTTGGCACGAAACGATAAGCCCTTTCGGCGGAATCGTAACGTTTGCTTGCGTCATAGTGGATTCGCTCCTTCGACGCCCTCAAGTTTTATTGATTGGAGTTTCCCTCCATATTATATAATAAGGGCGGATGTTTCCTCCAATTATACATGCACATCGAGTGAACTGTAAAGGACATCGTTGCGCTAAAGCCCGCTAATATAACTTATCCAGTACCGCGTTTGCGGTATTCCGGATCGCTTCGATGGAACGCTCCTTGCATCGAAGCGCGGTAGCGGTCGATAAAATGTCCAGCACGTGAATTTGCGCGATTTTGGCGTTAAACGCCCCGCTTTGAAACGGCGCTTCCCGCGATTTGGTCAGCAGCACGGCATCGGCATGCTGAGTGAGCGGCGAGCGGGCATGGTTCGTCAAACAAATGACGTAAACGCCCTTTCGCTTGGCGGCCTGAATGGCGTCAACGATATCCCTCGTGCTGCCCGACGTGGAAATGCCGAAAACAACGTCCGCATCCGTCATAAGTGCAGCAGCCATGGCCATCAGATGAGAATCGGTAACCGCTTCGACGTCGAAGCCGAGCCGCATATACCGGTATTTGGCATCCAGTGCCGTATAGGCGGACGAGCCGATGCCGAAGAAGTACACTTTTCTCGCCTTCACGATCGCCTCGATCGCTTTCTCCACCTCCCTCATATCGAGCAAGGCCAGCGTATTTTCGAGCGCTGCGCTGTTTACGCTCGTGATTTTACGCGCGATCGTCGCGACTTCGTCGGTATCTTCGATATCGCCGTGTTCGCTTTGAATCGGGGTGACCAGATCCTGTGCGATAGCGAGCTTAAACTCGTGATAGCCGCGGAATTTCAGCTTCCGGCACAAGCGCAGTACCGATGTTTCTCCTACTCCCGCCCTTTCCGCCAAATCGGTCAGCGTGCTGTACACGACCGCTTCGGGATCGCTTAGTACGGCGTCCGCAATTTTTTGTTCCGTTTTCGTTAAGGACTGATAATGGCTGGAAATATTCAATAGCGTACTGGAACCCGGCAGCATGGGCAGCCTCCTTCTAGTCGTCCGAACAGGCCGTTGCCGGCGCTTCTTTTTTTGAGTATAGTGGTTTTCCGGTCGGCGGACAACAGGATGCAACGCATCTCGCCAAATAAAAAACCCCGTCACCGGGACGAGGCTTACACAACGAATCAAGTAGGCTGCCTGGAGCTGTCATTCGGTTTCGTCAGACTAAGCCGGCTCTTCTCCTGCGAGAACGGAACGCGTACCAGAATGTTATAGAACGCCTTGGCGTTGAAAGGGATGAACGGCCACAGGAAAGGCGAGTTGAACGAACGCTGGAACGCCAAAAGCATGACCCAGAGCGTCGTTCCGACTACAAATCCGGGCACGGCGAAGGCTGCTGTTGCGAGAAGCAGGATCAGCCTTGAGACGCGATTGGCAAGACCAAGCTCATAGCTCGGCGTCGCGAATATGCCGATGGTCGCCACCGACAAATAAAGAATGACTTCCGGCACGAAGAGCCCGGTCTTGATCGCAATTTCGCCGATTAAGATAGCGGCGATCAAGCCCATAGCGGTGGCGAGCGGCGTCGGCGTGTGTACGGCGGCCATCCGCATCAGATCGATCCCGACCTCGGCGATCACGAACTGGACCAATAGAGACAGATGACCGTTGTCCTGCGGACCGAGCCAACCCATGCCGGGAGGCTTGAATTCGGGATGAGCCACCATCAGGAACCATAGGGGAAGCAGAAACAGGGACGATAAAATGCCGAAATACCGCACCCAACGCAGATACGTGCCGATAAACGGCGTTTGCCGGTATTCCTCGGCGTGCTGTACGAGGTGAAAGAACGTCGACGGCAAAATAATGACCGAAGGCGACGTATCGACGAACAAAGCTACATGTCCCTCAAGCAGATGCGAGGAAACGACGTCCGGCCGTTCCGAATAGCGGACGACGGGATACGGATTCCAGCGCTTGTTCAGCAGCGCTTCCTCCAGCTGCTTCTCCGCAAGCGGAAGTCCGTCCGTCTCCAGCTCCCGTATTTTATCGCGGATCGATTCCACCAGCTTTTGATCGGCGATATCGTTGATGTAGGCAAGACAGACGTCGGTTTTCGTCCGCTCGCCGACCTGCAGCATCTCCAGCTTCAGCCGCGGATCGCGCAGCCTGCGCCGGACAAGCGTTACGTTCGTCAGAAGCGTTTCGACAAAGCCGTCTCGCGAGCCCCTGACTACCCTTTCCAGGCTCGGTTCTTCGCTTGAGCGTACGGGAAAGCTTTTGGCGTCGATCATAATCGCGCTCGTTTCGTTCTCGATAAAGATCGCCGTGCCGCCGGCCAGCACTTTATTGACCGTGTCGGACATCGTGTCGACTTTCTCCACTTGGATGTGGGGAATGAATCTCTCCATGAATGTCGTCAGCGTTAGAAAGTCCACTTCCTCTTCGCGGACGATCGAAAGCCGCTTCAGCACCTCATCGAGCACCGTATCCTTAACCAGCCCGTTCAAATAAAAAATACCCGTCCGTTTGGCGCCGAAAACCATTTCGCGGAGAATGACGTCAAAGCTGCGGCCGAGTCCGACCATCTCCTCCAGCGTTCTTTTGACATCGGACATTCGTAGCGGAATACGCTCCGCTTTCATCAGCCGTTTCTCTTCATCGGTCAGCTTCTCTTGGTCCTTCTTGCGCTTATACTCGCTTTCGTCAAACTTACGCTTCTGCGGCGAATCTTCTGTCATCTCCCCTTGCAAAAGCGTGTCTCCGCCGCTTTCCCCTTCCGCAGGAAAATGCCCGGCTGCCCCTTCCGGCGGCATTCCTTCCGCGATCTCCGTTTCCCGTACGTGATGATCCGAAGTCGTCATGTCCTTCACTCCCCAACTCGTCTTTCGTTCAATAAAACAGCCACTCAAACAAGGAACCGAACACTTTGCCGAAAATCATCGCCATCAACAGCCAAATAATGTAGCTACCCATCCCCATCCGGTTTGCCAAGATCGGCAGCACATTGACGACCTCCGTCAAGGCGGCTGCCAGCAAGCCGACGAATACGCCGGAAAGCAGACCCACAAACGCCGTGCTGATCGGAGAAAAGGAAGCCTGCATGCCGTAAAAATCGATGATGCTGAAAAACACCGATCCGGCTACCACCGCATTTTCATACCAGTGAATCATGCCGGACGACTTGGTCAGCTGCACAAGCCTCGGGATAATATCCAGCACAACGAGAAAAGCGACCATGCCGCTGCCGACGGCCAGCCCCCCGGCAAAGCCGATAAACACTTGGAGAACATCAACAAGAACGTTCATCCGCTTGCCCCGTCCCATCCCGTTTGTCCTGCAGCTTGCAATACTCGTTCGTAATGACGTAATGGTTCACATTCTCTTGGTACATGAACATCTCTACCTCGAGCGGGCTCGGCTCCTCATTGAATTTCTTCTTGAACAAATGATTGAAGAACAACACCATTCCCGCTCCGATACCGATCGAATACGGAATTTGCAAAAAATACGGCTTCTCGGACACGTTTCCGGTCATTAGCTCGTAGATTCGCTGATGCACCTTCAGCATGCTGACGTCGGCGTGAAAATTCATGATGGCGAGCCCCGACCCGATAAAAAGCAGCAGCCATACGAGCACGATCAGCACGAAATGGGGCTTGCGTCCTCCGCTGACTACTTCGACAAGCGCATGCGGCTCCCCAATCAATTCGATGTTCAAATGCGGAGCTATTTGCTTCACTTTACGAATGACCATCATCATGTCAATCACCAGCAGATTGCCGTCCTGTGGCTTCGGCTCGTAAACGACAAGCTTGCGGAGACGCTCCTCAAGCTCCGGATCGGCGATCAGCTGGGCAATCTCCGTAAACAGAACCGGCTTCCCTTTTGAAATCGCTACGCGTTTGCGGAAGCGGACATATAGCACCGGAGCGGTCGCGGGAGCATCCATGGTCGGTTCGCTCCTTTCGTTGGGCTTATGATGCGGGTAATGTCAGATATCCTTTATTTTGTAAAGAAGGAAGGCTTTATAATCGCGGTAAGTTCCGGTAAAACAACCCAAATAGCGAGCCTCGGCAAAAGCTCCGTACCTTAGGATCCGCTTCCCGCCTTCCCGGTGCCACGGCATGCCGGAATTGCATAAACCGGAAACTCGTGGTCATACTACCAATAATCTTGAACTGGGCGAAAAACAGGCTGTAAACGTTAGGCCTTAAGGAGGTGACCCGGCCGCCGTGGGTATACGAAGAAGGAAATCGCAGCATAAGCAAGAGCAGAAGCCCGAGGACGACCGGTTATTTATCGAAGCGTTGAAGGAGGTTCCGCTAAGGGAATCATCCGAAGAAAACAAAGACTTTCTGAAGGAAGTGTTTAAGGACAGCTCCGATTTCGTCATTCGGGAATTTCGGCTCGACGATAAAACGCGCGCGCTCCTGATTTATATAGACGGCATGGCAAAGACCGATTCCGTCGACTTAGCCATGAAGACGTTAATGTTTCTGGATCATCATCAAACGGCCGCCGAGCATATCGAGCGGATCAAAAGCTCCATCCTGCCGGTTACCCAGCTTGCGGACACGGACAACTACGGCGACCTCTTTTCCCATATCCTGTCGGGAGACAGCGTGCTGATTGTGGATGGAAGCCAATTGGCCGTAGCGATGGGGCTTCGCGGCTCTGAACATCGTTCCGTCTCCGAGCCCGAAACGGAATCCGTCATTCGCGGTCCGAGAGAGGGCTTTACCGAAAATCTGCGTACCAACACGTCGCTTATCCGCAGAAAAATCAAATCGCCGAACTTGAAAATGCTTCCGCTTGTCGTCGGCCGCGAGACGAATACGAACGTCGTCATTTCCTATATTCATGGCCTTGCCGATCCGGAGCTCGTCCAAGAAATCGTAAGCCGCATTCAAAAAATCGACATCGACGGCATTTTCGAATCCGGCTATATCGAGGAGCTCATTCAGGATAACGGCTATTCGCCGTTTCCGCAGGTACAGTATTCCGAGCGCCCGGATACCGTATCGGCATCTTTACTGGAAGGACGCATCGCCATCCTGGTCGACGGCACCCCTTTCGTACTGATTGCGCCGATCGTTTTTTTTCAGTGGCTGCAGGCAAGCGAAGATTTTTACGAACGGTTTCTGACGGCGACGCTGCTCCGCATCCTTCGGCTCGTTTTTTTGTTCGTCGCCTTGCTGGCGCCTGCGATCTATATCGCGGTCACTACCTATCACCAGGAAATGATTCCCACCAACCTGCTGCTCAGCATTGCCGCATCGAGGGAACCAATTCCTTTCCCTGCGGTTGTCGAAGCGCTCATTATGGAGATTGCCTTCGAGGCGCTTCGGGAAGCGGGCATCCGGCTGCCGAGAACGATCGGCCAAGCAGTCAGCATTCTCGGCGCGCTAGTCGTCGGCCAAGCGGCCGTGCAAGCCGGGATCGTCTCGGCTGCTATGGTTATCGTCGTGTCCGTGACCGGGATCGCTTCATTTACGCTGCCGCGCTTCAATGCCGCCATATCGATCCGGATTCTTCGCTTCCCGTTAATGATCCTCGCATCCGTCTTCGGTTTGCTCGGCATCATTATCGGCGTCATGCTGATCGTAGGTCATATGGCGCGGCTGCGCTCCTTCGGCGTCCCTTATTTGTCTCCGGTCGGCCCGATTTCCATTACCGATCTGAAGGATGTCGTTGTCCGGGTTCCATGGTGGGACATGCGTAAACGGCCGGCATTTCTCGGGGAGTCCGATTATTCGCGCATGGGCGATTCCACGATGAACAAGAACGACTCGCAAGACGCTGACGACGGGCAGACAGGAGCGGACAACGATGGCGCATCCGACCGAGAATAAGACAAGGCGGCGGCTCAGGGGCAGTCTTTATATCGTCTTGCCTTTTCTATGCCTAGCCTTAGTAACCGGTTGTTGGGACCGTAAGGAAATCAACGATTTGGCATTCGTCATGGCCACGGCAATCGATAAGGATAAGGACGGCTTCCGGGTTAGTGTACTAATTCCATTGCCCGGCAATATGGGAGGCCCGTCGGGCGGCGGCGGCGGCAGCGGCGGCCAAAAGCCGTTTGCCATCGATTCGGAGACGGGCTCGACGCCCAACGAAGCGATCAAAAAACTTCAAAACAGACTTTCCCGTCAGCTCTACTTCGCGCATCGAAGAGTCTTGCTGTACAGCGAAGACGTGCTTAAGGACGGTATCGTCGAAATTATGGACGGCTCGACGCGAACCCCGGACAATCGCTTAACGACGATGATTGCGGCGACGAAAGGGAAAGCCTCCGACTATTTGTCCGCCACAACCAACATCGAGCGCTTTGCGACGGAAGCCATTCGGGAAATGCTGCAATCCGATATCTCGATCCCGATCCGGATCAAGGATGTGATCGGGCAAATGAATACGCCGGGCGACGATGCCCGAATTCCTTACTTAGAGCTCGTTTCAAGCAAAGACAAAAACCCGTCCAATGAGATTCAAATAACCGGCTTCGCCATTACGAGCAACGGCAAGATGGTCGGCGTGATTAAAAACGACGAAGCGTTAGGCTTTCGCTGGTTGCGCAGCAAATTCAAGCCTTATTGGGACATCTACCATACGGAGAAAGGCCGCTACTCGGTTCACATCGACAAAGGCTCGCGAAAGATTACTCCTTCCCTGTCGGGAAGCGACATTCGCTATGACTTGCAGTTCCATATTACAGGCTATGTTACCGAAGCGATCGACTCTCCGAATTATGAGAACGCGGACGAAACGAAGCTGCTGGAAAAAGCGATCGCCTCCAAGGTAGAAAGTGAAATCACCCGCGCCATCAAGCAGCTGCAGCAGAAAAAAAGCGATTCGGCCGGCTTCGGCCAATTGCTGTACCGAACCTACCCCGGGCGCTGGAACAGGGAGTGGAAGGCGAATTGGGAGAACATTTTTCCGACTTGCACGTTCCATGTATCCGCGGAAACCAGTATACACAAGATCGGCATGCTGCGCGAAAACTTAGCGAAGAGGGAGTAGTCCCATGCAAAATCAAGGTTTGTTCATTGTGACGATGATCATTGTTTTCGCCTGTACGATCGTCGCCAACCGCAAAGTGTTCAAAACCAAAGGCGATCGGGCCGTATATATATGCGTAACGGGATTAACCGTTTGCCTATTGATCGTTTATGCATTCCGTCTGCACTTGCCTTCTCTTCCCGGATGGCTTGTCGAGCGGACCGTTCCGGTATTCACGAAATTCACAAAGGGGTAACCATTATGAGTCAGAAGCGATATATCGGAAACCTTCAGGTTGCGGGGATGGCCTGCTCCGTGCTTTCCGTGGCCAACATGCTGAGCCTGCCGATGGCGCTAACCCAACTGTCCTTGCAGGATTCGCTATACACGTTCTTTTTCGCCGCTCTTTACTGCATAGGCATCGCCTTCCTTCTCTATAAGCTGGCAGAACGGGTTCCCGGCAAAAATATGTTCGAAATCGCCAAGCATTTGTGCGGCAACTGGCTGGGCAGCATTCTCAACCTCCTGCTGATCGGCTATTTGCTCTATGACCTTGTCGGATTGCTGCGGATATTCGCCGACTATTTCAATTCTTCGATTCTACTGCGAACGCCGCTGGAGTTCATCATACTGATTACGGTGGCGGTGCTGGTTTATTTCGGCTCCGGCTCCATCGAAGATTTGGTGCGGACCAACGATTTGTTTATCCCGATATTTATAATCTTCTTCCTTCTGGATCCGCTGCTGTTTTTGAACGAGATCGATTTGACACAGCTGCAGCCCTCCCTATCCGGCAGCTGGATCAGCCCCTATCAAAGCGGCCTGCTCGGTATGGGCGCTTTCGGGGATATTATCGTAATCGGTTCGTTTCTGAACAATGTAAAGAGCCCCCGATCCTTTTACATATCGGTGCGGGGAGGCATTATGCTTTCCGCGCTGGCGCTTACCATTTGGATATTTCTTGTCATAACGGTAGTAAGCCCGATAACGGCTTCAAGGATCATTTATATCGGCTGGATACTGGTACAGCAAATCCATATAACCGACTTCCTGGACCGGGTCGATCTGGTTCTGATTTCCAGCTGGCTCCCGCTTCTGCTTATCAAGATGCTCATTTTGTATCTCTCGATCTTGACCGGACTTGCCACCTTTACGAAAGACAACAGCTACAAGCGGCTAAACATGATGACGGGGCTGATGATCATTTTGCTGACGACCGTTTCGTTCAAAAACGTGATGGAAGTCGTCACTTTCAGCAACTACGGTATTCTCCCGATAACGTTCACGGTTGAGATCCTTTTCTTCGGCGCTCTGTTCGGTGCGCTATGGCTGCGCCGCCGCGAAAAAACGGAGCTGCATCGCGAGGATAAGTCTCGCGCCGGCCGCGGGATGTGGATAGCGCTTGCCGGATGCTTCGCCGCCATCGTATTCGGCAATTTTTTCGGACACTTACGCGGGTTTTACGGCGCCATAAGCGTGATCGCCTATATCCTGTTCATGATACTCTCCGTCATCCTGGCATTGAACGAGTACAGCCGAATTAAACTGAGCCAAAACAAAGGAAGCTGAGCCTTCCTTCCGTTCTAGAAGGGGTTGCCGGATATGATAGACAACCTTGAGTTGGCCGTTACCCCTCAAGTAAAACGCAAAAAAAACCAGATCATTGAGCGATCTGGTTTTTTATCGATTGCAATATTTTTTTCTCGAGACGCGACACCTGCACTTGCGAGATGCCAAGCCGGCTCGCCACCTCGGACTGCGTTTGATCGCGGAAATACCGCAAATACACGATCAGCCTTTCCCGTTCGTTCAGCGAGCCGATCGCTTCGTTCAGCGCCAGCTTGTCGAACCACTTGTCTTGGGATTCATCCGCAATCTGATCCATCAGCGTTATCGGATCGCCGTCATTCTCGAAAACCGTTTCGTGAATCGAAGTCGGCGGCTTATTCGCTTCCTGCGCGAATACGACCTCCTCGGAGGTAATACCGAGCTCCTCCGCCACTTCACCGACCGTCGGAAGACGGCCTATCCGTTTGGACAGCTCATCTTTCGTCTTGCGCACCTTGTTGGCAAGCTCCTTGAGCGATCGGCTCACCTTAAGCGTCCCGTCATCGCGCAGAAACCGCTGGATTTCTCCGATGATCATCGGAACGGCATAGGTAGAAAACTTGACCTCGTAGGATAGATCGAACTTGTCGACCGATTTGAGCAGGCCGATGCAGCCGATCTGGAACAAGTCTTCGGCTTCGTAGCCCCGGTTAAGAAAACGCTGAACGACCGACCAGACGAGCCGGATGTTGCAGTTGACCAGTGTATCCCTGGCCACGTTATCGCCGGATTGACTGAGGGCAATGAGCCGTTTGACTTCGGCATCATCGAGATAACTGTGTGAGGCGTGCTTCAGATCGACATCCATAATTGATTACCCCTAGTTAACGAGAGCTTTTTTCGTTTCGATGCGCTTCGTCATTCTCACCAAGGTGCCTTTGCCGGGTGTCGTAACAACTTCCATTCGATCCATAAAGTTCTCCATAATCGTGAAGCCCATACCGGAGCGCTCCAGTTCCGGCTTCGACGTGTACAACGGTTGACGTGCCTGCTCGATATCGGCGATACCGATGCCTTGATCCTCTACCGTGATGGAAACCGTATCTTCGTCCATTTCGCACGATATCGTGATCGTCCCGTCCGTGCGGTTTTCGTAGCCGTGAATGATCGCGTTGGTGACGGCCTCGGAAACGACCGTTTTCACATCGGTTAATTCGTTCAGCGTCGGATCGAGCTGCGAGACGAATGCCGCGACCGCAACACGGGCAAAAGATTCGTTCTCCGATCGGCTGGCAAATTGCAGCTTCATAAAGTTGGGTTTGCTCATGATACGACCTCCAGACTCGAAACGGCCAGCCGTTCATTTTCCTGGAAAGCCAATATTTTGAACAATCCCGACATTTCAAAAAGCCGGTAAACCGCCGGACCGACGTCGCAAACGACCATCTTCCCGCCCTTTGCCGTAATTTGCTTGTAACGGCCGAGGATGACGCCTAAACCGGAGCTGTCCATAAAGGTTAGCTCCCTCAAGCTAAGGATGACATGCGTCGCCGATCCTTTCTCGATCGCTTCTTCCATTTTGACACGAACCGTTTCGGCCGTATGGTGGTCAAGCTCGCCCTGCAATCTGACGATTAGCGCTTTGCGGACGTGTTCCAGCTCAATCTGCAGACTCATCCATGTTCACTCCTTCCTGTTGCAACCCCTGCCGCCTTCGAATGCCGATAGGAATCGTCAACACGCATGAACATTGATTTCTACAATTGGGCAGGAGATTCCTGCCCCTCGACAAAACTAGAAGAAAAGCGCCATATCTCGTCATTTTCCCCATAAAGCGAACCGAAACTACGATGCTAATCCGACTGCTTTTTCAACGCAACGCTAGCCTTTAAAAAACATATGCGAAGCGGTCCGCTTGAACAAAATCCACCAGCCTGCTTTTTTTACGTCTACCGGCGATTCGATATCGAATTCCGACAGCAGCTTGTCGTCCTTATAAACGGACAGCTTGCCGATTTTTTGCCCGATCGCGATCGGAGCTCTAAGCGTCGGCTCCAGCGTAAGCTCGTGGCGGATGCCTTGGCCCGCGTCGCCCTTTTTCATCAGAACGCTGTATTGGTGCTTCGCAGTAAGAGGAACCGTCTCGAGTACGCCTTTGCGCACCTTGAACGTTCCGATCTCATCGCCCGTTTTGAAAATCGTATGGTTCGTGTATTGGGAGAACGCGTAATCGAACAACTTCGTTACTTCGGCATTCCGTGTTTTGGTATCCGGTTCGCCTAGAACGACAGCAATGATACGCAGATTATCGCGCTTTGCGGTCGCCGACAAGCAGAACTTCGCTTCGCTTGTATATCCGGTTTTCAATCCGTCTGCGCCTTGATAGAAGCGTACCAGCTTATTCGTATTGACCAGCCAAAAAGGCTTTTCCGAATCCTTGCGTAAATAGTCCTGGTACACGCTCGTAAATTTCGTTATTTCCTCATGCTTGAGAAGCTCCCGCGACATGATCGCGATATCGTGGGCCGTTGTGTAATGATTGTCCACAGGAAGCCCGTTGCAGTTGGCAAAACGCGTATTTTTCATGCCGAGCTGCTGCGCTCTCTCATTCATCATCTGGACGAACGCTTCCTCCGAGCCAGCCAGCTTTTCGGCCATCGCTACGGACGCATCGTTACCCGACGCCATCGCAATGCCCTTCAGCATATCCTGCACGGTCATTTCTTCGCCCACTTCGAGGAAGATTTGCGACCCGCCCATAGACGCCGCATATTCGCTTGTCCGTACCTTCTCATCCATTTTGATCTTGCCCTGGTCGAGCGCTTCCATGATCAGAAGCATCGTCATGATTTTCGTGATGCTCGCGGGAGGCAGCTTTTCATCCATATTTTTTTGCGCCATAACGGTGCCGGTGTCAACGTCCATCAGAACGGCTGACCGTGCGTTAGGCGTCAAGTCGATCGGCTTTGGCTCGGCCGATTTGGCTTCGCCTGCAGGCTTGGCGGCATCCGCCTTCGGATCTGCTAATGCGGCGGGCGTCAACACCGCAAACAAGGCGATGTTTAGACAAAGTAAGGTTGCGATCATTTTTCTCAGCATTTCTCTTTACCCCTCCGTGCATGTTTTTCCTAGCTTTTCTATAGCTTGTATCCAGTGTTGACCAATTGTCTGGAAAATATTCGAGAAAGCCTACGAATAAGCGACGTTCTGCATAGAGGGATTGCCGTTTGAAAAAAATAATCGGGATACGCACGGAACGACCCAAAACCGACTCAAAGATAGGAGCACGCATGATGAAAATCGCATTGGGATTACTTCTTCTCGTTTATGTACTTCTTATGGCCCCTCTGGTCCCGGTTCATGCCGAGGTCGTCATCCCGCCTCCAGTCGTGAATGAAGAAACCGTCCAGCCGGAGGAGGGGACCTTCGAATCGCAAGCCGCTCGGTCCGGGCGAGGCAGCTACCGGTCTCCGGTCGGCGGTTATACGGGGGGCAACCGTTCGGGAATCAACCCCGCCACCGGGACCGACAGAAGCACAAGGGGGGATACCGCCAGGCAATCGCCGGCTTCGGGAGGAGGACGGTTCGGAAGCTTCTTCGGAGGGCTTGCTGCGGGTACATTGCTCGGTTCGATACTGAATCCATTCGGCTTCGGCGGATACGGCGCAGGCTTCGGCGGTTTCTCGCTGATCGGCATCCTCTTCTGGGCCGTCATCCTGTTCGTCATTTACCGTTTGGTACGCAAATGGATCCGGACATCGAACGGCAATCGGTATTAAATACCGCGCCATATACGAAGGGGCTGTCCCTCAGGTCTATTTCAAGACCTTTCGGGACAGCCCCTTCGTATGGTTGGTTGTTGGTTGTCGTGCAGTGTAAGTCGTCTTATTGCTTGCCTAACATGTGAATCGGGTGACCGAGCGCTACTTCCGAAGCTTCCATCACAACTTCGCCTAGCGTAGGATGCGCATGGATCGTAAGTGCGATATCCTCGAGCGTTGCGCCCATTTCGATGGCGAGGCCGATTTCCGCAATCAGATTGGACGCTTCCGGTCCAACCACTTGCCCGCCCAGCAATAGTTGCGTTTCTTTATCCGCTACGAGCTTCACGAAGCCATCCGTTGCGTTAATCGATTGGGCGCGTCCGTTAGCCGCGAACGGGAACTTCCCGACGGATACGGTATACCCTTGCGCCTTCGCTTCGGTTTCGCTAAGGCCGACGCTGGCAATTTCCGGATCGGAGAACACCACTGCCGGAATCGCTTTGTAATCGATAACGCTGGCTTGGCCTGCGAGAGCTTCCGCAGCGACCTTGCCTTCATACGACGCTTTGTGAGCAAGTGCGGGACCTGCCACAATATCGCCGATGGCGTAAATGTTCGGTACGCTTGTTTGGCACTTTTCGTCGATTTCAATCAAGCCGCGATCCGTCAGCTTCA
This sequence comes from Paenibacillus litoralis, assembly GCF_046244365.1. Taxonomy (NCBI): domain Bacteria; kingdom Bacillati; phylum Bacillota; class Bacilli; order Caryophanales; family Paenibacillaceae; genus Paenibacillus; species Paenibacillus litoralis. The sequence continues at coordinate 3,855,293 of NZ_CP176395.1, read as the reverse complement.
TGTTCAGCAGATCAAGACCCAAGTCTCCGTCCGTGTTCGGGCGGCGTCCGACCGTAACGAGCACGTATTCCGCCGTTACCTTCTTCTCTTCGCCCTTCACCGTGAACGTTACGGTAACGTCATTCTCGGTTTTCTCGTGGCTTTGCGCAAGCGCCTCCGTGTGCACGTCGACCTCGAGCTTCTTCAGGTTGCGTGCGACAAGCTGCGAGAACTCCTTCTCGAAGCCTGGAAGCACCATGTCGGAGCCCTCCAGCACGGTTACCTTCGTACCGAACTTGGCAAACGTTTGACCAAGCTCGATGCCGATATAGCCGCCGCCGATGACGATCATACTCTTCGGAATTTCCTTCAGCTCAAGCGCCTCGGTCGAAGAAAGAATGCGTCCGCCATAAGGGAATGCCTTCAGCTCGATCGGACGCGATCCCGTAGCGATAATACAGTGCTGGAACCGGTAGCGCGGCGCTTCCTGATCGTTGAATACGCGCGCCTCGGACTCGTTGATGAACATGACCTCGCCCTTGAAGGTTTGGATCTTATTTCCTTTAAGCAGGGTCGTAACGCCGCCGATCTGCTTCTTGACGATAGACGCTTTCCATTCCTGCACTTTCGTGAAGTCTACGGTAACGCCTTCCGCCTTGATGCCGATAGCCTCGCCATGCTGGGCAGCCTCGTATTGATGAGCGGCGGAAATGAGCGCTTTGGACGGGATACAGCCGCGGTTCAAGCATACGCCGCCGAATTCGGACTTATCGACGATCAATACGCTCTTGCCGAGCTGCGCCGCGCGGATGGCGGCGACGTAGCCGCCGGGTCCAGCGCCGATGACTAGAACGTCAATATCGAGAGATGCGTCTCCTACAACCATCGGTTATACCTCCATGACTAGCAGCTCGGGGTCGGCCAGCAGCTGTTTAATGTAGTTCAAGAAGTTTTGAGCGGTAGCGCCGTCCACGATACGGTGGTCGAAGCTAAGCGACAGCGCCATAACCGGAGCGATAACGATCTCGCCGTTTCTAACCACCGGCTTCTCCGTAATGCGGCCGGTCCCGAGAATAGCCGATTCCGGGAAGTTGATGACCGGCGTGAAGAACATGCCGCCGGCGGAGCCGATATTCGTGATCGAAATCGTGCTTCCTTTCAGTTCGCCCGCGCTAAGCTTGCCTTCGCGGCCGCGCGTCGCCAAATCCTTGATCGCCGTAGCGACGGACCAGACGTTTTTGCGGTCTGCTTCGAAAATGACCGGAACGATCAGACCGTTATCCGTATCGGTAGCGATACCGATGTTATAGTACTTCTTGTACACGATCTCGTTAGCCGCTTCATCGATCATGGCGTTCATGACCGGGAATTGACGGCAGGCTGCGACGAGCGCCTTCACGATGAACGGCAGGTAAGTAAGCTTAACGCCTTTCTTCTCGGCGAGCGGCTTCGCTTTCTCGCGGAGCGCGACCAGCTGAGTAACGTCCACTTCGTCCATAAGCGTCACGTGAGGTGCCGTATAAACGGATTTCACCATCGCATTCGCAATGATTTTGCGGATGCCTTTGAACGGCACGCGCTCTTCCGTGCGATCGCCTGCCGGCTGGGAAACTGCTGCGCTTGCTGCAGGTGCCGTTACGGCTGCCGCCGCTTCAGCCGCTTGAGCGGCTTCGGTTGGTGCTGCAGCAGGAGCTGCGGCTCCGCCCGATGCGGCAGCCAGCACATCTTCGCGCGTGATGCGGCCGTTCTTGCCGGTCGCCGTCACTTGCCCAATGGCTACGCCTTTCTCGCGTGCAAGCTTGCGCACGCTTGGCGTCGCCAGCACGAGCTTGCCGGTGCCGCTCGGCGCCGCCGATTGCGCTGCCGGAGCAGGCGTTGCTGCCGGTGCCGACACAGCTGCTGCAGGCGCTGCCGCCGGAGCTGCCGGTGCCTCGGGTGCCGGCGTTTGAGCCGCGGCGTTTTGTGGCGCCGGTGCTTCGCCCGCGATCTCGATGGTGGCGACAACCTCGCCCACATGGCAAATTTGTCCTTCTTGCACGCGCACTTCTACGATTTTTCCGTTTACCGGGCAAGGAACCTCAACGGTTGCCTTATCGTTCTGCACGTCCATAATGATATCTTCGTCGGTAATCGTATCGCCGGGTTTAATGTGCATCTTGACGATTTCACCTTCGTGAATGCCTTCGCCAAGCTCCGGGAACGTATATTCAAAAATGGCCACCCAGGAAACCTCCCTCAATTTACGCTTCAGCAGCCCCATCCGCCGGCGTCGGCATTTGGGGCTTTGGATTATGGGATATCATTCCATCCGCTATCTTAGAAATCAAGCACTTGATTGATCGCCGTCACGATGCGGGCCGGCGTCGGCAGCCACGCGTCTTCGATTTGGGCGAACGGATATACCGTGTCCGGACCGGCTACGCGAAGCACAGGCGCTTCCAGGTGAAGAATGGCCTTCTCGTTCACTTGTGCGATAACTTCAGCCGCTACGCCGGAAGTTTTTTGCGCTTCCTGAACGACGATGGCGCGGTTCGTTTTCTTGATCGATTCGACGATCGTATCGATATCAAGCGGCATAAGCGTGCGCAGGTCGATAACTTCGACTTTGGCGCCGCGCGTTTTTTCGATCTCTTCAGCAGCCTTGAGCGAAGTATGCACCATCATACCGTAAGTAAGAATCGTAACGTCCGATCCCTCGCGTACTACGTTAGCTTTCCCGATCGGAACCGTGTATTCGCCCTCAGGCACTTCTGCGCGGAAAGCGCGGTACAGGTTCAAGTGCTCCATGAAAAAGACGGGATCGTTATCGCGGATAGCCGAAATGAGCAAGCCTTTGGCATCGTAAGGGTTCGACGGAACGACAACCTTGATCCCTGGCGTTTGCACGAGCAGTCCTTCGAGCGAATCCGTATGAAGCTCGGCCGCTTTTACGCCGCCGCCAAATGGGGTACGGAACGTAATAGGGCTGTTGTAACGCCCGCCGGAACGGTAACGCATGCGGGCAGCTTGTACGCAAATTTGATCCAGCGCTTCATAGATGAAGCCTACGAACTGGATTTCCGCAATCGGACGGAAGCCTTGAATCCCCATGCCGACAGCCAGACCGCCGATAGCCGATTCCGCCAGCGGCGTATCGAATACGCGCTCCTCGCCGAATTCCCCTTGAAGCCCTTCCGTCGCACGGAATACGCCGCCGACCTTCCCTACGTCTTCCCCGAAAACGAGTACGTTCGGATCGCGCTGCAGCTCAACGCGCATTGCGTCCTTTATCGCTTGAATCATTGTCATCTGTGCCATTGGTTCACTTTCCTCCTCTAGTAAAAGCAAGCCGTCCGGCGCGGCAAGCGGCGCCGGGACAACGGTATGGTTACGCGAATTGCGATTTTTGCTCTTCCAGGTGCTGCGGCGTCGTCTCGAACATCGAGTCGATCAGTCCGGCAACCGTCATTTTCTCGGTTTCTTCCGCTTTCTTGATCGCTTCGGCTACGGCAGCTTTCGCTTCTTCCTTCACGCGAGCTTCTTCCTCTTCGGACCAAAGTCCCTTCTTAGTGAGGAACTTGCGGAAACGGTTCAGCGGATCTTTCGGCTCCCAATCGCCCTCTTCTTCCTTCGTCCGGTATTTCGTCGTGTCGTCCGCCATGGAATGCGGCTTGAAGCGGTATGTCAGCGCTTCGATCAGCGTAGCGCCTTCCCCGTTCCGCCCGCGCTCTGCGGCATCGCTAACGGCTTTATATACGGCCAGAACGTCCATGCCGTCCACTTGCACGCCTTGAATTCCTGCCGCTACCGCTTTATGGGCAACCGACATGGCCGCCGTTTGTTTGGCAAAAGGCGTCGTAATCGCGTATCCGTTGTTTTGCACCACATAGACGACCGGCAGCTTGAAGGAGCCTGCAAAGTTAAGGCCTTCGTAGAAGTCGCCCTCGGAGGAACCGCCGTCGCCCGTGTACGTAATCGCAACGCGCTTCTCGCCGCGTTTTTTGAAAGCCATCGCAACGCCGGTCGCGTGCAGGATTTGAGCGCCGATGATGATTTGCGGCATCAGCACGTTGACGCCTTCCGGAATTTGCCCGCCATGCTGGTGACCGCGGGAATACAGGAACGCTTGGTACATCGGAAGACCGTGCCACACGATTTGCGGCATGTCGCGGTAGCCCGGGCAAACGAAATCTTCTTTGTTCAGCGCGAATTCGCTGCCGATCATCGAAGCTTCTTGTCCGGAAACCGGAGCGTAAAAACCAAGACGTCCTTGACGCCCCAAATTAACGGCCCGTTCGTCCCATGTACGTGTAAAGACCATGCGTCTCATCAGCTCGCGAAGCTGGTCGTTGCTAAGATCCGGCATCGCGCTTTCGTTTATAACATCTCCATCCGGAGAAAGAATAGATAACGGTGTAACCGGCTCGACCTTCACGACATGCGAATCGGCTTGCTTCTGAAGATCTTTGACTGCATTGCTCATAGCGTGCACCTCACCTGTAAAATGTTTTATTGCCATGCTCTGTTATACAAATATTATATTACTGTTTCGTTAACATTTCCACAACAATATTGTAGAATGTATATATCCGGGCATAACTGTGCCAAAACAGACTACCAACTTTACTATAACAGATTAACACAAACCGCTCTTCAAACCCGCCGTTTCGCGAAAAAGCCTGGAGCTGTCACAGGCATATCCGCCGCTTTTTGTCATGGACCACTTATATTGTTGCCCACGATCGTCCGTTTGTTTCCGGTATCGGGGCAAAAAGTTTTTCGCATTTCACACGCTCATGGAAATAAGGAGGACCTTCCTATGTTCGACAACCGCCATTACAGCCGAACGATCGTCAAAGAAAGCCTTTCATCGTCTTCGCTCGGCAAAGAACGGCCGCTAACCATTTACTTGCCTCCGGGCTACAACGAACTGCTTTCGTACCCGGTCATTTATTGCCAAGACGGCCTTGAATTTTTCAACTTCGGCCGGATCGCCACCCAAACGAATTATTTAATTATGGAAGAAAATCTCGAACCGCCGATTATCGTAGGCGTCGAGGTCGATAAAGAGCTAAGGTCCGAGGAATACGATCCGACAGGATCCCGTTTCGAAGCGTACTGCACTTTTTTCGCGGAGGAATTGCTTGCCCATGTAGAGAACCGTTATCCGGTCAGACAAACGCCGGACGAACGTCTAGTGGCGGGGGATTCGCTTGGCGGAACCGTCAGTCTCCACCTTGCTCTTAATTACCCGCAATTGTTCCGTAAAGTGATCGCATTCTCGGGCGCTTTTTATGAAGCGACGCAGCGACGGATAGAAGAGGCGGGGGATTTATCTGAGCTTGACATCTACATGATTGTCGGCCTTCAAGAAACGGCCGTGGAGGTAAGCAGAGGCTTCTACGACTTTTTGCAGGCAAATCGAAGCGCCGCGCGGTTGTTAACCGAACGCGGCGCCCATGTGCATTATGAGGAGAAGGACGGCAAGCATTTGTGGGGCTTCTGGCAAAACGAGCTTCCTTCTGCCCTGCGCCTATTTCTGGGTTGACGATTTATCGTAGCGCTGCCGGAGCAGCTCCGACATGTCGGCGACTTCAGCCTGCGTGACGCCGGTCAGCGCAAAATCGGCTTCAATGCCCGACTTGGCGGCCAGCACCCGTTTCACGCTGCCGACGAATGCCTCCGCCGACGGAACGCCGGCCAGTTCCTGAAGACTCGCCATGCTGCCCGGCATGACGAGGGGATAGCCGGAAGCGCCGGTTTCGCCGGCCGCTTGATCGTAAAATCGGCGGGCTGACGCAGCCCGCTTCTCTCCGCTGCCCTCCACGACGATAAACGCCTGAACGACGTAAGCTTTCGTCTGCCTGCGCTGTGCGATGCCGCAAAATTTACGGCCGCCAATGCTAAGATCGTAATCGCCTGGACAATACGCTCCCCCTATTTCTCCGTCAGCCACTTCACCTGTCCACGGCGAAAGACTGTCGCGGATTAAATCGACCATGATTGTAAAATCGTCGCGAAAATGGATGTTTCGTTCCGGATTCGGCAAGACGATCGAAAGATTTACGACGCCAAGGTCGAGCGGGACGGCTGCACCGCCCGAGTTCCGTACGATGGTCTGCACGCCTTCCTCCCTCAGCGAGGTCATCGCCTGCTCCGCATGCGGCAGTCTTCTGTCGCGCAACCCGACGACAAGCGCACCCGGGTGGCGCCATATATGAACGATGGGATTGGCCCCCTCCCCCACACGCCTGCAAACCGCTTCATCCCAAGCGAAAGGAAACATCACGTCGCCGGAAACCGGCTTTTCCGTCGAATCGAATATATAAAAACCTTGCGGCCAAGGCGTAAGCTGCATCTCCTGACAATCCTTCCTCGGTGAGTTTCGGTCTCCTTACTATTCCAGTTCAAAAACCGTTTCTACAGTCTGTTCGGCGATCCTCCCGCTGCAGTAAAAACCGCCGCCCAGGGAGGGGCAGCGGCTTATCGTTATTCTCACGCATTGCATCGCGTTACTGATTCCCTTTTGCTGCACTGCAAAAACGCTCAAGCGCTTCACGCAATATCGCGCGCGGACAAGCAAGATTGATACGCAGATACCCTTCCGCTTCGGTGCCGAATACGGAACCTTCGCTGAAGGCGACCTTCGCCTTTTGGAACATGAGCGCCTTCAAACCGGGAACGTCGAGTCCGAGACCGCGGCAATCGATCCACAGCAAATAAGTGCCGTCGGGACGCATCGGCTTCACTTCCGGCAAATGCTCCTTTAAATAGTCGATTGCAAAATCCACGTTCCCCTGCAAATAGATAAGAAGCTCGTTAAGCCAAGCCTCTCCTTCATTATAAGCGGCCGATACGGCATCCACGTTGAAGAAATGCATCATATGCAAACTGAGCGTCTTCAGCCGGTAATCGAATTTCCGCTTCAGCTCCGGATTCGGAATCGCTACGAAAGACGATTGCAATCCCGGCAGGTTAAACGTCTTCGTAGGAGCAAGCGTCGTAAGCGTGCGCTGGGCAATCTCGTCAGAAAGCGAAGCGAACGGGATATGCTTGCGTCCGGGCAGCGCGAGATCGCAGTGAATCTCATCCGATACGACTAGGACGCCGTACTTCAAGCAAAGCTCGCCCAGCTTCTCGAGCTCCTCGCGCTCCCAGACGCGTCCGCCCGGATTATGCGGGCTGCACAGCAGCATCAGCTTTGCGCCGCCCCGCATCAACCCCTCTAAGTGCGCATAGTCCATTTCGTAGCGGCCGTTCCGGATTACGAGCGGGTTATTGGCCACTTCGCGGCCGTTCATTTTAATGACGTCATAGAACGGATAATAGACCGGCGATTGCAAAATCACTTGTCCGCCCGGCTCGCTGAACAGCTCGACGGCAAGACTAAGCGCCGGCACGATGCCCGGCGTATCGGTCAGCCATTTCGGATCGATCGTCCAGTTATGCCTTCTGGCAAACCAGCCGGTAATGGCGTTCACATAGCCTTCCGTGCGCACCGTATAGCCGTAAGTGCCTTGCGAAGCCCGCTTAACCAGCGCTTCCACGACGGCTGGAGGACTTTCGAAATCCATATCCGCCACCCATAGCGGCAATACATCCTCACTGCCGAACAAACGCTCGGATTGATCCCATTTATACGAGTGCGTGTTGCGCCGATCCAAAATACGGTCAAAATCATAAGCCATTGATGGTCACCTCTATTAAGTCTTGTAAGTGTTCGTTGCGTTCTGTGCTTATATTGGATTAAAGCCTATGCGAATCCGGCGTGAAAACGGGTAGCTGTTTATGCGTCCAACCGCCGCACGCCGTCTTTCGAGACGACTGCATACACGAGCGGCTTGCGCTTGGGCGCTTCCCGGTTGATCTCGTACGCGGCCATAACGCCGGCGCCGATCTGATCCAGCTTAGCCGACTCCATGTCCTGCGCGTATAACTCCGCGAGCGTTTCGCCCGCCTGCACCGGATCGCCGACCTTCTTGCGCAGCAAGATACCGACGCCGTAATCGATGGAAGCTTCCTTCGTCGCACGTCCTGCGCCCAGCAGCATAGCCGCGACGCCGACCGCTTCCGCATCGATATGTGCGACATAGCCGTCCGCTTGCGCGGTCACAGGCACGGTCTTCGCCGCCCCGGGCAGCCTCCCGGTATCGCTGACGACCGCCCGGTCGCCGTTCTGAGCGGCAATCAGCTCCTCCAGCTTCGCTAGCGCAGCGCCGCTGCCGATCGCCTCCCGCAAGAGGGACTGGGCTTCGTCAAAGCCGGACGCCCGCTTGCCTAGCACGAGCATATGCGCACCCAGTGCTAGGCATAGCTCCTGCAAATCCGCCGGACCGTTCCCGCGCAGCGTCTCGATCGATTCCTTTACCTCCAGCGCATTGCCGATCGCAAAGCCGAGGGGTTCGTCCATGCCGGTAATGAGCGCGACCGTCTCGCGCCCTACCTGCCCGCCTATCGCCACCATCGCTTGCGCAAGCTCAATCGAGCCTTCAAGCGTCTTCATAAACGCGCCGCCGCCGGTTTTGACGTCAAGAACGATGGCGTCCGCACCGGAAGCGATTTTCTTGCTCATAATGGAGCTCGCGATGAGCGGAATCGACTCCACCGTGGCCGTCACATCGCGCAAGCCGTACAGCTTTTTGTCCGCAGGCGTCAAATTGCCGGATTGGCTGACAAGCGCAAGCCCATGGACATTCACCTGCTCGATGAATTGTTCGCGGCTGCGTTCGACATTGAACCCCGGAATCGCTTCAAGCTTATCGACCGTTCCTCCCGTATGTCCGAGACCGCGCCCCGACATCTTCGCAACCGGCACGCCGGCGGCTGCGACCAGCGGCGCCACGATCAGCGTCGTCTTATCGCCTACGCCGCCCGTGCTATGCTTATCCACTTTGACGCCCTTAATGGCGCTAAGATCCATTTGTTCGCCGGAACGCGCCATCGCCAGCGTCAAATCGGCGGTCTCGCGGGCCGTCATTCCTTGAAAGCAGACTGCCATCGCCCATGCCGACATTTGATAATCGGGAATCGTACCCTCGCAATAACCGTCGATCAGAAAAGCGATTTCCTCGGCGGTCATTTCGCCGCCTTCCCGTTTTTTCCGAATCAAGTCAACCGTTCTCAACGTTATTGCCTCCCCGCCGCGAATATGTATGATCATTTGCACCTTTCATTATACCGCAAAAACGGCTCGAACAATACTTTCCGGCACTTGCGGGTCCAGCGGGGACCGTTACGCTTTATCGTACGTTAAACATTCCCCGTTCCTTAATCTCGCGGTCCTTCGTCCCGTAAAACCGGCTTTAAGCAGCGAGGCAGACAAAGGCAGTAGGAAAAAGCCGTGCGTAACGACAAGAACATGCTCCCGAGCGGAATGATTTTGCAGCAAATGGCTCACAAATTCGTCCGCCCGAATGGAGGAATCGCGTTTAGACTCCGGCTGCGATAGATGCGAGAGCGTCCAGGCGAAGCGTCCGATTGCGTTCCACAAGGGATGAGGCAGCTTCAGCCCCGTTTCCGTGAATGGAGACAAAGGAATTTCCCTGAGCAAAGGCGTCGTCACAATGTCTCCTTCGTAGGCGACGGCGGCTGTTTCGACCGCACGGATCAAGTCGCTGGAATAGCAAGAGCTATAGGCGTGCCCGCCGCTTCGTGAAATAGGCTTCACGATTCCGGCGGCATCGTACGCTTCCGCCCATCCCCGAAACGAGCCGCTGTCCAGGAAAAAAGAGGGTTTGGGACACGCCGATTTCTCATGCCTCATTAATGTAACCTTCATGCTCGCACTCCCCTGCCGCAACGCTTATTAAAAAAGAGCAGACTGCCGATATCGGCAACCCACCCTTTTTGGCTGATGTTATGTGTTGAATCGGAATTCCGCTGCTGCTATTACTCGACGATCAGCGTGGACACCATGTCCGCATGACCTGTTCCGCAAGGCAAAATGCAGTGAACCTTGTACTTGCCCGGTTTGTCGAAGCTCACTTCTTTGGTCGAGTTGGCTTTCGTCAGCTTTACGTCAAGTCCTTCGATTTCCATTTCGTGGATGCCTTCTTTGGACTGGAATACGACGTTAAGCTTTTCGCCTTTGGCCACTTTGTATTCGGCTTGGTCGAACTTGAAGTTAGTGGCTACGATTTTGAGCGATTTGCCCGCATCTTCCTCGGTGGCATTTTCCTTGGCATGCTTGTTCACTTCGCCGAACAAACCGCCCAAACCAACGACGACTGCGATTATGACAAGACCGAACATGCTCCATTTATACATCGATGATTTCCCCTCTTTCCTTCTGTCTTATAACGCTGTCCCAAAAAATCGTCACCACCACATTGTACAAAAAATCCGGACATTTTCCTTATCTTTTTCATGGCTAAGTCGTGAAAGTTTTGTGACAAATCGATCGCGGCGAACGTTTTCCCCCGTTCATACGTATTAATAGCGTTCGCACGATCAGGGAACACTACCTATGGCTTTATTTGCCAGCCTCGCCATGGTACGATTAAACCCAGGTCCCGGTATTGCCTAAACACATAAAAAAATCTTAATGGAACGAACATGCGGTTCGTTTCGGGAGGGGGACGATTTACCAATGATCGAATTGAAACAAGTGTCCAAAACGTATAACGGAACGGTAAAAGCCGTCGACAATCTGAGCTTGACGGTACCCAAAGGCGAAATCTTCGGGTTTCTCGGACCGAACGGGGCAGGCAAGACGACGACGATTAAAATGATGACCGGCATTCACCGCGCTGATGGAGGCACGATCCGCATCAATGGCGTCGATATGAGCGCGAATGCCCTTGAAGCCAAAAAGCAATTCGGCTATGTGCCCGACAGTCCCGATATGTTCCTTAGACTAAAAGGAATCGAATACTTGAATTTCATGGCCGACATGTACGATGTGCCGAAGGAAGAGCGCAAGGCAAGAATCGACGCTTATGCTGCCCGGTTTGACATGCAGCGCGTACTATCGGACCCCATACAAAGCTATTCGCACGGCATGCGGCAAAAAATCGTCATTCTCGGCGTCCTCGTTCATAATCCGCCTGTCTGGATCTTGGACGAACCGCTCACCGGACTCGACCCGAAATCATCCTTTACGCTTAAGGAAATGATGCGCGAGCATGCGGACAGCGGCAAAGCCGTCTTTTTCTCCACTCACGTGCTTGAGGTGGCCGAAAAGCTATGCGACCGCGTCGCCATCATCAATCGCGGAGTCATCCAGTTCTGCGGCACATTCCGGGAGCTGCAGGAGCATTCCAAGACGAATGCTTCGCTGGAGAGCATGTTCTTGGAGATGACCGGCCATGAATAAAACTTTCTCGCTCACACGGATGTTATGGAAAAGCGGCAGCGGATTATTCGGAGGCACGATCGGCAAATCCGGCAGCCAGGTCAAACGGTATTTGCTAATTGGGCTGCTTTTCGCCGCTTTCTTGCCGCTTGCGTTCACGCTCGGCACCATTATCGCCAAATTGTACGATGCACTGGCACCGATCGGTCAGGAAGGCTCGCTTCTTGGCTTGGGGCTTGCCGTTTCCAGCGTCGTCATTTTCGTATTCGGCATTTTTTACGTCATCAACGTCTATTATTTTTCCCAAGATGTCGAGCATTTACTTCCGCTGCCGGTAAAGCCGTCGCAAATTTTAGCGGCCAAATTTTCGGTTACGCTCGTTTACCAGTACGTTACCGAGCTGTTTCTGGTGGGACCGCTGCTTATAGCGTTCGGAATCAAAAGCGGCGCAGGGCCGATGTTCTATCTGTACGGCATCGTCGTTTTTGCGGCGCTGCCCGTCATTCCTCTCGTCATCGCCTCGATCATCGCCATGATCGTCATGCGTTTTACGAACGTCGCCAAACATAAAGACCGCTACCGGATGATCGGAGGAGCCGTCGCCGTCATTATCGGCTTGGGCGCCAATATGTTGTTTCAGCGCTATACGCGGGCTTCGCTTAATCAGCAGGAGCTGCAGGATTTGCTGCTGTCAGGCAACAATTCGTTCATGGATACGGCCGTGCAAATGTTCCCGACGGTTAAGTTTGCCGCTACCGCTTTGATGAACGAGCTGGCGTGGAAAGGACTCGCCGGACTTGTGCTGTTCGTCGCATTGTCCGCGCTCGTCATTGTTCTGTTCATGCTTCTTGGCGAATGGCTGTATTTCAGGGGCGTCATGGGAATGTCCGAATCCGGATCGAAGCGCAAGGCGCTCAGCAGCAGCGAATTCGAAAAACAAACGAAGCAGAGCTCTGCTCTGAAAGCTTACTTGGTCAAGGAAATGCGCATTTTATTGCGTACGCCGGCATATTTCATCAACTGCGTTCTGATGTGCTTTTTATGGCCTCTGCTTCTGCTGCTTCCCGTGCTTGCACAGTCCGGAGGAACAAGCGCCTTGAGCTCGCTTGCCGATTTCATCGGCAAAAGCGATACGACGGGGGTCGTGCTCTGCGTTGGCATAGCTCTTTTCCTCTTCGTTGCCGGGGCGAACAATACGGCGCCGACCGCCATTTCGCGGGAAGGATCGTCCATGTTCGTTAACAAATATTTGCCGGTGCCCTACGGAACGATGATTATGGCCAAAGCGCTGTCCGGACTGCTGTTATGCTGCGTTACCATGGTACTGTTACTCGCCGCAGGCGCCGTATTGCTGCATTTGCCGCCGCTCTTAGTCGTGCTGCTCGCCGTTGCCGGAATACCCGGCATGCTGTTAGTCACCTTGTTCGGTCTGCTGATCGATATCAATTTCCCGAAGCTGCACTGGGATAACGAGCAAAAAGCCGTCAAACAAAACATCAACGTGCTCTTCAGTACGTTGTTCAGCGTTGCTATTGCGGCTGTGGTCGTCTTTCTGGGCTTTTACTTCAAGCTCAGCTTGCCGATTGCTTTCGGAGGCATGTTTATCCTCTTCGTCGGGCTTAACGTCGTGCTCTACCGCATCCTTATGACGAAAGGTCCGGTGTGGTTGGATCGGATAGAAGGATAGAAGGATAGAAGGATAGCATTTGCTCTCGCACAACAAAAATACTGCTGCTTACCCTCGATCGCGTTGATCGGCGGAAAGCGGCCTTTTTTTTCGTTTGATGAATAGGGCTATCATAAGGAGCATAGTTGGCGAACGTCACCTTTTTTCATTTCATGAAAAGAACGATCACAAGAGAGAATAGTTGGTGAACCCCTCCTTTTCTTTCTTTTTTGTACTCTCGAGTGGGCTGTTATGTCCTTAATGAACCTGCGTTCACTATTTATGAACCTGGATTCATTATTTCACCTCCATCTTGCCCGTTAGGAGTGGATAGTGAAGCAAACAGGACTATTTGGCCGTAAGGTTCACTATTAGTGAGGTTTCCTTCACTATTTCGCTGGAAAACAAGTATTTGAGCCGGAATAGTGGATTTAGGTTCATTATTAGTGAACTTTTGCTCACTATCCAAATAGCAGATCTTCATTTTAAGGGGGCTATATGTGTGAGAGGAGTTAAATAAGGATAGTTTACACGGTGCTGGTTATAGAAGGCTGCTGTCCATGGACAATTTATGAGAAGGATGTTTGTTGAGGTTCGGTAGTGAAGGCTGCTGTTTGAGGATTGCTAGTTGGGAATTGCTTATTGAGATCTGCTAGTTGAGGTTTGCAAGTTGGGGTTTGCTAATTGAAGTCTACCAGTTGAGGTCTGCTTGTTGAGGTCTGCTTGTTGAGGTCTGCTAATTGAGGTCCACTTGTTGAGGTCTGCTTATAGAGAGCTGCTAGTTGAAGTCTGTTTGTTGAGGTTTGCTAATTGAAGTCTACCAGTTGAGGTCTGCCTGTTGGGGTCTGCTTGTTGAGGTTTGCTAGTCAAAAGCTCATAAAAAAAGCTGTCTCTCCTCGCCATTTTCATGGCTAATGAGACAGCCCCTCGCTTAAAATCCACGTATTAACCGACTCTCTTTACTCTTTCGACGCTCCTGCTTCGACCTCTCTCACGAACGCCTTAACCAGCGCAATAAACTTCGGCTTCGTCCGGTTAGCGACCGCTACGACCTGTTCATGCGTTAACGGCTCGAGCTCTTCCCCGATCGCCATATCGGTAATGCAGGAAATGCCGAGTACTTTCAGCCCGCAGTGGCGGGCTGCGATGACTTCGCCGACCGTCGACATGCCGACGGCGTCGCCGCTAAGCCGGGCCAGCATCGTAAGCTCCGACGGCGTCATATAGGCCGGACCGCTTATTCCGCAGTACACGCCCTCCTGAAGCTTCCAAGCATCTCCTTGCTGAAGCTCCCCCGCAAGACGGTGCGCCAGCTCCCGGAACGATTGGCTGTATGCTTCCGACATATCCGGAAACCGGACGCCGAGCTCCGCATGGTTGCGTCCGATAAGCGGATTGTCGCCCGTCATGTTGATATGATCCGCGATCAGCATCAGATCACCTGCCTGAAAGGAGCGGTTCATTCCGCCGGCCGCATTCGTAATGACGAGACTCTCCACCCCAAGCTCTTTCATGACATAAACCGGGAACACGACCTTACGCATCGGATAGCCCTCGTAATAATGGAACCGGCCCTGCATAACGATGACGGGTTTGCCCTCCAGCATTCCGGCTACGAATTGACCCGCATGACCCTCTACCGTGGATACCGGGAAATGGGGCACCTCGGAATACGAAATCGTAACGGCATCCGTTACTTGCTCCGCCAAATCGCCTAGCCCCGAACCGAGAATCAGTCCTACTTGGGGGCGTGTCCCCCCCAATCTGCTTTTTATGTAAGAAGCCGCCTCGCGGATTTGCTCCAAATACGTTACTTCTTCCGTAGACATCCTTAACTACCTCCTATCCTCTTTCACACCGTCGTCCTATAGCTTCGCAATAATGCCGAGTACCAAATCGAGAAACGTCTGCTTCACGCGCTCCGTCGTTTCGATCACTTCCTCATGCGAAAGCTTCTGTTGCAAAATGCCCGCCGCCATATTCGTGATACATGAAATGCCGAGCACCTCGATACCGGCATGCCGAGCTGCGATAACCTCGGGCACGGTAGACATGCCGACGGCGTCTCCGCCTAACGTGCGGACCATACGAATTTCGGCCGGCGTCTCATAGGTGGGTCCGAGCAGGCCCGTATATACGCCTTCCTGAAGCCGAATCCCTTGTCCGGCAGCCACATCGCGGGCTATCGTCCGAAGCCGTCGGGCATAGGCTTCCGACATATCGGGAAACCGGACGCCGAAAGCCGGATCGTTCGGTCCGATAAGCGGACTTCGGTTCATCAAGTTGATATGATCGGCAATCAACATTAATTCCCCGACCTGAAAGCCGGTGTTGACGCCCCCGGCGGCATTCGTCACGATGAGCGTCCGCACGCCGAGCGCCTTCATCACGCGAACCGGGAACGAGACGGCGCTGCCATCGTAGCCTTCATACAGATGAAAGCGGCCTTTCATCATCAGGACGCTTTTGCCTTGTACGGTACCCGCAACGAGCTCGCCGGCATGCCCTTCTACGGTCGATACCGGAAAATATGGGATATCTTCATAAGGAATAACCGTCGCATTCTCGATTAACTCGGCCAGAACCCCTAGTCCTGATCCGAGAATAAGCCCAACCTCCGGCTTTCGCAGCTTAGCTTCCAGATAGCCGGCAGCCGCTTGGACGCGTTCGGCTTCCTTCGCCTGTTCCGTTCCGGTTTGCTTCATGACGCTCATTCTGCGTTCCCCCTTGCAGCTTCCCCGTTCGGCAGTATGCCTAAGAAGCTCACTCCGTTAACCGGCGCCTTCACGCCGAAATTATCGGCAATGGTCGCGCCAAGATCGGCGAAGGTGCTGCGCACCCCGATCGACATATCCGCAGCAGCCCCGCCCGCTTCCGCGAATGAAGGGCTCCACGCCAAGACCGGGACGTATTCGCGCGTATGATCGGTTCCCGCATGAACGGGATCATTGCCATGATCGGCCGTCAGGACGAGCAGATCGGCCGAGCCGAGCTGATCCATAATTTCCGGCAAGCGTCGATCGAACTCCATTAAAGCATTTGCATACCCGCCGGGATCGCGTCTGTGGCCGTACAGCGAATCGAAATCGACGAGATTCGTGAACGCAAGTCCGCGGAACGGCTTTTGCAGCGTTGCGATCGTTTTACTGATGCCGTCGTCATTGCTTTTGGTCGACAGCGCTTCGGTTATGCCTTCGCCTGAAAAAATATCGTTGATCTTCCCGATCGCAATGCAATCGTATCCGCCGTCCTTCAATGCGTTCATGACCGTCGGCGCAGGCGGTTTAACCGCATAGTCGTGCCGGTTCGGCGTACGAACGAATGCGCCGGGCCGACCGGTGTAGGGCCGCGCGATGACGCGGCCGACCGCAAATTTCGGGTCCAGCGTAAGCCTGCGCGCGATTTCGCACGCGCGGTACAGTTCCTCGAGCGGGATGATCTCTTCATGGGCGGCAAGCTGAAAGACGCTGTCCGCGGAAGTGTAGACGATCCAAGCCCCCGTCCGCATTTGCTCCTCGCCTAGCTCATCCAGAATTTCCGTGCCGGAAGCGGGCTTGTTCCCAATCGTTTTCCTGCCGGTCTCTTCCTCGAAGAGACGTATCAATTCATCCGGAAACCCCTCGGGATACGTTTGAAACGGAATCGTGACCTTAAGTCCCATCAGCTCCCAGTGACCGGTCATCGTATCTTTGCCGACGGATACTTCGGCCATTTTGCCGTAGGCCGCTTCCGGCCGCTTTGCGGCGTCAATGCCCTGTAATGCGGCGATATTTCCAAGTCCAAGCCTTTGCAGATGCGGAAGCGCAAACCCGGATATCCGTTCCGCGATATGACCGAGCGTATGAGAACCCGCATCTCCGAAAGCCGGCGCGTCCGGCAGCTCTCCGATTCCCACGCTGTCCAGCACGATCAAGCAAATTTTTTCAAAGCGCATAGCCGTTCCTCCTGTTCTACCCTCTCGATCCTAATGATCTTGCTTGGCGGCAAAGCTGCTGCTTCACAAATGCGCCCTCGGATGGGCGCGATCGTATACGTCTTTCATTTTGGACTTCGACACTTGCGTATAGATTTGCGTGGTCGAAATGTCGGCATGTCCCAACATTTCCTGTACGGCCCGCAAATCCGCTCCGTTCTCAAGCAAATGAGCGGCGAATGAATGGCGCAGCGTATGCGGCGTAATTTCCTTCATGATGCGGATATCGCGCGCATATTTTTTGATGATCTTCCAGAAGCCCTGTCTGGACAGACGCGTACCCAGATGGTTGATAAACAGCGCCTGCTCGTCCTCCCTATTGCGGAGAAGCTTCGTTCGGATCCCTTGCATATACGGCTCCAGCCACCGTGCGGCGATGCGGCCGAGCGGGATGATCCGCTCCTTCGAGCCTTTGCCGATACAGCGCATGAAGCCCATCGCCGTGTTCGCGCTGTCGATGTCCAGCGAAACGAGCTCCGAAACGCGGATTCCTGTCGCGTACAGCACCTCAAGCATCGCTTTGTCGCGAATCCCGTGAGGAGTATTTAAATCGGGCGCTTCCAGCAGCTGCTCCACCTCCGCAACCGTCAGCACGCTGGGAGGACGCTTGTCCAGCTTGGGGGATTCCAAATTCGCCGTCGGATCCGTTTCCGAGATGCGTTCGCGCAGCAGAAAGCGATGAAACGAGCGGATCGACACCAGACTTCGCGATACCGAAGCGGCTGCCCTCCCCAGCTTTTTGAGCTTCTGCAAATATTGCATAACGTGAGTCTTCGACGTTTCGCGCGGAGCCCCTATGCCGCTCTCCTGCAGAAAATCGATATATTGCGAAATGTCCCGTTCGTAAGCGTTCAGCGTATTCGCCGAGAGCCCTCGCTCCTCGGATAAAAACGTTAAATACGATTGCATCAGGTCTTTCATTGTTTCCTCCACCATGAAAAAAAATAACCTTGCTCTCTATCCGCGGATCGCCCAGTGCGATTCACGGTTCTAATCAATGATTCCACACCGGCGGAACGATTTCCTTCTCCTAGCCGCAAAAAACTCACATAGGATGTGAAACTTTTTGCAACAAGCTGCATCGGATGCCTATGAAAAAGGCTGAAAGAGCGCGTATCAAACAACGTTTCAATGAAAAGAACCGCAGACATGCGGCTATCTCTCCCGCACAGCCCCGGTTCCTTGTCTTACTCGCCGTACCAGTAGAACAGCATGAGCCGATCCTTCATCGGGATGTGAGCGTCGTCGATGCCTTCGTTTCCGAACACCTTAACCGAGCGGCCTGCCGGCTGCTTGTACTTATGGGTCGGCTCGATCCAGCTGCTCACCGTCGTCATGATGTGATACAGAAAAAAGGTAAGCACTACGAACACAAATATATACTTCAGCAGCTGCAGCCCTTTGCGAAGCGAGAAAATCATCTGCGGCGCCTCCTTTGCCCGATGCCTTCGCACGCGAAAGAGACGACTGTCGCGAAGGCGGGAATCCTCTTACCGCTAGCGTATGATTTGTCCAGCCGGGTTATGACGGATTCGGACAAACCGTTCGGACGGCCGCTATTTTGCCGCTATGAGCGTAAACAGACCGTCCAATCGCGTGTAGTCTTTGCCCACGGAGCCCGCTACCGCTTCATGGGTAACGTGACCGCGATACGTATTCACGCCAAGCTGCAGCGCCGCGCTCTCTCTAATCGCTTGCTCCGTTCCCTTATTGGCCAATTCGAGAGCATACGGCATCGTCACGTTCGTAAGCGCCAGCGTCGACGTACGCGGCACCGCACCCGGCATATTGGCAACCGCATAATGAAGAACGCCGTGCTTCTCATAGGTCGGATCGCTGTGCGTCGTCACCCTATCGATCGTTTCGATCGATCCCCCTTGGTCCACCGCAACGTCGACGATCACGGAGCCCGGCTTCATCTGCATAACCATGTCCTCCGTCACCAGCTTCGGCGCGCGGGCGCCCGGAATCAGCACGGCGCCGATAAGCAAATCGGCCTTTCTCACCGCGCTCGCGATATTTTAGGGAGTCGACATGAGCGTGCGCAGCCGGCCTCCGAACACATCGTCCAAATACCGCATCCGTTCCGCGCTGCGTTCGATAATCACGACGCTGGCGCCGAGCCCAAGCGCCATTTTGGCCGCATTCGTGCCGACGATCCCGCCGCCCATGATAACGACATCGCCCGGCGGCACCCCGGGCACGCCGCCAAGCAGCACTCCCCGGCCGCCGTAAAAACGCTCCAGGAAATGCGCGCCGACCTGTACCGACATGCGGCCTGCGACTTCGCTCATCGGCGTTAGCAGGGGAAGGCTGCCGTTAGGAAGCTGTATCGTCTCGTAGGCGATGCCGGTCACTTTTTTGTCGATCAGTTGATCGGTGAGCGGCCCTGCCGCAGCCAAATGCAAATACGTAAACAACGTCAGGTTTTCCCTTAAGTATCCGAATTCCTCCGGAAGCGGCTCTTTGACCTTCATGATCATGTCCGCCCGCGCCCATACTTCGGAAGCTTCCGAAACGATGATTGCGCCTGCGCCGGCATAATCTTCGTCCGAAAACCCGCTTCCGGAGCCCGCCCCCTGTTCTACCAGCACGCGATGTCCCGCTTGAAGCAGCATATGGGCCCCGGAGGGAGTTAAGGCCACCCGGTATTCATTGTTTTTGATTTCCTTCGGAACGCCTACGGTACAGGTTGCCATCTATTCATTCCGCCTTTTCGCATGGTGATTGCATTTGCTTAATTTATCCTCAACCTCTCTCCCTTACTCGCGGCTAAGGCCATTTTTTGCATCATTGTCCTGTCCCGCTCACGGGCAACTCTTCTCTATCATATTTTGAACATATAAAGAACTGATAGTTTGCGGGAGGGATGACTTTGAACCAGCTTGCCGCCTTGCTTAAATCGATCGTATCCGACGATCAGAAAGTCCATATCGCTTCGAATTCCAGTCGAACGCGCGTACGCAGACTGATCGTCCTAAAGAACAACGCCTGCTACACCGCATTTTTACGTGCGATGAAATCCGCCGGGCTTACGCCGGACAAAAAAATAAAGTCCCATAGAGCCGTGCTGTGCCACGTAAATCCGTCGACCAATCTTCAGGCGCTTAGCAACCACGCCCTCGTCAAAAGGATCGAGTTGGACCGCAAGCTCGCGGTACATGTTCTGCCGGATGACAGGGCGGGTTCATCCAACGCCGCATGCGCTTCCGTCAACCGGAACCAAACGATTCCTTGGGGCATCAGCCGCATCCGGGCTCCCCGCTACTGGGACCGGGCCAGTTACGGAAGAAACGTGAAGGTAGGCGTCATCGATACGGGGGTCAGTTCCCACCCGGATCTGAACATCTCGGGCTCTTATAACGCTATTAACAGCAGCCGGTCGGCCCGCGACGACAACGGCCACGGTACACACGTCGCCGGAACGCTCGCCGGTTTGAACAATACATTCGGCGTGATCGGTGCCGCGTCAAGCGTTCGGCTGTATGCGGTCAAAGCGTTCGACGCTTCGGGCGCGGGCTTCGTATCCGATATTATTGAAGGGATCGACTGGTGTATCCGCAAGCGGATGCACATCATCAATATGAGCTTCGGCATGCCGGAGGGCAGCGCTACGCTTCTGGAATCGATCCAACGGGCTTATAGGAAGGGGATCGTGCTTGTTGCTTCCGGCGGGAACAACGGCATTATGGCAGACCAGCTCGATTATCCGGCTAAATATTCCGAAACGATCGCCGTTGCGGCAACGACGCGCGACAATCAAATCGCCTCCTTCAGCAGCCGTGGAAAGGGCATCACGATCGCCGCTCCGGGAGTCGGAATCTGCTCCACGATACCGGGCTCCAAATATTCGCTTCTAAGCGGAACGTCAATGGCAACACCGCACGTAAGCGGCGCGGCGGCGCTTTTATTGAACCTGTATCCCGGTATCACGCCGTCCCAGCTGAAGTCCAAGCTGAAGCAGAACGCCCGTCGTCTTTCGGGTTATAGCTCCAGCGCCCAAGGTGCCGGACTCCTGCAATTATGATGAAGCCTCGTAATGCGGAAACGATTCTCGGCGCCAACCTTTCACGGAACAGCTGCTCTTGATTCGATTGCGCCTCCCGACAAACGAAAAACACCCTCCCCGCGGGAACCTTCGTTCCGCTTGGGGAGGGTGTTGCTGGTTTTTACTGATCCGTTTCGGTCTTGGCTTTGTCGTTGCAGCGGTGACAGATGCCTTGGAAGTCCAGGCGGTGGTCCAGCACCTTGAAATTGTAATCCTGCTCCAGCCGTTCTTCCAAAGGTCCCAGCCAATCTTCCATAATCTCGTCGACCGCGCCGCATTGGACGCATATCAAATGATGATGGTGATGGTGAGAACTGTCGTTTCTCAAATCATATCTGGCAACGCCGTCGCCGAAATTCATTTTCTCAAGCACATGCAGATCACTCAGCAGTTCAAGCGTACGATATACGGTCGCGAGACCGATCTCGGGAGCCTTCTCCTTCACTAACATGAAAACGTCTTCCGCACTAAGGTGGTCTTCCTCGTTTTCCAGAAGGACGCGAACCGTCGCTTCCCGCTGAGGGGTCAATTTATAGCCCTGCGACTGCAGCTGCTGTTTGATTTTATCAATCTTGGCTTCCATGCCGGATTCCATGCTCTTCCCCCTCAAACGGCCATTCCGTTGACGTGCAAACTTGCTTTCATTATAGGGGGTGTTCGCAATTAAAGTCAAACCTTTTACGGCAAGCCTATCCGCCTTGAGCAACCGTAAGCATAGGAGAAACCCATTTCATGACCGCAGGAGACAAGAACGCTTCATAAATCGAAGCGACGATGAGCAGCATAGCCATGGCCGCAGTCGTCAAAGAGTAACGCATAAACGGCGGATAAACCGTACCTTTTCTTTGCCAGAACCGCTGTTTGATCATATCGAGCGAGAAGGACATTGCCGTTACGCTGCAGATAACCATCACGGGCAGCACGATCATATTTTGCGGAACCACGCCGGCTAATGCGAACAGCATCCCTTTCCAGGAATATTGCCCGATCATGTAACCGACCGTGAAACCGATCAAGACGCCCTTAAGAAAGTCGAGCACCAAAATGAGCGGCAGCCCGATGACCGACAGTCCGAAAATCCAAATGAGCAGCACCCATTTCCAGTGCATAAGCAGGCCCGAGAAAAACGTTTCGCGGTTCCCGTCCCCAAGCCCCTGATCCACCGATTGAAAAAAACTGCCCAGATGACGGCCGATTTCCTGCTTTTGCTCCAGCGTCAGCGCATTTACCATAACGGCGCCGAATATGACGCCCGTCATCAGGATAACGGCGATAAAAACATACAGCGACAAATGCTCCTTCGAATAGTTGTGCATCGTTCGGCTCAAACTCGTCATGCGGCGTTCCCCTTTCCCATCGGTCGAAGTCCTCTATTAACCATATGAAAAAAGCGAACGGCTTATGACTGCTTGTCTGAGAGAATACAGCGGGGTTTTGCTAGGAATGCGTTACTTTCCCGTATCGTCCGCCGCCTCCGACAGCCAGTTCAAGCGTTCCTTCGCGCGCGCGGACGATCATTTCGGCGATTCGGTCTCCGGCTACTGCCGCCAGATCGGGTTCTTTCACACGGTGAAGCACGTTCATCTCCGTTCCGAAAGCCTCCAGCAGCCGGTTCAGCAGCTTGGGACCGAGACCGGGCATGAATTCGAGCGGCACCTGGTACCGGTACGGAGGGCGCGTTACCGCTACGTGAGGCGTCTCGCGATCCGCAATCGCCGTTATCCTGTCGAGCACGCCGCGCACCAGCTTGGTGCTGCCGCAATACGTACACCGGTCGACGGTCGCTTCCCGCTCGTCAATAATGGACTCGCAAAGCCCGCAATACGTCCGGTGATATTTGCCCAGTCGCGGATTCAAGCCATAGTTTGCTGCGACGCCTCTTCCTCCTTCGCCTGCCAGCGCTTTGACTACCTCGGCGTATGTCGGCTCCTTAAGCGTGAGCTCGTTATATTCGCGGCCGATTTTGCCGAGTGAATGCGCGTCGGAATTCGTCAGCAGCGTAAACCGGTCAAGCTCGGACAAGTAGCCGGCCATTTCCGTGTCGGCGCTCAAGCCGAGCTCGACGGCGGCAATCTGAGCCAAATCGAGCAGATCCGCCATTTGCGGCGAGCAGCTACCGTATACGCTTTTGTGCGGGGTGAAAATATGAGCTGGCACCATGATGCCGCTGCGGTCCGCCACCTCGCGCTGCAGCTCGCGGGCTAGGACGTAGATGCGCTGGGAGCTGAGCGTCACGTTCTTCATACGCCCGCTCATCCAAGCGGTAAAACTCCGCATGGCGTCCAGCGTCGGCATATAAGCGAGCAGATGAGCCGGGCCCATGCCGGGATCGCGCACTTCGATTTCGCTGCCGAGCAGCACGATCGTCTCCTTGTAGCGGATGCCCCCGCCTTCCGCCTCCGACATCTCGCCGCTGGAGAGTAGAGCGTCGATCTCCTCTTGTACCGCAGGAGACTGGCAGTCGATGATGCCGACGATGTCGATCCCTTTCCGGTCGGACGCTTCCTTGGCGATGTTTGCGAAGGTTAGGTTGTTTGCGGCACTTATTTTGACCGGAGCTCCCTTGGCCGTTCTGCCGATATGGATGTGGAGATCGGCGTAGAAGGAACGCAGCGAGCCGCTCATGAGTGGCCGATTTTCCCGGTCAGCCGGTACAACTGCCATGCGTATACCGCCGTAATCGTTTTGGCGTCGCTGATGCGCTTCTCCGCAATATACCGCTGCGCCTGGTCCAGCGTAATCGCCTCGCACTCCAGAAACTCGTCTTCGTCGGGGTTCGCAACGCCCTTCGTCAGCCGTTCGGCAACGTACAGGTGAAGAATTTCGTCGGCAAAGCCGGGCGACGTATAGAACGAGCATACGTGCTTAAGCGATTCGCAGCGGTAGCCCGTTTCCTCCTCCAGCTCCCGAAGTGCCGCATGCTGCGGGTCTTCGCCCGGATCCAGCTTGCCGGCGGGTATTTCCACCTGACTTTTTTCCAGCGGTTTGCGGTACTGCTCGACTACGATCATTTTATCGTCGATAAGAGCCAGCACGCCCACAGCGCCCGGGTGCTTGACGATTTCCCGCGTCGCCGTCTCTCCGTTCGGCAGCTTGACCCGATCCACCTGTAAAGAAATAACCTTGCCTTGAAAAATCGGTTCGCTGCTTATCGTCACTTCTTCAAATATCTTATGCTGTTTCTGTTCGCTCATTTCCATTGTCCCCCTCCGTTGCCATGCCCTATTCTATGCGGTGATCGCTTACCGGCTGCGGTATGGCTTTTCTTGCACGATTATCGAAACCGCTGTGCAAACAAGCCCATTATACCAAATATCGAAGTTGTGATGCATAACTTGTCCTCCAATCGCATAAGGTTTGTAACAAACAAACCCATTATTCGATTCCGGAGCGGGTGCGGTCCCTATCAGACTGATGCTTCGCTCCGGACGAATACGAAATGAGGACGAACGATGAAAAGCACATTTACCCCGAATCAGATGAGACTAATCGGCAAAGCATGGGAGGTCCGTCATTTGCTGCGCGTGCTGGTCAGCCAGGCGAAGGACCGCCACGCTCCGCTGACGGAGCTGCTGGAACGGCGTCAAATCCGGCCAGTTGCCGAAACGCATGCTCAGCAGCCGCGCATACGCCCAGAAAATACGAGGGATCGTCGCGTAATCCCCTTCCCATTGTCGTAATCGCTTGCGGATACCGCTGGATGGCACGCTGCGCATCCGCCGCGATTACGCCGTCAATCCATAGGCATTGATGCCGCTTATCGCAGCCGCTGCGCTCGAGCTGACGCTGCACGACGATGCGCCGCGCCGGCTCGAGCGCGCCGGGAAGCGGCAGTATCGCGCCTGACAAAGCGATGTCGCCAAGCGCCGACACGATATGATGGCTCAAGCCGTAATGCCGTTCGCGCGCATCCGCGAAGCTGAGCCGCGGCATGACGATCGGGATGCCTCCAAGGGCGTTCACGGCATGGACAAGCTCCGCCACCTCGACCGCCGTATGGCCCAAACGCGTTCCCGTGCCGGCGCTGCCGGGGCCCATGCAGGCGATCGCGATATCGGCACGAAGGACATGCTTCGCCGCAAGCAGCGCGCTGTATTTGTTCATGGCTTCCAGATCGCCGCCATACGCATGGCCTGCCGTTACGGTGCCGCACAGCCAGCCCAGCCCGCGGAGAACGGCCGCGTGATGGCTGACGGCCAGCGGAAGCGCGCCCCCGTCCGTCATAACATAAGCGACGGAAGGCGCCGAGCCGCCTCCCGCCTGTTCGCCTCGATAACGCAGCCAGCTAAGCGCGACCGGCAGCATACTATGCAGGCCTCCGATCAGCACGGGCATCCCTTCGAGCTTCAGCTTGCCGCGAAACAGTCCGTGATGAAGGCCGCCTTCCTCTTCTACGGCGTAGACCGCACGCTGCACCGGCGTGTAGCGAAGCTTCATCATCCTTCCGCCCTTCTGCTCTCCCTCCCCCTTTTTACCGGAAACCGCTTTGGCGAAACCGGACGCTGCTTGTTGCTGACCGATCCCGCCGTTACCCGTCAAATCCCCTTTTTCACTATCTTCAGGGTCCTCCTGTACAGGACCGATGTTTTCTGCGGCGTTCCTTTCGGGAATGGCTCTTTTGTCCGGCCCTCCATCTCCCTTCTTGCTCGGCAACCCGTCCGCTCCTACGGCAGTTTCCTTCCCCATCGGGTTTTGCTCCAGCACGGCGCAAACGAAATCGATACCGCCCGTCCCCAGCTTCAGCTTAACCGCCGTACGATTTATCATGACGCGGTCGCCGACCGTCACGGGGGGCAGCACGTCCGTATAATGATAAGCGAGAGAAACTTCCCCCGTACCGCCTTCCAGCGCGACGCGAAGCTCCTGAACCGGCCTATGCTCCAACCATCTGCAATGGACGACCCTTCCTTTGGCCCAATCGATCATGCCCGTTCACCCTCTCCTGGCTTTGTCAATGATCTATATGCGAATGGGACGCCACTCTTTCTTCCTTGTGAGCAGATCGTCGCAGACTGCGCCGAGTGTGTTATAATAATCCTACATGATACGGGTCAATAACCCGCGCAGGAGGAAGCAAGAATGAACGATTCGTTAACCGGGCAGCAGCGCGTTTCCCACGAAACGCTGGCCGAAAGACTGGAAACGGTCAAACCGCTGGAACAGAACGATCTGGAGTCTTATGAAATCGTCAAAGATCGAACGACCGGGGAGCATTATCTCCTTTACCATTACATTCATATCGTCGTCGCGGATGGGGGCCACAAAGAAACCTATTACCACCTCATGCCGCTTGAAACCGATGATGTGCTGGCCGTTATGTTCGGCGATCAGGGTTACAAGTATCCGGACCAATGGTCCAAGCCCTATTTGCGGAACAGCTCCGACAACGATTCGTACGTCTGGTTCGATCCTTCATACGCCGAGGAATACAATCAATACGAAAATACCGGCCGCAAGCTGCAGGATATGCTTCGCGCCTTCAAAGAAGAAGGCCAGTTCGACGAAAGCAAAGTCCGCGAGCTTTTGCGCCGCATGGACGAAGAGTCTTAGAACGAAGATCCCGTTCTTTCCGCACCTGGACGCAGTTCCGCGCCGTGTCAGCCGGAAACCCTAGAGGGAAGCATCCGTTCTTGAAAAGAAATCATCTTAGGAGGTTCGCAATTGCTGCGATTTCGAACGATCGCCGGCGTGATCGCCGGCGTCTCCATGATTGCCGCCATGGCCGGCTGCAAAGACGACAACAAAGCCAAAACGGCCGTTCTTCCGAACGCCGATTCCATGAGCGAGCACCTCGATATCTCCATTTCATTCTGGGAAATCGGCAAAGCCTTCGAGAAGAACGATGCCGTCCTGCAAAAAATCGAACGGGATTTCAATGTAACGCTTAAGCCCGTTCAGGTCAGCTACTCCGACTATGTACAGAAGTTTCAGGTTTGGGCGGCATCCGACAGCTTCCCCGATGTTTTCGCGCACTCGATTGCAAGCGACACGCCGGGCATATACTCGGACTGGATCAAGCAGCAGCTGATCAGACCGCTGCCGGACGATTTGAGTAAATATCCGAACGTGTACCAGATTGCGCAAATTCCAGATGTGAGGGCGCTTGCCCGCGACAAAAAACTTTATATGCTCCCTCGAATCGCCTATCCGACGAACGATTTGTGGATGCTTGAGCGCGTTGTCCTGATCCGCAAAGATTGGATGAATCAACTGGGGCTCCGGGATCCCAAAAATTTCGACCAGTTTTCCGCCATGATGCAAGCGTTTGCAGAGAAAGATCCGGACGGCAACGGCGAGAACGACACCGTCGGACTGACGGCCAACAGCATGAACTATTTGTCGTGGGCCTTCAGCCCGACATTCCCGCAGTTTGCCGCATCGCAATGGGTACATGAAGAGGAACGCTGGGTTCCGTATTACGCTTCGACCAAAATGAACGATGTCGTATCGCAATTCCGCAAGCTGTATACAAGCGGAGGATTGGACAAGGACTTTACCGTCATGAAAGAAGGCGACGCCAACGAGAAGTTTGCGCAGAACAAAGCCGGCGCCTTCGCTTTCCGCGCAACTCCCGCTCATTTAAGCGAGCTCGAGCATTTGTGGAACCGGTACAACCCGGGTAAAAACTTTTTTGACAGCGTAAAAATCTTGCATATGTGGCCCGCCGACGACGGCGCTCGCTACTACTATGTAGCGCCCACCTACTGGACGGAAACCTACTTCAACGCCAAGCTGGACGACCGCAAAATGGACCGCATCATGCGGCTGTACGACTATCTGCTGTCGCCGGAGGGGAAGAAGTTGATGCAGTACGGTATCGAGGGACAAGATTACAAGGAAGAAGAAGAAGACAAAATCGTCATGATTCGGCCGACGGACGAAAAAACCGGGCAATCGGGCAGCATTCTGAAGAAATACCCTTCCCTTGAAGTGTTTCGTTCGCTTGCCGCATGGGGACAGGAACGGTATTTCGAGTTGAATGACGTTAACAAGCTCAACCTGGGCGAAGCCAACATTCAGAAAAGCCTGGAAGAAATGCGTTGGCAGCTGAATAACGCGCGTGCGGTTCCAATCAACTACCCGATCGTTTCCTTACCGAGCCCTCTCAAGGACAAGCTGAGCGCATCGATTAACCCGCTTGACGATTTGATCAAAATTACTATCAGCAAGGATGACCCTGTCGCCATGTGGCAGGAAACCGTGAAGGGCTACAACAACCGCGGGCTGCAGGACATGATCGTGGAAATCAATCAGAGCATCAAACCTGCGGAAGGCAAATAACCCCTTTCCGTCGCCAGCCGGTGCGGAAGGGGTTCGCCTTATAATAAACCTTCGCAAAGCCTTCATTCAAACTAACGCAAGCAGATCGCTTTTCAGCTTCTTGTAGGCGGGCTTCCAACCCATTTTGGCATAGAAGCGAAGGCCGTCCAACCCTTTAAAATAGCGGGCGCCCAGCATTCGTTCCTTAAAATCCGGGATCGGAATGCCTAGCCGCTCATAATGATCGCGGAAAGCCAGAATGACATTTCTACCCGGTATTACCCCTTCCGCGATCGAGACATCGATCAGAAAATCCCCGTATACGCAGTTGCCGTCAATAATGCCGGTAATGCCGCGCCCATCCGAGAGGATGTTCCAAGCGTGGCAGTCTCCATGGACGAAATACCGGTGCGGAGCATTGTACGGGGCGTAAGACATTAGCCGCGCATAGCACTCCTCGAACACATCTTTTTCCAGGAAGCTTGTGTGAAAGAGATCGTGCCACCCTTCCCAAAAAGTCCCCGTCTGATCTTCCTGAAAGAAGGAAACGAGAAATCGCTCCCACGCCGGGTACCTTCCGTTGCCGTCGGGATCGATCCAACCGTAGCCGCTTGACGAAGAATCAAGCTTTACTTGATTCATTTTGGCGATTACCCTGACAAGGTCGGGTAGTAGAGCGCTCTTGCCGTCTTCCGGAAGGTCCGCCACGACGATGCCTTCCACGCGCTCGGAGATGGCATACACGCAGCTTCCGGCCGTCCCTTGTCCGATTACCCTCGGATAAGGCACGCCCTGTGCAGAAAGCAAATCCGCGATATAGCGCTCCGTCTGAAACGCATCCTCCAAGCCGCTGAACCGGATCACATATCCGCTCCCCGAATGATTGAAGGAAAAAACGCTGCTCAGGTTGCCTCCCGTCAGGAACGTTACATCCGTTACGCTGCATCCCCAATAATGCTCCAAAAGCGCCGCGGCTGCGGTAACGTCGATATCGGATTTTGGATTGAACATGTTGCGGTTAACCCCCTTCGAAAATCGCTGCATGTCTTTATTATGACAGCACCTTCCTATGCGAGGTAACGGGAAGTATCGTTATAATGAAACCTTGCAGGATGGCGACAGCAGATCCAGGACATGTTCCCAGTGGCGCCTCATCAATTCTCTCATATACAAATCGTCCAGCTTTTCCTGATGGAAGCTGATCGTCGTCTTGCCTCCGCTTGCGGGCAAAACGCGAATTTGAAGCGTGGACGAGCCGTCCCACTCTTCTCTCTGCCAGGACATTCGCAGATGACTATACGGTTTGAACACCCGAACTTCGCCCGCTACCCCATCCTTGGAACGAATGCTTTGTCCGGCTTGCAGCGAGTACGACGGCAGTTCCCCAAACCATTTGGATACGCCGTCTTCGGAAATCAGCACATGCCATGCCTGTTCGAGCGAGATGGGAAACGTTCTTCTTACGCCGATTTGAAACCCTGCATCGGCACTATGCCCTACGGGCTTTCGCCCCAGCTTCTGTTCAAACATGGAAGCTGCAAGCTCGCTCCACTCGGGCTGCATGCCGCATTCTTCGGTCAAAAACCGAACGGCTTGCTCGTGCGTCCACGTATGATCCACCCTCTGCTCCATAACCGCAATCCATTGCTCCCAGCTTCTGCCCGTTTCTTCGAGCAGCGCTTTCTTAAAGATCGATCCAACCATAACGAATCCTCCTTGTTTACACGGTATGTTCAGCATACTCGATCTTTGCTGACAGAAGCAGTCAGTAGAACGACGAGGGCTTGCTTTCCACGGTATTCGTGCAGCTTGTCAGCCCGTTAAGCTTCGTTTCGATCCAACTTGCGAGGATCCGCTCCGCTGCCGGTTTTTGAACCAAACCGTTTACGACGATATCGGCCTCCCAGCGCGTCGGCTCTACGAACCGGTCATGCCTTTCGTTCACGAATGCGGCGTACGCCTCCAAATCTTCCGTTTGAATGCCCCATTTCATAAAGCTATCGATTCTTCTTTGCGTTCTCACATCCTGCGGACAGTCGACAAAAATTTTGAGAGCCAGCTTCTCCCGCAGGCTAGCAAAATGAAACAGCAAGAAACCTTCCACGATGACGGCATCGAACGACCTCCGGGTTAACATTCGGTCCAGCTCGTCCGTTATCGCACCGACATCGACGGCATCCGGATGATTGAAATCGTCATACCGATTGCCGCTGCCAGGCAGAATGGCGGTAGGCTTTTCTCTCCTAAAAAAGCGGTCCGTATGGATCGTATGAACATCGTATGCACGTAAGCTTCGTTCGAGCGCGAGACTTAGCGTCGTTTTGCCGCTTCCCGCTCCTCCGGCGATTCCTATGATTAGCGTTGGATGGCCATTCATCCCGGTTGTACTCCCCTTCTTGTCCAAGCTTGAAACGCTCATATTATGAGTTCAACGTCATTATTACGCAGCGCTCCGATAGTCTTCCTTCAAACCGTCTCTTTTCTCGTTACTAGCAGCGCCATGCTCTATCGTTCCGCTTAGGATTGCGTTCTAACTTAATAGGTTCGCTCTCCATTTCGAACTTCCTCCTGCACCTCCCTCCCGATTAACGAAAAAGCCGCCTGCACCTAACTCGGTGCAAGCAGCTTCGTAAACTATAGCCTTATCCTACGATTCCCGTCCGCTCGACGCTCTCGACGAAGTAACGCTGTACGATCACGTACAGGATTACGATCGGCGCGATGAAGAGCAGCTCTCCAGCGTTTTTGGCCATGTACGCATATAGCGGATCGTCGATCTGCAGCGACGCCCACATGGTCGGGAGCTGGGTGGACAGCACCTTGACGCGGGTGAGGAACAGCGATACGTAATAATTGTCGTTCCACTGCCACACGAAGGAGAACAGCAGCACCGTAATGATTGCCGGAATCGAGTTCGGCAGCATGATCCGGTAAAACGTCTGAAAGACGCCGGCGCCGTCCATGTAAGACGCCTCCTCCAGCTCCTTCGGAATGCCGCGGAAAAACTGGCGGAAGATGAAAATGAACAGCCCGCTCTTGATCCCCATGCCCGTAGAAGATTGCAGCAGGAACGGCCAGTAGCTGTCGAGCAGATTAAGCCCTTCTCCGTGAAACAAGCTGAAGAAGCCGAACAAGTCGAAATACCGGTAGTTCAAGTAAGACGGAATCATAATCGTTTGGGCCGGCACGACGATCGTAAAGATCACTAGCGCGAACAACACCCCGCTGCCCTTAAACTTCAGCCTCGCGAATCCGAATGCCGCCAGCGAGCATGAAATCACCTGCAGTATCGTCGATGTGGAAGAGATAAGCAGCGAATTCAGGAACGTATCCGCATAATTTAGCGAGGCGGCGGCGATGCGAAACGTTTCCACCGTAAAATGTTTCGGAATCCATAAGACGGTTGGGTCGTAAACGTCCGTTTTTTGCTTGAACGCCACGGACAGCTTGAAGAACAGCGGATACAGAATGACGAAGCATAACCCGCTTACGAGCACCGCTCTGACGAGCACCCAGCATGCATGCAGCAGCCGATCCAGCCAATGGATTCGCGACACCCGCTTCCATAGCGGGGCGTTTAGCCTGATGACCTGCTTCATTGCGTTCACTCCTTGTATTGGGATGGTAAGCTATCAAATCGGCTTAGTCATAGTAAAATACTTTGCGGGATATGAGCCAGACGGATAAACTCAGGATGATCGAAGTCACCGCAAAATACATCCACGCCATCGCCGCGCTGGAGCTGAAGTTCAGCGACTTGAACGCCGTATCCATGATCAGCTGGTTCAGCTTGTTGTTGTTAAACGAGTCGATGACGGTGTAAACGACATTCGTCAAAATCAGCGGGCTGAGCATCGGAAACGTAATTTTCCAGAACGCTTCGTAACCCGTCGTCCCCTCAATTCTAGCCGCTTCGTAAATGGACGGCGAAATGGACTGCAGCCCAGCGAGGAAAATAAGAATCTGCACGCCGGAAGAGCTGATGATCTCATAGATCCGGTTGACCGAGCCGGTAATGTAATCGACGAAAACGCCGCCCATTCCGGACTCCAGCAGCATCCGCTCCAGCTCGAAGCTTCTCAGAAAGTTGCCTTCCTCCGCCCCCCCGGTCAGCGAGGCGGCGGCATTGCTCATCTCCGTGCTCGTTTCGAGCGAGAGCACGGTCGAAGCGAGTACGACCGGCAGGAAGAAAACCGCTCTTGCGAACACGCGTCCGGTAAACTTTTGATTCAGAATCGTTGCCGCGAATAAGCTGAATATGATGATGGAAGGCACGTTGACGACCATATGGCTGACGGAATCGATCAGCGTCCGGTTGAACGTCGGGTGCGAGAACAGCAGCTCCTGGTAGTACTGGAAGCCGACGAACTCCTTCTGAAAGCCGCCCATTTCTACCTTGAGGTTGCTCAGGCTGTACTGCAGCGACTGGACAAGCGGAATCGCAAAAAGGAAGACGAAACCTAGCAGCCAGGGCGTGACGAACAGAACGCCGAGCGCCGATTTTTTTTGCTCCAGGGAGAGCTGTTTCCGTTTAAGCAATCTCATTTCGCTTCGCCTCCCACTACATAGCCCTGCGCTTCGATCCGGACCCCGTTCACCGTGACCGCTTGATCGTTATAATTGACCGTAATCGTCTTGCCCTTCTCGTAAGTCGTCCGGAATACGTTGTCCGCGAGCTTCTCATGCCCCTCGATCGTTTGACCTTGCACATCCTTCAGCACCTTATTCGTTTCCATATAGACCTGAAGCGCTTCGTCCATCCAATCCTCGTAGTAGGAGGAATATAAGCCGTTGAACTTGGTCTCCTTTACCGCCGAAGGCTGCTCATAAAACCACTCGTAATAAACGGACGCGCCCGTTTCAAGCGTCTTGAGCAGCTGCTCCCGGGTATCCTGATTCGTGTCGAGATTCGCCGGAACGCCGGCATAATCCGCGTAACCGTGCAGCACGATTTGAAAGAACGGCACTTCCTCGTCGGCGATGCTGAACCGGCTGCTCGACAGGGGCGCGTTCACGATCGTTTGCGCGAACGGGATCGCATAAGCGTTGCCGCCGCTAACCATTGCGCTTCCCACCGTATCCGCCACCTTCTTCACCGACTCCGCATTCAAGCCGGCGGATTTCTGGCGATCGATGACCGCCTTCGCCTTCACATCGGAGTTGACGTCTTCGCCGAGGTCGCGCAGAGAGAGACCCTTGAGCTTGAATTTGCCGTAGTCCGCGAGGAAACTGTCGACGAGGCCGGGCAGCTTGCCGGGCGACAATACGTAGTAAGCGAAATCGCCAAGCCTTAATGTGACGGGATTGACATCATAGCGCTTCGCCGAAGTCCGTTCCATGAAGCGCGCAGCGTCCCGCGACGGCTTGAAACCGTGCCCGTCCTCGTATACCCTCAGGAACGAAACGTCGGGAAACAGCTCGATCCGATTGCTTTCCGCATAACGGATGAACGATTTAAACCCGCTTTCGCCCCCCAGCGCGCCGTCTACGGCAATGTCGTCCGGATAGCGGTGTGTAATCCCTCCGTTGAACCAGCCCGTATACTGAACGCGCATACGCGACAAGCCTTTCTGCTTCAATTCCCCGAGCAGCTTGGTCGCTTGCTCGAACGAGGTAAGCGAATCGACCGATTGGTAAGGGATACCGAGAAACGTTTGGCGGGTCGGAATCGATCCGGCCAATTGAAGCATGAACGGCGTATCCGCTCCCGCCTCCAGCTTCCGCATCCGGTTGGTTTGTACGAGATAGTTCCGGTAAGTCTTCGCCATCCCCACGTATCCTGCGGAGCTGCCGGACAGGAACGCGTACCGCAGCGCCACATCCCCCTGGTACAGAGGGGAAAACTGCGGGGTTTCCTTGGACACGCGTCCTGCGCGGTACCGGAACATCTCCATCGTCCGAAGCTCGAACATACCGCTGACGCTGTTGTAGGCGTTCAGCTTGCCGCTCGTGTCCGCTTTTACCGTCGCCAGCGCGTCCCCCTTCTCGATGATCGCAACGACCGCTTGATCGTCCTGCTTCATGCCGAATACGGGAAGCCGGGATTTTTGCGACTGCTGCGGCTCTCTTTTTTGCAGCGGCGTTTCGTCTTTGCCGTACAGCGGCACCTCATAGGACGGGGACGATTTTTTCTGATTGTTCAGATGAATAAGCGCCCCGGAGCCGTCGGGAACGAACATGTAGCCGTTCTTGTCGGTGCCGGCCGATGCGAAGAAAGGCAGCAGCTGCACCGTATGCAGCGGAAACTCCGGCGTTTCGCCGATCTGTCCGCCTGGAATCCCCGCTCGAAAGTTATCGCCCTCGAGTACGTACTCCACCGGAATCGTAAACCGCGGCGAAACGTTCTTTTTGCTGTCGCCTCCGCCGTTCTGCTCGTTATCGAGCGCGACGTCCTCCGCCGTATATCCGATCGATTCCAGCACCGCCACAATGTCTTTCACGATGTAGTCGGCCATATCCTTCCGTTCGTATACCTGCTTCTCCTCATTAAGGAAAAAGCGCGTCGTGATCATATTTTTAACCGTTTCATCCTTGATTTTGCCGAGAATGTTCTCATCCATCCGCTTCTTGCTGATCGTTCTCGGAATCAGTTCGATCCCTTTCTGAAAATTGCCGATTTGATAGACGACCTTGACGCCCTTATCCGTCTTCACGATTTCAAACTGCTTGCGGGCGATGCTCTCCTGGTAGTTGTCGATTACCGTTTCATGGCCCTTCTCGTCGAAGTACGACACGATCAGCTGCGAGGAAAGATTCGATTTGTTGATAGCCGCCGCTATTTTGTCTTTGTCGCGGTCCTGCGGGTTGGAGTACCAGATCGCCCCCGATCGTTTATCCGCTACCGCAATTTCCGTTGTCGTCTTATTCATATACAGCTGCAGCACGCCATTCTCGGCCATCAGCTCCATGCGGTCGGGCGCTTTGATCGGTACGGCCGCCGCCAGCGGCGCACCGCTGACACTACTTTGGCTGCTTGTTGCCGCTGCAATCAGCCCGCTCCCTTGACCGGCTGCGCTTGGTTGTCCCGCTCCGCCCGGCTGCCCGCCGCCGCTGTCTTTCGTATCGGCCATCAAGACGGAACCGCTGAAGCCGATCAGGACGGTCAAGCAAATGCCGGCTGTCAACATCCTTTTTTTCATTGCGCTCAATGCTCTCCCTCCCTATCAAAAGTAACCCCGCAAAGTGACGTTCAGCCTTCGAAGCTTTCTTCGCAGGGCGCCCCGTCGTTCCTCTAGAATCGGATCGAAAGCTCCCGGTATACGGAATATAAGAACACGTACATTTGCTGCAGTAAACTGAAGCACAGCAGTCCGAGGAAAATCACGAACGCCATGACCACGAGCGTAAGCAGCATCGTAACGATCGTCTTGCCGATCGAATATTGATGAACCGTCATGATGCCGACAAACAGCAGCCAGATGAACCATAGGTAGGCAATGGAATCGAGCAAATAATAAAACGCGCTCTCCTCCTGCGTGATCACATTGCTGAACGCGATTTGCGGGATAAAAATAAGGATCAGCGGCAGCATCGCGTAGCCGGTGGCCATCACGATGTCGCGGAACTTCCCTTCTCCGTCCATCAGCGTCGTCAGCGACCAATTCGATACGCACCAGAGCAGGAACGGCAGCACGATAAACTTGAGCTCGTCGACGCTGTTAAGCTCGTTCAGCTTGTTGAAATTGACGACGAAGCCCGAGTATTGTCGCTTCATAATCATCGTGACAACCAGCAGGAGAACGATCAGCAGCGCGATGCCGACCTTGCCTTTATTCTCGTATTTCAGCTCCCAGAAGCCGTTAAACGGACGGAGAATCGTTTGGAAGGGAGCCTTCCAGACCACGGTATCGACGTAAAAACGGGACTCTGCACGGCGCTTCAGCCAAAAACGGATAGCAGCGAATACCGCAATGACGGCGAGAAGCGACGTCATGATCGTTCCGAAATGGTCCCAAACGACCTCTTTCCGATACCGCTTGAACGCTTCCGAGTAATAGGTGCGGTTGCTGCCATTCTCGAAATGCGCCATCGCCGTTTTATTGTCGTCGCGTTTCATCAGCGTCTTTCCGAGTCCGATATACGCGATGTCGAAATTGGCGTTCAGCTTGAGCACTTCCTCCCATGCCTTGGCCGATTCCGACTCTTTCCCCGCATCCTGGGCTTTGACCGCTTCCCGGATGAGCTTGCCGTATCGCGTCGGCTCGAATACCGTCAGCCGGTTCAAGCCGCTGTCCAGCACCGCCATCTTCTCGCCCGCCATGCCGATGGCCGTGGGCTTCTTGAATTGATTGTCCGTCATCCCGGCACCGCCGAATTGATACAGCAGATCGCCGTCGCGATTGTACGTAAAGATGCGGTTTCGCTGCGAATCCAGGCCGCTGTACATGCCGCTTACATCGGACACCACGTCGATGAAGACGGAGCCCCCTTGGTTTTCCAGCTCTGCGCCTTGCTTGGTTGCGTCGACCTGAATGGCCGATATATCGCCGATAGGCGGAAAATACCCTTCTCTGCGCAGCACGTCCTCGCCGCCCGGATTCACGCGTTTGATCGGCTTGGAGGCGTTCACCTCGGAGGAAGTCGCGTAGATGAAACCGCGTTCGTCCAAATCCAGATTGCTGAACTCGACAGGCAGGAACAGCATCATTTGCTTGGTTTGCTCCCGCGTGGAGATGCGCTTCCAGAGCAGGTCCGCCGGACTGAATCGGACTTTGTTCGTCCCGACGTAGCCCCGGAAATTGCCGTCGCCGTCGAATTCCAATATCCCCTCGAACGCGCCTCTAGCCGCGACGTACATCCGCTGCGCCTTATCCACGCTCAGCTTAAGCGGGATGTATTGGAAGTCCTGCGGAATGATGCTTGATTTGGGCGCGCCGAAGGAGCGGATGAAGGTGCCGTCGCTCTTCAGAAGGACGATGCGCCCGTTAAAGGTATCGGCGATGTAAAGTCGGCTGCTCCCGTCGACGTACACGCCGTATGGCTTGTTGAACGTTTCCTTCTTGCCGCCGTTTTCGAAAGAATCGATAACGCGGCGCAGCGAGCCGTTCTCGTCCGTGACGACGATCCGGTTGTTCTCCGTATCGGCGATATAGATGCCGCCGTCCGGTCCGATCGCCAAATCCTGAGGCGCGTTCAGTTCGCCGATGCCCAGCTGCTGCCCGTATATCACCTTGCCCGCCGTATAAGGGAACGGTGCGGGCTCCGGTTCGCCCCAGAACGAATAGTTATACCCGCTGTCAGGCGCGGCGGCGGCAACGGGCGACACCGCACCAAGCGCAAGCATGAACAACGCGAGGAGTACGATCGTAATCTTTTTGCCGCTCAATTCTGTTCTCCCCCCTCTATTTCATTCAGTAAACCCTGCAACTTCGCCGAAAAACCGTTCTACTCGCAAGAATCTTTTGCGGAGTCCGCTTAATCTTTCAAGCCCGATGTGGACATCGTCTCGATTACATTGCTTTGCGTCAGGATAAACACCGTAATCGGCACCGCCATCATCATGAGCGCCGCAGCCGCCGTCGGACCGAACATGACGAAGCCGCCGCCAAGCAGCTGCCCGAACACGGCATCCATCGTCTTCAACTGTTCGCTGTACACGAAGGTGGAGTTGCCGCCTCCGCCGCTCCACAGCCCCTTGAAGGAGAAGATGATGAGCGTCAGCCAGGCGGGTCTTACGATCGGCATGACGATTTGCCAGAAAATGCGGTACTCGCTGGCTCCGTCGATTTTGGCCGCTTCGACGAGTGAGTCGGGAATCTGCTCCATGAACTGCTTCATCAGAAACAGGCCGAGCGACGCGCCGAATGCAGGCAGGATGAGCGAGCCGTACGAGTTAAGCAGTCCAAGCCAAGTAATCGTCATATAGTTAGGCACCGACGTAACCTCGGTAGCAAACATGAGCGAGAAGATGATCATCGCAAACAGCACGTTTTTACCCGGGATATCATGCTTCGCAAGGGGATACGCGGCAGCCGATGCCAGAATGACATGCCCGGCCGTGCCCAGAAACGTGACGAAAAACGTATTGAACAGGTACCGGGAAAACGGTACCCACGAATTCGCGAATACGCGGGTCAAATCGTAAAAATTATCGATCGTCGGATTCCGCACGATGAATGTCGGCGGGAACAGGAACATCTCGTCGAGCGGCTTGAGCGCCGTGCTGATCATATAAAGGATCGGCACCGCCATGAAGCAGCCCGCACAGCCGAGAAACAGAAACAAGGCGAAGTCGACGGGCATGGAGCGGTTCACTCTCTTTTGTCTGCGCAAACTGATTCTCATGACCGCTAATCCCCCACTTTCCTGAGCAGCTTCTGAACCACCATATTGGAGCCGAGCATGAGTACGAACAGCACGGTCGCAATCGCGCTCGCATATCCCATCTCAAACCGGATCGCCCCGTAATCGTGCAAGTGATTCACGATCGTGTGCGCCGCATACTGCGGACTCGGAAAGCCGACCATGTTCGTCGTCACATCCGCCACCGCGAACGAGCCCGTTATTTGCATGACCGCTCCGAACATCAGCTGCGGCCGCATAGACGGCAGCGTAATGTACCACAGCTCCTGCCAGCGGTTCCGCACGCCGTCGATCGCCCCCGCCTCGATTAGGGTGCGGTCCATGCTCTGCAGGCCCGCGATAAAGGCGAGAAACGCGGTGCCGAGGCTCAGCCATAGCTGAACGAGCATGATGATGGCGAGCATGTATTTCGGATCCTGCAGCCATTGGATCGGCTCCAGAATAAAGCCCCATTTGATCAAAAAGGCATTGATATAGCCGTAGGAATCGCCCGAGAACGCAACCTGCCAAATCAAGTAGGCGTTTCCCGCGATTGAGGGCGCGTAGAACAGAAGCGTCACGACCGCACGAATTTTAGGCGACAGCTCGTTGATCAGCCATGCCAGAAAGAAACAGGCCATATAGCTGATCGGCCCCGTAACGACGGCGAACAGCAGCGTATTTTTGACTGCGATCAAGAACACCTCGTCTTTGATGAATAAGCGGGCGTAATTTTCCCACCCGACCCATTTAGGCGCCTCGAGCATGTTGAAATAGGTGAAGCTGAGCCCGAACGCGAGCAGCACCGGGAACGCCGTAAAAATGAAGAAAATGAGGAAGTACGGGGCCATTAGCGCATATCCGTGCTTGTGCTTCTTCATGCGTCCGGCGAGTTCCGAAAGCCGGCCTCGTCTCGGCGCTTGCGGGAGCGCGGCCTGCGCCGGCAGGCCCGCTTCTATGTTCACAGGCTTTGAAATCGGAATCTCCCCCTCTCTATCCTGTAAGTTCGATGATCCTTCGATCGTTACGGCAGCCGCCGAAAGCGTCGCCGATGACTACCGATTTGCCGCGTCTGCGGCGATTAGTTCGGCAAGCCGAACTCCTTGCGTTTC
This sequence comes from Paenibacillus litoralis, assembly GCF_046244365.1. Lineage (NCBI taxonomy): Bacteria > Bacillati > Bacillota > Bacilli > Caryophanales > Paenibacillaceae > Paenibacillus > Paenibacillus litoralis. The sequence continues at coordinate 3,815,702 of NZ_CP176395.1, read as the reverse complement.
GTAACGATTTCGTCGTCGATAAACCGGACATATTTGTCGATGGACTCGCGCGGGTCATCGCCTGAGATGACTACGCTCCGGAAAGCGTTGTCGAGATGCCTTCCCGTAAAATAACCGCCCGCGACCTGCGGAATGCCTCTAACCCAATCCAGCTGTTCCCGGAGTACCTTGTAATCCTGAACCGGCCAAGGGATTTGGCTCAGCGCCCCGACATTGGCCGCCGCGTACCGCCCTGCGGGACCGAAAATCGATTCCATCTCACGGCCGAATCTGGCTTGAATATCGTCGCCGCTCCACCATTGCAGGAACTCCCATGCCGCTTCTTTGTCTTTGCTGCTCTTCAGCATAATCGTGGCGCTTCCCGCTCCCGGCACTTCGCGCCGGATCGAGCCGTCGGGCTTTGCCGTACCGGGCACGAATGAAAAGCTCCATAGTCCTTTGAGCTCCGGCGCGATTGCGCTGATGATGTTATAGTTCGTATAATCCGCTATGCCGATCGGCATCTCGCCGATGCGGAACCGGTTAATGAAATCCGTCGTAAGCGACAGCTTGTAATTGGAGTACAGGTCGGTCCATTCCTGGAACGCCTTGACCGACGTTTCGGAATCGAGCGCGCTGGCTTTGCCCCCGTCCTTGTAGAGCTCCCCGTTATCCTGCAGCAGCATGGTGGCGAACGTCGTATTGACCGGCAGCTGCGATGCCGCCTGGACGTTCGTTCCGAGTTTGACAAGCACCTGGATCGGGAAACCGAACTCCAGATTCTGTTTCTGAAGCTCCGGGATCATCGCATAGACGTCGTCCCAAGTTTTGGGAACGCTCAGCTTCAACTCGTCAAGAATGTCCTTGCGGTAAAACAAGACGGGAAAATATTGCTCCGTCGGGATACCGTATACGCCGCCGTTAAATTCGTAAGGAACGAACGAAGAAGCGAGAAACCGTTTCTTCACGTCCGCGAAGCCCTTAAACTTGGACAATTCCTCCGAAGCGTTGCGCAGCGCGTAGTTGACCGGCGTGTCCTCGCCGACGGTAAAGGCGATATCCGGTCCTTTTCCGGCAAGAACCGCACGCTGCAGGACATCCGCGCTGACCACTCGAAGATCGACCGCTATGCCCGAATTCGGCATGAAAGTCTCCTCGATCATCGACTTAACGACCTGCGCTTGCCGCAGTCCGTTCGTGACCCACACCTGAATGACGCGGTTGCTTTTGGACGATGAGCCGAGCGCATTGTAATCCGTGAAGAACGAGATGAAAAAGGCGGCGACCTGATGCTTGATCGATTGAAACCATGTCGCATCCGGACGCTGCAGCTTCGTTTCCGGCGATGACGCCGTCAAATAATCGATCTGCAGCGGCGAGAAAATTCCCGAGAAGATCCAATCGCCCAGCGAGCTTATATTCGTTTTGAACGATTCCATCCGCTTCGGGATCGTCTCCGGTCTGTCGGTCATATCGTTCAGCTGGTAAACGAGCCGGTTCAGCGTAGCCGTCCGGTCGCTCTTGCCTCCCGTCAACCGTTCGATCTCCGATGCAACCCTCCCGAGCGCGTCCGATTGTTTGCGGAAGGAGTCCAGCATTTCGGGAATTTTCAGCTCGAGCTGATAGTCGCGGTATTCGTCCGGCGTCGAACCGGTTACCATGACGATGCGGCGGTAGATGCCGTTCAAATCCAGGATGCTCGATTCGACCGTACGCATGAGAACCGCCATGTCGCCGAGGGAAACCTCCAGCTTGAGCTCGTGCTTTCCCTTCGTCAAATAAAACAGGTAAGGCTTATCCCCGTCCCCGAGCGTCTTCATGCTCCAATCCGTACCGAAATCGAACGGAATGCTCTTCATCTCCTGGAACGGCACCTTGCCGTCAATCCACAGCTTGCGGTATGACGTTACTCCCCTTTGAAAGCTTTGGTTGTACTTGATGCCGAGCTTGTAAAGGCCGTCCTCCGGCACTTCGAGCTCCCATGTGATCGATTTGCCCGGTTCGCTCCAGCTATTGCCGCCGATCGTGTTGTACCGGATTTTGGAGACGTGGTACGGTTCCGTGGCGGGGCTGGAACGGTCCGACCTCGGGTAGAGCTCCGCGCTGGATTTGAAAGCCGCCGCTTCGCCTTGGACTTTGACCAAAGCGTCCTTTGCCGGCTTATAGCCGTTCTTCTCGTACTGGAGGGCGACATCCTTATAGGACGGAATGCTTTCCGTTTGATACAGCTTTATATGTTCAATCACCATCGGTTCCCTGACGGAAACAAGCGAAATGACGTGTTTTCCACTGGAAAAATAAAACGAATACGGCTCGTCGTAGCGCCCTTCCGCGTTCTCGAGCGGCACGTCCTGCCACACCGGGCTTTCGATTTGCGGCGTATACATGTCGTTCCCGTTCTCGTCACGTTTGATTTCATGCTTGTCTTTCCAATTGCGGCGAAAAACCAGATGCTTCGCTTCGGAAAAAGGATTTTTGCCGTCGATCAACAGCTCTCTGTCGATATCTCCGCCCTTGCCCTGCACCGGAAAATAACGGACGCCAAGGTTATACAGGCCAGGCTCCTTCACGTCCACCTCCCAGTGGATCGTTCCCGATTCCTCGGTTCGGACCGCCTTCCCCTCCGAGCCTTCAAACCGGTCCAGCACCGTCACGCTCATGCCTTCCGCTCCGGAATACGATTCGCCGCGTATGACTACCGGGGCGGACGGCCGCAGACTCTCTTTATGCTGGGCGGCGTACTGGTCATAGCTGTCCTTGACGGAAGACCCCAGCGTAAATTCGCCCTTCGCGGACGTTTCCTGTGCGGCATGCGCATAAGGCGAAGCCGGGTACGGAACGGGCAGCGAGCCCGCCAGCGAGACGACAAGCAAGACGGCGAGCGCCATGCGGATTTTCGATTGGTGCTTCACAATAGGCCCCCCCTAAAACGTTTCGTCAGAAAAAAGTACTCCGAATCAAAAGCAATACCCCAAATGATCGCGTATACGCATTTGGGGTATTGCGATTACGGGTGCACGCCGTTACTTTTTGAGCGAGACGTCGATTGCGGCCTGGGCCATCGGCTTCACTCTCGCCATTTCGCTGGCAGGCGTTCCTTTACCGGCCATTACGTTCTTGACGGCTTCCTCGTAAACGTCTTTAAAGCCCGGATAGGAGGTATAATTCACGAGCTGGATTTTATCCAGCATTTTGCGGAAGGTCGCCATATTTTCCTTCGTTTTGAAGTTGGCTTCCTCTTTTTGCATTTTGATCGCATAGCCTTTTTCTACGTCGAATTCATAAAGCTCCAGCCATGCCGTCAGAACGTCCTTCGCGTTTTTGACCGCTTTCGGAATGAACCATTGGTTCATTTTTTGGTAAGGAACGATATAGTCTTTGGCTTTCGGACCTTTCGGATAGAACACATAACCCCAGTCATCCTTCAAGCTTTGCGCATAGCTGCCCGCATCCCACCGGTAGCCGTAGGTGAACGCCGACTTCCCGCCTCCGAACTGGTCTTTGCCGACTACCTTGTGAACGTTGTACAGATCCGAAACGAATTGCAGTGCTTCAAGCGCGTTCGGGCTGTCGAAGGCGACCTTATTGTCTTTGTTGACGGCAGCGTCGTTCGAATACATCAGGAACGTCGCGTTCTCCACCGGATAGTCCGCCAGACAGTTCACGTCGTCTTTGTTGACCGCTTTACAAATTTTCAGGAAATTGTCCCAGTTCCATTCGCCTTTTTCCTGCAGCTCGTACGGATCGGGCATACCGGCCTTTTGAACCAGCGTTTTGTTGTAGTACATCCCGTTGGATTCCGTGTACGGAAGCGTTACGCCGTATTGCTTGCCGTTATATTTGCCTTGATTCATCGTGACTTTGTTATTGGCAAGGCGAGGATCCTTCAGATCGATCAGATCGTCGATACTGCGGATGTAGCCGTCCTCGACCAGTTTCGGGAACGTCCAGTTTACTTCGAGCATCATGATGTCGGCGAACGGTTCGCCGGCAACGGACGAAGTAATGAGACGCGACGCCATTTCGGCATTCGGCACCGTTACGTATTCGATCTTCGTGTTATACTTCTCTTCCACCTTGCGTTGCCGTTCCTTCTCCTCCGGCGAAAGCTCGTTTTGCATCCCCCACCATTGCCCGATGCGGAGCGGCTTCCCTTTAAAGTCGATCTTGGCGTTCGCAGCCGGCGAGGCCGATGGCGAAGCCGACGCCGAAGGTGCCGCCGACGCGCTTGGCGCGGTCGACGCCGAAGGACTAGGCGAGCTCGAGTTCGTTTTGCCGGACGAACAGCCGACGATCGACGCCGTCAGTACGGCAGCCAGCGATAAGGACATCCATTTGCTTTTCATTCGATTACCCCCGCACATTAGTTTGTCATTACGGAAATCATTCGTTTACTCGTTTCTGTGGATATGCCCCCCTTAATCGGACGCGGAATGGGCCGCCGGAACCTGACGTTTGCCCGTCGTTCCTCTTGCTGCCTGCAAGCCGCGCCGCAAATGAAAAGATACCGCTTTCATTTCGCGTCTTTCCTGAGGTCATCGGGTACAATTCCACTATAAGGCAGCCGATGAGGGTTCCAGTATAAAGGAAACAAATACATTTTCGTACATAAAACCATCATAAAACAACAAATCCAACATAAAACAACTACTTTTTCTCCATATGACTTCTGTGATTCGTCCATATGCTTCACATAAATACGCTGTGGTATCGGTAAAAAAAAGCAGAACGCGCCCGACGGCTCGTCTGCCTTCTTCCTATTGCTTGGATAAGTCCGATTGTTTGCTGCGGAATTGTGTGGGAGTTTGTCCGGTAAGCTTCTTAAACGTTCTTGTAAAGTAAAAATAATCCGGGTAACCCGATATCTCGGCAATCTCGCCGATCATCATGTTCGTTCTTTCCAGAAGCTCGCAGGCATAGGCGATTCGCTGCTTGGCGATATAGGCCGTAAACGGCTCCCCCACTTCCCGCTTAAATAGCTGGCTCAAATAGCCCGGATTGATATAAAATTTCTGCGACAGCTCCTGTATGGACAGATCCTCGCGGAAATGCTCATTGACATATTGGAAAAGCGACTTGAAGGTTTCGTTGCTCGTCTCCTCGGAGCTGAATTCCGCGCCGCTGCGGAAGCTCCGGATCGTCAGACTCTCCAGATAAGCGATCATATCCTGAACGGTGCCGAACGTCTCGATCAGCAGCTCGCTGCTGTACAATAGATTGTCCCCCTGCTCATACCCGAGCCGGTACAGGAAAGACATCATCATGTTGTAGACGTGCAGAGCTTGCCTGATTGTCAGCTCGCCTTGCCGGAACATCGCGCCGATCGCTTCGAAATGACGGTTCACCGCCGATATTTCTTTGTTTCTTATCGCGGCGTCGATTTTCTTAATGGCCTCGTTCAGAGCCGCCTGCTGAACCGATTGCGCGAAAAAGACGCCGGGCCCCCCGCTGATGAAATAATGATCCGCCAATTGGCTGGCCGACAAGACGGCGCTGTTGACGGCGGCCAGCCCGACAAACGGCTCGCTGACGCCGATCCCTCTGAGCGGGGTACCGAGCTGCCGCTCCAGCTCGGCGACGAGCGCCTTTTCCGTGCCGGTCTTGACGACGTACAGCATCTTTATTTTGCCGATCCGGATGGCAAGCGCCCCTTCGGGAGAAACGATCGGCGGCTGGCTGCTGCCCGCCGCAACGATCGCCGTCAGCTCCGACGTATCCGCGTCTCCGGCGATGCCGCATTTCGCCAGCTCCTGCTTGAGACGCAGCCTGTTTTCTTCGCTTTGCTCCTCCAGAAGCTGAATCAATGCCAAATCGGACGTCTGCCTGGAGGCGTCCAGCTGCTTCTTCAGCTTTTTGAGCACGCTTAAAATTTCGTCCTCGTCGTAAGGCTTTAAGCAGTAGGCCACCGCGCCGTAATTCAGCGCTTTCTGCGCATAGGCGAACTCGGCATAGCCGCTCACGACGATGAAACGGATCGCTTGCCGCAGCTCTCCTCCTCGTTTGATGACCTCGAGACCGGTCATTCCCGGCATCCGAATATCGACGAAGACGACATCCGGCATTTCGCGGCGTATAAACTCAAGCGCTTCGGACCCGTTCTCGGCTTGGCCCGTCACTTCAAAGCCGTTGGCTTCCCACTCGACGCTCGCCTTCAGGCTTTCAATGACCCAGCTTTCGTCATCCACAATCAACACTTTATACATGGCCGTTCCTCCTAGCCGGTAGTTTCAACACGATTCGCGTCCCGATTCCAAGCGTGCTTTCCACCTCCAGCCCGAAATTTCCGCCATAGGTCAGCCTGATTCGGTTATTGACGTTCGCAAGTCCGATGCTCGTAAACTGCTGGTTGCCTTCCTGATCGACCGCATTCGGCTTGGATAGAATGCCGCGCACTCGCGCAAGCCGGTCCGGCTCAATGCCGAGACCGTTGTCTTCGACGCTGATGATAAGCTCCCCGCTTTCGCCGAGACAGCTTGCGATCGTCAGCGTGCCCAAATTCTCGTTTGGCTCGAGGCCATGGAACACGGCGTTCTCCACGATCGGCTGCACGAGCATTTTCGGGATTTGGCAATCCAACGTTTCCTCCGCAAGCTCATAGCGCACCTGAAAACGGCCGGCAAAACGGAGCTGTTGAATTTGCACATACGATTCGATGATACCGAACTCCGTTTTGAGCGTAACCGTATCTTCGCCCTTGACGCTGTATCGGAAAATTTGACCGAGCGCCTTGGCGATTTCTCTGATTTCCGGCACCTTCTTCACCGCGGCCATTCCTTTGATCACTTCCAGCGTATTGTACAGAAAATGCGGATTGATCTGGCTTCGCAGGAAAGCCAGCTCCGATTTTTGCTTCTCCAGCTCGGCCCCGTACAGCATCGCGTTCGTCTCCAACAGCTGATGCGTCAGGTTGTCGATTTTGTCCATCATGCCGTTGAACTCGTTCGACATGACCGTAATTTCCACATAGCCCTGCAGCTCGATCCGGTTCTTAAGCTTGTCCAGATGCCCGTGCTTGACGGCGCTCATGTAGGCCATCAGTTTTTTTAACGGCAGCAAAATATTGTTGATCACGAGCATAAACAAGATCAGCATGATAACCGCGCCTATCAGGAACACGATCAGCTCCGTTTTGCGGATTTTGGATATATCGCGATGGAGTTCCTTCTCCGGCACCATACTTACGATCGAGCCATTGATTTCAGGCAGGCTTTCCGTTTGCAGCACATAGTTAACGCCATTAACCGTCGTTTTGCGCTGCTCGCCCGGTTCACTCTCGGCGCCGCCGATATTCAGCGTAAGGCCGACCTGCGAAGGATCGCTGCTGGACATGACCTTATTTTCCTTGTCGATTAAATAGGACTGCGTATTGATTTGCTTGGATATCGTACCGGACTCGCCGATGAGCGCCTTCGGGTCTACGACGAAAAACAGCGTGCCGATTACGGTATTAAACCTCTCGCCGGATTGAAAATATTTGATTTTCATGCCGATCAGCACGCCGTTCTCGCTTTGGTAAGCGCTTCCGAAGTTTTGGAGACCGAAATAGTGGATCGAATCCTTCGCCGTAATCGATTTGCTGTACTGCGCCGTCAGCTTTTTGCCGCCCGCAATGTCCAGCCATCGCCCGTTTTCGCCATAGATGATGATGTCGAGAATGCCGTCCTTCAGCGAACGCATATTGATAAACAAGCTGCTCAACCGTTTGGACAGCGTGTAGCTCTGCACGACATCCTCTTCGGTCAGAAAGTTCTGAACATCCTGATGAAAAGCGACGTTCGACATCAACCGGTCGATGACGTCCTTGTTCGCGTGCACCGTCTGCTTGATTTGGGCGATCATCTCCTGCGTGTACTGTTTGTTTTTGGCGTTGATGATGCCTGAAATTTGCACATAGGTAATGAAAATGATGAACAGCATGACGCAAGCAATCGATACCGCGATGAACGACAGCTGCGACCGGATCGACAGCCGGCGGTAGTAGGCCATTTTCATTCCCCCGTCAACCTGATGGCAGTAAGCCCCGATTCGATTCGTTCAATGATGACATATTCGTAGCAATGGGATCAAGTTAAGAATTCGTCAAGCCACGGAGAAATCCCTTTTTTGACAAAAGACCGAATGCCAGGTCAGCTTAACGTACGGATAGCCAGAAGGTTCGCGGCGAATGTTTAATGGGGCGGCCGATGCAAAGACGAATGCAGGCAAAAAAAAAGGGAGCGTCTCAACTGTCGCCAGTTCGCGCTCCGCTTTTCTCATGCACTGTCCGTCCCTCGGGACCCCTGTTGCCCGCCGTTACAGAGAGACGGACTCCGCCCTTCGGCAATCGCTCTAAGCCGTGAAAAGCCCTTCGGGCACCTTGCCCTCCCACTCGGCCGGCGCCTCAAGACCAAGCGCATATGCGACGACCGCGGCCGTATCCTTGATCGTAATACCGCTTGGCAGCTTCGTCCCCGGTGCGATACCAGGACCGTAGCAGCCCCAGAAAATCGTCATGTCGAGCGGATCTGCGCTGCCGTGCGAGCGAGGCTTCCCGTCCCCGCCGCCGCCGTGGTCCGTCGTCACGAGGATGAGACTGTCTTCCATAAGCCCCGCTTCTTCGACGGCTTGGAGTACCGTGCCGATATGGCCGTCGCATTCGGTGATCGAGTCCAGGTGTCCTTCCTCGCCGTAGCCGAATTTATGTCCCGCTCCGTCTACGTGATCGAACTGCATGTACAGCACCTTCACATCCGGATTCGCCCGTATATAATCGGCCGCTTGCTCGGCAAGCTCCGGTACCGAAACCGAAACCGCATGAAAGCTGCAGGATTCTTCGATGATGCCGCGGTTGATCGGCGACCATTCGCTGAATGCGGCCAGCTTGCAATCCGGCCAAGCCTGGCGCGCCAGCTTCATGAATGAAGGATACGGTGAATCCTCCGGGAATGCCTGGGCGGCAGCGATCTCGTTCGTCAGCTTATGCTTCTCCGGATTTACGCCGTGGAACATCGCTCCCCAGCATTCCGCGCTGATCGACGGGTAAACGGTTTGCGCCTCGAACGTTAGCGCTCCTTTCTCGAAAAGCTTGCGAATGTTCGGTATGTCGGTATTCTTGGCAAATTGTCCAGCCCCGTCGATGCCGAGTACTAAAACACGGTTTATACGGCTCATCATCATCATCATCATCCCTTATCGGTTAGTTCATGGCTTCCTACCTCTAATCTTAATGGAATCGACCAAAGTGTCAACACAAAAAAAGATATTCCAACACATAACACATTATTTCATCATTTTCCGTTGTCAGCGAGCGGTTACGGCGTTACAATGCAAAGTAAAGGCAAGCCCAATACATGGACGAAATTCCGGCACGATCGGTCTTAGCCCGTAAAAAACAGCGAAATTAGGAACGGACAACCGGAAGTCCCTGCAGGTCTATCAGGGGCACCGGCCGAATCTGCGATTCCGCTGCAAAAACCATGTTGGAGGGAACAACGATGGCACAACCTCTTCGCTTTCGTGAAGACGGCAGCTTTACGATCGTACAATTTTCGGATGTCGAATGGATCGACGAATTCGATTACGATCCGGAATCGCCTCAGCTCGACGCCTGCACCAGACAGACTATGGAACGGATCATGGAGCTCGAAAAGCCCGACCTCGTCGTATTCGCCGGCGACGTCATCGCCAGCGAGCGGACGAAAGATCCGCTGAAATCGTTCTTGCACGCGGTTGCGGCCGTAGAAGAAAAGGGCATTCCGTGGGCAGCCGTATTCGGCAACCACGACTCGGAAGGCAGCGTAACCCGCAAGCAGATGCACGAGGCGCAGCTGAGCCATCCGTTCAACGTAGCCCTGCCCGACCCCGACGGTGTAAGCGGCGCCGGCAATTTCGCATTGCCCGTACTGAACCGACGGGGTGACGCAGCGGCTTCTCTCTATTTTCTCGACAGCGGAGACTACGCGCAGCCGGCGTTCAAGATCGGAGGCTATGACTGGATACGCCGCGATCAGATCGACTGGTACGTATCCCGGTCGCGCGAATGGACGAACCGCAACGGCGGCGTACCGCTGCCGTCGCTCGCCTTCTTCCATATTCCGCTGCCCGAGTACAACGACGTTTGGGATTTTCATGTATGCCACGGGCATCGGCTCGATGGAACTTGCGCATCCCCCCGCGTCAATTCCGGCTTGTTTACGGCAATGGCCGAAATGGGAGACGTGATGGGCACGTTCGTCGGTCACGACCATGCGAACGACTTTTGCGGCACGCTGCACGGCATTAAGCTATGCTACGGACGCGCTACGAAATATGTCAGTTATGTCGATGGAAAGAGGAGCGATCATTTCCCTACGGGAGCTCGCGTCATTCGGCTGACGGAAGGCGAGCGTAGCTTCGAGACGTGGATTCGCGAGCATGACGGCACGCTCGTTGCCGAGCAGCCGGAGCACCGTCCCGAGGGGCGGACGGCGAACGTCTGATCGTTTCCCTCTTGCGTCCGCGGACTTTTGCCGCTATAATGGCACTATCTTACGAACCGGAGGTACCCACGAATCCGATGAACAACTAAAACATGAACGTTCCGAATGAACTTGAATGCATGCCATTCAACGAGCTGCCGGCTGGCGGCGCGTACGGGATATTTATGTCCAGTTGCGGATTTGCGGGTATTTTTGCGCTCATTTTTCGGGATACGGTGCGGCTTTTCAGGCGGCCTCCTATTTCGACTCGCAGGCGCATCCCGCGTTCGGCCCGACATTTCCGTTACGCATGCTGCCGCCGGCTTCGGTTAGGCAGTTTTTTGTTTCCGCAAGCGATGCTGCGCGCTCCCTCGCGAAGCAGTCACCGGTACGACCGGAACGGCCGGCAGGAAGCCGTCGCTCGAGCGGAATCTATCATGACGGAAATCGGGAGCGGTGCCTCTATGACAATAGTTAAAGCAAAAGGCCTTTCCAAGGAATGGAACGGAATGCCTCTTTTTCAGCAAATAGACATGGAAATGTACGCCGGCGAGCATATCGCCCTCTTCGGGCCGAACGGCGTCGGCAAAACGACTATATTGCTGGCTCTGCTCGGAAAAATGACGCTCGATTCGGGTACGATCGAACGGCGGGTGCCGCTGGAGGACTGGGGCTGGCTGGATCAGCATATGACCGCCGAACCGCAGTTATCGACGCTGGAATTCGTGCTTGGGGGAAAGCCGGAGCTCGCGGAAGCAAGAACCGCCCTGCAGACGTCCCAAACGAAGTTGGGCGACGGATCGCTGACGGCGGAGGAGTCCGCTTCTTGGATGGAGCGATATGCGCAAGCATTCGAAGCCTTTCTTGCGTTGGACGGCTACGATTGGGAGACGAAAGCGGAGAAAAGCATGCAGCGGCTCAAGCTGGAGCCCTATCTATGGCTCGAGCCGTTCGCTCAGCTTAGCGGCGGACAAAAAACGAAGGCGCAAATCGCCAGACTGATCGTCGCCGAGCCGAAGGTACTTGTGCTGGACGAACCGACGAACCATCTCGACCGCGAAACGCTCGACTGGCTGGAACGGTGGCTGCAAACGTATGCAGGCGCCGTTCTGCTCGTCTCCCATGATCGCGCATTTCTCGACCGGGTTGCCCACGCTATTTATGAGATCACGCCGTCCGGAAGCAAACGATATACCGGAGGCTACACGGCCTACCGCAAGCAAAAGCAGCTTGAGCTGCAGACCCAAGAGGGGCTGTTCCGGAAGCAGGAGCAGGAAAAGGCGGATCTGCTTGCCGCCATTCAGCGCTATAAGCAGTGGTTTCAAGTCGCGCACCGCGATGCGGCCAAGGTCGAAGATCCTGCCACCAAAGGTTTTTGGCAAGCGAGAGCAGGCAAGAACGTATCGCGCTTCCATGCGAAGGAAAAGGCGCTGGAGCGCCTTGAGGAAAACCGGGTAGAAAAGCCGCGGCAAGGTCCGAGCGTCCATGTCCATTTCGGGCAGGACGCGATAACCGCGAATACGCTGCTTCAAGCGGAGCGAATATCGTTCGGTTACGGCGAGGAACCCAAGCTGTTAAGCGATGTTTCGCTTAGCGTACGGCGTGGCGACCGCGTGGCGGTTATCGGCCCGAACGGCGCGGGCAAAACGACGCTGCTCAAGCTGCTCCTAGGTATGCTGCAGCCGGACTCCGGAACGGTGATCCGTAACCCGCAAGTGAAACCAGGCTACTTCTCGCAGGAGCTCGAGCAGCTGGAAACCGGGGAGTCCGCACTCGACCAGCTGCTTGGTCTGCCCGGCATGACCCAGTCGCATGCCCGCACGATACTCGGCTGCTTTCTCTTTTCGCGCGACGATGCGTTTAAGAAGCCGGAAACGATGAGCATGGGCGAAAAATGCCGGCTCGCCTTCATCAAGCTGTATTTTAGCGGCGCCAACCTGCTCGTGCTCGACGAACCGACGAATTACCTCGACGTCGACACCCGCGAACGGATGGAGGAAGCGTTCCAAAGCTTCCCCGGCACGATCGTCCTAGTGTCCCATGACCGGTATTTGATCGACAAGCTGGCTACGCGTATCGTCCTGTTAGACGGCGGTACCGTCACGCTGTATGAAGGCGCCTACCGGGAATTTATTGAGCGGAACGCGGCGAATGGCCCGGTCTCTCCGGAGCTTCAGTCGCTCGTTAACGATTTGCAGCGGCTGGAGCTGACCTTCAACACGCTTATGAGCAAAGAAACAGGGTCTGGTCAAGAGGAATATGATCGGCTGTTGACTCAGGTTAGAACGGTGCAAGAAGAGATGGAAAACGTTAAGCAGCGGATGGAGGACTTGCGGAAGTAAGCACGGAGGGAGACTCGTCGAAACGCGTCTCCCTTCGTTTTTGCCGTTTCCGGTAATTCGACTGAAGCTGTCTAAAATCCTCATACGGGAAAGGATAACATCCTTGAGTGTCATATCGTTCTTTAATTTCTGCGAACAATTCTTTCAGGGTAGGCTCGCCACTCTCGAATAACGATTCTATTTCCACTAATCAGAAACCCTTTCTATGAACTATCTTTCCTGTACGATTTTTTTAATATAGACCCTCGACGTAAACTTAATACTTATATCTAAGCTAAAGTACTTTACCGTGCATGTTACTCATCGGCATGCTTTTCCACTTGCTCCATAAGGTCGCACCGTAACCAATCCGCAAGTAATGGATATCAAAAGAGATATGATTGCGACGATCTCCATTTCTTCACCTTTCATTCTTATTTCCTCGATGCGCAGCCCGCTTGTTTCATTCAGAATCCTCCCGCTTCACTCAACTTCCGAATAAAATATCCAATACCGTGCCTAAGCTGCCCGATTTTTTCCCTGATAAAATATCCGGATTATAGATCTCGACAAACCCGCAGTTCATACAGGAAACGAATAAAAAGTGGTTATGCTCGATGTCGAAAATTTTGCTTAATCCCGTACCGCTCATGGCCACTTCTTTAATATGGCATTCGTCATGTTTGCATTTCGCGCATGTAAACCGACTGGCTAGTATTTCTTCGATACTGAGCTCCTCATAAACCGTCTCGTAAGCAGTCGATTCGTTATCGGCGTCTGCATTTGCCTTGTCGATATGTTCGGGCAAAACCTCATGCTTACATACGGGGCAAATATGATCGACTAAGGTAACCTGCTTGCTGCACCAAGGACATTCGATCATCTGCTCTACCTCCTTATGATTTGAAGTTCGAACTCACTCTCACTTTCCGTCATATTGGATACGAACGCCCTTATAGGCCTTACGCTTTTTGAACGCATCCCCTCCACCGCTATTTACCCCAATCGTTTTCTCATTTATCCAAAAGGCATGAAATGCCGAATTTGAGCGGAATAAATTTCCCGCTTCGTTCGGCAGCGAATGACCGCGTTTAACAAGGGACATATGATAACTAAAGCCCGTTGTAGCCCCGCAATCCCGCCTGAAGTAAACCAAATCATTCCGGGTATCCGATTGTTCCATTCGTTTCAGAACGTCATTTCCGCAAAGCTTATCAGTCGCTTTAGTAATGACGGAATACAACCTAAACATCCCAAGAGAAAAAAACGCCAAAACTAACGCTAGAAATACCACTAGAACTACCGAAACCGACTTCGCAATCGTTTTTCTCCGTTCCTCTTCGTTATCGTCAGTGGACCATTTAACTACCATACATTCACTTCACTCCATCGATGAAAACCATGGCAAATCAACGCGAAAATGCCCCTATTGACATAGAATGTGACTTTTTACCTTCTTCAATCTCATTTCCATTATTATACTCTCATCGGCTTTGCTACAAGCTATTTTTATTTCAATCAACGATTATTCGAAGCGATCATGATTCGTAATCTTCATCTACATTGAGAATTGCTTCAGAGTTCCTCCCGACGTTGCACACCGGCGTCTCGATTCATAGTGTTGTAAAAAATACAACATATTCAGCACTTTCCCTTTCCAAAGCAGCCAAATGTTGTATGAAATGCAGCATTTCCTATAAATAACAGCTCTTTTCGACCCTTATACTGCGATTTTGTTGCAAAATTTACAACACTTCATCCATCCAGCCCTTTTCTGGCGCTAAAATGTTGTAAAATCTACAACATCTGACGACTCACAAGTAAGAGCAGCCCTTACCCTACTCCGGATTAACTTTCTTTCCAAACCAACCAACGCGTTCTCCTTACAGTCGCCAATGGAATGGCACTCAGTAAAAAAAGGCTAGCCAGAAAACCCGGCTGCCCTGATAATACGAAAAACGCCTTGCGGCGTCCTTGGTAACCATTATGCGTTTTCTCCATATATGATTGAAGCAGCTGCGCCAGCTTAAGATCGTCTTCTACAATCAGGATACTAAACAAAGGACTTGGCCCCTTTACTGATTTAAAAAAAACACCAGCATGCCTTCGCCAAAGAGCGATTGGAAATTACTGTGTTTCAATGGTTTGAATAGGCTGGATTAGGTTCCGTTGTAAGCTATTATAACCTGAAGCGGCACTCTTTCAAGGCTGAAAAGAAACCGTTTTACGAGTCCTCCAATACCGCAAGATCGAATTACAAACTTGTAAGGTAGATGTAAGGCAAATCGATAGCTTAGGCCAGCCTGGCAGGATAAGATTGGAAAAAACGAAAATAGAATTTTTTAAAAGGAGAATCGAGATGAGGCTGTTTGAACTGTTGCTTTTTTTGTCAAACATCGGCTTGTTTGCATTAACAGTCCTATTAAAAAAAGGACGGCGTAGAATTCCAGTATTCGTTGCAAGCGGGATCGCCACACTTTTACTGGTCATTCATTGGACGGTGGAAGAAAACAGAGTTCAGCTATTTTTCCCATATTGCATAACGATCATTTTTTTAGCCATTTCAGGTTATAGCTATTTTAAAAAAAACGGCCAAAAAAAAATCCCACGATTCACGTTGGGTTCAGCTTATACCGCTATAGCGATAATGCTGGTCGTAACAGCGGGTCTCATGTATGCTTTTCCTGTATTTAAACTACCTGAACCGGCAGGCGAATTTAAGGTAGGAACGCAAACTTTTCATTTCGTGGACACAAATAGGGAAGAGATTTTCGACGAAGCCAGAGATGGTAAGAGAGAATTGATGGTTCAGGTATGGTATCCGGCTCAAGCTGGCACCGGCAAGTACGCTCCTTTTATTCCCGATACCCGGATTTTACGTTATATGGCCACGAACTATGGCCTTCCCGGGTTTACTTTTCAACACCTGAAGTACTTATCCAGTCATGCTTATACGGGGGCCGAAGTCTCTTCGGCACAGACTTCATACCCGCTGATCCTTGCGAATCCCGGCTTCGGCTCTTCCAGGTTCCTCCATACGGCGCAAGCCGAAAATCTCGCGAGTCACGGATATATCGTGGCAGTGATCGACCACACCTACAATACATTTGCAACCGAGTTTCCGGACGGTCGAATCACGACCAGCACAACCAACGACTTATTCTCGCCCGACCATGATTACCGGACGGAAAGCGGTAATCGCGACAAGTTGGGAAAAGTTTTAACCGACGATGTGGCGTTTGCGCTGGACGAATTCGAGCTCATCCAATCGGGGCAGATTCCAAGTCATCTAAAAGGGAGGATTGATCTCGGTCATGTCGGGGTGTTCGGTCATTCCATCGGCGGAGCGACGGCCTATGACGCTTCTTATGATCCGCGAATCGCGGTTGGAATAGACTTGGATGGAGGGCTTTATCGACTGCGTGACAGAGAGGGTCTTCGAAAGCCGTTTTTGTTCATGAACTCGGAAAGCGAATTCGAAAGATTAAAGATGGTGATGGATAACCACGCCTACACGGAGGCAGAGCTTAAACGTATGGGCAACACAAGAGAGTGGATGGATCAAGTAACGGAAGACAAAAAGTTAGAGCTTGAACGGATGCGCGAAACGGTTGCTTCAGGGGGACAATTCCTCTATATCGACAATACGGAGCATTTGAATTTTACCGACATACAATTCATTTCTCCGATTTTCAAGTTGCTGGGCATAACAGGAAAAATTGCGCCCGAAAGAGCGAACTCCGTTATCAATGCCTATATGCTGGATTTCTTCGATATGTATCTGAAAAATCAAGGCGGAATCTTAATGAAAGGACCGGATAGCCGCTTTCCGGAGGTGAAGTTCGTAACCTCGCTATTATAAATAACGGAACAGGCTACCGATTTTGATATGCTCCCTTTCAAGTAGACAGGTTTAATAAATCGCTACTTGAAGGGGAGTTTTCCTTTGTCTAAGAAGAACGAATACAATGCGATTGAGAAACTAGCCATCATACAGGAGTTAAAAGCAGGACAGAGCAGCTGTGTGGAAGTAGCAAAAAAACATAACATCAGCGTTACCATCTTAGTGAAATGGTGACATCGCTATGAGCAAGGGGCGGTCTACCAATCATCAGGTACGAATAGACATTGTTCTTTACTGTCTTGCCCACGATCATGACTACCGGAAGACAGCGGAACAGTATCAGGTTTCCTATCAGGTCCCAAGTATCCGAACGGCATCTCGATGGTACAAACCGGCGCTTGAGAACCTGTCGATTCCCTGCTCCCCCACTCCTTACTTCCTACTATCTAAATAAACAAATCCAGAAACGGAATCGCCGTTATTAAATCCGCTTGATTGAGGAAAATCCCGTCCACCTGCCGCTGTACAAAATAGTCGAATGCAGCCGCTATATCGACCGGCGTATGCGCCATCGTGAGCGCCCCGGCTCGGGGGTAGACGCCGGCCAGCCGCCTCCAACCGTCGATACAGCGTACACCTTGGCCGCGGTACCGCGGCACAGATGGATAAGGCGGAAGCGGATCGCTTGTCATCACAATCGACGGGATGGTGCCGTCAAAAACAACACCTTGTGCGTTCAGCGAATATAGGGATCGATGTGGCACTGCCGTTTCAAGGATCCCCCCTACGGTTACTGCGGTGCATGATAGCGAGCGATATCCCATGCTTTTTTGAAAGCCGCTACCGTTCGGTATCTGCTCTCTCGTTCCGGACTAACCGCGCGCAAGGCTACTTCATACTGTGCGTTCCCCGCATCCCACCTGGCAAACGAGCGATCCGTCTCTCCTCCCAGCAAACCGAAAGCGATCGCACCCAGCGTAAACACATTGGTAATTCCGTCGATCGGAGCGCCCAGTTTAAATTCCTCCGGTGCTTTCAATCGTTTGGCCCCCCAAAAGCGCTCGCCAATATCATTCCAAGTCGGGGATTTTCTGTAGAAATCGATATCGCATATTTGCGTCACATGGTTCGTGAAATCGTAAAGCAGGCTCCCGTCATAAAAATCTACCGCTACATATCCCTTTGCTTCCACATACGCATGAAACGAAAAAATGGCATTCAGCGACGCCAGCCGCATTTCGACCGTCAGCTGCCTGTACCGGTAAAACGGCGAATCCGGGTGCTCGTACTTTGCCGGAGGCGGGAACGACCAATGAGGATGCAAGCATTCCCCTTCAAACCATTCGAATACGGCCGCGTAACCGTGATGGACGGGAAAATGCTTCAGCAGCTTGATCAGATGCGGATGTTTCAGCGCCGAATATAGAGGCATCGCTTCCATTAATCGCCTTACGGCGTCCTTCGGGCTGCCGATATATTCCATAGGTCTTGCGCCGGCAACCTTCACGAACGTTTTTTGGCCGTCTCTTTCCACGCCGAAACATATATTGCCGGAGTCCTGTTGATCAAAAACGCGCCATACGCAGCCAAGCTGCTGCAGCCAATCAAAAGCAAACGGTTCTTGTAGCTGAAACGTAACTTCGTCAAGCGTAATGGTGATCGGCGTTTTATCCATTTGCCCCTCCTATGCGAGGCGGACATATGGCGTTTGAAGGAGCTTCTTCCGCTTCCGACATGGCCAATTGAATGATCGACTGAATAAATGGCGCCTTCGCCTCCGTATAAGCAGCGCGGTCTTGTTTATGCTTACTTATCAGGGTTACCTTCAGCTCATGGTACTCCTGCATCGCTGCCGGATGGGAACGAAGATAGTTGCGAAACAGCAGATTGGATCTCCAGTGCGTGCCATTAATCCGGTAAACGTGCAAATGATGCGTCCCGGCCCGCCACTCGCCTCTTCGGAAAAATTTTCGTTCCGGAAAATGAGAATGATCGACATGTGTGTATCCCAAGCTCCTAAGCGCATCGACATGCTTTTCAGTTAGGTCACTGAGTTCAAGTACGCCTGCCATCATATCGATGACCGGCTTGGCTGCTAAGCCCGGGACCGAAGTGCTGCCGATATGCTCGATCCCGGCTAAAATATCGTTCAGCGCATCCGCGATCTTCCCTTTTTCTCGCTCATATTCATTCTCCCACTCCGGGTTATGACCGGTCACCACAACCTCTTCCATAAGCACCCCTTTTCCAGCGGTCAGCCGCTGACTTTTATTCGGTGGAATCGTAAGCGTCGCCAAGCGAAATAAAATCTTCTTTAAGCCAGTACCATCTGTCCCCTTTGCTTTCGACAAGGCTTGCGAGCATTTCCGTAAAGGAACGGGCTATGATTGCACAATCTCCCATTATACCATGACGATCCCAAAAGCTGTCAAAGCACCTCCCAGCACGTTTTGGATGCAGATCAATCGTCAAATACTCCCCGTTCCCGTTGTCCGCAATCATGTACCAATGCGACGATATGTCTTCTTCGCAAAGCTCCCCGACAAGGATCGGATTCGCTAAAACAAACTTTTCCGGCGGTACGATATGCACGGGATAACCCTTGTTTTCGTATAAAGTCAATCCCCCGCACAGTTGATAAAATTGCCATACATCCGGAGGAAGAGGATGCAGTTCGTTTGTCGCCGGAATACCGGCAGGCACTTCTATTGTGCAGTAAGGCATACTGATGATTTGCTGGATTAACAAAGGAATATCCATTATAATGACCTCCCGGACGATACGACTTCATTGTGTTTCCGAGCTGGCTAGAAAACCAGTCCGCTCCAATCGGCGCTCTATGTCAGCATAAAGCTCCCGCCAATTGTGACCGTCAACCTCGTATTCGTAAGTCGTCATAATACCCAGTGATAAAATGATTTCTTCTATCCGCGCACGATAAGTAAAAAAATGAAGCACGCCTTCCATTCCGCTCCATTCGTTAACTATGCCGATAGGAGTTTTACTTATATGCTCGGCTACTCGGATCCTCCATAATTCCCCCTTGACTCGGGATGCGAATTGAATCGTATCGTCTACATTCCTGCCCTTAAAATAAACACAAATTTGATGATAACCTGCGAACACACTCGCAATCGCCTTACAGTACTCGACAATCTCTCTTTCCCCCGCATTACGGAATTTCATCTCATTAATTGGATTTTGCAACCATACGCTGTCCATGATGTAACTTGATCTCCTGGAGCATGTCTTCATCCATTTTCTCATTCGTGCTAAACTATACTCAACAAAATAGGCAACACTAACTTTAGGATTGAACTCATCGCCAATATCCCATTGCTGGAGAATCCGAATAAGCTGTTGCTCGTTCGGAAAACAAGCTATGACATCCCCGATACTGATAAACCGATACGAGTCGTGATCCAGCGTAAAAGGAGACAGAAAGGGATACGTCAGAGATAAACTTTCATAAGCTTCACTGGAAATACCGGCTATGCGATAGAGATCATTTGGATAATTGGAGAAGTCCTCTGTATATAATTCGGCCTGATTTTTGGTGCAGCCATTTTGAAGCTGTTGTTTTCCCGGTGCCGGGCAGTCCCTCGACAAAAACGATAGTTCCTTTATTCCCCATTCGATTCGCCTCGTTTCAGAACGTTTTCCCTGCCCGCAGGATCTCAGAGAGTCTCATTTCATCGACTAAAACTCTATTATTCTTCTATCGTTTCATACGGTATGATGGAATGGTCAAGGATATCCATAATCTAGAAAGCAGGGGTACGATGAAAACGATCCATTTGGGCATGATTGGTAGCGGCCATGTCAGCGACCGTTACTTCGAGCAGGCAGCCATGCTGGAAGGGGTGCGCTTCGTCGCTACTTGCTCGAGAAGCTTGGAAAATGCAAGACGGAAGGCCGCAGCGCATCAAGTGCCTCGTTGGTATGACGACTACCGTGAGATGATGGATAAGGAAGAGCTTGATGCCGTTGTCGTAACGACTCCCCATTCCGCTCATGCGGAGCCCGTACTGGCCGCTCTTGAACGAGGGCTTCACGTGCTGAATGAGAAACCGATGGCCACTTCCTTCGAGGACTGCCAAAGAATGGTACGTCTCGCAGAAGAAAAGCAGGCCGTATTCTTGAGCTTGCCGTTCGATCTGCACCCTGCCCTCCTGGCGGCAGCCGAATTCGTGGACGAGCGGTACATCGGTAAAATTACAGGAGCCGAAGCGCAGCTTTCCTTGCAAGGACCATGGCGGGACAACTGGTACTATGATAAAACGATCGCCCACGGGGGCGCCGTGCTCGACTGTCTCGTTTACCCAGTCAGCCGCCTAATCGCTTTATTGGGGCCCGCGGTTAGCGTCATGGCGGAGGTAAACACATTGATTCCGAAACGAATCGTCGGCGGGGGCAAAAAAGTGATGAGCGACGTCGATGACAACGTAACGGTAATCGTCGAATTTCAAGGCGGACAGCATGCCGTCATTCGTACGCTGTGGGGAATGTCGTTCAAGCAAAATAACACCCTGATTTACGGCCGTAACGGGACAGTCGCTTTGAATGACAGCGGGTTTCCTTTGGTTATTCACTCCCCAGGGCAAGCGCTTTTGGATGCTGAAAAGGTGATCTGGCGCGGGATCGACGAATGCTATGTGCCGCATGGAACAATCGCCTCGTTCCCGAATGAGCCTGTCATGGCGCATTTCGTTACCTGCGTTCGAAGCGGAGTACATCCCGTTCAATCCGGCAGGCAGCAGCTTCACGTTCACGAAATCCTGTTCGGCGCATACCGTTCGGCGGAAACTGGCAAACGCTATGAATTATCCACTACTTTTACATCATGGAATAAACGGAAGTCCGGCATTTTCGATACCCGCAGCGAGTTTTTGTAAACTGTATTACAGGGGGAGCTTTCCGCTTACTGGCTAATTCTTACTGCTCCTCCTGCCTATGTCCCTTCCAGCCCCTTTCCCCTTGCAGCATCAGAGACTCACGATCATGGTGATCGAGGTTCCTGCCTCTCCCGCTTCTTTAAACCCCATTCGTCTATATAAATCCGCTGCCGGATTGCGGGGATCCACGCTTAGCGAAATTCTTTTCAATCCCAGCAGCTTGCTTTCGTTCAACAGCTTTTGAAGCAGAGACGTCCCTATTCCCATCCCTCTATATTCGGCTTTTACCGCAATGGTCAATTCCGGCGTTTCCTCATCCATATAGCCATAGCCTCGATTATCTTTAGTAAAATACCTCATCATCACGGAACCCATTGACCGTCCCGACTGATCGATGGCCACATAGCCGCGATCCCCTTCCCGTCCCCACCCTTCCACGTATTTAGAGATGGACGGTTCTTTGATTACCTTTCTGTCGAAAAGCTCTCCGCCCTCCGGGACGTATAAGGAGTCGTACAACATTTCCCATAAAAAGGGCACATCCTGAAGCGTTACGGCTCTAATGGAAAACGTTTCGCGAGATGCTCCGTTCGGCTTACTCATTCTTATACTCTCCTATCTATTCCACAGACTGTCGTTTTCTTCATTCTACTATCATCAACCGTAAACTTCGCGGGAGAAAACGATTGTAATTCAACTCTCCTGTAGACATGACCTAGTTCGAAACAAACCGGATAAGACGAACTGTGAGAAAAGCGGTAGTCGCATACGGCCAGCATACAAATGCCCTATTTTTCCATGATATACTGACTACACATGAAAACACTTGGAACGGAGGCACGACGATGAAGCTTGGTATGCCTAGCCTGATCGAATATGGAACCCTTGAAGAAAACGCGGCGCTTTGCCGGGAGCTCGAGCTCGATTTTATCGAATTGAATATGAATCTTCCGATTTGTATGCCGGAGTCGCTGCCGTCTACGAGTATTCGTTTTATACGCGAGCAATACGGTATCGATTTTACGATTCATCTACCGGAGGAGCTGGACTTATCTTCATTCCATCCTGCCATTCGCAAAGGTCATGTCGAACGCTGCAAAGAATCTCTGATTTGGGCAAGCGAAGCAGGAATTCGGACGCTAAATATGCACTTGAACACCGGGATTTATTTTACATTGCCGCATGAGAAGGTTTGGATCAATGAGTCGTTCGAAAACCGTTTTGCCGAACTGCTGGAGGAATCCTGCACCGAGCTGTATCCGCTTGCCGAATCTTATGGAATCGAACTCTGTATCGAAAACACCTGCAATTTCCATATTCCGTTCGTTCGCAGGACGATTGATCGCCTTGCCCGTCAATTTAGGCCGTTCAGTCTGACCTGGGATGCAGGTCACGACGCGAAAACGAATTTTCAAGAGCAGCCGGTCTTTGAAGCGTACAACGATCGTATCCGTCATATGCATCTGCATGATTTTAACGGCAAGTCCGATCATTTGCCTTTGTTCACAGGCCATGTTCCCATCCGGGAAAGGCTTCGTTTAGCTGAAGAGAATAACATCTCCGTCGTGATAGAGGTGAAAACAAGCGAAGCGTTGAAACAATCCATTCGGCTGTTGAGAAATAACGATTGAATCTGCTTTCTTTTTATTGCATAATTATTCATTATTGTGAGTAAGGGAGGCTATGAAAATGATTCTTCAGTCAGAAAGACTGGAAGATTATTTAGCAGCTAGCGAAGACGTCGATTATCAACACCCTGCCGTGACAGCCGTACGCGATCGATTGGCAGAAGCCACATCCGATGAAGTCGAGAGAATAAAGCTCGCCTTCGAGTTCGTACGCGACGAAATCGCGCATTCCTGGGACATTCAGAGTCATCTGATCACGCGAAAAGCATCCGAAGCACTTTTGGATGGGGAAGGCATTTGCTATGCCAAGTCCAATCTTCTGGCCGCTTTACTTCGCGCGCTCGGCATACCGGCGGGTTTTTGCTACCAGCGTCTTACGCTCGGCGACACCCCGGATACCGGCTACTGCTTGCATGCGTTGAATGGGGTTTACGTAAGCTCGCTTCAGAAGTGGATCCGTCTTGATGCGCGGGGGAATAAACCGGGGATCGAGGCTGAATTTTCGCTAGAGGAAGAGAAGCTCGCATTCCCCATTCGCTGCGATTACGATGAAATCGACTACCCGATCATCTATTTCGAACCTAACAAGAAAACGATGGACTGTTTGCGGGCGCATGCCGACTGCCGAGACATGTACCGGAACGGTTTGCCGACAGAGTTATAGGGGGAGATGTTAGTTACTCGTACATCAAGGATGTACTTTGGTAAGTAAGGCTATGTTGGTTGCAAGGACGGCATTCGGGGGGCTGCTCCGATCCTGAACTGGGGTTTTCCGTTCTGATCGCAACCCGGATCGATCCGGCATTGAGTAAGTGTTTTTCTTTCATCCGCATGATCCCGAGTGAACGTAAGTTCACTATTTATGAACCTACATTCACTATTTTTACTCCATTCCCCTATTTCCGGGCGGATAGTGAAGCAAACGGGACTATTTGGCCGTGAGGTTCACTATTAGTGAAGTTTGCTTCACAATTCCGCATGTAGGACCGTTTAGGGGATCAGATAGTGAAGTTAGGTTCAGTAATAGTGAACTTGGGCTCACTAACTAGTCCAGGCATCCTCTTTTTCTGTGGGGCCGTTTGTTAGGAGATGTTTATGGGGGCTCGCAAGAAAGGGACCATCACTCGGTAGCTACTCTCATCGTTGTTGGTGACGATGAAAAAAGACCTTGCTAAGCATCCTGGTGCTTAGCGAGGTCTTTTTTAGTTTACCAGAGTGTCAAGGTTCCTAGGGTTCCTTGGCCCACAGAAATACCCGGGTGTTAGAGCCCCTAGGTTTTAAGGGGTTCCGGGGTTCCCCATACCCGAAACTGCCGGATGTCCGAGTCCAAAGCTTGCCGGAATCCTCCTGTCCCTCCCGGTTTCCTTATCCGCGCTTCAACGCTGCGGCTTCCTGTACGATGGCGAGCACCGCTTGCGCCGTGTCGACGAGCTCGCTGAGCGGAATTTGCTCCTTCGTCGTGTGGATATGCTCGTAGCCTACGGCCAGGTTGACGGTTGGCACGCCCATGCCGTTAAACACATTGGCGTCGCTCCCGCCGCCGGAGTGAAAGGTCGTCGGGGTCTTGCCGATTTTGCGCAGCGCAGCGCTCGCCAGCTTCACGACCTCGGACGACTCGTCGTACATGAACGACGGATAAATAAGCTCATGCTTGAACTCGACCGTTCCGCCCATTTCCTTGGCAGCCGACTCCGAGGCTTGACGCATGGCCTCGATCTGCTTGTCGAGCTTATCGCCGACTATGCTGCGAGCCTCAGCCTGAAGCGTTACCGAATCGCATACGATGTTGGTCGCGCCTCCGCCCATGAAGCTGCCGATGTTGGCGGTCGTTTCCTTGTCGATGCGGCCTAGCGGCATGCGAGCCACCGCTTTGCTGGCAACCGTGATCGCACTCACGCCATCCTCGGGATTAACGCCGGCATGCGCCGACTTGCCGCCGAAAATAATCGTAATCTTCGCTTGCGATGGCGCGGCTACGGCGATTTGGCCGACTTTACCGTTCGAGTCCAGCGCGAAGCCGAATTGCGCGTCCAGCCATTTCGAATCCATAGCGCGCGCGCCGATCAAACCGGACTCTTCGCCGACCGTAATGACGAACTGCACTTGGCCGTGCTCGATCTTCTGCTCCTGCAGGACGCGAACCGCTTCGAGCATTGCAGCCAGACCTGCCTTGTCGTCGCTGCCGAGAATCGTCGTGCCGTCTCCTCTTATGTAGCCGTCGTCGTCCAGCCGCGGCTTGATGCCTTTGCCCGGGACGACCGTATCCATATGCGAAGTAAAGAAAATGGCGGGTGCATCCGAGCCGCCTGCCGTAGCCGGCAGCGTGCAGATAAGATTGCCTGCTCCATGACCCGTTTTGGCCGCTGCGTCGTCTTCTTCCACTTTCATGCCGAGCGAAGCGAACTTCTGCTTAAGTACTTTGCTGATCTCCTGCTCGTGCTTCGTTTCGCTGTCCACCCGGACAAGCTCGAAAAACTCTTCCATCAAACGTTCCTGCCGAATCATCGGACTTCCCTCCGCTCAGGTAAATAGGTTACAATATAAGGGACTGCCCAGCTTCTAAAGCACGCCTGCGCGCTTGCGCCAAGGAAGCCATGGTTCCAGTATAACCAAAATTCGAAACCCGCCACAAGCAATCATAAATAAGGAGTCGATCGCATGTCCCGCCGCAACAAGCTATGGTTTCGCGTTATCATCTATGTCGTTCTCATAACGATGGTGTTGTCCAGCATCATCCTGGCCATTACATCAGCCGTTACCATGTAACGACGGACTAGCCCCGAGTAAACCAGCGAAAAAAGCGAGAGTTTCGGCATACGCCGCGACAGCTCGCTTTTTTGGCATGGCTCTGCATGCAAACGCTGACCTTTTACCGGTACTCCCGATTAGAACAGCTTCGTTTCCAGATTGTAGCTCTCCAGGTTTTCTTTCACCCGCTGCAGGAAGCGGCCGCAAATAACGCCGTCCAAAATCCGGTGATCCAGCGACAGGCACATATTGGCGATCGATCTTACCGCGATCATATCTTGAATGACGACCGGCTTCTTGACGATCGATTCGAACGTCACGATGGCGGCTTGCGGATAGTTAATGATCGGATACGACAAAATCGAGCCGAACGAGCCGGTATTGTTGACGGTAAACGTACCACCCGTCATTTCGCTGAGGCTCAGCTTGCCAGCGCGCCCTCTTTTGGTCAGATCGTCGATTTCCTGGGCAAGACCCGCAACGGTCTTCTGATCGGCCTTCTTGATGACCGGAGCAAGCACCGAATCCTCGGTACCGACCAGCAGCGACAAGTTGATGTCTTTCTTGACAATGATTTTATCCACGGCCCATACCGAATTCATGATCGGATAATCCTTAATGGCATTAACGACGGCTTTTAACACGAAGGCCAAGTAGGTCAGATTGAAGCCTTCCTTGCGGATAAACTCGTCCTTCCATTTGTTCCTGAGCACGACGAGGTTGGTCACATCCACCTCGATCATCGTCCAGGCATGCGGGATTTCCGTCACGCTTTGACGGGTATTTCTCGCGATCGTGCTGCGAATCGGGGTCACGTCGATAAACGTTTCGCCGCGTCCTTCGACCGTTTGACCGACCGTTTCGATTTTTGGCGTCGGGGGATTTTCCGAAAGGTGCATCCCCGTCGACCTCACCGGAGCCCGGTCCGGCTCGGGAATTGCAACCGGAGCTTGCGAGCGGATCGGCTTGCCGTTCTCTACGTATTGTAAAATATCCTTGCGAGTAATGCGTCCGCCAAGGCCCGTTCCTTGCACCTGCTCGAGCCCGACGCCATGCTCCTCGGCAAGCCTGAGCACGGCAGGGGAGTAACGGTGGCGCAGCGAGCCTTCCTCGTCCGGGATGCTTGCCGCGTTTCTGTTTTTCAGCGCCGCAGGAGCCGTATGTACCGGTTCATGTCCGCTTCCCGCAGCGGCGGCGATCGGTTGACCCGCCGGTTCAACGACAGCTGCTGCTGCCTGACCCGGCTCCTCGATTATACACATCGGTGCACCCACATCCGCGGTTTCGCCTTCCTGAACGAGTATCGTTTTCAGTACGCCTTCGATCGGACAAGGCATCTCGACGGTCACTTTCTCCGTCACGAGTTCGCAAATGATATCGTACTGCTCGATATAGTCGCCCGGCTTTCTAAGCCACTTCGCCACTGTCGCGGAAACGAGACTCTCCGCCAAATGCGGCACCGTCACTTCCGTACCACGCACGTTGTTCATCGTATACCTCCTACATTGTCCCTGCAGCATGATCCCCGCCAGCCGATCCGAATCAAGCCCGAATCGAAGCGCGGGGAACATATGCCATTCAGCACGGGAATGCCTGACTCCATCATTCTCGATCTCGCGCATCCCTGCGGATTTATTATATTTCAGCAAGCTTTCGCATCGCGTTCTTGACCTTCTCCGGGTTTAACAGATAGAAGCGCTCCATAGGAGGGTTCATGCCTACCGGGTGCACGTCGGGCGCACACAATCGCATGATCGGCGCATCCAGCTCATAAAACATTTCCTCGGAGATGATCGCTGAAATTTCGCCGCCGACACCGCCCGTTTTATTGTCTTCATGAACGATCAGCACTTTCCCCGTCCGCCTAGCCGCTTCCAGAATGGCTTCCTTATCGAGCGGCTGAATCGTACGCAGGTCAAGCACGTGTACGCTAATGCCTTCTTTCTCCAATTCGGCTGCCGCTTTCAACGCATAGTGCACCGTTACGCCGTACGAAATGACAGTGATGTCGGACCCTTCCCGCTTCACTTCCGCTTTACCGATCGGAACGATATAATCGTCGTCCGGCACCTCGTCGTTCACCATAAAGTAGCATTTGCGATGTTCAAAATAGAGCACCGGATCCTCGTCGCGAATCGCCGCCTTCATCAGACCTTTGGCATCGTAAGGCGTAGATGGCGCTACGATTTTCAGCCCCGGCGTTCCGAAGAATACCGACTCCGGACATTGCGAATGGTACAGCGCGCCGCCGCCCGTCGCGCCGTAAGGCACGCGAATAACGATCGGACAGTTCCAATCGTTATTGGAACGGTAGCGGATTTTGGCCGCTTCGCTGATGATCTGGTTCGTCGCCGGAAAAATAAAGTCGGCAAACTGCATTTCCGCCACCGGTCTCATCCCGTACATCGCGGCGCCGATCGCCACGCCCGCAATGGCCGATTCGGCAAGCGGCGTATCGAGCACCCGCTCTTCCCCGAACTGGTCCCTCAAGCCGACTGTAGCTTTAAACACGCCGCCCTTGCCGACGTCCTCGCCGAGCACAAACACGTTTTCGTCCCGTTCCATCTCTTCCTTCATGGACGTACGAATCGCTTCCAAATAGCTGATAACCGCCATATCGTTACGCTCCCTCCCCGTTCGTTCCGTAAACATGCAGCAACGTATCTTCCGGTTTGGGGAACGGCGCATCGTCGGCATATTGGGTCGCTTCTACGACTTCCTGCTTGATCTTCTCCAAAAGCTCCTGTTCCTTCTCTTCGTTCCACAGCCCGCATTCCGTCAAGTAGGCACGGTATTTCGGAATCCCGTCCTTCTCTCTGTTCTCGTCGACCTCTTCCTTCGTCCGGTACTGCATATCGTCGTCGGAGGTGGAGTGCGGGGAAATCCGGTACATGACCGCTTCGATCAACGTAGGCCCTTGTCCGGCAAGCGCACGTTCGCGCGCTTCCTTAACGACACGGTATACCTCCAAGGCATCGTTTCCGTCTACCCGAACGCCGGCGAAGCCGTAGCCGATCGCCCGTTCATAAATATTGCCGGAAACCTGTTTCGCGATCGGCACCGAGATTGCATACTGATTGTTTTCGCACATGAGAATAACCGGAAGTTTATGCACGCCGGCAAAATTACAGCCTTCATGGAAATCGCCTTGGTTGCTCGAACCTTCTCCGAATGTAGCGAAGGTCACGAAGCTTTGCTTTTTCATTTTACCGGCCAGCGCCACGCCGACCGCATGCGGCACTTGGGTCGTAACCGGGCTCGAGCCCGTTACGATATGCTGCTTCTTATGGCTGAAATGTCCCGGCATTTGCCGGCCGCCGCTGTTCGGGTCCTCCGCCTTGGCAAATACGGACAGCATCAGCTCGCGCATCGTCATGCCTACGGTCAGTACAAATCCGTAATCGCGATAATAAGGAAAGAAATAATCCTTTTGCTTCTCAAGAGCGAACGCCGCGCTTACCTGCGCCACTTCCTGACCGATTCCCGAAACGTGAAAAGCGATTTTTCCGGCGCGCTGCAGCACGAAGCAGCGTTCGTCGAATTTGCGGGCTCGTTGCATATTGACATACATATCCACGGCTTGCTCGTCGGATAATCCAAGCGTTTTGTGCTTCGTTAATTGGCCGATCGACATCAGATCAACCTCCTTATGGATGGGAAAATTTAATACCTGGTCCTAAGACTTACCCTTATAATTATATTATAAGCGCTTTTCGTTATGAATACAATTGCTCGCAAGTCCTAGACCTATTTCCCTTTTCCTAAACGCCGATCGCTTTGCCGTCAACCGCCAGCATCGCTTCTCCCAGCGCCTCCGACAGCGTCGGATGCGGATGTATGAGGCTCCCGACCTCCCAAGGCGTCGCATTGAGAAGCTGGGCTAGCGCCGCTTCCGAAATATAGTCGGTTACGTGCGGCCCGATCATGTGCACACCCAAAATATCATTGGTCTTGCTGTCCGCAACGACTTTTACAAAGCCGTCGGCTTCACCGTACACTAACGCTTTACCGAGCGCCTTGAACGAAATTTTTCCCGTTTTGACCTCGAAGCCCTGCTCCTTCGCCTGCTTCTCCGTCCAGCCGACGCTCGCCGTCTCCGGACGCGTATAGATACAGCGCGCGATCAAATGCCGCTGCAGCGGGTGCGGATGCTGCCCGGCTATATGCTCGACGGCGACGATTCCTTCGTGGGAAGCTTCGTGCGCAAGCTGCAGACCTCCCGTAACATCGCCGATCGCGTAAATGTGCGACTCCGCCGTTTGCATGTGCTCGTTCACTTTAATAAAGCCGTGTTCCACGACAACGTCGGTCGTGTCCAGTCCGATTCGCTCCACATTCGCTTGACGGCCGACGCTGACCAGCATTTTATCGGCTTTCAGGTCTACGACCGTACCTTTATGATCAACCTGAACGGTAACTCCTTGGTCGCCAGCCGAAACCGTCTCCGCAAGCAGCTTTGCCTTCGTCAGCACTTTGACGCCGCGTTTCTTGAGCAGCCGTTCCAGCTCGCGCGAAACGTCCTCGTCCTCCTTCGGAACAAGCCGTTCGTCATACTCGACGATCGTCACCTGAACACCGAAATCGTTCAGCATCGACGCCCATTCCACGCCGATCACGCCGCCGCCGACGACCAGCATGGACTCGGGCAGGTTCTCCATTAGCAGCGCATCGTCGCTGGATAGGATCCGCTCGCCGTCGAACTCAAGACCCGGAAGCGATCTTGGACGCGATCCCGTCGCAATAATCAAATTTTCGGGGATAAGCAGCTCCAGCTCGCCGTCCGCAAGCTCGACGCTGATTTGCCCCGTTTGCGGCGAGAAGATCGAAGGCGAAATAATCCGGCCGACGCCGTTATAGACGTCGATCTTATTTTTTTTCATCAAAAACTGGACGCCCTTGTGCAATTGCTCCACGACGCCCGACTTGCGCGACTGCACCTTCGTAAAATCGATCGACGCTTCGCCTACCGAAATGCCGTACTCGTCGCCCCGCTTCACATGCGCGTACACCTCGGCGCTTCTCAGCAGCGCTTTGCTCGGAATACAACCGCGGTGCAAGCAAGTGCCGCCCAGCTTGTCCCGCTCGACAATAGCGACGGTTTTCCCCAGCTGCGCAGCGCGGATAGCCGCAACGTAACCTCCGGTGCCACCGCCTAATATAACGACTTCATATTTTTTGGACATGATCGCATTCCTCGCTTCCGTAAACGATTATTCCCCTATTTTACCCTTAGTTCACACCGAAAATATAGTATAAAATGTGAACATGATGCAAGCTTGCGCGTTTTTTGCCCTCCTGCGGCCATTTGGATTCGACAGATGCGGCCAAGCCTAGTATCATAAGATTGATCTGTAAATACACCCAAAAACCGTCTAGCGCGGGGCGATTCTTCCCGTTTGGCAACAATATCAGCAGAAAGAGGAATGGAGTATGAAAGTTACCCTTGGCCGTTTTATTGCCGCCATTATATTAGTCATTCCAGGCTTAGCCGCCACCTACGGATTTTTAGCGATGAAAGATGCGTTCTTCGCCCAATTCGGCCCTCCGGAATCCGACCCGCACATCCTATGGGGAAAATTCGCCCTAGGCTTTGTGCTTTTTGCGATCGGCATCGCCTTTATCGGCGGCTGGACCTTCTTCCGCGACCGCAAGCGCAACTATGTCGCCCCCCGTTTCCGAGCCAACCGCCGCAGCAGACGTTAAACCGAAAGCGCCCCGCAGGAGCGCTTTTTTCTTTGACCGAGATTTATTTTTTAAACTAACTTTTTGTAATATAATTTCTTTTATATATTTTATTTTATTCGGTAAGGTTGTTTACCAACTTGATTAAGCGTATAATAAAGCCATACGAATTGAGGTGATGAGCATGGAGCATTCGTCATTATGCCCTCGGTTTGAGAAGGCGATCGATCTGTTGAGCAAACGATGGACGGCCCTGATCGTCTTTCAGCTGCTATCCGGCCCGCAGCGTTTTGTCGGAATCGAGCATGCGCTGCCGAACTTGAGCGGCAAGGTTCTCTCCGAGCGGCTTAAGGAACTGGAAGCCGAAGGCATCATTAACCGCGACGTCTATCCGGAAATACCGGTGCGAATCGAATATTCGCTCACTGCGAAAGGCAAAGCCATGGCTCCCCTTTTTAGCGAAATCGGGAATTGGGCCACCGATTGGATCGACATGCCTGCTGCAGCCGATACCCGGAATGAATGAAGTCGGCATGATCGCGCGAATCGTTCATAATAAAGACACCCCTGCGGGTGTCTTTTTGATTCGTGACGGAGGAGCCCTCCTCATTCTTTAACTTCGACGACAACACTGCCGAACAGCTTCCCATCGATATAGGCCATCAGGCGCCATAGTCCTTTCTCCGGCATCGTCAGTGACGAAACGACGCTTGCGTCAGCTCCGTTAAGAGCTCCCCCGATTTCGCTTGATCCGAAGAGCTGAACCGGCTTCGATTGGCCTTGTCGAATACCGAATACCGTCAAGCCGCCCTTAAGCTCAGCTTCCTTCCCCCATAAATGCCAGATCGCCTTATTCGGCTGACCGGCCTTAAAGCTCGGGTCGATAAAGCCGATTTTACCTTCCAATCCCCGGAACGTATACGCGCCGGACTGAAAGGACGGGCTCAGCGTCCATGGTGCGTCGGGCACCTCAAATACAACATCGCCCAATAACTTGCCGTCAAGAAAGACGTCGAAGCGCCAAATGCCCGCAAGCGGCAGTGAAAAACTTGTTCCGATGCGCGAAAAGCTTTCTTTCGAGCCGTCCTGCCGTTTATATTCCATTCCTTTCGCCGAAAACACCGCTTCCTCCAGCTCCGGCTGCTTCCAGCCGCTTTCCTTATGAATCGCCTCAATCCGGATCCGGTTATCCTTCACTTGCTCGAACGGCAGGTACAAGTTCCACCAGCTGCCGTTATATTTGCCGGCCGTGTAATCCCCTCCCGGAAATACTTCTAGAACCTTTTTGCCACCGCTCCAAATTTCCCGGTGCGGCTCCCAGCCTGAACCTTGATCGCCCTGAAGCGCTTTCCCGTTGCCCGGAGGCTGCATCGTCCCGCCGTTCGCCCCCCAAAACCAAAGAGCCGAAGCGACAAGACTGACCAACAGCAGAACGGAAGCGCCTACCCTATATCGATGCCGGTTCTTGCTTCTTTGGTCCGATTGCATAGCCTTATGGCGGATTTCAAACCTAAGCTCCTTAGAGAAGCCTTGACCGATTTCGGGTTTGGCGCGCAGATCCGCATACCAGGCCGGTTCGTTTGTCCGAGACGTTTCGTTGTGACGTTCGCTCATGGCGTATCCCCTTTCCGCAGCATCCGTTCCGCTTTCGCCCTTGCCCGGTGCAGACGCGATTTGACCGTCCCCTCGGAAACGTTCAGCATCGCCGCCATTTCCCGAATCGAAAGCCGGTAATGGGCATCCAGAATGATAACCTCGCGATATTTGCCCGGTAGAGCGAATACGGCGCCCCATATTTCGCCCAATCGCAGCTTTTCGAGCGCTTCCTGCTCCGCGGATCTCTGCATCGTGCCCGGATCGCGAAAGCCGAGCAGCGTCACCTTGCGGATAAAGGCCGATTTGACGTAATTGAGCGCCGTGTTTCTCGTTATGGTAAGCAGCCACGTTTTTACGGAAGACTCTCCGCGAAACGCGTAAAGCTGCCGGTACGCCTTCAGAAAGACATCCTGCGCTATATCGTCGGCCGCCTCCGTCCGTTTCACGATCGTATAGGCATAATGCCAAACGTCTTGACCATGCGCTTCCATCAACTGCTGCAAGATCGCTTCCGGGTTATCGCTGGACGCCACGTACTTCAAATAGTCGAGCTCCATCCAATCACCTCAACCATTAGACAACGCACAACGCCGAAAGTTCCCGCTTCCCCGTTATTTTTCCGTTCTTCCGAAACGGTCGAGCCAATTCAGCCATGTATGGCGTTCTATGACTGCCGTCAGCGACACCCGCTCCGCGGCGAGATGCATGAGAATTAGCAGAACGACGACGGAAATTTGCACTCCGCTATCCGTAAAGACGACCAATCCGCAGCCAAGAGCAAAACCAAGCATATTGGAGCCGCAGTCGCCCAGCATCGCGTTCCCCCGCAAATCCGAAGGCAGCAGCAGCAAGACGGCCATCGATAACGGATAGAACAGCGCCAACCACTGCCCGGTCATATGCCTGCCCATAGCGCAAACGAGCAGCAGGCCGGCGCCTATCAAATAAAGCTTGAGAGCGCGCCCCGGACGCAAATCCAGCAAATTCACCGCATTCATCGCCAGAGAAATGAGCAAAATATGTAACAGCCTTTCCCCCCAAGTCCGATCTGCCGCAAACGCAAAAACGGCGGCTAGCATGACGCCAATCGCCGCTTTCGACAAACCTGTCGTCCATCCCCCCTGCAGCAGCCTCCTTGCATGGCCCGACAGCCCTTTCACTTTCATGTCCCCAAACCTATCGTCCACCCAGCCAACCACAAAGACGCCGCTTAAGCATAGAACATACAAGTACCTAAGCGCATAGCGAAAGTCCGGGGCATAGCGAAAGCCAGAAGCACCGAACCATAACGCGTTTATTTGCTCACCGGCAGCATACAGGAACGTTCCGATCGCCAGCATGCTCCACAAAAAAATGCCCAAGCCGGTCGCGATTCGATCGCCGCGGTAATTGATCGAACAGACGCCGTGCCGCTCGTGAAGACGAATGATCCCCTTCAGTAAAGCGTAACCGCCAAGGACGTATGCGCCGCATCCCCCCGCAACGACCGCTATGCGCAGCCATCCCGCTGGCAGCAGAAATGAGCCGGCGTCGCTAGCTTGTTGAAGAACAGTTATGGGGGACCAAGCCATGCCGCTCCTTATCAACGCCTCTGCCGTCATCGCTCCTCCCTCCTTTTCCGCCAAAAAGTTGCCGCCACGCTCCATAGCTGCTTGCCCCGATGCAGTAATCCCGACATGTCGTTGCCGTAGTAGCGATGCGTCAGCGGCAGCTCGACCTCGCTGATTCGGAATCCTTTTCTGGCCGCATCGACAGTAAGGCCCACTTCTACGCCGAATCCTCTCTCGAAACGCGGCAAACTGTCAAGCACTTCGCGCCTGACCGCCCTCTGCCCGGATAAGCTGGCTTGAAGCTTGCTTCCGCTAAGCCGGTATACGCCGGCATAAGCCAGCCGTTTAAGTAAGCCGAGACCGCTGCGGCGTGCCGGGCGGGGAAATACGGCGATAGTCATATCCGCTTGATTCTGCAGGACAGGCTGAAGCAAGCGGTGAGCGTGTGCCGCAGAGCGGCCCAAATCGGCGTCCAGAAACAGCAGGATATCCCCCTTCGCCATCCGAAAGCCGCTTTCCATCGCCGATCCTTTGCCCTTATTACGGGGATGGCGAATCAACAAATTCGTATAGGTCCGAGCGACTTGGTACGTATCGTCCGAGCTGCCGTCGTCCACGACGATCAATTCATCCCAGCCGTCGTCTTCCCCATCTTGCTTATGATCGCGGAGCGCTTGCAGCGTTTCCCCGATACGGTCCGCTTCGTTCCATGCCGGAATGATTACGGTAACGGTCGGTCGCATAGCGGCCCTCTCTTTTTTTGCTTGAACAGCACGCTTATCCCTTTAGCGTCGATCAGCTTGCCGCCAAGCAGCATCCGGACAAGCAGCGTGCTCCCCATACCGCTGCGCCCTTTCTCGAGAAACTCGAGCATATGCGTGTGCAGCCCGACGGTTACGATCAGTTCCGCCCCCGCTCCATGCGCAAGCAGCAGCGCCATATCTTCGCTCGTTCCCGGCGATCTCATCTCATAGGCAGGCTGCCCGAGAGCCCTGACTCGTGATTGTCCGGGCGATGTTCCGTCCGTGTAGGCATGGACGACAAGCTCGCTACCGCTTAGTAAACAGCGATCGCTGACGCTGTCCATATCGCCAACGATTACATCCGGCGAATACCCCGCTTTACGAAGAAGGTCCGCGCCCCCATCCACGCCGATCAGGGCGGGCTTCCGCTCCCGGATAAAATCCCCGAGGGCCAATAGATCAGCGAGAGCGCCGTTACCCCGGGACACGACGACGACCGGCCTGCCGGTCATCGGTGTCAGGAGCGGCGGACTTTCATGCGTTTTGACGACTGCAGGGAGTTCAAGTTCGGCATAAGCAAGCGTATTGGCGACAAAACCGAGCAGCAGCTTGTCCATCCGTGCGGCCGACCGTTCGTAGACACGCGCGCAGCGATCCAACGTAACCGCATGATAGGTTATAGCGCATCCACCCAACCGAATTTCATGACGATCGATCTCCACGCTCCCCCCGTCTTGGAACTTATCGAAAGCATCGGCAGGTACCTCCAGCAGCGGTACGCCCGCTTTCAGCAAATGAAGCGCCCCTTTGGCCGGAAATGCGCCGCTTAACGATGCAGCAGCGTTTACGACCGCTTTCGGTCTCGCCTCCAGAAGCTGAATGGCCGCTGTTTCGTCCAAATCGCGATGAGCGATGACGAGCACCTCGTTAGCCGCACTTCGGCGCAGCAGCTCCTTGGTTACTTTTCCGGCGCGAATGATGCCGCTAAGCGGGAAAATCTCGCCTTGCTGATTGATGACGGCCATTCGAGCAACGCCCCCCGTTTCGGACCAACTTGTCCCCTAATACGGCTATTTTCCCTAATTGCCAACGATTTCATGCAAGACGCGGTCAATAAATACGTTCATGCGAAAAGTTATCTTTTTAAAAACGTCCGAAAACGGGAACCTTAATCATGCCCCATAAAAATGCCGACAAGACAGAGTATCCTCTCTCCGACTCGGCACGAAAGGAGGGAGCCGATGGATCGCGAGGAAATCAAGGCGCTTGAAGCGATTTATACGAACGGGGAAAAGCACCTGACCGAAGGGGAAGCGGCTGAGATTAAAGCCGAGGAGGAACGCAAAGGCCGATCGAATAATAAATTCGTAGTCGCGTCCCTTATGCCGTTCGCCCCATTTGCCGTTTTTTCGCGGGATGCGATGGATCCGCCGACCGGAATGGAGCCCGACTAACCCTATCTCAACCGTAAAGGAGATGCAACATGCTGAACAATTTGGAAAGCGATTATGACTGCGCCAATGCCGGCGATGATTTGCATGAGCTGATTCAGCAACTGGAATCCATGGAGGCCGGATCGAATCCCGGTCAAGAAGAGCAGGAGCAGCTAAACCGGCTTCGGAATCAAATTCATTTTATCCGCAGCAAATGCCGTATTCATTAATCGTATCCGACGGAAAGGAGCGCCGCATAAAATGACGAAGCACGATATGCACCAAGCCGAAATCGAACGCGCCAAGCACGACGCCACGGAGGCGATCAAGAAGGCTAATATTGCCCAGGAAGCGTTCGAGCAAGCGGAGAAAACCGCCGATCCTCAAAAAATGGCAACCGTCCGCGCGCAAGCCGAGCAAATCGAACTAACCGCCGAAAAAGCGCAAACCTACCTGAAGGCGGAAGCCTCCCGGCAGGACGAGCAGCAGGTTCAGCAGCTGGAAGAGCATCTGGCTGAGGCTCACCAGGACGTTCAGCATTTATAAACTCGGACTTCCCAATCCTAAGTCGAAGGAGCCTTTCATCCATGAGCAAATCCAAGCGGCGCCGTGAAAATGAAGATAAAATCCGCAAGCAAACTCCGCATCCTCACGGCAAAGTCAAGTCCCTCAAAGAGCTTTCCGAGGAATCATAGCATAAACGCCCGATTGTCCGTAAACAACAAAAGCCTCTTCCCGGTTGCTTATGCAGTCGGGAGAGGCTTCTTCTTCGTTTCCGGTAACGATGTATCTGACAGCTCTTCATCCTGCATTCGATGTGATTTCCAGCATTTGCTTTCAGGAAATGCTCAGCCCAATATCATGTTCTTTTAAGGTTGAGCCCTCATAATCGGTTGTGTCAGGCAAACACAAGGAGGTTTTCATCATGGAAGATCATCGACCGACCGACGTAACGCCCCGTAAAAAAATGGCCGTTGTGGTCCCAGCCTTTTTGGCAGGGGCGCTTTTTATAGGTAGCTTTATGCTTATCGCCGCCAAGTTTAACAACTCCGGTGAAGCCCCAGCCTCTTCCCCGTCGGCTGCTGCGGGAAATCCCGCTGCCGACGGCGTCACGACGGCTTCTCTCAGCCTAAACGCTAACGGCGGGTATCATGCGATCGCATCGGCAGCTGGTCCTGCGACCGTCAAAATCGAAGCGAAGGTCAACGCCCGTACCGGCGGTTTCCGGCAGCAGGCGCAAACGAGCGGCACGGGCACCGGCTTTATTTATGAAAAGTCGGGCTATATCGTCACGAATGAGCATGTCATTGACGGAGCTGACGAAATTATGGTATTGGTTCAGGGCTTCGACCAACCCTTTCAAGCCCAGGTCATCGAGAGCCGGTATGATTTGGATCTGGCGATTCTGAAAATATCGGGAGACCGGCCGTTCAGTGCTCTTACCATTGCCGAGTCCGACCAAACGCAAATCGGCGAATCCGTTGCCGCCATCGGGAACCCCTACGATCTAGACTATACGCTTACGACTGGCGTGCTCAGCGCGACGGAACGTAAGATCACCATACCGGACGACAACGGAACGCGCGACTACGAGCACCTGCTGCAAACGGATACGGCCATTAACCCCGGCAATTCAGGCGGTCCGCTGCTTAATAGGAACGGCGAAGTGATCGGCGTCAACACGGCCGTAAGCGCAGAAGCGCAAGGAATCGGCTTCGCCATTCCGGCAAGTACGATTCGATCCGTTCTGGATTCGATCATAAAATAACGCAAAAGAGCGCCGCGAGCGGATTGTCCGCTCCGGCTTTTTCATGGAATGGGGGCGGGATAGACATTCTGCCTAATTCTGTTACTATAAGGGGTAAGAGGCTCCTATCCGGGGTCTCATTTATTCATTAGGAGGAACGTGCATGAACAACATTTGGGACAGAAGGATAGCAGTCGTGGATCAGCACCTAGAAGGAGAAATCTTCTATGAACCATAGTCTAACGGGTGCCAAAACGCAGCTGATCAAACAGCTTGTTTATTTTGATGAAGAAGTAAGCCATTTTCTCGATTTATACATTCCCGTAAACGGCAGCGAGCGGACGAAAACCGAGCAGCTGCTGGTGAAATATGCTGCAGCCTTGAATGGCCTGCTGCCAAGTTTCTCGGAGGAAACGCTTCATTCGATTGCTCTAATCGGAAGCAAAGTTCAGATTCGGTATTTGGACGATAACGAGGTAGATGAATACGTCATCGTGTTCCCGTCGAACGCCGATCCGAACCGGAACCGCATATCGTTCCTCTCGCCGATCGGGAGTCATCTGCTGCTCGGCGCCGCCGATGAACGGCACGCGATTGAAACGCCGTCCGGCTTGCTGCAGGTAAAGATTGAAAGCATACGCTATATGAATTTCGGAGAAATATAAGAAAGAAGGAGCCGCGCGCAACGGCTCCTTTTCTAATGCATTTGGCGGCTTTTTCGGGCGCTTCGACGAGTCGAACGCCACCTTTCCGAACTTTATTGTTGACAAGCGCACCCCGCAAACACTTGAACGGAGCCAATCCCCGCAGCGAGCTCATGCGACAACAACGGACCTTCAATCCGCATATCATATTGGTTGCCCGGGCGAATACGCGTTGTAACTCCCGAAGGACGGTAGTCGAAGCCCCCGATAAGCTTGTTGGACTTGTCGAACACATAAACGATAACGTCCAGTTTATCGGTATCGACATTTGCTGCAGTCTCGTTTTTGAACGATGTTTGAATGTTGAAAGACTGGGATATCCCTCCATCCGCATCTTTGAAGCTCATCCGATAGTTCGAAGCCGTAAGCATCGTGTATGCTAGGGCACTCCCTCGAGAAACCGAAAATTTCACTTTGGATTTCCCGTAATCTTCCGCAAACCCAATCCCGCTCAAGTATTCGTAATCCCCGATATGAGCGACTTCGCCCGGTTGAAGCGTACGCGGTATCGCTCTTCCAAAATAGTCGTCTTTTTTGATGCTTTTCCCATTTTTATCAATATTCGGCGTGCATAGAAGAGATGCTTACCGGGAAAGCATGCGGATTTTTGACTGTCACCGCCTTTATTATTTTCACCATTTCCGCTTGATCCTTTTGTTTCGATAGCGAATAAGAGACGATGCTCTCCGCTTCTTCAACAATCTCCAAAGAAGGAGTCTCGGCTTTCGGTGTGGGTGCGGATATCGGTTTCTCCGGTGCCGGTTCTTGAAAGACAAACCACAAGATAAACACAGCAACTGCCAAAACAAATACAAAAGTCCATAAAGCCTTCACTGCCAAAGTCCCCCCGTTTATGTCTTCTAGATGCAAATGTTAGTATAAAACATATAGGCAGCATTTGGTAGTATCGAAACGATAATAATAAACGAAAAACCCGCATGTGATGCTGGCTAGTGGCAGCCAACATCACATGCGGGTTTTTCATTGTTATGATCTCCGAATAATAGATCACCTATTTTCGAAATAATTAGATTCCAGTCTATCCCCTATTTAGATATCTGTCCAACCCTCTCTCTGACGCTACACGTAAGATGTTATGCGTTATATGTACAGGGAGGTGGTTTGCGGATGGGATGTCCGGCTAAGAAAACAAAAAAATGTCACAAGAAAACAATTATCGTGTGTCCGCGAAAGAAGAAAAAAAGATCTGTTATCGTGAAAAAGAAAATCGTGAAAGTGAAATGCCCGCCCCTGAATCCCATACTAACCCTTAGTCCTTCCAGACGAGTCTGTACCAGATTCCCAAGCAGCTCATTTAATTTTTTTAACGGAGAATTACTCCTCATACCAGGAGGTAATGCCGTACCTTATCCGTCACCGATAACCGTCTCGGGATTGACGGGTCCTCTTACGAAGGTGACGGCAACGCTTGTTGAATTAACTCATACCAACCCCGATGATCTTGATATTCTGCTCGTCGGACCAGATGGTACGAATACCATGCTCATGTCAGATGCGGGAGGTGTGAACGCTATCGTAAACGTGACATTGACATTTGACGATAATGCAGCAAATTTTCTTCCTGATGAAACGCAAATTGTGTCTGGCACGTTTAAGCCAAGCAATTTTGATACCCCCCCAGAAAATCTCCCGGCTCCTGCGCCCCCAACCTCTCTGTCTGTTGCGCTTAGCAACTTAACGGGGATGGATCCTAATGGTACATGGAATCTTTTCGTGTTTGATGATAATCCTCCGATCGGTCTGGGAAATATGAGGAGTTGGGCATTAAGCATAACAACACCCGAGAAGGAGGAGTGTATATTTACTCCTTTGTAAACAACAAATACCACTCCTTTATTGGTGTTTTGGATAACCAATAAACAAGTGGTATTAGTTGGTTTTACATTCCGATAGTTATAGCCATCCCTGCAATTGACATTGACACGTTCAAAGCCTTACCGCTATTCCTCTCAGCTCACCTTATGCTCAATCCGCAGCTTATCCGCGACCATCGCGATGAACTCGGAATTGGTCGGTTTCGCTTTCGAGATATTGATCGTATAACCGAACAGATGGCTGATGCTGTCGATGTTGCCGCGCGTCCAGGCGACTTCGATGGCGTGTCGGATGGCGCGTTCGACCCGGCTAGGCGTCGTTTTGTAGCGCTCGGCGATGGCCGGATACAACGTCTTCGTAATGGCGCCAAGAATTTCGATGTTGTTGTACACCATCGTAATCGCTTCGCGCAAATATTGATAGCCCTTAATATGAGCGGGTACGCCGATCTCGTGAATGATGCTCGTAATGTTGGCATCCAGGTTGCGGCCCTTGGAAAGCGGCACGACATTGGCTTTATGATGCGTTGTCGGGCTGCTGACCGAAGAAGTAATCGATTGATTGCCGGCTACTAGCTGCCGAATGCGATTCGTAAGCACTTCCATATCGAAAGGTTTCAATATGTAATAAGATGCACCGAGCTGCACCGCTTTTTGCGTGATGTTTTCTTGACCGAATGCCGTCAGCATGATGATTTTCGGCTGGGGCGACATGTTGACCTCGCGCAGCTTCTCGAGTACGCCTAGCCCGTCAAGGTGAGGCATAATGATATCCAGAATCAGAACGTCCGGCACTTTGCGCTGCTGTTCGATGAAACGAAGCACTTCGTTACCGTTATACGCAACACCGGCAACCATCATATCGTCCTGTTCATCGATGTACTCTGACAATAAATTAATAAATTCGCGATTATCATCCGCAAGCAGTACTTCAATCTTTTGCAATTTCGGCTTGCCTCCCTTTTTTTACGATTATTTACATTCACCTTGATATATTTTCGACAACTGAACAGAAATTCCTTCTGTCGAAAATTATTTTTCTTTATTTTTTTTGAAAAATCCTTTATAATAATTTTTTTGTTTATAAATCAACAGATTTCGACAAAAACTCGAAAAGAATTACAAGAAATTCGACCTGCTTTCTTGGCAAAATAACCGATGCAAGAAAAACAACCGAAGGCTAAGAAGCCCTCAGTTGCTCATCCGTTTCTTTCTTGAGCATGATTCCCGCATCTTGAAGCATCCATTCGATAAAGCAGCCATATCCGCTTGTCGGGTCGTTGACGAATACGTGAGTTACCGCACCGATCAATTTCCCGTTTTGGATGATCGGGCTGCCGCTCATTCCTTGAACGATTCCTCCGGTTTTATCAAGAAGCCGGGAATCGGTGATTTTAATGACGAGTCCCTTCGTAGCCGGGAAATCCTGCTTGGCGATATGCACGACTTCAATATCGAATTTCTCGACTTTTTGTCCGCTTACTACGGTATAAATTTGCGCCGGTCCCGCTTTGATTTCCTCGGCTAGCGCCACGGGAATCGTTTCATTCGTGACACTGTGATCGGGCTGGTGAATCATTTTCCCGAAAATGCCGAATGGCGTATTTTTCTCGATGCTGCCCAGCACTTTCTTCTCGTTGGCAAAATGTGCGCGTTTCTCGCCCGGCTCCCCGTTATGGCTTTTGCTGATGGAGGTAACGTTGGAATGAACGATTTCGCCGCTGCCGACAACGATCGGCGTTTGGGTGTCGATATCGGATATGACATGCCCGAGCGCCCCGTATACCCCTTGATCGGGCGCAAAGAAGGTCAATGTACCGACACCGGCAGCCGAGTCGCGGATGTATAGCCCCAATCGGTAAGCTTTGTCCGCAACGTCATAGGCAGGCTGCAGCGAAATTTTCAAGGTTTCGCCTCCTCTAAGAACGTCCAGCTCAAGCGGCTTGCCGCTTTCCCCCGCCCGGTTGACGATGTCCGACACTTTGGTCACATCGTTGATAGCCGTCCCGTTCATCTTCATGATCATATCGCCGACCAAAATTTTCGCTTCTTCTCCGGGCGATATTTTTTTGTTTTCTTTTATCGTGACCAGATGATGGCCGACGATCAATATCCCGGCTGATTTCAGCTTTACGCCGATGGTTTGGCCGCCGGGAACCACCCTCAGATCAGGCAGCACTTTGACCTTTACATTTTTGAGCGGGATAGTTCCGAACAGCTTCAATTGCATTTCCGTTTGCCCCGATTGCTCGCTTTGCAAATGAATCGGATCCTTCAGATTAACCCGGAAGGATTGCTTGTCGGAGCCGTTGACATGCACGATATTCGGATCCTTAACAATAACCTTCGCGCTGACCGGCATCGATAAATGCAGTTGTTTGTTCTGGCCTGTAAAAATGCGTAATTCATGCGGAAAGGAAGCATAGCTTTGAAAAGGGGCGGAG
The DNA here is from genome assembly GCF_046244365.1 of Paenibacillus litoralis. NCBI lineage: Bacteria > Bacillati > Bacillota > Bacilli > Caryophanales > Paenibacillaceae > Paenibacillus > Paenibacillus litoralis. Next base: position 3,772,117 of record NZ_CP176395.1, on the reverse strand, counting down.
ATCGTAATCATGCCGACAAAGAAGACGAGCAAGAGTCCAATCCATCTTTTACGGTTTCTGGATGACAAGCGGGTTCACGCTCCTTCTGCCTTCACTGCTGGCGAAACATGATCGCCAATTGCGTACCTATAAGGTAACCCCGCCCCCATGCTTTTATAACTGTATAAAACCTGCCACGACAGCTCATTTCTTGCTTTCTTGCGTGTCATTCTCAGCGGCGGACATTTGCTTTAGCTGATCATTTGCGCTTTTTTGCCGTCGGCCAGCTTGATCATTTCTTGAGCGTGATGAAGCGTCGTTTCGGTAACCTCGACGCCCCCGAGCATTCTGGCCAGCTCCTCGACGCGGCGCTGCTCGCCCAGATCATGAACCCTGGTAAACGTACGCTCCCCTTCCACCGATTTCTGAATAAGGAAATGAACGTCGGCCATACAGGCGACCTGAGGCAAATGCGTGATCGAGAACACCTGACAGCTGGTCGACAGCAAAGACAGCTTTTCGGCGATCGCCTGCGCAGCTCGTCCGCTGACACCCGTATCCACCTCATCGAAAACAAGTACGGGGATGCGGTCCATGCGGGCGAATATCGCCTTCATCGCCAGCATAATGCGCGACAGTTCCCCGCCTGAAGCGATTTTGCCGAGCCCCCTAAGCGGCTCGCCGGGGTTCGGAGAGATAAGAAATTCGACGTTGTCGCAGCCCTGCCGCGTCAATCGCACCCGAGTGCCGTCGATGTCGACGCCCGAGGCATCCGAAATACGATCGATTTGGACGCCCATTCTCGTTCTCTCCATATGGAGCTCGCGAAGCTCCGACTCGATTTGCGCGGCAAGCTGGGTCGCGGCTTGCTTGCGCAGCGAAGACAGCGACAAGGCAAGCTCGACAAGCTTGACCCGCTCCTCCTCCGCTTCTTTCTCCAGACGGTGTAGCGATTCGTCTTTATTTTCAATAAGAGCAAGCTCATTGTTGATTTTGTCCAAATACGCCAGCATTTCGCCGACATTATCCCCGTATTTGCGGCGCAGGGAAGAGATCAGATCGAGCCTATGCTCGATTTGGTCGAGACGGCCGGGATTAAACTCCACGTCGTCACGGTAGTCGCGAAGCTGATATGCGGCATCCTCCAACTGATAAAAAGCGGACTGCATCTGCTCCGCGAGCGGTGCGAGCGATGCATCGAGCGCGGCGATATCTTGTACCCGCTGGAACGCTTTACGAATCGTATCGAGCCCTTTGCCAGCTCCGTAAACGGCTTCATAAGCGTCTGAAGCATTTTGGTACAATTTTTCCGCATTAGCTAGCTTGCGCTTTTCTTCCGATAATGATTCATCTTCGCCGATTTTTAATTTGGCGGCGCTGATTTCCTCAGCCTGAAACCGGTATAGGTCAAGCATTTGAAGCGCTTGCTTGCTTGTCTCCTGCAGGTCGCGAAGCTGCCTGACGATACCCGCATGCTTGTCGAAGGAGGCTTCGTAACGCTCCTTGGCTTCCGCAATCGCACGGCCACCGAACAAATCTAGCCATTCGATATGCTCATCCGCTTGCAGCAGCGACTGATGCTCGTGCTGGCCATGAATGTTGACAAGCCGCTGGCCAACCTCGCGCAGCATCGCCAAATTGACGAGCTGGCCGTTAATTCGGCTGGAGCTTTTGCCTTGAGCGGTAATTTCTCTTCTAATGATCATATCCTCATCCGGTGAAGCTTCCACACCGAGCTTGTCCAGAACTTCCCATACCGGATGATCGGCGGCAACCGAGAATAACGCTTCGATTTCCGCCTTGTCGCAGCCGTAGCGCACGAGCTCCGCGGATCCCCGCCCGCCGGCGATCAGGCTAAGCGCGTCGATAATGATCGACTTCCCTGCCCCGGTTTCGCCGGTTAATACATGGAAACCTTGGCGAAAAGTCAGCTGCACCGACTCAATGACAGCCAAATTGCGAATTGAAAGTGCGGTTAACATCCGTTTCCCCTCCAATAATGGTTTTCCCGCAAAATAAGTAAAGGATTGGCATACTTCCAATGCTTTGCGGGCCAACGAAACGCTTTACGAGATCATGCCCGTTATTTGGTTGACGATGCGGCCGCTTTGCTCTTTACTCCGGCAAATAAGCAGAATCGTATCGTCGCCGCATATCGTCCCCATCAGCTCCGGCCAGTCCAAATTGTCCAGAAGCGCTCCGATTGCGTTAGCCGTACCCGGCATGCATTTCATAACGACAAGATTGTCCGTATAATCGATGCTGATAAAATGATCGCTCAGCGCCCTTTTTAGCCGCTGAACCGGATTGTATCGCTGCTCCGGCGGAAGCGCGTATTTGTAGCGTCCGTCGTCAAGCGGCGTTTTGATCAGATGGAGCTCTTTAATATCGCGCGAAACGGTTGCCTGCGTCACTTGAAAGCCGGCGGCTCTCAGGGCGTCCACCAGATCGTCCTGCGTTTCAATTTCCTGCGTCGTTAATATTTCGCGTATTTTGATATGCCGTTGACCCTTCATTCGGATTCTCCCAACATGTGAAATTGTATGTGATGAACCGATTGCTCTTCAATATCCACTACAAGGATGCCCTCGGCTTCCGGGTAGAGGAGATGATAGGCTAGCAGCTCGTCCCGCAGCCCGCTGCCGCTCCAGTCGAGCGGCTTGTCTTCCTTCATGACTTTCACAATGTAGATGCCGTCCTCGTTTCGGACGAAATGATCGATCAGGAGACGGCTTGCGTATTCTTCGGAGCCGTCGACGACAATCCGCATCTGCACTCTTCGCTTCTGGGTCATCACCTCATAACCGGAATTCTCGAGCAGCTCGACGGCTTCCGTTACCGGTATTTCTTCATCGGGCTCGACGCGCCATTCTTCATTTCTTTGAGAGGGAAGCTGCAGCCAGCGGCGGAATGCGATCCACAGCCAGACGATGAGGACGATTACAACAAGCGTTAGCACGAATGTATCTCCTTGCTGCATGAGAACACCTCCTAAGCGTTGGCATAACGTTTCCATTGAGAGCGCGCTTCAAAATTCGTCGGCATAGCGTTTCCGCAGAACGCACTGCGTATGCTAATTATTTTCGCGGCGTTTCCTTGGAATTCCTCTCGTTTCAATAAAAAACACCTGTGCGACAAGGTCGTACGGCTGCCATTCGACAGCGCAACGGCTTTAGTCGTCCAGGTGAGTTGCTTACTTCCCCTGTTGTTCGCTAAGAAGCGCTGGAAGCAAAACGAGCGGATGCTTCCTTCACCACATCATCGATACGCTTCTTTAGCGACGAATCCAAGCCCTCTGTATGCGCTTCGGCAACCGGCAAATCCGCGGCGGCCTTCCAGTAGGCAAGAAATTCAATATTCCCTTCCCCTCCCGTAATCGGAGAGAAGGTTAAACCCTCCAACTGAAAGCCGATGCCTGCCGCAAAGGAAAGCACGGTTTCAAGCACTTCGCGGTGTACGGCGGAATCCCGCACGACGCCGGTTTTCCCCACTTTTTCGCGGCCGGCTTCGAATTGCGGCTTGATCAGCGCCATAACGCTGCCGTTCCCTGCCAGTATAGCTGCAAGAGGAGGTAAAATGAGTTTCAAGGATATGAACGATACGTCGATGGTGGCGAAATCCGGTCGGGGCCCGTCCAAGTCCGCAGGCTCCATATACCGAAAATTAGTCCGTTCCATGACACGGACCCGGGAATCGCTGCGAAGCGACCAGTCTAGCTGATTGTAGCCGACATCGATCGCATAGACTAACGAAGCGCCGTTCTGCAAAGCGCAGTCCGTAAAACCGCCGGTTGATGCCCCGATATCCATCATCACCCGCCCTTGGAGCGGGATCTCGAACTGGCGAATCGCCTTTTCCAGCTTCAAGCCTCCCCGGCTCACATAAGGATGGACCGCTCCCTTGACGGAAAGCTGCGTAGCTCTCGGTATTTTCGTCCCCGCCTTCTCAACGCGTTCCTCCGCAGCAAAAACAAGGCCTGCCATAATCGCAGCCCTCGCTTTTTCCCTGCTTTCAAAATAACCTTGCTCCAAGAGCAATATATCAACACGTTCTTTATCCGCTGCCATATTGGCTCCAATCCTGACCACTCAAAGTAGGCTTCATCGCTGTACATCATTTTTTGAAATTGTATTTCGGGGCTCCCCGCAAAGTAATAGGAATAAGCTTAGGAGCCATCCCTTCACTTTGTGGGGATCGATCTATGCGCGCTGCCGTTTACGCGGCATAAGCGATAGCGCCTGAGCGGCGATGTTCTCAATCGTCAAGCCGACTTCCGCTCTCTGTTCCTTAAAGCTTCCATGCTCGACGAAATAATCCGGCACGCCCATGATCCGAATCTGCATGCCGTCGATTTGATTCAGCGAGTAGTATTCCAGCACCGCACTGCCAAGACCGCCCAGGACGGCGCCTTCTTCGATGACCACGATACTTTTGCCTTGCTGTGCCAAACGCTGCAGCATTTCCGTATCGAACGGCTTCACGAAGCGCGCATTGATGACCTCCGCTTTGACTCCTTGAGTGGCTAGCGCATCGGCCGCCCGCTCGGCAAGCTCGACCATCGGGCCGATTGCCAGAAGGGCAACGCCGTCACCTTCGCGGACAACGTCCCAGGATCCGATCGGAATCGGCTTCATTTCCGCATCGATATCGACGCCCCTGACCGTTACGCGCGGGTATCGGAATGCGATCGGACCGTCGTTATAGTCGAACGCCGTTTTCATCATGTTGCGCATTTCGTTCTCGTCCTTCGGCATCATGACGACGATGTTGGGCAAGCTGCGAAGGAAAGCGATATCGTATACGCCCTGATGCGTTTCGCCGTCTGCGCCGACAAAGCCGGCACGATCGATCGCGAACGCTACGTTCAAGTTCTGGCGGCATATATCGTGCACGACCTGGTCGTAAGCGCGCTGCAGGAAGGTGGAGTAGACTGCGAACACAGGCTTCATGCCTTCGCCGGCAAGCGCTCCGCACAGAGTCGCCGCATGCTGCTCGGCGATACCGACATCGATCATTTTACCGGGGAACTCCTTGGCGAATTTCAGCAGGCCCGAACCGCCGGGCATGGCCGGCGTTACCGCGACGATGCGCGGATCGCGTTTGGCCAGTTCGATTAGCGTATCGCCGAACACCTCGGTATACTGAGGCAGGCCCGCGGATTTGACCATCTGGCCGGATTCGATTTTATAAGGACTTGCTCCATGCCAGGCGAACGAATCCGCTTCCGCAGGCGTGTAGCCCTTGCCCTTTGTCGTTACGACATGAATGAGCACGGGTCCCTCGACTTTATCCGCTTGCCGGAATGTATCCAACAGAACGGGAATATTATGGCCGTCGACCGGTCCGAAGTACGTCAAGCCGAATTCCTCGAAAAGCATGCCGGATACGAGCAAATATTTCATGCTATCCTTGACCCGCTCCGCCGTCTTGGCAAGCGTGCCGCCGATTGCAGGTATTTTCTTCAGCAGATGTTCGACTTCTTCCTTCACTTTCTTATAGTGCTTATCGGAACGGATCTTGCTCAAATAATTGTGGAGCGCTCCGACGTTGGGCGCAATCGACATTTCGTTGTCGTTGAGCACCACGGTCAAATTGCGCTTTTCGTGACCGATATGATTCAGCGCTTCCAGCGCCATGCCGCCCGTAAGCGAGCCGTCCCCGATCAGAGCGATTACCTTATTGTTCTCGCCCTTGAAATCGCGCGCCATCGCCATGCCCATGGCAGCGGACAGCGATGTGCTGCTGTGTCCCGCTTCCCAAACGTCATGCGGGCTTTCGGCTTTCTTGATGAAGCCGCACATGCCTTTGTATTTGCGAAGCGTATCGAACATATGCTTGCGACCAGTCAAAATCTTATGTACATACGACTGGTGGCCGACGTCGAAAATAAATTTGTCCTTCGGACTGTTGTATAAATAATGCAGTACCAGGGTCAGCTCTACGACTCCGAGATTGGAGGAGAGGTGGCCGCCGGTTACCGACAGCTTTTCGATCATAAAACGACGGATTTCTTCAGCAACGACGAGAAGCTCATCCACCGATAACTGTTTGATGTCTTCAGGCTGATTGATTCGTTCTAGCACGCTTGTTCCCTCGCTTCGTGTTTGTTTTCTGTTTGCGCTTGGGCGTGAAAATCCTGATCTTCAGCCGATGTTCCAGCACATAAAACAATTTACCGATAAAAAGTACGATATCCGTGGAATAATGAATGGCGAACGACTTGCCCATCGCCTTGCCGCCTACCGTCAGCGCCGAAACGACTGCGGTAAACACGACGCTGACGACCGTTCGCATCACTTCATTCCCGTCACCGAACGAGCTCATCAGCTTGATGACTACGGCGGCGCTCGCCGCTCCGCTTATGACGCTTGCAACGTCGCCGACGACGTCGTTACAGAAGTTAGAAAAGCGGTCCGCATTCCGTACGATGAATATCGCATGGCGCGATCCCGATACTTTCTCCGAGGCCATGCCGTGAAACGGCACTTCGTTGGCGGCGGCTGCCGACAACCCCATAATATCGAAGAAAATGCCGGTAAATACCAGTACGATCACAATGAGCATCCCGATTCCCCATGAAACGCCTTCCAAAATCATCGTGGATGCGACCGTAAATATACAGGCAAGAATAAAGGTTACAATCGATATAAAAATACTCCATCGAATGGAGTTGCGGATTGAAAATTTCATTTGTCGCCTGATCGCTCCTCATGAGGCGGCGAGTTAGCGGCTTATTCAACCTGCCTCTTCTGCACGCTTCTCACAAATTTGGAGTGGCAGCTTCCTGAGTAAACGCTGTGGCTTAGGTCCAGTAGGTTTTCCCAGACGAGACACCCTAGCGTCGCCGGAAGGGCGGTTTCCCTTTACGCTCGTCTTGTTGCCGTCTCCGGACATCAGACTGGATTACCACTTAGTCCACACTATAATCCCCAGGAAGCCTCACATCGTGAACAGTCTAGGAGTTTTCCTCTGACAGCCCTTAAACCATCCCTTAGCCTCTTTTGCAAGCCAGATTTCATATAGCATCCAACGCCGGTCTTTTTGGCCGAAAAAACGGGCGCCTACCATCTACAATCCCCTCTGACTCACTCAAGGCAGGCTACGCTGCACACAAGTCGTTTTAGCATAACGGACGAATAAGATAAGTCCTTCATACAGGTGAGACTCGCCTTTGCAGGTTCATACCCCAAGCCGTAACCGGGTGCACGGTGGCACAAAAGCCACGAACTTGGGCCTCCGCGGAAGCAGGGTCAACGCCCACATGCCATTGTGGATCGCCCTTCAACCTTAACTCCCAGCATCAACCCCCGACTGGGCGTCGAAAGCCAACACCAGGAACTTCATCGATGTGCCCTTTGACGAATTTTTAGGCCCGCCTTCAAGATGGTAGCCTGACTAGAATACTGCGCCACTCGCTCATTCGCCCCCCCATTATATCACAGGTAGCAGAAGCGGCTCAACGAAATTGCTGAATTTTGGAAATTAATGGTCTCTTTTGACTAAATAATCGGCGAGTTCCATCAGATTTTCCGGGTAAGGAATCAGTCCGCTTGCCAGAGCGGCCTTCGCCGCTTCCGTCAGATCGCGAACCTTTTGCTTGGACGCTTCCATGCCGATCAAGTACGGATAAGTCACTTTTTGCTGCTTCTCGTCGCTGTTGACCGCTTTGCCCAGCTTCTTCTCGTCGCCCTCGACATCCAGAATATCGTCCTGAATCTGAAAAGCGAGCCCGATCGCATAGCCGAAGCGGGTCAATGCGTCAAGCTGGGCTTCCGTAGCCCCTGCAGCCCAGCCTCCGGCGCGCAGCGAAAATACGATCAAATCGCCCGTTTTGTGCCGGTGGATGTAATCGAGCTCCTCGCGGCTCGTGATCCCCTGCTCTCCCAGAACGTCCGCCGCTTGGCCTCCGACCATCCCGGAAGCCCCCGCAAGCTGCGAGAGCTCGGCAACGATCGAGAGCGCCCGCTCCGGCGTCAGCAGCCCTTGCCGACCTGCATCCGCTACAACATGGAAAGCATGCGTCAGAAGCGCATCGCCGGCTAAAATCGCCATCGCATCGCCGTATATTTTATGATTGGTTAGTTTTCCCCGTCGGTAGTCGTCATTATCCATTGCCGGCAAATCATCATGAACGAGAGAATACGTATGAATCATCTCGATTGCGCAAGCCGCAGGCATAGCCGCTCTTTCCGAACCGCCGAGCGCTTCGGCCGCAAGCAGCACAAAAACGGGACGCAATCGTTTGCCACCCGCCATTAATGAATATTGCATCGATTCCCTCAGCTTAGCGGGAACATCCCATTGCAAAGGCAGCGTCTTGTCAAGCGCGGCTTCCACCTGCTTCGCTTTCTCCGCAACTATCTGCTGAATCGTTACTGTTTCCTTCAATACGCTCACCTTTCGCCTTCCGTTCGTCACTGTCCCGCTGCACGTTTACGGGCGTTCATAGAAATTTTTGTCGAAAATTTGTTCCGTCACGGATAGTATAAACAGCGGATGGCGTATTGTCAAAGCCGAGGCCCGCCTGCCAACCTGTTTCTAAGGGCCGGAACCCCTAGCGGCTGCCGCCTCCGGTCGGTTTGGTCATCCGCAAGTAGCGGTGTCCGTAAACGGTCAATTCTCCCTCCGTCCGGTAGCCTTGTTTCACATAAATGGCGTGAGCGCGTTCGTTATGCTCCTCGACAATCAAGCCTACGGTCGGATAGCCGAGCGCTTCCGCTTTGGCTTCGAACGCCTTCATCAGCATTTTCGCGATGCCTTTGCCCTGGTAATCCTCATGAACGGCAACCGCGTCCAGATAATAGTCTTCTACCCGGGATTCTTTCTCGATCGTATAGTTTGCAATCCCTTTAACACGCCTGATTCTTTCCAAAAAGGGCTGGTCCAACGATTCCGCTTCGCTGCCGTGGTAGGCCACGAGCATACCCGCTATGCGGCCGTCCCGCTCGTCGACAATAACATTTTCGTAGCTGATCCGGTTGCCCGGCTGTTTATAAAACTCCTTCAATATGTGAAGAGCTTCCGGTTCATCCATCGTTCCCGCCAGCGAACAGGCAATAGAGCCGATCGCGCTGTGAAGCAAAGGAATCACCTGCTCGGCATCTTGAATTCCCGCTTGTCGAATCATGATTGTCCTCCTTAAGCAGCTGCATAATATAGCCTAGTTTACCTAAATACGTACGAAAACGTGCATGGTCGCAAAATTCGATAGTCCTTTCATCCAAAAAAAAGAACGTCCGCTGCAGCAGCGAACATTCCGCATGATTCTGGCCGTTTACATTTCCAGCTGAAAACGTTTTTCCAGTTTTTTTCCGGCAAACCACAATAGAAAGAGCATTACCACTAGAACAGCGATACGCCAAGGCTGCGAAATAAACGCTTGCCAGTCGTGCCCGACGAACGATATCACGAACACCATGACTGCCTTGCCCATCAGAAGAGCCGCCAGGAATGTTTTGAACGAAACGGCGCTCATGCCCGAGGCGATATTGACCAAGAGCGAAGGGATAAACGGGAAGCAGTACAGCAGAAAAAGAGGCGTAAACCCTTTGCGCTCCGACCATTTGAAAAGCCGCTCGGTTTTCGGGAATTTCCTTACGATGACTATGCTGAATCTTTTCCCGAATCTGCGGGCAAGCCAAAACACCAGCAAGGCGCCAAGACTTGTGCCGATCCAGGAGTATAGGAAGCCCAACCATAACCCGTATGCGGACGCATTGCCGATTATGATGACGAATAACGGCAAAAACGAGAGGATAGCCTCCGACAGCGGGAGGATAATGCCGGGCAGCGGCCCTAGCGAGGCGTAGTCCAAAAGCCATTGCTCGACTTGAGCCATATCGAGATTCATTAACTCATGAGTTGCTTGTTCAAACCACCCTGTCATCGATTTCTCCTTCCTGATACCGGTCCTCCACAAAAATGTCCTGCGTTATAACAATCCAATGAATTACGGACTTCGTTAACCGATAAACGGCTTCGCTGCTGCAAGTAACGACAGTCGCAAGAACGATTATACAGGATTTTCGAGCTCGCGGCGAACCTGTTGTTCGAAATTCCTAATTTACGAATTCAAGCCTCACAGGTGCAACTAGGATAAACGCCATTCGGCGTCTTTGAGGCCAGACGTTACCGAGAAATCGAACAATCAGCGGAGCTTATACTTTCTGAGATTTGCGAAAAAATGCCGTATCACCCATCGTGATACGGCATTGTTCGTTATTCCTGTCCCGTGCCTTCCGCAAGAAAAGGCTTTTTCTTCAGCGCACCGTTCTCTTCGACGAGCATTTCGATTTTGCGTTCGACCTGCTCCAGCTTCTGGCCGCACAATTGGGACAACGTCATCCCCTCTTGAAAAAGACCGATCGCTTGTTCCAACGGCACGTCCCCGTTTTCCAAACGGAGTACGATTTCCTCCAGCTTCTCCATTGCTTCCTCGAAAGTGAGCTTCGCCTCTTCTTGTATCATCCGTTTTTCTCCTCCATGGACCAAACCTGACAACCCGCTATCCCGTCGGACAACCTGATTTTCACGACATCCCCGAGCTGCAGCTGCTTTACGGAGCGGATCAGCCGTTTCTCCTTGTCGTCATAGACGAGACCATAACCGCGCTGCATGACTTTGAGCGGGCTTAGTGCATCCAGTTGTCTAAGCTGACCGCCATAACGCGATTTCGCTTCTTTAAGGACGTTTTGCATCGCCAATTGGAGCCTCCGGCGCGCTGCCGTTTCTTTCTCGCGTGCGGCGACGACCTGATTGGCCGGGTTAAAGCCCGAGAGACGCTGTTCGAGCCGCATCTTCCTCTGATCGGCTTGCCCAAGCTTGGCTTGCATTCGAAAATGCAGCTGCTCGTTCAAACGGTCCAGACGCTCCGCCGGCTGCCTCAGCTGCTTGCGCGGCTGCTGCAAAGCAGTCGAACGGTTCAATCTGGCAAGATGCTCGCGGCTCGATTGCACCAACTTCATGAGACCGCCATGCAGACGCTGCGAATAATGATGAAGCTCCTGCTTCAGCTCCAGGTGATGCGGCACGGCCAATTCGGCCGCTGCCGTAGGCGTAGCCGCACGCAAATCCGCGACGAAATCGGCAATCGTAAAATCCGTTTCATGTCCGACCGCAGAAATAATGGGGATGACCGATTGATAAATGCATCTAGCAACGATTTCTTCGTTAAACGCCCAAAGCTCTTCCAGCGATCCGCCGCCGCGGCCGACGATCAGAACGTCTACCTCTTGCCGTTCGTTCATCGTCTGGATTGCCCGCACGATGGAGGGCGCAGCCTGCACACCCTGTACCAAGACGGGATGAAGCAGAATCGGTACGGCCGGATAGCGTCTTTGAAGCGTTGTGATGATATCCCGGACCGCTGCGCCGGTAGGCGAAGTAATGACGCCAATAGCGCGAGGAAAGCGCGGGATCGTCTTCTTGACCAGCGGCGAGAACAGCCCTTCCGCCTCGAGCTTCTTCTTCAGCTGCTCGTAGGCCAAATACAAGCTGCCGATACCGTCCGGCTGCATCTGCGTGACGTAGAATTGGTACTGCCCGTCCCGCTCGTAAACCGAAATGTTCCCCCGAGCGATAACCCGTGTCCCTTCCTTCGGTATGAAGGGCAACCGCTGGTTATAGGAGGCGAACATGATGCATTTGACGCGGCTGTCTTTATCCTTAAGCGTAAAGTACATATGGCCGCTCGAATGATGGGTAAAGTTCGAGATCTCCCCCCGAACCCAAACGTCAGCCAGCACATCGTCGTCTTCAAGCAGACCCTTAATATATCGGTTTAAATCCTTGATCGTTAAAATGCGCGGCTGGCTCATACGTACGGCTCCGCTATTGCTGCGCGGACGCTTGCTGCGGCTCGGCCTGTCCGGCGTGAGCGCGGCGCGCCGCTTCGAGCGTATTTTGCAGGAGCATCGTGATCGTCATCGGACCTACGCAGCCCGGAACGGGCGTAACCGCGCCCGCCACTTCAAGGACGTCATCGAAATCGACGTCTCCGGCAAGCTTGCCGTCCGGCATCCGGTTCATTCCGACATCGATGACGACGGCACCCGGTTTGACATAATTTCGGTTGATCATTTTGCCCCGGCCGATCGCTACGACGAGAATGTCGGCTTGCTTCGCCATTTCTTCCATATTCGCGGTTCTTGAATGACAAACCGTTACCGTGGCGTTCTCGCGCAGCAGCAGCATGGCCATCGGTTTCCCAACGATATTGCTCCGTCCGATGACGACGGCATGCTTGCCGGCAATTTCCACACCCGTACGCTTGAGCACTTCGATAACGCCGGACGGCGTACACGGCAAGAAGCTTTTCTTCCCGATCATCAAATTGCCGACATTGACCGGGTGAAAGCAATCGACATCCTTATGGACGTCAATCGCATCGATGACGGTGTCCTCGTCAATATGCTTCGGCAGAGGCAATTGGACCAGAATGCCGTTGATTTTGGAATCGTTGTTCAATTTGCCGATCAGCTCAAGCAGCTCCTGCTGAGGCGTCTCGGCCGGCAGGCGGTACACCTCCGAATAAATGCCGACTTCATCGCAAGACTTAGCTTTATTGCGCACGTATACGGCGGATGCCGGATCTTCGCCAACGAGCACGACCGCCAGGCCCGGCTGACAGCCCTGTTCCTTAAGCGCGCTGACTTCCGACTTGATCTGTTCGCGGACGGAACCGACGATTTCTTTACCGTTTATGATTGTTGCCGACATAAAGTAATGCCTCCCGCTTTGGAATGATACGTTTCGTTGGACTTAGTGTTCTGCGAATGCGCTTCTATTGCTTGGCCTTGATGGAATCAAGTTCCTTGATCATTTTGCCGAGCACGCCGTTGACGAACTTGCCCGACTCTTCCGTTCCGAAATGCTTCGCAAGCTCGATCGCTTCGTTGACGACGACCTTCGGCGGCACGTCGTTGCGGTAAATCATTTCGTAGGCTGCAAGCCGCAGCACTTCCCGGTCGACCTTGGACAAACGGTCGATTTTCCAGCCCTTCAAATATTCGGCCAGGAGCACGTCGATCGTTTCTTTGTTGTCTTCCGCCCCTTCGACCAGCTCTTGCACATACTGGGGAGAAATTTTATCGTCCCCGGTTTCAAGCTCCGCTTCATTGTCGTTCTCCGCCTCAAAGATCGCCATCGCGATCGCATCCTTCGACGAAACGTCATTCATCTGCATTTGATAAAGACTTTGAAGCGCAATTTCTCTGGCTAGCCTTCGCCTCACCGCAACCACCTCAACCCTAATGTTTAAGCGTCTTTGAACAAGCGCATAAACGATTTCGCCGGCTTTGGGAGACGATTTCGTTTAGCGTCAAAGATTAGCGCCTTGCCTCTTAAAAAAATCCTATGAGCGGCAGCGCTCCAAAAGCGATTCGGAGTATAGGAGCCCCGAAAGTATAGCGCTTTGAGAGTGCGTTGCCTTTCACAGGATTATCTGAACATTCTCCACCGTTCCGTGAGCCACTGCCACAGCTCTTCGATGCCGAGCAGCCGTTCTCCGCGGTCAAGCTTGTTCCCCACATAATACCCGATAAACACGATGAATGCAAAAATCAGCATATCCCAAAAGCCGAAAATCAAGTAAATCAAACCGAAAAAGATGCCGCATGCCGCTCCTATGCATTTGCCCCTGTGCTTTTCCCACAGTTCATTCCACATTGCGAAAGCCCCCCTCTACTCGACTCTGCTTTTGAAGGTAGGCGTCGTTTGGGAAACGTTGGCGACGAACACGGAAACGGACGCGACCGGAATGCCCGTAATCTCTTCGACATGGGATTTGACTGCGCTTTGCATTTCTTCCGTAATCGCCGGGATGGAAGCTTCTCCGTCTACGATCGTTCGGATCGTCATCTCCAAACCGGCGCCGCTTACGCGAACGCGCGCCCGCAGATCCTTCACGCCCCGAGTCCGCGAAGCGGCACGGAGCGCCAGATTTTCGACCGTTTCCATCGATATGCGGATATCTCCGTAATCCGAGCGCTGGTCGATCGACGGCGCCTGCGCTTGTCCCGAGCGCACCGAGATGTAGAACAAGCGGATACCGATCAGCAAGGCAACAATACAAACGGAGATAAACACGACAGCCGTATCGATCTCGAAATAGACGTCCCGCCAAAACCGGCTTGTCCAATCGTAAGGAACGATAGCGAACGCCGAAAGCAGCAGAAAGCATACGGCCACAATAGCGGCGAGGCTGAAAACAAACAATAAAAATCTGTCGATAATTTTAGCCACAATCGTTGTCCCCTTGAAACAAAATGGTTGCTTAACGAGAAACCCCCCTAAGCTAAAGCAGGGGGTTCTCGCCTTGCTTATTAAACTCGGTTACCGTACGCGCTGGGATACGTTCTCTTCATCCACAAGTTTCTCCGCAGCTTTAAAATGAACGTCGTGAATATGAACGTTCACTTCGACCACGCCAAGTCCGGTCATCGATTCGATCGCTTGCTTGACATTGCGCTGGATCGCTCCAGCCACTTCCGGTATACGGTGGCCGTACTCGACGATGATCGATACGTCAACCGCGGCTTCCCGCTGCCCGACCTCGACTTTCACGCCTTTGGACAAGTTTTTGCGTCCGAGCAATTCGGCGATGCCGCCGGCAAAGCCCCCGCTCATTCCCGCAACGCCGTCCACTTCAATAGCTGCAAGACCGGCAATAACCTCGATCACTTCAGGAGCAATTTGAATGTTGCCCATGTCGGTTTTTACGTAATCTGCCGCAATCGAACTCATGAAAGCACCTCCTAGACGGAATTTTGAACAGCTTGTTTAACTAGCTCTTATTTCATAACTATACCATTTGCCTGAAATTATGACAATGAAACCGGCTTCTACGAGTCGGGATCGTTTACGTCATGCTCTTCCAGGAATTTGATATCGAAATCGCCCTTGCGGAATTTATTATGATCCATCAATTTCAAATGGAACGGAATCGTCGTATGCACGCCTTCGACCGCAAATTCGTTCAATGCCCGCTTCATGCGCGAAATCGCTTCGTCCCGCGTGCTGCCCCATACGATCAGCTTCGCGATCATGGAGTCGTAATGCGGCGGAATCGTATAGCCCGGGTAAGCGGCGCTGTCTACGCGAACGCCCAAGCCGCCCGGCGGCAAATAAAATTGGATTTGCCCCGGTGACGGCATAAAGTTACGGGTCGAATCCTCGGCATTGATCCGGCATTCGATGGCCCAGCCGTTGATCGTAACGTCTTCCTGTCTAAAGGAAAGCGGAGCGCCTTCGGCGACGCAAATCATTTCCTTGATCAGGTCGACGCCCGTTATCATTTCCGTTACCGGATGCTCGACCTGGATCCGCGTGTTCATCTCCATGAAATAGAACTCGCCGTCCGGTCCCAACAAAAATTCCAAAGTCCCCGCACCGGAGTAATTCACCGCTTGGGCCGCGCGTACGGCAGCGGCGCCCATCCGGCTGCGGACTTCCGGCGTCAACACCGGGCAAGGCGCTTCTTCGACCAGCTTCTGGCGTCTCCGTTGAACGGAGCAATCGCGTTCGCCCAGATGAGCGACGTTGCCGTGCTTATCGGCGATGATCTGGATTTCCACATGCTTCATGCCGGTCAAATATTTCTCAAGATAAACGCCCGCATTGCCGAAAGCCTTTTCGGCTTCCTGCTGCGCGGTCGTGATTTGCTGGACGAGCTCTTCTTCGTTCTCGGCGATGCGAATGCCTCTGCCGCCGCCACCTGCCGTCGCTTTGATGATAACCGGATAACCGATTTGCCGGGCGATGCGAACGGCATCCTCCAAATCCTCGACCAAGCCGTCGGAGCCTGGAATAACAGGAACGTCGGCATCCTTCATCGTCTGTTTGGCTACCGATTTGTCGCCCATTTTGCTGATCGCTTCAGGGGACGGTCCGATGAACGTAATGTTGCAACGTTCGCAAATTTCAGCGAAGTCGGCGTTCTCGGCGAGAAAGCCGTAGCCGGGATGAATGGCGTCCGCTTCGGTCAATGTCGCGACGCTCATCAGGTTGGTCAGGTTCAGATAACTGTCCTTGGAAAGAGTCGGCCCGATGCAATAAGCTTCGTCGGCCAGCTTCACGTGAAGAGCTTCCCGGTCGGCCTCCGAATAAACGGCCACGGAATAGATGCCCATTTCACGGCATGCCCTTATGATACGAACGGCAATTTCGCCGCGGTTCGCGATCAATATTTTTTGAAACTTCAAGTTCATTTCCTCCTAAACGCTCAGGCGCTCTTATTTCCATAACGGTGAAACGGCTTCACCGTTACCGAACGTGTAATCACGTATACGGCGAAGGCTCGCGTTCGCGGCATCCTGCGATGATAGCTATTGAATAAACTTATGCGCTCTGCCCCGAACAAACGGCCTTCCGGTTCGCGAATACGCTACACTTTTACGAGGAACAACGGTTGGCCGTATTCGACCAGCTGCCCGTTCTCGACGAGCACTTCGACGATCTCGCCCTTGACTTCCGCTTCGAGCGGGTTCATCAGCTTCATCGCTTCCACGATGCAGACGACCGTCTTCTCGTTCACCGAGCTGCCGACCGATACGAACGGAGCCGCGTCAGGCGACGGCGCTTGATAGAACGTGCCGACCATCGGGGAAACGATTTTGTGCAGGTTGCTGTCGACGGCTTTGGCTTGCGCTTCGACCGGTGCCGCAGGTACGGCGGATCCGGCTTGCGGCAGCCCGGCCGGCTGTTGAATGACCGGAGCGTATGTATGATGCGCCGGAGCCGATGCTACGATCACGGATTCGGTTTTATTCGGTTTGCGGATTAACAGGCGGGCGCCTTCGCTTTCAATTTCCACTTCTTGTAAGGAAGATTGATCGACAAGCTTGATCAACTCTTTGATTTCGCTCAATTTGAACATGAGTCGGTTCACTCCTTCTCGGTTTGTGAAGCTGCCGGCAGGGCGGCTTGTCCAGCAAGCCGCACCACAGCGACGTTAGATATTATATCACAAACCAATGAAATGGAAAGAGCCCAGATTATCCGGACTCTTTCGCGAACCATTCATTTGGGTGACGATGGAGTTATTGAGCGATCGTTTGAACGATTACTTTCTCCGGGCCAACGTTTAATTCGTTCATAACGAGCGTTACGATGCTGGCGCCTTCGCTCTTCTCAATCTTTGCGGCTTGCACGACGACTTTCCATTTTTCATTGTCTTGCGTAACCACGACGTTATCGTAGTTTTTGCCGAGCGTTTCCTCGATGTTGGTCAGCTTCAGCTCCCGTTGCTCCGCCGCATTGTATTTGTTCGTCGCATCGGTCACTTCATCCTTGCTCTTTTTCGGATCGGTCATGACGGTAATGAGGCTCTCGAGATTTTTTTTGAAGTCCTCGTTGCGCTTCATTTGCTCCGTAATAATAAATTCTTGGCCGGACTTGCCTTGCGTTTGAATTTGCTGAATGACTTGTTCGTCGGTTTTGGCCGTCGTATTTTGCTTCGTGCCGGACTTGGCATCGGTTGCGGTAGATTTGGAGTCGGTTGCGGAAGATTTGGCGTCGACCGATTTCGCGTCGCCTGTTTTGGAATCCGTAGCTTTGGTGCCCGTAGCGGCTGTGCCGGACGATTTTGCCGCATCCGTGCCGTCTGTTGCTGCCGGAGTAGTTTTGCCAGCCGCTTTAGCGGCATCGCCCGGCGTCGTTTCATTCAAGCCGACTTTAATGTCCTGCGTCTTCAGATCGCCGGTTGCCAAATCTTTTTTGTTCGGGTCTTCGGTAAACAAGTAGTACGCGGACAGGACGACCATCAGGCTCAGCATGGAGACCAACCAAATTGTTTGACGTTTCGAGTTCATTGTTTACTTCCTCCTTATATTTGGGAATGAATTTGTTTTACTGCTTGCGCGGTACGATCGAAATTCGGTGCGGCGGAACGTCCAGCCCCCGCTCGACGGCATCGGATATGAGCTTTTTGACCGTTACGTTTTCTGCTCCTTTGGCGACGATGAGAACCCCCCTTATTTTCGGTTTGATATATTTTTGGACGAGCGGAGCCTGGTTGCCCGAGCTGGAATACATGACGGTATCTCCGCTGCGTGTGACATCCGTAATGTTGCGCGTCGCGCCGTTTACGTCTTTTTCGCTCGTTACCTGCTGCGTATCCCGCAAGTTTTTCTCGACCGCGACTTCCTCCGTCGAATCGACCGTAACGAGCACCTCGACATCCCCGACACCTACGATTTGCTGCAAAATATCGCGAAGCTGCGACTCGTACGCTTGCTCGTATTCCTTAAAAGCCGTGGCTTCCTTACTCGTTTGGGCCGCAAGCGTTTGCTGCGTATCGTTAGGAGGCGATGCCCTTCCTACGCCGAGGGAATCGACCTCCTTCATGGCAAAGGAGCTGAACAGCATGAGCGCTGCGCCGATCAAGCCGATCAGCAGCAGCCAGCGAAACGTCTTCACCCGTTTCGTTCCCCCGGGACCGCCGCCCAGCCACTCCTCCAACTGCGCCATCCATTTCGCCACCGGCATACCCTCCCAACTTGATCGTCGCTTGCGTCGCTTGCGTTTCTATTCCTATTCCCGTCGCTATAGCCAACTTTTCGGCCCTATTTGGCTGCGGCGCCTGCCGTAACCGAAATGCGCTCAGGTGCGAGCTGCCAAGCGGACTGTATGTATTCGCTCACCGCGCGCCTCGTCGATTCGCTCACCCCGGTGCCGGAAGCAGGCTGTTGCTGAGCTTGTGCGGGTACCGTCCTACCCTTCGGCTCAATCCGGATTTCAACCGGCTTAACCGGTTCGATTCCGGTTCCGCTGCGTTCGCCGTTCTTGGGGCTCGACTGCCCGAGCGTCACGCGAACGGATTCGAGGGATGCCTTGCCCCGTTCGTCTACCTTGACTGTCGCCTGAACCGAATCGACGGAGGTGCCTTGGCTGCCTTCTATCCCCTCTTTGATCCCTTCCGCCAGCTGCGCCTCCACCAGCCGTCTCGCTTGCTCGATATTGGCGTTCTGCAGCTTGGCTCCGTCTTTCTTGACGGTGTCTACCGGTTTCATCCCGTTTGCGCCTGCCCCCGTAGATCCCGAAACCGCCGCCGATTCCAGCTGCCAGGCGTCCGCCGCCGAAAGCAGCTTGCCGGCATCGAGCCCTCGTTGAAACAACTCGAGTATCGGCGATAAAATCGTCAGCAGCAGAAACAGTCCGATGACGGTTCGCGCATACCTCTGCATGTTGTTGTTCGGTAACAGAAGTTCGGCGAAAGCGGCCAGCATGATGATCAGAATAAGCTCCTTCAGCCATCCTCCCAACCAGTCCACCTTCGTCCGCCTCCCAGCTTGCGTTTCTTCGCTTTTCGTAGTACGGGCACTGCGCTGCCAGCGCCTGTCTCGTCCTTTTACCGCATCATGACCGATACGTTGCCGACCGTTATCATAATGGTGATCGCCAGGAAAAACATGAATCCGACGGCGGCTAGAGAAGCGAAAACGTACATCATGTTTTTGCCGATCGTTTGCAGGCATCCCCCGATCGGGCTGTCGCCAAGAGGCTGCAGCACCGCCGCCGACACGTTGTAAATGATGGCAAGCGACAATATTTTAAGCGCGGGGAAGGCGCACAATAAAATGATGACGACTACCCCTGCAAGTCCTACCGCGTTCTTAACCAGCAGCGACGCTCCGACGACCGTCTCCGACGCGTCCGAGAACATCCGTCCGACAACCGGCACGAAATTGCCCGCTACGTACTTGGCCGTCCGGATCGCTACGCCGTCCGTTACCGCTCCCGTCGTTCCCTGAACAGAGATGATTCCGAGGAACACCGTTACGCAAAACCCGAGCAGCCCTACCGCTACGGTCCGCAGCATGTTCGCCAGCCTTGTGACTTTGTATTTGTCCGACAGCGTGCTGACGATGTGAAGCATCGTGGAGAAGAACAGCAGCGGGAAAACGACCGTGTAGATCAGCGTTCCGACCGTATGCACCATGAACACGATAAGCGGATGCATCACCGCTACGGTCGTCATGTTTCCCATCGAAGCGAGCATCGTCAGTAGCAGCGGCACGACGGCAACCATGAATTGAATCATCCCGCCGATCGCGGATTTGGCGTAACCGATCGCCACCGTAAAGCTGTTGATGGCGAGCACGATCAGCACCATGTAAATGATCGCGTAGGCGACCTTGCTGACGGCCTTTTTCTCGAATGCGCTTTGAACGGTTTCCAGAATCATGCTGAATACGGTCAGCAGGACGATCGTCCCGAGCAGTCTTCCGTTAACGAGCACCTCGTGGAACAGAAAGCGCATCAGCCCGTTCGCAATCGATTTGAGGCTGAACCCTCCGCCCGGTGTAAGCATTTCCTTGAAGGAAGGGACGCTGCCGGACGGGAAAAATCCGCCGTAATCGCTGATCAGCTTGTTCCAATAAGCCTCGACTTGATCGGTAGGCAGCCGCTGAGCCTGTTCGCCGACCATACTGTCGATCGGTCCTGCCGCATATACGCCTGCGACCCAGCCGACCAGCAGGACGGCGAGCGCCGTCATGATGAAGGCCGCCCGAAACGGCAATCGGAAGGTTGTTGACGGCCCTCTAATTCTCGCAAGTAAGGCCGGCTGATGCTTGGGCTGATGCATGACGGTTCAACTCCTCTGACACGACTTCTGGTACGATAATGGGTGCGGCGTCTAGGCGGGCATCAGCTTTACAACCGTTTCAACGATGATTTTAATGATCGGGATGGCCATGACCATGATCAAAATTTTGCCGGAAAGCTCAATCTTGGACGCGATCGCCTCTTGCCCGGCATCCCGTACGATTTGTGCGCCGAATTCGGCGATATAGGCTATTCCGATTATTTTCAAGATCGTTTTGAGAAACACCATATCGATATGCGACTTAACGGCCAGCTCCTCCAGCACGCGGATGACGGCCCCGATTTTACCAAGCAGAAACAGCAGGATGATGGCGCCCGTAAAAGCGGTCAGCAGAAACGCGAACATCGGTTTCTGTTCCTTCAGCACGAGCGCAAGCACGGTTGCCAGCAGGCCGAGCCCCACGATTTGGATGATGTCCATTGTTTATTCCCTCCACGTTTTGCTGCTGCAAAACGACTTCGGAAGCATAAGCTTCGTTTTGCGGCGCAAAACGAGTTTGGATGCTTGCTACTGGAATAAGAAGATCGTTTTGATTTCGCGGAACAGCTCGTTCAACATGCTGACGACCATAAACAGCACGACGACAAATCCGATTACCGTTACCCAATGCGCCATATCTTCCTTGCCCATTTGCTTCAACACGGAATGAATCATGGCGATGATAATGCCTATACCCGCGATTTGAAAAATGGCGTTCACATCTACATTCATTGCCGGCACCTCACAACTAGCGGTTAGAGGAAAGCGATCGGCCGCCGTCTTCGGCCGCGGTGCTTTAGTACATCAAGATGACCACAAGCGCTCCGGTCAACACGCCGAGACTTTTCCACATGGTTTCGTAGCGTTTTTGCTCTTCGCGAGCCGTCTCTTCCTCTGCCTGCAAATGGCTGACTGCTAGACGCAGATGCTTGATCTGGTCTTCGCGGTCGGACACACCAAGCGTGCTGCCCAGCTGCTGCATCACTTCCAGCTCGCCGGCTTTCATGGCCGTAAACGGCCAGCCCTCCGCTATCGCTTCCTTCCAGCTGTCCGCAGCCGGACGGCCGTCGGGATCGCGCATTCGGGAAGCCGCCTTCGTAAACATGGCTGCGAGCGGAGCGGATAGCGGCTTTGCCGCCGTGCCGAGCGCGTCCGGCAGAGGCATGAACCCGTACCCGATTTCGGTTTCCAGCCGCTTGAGCGCTTGTACCAGCTGACGAATCTGCTTCGGTCGTCTGGCAAACAATCCCGCCTGGTAAAAACCGAGCATCGTGCCGGCAAACAGGATGCACGCGGCGCCGATTAGTTTGAACAAGCTCCCTTCACCTCCCGCGCAAGCCGAGGGGCGGCGGAGCCTGCGATCGTATGGCCCTCGCCGTCGTAGATCGCAGCGATTGCGGGAACCCCTTCCTTTTTGGCCAAGCAAACCACTCTAGCGAACAGACCGTCAGCAAGCAGCTCTCGAAGCACCGGGCGCTTACGGACATCGCCGTAATCGAAGCCGTGGGCGCTGGCGATGACCCGGATACCCGCATGAAGCGCCTCGCGAACGGAAGCCGCATCTTCTGGCCGGCCAATCTCGTCCACAATGAGCACATCGGGCGACATGGAACGAATCATCATCATCATCCCTTCCGCTTTCGGACAGCCGTCAAGCACATCGGTGCGGGGACCGACGTCGAAGCGGGGCACGCCGCGTATGCAGGCGGCTAGCTCCGACCGTTCGTCGACGATTCCCACCTTCAAACCGCCGGCAGTGCGGTTCGGCCATTCGCCTGCACTCAGCAGTCTGGCCAGATCGCGGATAAGCGTCGTTTTGCCGTGCTGCGGGGGCGACACGACCAGCGTATGATGCACCGATATGCCGAATCCCGTATCGTCGGCTAGATGCTGCAGCACATTCAGTCCGCAGCCCCGTATTTCCCTCGCCACACGGATATTGAAGCCGGTTATGTCGCGGATCAGCTTGACGGCGCCATGCTCGAGGACCGTTTTGCCGGCCAAACCTACTCGATGTCCGCCCGCTATGGTGATATAGCCGCGCCTTAGCTCCTCCTCGAATGTGTAAAGCGAATGATTCGTCAACAGATCGAGGAGTGTCGCGCAAACCTCGCGATCGGGACGATACCCTCTCGCAGCGTCCTGCGTCAGCAGACTTTGTTCCGTCAAGAACGCATAGCGGCCGCGGCTAACGATTTCGAGCGGACGGTTTTCGCGGATCCGTATTTCTTCCAGTTCCCGCTGCACCTGCTCCGGCATGTGCCGCAGCATTCGCAGAAGCACCGGGGGCATGACGGCCCAAACCGATTCCAGCATGATCGCCGCCTCCAAGTTGTCCAGTCTATCATTATCTATATGCTTGACCTTATAGAATATGACTTGTCTTCAGACGAGGAACGCGCTCACTTTTTGAGAATTCCGATAAAAATGCAGCTCAGACCGGCAAATATCCACACGATTTTGCCGACCGACAGCTTATCCGCCATTCCGACAAGCCCGATCGTCGTCGTCGCCAGCAATACGATCGGTCCGACAAATGCAAGCGAAGAGTTGACGATCAGCGCTTTGTCGACCTGATTGATCCGCAGCATGATGATTGCGGCGATAATCTCCAGGCTGCCGGAAAACATGCGGATCATCGCCATGCTGAGCACGAATTTGTTCAGCACCGCGGCACCTCCCTCCTAAAATAGCAATCTTGTCCTACCATTACCTTATGCTTGCTTGTCTATCGATAGAAGCAGTTGTTTTGCTAATGTTACATGCTTTCATGGGCACATCCCCTTTTCCGCCGCATATGATGCTCAAAGAAACGAACAATTTTGCGTATGGTGAGGAGATTACAACATGGAAGGAACCCCCCGCGCTTGGCACCCGGCGCTCGCCGATCCGTCCGGCAGAAGGCAAGCCAAACCTCGTCGCAGCGGCAAAACGATGGTCATTGACAAAGGCCTAGGGCTCAGCGCGTTTAAAGACTTATTGGAAACGTCGGCCGCGCATATCGATATGATCAAAATCGGCTTCGGCACGTCGCCCTTATATCCGCAGACACTGCTCAAACGCAAAATCGAGCTCGCCAAGCAATACGACATCTGCATGTTTCCCGGAGGTACTTTTTTGGAAGTCGCGGTTGCGAAAGAGGCGATCGATGCTTATTTCAAAGGCATAACGGAGCTTGGCTTTGACGGCGTGGAAGTATCGGACGGTACCATCGAGCTGCCGCGGGATGTAAGGAGCAGGCTGATTGCTCAAGGAATAGAGGCCGGCCTCACGGTTTACACCGAATATGGTAAAAAATGCTGGGGGTCGACGATCGAAACCGAGGAGCTTATTCGCACGGTAAGGACTGACGTGCACCTTGGTGCCGAGTTGGTTACGATCGAGGGCAGGGAATCGGGAGCCGGAGTCGGCATTTTCGACGCCAACGGAGAGTGCCGGGATGACCAAATCCACGCCGTGCTTGACCGGATCGACAACCCGGGTCTGCTGCTTTGGGAAGCGCCGCAAAAGTCGCAGCAGGTTCACCTGCTGAATTTGCTTGGACCCGATATCAACATCGGCAATGTCGCGCCTCAGGATATCATGTCTCTGGAGGCGCTGCGCAGAGGATTAAGATCGGATACGTTCGATTTGATTCCCGGATACAAACCCCGTTCCGGCATGGTCTATGAGCTGACTTTTGAAATATAAATTAGAGGTAGGTTCATACCGCTGCCATGGAAGCACAAAAGTCCGCGGCAGGGCTGCCCGGAGCAGCACTACCGCGGACGATCAAGGAGGAAAAGCATGCAAATCGATGTCATTTCCTGCGTGAATGAAGCCCGTTCCGACGATTTTGTCGGCAAAACGGCGCTTGTTATCGATGTTCTGCGGGCAACGAGCAATATGGTAACCGGTTTGAGCGCCGGCTGCCGAGCAATCGTCCCCGTCGAAACCGTTCAGCAGGCCAAACAATTACACACTCCTGAAGATCTGCTTGGGGGGGAACGCTCCTGCAACAAAATCCCCGGCTTTCATCTAGGCAACTCTCCGTTCGAATACAATCGCGAAGCGGTGGAAGGAAAACGGGTCGTGATGACGACTACAAACGGCACGAGGGCTATCCAAAAGTCGCAGAAGGCCCAGCACGTCCTCGCCTGCTCGCTCTTGAATGCACGAGCCTGCGCGAAAGCAGCTCTCGAAATCGGCAGAGACGTGATTATCGTCTGTGCGGGAACACAGGATCAATTTGCGCTTGAGGATGGAATCGGGGCCGGCGCCGTTGTAAAGGAAATCAGAGGATTGTCCAAAAACGAGCCGCAAGTAAACGACTTCGGTCTCGCGATGGAAAGCTGTTATCGGCAATTCGGGGATTCCTTGCAGGAAACGCTGCAGCAGAGCGCAACCGGCAAGCGGCTAGTCAAGCTAGGCTATGCGAACGACATCGGTTATTGTGCCAGACTGAACGTTTACGAGATCGTTCCTGCGCTTCGGGAAGGCGCGCTCGTCCCGCTTGTGCCCGCCCCCACCTATCGATAGCTTGTTCTAAACGGATCCCCCCCTCATAAACATATAAGGACAAGGGGGACCGGCTTATGAACGGTAATATCATACTCGTCATTCTTATCCTGATCGGATTGATCGGACGGTCAAATATCATTACGACAGCCGCATGCATATTGCTTGTCATCAAGCTTATTAATTTGGAGCGGTTTCTGCCTGCGCTCGAACGGAGAGGACTGGAATTCGGTCTTCTCTTTTTGACGCTCGGCGTGCTTGTCCCGTTCGCCACGGAGCGGATTTCCATGCGCGAAGTGACATCCGTCTTCACGTCATGGCCCGGCATTATCGCACTGGCAGGCGGCGCAATCGCCACTTATATGAACGGCAAAGGCCTCGAGCTGCTAAAAATAGACCCACAATTAATTGTGGGTCTGGTGATCGGTTCCATATTCGGTATCATTTTCATGCGCGGCATCCCTGTCGGACCCCTGATGGCCGCAGGCATTACCGCACTCCTGATGAAAATCGTTCAATTCATCTGGAACAAATTTGTATGAACGCATCGGTTTCGGGACTCGCAAAGGATCTCGGAGAATGCTTCTAGGCATCCTTCGCTTTGCGGCGATTAACATCTACCGGCGGTCGGCAGGTCCGCCTACGAAAGCTTGCTCGCTCGCGTCGAGCCCGTAAGCGGTGTGCAGCGCTTGAACGACATCGTTCAGCTGCGGCTTCTCGATTACGCAGGATACTTTAATTTCGGATGTGCTGACCATCTTGATGTTGACGCCCTTGGAAGAAATGACTTCGAACATTTTGGCGGCTACGCCCGGGTTGCTGACCATACCCGCTCCAACGATGGATACTTTCACCAGATCGGCTTCGTGAGAAAGATCGCGGTAGCCGATCTCTTCTTTGATGGCTTCCAATACGCCTGTCGCTTTGCCGACATTATCCGAAGCGGTCGAAATCGTAAACGAAACGTCGGCGAGCTGCTCGCCGATGCCGCTTTGCACGATAATGTCGACATCGATATTTTGCTCCGCGAGGGCGGAGAACACTTTTGCCAATTGCCCAGGCTTGTGCGGCACTCCCAAAATGCTGATTCGGGCCACATTTTTATCAAAAGCGATGCCGCGAACGACAACACCTTGCTCCATGACTGCTTCCTCCTTGACGGTTGTTCCTTCGTTATGGGTAAAGCTGGATCTGACGACCAGCTGAACTTGATAATGCTTAGCATATTCTACGGCGCGCGGGTGCAAAACGGCTGCGCCGAGGTGAGCCAGTTCGAGCATTTCGTCGTATGAAATCGCTTGAAGCTTGCGCGCAACCTTCACAACGCGCGGGTCGGTCGAATATACGCCGTCCACGTCGGTGTAAATCTCGCACAAATCAGCCTTTATCGCTGCGGCAAGCGCTACCGCCGTCGTATCGGAGCCTCCGCGGCCAAGCGTCGTAATGTCTCCCGCCTCGGACAAGCCTTGAAAGCCCGCAACGATGACAACCTTCTCTTCGTCCAGCGCGCTCTGTACGCGTTTGGGATTGATGTCGGATATTCGGGCATTGCGGTGTACCGCTTCGGTTGCGAAGCCCGCCTGCCAGCCCGTATAAGAAACGGCTTGTTCGCCTTCCGCGTGTATCGCCATTGCGAGCAGCGCTACGGATACTTGTTCGCCCGTAGAAAGCAGCATATCCATTTCGCGTGCAGGCGGCGTACCGGGGAATACTTGCTTAGATAAGTCGATCAAATCGTCCGTCGTGTCGCCCATTGCGGAAACGACGACTACGCAGCGGTTGCCTTCGCGTTTGCGTTCGACGATTCGTTTGGCCACGCGTTTCATCCGTTCGGCATCGCCAACGGAGCTGCCGCCAAATTTCATAACGATTAAAGACACAGCTCGTTCACTCCCTACATCTTATCCTAATTTCCATAGGAGTCTGTTAACATTTTCACATTATAGCATACCTGAACAGCCGCATAAAGAACATTTCTTGACGAAAAACGGAAGAATATTCGGTTTTCGAGCGTATTGAAAAAGAGACGGAACCGGCGGGCTTGCGAGCCCGGGGTGCCGTCCTTCGTTGTGTCTGATCGAATTCTTTATTCGGCGATCGCCGCAGCGAGCGCGTTATGCAGCCGTATCCGGAGTCTCGAGACCGATTTATCGCGTCCGTAATGGACCCGGTTCGTCAGCAGGGCTACAACAAGCTCCCGTTCCGGATCGATACACAGACTGGTTCCCGTGAAGCCGGTATGCCCGTAAGCGGAACCGGACAGCCAATCGCCGCAAGCATCGGCCGCATCCCCTCGAAGCACCCAGCCCAAACCGCGGTTGGCGTCGCTCAGATGCGCCGTATGGCTTCTCGCAGCCGCTTCCACCGCTGCTAGAGAAAGAAGCTGACGGCCGTTCACATTGCCGCCGCGGACCCACATTTCTCCGTAAGCGGCAATGTCGGCTGCCGCTGCGAACAAGCCGGCATTGCCGCTGATTCCGCCCATCGCGGCAGCCAGCTCGTCGTGCACGACGCCGTGCCGGTATTCGCCCGCAGCCGGATCGAGTTCGGTTGTGGCGATTCGCGGAAAGCGATCGGCTGCCGGCACGTAACCGCTGGACGCCATTCCGAGAGGCTGAAAGATTCGCTGTGCGGCCGCTTCATGGAGACTAACGCCCAGAACACTCTCTATCACTTTGCCCAGCGTAATGTATCCCAGGCAGCTATAAACCACGCGCGATCCCGGCTCGTACGCGGGCTGCAGCCTGCAAATGGAAGCGATCGTTTGCTCCGAATCGCCGCCTAATGAGGCAGGCGAGGCGTATGCCTGCAAACCGGACGAATGCGTCAGCAACTGGCGAATCGTTACCTGCTCTTTGCCTGCGTCTGCAAACGCAGGCAATATTTCCGCAACGGGTTGCCCCAGATGGAGGAGACCCTCGTCGATCAGCATCAGAATTAAAGGAAGCGTCACGACTACCTTCGTCAGCGAGGCGCAATCGTAAATCGTATCGGAGTCTACGTGCTGCCGGCTGCTGTCCTTCCCCTGCATGACACCCGCCGTATAGGAAACCCGCTTGCCGCTCAAGCTCGCGACTACGGACGCGCCGGGTATTTCCCCGCGCTCGATTTCGGTGTCGATGACTTTCCAAGCCATGCTCAATCGTTCGCCGTCGAATACCGGCCCTTTGCGATTACCCGGCATTAGCTCCGCCATGGCGAGCCACCTCCATTGCTTTTCTCTTATAGGATCAAGTAAAAAACTCCCGTTCACATGGGGATGTGAAGCGGGAGCCAGCGTGGTTGCTATTACGCGCGGGAGATGTATTTGCCTTCGCGCGTGTCGATCAGCAAGACGTCGCCTTCGTTAATAAAGAGCGGCACTTGCACGTTCAATCCTGTTTCTACAGTCGCGTTCTTCGTAGCGCCTTGAGCCGTATTCCCTTTAATGCCCGGCTCCGTTGCAGTCACTTTCAGGTCGATGCTGTTCGGAAGCGTAATCCCGATAATTTCGCCTTCATAGCTGGCGATGTTGACGTTCATGTTTTCTTTAAGGAAGTTGCGTTCCCATTCCAGCTGTTTCACGTCCAGGTTGAACTGGTCGTAAGTCTCGGTGTCCATAAACGTATACTCCGATCCGCTGTTGTACAAATATTGCGTTTGACGGTTTTCCACGTGGGCGCGGCCTACGTTTTCGCCGGCGCGGAACGTTTTTTCCACGGTGTTGCCGTTACGCAGGTTTTTCAGCTTGGAGCGCACGAACGCCGCTCCTTTGCCCGGCTTCACGTGCTGAAAGTCAAGAACGGTAAAAATGTCGGTATCCAATACGATGGTAAGGCCCGTTTTAAAATCGTTAACTGATATCACTGAAGTACCCTCCTGAGTGGTTCTTAAAAATTATAAAATTCGGAACAGCCGTCAACGAACGATAAATCCCCGATGACTTTAGCCGATTTCCAACAGTTCCATAGGGGAATGCGTAATGACGCGAATTCCGCTATCCGTAATGACAACGTCGTTCTCGATACGGACGCCGCCGAAGCCCGGCAAATAAATGCCCGGTTCAACCGTTACGACCATACCGGGCTGCAGCACCATTTCGCTGCGCTGAGCCAGTGTAGGAGCTTCGTGAATATAAAGCCCGATGCCGTGTCCTAGGCTGTGACCGAAGTGATCTCCGTATCCGGCCTTGGCGATGATGTCGCGAGCCAGGCTATCCGCCTCCGCTCCCGTCATGCCCGGCTTCATGTTCGCGAGCGCGTTGCGATGCGCTTCGAGCACGATGCCGTGAATTTCCTTATGCTTGTCTGACGCCTTGCCGATACAAACGGTTCGCGTCAAATCGGAGCAGTATCCCCCGTATAGCGCGCCGAAATCGAGCTTCAAGAATTCGTTCGCCTGCAGCTTGCGCTCGCTCGCAACGCCATGGGGCAGCGCCGACCGCTCGCCGGAAGCAACGATCGTATCGAATGAAGTGCCGGACGCGCCGTTCTTGCGCACGAACATTTCGATTTCAAGCGCAATGTCAAGCTCGGACACGCCCGGCTTGGCAATCGTAAGAATGTGGGCAAACGTACGATCGGCCAATTCCGCCGCTTGTTCGATGACGGAGATTTCGGATTCATCCTTTATCATGCGCAGCGTTTCCACCACTTTGTCGGTCGGCTCAAGCCGAATCCCGTCCAAATCGGCGGCATACGCGGAGTATGTAGCGAAGGTGACGTCATTTTGTTCGAACCCGAGGTTCGAGATGCCCAGCTTTTGCAGCTGATCTTTCACCCAGAGAATCGGCTTGCCTGTGAATTGCGCAACCTCGAAGCCTGGCGCCGCTTGTTTCGCGGCTTGCTCCGTGTACCGGAAGTCGGTCATGAGTACGGCACGATCGGCCGTAATCAGTACATAACCGGCGGAACCCGTAAAGCCGGTTAAATAACGGCGGTTGTAGCTATTCGTGATGAAGAGGGCGTCGATCTTCAAATCCTCAAGCGCTTTTCTGACGCCTTGCAGCCTACGTTCCATGCCGTCACCAGTCCTCTCGGTTTCAAGATTTAAATTAACGATTGCAGATGTTCATGCAGCGCGCGCAAACCAAGCTCGTAGCTGTAAGGCCCGAAGCCGGCGATTTGACCGACGACGACCGGCGCCGTTACGGAAACATGCCGGAACGATTCCCGCTTGTGTATATTCGACAAATGCACTTCCACCGTCGGCAGGTTTACCGCGCTAATTGCATCGCGGATTGCGTAGCTGTAATGCGTGAACGCGCCCGGGTTAATCAGAATGCCGTCCTTGACGCCGAATGCCTGGTGGATGCGGTCGATCAATTCGCCTTCGTGGTTCGACTGAAAAATTTCAAGCGAGAACGAAAGCTTGTCGGCAAGCTCCTGCAGCTTTTGGTTTATGGCAGGCAATCCTGTCGTCCCATAAACGCCCGGCTCGCGAATACCCAGCATGTTCAAATTCGGTCCATGCAGCACGAGAATGTTTTTCATCATGACAGCTCCCTAGCCGGTCCTCCGCGCGTAAAAGCGTAGCCTATAGGCAGCCTCAGCCGCGGGGATAATTTACCGTAGACATTTTACCACATACCGGCAAGGTTTGAGAACTTTTTTTTGTTCGCGCGCGTATCAGGCGGGTTCCCTGTTACGCTCGTCCGTATATTCCATCGAGATCGAGTACCCGATAAACAATCCCCATAGAATAAATAAGCAGACGTCCGAAAAAAACGTATTGGCATCCACTTTCATAACCGCCGGAACCATCCCTGTAAAAGGGCCGATCAGCAAATATAAAATTCCCCACCAGAACACGCCGTATCCGAAGCCATACCATGGCCCCGCCATTTTGCGCATCGTGAGTCCGTACAGAAGCGCGGCGATTACCGAAAATCCGATAAAGCTGAGCCATCCGACGATAAGTCCTTGCCAGGTTTGCAGATAAGATAGCTTCATAAACGGATTGAGCAGAAAACCTGGCACGATCTTCGTGAATTTCAACAAATATTCGACCAGCTTGAGTCCGCCCCAAATCAGCCCGGCAAAAAAACCGATATACAAT
Source organism: Paenibacillus litoralis (assembly GCF_046244365.1). Taxonomy (NCBI): domain Bacteria; kingdom Bacillati; phylum Bacillota; class Bacilli; order Caryophanales; family Paenibacillaceae; genus Paenibacillus; species Paenibacillus litoralis. The sequence goes on along the minus strand of NZ_CP176395.1, from coordinate 3,741,021 downwards.
GAGAACAAATACGGGTTTGTGCCCTTTTTTTGTCCGGACCTTTTTACACTTCTGCTCTGCATCCCGCATCTTCCTTTCTCCACAAACGCTTGAAACCGGCCGCCGCAGACCATTCCGCCAAACCATTCTCTACATCTATAGCGTTTCGTTCTTACCCGAATACCCCTAGTATGCGCCGGTTGCCGTTCCTGTAAACGGAAAGTCCTCCGGCGGTTCGCCCGCTCGGACGTTTCCTGCAGGACTTCACGAATGATCAATAGTGGCAAAGCGGCGCATAAAACGTTACAATACGAATAAGGTCGGAAAACAATCAATCATTCGTGGAAGGTGAACCGATGTCGCAAAACAACGCGATTTACGGTGGACAAGCAGTCATAGAAGGCGTTATGTTTGCCGGCCAAAAGGTGCATGTAACGGCTGTCCGCCGAAAGTCTAATCAGGAAATCACATTTTTGGAAGTACCGAAAACCGAAAAATCTTGGGTTCGTTCACTCAAGAAAATCCCTTTTGTCCGCGGGATCGTCGCGATCGTCGAAGCAAGCGCCAAAGGCTCGCGGCATTTGAACTTCTCAGCCGAAGTCTATGCGGAAGAAGAAGGCGAACCGCAGAAAGAGTCGTCCGGTTTCAGCTTGACGATGCTCGTCGGCGTAGCGGTTGCCGGCGTCTTGTCCTTCTTGTTCGGGAAGCTGGTCTTTACGCTTGTTCCCGCCGTGCTCGAGGATCTGCTGTTCCGCAACCATTTTGACAACCCCATCTTGCACAACCTTCTTGAGGGCGTCATCAAAATCGTCTTTTTGCTAGGCTATATTTATCTCATCTCGCTAACACCCGTAGTGAAGCGGCTGTTTCAATATCACGGCGCCGAGCATAAGGTGATCAGCGCGTTCGAGGCCGGCGTCGAACTGACCGTCCGCAACGTCCAGAAATTCAACACGCTGCATTACCGGTGCGGCAGCAGTTTTATCGTACTCACGGTACTGATCGGTGTCATCATTTATTCATTCGTTCCATACGATACATTAACGGAACGTATCGTTCAGAGACTTATTCTGCTGCCTATCGTAATCGGCGTCTCGTACGAAGCGCTGCGCTTTACGAATATGCTGCGCGATACGCCCGTGCTTCGCTTCCTCGGTTATCCGGGGCTGTGGCTGCAGCTGCTGACAACCAAAGAGCCCGAGGATTCCCAGGTCGAAGTGTCGATCGCTTCCTTTCAGCGAATGCGCGAGCTGGACAGTCAGATACAGAAGGCCAGCTGAAGCTCGCCGCGTTTGCGAAGAAGCGTCTAATGGACAGATTAGGTGATGAAGTTTTTAAGGGGGGCCTGCGATGCGATACCGCCGTTTCAATGCGACAACGATTGCCATCATGGTGCTGCTTGCGATCGGGCTGCTTTCCGGGCTTGTCAACAACCCGGGACGCTATGTCATTCCGTTCGCCGTATTTGCCATCGTGTTCCTGCTGTACAAATTTCCGCCGTCGAGCTTTAAGCGGAAGTCTTTCGGACCTACCTTCAAAATGAAGCCGAAGCCGCCGAAGAAAAACGTGACCTTTCGCGTCATCCAAGGCAGCAAGCGCGACGACGACGAACCGCCGAAGTATCATTGATTCGCCGAGGCAACAGCCAAAAGCCTTCCTTCGAGCATTGCCGAAGGAAGGCTTTTTTTAACGCCGCTGGTTGTTCGATTTCCCGGCAAACGTCTGGAACCAAAGTTTATGCTTCCGAAGTCATTTTCTGCGAAAACGTTTAGAACACCGAAAGGCGTTTTGCTTGGCGGAGCCGCGATCAAACCTTTCGCCTCTTACCCGTGCGTAAATTCCATTTGCCGCATTCGTTCCAATAATGCTTGACGTTCCATTTGTCCAAATATTTGCCTGCCGCTAACACGCCCGCATTATAAAGCTTCATGCTCATTTCGGGGCCGATCGAGAAATCCGTCGTATGCACGCCCAGCGACGGGATTTTGATGGTGCGGAACAGCTTATGCTCTTCGATATACCGTTCGTCGTGGGCGTCCATCATGGTCGCGAACAAGGCTTGGAACATGGACAACGGACCGATTATTTTTCTGGGTTCGTTCTCTCCCCGCCCGACGAGCTGAAAGCCGAGTGTCGGATCCCCTTCCGCATCGTGCTCCTGCTTGTCGAACAGCCATAGCGGAAAGTTGCTGAGAATACCGCCGTCTACGATGTAAATGGAAGTAAGGTCGATCGTTCTATTGTTGGAAACCTTCATGGTCACCTTCTGCCCCAGCTTTCGCAGGATCACCGGATCGAAGAAATAAGGGATGCTCGTGCTCATCCGGATCGCCCTGGCTACCGTCAGCTTTTTAGGATCGATCCCGTATTGCGCTATATCGTCGGGCAGCACCAGCAGTTTACCGCGCGTGATGTCCGATGCGATTATTTTCAGCTGCTCCGGTTTCAGGTCTCCGAACGTCCTGACCCCCTTTCGCGCCAGAAGCTCATAGATCCATTTTTCCAGCGGGTCGCCGGAATACAGCCCTTTTTTTACAAGCAGCCGTATGGCGGGACCGACCCATTTGATATGGAACAGCCACGATTGTTTAAGAAACGATTGAAACGGCGTCCCCAGCATAATTTCGCGCATTTCCGCGCCTGAATAGCCTGCCGCAAGCATGGCCGCAATGATGGCTCCTGACGATGTTCCTGCCACGCGCCCGAATTGCACGCCTCTTCGCTGCGCTTCATGAACGGCTCCGGCAAGTCCGATCGCTTTCACCCCGCCGCCTTCAAAAACCGCATTCACCCGCACGCTTTCACCCTCTTCACACGATAGCGCTCTAGTTGTTTGTATGCGGCAGCGGATTGTCTTCATTCCTCCGAAATCAAAGCTACAGCTATGAAAATATATGGCGGGCGATTTGCTAAACGTTTTCTTTCCACAAAAAAGCGCATCCCGATGGATGCGCGTTCCTCATTCGGCGTTCAATTCGCCATGTATGTTTTTAAGCTCTTGCATGCGCTGCGGATCTCTTCGAAAAAATTCCACGAGCGTTTCGATACATGTGATCGAATCCCAGCTCAGATGGTGCTCGATTCCCTCGACATCCTTGTAAATGTTTTCCTCTTGAACGCCGATCGTCGTCAAAAATTGCTCCAACAAGTGATGGCGGTCTACAAGCCGCTTGCCAATTTTTTTCCCTTTTGATGTAAGTACAAGTCCTCTGTATTTTTCGTATATGAGATAATTGTCCTTATCGAGCTTCTGAATCATTTTCGTTACGGAAGAGGGATGCACTTCTAGCCCTTCCGCGATATCGGATACGCGTGCATATCCTTTCGCGTCGATGAGCCGGTAGATTCGCTCCAAATAGTCTTCCATGCTTGGTGTCGCTACCACCGATTTCCCCCCTCATCGTCCATTATGCAGCAAAAACGCTTAAATTACCGGGTATTTCACGATATGGCTTAAGCTGTTAGCCGATTCCTTGGTTTCTCCGGCATTTGCCGAAGAAGCACATTAAGTATGATAAACCATTTGACTTGCCGAAAGCAAGTCTCACCTGAACCGTTACTCACCGATTCCTACGGTTCCCACGACTGCTCCCATGTATATTGTCGCAAACTATTTTCGATATGGAAAGGAGATCGCCATGCCGAAGCTGCGCCGGCTACCCCTCGGATTTATCATTGCCCGGATCATATGGCACGACGGGTGGGAGAGCGGCTACGAGCAGCTCCTTGAAAAGCTTCAGCGCACGATTCCGCGGGAAGCGGTACCTGCGCTGACTTTCGAGCTTATCCAGCATCGTTTTACGAAGACGGCCAAAAGGGTGATCGAGCAGCGCTAACCCAAAACGAAGCTGGAAATGGACGAAGCGAAGCGGAAATACAAGTGGGGACGCTACGGGCAAGGCAAATATGTATATCCGGACGAGCAAGCCGGCGCGCTCCGGGAATTTATCACCGAACAAATTTTCGAGAGGTTCCCCGAAGCCGCAATCGATTATTTCACTTAAAACTTAAGCCATTCCGGCGTGCGTTCATTGAACCAAATCGTAATCTGGGTCATTTGATCCGTATAAAGCAAAATGGCGATAACGATCATAATCGCGCCGCCGATTTTCATCAGCAGGTTAGAGTAGCGCAGGATCCAGCGCGTCGTACCGATAAAGAAAGCCAATACGAAGAACGGCACCGCAAAACCAAGCGAATACGCGATCATAAGCGAGAGCCAGCTGCCCTGCTCGGATGCCGCGAGGGCCAAAATCGCCGACAATATCGGACCTACGCACGGCGACCAGCCTGCCGCAAAGCCCATACCGATAACCGTGGAACCGAGGTAGCCGGCCGGCTTCCATTTCAGCTGCAGCTTGCGCTCGCGCATCAGAAACTGCGGTTGAAAAATACCGATCATAAACAGTCCCATCAGCAAAATGAGCAACGCTGCGATTTGTCTGACCAGGTTCTTGTGATCGATCAGTAAATCGGAAAGCATGCCCGCCCCGAGACCGAACAAAATAAAGACGATGGAGAACCCGATAATGAAGAACAGCGAATGCATCATGACGGCGAATCTCGCGTCTTTCTTTTGACCGCCTTGTTTGAGCTGATTCACGGAAATACCGGTCATGTAGGATAAATAGGACGGATACAGCGGCAGGCAGCACGGCGAGATGAACGATGCGAGTCCCGCGCCGAACGCGATCCAAATATTCACTTGACTCATAAAAACCCTCCAGTCTCAAGAAGGGAACATAAAAACCCCTGCTATTCTTATCATATAACTTTGAAAGGGGGCTGAAACGGTCAAAATATGACAACCTTTAGAACTTTTCATCCCTTATGGCAAACTGGCGAAACTCATGTACGGGTGCCGACTTTAAACGTCAGCGTTCCGATCAGAAGGACGATTAGCAGCAGTACGACCGTTCCCCCCGGCGCCAGATTCCACAAGCCGGCGATAATGAGCCCGCCAATTGCTGCGATTTCGGCAAAAATGACGGACATGATCACGGAATGGCGAAAGCTCCTCGCTACTACCAGACTTGCGGCTACAGGAATCGTGAGCAGAGCGGATACGAGCAGAGCGCCTACGATTTTGATCGCTACGCTGATGACGAGCGCCGTTAGCATCGTAATGGCGATATTATAGAAGCGAAGCGGCAGTCCGCTCACGCCCGCCGCGTCCTCGTCGAAAAACAGCAAAAACATTTCCTTGTAATTCAGCAGTACGAAGCCCGTAACTAGTACGGTTACCCCGATCATGAGGTACAGATCGATATTGTCCAGCGTATAAATGCTCCCGAACAAGTAGCTGGTCACATTCACGCTGAAGCCTCTGCCGAGCGTAAAAAGCAAAGAGGCCAGAGCGACGCCGCCGCTCATAATAATGGCGATCGACAATTCGGCGTACGTTTTATACGCCTTGCGCAGCTTCTCGATGGCGAAGGAAGCCAGAAGCGCGAAGATAAGTCCGACGCCGAGCGGATAGAAATTGATGAGGAATCCAAGCGCTACGCCCGCGATCGAAACGTGGGCAAGCGTATCACCGATCATCGACAGCCGGCGCAAAACGAGAAAGACGCCCATAAGCGGCGCCATCAAGCCGATCAGCGCCCCGCCGAGTAGCGCGCGCTGAAAAAACAGCTCGGAAAAGATATCCAATCGAGTTCTCTCCCTTAACTTGGTACTACAGCACTTCCACCATCTCGCGCAGTCCTGTAAGCGAGTGCGAGAGTCCGGTTTCCCCGCAGTTTTCCGGTTCGTGGGTGTGCTTGACGTAAAACTTCAGTTTTCCTGCTTGCTGCTGCGGTTCATTCCCTAAATACGATTTCAGCATATCGAGATCATGCGATACCATCAAAAACGTAATATGATGATGAAGATGCATGTGACGGATCATATGGAAGAAGCCTTCCTGCGTTTCCGTATCGATGCCGACGGTCGGTTCGTCCAAAATAAGCAGATCCGGATTGTTGATCAGCGCCCGCGCCAGGAAGACGCGCTGCTGTTGGCCGCCGGATAATTGCCCGATCCTTTTGCCCGAAAGATCGGAAATGTTCATAACCTCCAGCGCTTCGTCGCAGCGTTTGATGTCGCTGCGGGTCATTCTGCGGAACATCGTCTTCCGTCCGTACAGTCCCGACATCACGACCTCATGAACCGTCGCCGGGAAGAGCGGATTAAAAGCGTTCTTCTGCGGTACGTAACCGATTCGCTCCCAATCCTTGAAACGGTTCAGCGGTTCGCCGAACAATTTGATCTGTCCGCGGTCCGGTTTGACCAGTCCGACGATCATGCGCAGCAGGGTCGTCTTGCCGGCTCCGTTGCTTCCGACGAGTCCTACGAAATCTCGCTGCAGCACCGCAAAGTTAAGTCCGTCGATAACGGGCCGCTGCTCATACGAGAACGATACGTCCTCCAATGTCACGACATGCTGATGACAGTTATCGGTCATTGATCGTTTCCCCCTCATTTCCGCAAAAGAAGGGCAACGCCGCGAAGTCATGAAGGACATCGCGGGTAGCCCGGCATTCTTGTACATTTTATTGTAACGCTTTAAGTAGATTTTGCAAATTGGCATCCATAATCGAAATGTAATCTTCCCCCGCCTTTTCTTGCTCCTTGGTGAGCCCTTCCAGCGGATTCAGCACAAGCGTTTCGATCCCTGCATCCTTGGCAAGCGTCTTGGCCAGCTTATCCGAGACCAGTTCCTCGAAAAAGATCGCTTTAACCTGGTTCTTTTTGACGAAATCGTTGATCTCTTTCAAATCCCGCGCGGTCGGCTCGGCATCCGGAGCCAATCCCATGATCGCCTTTTGCGTCAAGCCGTAATCGTGGGCCAAGTAGCCGAACGCCTGATGCGACACGACGATTTCCTTGCGCTGCGTTTTCGAGATGGCATCGCGGTATCTTTGGTCCAGCTGATCGAGCTTCTCCGCGAATTGCTTGTAATTGTTTTCGAATTCCGCCTTATGGGCCGGATCGGCTTCAACGAGTCCGTTCTTGATATTCTCCGCCATTTTCTTGGCGTTCTTCGGACTTAACCACGCATGCGGATCGTATTTCGAATCCGGATGACCGTCTTCCGATTTCCCGTGATCATGTCCTTTGTCTTCCTTGCCTTCTTCATGCTCGGGATTTCCTTCGATTAAGGTTGCCCCCTTGCTTGCTTCGACGATGCGCAGCTTGGAATCCTTCAGACTGCCGATAAAATCGTCCACCCAGCCCTCGAAGCCGGCCCCTTGATAGACGAACAGCTCCGCTTTCGTCGTCCTGCTGACGTCCTTGCTCTTCGGCGTCCAATCATGCGGTTCTACGCCTGCCGGAACGAGGTTGATGACGTTGACATGTTCGCCGCCTATTTTTTTGGAAAAATCGTATAACGGATAGAAACTCGTAATTACGTTTGTTTTGCCTTCTACCAAATCCGCTTGCGAGCTGCTTCCGCAGCCTGCTGACACCATAACGAAACAGAATAGCAAGAAGGATAATGACCATTTCTTCATCGAGCGAACATTCCTTTCCGAATCTTGCAAATCGTAATTTTAATTATTTACAAACCGATTATAGGAGTCTTTCGATCGATTTGTCAATACTAATCATAATATTTACGATTTGAATTCACCTAATAGAACTTTCGTCATGAAAAAGGAGTATGTTAACCGCTTAGTATTTCCTTTGAGGCAAACTTTTTTTCTTCCATCTAAAGGAATTTGTGGAATTTCGTCGAAACTTTACTGTTAGTACACAGGACAGCAATGGCCTTCTTACATTTGCTTTGGTTCTGGGGCATACGGTCCATCATGCTTCCGTTAACTTATCATCCGTTTGCACTATGATGTGGTCGGTGAAGCCTACACTATGGGAAAAAAGTTTATTCACGAGAAGTTTAACGGCATCATACGCAAGTGGATCTTGTTGTCCATCGTATGCTTCGTACTCATTACGCTCATTCCCTTTACGTTAAATTCCTATGATGTTTCTCGTAAGCAGTCTATCCAGCAGATGGAGCAGCTCATCACGATCGAGCAAGCCTACGTCGACAACTGGATATCGGAGAAGCTCAAAACGATTTCATCCTATTCGTCTATGCTATCCGGCGATGAGCTCCAAGGGCCCAGCCCCAGCCTGTCCAGTCCGAGTCTTATGAGCGGCGGAATCAAAGGAAGCGGAATCTTCGACCGCTACGGCGACGTTCTCGCATGCTCGTTTCCCGGTTGTCCAGCCAACGCGAGCGGAACGGCATTTTTCAACCATGCAAAAGCAGGTACTTGGTACTCGGACGAGCTGGAAGTGAATCCGGTAACCGGCGAGCGGATCATGACGGTTTCCTCGCCGATCACGAGCGAGAACGGCATGTTTGCCGGAGTCGTTGCCGCCAAAGTCAGCTTTATACATATCGATCTGATGATGGAGAAATTCGACAGCGAATCGATGTTCACGATAAACTTGGTGAATGAATCAGGCAATTGGGTCGCCGGCTCTTCCTCCTCTCTTGCCGCTTACACCCCTTCGATCTTTCATATGCTTCGTTCAGGAGGATCGGGCATCCATAATTATACAGACGGTCTTGGCCGCAATATGACGGGCAGCTTCCAGAAGATCGGCGACAAACCTTTTTATTTGGTGGCCGGTATGGAGAGCTCAAACATGTACTTTTTGTACAGAGGCTTTCTGTTCAACTTATTGTCGCTATGCATCGGTCTCATCAGTCTTCTTGTTCTGAGTACGCTGCTGTGGAACCGTTTCCGTAAGCCCTTGCAAATCTTTACGGAAGGCACGGAAAAAATGCTTAGAGGCAATTACGACTATCAAATCCGTCAGGAAACGATCAATTATTTGCCCAGCGATTTGAAGCAGCCGATCGAATCGTTCAAAAAAATGGTGTCGTCGTACAAAACCAACATTCGCTCGCTTGAACAGCTGGCCAGCATCACTTCCAATATCGGCTTCGGCTTATCCGTCTTCGACGGATTCGGCAATTGCAAGTATATGAATCCGGAGGCACTCCGTATGCTCGGCTGGCATGCCGGAGAAGAAGTCAACAAACGGTTCAACGATTTTGTCAAGCAGCGAACGCTTACCGTCACCACCGCGGCGGATTCGGAGCCCTTTCATCCCGCTCCCTATACGACGGAGGCGCTTCTGCAGCGCAAAGACGGTACGGATTTTCCGGTTTCGCTGTCCGTTAATCCGATCGACAACGATTCAAGAAACGATGGCTATGTGATCGTGTTCCGGGATATTACGGAGGAAAAAAGAATCGAAGAGCTACTGCTTCGTTCGGAGAAGCTATCGGTCGTCGGCCAGCTTGCAGCCGGGCTGGCGCACGAAATACGCAATCCTCTGACTTCCGTCAAAGGGTTTCTGCAGCTGCTCCAATCCGGCTCGCAGCCCGTCAACCTGAACAATTATACGGGGATCATGCTTACCGAGCTGACGCGAATCGAAATGATCGTGAGCGAATTCATTATTTTGTCCAAGCCTCACATGATGAAAGTCACGGCTGCCGACTTGACTTTGCTTATGCAAAGCGCGCTCACGACGCTGGAGACGACCGCTGCCGATCATCACGTCCGCTTTGACACCGACTTCCCGGCAAGCACTACGCTTTTCCCGTGCGAGATTCAGCAGATGCAGCATGCCTTCATCCATTTGATCGAGAACGGCATTGAAGCCATGCCGCTCGGGGGAACATTGACGATCCGGATGAAGGAATTGCCGGACTCCCTTTCCATTCAAATAGGCGATGAAGGACCGGGCATTGAGCAGGCTCACTTGGCCAAGCTCGGCGAGCCGTTCTACACGACCAAGTCGGACGGCATCGGACTCGGTCTCATGGTCAGCATCAAAATTATCGAAATGCATAGGGGCATAGTCGATATCGTCAGCGAAGTCGGCAAAGGCACGAACGTTCACATCAAGCTTCCATTTCCGTCGGTTGTCGCCTAATAACCCTAAAAGGAAATCCGCCCGGATCGTCATATGACGATCCGGGCGGGTTTTGTTCTGCTATTTGACGATCGCGCCGTTCGGCATATCGGCGGGAACCGTCGCCAGCGTCAGCTGGTCTCCGTGCGAGGCGGCCAAAATCATGCCTTGCGACAGCTCGCCGCGAAGCTTGACCGGCTTCAGGTTGGTCACGCAAATGACTTTGCGGCCGACCATTTGCTCCGGCGTATAATATTTGGCGATTCCCGAAACGACCTGCCTTTGCTCGTAGCCGAGGTCAAGCTGCAGCTTCAGCAGTTTATCGGCCTTCAGAACCGGCTCGGCAGCTATGACTTCAGCCACCCGAAGCTCCACCTTGGCGAAGTCGTCGATGGTAATCTCGTCTTTCGGCGCTTCCTCCGGCGCAGTCACCGGAACAGCCGCATTGCCGGCGGTCTCCTGCTTTTGTTCCGCTTCAGGCTTGACCCCTCCGCTCATCGACTGCAGAATGTAGGCGATCTCCTGCTCCGCATCGAGCCGCGGGAAAATCGGATCCCCTTTCTGAAGCTGGGCGCCCGATGGCAAGCCGCCGAACGTGCGAATGGTTTCCCACTCTGTCGCTTCTCCCGGCGCGATCCCGAGCTGACTCCAAATAAGCTGAGGCGTGCGGGTCATAAACGGCTGAAGCATGACGGAAACGATACGCAGCGATTCCGCCAGATGATACATGACGGAACCAAGCGCCCGCTTGCGGCTTTCGTCCTTGGCTAGCACCCACGGCTGCGTCTCGTCGATATATTTATTCGTCCGGCTGACGAGCGTCCATATCGCGCCAAGCGCAACGGAAAACTCCATCGTCTCCATCGCCTCTTCGAATTTCCGCACCGACTCTTGCGCTACCGCCACAAGGCTGCCGTCAAATTCCGTCGCATTAGGCTCGTACTCCGGCAGTTTACCGCCGAAATATTTGTCGACCATCGCTACCGTCCGGTTCAACAGGTTCCCGAGATCATTGGCGAGATCGAAATTAATGCGCTCGATAAAGCTTTCCGGCGTGAACGTGCCGTCGGCTCCGAACGGAACTTCCCGCAAAAGGAAATACCGGAACGCATCGAGCCCAAAATGGTCGATCAAGGCGACAGGATCGATGACATTGCCTTTCGATTTGGACATTTTGCCTTCTTTGGTCAAAAACCATCCGTGGGCAAACACCTTCTTCGGCAGCGGGATCCCCAGCGCCATCAGCATGATCGGCCAATATATCGTATGGAAGCGGATAATGTCCTTCCCGACCAAATGAACGTCAGCCGGCCAGAACGCTTCGAATTTCGCCTTCTCGTCCGCCCCGTACCCGAGTGCGGTGATGTAGTTCGACAGCGCGTCGATCCAGACGTAAATGACGTGACGCGGATCGTTCGGCACCTTGACCCCCCAATCGAACGTGCTGCGGGAAACGGCGAGATCTTCAAGTCCGTTTTTCACAAAGCTGATCATCTCGTTGCGGCGCGATTCCGGTTGAATGAACGCCGGGTTTTCTTCGTAGTGCTGCAAAAGGCGGTCCGCATATTGGCTCAGACGCAGGAAATAGTTCTGCTCCTGCACTTTGTCGACAGGCCGGCCGCAATCCGGGCAGTTGCCGTCCACCAGCTGCCGCTCCAGCACGAACGATTCGCAAGGCGTGCAGTACCACCCTTCGTACGTGCCCAGGTAGATGTCGCCCTGCTCAAGAAGCTGTTGAAAAATGTCCGCAACCGGCTTCGTATGCCGATCCTCCGTCGTGCGGATGAAATCGTCGTACGAGATTTCAAGCTTTTCCCACAGCCGCTTGATGCCGTCCACGATCGGATCGACGAACTGCAGAGGGGCGACTCCCTTTTCCTTGGCCTTCTGCTCGATCTTCTGTCCGTGCTCGTCGGTGCCCGTCAAATACATCACGTCATAGCCGCGCAGACGCTTGTAGCGAGCCATGGCGTCCCCTGCCACCGTCGTGTACGCATGCCCGATATGCAGCTTGTCGCTCGGATAGTAGATCGGCGTCGTAATGTAGAACGATTTGCGCTTCGTAGTCATTCCGAATTTCCTCCTTGTTTGGTACAGCCTTTTTCTCTTACAAGCTGCATGGGGTAGAGCCCTAAACCGTAAAAAATACAAAAAAGCCCTCATCCTCTATGGGACGAGAGCGAGCTCACGCGGTACCACCCAAATTCCCCCGCTTCTTGCGAGCACGGGGCTTTGCCAGTCTGACGACTGTCCGATAACGCCGGAATGCGTCGAAGGCTTGCTTGACCGACACTCCCCGGCTAGCCGCTCAGGTTGCATAACCTGCGCAAGACATTCCCGTTGGACGAGGTCGGCTCATCGCTTGCAAACGAAATCTCCGGGACCATTTTCCGCCGTACTCCTATACCGGTTTCCAGCATTCCCGGCTCTCTGCGATAGGCGTTGCGAGGTACTTATCCCATCATCGAACGATATATCAAGTTAGACTATAGTTAAAAATATACCGAAATCCATAAGCCCGTGTCAAGTCGGCCCGTGCCATGACGAGCGGGTCTGTACCGCTCAACCGGTTTGCCTTATCCGGAGTGCTTCCCCGGCTTGGCCGGAGGCACGTAATCGATGCCCCCGGGATGGAACGGGTGGCATTTGCAGATGCGAACCGCAGCCAGCCACGATCCTTTGAGCGCGCCGTGCGTTTCGATCGCTTCCAGCGCATAAGCCGAGCAAGTCGGATAGAACCGGCATGTAGGCGGCTTGAGCGGAGAAATAAATTTCCGGTAAAAAACGACGGGCGCTTTAACGGCTTTTCGCAGCATCGATTGCGGCTCCTTCCAACACGCTGACTTTCTATTAATGATGCCGCAAAAACGGCCGGTCGTCAAATATTGTGAGAATGAATATCATATTCATTGACTTTTGCTTTCTCCGGAACGTACACTAATGAAGAATTGAAATATCCCGGTAGTCCCCAATACGCTAGGCGGCAGCGAACTCGTCCTACCGCCTCATTGAATAGGAGTACGATTGCATGATTACACAAAGCTTTGAAACACATAAAATCGAGATACATAAAATCGAGCATGAACTTGCAGAAAAATTCGATCTGCTCTTCGCCTACGACGAACGATATACGCGTTTCGCGCCGGGCGGCAAACTGACCGACCCGCATACGCTGCGTTCGCTGGTCGATGCGATGTGTACAGGGTTCGGCACGGACAAACGAGCGGTAGCCGCCTCGCTAAGCATCAAACATTTGTCGCGAGCGCTATGCGGCATACTCTATGCAATGAGCGTGTTAAACCGGTCATTGGACGGCTCCCTCGGCAATATGGAGCTGCTCTTGCCTCCTTATAAAGGCGTCGCGCCAATGCTCGTCGATGCGGCTTGGACCGCTCCTTCGCCGGACACGCTGGAAGCCAGAGAGGCATGGAGGGAGCAAACCTGCCGCAGCTTGTTCGAAGGCTTCCTGAAGCCGTACTTTGAAGCGATGAGCCGCACCGTCAAACTGTCGAAGCAGACGATGTGGGAAAACACAGTCGTCTATATTCACTTTTTCTATAAGGAATGGCTGAAGGCGGCAGAGAACGAAACGGCGCGCGAACGGTTGGCCGACGATTACCGGTATGTGACGGAGACGGCTCCCGGAACCGTATTCGGTATCAAAAGCGGAAACCCTTTATCCGTGAAGGGGCGGAGCATCCCTCATCCGGTACTGCAGTCCGAAACGCTGCGCATTCGCCAAACGTGCTGCTTGCGCCTTCAACTGCCCGACGGCAGTAGCTGTACGACCTGTCCGCGCATAAGCGATGACGCCAGATCGGCCTTGCTGGCGCACAAATAGTCGCGGCACGCATAAAAAGAGGGAAGATCGACCACACTGGCTACCAGTACAGCCGATAGCCGATCGCAAGGAACATGGGCTTCCGAACCCTTTTGCGCCGATTCTACGTTCTAACGCAAATGCCGGTTCCACTAGGCTGCTGAAGAGCTGTGCGAGTTGAAGTGGAGGAATCCTTGTGCGCCTGCTGCAAAAAAGAATGATCCGGCAACTAAAGCCGGCGATTCCGCGAATTTCGTTTCACCGTATGACCAAGAGCCCGGATTTCGAAGAGCTATACCGACTGTATGCCTCGGGAATCGGCGGCATGACGCTTGAACAGTTCATAAGACTGGCGAATCAATTGGAGCGGTCGTTTGCCGCCTCGTTTGCGAGCAGCGACCTTACTAGCCTTCCTGAAGGACTCCCGGGCCCCGCTCCGACAGAAATCACGGCAACGCCCGTAAACTGAATAAACCAATAAGGAAGCAAACGGCCTCTTGAAGAGCCGTTTTTTCTTTTTGTCCGCATTTGGACTCCATTGTCCTATATCATTAAAGCCATGCATACGCTATAATAGCTTGTATATTTCGTAATATTTTCGATTAAGAATATTTTACCTTTCGTTCGTGCTGTTTCAGACTGACGAATCGTATTGCGGGAGGGAACCGTTTGTGCCTTCATTCGTTTACCGTTACGGAACGCCGCTGGTGGCCATATTCTGCGTTTTGCTGCTATGGCTGATCGCGACCACCCGGGGGGTGCCGGATTTATCCGCGCTCCAAAGCGCAGGCTTGCAATCGTTCAAAACGTTATTCATCAGCATTGTGCTTGAAGCTCTGCCGTTTATTTTGCTTGGCGTCATCGTATCTTCGGTTCTGCAGCTGTTCGTTTCCGAGCAAACCATTCGCCGCATCATTCCGAAAAATCCGCTGCTCGGCATTTTGTTCGCCTGCCTGCTCGGCATCATCTTCCCGATTTGCGAATGCGGCATCATCCCGATTATCCGCAGACTGCTGCAAAAAGGAATGCCCTTATACATAGCCGCCGTCATGATCACGGCTGGTCCCATTATCAATCCCGTCGTATTCGTCGCGACTTGGATGGCCTTCCGGTCGCGTCCGGAGCTTGTATACTCCCGCATGGGACTTGCCTTCGTAGTCGCGGCGGCCGTAGGGCTGCTGGTCTACCGGTTCGTCAAGACGAATCCGCTGCGAGGCGGCGCCAATGCCGCAGCGGCAGAAATCGCTGCCGACCGCCATATGCATGATCATACTCATAGCCACGTTCATGGGCACAGCCATGACCATGATCATGACGGGCCCCGTCATCACGCGAACGCGCATACGCATTCCCATGATCATCGGCACGACCATCTTCACGGTCATGCGCATGGCAGCGGCCTGGCCGGTAAGCTTAGCTCGACCCTTCAGCACGCTGCCGGCGAGCTTTTCGATATGGGCAAGTACCTGATATTCGGCGCTCTGCTTACCGCCGCTATCCAAACTTTCCTGGAGCGCGACAGCTTGGCTGCCGTCGGACAAGGCGAATTCAGCTCCCATTTGTTTATGATGGGCTTCGCTTATATTCTTTCGATCTGCTCCACCTCGGACGCTTTTGTCGCCGCATCCTTCGTAAGCACGTTCTCTGCCGGTTCGCTGCTTACCTTTCTCGTGTACGGTCCGATGATCGATATGAAAAGCACGCTGATGCTGCTGTCCGCGTTCCGCGCCCGGTTCGTCTTCCTGCTGATCGCCGCCATTACGGTTATCGTATTCGCCGCATCGGTCATTTGGAGCCAGCTTCTCTTGTAGTTCCGCGGTTAGCTCGCTAGCTATTCCGCCTTAGCTGCATCCATCACCTAACGGGGTTCCCCCCCGTTGCCCATAACCGCGATTCTATCGCCTGCAAGGAGTGAGTCTAATGAGAGAACATATCCGGATCAGCCTTCATTACTGGCTACGAGCCGCTATTTTCCTCGGTTTTTCGTTATATATTTTGTACTTGTCCAAAACGGGGCATTTGCTCTATTACATTGCGCCGCGAATGACCATTTATGTGAAGCTCTCCGCTATCGTCATGTATATCATAGCGGTGTACATGTTCTACAGCGCCATCCGCGCCATGATGAAAAAAGCGGACGTCTGCGACGATTGCGACCATACGCCCTCGCGATCGCCGTTCAAGAACCTCGCCGCCTACTCCCTGTTCGCCCTTCCGCTTCTGCTCGGCTTCAGTACGCCGGATACGGCCATGAGCAGCGCTCTCGCCGCCAAAAAAGGGATGATTTTGACGGGTACGGTTTCGCAATCCGCCGGTTCCCCCGCCAAAGCCGACGGCACCACCGTTAAAGCGCCCGGTGAAACGCAAGGACAGCCGAACAAGTCGCCGGAAGCATCTCAGCTTGCACCGGCAGCTTCGCCGAACGCAAGCAAGTCCCCTGCTGCGGCGGAAGGAGGATCAGGCGAATCGATCAGCGACGCCAAGCTGAACGAGCTGTTCCAAGCGGATAAATATAGCGAGAACTTTGCCAAACTGGCCAAAAAGCTATATCGCTCCGATCTGATTGCCGTACAAGAAGATGGCTTTATCGAAACGCTGTCCGCCATCGACCTGTTTATGAAGCCGTTCGTCGGAAAGGCAATCGAAATGAGCGGGTTCGTATACAGGGAAGACGGCATGAAGTCCAATCAATTCGTCGTCGCCCGCTTCCAACTGCAGTGCTGCTCCGCTGATGCCGCTCCGTTCGGCGTCATGGTCGAATATGACCGGGCGGCAAGCTTTGCGACCGACTCCTGGGTGAAGCTGACCGGCACGATCGATACGACCAGCTTCAACGGGAATGAGATTATGAAAATCAACGTCTCCAAAATCGAAAAAATCAATGAACCGAAAAACGTTTACGTATACCCGAACTACGACTTTTTGACGCAGCCCTAGTTTAGGGGTAAAAATAGGCCGACCCGAAATCCCCGGGTGGCCTAATAATACGAAAGAGGCTGTCTCCGCCATTTCCTTGGCTTCCGAGACAGCCTCTTTGCTTTTTGGACCTTCGCAGCGTTAAGCGTCCGCCGCGCAGCGAAAGCCTAAATTACCGGTAGAACTGTCCGGCGTATTGGAGCTTCTGGCCGCTACGCGGTACCGGTTGCAGTACGATTTGTGGCACAAGTACGAGCCGCCGCGCATCGCGCGGTTTAAGCCGCTCGCAGGTCCTTGCGGATCGGCGTCCGGCGATTCCTTGTAGTACGATTTGCTGAACCAATCGGAGCACCATTCCCATACGTTGCCCGAAACGTTATACAAGCCAAAGCCGTTCGGCGGGAACGATTTCGCGGGCGCAGTGCCGGCATATCCGTCCCGGGCCGTATTTTTCTCCGGGAACGTCCCTTGCCAAATGTTGCAGTAATGCTGGCCGTCCGGCATTAGCATGTCGCCCCAAGGGTACATCATCCGGTCGAGTCCGCCGCGTGCGGCAAACTCCCATTCGGCTTCGGTCGGCAATCGTTTCCCCGCCCATTTGCAATAGGCGTTCGCATCGTTCCAAGAAACGTGGATGACGGGGTGATCCATCCGCGATTCGATGTTCGAATCCGGGCCTTCCGGCTGATACCAGAAGGCTCCGTTCACCGGCCACCACCAGGGCACGCCTTGCACGACCTGATGCACCGTTCGTGCTACCCAAGGAGAGACGAAGCTGTGGAATACATAAGACCAGCCGAACCTTTCGGCCTCCGTCTTGTAGCCGGTCTCCTTGACGAATTCCGTGAATTGGGCGTTCGTAACCGTACAAGCATCGATATAGAACGGCTTCAGCTTAATCAAGTGCACCGGACCTTCTCCGTCGTCGGGAAAACCTTCTTTACTGTCGGTTCCCATTGCATACTCGCCGCCAGGCAAGTAGATCATGCCTGCTCGATCGCCTTCTCCCGCTCTCGGCAAGATGGTCTGTTCCGGCTCGGCCGGCCGTTCGTCAGCCGGTCTCGCAACGGAACAGCAAGCGGGCGTCGAATGTTCTTCCGTCATGCTGCAGCGCCTCCGTCAATCTTCATCGATAACATCGCACCTATAGTCTACTTGAAGTGGACGGGGGTAGCAATATGTATCCCTCGGTTCGCCCGATGACGGTTTAGTTCCGCTGCGCCGTCAAACAGCCTAAATATGAAGCTTGATCGACTTTTTGTAAAGCGGATATAGCCATTTAACCCCTGCCGGCGTGAGCGTATCCGCAACCAGATGCGAAACGTAGCCCAAGACGGAGACGGCTGCGATCCCTTCCACCTGCAGCTGGTTTTCCATCCCCCAGCCGATTGCGCCCCATAGGATAACCGCCCAAACCGTATGGGTCATCCCCCTATGCTTAAGCCATGGCGCCCAAACGACAAATAGTCCGAAACCCATCAGCCAGTTCATTTGCATGCTCCAGCCTGCGTAAATAAGACCGCACCCGATTACGCTGACCAGCGCATTGCGGATTACGCCTTCTTTGGCGACAAATCCGAGCAGAAAAACCATGACGGCCGCTGCCGTAAGCTCGGGATAGAACCTATTTTGCATCAGAAACAAATACAGGACTCCGGCCATCAGCAGAACGCCGCCCCAAAGAACAAACTCGCGCAGGAGCTTCGAAGCTTTGCCGAGCTTGCTGCTGAGCATGCTGGGACCGTCCAAATCCGCACTTAAAGCGGAAAATGCAGAGACCGCAACGTACAATGCCGCATGCTTCCATGTAAACGGATAATAAGCGGCGGCAACCGCGCCGATTGCCGTGCCGATCGCAAGATGCGTAGAACCTTTCATACTTCCCCCCCATGACTGAACACCGGTGTTCTTTTGCTATTTACAGAACATATGTTTGCATTATATACGATCCGCCGGCGCAGATGCAACGTTTAGGAGGCTTATTGGGGGCCTTTGCTGATCCAGAATGTAATGCGGTCGCCTTTCGAAACGATTTCGCTCGCTGCAGGCTCTTGCTTGAATACGGTTCCCGCCGCTTTCTCGTTCACTTCGATAATAAACGAATACCGGAGCCCGGTCGCCAGCACCGTTTTCTCAGCCGCTTCCCTGGTCATCCCGTTCAAGTTCGGAACGTGAACCGGTCCCGTCGTTTCCCCTTGGCTTCCGGAGGAAGGTGAAGGACTCGGAGACGGCTGCTTGGACGGTTCTTTGGAAGGCGGCTTGCTTGTATCCTGGCTCGGCTTCGCCGAAGCCGAGGCCGAAGGCTGCGGGCTTTGCCGGTCGCCGCTTGCCGTCGCCGCCGGGCCGGTTTGCTTTCCCTTGCCGTCAGTCGACTGGATCAGCATCGTGAACACGCCGATAAAGACCGCTATCGTTAACGCGGCCAAGCCGAGACCCTGCCATAGCCGTTTGCTGAGCCGGTATAAGCGTCTTTTGACCGGCGTCTTTTCACGGTCCGCTTCTTCGATCGTATCCGCTGCATCTTCATCCTCAACCGCAGGTACCGGCCGTTTCGGTTCGCTCATGGCCGGCACGCGCTGGACACGGTGCGGCTCGGCTCGTTCGACACGTTCGGCACGTTGAACTCGTTCGCCGTTTACGACTCGTTCCGAACGATCGACGCTTCTCCCCCCTTCTTTCGCACCTTGCAGCAAATGATGAAGATTCTGGATAAACGCATTCAGCGACAACCGCCCGTTCCAGGCGTTCATGAACGTTGAAACGACCGCTTCGCGGCTGGAAGCCGGCATATCGCGCAAATGCCGTCTTAGCTCCGCTTCGACCCATTGACCGTCCGTCGGCTCTTCGGCCGTCCGGCTCACAAGCTGAACCAGCAAAACGAGCAGCTCCTTGGACAATCTCTGATGATCGACCGGCCGGTCCCAACTATTAATGACGTTAATTTTATGATCGTCCGTAATCCATACGTTTCCTGCTTTGAGGGAGAATTCCATGGACCGTTCTTCGGCCGCTTCCAACAGGATACGTCCGAATTGTATGATCATGCCGACCGCTTCCCGGAACGTGAGCGTATGCTGGCGGGCAAATTGCCGAAACATAACCCCTTCGCGGTAAGTCAGGACGATTCGTACCTGCTCTTCCCCAAACTCAACATCCAAAATATGCAAAAATTGCGTATGCGTAGACTCCTGCATCGCCTTGCCGATTTTCTGAATATAGGGTTCGATGACGACGCCTTGCCGGACAGGAATTTCATAGAGAAACACGAGCCGCATGAGCGACATATCTTTGCCTGTATATAGCTGGCCGCCATTCAGCGGCGCAATCAAATCTTTAAGCTCGTAACGGTTTGAAATTGGCTTCACTGGAATCACCCCGTTTTTTTCATATTCCATAATATTCGGAATCATGACTCGTTTTGGGGCGGTAGCAGCAAAATATATTTTTGGAAAGGGTGAAACGGCTCAATTTTAGAGGTTGTTTAAAAACCCCCCTTTTGATAACGAAGCAGAACTGTAAGTTATTCGACATCGAATCTTGAATTCACCCGGTAAAGCGTATGCTTCCGAAGCAGCTTTCCTCCGGAAAGCTTGTAGGTACTCACGTAGGTTTTGCCTACGCTCCGTGTCCTCGTTCCTCGGGGCTCCCCGCAAAGTAATCGGAAAACGCTACGAAGATTAGCTTCACTTTGTGGGGGATTTACTCGGATTCATCCAACCTTCTCGGTTCTGAAAAGTGGCCTTTTTAAACACGCACTATTATAGATAAATAGATAGGAACGCTGCTCTTAACAAGAGAGCAAACGGATGACATCGGCAGGCTTCGCCGCTCTCGGATACCGTCCATGCTTATCCGCGATAGACGCCGGAATAAACCATACGGCTTGGTAAACGCGCATACCGACTCGGGAGGCCCCAAGCAGCTCGTCCGACCCTCCGTCGCCGATATAAACGCATTGTTCCGCTTCTACCTCGAGCAGGGAGCAAGCACGCTTGTAAATACGTTCATCCGGCTTAGCAAGCCCCGCTTCATACGAAAAGACGACTTGATCGAAATACTCGGCCAATCCGCAGCTCCCCCAGGAACGGACTTCTTCCTCCGTACAATTGCTGATCAGTCCCAGCTTCAAGCCGCCAGCCTTCAACTTCCTAAGCATAGGAACGATCTCCGGACTAATTTGCACAAAAGCCGCCGATTTCTCGAGAATGCGTTCCGTATATAAGGCTTCGACCGTTTCCTCGCAGAATCCCATGCCGTTGCATTCGGCTATATCCTTCATCACTTCCTTATACGTCCTGAAATGTCCCGTCATCCTCTTGTCTTGGCGGCTGTTCCATTCCCGTTTAAACCGTTCGTCCGAAAGCCCGATAAGCGTCTCCATATCGCGACTGGACCTGCTGACCTTCCGGCTTCCGTTCTCGTACTCGGAGATCAGCGTCTCATACAAATCGAAAATTACCGCTTGCGTTCCGCTCAAGATCCCAGCCTCCCGTTTAGTAAAGCCTTTTCTCGTAGCTTTCCTTCAGAACCGCCGAAACGTCCCCTTCCGTCAGCCCCGACGATTTCGCATGCTCCGCCAATATTTTAGGCATCGAAGGCAGGCTTTCCCATTCCGGCCAGGAGCCCGAATCCCACAGCTTCGAGCGCTTGAATGCTTTCGCGCAGTGCACGAAGCACTGCTCCACCTCTATGCCGATGCCGAGCAGCGGTATTTTCCCGTGTGCTTCTAGCGCCGATAAAAGACCGGTATCCTTGACGATACACGCTTTCCCGTTGATGCGGAGCGTTTCCTCCAGTCCCGGGATAATGAAGATCACGCCGATTTGGGGATTTGCCAAAATATTGCGCATCGAATCGATCCGGCGGTTGCCGGGCCGCTCGGGAATAAGCAGGTGCTTGTCGCCTAGTACGGCAGTAAAGCCGGGCGCATCGCCTCTCGGAGATACGTCGCAGGCACCGGAAGCATCCGCCGTCGCGATGAATGCGATCGGCGACTTGGCAATGAATTCGCGGCAATGCGCATCGAGCTGCCCGATAACTTTATTGACGGCAAGCGGGCTGGGATAGCCTAGCAGCTCTCTTAACTCTTCTTCCGTGCCGATCACGGTATGGAAAGGATTCATGGTATGCTCCTCTACTTTCATTATTAGTGCTTGTTGAAAAAGGCCACTTTTCAGAACCGGGAAGGTTGGTTGAATCCGAGTAAATCCCCCTCAAGGTGAAGCTAATCTATGTATCGTATTCCGATTCCTTTGCAGGGAGCCCCGAGGACGAGGACACGGAGCGTCCTAACACCATAGCTCCCCTCCTTTCGCCACTAGTTTATCATAAAAAAAAGCTTGCCGGCACTATCCGCAATTGCTGCATGGATAGTCTGGCAAGCCGTTCGATGGATCGGAGGGACGCTAGGTAGCCGGCAGCATCGCCGGATTCGGCTTCCCGAGAAAACGCCAGAACGCTTCTCCGAACAGATCGGCTACGTCGCGTTCGATTTCCGCCTTGGCGGGCTTCCAGCCCGTATCCATAATGTCGCCGTACTTGTCGGCAAGAACTTTGGCGATAATGCCGCGCGAATGGTCCCACTTGTATACCATCTGATCCAGGACGCGGCAGTCGGAATGCTGCGGGATGACGCTCGCGCCGAGAAGCTCGAAGCGCATTCGCGTAATTTCTTCGATCAAGCTTGGGTTATTTAGGAACCACCAGCAGCCGAACACGAGCAAATTGCGGAACTTACGCGCCGCTACGGCCAGCTCGTGCTGATTGTCGCGCGACAGCATCGTCACCAGAAATTTAATGTCCGGGTATTGCGCGCATATCGCTTCGACCGCCGTTACGTCCGCTTTGCCTAAGCTGTCGCCGGCATCGCCCAGTGCGGGATTTACCCGTTTCTTCACGCCGATCATCATTGCGAACGGAATGTCGCGGTCGCGGGCGACCGGAATGATCGCGTTCTCGATAATGCGGCCGCGCGCGGAATCTTCGGGAAAGGCAAATGACGGCGGAAGCGATACCGCCATATAGAGCGGATTCATGCGGTCGATCCAGTCGTTCAGAAAGCGGCGTATGCCCCCGTACGAGCGCTCGTCAAGCTCCTCCACCACCTCATAGCCCCATTCCGCCAGCTTGCGCCAGCTCGATTCCCATTGATTGAGGATGGGGTCAATGCGGAGGGCGGTATGGAAGCGCGGATCGACTTCCTCCAGCGTTGTCCATGCCGCTCTTTCCTTCTCGACGAACGGATCGTTCGTCATGCATGCGGAAGCGACCCCTGCGAGACGGAAAATCTTCGTGATGTGATCCGACAGCGGAGCGGCATCGAAGTAAGCCCGGTAAGAGGCCAAATCGCGGCTCTCCACGTCAAGCCCAAGCTTGCTCAGCACGGTCAGAACGCCGCGGCAGGCTTCGCTGTAAGGCGAATGGTCGAGAAACAGCGTTTGCCAGACCAGATCGGCCTGTTCCCGCTTCGGCATAGCCCAGAACGATTCGTAAGGCAGCTGCGGATGAAAGCGAAGCGTTTCGGCAACCAAATAATGATAAGTGAGCAGCTCGTCGATCCCCCACAGCAGCAGATCGCCGAACGCCTCCGTGAACAGATGCGTATGAACGTCGGTTATGGGCGTCGTACGCACGGTCTCGTACACGAAATCGCGCATTTGTTCCTTCGTTTGAATCTCCATGCTCGATCCTCTCCTTATGGCCTCGCCTATATATGTCATTTGCCCAGCAGATCCAAGTGCTTGCCGATATGACGAACGAGCGACTGCGCATAGGCCTCTTCTTGCTCGTTCAGCGTACGGTAAAATTCCTCTTTGAACAAAGAACCGCCTTCCGCCGTCTTCGCCTGCAGCAGGATGCCGTAAGTAATGTGGATAAGCTGACGCGCATTATCGTCTTCCATGTATTCGGGCAGCCGTTCGTCGGATACCTCGTCAAGCGGCTTAATCGCGGCAATGTCCGTCGTAACGTGATAGTACGCCTTGGCTTCTTCAAAATGCTCATACGCGTATCGGTGCATCCTCCGGTACAAATCCGGATGGACGACTGCGACCGTACGAACCGCCTCAAGCCAGTTCGTTCCGGCCGTTTTGACGTGGAAGCGCCCGTTGGTGTGCTTGCCGATTAGCGGGAACACGCTAAATTTATCGCTGCCGGAGTGGATGCTCAGCTTATAGCCGAAATGATCGGCAATCGCCGCGTGCACGATCAGCTCGCGCTCGAATTGGACCACGTCGCCGATGTAGTCGATTCCTTTCTGGAACTCCCCGCAAAACCGCGGCGCCATACTGTATATGGCAATATCCTGAGCGTACAGCTCGTTCGCGGCGAGGAAATGCGATTCCGGATCGGTCGGCGTTAACGTTTCGTCGATCGATATTTCGAAGTCGATCGCCCGGTCGGCAGACTTGATATATGCCGTGTAGATGTACGCCATGAACGAAATCGCTTCCCCGTAAATGAGCACGTTTTTCATCAAGCTGCTCCGATCGAAGCGAATGACGCTCCCTCCGACGGCAAAATCCCGGTTCAAGTAACGCGCTTCGAAATGCTCGCGAACATCAGCATGCAGCTTGCCGTACTTCGCTTCAATCTCGGTCTCGGAAAGCCCGTCGATCGTATTGTCGATTTTCTCCGAGCAGTCCAAAGTCAGCATGGTGAATCCGAGTTCAAGCGCCATGCGAATGTCCGCTTCCGCCTTCAGATGGTCGCCGTCTGCGCCGAAGCCGTCCTTGTAGCCCTCCTGAAACACGGCAAAGCTTGCCGCATCGACAACTTCCTTGTAGTCGCGTCCGGTAAGCGTAAGCTCGCGGATGCTCTGCTGGGCCAATATCGGCTTCACGCCTCTGCCGCGAACCGTTTGCACATGCCCGGGTCCGGCCAGACCGAGTCTGTCGCCGAGACCGATCGTCGCAACCTGCGTGCCGAAAGCTTGCGGTACGGTATAGGGAAAATGGCGGTTGAGCGCAAGCCGGTTAGCATGCGTAAGCGGGCATATTTTGCCGCCGTCCCTTTCTTCGCCATGCAGCTCTTCATACAGAGCGCCGGAGCCCGCTGCCAGCAGCTTTCTGACGCCGTTTTCCTTGATCATGAGGCAGGCGGTGCCGCCGCTCGTATCAAATGAAGCGGGATAGGTGCGGATATCGGCATCGGATACGTTTGCCGTTTGACCGTTTTTGATTATTTCCGTAATTGCAGCTAAATTTGCCATCGCTATGGTCGCCCCCTCAATTGGTCCCCTCCGGTTAACGGGGGGCCTTATACGCTCATCATAGAACAATATCCGCTATTTATCTTCGCAGTTTTTGCCTTTATCCCTGATTTTCTTGCAAATTTTGTCCATCGCATCCGATTGTTTGTTATACTTGCATTAGCTGTTCAATGGAAGGAATGACGCATAATGAGCGATATGGCGACCGTAAGCTACGGCTCGGAGGACGACGATCTCTACATCCACCATATCCGAAGGACCGAGCCGTTCGAGCGGACGAATCATTTTCATCGCAATTACGAGGTCTACTATTTGCTGTCGGGCGAACGCCTCTACTTTATTAAAGACCGGTCCTTTACGCTGCAGCAGGGAGATCTCGTCTTCATTAACAAGCTCGACCTGCATAGCTCCCTAAATGCCGAAAACCCGCAGCATGAGCGGGTTCTCATCAACTTCAGCGACGCCTATGCGAACGATTACGCAGATAACCGTTTCTTATTCGAGCCGTTTACCCATCCGTCCGGCCGCGTGCTCAGCCTGAATATGCAGGAGCGGATGTTCGTCGAACAGCTGCTGCTGAAGCTGACCAAAGAAGCTCATGCACACGGCACGGGCTTTGAACTGTATATGAAGCACTTGCTGATCGAGCTTTTGCTGTTCGCCAGCCGTTATCTCGAGAAGCACAAGACGACGGCTGTCGCCGCAGAATCCCCGTTGCACGGCAAGGTAACCGAAATCGTCCGTTTCATCAACCTAAACTATGCGCTTCCGCTAACGCTGAACGAGCTTTCCGAACGTTTCTACATGAGCCCGCATTATTTGAGCCGCTCGTTCAAGAAAGTAACCGGCTTTTCGTTCGTCGAATACGTAAATGCGATCCGTGTTAAAGAGGCGCAGCGGCTGCTCAAGGAAACGGAAAATAAAATTATCGATATCGCCGACCATGTAGGCTTCGAGAGCATCGCTCACTTCGGCCGCGTCTTCAAAGCGGTTGCCCGAATTTCTCCGCTGCAGTACCGGAAACAAGAGTGAAGAGCGCCCTCGCCTGCAATAGGCAAAAGGCGCTCGTTTATTTCCCGGGGCATCGTCACGTTACGACACTTCTTGTCGATATTTCGGCGTTTCGCGCCGCTTTGCATCGATTCGTACAAGGATCCGGGAAATGCGCATATGGTCGACTTCATCTACGACGAATTCGCAGCCGCATAAATAGACGGATTGATTTTTGCGCGGCGGCATTTCAATTTTGGCGTACATCCATCCGCCTATCGTGTCGTAATCGTTCGTTTCGATAGCAAAACCGAAATGTTCGTTGAAATCCTCAATCAAGAGAAGCCCGTCGATCGAAAAGGTGAATTCGTCCTTCCTCTCGATGACGGAACGCTTCACGTTGAACTCGTCGTGCAGCTCCCCGACGATCTCCTCGATAATATCCAGGGCCGTCACTAGTCCCGATGTCCCGCCGTATTCGTCGATCAGCAGCGCCATCTCGGTCCGTTTCTTCTGCATCAGCTTCAGCAGCGCACTGATCGGCATCGTCTCGGGCACATTCGTGAGCGGCCTGACGAGCTCGCGTATGTTGCATACGCCGTCCTTGTGCTTCAGCAAGTCCTTGATGTGCACGAATCCGATGATGTTGTCTTTGTCCGGATCGCATACCGGAAACCGGGTGTGCAGCTCGGCTACGGCGATTTTCATGTTTTCGTCGAAGGACAGATCGGCATGCAGGCACTTCATTTCGGTTCTTGGGATCATGATTTCGCGGGCCGACGTTTCGGAGAATTCAAAAATGTTATCGACCAGCGCAAGCTCCTCGTTGTCGATCAGACCGTTCCTGTGGCTTTCCTTTACAAGCAGGCGTATTTCTTCCCCGGTGTGCACCGATTCATGCTCGGACTCCGGCTCGATACCCGATTTGCGGAGCAGCCAGTTCGACGATCCGTTCAGCATCCATATAAACGGAATCATCAGCTTGTAAAAGCCGATCATCGGAACTGCCGTCCATAATGTGACAGCCTCGGACTTGCGAATGGCGTACGTCTTCGGAAATTGCTCGCCGATAATAATGTGAAGCGCGGTAATGACAGAGAAAGCGATTAGAAACGCAATCGTATGAATAATCGTTCCGGGGACGCCGATACCGCCCAGCATCGGTTCCAGCAGTTCCGCCACGGCGGGTTCCCCGATCCAGCCGAGACCCAGCGATGCGAGCGTTATGCCCAATTGGCAAGCGGACAAATATGCATTCAGATTGCCTACGATATTCAACGCAAATTTGGCCCTCCTGTTCCCTTCCTGCACAAGCGTATCCAATTTGCTGCTTCTGATTTTGACCAAGGCGAACTCGGCGGCAACGAAGAAGCCGTTAAGAAGAACAAGCACCGCGACAAGCGTCAGCTCTGCGAGCATCGGTAACGGGTCACTGTCCAACCTTTTCCTATCCCCCCACTGAGGTAGATAGGCACACCTCCTTTTGGTAAAAGCCAATCGATAGATGCCGAAATACGATGATATCGCTTTCCATAATCCCAGTCCTGCTCAAGCCCTCCCTAGAAAAACGGCTGGATGCTGCCGAGCGGGGCTCACGCAAATCCGGAAATATTCGGCAACGTCTTTCTACAGAGTGTATTCACTCCCGCTTGGGCATTAGTACCCGCACTCACCTTATCTGGGCTATTTGCATAAGCTATAGCACCAATATGTAAGCCCATTCATGGAGGGGTATTATGGGAGTCGAACTGCTAGGCCTGCACTGGGTATACCTCGCGTTTATCGCTCTGATCATCGGATTTATGGTCATGCGCAGAGATACGTCGCTCGTTTGCATCGCAGGAATTTTCGTGCTCGGTCTGATGGCCACCGAATCGCTTAGCCAATCGGTAAGCGGGATATTCAGCAGCTTTATTGTCGCCATCAAAGAGCTGCTGGGGACGATACTCGTCATTTCCATTATCGTATCGATGAGCCGCGTGCTGCTCGTATCGGGGATCAATGAAGCGATGATATCCCCGTTCACCAAACTCATGCGCAATCCGACGCTCGCTTATTGGACGGTCGGCATCGTGATGATGGTTATTTCGTGGTTTTTCTGGCCTTCCCCCGCCGTTGCTTTAATCGGCGCCGTCCTGCTTCCTGCCGCGATTCGCGCAGGGCTCCCGCCGCTCGCCGTCGCGATCGCCATGAACTTGTTCGGACACGGGATCGCACTATCCGGCGACTTTATCATTCAAGGAGCACCCAAATTGACCGCTGACGCCGCAGGCATTCCGGTGTCCGATGTAATCTCGGCAAGCGTGCCGCTCGTTATCGTGATGGGTGCCGTTACAACGGCCGCGGCGTTCTGGTTTATGCGCAGAGACCTGAAGAACGGCAAGCTGACTTTTCAATCCGGTCTCGCCGCACAACCGACCAAACCGGCGTACGGCGGGCCTCAGCCGGACAAAATCCACCTTTCCTCCGCAGCAAAAAATACGATGGCCGTCGTCATCCCGCTCCTGTTCCTAGGCGATTTGGCGGCCATGTCCTACTTGAAGCTGCAAGGCGGCGACGCCACAGCCTTGATCGGCGGTACATCGGTGTTCATCCTCATGATCATCAGCCTTCTGGCACATCGGAATAAGGGGCTGGAAAAAACGACCGAGTATTTGATCGAAGGCTTTCAGTTCGGCTTTAAAGTGTTCGGTCCGGTTATCCCGATCGCCGCTTTCTTCTATTTGGGCGACTCTTCCTTCGCCGATATTTTCGGTAAAGTGCTGCCGGAAGCCTCGCATGGCATCGTGAACGATCTTGGCCTTGCGCTCGCCAATTCGGTG
Source organism: Paenibacillus litoralis (assembly GCF_046244365.1). NCBI lineage: Bacteria > Bacillati > Bacillota > Bacilli > Caryophanales > Paenibacillaceae > Paenibacillus > Paenibacillus litoralis. The sequence goes on along the minus strand of NZ_CP176395.1, from coordinate 3,712,364 downwards.
CCGCTCAATCCGGAAGTGAGCGCCGTAACGCTAACATCCGTGGGAGCGATTACCGGTCTTGACGGTTCCGGCTTCTCCGGCATCTCGCTCGTCGGTTCCATCGCGAATCTGTTTGCCACTGCCATCGGAGCAGGAATCGCCACTCTAACTGCGCTTGGCCAAATATCCGCCATCTGGGTCGGCGGCGGCACACTCATTCCGTGGGCGCTTATACCGGCTGCCGCGATTTGCGGCGTCGACCCCTTTGAGGTGGCACGCCGCAACCTGAAGCCAGTCGTGCTCGGCCTCGTCGTCACGACGATCGTCGCCATGGTAATCATCATGGTTTAACGGAAGCCCTAAAATAAAATGCCTTCCTGTCGAGTAAACAGGAAGGCATTAGGGCGTTATAGATAAATTGTCATACGAAACGAATCGTGCCGAAGCGTTTGGGCGTATGGAAATCGACGATGCCGGTAGTCGACCAAGCCATGTACTGGTCGTCTTTCTTCGTCGCTCCCCGATCGATGCGATAGCAGTTCATCAGCCACTCGTCTCCGGGCGAAGGCGTACCGCCCTCGAAATTGGCAAACGGCAGTTTCCAAACATAAATCATTTGGGAACCGTTCTCCTTTCGTTCGACCGTCGTTTCCCAGCCGGCGGCATGCCAGCCGGTATTCACTTCGATCGTGCCGTCAAGGTTGTTCTTGATCGTAGCATCGAAAAGCACGTTTGCCGGACTTTGCTCAAATTCCTTGTAGGACCCGAAATCGCAGGCTTCACTGAGGAATACTTCGACCACGTCCTCGTCATAGATCGGGGCGTCATGCCCGGACAAGGTTGCGACTATCCGGTCGTCCTCGCAGACGAAGCGGTAGTAAAGCGCTTCCTCCGTCCAGAACGCTTGAACCGTCGTGGCTAGCGTCGGCTTGTCCCCGCCGGCCGTTTCCAGCAGTTCCATGGCTTCTATGCCGTTCCAAACGTCGTCCGTTCCCGAAGGCAGTCCCGCAAATGGCTTTTGAATACACGAATAAGTAGGCAGCGCAGGCAAATTCATCTCGAAATCACCGTTTCTCTAATAAGATTTAAGTGCATAAACACCTATATCTTACCACTTACATGCCGCGAATGATATCGGAAACGAAGTTCAGCCGGTATATTTGCTTCGGCCGTCCTTTGGCGTCGCCCTTCTCTTCCCCGATAATTTCCACCAGCCCCGCATCCTCAAGCGAATTGAGGAACCGGTGAGTGCTTCTTACGGTTACGCCGAGTATCGTCGCCAAATCCTTGGCGATATAGTCGGATTTGCCGAAGCGCGAAACATGCGCCAACAGCTTGCTCAAGTAAATCGGCGAAACACCGGCCTGCTCCACTTTCTTAAGCAGCTCGGTATGAATGAGCGAAAGCTCGTAATGAACCGGCTCGTTCATTTCGAGAGGTCCGATCATGCTCCGGTCTTCGCGTACGATAAAGCAGATGTTACCGCCCGAGTCCTTGCAGCGGCGAAGCGCAACCCGCGCATGCGTCCCCGCTTCGTTAGCCGAACGGCCGAAGCCGACTCCGATGCTGAGCGAAACGGCGAACTTCGATTTCATTTCCTGCGCGAGCGTAATATACTTGTAGCCGCCCGTTTCCTTCTCGAAAATGCCCCGCGTCGTAATAAACGTATATTCCTCGCCGCCCATATTGCTTAAATAGCCGTCGAGCGATTCCACATAGTTGAAAATCATCCGGTGAATGTCCAGCTTCAGCCGTTGTACGTCGTGTTCGGATGTCTGCTTCCCCGCAAGCGCCGAGAAATCGTCTACGTTGATGAAGCCGACAACCGTTTGCATTTCTTTATTTTTGCGCGATTCCGTCGACAAAAGCGCACGTTCGAGCGAGGAAATAATATCCTGCTCCGCCGGCAGCAGCCATACATTCGGCACTTCCGCCTCCGTTAGCGCTTCCGAAACGGTGCGCAGGCCGGTAAGGGCCGCTTTGCTTTTGCCGCTCCGGTATTCCGCCAAGTGAAACTGGATTAGTTCCTCGCGGGCCGGATATTTGGCGCCCTCGTAGAGCACGACGCCGTCCGTTTCCTCGTCCAGCTCGCGGAACGCCCTCGCCACATCCTTCTCGGAAAGCGAATCGATCGAAAGCGTCTGGCCGCCCGTTTCTCGCCGAATCCGGTAAAGCGCTCCATACAAACCGGCTCCGGTGAGCGGGATGAAATGAACCGGAACGGTAAAATGCAGCGCGTCCTTGGCCAGCCGATACGCATACGGACCGGTGAACAAAATCACTTCCACCTGCTCCATCAGCGAGCCGGCCAGCTCGACCGCTTCCTCTTCGTACCGGTAGCCTTGCATAACCGGCACGAAGGACGGGAAGCCTTTCAGCACCTGCTCCATCTTATCCATCATCGCATTAGGCCCGATTATGCCGATTGCGATGCCGTCAGCCTTTTTGCTCCGTTCCGTCATTCCGATCCCTTCTCTCGTCAGCCAGTCATGATCAACCTTCTCTTATTGCTCCAACCATTCGTTCAAATGGGCTTTCACGAACTCGTCGTCGTTAAGCTCCGGATAATCGCGGTACATCCGGTCGATTTCCTCGGATTGTCCCGGCGAGAGCACTTCGTGAGGATTCAAGCACCAGGTGCCTTTCATCAAGCCCTGGCGGCGAAGCACTTCATGAATGCCGGGGATGCAGCCCGCAAAGTTATGCGCCGGATCGAAGAAAGCCGCATTCGTTTCGGTAACGGCGATGTTGCGCGTCAGCCATTCCGCGGAAAGCTGAGCATTCTCGCGCACCTGCTTGATTTCCTCGAGAAGCTCGACCGCTTTTTGCGTCCATACGCACCAGTGGCCGAGCAGCCCGCCGACGATCCGTTTTTCCACTTGCTTGCCGTCCACGTTGAACCGATAAGCCGTGAGCAGATCGTTAACAATATTATCGTCGTTTCCGGTGTAGAGCGCAATTTCGTCACGGCGGCTGGAGTTGATGACCGCACGCGCCACGTCGATCGTTTGGTAGCGGTTGAACGGAGCCATTTTAATGGCTACGATACCCGGGATCTCCGCAAATTTGCACCAGAAATCATAGCTGAAAATACGGCCGCCAACGGATGGCTGCAGGTAAAAGCCGATTACCGGAATGCGTGCCGCCACCTGTGCCGTACGCTCGAGAATTTGCTCCTCTGTCCAGTCTTTCAGGCCGCCCATGCTGAGCAATGCAGCGTCATAGCCGAGGCTAACGGCGATATCGGTCTCTTTCAAGGCCTGCTCCGTAGGACCGCAAATGCCCGCAACCAGCAGGAACGGACGATCCAGCTTCGCCTTGGCCACCTCTTCCGCCGCAATGCGGAGAACCGGCTCGTAAAGATCGATGCCTTTGTCGCGGATTTCGAATTGCGTCGAGTGAACGCCTACCGCAATCCCGCCCGAGCCTGCCGCCATATAGTAGCGGGCAAGCGCACGCTGGGAGCGTTCGTCCAGCTTACGGTCTTCCGTAAGCGCCAGCGGATGCGCCGGAATGACAAGTCCTTCGTGAAGCGCCTTCGTTTGTTCCGGAGTCAACGTTTTAGTCGCCATTAGTATTTCCCATCCCTTTCTTGGAAATGAGTCGGCTTGTTCCAGGTTGCGCCGTCTTGGGCTACCCATTCCGCAACCCAGTCAAACATTTGGCCAAGCGATACTTTCGGATAGCCGAACAGGCTGCTCATTTTGGTGGAGTTGCTCAGAAGAGCCGTTTCGGATTCCGTTCCTTCGAAGATCGGCTTCACGCCAAGGCGTTTGCCGAGCTCGTTTGCCGCCCAGCGGAGCGAGATCGTTTCCGGACCGGTCACGTTGATCACGTTCGGCGGCGTGCTGCAGACAAGCAGGGAACGCAGCGCCACTTCGTTGGCGTCGCCTTGCCAGATCACGTTCGCATGACCCATCGAAATGTCGATCGTGCGCTGCTCTTTAATCGATTTAGCCAGCTCGAGCAATACGCCGTAACGCAGGTCGATCGCATAGTTCAAGCGGTAAATGACCATAGGGATTTGGTACGTGTTGGAGAAATATTCAAATACGCGTTCGCGTCCGAGACACGATTGTCCATACTCGCCGTTCGCGTTTGGAGAAACGGCTTCCGTTGCGCCGCCGGCCGTTACCGGAGTTAACGGGTACACGTTGCCGCTGGAGAATACGACGATACGGGAATCGCGGTAGTGCTCGGCTACGCGGCCCGGCAGGTATGCGTTCATCGCCCATGTGAAGTGCTCGCGGCCTGTCGTACCGAATTTGTTCCCGGCCATGTACAACATGTTCTTAACTTTAGGAAGCTTTTTCAATTCTTCGTCGTTCAGCAGATCGACGGTGAACGTTTCCACGCCGTCGCGTTCCAGCTCTTCCTTGAGCGCTTTATCGGAGAAACGGGAAGCGCCGTAAACCTTTTTGCTTACGCCTGCCGCTTTGATCGCGTTGATGGCGAGACGAGCCAAGCTGGGACCCATTTTGCCGCCGATACCGAGCAGCATGATGTCTCCGTCCAGGTTTTTCATGTCTTCAATTAGCGCTGCAGACGGTTCCGCTAGCTTTGCTTCGAGTTCTTCAATCGTTCTCATCGAAAACTCCACTCCTTTAATAGTTGATACCTTCATGGTACATGGCCAAACCATTTAGAGACAAGTCTATAAGCCGTCTTTATTACAGCGAACAGTCTCCGTTTGTAAACGTTTTATCGATCCATCGGACATCTCCTTGTGCCGACTCTCTCGATTCGCTTTGTACGCCTGATCACATAGAAAAACCGCTCCCAAAGGAGCGGCAGTCTACACCCGAAAAACTTTCACCTTTTCCTTCAAACGGTCCGCTTGATCGCGTAAAATTTCCGAGGAAGCCGCAATTTCCTGCATAACGGCCGTTTGATCCTGAACCGCGGAAGCGACCTTGCGGGCGCCTCCGGATATCTGCTTCGCGATCCCGGCAATGTCCCTCGTCTCGTTGAGCGTGTGATTGATTTGAATTTCTTGATCCGAGATGACACCCACGATTTCCTCGACGGATACAGCCGCTTCCTTGACGGAATGCTTCATCAAGTCCAGCGCTTGTCCGGCGGATTCTCCTTTCTGCGCCTCCGCAAGTACGCTGTCTACCTGGCGTTTCATCGTTCCGACGACATAACGGACATTCGCCTGGATTTGACCGATCAATCCGTTAATATCGCCGACCGCGGATGCGCACTGCTCCGAAAGCTTGCGGATCTCTCCCGCAACGACCGAAAATCCCAAGCCGTGCTCCCCTGCCCGCGCCGCCTCAATCGAGGCGTTGAGCGCAAGCAGCTGCGTCTGATCCGCAATTTCCCCGACCATGCGCGAAATACTTCCGATCTCCCTGGCGCTTTCGTCGAGCTGCTGGACCAGGCCGATCGAATGACTGCTCGACGAAGTCAGTTCGTTAATGCCATTAACCAACGAGCGTACCGTCTCGCCGCTCCGCTCGATCGTATGTACCGTGCCGAGAGACAGCTGCAAGGCGTGCTCCGCCTTCGTACGGACGTTGCCCGCTGCGATCGTCATTTGCTCGACGGAGAGGAGCGTGCCGTCCGCCGAGGACGACTGATGGTCGGCGCCGTCGGAGATCGATTCCGCCGTCCGCGAGATCGACTCGATTTGTCCGGCTGCATCGTTGATGACGCCGGTTAAGGAAGAAGCGCTTTGGTTCGCTAGAGACGCCGTATTGGAAATTTCACCGACGATGAGCCGTAAACTGTCCATCATTTTATGTACCGATGCGCTGAGCGCCGCGATTTCATCGGAGGAATCGGGAATCGGAATCGCAACGCGCAAATTGCCCGTCGACGCTTCGTTTACAGCTCCGGTTAGCCTCAATAAAGGCCTGACCAGCCATTTCGCCGCGAGCCAGCCGAGAAAGCCGCTCCAAAATACGCCGGCCGCAAGCACAAGCGTGATATACATAAGCTGCGGCATTTCCGGTGCGATACGATCCTTGAGAACAAAAATAAAAAAAGCGCTGCAGCCGTATGTGGTTATCGATACGCCGACGATCCCTGCCACTAGCTTTTGGACGATGCCGAACCTCATAACCGCCCCTCCGTTTCGATAGTAGATAACATGCTATCCATATCCTACCGGACTACGCAGGTTCGTACTGTGATTAATATCACACTCGAAGAAGCGGGCGAGACGCGAAAAGACTAAGGCTGCAGCGACGTTCGCTGCAGCCTGCCATTTTATAAAGCTTCCGCCGTTTGGGTCAGCATATACACATAAGCGCCTTTACGGATATAAGGCGTGCCCGTCATGCCTACGACGACGCCGGACTTCGGCGCGTGAAACGGCTCCAGCAGCGTACCGAACCAGTCATAGACGGCTCCGATCCGGACTCCTGCGGTTACTTCATCCAACAGCGCAACTTCGGGGATGAAAAAGCCTTCCGCCGCCGAGTTAACCGATACGTCGAAGTTGCCGTCGCCCGACAGCCGATACCGGATCGGCGGCGACTCGCCTTCGATCCACCGGGAAGGCTCGCACAGCATGCCGAGGTGCCGCATTAAGCGCAGAGCGCCGCCGCGAAAACGAAGCTGCTCGTCCGGCCGAATACGGCGGCCGCCATAAGCTTCGGTGTACAGGAACGGCACGCCGCATTCCAGCGCTGCGGAGACGGTTCTGCCGGGCGCGATTTCGGGATGCGCCCACAGCACCTCCATGCCGAACACTTCCGCCGCGGCGCGGGAACGACGGCCGACCTCGCTATCGTCGTTATGGTAGTAGCCGACAAGCTCGGGTACCGCAAAATGCGTTCCTCCGCTGTGCAAATCCAGCATGAAATCGGCTTTGCCGATCAGCTGCCGCTGCAAATGCCAGGCAAGCCGCTGCGTTATCGTGCCGTCCGGCTTGCCCGGAAATTCCCGTGCAAGGTTGCAGCCGTCCTCCGGCGTCGTGCGCGTCTCCCCGTAATATGACAGTACGTTCGTCACAGGCACCATCAGCAGCGTCCCGCGAATATCGTCCGGCTGCAAATCGCGGCACAGCTCGATGATCGTCTGAACGCCTTCATATTCATCTCCGTGAACGGCGGCAAGCACGAGCAGCGTCGGCCCGGGCTCGGCGCTTTTTATGGCATGGACGGGAATATAAGCCTCCCGCTCCACTCCCCCATTTGCCTCTTCTGCAAGCTGCTCCAGGCCGTCTGCGCCGTTCAACGTCAAGGCGAAGCTTTGCTTCGTCCCCGTCTCCAGCTCGGCGGCTTGAAAGCTTCCCGCGTACATTCGCTTGTACATGCGCTTCCCTCCACATCTTGATAACGATTACCGCCAGCTGTTCACAAGTGGAACTCCCGTACAGCTTCTATTAGAGAAGTGCGAGCTTTTCCATGCAATCGCGAACTTTCAGGGCCTGCTGCTCGTTCAGCTTGGGCGCGTAATCCGGGGCGAAATCCCCCTCATAGCCGAGCACGTTCATCGCATACGAGAAGCCGGGGAATACGCCTACTTCTACGAACGTGTCGCGCAGGAGGATGATGCCGTCAAGCGCAGCCGACGCCGCTTCTTTCTCCCCGGCTTCGAGGGAGCCGTACAGCTTGTTTGCAAGCGGGAGCGTACAGCTGAACATGCCGTCCAAGTTTTTCTCGATGCCGTATTCGTATGCAGCATCGAACACATCGAGGCCGCTGAACAGCAGTTCGAACGCCGGATTCGTCTGCTGCTGCACGCGAGCGAGCGTACGGACAGTAGGCAAATCGCCGGATTTGATGCCGGCAATATTGCGTACGCTCATCAGCTTTTGAGCAGTCGACGCTGCGATTTTCGTCTTCGTCACGCCCGGCAGATCGTACAAGTAAAGCGGAAACTCGGAAGTCTCGGCCAGCTCCGTAAAGAAGCGCAGCACCTCATCCTGTGTTAGCGCATAGTAGTAAGGCGTCGTCGCTACGACCCCGTCGAGCGGCAAGCCGGACAAGCTTTCGATTCTAGCCTTGACGCGGGCGACCGAATTGTCCATAACCCCTACGAAAACAGGCGTTTGCCTCTGTACCGCTTCCGCGGTGATTTTGGCTACCTTGACAAACTGGCTGTCCTTGATCTGCGGCTGAATGCCCATCGATCCCATCGCGAGAAGACCGGATGCTCCGGCGGCTGCCTGATCCTCCGCATGCTTGCGCAAACTGGCTTCGATCACATTGCCTGAACCGTCTAATGGCGTACCAAGCGCCGTATAATAACCTTTTCTCATCCTCAATAACCTCCCATAAGTTCTGGTTCTCATGAACATGCATCATACGATGCTCTTTGGAATACCGCCGCCTGCGAAAATCTCCATCGCTTCGCGAACGTCCTTGCTTCCCGTACCGATGACGGGCGATCCGTGCCCGGGGAACAGATGCATGACGTTCAGCTCCGCTAGCTTACGAATGCTGGAAGCGAGCGCTTCCATTGAAAAATCGGGCGTTCCGATCGCCGCGATCTTCCCGCCGGCGAATACGGCATCACCGCTAAACAACGCGCGAAGCTCCGGGCAATACAAGCTTGCATGATCGCTGCTGTGGCCCGGCGAAGCGAGGAATTTCAGCGTTACATCGCCGATTGCAATCGAGGCTCCGTCCGCTGCAGCAATGGCCGAAGGACATGCCTCGAACCGGTAGTCCGGCGGGTAAATGCCGTCTAACCGCGCTTGGCGCAGGCCGTTCGCTTCCTCGTCGCCTTCTCTTACCACGCGGGCCGTTTCTTTGGGACAATAAACCGAAGCGCCCGTCAGCCGCTGAAGCTCGGCGGCGCCTCCCGCGTGATCGGCGTGCGCATGCGTCAGGAAGATCGCTTCGATTAGGCTCTCGTCGAAACCGCAGGCGCGTATTTGCGCGATTACTGCTTGCGGGTCTATACCGGCCCCGCTATCGATGAGGGCGGCTGACGATCCGCCGACAAGCAAATACATGTTGCAGTCGTATTCGTTCGTCAGCTTGCACCCGAGCGAACCGCTTCCTACCATAAAGATGCGATCTTTCACGCCTGCCCGCCTCCCTTCCGAATGCTTTCGTCAGCCGAGCAAGACCGGCTTGCCGGTTTGGCAGGAAAGAACGACCGCTTCGGCCACGCGAACGGCGGCTAGCGCATCCTCCGGCAGCAAAATGTCCGACTTCCGTCCGCTGCGGACGCAATCGTAGAAATGATGCAGCTCCTCCAGCAGCGCGCCCGCCACCCGCCCGTACCGCGGCTGCCAATCGTAAAGCACGCCGTTCTCGGTCGTTTCGTCTCCCCAAATCGCCAGACCGTCATCCGGCTCCTGAAAATGTACGGTGCCGCGTTCCCCGACGACTTCCATCCGGACGTCGACCTCCGCGGGCGCGCCGTTCGGTACGAGCCAGCTGCTTTCCACGATGCCCATCATGCCGCTCGCAAACTTCAGCATCGCCCACTGCAGGTCGATGCCGCCTTCCGCAGGACCGGAGCTGTGCGCGAACACCTCGGTTACAGACGAACCGGATAGCCAGTGCATCAGATCGATGTCGTGTATGCCAAGAATATACACCGGATCTACGCGGCGGTAGATTGGAAAATACCGGCTGCCGTTATTGCGCCTGCCGTAAATGGAACGAAGATTGCCAAGCTTACCCGAATCGACCGTTCGCTTCATTTCGATCTGGCGGATGCCGAAGCGGCATACATGGCCGACCATGAGCAGCTTATTCGCCTTCTCGGCCTCCGCGATCATGCGTTCGCACGCTTCGGAATCGATAGCCAGCGGCTTCTCGACAAATACGTGACACCCTGCTTGGAGCGCTGTGACAACCGGCTCTTCGTGAATGTGCTCCGGGGTCAGCACCGTGACCGCGTCCAGCTGCTCCTCTTCCAGCATACGCCGCCAGTCCGTATATCCGGCGCAGCCGTATTCGTTCTGGACGCTTTCTACGCGTTCCGGATTCAAATCGGCAACAGCCGTGATGCTTACCCCGGGAATTTGCCGTATCGACTGCAAATGATAGATGGAGAACCTGCCGAGACCAATCAATCCGACTTTAATCATGTTTGCCGCCTCCCTGCTCTGCTCCTGCGATTTCGACTCGCTATTCAAATCCTATGAATCGACAACCTAACCGAGCTCTTCCACCGATTTTAAAGGAACCGCCGGCTTGCTCTTGACGATGGCCTGCAGCCGTCCCGCATCTTTGTAGCCCGCTCCTGAGAGCACGCATACCACAGACGTTTCAGGGCCGATCCGCCCCTCCTTAAGCGCTTTCGCTGCACCCGCCACTGAAATCGCCGCAGCAGGCTCGCAAAGAATCCCTTCCTTATCCGCCAACTGCTCCTGCCAGAACCAGGTTTCCGTGTCCGGCACCGCCTCGGCCCAGCCTTCGCCCGCATTCAGAACGCGAAGCACGTCGTCTCCGTCCGGCGGATTCGGCACCTGCAGGCCGGAAATCTGCGAGGTCGAATCTCCTCCTGCAGCCGTTTCGCTTCCCTGCTTCCACCCCCGCACGATATTGTCGCAGCCTTCCGATTGCACGGCGACCATCGAAGGAACAGCTGTTCCATTCAAACGATGAATATCTTCAAAGCCTTTGCGAATACCGGTAAAAAGGCCGCCGCCCCCAACCGGCACGAATACGGCGTCCGGGACCGCCTCATTCCAGTCGTCGTACAGCTCGTATGCGATCGTTTTTACGCCTTCCATCGCTACGGCATTGAATTTGTAGGCGGTGATCATCGATTCCCAGTTCATCCGTTCCGCTTGGCGCTTGATATGGGCGAATACGCCGTCGCCGACCGCAATGCTTTCGCCGAACCCTTTAACTTTCGTCACGTTAGCGCCGTGTGCGACGACTTGAAGCAGCTTCGCCTCTACGATATGCTCCAGCACATACAGGTGATAAGGAATGCCCGCACGCGCCGCATAAGCTGCGACGGAAGCGCCGGCGTTGCCGGAAGTCGTGCCGATGCATGCCGTTTTCCCTTGCTGCAGCGCCCAGGAAACGCCGACCGCAGCGATCCGGTCTTTATAGGATCCGGTAGGATTGCCGGATTCGATCTTGAAATACAGGTTATTTAATCCGAGCGCCCTGGCGATGCCTACGCTCTTCACAAGCGGGGTTCGGCCCTCCCCCAACGATATTTGCCGTTCCTCCGCCACCGGAGGAAGCAACTTTTCATATCGCCATACGCCGAGCTTGCTGGAATCTGCGAGCATGAGTATCAAGGCCTCCTAGTTACATTCTTTCAGGTTTCACCCGTATGAATGACGTCTCTTTATATACTATGGTCTGACCAATTTGATGATAACACTTCCAAACCGAACGGTCAACGAAAAAATCAAGGATAAACGGCTTCGCTGTCCTTTTAGGGACAAGCGCGTTTAGCTAGATTTAGAGCGACTTCCACGATTTACTTTCTGATAAATGAACGAAACGGAGTCCGTCCGTTTCGCCGAAACCGTTATTTCGATTTGAGATGCAGATGCTTGCGCAGCAGCTGTCTCGCCTCGTCCAGCTTGCGGTTCCTAAGCAAGGAAATGAGCGCCCGATGCTCTTGAAGCGTCGCTTGACTGGCGCCTCCCAGCGGCTGCAAACCGTTCCTCTCGATCGCCACAAAATAATCCTGCACGACGGCCACGAGTTGGTAAAACAGATCGTTGCGGGTAAGCTTAAGCAGCTCGCGATGAAATTGCGCATCAAGTGCCAGAAACCTCGCAGGGTCGATATCCGTTCGCTCCGCTTCGTCAATCAGCCGTTCGAGCATCGCGTAATCCTCATCTTGCGCGCGATCGGCGATTTCGCTAAGAGCGGCCTGCTCCAGCATGAGCCGGAAGTCGAGAAGCTTTCCTACGCTCTGGTCGTCTCCTTCCCAGCCCGAAAGCAGCTGACGAAAGAACACCGTCAAGTTCGGCTGGGCGATGAAAATCCCGCTGCCCTGCACTTTGAAAATCAGGCCGAGCGTCTCCAGCTGATTTAGCGCTTCCCTGACGACGGTCCGGCTGACTTGAAGCCGTTCGGCCAGATCCCGTTCGGTCGGGAGCTTGTCGCCGGGCTTGAGTCCGTTTTCACTGATATAAGCTCTGATCCGGTCGCTAGCCAAATGACTCAGCATATTGCGCTGCAGCGGCTCAGTCGGTTCCATTGGCTGTGTCATGCCTCTACTCCTTCCCTTTCGTTAATGCTTCTCTTCTCCGCCGTCTGGATTCGCTTCCAGCGAAGCCACAAACAATTCCAGCGGACGCAAATGATCGCGCATGCAAGCTTTGGCTTTCTCCGTATCCCCGGCTCGAATCCAGTGCAAAATCTGCTTGTGCTCCAGAAGCGATAACGGATCCGGAGTGTGCAAGGTGGAAGCCACGCCCTCCATCGGCACGAAAAAGCCAGCGATAAACTCGCTCAATTCGCAAAGCGTATCATTGCCGGAAGCGCGAAAAAGCGAACGGTGAAACTGCAAATCCTCGTGTACGATTCCGCCGCCATCCTTCAGTTTTCTTTCCATTTCCTCGACCCAGTACGACATTTGCGCGATTCGTTCCTCGTCGCGAAGCATGACGGTCAGCTCAATCGCGAAAAGCTCCAGAGAAACGCGAATTTGCAGCAATTCCTTTACGGTTTGCGGCTTCCGGTTCCAATGGAACGTAAAATGATGCGACATCCCGCTGATCGAAGGACGCGCTACATAGATGCCGTCGCCCGGCTTCATCTGAATGATCCCTACCGTTTCCAGCGACTTCAGTGCCTCGCGCACAACCGTCCGGCTGACGCCGTATCTGTCGATCAGCTGTTTCTCGGACGGCAGCTTATCGCCGGGCTGGAGCCTCATTTGTTCGATATATGCTTTAATGCTTTCGCCCGCTTGCTGGGAAAGCGTTTCCTTGCGTATGCCCTTCACCCGTTCACCTCCGCCGTGCGTTGACTCTTCGCAATCCGATCGCATGTTTGCGGGGCGAATCCCGCTATGTCCGATCGTCCAAGTCAAACACGCTACTAGTTAATGTAACGGCTGGAGACGGCGATTGTCAATTTCCTAAACGGCCGGAACGCCGGGGAGAGCTTGCTACTATTGCTGCGGGCATACGACCAGATCGCTACGGCGTCTGCTTAAATACCGTTTTCCCTTTTAGTACGGTTTCCCGAACCGACAGCTTCCCGGCCCCCTCCGAGAAATCAAAAAGCGTCAGGCTGGCATCCGCCCCCGGTTCGAGCTTGCCGCAGTGACGAAGTCCGACTGCCGCTGCAGGACGCAGCGTTACAGCCTCGACCGCTTCCTTCAGACTTAGGCCGGCAAGCTTTACCGCATTCTCTACTCCGCGATCGATCGATTGCGCGGAGCCCGCCAATATCGCCGGGTTTGCCGCCGTCTGCAGGCGGCCGTTCGGCAGCAGTTCCACTTCGGAGCCGATCAAGCTCTTGTATACGCCGGGCGCCATGCCGCCGAACTTCACGCAATCGCTCACGATGATGAACCGGTCCCGCTTCGCGCGCATCATCGCTTTCAGCGTGTTTGCAGGCAAATGATGGCCGTCGGCGATAAACATCGCCTGCAAGCCGTCTTCGGCAAGCTGGTCCCATATATAGTTGGGATGGCGCGGCAAAACCGGGTGGGCGCCATTGCCGAGATGCGTGGAGAGCGAAGCGCCTGCGGCAACCGCAGCTTCGATCTGCGCGGCGGTCGCCATCGTGTGGCCGATACTGACGGCTACGCCTTCGTTCGTAAGCTCGCGGACGAAAGCCGGCGCCCCTTGCCGTTCGGGAGCAATCGTCACCAGCTTGATCATACCGCCGGACGCTTCCTGCCACCTGTCGAATTCCTTAAGATCCGGATCTCTTATATGGCGGCGGTCGTGAGCGCCTCGAGGGCCGTCTTCCCCGCTTAAGTAGGGCCCTTCCACATGGATGCCGCATATCGCCCCGGCCGAATCTTCGCCCGATGCGATTGCCTGCTTGATGGCCGTAAGCGCCTGATGAATGCGTTCGAAGCTGCCTGTGATGACCGTAGGCAAGTAGCCCGTCACGCCGCAGGCGAACATCGCCTTTGTAACGCCGAGCACCTCCTCCGGATCGGTCGCGTCGCCATTCAGGTCGCATCCGGCGAAGCCGTTCACCTGAAGATCGATCCAGCCCGGCGACAGCCAAGGCAGCTTTCCGTCATAAGCAATAGGATCGATCGCGGCGATTTTCCCGCCGGATGCAGTAACCTCCACGCATTGTCCCGTATCGTACCGTTTACCCGACCATTTCATTGGTACATGCCCCCTTCGACTCGATTGATTTACTTTAACAGTAATCGATTACTAAATACTTATAAAAAATGCGATTCGGCTTTCGCTCCATCGCTTAATCGTCTTTGCGTATGGGGTTGTTTCCCTTTGTCTTTATCTGCCCGCGCCGTAACCCAACCGGCCGAACCGCTTAACCCTCATCCCTCGGTCGGTCTGACCGAATCGCGGACGATCAATTTGGGAAGCAGCATGACGTCCATTTCATGATTGTTTTCTTTACGCAGCTTATCGAGCAGCATCGTGCATGCAAGCTTGCCCATTTCGTAGTTCGGCTGCTTGATCGTCGTTAGAGCCGGCGTAACCATCCGGCTGAATTCGATGTTGTCGAAGCCCATCACCGAGATATCCTCCGGCACGCGTAGTCCGTTCGCGGCAAGCTCGTTGATGACGCCGAAAGCCGTCAAGTCGTTACAGGCAAATATGGCGGTCGGAAGCTCCTTCAACTGTAATAAATTGCGAGTCAGCAGCTTGCCGTTCTCGAACTCGTAAATCCCGTCGTACACTTCCTTCTCTTCGTCGGCGATTTGTACGTAGCTGTCATTCTTGTCCACACCCGCCGCATGCAGCGCTTCGAAGAAGCCCTGGTAAATATGCTGACGGCTAGGCCTGTCGAGCGGTGCCGTTACGTATCCGATTTTGCGGTGTCCCTTTTCCAGCAAATAGCTGGCCGCCATATGGCCGCCGCGGCGGTAATCGAATTCGATCTGCAGCACATCCGGCAAGTCCAGCTTTTGGTCGATGGCGATAACATTCAATCCCATTTTGATCAAATGCGTCATCAGCTTGCGGTTGCCCGAGATCGAAGACAGAATGACGCCTTTGACTTGCTTCTCGAACAATGTTTTCAAATAGCCTTCTTCCAAACTGCCGTCCTGCAGCGAATTGCAGAGAAGCACATGGTAGCCGCTTTTGCGAGCGGCTTCCTCGACGCCCAGCATGACAGCCGCATAGAACGGGTTGCTGATCGTCGGAATAATGACGCCGATCGTCATATTGTTATCCGTTTTGAGCTGTTTCCCTATCATATTCGGAATGTAGTTCAATTGCTCGGCCAAATTCTGGATCTTGGTGCGGAGCTTGGCGCTAACCGGATAATCGCTATTGCTGAGCACTCGCGAAACGGTAGCGGAAGATACGCCGGCCTCTTTCGCGATATCATGAATCGTCACTCGTTTCTGCATGTCGATAACCACCAATTGGACAAAATAGGTGCTGAAATCGTTAATAGTAATCGGTTTCAACTAGGTTATATATTAACATACTTTCTCTTCCATGGATATCCGCCGGTTCATTGCCATGTCCGGCATGGGTCCGTGAGCGGTTTTTTTCATCGCCCTTACACCCATCCGTAGCTTGTGAATGAATCCAATCTTCCTCATCGCACTTTGAGAATCGTTACGCGTCCGCCCACCACGCAAGATCCGGCAGGTCGAAATGCCGCAGCATGCCCGGCAAAACCGTGCTCAGCACGTCGTACTGCACGTAATGTCGCTCGTTCAGCCAATCCTCGACGCGGCTGAATCCCCCGCTGAACGTCCATTTACGGACCCGCCGCTCCCGATCGAGCGCCTGGGCAAGTTTCGTATAGAGACTGAATCCGCCTTCCCCGTATATCTCTATCGTTTCGGCTGCTATATGATCCGGCTGTACAGCCATGTCCACGGACCTCAGAACATCGTAAGCGCGAATCGCCGCCAGACTGTCGCCCAGAAACAGTAAATCGGTCGTCAGCTTATGCAGCGTACCGAACGAATCGTATAAGCCGCGCGGGCTGATCGCATTCGGCGTAACAACGCCTTCCCCGCTCACATCCAGCACCATGACGGCATGGCCCGCTTCCGTTTTCTCTTTGATCCACTTCATTCGGGAGCTTAAAGCTCTCGTTCCCCGTTCCCAAACGGCTATAATCAAAGGCTGTTTGCCGCCTTCGTTAGCGCCGTCCCGAAACAGGAACGCGTGATTGTGCAGTCCTTCCTGGCTCCACCAGAGCCAGCTGTCGATTTCTAATCCGTCTATCGTACCCAGCGGCAAATGCCGGGGATTCAGCTCGGCTGCCTTGCGGTTCCCCATAACCGTTTGCTCCAGCCATGCCAACGCCGCTTCTTTGCGCTCTTGGTCCGGGATGCTCAAACGGAGGCGTTCCCATTCGCGTGCCCGATCGACGTTTTCCTCCCACGGACCGCGTTCTCCTGCAAAATGGCCCCGCACCTGCCCGCTGCTAGTGGCGAACAACTTTTCGGCGTCAACCGGCTCGAAGGACGGATTGTCGGCAGCGGCTCGCGGCGACTCGATAACGGATGGTACCGTCTTGCGGCCGAGGAAGCGCTCTGCAAAAAAGGCCGCCGCCGCTTGAGCCATCCCCTCCGAATAGCAATGCCGGCACCGGTCCTCGTAAAGCTCCAGTTGAGCCAACTTCCCTTTGCCGTACATCTCCCAGAACCGTTTGCTTCGTTCGACCGTCCTTCTGGTGCCTTCAATTGGGAAGAAATCGTACTGAGCCGCAAGCACAAGTACCGGCCTCGGCGCCATAGCCATCAGCAGATCCTCATGATCGAAGCCCTTCGCCGACATACCCGGCCATATTTGCTCCGCATCTTGTCCTTGCCCGGCATACAAGTACGATTCGCGGTTCATCACGAAGGTAGCCGGGGCTGCTGCCGCAATCCTGCGATCCGTCAGCATCGCCATTGTGGTTTGCAAGCCGCCGCCGGAATTGCCGGTGATGCCGATTCTGGCAGGGTCGACATCCGGCCGCGTTTGCAAATAATCGATCGCCCGGACGATGTCGTGCAGAAAATACCGGGCAAGTCCGTCGCCAAGCGGCCAGCACTGCGCGCCGGCCTGCTCGTGATCGGACGTGCTGCGCGGAACCGCCATCTCGCCGGTAGCGTGATCGTAGTAGCCGGAGCGCTCGCCTTGTCCAAGCGGGTCAATGGCAAGAACGAGAAGGCCTCTCGATGCGATCGTCTGGCAGACGGCCTGATAATTGGGCGCAAGTCTTCCTTCTTCAAAATGGCCGCAAACGAATAAGACGGCCCCCGTCGGCTCCGATAGACCATCCGGTACGTACAAGGAAGCGGTTACGTGCGTGTTCGGCCGCGATTCGTAAATAAGGGCGTCGATACGCATGCCCTCAAGCTGTACGTGTCCGGTGACCGTCGCATGCAGAGGCGCTTCGGATGCCGGCAAGCCTCCGATTCCTTCGAGGAACGCCTCGCGCGCTTCCTCGCGCCGATTCTCGAGCTGCTCCCGCGTCACGATCTCGTCCCTCATTCGGTCTCCCGCGGCAAACGCCTCGGCGGATCTCTTATAAACATGCTGCCGAAGCTGATCCTTGACATCGTATATACTAAGCGCGAAGTTTTCCAGTTCCTTCACGGTCCAATCCATACTAGCGTCCCCCGTTCCTTTCTTGTGTTGCGTTCGTATTCTGCTTGCTGCAGCAATCGGCTATTTCGCGTTCCGCATACAGGCGACCCGGTTTAGCGGGCAAACCCGCAACCGGGCCTGCGAAACCGTTATCGTTTCAAAAGCAGGACGCGTCCGCGAATGCCCGCGCGCTTCCGTCCGCCTTCGAACAACGCGACCGGGCTGTTTGCCGCTTCGATCCCAATCCGGTTAATCCCCGCCTGCAATACGGACAAAATCTCCCAGGCAAACGGTTCGCAAAGTACGTTACCCTGTTCCTCTCCATTAACAACCAGCCGGGCGACATCGTTGATTTCCTCCGCATAAGGCCATACCGTTTCCGCTCCGGCAAGCCATTCCTCCGATAGCGCGACTTCCTTCTTGTAGAGCATCGTACCCGCGAAATGCGGGTAACCGATGTCGTCCCAGCTGTCCAGCTCCCGCAGCGAGCCTTGGGCTGGTTTGTAATCCAAACGGCCGGGCGGAAACCCCGCATGCGGAAACGAGACCTTGAAATCTCCGTAAAGCCGAAACGGTTCGAGGAGCAGTCCTTCTTCTCCAAAATGAATCTCAACGACGTTCATCTGCACGCCTGTGCCTCGCTTCAGGAAAGGCCCGATATCGATTCTGCATGCGCCCGTCCATGCCGACGTCTCATAAACGAGGAAGGTCGGTCCCGGATTCCCCTTCGCATAAAACCTGCAATACCCGTGTCCTCCTTGACGAAACCTAACGCCCGGCTGCTCCAAAACGTTGAAAGCAGGCGCAGCGGTGACCGGCTGACCGCCCTTCGGCGCAAGCTCCCAGAAATGCCAATGGGACAAGATCAGCACATTGTCGTCCTTCGGAGCAAGCTGCCAGTCACGGGATATATCGATTGCGGAAGAAGCCTCCATCGCATCCAGCGCTTCCTCTCTCCAGTCCAGAGCAACCGCCGGCTTGCCTCCCTTCCTTAAACGCCCCGCTTAGGCTCTAAGCGCAAACCCGTCCACAAATACGTCCAGCAGTACCGACCGGTGCGGCGGCATGACGAGCGCCATGCGCTCTCCGGTTAAAGGATGCTGCAGCCTCACAGCTTGCGTTTCGTCCAGAGCGTTCGTAACCATCATTCGCCGAACCGCCCCTGCCATCCGCGTATGCACATAGGCTTGTGCCGGCAGCTGAACCGCTTCGCCGTCAGGCTGAGCCTTCCACAGCGTCAAGTCTCTGTCGATTGCAAGGTCAAGCTCTTCCACTACGTGGGTGCCGTCGATTTGCTTCGTCCAGAATTTATCGGGGACATGCGCATAGGCTTTGTCGGGATCTCCCTCTTCGTCGGCCGAAGCCACGATCTGCGGCGTCCCTCCGATCCAGTGGCTTGACTGATAAAAAAAAGAAGGCGGAGCCTCCTTCTTGCGAAGCCCGTCTACGGAATAATATTGTCCGTGCGAAACTACGTCGGTAATCCCCATGACGAACAGCCAGTCGGCCATTTTGATTAGCGTCTTGAAATCGGTCTCCCAGCCGTTCGCTCCGAAGGGCTCGACCAGCGTCTCCCGTTTGCCGAGATGGTGCGCGGCAGAGCTCGCCATCTTGGGGCCCAGATGCAGCAGCGGGAATTCGGCGCTCCCGATTCTCCCTCCGATCAGATCGGTCCCTGGCAAATGAAAGCTTCTTAGAAGAGAAAGCAAATAAGGCGTCCATTTCGTCTGTCCGACCGGGTCCTCCTCCGGACTGATATGACCAGTCATGAGCAGTCGGTGCTCCTTGCACCACTCGGCAATCGGTTCAACGAATGACGCCTTCAGCAGCTTGCTGAGCGCAAGCCGGTAATCGTGACGAATCTGCGCGGAGCGTGCGTCCACGGAAATAAACAGATCCGGAAGCCGGTCCTCGATATCGTATCCGAAACATTCGCGAAAAAATGGAGCCAAGTAAGGCGACCATGCCGCATCACCCATAAGCTTAAACTCATCCGTAAAAATGCCGGGGATGACGCCGCCGAACAAGTGGCCGAAACGATCCGCGTATTTTTCATGCGTAAGACGGATAAAATGGCGGACGGCTTCCGATTACTGCTTGTTTGCTATAAAGCTGCCTTCTGCTCCGCATCAATTCCGGATGCCGATTCTTCGTCCAAATAAAGCCACCAGTCCGCATGCGTCTTGAGTATGGAAGCCGGCACCATATTCGTCACATCGCTCCCAAGCGTTTGGCGGATCGCATTCGCCTTCACCGCATGCGGCACGCAGGAAATGATCGTAGCGCTGCTGAGGATTTGCCGGACCGTCATGGTAATCGCTTGCTTCGGCACTTCGCCCGGCGAGGCGAACCAGCCTTCGCCCACCTGCTGCGCTTTGCAGGCATCATCAAGATTGACGACACGGTAAGCGGCATCGGTGTCAAAGTCGGCAGGCGGATCGTTGAAAGCGATATGCGCGTTCTCGCCGATGCCGATCAAGGCAAGGTCGATCGGCGCTTTGCGTATTTCGGCGGTCAGCGCCGCAATATTTTGTTGAACGTCGCCTTCGCCGGTTACAAAATACGCCTGTGCAACGGGAGCGAACGACAGGAAACGTTCCTTCAAATACTTGCGGAAGCTAGCGATATGCGTATCCGGCAGAGCGACATATTCATCCAGATGAAACATAACCACCTTGCTCCAATCGATCTTATGCTGAGCCAGCGCCTCAAAAAAAGTGAATTGCGATGCGCCCGTGGACAGTACGATACGCGCGCCGCCCTGCTTGGCTATCCGTTCCTTCAGTACTTCGGCAGCTTTGGCTGCCGCAGCGGCGCCCAGCTCCTTTGCCGTTAGCGATACATGTACATGCATGAATCCCACTCCCTCTGTTTGGTATGCTTGCAATAAGTATGGTTCTCACGACAGGAGAGCCGATAATTCCGAAATCGCCATTGCCCTGTTCTCCGCGATCGAGCGATTGGCGGCCGCGCCGATTAACAGCGACATCGCGCCTGCCGTGCTGTCAGCCTGTTGACCGAGCGGATCGTCTATACCGCCTTTGAACAGCATTGCGCGCAGTCTTTCGTCCCCTCCTCCATGTCCTCCCTCCGTTAGAGGAACTTCTTCCTCCATCGTTTCGCCCGACGGCTTGACGATGCGGATGCGGTACGCGTCTTTCTCCATTTTCGGGCCGCTGTACATGCAGGAAACTTCCATCCTGCCTTCCGTCCCCGTAATAGTCGCGGTCCAGCCTTCCTCGGGACTATAGGTAACGAGTGAATACGACAACAGCGCGCCGTTGTCGTATTTGACATGTACGGACATCGTGTCGCAAATGTCGATGCGCTCGTGGAAGACGCACCGATCGCGGATGTAGCCGTCTTCTTTCTCCGCTTGCAAATAATAGCGGTTCGTGAATTCCTGCTGCGAATAGTCCGTATAGAACTCGCACGTATGTTCATACTCGCAGGTTGAACAGCGTTCCCCGCGGCGCTCGCGAGTCGGCCCATAAAAGGTTCTCGTGCCGAAAGCATGAACGGACTCGGGATGAGCGTTCAGCCACCAGTTGATAATATCGAAATGATGGGTCGATTTATGCACGAGCAGTCCGCCGCTCTTCTCAAGCTCTGCGTGCCATCTGCGGAAATAATCGGCGCCGTGGGAACGGTCCAGAAAATATTCCATCGCGATGTGGCGAATTGAGCCGATCGCATTGTCGGCGAGCAGCTGCTTAATGCGCGCAAAATAAGGCATGAAGCGCAAATTGAACGTAACCGTCACCTTCCGTCCCGTACGCGCCTCCGCTTCAAGAATCGCTCTGCATTTGGCGGCGTCGATCGTCATCGGCTTCTCCGATATGACGTCGCAGCCGGCCTCCAGCGCGGCGATGATATACGTGTGATGCGTATTGTCAGTCGTCGCTACGACGACGGTATCCGGCTTGCACGCATCCATCATTTCCGTAAACCCGTCAAACGCCGGGACGCCGCATTCTTCGCCTAGCAGCCTGGCCCGTACCGGATTAAGATCGTAGACCCCGCAAAAGTCTACGATGCCGTTCAACTCGGTTGCAAGCGGCTTCGCGAACATATGAAGCGCCCGTCCGCCGGCTCCGACCAAAACGACTTTTTTCATGCCGACTCCTCCTCACGTATGCTTTACAGAAAACATATAGAAATCGATTACTTTGCTCAAATACAGCTTACCACACCGACCTGTTTCTTGTCATTTGTTTTTTTGCAGCACGCTTACAAGATAACACGGATAAACGGCTCGGCGTCCTTTTAGGATAAATTTAAAAAACCACGTCTCCATGGACGTGGTCTCGTATGAAGCTTGTATGCTTTGTCCGGACGGACAAGAGAACGCCTCGCCCTAAGGAATGGTCGACTCTCTACTCTTTCACGCTGCCTAATACAATCCCCTTCATAAAATATCTTTGCAGAAAAGGATAAACAAGCAAGATGGGAAGCGCGCCAAGCCCGATTTGCGCAGACTTTAAGGTCCGGTCGGAAAGATTGGCCAGAATATTCGCATCCAGCACCGATAGAGCGGCGGAATCCTGTTTCAGAAGAATAATCGTCTGCAAATAGCTTTGCAGCGGATAACGATCGGGCGAATTCATATAGATAATCCCATCGAACCAGGAATTCCAATGTCCAACCAGCGAGAACAGCAGCAGCGTCGCCAGTCCCGGCGTAGACAACGGAATATATATTTTCCACAGCGTCTTCCAGTGTCCCGCACCGTCGATGAAAGCAGCCTCGCTCAGTTCCTTGGGCAAATTTCTGAAAAAATTCAACAAAAGCACAACGCTAAAAACAGGTACCGCACTAGGAATGACCAGCGCCCAGATCGAATTCAGCAAGCCGGTCATCTTGATCGTCAAATAAGTCGGAATCAAACCGCCGCTAAACAAAATGGTGATCATAAAAAACCACACATACACGGTCCGAAAACGGAAAATCGATACGTCTTTAGATAGCGGATAAGCGATCAGCACCATCATCAGCATCTGCAGGGAGCTGCCCAGCGCAATCCGTTTCACCGACACCCAAACCGCCTGCATAAACGCATCGTTACGCATCACATAGCGGTAAGCGTCCGTCGTAAATTCAATCGGAAATATCGTGACACGCCCGGAAGAGGCGGCGGCTCCCGAACTGAAAGACACGGCCACCATTTGAATAATCGGAAATAAGCAAGCAAGAGCCATAATGGATAACGCGATATAATTAAAAGAAAGAAACCATTTCCTGCTCCAAGATGCGTGTTCTACCAACATATTGCCTCCTTTCTCAGAAAATACGATAATTCGCAAACCGGTACGCTAGCCAGTAAGATACGCTGATGAGAATCAGCGAAGTGAATGATTTAAATAAGCCAACAGCCGTTGCGGCGCTGTATTGCATATCGACAAGACCCATTCTGTACACCATCGTATCGATAATATCGCCGCTTTCGTAAACTTGCGGACTATAAAGCACGAAAACCTGTTCAAATCCGGCATTCAGCACCGCTCCCATACTTAACGTGACCATAAGGACGATAACCGGCATCATGCCTGGAAGCGTAATATGCAGCATGCGTTTCCAATGATTGGCTCCATCTATCGCTGCCGACTCGTAGAGAGACGGATTAATGCCTGTCAATGCGGCCAAATAAACAATCGTACTGAAGCCGAATTCCTTCCAAGTGTCCGAAATAACAAGCGTGAACGGAAACCAGGTATTGTCTCCCAGAAAAAAGACAGGCTCTAAGCCGAGCGACGTGATGATCTGATTGACTACCCCTTCGGAAGGCGATAAGAGGTCCATTAATATGCCGCCTAGAATAATCCAAGACAGGAAATGCGGAATGTAGACTAAGGTTTGAATCGTCTTCTTAAACCACTGCTTGGCAACCTCGTTCAATAACAGCGCCACGACGATCGGAGCGATCAAACCGGCGGCAATTTTTAGAATCGCAATATACAGCGTGTTCCCAATGACTTGATTCGTATCGGGCAAACTGAATAAGTAAGAGAAATTGCTCCAGCCTACCCATTCGGATCCTGCGATCCCTTTAGTCGGTACAAAGTTTTGAAAGGCCATGACAATGCCGCCCATAGGGAAGTAGTTATAAATCAGCACGATGATAACACCCGGCAGCAGCATAAAATGAAGCGGCAATTCCGTTCTGAATCGTTTATTCAAGCAATCACCCCCGGCTCCGTCGAGAAGGCTGAGGGCCAGGAAGGAGATCAGCACCCCCTTCCCGCCCTATCCCCTTCCTTCATACTCCTAATCCGTCATCCATGATGTACTTTTCAACTATCTCGTTTATTTGCTTTTCAACCATTCATTCACTTCTTTAGTGATTTCGTCTCCGCCCAGCTTCTTCCATTGCTCAACAAATTGATCGAACTCGTCGGGAGAAGCGCCTTGAATAATTTTCAAGTACATTTGATCGCGCAGCTTATCCAGATTCGCTTTCTTCAGCACCATGGCCGGCGTTGGCGTTCCGGTAAATTGCGTCGGCATGTAGAGATCCTTTTTCAAATAGTCGACGGCGATTTTGCCTGTACTGTTAGGGCCGTCCTGCATATAAACGTTCCAGAACTTTTTGTCTCCCGCTAAATATTTTTGTATGCCTGTATAATTGTCGCGCTGCTCGGGAGTCAAGCCGGAAATATCCTTGCTTTCGCTATTCAATACTTTCATCTCGGCAAGGTGGTTGGTTGCCCGTTTGGTCTTATAAATTTTGATCGGGGCATTCATCCAAGAAGCGACATCCGCTGCACTGTCATAGTTGTATTGCTTGTACAAGTCATCCGAAGTGTTGTTATAGAATAAATCCAGCCAGGTTTGCATAAGCGGGAATATCGCTTCGGGATGCGCCGTTCCTTTCTTTACTACCCAGTAGTAGTTATAGATGTTTAATGGAATTTGCAGCTTGGCCTCTTGATTGTCTATAGATGGAACAGGGAAAGGAAGCCACTCGTTATTGGGCGTTAACTGCTGTAGCGGAGAAGAGGCGCTGCCCATGTCGCCGAAAAACATCCCTATTTTGCCCGCTCCGATATTTTCTTCGACCTTCTGGGGATCTTTCACGCCGAATTCTTTATCGATCCAGCCGTTTTTGTACAAGGTCTGCAATTGGGTGAGCGCTGTTTTCATTTGCGGTTGAATATCGCTAAAGGCCAAGTTCCCCGAAGCATCCTTCACCCAAATGTCGCGATAAGCGTGATAGCCGTTCAAAAATCCGATCAGGGAATTATCGCTCAAATTTTTGTTCAGTCCGAAGCCGAACGTATCGTTCTTATTGTTGCCGTCAGGATCTTTTGTCGCAAAAAGCTCAGCGATCTTCAACACATCGCTCATCGATGTAGGCGGCTGCAAATTGAACTTCTCATACCAGTCCTTGCGAATCCACAAGATCGGTACGCCTTCCTTGGCAACTCCCGTCCATGGCACAGCCATCAGCTTGCCCTTGATCTTGGCCGATTCGAGCACCTCCGCTCCGGCGCCGGCGATAACCTCCTTAATCGTGTCCGAAGCATATTTGTTGTAAATATCCGTCAAGTCTTCAAGCTTGCCCGCATCGCTAAGCTGTTTGAACTGCGAGGGAGTGACGCCGAAGAAGTCCGGCATTTCGCCTGACGCGATCATCAAATTTACTTTTTGCTCATATTGCCCGAAGGGAACATCCCACAGGGAGTGCACCTCAATGCCATACTTCTCTTTGATGTAGCGTGTCCATCTATTGTTGTCGGTGGTATCGCCTTGACCGAATTTGGTATACGAATAATTGGCCATGACCGTATTCAGCTTAATCGCAGGTTCATACTTGGCAGGCAGACCGCCTTTTCCATTATCCGAGCCGCCCTTATTCGCCGATGCCGTACCGCTTGGCGCTGGGGATGGCGACTGTGTTCCAGCCGCTTCTTTTTCCTTCGTGCTGCATCCGGCAAGTGCGGCAATCAGCAGCAGAACGAGCGAAAAAACGATAACCAATACATGCTTCCCCTTTTTTACCATGTTTCACTTCTCCTTTGTTTGTGCGTATTTGGTACTGCTCCATGCCCCCATCCTGGCGTGCATGCATCCCAGATTTCTATGGAATATTTAAAAATCTTGTGATAATGTAACTTTACTGTTGAGGCAGGCACAACGGTAGGCACACTTTCCCGATTAGTATGCGATAGTCCGGGAACCGAAGAAATGTATATTTTATGGCCTACGGCAAATTGCAGCAGGTGCATGATCTAGGGGGTTGTAACGAAATGCGGATGCCAAGACTCGGAAACAAGAACACGTTATTTTCTAAGCTTCTGATAAGCTTCTTCATTATTATCCTAGTGCTCCTCTCTTTCAACTTCTTATCTTTTCTATTTTTCAAGAACAGTATTAATGAAGAGATTATTCATAATAATAGCCTTACCTTGAATAAAACCGTAGACAACTATGAGAAACAAATCGCCCTGATCAACAAGAACCTTACCACTTTATATTTCGACGCTCGAATCAACCTCCTTAAGACGAGCAAAAATGATCATGTCAATTTTGAAGTGATTCAGCAGGTGAATAACGAACTGGCCACACTGGTTTCCAACGAACTGCTGTATTTGGATAACATCCTCCTCGTGTTCAAATCCGCATCCATTGTTTTGGACAAAGATGGAATTATTGATTTCGATAAAATGTTTTCTACCTTCTATGTCAGCAGCGACTACCCGCAAAGCTTCTGGGAGCGTCAGTTTGAAGGGTCCGGACATCTGGAAATTCTGCCCGCGTCCAAGTTTGCCAAATACTCTTACGTGAAGAACTTCGTTCCGCCCATACTTTCCATACCGGTTGTTTTTCATAATGTCCTTGACAAGGAAGTTTATTTTGTCGCCTTCCTCGATGCGAACAAACTTTTCAACAATTTTACTTACATCGCGAACGGCAAGTTTCAAATCCTCGGCTCCGAAGGTCAGCTCGTCTATGATTCCGATGAAGGCCGTCAACCGATGACTTTCCTTCCAACCGAGAACAAAGAGGGGTATTTAAAAAAAGACGATGTCTATTACTTCTACAAAAAATCGGACAAGACCGGACTAACTTACATCAATTCGATTCCCAATCAAACCGTCGCGATGAAAATCAATCAGCTGAGCCTGATTCTCGGGGCTCTTCTGGTTTTCTCGGTTATTGCGAGCCTCGCCATATCCGTGTTTCTAAGCGCCCGGTTCAACCATCCTTTTCAGAGAATTATCGAAGCCATCAAAGAGCAGAACGGCGGCATGCCGATTCCGACAACGATTCATGAATTTAAAGTGATTAATGAGAAAATCCAAGGCATCCTGAAGACAAACCGCGACGTTCGTCTGGATTTGAATAAAAAGAACGTACTTCTAAAGCAGTATGGCTACTTGAAAAAAATGAAAAATATCGAGACGAATTTGGGCGAAATACGAGATTTAATCGACACGTCCGAACCCTTCCATCTCAGTTTATTTCATATCCGCTATACGCAACGCTTTATGGCGGAGTTTGATTCTTTGGAACGCAGCAAAATAGCGAAGGTAGTTCAGACTTTCGCAAGTACGTATACATCGGAGCACTTTCCCGGTTCCGTTTCCATGAATATGGAGAAGGATCTGCTCTGCACCGTCATTTTCGAAAAAGATTATGCGCACGTGCTAGACAAATTAAATGCGCTCAAGCAAGTGATCGACAGAGACAAGGAGTATTACCTATTAACGATTGCTATTCATCCGGAATTGACGTCGTTTGCGGAATTGGATTCCGTTTATAACGAGTCGCTAGGCATGATTCAAGCGAGGAAATTGAATGAGGAAACCCAAATTGTAGAGAGCAACGTCAAGAATATAGATGTTGCCTTGCAAAACCATCTGCAAGAAACCGAGTTTTGGGAGAACTTGCAGCATGGCAATGAGGCTAACTTAATGCAGATCATACAACGGACATTGTCTCACTTTCAGAAAAAATCGGCCGATGCGCATCAGTATCATCTTTTTGCCAACCAGGTTATTGAACGGGTCATTAAAGCGCTCATTGTCAACAAACAAGATATCAGCTTAATCCTCCATGAGAATTCGCCTTACGAGCAAATTAAATATTGTCATACCTTAGCGCAATATGAAAGCTTTTTTGAACAGTTCCTGGCAGAGGCCACGTCCTTCATTCGCCAAAAGCGGGAATCGAATGACCCCGTTGTCACTTTCGTCACCGCTTACGTAAACAAACATTATGGAGACGATATTTCACTCGACGTCTTGGCAGATCGGCTGAATCTTTCCAGCGGTTATTTATCCAGCTATTTCAAAGAAAACTTCGGCTATTCCTTCAGCGAATATTTGAACGAGATCCGTATTTCCAAGGCCAAAGAAATGTTAATGGACAGCAATAGCAGCATTCAGCAAATTTCCTTTCAGGTGGGCTATCAGAACGTTAGTTCCTTCATTAGAATGTTTAAGCGAATTACCGGCATGCCGCCCGGACAGTATAGAAGATCCGGCGTTGACGAGTCTGAGCATGAGTTCGAGTCCGTCTAGTGAAAAACAGCCTGTTGAGGGAATCTCAACAGGCTGTTTTGCGTTTAGGCTTCGATAAAATGACTATTTTGATGATACGCCAAGGACCTTGCCAAGTAATCATCCAGACGCTCCAGTCCAAATTCCGAGACGAGATCCTCAGAGGAAAAAGCATCTGTCTCACTCGACAGGAGGACAGAGCCCAAATATCCGGGATCGCTAATCTTTACTTTTTTGCCATACTTTTGTTTGATAGCGTCCAGACGCTGCCGGTTCTGATCCAGGTGAACAACGACACAATCCAGATTCACGCTTGCGCTGATAAAGTCATAATAACTGGAAGTCGAAGCGACAATCTCCCCCACAGGAGATACGATCGAGCTCGGCAAGCCTCCGGCAATCGCTCCAACCAAATGCGCTCGACACGAATAGGCCCAGTATTGCTGCATAAAACTGCCGTGAAACATGGAAGGAAACAGGATCAGATCCGGCTGCTGTTTCACATAGTTCAATCTTAAAGGATTGAAGTTGAGGTCAAAGCAGATGGCGCAAGCGACACGCCCGAAGTCGCACTCCATAATCGGGGCTTCCTTCCCGCACAGCACCTTGTCCGCTTCCATTTCAATAATCACTGGATGATTCTTATGGTAAGTCCCGACCACTTCGCTGCTGCGGTCAATAAGCCGTACGGAATTCCGCCAGGAACCGTCATCCATAGTTCGGATCGAGGGATAGGCAATGTAACAATGATGCTTCTGTGCAATGCCGGCTAATAGGTTCAGGATGCGGTCGCCGCGCTGCAAGTAGTATTCGCGAAGCCTCTCGCTCGATAACCCGGAGGGCATATCGCAGCATTCGGGCAAAACGATTAAATCCGGCTCGTCCGGCAGCGCCTGATTGATTTTATGCTCCAGATAGTGACTGATCTGCCGGATCATTGGCTCCCATTCTCCGTCCGGATCAACCGGACAATAATGGAAATTGAACGTGCTTATGGTTACTCTGCGTGCCATCCGAAGTCCCTCCCCTTTTTTTCGAAAAAATGCGTCTACTTCTCAAGCTGTAAACGGAAGGTTTGAATCTTCCATTTCCCAAGATGAATATCAAAGCCATCCGGATCATGGGCAATCTCTTTAACGGACTCCTCATACAAATTCGTTTCCGTCACCTTCTCGATCCTTTTAAAGCAGGTAAACCGGGCGGAGGACGGATGTTCGGACAAATTATAGCAACGCACGATCAGTTCTCCTGCCTTGCCGTCTTCCGGGCGTTTTAAGATACTGAGACAAATGTCCGATTCCGACAACCGGAAATAACTGATAGGCTCCGCAGGTATGAACGTTTCATTAACCTTGACAGAAGAGCTGTACACATCGGTCTGCAAATGCTCCTGGAGCCTGTTCAGATCGGCATAGGAGGTTGAAGCATCCATGACAGCGAGAGCATATTTGAAGCGTAACGGTCCGATAAGCTGCCCGCCCTCTTCGCCATTGGTCAAGTAGGTTTTCTGAAACGAACGATATAGGGTGATATGAAGAGATCCGTTCCGATCGTCCGGTGCCGCACACTCGTGAAGACCGGAGGCAGATAGGAACGCCAGCCCCGTCCCTTCAGCGCTTCTCTTGCCAACAATGCCGTTCATCTGCTTCTCCGGTACGTCGCATTCCTTCCAGCTCTGCGTTTCCGTTCGAAGTCCTGTCTTTCGTTCGACAAATGCAAACTGCTGATTGACAAAATAAGATTCAGATTCTATCCCGGTCGGAATGACAAGACGCAGTCGATGATCCCGCGCTTGATTTTCGATGGCCGTTTCCACATCGACGTATTTCGCCCCATGCGATAGCCCGACCCGGGAGCGGATGACCAGCTTAACCCGCTCATCCGAACGTCGGATACCATGCGCCAGGTGGTCCATGCTTTTGGGAACGTTGAATTCATGCGTAATTTGAAACACGGCACGGACGGGCCCGTTCTCGATCGTTTCGATCGTGCAGGCGGCACCTCTGCTGCTGACGATCCGATCCTGAATAGGGCTGGCATGGTACCAGCCGTCCCCTATTTCCCCATTGTCCAAATAGCTCAGAAGATTATCATAAATTCTGCCGCTTTGTTTATCCGTAACCGTGATCGTTCCGTTATCGTTAACCGTTAGCTTCACATATTCGTTCTCCGCTTCCCTGTCTTGACAAGATATGCGCTCCAGATAGCGTGACGGCTCTAAAGAAGGCACTACCTTGTAAACGGTGTTCCCCATGGCGGGAAGCTCGACTTCCAATGAAACGGTATGACGGTCAACGGTTTTTGCCGCTTTCTCATGATCTTTTACGTTATAATTTCTCTTGATTTGACATAATCCATAAGGAATCTCATTCCCTTGATAGTCGTAAATTTTAAAGCTGTTTTTCGGTTCATAACCAAAAGGTTCTTGGAACTGTGCCGAATAGCCGGGATCGAAATCAATATCCAACGTAACGACGCACCTCCGTGGAAAAAACAGCGGATTCCATAAGGAAAGCGCTCTTGTACCGTCGCTTTCTTGTGTTTCGAGCCTTTTCATTTCCTTGCCGAGGAAGCTTCCTGTAACCAGACTTGCGATCTCCTTAGCCTGGTCGAACCGATACTTCATATCTTGATGTACTTGGTCGATCGAACAGCCGCAAATCGAGTCATGGGGATGGTTGGAAATTAAATATTTATAGGCTAGCTGAATATACGTTTGCGGTATGGAGTGACCATGAAACTCGGACAAGGCTGCAAAGGGCTCCGCCCACTTCTCCAATAAAACCTGGCAGTCGTCATTTGCTTGTTTCAGCGGATATCGGCTGGATAACGTATGCGTAATCAAGTAATTCGTGCCCGGATTTTTCCCGGGCTCGTTTAGTTCCCCTTGCCGCAACGGCATCCGATCTCTGAAGCTTTCGAGCTGTCTGCCCATTTGCTCCAAATTCGTATGCTTGATTTCCGCGTCCGGGTATAGCTCGCGAATCATCTCCAGGTATTCGCCCGTATTCGGACGAATCCGCGCATGATCCTGGCAGTCCATAAGCAGGATGACGGGGATCGGGCTGCGGGCCATTTCGAGATCGATCGCTTTTTGAATCGCCTGTTTCGTATCCTCAGGGGATAAAAGCTGCTTTTCCGCATTCAGTAGTATGACTAGAAACGCTCCATAGGAGCTATGATCCTGCAGCTTGAACGTCAAGCATTCGCTTCCGTCCGGTGAGCTCCAGCGGAAATGCGCAGGGACGTCCTGCTCGTTAAGACCTCTGCCTAGCACAGCATATGGAATGTCAAAACCGTTAAAAATTTGCGGCATCTGAGCAATATGCCCGAAAATATCGCAAACATATCCGTATTTCCACGGCTCGGTCCCCCACTCCTTGGAAATGCGGCGCCCTATGAGCAAATTGCGGATCAAGCTTTCACCCGAAACAAGAAACTCATCGGGCATGACATACCATGGACCGATCACTAGCCGTCCTTCTTGTATCAGCCGGGCAAGACGCTCCCTTTTCTCGGGTGCGATCTCGATGAAATCCTCCAGCACGATCGTTTGCCCGTCCAGATGAAACGTTTGAAACTCCGTACGCTTCTCAAGGACTTCTATCATTTCGCTCATCATTTCTACAAGCCGAAACCGAAAGCCCTGAAAGGATTCATACCACTCCCGGTCCCAATGCGTGCTTGAATAGTAATAAATCGTTTGCTTAGACAATCGCCTCTATTCCTCCCTCTATCCCTTCTATCCTTCTTACACCTGAGCATCTTATAGATGGGAAACGGTTGTTAAGTTGCCTTCTTGATTCCACATCCTCTTCCACGCTCCTCAATGTTTTGTTCAATCCCTTCTATTGACTTATTCACAAGCCGTTTTTCATTCTTGCTTGTTCATCATAATCAGCTCTTAAGGCAGGGCGATATAACCATCTTCCCTTCTTATGCACCTTTCCCCGGAATCCGCAAAAGTGAACATTATCTGGTCTATGGCACAATCCGATGACTCCGAAAGTTGCAGGTCAAACAGCGGCTCTGCCGTTCATTTCCAAAGTGACATCCTGCGATCTGTCCGCTTCTTGTTCCGCAGCAAGAAAAAAAGGCTCCAAGGATTTCTCCTTGAGCCTTCTCTTTATCATTTAGTGAAAATTGGATCTCTCAATGCGCCACCGTATTGTAAGTCATAATCCAAATCGATCCGGCCACGATTGTCAGCAAAATGATCAAGCCGAACAGCAGCGCCATCATGTTCCAGCGTGCATTCTCGCCTTCTCTCAAGTGCATGAAGAAGATGAGCTGAATCGCGAATTGCAGCACCGCCATCACGAGAATAACGACAAGCGTTGCGGTTTTGCTTAGCATGCTGTTCATGACGATGACAATCGGAATGATCGTCAGGATGATCGAAAGTACGAACCCGATGGTATAAGATTTCAGCGAGCCGTGAGAACCGTGCTGCTCGTGCGAAGCCGACCCGTGCGTTTTGTCCATCTTACATCACCCCCATCAAGTAAACGACCGTGAGGACGAAAATCCAGACGACGTCGAGAAAGTGCCAGTACAAGCTGACGTTTTCCACTTTGCGCTTGGTGACGGCCGTAATGCCGTGCTTGCGAAGCTGAATCATCAGCCCGACCATCCAAATCAAGCCGAGCGAAACGTGCAAGCCGTGGGTGCCGACCAGTACGAAGAAAGCGGACAGGAAAGCACTGGTGGATATCGTCGCGCCCTCGTTTACCATATGAACGAATTCCGTTACTTCGAGTGTAATGAATGCCGCTCCGAGGAGCGCCGTAATCGCAAGCCAGCCGATCAGCTGCTGCTTGTTGCCGCGATGCATCGCGAGTACGGCGATCCCGCTCGTGAAGCTGCTCGTAAGCAGGATGAACGTTTCCGCGATAATGCCCGGCATCTGAAAAAGCTCTTCCGGCGTCGGTCCGCCGTTCGTATTGCCCCTCAGGACGATATAAGTGGCGAACAAGGTTCCGAATAAAATAACGTCTGTAATCAGAAATATCCAAAATCCGAACGTCTTCATCGACTCCTGATCGTGATGATCGTGGTCGTGAGCGCCGTGTCCGTGATTCGCTGCTGCTTGTGCCATTAGACCTTCGCCCCCCTTGCCAGTTGCTCCGTACGCTTAACCTCGTCGACCGGAATGTAATAGTCGGTATCGTACGAGAACGAACGCGCCAGCATACAGATCGCGATGCCGACTAGCGACGGAATCGCCAGCCACATCCAGCCCCATACGAAGCCGAAGCCGGCGAAAAACCATAATGCGGATTTGATGAACGGAATCGCCGAGTTTTTCGGCATATGAATCGGCGCAAGCGCGGCATCCGGTATCGGTGCGAGCGGCTTCTCGCCTCTTTGCTTCCGTTCCCACCAGTCGTCGGTTTCGGATACGACAGGCGAAACCGCAAAGTTATACAATGGCGCCGGCGAAGGAATCGACCATTCCAGCGTGCGGCCGTCCCAGGCGTCGCCTGTTTTATCTTTCTCATGTACCTTGATGCTGTATGCAATTTGCCATACTTGGAAGATGAACGCAACGCCCATCAAGAAGCCGCCGATCGTCGAAACGAGGTTAAGCGGTCCCCAGCCCATGTCAAAATCGTACGTGTACGTACGGCGCGTCATGCCGTCGAGTCCAAGGAAATACTGCGGCATAAAGCACACGTAGAAACCGATGTTCCAGAACCAGAACGCCCATTTGCCGAGATGCTCGTTCAGCTTGAAGCCGAACATTTTAGGCCACCAGTAATAAAGACCTGCAAAGTAGCCGAATACTACGCCGCCGATCAGCACTTGGTGGAAATGCGCAATCAGGAAGTAGCTGTTATGGAACTGGAAGTCTGCCGGCGCTACCGACAATAGTACGCCCGTCATCCCGCCGATAACGAAGCACGGGATGAATGCGATCGCCCACATCATCGGCGTTGTAAACCGGATTCGGCCGCGGAACATCGTGAACAGCCAGTTGAACACCTTGACCCCGGTCGGTATTGCAATCAGCATCGTTGTGACGGCGAAGAATGCACTGACATCCGCGCCCGAGCCCATCGTGAAGAAATGGTGAGCCCAAGTAAAGAACGAAAGAATGCTGATCCCGATCATCGCGAACACCATCGAGGCATAGCCGAACAGCTTCTTCCTCGAGAAGGTTGCGACTACTTCGGAGAAGATACCGAATGCCGGCACGACGACGATATAGACCTCAGGGTGACCCCACATCCATATGAGGTTGATATACATCATCGGATTCCCGCCGCCGTCAAGCGTGAAGAAATGCGCTCCTGCAAAACGGTCGAGGAACAGCAAGAACAAGGTTACGGTCAAAATCGGAAAGGCGAAGATGATCATGATACAGCTTGACAGCACGGACCAGGAAAACATCGGCATTTTCATCAGCTTCATGCCTGGCGCGCGCATTTTGAGAATCGTTACGATAAAGTTGATACCGGTCGCCAAGCTCCCGATACCCGATATTTGGATGCCCCAAATATAAAAGTTCTGTCCGACACCGGGACTATGCGACAGCTCCGACAACGGCGGATATGCAAGCCATCCGGCATCCGGCGAACCGCCGATTACGAACGAAACGTTGAACAGCATGGCTCCGAAGAAGAACATCCAGAAGCTAAGCGAGTTCAGAAACGGATAAGCGACGTCGCGCGCGCCGAGCTGCAGCGGAACGACGATATTGAATAGACCGAACATGAGAGGCATCGCCATGAACAAGATCATGATGACGCCGTGCGTAGTGAATATGGCGTTATAGTGATCGGCTTGCAGAAATTCTACGCCCGGCATCGCCAGCTGCAGCCGCATGAGCAGCGCGTCGACGCCGCCGCGGAACAGCATCAGGATCGAACAAATAATATACATGATGCCGATCCGTTTGTGATCCACGGTCGTCAGCCATTCCCGCCAAAGCCAGCCCCACTTCTTGAAGAAGGTCAGCACGAAGACGATGGCCACCGATGCAAGCCCGATGCTTACTTGCGCCCCGAGAATAAGAGGATCGCCGGTGACGAAAAACTCCGATGCGAATTGTTTAATGGATTCCAGCATGAGTGGGCCTCTTTTCTAATTTGGTATTTAGAGGATGTTTCAAAGTCCCTTTAGTGCCCGGCATGTTGCGAGCCATGGTTCGTTTGTTCTTTTTCTTTTTCCTTCGCTTTCGGCTCCGTAGCGGCGGCGCCGTGCGAGCCGTGGGCGGATTGTCCGTCCACTGAGTATTTGTTGACAATCTTATGGAAGATATCGTCCGGAATCGCGGAGAAGAACTGCTCCCCGGTCCTGCCCGGCTTCGCAAGCGTTTCATAACCATCCATCGTTAACGGGGAGCCGGACTTTTTGGTATCCGCAACCCATTTATCGAAATCTTCCTGCGAAGTGGCGTGAACATCGAATTTCATGTCGTTAAAATGCTCTCCGCTAAAGTTGGCGCCCGTTCCGAAATATTTCCCGACCTCGTCGGCCTGCAAATACAAGGTCATGGCCATGCCGGACATCGTATACATTTGACCGCCAAGCTGCGGAATCCAGAACGAATTCATCGGCGCGTCCGAAGTCAGCTCGAATTTGATCGGGATACCTTTCGGGATTTGCAGATAGTTAACCGTCCCTATGCCTTGCTCGGGGTAAGTAAACAGCCATTTCCAATCAAGCGATGTCGCTTGAACGACGAGCGGCTTCTGCTCCGATTCAATGGGCTTGGCAGGGTCCAGCGCGTAGGTGTATTTAATCGTTATGGAAGCCAGTACGAGAATGATTACGATAGGAATCCCCCACCAGATCGCTTCCATTTTGGTGCTGTGCGACCAATTCGGTTTGTACGCCGATTTGTTGCCTTTCTTATCTCGGTAACGCCATACGATGACGGCTGTCATCGCCAGTACAGGCACCAATACGACAGCGCACAGTATGGACGAGATTACGATCAGATCCCTCTGGTCCTGCGCGATCGGTCCTTTCGGATCGAACACCATCATTTCTTGTCCGCAGCCGCTCAGAAGCGCAGCCATCAGGATGAACAGCAGCGTAACTGAAATACGGCTGATCTTTACCGGTTTTCTCATGTTGATCCTCTCCCATGCTCTCCGAAAGCTATGATCGTCCCGACCGCTGTAACCGGCCGGATCACTCTATAGCTCCACCATAACAGATTGCGATGGAATGGTCGCGGTACTTAACAAATACGTCAAGGTTTCGTCATTTTTCCGTAAAATAATTTTCACGCTACAGACACAATCACCAAAAAAACCCCTTCGGGAGCGGTTCCCGAAGGGGTTTGGCTTGTATAGGGAAGTTATTCCTTGGCGTCTTCCGCCTGAGCTCTCGAGTGAACGAGGTGAATCGCCGTGCGGATGACATAAATGTGAACGCTGCCGACCATGAACCCGACCCCGACCATCAAGGACGTGTTACGATCGCTGAAATCCTGCAAATTGAACAAGCTAAGCAGCAAACCGATCCCAAGCAACGCCCATGCCGTCGCCGTCATCATCGCCACCAATTTGCTTACATTCCGCTCGTTTCCGCTTCCCTTGGCCAAAGTTGCCGTTCTTGTCGTCATCGCAATCACTCCTGCTTCGCTTGAAAGTGCTTTCCTTACCAAGAGTATATCACATTTTCGTAATTTTGTTCATATAAAATTCATTTTTTGATCAAAATTCGGACAAAATTTTCACAAGGGAGAGGTTCGGATAGCGCCGGAAAAGAAAAAACCTCAAGGCAAGCTCTTCGGCTGCCTTGAGGATAGGATGCTCTATAAACAATGAATTATTTCTTGGCTGCGGTTTTGTACCAATCGTTAGCTGCTTTGATCATTTCGTCGCCGCCGCTCGATTTCCATTGTTGCAGGAACTTATCGTAGTTTTCGATTGGTTCTGCGCCGGTAATGAATTTGGTGAACGTATCTTCTTGCAGCTTGTTCAGCTTTTGAACGTTCTTGGAAATGCCTTCGAGCTGTGGCGCTTTTGCCAGCGGATCGAGTACGATGATGCCCTTCGCATTTTCTTGGAACTTGTCGAAGTATGCCGCAACGTTCTCGTCTTTACGGGAGCGCGCTTGCCAGTAAGTCGGATAGTTTTTCTCGTCGACGCCCGTCAGGTATGCGCTGCCGTTGTTCCGCTCGTCGTTGAAGATCGGAAGAATCGGGAAGTATTTGCCGTCTTTGAACGTATGGTGAACGCCTTCTTTACCGATTGCAAGCTCTTTGAAGATATCAGGCTGCAATTTCATATCCATATACTTGATCGCTTCTTCTTTATTTTTCGCGAATTTCGGAACCGAGATGAACCAGCCGACGGCTGTGCCCGTTCCGAGAACCTGGGCTTTGCCCTCTTTATTTTTCAGGTTCGGAATCGTCGTCAAAGCGACGTTCGGAAAGTTCTTCTTGAACGGATTCACGAGGTTCGGCGCGATCCACCAGGAAAGGCTGAACATAGCCGCTTGGCCGCTCGTCATTTTTTGCATCGCTTTGTCGGCGGTATTGACCGGCCATTCGGTATCGATCAAGCCCTCTTTGTACAGCTTAAGCATGAACGTTAAGTAGTCTTTCATACCCGGATCTTCAACGGCATGAATCAGCTTGCCTCCGCTGTCTTTCCAAGTCGTCGTGACGCCGAAAGTCGATGCGATATCCGGAAGAACCGGCGCTTTACCGCCTGTGAGCGGAATGATTTTCTTCTTGTCTTTAATCGTTTTCAAAACATTGTACAGTTCGTCGGCCGTAGTCGGGATTTTCAGGCCCAGCTCATCCATCCAGTCTTGACGTACGACAAGCGATTGCGAGACGGTTACGCCGGAGCCCGTTTCCGGAATCGCGTAAATTTTGCCGTCAACTTTTACCGCGTCCCAAGACTCTTGGCTGATGGAGGCTTTCAGGTTTTTGCCGTATTTGTTAAGCAGATCGTCAAGCGGCTCCAAAGCGCCGGAGCTTACCAGTTTGGCGAATTGCGCCGAGCTGAGCTTCATGATATCGTAAGGCTCTTTGTTAGCCATCAGCAGGTTCAGCTTCTCGTCGCCGTTCTCTGCAGGCAATTGCTCGTAAACGACATCATAGCCCGTTTTCTCTTTCAGGAACGTCGCGACCGGATCCTTGTTGGGATCATAACGGTCGAACTGCATCAGTTGTTTCAATTGCGGCTTAGGACCGTTCGAAGGTGAAGCGCTCGCCGGAGCGGCGGATGGCGAAGCTGACGTGCCCGTTTTCTTATCGTCTCCCGATCCGCAACCGACGGCTGCAGTAGCAAGCAGAGCGGTAGAAACGACGGTAACCAATGATTTCTTAAGCATAGATGAACCTCCCCTGGTTATGTGCATCATTTGTACATCTGTTCATTTCTTCATGTATATTCGTGAATACCCTCGCGTTTTGCGGGCATCACCCCTCTCAAAACTTTTTGCACCGCTCTACTCTTTGACCGATCCAACCAGAACGCCTTTAACGAAATACTTTTGCAGGAACGGGTACACGATCAGGATCGGAATGGTGGCAAGCAAGATTGCCGCCGATTGGATAGCTTGAGGTGTAGCGTTCATAGCGGAATCTACATTGATTTTTCCGTCAACCATGTTAAAGGCATTGTTCGCATGCACGATCAGTTCCTTCAAATAAAGCTGAAGCGGCTTCAAATCCGCCGAGTTGATGTAGATCATGGACAAGAAATAGTCGTTCCAGAAACCTACAGCGTAGAACAGCGTAATCGTCGCGAATACCGGCAAGGATAAGGGTAGCGTAATCCGGAACAAAATTTGCAGGTTGCTGGCCCCGTCAAGCTTGGCCGATTCCTCCAAACTGTCGGGCAGCGTCTCGAAATAGCTCTTAATGATAAGAAGGTTGAACACGCTGATCATGCCGGGCAGGAACAGGACCGGCAGCTTGTTGACCAGATGCAGGTTCTGCATAAGCAGGTATGTCGGAATGAGTCCCCCGCTGAAAAGCATGGTGAAAATGTACATCAGAATGAAGAACGTCCTACCGCGCAAACGCGGTTTGGACAGCGGATAGGCGGCGATTGCCGTCATAATGAGAGCAAGCAAGGAGCCTAATACCGTAATGATGATCGAAATCTTGAACGCGTTCAGGAACATCGCGTCCTTCAGCACGTACTGATACGTGCCGAACTGAATATCCACCGGGAGAAGCGTTACCTTGCCCGAAATGACCGCTTCCTCGCTGCTCATGGATTTGGCGATCAAGTTCAAGAACGGGAAGAGCATGGTGAAACCTATGAGAATGAAGAACAAATAGTTTGCTGCGTAAAATATTTTTTCTCCGGCGCTGGCTTTTATCGGGCTTCCGCCAACGGCAGAGGTCGATTCCAAT
This sequence comes from Paenibacillus litoralis, assembly GCF_046244365.1. NCBI lineage: Bacteria > Bacillati > Bacillota > Bacilli > Caryophanales > Paenibacillaceae > Paenibacillus > Paenibacillus litoralis. The sequence goes on along the minus strand of NZ_CP176395.1, from coordinate 3,672,949 downwards.
GAAGCCTCTTTCATGCATGTTCCTCCTCTAGCGTTCGTTATAACGCTGCTGCAGCGTTTCGCGGAAACGCTTCTTTCGTAAGCGTCAAGCCGTCCGGCTCGGCATCTAAGATCATCTCAAATAATATGGGCTTCTTCTTACCAGATACTCCGGTTAAGAAATCTCCGGCACAAGTAGTTGCCGCCGATGATCAGCACGAAGGCGATAACCGATTCGAACAAGCCGACTGCCGTCGAGAAGCTGTAATCCTGCTCGCCGAGACCGATTCGGTATACGTAAGTGCCGATGACGTCGGACACCTTATAAACGGTCGGGTTGTACATGACGAGAATTTGATCGGAGCCTGCTTCCAAAATATGGCCGAGCCGCAAAATGAACATAAGCGTAATGATCGGCAAAAGTCCGGGAAGCGTGATGTGCCAAATTTGTTTCCATTTATTCGCGCCGTCCATCTTGGCCGCTTCGTACAGCTGAGGATCGATACCGCTGAGTCCCGCCAAGTAAACGATGGCGCTCCAGCCTACTTCCTTCCAGCCCGCCGAAGTAATCAGTACGGAACGGAACACTTCATTGTTCAAGAAGAACGCGATCGGCTCGCCGCCGAGCGCCACGATCATCCGGTTGATAAGCCCGCCGTTGACGGACAACAGGTCGAGGAACAAGCCGCTGACGATAACCCAAGACAAGAAGTGAGGCAAGTAGATGATCGTTTGGATCGTCCGTTTGAAGATCATATTTTTCAGTTCGTTCATTAGAATGGCGATAACGATCGGAAGCGGAAACAAAAACACGATTTTATATAAGGAAATAATCAGCGTATTTTTGAAAACCATCGCGAAGTCCGGCGTCGTGAACAACCGTTTAAAGTTATCCATGCCTACCCAAGGGCTTGCGGCCATACCATCGAAAATATTGAAATCCTTAAATGCAATCACGATGCCGTACATCGGTGTGTACTTGAAAAGAAGCAAGAAAAGAATGCCCGGCACCAATGCCAGGTATAGATCCCAATCTTTGCGGATGTCGGTCAAAAGGCGTCTTGATGCCTTTTTGGCCGGTACCGTCCGGTTTAGCTCAGTCGCATGCTGCTGCATCGTATTCCCCCTTTGTCTCTATATGATGTTTATCAAGTCTGGGTCCCGCCGGCAGCGGATGCATCGCATCGTAACGCGGGTTTCTTTGTTGTTCTCATTTTAGGCTGACGACGATTTCATTCATAGGGGAGCATCATTACTTTTTCTTGTGTTTTCATAGCATTATTTTCATCCACGCAGCAGACTTCCCGGTACGGCACAAAATCATCCAACCTTTTTCGGACGAATTTCAACTAGAATTAAGAAATATTTAAGCGTTTCTACTTATAATTGCTTCTTTTGAGCGAACGTCCGGCGTGATATAATGGCCTAGATCGTTTACAATCCGTTAATGCGGCGTTAACGTTCTATTAATAAAAAAGGGGTTCTATAAAACACCCAACCATACTGGAGATAATGGGAGATAGGACAATGGGAAACTTTTTGCGGTCGCTCGGCCGTTACGGCAAACACAGGTATGCCGTTTTTATTTTGTCCATTTGGCTAGTATTTTTGATGGAATGGCTGAGCCGGGGAAATCTGGGGGATACGTTCAGCTGGTGCTTCAGCCATATCGGGCAGCTGCTGTTTAACGGGCTTCTCACGTTCGGCTTAATCATGGCATGTCTCGCTCTGATCGGGAGAGTGAAATGGGCCTATTGGATCGTATCCGTTCCGCTCCTCGTTCTTGGCTTGATAAGTGGCACGAAGCAAAAGATTTTGGGCGTGCCCCTGCTGCCTTGGGATTTCGTGCTCACAAGCGAAACTTCCGATATGGCGCAATATGTGAAAAACATACTGAACGTGAACGTCATCGGCGCCATTATCGCTTATCTGGTCGTCAGTTATCTCATTCTTCGCACGCTGCCGAAGCTGCGCGCGAAAGCATTCTGGAAAGAACGCGCCGCCCTTGCGGTTGCCGCAGTCGCTTTGCTCGCGGTAATCTACGTGGACAAACCCGTCGATGTGAAACGGTCGCTCTTCGGAATAGGCAATATGCCTTGGAATCAGACGGACAATATGAAGACGAACGGCTTTGCGCTATCTACTTATATGAATTTGGAATATTTGTTCGTGAAGCAAATGAGCGAGTATGACAGCGCGAAGATCGACGAGATTCTCAATCAGGCGTCCAAACCGGCCATTGCCAATGCCGAAAACGGCGTCAAACCGAACGTGATCGTCGTGCTGAGCGAATCGTTCTTCGATGCGACGCAGCTGCCCGGCGTAACCTTTAGCCGAGACCCGCTTCCCTTCTTTCATGCGCTGCAGAAGAAGACGTCCAGCGGCACGATCTTGTCGCCTCAGTTCGGGGGCGGAACGGCCAACGTCGAATTCGAGGTGCTGACCGGCAACTCGATGCGTTTCCTGCCGCAAGGCTCGATCGCGTATAACCAGTACATCGACCATGAAGTCGATTCGCTTGCAAGCATTTTGGGGAGACAGGGCTATACGTCTACGGCGATCAGCCCGTTCCATAACTGGTATTTTAACGCCAACAAAGTATACAAAAATTTCGGCTTCGGCAAATACCAGAGCATCGAATTTTTCAATCCGGTTTACGAAGGTCCTTATATCGCCGACAGCGAAGTCGCGAACATGATCATCAACGAGAGCAAAAAAAGCTCGGGGCCCGACTTTATTTTTGCAAATACGATGGAAAATCACTTTCACTACTATCCCGGGAAGTTCAAGAAAAATACAATCGACGTGAAGGCCGACGTGTCCGCCGAATCGATCGGCTTCCTGGAAACGTACGCGCAAGGGCTGATCGACGTCGATAAAATGCTGCAATCGATGGTGGAATACTACAGCAGCATAAGCGAGCCGACGATCCTTGTTTTCTTCGGCGACCATCTGCCGTCGCTTGGCGACGATTACAAAGTGTACCGCGAAACCAAGCTGATCAGCGGCGAGGACGATCCCGATTTCCTCAACAAAATGCACCGCACGCCGGTGCTTGTCTGGAACAACTACTTGCCCGAGAAAAAAGATACGCTCGACATGAGCCCGTCTTTTATCAGCCCTTACGTGCTGGATCTCGCAAAGCTGCCGGGAACGTATTATACGGATTTCCTGCATAACCTTTGGAAAAAATCGCCGGTCATTCCTCCGAAAAACTACTATGAAAAAATGAATATTTCGGTAGAGGACATGAAACAATACGAATATCTGCAATACGACATCATTTTTGGCGAACGTCACGGCTACAAAGATTTCAAGGACAAAATTGTCAATCCGAACTTCACCCTGGGCAACGGCCCGATGTCGATCGACCGGTTGACGCCGGACGTGGTAACAGCCGGAGGAGGCAAAACCAAGATTACCGTCTCGGGCAAAAACTTCTCACACGGCAGCGTCGTCTATGTCGGCGGCAAGCCGCAGCCGACGACTTATGTCAGCGAAACGGAACTATTCGCGGAGCTTCCGGCCGAGCTGACTGCCAAAGCGGGAACACTCGATCTTGATATCCGGGTCATCGATAACAAGAACGAGGTCATTTCGCAATCGAACGGACAAAAGCTGCAGGTTAACGCGAAATAAGATAGTCGTTAGGGCTATTGCAAAAGGTTTTCTACACCTTTGCAATAGCCTTTTGTTTTGCGCTGCGAGAGGGACTGTGATGGGCCCGAGTGAGCCTGAGTGAACCTGAGTGAACCTGAGTTCACTAATTGTGAACCAAACTTCACTATTTTAGCTCGAACTCTCCTTATTTGAGCGGATAGTGAAGCAAACGGGACTATTTGACCGGGAGGTTCACTATTAGTGAAGCTTTCTTCACTATTTCGGTGGTGGCTACATTTTAGAGCTGAAATAGTGAATATAGGTTCATTGATAGTGAACTTTGGTTCACTATCAATGAACCTGCATTCTCTTTTAGTGGCGGGGTTGTTTAGGAGGGGTGTTTAGTTTGTTTGATGTCAATTTTTTTGGGGGGGTGATTGGATGTCAATTTGTGGAGTTTGCTAGAAATTTCAGTGTACGAAGTCAGCTTGTGTATACCAATGCATGACACGTCATACCAAATCTCGCAAAAAGAGGCCGTCCCGCCGCCACTAACATGGCTTTCGAGACAGCCTCTCCGCTTCCTTATTTGCCGGCTGCGCTTGCCGCAATCCTCTCGGAAAGCCGCTCGCTAACGCAGCGGGCGATCCAAACGCCGCATGCTCCGGCCTGTGCGAGTCCGCGCGTCATGCCGGCGCCATCGCCGCCGCAAAACAAGCCGGCGATCTCGGTTTCGAACCGCTCGTTCAGCTTCGGCCGGGCGGAATAAAATTTCGCCTCCACGCCGTAAAACAACGTGTGCTCCGAGGCGATACCCGGCGTTACCTTATCTAATGCCTCGACCATTTCGACAAGGCTCTTCATCGTGTTGTAAGGCAGCACCAGCCCGAGATCACCGGGTATAGCCTCTTTCAGCGTCGGCTCCAGAAAACCCTCGCGAATCCGCTCGGCCGTCGAACGTCTCCCCCGCATAATATCGCCGTACTTCTGAACGATTACGCCTCCGCTGGAAAAATCGTTCGCACGCCTGCATATTTCCCGCGCATATTCGTTTGGCTTGTCGAACGGCTCGGTAAATTTGTGCGAAACGAGAAGTGCGAAGTTCGTATTGGACGATCCGAGCGCAGGATCTTTATAGGAGTGACCGTTCGCCGCCATGACGCCGCTGTGATTTTCTACGACGACGTGTCCGGACGGATTGCTGCAAAAGGTGCGCACCCGCGTGCCGACCGATGTGTTATATATAAACTTGCCCTCGTACAAGTGCTCGTTGATTTCGCGCATGACTACGTCGCTCGTTTCCACTCTGACGCCCACGTCGACTTGATTGTTGTACATGGGAAGGCGTCGTTTCTTGAGGACGCCGGTCAGCCAGGAGGAGCCGTCGCGTCCCGGTGCGATCATGACGCAATCGCTTACGAACGTTCTGCCGTCTTTGAGTACAACGCCTGTTACGCGATATCCGCCGCTCTCCTTCGCCGTAACGATGTCTTCGACTTCCGTTTTGAACATCATTTCGACTCTGCTGTTCAAGTATTCGTAAATCGACTTTAAAATCTCCAGGTTTTGCTCCGTTCCTAGATGGCGGACCTCCGCGCGCAGCAGCTTTAGACCTGCGGCATAGCCGCGCTGCTCGATGCTTTTGATCGCATCCGTCGTCGGATCGGTAATCGATTCCGTCGCTCCGTGCTTCAGGTTGATCGAATCGACATATTGGATCAGCTCCAGAACTTTGGAGGGGGTGAGGTAGTCGGTCATCCAGCCGCCAAACTCGGTCGTAATATTGAATTTGCCGTCGCTATATGCGCCTGCGCCGCCGAAGCCGCTTGTGATCGAACAAGCCGGCAAACAACCGGCAAAGTCCTTCTTGCCTGCTGGCGGCGGGCACAGCTTGATTTTTTCTTCCAGGATGGGACAGCTTCTCCGGTAAATGTCATGCCCTTTGTCCAGCAGCAGCACGCGCGCTCCCGGATCTCTCAATGTCATTTCATAACAGGCGAAGATGCCTGCGGGTCCTGCTCCTACTACAATCAGATCGTATTTGTTGTCCATGTTCGTCCTTCCTCCCGTTAGTCAAGCAGCATCTTGTAAAAGTCCGCTTCCCGCCGCATCGGCGAAGGTCGTCCGGCTTTTTTGCGCATGCAAAAAATCCTGTCACGACGGGTGCGGGTTAGCAGCCCGTTCGTAGCCAGGATTTTACAGCTCCTTGTAGAAACCCCCAAAACCTTATCTTTGAGGATATACGAACAGTGGAAAACGATTATGCGATTCGTTACCTTACGATCTTAGCGCATGACAGGTTCGTCAGTCAAGGGATGAATGTTCGGTTTTTATTCGTCCATATCATCGTTTCACATCATATATGCTTGTTATTACCCTGAATATCTATCAATCTTTGCATTTACCGCGAAATCATTCGGATATTCGCAATCATCAACCTCTAGAAACACGAATCAAGCAAGATGAGCCTTCCTTCATCATTTACATAAAATCCTAAAGAAAAAAGACGAAGCGGCGAACGAGAAAGTCGGATAAATTCCGGTTACCCGAAATTCGCAAGCCGAATTACTCGTCCATCGCATCGTCTTATTAGTTCGCACGCCGTTTGAACAGCAAGTACAGGAAGAACGGCGCGCCGATTCCGGCGGTAAATACCCCTGCCGGCACGTCCAGCGGCTGGAACAGCATACGGCCGGCCAAGTCCGCCGCTAGCAGGACAAGCGCCCCGAGCAACGCGGACACCGGCAGCAGGATGCCGTGCGAAGGCCCTACTAGCCGGCGCGCCATATGCGGAGCGAGAAGGCCGATGAACGAAATGGTTCCCGCGATGCCAACCGCCGCTCCCGCCAGCGCCACGCTAATAAACAGAAGCATCAAACGCGTTCTCTGAATTTGGCTGCCCAATCCGATTGCCAGGCTCTCGCCTAACGCCTGTACGTTTAGCTCCTTCGCATAGAAGCAGGAAAGCGGGATAAAAATCGCGATCCAGGGTGTTAGCGCCCCCACATGTTTCCATGCCGTGCCGTAAATACTCCCTGTCATCCAGTTGAGCACCTGCGAGGCTAAATAAGCCGGCCCGCTTATGAGCAGAAATGTCGTGAGCGCCCCCATAGCCGTCGCGATGCCGATCCCGATCAGCACCAGCCTAAACGGAGAGACGCCATTTTTCCAGGCTAGCAGGTAATTCATGCCCGCCGTAAGGAAGGCCCCTGCTATCGCGACTAACGGCAGCCAGTGAATGCTCAATTTGCCTGCAGATAACGTTATGAAAGCAACAGCGGCAACGGAGGCTCCGCCCGTAACGCCGATCAAGTCCGGAGCCGCGAGCGGATTCCGGATCATGCCCTGCAGCACGGCACCTGAGACGGCCAGAGCAGCACCGATTAAAATGGCGGCCACGATGCGGGGAAGCCGCAGTTGCAAAATAACGAGACTGTTGGTCGGGTCGGATTTGCCGAGCAGTACGCCGATTACGTTCCCGATCGGGATTCGCATACTCCCCATGGATAAGCTGACGACCGAAAAAAGGACCATGATAACGGTTAGCAGCAGCACGATAAACAGGCCACGCCGCCATTTGCGAGCCGCCAATGCCGATAAATCAAAAGTAGCCGAATCTTGTTTAAGCATAGTTTCTCCTTCTTGCAACCGAAATCAGGAACGGGACGCCGAGCAGCGCGGTCGCTACACCGACAGGCACTTCCTTGGGCATGAGGATGAATCGCGACGCGATATCCGCCCCGACAAGCAGAAGCGCTCCCATTACCGCGCAATAAGGCAGCAGCCAGCGGTGATCGTTGCCCACCAGATAGCGGCATAAATGCGGAATGATTACCCCGATGAAGGCGATCGGTCCGGCTACCGCGACGGAACCGCCGGCCAAAAGCACGACAATGACCACCGACAGCACTTTGACCAGCACAGTCCGCTGTCCCAAGCCCTTGGCGACCTCGTCGCCGAGCGCCATCAAATTGAAGGAATTGGCGAGCAGCATCGCCATTACCCATCCGATCGCCACATAGGGCAGCACGGAGGTCAAATGCGACAGCTCCCTTCCCGACACGGAGCCGATTAGCCAAAACAGCGCTTGATCGAGGGAACGGTTGTCCACCAGCATGATGCCTGACGTGACGGAGGATGCGAATGCCGCTACGGCTGCCCCTGCCAGCGTCAGCTTAATCGGGGTAAAGCCGTCTCTTCCCGCCGAGCCTAACGCAAAGACGAACACCGCAGTAACCCCTGCCCCTGCGAATGCGACCCATACCATTTGACTCATGACCAGCTGCGAACCGAATATCGAGAAGCTTATGACGAGAAACAGAACGGCGCCGGCGTTAATGCCGAATACGGACGGCGAAGCGAGCGGATTCTTGGTAAGCACCTGCATAATGGCGCCGGCAATCGCCAGACTCGCTCCTACGACCGCTCCGATTAAAGCACGCGGAACGCGCGTATTGGTCAGGATAATATGTTCGTTCGATCCGTCGAAATGCGCGTATGCCTCCCAAAGCATATGTATAGGAAACTGCTTAAGTCCGAACAACACGCTTGAAAGCATGCCGCCGATTAATAAAAGAACGCCCGCGGCCAAGCCGAACAGCTTGGCTTTACGGCTGTAAAACAAGCCAGCCATTGAAATTCCCCTCTCCATACAGTCAAACCGCAATGCTTACTATACGATGCAGCCCTCTCCGAGTAGCTTGAACATACCGTTCACGAACATGAACATTATCCCCATTTTAGGGCGACAAAAGCTTTGTTGTCAATGATGTTGAGAATCATTTTCATCAAACGGTTGACATTTACCAAATTATATCTTTTAATAGTCTTTGATAATGATTATCGTTAGCAGTTGTGCGCACAGCTGCAAAACACCGTTCCAGAGGAGAGAAAAACCGTGCGAACGTTTCATCGTTTGAAATTATCAGGTATGTTTTTGGTCATGATCGCTATTATTTTAACGGCAGCCGGATGTGGAAGCAAATCGGGGGAGACGAACAATGCGGCATCCTCGTCGCCGAAAGCAAACGCAGCGCCAAGCGCGTCGGCGAGCCCGTCGGCCAAACCCGACGAGACCCGTACGATCAAGCACGCAATGGGCGAAGAAACCTTAAAGGGAACGCCGCAGCGCGTCGTCATTCTGACCAACGAAGGCACGGAAGCCCTTCTTGCCGTCGGTATTAAGCCCGTAGGAGCCGTTAATTCCTGGGTTGGCGATCCGTGGTACGATCACATTAAAGCCGATATGCAAAGCGTAACCCCGCTTGGCGAGGAAACGCAGCCGAATATCGAGTTGATCGCGAGCTTGAAGCCCGACCTGATTATCGGGAACAAAGTTCGTCACGAGAAAATTTACGAGCAATTGAAAAAAATCGCGCCAACCGTATTCGCAGCCGATCTCGCGGGCGACTGGAAAATCAATTTTGCCCTGTATACCGCAGCGGTCAACAAAAAAGCCGAAGGCGAAAAAGCTTTGGCTGCTTACGACAAACGCGTTGCCGATGTAAAAGCGAAGCTCGGTACGCAAGCGGCGACGAAAGTGTCCATCGTTCGTTTTACGGCAGCCGACATCCGCATCTACCAGAAGCAGACATTCGCCGGCGTCCTGTTGAACCAGCTTGGCGTCGCCCGTCCCGCTTCCCAGGATAAAGATCAATTCGTCGAAAAATTGACTAAGGAACGCATTCCGGATATGGACGGGGACGTCATGTTCTACTTCACAAACGATACCCCGAGCACAACGGACGGCGCGAAGGTCGCCAAGGAATGGCTGGGCGATCCGCTCTTCAAAAACTTGAACGTTGCCAAAAACAACAAGGTCATTCAAGTCGACCAGGTTGTCTGGAATTTGGCAGGCGGTTATAAGGCGGCTAACCTGCTGCTTGACGAACTGATTAAATTTTTTGAAGTCAACTAATGTCCGCGAAGCGGACAAGGATAAACGGCTTCGCCGTCCTTTTAGGGACAGCGCGTTTACCGAGATTTAGAGCGACTTCCACGATATACTTGCTGATAAATAAAGTAAAACCCCCTGACGCTCAGGGGGTTTTTCGCGCCGACGCAGCGCCTGCTAGCGTTTTGTTTTCTCTCGATAGTCCAAAGTGGTATAATGATAGGCTATCGCATCAATTCTACGCTGGAGGTGGCAATTATGGATCCGACAACCGTACGCATGAACAGACGCTCCTTCCTCAAAAAAGGCGCGATGATCCTCGCAGGAACGATCGCGGCTCCTTCTGCCGCATTCGCGTATTCCCGCTATCTGGAGCCCTCCTGGCTCGAAGTGAAGCAAGTGGCGTTGACGCTGCCCCGCCTGCCTGCCGCTTTCGACGGACTGCGGATCGTGCAGTTCAGCGACGTGCATCTGGGCTATCATTTCGATCCGGTGAAACTCGATAATCTCGTAACCCGCATAAACGCGTTAGCCCCTGACCTCGTTTGTTTTACGGGCGATTTGTTCGACTTTGCCGTCGGCGGAGACGGCCCGCGAACGATTCAAGCGCTCTCCCGGATTGAAGCCAAGCTCGGAAAATGGGCGGTTCTCGGTAACCACGATTACTATGCGGGCTTTCGCAACGTGCAAAAGCTGCTGATTCAGGGCGGCTTTCACGTGATGATGAACGAATCGGCTCCGGTCGAGAAGGACGGCTCGAAGCTGTGGATGGCAGGAGTTACGGACATGAACGAAGGAAAGCCCGATCTCGATTCCGCCCTTCTGAAGGCCAAGACGAAACCCGGAAAGGAAGATTTCGTCCTCCTGCTGTCCCATGCTCCCGATTTCGCCGATAAAGCGCTCGGCTATTCGGTCGACCTGCAATTATCCGGACACAGCCACGGGGGGCAGGTCCGGTTGCCGTTCTTCGGAGCGGTCCGAACGCCGCCGAACGGGCATAAATACGTTGCCGGCCATTATATACTGGGTGACGGCAAGCTTCAAGTCTATACGAACCGCGGGATCGGCGTGACCATTTATCCCGCTCGTTTTTTGTGCCGCCCGGAGCTGACGGTTATGACGCTTGCAAGAAAACATCAATAAATCCGGGCATTCCCACATACGATTGGAATAACACCACCTGAACGGAGGTAGATGTTCCTTTGCATTTGTTCGGACCGCAGCATGTCATCGATATGACAAACCCCCTAAGCAAGTCTCTCCAAGGCAAATATTTTTTGGGAGAAACCGGCATGGTGCCGCTCGGCGGAGGGAAATTCGCATGGGCAGCCCTAGTCAATCCCGCACACTCCGGGACTAATCTGTTTCTGGACATCTTCACCGTCTCGAACTTGTCGGACGCCGTCATGACCGCCCACATCTGGTTCTGCCTGAACGTGCCGGGGAGCGGTCAGCTTTCGGCGCACGTGACGCCGGCCAACCTGGCGGTCCTTCCGCAGCCGCTGCCCCGCGGTCAAATCGTCAGCGAGTCCACCGCAGGACCGCAGATGGACGGGAAGCGCGCCACGACCAGACTCGTCCCTTCGAACAGTACCGTAGCCGCCGAAAAATACGGTCATTGGATTCTCGGACCGGACAAAGCGGTCGTTCTCACCTTGAAGGGCTCCGGCAACGATTCGGGCGAAGCCAACGTGTCGTTCGGCTGGTGGGAAGAACCGCTTCATTCGTATTGACGGGATGCTCCGTCCCCCCTACCGGCTGACGAACGATTTGAACTTGCTTCCCCGGTATGCGATACTCGTTCCTTTTCTGCCGAGCAAGCTGCGGTACGTCACTTTCCATGTATGATTTCGCGATCGCTTCCGGCGAACGGCGGCGAAGTTGTAATTGTTCATGGCATAGATGCTTACTCCGTTCGCCCTGGCGTCCTTGCAAAATTGCACATCTTCCCCCAGCGAAAGATTACGGAACTGAAACCTTTCGAACAGCTTCTTCTTAAACGTAAGGGTAGCCCCCGCTACCGCCCTGACATACCGGTTTTGCGCAGCCCGATTGCGCAGGAGCAGCGTTTGCATCCCCTCCAAATACATGAAATGAGCGCGTTTGCCGACAATGCCGGCCTTCGACCGCTGAAACGCCCTCGTGCAATCCCTCAGGTAATGCGGCGCATAATAGTCGTCGTCGTCAAACTTGGCGATGATGCCGTATTTCGCCTTCCGGACCCCGTAGTTCAAGCAAACCCCCAGCGAATATTTTTCCGGTATGCGGTACACGGAAACGTTCTTGTACCCTCTCGCCATTTTTCGATAGCGGTTTATGTTCATATCATTTTTATTCAAAATGATGATCAACTCTTTACGGTGCCATTTCTGTCTGCTGAAATTATCAAACAGATTATGCATATATTCGGACCGCTTTGTGCAGGCGATGATCGAATAGCCGTACGATGCCGTTTTCATAGAATCCCTCCTTCAGCGCAGCTTTCTTCCAGCTCGCTATTACAATCTATGAAAACGTCGGCCGATAGAAGCGGCGGATTCGCCGATCGCCAAAAAAAGAACAGCCCCGCGGGGGCTGCTCTAACGTAGACTTATGACAGAAACCGGTAGCCTACGCCCCAGATGGTTTCAATATACTGTGGGTTCGCCGTATCCGGTTCGATCTTATCGCGGAGTTTGCCAATATGTACGGTAACCGTCGCCGCGTCCCCGTTCGATTCCAGCCCCCAAATGCGCTCGAACAGCTCGTTCTTGCTGAAGACGCGGTTCGGATGGGATGCCAGAAAAAGCAGCAGATCGAATTCCTTCGACGTAAACGCGATTTCTTTCCCGTTGATGCTTACTCTTCTAGTAGACTTGACGAGATGGAAGCCGCGGATTCGAATGTCGTCCTTCGGCTCGTCCTTGCCTCCCGTAAGCCTGTCGTAACGGGACAGGTGCGCCTTCACCCTCGCGACCAGCTCGCCCGGACTGAACGGTTTGGTCATATAATCGTCGGCCCCGAGACCGAGTCCTCGTATTTTATCGATATCTTCCTTCTTCGCCGACACCAGCAAAATCGGAATATTTTTGACGGCGCGAATTTGACGGCATAGCTCGAACCCGTCCATGTTCGGCAGCATCACATCGAGAATGATGAGGTCGTACTCTACGCGCATCGCCTTTTCCAAGCCGAGACGGCCATCGTCCACGATTTCCGCCTCATACCCGTCGATTTCCAAGTAATCCCTCTGCAGCTCTGCGATATACAAATCGTCCTCGACAATCAGAATTCGTTTCATGTCTGCATCACCGCGCTATCTTCCTTAGGTTTCGGAAGCGTGAACGTAATCGTCATGCCCCGCCCTTCCTCGCTCGCCGCCCAAACCTTGCCGCCATGTTCGTTCACGATATGCCGGACGATGGACAAGCCGAGTCCGCTGCCGCCGCTCCCGGCGCTTCTAGACGGTTCCGCGCGGTAGAAGCTGTCGAAAATATGCTCAAGCGCATGCTCCGGAACGCCGGGACCGTTGTCCGAAATGCGGATCGTCACCTCGTTCGCCCCGTCGATCAGCGCCGCAGAGATCCGTTTCGAGCCCGTACTCGGCTTGCGCATATATTTCATGCTGTTCTCGATAATATTGACCATCACCCTGTTCAGCTTCTCTCTGTCGGCCACGACTATTACGGGCCGGCAATCTTCCGCATCGTAATGAAGCTCGATCCCTTCCTTCTCCAGATCGATCCGCATTTCCTCCATACAGTCGCGCGCATACCGGACGATATCGAGGCGTTCAAAATGAAACGGCAGCTTCTTCAAATCCAGCTTCGAGAATAAAAACAGCTCGTCGATCAGCCTATCCATCTCGACCGCCCGGTGATAGATGCGCCGCATATACGTCTCCTGCTTTTGAGGCGAATTCGCGACCCCGTCCAGAATGCCTTCCACATAACCCTTAATCGAAGTGATCGGCGTCTTCAAGTCATGGGAGATATGGGAAATCAGCTCTTTGCGGTTTTCCTCATACTGCATCCCTTGGTCGATCGAATCTTTGAGCCGGCGCCGCATTTCTTCGAACGCAACGCTGACTTCGCCGATTTCATCGTTCGTCGTCGGCTTCACCTCGAAATCAAGATCGCCGTCCTTAATCGTTTCGGCGGCTCTTTTTAACGTGTACAGGGGCTTGATGATGCTTCGCGAAACGATGTAGGTCAGAACGCCGTTCGTCACGGCCAAAGCAAGCAGCATGATAAGAAACTGCAGCGGTCGAAGACCTGCGAATTTCGTTTCGTTATTCGTAAAGAAATATAACGTTCCCTCTCCGCCGCCGGAAAGCGGGAACGGGAAGATTTCCGTTTGGTAAACGATAGTGCCGGTATCCAGCGGTTTGGCTTTGTCGCGCCGGCTCGGGAGCGCTTTAGCAAGCGCATCTGCCCCGACCATCCCTTTCGCAGCCATATAGTCGGTTACAGAAGGAGATGAATAAACGACGGCACCGCTTACGGCGACGGCAATACCGGACTGCATTTCGTCCAGTCTGCGGTTTAAAGGCTCCAAATAAGCGGGATCGAGGAGCTTCTTCGAATCGTTCCCGCTAATGTACTGAAGCTCGCCTTCGATCTTTGTTTGCATGGCTTTCAGATTGCTGCCCGCTTTAAATACGCGGTAGAGCGAGCTGTCGTCTCCGAGCAGCAGCGTCGATACAAGACCCATAGCAAGAAGAAGCAGTACGATCGGCACGACGACCATCGCGATATGGGACAACAATAATCGGATTCGAATGGACACTTTGTCGCCCTACACCTCGCGCTTCTCGAACGAATACAATCCCGCCGTATACGCTACTATACTACACAGCAGGATAAACATAAATACGTTGGTCATTTGATTGAACGAAACGGAGCTCCCCATCCAGAGCACATGCCAATCTTCGTATGCGAATACCGTAAAGGACGCCGAATGCGGAAATGCCACGGTTACGGTTTTGGCGACGACGTACACGGAGGCGCTGACGATTGCAGCAGCCGCCCGGCTGCGGAACTGCCTGGCGATCAGCGCAGAGGCAAACCCCAGAGCGAGTAACGGGAAGAACGCGGCGCCGTATGCGACAAGCCCGCTCGCGAGCCCTTCCGGAGGCAGATCGCTCATGAACAACAGGCCGACAACGCTGGAGCTTGCCCAAACGAGGGCTAGCTGAAGCACGATCAGACAAGCGACGGCAAGCAGACGCGAAGCGAATCGTTTAAACCGTGCGAGCGCTGTTGATTTAGGATTCGCACTGCCGGTCTGCATCGCAAACGAATCCGAAACGGAGGCGACGAGCAGCAGCGGCAAAAAAACGGTGGTCAACACGCCGAGCGTAAGCAAAGGAAAAGCCATGCCGCTGACATCGCCCATTCCGATCATATCCTGCATACGAACGAGCAAGTAAGCCGCCCCAACCGACAGCAGAACGGAAAGCCCAAATAGGATGCGGATGGAGCGTTTTGCAAGCAAATTCCGCGTCTCCCGCGTTACGGTAGCGATTAATAGACCCATCTAAAATCCACTCCTTTACATTTCCCTAAAGACTATGCCTAACAGTCCTCCTCCTATCGTACAAGACAGTTATAAACTGCCTATCAACGAATTCTAAAAAAACGATAAACTTTTGAGCGATTATGCAAAACAAAAAAACGCCTTATAGGCGTCTTCTGTTTTATTCGACGGAAATATAAATTTGCACCGACGTATGCCGAGGATCGAAATCGCGGGAATCGTAAAGCTCGAAATCTCCCGTATACGCTCTCTTTACAGCACCGTTCTGAAAATAGTCCCAGATGTACCGCCACGCTTGAGGAACGACCTCATGCAGCGGGCCTTTTGCCGACTGGAAGACCATGTACTTGGATTCCGGCACGACTGCGCCCTGGAGATCCGGTAACTCGGGGCTTGCATCGTCTGCAGCCTCCATTCCCAGAAGCGCCGTATACGCTCCGTTGACGTCACTTTCATAATCCGTATACAACCCATAAATGAAATGCGGATTGGCAACTTCGGGCCGTTCGGAAATTCGGCTGGCCAAAAAAGCGTCCCATAACGCAGGCAAGCGTCCGTTCGGACCCGCCTCCGCTGCATTTGTCGTTCTTGCGCTCACGCCGATAAGCTTGAATGCCGGTTTTCTAATGATGCCGCTCTCCATCTATCGTCCTCTTTTCTGGTGGTATAGCGTAATGATACACCCCAAAACCGGACATCTATATGTCTTAGTTCGCATACCGCCCGACAATTTTTTTTGCCCGGTCGACGACTTCTTTCGCTACTTCCTCAGGGCTTTCGACCTTCACGCCATCACCGTAACTAAGAACCATCCCGTAAAACCATTCGTCCTCCGGGAACTGCCCCGTCACGCGCATGGAGCCGTCCGGCATGTCGGTCACTTGATCGGGATGAAACGTATCTCCCACGCGGTGTCGAACCTCGGGCTGGAAAGCAAGCACCATGGTTTTCTCCTTATGCTTGGACCATCCCGGCTCCCAGGAGTAGCCGTCGAGCGGCGGAGCCGTACGCTTATCGAACCGTTCCGGCAAATCCCGCAAATGCCGCACGCGGGACAAACGGAATACTCTAAAATCATCGCGCAGGGTACAAAATGCTTGTACGTACCACACATTGCCCTTTAGGATCAGCGCATAAGGCTCCGCTACCCTATCGCTTTCCGTTCCGTCCTTGTCGATGTAGCGCAAAACCACTTTCCTCGTTTCGTGGATCGCCTGCTTCAGCACATTGACTTTGTTCCTGGCTTCCTCGCCTTGCCCCCAAGGATTCAAATCCAAGACGATCGGATCGTTTTGCCGTTCCCACTGCGCCCTATCCGATTTATGGAGCAGCGCTTTGACTTTCTCGAGTACGCTGGCAAAAGTCGCATCGTCCAGTACGGTACCGATGCCTCTCACCGCAGTTAGAACAGAAGTAATCTCGTCTAACGATAAATACTGGCGGGCTATCGTAAAATGCTCCAAAATATCGTACCCGCCTGCTGTTCCCTGGTGGGCGACGATCGGAATCCCCGCTTGGTTCAGTGCCTCCATGTCCCGGTAAATGGTTTTGGTGGACACTTCAAAGCGGTCCGCCAGTTCCTTGGCGCTTATTCTCCCCCTATTCAGGATCAGGATGGTAATGGCCAGCAGCCTGTCGATTTTCATGGCTTCCTCCTTCCTCTTTGCTTGCAGCGCGGCAAAAAGGCCAAGGAGCGATCCCAGGCCTCTTGAATCGTCTAAAAGAGTTAAAAGTTAAAGTTGTCCGGATCCGGACCGATGCGCTCGTTGCGGTTGATCGCATCGATCGCCGCCATGTCTTGAGCGGAAAGCTCGAAATCGAAAATCCCGGCGTTTTCACGGATACGGTGCTCTTGAATCGATTTCGGTATCGTGACGACCCCATGCTGCAAATCCCAGCGAAGGACGATTTGAGCCGGCGATTTGCCGTGCTTGGCCGCAAGCTCCTGCAGCGTAGGATTGTCCAGACGGCCCTGCATAAGCGGGCTCCACGCTTCCAGCTGAATGCCGTTCTCTTTGCAGAATGCCCTTAGCTCCGGCTGGGCCAGCAGCGGATGGAACTCGACTTGGTTGACCATAGGCTTAACTTCCGCGCCTTCCATCACATCCTGTAGATGGTGGACGTGGAAATTGCTCACGCCGATCGCACGGACGGCTCCATCTTTATACAGTTTTTCCAGAGCGCGCCACGTTTCTTTATACTTATCCTTCACCGGCCAGTGAATCAAATATAGATCGATGATATCGAGGCCGAGCTTGCGGCGGCTTTCTTCAAATGCCTGCAGCGTCGATTCGTAGCCTTGATTCGCGTTCCACACCTTCGTCGTGACGAACAGGTCGTTCCGGTCGATGCCGCTTTCGCGGATCGCTTGACCAACGCCTTCCTCGTTCCCGTACACGGCCGCCGTATCAATGCTGCGGTAACCGTTGCGGATGGCCGCCTTTACGGATTCGACAACCTCGTTTCCTTCCTCCACGCGCCATACGCCGAGCCCGAGCCAGGGCATCTTGACGCCGTTTGCCAGTACTGTCGTATCTTCGATATGTGCCGCCAAAGGGATCGCCTCTTTCTGTCGTTTTCGTCAACCGCGCGAAATCGCGCCTCGACGTTATGCAGGGTTCGATGTTTCTTGTCCCTAGTAAACTGTAGCACAAACGTTCGCTTGATTGCAAAATGACACGCAGTGGCAACAATATCAAAAATCAGCTTTCGCCTGTATCGGCAAACGGGGAGTCTGTCCAGCCTGATTGGAGAAGCGGCCGCCAGTATCCGGCGCCCGGTTCGCATAGGAAAAAGGAGCCGCCCCGCGGGAGACTCCTTCTCGAATGGACAGAGAGTTGCTGCAAACCGCTTCTTTTCATACGCCCTTCCGATGCCGTTCGCGGTAAGCGAGCGGCGTTTCGCCGAACCGCTTCTTGAATACATGGTGCAAGTAATTGGAGCTCGCAAAACCGCTGGCCTCCGCGATCCGGTGGATCGAGTCGCCCGACAGCTCCAGCTGCCGGCAAATCTGCGTAAGCCGGTACCGTTCCAGATAATCGCCGAACGTCTCGCCGGTCTGGCTGCGGAACACCCGCTGCAGCTGGCGCGCGCTGATTTGCGCCCGTTCGGCGACATGCTCCACGGTCAGCGGCATCATGTAGTTATCGTGAATGAACTGGACGGCAAGCTGGTAACGGTAACGATGCATGTCGCGAGAAGGCAGGCCGACCTGCGGCGGCTGCTTGGTTTGGGCATTGACCGTTTTTAGCAGAATGTGAATGACCGACTGCTTCAGTATCGTATAAAGTCCCGGCGAGCCGTCGTACCAAGCGCGGTACGCCGTCAAGAAGGACTGCATGGCGTCGTTCCGGTCCGCGACAGGGACGGCGGGTAGCCGGGACAGCCTTTCGACGCACTGCTCCGCCTCCGCACGCTCAAGCGCGCCGCCCCAATCGTCTTCCTGTACGTGACCGCTTGCGCGTGCCGGAAGGCGGACCAGATCGACATGCAAACAAAGCTCATCCATCGCTTCCTGCATATCCGCCTCTTGGCGATGCAGCACATTCGGTCCCGTCACATACATCAAACCGGCCGACAACGAATGCTCGCCGTCCTCCAGCAGAAGCTTTCCTTTGCCCCGAGGAATAAAGTGAAGCTCGAATTCCGAATGCTTGTGGTAATCGACCACCTTGCCCTGCGGAAACGTCGTCAAATGAAACTTCAACACTTTAACGCCGTAATCGCCCCAGCGAAAGCGGATATCCAGCTTGTCGAGCGCATGCGGCTGCTCCAGCATCGGCTCGTATGGAAACGGTTTGAACCCTGAAGCCGATTGTCCCATGATGCGTCCGTTTACGCCAGCTCGCCGATTCGTACCGGGCGGCCGCCGCGAGCCGATTGATTGGATGCTTCCATCAGCGTCGTGAGATCCAGCGCAAGCGCGATGTTTTCGTCCGCAACCGTATTGTCCTGAATGTGGCGCACCCATTGATGGAATGCGGTTTCGCGGTCCTGCGGCACCGGCTCGATCTCCGTCCACTCCTTGCTTCCGGCTACGCCGGGCTTGGAGGTCCGAACGAGCAGCTTATCGTCATGGGTAGAGTACAGCAAGCTTCCTGCGGTGCCGTGCACCTCGATCACGAACGGCGATTGCGAATTGACGAAGCCGGCTTCCACGATGGCGACAGCCCCGTTCGAATAGCGAAGCACGGAAACCGCGTTGTCTTCCACTTCGCGTCCGGTTACATAGCCGTATGTAGCGCTTACCGATTCCGGCATGCCGTTCAGGAACAAACGAGCCAAATACATCGGATGGCAGCCGAGATCGATCATGGCTCCGCCGCCGCATTGCGCCAGGCTGAAGAAATGCGCCGGCAGCCAGCCGTTCGGGGAGCTCTCCGTAGGAAGCGCTCCGCCGTGGGACAAGCGTGTGCGTACGAGCGTCACGTCACCGAGAATTCCTTGCTGCAGCAGCTCCTGCACCTTCAGCGTGTACCCGAAGTTAAGACGCGGGAGCGATACCGTCAGCTTCACGCCGGCTTCTTGAACCGCCGCCAATATGTCCGTGCATTCCTTCACGGTCGGAGCGACGACTTTCTCGGTGAAAATGTGCTTCCCGGCTTTGGCAGCCGCTACAAGCACCTCGTGGTGACGATCCGTCGGGGCGTCGTTGATGACTCCGTCAATATTCGGGTCGGCCAGCATATCTTCAAGCTTTTCGTAGAACGGTACGCCAAGCGCCTCCGCTTCTTTGCGCCCGCGTTCCGGTATTTCATCCCAAACCGCAGCGATTTCCGTATCCGGATGCTCCAAAGCCTGCTTCGTATAATCTTTTGCATGAACGTGCCAATAGCTGATCATACCGACTTTAATCATACATGATCTCTCCTTCGAATTTAGACTTCAGAACGTTACGATGGATTTGTCCTATGCAGCGAACTACAGGAAAGGCAGCCGCTGATTCGACAATCCGGCATATCAGTGCAAAATAATGACTAACGTAAATATTATCACATCCAAAACGGCTGTTCTATTGAAAAATGAGGACAACAATTAGTATAAAATAACGACATCGAATGATATTATAGAATGGAAGGATATGAAGTAGTACGACATATATCTTGCCAGAAGCGTCAATGAAATATAACATATAAGGTATAAGCGCTAACGTAGTCCGCATACGGCTATACTTTCCATATGTTGGCTCGAATTACGCTTCATTCGCACTTTATGGTACTATCAAAGTATCGCAGGCGTTCTGACGATTCGATCGCCGTCCATCCGCCGACCAGCCTCCAAGCTTTTCACCGGAGAGCCCGCGGTTAGCGGGACGCGCGCAGTTGCAATCGATCCGGAACGACAACAAAGCGGAAGCGGCATCGCCGCGCCGCACCGATAACGGAGGAGACCGATCATGACAACCGCACAAGCAGCTCGCATCGAAAAAGATTTTCTTGGTGAGAAGGAAGTGCCGATCGACGCATACTACGGTATTCAGACGCTTCGCGCAGTAGAAAATTTCCCGATTACCGGCTACAGAATCCACCGCGAGCTTATTGTGGCGATCGCGACCGTCAAGAAGGCCGCCGCTCAAGCCAATATGGAAATCAGACAGCTAAACCCGCAGATCGGCGAACCGATCGTACAAGCGGCTGAAGAAATCATGAACGGCAAGTGGCATGACCAGTTTATCGTCGACCCGATTCAAGGGGGGGCCGGCACCTCGATCAATATGAATGCGAACGAAGTCATCGCGAACCGGGCGATCGAGCTTCTAGGCGGCAACAAAGGCGACTATTTCAAGGTTAGCCCGAACTCGCACGTCAATATGGCGCAATCCACGAACGACGCGTTTCCGACCGCTATCCACATCGCGGCGCTGTCGCTGCTCGGCAAGCTGCTCGACACGATGGAGGACCTGCACGAAAGCTTCAAAAAGAAAGCGGTGGAATTCGACGGCGTCATCAAAATGGGACGCACCCATCTGCAGGACGGCGTGCCGATCCGGCTCGGACAAGAATTCGATGCCTACAGCCGCGTATTCGCCCGCGATATTAAGCGGATTTCGGCTACG
Organism: Paenibacillus litoralis; assembly: GCF_046244365.1. Taxonomy (NCBI): domain Bacteria; kingdom Bacillati; phylum Bacillota; class Bacilli; order Caryophanales; family Paenibacillaceae; genus Paenibacillus; species Paenibacillus litoralis. Next base: position 3,651,906 of record NZ_CP176395.1, on the reverse strand, counting down.
CGCGAGCATCTGTACGAAGTGAATATGGGCGCGACGGCGGTTGGCACAGGCTTGAATGCCGATCCGCGTTACATCGAGCGCGTAGTTCAACTGCTCGCCGAGTATAGCGGAATGCCGCTTCAGGGCGCCGAGCATCTCGTCGATGCGACGCAAAACACGGACGCGTATACGGAGGTTTCCGCCGCGCTCAAGGTATGCATGATCAACCTGTCCAAAATCGCCAACGATTTGCGGTTGCTCGCATCGGGCCCTCGCGCAGGCTTCGGAGAAATTCGCCTGCCGTCGCGCCAGCCCGGTTCTTCGATCATGCCGGGCAAGGTTAACCCGGTCATGTGCGAAGTCGTCAATCAAGTCGCATTCCAGGTCATCGGAAACGATCATACGATTTGCCTCGCTTCCGAGGCCGGCCAGCTTGAGCTGAACGTCATGGAGCCCGTGCTTGTATTCAATCTGCTGCAGTCGCTCAGCATGATGAACGAAGCGTTCCGCGTCTTCCGCACCCACTGCCTGGACGGTATCGAAGCGAATGTGGACCGCTGCCGGGAATATGTAGAGAAGAGCGTCGGCGTCATTACCGCGCTCAACCCGCATCTCGGTTACGAGGTTGTCGCCCGGATCGCCCGAGAAGCGATCGAAACGGGACAGCCGGTACGCGATCTCTGTCTGAAATATAACGTGCTGAGCGAAGAAGAGCTTAATCTCATCCTCGATCCGTACGAAATGACAAACCCGGGAATCGCCGGCGCGTCGCTGCTGCAGCGCGACTAGCCGATCGCCGAACGGCCAATAAACCTCCGCGCCCGCTCCAGTAACGGGTTCGGAGGTTTATTTTATGGATCGAACAATCAGACGAAACTTCATTCGCCGCTTTGTTCCCTATCACAGCTTAATGATTTGATCCTTATACGAACTCGTCTTCCGGAAGTCCGGCATCTCCATCGGCCTTCCTCCGTTCGTGATCGACAGCTCCGACAGGAGCGCGACTGCGGTCCACTCGCAAGCGTCGTACACGTCGATCGGCGGCTTCGAGCCGTTTCGGATCGCGTCGACAAAGTCCTGCACGATGAAGAAGTCGCCGCCGAAATGACCGGCGTTTCGCTGCGCTTCCGTTGCGTTCCGGTATCGCTCCGGCAAATGCTCGTCAAAATCCGTAAGCGGACGCCACGCCGCTTGGTCATGATGCTCGCCGTCCGTCTTTACATATATTTTATGCTGATCCCCAAGCCCTCTCGGCGCCTCGTAGCAGCCCTTCGTCCCTTGCAGCGTGTAGTAAGCGCCGTTCTCCGGCCGGTTCGAAATGCAGTCGACCCTCAGCTTGATCAGCTTACCGCTCTCCAGCCGGCAAAGCGTAACGGACGTATCCTCCTGGCGGAAATGCGGTGCGGTATGCCGGCCGGTGCCGAAGCTGGATACCGATACGATCCGGTCCCCCGGGAACCACTGCATGACCGGGCCGAGACTGTGCGTCGGATAGAAAGTGCCGCGTTTGCCCAGCTGCCAGTAGTTCCGCCAGGACGTCTTGCCCGCTGCCGCCTGGTCGCCCGGCACGCGCCGGTTATAGCCGCTTGCCAGATGTTTGATGTCGTGCAGATATTCCCCTTCCGCAAAGTAAACGTCGCCGAACAGCCCTTTGCGTACCATGTTCGCAAGGAGCTGATTTTGGGGAATATAGCAGTAGTTTTCGGCCATCATATATACTTTGCCGCTGCGCTCCGCCGCTTCCTTCAGCCACCACAGCTCATCCATCGCGACGCCTGCGGTGACCTCGCACATGACATGCTTACCCGCCTCCAGTGCCTGAACCGTCTGCTGAAAGTGAAGCTGCATCGGCGTGGAAATGACGACGGCATCAAGCTCCGACTCCAGCATGTCTTCATAGATCCGGTAGGTGCGGGGGATGCGATACTTCTCCGCCTGCTCTTTCAGAAGCCCTTCGTGCAAATCGCAAAGCGCGACGACCTCCACATCCGGAATCGCCCGAAAGCCATCGATGTTGCTCAGCCCTCTTGCTCCGGCAATGCCTACTTTGATTGTCATACGTATCCTCTCCTGACGCAGTACCGGCCGGAAGCCGGCAAAGTTAGAAGAGAGTATCCCTCGGAGCAGCATTTGCAACCCCTCCGGATACTCCCGCATAGCTATAGCCTATCATTTCGCGGCTATTTTTTCAGCTTCGAGAACCATTCGTTCGCTTCTTTCTCCATCTGCTCGCCGCCGCCGCTTCTCCACTTTTTCACGAATTCGTCGAATTCGGAAATCGGCTTATCGCCGGCGATGATCGAGATGAATGTCTGATCCTGGAGCTTTTGCAGTTCCGCTTGGTATTTCGACTGAGAAGGCAGCGCGGTCAGCAGCTGATTGCGGATGCCGCCCTTCTCGAAGCCGTTGGCGGCCGCCCATTGGTTCCGCTTGGACATCGAGACGGAGGAGAACTCGGGCAGCTCCAGCGATTCCATAACGTTGTTGGCGCCCATTTTCTCGAGATCCTGCGTCGTCTGATTGTTCTTGAGCACCGGCGCTTTATCTTGGTTGAACGTCCAATCCTCGCCTTCGATTCCGAACATCGCCGTAACGTAATTTTCGTAGGACGAAGCGCTGATCGTATCGATCACCTCCAGCACTTTGGCCATCTTCTCGGGGTTCTTCTCCAACTGCTTGCCGAGCGAGATGAAGTTGCCGTTCAGCAAAGAGCCTTGCGGAGCGCCCATCTTGCCGGTCGGACCCTTAGGCGGCATGCCGTATGCCATTGCGTCGGCCGCGGCTGCGTTCACCTTTTTCATCTCCACGTAGTCATGCGAAGCGGTATCGCCTTCGAACAGAAGCGGCTTCCAGTGATAGAATACGCCTAGTCCGGTTAAGCCGATTCTACCGTTGATGAACGCGTGCGAAAGCGCCCAATATCCCCCGTTGTTCTCGCCGGTAATGAATTCCGGATCGATAACGCCGTCCTTGTACCATTTGTTAAGCAGCGTAAGCGCCTCTTTGATTTCCGGCTGCACCGCGCCGTAAACGAGCTTTCCGTCCTTCTCGGTCCAGCGGTCCGGCAGATAGCCGAACGCCCCGTATACCATCGGCAGCGAGGAAGCCGAGAAGCCGTACGTATCTTTTTTACCGTTTTTGTCCGGGTCTCCGTTCGCCAGCTTGTAGATCGCCTGCTCGAACTCCTCCAGCGTTTCCGGCGTTTTCGCGATGCCGACGTTTTTCAGCCAATCGCCGCGCCAGACGACCGGAGCACGGAAGCGGTCGTACATGACGAGCTTCGGAATGCCGTAAATTTTGCCGCTGATTTTGGCGTATTCGAATGCGTTCGGCATTTCCTTCTCCGTTTTGGCATAAACGTTCGGCGCATGCTTCTTCAGCATCTCGAGCGGGATTTCCGCAAGCAGATCCTGGTCTACGTATTTTTGCAGCATGGCGAAGCCGTTGACGACCATACGGTCCGGGATTTCGCCGGATGCGAATTTCAGGTTCATCGCTTCGGCGAAGTTATTCGATTCGACATTCCAGATGTCCAGCTTGACGTTCAATTTTTCATTCCAATATTTAATCATCTTGGCGTTCGCGTCAACCGGCGTCGACTGACCCGATACCCAAGAAATCGAAACCTGCTTATTCGATTGCGCCCCGCCGTCCTTCGTACCGCCCGTTTCTTTCTCTTCTTTCGACGACGAGCAGCCTGCGGCGACGGAAGCCAGCATGAGCGATGCCACTATCGCGGCCAACGCACGTTTGTTTTGGAACTTTTTCATTAGGAAGACCTCCCATTATTTCGAATCACAGCACTTCTATATGGTCAACGTGGAACCGACCCGGGCTCGGTCCATGCTACACCCTCATGAAATCAGCCTTTTAAGGAGCCGACGAGAACGCCTTTGACGAAATATTTTTGCAGGAACGGATATACCAGGACAATCGGGATCACGGTAACCATAATCGTCGCCGCTTTGATCGTTTCGGGATTCGCGACAAGGAGCGGATCGTCGAAGGAGTTGACGTCCATGACATCCTTCGAGCCCAGCAGCACGATTCTTCGCATGACGACCTGAAGCACTTGCTTATGCGAATCGGTCATATAGATCAGGCTGTCGAACCATGCGTTCCAGTGCGATACGGCCATCCAGAGCGAAAGCGTCGCGATAATCGGCATCGAAATCGGAATGATGATTTTGAACAAAATGACGATCTCGTTGGCGCCGTCGATTTTGGCCGATTCCTCCAAGCTTTCCGGCAGCGCCATAAAGAAATTGCGGGCGATGATGAGCGAAAACGCGCTGATCATGCCGGGCAGCACAAGAGCCCAAATGCTGTTCATGAGACCCAAGCTTTTGACGAGCAAGTAGCTTGGAATCAGCCCGCCGCTGAAGAACATCGTAAAGACGATGAACGCGGTCCAGAACGTGCGGTGCGGAAAATATCGCTTCGCCAGCGGATACGCCGCGAATACGGTCGCGCATATCGATAGCGCCGTTCCGAGTACGGTCCGCGTTACCGTGTTGATGAAGCCGCTTAATATGAAGTCGTTCGTGAGCACCTTATCGTAGTTGGCCCATGTCACCTTCGGCGGAATGAGATTAATGTTGGTGAGCTTGATATCCCCCGTGCTGAACGAGAGCGACAACAGGTACAGGAACGGATAAACGGTCGTCAAGCATAACGCTATCATGAAAATCGTATTGAGCACATCGAACAGATTCGTCTTTTTATCGATCATGGCAGACCCCACCTTTCCCTGTGCGGCTTACCATAAGCCGTATTCGTTGAATTTCTTCGCAAGCGCATTGGCGCCTAAGACAAGCGCGAAAGCGATGATGTTTTTGAACAGCCCGACGGCGGTCGAGAAGCTGTACTGCATGTTCACAAGACCGACTCTGTACGTATAAGTGCTGAGCACATCGCCCACTTCCATGACCGCGGCGTTGTACAGGTTGAACACTTGGTCGAAGTCGTCGTTGATCAATCGTCCTATCGCGAAGATGAGCATGATGGTAATGACAGGCGCCATTGCAGGCAACGTCACATAGCGGATGCGGTGATACCGGTTGGCCCCGTCCACGGTAGCCGCTTCGTGCAGCTCCGGGTTGACCCCCGTAATCGCGGCCAGATAAACGATCGTCCCCCAGCCGAGCTCCTTCCAGATGTCGGTGATGACCAGGACGGAACGGAACCATTCGGGACTGCCGAGAAAATAAATCGGTTTAAAGCCGAGCGCCTGCAGCACGATATTGATCGGACCGATCGACGGGGACAGAAATTGAATCGCAAGACCGCCTAGCACGACCCATGACAGAAAATGCGGGAAATAGCTGATCGTTTGCACCGTTTTCTTAAAAAACGCAACGCGAATTTCGTTAAGCAAAAGCGCGAACACAATCGGCGCGGGGAACCCGAATATGAGTTTAAAGAAGCTGATGATCAGCGTATTGCGAAACACCTGCCAAAAGCTGCCCAGCGCGAACAGTTCGCGAAAATGATCGAAGCCGACCCACGCGCTCCCTAGGATGCCCTGGCTGAATTTGTAGTTTTTGAAGGCGATCAGGATGCCGTATATCGGCATGTAATGGAAGATAAAATAATAGACCGCCGCAGGGAGGAAGAGCAGCGTTAAATATTTGTACTTCCAGTAGCCGCGGAACGATCGGATCAATCTGCTGTTTCCGATCGGATTGCCTCGGCCCGGAAGCGTTTTCGAAGCAAGGGGACGATTCATAAGCTGGCGCTCCTTTCTGATTTCGGTTTCTCTGTTGGTATCCGTCATTCACTCGTTTTCTGCGTCCGCCATCCGCTTTCCCCGTCATGTCGTCCGGCTCCCCAAACATAGCGGATAACGGCGCCGAGCAACAATAACAAATAGATCAGATTATAGAACAACTTTCAGATTGCCCCGTTTTTGGCGGTACATCATTCGTCAGATTATAGAACGGGGCCGGGCAATCGGCTTATGGCTCGCGGACGTTGGCATCGGCCTGCCCCCAGCACGAACCCCCCGATTCGAAAAAAACGTGCACGGGAAAGCGATCCAAGCGGATCGAGCTTCTCCGGACACGTTCCTGCGCTGTCCTATTGATTTGTCGTATAGTTGAATTTGTAAGCCTTCGGCGTAACCCCGTAAACTTCCTTGAACTTCTTGATGAAATAAGCCGGCGTGTTGAAGCCGACGCGGTTTGCGATTTGCTCCACGTTCAGATCGGTTGTCTTGATCAGCTGCGCCGCCGCCTCAATGCGCCGCTTGTTGACGTAATCGACAAAATTGACGCCCGTTTCTTCTTTGAACAGCTGGCTGACATACCTCGGATGCAGGCTCACGCGTTCCGCCACGATCTGCAAGCTGAGATCCTCCGCCAGATGCTCCTCGACGTAACGTTTGATCTCGCCGATCGATTCCCCCGATTTATTGCGGCTTCGTTCCTCCACGAACCGGAACGTCTGCTCCGCCGCCTCCAGCAGCCACGCCTCGAACTCGCGAATGTCGGCGATCGTCTGAAATTGCTCCATAAGCCGCTCGCCGATCACTTCACTCGACTTCAGATGCATGTCTTTGATATATTGCCGGTACAGTCCGACCCACTGCTTCCATTTCTCGTGACCGTATTCTGCGGTAAATCTTCCCGCTTCCAGATGACGGACGAAATCCGACAACGTTTCCTTCAGAACGGAGAGATCCCGTCCCTTGAGCGCTTCCGTAAACGCCGCTTGCATCGCTTCCGGTATTTCCTCGTGCGCCGTTCCTTTGATCCCGTAATCCGCATGCGCGAAAAACACCGTATCCGGGCGAAAAAACCGCTGCTCGATCGTGTCTTGCGCCTCCCGGCAGGAAAGATACAGACGGAGAGGTCCGACCACCCAGCCGCCCGATGAAGCGGCCAGCCTGACCCGGAACTGCTCGCATCCGAACGCGGAAAGCCGTTCCGCGATACCGCGCAGCAGCTCGTCCTCTTGGATCCGGCAGTTGACGATCGCCGAAATATCGGTTGCGGAGGAAGAAATGGCCGAGAAGGAAATATCGCCCGTTCGCATCTGTTCCAGCTCGCGTATAAGGTTATAGACGACAACCTGCCGGTTTTCTTCGCTGAGCGCGCTCATGTCGCGTTCGTCGATCCTTACCAGCAGCACGGAATAGAACGGCTCCGTCCAGTCCAGCCCGAGAAAACGCAGACGGTCCGACAGCTCCGCTTCCTGCGTGATGGTTCGGTTCAGCAACCCGAAGACGAGGTTATGCCGGATGATCGGAATGTTTTCGGATACCGTCGCTTCCAGACCGCTCATTTTCACCGAAAGGTTGGCCACAAAGTCGTCGATCTGCTTGTACTCGTTCTCATGCTTGCCCGGCGAGGCCGGGAAAGACGTGTTGAACAGGCTTTTGACCGTATGTAGTAGCGCTTTTAAAGGCATATACATACTTGAGGTCAGCACTCTGGAAAAAATAAGACCGAGCCCGATCGCAGCCAGACAGACGAAAACAAGTGTTCTTTGGATCGCAGCCGCCTTGCGGTTATACTCGTCCGTCGGTGTCGCCTGAACGAGCAGCCAGTCCGTAGTCGGTATTTTCGTATAGGAGACCAGCGCGGATACGCCCCCGATCCAATCCGAAAACTCCCCCTTCTCGCTGCCCCGCATGTTCGCCAGCAGCCTCATTCCCTCATCCGTGCCGATTTCCGCCTCCGGATTTCCCATCGAAATGATTCGCCCGGACTCGCTCATGATCCACAGCTGCCCTCTATCCGTTTGGTCCGTGGACCGGATCATCTGATAGAAAGCTTCCGCTTTCAAGTTAACGGAGATGAAGCCCTTCGCCTTCATCCCCATGGAATAGTAAGGATAGCCGCCTACATACGAGACGACATCGGCGGCGAAAGTGTCCGAGGTCGTGCTGACCGGCACCTTGCGCGTTTCGAGCCATATCGATCCCGTATCCGCACGGTTCATTCGTTCGATCCAGTCCGTGCTGACCGTGACTTTATCGGGCAAGCTGTCCAGGAGCGCAAGTCCGTGGTTCGAGGAAATGATCGCGTTGCTTCCGCGGTAATAAACGGAGACCGACTCCACCTGGTTCGGATTCAGCGCAACCATCGCCCGTAAATATTGAAGAATTTCTCCCACCCTCGCGTGATTCCCCGCCACCGGATTGTCGAACAAATAATGCACATCCGCGTTCGTCGCCAAATCCGCGAATATTTTTTCGGCTTTCTCCAGCAGGTTCACCTGCAGCTGTTCGCTCGTATGGGTCAGCATGCGGGAGTGAACCTTCTCCACCTCATCATTCAAGCTCGAAGTAAAAAAGAGGTAAGAAGTTGCGCCGACTGCGACCGTCGTCACTAACAGCAACGCGGCGTAGGATAGAAAAAGCTTGGCATAGACGCTTTTGAAACGGACGGATGGCAGCTTCAATCCGTATCCCCCTCTCTCTTGTACCAGATTCCAAGCGGCAGAAACTGTAAACGCTACCAATATATAAGGAAGCCGAATGCAATTTATGACTACAACGCAAAACGATCAATATACTGAACTTGGTTCAACCTAATAATAGTGGAACCGTTTTTTTGTTGTCAATCGTTAGTTCGCTATGCACCAAGAATCGAAGCTTTTTTCAAATAACAGTTGCGCAACAATCCAATACGTGCTAATATATCACTTGTGTCCACGAGAGACTGCTTGGACGCCTTGCTTACGAAGTAAGCACAATATGTGGAGCTGTGGTGTAGAGGCCTAACATGCCTGCCTGTCACGCAGGAGACCGCGGGTTCGAATCCCGTCAGCTCCGCCATTTTCTTTACGAAGACCTATAACGCCAACATCGAGCAGGGACGCCGTCCCTGCTCGTTTTTCCGTACGTATACCGATAAACTCATGCATCATTTCTCGAAAGAGGTTGAATGCCATGACTAACTCCGTCGTTCGCGGGCGATTCGCCCCGACCCCTTCCGGCCAGCTTCATATCGGCAACGCTCGCACCGCCCTGCTCGCCTGGCTGCAAATCAGGCATGCCGGCGGGCAGTTCGTCCTGCGCATGGAAGACATCGATGCGCCTCGCTCGCGTCCGGCATACGCCGAACAAATTATGGAGGACCTGCGCTGGCTCGGGCTGAACTGGGATGAAGGCCCGGATACAAGCGGCCCTTATGGACCGTACACTCAAAGCGAGCGCGCCGAACGGTATGAGCATGCGATGGCCCGTTTGCTTGAGCAAGGCGATTTGTATGCTTGCTATTGCAGCCGCTCCGAGCTGCAGGCGATCGCAAGCGCGCCGCACGGCCTCGAATCGGAGGGTCCCGTTTACCCCGGAACCTGCCGCCTGCTTGCCGAGAGCGAACGCAACGCCAAAAAGGCGCTTAAGGCGCCTTCTTTCCGTTTTGCGCTCCCGGAGAAGCCCATCCGCTTCGAGGACATCGTCGCCGGCGGCATGCAGTACGAAGCCGGCGCGGGCGGCGACTTCGTCGTGAAGCGAGCCGACGGTATCGTCGGTTATCAACTGGCCGTCGTCATCGACGACATCGCCATGGGCATAACCGACGTGCTTCGCGGCTGGGACCTGCTCGACTCGACGCCGAGGCAGCTGCTGCTTTACGAAGCGCTCGGGCACAAGCCGCCCCGCTTCGCGCATGTACCGCTGCTCTATGCGCCGGACGAGCAGCGGCTCTCCAAGCGGCATCAGGCGGTGGCGGTGGCCGGCATGCGCATTGCGGGAACGGCTCCCGAGCAGATCATCGGCTGGCTCGCTTACCTCAGCGGGCTGATCGGCCGGCCGGAGCCTCTGCAGGCAGCCGATCTTATCGACGGCTTCAGCTTGGACAAGATCGGCCGGGAGCCGGTGACGCTCAGTTCGGCCATGCTGCGCGAACTAGCCGGAGAATGAGGCTGGGCGCTTTAGTACAAGGGGCTCCAGCTTCACTATGAGTCCGCAATCGAATCCCGGAACTGTCCCGGCGTCAGGCCGGTATGCTTTTTGAACACGCGAATAAAATTTTTCGGCTGATAGCCGACCTTCTCCGAAATGTCCGTTATGGACAGCTCCGTCTCACGCAGCAAGCCCTTGGCCCGCTCCAGCCTATGCGAGGTCAAAAACTCAATAAACGACACGTCCATCGTTTTCTTGAACATTTTGCTCAAATAGTGCGGGCTCAGGCCGCAAATCTCCGCGCATTGGTCAAGCGACAAATCGTACTGGTAATTCGTTTCGATGAAAGCAACCACCTTGCCGATCAGCCGTTCGTTCTCCTGATTGCGCTTGCCATGAACGAAGCCGACGATCGGCCAAACCAAGCTGATCCTAACCCATTCGTTCAGTTCCGGAAGCGTATGGTATTTTCGCAATTCGGCATACGGATCGGTCCGGTTTTCGCCAAACAGCCTTTCCTCCTGCATGCCGAGCATATAAGCCGACCGAATCGCGCTGGTCACAAGCTGGTTATAGGACATCGTAACAAGCTCCGGTTTCGCCAGCGCTCCTCGCATGATATTTGAAAACTCGCCCAGCATCCGCTCCGCTTCCTCCCCGTCACCAACCTGTAGCGACTGCTCGAAATGCGTTTCGATCTCTAACGGGTAGCGGAACGGAAAGTCGGAATTCATCATGCCGCTCGTAGGGCTCACGACCTGATTGCCGCCGACAATGATTCGGGAACGAACAGCTACCGATGCCTGCCTGAACTGTTCCGGCAGCTCTGCGATCACATCGGTACCGTCACTCATCCCGATCGTCACGGTCAGCTTCAAATAACCCGCAACAGTAGTTCGCAGCGATTCCGCAAACATTTTTACTTCATGTTCCCTGTCTTCGCTTTCCGGAGAATCGCACCAAAGCCATAGGGCCACTTGATCATTGAGCAAATCTATGACGATTCCTGCCTTATTCTTCTCTTCTAGCATATGCTGGGCGACGTTACGGATGGCGAAAACGATCAATTCGTTGTCCGCCTCGTCAAAGCTGCCCCCTCTCCCGGTCTTGTCGTACGCGACGACAAGCACGGTATGTTCGCCTTGATCGGGCAGATCGTAGCGGCGCAGCATAAGGGCAAGCTGCTCGTCAGAGTAGTGCATAAAATGTCCCTGCAGCAGCTGCAGCGCGAACGTCCCGCGTGCTCAAAGCCGACGTCCATCACTTGACCGAGCCGCAATATAAGAAGAACGACGATCGTGCTTCGGATACCCGGCAGCGTAATATTCACCATTTGCTTCCAGCGGTTAGCGCCATCCACACGTGCTGCCTCATACAGCTCCTGATTGATGCCGGCCAGCGCAGCCAGGAAGATGATCGTACCCCAGCCCGCTTCCTTCCCACGACCTGCGCTGTCAACATGAGCCAAAACATGTTCGGCTCTGTCAGGAACGCGACAGGCTTGCCGCCCGCTTGGGTTATTATGTTGTTAATGATGCCGCTTCCTTGACTGAAAATAAGGAAACAGATCCCGACGATAACGACCCACGATAAGAAGTGAGGCAAATATACGATCGTCTGCACGATTTTCTTGTAAAGCAAGTTCCTCGCTTCGTTAAGCAGCAGCGCCAACACGATCGGCAGCGGAAAGAAAAACAAAATGTTCAGCAGACTGATCGCCATCGTATTGCGGAACAACAGGAAGAAGTCCGGGCTAGTGAAGAATTCGTGAAAATATTTGAGGCCGACCCAATCGCTGTGCCAGAACCCCATAAAAGGCGAATAGTCCTGAAAAGCGATCGCAAGTCCCCAGAGCGGGGCGTATTTGAAAACAAGAAAAAACAGCAGCCCCGGCAACGCGAGCAAATATAAGTATTTATCGCGTTTGATCGCTGCGGCCCAGCCTTGCGGCAAATATTGTTCGCGTACTCCCGGCGTCTGCACCCCTCCCGAAGCGACGGCCGCTTGTACATGCGTTTGCCGTCTTTTTTTCTGAATATGCGTTTGCGGCAACTTGCTCCCCCCCTTATCCGTTTGTCATGCCAACATCGCATAACCGAATCCTACCGAAACGCGGACGCTGGCTCAATGACCAATCCTTGTGCCGACTGTTTATCGTTTGGCAATAAATGCGGATAAGGGTGAGCGCGAACCTATGCGAACGCAAAAAAACCGCCGGCAGCTTACCTGCTGCGGCGGTTTGCGTATTCTCATTTCTTGACTGCCAACGAGCGGACACAACAAGAAATGGGCATTCTCTGGCATCCTATCGGTTGCGTGTGAGTCCTTCTTCGTCCGGCATCGGCCCCACATAGACCGACTGCGGGCGGAATATCCGGTTGACGCGCGATTGCTCCAGCACATGAGCAGTCCATCCTACTACGCGCGCCGCCGTGAATGTCGGCGTAAACAGCTGCGGCGGCATTTCGACCGCACGCATAACGGCCGCTGCATAAAACTCGACATTCGTATGCAGCTTGCGTTCCGGCTTGTATTCGGCCAGCAGACGGACAGCCGTCTGCTCGGCATGCCGGGCGAGGTCAAGCCACGGATCGCCTCCGGATAGCGCCGCCGTTACGTCTCTGAGCGCTTCGGCCCTCGGATCCAGCGCTTTGTAAATCCGGTGGCCGAAGCCCATCAGCCGCTCCCCTTTCTCCAGTACCTCACGCATATGCGATTCCGCCCGCTCCTTTTCGCCGATATCCTCCAGCAGCTTGATTACGCCGGATGGCGCGCCTCCGTGGAGCGGACCTTTCATGGCTCCGATCGCTGCGCTCACCGCTGAATACAGGTCCGATTCCGTCGAGGAAACGACGCGCGCCGCGAATGTGGAAGCGTTCAAGCCGTGCTCCATCGCCAAAATCATGTAAGCGTTCATCGCCCGGACATGGGCCTCGGAAGGCCTGCGCCCGAACAAAAGTCTCAAATAGTAGTCCACATGCCCGCTTTCGCCGTCCGGCTCCAGCCAAGGCAACCCATTCTCCTGGCGGTAACGGTAAGCAATAACGACAGGCAGCAGCGCCGTCAAGCGAATCGCCTGTTCGGCCGTCGGCGGCCAAGCCGAACCGCTTTCGGAAAGAGAAGCGACGGCAGCCATCAGGACGTTCATGATCGGCGTTTCCTTCGGCATCGCGTCCAGCAGCCCTTTAAGCTCCGGCGTCAGTCTTCTATGCCCTTCAAGCTGCTTTTTAAGCTTCTGCAGGGCGGATTCGTCCGGCAGCTCGCCGTACCATAGCAAATGCGCCGCTTCCTCGAACGAACAACGAACCGCCAAATCCTTCGCCCGGTAGCCCCGGTACACCAGCTTGCCTTCGGCTCCGTTCACATATCCGATCTCCGTGTCCGCCGCAACGATTCCTTCCAATCCCGTAACCTTGGCTTTCAACCCGACCGCCTCCTCATGAATGCTCTTGTATCTTGATGGGATTATCATAACAAGGTTTTTCGATAAACAAAACATCGATTTTTATATCAAATATATAAATTAATTTTATCAAACATCTCTCCCCTTCTCGTGATTTCGGAACTGCAAAGGGGATATCCCCGCCATAGAGCGGAACATCCGGCTAAAATGGGCAGTCGACGAGAAACGGAGACGATGGCCGATCTCTTCGATACTCCAGCTTGTCGTCTGCAGCATGTGCTTCGCTTCGCGTAACCGCTTCTGCTGGGCGTAATCGGAGGGCGAGACGCCGTAAACCGTCTTAAAGCATTGATGCAAATGCGTCCGGTGAACGTTTAATTGCCTCGCCAGCTCCGCAATGCTGACACGTTCGTCCTCTCGCTCTTCGATCAAACAAGCCGCTTCCCGTGCAAGTCTGATCTGCGACGGCTTCGCTTTGGATGAAAGCAGCCCGCTCCTCCCCGCATTCAACAGAAATGCAGTCAACAAGCCAACTCCCTCCAGCAAGCTCGAGTGAATGTTCAGCAGCAGGACGGACCGGTCCAGCGACTTTTTCAAGTCGTCAGCCTTCTTCGCTGCAGGTTCATCCGCTCCCATAGTTCCCAGTCTTTCGCCGAACCGGGTCAAGAACTGCTTCACCCAGCGATATACATGCGCGTGCTCATTCACGCGAATGACCGGCTCTTCCGCCAGTTGAAAAATCAAATCGATTTCGTCAATCTCCACCTCGAAATGAAAATCGAAATAACGGCAGTCGACCGACGTTTCCGTTCGATGATAAACATCCGATTGGATCATGACCGCATCTCCCGGATTCAGCACAATCGGCTGTCCGTTCACCCACTGTTTGATTTCGCCTTCGATGCAGCAGAGAAACTCGAAATAAGGATGCCGGTGATTCGGGTACGACCACCCCGCTTCTCTGCGGGCATACTCCATCCCCGGTATCCGGATGGCGCTGTACAGATTCGGCAGCGCAAACATGCTTTCCATTCGATCAGCCCCTATGCGCACATTGAAACCTATTGATCTATTGTGACTACAAATATGCAATTTTTCAAGACCTGACGAAATGGCGTCACTTCATTTAAAGTGCTACGATGAACTTATCAAACCGTTCCGTACCCTATAAGGAGGAATACGATATGGCAATTTCAAGGATTGTCATGGACAAGCCTGAGGAAACGGACGGTCGACGAATGGCATGTTAGTCCGGTCTCGCCGGCGGTGCTGGCACGCAGGAAGCTTGTGCGCCGAAGCACCGTTCGTTCCGAAGCCGTGATGGAGAAAGCATAGCCGAAGTGGCCTCCTGCCACCCTGGCTTAGGAGCAAATAATACCGAAACGATAACATCGGGATCACCGGAGGGAGCGGACGAAATCATGATAGTCAAGCTGTTTAAATCATTATGGGGTATGGAGGAGCTCTCCTACCGCGAGAGCTTCGCGTTAATTGCCGAAGCAGGCTATGCAGGCGTCGAGTCAGGCGTTCCCGCACCCGAGCACGTCGGCGAATTCAAGGAGCTCCTGGACGAATACAAGCTCGAGTATATCGCGCTTATTTCCACTTCCGGCAATCATGGCGAAACGTTCGCGCTCGGACTGGAACGGGCGGCTGCGATAAAGCCCCTGCTCGTCATCTCGCATAGCGCGCGCGACTGCATGCCGTATGAGGAACAATTGCAATTTTTCCGGCAAGCGCTGGAGGCCGAGCGCTCCGCAGGCGTCCCGGTCGGGCATGAAACCCACCGCCGCCGCGCCATGTTTACGCCTTGGTCGACGGCTCAGCTGCTGCGCGACCTGCCTGAGCTGAAAATTACGGCCGACTTCAGCCACTGGTGCTGCGTGTGTGAATCGCTGCTGGAGGATCAGACCGATGCGCTGCAACTGGCATTCGAGCGGACGCTGCACGTTCACGCCAGGGTCGGCTATGCGGAAGGTCCGCAGGTACCGCATCCGGCGGCTCCCGAATACGCGCGCGAGCTCGAAGCGCATATGGCATGGTGGCGTCAAATCGTCCGGCTCCGCGAACGCAGCGGCTTCGCCTATACGACGGTGACGCCCGAGTTCGGCCCTCCCGGCTACATGCATACGCTGCCGTTCACGAATCAGCCTGTCGCCGACCTGTGGGACACCTGTTTATGGATGGCGAAGCATGTGCGAATGAATTTCGAATGACGAACTCAGGGGTATTCCGAAAGCGGCAAAAAAACGCTATCGGAATACCCCTGTTCGTATCATAGGGACAACCGGCGAAATTCAGTTGGCCTTGGTCGTTATTAAGTGCCGGTAGCAGCAGGAGATGGGCATTGCCGCACACACTTTTAGATTGAAATGTTGTATGAAATGCAGCATTCTACCGATATTCATTGCCCCAAAGAGCACAATGTTGTAAAAAATGCAGCATTTCGAGCAAAATGGGCTCAAACCGCCCTATATTCGGCAGATATGCTGCAAAATTTACAACATTTCATTGACGAGCCCCCACTTAGCTCCAAAATATTGTAAAACCTACAACAATTTTAGGCTGGAATTGGGAGGACAATAGTTTGGCTTTTTCGCCGGATAGCAGCACATGCTGCCCCAGCCAAACGACTTCCTTCTCGCTCACCCGCTCGCTTACCGGACAGGAGTCAATCCGCTCCGCCCCCGTCAGCTCCCGCACGCCTTCGATAATCGCTTCATTGCGGTTTAGCGAGAAATACCCGGCATTGACGGGAATGCCTTCCACCTGCAGCTTAAGGATAAAATCGGCTTTCCCGATGCGCCCCGTCCGCGCAGGATCGATTCGGAACATATAGAGATGATGGGCATGCCGCGTAACGCGGTCATCTCGGGCCGGCGGCATAATGCCGACTATTTCCCCCAGCAGCTCATCGAGTAGCGCCGCACTCCGTTCCCTTGCCCGCATCTGCTCCTCCAGCCGCGTCATTTGCGCAAGCAGCAGGGCCGCCTGCAGTTCCGTCATCCGGTAATATTGTCGTGTTCAAGACGACCACGAGCTTGTCGCCAAAAGCGTACCGGCAGTCCATGCTTCCCTTGAAGACTAGCTTGCCGCAATGCAAAAAGCACCGGAACGGCAGTTCGTCCGATGCTTGATTCGCATGCGTGTTATCCCAAATTCTGTTTGCTCAATAGCCGCTTAGGTGCGCTGCGGCCATATCCTTCGCGGACGAGGCTTTCAAGCTCGCCCCAGTCGCCAGGCTCGGCGTTGCGTATCGATACCCAGCCATGCTGCCCGATATAGGGCGTCTTGAAAAACTTCCCTTCCTGCAGCAGCAAAAATTCCTGCGTCGTCTTTGCCGTCTTGATCGACATCGAAGCGACGCCTTGCTCGTTTTCGCCCAGCATGACGAAGGTTTTGCCGTTCACGCGGAAGGAGGTATGGCCGAAGCCGTCAATCGCTTCTTCCACCTCCAGCAGCCGCCCGCATATTTCCCTGACACGGTGCAGCATGTCCAAGCTGGCCTTCGATTGCAGCTGATGTTCGTGTCCCATGCGCCGATTCCTCCCGCTTCGTCCGTTTACGGTAAGCTTTCGACGAGAAGGCCGGCAATTCCTCCATAAGCTGTCGATTTCGTTCGCTATTAGAAGCCTGGCCTATTATCGTCCAGTCCCCCGCATGTCCTGCTAAGAAGCCGTTCTTATTTTGCCGCCGATTATTTTGCCGACGCCGAGCACGGTGCATTCCAGGGGCTGCTCCGGCAAGTGGAACGGCACACCCGTTTCCATTTGCAAACGCTGGCCGAGACCTTGCATCATGGCGCCGCCGCCGCACAGCGTAATGCCCCGTTCGATAAGGTCGCCGGCAAGCTCCGGCGGACATTTTTCCAGGGTGATCCGGATCGAATCCGTAATCGACGTAAAAAAAGTGTCCAGCAGCTCGAAAATTTCGTCTGCGCAAAGCGTAATGCTCCTCGGCAGCCCCCTTACGAGATCGCGCCCTTTCACGTCGATACGAACGTCCTCCTCCGGCAAGACGGCGGACGCGATTTTGATTTTAATGTCCTCCGCGGTACGCTGGCCGATTTCGAGGCTGTACGCTTTTTTGACGTATTCGATGATATCCTGGTCGATCGACATGCCGCCCCTGCGAACCGAATGGCTGACGACGATGCCGCCGAGCGAGACGACCGCCACCTGGCTCGTACCGCCGCCGATATCCAGAATCATGCTTCCGGTCGGCTCGTTGACGGGAAGCCCCGCCCCCCAAGCCGCAGCAAGCGGCTCCTCGATGACCATCGCTTTTCGCGCTCCCTTGTGGATGACGGTCTCTTCTACCGCCCTGCGCTGCACGTTCGTAATCCCGCAAGGCACGGCGATGCATACCTGGGTTCCGCGAAAAAAGAGGCGCGAGGACTGGATTTTGCCGATAAAATGTTTCAGCATCGCCGAAGTGACGTCAAAATTCGCGATTACCCCGTCCTTCAGCGGATGAACGACCTCCAGACTGCCCGGCGTTCTCCCGATCATCGCCTCCGCTTCCACCCCGAAAGCGACAATGTTCCCGGTTTCCGTATTGATCGCGACCACGGACGGCTCCTGCAGCACAATCCCCTTGCCTTGCTGGTATATGAGTGTATTGGACGTACCCAAATCGACGCCGAATAGCTGATCGAATCCTTTAAACATGGCGTTGTTCCCCTTTCCAAAGCGGTTTACTGGCTTGCTTACGTATACATATTCTCCGTCCGCTTCCCTTTTCTGGGGGCAGAAGCGCTTCCAATATCTAGCTAAACCGTAACGTCTTCCGCAAATCCCTCCGCAAAATGTGACATTTTTCGAGACTCCCCCTGAAAAAGTCCTAGATATACGAAGGTTTTAGTATCCCGCCCTGTCGCCAGCTAGCCGTTGTTTATAAAGCCCGTTTCTGAATAGCGGTCTTTGAAAAACAAGCGCTAGTGATGAACAAAAACCGGTATAAAGGAGGGTGAACGCAGCCATGAAAGCATCGGCTTCCGTACTTCGCTCGAAATGGAAAAAGTGGGAGCAATCCGTTACCAAGCTGATTTCCGACAAAACCGACAAGACCGAGGATTTCGCGGTCGAGCTTGAACCGAAAATGTATGAGCAGTGCGTCCGCATGGCCGGGCAGCACCGCGTATCCGTCGACGCGATCGTCAATCACGCCCTGGAGCAGTATATCGCCGGCAAACCGACCGACTACTATGGCCGCGCAACGCTTGAGCAGAGGGACCGCAATCCGCTCTTTCAGCTCGATGCTCTGATCAGCAGGAAAAACAATATGAACGATGGTGAGTATATTCATGAATCAAATGCATAGCGATCCTTTTCAACAAGCCGTATTTCTGGACGAGTCCGCGCTCAAAGCGTATATGAATCCGGACGACCCGAACTATTTGAAAGCCCGCTCCGTCTTTCACGAATTGGACGATATGGAACGCCGGCTCGTCACGACGAATGTCGTCATTTTCGACGTCCATCAATGGCTGAAGCAAGCATGCAGCTACACCGAAGCCGAATATTTCATCAACACGATCGACAAAGCCGTCGCATTGGACAAGCTGACCATTGTGTCCGGCTCCTCCGTTATCGAGAAAGAATCGCGGCAGCTGCTGATCGATTGTCCCCAATTCGAGTTATCGTTGAACGAGGCGATGACTTCGATCGTCATGATCACGCACCAAATCAAACGTATTTTTACGTTCAACCGGAGCTATTCGGCCCTGACGCAAATGTTTACCGAGATCAAGATTATTCCTAGCTGGTAATACGCGTGAATAAACGTACATAGCGGCATGTCCATTTATGGGACTGTTCCAAAGAAAAAGGAGCTTCGCGATTCGAATCGCGAAGCTCCTTTTTTGTTGCCGTATGTATGGCTAGAGAACGAACTTCCAGAGCAGCCAGCTGATGAGTGCGGATGCCCAGGATACGAAGCCGAAAACCACGACCAGTTTATTTTCGCTCCAGCCGTATTTCAGAATGAAGTGATAATGGATCGGCGCCATTTTGAAAATGCGCAGCTTCGTCTTCTTGTAATACCATACCTGGAGCATGACCGACAGCTGTTCCGCCAAATAAACGGAAAACAATATCGGAATCAAAATCTCCACCTTCTCGATAATCGCGAGAAACGACAGCGAGCCGCCGATCGCAAGCGAGCCCGTATCGCCCATGAAAGCTCTGGCCGGATGGATGTTGTAAATAAACAAGCCGAGCAGGCAAGCGACCATGACGAGGGAGAACGTCTTCACCTCGACCGATTCGGAAATAACGAAGAAGAACATATAGCTCGGAATCGCGACGTTAATGAGCAAGCCGTCCAGCCCGTCCGTAAAATTGATGGCATTGGCGGTCCCCACGATAAACAGCGTCATGACGATGAAGTAGACGATCGGATACAGCGCGATTTGCATATCCCCGACGATCGAAATGTTCGCGTTCAGATCGAACGCCTCGAACAACACGTACAGCAGGAGTCCGGTAATCGGAAATTGAAGCAGCAGCTTTGTTTTGCTGGAGATCCCGTTCGGGTCCTGGTAGGCCGCTTTCTTGAAATCGTCCATGAAGCCGACAACCCCGAACAGCAGAAACGCGGCGCACAAAAACACCGTAAGCGGGCTCGGATGGAAGGTCAGCGTCGTTCCGATCCCCGTAAAAAGGA
This sequence comes from Paenibacillus litoralis, assembly GCF_046244365.1. NCBI lineage: Bacteria > Bacillati > Bacillota > Bacilli > Caryophanales > Paenibacillaceae > Paenibacillus > Paenibacillus litoralis. The sequence continues at coordinate 3,632,005 of NZ_CP176395.1, read as the reverse complement.
CAAGTCCCGCCATAAGCGGCGTTCCTTTTTTAGCCTGAATGTCGGCGTACATTTCTACCCGAATCGGCTGGGTCAGCTTCAGCGTCCGCAAGCCCCATATCAAGAAAGGCGTCAGCAGCGCGACGATAAAGAAGGAAAACATCGAAATGCCGAAAATGGAATCGAGCATAATATCCCCTTATTTCGGAAAGTGTTCGTACATTAGTATACTACTACAAAAAGGACAAATATTCCTATCTTTTCGGACAAAGGAAAACGAATGCAAAGTCCGTTTCGCCAAAAAGCAAAATCCCCGTTTCGGCGGAAACGGGGCTGTACTCGTTTGCAGCGTCTATGAATCGATTCGCTTTCGGTTAAGCCAGCGCTTGGCCGGCCAACAGCTTCTCGATGTCGCCTTCGATTTCCTCTGGAAGCGTGCGCGGCGAATATTGCTTCACGACATGGCCGTTTCCGTCTACGAGGAATTTGGCAAAATTCCACTCGATATCGCCCGTATGGTAAGGAGCCGGCACATGATCGACCAAATACCGGAACAACGGATGGGCCGTTTCGCCTTTCACGTCGAGCTTCGCAAACAACGGGAACGTCACTTGATAGTTCATTTCGCAAAAGCTTTGGATTTCCTCGTTCGTGCCCGGTTCCTGATTCATGAACTGGTTGCACGGAAATCCGAGGACGGCGAAGCCTTCATCCTTATGCGTATCGTATAAGTGCTGCAGTCCTTTGTACTGCGGCGTTAGGCCGCAGCCGCTCGCCGTGTTGACGATGAGCAGCGTCTTTCCTTTATAGCCGGCAAGCGATTGGTCTCCGGATGCGATCGTTTGAACGGTAAAGTCATGAATGGACATAGGGTGGGCACCTCTTTTATTTGATTGTACACAATTTAATTTCACAAAATAATCTTACCTCCGAATCCGCAGGCTGTCAATAGCCGCTTTTATTTCCCTATTTTCACGGAACGCTGCAATCGTTCCAATGCGAAATCGGCCAGAAGCGCGAGGAGCGCGGCCGGTATTGCGCCCGCATACAGACGGGCCGGATTGTTCATATTGATGCCCGAATAGATTTCCCGTCCGAGACCGTCACCCCCGACGAGCGGAGCGATCGTCGCGACCCCGATGGCAATGACCGCCGCGATGCGGATGCCCGTCAACATAAAAGGCAACGCAAGCGGCAGCTGGACGTTCACCATGATTTGCAGCGGACTCATGCCGACGCCCCGTCCCGCTTCCATAATCGTCGGGTTCACCTGAGTCAAGCCCACATACGTGTTTCGGATGACCGGAAGAAGGGAATAAAGAAACAAACCGATGACGACGGTCGTCGCGCCAAGCCCGAAAACGACCATCAGCAGAACGAGGAGCGCCAAGCTCGGAAATACTTGAATAATGTTCGCGACCGTCAAAATGACAGCAGCCGATCTTCGGTTCCGAGATGCAAGAATGCCGAACGGAATGCCGACGACAAGCGCCATCGCGAGGCCGATGGCCACCATTGCGATATGCTGGCCGGTCAGAACGAGCAGATCGCTCCAATTCTCGCCGATATAGCGAAAGAACAACTCCATGCGAATCTCTACCTCCTTCTATTGCAGCAGGCCGACTTTCTTCAAGTATTCCTCCGCCACCTTCTTCTCGTTCCGCTTATTGACGTCGACCTCGTAGTTTAGACCGATCATCGTTTGCGCGTCGATTTTTCCGGTCAGCAAACCGATGATGCCGTTCAGCTCCGGATGCTTCGAAAGTACATCCTTGCGGATTACGGGCGAAGCGTCGTATGGCGGGAAAAATTGCTTATCGTCCTTAAGCGTCGTTAGATCGTATTCCTTCAGCCGCGCGTCCGTCGAATAGGCAAGGACGATATCCATCTTCTTGCTGGCTACGGCATTATAGACGAGCGCAATTTCCATCGGGAACGTTTGACCGAACGTGATGCCGTACACCCTTTGGAAGGCCGGATACCCGTCGTTTTCCCTCACCATCCACGTCGTATCCACGCCGAGCTTCATCGAGCCTGCCAGCGGCTTCACATCCGAGATGCTCGCCAGCTTATGCTGCTCCGCCAAATCCTTTCGAACCGTAAAGGCGTACGTGTTTTCAAAGCCGAAGGAATCGTACCATTTCAGTCCGAAATGCTTGTCAAAGCCGGTCTGGATTTGCTCGAGCACCTTTTTGCGGTCTTTTGTCGGCTCGAATGGAAAATAATTATCAAAAAGCATACCCGAATATAGCGTCGCCATCTGAATATCGTCATTCTTCATCGCATCCAGCACGACCGGGCTGGCCGCCAAATCGGGCATCACCTTCACCTTCAAGTCCGTGCGGTCCTCGATCAGCCGCTTATACATGTGCGCGATAATTTTCGGCTCGGAAAAGGTTTGCGTACCGATACGGATCGTATTGCCCGCTCCGCAGCCGCTTACGGCTGCTGCAGCGGATATCGCAAGCGACGCTAGCGCGATCAGACGTATGAAATGCTTCATGCTGCTACCCCCGTTAAGCGATTTATACCGAATTGGCCGCCGGTGCGTTTCTCGTTTTGGCCGTGATTCGTTTCTCGGCGACCCCAAGCAGGAAATCCGCCGCCAGCGCAAGCAGTACGGCCAACACGGCGCCGGTTACAATCAGCTCCTTCTTGTTGACGCCGAGCCCCGAAAAAATAAGCTGGCCAAGCCCTCCCGCTCCGATAAGCGTCGCCAGCGTCGCCCAGCTGATGATATAAACCGTGGTCACCCGTATCCCCGACATGATATACGGGAAAGCAAGCGGGAGCTGAATGCGCAGCAGCCTTTGGATTCGGCTGTATCCCATCCCCCGGGCGGCCTCCAGCACATTCGGATCGACGCTCTGGAAGCCCGTATACGTATTGCGCATGATCGGCATGAGCGAATACAGAAACAGGGCGAAGACGGCCGGCGTCCTGCCGATGCCGAGGAGAGGGATCAGAATGGCGAGCAGCGCCAAGCTGGGCACCGTCTGCAGCACATTCGCCACGGTAAAGACGATCCCGTTCAGCCAGCCTTTGCGGTTGCCCGCCAGCATGATGCCGATCGGAATCGCTACGGCCGCCCCGAACAAAATCGATAAGAACGAAATCGAGATGTGCTCCCATAGCGCCGAAACGATTTCCGCCTGCTTGGTTCCGATGTACGCCCAATACTGATTCAGCCACTCGGTCATGATTGGGCCTCCTCTTTCCCGGTGCCGGAAGCAGGGGCGGCTTCCGCCGCTTCGCTTTCCCTTTGCTTTTCCGCTTCTTCAAGCTCTTCCAGGCTCCTATCCTCCGGATTGTACATCTCGGCCAGGTGACGGACGACGCTCCCCTTCGTAATCAGTCCGAGAAATTGGCCGTTGCGAACGACGGGGACATACGGCAGCCGGTGCTCATTCATGAGGGCAAGCGCAAGCGCCATGGACGTACCGGATTCGACGACATGGGCAAAGGGCTGCATCACATCGGCAAGCCTGATATTTTCTTGCTGGTACCGGTTCAGCACGCGAAAAATGGTGGCATACCCGAGGAGCTCCCTGTTTTTGCCGACAATGATCAACGAATCGACGCGATGCCGTTCCATGAACATGATGGCTTCCGCCATTCCACGGTTCGGAGAAGCGGTTACGGGATGCAGCGCCATGACTTCGTCGACTGTCAGATCCAGCTCCGGTGACTCCGGTTCGAGACGTTTTTTGCCGATAAAGCTGGAGACGAAATCGTTCGCCGGATAGCGCAATATGCGCTCGGGCGTTCCTTTCTGCACGATTTCTCCGCCCTTCATCAGGACGATCGTATCGGCAATCTTGATCGCTTCGTCCATATCGTGGGTAACGAAAACGATCGTTTTCTTCAGCTCCTGCTGCAGCCGGATCAGCTCGTCCTGCAGTTGCTCCCTGCTGATCGGATCCAGCGCGCTGAAGGGCTCGTCGAACAAAATAATGTCGGGCTCCGCCGCTAGCGCGCGAATAACGCCGATCCGCTGCTGCTGGCCGCCGCTCAGCTCCGAAGGATACCGGTTGCTGTAAACGTCCGGATCGAGGTTCACCATGTGCAGAAGCTCGTCGACCTTCCGCTCGGTTACCTCCTTGTCCCACTTCAGCAGCTTGGGGACTACCGCAACGTTTCGAGCTATCGTCATATGGGGAAACAAGCCGACGTTTTGGATCACGTAGCCGATGCTCCGTCTTAATGCGACCGGATCGATCTGCGATATATCGCGGTCTTTAATGAATATTTTGCCCTTCGTCGGGTTGTTCAGCCGGTTAATGTGCTTCATTAAGGTCGATTTCCCGCAGCCGCTCGGGCCGATCAGGACCGTTAATTCTCCCTCGGCGAATTCCAGGTTAATATCCTTCAGCGCTTCAAACCCGTCTTCATACGTTTTGTTGACATGTTCAAATCGAATCATCCGCTCAACCCCTTATGCAAAATCCCGGCAACTTCCTATCATTTATCGTGTCCGGTTCGCCTCGCAATCATGCCGGAACCGACAATCCCGCTTCGCAAACGTTCAAGTTTTCCCGTTCTTCAGCCGCTTGGTCCAAAACCCTCCGCGAAACGCCCTCGGCTCGTAGGAAATGACGAATGCCTTCGGGGCAATTTCCTGGATCAGCTTCAGCAGATGCTTTTCCAGGTTTCGTTTGGTCAGCACCTCCATCACGAGCCGCGGGCCGTCCTTTCCTTCGGCCATCCAGTTCGTCACGCCGAACCCTTTCTCCCTCAGCAGGGCGGGCAGCGTACCGGAGCTGGTTTCGACCACGATCTGCAAAGTCGAATACCCGAGCGCGAGCCATTCTTCGATCTTGATCCCCAGCCATACCCCGCCGCCCCAGCCGATGCAATAAGCGGCCAAATTAAGCGGTTTGTCGATATTGCTCAAGACGATATTCAGGCCCATCAAGTAGGCGAAAACTTCGAACATGCTAATGAAGGAAGCCAGCAGCCTCCTCGATTTCATGACCAGAATAATGCGGATCGTAAAAAGCGACACATAGACGATGTTCATGACGACGATCGTCACAATCGTTTCCAAGCCGTTCATGCCCCTCAGCCCTTCCTGCTGCAATCGCACTGGCGGTTCTTGAACGCCATATGACAATTGTTTACCAAAATGAGCGGAATTAATAGCGAATGCTCGGGGAGCAAGAAAAACCGTCCGGAAATCACGGACGGTCCTTTGGTGCATGGCTCTACGTTTGTGCGTGTGGGAGGGAATGGGTAGGGGCTTTCAACCGCTCTTGAAATCGTGTGATCTGGAATTGGTTTTGCGGGTATCACACGATTTCAAAGGTGGCCCATAGCGAAGCTCCTTTGCAGCCCCCCTACCCATTCCCTCTGCTCTCCTTTGCTGCTTCCTGTTACGCCTTTGTTCCCAGACGGAACGCAGATGTGCTATTGGCCGCATTCACTCTCGATTTCATTGCCAAGCGGAACGGCAGTACGCTATTCGCCTCTTTTTGAATGATGCATTGGCGTTTTGCCGAAAATAACGCACTCTCGTTCCGTTAAGCGTCGATTACCGCTCGAAACAAGAAATAAGGGACTGACGTTCCGCTCATTCCTTATTAAAGTCCCATCCTGCTGCTTCTTTATGATGGGAACCCTATCCAATCTTTTACTTGAAGTTGGGAATCCCTGCACGCTTCCATACAGGAAAGATTTATACTTTCTAATTCAAGTAAGGGGAACACCATATAATTCTTTATCTTCAAGGAAAAACGGCTTCGCCGTCCTTTTAGGGACAAGCGCGTTTACCGAGATTTAGAGCGACTTCCACGATAAACTTTCTGAAAAATTGAAAAAAACGCCTTGCGTCGTCAAAGGTAAATGCTATATATCTACGCGTTGAGAAGGCGGCTTCTCACGGGCCGAATTGAGGTATACGAATCGCAAAAGGGCTGCGGCATCAAAGTCACGCCCTGCTTACACTCTGCGGTCTCCCTTAATTCCGCGAGTCATTCAAACAATCCTGATTGACCATCTCTACGTTTGGCACAACCCGCTTCGGAACAAATGCCATTGCGGATTGGTTTCTATCGCGGCTTTCGTTGAGTAAATACGGTATGTACCGTACCGATAATAACGGATTTTTGAGGCGCTATTTACTGCCGATCGGACGATTCAAACGAGATAGCGGATTTTCGCGGTCTTATTCGGCCGCTTAGCAGCAGACATAAGCCGGATATGACAAAATAACGCCTCCGAAATCCGTTATGACTCCGAACGGGGCAAGATACCATGCCATAAGCACTCTAAAGTCCGTTATTCCGGTCAAAATCGCTTTTACCGGTTACCCACGAGCTTATTTGTTTCTAGCCTTCGACGCTTTTTTCACGTCTTCAAAATCGTTGGTGATCAAACTCAACTCTTTGGTTTTCATCTTTTGCAAAATGTATGTCGGATACAAGGTTATTTTGTACTTGATTGCACGCTTCCCTATGCTGTTCATCCGACACCTCGAATTCTTTCTTAACCCATGCCATCCCATGCCGGGCCAAGCGGTTTCAACGAATCATTTTCTCCTCAGAAGCTTAGTCATCTCCGTGTCGGCCGTCGGAGCCATCGGGTTTATCGGCCTGATTGCGCCTCACATTGCCCGCAGCATCGTCGGCGGCAGACACCAATGGCTCATTCCGCTCGCCGCGCTCATCGGGGCCGATCTGATGCTGCTCGGCGACTGCCTCGGCCGGATCATCATTATCCCGCGCGAGGTGCCGGTCGGCATCATGACGGCCGTCATCGGCGCGCCGTATTTCGTTTATTTGCTGCGGAAGGCGCATGTCCGTAAGCAGCGTTAAGCGGTATTAGAACAAGCAATTGCACCGTCCGCAAAAAAAACCAAAAGACCGGCACTCGCTCCGTACTCGCGTATGCCGGTCTTTTTTGTGCGGTTTCATTTTCTGCCGTAGTCGGCTTTGATTTCTCCCCATAGCTTTGTTTGCCATTTGACGATCTTGTTTTCGTACTTATTGGTTTTGAGCCAATCCTCGGCACGATCGACCAGGTCCCAAATTTCTTTCGTGGACTCGTCGCGCGCCAGCGTTGAGGAAACGGCCTTTTGTTTGATCCATTTGATCGCATTTACGGAGTCCGTATAGACCGTTTTATGGCTTCCAATCTTCTGCAAGTACTTGAGCGCATAGACGATCGCCAGAAACTCGCCGAGATTATTCGTTCCTTTGCGAATCGGGCCGTATGCGAAGATCGTCTCTCCCGTCCGGGTATCGACGCCCTTGAATTCGACCGGCCCGGGATTGCCGTTCGTCCCGACGTCCACGGAGATGCTGTCGTAGTCGATTTCTTCTGCAATATCCGCTTGCGGAGCCCGTTTTTGTTCTGCCGGCTTTGTTTTCGCGCCTTGTCCCCAGTACTTCTGCCAGCCGGCTTTCAGCGCCGCCTCGGCCTCCTGCCGCGATTCGAACGCCTTGAACTTCGCATCCGCCACTTTGTTGACCTGTGCCTGGCAATCGGTCCAGCTCGTATAAATGCCCGGCTTCTTTCCTACCCATACGACATAATGCTTTTGCTTCGCCATCAGACCTCATCACCTCGGTTTCGTATCCAAGATAACAGTTCGCGAAGCGTCGCTGATCCCCTTCTTTCCTTATCCAAAAAATCGGATCCGCCGTCCCGGGCGCCTACTCTTGATATTCCTATTCGAAAAGATTACCCTAGTCCATAATGGCCATTGCTGCGCCTGCCGCGCGATGGACCCGATAAGGGAGGATCGCAACCATGATTTTGCATAAGGGGGAGACGCTTTTTCGGCAAGGAGAAACCGGGCCCCTTTACCATCTAAAGAGCGGACTTCTCAAAATCGTCCGCGTCCATGAAGACGGCAGCTCCTTCCTCGTCAATATTATCTTACCGAACGAAATCATTCCGCATCATTCCTTAATTAGCCCGAATCCTTACTTCGGCACGGCCGTCGCACTCGTTGCATGCGAGATTGAAATCTACCCGGCAAAGCAGTGGTATCTCGAGCTCGAGCAAGATCCGCAGAAGAGCCGCTCGATCGCCATTCTGCTGCAGGAGAAGCTCCGTATGATGCAGCAGCGTATCGATCAGTTGACCGAAATGGCTCCCGCTATGAAGCTGCGAAAACTCCAGTCGTGGTTCCTTGCCTACATCGGTCCTGCGGATATCACGGATGTGCTGACTCAGGAGGAAATCGGCCAGTTGATCGGACTGCGCCGCGAAACGGTCAATCGGCTGCTGCGCGCGCAGACAGCCGATCGTTGAACGTTATGGGATCCCCTATGCTTCCACCGGCTTCGGTTCCGGGGAATGCTCCAAGCTTCCGGCAGGCCCGAAAAACTCATAGCGAATGTCTGAAGCCGGAATTCCCCATTCCCGCAGAGCGCCGTTTAGCGCTATCATGAAGTGTACCGGACCGCAAAAGTAGAAAACCGCATCCTTGGACGGAACGATGGCTTGCAGCCAAGGCAGATCGATATAGCCTTCTTTATGAAAATCGTTCCTCTCTTTGTCGTCTGCAGTCGGCTTCTCGTAGCACCAGTATGCCTGAATATGCGAATGGCTGCGGGCCAAGTGCTCCACTTGCTCCTTCATCGCGTGAACGTCCCCGTTCTGGGCCGCATGGATGAATGTTACTTGACGCTCCGGATATTCCTCCGCCAGCACGTTCAGCATGCTCACCATCGGCGTCAAGCCGACCCCGCCGCTGATCAGGACAACCGGACGGGAATCGTCCCGGTCCAGCGTAAAGTCACCGGCAGGTGCCGATATAGGCAAAACGTCGCCTTCCATGACATGCTCGTGCAGGTACTTAGAAGCTTTCCCAGCAGGACGGTCCGAAGCGCCGTCTTCGCGTTTTACGGTTATCCGGTAATAAGGTTTGCCCGGGGCATCCGAAAGGCTGTACTGCCTGATATGCGTATGCGACTCGCCAGGCATTTCCAGCATCACGCTGACATACTGTCCGGGTTCGAATGCCGCAATCGCTTTTCCGTCAACGGGAACCAGATAGAACGAGCTGATGACGTCGCTTTCGGCGACCTTTCTCTCCACGCGGAACGCCCGAAACCCGGACCAGCCTCCGGCCTGCCGTTCGGATTGCTCGTACATCTCCGCTTCCACGCCGATGAACGCCCCCGCGATAACGTCGTACGCCTCCGCCCATGCCTGCAAAATCTCTTCCGTTGCGGCGTCTCTAAGCACGTCCTTAATCGCCATGAGCAGATGCCGTCCGACAATCGGATAATGTTCCGCTTGAATGCCGAGACTGCGGTGCTTATGACCGATCTGCTTCACGACGGGGAGAATCGTCTCCAGCTTGTCGATATGCAAGGCCGCAGCGTATACCGCGTTCGCGAGCGCCGTCTGCTGCCTTCCTTGCTTCTGGTTGACATGATTAAAAATATTCAAGAGCTCCGGATGATTGGCGAACAGCATTTCGTAAAACCGTTTCGTGATGGCCGTTCCATGAACCTCGAGCACCGGCACCGTCGATTTGATGATTTGAATCGTATTCTGGTTTAACATTCTGATCTCCCCGCTTTCCTAATCGTCGATATGAGCCAAGTATATACAAGACGGAGTACCCGGCTATGTGATTGCAATCACTCCAAAATGCAACGATTTGTGACCGGCGGGAACCGTTCCAGTATGGTTTTTTTCCTTTCCTGCCTTCCTGGCCTCGGCATGACGAAATGCTTGCTCAGCAAAAAAATCGTCCCCTGTCCGCCCGGGCGGAAGGGAACGATTGGCGCTGCCGATATAAGGTTTGGCTAATTCGTATACAAGAAACGGTAGGTGCCTGAGCCGATGTCCATCCGGACGCCGCCCGCCACCTGCTCGGATGAGCGTATACCGGCCGCTTGCGGCAGCGGCGTTCCGCTTTCCAGAACGGCGTCCAGCTTCGCGCCGGGCAGCACCACCTCCGCATCCGTATTCGCAGGGATCGTGATATCGACCGTCGTTATGCCTTCGTCCGTTTTGTCCCACTTCACAGAGATTTCCCCGTACACCGATTGGAAAGCAGCCTCGGCGAACGTAAGCGTCTCGCCGAATTGCGGCGCGATCCGGATTCGTTTGTAGCCCGGCGCGCGCTCGTCGGTATCGATGCCGCAAGCTACGCGGTACAGCCAGTCGCCGACGGCGCCGTATGCGTAATGGTTGTAGGAGTTCATCGAATCGCTCCAGAACGTACCGTCCGGCTTGATGCCGTCCCAATGCTCCCAGATCGTCGTCGCTCCCTTAGTCACCGAATAGAGCCAAGACGGGTACTCCCTTTGCAGGACAAGACGATATGCCAAATCCGTATAGCCGAAACGGCTGAGAACGAAACAGAGATACGGCGTGCCGACGAATCCCGTCGTCAAATGGTCTTTATTATCCGTAATGTATTTGGCAAGCGTGGCTGCCGCGCGTTCCCGGTCGCGCTCCTCCAGCAGATCGAACATGAGCGCCAGCACATAAGCCGTCTGGGTCGGCGCGGCAACCCGTCCGCTCGGCGTCACGAATTCGCGGCGGAATTGCTCTGCGACGCTGCGCGAAACTTGCTCGTACAGACTCGCGTCCTCCCGTTTACCGAGCGCATCGGCTGCCTTCGCGAGCAGCTTCGACGAGTAGGCGAAGAACGCCGTCGCTATCAGATCATGCGGCGTTGCCCCGAAGCAGCTGTCGCCTCTCGCGTCCAGCGCCAGCCAATCGCCGTAATGTTTTCCGGTATTCCACAAGAACTCGTTCTCTCCTTGCGCCCGCATGTACTCGACCCAAGCCTTCATGCTCTCGTACTGTGCCTCTAGCGCACGGGTATCGCCGTAACACTCGTACAGCGTCCACGGGCAAATGACCGCAGCATCGGCCCATGCCGCAGAGGAGTGGCTATCGGGCCCAAGCACGTGCGGAATCACAACGGGAACGCCTCCGTTCGGCAGCTGATCCGCCGCCAAGTCCTTCAACCACTTTTCGAAGAAGGTCACCACATTCATATTGTAGGCGGCCGTCCGGATAAAGACTTGGGCGTCTCCCGTCCAGCCAAGCCGTTCGTCCCTCTGCGGACAATCCGTCGGAACGTCGAGAAAATTGCCTTTTTGCCCCCAAAAAATGTTGCTTTGCAGCTGGTTGACCAGTTCGTCCGAGCAGCGGAACGTTCCGGTTTGCTCCATATCGGTATGAATGACGCAGCCGACAAAACGGTCCGACAGATCGCCAGCGTCGCGCATTCCTTCCACCTTGACGTAACGGAAGCCTTGGAAGGAGAAAAACGGCTCGTACGTCTCCGCGCCCGTCCCTTTGCACGTATACGAAACGGTTTGCTTCGCGCTCCTCAGATTGCCGATATAGAAGTTGCCCTCCCGGTCGAGCACCTCCGCATGCATAAGCCGAATGACCGTTCCGGCTTCCTCTTCCGCCGTAAAACGCATCCACCCGACCATGTTCTGCCCCATGTCCAGCACGGTTTCGCCGTTTGGCGTCCTGATGACTTCAATCGGACGCAGCTCCTGCACGATCCGGCAAGGCTCGTTCTCCTGCGCGATCAGCGTATCTTTGGCCCGTACGAGGAGCGTAACCGCCATCCAATCGCCGGCATCGTACCCGCGCTCGTTCCACCCGGCCAGCTCTTCCCGCGCATCATACGTTTCTCCATGATAAATTTCCGACATCAGCACCGGCCCGCTGCTAGCGGTCCAACTGCCGTCCGAGACGATAACCTCCTCGCGTCCATCCGCATATGCGACATGAAGCTGAAGCAGCGCCGCCCTCTCGCTGCCGTAAATATCCTTTTGATTCGCCCACGCGAGATTGCCTTTGTACCAGCCGTTGCCAAGCATGATGCCGACCGCGTTCTCACCTTGGCCGAGCAGCGCCGTAACGTCGTAGGTCTGATACTGCAGCCGCTTGTTGTAGCTGGTCCACCCCGGTGCGAACAAGGTGTCGTCCGCAGGCTTCCCGTTCAGAAACAAGCGGTATAGACCGAGGCTGGTCGCATAGATGCGTGCGGATCGGATTTCACCTTGCAGAAGGAACTCTTTGCGCAAAAAATGACACGGCTCATCGCCTTGCTCGTCCTTGGCAATCTGTGCGGTAATCCACTCCGCAGTCCATTCGCTAGGCGAGAGCAGCGCCGTTTCCCAATAGGCCGCCTCGCTCCAGCCCGATTCGTTACCTGCCCGGTCCCATACGTTCACCCTGTAATAATAACGGGTACGCGATTCCAGTTCCGGGCCTTCATAAACGATATGAACGGAACGGTCACCTGCGGTTCTGTCCGTGTCCCACAGCGGCGCCTCGAACGTAATTTTTTTGGATACTTGAATCCGGTAAGCGGATTGCGCGACGTCCCTCGCCGCCGCAGACAGCTTCCAACTAAGCCGCGGACGCCGTTCGTCCGTACCGAGCGGGTTTTTCTTATAATCGCAACGCAGATCGTATACGCCGAATGCCTGCATCGTAATCCACTCTCCCTTTTGCTTCCAGCCGTACAGCCGGGCCATGTTATGATTCGCTTTCAGTGTACTGGGGAATCGGGCGAGAAAACATAGTCATTCTTGACATTATTGCAAGGCGTATATGACAATGAATAGGTAACGAAAAGCAATGATTCTTCATGCATGGGAGGCAGCTTGTTGGAAGCTTATAGGCAAACGCTGAGAGGAAAAGACTTTTTTCACGACGGCAGGCGGATCTATGTGAACCGGATCGAAGAAGGCTTCCAATCCGGCTACCATGCTCATGATTTTATAGAAATCACCTATGTCTCCGAGGGCAAAGGCTACCATCATATCGGCGATCGGGTGTTTCCCGTTTCCAAGGGCGAGCTGTTCGTGCTGCCGATCGGCATGCCGCATGTGTTCCGTCCGTTCTCAGCCAATCCCGGCCAGCGGCTGGTCGTCTATAATTGCCTGTTCCCGGAATCGACTTTGGAATTAGTCGTCGGACATATACCCGACATCGATCTCGGTACCGTACTCCGGTTGAAGCCGGAGCTGCGGGTGCCTGTTCATGGCATCGAGGATCGCAAGCTGACGCTTGAGCCCCTTTTCCAAACGATGTTCAGTGAATATTCATCCAAACGTCCGGGATCTTCCGCCGTCATTTATGCCCTGCTGCTGCAGCTGCTCGTACATATGTCGCGCAGAACGATGCTGCCCGAGTCGTCCGCATTCGATGGCGAGGATCCGATCGACCATGCCGTGGAATACGTTCGCCGTCACGCGGCGGAGGAGCTGACCGTCCGTATGATGGCGGAACGCTGCCGGATGAGCGAGCGGCATTTTTTTCGCCTGTTCAAGCAGAGGACGGGACAGCCCTTCCACGATTTCGTGCAGCATGCCCGCATTCGGACGGGCTGCGAGCTGCTTCAATGCACGAGACATAAAATAAGCGCGGTCTCCGAGGCGGTAGGCTACCGCGATACCCAATCGTTCTGCCGCGTCTTCAAGCGGATCGTCGGCATGACGCCCGGCGAATACCGGAAGCGCCAGACTGCCGGCGCCCCCTTGCAAGCCATAAATGAAGCGATAAGTGGTTGCGGTGCAAAAGGATGCGGAGTATCGGTTGACAGCCTGAAAAATCGATGATAGGATTAATTCATGTTATTCCGATTTGTTTAATGAGATATATACGTATCGGTTTTTGTTGACCGTACCAACGGAGACATCTTTCAATGGGAAGATGTCTTTTTGCTTTCATGACAACGGTAAAGAGAGGATGAACGGCGATGACGGAAACATTGCTCAAGAACGGATTTCGTATCGAATTGGAGGAGGGATTGTTTCTTCGCGGGGAAGTGACGGCGATTGAAGACCGGAACGCAAAGCCGGTGCTCATCGTCAGCCATGGTTTTCGGGGACATAAGGATTGGGGATTTTGGCCGTACGTATCCGACTGGTTTGCGGAACGGGGATTTTATACCGTGCGTTTCGATTTCTCAAGAATCGGCGCCAAGAGCAGCGGCTTAAACGATAAGCTTGTGCAAGAAAGCAGTACATTCGGCCGCGAGCTGCTCGATCTGGGAGCGGTCTTCTCCGCCATTACCCACGATCGGCTGCCTCTTGCGACCCTTGCCGATCCGGAGCGGATTTATTTGCTCGGCCATAGCCGTTCGGCAGCAAGCTGCCTTGTGTTTGCCGCCGAGCACAGCGAGGTGCGTAAGATCGTCGCTTGGAACGGCGGTTCCGTTCCGCAGCCGGACCTGAACGGCGGGAGCAGCGAGGCTGCCGTGGACGATTGGGTGCGCAACCGGGAGCGGTACGACATTCCCGCCAGGTTGGCGGCGCTGCAATTCCGGCTCTCCTCGTCCAAGCCAGCCGCGACGCAGACAGGCTCCTCGAAGCGAACCGGGCGCTCCGCGATTCGGCGCCGCATCAGACGTTCGTTTCAATCCCCGGCGCCGATCATACGTTCGGCATATCCGATCCTTATGAAGGCCCTACTCCGTACCTCGATGTCGCGCTGATCGAAACGATCGAGTTTTTAACCAAAGATGTCTGGTAGGCGCCATTCAGGGGCAATCGCCTGCGCAGCAATCCGTTTTCGCTCGCGGCATTCCGTCTGAACCTAACAACAAATAAACGATCCGGCGGTCCGGTGCCCCCCTTATTCGAGGGGCTCCGGATTTTTGCATGCCGAACCGGCATTTCCACGGCAAGGACAGTGTTATATAATACAAGCATGTGCCTTAGACTTCCGGCCTCGCGATTGACCGGCCGACCGAATCGAACGATAGGAGAATTCGTATGGATATTATCGACCTTTTAACGGACCTCATTGATGAAGATACCGACCAGCCCAGATACCAATTCGACGAAGAAGCGCTGCAGGAGCTCATGAAAAGCATCGAGGAGCTCGGCCTACTGTCCCCGATCAAGGTGAGAACGACGAATAACGGCCGCTACAAAATCATTTACGGCAACAGGCGCTATAAAGCGTGCAAAACGCTTGGACGCAAGACGATTCCCTGTATCGTTTCCCATGTAACGGACGAAATGGAAATTTACTTGGAGCAAATCGCCGAAAATTTAACGAGGGAAGGCTTCTCTCCCATCGAAGAGGCCGAGGCGTTCAACAAGCTGCTCCACGATCCTAAGTTCAGCAGCTCGACCAAATATTTGTCCAGCAAGCTCGGCAAGCCGGAATCGTATATCAAGAACAAGATCGAGCTGCTAAAGTTCGGAGCGGCTGTCAAAAAATTGATCGTGCGCGGCACGGAAATCAGAAAAGACGCGCTGACCGAAGATCAGCTGCTGCCTCTTAAGGATTTGGCCCTTGAGCATCGCGACCCGCTAGCGCTCATAGTCGCAAAGGACGAGCTGCCCGTTAGCGACGTCAAGAAGATCGCCAAACTGTTCAAAGATAAAGACATCTCAGCAGGCACCAAGGACAAGCTGTTGTACAAATCCGGCCGCGAGCTGCTGGAAACGTGGTCCGTCTTCGAGCACAACAAAGCGGAAAGAGCGAAGCAAGCCGAGCCGAAGCCGGCGCCTGCTAAGAGCGAGAAGCCGGCAAAACCGGCTAAAGCCGAAGGCGCCGCAGCTGCTGCAACGACAACGGCCGCTACAACCGCCGAAGCGGTGACGGCTATCGAGGAAGAGCTGAAGCAGATGCTCGCCTCCCTGACCGTACACAGCCCGCTTACGCAGGAAGCCATCCATTCGCACGAAGCCATCAAGCCGGTCGATAAAGCCCTCTTTCTGAAAGACATCGATAAGCTGATCGATAATATGGAGAAGCATTTGGCGGAATGGAAGCTGATCAGAGAGCAGGCTGCAGCCGGAGCAGCGGAATAATGAATACAACAGAAAAGGTTGAGCGGCGCATCTTGCGTCTGCTCAACCTTTTTCTTTTGAATGGAGTCCGTCTTCCGTCAACGAAGGACAAGTCTATGTTAGCCTGTGCTTCCTACTTAGCCGCCTTTAATCTCAGCAGCCATCGCTATCGCTGCCTCCTTAAGCCACTCCGACTATGTCAATTTCCACAGCATACGTATAATAGCAGTTAGCTAAGGTAACCAATTTCAGCCTGCGTCAAATCCAGTCAACCTTCTCAATCTCAGCGGCAACGCAGCATTCCAAAGCCTCCGCAGCATACATAGCTTATGTCAATCGCCTCTATACCCTATGTCAGCCTACTTCAATCGCATCTATACCTATGTGAACCTACTTCAATTACCTCTACACCCTATGTCAGCCTACTTTAACACTCATCGGTCTCCCCAACTCCCCCGCCCCCTCATCACCTCCATTTAATGAACCTACGTTCATTATTAGTGAACCAAAGGTAACTATATAAGCGAAGTTTCCTCGTTTTCGATAGAATAGTGAACCCTACAAGCCAAAATGGACCATGAAGTTCACTATTAGTGTCATTTGGTTCAGTAACGGCAACAAAACCTGCTTTTATCGTCATAATAATGAACTTACCTTCACTAATAGTGAAGGTAAGTTCATTAAGTATCTGAATCAGATATCAAGTTTGAATAATGTCGCAGATTGGTGCTATCTGGATGAACGAAAGCGGTTATGCTCAGGGATTGGATTACAATGGGCCCGATGGCATGCAATCGCGGGATTACTTGCGGGATCCGAAGCGAATCACCCACAAGTCACCTTGGGACAGCAGCCTTGCAGGAACCAGGATACGATCCCGGCGATAATTTGGTACAGCCGCTGCTCGCCGCTAAGCATTCCCGCCCGCGCCTGCGGCTCCCTCAATATTCTTGAACTGATTCGCAAACATCCGCGAATACGTGCCCTCCTGCTTCATCAGCGCGCTGTGGCTGCCTTGTTCGGCGATTTCTCCGCGGTCGATGACCATAATCGTGTCCGCATCGCGGATCGTATTCAGCCTATGGGCGATAATGAAGCTGGTTCGCCCTTTCATGATGGCAAGCAGCGCATCCTGAATGTGCAGCTCCGTTCTCGTATCGATGCTGCTGGTCGCTTCGTCCAGAATCAATATCGACGGCTTCGCAAGAATGACACGCGCGATAGCTAGCAGCTGACGCTGGCCCTGGCTTAGATTGCCGCCATTTTCCGAGAGCACCGTATCGTACCCGCCCGGAAGCCGGGAAATAAACGGATCCGCATTGGCCATCACGGCCGCCTCTTTTACTTCGCGGTCGGAAGCATCCGGTCTGCCGTATTTGATATTTTCCTTGATCGTACCCGAAAACAAATACGTGTCCTGCAGCACGATGCCGAAGCATTTGCGAAGGCTGTCCCTCGTGTAATGCCTGATATCTTTACCGTCGATCCGGATCGTCCCGCCCGTCGTATCGTAAAACCGGGTAAGCAGGTTGACGATCGTCGTTTTGCCCGCTCCCGTCGGTCCGACAAGCGCCAGGCTGCTTCCTTCCGGCGTTTCGAAGCTGATGTTTCTCAATATCGGAACATCCGCTCTATAGCCGAAGCTGACATTCTCGAACTCGACAAGACCCTTGGCGTTTTCCAAAACCGCTGCGCCCGGAGCATCCTCCGGCTCCTCTTGTTCGTCCAGCACTTCGAATGCGCGCTCGGCTCCGGCCACGCCGGACTGCAGCAGGTTGAACGTATTCGCCATATCGTTTAGAGGCCTGACGAACTGTCTGGAATAACTGAGAAAGCTAGCAATAACGCCAACCGTAATGTGCCCTTTCACTGCCAGGACGCCGCCGACGATCGCGACGGCAGCAAAACCGATGTTATTGATGACGCTGAGCAGCGGCATCATGAAGCCCGACCATATTTGCGCCTTCAGCCCGACCTCGTACAGCTTGCCGTTCACTTCCTCGAACTGCTCGATCGATTTGTCTTCGTGATTGAACGCCTTGACCATATGCAGCCCGGAAATCGTTTCTTCGATATGCCCGTTCAATTTGCCGAGCTGGGCTTGCTGATCCTTGAACATGACGCTGGTCTTCTTCGTGACGGTGCGTGCCAGCACATACACGAGCGGCACCGTAATGAGGGCGGCCAGCGTCAAAAGTGGGCTGAGCACCAGCATCATAATAAGCGAACCGACGATTGCGATGGAGCCCGACATCAGCTGGACGGTCGATTGCGAGATCGTATTGCTGACGTTATCGATATCGTTGGACAGCCGGCTCATCACCTCGCCGTGCGGGCGGGAATCGAAGTACGACAGCGGCAGCTTCTGCAGCTTGGCGAACAGCGTACGTCTCAAGCTTGTCACTACCCGCTGCGAGAGTCCGGCCATCATGATTCCTTGAAGAAAAGTCAGCCCGCCGTCCGTAATATAAGCTGCCGCAAGGGCGATCAGCATAAAGTCGAGCAGCTTGAAATCGACAGCGCCGTTATCCGCCGTCATCGCGTCCACGGCTACGCCGATCAAATACGGACCGGTCAGCGATAGAGCCGAGCTCATTAAAATGATAAGGAACGTTAAGGACAGCAGCCTGCGCTCTTTGCCCAAATAGGACCATATCCGCTTCAAGGTTCGCTTGAAGTTTTTCGGCTTCACGACGGGCCCTCTGCCTCCTCGGTGGCCGAATCCCGGACCGGGTCTGCCCGGACCGTTCAGTACCGGAGCCTCTTCCCGGCTCTTCGCATCGCCGGCTTGTTCATTTGGCTTCGCCATTCGGCTGCATCTCCTTTCCGATTTGGGATTGGAATATTTCCCGGTAGACGCTGCATTCGTTCAGCAGCGACTCGTGGCTGCCGATTCCGACGATCTCGCCGTCATCCAGAACGACGATCTTATCCGCGTCCATGACGGACGTAATCCGCTGTGCGATGAGGAGACAGGTGACGCCCTTTGCATATTGCTTAAGCGCAGCTTTAATACTTGCTTCCGTCGAAACGTCCACCGCGCTCGTGCAGTCGTCAAGTATGAGAATGTCCGGCTTGCGGACCAGCGCCCGCGCGATGGAAACGCGCTGCTTTTGGCCGCCCGAGAAGTTGACGCCCTTCTGGCCGAGTCTCGTTTCATACCCCTCGGGGAACGAGGCGATGAATCCGTGTGCTTCCGCCATTTTCGCCGCTGCCTCTATTTCGTCCATCGTTGCGTTCTCGTTGCCCCAGCGTATATTTTCCGCTACCGTGCCGGTGAACAATACCGTCTTCTGCGGTACGACCGCGATATGATCGCGCAGCCGCTTCGGATCAAGCTGCTTTACATCCGTCCCGTTCACTTTGACCGAACCGGAAACCGCGTCGTAAAATCTCGGGATAAGTCCGACCAGACTGCTTTTGCCGGAACCGGTCGAGCCGATGATTCCTACCGTTTCGCCCGGCAAGCAGGTAAGGTTTATTTGTTTGAGCACCGGCGCTCCCGAAGCCCCCTCGTAAGAGAACGTAACATTCTCAAAATCGATCCTCCCCTTGGCGGAAGGCGGAAGCGCGGCGCTTTCGTTCCACGTCATCGCGTTCGCCTCGGCGAATACTTCGCCTATCCGCATCGTGGAGGCCCGGGCGCGTACGAACATATTAAACACCATCGAGATCGTCATCAGCGAAAAAAGGATCTGCGTCATATAATTAATAAAGGCAATAATGTGGCCAACCTGCATGTTGCCGTCCGCCACGCGCACGCCGCCAAGCCAGATAACCGCAATGATGCCGAAATTGACCGTCAGCATGATCGCCGGATTGAAGATCGCCATCGCGCGCATCACTTGAATCGAACGGGTCTGGTACTCCACATTCGCATCGTCGAACTTGTTCGTTTCATAATCGAAGCGGTTAAACGCTTTCACGACACGAACGCCGGACAAATACTCGCGCATCACGCTATTCACCCGGTCGAGCGCCTTTTGTACTTTCATGAAACGCGGGAAGCCGACCTTCATATTCAAGAACACCAGCAAAGCGACAACGGGAACGACGACAGCCGGAACGACGGCCAGATCCGGGTTCAGCCGAATCGCCATAATCAGACTTCCGATGCACAGCAAGGGCGCTTTGACGAAAATACGCATAAGTCCGTTCACAAAGTTCTGTACCTGCGTCACATCGTTGGTCAGCCTCGTTATGAGAGAAGCTCGCTCAAATTTATCGATATTGGCGAAGGATAGGGCTTGAATCTTACGGAACAAGTCCGACCGCAGCTCGGCGCCGAACCTTTGCGAAACTCGGCTCGAGATGATGTTTCGGGCCGAAGCGGACACCGCGCCAAGCGCCGTAATAAGCACCATCAATCCGCCGAGTCGAAGCACTACGTCCATCTTTTTTTCGGCTACGCCGGAATCGATAATCGTCGACATGATCGTCGGAAGAATAAGGTCGCACAGGGCTTCAAACGTCAGAAAACAGACCGCCACCCCGAACATTTTCCAATACTTTCTGATGTATTTTCGTAAAAACTGCATGCAGGTACCTCCTGATCGTCGCTCTCCGGAGAGCCGAATATGGCGTCACTTCTATAAAAATACTCCTATCTCCGGGAAAAGTCATCCCCTGAAGTACTGCTGGATACCGGTTGAGCTGCGACTGATACCCCTTTGGGCTGATATGACTGAACCTGCAGGACTACGTCAAGGCATCCTAAGGAGATCGGCTGAGCTGCGACTGATCACCCAGTGTATTGCTACGTCCGGCATCAACCGGAGTCGGTCAAGGCACCGGATGAGTTCCGGCTCCCCCTGCCTAATGGCTGCTTCCGCTGCGCAGGAGCGTTTTGAGCCAAGCCGCCAAACATACAAACGCACTTAGTGAACGTAGGTCCACTAATAATGAATCAAAATTCACTATTTCCGCCCAAAATGAGCGTTCTTGGCTGATAGTGAACCAATGACACTATTGAGCCCTCCAAGTTCACTAATAGTGAAGCTTGCTTCACTATTAGTCGATTTCTATCCTAATTCGCGCTCTCGAGTGAACATAGGTTCATTATTAGTGAATGAAAGTTCAGTAAATGTCCAGGCTGTTGCCGAAGGCTACCAGTTGAACAGCCTGCAGGCTCCTGACATGCCAAAAAAGGCGCCGCCGACAATAGCGGCACACGCCTTTTTGCATCGATATGCTCTTGGTTCCGAGAAGCCGCAAGCGGACTACAAGCAATCTACCGTCCATCCCAGGCGATCTTCGATTTTGCCCGCTTGAATGCCGGTGATCGCATCGTACAGCCTGCGCGTCAATTCGCCGATCTCGCCGTTATTGATCACATGCATACGCTCGTTCGCGTGCAAACCGCCGACGGACGAGATGACCGCTGCGGTGCCCGTTCCGAATGCTTCCTCCAGCGTTCCGTCCTGAGCGGCCGCGAGAACGTCGTCCATCGCAACTTTGGCTTCGACGACCGGGATATTCCAATCCTCAAGCAGGCGGATGACCGACTGTCTGGTTACGCCGTCGAGGATACTTCCATTCAAGGCAGGGGTAACGACCTTGCCGCCGATTTTGAAGAAGACGTTCATGCTGCCCACTTCTTCGATATATTTCCGCTCGATGCCGTCCAGCCAGAGTACTTGCGCGCAGTCGTCTTTCGCAGCGATGGCTTGAGCCTTTAAGCCGCTGGCATAGTTCGCCGACGTTTTGGCGTTTCCGATTCCGCCCCGCACCGCTCTCACGTATTCGGCTTCTACGCGAATGTTGACCGGCTTCATCCCTTCCGGATAATAGCTGCCGACCGGCGAAAGAATAACCGCGAACAAATAATGCTTGGAGGCGCGTACGCCCAGCGCAGCTTCGGTGGCTACTACGAAGGGACGGATATACAACGACGAGCCGGACTTCGACGGTACCCAATCCGCATCCACCTGCACGAGCGCGCGAATCGCTTCCACGAACAGTTCCTCATCGATGCCGGGTATGCTCAACCGTTCGCAAGAACGATTGAAGCGCTGCGCGTTTTTGTCCGGTCGGAACAGCAGGATCCGGTCGTCGTCCGTCCGGAACGCCTTCAATCCCTCGAACACCGCTTGCCCGTAATGAAACACCATTGCAGCCGGATCGAACTGCAGGGGCGCGTACGGTACGATTCGCGGATCGTACCAACCCTTGTCGCTGTCATAATCCATCAAAAACATGTGATCCGTAAAATACGTTCCGAACCCGAGCTTACCTTCGTCCGGCTTCGGCTTTAAGTCACTTCTTTTCTCGATCTGTATAGCCGTTGTCATCCTAAATCCGCTCCCTAATCTACGTATGGAAAATCTTAATATTCTGACTATATCGAAGCCTGAATGATTGAACAATTCCTAATTATCGATTACGATGATAGATATTATCTATGATTCGAGGCGATTGCATGGATTACCGGCTTTTGGCATACTTTCTGGCTGTTTGCGAAGAACTCCACTTTACGCGGGCCGCGGAGAAGCTCGGGATCAGCCAGCCGACGCTCAGCCATCAAATCCGGCAGCTCGAGAACCGGCTCGGTGCGCCGTTATTCCGGAGAATCGGCAAGAAAACGTTTTTGACCGAAGCCGGCGGCATCCTGCAGAAGCACGCGCTAAAGGCTTTTCATGAGCTCGATCAAGCCCAGGCCGCAATCAACGAGCTAAGGGGCATGAAGAGAGGGAAATTAAGGATCGGCTGTTCCGGCAATCATCTGCTTACTTCGGCGCTAATGGATTTTCACGTGCTGTATCCGGACATCGAGCTTTCCGTTACCGAGCTGGCGACGGAGGAAACGAAAGAAGGCTTGCTATCGAATCAGCTGGATATCGGCGTAGTCTTCCTTCCGCTCGACGACGAGCAGTTGGACAGCATTCCTTTATTCGACGAGCGTCTTCTCCTTGTCGTCTCTCGTTCGCACAAGCTTGCCGGTGCGGAATGCGTCAGGCTGGACGAGCTCCGCGGCATCGATCTTGTGCTGCTGCAAAGCAAGTTTCTGGTGCGTCAAATGTTCGATCATTACTGCGAAGAAGCCGGCTTCCTTCCGAAGCCGATCATGGAGCTTTCAACGCTCGATTCGCTGCTGCAAATGGCTGCGCGCCATATCGGCGGAGCGATTTTGCCGGGTTCGTACGTCGCTCACCTAAACGATCCTTCGATCCGAAAAATCCCCATCGTCGATCCCATTCCGCATAAGACGGTCGGCATCGTCTATCCGAAGGAAATGTTCCGCTATGCTTCCATTAATGCGTTCATCGCCCAACTGGTGCTCCATTTCCAAAAGATTGCGGCCAAAGCTTAACCCATTTCGACAAAAATCGCCATTTTCCCACCCTTTACAGCCGCTCTCCCTATCCCTGACAATAGAAAGGGAAACCAATTTGTCCGAGGAGCGTGATGAAGTTGTCCAAAAAAATACTCATCATTACCGGAGATGCCGCCGAGTCACTCGAGGTTTATTATCCTTACTACCGATTACTGGAAGAAGGGTACGAAGCCGTCATCGCTTCCCCGAGCAAAAAAACGCTCCGTACCGTCGTTCACGACTTCGAAGGCTGGGACACCTACACCGAAAAACCAGGCTATCAATTGGATTCTCATATCGCCTTCGCGGACGTCGATCCTGCCGAGTTCGACGGCTTGATCATCCCCGGCGGCCGGGCGCCGGAATACATACGGCTCGATGAGAACGTACCTCGCATCGTAACCGACTTTCTGGAAAAAAATAAGCCGGTTGGCGCCATCTGCCATGCCGTTCTCGTGCTCGCCGCTTTACGCAATAACGCCCACTTCGAGGGACGCACGATGACCGCCTATACAGCCTGCCGACCGGACGTCGAGGGACTCGGCGCGGAATATGCGAAGGAAACGCTCTGCGTGGACGGAAACATCGTCTCCGGTCATGCTTGGCCCGATTTGCCCGGATTTATGCGGGAGTTTATCAAGCAAGTAAAACAATCGTAACGCGCCATAGCATGCCGGAATTATCCGTCTCCGCGTTGTATACGGCCGCCCTTACTTCGGATAAGGGCGGCCGTTTTATGTGCCTGCTTGCGAAATTGCCCTGTCCCTAAACATGGAACCCCTCCCCGTTACCTGTTATACTAAAGAGAACAGACAACGAGGTGATGACGATGGCCAAGAAACCCCACAAGCCTGCCGGACGGCAGCCGCAAGCTGCCGAAGACAAGCCGGCTACGTTAAAGGATATGCTCCGTCCCGATGTTCTTGAGAAGCTGAAAGCGCAAGCCGATGCGCTGAAGGCGGAAGAGCACAACCGCGCCGAAGAGAAGCGGAAGCAAGCCGAGGATGCGCGCAAAGCCGAGCAGAAGCGGCTCGAAAACGACTTCGGGCACCTGCTCGAATCAAGCGGCATGGACTGGCGCAAATACAAATAAGCTCTGGCCCTGTTTCAGCAAGCCGAAACAGGGCCAGAGTCTTGATCTAAACGCTGCAACCACCGAAGCGGCGTCAGCCCCATAACGATCATTCAAACACGCAAATGGCCGGTCGCTGCTCGCTCCAGCCTCCTCGCGTCCTACTGCTCCATCGTATACTTATACAAGCTCGCCTCTCGCGCAAAATACAAATTCCATTCCTGATCCCGCCCGAACAGCGTAGCATCCGCGTCGAGAATCTCCGTCCGTTCCGTTCGCAAATCGAATTTGAACAGCCGGTTCAACGTCGAACCAAGCAAGTAACCGTCCGGATGCGCCGCCAAATAACCGCCGCGCCAAAATAACGGCAAGCCGCTCCAATCGAAATCGAACAATCGGATCGTTTTGACGACGGCTCTCGCTTCCGGGTCGAATTGGAACAGCCAGCCCCGCGTCAATCCCCACAGCATGCCTGCCGCGTCAAAAACCAAAGCGGACAGCGCCTTTTCGCCCGGCACCGGAACGCCCTCCCACAGCTTCCGCTCGCCCTTCACGTCCCACAAAACGAGCTTCGCTTCCTGCTGTGTCGGCTGAATGCCAAGTCCGCCCCAAACCGAGCTCCCGGCATACACGATGCCGTCGCGGGCTGCAAGCGAGACGATGCTCTGCTCATGAACAATGCCCGTATACGTGTCATGGCGATTCTCTGCCGGATCGTATATCGTAAGCGCCCCGTTCAGGTTGCCGTAATCGGCGACCGTGCCGATCGCCAGCCGGTCTCCCGCATCGGCCCACGCAAAAGGACGGTCCTGCCGCTTCTTACGCAGCGTGAACAACATTTTCGGATTCGTTCCAGGCTCCCAAGGCTGCGTGGGGTCGTACCTGAAAATGTTCGCTTTCGGATACACCCCTGCGTACAAATAACCCTGATAAGCGGTCATGCCTTCGATTTGCCCGATACCTCCGAACAGCGTCAATTTATCTGCCGCAGGATCGTATTTGGCTAGTCCTCCGGCGAAATATCCGCCCGCATAGATGCTGCAGTCCGGCCCCAAAGTAAAAGACTGGATCGCTACCGGCTGTCCGGTCAGTTCCACCCCATAGGTCGCGAAGCGGCCTGTTCCGGGATGATAAAGCGAGTAGCTGCCGTCGCGATTGATCCACAGCAAGCTTTGACCCGGCAGCTCGGGATCGCCGCTATCGATCCAGGCGTAGTCGACGACCGGATCGCCAAGCGCGACATCCGTCCGATCAAGCTGCCCGGTTGCCAGCGTATAAGCGTAGAGGTAGCCTTCCTTGGCGAAGTAGACGATGCCATCCGCACTTGCCGGCGATACCGCCAAGCCGTACGTGTCCTCGATCCGTTCGCTCCACGTGCCTTGCTCCATATCGTAGACGTACATATCGTTCGAGGGCGTAAACCGGATGAACAGTTTAGGGTAGACGATGTCCAGATCGTAAACCATTTGCTCCCCTTCCGATCCTGACGGAAGCGAAAGCTGCTTTTTCTCGCCGGTCGCGGTATCCAGTTCGATGACATAGGGCTTTTGCGTGCCGATGCCGATATAGAGCTTCCCGTCCATCGCTTTCATGCAACGTACATATTGCTCGCCGTCTACGATCTGACCGTAATCGCGAATATCCCCGGTCGCCGGATCGAACTGGAACGCTTTGCCACCCGGATAACATCCGCCGTAAATCTTGCCTTCCCGGTCGGCGGCAGCCCGCCAAGTGTACGTTTCGCCTTCTATGATCGTTCCGAGCTTGTCCAGTCCGTGTCCTGCGGTATATCGGTACAAGTAACCGTCGCCGGTTATGTAGACCCCTGTTTCCGCGACAACCACTCCCCAGCTGTGGCTCGCCCCATCGAGCGGATAACGCTCCAGGCAGCGGCTGCCGTGCGGATCGATAACGAAAAGAACGCAAGGCTTCCCGGAAGAAACGGCATAAATACGGTCCTCTCCGTCTTCCTGCCCGTAGGCCGCCGACCATACGCATACGCCGCGAATCGGTATACCTAAATTCTGTAAGCTCATTCGGATCAGCTCCTCGAAATCATGCGTGACTAGTGAGTTAGGTTGTATAAAAGCCTAAAGACCCTTACATTTTGCGCCAATCCCCAAGGGATGTCAACGGAGGCGGAAATGGCCGTAAGAAAGAGGATAAGGCCCGTTTCAGCCGCTCACGCAACAAAAAAACGGCAGCCAGGGCCGCCGTCTTTTTCATGTCGATAATCAGTAGAGCGATAGCGCAAGCGTATCCTCTTCCCGTCTTGTATGCAAAATGGCCTCGCAGCCTATGATTTCAATACTAATGAGCGATTCGATACATGCTTTTACCGCCCGCTTTCCATTCTCCACTTTATTATCCAATAAACGGAGAAGGTAGGATACGTCCGTCTTCTTTTTTCGGTCGGTTGACGTATAGTAGACAGGGATTTTTTTGTTGCGGAAGCTGATGATCGTTTGCATGACGGTTTCCTCCATCCCGGATTGTAAATCTCTCTTTTGGTTAATCATAACTGTCCAACATTAGGGGAACATGAAAATTTATTTACAACTCTGTGACAATTGATACGTATGAAAGCCGTTCAAGGTTTCAGAAAATTCCGATCCCTTTTATAACTATGTAAAAACATACCGCGTTCAACGCAAGAAGCGCCGGCATCCCTAGCACGAATGACTTATGCTTGGTTTTGTGGCGGAACGTCCGCATGGCGATCATGCAGCCCAAAGCGCCGCCTGCCGCAGCGAATCCGAACAACCGCTTCTCCGGAACTCTCCGGCGGCGGCGAGCGGCTTGCCCTTTGTCATAGCCCATTATTGAGAAACCGGCAATGTTGATGATAACGAAATAAAGGATTATAGCGGTCATGGCTGGAAACTCTCCCATCCTTGCAAGGATATGCTTGTCCCTTTGATCTTAATCGCTTCGGCACGGAAATGCAAAATCAATGCTCCGACCGGCGTACGGTTGTTTCATTCAACCTTTCTCCGGCTGCCTGGAGCCTTTCCTTGTGCCCGCGGTCCTTTGAACGCACCGCCGGTCAAACCCTTCGATTCCGCGCAAAAAAACTGCCCCAAAGTCTTCATAGACCTCGGGACAGCTTCTTTTTCGCTTTTTGCGTCTAAATGATTTTATAACTCGGCTTGACCCGCTCGAAATCGGGGTTCTCCCCGCATACCATAAGCCCCATGCCCCAATCGAAATGGACATTTGCCGTCGGCAAATCCGAAGCCTCGCGGTATTGGAATAAAACGTTCCGTCTCGTACGGGTGCTCCGGTTGCAATCCGAACCGTGAATCGTCAAATAGTTGAAAAAAAGAACGTCGCCGGCTTGAGCGGGACAAGGCGTCCCCATCGATATCGGGTATTCTTTATGATTTAAATAGTACGTCCCGACATGCGGAAGCGGTCCTTCCTTATGGGAGCCGGGAACGACCCGCAGACAACCGTTTTCTTCATCCGCATCGTCCAGATGTACGCTTGCCGCGAGCATCGTATGGTTCTGGTGAGGGAAATACGGCTGGTCCTGATGCATCGGGAAGGCTGCGCCGTTCTCCGGCGGTTTCACGAGCATCTTGGAGTGGTGAAGCAGCACGTTCGGACCGATCAACTGCGACAGAACGGCCGTCATGTTCGGGTGCAGCAGCGCTCTGGCAAAGGCGGCGTCATGATAATGAACGTCATGAAACCCCTTTAGCACCAGCTTCTTCAATTGTTCGGGGGACATGTAATCACCCTGCCACGCATGATTTTGCGCCGCCTTCGTGCGGGCCGCCCGCTCAATCGTATGATCGACCGCTCTCCTCATCTCCTCGACCTCCGTTTGGCCGAAAACCCGCTTGACCAGCAAATATCCGTTTTCTTTGTAAAAAACGACATCCTTATCGTTAATCATCGATATCCCTCCCCATTCGGTCATGCAGAATGATGAACCGTAAAGTATAATCCTATTATAGGGATACGGCGAAATAGCGTCTTTGCTTGCAAAGGACAGATTTTTGTCTTATTCGGCCATCGGGTGCTAGAGCGGAACATCATATTCCGCAAGTAAAGGAGCGGTTGCATGTATAAAGCTGCGGAAAGCGAAACGATGTTAAACCTTCATGCCTCCGTTCTTGCCGGGACCGGACTTTCGTTTCGCGTTCATTATTGGGGGGTTGTCCCTCAGTTGTTCGATAACCCGGTTCATAAGCACTCCTTCTTCGAGATTTGTTATGTGCTTGACGGAGAAGGTTCTTATATGGACGAAGGGATCGTGCATCGTTTGCGGAAAGGAACGTTGTTTTGCTCGCGGCCGGGTGCCGTTCATCAAATTCGTACGGAGAAAGGATTATATCTGCTCTATGTGGCGTTCGAAGTGGATGAGGCGGGTACGTCCGCCGCTCACAGCGAGCTGTACCGCGCCTTGACCGCAAAGGCGGAAATATGTGTGGATGACGGTGACGTGACGCCTACCGCCTTGCTTTGGAAATCGCTGCTTATTCCGGAAAATGAAGAACGGGCGATGCCTGCCGAAGCTTTGCCTGCGCTCGCCCACTCCTTGCTGCATTCCTTCGCCGGTTTGTTCGGCCAACAGACGAAAGTGTCCGAAGCGAAACAAAGCCGTGCCAATGCCTTGCTGCGGCAGGCGAAGCTGTTCGTCAGGGACAATCTTGCGGAGCCGCTTTCGCTTAAAACCGTCGCCTCCTACTTGAACCTATCGGAGCGGCACTTGTCCCGTCTGTTTGCGGAAGGCATACACGAGTCATTCTCCGGTTTTGTCCGATCGGAGAGAGTCCGCCAAGCCGCCCATATGCTGCAAACGACTGCCAGCCCCATCAAAGAAATCGCCGAAGCCACCGGCTTCGGCTCCGTGCATTATTTTACGCGTGCGTTCACGATTGTGAAGGGGATGCCGCCCGGACAATTCCGGCTGTTAGCCGAAGGGGGTTCTCGCTCCCTCAGCGGACAGAAGGACAAAGATAAACGCCTAACGGCGTCTTCGGATGCCGTGCGTTTGCCGAGACGATGAAAATCAGCGGAGATAACCTTTCTGAATCGTTAAAAAAGCCCGGAGCTAAGTGTCCGGGCGTTCATATCTCTTATTCAGCGCTGCCGATTGGCCCGCCTGGCTGAGCTTCTTCCATTTGTCCTTTTCAGCCGACTTCAGCGCTTTGCTTTCCTTGCGAGCCAAATAGGCCAGCTCCCGCTGCAGCTTCAAGTAGTTGTCATACCGGCTGCGGTTAAGCGATCCGTCTAGAAGCGCAGACTTGACGGCGCAATTCGGCTCCTTGTCATGCCGGCAATCCTGGTAGAAGCACTGCTGCGCAAGCTCCTCGACATCCTGGAAAGAAGCGTTCATTCCTTCATCCGCGTCCCATAGCTGCAGCTCGCGCATTCCGGGCGTATCGATCAGCAGACCGCCGTCCGGGAGCATGACCAGCTCCCTGTGCGTGGTCGTATGCTTGCCGCGATCGTCCCCGTCGCGAATGTCGCCGGTCAGTTGAACGTCTCTGCCGTATAGCCGGTTGATGAGCGTCGATTTGCCGACTCCCGAAGATCCGATCAACGCGACGGTTTGACCCTTGCGCACGTAAGGGGACAGCGCCTCCGTGCCGTCCAGATGACTGACCGCATGAATCGGTACGCCCATCGCAATGGATTCCGTCTCGGCAACCGCCGCTTCGATATCCGCGCATAGATCGGCTTTGCTGAGTACAAGTACCGGATTCGCTCCGCTCTCCCAAGCCAGCGTCAAATACCTCTCGATACGCCGCAGATTGAAATCCTGGTTCAGCGCGTTCACAAGAAAGACGGTATCCACATTGGCCGCGACGATCTGCTCATCGACGACCGCTCCGGCCACCTTGCGCGAAAATTTGCTGAAGCGAGGCAGCACGCCATGGATCGTAGCGCGCCCTTCGTCCAGCCGCAGCGACAGCGCGAGCCAATCGCCGACAGCCGGGTAATCTCCGCGTCCGAGCGCTTCATGCCTCATTTTGCCCGATATCTCGGCCAATACGTCGCCGTGCTCCGTATACACGCGGTACATATGTTTATGCTCTAACGCTACGCGGCCCGCCGTATAACCTTTTTCCCGATAAGGCGCAAAGGCTTCCTCCCATTTCGGGTTCCAGCCCATAGCTTCCAAATTCATAGTGGGGATCCTCCTGTAAAATAGTTTCGTCATAGCCTGACGTTTTTACAGGAATCCTCTTGCCGGACTTCTTCTATTCGAGGACACCTGTAAAAGGGTGGGGTCTCGCAATGGCTTCAATGGACATTTAACATCATCCTTCCGAATCAAAAATGCTTGCCTCTTCAGTATAAGCAGGACTAGACGCAAGGACACGGTACAGTTTGGCTCTAACCGTTTTTTCCATGCTGTCGACATTCCCGCGTAACGGAACGCCAAAAAGCCGAATCCAAATGGATCCGGCTGTCTAATCGTTAATCGGTCTCAAGCGCTTATTTGGATATATCGCGCCATTCTACGGTAAACTCGCCTTCGGATTCCGTCTCTGCGCCCTCAAACTTGCTATATTCGTCAAGAGCATTTCCGCACTCGCAAGAGATTTGATCCGCTCCGTAATTGTCCGTACCGAAAACGATACGTTCATTGCGGTATTGACGCTTACCCGGTATGACTTTAAGCTGCTCGCCGCATTTGAGGCAACGAATCAGAAATCCGGTTTCCATGCATGCTCACCATCCTTATCCGCTCTTGTTTATTCCAAAAAGTCCTTCAGCCGCTTGCTGCGGCTTGGATGCCTCAGCTTGCGCAGCGCCTTCGCTTCGATTTGACGAATCCGTTCTCTCGTCACGCCGAATACTTGTCC
The DNA here is from genome assembly GCF_046244365.1 of Paenibacillus litoralis. Taxonomy (NCBI): domain Bacteria; kingdom Bacillati; phylum Bacillota; class Bacilli; order Caryophanales; family Paenibacillaceae; genus Paenibacillus; species Paenibacillus litoralis. Next base: position 3,601,069 of record NZ_CP176395.1, on the reverse strand, counting down.
GACTTCTTCAAGCGTACGCGTGCGGCCGTCATCGAGCCCAAAACGAAGGCGAAGCACGTTCTCCTCGCGTTCCGTAAGCGTATCGAGCACATCTTCAAGCTGTTCCTTCAGCAGCTCGAAAGCCGCGGCGTCAGCCGGAGCGGGCGCATCCTGGTCTTCTATAAAGTCGCCCAAATTCGAGTCGTTCTCTTCGCCGATCGGCGTTTCCAGCGAAACCGGCTCTTGCGCGATTTTCATAATTTCCCGGACTTTGTCTACGGTGAGATCCATTTCCTTCGCGATTTCTTCCGGCGTCGGCTCACGCCCGATTTCCTGCACCAGCTGCCTGGTGACGCGGACGAGCTTATTGATCGTTTCCACCATATGAACCGGAATGCGAATCGTTCTCGCCTGGTCGGCGATGGCGCGCGTAATGGCCTGCCTTACCCACCACGTCGCATACGTGCTGAACTTGAAGCCTTTGGAATGGTCGAACTTCTCGACCGCTTTCATGAGCCCCATGTTGCCTTCCTGAATCAAATCCAGGAACAGCATGCCGCGGCCAACATACCTTCTCGCGATACTGACGACAAGTCGGAGGTTCGCTTCGGCGAGACGCCGCTTCGCTTCCTCGTCGCCCTGCTCGATCCTTATCGCCAAACCCACTTCTCCCTCGGCCGAAAGGAGCGGCACTCGTCCGATTTCCTTTAAGTACATACGGACGGGATCATCGATTTTGACGCCCGGAGGCAAAGTAAAATCGTCCCCAAAATGAAAATCGTCATGCGAGGCGTCAGCTGGTGCGGAGCCGCCAAACTCTTGTGCGGACAGCTGCTCTTTTGCTTGGTCAAAAGCATGTTCTGCTCCTGATTCTTTACGCGGATTGTCTGTATTCATCCAGCCCCTCCTCCAGTACAAACGAAATCTTCATCTCTACGACGCCGGTGCGGAAGCTTCTGTTGCAGGTTGACACAGCGCCTTTTTTGTGGTATTATATAGTGGGAAAATGAAATACAAATCTTAAATACTGCTATCCGACATTATAACAAATCCTGCTCCAACAATCAATAACCAAAAAATAGACAAGCTGTTCCTGAACGATTCGGGGACAGCTTTTTTTGTTGCTCCCCTCATTCGCTTACGCGAGACATTCGCCCCCTCGTATGCTATCCTTGATCATGAAAGCTTATTTAAGAGGAGATGGACAAGCGTGTCTTACCGTGTACATACCTATCTCGATACCTATACGATTTACGAATTGATCGAATCCTCCACCGCTTCCAAGGTGAGCATCTGTCCGGAGCGCGGCGGAATCATGCTAAGCTATGAAGCGAACGGTCATGAATTCCTTTACTTGGATAAAGAAACCTTCTATCCGCCTACCGCCAACATCCGGGGCGGAAATCCCATCCTCTTCCCTATCTGCGGCCAGTTGCCCGACGAACGGTACGAATGGGAAGGAACAACCTACCGAATGAAAAATCACGGCTTCGCCAGAATGATGCCATGGGAGGTTGTCTCGACGAATGACGACGGGCAGGCCTCTTTGACTCTAAAGCTTGGCAGCACGCCCGAGACGAAGGAAGCGTACCCGTTCGACTTCGAGCTGACGTTTACCTATATTCTGAAGGACGGCGCTCTAACTATCAAGCAGGAATACCGCAATTTATCGGAGCGGGACATGCCGATGTACGCGGGATTTCATCCTTATTTTGCAGCGGATGACAAAAATCTTGCCTATGATACCGACGCTCCTTCTTACCTCGACTGCAGCGTTAATGAACAAAGACCGTTTGCCGGGCGGCTGGATTTGACCGATCAGGATCAATCCTTCGTTCTGATCGGCGCAAACAAGCCGGAAATCGCAATCGAACCTTCCGCCGGACACCGTATCCGTATGACTTATGGCGAGGAATTCGGCTATGTGTATTTGTGGAGCGTGCCCGGCAAGCCTTTCGTCTGCGTGGAGCCTTGGATGGCCAAGACGGACGAGTTTAACCGAAAAGCGGAATTGACGCTGATCCGCCCGAACGAATCTTTGCATACGGAGCTGACCTTTCATGGGAGCAGCAAATAACCCGAGAACCGACCTTATTGGTCGGTTCTCGTTTGCATTCCTGAGCAGGGGCGGAGTGTTTTTCAAAACAGGATCGGACCCGCCGCAAGCATGATATAGACATTACTGGGCATTACTAACAACCAGAAAAGCAAGGAGTGATCGAGCGCATGTCCCAAGCAGCAGCCCGTTCGTCGCAGCATCGGAAAATGTCTTTCTACAACATCGTGAAACGAATGCTTCTTCTGACTCTAGGCGCCGTTATTTTCTCGGTCGGACTCGAAATATTCCTCGTGCCGAATCAAATCATCGACGGCGGCGTCACCGGTATCTCGATTATGCTTTCTCATGAGCTCGGCGTGCCGCTGGGCATCTTTTTGACCGTCCTAAATATCCCCTTCCTGTATATCGGCTACAAGCAGATCGGTAAGACGTTCGCACTCTCCACCCTTTATGCGGTCATACTCATGTCGATCGGCACATCCCTGCTTATCCCGGTAAAGCCGCTTACGGACGATCCGCTTCTTGCCGCCGTATTCGGCGGGATCATTCTCGGCGTAGGCGTAGGGATGGTCATCCGTTCCGGCGGATCGCTGGACGGCACCGAAATCGTCGCGATCCTCGTCAGCAAAAAAACGATGTTTTCCGTCGGCGAATTCGTCATGGTGATCAACGTATTCATCCTGGGCAGCGCGGGCTTCGTGTTCGGCTTCGACCACGCTATGTACTCGCTGATTGCCTATTACATCGCCTTCAAGATGATCGACATTACGATCGAAGGCATCGATCAGTCGAAATCCGTCTGGATCATTAGCGACGCCCACCAGGATATCGGCGATGCGCTGACGCATCGGCTCGGCCGAGGCGTGACTTATTTTCATGGGGAAGGCGCTTTTTCCGGAGACGAGAAAAAGGTTATCTTTACCGTCATTACCCGTTTGGAGGAAGCCAAGCTGAAGTCAATCGTGGACGAATTCGATTCGAACGCCTTCATCGCCATCGGCAATATCCACGATGTGAAAGGCGGCAACTTCAAGAAGAAAGACATCCATTAGCCCGCAGGAACAAAAAAAGCGCCCGATGCGGGCGCTTTTTTTGTTGCGATTCGAAGGAATCCGATCCGGGGTCTGACGATTCCCCCGATCCCGTGCTCAGCTTGCCCGGCTCGTGCGGTCGGCCACCGCTTTCGCTACGAGAGAAGCGTACGCCTTGGCGCCGCTTACTTCCAGATGAACGCCGTCACGGGTGAAATAGTCGCTCTTCCCTTTGCTGGCCGAATGCCAGTCGAGTACGGTCACATTCGGAAAAAGAGCTGCCGTATCCTCCAGCTTTTGGTTGACATCATCCTCCCATGGCCGCGGGACACGGGTATTGACAAGAAGGATGCTCCGATCCTTCCCCAGCGAGTTCAGCAGCTTCTCCAGCTGCGGTTTATCGAACGTTCCGTTCGTGCCGAGCTCAATGATGACGAAATCCCCCAGCTTATTCTCCGATTGGAGTTGATTCGCTGCAGTTTGCGCTTGCGACATCTGCCTGCCGACCTTCGCATCGATTACGATACCGGGCAGAAGTTCCTCAAGATACGGCGAAACGCCAAGCATAACCGAATCGCCGATAACCGTCACTTCTTTCCCCTCCTGGCCCTGCGTTTCGGCAGAACCGGAGCCCTGAGCCGCCGAAGGCTCGGCCGGTTTACCGGATGGCTTCGGGGTCTCGGCAGGCTGCTGGGCAACCGCATCTCCGGCGGGTTTGTCTTCGGACTGTTCCTGGGCCGGCGTCGGTGCCGGTGCCGGTTCAGGCGGTTCCGTTAATCCGAAAGCCTCCGACTCATAGCTTGCCGTCGCATCCGGAATACGGGCGATGCCGAAGCTCAGCATCACGACGACGAGAAACGCGCATCCTGCAACCAAAAAACGGCTTGTTCTTCTTAAGCCCCCCGTTTTGCGGCTTTTCGCACCCGAACGGAACGGAGCCGCTCCCGCAGCTCTCAGGCGAATCGGCTCTTCGATAACCTTCCACGACAAGGCGGCGAGGCCGAAGCTTGCGGCCAGCTGCAGAAAGGCGCGCGCGATATTCAGCTCTCCGCCCGACACCGCGTCACCGCTTAACGCGATAACCGGATAATGCCACAAATAGATCCCATAGGAACGAACGCCTAGCCACTGAAGCGGTTTCCAGCCCAGAGCCCGGTTTAGGCTGCTAGCCGGATGAACGATAGAAGCCACGGCCGCTGCCGTCACAAGGGATAGCAGCACGAGCCCGCCGCGGTATAGAAATCCGTCGTACTGATCCGTCAGCCCGATCATGAGCAGGACGGACAGCAAACCCGCCCAGCCGATCGCATCGATGAGCAACCGTACGCCCGGTGCAACCTTGATGACCAGCTTCCGGCTAGGCCAAACCACGGCAAGCGCCGCCCCGATCAGCAAAGCGAAGGCTCTCGTATCGGTTCCGTAATAAACGCGGCTCGGATCGATCCCCGGCTCGTAAATAACCGCCATTGCTATTGCGGATACGGCGGCGGCCACCAGTATCATGCCGGCCAATTGCCAGCGGCGCGGCGCGAAACGAAGGCCAAGCGAAAGAAGGAACGGCCAAAGCAAGTAAAATTGCTCCTCGACCGCAAGCGACCATAAATGTCCGAGAGGAGAAGGGGGGCCGAATTGTTCGAAATAAGACACTTGATGAAAAATAAACCGCCAATTGCTTACATACATGACCGCCGCCAGCGCGTCTCCGCCGATCGCCTGCAGTCTCGATATGTCAAAGAGCATCATCCAGAGCAGAACCGATGCGATCATTGCGAGCATTGCGGGAATGAGCCGGCGAAACCGGCGCAGCCAGAAGTTCTGCAGATCGATTCTGCCCGTCTTTTTCCATTCGTTCGCAATAATATCGGTAATCAGGTAACCGGACAGTACGAAGAATACGCCGACGCCAAGCAGCCCGCCCGGCGCCCAAGCCGGATGAATATGATACAGGATAACGGCGAGCACCGCGATGGCCCGCAGGCCGTCCAGCCCGGCGATATAGCGGCCTTTCCCTTCGAGCGGCTCAGGCATGGCGCAAGCCCCCTCCATTACCTGTCATGCTTCTTTCTTGATTTTCTTGATGCGTCTCAGTGTGCATTGTTATTTCCGCTGTTCCTCTTGCCGCCAGGTTCGACCAATTATGTTCCGGGTTCATGCTGTTGTGAGTTCGTTCCATCCGCTTACTGTCCTTTCAGGCTACCTAACGCTAGGAAATGATTGCGGGTTGTGGCCGTTACACGGTTCGCAAGTCTTTCTCGTTCTCTAGTACGCCGGCGTTCGCATATTCGTATTCATGATGTCGTAATACATAAGGATGTCGACTCGCCTTACGGTTTACATCCATGATTATAGGGGAGCTTTCGCCGAAAGAAGTTACGAAACAGTAAAAAAATTCATCGCGGGTATTTTCTGAGGGGATTCGTCGACCTAATAGACAACTTTTCTCCGATTTCGGGAACGGTACAGCAAGATTTCTCTAGGCGCTTTATGATTGTAACGGGTATGAATATACTTGGACGAAACTCGTTCCCTATGCCGTCCTCATAATATAGAAAAAAAAGGTACCGCCTCCTCCGTTTTCTTGAGGGACAGTACCTTTCTAGCATCAATGGACTTTCTCAGCGGCATCAGCAATTCATCAAGCTGTTGATTCCCGTGGGATTAACTCAGGAAAACCGATACGTCCAAAAGCGTTCCTTCATCAACCGCGGCTTCACTTCTTCGTCCTCATAAGACTTTTTGCCCCACAAAAAGAGTCCTTGCGTCCGGTGCGCCTCCAGCGAGCCGATTTTTTGCTTCAAGTTTGACGACACATCCCGGACGATGTCCGGAGGGCCGAGCACCGTTTCGCAATCCTTCGAGAATGCGACGCAGTGGACAGCCGGTCTTTCGTCAGCAGGCATACGTTCCACCGTTTGAATGACCAGCGCCCCGGTCGCATCGTGATCGGGATGAACGCTGTAGCCGGGATAAAAGGTGAAGATCAAGGAAGGCTGCAATTCCGCGATAGCTTCGCGCAGCCGTTCGATCAGCGCCTCCCGGTCTTCGAATTCCACCGTTTTATCGTGAACGCCCCACATTCGGAGGTCCGTGATGCCGATCGCCCGGCAGGATTGCTCCAGCTCTTTTTTACGAATGACGGGAAGGGACACCCGATTGGCAAAAGGAGGGTTCCCCATGCTCCGCCCCATCTCGCCCAATGTCAGGCAAATGTAGGTTACGGGCGTTCCATTCTTAATGTGGTCGACCAGCGTGCCCGAAATGCCGCATTCATCGTCCGGATGAGGCAGGACAACCAATACATGTCGTTCTCGTTTCATCTGCTGCTCCTCCTTCCGCTCCCGTTAAAATTTGTCCTTGCTAAGCTGAAGGCCGACGACAAGCTTTCCTTCGGTATCGTGTCCGGCCATGATGAGTCTTTCGGTATCCCCGTCTTCCCAGTGCGTCAAGCCTTCCGAATAAACCCAACCGGTTTCCGTTTTCAGGCCTACCCGGTAAGGCCCGCTGCCGGCGATGGAACCGTGCGTAAACCGGATCTCGCCATTGCTGAGGAAGGTCGAAGCCGTAAACCGCGAACTGTCCTTAAGCGAGGCGTATGCCCCCGTAGTCATTTCCAAGTGAAGATACAATGGTTGGTCCTTAAGCGAATCCAGCATTCGCTGTACCGCTTGCGGGTCAATCAGGCGCATAATCATTCTCCTCTCCGACACTATTCAACTCCCATTATGCTTGAAACCGGGCAAAATGCCAAACGGAACCGGCGAACGCCGGCCGTTCCCTCCGTCCCGATCGGATCGAACCCCGTTTACTTCAGCAGCTTGCGGATCAGCCTCAGACCCCATTTGGAATTCGGGTAGCGAAACGGTAGGTCAAACCGCGTCGTTTGCCGAAGCACGCTCTTCCTATGCGAAAACGTTTCGAAGGAACTCCTCCCGTGGTACCGGCCCATTCCGCTGTCGCCGACTCCGCCGATCGGAAGGTAGGGCGAGCCGAAATGCATGATCGTATCGTTGATGCAGCCTCCTCCGAAAGAGACCCGTTCCGTCACCAGACGCTGCAATTCCCGGTTCTCGCTGAACAAATAGAGCGCAAGCGGCTTAGGCCGCGCGCCGATTTCGGCCAGCGCCTCATCGATGCGTTCATAAACCAGCACCGGTAAAATGGGACCGAATATTTCTTCCTCCATCACCGGATCGTGCCAAGAGACGTCGTCCAGCACCGTGGGGGCGATTGTCAGCTTCTCTTCATCCGTTTGTCCGCCGATCGGGATGGACGCCCCTCGCAGGAATTCGGTTAACCGGTCAAAATGCCTGCGGCTTACGATTCGGCCGTAATCCGGGTTCCGCAGCGGCTCCGAACCGAAGAGCTCCGTAACCGCTTCGCGCAATTGCTTCATAAACGGCTCTTTCACCTGCCGGTCGACAAGCACGTAATCCGGAGCCACACAGGTTTGTCCGGCGTTCATGTATTTCCCGAAGGCGATACGCTTCGCAGCCAGTTTCAAATTGGCATCGCGATGAACGATGCACGGGCTTTTGCCGCCCAGTTCCAGCGTAACCGGCGTTAAATGCTTGGCCGCTGCGGCCATGACGATCTTTCCCACCGCAGCGCTTCCCGTGAAAAAGATTGTGTCGAACTTCTCCGCCAGCAGCCGCTCGCTAACGTCGACGCCCCCTTCGGCCACATCGACCCAGCCGGGGTCGAACGCTTCCTTCACAAGCTCGCGCAAGGCGGCGGAAACGTTCGGAGCGAGCTCTGACGGCTTCAGCACCGCCGTATTGCCCGCGGCCACCGCCCCGATCAGCGGGACTAGCGCAAGCTGCACCGGATAATTCCAAGGCGCGATGATGAGCACGGATCCGTAAGGGACGGCCAGCTGGAAGCTGCTGCTGCCCAAGTGGCTTAGCGGGGCCGGCAGCCGGCGCGGCTTCATCCAAGCTTTCAAATGCTTTAACGTATGTCTGATTTCGCTCAGCACAAGGCCGATTTCCATCGCATACGACTCGAATTCCGATTTATTCAAATCCTGCTTCAGCGCCGAGAGAAGCCTCCGCTCATGCCGCAGCACCGACGTCCGCAGCGCTTCCAGCCGTTCCCTTCTCGCCTCCAGCGGGTAGGTGGCGCCGCTTGCAAAATAGCTGCGCTGGCAGCCGATCATTTCGTTTATGTTCAGGGTACCGTTCATGGATAGCACCTTCTTTTGGTTTCGAGTCGGCAAGCCAATGCCTCTTATGCACTATTTTAACATAAGAAGCTTCTCTTGTTTCGGTGAACCATTACGAATGCAAGTTATATCCGAAAGACGATTTACAGCGCTTCCTTATTTTCCTATTATTAAGCTATCCTTATATTCGTGATGACTGGGAGGCGTTCCTAATGCCCCGTAAAGCGCTGCTTGCCGCTATCGTCGTTACCTGCATCGCCCACCTGCTTACTCTTTCTGTTGACGCTGTGTTCCTGCACTGGGTTTTAAAGCTGGCACCCCTGGTTTTGATTTGGCTGTTCGCGGCATCCGGAAGCGCGGATAAGTCGCCCTACAGAAGCCTGCTTCTCACAGGGCTGCTCTTTTGCATGACGGGCGACGCTTTTTTGCTGCTTAGCGGCAGCACCTGGTTTTTGCTCGGACTGCTTGCCTTTTTGACCGGGCATATTCTTTATATTGCGGCATTTCTTACCCGGCGTAAGCGTACAAACCGCTCGCTGCTCGCCCTCGTCCCCATCGTTCTATACGGGATCTTTATGGCGGCCGAGCTGCATCGGGGCATGTTTAAGGATAGCGATTCCAACTCGATGTGGATGCCCGTGCTTGCTTACTTAATCGTCATATCGGTCATGCTGCTGACAGCCGTCATGACAGGCAGGCTGGGCGCCGCCCTCGGAGCCGTTTGCTTCGTCGTCTCCGACTCGCTGCTCGCGTGGAACAAATTCATCGGCTCCTTTACGGGAGCAGGGTTCCTGATCATGCTGACGTATTTCGCGGCGCAGCTGCTGATTGCGGCCAGCGTAAGCGAAGACAAATCGCCCGGCGAACATTCCATAAATTCCGCAGCTTTGTAAAGGAAGCATAAAGAAGAGCCTCCAACTGCAGAGGCTCTTCTCTCTTTCCTATTTTACATCCGTTTCGGCGCCGGCAGGCCGATAATAGACAAAGCGTCGCGCAGCGTTTGCTCAAAACGTTCGGTAATCCAAATGCGCTTTGCTATCAGCTTACCCTCTCCCTTCAATATCGGACAAGTCGCATAGAAATGGTTGAACGAGGAGGCAAGCTCATAAACATACGTGCAGAGCGCGTTCGGCGAAAGCTCCCGCACGGCCGATTGCAGCGTCTCCGGCCAATAGGCAAGCAGCCTAAGCAAGCGCTGCTCCTGCGCTTCCAGCGTATCAAGAACGGCAGGATGCTGCGGCCGGCCGGGTTCCCTCCCCGCTTTTTCGAGCACGCTGCATGCTCTCGCATACGCATACAGCAGATATACCCCCGTATTGCCGGATATTTCCGTCGCCTGCTCCAGATCGAACACGACCTCGGTTTGCAGATGAAACCGCAATAAGGAATAACGAATCGCCGCAGCGGCAATCGCCCGGCTCGACAATCCGGCCTTGCGCGAGCGCTTGGCGTCGATGGACTGCTCCATCCGATTAAGCAAGTCGGTCACCTTAATGCCGATTCCCTGACGTCCCGACATCGGATAGGCATGCTTGCCGTCCGACGTATCCAGTCCGAGACCAGCGGCGGTATCGGCGCTTAGGGAAACGACTCCGTAACTCACATGCTTAAGCCGGTCGGCCTGCTTCCCGAAGCCGAGCGCCTGCAGCGCTTGCTTCACCATCGTCTGGGGGTATTCCTGCCTATGATCGATGACGTTGATAACCGTATCCGCCTGGCCGATCCGTTTCTTCACGCCGTCTGCATGGGTCGACCAAAGTCCGTCCGCAAACTTACGGTAACGGAATTCCTTGCCGAGCACGCCGAATTTCCACAAATGATAGGCGATGTCTTTAGCCGTATACGTCAAAACCCCGTTCGACCGGACAAGCACCTTATCCGCATGAAAATCCTCTTTCCCGGACGCTTCCTCCGTCTCCTCGCTCTGCTTCAGCACCCAGCAGCCCGCCAGCTTGCCTTCCTCCTCCTGCCGAAAAACGGAAGTCGAGCGCAGCAGCTCGAACGCCTGCAACCAGAAGCCTTCGCGCACGATGCTGCTTTCCCATACGAGCACATCGTAGCCGATGCCGAACTGCTTCATTTCCTCCAGATGCTCGCGTACGATACGCTCCGCGACCAGCAGCCCGAACCATGCCGTATTCCCGCTGCCTTTCTCCAGCTCATGCAGAACGGCGGTGCGTTCATGCTGCAATTCGGGCGTTTCCTTGTATGCCTTATTGACCTTCGCATACGTTTCCCAGCAAAAGTCTCCGAAGCGCGCATAAGTTCCTTCCGTCGACTTATGAAGCATCCCGACAACCGTGTCGGCAAGCTGATTGCCCAGATCGTCAATGTAGTTATGCACCTCGACCTTATGGCCGGTACGCTTCATCATCCTTGCGATCGTGTCGCCGATGCATGAGTTCCGCAAATGTCCGATATGGGCGGATTTATTCGGATTGATCGAGGTATGCTCGACAATCACTTTTTCCGGAGAGCGCGTGCCCCCTGAGTCCGCATCGAAGTCCTTCGATGACCACTTTTGCCAATCGAGATAGAAGTTCAAAAATCCCGGGGCCGCCGCTTCGACCTTCGAGAACAACCCCTTGACCGATTCTTCCTCTTGGAGAAGCTCTAACAGGTCATGGGCAATGCCCAGCGGCGGCTTGCGCAAAGCTTTGGCGAGCGTCATCGCGACATTCGTGCTATAGTCCCCGTTTTCCGGACTGGCCGGATGCTCGACCGCCACGTGAATCCGCTCCTGCCGGGGGAGTTCCGCCTTTTCCAAAAGAACGTTTAGGCTGCGCGCAACAGCCGCTCTTACGATTTCGCTAATCAACATGATCCTTGCCTCCCCGTTTCGTCAAAAACCAAAAAAAGCCCCCGTCTCCAATAAAGAGACGAGAGCTTGAATCCCGCGGTGCCACTCTAAGTATCGGCCCAGGCGCAATGCGCAGGCCGACCACTCGCTTTGGTAACGGTCCATGACCGGATTTGCCTACTCGTACGCGTTCGGCAAACCATTTCCCGGGTCCGCTTCATCCTTACCTCCGTACCGGCTTTCACCAACCCGGCTCGCTGCGACTGGCTGTCATGGACTACTGTCCCGTTCATAAATATTCGAAATATTCCGTCAGATAAAATGCTTAGAATCATTTATACCGGAACATCAAGAAGATGTCAAGCCTTCCTTGCACTACCCGGATATGCTATCGTTAATGGCGTGAAAACAGGCGCGCAGCCGCGTGCAAACGGGATATTGGATCCGGGAGGGAATAACGATGACATTCGCGTTTCGGTCCGGACGTTATCCGGAAGCGCCGGGATGCTATTTAATGCTGGACGAGTCCGGACGGGTGCTGTACGTCGGGAAAGCCATCAATTTGCGCAGCCGACTTTCCTCTTACTTTCGCGGCAGGCCGGAAAAGACCAAGACGGCGCTGCTGGTCAGAGAAATACGAGATATCGACATCATGATCGTGACCAACGAGAATGAGAGCCTGACGCTTGAACGGGAGCTGATCAAGCAGTACCGGCCGCCGTTTAACCGCGCCATGCGGAGCGGCCCTTCCGTCTTGCCCTATATTGCCGTCTCGTCCGAAACGCTTCCACGCCTGACCGGTGTCGATATCGCAAGATTTCAGACTGCCGAATCCCATGCCGCTGCCGTTCAGGAGCAAGCCGGGTCCCTAATCGGACCTTTTCCGAACGTTCCTTACCGCGATATCGTCCTGGACTACGTCGTGGACACGTTCCGTCTTCCAGGCGACGCGCCTATGGACGAGAGATTTGCCTCACGCTTTTACCGGGAGCTGCTCGGAAGCGCAGCCGAAGGCCGTTTTACGCCCGATCGGCTTGCACAATCGATGGAGCTGGCGATTCGACTTCTTCACAACCCGGACGCTCTCCTTCAGCATATGGATAAAACAATGAACGACTACGCCGAACAGCTCCATTTCGAGCGTGCGCTGCAAATAAAAAAGCATAGGGACGCCCTCGTCCGGATGCAGGAAAAGCAAAGCGTCAACCGTCCCGGCAGCAAGCCGGAAACGGTCGTTTGGATCGGCGTCGCTCATGCCTTGTCCGCTCATCTGGAGGACGGCACGCTGCGGCGGCGTTTCGATTTCGATGCTCTGCCGCAAGAACCGGGTCCAGCCGGCGCTGCCGTCAAGCTGCTGGCGGCGATCTGGTCGCAGCACCGCCCGCATGAGATCATCACGAACGCCGGCGAACTCGGGCAGGAGGTGGCGGCCGAACTCGCGGCCCGCTGTCCCGGCATCCGGCTATGCACGCCTTTGAGAGGCCGTAAGCGCAGCTTGCTGCACATTTGCCGCATCAATCTCGAATATCGCATCAGCCTGTTAGCGGAAAACAAGGACTAGCTTCCTGGAGTCATAAGCGCCGACTGCGGCGGCTACGGAGAAGCGGCATTCGTTTCCGTGGATACTTCCTCCGGCAATTCGGTGGACATGCTCGGAATAACCCGGGGCTTGTAGTCGATAACGTCGGACGAATGGACGGAAACGTACATCGTACCCGAGCCTGCAAAAGCGCGAATCAGGATCGGCTGGTTATACTGGTTGAGGAATACGAAATCGGGCCCGTCCCAGCTAACCGTAGCGTCCCGTCCCGGCAGCACGTACGGCACGCTTTTGCTGTGGGAATACCGCTGCACGATTTTAAGGCCTGCGCGGTCAATCGCGTTATACAACGTTGACGATACCTGGCATATTCCCCCGCCGATCCCTTCGGACAACTCCCCTCGGACGATGACCGGCGCCTTCATATAGCCTTTATCCAGTGTGCGTTTGCCGATGGCGCGGTTGAACGAGAACGTTTCGCCCGGGAACACGACCTGATTGTCCAGCGCCTTGGACGCGATGGCGATATTGTTGGAACGGTTTTTGTTGCTGCTGTTGTAATACGTCGCGTAGTTACCGATCGCCTTCACCCGAATATTCGCGAGCAGCTCGCTGTCGACTCTCGGATAAACGGTTTTGCGCGGAGCCTCCGCCGAATACGGACCGCTGCCGTAAAAATAGGTGTAAAAATGCTGCATCATCGCAAAACGATCGAGCTCGTAGCCGACCTGCTCCTTGACTATTTTACCGGAGCTCCCGATTTTTGCATTTTGGGGCGGCTCATATACTTTTTTATGAATCGTATCGACGAATCGTTGATATTTCTTCATATCAACCATCGTCATACCCGGAAGCGTATAGCCGGCGCGGTTTGCCGAGGCCACATTCTTTCCCTTAAATTCAACTGCAAACGAGGCATCGTTCTTGTTTTCCGACGGCGGCATCGGCTGTACGGGCTGCAAGAGCAGCATGATCGCGGCGATCCAAATCAGTTTCAAAACAAAAACAACTCCTATCGCATTCGTTCTACTCTGATACATTTTCCAAAAGCAGCCCGATTTATGATAAATTCCGCTTGACGGAAACAAAAAAACGGCGCCTTTCGGCACCGGAGATCTGCTTGATTTGTCATTGTTGCTGCGGTGCGCAGAGGCACGAAACAGCCGAAGCGATAGGGCTTGAATGGAAACCGTCAGCCGCTATTTTGGAGCTAACTGCGTGCATGGTGACACAGAGCAACCCAACGTTCCGCCACTTCTGGCGCTGAAGCAAAATGGATGTGCGTATATCCGGCGACCAGCCCCCGGTACAGCACGCCTTCTTCCTTGCTGCCTCTCATCCCTTTGGTTACATAGGCGGGCGGCAAGCTCCCTTTGGACAAATCCGGCTGAAAGGTCGAATAATGAAATTCATGTCCCCTGGAAAGGCTTTGCGTACCTAGCAGTGCATTGCCCGCCGTCCCCTCGATTTCCCTATACCCAAGCGCGGCGAACTTGCGCTGCATCGTCACTTCGCCCGGGACGAGGCCGACCATCGGATAACGGCGCCCTTCCGTATCTACGATCGCCTCGGTTAAGTACATGAATCCGCCGCACTCGGCGAGAGCGGGCTTTCCGCTTTCGATAAATGCTCGGAACGAAGCTTTAACCGCTTCGTCAGCCGCCAGCTTTTCCGCAAATTCCTCGGGAAAACCGCCTCCTATGTACAAGCCGTCCGCCTTCTTCGGGACAGCCTCTCCCGCAAGCGGCGAAAAATAGACAAGCTCGGCTCCGTAAGCCTTCAGCAGTTCGAAATTCTCCGGATAATAGAAATTGAATGCGGCATCGCGCGCCACGGCGATGGATACGGATTCCGCGTGCTCTTTCCGGGCAAAAATGGAAGGACGGCCAACGGCTCCGGGCAGCTCCCCGCTCTCGGCGCACGTCCAAACGGCCTTCAGATCGACGGACGCCGTAATTCGCTGCTGAAGCCCTTCGAAGAACGGCTGCAGCTCTCCCCGCTCCACGGAGGGCACTAGGCCGAGATGACGTTCCGGCACTTGAATCTCGTCTTCGCGTTTCAGATGTCCGAATACCGGTATTCCGCATTCCTGCTCGATCGCCTCTTTGACGATCCGGTAATGGCCGTCGCTGCCGGCTTTGTTTACAATAACGCCTATAATCCTGATGCCTTCGTCAAATTGCAGAAAGCCTTTGAGCATCGCCGCCGCGCTTCGCGCCATGCTTTGACAATTGATCACGAGCACAATAGGACAATCGAGCAGCATAGCGACTTCTGCGGCGCTTCCTTCGTTCGTCAAATGATTTTTTCCGTCGAACAGCCCCATGACGCCCTCGATAATCGAAATATCGGCCCCTTCGCTCCCCCTCGCAAAAACGTCCCTCACCGTATCGTGCGGGAGCATCCAGCTGTCCAGGTTCCGCGACGTCCTTCCCGTCACAGCCGTATGATAGGCGGGATCGATATAATCGGGCCCCACTTTAAAACCTTGAACGGCATACCCTTGTTGCCGGAAGGCAGCCATAAGCCCTACGGTAATCGTCGTTTTGCCGACCCCGCTGCCCGTTCCTGCGATCATGATGCGGCGCATGCGATTCCCTCCTTTGCCTTGCTTTAGCCAAGAAGTATGATACCCCGGCATGGTACATTTCGCAAGATCCGACCGGTATAGGTCAGATTTACTCACCGGTATCGGCCGTCCCCCTCAATGGCGCATTACGACAAAAACCCGCATCCTGACCTAGCCGGTCGAAGATACGGGCTCAACTTACTTGATCAAATATTTCGCCAAGTCATCAAGCAGCAGATTCGCGGAAATGATGCCGCCTGACGAGTTCCAGATCCCGTCGTCGCCGCCACCGCCAGTTCATTCGTAAAGCCGCCAGGCAGCGCATCATTCTTCGATGAAGTCACATACAGAGTCTTCTTGTATAAAATACAACATTTCGGCCACATTTTTATGAAATTTTGAGAAATGTTGTAGAAAATGCATCAAAATGAACGGGATCCGTTCCTTTCGCCCACTTTTCACCCAAAATGTTGCAAAACCTGCAGCATTTTATTCTCCACCCCACCTCCGAACGTCAAAATGCTGCATTCCGTACAACAATCGCCAACAGCTTCCGCCCGAAACCATCTCCTCAGATACCCGATGAGTTAAACTGCCAGCAACACTCGGAAAACCCGGAACTTTGCGCCGATCGATCAACGATGCTTACAACGCCAACATGCCGGAAGCGGGCTCAATCACATCCAGACAGCCCTTTAAAGCCTGCGACGCGTTAGGAGAAAACGCTTTGCAGTACAGGTCGACTTGGCGCATCCGTTACCTGAAGGCGGCTATTGACATGCACCTTGCCGCAGATTTTGACGCTATTGCCGAAAACCGGCGTTATTTTGACAGTCCCCGCCGGCGCTCTCCGGATCGGGAATGAGAACGCCTTCCACTGAAGCCGCGTTCGCCAGATGAAAAAAGGAGCCCGCACGAAGCGCAGCTCCTTATGTAGCAATACCTTAAACCTTAAACTTATGGATCGTCTTCTGAAGCTCGGTCGACATCCGATTGAGCGAATCTGCGGATGCGGCGATCTCCTCCATCGAGGCGAGCTGCTCTTCCGTTGATGCCGATATGGTTTGCGACATATCCGCCGAACGGCTTGCGCTCCGCTCCATCTCCTGCAGCGATGCGGCTACCTGCTCGGAGCTCGCCGACATTTGCTCCGCTGCAGCCGACGCCTCTTCGACCTGCGAGGTGACGCTCCGCGCCGCCAGCAAAATGCGGCGGAACGCCACGCCCGTCTCCCGGATCGTTTCGACGCCGGTATCCGCTTCCCGTTCGCCCTTGTTCATCGCATCCACCGCGACGCGAATGTCGTCCTGTACGGCGGCGATCAGCTCGTTCACTTCGTTCGCCGAAGCATTGGAGCGCTCGGCCAGTTTCTTGACTTCCGAGGCGACTACGGCGAAGCCTTTGCCGTGCTCCCCGGCGCGTGCCGCTTCAATCGAAGCATTGAGCGCGAGCAAGTTCGTTTGCGAAGAAATTTCCGTAATCGTCTGCACGATCGTTCCGATTTGCTGCGACCGTTCATTGAGCAAATGGATGACGGTCGCAAGCTCCGCCACCGTTTGACGGACCGCATTCATCTGGGCGCTGGAACGTTCGATCGCTTCGTTGCCGTGCTCCGCTTCTTGCGCCGTATGCGCGGAGGCATCGAACGCCGTCGCCGACGTAACGGCGATGCGCTGAATGCCGGCTGCCATCTCCTCCATCGTGCGCGAGCTTTCCAGCACGCTCCGCGCCTGCGAATCGACGCTTGCCGCAATCGTTTGGATCGCTGCGGATATGTCGTTCGTTGCTTGCGTCGTCTCTCTTATCGAGAGCGAAAGCTGCGTCGAAGCGTCCGAAACGGAATCGGAGCTTACGCTGACTTGCTTCGTCAGCTGTCTCAGATTGGCGTTCATCTGGTTGAAGCTTTCCGCCAGCCAGCCGATTTCGTCTTTATTGGGTACTTGTAGCGCCGGCGCCGTCAGATCGCCTTGGGCGACCTGCTCCGCCGTCCGGGCCATCTGCTTCAGCGGACGGGAAATATGCAGCGCGAATAGAATAAACATAATTCCTCCGGCAACGAAGCAGGCGATCAGCGTCCCTATAATCACTTTCAGAATGTGCATTTGTCCCTGATTGTAGTCCATCATGTAGGAGCCTGCGCATATCACCCAGCCCCACTGAGGAGCGAGCTGAGCGTAAGTCACTTTCTCGGCTTCCTTCGTATCCTGCGGCAGCGGCCAGAAGTAGTAGGTGAAGCCTCCGCCCTGCTGCGCCCCTTGAATCATGTCGCGTATGAAATAAGTGCCGTCCTTCGTCTGCTTGTCCCAAATGTTCTGTCCCTCAATCAGCGGATGCGCCAGCTCGGTCCCTTTCTCATCCAGAACGAAAAAGTATCCGTTCGGTCCGAGATCGATATTTTTGTTAATCGGCCGCTTGCCGTCCTGCTGCTTCGGACCGAGCAGCATGACCTTCACGCTTTCCTGCGCCTGCTCGAGCGTGAGCGTCCCTTTTTTGACCGATTCGTCGAGCGAGGCGATTTCGGCCAGTACGAGCTGTACGCCGTTCTGTAAATTTTTCTCGATCAGCTTGTTGGTTTCCTTATAGGAAACATTGCCGACGATCGCCAGTCCCACAAGGGGAAACAGCAGCAGAATGAGCGATATTCCGATTAGCTTCGCCCGGATCGACAGCTTTATTTTACGCTTTGTCATCGTTGTCATAGCTCCCTCCATGTCTATCTGGTTTATTTTTCTATTTTCGATTGTACGACATTGCACGACAAAAATCGACTGTAACGGTATGCGGATATTGTTAATTATTTCTTTTCAAGGGAAAGTAAAAAGCCGTACCCCGGCTGAAACGCCATGCGGTACGGCTTCTTCCATCGGCGGCCGGTCAATCCTTGCCGCGATAAGCTTTGTTATGGAATTTGGTAATATACCGAAAAAGCAGCTCCCCCTCGTCGGGAAGTGGACGGTTCCGGTCGAAATTTTTATACATGGCGCTATACGGCTCGGGAACCCATATATAGTGATGCACGTATTCCGTGAGCCGGTAGCCGCAACGCTCCCAGAATCGGATTCGCCCCTTATTTTCGGAGGTCGGCTCGGCTTCCACCTCGATTACGACGCCTCTGCAGCCTTCCGTCGTTTCCGCCCATGCTTCGATATAATCCAGAAGCATCCTTCCTATTCCATGGCCTCGCTCTTCTCGATCGACCGCCAAATAATCGATGATCAGCACGTCGGCATCCCGAACGCCCCCGGTCAAAGCCATCGCGACAACTTGTCCGTTCTCAGCCGCCGTATGCAAGCGGCATAGGTTTCGCTCGAACATGCGGCGTATGATCGTTCGCGTTTTGCTGCCCGGTTCGGGAAAGGCTTGCCGGTATACCCGCTCGGCTTCCAGCCATAACGGTTCGTCCCATTGTGCGGTCGTGTGAAAAATCATCGTGTAGCCTCCGTCATGATAATCGCTGTATCCGTTCCCCCTATTATACCCGCCTTCTTGCCGGATGCCATCTTCTACAAATACGTGTAGTTTTTGTTTACGATCAGCACATTGATCCTCCACTGCCTGCCTTCCTGCGAACGAAAACGGATTTTGACACAGCCGTC
Source organism: Paenibacillus litoralis (assembly GCF_046244365.1). Classification (NCBI taxonomy): domain Bacteria; kingdom Bacillati; phylum Bacillota; class Bacilli; order Caryophanales; family Paenibacillaceae; genus Paenibacillus; species Paenibacillus litoralis. The sequence goes on along the minus strand of NZ_CP176395.1, from coordinate 3,582,334 downwards.
CTTCTTCTGGATGACCGGCAGCATTTCCGTTGCAAACTCGCCTGCCCGCAGCAAGCGTTCCGGCGACCGCATGCTTTGACCGGCAATTTCGATCTCCGTCCAAGTCGGAGAGTCGTTGTCGCCGGACACGAACAACACGTCGTAGCTCCCTTTAGGCAGCTCCAGCAGGAACGTCTTTTCCTCCGTTCCGCCGATGGAATCGCGCCGCAGCAGGTCCCCTCTCCCAGAGTCCGCGGTGATTAAGCCGTCCCCGTTCTCCCAGCCGATACCGGTGTATGGCGTGAATACGGTCTCCTCCGTTATTTTACGGAAGGTTTGTCCGATAACGCCCTGATCCATGTGCACCTGTCTCGGGAGCGCTTGGAAATAATCTTTGTCAAGCAGTTCCTTGCCGACGCCGAAATCAAGCCGGTAAGCGGCTCGTCTCGATTCACGGTAGTTGCCGGAATAATAATCGAACGTGAAATGGTCGAGCATCCTGTCATGCTGCGTGTCCCGGTTTTTGCCCAAGAAAACTCTCCGGCCCGTATGCGCTTCGTGAACGCGCGGACCATCGGCGTTTCCACCGTCATCCGGCTGCTCCGCCAATAAACCGGAAGCATTTGCTTCAGAAGGATGAATCAGATATTCTCCGTTCCGGTCTGTCCCGAAAACGACGTTACCGTCTTCCAGGCGGCACTCCGCCGGAATCCACGCGTCTCCTTCCAACCTCGATACCGCAGCCTGCACAGACGGCGGAAAAGGGTTGCGGATAGCCGCTTGCGCACCGGCCAAGCTCTTGATGCGAACCCACGCCGTGCATCCGTTCCGCATCGCGGCGCTCACCTCGAATGCGCCTACGGCCAGCAAGCCGCGGAACGAGCAATCGCTCCATTTGTCGTACGCGCGCACTTTTTTCACGACGTCATGCTCGTACATGCCGATCGTTCTCTCCGGCTCGGGCTCTCCCGTAGGAAGCGCCGGGAATACCTCGATCACGCAGCTGTAGCTTTGCAGCAGCATTTCGTTGACGGCGGCGACCACCTCGCCGGAAGCCTCCATCATGTGAGGGTAGTAAAGAGGCTCGTTCGTAATGTTGCAATAGTTGATCCAGCGCTCCGTTTCTTCGGCAAATAATCCGTTGCAGCGCAACGATAAATCGACTCCCTGCTCGTAAAGCAGCCGCAGCGCCGTATTCCCTTTGCCTAACCGCGATGCCGCAGCCGACAGCCAGCCGAATTGAAAGACGCCGTATTCGGTATGATTTTCTGCCAGGCGAAGCGTGTTTTCGGCACGTTTGCGCAGCGGCTCCTCGCTGTTTTTGTCGATTTCGCCAATCGGGTAGATCGGCATAAGCAGGGAAGGATGCCGCAAGTGCAGGTCGGCCGGCGCCCACTCCGAATCCCTGAAAACATCGCCGTAACGTCCCGAAACGCCAGTCGGGTAAGGCGCTAAGCGAGCGGACATTTCGATCCACTTGCTTCGTTCGGCTTCCGAACCGTCCAGAACGACGCTCGCTTCGATCGTCATTTCCAGTAAATATTTGACGGAAGACAATGTACTTACCGAGTTCCGCGTTAAAGGGCCTTGCTCGGGCGAAATGTCGGGGAAAACGACATATTGCTTCTTATCGGCGTCATACTGCAAATACTCTTCGAAAAACCGGACGATCCTTTTGAACAGCGGATACGCCTTTTCCCGCAAAAAGTCCTTGTCCAGGCTGTACCGGTAATAATCCCACAGAAATTGCGCGCACCACGGCCAGATGCTTAAATACAAAGCATGCGGGTAATCTGCGGCAATCCCGTCCATCCCGTAAAACTGCTTCGCCATTTTCTCCGCTTGAGCGGTATATGAGAGCAGCCCGTCGTTGAACGCTTCGGCAATCTCCAGATGATTCGCGGTATAAAGCGGCCAGAAAGCCGCTTGAATATTGACGTCCCAGTACCACATGCTGCCCCATTTGGTCGGCTGCTTGATATCCCACAAGCCGTTCAGCCCGCACGCTTGCTCGTACATGCGGCCGCCTTTCCCGCTGCTGCAGGCGATGGCATACAGATTAATGTGCCACAGATCCTCGAGCATCTTGTCAGGCAACGTAACCGATGAACGGCTCCAGAAGCTTCTCCAATGCGCTTCGTGACCATCCTTCAACCGGCCGACTTTGGCATCGGTCTTGTTCACGCGCTGCAGAGCGGTTTGAAGCAGATCTTTGGTCTCTTCCTCCGTCACGACCGTCGTTAAAATCGTCATCTGCTCGCCCGCGTCGCGTATGCGCACCTGAAGTGCCTCCGGCGTTACCTCCGCGCTTCCCTTGGCTCCGATCAGCTTCGTCATCACCAGGAAGGTAAACGGACCATAGCGTTCCTTGTCTTCGCCGTCGGGATAGAAGGAGCCTGTATAATAAAAGGTCGTGTCGTCAACCTGATGGTACTTCACGGTCATGTCCGTATATCTTCCAGTCGGAACGGACATAGCGAACGCTTTCACGAGTTCTCCGTTGGTTTGCTTGATTCGCGTTACGACAAAATCGCCATCCTGAGCGATGAACGTCCTTGCATCGAGCGCCCTGTCGCCTTTTTCGATCCGCAAATCTACCCGTGCGGCCTCGACGCTTAACCCGAGGGAAGTAAAGTCCGGCTCGGCCAGTTCATCCGAAGGGAACAGCTGAATTTCGCCGGTCGGGTAATGAGAAGCTCCCCCCGATGGCTTGCCGTACCTTCTATACATGTTGTCGCCGGAGAACGAGTCGCCGTAAAGATAGAATGGTCCTTCCTCTGCGTTCCGGTACATCTCGTTCGCCCGGCGCTTCAGCTCCTCGAACGTAAAGCCGTATTGACGCTGGAAACCGCGTCCTTCCCCGTTCCGGTAAGTCTGGCTGTACCGGTGCAGCTTCTGATAATAAACCTCGTAATGATTCATCGCCATCGTCAGCTTATTGTCCTCGAAGAACATCATGCCGCCGAAATGGCCGTTGCCGAGTGGCAGCGCCTCGTTCCAGCTGCTGGATGTATTTTGATAGGTTATCGTGTGCATCTCCGTTCTCTTCCCCTCTATCGTCGCTTCCCTTTATCCGTCCAAAGCTATGCTCAACATTTTCATCTGTATCATTGTAGCGTATTGCTTTTATAATAGATTTGAACAAAACAACGGCAATGCCATAAAAATACCAGATATTAGGTGATTGATCCGATGGATTCGAATCGAAACGAATTTCTCAAGCAATGCTTGTCCAATATGCAGGCCAACGTCACGATCGCGCATTTGACGAAAGTTTCGCCAAGCTGGGGCCATATGAATTACGTTCCGGACATCCATAAGTTTTACTATATCCTTGACGGGGAAAGCCTCTTCAAGCTGGGCGGAACGGAATACGAGGCGAGAGCCGGTCAGCTGTATCTTCTGCCAGCCGGTGTGCAGCAGACATTGACGACCTCCGCTTCCCATACCTGTTATAAATACTGGTGCCATTTTCACGCGTCGATCGGGGATCTCAATCCGTTCCAAATCATGAAGCTCCCTTTCATGATCGAAGTTGACAGCGATTCAGCAAGCGTGGTGGAGACGATGTTCAAGGACATATTGGCGCATATTCGCCGCAAGGAGCTTGTATCCGCGCTTAAGGTGAAGTCGATTTTGTTCGATCTGCTGCATTTCTATATGGAACGGGCCGAAATTACGGAGGTGCAGACGAAGGCCTCCTTAACCTATGAGAAAATGAAGGCGGTCGCCGCATTTATGAACGAGCATTTATCGTCCGAGTTGACGATAGAGGAGCTTTCGAGCCTCTTCCACCTGAGCCCGAACTATTTCACGCAGCAGTTTAAAGAAATGCTGGGCGTTTCGCCGATCCAATATTTGAAGCGCATGCGGCTTGCCAAAGCCAAGGAGCTGCTGAGGGCGACCGACATGTCCATTACGGAGATCGCGGCTGCGGTCGGCATGGAGCTTCACTACTTCAGCCGGCTGTTCAAAAGCGCGGAAACTTTTGCTCCCAAGGACTACCGTCAACTGTACCGGAAACGAATCGGGAAGTAATTTGTTACGACAAAAAAAAGCGACGGCAGCATCCTTCTTTCGGGGTGCTTTCGTCGCTTTATTTTGAAGTACGCGGCGGCTCAGCCTTCTGCCTGGGAGCCTTGCGGACAGCCTGCTCAACGGCCATCGCGTATTTTTTTTCGTTCGACTCCCATTTCATGCTTGTCCACATCATGCCTAACAGTGGGAATACGACAAAACGGGCGACCAGATAGGCCGTATCGATTTTTCCGGATAGAGCAAGTTCGAGCAAGCTGGTCAAGACGGCCCCGATCATGCCGAAATAGAGAACCCCGTACCGGAGCACATACGTTTTTTTGCCGAGCGCCCGCTTCCGCTGCCACTTCTGCAACTCGTTACTTTTCATGGATCCGGTCTCCTTAAGCTAAACGAAAAAGCGGCGGCATGTTTACCAATCCCATTTGCTTTTCGCTAGATTGACTTTCTGCGCAATTACCGTAATCAAACGTTCGGTCTGCGGCTTCAAGGCGTTTTCCGTACAGCTCGACTCCGGCTTGTACCCCAGTTCTTTCGCTAGCGCGTAGGTCGCTTCCGTCAAGTTGTTGGTCGTTTCCGCTTTTTCGAAGCACATCGGCGCTATATACGTTTGATGGGTCCGCTCCACAATCACTCGCGTATCGCTCGGCGGCGATGCTTGCACTTTGATGAAGACGGCGCTCAGACAAGCGATTGCCAGAACGGCGACGATGATGGTAAACCATTTTCGTTTCAATATAAACACTCCCGCTGGAACGAGGATTCCATTCCTAGTCAATGCCGATTAAAGCATGCCTTCCCTAAAATAGCATAGGAGAACTTGCTCGTTCAACAAGGCATGCAGGGCAAATGTTCTTTTTTTATGACAATACGGTGACATGCGATCGGATCGGGCTCGTCGGAAGAAGAAGCACCGCCGCGGGAGGACCTCGGAAACGGAAAGAGCCGGATTTCGCAGGTGGCCGAACGCTGCCTCTCGGGGCGTGTGATGCATGCAACGATACCATCTTCTTCGGATACGTAAGGAAAAACATCTGTTTATATGTATATATTTACATAAATGTATAATTGTCACGTTGACTAATTGTCAGACTTTTCTTACAATATCAACATTACCGGTGAACGAGATCGAAGGAGATGATTCGGCATGAAAAACGTATTAGCCGTGACCAAAGGAATGCTTTACGGAGTGCTGGGCTTTGCCGCCGTCCCTTTCCTTGTCGCCAAGAGCATAATAGAAATTATCGGTCAGTCTTTATAACAAGAGAGCCCTTAAAATGCCGGAGGGAGAACCCACTGCCATGATTCATTTGCAGGAATAGAAACCGCACAAAACAGCTGTGCGGTTTTTTATTTTCCTTGCGATTGCTAACACTAAATCGCTTTTTTCACGGGATTGCCCTCATCGTCACGGGGCAATCCTTTTCTTTGGTTGAATGAGTCCAGCGATTTGTATAGAAATTTATGGATGGTACACAATAACTTTAGGTGATCGGTATGTGGAAAACTATCGTTACATATTTCCCAGAATGGAGTGTATTCGCTCAAGCGATTCTGGCCTGTTTGATACCATACAGTTTGTCCATTTTTTTGGAAAAAGCGATAAAGAAACAGCGAAATAACGGGAAATCGCAGCCATGCAATCCCTTTCATGAACCCTCAATTCTATTTTCAGACGATTTCGCCGCCAATCTGGGTTTGATCAAACAAGACATCGGACATCATTCGGATGTAATCATACGTGAATTTCATCTGGGATCATCGAAAATCCGAGCAGCCGTTGTTTTTATCGATGTCATAGCGGATAAAGAGCTTATCAATAAACAGATTTTACAGTCATTGATGCACATGGAAACTTTGCCTCCGGATCATTCCAGTCTGATCGACTATTTGAAAGATTCCGTTCTTTCCATTTGCCAATTGAAAGGCACTTCCCGTCTGAGCGACGGATTGTCGGAAATAAGGAAAGGCTCGACCGTATTGCTCATTGACGGTTCGGATAATGTGCTCATACTCGGTACAAGGAAACCAAAATCACGGAATATGGAAGAGCCCGTTTCGGAGTCGCTAGTCCGAGGCCCCCGTATCGGTTTCAACGAAAATATTAACGATAATATCGCGCTTTTGCGGCAGTATGGCGAAAATCGCAAGCTGACCGTTCTAAACTTTCAAGTAGGAAGTCGTATCAAAAGGGAACTGGCTGTCGCTTATATCGAAGACATCGCCAATCCCGAATTAGTGGATGAAGTAATCAAAAGAATCCGGAAGATTGATATGGACGATATGCCCGATTCCGGTTACGTTGAGCAGTTGATTGAGGACAATTATGTCAGTCCTTTTTCGCAAGTGCAGAACACGGAACGTTCCGATCGCGTATCCAGCGCCATGATGGAAGGACGTGTAGCTATCCTTCTGGACGGGACGCCGTTCGTTCTGATCGTTCCGGTTACGTTCAGCATGCTCATACAATCGCCGGAAGATTATTATGAACGCTGGATTCCAGGGAGCCTCCTTCGCCTCTTGCGTTATTTAGCCGCCTTCGTTTCGACATTCGGTCCTTCCCTATACATCTCTCTCATCTCGTTTCATCAGGGCATGCTGCCCACCAAGCTGGCGATATCGATCGCAAGCACGAGAATCGGCGTTCCCTTTCCTTCGATTATCGAAGCGCTCATTATGGAAGTGTCCATCGAAATTTTGCGGGAAGCCGGTCTTCGGTTACCTAAACCAATCGGCCAAACGATCGGCATCGTGGGCGGTCTTGTTATTGGCGAAGCCGCAGTGCAAGCGGGTATCGTCAGTCCGATTATGGTTATCGTCGTGGCAGTCACCGCGATTTCCTCCTTTGCCATACCGCAGTACAGTGTAGGGATTACCCTTCGAATCCTTCGTTTTGGGGCAATGTTTTCTGCAGCTTTGTTCGGATTATACGGAGTCGTACTGTTCTTTCTTCTTCTATGCGCCCATTTGGTGAAGCTGAAAAGCTTTGGCGTGATGTATGCAAGCCCTACCGCTCCTTCGTATTTTAGCGACTGGAAAGATTTTATGATCCGTATGCCCCTGCAACTGATGAAACGCCGTCCAAAAATGCTTGATTCGCAAAATCCCAAGCGTAAAAGCTAAAAACCAACCGGAAAAGAGTGAGCGATCATGGCCGCTTTAAAGGACAAGATAACCACTTCTCAGGCAGCAATTATCGTAACGAATTTCATTCTCGGAATTGGGATTCTTACCCTGCCGAGAGTGTCCGTAGAGAAGGTCAAAACCCCGGATGTATGGCTTAGCGTTATAATCGGCGGGCTGATTGCGATGATCATCGGCGCTATTGTCGGACAATTGTGCCGCATGCATCCCGGAAAAACTTTTTATCAATTTAGTATGGACATCATGGGAAAATGGTTTGGCCGTTTGCTCAATATTCTGGTAGCAGCCTATTTTCTTTATAACTCCGCAACCATACTTCGGAGTATGTCGGAAATTATCAAGCTGTTACTTTTGGAAGGTACCCCGACATGGGCAATCATGATGTCATTCATGTGGGTGGGCGTCTATTTGATAATCGGCGGAATCAACCCGATCGCCCGTCTTTCCGAATTGATATTCCCTATTACGGTTGTCGTTTATTTAGTGACTATTCTTATGGGACTCGGATTATTTGAAATAGGCAATCTTCGACCGGTATTGGGTTTGGGCATCATGCCGGTGCTAAAAGGGTTGAAAACAACGGCTTTACCGTACTCGGGTTTTGAAATTATGTTTATCATTTCGGCATTCATGAGCAAACCGGACAAAGCGATAAAAGCCGCACTTATCGGGATAGCCGTACCCATGATCTATTATCTGATTACCGTCGTGATCGTTATTGGCGTATTATCGGTAGACGGAGTCGTTGACCGGACCTGGCCGACGATCGATCTGCTACGCAGCTTTGAATTGACCGGCATTTTTTTCGAAAGATACGAATCCTTGTTTCTCATCCTCTGGATTATGCATATGTATGCAACCTACACGGTCACACACTATGCCGCTGCTTTGGGTTTGGCTCAATTATTCCAAAAGGACATCCATCCGTTTATTTACGGGTTGCTGCCGGCGATTTACATCCTTGCCACGATTCCAAAGACGATTAACGATATATTTAAGTCCGGAACCGTAATCGGCAATGTTGCTTTTTTTCTTTTTGGTGTTATGCCGCTCCTGCTGCTCCTTGTCTCAAGGTTAAGGAGGCGTCCAAGTGAAACAATCGCTTAACAGATTTCGTCTCTTTTACCTTGTCATTCCTGTTCTTTTACTTTTGCTGCAAACGGGATGCTGGAGTCGCATAGAAATTGAGAATCAAGCGATAACTGTAGGAGTGGCGCTGGATATAGGAGATGAAACAAAACTGGCACAAAAGCTGAAAGGGATCAAGGCCAGTTCTTCGAAGCAAGACTTGATCACCGCCACTTATCAAGTAATCAATACGGAAGGAGCAGCAGGGGGACGTAGTAAAGGGGGCGCTTCCCAGCCGTCATACCTCAATATTTCCAATACGGGAGAATCCTTGCATCAAATTACCCGTGAAGTTGCCTTGAGAAATGATAAAGCCATATCCGGCCAGCATTTGAAGGTCATTGTCATCGGCGACAAACTTGCGCGTTCAAGGAATTTGCGGCAGCTGCTCGATTTCTATCTCCGCGATCAGCATATCAGACCGAGCGCCTACGTTTATATAAGCAACGGGCTTGCCAAAGAAACGTTGGAGCTCAAGGAAATGACAAGCATTCCCACATTCCGGCTTCACGAAATCGTCAAAAACCAATATCGATCGAGCAGAATTTTGCCTCCCGTTACGTTAGCAAAGCTGGTCGGTAAAATGCAGTCTTCTTCCAGTTTTCTTTTGCAGACTGTCATCTCGGGCGACGGAGAAATAAAATTTTCGGGTGCCTCCGTTATTCATGGCAAAACCGGCAAGTTGATCGGTTACTTGAATGAAGAGGAAGTAGAGGGATTTATTTGGATAACCGGCAAAGGCAAGGACGGATTAATCAAAGGTCATGACGAAGAAACGGGACAACTACTCGTCTATGAGATCACATCGATGAAATGCAGCATTCAACCTCATGTCGAGAAAGATAACATCTCCTTTACTGTCTTCATCAAATCGAAAGGAACGTTAAGCGAACAATGGACGCAATCCGGAGACCCGTTTGACAATACATTTTTGAAAAAAGCCGAAAAAGCTTTGAACCGCCAAGTGGAGCGTTTGGTCCGCAGCACGCTTGAGAAAATCCAAAAACAATATCAATCCGATGTAGCTGGATTTGGCGAACAAATTCGAATCAAGTATCCAAAAAGATGGGAAACACTAAAAACAAACTGGGACAAAACGTTCAGCCAAGTCCCTGTCCAATTAAGCGTAAATCTGACCATTGAAGATTTCGGCACGGCAGGATCGGCGAAAAATGAATGAGCATCCTTGTAAAACCCTGCTTATTTTCCGTTATAACCGCTACCGGGCCGGATCTGCACAAAAAAAGCGGTGGTCGCTTCCTTTATAAAAAGGGAAACGATCGCCGCTTACTTTTTATTTCCGATAATCCGTTATGCTCGTTACCTGCTTCTTATTCCTCGTCCGTCATATCGAGAAACTGGCGTACGTCCTCGATCGAAAGGGCGATCGCATTTTCCCAGAAAGCCGGCTGCGTCAAGTCGACGCCCAAATGCTTCTCGGCAAGCTGTTCAACGGTCATACGGCCCGTATCCTGCAGCAAGGCGATATACTTGTCCTCGAACGACGCCCCTTCTTGCAGCGCGATCGCGTAGATGCCCGACGAGAACAGGAAGCCGAACGTGTACGGGAAGTTGTAGAACGGCACGCCCGTCTTGTAGAAATGCAGCTTCGATGCCCAAAAATGCGGATGATACTCGCTAAGCGCATCGCAATAAGCTTCTTTCTGCGCTTCGACCATGAGCTCGTTCAGCTTATCCGGGGTCAGAAGACCCGACTTCCGCTCTTCATAGAACCGGGTTTCGAACAAGAAGCGCGAATGGATGTCCATGAAAAAGGTGACGGTACGCTGGATTTTATCCTTCAGCATGAACAGCTTTTGCTCGCGTGTGGACGCTTCCTTAAGCGCCGCGTCGCTGACGATCATTTCGGCAAAGGTCGACGCCGTTTCGGCTACATTCATCGCATAGCGCTGGGAAATCGGCGGCAGCTCGTCCATCACGTGCTGATGGAACGCATGGCCAAGCTCGTGAGCGAGCGTCGACAAATTGCCCGCACCCGAGTACGTCATGAAAATCCGGCTTTGACCGCTTACCGGAAATGAGGTGCAGAAACCGCCAGGACGTTTGCCCGCACGGTCTTCGGCTTCCACCCACCGCTCTTCGAAGGCGCGTACCGTAAAATCCGCCAGCCTCGGCGAAAATTGCCGGAAATGCCGTTCGATGAACACCGCCGCTTCGTCGTAGGTTACTTCCATGTCTTTGCCCTCGAGCGGCGCGTTCAAATCGTGCCAGGCCAGCTTCTCGACGCCCATCAGCTTGGCGATTCTCTCCAAATATTCAAGGAACACCGGCTTACTCCGTTCGATGGCGCCCCACATCGCCTGCAGCGTTTGGCCGCTCATCCGGTTCAACTGAAGCGGCTCCTGCAGGACGGCATCCCATTTGCGATGCTTATACAACTGAAGGCGGAAGCCGGCAAGATGGTTAAGCGCATCCGCGCAAAAATCCTCCCGCGCCTTCCAAGTCTCCTCCCACTGGCGGAACAGCTCCGTGCGCCGTTCCCGGTTCGGTTCCTTCAGCTTATTGGCGAACTGGCCGGCTGACAGCATAGCCGTTTGGCCGTCCTTTTCGTACGGAATCCGAATTTGCTTGACCGTCGTATCGTACAGGGAGCTCCAGCCATGGTAGCCGTCTACAGCCAAATCGTTCACCAGCGTTTCCTGCTCCGCGGGCAGCTTCTCGCTCACCTGCTTACGGCGTTCGTCCAGATTGAAAGCGATTGGCTGCCATTCGTCCATGAGGATCAGCTCATCAAAAACAGTTTCGGGAATGCCCGCCAAAAGAACGTCGAAACGGGTCATTGCGGATTGATAGCCGGCCAGTATGCCGTTAAGCTTCCCGCCGAGCGTGATGGCATTGCGGTCGGCCAAATTTTGCGAAGAAAGACAAGTGATGAAGGCGCCCGCTTGCCGAATACGATTCTGCAAATCCTGTAACGTATCCAAGAGTCCTCGCAAAGCTTCGGCATCTTGAAGGGTTGCCGGTGCCGGACGGTCAAGCGCACTCAAAAAACGATTCGAATCGGACTCGAGCTCTTCCAGAAATGATTGGAATGCCGGGGAATCGCTTCCCCCTTGAAAAAAGATATCCAAATCCCAAGTTTGCTGCAAAGGTAGTTTCATATGAATTTCCGCCTTTCTTATCTTACTTCGTATTCCACATTTCGTACGGATAGTACCCGTATAGAGCTTTTCGTAACGCCTTGCCTTTTCAACGTAAGCTCTACTTATTCTACATTTGGTCAATAAATCTTTCAACCTCGTTACCGTCCATAGTCTTTCGTTCTTCCCATTCTCGTACCCAAACGCCGGCAGTCGATGGCAGCCTGGCGGCTTTTGGACATACATGGACGATTGGGAAGCCCATGCTATAATAATGGGAACGATCGGAACTCACGAGGTGCAAAACATGGCGCAACAGCCAAAAGAATCCCTGCAACAGATCGCATACGAAACGATTCACGAATGGATCGTCAGCGGCAAGCTGGATCAAGGCTCCGTCACATCCGAAGTCTTCCTCAGCGAAGAGCTCGACATGAGCCGAACCCCCGTACGTTCCGCCCTGCAACGGCTCGAATGGGAAGGGTACGTCCGAATTGTGCCCAAACACGGCGTTCTCATCCTCGACCATTCCGCTCGCAAGGTCGGCGATTTAATCGACATCCTGTGCAGCCAGCTTTTGTTCGCCGTCCATGCCGCTTATGCGGGGAGAAGCAGCGAACTAGCTGCTTGGCTTGAGGAATGCGAGTCGAGCGTCAAGCGCTTCGCGCAAATTCAGGACGAGTCGGAACGAAGCGAGCGGTTGTCCGCCTTCGAGAAGGACGCCTTTCAAGCATTGATCCGCTTGATCCGCAACAACGAGATGGAGCAGCAATTCGTCCACACCGTCTCCAGACTCTCTTGGAACAAAAATAAACGAAGGTGGCTGCCCCCGTTTCTGCAAGATACGACTCTGCGGTTTGAGAGTCTGCTTGATGGAATGAAAACGCCGGACGAAGGCTTATTCCATTCGCTGCTCCGCTATGGAGAGCAGTTGAAGCGTACCTGGGGCTGAGCCCTCTTGGAAGCGCAGTCCGATGCCAAGAAACATATCAAGCAGAGTCACCGCCTCGGCCAGCTGCAGAAATAAAAAAGGGTCGCCAGTTAAGGCAACCTGATCATGCATAGAGGCCCGCGACAAGCCTACAAAAAATGACGACAATAACGACGACCCGCAGAATTGCGGCGCGCCCGATTCGGTTACAGGTCGATCGTCATGCCGCCGTCGGCGACAAGTACGGCGCCGGTCATGAAGGAGTTGTCAGGGCTTGCCGCGAACAGAACCACGGAAGCGATCTCGTCGGTTTTGCCGACACGTCCGATCGGTTGAGCCTCGTTCCAAATGTCCATGATGCTCTCCTCCTTGTCGTCGTCAAGCCGTTTCACGCTCGATTCGAGCATCGGCGTATGGACGGCTCCCGGAAGCACGGCGTTAACGCGAATATTGTTCTTGGCATAGTCCAGGGCGACCGCTCTCGTCATGGAGACGATGCCGCCTTTGGTAGCGGCGTACGCCGCATAGCCTTCGGAGGTGGCGAGCGCGTGCACGGAGCTGAGATTGACGATGGCGCCTCCACCGGCCTCCAGCATGTGCGGAATGACCTCTCGGCACATCAGAAAAATCGATCCGAGATTGCAGTTGATGACCTCGTTCCACTGCCCGAAGGACATGTCGGCCAGTTTGATTTGCGGGCATACCGCGGCGTTATTGACAAGCACGTCGATCTTGCCGTAACGGCCGATCACGCTGCGTATCGCCAACTTCACGTCCTCCTCGGCGGCAACGTCCGCCTGGAGCGCGAACGCTTCGCCTCCGGAAGCCTTGATCTCATCCGCGGTATTCTCGCATTTGGACAGCGTCCTGCCGACGACGGCCACCTTCGCCCCGCCCGAGGCAAAGCGGCGGCATACCGTCTCGCCGATTCCGCTGCCGCCTCCAGTTACAACGACCACCTTGTCCATCCATGTCATACGGCTGACCTCCGATTATTACGATTCGCGCAGCGTCAACAAGATTTTCGCAATCTTTCCGGGTGCGCCCAGAAGACGTTCGAAGCATGCCGCCCCTTGCTCGAGCGGAAACTTCACGGTCCAAGGCAGCATATTCATCTTACCCTTCCCGATCCAATGCAGCGCTCTTTCGAAGTCTGCGGACGAATAAGCAAAAGCTCCGGTCATCTGAATTTCGTTCCGTACGGCGGTATTAACCGGCAGGGTGCTGTCCGCTTCGTGCAATCCCGAAAAAACAACTTTTCCGCCCGCACGGACGGCGTTTATGCATTGGCGTCTCGTTGCGCCGAGCCCTACCGCGTCGACGGCAGCGTCAAAGCCCGCTTTGGTCCACTCTTCCGGCAGAGCTTCATAGGATTCCGCGGCTAGCCCGCCAATCTCCCGGATAATCTCGAGCCTTTCCGGATTAATGTCCAGCACCGCGATATCCGTAACGCCGTATTGCCTTGCGGCCTGCAGGACAAGCATCCCGATCGGACCCGCTCCGACGATGAGCAGCCGGTCGTCCGGCGATAAGCGCAACAGCTCCGTAATATGAACCGCAACCGCAAAAGGCTCCGCCATCGCGCCCTCTTCGAAGCTGACGTGATCCTCCAGCCGGTATACGTTGCGGGCGGGAGCCACGATCCACTCCGCGAACGCGCCGGGCAAAGCCGCGCCAAGCAGCTTACGGCTCGGACACAAATGGCCGTTGCCCCTGATGCAGAAGGAGCAGCTTCCGCAGGACAGCAAGGGATTCACGGTTACCCTGTCGCCTTTATGAAACCGCGCCGCATCGCCGCCCGACGCCTCGATTGTGCCGGAAAATTCATGGCCCATAATAAGCGGCGGCTTGCGCAGCGAATTATGCCCCAAGTAGCCGCTCAACTCCGAGCCGCATATTCCTGCTTGCTCGACGCGGATGAGCACCTCGTCGGATTTCGGAACGGGAACGGGTACCGAACGCATTTCCATAATCTTAGGACCTTCGTAAACTAGCGCTTTCATCATTGCACTCATCTATTTAACCGCCTCTCGATTATTTATGTTAGTTGCTTTCTCGACGCTCCCACCCCTGCTTAAACAGCGGCAGCCAATTGCCCGGCTGGTACGGGTGCTTGAGAACTTCCTCCAAGTTCAATTCGACGCCGAGACCCGGACCTTCGGGCGGCTGCAAGTAGCCGTTCTCGACGCGCATCGCCGGCTGCAAAACATGCTCTTCCCAAGGCTCGTTAAACTCGTCAAATATTTCGTGCAAATAGAAATTCGGCGTAGCCATATTCAAATGGGCGCATACGACGGAGCAAACGGGGCCCTGCGCGCTGTGCGGCGCTATGACCCCGTTGTGCGCATGGACCATACCGCAAATTTGTTTGGAAGCCGAAATGCCGAGAAACTGCGGCTCGAGCTGGATAATATGAACGGCATCGTGCTTCAATAGCTCGGCAAACTGCTCCCGGCTATAATAATCCTCACCGCAAGCGACCGGTACCGGGCTTCTTCTGGCTACCTCAACCATAGAGGAAACGAGCTGGGGCGGCACCGGGGCTTCGAACCAGGTCGGCTTGTAAACAGCCATCGCATCGGCAAACTGAAGCGCCGTATGAACGCTGAAGCGGTTATGCCCTTCGATCAGAATGTCCGTTTCCGGCCCGACCGCATCGCGGACAGCCGCTATAATGTCCAAAGCAAGCGCAAAATCGTTCCGTTCCACCGTACGCCATGCCGCGCCGAACGGATCGAACTTCAGCGCCGTATAACCTTTGTCCTTGACCTGCTTGGCCTTCTCATAGAAGCTTTCGGCCGTCCTCGCGCCTCGATACCAGCCGTTCGCGTAGCAGCGCAGCTTTTCGTGGCATCGGCCGCCCAGCAGCTTGTAAATCGGCTTTCCCGTCGCCTTGCCCATAATGTCCCAGCAAGCCGTTTCGATCGCCGCGAGCGCTGAGCCTTGTATTTGACCGCCATCCGAATACACGTCACGGAACAAGCGGAGCCCGATCGTCTCCACATCGAATGGATCCATGCCGATTACGAGATGCTTCAGCTCATGAACGGCCGCCTCCACCGTTTTGGCAAAACCGTTCAGCGTTCCTTCTCCGATTCCTTCGATTCCTTCATCCGTCCGCACTTTCACGAACAGCCAATTTTTCCATGGGTTTCCCGCAATGTACGTATCGATCGCTACAATCTTCAACCGTTTCCCCTCCAAATATTGGTGAATACCGAAGTAGCTTTAACGTACCATAGAGGGATTCGGATACACAATATGTCTAACATGTATACATCAATAGTACGAAAAATCAAAGCTACAGCATCACGGCTTTAACCAGCTCGATGTGCTCGGCTACAAGGCTTTGCGTCAGATTCGGATCGGAACCTGCATAAGCCTCCGCAATGCGGCGATGCTCCGTATGGCTGCCCCACAAACGTTCCCTGTTTTTAATAAAGCCGGCTTTCAGCGCCATCATGAATTTATCCTGCATCCGCGACATCGCATCGTCGAATTCGGCGTTATCAAGTCCCGAGACGAGAAGCTCGTGGAATTCGCGGTCGAGATACGTATACCCGTTAATATCCTCGTTTCGGATCGCCGCTTCCTGCTTCGCCAGATTTTCGTCCAGTTGGTTCTTAATCGCCTCCGAAAGCTTTCCGGTCAGACGGACGGCCGCGAACGTTTCCAACGCAAGCCGCAGCTCGTAAACGTCCAACACTTTTTTGAGCGACATATACTGGACGATGATGCCCTGCTTCGGCGACAGCTTGACGAGTCCCATCATTTCCAGCCGGTCGAGCGCCGAACGAATCGGCGTTTTGCTCATCTGAAGGAGCTCGCTCAAGTACTTCTCGGACAAAAACGTGCCGCCCTCCCACTCCCCGTTCACGATGCGTGTTTTGATCGCTTCGTAGGCCGTGTCTTTTAACGTAACCGGCTTTCGCTGCTGTACCATCGGCTCACTCCGTTCTTAGTTAGTATTTTTTTGCTATATAATTACAAATGAGTGTCGATTTACCTGTAAAAATGATATCCTTAAAGAAAGTGGCTTTGTTCAAAGAAGTCGTAACTAAAAAAAGGGTAGGTGCACGCCCTATGTACTGGAGCATGTTGATGCCTTTTGCCGGAGCGCTCGTCGGGTATGGAATCAGATTTTATGTCCTGCATCAACGAAAAAAGAAAAAGGCCGACGGCGAACCGTATTGAACCGATGTACTCCGGTCCTCACTCCATAAAGAGCATCTCTTCGTCGGCTGTATTTTGCAAATCGCCCGCCGAAATGCTGATGATCGGGTAATGTTCCGTACCGGCCTGGCGCAGCGCTTGCTCCTTGATGAATTTCGGGGAACCGTCGTTCTCCTCGTCAAATACAAGCAGCATACCGTCCGTATTCCGCAGCAAAAACTGATCCCGCGCTCGAAACTGCCACGGACCGCTGTATTTGCTTTTGGTGACGCTGTTGATATAATCGGCCCTTGAAAGGATTTGACGGTAGACGTTCTGCTTCTCCTCGCTCCAGTTTTCCTCCTGCTCCAGAAACGGCGTGATGACCGCAAGCTGAAGGGCATGCCCTTCGTCCTTCATTTCGATCGCCGCCTCCGCCGCCCAGATCTCCACCCCCCACTGGCCGCTCACGATGACCCATTCCAGCCCGTCGTCCAGCAGTCCGGCGAGACGGCTTTTGATCGCTTTCTTAATAATGCGGATACCCGGATGCTTCAGCGAGAAAATACCGAGCTCCGACGCTTTGTAACCCGTTACGAGTACGCTTTTCATATAGTCAGCCCTTTGCTTGGTCCTATCATTCTAGTCGAAATCATTACCTCTACCGGCCTTCAGCCCCGCCTTCACTTTTCGAAGCAGTCATGATATAAAACGGGAGACGCGGACTCAATCTCTATTATAATCAATAATAAGCAAATGTGGGGAACCATCGGTGTCATGATTGACCTTGAAGGAAACCGTATCGAGTTAAAAGCGGCACGTTGCTTCCGGAGGAAAGCATAACTGCCCCTTGACATCGCCGTTTCTTTTCCGTATAATCCCAATAAATTGAATATTCTGATAAAAATGATGAAGAGAAAGAGTACCTTGGCGACGTCTTTGTACAGAGAGCTCCGGCAGCTGAAAAGGAGTAAAGAACAGCCCAGGGAATATGGTCTCGGAGTTGCGCATCGAAACCTCATTCGGGTGTAGGCTGCGCCGGATCCCGCATCCGTTACTGTGCTAGGGTATAACGCAGCCGCGTCGTACTTGAAGAGGTCAATGTCGCAAGACATTCATGAATGTGGGTGGTACCGCGTGAGCTACAGCTCTCGTCCCTTTTTTTGGGGATGAGGGCTTTTTGATTTGTCCAAAAAAAGGAGGCAGGCAATGATGGCAGCTATATTTATCGGAGGAGCATGGCCTTACGCGAACGGCTCCTTGCATTTGGGGCGACTGGCAAGCTTGCTGCACGGTCCCGAAAAACGGGATACCGATTTTTCGTGGCGGGAGTTTATTCATAGCCATAACGGGGAGCTGCTGGGAGCCTTTGGAAACTTCGTCAACCGCACGTTGGCTTTTATCGACAAGTCGTTTGGGGGACGCATCCCGCAAGGACAACTAAACGGCGAGTGGAAGACGACGCTCGAACTGGCGTACAAGGAAGCAGGTCAGCTCATTGAAGAAGGACATCTCAAGGAAGCCCTCGAGCGGATCTTCGCCAACATCCGCCGCGCTAACAAATACTTCGATGAGCGGAAGCCATGGGTGCAAGTGATAGTCGACTTGAACGCTTGCGGGGATACCCTTCACACATGCGTCCAAATCATTGCCAATTTGGCCAACTTGCTGAATCCCTTCCTCCCCTTTTCATGCGAAAAGATTAGAAAAATCCTCACCCTGGAGCAGCCCGCTTGGCAGATGACCGCTGTGCCTGACGACCGGCAAATACAAGACCTGGAGCTGTTGTTCGAACGGATCGATCCGGGGCGCATCGACATGGAGGTAACGGAACTGCGCAAAGCGACAGAGTAGCGGATGGTGTTGCAGTAGTGCTGTGCAGCATAAGACAGCGGCAGTCCGGAACGCTATGCGTTTACAGACTGCCCCTGCTGCATGCGCGGCTTATCTCTCTTTATTGAGGGATACGGTCAATAAACCGTTCGAGGGATCCGTCAAAAGGAAACCGCTTGTTCGCTATGCGAGTCTGTAAGCTCTCCAATTCATGCTTCGCCCTTTCGATGAGCGCTTCCGGGTAAGATAGCTTCACGGAATTGATCGCAAACTCGTCTTCGTCAACAACCTTCCATTCCCCGTTTCGCTGGATGAGGTCAAGATCCAGATCCACGAAGGTTACCGTGCTGCCCTTGATTTGGGCTGGCTCGTTGATATTGCAATAGTACTGCTCGATGCTCCCGTTTCTCACATCGGCGCTTACCGTAAACCAGGATTCGAACGAAAAAAATTCGATGGTCCAGTTTTCCACAGTGAATACTTTTTGCTTCGTATAGTGCTGCAGCTTCCTTCCATATTCGCCCAGCACGAATAGATGCGATTCGGTTTTTTCTAGCAAGGCGGTGTTCCACTCGTAATGCAGGCGGTTTCCGTATTTCATGGCCTGGATCGTCATATTCGTCTTCATTGCATCATTCCTTCGCTGCGATTGCTTTGATCGTATACTAATTCAGCGGAGGAACCGTCATTCCCTTCCCGAAGCTATGAAATGGCCTATCGTAGTCGTCTCGGCTATAATCGAATCATCTACTTCCTTCAATAAACGACCAAAGGCGGCCCCCCTATGATAGAACGCAAAATACGCTATGACGGCTCCGTCGTCGAATACGACTGCACGCTGCTGGACAGAGGCGAGCATCATGCCGTCCTCCTTCATCGAGTCGCAAGTCCTTTCTCCATCCCGGCGGGCGAAGCGGAGCTGCTCGTTCCGTCAGGTAGCCATACGATCGCCTTTTACTGGACGGACAAGGCATACAACGCATATTTGTGGCGGGACGAATCCGGCAGCTATATCGGTTCCTATTTCAACATCGTAAGACACACATGGATTTCGGACGAGGCGGTCATCTTTGAAGACATGATCGTCGATGTCGTCGCGCTCCCGTGCGGCAGCTTTTTTGTGCTCGACGAGGAGGAGCTTCCTTGCTCTCTGGAGCTTTTTGAAAAAGGTTCCGTTCAAGCGTCCCTCGCCTCGCTAACGGATTCGCTGAGCGGCATTCTGCTCGGGCTTCGCCATGAAATCGATCGCTTATATCCGCCTGAGAGAGCGGAAAGGTCTTACTTGCGCGATTGAATAAGATACACGCAGCTTCGGCCGTTTTGGGCTATACAATCCGTTCGTTTGACTTCCGCATCCAATAAGGCTTCGAACAGCTCAAGCTCATACCGGCAAACCTGCGAGTATGGATCGGCGATTCGGATAACCGGACAATGATGCTCGGTCAACACATATTGTCCGGGCTCGTCACC
The DNA here is from genome assembly GCF_046244365.1 of Paenibacillus litoralis. NCBI lineage: Bacteria > Bacillati > Bacillota > Bacilli > Caryophanales > Paenibacillaceae > Paenibacillus > Paenibacillus litoralis. The sequence goes on along the minus strand of NZ_CP176395.1, from coordinate 3,562,561 downwards.
GTTCTCGGCCCATTCGGCCATATAGCCGTTTTCATGTTGGATATTGGCCAGCTGCCCGATTTTTTCTTGCAAGCTTTTGCCGTTTATCTTCAGCTCGTAATTCTTGCGCATGGCTTTCATCCGGTTACGGAATACGCGGTCAACGCTGTCCGTTCCGAATTCTTGAATAAGCTCATCCAACAGATCAAGGGCAAGCGTATGATAACCGGCAGGGAACAAACGATTGCCTGCTTCCGTTAACCGGTAAAAAAGGGTCGGCCTGCCCATCGATTGGTGGACGGTCTTGGATTGGATCAGCCCTTCTTTCTCGAGGGCGTGCAGATGATGCCGGACGGCAGCATCCGTAATCGACAATTGGTTCGTCAAATGGCTTGTGCTGAGCGGGCCTTGCGTTTTAATAAGCCAAACCAGATGCCGGCGGGTGGACGACTCGTTCTCGTTCGCATGGTTCAAGGTCAAGAGAATCACTCCCGGTTCGAATACTGCTGATTCGGCCGATACGTGCCAGAGGCAGGTCCAGCCCTGCCGCTCTACCGTCATACGCATCTCCAAGCCGCGAAACTAACCCTGCACAAACTGCTTGCTCCCCGAATAGCCCGCTACAGTCCGGGTACTTGCAAGCAGGCTCATCACAATCAACGCCAAATGAAGGACCATCGCGCCTACGATCCCGGCTTCCATGGACATCCCCGTCGCTTGGCTGACGGCAATGATCGCACCGCCGATCCCGATGACCACGCCTGGCGTAAAGGAATCGGCGAACTGCAGGTTTGCGGAAACTTCCCCCGACTCCCCTTCCCTCGCATTCATGAAAGCAACGGCGCCGCTAGTCGGATGCGCCAATCCGATCCCGATACCGGTAATCATTTGGCCGATCACGGACAAGGCAATATTGATTCCCGGCACCCATACGACGATAGCGATTCCGACGATCATTAACAGCACGCCGGTTATGATTCTTTTGCGGCGTCCCCGTCCTTGATCCGCAGCGTCCCACCGAGACTGCATAAACGATACGGCACACCAGCTTAATGCAGCGCTTGCGACGATCAGCCCCGCCATATCCGCCGCCACTCCTTTTACATCCGTAAGCGCCAGCACTAGAAAGTTCTGCGTACTCACATAAGCTGCGAAAAACAACCCGCGTGAAGCCAAGAGAGACGGCAATCCTAAACGAAACGTAAGAGTGCCGGCAGGCAGCAGTTTGCGAAGAGGCTGCGCCATAAGAACCAAGCCGACGATTAAGAGAACGATACCCATCGGTTTAGGAAGCATGCCTAAGCCGCTTAAGAAAACCCCCGTACCGACTGCCAGCAGGATGGATAGCCAAGTGGCGCCGGAGTCGCTCTTCCTTTGAACTGCCGTTACTTTCAATTTACGGAACACGTTCAGGCTCAGTAGTGCCGCAAGCAGCAAAAAAGGCAGAACGCCCCAGAACACAAACCGCCAAGAGAGCTGCTGAGCAATAACACCCGCTACGTAGGGCCCGATCATGGAAGGCAAAACGTAGGCGGTACCGAAAGCGCCCAGAATTTTCGAACGAAGCTCATCCGGGTAGCTTAACGATATAGCGGTATATACGCAAGTCATCATGGCTCCCGCACCGAACCCCTGAAGCGCCCGGGAAGCGATCAGGACCATCATATTGCCCGCAACCGCCGCAAGAATCAATCCGGCCGCAAATAAAACAATCGCAATGGTGAAAGGAACCGCAGGTCCCTTCCTGTCGATTTGACGCCCGACAACGAGCGTTCCGATGATTTGCGCCAGCAGATAAGCGCTGAAAATCCAGCCGTACAGCTGGATGCCTTTCAAATCGCCCGCGATCGCAGGCGCTACGGTCGTTACGGCCAAACCTTCGAAGCCAACGGCCATAACGGCCAAGATGATACCGATGGACAAAGCCAGGTAACGCGGACTGAATATACTTTGAGCAGCAGTCAAATGTTTCTCCTCCTTGATGGTTACAGTCTTATGTATACGTCGTATCCGGATACTTTGTAAACATATTACTTTACAAAGTACACTGTACGGTTTGCCTTTGACTTTGTCAACTTTTTTCTTTAGAATGTAGGCAGACCTTGGTTTGCTTGATTAAGAGAAAATAGAGGTATCGTCCAATGGCAAAAAGAGAGATGCAAGATAAAGAAGGCACTGCCGTCAGGACCAGACGGGAAATCGTGAAGCTGCTGAAGCAGGAAGGGCCTATGGATGCTCTTCAGCTAGCCGAACGATTCGGCGTGTCCGGTATGGCGGTACGGCAGCATTTATATAATCTGCAGGAGCAGAAGCTTGTCACGTTTACGGAAGAGCCGAGATCCATGGGCCGTCCCGCCAAAATGTGGAGGCTGACGCCGGAAGCCAACCGGCTTTTTCCGGAGGGGTATGCGGAGCTTACCGTCAGTTTAATCGAGTCCATGAAGGAAGCGTTCGGAGAAGACGGATTGGAGAAGCTGCTCGAGATTCGCAACCGAAAGCAGGTAGAGGACTACCGGTATCAGGCTTCGCCTAATTTGCCGTTAAACGAGCAATTGGAGGCTCTTGCCCGAATGCGCACTGCCGAGGGCTACATGGCGGAAGTTGCGGCCAATCCCGACGGGACCTTCTGCTTCGTAGAAAAGCACTGTCCGATTTGTGCGGCCGCCAAGGCTTGCTCGGGACTATGCCGCAAGGAATTGGAAATGCTGCAGCACGTGCTGGGCGACGGCATTCAAGTGCGGAGAAGCGAGCATCTGTTAAATGGAGGCAGCCGCTGCGTTTATTGGATTACGCCGGTATAACATAAAAATCCGCCACAGGCTCGCAATCGTCTCGTCTATACGAAACGACTGCGAGCCTGTGGCGGTAGGTTTAGAATTGCGGTTGTAGGTTCGCCCATCTTCCTTCATCAATCAGCTAGCCGATAAAATCTTGCTGCATTATCGCCGTAAACGGCCGCTCGCTCCTCTTCCGTCCACTCCTCATCAAGGCAATGCTCGAACAGCTCCACCACCTGCTCGTAGGCGGCGGAGAACAAGCAGACCGGCCAGTCGCTCCCGAACATGACGCGCCGTTTACCGAAGGCTTCGATCACGTACTGCGCGAACGGGCGGATCGCTTCCCTCGACCAAGCGCCGTCCAGCCGCTCCGGCACCATCCCCGACAGCTTGCACATCGTATTCGGAAACGATGCAATCTCTCTAATGTACGAGCCCCAAGGCTCCGGCTCCCCCGCTTCAATAGGCGGCTTGGCCAAATGATCGACCACGGCGCGTAAATCGGGAACGCGGTGCAGCATCTCTACAAGGTAAGGCAAATGCCGCGGATTCGCCTGCAGATCGACCGGAAACTGAGCGCCTTCCAGCAGCCTCAAATGACGGAGCACCGCCGGCTTCAGAACCCACTCGGAAGGCAGATCCTGTATCATCGGGCGAACGCCGATAAACTTCGGATGCTCGCACAAGCGCTGCCAGTCCCGTTCGAACGAATCCGACTCCAAATCCAGCCATCCGACGACGCCAGCCACGGTCGGCTCCCGATCTGCTATTTCCAGGAGAAACTCCGTTTCTTCAACGGTCGGCGCAGCCTGCACGAGGATGGACTTCTCGAAACCATGCTTCTCCAGCAAAGGCTTCAGCTGCTCCGGCATATAGTCCGCATAAATTTTTCCTAACGAAGGCTGCAGCCAGCCGTAGTCCGTACGAGACGTTAACCAGTAATGCTGATGTGAATCGATTTTCATCGTCATGGCCTACTTTCCTGGTATTTGTTCCGGTATTCCCTCGGCGATAAGCCAATCCGCTTCTTGAACAGCTTGTTGAAATGGCTAAGGTCGCCGATTCCGACGCGTCCCGCAATGGCAATCACTTTATCGTCCGTCTCGCGAAGCAGCTTGAGCGAGGCATGAATCCGCAGCTCATTACGGTATTCGGTGAACGTCTGCCCTACTGTCTGCTTGAATTTGTCCGTGAAGCGCGTCTGGCTCATTCCGCACATTTGGCAAACCTGGTCCAGCCGGATCGGCTCCGCATAATGCTGCTCCAGAAAGTCGCAAAGCTGGCGGATGACGATGGGCTCGTTCCGCTGGAATAGCGTCTGGACGACGCGCTCCTCATAACGCCGGCTGAGCCAGACAAGCAGATCGATCAGCTGCGCTTTAATGGAAATGCGGTAGCCCAGCGCCTTTTGCGTAAACTCCGTTACGACCCGATCCAGCCGCTGTTTGACTTCCCGCGCTTCCGGCAGCGAAAGCTTCATGTGCGATTCGAAGTCCGGGTTTTGCCGCAGGAACGGCTCCACATAGAAAAAGTTGACGAACGGCGTCACCTCCGACAGCACCTTCAGCTCCGTCTCCAGGAATGACGGGAGGAACAGGACATTGTATACCTGCATAGGCGAGCTGCCAATCACCCGGTAGTCATGGTCGGCGTACGGCGGTACGACGAAAATGTCGCCTTTGGAAACCGGGAAAGCGTGCCCCTTGTATAAATGCTCGCCCGCTCCGTCCGCCACGAAAACAAGTTCGATGAAATCATGGGCATGAGGCATCGGCTCCCTCTCCGGCATCGTTTGGAACGGAAAGCAAGCAAACGGAAAAGCGTCGCTTTCCAGATACGTTTCCTTCGGGTACACGGTCATCGCTTCACCTGTTTTCTTTTTCATATAGGCTAATTGTAGAAGAGACAGCCAAATGTGGCAAGATGGGCGGATCGCCATCGTTTCCCGGCAAAAAATCCGAGTTTTGAAGTCTCTCAAAAAGTAAGCTGAGTCTATCGGGACATTTATTTGCCGCAGCTCAGCTGCTTGAAAGGAGCTTCATCATGGATAAACAATGGTCCGCAGCTTGGGTTACGGAGCCGATATTTGCCGGCCTGCAGCCGATCGATCCTTTTCATAAGGAAATGGACGGTACGGAGCTGCCCCCTCATCAAGAAGAGCTGAAAAATCGCCATACGCTCGCGAGGAAAACATTTCAATTGAATGAAACCGTAAATCACGCGGTGCTGGACATTTCGGCGGACGACTATTACAAGCTGTACATTAACGGCCAATTTGTCGGCCAAGGCCCGGCGCAAGGGCCGATCGGCCACTACCCGTATAACCGGTATGAAGTAAGCGGCTTTCTTCATAAAGGGGTGAACGTCATTGCCGTTCACGTCTACTACCAGGGGCTCATTTGCCGAGCCTACAACAGCGGGGACTACCGGCATGGACTGATCGCCGAGCTCACTGCCGACGGGCGGCCGACCGTCGCGACCGATTCCAGCTGGAAGCTTCACCCCGCCGAGGAATACGCCAGCGGAGGCATTATCGGCTATGATACGCAGTACCTCGAGCAGATCGATAACCGGCTTAAACAACTCGGCTGGAAGGAACCCGGCTTCGACGATTCCGCCTGGTACGGGGCAGTGGAAGCGGCGGATGGCCAGCGCCGCCTGTTCCTCCAGTCCACACCTCCGCTAGCCGTTTACGGAATGAAGCCCCGTCGTATCGACTCCCTTGGCGAAGAAGGCTTCTTGATCGATTTCGGCGAGGAAATAACCGGTCAATTCACGATGAAAGCCCGGGGCGGCGAAGGACATGTCGTTGAAATTCGCTGCGGCGAAGAGCTGCTGGATGACGGGCGCGTCCGGTATGACATGCGGTGCAACTGCGCTTACCGGGAGCTTTGGACGTTGTCGGGCAAGGAGGACGAGCTGGAGCTCTACGATTATAAGGCGTTCCGGTATGCGGAGGTGCTTGCGCCTAGCGGCGTAACGCTGTACCCGGATAGCTTCGGCGCCGTTGTCCGCCACTATCCGCTGGACGAGGACGCCTGTTCCTTCGAATCGTCCGATCCGATGCTGAATGCGATCTGGTCGATCTGCCGAAACGGGGTCAAATACGGAGCGCAGGAGAACTATGTGGATTGCCCCTCCCGTGAGAAGGGCCAATATTTAGGCGACAATACGGTCATCACCCACGCGCATGCATACTTGTCCGGCGACCTGAGGCTGTTTCGCAAGTCGCTGCATGATTTTGCCTTGTCCGCAGCTACATGTCCGGGGTTGATGGCGGTCGCTCCCGGCCACTTGATGCAGGAAATCGCCGATTTTTCGTTTCAATGGCCGATGCAGCTCCTCGAATATTACCGGCAGAGCGGTGATCTCGAATTTGTGCGCGATATGCATCCGGTGGCTGTAGCCATGCTGCATCATTTCGATAAATACCGGCGGGAAGACGGCTTGCTAGCCGAAGTTGCGGACAAATGGAACCTCGTGGATTGGCCGGTAGGCATGCGTGACGATTATGCGTTTCCGCTGAATAAACCGGTTGGGCCCGGCTGCCATAACGTGATCAACGCGTTTTACTACGGAGCGATGATTGCCGTGAGGGACTTGGAAGATGTGCTCGGCATAGCGGATAGAACGGTGCCGGAGGAACGTCTTGCCTCGTTTCGCCGGTCATTCCGCAAAGCTTTTCGAAGCGTGGAAACGATGCTGTTTGTCGATGCCGAAGGCTCCCGTCATGCTTCGCTTCATGCGAATGCGCTTCCCCTCTTGTTCGGGTTGACGGCCGAGGAAGACCGGCCGGCGGCGGTCGACCTGCTGCGCGCCAAAAGGCTGAGCTGCGGTGTCTACTTCTCTTACTTCGTGCTGAAAGCGCTGGCCGCAGCTGGCGAGCACAAGCTCGTATACGAGCTCATTCGCGCGGAAGATCTGCATTCCTGGGGCAACATGGTGAAGGAAGGCGCGACCACCTGCTTCGAAGCATGGTCCAAAGAACTGAAGTGGAACACCAGCCTTTGCCACCCATGGGCGAGCGCGCCTATCCCGCTGCTTATTGAAGAGATCGTCGGCTTGAAGCCCGCTTCGCCTGGATGGCAAACCGTGTCCTTCCAGCCGCGGCTGCCGGAGGCGCTAGAGCATATTGAGCTTGCTTTTCGCACCCCGGCCGGTCGCATTCTATTCTCTTATAAGGACGGCAAGACGGGCCTTACGCTTCCGGAAGGCGTTCGCCTCGCCGATTGATAAGAGCAGCCCCAAGAGCGCAGTGGCTGCTCTTGGGGCTGTCCCGGTTTATAGGGATCGGATATAGGTGGCGGCTAACCGGTATTCCTCCATGGAAGGAAGATGCTCCAGCATAAGCGGGACGTCTCTTCCCAGCGAGCGAATTTCGCGCAAATACATGCGATAGTCCAAACCGCCGAGACCGGGTCTCGTTTCGCTCAAATGAACGGTCAGCCCATCCGATAACGCGATGTCTTTGGCGTGGCAACTTTTGATGTACGGCCCCAGCTTGCGGAAGCATTCTTGAATCAGATGGCCGTTCTCGAAATACCGCCGCGGGCTCGAAACGAGATTTACGGGATCGAGGTGCACCGCGAACGCCTTCCGGTCGATTGCGCGGATCAAATCGAGATACCCGTCCGCGCTGTCCGGAAAAATCCAGGGCATCGTTTCGAGCGTATAAAAGGTATGGCGCGGCTTGACGGCGTCAATAATTTCCCTCACGCTGTCGACGACGAGCTGGAACGTTTCATCCGAAAAATTGTCCGGATGAGGTCCGTCCCATTTATCCCCTCGGGATCCGGAAATGTTCACGCAGCACCTTGCGCCTATTTCCTCCGCAAGCGCCAGCCTGCTTTGACAGAGCTCGATTGCGCTCTTGCGGACGCCTTCGTCCCGGCTAATCGAATTGCTCCAGGCGCCCACTTCGGCAATCACGATATCCGCCTTCAGCGCCGCTTCGCGGCAGGCGGCAATTTCACTCGAATCCCGGTAAGCGGCATCCGGACAATAAGCTGCCGTATAGCCGCTTTTTTGCAATTCCAAAATCCACTCCTCCGGATCATTCCCCGTTGCCCGTACGGGACCGCCAAGTCTCATTCGGCATGCTCCCCTTCCATACGCGTCCAGTCGAATAGGACGAACAGCTCCTCAACCTGCCTGCCGGCTAGCTCCGTATACGCTTCCTGTGCATGCATCGGAGATACTTTGCGGATATGCGGGCTTGCATCGAACAGACCTTCGGCCAGCCATCGGAGTCCCGTACGCAGATTTTCCTGTACGCTATGCGGCATAAAGTCCTGCGACACGATCGGGAGCTCCCATTCCCAGCCGCTGCGCAAGGTTACATACCGATGGAAAACCAAAGAAAGCAGCTCTTGGGCATAACGATCCGTATACCGGTTCCAAGGAACGCCGGCCAGAACAAGCTCCCCGCCTTTCCTCAGCATATGACAGCTGTCTATTGCAGCCGATTCGTGTCCCGAGCATTCCAGAACGAGGGAAACCTTGCCTTGCCATACCGAATCCTGAATCGGAATCTCCTTCACGGCACGCTGGATTCCCGCTTGCTGCGCTTTACGCAATCTGGCCTCGTCGGGATCGCATAGCATGACCTCGTAGCCGCTTCGCGCAAACAAGAGCGCCGATAAAAATCCGATAGGTCCCGCCCCTGTAATCAGCACGTTGTCCCCAGGGCGAGCTTTAGTCGTCATCAGCGTGGTCATTCCGATGTTGAGCAGCCTGGCTATCGCTGCTTCGGCAGGATCAAGCTTAGCCGGTACCGGTATAGCCTCCTTCACAGGCACCTGCTGATAGCTCTTGTGAGGATGCATGCATAGAAAGCGATCCCCGATCGCTGCGGAATCGACGCCTTCGCCGATCTCCTCGACCTCAAAAACCGACGCATACCCGGTCGTAGCGGGCTTAACATGCTCCTGCAGAAAACCCGCATTCAGCTCGGTACCCGGACTGATCAAGGAATATAAAGTTTTCCCCATGATGCAGCCAGGATCTGGACTAGCCGGTTTGCCGATTGGCGCCAAAACCGCCCGCTCCTTGCCTGTAAATCGAATTTCGCCGTTCATTCGAAAGCCCTCCTCCACCCTCAGATCGCAATAGAATTATTTTCTACCGTCTGATAGTATGAGTATAGGAAGAAACTCCGACTTTCACTAGCTCTGGGAGTCCCTATGATTTATCTGTGCGTACACATGCGCAAGGGAGAGGAATGCCATAACCGACACGTCGCTTTTATCCGATCACGTTGTACAGCTGCGTTTTCTGGAATCCGGGAGAGGACATGCTCCAAGCGGCTGGATTCATGAGAAAAAAGTTCCGTTTACGATCATTGCCCAAGCGGTAAAGGGATCGTACGAGGTCATATCCGAGCTCGGACATGTACGTGCCCAAGGGCGGGAAGCGTTTCTGGCGCCTGCGAACATTCCCTTGCGCATTGTCCACCATGGCGATGAACGCGACAATGAAATGAGCTACCGTTACGTGCACCTGCAATTTACGATTTATGAAACGATCGATGTTTTCGAATTGTTCCATTTCCCGCTAAAGACCGATCGACAAACGGGCGAAACAATAGGGGCATGGATTGAGGAACTGCTTCTGCTGCACAAGGATAGCGCCAAGAGTCCTTTGCGCCTGGCCGCAGGAAGAAACGAACTGGCCTACCGTTTCCTAAATCTGTTATTGGACCTCTGCCCGCCAAACGAACGTTATGAACATTTCTTGAACGGGACGACGGAGCTTCTTCCGGTCCTATCTTACATCAGGCGCAACCTGGCCGAGCCGATTACGGTAGAGAAGCTCCTGTCGATTTCGCCGATGTCTCGAACGGTCTTCTTTCGTTTATTTCATGCGACATTCCGGCAAACCCCGATGAACTATATCAAAACCATTCGATTGAACGAAGCCTACAGGCGTTTATGCGCCACTTCCGATTCCGTGAGTCTCGTTTCCGAGCAATGCGGCTTCTCTACGATGACTCATTTCTGCAGAGAGTTTAAACAGGTATACCGGCTGACGCCGAGCGAGGCGCGCATGGCTTATCGCAGCTTTTCCTCAAACGACTAGACGGCACGATTGTTTAGTTGCAAGTACATCACTTGTTTCCTAAAATATTCAGACTTAGCCGGGGGGTGACGTACCGTAGCGCACAGCTGCCTCCCTTTCGCACGTTCGGCCGTATCCCCATAAAAAACCGGACCCGGCATCAACTGCGCCGGGTCCGGTTTCAGGTTACGCTTCTGCGCGGTCAAGCAACGCCGAAGGCTGACGCTTGTGCCGTATGATGAAATAGCTCATGGTGAGTATGGCGCACAAACCTGTAAACATGGCCAATATGCCGATATTTTGCCATAGGAAGCCATAGTCGCCGCTGGAAATGACCGCTTTATAACCCGATACCGAGTAGGTCATCGGAAGCCATGCCGTAACATGCTGCAGCGCGTCCGGAATCAGTTCGACCGGGAACGTTCCCGCCGAGGTAGTCAACTGCAGGATGAGGATGACGATCGCTACGAAGCGTCCCGGATCGCCCATCGTCGTAACGAAGAGCTGGATTAGCGCCATGTACGTCCAGCTCGTCATCAAGCTGAACAAGAAGAACAGCGGCACGCTTTTGACCTCGATGCCGAGACCGTAAAGCAGAACCAGATTCACCACTACGGCTTGAATAGCGCCTACGACAAGCATGAAGCCGAATTTGCCGAAGAACAGCGCCATGCCGGATTTCGGCATGCCGGCCGGATCGCGGAGCGGGAAGACGATCGTGAGCAGCAGCGCTCCGACGAACAATCCCAGCGAGACGAAATACGGAGCGAAGCCCGTACCGTAGTTTGGAACCGGGTTCAGCTTTTCTTCTTCAACCTGGATCGGGCTCGCGACTTTATCGAACATGTCGTCGCTCCCTTTGATGCCCGAGGTTTTGTCCGAAGCTTCCTGCAGCTTGCCGGAGAGCTCGTTCGTGCCCGTGGCGACGGTGGCCGCCCCTTCGCTAAGCTTCTTCGAGCCTTCCTCCAGCTTCATCGTGCCGTCGGACAGCTGCTCGACGCCGCCTGATAACTGCGTCAGGCCGCTTTCCAGTTTGGCGCCTCCTTGCGACAGCGATCCTGCACCGCTCGCCAGGGCTGCTCCGCCTTGCTTGGCTTCGCCCAGCTTCTGCGCAAACAGATCCATACCCGCTACAAGCTGATTCTCGCCGGCGAGCAGCTTCACGGTTCCGTCAGCTAGCTGCTTCTGACCGGTCGATAACGAGCCGGCTCCTTCCGCCAGCGCTTTTGCCGTACCGACAAGCTTCAGGTAAGCCGGATCTTGAGCAAGCTCGGGATGCGCTTGCGCGAATTGCTCCATGCCCGCCGTGAGTCCGGCAGCGCCGGCGTTCAGCTTCTCGGCGCCCTCCGCCGCGCTGTCCAAGCCGCTTTTCAGCTGCGCGGTTCCGGCTTCAGCCTGCTTCGCGCCTTCTCTCAGCTGCCCATGTCCCTGCTCCAGCTGCGTCAAGCCGGTTGTCAGCTGCCCTGCGCCCTGCTTCAGCTGAAGGATTCCGGTTTGCAGCTGTCCTGCGCCGGAAAGCAGTTCGTTCGCGCCGCTCTTCAGCGGCAATGTGCCTTGCGCCAGCTTCGAAATATTTTCATCGATCGTTGCAATACCGGTCTCGATGCTCTTCGTGCCGTCCGAAAGCTTTAACGCGCCGCTGGCCGCCTGCGAAAGTCCGTCCGAAAGCTTCGAAATATTGGCAAAAACCGTTTCCGTGTAAGCTTTCGTCAACTCGCTCGACAGCTCCGCCTTCATACGGTCGACTGCCGTTTTGCCGATTTGCGACGATAAGAAGTTATAGCTCTCATTCGGATAAAAGCGGAATACCGCTTTGTCCGGATGCTCATCCAGAACATTTGTCGCCTTCTCCGAGAAATTTGCGGGTATTTCGATGCCCAGATAATACTTATTATCCTTAAGGCCTTGCTCCGCTTCTTCCTTCGTGACGAAATTCCAGTTGAAGCCCTTCGTCTCCTTGATCTTGCCGGCGAACTCGTCGCCTAGCTTCATCGTTTTCCCCTCGAAGGTCGCCCCTTTATCCTCGTTGACTACCGCTACCGGCAGCGTGTCAAGCTTTGCGTAAGGATCCCAGAAAGCCCACAGGAACATCGAACTGTACAACAACGGCACTAACGCAACGGCGAGAACCGGGATCAATATCTTTTTGTTTTTCAATACGGCAAGCAGTTCCACCATAAAATACTTCGAGCTTTTCATGCCAAATCTCTCCTATCTTGTATCCCACGCCAATCGCGGTTCTATCCATCACAAGCCAATTACCATATGACCGTTTTGTTCATTTGGTCAAACCACTCATAAAAAAACAGCTGCTTCCCGCACAGCCAACCCTTCCACCAAATACGTTTGGAACCATTCCGCAATTTGCTCGTTGCTTAAAGGATGCGTGCTGCGCTTATCCCAATCGTGCACGAAAGCGACGTACAGCTTCAAGATGACGAATGCCGTGATTTCCGGATCGCATGGCTTGATCTCGCCTTTATCGAGCGAATCCTGAACCTTCCTCTGAACGAAAGCGAGTATGGCCTGCTCGACTTGACGCATCCCCTCGATCGCCTTCGGCGTACCGATTTCTTTCACTTCCAGGGACAGCCTGATTGTCAGCTCGTGCTTTCTGCGAAAATCGAGCAGTTCGAATAGTAACGGGTGCATATTGTCGAACAACGGTTTGCCGGAATCCAACACATGCTCCGCCAGCTCCTTCATTTCCTGTATGAAGTTGCGCATGATTTCATCGAACAGCTCTTCCTTCTGCGTGAAAAACGTATAGATCGTCCCTTTGCCGACACCGGCGATTCTGGCCACATGTTCCATCGTCGTCGCCTTGTAGCCCATCAGCGCAAAAGATTTGGTGGCCGCTTCGACGATTTGCTTTCTGCGGTCTGCCGACATACTCCGATTCACCTCCTTCTTCCTACGTACAATAACACCGACTGACCGTTTTGGTCTTTCGGTCATTTCGTTTTTCATTATAGAACGATCGCCGATTTTTCGCAAGCGAAATTTTCCTGTTGCATCCTGACGAAACGAAGAAGGCCCCTTTCTTAATAAGGAAAACCGCCAATCGCGTCCTTTGACGCCAGACGTTTACCGAGAAATCGAACAATCGGCGGTGTTTACCTTTTCTAAGATCATGAAAAAGGCACACCGACCGTTTCCTCGATGTGCCTTAACCGGCTCGCTGTTTAGAACGTTTCCTCCATTAGATCCGTGTTCACGCCGATGGCCGCCCTGCTGCCTCCCGCAGCCGCAATAATAAGCTGGGACGGCGCGATAACGGAAGCGTCTCCTGCCGCGTATATCCCTTTGATGCTTGTTCTGCCGAGTGCATCCGTCACGATCCCTCCCCTATTGTCAATTTCGCAGCCGAGCCGTTCGCCGAAGGGCGCCGGAACCCATACCGGCGTCACGAATCCGCCTACTCTTTCTACAGCCGTACCATCCGTAAACCGAACCTGTTCGAGCATCCCGTTCCGTCCTTCGAAGGCGGCGATCGGCTGCTCGTTGACCTTTATTTCTTTCTCAAGCAGCTTTTGCTTCTCGTCAGTCGTCAGAATGAACTTGCCGTTCGTACAAACGATCAAATCGCGGCTCCAGTTATAGACGAGCTTAGCGATATGCATCGCATGCGGGGATTCGGAGACGATGACAAGCGGTTTGTCTCTCAGCTCCCACCCGTCGCAATAAGGACAGGTAAACAAGCTTTTGCCGTACAAATCGTGCAAGCCTCCGATCGGAGGAAATTCCTCTTTCAAGCCGGACGCTAATATCACTTTATCCGCCATGATAGGTTCCCCGGACTCCGTAACGATAGCGAACCCTGCCACCGTTCGGTTAACACCTTTTACTTCCTGCTGCCGGATTGTCACGGACGGGTATCGCGCTACTTCATCATAGGCGATACGGCGAAACTCCGCGGGATTTATGCCATCCCTCGTTATGAATCCGTGCGATTCGTGCGTAACCGCATTGCGGGGCTTGCCGTTGTCGAACAGCACGATGTTCCTTCTCGCCCTACCCAGCATCAATGCCGCGTTCAAGCCGGCAGGTCCTCCCCCTATTATTGCGCAATCGTAGTTCAACTTAATCTCTCCTTCTCGAATGAAATAGGTTGACGATTAATTAAAGATATAATAAGTCTATAATATCTACATTATGCCTTGTAGTCAAGATTTCCTCCCGATAACGTAATATTCGATGAATGAAAACACGGGAAAACGCTTCATTTAACAACATTTCATAAACGTCGGCATTCGGTTTGACATCCTGTTTTAAAAATTATTATTATAGAAACTATGTGTCGGGGTAACCTAGGCACACAAAGGACGGGATTGACTTAACGAGGAGGAACCGACATGCATATTCGTCCGTCCGACGAAACGCAAACACAAGGGGAACAAGCAAGCGGTAAAGTAGAGACGAAAGAGACGGCAGTACAGCCGGACAAGCCGGAATTAAAGCATTCCGTCGTCTGGAAGTGCAAAGACAAGGCATGCAAAGCATGGGTTCGCGAGGAGTTCGCGGAAAGCGAGTATCCGCCGTGTCCACTCTGCAAAGGACCCACGATTCGCTCGTTCAAGTTTCTGCCGGACATGCCCAAGAAAAAGACGAGAAAACCGAAGGCCGGCGGATCCAAGAAATAACGAGCAGCTCCGCGGTTCACATGACGACTTTGCTCAAAAATGACAAAAAGCGCCCTTTTCAAGGGCGCTTTTTGTTTGGCGCTCGGTTCGTTCGGATATTAGACAAGAAGCTTATCGAGCTATCCAAGCAAATGGAGACATGACATTTATCCAGGAAGCCGAACCAAAGCCGAAACATAAAACCATCGGCACGCGACAAAAATGCCGCCTCTCGGCGGCATTCCTGTTCGATGCTTTTTTGCGTATTATGCGGTCAGCTTCCCATGTGATTCCAGAACGTGAGTTCTTCGGCGGATAGACGTCCGGTCGGATGGCCTTCCTTTGCCGCTTTGCCGAGCGCGATGAGCATGACCGGTACGTATCGCTCCGAAATGCCGAACGCTTCTTTAAACTTCGCCGCGTCGTAGCCACCCATCGGCACCGTGTCATAGCCCTTTGCCCTAGCGGCCAGCATAAGCTGCATGGACACAAGACCGCCGTCTACAAGCACGATGTCTCTGCGCTTCTCCAAGGGCAGAGAGCTGTACATGCCGGTCGTACGCTTGACGAAATCCGACTTGGTCGCTTCGGACATGAATCCCGCTTTAACGGCCTGGTCGTAGATTTGCTCCGCTTTCTCATAGCTTTGAATATCGCCTAGCACGGCGATCACCGCCGAAGCATCCACCACCTGCTGTTGATTGAATGCGATCGGCAGCAGTTTTTGCTTCTGCTCGGCATCATCGATAACCAGAAAACGCCATGGCTGTAAATTGGACGATGAAGGCGCCAAAACGGCAGTCTCCAATATATCGTTCAGTTCTTCTTTGGACAAGCTCCAGTTTGGATCGTAAACACGGACGGAACGGCGCCCTTTGGCTACGGATAAGAAGTCCTGTTTATACTCGGTTTGTGTCGTCATGCTTATCTACCTCCGATTTGGTCTGACGGGATGGGTGAACGGATATTTAACTGTGTTCCATAATGCGCAGTATACCTCAATAACTGTCACCTTGTCAATCACAGTAATAGATCCGCTCTACTCAGTAATCGAAAATACCTTCCATGTCAAAAAAGACCGTTCGAGCGGACGCTCGGAACGGTCTCTTTGACAAAATAACGATTCGCGTAAAAGCGATTAGCCGACTTTTTCAAATATAATGCCGGCGTTTTCGCCGTCCAGCGTGACGATTGTCCCGCTGATAACTTGCAGGGAAATGTTGCTGCCCGCAGTTAGATTTACCACACATTGCTTATACATGACACTTCCAGCTGTAGCTAATGTTGTGCTAGAGCCTGGAATGTCAGAACCGGAACTCTTCAAAACCAGCGAGCCTATAGGAGACATTGCGCTAGTTTGCACATAATACGTTATCTTGTATAAACCGGATTCGTTTATCATGAAGGAGTTGTTATTTACCGGTGTTGTTGCTTGAATGGAGGAACCGCTTGTGACCTCCATTTGATTAAACGCAAACAGCATGCCTCCCATGTACAAATCCCCAAACGAGTGATTGTAATCGAATAGCAGGGAGGAAGCTCCTGAAGCTCCGGTCGCCCCCTTCGGACCTGCCGGACCCGCTGGGCCTGCTGGACCTGCTGGACCTGCCGGACCCGCTGGGCCTGCTGGACCTGCTGGACCTGCCGGACCCGCTGGGCCTATCGCGCCCTGTGGACCTGCTGGCCCTATCGCGCCCTCCGCTCCCGTCACACCCTGCAATCCTTGCGCACCTGCCGGGCCTACTGGACCAATCGCACCATTTGCACCCGTCGCACCTGTCACGCCTTGCAATCCTTGCGCACCCGCCGGGCCTACTGCGCCCACTGCTCCGGTCGCTCCGGTCACGCCTTGCGCACCTGCCGGGCCTACCGCGCCTTGTGCTCCCGTCGCCCCTATCGGACCCTGCGCTCCTGTCGCACCTGCCGGCCCTACTGCGCCCTCTGCTCCGGTCGCTCCGGTCACGCCTTGCGCTCCTGCCGGGCCTACCACGCCTTGTGCCCCCGTCGCCCCTATCGGACCTTGCGCTCCTGTCGCACCCGCCGGACCTACCGCGCCCTCTGCTCCGGTCGCTCCGGTCACGCCTTGCGATCCTGCCGGGCCTACTGCGCCTTGTGCTCCCGTCGCCCCAACCGGACCTTGCGCTCCTGTCGCACCTGCCGGGCCTACCGCACCTTGTGTCCCCGTCGCCCCTATCGGACCTTGCGCTCCTGTAGCACCCGCCGGTCCTACTGCTCCCTCTGCTCCGGTTGCTCCGGTCACGCCTTGCGCTCCTACCGGGCCTACCGCGCCTTGTGCCCCCGTCTCTCCAACCGGACCTTGCGCTCCCGTTGCACCTCCAGCACCGACTGCTCCAGATTCTCCTTTATCTCCTTTATCTCCCTTATCTCCCTTTGGCCCTTGCTGCGGTTTCCCGCTGCCTGCAGGCTCATATGGCTCGACAAAGTAAGCCGTATTCCCGACATGCACGACCGTCACCGAGGCTCCGGGCTTAACGTCGCCGTAGATGACCGCTGTCGCATCCAATTGGAATTGCTCCGCTTGTCCGTCCTGCTTCATTAACCGAAGCATGCCGCTAGAGAGCAGCGATACGGTCCCGCGCACGACGCGCTCCAGGCTGCCGGTCAAATATTTCTCCGCACCGCCGAGCACAACTGCAGTCTGAGCACGAGTTATCGAATCCTTAGGCTTAAACGTATTGTCGGGGAACCCGGATACCAAATTCAATTTAACGGCTGCTTTCACGTAATTTGCCGCCCATGCCGATACTTCTGCCGCATCATTGAACCCGGACGCATCGCTTGTCTGCGCAGCCGCTTCCGCCTGTTTCCCTAGCACGCGTATGGTCAGTCTTGCTATCCATTCGCGTGTAGCTTCCCTTTTGTTCCACGAAACATCGGAAGCATCCTCAGACTCCTCAACTGCCGAGACTAGCCCTTTTTCCAGAGCAGCCGCCACATAATCCCGCGCCCAATCGTCGGTTGCGAGCGGCAGCTTGCTTGTACCGGGTGATGACTGGGATTGCCCGGATAGCGCCAGCAGTCGAACCGCCATAACGACGGCTTCTTGACGGGTCACGGGAGCAGCAGGATTAAACATCCCGAGGGTATCGCCGTCTACGATTCCCATGGAAGCCAGCTTGGCGATCTCCCTCTCCGCCCATGGGGTCGAATCCGTATCGGGAAACGTGTTTCTTATCCCGTCGGTTTTAGAACCGTTATCGGCGGCATACGAAACCGTTCCAAGTGCTTGGCTTATTAACAAAAACGCCATTGACGCTTTAAAAATTCCCTGTTTTTTATCTTTCATCATTTTCTGCCTCCAACAGTTATTTGATCGCATGAAACGGCGATCTGCGTTATACGGCCAATCCCTCGCTGCGATGCTTTTCCGGTGCGCCCAACAAGCTTTCGAAGTACCGCCGGTTAGCCAACACGCTTTCATGATTGGGCAAATAGCTTGACGCTGCTTCATTATGATAGCTGGCAAGTTCGGGCTGGCCGATCCGGTCATAGCAAACGCTGAGCTGCAGGTGAGGAAGCCAAGTCCAACTGGCATGATGCAGCAAGCCAACGACATGTTCCGGTCTCTTTATTTTCGAAGCCAGCTTATACCAATAAATAGCCCGCACATAGTCCTGTTCCAGGAAATGATAATAACCAAGCTTGCAGCATGATTCGGCACGAGGAAGATCGTAGACAAACGATTGCAAAGCCTTGCCCTTGGCTTCCTCCAGCCGTCCCAAAGCGCAATAGCAATCGGACATTCGTCCGCAGGCGGCGATCTTGTCCTCGACCCAACCGTCTGCGGCTGACAGAAACTTTCCGTACGCTTCGATCGCCCGTTCCCACGCCTCGTGATCGGCCAGCTCGTTAGCGTAATAATAGAGCTCCCGTGTCGTGAATACCTCTCCGGCAGCCAGCTTGTCCTCGTAAATAGCCAGGTTGCGCGAACGGTTCGTATGCTTCCGGTCATGCGTTACGGCTGCGTCCGAAACGACTAATTTCCCGGTTACCTGTAAATATTCGTGAACAGCCCCTTCCCATCGGAAGTTGCAGCTTCGTCTAACCAAACGATTTCTGCGCAGACTGGCCGTGACGTTCCCTTGTTCGTCGAAGCCCAACAGGTAAGGCATCGACACTGCGTCTGCATCCCAATCCAAACCGCCGAGCAGCTTTCGGAGCTTGTCCCCGTCTTCGGACAGTAACCGGTCGTCCGCATCCAGCCATAAAATAAATTCCTTCGTGGCCATTCCGAAGGCGAAGTTTCGCGCTTTGGCAAAATCGTCAACCCACTCGAAATCGTAAATGCGGGTTGTATAAGCTCGTGCGATGTCTTTCGTTCCGTCTTCCGAACCGGTATCCACGATGACGATTTCGTCGACCAGAGCGTGGATGCTGTCCAAACAGCGGCGGAGGGTCTGTTCTTCATTCTTGACGATCATGCACAGACTGACAGACACCTTCCTCTTCCAAGCAAATAATGCTTGCGTCAGATCGAACCCCCATTTCTCATTCGCAATGGCCTTGTTCTCCATAAGCTGGCGTCCGTACCAGCCGGCATCCTCAGGAAAAAGCGGAGGCAGCGGCAAATACCGCACATAGCAATCCTCGGACACATAAAGTCCGAACCCCATTTGCAGCGCGCGATAGCAAAGATCGTCATCCTCATAACCTTCCAGACGGAATCGTTCGTCAAAACCTCCAAGCTGCACAAACGTCTCCCTGCGAATCATCATGAGATGGCTAAGCACTCTCGGAACCGGCCGTGACTGGCCGCTGCGAATCCGGCTTACTATTCTGCCCGCAATGTCCGGGCGGCCTCCGGGGTCAGGAGGAAGCTCCAGCCGCTGTGGCCCGCTGACATCATTGATGACAGGCCCGACGATAGCTGCATCGCGATGGTGATCCATGCAATCCGTAAGCTTCTGCAGCCATCTCTCCGTAACGGCTGCATGATCGCGCATAAAGACGAGCCGGCTTCCTGTTGCTGCTGCAGCCCCCCGATTATAGCCGGCCGCTACGCCGCAGCGTTCCTGCACGCTCACTACCCGAATCGAAGGATCCTTCCCAGCCCATATGCCGATATCCTTGCAATTCCCGTCATTGACGACGATGACGTCGTATAAGCCTTCGGTATGCAGGCGAATATGGGCCAGACATTGCTTGAAGCATTCGATTTGCTGAGCCAAAATAACAATGGATGTTTTCAAGACTTCGCCTCCCTAGCGCTGCTGTTTATTCGACAGCGTAACCGATAAGGAGACGCCTTCCCGTTCCATACGTAAACCGTCCCGGCCATGATAACGGGTATCCAGCGGGTTTGACAGCGGGCTCAAAACAACCTTTTGCTCGCCGCGCCCAGCTCCCGGCTCAAGGGTAACGTCGATGCCCACGCCTGCGGGAGCCCTTAGCAGAAGCCCTCCGGTTATGTTGGCGTGAAGCTTTTTATAGCGAATTTCGACGCCGGCAAGCTTGTTCGCCATTTCCGCACGAAGACGATCCGCTTGTTCGGCGGAAAGCGTGAAATGTACCTCACCTTCGCTTTCTGGGGGTAATGCAAGAACAAGTGATTGACGTACCGGCTCTCTGCCGGCAAGTGCCGCTTCCAGCTCCGCATCGTCCAACCATGCAAATAGCCGGCCGCCCTCTAAACGGTAACGTACGTTCGGCAGCAGCGCCTTATCGCCCGTCGCTCCGTAAGCGATTTCTCCGGCCCGATCGGGAATGTGCAGCATGCCGCTGAGCGAAACGGACGCGGTACTTGCACCGAATACTTGAACGGGCATCACGATCGGCAGACGGGCCGAGGACTTCAGGTCGTACACGACAGCCGTCACCGACGTACTGCCCTCGGCTACCGGCGTCACGTTCAATTCGCCGTCTTTAACCTGCAAGCCTACGATACCTTGCGTCTGATAAACGGCTTCGACCACCGAAAAACTTGCGTTGCCGTATATCCCTCTTGAGGCGGCGTCCGGTAAATGCGCATAAACGCTCTTCATCACGTCGCTTGCCGACAAACGGATAGGCGGCTGCCCGACGGTCAGTTTCAGTCTTCCGGGATGATCGGAAGCATCTTCCGGCTGTTTGCCCCCTGCACCGGTTTGCGTCTCCAAAGACAAAACTCGGCTGCCGGAAGCAAGCGAAATAGCGTCAAGCACGTCGCTTTCCGTCAGTTCCCCGTCTCCGCCTGCGGACACTAGCTTAAACTCGACGATTCCCGCATGCGCGGCTGCAGACATCCCCTTTACCTTCAGCTCGAGACTTCCCGTTGCGGGGTCGATCAGCTTGACCTTAGCATTCGACGATTGCGCGAACGCTTCCGTAAATCCGTCAACCGGTTTTCCGTCCGCACCTAATATTTCGAACATGGCGGAATAAACGCCAGCAATCGGATCTTTGCGTATGCTGAGCAGCTTCGCCGAGGCTGCCGGCACCGTGGGCTTTCCCCATTCGGTCGAAGATGCCGCCAAATCGCGAAAGTATCCGTTTCGAATGAAATGAAACGCGGGCACCCAACTTACGTTGCCGTCCGTCACATACATGCCGACGATGACTTTTTTCGGATCGGTATGCGCTTTATAGGAATCATAGGCACGTTTCGCGCCAAAATCGTCCACTTCCTTCAAGCCGTTTCGAACATTCGCCGCTTCGACCGTTCCGTCGGCATACCGGATCCAAAGCTGCTCGTGCGCTTGTACGACCCCCGCCTCTACCAGCAATTCCACTTCCGAAACGTTAGTTGCCACGCACCCCGCAAAAAGCGGAACCATTAGCGTTAGCAGCATCGCTTTTTTCAAGCTGCCCTGCATCGTTTTCTTGCTTTTGGGCTTGTTGTCCGACAAGCTGTCTCCTCCTTCGTTATCCATAATTTTCAATGGCAATTCTTGTCGAATTGTAGCAAGGACTTCTCCCAAAATTCTCACAAACCCGCACGTTAGGGCTCGTCCATGAATCAAAGGATGATCCCTTCGATATGGATGTTTCTTCCTTCGCTTAAATCAAGGAACGTATCGCCGATCTTGACCAGCGGATGCAGATCGTCATGCGGATTGATGTACACGACCACCCCCCTGCGTCCGTCGGTTAGCCTTACTTCTCTCCCGATCAAATGACGGATCAGGTTATCGAGAAATACGGAGATCACATACGGATCCAGTTCGCCGAAGGAGCCTTTGCGCATCTGGAATACCACCTCGTGAAAGGGCAGCGCCTCGCGGTATGGCCGTGCGGAGGACATCGCATGAAAGATGTCCGCAACCGCTACGATTCGGCTCAGAGGATCGATCCGGTTGTGAGTCAGACGGAGGGGATAACCGTTGCCGTCCGCGCGTTCATGATGCTGAAGCGCAACGAGTGCGACTCTCGGGTTAAGACCGACGGTATCCTTCAAAATCTCGTATCCGTAGACCGTATGGCGCTTCATTTCGGCAAACTCTTCGCTTGTTAAGGGACCGGGCTTGAGCAGAATATGTTCGGGAATCCTTATTTTTCCTACATCGTGAAGAACGGCCGCAAGCGAAAGCAGCGCCAATTCCGTTTCGCCAAGCTCCATCCACTTTCCGATCAGCAAAGATAAGACCGCCACTCCGATATTATGCTGGTGCGTATATTCATCCTTGGCTTTGACCGATTCGAATAATTGGAAGACGTCCGACTGTTCCGTTGCCTCTTGCACAAAGGGGAGAAGCTCCACCTTGATGTCGATCAGAGGAACTTTGCGGTCCCTGCCGATTCGGCCGAACAACTCCTTGGAGCGCTCGGAGGCTTCCAACATTTTTTCCGATCTAATGTTGCCTGATCCGACTTCCCCCATCACCCTCACCTCCGAAGCATCCACACCATGCATCGCTAGCAGCCTCGCCTGCTGCCTGTCCAAGACGGAGCCTGCGGACACCAGCACAAGCCCCCCTGACTTCGTAATATCATGTTTGATTGTTTTCCCGAGCAGTTTCTCCATTGACATTGACCTGGCCATCCTCCTGC
Source organism: Paenibacillus litoralis (assembly GCF_046244365.1). Taxonomy (NCBI): domain Bacteria; kingdom Bacillati; phylum Bacillota; class Bacilli; order Caryophanales; family Paenibacillaceae; genus Paenibacillus; species Paenibacillus litoralis. The sequence continues at coordinate 3,540,141 of NZ_CP176395.1, read as the reverse complement.
TGACTGCATCTTAGCAAGCGGCATTCTGCGGGGCGGCAGCGCTTCTACAAATGTCGATTCTTGCTAGCGGATTGAACGCAAAAAAAATTGTAGCAAACCGTTCTCACAAATTTCTCCCAAAATGAGGAAGAACTTCTCCCTGCCATGCACGCTAAAGCCACCAATCTGAAAACCATTCGCCAGGAACACGCAAAAAGAGCAGGGAGATCTTCCCCCTGCCCTGCTTTTGGTTATCTACACACTACTCTTCTTCTATTGCATATACGCGGATATCCGCTCCTGCATCTCGTGTGGCGGTTCCACGCCCATTTCCCTGCGATAGGAAGCTGCAAATCGCTCGTAATGCTTAGCAATCTTGTCGGCATTGCCTGCTAGAGCGTAGAGTTCCATACGCAGCAAATTCATTTCTTCTTCCAGCGGATACAGGGACAAATAGGCATCGAGCCGCTGCTCCGCTTTATTCCACCGCTGCTCCGAGAGATCAAGCCTAACCAGTCCGCTCACAAGCGAGGCATACTTTTTGCCGTACATTTCCTCCAGCGGAACCTTCCACAAATAGTCTTTGCCGTTGAACAAAGGCCCCTGATAGACCGAGCAAAGCTGCTCCGCCTGTCCGGGATCCCGCTCCTCTACTTCAAGCGTAAAATCGTAGAATTGAAACCCGTGCGCATCATACTCGCAGTCGACCGTTTCCAGAATGTAGCCTGCATTCGACTTTTGGATATCCATCCCGATTTCCTGCTCTTTAAGTATTTTTTTGAGCCGGTACATCGTATTATGCAAATTATGCGAAGCTCTCTCCTCGTTCATATCCGGCCAGAGCAGATCGGCCAGCTGCCATTTACCGATATCCTTCCCCGGGTGGCACAGGAGGTAAGCGAACAATTCCTCGGTCTTGCGGGTCGGCCACCGTACGAGTTCGCCGTCCGGATTTCTCACCTCGAAGCACCCGAAGCATCGTATCGAAGAAACGCGCGCCCCCTTGGGAGCCGGAACGGAAGCTTGCTTCTCCTTAACCAGCCGGCTCGTTACCCGTTCAATAGCGGCTGGCGTTACGGGCTTAAGAATGTAATCGAACGCATAGACGTCGAAAGCCTCCAAGGCATATTGCTTATACGCGGTTGTGAAGACGATTCTTGTCCGCTCCGCCAATTCGTTGATTTTACGCGCGAGCTCCAATCCGTTCATTTTGGGCATTTCCACGTCCAGGAAAGCGACATCCGGCTGAAGCTCGTCCATATGGGACAACGCCTCCAGCGGACTCGTGAATGCGCCGGCTATGCGGTAATTCGGGTTTCGGCCGATCACAACCTTCATTAGCTCCAAAATCGGCTTCTCGTCTTCCACTATGACGACGTTAAACATGCCGGTTTCTCCTCTCTTTATCGACAGCCGCCGACGTTTCGAAGGGCAGCGGCAAATAGATCGTTGCCTTGGTGCCTCCTCCCAAATGGGAATGAAGCGTTAGCGCCGCACCCGGAATGGCATCCAATCGTTTGCGGATATTCGGGATGCCGATACCACCGCTTTTTCTATTCCCTGTCGAAAGCTCGTAGAGCAGGTCGTCGGGAATGCCTACGCCGTCATCTTCGATGATCGCTTGAATATAGCGGTCGCCCTGATGGATGCGCAAGCTGACGGTTCCGTGTCCTTCCTTTTCGAACAACCCGTGGCGGATCGCGTTCTCCACGAAAGGCTGGAAGATCAATGAAGGAATATGCATGCTTCCGACAGCCTCGTCGATCTGACAAACGAAGTCGAACCGTTCGCCGAAGCGCGCTTTCTCGATTTCGACGTACGCCTCGATCAGCTCGATCTCTCGCGACAGCGGAACGAACGGCGTTGAGCGGTCCGTTTCCAATATATAGCGCAAATATTGGCTCAGCATAGACAATAAATAAGCTGCTTTTTCCCCGTCGGTATAACAGAACGAAATCACGCTGCTTAATGCATTGTATAGAAAATGCGGCTTGATCTGCGCCTGATGGAAAGCATGCTCGTTTCGCAGCGCCTCCTGTATCGACGATTTCATCGCGATCAGCGTCTGTACTCTCGCGATCAGCGTCTCGGCAAAGAAAGGCTTGGTGACGTAATCGTTCGCCCCCGCACGGAAACCCGCCTCGATATCCTGCGTGGAATCTTTGGCTGTCGCGAACAGAACGGGCAGATCGAGAATGGAGTAGCTGGCGCGCAGCATCCGGCACAGCTCGATCCCCGAAACGTCCGGCATCATGACATCGAGAATGACGAGATCGATGGCAGGGTGTTCCGCCATTTTGACAAGAGCCTCTTTGGCCGAGAATGCCGAAACGACGTTGTATCGATGCCGCTTCAGAATGTTCAGCAGTGTATGAATGTTGGATGCCTCGTCATCCACGATCATAACCGTGTGCTCGTAATTCTCCATAATTTCCAGCGGATAGGCTTGGCCGTGGATCCGCTCCGTGGCATCGTTCGCGGCGGCCGTTTCCCGGTATGCGGGTAGGAAGGCCACGCTCGGAAGTTTGAACGACATCCGTGTCCCGTGACCGAGCTCCGACCGGTCGACACCGATCGTCCCGCCCATTCGTTCCACCAGCTTCCGGCTGATATACAGCCCTACGCCCATCCCCGTATATCCGTCTTGCGGAAGCGGTTTGTCCTGCTGCTCGAAGTATTCGAAGATGGTGGGTAGTCTTTCGCGGGCTATCCCTCTTCCCGTATCTTCGACCGATACGGTCACTATCCCATCTAGCTTCTCGGCCGTTACGGTGATCGAGCCGTTATCCGTATGCTTGATCGCATTGTGAACCAAGTTGTACATGACCTGGCGCAGCCGGTTCTCGTCCGCAAGCACCCAGACGTCGGAGCCGACTTGATTGTCCAGCCGAACCATTTTTCCTGCAAGCTCGAACTGCAGCACGTCGAATACGATTTGCACCACGACCTTGACATCCACCACTGTCTGCTGAAGCCTCAGCTCCCCGTGCTTTAGACGGGTGACGTCGATCAAATCCTGGATCAGCATCGAAAGCTTGGTCGACGTATCCTTAATCAGCCACAAATGCTGCTTCTGCTTAGGCAGTAAATTTTGATCCTCGTCGTCGAGTAAATAGGAGGTCATATTCAGGATACCGTGAAGCGGCGTTTTGATTTCATGTGACGTTTGCGTAAGAAATTCGTCTTTAAGCTGATTCGTTACCGTCAGCCTGTGCGTTAAAATCTCCGTTTTCTCATAGGCGTTCGTAAAACGGAGGGCAAGCAAAATGTTCAAAAATGTAATGAAACAAACAACGGCGAGTTTCCCCGGGATGTCCGTCTGAAATACATTCTCCGAATATAGCGAGCTGTTGATCAGAAAAACCATAAGCGAAAGGCTGGCGCCGATAAACAGCACCAATTCGATCCGGTCCGCTTCCTCCCGCTTGTTCTTGGCAAACCAATAAATCATTCTTCCGATAATGAACGTCAGGACAAGAAATAAGTACAGGTAAAACGGCGATTTGAGCTCCGTGTGCACTTCGTACGGCAGCAGAATAATCATTAGCCCGTAGAGGGCGATTGGCGCAGTCGTCCAAGCCAGCTTCTTATAGGAAATAAGTCTTTCTTGGATGGATCCGAAAAACAAAATGATGACGATCGATCCGAAAAACACGCTGAGATCCAGCAGCTTGTAGGAGGCGTAGAAGGGAAAGCCGGGCATTATCCTCAACAGCAGCTTCTCTCCGTAAACCAGTTGGCTTAGCAGCAGAGACAGGTAGTACAGCCCGCTGAACAAATATATTTTTTCCCTTCTGCGCAAGTAGTACAAACTGAGCTGGTAAGTGCCGAACATGGTCAACACAAGAGCCGCTGCGATATCCGTCCCGAGCTGTATACTGTCAAGCCACGAGATATTGCCGTGCAGGCCGAAAGGGATCGAGTTGATGATCCCGCCGCTGGTGTATACGAAGTTGCTGGTTTGAATCACGATTTCGACGCTGCGGCTGTCCGAGTGTATATAGGTACTGTACGGCGTATTGCCCGGCTCGTGCGAAGATTTATTGGCTGCAGGCAGCCCGCTTTCTCCCTCCAGCTTCCCGTTGATGAACAGCCGGTGGGACATGCGGATGCTTCTTATTTTCATGCCGTATATTTCGTCCGTATCCTTAACGATGACGTTCAGCCGGTACGTCCCATACCCTTTGCGGCTCATGCCTGAATCCGCCTGTTTCCCGTTCCATGTGCCGGGTACCGGTAAATAAGAACGCGCCGGAAGCTCGCTCTGATGAAAATCCTGGGGATCCAGCAATTTTCCTTCATAAAATTCCCATTCGCCATCGAGCGTAACCATGCCTTGGCTGCGGAAATCCCAGTCCGACAAGTCCAGTACGCCTTGCTTGGCCTTTGGCGCTTCTCCCGCCGGTATCGTTTGCAAATACATGCCGATGAACATGACGACGGATAGAGAAAAGATCAGCCCGATCCCGATCAATTTGCGATAGTTTCTTACATTCAAGCCTTTTTCCCCTTCCGTGAACCGTCTCGATTCATCCTATCATGCCAAACTCACAAAAATCTCACAATCCTGTCGGCGGATCAAACCGCCGCGCTATTCGCGTTCCGCGAGCCGTCGCAAAACGGCGATCGCCCATTCGCACCATTCCATATAGCTTCTGGCGTAGCGCACCCCGAACTCGGACGTAAGAAATTCGCCGATGTTCTCGCCGTCAGGAAGTTCTTTCCCTCCGAAGCGCTTATCCCTCCACTGCATAGTCAGCTCTAGAGCATGCCGCTCCCGTTCGCGGGTACGCTCCAGCAGGCCGACCGCTTCCTCGTATGGGATGACCGGAAAGGCCGCGGTCCGCAACAAAAAGTCGTCCTTGATGCTTGCGGATTGAGGAGGCTTCTCAAGCATCCAGTGAATCAGCGCCTGCGTCCCGCGGCCGGTAAGCGTATAAATGATCTTGTCCGGATGTGCGTCCTGCTGCACGTGTTCCGACTCGACCAATTTTTCCGCTTCAAGCTTAGCCAGCTCGCGGTATATTTGCGTATGATGCGCATGCCAGAAGTATACGACCTGTTCCTTGAACAACCGGTGAAGCTCGTAGCCGGTCGACGGTTTTTTGCTGATCAAGCCCAGCAAGGCGTATCGCAATGACATCCAGGTCCTCCTTAGACGATTTCTTATGCCGGTTTATGAACATTGTGTAACCATTTGCCCGAATGCATTGCCATTGCACGGGCTTCGCTGTTACTATTCTATATGAGCAAACGCACATACTATCTCGTCGCTGCCGTTCATTCACGGAAAGCGTGATAGGATACGCAAGCCACATCATACACCCGATCGGGAGGTCATGTCATCATGTTTAACACGTTCGCGCAAATGCACGCCGGCTCTTGGCTGATTACGATTATTTTGTTCGTGCTCAGCTGCCTGTTCTTGGGTCAAAAAGTAACGCCTATGCTTCTACGTTTATTTTACCTCATCATGCTGGTTTCCGGCGTCTCTATGCTTGTTTTGTTGGAGTTCCCGCGCACGTTCATCGTGAAGGGACTTTTCGCCATCATTTTGATCGCCGCCATGGAAATGATTCTGGGACGCAGACGCCGCAACCAGTCGACAAAGCCGCTTTGGTTCGTCTTTTCGCCCGTCCTCGTCTTTGTCGTCTTGCTCGGCTTTAACGTCTTTTCGCTGTAAAACAGCTGCCCTGCCGATTATGGCACCCAACATGATCCCCTTCCGGCGACACCGCCAGAGGGGGATTTTTGACGTCCGGACAGCCGACTGACGATAATAAAATAAAATACGACCCTACGCCCGCTAAAACACAGGCATAAAGTCGTATCGTATCCGTCTCTCTTATTGAAAGCCCGGGAAATTCGCCAGCTCTCCGTACTGCATAATAAACAACACCGCGGACAATACGAGTAGCAGAATGATCATAAACGTGTCTTTGAACGAATCCTTCGCCCGAACGTGGACCAGGATGCCGACGAAGGCCGTAATACCCAGCCACAGCGCGCCCGCCGCCGCCCAGCTCGGATCCCAGAAGCCGGCGATCATAGCAGCCGCCCCCAGCAGTTCGACCAAACCGGTCACCTGCCTGAACCATTGCGGCAGCCCCCAGCGCTTAAAGCCCTCCACATGCATCTTCGAACCTGCCAGCTTGCCGGCTCCCGCCATTAGAAACATAAGGCCGAGAATTCCTTGTAATATAAACGAGGTCACTTGCATTAGCCGTCATCTCCTTTTTCTATTTTCGATACGGAATTCGACACGCCTTGTTCCAGAAAAAAATCGCTGGCTGTGCACCGTTACAAGCCCCTTCCTGTTCATAAAGTGCAACTCCAGTAAGCACATTATTACTCAAAAAAAATACTGGACTCTTAGCAGGCACAGTTATCGCAATAAAGAAATTGCAGCTTCCGAAATAACTGCAATCATCCTAGAGTCATTATATGAGGATCCTCTTCTTTTTTCAAGCATAAAATATATAGGCTTATGTACCGAACGGCTCTAGCTTATTTTCTCGTTGCCGTCTTCTTCAAAGCGCTTGCCGCCGCACCAGCGTTCCCGACGGCTCTTTACGCCAAAAACCCCAACCGCAAGGGTTGGAGTTTCATATCTCCTTCAACAATAATAAGCGGCAAAACGCCTGATCAAAGCCGTCTCCACGCTGGACGTCACGCGAAGGCGAAGTCTAGAGGTGCGAACCGCTTTAAAGCGGTCGATCTTCTTATGCCCGATGGCGCTTCCTTTGACGAGCTCGACCCACTTCCCATCCTGCTCCGCTTCCAGCACGTAAGCGCGGACGCGTTCGCCGTGAGCGATCTCTTCCATCAGGATGACGTGGTTGACGTCGGTTTCCGAATCGAAGCGAAGCTCGGCAGTTTCTCCTTCTCCGGCTGTTTCGGTAATCGGACGGTCGAATTTACGGATGGCTTCTCCAAGCTCCAGCAACCTCTGCACGTCTACTTCCGGCAGCAATCCCCTGCTGTCGGGCGCTACGTTCAACAGCAGGTTGCAGCCGTGACCGACGGAACGGTAATAAATATCAAGCAGATTGTCGAGCGAACGCAGGCTGTGCTCATCGTCCGGATGCCAGAACCAATGATGGGTGCGGATCGGCACGTCGCATTCGGCCGGGACCCATCCCTGCGTTTCCGGCAGCCAGGTGACCATATCGCTCGTATACATGTTCAGCTTGGCCGATTCGGCGGCGTTCCAGCAAGGATAAGGCGCAACGCCGTCTTCGTTGCCGACCCAGCGTATCGTCGGCGCCCCCATGTTGAACACCATCGCATCAGGCTGATGCTCTTTTACCAGACCGATAATGCGCGGCCAATCGTACTCCCTGCCCTGGGAGCCGGCCCCATCGAACCAAACCTCGACGAGCGGGCCGTATTGCGTGAGCAGCTCCGTAAGCTGGGCGGCGTAAAAATCGTCATACGCTGCCTTGTCCGGGTAACAAGGCTCATGACGGTCCCAAGGCGACAAATACAGACCGAAAGGAATCCCCTCTCGCTCACAGGCATCGGCAACCTCGCGGACGACATCGCCTTCTCCGTTCCGCCACGGACTCGACTTTACCGAATAATCGGTCGTTCGGGTCGGCCACAAGCAGAAGCCGTCATGGTGCTTGGCGGTCAAAATCAGATAAGCGAACCCCGCCTCCTTCGCGGCGCGTACCCACTGCCCGGCGTCGAACTGCACGGGATTGAACAGCTCCGGCGAATCGTTGCCTTCCCCCCACTCCTGATCGCAATAGGTATTGATTCCAAAATGGCAGAACATTCCCAGCTCCAAATCCTGCCATCTGCGCTGCTGCTCCGTCGGCTTTGCCAGTACGGTTGCGTGCATCGGTTCCAGCCCCTCTCTCCTGTTTGATTTTCTTTATTGTAAGGTGCCCGGACCGAGAAATGAATGTATAATACCCTTATAGATTTGTACGATAGTAAGCTATTATCATGAAGGAGATCGATACTGGATGCAAGTGGCAAACAACTATTTGGCGAACACGCAGCTTCACATGACATCGGGCGGATATACGCGAGTACGTGCCGATTGGGGCGGTGACAATGCCGTTCAAGGAGAAAACCTGCTTTATTTGTTCATGGCAGGCGAGGGGTGGCTAAAAATCAATCATTCGGACTATTATCCGGTTCCCGGACAGCTGTTCCTCATCCCGGCGGGCGCGCGGTTGTCTTCCTCCACGAACGAGGCCGAGCCCTTTCAGAAATATTGGTGTCAGTTTACCGCGGCCGTAGGCGAAATTAATCTGTTCGATCTGCTGATCACGCCGCACGTTATCGAGCTGTCCCATGAAGCGGGCGCGGTGAAACATCAGTTCCAGGAGCTCATATCCGAACAGGAAAGCGGCGAGCTCGCCGCACCCTTTCGCGTGAAATCGGTCCTGTACGCCCTGCTCTCGCGTTTCATCGAGCGATCCGCGGTCGACCCGCTGCAAACGGCCTCCATTCCTTCCGTGCATAAGCTGTATATCGTGCTGAAGTATATCGAAAAGCATCTGACCGAGCCGATTTCCATTGAAACGCTGTCCAAGCTCGTTCATTTTCATCCGAAATATTTCATGCATTATTTCAAATCGATGCTAGGCGTCTCTCCGATCGTCTATATCAATAAGAAGAGAATGCAGAAAGCGAACGCCCTGCTTCTTCACTCGGATCTCTCGATCGCCGAAATCGCCGAACGGCTGGGCATGCAAACCGCTTATTTGTCCCGTATGTTCAAAAAGTTTACCGGCTTTTCGCCGAATGAATTCAGGCAGCAGCAGCGCATGTATTCGCGCCAGGGATAGCCGATTGCAGGCATAAAGACCCCCGGATGCACCGAGGTGCGCGGGGGTCGTTAACAGCTCCGCAGGCTTACGCTTCCGCGGATAAATCAAGCCAATCGAGTTCCTCTTGCGTCAAGGTTACCGAGGCGCCCTCTTTGCAGGAATCCATCTCCTGCTGGTTTTGCGGCCCGATCAGGGCGGCCGAAGGGAACGGCTGATTGAGCACGTAAGCGAGCGCGATCTGAATCGTCGTCAAGCCCTTCTCCCGCGCCATCCGTTCCGCACGGTCGTAGCGGGCCCAGTTGGCATCGCTGTAAAATACTCGCACAAGGTCCTCGTTCTCCAGATTGTCGCGGGTGAATCGCCCGGTGAAGAAGCCCCGTGCCTGGGAAGACCAGGATAAGAGCGGAAGCTGGGTCGATTGGTGCCAGCGCAGCGTTTCCTCGTCCGCCGATACGCAGCCGGCCCAGAACGGCTCCTTCGCCTTGGCGAGACTGAGGTTCGGACTGCTGAAGCTGAAGCCGACAAGCCCGTGCGAAGCCGCGTAATCGTTCGCTTCCTGCAGCCGCTCATGCGTCCAGTTGGAGCCTCCGATCGCACGGATGCGGCCGGCGTCGATATGCGCGTTCAACGCTTCCATAATCGGCCCTACCGGTACCGACGGGTCGTCGCGATGCAGCGCATACAAGTCGATATAGTCGGTTTGCAGCCGTTCCAGGCTTTCCGTCAGATCCTGTTCGATACACGCTTTATTGACCCGGGGACCGTTCGAATCGTGATGCGCGCCCTTCGTCAAAATGACGATGTCCTCGCGGTTGCCCCGCGCCGCCATCCAATTGCCGATCGACCGTTCGCTGCGGCCCCCGCCGTATAGATGGCCGGTGTCCAGCGTATTTCCGCCGATGCCGACGTAGGAATCGAGCAATTCGTTTACTTTCTCTTGAATATCCGGTTTGAAATAATCGGTTCCCATAATAAGCTGGGTGACTTGCCGGTCCAATCCTGCAATCGAGAAAGCGTTCATTGTCCTATTCCTCCAATTTGACGCGAATGCGCTGTTCCGCCGACAGCAAGCAAGCGTCCAAAATTTTCATATTGCTCACGGCATCCTCCGGCGCGAAGCGCGGTTGTTGTTCTCCCCATACGGTACGGGCGAAATCGTCCGCTTGCAGAGCATATTGGTTAATGGGCTCGAAAGTTTCCTCGCGCTGCTCCCCTTTTGAGAAGACGGTGAAAACAGCCGATTGGGAAGGCGCGGAAACGAATGCGGATGGAAGATGAATACGGCCTTCCGTCCCCAAAATTTCAAGCGTATTGCGGCCTGCCGCCCACATGGCGCAGTCGAACGTCAGTCCGATGCTGTCCGGAAATTCGACCAGCCCGGATGCCATCATATCGACATCGCCATGCTGAGGGGAGAAAAACGCTTGAACGGTAGCCGCAACCGGCTCTTTATCCAAAATGTAACGGGCAGCCGAGAGCGGATAGCAGCCGATGTCGTAAAGCGCTCCCCCGCCCATATGACGGTGGAAACGAACGTTTTCCTTAGCGCCGGACGAGTTGAACGTGAACGTGCCGTGGATGCCGCGAATCGTGCCGATTTCGCCGGAGGCGATAATTTCTTTGATCCGGTCATATCTAGGATGATGCCGGTACATGAACGCTTCGGCAAGATGAACGCCGGCCTTGCGGCAAGCCTCCACCATTTCCTCGGCTTCCTCCGCCGTCAGCGCGAACGGCTTCTCGCACAATACGTGCTTGCCCGCCTCCGCCGCGCGGATCGTCCATTCTTTATGTAAGTGATTGGGCAGCGGGATGTAGACCGCATCGATCGAATCATCGGCAAGAAGCGCTTCATAGCTGCTGTATGCGACCGGAATGTCAAGCTTCTCCGCCGTTGCCTTTACTTTCTCCTCATCGCGGCTTGCGATTGCCGCAACCTCGCCGGTTTGCGATTGTTTAATACCCGGAATGACGGAGCCTATCGCGATTCCCGCACACCCGACGATACCCCACCGAAGCTTCTTGCCATTGTTCATCTCGTCTCACCTCAAAATTGGATTAGTACGACTATATTGACATTATAATTTGACGGTTCTTAAATGAAAATAATATTTTATTGAACTTGAATAGAACAATATTGTCATTGCCAAGTAACGCCCCGCTCAAATCGCCATGCATCGACAATCGCCAAAAAAAACCTCCAACACCACATATGGAAGTGGTTTTGAAGGTTTTTCGATCCGAAAAATCGCTGGCACTTTTTCACTCGCTTATACATGCTTTTCGTTCATTACGTCTTCAATTCGTTTGCAGGCCTTTTCCGGACTTTCCATGTTCGCCCACAACAAGTTTAACTCGTCATACAAAAACTCGATCCGTCTTTGCGTCAGCCCGAGAGCGGAAAGCGGCTTGGCATTAGGCAGCGCATCCAGAAAACGATGGTATTGCGAAGGATGCACGGCCGGATTATACAGACTGACATCTTCGGCTACGGACCGAAGCGCGGGAATCGTGCACCCGTTTCGCTTCAGCATTTTTTGCGCTTGCTCCCCGGTCATGAAATCGACGACTTTTTGCGCCAATTCCACCTTGGGACTCGAGCTGTTTATAGCCAACCCGCCTCCGAGCAAAAGCGTTTCCTGCGTTGCGGGAAGGATATCCCACTCTATCGGATGGTCGCGAAACTCGTTCATAAAATAATAGGTCGTCATGATCATCGCAACGCGTTCTTTCACGAACAAGTTTTCGGCCAAATGATTGCTGCCATGCGTAAATATAGGCGAAACTTGATGCTTGTACATGAGGGATACGCAAAATTCCAACGCTTCGACGTTGCTCGGCAGCGAAAACGTGCAGCGTCCGTCATCGGGAGACATCATTTGCCCGCCATGCTGCACCAGAAACACCGGCCACCGGTTAATCGACGAAGAAAAGCCGAATCCATAATGCTCGACCCTTCCTTCCCCGTTCGGCGTTCCCATGCTGCGAAGAGCGGTCTCGAGCAAATCATCCCAGCTTTTGATGATCGGCTGCGAAATGCCGTTATTCCGAAAAATCGTCCGATTGTAACAGATCACGACCGGCGAGAAAACGAAAGGGGCAGCGAGCATGCGGTTCTCATGGGTGAACAGCTCGAAAACTTTCGCATAGCTCGTATGCTCCGGATTCAGATGAGGCGGGATGTAGCCCGTAAGCATGCTCGTCCGGCCGCTTTCGATCCATACTCGATAATGGGATTCCGATATCATGAACACATCGGGACCTTGACCTTGGTCGATCAAGCGTATGATGGCGTCGGTGTAATCGGCATCGGGAAGCACCGTAAGCTCCAATCGCACGAACGGGTGGCTCTCTTCAAACAGCCGCATCATGTTGCGTACGATATCGATCTCGTAAGAACCGTTAAACCAGGCAATATGAAGCGTCTCGACCGGCCGCTCCTCCTCGGGAATGACGACACGATTGCCTTTCCCGGCAATTTTCTCGATAAGTCCTTCGTCGACCAGATCGGCGAGCACTCTGCGAATCGAAACGCGGCTTAAGTTGTACTTTTCGCTAAGCGTATTCTCAGGTAGAATGAATTCTCCCGGCTTGAGCTGTCCGCTGACGATTTCGTCCCGCAGCTGCTTATAAAACAGATCGTAACGTTCTTTGAATTCATTCCGTCTTCCTAGCAATATATACCGCTCCTATACATGTCTATAATGAAATAGTATATCATGCCGAGGAAGCAAAAGACATGGGGGCTAGGCGCACCTTGCCTATAGCCTAAGAGATCGCATAATGATACGCAACCTTGCGAATGGCGCGAATAATAGCCTCTACATCGTCATTCGTGTAAAATTCGTTCAACGGTACTTGTACGGCGGTTTGCAAGATGCGCTCCGCATTCGGACACAATCCCCGCTCATAGGAAACATCGCTCAAATCGAACGGAAAGCTGCTGTTCGGATAAGCATGACGCTGCTGGAATAACGGCTGCATGTAGCAAACGTCCGGGATGTAGCCCGCCCGGTTCGGAATCCCTTCCGCCGCAAGCGCCTCGCAGAACGTTTCCCTGCTGCAAGCAAGCTTATCCGCGTCAAGACGGAACATATAAAACCAATACGTCGATTCGCCTTCCGGCGTCACTTCGTTAGGAAGTATGCCGGAAATGCGGCTAATGCCTTCCGTGATACGGTTGCCGTAACGGTGACGGGTTTCGCATATCCAGCCGAGCTTCTTGAGCTGGGCGATACCGACAGCCCCCTGCAGCTCCGTCATCCGGTAATTCGGCGCCACATAATGCAAATCTTTGTGAACGGCATCGCCGAACCGTCTGTAATTTTTGTCAGCGAACGCATGAGCGGTATGATAGTCCGACTCTTCGCCGGAATTAACCGTCACGATGCCTCCGTCGCCGGTCGAAATATGCTTAAAGTCGTTCGTGCTGAAGCAGCCGTAATCGCCGATCGTACCGACGAGGCGCCCTTTGTATCGGGCCAAATAGCTTTGCGCGCAATCCTCGATTACCTTGATTCCCCGGGAACGGGCGATTTCCATGATCGGATCCATTTCGGTCGGATTACCGGCCAGGTGGACGACGACGATCGCCTTCGTGCGCGGCGTAATTCGGCGCTCGATCGATGCCGGATCCATCGTATACGAGCCGGGATGGAGGTCGGCGAATACCGGGATAGCGTTCTGATACAAAATGCCGATCAGCGTCCCCTGATCCGTAATCGGACTCGTGATCACTTCATCGCCAACCGAGACTCCGGAGGCGCCTAGCGCTACATGTATGGCTGCCGTTCCCGACGACGCCGCAACGCTGTAGCGAACGCCGTACATCGCGTTAAAATCGTTCAGAAATCGCTTCACTTTATGCCCAAAATGATAAAACAACGTATTTTGCTCGAGCGCCTCCAACAGCTGGTCGGCCTCCTCTTGGCCGAACCGTTTGCCGGTGCCGAAAGGAGTCGTTTTCACGGGAGTGCCCCCGAGAAACGCCAATCGTTCCTCACTCATACGCCCACCTCCGTTGCTGCCGTTTGACGCTCGCAGATTACGCCGTATCGAACACGGGTTTCTTTCGATGGCTTGACATTTACAGGCAACGGTACCCAAACAACCGTTCCCGGCGGAGCCTGCTCGATCCGGAAGCCGTTGCGCTCGTTAGGCAAAATGCGGACGGTCCTGCGCGCTTCTTCCCAGCGGCATATTTGCTCGCCTGTCCAGAACGAGAAGTTCCGCTCGCGGGCCGCACGGACAACCTCGCGCAGCGCATCCGCCACCTTCGCCTGCCGCAAGATGTGAACCTGGTGAAACAAGAAGTGGGCGACGCCTCCGGAGACGGCGGTAACGGTTTCCAGAAACGGCCCGATCACGCTTGTATCCGGAAGGGAAGGATGCTCCATGTCTTGTGTCAGAAAACCGATTTCGAGAACGTTGTACAATCGGTTACGGTCCTCGAACCGTGCGATCGGATAATACGGCCGGCACGTACCGAACAGAAAACCGACATTGCCCTTCTTGCTCGGTCCGCGGGTCTGGTCGCTGCGAATGCCGTTCCGCTCGCACCACTCGAACAGCTCTCCCCAGCCCTCAACTCTCGTATAATGGTTTTTGTTGGACAGCATTGGAACGCCGGTCTTCTCGCGAATAAAAGCAAGCTGCCTTTCAAACTCGGCTTGCGCCCAGAAGCCTTTATCAAGCGGCAATGCATTATAGTGGAACGCTAGTTCATGGCCGTCGTCCCTCACTTGCTCGTATACTTGCGCCGAATAGCCCGGTTCTATCATGCACCAGGTAGAGCGGACATCGCATTCGCGCAGTACCGCCAGCGTTTCGATAGCGGATTCGTCCACATTCCCGTCGCTGTCATGCGAGATCATAGCCACCCGCTCTACGCCGTCCGGCCAGTAATCGACGAACGGCAGCGTCAACCCTTTGTCGACGACTTCCCGCATCAGAACGCTTACCCACGCATCGCGCCACCAATCGGCATACGGGTAGGCGAAGTACGGATAACCCGTTTCCGTCCGTTTCCGGTCATGCTCCCAATCCATCTCGCAGCGGTCATCCGCTTTCAATAGCCCTTCATCCAAAGCTCCGGTTCCGTCAGGCGCCGGAATGCCGTCCTCGACGACCGGCCCTGTGCCTTGTTGAAATCCTACGATCGTGTACGGAATGTCGACGTTCCAGCGAACCACTTTCCCGGAGCCGACCGCTATCTCGAGAAGGGCCGGCGCGAAAAGCGTCCCTTCCCGTGTTCGTTGACGCAGCTTCCCTGCGCTTTTAATGGAAGAAGCTCCTTCCGGGGACAGCGGCGCCCATGGCTTCGATTTCAAAAAGCGCAGCGGCTCCGAGGCGTATTCGGGAATCTCCGCATATCCGACATCTCCCGCCGCAAGCGCCCGGCAAGCCAGCTTGCCGGCCATCCGGTTCAGACCTGCACTTGAAATCAGCGTCCCCCCCTGCTCGGCATATTGCATAAGCTGTCCGATCGTTAGATCGTTTTCGTCCGACAATGCTACGATAACGACATCATAGGCTTGCTCCGCCAAATTTTCCGCAGAATCGATTGCGTTATACGGGATGCCTGCGCTCCTTAACATTTCCGAGGCATAAGCCTCAAACACATCGACCCCGTATTTCCAGCGGCGCTCGGCCGCCGACGTATCGAGTAAAAGGGCTACACGCGCCATTTTCACATTCGTCACTCCCTGTTGGTATGTCATGTATTCGTGAACCCGTTTCCCCAATTGTAAACATAAGAAGGGTAGCGCGATGTCTGCTGTCCCTTGATTTTGTACTTGTATAATACATGTATACATTATGGCTGTCAACAATCCGGGCAAGACATTCTCGGCTTCCATCGTTCCTTCCTCTTGTCCATAAACCGTCCGGAAGCCCGGGCCTGAAGGCCCGAGCTTCCCCATCAAGTTCCGTTGCAGCGGAAAGATTAATTTCCAGCCCCTCGCACGTACTCAAGTACCCGCCACATCAGCGTCGAGCCTTCCGCACGGGTCACATCGCTACTTGGGTTCAGCCGCATGGCGTCGTCCCCTTCCAGCATGCCGGCCGCAAATAGTGCGGCAGCGGAGGCCGCCGCCCATTCCGGTATGCCGGACGCATCGGTGAATGCGGATAACGGACGAGTGTCCGTTTGTTTCGTATTCATGCCTGCGAACGAAAGCGCACGCTGCAGCACGACGAACGCTTCGGCACGCGTGACGACACCTTCCGGACGGAACGATCCGTCCTCGTAGCCTTCCAGCAGACCTAAGGCTGCGGATTGGGCAACCGCCCCCGCATACCAGTTGCTTGCGGGTACGTCCGTAAACGGAACCGAGGCCATCGCCTCCGGCATCCCGAGCGTACGCAGCAAAGCAGCCGCAAACTCCGCGCGGGTCATGTAACGGTCCGGCGCGAATGCACTTCCCGGTTCCCCCTCCAAAATGAGTCGGGAAGCGAGCGCGTCAATCGAAGCTCTTGCCCAGTGCGAAGAGGCGTCGGCAAACGTCGACTCGTTGCGGATCAGCGCATATACGCTGTTAGTTTTACTGCGAATGACGGCATACGACTCGCCGTCCCTCCGTACGATCCGCGTCGGTACGTGACGCAGCTTTCCGCCCGGCTCCAGGACGACGGCCGTGGTGATCCGATTCGGGTCGGTTGCCGCCGGTATGCGGAGCTCTCTTTCCACATAGTCGGCAAAACGGTCGATGACGGCCGTCCGTCCATCATACTCAGCCGTTATCGTAAACGCCACCGGAAGCGCGATCGGCGTTGCGCCGGATTCCTTGGCTGCGCGCTCCAGCGCTTGAACGATTGGTTCCGTGCCGGTTGCGATTTCAATCCGGATACGGATATTTTCCAGCGGTATCCCCGCTCCAAGTTGCAAAGCTGCTAGCTCCGTGCTGAGCAGTGACATCGGCAGCTTGTAGCCGGCGGATTTCGTTAAGATTTCAAGCACCGCTCCGCTGCCCGCCAGCTTCTTGACCGATTGGCCGTTCAGTTGGCCTATGACCCGATCCGCGTCTTCCTCTACCGGAATGACGATTGCCGGACGATCGCCTGCGGCTTGCAAACTCGCATCGAGTTTAGCCGGATCCAGTTCGACGCGAACGATCTTTCGCCCCTCTCCATCCGTTTCCTTGCTCATCGTCGCAAGATCGCTAAGCCATTTGCCGTTCACGATAACATCGGACTTCGCTCCAGATTCGGGCGACGGCGATGGCGTCGGCTTCGGTGATGGCGTCGGTGACGGCGTCGTCACGGAAGCCTCCTCCCTGTTCACCGTAACCTTATACGCTCGGGTCGTTAAACCGTCCGCTGCCGTCACGATAATGCGGATGTCATTCGCTCCTGTGCTTAGCACAATCGCCGGGGATGCGCTTCCGCCCGTCACGGTTACCCCATTCACTTGGATTGAGGCGCCTGCATCATACGTGATTGCTGTAACCGTAGTGCTTACCTTATCGTTGGCGACAGTAACCGTATAATGAAGCTGATCCGATTGGAAAGCCGGGTTCAGCACGCCGGCGCCGACAGACAAACCGGCTAGTGCCGTATTCGCTTCGGAAACGACTCTAACGGATAGCGAATTGGATTGTACGGTTATCCCGCCAAGCGTTACCGTCGCTGTTAGCTGCGCTTCTCCCGCGCGCTTTGCGGTAAGCTTGCCGCCTTCTGCCGATATCGTCTCGGGATCACTCACGGTATACGTGACAAGCGCCCCTGCCAAATCGCGCGTCGTGCGCTCTTTTTCAAGCAGTCCCTTTATCGAGATATCGGCTTGCTCCCCTGCTTTCAGCTCGGCAGCTGAAGCCGTCAACTCCGCGTCGACCAGCTTCAGAACTAGCTCTGGAATCGCATACCGGTATACATTCGGCCCTTCTGGATTGGCATACAGATAGAAACGGCCGAAATCGTCCTGCGCCACTTTACGGGCTTGTGTAGCCAATACCGTAACCGCCTTCGTCTCGGCATCCACTTTAAAAAATCTCCCGGCAACCGTGGCATATACGTTTCCGTCGGTTCCGGTCGTCATGGAGCCGTCGATCCAGCGTCCGCTGGCGTCGGGGAATTCGTTCTTGCTGTAAACGATTTGCTTGGTCGCCGGATCGAAAATAAACAGCGCTCCGTTCGACAGCCCCCAAATATTGCCGTCCGAGCCGAGATGAAGAGACGTGATCGCCTGCCCGCCGCTGACCGGCACGGTCTCGAATACTTTCTCCCCTCTGGCGACATCCCAAACGAACAGCTTCGCTTCGGTCGCCTTCGGCGTGCCTCCCTGTCCGCCATGAATCGACGTTCCGCCATAAAGCAGGCCGTCCTTATATACGAGCGACAAAATACTCTGATCCGGAACGATGTTCCAATAGATGTCCGGCTCGCTCCTTAGGGCATAGTCGTAAACGGCCAGCGCTCCTCCGAGCAGACTGTTTTTCGGCACCGTACCGACAAAGAGTTTGTTCAGCTCCTCGGCAGCCGCCATGGCGAACGGCCTATCCTGCAAGGTATATCCGGGAATATCCGGATTATAGGTCATGCTGAATATCGGTTTCGGATTCAACTGCTCCGGATTCGTCCTATTCCAAGGTTTATTTAGATCATATTCGTATATTTTCGCATCGGGATAAGCGCCAATAAAGAGCCTGTCGGATGTTGCGGTCATCCCCTCACCCTGGCCTATCCCGTTAAAATAACGGCTCTCGCCGCTGGAAGGCGTAAACTTGCCGAGATTCCCCTGCAGATACCCTGACGTATATATGCTGCCGTCGGGACCTTTCATGATGTCATGGATAATGACAGGCTCCGCAGGCACATTCACATCCGTCACCCGAACGGCGCCGGTCGCCAAATTGTACTTGTACAGCTTTCCTTCGTTTCCGGACAAGCCTACCAAGCTGTAACCGGGAAAACCTTCTTCCTGAAGCTCCACAAACGAATAGGAAATCGCTGCTCCTTCAATTGAAACGTGAAGCGAACGGTATACGTTCGTATTCAGGTCGTATTCGAACAGCTCGCCGCCCAAACCGGCGAAATAGATTTTGTTCGCGACCGGCGACACCGGCGAAACGCCGCGGGATACGTTCGTAAACACTTCCGATTTTTTCCCCGTGTCCCCGTTCGTCATTTCGATCAATTCGCCCGACTGAACGTCAATGACAAAATACTCGTTTGCGTTATTCGCTTCCTTACGGGCAAACAGCTTGCCGCCGGCCAGATTCAAATCGTAGACCGAGATAATATCTTTGAACTTCTCCGGCAGCAGATCGCGCTTCCCTCCTGTAGCCAGATCGTATTCCAGAAGACGCGGCGTATTGCCGACGCCCGCATATATTTTATGCGTCGCTTCGTCATAAACGACGACGCGCGTCCACCTCTCGCCGCTTGCGCTGAACGACATCGTTTCGTAGCTTTTGAACGCGTTCGTCGCCGGATTGTATTCGTAGAGCACCGCCGTCGGGTACGTCGAGCCGTACATGACGCCATTTTTGCCGCTTGCCATCGGATAAAGCACGCTATCCTTGGTCGATAGCGGGTGTCCGAGATTGATCAGCTCGTCGGTTTGCGGAATGTAGCGATACAACAGTCCCTTATTGTAAGCTCCCAAATACACGGAGCCGTCGCTTGCCGTTGTAACCGACCAGGCCCCGGTCGCTTCCGGCATCGGATAGCTTTTGCTAACCTTTTCCGTCGCAATGTCGATGATCGTAAACATGGCGGGTGCGCCCACCGATACCGAGTAGACGACATCCCGGCCTTGGCCGTCTTTGCCGTAAGCGCCGCGCATCAACGTCGCCTTTTGAATCTGCACGCCTAAATCTTCGCCGATTAGAGCGATGGAATTGTCGGGTACGGGCACTTCCTTCACCTCATGATCGCCCCGCAGGATGCGAACGTCGTCAACGTAATATTCATACGTCTTGTTATGGCTTCCCGCGTACATGACGGCGGCAAACCGGGCCTCCTCCGGAACGGTAAATTTGACGTATTGGTCAAACCAAGTATCTGTCGGGGAAGAAACGATACTCCAATTTTGCTTGCCGATATACGCTTTATTAGCATCGAAGAAACGAACGTACATCCCCGACGAGCCCGTTTGAATGTAGGTTTTGGATAGCGCGGTATATACGTCTCCTGGCTCGACCGGGATCGGATCGCTCACGACATTGAGATAGCTGCCCGGCGTATTGACGAGCTTCAGGCTGTTGTCCCCGCTGAATGCGCGTGCGTTCGTGATCGAGAAACTGGAAGCGTCGCTGGGGGCGAATTTTTGCCATCCCGGCACCGCGGAATCGATTTGCGGATTTTCCATCCCTTCATTAGAAAGCGTTTTCAATATACTTACATCGTCGAGATAGTACCGGTAATCCTTTTTATTTCCCGAAATAAGAGATACCTTCAGCTTTTTGCCGCCCGGCTGCACGGTGAATTTCGTCTCGATATAGGTCCATTTTTGCTCTGGCACCTTCGGAGACAGTGCGGATAAATAAGCGTGAAAATCTTTGGCTTCCTGGCTCTTCACAAGCTTGCCGTCGGTATCGTAAACATAAACGTAAAGCCCTTCGAGGTTGCCTCCGTCCAAATATAGTTGCGCGGAAAGGCGATAAGTCGCCCCTTCTTCGACTTCGATCGTTTCGCTTTCCATATTGATGCCGCTGCCTGTCGTTTTCGTATTTTGCACGAGCAAGCTTTGGCTTCCGGAAACAGCCCGATCGGCGCTTGGCGCCGCCAAGCCGGCATTTACTTTCCATCCGGGAATAGCCCCTCCGTTAAGAGGCTGCTCGAAGCTGGCATTGACCAAGAAACGCTTCCCGGCCGGTGTCGGACTTGGGCTTGGCGTAGGTTCAGGTCCCGGACTCGCTTCGGCTTCCGGTATGATTTCCTCTAATCGAATGTCGTCCCAATTGCTGACACCCGCTTTACTTTTGCCGCTAGCCATCACGATTGATGCCGTTGCGGCATTCGCAGGAGCTTGCCCTTGAAAGGCTATCGTTTGCCAGGCGCCGACGGGGCCGCCCGTATAGTTCGGATCGTTTACGACAGTCGCATTAGGAAGGAGTGCGCCGGACTGGTCGTAATACCGGATTTGAAGCTGAACATTGCCGCTCTTAATGTTCACTGCGGCTGAAACCTGATGTTGTCGTCCTCCATATACGGCCATTTGGACGCTTTCGGCAGCGAAACCGCTCGTCGTGTCTTTATCGTCGATCTTCATGCTGCCGGTCCCTGAAGCTGCGTAGGTGTCTAGCGTTACCGAACCGTTCTTGCCGGCGCCTATAATCTGTGTCCAGCCGGGTATGGCAGAGCCCGATTGAGGGTCCTCGAAGCCCGGATTGGCTACCGGCAGTACGCGGCTCAGCTTAATATCGTCTACATACATCGTTCCTTTGGTGCTTTTGCCGGTAGCTAAAACTACCGTTAGAAAAGCAGCGCCAGCCGGAGCGCCGGCCTGGACGGAAAGCGATTGCCAAACATTTTTTGGCACTGAAGTAAAATTCGGATCATGGGGGATGACCGGACCCACTAATTGGGTTCCCGCTGCATTATAGTAGCGGATTTGAAGCTGAGCGGCGCCGCCGGTTATGTACCAGCTCGACTCCACTTTATACACCTCGCCTGCCGAAACCGGAACCTTCCGGCTTTCAACCGCGAAGTTGTTGACGGTATCCTGATCGACGAGCTTAAGACTTTGAGCCCCGCCGTGATAAACAGCGGATTCCACCGTATAGCTGACGTCCTTGCCTTGACCGAGCAGCAGCGACCATCCCGGTACATTTCCTGGCGTTCCCGCCGCCTCGAAACCCGGATTTTCTAACCCTCCGCCAGCAGCCTGCGATCCCGCATCCGCTGCATAACCGGTTGGAACTTGCCCTAATGACATAAGCAGCATGCTCAGACATAACCATAAGACGAGAGCACTTCTCTTGCGCTTCAACATATTTTCCCTCCTGTATGCTACATATAAATCTTAGCGAACTTCCCCAACACCAATCGTTTTCTCTGGAGATGATTGACTTAGCCTCCTTTCGATCCTAATGGAACATGTAAACGCTTCAGTTAAAAGATACCTGTATTTAACATGTATTTTAACATAGCGATAGAAATTAATACAGGTATTTTGCATGTCTATATATAAAGATTTCGATCCCGCCTAAATCATCTTCTCCGCAAAGGGAGGCACCCCCGAAGACGCCGCCCTCCGGCAAGTGTCTACCGGGCAAATGCGTGCTAACGTTCGCGGCAAAGGGAACCGCCCTTTTTGGTTCCCGGTTTGCGTGCCGGGCACCCGGTTAACGCCGAACAAGGCGACGTCGTCCAGGACGGCGAGTATATGCCGAAGGAGCAGCTCTAGCGGGAGGGTAACTTGTAACAGAAAAGAGCTGTCCTCAACGTCATGCAACTGACGGAGGATAGCTCTACGTTTGATGCCTTGATTTATCGCATTCGGATAACAGCGTATAGAGGCGAAAGGCATAAGGAGAAAGAAATGACTCCTGCTTCCTACACAATTTTCCTCAGCTACAGCTCTCCGGAATTAGGGGGCTAGCGGCCGATCCCGCCGTTCATACGTTCACCAACTATGAGTATAGCTTCCCTATTTCCGTACTAAGTCACACATTGAGAAAGTTACTGAACCTAAGTTCAATAATAATGAACCTAAATTCACTATTGCTTTCCCGAATCGGCTTTTTCACGGTTAGTGAACCGGGGGGGACTATGACCGGGAAGTTCACTAATAGTGAATCCAGCTTCACTATGTCCCCGCCAAGGCTCTTTTCCAAGAAATATATTGAACTTAGGTTCACTAATAATGAACCTGGGTTTACAATCGGGTAAAAGCCCCTATTGGGGCAGCCCACCCGCTAAGCGACGTACCCTCAGACTCCCGAACGTGGAGGACACCGTCCTCCACCTCCCAAGTCAACGAACAACTAGGCTCCCGTGACGATCAGACTTATCTACATCCGTAAATAGCTCCTGTCCTTCGTTCGCCAATAAGGTAAACACCGTCATGCGCGAATCGTAGCATGAAGCCAGCCTCTGCCTGCACAGATTATCCAGACATCATTCACGAAAAGCCTGCGCTTTGCGCCGCTACTGCTTCTCCGGGCCCGCTCCCTCCAACAGCCGGGGAAAGCGCAAAACAATTTTCGTGCCGGAACCTTCGCGTGATTCCACCCGAATGACGCCCTGATGAGCGACGGCGATCGCTTTCGCAATGCTCATGCCGAGACCGGCGCCGTCGGAGCCGTCCTCCGTATTCGTGCCCCGGTAGTAACGTTCGAATAAGTTGCGCTTCGTTTCTTCGTCCATGCCGATCCCATTGTCTTCTACGACGATAATCGCTTCGCCCGCTTCCGCCTCCGTTCGAACGACGATTTGCGTCCCCGCGGGATTATGCTTGATCGCATTCGAAATGAGGTTGTCCAGCATCCGCCGGAACCATTTGGCATTCGCTTTTATGAACAAGTCGTTTACGTGCTCTTCGAAAAGAAACGCAACGTGCTGGATCGTAGCGTCATTCACATATCGCAGAACGGCGCGGCGGACAAGCTCGTTCAGCTCGAAGTCTTCCCGCTGCATGTGGTCGGCATTGTTTTTCAATTGAAACGTCAAGGAGAAATCTTGAAGAAGCTCCAGCATATAATCGCCTTTCCCCCTGATCATCCTCCCCATCTCCTTCAGCTCGCCCTCCGAAAAGGAAAACTGACCGCTTTCCAGCAGATGTCCATAGCCTTGTATCGTCGCTAACGGCGTTCGGAGATCGTGGGAAATGCCGGTCATCCATTCTTCTCTCGTCTTCTCCAGACGGACGCGCTCCTTCTCCGATGCTTCCAGCTTGGCCGCCATGTCATAAAATCCGGCAATCACTTCCTTGTATAGCCGGTAGCGCACGCGGATTTTACCGTTCTTGCGAAACACTTTTTTCCTGTCCCTTTCCGTCAGCGCTTCATGGTAATGCCCCTTCCCCATCCGTTCGAACCAATCGGTAAAGAGCAGTAAAGGCTGGCCGTACCGGTAGCCGTGCCAAATCGCAAAAGCAAGCGTCAATACGAGCACCAAACCGCCCATATAGATAAGAGTTAAAATCACTTCATGCAGGATCGGCTGCCGGACAACGCCGCGGCTTTCTTTGACCGTATGCAAAATCCAAGCGCTGCCGGTCGAGCCGTCATAATAGAAAGAAATATCGGACCCGTGAAGAGCCGGTTCCGCACTCATCGAAATCAGCTCGAGCGGCCGGTAGGAATCACGGCGCTGTTCAGAGGTTCCTATCGTCTGCAAGATGTTTCCGTCCGGAGCGACAATTTCCACATATTGTCCGGAGCTCCCCAGCTGCCTTTCCAGCTCATGAATCGATTCGGACCGTACCCTCCCGTTTTCTCCGAAATCCCGAACCCATTCGCGCAGGCGATCTTCTCCCGAGTCCTCCGTGCCAAGCATAAAAAAGAGGGGCTTCTCCGTAGTGTCCAGCTCCGTCATGAGCCGGTAACCTCCGAACCGGCCGGTTTCCCGGATTTGCAGCAGCTCCGCCGCTCCATAGGAAGCTTGCAATCCGTCGGGCGCATTCGACGAATAGATGACCTTGCCTTGGGCATCGACGATTTGCAGCCAATAATCCGCTTCCGTAAGCTGATTTACCCATCTCGAGGGAACTTTGATGTGATCTCCATCGAGAACCGTTTCCGTCGCAATGTTGGATACCGCCCCGTAAGGAAACGTTTTTTTCAAATCTTGATTGACGAGGTATTGAAGAAGCAGTAGAAGGGCGGCAAGCATGGAGACCGCGACAAACACCCACAGGAAAAAAAACTGAACCGTAAAATGAATCGCGATTCTTCTCTTGATCCGGCTCATGCCTCTTTCTCCTTCATCAGCTTGTATCCGAGGCCGCGGACGGTGACCAAATATTTCGGCTCGCCCGGATCGGGTTCGATGCGTTCGCGAATTTTGCGGACATGCACCATAACCGTGTTGTCGTCGCCGACTCCGTCTATGCCCCACACGGCTTCATACAGCTGAGATTTCGAGAAGACCATGTTCGGATGCTTGCACAAATAGAGCAGCAATTGGTAAGCCTGCGCGGGACACGCAACCGGGTTCCCTTCGACCAGGAGCTCCCCCGCATGTTCATCTACCGTAAAACGTCCGAAATCGTATCGGCTTCGAGTATCCTCCGCTCTAGGCGAAAGTATCGAGGCACCTCTGCGCAGCCTCGCTTTGATTCTTGCCGCGATTTCGAGCGGGTTGAAAGGCTTTGTTACGTAGTCGTCCCCGCCGGTCGCGAAGCCCGTGAGCACGTCCAGGTCCGAAGCCCTCGCCGTTACATAAATAAGATGCGCGTCGGACAACTCGCGGATTTTCGGGCCCAGCTCGAACCCGGTTTGATCAGGCAGCATCACATCCAGCAGAATGATATCCGCACCATGCTTGCTTAGCAGCCGCAGCGCTTCCTGCGCCGTACCTGCCATATAAATATGGCGAAAGCCTTCTTTGCGCAATACAAGATCAAGCATTTGCAAGATGGATGCTTCGTCGTCGATCAGCAATAGTTTGGCGTTGTACATGTAATCCCTCCAAACGCATTGTACCAAACCTTCCTTAATTCCAGCTAAACAAACGGAGAAGGCGTTAAGGAAACGATAAGCTGCCCATTAGAAACCCTTCAACTTGCGCTGCTACAATCAAGCCGAGGTGATAAGAATGGACGAACGACATAACCGAAGCAGAATGATCGACGGTTTGCGGGGATTCAGCTTGCTGGGCATTTTGATGGCGAACATGCTTATTTTCCAATATGGCATATGGGGAAAAGACGAATTGGAGCTTTACTCGCCCACCCTTACCGATACCTTCGTTCACAAGCTCGTAAAGGTTTTGATCGAGGGCAGCTTTATGCCAATCTTCACGTTTATGTTCGGCTACGGCATGATGAAGATGAAGGAAAGCCTAGAGTCGAAGGGGTTGAAGCCGAAACGCTATTTGTCCCGCCGCTTTCTGCTGCTGCTCGCGATAGGCTTGCTGCATTCGCACTTTCTATGGGAAGGGGACATACTGGGCTTTTACGGCATGATGGGCTTCTTCCTGCTGCTGTTCGTAAACCGGAAACCGAAAACGCTGCTCGTTTGGGGGACTTTGCTGCTCTGCTTGTTCGGTCTGCTCGGGCTTGCTCCGGAAGACGCTGCGGATCCGGCTTCAATTGAAGCGCAAGCTCGTATGGAAGCGTACGTGAAACAGACGATATCCGTATACGGCACGGGCACCTACGAGGAAATTATGCACCACAGAGAATCCGAGGATCCTCTTGGTGAGGATAGCATTCTGATTGTAGCCGTTCTGCTGATCGCGCCATTTATGACCGCTCCGCTGTTTCTATTCGGCATGTACGCTGCGAGGAAGCGATGGTTCGACCAGTTGGAGAACGAACGCACATCCTATCTGGTCAAAATGCTGCTCTTCCTGCCGGCAGGTATCGTGCTGAAAACGCTGAAGCATCTGTTTCCGGGCTATTGGTGGAGCGGCGCGGGCGAGCTGCTCGGAGGAAACCTGCTTGCGCTCGGCTATATTTTCGCTTTTGCCTGGCTTTGCTCGAGAGTAAAATCAACGGTTTGGCTTCCCCGGTTCGAAGCCGTCGGCAAGCTGTCCTTGACGAATTACCTGATACAGTCCGTTATCTGTACGACCCTCTTCTACGGCTACGGATTTGGCTGGTTCGGGAAACTCGGCGTACTCGCGGGCTGCGGAGCGGCGCTTGCCGTCTACGTCATTCAGCTTCTTGCAAGTCCTCTGTATTTGACGCGCTTTCGTTCGGGCCCATTGGAACGTCTTCTGCGAATGTGGACTTACTTCTCCTTCACAGGTAAGCCCAAGCGGCCTAAGATGCCGGTTGCTGCGGAATTGGAGGGTTGATTCCGTAACCAATTGGATGGTGACCCCCCTGCAACCTCGCCGTAGTATGGTTACTAGAAACATCTTTAATCATGACATCTCGACTGGCCGGTTCCGCACGTTTAGGGCTGGACATTCATTTAGGGGGGATGACAAATGTCGTGGGGCATGGCTTTATTTCTGGGGCTATTCGTATCAGCCATTATATTGGTAATTACCATCTGGGTTACGAATAAAGCTTATTCCCGCAAATGGGAAGATAGCGAAAAATAACGCAGTTGCGGCTCTTTCTTCTTGACGAACAATCATGAACGCCGTCCCGTCCAACCTAGCCGCATGGCTGTGTAACGGATAGGACGGCGTTCGTTTGCGTCTTCAGTCTTTCCTATACCTGACGATATCCTGCTTCTGCCGGTTTACCGTTAATTGAAAGACGTCCGGACGGCTGTAATGGCCGACGACATCGAAATCGAAACGGCTTTGCGCCACCGCCGTCATGTTCAAATCGGCGATCAGCATGCCTTCCCGGTCGTACAGCGGCTCCGCGACGTATTCCCCTAGCGGACCGACGATCGCGCTTCCGCCTCTGGACAGGATTTCCTGCTCTCCGCTTATTTCCTCATAGCAAGCCAAATCGGCCGGATAGGATGCTTTCGTCGCATATTGGTTACAGGATACGACGAAGCATCGGCCTTCGCAAGCAATATGACGCAATGTCGACTGCCATGTGTCGCGGGCATCGGCCGTCGGCGTAATCAAAATATCGATTCCTTGAGCGTACATGGCCGTACGGGCTAAAGGCATGTAATTTTCCCAGCAGATCAGTCCGCCGATCCGGCCGAAAGGCGTATCGATCACCGTAAGCGTACTCCCGTCCCCCTGTCCCCACAAGAGGCGTTCGGCGCCCGTCGGCACCAGCTTACGATGCTTTCCGAGGACGCTGCCGTCCGGACCGATGTAAAGAATCGAATTGTACAAGGTGCTTCTGCTGAAATCGCGATCCCGCTCGACGGCGCCGATCACCAAATAAACGCCCGCCTCCTTGGCCATTTCGCCGAGCAATTCGGTATCCTCGCCTGGAATGTCGATAGCGCTTTTCCAATAGCTTTCCCAGTCTTTGCGACCGCTATAATGCCGGCTGCCGACACGCGTACCGAATGTCATGCCCCTTGGGTACCCGGATAGGAATACTTCCGGAAAAACGACCAGCTGCGCTCCTTGAGCGGCAGCTTCCTTCGTGTAAGCGGCGATTATAGCAAGTGCCGACGATTTATCAAAAAGAACCGGTGCGGCTTGAACGACCGCAACGCGCAATTGATCTTTACTCATGCTTTTCATCCCCTCCAAATAGGAAAATGTAACGAAATACCAAGCTTATGGCTATGATAAAAAAAAAAGCGGCAAAACAAACCATCCAAAATCCAAAAAATATTCCCATCCATTCGGATTTGATTACATACCGGAACGATTGCCAAGGATAAACAGCTTCGCCGTCCTTTTAGGAACAAGCGTTTACCGAGATTTAGAGCGACTTCCACGTTATACTTTCTGATAAATGAACAAAACCTAAGAGGTGTAAGTTTCCTGGTAGGGTGGTTTCCGTCATGCGCTGCATGTAAAATGAAGGGTAACCGGTCGATCACCCGGCACGAAAGCTATCCTTTTAAGCAAGGTCGTGAAATCATGTGGAAACCCGATCGTTCAAGCGCACAGCCTCTATATATGCAAATTGCCGACGATATCGAACGGAGAATTTCGCACGGGGAATATCCTCCGGGCAGCCTGCTGCCATCCGAACGTAAATTGGCCGAGCAGTTGAATGTGAATCGAAGCACCGTCATTCTTGCCTACGAGGAGCTTCGTTCGCACGGTATCATCGAAAGCCGGTCGGGCAGCGGCACAAGGGTTAGCAAATTCAAATGGGGAGCTACGCCGAAGCATACGCCGAACTGGCATCGCTATGTGGAGGGCGGCACGTTTTTGCCAAATTTGTCTTTTTTGCGGCGTATCCGTGAAGTGCTTCAGAAAGACGCTACACTGATCGATTTCGCCAGCGGCGAGCTGGCCTCGGATCTGTCCCCGAGCGAAGAAATCGGGATGATGATGAAAGAACATAACTTTACGGAATATTTGGGGTACGATAATCCGCAAGGCATCCTTCCTCTGCGGCAAGCGCTCGTCTCGTATCTTCATCAATACCGCCAAATCCGGACAACGGAATCGTCGATTCTAATCACTTCCGGTTCCCAGCAGTCGTTGTATTTGATAACGCAGTGTTTGCTCGTTCCGGGAGATGCCGTCGCCATCGAGGATCCTTCCTACTGCTACTCTCTGCCCATGTTTCAATCCGCCGGACTTCGGCTGTTTCGTCTTCCCGTCGATTCGAAGGGCATTCAACCTGAGGATATTCGTCCGCTGTTTAAGAAGCACCGCATTAAAATGCTGTTCATCAATCCCAATTTCCAAAATCCGATGGGCGTCGTTCTTGATCCCGAGCGCCGCATTCGGCTGCTGGAAGCGGCAAGCGAAATGGGCCTTCCGATCGTCGAAGACGATCCTTTCAGCCTGACCTCCTATAACGGCAACCCGCCGCCGCCGCTTAAATCCATCGACCGGCTCGGCACCGTGGTGTACATCGGCTCCTTCTCCAAAATTGCGGCATCCGGTTTGCGCGTGGGCTGGATGGTCGCCCCTCAATCGGTCGTCAGCCGGCTCGCCGATGCCAGGCAGCAGATGGACTTCGGACTTAGCTCCGTTCCGCAAAGAATCGCCGCCGAGTTTTTGAATTCGCGTTATTTCCAGCCTCATTTGGAGCGGCTGCGCATGCGGCTGCTCTTTAAGCGCGATCTGATTATGGAGGCGCTTGAGAGAGAACTGCCGGGTCAAGTCAGCTTCTTGACCCCCGAAGGCGGACTGCATCTTTGGTGCAAAATCATTCCCGGCGTGAATGACGAAAAACTGCTGGAGGAAGCGATCCGGCGGGGGATCGTTTTTGTTCCCGGCAGCGTTTACGGCTCCGATAGCGGCTATGTGCGCTTCACTTTCGCAAGAGCAAAAGCCGAAGAGATCGCTCCCGGCATCGCCAAATTCGCCGAGGCGCTGCGGGCCGTTCTAAGCGATGAAAAGCAAAAAGCATGAGGGCATTGCAACTGGCAAGCGCCTCATGCTTCTTATAGAATCGGTACCGCTTTCTTTCGAAGATCGCAGCTATTTCGCCGGAACGTTCCCGACGACCAGCTCCTTTTGAGGCTTTACCTGTGCGTCTCCTGCCGTAACATGAGCGATCACCTGATAATTTCCGTCATTAGGAAACATTTTTTTGATTCGGTAAACCCCGTTCTGCCAATGCGTCGCAACGATCTGCTCATGCTTCTGCTGGTCTTCTTTCCATATTTCGAACTTGACCTCGCGCGCGTCCTGGACGGGCGCATTTCCCTGTGTTACATGCGCTTCGATAAGGGTGGCGCGTTCCGATTGGATGGGGTTCTGAACCGTTCGGATCTCGACTTGAACCTCTTCCGAAGCGCTCGGCTTGTCCGATCCGTTCGTACAAGCCGCCAGCGGCAGCATGCAGAATACGGCAATCAACATATAGATACGTTTCGTTATCATCTTGTCATGACCTCCGATTATTTTTATGATGGACGGACGACCGAAACTGGTTATGGCTGCTTAAGCAACTCTAACTTTACCGGGGAAACGCTGAAGTGTCACCATCCGCTGAGCAATTCGTGAAGCGGGCCATTCCCAATAAAATGAAATTCTCAAGCTAAGGCTCTTGAAGCAACGAACCGGGAAAGGGAACTAGCATCCGCTATCGCACACACAAAAACCTCCAAAACCACTCTACGATACGGTGGCCTTGGAGGTTTCTTCCGTTCTTATTCAAATGGAAATCCTTTTCACGGCGTAGCGGTCGTATCGATTCGATACGCTTTAGGCACCCGTCATGACGCTTTCTTTGGACACCAGCATGAGAATGTCGTACATGCTCTTGCTTCGCGTAAACGGCGTCAACAGCCAATCATTCGAGAAGCTGCCCTCCAGCGGATAGTTAAAAATCGATTTCAAGCCGTTGCCGTATCGAAGCACGACTCTGGAAGAGCTGTTTAGAAACGGCTTCCACTCTGCCAGGACTTCGGATTTGTGCGGAACGAGAGAGGCTACGATGCAATGCGTTGCTTCTTTCAGAAATGCCGTCTCCCGGAACGGCGTTTCTGAATAATGAATCTTCGTATGGAGCCCGGCGGCTTCTATGACTCTGCTTCCCAGTAAAACCGCTTCGGCGTCGATGTCCGCACAAAGCACCTCGGCGTCCGTTTCTTTCGCAATGGTCATGGCCGATAAAGGGAAGGCGCCCGCTCCGATAAACAGCACCTTCGACGTGCGGCCGATTTTCACGCTCCGCAGCTCCTCCTTCGCGGAATCCGAGAGAATGCTCGTGTACGCGCTGATATTCACCTTCCGGTCATATGTACGGGCAGCCTGAGCCTTCTCGAGCTCGCTAAGCGCATGGACGGCCGTCCCCCTTAACTCCGCGCAGCAAGCGGCAATGTCGGCATGACTCCCCCACTGACGCCACAGCCTCTCGTTATCCTCGGCGAGCATAAACCGGCAAAGCTCATCCAATCGGTTCGATAGCCGCTCGCAGCTTGAGGTATGATCTTTGGCGAGCGGAGCCAACTCCCCGATTTCGTCTATAAAAGCTCTTAATGAAAACAAAAATGCGGATTTGCTCCCCATGTGCATCCCTCCGTTTCATCGGACATTCCGAAGCCGTCCGGTTAATCTGGACCTGTTATGTATATTCGCATGCGTTGGAGAGCATTCGATCAATATAGGCGTTCGGCATCGGAATAAACAAAAACAGGGCCTGCCCGGTGCAGAACCCTGTTTATAGCGAGTAGAGGCTGCCTTCACTCCCCTTGTGAAGCAAGAGCCCGCTGCTTTTGGGGCAGCCGCAAGGTCAGAAGCAGGATCACAACGCCGATGGCCGCACAAACCCATGCCATGCTATGGAGATGCGCCGTCGTGATATTCCGGCCGAACAGCATCGTGAGCAAGCTGGACGATAAGATCGTCCCGAAAAAGCGGGAGGTCATGAATAAGCCGGACGCCAGGCCGGTCTCTTCCTTGGCGACGTAATCGTACAAGGCCGTCTGCATCCCCAAATTGTTGAACCCGTAGCTGATGCCGGATACCGAGAGGATGAGAAATAGGACGGCCGCGCTCGTCTGTCCCTGGATGAGGAGAAGCAGCAGCGTTCCGCCAACGACGGTCGTCGTGCCAAGCAGCAAAGCCGGTTTAGGACCGCTCCGGTCGATCCAGCGGCTGGCAAGCGGCGTAATGACGACGCTGAAGCCTGCGATCGAAAGCATAACGATGCCGGTCTGCTCGGCATTCATTTGACTCACCTGCTGCAAATAAGACGGCATGCCGAACATGATCGAATAGAAGACCAGATTCATCAGAATGAACTGCAAATAGATCAGCGTCACATTCCCATTTTTGCGCAAAAAAGCGACGTCGATGAACGGTTTGGTTTTCCCGAGCTCGTACCGGTACAGCCAAACGGACAAAATGGCGGCGGCCGCCAGCTCCCACAGACTGATGCCGTTCTTCAGGGAAAGCAAAAACAGCAGCCACATAAAGATCGCCGCGGAGAACAAAACGACGCCCGTCCAATCCATGTCCTTCAAGCTTCCGCTTCGTTTCGGATCGCGCGGGAATACTCGCCAGGCCAATAGAAAGGAACCGGCGATGAACGGGAAGTTGAACAAAAAAATAAGCGGCCAATCCCCGTAATGAAGCAGAAACCCGCCGAGCGTAGGACCGAATGCGGCCGAGGTGCTGGAGAAGACCGATAAAATGCCGAGCGCCCTCGCCTGGTTGGAGGTGATTTGACTGCGGATCATCCCCATGCCGGCCGGGAACAGCGCCGAGCTCCCGATCGCCTGTATCATCCGGAATCCGATCAGCCAGCCGAAGCTTGGCGATAAGGGAGCAAGGCAAGAAGCAAGCGTAACCAGAACGAGTCCCAGCATAAACACTCTTTTGCGGCCGAACAAGTCGCTCCATTTGCCCATGACCGGCTGGCCGATGGCGCTGGCGAGGTAATACGTCGAGATAAGCCAAGATACATCGGCGAAAGTTAGCTGAAAATCCTCTTGCAGCCGGGTTAACGCTACGGAAATCATGGTCGTATTAAGCGGATTGAGCAGCGTACCGAGCGCAACGGCGGTAATGAGCAGCAGCTCCGTCCGTTTGATTCGGCGTGCGGATTGTGTCGTCACATGATTTCACCTCGGGTCATTGTTCTATCTTCTAATCCCGGTTCACACAGAATGAATAAGATCCGGTAGGCCATCATCCATTTTTATAACGAACGGTATCCTCTTGTGCCAGCGGCGAATACGCTATTAAAGTTTGTACTAGGAGGACGCCGTATGAAAATCTGGAAGCCGGTTGTCAGCGGACACCTGAAATCGAAGCCTTATTATGCGCCCCTCATCCCCATCCGTAAAACCGCAGTAGAGGGAAAGCAAGCCGAACATATGGGCACGGTCGCAGGGCATGACATCCGAGACGCCGGCATCAAAAAAACGCCAAAAACCCAGGTCAAGTTACGCGCTAGGCCAACCGTCGATACCGGCTTGGACGGCGATAAGCTCCACACCTCCTATGACGAATGGAGCGGGATCGATTGGAGTTTGGGCATGCAAGACGACTAGCGCCTCCAAAGCATAATGAAGCGAGCCCCCGCTCAAGGCTCGCCTCTTCGCATTTTCTGCGGCATCATTTTGAAAAAGACAAGCAGCAGAAGAGCCGGAATCACGATTAGATTTACATGATTTCCTGAAGCAATCAAACAAATTTTACCACAAGCTGACGAAATGAACTATAAAAGAGGCGATTTCTGTAGGTGCTATGCGGCAAACTGTCCTGCTGCCGCTTCTTGCTTCTCCCCGCAGTTAAAGCCCCGAAATCGATGAAGTCATGAATTCGGACATAAAAGTAATGAAAACGGCATTTCTTCAAGCACCGCCAAACCGCTATAATAAAAATGTCGCAATCTTCTCCATTGTTTAGAAAGCGCTTACAAAAAGAGAAGAAGTCTGCACAACACTTTTATCCTAAGGGGGGGTCTTCTTGCTTCACAGGGTGAGGTCGTTTACAAGACACAAGCATTTTTTCATGCGACTTCTTACATTTACACTGCTGATTTGTCTAGTCCCGATCGGCGTCCTCGGCTTCTTCTTCTACCATAACGTGCAAAATTCGATGCGGCACGATATCGAGCAAGCGAATGAGCTGTATTTGAACCAGACGGTGAACGCCATGGAGCTGGTCGTCAAACAAATCGGCAACGGCTTTCGCCAATTCGTCACGAACAACACGTTAACCGAGTTCGATATGTTCCCGCTCGGCAACTATTTCGAGGAGATTGGCGCCTGGCATACGTCGTCTAACAGAGAGCAGCTGCTGGAGTATATGGCAAGCAAGGCCAAAGTGCTGCGCAGCATGAACGATTTGCTGAAGCTGAACGAGTTCATTTGTTCGGTGTATTACATCAATCCGGCCCGGGGGATCGTCCTGACGTCCGGGTATTTGCAGTATGAAATCGATAAGTTTTACGACTCGGACTGGGACAAAAGCTTGAAGCCGTCCGCTCTCGGCTACCCGCTTATCCTCAACGTGCGCAGCGCCATGCAGGAGGACGGCACGCTCAAACGGGTCGTTCCGGTAGTCTTTCGGCCGCTGGCGTCGAACTATACGATCGTCATCAATCTGGATGCGAACGCCTTCTATACGAATCTCATCAGCAGGCTCGGCGTCGAGCACGGCACCTCGGTGATGGTGTTTTCGCGCGAAGGAGAGCCCCTGCTTTATGACAATGACGCTTCCAAGGCGGACGGCCTTACCTTCGTTCAGTCAATACTCGCTTCGCAGGATGAAGCAGGCGGCGGCAGCTTGAAATCGCACAAGGTCGTGGCCGAGAGACAGCTCGTCTCCTGGCGGAATTCCGAAGTGCTCGGCTGGGATATCGCCAACGTCACGAACCTGCACACGCTCTACCGCAACGTCTCCAATATTCGCAATCTGTTCTACACCGTATCCATCCTGCTGACCGTAGCGACGGCCATTCTGGCAGTGGTGACGAGCCGCCGCATTTACAGACCCGTCAATCATCTGCTCCAATTCGTCAAAGACGGCAGTCAGGGCGTTAGCCGCGGACTGGAGGGCAGAAGGCCGCGCGGAGAATTCCGCGTGATCAGCGACGGGCTGGCCGATGCGTACGCAACGGAGAGACGATTGCGGCTCCGGCTGCGGGAAAGCTTGCCTGCCTATCAGGAGAAGTTCCTGCGTTCGCTGCTGAAGAAGCATGGGCTGCAGCCGAAAGCCGTCGAGGAGCGCTTTGACTATCTGGGTATCGGCTTAAAGACGCACGGCATCGTCCCGATGCTGGTGTCCGTCGACAACGGCGGGCGCGCCGCCGCGAGCATCGAGAGCGAGCAAATCGAACAGCTGCTCGTTACCCATTCGATTGACTCGGCGGTCGATGAAGAGTTCGCGCATTGGGTGCTCGAGATGGAGGACGATGTCTATCTGGTGCTGGTCAATTGCGCGGAGCATGAAATGTCCGCCGTGTTCTCCATCGCCGAAGCCATTAAAGATTCGATAGCCGAGCGTCACGGGATGCCCTGCACGATCGGCATCGGCACGTACGGCAGGACGATCGGCGATCTGCCGCAAGCCTATCAGGAGGCCGAAGAAGCGCTGCAATACCGCGGGATGACGGCGGATAGCGACATCGTCTATATCGAGGATGTCAGGCTGCACGCTCACGAGCCGCTTCCATACCCGAAAGATAGGGAGTCGACGTTCATCGTCTGTCTCAAGAACGGCGACAAGGACCAGGCGCTCGCGGTGTTTGCCGAAATGGTGCGGGATATGCGGGACAAAGCGGGGAAGGTCGCATTTCCCCATGTACAGCAAACCTTCTTGCTGCTGCTCGTCAAATTGATCGAAACCGTGCGCGATTTGCATCTCGACATGCGCGAAATCGTGCCGGGTGAGCGCTCCCATCTATTGGCCGTCTTTTTGCAAAAGGACGATTGGCGGAGCATGACCGCCTGGTTCGAAAGCTTGATCAGCGCAACGGCGGCGTATATCGGCCAGGCGTTCCGCGAGAAGAAAAACACGCATGTCGAGCATGCCAAGCGGCTAATTCAATCCGAGTCGGCCAGTACGGTTTCGCTTACGTCGATCGCGGAGAAGCTGAACTTGAATCCGGCCTATCTCAGCCGCATCTTTAAGGAATATACGGGCGTAACGTTCACCGACTATGTGATACAAGCACGTCTCCGCCGCAGCAAGGAGCTGCTCCTGCAGACCGAGCTGAAGGTGCAGGATATCAGCGAACAGCTCGGCTACGCCAAAGTAAATCACTTCATTAAACTCTTTAAAGACATGACGGGGATAACGCCGGGCGAGTTTCGCAAGCAGCATTTTTGATACCGGGCTCCGCGGGGACAGCAGTCGCTGTCCTCTTTTTTTCCCGAATCGGGCTGCGCTCTTATCGCCGTTTCCCGTCATTACGTTTTGATGACATTGTCATCAAATGGGCGATTCAGGTCATGATCCGGGCATGTGAAACGGGCCGGCGATCCTATTATGATAAAGCTGCAAGGCCTATAAACGACAAGGAGTGATTCGTTTGGAGCAGCGCAAGGGGGAAGGTTGGAAGAAAGCGGGGAAATGGATCGCAGGCGCTTCGATAGCGGCGTCCGTGCTCAGCGGCTGCAGCGGGGGCGGTAAAGAAGACGACGGAACGAAGGCCGGCACCGCGCCATCGGCTTCATCGGGACCGTACGCCAAGCATCTGGATCTTTTATGGATCGGCCACAATCAGATCGGCAAAATCAACGACTCGGTCAACAATCCGGTAAAGAAGCTGATCGAAGAAAAGTTCAACGTCACGCTCACGATGGTACCGCTCGACGTTCACAACAAAGAACAGGTCAACCTGTACTTCGCCGACGGCAAGACCGCCGATCATATCCGGATCAACGTCGATTCCACCTTCTTGATGGAGCAGGGCTTGGTGCGGGAGGTTCCGGAGGATAAGCTGCGCAAGCTCATGCCCGAATGGATGAAGAGCATCGAAAGCATGGTCGATCCCAAAATCGTCGCCTCTTCTATGAAGTTCAAAGGAAAGCTGTATGCGGTTCCGTTTATCAATTATTCGGCGCTTCAGCCTTGGGTCATGGGCGTCCGCAAGGACTGGCTGGACAATGTCGGGCTCGCCAAGTTGCCGGAAACGCTTGAGGAATACCATGAAATGCTCAAGCGGTTCACGTTCAACGATCCGGACAAAAACGGCAAAAACGATACGTTCGGCGGCCACGGTCTTCAGCTGTATTTGCGCGGCGCGTTCGGCCTCGGCTCCGGCAGCGCCTTCTACGCCGATAGCAGCGGCAAAGTGTTCTCCAGTGTGCTGACGGACGGCTATAAGCAATATTTAAAAACGATGCAGGCTTGGTACAAAGAAGGCTTGATCGATCCCGAATCGATTACGGATCAGCGGCCGCAGCAGCGCGCCAAATGGGCGGACGGCAAATTCGGCGTTCTCGCCGATCATCCTTGGTGGTACGCGTCGACTACAGCGGGCAATGTGACGAAAATGCTGACAGACAAGAAACCGGACGCCAAAATCGAATTTTTGAAACCGTTTGCGGGACCGGGCGGAGATAAAGGAGCGGGCGGAACCGCCTATCCGGCGATGCAGCGCGGCTTCTTCTTCGGCAGCAAAACGAGCGACGAGAAAATGGAGCGCATCATGGCGATCAAGAATTTCATGTCCGCCGACGATCATTACTACATCCGAGCTTATTTCGGCGAGGAAGGCAAAGGGTATATGAAGGACAAAGACGGCGTCATCCAAATTACCCCGGACTATTTGTCCATCGATAAAATTACCCAGGAAGGCATCGGCCAATATTTCGCCTTGCGTCCGGACAACTGGGACTTCTTCAAAAAGAACAACGTGCTCAAAATCGATCTGCCCGCCTATGATGTTGCGATGAGCAGCCCGAAAAAATACAACGACATCAATTTTACGATCAATTCCACGAACGAAGCGCTTTTGAAAAACGGCACGGCCGTCACAACGGTCGTCACGGAATTCGAAACGAACGCAACCGTCGGCAAGCTTGACATCGACAAGGAATGGGACGCGTTCAAGAAAAAATATCTCGACGCCGGCGGTCAGGCTATTCTGGACAATTATCAGAAGCTGTACGATGAGGCGAACAAGAAGTAACCGGCTCAAGAACAGGATCGTATGGCGGATGCCCGCGCCTTCCGCGTTAATTCCGCCATGCGTCACCTCAGCAAGGAAAGAATCCTATACAGTATGCATGTTCCCTGGAAAGGAGGCTATCGGCATGAGCGACATAACGGCCGGCTTATCGGCCCCCCTGTCCCCCAAAGCGTCCGGCGGCAGATGGCGGAAATACGGATTTTATTATGTCATGTTGGCTCCGGCGCTCATCTGCTTTCTGATCTTTAACTACATTCCGATGTACGGCGTCATCATGGCGTTCAAAAATTACCGCTTTATCGACGGCATTATCGGAAGCCCATGGATCGGCATGGAAAATTTCAATCAGCTGTTCGACGATATTTTTTTCTGGCGCATTCTGCGCAACACGCTTGTCATCAGCGGCTTGCACATATTGTTCGGCTTTCCCGCTCCGATCGGGCTTGCCCTGCTGTTTAACGAGCTGATGAACGGCAGATTCCAAAAAATCGTGCAAACGATTTCTTATTTGCCTCATTTCATGTCTTGGGTTATTTTATCGGGCATCATGATCGAGCTGTTGTCTCCGTCCCGCGGCGCGCTCAATTTCGTCATCACCCTGTTCGGCGGCAAGCCGATTCATTTTCTGGCCGATCCGGACACGTTCGTCGGGGTGCTTGTGGCCAGCCATCTGTGGCAAAGCGTCGGCTGGGGCAGCATTATTTATTTGGCCGCCATCGCCGGCATCAACCAGGATCAATACGAATCCGCCACGATCGACGGAGCGAACCGGTTTCAGCAAATGCGGTACATTACCCTGCCCTCGCTCATCCCGGTCATGACCGTGCTCTTCATTCTGAACGTCGGCGGGGTCATGAACGCGGGTTTCGACCAAATATTCAACCTGTACAACCCGGCTGTTTACAGCGTTGCGGACATTATCGATACGTATGTATACCGCATCGGTCTGATCGATACGAAATACGGCTTCTCAACAGCAGTCGGCTTATTCAAAAACGTGGTCGCCCTTGTGCTGGTCATTGGGACGAATTACATCGTCAAGCGGTTCAACGAATACGGGATATGGTGAGGAGGGACGACTCGTGACTACGTTTAGACGCAAAAGCCTGGCAGGCAAGTCATTCGATATTTTCAACTATGGCCTTATGATCGTCCTGTCGATTCTGTTCCTGTATCCGTTCTGGAACCTGCTGATGCTCTCGCTAACCGCTCCCGCCTTCGTCGACAAGCTGGGATTGCGGTTATGGGCGGAGGGCTTTAATCTGATGTCCTATAAGCAGTTGTTCAGCAGCGACATCATTTACATCGCCTACCGCAATACGATTCTCCGGACGGTTGTCGGAGCGGGCCTTACCGTTCTGGTAACCATGTGTGCGGCGTATTCGCTGTCCCGGAAGGATTTGCCTTACCGCAACATCATTACATTGTTTATTTTGTTTACGATCTTCTTCAGCGGCGGACTGATTCCCTCTTATATGAACATCAAGAAGCTCGGCCTGCTCAATTCCATGTGGGCGCTTATTTTGCCGACGCTCGCCAATGCGTGGTACATCATTCTGGCGCGCAACTTTCTGATGGGCTTTCCCAAGGAGCTGGAGGAATCGGCGCTGATCGACGGGGCGAATCCGGTACAGGTCGCTTTCCGCATCATCTTCCCGCTGTCGATGCCCATCATTGCGGTTATCGCGTTATGGTCAGGGGTCGCGCATTGGAATGCATGGTTCGATGCGATGATCTATTTGCGAGAGAAGAACGACTTCGTTCTGCAATTGCTCGTGCAAAAAATATTTCAGCAGGACAAAATCGACACGACCAGCTCCGGCACCTATATTCAGGTAACGACCGAAGTGACGAATCAGTCGATCAAGGCCGCGACCATAATCGCCGCGATTACGCCGATCGTCGTCGTGTATCCGTTCCTGCAAAAGTATTTCGCCAAAGGCGTCATGATCGGATCGCTGAAAGGCTGATAACGGATTCGGAAACGAGCGAGTTCAAGCTCGACAACCCAAGGAGGTTTATTCGATGGCCAACGTAAAACCGATTGAGCACTTGGTAATCTATAAGGATGAGCATTACAATACGTTCCCGACCGTCGTTCCGCTGGCGGACGGGACGTTCCGGCTCGGCTTCCGTCAGGCGCCGGACCGCCGAACCGCATATGCCGGAGCGATTACGCATGTCGATGCGTCTTCGAAGGCGGTCTCGATCGGATCGCAGGACGGTATCGTGTGGGACGCGAAGGCTGCCGTCATCTGGGACGATTTTTTCCATGGCGTCCAGGATCCGTGCCTCAACGCGCTGCGGGACGGCTCTTTGTTCGTCACTTATTTCACCTGGAAGGTGTACGAGAAGGAAGAAGCTCCGGCAGAGCTAAAAGCCGGCACCTGGCACCGCCTCATGGATCGCTGGGTCGGCGTGATGGCGGGCTGCTACTCGATCCGTTCTGCGGACGGGGGATTGACTTGGGATAAGCCGGCGCTCGTAGAGCTTGGCGATGTCGTCCTTCGCGGCAGCAGCGTGGAAATGGAAGACGGCTCCATCCTGGCGCCGTTCTACGAACAGGAAGACGAAACCTTCAACGTGGTGGTCGGAAAAACGGCGGATCGCGGGCATACCTGGGAACGCGCGGCCGTCATTCCGGGCTACGAAGGCCAGTATCATTTTCATGAGCCTACCCTGTACAAGACCGATGCAGGCAAACTGGTGCTGTTCATCCGCAGCTTGAAGCTGAACAGGCAGCCTGGGGAAGAGCAATCCGCGGCGCCGTTGTTCACGTCCGAGTCGACGGACGGCGGACGCACGTGGAGCGCGGTCAAGCGGTGGCCGATCTATTCGCCGAGCCCGTTCAACGCCCTCCGGCTGGCGGACGGCCGCGTGCTGCTGAATTACGGCTACCGCTACAAGCCGTTCGGTATTCGAGCGCTCGTGCTTGACGCCGAGTGCACCGATCTGGGCACCGCTGCGGAATCCGTCATCCGCGAGGACGGCCTCGGCAGCGATATCGGGTATACGAGCGCGGTGCAGCTGGCGGACGGCCGCGTGCTGATCACGTACTACTATTACTTGGACGACGGTACGAGATATATCGCCGGAACGCTTTGCGAAGTGGAATAGACGAAGCACAAAAAGTACCGGTTCCTGCCCAAAAAAGCGGGAAGCCGGTACTTTTGCGCATTTTCGATGTGCTTGCCAGACGATCTCACGGCCGACCTTCCTGAACATGGAGAATACGGTCGCAGATCGCGTCGATATCCGCCTGATCGTGGGAAACGAATAAGCAGGTTGTTTTGGCCTTCTGTAATATTTGACGAAGCTCGCTGCGGATCGCTGCCTTCAAGTGGGCGTCCAGGCTGCTGAACGGCTCATCCATCAAAAGCACGGACGGCTGCGGAGCAAGAGCCCGAGCCAAAGCGATTCGCTGCTGCTGCCCTCCGCTCAGCTCATGCGGGTACCTGCGTGCGTAGTCCTTCATCTGCACCAGCCCCAGCATTTCTTCCATCCGCGAACGGCGCGCGGCACGCTTGAGCTTGTGCAGCCCGAACGTAATATTATCGGCAACGGTCAGATGAGGAAAAAGCGCATAATCCTGAAAAACCATGCCCACGCCGCGCTTATCCGGTTCCATAAAAGAACGCTCGTCCACGATCGGACGGCCGTCGATGGAAATGCTGCCGCGCTCCGGCGCTTCAAGTCCGGCAATCAGCCGGAGAAGCGTACTTTTGCCGCTGCCGCTCGCCCCCAAAATGCCGACGATTTCCCCCTTGGCCATCGTGAACGACAATTCCTCGATAACCGCCGGCTGCCGCTTGTCGAAACGGAACGTTACTTTTTCTACGGCGACGAATGCCATGAATTCATCTCCTTTCGAGCTTGAGCATGAGTAGTACGGAGACCAGACTGAGCATAACCAGCAGCAGCGAAGGCAGCGCAGCATCATAAATGCGTTCATCCGTCGCATATTGGTACGCCCGCGTAGACAACGTATCGTAATTGAACGGACGAAGCAGCAAGGTCAGCGGCAGCTCCTTGACGATTTCCACGAAGGTCAGCACGAATCCGCTCAGCACCGGGCCTCTAAGGAGCGGCAGCTCGATTCTCATAAAGGTCGCCAAACCG
Organism: Paenibacillus litoralis; assembly: GCF_046244365.1. Lineage (NCBI taxonomy): Bacteria > Bacillati > Bacillota > Bacilli > Caryophanales > Paenibacillaceae > Paenibacillus > Paenibacillus litoralis. Next base: position 3,498,048 of record NZ_CP176395.1, on the reverse strand, counting down.
CTTCTTCCGAGCGTCCTCGACGCCTCCGAGTACGTACGCGGCAATTTCTCGTAGCCTGCCTCGAGGGCACTATATCCCGTTGCCATGAAGCGAATCACGTAACCGGCAATCAGCATGGCGAGAGACAAGCTGAGCACCAGCGTTCCCTCCTCTTTGCCGAGACGAACATATAGCGGCCCCAGCCATTGATCCAGCGCAATAAACACGGCCAGCACGCCGATCGCGATAATCGCTCCGGGAACGGCATACCCCGCCGACAGGAGACGAGCCATCGCTTGCAGGAGAGGCGTAGCGTACATTCGCGCCGCTCTGGCGGAAAGTACGGCAATTACGATAACAATGCCCGTTCCGATTGCCGCTCCTTTTACCGTATTCGCCAGCAAATGTTTGAAATCCGACCGCCAAAACGAATCGTTGTATTCGACCGTCCAAACGGCCAGCTGTACGATCGGAGCAAGGAACGCCAGAATAAAAACAAGCGAGCAGAGCAAAGTCGCGCTCCAAGCGGCTATCCCCTTCAACCGCTGCGGTTTAAGCGATCTGCTTTGACTCGTCGTGCTTGCGTACTGCCGGTTGCGCCGAAGCAGCCGCTCCAGCATGAACAGGCCGAGAACGGCAACCATAAGCCACGCTGCGAGCTTGATTGCCGAATGGACGTCGTACATCCCGAACCAGGTTTGGAAAATGGCGGTCGATACCGTCTGCACGCCGAAAAAATTGGATACCCCGTAATCGCTGAGCACTTCGAACGCCACCAGCATGACACCGGCCATGACGGCGGGCCGGGCAATCGGGAGCACGACTCTGAGAAAGATCGAGAGCGGCTTATGCCCCAGAAGCCTTGCGTTTTCTATATAGGAGGCGCTTTGCCGCTCGAGAAAGGTGCGGGTAATCATGAACACGTACGGAAATAAAAACAGAGTCAGAACGAATACGGCCCCGCGTGCCGACATCACCTCAATCGTACCCGGGGGCAGCACGATATCAAAGCGATTGCGCAATGTCGCTTGTATCGTACCCGTATAACCGGTCATCGCACTATACGTATAAGCCGCGATATAGGGCGGAACCGCAAGGGGCAATACGAGCGCCCACCGGAAAAATTTGCTCAACGGAAACGCGTACCCCACAACGAGCCAGGCAAGCACGACCCCGATGAAGGCGGCAAAAAAGCCGGTAAACAGCACCAGCTTAGCCGAGCCCAGCATATAGTCCGTAAGCAAATACTGCTTAACCTTGTCCCAATTCTCATTAGCCGGACGGAACAAACCGGTCAGCACATAAAGGATGGGCAGCATAACCGCCGCTGCCCCGATCAAGCTTGCCATCGTCCATCCGTTCATATGCCTTCCGATCGTTCTCGGAAGCAATGTCAGTTTCATCGCTTATTTCCAACCGACTTTATTGGCGATCTCCACCGCTTTCGGATTGAACTCGCCGTATGCCGCGAAATCGACGTTCTGGTGCTTGAACTCTCCCCAGCTTTTCAGCAATTCCGGAAGCTTGGCCTGCTTGTTCACCGGGAATTCGAAGTTGGCCTCCGAAACCTTCGTCTGCGCTTCAGGCGCTGTCAAAAATTCGATCAGCTTTACGGCATTGTCTTTATTTTTGCTGTGCTTGACCAATCCGGCCCCGCTCAAGTTCAAGTGCGTCCCCGTCGTCTGCTGGTTCGGGAAAAATACGCCGATTTTGTCGGCTACCTTCAATTCTTCCGCATCCTTGGAAGCCGTTAACTGCCCTACATAGTAAGTATTCATGATCGCAACATCGCCTACGCCGGCCACGATCGCTTTCGCCTGGTCCCGGTCGCCGCCTTCAGGCTGGCGCGCCAAGTTTGCCGCAATGCCGGCAGCCCATGCTTCGGTTTCTTTCTCGCCCTTGATCGCGATGAAGGAGGCGAGCAAAGACTGATTATACAAGTTTGTCGAAGAGCGGACGACTACCTTGCCCTTCCATTTGTCCGTAGCCAAATCCTCGTAGGTGGAAAGCTGGCTTGGATTAACGCGATCTTTGGCATACACGATGACGCGAGCCCGAGTCGACAAGCCGATCCAATGGTTTTCCTTATCGCGCAAATCGGCCGGAACTTGTTTGTCTACAACGCTCGATACGACCGGCTGCAGAACCTTCTCCGCTTTGGCCGAGTTAAGAATGCCTCCGTCAACCGTAAGGAACAAGTCGGCAGGCGTACTGGCGCCCTCGCGCTTGATCCGCTCGATCAGCTCGGGTGCTTTTCCTTCCACTACGTTAACTTTGATGCCGGTCTGCTTCGTGAACATGTCGTACAGCTCTTTGTCTACGTCGTAGTGGCGAGCCGTATAAATATTGACTTCCCCGCCTGTTTTGGCAGGTTCGGGACTAGCCGATTTCGCCGGCTCTGACGTCTTGCCCGGTGAAGCGGCATTTGTCTTGTTGTCCCCCGAATTGCTGCCTGACCCGCATCCGGCAAGCAGCGCGATGACGAGCATAAGCGAAACCAATAAAAAGAGTGAACTGCGTTTTTTGTACATCATCTTGTTTCCTCCTCCACATTTACAGCTGATGATAATATTCATTCTCAATGAAGTCTCAAAAAAAATAGCTTGTTTCTTTATGTGATGCAAATGAGAATCATTATTATCGTCGATGCCTATTGATCATTTTAGCAACCCAAAATGAGAAAATGATGTGAAAAGAAAAAAACTTTTTGCACGTTTGGCGCAGCCTTCTATTTCCAGCCTGTTTTCTCGAAAATTTCCGCGGCGCGCTTGCGATGGCTGCCCAGACGGGCAACATCGATCGGTTGCCGCTTGAACCCCTGCCAAGCTTGAAGCAGCGCAGGCATGTCCGCTTCCTCGTTCACCGGAAACTCAAAGCTTCCTTGCGCCAGCAAGGTTTGCCCTTCATTGCCCGTCATAAATTCGGCAAGCTTAACCGCGTTGTCTTTATTCGGAGCCTGCTTGGCCAACCCGACCCCGCTAATATTGAGATGGGTCCCGGTCGTAAGCTGATTTGGAAAAAAGACGCCGAGCTTGCTTGCAATCTCTAGATCCTCCGGGTCTTTGGAAGCCGACATTTGACCGATATAGTACGTATTCATAATGGCGACGTCGCCGAGCTTCTCCGCAATCGCCTTGGCCTGCGCGCGGTCTCCTCCTTCCGGCTCGCGGGCAAGATTCCGGACGATGCCTTCCGTCCACTTCTCCGCATTCGGCTCTCCGTTTAGTTCGATAAAGGAAGCAAGCAGCGATTGATTGTACAGACTCGATGCGGAACGAACCAATACTTTTCCTCTCCATCTCTCGCTCGTCAGATCCTCGTAGGTCGAAAGCTCCTCCGGTTTCACCCGGTCTTTGGCATATACGATGACCCTTGCCCTTGTCGCGATACCTACCCATTTATTCTCCCGATCGCGCCATTCCGCCGGTACGTTCCTGCTCAAGACATCGGACGGAAAGGGCTGAAGAACGCCGCTTTGTTTGGCGTAATCCAGGGCGCCTCCGTCAACGGCTATGAATAAATCCGCGTTCGGCGCATCGCCTTCCCGCTTCATGCGTTCCACCAGCTCTTCCGCCGTGCCCTTAACTTCGTTTACTTGAACGCCCGTCAGCTTCGTGAACTGTTCGAATAGCTGGCTGTCGACGGTATAATGCCTTGCGGTGAACACATTGACGACCTGATGCTTCCCTTTGGATTGGCGGTTCTCCTGCTGCGATTGGTCTGCAGTCGAACAACCGGCAGCAAAGAGCAATGCTGTCATCGTCAGCAGCATCGAACCGCTTTTAACCCGCTTTCTCATTGGAATCGTCCTCCCGATCATCCGAATTGGGGCAGCTAGGAAACGATATCGTAACGGTCGTTCCGACGAATTCCTTGCTGCGAATGGTCATTTGACCGTTATAGCGCTCCACCAGACGTTTAGCAATGGCCAGCCCGAGACCCGTACCACCTTGCTTCCGGCTTCTTGCCTTGTCCACCCGGTAGAAACGGTCCGTCACATGCGGCAAATATTTCTCGGGTATGCCGATCCCGCAGTCGATAACTTCGATGAACGCTTCGTCATTGCGAATAAAGCCTTGAACGAGAATCGGGGAGCCCGGCTCGGAATATTTTACAGCGTTGTCTAACAGGATCAGTATAATTTGCTCCAAATGCTGCTTGGAAACCGCTACCGACATGCCGGTGAACCCCGCGAAACCCGTTTCGAACCGGAACGCCGGATGAAGGAGCTCCACTTGCTCTATCATGGCCAGAATCGTCCGATCGGCGTTTCCTGTGCCGCTTTCTGCGGACAAGCCTTCCTTCTCCGCTCTTGTTAAAGCGAGAAGATCCTGAACGAGCCCCTTAAGCCGTGTCAATTCATGATACGAAATGTTTAGCGATTCCTCCAAAACGGCGGGATCCTGCTTACCCCAGCGGCGCAATAAAGACAGATGCCCGTCCATGATCGCAATCGGCGTCCTTAATTCATGCGAAGCATCCTCGACAAATTGGCTCTGCTCCCGGAAGGAACGCTCGACTTGGTCCATCATGCCGTTGAACATGTTCATCAGCGTAGCGATTTCATCTTCATTGCCGTTGTGCGGCATCCGTTCCTGCAATCCCTTGCGGATAACGTTCCGGATCGTCTGCGCCATTGATTGAAGCGGCTTCAGCAATTGCCAGGCGAGCAGTCCGCCCCCCAAGCCGCAAAGAACGATAGCCCCTAAGCCGAACAAGAGAAATACTCTTAAAATCGCCTCCGTCAGCCGCTTGAAATGATCCAAGCTTTTCACGATCTCAATCGTTCCGTTTACCTGATGGATCGTAAACGGACTTCTCATAACCAATAAAGAATGGCCGGAATACGAGGTAATGACGGTTTCCGTTTTGGACTTGGGCGCCGGTTCGATCCACGCCTCCGGGATGTTGCCCGATACCGCGACGACCTTGTTGCCATGCTGGTCGATAATGCGGATCAGCTGATTGTTCTCGTTTACTTTGTCCAGATAGCTGCGAATTTGCGGCATGTCTTCTTCCGAAAAGGAGGGCTCCTTCTCCAGCAAATCGTTGAGAATGGCGTTCATTTTTTGCTTCGCGGCCGTCTTTTCCTGACCGATCATCCACTTCTCGACAAATAGATATTGAACGGTATTATAAGCGACGAACAGCACAAAAATCAGGAAGGCCGACCATATGGTAAGCTTCCACCTGATGGGCATCCGCGACAACTTCCGAACAAGGGATTGTGCGGTCATTGCTTCATCACATAGCCGACGCCGCGCACCGTTTGAATATAGCTGTCTTTTCCCGGACCGTCTATTTTGTTCCGCAAATACCTCACGTACACATCCACGACATTCGTATCGACTGCGGCTTCGAACCCCCACACTTTATCCAGCAGCGTTTCCCGGTTCATCACCCGGTTCGCATTTTCCATGAGCGCTGCCAGCAGATCGAACTCTCGCTTGGTCAGCTCGATCTCGCGGTTCCCCTTCTTTACGACCCTCAAATCCACATGAACGGACAGCTCTCGTAACGTAAGCAGCGGTATGGGGCCGTCCGCATTTTCCGCTTGTCTTCTAAAAATAACCCTCATTCGGGCCATCAACTCTTCGATTGCAAAAGGCTTCGGCATGTAATCGTCGGCGCCGCAATCCAAGCCGGAGACCCGGTCCATAATGCTGTCCCTCGCCGTAAGCATGATAATGGGCGTTTTTTTGATCGATCGGATTTGGCGGCAAACCTCCAATCCGTCCAGTTTCGGCAGCATCAAATCCAATAAAATAATATCCCATTCCTCGGCAAGCGCGTGGTGCAGGCCGCTTTCGCCGTCATAGGCCAATGCTACGGCAAACGCCTCGCGCCGCAGCTCCATTTCGACAAACCGCGCTAGATGCTGTTCGTCTTCAATGAATAAAATCCGCTTCATTCCATTCGGTTCCTTTCTTCTCGTGATGGACACATCCATCTGCTAGTACTGCTAGTATAGCTTATTCCATCAATAATGAGAATCTTTATCAAATAGTAAAAAAAACCGTCAGGTTTCACCCTGTCGGTCCTTTTTGTGCGAAGCCTTACGTCTGCGCGTGGGAGAGGGGACGGGTATGGGATTCCAGCCGCTCTTCCACCCCATACCCCTCCCCTCTTCTCACCTTCCCTGTTTTCTGTTACGCCTTGGTTCCCTACCGGTCTTCCAGCCGGTATTCATTGCCATGAACACCGCTGTCCTTGTCCAGACGGAACGCAGATTCGTTATTTGCCGCATTCCCTCTCGATTTCATAGCCAAGCGGAACTGAAGTACGCTAATCGTCTCTTTTTGAATGATTCATTGGCGTTTTGCCGAAAATAACGCACTCTCGTTCCGCTAAGCGTCGATTTACACGCTCGAAACAAGGAATAAGGGACTGACGTTCCGCTCATTCCTCATAAAAGCCCCACCCTGCTGCTTCTTTATGATGGGAACCATTTCTGATAAATCAAAAAAAGGACTGCGTGCCCGCAGCCCTTGCCGATCCCTTTGCCTATTAAGCTACCGTCCGCAATTCCTTGCGGATCAGCTCGTAAACGTCATGCCCCTCTTCGAACAGGTCCGTCATCGCATAGAACAAGTGAATCATCCCACTTGGCTGAAACGATAACGCGGGAGCCCGCTCAGGTATATTTCTAAACTCGCCGAATAGAACCTTGACGGGAACATTCCCGTTCCGTACCATCGAAGATATAGCAGGATATGGGAGCTGCGGACCAGCTACTGAATGCGTTATGAAAAAGGACGATGACATGGGGAGGATACCACTGCGTCAGCTGCTTTAAGGGGAAGATCAGCGTTTGACCGAGCGGTGTCAGCGAATAGTCGGCCCTTCTACTTTCCTTTCATGCCGGAAGGCAGCTCGAAATGCCGGTAATCCGCCATTCGGAACGGACTTGTCGGCACTGCCCAAGGAAACGGGTACTCCGAGTAAAGAAGTCCTTTAACGGCTGCATCCTTTATGTGCTCGGAAAGCCCCGGCAGCAACCGTACCGTTGACTGACCGTCCTCCTGCTCGCGGATGTATGGCTCCGGTATGGCTCGGATGACCCCCGATGATTCGTAGGCCCCGTTGGAAGCGAGCACAAAGCTCCGGCAAGCCGCAAGCGGCGAATAAAGCGGCGTACCGTCATCCTCTATCGCCTGCATCAGATTCAAGTACATGTTCCGCATCAACTGTTCGGGGCCGAAGTTGCAGCTTTCCTCGCCGTTGCGTCCGCGAATCGTCAGCACGTTGTCGTAGGTCCAGAGCGCTTCTCCCTCCGTTCCGCGGAGAGAGAGGTAAGGAATTTCGTTGCGTTCATGGCTCAGCATCGCGTAAAAATGTACGGTCACGTCGTTCGACATCCCGATCCGCATGCATGAAACGTCGTCTCCCTCGATATCGTTCACATGGTACAGCTCGGCTTGCACCGATTCCGGCCGAGCCCCGTACGGATCGGCGCCGTTTGCAGCCAGCAGGCAGTTGTTCAACAGATGGGCAAGCGGATTGTTAAACGTTCCGTCCAGCACGTATTGTCCGTCGCATGTAAGCTTTCCCGCCCAGCGGGTTCTGTCGTAATAGGCCCTGTTTCTCTTCCAAGTAGCTACTCCGGCAATATGCGATAGCCTCCCTATCGCTCCGTCGCTAAGCTTCTGAAGCAGTTCCCGGAACGCGCGGCCCGACGTGTTCTGAAAGTTCACCTGGCATAACCGGCCGCTTTCGCGCTGAGCCGCAAGCATGTCGTCGATATCTTGGATCGTTACCGCAGGCGGCTTCTCCACCAGGACATGAAAGCCCATTTGCAATACCTTGATGCACATTGGCTTGTGAGCGGCAATAGGCGTCGCGATCGCGACGAAGTCGATTTCCGGATGCTCGGTCAGCATCCGTTCGTATTCCGTGTAGTGCGAAGCGCCCATCGCGGTTAATTTGTCGAACATCTCCCGGTTGGCTTCGGCATTCAATTCCGCAAAAGCGGTAACCTCCAGACGCCCCTCCTGGACTAATTCCGCAAGAGTTTTCACGTGATTAGCGCCAAATCCCCCTATGCCGACAATGGCAGCCCGAAACACCTTCACATCGGTTTCCTCCTTCATAAAATGCCCGTTATGTATGATTAACCGCGATGGAGCGAATGCTTGCGGTTCGCTGCCGAGGCTACCGTATCCGATCGCACGAAAACCTGTACGTTTTGCCTTCAAAAACAAGCTGCTCATGCAAGACTAAGTCTACACTTATTTTAGTGCCAGAGCCTACTCAATTCTTATTATTACGGGAATGCGATTCTCATTTTTGGAAGCGAAATTTTACGGGCAAACCAAAAAATCCGTCTCCCTATCGGAACGGATTTTTCTATAACGCTATTCGCCTTTCGTTTTGATAGTCCGTTCAGTCGGATTCTCTATGCTTAATGGGACAAAAACGTTCGTTTGCCTGCGCCGGTCAACGCCCCTTCAAACATATCGATGATCTCCAAAAATCTCTCCGCTTCCCGGAAAACATGATCCGCCAACAACGGATGAATGATGCTTTTTATTTTGCATTGCATAATCAGATCCCTTGCCGCCTGCTTAAAATCGCGCAACGATTTGACGGAAACCCTGTTCTGATCGAGAAACTGAGTAAGGAGAGGCTGAGTTTGAGATTGCGGGCGCATGGAATCCAAATCCTGCGCTTGGAACAATAGCTGGTCGAAGTCGTGACTGAAGTCGCGCGCTTGATCCACAAGCTTTCGTTCGGAAGGGTCAAGAAGATGACCGATAAATTTGGCATGGTCAGCCATTATTTTCAAGAAAAACACATTTTCATCAATGATGGCATCCTGCAGGGGCTCTAGCTTGCCTTGATTTAACTCTTCCAGCCGGTTTCTAAAATAATTGGCTTCCCGGCTTACATGATCCACCAATAACGGAAAGTTGTTTTGTCCAGGAAGCTGGCAGGTTAAGATGAGCCCAAGAATTTTTCTCTTGAACACCCATATGTGAGACACGGCTGTATGAACCTCCACATTGAATTGCCGGATGGCTAATGGATCCGTATCGGCACCGAAAGTATGGGACCGCTGCTCGATCCCCTCAAACAATCGGTAAAAATAGTTGGCTTCGTTAATTAACTGGGTATCCTCGCAACGAAACCCCAGCCTTAGAAAAAGCGAATGCTCCTTCATAATACGCGACCAGAATTGCACCTCATTGAGTGAACGCACTACAAAAGCATCCGGCACATGTATGACCTCCAATGGCTAAGTTTATTACTAGCGTATGCGGGCATCTATTTACGTACGCCTACCTTATCGGGCTGCGTGTCCGGCCGGTTGGCGGAGTTCCTTTTCTAATACGAATATTGGGCAACAAAATAGTCGCTGATTTTAGTAAAACATTGCGAATGTCTATTACAACTCTATTAATCTTGCATACTATGAAAAAAATAAAGAAAGAAGGTTTTCGAATATGATTAAAGATTATGGAACCGAAGGCAGCCTTGATAATCGAAGCGATCGAAGCAACAGGAGCAATAGGAGTAACCGGAGCAACCGAAGTAACCGGAGCAACAGAAGCAATCGGAGCAATCGGAGTAACCGGAGCAACCGGAGCAACAGAAGCAATCGGAGCAATCAGAGCAACCGGAGCAACCGGAGCAACCGGAGCAACAGAAGCAATCGGAGCAATCGGAGCAATCGGAGCAACAGAAGCAATCGGAGCAACAGAAGCAATCGGAGCAACAGGAGTAACCGTTCCCCGCTCTAGGGTGAGGACGTGACGCGGCTGCCGTTGGTGCGTATAACCTTCAAAGGAAACGAAGAAAAGATCCGGAAGTACCGTGCCCGGATCTTTTCTTGTTCCTATTTGGCGCAAAACGATCGGTTTTACTTATGAACCGACCGATATGCAGCAAAAACAAAATCGTAATGGTGGGAAGAATGGATGGGAGCGTGATCGACATCACTTGCCGGAATCTTCCCGCTCCGTCGATTTCGGCCGCCTCGTACAGCTCGGGATTGATGCCTGCGATTGCCGCCAAGTAGATGATGGTGCCCCAGCCGCTATCCCTCCAGATACCGGACCCGATCAAGATCGAGCGGATGTAGCTGTTTTCGCCCAAAAAGTAGATCGGCTCGATTCCGTCAGGTTATGAACAGTCGGTGTGCTTGGCGCAGTATAATGGTATTGAATCTCCAGTTGCTGGAGGTAGTAAAATGACGTATCGGAGGTGAAAGGTTTGCATTTAACCAGCGACACGGATTTGCAGAAGCAAAACGTTTCTGATTCTAGAACGGAAGTTGGAACCTTTTCGATCGGGGAAGTAGCCAAAATGATTGGGTCTAAGGTCAGAACCGTCCGATACTACGATGAGATTGGATTAGTAAAGCCCTCTAGCTATTCAGAGGGGGGACATCGACTATATACGACGGAAGATATATGGCGTTTAGAGCTGACTGCAACCTTGCGTTATCTGGATTTTGGCATTGATGAAATAAGCCAGCTCATTTCCGGGGAATTACCGGTGGAGAAAGCACTGGACTGGCAAATCGAGTCGCTTACGACGCAGGTTAGCGCGCTTACAAATATGATTTCGATTTTGCGTCAAGCGAAGCGGCACCAAGGGGATTCCTTGCGCTATATGTACGACCTCATTCATGAAAAAGCATTAAACATCGAAAAACGTAAACAGTTCATTTCCGAGAAAGTAGAGACCTTTCGTATTTTTGACGGGATTCCTTCAGAGTGGAGGGACCCCATGTTATATTTTTTCAATAAATACATTGTCAATCAAGAAAAAACAACGGCTAAACAAACAGCCGCTTGGAATGAGCTGCAGGAACTCATGAACGATCCCCAATTTATGAAGGATCTGAAAAACATTGAGTTTTTCTTCGTTCATACGGATCATCAGCCTCGTTATAACGCTGCCGTATGGGTCAGAAAACTTGAGGATATTCATGATCGATTGAATCAAGCCTTGGAGAAAAAACGGGCTGCCGACAGTCCGTATGTACAGGCTATTGTTGAGGAAATGATTATGCTGTATGCGAATTCAGAGCAAGCTTTCAATAAAGAGGCTTTTCTCCGCTCCTTTGCCGAATATGCTCAGAGAACCAGAACACCGCTTCTCGAACGCTGCAATACGTTATGTTCCATTCTAAGTCCGCCATTCAACTTGCTTTCGAAAGGAAACCTCGTGCTTTTTCAAAGCTTGCAGCGGAAGCTGGCACAGATGTCAAACCAATCATGTGAACAACCCAAAGGCTAATGCCTCCGGGCTGTTCGCATGTGAAATCAGTCTTTTTGCAGCGTAAACGCCGGATGTTCGCCAATATTTTGCTCCAGTAGCTTAAATGGCTGCCGCTTTAAATAATGATCGAAGAAATCCTGCGAGTAATCATTAATGAGGCGGTGAGCCTTTCGTATCTCGACTCCTTCCATCTTCTCATATAGCGGTGAAAACAAATATAAGTCGGAGAAGTCCATGTGCTTCATATTATTGATTTTCATCCAGTAATTACCTCCGACAGCTACATGCTTGTACCGCGGCAAAGTTTCCTCTATAAACTGGGCAAACTCCTTATCATCCGTGCTTTTTGCCTCTCTTATCGTGTCGTCGGCGCTCATCATCATGAATGGCTTTTTCAAGCCTTCTTCCGGAACCCGCAGTTTGCCGTATAATACACCATCCATATTGATCGCAGCCTTAACTCTGGAATCCGTCATTAGCATCTGCGCACTAGTCGCCCCGCCAAAGGAATGGCCAAACATCCCTACATTGTTCATATCCATTCGGCCTGTAAAACGGTGGTCCGGATCATTCCTCGCCAGCTTCTCCACTTGGTCCAGCACAAACTTGGCATCCGCAACCCAGCCTTCATTAGCTTTATCCAGGTAGGCGATGGAGTTGGTATCTTGCGGCACATAATTGGCTACACGGCCATCGGAAAAAACGGAAGCCGTACTGCTGTAAGTGTGATCTATGCCTACCACGATATATCCATGGCTGACTAATTGTTCGATCTGAAAGGTGTTCTGATTTTTATGTCCGCTAAATCCATGTGAGAAAAGGAGCACCGGATACGCGGGTTCCCGATTGGAAATTCCTGCATTCTCGATGGCATGCGTTTGGACATAACCGAAAGTTGTAAACAAAAACTTCGGCAAATTCAGAACCTTACTATACCCCTCTGCAAAAACATCCGAGTTGGAAAGATAGGAATCCGCCTTTCCTTTAGCCTTCGAATCTGCAGGATACCATATCTGTATCATCAATTCGCGCTTATCGCCAGGATCCGGCGTAAGGGTTTCTTCCCTGTGATCGTCCTTCCAATCGTAGGTGACGGTGCCGATTTTGTATGAGCCTGTCGGCTTCTCGAAAGTGAATATCGGAAGGATAAGCGGCAGCGCCACAGCCACGGATGAATAGATTACCGCCAGAACGGTCACCGTAACAAGCTTTGCACGGGATCGTTTTTTCGCCGTCCGCTCCTCGTGCTTCCCAGGCTTGGACATCGATCCGACAGCGAAGATCAGGAGTGGAACTGCCGTCATCGCATAAGCCGGAATCATTTGCCAACGCATTCCTTCGATGACCCCATGCATCAGCATAATGACGGCGGAAACGCTGAAATTAATAAGCAGCCCGCGTCGCGACTTGTTTTTGGCAAATAGTATCCAGCCGATCATCAAAATATTGAAGATAACAAACAACATCTCAAAAGATCTCATAAGAATAGAACCTCCTCGTTTAATTAGCTGCTAGCTGCTTGCTGCTTGCTAATTCAAACGATACAACCTCCAGCAGGTGAAGATTCAAGCCTTATTTTATATTCTCGTCTGGCAGATCAATACAGTGGAATGGGTGGAGTACCTGCTGAATGGTGGGGATATAGCTGTCAAAGTCAAGCACTGATTAAAGTCCGCACTCACATACGGACTGCTCCGCAGCAGGGCGATTCTCCATTCTCTACTCGAGAAAGCAGCCGGGGCTGCCCCTCTATGCACGCGCAGCTCTAAGCCTCAGAGGATTCCTTCCGGCGCTCGACGGATCCTCTGCCGTATACGCTAGCATTCCTGTAGATGCTAAGAAATCGGCTTTGTAAAGCACGAGCACCCTCTGTATAGTAGATCATGTCACGGGCAGTGACTAACAGATCCACATGGGAGGGTGCTCTACTATGAAGTTTAAACAAAGAGACGTACAAAATCAACGGATTGAACGAATTTCTACGAATCATCTCATTATCGGTATCGACATTGCCAAGGAGCGGCATGTGGCTCGTGCCGTTACTTACCGTGGATTAGAGATAGGCCGACCTGTCACGTTCGAGAATCAAGGAGAGGGCTTTGGGAAACTTTTACGATGGATCGGACAACTCCAACAACAGAAAGGCCTCTCCTCACTCATCATCGGCCTTGAACCGACCGGACATTATTGGTTCAGCTTAGCCGATTGGTTGATGGACCTTGGCCATGAGGTCGTTCTCGTTAACCCCCTGACCACAAAGCGTAACAAGGAAAACCGAGATAACAGCCAATCCAAGAACGACATCAAAGACGCGCTGGTCATTGCCGATGCCGTAAGCCGTGGATATTACACCACTTACAATCGGCACGCAGCCATCTATCGGCGGTTGCGCATGGTAATGAACGACCGCGAATACTGGGTCAAGCAACTGACAAGCTTGAAGGGCCGACTTCACCGCTGGCTGGATATTCACTTTCCTGAGTACAGACTGGTATTTTCCGACTGGGAGATTGCGCGGTCAGTCGCTACGCTGAAGGCTTTCCCGTTGCCCGAAGATATCGCACCGATGACGGCTGAGCAGATGATTACCGGCTGGAAGGAAGAAGGCGGCATGAAGCGTGCAGGCGGGAAGACAGGACTAGAAACGGCCGCCAGGCTACTCGCTGTGGCCCGCAGTTCTGTTGGGAGTAAGGTTGGATGTGAAGAAGCACGTAAAGAAATTGCGCGGCTTGTAGAGGACTATGAACGGTTAACCGAAAGGCTAAAGGAGATGGAGCATGAGCTCGACATCCTACTTGCCCAGGTACCGGATGTGGTGAAACTACTTCGCACCCTAAAGGGGCTGAGCACGCTGTTCATAGCCGCTTTATTGGCCGGATGCGGAGAGATAAGCACGTATGCACATGGACAACAGATCCTTTCCCAAGCGGGTCTCAACTTAACGGATAACAGCTCGGGGAAATACGAAGGCAAAGTAGGAATCTCAAAACGAGGCAGGCGACAGCTACGCAAATATCTGTATTTGGGAACCTTGTCCTTGATTACAAATAACCCGCAGTTTAAACGGTGGCACGAGCAAAACGTAAAAGAAAAGAAGATGAAAAAGCATCGCTCCGTCTTTAAACTGATCGGTAAACTAACACGAATCATGATAGGTATGGTAAAACGAGGGGAAGCCTTTCGGGCGAACGATGTACAAGAGGCTGCAGCCTAGGAGGCTCCCACTTGGGCAACATGTTTCACAAGAGGAAAGTAGCATGGGAACACAAAGGTTAGCATACGTATTTTGGCTCATTCGCAGGATGGAAAACACATAAGCACGGAGTACCGAATGTGGGTTCACAAAGGGCACTGACCCGTTACACTAGCATTTCGGCCTCCACCTCTTGGATAGGTATAACGAAGGAATGTAAGGGCGAAGACCCGTTGAGAATTGGGAGGGTAAACCACCAAGACGATTGTGGAGTATACGTGCATTATAAAGGAAATGATTGGGGATTGAGGCCTTTCCTCTATTCCCGCATACCCAAAATGATGCTCCCAACGGGTCAGGTCCTTGCCTCTACGGAAAGCCTGCTTCAAAGAATGATGAAATCCTGCGAATGAGCGAGTATTCGTGAGATAATCACTACGAACAGAGGGAGTGAACCTGGGTTCAGTAATTATGAACCTGCGTTCACTATTTTTAAGCTATTTCCTCGTTTTTGAGCGGATAGTGAGGCATACGGGACTATTTGGCCGTAAGGTTCACTTTCTTATAGTCATGTTGTGTTTTATTTCTATAAACGAATCAAAAGCAAAAAAACAGGACAGGATTACCCTGCCCCGCTTCATTTTAGAAATCGGTATTTCCCATTTTACCCGATTGGAAATCTTGAAAAGCTTCCACGATTTCCTCTTTGCTGTTCATAACAAACGGTCCGTGCTGGTAGACGGGTTCATCGATCGCTTCGCCGCTCAGGACGATAACGAGGGTGTCATCCGTTTGCCCTTCGATCACGATGTCGCCGGCCGTATTTTCAAATAATACGAAGTCTCCCTCACCGGCGATTTTCGTATCGTTGATCTTTGCGGATCCCTTCAGCACCATTGCCGCTGTGTTATAGGCGGAAGGAAGCTCAAATTGCGCTCGACCGTTCTTCTTGAAGGCAATGTCAAACAGATGGATAGGCGTAAACGTTTGTGCGGGTCCCTTGATTCCGTTGTACGCTCCGGCAATGATCCGAACCGTACCGCCGCCCTCCGGCAGCTCCGTTCTGCCCATCTGCTCCTTTAACAGCTCCTGGTATTTGGGTGCATGCATTTTATTTGCTTTGGGAAGGTTAACCCATAATTGAATCATTTGAAACAGTCCGCCGCGTTTCGAAAACTCGCGCTCGTGATATTCCTTGTGCAAGAGCCCCGACCCGGCGGTCATCCATTGCACGTCACCCGGCCCGATAATGCCATGATTGCCATGGTTATCGTGATGCTCGATAAATCCCTCATAAGCAATCGTTACCGTTTCGAACCCCCGATGCGGGTGCGCTCCCACTCCTTTAACCGAGGCGCTTGGCGGAAATTCGAACGGTGCGTTATAGTCCATCAGGATAAAAGGGCTGAACCGTTTCTGAAAATTGTTCCCGGAAGGAAAGTAGTTGGAAACCCGGAATCCGTCTCCTACCATGTGGAACGGCGCTCCTCTGTAGGTACCGTCGATTTTACGATATGCTGTCATTTGTAACATCCCCTTTGCTTGGATTTTTTATTTGCATAAGCTTTCTTGGCGACTGCTTGAAGCAATATCTTAATATTAAGATAACCGATATTCGAACTTACGTCAATATAGTAAATAATTATTGTTTAGTTTTAGGGATTCGATCGAATAACACTCGCATTAAGCGACATGCGTTGCATCCAAAGAAATAACCCATACTGCAACGAGCAAAAGCACCATAATGATAAGTGCATAACCTAGCCATTGCAGGCTTACCTTGGACTTGGGCGATTTAGATCGTAGGATCAGCAGCAATCCAAACCCTGTCAACAGCGTTATAACGACTCCGAATTGCATAAGCTCGTACATAAAAACACTCCTTTTATACCTTATTCAAGCTGCGAACGGCTACCGTCCGGCATACGCAGAAATAAGGAAGGCATAGCGACTCTTTTATCCTCTGTGCCTTCGACTATTTCGCTTTTCGATTCAAGACTCCTGACGTGCCGCGTAAACCCTGCCCCTGTCCAGTATGCTGCACAACCAGAAGATGCCGAATCCTAGCATGCCGCCGGATGTATTCAACAGCAGGTCATCGACGTCGAACGTTCCGATCGAGAGCACGGCTTGCAAACCTTCCAGCAGCAGGCTGACCAGCAAGGAGAGAACGAACACCCTTTCAAGGGATACGTTCTTGCTTTCGGATAGCATCGGAATAAAAATACCGAAAGGAATAAAGATCGCTATATTCCCCGAGAAATTGGTAAACGAATATAACCCGAGCCCCGACAAGCTTTGAACGTCTCTTGAGATTTCCTTGAACGGAGTTGGACGATAGGCGAATATGGCTCAGCATCGATTCCGGGTTCCGCACGTTGCCCAGCAGCTGATGGGCGAGAAACTTGACTTCGATCGGACCGAACTTAAACAGAATCGCTTTGACCAGAACATACAAATATAAGGCAAAACAAGCAGGAACGATCACGTCCTTAAATAGGCTGATTTTCTTCATTTCGTTATCCTCGCTTCATCGAATTTAAGCTCAGGGGTATACGGTTACGATGACGCCATCCCTATTGTCGCCGGAAATCGTATACCGGCGGCCTGCCGGAACGGTAACCGTCTTGCTATTGGCCGCAGTCTGATACGATATCTCGTAGGATTGTCCGTTTATTGTCGTCGACAAGTTCTTTTGTTCCTTCAGCAGTTCAAGGTATTCTTCCAGCGTCAACTTTTTCTCCTGCATGATCGCGCTGTGGGGCAGCCCGACGTAGCGAAAATGCCACGGTTCATACTGAATCCCCGTAATATCCGATTTATCTTTCGGGTAACGCAAGATAAACCCATATTTCCAGGCGTTATTTTGCAGCCATTTTCCTTCCGGAGCCTGATTCATCTCGGCAGAGGTCGAACCGATATCGAGCGATAAGCCCAGATTGTGTTCGCTATGGTTGGCCGGCAGCGCGCGCGCGTCGCCCATTTCCTTGTAAAGCTCGCTCTGTTCCTTCGAATCCCGATACCCGCTGCTGATCATAAAATGGTTAACCCCGTCTTTGTCGGCAGCGCGAATCATCTCCAAAAAGGTTTGCGCCACGCTTTGCGACAGTCGGATGGAAGTATCCAACAAACCGAAGCCCTGCAACAGCTCTTTATGCGAATACAGACGGACCACGTCCGATTTCACGCCCTCTTCTCGTACGGGATACTCTTTGTTTACCAAAAGCAAATCGCCCCGGTACACCTGGTCTTTCGTTATTTTTATCGTACGCCGGTTATCCTGGGCGATTACCGCTTGTGCCGCTTCTTGCACCGCAATGTTCGGTTTTTCGCCCGCAACCTCCGTCCGCTGCTGATAAACTTCATAGATGGCCAGCAAAAGTACGGCAATCACAAAAAACCACTTCTTCATTTACCGTTTCCTCCTCACCCCGTTATGTACCTAGGATAGGGAAAACTGTTTAAAAAGAAGTGGTGGAAAGTTAAAATTTTTCTTAAATTATGCCGGCAGCCGCACTTCAAACATAGTATGAATCGTATTGCTCTGAGCGGAAATGCTGCCGTTATGCTGCTCCACAATATTTTTGGCAATGAATAGGCCGAGTCCCGTGCTCCCGCTCCGATGCGTCCTCGCCTGATCGCCGATATAAAACATGTCGAATATGCGAGGCAGCTGCTCCGCGGGAATGCAGTGCCCGTAGTTGACGACTTGAATGACCGCTTCCCCGCCCTCCAGATAGCCGTTGATGTCGATAAACTGGCCGTCGCCGCCATAGCGGATCGCATTGGTCAATAAATTTTCGAATACGCGAGCCAACAACTCTCCGTCGCCTTGAATATGAAGGTGGGGATTCACATTCAGCCTCGCGATCAGGCTGTTTTTTTCGAAAGCCGGAAACAGCTCTTCGTTTAATTGAATGAGCAGCTCGCTCAGATCGATCGGTTTTTTGTCGGCGGTGAGCATGCCATAGTTCATCCTTGTGATCTCGAACAGCTCGTCGATAAGCTTCTCCAGCCGCAAAGACTTGGTAAAGGCAATGCTCGTGTAATGCTTGATTTGCTCCGCTGTCAGCTGCTTGTCCTGCAGAATAAAATCCAAATACCCGAGCACGGACGTCAGCGGCGTGCGTAAATCATGCGCCAGGTTCAAGACGAGCTGATCTTTGCTGCTCTCGGCGAAATCCCCTCTTTCCACCGCTTTCTGAAGCATCTCGCTCGCCAAATTAATATCCTCCGCAATATCGCCGAACTCGTCATTCGAGGAAATGTGCACCCGGCTATGAAAGTCGCCGTTCGCGAGGTGATGGATGCCGCTCGAAATTTCGCGGAAATATGCGGCGTAGGGCTTGGTCAGAAAGAAGAAGAACAGAACGGATAGCGGGATAAAAAGAATCAAGAAGACATTCACATCTCCGACATTGTTCATGAAGGAGCGGTAACGGGCAAGCGGATCCTCGGCCAGAACGTTCGAACGATAATACAACTGAAGTCCTTTATAAATGGCGAACGTAATGGCGCCTGAAAGCAGCATGCTCAGCCCGAACAGCAGGAGCATTTTGAAACGAAAGCTTCGCATGATCTTAGCCATTGAACGTGTAACCCACCCCCCAAATGGTTTTGATGAATTTGTTCTTGTTCTTGTCTTCCCCAAGCTTCTTGCGAAGCGTACGAATATGCACCATCACGGTGTTGCTGTCATTCTCGTAATACGCTTCTCCCCATACGTGCCGAAAAATGTTTTCCACGCTGAACACTTTCTTGGAATGCTCCGCCAGCAAAAACAAAATATCGAACTCTTTCGGCGTCAGCTCGACCGGCTCTCCGTAGAGAAACACATTGCGCTGATCCGGGTAAATGGTCAACCCGCCCGCCTCCAATACGGATGTCGTGACGGCCGGCGGCTGATTCAACTGCATATAGCGCCGCAATTGGGCGTTCACGCGGGCAACCAGCTCCATAGGGTTGAACGGCTTGGTCATATAATCGTCCGCACCTACCACCAGTCCCGTTATTTTGTTCAAGTCGGACGTCTTGGCGCTCAGGAAAATGATCGGCATATGATGCTGCTCCCGAATTTTCCGGGTCACTTCATAACCGTCCAGCTTGGGCATCATGATATCCAGGATCGCCAAATCGATCTGCTGCGATTGGATCGCCAAGAGCGCTTCTTGACCGTCGGACGCCTTGATCATGCGGTAGCCTTCTTTCTCTAAATGCAGCTCGATCAAATCCGCAATCTCGGCTTCATCGTCCGCGACTAATATCGTAATGCGCTTCATCTTTATCTCGCTCCTAGTTATGGTACTCTTCCTACCATTGTACCCGATTCCGGCACGAAGGGTCGAGGAAGCGAAAAAAAGAGCCAGCAATTCGAAACGGCCGTAAACGCGCGAACACGTGACTAGGCGAATACATATGATATCCGAGTAGGTCAAACGCCTAAATCGAAACGAAGGGCAGGGTTTATCTTGGCTGTATCGTATATGGATTTCACATCGCCGTCCACGCAATATACTTATGATTTGAAAAATAACCTCTTCTTCAAAAAAGACAATCGGAACCTAATCAACTCGCTTTCCGTTAACCAGTTGAACACGCTGGGAAACGTATCCTTGTTGGATATTTACCTCAGCAAGGGCAATGTGATCGAGCCTCACATTCACCAAAATGCTTCGGAGCTGGTGTATTGTATTTCCGGCTCAGCGGTCGTTTCTTTGGTTAACCCTTTTTCGAAGGAGCTGCTTAACTTCTCGATTGCGCCGGGACAAGTGGCGAATGTGCCCCAGGGGTGGTGGCATTATGAAGTGGCGACGGCCGATAATACCCATTTATTGGCTATCTTCGATGCGCCGGTTCCGGAATTTATTGCAGGCTCCGATCTTCTCCGCTTAACGCCTGCGAGCGTTTTTGCCCACACGTATTGTCTGGATGAAGCGAAAGTGAAACAGACGTTTGCTCCGATTACCGATACGGTCGTCATCGGTCCTCCTAAGGGCTGCCGTCAAGGTCAAGACCGGGAGAACGAAATGCGGCAGGAATATCCGGAGACGGTTCCTCCGCAGACGAATACCAACCATGTATACAGCAACCAGGTATACAGCAATCAGGTGTACAACAACCAGGCTTACTACAATCAGCCTTATGGATACTCTCCTTCGTACCAGCCCATCATCGGCAACGGAGGAAGAGTGTGAGCCGTTACTAACCGGAAACGAATTTTTAGGCATCATGTGCGGTTCATACGTAGAGGCCGACCCGCACTTCGGGTCGACCTCTTTGCTTTGTAAGGGGTTTTCAAAACGCTAGCCGAGGTAGAACAAGCGGAGCAGTCTGGTTCAAATCATTTCTTTAAGTGGTATGGAACAGTAGTTACGATCACATTTCTCCGATATAGCAAGTGAGTACGAATCAGTAAACTGGATTGATTATGCAGGATGTTGTGCCAGCCTTTCTTTGGAATGAATTGCGGAATAATAACCGTAACCTGGTAATGCGATTCGCTCGCCTTACGTTGAATAGTATCAATAAATTTAGTCAGCGGCTGAATAATGCTTCTGTAAGGAGAATGGAGGGTTACCAGTCTCACATCAGGCTGCCACTTATTCCATTTTTCTACAAACGCCGCTTCATCCTCTCTTTCGAAAGGAACGTAAACGGCAATGATCTGGTGGGCGGAAAGCGACTTGGCATAGTTCAACGAGTTCTCCACCACATGGGTGATTCCAGCGACAGGAAGAATGATGACATTCCCCTCAATCGGCATAGTCGGCTCACAAGTTGTAATTCTTAGTTGGTCGGCTACCGCTTCATAATGCTTTCTAATCCGATGAAAGAGCAGTATGATTAGGGGCAGAAAAACTAAGACAGACCACACCTGTGTGAATTTGGTTAAAAAGAACATCATGGTGACTATGAAGCTAATCAAAGCGCCGGTCGAGTTAATGATTAACTTCGATATCCATCCTTCAGGTTTTTCGCGAATCCACTTCACCATCATACCCGACTGGGAGAGGGTAAAAGGGATAAACACGCCAACGGCATACAGGGGGATGAGATGTTCGGTCCGGCCTTCAAACGCCACAATCAAGAGGATTGAGAAAATGCCCAGTATAATAATTCCATTCGAATACCCTAGCCGGTCTCCTCGAATCGTGAACATTCTTGGGATAAACTTATCCTTGGCGAGATTAACGGCCAGCAAAGGAAAAGCAGAATAACCCGTGTTTGCGGCAAGTATTAAGATCAGCGCTGTTGTACCTTGAATGAAGTAATACATAAAGTTCCGTCCGAAAGTCTGCTCAGCAATATCTGAAACGACAGTGACTTCTTCTCGAGGACTAATCCCGTAATAATAAGCTAAAAATACGATTCCCGAAAATAACACAGCAAGCAAGGCGCCCATCGCAATTAGCGTTTTGGCGGCATTATTAGGAGCATGGTCTTTAAAATTAGGAATTGCGTTCGAAATGGCTTCAACGCCTGTTAGTGCGGAACTTCCCGAGGCAAACGCTCTTAGGAGCAGAAACAAACTGATTCCCGCCACCGGGGTACCGATCGGCGCATGTAATTCAGGCGATACATGACCTGTTAGGATGTTGTAAATGCCTACGCCGATTAATACGAATAACGCTAAAACAAATAAATATACCGGATAGGCAAATATGGAAGCGGACTCCGTTACCCCCCTTAGGTTCAAGGTGGTAATGAACAATACAAAGAGGATGGCAATGAATACATTATAGGAATGCAATCCTGGAAAAGCCGACGTGATGGCATCCGTTCCGGCCGATACGCTTACCGCCACCGTCAAAATGTAGTCCACCAACAGCGAGCCTCCAGCGATTAATCCGGGGTATAGACCCAGATTTTCCTTCGAAACCACGTAAGCTCCTCCGCCGTGAGGGTAGGCAAAAATAATTTGCCTATAAGATAAAATAAGGGCTAGTAATAAAATCAATACTCCAACCGCGATCGGGATCGAATACCAAAACGCTGCAGCGCTTACGGTAATTAAAACCAACAAGATTTGTTCAGGACCATATGCCACCGAAGATAAGGCATCTGAGGAAAGAATGGCAAGGGCCTTCGTTTTATTAAGCTTCTGCTCGCCTAATTCATTGGATTTTAACGGTCTTCCGATTAAAAATCTTTTTAGAGAAGAAAACACGAGTTCGTTTCACCGCCGCATTTTTTTTTTATTATGCACACATTCCCTGATCGTATAGTCATTTTTGGCAAACAAAAAACACAGGTTAGAATCCTGTGTTTACGACCACAAGTTTACAAACCCCCTCAATCAACGCTTACGAGGTTAGCTGTCGGATTCGGACGGTGAGAGTCGCTCTACCAGAATCGCAAACTCGGTACAGTCTGCTATCAGGATTCACCCCATATGACGTATACCTGATGTTCAGGCAACTATCATCATTGGTTCCCCCGTTTTCCTTAACGGAAATTAAGCGAATAAGTTTTGAAACCGATATTTTCTTAAAGGCTGAATTGTATATTACGTCTGCCAGTTCGTTTTGTAAAACTGACATCGGAACGGGTTTCCGCCATATATTTTGAAAAAGATATCCAGAAAGCGCTTACTTGGATGAAATAATCCCCAAAGCTTTTATTATTATCGTTTCTCTTTCCTTTTCATTATTTAGATGATACTGACCACAAACGGCATAGAAAAAAACCTCGATAGAACGGCAAGCGTTCCTTCAAGGTTTTTGTGCTGCAGCTATTTTCTTGGCGGGAGAAAAGCTTGAGGTCATTTCAAGCTCCCCCACATGGCGGCGAATGCCGCATCGTCCAGCTTAAAAAATACTTGGGCATGCCCGTATCTCACGTAACCTCCCTGGTGCAGCTCCAGACGAACTTCGCTCTGATCTTGGAGTTTAAACAGGATGAATTTCCGTGATTGGCCACCTTGGTCGTAAATCCCCTGATTATACAGCGTCTCCCACTCGACCGGCTTGGCGGCGTTCAGCGCCTCAAGGAATTTCTGAACCTCTGCGGATAAGGGGAGCTTGCGAAACTGCTTGAGGTCACCGTTCCAGCTCTCGAAGTTCTCCCAGCTTGCCGACTGCACGTTTCCTATTATTTTGAGTTTCCCGAGCACGTCCGCTCCTTTGGCGATTTGAATCCCGTTTAGACATTCGTAGAATTCCGCCCAGATTTGCCCGTCGGCAACTTGATAGGTCATGAGACGAAAATCGCTGTCATAGCCTTTGACGGTATAAACATCCTGCTTGCCAATGGACGACGCCAGCTCCTTAGCGTACTCCTTCTGACTGCTCCATTCATCGATATTCCCTTTGGTGCGGCCAATCTTCTCTCCAAGCACGGCTTTGGCCGCTTCCGGCGGGATATGCGTCGACGTTTGAGTATAAACCCTTCCCTGATAGACAATTAACCCGATCATGTCCATCATGGCATTTGTTTTTTTGGGCAGCTCGATCTTCGGAATGAGCACCGAACCGTCGGCAGCCGTTGGCGCGGGTGGGACCATGGAAACCGGGCTATAGCCGCCGCCAAGATCGGAGAACGTGAAAATCCCGGCAAACAGGGCAACCGTCAGGCTGACGGCAATCGATAGCATGACTTTTCGGTTAGGTCCGTATGATTTAGGCTGCGTCCGAACCGCCAGTTTCTGAGCCAGCCGCTGTCCGAATAATGCATCCGGCTCTATTTTACCGAACGCTTGCTTATAATCTTGCTTGTTCATAGCCCATCCTCCATTTCCAGTCTCAACATCTCGCGCCCGCGCTGCAGCCGCATCTTGACGGCGGATTCGCTGATACGTAGCGCTTCGGAGATTTGCTTGACGGAATAATCCTCATAGTAAAATAAATGGATTGCCGCTTTGTACTTAAAGGGCAACCGAAGCACGCTCTCCACCAATCCCGCATCCTCGGCAGAGTCGCAGTACGCTTCGATCTCCTCCATGCGGACAACACGTTTTCTCCACAGGCTTCCGGTCAAGTTTTTGCAAATGTTGACGAGTACCCGAATCACCCAAGCTTTCTCGTGGTCGGTATCGGCGAAAGCCGGAGCCTTATACAATAGCTTGATAAAAGCTTCCTGAACCGCTTCTTCGGCGTCGCTCTTGTTGCCCAGATGGACCATGGCAATCTTGAACAGCATACTGCCGTACTGGCTGTACTTGCGGGAGAAGCCGTCGTTCGGAAGCGATAGAGGCTGCATGGTCGTTAAACCCTCCTTTTACCTATAACACAACGATTTGGGCCGGTTGGTCACATTTGTTCATACAAAAAGTTTCGCGTTCCCCCCGCTCCCATAAACCAGACCGCTGCGACCGGTAAGCAGGGATTCGGACCGTCTCGTAACTACTTAACCAGTTTAGCGTTATAGAGCGATAAGGGATGACTCTTGCCTGTCAGGAGGTTGTTCGTAATTTGTTTCATGACCTCTGCCCCGCGAATTTCGAGCAAGCCGGGAATCCATAAATCGGAGAGCGAAATCCACCTGCTGTCCATAATCTCATTAGCTTCTAATTGAAGAGTGCCGCCAATAATTTCACCGATGAAATGAAACAAGATAACTTGATCGTTTGTGCTGCTTATAAAATTATAAACGCCCGTTGTCCCCGTTAGGTTGACTTCGTAGCCGGTTTCTTCCTTAACTTCTCTACGTGCAGCATCCAAAATATCTTCACCCGGTACTATTCTTCCGGACGGGAAATTCCATTGATTCCTGACGGAAGGCTTATTCTCCTGAATGATCAATACTTTGCCTTCTTGAAATATGGATACGCTAACAACCAGCACCATTCCGGCTTGTTTCATAACCCGCTCCCTCTCCATCTCGCCCGTAATAACTACACTCCTCCCATTATAGAACATACGTTCCCTATAGTAAAAATAAACATTTCACCTTCAAATCCCGTCCGATTAACGGTCAAACCACGTATGGTAGAATCTCCCAGTAACGTTCTTCATCGATGGATCGGAGGGGCAGCAAAAGAACCGTCAATAGCGCCCGTTAAGGCGTTATGACGGTTCTTGTTAATGGTAGGTAGCGATTTACCCGCGGTCATCTTTTGGCCGGCCAGCCGGAAACGCGCTCCAAAAGGCTGATCAAATAATCGTCCAAACGCTCGATCATCATCTCTTGTGTGAGTCCGGTAATGCCAAGGGCCGTCCACCCGCCGTATACTTCAGGCGGGGCGAAGTCGATCAAGGTGATGATGTCCCAATAAGGATCGTAGGTAAAGGAAGTCCCTGCATGGCCGACGTAGGCAGATAAGAATTCGTCGGCAGTCCGAACACCGAATAACGACGCCAGGTTGACGCGGCAATGACCGACATCGACGCCTGCCGGCCCCATACACCCGTTGACCCAGTCCACGACGCCGCTTACTTCACCCTCGTTCCATAAAATATTGGCCGGATGATAGTCCCGGTGGATGAATCGCTTCTTGTAGGACGGTCGAGACTCCGCTACGATACCCGCCGCAGTCCGCCACTTGCCGGGAATCTTCGACCACGAGGATGCATCCAGAGAAGCGGCGTCGCTGTAGGGAGCGAACGTCCATGGACAATCGTCCACTTCCACCGCGTGAATCCGCGCGAGCGCCCCAGCCATTCCATTCAGCCAACTTGAGGTATCCGTCGGCTCCAGAACAACTCGGCCTTCCAGCCGCGTCATCAGCACGGCCGGTGTTCCGCACCGGCTGCCGGTTTCGTCGAACGCAACGATCTCCGGCGTTTGCACGCCTGAGACCCTGGCGGCCCGGCGCAAGCTTTCCGCTTCGCGGTAAGCTAACTCCGGTTCGTTCTGCACCCACTCCGTATTATCGAACTGTCGGAGCACGAAGGCTCTCTCTTCTCCGGTTACCAGAAGCGATACGCTGTGGACGAGCGAAGAGATTCCCCCGTGAAGCTGCCTCACCGAGAGCACACTCGCTTCGGGATGTACGGCATCGACAACCCATTTAAGGGCGCGATCGGTTAGCGTTTTGCTGCTAGCAGGCATCGGTTTCCTTCCTTTCCGTATTTACTTCGTTTTCCCATTTCCGTTTAGAAAGCATGTAATGCTTGTAGGTTTCGTTTTCAAATCTCCCACTCTGTATTCGCATAAAATAATATCTTTGCATGCATTGGTAAAAGCATTGTTTGCAGAGTCGGATCTTGGATCCGTATTCATTTTCACTCTCCTTTTTAGCTCGTTATAAAAATGATAACAAACCTTTCAGGACTCTGCCGGTAAAGAATGATTATGGTTAAATAAGCCGCAAGCTAGAAAAAGAGCTGCCGATTGGCAAGCTCTTCCGAAGTCGCTTTTTTCCGTTGAAAGGTATCGAGCTTGCTCCTTATAGATCAATCCAAAACCTTTTTACAATCGTTCCATCTTCCTCTATAAATTTCGATTCGAATTTTCCGCCATTTTTGACGATTGTCTTTTCAGAACCTATATTCCCTTTATCGCAAACAAGAAGAACCTTTTTCAAACCCCGTTCTCTTGTCTTTTGCAATGCCGCTGACAATAAAAGGCCAGCATATCCTTTCCTTCTTTCGGACGGGCGAATTCCGTATCCAATATGCCCGCCGCAATTTAATAGCTTTTGATTTAATCGATGGCGGATATTCACCGCACCGACGATTTTATTTTCTTCATTTGCCAACCAGTATGTCGAGTGAGGAACCCAATTCGCATTCGTCAGCTTGTCTTCGCTATCTTCCGAATATAAAAATTCGATCAAGGAATCAAAATCCGAGGGGTCTTTCTCAATTACCCACGGCACCATATCGTCCCCGCTCTTCTTCCAATCTTCATAAAAAGACATATACTCCCCACGGTATTCCGCTGCAGGTTTGATTAAACGCACTTGGCTTTGCAAACGAATCCCCCCATCCCATACAATTTCATCCATACTATCACAAACTGACGCAATGCCAAAATCGAGCACAACGTGAATGGATGATCTCGCTTTTCAGTTTCTTTACCCTATCTTTTTTGTATAATAATGTTATCTTCCAACGTTTTCAACATGTCTTTTTTTAGTAATTGAACTTCACCGCTTCTCAACTTCCATTGGAATTATTTGTATATTGACATTACTTGTACTTGTTCAGAGGTTTGTTCAGCTTGTTTACTGTGGGAAGGTTGTGAAATATGAAATGAAGTTCAGCATATGGTTAACGTTGTTAATCGTTATTGGTATTATCACGGGGTGCGGAGAAAAAAATAAGATTATCTTAGATGATGTTATAAATGCTTATTGTTCAGTACTTCAAACCACTTTTGAGCACCGAAAAGAGGAAAATGCAGGCGTTACATTCATATCTCTCAAATTTAATAACCTAGATGACACAGTAGATTTTGAAAATGAGGCCCTCCTTATGTGTTTAAAAGAAAAAACAGGAGTAAAAGTGATGATTGATTCAAAAGATGATGAAATGGAACATGGTGAACTTCATTTAAGCATACAAGAGAAGAAAATAGTTACAAAGCAAAAGATATTATTTAAGACAGTAAAAATGTATGGGACTGGGCTAGATATGACTATTACGGTCGAGCGCAAAAACGGAAAGTGGCAGACAACTGAAATAAAAGAAAACAAAGTAGGCAAATAACATCTTACTGCTGTCTTTGTTACAATGAACTTCAATCAGTGCTTAATTACCCTCTCGAATCGACTTGAATGCATACATTTTATACTCTCCATTATTGGAGGATAACCTCAATATATTTCCATCCGCAGGCATTCCTTCGAAATAAGCGCCGATACAACCGGTTGTACATCTATGCCCGGATAACAAAAGATTTCGTTCCTTTGCGTCGCCATAGTCAGCTTCCAGCTCCTGCATGAATGCAAAAACTCTTTTCACATAGCTGCGGATATCTTCAACGCCTTTGTAGACAAGGGGATCAGGCACTGCTCCAGCCATTTTCACTTCGCCTTTGCTTAATCCGTCCGCTTCGCCTAAATCAAAAACGTCAAGTCTTGCATCGACTATCGCTTTCATCCCCGTTGCGATCTCCGCTGTTTGAATTGCTCTTTCCTGCGGAGAAGAAAATACATAATCGAACTTGATAGGGGTAAGTTGGTCTCTTAAGGACTCCGCTTGCTTTATCCCCTGTTCATTTAAGGGCAACCCCCGACTTCCTTGCAGTCTGCCTTCTTTGTTCCAATCCGTTTGCCCGTGTCTAATCACATAGATCATGGCTTCCACAGCTCCTTCCGCAAGAATGTATCCGTGACAAATCGCGCTCTTGGCGGCATTCCTGCCTGGCTATCGAATGCCCAATTGTTTGCGGTAATCGGATGGCGAATGCCCGACGACACGCTTGAACACGCGGACGAAGTAAGAATATTCCGTGTACCCGACCGCCCCCGCCACCTCGTATACTTTAAAATCCGGATCGCCGAGTATTTCCCTGGCTTTATTGATGCGCAGCTCCGTTACGTACTCCACGAATGTTTTACCCATCTCTTCCTTAAACAACCGGCTCAGATAAGGATGCGACAGCCCGATCAATTCGGCGGCATCGAACAAAGACAGATGCGGATTCGCATAATGGGCTTCGATATAGGTAAGCGCTTTGACTACGACGTGGCTTTTGCGCCAGTTGCGCTGGGTAAGCAGCTCGTTCATGACGCCCAGCAGATGCTCCCGGATCAGCTCGGCATCCCGCTGTGCGTCGCCCGTGAAGTCAAGGGGACGGAACACCTGATCAGGCAGCTGCGCGCTGTAATGCTCCCGGATATGTTCGTTCAGGATGTAGACGATCAGATGAAAAAACTCGTACACATCCTCGACTTCTTTCTCGTGCTTCAGCCATTCGGCAGACAAGATCGACCACTCCGCATCGAACTTTACCCGGTCTACAAGCCAGAGACAATCGGCAAGCCGCTTCAAATTGCCGCGCCAAACGTCAATCCAGACAAACTGCTGGGGAAGCTTCCCCCTCTTCTGCTCGATCTTACGCGAAATCTGCTGCATGACCCGCTCGAGATCCTCAGGCTGGACCGGCTTCAGCAAATAATCGTGAACGCCTTGGCGGAGTCCCTCCCTCACGTAGTCAAACTCATTAAAGCCCGAGAACAGGACAATTTCGAGCTTGGGCAGCAAACGCCGAGCCTCGTCGGAAAGCTGCAGTCCATTCATGAACGGCATACGAATATCGGTCATCAGCACATGGGGAGTCAGCTCCTGCAGCATGCGAAGTCCCTCTTGGCCGTCCTTCGCCTCTCCGACTACCTGGTACCCGTCGATTTGTTCGATCATTTTGCATATGCTTTGTCTGATCCAACGCTCGTCTTCCACTACAAGCACCTGCAGCATCGACTATCCCGCCTTATTGTCGATGGGCACCAATACCCGGATAACGGTGCCGTCGACGTCCGATTTTTCAATCCAAATGCCATACGGTTCTCCGTAGACGAGCCGCAGTCTCTTGTGGACGTTATATAGACCGATACTCCCGGCAACAGCCAATTGATCGTCCTCCACCAGCTTGTTGTCGGTCAAGGTCTGAAACAAGCGGTTGAACCGCTCGCGCACTTCCGGCGGCATGCCTCTTCCCTTGTCGATCACTCGAATCTCGTAACCGTTTGCGGTCGATAAGCCTTCGATGCCTACGTAATCCGGGCGCAGATCGTAGTCCTGGTAACCGTGAATCAGCGCGTTCTCCACGAGCGGCTGGAGCATCAGCTTCACGCACGGAATTTCCTTCAGACGCGGCTCTTGCTCGACATCGATCTCGGTTCGGAGGTCCTCATAGCGTTCGATCTGAATTTCCAAATACGTGCGGATATAACGGACCTCGCTCCACAAAGAGACGACCTGCGCGTCGCTATCCATGCTGTAACGGAATATATCGGCCAGATTCGTTACCATTCGGCTGATCGGCTGAACGCCTTCCAATATCGCAAAGGAGTGGATCGTGCCGAGCGTATTATACAGAAAATGGGGGTTGATCTGCGATTGCAAGGCGATTAGCATCGATTCCTTATGCCGAACTTGCATTTCCTTGGCCTTCAGCTGGGACGTATGCTCCACATGGATCAGTCTGCGATATTCGTCCATCATCGTATTGAAGCTGCTGTATAGAATGCCGATTTCATCATTGGATCCCGCAGGCGCCCGCACGTCCAGGTTCCCGGTCTCCGCGCGTTTCATCAGCTTCTGGATGAACGAAAGCGACTTGATCAAGTAATATGTAAAGCTCCCGAGAAGAAGCAGCACGACCGCCGCGATACAGAAAAAAATAACGAAGGCCATCGTCCTTAGCTTCACCAGATCGGCAGTCAGATGCTGCATCGGCACCTCGAACATGAGCGTCCAATTCGTCAATTCGGAGGTCCGGTAGCTGATCATGCTCCGGCTCTGTCCGCTGCCCGCCATCTTGAAACCGGCCTTGCCGTCCAGACCGCTGCGTACGGAATCGTCGGCAATCGTTCCGATGAGATCGTTGTCGGGATGATAAATATATTGCCCGAGGTTATTCAGCAGGTAAGCTCGACCTACATTCTCGAGCTTGAGACCGCTGACCATTTCGGCAAATTTGCTCAGCTTCAGATCGACGATCAGAATTCCTCTGCTCGACGGCTTTAGCGGATCGTAAATGATTTTGTAGGCGGTAATCACGGGGATCGTATTGATTCGATTAACGCCTTCGATCGTAAAATCCGTTATCGGATCTTTCAGACTGAGCATGTCCAAGTACCGCTGATGCCTGGTATCCAGAGCGTATTCCTGTGTGCTTAAATGCAGATTCTCATTCATAATCAGCGTAAATTTATAGATATCGCTGCGGCTGGAATACAGATTGCGGTACAGCTCGCCGCGAATCCGCTTCTGCAGCTCGTATTGTCCCAAATAGTCGTCCGGCTTCAGATGGAGGAAATCCTGTATCGAAGGATTCAGCAGAAACGGAACCGTCAGCCTGTCCAGATCCGACATATACGAGTTAATGTAATTGTTCGTTTGCTCCAGCAGCAGTCGGCTGTAATACGCCGCATTATCCTCGATCGTCTTCTCGGTCCGGCTGTACCATAAATAGCCGAGCAGCATGAATGGCAGAAACAAGCTGATGATGATGATGATCGTAAGCTTTCGTTTAAGAGAGAACCTCATGTCGCACGCCCTCATCCCAGGTTCCGGTCCGTTGTTTCGTTTGATAGAATCGCGGAATGTTTCCGCTTTCATTTTACATGTCCGGTTACACGTCAGGCATTTTGCCGCTTCATTCATTCTAACAAGGCGACGGCAGCCTAACTATGCATAAATTTATGATTTCATATCTAATTTTAACCTCAGTATGCTTCAGTTTTCCTATTCGAAAGCCCCCTTCTACCGCTGTCAATGGCTGACGATTGTCTTTCGTACCTTCATCAAAGCATATCGGGTGCGGCGCGGCAAGTCCTTTTGTCGCTCGCAGCGCAAAGAGGCTGCCCCAAAGCCATTTCCGTGACTTCGGGACAGCCCCGTAGGATCTCGTATTCTGGAGTCAATACACTTATTGCCGATTGCATGCCGACAATCGTCCGATCGCCGACGCGACTTGCCCGACAATGATATCTTCGATTTCCGGAACGAAAGGTCCCCGGAGTCCGAAGTAATAGTTGCACGCCGCCTCATACCCGCCCTCGCCTATCATTTTGCGGGTCGGCACGTAACTGAATACGCCGTTGGTATAGCCGAGCACGATCATGCTTCCGTTGCCGAACAGCCGCTTGAGCATAAGTCCATACTCCGTCGAAACTTCGCCCTCCATGGCGATCAAGCTTGTTTCCTCGTCCAGCTGCCATACGGAAATGTAGAAGGGAATCCTGTCTTTGATCGTCCCGTTCTCGAATGCCTTGATCGTGCGCCGGGCCGATGCGCGGTGAAAGTCGTCCTGCTGAGGATCGTCCGCGATCGTTCGATAGAAGGAAGCGGACGTTTGCTCGGTATACAGCAGCGGATCGCACAGCTCCGCACGAAATTGGCATGAAACGGTCCTAAAGGAACCGTATTCCATGACGGCTATCACGTCTTGAGCCAGCATGTCTCCCACTTGCCGCAGCCTTGCTTCATCGCACGACACGAATTCGTCTCCGACAGCCCCCGGACGCGGCTTCAACTCGCCTGCGCAGCCCTGCAGGAATATCGCTACGGCGCCTGGATACCGCTGCTCCAGCATCGCGGAAGCCGCACCTGCGAAATCATTGCCGAACTTGTAATTATCCGAGCTCATCGCCGTCGTATGACAGCCATAGCAATACACGATGCCGCGAACGGCGCCGGTCGAATCCGACAGCTTCAGAACGAACAGATCCTTGTCGATCTCCCCTTCGTAATAGGGCATCCACATCACGCCGCCCGCCCCGTCCGGACGCCTTCTGCTGCAGGCAAACTCCGATGTTCCCCGAGCCATGGAAAGCTCGCCTTCCGTAAGGTTGTCGTAACAGGAGCCGACCATCCGCTGCAAGGTATCGCGGAGCCGAATGTAATAGGCCATGTCTTCCGCATAATCAAGCTCGCTCTCGTCATCCGCCCAGCGCGATTGACCGATGCTGTAGCCGCCTCTGCGAAGCGTGGGATCGGGGCCCGTCAAAAATACAGAGTGGTGCGTATGGGAGAAATTGATCATCACCTCCTCGTGCGAAAGTCCGAATGCGCGCTTCAACTCGTCTTTGATCCCAACGATAAAGCTGCGGTCGGAGCCCAGCGCATCGATCGTTACGATCAAGAACGTACGATCCGCTTGCATCATCGTCGCCGTCATGTAGAGAGGCTCGAGCAACCCTTCGCTTTTGTGCGTCCTGCTGCCGAACCCGTGCATGAATACCGGCTCCAGCGGCGTAATCTCTTCTTTGGCGATACCGAATTTCATCATTGTCCGCTCCTTCGCTCACGAATACGGCCATCCCGGTTATTCTTTAACCGATCCAAGCATGGCTCCTTTGACAAAATAACGCTGCAGAAACGGATACACGATCAAGATCGGCACCGTCGCGAATAATATGATGCCGGCTTTCATCATCTCGGGAGTCGCGCTTTGGATCGCTTCGGCACCGGCGTTCTTAATGACTTTCTGCGCTTGATCGTCCACGACCATATTCCGCAAAATGATTTGCAGCGGGTACAACGCTCTGTCGCGAATATACATCAAAGCGCCGAAATAGCTGTTCCATTGGAACACGGCGTGAAAGAGCGCGATTGTCGCCAGAACCGGCTTGGATAACGGAAGTACGATCCGATAGTATATTTTCAGCTCGGAGCAGCCGTCGATTTTGGACGATTCGAACAACTCCGGCGATATGCCTTCGAAGAATGTCTTCAAGATCAGCACATAGAAGGCGCTTAGCGCATTCGGCACGATCAGAGCCCACAGCGTATTTTTCAAGCCAAGCGAGCTGACCAGCAAATAAGTGGGAATCAACGGTGCCGTAAAAACAAAGGTAACGACGATCGCTTGCAGGATGAAGGTTCTGCCTTTCATCGTGCGGCGCGAAAGGCTGTACGATAACGAAGAGCCGAGAAGCAGCGTCAACGCCGTTCCCGCAGCCGTAATCCTGAGACTGACGCCCATCGCGCGCCATAGAGAGGATAGTCCGAATATCGACTCGTATACGTTCGTATTGAACCCTTTCGGCCAAAACATGACCTGCTTGCTGTTCACATAGAGCGGCGAACTTAACGAAACGGCCAACAGGTTGACGAGCGGCGCGAGCATCGAAATCCCGATAATCAAAAAGAACATATTGTTGACCGACTGAAAAAGACGCTCCGATTGGTTAGGAATCATGTCCTCTCCCTCCTTTAATAAATTCCGTTGCCGGTTATCCGCTTACTGAACCTGTTCAGACTGACGATCATGAACAAGCCGATCAGCGATTTGAACAACCCGATAGCCGTAGTGAAGCTGAACTGCGCGCCCAGCAAGCCGGTACGGTAAACATAGGTATCGATTACTTCTCCGATCGGACGGACCAGGGGATTTAGCAGAACGAGCATCTGTTCCACATTCGTATCCAGCAAATTGCCGATCCCGAGGAGGAACAAGGTAATAATCGCAGGGGAAATGGACGGTAACGTAATGGACCACATCTGTCTCCAGCGGCCGGCGCCGTCTACGATTGCCGCTTCATAGAGCTGCGGGTTGATGGCGCTTATCGCCGCCAAATAAATGATCATGCCCCACCCGATTTCCTTCCATATACTGGACAGCACGACCACACTTCGGAAAAAGCTCTTATTCATCAAGAAATCGATGGTTTGCAATCCGAGCACAGCCATCAAGCGGTTCACGATTCCGTCGAAAGACAGCAAATTGATGAAAATGCCGCCGACAATCACCCAAGATAAAAAATGCGGCAAGTAAAGCACGGTCTGCACGGTTCGCTTGTAAAAGCCGAATCGTATTTCATTAAGCAATAAGGCCAGAAGCAGGGGCGCCGGGAATCCGAAAGCGATTTGATAGAAGCTGAGAATCATCGTGTTTTTCAATATATTGGTAAACTCTTCGTATTGAAACATGTAGACGAAATGCTTCCAGCCGACAAAGGGGCTTCCCCAAACGCCCTTGAATAGGCTGTAATCCTGAAAGGCTATGACATTGCCCATAAGAGGCCCGTACTTGAAAATGATAAAATACAAAATGCCTGGCATTGCGATAGCCCACAGCATCCAATTATCGCTGCTGCCTATCTTTCTTATTCTGTCTCTCAACTCGTCCGCCGCCTATCGTAGCCTGATTAGGAAAGCCGGAACGTTCGTAAGCCCGCTCCAGCTTTCCGGGCAAAGCTACTGCTTTAGCCCTTTACTTTTTATAGAAAGTTTTGTGCCATTCCGTCGCTTGTTTGATCGCTTCGTCACCGCCGCGGCGCTTCCACTCCTGAACGAATTTATCGAATTCGGCATCGATATCCACGTCGCTAGTGATAACCTTGGCGAACATATCGAGCAGCAGCGTCGAACCGCTTACAAAGTTCGGCAGCAGCTCCGGCCTCGTTTTGAATGCCTCCGGAAGCGGCATGTACATCGAATCCGCTTCGATTTTATACTTTTCGGATATCGTAAATCCTCGCTGCAATTGCATGGCGAAGGGGTTCACTTTCACCGCTTCGTCATTGTTGATGCTGTGACCCGTTACGTTCGTGTTCACCTGGTAAGCGAAGGATTCAAAATTTTTGAGATTGTTCGGGGCGGACGGATCCCACTTGATTTTGCCGTCTGCAACTTCATAGTTATGGCCCTCAAGACCGAACGTGTAAAACTTCTGCAACTCCGGATTGCTCCAAGCCTTATCCAAAAATTGAATGACCTTCTCCGGATTTTTCGTCTTGGCTGGAATGATCCAGACGTAATACATCCCTGTATTCGCCAGCCCTATGCCTTGTCCGCGAGGACCCTTCGGAGGCTCGATAACGGACGGCTTGGCATCCGGCTGGCCGACGAATTGATCCGGCGCCCACATATTGGCCAGGTTATCGACGTAATGGAGCCAGCTGCCCGCTTTTCCGCTAGTGATGCCCGCCTGCCAATCCGCATATTTGTTCGTGATGGCGTTCGGGTTAATATAGCCTTTCTTGTACAGCATCCTCCAGAACGCTAGCGCATCCTTCATGTTCGGTGTAAGCACCGACGGCACGAATTGATCGCCCTGCATCACCCAATGATTCATCGCAACGCCGAATTCGTAGAAGAACATATCGCTGCTGCCCAGATTTTCTCTCACGTAGAAGCCGTATTCGTCGTTCGGGTCGCCGTTGCCGTTCATGTCCATCGTTTTCACTTTTTCGAAATAGGCAACCCAGTCGTCCAAGGTAACCGGCATGCTCATCCCGGCCTTCTTCAGCCAATCCTCGCGAATGAACGGTACGGCGGTATGCGGATGCGGCACGAGTGCGGGAATCGCATAAATTTTCCCGTTCCTGCTTACGCTCGGATCCTTCCATACTTTATCCGGGATTTTCGCCTTCAAATTCGGGCCGTACTTGTCGATAAGCGCGTTCAGTTCGAGAATCGCTCCCTCCTCTACGCCACGCGCATGGGCGGGCGAATCGATGGCGCCTGTTTGAACCAAATCGGCCAGCTCGCCCGATGCGAAACGAAGCGTCAGCTGCGTCTGGTAATCGCCCCAATTCAGGAACTCGAAGTTGAGATCGGTTCCGGTCAGCTCCTCGACTTTTTTGACGTAAACGTTCTGATTCCAATCCGATACGGTTTGCGTATAGTCTGCAGGCGAAGTTGTCAAAATGCTGATTTTGGGCTTGTCGCTTCCGGAAGCGGCGGGCGTTTCGTTCTCTTTCATCTCCTTGCTTCCCGAACAAGCCGAAAGCAATAAGGACATTGCCAGCAAGCCTGACGTTGCGATATGTTTCCGCTTACATTTCATAGACCCTTTCTCCTTTATATGTGTGTTTTTGCTAACAAGTTGATTCTAACAGGGCGGAGATCGCTTAAATATGCACAAATTTATATTTTCATAGCTATTTTTAACTGCTGTTCATACGGCCGTTTCTATCGAATCGAAACCCTCTGACGGTGCCTCTTAGCGCGTCGAGTGAAACATATAAATTCTTATATTTGAAACAAAGCCCGCCGGAAATCCGAACGGGCCCTTTCATTTATTTGGAATCCGCAGCCAGCGTTTTCAACCAGTAATAAATCACGTCCGCCAGCTGATAATAGCCCTCGACAGCCGGATGAACGTCGTCGCATTTCCGTAAGATTTGCTTCGAATTCCGGCTGTTTACCGCTTCCCAAACCAGTGGCATATTGTTTGCGGTATCCAAATTCACATTAATCGGAACAAGCGCGATGCCCTCCGCTTCCCGGCTTCCGAAACGGTTAGTCAACTCCCGGTTCCATAGAAAAATATTGCGTTTATACCGGCGGCGGCTTTGCTTCGTGCCATACAAGAGCCCGAATCCGTGCTGCTCCCGCGAAGGAGGAATGTTCAGCATAATCCCGATCATTATGCCGGCATCGTATTGCTTGATTCCCCGTACCATCGCCTCAAGCATGGGCATTTCGCGATCCATGATCCTCTGCACCTCGTCGTCATCCAAGCAAAGAAAGACGTCGTTGATCCCCAGCGTAATACCGACATGGGTTAGCCCTCCGAATCCGTTCGCATGCATATACTTCACAAAATCGAACGTCCCGTCAAATTGGAACGTGCTTTCGCCGCCCTCATAATGCGACTCGACTTTCCATCCCGATCGTCCCTCATGCACATTAGGCGAAGCTCCCTGCGTTCCGGCTAAGGCAAGCTCCAGCGGATCCGCTTCCGTCAATCGCAGCAGCTCTCCGGTAAACGCGCCGTTCGCCGTAAGGCTGTCTCCGATAAACAGCGCCTTGTTCACGACCCCTCGCCCAGCCGATTGTTCGGCTACCCTAACCGTAGACTCGGCGGATGACAGCTTCTCGCCGTTCAAGCTATACAGCAGGATCGTCAATGCGTAGTCGCCGCCAGCCTCCGGCACGACTGTCCAACGCTCGTCCTGAAGACGTCCTATCTCGCAGTAAACTTCAAATTCATAGTTTCCGGCACGGCCTGTAATCAGGTTGTCCAAATAAATGTTCATTTCCTTACCGACAACCGCGGGAATGAAAGACGGCAACAACAGGTCAAACGGCCGCATAGGGAGCTCCTTGCTCTCTGATGTCATATTCGCAATAATTCCTTTCCGCCAGGAGTAACTTAGGAATAAACCGTCTCGTCATATTTCAATCCTAACAGCTTCGCCGCATTTTCTCTTGAAATCTTCTTGAATACGGTTTCGCTGATTTTTTGGGTGTCGCGCCAATCGATGAGTAGCTCGACCAGCGGAACCGGCATATCCTTCGTACAAATATCGGTGCCGAAATATAACCGGTCCTGAAATTCGGTCAAAAACTTCGGGCCGTACTCGGGATCGCGGGCTATCGCGTTGAAGGCCGTACCGTCGGAAAGATCGCCGAACAGATTCGGGTATCTGCGGAACAGAATCGGCACGACTCCTTCTTCCTTGATCGGGCCGCTTGGCAATCTGCCCACCTGATCCCCGTTCAAATCAAAAATAATGGCCCTTTCGCCCGGCGTCTCCAAGCGTCCGATTTCCGCCCAGAACACAGGCCCGTGTCCGAAAATGCTCAAATTCGGAAACCTCTGCAGCGTATGCTCCAGCTGCGGCAAGCCGGGGTCGTCATACAAGCCGAAATCCCCCGTCTTTTGGTCGGAGCCGTCGAATACGACCGGGAGGCCTACACGCTCGGCATGCCGGAACAGATTTTGTACGAGAGGATCCATCAGCGGCGCATTCAGCATCACCTCTCCGAGCCCTTTGCACCCTTTCTCCTTGTAATAGGAGAGAACCCGGTCAAGCGGCGCTTCCGCCGAATTGGTCAAGGCGCGCGGGTCGATGTTGCAATACGGAATAAACCGGTCCGGATATTTTTCGGCCATATCGAGAATATCCTCGTTCGCTTGCGGAAAATAAATTTCGGGACTGACTACCGGCAGCAAGACGCCCTTCTCGATTCCCAGCTCGTCATAACGCTGAATTAATTCCTCCGCCGTGCAAAATTGGACGACAAAAGGCACGGGCTTGCGGTAGGCATGGGCATGAATATCGATAAACATGTTCGTTCCTCCTGAAATTTCGATTATTGGTTGAATTTAGCCGTTCGCTTCGTTCTCTAGCCAAGAGAGAAAGGCGTCGTCGAACCACTTCTGCGGGCTACTCTTGAATGCCCGCAACACATTGTCGACATAGTCGTTAGCCTTGACGCTAGTGAAGAGCGAGTTGCCGCACTTGGCATACGTGATAACGCCGAGTTCATCCAGCATGGACTGCGTTTGGGCCGCATCGTGAAAAGGCCAAACCCCCGGAATGTTATGTCTGGCAATCTTCGACATGGCCGAGCATTTCTTCCCTGGATCGCTAATGGCACTGCAATAGTGCTCCACCAGAGCATACTCGGCAAAATGCTTGAATGTGTTATAGACCATGTCGATCCCGATAAACACGATTCTCGCCTTGTGCAAGTACATTTTCTGCCAGGGCGACGAGTAGGAGAAGCAATAGTCTCCAAAAACGCCCATCCGCGGACCGTAAGCGGCATGCTCGCCCGTGATTTCGGCTGCCCGACTCCCCCATGCGGCAACCGAATGCGTAGCTTGATCGCTCCTAATACTGTCAGGGAGCAGACGGAACGTTTCGGTTATATTTCCTACGTCGGAGGGCGAGTTACGAATATCCCAATGGCGGTAGGCATTGGCAAAATCCCGCTGAACAAGCGTCGGAAACACGACGGTGCCGCTTTCCGTCACCGTTTCCTTGATCGCATCGATCACGCTTAGGGGGCCGCCGATAACATGGCCGAAGCTTTTTAAAGAAGAATGGATGAGTACGGTATCGGACGCAGCAACGCCAACCTCTTGAAAGGCGCGGATCATATCCGCTTTGGAAACGTTAGGCACAGCTGAGGTTCTTATGTGCAGCCGCTCGTTATTTCTGTCTTTCATATACGCCTCCCTCTATCAACGCAAGCGATTTGCGGTATTCCGAGAACTCGTCTTCCAGCACGCTGCGTACCTGAGCTATTTTCCAGCGCAAATGCGCTTCGTCCGTCATGTAGTCCATGCTCGGCTCCCAGCCGAGCCGGGAATCGGCATTCACAAGCGGAATGGCAGCCTCCGCATTGGCGATTTCACATAGAGCCAGCCGCTCCATTTCCTCCAAAATCAGACCCGCCTTCGCAGGCTCGGGTTCGTTAAATAGCCGCATCTTCAGCTTCCACCATCGTTTGATATGGATCGTCGTCTGCACCGCATGTACGATAAAGAGGTTCAGCCCGAGCAAAAGTCTGCCCTCGTCCAGCTTTTTATCCGGCGTCAAGCGAAGCGCCTCCTCCAGGCTTGCGTTTCCTTGCCGCCAAAGCGCAGCCATCCGTTCCAGGCTGCGTATTTCCGCATCGATCCGGGAGCTTCCGAGCGATTGGCGCGCCCCTTCCAGCGGCTCGTAGTCGGCAATGACTATTTCGCTGCCGAACATCGCATGCCAGGATGCAGGGATACGTACTTTATTGCGAAACAGGAACGGATAAGAGGGACCGATCCGAAACGGACCGTATTGATCCTCGTTCGTCGGAATATAACAGCGGATTCCCTCGCTCCAATGCCGCCACGCCTCCAGCACGTGCGGGACCGCTTCCTCGCTGAAATCGCGCCGGGCGATCGCCGTGAACGTCTCCTCGGCAGGCGGGCTCGGGCTCCAGTACGTCCATTTCGTAATATCGCTGACGAACGACGGCCACCAGCCGAAATGATGCGATTCCATCAGTCCGGATAAGCCCCAGTCTTCCCGCGCCTTGAGCAGAGCGGCATGTCGCCTTGCCCACTGGTACGGTACCGGTTCGTAAGGAATCACGCCGATATCCCATGTAAGCCCGCCCGTATTGCACATCGTGTGCAGCTTGATTCCTCTCTCGCTTGCAACCTTCGCCTCGCTGCTGAAATATTGCCCGGGTCCTTCGAACGAAACCGTATAGTCGACGCACACGTTCGTAACGCCTTCATGCTTGATCTGCTCGAACATTTCGAACGTCACCTGCAAGGTAATATCTTCCGGCAAAGCTCGTATCAGCTTCAGCCGCTCTTCCTCCGGCGCCCAGCCCCAGTTATACGTCCAGAAGACGATGTCCGCGTCGGCATTATGCTTGCGGATGACTTTCTTGAGCATGTTCAGCCACTCCGGAAAGTCGTAACACGGCCACCAGCCCGGACTCGGCTTCTTTTGCGGCTGATCGGCGGGCCACTCCAGACGGAGCACGCCCGTCGTATTCGGGTCTTTACTCGGAAACTCGCATGACTCTCCGACGAAAATGATCCCCTTGAACCGCGGGCACGCTTCGAATATTTTGCCGTACGTGCCATCGTAATACGACTCGGCGTCCGGCTCGTCCGGATGCTTGCGGTTGATCAGGTAGCTGTACATATACACATCGAGCCCGTACAAGGCCGCCCGGTCGACGAGATAATTAAAGTCCATGTAACCTTCCGGCGTTCGATCTACATCCTTGACGAACACGAGAATCGCATCGATGCCCGCGTGAGCCATCGCATTCAGATGCGCGTCGGGGTATCGGTCAAGTCCCCAGCCCGAGTGCGCCATGCGCGGGGAGAATAACGGTTCCCGGGATATATCCACGGCGCTTACGAAAGGCGCCTCGCGCAAATTCATCACATCTTCCAAATAATAGCTGCCCTGTCCGACGCCCCTCTCGTCGCAGCCGCATACCACGATGCGATTGGCGCCAACTGCGATGCGGTAGCTGCGCGGTTTGTCGAGCCGGCTGCCGAGGCCGGACAGCTCCTCCTTCGTAGCCAGAACAAGGACTCGCTCGCCGGCGTCCGCCATTTCACCGATCTCGGCGACCCGGCGAATGGAAACCGAAACCTGCATGCTTACGAACAGGTAATCCTGCAAATCCTTCGCCACCTGCTGTACAAGAGGACCGGCTTGCTCGCCGATGACAAGATGCCAGTCATGCCCGATCTCGATTTCGCCTTGATCCGGTTTCAGCACCGGATTGCGCCGATTCAGCTTGTGAACCGCCTCCAGCCGTCTCCGGAATTCATAGTTTCGCTCCTTCATTCTTACCCCTCCACGATATTGCGCGCACATAGACATGATTCCGACGGATGTTTCCGCTTACATTCGGATAAACCTTCTTCCTTTTGCATGCGTTCCTTCCGACAACTCGATTCTAACAAGTATGCGGGAGCTTCCATATGCAGAAATTTATACTTTCATAGTCCTTTTTTAACTGACGATCGTTGTCATTTCTTACGCGCTCATAGAAACACAAAAAAACACCGAACAT
The DNA here is from genome assembly GCF_046244365.1 of Paenibacillus litoralis. Lineage (NCBI taxonomy): Bacteria > Bacillati > Bacillota > Bacilli > Caryophanales > Paenibacillaceae > Paenibacillus > Paenibacillus litoralis. Next base: position 3,455,829 of record NZ_CP176395.1, on the reverse strand, counting down.
CGGTGTTTGTCACATGACATTAATCGAGGAGTAAAGATGTTTCCTCACAGGGCTTTCCTACTAGAAAACCTTTTGCTGGCTTTGATCGGCTTTAATGATTTCAACCGCTTCTCTGAAACGTAGGGAATGAATCACTTCTCTCTCCCGCAAAAATTTCAAACCGTCCTGTAAGTCAACATCGTCCGTCAGATCGATCAGCCATTGATAGGTAGCCCTAGCCTTTTCCTCTGCCGCGATATCCTCGTACAAATCCGCAATCGGATCGCCTTTTGCTTGAATATAAGCAGCCGTCCAAGGCACCCCCGAAGCGTTCTGATAAAAGAGCGCGTTATCATGGGCGGCGTAATGCTCCCCAAGACCGGCCGCTTTCATCATATCCGGCGTCGCATCCTTCGTAAGCTTATATACCATCGTCGCGATCATTTCGAGATGGGCAAACTCCTCCGTTCCGATATCCGTAAGGAGCCCGATCACTTTGTCAGGAATCGAGTACCTCTGATTCAAATAGCGCAACGCCGCCGCCAGCTCCCCGTCCGCTCCGCCGTATTGCTCCAGGAGGAATTTAGCCATCCTGGGATCGCATTTGCTCACCCGAACAGGATATTGCAATTTCTTCTCATAGATCCACATAGGTATGATCGCCCTCCTTCCTAATTCCTAAACCTGCCATGGCCACGGCGCTTCCGCCCACTGCCAGTTCGGCGGTGAGAAACTATGGCCGAATTGCATCAAAGGACCGTACATCGACTCGAAGTTACGGGCAAGCTCCATTCTTTTTTGCGCGCACATGTTGAATTGCTGGATCGCTTGTTGATCACCCGGATGCGTATCCAAGTATAGCGTCAATTCAACCAGTACAAAATCTACCGCCTGCAGCTCGTGCAGCAGCCTGTAATAATTTTCGTCTATCGCCATCGCCATCGATTTCGCCTCCCTTTACCGTCTTCTTTCATACGGGCTATAGAGCGCAGGCCATAAGGTACCGTACTTCAAAGCGTCAAATGGGTTGAACTGCTGCAAATTGGGCGGCTGGAATCCTATAAACAAGTTCACCGGCGTACTGTAATATTTCACTCGGATCGGCGGGCAAGGATCGAAGGGACCGATAAACGGTTCGAATGACCGGAATTGGGATACATGCAAGGGTATCTTCTCCTTTCAAAACGAAGCTCGATAACTATATGCCGCACGACTTGACCAATATGCATGCGAAACATTGCGGAAGCAAAAAAGAGAAGCTGCCGTTACGCGAGTCTTCGCTATCGTTTAAGGATTCTTCTTTCGGTACCAATAGTGCTAAGACAATGGTGTCGACATTATGAAACCGATAAGAATAATTGACAGCCGGACTTAGCATAGTAACGATGTACAATGCCGGCAGGAAAATTTCAGGAGGGATGGTTCATGAAGGGATCGGAAGAACGTTTATTGATTGCGGCTTTAGGAGGAGTTAACGAGATTGGGAAAAACATGTACATCCTGCAATACGCGGACGATATCGTCGTCATCGATTGCGGATCCAAATTCCCTGACGAAACCCTGCTAGGCATCGACCTCATCATTCCGGATATCCGTTATTTATTAACGAATAAAGATAAGGTTAGGGGGCTTGTCGTCACTCACGGACATGAAGATCATATCGGCGGCATCCCTTATCTGCTGAAACAGCTTCAGATACCTGTTTTCGCTTCTAGACTGACCTTAGGTTTAATCGAGATTAAATTAAAGGAGCACGGTATTCTGCGGGAAACAACCTTGCAGCGTATCGATGCGGATTCTACAATCGCGTTCGGTACCGTGAACTGCCGTTTTTTCAATACCAATCATAGCATTCCCGATTGTCTTGGCGTCGTTTTCGACACGCCGGAAGGGACTGTCGTACATACAGGCGACTTTAAATTCGATATGACGCCCGTCAATAAACAATACCCGGATGTTCATAAAATGGCCGAGATCGGCAAGAAGGGCGTGCTGGTCCTGCTCTCGGAGAGCACCAATGCCGAAAGACCGGGATTTACCCCTTCGGAACGGCTAGTCGGAGCCCATATCGAAGAAGCTTTCGGCAAGGCGGAACGAAGAGTATTCATTTCCACTTTTGCTTCCAACGTTCACCGGCTTCAGCAAGTTGTTGACGCCGCCAAACGAACGTCTCGCAAGCTAACCCTGCTGGGCCGAAGCATGGTAAACGTCGCAGCCGTCTCGCAGGAGCTCGGTTATTTGGATATCCCGGAAGGCCTTCTCGTCGAACCCCAAGAAGCCGCTAAGCTTCCGCCGGAAAGGCTAGTCGTTCTGTGCACCGGAAGTCAGGGCGAACCGATGGCCGCCTTATCCAAGCTGGCCAGCTCTAACCATAGACAAATGGAGATCCAGGCGGGAGATACGGTCATTATAGCCGCGAACCCGATCCCCGGCAACGAACGCAACGTGGCTCGAATTGTAGACAATCTGTATGCGCTCGGCGCCAATGTCATCTACGGTTCGCGCAGCGAGCTTCACGTTTCCGGGCATGGCAGCCAAGAAGAGTTGAAGCTGATGCTCACCTTGATGAAGCCGAAATTTTTCATTCCGATCCACGGCGAATTCCGAATGCTGCATCAACACCGCATCCTTGCAGAAGCGGTAGGAGTCGAGAGCGACCATATTTTCATTCTAAATAACGGCGATGTCGTGGAATCGAATGCAGGCATCGTCCGTCAAACGGGACGTATTCCGGCAGGCCAAATCTTGGTGGACGGTCTTGGAATCGGGGAGATCGGGAACGTCGTGCTCCGCGACCGGAGACAGCTTTCCGCAGACGGTATTCTGATTATCGTCATCACCCTTTCGAAAACAGAAGGCAAAATCGTATCCGAACCCGAAACGATCTCCCGAGGGTTCGTTTATGTTCGTGACTCGGAGGCTCTAATGAAGGATATTAACCGGCACGTTATCGAACTCGTCCATAATATGCACGAGTCCAAAATCAGCCAATGGCATGTCATGAAAAAGAACTTGAAAGATTCGTTAAGTAAATTTCTGTATGCACGGACGAAAAAAAGACCGATGATTCTTACGATCATCATCGAAATTTGATCTCCCGAAAAATGAGAGCCGGGTGTTTTAGACGAGAACTAAGCATGCGAATAGCTCTTACTAATGAGGGCATTCTAACGATTGATTGACAAATAACGAACAAGGAGCTTTTCCGCCGCCGCTTCATGTTCGGAGACATGAGTTGTTTGAAGTCTAAACATTTAAGGAGGTCATTCAAAAATGAAAAAACTGCTTTCCGTAATGATGATTATGGCTTTGTCTTTGTTCCTTTCCTTGCCCGCTTTTGCAGAAGGAACAACAGGGACGGGAATGGGCGCGGCAAACACAAGCACAGCAAATCCTGCCGGTAATACGAACGCCTACGGCACAGGAACAACGAATTTTGGGAACAATACCACAAGAGCCTATGCAACAAATGACAATCATATGGACTGGGGATGGCTAGGCCTTCTTGGCCTCCTTGGACTTGCTGGTTTACGAAACAGATCGAGAGAGCGTGAAAAGTAAGTTTAGCCTCTTCTCGCCTGCGCTGGAGAACAAACAGGTAAAGCCCAAATCCCCCGTCATTCGGCGGGGGTATTTGCGTGATGCGGACAATATTTGCGCATGAGCTCCGCCGTTTCGGGATCGAGCTCTCGCCCCCGCTGCTCCAGTGCTGCGGCGATCGTCTCCATTTTGGCTTGAGGCTGGTTTTGACCGAACTTGAACTTGGCGTTCATCGATTCCACCTCGATCTTCATGACGGCAACGCCCCGGATTCGCGGCACATACGCCTCGTCCTCTTGGGTAATCGGGTCATAGCCGCCTTCCGGCTGAAGCTTGCGCATGAACGCCTCCAGCGCCTCCGCTTTCTCCGCAATATCTTCGAGGACGGTAGCCCTTCCCGTGATATACACGGATTTGAAAAAGCTTGTCGCCGGGCAGGCGAATTTGGGATCGCTAAAATAAGACGGAATGATGGCGTATTCTTTGGCCACGGCGAACGAGACCCGTTCATCCTGACGGATATCCGTCATTTTCTGGCCGATTTTGCTGCCGTGAATGTAAAAGCTGCCCTTATGAAACACATAGTTGATAGGCTTGATATGCGGAAAACCATCCTCTCCCGCCGTTCCGAGAAATCCGAACGTCATTTCCTCCAAAAAACGCTCCACTTCTTCCCGTTCTTCCGCCATCGAAAATTCTTGTCTGCGCATGTTCGTCCACCCCTGCTTCTCTTTACTATTTGTCACCAGTAACAGACTGATGATATGATTGTACGCAGCCGGATGACATGAGAAAAGTGCCATTTATGATCAATTTATATAGACCACTTAGACAAAGGGAGAACGCGCGTGCAGATTCCATTCGAAACGTATGTCGAGCAATACGGCGCCAAATATTTGGCCCTGTTTCACGCTATGAAGGACGCCATTGCAACGGGGAAGCTGCAAGACCGCAGCAAATTGCCTTCGACCCGCGAGCTTGCCGCCATGTACCGATTGTCGCGCGGAACGGTCAATCAGGTTTACGAGATGCTGGCGGCGGAAGGCTATGTAACGGCCGGCGTAGGCAGTGGGACCTATGTATCCTTTAACGAGAATGACGGCGGATCGGCAGCCCTAAACGGCGTTCCCCTGCAGCTGTCGTCATGGGGGCGGCGCGTGGATGAACATCCGCTTCGGCTCGAGGAAAACGTAATGCCGGAAGCACGGTCTGACGAGCATTTGCGGCTGACTGGCATGACCGGGCCTCAGTCGCTGCAAAAGGCGGGAGGCAGCGCTGAAGCCGGTGCCGCAGAAAAAGCAGAGGCCGTCTATCCGCACGGCGTGACGAAGATTTCCTTCGGGCTTGGGATGCCCGATCGGAGCTATTTTCCGGCGGCGGAATGGAACCGCTGCCTGTATGCGGAAGCGCGCGAGCTGCTCGCGGAGCCGCGTGCCGAGGCGTTCGCTTCGCTCGGGCACGTCCCGCTGCGCGAGGCGATCGCGCGCTATTTGCGCCGGGAGCGCGGCATCGCCGCGGAAGCGGCGGACATCGCCGTGACGAGCGGCTCGATGCAGGCGCTGGCGCTGCTTGCGCAGCTGCTCGTCGAGCCCGGCGACGCCGTCGTCGTGGAGAATCCCGGCTTCCGCGGGATTCACAGCGCGGTCGGCGCAGCAGGCGGGCGCCTCGTGCCGGCGCGCGTGGACGGCCGCGGCATCGAGATAAGCCGCTGGGATGCGCGGCTTGCCTTCGTGACGCCGAGCCGCCAGTTCCCGACCGGCGCTGTGCTTTCGCTCGAGCGGCGGCGGCAGCTGCTGCAGTGGGCGGCCGAACGCGGAGCGATCGTCGTCGAGGACGACTACGACAGCGAGTTCCGCCACAACGGCAGGCCGCTCGAGCCGCTTAAGGCGCTTGACCGCGACGGTCGCGTCGTCTATATCGGCACCTTCACGAAGACGATGGTGCCGAACCTGCGGCTCGGCTATGCCGTGCTGCCGCCGGGGCTGCGCGGTCCGTTCGCCAAGGCGAAGCAGCTGTTCGAGCCGCATCCGACCTCTCTGCTCGAGCAGCGGGCGCTTGCCGCTTTCATGAATAGCGGCCAATACGAACGCCATCTGCGCAGAATGAAACGGGTGTACAGCCGCAAATATGCGCAGCTGGAGAAGCTGCTTACCGACCGGTGCGGCGACCGGTTCGAAATCGTGCCGACGGATGCCGGCCTGCATCTGTTCTCTTGGTGGAGACGTTCGGCTGAGGAATGGTGGCAGTATAGGGCCACTTGCCAAGCGAACGGCGTCGAACTGACCGATGCGACGGTTCACTATGCATGCGATCCCCGCCCTTGCGCGGTTTTCGGGTTTTCCCATTTGTCCGAGCGGGAAATTGACGAAGCTACGATGCGCATGAGCCGGATCCGATAGCAGGAGGGCAGGTTGCGAGCTGCTTTACCGTTTTTTCATAACCGGAACCCATAATTCGTTCTTCGCTTCTTCTACAGGCAAATAACATTCAATGGCCGGCAAGTAGGCAAGCTCATAAGCGGATGCAGGAATCCATTCCGTGTACAGCCGCTTCCAAATTTCTTGAATGCCGTTCGGGGAACCCGGCGCTTCGAAAACCGCCCATGTGGCGTCCGGAAAATTCAGCTTCATCATACCGTGCGGCGGCTCTTGATCCGTTGCGATGGCCAGTATGTAATCAAACGCTTCCTTTTTACCGAAATCGCCGTCGGCGCAGACCCCGAGTATCCCCCTTAGTTTGATGCCGGGATTTCGGATTTCCCACAATTCCTCAAAAACCCCTGCCTCCCTGGCGTTCCGCCATATTTCAGGCACTTGGGTAAAAGCATTTTCCGTATCGACGCTTTCTTTTATTCCAACAATAGTAAAGCCGGACATTTCTTCGATCCTGTAATTCATCCCCGTTCCTCCTGTAATCGAGATTTGAATGGACATTCGCGGGAAGGCTTTTAGCGTCGTCCCTTGTTTGCGTGCCGCAGTCGGCGTAGTCCCGTGCAAATGCTGAAAAGCGCGGGCGAATGCTTCGGGCGATTCATAGCCGTACTTAAGCGCGAGATCAATCACCTTGATCTCGCTGTTTTGAAGCTCGAAAGCGGCTAGCGTGAGTCGCCGTCTTCGAATATATTCCGATAACGGAACACCGGTAACATAGGAGAACATCCGCTGAAAATGGTAAGATGAGCAGCACGCGATAGTCGCCACCTCGGAAATCGGTATGTCTTCGGCAATGCGATCCTCCATATAGCCGATCGCTTTATTCATTCTTTCAACCCATTCCATCTCTCCGTCATCCTCTCCCTTTCACTATATCGACTTCGAAACGGTCTGTCCGTGCATTTCGTGCACGAAAATGCTAGGCCATCTCCTGCTGATTCCGGTTACTGCCGGTCTACGCAGCGAAGGGCCGCCAAGAGGCAGCCCTTTCGCTAGATACGGTAAGAAGATCGCCCGGCCTATACCATCGTATAAAATCACGTGATCATAATCCTTCGGTATAAGCTTTTTGCTTGCGGTAATCCCCCGGCGTTACGTTCATCACCTTCTTAAACAATCGGATAAACGAAAGCGAATGCGTATAGCCGACCTTCACGGCAATATCTTGAACGGAAGCATTCGATTCCTCCAAGAGCTGCCTCGCATGACGGATTCGGAGAAGCGCCAAATAATCGACGAACTTTTCACCCATCTCGTCCTTGAACAACTGACTGACGTACTTGGTGTTTAATTGAAAATGGTCGCTGATCATCTGCAAAGACAAATTCGGGTCCGCATATTGCTCCTCGATATACGATTTGATTTCCAGAATCAACGTATGGCCGCTCCGCTTTTCCCGCATGCGATGAATATGTTCAAACGCTTCTCCGAGAAGTTCGCGAACCAGCGCTTTCACTTCATCAAGCGTCTCGAATTTCTCCACGGCATCGGCAAGCTTAGGATAGATGTCCGTTTCCCAGCGTCCGCGGTATTCATAGGCCATCTCCTTCAACGATTGATTCAGATGATAGTTTAAATAATTGACCGCAATGACGATTTCATCCTTTGAGCTCAAGTTATTGCGCAAATTCAAAAATATCTCCTCGTAAATCGTTTCCCATTCCGCATTGTTTTGCTTGAAGCAGGAGGTAAGCTTGCGGATAGTATCCAGATTTCGATAAATCGTATCCGAAGACTTGGCGTTCATGTCCGAATAAAGGAACGTTCCCGCTCCCCCCAGCACCTTCTTATATTTCAATGCATTCCACGCATCCTCGAAGGAAAGCGGGATTTCGCTCACCTCTTCAACGGCGGAGCCGATCCCGGAGGTAACCCTAAAATGAAGATGGTTCTCCACCCACACATGCAGCTCTTCTCCCATGCTTTTCAAGGTGCGTAAACTCGCTTCCTCGCTGCTTGCCGAACCGTACAGAACCCCGAGCCTTTCGCTCGCAATCCACTCCGACCAAACAGGAATGGCATGCTTTGCGGCAATTTCGTTCACGACGCTCTTCACAACAAACTTGAGCAAGCTCTGATCCCGCTGATGATAAATGCTGGCAAACTCCTGATATTTGTCGATTTCAATGACCGATACGATCAAACGTTCCGTCTCTTGGGCACGCTCCAACCCGTTGAGCTCCCCGTTCCAATCCTCCGGCGAAATCGCCCTGCTGCCCGTTATCGTTTCCTGAAAAAAATATTGACGCCGATAAAGCAAATCCTCCTGGAACCGCTGATCGTATTTATTGGATTGTTCAATCAACCGATTCAGCGCGCTCTCAATGAACCGAAACTCGTCATTTCCGCCGGATGCGATGAGCAGCTGGCTCCTCTGCTTGGCAAAATGCCGGATCTGCTCGACAATCACTTCGACGGGGCGATAGTTTCGCCTTGTGGCTACGATCAGCCATACCAGCCCCATGATCAGGGTAAATGCCGTAATGCCCAGCCAAATCCAATGAATCCGGGAAAACACATGAAACAAGCCGCCGTCGCGAAGCCCGCTGTGAATCTTCCATCCGGTATAATCCGACACTGCGGTATTGATTTCCGACCCGTTTTGAGGAGCATTGGCATTCAAAATGTCGATACCGTTCTGATCCTCCAATTGGATGTAGCTGTATTTGTTGCTGGACATATCCATGATGTACTTGGCAATCATCGGAACGCCTACGTTGACCACAATAAATCCCCGCTCGCCGCTCAACAACGGCACATTGCGCACCAACGAGACGACATTTGTCTGAGGCTCGTCCGTAAACTCCCTGTACGAGCGAACCGGAAGCCATTTTGGCGGCGCCCCTTCCCGCAATATGTTTCTTGCAAACTCTTGGTCGCCGAACTGGCTTAGCGGCATGATCGAGTTTTTGCTCAGCACCATTTCGTCGGCCGTGCGGTACATATAGATCGAATCGACGAGAGGCAGGGCTCCGATCGTTTCACGCAGTTTTTTGGACGGCACGACGAGACTTTCAAACGCCTCTTGCGTCGATTTGAAGTAATAGCCCTTCAGTTCGTCGTTATAGCTCGATTCCTTCATAATTTGTTGGTTGATGAACTCCAGCGTACGGTCCAACTGGACCAGCACTTGTTCCATGAACACTTCATTCGCCCGCTGAGCTTGCTCGCGGGACACGTTATTTACCATAACGAAGAAGATAATCGACAAGCTGAAAATGACGAGGATAAAGATCGGCAGATAGGAAAGCAACAGCCGTATAAACCATTTACCCGGCATGCAATGTCCTCCAATGGGCTCGAATAGCGTTTAGACGGTAAATAGCCACCGAATATATAGGTTCAGAATCGTTGAAAACCTTGCGATGAGCAATATACAACTTTCCGTCAATATACCTTATTGTACCACCGCCCTGCGGACAGCGGCTATTAACCTCTGAAGCGCAAGGATAAACGCCTATCGGAGTCCTTTGGAGCCAGACGTTTACCGAGAAAGCGAACAATCCGCGGAGTTTATACTTTCTGAGACTTTAAGAAAAACCGTCCGGAAGATCACCAGACGGTCCTTGGTGCGTAGCTATACGTTTGCGCGGTACCCCCTTCAAGGAGAGGAGAGATCCGGTTCCACGACAATAACGGATTTCCGCGGCGCTATTTACTTTCTAGAATTCGCAAAAAAAATCCAAGCCGCTTTGACAGTTGAGAAGCGGCTTGGATTCCATACCTATTTATTTACGTGAGTTAAACCGGTCAAAAGCAGCCTGATTAATTTTCGTCGCTTCCTCGATTTTCATGTCTTTCATCTTTTTAACAAACTCATCAAATTTGCTGATCGGTTCCACACCCATAATGAATTTCGTTACCATTTCACTTTTATACGTGTTGATATCGTTCATGATCGTAGGCAATTTCGAACTCTCATCCGAATTGAAGCTCAGTGTCGGCACATTCAACGCCGTGTCTCCTTTTGCCCAGTTTCGGACGGATTCGACTTGTTCAGGCAAACCGAAATTAATTTGTTGGTACGGTTCGTAATCCATCACTTTCGTAAAGCCATTAATAGGGAAAGCATATTGGACAATGGCCTGGCTGGGGGCCTTCCCTTCACTGTTTTTCAAGATGTTGTCGGTGAACTGCTTTTTCCCGTTATTAACCGTGTAGCTTTTGCCTTCGATCCCCCAGTTAAGCAGTGCTTGCCCTTCCTCGGAATACATATAATCCATCAATTTGGCAATTTCCTTCTGATATTTGCTTGATTTGGTAATAACAGCGGACAACCCTACTTTTTGAATGCGATCTCCCGCATGATTATAGGCTTTATCGGCCGGGCCAATTGGAGGCGTTACCCCCTCAAGCGTAAAGTTCGGTAATTTGGCTCTTGCAGCCTTCGTGTTGTTCCCGAGTCCCGACCCGACATAGCCATAGGTAGAACCGACGAGGTCTCCTTGGATTTTGGCGTTCAGGCTTTTGTTGTCGATCGAGGCGTATTCGGAATCGATAAGCCCTTCTTTATACCATTTGGCCATTGTCGCAAGGTATTCTTTGTACTGCGGCTGTATCGGGCCGTAAGCCATTTTTCCGCTTTGCGGATCATTGTAAAACCCGTCCAAAATTCCCCATGCCGCCGCTAACTCGCTGGTCATGAACGATTCTTTGGAAGTGCCGTAAGGGATTTCATCCGGTTTGCCGTTGCCGTTCGGATCCTTCTCTTTAAACGCTTTCAGCGTCGTATACCATTCGTCAATCGTTGTCGGTTGCTTGAGTCCAAGTTTATCCAGCCAGTCTTTCCTGAGCATGTGTCCTACATACGTTGTTCTTTGCGGATCGGGATCAAGCTGAAAGAAGGCCGGGTAGGTCCCGTCATCAAGCATGGCAAACTTTTTCACATCAGGGTACTTATTCAAAACATTTTTATAATTGGGAGCATACTTATCGATGAGGTCGTTCAGCTTTATGGCGACTTCCTTGTCGATCATACCTTGCAGCCCTCCAGGTACGCTCGACCAGTTCCAAAAAATGACGTCCGGATATTCCCCGGAGGCCAGCATCACATTGAGCTGGTCATTCGAGGACGGATGCTGCCACTCGATGTGAATGCCGGTTCGCTTCTCGAGTTCTTTAAATCCTTCGGACTCCCCCATATTCTGGAGAACACCGCTGGCAAAATTGGTCTGGTACCATTTGATCGTAATCGGTTTTTCCACAATCGGCAGCGACTTCCCGCCATTGCCCGCTTCGGCGCTCGGAGCCGAACTTTTTTCAGGCTCGGCTGTATTTTTGTCCGAACACCCGGCAAATACGGTCGCAAGAAGCGCAGACGCAAGAAGCGCACTCATTGCTTTTCTGTTTTTGTTCATGTTAAGAACCCTCCTTGAACGATTGATTTTATGATAAACCTCCGGCAGCAATCCGCGGAATTGCCGTGAAGGATTCACCCGGTTAGCCTTTAATGGCGCCGATCATAACGCCTTTGACAAAATATTTTTGGAGAAACGGGTAGGCTAGTAAAACAGGTATCGTCGCCACCATGATTGCGGCATATTTAATCATTTCGCTCATGTCCTGCCCATTTTTCGTGCCTAGACTGACCATCATATCTTCTGTTTTGCTGTTGATCAAGATGTCCCTCAGAACAAGCTGAAGCGGAAATAGCTTCGGCTTCGTCAAGTAAATGGAGGCGTTAAACCAGCTGTTCCAGTGGCCAACCCCATAATAGAGAAGCATAACCGCTATAATCGGCATCGATAACGGTATGACAATTTTAAACAGGATCACGAATTCATTCGCTCCGTCGATCTTGGCCGATTCCTCCAAGCTGTCGGGGAGGGACTGAAAATACGTGCGCATAATAATCATGTTCATTGCGCTGATCAGTCCCGGCAAAATAACGGCCGCCCCCGTATTCAGAAGCCCCAATTGCTTGACCATCAAATAGGTGGGGATCAAGCCTCCGCCAAAGAACATCGTAAATACGACGTAGTACATGATCGCATTTTTCAAAAACAAATCTTTACGCGACAAGGCGTAGGCCAGCATGGCCGTAAACACGACATTAAGCGTCGTTCCAATCAAAACGTAAAACAAAGTGTTCCGGAATCCGGTCAAAATCATCTTGTTATTCAGAACGGCCTTATAGGCATCGAGGTGGAAACCGATGGGCGACAGCAAAAGCCCCTGGTGTTTTCCCATCTCGGCAGGATCGCTTACCGAAGCGAGGGCAACATACAAAAACGGATAAAGCGCGGAAAACATGAGCAGAAGCAGGAAACCAACGTTTCCTATGTCAAACAGCATTTCGCCAAAACTTCGCCTTGCACGCATTTCGGCTCCTCCCTTACCATAAACTCGTTTCCGAAAATTTCCGGCTTAACCGGTTCGCAATAATGATCATGATGAAATTGATAGCCGAGTTGAATAATCCGACAGCCGCACTATAGCTATAATTTGCTTCAACCAGACCTTTCCGGTAGACGAATGAAGAAATCACATCCGCCGTTTCATAAGTGGAAGGGTTGTAAAGCAAGATAACTTTTTCAAATCCGACATCCATCATATGGCCCATTCTTAAAATGAGCAGGATGATGATCGTGGGCGCAATTCCGGGAAGCGTAATGTTCACCAGCTGTCTCCAGCGGCCCGCTCCGTCTATCTTGGCAGCTTCATACATTTGCGGATCGATCCCGGATAAAGCGGCGAGGTAGATGATCGAACTCCATCCGATTTCCTGCCAGATGCCGGAACTGACGAAGATGGTTCGAAACAATCCGGCATTCATCAAGAGATTTTCTCTTTTGCCTCCGATCCATGCGATCAAATCGTTGATCAACCCATTCTGGGCGGTAAAGTCGATGATCAATCCGCATACAATGACCATCGAGATGAAGTGCGGAACATAAGTAATCGTTTGTACGGCACTTTTGAAAATCCGGCTGCGAATTTCGTTCAAAAGCAATGCCAATATAATCGGCGCGGGAAAGCCGAATAACAAGGAATACAAATTGATCAGCACCGTATTTTTCAAAATCCGCCAAAAGTAATAGCTTTCAAAAAAATCTTGAAAATGCTTAAAGCCTGCCCAAGGGCTTCCTGATATCCCTTTTACGGGGATGAAATTTTTGAAGGCGATCTCTGCTCCATACATGGGCCAATAATGATAAACCGCATAATAGACGATTCCGGGCAGCGCCATGAGATAGATGAACTTATTCCGAATAAGATCACGGACAAGATGCCGGAAAAAAGACTGCATCTTGTTCCATGCAACCGGACTGCCTCCTACTGATTTTTCAACTGGCGGCTTGGAAACCTCCATAATACTCGCACACCTCTTTCCATTCGCTTCAGCTTGATGTGGTTCCACTTTCGTACAAATGAAGCATAAGGGAAACCGGCCTGCCCGAACAGATTCAGAACTTTGCCGGATGGGCAAAACTACAGATTCGGCATGTTCATTTATTAATGATCATTTCTTTGGGAGCCGGAAAAAATGAAAAAACGAGCGAATCTACGGGCTTCGTCCCGTCAATAGACGGAAAGCTTGCCGTGCTCACTCGTTTATAAAGCATTTTATTTGTTGTTTTCCCTATATTCCCCGGGAGTCATGCCCTCGACCTTTTTAAAATTCCGAATCAATACGCCGCTATTGGAGTAACCGACTCTCTGAGCGATTTCCTGCAGCGTAAGTGTCTCATGGATAAGATAACGCTTGGCCGCTTCCAGCCTGATTCCGTTCATATAGCTCATAAAGTTTTGGCCGGTCTGCTCTTTAAAGAAGTTCGACAGATAGGTCGGGTTTATGCTGAATGCATTCGCAACGGCGGCAAGACCCAGATTATAGTCGGCATAGTTGTTCTCCATATATCGGATAATATTTTCTTTCAAACCGAGATTATTGCTTTTCTTTTTTTCAACAACAAACCGGCAAGCCTTAACATAAATGACTTCCAAAATCTTTTGCATCTCTTGGATCGTGCGGCAAGAGGTCAATTCTTCATAAGGATTGAATTCACGGCCAAAAATATGCTCATAAGGAACCGAAAAACTGCCAAGCACCTTAAACGCAGTTCCCATCATATCGAAAAACAAACATCTTGCCATTCCAAGCCCTAGCTTGCCGGACACAAAGTTCAGATCAAACACTTCCTGCAGGATGGCAAGCGCCCTTTTCGAATCCCCGAGCTTGATGCTGTTAATAAGCAACACTTCCGTCTCCGTCGGGTAGATATAGGTTTGATCCGATGCTGCCGTTTCAATTTCGGCGAAATCGATAACCGTACTTAATCCTTTCACAACCTGATAGTCGATAGCCGTCAAAGCTTCATTGTACGATTTGTTGATACCTGTCATACCTTCATGGATACCGCCGATGGCAACGCTGATGTAATTGGAAAACTTTTGCATAATGAACTGAAGCGTTTGATCGGCTATCTCCTGTATTTCCTTTCGGCTGTGTTCCCCGGCATCGTGCAGATTGATCAATAGCCCCAGCCGATCCAAATCGATATCGACTGTATAAACCGCCGCTTTCCCCCCGCCCAAGTGCTCCAGTACATTTCCAATCACAAATTTGGAAAAGTTGCGTTCTTCCATCGAATGGGCATGGTACTCGTCCACATTGACAAGCAAGAAGCAATAGAAACCGGCAGGAAAACGAATCCCCATGCTTTCCAGAGAGCTTTCCAAATTGTCGTCAACATACACCGATCCTTTCACCAAATGCGTCAAAAAATGGGAACGCAAAATCGGCATCTGACGATCCATTGACTTCTTGATCGCATCGTTCTCCCTCAAGGCCGTATTCGCGGCGTACTCTATAAATTGAAGCTCGTTGGTAATCGTTGTGCCGCCGTCACCTTCCGTAAACTTCTCCTTAAGCCAAACCGCAAGCTTCTTGATTGGCCTGTAGTTCCCCCTTGCAAGCGCGAACGCGAGAGCGACCCCCGCGGCAAATAGACAACCGGATATAAGGAGCGTCATCTTTTGGATATACTTTGCGTCATGCATGATTACTGCTGTGGGAATGACCGAAACATACGTCCAGCCTCCCGGTTTCGAAGTGACGCTGGACATGATCGACTCCCGATTCCCGATCGTTGTATAAACGCTGTCATTATGGAACGGGATGTCGCTCTCTTTGGCCTGGTTCAGAAAGTGTTGATCGCCCATTCCGACCAGCACATGTTTATTGTTATCGGTAACATAAACGGCGCCCTTATTCAAAAAAGGAATGTCCGTAAGCAATTCCTTTATTTTATTCTGATCGATGGAGATCACCAATGTTGCATATGGGCCGTTAGTCGGACCGAACGAAAACGTTTGCAATAAGATTAAAAGATCTTTATGCATGGTAGAATTGTCGATCGCCTCTTTCACCGGTCTATATTCCATAACATGCTTCTGCTGAAGCAATGCTTTCCATTGTTCCTGTGTCCATTCGGGATACCGGGTAACATCGCTGTACAAAGTGTCAGGTGTAGATTTCGTACTGTGGGAAAGGATAATATCCGGTTTATTGAAATAGATGTAAATGCTATCGATAAAGCTGTTCGCCGATTTAAATCTGCTTAGCATTTGAACCGCTTTGGACATGTTCAACTTATCTGCGGCATCCATCTCGGGTCCGACATTAAGGAATCTCTGAATGTCCGGGCTGAATGACAAATTGTTTGCCACTTCTTCAATGTTGTGCAAACGCTCGTCCAAAACACGCTGCGCCTGCCGCAAAATAGACAAATTATAATTGGCCGTCTCCTTCTTGAGCAGATCGGCATATTTGGAGTGGGTAACCGTTTCGGCAATAACGGGAACGATCAGCATTAAAAGATAAGAGAACAGAAGGGTAATAAACAAGCTTCGCCGTGTAATCAATCCCGTTAACGCCTTCAAGGAAGGGATCTTTGTTATTCGTTCCATCGTATGCGTAACCCTTTCAAGATGAAGTGTAATTATGAACAGTCTAATGAGTTACGAATAAGGAGTCAACCATAAAAAGCGTTAACGGTTGAGATCGATTAACCGGGTAGAGAGAACTCGAGAGCTCTGAAGGTCACGCACATGCTAATCGGCGCCCTATTCGGAGGGCGCCGCGCTCACCTTGCTTATTTTTTCTCGTAAATATCCATGACCGTTACGATCTTGTCTTTGTTTTTATTGTAGTACGTATTGTACCACTCGTCGATTTTACCGCCGCCCGCTTTGGTCCACATGTCCTTTGCCGTCTGGGTAGCCTTCTCCGCGCTATAGTCATTGGTGACGATCGCCTTCGAATACTCGTCTCCCAATTTGGCAACGCTCTGGTTGATCATATTCAGATCGTTCGGCAAAGCCGGTGCGTTCAGGAAATAACCGGGCATCGGCGTTTGCGGATTCAAGTAAACTTTACGGGCCGTCTCCAAAATGGCTTTATATTCCTGGCCGACGGTAGTGCTTGTGTCGAGTTGCATGACTAGGGGATCGCATTTGCGAGTCGCATCGGTCGGATTGCTCACCATCGAATAGTCGACGTTCCAGGAAAGTTCTTTTTTATTTTTCTCCAGATCGGCGGGAGCCGGGCAACCTTTGGCATCCAATTTGTAGTGTTCTCCCTCGATTCCCCATTTGAGCGCTTTCACCGTCTCTTCTTTATTCAGAAAATCGATATATTTGATGATGGATACCGGATCTTTCGCATTCGCGTTAATAACGCCCGGTGTCGATCCCGGTCCGCCAAGCGCCGGAGCGAACTGGCCGAACGGACTTCTCGGCAGCATGATCGGAACGAGCTGGCCTTCAGGCACGTTTTTCTTGAAAGCCTCGAAAGTCGTCTTCACATCCGCCCACTGCATCGTATAGAAGCCCAGTTTTCCGTTTACGAAATCGCGCTTGGCTTTTTCCCCGTTCGCATCGGCGGCAAAATCCTTATCGATGAGGCCATCCTGATACAACCGCTTCTTGAATTCGGCGATCGCTTCCCTCTGTTTCCAAGGATACACCATTTTCCCGTCTTCCAAGGCATGCCCGGCACTCGGCACGCCGAAAATCCAGTTGAATATATTTGAGTTAAACCCGCCTCCGAGCGACATGCCGAACGTGTCTTTCTTTCCGTTTCCGTCCGGATCGTTTTCCGTAAACGCTTTGGCGACGGCATACAATTCCTCGGTCGTCTTCGGAACCTCCAAATTGAGCTTCTTGAGCCAATCCGCCCGCACCAGAAAAATCCAGTTGATGTCCGTCGGAACGAGAGCTCCGATTTCATACAGTTTTCCGTCGTCTTGGGTTCCCAGCTTGCGCAAAATCGGGTATTTCTTGAGCAGCGCTTTGTATTCCACGCTGTGTTTCTCGATGAGATCATCGAGCGGCATTAACTGCTTGGACGCATACCAGGCATTTTTGTTATTAGCATCGTAATCCTGGATAAAATCCGGCGCCGTGCCCGAAGCGAGCAGGACGTTCAGCTTTTCTCCCGGATTGTTGCGCGGGATCGGCACGAAAGTGGCGTCGACAGGCGCATTTTTGTTGATCCATTCGGTCCAGCGGTTTTTCTCGTACGTGCCTTCCTCTGCGGGAACGCGGCCACGGTCGTAGACCATGACGGAAATTTTCCCTCTCTTTTGCGCTTCAGCCGTTGCCGACGGACTCTTGTCTGACGGTTGGTCTCCTTGCTCCTTGGCGCAGCCTGCGAGCGCGGTTCCTGCAGCAAGCGTGGAGGCAAGTGCCCATACGATCGTTTTCTTAGTTCTCTGCATACATAATCCTCCCTTTTTTTAGTAGCAGCCTCAATACGTTAGAATGAAAAAACGGCGAGTCTCGAACATCACCTCCTGCCGGAATCGCGTTACTGCTAGTTCTAATTCAAACCGAATACAGGAGGAAAAACCATACACAAATTGCCGGTTCGATATACGATAATCCAGTTTCTGCGTAATAGCGGCGAAATGGTATATAGCCGATTATCGCTTACTGGACAAAATCTCCCTTGTCGTGCGTCTACGTTATCTCCGTTTCAACATCGTTGATCCGTGCAATTGCCGTTGTCCCGTCCGCAAATTGATTGCTTGAAATCGTTACATTCTTGCATGCATGAAGCTGAATCGGATATGGCATAACGTTATGCACCGGATAGGAATCGCTTCTCTTTATGACATTGCCCGCGAAGGTGATTCCGTCGACAGAACGGCCGTACACGATACCGGTATCGAACGTGGCAAAAACATTGTTTTCAATCAAAATATTGCGGTGATAACACGCTTCATGCGCCTCCGGACGCTCGATCTCGGGATCGATGTCAATGACGGCTCTTCCCCAGTCCGGACAGCAATGATTGCAATCCAAAAATTCGTTGCCGCGAATCGTAACCTGCTTCACCGCCCCCGACTCGAACCAATAGTTCGCATCTCCGGAAATTTTGATGCCGGCCCCCGGGGTGCTGATCGTATTACCCTCAAGCAGCACGTTACCGGATGTGGTAATCAAGAAACCGCGGGCGCGGTTTGCCCTCACGGTGCAGCCCACGACCGTCAGATCCGGATTCCATGTCGCATTCCCGATCACGTCATGGACGTTCAAGCCGTTTGGCAGCGGCTGCTCGAATGTCAGCAACAAATAGTCCTTATTCAGCGTTTTCACATCTTGAATCGTGGAAACTGCGTACGTAAGCAGCGATTCGGGGCGAACGAATTCGATCGTATCCCCCGGCTCGGCAATCGGTATGCCTTTTGCCATCTCATGAACCAGTTTGATCAATAACCGGTTGTCCCCGATACGTTCCGCAATCCGGGCATAGATGCCGTGTACGTTGCACGGATCGTCCAACTGATTCTCGAATAAGCATCGGTCGATGACGATCTGCCCCCGGCAGTTTACAAAGTGCGAGGCATCGGCGGCGGCGGTTACGAGACGGTCCGTTCCCTGTCTAAGCAACACATTGAATTCGTGCAGGCGAATATGCGTGCATTTCTGCGCGATGAGTCCCATCCCCGGGGCATGATGGACACGGATCGATTCCAGGCTGATGTTCTCCCCGCCATTGATGAAAAAGGCCGGGTCCTCTCTTTTCCCGAACCGCATGACGACAACGTTTCCCGCCTGCGGCAGCTTCATGTTGTGACCACGGTACGTGATCACGCCTGGGGCCGTCTCTTCGACGCGCAAGTTGCGGTACCGTCTCCAGCTCAGCCTGTCGCCGCTTTGATAGGCAGGCGCCTTCGTCCGCTTGTCGAATTCGTTCAGTCCCCATACCTTTTCCGGTTTCCCGCCGTACTCGAACCATACTGCGTTGTTTTCCACTTTATAATCGGCACCCTCGGGCAGCCGGATGTCGAACGATTCGGCGTCAACGCGGCATACCGTTCCTTGGGCAAACATCGGTTTCTCCCAATCGACCGCGAGGTTTCGAATCGTTACATGGCTGCAGGCTTCGATAACAAAAGGAATCATCGGACCATGAAAAATAAATTCCGAGCCTTGTCCGTCGATCGTCAATCCGCTGCTGCCAGTCAAGTGAAAAGCAATGCGCCGCAAGCCTTCCTGATCGTGATTGGAAATAAACAGCATCTTCTCAATCGCTCGATCGGGCCAAAAATGATAGACGCCCTGCGGAAATACGAGTATGGCGCCATCGTTTTCCCGGCAAGCTTCAAGCGCCGACCGCACGGCCAACGTATTGTCAAAGTCTAGCTCCGGCTTTGCCCCAAACAGCTCTGCGCGAACAATTCGATTGTTTTCCCCCTTGTCCATGTCTTCCTCCTTAGCCTTAGGATATTCGCTCTCTCATTCAGTTCCCCGTATTCTATTATCTTCGATTACGATGTTGAGCGGATCGCCGTTAAACAATAATGCCGTCATCGCGTTCTCCTCTGAGCAGCTATGCTTTCGCTTCCCACAATATCGGGGTATTCGTTGTCGGAGCAACGGAGCATCGTATCGTAAAATGCGTAGTGGTCATGTCGGTAATCCAAACATGCCCCATATTGCCGAGCGGAGTCGGGGAGACGTATGCCGGCAAGTCGCCCAGGCTATGCTCAACGTTGACGGAATCCGACGATGCGCTTAACGTAGCCGTTCCGTGCTTGATTTGGCCGATATAGCCGAACGGGGACCATACGCCCGGGGTGCCGCCCGAGATGCAGATATGGCCGACGGGCTTCCCTCGCCCGATGTCTTTGCTCCAAATAATGGACATCGGCGTATACGTTCCTACCGTTGGAACTGCGCTGCCATAACGTTGGAGGGCTCCCGCCAGCGTAAAGTCGCTGCTTATTTTCCCCGCTCCGCTCGCCGTCACCGCCGCGTCGTATGTAATCTTCTCCGCCGCGTTCGGGCAGTCATAGTTGTTGTTCATGATGTATACGTTGCCTGTCGGATTGCTTCTGAACCGGATCGCGCCTAAGGAGGAGCCCGTTTTGATCGAATTGCCGCTAATGATGCCCGATCCGATGCTGATCCCGATCTGGCCGATCGTATCCTCGAACGTATTTCCCGTAAACACGAAGGATTCGATTAGCTTGATCGAGTTGGACGCGCCATCGGAGACGGTAAATCCGCCTTGCATGAAACGGTTGCCGGTCACGGTGCAATTGCTGGCCTGCAGCAGAACCTTGCAATCGCTTACCATATTGCCGGAGACGGCGGCATTCGAAGCCGCAATGCCCGGGTAATGCGAGACGGCATGCTTAACCCCTCGAACATGATTTCCCGCGATGGTCACCTTATCCACTACGGCCTGATTCGTCAGAAACTGAATGCCCTCCCCGTCCGTCACGTTCTCGACCGTGTTCCCCGTAATCGAGCTTTCGCCTCCCGGATTATGCGTGGGATTGTTGCCGACGGAATTGTCCATCCGGATCCCGGCCGTTTTGACATTCATGATCGCATTGCCGGAAATGGTGAAATTCGTAATGCTGGCGAGCGCGATGCCGTACCGCAGGTTTTTGAGCGTGTTGCCGCTGATGACCAAATTGTGGAGTCTGCTTGCGGCTGTTCCTGTTACTTCATCATTAGAATTGATCCCGCCGCCGATCGAATTGGCGAGGCCGTACGTACTAACGCCGTCGTACAGGAAGTTGCCGATGACTTCGCCGTTGTACATGCCTTCCGGGCTGCCCGCGTGCTTGAGCAAAATACCGTCGCCGTTATGGTGATGGATCCGGTTGTTCGCTACGCGCCAATTCCAGCTTCCGCCGATCCTTATTCCTTCTTCGCCCAAATAATAAACGTCGTTGCCTTCTACCGTGAAATTATTGCAGTGTTGGATATTGATGGCATCCGTACGATAGGAGATGTCCAGATTCGACAGCTTGAACTTGCCCGAATCCCGAACATCGATCCCATGCGCTTGTTTGGAAAACATCTTCGTTGTTTTCGAACTGGATATTTTCAGGTTTTCCACGAAAAAGTCGGTACAATTAAGGAAAGTAAGCACCGTAATCGTATCGGAAGCGTTGTCCAAAAAGAGTTCCGCTTTCGTTCCAAGCAAGCTGATTTTTTGTGCCGTTAACGAAAAACCGTCCGTGACCCGGTATTTCCCGTTCGGGAAATAGACAACGCCTCCGCCCGGAAAAGAGGAAGAAACGTATGCGATCGTTCCGCGGATCGCCTCCGTATCGTCTGTCGTTCCGTCTCCCTTCGCGCCGAACCAACGGACATCGATCGTATCATCCGCTATCATCCGCTTGAACCGGGCGCCGGACGCCGCTACGACAACCGTTCCCGTATTGTCGGCCGATGCGGTATCGGTCACATCGACCATGAAATGGCCCTCTTTCCCTTCATCCCGGACAAAATAGAGGAATTTCGGGTCGGGATCGGCGTTGGCCCTAATCTCGGCGATCGTAGTCGAAACGACCAGATTCGCTGCTTTTAATACGGGAAGCTTGGTCTTACCGGACAGCCCTTCATATACGGATTCGGTAACCGATTCTTCCCCTTTCCCGTAGGCGATGGACGGTCCGGACAGCATTCTGCCTGCGGCGATCGCCGCACCAGCCATGCCGAAGGCGGTCAACAATTTTCTGCGGCTGACTTTGACGTCCTTTTCCTGCGACCGATCCTGGTCCAAACGTTTCTCGGCATGCTGCTCCGTCTTTTCATTCGGCATATGGATTCCTCCTCATCATTGGGCCCTTCTTTGCAGCAGCTTGGCATAGGGACGGGCATTGGGTTCGAACTTTAGCTGCCCGCCGCCAGCCTTCCGCTCTTCCATGTCATCGACTCGCTCAGCAACTTCATCCGCTACGCATATTCGTCCCTCCGTCCCTCCCCATAATGGTATTGTTTGGGGTAGGGGCGATCCCCTTATGCAGCCTTTGCCGTAATGACTTGTCGTTTCATCTTATTCCAGATTGGATTTCCATGAATTCTTCGATAAATTGCAAATACACTTTGACGGTTAATTCAAGCTCATGGATTTCAACGTACTCCACTTCTCCATGCGCAGTATGCTGATCCGGTCCGTAGCATAATGCAGGAACACCCAGTGCGTTTGCAAAAATTGCGGCGTCGGTGACGACCTGCTTCCCTACCGGCGGGAATTCGATTTGTCTAACGTCTCTTACCGCACGCTGAAGCGCCTCTACTGCCGGGCTGTTTTTATCGATGCGGTAGCCGTCCCTTACTTTCTTCATCTCGAGACGGATACTGCCGCCGAGCCTTCCGGCAAGCTCGTTTAAGCCGTTCCGAAGCTCGCTTTCCACTTCCTCGTAGGATTGCAGCGGATCATACCGCCGAACGCCGACAAGAACGGACCGGTTCGGCAGCTGGTTATAAAATTGCCCGCTATGGACCGATCCCAAAAAATACGAAGCGTACCCGATATCTTCGATCCGGTGGTTCCGGAGTTCCAGATTCCATCGGTTCAATAGACCGATGATTTCGGAGGCGACGGTGATCGGATGAGGCGTATTCGGTGGCGCGTACAATTGATGGCAAGGCTCCCCCTCCCGTTCAATCACGATTTCGAACGTGGCCGATCCGAGCTGGGCTACCGTGCAATCCGTCGTGGCTCCTTCCATGACGACGACTGCGTCCGTCTTGATCGGGACTCGTTCCAAAAGGGCGTACAGGTCCTCTCCTCTTCCCCCAGGACTTTCGTGCAGGCTGTTCGCAACGATAAGCAGCCGTCCCGGCAGCTCGGTACCCGTTTCCCGCAAGCACCGCAAGACTTCAAGCACGCAGGCAAGAGAACCCTTCATGTCGCAGGCTCCTCTTCCATACACGCGGCCGTCCCGTTCTTCCGCAGCGTCATGGGGGATCGGAACCACGTCCATATGGCCGTTGAACAAAATCGTCGGGCCTCCGTTATCCTTCCCGTATACGGCGACCAAGGTCGGATTGTCCGGTATCCATTCATAGCGCTGCACCGAGCAGCCGGCTTCCATCAGCATTTGCTCGTAACGGTCCGCCATTCGCCGGGTGTCGCCGGTCACGCTCTCCATCTTGACGAGCTCGAGCGTATCGTCTGCGACGCGTCGTACATTCACCTGTTCCAGTATCCGCGAAAGCGACATTGTGCCTTACCCTTCTTTCTCCGCTGTGTTGATGGACGAAACAGCTTACCCTCTGCCGACGATCGGCGGGACGAAGTCGGCTTCCTCCTTGTTATCGGGACGCAGCACGTCCAGGTCGCAGCCTTCCGGCGCTTGCAGCGCATGCTCGGCGAACAGACGCGGATAACCGCGTTTATGCTGCGCTTCCGGCGGCTGCCAGGCTGCCAGCCGGGCTTCGATCTCGCTGTCGTCCAGCATCAGGCGAATCGTCGAAGCCTCGATATCGAGCTCGATCCAGTCGCCTTCTTGCACGATGGCAAGGGCCCCCCCCACCGCCGCTTCGGGTGCGGCATGCAGAACAACCGCACCGTAGCTGGTTCCGCTCATCCGCGCGTCGCTGATTCGCACCATATCGCGCACGCCCTGCTTCAGCAGCTTGGCCGGAATCGGAATGGAGCCCCACTCGGGCATCCCCATCGCCACCGGACCGCAATATTTCAAGACCAGCACGTGATCCGCCGTCACCTCCAGCTCGTCGCTGTCGATCCGCGCCAGCATATCCGTGTAGTTTTCGAATACGACGGCTTGCCCCCTGTGCTTCACTAAATGCGGTGATACCGCGGACTTTTTAATAACCGCCCCTTGCGGCGCAAGATTCCCTTTCAAAATGCCCAAACCGGCACGCTCCTTGAACGGTGCGCCAAGCGCGGCGATAACTTCCGCCGTCGTCTCGTATTCCGGCATCTCCGAGCCGTAGATGCGCCCGATCGTTTCGCCGGTACAGCCGAGGCAATCTCCATCGAGCATCGGCATCAGGTTGTGGATGACCCGCTGCAAGCCGCCTGCCCGATGGAAATCGTCCATGCTGTACGATCCGCTTGGCTGCAGGTTGACGATGAGCGGCACCGACTCCGTCAGCTCCGCGTATCGCTCGATCGGGATCCGGATACCGAACCTTCCCGCGATAGCCGTCAAATGAATCGCCGCATTCGTAGAACCGCCCATCGCCGCCAGCAGCTTGATCGCGTTATGAAAAGCAGGCTCGGTCATTAAGCGGGAAGGCGTGAGGTTTTCCCGCACCATATCGACGATTCGCATGCCAGTCGCTTCGGCCGCTATTTTGCGCCTGGCGTCGGTAGCCGGAATGCTGGACGTGCCGGGAAGCATCATGCCGAGCATCTCCGACAAGCTTTTCATCGTCGATGCCGATCCCATGACCGGGCAGCCTCCCAACGTGCACGAAATGGACTTCTCCAGCTCCTGCCATTCCTCATCGGACAGCAGTCCGGCTTTATAGTCGTCCGAGTACTTCCATAGGTCCGTGCCGTAATTGACCGTCTTGCCGCGGAAGCTGCCCGACGAACGATGGCCGGCGGCCAATTGCAGGGCCGGCAGATCGCAGCTCGCCGCAGCCATCAGCTGGGCGGGCACCGTCTTGTCGCATTCGCACAGCAGCACGACGCCGTCAATCGGCTGCGACCGGATGCTTTCCTCCAGATCCATGGAGAGCAGGTTCCGGTACAGCAGGTCGGACGGCTTCATAAAGTCGGCCGGCGTGGAAATCGTATGCAGCTCGATCGGGTAACCGCCCGCAAGCAGCACGCCCTTTTTGACGTATTCGACCAATTCCTTATGCGGATAATTACAGCTGTTGAAATCGTTCCAAGCGTTAAAAATGCCGATAATCGGCTTGCCGACGAAGGTGTCGGGATTATGCCCCATCGCCCGCATCGCGGAACGATGCTGGAAGGTCAATTCGGCGTTGTCGTTTTCGAACCACTCGCTGCTGCGTAATTTCATCGCTTTCTCCTTTCCTCACAATTTGACGATCTGCTCGCCGTACGTGGAATTTTTGCGGAAATCGGGCATTTCCATCGTCCGCCCGCCGTTCATGACCGACAGTTCGGACAGCAGCGCCACAGCCGTCCATTCGCAGGCGTCATAGACATCGATCGCCGGTTTCTGCAGCCCCTTCATGGCGTTGACGAAATCTTCGACGATGAAGAAATCGCCGCCCCAATGGCCCGCGGATTTTTGCTCCTCGGTTACGTTCTTGTACCTTTCGGGCAAATGCTCGTTAAAGTCGCTGAGCGGCCGCCATTCGGCATGACCCGGGTTTTCGCCGTCCGCGGCAAAGTACACTTTATGCTGATCCCCGAGTCCGCGCGGCGCTTCATAGCTGCCTTTCGTACCCTGAAGCGTATAGTAGCTCATATTGTGTGGCCGGTTCGATATGCAGTCCAAACGGAGCTTGATCAGCTTCCCGCTTTCCATCTGACACAGCGTAATGGACGTATCTTCTTGTCTAAAGCGTTTGTCCGTATGCCAGCCGGTCGCGAAGGTGGAGACGGATCGAATGCGGTCGCCAAACCAGTGCATGACGGGCCCTAGACTATGCGTCGGATAAAAGTTGCCGCGTTTGCCGAGCTGCCAGTATTTGCGCCACGATGGAACCGTGCTCTCCCCCACGCCGGGGCGATTGAACCGATAGGCAAGCTCGCGGATATTGTGCATATATTCGCCTTCGCCGAAATAAATCTCCCCGAACATTCCCTTCCTGACCATGCTGCCGATGAGCTGGTTTTGCGGAATATAGCAGTAGTTTTCGGCCAGCATGTAAACCTTCCCGGATTGTTCCACGGTTTCTTTCAACCACCAAAGCTCATCCATCGTTACGCCAGCCGTAACCTCGCTCAAAACGTGCTTGCCGCTTTGGAGCGCTTGAATGGTTTGCGGCACGTGCAGCTGCATCGGCGTGGAAATGACCACGGCATCGATATCCGAGGCGAGCATGTCTTCAAAAATTCTATACGTGCGGGGGATATCGTGCTTCTTGGCTTGCATCTGAAGATAGTCTTCATCCAGATCGCAAAGCGCCACCACCTCCGTGTCCGGTATGTATTTAAAGCCGGTAAGCATGCTTAAGCCCCTCACTCCGACAATTCCAACCTTGATCGTCATTTGTCATTGCCCCTCTCGCTCAGTAATAGACTTCCAATTCCAATAGGCATTTTCACG
This sequence comes from Paenibacillus litoralis, assembly GCF_046244365.1. Taxonomy (NCBI): domain Bacteria; kingdom Bacillati; phylum Bacillota; class Bacilli; order Caryophanales; family Paenibacillaceae; genus Paenibacillus; species Paenibacillus litoralis. The sequence goes on along the minus strand of NZ_CP176395.1, from coordinate 3,429,401 downwards.
ACGATTCGCTGCGGCCAACCCCTCTACCCTTTGATCGACCCGATCATGACGCCTTTGACGAAATATTTTTGCAAAAACGGGTAGACGATAAGCATCGGAACGATCATGGCAATGACGCCTGCCGATTGAATGGACTGCGGAGTGACGGACTCCATCATGTCCTGGCTCAAACGTCCCTCCGTAACCTGTTGAGCCAGCTGGTTGTTCATGATCATCTGCTGCACCAACACCGTCAAATTATGCTTTTCGGAGGAGTTGATATAAATCATGACGCTAAAGAACGAATTCCAATGTCCGACGGCATAGAACAGAATGAGCGTGGCGATGACCGGCATCGACAGCGGCAGCATAATCTGCATAATCAAACGGGTTTCGCTGCATCCGTCGATTCTCGCCGCGTCCTCCAGCTCCCTCGGAATATTCTCGAAAAAGGTTTTCAGAACGAGCAAATTGTAAACCCCGACAAGACCGGGCAGCCATAGAGCCCCGTACGTATTGACCAGTCCCAAGCTTTTGATCAGCAGATAGCTCGGTATAAGTCCGGCGGAGAACAGCATCGTGAAGAGAATCAGCATGGTTAGCGGTTTCCGGCCGTAAAAATAGGTGCGCGATAGCGGATAGGCCGCCAGAATGGTAAAGAACAAATTCAATATCGTGCCGACAACGGTAATCAGGACACTATTATTAAAGGCGCCTACGATTCTCGTTCCCTCGATCAACAGCTTATACGAATCCAGGGTGAAGCCGACCGGCCACAATCCGACAAAGCCGGAGAGCACGGCATGCTCCGAACTTAAGGAGAGCGATACGATATGAATAATCGGCAGAATGCAGCTGATGCCGAATAAACCGAGCAGCACATAATTAATACCATAAAAGATTTTCTCGCCGAATGACGACCTCATGTCGATTCTCCTTTACCATAGCCCCTGGTCAAATTTACGGGCGATTTTGTTCGCGGCCAGCACAAGCACTAGCCCGACTAAAGATTGGAAAAAACCTAAGGCAGTCGTTAAACTGAATTGTCCGCGCCCGAGACCGACTTCGTAGCTCCACACGCTGATGACATTGGCAATATCGCCGACCATCGGATTTTTGAGTACATAGATTTGATCGAATCCGACATCCATGACATGCTCCATTGAGAGGATCAGCATCAGCACGATGACAGGCGCAATGCCCGGCAGCGTAATATGCCAAATTTGCCTCAACTTGTTGGCACCGTCCAAGCTAGAAGACTCGTACAAGCTCGGATCGATATTGGCGAGCGCCGCCAAATAGATGATGGCCCCGAACCCGACTCCCCTCCATATCCCCGAACCTAGCAAAATGCCAAGCCAGGTCGACTTGTTATACAGAAACTGGATCTTCTCGCCGCCGAGCGCGCTAATGATTTTATTGATAATCCCCTGCTCCTGGGCAAAGATCAGCACGATAAACGAACCGACGATGACCCAGTTCAAAAAATGCGGCAAATAGACGAGCGTCTGGATGATGCGCTTATACACCATCCGCCTGATTTCGTTCAACAGGATCGCCAAAATAATCGGAAAGGGGAACGAGACAACGATGGACAGCACGCTTATAAAAAACGTGTTTTTGATAATGGAGAGCATCATCGGACTGTTAAACAGCAGCCGGAAATTGTCGAGGCCCGTCCAAGGGCTGTGAAGAATGCCTTCCGCCATGTTGTAATCTTTGAAGGCGATGATCAGTCCCCCCATCGGGACGTATTTAAAGGTAATGAAGTAAATCAGGATCGGCGCAAACATGATCATAAGGGGGACGTTCATGTTGAATCGGCGCTTTCGCCTGAGCCTTTCCTCCGCTGTGCGAACCGTACCCGCTCGCCGAAAGATGGTCTTTTTTGTTTCCATGTGTGAATTCATCTGCCTTTTCTCCTTATCCGCAAGATTGCGATGGTTGTGCTAGGGCGTGTCTGGAAACTCCGAGGGTAGCAGATTTTGCCGAATTTTCGTTCCTCCATCCGAAAGGTTAAGCTTAACCTTGTGCGGATTACGCTACGGTAAACGCACCGCCCAAGAGAGGGCGGAAGCCGTTTATCCTTGCATGCAAGGCGCGTTTGTGAAGGCGTACCGGGGGTACGTCAAGCAAACGGAACGAAGCAGGGGGCGAAAAGGCGGTGAAAGATGCCACTGAGTGGGTTTTCCGACACGCCCTAGCTCTAATTCAAGCGGAACACCGGAGGAAACGCCATACACAAGATTCCGTCCGGTATACGATAATCCAGTAATGGCGCGGTATGGGCGAAATGGTATATCGCCGAATTCCGTATATCGAGCCGCAACCCCCATGATCCGCACAAAAAAACCGGCGGCGTTATGCCGACCGGTTTCCTTCATCCTGCTTATTTTCCCATCAGATGCTCCAACACAAGCCAATCCAGGCTAGTCCTCATAACATATTGTCGCTAAATACTCCATTGATCCATCTGTCCCTTGACATATTGATGTTGTAACAAGCACTACTGTTTTTCCTTCGATAAATTTATTAATCTCTCTCTGCAACGAGTATACATTATTGTCAACAATTAGTTCTACTTTGGCCACACTCAATCACCGCCCCATCTATTTTCTTGAATTATTGTTTCTGTATGTCCTGTAACATCTTTTTTATTTCCACTAGATCATTTGTGACTACTTTTCTAAATTCAGCAAAATCTGCCTCAAGTCTATGTAAGTGTCCTTGCATATCATCTATTTCATGTTCTGCTTTGTAATTAATTGCAAAATCAATTACTGACTCCCTCTTGTCTCTTGCAGCTTGCCTATTTTGACTCATCATTATGATTGGAGCTTGAAACCCTGCAAGAAACGATAGGACCAAATTCAATAAAATAAACGGCGCTTCATCAAAATGCAAAACTTTCGTGAACGACAAGGTATTTACAATTATCCACAATGCAAGGAGTGTAAAAAATATGATAATAAATCTCCAACTACCTCCGAAAGATGCTATTCGGTCAGCCAATTTATCTGGCCACTTTGTTGATTTCGAGTATTCCTCATTAATGTGTGCATGGATGTGATTCTCGAATTCGTCTACTAGTGTATTAATTCGTTCGTCAAAATCCTTAATATTCTTTGAAATATCATCCTTCAACAATTTCACTTCTTTCCATTTACTTAATTTCCAACAAGGAAACTTTTCATTCAAAATCTACTTTCTCGATTAGTTATCCGTCGCCAAAATCGGGGTCACTTAGCGTATAACCATAGGGCGATCTGATGTTTTTCTTCACCGGTCCGAACAATTACCTCTGTTTCCGTTAAGCCAATCCATTTCTTCTGAAGAGGAAAAAGTTATTTTTTACAAATACGAGTTGGATTATACAACATGATAACACAAAAAAGCAGCCCCTTCACCGGATAACCAGTGAAGGGGCTGCGAGCTGCTTGGCAACGTCCTACTCTCCCAGATCCCTGCGGATCAAGTACAATCGGCGCTGGAGGGCTTAACGGTCGTGTTCGGTATGGGAACGTGTGGTTCCCCTCCGCCATCATCACCAAACGTTGGTTGCGGGGGCAGGATTTGAACCTGCGGCCTTCGGGTTATGAGCCCGACGAGCTACCGGGCTGCTCCACCCCGCGTCAATGATCAAACTATTCAGGTTGTCCGCATCGCCAAATGCGGTCTTGCTACGCTCTACCGTGCACTAGTCACATTCAAGCATAGGTTTACTCCCTGAAAACTAGATGCGAAGTTCTGCATTACAATCCTTATGTTTTTCCGGGCCCCGCCAAAGTACTCGGAATACGCTTCGTCAGCCTCTTCTTCACTTTGGTGGGAACTTTGGATAAGCCCTCGACCGATTAGTATTCGTCAGCTGCATGCATTGCTGCACTTCCACCTCGAACCTATCTACCTCGTCGTCTTCAAGGGGTCTTACATACTGGGAAATCTCATCTTGAGGGGGGCTTCACGCTTAGATGCTTTCAGCGCTTATCCCGTCCGTACTTGGCTACCCAGCGATGCTCCTGGCGGAACAACTGGTACACCAGCGGTACGTCCATCCCGGTCCTCTCGTACTAAGGACAGCTCCTCTCAAATTTCCTGCGCCCGCGACAGATAGGGACCGAACTGTCTCACGACGTTCTGAACCCAGCTCGCGTACCGCTTTAATGGGCGAACAGCCCAACCCTTGGGACCTACTTCAGCCCCAGGATGCGATGAGCCGACATCGAGGTGCCAAACCTCCCCGTCGATGTGGACTCTTGGGGGAGATAAGCCTGTTATCCCCAGGGTAGCTTTTATCCGTTGAGCGATGGCCCTTCCATTCGGTACCACCGGATCACTAAGCCCGACTTTCGTCCCTGCTCGACTTGTCTGTCTCGCAGTCAAGCTCCCTTATGCCTTTGCACTCTTCGAATGATTTCCAACCATTCTGAGGGAACCTTGGGGCGCCTCCGTTACGCTTTAGGAGGCGACCGCCCCAGTCAAACTGCCCGCCTGACACGGTCCCTCTCCCGGATCACGGGAGTAGGTTAGAACCTAGATACGATCAGGGTGGTATCCCAACGTCGCCTCCACACAAGCTGGCGCTCATGCTTCTAAGGCTCCCACCTATCCTGTACAGATCGTACCCAAGTCCAATATCAAGCTGCAGTAAAGCTCCATGGGGTCTTTCCGTCTTGTCGCGGGTAACCTGCATCTTCACAGGTATTAAAATTTCACCGGATCTCTCGTTGAGACAGCGCCCAAGTCGTTACGCCATTCGTGCGGGTCAGAATTTACCTGACAAGGAATTTCGCTACCTTAGGACCGTTATAGTTACGGCCGCCGTTTACTGGGGCTTCGGTTCACAGCTTCGGGTTGCCCCTAACCGCTCCCCTTAACCTTCCAGCACCGGGCAGGCGTCAGCCCGTATACTTCGCCTTGCGGCTTCGCACAGACCTGTGTTTTTGCTAAACAGTCGCTTGGGCCTTTTCACTGCGGCCCCCTCGGGCTATTCACCCTACCGAGGCACCCCTTCTCCCGAAGTTACGGGGTCATTTTGCCGAGTTCCTTAACGAGAGTTCTTCCGCGCGCCTTAGCATGCTCTGCTCGCCTACCTGTGTCGGTTTGCGGTACGGGCACCTTCGCCTCACTAGAGGCTTTTCTTGGCAGCATGAGTACAAGACCTTCGGTACTTTCGAAATTTCCCTCCCCATCACAGCCCAGCCTTCACGATGTGCGGATTTGCCTACACATCAGCCTCACTGCTTGGACAGACACTTCCATCCGTCTGCGTCCTTGCCCTTCTGCGTCACCCCGTCGTTCAAACGGCTACGGTGGTACAGGAATATCAACCTGTTGTCCTTCGACTACGCCTTTCGGCCTCGCCTTAGGTCCCGACTTACCCTGAGCGGACGAGCCTTCCTCAGGAACCCTTAGGCTTTCGGCGGACAAGATTCTCACTTGTCTTTTCGTTACTCATACCGGCATTCTCACTTGTGTACTGTCCAGCCGTCCTTACGATCGACCTTCAACCTATACACAACGCTCCCCTACCCACGTATCGCCTTCACTCCAGCTTCGATGCCGTCTTTCGCTTGGGCATTTAGCCAAAACCATGACACTTTGTTCATGTTATGTTTTGGCGAATGTGCCGGTGCTATTCCGTTTCAAAGATGCAGTGAAGACGATACGAGCCATAGCTTCGGTGGCGTGTTTAGCCCCGTTACATTTTCGGCGCAGAGTCACTCGACCAGTGAGCTATTACGCACTCTTTAAATGGTGGCTGCTTCTAAGCCAACATCCTGGTTGTCTTTGCAACTCCACATCCTTTCCCACTTAACACACACTTGGGGACCTTAGCTGATGGTCTGGGCTGTTTCCCTCTTGACAATGGATCTTAGCACTCACTGTCTGACTCCCGGACAGAAGTATGTGGCATTCAGAGTTTGACTGGACTTGGTAACCCTTGGCGGGCCCCGCACCCAATCAGTGCTTTACCTCCACTACTCTCATTCCGAGGCTAGCCCTAAAGCTATTTCGGGGAGAACCAGCTATCTCCGAGTTCGATTGGAATTTCTCCGCTACCCCCACCTCATCCCCGAATTTTTCAACATTCGTGGGTTCGGGCCTCCAGTGCGTGTTACCGCACCTTCACCCTGGACAGGGGTAGATCACACGGTTTCGGGTCTACGACCACGTACTCATTCGCCCTATTCAGACTCGCTTTCGCTGCGGCTCCGCCTCTTCAGCTTAACCTTGCACGTGAACGTAACTCGCCGGTTCATTCTACAAAAGGCACGCCATCACCCATTAACGGGCTCTGACTTCTTGTAAGCACACGGTTTCAGGTTCTATTTCACTCCGCTCCCGCGGTTCTTTTCACCTTTCCCTCACGGTACTGCTTCGCTATCGGTCGCTAGGGAGTATTTAGCCTTGGCAGATGGTCCTGCCGGATTCATACGGGGTTTCACGTGCCCCGCACTACTCGGGATCCGTCTAGGGATACGTTCGTTTTGAGCTACAGGGCTGTTACCTGCTATGGCGAGCCTTTCCAGACCGCTTCACCTAACGAACTTTTCCCACATTGACGTCCCACAACCCCAAGGAGCAAGCTCCTTGGTTTGGGCTAATCCGCGTTCGCTCGCCGCTACTGACGGAATCACTATTGTTTTCTTTTCCTCCAGGTACTTAGATGTTTCAGTTCCCTGGGTATGCCTCCGATACAGCTATGTATTCACTGTATGGTACACGCGCATTACCACGTGCGGGTTCCCCCATTCGGACATCCCCGGATCGACGCCTGCTTACGGCTCCCCGAGGCATTTCGTTGTTCGCCACGTCCTTCATCGGCTCCTAGCGCCTAGGCATCCTCCGTGTGCTCTTAGTAGCTTAACCAATGATCTCTCTCGAGATCGCTACAAAAAAACTAAGGATGTTTTGCATT